>NZ_CP095749.1:4991137-9982274 GCF_029011865.1 Streptomyces yunnanensis
GCCGGCTCGACCCCGCGCTGCTGAAGCGGCTCTACACCGAGCTGGTGCGCGGCCGCCGGTACAACACCCAGGCCACCGCCCTGACCCGACAGGGCCGGCTGGCGGTCTACCCCTCGTCCGCGGGCCAGGAAGCCTGCCAGGTCGCCGCGGCCCTCGCCCTCGACGAGCAGGACTGGCTCTTCCCCAGCTACCGCGACACCCTCGCCGCCGTCGCCCGCGGCCTCGACCCCGTACAGGCCCTGACCCTCCTGCGCGGCGACTGGCACACCGGCTACGACCCGTACGAGCACCGCATCGCCCCCCTGTGCACCCCGCTCGCCACCCAACTCCCGCACGCCGTGGGCCTGGCGCACGCCGCCCGCCTCAAGGGCGACGACGTGGTCGCCCTGGCGATGGTCGGCGACGGCGGCACCAGCGAGGGCGACTTCCACGAGGCGCTCAACTTCGCGGCCGTCTGGCAGGCCCCGGTCGTCTTCCTCGTACAGAACAACGGCTTCGCGATCTCCGTGCCGCTGGCCAAGCAGACCGCCGCGCCGACCCTCGCCCACAAGGCGGTCGGCTACGGCATGCCCGGCCGCCTGGTGGACGGCAACGACGCCCCCGCCCTGCACGAGGTCCTCACCGAAGCGGTCCGGCGGGCCCGTGAGGGCGGCGGCCCCACCCTCGTCGAGGCCGTCACCTACCGCATCGACGCCCACACCAACGCCGACGACGCCACCCGCTACCGCACCCAGGCCGAGGTCGAGTCCTGGCGGGCCCACGACCCGATAGCCCTCCTGGAGCGCGAGCTGACCGACCGCGACCTGTTCACCGAAGAGTTCGCCACCGCCACCCGGGACGGCGCCGAACGGCTCGCCGCCGACCTCCGGGAGCGGATGCACACCGAACCGCCGCTGGACCCGATGGACCTGTTCGACCACGTCTTCACCCAGCAGACCGGTCAACTGCGCGCCCAGGCGGCCCAGTTGCGCGCCGAGCTGGACGCCGAGGCCGAAGGGCACCCCGAGACCACCACGGGCACCGCCACGCCCGCCCAGGAGGCCAGGCCATGACGACCACCACCGCGCCGGCCGCGCGCAAACCGGCCACCATGGCGCAGGCGCTCACCCGCGCGCTGCGCGACGCCATGGCCGAGGACCCCGCCGTCCATGTGATGGGCGAGGACGTCGGCACCCTGGGCGGCGTCTTCCGGGTCACCGACGGCCTGGCCGAGGAGTTCGGCGAGGACCGCTGCAGCGACACCCCCCTCGCCGAGGCCGGCATCCTGGGCACCGCCGTCGGCATGGCGATGTACGGGCTGCGGCCGGTCGTGGAGATGCAGTTCGACGCCTTCGCCTACCCGGCGTTCGAGCAACTGATCAGCCATGTCGCCCGGATGCGCAACCGCACCCGCGGCGCGGTCGCCATGCCGCTGACCATCCGCATCCCCTACGGCGGCGGGATCGGCGGCGTCGAGCACCACAGCGACTCCTCCGAGGCGTACTACCTCGCCACCCCCGGCCTCCAGGTCGTCACCCCCGCGACCGTCGAGGACGCCTACGGGCTGCTGCGCGCCTCCATCGCCTCCGACGACCCGGTCGTCTTCCTCGAACCCAAGCGGCTCTACTGGTCCAAGGCCGACTGGTCGCCGGACGCGCCGGCCCCGGTCGCCCCCATGGGCCGGGCCGAGATCCGTCGCCGCGGCAGCAGCGCCACCCTCATCACCTACGGCCCGTCGCTGCCCGTCTGCCTGGAGGCCGCCGAGGCCGCCCGCGCCGAGGGCTGGGACCTGGAGGTCCTCGATCTGCGCACGCTGGTGCCGTTCGACGACGACACGGTCTGCGCGTCCGTGCGGCGCACCGGCCGGGCCGTGATCGTCCACGAGTCCAACGGCTTCGGCGGCCCCGGCGGCGAGATCGCCGCGCGGATCACCGAGCGCTGCTTCCACTACCTGGAGGCGCCGGTGCTGCGCGTCGCCGGTTTCGACATCCCCTACCCGCCGCCCATGCTGGAGCGGCACCACCTCCCCGGTGTGGACCGGATCCTGGACACCGTCGCCCGCCTCCAGTGGGAGTCGCGCTGGACCGAAGGACGTGGTGCGTGATGGCCGAGGTGCGCGAGTTCACCCTGCCCGACCTGGGGGAGGGCCTCACCGAAGCGGTGATCGTGCAGTGGCTGGTCGAGGTCGGCGACGTGGTGGCCGTCGACCAGCCGGTGGTGGAGGTCGAGACCGCCAAGGCGATGGTCGAGGTGCCGTGCCCGTACGGCGGGGTGGTCACCGCCCGCTTCGGCGAGGAGGGGGCCGAAGTCCCGGTGGGGGCACCCCTGGTGACGGTCGCGGTCGGAGCGGTGCCGGACGACCTCGCCGGAGACGAGGGGGGCACCCCCTGCGCATGGGGGTCCCCCCGGTCGAGCGCAGTCGAGAGTGGGGGAGGAGTTGACAGCGCGGTGGCGGGCCCCGGCGGCCCCGCCACCGCACCGGCCCCGGCGCCCCCCGAGGCCGGGGAACCGCAGGACTCCGGTTCGGGGAACGTCCTGGTCGGCTACGGGACGAGCAGCTCCTCGGCCCGACGCCGCAGGATCCGGCCGGGCGCCCCCGAGGGCCCCGCGCACCGGCCCGCCGCGCCCGCGCCCCTCGCCGCCGCGGCCGGTCCCGCCCCCACCACCGAGGCCAACGGCACCCGCACGGTGGCCGTCATCTCGCCGCTGGTCCGCCGCATTGCCCGCGAGCACGGCCTGGACCTGCGGGAGGTGCGCGGCACCGGACGCGAGGGGCTGATCCTCCGCACGGACGTCGAGTCCGAGGTCCGGGCGCGGGCGGCGCGCGAGCCGGTCGCCGTCGCGGCGGCCGGACCCGTCCCCGGGGAGGAGCGGATCCCGCTCAAGGGCCTGCGCGGCGCCGCGGCCGAGAAGTTCCGCCGCAGCCGCCACGAGATCCCCGACGCCACGTGCTGGGTGGACGCCGACGCCACCGAACTCCTCGCCGCCCGCCGGGCGATGAACGTGCCGGGCGCCCCCAAGGTGTCGCTGCTGGCGCTGCTGGCCCGCATCTGCACGGCCGCGCTCGCCCGCTACCCCGAGCTCAACGCGACCGTCGACACCGCGGCCCAGGAGATCGTCCGGCTGCCCGCGGTCCATCTGGGCTTCGCGGCGCAGACCGACCGCGGCCTGGTGGTGCCGGTCGTCCGGGACGCCCAGGACCGCACCGTCGAGCAGCTGTCCGCCGAGATCGCCCGGCTCACCGACGCCGCACGGGCCGGAAAACTGTCCCCCGCCGAGCTCTCGCACGGCACGTTCACCCTCAACAACTACGGCGTCTTCGGCGTCGATGGCTCCACCCCGATCCTCAACCACCCCGAGGCGGCGATGCTCGGCGTCGGCCGGATAGCCGCCAAACCCTGGGTGCACGAGGGCGAGTTGGCGGTCCGGCAGGTGGTCCAGCTGTCGTTCACCTTCGACCACCGGGTGTGCGACGGCGGTACCGCGGGCGGTTTCCTGCGCTATGTCGCCGACTGCGTCGAGCGGCCCGCGCTGCTGCTGCGCGGGAGGTGACGGCCCCGCGGCGGCCGGCGGTGTGAGCGCGTGGCACCCGGCGATACTCAAGGGGTGAGCGAGCACACCGACTACGACGCGATCGTGCTGGCCGGAGGGGCGGCCCGACGGCTCGGCGGGGCGGACAAACCCGCCCTGCCGGTCGGCGGCCGCGCCCTCCTGGACCGGGTCCTGGCCACCTGCCCCGACGCCGCGGCCACCGTCGTCGTCGGCCCCGCGCGCCCGACCGCCCGCCCCGTGGTCCAGGCCCTCGAAGACCCGCCCGGCGGCGGCCCGCTCGCCGCGCTCGACGCCGGGCTGCGGCACACCACCGCCCCCACCGTGCTGGTGCTCTCCGCCGACCTGCCGTTCCTGACGGCCGGGACGGTCCGCGCCCTCCTCGAAACGGCGACCACCGGCGACGATCCACCCCCGGACGGGGCGCTGCTGCGCGATGCGGAAGGGCGGGACCAGCCGCTGGTGGCCGCCTACCGGACGGCCCCGCTGCGCCGCGCGCTGGACCGGCTGCGGTCCGCCCACGGCGCCCTGACCGGCCTGCCGCTGCGCCCGCTGCTGACCGCGCTGGCGCTGGTCCGCGTCCCGGACACCACGTCCACGGCGTCCTTCGACTGCGACACCTGGGAGGACATCGGCACGGCACGTGCCCGGATCAGGGAGCATGGACACGTGTTGGACGAATGGATCACGGCAGTCAAGGCCGAACTGGGCATCGACCTCGATGTCGACACGGCGGCACTCCTCGACCTCGCGCGGGACGCGGCGCACGGCGTCGCCCGCCCGGCCGCGCCGCTGACGACCTTCCTGGTCGGCTACGCGGCGGGCCGCCAGGGAAGCGACGTGGCGGAGCTGTCGCGGCAGGTCGCCGCGCTGGCCGACCGCTGGGCGGCGGAGGCCGCGGCCGAAGAGGCCAGAACGGCGCCGGCGACCGGCTCCGGATCCCCGGCTGAAGAAGCGCAGTCCGCGGAATGACCGAGGGCGAGCACGGCGACCCGTTCGGCGACGAGTTCGCCGACGCGCTCGCCCTGGCCAACGGCACCCCGCCGGGCCGCCGACCCGCCGGATCCGGCGACCGGACACCCGGCGGCGCGGCGCCCGGTCCGTACCCCGTCGCCCGCGCGGGATCGCCGAGGCCCGGCGACGATCCCGCGGCCGGCGGCACCGACCGGGACCGCCCCGCCGGGCCCGGCGACGTCCGCGACACCGCCCCCGCCCGCCCCGGCAAGCGGTCCACCGGCCGCTCCGGCACGCCGTGGCGCACGGCCCGGGACATCGCCGAACACGCGGTGCACGAACCACCCGGCCCCGGGACGGCCGCGCTCGCCGACGCGCTCGGCCGCACGCTCGCCGCTCCCCTCACGGCCCTCACCGACCTGCCCTCGTTCGACACCTCGGCGATGGACGGCTGGGCGGTCTCCGGCCCCGGCCCCTGGCGCCTCGACCACGCGGCGGACGACACCGGCACCGACCCGGACACCGGCATCCTCGCCGGCCACGCCACCACCGCGGCGCTCCCCGACGGCCATGCCCTCCCCATCGCCACCGGAGCCCGCATCCCGGCCGGCGCCACCGCGGTGCTGCGCAGCGAACACGGCGAGGTCCTCGAACTCCCCGACGGCCGGGCCCGGCTGTACGCGCCGCGGCCGGTGCCGCCGGGTCAGGACATCCGCCCGCGCGGCCAGGAGTGCCGGTGCGGCGACCACCTGCTGCCCGCCGGCACCCTGGTGACCCCCGCGATCCTCGGCCTGGCCGCGGCGGCCGGCTACGACGAACTCTCCGTCCACCCCCGGCCCCGCGTCGAGGTGCTCGTCCTCGGCGACGAACTGCTGCGCAGCGGACTGCCGGAGGGCGGCCGGATCCGCGATGCACTCGGCCCGATGCTGGTGCCCTGGCTGCACGCCCTGGGAGCCGAGGCGGTGCCCCTGCGGCACCTCGGCGACGACGCCGACGCGCTGCACGACGCTCTCGCCGGGTCCACCGCCGACGTGGTCCTCACCACCGGCGGCACCGCGTCGGGCCCCGTCGACCATGTGCACCCCACCCTCCGACGGCTCGGCGCGGAACTCCTGGTGGACGGCGTGGCGGTGCGCCCGGGCCATCCGATGCTGCTGGCCCGCCTCGCCCCGCGCCGGCACCTCGTCGGTCTCCCCGGCAACCCGCTGGCCGCCGTGTCCGGCCTGCTCACCCTCGCCGAGCCGCTGCTCCGCACGCTCGCCGCCCGCCACCCCGCCGCGCCCTACCGGGTGCCGCTGGCCGCCGCGGTCTACGGGCATCCGCACGACACCCGGCTCGTCCCGGTGGCCTACCGCGACGACGACCGGCACGGGCTGGTGGCCGCGCCGCTGCACTTCCACGGGCCCGCCATGCTGCGCGGGATCGCCGCCGCCGACGCGATGGCCGTCGTCCCGCCGGGCGGCGCGGAGCCCGGCACCGAGGTCGAACTCCTCGAACTGCCCTGGCCGGCGGGCTGGTCGGCGGGTTGGCCGACCCCGGACACCTCCTACGACCCCGCAGCCCCCTCCGGAGGCGCCGCGTGAAGCTCCCGTCCCACGACGCCGCGGCCCGCGAGGTCCCCGAGGACCGCTCCCACCGGGTGATACTGCCCCGCCGCACCCCGAAGGCGCCGATACGGCAGGTCGCCCGACGGCTGACGATGGCCCTGCTGGTGCTCGTCGCGACGGTCTTCATCGTCTGGATCGACCGCGAGGGGTACCACGACAACGCCGGTGGCACCCTGGACCTGCTCGACTGCGTCTACTACGCCACCGTCACGCTCTCCACCACGGGTTACGGCGACATCGTCCCCTACAGCGCCAGCGCGCGGTTGCTGAACATCCTGCTGGTCACGCCGCTGCGCGTGCTGTTCCTGATCATCCTGGTCGGCACCACGCTGGAGGTGCTGACCGAGCGCACCCGTGAGCAATGGAAATTGACCCGCTGGAGAAACGCCTTGCGCGATCACACCGTCATCGTCGGCTTCGGGACGAAGGGCCGGTCCGCCGTCCAGACCCTGTGCGCCACGGGTCTGCCCCGGGACCGGATCGTCATCGTCGACCCCAGCACCAAGGTCGTCGAGTCCGCGGTGTCCGAGGGGTTCGCGGGCGTGGTCGGCGACGCGACGCGCAGCGATGTGCTGCTGAGGGCCGAGATCCAGCGCGCGCACCAGATCGTCATCGCCACCCAGCGCGATGACACCGCCGTCCTGGTCTCGTTGACCGCGCGTCAGCTCAACAAGCGCGCCAACATCGTCGCCGCGGTGCGGGAGGAGGAGAACGCGCCGCTGCTGCGGCAGTCCGGTGCCGACGCGGTGATCACCTCGGCCAGCGCGGCCGGGCGGCTGTTGGGCCTCTCGGTGCACAGCCCCAGCGCGGGCGCCGTCATGGAGGACCTGATCCAACAGGGCAGCGGCCTGGACCTGGTGGAGCGGCCGGTGGTCAAGTCCGAGGTCGGCAAGTCCGTTCGGGAGACCGGCGACCTGGTCGTCTCCGTCCTGCGCGGCCACCGGCTGCTGGGGTACGACGACCCGGCGGCGAGCCCGCTGCAGGCCGCGGACCGCCTGATCACCATCGTCCGCGCCGCCGCGGAGGAGCCCGCCGTCCCCGGCAAGCCGCCCGGCAAGCCGACGCTGCCCGGCACGGGGGTCTCCCCCATGCGTCCGGCGGACGAGTGACGGATCGTGGGACGGGGGCTGTGGACCGGACGTGACGGGCCGTGACCTGTAGCGAAGCCCCGCCCCGCCCTTTCGCCCCATGGCCGGTCGGCGAGTAGCCTCGCGCCCATGCGAGCGATCACAATCCCCGAGCCCGGTGGCCCCGAAGCCCTCGTCTGGGCCGAAGTGCCCGATCCGCAGCCCGCAGAGGGAGAGGTCCTGATCGAGGTCGCGGCCAGTGCCGTGAACCGCGCCGACCTGCTCCAGCGCCAGGGCTTCTACGACCCGCCGCCCGGCGCCTCCCCGTACCCCGGCCTGGAGTGCGCGGGGCGGATCGCGGCGGTCGGGCCCGGCGTGCACGGTTGGGCGGTCGGCGACGAGGTGTGCGCGCTGCTGGCGGGCGGCGGCTACGCCGAGAAGGTCGCCGTCCCGGCCGGCCAGGTGCTGCCGCTGCCGGCCGGCGTCGACCTCGTCACGGCCGCCTCGCTCCCCGAAGTCGCCTGCACGGTCTGGTCGAACGTCTTCATGATCGCGCACCTGCGGCCCGGCGAGACCCTGCTGGTCCACGGCGGCGCCAGCGGCATCGGCACCATGGCGATCCAGCTCGCCAAGGCCGTCGGCGCGCGGGTCGCGGTCACCGCCGGCGGTCCCGAAAAGCTGGCCCGCTGCGCCGAGTTGGGCGCCGACATCCTCATCGACTACCGCGAGCAGGACTTCGTCCAGGAGATCCGCAAGGCCACCGACGGCAAGGGCGCGGACGTCATCCTCGACATCATCGGCGCCAAGTACCTCCAGCGGAACGTCAAGGCGCTGGCGGTCGCCGGCCGGCTGGCGATCATCGGCCTGCAGGGCGGCGTGAAGGCCGAGCTCAACCTCGCCGCGCTGATCTCCAAGCGCGCCGCGATCACCGGCACGGGTCTGCGGGCCCGCCCGGTGAGCGAGAAGTCCGCCATCGTCGCCGCGGTCCGGGAGCACGTCTGGCCGCTGATCGGCAACGGCCAGGTCCGCCCGATCGTGGACCGGACCCTGCCGATGGCGGAGGCCGCCGAGGCGCACCGCGTCGTGGACGCCAGCAGCCACTTCGGCAAGGTCGTGCTGACCGTCTGAGCGCGGCCCGCCCGTCGCCCCCGGGGCTCCGAACGCCCCTCGCCCCTCCCCGTGCCGGCAGGTCACTCCGCCGATCTGCCCGAGATGCCGCGGTCTCACCGCTGTGTGACGCTGGGCACGTCACTCGACGGCTCGGCACGGGAGGGGCACCGTGGTCGCTGCAGGATTCCGTTCGCGTATTGCCTCAAGTCTGCTGGTGGTTGCCGCCGCTCTGCCCGTCTCCCTGACCGCCGGCCCCGCGCTGGCGCTGGACAGCCAGCCCACCCCGGCCGCCCGCCCCGATGGCCCCACGGACGATCACGCGACGGATCGCGCACTGCCCGCCGGCCGCCTGGGGGAGCTCTACCCCGGCCGCCCCGGCGTGCCCGACCGCCTACCGGACTTCCCCAGCGCCGACGACTTCCGGGACCTTCCGGACCACGCCCTGGGTCTCTCCGGCACCCTGCCCGGTTTCCCGCACCACCCCGGCGGGCCGTTTCCCCATGGATCGCGCCACCACCGGCATCACCCGTTCGGCAGAGTCTTCCCTTGGCGTTCGGACCCTCCGGTCCCCGGTGACGACTCCGCGGACGCGGGCGCCCCCGCGCCGTCCGACTCGCCGAGTGCCCCCGCGATCGACCCCGTGCAGCTGCCGCCCGGCCGGTCCGAGCAGCCGACCTCGCACGACGGTGCTTCCTCGACCTCGCCGGAGCCCGGCCCGGCCCCGGCCGAATCGACGCTGCCGTCCTCCGAGCGCCCGCGTGACCTGGCCGGCGCCCCCGCTCCGAGCCCCTACGGGCAGGCACCCTCGCCCTCCCCCGAGCGGGAACCGGACAACTCCCTGGCCGGTCCGGAGCCGGCGGCCAGCCCCTACGCCATCGACGCCCCCGGAACCAAGGTCGAGCGGGTTCTCCCGATGGGCGCCGGGATGGCACTCACGGGCCTGGGCCTCGCCTTCCTCGGCCTCCGTCTGCGGCGTCGTTGAGCCCCCGTTCCCGGTCAAGCGACGCACCGTCGTTTCACGTGAAACGGCATGACCTTGTGGTTTCCCGTGAAACGAGGGGAGGAGTCGTTTCACGTGAAACGGCCGGGATGCTGCGGTTTCACGTGAAACCGCACGCCGAAAGCGCCAGGTGAAAGCCGCGTGACCGTCCGAAGCCGATCCGCCGTTCCGGAAAGGGTGGATCACCTTTTGACAGGGGCACCACCGTTCTAGACGTGCTCGTACGAGAGAATGGCGGCATGGATATGCCGATGAACGAACGGTCGCAGGAGAACCAGCACGTCCTGGTCGTCGGCCCGGACGGCATGGCGCTCGGCAGCGCCGGCTCCGGTGGCGGGGACGAGGGCGACGAGCCCCGTGAGGTGCCGGTGACGGACATGGTCGAGCAGCCTGCGAAGGTCATGCGCATCGGCAGCATGATCAAGCAACTGCTGGAAGAGGTGAAGGCCGCTCCCCTCGACGAGGCGAGCCGGGTGCGCCTCAAGGAGATCCACGCCAGCTCGGTCAAGGAGCTGGAGGACGGGCTGGCACCTGAGCTGGTCGAGGAGCTGGAGCGGCTCTCGCTGCCCTTCACCGAGGAGTCGGTGCCGACCGAGGCCGAGCTGCGGATCGCCCAGGCCCAGCTGGTCGGCTGGCTGGAGGGACTCTTCCACGGCATCCAGACCGCGCTCTTCGCCCAGCAGATGGCCGCCCGCGCCCAGCTGGAGCAGATGCGTCGTGCGCTGCCGCCGGGCATCCCCGCGGACGGGCACCAGGAGCAGCCCGGTCATGGCGGCGCCCGCTCGGGCCCCTATCTCTGATCGCGGCGTCCGGACGCCCACAACGGCCGGAGGGGCCGGCACGCATCGCGCGTGCCGGCCCCTCCGCTGTCAGGGTCTGCTGTGGTCAGCTGCTGCGACCGGTCGAGACGGTCAGCTCGATGGTGTCGTTGCTGCGCGGGTCCCACCAACTGACGGCTGCGGGCGTCTGTTCCGTGACGGTGTTCTTGGGCCAGAGCCCGTCGTTCACTTCCCTGACCACCCTGTACTTCCACCCGGCGGCCTCGATGCACTGCTTGACCGACTCCAGGTTCTTGCCCTTGAAATAGGGGAAGAGGACCTTGCCCTTCAGGCTGTCGCTGACGGCCGGCGTCGCGTTGGTGCACTCGGTGACCCGGATCGTCGCCGTCTTGTCCTCGGGGCGCGTGCTGGCGGTGGGCGACGAGGAGTAGGAGTACGCGGACGTCGGGGTGTCGGTGCCGCCACCGCCGTCGCTGCCGGCGCTCAGGCCGATGCCGATCGCTATCGCGGTGACCACGACCACGCCCACCACCGCCGAGACGATGACCACCGGGCTGTTGTTCTTCCGGGGCCGTGCCGGCGGCATCGAGCCCGTCACCGGCGCGGGCGGGCCGGGGAAGGGCGGCGGCGGGGCCTGGAAACCGGCGCCGACGAACGGCGCGGGCGTCGGGGCCGGGCCGGGCGCCGGTGTGGGGTAGGCGTTGTTCACCGGCGGCGGCGTCGAGGGACCGAAGGCCGCCTGCGTCGGCTGGTACGGCTGCTGGACGTTCGGCGGTGCCGGGGTCTGCGGATTGCCGGAGGCGGTGGGGAACACCGCGGAGGAGACCGAGGCGCCGCTGGTGCGGGCCCGCGGGCCCTCGCTGATGATCAGCGGCGTCGCCCCGGACTGGCCGGAGCCGGCGATCCGCAGGCACTCGTCCCGCATCGCCTCGGCGGTGGGGAACCGTTCGTTGGGGTTCTTCTTCAGCGCCCTGGTCACCAGCGCGTCCACCGCGGGCGGCAGCGAGCGGTTGATGCTCGACGGGACCGGCGGCTCTTCCTGGACGTGGGCGTAGGCGATGGCCAGCGGGGAGTCCGCGTCGAACGGCAGCTGACCGGTCAGCAGCTCGAAGAGCATGATGCCGACCGAGTACAGGTCGGAGCGGGCGTCCACGCCGCGGCCGAGCGCCTGCTCGGGCGAGAGGTACTGCGGGGTGCCGACGACCATGCCGGTCTGCGTCATCGACGTCACGCCGGACTGCATGGCGCGGGCGATACCGAAGTCCATGACCTTGACGACATTGCGCTTGGTCATCATGACGTTGCCCGGCTTGATGTCCCGGTGGACCAGGCCCATCTCGTGGCTCGCCTCCAGCGCGGCGAGCACGTCGGCGGTGATTTTCAGCGCCTTTTCCGTCGGCATCGCGCCGTGCTGGGCGATGTCGCCGTCGAGCACGGAGCGCAGCGGCTGGCCGGAGACGTACTCCATGATGATGTACGGGACCATGCCGCCGTCGAGCTCGTCCTCGCCGGAGTCGAAGACCGAGACGATGTTGGTGTGGGTGAGCTTCGCCACTGACTGCGCCTCGCGGCGGAAGCGCTCGCGGAACGCCTGCTCGCGGCCGAGCTCGGTGTGCAGGGTCTTGATTGCGACCTCGCGGTCCAGCACGCTGTCATAGGCGAGGTGCACGGAGGCCATGCCACCTGCACCAAGAAGATCACGAAGCTGGTAACGTCCACCGCCGACCGAACGGCCCTCGAATTGGCCCTGAGCGCCGTCCTGGCTCATCGTCCCGCTTCCCCCTGGGCGCACTGCCCGTATGTCCAGCGATCAAATCTAGGATTCCGCAGCCAAGTCTGCCCCAGGCCGCGGACACGTCAAGCTGTGTGCCCGTTCCGTGACCAGATGTGCAAGATCCGGGCACGATCGTGGAGGGTTCGGTGCCTCCGGTCACCCCTGGTGAACTTGCCACACTTGGTAAGAGGAAGGTTTGATGGCCGGTCCACGACGGACCGGTGGGTGCCGCGGAACCTGTAGCGTGCTCTAGCGAAGACCGAGACCTTACCGCTGTGATGCGGATCGATTCGACGGCGAGGACCGATGGCACCGACGCAGAGCCCCCAGGGGCCGTCCGATCCTGACGCCACCGGCTCCAATGTCCCGGACGCACCGGAGATGTGGGGCAACGGCGGACTGGTCGGTGACGGCCGCTACCGGCTGACGCGCCGGCTGGGCCGCGGCGGCATGGCGGAGGTGTTCGCCGCCGAGGACGTACGCCTGGGCCGTACCGTCGCCGTGAAGCTGCTGCGCGCCGACCTCGCCGAGGATCCGGTGTCCAAGGCCCGCTTCACCCGCGAGGCACAGTCCGTGGCCGGCCTGAACCACCACGCGGTCGTGGCCGTGTACGACTCCGGCGAGGACTTCGTCGGCGGCAACACCGTGCCCTACATCGTGATGGAGCTGGTCGAGGGCCACACCATCCGCGATCTGCTGCTCAACGCCGACGCCCCGCCGCCGGACCAGGCGCTGATCATCGTCTCCGGGGTGCTGGAGGCGCTGGCCTACAGCCACCAGCACGGCATCGTGCACCGCGACATCAAGCCCGCGAACGTGATCATCACCAACAGCGGCGCCGTGAAGGTGATGGACTTCGGCATCGCCCGTGCCCTGCACGGCGCGCAGTCGACCATGACGCAGACCGGCATGGTCATGGGCACCCCGCAGTACCTCTCCCCGGAGCAGGCGCTCGGCAAGACCGTCGACACCCGCTCCGACCTCTACGCCACCGGCTGCCTGCTCTACGAACTCCTCGCGCAGCGGCCGCCGTTCACCGGTGAGACCCCGCTCTCGGTCGTCTACCAGCACGTCCAGGACATGCCGGTGGCGCCCTCCCAGGTCGCCGACTCGGTGCCGCCGGAGTTGGACGGCCTGGTCATGCGGTCGCTGGCCAAGGACCCCGACGACCGTTTCCAGAGCGCCGAGGAGATGCGCGGTCTGGTCCAGTACTCGCTGCAGATGCTGCACGAGCAGGGCGGCCACACCGGCACCTGGAACACCGGTCCGGTCGCGATGCCCGAGGGCGGCCACACCATGGCCCTCCGTGGCGGCGTCGCCGAGACCACCGCGCTGTCCCACCCCGACGCCGGGCAGACCGCGGCGCAGCCGATGCTGGCGCCCGGGATGCGGGACGACGACGGCGGTTTCGAGGGCGGCTACCGCCAGGCCAAGGGCGGCCGGGGCAAGGCGTGGCTGATCGCGGTGCTCGCGCTGATCGCCATCGGCGTGGGTGTGGCCTTCGCGCTGCAGAACACCGGCGACAGCGGGCACAAGCCCAAGACGCCGATCACGCAGTCCCCGCAGCCCTCGGAGTCGGACCAGACCACCGAGCCGCCGACGGACGAGCAGACCACCCCGGAGACCTACCCGGGCGGCACCAGCGGTGGCGGGAACACCTACACCCACCGGCCGAGCCGCGAGCCCAGCACCCGGCCGTCGTCCGAGCCGCCCAGCTCGGAGCCGCCGAGCTCGGAGCCGCCGACCAGCACCACCGGCGGGACGACCACCGGCGGGACCACCGACGGCGGCACCACCGGCGGCGGTACGACGGACGGTGGCACCACCGACGGCGGGACCACCAACGGTGGGACGACCAACGGTGGCACCACCAACGGTGGGACGACCAATGGCGGGACGACCAACGGTGGCACCAACAACGGCGGCACCACCACCGGCGGCGGTACGCCGCCGCTGGGCGGGACGACCGCCGGCTGACCGAGGGACGGGCTGACGCCTCGCGCGTCAGCCCGTGAAGGCCCTCCGCACGGCCGGATACGCGCGGGTCCACCACACCGCCAGCGCGGCCGCGGCGGGGAACTGCGGATCGGTGCGTCGGTCGCCGAGCCGGTAGCGCCAGGTGAGCATCCAGAAGTCGTTCAGCCGCTCCCACCAGACCCGGTGGACGGCCGCGGCCAGCTCGTCGGCACCGGCGCCGCACACCCTGCGGTAGGCGCCCGCGTACGCGGCGACCTTCGCCAGGTCCAGCGTCCCGCAGGGGCGGACGAAGAAGATCGCGGCGGCGCGCACCGCCTCCTCGGCGCGGGGCTGGACGCCCAGCCGGTCCCAGTCGACGATCGCGGCCGGTTCGGTGCCGCGGTAGAGCACGTTCAGCGGGTGGAAGTCGCCGTGCACCCAGCCCGCCGGGGGCTCCGCGCCGGGCGCCGGGCGGCGGTGCGCCTGCCGCTCCAGCAGGGTCCGGCGCTCCAGCAGACGGTGCTCGGCGAGCTCGTCGAAGCTGGTGCGGGGCCGGGCGCCGCGGGCCAGTGCCAGCAGCTCGTCGATCGTCTCGAAGGTCCGCTCGGGGTCGGCGGCGGCGTCCGTGCCGGGCGGCCGCGGCGGCGCCGGTTCATCGGCCATGACCTGCTCCAGCGTGGTGTGGACGAGCCCGAGCAGGGCGCCGAGCCGGCGCGACTGACCGACGGTCAGCACCGCGCCGCTCAGGTGCCGGCCCTCGATCCAGGGGTGCAGGGCGTAGCAGCGGCCGTCCAGCACGGTGAAGGTCCGGCCGTCCGCGCCCGTCACGGGAGGGACGACCGGCAGACCGAGCCCGGCCAGCCGGCGGGTGGCGCGGTGCTGCCGGGTGAGGGCGGCGCGGTCGCCGTCGAGGTGGTGTTTGAGGAAGTAGCGGCCGCGGGTCGTGGCGAGGAAGTAGCCGTGGTTGAGCAGTCCCTCGGCGACGGGCTCGCAGGACAGCGGTGCCCCGGCGCTGTCGTAGTGGCGCAGCAGGGATCCGAGGGTGTCGCGGTCGGGCGTCGCCGCCGACCGGACTACAGATGAGCGCAGCACGCGCCAGATGTTAGATCAACGTCGCCCAGTGGAGTGGGCGTACCGGAAAGCCTTACAGAGGGTGTGCATATCCGAAGACCGGGACATCTGTGAGGTGATGCAGCGTCACGAACTCCGGTTCTATCCGCAGGAAGACCGGGTCGTACGGGACCCCGTCGGCCAGCCGCGGGGTGCGGCCGAACAACTCCCGTTCGGCCGGGGCGGGTTCGATGACCCGGGCGGTGCCGGTGAACTGCACGGACCAGGTGTCGCGGGCACCGCTGTTGACGTTGTCGGCCTCGTACGCGACGACGCTGCCGTCCAGTGCGCGGTGGTAGTCGTAGCCGCGGTGCAGCCGCAGGATCACGCGGTCGTCGACGACGATGTGCCGGGTGACGGTGGTGAAGGGGAGCGCCCGGCGGCTCGCCGACACACGGCCGTAGGGGGTCCTGCTGAGCAGCTCGATGGCACGGAAGACGTCGCTGGGCATGATCCCACCCTGCCCGCCCGGCGGGGCGGCGGATAGGGGCGGCAGCCCCAGGTCGGAGGGACGTTGGTCCCTGTGTCCTTGCCGCGGAATCACCGCCTCCGCGGCCGTGGCCGGAGTTTTTCTCCTGGTCAGCGCCGTTCGGCCTGCATGCGGGCAACATAGGCGGCGGCCTGCGAGCGGCGTTCCATACCGAGCTTGGAAAGCAGGCTGGAAACGTAATTCTTGATCGTTTTTTCGGCGAGATGGAGTCGTTCGCCGATTGCGCGATTGGTCAGTCCCTCGCCGATCAGATCGAGGATCTTGCGTTCCTGCTCGGTGAGGTTCGTCAGTCGGTCGTCGCCCTTCGCGGCGCTGCCGTCGCGGAGTCGTTCCAGGACGCGGGCGGTGGCCACCGGGTCGAGCAGTGATTTGCCGGCCGCCACGTCGCGGACCGCGGAGAGGAGTTCGCTGCCCCGGATGGCCTTGAGAACATAACCGGACGCACCGGCCATGATCGCGTCAAAGAGGGCCTCGTCGTCGGCGAACGAGGTGAGCATCAGGCATTTGATGTCCTCGTTCTGCGAGCGGATCTCACGGCAGACCTCGACACCGCTGCCGTCCGGGAGCCGGACGTCGAGCACGGCCACGTCCGGACGCGTCGCAGGGATCCTGACCAGCGCATCGGCCGCGGTGCCGGCCTCGCCGACCACCTCGATGTCTTCCTCGACCGAGAGCATTTCGTGGACGCCCCGCCGGACCACTTCGTGGTCATCGAGCAGGAAAACCGTGATTTTTCCGTCTTCGCGCACATCCCCAGTCTCACACATCAACTCTTCCCGTGCTCCAGGTCACCGATATAACGTGCCGTTGTCCCGGCGGCCTGCAACGCTGTGACCAGGAGTTGTTCCCAGCCTTCGCGATTTACTTGGAAATCCAAGCAAAATCGCAGGTCAGCGCCATTTCCACTTCGGCTTTGACAATGGGTAACGTGCAATGAGCAGGCCACTCCGGGGCGCTTTGTTCCACCCGGATCCGGCCGCGTTCGCACACACCCCGTGCGCCGTATCGGATACCGGGTGAGCCGCAAACGGCCACCGGCGGACCCCGGGGGCCGGACAGACGGAGGAGCAGCACGTGACCGTGGAAGGCACTGCCGAGCGGAAAACCGCCCGCGGCGGCAGCAAGCGCACCACCGCCAAAAAGGCGACGCCGACGAAAAAGGCGACGCAGTCCGGGACCAGGAACAGCGCCCGGCCGGACGAGGCGGAGCAGGACCAGCTCGTACAACTGCTGACCCCCGAAGGGAAGCGGGTCGAGCACCCGGATTACGCGATCGACCTCTCTCCCGAGGAACTGCGAGGTCTGTACCGCGACATGGTGCTGACCCGGCGTTTCGACGCCGAGGCGACCACCCTCCAGCGTCAGGGCGAGCTGGGCCTGTGGGCCTCGCTGCTGGGCCAGGAAGCCGCCCAGATCGGCTCGGGCCGCGCGCTGCGCGACGACGACTATGTCTTCCCCACCTACCGGGAGCACGGCGTGGCATGGTGCCGCGGCGTCGACCCGACGAACCTGCTGGGCATGTTCCGCGGTGTCAACAACGGCGGCTGGGACCCCAACAGCAACAACTTCCACCTCTACACCATCGTCATCGGGTCGCAGACGCTGCACGCGACCGGCTATGCGATGGGCGTGCAGAAGGACGGCGCGGATTCCGCGGTCATCGCGTATTTCGGTGACGGCGCCTCCAGCCAGGGCGACGTCGCCGAGTCCTTCACCTTCTCCGCGGTCTACAACGCCCCGGTCGTCTTCTTCTGCCAGAACAACCAGTGGGCGATCTCCGAGCCCACCGAGAAGCAGACCCGCGTCCCGCTCTACCAGCGCGCCCGCGGCTTCGGCTTCCCCGGCGTCCGGGTCGACGGCAACGACGTCCTGGCCTGCCTGGCGGTGACCAAGGCGGCGCTGGACCGGGCGCGCACCGGCCAAGGCCCCATGCTCGTCGAGGCGTTCACCTACCGGATGGGTGCCCACACCACCTCCGACGACCCGACGCGGTACCGCGCCGACGAGGAGCGGCTGGCCTGGGAGGCCAAGGACCCGATCCTGCGGCTGCGGAAGTACCTGGAGGCCGAGGGCTTCGTCGACGACGCGTACCTCGCGGCGATCGACGAGGAGAGCGAGACCCTGGGCAAGCGGGTCCGCGATGCCGTACGGGCGATGCCCGACCCGGACCACATGGCGATCTTCGAGAACGCCTATGCAGACGGGCACGCGCTCGTCGACGAGGAGCGCGCGCAGTTCGCCGCCTACCAGGCGTCGTTCGCCGACGCCGAAGCCGCCGCGGAGGGGAACTGACCATGGCCGTCCACGAGAAGATCACCATCGCCAAGGCGATCAACGCGTCGCTGCGCGCCTCCATGGAGGCCGACCCCAAGGTCCTCGTGATGGGCGAGGACGTCGGCAAGCTCGGCGGCGTCTTCCGGGTCACCGACGGACTCCAGAAGGACTTCGGCGAGGACCGGGTGATCGACACCCCGCTCGCCGAGTCCGGCATCATCGGCACCGCGATCGGCCTGGCCCTGCGCGGCTACCGCCCGGTCGCCGAGATCCAGTTCGACGGCTTCGTCTTCCCCGGCTACGACCAGATCGTCACCCAGCTCGCGAAGATGCACGCGCGGGCGCTGGGCAAGGTCAAGGTCCCGGTCGTCATCCGCATCCCCTACGGCGGCGGCATCGGCGCGGTCGAGCACCACTCCGAGTCCCCCGAGTCGCTCTTCGCGCATGTCGCGGGCCTCAAGATCGTCTCTCCCTCGAACTCCTCCGACGCCTACTGGATGCTCCAGCAGGCCATCGCCGGCGACGACCCGGTCATCTACTTCGAGCCCAAGCGCCGCTACCACGACAAGTCGCGCCTGGACACCGAGTCGATCCCGGACCCGCTGCACAAGGCCCGGATCACCCGGCCCGGCTCCGACCTCACGCTGGTCGGCTACGGCCCGATGGTGAAGGTCTGCGAGGACGTCGCCAAGGTCGCCGCCGAGGAGGGCAAGTCGGTCGAGGTCGTCGACCTGCGCTCGATCTCCCCGATCGACTTCGACACCGTGCAGTCCTCGGTCGAGAAGACCGGCCGGCTGGTCGTGGTCCACGAGGCGCCGGTCTTCTTCGGCTCGGGCGCGGAGATCGCCGCCCGGATCACCGAGCGTTGCTTCTACCACCTGGAAGCACCGGTGCTGCGGGTCGGCGGCTTCCACGCCCCCTATCCGCCGTCCAGGCTGGAGGACGAGTACCTTCCGGGGCTGGACCGGGTGCTCGACGCCGTTGACCGCGCGTTGGCGTACTGAGGAGAGTCGTGACCATGACTGCAGGGACCGCCGGCGCTGCGAACACGCAGCGCATCCGCGAGTTCAAGATGCCCGACGTGGGCGAGGGCCTCACCGAGGCGGAGATCCTCAAGTGGTACGTCCAGCCCGGTGACACCGTCACCGACGGCCAGGTCGTGTGCGAGGTCGAGACCGCCAAGGCCGCCGTCGAACTGCCCATCCCCTACGACGGGGTGGTGCACGCGGTGAACTTCGACGAGGGCACCACCGTCGACGTCGGCACCGTGATCATCTCGGTCGACACCGACCCGGGTGCCGGGCCCGTCGCGGACCAGCCCGGTGCCGCCGCGGCGCCCGCCGTGACCGCGGAGGAGGACGAGGAGCCGCAGGGCCGGCAGGCGGTGCTGGTCGGCTACGGCGCCGCGCCGTCCTCGACCAAGCGTCGGGCCCGCAAGCCGCAGCCCGCGGTGCCGGCCCAGACCGAGCCGGTGAGCGTCGGCCTCCAGGCCGAGCTGAACGGGCGCTCCGCGCCGGCGCCGGTCGCCGCCCCGGTGGCCGTGCCCGCGCCGCCGGTGGTGCCCGCCGCCTCCGCGCCGGCCGCCGAGCGGCCGCTGGCCAAGCCCCCGGTCCGCAAGCTCGCCAAGGATCTGGGCATCGACCTCGCGACGGTCGCCCCGACCGGGCCGGGCGGCGTCATCACCCGTGACGACGTCTACGCGGCCGCCGCACCGACCGCGGCGGCACCGGCCGTCGCGCCCGCCGCACCCGAGGTGGGCGTCCCGGCCGCGGCTCCCGTGGTCGCCTTCGACGCCGCTCGCGAGCGGCGGGTGCCGGTCAAGGGCGTGCGCAAGGCCACCGCGCAGGCGATGGTCGCCAGTGCCTTCAACGCGCCGCACGTCACGGAGTTCATCACCGTCGACGTGACCCGGACGATGAAGCTCGTCCAGGACCTGAAGCAGGACCCGGACATGGCGGGGCTGCGGGTCAATCCGCTGCTCCTGGTCGCCAAGGCGTTCCTGGTCGCGATCAAGCGCCACCCGGAGGTCAACGCCTCCTGGGACGAGGCGAACCAGGAGATCGTCTACAAGGACTACATCAACCTCGGGATCGCCGCGGCCACCCCGCGCGGCCTGATCGTCCCGAACATCAAGGACGCGGGCGTCAAGACGCTTCCCCAGCTCGCCACGGAGCTGGGCGAGTTGGTGGCCACCGCCCGCGAGGGCAAGACCTCTCCGGCGGCGATGTCCGGCGGCACGGTCACCATCACCAACGTCGGCGTCTTCGGTGTCGACACCGGGACCCCGATCCTCAACCCGGGGGAGTCGGCGATCCTCGCCGTCGGCGCGATCAAGCTCCAGCCGTGGGTCCACAAGGGCGAGGTCAAGCCGCGCCAGGTCACCACCCTCGCGCTCTCCTTCGACCACCGTCTGATCGACGGCGAGCTGGGCTCCAAGCTGCTCGCGGACATCGCGGCGATCCTGGAGCGGCCCAAGCGGCTGATCACCTGGGGGTGAGCCGCCGGGACTGACCGTCCGGGCCGAGCCCGTGACGGCGGCAGGGGCGGTGTTTCACGTGAAAAGGTCGGTGCGTTTCACGTGGAACACCGCCCCTTGTCGTTGCTCAGCTCCGAACGAGCTCGACCACGCGGCTGAAGTGCGCCACCGGTCCGGTCGGCGCGGACGGGTCCGCCTGCGCGGCGCCACGAGTCAGTGCGGCGCCCGCCCATACGGCGGCGACGATCAGGGCCAGCACGACGGCGTTGCGGGCGCGGTGGCCGGTGTGCGTCCTGGACTGCATGGTCAACTCCCCTTGTCCGGTGGGCCGTATCGGCTCCGTACCTCTATTCACCCATGGGATTCGGGCCCGATCCGTACGCGTCAGGTACGGACTCGCATACGCCTTGAGTCGGACCGGGGATCCCCCTGGAGTCCCCCTCTCGGCAGGGGCTGGCCCCCGGAAAGGGGTTTGCCGCAGCTGCCCCGACTGTTTACGGTCGGCGAAATGAGTAGTCACACGGTCATTCGGCGCTATCGGGAAGCAGATCAGGACGCGGTGTGCGACCTGTGGTCCAGGGCGTCGCGGCAGGCGCATCCGTTCATCGAGGGGGAAGGCGAAGGAGAACGGGCGCGGGTCCTCCGCGAGGTGTATCTCGTCCAGGCGGAGAACTGGGTCGCCGAGCGGGACGGGGCCGTCGTCGGACTGCTCGGCCTGTTGGGCGGCGGCGAGGACGGCGGTGTCGAGATCGGCGGGCTGTTCGTGGCGCCCGAGGCACAGGGCGGCGGCATCGGCCGGGAACTGGTGGAGCACGCGGCGGCGCGCTACGGCGCGCTCACCCTTGAGGTCTTCGAGGAGAACGCCCGCGGGCGGCGGTTCTACGCGGGCCTGGGCTTCACCGAGCGCGGGCGGCGGATCGACGACCGGACCGGCCACCCGCTCATCACCGTGGCACGCGAGGCGCCGCTGCGCTCGGTGTCCTGGCTGCATGTCCGTGACGGGCGGCTGCTGAGCGTCCGGACGCGGGGGAACGACACCTTCTACCTCCCCGGCGGCAAGTACGAGCCGGGCGAGACCGCGCGCCAGGCGCTCGCCCGGGAGCTCTCCGAGGAACTCGGCCTGCGCATTCCCGCCGAGGACCTGTCGGAGGCGTTCGTCGTCCATGACGTCGCACACGGCAAGAACGGCCGGCGGCTGCACATGACCTGCTTCACCGGCGGCCCCCAGGACATCGAACCGGCTCCCGGCCGGGAGATCGCCGAGTACGCGTGGTTCGACCGCGAGGAGTCCTTCGTGCGCTGTGCGCCGGCCCACCGCCAGGTGGTGGACCGTCTGGTCGCGCAGGGGCGGATGACGGCCTGAGCCCGCGTCGGCCGGCGCCCCGGCAGGGGTACCGGCCAGCCCTCATAACGCCTCTACCAGGACAAACACCCCGTTGATCGTCCGCATCGCGGAATGACTTACCGGACGCATACCTGTTGTATCTATCCTGTGCACATGCCATCAGCGTCCACCTCCACCGCCCCCACAAGGGAGACCGGTCCCGTTCCCACGAAGCAGCCGCCCGCCGCCGAGCGGGTCTACACCCACATCAAGGACGCCGTCCTGGAACGCCGCTACGAGGGCGGGATGCTGCTCACCGAAGGCGAGCTCGCCGACGCGGTGGGGGTCTCGCGCACCCCGGTCCGCGAGGCACTGCTGCGGCTGGAGGTCGAAGGGCTGATCAAGCTCTACCCGAAGAAGGGCGCGCTGGTCCTGCCGGTCTCCGCGCAGGAGATCGCCGACGTCGTCGAGACCCGGCTGCTGGTGGAGAAGCACGCGGCGGCCAAGGCCGTGCCCGCCGGCGAGGCACTGATCAACGAGCTGAGCGAACTGGTGGAGACCATGCGGGAGCAGGCCGCGGCGGGCGACCTGGCCGCCGTGTCGGTCACCGACCGCGCCTTCCACGCCGCCATCGTGCGCAGCGCCGGCAACCAGATCCTGGACCGGCTCTACGAGCAACTGCGCGACCGGCAACTGCGGATGGGCGTCGCGGTGATGCACGCCCACCCCGACCGGATCGCCAAGAACATCGCCGAGCACACCGAAATCCTCGAGGCGCTGCGGGCCGGTGACGCCGAGGCCGCCACCGACGCCGTACACCGGCACGTCAGCTGGGTCCGCCACCTCGCGCAGGGGGACCAGCGATGAGCAGCAGTGCCGACGGCATCGCCGGAAGCGGCGGTTCCACCGGAGGGGGCATAGGTGGCGGCGGCATAGTCGGGGGTGGCGCCCGGCTGCTGCCCTCGGATCCGCCCGGCGGCCGGAAGGCCATAGCCGTCTGGGGCATCGGTGTCGCGGTCTACTTCGTCGCGATCACCTACCGCACCAGCCTCGGCGTGGCCGGCCTGGACGCCGCCCACCGCTTCCACATCAACGCGTCCGCGCTCTCCACCTTCTCGATCCTCCAACTGCTGGTGTACGCCGGGATGCAGATACCCGTCGGCCTGCTGGTCGACCGGCTGGGCGCGAAGAAGGTCCTGGCCCTCGGCGTGGTCCTCTACACCGCCGGCCAGTTCGGCTTCGCGTTCTCGGACGCGTACGGCATGGCACTCGGCTCGCGGGCGCTGCTGGGCTGCGGTGACGCGATGACCTTCATCAGCGTGCTGCGGCTGGGTGCCCGGTGGTTCCCGGCCCGCCGCGGGCCGATGATCGCCCAGATCGCGGCCCTGGTCGGGATGGCGGGCAACCTGATCTCCACGCTCGTGCTGGCCCGGCTGCTGCACACCTTCGGGTGGACGACGACCTTCGCCGGCAGTGCCCTGGGCGGCATCGCCGTGCTGGTCCTGCTGCTGCTCTTCCTCAAGGACCACCCCGAGGGTTTCGCCCCGCCGCCCACGCCCCGCGAGCACAGCGGCGCGACGTTCGTCCGCCGGCAGATCGCGAACGCCTGGCGCGAGCCCGGCACCCGGCTGGGCATGTGGGTGCACTTCACCACCCAGTTCCCGGCGATGGTCTTCCTGCTGCTGTGGGGACTGCCGTTCCTCGTGGAGGCACAGGGCCTCTCCCGCGGTACGGCCGGCGAACTGCTGACCCTCGTCGTGCTCTCGAACATGGCCGTGGGCCTGGTCTACGGGCAGATCATCGCCCGCCATCACGCGGCCCGCCTGCCGCTGGCGCTGGGCACCGTCGCGGCCACCGCGCTGCTGTGGGCGCTCACCTTGTGCTGGCCCACCACACACGCCCCGATGGGCCTGTTGGTCATGCTCTGTGTGGTGCTGGGTGCCTGCGGCCCCGCTTCGATGATCGGCTTCGACTTCGCGCGGCCGGCCAATCCGCCGGAGCGTCAGGGCACCGCGTCCGGCATCGTCAACATGGGCGGCTTCACCGCCTCGATGACCACCCTGCTCGCCGTCGGCATCCTGCTCGACGCCACCGGAGACAACTACCGGATCGCGTTCGCCTCGGTCTTCGTGCTGGAGGCGCTCGGTGTCACGCAGATCCTCCGGCTGCGCAGCCGTGCGGCCCGGCGTGAGCGGGAACGTCTGGTCGTCAGCAGGGTCGAGGCCGTCCACGTCCCGGCCTGACGCGGCCGAGGCCGGTGTGCAGCCGCGGCAACCGTTTCACGTGAAACCAAGGAGATCGTTTCACGTGAAACGGGTAACTCCCTGCGCACCGTCCGGCCGACGGGCAGTGGTTCGGGCCGGCTGAGGACCGCGTCCCGTCAGCGCCGCCGGTTGCCCGTCGGCTGTCGTCGCGGGCTCCGTTACGGCGTCACCGCGAGGTTGTCGAGGATGGCCTGGGCCAGCTCCTGGTCACCGTCGATCTTGACCTGCTCGGCGACCGTCGACGGACGGACCCGGCCGCAGGCCAGCTGGTGGAAGGTGTCCCAGTCCATCGCCAGCGTCACCGTCGGGCCCAGCGAGACGCTGCCGTCGACGGTCGCCTTTCCCTCGGCGTCGACCCGGACGGTGCGCATGAACTCCACCGGACCGCTGATGTCGAAGACCACCGTCGAACTGGCCGGCGCCTTGGCCCGGTTGGTGACGATGCCGGGCAGGACCCGCACCAGCAGATCGCGGGCCACCAGCGCACCAGGGGAGTCGAGGTTGCCGGGCTGCCCGAGCGTGCGGCGCAGGTCCTGTTCGTGCGCCCAGACGTCGAACGCCCGCTGCTCCAGGATGAATTCGAGTGTGCGGTCCTCGCCGAGCGGGCTGCGCACCACGGTGTCCGGCTGGCGGGTCTCGTTCCGCAGCTGCCGGGAGCGCCGGAGGACGGTGTATTCGAGCTCGCTGAGCATCTCCGGTGCGGTGTGGTGTCGACGGACGTCGACCTGGACCTCCATCCGGCGGGCCGACTCGCTGCGCACGTGGTAGAGGTCGCGGGGCAGCGTGTGGATCGGCCGGGGGTCGCCCAACATCTCGCATTCCAGGCCGATGACGTGGGAGACGATGTCGCGCACGGACCAGCCTGGGAGGTCCGTCGCCCTGTTCCACTCCCCCTCGACGAGCGGCGTCACCAGCTCGGTTATCGCTTCTATGGAGTGCGTCCAGGCATCGATGGAGGACTGAAGGCTGGGATGGACGGTCACGGGACCCCTCGAACGGTTCGTACGCGGGCTGCTGTCTGGCAGTTAAGTTACGCTGCGCACGGGCACCCCGGCAGTGCTTTCGGGTGACCATCGTAGGCGGATGTTCGACGGCCGGGCCGGTCGAAAGCGTTGCCGGTGGTACTGTGCGCGATTCGCCTCCCCGGATTGGTACGGAGTCGGCGAAACCGGTCAACCGGCGCCCGATTCAGGGGGTTTGACCGGTACGCCTGGCACCTCCTCAGTCGTCCTCGCGCTCCCGCTCCGCCATCCTGATCACCGAGACCGCGACGGCGATCAGCAGCGCCGGGTCCGCGTCCTCCCGCACGACGTTGACCGCGTAGGTTTCGCGCATGGTCAGCCAGCGCCGCGAGATCTCGGCGAGCAACTCGCCGTCGTACTCGACCGCGAACTCCCGGTCCAGGATCTTGCCGCTGACGTCCAGCTCGGTGCCGTCGACCAGCTCGACGCGGTAGTGGTGGCGCAGCAGCGACAGCCGCTTGCGCTTGATCGTCGCCAGCGGCTGGTCGTCCCGCTCGATGGTCATCGCATCGCGCAGGCTGAACATCTTCTTGCGGATGGTGATCAGCACCCGCCGCTCGGTGTCCTTGAGCTCGAAGGTCTCCCGCAGGCGGAGCGCCTTCCCGTCCACGAGGAAGGCGTGCCGTCCGTGATCGTCGTCGACCCAGTAGTCCTCGCCGATGCCGAAGATCCGGTCGTGCACGACGTACTTGCGGGAGCGCGGGAAGTGCCCCCCGTGGGATTGCAGCATGGGTGACGTGTTCCCCCTGCCCCCTGCGGAATGCGTGCGCACCGGAGTGACGTTGAATGTCCACATGGCTTCACGTGCGCGCGTCCGGGCCCCCGAGCTGATCGGCAAGGGCGGCTGGCTCAACACCGGCGGAACTGACCTCGCCCTCTCTGACCTGCGAGGACGCATTGTCATCCTCGACTTCTGGACGTTCTGTTGCGTGAACTGCCTGCACGTCCTGGACGAGCTGCGGGAGCTGGAGGAGCGGCACCGCGACTCGGTCGTGATCATCGGCGTGCACTCCCCGAAGTTCGTCCATGAGGCCGAGCACCAGGCCGTGGTGGACGCCGTCGAGCGGTATGGCGTCGAGCACCCCGTCCTCGACGACCCCGAGCTGGCGACCTGGAAGCAGTACGCGGTGCGGGCCTGGCCGACGCTGGTGGTGATCGACCCCGAGGGCTACGTCGTGGCCCAGCACGCGGGCGAGGGCCATGCGCACGCCATCGAGAAGCTCGTCGAGGAGCTGATCGCCGAGCACACCGAGAAGGGCACGCTGCGGCGCGGCGACGGGCCGTACGTACCGCCGGAGCCGGTCGCCACCGACCTCCGCTTCCCCGGCAAGGCGGTGCGGCTGCCCGGCGGCACCTTCCTGGTCTCCGACACCACCCGGCACCAGCTGGTGGAGCTGGCGGCCGACGGCGAGCAGGTGGTGCGCCGGATCGGGACCGGCGAGCGCGGGCTGAGCCCGGACTCCTTCAACGAGCCGCAGGGGCTGGCGCTGCTGCCGGATGGCACGGTCGCCGTCGCGGACACCGTCAACCACGCCATCCGGGTCTTTGACCCCGCGACCGGCGCCCTGGAGACCGTGGCCGGCACCGGCAAGCAGTGGTGGCAGGGCTCGCCGACCTCGGGCCCGGCGCGCGAGGTGGACCTCTCCTCGCCCTGGGACCTCGCCTGGTGGCAGGACCGGCTGTGGATCGCGATGGCCGGGGTGCACCAGATCTGGACCTACGACCCGGCCGACGGCACGGTGGCGGTGGCGGCCGGCACCACCAACGAGGGACTGGTGGACGGCCCCGCCGCCGAGGCGTGGTTCGCCCAGCCCTCCGGGCTCGCGGCGGCCGGCGACCGGCTGTGGATCGCCGACTCGGAGACCAGCGCGGTGCGCTGGATCGAGCGCGCCGCGCACGACGACCCGGCCGCCCCGGGTGACGGCTACGTCGTCCGCACGGCCGTCGGCTCCGGGCTCTTCGACTTCGGGCACCGCGACGGCGCGGCCGAGCAGGCCCTGCTCCAGCACCCGCTGGGGGTGACCGCGCTGCCCGACGGCTCGGTAGCCGTCGCGGACACCTACAACCACGCGCTGCGCCGCTACGACCCGGCGAGCGGCGAGGTCACCACGCTCGCGACGGATCTGCGGGAACCCTCCGCGGCGGTCCTCGTCGACGACGACATCGTGGTGGTGGAGTCCGCGCGCCACCGGCTGACCCGGCTCCGGCTCCCCGAGGAGGCGGTCCGCGTGGAGTCGGTGGCGCACCGCACCCAGCGCGCCGCCACCGACGTCGCCGCCGGCACGCTTCGCCTGGACGTGGTCTTCCAGGCCCCGGCCGGCCAGAAGCTCGACACCCGCTACGGTCCCTCGACGCGGCTGCTGGTCAGCGCCACGCCGCCGGAGCTGCTCGCCGACGGGTCGGGCGCGGGTACGGATCTGGTGCGGGACCTGGTCCTCGCGGACGGCGTGACCGAGGGCGTGCTGCACGTCTCGGCGATGGCCGCGTCCTGCGACGACGCCCCGGACATCGAGTACCCGGCCTGCCATGTGCACCAGCAGGACTGGGGCGTTCCGGTCCGGATCACCGAGGACGGCGCGGCCCGCCTGGGGCTGGTGCTGGCGGGGCTGGACGCGGAATAGCCCCGGCCAAGGCCGGGCCAGGGCTACCGGTGGGGAGTGCGGGAGGCCGGTGCGCGGGGTCCGTTACCCGACGCCGGCTTCCAGCTTGGCGGCGGAAAGGCTGCTGTACCAGTTGGTGACCTTGCTCTGGCCGACGGAGATCGTGGTGCGCTTCTCCGCGAAGTCGTACGTCACGGGCGACTCGGTGGTCCGGGAACCCTCGGACCGGCCCATGAACTGGACGGCCACGTTCTTCTGCGTGGTGCCCAGCGCCGCGGGCGTGGTGGTCGGGATGACCGCGTAGGCGGTGTTGTGCGGGCGGAGGGTGACGAGGTGACCCGAGTCCGGCTTCACCATCGGCAGCGGCGTCTTCGCCTGGTTGAAGGAGAGCAGCGGCGCGTTGTACAGCGTGCAGCTCAGCGTGCTGGAGGAGTTCTGGTACCGCACGGTCACGTAGCCCTTGGGCCTCGCCTGCTGGCTGAACTGGAGCCGGGCCGTGGTGAGGTTGCAGTTCGACACGTGCCGGCCGGCCACCGCGCCGGCGCCCGCACCCGCCGCCGCCCCGCCGATGATCTTGCGCTTCTTGCTCTTGGAGGACGAGGACGACGAGCTCTTCTTCGACTTCGAGGAGGTGCTGTTGCAACCGGTCAGGGCGAGCGAGCCGGCCAGGCCGAGAGCCAGCGCGGCGTACGCGGCGGAGCGGCGGCGGGTGCGGCGTGCGGTCATGGAAGGTTCCCCCAGAGAGGTACTGCGGACAGCAAGGCGGCTATGTCATGGCACGGGCCACCATAGCGACTGCCGTTTTCACGGCCGGGACGGGTTTGTCCCGCGCGGCCCTGCGCTCGTCTTTCCCCGGCGCGTACGGCTAAACCCGGTCCCCGTCAGTTCCGGCAGCGGGGCAGCTCGTCGTCGAGCTGGTCCGGCCGGACGCGGATGCCGGGCATCCAGGCCGGACCGCCGTCGTGGTCGACTCGGAACCAGATGCTGCTGTGCCCGCCGGCCTCGTCGGTGACGGTGATCCCGTCGGCGATCTTGCACACGGCGCGCAGCACCTCGCCGTGCCAGACGTGCCCCACGACGTTGCGCCGCTCATACGGCGCATAGGGGTCGTGTGCCAGGCCGAGCGCGCAGTAGTCGGTGTGGCTGTGCTGGCAGGCCCGTTCGACGTTGTTCACGGTGATCCGGGCGGATCCGGCGGTCGGTCCCGGGGCCGAGGCGGCCGGCTCCCGGCCGTCGCCCCCGGCACCCCGGCTGCCGGCGTCCGCGCCGGTCAGAGCCGGGACGGCGAACGCGGCGCCGGCGAGCACGGCGGCGGTGCCGAGCCCGGCGAGCACCAGGCGCAGCAGCCGGCGCCGCCCGGACGGGGTGTCCGCGGGTTCCGCGTCCTGCGGTCCCGCCGGCTCCTCGGCGCCCGGTCCGGTCCCGGTGTGCGGCTCCGCGGTGGCCGCCGGTGCCTCGTCCGCCGCCTCCTGGGCGCGGTGCAGCAGCTCCACCAGCGCGGGCAGCCGGTCCTCGCCGGTGAACGAGAGCTTGCACCACTGCACCAGCAGCCGTTCGTCGGGCAGGCTCTGCCCGCGGAGGTACCGCGAGAGGGACGAGCGGCTGGCCGGCAGCCGTCCCGCCAACTGCTGGAGGCTGTATCCCAGTTCGCCGTGCATACGGCGCAAGGCGGCGACGAAGTCCCGTGCGGGACCGGAGAGTTCCGCGGGGAGTGGGGCGAGGGGTTTGCGGCGGATGTTCGTGGCGTGGTTCTCATGGCCAGGCACGTCTCGCATTCCAGCACAGTGGACATGCGCGTGCGAGGGGCACTTCCGCTCCCCTGTGACGGAAGTGCCCCTCGTTACGTGATCCGGAACGAACACGGACCGTTCGGTGACGTTTCACGTGAAACAGCGCGCCGCGGCTCCGTGAGGGTGGTGCCGGATCCGTCGGACGTACCGAGTCCGCTCGCCGGCGTCGTTCAGTCGCCGAACGGCACGGGCCGGTAGGGAGTGAACTCGGCGTCGCCGCCCGGCAGGCCGTAGGTCAGGCTCCGGTGGTCGGTGCCGTGACCGCCCCGCTGCTCGAAGGCGGTGTACGAGGAGTGCGCGGCGTCGTTCCACTTCTCGAAGATGACGACGTGCCGGTTGTTGTTGTCGCCCGTCGCGTCGATGAGCAGGTCGCCGCCCCGCAACGCGCCGAGCGCTATGGGTCGGGTGAGGCCGCGGTCGGAGGCCAGGCCCACGGTGTTGGTGCCCGGCGTCGGCAGCCCGAGGGCCATCGACACATAGCCGGAGCAGTCCTGCCGGTAGCCGTCCTTCCAGACCTTGGCCTGGCTGTACGGGACCTGCGCGCCGTTGTCGGCGGTCAGCCAGGTGGCGGCGCGCGCCAGCATCTCCTGGCGCGAACTGCCCGGCTGCTGCGGCGGCTGACCGCCGTGGACGGGTATGTCCGGCAGCCGGTCCTGCGGTATGGCCACCGCGACCACGGTGAGGAAGCCCTTCACCGGACCGGTGAGGTGGGCCATGAAGGTCGAGCAGGCGCTGCCCTCGCACACCCGGTGGCCCGTGTCGACCTGGTAGTCGGCGGTGATCCGGTCCCGGCCCGGCCCGGAGGTGTTGATCACCCCCACGGCGGGGGAGCGCGTGTCGGCGCCGGCGTGCACCACCCAACGGGTGCCCCAGGTGGGGAAGTCGGCGCGGGCGGTCCGCTGTGCGTCGCTCGCGGCACCGTGCGCGACCCCGGCGACCCCGGTGATGCCGAGACCGGCCGCGGCGGCCGCGGGAAGCACCCGGCGCAGCAGGGCCCGACGGAGTGCGGATCCCGCGCCCTCCACGGGGGTTGTGCCGTCCCCCGGCTGCGTGGTGCCGTGTTCAGCCATGTGTGCCCCTCCGCGTCATCGGTCCGTGCCGTTCGCCTGATCGGTTCGCGGCGACGGGGACCATGCTGGGGCGGGACGCGGACGACGAACGGTCGATCCCCGTCCCGTGGGACGCACCTTCCCTGTCGTAAGGCTGTGACCTGCGAGGACGCGCCGGTGGGCGGGGGTTTTCGGGACGCCGTCGAGGGCGTGCTGGGACATGACGGGACAGCCGCGGGCGGCCCGGGGCCGCGCGTCGCCGACCTCCCCGGGGAGGCGGCGCGGAGAAAGGGCGCCCGCCGGGGGATTCGCGGGCGCCCTGCTTTGGGGGCGGCGGAGTGCCTTCGGGCGAGGGCCCGGATTACCAGGAGGCCGCCGTGTTCGGGTCCGTCTGCCAGTACGACACCCGCGCGTTGTCGTCGATGTACGCCGAGCCGCCGGGCAGTGCCACCTTCGCCGAGCCGCCGACGCTCCCGTTGCCGTCCCGGCCGGAGAGGCTGACGGACAGCGAGGTCGCGTTGATGCCGTTGCTGCCGCCGTCGGCCCCGGACAGCAGCACGCTGGCGTAGCCGGACTCCCCCGGAGCCAGCGTGACCACCGCCTGCGGCTTGCTGTCCGGCATGTCGGCCACCGCCGCCTGGGCGTTGTCGAACTGCAGGTAGGGGTAGGCGTAGAGGTCGCAGGTGGCGCCCGAGGTGTTGGTGGCCTGCAGCATCAGATGGTTGATCGGGCGGGTCAGCGGCTTCGCCACGATACGGATCTTCGCCGCGTCGCAGGCGGTCCGCCGGGTACCGGAGCCCGTGCCCCCGCCGTTGGCGGACGGGCCCGCACCGCCCGAGGAGCCGTGCTTCCCGGCGCTGGCCGTGCTGTCCGTGACGGTGGTGCCGCCCTTGCTGTTCTTGCCGTCCTTGTCGCCCTTGCTGTCCTTACTGCCGTTCCCCGTGGGCGCGTTGCTGTCCTGTTTGCCCTGCCCGCTCTGTCCGCCGTCGGCAGCCGGGTCCTTGGAGTCCTGCGGGGCCGGGTTGAACGGCTTGGCGTCGCTGGTCTTGAGCGGGTTGTCCTGACCGCCGCAGGCGGTGAGGGTGAGCGCGGCGACGGCGGTCAGCCCGGCCGCGGCGATCCGCAGCGTACGGCGCCGGGCCGTGCGGGAGAGACGGGCGGCGGTGGCGTCGGTGCGTGGCATGTCCGGTCTCCCCCGGTCGACGGGCGCTGTGCTGCGCTCAGTGGCGTGGCCGGGCGTGGTCGGCGCCCGGCCCGGTCGGTCCTGCGGTCTGACCACAAGATTGCCGACCGCCGCTGCCGTGCCACTAACGCCTGCCTAACGTCCGCCCCGCGCCGCTCAGCGGGGCGTGCCACCAGGGCGTCCGCCCTGCCCCCCGGGCTCCGTTCCGTCGCCGCTCTCCCGCCCCCGCTCGCCGTCCCCGCCCTCGTCCCGGGCGAACAGCTGGGTCAGGGTGCTGATCGTGTAGACGTCGGTGGCCTCTTCGTCCACCAGGTGCATCTCCGCGAGCCGCTCCAGGCCGTCCTGGGTGCGCTCCTGGTCGGACCCGGCGAGCGCCGCCGCAGCGGAGGCGTTGAGATGCCCGTCGGGGCTGTTCGCCAGCGCCCGGAGCAGCCGCGCGTCGTCCGCGGACAGCCGGGCGACGGACATCCGCAGCGCCGCCGCGATCCCGGTGTCCTCCGCCGACAGCAGTGCCAGCCGCCGCCGCTCGTCGCGCAGCGCCGAGGCCAGCCTGGCCAGCCGCCAGCGCGGCCGGGCGGTCAGTTGCGCCGCCGCAGCCCGCAGCGCCAGCGGCAGCCCGTCGCACAGATCCACCAGCTCCCGGGCCGCGGCAGGGTCCTCCGCGACCCGCACCGACCCGAGCATGGCACCGAGCAGCGCTGCGCCCTCCTCGTGTCCGAGGGCCTGGAGGCCCACCGGCCAGGCGCAGTCCGTGGCCACCAGCCCGTCGAGCCGGCTGCGGCTGGTGACGACCGTGGCGCAGTGCGGACCGCCGGGCAGCAGCGGTCGGACCTGAGCCGAACTCCGCGCGTTGTCCAGGACGACCAGCAGCCGGCGTTCGGCCACCAGCGAGCGGAACAGCGCCGAGGCGGCCTGCGCGGAGCCGGGCACCCGCTCCGGACGGGTGCCGAGCGCCAGGAGGAAGTCGCGCAGGATCTCGGCCGGCGCGGCCTCGTCGCCCTCGCCGAAGCCGCGCAGATCGGCGAAGAGCTGCCCGTCGGGGAAGGCCCCGGCGTGCAGATGCGCCCACTGCACGGCACACGCGGTCTTGCCGACACCGGCCGGGCCCGCGACCACGGCCAGCGGGCTCTCCCCGGTCGTACGGTCCGCCAACGCTTCCGTCAGGGCCTGGAGTTGGTGCTCCCGGCCCAGGAAGCGCGCGGGCGGCCGGGGAAGCAGCCGGGGCGCCGCACCGGCCCTGTCCCGACCGGTCTCCGCCCCGGCCGGCGTGACCGTCCCGCCGGCCGCGCCGCTGCTCCCGCCTTCGGGCGACGGTGCGGCGCCGTCAGGTTTCACGTGAAACGCGCGCCCCTCGGTCGACGCGTCCTTGGCTCCGCGCGCCGGCTCCGTGGCCTTCCGCCCCCTGTCCGTGGCCTCCGCCCGCAGGATCTCCTCGTACGCCGCGCGCAGCCGCTCACCCGGATCGACCCCCAGCTCCTCGCTGAGCAGCCGCCGGGTGCGGTGGTACCACTCCAGTGCGTCGGACTGCCGCCCCGTCCGGAACAGCGCCCGCATCAGCGCGGCGATCAGCCCTTCCCGCAACGGGTGGTTGACGGCCGCGGAGTACAGCAGGGCCGCGGCCTGTTCCTGCTCGCCGAGCACGCCGTACGCCCGGGCCAGGGCCTCGACGGCGGACAGCCTGCGCTCCTCCAGGGCGTGCGCGGCGGCGGCGAAGGGCGGGCTGGTGACCGTGCCGGTCAGTGCCGGCCCGCGCCACAGCCCCAGCGCCTCGCGCAGCAGCGGCACGGCATCGGCCGGCGCGGCCTCCGGGCGGGCCAACGCGACCAGCTCACCGAAGCGGTGAGCGTCGATCAGCTCCTCCGGCAGCCGCAGCAGATAGGCCGAGCCGTGCGTGGCCAGCTCGATGCCGTACGCCTCGGCTCCGCCCGCGGCCAGCGTGGCACGCAGCCGTGAGACATGCCCCTGCACGACCGTACGGGCGTGCTCGGGTGGTTCGTCCTCCCACAGGGAGTCGATCAACTGCTCCAGTGGGACGGTGGTGTTGGGCTGCAGAAGCAGCAGTGCCAGCACACTGCGCCGTTTGGCGGGCCCGAGCGACAGCTCCTCGGAGCCGCTTGTCACGGAGATCGGGCCGAGCAGCGAGAATTCCAACTCAGCTCTCCAGGAATGCCGTGAGGGCGTTCGCCAGCAGGTACGGGTCCTGGGCGCCGCACAGTTCGCGGGCCGAGTGCATCGACAGGATCGCGACACCGATGTCGACGGTCTGGATGCCGTGCCGGGCGGCGGTGATCGGGCCGATCGTGGTGCCGCACGGCATCGAGTTGTGTGACACGAAGGACTGCCAGGGCACACCGGCCCGCTCGCAGGCCGCGGCGAACACCGCCCGCCCGCTACCGTCGGTCGCGTACCGCTGGTTGACGTTCACCTTGAGGATCGGTCCGCCGTTGGGCATCGGGTGGTGCCCCGGCTCGTGCCGGTCGCCGTAGTTGGGGTGTACGGCGTGCCCGGTGTCCGACGACAGGCAGACGGTGCCGGCGAAGGCCCGGGCCCGGTCCTCGTACCCGCCGCCGCGGGCGAAGACCGAACGCTCCAGCACCGTGCCGAGCAGCGGGCCGTCCGCGCCGGTGTCCGACTGGCTGCCGTTCTCCTCGTGGTCGAAGGCGGCCAGGACCGGGATGCCGGACAGCCGGCCGCCGTCGGTTGCCGCCGCGGCGAGCGCCGCCGTACCGGCGTGCACGGACAGCAGGTTGTCCATCCGCGGCCCGGCGACCAGTTCGCGGTCGCGCCCGAGGTAGGCGGGTGGTTCCACGCTGTGCACCATCAGGTCCCAGCCCTTGATGTCACCGGCCGGGACCCCGATCTCGTCCGCCACGAACGCGATCAGATCGCCCTCGGCGACCTCGCCCAGTCCCCAGATCGGCGTCATATGGCGCTGCTTGTCGAGCTTGAGGCCCTCGGTGTTCACCGATCGGTCCAGGTGCACGGCCAACTGCGGCACTCGCAGCAGCGGCCGGTCCACGTTGACGAGCCGGTTGCTGCCGTCGCTCAGGGTCACCCGGCCGCTGAGCCCCAGATCGCGGTCGAGCCAGGTGTTGAGCAGCGTCCCGCCGTAGATCTCGACGGCGATCTGCCGCCAACCGCGGGCGCCGGTGTCCGGGATCGGCTTGACGCGGAGGTTGGGGGAGTCGGTGTGCGCGCCGACGATGCGGAACGGGGTTGCGGCGCTCGCGCCCTCGGGCACGTACCAGGCGATGATCGCGCCGCCGCGCAGCACGTACTTCCCGCCGCTCCGGCCGTCCCATGCGTCGGTCTCCGCCACCTGCCGGAAGCCGGCCTTCTCCAGCCGTTCCGCCGCGTTCGCCACCGCGTGGTACGGCGAGGGGCTGGCGGCGAGGAAGGACATCAGGTCGTCGGTGTGGCCGCGGTCGAAGCGGGCGGAGTTGGTCATGGATTCAGCATAAGGAGCCAACTCCGCTCTACCGTGTGCCCCTAGGCCGCGACTCCATTGCCTTCCGGCCACGATTTTCCCATTCCAGAGCGGATGCGCCGTTGGAGCGCCCGATTCCGGTCCCACTCGGCCGCACGGGCACCGGTGGGCTCGTCCGCACCATCCGTCCCGGCATGACGATGCCCGCCTCCCCGGGGGAAGAAGAGGCGGGCACCATCAGTGTCGGCAGTGATTCTGAGAGGTTTGTGAGAACCCCGTGACGGTCCGGGAACAGCTCCCGGACCGTCAGGGCTCAACAGAGGCTCAGAACGCGGCCTCGTCGAGCTCCATCAGGGACTGGTCGATGGAGTCGGCCAGCGTGCGCTGGAGCGCCACGCCGGGCAGGACGTTGTGCGCGAAGAACTTCGCGGCAGCGATCTTGCCCTCGTAGAACGGCTTGTCCTTCGACGACGCACCGGCCAGCTTCTCGGCGGCCACCGCGGCGCCCTTGAGGAGCAGGTAGCCGACGACGACGTCACCGGAGGCCATCAGCAGGCGGGTGGTGTTCAGGCCGACCTTGTAGATGGACTTGACGTCCTTCTCCGTGGCGGCGAGGTCGGTCAGCATGGCGCCGACGATGCCCTCCAGGGCCTCGGCGGCCTTGGCCAGCTCGCCGCGGGCCTGCTCCAGCTCGGCGCCGCCCTCGGCGTCGGCCAGGAACGCCTTGATCGTCTCCGCCAGCTGGGTCAGGGCGGCGCCCTGGTTGCGGACGATCTTCCGGAAGAAGAAGTCCTGCCCCTGGATGGCGGTGGTGCCCTCGTAGAGGGTGTCGATCTTGGAGTCCCGGATGTACTGCTCGATCGGGTACTCCTGGAGGTAGCCGGAGCCACCGAAGGTCTGCAGCGACTGGGCCAGCTGCTCGTAGGACCGCTCCGAGCCGTAGCCCTTGACGATCGGCAGCAGCAGGTCGTTCAGCGCGTGCGTGGCGGACGCGTCCTCGCCGGCGGCTTCCTTGATCAGGATCTCGTCCTGGACGGTGGCGGTGTACAGCACCAGGGCGCGCATGCCCTCGGCGTACGCCTTCTGCGTCATCAGCGAGCGGCGCACGTCCGGGTGGTGGGTGATCGTGACGCGCGGGGCGGACTTGTCGGTGAACGCCGCCAGGTCCGCGCCCTGCACGCGCTCCTTGGCGTACTCCAGGGCGTTGAGGTAGCCGGTGGAGAGGGTCGCTATCGCCTTGGTGCCGACCATCATCCGGGCGAACTCGATGATCCGGAACATCTGGCGGATGCCGTCGTGCTTCTCGCCGATCAGCCAGCCCTTGGCGGGGTGGCGGTCGCCGAAGGTCATCTCGCAGGTGTTGGACGCCTTCAGGCCCATCTTGTGCTCGACGTTGGTGGCGTAGACGCCGTTGCGCTCGCCCAGCTCGCCGGTCTCGAAGTCGAACTCGTACTTCGGCACGAGGAAGAGGGAGAGGCCCTTGGTGCCGGGGCCGTGGCCCTCGGGGCGGGCGAGGACGTAGTGGAGGATGTTCTCCGCCATGTCGTGCTCACCGGAGGTGATGAAGCGCTTCACGCCCTCGATGTGCCAGGAGCCGTCCTCCTGCTTGACCGCCTTGGTGCGGCCGGCGCCGACGTCCGAGCCGGCGTCGGGCTCGGTCAGCACCATGGTGGAGCCCCAGCCCTTCTCCGTGGCGACCTTGGCGATGTGCTTCTGCTGCTCGGTGCCCTCCTCGAAGAGCACGCCCGCGAAGGCCGGACCGGAGGCGTACATCCACACGGCGGGGTTCGAGCCCAGGATGGACTCGGCGAAGGCCCACAGCAGGGAACGCGGCGTCGTGGTGCCGCCGATCTCCTCCGGGATTCCCAGGCGCCACCACTCGGCGTCCATGTACGCCTGGTAGCTCTTCTTGAAGGTGTCCGGCACCGGCGCGGTGTTGGTGTCCGGGTCGAAGACCGGGGGGTTCCGGTCGGCGTCGGCGTACGAATCGGCCAGCTCGTTCTCCGAGAGTCGGGCGATCTCGGACAGCACGCTCTTGGCGGTGTCGACGTCCATCTCCGCGAACGGTCCGGTGCCGTACACGCTGTCACGGCCGAACACCTCGAAGAGGTTGAACTCGATGTCGCGGAGATTCGACTTGTAGTGCCCCATGGGTACGGCTCCGTAAGGGTTCGGGAGGGCCTCTGTACGAGGAAGACCTCGACGCGAGGAAGGGACCTCGATACGCAATACCAGCAAGTAGCTACGATGATGCTACCCATCAGTAATAAGAAGCAACCCCTAACGGCCGATCTGTGACGAGCGTCCCCCGCGCCACCCCGAATCAGTACGCTGTGGCGCATGTACGGCTACGACCAGAACGCGGGTGCCGGGCAGCAGTACGGAGCGCCGCCCCCGCCGCAGCAACCGGCCCCCGGGGGCTACGGCGAGCAGCCGCTGTATCCCGAGCCGTCCCCGCCCTCCCTCGCCGACGCGGTGCGGGCCTTCACGACCGGCTCGATGTCGGCCGAGGACTTCCAGGGCATCTTCTCGACGTCCAAGGTCTACTGCCCGCGCGGTGACAACCCCGGTTTCCTGGCGCTGCACAACACCCAGCAGCCGGTGATCCCGATGTTCACCTCGCTCAAGGAGCTGCGCCGGTACGCGGGCAAGGAGTCCAAGTACTTCGTGATCACCGGCGCCGAGGTGCTCGACCTGCTGCCGACCGGCTACGGATTCGTCCTCGACATGGAGGGCGACCACCGGATGGTCTTCGACGCGAAGGCCGTGGAGCAGATGGTCGACTTCGCCATGCGCCGGATGTACGGCTAGCCGGCATTGCCGGGCGGGCCGCCGATGATGCCCTCGGGCGGCCTGCCTCCAGCCCTTCTTCTCCCTGCTGACCTGCGGAAACCTTCATGGAGCCGAATCGGGAATGGCGCCTGCCTTGCCAGTTGTTCAGCTTTCAACTAACTTGTTTGAAGCGCGAACAACCGAGGAGGCCGTCATGCCCGCCGTGACCATAGAGAATCCGCTGACCCTGCCGAGGGTGGCCGCGCCCGCCGGGGCACGCACCCGGCCCGTGCTGACCGTCAACACCGCCCCGAGCGGTTTCGAGGGCGAGGGCTTCCCGGTGCGCCGCGCCTTCGCCGGGATCGCCTACCGGCACCTCGACCCGTTCATCATGATGGACCAGATGGGCGAGGTGGAGTACGCGCCCGGAGAGCCCAAGGGCACGCCCTGGCACCCGCACCGCGGCTTCGAGACCGTGACGTATCTGCTCGACGGCACGTTCGTGCACCGTGACTCGCACGGTGGCGGAGGTGTCATCAACGACGGCGACACCCAGTGGATGACGGCGGGCTCCGGCCTGCTGCACATCGAGGCGCCGCCGGAGTCGCTGGTGATGTCGGGCGGTCTCTTCCACGGCCTCCAGCTGTGGGTGAACCTCCCGAAGAGCGACAAGATGATGGCGCCGCGCTACCAGGACATCGGTGGCGGCCGGGTCAAGCTGCTGACCTCCGCCGACGGCGGTGCGCTGCTGCGGCTGATCGCCGGTGACATCGACGGTCACCAGGGGCCGGGCGTCACCCACACCCCCATCACGATGATCCATGTGACGGTGAGCCCGGGTGCCGAGGTCACGCTGCCCTGGCGTGCGGACTTCAACGGCCTCGCCTACGCCCTGGCCGGGCGTGGCACCGCCGGTGCGGAGGGTCGTCCGTTCCACATGGGCCAGGCGGTCGTCTTCGGAGAGGGCGACGCGCTCACGATCCGGGCCGATGAGAGCCAGGAGTCGCGCAGCCCGAACTTCGAGGTGGTGCTGCTGGGCGGGCTGCCGATCCGGGAGCCGATGATGCACTACGGACCGTTCGTCATGAACACCCACGCCGAACTGGCCCAAGCCTTCGAGGACTTCCAGGCCGGCCGGCTGGGCACGATTCCCGCTGACGCGCTATGAGCGGCCGCTGATCGCGGGATCGCGGGGGCGGTGTTTCACGTGAAACACCGCCCCCACACACGTGTTTCACGTGAAACGCCCCGCTGCGGGCCGCATCCCGGCCCGTGAGGGAGGCGCTCAATACGCCTCACCGGCCGCCCTGCCGTGGTGGACTGTCCAGGTGCGAAACGACTCGGATCAAGACCGGAGCGGCGCCGAGCCCGGCCGGCCGCCGCACTCTGCGCCCCTGCTCCCGATCGAGGCCCGCCGCGCCGCCGCGTGGTGTGCGGCCGGACTGCTGGTCGCGGCGGTGGTCGCCGTCGGCGTCTGGCTCTGCGTCGAGTTGAGTGCCGCGGTCACCCCCGTACTGCTGGCCCTGCTCGGCAGTGCGCTGCTCGGTCCGGTGTACCGGCGGCTGGTGGCGATGCGGCTCAACCGTTCGTTGGCCGCCGGGCTGACCTGCGCCCTTCTGATGGTCGTGGTCGGTGGCGCCGGATACGTCGTGGTCAGCGCGCTGGTCGACACCGGGGACCAGATCATCGCCTCGCTCAAGGACGCGGCGGCGGATCTCACCAAACACTTCGGAGTGGCGGGGGATTCACTCAGCGATCTCGCCACCAACGCCAAGACGCTGGTCGGCAAGTTCGGCAGCACCGCCGCCTCCGGGCTGCTGGCCGGCGTGAGCATCGTGGGACAGTTCATCGCCGCCGCGGTGCTGGCCCTGCTACTGACGTTCTTCTTCCTGCGCGACTCGGACAAGGCGGTCGGTGCGCTGCACGACTGGTCGCCGGGCAACTCGGCCCCTCAGCTGGAACGGATGGCCCGCCGCGGCTTCCAGTCCATCGAGGGCTTCATGCGCGGCACCACCTTCATCGCGCTGATCGACGCCATCTGCATCACCGTCGGCCTGCTGATCCTGGACGTTCCCGGTGCGCTCGGCCTGGGCGCGCTGGTCTTCGTCGGCGCCTACATCCCCTACCTCGGCGCGTTCATCTCGGGCGCCGTGGCGATCCTGGTGGCCTTCGCGGACCGGGGCGTCGTGATCGCGCTCTGGGCGCTCGGCGTGGTCCTCGCCGTCCAGGTGCTGGAGGGCCACGTGCTCCAGCCCATGATCCAGAGCCGTACGGTCCAGATGCATCCGGCGGTCGTCATGCTGGCGATCACCGCGGGCGCGAGCGTCGCCGGGATCCTCGGCATGCTGCTGTCCGTCCCGCTCACCGCGGCGATCTCCGGCGTCCTGCACGAACTGCGCAAGCACTACGCGGCGGGCTCGGAGACGGACTCCTCGTCGCCGGACGACACCGCGCCGGGCGACTCCCCCGCCGCCCCGGCGTCCTCGTAGAGCTCGAACCACGTCGACTTGCCGTCCCCGCGCGGTTCCACTCCCCACGCCCCGGCCAGCAGTTCCAGCAGCACCAGGCCGCGCCCCGAGGACGCCAGCTCACCGGGCCGGCGGCGGTGCGGCAGTTCGTCGCTGCCGTCGGCGACCTCGACCCGGAGGCGCCGGGTACCGCGCTCGCCGGAGACCTCGGCCACCAACAGCGCGTCCCCGTCGGTGTGCATCAGCACATTGGTGACGATCTCGGAGACCAGCAGGGCCGCGGAATCCACCTGGTCCGGGTCGCGCCAGTCGTGCAGCACATCGCGCATCTGGCGGCGCGCCGCGGCGATCCGCTCGGGCTCCGCCTGCGCGACGGAGAACACGGTGCGCCGCCCGGGCCGCTGCGCGAGCCGGTCCCCGGCGCCCACGCCGCAGCTGGCACCCTCGCGGGAGAGCAGCAGCAGGGCGATGTCGTCCTCGCGACGGTCCACCAGCGGACCGGTGGTGTGGTGCGACGACGGGCCGTGCACCGCCTGGACCAGGGCGTCGGCCAGCTGCTCCAGGCTCTCCGCACCGCCTTCGTCGGTCCCGGTCCCGTGCGTCTCGAAGACGTCGCGCAGCCGTCCCCAGCCGGTCTCCAGGTCGTGCCCGCCGGTCTCGATCAGCCCGTCGGTGCAGACCAGCATGGTCTCGCCGGGCTCCAGCACGATCCGGGTGGTGGGGTAGTCGCCGTCCGGGTCGATGCCCAGCGGCAGCCCGCCCGAGGTGGGCCGGATCATCACCGCGCCGTCGGCCATCCGGATCGCCGGGTCCGGGTGCCCGGCCCGCGCCACGTCGAGCGATCCGGTGGCCGGGTCGACCTCTATGTACAGGCAGGTCGCGAAGCGCTGGTCCTCGCCGTGGCCGCGGAACTCGGTCTCGTTGATCCCGGCGAGGAAGCGGGAGGCGCGGGAGAGCACCGCGTCGGGGTGATGCCCCTCGGAGGCGTAGGCGCGCAGCGCGATCCGCAGCTGCCCCATCAGGCCCGCGGCCCGTACGTCATGGCCCTGGACGTCCCCGATGACCAGCGCGATCCGCCCGGACGGCAGCGGGATCATGTCGTACCAGTCGCCGCCGACCTCCAGTCCGCCGCCGGTCGGGACATAGCGGGCCGCGACCGTCATCCCGGGGATGTCCGGCTGCACCGTCGGCATCATGCTCCGCTGGAGTCCCACGGCCAGCTCGTGCTGCGACTCCTGCACCCCGGCCCTGGCCAGTGCCTGGGCCAGCATCCGGGCGACGGTGGTCAGCACCGAGCGCTCGTCCGGGGTGAAGCTGACCGGCTGGGCGAACCCGGCCATCCAGGCGCCGATCGTCCGGCCCGCGTTCACCAGCGGCAGATACGCCCAGGACGTGCGGTCGAGATCGGCGGCCAGGGGCCAGGTGGCGGGGTAGCGGCGCTGGTAGTCCTCCGGGGTGGGCAGGTAGATGGCCCGGCCGGTGCGCACCACCTCGGCGGCGGGGTAGTCGGTCTCCAGCATCATCTCGGAGAAGGGCAGCTCGTCGCCGGGGAGGCGCCCGTGGTGGCCGATCACCGAGAGCCGGTCGCCCCGGATGCCGAAGACCGCCAGGCCGTCCGGCATGAGCCCGGGCATGGAGAGCCCGGCCGCGACCCGCAGCACCTCGGCCGTGGACCGCGCCTCGGCCAGCGCCCGGCCCGCGTCCAGCAGGAACGCCTCGCGCGAGCGGTGCCAGTCGCCGGTGACCGGGGCCCGTGCCGCGGAGGTGCCGGGCTGTGGCTCGGGCACCTCCTGGAGGGTGCCGACCAGTTCGAAGTCGCCGTTGACGATCCGGGGCCGGGAGCGGGAGCGGACGACGCGCAGCACCCGCCCGCGCTCGTCCACGATGCGCAGCCGTGCCTCGGCGACCGTCCCCTCGGAGACCGCGAGCTGGACGACACCGTTGATCTCGGCGAAGTCGACGGGATGAAAACGGGAGCGCACGGCGGCCTCGGTGAGTTCGGCCGGCTCGGCGGGAAGCCCCAGCAGCCGGGCCGCTTCCGCGTCGAGGGTCACTCGGCCGGATGCGTTGTCCCAGCGCCACAGGCCGGTCGCGATGGCGGCCAGGAGGTCCTTGGTGCGCATTGCATCACTTTAGGGGGATTTGACGTGGCCCGACCAGCGAGCCGGACGTGACCATCGTCGCAGCCCGGAGGCCCGGTTTCACGCCGGGGGGACTGTGATGGGTATATGTCAACCAGCTCGCCGGAGCCGGGCGGTAACCTGGAGCGGTTATGCCACTCCTGGGGTGGTCTTTCGGGTGATCCACAAGGCGATCGATCGGGCACGCGAGCCTGCTATCTCCCCTTCCCGCCCGTCAGCTCCCCACCTCGACTCGCGACGACTTGGATGAGCGATGCATCGGTACCGGTCCCATAACTGCGGCGAGCTCCGAGCCGCGGACGTCGACACCGACGTCCGTCTCAGCGGCTGGCTGCACAATCGACGTGACCTGGGCGGCATCCTCTTCATCGATCTGCGCGACCACTACGGTCTCGTGCAGCTCGTCGCCCGCCCCGGCACCCCGGCCAACGAGGTTCTCGGCTCGCTGACCAAGGAGACCGTCGTCCGCATCGACGGCAAGGTCAGCGCCCGTGGCACCGAGAACGTCAACCCCGACCTGCCGACCGGCGAGATCGAGATCGAGGTCGGCGAGGTCGAGGTGCTCGGCGCCGCCGAGCAGATCCCGTTCACGATCAACGCCGAGGACGGTGTCAACGAGGAGAAGCGCCTCGAATACCGCTTCCTCGACCTGCGCCGCGAGCGCATGCACCGCAACATCATGCTGCGCACGGCCGTGATCTCCGCGATCCGGCACAAGATGGTGGCCCTCGGCTTCAACGAGATGGCGACCCCGATCCTGTCCGCGACCTCCCCCGAGGGCGCCCGCGACTTCCTGGTCCCGTCCCGTGTGCACGCCGGCAGGTTCTACGCGCTGCCGCAGGCCCCGCAGCAGTTCAAGCAGCTGCTGATGATCGCCGGCTTCGACCGCTACTTCCAGATCGCGCCCTGCTTCCGCGACGAGGACGCCCGCGCGGACCGCTCGCCGGGCGAGTTCTACCAGCTCGACGTCGAGATGAGCTTCGTCGAGCAGGAGGACGTCTTCCAGCCGATCGAGCAGCTGATGACCGAGCTCTTCACCGAGTTCGGCAACGGCCGCACGGTCACCTCGCCCTTCCCGCGCATCCCGTTCCGCGAGGCGATGCTCAAGTACGGCTCCGACAAGCCGGACCTGCGCGCCGAGCTGGAGCTGGTGGACGTCACCGACGTCTTCGCGAACTCCGGATTCAAGGCGTTCGCCGGCAAGCACGTCCGCGCCCTGGCCGTGCCGGACACCGCCGACCAGCCGCGGAAGTTCTTCGACCAGCTGGGCGACTTCGCCGTCGCGCAGGGCGCCAAGGGCCTGGCGTGGGTCCGCGTCGGCGAGGACAACGCGCTCGCCGGCCCGATCGCCAAGTTCCTCACCGACGACGACGTCAAGGCGCTGGTCACGGCCCTCGACCTGAAGCCCGGTCACGCCGTCTTCTTCGGCGCCGGCGACTTCGACGAGGTCTCCAAGATCATGGGCGCGGTGCGCGTCGAGGCCGCCAAGCGCGCCGGCCACTTCGTGGAGAACGAGTTCCGCTTCTGCTGGATCGTCGACTTCCCGATGTTCGAGCGCGACGCCGACACCGGCAAGATCGAGTTCTCCCACAACCCGTTCTCCATGCCGCAGGGCGGCCTGGAGGCGCTGGAGACCAAGGACCCGCTGGACATCCTCGCCTGGCAGTACGACATCGTCTGCAACGGCACCGAGCTGTCCTCCGGCGCGATCCGGAACCACGAGCCGGACGTCATGTACAAGGCGTTCGCGATCGCCGGTTACGACAAGGAGACCGTGGAGGCCGAGTTCGGCGGCATGCTCCGCGCCTTCAAGTTCGGCGCCCCGCCGCACGGTGGCATCGCCCCCGGCGTCGACCGGATCGTCATGCTGCTCGCCGACGAGCCCAACATCCGCGAGACCATCGCCTTCCCGCTCAACGGCAACGCGCAGGACCTCCTGATGGGCGCCCCGTCCGAGGTCGACGAGGCCCGCCTCAAGGAGCTGCACCTGAGCATCCGCACCGGCCCGGCGAAGCCGACGCCGTACAAGCCGACCAAGTAGGACGGCGTACAGGGGCCCGGGACCGCGGTGGTGGTCCCGGGCCCCTGCGCATCCCCCGGGGAATGACCGCCGCCGTGGGCCCCATACGAAGGACGCCCCCGGACCGAACGGTCCAGGGGCGTCCCTTCTGCGTTGTCAGCTCCGCGCGTCGGGCGTCAGCCCTCGTCGCCGCCGAACCGCTCCCGGTAGGTCTCCAGGTCATCCTCGGTGATCTTCGCGAAGAGCACCGGCGGCACCGTGAACGGCGTCCCGGCGGGCACGAACGTCAGCGCCTTGGCCTCGTCCTGCGACACCCACGCGGCCGTGTCGCCCTCCAGAGCGAACGCGCCCCGCATGGCCTTCGCCGACGCCGGGATGAACGGCTCGGAGACCACCGAGTAGAGGTGGATCAGGTTCATCGCGGTCCGCAGCGTCAGCGCCGCCGCGTCCTTGTCCGTCTTGATCTCCAGCCACGGGGCCTTCTCCTCCAGGTAGGAGTTGCCCGCGCTCCACAGGGCGCGCAGCGCGGCCGACGCCTTGCGGAACTGGAGCGCCTCCATGTGGCCCTCGTACTCGGCGAGCAGCCCGGCGATCTCCTCGCCCAGCTTCTGCTCGGCGGCCCCGGCCTCGGCGCCCGCCGGCACGTCGTCGCCGAACCGCTTCCGGGAGAACGACAGCACCCGGTTGACGAAGTTGCCGAGGGTGTCGGCCAGGTCCTTGTTGACCGAGGACGAGAACAGCTCCCAGGTGAAGGACGTGTCGTCGGACTCCGGGGCGTGCGCCATCAGGAAGTAGCGCCAGTAGTCGGCCGGCAGCAGCTCCAGCGCCGCATCGGTGAAGATGCCGCGCTTCTGCGAGGTGGAGAACTTCCCGCCGTAGTAGTTGAGCCAGTTGAACGCCTTGAGGAAGTCGACCCGCTTCCACGGCTCGCGGGTCCCCAGCTGCGTCGCCGGGAACATCACGCTGTGGAACGGCACGTTGTCCTTGGCCATGAACTCCGTGTAGCGGACGTCGTCGGCCTCGTACCACCACGACTTCCAGTCGCGCTCCTCCGGCGCCTGGTCCGCCCACTCCTTCGTCGAGCCGATGTACTCGATCGGGGCGTCGAACCAGACGTAGAAGACCTTGCCCTCGGCGGCCAGCTCCGGCCACACGTCGGCCGGCACCGGCACGCCCCAGTCCAGGTCGCGGGTGATCGCCCGGTCCTGGAGGCCCTCGGTCAGCCACTTGTGGGCGATGGACGACGCCAGGGTCGGCCATTCCTTGCTGCCGTTGCCGGCCAGCCAGCCCTCGACCTCGTGCTGGAGCTTCGACTGGAGCAGGAAGAGGTGCTTGGTCTCGCGCACCTCCAGGTCACCGCTGCCGCTGATCGCCGAGCGGGCGTCGATCAGGTCCGTCGGGTCCAGGACCCGGGTGCAGTTCTCGCACTGGTCGCCGCGCGCCTTGTCGTAGCCGCAGTGCGGGCAGGTGCCGACGATGTAGCGGTCGGGCAGGAAGCGGCCGTCGGCGTTCGAGTAGACCTGGCGGATGGCCCGCTCTTCGATGAAGCCGTTCTCGTGCAGCTTGCGCGCGAAGTGCTGGGTCAGCTCGACGTTCTCCTGCGAGGAGCTCCGGCCGAAGTGGTCGAACTCCAACCCGAAGCCGTCGTAGATCGCCTTCTGCTTGTGGTGCTGCTCGGTGCAGAACTCGGCGACGGACTGCCCCGCGTCCTTCGCCGCCAGCTCGGCGGGCGTGCCGTGCTCGTCGGTCGCGCAGATGTAGAGGACGTCGTGACCGCGCTGCCGCAGGTACCGGGAGTACACATCGGCCGGGAGCATGGACCCCACCATGTTGCCCAGGTGCTTGATCCCGTTGATGTACGGAAGGGCGCTGGTGATGAGGTGTCGAGCCATTGCCGGCTGCTCCCAAGTCGCTACGGTGAGTGATGATTTGCTTTACGCAACGTCAATATCGTACTGGACGGGGTAGGGGTCCCCGCTCGAGCATTTTCGGGCCCGGAAGGGGGCCGCGAGCGGTGACTCGCCCGCTCGTTCCACGGGAAACCGGCCCCATGTCCCTCTCCGTCCATCATCACGCACACGGCCTGCGCCCTTCTGCCCTGTTTCACGTGAAACAGCCGCGGCCGGACCCGATCGGGTCCGGCCGCGGCCTGAGAGGCGGGAGGTGCCGTGGGTCAGCCGTCCTTGAGGACCTTGGCGGTGCGGGCCTCGGTCAGCCACTCCGGGAACTCGACCATCAGCTGCTGGTAGAACTCGTCGTGGGAGAGGCCGCGGGGGTCGCGGCCGGCGTGGAAGAAGCCGGCGTTGTCGACGACGCGCTTCTCCGGGACGGTCAGATCGTCGAGCTTGCGGAGGAAGTCGAAGCCCTTCGCCTCCGGGTCACCGAAGCCGATGAACTGCCAGAAGATGGGGAGCCCGGCCGCCTCGCACAGGGCCCGCTCGGCGGCGGGCTTGGACGTCGGTGCGCCGTCGGTCTGGAAGATGACGAACGCGGGGTGGGCGGAACCCGACTTCTTGTAGTGCTCGACGACGGCCTCGATGGCCCAGTGGTAGTTCGTCCGGCCCATGTGGCCGAGGCCGGAGTGCAGCTCCTCGATCCGGCCCTCGTAGGTGGTGAGGTCCAGATCGGCGGTGCCGTCCACGTCGGTGGAGAAGAAGACGACCGGGACGGTGGCCTTGTCGTCGAAGTGCGCGGAGAGGCTGAGAGCCTGCTCGGCGAGGTGCTGGACGGTGCCGTCCTTGTAGTAGTTGCGCATCGAGCCGGAGCGGTCGAGAACCAGGTAGACCGTGGCGCGCTGCTGGGTGAGCTGGTGCTTCTCCAGCGTGGCCCGTGCCGCGTCGTAGAGCGGGAGGAGGGCGGGGGCGACCGCCGCGACCGGGTGGGGTGCGCCGGTGGCGGGAGCCTGCTCCGCGGTCTCAGCGGGCGCGGTGACCTCGCCGGGCTCCGCGACCTCGACGGTCTCTGTGACCTCGGCGGCCGGCTCGGGGGTCGGCTCGGCGGCGGCTTCGGTGGCTGCCGCCGCCGGAGCGTCGGCGACCTCGGGCGTCGCTTCTGCCTCGGCCTTCTCGGTCTCTTCCTGGGCCTGCTCCACCGGGGCCTGGGCCTGGGCCGGTGCGTCCTCCGTGTCGGAGGGCCGGTCCGCCGCCTGGGTGTCGAACGCCTGGCTGACCAGGTCGGCGGCGCTGTCGGCGGCGGCCGGAGCGGCGTCGGACCCCGACCCGCGCTCATCCTTCGTCGTGGGCTCTTCCGCGAGCTCCTTGGCGGTGGCCGCTTCCTCGCGCGGGGCCTCGGGCGTCCCCGTGCCCGGGTCCGCGACCGCCTCCGTGTCCTCGTCGGTCTCCTTGTCGGCGGCCTGGGGCTGGGGCGCCTCGGCCGTCGGCTTCGTGGCCTCGGGGGCGGGCGCCGGCTCGTCCCGCACGGGAGCCTCGTCCCGTACGGGTGCCTCCTCCTTCGCCGCGGGCTCCGGTGTGTGCTCAACCGGCCGGCTCTGGGCGGGCAGTGAGGCGGTGACCGGCGCCGGCGCGGGCGTGGACTCGGCGGGTGCCGTGCGGGCGGCCGGGACCTCGACCTCGGGCGCCGCGGCAGCCGGAGCCGGGGTGGATTCCTCGCGGGCTTCCGGGATGGTTGCCGATTCCGGCTTGTCGGTGCTGTCCCGGGCCGCGCCGGAACCGTCGCGGGTCGCCTTGGAGCGACCAAAGGCGTTGCGCAGCAGACTCCGAATGCCCATCGGCTGACCTCTCTTGCGTGTGGTGGGTGCGGCGAATGTCCGTGAAGCACGGACATGTCCCTGACCAGGACGGATACGTAAGGGTAGCGGCCTGCACCGGCTTGATCGTGGGAACCCGCGCCTCGCATGGTGGGCCATACGGGGGTGTTGGGCGAGGATGCGGTTTCGGCCAGCGCGTCGCCGGTCCGGAAAACGCACGCAGGGCGAGGGAAATTGTGCACGCATCCTTTGCGGAAAAGCCCCGATTGATCGTTAAAAAGGGACGACGTGACCGTTTGCAGGACGGGTCTTGATCCCCCGCATGGTGCGGAAGTGGCGTATGGCGTGCTCAATGTGGCGGATAGCGAAATTGTCGGGGATGTCGACGCGGGATGCTGCTGCGACCCGAAGCGCGGCGATGCAACTGGCGTGGTGTTCGGGCCAGTTCGGGACGGGGGCGGGGAGGCGGTTCGGTCCGCGGTGCTCTCGGTGTCGAAGAGGACGTCTTGTCGCCAGGTGTTCACCGGCACGTCGTTTCACGTGAAACATGCACGTGGTTCCGTCGGTTGTGACGGACCTCCCGGCCCCGCCCACGCACATCACGTGGGGGAAACGAACAGGCAAGAGCTCGGTAAGAAGTAAGTCGTGCAGGTATCCGATTCCCGGATGCGCCCGTCTTCTCCGGTGACCATTGTCCTGAGCCGCCCGTTGTGCCTCGGGGGGCGGCCGGTGAGAAGGCAAGAACCCTTTCGAGGGTGACGGGAGATGTGGGCGCATGGGGCTGACCAGTCAGTCGCTCGAAATCACGGTGATCGTGCTGGCGGTGGTCTGTGTTGCCGCGACGGTGTGGCTCTGGCCCCGACTGTCGCGGAACGGGTGGCGCCACGTGTTGGGGAGGCTGGGGGCCATCGTGGTCACCCAGCTGTCGATCGTGTCCGCGCTCGCCCTCGCGGTGAACGCGAATTTCGAGTTCTACGGCAACTGGGACGAGTTGCTGGGCAACAACGAGCAGGCCCCGGCCTCGGTGAGCCAGGGCGACGGGCAGTACGCCACGGTCGGCAACATCAAGGGCGGGCTGATCCAGCCCGCCGGCCCCCAGGGGCTCGACCGGGTGACCGGACTGCCGCAGGGACCCGCCAGCAAGGTGGGCAAGGTCGAGTCCGTACGGATCATCGGCCGTCGCACCCGGGCCATCAACCCGGGCTTCGTGTATCTGCCGCCGCAGTACTTCCAGCAGCAGTTCCACCGGCAGCGCTTCCCCGTCATGGTCGTCATCAGCGGCTACCCGGGCGGGATCATGAACCTCGCGCAGCATCTCCAGATCCCGCAGAACGCGGGCCAGTTGATCGCGCAGGGCAAGATGCAGCCGACCGTGATCGTCATGGTGCGGCCGACGATCGCGCCGCCGCGCGACACCGAGTGCGTGGACGTGCCGGGCGGTCCGCAGGCCGAGACGTTCTTCACCAAGGATCTGCCGGACGCCATGAAGTCGGCCTACCGGGTGGGCCATGACCCGAGCGCCTGGGGCGCGTTCGGGTACTCGTCCGGTGGTACCTGCTCGCTTCAGCTGGCGATGCGCAACCCGAAGGCGTACACCTCGGCGGTCTCGCTCTCCGGCGACTACGCGATCAAGGACGACCTCACCACCGGGAGCCTCTTCGGTCCCGGCCCGACGGGCGCCCAGCACCAGCGCGAGCACGATCTGCTGTGGCGGCTGCAGAACCTGCCCTCGCCGCAGGTCTCGGTGCTGGTGGCCAGCAGCCGCCAGGGCGAGTCGGACTACGGCGACACCATGAAGTTCATCCACGCGGTGAAGCCGCCGATGCGGGTCGACTCGATCATCCTGCCCCACGGCAGCCACCAGTTCGGGACCTGGCGGCGGGAGGTCGTACCGGCCCTGGAGTGGCAGAGCCAGCAGCTGACCTTCCCGCAGGACACCGAGCCGAACCCGCCGCAGAAGCCGGCGCCCGGGCAGACGAAGGGCGTGGCCAAGGGGCAGGCGCCCGCCGACGACCGGTCCCACAAGCAGGTGGAGGCCGAGCGCCCTCGGGGGTGAGGTGAGTGCCGCCCGGGGCGGCAGCATGCGCAAGGGGGCGCCGGACCGTTCCGGCGCCCCCTTCGTCGTACGGCCGGTCCCCCGTGCGAGGACGCCGTTCTGTCCCCGGCCGCTCACCGCCCGCTCCGTGGGGTCCCGCCCCAACGGGACCCGCCGGCTCACGGCCGGTAGGCCATCCCCGGTTCCGGCTTCGCCGGGGAGAGCAGCTGGGACACGGTGACGACCGTGTAGCCGCGCTTCTTGAGCTCCTTGAGGATGCCGGGGACGGCCGGCACGGTGCCCTTGTAGATGTCGTGGAGCAGGATGATGCCGTCGCGCTTGGTCTGGTCGAGCACCCGCTTGGTGATCAGCGCCGAGTCGGTGGTCTCGTAGTCCTTGGCGGTCACGCTCCACAGGACCTGCGCCAGACCGAGTTCCTTGCTGATCTCGGAGACCGTGCCGTCGGTCCGGCCCTGCGGCGGGCGCATCAGCGTCGGCGTCTTGCCGGTGATCTTGCGGACCTCGTCCTGGACCCGGGACAGCTCGCGCTTGGCCTCGTCCGGCTTGATCTCCGTGAGGATCTGGTGGGACCAGGTGTGGTTGGCCAGCTCATGGCCCTCGGCGTCGATCCGCTTCACCTCGGCGGGGCGCTCGGCGATGTGGTTCTTGCCGAGCATGAAGAACGTGGCGTGGGCCTTGTTCTCCTTGAGGATGTCCAGCAGCCGGTTGGTGTTCTCGCTTGGGCCCGCGTCGAAGGTCAGCGCCACGCACTTGGCCTTGCGGCAGTCGACGTCGCCGCCGGCGTCCCCGCCCTTGGTGTCCTTGGCGTCCTTGGTCTTCACGTCGGCCGCCGGGGCGTCGGCCCGCGCGTCGGCCGGTGCGGTGACGTCGTAGCTGGCGCAGCCGCTGAGGGCCAGGGCCAGGGAGGCGGCCGTCAGCAGCCCGACCATGGACGAGCGGCGGGCCGCGGATATCTGCTTCGGCATGCGATGTCTTTCCTGGAGTCGTTCGCGGGGGTGCTGGCTGCTGTGGCGTGCTCGGCGTTCTTCCTCGAAGCCCTTCGCTCACGGGTGGTCCCCGGGACGTCGGCGACCCGGGGTCCGGGCACGGCGAAGCGGACGCGGACGGGCCATCGGCCCGGCGCGCCGAACGTCTGCCGTACGGACTCCAAGGACTATACACATAAGGTACACACCCCGTGTATAGGCGGGGCGGGGTGTGACGCGACGCGTGCGACAGCCCGATCGGGTGCGCCCCGCGCGACACCCCGCCGCGTCCGCGGTGGACTGCTGCTGTGACCGCCCCGCCGGACGACTGCCTGGCCCGCAACGACTGGATCTGCGGCGACTACCTGAGCACCCGCCGCCAGATCCTGCTCGACGCGGTCGGCCAGCATGTGCAGTTGACCGTGGTCTCGGTGGGGCTCGGGCTGGTGATCGCGCTCCCGCTGGCGCTGCTGGCCCGACGTCGGCGCTGGACGGTCGGTCCGGTGCTCGGCATCACCACCGTGGTCTACACGATCCCCTCGCTGGCGATGTTCTCGCTGTTGCTGCCGGTCTACGGGCTCTCCGCCACCCTCGTCGTGGTCGGCCTCGCCCTCTACTCGCTCACCCTTCTGGTCCGGAACATCCTGGCGGGGCTGGACGGTGTCCCGGCCGGAACCAAGGAGGCCGCCCGCGGCATGGGCTACGGGCCGATGCGGCAACTGCTGACCGTGGAACTGCCGCTGGCGGTGCCCGCCGCCATGGCCGGACTGCGCATCGCCACGGTCTCCGCGGTCGCCCTGACCACCGTCGGCGCGATCGTCGGGTACGGCGGGCTGGGCAACCTCATCTACGCGGGCATGAACGCCTACTTCAAGGCGCAGGTGCTGACCGCGTCCGTGCTCTGCGTGCTGATCGCGGTCGCCTTCGACCTGCTGCTGCTCGGCGTGGAGCGGCTGCTCACACCGTGGCGACGGGCGGGCCGGACCCCGCGACCGGCGCGCGGGAGGAGGCTGCCCACCGCCTCCGGACGGCGGGCATGAGTTTCCTGAGTCAACCTCTATGCCGCGACGGGTGTGTCGGCACTCGTGTTGATCTTCCCGTTGGCTTGGTGAGTGGCGGGGTCGTAGCAGGCTCCGTCGCGCCAGCAGGCCCAGATCACGCGGAGCCAGGCGCGGGCCAGGATGCGGATGGCGTGGGGGTGTCGCTTCTTGCGGGTCCTGGCGTCGGTGTAGATCTTCGCAGCCCAGTCGCTGCCGTGTCTGCTGTTGTCGGCGAACGTCGTGACGGCCAGGCGTGCGCGGCGGTTGGTCGCGTAGCGGAAGGCGACGGTGCGGGACTTGCCGGAGGCTTTCGTGACCGGGACGACTCCGGCTTCGGCGATGAACTGCTCGCAGGTCTGGGAGCGTTCGAGGATCGGGCCGAGTTCGCCGATGATCTGGGCGAGGTTGATTTTGCCGATCCGCGGCATGGTCGCGAACAGCGGTGCGTAGGGGTGGGCCTTGACGGCCTCGGTGATGGCCTTGTCCAGCGCGCGGAGGGTGGCACGGGTGCCCTGGACGAGCTGGACCTGGATGCGGATGAGCTGTTCGACGGCGGCCGGGCTGAGCCGGGACGCAGCCGAGGGTGCCGAACGCAGACGCTCGATGAGGAAGCTGCCGGGCTTGTTGCCGGAGTAGCCATGGCGTTTGCACCAGGCTTGAAGCCGTCCGGCGGTGAGCTTGGAGGCGGCGGCCGGGGTGGGGTAACGCTCCAGGAAGGCCAGGGCGATGTCGCTGTCGAGTTCGTAGAAGACGGCCTTTCCGCCGGGCCAGTGGGCGTCCAGCGACGCGGCGAGCTGGTTGACGGCGGCGACCTTGGCCTCGATGTGGTCGGCGCGCTGGCGGGTGAGCGCCTGCAGGTCCAGCGTGGCCTGGTCGGTGGGCTCCAGGCGGGGCAGGAAGTGCCCGTCGGTGCGCAGGTAGTCGGCGAGTTTCATGCTGTCGCCCGCGTCCGTCTTGGCCTTGGCGGCACCCCAGCGCGGCCGCATCGCGTGGAAGGCGTTCGGGTGCACCGGCACCACCGGGTGACCGGCGGCCAGCAGCCGGTCGACGACCAGGCCGCGGGTGGTCTCGATGGCCACCGGAAGATCCGCCGGAGCCCCGTATCGGGCCAGGCGGGCCAGCGTCTTGGTGATGCCTTCCTCGGTGTGTGCCAGTTCCCACCGGTCCACGCGGGCGCCGAGGTGGTCCATGACGGTCACGTCGTGGGTCTCGGTCGCCCAGTCCCATCCGATGAACACGAAAGAAGTACTCCAGTGTCGTGCGCGGAGCACCTGCTCGGTGATGAGGACGTCTGCCGGGAGCTCATTAATCGGCCCTCTGCGGGGCCTGTCCCTGAAGCCGATCAGACGGCCTCGGGCCCGGCAGGGCCGGCGGAACTCATGCTGGCCGTCCAACGGCTCGCACCACTGGCCGTACCCCGCCGGGACCGAGAGGTCACAACCCTACCCATGAGGGCTGCAGAAGGGATGGTCCTCTAATGAGCACCCCCGCCGCGGTCTGGGCCTGGCTGACCACCGCCGCCAACTGGTCCGGCGAGAACGGCGTCTGGCACCGGCTCGCCCAGCACGCCGCCCTGACCTTCGCCTGTCTGGTGCTCAGCGCCCTCATCGCCCTGCCGATCGCGCTGACGCTGGGGCACCTGGGCCGCGGCGGCGCGCTCGCGGTCAACCTGGCCAACGTCGGCCGCGCGGTGCCGACCTTCGCGGTCCTGGTCCTGCTCCTGCTGACCCCGATCGGGCGGCACGAAGAGTGGCCGACGATCATCGCGCTGGTGCTGTTCGCCGTGCCGCCACTGCTGACCAACGCCTATGTCGGGATGCGCGGGGTGGACCAGGATGTGGTCCGGGCCGCGCGGGGCATGGGGATGACCGGGGTGCAGTTGGTGTGGCGGGTGGAGGCTCCACTCGCCCTGCCGCTGGTGCTCACCGGGGTGCGGATCGCCGCCGTGCAGCTGGTGGCCACCGCCACGCTGGCCGCGCTGGTGGGCGGCGGCGGGCTCGGCCGCATCATCACCGCCGGCTTCAACCTGGCCAGTACCCCGCAGGTGGTGGCCGGTGCGGTGGTGGTCGCGGTGTTCGCGCTGCTGATGGAGGCCCTGTTCGAGCTGGTGCAGCGGTTGGCGCCGGCACGGGCGCGTGGGCGGCAGCGGTGAGGACGCCCCGCGCGGCCCCGGCCCCGCTCCGCTTTGTGCGCGGCGCACTGGGCACGTTGACCGCCCTGGCCGTGCTGACCAGCCTGGTCTCCTGCGCCGGAGGGCCGTCGCTGGAGCATCGCGGCGCGATCACCGCCGCGCCTGGCGACAGCCGCGAACTCGCCATCGGCTCGGCCGGCTTCACCGAGAGCGAGCTGCTCGCCCAGATGTACGCGGCGCTGCTCCGCCAGGCCGGCTATCGCACCCATGTGCTCACCGTCGGCAACCGCGAGCTCTACGAACCCGCGCTGGAGGCCGGCCAGATCGACGTCGTCCCCGAATACGCCGCCACCTTCGCGGACTGGCTCAACGCCAAGGAGCACGGAGCCCAGGCCGCCCCGGTCGCCTCCCCCGACCTCGACGCCACCATGACCGCACTGCGCCGGCTCGCCGCTCCGCGCGGTCTGACGGTGCTCCCGCCCGGCCGGGCCGTCGACCAGAACGCCTTCGCGGTGCGTGCCGCCTACGCCGCCGAGCATCGCCTCCGCACCCTCAGCGACCTGGGTCGCGCCAAGCTGCCGGTGCGGCTGGCGGCGGGTGACGAGTGCGTCCAGCGGCCGTTCTGCGCACCGGGGCTGCGGAAGACGTACGGCATCAACATCACCGCCGTGGACCCCAAGGGGGTCGGCACCACGCCCGCGAAACAGGCCGTCCAGAACGGCCAGGACCAGATGGTGCTGACCACCAGCACGGACGCCACCCTCGACCAGTTCGGCCTCGTCGTCCTCGCCGACGACCGCAAGCTGCAGAACGCCGACTACGTCGTGCCCGTCGTCAACCGCTCCAGGGCCGGCAGCGCCCGCCCGACCGCCGCGCTGAACCGGCTCAACCGCGTGCTGACCACCGAGGACCTGGCCCGGCTCAACGAACAGGTCGACAGCTGGCGCCGGCTCGCCGCCGACGTGGCCCACAACTACCTCGTGTCGAAGGGGCTGTTGAGCAAGAGCTGACGGCGTCGGGCGACGTTTCACGTGAAACACCGCTCCCCCGATGCCGTTTCACGTGAAACACCGCATCCGTCCCGCACCGCCTCATTCCGTCGGGACCGAGTCCACCTCGGGCCGCCCCCGCGAGACTCCCCGTTCCTCCGGGGTGATGGTGCGGCGCAGCGCCTCGTGCAGTGTGTTCGGGGTCAGCACGCCCAGAAACCGCCGGCCGTCCAGGACCGCGATCCAGCCGGCGTCGTGCTTGAGCATCTCGCTGAACGCCGCCTTGAGGGTTCCGGTCGCCGGGATCCACGCCTCCATCCGGCGGGCGTGGTCCGCCACGGTTCCCCCTGCGCCCGCCAGGCTCTCCGTGCCCACCCAGCCGTGCAGTGCCCCGTCGGCGTCGAGCACCACCGCCCAGCGTGCGCCCTCGCCCCGCAGTCGGGTCACCGCGTCCGCGGCCGGCTCGGCGAGCCGGGCGAACGGCGGGCGCTCCAGGTCGTCGCGGTCGATGAGGGTGACCGAGAGCTGCTTCAACGCCCGGTCGGCGCCGACGAATTCGGCGACGTACGGGGTGGCGGGGGCACCGAGCACCCGCGCCGGGGTGTCGAACTGCTCGATCCGCCCGGCGCCGTAGACCGCGATCCGGTCGCCGAGCCGGATGGCCTCCTCGATGTCGTGGGTGACCAGCAGGACGGTCTTGTGCATCGTGCCCTGGAGCCGCAGAAACTCCTTCTGGAGACGGTCTCGGACGACCGGATCGACCGCGCCGAACGGCTCGTCCATCAGCAGTACCGGGGGATCGGCCGCCAGCGCGCGGGCCACCCCGACCCGCTGGCGCTGTCCACCGGACAGCTGGTCGGGGTAGCGCGAGCCGTGGACGCCCGGGTCCAGCCCGACCAGCTCCAGGAGTTCGGCGGCCCGCTCCCGCGCCTTGGCCTTCTTCCATCCGGTCAGGAACGGCACCGTCGCGGTGTTGTCGAGGACGGTGCGGTGCGGGAAGAGGCCGGTCTGCTGGATGACATAGCCGATCCGGCGGCGGAGTCGGACCGGATCGACACCGGAGACGTCCTCGCCGTCGACGAAGATCCGGCCGCTGGTGGGGTCGATGAGCCGGTTCACCATCATCATGGTCGTCGTCTTGCCACAGCCGGACGGGCCGACCAAGGTGACCAACTCGCCCTCACCGACCTCGAAGGAAAGGTCGTCGACGGCGAGGGTCCCGTCCGGGTAGCTCTTGGTGACCGACTCGAACCGGATCATTGCGCCATTGAATCCCGCGGCCCGGCCCCGGTCCCGTCATGCGGGCAATCGAGTGGGGAAACGGAACGGCGACGGGGGCCGTACGAGTTGCTTCCGGGGCACCGCCTCCCGTCCTGCTGCGCCCGGCCCGACCGGCGTGCTTACGATCCACTCCGGCCGCCTCCTCGAAAGGGTGGAAGGGAACGCCAGATGAGAGCCGTAGCAGTCAACGCCTTCGGTGCGGACCCGCAGCTCATGGAGCTGCCGCAGCCGGAACCGGGGTCCGGCGAGGTCCTGGTGCGGCTGGCCGCCGCCGGCCTCAACCCCGTCGACTGGAAGCTCGCCGACGGCGCGTTCGGGGACGCCGTCCAGGCCGCCTTCCCCCTGGTCCTGGGGACGGACGGGGCGGGGGAGGTGGTCGCGGTGGGCAGTGGCGTACGGCGGTTCACCGTGGGGGATCCGGTGTTCGGCCAGTTCCAGCGACCGGACCGGGGCGGCGGCTCGTACGCCGAATTCGCCGTGGCCGAGGAGGGCGCCATCGCCCTGGCCGCCCGCAGCGTCACCTATGCGACCTCCGCGGCCGTGCCGACGGCCGGGATGACCGCGTACAACCTGGTCGAGGAGACCCGGATCGGCGAGGGCCGGCGGGTGTTGATCGTCGGCGCGACCGGCGGGGTCGGCACCTTCGCCACGCAGCTCGCGGCCGGCCGCGGCGCCGAGGTGATCGCCACCGCCCGCCCGTCCAAGGCGGAGCTGATGCGCACGCTGGGCGCGGCGGAGACCGTCGATCACACCGCGGGGCCGGTCGCCGACCAGGTCCTGGCGGCACATCCGGACGGGGTGGACGTGCTGATCGACATGACCAGCGACGCGGCGGGGTTTGTCGAACTGACCCGGACCGTACGGGACGGCGGGGTGGCGGTCTCCTTGATCGGCTCCGCCGATGCCGATGTGCTCACCGAGCACAATCTGCGCGGCTTCAACTTCGTCAACCGCCCCTCCCCGCAGCTCCTGGAGATCCTCGCGGGGCACCTCGACGCGGGCCGCCTCACGGTCCTCGTGGGTCTGGAAGTCCCGTTGGAGGGGGCGCCCGAGGCCCTGGCGGCAAGCCGGACCGGGCGGGCGCAGGGGAAGACCGTCCTGGCCATCTGAGGACGCTCCGCCCCGCCACCCGAGCGGGCCGTTGCCAGCTCGGGCCTGCCGAGTACTCCGGGAAGTCGCTACCGGTTCGGTCCGTCGTCGCCGAACCGGCGCTTGGCACGCCGGCGGACGCCCCGCAACCCACGGGACGTCACCCACCGCGGAACCGGCCCGGGCCGACGGCCCGGCACCGAGGACCGGCGCAGGCGGGCGGCGAGCGGGCCCGTGAGGGCGAGGGCCACGGTGAGCGCGGCGGCGCCGATCGCCGTCCAGACGCCGGAGCGCAGGGAGGCGGTCAGGGCGTCCGTGTAGGCGTCGGCAGCGGGACGGGAAACCGTGGGGGGCAGGGCGGCCAGCAGCCGGGTGCGCAGCAGCGCCAGCGCCGCGGACAACAGGGCGCAGGCCACCGCGCCGCCGATGGCCGTGCAGATCAGCGCCCGCCGCCGGCGCCGGATCAGCAGCAGTCCGGCCACCAGGCAGAGCCCGGCGGTCGGCGGCAGCAGGAGCGCTCCGATGCGCGCGGCCTGGAAGGCGGCCCGGAACCGGGGCACGTCGGGGGACTTCAGCAGCACGATCGAGGTGCCGGTGTGCGGCACGCGGCGGACGATGTCGATGCCCAGCCCGTTGCCGGACAACTGGTGCCGGACCCGCTCGATGACCGGCGAGAGGTCGAGGGTGACGGGGGCGTCGCCGGAGGCCGTCAGCGTGCCGTCCAGGGTGCGGTGGGCGGTGCGGTGGACCCCGGTCCAGACCTCCGGGAAGGAGCGGCCGGTGACGACCTGGCGGACCTGCTTGTCGATGAACTCGCGGATGCCGCGGGTGAACTTCCGGCGCAGCGCGGGGCGTTCGGCGCGCGGCACCACCTTGAGCAGGCCGTCGAGCCGGACGTGGGGCATCACGCCGTTGGTGACGTCGTCGACGATCGCGTCCTGGACGGCGGGGTTCCCGGCGAGCGGGGCGACCGCGGCCACATAGCGGTCGGTGTCGGTGAGCTCGGCCCGGGCCCAGACGGCGGCCAGGCTCAGCGGCAGCAGCAGCGTTCCGATCAGCAGCAGCGCCGCGCCGGCCAGCGAGCGGCCCCGGCGCGGCCGTCCCGGTGGGCAGCGCGCCGCCGTCACCCGGCCGTCGGCGCGTGCGGGTGCACTCGCTGACATGCGTCGCGGTCCCTCCTGAAAGCGGCGATTGCTGCCACGCTCCAGGCAAGTCGGTGCGGCGGCCGGCCGCGACCGGGGCCGGTACCAATGGGTGATCCGTGCGGAGGGGCGGCCACCTGGGTGAGGGCCGCGGCGGCGGGCGCGGCGCGCCGCTCAGCCGGACCGCCGGGTCCGCCCGCGCCGGACCGCCCGGACGACCCCGGGGGCGAACAGCGCGCAGGCCAGGGCCCCCATCGCCCACCCCACCCCGTTCCCGTGCTCCGCCTCGGGCCGCGACTCGGGGAGGTCGTCCAGGTCCCCGGAGCAGGCCAGCGGGGCGGCGGACCGGGCGGTGTAGACGCAGACCGTGGTGGCGGCCCGCCGGGTGCCCGGCGCGGCGCTGGTGTCCGGGGACTGGCGGGCGCCGAGCACCGCGCCGGCGCTGAAGACCGCGATGCCGTACGCGGGCAGATCGGTGTGCCAGACCGCTTTCCGCCCGCCGGTGGCTTCGTCCTCGATGGTGCCGTCGGTGGCGGTGGCCGAGACCGTGGTGGCCGGCAGCTCCTGTTCGACGCGGGCGCCGGGCACCTTGTCGGCGCCGAGGTTGTGCACGGTGATGCGGTAGTCGAGCCGCTGCCCGGCCTCCGCATGGTCGACGTCGTCGGTGACCGTCACCTCGACGGCCGGCGGGTCCAGCAGGGCGGGCGCGGCGGCGGGCAGCGCGGGGAACGCGGCGGCGCACAGCACCGCGCAGGCAGCGGCGGTCCTCATGCCGCTATCCGAGCAGTGCGGCGCCGCGTGCGGACGGCTCGCGGCCGTGCCCGGGGGCGGGGTTCACCCGAGTGCGGGTGGACCCGTGACGGCGGGCGGCTCAGTGCCGGTGCGGTCCCGGGCGGTGGACGGGGCCGTGGGAGTCGTCGCAGTGGCTGCCGGAGGGCTGCTCGGGCCGGGGCCCGGGACTCAGGGTCAGCAACTCGTCATCGTCCTGTTCGCCGAGGTGGTCGACCTGGAGGGTGGCGTGGGTGATGCCGTACTCGGTGCGCAGCAGCTCGTGGAGGTTGCGGCGGACCTTGTGGCAGTCGCCGCCCGGCGCGACCAGGATGTGCGCGGACAGCGCGGGCTGGCCGGAGGTGATCTGCCAGATGTGCAGGTCGTGCACCTCGACGACCTGGTCGGCGGCGACCAGGTGATCGCCCAGCGCGTCCGGGTCGATCCCGGCCGGGGCGGCCTCCATGAAGATCCGTCCGGACTCCCGTACCAGCCCCGTACCGGCCTTCAGCATCAGCGCGACGACGACGAGCGAGGCGATCGCGTCGGCCCGCTGGAACCCCGTGGTCAGCACGATCAGACCGGAGATCGCGGTGGCGATGAAGCCGAACAGATCGGTGAGGATGTGCTGGTAGGCCCCCTCGATGTTCAGGCTGGAGCGGTTGGCCTTGGACAGGAACCAGGTGCAGATCAGGTTGATCACCACGCCGGACAGCGCGGTGATCAGCACCAGCCCGCCGGTGACCTCGGGCGGCGAGATCAGCCGTTGGACCGCCTCGTAGGCCAGCCAGACGGAGAGCACGAGCAGGGTGATGCCGTTGGCCTGCGCGGAGAGGATCTCGGCGCGCTTGAGGCCGTAGGTGTAGCCGCCCCGCGCGGGCTTGGCGGCCAGCCGCATCGCGACCAGGGCCAGCACGATCGAGACCGCGTCGGTGAGCATGTGGGCGGCGTCCGAGATCAGTGCCAGCGACTGCGCCAGCACGCCGATGACCACTTCGACCGCCATGTAGGCGGTCAGCAGGATGAGCGCGGCCCGCAGCCAGCGCCGATCGGCGTCCGGGGACACACCATGGGTGTGGCCGTGCGCGTGGCTGTGCCCACTGTGGGCGTGCTCGGTCATGGCGCGCTCCTTCCTGGCTCCACCTTGCTCCTCGCAGCGAAGCAAACCGCACTTCGGCAAAAGATCCAAAGGCTGCATCGGTGACCGTTGTCATTACCGTCAAACGGCCTATCGTGCCTGGTCAGAGCGGTGCGGAAGAAAAGAGCGGGCGGACCGGAACGATCCGGCCGGAGGGGCGTCCGCCGCGTTTCACGTGAAACGACGGGTTGCCCGGGAAACGAGGCCGCGGGTGTCCGCCGCCCTCAGGCGGCCTGCGCGCGGCCCGCCGCGACCGGATGCAGCGCCGCGTACTCCAGCGGCGCCGACGGGTCGATGGAGACATCGAGCGGGGCGGGCGCGGCCCCGGCCCGGACGAGCAGGTCGCCCACGGCCGCGATCATCGCGCCGTTGTCCGTGCACAGCCGCAGCGGGGGAACCCGCAGGGTGATGCCGGCCGCGGCACAGCGCTCCTCGGCCAGGGAGCGCACCCGGGAGTTGGCCGCCACGCCGCCGACCACCACCAGCGTTCCGACGCCGTGCTCGGTGCAGGCGGCGACCGCCTTGCGGGTCAAAACGTCGGCGACCGCCTCCTGGAGCGCGGCGGCACCGTCGGCGACCGGCAGCGGACGGCCCGCGGCGTGATGGCTCTCGGCCCAGCGCGCCGCCGCCGTCTTCAGCCCCGAGAAGGAGAAGGTGAACCGCTTCTCGGGCGGGCCCGCGGTGAGCGGGCGGGGAAAGTGGACAGCGCGCGGATCCCCCTCGCGCGCTGTCCGGTCAATGGCCGGGCCGCCGGGGTACGGCAGCCCGAAGACCCGCGCGACCTTGTCGAAGCACTCTCCTGCGGCGTCGTCCAGGGTGTCGCCGAGGTGTGCGATCGGGTCGCGGGCCAGATCACGGACGAGCAGCAGCGAGGTGTGCCCGCCGGAGACGATCAGCACCACGCAGGGGTCGGGCAGCGGACCGTGCGCGAGGGTGTCGGCGGCGACGTGTCCGGCCAGGTGATGGACGCCGTACAGCGGCACGCCCAGCGCATAGGCCAGTCCCTTGGCGCCGGCCAGGCCCACCTGGAGCGCGCCGGACAGCCCCGGTCCGGTGGTCACCGCCACCGCGCCGATGTCGGACGCCCGCAGCCCCGCATCGGCCAGGGCGCTGTGCACCACGGGCGTCAGCGCGTGCACATGCGCCCGAGCGGCGATCTCCGGCACCACCCCGCCGAACCGCGCGTGCTCCGCCATGCTCGACGCGACGGCGTGCCCGAGCAGCCGCCCGTCCCGCACCAGGCCGGCGCCCGTCTCGTCGCACGACGACTCGATGCCCAGCACCACCGGCGAGCCCATGGACCGCACTCCTTCCGCGCCTCGTTTCGTGCCCCGGACAGTAATAGCAAGTAATTGCACACTATGTGCAAGAAGGGCCGGGGTGAGCACACCGGGAGGTGCCGGGGCATGCGGTCCCTCCCCGGAAGCCGGGACCGCCCGGCCGGTCAGTAGAGTTCGGCACCCGTCCCCCCGGACGGTCCCCGACCTCCGTCCCGTCCCTTCGCGCCCCGAGGTGCCCCGCCGTGACTCCCCCGCTTCCGCTCTTCGTCGTAGGTATCGGGGCCGATGGCTGGGACGGGCTGTCGCCGGCCGCGCGCCGGGAGCTGACGGCGGCGGAGGTGCTGCTCGGCGGGGCGCGGCAGTTGGCGCTGCTGCCCGCGGAGTGCGCGGGGGAGCGGGTGCCATGGCCCTCCCCGTTGCGGCCGGCCGTGCCCGGGCTGCTCGCCGCGCATGCCGGGCGCCGGGTCTGCGTGCTGGCCAGCGGGGACCCGATGTTCTACGGGATCGGGCGGACGCTGACCGAGGTGATGGCGGAGGAGGCCGCGGTGCGGCGGCCGCTGCGGGTGCTGCCGCACCCGTCGTCCGTGGCGTACGCCTGTGCCCGGTTGGGCTGGGCGGTGGAGGACACCGAGGTCGTCACGCTCGTCGGGCGGCCCGCGGAGAACCTGGTGCGGGTGCTGCACGACGGGATGCGGGTGCTGGTGCTGTCGGCCGGGGCCGGGACGCCGGGCGAGGTCGCGGCGCTGCTGCGGGAACGGGGCTTCGGACCGACCCGGATGCGCGTACTGGAACAACTCGGTGGCGCGCACGAGCAGTTGGTCGAGGGTGCCGCGACGGGGTGGGACGCGCCCGCCGGCGATCCGCTCAACGTGGTCGCGCTGGACTGCGTGCGGGAGCCCGACGCCCCGCGGCTGCCGGTCGTGCCCGGCCTCCCCGATGACGCCTACGAACACGACGGCCAGCTGACCAAGCGTCATGTCCGGGCCGCCACCCTGGCGGCGCTGGCCCCCGCGCCCGGCGAACTCCTCTGGGACGTCGGCGGCGGATCCGGCTCCATCGCCGTCGAATGGCTGCGCGCGCACCGCAGCTGCCGGGCGATCGGCGTCGAGCGGGACGCCGATCGGGCGGCGCGGATCGGCCACAACGCGCGGGCGCTCGGCGTGCCGGCGCTGCGCGTGGTGCACGGCGCCGCGCCCGCCGCACTGGCCGGGCTGCCCACTCCGGACGCGGTGTTCATCGGCGGCGGCCTGACCGCGCCGGGCCTGCTGGACGCCTGCTGGGACGCACTGCCCCCGGGCGGCCGGATCGTCGCGAACACCGTGACGCTGGAGTCCGAGGCGCTGCTGACCCAGTGGTACCGGCGGCACGGCGGCGAACTGGTGCGGCTCGCGGTGGCTCACGCGGTGCCGGTCGGCGGCTTCACGGGCTGGCGGCAGGCGATGCCGGTCACCCAGTGGTCGGCGGTGAAGCCCCCGCGGCCCGGAGCGCCGGAGCCGGGCCCGCAGGACACCGCCGCGCCGTCCCGCTCCCAGGACCCCTCGTAACCCCTCCCCAGGAGACCGACAGCCATGACCGTCTACTTCATCGGTGCGGGCCCCGGCGCCGCTGACCTGATCACCCTGCGCGGCGCCCGCACCCTCGCGGCCTGCGGGGTGTGCCTCTACGCCGGCAGCCTGGTGCCGCGCGAACTGCTCGCCGAGTGCCCGCCGGGGGCCCGGCTGATCGACACCGCGCAGCTGGATCTGGACGCCATCACGACGGAGATGGTCCGGGCGCACGAGGAGGGGCAGGACGTCGCCCGGCTGCACTCCGGTGACCCGTCCGTCTTCAGCGCGGTGGCCGAGCAGATGCGCCGCCTGGACGCCGCGGGGGTGCCGTACGAGGTCGTGCCGGGCGTGCCCGCGTTCGCCGCGGCGGCCGCCGCCCTCAAGCGCGAACTGACGGTGCCCACCGTCGGCCAGACCGTCATCCTCACCCGCGTCTCGCAGCGCGCCACGCCCATGCCCGACGGGGAGGACCTGGCCACGCTCGGGCGCAGCGGCGCACTGCTGGTGCTGCACCTCGCCGCGATGTACGTGGACCGGATCGTCGACGAACTCCTGCCGCACTACGGCGCCGACTGCCCGGCCGCCGTCGTCGCGATGGCCTCCCGCCCCGACGAACTCGTGCTGCGCGGCACGCTCGGCGACATCGCCGGCCAGGTGAAGGCCGCGGGCGTGGTCCGGACCGCGGTGATCATGGTCGGCCGCACGCTGGGGGCCGAGCAGTTCCGCGACAGCCACCTCTACTCGCCGGAGCGCGAGCGCCCGCACGCGCCCTGCGACGGCGGTGCGTGAGGGAGCGTCAGCGGCGCGTCGGACCGGGCCTGTTCGGCTGAATTGTATGACCGCATCGGGGTGAAAGTCCGTTTTTATGATCCCGGAGGTCGGTAAGGAAGCTGCGACACCCAGGGGGATCGATGCGAAGGAGCATGCCACGATGCGTACCAGAATGGCCGCCACCGCGGTCGTTGCCGCGACTGTGCTGACCCTCACCGGCAGCACCGTTGCCAGCGCCAGCGGCAAGGACACCCCGCGCCGCTCGAAGGACAGCCCCGTCAAGATGGCCGCCTGTGCCCTGGGCAGCGCGCTGGGCGCGCTGACCGGCGGTGACGACACCTGTCTGCGGGACCGGGTGAAGGAGGCACGTGAGGCGCAGCGCCGCGAGGCGATGGCCCGCGAGGACCGCGGCGAGCGCCGCCGGTCCGGGACGGCCCGTGCCGAGGAGGACCGTATGGACAGCATGGGCCGCGAGGAGGGTATGAGCCGCGGAGAGTTGCTGCCGCGGATGTGAGATGACGACGGGTCGCTCGGCAGGGCGTCGGATCCCGGCTGTGAGGCCGGGCGCGTTTCACGTGAAACATCCGGCGCCGGTCGGGCTACGGGACAACCCCTAGGTCGTGCTCGGCCCGTGCGGCTCCGCCCGACCGACCACCAGCCCCGCCCGGTCGATACAGATGACATCGACCGCGACCGGTGCGCCCCGCAGCACGGCCAGTGACGCGTCCCGTGCCGTGGCCGCCACCAGGTCGCCGAGCGGAACGCCGGCCGCCGCGCACAACTGGAGCGCGGCGAGGCCGGTGTTGGCCTCGGCCACCGCCGCCGCCAGCGCCTCGTCGGCGCCGCCCTGCCGGGCCAGTTCGGCGAGGAACCCCTTGTCCACCTGGGACCGGGCCGAGTGCAGATCCAGATGCCCGGCGGCCAGTTTGGACAGCTTGGCGAAGCCGCCGCAGATCGTCAGCCGGTCCACGGGATGGCGGCGGATGTACTTGAGCACCGCCCCGGCGAAGTCCCCCATGTCCAGCAGGGCGTCCTCCGGCAGGTGGTGCAGGGCGACGGCGACCTTCTCCGACGTCGAGCCGGTGCATCCGGCGACATGCCGCCGGCCGGCCGCGCGCGCCACGTCCACCCCGCGCCGGATCGAGTCGATCCACGCCGAGCAGGAGTACGGCACGACGATCCCGGTCGTCCCCAGGATCGACAACCCGCCGAGGATGCCGAGCCGCGGATTCCAGGTGCTGCGCGCGATCTCCTCGCCGTGATCGACGGAGATCTCGACCTCGACGTCCGCGGTCGATCCGCTGCCTCGGTATGCCTCCGCGACGCGCGCCAGATGCTCCCGGATCATCTGCCGCGGTACGGGATTGATGGCGGGCTCGCCGACGTCGAGAGGCAGTCCGGGGCGGGTGACCGTGCCCACGCCGGGGCCCGCCCGGAAGACCACTCCACTCCCGGCCGGCAGCACCCGCACCGTGGCCCGCACCAACGCCCCGTGCGTCACATCGGGATCGTCCCCGGCGTCCTTCACCACCCCGGCCATGGCGGTGGCCGGTCCCGCCCCGGCGGCGGTCAGCTCCTCCACCGCCAGTGCGAAGGACGGCGTCTGCCCCTTGGGCAGCGTGATCGTCACCGGGTCCGGGAACTCCCCGCCCAGGAGCGCCGCGTACGCCGCCGAGCTGGCCGCCGTGGCGCACGCCCCGGTCGTCCACCCGTGCCGCAGCCCGGTGTGCGCGAGCTGTGCGCTCCGCCCTCCCGTACCCTTCGGTTGCGTTTCACCCACGGAGGAACCCGCCGCCCATGCCCTCGTCACCCGTCCACGCCCGCGTCCGCCATGTGCTGATCCTCGGCGGCACCACGGAGGCCCGCCGGTTGGCCGCGGCCCTGGAAGCGGAGCCGGGGGTGCGGGTGACGACCTCGCTGGCCGGCCGGGTGGCGGCGCCGCGGCTGCCCGCCGGGGAGGTGCGCATCGGCGGGTTCGGCGGCCCCGAGGGCCTCGCGCGCTGGCTGCGCGCGCACGCGGTGGACGCGCTCATCGACGCCACCCATCCTTTCGCCGGCACGATCAGTTTCAACGCGGCCCGGGCCGCGGCCACCGCCCATGTTCCCCTGCTGGCGCTCCGACGCCCCGGCTGGGGCGCGCAACCCGGCGACGTCTGGCACCCGGTTCCCTCCCTCGCCGAGGCCGCCGCCGCTCTCCCCGCCCTCGGCGGCCGGGTCTTCCTCACCACCGGCCGGATGGGCCTCGCCCACTTCGCCCACCTCACGGACCTGTGGTTCCTGGTCCGCTCGGTGGACGCGCCCGAGCCCCCGCACCCGCCCCGGATGACGACCGTCCTGGACCGCGGCCCGTTCACCCTCGACGGGGAACGGGAACTGCTGCGCCGGCACCGCATCGACGTCCTGGTGACGAAGGACAGCGGCGCCGCGGCGACCGCCCCCAAGCTGGCTGCCGCGCGGGAGGCCGGGGTACCGGTGGTCGTCGTCCAGCGGCCGGCCGTCCCGGAGGGCGTGCCGGTGGCCGCCGAGCCGGACGCGGCGGTGGACTGGGTGCGGGCGCTCCTCGGCTGAACGCCCGGCGGTCAGCGCTCCGGGTACCTCCGCGGCGTCCAGACGACCTCCGTGCCGTTGTCACGCCGCACCCGCCGGGTCTGGGACGAGCCGACGAGCAGGATCGTGCGCATGTCCACCTGGGTGGGATCGAGCTCGGCGAGCGGGACGGTGCGGAGCGACTCCTCGGGGCCGCCGATGTCGCGGGCGAGGATGATCGGGGTGTCCGGCGCATGGTGCTCCAGCAGGACGTCCCGGGCCTTGGCGACCTGCCAGGTGCGGCTGCGGGAGCCGGGGTTGTAGAGCGCCAGTGCCAGATCGGCGGAGGCCGCCGCGCGCAGCCGTTCGGCGATCACCTCCCAGGGCTTGAGCCGGTCGGAGAGCGAGATCACCGCGTAGTCGTGGCCCAGGGGCGCACCGGCGCGGGCGGCGGCGGCGTTGGCGGCCGTGACGCCGGGCAGCACCCGCACCGGGACGCCGCGGTAGGGCTCCTCGGACGCCACTTCGAGGACCGCGGTGGCCATGGCGAAGACGCCGGGGTCACCGCCGGAGACGACGGCGACCCGGCGACCGCGGCGGGCCAGGTCCAGGGCGAACTCGGCGCGCTCGGACTCCACCTTGTTGTCGGAGGGATGCCGGCGCTGGCCCGGGCGCACCGGGACGCGGTCCAGGTACGTGGTGTAGCCGACCAGGTCGTCGGCGGCGGCGAGCGCACCGCGGGACTCCGGGGTGAGCCAGCGCGGACCGGCCGGTCCGGTGCCGACCACGACCACCTCACCGCGTTCCGCGGCGGCCGGCTCGGACTCCTCGCCGGCGGCTATGCGGCTGGGCACGACCGCGACGGAGAAGTAGGGGACGGTGTCGGCGGCGACGTCGGCCAGCGCGCCGGTCCGTTCCCCGGCCATGGTGGCGCGCTCGACATAGCGGGCCTCCGGCATCCGGCCGGAGCGCTCCAGGGCGCGGCGGACGCTGGGGAAGGTGCGGCCCAGCTTCATCACGACCGCGGAGTCGGCGGCGCTCAGACGGGCCGTCAGCTCCTCCTCGGGCAGGGTGCCCGGGAGGACGGTCAGCACCTCGTCGGCCTCGGTGAGCGGGGTGCCCAGGCGGGCCGCGGCGGCGCTGATGGAGGTGACGCCGGGGATCACCTCGGTCGGGTAGCGGTGGGCCAGCCGCTTGTGCATGTGCTGGTACGAGCCGTAGAAGAACGGGTCGCCCTCGGAGATCACGGCGACGGTGCGGCCGGCGTCGAGGTGGGCGGCGAGCCGCGCCGCCGCCTTCTCGTAGAACTCGTCCAGCGCCCCGCGGTAGCCGCCGGGATGGTCGGTCGACTCGGTGGTGACGGGGTAGACCAGGGCCTCTTCGAGGTGGTCCGGGCGGATGTGCCGGGCGGCGATGGAGCGCGCGATGGAGCGTCCGTGCCGGGCGCTGTGGTACGCCACCACATCGGCCTCGGCGATGACCTCCACCGCCCGCACGGTCATCAGGGACGGGTCGCCGGGCCCGAGCCCGACGCCGTAGAGGCGACCGGTGGGCTGCTCCGGGGACTCGGCCGGCTGGTCCGCCGCGCCGTTGCTGGCCTGCTGCTCGCTCACGCCTACTCTTCCTCGCTCGCCAGGGCGTTGATCGCGGCCGCGGCCATGGCACTGCCGCCGCGCCGCCCGCGCACCACGATGTGATCCAGCTTCGAAGTGTGGTCGATCAGCGCGTCCTTGGACTCGGCCGCACCGATGAAGCCGACCGGGATGCCGAGGACGGCGGCCGGGCGCGGCGCCCCTTCCTCGATCATTTCCAGGAACCGGAAGAGGGCGGTGGGGGCGTTGCCGAAGGCGACCACGGCGCCCTCCATCCGGTCCCGCCACAGTTCGAGGGCCGCGGCGCTGCGCGTGGTGCCCATCCGGGCGGCCAACTCCGGGACGGACGGGTCGCCGAGGGTGCACAGCACCTCGTTGTCCGCAGGCAGCCGCTTACGGGTCACACCGCTGGCCACCATGGTGGCGTCGCACAGGATGGGCGCACCGGCGTGCAGTGCGGCGCGGGCGCTGGCCACGACCCCCGGGGTGAAGGCCAGATCGCGGACGAGGTCGACCATGCCGCAGGCGTGGATCATCCGGACCGCGACCCGGCTGACATCGGCCGGCAGTCCGGAGAGGTCCGCCTCGGCGCGGATGGTGGCGAAGGACTGGCGGTAGATCGCCGCCCCGTCCTTTTCATAGTCGAACGCGGTCACTGGGGCCTCGGGGTGGTGGAGGGAGGGGTGGAAGAAGGAGTGCTGTACGACGCCGTCGGTGTTTCACGTGAAACCAGGGCCGGTTCGGTCGTTTCACGTGAAACCGGCGGCGGGGCAGGGTACTTGGGGTGGACGACGGTGGTCCGATAGCCGTCGGGCGACGCCAGCACATCGACCCAGGCGCCGTGCGGATGCCCGCAGCGCCGCTCGCAGCCCGACCAGTGGACGGGCAGCCCGACGGGCACGCCGGAACTGTCTGCCGGAACGGAGCTGTCCGCCGGGACGGAGCCGCCCCCGGCGAGCGCGGTCGCCGCATCGCCGCGCACGTCCGTGCGGGACTTGGCGCAGCCGGGCAGGCCCGTGCAGGCGGTGACCCGCCGCCAGGGGGAGGCCGGGTCGGTGATCAGTCCGGCGGTGGCCAGGGCGCGCAGCCGCCGGTCCGCCGCGGCGGCGGAGAGACCGGGGACGACGATGCCGCGCCAGGGCGTCAGACGCAGTGCGCCGGAGCCGTCGTCGTCGGCGATCCTGGTCAGCAGCCGCCACTGGGCCACGGACAGCCGGCCGAGCGGCGCCAGCACCACGAGGGCGCGGCGGCCGTCGGACCCCTCGACCGGACCGGGGGCGGTGGCGTCGGCGTACGGCACGGCCGGGTGCGGCCCGACCGCGTCGGTGTACTCCGCGGCGATGCCCACCGTCCGCAGCGCGTCCCATACCTCTCGGGCGGTCAGCGGCCGTGCGGCGGGAAGTTCACGGACCCGCCAGGCGCCGTCGCCGCGCTCCGCGGCGGCGGCCAGGAAGCATTCGGCGGCGGTCAGCGCCGCCCGCGGGACGTCGTCCGCCGCGATCCGCAGCGCCGCCCGGTCGTCGCCGACCCGGAGCAGCGCCCCGTACCCGGACGCGGACCCCGGCGGGTACGAGGTGTGCTCCGGGGCCCGTCGGCCGGATTCTGCGAGCAAGCTCACATCGCCGCCGAGGCCCGCCACATCGCCCCGTCCGTCGTCGAGGACGAACAGGAAGCGGCCCGAGAGCGCCGTCGCCGGCTCGCTCGCGCACAGCAGCCCGTCCAGGCTCCGGGCCCACAACCGCACGTCGGAAGGGGTGTGCCGGTCCAGTCCGGCCAGCGGAGACGCCAGCACGTTGCGGATCCGCTCATGGCGTACCGACGGCAGCAGCCCGGCGTCGGCGAGGAGGTCGGCGAGCAGGTGGCCGCAGTCGTCGGGCAGGCCGCGGAGTTCGACGTTTCCGCGGGAGGTGAGCGAGAGGTGGCCGTCGCCGAGCCGCTCCGCGGCGTCCCCCAGTGCGATCGCCTGGCGCACCGTCAAGTCCCCTGCGGGCAGCCGCACTCGGGCCAGTTGCCCGTCGGCGGCGGAGTGCAGCCGCAGCGCTCCCGGGCAGGCGTCACCGCGGTCCCGTACGGGCGGTCCGGCCCGGTCGGGGCGTGGTGTGGGGGAGGGCGGCATGGCGGCGAGCATACCTACGTCGGTGGATGCCGGAACCAGGGCGAGGGGTCCTGGAGGGCGGCTCCGAAAGGCCCGCTCCCGCAGCCCGGCCGCAGCCCTTACTATGCAGGTCGGCGGGTCGGCTGACCCGCCGGACGCCAGCGACGGCGTCAAGGGAGGAAGCCCGGTGAGAATCCGGCGCGGTCCCGCCACTGTGAACCCGGCAACCGCCGGGTGAGCCAGGAACTCCCGCCGTCGATACGACCACCCGGGGCGTGGACACCCCGAGGAAGGGCTGCGCCGTGATCCTGCTGCTGTCGACCTCCGACACCGATCTGCTCAGCGCCCGCGCCGCCACCGGCCCCGTGCCGTACCGGCTCGCCAACCCCTCCCGCCTCGACGTCGCCGAACTGCCCGGACTCCTGGACGGCACCGACCTCGTCGTCGTCCGCCTGCTCGGCGGCCTGCGCGCCTGGCAGGAGGGCCTGGACGTGCTGCTGGCCGCGGACCAGCACCGCCCGGTCGTCGTGCTCACCGGCGAACAGGCCCCCGACGCCCAGCTGATGGCGGCCTCCACGGTCCCGGTCGGCATCGCGGCCGAGGCCCACGCCTACCTCGCGCACGGCGGCCCGGCCAACCTCGCCCAGCTTGCCTGCTTCCTCAGCGACACCGTGCTGCTCACCGGCCACGGCTTCGAGCCGCCCGCGGCCGCGCCGTCCTGGGGGCCGCTGGAGCGCACCGCGGCGGACGTGACCGGTCCGACGGTGGCCGTGCTCTACTACCGCGCCCACCACATGAGCGGCAACACCCGCTTCGTCCACGACCTGTGCGACCAGATCGAGCGCGCCGGCGGCCGTCCGCTGCCGCTGTACGTCGCCTCGCTGCGGGCCCCCGAGCCGGAGCTGATCGAGGAGCTGCGCGCGGTCGACGTCATCGTCACCACCGTGCTGGCCGCGGGCGGCACCAGGCCCGCCGAGGCGTCCGCGGGTGGGGACGACGAGTCCTGGGACGCGGGTGCGCTGGCCGCATTGGACGTGCCGGTCCTCCAGGCGCTCTGCCTGACCGGATCGCGGGCCGCCTGGGAGGAGAACGACGAGGGCGTCTCCCCGCTCGACGCCGCCTCGCAGATCGCCGTGCCCGAGTTCGACGGGCGGCTGATCACCGTGCCGTTCTCGTTCAAGGAGGTCGACGAGGACGGCCTCCCGGTCTATGTCGCCGACGCCGAGCGGGCCGCCCGGGTCGCCGGCATCGCCGTCCGGCACGCCCGGCTGCGGCACATCCCGGCCGCCGAGAAGCGGCTGGCGCTGGTGCTCTCCGCGTACCCCACCAAGCACTCCCGGATCGGCAACGCGGTCGGCCTGGACACCCCGGCCAGCGCCGTCGAGCTGCTGCGCCGCCTCCGGTCCGAGGGCTACGACTTCGGCGCGGAGCCGGTGCCCGGTCTGGAGTCCGGCGACGGCGACGAGCTGATCTACGCCCTGATCGAGGCCGGTGGCCACGACCAGGAGTGGCTGACCGAGGAACAGCTGGCCCGCAACCCGGTCCGCATCCCGGCCGCCGACTACCGCCGCTGGTACGGCACGCTGCCGCAGGAGCTCCGCGAGTCCGTCGAGGAGCACTGGGGCCCGCCGCCGGGCGAGATGTTCCTCGACCGCAGCCGGAACCCCGAGGGCGACATCGTGCTGGCCGCGCTGCGCCGCGGCAATCTGCTGATCCTCATCCAGCCGCCGCGCGGCTTCGGCGAGAACCCGATCGCGATCTACCACGACCCCGATCTGCCGCCCTCCCACCACTACTTGGCGGCCTACCGCTGGATCGCCACGCCCGCCGCCGACGGCGGCTTCGGCGCGGACGCCATGGTCCACCTCGGCAAGCACGGCAATCTGGAGTGGCTGCCCGGCAAGAACGCCGGACTCTCCGCCGCCTGCGGCCCGGACGCGGCCCTCGGCGACCTCCCGCTCGTCTACCCCTTCCTGGTCAACGACCCGGGCGAGGGCACCCAGGCCAAGCGCCGGGTGCACGCCACCCTCGTCGACCACCTCGTCCCGCCGATGGCCCGCGCGGACTCCTACGGCGACATCGCCCGCCTTGAGCAGCTGCTCGACGAGTACGCCGCGATCTCCTCGATGGACCCGGCCAAGCTGCCCGCCATCCGCGCGCAGATCTGGACGCTGATCCAGGCCGCCAAGCTCGACCACGACCTGGGCCTGGAGGAGCGCCCCGACGACGACGGGTTCGACGACTTCCTGCTCCACGTCGACGGCTGGCTCTGCGAGGTCAAGGACGCGCAGATCCGCGACGGCCTGCACGTGCTGGGCGCCGCCCCGGTCGGCGAGGCCCGGGTCAACCTCGTCCTGGCCATCCTGCGCGCCCGGCAGATCTGGGGCGGCACCTCCGCGCTGCCCGGCCTGCGCGAGGCGCTGGGCCTGGACGAGTCGGCCGCGACCCGGACGGCCGCCGACGACGCCGAGGCCCTCGCCCGCACGCTCGTCCAGGCGATGGAGGACGCGGCGTGGGACCCGGCCGCGGTGGCGCGGGTCGCCGAGGGGCACCCGGCCGCGGTCGCCGACATCCTCGACTTCGCCGCCCGGCAGGTCGTCCCGCGGCTGGCCGCCACCACCGATGAACTCGACCACGCGGTGCACGCCCTCAACGGCGGCTTCGTCCCCGCCGGCCCGTCCGGCTCGCCGCTGCGCGGCCTGGTCAACGTGCTGCCGACCGGCCGCAACTTCTACTCCGTCGACCCCAAGGCCGTGCCGTCGCGGCTCGCCTGGGAGACCGGTCAGGCGCTCGCCGACTCGCTTCTGGACCGCTACCGCGACGACAACGGCGACTGGCCGGAGTCGGTGGGCCTGTCCCTGTGGGGCACCAGCGCGATGCGCACCTCCGGCGACGATGTGGCGGAGGCGCTGGCGCTGCTGGGCGTCCGCCCCGTGTGGGACGACGCCTCGCGCCGGGTGACGGGCCTGGAGGCCATCCCGCTCGACGAGTTGGGCCGCCCCCGCATCGATGTCACCCTGCGCATCAGCGGTTTCTTCCGTGACGCGTTCCCGCACGTCATCGGCCTCCTCGACGACGCGGTCCGGCTCGCCGCCGGGCTCGACGAGCCGGCCGACCGCAACTTCGTCCGGGCCCACTCCCAGGCGGACCTCGCCGCGCACGGCGACGAACGCCGGGCCACCACCCGGATCTTCGGCTCCCGGCCCGGCACGTACGGCGCGGGACTGCTCCAGCTCATCGACTCCCGCGACTGGCGCACCGACGCCGATCTCGCCGAGGTCTACACCGTCTGGGGCGGCTACGCCTACGGGCGGGGGCTGGAGGGCCGCCCGGCCCGGGAGGAGATGGAGACCGCCTACAAGCGCATCGCGGTGGCCGCCAAGAACACCGACACCCGCGAGCACGACATCGCCGACTCCGACGACTACTTCCAGTACCACGGCGGGATGGTCGCCACCGTCAAGGCGCTCAAGGGCAAGGCCCCCGAGGCGTACATCGGCGACTCGACCCGTCCCGAGACGGTCCGTACCAGGACACTGGTGGAGGAGACCTCCCGGGTCTTCCGGGCCCGGGTCGTCAACCCTCGCTGGATCGAGGCGATGCGCCGCCACGGTTACAAGGGCGCCTTCGAACTCGCCGCCACCGTGGACTACCTGTTCGGCTACGACGCCACCACCGGGGTCGTCGCCGACTGGATGTACGACAAGCTCGCCCAGACCTACGTCCTGGACCCGGAGAACCGCGCGTTCCTCCAGGAGGCCAACCCCTGGGCGCTGCACGGGATCGCCGAGCGCCTCCTGGAGGCGGAGTCCCGCGGCATGTGGGAGAAGCCGGACGCCGAGACGCTGGCGGCGCTGCGCGAAGCCTTCCTGGAGACCGAGGGCGAGCTGGAGGGCGAGGACTAAGCGGACCGGGCGCCGCGAAGAGGAGTCAGGAGAGGCGGTGTTTCACGTGAAACACCGCCTCGGCCTCCCCGCCCGGTCCGGGCCGGGGTCCCTCAACTGCGCGGCCAGGCAGGCTGCTTGGCGCGGTGCAGCCACGCGGCCAGGACCACCAGGGCCGCGGTCGCCCCGCCCAGTGTCATCACCACCGAGGGCGACGTCCGGTCCACCACCATCCCGCCGGCCAGCGCGCCGAGCGACAGCGTCGCCTGGAACGACGCGGTGAACAGCACCGACGCCGCCTCCGGCGCACCGGGGGCCGCCTTGGCGAACCAGGTCTGCGAGGCCACCGGCACCGCCCCGTACGCGACGCCCCAGACCACCAGCAGCGCCAGCGCACCGGCCGGACCGCGGCCCAGGACCGGCAGCAGCAGCGTGGCGAGGGCCGTCAACCCGGCCGCGGCCCCGAAGACGAGGCGCGGTCGGCGCGCCACCACGGCACCGCCGACGAAGTTCCCCACCACCCCCGCGAGGCCGTAGACCAGCAGGAACGCCGTGACCGTCCCGGCGGTCGCGAGATGGGTGGTCCGTTCCAGGAACGGCGTCACATAGGTGTAGGCGCCGAAGTGCGCCAGCACGATCAGAAACGTCATCAGCAGCGCGAACCGGGTGTGCACCCCGCGCAGGGTGCGGCGCAGCAGCGCCGGGCCGGTGGCGCGGACCGCCGGCAGCGCCGGGACCACCAGGGCGGTCAGCACCAGCACCGCCACCGCCAGCGCGCCGACGGCGGCGCAGGCGATCCGCCAGCCGGCCAGATCGCCGAGGAAGGTCCCGGCGGGCACCCCGATCACCGAGCCCAGCGGCACCGCGGAGAAGATCACGGCGGTGGCCCGGCCGGCCGACTCCGCCGGCACCAGCCGCTCGGCGAGCCCGACCCCGATCGACCAGAACCCCCCGATGACGACGCCGACCAGCACCCGGGACAGCAGCACCAGCCCATAGACCGGGGCGGTCGCGGCGAGGAAGTTCGCCAGTGCCAGCAGGGCGATGAAGGCGCAGAGCATCAGCCGCCGGTCGATCCGGGCGGTGGCCAGCGTCACCGTCGGCGCGGCGCACGCGGCGAGGAAGCCGGGGAGCGTCATCATCAGCCCCGCCGTGCCGTCGGAGACGCCGAAGTCGGCCCCGATCCGGGTGAGCAGCCCGATGGGCAGGATCTCGGTGGTGACGATGGTGAAGATGCCCAGGGTCACCGCGAGCACGGCGAGCCGGCCCTTGAGCGGCGAACGGCCCGCCGGGGCCGGGGCTGGGGGCGAGGCGGGCCTGGAGCCCCGCGGGGCCGTCGTGCGGTGCGGGCCCGGGGAGGCGGTGGGCGTGGTGCTGCCGAGGGTCGTCATGATGTCCGTCCTGAGGGGCGACCGTTGCGATGTCCCTCAGTCCAGCAGCCGCCGGCTCCGCGGTCCGGCAGCTTTCCGACGTGGTGGTGCCCCCCTCGTGGACGGGCCCGGTGGGCTCAGCCGCCCGTCGTCCCGACGCGGATCCCCCCGTTGCTGGTGTTCAGATCGAGCCGGTACCGCCCGGCCGGGTCGTTGTGGACGCCGATCTTCTTCGCGCCGTTGTCGGTCTCCGCGGACACCTGGTACCGGGCGTCCGGCACGGTGACCGCGACCGCGCCGTTGGTCGTCCTCGCCCGGACGTCCTGCGGCCTCGTCGTGGTGAGGTCGATCGCGCCGTTGGAGGTCTCCGCTTTGATGCCGGTGCCCGCCAGGCCCTTCCCGGTGATCGCGCCGTCGGAGGTGTGCACGTCCACCGCGCCGGACACCCCGTCCAGGTCGATCTCCCCGTTGCTGGTGGTCAACCGCACGGAGGCCACCTTGGAGAGGTGCACCGCGCCGTTGGTGGTCTCGCCGGTCACCGGGACCGTGCCGGGCAGGTCCACGGTGTAGGTCACCGAGCACTGGTCGCCGCAGCCGCCGAGCACCAGGGTCCCGCCCTCGACCCGGTGCGAGGGACCCGTCGGCCGGTCGCCCCGGTAGGTGACCTTGCGGTGCACGCTCACCGCGTCGCCGCCCTGGCCGCCGCGCACCGTCACGCCGCCGTTGGACGTGTCCACCCGCACCGACGTGATCTTCTGCGACACCGTGGCGTCGTCGGAGAAGGTCTCGCCGACCACCAGCCCGCACGCGCCGAGGGCCAGTACCCCGGCCCCGGCCAGTGCCACGGCCCCGATGAAGCGGACGTGCCTGCGCATGAATTCCCCCCGGAATCCGGTCTGTTCACGGCTCCGGGAAGGTGCCCGTCGCCCCGCGGTCCGGGCCCGTGCCGCGGCCTGCCGGCCGCCCGCTCCGGGCCCACGGCCACCGACTCTAGGGGCCCGGGCACCCGCCGGACCATGGGGCTAACCCCCGGGTCCGGTGGGGGAGCGCCTCCGGGTGCGGCCCCTGGGCGCCGGTGCGACGCTTGAGTGGTGGGGGACTGTTCCCCTGCGGTACGAGGAGGCTTCCGGTGACCGGCACGGGTGAGCGTACGAAGATGTGGAACACCGAGATCAGCATCGTCGAGACCGGCAGCGAGGTGAAGGCCGAGGCCCGGCTGCGCGGCAAGGAGGGCGGGCAGATCGTCGGCGCAGGAACCGCCAGGTGCAATCCGGCGGACGAGAACGTCCCTGCCATCGGGGACGAGTTGGCGGTGGCGCGGGCGCTGTCGGATCTCAGCCATCAGCTGCTCAGCCGCGCCGCGCACGACATCGAGGTGCGCACCGCGCGCCCCGTCGAGCGGCTGCACGCCTGAGGGGACGGCGGTACCGTGCCCGGGCGGACCGGTCGCCGTCCGTCCGGGCGTCCGCGTGCGTCAGCCGGCCTTCGCCGCGAAGTCCGGACCGACCGTGAGCGTCACCGCACCCGGCACGGCCTGCGCCGACTCCTTCGTCGTGGTGCCGGGCAGCCGTCCGGCGAGCACCTCGGCCTGGGTCTTGAGGCCGGTCGGGTAGCTGACCGTGGTCGTGTCGGTGCTCGGGCCGTTGTCGGTGAAGACGACGGTGAAGCCGAGCTGCCGCAGCTTCTGGGCGACGTCCGCGGCGAGGCCCTTGGTGCTGGTGCCGTTGAGCACCCGCACCCGGACCGAGCGTGCGGTCACCGGGTTCTTCTGGGCGTCGGCGAACTTCTGCTTCCCGGCGGCGCCGATCTCCCGGTCGTGGGCGAGGTCGCCGAACAGCTCGGCGGCCTGCGGATACTGCCAGACCACGTTGGCCTTGTCGGTGGGGACGTCCGCCTCACGCGGATAGGTGGGAACGGTGAGGAAGGTGAGGCGGTCGGAGGGGATGTCCTTGACCGTCGAGGCAAGGCTGGTGAGCGCGTTGATGCTGTCCAGGCCCGTGTCGGTGGTCAGGGACTTGGTCGCCGAGTCGAGGAAGTCGTAGAGCGAGGTGGGGCTGGTCAGTTTCTCCTGCGCCTTCTTGCCCAGCGCCTTCATGAACTCCTGCTGGCGGCCGATCCGGCCGAGGTCGGAGCCGTCGCCGACGCTGTAGCGGGTGCGGACGTAGCCGAGCGCCTTCTCGTCCTGGATGTTCTGGCAGCCGGCCTCCAGGTCGAGGTGGGCCTTCTTGTCGTGGATGGCGTGCTTGGGGCAGACCTCGATGCCGCCGAGCGCGTTGACCATGCCCTTGAAGCCCTGGAAGTCGACCGAGACGAAGTGGTCGATGCGCAGTCCGGTGTTCTTCTCGACGGTCTTGATGCTGCACGCCGCCGCCTTGCCGACGTTCCCGCTGAGGCCACCGATGGTGTACGCCTCGTTGATCTTGAAGTGGTGCGGGGTGGACTGCGTGCCGTCGCCCTTGTCGCACGCCGGGATCGGCACCCAGGAGTCGCGCGGGAAGGACACCGCGGTGGCCCATTTGTGGTCGGCGGAGATGTGCAGCACCATCAGCGTGTCCGACTGCATGGTGGTCAGGCCGCTGCCGTACTTCCCGCCGGTGCCGGCCCGGCTGTCGGAGCCGACGACCAGGATGTTCTTGGAGCCGGGGCTGAGGTTGACCGGCCGGTCGGCGCCCAGTTCGCTGTTCACGTCCGCGCCGTGGATGTTGCCGTTGAGGTGCTGGTACACCCACACGCCGGTCCCGGCCGTGCCCAGCAGGAGCACGCCGACCACCCCGCCGGTCCAGGCCACGATCCGGCCGCGCCGGGTCATCCGGGTCTTCCCGGGTGTGCCGGAACCGCCGGCCCGCCGCCGCTCGGCACGGCCGCCCGTGGCACGCTCGCCGTCCTCCGCCGCCGGACCCCGGCCGTTCCCGTTGCCCCGCCGGGCCGCCTGCCTGTGCGTCGTCCTGTCATGCACGCCGATGGCCCTTCTGGTCCTTCTGGAGCTGGTCTTGCTGGGTGGAGGTGTGCGCGGTCACGGGGGAGGGCGCGGTGCCGGCGGGCGGCGGGGCCGGCAGGGGGCCGCGGGGCGGCGGCCCGCACCGGTGGGTCAGATGCCCTCGGTGGGCAGCAGCCGTACGGATTCCGGGTCGTAGCGGAGCCACTGGGGACGGCTGCCGCCGGCGACGGTGCGCAGCAGGCACCACTGGTCGCCCGCGCCGTCCGTCCACCAGGCACTGATCCGGCCCAATTCCCAGGCGCCGTCGGGATATTGGACCTCGACCGGTTGGTAGACCCATCGCACCTCCGCCTCTGGAGGCGGGCTGTCCCAGGTCAGGGGTCCGCACCTCGTCGCCATCTCCCCCTCCGGCAGCGCCCGTTGCGCATGTCAGCCGCAACCCTACCGGCAACTTCTACAACGCTGTAGAAGTTGTTTGGTGTGCACCGGATCACAAAAAGATATCCGCCGCGTGGCGAGCTGGAGAGTCCGGGATCAGTGTGCCCTCACCACGGCGTCGCTGCCTTCAGAACGAGGAACAGAGCGACCGATGCGTTCAGCGCGGAGAGTGCGGAGGCCGCCGTGCCGGCCGCCGCGACCAGCGCGGCCAGCCCCGCCGGGGTCAGCGCCGGCGGCCAGGTGCGCGCCGACGGCACCGGACCGAGCAGCGCCGCCACCCGCCGTGGCACCGGCCCCGGTTCGGGCGAGGCGAACTGCACCGCCCCCGGGTACGGCGCGGGCCGCGAGATCAGCGCGGCCTTCCCCACCGCCCGGGCGGTCAACCGCCGGTCGCCCACCGCCCGTGCCGCCTCCTCGTCCGCCCACCGCTCGGCGCTGAAGGCGACCGCGGAACGCAGCGGCAGCAGCAGCGGGTTGACGCACCCGGCCAGCCGGACGGCGAGCAGATAGCGGTGGTGACGACAGTGCAGATGCGCGCGCTCGTGGGCCAGCAGGGCGCGCCGCTCGTCGCCGTCCAGGCTGCCCAACATGCCCCGGGAGACCGCGATGCGGCCGGGCCGGGCCGGCCGCCCCGGCCGCGCGGGGGTGCCGGGCACCGCGTAGGCGTACGGGGTGTCGTCCGGCAGCACCGCCGGATCGGCGCCGGACGGCAGGACGTCCAGCGCGCGGTGGGCCCGCTCCCGGATCCGGTGGGCGCGGCGCAGCGCGGTGCCGCACACCACGAGGGCGGCGGACAGCACGAAGATCGCCGCGATGCCGGCCACCTCGGCGTAGGGGACAGCGGCCCGTACCTCCGGGTCCGACCAGCCGTCCGGCAGCGGATTGCCGGGCAGTTGGGCGGTGCCGACGACCACCAGCAGCCCCAGGCAGAGCGTGCTGCACACGCCGAGGACCACGGCCAGCAGGGTCAACAGGCGGGTGGTGACCCGGGGATGGAGGTGCTGTTCCGCGAGCCGGGCGATCGGCAGGGCGGACAGCGGCAGGACGAGCGGCAGGAAGACGAAGACGCCCACCGGTCACCCTCCGCGCGCTTCGTCCGAGGCGTCCGCGCGGCCCGTACCGGGGGCGGGGTCCGGGGCGCCGTCGTCCTCGGCGCGGGCCAGCAGGCTGCGCAGCACGTCCTCGTCGTGCGCCGAGAGCGCGGAGACGAAGCTGGTCAGCACGGCGTCCCGGTCCGGTTCGCTGTCCAGGACGCGGCGCATCCGCAGCGCGGCGAGCCCGGCCTCGTCGGCCGCGGGGGTCCATACGTAGGCCCGGCCGGCGCGTTCCCGGGTGACCGCCCCCTTGGCGTGCAACCGGGACAGGATCGTCATCACCGTGGTGTAGGCGAGGTCGTCGCCGAGGCGCTCCTGGACCCAGGCGGCGGTGGCCGGTCCGGGCGCGTGGTGCAGCGCGGCCAGCACCTGGGCCTCCAACTGGCCCTGTCCGCGCCGGGCCCGCTCCCGCCCGCTTCCGCCGAGGGCCTTGCCGAAGGGTGTTCCGCCCATGTCGTCGCCTCCCGTCGCACCGGGCGCCCCACGGGCTGGGACGCCGGGGCATTTTACGGCGGCGACCGCCGCGGCCTTGGGGCCGTCCCACGGGTTGCACCCGTCGGCGCCGCTCGCCACCGGCTTACTTCTACACTCCTGTAGTTTTCCGCCAGGTACGAGTTCACCGCCGGAGACGGTCCACGGCAACCGGCACCGGCCACCACCTGGAGGGAAGCCATGGGAGTCTCGCTGGCCAAGGGCGGCAACGTCTCGCTGACGAAGGAGGCACCCGGTCTGACCGCGGTCTCGATCGGCCTCGGCTGGGACGTGCGGACCACCACCGGCGCCGACTACGACCTCGACGCCAGCGCGCTGCTGTGCACCGACACCGGCAAGGTCGCCTCCGACCAGCACTTCGTCTTCTACAACAACCTCACCAGCCCGGACGGCTCGGTGCGGCACACCGGCGACAACCTGACCGGTGCGGGCGACGGCGACGACGAGACCGTCGACGTCACGCTGGACGGCGTCCCGGCCGAGATCACGAAGATCGTCTTCCCGGTCTCGATCCACGACGCGCAGAGCCGCGGCCAGAACTTCGGTCAGGTGCGCAACGCCTACATCCGCGTCGTCAACCAGCAGGGCGGCGCCGAACTGGCCCGCTACGACCTGACGGAGGACGCCTCGACCGAGACCGCGATGGTCTTCGGTGAGCTCTACCGGCACAACGGGGAGTGGAAGTTCCGCGCCGTGGGCCAGGGGTACGCCTCCGGGCTGGCGGGCATCGCGGCGGACTTCGGCGTCAACGTCTGACGCCCGCGCCCGGGGGGCGGGGGCGGCGGGGCGCCGCGGCCCCCGCCCCCGCCCGCTCCGCCCGCGCTCAGACGTCGAACTCGGCCGGAGCGATCCCCAGCGCGAAGCACACCTCGCGCACCACGGCGCGCTCGGTCGGGTCGAAGTCGCCGTCCGCGCCGCCGATGACGATGCCGATCTGGACCACCGCCCGCGCCTCCACCGGCTTCTTCTTCACCTTCCCGATCTCCTGCATCAGCGCGACCTTGCCGAAGTCGAAGTCGGCGGCGAGCTTGTCCAGGCAGCCCTCGAAGCGGACCCGGAGGTCCTCGGCCGGGAAGTTCTGCAGCACCTCGTTGGTGGCGATCAGCTGCGCCACCCGTCGCCGCTCGGACGGGTCGACGACCCCGTCCGCGGCGGCCACCAGGGCGCACATCGCCATGCTCGCGTCGCGGAAGGCGCCGCTCTTGAGGTCGTTCTTCTTGGCGACGAGCTGGTTCTGCATCGTCTGCGCGGAGTCCTTGATCCGGTCCCACAGTGCCACGTGAATCTCCTCGGCTGGTCGTGCGGCGAGCATGCCAAGGGCGGGCCCTGGGCATGCTTCAGGCATGAGTTTGGTCATGCGAAAGTAAAATCTACAGCCCTGTAGAAGGTGCGCGGATGCCACCCCCTGTCGTCATGGCCAGCTTTGGCGCGATATGCCCGCAGAGTGCGGAGTACGGTGGAGAAACCACCGGAGAGCGAAGAGTTTCCAAGAACGCCCGGGATGCCGGCATACGGGACGCCCGGGAGTATGCGGGTGAGCGCCATGCAGACCTTCTTGTCCGTGCTCGTGCTGCTGGCCCTGGTCGCGATGGGCGTGCTGTTCATCGTCCGGGTCAACGCCCAGACGGCCGGTCGTCCCACCCCGCACCGGTACGCGCACATGAAGGAGTCGTTCCAGCAGCGGCTGCACAAGCACGCGCACGGTGCCGGCACCGGGACGCGCACGACGGGCCCGCCGCCTTCCCGGGAGCCGGGCGACGACCGGTGAGCACCCCGGCCACCGGCCCCGCCCGCCCGTCGCCCGACCACGGCCCCGCAACGACAGGCCCTGCCCGGCCCCTTCCGCCCCCGGCGCCCGCGGTCGTCGCGGTCGCCACCCGTTGCGTCAGGAGCGCCGTATGACCACCGCCCCCGAGGGCCGCTCCCCGCGCCCCGGCTCCGCGCGGCACCACGCGCCACCGCCGGTGGCCCGACTGGCCATCGCCCCGCACGGCGAGGTGACCCGGCGGATCGACGGGGTGTGGTGGCCGCACTCCACCGACCTGGTCTCCGAACTCCCCGAACTGCTGGCCGCGTTGCCCTTCGACTGGCCGCGGATCACCCATGCCACGGTGAACGGCCCCGGCTGGCCCGCGCTGCCCGGCCGGATCCTCGTCGCCGGCCACGTCGTCCGGCTGCGCCACACCGCCAACCGCCCCGGCCCCGACACCGTCTGCCTGGTCTCCGCCGGCCACGGCCGCTGGGACCTGCTGATCCTGCCGCCGGCGACGCCGGAGCCGGACGCGGTCCGGGCGATGGCAGAGATGGCGCGGACCGGGACGCCGACACCGGCCTGACCGCGAGCTGACGCCGCCTCACACGTCGGACGGCCGGCCCCGTCCAGCGCTGCACCGTCGAACACCGGCATACCCCGGGAGTCCGATGCGCGCATCCGCAGACCCCGCTCCACCGCCCCCGCAACGGCCCCGACCGGGTCGCTCAGCATGCCCCGACCTCCCCGCGGCCTGGGGCTTTCCGGCTGCCGTTACGGCGGACGGGTGGTGTTCATCGGAAGAACGCCGATCCGGGGGCGTCGGTCCGTGAATCCTCCCATTGCGTACTCATCATAAGAAAACGCAACAGAAGGAACGCGTGGATCCCTCCCCGGGGTCCCCACCCGAAAGCGAGGAATCATGGCTGCGACCAAGGTCATGAAGTTCTGGGCGGCCTGCCTGGCCGTCCTCGGCAGACTGCTGGCATCACTGGGCGTCTCCCCCGCCGCGTCCGCGGCCCGCCGGGACGCCGCGCTCTACGAGCGGACCCTGGGCAGCGCCGCCCCGGGCACGGACGGCCCCGAGGCGCTGGAGGGCGCCGAACCCGGTCACGATCCGGGTCCACTACCCCCTGCCGTGCAGGCGGCCAGGCCCTTCGTGCCCGCCGCGCGCACCGCGCCCCGGTACGGCCAGGAGGGTTCCGTCCGCTGCCGGGTCCCGCTGCCGATGCTGCCGCCCACCCTCAAGCAGCGCATCCGCGCCGAGGCCCACGGCGCCTCCCCCACCTCCCGCGTCGGCCGCATCACCGGTTCCCGGGCGCTCCGTGCCACGTCGTACGGCGCCGAGGCGTACTTCGCCACCGCCCCGCTCTCCGCGGCCATTCCGGCGGCCCGTCGCCGCGAGCACACCACCGCCCGTGCCGCCTGAACCGCCTCCGCGCGTCTGTGCGTCGACTTCACGACGCCTCGCACGGCCCGCTGCGGCACACCGGTGGCACCAGGTCGACCGACCCGCCGCACCCGTTCGCACCCGCCGGTACCGGCATCACCAGCCGGCGTCTGGGCGCACACCACTGAGCGCAGGAGCAGGCGCAGGAGCAGGGGCCGACGCAGGGCCTGAGCCAGAACCCGCGGCAGCATCCGCGGCAGCAGCACCTGAAGCGGTATCCGAAGCAGAATCCGACGCGGCGACCACGGCAGTCCCCGGGCGGCGCTCGTGCAGCACCCGCAGCGACACCCATGGCGACACCCGCAGAAGTACCCACGGCGACGCCCACGGCAGTACCGACAGCAGTACCCACAGAAGTACCCACGGCAATACCCACAGACTTTGATGTGACGTTGCGTTCGACGTCGACGGGACGACGGGACGAGACCCGTCGGCCGGACACGAGAGGCCGCCGCAGGAGCCGGTAGACGGCCGGGCATCCGCGGGTTTCACGTGAAACGGCGCACGGCGGAAGGCCGTTCGGACTCCGCGACCGGGATCGGTCCCGGCGCCGGGCGAGCGGAGCCTCGCCGGCCGAGTCGACCGTGGAGCGCACCGCGACGGCGCCGAGTGCGCCGGGCAGGCGACCGTGTCGTCGCGACGGGTCACATGGCACCGCACGCCGGGCGGCAGAAGCCCGACGCCGTGCGGCACTTCGGGGGTGGCGGCGCGACCGTGTCGCGTTTCTCGTAGACGTAGCCGTCCGGGAATGGGCGGCTCATTGGCATGTCCGGGGTCGTATTTGACCGGCCAGCCGGTATTTTCCGATGGAGCGCGAGGTTATTCCCTGATCTTCCCTCGCACTTAGTAATCCGGACACCAATGGAAAAAGGGTTGTTCGGCGGTGGCGTGCGGTCCGGTGGAGGCGTCGGAATCCGTATCGACTTCCTGTTGACTGCTTGGTAAAGTGCGCGCATTCCTTGCGGCTCGGCGACGTGGAGATCCGGCCGGAGTCCTCAACTGTTCGCAATCCGAGGGGTTTGTCGCATGCCTGAGCCGGCGGACACCGGGCGGCGAATCAAGGAGCTCCGGGTCAGCGCGGGAATGACCCAGCACGAACTCGCCGGGTCCGACGTTTCCGCGAGCTACATCTCCCTTGTCGAGCGTGGTAAGCGACTTCCCAGTGGCCGCGCCCTCAAGATCCTGGCCGCGCGACTCGGCGTCGGTACGGCGGACATATCCGGCGTGGTCGAGCGGCCGGAATCCACCGGCCGCGTCCGCCGCCGCGACCTGGTCGGTCGATTGGTGGCGGCCCGCCGCCGCTGGGAGGGCGGCGATCCCGAAGGGGCACTGCGGGAATTCCGTTCGCTGGTCGGGACGGAACCGGTCGGTCGCCCCGACGACGTGTACACCGAGTCCCAGCTCGCCATCGCGGAAATTCTGGGCGCGCTGGGCCGCGCCGACGAAGGGGCGGCCGTCCTGCTGCGCATGCTGGACGCGCTCGCCCCCGTCCCGCACGCGGAGGCCCGGCTGCGCGGCCTGATCGCCCTGGCCGACCTGCTGGAAGCGGCCGGCCGGGTGCAGGACGGGTTGCGCTACGCGCTCACCGGTTCCCTGGAGGCGGCCGACACCCAGGCGCCCGCCGGTGCCTTCCACTCCTGGTACCTGCTCGACGCGCTGACCCGCTGTGCCTACTGGAGCGGCTGTGCCCACTGGGCGCTGGAGGCCGGCACCGGCCTCCAGGAGTGCCCGGCGGACGGGGTGCTGCCGGGGCCCCGCGCCGGGATCGCCCTGCACCGGGCGCTGGATCTGTGGGACCGCGGCGAGACCGACCGGGCGGCCGGGCTGCTGGCCGAGACCGCGCGCCGGGTCACCCCCGCGGCCGGCTTCCGGCTCTGGGAGGCCGTCAACGGCCGCCATGCGCTGCTGCTGCTCGACCGCGGCGAGCCGACGGCCGCGCGGAGCATCGTGGAGCGCGGCCTGGTCGTCGCCTCGGTGGCGCGGGAAGCGGACTTCCCGCTCTGGCTGAGGACCGCCGAGGCGGTCTGCGCGGAATCCGCGGGCGATCGTGACCGGGTGTGGGTGCTGGGCGAGCAACTGTCCGCGCTGCCCGATTCCGGACGGTGCCACGAGAAGGCCGCCGCGCTCTCGGAGATCGCGGCGGCCTGTGCGCGGCTGGGGGACCGGGAAAGGGCGGCCGGGCACTTCCGGTATTCCGCCGAGCTGTTCCGGCGGGCGCAGGCATATCGGCACGCCGATCGGGCCCGGGAACGGCTGGCCGGACTCTACGAAATGCGGAACTGACACCCACCCGAACCGACTTGTCGGGATATTCCCTGTCCGGAACGGTGCGACGGGCCCGCATCGCCGTGCAGCGGCCCTATTTGCTTTCCTTCTTTCCCAAACCCATGAGGGCGAACAGCGCTTCCGCCCCGCCGACGATCGCCAGAACGAGCCCGGCTTTGTGAAGCGAGATCACCGGTGTCTCCATTCGCTCGGTGGTGAGCCACAGGATGACGCCGACGATCGCCAGCAGAATTCCGCCGACAATGCCCTTCATGAATTCCCTCGTCCCTCGTCGCAGAGCCGGAGTTGGTTGACCTCACCAGCCTGCCGCCCCGTTCGGGCGGAAGGATCATCCGCAGGTAGGCACTTGGTCCGGCGCCGTCTGCCACTTTCTCTGTACGCCGCGCCCCGGCGCCGGCAGGGAATACCCGGTCGTGCGGCCGGAATTGGCCGTGCGCTCCGCGCGCCGCCCCGGCCAGGGACCCGCCCGGGTGAAAAAGCCATCCCCTCGGCCCACCTGGAACTGCCGTGTGCCACGCCGGCGGGTTTCCTGGTGCCTGCCCCTCAGTCGTGGCGCGCACGACGCCGCGACGCCGCTGGAGCACGCAGGAGGAAGTGCCATGCCGTCGCCGCTCGCCGGCCGCGCCGCCGGATCGACCCCGTCCACACCGCTGGGCCTGCTCTGCCTTCTGCTGCTGGTGGTCGCGGCGGGCCCCGCGTTCGCCGGCCCGCCGCCGTCCGGCACCGACTGGGACCAGATCGCCGCCTGCGAGAGCAGCGGCGACTGGCAGGCCAACACCGGCAACGGCTACCACGGCGGCCTCCAGATCTCCCCGGCCACCTGGCGGGCCTACGGCGGCGTCCGCTACGCCGCGCGCGCCGACCTCGCCACCCGCGACGAGCAGATCGCCATCGGCGAGCGGATCGCCCAGGACCGCGGTCTGGCCCCCTGGCCCAACTGCGGCCGGCTGGGCAGCTCGTCGTCCGACCGCGCCCTGCTGCGCGTCCGCCCCGTCTCCCACACCCTCGCGGCCCCCGCCGACGCCTACACCGTCCGCCCCGGCGACTGCCTCTCGGCCATCGCCCGCCGTGCGCGCACCCCCGGCGGCCCCTCCACCCTCTACTCCCTCAACAAAGCGCGGCTGAGCCGCGGGCCGGACCATATTCTCCCCGGGCAGAACCTGCGTTTGCGGGGATGACGCGAACGGGGTGAGGCAAACGGGGGGCCGTCACGGTGAATCCAGTGGTCGGTCAGGGTGAACGCGGAAGACGGGCCGTTGTTCAGGCTTGGTCGATGTGGGGACTGCCGGTAGGCAAGGCCGCGGGTTTATCAACCGCGAGGGGCAGGACCACACTGTGAAGAGAACGAGTCCCAAGAAGATGGCTGTTGCGGGTCTTTTCGGCCTGCTCCTGGTGGGTGGCGGTGCGTCGCCGGCCATGGCCTGGGATGTCTGGGGGGACGGTCCGTTCAATGCGAACGGTGACACCGTCAACAAGTTCATCGCCTCGTTCAACTGTGAGGGTCGGGCGCGATTCTGTATCAACGGTGCCGTCAACAGCGGCAACACCAAGAACGCGGAGAACGTGTGGATCAACGGGAATCCCAGCTCCAGCGGCAGTCCCACGAACAGCAGCGGAGCCAACAACTCCGGCTCCACCGCCAACGGAAGCCAGTCCGGCAGCGGTAACAAGCAGCAGCACCTCGGCCAGGGCAGCAGTCTGCACCTGTGAGCTGACCGCGGAGCGCCGCAAGAACACCTCAGGCCCCGGGAGGACCGGGGCCTGAGGTGTTCTTGTCGGATGGTCCGGAACGGCTCAGCGAAGGAGCTTGAGGATCCGGGAGGTGTCGTTACGGCTGCCGCTCTCCGAACCCGTCGCGGAGTTGAGGCTGTTGGTCGAGCCGCTCGCGGTCTCGATGTTTCCGCTGTCCACGGGGTTGCCGCGGTTGAGGAAATTGTTGCTGTTCTTGTTGTTGCCGCTGCGGACCGGACCGTTGATGCACGGGTGCGGCGACTTCGTGGCCGGCGACTTGTAATTGAAGTCGGCGAGGCGGTTGTTGCACATCACGCCGGAAATCATGCCGGTGACGGTGCCGAGGTCGGCGCCCGCCACCGCGGACAGTAGAGAATCGTCCGGAAGGGTCTGCGCCTGCGCGATTCCGGTGCTGAACAACACCAGTCCGCACGCCCCGGCGACTGTTCCCGCCTGCACTAGTCTTTTCACGACGCTCCTTGCCTGATCTGCCTGCTGAACCCAGACGTATCGTGCTGCGGTTGTCCGCCGGCGCTGTCGACAACCCGCAGGGAGCCAAACCCTCGCCGGCCATATTCAGCCGGGTGGCCCAACCGCCCGCCCGGCGCCCGTCCGGACCCGGGCGGGTGGTCGGGGCGGGTCGCGAGGCGGGGGAAACCCCCACCAGGAGTGGACGGTCCGCCGGATGGGCGGGCGGCGAGGGCGCCAACGAGCCGGGGAACATAACGAGTTACCCGGCCGATCGCCGCGGCGTGCGCCCGCAACGGGGGGGCGCCGCTGGTGCGCAGCATGAGCACGGCGAACGAGGTGCGGGACGTCGACCGGCTGCGGCAGGCGCCGGGCGAGCGGAAGCTGTCCGCCTGGGGCACGTCGTACGGGACGTATGTGGCGGCGGTGTACGCACAGACGCATCCGGACCGTACGGACCGGTGGGTGCTGGACAGCACCGGCGACCCGGACCCGGCGCGGGTGGCGCGGGGCTGGCTGGCCCACATGGCGCAGGGGGCGGACGACCGGTTCCCCGACTTCGCGGCCTGGGCGGCGGACCCGGCGCGCGTCGCGGACGGCCTGCGACGGGCCCAACGGGCCGATCAGGTACGCCCGTTGGTGCTGCGGCTCGCCGCGGAGCTGGACCGGGCGACGAAGCCGTCGAACGTCCCGGGGGCGCCGTTGACCGGCAACCGGCTGCGGCAGGCACTGCAGAACGCGCTCTACGGCGACGCGACCGCCTTCGCCGGGCTGGCCGCCCTGATCAAGGAGGCCCGGGACCCCGCCGCGGCGCCGCGGGTGCCGGCCGACCCGCCGGTCCGGATCACCGACCGGGGACCGGCCGACATCATGATGATCCAGAACCTCCGGGACCCGGCGACGCCGTACTTCGGGACGAAGAAGATGCGGGCGGCGCTCGGGCGGTGGGCCCGCATGGTGACCGTCGACCACGGCGGGCACGGTGTGTACCTGGCGAACGGGAACGCGTGCGGGGACCGGGCGGTGACCGCGTTTCTGCGGGACGGCCGACGGCCGCGGCAGGACGTGTACTGCGCCGGGTGAGGCGCGGGGGCCGAGCCGTGTGGAGGCGACCCGGCCCCGTGCGTGCCTTCGGGCCCCGCGGTCACCCCAGCGCGTGCCCCGTGGTCACGTCCACGTGGTCGGGGACGTCCTCGTGCCGGTCGCCGACGGTGGACGTCCCGGTGGGCTCGAAGAGCAGCAGCGACGCGCCGGACGGGGCGGACGGCTTGTGCTCGGTGCCCCGGGGGACGGTGAACACGGCGCCCTTGGGGAGTCGGACGGTGCGCTCCCCGGTCGCCTCCCGCAGCCCGAGGAACAGCTCTCCCTCGAGCACCAGGAAGAACTCGTCGGTGTCGTCGTGGGCGTGCCACAGGTGCTCGCCGGCGACCTTGGCGACCCGGACGTCGTAGTCGTTGACCCGGGTGACGATCCGGGGGCTCCACAGGGCGTCGAAGGAGGCCAGCGCGGCGCCGAGCTCCAGGGGCTGGTGCGGGTGTGTGTTCATGAACCGATCCTGGTCCGCCCCGCTCGGGCGGTGTGAGTGCTAGGAATCGCATATGTCGCAACGATCCTTGCAACCGGGCCGGGCGCCGGGCCGCGCCCCCGGTCGCCCGCACCGCGTCGTCGTCATCGTCGATCAGAACTCCAACCCCTTCGAACTGGGCTGTGCGATCGAGGTGTTCGGCCTGCGCCGCCCCGAAATCGGCCGGGAGCTCTACGACTTCGCGCTCTGCTCGGCGGAGCCGCGGACCCTGATGCGCGACGGCTTCTTCACCCTCGCCGGTGTCGCCGGCCTGGAGGCGACCGACACCGCGGACACCGTGATCGTCCCCAACCGCCCCGACGTCGAGGTGCCCCGTCGGCCCGCCGTGCTGGACGCCGTCCGCCGGGCCCATGCCCGCGGCGCCCGGCTGCTCGGCTTCTGCAGCGGCGCCTTCACCCTCGCCGAGGCCGGTGTGCTCGACGGCCGCCGGGCCACCGCGCACTGGCAGTGGGCGGACGCCTTCCAGGCCCGCTTCCCCGCCGTCCGCCTGGAGCCCGATGTGCTGTTCGTGGACGACGGCGACATCCTCACCGCGGCGGGCAGCGCCGCCGCGCTCGACCTGGGGCTGCACGTGGTCCGTCGCGACCACGGCGCGGAGATCGCCAACACGGTCAGTCGCCGGCTGGTCTTCGCCGCCCACCGGGACGGCGGCCAGCGGCAGTTCGTGGAGCGCCCGGTGCCCCGCATACCGGACGCCTCACTCGCCCCGCTCCTGGCCTGGGCCCAGGAACGCCTGGACGCCCCGCTCACGGTGCCCGACCTGGCCGCCCGCGCCGCGGTCAGCCCGGCCACCCTGCACCGCCGCTTCCGTGCCCAGTTGGGCACCACCCCGCTGGCCTGGCTCACCGGCGAACGGATCGCCCTGGCCTGCCGGTTGATCGAACGCGGCGAGACCCGCCTGGAGGTGGTCGCCCGCCGCAGCGGCCTGGGCACCGCGACCCATCTGCGCACCCTGATGCGCCGCGAGACCGGTCTGACCCCGTCGGGCTACCGCCGCCGCTTCGGACCGGACGTCGGCGAGGGACGCGCCGCCGTCCATGTGCCGCACGGCCCGTGAAACACCGCCCGGGAAGCGCGGTGTTTCACGTGAAACGCCGCCGCGGCGGTCGCCCGGGCCACCCCGCCGGCCGGCCCCTAACCTGGGAAAAGGAAGCCGGTGCGCGTCGATGACCGCTGAACCCGTCACCCTCGCACTCTGCGGCGATGTGATGCTCGGCCGCGGAGTCGACCAGATCCTGCCCTTTCCCGGCGATCCCGAGCTACGCGAACCGTACGTCCAGGACGCCCGGATCTACGTCGGCCTGGCCGAGTCGGCCCACGGCCCGGTCCACCACCCCGTCGCCTTCCGCTACCCCTGGGGCGACGCCCTGGCCGCGCTCGACGCCGCCGAGCCCGACGCCCGGGTGCTCAACCTGGAGACCTCCGTCACCCGGCGTGGCACCTTCGCCCCCGGCCGGGAGATCCACTACCGGATGCACCCCGCGAACCTCCCCTGCCTGGTCGCCGCCCGCCCCGACGTCTGCGTGCTGTCCAACAACCACGTCCTGGACTTCGGCCGCGAGGGGCTGGCCGAGACGCTGCGGGGCCTGGCCGCCGCCGGCCTGCGCTCGGTGGGTGCGGGCGCCGACGCCGAGGCGGCCCGCCGGCCCGCGGTGGTCCGTCTGCCCGGCGGCCACCGCCTGCTCGTACTCGCCCTCGGCATGCCCTCCAGCGGTATCCCGCGCACCTGGGCCGCGACCGCCCGGCACAGCGGCGTCCACTGGGCGGACGGCCCCACGCCGGCCACCGCCGCCGCGGTGGCCGCCCAGCTGCGCGCCCGGAAGCGGATCGGCGACCTGGCCATGGTGTCGGTGCACTGGGGCTCCAACTGGGGCTACGGCGTCCCCCGCGCCCAGACCGCCTGTGCGCACGCCCTGATCGACGCCGGCGTGGACCTCGTCCACGGCCATTCCTCGCACCACCCGCGCCCGGTGGAGGTCTACCAGGGAAAGCTGATCCTCCACGGATGCGGTGACTTCATCGACGACTACGAGGGCATCACCGGCTACGAGCGCTACCGCGACGACCTGCGCCCGCTCTATCTCGCGGCCCTGGAGCCCGACACCGGCCGCCTCCAGGAGCTGCGGATCGTCCCCTTCCAGGCCCACCGGATGCGGCTGCGGCACGCCTCGGCCGAGGACGCCCGCTGGCTCGGCGACCTCTTCGACCGCCTCGCCGGCGGCTTCGCCCCCGGCGCCCTCACCACCGACCCGGCCCCCGTCCTGACCCTGCGCCCGGCCTGAACGGCACCGACCGCACCCGGCACCGACCGCAACAGCTGCCGACCGCACCCGATGCCGACGACACCCGATGCCGCGCTACTCCTGCGCGCCCGCCACCGCCGCGGTCAGCGCCAGCACCCGCCGCGCCTCCTCCACGTGCAGGTTCTCCACCATCCGGCCGTCCACCGTGACCACCCCGCGGCCCTCCCGGCCCGCGGCCTCGAACGCGTCGATGATCTTCCGCGCCCGGGCCACCTCCGCCTCCGCCGGTGCGAAGACCCGGTTGCAGGGTTCGAGCTGCGACGGGTGGATCAGCGTCTTGCCGTCGAACCCGAACTGCTGCCCCTGGACGCACTCCGCCTCGAACCCGGCCAGGTCCCGGACGTCGTTGAACACCCCGTCCAGGATCGCCTTGCCCGCCTCGCGGGCCGCCAGCAGCGCCAGCGACAGCCCCGTCAGCAGCGGCGCCCGGCCCGGCACATGCGCGGCGTGCAGCTCCTTCGCCAGGTCGTTGGTGCCCATCACCAGCACCGTCAGCCGCTCGCTCGCCCCGGCCACCGCACGGGCGTCCAGCATCGCCCGCGGCGTCTCCACCATCGCCCAGATCGCCGTGTGGTCCGGGGCGCCGGCCTCCTCCAGCCGGCGCTCGACCTCCCGCACGGTCTGCGCGGACTCCACCTTCGGCACCACCACCGCGTCCGGACCGGCCTGTGCCGCCGCCCGCAGATCGTCCGCGAACCACAGGGTGCCCGGCCCGTTGACCCGGATCGTCACCTCCCGGCGGCCGTACGCGCCCGACGCCACCGCCGCCGCGACCCGCTCCCGCGCCGCCTCCTTGGCGTCCGGGGCGACCGCGTCCTCCAGATCCAGGATCAGGCCGTCCGCCGGCAGCGCCCGGGCCTTCTCCAGCGCCCGCTCGTTGGCACCCGGCATGTACAGCACCGACCGCCGCGCCCGCACGACCCCCTGCCCTTCGACCGTCGCACCCATGGCCCTACTCCGCTCCTTCGCCGCTCGCCGCCGCGTACGCCGCCTTCAGCTCGGGGTCGCGCGCCACCAGTGCCTCGGCGAGCTCCACCACCACCCGGCACTGCTTGACCGTGGCGTCGTCCTGCATCTTCCCGTCGATCATCACCGCACCGGTGCCGTCGCCCATCTCCGCGATGACCCGGCGGGCCCAGGCGACCTCCGCCGGCGCCGGCGAGAACACCTTCTTCGCGATCCCGATCTGCACCGGGTGCAGGCTCCACGCCCCCACGCAGCCCAGCAGGAAGGCGTTGCGGAACTGGTCCTCGCACGCCACGGTGTCCTTGATGTCGCCGAACGGCCCGTAGTACGGCAGGATCCCGTGCGCCGCGCAGGCGTCCACCATCCGCGCGATCGTGTAGTGCCACAGGTCCTGCTGGAACACCGCCCGCGGCGCGTCCGCCGCCCCCGGGAGCGGATCCTCCCGGACGAGGTACCCGGGGTGGCCGCCGCCCACCCGCGTCGTCTTCATCCGCCGGCTCGCCGCCAGGTCCGCCGGCCCCAGCGACATGCCCTGCATCCGCGGGCTGGCCCCCGCGATCTCCTCCACGTTGGCGACCCCGCGCGGCGTCTCCAGGATGGCGTGCAGCAGGATCGGCCGCCGCACCCCGGCCTTCGCCTCCAACTGCGCCACCAGCCGGTCGACGTAGTGGATGTCCTCGGCGCCCTCCACCTTCGGCACCATGATCACGTCCAGCGTGTCGCCGATCTCGGTGACCAGCGTCAGCAGGTCGTCCAACGCCCACGGCGAGTCCAGGCTGTTGATCCGCGTCCACAGTTGCGTCTGGCCGAAGTCGGTTGCGCGGGCGATCTCGACCAGCCCGGTCCGCGCCGCCTCCTTGCGGTCCGCGGCGACCGCGTCCTCCAGGTTGCCGAGCAGCACATCGACGCCCGGCGCGATGTCCGGCACCTTGGCGGCCATCCGGGGATTGCCCGGATCGAAGAAGTGGATCATCCGCGACGGCCGGAACGGCACCTCCCGCACCGGCTCCGGGGCCCCTACAGCCAACGGACGGAAAAAGTCCTTCGCAGAGCGCACGCTGCCTCCCACCTCGCACCGACCACCCGGCCCGGAGCCGGCCAACGGCGCACACTCTAGGCCCGTGACCCGGCGCTTGTTACCGCGCAGTATGTGTGCCGTTGATCACGGAACGCGAAGTGACGGTCCGACGCCCGCTCGTCCCGGAAACGCCACCCGCACCCCGACGCCCCGCCCTCCGTCGCCCCCACCACCAGACGCCCGCCGTGCCGACGGGCGTCCCCAACAGCCCCCACTCCCACTCCCGCCCCCGCCCACGCCCGCACGCCAACTCCACTGCCTGCGCGGCGACTTCCTCGACGTCCTCGACTTCCTCGCAGATGGCCTCAGTGCCCGCCATGGCCGGATGTGGTCCCGCTCGCCATCGCGGTGCTGCGCACCGGCGACCGGCGGGCCGTCCACCGCCGCGTGCGCCGCGACGAACTCACAAGGCCGCGCTCTCGCCCGACCGCTCCTGGCCCCGGATCCCCAGCACGCCCTCCAGCGCGGCGGTCGCGGCACGGACCGTCGTCGCGCTCCTCCCGGCCGCCGCGCCAACCCCAACGTCCTGGGCACGCCAAGCCGCCACCAGTAAAAGGGAGTTCACCCCGCACCTCAGCGGCCCCACCCACCTCGGACGCACCAAGTCCGGCTGCGGATACCCCCAACTCCCCACGCCGACACCAGCATTACGGCACGCACCCCGCAAGGAGTCCGGACGCTGCCCCCGGACAACGAACAAGGCCCCGGTCATCGACCAGGGCCTTCGCTGTGGAGCGGGTGACGGGAATCGAACCCGCGCTCTGAGCTTGGGAATCAACGGGGTCTGTGGCCACCATTGAGGGTCTGACCTGCGTAAACGTAGGCGGTGGGGCGGAGTGGGGAGTGCCGGAGGGTACCCGTATTGACCGTGATTTACCGCCTGTTAGGGCACGTGGAGGGCACGGCCTCGTCAGGAGCCTAGTGGATACCACCAGGCGTCCTTCGCGGGTGGGTGGAAGGGTGCGAGCGTGTGGGCATCCAACACGGGATTGCCGGTGCAAGTGCTCGGGGCCGCACACATGCGCCCACTGTGCACGACTTGGACACGTGGGTAAGTCGGGCGTAGTGAATTGCCTCGCCCGGGTTGGGCGGCGCTCGGGTCGGGCCGCGCCACGGTGTTCTCATGCTGATCCCGCCGGATGCCGTAGAGGGTCTCGACGAGCCCGGCACCAGCAGGTCGACTTCCGCTTCCTGTTCCTCTTCCGCACCTCGGCCGATCTCGCCGAGTTGCAAACCGAGGAGGTCACCGGCGCCGCACGGTGCGCCGCCGACACCGTCGCAGACGAGACCCTGCGCATCCGCGTCATGCAGGTCCCACGCTGCTCGGCCGGTCGCTGGTGTGCGGCGCCCCCGTCGGTTGGATCCGGCCGGGGCGCCGAGTCGTTCCGGAGGGACCGGGGCTGGCCCCTCCGTCAGTTGGCCGTTTCGGCGCCCTCGCTCACCCCGGTCAGCGGGTTCCATTCGGGGGCGGTGATCGTGATGGGTTCCAGGTGGGCGTCGAAGACGCCGTACGCCTCGTCCAGCAGGGTCTCCATGCCGCGCCGGCCGAGGGCGATACCGAACTCCAGGTCCTCGCGGTCCGTCTCGGGCAGTGCTTCGACGGCTTCGTACAGGGCGGCCACGTGGTGGTCGTCGACCTCGATGTGCAGGTCGAAGAAGTTCGTCCGGAGGTGCGGGAAGTGGCCTGTCAGGGCGCTCTTCGCGGCCGTGTAGGTGACGGGCGTCATGGCCTCGTTGACGAGCATGTAGCCGATGGCGCGGCCCGCGTTGCGGGATTTGGCGATGTTGAAGGCGAGGCTCAGGGCGAGTTTGATACCGAGGCGTTCCTGATAGCTGTCGAACTCTGCCCGAGGTACGCGCAGCTCGTCGAGCAGATGCAGATAGTGCAGGAAATGCGCGTGTGCCGGATCTCCCGATCCGAGTTCGTCATGTAAGTTTTCCTCCAGGATGATTCGTACCTTTTCGTCCGGCGTCCAGGCGAGGAGATCCTTCAGAATCCAGGGGAAGCTGCGGGATTCCCGTCCGGCGCAGAAGATCCACCTCTTCGAGTTCTCCAGTGGGAGCGTTCCCGCCTCGGCGGAGGTGATCAGCGGGTGATTCCGTACTGCGGCGAGGGACTGCTCTACCTGTTCCTTGATGCCCAGTGCATGCATGACTCTTCCTCCGAATGGCTGTTGGCGGCGACCACGGAAGATCCGGCGAAACTGCTGCTCGCAGTGACACGCGCCGTGGCACGTCGGCTCGCATGGCAATCCATCGGCCCATTTCACATGTCGGGGCGGCGGACCGGGTGCAGATACAGCACTGAATTCTGCCGAAGATCCAGGCGAGTGCATACCCGAGAATTTCGCACGACAAACTCTTTCCACCCGTAGAAACTCTGGTATTTGCGCCATTTACATGGATCGTTTTCGGCCGTGAGGAAAGGGCCGATGGAGTGGATAAGGGTGACAATGCTGTCATTCCCTGTGGTGCTCCGGTGCGGGTGGGGCGGGCGGCGCCTGACCGGATGCGTGCGGTCGCGTGTCCCCCGGTTGGCCGGTACGCCCGAGGCATATGCCACGGGATCGGTGGCTGCCGGAATCCCGGGCATTCCGGTGCCGTCGCATATGTGACGGTCACGGGGTCGCCGGCCTTCCGTCTGTGTCATTGTGGCCCCTATGCTTCGGAGGAGACAGCTGACGCTGGGCGTGGAGGAAGAGTATTTTCTGGTCGATCCGGTCTCGCGCGCACTTCACCCGGGAGCGGCTGCATTGCTGGCGGATGCCGCCCTCGGACCGGGTGAGCACATCGGCACCGAAATGACTCAGTACCAGATCGAGGTGAGAACCGATCCCAGTACCCGTCTCGCCGATGTGGGAGGACAGATCCGTGCCGCCCGGAAAACGGTCGCAGCGGCCGCCGCACGCCAGGGCCTGCGCATCGTTTCGTCCGGAAGCCCCGTCCTTGGCCGGGTCGTTCCGCCCCAGCTCACCGAGGGTCCGCACTATGCCCGCAGCGTGGCCGCTTTCCGAGCCCTGGACCACGAATTGAGCACCTGCGCTTGCCACATTCACGTGGGCGTCGACAATCTGTCCCAGGCATTACAGATCAGCAATCAGATCCGCCCGTGGCTCCCCCTTCTGGTGGCCCTGTCCGCTAATTCTCCGTACTGGGACGGACGAGACACCGGATACGCCAGCTGGCGCACCATGGCCTGGGCTCAATGGCCGGTCGCCGGCCCGCCGCCCTATTTTGAATCGGTCGCTCATTTCGACGAACTGGTCAGCCGGCTGATCGACACCGGGGCGATCCTGGACCGCTCCACCCTGTACTGGGACGTGCGGCCCTCCACCCATGTGCCCACGGTCGAGATCCGGGTCGCCGACGCCGCCCTCACCAGTGATGACACCATTCTGCTGGCCGCCGTGACCCGGGGCCTGGTCGCCACCGCACTCGATGCCGTGGCCGCCGGCACCCCCGCGCTCCGACCGGAACCGGAGTTCCTGCGCGCGGCCTACTGGCGTGCCGCACGCGACGGCCTGACCGGCCACGGCCTCGACCTGCCGGCCGGCCGCCCGGTGCCCGCGACCGCCCTGGTCGACCGCCTCCTGACGACCATCGCGCCCGCCCTCGCCTGCCACGGCGACCTGGAGCTGGTCCGGGCCGGCTGGTCGCTTCTCCAGACCGACGGCAGCGGCGCCTGCCGCCAGCGCGCCGCCTACCGCCGCCGCGCCAGCCTTTCCGACGTCGTGGACGACCTCATCGATCGAACCGATCCCCGGCAGGCCCTCCCGTCACCTTCGGCATCCGAATGACGCTCATCGGGGCATCGGCCGTGTGAATGGACAGGCCCACAACACCCTGATGATCTTGATGGCGAATAGCCGACCCGAGGCCGCACAGAATACGGCCGGGTCGGCTCCGTCGTGCCCGGACCGCCGAAGGGGCCGTGCAATTCATCGTGCAGGAGTGAAATGCCATGAAGCGTCCCAGCATTCTCGTCGCCGTGGGCAGCACGGACACCAACGGCGTTCCCTACAAGCGAGTGACGGAAGTCTGCTCGCAGCTCACCAACCGTGGTTACGACGTGGAAATGGTCGACAATGCGGCCGATGCCGTCGCGATCGCCTCCTCCCAGGCGGATCTCGCCGCCGCCCTGGTGAGCTGGGAACTTCCGGGCATGACGAGCGATATGCGCGAGGCGAAGGAGACGGGCGCCGAGGGCGTGCTGAGGGTCCTGATGGACCATTTCTCCTCCCGGCTGCCTGTGTACCTCCTGACGACCGGCGACTACATGGATGACACCCCGCTGTGGGTGTCGGAAGTGATCAACGGCTGGGTGTATCTCCTGGAGGACACCGCCACCTTCATCGCCGGCCGGGTCGACAATGCGTCAAGTACGTACCGGCAGAAGATCCTGCCGCCTTTCTTCCGCCGATTGCGGCGCTTCGACGGCGCACACGAATACTCATGGCACACCCCTGCGCACCACGGCGGCGTGGCCTTCCTGAAATCTCCCGTGGGCCGGGCGTTCTACGACTACTACGGCGAGCAGCTGCTGCGCAGCGACATCTCCATCTCGGTGGGTGAGCTCGGTTCCCTGTTCGAGCACACCGGCCCGATCGGTGAGGCGGAGAAGAACGCCGCGCGGGTCTTTGGGGCGGACGATACGTATTTCGTGCTGCACGGCACGTCGACGTCGGTGCGGATGCTGCTGCACGGGACGGTGGCGCACGACGAGATCGTGCTGCTGGACCGCAACTGCCACAAGGCGATCAACCACGGCATCATCATGTCCCTGGGCCGTCCCGTCTACCTGGTGCCCACACGGAACGGCTACGGCCTCACCGGCCCCATTCCCCCCAAGCGCATGACCGAGGAAGCCGTCCGCAAGCAGATCGAGGAGAGCCCCCTCGCCGAGGAGGCCGTGAGCCTGAACCCGGCCTCGACGGTCATCACCAACTCGACGTACGACGGGCTGTGCTACGACGCGGTCCACGTGGCCGAACTACTCGCCCCCTGCACCCCTGCCCTCCAGTTCGACGAGGCATGGTTCGCCTACGCCCACTTCAACCCGCTCTACGAGCGCCGCTACGGCATGGCCATCGACCCCGGCGCGATCGACGGCGGCAACCACCCCACGGTCTTCGCCAGCCAGTCCACGCACAAGCTGCTGGCGGCCCTGTCCCAGGCGGCGATGGTCCACGTCAAGCAGGGGGCCGGACAACTGCCGGCCCGCGAGATCTTCGACGAGACCTACATGATGCACGCCACGACATCGCCGCTGTACCCGATGATCGCCTCGCTGGACGTGGCCGCGGGCATGATGGACGGCCCGTCCGGCAAGTGGCTGACCACGGAGGCGATCACCGAGGCGATCCGGTTCAGGCAGGCGACGGTACGCCTCGGCAAGCGCCTCGCCGAGGCCGGCGACCGCCCGAAGTGGTTCTTCGGGGTGTGGCAGCCCGAGGAGGTCACCAACCCCGAGACGAAGCGGACCTACGAATTCCACCAGGCGCCGCTCGACCTCCTGCGGGAGCAGAGCAGCTGCTGGGTGCTCGACCCGGACGACACCTGGCACGGCTTCAGCGACCTTGAGGACGACTTCTGCCTGTTGGACCCGATCAAGGTCACGATCACCTGCCCGGGGGTGAACGCCCAGGGCGAGCTCGACACCTTCGGCATCCCGGCCCGGATCGTCAGCGCCTATCTGGAGACCCGGCAGATCGTCGTGGAGAAGACGGACGTCTACACCTTCCTGCTCCTGTTCTCCATGGGCATCACCAAGGGCAAGTGGGGCACCCTCCTCGACGCCCTCACCGACTTCAAGAAGCTCTACGACGACGGCGCCGCGCTCAGTGAGGTACTCCCCGGCCTCGTCCAGGAACACCCCGAGCGGTACAAGAACCTCACCCTGCCCGGCCTGTGCAAGGAGATGCACACCTACCTGTCGGACAACAAGCTCATGAAGCTGCTCAACGACGCGTTCACCGGTGCCACCCCGCCCACGCCCGTCCTCACCCCCGCGGAGGCGTACCAGAAGTTCATCCAGGGGGAGACCGAACTCCTCTCGCTGGACGAGCTGCCCGGCCGCGTCGTCGCCACACAGATCGCCATCACCCCGCCCGGCATCCCCGTTCTCATGCCCGGTGAGCAGGTGGGCGACATGGAGTCCGACCTCATGAAGTACCTGAAGCTGCTGGAGGCGTTCGACCGGAAGTTCCCCGGCTTCGCCAGCGAGACGCACGGAGTGCTCCACAAGGACGGGAAGTACTTCATCCGCTGCGTCGAGGACGAGGCGTAGGACACCGCCGGTCCCAGAGCGTCCCCCGACGCCCTACCTCAGTGCCTCTCCAGCACGTCCGGAGAGGCACTATCGTCCCGACGATCAGGCTGGGGCCGGTCCAGCTTCCCGGTCCGCGTCCAGGCCAACGAGCTGGCCTGCACTTCCTGCACTCTCTTTCCGAGAGCGGATGCTCGGACCCGGCCATAGCCTCCGGCCCGCGCTCGCCGAGGTGGCGTCACGCGCGCACGGCACACGACCTGCGGGAAGGTCACGGCTGGTCCTGGCCACCGAGCTGATGACGGTGCGGATGCGCCCACGACGCTGGCTCTCCGCCGACCTGCAAGCACCCCCGCAAGTCAACGCACCGTAAGTCCCGCTGCCCGCGGCGTCTGGCTACGGTTGCCCTGGCCGTCTTGCCCCCTACAGCCGGGCTCCTTGCGCCAGTACCGTTGCATGCTCACGCGATGCGGATACGGGACCTCGGGGGCGTGCCCAGTGGCGGGGAGCGAACTGACACTCGGTAAGACGATCGCCAAGGCACGCAGGCGCAAGGGATGGCCGCAGCGGGATCTGGCTGCGATGATCGGCCGGTCGGAAAGCTGGGTGTCGCAGGTCGAGCGGGACGTGATCCCGGTCAACAGCTTGGATACGTTGCGGCAGATCTCCGATGTCTTGGGCATGTCTCTGGCCGAACTCCTTGCTGCTGTAACGCCGCTTGGACGATCGCCGGTATCGGCTCGGCGTCGGTCCGGCTCGACTAGGGTTGTTCACAATCTTGGTCCAGAGGAGGGTGACGACCCCGTGCGACGCCGCGAACTTCTGGCCGCTGCGGCGGTGGTCTTCGCCTCCCCCCTGGCCGGGGCCACGCCGGCCGAGGCCAGCACCCTTGCCCCGCTCGAAGACCTCCTGCTCTATGGCACGGCCACTGTGCCGAAGAACAGTGAGGTATCACCGGCCGGCGTCGCTGCCGCGGTGAAGACATCCCGGCAGGACTTCCGTGCCGCCCGCTACGACATGCTGGCCCGGACCCTGCCTGGTCGGATCGCGCAAGCTCAGGCCCTGGAGCCGGTGGAGTTGTCGGCTACGGCGGTCGCCGACCTCTACAACATCGCCACCCGGCTGTGCATCAAGCTCGGCGAGGACGGCCTCGTGGCGATCACCTCAGACCGCGCGCTGAATTCCGCACGGGTCGGCGGGGATGCGCTGGCGATTGCCGAGGCACACCGGATGGTCTCCAGCGCCTGGCGCCGCCAAGGCCACCTTGCCCGTGCCACCGACATCGCGGTCAGGGCCGCGCAGGACGTACGGGCGGACCGCCGCGCCCCAGAGGCTGCCCGACTGTCCGCGAACAGCTCGTTGTTGGCCACGGCCGCGTACACCGCGGCGAAGATGGGTGACCGGCAGACGGCGCACGCCCTGATCGGTGAGGCTGCCGAGGCCGCGAAGGTTAGCCGGACGAGCCCTGCGGCCCGCACGGACACCGGGACTCAGCAGGTGCTGCTGCACCAGTTGTCTGTCCACTACCTGCTCGGTGATGCCGGGCAGGCGATCGACCTGGCCAAGACCATCGACCCCGCGGCCCTGCCGACCGCCGAGCGGCAGGGGCGGTTCTTCACCGACGTGGCCCGCTGCTTCGACCAGTGGGGCAAGCCCGAGCAGTGCTACCGGGCGCTACTGGCGGCCGAGCGGGCCGCACCACAGGAGATCCGGCGAGGGGCGATCAAGAACCTGGCCAGCGGCCTGCTCCGCCACGACCGAAGCCTTCCGGGAGTCCGGGCCTTCGCCGGTCGTGCGGGCGTGCCCGTCGACTAAACCGGCTCCTGCCCGCAAAGGGTTTGCTACCTCGCAACCCGGTTGCGGATCTGCTTGCTTCTCCGGCGGTTGACTCTTCTCAGCCGCCAGGGGCCGCGTACGGCCGGCCTCTCCTCGCCCCGGGCGGCGGTGCTGACCACCACCGTCTTCGAGGAGTTGCACCATGGATGCCACCCGCGCCGACCCGTCCCCTTCGCAGCCGACGGTCACGGATGCCACGGACCAGCTCCAGGCTGACGTCGCCGCCGCTTTGCGCTCCAGCATCGTCCTCCCTCCGTATGACGAAGTCCTCCGGCTGATCGCGACCCTCCAGGGGCATCTCGCCCCGCTGATCGAGCAGGCCAAAGAGCACGTCGAGCAGCATCGCCCGGGAGAGGCCGCCTGGTACCGGGAACACCGCCAGATCGACAACGCCGGATTCCAGCTGCGGGCCGGCCCCGGCAACGGGCTGGCGTCCGCCGCTCGCCGTCTCAAGAACCTGGCCCTGACCGTCCAGCAACTGCACCGCCAGGTCCACCACGAAGAGGGGGGTTTGAGGTGACGCGGCCGGTGCACGGAGTCAGGAGTCGCCACCGCAGCGGAGAACCGCGGCTGGACGTGTGGCTGGGGCGCCTGTGGCTTCTGGGCACCACGGCCGGCCTCACCCTCCTGGCGCTGACCGTCCAGCACGACGCCGACCACACCGGGGCAACCGCGGTCTCCGCACCCGATACCGCCGCGGCGCCGCTCGTCTAGGCGCCCACAGATTTCCCGCCGGAACCCCGGCGGGAGAACCGAAGAGAAGGGAACATGCAATGAACGACCTGATCGTCTCGAAGCGTTCCGTGCAGGCCGCCCGCAGCCAGGACCGGCTGAGCGACGGTGGCGGCACCGGCAAGGGCGACGGCAACGACTGATCGGAGCCGTAGATGACCGCCATCTCCTCGGCGGTCCGGAGCCTCGGCGGGAACTTCCCCGCCGAGGCGTTCGGCCGCACTTACCGCCTCTGGCCGCACGTCGGCGACTTCTCGCACATGTTCACGTGGGACGACCTCAACGAGGTCATCGCCCGGCACCGTCTCGAACCTCCGCGGCTGCGGCTCTTCAACGACGGCACCCAGGTCCCGCAACACGCCTACACCCACTCCGTGGTGTCCAAGCGCCACACCGTCTGGCACCGCATCGAGCCGAACAACCTGCACCACCAGCTCAAAGACGGCGCCTCGCTCGTCCTGGACGCCGTGGACGCACTGCACCCCGGCGTGGAAGACCTCGCGGCAGCCCTGGAACGGCACTTCCGCACCGATGTGCAGGTCAACCTCTATGCCTCGTGGACCTCGAAGGAGGGCTTCGGCGTCCATTGGGACGACCACGATGTGGTGGTCCTCCAGCTCGAAGGCGCCAAGCGGTGGAAAATCTACGGGGCCACTCGTACTGACCCGCTACGGGTCGACATCGAAGCCCCCGAACCACCAACTGGCGATCCGGTCGTGGAGATCGTGCTCCGGAGCGGCGACATGCTCTACCTGCCCCGGGGATGGTGGCACGCTGTCGCCGCCACCGAGGGCCGCTCCCTGCACCTGACCTGCGGCCTGACCCCCACCACCGGCGCGGATCTCCTGTCGTGGCTGTCGGACCGGCTGCGGGTCTCGGACACCGTCCGTGCGAACCTGCCGTACTTCGCGTCGCCGGACGAACGGACGGCGTATCTGGAAGCGCTGCGGAAGGAGCTCACCGAAGCCGTGCACGATGGGGTGATCGAGGAGTTCGTCAACGCACGGGGGAGCATGGACCCCGGGAGGCCGATGCCGTCCCTGCCATTCGTGGACGGTATCCCCGCGGACGAGAGTCTGTTTGTCCGGCTCACCGCTGCTGGGGCCTGGTATGAGGTGGACGGGGACGGCCACGTGGTGTTGAGCGCAGGCGGCCAGGAATGGACGTTCGCCGCCCCGGTCCTCGACGTGATCAAGCTCCTCACCGAGGGAAGCACCTGGACCCTGGGCCGGCTGGCGGTAAGCTCCGGGCTCCCCGCTGACCAAGTCGCAGCTCTCGTCTCCGAGTTGGTCGCGGCCGACGTCGCCACCGTCAGCCGGAGAAGTTAGCCGATGTTCACTGCCCCTGAGCAAGCCGTCAGGGACCGCATGATCTCCGCCCGCGGCCACGCGTGTGCCCTGCTGGGATTCGATGACACCGCGGGCGGGGACGTGTGGGGATACGCCGGCAGGACGCTGTCCGGGGCCGTCATCACGCCGGAAGGCGACGCGTGGCTGCGGCTGGTCAGCGAACCGGAGGGCAAGGGAAGCGGGAAGCTGTGGGACGGCCCCAAGGAGGCGGAACGGTCCGTGCCCCCCGTCGTGCCTCGCCCGCGGCTGCTCGGCCTGCGCGACTGGTCCGCCGACGGCTGGGATTACCGGGCAGAGCACTACGAGATCGTCGGCACCCCGCCGGCGTCGAAGAGCCCGGTGCTTCACCACCTTGCGGACCTGCCGGACACCTGGTGGCAGGACCTCCACCAGACACTTGACCACCTCGCGCTCGTCCGCACGGACCGGCAGGCGGTGCGCGAGGAGTACATCCGTCGCCGTGTCCCGGAGTTCACCGGCATGACCCCCGGCGAGATCGCCTGGACCACAGCACACGGCGACCTCCACTGGGCGAACCTCACCGGCCCGTCGCTGACCCTTCTGGACTGGGAAGGCTGGGGCACAGCGCCCATGGGCTACGACGCCGCAAACCTTTACCTGCACTCCCTGCCCGTGCCGGACGTCGCCGAGCGGATCCGCAAGGAATTCGCCTACGTACTGGACACTCCTGCCGGCCGGGTCGGTGAGCTGACCGCCTGCACCGAAATCCTCCAGGCAGCCGCCCGAGTGCCGTTCTATGCCGACCTGGCTGATGGCGTACGGCAGCACCTGGGCCACTTGAGGCGCCACGTTAGCGGCCAGGTCTGAGGCGCTCCTGACGGTCCTGAGTCAGCGTGCGCGTACGCCGCCGAGAAGATCGCGTCCATTCCGGCCCTGGCCGCTCGCGCTCCTGCCGCTGAGCGCTGAACTTGTGGGTGGTGGCGAGCGGTCTCTGCCGAGGCCAATAGCCCCGGCAGGGACGGGCTCAGGCCAGGGGCTCGGCCTCAGCGACGCCGCCCCTGTGCCCTAGCGGGGCCGGGCTGGTGCGGGGGAAGTGGCTCGGGTTGGGCAGGGCGTGCAGCTCGGATGCCAGTGGTGCTTTGGGCTCGGGCGGCCAGGGCCTGGGTGCTGGGCGCCGGCCTTGCGCTGAGGCGTTGGACGCGCCAGGCGAGGGTCCGTGCTGGTGAATAGGTGTCGTCCAGTGTCCGCTGGCCGGCTGCTTGTTGGAGGAGCCTGGCGGGCTGATGCCCTGCGGCTTCTGCATCCGCGAGTGCAGTGGCCAGGGCGTCCCACGTGGGGTCGTCGAGGACCCGCTGAGCGTAGGCGGGGACGGCCTCCCATATCTGGCGGGTGAACCCGTCGACCTTCTGCTGGGGCGGCTTGCGCTGAGCCATGGCAACCAAGGGAGCGGCGGCCGCTTGTTCGTATGCCGTCTGCAGGTGGGTCAGGGCCTGGTGTGCGGCGATGACCTGCTGGTCGTGCTGGCGTTGTTGATGCCAGCGGGCAGCGGCCATGACGACGAGGACGGCCGCGTCGAGGAACATCGCGAGCACCGCGCCGTTGCCCGTGACGGGATGAGAGCGCATGGCGCGGACAGCTCCGCGCAGGGCACGCGCGTGCTGGTCGTTGTTCCGGATCCGGGAGCGGGTGGCACGTTCGAAGGCGATGGCTGCGTGCTGGAGTTGGGGCCGGATGTCCTTGGGTGCGAGGCGGGGCAGTGCGTCGAGGGCTTCTCCGAAGGCGGCGAGGTGGGCCTGGGCGGCTTCGTCGTCGCTCTGGTCGAGGTGGTGGGGGATGCGTTCGGCGGCTGCGGTGGCTTGGTGCCAGGGGTTGGGCCTGCGCTGACCTGCTTGCTGGTCGGCGGGCTGGGGTTCGGTGGCGGCCAGGCGCTGTTGGATCTTGGGAAGGGACAGGTCCGGGGCGAGTTCGGAGCCGGAGTACCAGATGGGCTCGCCTGCGTCGTTGGTGTCGCCTTCGAGGGCGACCTTGTAGCCGCGCAAATCGCCGGAGGGGAAGTGCTGGACCTCGATGCGGACGCTGCCCAGGTCGGTGAGGAGGCGGAGGAACTCCTCGGTGCTGGCGGCGACCGCCACGGCGGTGCGGACGGTGGTGCGCAGGCGTTCGCGGGCCGTGTGCTGCTGGCCGGCACGGCGGGCCTTTTCCTGTTCGGCGCGGGTGGGGCGTTTGGCGGCGGTGCGGTCGCCGCGTACGACCTGGAAGAGCCCGTATTCCTTCTCGATGGCGGCCAGTTCCTTGTCGGCGGTCAGGTAGTCGTTCCAGTGGCGGGCTGTGCGCAGATCGCCGCGGACTTTCGTGGCGGCGATGTGGATGTGGTCCGGTGCGTGGCGCACCGCGACCCAGCGGCAGCCGTCCGGGTCGCCTTCGGGTGCGATGCCGGTGGCGGCGACGATGCGGCGGGCGATGTCGGCCCACTCGTCGTCGCTGAGGATGCGGTCGGTCTTGGCGGCGCGGATCGAGCAGTGCCACGTGTGCTTCTCGGGTCCGCGGCCGAGCCGCTGGGCCTGCTTGACGTGCAGGTCGAGGTCGGCGACGAGGAGCTTCTTGGCGGCGTCGAAGTCGTCGGCGCGGCCGGGGTCGGGGGCGAAACCGTCCCAGGAGGCGACCAGGTGCGGGTCGGTGTGGTCCTTGGCCTTCTTCGTGTCGAACAGGTACCGGATCAGGCCCGCGGTGTCCTTGCCGCTGCCGATCTTCGCGATCATCAGGCCGCCTTCTTGGCCACGGCCTGGTTCGCGGCTGCCGCGATGTGGCCGACTGCAGTGCCGACCGCGGTCACGGTGCGCTCGGCTTGGGCCAGGGTGGCGGTGTCCACAGGGTGTGGATCGTCGCCGGAGTTGAGCTTCTTGGCGATCTGGTTGATGTTGTGGCCGATCTTGGCGACCTGCTGGCGCAGGGCGTTGAGCTCATCGATGTAGTCGTCGAGCTGGGTGCGCTGACCGGGCAGGGTGAGGTCACCGTGGACGTGAGCCATGACGACGGCGCCGACGTAGTGGGCGGCAGCCACATTCAGCGACCGGGCCTTGGCGAGGATGTCGGCTTTCTCGCCGATGCTGTAGCGCACGTCGACGCGCTCTTTACGCTGCACGTCTTCGCGCTTGCGGCGGCGGGCGACACGGTGAACGGCGGCGGCGTCGGCGGCACGCGGCAGCGGCAGAGCAGCGGTGTTGTCGGCGGGCTTTTCCCCTTCGGGCACCCCCTGGTGCTCGATTGCCTCCGCCACCCCTGGGGCGGAGGCTTCCCCGTTGGACCGGCCGTTGGACGGTCCAGCGGGATACCTTGCTGCGTCTGTTGCTGGGGTGGTGGGCATCTCCTGGTGGGCGGTGGGGAGTTCGTGGTGCGGGTCGTGCATGGGGCGGTTCTCCGTGGGGTTGGCTCGTTGCGGGGACGAGTGATGCGAGTCGCGTCGCGGAGGGCACTGGACGCGGCTGCGGGGCTCAGAGAGCGCCGGCAGGGGCCTTGTCGAGTGCAGTCTGCCGAGGGGCAGGGGCGTCGAGTTCGGCCTGCAGCTGGTCCTTGATCTGGGTCAGACGGTCCTTGCCGATGGGGTGGCCTTCGGCGCGGATCGCCGTCTCGATGCTGCGGCGTGAAGCGCGGCCTCCGCGTCCTAGTGGTGCGGTGCGGGCGAGGGCGAGGAGTTCGTCGAAGATGGCGCTGGGCTCCTCGCCATCTGGCTCTGTGTGCGGCCGTGGGGCCTCCGGCACGTTGGTGGCATCCGGCGCCATGCCGGCGGGGCCATCGGCCACATCGGGCGTGGCCTCTGTTGGCTCCGGCAGCCCGGCGTCGTCTTCAGCGGCGGTACGTGGCTGGCCGCTGCCGGTGCCGTTGTGGCTGTGGCCGATCGTGATGTGGCGGTTTGTGGCGTCGGCTCCCTGGCCGTGGGGTGTGTGGCGGCGGATGACGATGTAGAGGTGGACGGCGCCGGCGAGGGCGAGCGGTGCGATGGCGGACAGCGCGCCGACGGTGAGGTTGTCGAGGTACAGGCGTGTCTGCTGGTTGAGGCGGACGGCATGCAGGGCGTTGGCCCAGATGCTCGTGACAGTCGCGGCGCCGACGAGCGCCCACACGTACACGCGGGAGCGCAGCGGGGCGGTGCGCAGGATGAGCAGGGTGCCGACGCCGATGGCGATGAACCCGTCGATCACGAGGGGGAAGGCGTAGGTGAGCAGTCCGCGGATGTGGATGGCGACGGCCATCTGCCGCAGGGCGTCGTAGGAGAGCGCGAAGGCGAACGCGGCGAGCAGGCTGATGCCGAGGCGGATCGCGGCGGTGCCGGGTATGGCGGGTGGAGTCGGGGGCATGTGGTGGCGCTCCGATGTGGTGGTGCGGGAGGCGGAAGTGGGGGCGTTCACGAGGGGGCGTACACGCGAGCCCCCTTCTAAAGGGGGGCTCGCGCGTGAACGCTCTGTCGCGTGTACGCCGTGTACGGTCGCGTGAACGTTTGACCTGCGGTTTTGCGATGCGCGTGAACGCTTTTGGCGGGCGTGAAGGGCATGGCGGCGGGAGGGGCGCGTGTACGGTCGCGTGAACGGTCCGGGCCCGGCCGGGCGGGGTCATGAGACGACGCTCATGTGCCGCACGGTGGTGTAGTAGCGGGCCTGCTGGCCGCCTCCGCTGCCGCCCGCGACGCCTTCGGCCTTCGTGGCCTTTCCGGCCTTTACCAGGCGCTCCAGCTCGCGCCGGGCCTTCTCGACGGCGCCGCGGGAGGGTGTGGTCTCTCCGGTGAGGAGGGTGGCCAGGTCACGGGTGGTCAGCCCACCGGGGTGGGCGGCCAGCAGGGCGGACGGGTCAAGGGCCGGGTCCACGGTCGTGGTGCCGCGGGTGTGGTCGTGCAGGAGTTGCAGCGGCCCGATCTCGCCGGTGCACATCTTCAGGTGGTGCAGGGTGACGGCGGGGTCTCCGGAGTCTCCGGAGAGGAACAGGACGCTTCCGGCGCCTGAGGTGAGCCAGGTGGAGCCGTAGACCCGGTCCAGGGTGGGGCGTTGGCCGCGCGGGGCGTCGGCGGTTGCCTTGCGCTGGTGGTGTAGCTCCATGATCTCCACACCGTTGCGGATGGCGCGCTGGCGGGCGTTGTTGAACGCTACGGCGAGGGCGTCGTCGACGAGGGTGCTGATGGCGTCCTTCAGGCTGTCGATCACGATGGTGTCGGCCTGGTGGGCGGCGGCGAGGTCCGCGAGGAGGTCGGGCTCCTTGTCGAGGGTCGCGGGCAGCGGGCCCTGCCAGACGGCCAGGCGATCGCGCAGCAGCCGTTCGTCGGTCGCCTCGATGCCGCGGACCATGGCCTTGGCGATCTGCTTCGGCCGGTCCATCGCCAGGTACAGCACCCGTTTGCTGGGGGTGACCGGCATGCCGAGGACGGTGTCCCGCAGGCCGATCCGGGCCAGGACGACCTGGTGGGCCAGCGTCGTCTTGCCCACGCCGGGCGCCCCGACGATCATCAGGCTCTCGCCCGAGCCCCAGGCGACCTTGTCGGGTGTGCCCCACAGCGGCTCCGTCTCGGCGCCGGTCTCGGTGACGAAGCGCCAGCCATCGGTAAGGAATTGGGAGAGGCGGCCGTGGCCGGAGGCAAGGGCCCGCTCGCGCTCGGCGCGCATCTCCGACTCGATCCCGCTGCGGATCACGTCGGGGTCGGCGCCCGGCTCCTGGGCGCGCTGGAGGGTGCGCAGGCCGGCGGCGCTCAGGCGGCGCAGGTCGGCCTTCCTGCGGACGATCTCCGCGTGGTAGACGGCGCCGCTGATGCCGGGGGAGGCGCCGGCGAGGTGGTGTGTGTAACCGGGGCCGCCGACGCGCTGGAGGGCGTCCAGTTCGCCGAGGCGGTCGTTGACCGCGATCGGGTCGGTGGGCCTGCGCTCGCTGTGCAGGGAGAGCAGGGCACGCCAGATCGTCTCGTGGGCGGGACGGTAGAAGGCGTCATCGCCGAGGACGGGTCGTACTTCGTCGATGGCGGCGCTGTCGTGCATGCAGGCGCCGAGGACGGCGCACTCGGCGTCCACGTCGTGCGGGGGCTGCGACATGGACGCGGGCATGGGCGGGGTCGTACTGTGGTGCACGGAGCTCCTCGACTGCGGGCCATATGGGGCGGCAACCCCGGCTTCGCAGGAGATCGTTCAGGGATGGGCGGTCATGAGGTTCGCGCTTGAGCCCCTCGGTGTTCGCTTCACCGGGGGGCTTTTTGCTGCGCGGATCGCGGGGTGAGACGGGCTCCTGGGGTCGTGGTCGGGCGGTTGGGACCACAACAATGCCACACGAATGCCGATTGCAGAAACCCTTTGCGAAACGCAGTACGGATGCTACTGTTGAGCCGTTCCTGCAAAACGCAGAAGAGTGATGCTGGAGGAAGGAAGGTTTGGCCCATGACCGACGCGGAAGCGGACGGTGCCGAAGAGGGGGTTCTGCTCAGAGGCGAGGAGAACGTCGCCGCCCGGCTGCGGGTCGAGCGGGAGGCCAGGGGCTGGAGCACCAACTCCCTGTCAGACCGCATGAACGAGGCCGGGTACGAGATGAACCCGTCCGCGGTGTGGCGGATCGAGAACGGCAAGCGCCGGGTCAACCTCGACGAGGCGATCGGCTTCGCCGAGGTCTTCGGCGTCTCGCTGGACAACCTCGTCGGACCACCGCGGCTCGCCGCCAAGGCCCGAGCAATGGAACTGATCGAGAACGTCGTCCGCGCGTTCCGTGAGACCCAGCGGGCCGGCGCCGCCTTCAGCCAAGCCCGGGACGCCTTCGACGCCTACCTCGCGGAACACCCCGACATTCGAGACGAAGCCGAGGTCATGATCGCCAGCGCCTTGGCCGACGAGGCCATCCCGAACTTCGCCCAGGCGTTCCACCTCACCCAGCCGCCCAACGCAGCATCCGACGACGAGCCCGGAGCCGGCCAGGACCACTGACCGGCTGGCCGACCTGGCCTGCTGCCATAGACCACCCCGGCCCTGGGACCCGCAAATCCACAGGCCAGGGAACACAACACATTCCGCCCATCCCAAGAACGACCCGGCGGAGTGCGGTGTTGCCGCGCCGCACCCGCCAGACGAGGACCCACCCTTGCGCCGCCCGGCGATACCCCACGCCTCCATCCAGACGCCGAAGTCCGCGAAGGAGGTGATCACCCACACCCCCGACCCGCTCCTCAGCCCAGCCGAGGCGGCCGAGTACCTGGGCACCGGCGTCCGCTTCATCCGGCGCCTCGTCCAGGAGCGCCGCATCCGCTACGTCAAGGTCGGCCGCCACGTCCGCATCCGCACCAGCGTGCTGGACGCGTACATCGACGACCACACCGTCCCCACCCTCCGCGAAGCGCGCTCGGCCTACCGGAAGGCGGCCTGATGACGGCCCGCAAGCCGCAGCGGCGGCGTGAATTCGGGACCGTGCGCCGACTTCCCTCCGGCCGGTGGCAGGCGCGCTACTGGGCACCGGACGGCAGCCGACGGACCGCCCCGGAGACCTTCGAGACCAAGACCGACGCGCAGACCTGGCTCACCCTCACCCAGGCCGACATCGAACGTAAGCACTGGATCGACCCCGACGCCGGTGCGGCCAACTTCGAGGTGTACGCGCTGAAGTGGGTCGACGAGCGCGGGCTGTCCGCGACCACCGATGAGCTGTACCGCAGGCTCCTGCGGCTGCATATCCTGCCCACCTTCGGGCCCATGGACCTGGACGAGATCACCCCGCCCGGCGTCCGCACCTGGCGCGCTGAGCGCCTCCAGGCCACAGGCGCGACCACCGTCGCCAAGTCCTACCGCCTGCTCAAGGCGATCATGGAGACCGCCGCCGACGATGAGCTGATCCGCCGCAACCCCTGCCGGATCAAGGGCGCGGGCACCGAGAGGGCGAAGGAACGGCCGACCGCCACCGTCGAGCAGGTCGACGCGCTTGCCGAAGCCATGGGGCCACGGTGGCGGCTGATGGTGTACTTCGGCGCCTACGGGCCGATGCGGCCGGAGGAGCAGGCAGCCCTGCGGCGCCCGAACGTCACGCTCGAACCCCTCGCGGTCAAGATCAGTGAGGCGGCACCCGAGCTGACTACCGGCCGCCGTGTCGAGGGCGACACGAAGTCGGCCGCCGGCGAGCGCACCATCTACCTTCCCGGCTTCCTCTACATGGAGGTGAAGCGACACCTCGATTGGTTCGCCGAGAAGGGGACCGACGGTCTGCTGTTCGTGGGTGAGAAGGGCGCGCCGTTCCGGCGCTCTACCTTCGGCCGTAAATGGCGCCGCGCCCGCGCCAAGGTCGGATTGCCGGACGACTTCCGCTTTTACGACCTCCGCCACACGGGCCACACTCTGTCCACCCAGTCCGGCGCCACGCTCAAGGACACGATGGTCCGCGCCGGACAGTCTTCGGAGAAGGCCGCGCTGATCTACCAGCACTCCGACGACGAGCGGCAGCAGGAGGTCGCGGAGGGCATCGACGCCAAGGTTCGGGCTGCGCGCACGGGTAAGACGACGCGTCAACGAGCCGTGCGCGAAGCCTGACCGATCGCCTGTCGGCTGCGCTTGTCGGCGTAGGTGCGAGGCAGGCCCCTGGGCTGCAGTGCACTGCAGCCCAGGGGCCTGCCTCACGTAGGTCACCGGGGTGCAAGTTCCCGTCCCGTAGCGTGCGTTTCGCGGTCTGCGGCGGAAGAGCTCGTTGCCCTCGTAGAGTGCCCGGTGCGGGGCGAGTTTCGGTCGTGTCTTCTCCGACTGCCAACAACAAGCCCGGGGCCGGTTCGCAGGCAGAGGGCAACGGCATCGGCGGCTGAACCGGGCTGCGCGTCATTTCGTCGTTGATCGCGGCGTGCTGTTGACCGGCGCATGGCAGTCGTGGCTTTGCGCCACTGATTCCGGGCCGGATGCTGCGCGGAACCTGCCCATCGTCTAGGGAATTTCCGAGAGTTGGGCACACGAAGGGTGCTGCCCCGGAGCCCGTCGGCACTGACAGCCACCTGGCGGCCCTCAGCCGCCTGTGGCAACGCTCACGCGGCGGCGAGGGACCTGCCGGTCCCGCGGCGGAAGTGGCAGCTGTTTCAGGTGAGGACGACTGGCTCGCCGCTCAGCGCCACACCTGCGTGGCGCAGCTCGCTGATCGCGGTGCTGGTGGTTTCGGCGGCAACGCCGGCGGTGTAGTCGAGTAGGACCCGTACCGCGAAGCCCGCTCGTACGCCGTCCAGTGCGGTGGCCTTCACGCAGTGGTCGGTGGCGATGCCGACGACGTCGAGATCGCTGACGTCGTGGGCACGCAGCCAGTCGGTCAGTGATGTGCCGTCCTGGGTCGAGCCCTCGAATCCGCTCTTCGAGGCGGAGTGCTTCCCCTTGTAGAAGACCTCGTCGACGGCCCCGGAGGCAACGGCGGGCTCGAAGTTCGGATGGAACTCGCTTCCCTCGCTGCCGACGACGCAGTGCACGGGGAAGGAGTCCTGGAAGTCAGGGTGCTCGGAGAAGTGGGCCCCCGGGTCGATGTGGTGGTCACGGGTGGCGACGGTGTACGCGTAACTCCCGTCAGTGCGCCGCGCCAGGTCGGCGATGGCGGCGGCCCTGTCCGCGCCGCCCTTCACCGGAATGCTGCCGCCCTCGCAGAAGTCCTTCTGCACATCGACGACGATCAATGCACGGCGCACGGCGAATCCTTTCCCTTGGGTGAACCCATCGCCGGTATGGTCGCCCCCGCCGGCAGTGGGCAGACGCAGCACTCGCCAGTCGCTCACCCGACTGGGTGCCGGGATGGCGCGTGTTACTCGCAACCGAGCACACGCTGCGAGCGGCGTCTCCATCGGCGGGCTGTGATCACCGGTGCCAATTGAGCTGCTGTCGGCGATCGTCGGTGGGCGGACAGTCGAACGGCAGCGAAATCTTGTGGATCTTCATGCCGCAGCCGTGGTGGGGGCGATGGCTGCTCGGGGTCGGGCGGAACCGGTCAAGGCCAAGGTTCGTTGAAGGCACCCGCAGCGCAACCGTGCCCTCTGCCACCTGGGACTTTGGCCAAACGGCTCCCCGCCGGCAACCTGGCATCAGCGAATTCCGCGGTGGGCACCGCGGGAGCCGACGGGGTGCCCACACCGGGATTCACTACGCGATACCCCCACCTCCTGAGAAATGCCGGCCAGGTCGGCGCCCGCGTCCCTATGCCGGCGCCGGCACGTAAGCCGTGACGGGGTGTTAGGCGAAGGCGGCGGCGAAGCGCGCGAGGGAGATCTTTCCGGCTTTTTTCGCTGCGGCGGAGCCCATTTCGGCCCAGTCGCCGACGTTGTCGGCCATGCCCTGGGTGAAGTCGACAGCGGTGGCGACGTCTTCCGCGGTGTCGGTGTCGTCCGCGCCGGCCAGGGAGACGACGGTGGGGATCTCGGTGGCCAGGTCGATCGTTCCTTGGATCACTTTCCCGGCGACCTCGCCTTGGCGGGCGGTCGCGCCGACGAACTTGGCGCCCTTGGCACCGAGGTATTTGCCGATGGCTCCCGCCTCGGCCGCGGTGGCGCCGCCGGTCGCGGCGAGGAAGGCACGCCCGCCGCTGCGGACGGCCACGCTCGCCTTGCCGACCGAGCGCATGGCGAGGTTGCCGGCCCGCGCGGCCTTGCCGAGCGCGCCGACGACGGGTAGGGCGCCGATCACGTCGGCGCCCAGTCCGACGATCGTGTCGGCGTCCCAGTCGCCCTGCATGACCGCGTCCGCGGTGTGCGCGGCCAGGGCGCCGGCCGCCGCCGCGAGGGCGATGGGCCCGGCCAGCGGGGTCAGCACCGGGACCATCGCCAGGACCCCGGCGACGGCGGAGACGACCCCGAGGACGTCACCGAGGATGCCCAAGAAGCTGCTCCCCCCGGCTTCCGCGGCGGCCTTGGCAGCGGCGGCCGCCCTCAGGTACTCGACCTCCTGGCCGCGGGTTTCGACGACACGCTCGAACTCGCGGTTCAGCAGCAGGCTTTGCAGCTGGTACTCCGCCTGCACGGCGAGGATGAGGTCGATCAGGTCGCGCAGGGCTGGGTCCTCGATGCGGTCGGGTCCGTAGCCCTTGTCCTTCAGCCGCCCGACGGGGACGGAGAAGGACGATCCATCCCCGTTCAGTGAGGGGACGTGCGCGATTTCGGGATCGGTGAAGTCGATGACCGAACTGCGTGGCCGCTGCGGGTACGTCCGGGCCAGGGGGTCTTCGCTCCTGCGTTTCTTGTCCGCTTGCTGGAGGGAGTTGAGGAATTCATCGATCCGCTTGCGGGCCTCGTCGGAGGACCACCGCATCTCACCGAAGTCACGGTCCAGGCGCCGCAGAGCGGCGACGATCCTGTCCTCTTGGTAGAGGTAGGCGCGGATCAGTTGCTCGATGCGGTAGCGGTCCTCAGCCCGTAGGACCTCCTCGGACCAGCGCCACGGGACGCGCACGTTCGCCTTGCTGGTGTACATGTTGAGCTTGGTGTGCACGGGCTCCACGATGGGGTCGCCACGGCCCGCCTCGTAGCCGAGGTTCGGCATGGGGAAACGGCCGTCGCCTTCGGCGATGGTGTAGAGCGTCTTCATGGCCTTGAGTCATCCTTCCGCGTGGCGGGTCAGTCGGTGAATTCGATGGTGTTGCAGACCTCGCCGAGGATGGCGACGTAGTCGTCCCACTCGGCGAGGTTCTCCGTCGCGATGGAGAAGTCCGCCATCGCCAGGCGCCCGGGAACGGGTACGAACACATGCAGTTGGCGTACGACGGTGGGGCCGCCTCCGTCGCTCAGGAGGTTCACCGGCCGCTCGACCTTGCTGTCCTCGGTGAGCAGCACCGCGGGGCCGGTCGGCAGCCGCACCACACCCACTTCGGCCTCGGGGTAGATGGCGCCCATGGTGCGGGCCAGCCGGTGCACGGTCTGGTCGTTGGACAGTTCGCTGGGCCGGGCCGTGACCGTCAGCATGAGCGAGGTGAGCCGGCCGTCGGGTTCGTCCTCGGACGGTCCGGCCAGCAGGATCCCGGCGTAGACGGCGCCGGCGGCGGCCAGCATCTCGTACATCGACTGCTGCACCAGGACGGCGTGGGTGATCTCCTCGTCACTGGGGCGCCGTGACAGACCGGTGAGTTCACCGATCAGCTTGTTGGTGTTCTCCTCCGCAGAGACGGTCAGGTCGATGTCCCGGAAATCCTCGGGGACCGAGAAGCTGAGCGGGAGATCGATCGTGGCAGTGGGCACGGCAGTACTCCTCTCAAGAAACGGATACGAGATACGACCAGCTCTGCCCCGGCCCGTCCGCCCCGGCGAACTGGGCTGGCCGGGCCGTTGACCACAGGCCGGCTGCTGCGGGCCGGGACGGGCAACCGGCAGCAGCGTCCGGCCGTACGGGGCAGGTGGGAAGGCCACGGGGTGCGCCGCGTCACCCGTTCACAGCCGACGGCAGGACTGCCGTTCGGGAAGCGGCGGTGGTCTGCCCGGCTGCCTTCCCACTTCGAGCGGGAGCGCTGTGACAGCAGACTCTACGGCCGGGTCACCTCGATGGAGCGGAGGTTGCGCAGTGTGCCGTCACCGGCGTCGTGCTGGGATGGGTAGAGGAGCTGCACGGCCACGGTGAGGGGTGCGCCGGGCTCGATGGTGTGGGTGTCGTCCGGCGTGGCGATGACGACGGATCCGTCGGTGCCGTCCTTGACCACCTCGTACCACTGGCTCTGTTGAGGGTTGATGCGGGTGCGTTCCGGTACGTCGAAGGAGATCTCCCACCACACCACGCGCTGCTCGTTGGCGGCCAGCGTGAGTTCGTAACTGATGACCCAGCCCTCCGCTTCCGGGGGCCAGGTCTGGGGCCATCCGGGGAGGTTGATCACCGGGGTGACGCTGACCGGGGGCAGTTCGACCTCGGTGGCGACCGAGTCGGAGTACTGCCCGGCCGTATTGGCGCGCGTCGGCGACGTGACTTGGCTGGTGCAGGTGAGCCGGCCCTCGAACTGCGGGTCGATGGTGCCGGTCAGGTTGACCATCGCCTTGCTGCCCCTGGGCAGGTCGATCGGCAGGTGCAGCCCGTCCAGGACCGAACCGGTGCCACAGACAGCTCCGTTCTCGCCTTGGCAGGTCAGCTCCGGATCGGTCAGCTCCGCCGGGACGGTGCACTCCACCACGGCGTCGGGGGCGTCGTTGGGGCCGAGGTTCTGCACGCCGATGGTGTAGAAGACGCGTTCTCCTGCCTTCGCCGTCTGCGGGCCGCTCATCTCCAGCGGCATGTTGACTGGCAGGGCCACGGTGAGGTTCTTGATCCGGTGGGAGGCGGTGGCGCTGCCGGTACCCGCCGCGAAGCCCAGCTTGAACGTCTCGGGCATGCGTGCCTGTCCGTCGGCACCGGCGAGGTCGAGGTCGTCGATCACCAGGGTGCCGTTCGGGTTGGCCTTGTCGGCGTGCCGTACGGTCAGCCGGCCGTCGATGATGGAGACCTGGATGTGGGAGCCGTTGTCCCACCCCCCGCGGAATCCGCCGTCCACCTCGACACCGGTGAGCCAGCGGAACCCCTCCCGCAGACTGCCCGAGCCGCGTACCCCGACGGTGTTGGGCCGATGCCCGGGGCCGTTCGTACCGGAGTACCGGGTGGCGAAGTTCCCGTGGTTGTCGAAGCCGATACCCACGTACCCGGCTGTGACTCCCGGCGCGACGATGTCGCCCGCCCCATTCCTCGTGAAGGAGTAGCCGAGCGCTCCGCCGATGCCGCCGGGCTCTGTTGTCTGCTCGCCGTCGATCACGTAGACGCTGAAGCCGTCGCCGAGACGGTCACCGCCCTCACAGGAGTAGTCGAAGTCGATGGTGACGCCGAGCGATGAGGAGAAGGACTCGTCGAGGAAGGCTGTCCCGGCCTGGGAACGTTCGTTGGGGGTGAGCTCCAGGCTGCCGCCGTTCAGCTGCGCACTGCCCAGGAGCTTCCAGTGCGGGTTGGTCACGGTGCCCTGGGTGAACGATTCGACGATCGGGAACTGCACTTGCTGGGAGGCGGCGGGTACGCGCTCAGTCATGGGTGGATCCTCCTTGGCTGGACCTGCCATGGGATGGGTGGTTGCGCCATGCCAATTCGTTCTCTTCGCGAGATCGATGAGATGCGTAGAACCCAAAGGGCCGCTGCCTGACGCGCCGGCGGACCGTCCCATGCCGTTGCCAAGAGACTCCGGCTGAGGACACGGTCATAGTGGCGTGCGCCAACCGACCGGGGCAGGGCGCGGACCGGGGGCGACCGGAGCGATTCATTCACCTTGTGCGCCCCCTGCGCGCGCCATCGCTTCGATCGTCCCGCACTTGCCGTTCGTCGGATGTCCCTTCAGGGGAGTACCGCGAGGCCGGTGATCAGCTGGTCAGGTCCGATCCGTCAGCCTCGGGGCTTTCGGTTTGGGGGCGGTGGCTGGCTGGGGGCAGCGCTTTCGGTCGATTCCGTGCGGCCCGGAACTCCCCAAGTGCCGGGCTTTCAGGGAGGGCTGGTCACAGCCATGTGCGATTCAGTCAGAATCGCACATTCGCCCTGAGTGTCACCCTTGTCCGGGCGGGCGGTGGATTCCAGGATTTGGGGGCCCGCCGGGGTTCGCCCGGTACGGGCCGTCATCCACCTGGGCGGAGGAGTTCCTTATGGGCGTCCTGTATGGGTACAACGAGGGCGAGGGTCACAACGAGATGTGGCACCTCGGGTACGACGTCAGCAGAGGCGACCTGATCATCGACGCCCTCATCTCCAAGCTCAATATGTACAGCAATAGAGGTGGCGGGGACGCGCGGGCGATCTGGGGCTGGGGCGGTAACTCCGGAACCGCGGAGGATCGTTACCGGATCGACCTGATCATCAACTCCTGGCTGGCTATGGAGCGGCGGATCATCAGCGCGATGCGTCGGCTCGACGGAGACGTCGGGGCCCTGATCGAGAAGGACACCGCGGAGCAGGCCGGGGCCGAGGAGGAGGGCGACGGGTTCTACGAGCGGTCAAACGCCCTGAGGAAGGAGGAAGACTGGGAGGGCCTGCTGCGTCTTCAGGCGGAGCAGGAGCGGCCCGCAGGACGCGTCGGCGAATTCGTCTACTCGCTCAACGTCAACGCCGCCCGACGGATCATCGACTGGTCCTTCGACGGACCCTCCGGCATCGAAGAGGATGTGGCCTACGAGCAAGGCTTCTTCGGGTCCGCGGAGGAAGCACCACAGTTCGCCGCCGAGCGGCGGAGCCAGCTCGCCGAGTGGATCGCACTCGGCTGGGAGGCGGGCCGTGGGGATCTCTACTCCCAGGACGTGGAGCAAGCCCTGGACCTCTTCCTCCGCGGCAGCCAGGGAAAGGACACGCCGTCCAAGCAGGACCAGGCCATCGCCGATCACCTCACCACTGCCCTGGGCAACGGCGCCTCCTGTTTCCACCGCGCGCGCACCCCTTGCGCACTGGTCGACTTCACCGACCCCGTGGTCGCCCGGCCGATCCCGCCCGGCTCGCTCGCGAGCGGTGGCAGGGGCTTCACCCGCACGATGTGGCGGCTGATGGACGTCGCCTACGACGCCCAGCGCATCGCCGACCCCGAACTGCGCGACCTGGTCGACTACTGCCTGGCGATTCAGGCCGAGTACCAGCTCCAGGCGCTCCTGACCAACCGGGAGATGACGAAGGTCATCGACGCCAGCAACCAGCAGTTTGAGTACCTCAAGGCCAAGGCTGCCGCTGAGGCCGCCAAGGAACAGGGCGGGGGGTTCTGGGGCTTCCTGGGGGATGTCCTGGGCATGGCATCCGCCGTCACCGGTGTGCTGGCCATGATCCCCGTCCTCACCCCCATCTTCGGGCCGATCGCGCTGGTCACTGCCGCGGGTTCGTTCGGGGCCCATCTGGTCGGTGCGGCGATCAAGGGCGACTGGGACGCTGCCACGATCGCCGGCCTCGGAGCGGACACGCTCGCACTGATCCCCGGCATCGGGGCCGCCGCCAAGGGGCTGAAGGCAGGCACGGCGTCGATGCGTGCCGTCAGCGGCCTCAAGGTCGCCTCACGGGCCGCCGGCCGGACCTTCCTGGCAGAGGTGGCTGGCAAGGGCGGCTCCGAGGCATCGAAGGTCTTCACCTATATCGGCGCCCGCGGCGCCAAGGCGGTGGGAGCCAGTGCCAACGCAGGCAAGATCGCAGGCAAGGTGATGCAGGGCTCGATCAGTCTCGCCACCCAGGTCCCCCTCGCCATCGAGTTCGCCACGGGAAGCGATCAGAGCGACGCCAAGGGGGCCGCCACTGGCGCCGCGCTCACCGCCAACTTCGGCCATACCGCTGGAAGCTGGGGCGCGGTCGGCTCCGCCGCGCAGAAGGGCGGCACGATCACCCTCTCCCTCCTCGGCAGCGTCATCGGACGCCGGTGAGCCGCACGGGCCACAGCCGCACCACTGCCTGCCCTCAGCCACGACAGCCCTGACCATAGGAGACCTGCGCCATGCCTGACGCCACCGCTGAACTCCCGCTCACCTTCTCCGTCCCCGACGCCTTCCGCGACATCGACTTCCAGGTCTCGGCCGAGGTCAACACCAACCGGCTGATCGACAACCTCGCATCCCTCGACCCCAAGCCCAGCCAGGAACAGATCGCCCACGCCGTCCTGGCCCAGCAGGCCATGTACGAGATGCTCGCCGCCGCCGGCGCCGTCTACGCCGGCGTTCTGCTGTCCGGACCCAGCGAGGACGACCCGCACAAGCCGCTCAGCTCGGTGATGCTCTCCGTCACCGCCCGCCCCAGCGAGCTGGCTAACGAACACACCGTCCGCCGCCTCTCCCGCACCATGGGCGCCATCTACCCCGAGGCCGAAGTCGGCGTCATGATGCTGGACTGCGGCCCGGCCGTCGTCGTCACCCAGGACACCAAGGTTCCCAGGCCGGTCAACCTCCTGGAGGACGACCCCGAGCCCACCATCGTCCGGCAGCTGCACATCTTCGTGCCCGTCCCCGGCCGCCTGGCCATGGCCGACTTCTCCCTCGCCACCGAGAACATCGACGAGTGGGATGACTGCCTGGAACTCATCGGAGCGGTGTGCAGGACGATCCGGTTCACCGGCTCCGCAGCCGCCTGACAGCTCGGTGACAACTGGCAAGGAGGACAACGGAGATGGCCCGCGCTGACCGGAAGGCTGCACGACAGGCACTACTCAAAGCCGCTTTCGCCGGCCTCGGCTTGGTGGCCTTCATTCTCGCGGTCAGCTGGTCCAAGACATGGCTCTACGCGCTCGGGGCGGCCCTCCTCGCCACCTCCGTGGCCACGGGCCTTCGCCAGCGGCCACGGGGCACCCGCCACTCGGCCCCCAACGACGACACCCACCGCCCGGAAGGACCGACCGAAACCGGCGAACCCCGCAGTCGGCGAGACACCCCACCACCTGATATCTGACAGGTCGCCCCACGCGCTGGCCTGTGCCCGCGACTGGTCAGGCCAACCGCCGCTTTGTGGATGCGAATTCACAAAACCATCGCTCGCGCGTGACGCGCGTCACAGGAAATGCGTCTCGCCATTCGAGACGTATTCGTGTCCAGGTGTGCCGCTTGGCCCCTCAGTGCCTCCCCGGCCAGGCCATTCCCGCGAGTTAGGGCACGCGGAGGGCACGCCGACCTCCGAGAGGTCTAGACAACAAACAAGGCCCAGGTCGCTGACCTGGGCCTCAACTATGGAGCGGGTGACGGGAATCGAACCCGCGCTCTGAGCTTGGGAATCAACAGGGTCTTAGGGGGGCAACGGCGCTCTGAACTGCGACTATTTGGGTGCGGGGCCTTGTTGGAGGCGGTCAGTTTCGACCGCTGTTGACCCTGGTGTACCGCGCTAAAGGGCTGGGATGGGGCTGGCCCCCGATGGCGTGGAGGTTGAGGTGACTTGTGCGGGCTTGGCTCGGGTGCGGAGAGGTGCAGTGGGTCGGTGCCGGCGATGAGGTGTGCACGCGCGAATGCGGCGGGCTGCTGGATTGAAAGTCCCGACGGACACGTGACCGACGGTCCTACGCAGTCGGCCACAGTCCACTCATGCCAGGCCGGAGGGCATCCGGCTGACGTCGGGTCCACCGCCGGCCGGTCTGTGCCACGTAGTCCGCTCACGCATCGCTCACGCATGGCGGAGGGCTGACCAGTCGTTTGAGGCGGTTGCCCGCGAATAGGCATCGCACGTTCGGCAGCGGCGGCCACTCGATCCGTGTTGCCAACGGCCCCGGCATATACGCGCCGGGGTCGCCCTTTCAGGTCGTTGCACGTGAGAGTGCGCGGACCCGCCTCTCATGCCATGCGTGAGGCACTTCTACGGCATAAGGGCGATTACGTAGCAATGGGGTGGCTCGGCTCCCGGAAGCGGCCTTCGTGTCGCGTCAGCCCCGTTCCTCCTCTTCGGCTTCCAGGAGCCGGATTCCCTGGTGCGTCAGCGTGACCATCACGGGGGTGTTTCCCTGTGCCCAGTCGACGGTGACCAGCCCTTCGCCCACCAGGTATGCGCAGGCGGCGGCCAGGTCCTGCTCGGGGATCTGAAGATCGTCGCGCAGCTTCGCCCCGGTGACGCCAAGGAATCGATTGCCTTCCGTGGTCTCGTACAGAGCCTTCATAATCGTCTCGCGGTAGTGCTTCCGCTCGTGCAGTGTTGCCATGATTGCCGCTCACTCGCGCCGGGCACCGACTCGGTGCCTGTGAGCCAGGCGCGGTAGTACGCCTGCCCCACCGCCCTTGCGGGCCCTCGCTTCAGATTTCGTCCGTCTGTGTGCGGGCGTCCCCGGAGGATCGACTGGATACCAGCCAGGGCTGCGCCGGCTCTGGTCTGTGGGTGGTGTCGACGGTGAGGTGGAGGCGGGTTCCGCCTGAGTCGTCGACGGGGTAGCTGCGCTGTTCGGTGGCGGCGAAGCGACGACGGAGGACGTCTGCGACCTGACGGGCGGCTTCGGGGGACGCGGTTACGATGCGTACGTCGGCGCGCCCGGCTGAGGGGAGTTCTGGTGGCTTCATGGTGACCTCGCTCGCGTGGAACAGCAGGACGACGTGTCGGTGGGCGTGATGCCGTCGCGTCACACCCACCGCCCCCGGTTCAGAAAAAGGTCGGTGTCATGCGCGGCCCCCGTTTGCCGAGACGGCTCCGCCGTCGGTCTCCCAGTCTTCTTCCCGCCACAGCTCCTCCTGTGCGTCATGGGTGGTGTGCTCGCTCGTCATGAGGGCGCTGGCGGTCAGCAGGCCGCCGGAGGTGGCTGCGGCGGACATCAGCCGGGCGGCGGCGGCCGGATGGGTCTCCGGCGGGATCACCAGCAGGTCCCAGCGGCCCGCGGTGTAGGAGAGGAGGATCAGCTTGTTCGGATCCTGCTCTTCCGCGAACCAGCCCACGTGCACCGTGTGCCCGGCCACCGGCACCTTGCGCGGCACCACGGGCCAGTAGGTCGGGTTCACCGTGACATGAGTGATCCGGCCCCAGCGCGCGTCCAACACCGCTATCAGAGCGGGAAGTTCACGGAAGAGGTCGCGAGAGCGAGGCCACCAGGCACCGTCCAGAAGACCCGGAGGCGATCCTGCCGGAGTGAAGGAGAGGCGGACCGGTGGCGAAGGTGCGCGCTCGCTGATGATGACGCGGTCGATGGTCGCGGTCATGGCGCGGACCTGTCCCCGGGGCTCGTCGTCGAACGTCCCGGTGTTGTTGCTCGCCGGAAACGACACCGGCGTGGGAGCCGGTGTGCAAAATACTCCCGGTCTCTTCACCCTACTCCGGCCAAGGCCGTCCGTGACGGTGTACGTGAGCAGGAACTTTCCCGGCGAACGCGGATCCGGCGCCGTCACCGCGGGGTGCGCCCGTGCCCCGGCACGCGGAGTACGGTGAAGTGAGGAGGTCGCCTCGCCGGGCGGACGCACCGCGCTGGAAGGCGGGCGAATGCACATGGCCGACTCCGACACTCCCGGCGTTCCGCAGCTTCTGCCGGACGCGGTCCACCATGCCGTCAGGCCCGGGACGGCCCTCTTGAGGCTGGTGACCACGCAAACCCGCGAGCAGGTTCTCGACGGCGCGTGGTGGCCGCGTTCCCGCGACATCGGCGCCGAGCTCCCCAGCCTGATCGCCGCGCTGACCGAGCACCTCGGACCCGTCCTGCGCGTCGGCCTCGACGCCGGCGCCTGGGAAGAACTACCGACCCGTCTGGTCATCGACGACCGGGTCGTGCACATCGAATCCTTCCCGGTCGGCGACGACACCGTCCTCATCACCCGAGGCGACCAGGACTACTTCTCCCTGCTCGTGGTCCCGCCGCACGCGACACCTGAAGCCGCCCGCTCCGCGATGGCCAGGGCCGTCCAGGCCGGCAACGTCACCCAGGCCAAGCAGATCCTCATCGACACCGGCACCCATCGGGCATACCCGGTTCCCGCGGAAGAGCCTCGGACGGGCCGTGAACCCGGCGAGCGGTGAGGTAGCCGTCGAGGCTTCGACGCTCCTTTGACGACAGGGACGCAGGTCGCCTCGAAGGTGCGGTTCCGACGGGCACCAATAGGTGACACTACGTCACGTGTCGCATGTGCAGAGTGATGGCGGTGGAGAGGGCCGGGACTCCGGCGCGCTGAGCCCTTCGGCCGTCTTGCCGGGGCTCGACGAGGAGCAGCTGGGGCTGCTGCGTCGGGTGGGGCGTGAATGGGGGCGGGTGTCGGCTCCCGAGGCGTGGCACCGGGCGCTGCCCGTGGATTCCGATCTGGGCCGTTTTCCGTCCCCCGCGGAGATCCAGCCTGTCGGGTGGGGTCGTCTGGTCAGCGTCTCGCCTCTCGGCGGGCGGCCGCCCGCCCCCGGCGAGGCCGCGGGAGAGCTGCCGCCCGGCCGACTGGGCCGCTTCGGCTACCACGTGCGACGCGTCGTCCTGGGGGCCGCCCTGAAAAGCACGGCGATCGCGCAGGAGCGGATGCGCAAGCTGGTGGCGTTGCCCGTCCTGTCCGCCGACGCGCTCTCCTCGGTTGCCTACGGGCCCGAGGCCATGCTCGCCGTCCTCGTGCTCGGCGGCGCGGCGGGACTGGCCTGCTCCGTGCCGATCGCCGCCACGATCGCCTTCCTGATGCTGGCGGTGGGGGTGTCGTACCGCCAGACGATCCGCGCGTATCCGCACGGCGGCGGCTCGTACATCGTCGCCAGCGACAATCTGGGCCGCGTTCCCGGACTGATCGCCGCCGCCGGCCTGATGACCGATTACATCCTCACGGTCGCCGTGTCGATCGCCTCCGGGGTGGCGGCGATCACCTCGGCGGTTCCCTCACTCGCCACCGACGCGGTCCCGATCGGCGTCGGTGTGATCGCCCTGCTGCTCGCCGGGAACCTGCGAGGCATCCGGCAGGCCGGCGCACTGTTCGCCGCGCCGACCTACGCCTTCATCATCGCGGTGTTCGCGCTCGTCACCGTGGGCCTCGTCGACGCCGCCGGGCGCGGTTTCCACCCCACTGCGGCTCCGCACCTGAACGCCACGGAGAGCGTCGGTGTACTGCTGGTGACGCGCGCCTTCGCCTCCGGGGCCACGGCGATGACCGGTATCGAGGCGATCTCCAACGCGGTGCCGGCATTCAAGCCCGTGGAGTGGCGCAACGCCCGTACCACGCTGACCTGGATGATCGGCCTGCTCATCGCGCTGTTCGCCGGCACGATCGCCATGGTCCGACTCGACGGCGTCGTGCCCGGCACCCAGGAGACGGTCCTCTCCCAACTCGCCCACCACAGCTTCGGCTCCGGACCGCTGTACGCCCTCACACAGGCCGCCACGGCCGCGGTGCTGCTGCTCGCGGCGAACACCGCCTACAACGACTTCCCCCGCGTGCTGTTCCTGCTCGCCCGCGACCGACACGCCCCACAGCTCTTTCTGCGCCTGGGCGACCGCCTCGCCTTCAGCAACGGGATCATTCTGCTGACGATCGCGGCGACGCTGGTCTACGTGGCCTTCAACGGCACGACCGCGTCCCTGATCCCGCTGTACGCGGTCGGCGTCTTCCTGGCCTTCACCCTGTCCCAGGCCGGAATGGTGGTCCACTGGTGGCGCCTGCGTGACCGCCACTGGCGCAAGAGCCTGTTCTTCAACGCCACCGGCGCCCTGCTGTCGGCCGTCGTCTTCCTCACCGCCGGCCTCACCAAGTTCACCGAGGGCGCATGGGTCGCCGTGCTCGCCGTCGGACTGTTCCTCGTGGTGACGATGCGCATCCGGCACCACTACGAGACCGTGGGCAAGGCTCTTCGTCTGCACCCGCACGCCATCGAGCTGCCCACCCCCACCCTCCCGGCCCGCCCCGGTCCCGACGCGGCACCGTCCGCGGCGACAACTCCGCAGTCCCCCACGGCACTTCCCGACGCCCGGACGGAAGAAGAGGACGAGGAGACACCCCAGGAGATCCGCCACCTGTCGGTCGTCCCCATCGCGGCCATGGACCTGGCCGGCATGCGCGCACTGGCCTACGCCGCCTCGCTCCACCAGCCCGTACTCGCCCTCCACGTCAGCCCCGAAGAGGACGAGGCCGAACGCTTCCGCCAGTACTGGACCCTGTGGGGCGACCACCTCCCGCTGGAAGTCGTGGTCTCCCCCTATCGCGCGATCGTCGCACCACTCGTCCACTACATCGAAGCCCTGCACGCGAAGCGCCCGGACCTCACCGTGACGGTCATCGTGCCGGAGATCGTCACCATGCGCCGGCGTTACCGCCTGCTGCACAGCAGGATCGCCCCACGGCTGCGGCACGCCCTGCGCCCACTGCCGAAGATCGTCATCACCACGGTCCCCTTCCACGTGTAGCCACCTCCCCGTGGCTGTGTCGGTGCTTTGCGGCCTGCCGACCAGGACGTGCCGGTGACCTGAACGGTGTGCGACAGCTCGGGCGGCCCATCGGGGGTGGAGGATGATGTGCTGGCCGGTGGCTCGCTGCGGGGGCATGGCGATCTCCGCCCAGACGCATGTGCCGCAGGTGGTCCGATCCCCTCCAGCCGGCCCCTTTCCGTGAGTTAGGGCACGAGGAGGGCACGCGGCCTTCGAGAGGTCCAGACAATAAACAAGGCCCAGGTCGCTGACCTGGGCCTCAACTATGGAGCGGGTGACGGGAATCGAACCCGCGCTCTGAGCTTGGGAATCAGGTGGGCTTTTGGGGCATCCTGTCTGGCCAGCAAAGACGCCGCGGCGGGAGAGCTGGCCCGGTACAGCCATCGCATGGTGGTGCGGCTGTCGGCTCACTCCAGGACGGCGAGGTGGTCGGCGGCGCCCCCGCGCCACTCGATCAGGAAGAGGGTTGCGTCGTCGCTGGTGCTCCCGCCCCGCTCCTGTTTCAGGGTGTGGGAGAGCGAGCGCACCACCGCCCGCGGCCCCTTCCCTGAGTGCTCGATGCGGTTGACCCAGTGGATGAGTTGTTCCTCGCCGAACTGCTCTTCGCCGGCTTCGTGCTCCTCGATCAGGCCGTCGGTGAAGCACAGCACCCGGTCGCCGCGTTGGAGCATCTGCTCGCTGATCTGGGGCTCTTCACCACCGAAGCCGACCGGCAAGGTGGTCGGGCTCTCCAGTTGCCGGACGACCTGGCGGTTGCGGATCAGCAGCGGTGCGGGGTGGCCCGCGTTGACCCACTGCAGATGGCCCGTTGTGATGTTGAGGCGCATCATCTGCGCGGTGACGAAGTGGTCGGGTCCGAATTGCTCGGCGATGGCCCGGTCCATGAACGCGTAGATCTCGGACAGACCGACTTCGGCGCGTCTGGCGTGCCGGTAGGCGCCGATGGCGACGGTCGCCATGGTGGCGGCATCCAGGCCGTGGCCCATCGCATCGACCATGGCCACATGCAGGATGTCCTCGTTGAGGGCGTAGTCGAAGCTGTCGCCTGCCACGTTGTAGGCGGGCTCCAGGATTCCCGCCACCGCGACCTGCGGGACGGACATCGCCAGCGGCGGCAGCAGGGACCACTGGATCTCCGCGGCCACGCTCATCGGTTCGCGGCGCCGGGCGAGGAAGAACTGGTCGGTGTAGCTGTGCTTGGTGACCAGCATGTCGGCGACGAGGCCGGTGAGTCTGCGCAACAAGCGCCGGTCATCGTCATCGACGGTGTCCATGGTGAGAGCCAGCACACCCACCTGGTCGCTGCCGTCCAGCAACGGCAGATACATCCGAACGCCGTCGTCCTGCGATACCTCGACAGGGGCCCCGCACAGGAAGGCCGTGCCCGCGTGCGAGTCATCGATCAGCTCGGGCCGGCCGACGGTCAGCCGCCTACCTGGCAGCGGCACCAGCAGCAACTGCGCATAGTCCTGGAGGAGGATCGAGACGTGATGGCCGCCGACCCTCGCCACCTCTTCCGCGACCAGCGGGGCGATCAACTGCGGCGGCATCTCGTGCGCTCGGTCCAGCAGCACCCCCAGCAGTCGCTCGCCGAACCCTTCCGACCGGTCCACGGCGCCCGTGTCCGCCTCCCGCTCACCTGCCGCCATACCCATGCCCTTTCACCAAGCAGCCTCGTTGCGACGTCACCCGCCATGCCGGCCGTCTCCAACGGGTCGGTCACCGAGCGGCCTGGCGTTCGACTTCGGTGGCTTGGCTCCGGTAGCACTGCGCGCGGGTCTGGATGAGGGGGAGGGGAAGGTGAGCCGGTCCGTGAATGACTGAGTGCGGGCGGGAGGCAACGAGGCCCTGCCGCACTCCACGGTCGGAGTGTTCGAGTCCGTTGCGGCCCTTCGGCTCCTCCCGCTCGGTGAGGGGCCGGAGCACAAGTTCACGCCTTGCTCGGCGGCCGCCGGCCGCGCAAGGACTGGCAGACCCCCTCATGCGACTGTGCACGCGGGCTCCGGAAACCACCGTGATCGACTCGCACAGAGTGACCCGGCCAACCGGGCCAGAGGGCTCATTGAGCCAGTGGCGGCGTGTCAGTCTCTCCTTCAGGGCCGCCGGCTCAATGGCGTGGCGTGCGGTGGAAAGGTCCGGATAAGAGATAAGCCCCAGGCTGGTTGGCCTGGAGCTTTCCTCCGGATCAGGCTGCGGGACCGACGTCGCGCTCCCGATGACTGACACGATGCTCAGGCACCTTTCGTGGCATCTGGTACCTGGGCAATGGCTGCTTGGGCGGGTGAACGTGAGGTCGGCAGGCTTGCGCCATGGCCGCCTTCGGAGTCCCAGACCGAGACCAGGGACAGTTCCATCTCCTCCGCGATCCGGCGTTGCTCCGCTTCGTCCATCAGGGCGCTCGCGGTGAGGGTGCACCGCGGATCGGCGGCCTCGGCCATGAGCCGGGCGGCCGTGGCGGGGCTGGTCTCCGGAGGGATCACCAGGAGGTCCCAACGGCCGACGGTGTAGGAGAACAGCAGCAGCTTGTGGGGATCTTGCTCGGCCTTGAACCAGCCGACACCCACCACATGCCCGTCGACGGGCACCTTCCGTGGGATGACCGGCCAGAACGTGGGGTTCACCGTGGCATGGGTGATCCGCCCCCACAGTGGGTCGAGGACGGCCGTCAGTGCGGGCAGTTCCGCCGCGAGGTCACGGGAGCGGGGCCACCACGCACCGTCGAGCAGAGCCGGAGCACTGCCGGCCGGCGCCAGCACGAGTCGCAGGGGCAGCGAAGCGGTCCGGTCTTCGACCGCCGGCGTATACGCAATGGTCGTGGTCATGACGCGGACCCTGCCCCGGGCCAACCGTGATCGGCCCGGTGTCGTGAATCGCCGAAAACGACACGAGCATGGGAGCTGGTGTGCGGAGTGCCCTCGGTAATTCCAGCTTACTCCCGGTAAGGCCCGCTGGACCGATGCGGAGCGACGTGGGTGCACGACAGAGAAGACCTTGGAGCAGTCGGCCCGAGAACCGCGAAGGGGCAGAGCCTCCCGCGCGGGCAGCCGGACGTCTCGTGTGACATCGGCTGCCACAAGGGGGCCCTCAGCCGCAGGACGGCGTGGGCCGTCCGGTCAGCTGAGGAAGGACAGCCGGACTTGGCGTTCGGGGCTGTCCCGGTCGGTGTTCACCAGCACGACGGACTGCGAGGTCCCCAGCACCAGCTCACCGTCGACTACGGGCAACGTGGCGTGTGGCGGGACCAGAGCCGGGAGTACGTGGCCGCTGCCGTGGCCTGGACCGCCGTGGCGGTCCCGCCAACGGCCGTCCGCGGGAAGAATGTCGCGAAGCGCCGCCAGCAGGTCATCGTCACTGCCCGCGCCGGTCTCGATGATGGCCAGGCCGGACGTCGCGTCGGGGGTGAAGACGTTCAGCAGTCCGTTTCGCCCGTGAGCGACCTCCCGGAGGAACGCGGAGCATGCGTTCGTCAGGTCGTGCATGGTCTCCGTGGCGCCGGTTGCAATGTCGAGGGTGCGTGTGGTGAAGGTGCCAGCCATGCTTCACCGGTTCCCCTCGCAGAGGAAAAGCACTAACGGCCGGATGGGTTGTTCCTCCGGGCCTCCGCCGATAGGGGCACGTGCTCCCGGTTCGGACGCCGCCTGAGCAGGGCGTCAACTGCGCTCTTCTTCGGCCTCCATACACCGGATGCCTTGGTGCGTCAGCGTGACCATGGCCGGCGTATTGCCCGCGGTCCAGTCGACCGTGATCAGGTCCTCGCCCACCAGATACGTGCAGGCGGCAGCCAGATCCTCTGCCGCGATCGCGAGATCTTGGGCCAGCTTGGCTCCGGTGAGTGCCGGATGCCCGGTCGAGGGGCCGGCTCTGTCACAGCCGCGTATCTGAGGCCCGGCTTCCTCGGACCTCGTCCACATGCGGACGGTCACGCGCGGCTGACTCGCTGGTCACCAGCCATGGCGCGGCCGTCGTGTTGGGCTCGGTTCTGATCTCTCCACACGGGGTGGCTCACCTTCCGGACGCGTGCAACCACCATCCGGAGCAGAGCCATCGAGACGCAGGGTGGGGATGGATCCCACAGCCCGCGAAGGGGCTGTGGGAGGACATAGGTCCAACGCGCCCTGTGCAGGCCACGGAGGGGGATACGACTCTCGTCGCCCATCGCCGGTGTGGCAGCTGCTTGTCATAGTCAGGAAGCAACCATGATCGCCATGTGGTGCTCTTCCGCCGGGGGCCTGCGAGATCGTGCCAGGTGGTTACGCACGATTGCGTCGCGTCCCGTGCCCTTGGCCATAGGGTGCTATCCGCGTCGCGGGCGCGACGCCCAGTCCATCTATCCACCGCCCAGAGGCCCCCAGCTTCAGCTGCCACGGAGGGCCTCCCGGGTGTCACGGATCTGCGCCGGGTGCTCGCGATCAGGCCGCAGGGCTGAGGATATGCGCGTAACAGCCGACGAATGGCGCCCGTGACCAGCACGGCTTCCTACGCGTACGGTCGTCAGGGGCTTGCGGGCTGGGCCCAAACGGCGGGCGATAGCTCTGGCGGCCCGTCGGGGGCGGAGAATGAGCCGTTGACGGATGACTCGCTGTGGGGGCATGGCGATCTCGGCCCAGACGCATTTGCCGCAGGTGGTGTGCTCGGCCCCGTGGCAGAGGGACAGGCGGTCGATGAGTGCCATACCGCGCCCGGACTCGTCCTCCGAATCCGCCCAGTGCGGAACAGGGAGGACGAGCGAACCATCGTAGACCTCGACGAGGATTCGCCGTCGGCTGAGGTTGGCGGACACCGTGATGGTGAGCACCGTGCCGGTGCCGTGCCGCACCGCGTTGGTGACCAGTTCCGAGGTGATGACGGTCAGTGCGGTATCGGAGGACTCGTCGAGGCGGAGCCCCCACTTTTTCGCCAGACCCTGGAGATGGCGACGGCTGATCGGCACAGAGGTTGGATCGCGTACCAGAAGGAAGCTTTGGCTGTGGAGGCGCATGCCGGAGACCCTTCGACGGACTTCAGACCGGGGCTTGAGGCGAGGGGAGAACGCTGAGCGGCAGGCCGACGTGATTCACGGAGGATGCCTCCCTCAGCGGGGACGGCTGTGTGTGCGTGGGCGCCGCATGCCGACCGTTGTCGGTATGACAGCCCTCAGGGGGAGTGCGGCCGGGGAGGTCGCTATCCGGGTGGTCTGTGGGCTACGTCATCGCTACTTCGTGGCGATGACGTACACGCTTCCCCAACGGCGCTTCGGGTTGGCGATCTTGGGGTCGAAGGTCCACGGCTCCACGGTGGTGAAGCCGGCCTCGGTGAAGAGCTGGACGAGCTTCTCGTAGTCGTAGGCCCAGAGGTGCGGGGTGTACTTGGGATCGTCGTCCTGGTCGCGGAAGACGAGGTTGACGAGGTCGAGCCGGGTGTTGATGTCGTTGCGGCAGTTGCGCTTGGCGTACCAGCGTTCGAGCATCTCGTCGGCGGGGTTCAGTGGCCCGGGGTACTGGCTGAGGGCGAAGGCGGCGTCGGGGACGCCGGTGATGATCTTGCCGCCCGGTGTGAGTGCGCGGTGGGCCTCGCGGACGTAGTTCTTGGCGGAGCGGGGGTAGTCGATGTGCTCCAGGAAGTGCTCGGAGAAGATCAGCTCGACGGTGTCGTCGTTCAGGGGGATGCCTTCGCGGACATCCCAGAGCAGGTCCGCCGGCGGGACGGCGTCGATGTTGAAGAAGCCCTCGATGCGGTGGGTTCCGCCGCCGATCTGGACCTTGGAGGGCTTCCGGTTGATGCGGCCGTCGGGCCAAGCCCGCTGGCTGGCGTGGTGGTAGCGGTGGAGTTCGATCTCCTTGGCTGTGTGGCGGAGTGCTCGGGCCAGGCCGTGGGTGGTGGAGGGGTCGCTCAGTAGGGCGTCGATCTGCTCGCCGAGGAGGTCGACGGAGGGCAAGCTGAAGTAACTCATGGCGGGGCTCCTGGGAAGAAGAGGCAGCAGAGCAGCTGTTGGTGAAGGCGGCAGTGGTTACGCGGCGCTGGGTGCCGGGGCGGTCCACTGGTTGTTGCGCATGAGGGTGTACTTGATGTCCACCAGCCGCGGGGCGATGGTCAGGGCGAGCTGCTCGGCCGGATGGAGGTGGCCGGCGTCGTCCTGTTCGGCGCGCCAGACGCGGTAGTCGAGGTTGGGGTAGGCAGGGTTGATGCCGATCTCGCCCTTGGGCATCGTGCCGTTGAACGGGGCGACGATGTCCATGTGGTTCCAGTAGTTCCAGGCTTGCAGGGCCTTGTACTGGTCGAAGTAGAAGTAGAAGTCGGGGTAGCGGCCGAAGGTGCGCAGTTCCCGGTGGATGAGGTGGCCCAGCAGGGGGCCGAGCTGGGTGGAGAGGGCGTCGAATTCCCAGCGGGTGTGATGCCAAGCTTCGGGGGCCTCCCCTGGGGTGAAGAGCCGGGCTGCGACGAGGTGGCTGATTCGTTCGACCAGGTAGTGGGTCGCGTGGTTGATCTCGATGGTCGGGTCGACCTGGTGGATGAGGTCGGCCAGCTGGCCGGGCCTGGGGCGGAACTTCGCGAGGTCGAACTTGCCGGCCATGTTCGGGTAGGAGGCGAAGAGTATCTCCTTGTACAGCCAGTTGTTCAGCTCTCCGATGTCGGCCAGGCGCCGCGTGTGCTGCGAGGTCGAGTGGAGCATCAGGTACTCCGCCAGCGCCTCGAAGTACAGGTAGCCGAGGATCGGTAAGCGGGGGATGGTCTCGTCGAGCAGGCCGAGGAAGGGCCTGGCGGCGATGTGCGCGCCTCGGTAGGCCGCGGCCGCAGCGGTGGCGAGGAAGGCGGCAGAGTTCTTCACCCTGGCCACGACGGTCTCGCGTAAGCGGTGGCGCTCGCTCTTGCTCAGCAGGTATTCGAGGTGGCAGTAGATCCGCAAGTGGATGAGGCCCAGTCGCAGATAGTCCACTCCCGCCAGCCCCTGGTACGCCTGCGGTGGGGTGTTGATCTCGAAGATCAGCGGGGCGGGTACGCGGTCGGTGACGCCGAGCTTGGCCAGGAAGGCCGGCGCCTCCTTGGTCAGGACGTAAGCGGCCAGGTTGTGCATCCGCAGGCCCCGGTCCGTAGCCGTGAGCGGGGCGCAGTAGATGCTGCCGACGAGGCAGCCGCCGGACGGGTAGAGGACGCCTTGCTTGTTGATCTGTTCAAGGGCGTGGGTGACGTGGAGGAGGTGCAGTGTGCCGTTGCCGTTGAGGGCGTCGAAGAGGGAGTTCTGCCGCAGCAGGTGCCCGTTCGGTGTGGCGGCGAGCCGCTCGTCCCAGGTGGCCGACTGCTGGGCCAGCGGGTCGTTTGTGTTGGCAGGGCTGAGGATGAGGGTGGTGTCGTAGAAGGCGTGGGCGTCGGCCCAGAGGTGGTAGGCGTCGAGAAAGTCCATGGTCACGCCAGCTCCTTCTCCGCAAGCGCGTACAGGACGGCCGCCGGGCTGTGGGCGCCGGCAAGGTGGGCCTTCTCGGAGATGCTCACGAGGTCGAAAGCGAGGCTGCGGAACGTGTCGAAGGCGGGCTCTTTGACGTGCTGGGCGTTCGGCCACCACCTGGTCTTTGGCAGGCGGTAGCGGTCCAGGGCGTCGGCAGCCTTCATTACGTCGCAGATGATCTGGGTTCGCAGGTAGTCGGCCTGGTCGTCGGGGCTGAATGCGCCGTAGGGCACGTCGTGCAGTCGGATGGCGGTGGCGGCCCGTGTGACGCGGCGCGGTGTGGCTGTGAGGTCGAAGCGGGCCCAGACGGTGTCCGCGTTGGCGGCGAGCCAGATCGCTGCGCGTTCCCCGTGTCCGCGGTCGTCCTTGTCGTGATGGCGCTGGCAGTCGTGGACGGCGGCGGCAACGATGGCGGTGGTGGTGTCGGCATCGTCCAAGCCGTTCGCCTCGGCGAGGATGGCGGCCAGTGCTGCGGTGCGCATGGCGTGCCGAACGCCGTGGATCGAGTCGTACAGCCGGGGCTCGGCCATCCAGTCGCGTGGTAATCCGGTCCGCCGCAGGAGGTACTGCGCGACCGGCCGAAGGGCCGATTGTGGTGAGGGCTGGAGGTCAGGCCGATTGGTGGTGATCCAGTCGATGGTGGCCCGGTCCATGTACTGGTGGAGTGGTAGCTGCCCTCGGGCAGCCAGGTCGATCAGGCTTGCGGTCGTTGGGGTTGTGCTCATCAGTGCCCACCCCCTCGGTGGTCTCCGCGGTGACGTGCTCCTACCGGATGGGCGCGGTCTGCCGCTCGCGCTCCTTGCGTTCCTTCTCAGCGGCTTCGAAGGCGGCGGTGAACTCGGCCAGCTCCTGCTCGGTCATCAGGGTGACGCCCAGCTCATCGGCGACATCCGTGATCTTGGCGGCTGCCTCGGCACGAGCGGCGTCGGGGGCGTCGTCGTCCAGCAGGACCTCGAATTCGGCGTGGTATCCCCATGCCTCGCTCCACTTGACCGCGATCTCGACACCCTCGAAGCGGAAGTTGTGCCGAAGATTGGACGCCTCGTGCATCGCTCCCTCGAACCCGAGAGCGTTGAACAGCTTCACCGCGGCGCCCACGTCGGCCGGGGCGATGGCGAACTCCGTCTCCGCGAATGCGGCGCCCTGGCCGATCTTGCTTCCCTTGAGGGTGATCTTGGCGGTGCCGGCAGCCGTGTTGTCGGTGACCTTCAGCAACTGGTCCGGCAGTACGTAGAAGTAGATGTGCTTGTCGTCGGGGCCCAGGTCCTTGCCGTCCGTCCGCAGACGGTCGACGAGCTGGTCACGAGTCTCCTTGCCGAAGCGGGCACGCATCTCGATCTCGATGGGCATGGGCGTATCGCCTCCTGAATCAGGCATGACGGAGCCAGCCGGACCGGCGCCAAGGGGGTGGGTGCCGGTTCGGACGGCTGCTGCTTCTTCGGTTGTGGGGCAGGGGCGGGGCGGTGCGGCCGTCACTCGGCCCGGCTCACCACCCCGCCGGATGGATCACTAGTCAGTCCAGGTCGCCGAAGCGTTCCCGGACTACGCCTTCGTGCAGGTAGGTGGGGAGCTGGACACCGCCCACCGAGGTGCGGCTGGTGGCCACCTGCTCTTCGGTGTCGCTGGGGAAGCCCTCCAGGAGTCGCAGGCACTGCTGCACCCACTCACGGGACTTGGGTCGGTCGCCCAGGTCGCGGTGGCGTACGGCCAGGGCGTACGCGGTCTCGGTGGCGGCCCACCGGTCTGTCGTCAGTTCGCGCTGGAAGACGGACTCCAGCTCCTCGGCGGAGGCCAGGCGGGTCTGGATGGTCATGGTTTCCCCTCTGAAGTTCGGTCGTGCACTGGTGGTGCTCAACGCATCGGCGTCCCCGCGGTGACGCCGTAACCCGCCGCTAGTAGGTGTAGATCTCCGCGAGGGTCTTGTAGTCGTGCAGCTCGTCCTTGTCGAACCACAGCTCAAGCTCCTGCTGCGCTTCCTCCTTGTTGCCGGAGGCGTGCACGAGGTTGGCCACGGCCTTGCCCGAGGCGATGCTGCCCGCGGCGCTGTAGTGCGAGAAGTCGCCTCGCACCGTCCCCGCCGGCGCCTGGTTCGGGTACGTGCTGCCGACGATCTTCCGCACCGTGGCGATGGCGTCGAACCCTTCCAGCACCAGCGCGATGACCGGCCCCTGCTGCATGAACGTCGACGTGACGCGGTAGACCTCCGACCCCAGCCGCTCCTCAAGATCGAAGTAGTGGCGCCGGGTGAACTCCTCGTCCATCCACTTCATCTTGGTGCCGACGATCTTCAGTGCGGCTTCCTCGAAACGGGTGATGATCCTTCCCGCCAGGCCACGCACCAGCGCATCGGGCTTGAGCAGGACGAGCGTGCGCTCAACGGGGTGTGCCTGATCCTCAGCCATGGAGTCCCTTTCGCTTGTATGCATGGAGATTGACGGCGGATCAGCCGCCAGGTAGCTGAGGTTACCGGCGCCCACTTGCTCGACCGGGCGCTCGGGCCTTCCCTCGGATGGCGGACACCGGATGGCGCACGGTAGGGCTGAAAACCGGGATTCGTTTCAGCCAAGTACGTTGGCCTGACTACTCGTTGGGCTCGCTCACCTAGACTCTCCCCTTGGTCGACCGGCGCTCTTGGGCGCAGTCGGCTTGGCCGCTCAGGGCGATTCCTGTGGCTCGCTCCGCCCCGGCAACCATCATTCTTCCGAGTCACCTACGGGACGGCCATGAACCGCCAGTGCAGCCGGAATGCACCTTCCGTGCGCAAGTTCCTGCACTGAGGACGGTGGCGAAGGAGGGGGTAGACGTGGATGTGATCGAACTCTGGAATGGCCGCCACGCCTGCCTGCTGCAGTCCGCCCTGCGCCTTACCAATGAACAGTTCGCGGCCCGGCTCGGCATCGCGGTACGGACCGTGGCGGCCTGGCACGCCGACCCGGCCGTAGTGCCGCGCAAGGAGATGCAACAGCTCCTCGACACCGTCCACGAGAAAGCCCCGCCCACGGCACGACAGCGGTTCGCGCTCCTGGTCTCCGCTGAACGCGGCGCATCCGCACCGGGCCCAGCAGGTGCGCAGGCCCTGCGTGTCGCGATCGCCGTGGTCATACGTGACAGCGAGGTGCTGCTCGTCTGCCGGCGAGACGATGACGCAACGGGCCTCAGCTGGCAGTTCCCGGCAGGCGTGATCAAACCAGGCGCCAGGGCCGAGACAGCGACCGTGCGAGAAACGCTGGACGAGACCGGTGTGCACTGCGCGATCCGGCAGCATCTCGGAAACCGGCTTCACCCGGTGACCGGCGTCCAGTGCGAATACTTCCTGTGCGAGTACCTCGCGGGCCAGGCCACCAACTCCGATGCTGTCGAGAACATCGACGTGATGTGGGTTCCCAGAAACGCGGTGACCCGTTTCATCCCCGTCGATACGATCTTTCCACCCGTGCTTGCCGTCCTGGAGGAGCAGACGTGACGCAGCAGACCGCCGATGAGCGACCCGGCATTGCAGCGGCCATCATCGTGCACGAGGGACGCGTTCTGATGGTCCGGCGCCGGATCAGCGAGGGGAAGCTCTCCTGGCAGTTCCCGGCTGGCGAAGTCGAGCCCGGCGAAACCCGCGAGGACGCCGCTGTGCGGGAGACCAAAGAGGAGACCGGACTGAACGTCTCCGCCGTCGAACTGCTGGGCGAGCGTGTCCACCCGGCAACGGGCAGGCTGATGTCCTATACCGCCTGCGAAGTGCTCAGCGGAACCGCGCATGTCGCGGACACCGAGGAACTGGCCGAGCTTGCCTGGGTGGCTCACGACCAGATCCCCGAGTACGTCCCGTACGGCTTGTTCGGGCCGGTGCAGGAGTACCTGGACGCCACACTCGCCAGCTAGTCGGCCGGCCTTCACGCTGTCTCCTGGGTACGGCCTGAAGGGCGGCAAAGGAAAGCCGGATGTCCTTCTTCGCGACGAGTGGGGGAGGACATCAGCCGTGCCGAGCCTGAACCACATCACCTCTGCCGACAGCTTGGAGCCCCGAGCCTCCGATCCGGCCATGTGCAGGATCGGAGGCTCGTCGTGCACGGTGTCAGCGACGCTGTTGGTGCTGCTGGCTGGTGGGGTGCGTGGCCGCTACGTGCTGCGGGGCCTGGATCTGCCGCGAAGTGATGTCTGTTGCCATGGCGGAACGGCTGCGGGCGGCTTCGGCGCGGCGATTGGGTGCGGGGTTGCGGCTGGTGTGCTGGATGCGGGTGATCAGGACGCGGGCGGGTTGGCGGGCGGTGGTCAGTTCACGTTGGGCGGTGGCCTCCTTGAGCAGCTGGTGGGGTTGGTGGCCGAGGGCTTCGGCATCGGCGAGGACGGTGGCCAGGGCCAGCCAGGCGGGATCGGCGAGGATGCGGTCGGCTTGGTCAGGGACTGCCGCCCGGATGTCGCTGGCGAGTACGCGTTGTGCCGATTCCCTGGGCGGGCGGGGTTCAAGTTCGGCGAGCACCGGAACGAGAGCTTGGTCGGCAGCGGTCTGGAGGTGCTGGAGGGCTTGGCGGGCGGCGTCGGCCTGGTGGGCGTGGCCCTTGCCCTCGTGCCACCGTCCGGCGACGATCGCCGCCCAGACGAGCGCCGCCACCAGGGCGGCTAGGGCGCTACCGTCAGGGCCGGTGGCGGTGTTGGCAATGTCGCGGGCCGCGGACCGCAGGGCGTGGGCGGCTCGGTCCTCCGCCCGGATCTGGGAGCGCTGGGCGTGAGCGAAAGCCTTCGAGGCAGCCCGGAGTTCGGTGCGCAGGTCGGCGGGGGCTTTCTGCGCGGTGGCCTCGATCAGTTCGCCGAGGGCGGTGATGTGTGCCTGGGCTCGTGCGTCGTCTGTGAGATCGGTGTGGAGGGTGTCGAGGGCGCCGGTGGCTTGGTGCCAGGGGGTGTCCGGCTGGTTGCGGCGGGCGGTGGGGTGCTCTTCCGGCTGGCTGGATTCAAGGCGGCCCTGGATCTTGGGCAGGGAGAGGTCGGGGGAGATCTTTCCGCCGGGGTGGAAGATCTGCTCACCCTGCTCGTTGAGGTCGCCGGGGCGGCCAACGACATATCCCAGTAGGTCTCCTGACGGGCCGCGCCGGACCTGCACCTCGATGCCGTCGGCTTCGAGGTAGGCGATGAATTCCTCTGCATTGGTCACATGGGGAATGGCGGCACGAATGCGACCCTGGAGCCACTCCGGACTCGTCTGCTCCCATCCGAGCCGTTCGGCCTTGTGCATCTCGGCCTGGGTAGGCCGACGGGTGCCGGTCCGGTCGCCCTTCTTCAATTGCCGCAGTCCATAGTCCTTCTCGATCTCGCGGCATTCGTCGCCGACGCGGATGCCGCTGTCGTGGAGTTTGGGGCGTCGGCCATCTTCGCGGACGGTGGTAGCCAGGATGTGGATGTGGTCGTCCGCGTGGCGGACGGCGATCCAGCGGCAGGCCAGATCGTCGCCGGCCGGAGCGATACCGGCAGCCTCCACGATGCGCTGGGCGATCTCGCCCCATTCAGCGTCGGAGAGGTAGCGGTCCTCGGGTGCGGCGCGGACAGGGCAGTGCCAGACCTGATCGGTGATCTTCTTGCCGAACTCGCTGTTGCGCAGACGGACGGGCTCGTCGAGGTGACGGGCGAGTTCGGTCAAGGTGGCGTTCTCGTCACGGCCGGGGTCGGGCATGCCAAGCATGGCGAAGCCGGCGACGATGTGCGGGTCGAAGTGTTCGTCGTGGGTGCCCCGGCCATAGAGGTAGGCCAGCAGACCACGGGTGTTGGCGCCGGGCGCCTTGATGGCGGCGATCATGCGGCGAGGTCCTCCGTCACGTCGGCGGGCTGACGCAGAGCCTCGGCGATCAACTCAAGTAGGTCGTGGAGTTCGTCGAGGCGCTGACGCAGGTCGGGCGGGGTGAGATCGCTGTTGAGGGCGCGGGCGATCTGGTTGACGTTGACGCCGATGCGGTTGAGCTGACGTAGGACCTGGGCGCGGAAGATGTGCGTGCGGCGGCGGTCCTCAGACAGGGGGAGGTTCGCGGTGAACCGACCGGTGATGAAGGCGAGGACGACGTCGGCGGCGAAGCCGGACTTTCCCTTATAGCCGTGCTCGATGGCCGTCTCCTGGAGACGGGTTTCCTCGTCATCGGTGAAGAGCATGGGGCCGACACGAACGGTGCGTTTGGTGCCGGTGAAGCGGCGGATCGTGGGCTGGGCACTCTTCACGGCGGGCTCGCCGGCGGCGGTCTCGGCAGCGCGGGAGGGGCGAAGGATCTCGCTCTGGACGGCGTGGAGCGTGTCCAGGTCGGGGCCACCCTCGGCCCCGACCTCCTGGTCCTGCGCCCCCTGGCGCTGGGCCGTCTCCGCCACCCCCGGGGCGGAGATCCCCGAAGACCGGCCTTGAGTCGGACTCGGGGTACTACTGGCTCCGCCAGGGGCAATCCGCCCGAACGCGTGGCGCAGGCGGTCCATCAGCTTAGGGGACTTCGTCAGTGGCATCGGCTCGTCGGGGGCATCTTCGATGTGGTGCTGGTCGTGTGTCACTGGTGGTTCTCCGGAAGGGGCGGGGAGGGCAGGTCGGCCGGCAGGGAAGGTCCTGCGGAGTGCGGATGGTCAGCGCCCTGTCCACAGGTGGGGATAAGCGGACCCCGAGCGGGGCGGTGACCGACCCACCGGGTGACCGGAAGGGTTCCGGTCACCCGGTGGGGCAGGTGGTCAGCCGCTGTCCGAACCGGTGTCAGCGGCGACTTCGAGTTCGGTCCGCAGGATGTTCATGACCTCGGTCAGTCGTTCGCCGCCGACCTTGAGGCCCTTGTCCCGTATGGCTTTGAGGACGACCGCGCGGGAGAGGCGTCCGTGCTCGGCGGCGGCGATGCGGCCGACTTCCACGAGCTTGTCCAGGGTGGCGTCGACCGGACGGCCGCCTCGGTGCTTGGCCTCCTGAACCACCGCGCCCTGAACTCCGGCGTCCTGAACCGCGGCGACCGGTTCCGACGCTCTCTCGTCGGCGGCTTCGCGGGTGACGAGGATGTGGAGATGGACCGCTCCGGCCAGGGCGAGCGGGGCGATGGTGGACAGGACACCGACGGTGGCGTCTCCCAAGTGCAGTTCGCCCGTGGCGCCCTGCTGGTTGAGGCGGACGGCATGGAGGGCGTTGGCCCAGATGCTCGCGGCGGTGGCGGTACCGATGAGCGTCCACACATAGAGGCGAGCCCGGAACGTGGCGGTGCGCAGGACGAGGAGGGCGCGGACGCCGTAGGCGATGAAGCCGTCGATCACGAGGGGGAACAGGTAGGTGAGGAATCCGCGGATGTGTATGGCGATGGCCATCTGCTGGAGGGCGTCGTAGGACAGGGCGCAGCCGGCGCCGCCGAGGGCGACGATCGCGGCGCGGTCCCAGGCCGTCGCCCGTGTTGCCGACGGGTGCTTGAGCGCTGGAGCTGCGGTGGTGGACAAAGGGGTTCTCCGGGGGGGCTTGAGGCGGGGCGCTTACGCGACCCCCTTTACAAGGAGGGGGTCGCGCGTAGGCGCTGGGGCGAGGAAGCGCCGTACGGGGCTGCGTACGCGTTTGACCTGCAGTTTTGTTCGATCCGTAGGCGGTGTGAGCGGCGCGTGGGCGGTCTCGGCGGGGGAGACCGCATACGGGGGTGCGTACGGAGCCGGGCCGGTTAGGAGACGGCGCTGATGTGGCGGGTGGCGGCGGTCCAGCGGGTGGCCTGGCCTCCGCCTGCCCCGCCTCCGGCGCCGGTCTCCTGGACGGCGTGTCCGCTCTTGGTGAGGGCTTCCAGGCGGCGCCTCGCTTTGGCGAGGTCCGCGGGGCGGGGGTTGGCTTCACCGGTTGTCTGCGTGGCGAGTTGGCGGGCGGTGAGCCCGTGAGTGCCTGCCTGGCGCAGCAGGGTGAGCGGGTCGAGGCTGGTGTCGACGTGGGAGGTGCCACGGGGGTGGTCGTGGATGACCGGCAGGGGGCCGATCTCGTCGTCGACGGTCTTGAGGTGGTGGAGCTGGACCACCGGGTCGCCGGCCGCGCCGTTGAGGAAGAGGACGCTTCCCGCTCCGGCGGTGAACCACGCCGACCCGTAGACCTGGTCCAGCACGGGGCGTTGGTTGCGCGAGGCGTCGGGGCCTTGCTTGCGCTGGTGGTGCAGTTCGAGCAGTTCGATGCCGTCGCGCAGCAGTTGCTGGCGGGCGTTGTTGTAGGCGAGCCCGGCTTCGTCATCGGTGAGCTTGCCGACCACGTCCTTGAGGCTGTCGATCACCACGGTGTCCGCGCCGTGTTCGGCGGCCAGCTCGGTGAGCAGCTGCGGCTCGGCGTTGAGAGACGCGGGCAGCGGGCCGGACCAGAAGACCAGGCGCTGCCGAAGGATGTCCTGGTGGGCTGGGTCCACGACGCGGGTGAAGGCGCGGGCGAGCTGGCTGGGCCGGTCCGCGGCGATGTAGAGGACCTTCTCGCCCTGCTGTACGGGCATGTCCAGGACTTGGGCGAGCAGGCCGAGGCGGGCGAGGACGATTTGCTGGGCGATGGTGGACTTCCCGACTCCCGGCGGGCCGACCAGCATCAGGCTCTCGCCCGACGCCCAGGCCGTCTTCCCCGGCGTGCCCCAGACGGGGGCCGTACTGGCGGGGGTGTCGGTGACGAAGGACCAGCCATCGGTGGCGTAGCGCTGAAGCCGTCCGCCCGAGCTGCGGCGGGCGCGGTCGGCTGCCTCGCTCAGCGAGGCTGTCAGCAGGCTGCGAACTTCTGCTGGGTCCGCTCCTGGTGCGGTGGCGCCCTGCAGGACACGCACCGCTGTGGCTTGTCCGCAGGTCGGCGTGGTGGCGCACGATGTCGGCGTAGTACTCGGCGCCGGAGCCCACCGATGCCGCGGAGGCCACGGTGTGCAGGTACGGGGGGCCGCCGACGCGGGTGAGATCGCCCGTGGACGTCAGCTGGTGGGAGAGGGCGATCGCGTCGGTGGGCGCGCCCTCCTTCCGTAGCTGCAGCAATGCGTGCCAGATCGTGGTGTGCGCTGGCTGGAAGAAGTCTCCCGGCTCCAGGACCTGGCGGATCCGGTCGATGACCTCGCTCTGGAACATGCACGCCCCGAGCACGGCCATCTCGGCGTCGGCGTCGTGCTGCATCGGTAGCGGCGTGCCGGCATCCGGCCCCGACAGGCCGGGGCGGGAGAAAGGCCCAGACGGGGGTGCGTCGCTCGGTCCTGTGCCCGTAGGCTTGTACATGGAATCCCTCCCCGGAGTGCATACGGCCCTGGCAGGCCGCACTCCGGTTGATCGCTTGATGGGTGGTCATTCAGGGAGCCGTTCGCGGCCCTCGGTGCGCTAACACCGGGGGCTGCTCCCGTTTTCAGGGGCGTCACCGCAGGCAGTGCCACCACCAACCCCCGCAGGGGAACAGGAACACTACACACCCTGTGCGCACAGTCAAGGCGCGATATTGGGCTCCTGCAACACAATCAATGCGCCTTCGCTGCACATATTGCGCTTGATCCTGTGCGGAAGGTGTGGTTACGTGGTGGGTATGACGGAGAAGGACTGGCGAGGACGGCTGGCTGAGCGAGTGGCGGATGCCGTGCGTCGCTACCGCAAGGAACGGGGGATGAGCGCTCAGGCACTCGCTGACGCGTGCGCCGAGATCGGCTACGAGATCCCGCGTACCGTGATCGCCAACCTGGAGAACGGTCGGCGCGCGAGCGTGGAGATCGCCGATCTGCTCGTACTCGCCAAGGCGCTGAAGGTGCCCCCGATCGCGCTGCTGATGCCGGTCGGTGTCGCCGGCAGCATCGAGGTGCTCCCCGGCCAGGAAGTGTCGGTCTGGGATGCGGTGACGTGGTTCACCGCGGAGGTCCCGCTCAGTGAGGAGCCGCCGGAGGGCACCATCGAGGCGAAGCTCTACGAGTTCCGCCTCCACGCACAGGTGCTCAGCGCGGCGCGGAAGGCGGTCGAATTCGCAGACGGCACCCGTCGCACCCTCAGCATGGTCCGTGATCCGGAGCAGCGGGCTATCAACGTCGAGATGCAGGAGAAGCTGGACGACTACGCCCGGCACCAACTCACGGACCTTCGGGCCCAACGCAACGCCATGCGTAAAGAGGGTCTCGTGCCCCCAGCCCTCCCCGAGGATCTGGCCTACGTTGACTTCCACGTCGACGAAAAGGGAGACATCTACCCCTTGGTCTAACCCGCTTTCCTCGCAACGGTGTTAGCGCGCCCGCGAGGTGAGCGAGCTCTTTCAAATGACCACCCATCAACGATCACGCCGCAGGGGTGCCAGCCCCAGGTCGGCGAGGAGGACTTCCATGCCTTCTTCCAGCGCGTCCGAGCGCTATCTGACCATCCCCGAGGTCGCCGAGCGCCTCGGCACCACGGAGCGTTTCCCCCGCCGCCTCGTCGCTGAGCGCCGGATCGCCTTCGTCAAGGTCGGGCGGCACGTCCGTATCGCCGAGAGCGTGCTCGCCGCCTATATAGCGGCCCGCACCGTTCAGCCGGCACGACGGTTCCGCTCCGGCTACGGTCAGGCTGCCTGATGGCGCGCAAGCCGCAGCGGCGGCGTGAATTCGGCAGTGTGCGCCAGACCGAGTCGGGGCGCTTCCAAGCCCGCTACTGGGCACCGGACGGCAAGCGGCGCTATGCGCCGAAGACGTTCGAGACCAAGACGGAGGCAACGACCTGGCTCGCACTGACCCAGGCCGATATCGAGCGCAAGCACTGGACCGACCCGGACGCCGGCGCCGTCAACTTCGAGGACTTCGCCAGGAAGTGGGTCAACGAGCGCGGCCTCGCAGCGACCACCGAGGACCTGTACACCCGCTTGCTCACCAAGCACATCACGCCCACGTTCGGCACGTGGGACCTGGACGAGATCCAACCGGCGGATGTGCGCGTCTGGCGAGCCGAGCGGCTGAAGGCGACCAACGGTGCGAAGACGATGGTGGCCAAGTCCTACCGCCTGCTGAAGGCCATCCTTCAGACCGCGGTCGACGACGATCTCCTCAAGAGCAACCCGTGCCGTATCAAGGGCGCCGGCAAGGAGGAGGCCGACGAACGCGACGTCGCCGAGGTCGAACAGGTCTATGCGCTGGCCGAAGCCATCGGACCACGCTGGCGCATCATGATCTTCCTCGGGGCCTTCGCGTCCCTGCGTCCCGAAGAACTCGCCGAGCTGCGTCGCAGCGACATCGACGTCGACGAGGGCGTGGTGTGGATCAGGCGCGCCGCGCCGGAGCTGACCAACGGCAAGAAGGTGATCGGCGATCCGAAGTCGCGAGCGGGCAAGCGTGCCGTGTACCTGCCTGATTTCCTGGTGCCCGAGCTGCGTCGCCACCTTCAGTGGTTCGCCGAGAAGGAACCGGACGGACTCCTCATCGTGGGCGAGCGCGGGGCCGCTCTGCGACGGTCCTCCTTCGGGCGCAAGTGGCGCAAGGCACGCATCGCGGTGGGACTGCCGGACAACTTCCGCTTCTACGATCTGCGCCATACCGGTAACACCCTGGCGGCCGACTCCGGTGCGAAGCTCAAGGACCTCATGGTCCGCGCGGGCCAGTCCAGCCCCAAGGCTCAGCTGATCTACCAGCACTCCAAGAAGAAGCACCAGCGCAAGCTCGCGAAGAGCATCGACGCCGAGGTGCGTCAGCAGCGTCGGGAGGCAGCCGAGCAACTTCAGGCGGAGGAGCGGAAGCACTCCGGCTGAGGCGTCGGCTTTCCCCAATCCAGAGGGCAATGCGCAGCGTAGGCAGGACCGTTCAGTAACTGAACGGTCCTGCCTACGAGCTCGCGCAGATAGGCGCGGGGTACCCGTGACAGCACGACAGGCGCAGGTCAGCCGCTGTGAGCGATGGCGCGCAGGGCGTCGAAGGTCTCCTGTTCGTCTTGCTGGTCGCCGTAGTCGCTGAGTTTGACCACGACGGTCCTGCTTATGGGGTCGACGTAGATGTACTGCCCGTACACGCCGAGGGCGGAGTAGTCCTTGCCGTTGCCGCCGGGGGGATGCCACCACTGGGCGGAGTAGCCCCAGCCGTCGACTTTGTGGGGTGCTGGGGTGGCGATGCGCTTGATCCATGCCGGGGGGATGATCTGTTTGCCCTGGGCGTGGCCGTTGTTCAGGACGAGCTGGCCGAGCTTGGCGTAGTCGCGGGGGGTGGCGTTGATGCAGCAGTACGCCTTCTCGTGGCCGTTGTCGTGGTCGAGGTTCCAGGTGGCGCTGTCCTGTGCTCCCATCGGTGCCCAGATGTTGTCCGCCAGGAGGTCGGCCAGCGGCCGTCCTTGGGCCTTGGCCAGGACCTGTCCGAGGAGTTCGGTGTCGATGCTGCGGTAGGCGCCTTGGCTGCCCGGCGGGAACTGCAGGTCGCGATGGTCCTGCGCGAAGGCGGGCAGGTCCCGGGAGAGGTACATCCGGGCGGTGCCGGTCAGCGGGTAGTACTCGTTGTAGTTCTCCGGGACGTCCACACCCGACGTCATGTCCAGGAGGTCGCGCACGGTGATGGTGTCGTAGGCCCCGCCGGTCTTGAGCTGGGGCAGGATGTCGACCAGCCGGTCGTCTTCCCGGAGTCTGCCCTGTTCGATGGCTTGCCCGGCGAGCAGGGACACCACCGACTTGGCAGCCGACCAGGAGGACAGGCGGGTGGTGGGGCCCACCCCGTCGCGGTACCACTCGTGGGTCAGCCGGCCATTCCTGAGGACCAGGAAGGCATTGGTGTGGGTGGTCGTCAGGAACTGCTCGACCGTCACCCGCTCGCCCTTCCATGGCACGGTCGCAGGTAGCGACTCGTCGTGGACGGGCAGAGGTGCCGGCGTGGCGGAGGCGGGAATGGTGCGGGTGTCGAACAGGTCGCCCTGCCGCGAGGGCTCGGTGGTCAGCAGTTGGACCAGCGTGGGTGGGGAGGGGATGTCCAGCAGCGCGGTGGCGGTGTAGGAGCCGGCCACCAGCACGCCAAGCGCTATTGGCAGTGCGATGAGGGTGCGCCGTAGTACGCGCCGTGTCCGCGGCTTTGCAGAACGCGAGGCGGCCACGGTGCGGTCGGTCTGCTCCACGGCCCGGGTGGTGGGACCGGCAGCGGAAGCGGACCGCGAGCTGGCTGCCGGTCCAGGACTGCTGTCCTGGGGGGCTTTGTGGTCCGTGTCGACGGCCTCGTCAGCCTCGCCGGCGGCTTCCACAGCAGGGCGATGGTCAGACATCGGCGTCGTCCTTGGGAGTGGTGCGGGCGGTTGCGTCGACCGCCAGCCAGAACGCCTCCATCAGCGTCTGAAAGACGGCCTCGTCGTCCTGCGCAGCCAGGTGGGGCAGGTGCGTGGTGATGGCCGGATAACGCTCGGGGGAGATGGTGGCGTACGCCCCGGCCCAGGCACGCTCGTCGGCGGCGCGCACCTCCTGCGGGAGCGCGGCATACCCGGCACGCATGCCCGCGTACGCCAGCACGGTGTCGGCGAGCATCCGTTGGTAGCGGGCCACACTGCCCGCGTCCAGACCGATCTCCTCCAGCGCCGTGAGCATCGTTTCCATCGCGGCGAACTCCCCTGGGCCGCGGGTGGTCCGGCACGCGACGGCCGCACCGACGTACGGGTGGGCCTCAAAGACCTCCACCAGGGAGCGGGCCAGCTCCTGCAGAACCTCCCGCGGCCCCAGGCCGTCGGGCACACGCTCCACGGCCATGGCCAGCAGCCGGTCACCCACCGCCAGCAGCAGTGCGTCCCGGTCCGCGAAATGCCGCCAGACTGCCGACCGGTCCACGCCCAGTTCCTCCCCCAGAGCGCGTCCGGTCAGCCCGTCCGGTTCCGCCCGCGCCGCGATCCGTACGGCTGCCTCCACGATCAGCTCCGGCGACAACCGCACCGCCCGGCCCTTGCCCACAACCATGTCCCTCCCTCACTCCCGCAATCATCAATGCTGTCATCAATGATGACAATGCTGGGGTGGGATGGTCAACTCTGGGGTGCGCCCACGATGCGGCGACGTTCGGGAAGGGCCTATCAGTCGGACGCAGGCAGTCGAGGCCATCGCTGCTGCCGGCTTCAGCGCGACGCTCTGCGATCGCCGGGGGGACCTGTGCCTGTTCTTCCGTCATGGCGGACCGAACCGCTGTGGGACCAGTTCTCGGCGCTGCTGCCCGAGCGGCGGCTCTACCGCCCGGACCATCCTCTGCGCTGCCACCGTCCGCGCATCAGTGACCGGATCGTGTTCGACAAGCTTCCGCAGTTGCTGCGGTGGGGCGATCGCTGACACGACCTGATCGGCCAGCACCATCCGCAGCCGGCGCGATGAGTGGATCCGCCTGGGCATTTTCAGCCAGTTGAAGCAGATCGCGCTCGATTCCTACGACCGCATCGTCGGCCTGATGCTGGATCAGATCGCCATCGATGGCTCCCTCACCAAGGCACCCGGCGGCGGTGAGGTCGCCGGGCGCTCCCCGGTCGACCGGGGAAAACAGGGCCTGAAACGCTCCGGCATGACTGACGCTACGGAATCCCGCTCGGCCGCGTTCTGGCCGGGGCGAACTGTCACGACTCTCCGCTGCCGGCCCCGACCCTGGACCGCCTCGCGGAACTCGGGCCGCTGCCCGACGACATCACGGTGCACCTGGACGCTGGGTACGACTCGAACAAGGCCCGCGCCTTGCTCGACGAACGCGGGCTGCACGGTCAGATAGCGCACAAGGGCGAGAAAGCACCGATTCAGGCGAGCCGGCGGTGGCACGTCGAGCGCACCCACGCCTGGCAGAACGCCTTCCACCGTCTTTCCCGCTGCTACGAACGCCGCGCCGTCGTGATCGACGCCTTCTTCGACCTCGCGGACACGATCATCACCGTCCGCAGCCTGATCCGACGATCCTGGACCACCCACCGCTGGGACAACCGCCCCAGGCGACGCCCGTAAGCCCACGCCTATCCGCGCGAGTTCTACGCTGCGCTGTGTTTTAGGCGGAGTTGCGTTCGCCGCCCGGAGCGCGGGCAGGGGTCAGACGAACTCCCTTGCCAAGGGCCCATTTTGCATCCGTAATCTCACGACACCTCAGATGTCGGTGACCCAAGTCACAGAAAATGCGTCTCGCTATTTGAGAAGGTCGACTCCCAAGGTGCCTGGCTCGGTGCGGGGGTGCGCGAAATTTACGCCTCAGCCGGCAGATGGGGCTGGCGGAGGGCTGGGCAGCCCGAGAGTGGTCTAGACAACAAACAAGGCCCAGGTCGCTGACCTGGGCCTCAACTATGGAGCGGGTGACGGGAATCGAACCCGCGCTCTGAGCTTGGGAAGCTCATGTTCTACCATTAAACTACACCCGCGTAACACCGCCCGGTCTGGAGGGAACCAGCCTGGAGGCGGAGCGTCCTCGCACACTCTACCCCATCACCGCTTCGCGGTGCATTTGGCATGTCCGGGGGTGCGGTGGGGGCCTCGGAGGGTGTCTCGCGCGGGGGCGCGCGCAGGGGTGTCGGGGCGGGACGCGGGTGCGGGGGAAGGGAGTTGGGGCGTACGGTGGGGCATCGGAGTGCCGCCTGCGAGTGCGCCCAGTTCATCCCCTAATGTGGCTTTTGTTGTCCACGCAGTTGGGAGAGGGACTTGATGGAGCGCACCGTCGTACGTTGTGCCGAGGGGCACGTCTTCAGCACCGCTTCGTTCCCCATGCAGACCACCGACCGGCTCGGCCCCGGGCGGCTGCTGCGCTGCCCGCGCTGTGCTCGGCTGCGGCACTCGGTGCCGGTGGAGCACGCGAAGCGGTAGCGGCGGTCGCGGGGTCGCGGTGAAGGTCGGCGGTGATCTTCGCACGTGACGTCGGCGTGAGGTCGTAGTGGCCCGGTCCCCGGTGGGGCCGGGCCCTCGTCGTACGGCCGGGGGTGCGCGGGCGCGTATCCTCGTCTGCGTGCTTCTCTCAGACAAGGACATCCGGGCCGAGATCGACGCAGGTCGGGTGCGCATCGACCCCTACGACGAGTCGATGGTGCAGCCGTCCAGCATCGATGTGCGGCTCGATCGCTTTTTCCGGGTGTTCGAGAATCACCGCTACCCGCACATCGACCCCGCCGTCGAGCAGGCGGACCTGACCCGCGAGGTCGTGCCGGAGGGCGCCGAGGCGTTCATCCTGCACCCCGGTGAGTTCGTGCTGGCCTCGACGTACGAGGTCATCTCGCTCCCCGACGACATCGCCTCGCGGCTGGAGGGGAAGTCCAGCCTGGGACGGCTCGGGCTGCTGACGCACTCGACCGCGGGCTTCATCGACCCGGGGTTCAGCGGGCACGTGACGCTGGAGCTGAGCAACGTCGCGACGCTGCCGATCAAGCTGTGGCCGGGCATGAAGATCGGGCAGCTGTGCATGTTCCGGCTGACCTCGCCGGCGGAGCACCCGTACGGCAGTGAGCGCTACGGCTCGCGGTATCAGGGACAGCGCGGTCCGACGCCGTCCCGGTCGTTCAAGAATTTCCACCGTACGCAGGTGTGAGGCACCCCGCGCGAGGGTGCGAGGCGGGGCCGGCACGGGCCCCCGGAGACGAAGAGAAGGTCTGGGAGAGTCGTGGGTGACGTGCGGGAGAACCTGACGTACGAGCGGTTCGGCGGAGCGATACGTGAGCTGGCGCAGACGATCGCGGATGACGGGTACGAGCCCGACATCGTGCTGTCGATCGCCCGGGGCGGGGTGTTCGTGGCCGGCGGTCTGGCGTACGCGCTGGACTGCAAGAACATTCACCTGGTGAATGTCGAGTTCTACACCGGGGTGGGCACCACCTTGGAGATGCCGGTGATGCTCGCGCCGGTGCCCAACGCGATCGACTTCTCGGACAAGAAGGTCCTGATCGCGGACGACGTCGCCGACACCGGCAAGACGCTCAAGCTGGTGCACGACTTCTGCCAGGGGACCGTCGCCGAGGTCCGCAGCGCGGTGATCTACGAGAAGTCGCACTCGCTGGTGAAGTGCGAGTACGTCTGGAAGCGCACGGACGACTGGATCAACTTCCCCTGGAGTGTCGAGCCGCCGGTGGTCCGGCGGGACGGTCAGATCCTCGACGCCTGACGGGCGCCCGCACGGCGTTCTCCGTTCCCGCGAGCCCGCGTACTTTGCGGGCTCGCGGGCTTTTTGTGGCACGCGTTTCGGCCAGTTCTGTTCCGGGTGTTCCACCGTTCTGTACCTCCGAGTAGAAACCGGCGGTAACAGCAGACCGGAGGGGAGGTCCGATGGTGCGTGCGAGACGCGGGCCGCGAGGGAGCGGACGTGCACGAGGGCGGCGGTTACGGGCCGCCGTGGCGGTGTCGGCGGCGGCGTTGACCGCCGCGTTCACGGTGACGGCGGGCGGTGCCAGCGCCACCGGGGTCACCGGCGCGACGGCGGGTACCGTGGCGACGGCCGGGCGGCCGGCCGTCCAGCCGCTGTCGCCGGAACTGGAACGGATCCGGGCGCGGGAGGCGACCAAGCTGTACGGCGCCGCCGCCGTGCGGCCGCTCGACGACCGGAAGACCTCGCTGATCTCGCTGGGCGACAGCGAGATCTCCGGCGAGGGCGTCGGGACGTACGAGCCGGGCACCGACGGGCCCACCAACTGGTGCCACCGGTCGCCGGACTCGGCGATCCACCGGACCGGGATCGCCGCGGACGTGACGTACAACGCGGCGTGCTCGGGGGCGTACACCGGCAACATCCGGATCGGCGGCAGCAAGCAGTACGCCGATGAACTGGTGCAGAGCGACAGCCTGGCGATCGCGGCGCGCAACACCCGGCTGAAAATGGTGCTGTTGGTCGCCGGGGCCAACGACGACCTCCAGTTCGGGCCGGTGATGACGGACTGCGTCGAGCGCTGGTTCCTGTTCCAGGGGACCTGCGAGCCCAAGTACCAGCCGGGATGGCAGGCGCGGGTCGACGGGCTGGTGCCGAAGGTCGAGGCCACGGTGCGGGACCTGCGGACCGTGATGCGGGACGCGGGGTACGCCGACGGCGACTACCGCCTCGTGGTGATGTCGTACCCGAGCCCGATCGGTCCGGACGTCGAGGACAACCCCCAGTACCCGGGGAAGATCCCGGGCGGCTGCACCGGGTACACCTCGGACGCCGGATGGGGGCGCAACACGGCGGTGCCGACCTTCGAGCGGGGCATGCGGAAGATCGCACAGGACACCGGCGCCACCTACCTCGACTCCTCGCGGCTCTTCCACGGGCACGAGGTGTGCATGTCGGAGACCTGGGCCCGCGGGCTGTACGTGAACATCTCCAACCCCTTCCCGCCGGACGCCAATTCGGTCCGCCAGTCCTTCCACCCCAACGCCCGCGGGCACGGCGCGTTCGCGTCCTGCCTGACCCAGCTGTACGCGGCGCCGCAGCTGCGCGAGGCGTCCTGCACCGACCCGGCGAACACCGGGCAGCCCAAGCTGTACCCGGGCGCCTGGGACGACGCCTACCGGCCGCTGAAGAACGCCGCGACCGGCACCTGCATGGACGCCACCGGCGGGTTGTCCCGCAACGGCACCGCGGTCGGCGGCTGGGACTGCAACGGGCAGCGCAACCAGGGCTGGTGGTACGACCAGGACCGCAAGTCGCTGCACGTGGAGCTGACCCAGGCCCGGTGCCTGGACGTGCCGGGGGCCCGCTACGAGGCCGGCGCCGGGCTGGTGCTGTGGAACTGCTCGGGCGCGGCCAACCAGCAGTTCGTCCGGGACGGCGGCACCCTCCGGCCGGCCGCCGCGTCGTCGCTCTGCCTGACGCTGGGTGCGGCGAAGGACCCGGTGCGGCTCCAGAAGTGCGACGGCTCGGCGGGGCAGCGATTCGCCTGACCGGCCGTCGGACGCCGTGAGCGGGCCTCCCGCGCCGGCACGACGAGGGGCCCGTTCCGAGAGACGTCGGTGACGTCCTTTCGGAACGGGCCCCTCGATCCGTGGGCCGGACCGCGTCGTGCGCCGGTTACAGCGTGCCGAGCTTCACCAGGGCCAGCAGCGCGACCAGTTGGATCGCGGAGGCGCCCAGGGCCTTGGGCCACGGCAGGTCGTGCGACTTGCCGACCATGGAGGTCAGCAGATAGCCGGTGGCGAGCCAGGTGGCCCACCCCAGCACCTGGACCAGCGCGCTGTCGCCGCCCAGGAACATGGCGAAGAGCAGCCGCGGCGCGTCCGGGATCGTCATGACCAGCATGGACAGGCCGACGGTCGGCTGCCAGGCGCCGTCGCCGCCGAGCTGGCGGGCCATGGTGTGGGTGACCGCGCCCAGGATCAGGCTGCCCAGGATGAACATCACCGACGTGAGCAGCACCCACGGGAGGCTGTTCCCGATCGTCTGGTTGATCACGTCCTCACGGGCCTTGTCGAAGCCGAAGACCGCGAGCAGGCCGTAGACGAAGGTGACGATCAGCGCCGGGCCCCACAGCGCGTGGTCCCGCATCTGCCAGAACGTGGGCGTGGGCCGCAGCACGACGCCGGACAGCAGCTGCTTCCAGTGCAGCCGCGGGCCGGCCGGCGGCGCGCTGGTCTGCCCGGCGCGGTAGGTCCCGCCCTGCGCGTACTGGTCGTCGCCCGACCCGTACCCGTCCCCGTACGTGCCGTAGCCGTCCGGGGCGTCGCCGACGCTGAACTGCTGGGTGTGACCCGGAGCGTTGTTGCGGTTGTCGTAGGGCGCGTACGACGGCTCCGCCGGGTACCCGCCGTCGCCGAAGTACTCGGGCTGCCCCTGGGGGGCCGGCCCGGCCTGGGCGGCGCCGTACGGCTGCGGCGCCGACGGCCACTGACCCTGCGGGGGCGGGGCCTGCCGCCCGTACGAAGCCGGCGGCCCGTACGCCTGCGGCCCCTGGGCCCCGGCCTGCTGTCCGTCCTGTGCGGGGCGGGCATCCCGTCCGCGCCCCATCCTGAATCCAGCCACGCTTTCGAAAGTACCTGGTCCCACGACGCGGGGTGGCCCGCGGAGAATTCTGACGGCCCTTTGGAGCCGAGCTGTGACATCCCCTAGGGGGTACCCCTGGGGGGCGGTGGCGACCGTCACCGCACCCGACCGTCCCGCGCGGCGGACCGGCCCCGCGCAGCGGAACGGCCGGCCCCCGAAGGGACCGGCCGTCACCGTTTCGGCGTCCGGAACGCCGAGGAACCACTTCGGTCGGGGAGCTACTTCACCGGCTCCGGCTCCGGCGCATCCGCCGGCTCCTCCTCGTCCGACGGCGGATCCATCGGCGTCCTGACGGAGTCCAGCAGCAGCTGGGCCACGTCCACGACCTGGATGGACTCCTTGGCCTTGCCGTCGTTCTTCTTGCCGTTGACCGAGTCGGTCAGCATGACGAGGCAGAACGGGCAGGCGGTGGAGACGATGTCGGGGTTCAGCGAGAGGGCCTCGTCGACGCGCTCGTTGTTGATGCGCTTGCCGATCCGCTCCTCCATCCACATCCGGGCGCCGCCGGCGCCGCAGCAGAAGCCGCGCTCCTTGTGGCGGTGCATCTCCTCGTTGCGCAGGCCCGGGACCTTGCCGATGATCTCGCGCGGGGGCGTGTAGATCTTGTTGTGGCGGCCCAGGTAGCACGGGTCGTGGTAGGTGATGATGCCCTCCACCGGGGTGACCGGGATCAGCTTGCCCTCGTCGACGAGGTGCTGGAGCAGCTGGGTGTGGTGGATGACCTCGTAGTCGCCGCCGAGCTGCGGGTACTCGTTGCCGAGCGTGTTGAGGCAGTGCGGGCAGGTGGCGACGATCTTCTTGGAAGCCTTCGGCTTCTTCGTCGACTCGTCCTCGCTGTCCTCGCCGAAGGCCATGTTCAGGGCCTCGACGTTCTGCTGGCCGAGCTGCTGGAAGAGGAACTCGTTGCCCAGGCGGCGGGCCGAGTCACCGGTGCACGCCTCGTCGCCGCCCATGATCGCGAACTTCACGCCCGCGATGTGCAGCAGCTCGGCGAACGCCTTGGTGGTCTTCTTGGCGCGGTCCTCCAGGGCGCCGGCGCAGCCGACCCAGTAGAGGTAGTCGACCTCGGTGAGGTCCTCGATGTCCTTGCCGACGACCGGGATCTCGAAGTCGACCTCCTTGGTCCAGGCCAGACGCTGCTTCTTGGCCAGGCCCCAGGGGTTGCCCTTCTTCTCCAGGTTCTTGAGCATCGTGCCCGCCTCGGACGGGAACGAGGACTCGATCATGACCTGGTAGCGGCGCATGTCGACGATGTGGTCGACGTGCTCGATGTCCACCGGGCACTGCTCGACGCAGGCGCCGCAGGTCGTGCAGGACCACAGCACGTCCGGGTCGATGACGCCGTTCGCTTCGAGGGTGCCGATCAGCGGGCGCTCGGCCTCGGCCAGAGCAGCGGCCGGGACGTCCTTGAGCTGTTCCTCGGTCGCCTTCTCGTTGCCCTCCGCATCCTTGCCGCCGCCGGCCAGGAGGTAGGGCGCCTTGGCGTGCGCGTGGTCGCGCAGCGACATGATCAGCAGCTTCGGGGACAGCGGCTTGCCGGTGTTCCACGCGGGGCACTGCGACTGGCAGCGGCCGCACTCGGTGCAGGTGGCGAAGTCCAGCAGGCCCTTCCAGGAGAAGTGCTCGATCTGGGAGACGCCGAACTGGTCGTCCTCGCCCGGGTCCTCGAAGTCGATCGGCTTGCCCGCCGACGTCATCGGCTGGAGGGCGCCGAGCGCCGTGCCGCCGTCCGCCTCGCGCTTGAACCAGATGTTGGGGAACGCCAGGAACCGGTGCCAGGCCACGCCCATGTCGGTCTTCAGCGCGACCGTGATCATCCAGATGAACGAGGTCGCGATCTTCACGCCGGCGAAGAGGTAGGTGAGGTTCTGCAGCGTGCCGACGCTCAGCCCCTTCAGCCACGCCACGACCGGGTACGAGATGAAGAAGGACGCCTCGTAGCCGTCGACGTGGTGCTGGGCGCCCTCCAGGGCGTGCAGCATGAAGATGCAGATGCCGACGATGAGGATGACGGCCTCGACGAAGTACGCCTGGCCGAAGTTGGAGCCGGCGAAGCGGGACTTGCGGCCCGGCTTGTTCGGCTTGCTCAGCTGCCGGATGACGATCAGGGCCAGGATGCCGAGCGTGGTCATGGTGCCGACGAACTCGACGAAGACGTTGTACGGCGTCCAGTCCCCGATGATCGGCAGGATCCAGTCGGCCTTGAAGAGCTGGCCGATGGCGTTGACGATCGTCAGCAGCAGCGAGAAGAAGCCGACCGCCACGAACCAGTGCGCCACGCCGACGACGCCCCAGCGGTTCATCCGGGTGTGGCCGAGGAACTCCTTGACCACCGTGCCGGTCCGCCGCACGGGCTCGTCGGTCCGGGTTCCGGCGGGTACCGGCTGGCCTAGCCGCATGTGGCGGTAGATCTGCAGGATGGCACGGCCGAACAGCGCGACGCCGACCGCGATTAGGACCAGCGACACGATGATCGCGGCGAGTTGCATTGGGGGCTCCTCGAACCTGCGAGAGCGGGCGAAATCTTGACGGCTCCGCGTGATCGGAACGGCCGGGCCGTGGAGATCCGAGCGGAACTACTAAGCGGTAACTTTTTGGGTCTGCGGCTGAGGTTACCGAGTATTCGGGGCCCCTTGAAGCCGCCCGGCCGGTGATCTGTGTCGCGCGGGCAACCGTCGGGCCGGTCCCGACGTCCTCCGGAATGACCTGGTGACGATAAGGGTGACATAAAAGTTGAGCGCCTCCGACTCAGGTCTGTTGACAGCTTCGGCTCGGTGCTGCACCCTTGAGCCTGTTCCACTCAAGTCAGCTGGAGGAATCGAAATGGCACGTGCGGTCGGCATCGACCTGGGCACGACGAACTCCGTCGTCAGTGTTCTCGAAGGCGGTGAGCCCACCGTCATCACCAACGCCGAGGGCGCCAGGACCACGCCGTCCGTCGTCGCCTTCGCCAAGAACGGCGAGGTGCTGGTCGGCGAGGTCGCCAAGCGCCAGGCGGTGACCAACGTCGACAGGACGATCCGTTCGGTCAAGCGCCACATGGGCACTGACTGGAAGATCAACCTCGACGGCAAGGACTTCAACCCGCAGCAGATCTCCGCGTTCATCCTGCAGAAGCTGAAGCGGGACGCGGAGTCCTACCTCGGCGAGAAGGTCACCGACGCGGTCATCACCGTCCCGGCGTACTTCAACGACTCCGAGCGCCAGGCCACCAAGGAGGCCGGTGAGATCGCGGGTCTCAACGTCCTGCGCATCGTCAACGAGCCCACCGCGGCCGCCCTGGCCTACGGCCTGGAGAAGGAAGACCAGACCATTCTCGTCTTCGACCTCGGCGGTGGCACCTTCGACGTGTCGCTGCTGGAGATCGGTGACGGCGTCGTCGAGGTGAAGGCCACCAACGGTGACAACCACCTCGGTGGTGACGACTGGGACCAGCGCGTCGTCGACTTCCTGGTCAAGCAGTTCGCGGGCGGCCACGGCGTGGACCTCTCCAAGGACAAGATGGCGCTCCAGCGCCTGCGCGAGGCCGCGGAGAAGGCGAAGATCGAGCTGTCGTCGTCCAGTGAGACGACGATCAACCTGCCCTACATCACCGCGTCCGCCGAGGGCCCGCTGCACCTGGACGAGAAGCTCACCCGCTCGCAGTTCCAGCAGCTGACCGCGGACCTGCTCGACCGCTGCAAGACCCCGTTCCACAACGTCATCAAGGACGCCGGCATCTCGCTGTCCGAGATCGACCACGTGGTCCTGGTCGGCGGTTCGACCCGTATGCCCGCCGTCGCCGAGCTCGTCAAGGAGCTGACCGGCGGCAAGGAGGCCAACAAGGGCGTCAACCCGGACGAGGTCGTCGCCATGGGCGCCAGCCTCCAGGCCGGTGTCCTCAAGGGCGAGGTCAAGGACGTCCTCCTGCTGGACGTCACCCCGCTGTCCCTCGGTATCGAGACCAAGGGCGGCATCATGACCAAGCTGATCGAGCGCAACACCACGATCCCGACCAAGCGCTCGGAGATCTTCACCACGGCCGAGGACAACCAGCCGTCCGTGCAGATCCAGGTCTACCAGGGCGAGCGCGAGATCGCGGCGTACAACAAGAAGCTCGGGATGTTCGAGCTGACCGGTCTGCCGCCGGCCCCGCGCGGTGTCCCGCAGATCGAGGTCTCCTTCGACATCGACGCCAACGGCATCATGCACGTGACCGCCAAGGACCTGGGCACGGGCAAGGAGCAGAAGATGACCGTCACCGGCGGCTCCTCGCTGCCGAAGGACGAGGTCGACCGGATGCGTGAGGAGGCCGAGCGGTACGCGGAGGAGGACCACAAGCGCCGCGAGGCCGCCGAGACCCGCAACCAGGGCGAGCAGCTGGTCTACCAGACCGAGAAGTTCCTCAAGGACAACGAGGACAAGGTGCCCGCCGAGGTCAAGACCGAGGTCGAGACCGCCGTCGGCGAGCTGAAGGAGAAGCTCAAGGGCGAGGCCGCCGAGGGCGACAACACGGCCGAGATCCGCACCGCGTCGGAGAAGGTCGCGGCCGTCTCGCAGAAGCTGGGTCAGGCCATGTACGCCGACGCCCAGGCCGCCCAGGGTGCGGCCGGCGCCGCGGGTGCCGCCGGTGGCCAGCAGGCCAAGGCCGAGGACGACGTCGTGGACGCCGAGATCGTCGACGACGAGAAGCCCAAGGACGCCAAGGGTGGTGCGGCGTGACGGAGGAGACCCCGGGCTTCGAGGAGAAGCCCGACGTCCCTTCCGATGCCGCTTCCGAAGACGCGGCGCAGGCCGAGTCCGCCGACAAGGCGGGCTCGGCCCCGGCCGGGGACGTCCAGGACGTCGCGCTCCAGGCCCAGCTGGACCAGGTGCGCACCGCGCTCAACGAGCGCACCACCGACCTTCAGCGGCTCCAGGCGGAGTACCAGAACTACCGCCGCCGGGTGGAGCGCGACCGTGTGACGGTCAAGGAGATCGCGGTCGCCAACCTGCTCTCCGAGCTGCTGCCGGTGCTCGACGACATCGGTCGGGCCCGGGACCACGGCGAACTGCTCGGCGGCTTCAAGTCGGTGGGCGAGTCGCTGGAGACCGTGGTCGCCAAGCTCGGTCTGCAGCAGTTCGGCAAGGAGGGCGAGCCCTTCGACCCGACGATCCACGAAGCGCTGATGCACTCGTACGCGCCCGACGTCACGGAGACGACATGCGTCGCCATCCTGCAGCCCGGGTATCGCATCGGTGAGCGCACGATCCGCCCCGCGCGGGTCGCGGTCGCCGAGCCGCAGCCGGGCGCACAGGGCGCCAAGTCCGCCTCCGACGAGGAGGCCAAGGGCGCCAAGGGCGGTAAGGGAGCCAAGGGTGCCAAGGCTGCGGACAAGGAGAGCGGTGGCCCGGACAAGGGCTGACGTACGGGCAGAGTCGAGAACCGCGCGGAAGGAGGGACGTCGGGGATGAGCACCAAGGACTTCGTCGAGAAGGACTACTACAAGGTCCTCGGCGTCCCCAAGGACGCCACCGAAGCGGAGATCAAGAAGGCGTACCGCAAGCTCGCCCGCGAGTTCCACCCGGACGCCAACAAGGGCGACGCCAAGGCCGAGGAGCGCTTCAAGGAGATCTCCGAGGCCAACGACGTGCTCGGCGACGCCAAGCGCCGCAAGGAGTACGACGAGGCCCGGGCGCTGTTCGGCAACGGCGGCTTCCGGCCGGGTCCCGGCGGAGGCGGGAACTTCAACTTCGACCTCGGCGACCTCTTCGGAGGCGCCGGGGGCTCGGGGGGTTCCGGCGGCTTCGGCGGCGGGCTCGGGGACGTCTTCGGCGGCCTGTTCAACCGCGGTGGTTCCGGCACCCGTACGCAGCCGCGCCGCGGCCAGGACATCGAGTCCGAGGTGACGCTCAGCTTCACCGAGGCGGTCGACGGGGCCACGGTCCCGCTGCGGATGTCCAGCCAGGCGCCCTGCAAGGCGTGCTCCGGCACCGGCGACAAAAACGGTACGCCTCGGGTCTGCCCGACCTGTGTCGGCACCGGACAGGTCAGCCGGGGCGCGGGCGGTGGCTTCTCGCTCACCGACCCGTGCGCCGACTGCAAGGGCCGCGGCCTGATCGCCCAGGACGCCTGCGAGGTCTGCAAGGGCAGCGGGCGGGCCTCCAGCGCCCGCACGATGCAGGTCCGCATCCCCGCGGGCGTCTCGGACGGGCAGCGCATCCGGCTGCGCGGCAAGGGCGCACCGGGCGAGCACGGCGGCCCGGCCGGCGATCTGTACGTGGTCGTCCACGTGGGCGCCCACCCGGTCTTCGGCCGCAAGGGCGACAACCTCACCGTCACGGTGCCGGTCACCTTCCCGGAGGCCGCGCTCGGTGGCGAGGTCAAGGTGCCGACGCTGGGCGGCCCGCCGGTCACGCTGAAACTGCCGGCCGGCACTCCCAACGGACGCACGATGCGGGCCCGCGGCAAGGGCGCGACCCGCAAGGACGGCACCCGAGGTGATCTGCTGGTCACCATAGAGGTGGCCGTTCCCAAGGACCTCGGGGACAAGGCGAAGGAAGCGCTGGAGTCCTATCGCGAGGCGACCGCGGGCCCGGACCCGCGGGCGGAGCTGTTCCAGGCCGCGAAGGGAGAATGAGATGGACAGCCGGGGCGGGCAGCGTCGTAACCCCTATGAACTGACCGACGAATCGCCGGTGTACGTCATCTCCGTCGCGGCCCAACTCTCCGGCCTGCATCCACAGACCCTGCGGCAGTACGACCGCCTGGGCCTGGTCTCGCCCGACCGCACGGCCGGGCGGGGCCGCCGCTACTCCGCCCGCGACATCGAACTGCTGCGCACCGTCCAGCAGTTGTCGCAGGAGGAGGGCATCAACCTCGCCGGCATCAAGCGCATCATCGAGCTGGAGCACCAGGTCGCGGCCCTCCAGCAGCGGGTCGCCGAACTCCAGGGCGCCCTGGAGGGCGCGGCCAGCGCGATGCGGCAGCGGGAGGCCGCGGTGCACGCCTCCTACCGCCGCGACCTGGTGCCGTATCAGGACGTGCAGCAGACCAGTGCGCTGGTGGTCTGGCGGCCCAAGCGGTCGTCGGAGTGAGGCCGTGGTCCACGCGACGAAGGGCCGGGGTGGGCACCTTGAGTTCTAGTAGTCGTTGCAACACCCCAGCTCAGGGGATGCAATGGACTTCAAGATCCGAAGGGACCGGACGGCTCAGGGCCCTGTGAAGCTGGGCCGGGAGCGCGCGGAATACTCCCGGCTCGTGCAGCAGGGCTACAGCAACAAGGAAGCCTGCCGACTCGTCGGGATCGATGCCCGGACCGGCAGGAAGTGGCGCAACGGTCGTAGCGCCGACCGCAGACAGAAGGCGGCACCACCGATCAACGCGGTGGTGCCGCCTTCCGGGCCTTCCCGATATCTGCGTGAGGCCGATCGGATCCACATAGCCGACCGGCTCCGGGAGAAGGCGACAGTCCGGGCGATTGCCGCCGAGCTCGGCCGCAGCCCGTCCACCATCAGCCGGGAGATCCGCCGCAACCGGCACCCCGACAGCGGCCAGTACCGCCCGCACGCCGCCCAGGCCCGTGCCGACGCCCGCAGGCCGCGACCCAAGCCGGGCAAGATCGGCCAGAACCCCGAGCTGCGGGACTTCATCCAGGACCGCCTGACCCTACGGTGGAGCCCGGAGCAGATCTGCCAGGCTCTGCGGGCACAGTTCGCCAACCGGCCGGAGATGCACGTGGTCCACGAGACGGTCTACCAGGCCCTCTATGTCCAGGGACGTGGAGAGCTCCGCCGCGAGCTCGCCCGAGCCCTGCGCTCAGGCCGCGCCCGCCGCAAACCCCACCGTCAGGTCGCCTCCCGCCAGCCACGGTTCACCACACCGATGGTCATGATCAGCGAACGGCCCGCGGAAGCATCCGACCGTGCCGGCCCCGGCCACTGGGAAGGCGACCTCATCATCGGCAAGGACGGCAAGTCGGCCATCGGCACTCTGGTCGAACGCGCCACCCGCTACGTCATGCTCCTGCACCTGCCCGGCGACCACGGCGCCGAGCGCGTCCGCGACGCGCTGGTCACCACGGCCCAGACCCTGCCCTCCCACCTTCGACGGTCCCTGACCTGGGACCAGGGAAGTGAGATGGCCGCACACGGCTCGTTCACCATCGCCACCGGCATCCCGGTCTACTTCTGCGACCCGGCCAGCCCCTGGCAACGCGGCTCTAACGAAAACACCAACGGCCTGCTGCGGCAGTACTTCCCCAAGGGCACCGACCTGTCCGTCCACACCCCGCAGCACCTGGCCGCCGTCGCCACCGAACTCAACGGCCGCCCACGCAAAACGCTCGGCTGGGAAACCCCAGCCGAGCGCCTGCATAAACTGCTCGCGGCCTAGACAACCGACCACGTGTTGCAACGACCGCTAGAAACCGCCCACACCACCCCGGCCCTTCGTGTGTGTCCGGCGTCCCCGCGCTCCGCGTCGTCCGCCTGCGGTCAGCAGCCGTTGTACCCGGCCGTCGGCATCGACAGCCGCCGGTGCACCTGCGACTTCATCGCCAGGGTGTAGACCGGCTCGTCCAGGTCGGCGGTCTCCAGCCGGACCCCCGCTGCCGCGCACCGCGCGGTGAACTCGTCGGCGCCGTCGATCGCGTACTCCAGCGCCCGCCGGTTGGGCGTGACGAACACGTCGACCAGGCCCTCTTCCACGTCGTGCCACAGTGCGCTGTGGTCGGCGCGCAGCTGGTGCAGGCTGAGCTGGCAGGTCAGACGGTAGTCACGGGCTGCCGCCCACTGTTTGCACATGGCGTGCTGGCTGCGGTCATCGACCAGGAACGGATCCTCGTCCAGCTCGGACAGCGGCATCAGACAGGCGATCGCCGTCACTCGGACCGAGTTCATCGTGCCCTCCGGGGCGTGGCGACTGTGGGGGCGACGATACCCCCGCCGAGGGCCCGGGGTGGAGGGGCTGCGCCGGGTGGCGAGGCGTATCCGCAGGCATGGCAGATCTTCCAGCCGTCCTGATTCACGGCCAACTGGCCGCCGCACCGGGGGCAGTTCTCGGCGTACGGCCGGGGCCGGATCGTGCGCTTCCGCCGCGGCGGGCGGCGCGGAACGGTCGTCGTGCTGCCTAATGCCGACGCCATGCGGCCTCCAGCTGCCGTCTTTTTGCCCGGGACAGGTCCGATGCCGCTCGTCGATGTGCGGAGGTGTTCGGTTCCTGCCGTTCCTGAGTACCAGGTGGGCGCCCGACGGTGGATCTGGAGCATCCGGTTTCGGCCAGGTCCAGACCTGGCCGGGGCCGCGGCGGCCTCAGGCCCGGCCGAGGGCCTTGGTCACCGCGATCTCGATCATGACGCGGTCGGGGTTGGGCTCCGGGGTCCGGCCGTACCGCTCGGCGTACCGGCGCACCGCGTCGGCCACCGTCTCGGCGTCCGTCCGCACCCGGGCGACACCCTCCAGGGTCGCCCAGCGACCGCGGTCGACCTGGCACACCGCCACGCGCGCCCCGTCCGGGCCGGCGGCGAGGATGTTCTTGACCTTGGTGCTGTCCTTGCGGGTGATGATCCGCGCGATCCGCTGCCCGGCGTCGTAGGTCACGCCGACCGGGACGACGTGCGGGGTGCCGTTGGCCCGCAGGGTCGTCAGGGTCGGCATCTGGTACTCGCCCCAGAAGGCGAGGTACTCGGGGGACAGCGCGCTCAGGTCGTGGGCCATGGGGGCCAGGGTAGTGGGGGCCGCGGCGGGCGGCCCCTGGCCGGTCACACGAAGTCGGCTGTCTCCAGGTCGAAGGAGAAGGGGGCGGGGAGGGGGAGGCGGTCGCCGAAGGGGGCGGTGTGGGTGGTGAGGTAGTCGGCGTCCTTCGGCTCGCTGAAGAGCGTGACCACGGACTTGCCGCGGTCGACGAGAAGATAGAGCGGAATGGCAGCACGTGCGTAGGCGTGCCGTTTGGTGACGCGGTCATGGCGGGGCTTGCTCGACGTCACCTCGACGACCATGTCGACACCGTCACTGGGCATCCATGGCTCCGCACCTCGGAAGAGGCGCAACGCGTAGGGGGCGATGGTGGCGTCGGGGATCACATGGTCCGCGGGCTGGTTCTCCGCGTGGGGAAGGACGAGTCCCTTGCAGCCCGAGATCTGCATGTCGGTTGCGGACCTTCGCGTCACCTGCCTGCCGATGATGCTCAGGTAGTCCTCGTGATCGCCGTCCGTGGGCGGTGTCACAACAATCTCCCCCTCGACTAGCTCGGCCCGGAACCCCTCAGGGGTGTCCAGGCTGAGAAAGAAGTCCAGGAGGGTTTCCGTGTCCGTGGCCATCGGCTCTTGTGCCATAGCCGTCATGCTGCACCTCCTTGTGGTCGAAGGCCAGTGTCACGGGCCGCCGCCAGCGGGATGAGGCCGATGGTCGGATCTTCACTCGTAAGCGTGAGCGAATGCATTGAGTGGAATAGACTCAACTTATCGCACGTTAACCGAGGCAGGATTGGCTAGGGAAGCGCGCCGAGCGCCGGATCGCACGAGGACACGAGGAGGACCAGGCAGACGTGGACGCCGAGCTGACCAACAAGAGCCGGGAGGCGCTGAGCGCCGCCAGTGAGCGGGCGGTGGCCGCCGGGCACGCGGACATGACGTCCGCGCATCTCCTGCTCGCACTGCTCGCGGGGCAGGACAACGAGAACATCATGGATCTGCTGGCGGCCGTCGAGGCGGACGCCGCGCAGCTGCGCTCCGGCGCGGAGCGGCAGCTGGCCGGGCTGCCCAGCGTCCAGGGCTCGACCGTGGCCCCGCCGCAGCCGGACCGCGAGCTGCTCGCCGCCATCGCCGACGCCGCCCAGCGCGCCAAGGACCTGGGCGACGCCTACATCTCCACCGAGCACCTGCTCATCGGTATCGCCACCAAGGGCGGCCGCACCGGTGAGCTGCTGGAGCAGCAGGGCGCCACCGCCAAGAAGCTGCTGGCCGCCTTCGAGGCGAGCCGCGGCGGGCAGCGGGTGACCACCCCGGACCCGGAGGGCACGTACAAGGCGCTGGAGAAGTTCGGCACGGACTTCACCGCGGCGGCCCGCGAGGGCAAGCTCGACCCGGTCATCGGCCGGGACCAGGAGATCCGCCGGGTGGTGCAGGTGCTCTCCCGCCGGACGAAGAACAACCCGGTGCTGATCGGCGAGCCGGGCGTCGGCAAGACCGCGGTCGTCGAGGGGCTGGCCCAGCGGATCGTCAAGGGCGACGTCCCCGAGTCGCTGCGCAACAAGCGGCTGGTCTCCCTCGACCTGGGCGCGATGGTCGCCGGCGCGAAGTACCGCGGCGAGTTCGAGGAGCGGCTGAAGACCGTCCTGGCCGAGATCAAGGCCAGTGAGGGCCAGATCATCACCTTCATCGACGAGCTGCACACCGTCGTCGGCGCGGGCGCCGGCGGCGACTCTGCCATGGACGCGGGCAACATGCTCAAGCCCATGCTGGCCCGCGGCGAGCTGCGGATGGTCGGTGCCACCACGCTCGACGAGTACCGCGAGCGGATCGAGAAGGACCCGGCGCTGGAGCGGCGCTTCCAGCAGGTGCTGGTCGCCGAGCCGACCGTGGAGGACACCGTCGCGATCCTGCGCGGCCTCAAGGGGCGCTACGAGGCGCACCACAAGGTCCAGATCGCCGACTCCGCGCTGGTCGCCGCGGCCACCCTCTCCGACCGCTACATCACCTCCCGCTTCCTCCCCGACAAGGCCATCGACCTGGTCGACGAGGCCGCCTCCCGGCTCCGGATGGAGATCGACTCCTCGCCCGTCGAGATCGACGAGCTCCAGCGCGCGGTGGACCGGCTGAAGATGGAGGAGCTGGCGCTGCGCAACGAGACCGACGCCGGCTCCGTGGCGCGGCTGGAGAAGCTGCGCAAGGACCTCGCCGACAAGGAGGAGGAGCTGCGCGGCCTGACCGCCCGCTGGGAGAAGGAGAAGCAGAGCCTCAACCGCGTCGGTGAGCTCAAGGAGCGCCTCGACGACCTGCGCGGCCAGGCCGAACGCGCCCAGCGCGACGGCGACTTCGACACCGCCTCCAAGCTGCTGTACGGGGAGATCCCGTCCCTGGAGCGGGAGCTGGCCAAGGCCGCGGAGGCGGAGGCCGAGCAGGAGGCGGCCAAGGGCTCCGGCGGCGCCAAGGAGTCGATGGTCAAGGAGGAGGTGGGCCCGGACGACATCGCGGACGTGGTCGGCTCCTGGACGGGTATCCCGGCCGGGCGCCTGCTGGAGGGCGAGACCCAGAAGCTGCTCCGCATGGAGGAGGAGCTCGGCAAGCGGCTGATCGGCCAGACCGAGGCGGTCGCCGCGGTCTCCGACGCGGTGCGCCGCACCCGCGCCGGGATCGCCGACCCGGACCGGCCCACCGGCTCGTTCCTCTTCCTCGGCCCGACCGGCGTCGGCAAGACCGAGCTGGCCAAGGCGCTGGCGGACTTCCTCTTCGACGACGAGCGGGCGATGGTCCGGATCGACATGTCGGAGTACGGCGAGAAGCACAGCGTGGCCCGGCTGGTGGGCGCGCCCCCCGGCTACGTCGGCTACGAGGAGGGCGGCCAGCTCACCGAGGCGGTCCGTCGCCGCCCCTACAGCGTCGTCCTGCTCGACGAGGTGGAGAAGGCGCACCACGAGGTCTTCGACGTGCTGCTCCAGGTGCTCGACGACGGCCGGCTCACCGACGGCCAGGGCCGCACCGTCGACTTCCGCAACACCATCCTCATCCTCACCTCCAACCTCGGTTCGAACTTCCTCATGGACCCGCTGCTGAAGGAGGAGCAGAAGAAGGAGAAGGTGCTGAAGACGGTCCGCTCCGCCTTCCGCCCCGAGTTCCTCAACCGGCTGGACGACCTGGTCGTCTTCCACCCGCTCGGCACGGACCAGCTGGAGCGGATCGCCCGGATCCAGCTGGACCACCTCCAGCGCCGCCTGGGCGACCGGCGGCTCACCCTGGACGTCACCGCCCGGGCGCTGACCTGGCTCGCCTGGCTGGGGCGGCAGCCGGTCGTGGACGCCCCGGCGCCGGACCTCTCCTACGGCGCCCGCCCGCTGCGCCGCCTGGTCCAGACGGCCATCGGCGACCAGCTGGCGCGCGCCATCCTGGCCGGGGACGTGCTCGACGGGGACACCGTCCGGGTGGATGTGGACGGTGACGGCGAGCGACTGTCGGTCGCGGCGGTGCGCCCCGCCGCCTGACGCGCTGGGCCGCGCGGGGTGCCCCGCCGCCCCCGTACGCGCCCGTCCGCTGTTCCGGGCTTGCCAGGACCGGGCGCGTATGGGGGAGGATGGCAGGGACCATACGAAGGGAATTCCACGGTGAGCATCGACCCGTCCTCGATTCCGAATTTCGGGGGCCAGCCCGAACCGCAGCCGTCGGGGCCTGATGGTCCCGTCGTCCCCGACCAGGACCTGGTCAAGCAGCTCCTTGAGCAGATGGAGCTGAAGTACGTCGTCGACGAGGAGGGTGACCTCGCCGCCCCGTGGGAGCAGTTCCGCACGTACTTCATGTTCCGTGGTGAGGCGGAGCAGGAGATCTTCTCCGTCCGTACGTTCTACGACCGCGTCCACGGCATCGACGAGAAGCTGAAGCTGCTGGAGGCGATCGACGACTGGAACCGTCGGACGCTCTGGCCCAAGGTGTACACCCACACCCACGACGACGGCAGCGTCCGTCTGATCGGTGAGGCATCGATGCTGGTCGGCACCGGTGTCTCGCTCGAACACTTCGTGTCGAGCACGGTCAGCTGGGTGCGTGCCTCGATCGAATTCGACAGGTGGATCGTCGAGCAGCTCGGTCTGGAGGCCGAGATCGAAGGCGACTCCGACGAGAAGCCGGGCGACGACGAGGACTGACCCCCGTCCGCCTCCGGCTGCCCGGGCCCCGTAACCGACGCCCTCGGTTTCGGGGCCCGCGTCGTTGCGGCGCCCGCCCGCGCCGTGCGGCTACAGCCGCTTCAGCCGGCCCGCCGCCTCCTCCAGGACGGAGACGCGCTTGCAGAAGGCGAAGCGGACGAAGGGCGCGCCCTGGTCCTGGTGGTCGTAGAAGACGGCGTTGGGGATGGCGACGACCCCGGCGCGCTCGGGGAGGGAGCGGCAGAAGGCGAAGCCGTCCCCCTCGTGGGACAGCGCAGCGCCGAGGGGGCGGATGTCGGTGGTGATGAAGTAGGTGCCGGCCGGGCGGTAGACGCCGAAGCCGGCGTCGGCCAGGCCGGCGGCGAGGATGTCGCGCTTGGCGCGCAGGTCGTCGCGGAGCCCGGTGAAGTAGGAGTCCGGGAGGGCCAGCGCCTCGGCCACGGCGTACTGGAAGGGGCCGGCCGAGACGTAGGTGAGGAACTGCTTGGCCGAGCGGACGGCGGTGATCAGCGCGGGGGCGGCGGTGACCCAGCCGACCTTCCAGCCGGTGAACGAGAAGGTCTTGCCGGCCGAGCCGATGGTGACGGTCCGCTCGCGCATGCCGGGGAACGACGCGAGCGGCAGGTGCTCCCCCTCGAAGACGAGGTGTTCGTAGACCTCGTCGGTGATGACCAGCAGGTCGCGCTCGACGGCCAGCGCGGCGACGGCGGCGAGCTCGTCGCGGGACAGGACGGTGCCGGTGGGGTTGTGGGGGGTGTTGAGCAGGATGAGGCGGGTGTCGTCGGTGATGGCGTCGCGGAGCTCGTCGAGGTCGAGGTGGTACGTGCCGGTCTCCGGGGACGGGCGCAGCGTCACCGGGACCCGCCGACCGCCGGCCATCGCGATGCAGGCGGCGTACGAGTCGTAGTACGGCTCCAGCGCGATGACCTCGTCGCCCGGTTCGAGGAGGGCCAGGAGCGAGGCGGCGATCGCCTCGGTGGCGCCGGCGGTGACCAGGACCTCGGTGTCGGGGTCGTAGGACAGTCCGAGGTGCCCGTAGAAGCGCTGCTGGTGGGCGGCGACGGCGGCGCGCAGCTCGGGGACGCCGGGCCCCGGCGGGTACTGGTTGCCGCGGCCGTCCCGAAGGGCGCGCACCGCCGCCTCCCGGACTTCCTCCGGACCGTCGGTGTCGGGGAAGCCCTGGCCGAGGTTGATGGAGCCGGTGCGTTGGGCGAGCGCCGACATCTCGGCGAAGATCGTGGTGCCGAAGGCGGCGAGGCGGTGGTTGAGCAGCGGTCGGTCCATGCGCGCCATCCTCCGCCGAACCTCTGGAGTTCCTCAACTGTGCTTTGAGCCGCCCGGGGCCGGGGCATCAGCCCCGCACCGACGACGAAGACGGCCGCCGGCCAGGGCGGCCTCGCGGCGCACGGGGCGCGGGGGGAGCCAGGCTCCCCCACTGCCTTAAGGGCGTGGGAGGTACCCCCACCCCACTGCTTTAAGGGCGTGGGAGGTACCCCACGCTTGGGGGGACGGAAGGAGTGTGAGGCAGTGATCCTGGGATTCGCAGCGATCGCGGTGTGCGTGGGGGTGGTGATCGCGCTGCTGGCGGTGGTGATCGTGGCCACGCGGGGCGGCTCCCGCAAGGGGAGCCGGAAGTACGCCGGCCACAGCGGGTACAAGAGGTCCGGCGGTGGCACCGCCGCCGGCGCCGGGGGCAGTTGGTGGGTCGCCGGCGGTGACACCGGTTCCGGTTCGGGCGGCGGACACCACCATCACCACTCCTCGTGCGGCGGGGGCGGCCATCACGGCGGGCACTCCTGTGGCGGGGGTTCCTCCTGCGGCGGGGGCGGCGGCTGTGGCGGCGGTTCCTGAGAGTGGCGCCAGGGGGCGCTGAGGCAAGCACCCTCGCAGACGCCCGTGCATATGCGCCCATGACCGCGGAACGCGCTCGTCCGCGGCCGTGGGCGCACTGCTTCTCCGGGCCGGTCCGGCCCTCGTCCGGCGGCCTTTCGGGGCCCGGTTCCGGCACACATGCGGGCGGCTCATGCGTCTCTGCATATGCTCCCGGCGCATGGCGCAAAACCGCCCACCGATATTTGTGCGATGGGGTGTTGAACAGGTGAACTGCATGGCCCTCTAGGGGATGGAAACCAGGGCGAAGATGGGTAAAAACGCTGTGGGTACTGCGCCATTCGTGATTCCCTCTCCCTTGAGAATCCCCCAGTTCTCGGACCTTCGCGTGGGCACGAGCCGGCAGGCAGTCATTCATCCCTGAGCCCCTTCTCGGGCGGGCCGGCCCACCATCCACTGCGTGCTTGCGGAGCCGACCCATGCTCACCACTCTGAAAACGGCGTATACCGATACCCGAGCATCCGACCTGGCCTGGGCACTGGGCAGGGAACCCCTGCCGGCGCTGGCCGTACTGAATCTTCAACTCGACGACGCCCAGGTGCAGTTGAGACTGCTGGGGGCGTCCCATCAGGTGCTGCTCGAAGAGGAGCACGGCACCTGTTCGGAAACCGTCGCCTGTATGCCGGGCAGCAGCACGCCGCTGCCGCTCGGCGTGGCCAAGCGGTTGGGCGACTGGGAGTACGAGTTCGCCGCGCACGTCGAGACGCTCTCGCACGGCTCGTTCGCGGGGCGGGCGCAGGAACTGCTGGCGCTGGTCGCGGAGCATCCGCACGGCCTCGCCGGCACCTTCCCCGGCTCGCCGCACGCCTTCACCGCGATGTTGGCGCAGCGTCGGCAGGGGCAGGTGCGATGGCGTACCTGGCATGCGTACCCACAGGAAGGGCGGCTGGTGGTCACCCGCACGCGGGTGGGGGTGCGGGCGATGGTCGCCGCCTGAAGGAGGTCGTCCCCGGTGCCTGCCGCACCTTTCCGCGCACGACTCCGTACACGACTCAACTGGTGTGCGGGGCACGCACACTGCACTCGTGTGGGTGACATAGGGGCACCGAATCGTCACGTAGCGTTCATGTCATGATCGACCCGCCAGAGCCCCTCGTCGCCGGCACGCTGGGGCCGCCGGAGGTCCGGATGCCGGCCCGGCTTCCGGTGCCGTCCGGGCTCGGTCGGCTGCTGGTGCTCGTCGTGGTCTTCGTCTGTGCGGCCTGCGGCCTGGTCTACGAGCTCGAACTGGTCGCCCTGGCAAGCTACTTGGTCGGTGACTCGGTCACCCAGGCGTCGGTCGTGCTGTCCTTCATGGTCTTCGCGATGGGGGTCGGGGCGCTGCTGGCCAAGCGGCTGCGCTGCCGGGCCGCGGTCGGCTTCGGCGCGGTGGAGGCGGTGCTGGCGCTGGTCGGCGGCGGCTCCGCGATGGCGCTCTACGCCTGCTTCGCCTGGCTGGGCCAGTCCCGCACCGCGCTCGTCGGCTTCTCCTTGGCCATCGGCGTGTTGATCGGCGCCGAGATACCGCTGCTGATGACGCTGATCCAGCGGGTGCGCCGGCAGGACGCGGGCGGGGCGGTGGCCGACCTGTTCGCCGCGGACTACATCGGCGCGCTGGTCGGCGGGCTGGCCTTCCCCTTCCTCCTGCTGCCCCGTCTGGGGCAGTTGACGGGCGCGCTGGTCACCGGGGCGGTCAATCTCCTGGCCGGCGCGGTGCTGGTGCTGTGGCTCTTCGGCCGCGATCTGACCACCCGCGCGCGGTGGGTGCTGGTCGGCGTCAATGTGCTGGTGCTCGCACTGTTGGGCGCCGGTGTGGCGCTGGCCGGGCCGTTCGAGCGGGCCGCGCGCCGGGCGGTGTACGGGACGGCGGCCCGGGTCGCGGAGCGCACCGCCGTCCAGGAGGTCGTGCTGACCGGTGGCACGGGCGGTCCGCGCGAGATCGGGGCGGGTTCCGGACGGGGGAGGAAAGGTTCCGGCAGACCGCTGGAGCTGTTCCTCGACGGGCGGTTGAGGGTCAGCTCGGACAGCGAACGCTTCTATCACCAGGCGCTGGTGGGCCCCGCGATGTCGGGCGGCCCGCACGGCCGGGTGCTGGTCCTGGGCGGCGGCGACGGGATGGCCGTGCGCGAGCTGCTGCGCTACCGCGCGGTCCGGTCCGTGACGGTCGTCGAGATCGACCCCGAGGTGGTGCGGCTGGCCCGCACGGACCCGGGACTGTCCGCCCTCAACCGCCATGCCCTCGACGATCCCCGGGTGCGGGTCGTCGCCGCCGACGCCTTCAACTGGCTGCGGGGCCAGGGCCCTTCGGGCGGCCGTCCGCCGGAGCGCTACGACGTGATCGTCTCCGACCTCCCCGACCCCGGGATCACCGCCAGCACCAAGCTCTACTCCCAGGAGTTCTACGGACTCGCCGCCCGGGTGCTGGCCGCCGACGGACGACTGGTGGTGCACGCCGGGCCGCCGCGCGCCCGGGCCCGGACGTACTGGACGGTGGAGGCGACGCTGCGCTCGGTGGGCCTGTGGACCCTGCCGTACCGGATCCCCGGCCGGCCGTCGGACTTCTCGGGCGGCCCGGACCGCTCGGTCGCCCCGCAGGACGGGCCCGGCACCGACGACCGACCGCCGTCGGCGCGGTCGTTCGACCGGCTGCGGCCCTCCGCCGCGCCGCCGGACGGGGCGGGGTACTGGGGCTTCGTGCTGGCCGCCCGGCGACCGCCCCGGCTCGGCACGGTCCCGGACGCCCCGCCCACCGGCGTCCCGCTGAGCGCCGTGCGGGCCGGCTGGCGCGGCGCGGCCCGCGAGCGGATCCCCGGACTGCCGCCCTCGACGCTGATGCATCCCCGGTATCTCCAGTGACCGGCAGGCCCGCCCCGCAACGGGACACGGGACCGGTCCGGGGCCCGCACCAGAAAGTTCGCGCCGGAGCGGGCACGGGCGGCGGGGGCGCTGGGTAGGCTCCCATGCCATGGAGCATGAGGTGTACGTCCCGTTTCCCGTCGGGACCGTGCGGCAGGCGCTCACCGAACCGGAGCGCGTGGCGCGCTGTGTCCCAGGAGTCCAACTCGATGCCGACGCCGTCCCGCACCGCCCCGAGGGCCGGCTGCGGCTGCGGGTCGGCAGCTCCACCATCACCTACCGCGGTGCGCTGACGGTCGGCGACGGCCCCGCCGGGACCGGCGACGCGGCCGCACCGATGACCGTCGAGGCGAGCGGCGCCGAGACGCGGGGCGACGGGACGGTGGCGCTGACGCTGACCGTGCGGCTGGTCCCGGCCACCGAGCCCGGTCCCGGGACGACCTTGGTGTGCACCGGCACGGTCCGCAGCGAGGGCCGGCTGGCCGCGGTCGACGGGCAGACCGCGGCGACCGCCGGACGGCGCCTGCTGGACCGCTTCGCGGAGAACCTCGCGGCGGATCTGACGGACCGGCCGATCGCGGAGGCCCCGGACGAGGCTCCGGACGAGGCCCCCGGGCCGGTGTCGCAGAGCATCTTCGACACCGAGGTCCCGCCCTCCTCGCTGGATCCGCACAGCGCGGCGGAGGACGACGTCGAGGTGGTGGCCGACCCGGACGAACCGGAAGTCGACGCGGCGGACGAGATCGCCGCGGACGCCTTCGCCGCGGACGACGACGAGGACGGGCTCGACGCGGCCGGCGGTCCGGAGGAGCTCTCCGGGGACGCGCCCGCGGAGGCCGCGCACGCCCGCCGGACGATGATCGGGCGCAGCGCGGAGGAGGTGGACCACGCCCCGCCGCGCGGTCGGTACGCGCCGGTGCCCGCGCCGGAGACCGGCGGGAGCTCGCTGCCGCTGCGCTGGGCGGCCCCCGCCGCCGCGGTGGTGCTGGCCTCGGCGGTGGTCGTCGGGCGGGTGTTGCGGCGACGCCGGTGACCGGGTGGCGCCCGGGTCCCGGCGGGCGGGCGGGGGCACCGTTAGGGTCGCTTCCGTGAGCACCGAGAACACCACGCAGAGCGCGGCGCGGGAGCGCGGCGCGGACGGCGTACGGCTGTCCGCCGGGGACACCGAACTGACCGTCCATCCTGACCACGGCTGCCGGATCGGCAGCCTGCGCGTCGGCGGCACGGAGCTGCTGCGGCAGGGCGACAAGTACGGCTGCTTCCCGATGGTCCCGTGGTGCGGCCGGATCGACCACGGGCGGTTCCGCAACGGCGGTGAGCTGCACCAGATGCCGGTCAACTCCCCGCCGCACGCCATCCACGGCACCGGTCGCAACCTCCGCTGGCGCACCGCGCGGACCGGCGACACCACGGCCGCCTTCACCTACGAGCTGACCGATCCCGCGGCCCCCTGGCCCTATCCGGGGACCGTCACCCAGGTCGTCGAACTGGCCGAGGACGGGGGTTCGCTCACCCTCACCATGGGCGTCGAGGCGACCGGCGACTCCTTCCCGGCGCAGGCCGGCTGGCACCCGTGGTTCCTGCGCAACCTCGGCGAGGGCCAGGACGTGCAGATCGACTTCGCCCCCGAGTGGCAGGAGGAGCGCGGGCCGGACCACCTTCCGACCGGTCGCCGGATCACGCCGAAGCCCGGGCCCTGGGACGACTGCTTCGGGATGTCGCGCGGGGTCGAGGTGACGCTCACCTGGCCGGGGCGGCTGGAGCTGACGGTGTCCAGCCGCACCGAGTGGGTCGTGGTCTACGACGAGCAGGAGGCCGCGGTCTGCGTGGAGCCGCAGTCCGGCCCGCCGAACGGACTGAACACCGCCCCGCGCCTGGTCACCCCGATCGATCCGCTGGAGATCTCCACGACCTGGAGCTGGCGCGCCCTGTAGCCGGCGGACGCCGGGGTGGGGGCGCTGTCCTAAGCTCGTGCGCATGACTGACGACGTGCGCGGCGAGCTGCTGCAGCAGATCAAGGACAAGGCCGTGGTGCACGGCAAGGTGACGCTCTCCTCCGGCAAGGAGGCCGACTACTACATCGACCTGCGCCGGATCACCCTCGACAGCCAGGCGGCGCCGCTGGTCGGTCAGCTGATGCTCGACCTCACCGCCGACCTGGACTTCGACGCGGTCGGCGGGCTGACGCTCGGCGCCGACCCGGTGGCGACGTCGATGCTGCACGCCGCCGCGGCCCGTGGCCGCCGGCTGGACGCCTTCGTCGTCCGCAAGGCGCAGAAGGCGCACGGCATGCAGCGCCGGATCGAGGGCCCGGACATCAAGGGCCGCCGGGTCCTGGTCGTCGAGGACACCTCCACCACCGGCGGCTCGCCGCTGACCGCCGTCGAGGCGGCGCGGGAGGCCGGCGCCGAGGTGGTTGCAGTGGCGACGATCGTCGACCGCGGTGCGGCTTCGGCCATCGCCGACGCCGGGCTCCCTTACCTCACCGGCTACCAGCTCGACGACCTCGGCCTGAGCTGACGACACGATCGGGTCGTTCTCGCTGACCTGTGGTTTTGCCGGGAATCCGGTGTTTCACGTGAAACGGGGAGCAGGGTTTCACGTGAAACACCGAGCGCCGTTTCACGTGAAACGGCGCTCCCCCGGGGCCCGCGGCCGTACGGGCGATGTGGAGCGAGTCGGTGAGTCTGGGAGTATGTGCCACGGCGAAGTCGTCGCCCCCTGGTCAGGGCCAAGAACGCACACCCCGCACACACAAGGAGCGGACAGATGCCCATCGCAACCCCTGAGGTCTACAACGAGATGCTGGACCGGGCGAAGGCAGGCAAGTTCGCCTACCCGGCCATCAACGTGACGTCCACGCAGACGCTGCACGCGGCGCTGCGCGGTTTCGCCGAGGCCGAGAGCGACGGCATCATCCAGATCTCCACCGGTGGTGCGGAGTTCCTGGGCGGTCAGCACAACAAGGACATGGTCACCGGTGCGGTGGCGCTCGCCGAGTTCGCGCACGTGGTCGCCGAGAAGTACGACGTCAATGTCGCGCTGCACACCGACCACTGCCCCAAGGACAAGCTGGACGGCTACGTCCGCCCGCTGATCGCGATCTCCGAGGAGCGCGTCAAGGCCGGCCGCAACCCGCTCTTCCAGTCGCACATGTGGGACGGCTCCGCCGAGACCCTCGCGGACAACCTGGGCATCGCGCAGGAGCTGCTGCCCCGTGCCGCCGCCGCCAAGATCATCCTTGAGGTCGAGATCACCCCGACCGGTGGCGAGGAGGACGGCGTCACCCACGAGATCAACGACGAGCTCTACACCACGGTCGAGGACGCGCTGCGCACCGCCGAGGCGCTGGGCCTGGGCGAGAAGGGCCGCTACCTGCTCGCCGCCTCCTTCGGCAACGTGCACGGCGTCTACAAGCCGGGCAACGTCGTGCTCCGCCCCGAGCTGCTGAAGGACCTCCAGGAGGGCGTCGGCGCGAAGTACGGCAAGGCGTCGCCGTTCGACTTCGTCTTCCACGGCGGCTCCGGCTCCACCGCCGAGGAGATCGCCACCGCGCTGGAGAACGGCGTGGTCAAGATGAACCTCGACACCGACACCCAGTACGCCTTCACCCGCCCGGTCGCGGACCACATGTTCCGCAACTACCACGGTGTGCTGAAGGTCGACGGCGAGGTCGGCGACAAGAAGACCTACGACCCGCGCAGCTGGGGCAAGCTGGCCGAGGCCGGCATGGCCAAGCGCGTCAGCGAGGCGTGCGCCAACCTGCGCTCCACGGGCACCAAGCTGAAGTAAGCGCCCATGGCTCCCGAAGGGCCCCGCAGCCGTATCGGTTGCGGGGCCCTTCGGCATCCGGGGCCGCCGGTGAGCGGGTGGTCGTGGAACGGGGCATGCTCACCGTATGGAGCAACCGGCCAGGAGCGAGCCGGGGCGGGTCAGGCTGGCCTCGCCGCAGGGCCGCTGGGTACTGACCACGACCGTCCTCGGCTCGGGGATGGCGATGCTGGACAGCACGGTCGTCAATGTCGCGCTGCCCAGGATCGGCGCGGACCTCAACGCGGATCTGGCGGTCCTGCAATGGACCGTCACCGCCTACATGCTCACCCTCTCCTCGCTGATCCTGCTGGGCGGATCGCTCGGCGACCGGTACGGCCGGCGCCGGATCTTCGTCATCGGCGTCATCTGGTTCGCGGCGGCCTCGCTGCTGTGCGGGCTGGCGCCGAACGCCGGGGTGCTGGTCGCGGCCCGCGCGCTCCAGGGCATCGGCGGCGCGCTGCTCACCCCCGGCTCCCTGGCCCTGATCCAGGCGGTGTTCCACCCCGACGACCGGGCCCGGGCGGTCGGTGCCTGGTCCGGTCTGGGCGGCGTGGCGGCGGCGGTCGGCCCGTTCGTCGGCGGCTGGCTGGTGGACGGCGCCGGCTGGCGCTGGGTGTTCTTCCTCAACGTGCCGCTGGCGGCGGCCTGCGTGCCGATCGCGCTGCGGCACGTCCCCGAGACCCGCGAGCGCGGCGCCGACGGGGCACACGGATTCGACGTGCTCGGGGCGGTCCTGGGCGCGCTGGCGCTGGCCGGGGTCAGCTACGCGCTGATCGAGGCGCCCGGGCGGGGCGCCACACCCGCGGTGATCGTGCCGGCCGTGGCCGGGGTCCTGCTCGGAGCGCTCTTCCTCCGCGTCGAACGACGGCGACCCGATCCGATGCTGCCGCCCGCGATCTTCGCCATCCGCCAGTTCACCGCGGTCAACGCCGTGACGGTGTGCGTCTACGCGGCGTTCGGCGGCTTCTTCTTCCTGTCCGTGCTCCAGCTCCAGGTCGTCGTGGGCTACTCGGCGCTCCAGGCCGGCACCGCGCTGCTGCCCACCACCGTGCTGATGCTGCTGCTGTCGGCCCGCTCCGGCGAGCTGGGCCAACGGATCGGACCGCGCATCCCGCTCACCGTCGGCCCGGTGCTCTGCGCGGCCGGCATGCTGCTGATGACCCGGGTGGGCCCCGGCGCGTCCTACGTCGTCGACGTGCTGCCGGCACTGGTGGTGCTGGGCGCCGGCATGGTGACCCTGGTCGCCCCGCTCACCGCCACCGTGCTGGCGTCGGTGGACGTCGACCGGGCCGGCCTGGCCAGCGGCATCAACAACGCGGCGGCCCGGGCCGCCGGTCTGATGGCGGTGGCCGCACTGCCCCTCCTCGCCGGGATGGGCCCGGAGGCGTACCGCTCGGCCCCGGCGTTCGAGGCGGCCTTCCGCCGCGCCATGCCGCTGTGCGCCGGAGTGCTGCTGGCGGGCGCGCTGATCGCCTGGCTGACCGTCCGCGGCGACGTCCTGCACGCCACGGAACCCGAGGCCACGGAGCCGTGCCACGCCGAGTGCACCTACCACTGCGGCGTCTCCGCCCCACCCCTGGACCCCGGCGAACACACCACGGACCACCCCTCCCCACCGTCCACACCGCCCCCACCCACCCACCCGCATAACTCCCGCAGGGCCCCACAAGCGCACACCCCCACTCAGCGAATTCCCTCCCACCAACGGGAGGTGTCGGGGTTGTGGGGTGGGGTGGTCTGGACGTAAAGCGCAGCAGTCCGGACCACCCCACCCCACAACCCCGACACCGCGACCGACCAGCCCCGCGCAGCGGACAGGCGCCGCAGGCGCAAACCAAACCCCCACGGCGGGAACGCCGACAACGTGGGCGACCGGCCAAGCGCGGCGAACGGGCAGACTGGACCCATGCCCATTCACGAGAACCTGCTCGGGGGACCGCCCCCGACCCACCTGCCCGACGACCCGGAGCCCCGCGAGATGCTCGCCTCGGGCACCGCGCCCGCCGATGTCGCCGCGAAGTACCCGGCCTCCTCCCTGGCCTGGGCCCAGCTGGCCGACGACGCCTTCGAGGCCGGCCGGGTGGTGGAGTCCTACGCCTACGCCCGCACCGGCTACCACCGCGGCCTGGACGCGCTGCGCCGGGCCGGCTGGAAGGGCCACGGCCCGGTGCCGTTCGAGCACGAGCCCAACCGCGGCTTCCTCCGCGCGCTGCACGCCCTCGCCCGCGCCGCCCAGACGATCGGTGAGCAGGAGGAGTACGAGCGCTGCACGACCTTCCTCCGCGACTCCTCGCCGACCGCGGCCGACACGCTCTCCTGAGCCGTCGCGACCGCCCGCCCCTTCTCCCGGGGCGGGCGGTCCGGGAGGCCGCGGGCGTGCGCCGGCTCTTGCGCGGTGGTGATGCAGCGCCGATGATTTCCAGTGGGCCGGGTCATCCCGCGCCCGAGGGGACCGGGGCTCCCGAGCCGACAAGGAAGGAGCGGACCGCTACCCGGTAGTTCGCACCTGAGGAGTCCCTCATGTCGCAGCCGTCTCCCACCCACCCCGCGCACCGCGCCCCGGATACCGCGGCCGCCGAGGCGGACCCGCCGTTCGGCCCCGACCTGAGCATCGGCGCCGGCACCGCCACTCCGTACGAGGACTATGTCCGGGCGAGCGTCCTCACCCACCTCCAGCACCTCCAGTCCGACGACCCGGGCGAGATGGTCTTCCTGGTCACCACCCAGGTGATGGAGCTGTGGTTCACCGTCATCGTCCACGAGTGGACGACCGCCGCCGACGCGCTGCGCCGGGACGACCTGCCGGTGGCGATGGACGCGCTGCGCCGTTCCACGTGGGAGCTGGAGGCGCTGAACGCCGCCTGGAAGCCGCTCGCCCGGCTGACGCCCGCGCAGTTCAACGCCTACCGCGCCGCGCTCGGCGAGGGCAGCGGCTTCCAGTCCGCGATGTACCGGCGGCTGGAGTTCCTGCTCGGCGAGAAGTCCGCGTCGATGCTGGTGCCGCACCGCGGCTCCCCGCAGGACCACGCCGCACTGGAGAAGGCACTGCACGAACCGAGTCTGTACGACGAGGTGCTGAGGCTGCTGGCCCGCCGGGGCCACCCGATCCCGGAGACGGTGCTGCGGCGCGACCCGACCCAGCGCCACGAGTCGGACCCGGCGGTGGAGGAGGTCTGGGCCACCGTCCTCGCCGGCGCGCCGGACTCCGAACTCGCGCGGCTCGGCGAGCTGTTGACCGATGTCGCGGAGCTGGTCTGGCGCTGGCGCAACGACCATCTGGTGGCGACCCGGCGGGCGATGGGAGCGAAAATGGGTACCGGCGGATCCGCGGGAGTCGCCTGGCTGGAGAAGCGGGCCCGCAAGAACGTCTTTCCCGAGCTGTGGACGGCGCGAAGCCATGTCTGAGAGCCGTGAGACCCCGAAGAGCCCCGGCCCGGCCGCTGCCGGGGCGCGCAAGGCGGCGATCCGCGCCGCCGAACTGGACGCCGCCGGGCCGCTGACCACGACCCGCGAGAGGTTCGTCCTCGACGACACCGTCTATCTCGACGGCAACTCGCTCGGCGCGCTGCCCCGGGCGGTGCCCGACCGGATCGCCGAGGTGATCCGCCACGAGTGGGGCGAGCTGCGCATCCGCTCCTGGACCGAGGCCGGTTGGTGGACCGCGCCCGAGCGGATCGGCGACAGGATCGCCCCGCTCGTCGGGGCGGCCCCGGGCCAGGTGGTGGTCGGCGACTCCACTAGCATCAACGTCTTCAAGGCGGTGACCGGCGGCATCCGGATGGCCGGCAAGGGCTGCACGGAGATCCTGGTCGACGCCACGACCTTCCCCACCGACGGCTATATCGCCCGCTCCGCGGCCCGGATGGCCGGCCTCGCGGTGCGGCCGGTCGAGCCCGCGCGGATCGCCGACGAGGTCACCGAGCGGACCGCGCTGGCGCTGGTCAACCACGTCGACTACCGCACCGGCGAGCTCAACGACATGGCCTCGATCACCGCCGCGCTGCACAGTGCGGGCACGCTGGCGGTCTGGGACCTGTGCCACAGCGCCGGTGCGCTGCCGGTCGCGCTGGACGCGTGCGGGGTGGACCTCGCGGTGGGCTGCACCTACAAGTACCTCAACGGCGGCCCGGGTTCGCCCGCGTACCTCTACGTCCGCAAGAGCCTCCAGGAGCGGTTCGAGTCGCCGCTGCCCGGCTGGAACTCGCACGTCGACCCGTTCGGGATGGAGCCGGGCTACACCCCGGCCGACGGCGTCCTGCGCGGTCGCGTCGGCACCCCCGACATCCTCTCGATGCTGGCCCTGGAGGCGGCGTTGGAGGCGTGGGAGGGCGTCGCCATCGAGGACGTGCGCGCCAAGAGCCTGGCGCTGACCGACTTCTTCCTGGAGTGCGTGTCGGAGTACGCGCCGCCCGGCCGGGTCCGCTCGGTCACCCCGTACGAGCACCGGAGGCGCGGCAGCCAGGTCTCGCTGGCGTGCTCCCCCGGGGGCTCCTCCGCGGCCGCGCAGGGGGGTGCCCCCGTGGCCGGTGAGGTGATGGCGGAGCTGATCCGGCGCGGTGTGGTCGGCGACTTCCGGCCGCCGGACGTGCTGCGCTTCGGCTTCACCCCGCTCTACACCACCTTCGCGGACGCGGAGCGGGCGGCGTGGGTGCTCGGCGAGGTGCTGCGGGAGCAGGCCGCGGCGGAGTCGGCGTCAGGGTCGGAGTCGGCGTCGGGGTCGGAGTCGGCCGGCGCGGGGCAGGAGTCCGCGGCGGACGGCGACGCCGGGTGAGCGCGGCGGACGAGGAGGCGGCGCTGCTGGGGCTCGCCCCGGTGGCGCCGGACCGCACGGTCGCCTACGGCCCGCACCCGGACCAGGTCGTGGACCTGTACGGGCGGTGGCCGGGGACCGGGCCCCTCGTCGTCCTGCTGCACGGCGGGTTCTGGCGGGCCGCGTACGACCGGCGCCATCTCTCGCCGTGCGCGGCGGAGCTGGCCCGGCGCGGGCTGCCGGTCGCGCTCGCCGAATACCGCAGGGTCGGTGCGGGCGGCGGCGCGCCGCAGACGTTCCAGGACGTCACGGCCGCCGTCGCGACCGCGGCCGACGCCGGGGCGGCGCCCGGCGGCCCGCCCCGCGAGCTGGTGCTCGTCGGGCACTCCGCGGGCGGCCATCTCGCGCTGCTCGCCGCCGCCCGCCCCGGTCCGGTCACCCGGGTCGTCGCCGTGGCCCCCGTCGCCGACCTCGCCCGCGCCCACGAGCTGGGGCTCAGCGGCGGCGCGGTGGCCGAGCTGCTCGGCGCCGGGCCCGGTTTCGCCGGGCGGCTGGCCGACGCCGACCCGGTCCGCCACCCGCCCGCCGGCGTCCCCGTCACGCTGCTGCACGGCACCGCCGACACCGACGTCCCGCCGGACCTCTCCCGTCGCTACGCCGCCGCGCACCCCGCCGCCATCGCGCTGCGCGAACTGCCCGGCACCGGCCACTACGCCCCGCTGACGCCCGGCACCGACGCCTTCCGCACCCTGCTCGGGCTGCTGTGCGGCGGTCCGGCCTCCGCGGGGACGGTGGGCGCGGGGCCCGACGGCGCCGCGTAGTACTTCAGACGGACGCCGGCAGATCCGCTTCGGTGGGGACGCCCTGCGGGCCGTTGCTGCTTACCGTGGTGTGCGTGAACAAGACGACTCAGAGCCAGGGCGACCTGCACTCGGAGGCGCGGATAGTCCACGGCGTGCTGCACACCGTGCGCCAGGACCTGTTCGTCGGTGCCTTCGCCTTCCGCCCGCTTCCGCCACTGGACGACGCCAGGCTGGCGCGGCGGCTGTCATGGCTGCCGGCGCGGGCCCGGCGCTGGGCCCGCTGGCTCCCCCACGGCGCCGTCGCCTTCCTCGCGGCCTGCATCTTCCTGGGGTCCGTCGGCCCGAGTTACGGCGGCAGCGCGCCGCGCGAGATGCTCGATGTCGTCCTCGCACTGATGATGGCGGTGCCGCCGGTGCTGGTCCTCTCCCGGCCGGTGGGCGCCTTCTGGCTGTCGCTGCTGGCGTTCGTGGTGGAGTCGATCGGCGCCCGGTTCTTCTCGCCGTACGCCAACGTCTGGAGCTCCGCCTTCGTCGTCCACCTGGCCGTGATGGCGCTGGTGGTGCTGCGCACCCGGCCGCGGCTGGCCGTGGAGATGTGGGTGGTCACGTTCGGGCTGGGCTCGGTGGTGTCGGTGCTCGCCCGGAACGGTGCGCTGGGCGACATGCCGCCGGTGGCGTTCTTCTCCGCCGTCGTCCTGGTCTCGGTCGCCGCGGTCCGGGCCTGGCGGGAGGAGCGCCGGCAGGTCGTCGAGACCCGCAGCGTCACCGCCGAGGAGCGCTCCCGCCGCACCCTGCTGGAGGAGCGCGCGCTGATCGCCCGGGAGCTGCACGACGTGGTGGCGCACCATATGTCGGTGATCGCCATTCAGGCCGAGGCCGCACCGTACCGGGTCACCGACCCGCCGCCCGAGCTCGCCAAGTCCTTCGCCACCATCCGGGAGAACGCCGTCGCGGCGCTCACCGAACTCCGCCGCATCCTCGGCGTGGTCCGCTCCGAGGACCCGGACGCCTTCGCCGAACGCGACCCGGAGGCCCCGCAGCCGACCCTGGCCAGCCTGGACGCGCTGCTGGACAGTGTCCGGGGCGCCGGGCTGACCGTCGAGTCGGTGGTCACCGGGGCCGCCCGGCCGCTGCCGCAGGGCGTGGAGCTGTCGGCGTACCGGATCGTGCAGGAGGCGCTGAGCAACGCGCTGCGCCACTCGCCCGGCGCGGACGCACGGGTGGAGATCTCCTACGTCCTGGGCGGGATCGGGCTGCGGATCGTCAACGGTCCCCCGAGTCGGCTCGCCAAGCCGTCGCCGGGCGCCGGCCACGGGCTGCTCGGCATGCGGGAGCGGGTGCAGATGCTCGGTGGTGAGATGACGGCCGACCGCACCGAGGAAGGCGGCTTCGAGGTCGCGGCCTTCCTCCCGGTGACGAACACGGCGGCGGAGACCGCGCGGGGCGGGAGCGGAGCATGATCCGGGTACTGATCGTCGACGACCAGGTGATGGTCCGCGAGGGCTTCTCCGTGCTGCTCAACGCCATGCCGGACATCGAGGTGATCGGCGAGGCCGTGGACGGCCGGCAGGCGGTGCAGAAGGTCGCGCTGCTCAAGCCGGACGTCGTCCTGATGGACATCCGGATGCCGGAGATGAACGGCCTGGAGGCGACCCGCGAGATCGTCGCCGCCGACGCGGACGCCAAGGTGCTGGTGCTGACCACCTTCGACCTGGACGAGTACGTCTACCAGGCGCTGCGGGCCGGGGCCAGCGGCTTCCTGCTCAAGGACGCCTCGGCCGGCCAGCTCGCCGAGGGCGTGCGGATCGTCGCCGCCGGGGAGGCGCTGCTCGCCCCCACCGTCACCAAGCGCCTGATCAACGAGTTCTCCCGGCTGGGCTCGCCGCGCGCACCGGCGCAGGAGCGCATCGGCGATCTGACGGAACGGGAGACCGAGGTCCTGGTGCTGGTGGCCCAGGGCCTGTCCAACGGCGAGATCGCCGCCCATCTCGTCGTCGCCGAGTCGACGGTGAAGACGCACGTCAGCCGGATCCTGGTGAAGCTGGGGCTGCGCGACCGCACCCAGGCGGCGGTCTTCGCCTACGAGGCGCGGCTGGTGACACCGGGCGGCTGACGACGGCGCCGCCCACTCCGACGCTGTCCACACCCTGTGGACGGCGTCGCCGTCGGCCACCGTGCGCCGCCGGAGTCCGCTACGGCTCCGACGGCGCACGACCGGGGCGGCCGGCACCGGCCGGCGTCAGCTGAGGTCAACCGTTGCCAGTCGTTGCCAGTCGTTCCCAGTCGATTCAGCTGATGTCAGCCGATGTCGCGGCGGCGCAGTCCGACCAGACCGGCGGATATCAGGACCACCGACAGGGCCGTCAGCCACAGGAACGGCGCGGCCGTCACCGCCCCGCCGGGCAGCTTGGGCAGGTGACCGTACGGCGAGAGGTCCAGCGCCCACTGCGGCAGCCGCAGCACCGGGCCGAACCAGCCAAGGGCGAGGCAGCCCCCGGTCAGTGCCCAGACCGCGCCGGCGGCCCGGGGCAGCAGGCCGAGCACGGCCATCGCCACCGCGGCGAGCGTCCACACCGCCGGGACCTGGGCGAGCGTCGCGGCCAGCACCCGGCCGGTGCCGCCGGCGACGTCGCCGACCGAGGCGCCGTAGGCGACCCCCAGGGTCAGGCCGGCGGCGGCCAGCACCACGGCGGTGCCCACCAGCGCGATGACCAGATGGCCGCCCGCCCAGCGCAGCCGGCCCACCGCGCCCGCCAGGACCGGCTCGGCGCGACCACCGGTCTCCTCGGCGCGCATCCGGAGCACCGCACCCACCGCGTAGAGCGCGGCGACCATGCCGAGCAGGCCGGTGATCGAGGCCAGGAAGGCGTCCGTCAGGGACTGCTGTCCGCCGAGCCGCTCGAAGATCTCCCGGGTCCGCTGATTGCCGTCGACCAGGCTTGCGGCCCCCTTGGCGATCCCGCCGAACACCGCGCCGGCCAGCGCGAGACCGGCCGTCCAGCCCGCCAGGGTGGTCCGCTGCAGCCGCCAGGCCAGGCCGGTGGGCCCGCCGAGCGAGCGCGGCGCCCGGGCCGGGCCGGGGCGGGCCGGCAGGAAGCTCATCCCCAGGTCGCGGCGGGCGGTCAGGGCGTAGGCCGCCGCGGTCGCCAGCGCCGTCGCGGCGGCGAGGAGCAGGACCACCCACCAGCGTTCGCCGGCGTAGGCGCGCAGGTGCTGCGCCCAGCCGATGGGGGAGAGCCAGGTGAGCGGGGAGCCGCCGTCGGCGGATGCGTCGCCGGCGGCGCGCAGCGCGAAGGCGGCGCCCAGGACCGCGCCGGTCAGCCCCTTGGCCAATCGGGCGCTCTCGGTCAGTTGGGCGGCGATCGCGGCCAGGGCGGCGAAGAGCAGGCCGGTGCCGCCGATCGCGACGCCCAGGGCCAGCGATCCGCCCACCGGCCGGCCGGACGCGGCGAGCCCGGCGGCGGTCAGCACGGCGACCCCGGCGTCCGCGACCAGGGCCGCCAGCAGGGCCGCGGTCAGCGGCGCCCGCCGGCCCACCATGGCGGCGGAGAGCAGCTCCTGGCGGCCGGTCTCCTCCTCTTCGCGGGTGTGCCGGACGACGATCAGCAGGCTCATCACGGCCGCCAGCACCGCCCCGAATCCGGCCATCCGCCAGGCGACGAGACCGCCGAGGGAGTCGCCGAAGACCGGTCCGTACAGCGCCCGCAGCGAGCCGTTGGCGTTCATCGACGCGGCCAGCTCGGCGCGCTTGGTGGCGGTGTCGTAGAGCGACGCGAAGGACGGGCCGGTGGCGACGACGGAGAGGCCGAGGAGCAGCACCCAGACCGGGATCATCAGCCGGTCGCGGCGCAGCGCCAGGCGCAGCAGGGTGCCGGTGCCCGCCAGATGGCGCGGACCGCCCGGGCGGACGGCGGCGGGCGCGGCCAGGGCGCTCATCGGGCGACCGTCCCTGCGGGCCGGACGCCGTCCTGTTGGCCGGCCTCGGGGCGCGGGTCGTCCTGATAGTGGCGGAGGAAGAGCTCCTCCAGGGTGGGCGGGGTGCTGGTGAGGCTGCGCAGGCCGGCCGCGCCGAGCGGGCCGAGCACCGCGCCCAGCCGGTCGGTGTCGGCCTGGAGCCGGACGCGGCAGCCCGGGCCGCCCTGGAGCGGCTGGACGGTGAGGCCGTGGACCCCGGGTAGCCCGTCGAGTCCGGCCGGCGGGCCGGCCAGCTCGGCGACGACGGTGGTCCGGGTCAGGTGGCGCAGCTCCCCCAGGGAGCCGGATTCGACGGTGCGGCCCTTGCGGATGATGCTGACGCGGTCGCAGAGCGCCTCGACCTCGGACAGCACATGGCTGGAGAGCAGGACGGTGCGGCCGCGGTCGCGCTCCTCGGCGACGCAGCTCTGGAAGACCTCCTCCATCAGCGGGTCCAGCCCGGAGGTCGGCTCGTCGAGGATCAGCAGGTCGACGTCGGAGGCGAAGGCGGCGACCAGGGCGACCTTCTGGCGGTTGCCCTTGGAGTAGGTGCGTCCCTTCTTCGTGGGGTCGAGCTCGAAGCGCTCCAGCAGTTCGTCCCGCCGGGTGGCGTCCAGGCCCGCCCGTCGCCCGCCGCCACCCCTCCACGGGGGGCGCTTCGCGCCGCTGCCTCGGTGCAGCCGCCCGTAGAGGTCGATGACCTCGCCGCCGGAGAGATTGCGCCACAGGGTGACGTCCCCGGGGACGTAGGCGACGTGGCGGTGGATCTCGACGGCGGAGCACCAGGGGTCCTTGCCGAGGACCTGCGCGGTGCCGCCGTCGGGGCGCAGCAGCCCCAGCAGGACGCGGATGGTGGTGGACTTCCCCGCCCCGTTGGGCCCGAGGAAGCCGTGCACCTCACCGGGCTCGACGTGGAGGTCGAGGCCGTCCAGCGCGTGGGTCCGGCCGAAGGACTTGTGGAGGCCGGCCACCCGGATCGCGGGGAAGGGGGAGATCGCCTTCGTCATGATTTCGAAGGTACGCTAGCTTCATAAATTTGTGAAGTTAAGAAAGCGTATAAAGTTGGAGATGTTGCGCTGAACAGGGGAGATGATGCGGACATGAGCGAGCAGTACGAGCGGGGAGCGGGCCGGCCGGCCCGCGACGACGAGGCGGTCCTGACGTTCGTCGAGCGCTTCGCGGCGCAGATGGTGGACGCCGGGATGCAGCGGATGCCGGCCCGCGTCTTCTCCTGCCTGCTGGCGTCCGACTCCGGCGTCCTGACCTCCGCCGAACTGGGCGAACGGCTCCAGGTCAGCCCGGCGGCCGTCTCCGGCGCGATCCGCTACCTCTCCCAGGTGGGCATGGTCGGCCGCGAGCGCGAGCCCGGTTCCCGGCGCGACCGCTACCGCGTCCACAGCGACCAGTGGTACGAGGCCCTGGCCCGCCGGGACAGCATCCTGACCCGCTGGGAGGACGTGCTCCGGGAGGGCGTGGACAGCCTCGGCCCGGACAGCGCGGCCGGCCGCCGGCTCGGCGAGACGCTGGCCTTCACGGAGTTCATGCAGCACGAGCTCGTCGGCATGATGGAACGCTGGCGCGACCACCTCGGAAAGCTCCGCACGGACGAGGCGGACGGGCCCACCCGGTGGGCGGCCGGTGGCACGTCGCGGGAGAACGGCCCGGCCACGCGGCGCTGACCCCGCGCCTACTCCTGCCGCGGCAGCCGCAACCGCCAGGCCCCGGGCTGCACCGTCCACGTCCGGGTCCGCACCGGCCCGCCGACCAGCGCGTCCGCCCGGTAGTGGAAGTCCGCACCGGACACCGTCACCGCCCGCGCCCGGACCCGTATCGGCCGCTCCTCGCCCGGCCAGTGCACGACGACCTCGGCCAGCCCGCCCGGTCGCCCCGCAGGGTCGTCGGCCCCGGCGTCCCCGTCGCCGACGCCTCCGGCGCCCGGCACCACCGACACCCCGCGCACCGGCCGGTCCAGATCCGCCAGCAGCGCCCCGTCGGCCTCGATCCGCAGCCGCAGCCGCTGGGCGGGCACCCGCCCCCGACGGCCCCCGCCGGCCTCGGTCGCGCCGGGCCGGGGCGCGCCCCACCGGCCGGCAGCGGGCGTGGCCAGCAGCGACAGCGCCGTACGGGCGGTCCGGGCGGCCGGCTTCCACCAGGCCCGGTGCCCCGGATCCGCCGCGTCGGCCCCCGCGCCCCCGGGGGCCGCGGCCCGCCCCGGATAGCCGGCGACCCCGCCCGTCGCCCCGTGCACCGCAGGCTCCCCGGGCGCGCCGTACGCCGCGTACCCCGGCAGCGCCCCGGCCCCGTCGCCGCACGGGATCCGCAGCCCGCCCAGCACGATGCCGTCGCTGTCGTCCGTGAGCAGGTCCATCGGCCGCTCCCCGCCGTCCAGGACGGTCCGTGCGGCGGCCACCGCGTCCGTGGGGACGCCCAGTGCGCGGCTCAGCGCGATCGTCTCCGGCGGGCCCACCGGCACCATCGACAGCGGCACCCCGGCCAGCTCACGCTCCCGGTGGAGCAGGCTCACCGCCCGCAGCAGCGCCCGGTCGTCGCCGACCACCACCGGGTGCCGCCGACCGCGCCGGGCCAGCGCCTGGGCGAATTCCTCGGGGCCCTCCGGGAGGCAGATCTTCGCCCCTGCGCCGGCGCACAGAACGTCCTTCGCGATCCGCACGGATTCGCCGTCCGTCCTGCGGGCGACCGGGTCGATGACCACAAGCAGGGGGCACCCCCGAACGGAGTCCGCGGGAGAGTGCCCAGAAGACTGCGCCGACACCTCGGTCCTTCCTCAGGTAGCATCTCGGTGCAAGAGCCCCTTGCGCTATTGCGCCAGGGGCTTCGTCTATTCCGGGGCACCGGTCCGACGGCTCCGGCGACGACGTACGCGTGAACACGCGGGCGTCGCGCCATCCACGCACGTTGGACATGCCCCGCCCGGAAGGGGTGTACGCCTGTGCCCGCACTTGTGCTGCTCGGTGCTCAGTGGGGTGATGAGGGCAAGGGAAAGGCCACCGATCTGCTCGGTGGGTCCGTGGACTATGTCGTGCGTTATCAGGGCGGCAACAACGCCGGCCACACGGTCGTCGTGGGCGACCAGAAGTACGCACTTCACCTCCTCCCTTCCGGAATCCTCTCGCCGGGGTGCACCCCGGTCATCGGCAACGGCGTCGTCGTCGACCCGGCGGTCCTGCTCTCCGAGCTGAGCGGACTCAACGAGCGCGGCGTCGACACGTCCAAGCTGCTGTTGAGTGGTAACGCGCACCTGATCACGCCGTACAACATCACCACCGACAAGGTGACGGAACGCTTCCTCGGCAAGCGGAAGATCGGCACCACCGGCCGCGGCATCGGCCCGACCTACGCCGACAAGATCAACCGCACCGGCATCCGGGTCCAGGACCTCTACGACGAGTCGATCCTGACCCAGAAGGTCGAGGCGGCCCTCGACGTCAAGAACCAGCTGCTCACCAAGCTCTACAACCGCCGCGCCATCGAGGCCGGCCAGGTCGTCGAGGAGCTGCTGGGCTACGCCGACAAGATCAAGGGCTATGTCGCCGACACCACCCTGATCCTCAACAAGGCCCTGGACGACGACAAGGTCGTGCTCTTCGAGGGCGGGCAGGGCACCCTGCTCGACATCGACCACGGCACGTACCCCTTCGTCACCTCCTCGAACCCGACCGCGGGCGGTGCCTGCACGGGTGCGGGCGTCGGCCCCACGAAGATCAGCCGGGTCATCGGCATCCTCAAGGCGTACACCACCCGGGTGGGCGCCGGTCCGTTCCCGACCGAGCTGTTCGACGAGGACGGCGAGGCGCTGCGCCGGATCGGCGGCGAGCGCGGCGTCACCACCGGCCGGGACCGCCGCTGCGGCTGGTTCGACGCGGTGATCGCCCGCTACGCCACCCGCGTCAACGGCCTGACGGACTTCTTCCTCACCAAGCTCGACGTCCTCACCGGCTGGGAGCAGATCCCGGTCTGCGTGGCCTACGAGATCGACGGCAAGCGCGTCGAGGAACTCCCCTACAGCCAGACCGACTTCCACCACGCGAAGCCGATCTACGAGATGCTGCCGGGCTGGTCCGAGGACATCACCCAGGCCAAGACCTTCTCCGACCTGCCGAAGAACGCCCAGGCGTACGTCAAGGCGCTGGAGGAGATGTCGGGCGCCCCGATCTCCGCGATCGGCGTCGGGCCGGGCCGGGACGAGACGATCGAGATCAACTCGTTCCTGTCGTGAGCCGTCCGGTGGGCCGCGCGGCGCGCCCGTAGCGGTCCGGTCCCCGTCGGGGACACCTGACGCCAGGGGTGGCGGCGGGGGCCTGGTGCCCCTGCCGTCACCCCTTCTTCGCGTACAGCAGCGGCGCCAGGCCGCCCGCGTCGTCGAAGGTCCGCCGCAGCTGCCCGGCGATCAGCTCCAGGGTGCTGCGGGAACCGGGACGGCAGGTGTCGGGCGGGCCGGAGACCACGGTGGACGGGCCGAGCCGCACCGGCGGGCCGACGCTCTCCAGGGTCGCCGCGAAACGGCAGTCGTAGGTGGGGCCGGTGGCCTGCATCCGGAGGACGGTCTCGCCGGGCTTGCCCTGGACGAGGGTGAAGCGGCGGACGTCCACGGTGGAGTCGCCCACCGTCGTCGACCAGATGCCCAGGTAGTCGGCCGGGATGCCCCCGGGGGCCGAGGGCCGGCTCGTGGCGCCCTGCTCGGTGGCGGCGGCGCTGCCGTCCGAGCCGCCCAGCAGCGCGTACCCGGTGGCGGTGCCCGCCCCGGCCAGCACCAGCACGGCAGCGGCCAGCAGTGCCCGGCCCTTGCGGCGGCGGCGCGCCGGGGACGGGCCGGCCGGCGGCGCCACCGTGGCCGGAGCCGTGGCGGACGTCCCGTGCGGCCGGACGGCGGTCGCCGGGACCGCGCCGTCCTGCGGGTTCTCTGCCTCCAGGAGCTCCACGGCGTGCCGCCCCAGGCGGGCGATCAGCGCCCCCGGGAGCCACGGTTCGTCCTCGCCCGACCCGGCCGCGTCCGGGCCGGCCTCCGCCCGGGCCACCAGTTCCTCGGGCGCGGGGCGCCGCGCGGGGTCCTTGGCCAGGCATGCCGTGACCAGGTCGTGCAGTCCCTCGGGGAGCGCGGTCAGGTCCGGCTCCTCTTCGGCGATGCGGTACATCATCGCGTGCGGCAGGGTCGTCTCGGTGCCGAACGGCTGGCGGCCGGTGGCCGCGTAGACCAGTACCGAGCCGAGGCAGAAGACGTCGCAGGCGGGCGTGAGCGGCTCGCCGCGGACCTGTTCGGGCGCCATGAAACCGGGGGAGCCGACCGCGGATCCGGTCTGCGTCACCCCGCTGACGCCGACGCCCTCCAGGGCCCGCGCGATGCCGAAGTCGATGACCCGCGGGCCGTCGAGGGTCAACAGGACGTTGGACGGCTTGAGGTCGCGGTGGATGATGCCGGCGGCGTGGACGGAGTGCAGCGCGCGGGCCAGCCCGGCGGCCAGGATCCGCACCGTGCGCTCGGGCAGCGGGCCGTGCCCGCCGACCGCCTGCTGGAGGGAGGGGCCGGCGATGTAGCCGGTGGCCACCCACGGGGTCTCGGCCTCGGTGTCCGCGTCCAGGACGGGCGCGGTCCACTCCCCGCCCACCTTGCGGGCGGCCCGCACCTCGCGGCGGAAGCGGGCCCGGAACTCCTCCTCGTGGGCCAGTTCCGCGCGCACCAACTTGACCGCGACGGTCCGGCCGCGGTCCGAACGGGCCAGGAACACCCGGCCCATGCCGCCCTCGCCGAGCCGCCCGAGGAGGCGGTAGTCGCCGATCCACTGGGGGTCGTGCGCGCCCAGCGGTGCCAGCCCTCCGAGCCGTCCGCCCCGTCCCCGCTGCCCCGCCGGTCTCTGCTGTGCCATGGTCCCCCGCCCTTTGCCCGACTTTCCCCCGCCTCCGCCCCACGGGAGCGTCCGCTCGTCCGCGGTGAGGATATCGAGGCCGCGCGCACGGCCGGTGGGGCGGTATTCGGCCAAGGCGCGCGCCCGTAGAGGCGGTTGGGGCGCCGCCGTCCACGAGGTGGCCACCGCCCCGCCGCCAGCGTGCCGGGCAGCTCGGCCGACGCCGCGTCAACGGGCCTGCGCTGTCCGGGAACTGACGTAATGGATGACTGATTCCGCGACACGGAACTCTCCGGGGTTATCGATCGTAAAGAAAGGAGAAAAACCGCAGAGAGCGACGACAGGACCCGCACGATCCCCCGTCCCCCTTTCCGCAAGGAGACCGTGTGATACCCGCCGTACGAGCCATCGCGCGCGCCGCCATGGCCGCCCGCCCCGTCCCGCTGGCCGAGGTCCAGGCCCGCGCCGAACTCCTCGCCCGCTTCAGCACCACCTACCTCGTCCCGGTCGACGTCTTCGCCGACTTCGCGGCCGAACTCACCGACCGTCGCCGCCCCGGCGGCCCGTTCGCGGCGCTGTGCATCAACGGCCGCCGCTGGTTCCGCTACCAGTCCGTCTACTACGACACCCCCGACCTGCGCTCCTTCCACGACCACCGACGGAACAACCTGCTCCGCTTCAAGATCCGCGAGCGGCTCTACGCGGACACCGGTGAGCGGCAGTTCGAGGTCAAGCTCAAGGGGGAGCACGGCCGGACGGTCAAGCACCGCCGTCCACTGATGCCCGGCGACCCGGCCCTCGGCCCGGCCCCGCGCGACTTCCTCGCCGCCGTGCTCGACCGCTCCTACGGCATCGAGGCCCCCACCGAACTGGGCCGCTCCATCGAGACCGACTACCAACGGGCCACCTTCGTCGCCGACGGCCAGCGCGTCACCTGCGACGCCGCGCTGGTCTGCCGCGACCTGGAGACCGGCCGCACCGTGCGGGCCGACGGCGGCCTGGTCGTCGTCGAGACCAAGACCTCCGGCCGGCTCACCGAGGCCGACCGGCTGCTGACCGGATGCGGCGTCCAGGCCGCGGACTTCACCAAGTACTGCGGCGGGCTGTCGGCGCTCCGCCCCCACCTGTACGCCAACCACTGGCGCGGCCCGGTCCGGACCGCCTTCCCCGCCGCCACGGCGGCCTGAGGCCGTGCGCGGGGCAGCGGCGCGCACTGGGCGCCGCGGATCCTGACGATGCCCGGGGGCAGTCACCCCACCCCCGGGCATCCCTGGAGTTTCCTACAGGACCGTAGACATTCTGTCCGCGCGCGTGGTGAGCGCCATACACAGTGTCGGTACCGGTCAGCGCACCGTGATCCTTACGCTGGGAGCCGTTCGCCGTTCCTGTCCAGCGACGGACTCCCGCGACCGATCCGAGGTACTGACCGTGAGCACGTTGCCCTCCGACCCTTCCCCCGTAGCCTCGACGGCACGGGAGGTGCCCCCCTCCGGCGCCGCCGTGAAGGCCGCCGACCGCGCGCACGTCTTCCACTCCTGGTCCGCCCAGGGCCTGATCGACCCGCTGCCGATCGCCGGTGCCGAGGGTTCGTACTTCTGGGACTACGACGGCAACCGCTACCTCGACTTCTCCTCCCAGCTGGTCAACACCAACATCGGGCACCAGCACCCCAAGGTCGTCGCGGCCATCCAGGAGCAGGCCGGGAAGCTGTGCACGCTCGCCCCGGGCTTCGCCGTGGACGTCCGCTCCGAGGCCGCCCGGCTGATCGCCGAGCGCACCCCCGGCGACCTCGACAAGATCTTCTTCACCAACGGCGGCGCCGAGGCGGTGGAGAACGCCGTCCGGATGGCCCGGCTGCACACCGGCCGCCCCAAGGTGCTGTCCACCTACCGCTCGTACCACGGCGCCACCGCCGCCGCGATCAACCTCACCGGTGACCCGCGCCGCTGGCCCTCCGACAACGCCTCGGCCGGCGTCGTCCACTTCTGGGGCCCGTTCCTCTACCGCTCGCCGTTCCACGCCGAGAACGAGGCCCAGGAGTGCGAGCGCGCCCTGGCCCACCTGGAACAGACCATCGCCTTCGAGGGCCCCCAGTCGATCGCGGCGATCATCCTGGAGACCATCCCCGGCACCGCCGGCATCATGACCCCGCCGCCCGGCTACCTCGCCGGCGTCCGCGAGATCTGCGACCGCCACGGCATCGTCTTCGTCCTCGACGAGGTGATGGCCGGCTTCGGCCGTACGGGCCACTGGTTCGCCGCCGACCACTTCGGCGTCACCCCGGACCTGCTGACCTTCGCCAAGGGCGTCAACTCCGGCTACGTCCCGCTGGGCGGCGTCGCCATCAGCGCCGAGATCGCCGCCACCTTCGACCAGCGCCCCTACCCCGGCGGCCTCACCTACTCCGGCCACCCGCTGGCCTGCGCCTCCGCCGTCGCCACGATCAACGCGATGGCCGAGGAGCGGATCGTGGAGAACGCCGCGGAGATCGGCGCGAAGGTCATCGGCCCGGCGCTGCGCGAGATCGCCGAGCGCCACCCCTCGGTCGGCGAGGTCCGCGGCCTGGGCGTCTTCTGGGCCCTGGACCTGGTCCGCAACAAGGAGACCCGCGAGCCGCTGGTGCCCTACAACGCGGCCGGCGCCGACAACGCCCCGATGGCCGAGTTCGCCGCGGCCTGCAAGCGCGGCGGCCTGTGGCCGTTCGTGAACATGAACCGCACCCACGTCGTCCCGGCGTGCACCATCACCGAGGCCGAGGCCAAGGAGGGCCTGGCCGCCCTCGACGCGGCCCTGACCGTCGCCGACGCGCACACCGTCTGAGCCCCGCCCGCCGGGCGACAGCTCCGCGCGGCCCCCGCCCCTCGTGGACGGGGGCCGCGTGGTTTCACGTGAAACGCTTCACGTGAAACCACGACAATCGCCTCGCCTATGGTGGGGAGGGCCGCTGCCACCGCGGTCGTGGACGTCGAAGGAGACGCACCGAATGGCCCCGGGCCCGGACAGCTCAGTGATACGACGCAGCACCCTGCGCGAGCAGATCGCCGACGCGCTGCGCGACGAGATCCTGGCCGGCCGGCTGCCGTCCGGCCACCCCTTCACCGTCAAGGAGATCGCCGACCAGTACGGCGTCTCCGCGACGCCGGTGCGCGAGGCGCTGCTCGACCTGTGCGCCCAGGGCCTGCTCGACGTCGAACAGCACCGCGGCTTCAAGGTGCACGCCTACACCGCCGACGACTTCCGCGCCATGGTCGAGGCCCGCACCCTGATCATCGAGGGCATCTTCCGCAGCAACGCCGAACGGGCCCTGCTGGCCACCCCCGCCGAGGTGCTGATCTCCATCCGCCGTCGCGCCGAGGAGGCCGAACGCGCCGCCCGGGCCGGCGACCTGGACGTCCTCATCGGCTACGACCTGCGGTTCTGGCGCGAGCTGAGCGGCATCGTCCAGAACCCCTACATCAGCGACTTCCTGGACCGGATCCGCGTCCAGACCTGGATGTTCGCGGTGCCGCTGCTGCGCCGCGATCCGCGCCTGCGGGGCCGTCTGTGGCACGGCCACAGCGAATTGGCCGACGCCCTGCTGCGGCACGACCTGCCGGACGCCCAGCGGCTGATCGCGGAGTACAACGAGCACTCCCTTGCTCTCGTGGGAACGGCCGGCTAGCACTACGCTGTCCCGACCATCGGCCGTAATGGGCCGTACCCGTGGCTGTACGTGCGCCGGTGCCCTCTGTCCCCGACCGGAAGCGAGCCCTCACCCGTGGCATGTGATCTGTGGCTGGTACCCCTCGTCGACGTGCTGTGCCACAGCCCCGACAACCCGTTCTCCGAAGAGATCGCCGCCTACAACGACGCCCTGGTGGGCGCCGGCCTGCCGGAGATCCCGGTCTTCAGCTACATGCCGGGCCTGTCCGGCGACGTGGCGCCGGTCGCCGGCTTCGACTACGACGCGCTGCACTTCCTGCGCCGCGCCTACCTGCTGCGGCTGTGCGGTCTGGAGGTGACCCCGGTCGACGAACTCGGCGGCGACTACGAGCAGTTGCTGGAGATGTTCGAGACCACCGCGCAGCAGTCCCACCTGGTCTGGCACTACGACCACGCGGGCGCGTACGTCCCGGTCGACTTCCCGCACCCGCTCGCCACCGAGGAACTGCTGGCCGGCGGCGGCCCGCTGGGCTCCTCCCACGGACTGCTGCGGGACCTCGAACTGGTCGCCCCGGCGCTGGGCATCGACCCGGCCAACCCGCCGGCCGCCCCCGCGCCGCCGGCCGGCCCCACCTCCCTGGAGGAACGGGCCACCGAGGTGCCCCTGGACGACGGCCCGTTCGCCCGGGAACGGCACGTCTGGCTCGGGCTGCACGCCGCCGCCACCCGGAGCCTCGGCCAGGGCTCCATGATCGTCTTCAGTTGAGCGCACCGGACCGGCGGGGCGCCCCGCCCCGGCCCCGCCGGGCACCCGGCCGGTCCGCGCTCAGCGCGGGGCCTCCGGCGGCCGCTGCCGCGGCATGTTCGGCCGCGTGCCGGGCGGCCGCAGGAACCGCCCCGACTGCCCCGGGCCCTCCGGCCGCGCCCCCGCCCACGGCAGCACCGCATGCGTGGCCTGCGGCAGCGGGGCGGACCGGAACTCCACCATCCAGTCCGCCGTCTCCGTGCGGACCAACTCCCCGATGTCCTCGTTGAACCGCCGCAGCACGCCCAGGCAGCGCTCCGCCGCCTCGCTCGCGGTGCCCTCCGTCGGCCCCAGCACCTCCCGCACGCTCTCCGTCGCCCAGTCGAACTGCAGCGCCTCCAGCCGCCGGTGGATCGCCTGCGCGGTGGCCAGGTCCCGCATCCAGCCCGCGGTCACCCCGAAGTACCGGTCGCAGCCCACGCACACGGCCGCCAGCAGCAGCGTCAGCGCGCCCCAGGGCGCCCCGTGCTCCCAGACGCCGGCGAGGTCGAGCAACGGCAGCGCGCCGCCCGCGGTCACCCCGGCGGCGGCCCCCAGCCGCAGCGCTCGCGCCCCGCGGCGCTTGGTCAGCCGGTCGCGCAGGTACCAGTCGGCGGTGCGCAGCGCACCCTCCTCGCTCCACAGGTACAGCGCGTCCAGCCGGTTGCCCGGTTCCCCCCAGTCGCCGTGCGGGAACGCCCGCCCCACGAGGTCGCCGCGACCCCGGAGCGGGCCGGCGGGGCGCCGCCCCGGCCGGCCCTGGTTCCGGTGGCGGTCCGGGGACCGCCCGCGACCCCGGTCGGGCCCGCCCTCGCCCCAAGGGGGCCCCTCGGGCTGCATCTCCGGCTGACTCACCCGTGCGCTCCCTCGTACGCGGATCCGTGGGGTGCGCGCATGGCCTACGCAAGATCCGCGCACCGCTCCTTTCCTACCGCCGAACGGCTGGCCTCTGTCCCAAGATCGCCCGGTTTCCGCCCGGAAGTGGTGCGGGATCCGGTATAGGGCGTTCGCGAATCTCACCCGAAAGAGTTGCCGCGGTGCCGGTGTACGCCGGTGGACGCCGCCGGCACCGGCGGTTTCCGGCCCGGGGCCGCGCTTGTGCGATCGGGGCACGCCCGGCGGTCGGTCGGTTGGTGCGTTCGTCTAGGCTGCACCCCGTGAAGGTCCTCGTCATCGGCGGCGGCGCCCGCGAACACGCCCTGTGCCGCTCTCTGTCCCTCGACCCCGACGTCACCGCGCTGCACTGCGCCCCCGGCAACGCCGGCATCGGCGAGGTGGCCGAACTGCACGGGGTCGACGCCCTCGACGGCCGGGCGGTGGCCGACCTCGCCGTCGACCTGGCGGCCGACCTCGTCGTCGTCGGCCCCGAGGCCCCGCTGGTGGCGGGCGTCGCGGACGCGGTGCGCGAGCGCGGCATCCCGGTCTTCGGCCCCTCGGGGCAGGCCGCCGAGCTGGAGGGCTCCAAGGCGTTCGCCAAGGACGTGATGGCCTCCGCGGGCGTGCCGACCGCCCGCAGCTACGTCTGCACCACCCCGGAGGAGATCGACGACGCCCTGGACGCCTTCGGTGCCCCGTACGTCGTCAAGGACGACGGCCTGGCGGCCGGCAAGGGCGTCGTCGTCACCGAGGACGTCGCGCAGGCCCGCGCCCATGCGCTGGCCTGCGACCGCGTGGTCATCGAGGAGTTCCTCGACGGCCCGGAGGTCTCGCTCTTCGCCGTCACCGACGGCGAGACCGTCGTCCCGCTCCAGCCCGCCCAGGACTTCAAGCGCGCCCACGACGGCGACGCGGGCCCCAACACCGGTGGCATGGGTGCCTACAGCCCGCTGCCCTGGGCCGACCCCAAGCTGGTCGACGAGGTGCTGCAGACCGTCCTGCAGCCCACCGTCGACGAGCTGCGGCGCCGCGGCACCCCCTTCTCGGGGCTGCTCTACGCGGGCCTGGCGATCACCTCCCGCGGGATCCGCGTGATCGAGTTCAACGCGCGCTTCGGCGACCCGGAGACCCAGGTCGTGCTGGCCCGTCTGAAGACCCCGCTGGCCGGCCTGCTGTACGCCGCCGCCACCGGTGCCCTGGCAGCCTTCCCGCCGCTGCGCTGGGACGACGGCGCCGCGGTCACCGTCGTCATCGCCTCCCACAACTATCCGGGCACCCCGCGCACCGGCGACCCGATCGAGGGCCTGGCGGAGGTCGCGGAGCAGGACGCCCCCGACGCCTACGTGCTGCACGCCGGGACCCGGCGCGACGCGTCCGGCGCGGTGCTCAGCGCGGGCGGCCGGGTGCTGTCCGTCACGGCCACCGGCGCCGACCTGGCCACCGCCCGGGAGCGCGCCTACCGCGCCGTCGGCCGGATCTCCCTGGACGGTTCGCACCACCGCACCGACATCGCCGCGAAGGCGGCGGCGGGGGAGTAGCGCGGGGCGGTGCCCGACCGCTCCCTGCCGCTCGCCGGCCGCTGCCGCGACGACCACGACACCTGAGGCATATGTCATTTCCCCGACATATGCCTCAGGTGCGTCATGGGCCTTTCCGTCCGCCGGGAGCAGCCCAGATCCGCCCGCTGTCGGTTCACGGCTTTACCCAAAGCCATTCCATCGAGTGACCATGCGGGTATCCAGCTGACGAACCCCGCACCCCCAACTATGGTGCCGCGCAAGCGTCCTGCGGTCGCGGTGCCGGAATCCGGGGTCGCCACCCCGGCCGCGTCCGGCAACTGGCCCACCGACATTGCGATGTCAGTGGCCGGTGCCACAGTGGTGGGGAGCGGGCACGCTCTCCCGCCCGCACACCGCACGACCGTCGTTCGTCCGTCCGTCCCGCGTTCTTCCGTCCCGTCCCGTCAGGACCGCAGGGGGTGTACAGGCTCGTGGCAAGTCCGGAAACAGGCGTCCTGGTGGCGCGTGCCCGCGCCCTCGCGGTGCTCCGCGTCCGCGGTGCGGCGCTGGCGGTGGCCCTGCTGCCGGCCGCGGCCGCCGTGGTGCTCCTCGTGGGCGGCGCCACCGGCCGGCTCGGCACCGAGGGCGGCTGGGCGGTCGCCCGCTGGGCGGTCGGCGGACTCACCGTGCTCAGCCTCGTGCTGGCCGCCCTGGTCTCCGTCGTCGTCACCCGCGCCCGCCCCGCGCTCAGCCCCTCCGTGCCGATCGCCGAGGACGCCGCCCCGGATCTCTACCGCCTGGTCCGCGATCTGGCCGACCGCCTCGACGTCCCGGCCCCCTCGGCGATAGCGCTCACCCCGGACTGCGACAGCTGGCTGGAGGACCGCACGCACCGCGCCCACGGCCCGCCGCGGGCCGGCCGCCGGGCTCCCGAGGCCCCGGTCCTGGTCATCGGTTCGCCGTTCCTGTGGTGGATGCGGGTCGCCGAGCTGCGCGCCCTGCTCGCCCCCGTCGTCGCCGGCACCGGCCCGTCCGCGCACCCGGACATAGCGGCCGCCCGCCGCTTCATCCGCGGGCTGGACGCGGCCGCCGGGGTCGCCGCCCGCGCCCGGGGCCCGCTGCGCACCCTCCCGCTCCGCTTCGTCGGCCGGGTCGCCCGGCTGCTGCTGCGCGCCGCCCGCGAGCACGCCACGCTCATGGAGCGCGGGGTCGCCGCCGCCGCCTCCGAGCGCGCCCAGGGCGTCGACTACGGCCTGCGGATCGTCGCCCAGGAGCAGGTCGGCCTGGCGTACGCGGGCTGGGACCGCCTGCTGACCCGGGTCGCGCTGCCCGCCTGGCGCCTGGGCCGCTGGCCCTCCCGGCTGGACGCCGGCGTGGTCTCCGCGCTCACCGAGCTCTCCCGCCGGGACCGCCTCGCCGAGGGGTTCGCCTCCCGCCTCGGCGAGCGGCCCGCCTGCGACCTCCTGGAGGAGCCCGGCACCATCGACCGCGCCGCCTCCCTGCTGGCCGCCCGGCTCTTCCACGGCGGCCCGGCCGAGCCCGGCCCGGACTGGTCGCCGGTCGGCTGGCAGCAGTACCCACAGGAGATCGTGGACCGGAAGTGGCGCCTGGAGGCCGCCCGGCTGCACCGCGTCCTCGACGCCCTCCCACCGACCGCCGTCGACCTCGCCCCGGAGGCCCCGGACGCGTCCCGTGCGCCGGACCGCCCCGCCGCCCCCGCGCCGCCCCTCACCTACGCCGGCGCCCGTGCCCGTACACCCGCCGCCCATCACCCCGCGGGCCTTCCCCGGACGCTCGACGCCGCCCCCGGGCTCTCGGCCGCCGCCCCGCCCGTCGCCCCGACCCTGGCCCGGGTCATCGACCGGCTGGCCCGCGACACCGACGCCGGCGATCTGCTCGCCGCCCGGCTCGGCGCCGAGGTCGCCCGCGAGGAGCGCGAGGCGGCCGCCCGCCAGGCCGTTCGGGACGGCGCGACGAAGACCGCCGGCGGCGGCACCGGCGGCACCGACATCGCCTGGGGCGACGGCCTGGCCGACGGCGGCCTCCCGCTCTTCCCCCTGCAACCGCCCCGCACGGCCCGCGAACTCCTCGCCGACCACGTCACGGCGATGGTCTGCTGCGCCGCGGTGGACACCGCCGGCGCCGCCCCCGGCCTGGACTGGCTCGACGGCCCGGCCCTCCTCGTGGACGGCGCCCGCCGCGCCGACCTGGGCCGCCCCGTCCTCAGCCTGGTCGACGACGGCGACGCCGAACCGCTCCGCGGCTGGCTGCACCGCGTCGGCGTCCGCCCGGAGAAGCCGGTCCGGCTGGCCTGAGCCCGGCGCCCGGCGACCGCCGGGCCGGCTGAATGTTCCCTTCCAGTTCGCGCTTCGGGGCAAGGGCACCTAAATTCACGACGAAGGGTGACGAAGTGAGTGCGTAATGTGATGTGCTGGGGGATGGGTAAGGCCCGGTCGGCCGCGGCCATGGGGGACGCGGGAGGGGAGTGGAAGGTGGCGACGGAACAGATCAGGCGCTGGGAATCGGGCGCCCTCGCCCACGCGGTCACGGATCCGTTCGGACAGGGCCCGCTGCCCTGGCTGCGCGGCAGCGAGACCTACTTCGACTCCGGCCGGATCATCCCCTGGTACGTCGATCCCGCGATCGCCCACGGCGACCTGCGGCTGCCCGCGCCCCGCAAGCACAACGGCCCGCGCACCGCCGACGACGTCCACCGCCAGATCAAGGGCTTCGCCGTTCCCGGCGCGGTGGCCCCCGGCGAGGCCATCGACTTCCGGGTCTCGGTCGACCCGCCGCAGCCCTTCAGCATCGACGTCTACCGCATCGGCCACTACGCCGGCGCCGGCGCCGCCAAGATCACCACCAGCCCCCGCCTCGCCGGCATCGTCCAACCGGCCCCGCTGCTCGTCGACCGCACCGTCTCCTGCCACCACTGGTGGCTGTCCTGGCGCCTCCAGGTCCCCACGTACTGGCAACTCGGCGCCTACGTGGCCGTCCTGACCACCGCCGACGGCCGGTACCGCTCCCACATCCCCTTCACGGTCCGCGACGACCAGCCCGCCGACCTCCTGCTGCTGCTCCCCGACATCACCTGGCAGGCGTACAACCTCTACCCCGAGGACGGCCGCACCGGCGCCAGCCTCTACCACGCCTGGGACGAGAAGGGCGCCCTCCTCGGCGAACGGGACGCCGCCACCACCGTCTCCTTCGACCGCCCCTACGCCGGCGCCGGCCTCCCCCTCCATGTCGGCCACGCCTACGACTTCATCCGCTGGGCCGAGCGCTACGGCTACGACCTCGCCTACGCCGACGCCCGCGACCTGCACGCCGGCCGGGTGGACGCCACCCGCTACCGCGGCCTGGTCTTCCCCGGCCACGACGAGTACTGGTCGGTGCCCATGCGCCGCACGGTGGAGGCCGCCCGGGACAGCGGCACCTCCCTGGTCTTCCTCTCCGCCAACACCCTGTACTGGCAGGTGGAGCTCTCCCCGTCGCCGGCCGGCCCCGACTCCCTGCTCACCTGCCGCAAACGCCAGGGACCCGGCCGGCCGGCCCTCTGGCGCGAACTCGGCAATCCCGAGCAGCGGCTGATGGGCATCCAGTACGCCGGCCGGGTCCCCGAGCCCGCCCCCCTGGTCGTGCGCAACGCCGACCACTGGCTCTGGGAGGCCACCGGCGCCCACGAGGGCGACGAACTCCCCGGCCTGGTCGCCGGTGAGGCCGACCGCTACTTCCCGCGCACCAGCCTCCCCGCGCACACCCGCCGCATCCTGCTCTCCCACTCCCCGTACCGCGACGGCGAGGGCGCCCGCCGCCACCAGGAGACGTCCCTGTACCGCGCGCCCAGCGGCGCCCTGGTCTTCTCCTCCGGCACCTTCGCCTGGTCGCCCGCCCTGGACCGCCCCGGCCACATCGACCAGCGCGTCCAGCGCGCCACGGCCAACCTCCTCGACCGGATCTGCAAACGCGACTAGGGCGCTTCTGACGGATCGCCGCGACGCCGCGGAGATCCGTCAGAAGCGCCCTAGGGCCTGCCGTCAAACTCCCGTCTGCCGGCCGTCGGGCCCGCGCGCCGCGCTCCCGCCCGGGGCTCGCGCTACCGCGCCGCGTACTCCCCCAACTCCCGTGCCAGCGCCACCGTCAGCGCCCGGAAGATCCGCACCTCCGGATGGGGATCCCCGGCCCGCGTCGCCAGCACGCTCTGCGCGCTCGGCGCGTCCAGCACCGGCACGAACACCGTCCCCGGCCAGGGGTAGTACCGGGCGAAGGACTTCAGCCCGGAGCCCGCCCCGCGCCCCGCCGCCACGCTCGTCAGCACATCGTGCGGGTTCAGCGCACAGTCCGGCGCCCGCCGCTCGCCCTCCTGGAAGTAGAGGTAGTCGACGAACGGCCGCGGGGTGCGCGCCGGCAGCCGCAGGAACGGCAGGTCGATGATGTCCGCGGTCCGCACCCCCTCCCGCGCCGCGTCCGCCAGCGGCGACCGCGCGGAGACCGCCACGATCCGCTGCTCGGTCGTCAGGACGTCCACCTCGATGCCCTCGGCCCGCACCAGGGGCCGGACGAACGCCACGTCCACCCGGTCCTCGCGCAGCGCGCTGCAGTGCTCGGTGAAGTTCAGCTGCACCAGCGACACCGGCACGTCCGGCCGGGCCCTGCGGAACGCGTTCACCGCGGCCGGGGTCACCTCCGCCGACCCGTGGCTCATCACCCCGACCCGCAGCCCGTGGCCCGGCGACGGCCGGCCCCGGACGGCCTCGGCCACGTCCGCCGCCGCGGCGTTCGCGGCGGCCAGCAGCGTCCGGGCGTGCGACACCAGGCGCTGTCCGGCGACGGTCGGCACCACCGGGCCCCGGCCGCGGTCCAGCAGCCGCGTCCCGAACTCCCGCTCCAGTTGCTGCACGTGCTGGGTGACGGCGGCCGGCGACAGGAACAACCGGGTCGCGGCCCGCCCGAAGTGCTGTTCCTCGACCACCGCCAGGAAGGAAGACAGCCGGCGCAGATCCATACCGGCCACGATAGGCCGAGGCCGAAGCTCCGTTCTCGGGCCGTTCACATTTCCTGAACGCGGGCGGCGCGCCCACCCGCCCGCGCCGTACAACGTCCTCCATGTCCGTGTCACACACCCCGACGGCCCGGGTCGGCGAAGCGGTCGCCACCGCGGCCCCCGCCCCCCGCCACTGGCTCCGCGCCGGCTGGCTGATGACCGCCTCCGGGTGGAGCGCCAACCAGTACTCCTCCCTGCTCGGCGCCTACCGCGCCCATCTCGGTCTGACCGCCGCCACCACCACCGCCCTCTTCGCCGTCTACGTCCTCGGCCTGATCCCCGCCCTCCTCGTGGGCGGCCCGCTCGCCGACCGCCACGGCCGCCGGCGGGTCGCCCGCGCCGCCCTGGGCCTCTCGGCCCTGGCGACCTGCCTGCTGATGGCCGGCCCGGCCGTCCCCGCGCTGCTGTGGCCCGGCCGCTTCCTGACCGGCGTCGGCGCGGGCACCCTGCTCACCGCCGGCAGCGTCTGGATCAAGGAGCTCTCCACCCCGCCGTACGGCACGGCCCCCAGCCCCGGCGCCGCGGCCCGCCGCTCCGGCCTCTTCCTCTCCGCGGGCTTCGCCACGGGCGGCCTGGCCGCCTCCCTGATCGCCCAGTGGGCCCCGCTCCCGATGGTCCTGGCCTACGTCCCGCACCTGGTGCTGTCCGCCGCCGCGGCGCTGAGCGCCGCCCGCGCCCCCGAGACCGCCCCGCCCCGGGGCCCGCACACCGCGGTCGCCGAGCCCGCCGCCCCCGCCCACCGCGCCCCCTTCCGCCGCCTCGTCGTCCCGGTGGCCCCCTGGGTCTTCGCCGCCCCCTCCATAGCCTTCGCCGTCCTCCCCGCCCTCGTCGACGGCCGCCTGCACGGCTGGCAGACCGTCTACGCCGGGATCATCACCGCCGTCACCCCCGGCGCCGGCCTCCTCGTCGCCCCGCTCGCCCGCCGGCTGAGCGCCCGGCACCGGCTCGCCACCGCCGCCACCGGCCTGCTCGTCACCGCCGTCGGCCTGCTGACCGGCGCCCTGGCGGTGGCCCACGCGCAGCCGGTGGTGGCCCTGTTCGCCGCCGCCCTGCTCGGCGCCGGCTACGGCCTGTGCGTGGCCTACGGCCTGACCGAGGTCGCCGCCCTGGCGTCCCCGCACCACCTGGCCCGCCTCACCGCGCGCTTCTGGGCCCTGTGCTACCTGGGCTTCCTCACCCCGTACGGGGTGACCCTGCTCACCGGCGCGTTTGCCCCGTCGACGATCCTCACCGGCGTCGCGGCCCTGGCCCTCCTCTCCCTCGCAGTGCTCCTCCGCCCCGGAGCCCGGTCCTCCGCTTGACCCTCCCGGGGTGTGTGCACGGCCCCCGACGGCGACCCTGCGGCAGAGCCGCCCCGGTGCATACGGGAGAATCACCAGGACTCCTGGATCAACCTACGCGGAGGCAGCGTGTCCGGATTCGTAGAAAAGCCCGAGCCCGTGCAGGTCCCGGGACTCACCCACCTGCACACCGGCAAGGTGCGCGACCTCTACCAGAACGCCGCCGGCGACCTGGTCATGGTCGCCAGCGACCGCATGTCCGCCTACGACTGGGTGCTCCCCACCGAGATCCCCGACAAGGGCCGGGTGCTGACCCAGCTGTCCCTGTGGTGGTTCGACCAGCTCTCCGACCTGGTCCCGCACCACGTCCTGTCCACCGAGGTCCCCGAGGGCGCCCCCGCCGACTGGGCCGGCCGCACCCTCGTCTGCCACTCCCTCGCCATGGTCCCGGTGGAGTGCGTCGCCCGCGGCTACCTCACCGGCTCCGGCCTCGCCGAGTACCGGGAGTCCCGCACGGTCTGCGGACTGGCGCTCCCCGAGGGCCTGACCGACGGCTCCGAACTCCCCGCCCCGATCTTCACCCCGGCCACCAAGGCCGCGGTCGGCGACCACGACGAGAACGTCTCCTACGAGGAGGTCGCCCGCCAGGTCGGCGCCGAGACCGCCGCCCAGCTCCGCCAGCTGACCCTCGCGGTCTACGGCCGGGCCCGCGACATCGCCCGCGAGCGCGGCCTGATCCTCGCCGACACCAAGTTCGAGTTCGGCTTCCACGGGGAGCGGCTCACCCTGGCCGACGAGGTCCTCACCCCCGACTCCTCGCGCTTCTGGCCCGCCGACCAGTGGCAGCCGGGCCGCCCCCAGCCCTCCTTCGACAAGCAGTTCGTCCGCGACTGGCTGACCTCGCCCGCCGCCGACTGGGACCGCACCGGCGAGCAGCCCCCGCCGCCCCTCCCGCAGGAGATCGTCGACCGCACCCGCGCCAAGTACCTGGAGGCGTACGAACGCCTCACCGGCCAATCCTGGTTCTAGGTCGCACCCGATCCGACACCCCGGTGCCGGCGCCGCCCGCCGGCACCGGCCCATGAAAAAGGCCCCGGTCACGAGGACCGGGGCCTTTTCTCTGAGCGGACGACGAGGCTCGAACTCGCGACCTCAACCTTGGCAAGGTTGCGCTCTACCAACTGAGCTACGTCCGCAGGCTCCGTGCCTGGCTTCCGTTCCGGTCGCCGCCGCGCGGTGCGAGCCCTACTATAGCCAACTTCCCGCCCGCCGTTGCGCGCCTTTGCGTTCCGGCCCCCGCCGCCGCTCCCCGGGCCCGCACCCGCCCGGCGCTCCGCCCCCGCCGCACCCCGCGCCCCGGCCCCGCCGCGCGCCGCGCAACTCCCGGTCGGCACCGCACCGTTCGACCGGCGCGTCGCGCCCCCGCCCGACCTTCCGTCCCCGGCGCCCGCACCCGCCCCCGGCCCCGGCGCCCACCCCGGCAATGTGTCGACCGCCACACGCCGTGCCACCGCCCGTCCGACCGCGCGCGCCGCCCACCCCGCGATTTCCCGGGGAAAGTTCCGAGGGTGCCCGCGGGCGAGCGCCGGCCAGTGCCGGTCGTGATCCCCGGAGCCGTCCGGCTTTTCGGTCGGGAAAACGACAAAGGCCCCGATCTCAAGGACCGGGGCCTTTTCTCTGAGCGGACGACGAGGCTCGAACTCGCGACCTCAACCTTGGCAAGGTTGCGCTCTACCAACTGAGCTACGTCCGCAGGCATCCACTCGGCTTTCACCCAGTGGCGCGACAGCTACTCTACCTGATCCTTTGGACCGGTTGAACTGTCAGAGCGGGTGACAGGGATTGCACACTGCGCCTCCCCCTTGGAAAGGGGGCGCTCTACTACTGAGCTACACCCGCGTGACTCCTCGGGACCCGGCCTTTCGGCCTCGCCCCTCGGCGTGCTCCAGACTCTAGCTGATCAGTAGGGGTGCTGTGCAAGTCGGCGGTGTGCGGACCCGCGGACGGTGCGAAGTCGGTTAGTGGTTGGCCGCGTTGAAGGCTTCGTAGACCTTCTTGGGGATGCGGCCGCGCGGCGGGACGTCCATCTGGTGGGAGCGGGCCCAGGCGCGCACCGCGGCCGGGTCCGGGGTCACCGCGGTCCGGTGGAAGGTCTTGCCGGACTTGGCCCGCTTGCGGCCGGCCTCCACGTACGGAGCGAGGGCGCCGCGCAGTTTCTTCGCATTGGCGGGATTGAGGTCGATCTCGTACGACTTCCCGTCCAAACCGAAGATGACCGTCTCTGCGGCTTCTCCTCCGTCGATGTCATCGGAGAGCGTTACTACTACGCGCTGCGCCACGGATATCGGTCCTTTCGTGGAGCAACCCCTTGTTGACATGGGGTGATGCTCCGGATCCGGCTGATTGGGATCAATGCTTTTTCATTTGTACAGCGATGGGCATTGCATTGTGAAGCCCATTTAATTTCGTCAGCGTGTCCCGTCGCAATCCGGCCCCCCGTTCTTTTCGGAGATTTTTCCTTGCGGGCACTCCCGGTGATACCGGCTCGTGATCAGGTGCACCGTATATCTATGCGCGTAGATTTTCGAACACGGTACTGTGAGGTCACCGCCTTACGCACCACACCACCGGGAGTGCCAGTGGCACGCGTCGTAGTCGACGTCATGCTCAAGCCGGAGATCCTCGACCCGCAGGGGCAGGCGGTGCAGCGCGCACTGCCACGCCTGGGCTTCGAGGGGATCGCCGACGTCCGTCAGGGCAAGCGTTTCGAACTTGAGGTGGAGGGTCCGGTCGACGACGCCGCCCTCGCCCGCATCCATGAAATGGCCGAGACCTTCCTCGCCAACACCGTCATCGAGGACTTCACCGTCCGGGTCGACGAAGCCGCGCGGGCCGAGTCATGACCGCTCGGGTCGGAGTCATCACTTTTCCCGGCACGCTCGACGACCGCGACACCCAGCGCGCGGTCCGGGCGGCCGGGGCCGAGGCGGTGCCGCTGTGGCACCGCGACAAGGACCTCCACCAGGTCGACGCCGTGGTCCTGCCCGGCGGCTTCTCGTACGGTGACTACCTGCGGGCCGGCGCGATCTCCCGGTTCTCGCCGGTGATGGGGACCGTGATCGAACAGGCCCGGGCGGGGATGCCGGTCCTGGGCATCTGCAACGGCTTCCAGGTCCTCACCGAGACCCACCTGTTGCCCGGTGCGATGCTGCGCAACAACCACCTGCATTTCATCTGCCGCGACCAGAAGCTGCGGGTGGAGAACGCCACGACCGCCTGGACCAGCGACTACGCGCAGGGCCAGGAGATCAGCATTCCGCTGAAGAACATCGACGGCCGTTATGTCGCCGACGAGCGGACGCTGGACATGCTGGAGGCCGAGGGCCGGGTGGCCTTCCGCTACCTCACCGACGGCCCGACCGCCGACGGGTACGGAAACCCCAACGGTTCGCTCCGCGACATCGCCGGCATCACCAATGAGGCGGGCAATGTCGTCGGCCTGATGCCGCACCCCGAGCACGCCGTCGAGCCGCTCATCGGCACCGGCCGCACCGACGGCCTCGGGTTCTTCACCTCGATCTTGAAGAAGCTGGTCAACGCATGAGCCTCGACACCGTCAAGCACGCAGCCGAGACCCCGGAAGCCGACCAGCCCTGGGCCGAACTCGGTCTCAAGCAGGACGAGTACGCGCGGATCCGGGAGATCCTCGGCCGGCGTCCTACCGGCGCCGAGCTGGCCATGTACTCGGTGATGTGGTCCGAGCACTGCTCCTACAAGAGCAGCAAGGTCCACCTGAAGCAGTTCGGCGAGAAGGCCCCCGAGAACGACACGCTGCTCGTCGGCATCGGGGAGAACGCCGGCGTCGTGGACGTCGGCCAGGGCTATGCGGTCACCTTCAAGGTCGAGTCGCACAACCACCCCTCGTACATCGAGCCCTACCAGGGCGCGGCCACCGGCGTCGGCGGCATCGTCCGCGACATCCTGGCGATGGGCGCCCGCCCGGTCGCCGTGATGGACCCGCTGCGGTTCGGCGCCGCCGACCACCCCGACACCAAGCGCGTCCTGCCGGGCGTGGTCGCGGGCATCGGCGGCTACGGCAACTGCCTGGGCCTGCCCAACATCGGCGGCGAGGTCGTCTTCGACCCCTGCTACCAGGGCAACCCGCTGGTCAACGCCCTCTGCGTGGGCGTGATGAAGCACGAGGACATCCACCTGGCGAAGGCGTCCGGCGCCGGCAACAAGGTCATCCTCTACGGCGCCCGGACCGGCGGCGACGGCATCGGCGGCGTCTCGGTGCTGGCCTCCGAGACCTTCGACGACGCCAAGCCCACCAAGCGGCCCGCCGTCCAGGTCGGCGACCCGTTCCAGGAGAAGCTCCTCATCGAGTGCACCCTGGAGATCTTCCGGGAGAAGCTGGTCGCCGGCATCCAGGACCTCGGCGGCGCCGGGCTGTCCTGTGCCACCAGCGAGCTGGCCAGCGCCGGCTCCGGCGGCATGCGGGTCGAGCTGGACACCGTTCCGCTGCGCGACTCCTCGCTCTCGCCCGAGGAGATCCTCATGAGCGAGTCGCAGGAGCGGATGTGCGCGATCGTCGAGCCGGACAAGGTCGACCGCTTCCTGGAGATCTGCGAGAAGTGGGACGTCATCGCCACCGTCATCGGTGAGGTGACGGACGGCTCGCGGCTGGAGATCTTCTGGCACGGCGAGCAGATCGTGGACGTCCCGCCGCGCTCGGTCGCCCACGAGGGCCCGACCTACCACCGGCCGTACGCCCGCCCGGAGTGGCAGGACGCCCTCCAGGCCGACGACGCCGCCGCGCTGCCGCGCCCGGCGGACGCCGCGGAACTCCGCGCCCAGGTGCTCCGGTTGGTCGGCTCGCCCAACCAGGCGTCCAAGGCGTGGATCACCGACCAGTACGACCGCTTCGTGCAGGGCAACACCGTGCTGGCGCAGCCCGAGGACTCGGGCATGATCCGGATCGACGAGGAGACCAACCTCGGCGTCGCGGTCGCCACCGACGGCAACGGCCGGTACGCCAAGCTCGACCCGTACGCCGGCGCGCAGCTGGCGCTGGCCGAGGCGTACCGCAATGTCGCCGCCTCCGGCGCCCGGCCGCTGGCGATCTCCGACTGCCTGAACTTCGGTTCGCCCGAGGACCCGGCGGTGATGTGGCAGTTCGCCGAGGCCACCCGCGGTCTCGCGGACGGCTGCCAGGTGCTGGGCACGCCGGTCACCGGCGGCAACGTCTCGCTGTACAACCAGACCGGTGACGTGGCGATCCACCCGACCCCGGTGGTCGCGGTGCTCGGTGTCATCGACGACGTCACCCGCCGCACGCCGGTCGGCTTCGCGGAGGAGGGCCAGCTGCTCTACCTCCTCGGCGACACCCGCGAGGAACTGGGCGGTTCGGCCTGGTCGCAGGTGGTGCACGAGCACCTCGGCGGGTTGCCGCCGAAGGTCGACCTGGAGCGTGAGCGGCTGCTCGCCGAGATCCTCATCTCGGCTTCCCGCGACGGCATGATCGACGCGGCGCACGACCTCTCCGACGGCGGCCTGGTCCAGGCGCTGGTGGAGTCGTGCCTGCGCGGCGACAAGGGCGCCCGGGTGGTCGTCCCCGACGCGGTGGACCCGTTCGTCTTCCTCTTCTCCGAGTCGGCGGGCCGGGCGATCGTCTCGGTGCCGCGCAGCGAGGAGCTCCGCTTCACCGACATGTGCGGTGCGCGGGGCCTGCCGGCCACCCGGATCGGTGTCGTCGACGGCGACGAGTTCGCCCTCCAGGAGCAGTTCAGCATCCCGCTGGCCGAGCTGCGGGCGGCCCATGAGGCGACCATCCCGGGGCTGATCGCCTAGCGCGGTGCCAACGGGGCCGGATGCGCGCCCCGTTGTGTCCGTGCCGGAGCGGCCCGCCAGGAGTGCCTGGCGGGCCGCTCCGCCGTTGCGGCCGACGCCCGGCCGCCCGGGCCGGCGCGCGGAATTCCGAGCCGGCTGTCGGTGGTGCCGCCTACGCTGGGTGTATGTCTCCTGCTGCCCGCGCACCGCGTGCCCGCCGGTACGACCCGGCCAAGACCCGCGCCGCCGTCACCGCCCAGTGCGCCCACGTCCGCGGGGTCGTCGGGGCCCTGACATCCGAGCAGTTGGCGCTGCCGACCCGGCTCGGCGACTGGACGGTGCGGGAGCTGGTTGCGCATCTGTCCATAGCGGTCGGCAGTGCGGCCCGCGCCCTGCGGCTGCCGGCCCCGGCCGCGGCGGAGCTCACTCTCCAGGACTGGCCGTCCATGACCGCGCGGTTCGCCGCCGGCGCCGCCGAGTCCGTCCGCGAACTCGCGGCCGGGAGCGACCCGGTGGAGCTGCTGGAGCGCGCCGCCGAGGAGTACGCCGCGACGGTGCCGTCCGAGCCGGACGACCGGGTCATCGCCTGCCGGCCCGCCGCGATGCTGCTCGGCGACCATCTCGTCACCCGCTGCCTCGAACTCGTCGTGCACACCGACGACCTGGCCGACGCCCTCGGCCAGGAGATCCCCTTCGACCGGCACGCCCTGGCCACCACCACCCGGCTGTTGGCCGACGCGCTGGCCGCCCGGGCGCCCGGCGGATCGGTCGAGGTCAGGGTGCCGCCGTTCGCCGTGGTGCAGTGCGTCGAGGGCCCCCGGCACACCCGCGGCACCCCGCCCAACGTCGTCGAGACCGACCCGCTGACCTGGATACGGCTGGCCACCGGCCGGCTGGCCTGGGCCGCCGCGGTGGACGCGGCGACGGTCAGCGCCAGCGGCGAACGGGCCGACCTCGGCGACCTGCTGCCCGTCATGGGCTGATCCGGGCACGGAGCGGGCGCCGAGTGGGCGGGGCCGACGGCAGGGATCGGTGCGACGCTCCGGGCAGGTCGTTTTGACCGTGATGCCGGGCATCGGCGCCCGGGGACGGCGGGAGAACGGGCGGGCGGCGGAACGTCGCGCATCTCACACCGACAGGACATCCGACATTACGGGCGTAAGCCGACAAAGTTCCTGGAGAGTCCCTGGCGGAAGACCGGGCGGAAACGTGAAAGCGCAGCTCAGAGGCTTCGGCACGGCATCAGGCGCGGCCCGCGGCCATCACGCTCACCCGCGGTGACGGATCGCGCCGGCCATCCGGCCGAGGTCGGCACGGCGGCGCCGCACGAGGCGCGGCGCGCGGCGGGGCACCCGGTGACACCCCAGGCGCGCCAAGGGCTGCGGGGTCTGCGCGGGCAGAAAACCCCGTCGGACGGTCGTGGGCACGTCAAGCGGGTTTAACGCCCCGTTCATGCACTCCTCCAGCTCGGCGGCCATCCCCGGTTCGGATGAATCAGCGACCTGCCCTAGACTCTGGTGCGTGCCACGTGGTGACGGACGACTCAACCACGACCTGCTCCCCGGTGAGAAGGGCCCCCAGGATGCCTGCGGCGTCTTCGGTGTCTGGGCCCCGGGAGAAGAGGTCGCCAAACTCACCTACTTCGGGCTGTACGCGCTGCAGCACCGTGGACAGGAGTCCGCGGGCATCGCGGTGAGCAACGGCTCCCAAATCCTCGTCTTCAAGGACATGGGCCTGGTCTCCCAGGTCTTCGACGAGACTTCCCTCGGTTCCCTCCAAGGCCATATCGCCGTGGGCCACGCCCGTTACTCCACCACCGGTGCCTCGGTGTGGGAGAACGCCCAGCCGACGTTCCGCGCCACCGCGCACGGATCGATCGCGCTCGGCCACAACGGCAACCTGGTCAACACCGCCGAGCTGGCCGAGATGGTCGCCGCGCTGCCCCGCGAGGGCGGCCGGGCCACCCAGGTAGCGGCCACCAACGACACCGACCTCGTCACGGCGCTGCTGGCCGGACAGGTCGACGAGGACGGCAAGCCGCTGACCGTCGAGGAGGCCGCGCCGCGCGTCCTGCCGAAGGTCAAGGGCGCCTTCTCGCTGTGCTTCATGGACGAGCACACCCTCTACGCCGCCCGTGACCCGCAGGGCATCCGCCCGCTGGTCCTCGGCCGCCTGGAGCGTGGCTGGGTGGTGGCCTCCGAGACGGCCGCCCTGGACATCTGCGGTGCCAGCTTCATCCGGGAGATCGAGCCCGGCGAGATGATCGCCGTCGACGAGAACGGCCTGCGCAGCTCGCGCTTCGCCGAGGCCCGCCCCAAGGGCTGCGTCTTCGAGTACGTCTACCTCGCCCGCCCGGACACCGACATCGCCGGCCGCAACGTCTATCTCTCCCGGGTCGAGATGGGCCGCAAGCTGGCCGCCGAGGCGCCCGCCGACGCGGACCTGGTGATAGCGACCCCGGAGTCCGGCACCCCGGCCGCCGTCGGGTACGCCGAGGCCAGCGGCATCCCCTACGGCTCCGGCCTGGTCAAGAACTCCTACGTCGGCCGGACCTTCATCCAGCCCTCGCAGACCATCCGCCAGCTGGGCATCCGCCTCAAGCTCAACCCGCTCAAGGAAGTCATCCGCGGCAAGCGCCTGGTGGTCGTCGACGACTCGATCGTCCGCGGCAACACCCAGCGCGCCCTGGTCCGGATGCTGCGCGAGGCCGGCGCCGCCGAGGTCCACATCCGGATCTCGTCCCCGCCGATCAAGTGGCCGTGCTTCTTCGGCATCGACTTCGCCACCCGCGCGGAGCTGATCGCCAACGGACTGAGCGTCGAGGAGATCGGCAAGTCGCTGGGCGCCGATTCGCTGGCGTACATCTCCATCGACGGCATGATCGAGGCGACCACGATCGACAAGCCGAAGCTGTGCCGCGCCTGCTTCGACGGCGAGTACCCGATGGAGCTGCCGGACCCGGAGCTGCTGGGGAAGCACCTTCTGGAGTCCGAGACCAAGGCCCCGGCCGCGTCCGACGTGGACGGCGTCCGGACGCTCACTGCGGGGGTCGGCGGCGCTGACGCACTGCGTCGCCCGTAGAGCTCGTACCCACCCAAACGAAAGTTCTCAGCCATGTCCGCTGAATCAACCGGTGCCAGCTACGCGAGCGCGGGTGTCGACATCGAAGCCGGCGACCGCGCCGTGGACCTCATGAAGAAGTGGGTGGCCAAGGCCACCCGCCCCGAGGTCGTCGGCGGTCTCGGCGGCTTCGCCGGTCTCTTCGACGCCTCCGCGCTCAAGCGCTACGAGCGTCCCCTGCTGGCCTCGGCCACCGACGGCGTCGGCACCAAGGTCGACATCGCCCGCAAGATGGGCGTCTACGACACCATCGGCCACGACCTGGTCGCCATGGTCGTCGACGACCTGGTCGTCTGCGGCGCCGAGCCGCTGTTCATGACCGACTACATCTGCGTGGGCAAGGTCTACCCGGAGCGGGTCGCGGCGATCGTCAAGGGCATCGCGGAGGGCTGTGTGCTGGCCGGCTGCGCGCTGGTCGGCGGCGAGACCGCCGAGCACCCGGGCCTGCTGGGCGAGGACGAGTTCGACGTCGCCGGCGCCGGCACCGGTGTGGTCGAGGCCGACCGGGTGCTGGGCGCGGATCGTATCCGTAAGGGCGACGTGGTGATCTCGATGGCGTCCTCCGGACTTCACTCGAACGGGTACTCCCTGGTCCGCCACGTCCTCTTCGACCGGGCCGGACTGTCCCTGGACCAGGAGGTCCCCGAGCTCGGCCGCACCCTCGGCGAGGAGCTGCTGGAGCCCACCAAGATCTACTCGCTGGACTGTCTGGCCCTCACCCGCACCAGCGAGGTGCACGCCTTCTCGCACATCACCGGCGGCGGCCTGGCCAACAACCTGGCCCGGGTGATCCCGGACGGCCTGCACGCCACCGTCGACCGCGCCACGTGGGCGCCGGGCGCCATCTTCGACTTGGTCGGCACCGCCGGCTCGGTGGAGCGCCTGGAGCTGGAGAAGACCCTGAACATGGGCGTCGGCATGATGGCCGTCGTCCCGCCGGAGTCGGTGGACGTGGCCCTGACCACCCTCACCGACCGCGGCGTGGACGCCTGGGTCAGCGGCGAGATCGTCGAGCGGGGCGATCACGCGGAGGCAGTGACCCTCACCGGTGACTACGCGAGCTGACACCGCCGCCGCGCGGGGGCACCGGCCCGGTGGCCCCGCGCGCAGCAGAGAACCCGGTCCGGGGGATTCCCTGGACCGGGTTCTCGATGGTGCTATCAGCCCCGCGAGCGCGCAGAAGTGTCAGGCGCGACGACGCTGGTGGGAGGAGTGACCCTCGTCCTCGTCGTCTTCGCTGTTGTAGCGTTCTGCGTACTGCGCGTACGGGTCGTCGTCCTCGTCATCCTCGAACGGCTCTCGGTTCGGAGGTTGCTGGTTCGACTGCGATGCAAGCTCGTCGGCCAGTCGCGAGAGATCCGTCCCACCGCTGCTGTACTTCAGCTGGCGGGCGACCTTTGTCTGCTTGGCCTTGGCCCGGCCGCGCCCCATGGGTCGACCCCCTCAGTGACGGGGCTCGTCGGCCCCAGAGTCTTGACACGCGTTCATGATTCAGAGCGGGCTCTCAAAAGAGAGACCGGCCCCTAGGGCTTTAACGGTACCTGCTTCCGCGGCCATACGGTACGTCGCCCGCATCACCCACCGCTCGGCACGACCGGCGCGGCGCCCCGTCCACGCTGGTCAACTGCGATTTTAACCTGTCCTGTACGGCGACCCGCCGACGGGTGGTGAGGGATGTCTCGCCAACCACCCGCCAGGGGCCGCACAAGGGTGTGTTTCCGGCCACGTGGACCGGGTTCGGTCAGGTGTGACGCGCCTCCGCCATCCGGGCCTCGGCGATCCGGTCGGCGGCGGCGGCCGGCGGAATGCCATCCGCCTTCGCACGAGCGAATATCGACAGCGTGGTGTCGAAGATCTTCGCGGCCTTGGCCTTGCACCGGTCGAAGTCGAAGCCGTGCAGTTCGTCGGCCACCTGGATCACGCCGCCGGCGTTCACGACGTAGTCCGGGGCGTAGAGGATGCCGCGGTCCGACAGGTCCTTCTCCACCCCCGGGTGCGCGAGCTGGTTGTTGGCCGCGCCGCACACCACCTTCGCGGTCAGCACCGGCACCGAGACGTCGTTCAGCGCGCCGCCCAGGGCGCACGGCGCGTAGACGTCCAGGCCCTCGGTGCGGATCAGCGCGTCGGTGTCGGCGACGGCGGTCACCCGGGGGTGCCGGGCGAGGATCCGGTCCACCGACTCGGCCCGGACGTCGGTGAGCACGACCTCGGCGCCGTCCTTGAGGAGGTGCTCGACCAGGTGGTGGCCCACCTTGCCGACGCCCGCGATGCCGACCTTCCGGCCGCGCAGCGTGGGGTCGCCCCACAGGTGCTGGGCCGAGGCCCGCATGCCCTGGAAGACGCCGTAGGCGGTCAGCACGGAGGAGTCGCCGGCGCCGCCGTTCTCCGGCGAGCGCCCGGTGGTCCACCTGTTCGTCCGGGCGATCACGTCCATGTCGGCGACGTAGGTGCCGACGTCGCACGCGGTGACGTAGCGGCCCCCGAGGGACGCCACGAACCGGCCGTAGGCGAGCAGGAGTTCCTCGGTCTTGATCAGCTCGGGGTCGCCGATGATCACCGCTTTGCCGCCGCCGTGGTCCAACCCGGCCAGGGCGTTCTTGTACGACATGCCGCGCGAGAGGTTCAGGGCGTCCAGCACGGCCTCGTCCTCGGAGGCGTAGGGATGGAAGCGCGTGCCGCCGAGGGCGGGGCCCAGGGCGGTGTTGTGGAGGGCGATCACGGCCTTGAGGCCGCTGGCCCGGTCCTGGCAGAGAACGACTTGCTCGTGGCCGCCCTGCTCCGTGCGGAACAGGGTCTGCAGCACGCCGCCGGCGGCATCTGCAGGGGCAGGACGTACGTCGGTCACGGTGGTGACTCCCATAGTCGCGAAGGACGCCCTCCTGAGGGTGGGGAGGGCCGGTTGGGACGAGCGTAGATCCTGGAGGGCGGGTTGATCGGTCAGGTCGGGAGGATCACCCTCTCCCGGGGGACGGGCGTGGGACGATCTGCCGTATCCGGGCCGGGCGGGGGCAGGCAACTCCGCGCGGTGGACTTTCCTTTGGAGGGCGGGCGTGGCCGTGGCGTCGTCGGTACGGGTCCCGTATGTGGCGTATCTGCGGGTCTACGAGCCGCTGGCGGCGTTCCCCGAGCCGGAGCGTTCCTACTGGGCGCGCTACGCCCGGCGCGAGGAGACCCCCACCGCCGTCGAGGAGCAGCGCCGGGCGCTCGCCGACCTGCTGTCGACGCCGCCGGTGCCGGTGCCGGTCCACGAGAGCGGGGACGCCTTCGTCGCCGTCGTGGACGGCGTGACCTGCGTCTGCCCCTGGCGGACCCGGCTGCGCGGCTGGCAGGCGCTCCAGGGCCTGGAGGAGCTGCTGCCGGCCTCGGTGCTGGACGCCGCGCTGCCCCCGGTGGTGCGCCGGCAGGCGGCCACCGACTACGAGCGGTGGCGCGAGCGCAACCCGGACGCCCGGCCGTGGATCCGCGCCGCCACCTGGCACGTCCCGGTGCGCTGGTTCGTCCTCTTCGACGACGCCGAGCGGGAGTATGCGGAGGGTGACCCCGGGGCTCTGTTGCGTTACCGCACGCCGATGGCGCAGGCGCGTCGACGGGTCGCGCGCGGACTGCGTACGCTTCGGGATGCCCTGGAAGAGGGGCCGCTGATCGACGGCCTGGTAGATGTGGGGCGCTGGCTCGAAGAGTTCCATCCGCGTTCGCTCGTGGAGCTGGACTACGGAGGGCTGGTGCACGCGGTGTCCGAGGGGCGGCTCGCCGAGGACCGTTCCGTCGCGGAGGTGGCGGAGGGGCTGGCGGCGCTGCGCGAGGGGGACGGCGAGCGGGCCGACGCCGCGTACGAGAAGCTCGCGCAGCGGTGGCGTGTGATGCGCGAACGCCAGTTCTCCAGCTGAACGCCGGGGGTCCGGGACGGAGTTGCCGGCCGCGGAGATCCCGCAGGCCGGGCGTACGGGACGTAGGTCCCGATCCGGGCTATTGCCCCAAGCGTGACCTAAAGCACTGACTTCGGGTCTTGCTCCCAAGGTGCACCCTCGTGCCAAAATAGGACAAGGAGCCTGACTTGGGCTCCTTCCGTCCAACTAAGGGCGGATAGATCGGTATTGCGCTCCTTGAGGGGTCTCATGGCGGCTGGTCACGTTGTGACTGATCGTCACGGGGGTGTGACTGTCCGCTATGGCACGGTCCATCGGCATCCGCCAAGGTTGAACACCTGAGAGGGCAATTCCATCGGTTTGGCCGACGTGGCTGGACAGATGGTGTAGTTGTAGTGCCGAGGACAAGCCGTTCGTCCTATAACCGACTCGGCCCGCGTCCGCCATTTCGGGCAACGTGGGTCAAGGTGCAGAATTTAGAGGAAAGAACCGTGATGGTTCGGTTCTCCCGAGGAGGCCGCTCATGACCGCTCGCACCCCTGACGCCGAGCCGCTGCTTACCCCCGCCGAGGTTGCCACGATGTTCCGCGTGGACCCGAAGACGGTGACCCGCTGGGCCAAGGCAGGCAAGCTCACGTCCATCCGCACGCTCGGAGGACACCGGCGTTACCGCGAGGCTGAGGTCCGCGCACTGCTCGCGGGTATCCCGCAGCAGCGCAGCGAGTCCTGAATAACCGCATAACCAGGCTGTTTTCGGGCCCCCCAACCCGGAAACGCCCGTTTTTGCGCCACAGCTCCACCTGCTTCACCACGCTCCAACAGAGCTCATACGACGCGGTGCCTGCCCCAACAGGTCCCACACCCACTTCACACGGGTACGTCATCGATCGCGCTGGACTCCGCCGGGTCCGGCGCGATCTCTTTTTGTGTGCGGCCGCTCCCGGGCCGCTCGCGACGCTTGGGCCACCCTGGCGCCTACCGACCCCGGTAGGGGCGCCAGGGCGCCTTCAGGGGCTTTGAGAGGGCCCGTCAGGCCGGACCTGGCGACCTTGTTTCGGAATGCCGTGAGGGTGGTGCAATTGCACATATTAAATTGACGAGCGGAAGGGGGGTGGTGAGTTCCCCATCCCGCGAAACTTGTTCGGTGACTCCCGTCACATCACGGGGTCCTTGAAGGGTGAACGGCGCTGGGGTATAGCGCCTTCCCGCCGCTCTTCTCTCAACAGCCTTCCACCCCGGGCCCGGTGGCGCAGGCGTCCTTGGTCACCCGCCGGCGGGACTTTCGTCCTCCGCCGGCGGCTCGCAGGCGGCCCGGGAGGGGGTCGGGGCGGCCGGGGGCGCCGCGGGCCCGGAGCGGGCGCCGTGCGGCTCCATGGCGAGCCGCAGCAGCTGATGGCAGACGGGGCAGTGGTGGGTCCGATGCCGGTAGCCGTATCGCAGGGCCGCCGACAGATGTGCGCGTAGCAGCGCCCTGGTCTCGTGCCGTACCGCGGTCGTCATCGCACGCCACCTCCCGGCCCCACGCCTTCTGCTGAGTGAGTACCGGCGGCAGGTGCCGTCGTCAAGATGGCCGTCCGCCCCAGCCCGCACCTTCGGGCCACCCCGTACCGGGTCCGCCGGCCGTAGGGCCCGCGCATCCGGATAACGCAACGGCCCGCACCGGAGAACGGTGCGGGCCGTGAAATGCGGTCCTGACGGGATTTGAACCCGCGGCCTCCACCTTGACAGGGTGGCGAGCACTCCAAACTGCTCCACAGGACCTTGCTTTGTGCCTCCCGCTTGCGGCGGGCTGCGAAGCAAGACTGTACAGCAGGTCAGGGGGTGCGGTCGAACTCGGTCCCGGCTGCCGCCCCGGTGACCGGGTCGGCGCTACGGCGCCGCGGCGTCCACCGCCTTCATGATCCGCTTGTCGGAGACCGGGTAGGCCGTCCCCAGGGCGTGCGCGAAGTAGCTCACCCGGAGTTCCTCGATCATCCAGCGGATCTCCCGGGCCGCGGCCGGCACCGGACGCCCCTGGGGGAACTGCTCCAGCAGCCAGGCGTATTCGTCCTGCATCTCCTTCACCTTCGCCATCCGGCTGCGGTCCCGTTCGGCGTTGGTGGGCAGCTGCGTCAGGCGGCGGTCGACGGCGACCAGGTAGCGCATCAGATCCGGCAGCCGCTTGGTGCCGTGCGCGGTCACGAAGCCCGGCTTGATCAGCGCGGCCAGCTGCTCCTTGACGTCCGCCAGCGACGGCAGCAGCGAGGGGAAGGCGGTCGCCTTCAGCCGGCGCTCGCACGCCTGCCAGGCGGCCAGCACCTCCTGCACCTGCTGGATGGTCTTCAGCGTCGCCTCCACCAGATCGGCCCGCACCGCGTCGAACAGCTTGCGGAACGACTCCTCGTCCCACACCGGGCCGCCCCGGGCCGCGATCAGCCGGTCCGCGGCGGCGGTCACGCAGTCCTCGAAGAGCGCCGCGATGGAGCCGTGGGGGTTGCGGGAGAGCGCCAGCTTCTGTTGGTTGCTGAGCTTGTCCTGGGCGAACTTGGCGGGGTTGGTGGGGATGCCCGCCAGGATGAGGCGGCGGGTGCCGGCCCACATGGCCGACACCTGCTCGGCCTCGGTGTCGAAGAGCCGCACCGCGACGCTGCTGCCCTCGTCGACCAGCGCCGGGTACGCCTTCACCGGCTGGCCGGCGCGTCGGGTCTCGAAGGTGCGCGGCAGCGTGCCGACCGTCCAGGACGTCAGGCCGGTGCGCTGCTCCGGACCGGCCAGCGGGGTCTCCCGCCGGCCGCCCCTGCGGTCCTTGCCGGGCCGCTCGGCGGCCTGCTCGAAGGCCCGGGAGATGGCGGCCTGGGTCTTCGGCTTCAGCTGGAGCCGCAGCGCCTCCAGGTCCTTGGCCTCGGCGAGCTTGCGGCGGCCCGCGGCGGAGCCGCTTTGGGAGGCGGCGTCGTACACCCGGAAGGTGATCTTCAGGTGGTCCGGGACCTTGGCGAGGTCGAAGTCCGCGGCCTCCACCGGTACCCCCACCATCCGCTGCAGGCCGGCGGCCAGCGACGTCGTCAGGGCGCCCTGGAGGGGGACGGTGGTGTCCAGGAAACGGGCGGCGAAGTTCGGCGCCGGGACGTAGTTGCGGCGGATCGGCTTGGGCAGTGAACGGATCAGCTCGGTCACCAACTGCTCGCGCAGGCCCGGGATCTGCCAGTCGAAGCCCTCGGAGGCGACCTGGTTGAGGACCTGGAGCGGGATGTGGACGGTCACGCCGTCCGCGTCCGCGCCCGGCTCGAACTGGTAGGTGACCTTGAACTTCAGCTTCCCCTGCCGCCAGGAGTCCGGGTAGTCGTCCTTGGTGACGGCCTCGGCGGACTCGTTGATGAGCATCGAGTGCTCGAAGTTCAGCAGGTCCGGGTCCTCCCGGTGCTGCTTCTTCCACCAGGAGTCGAAGTGCGCTCCGGAGACCACGTCCGCCGGGATCCGCTGGTCGTAGAAGTCGAAGAGCGTCTCGTCGTCGACGAGGATGTCGCGGCGCCGGGCGCGGTGCTCCAACTCCTCGACCTCGCCGAGGAGTTTGCGGTTGTCATGGAAGAACTGGTGGTGGGTGCGCCAGTCGCCCTCCACCAGGGCGTTCCGGATGAACAGGTCACGGGAGACCTCGGGGTCGATCCGCCCGTAGTTGACCTTGCGCTGGGCCACGATCGGGACGCCGTAGAGCGTCACCCGCTCGTACGCCATCACCGCGGCCATCTTCTGCTCCCAGTGCGGCTCGCTGTAGTTCCGCTTCACCAGATGCTGGGCCAGCGGCTCGATCCACTCCGGTTCGATCCGGGCGTTCACCCGCGCCCACAGCCGGGAGGTCTCGACCAGCTCCGCGGACATCACCCAGCGCGGCGGCTTCTTGAAGAGCGCGGAGCCGGGGAACACCGCGAACTTCGCGCTGCGGGCGCCCAGGTACTCGTTCTTGGCGTCCGTGTCCTTCAGTCCGATGTGCGAAAGCAAACCGGAGAGCAATGACGTGTGGATGTGCTCCGGCGCCGCGTCCGTCTCGTTCAGGTGGACGCCCATGCTCTTGGCGACCGTCCGCAGCTGCGAATAGATGTCCTGCCATTCGCGTATCCGCAGGTAGTTCAGGAACTCCGATCGGCACATCCGGCGGAAGGCGGACGAGGACAGCGCCTTCTGCTGCTCGCGGACGTAGCCCCAGAGGTTGAGGAACGCCAGGAAGTCCGACGCCTCGTCCTTGAAGCGGGCGTGCTGCTGGTCGGCCTGCTGCTGCTTGTCCGACGGCCGCTCCCGCGGGTCCTGGATGGACAGCGCCGCCGCGATCACCATGACCTCGCGGACACAGCCGTTGCGCTCCGCCTCCAGCACCATCCGGGCCAGCCGCGGGTCCACCGGCAGCTGGGAGAGCTTGCGGCCCAGCGGGGTCAGCCGCTTGCGGGTGTCCTGCTGCGCGGTGTCCAGCGCGCCCAGCTCGCGCAGCAGATCGACGCCGTCCTTGATGTTGCGGCGGTCCGGCGCGTCGATGAACGGGAACTTCTCGATGTCGCCGAGGCCGGCCGCGGTCATCTGGAGGATGACGGAGGCGAGGTTGGTCCGGAGGATCTCCGCGTCGGTGAACTCCGGGCGGGTCAGGAAGTCGTCCTCCGAGTACAGCCGGATGCAGATGCCGTCGCTGGTCCGGCCGCAGCGGCCCTTGCGCTGGTTGGCGCTGGCCTGCGACACCGGCTCGATCGGCAGCCGCTGCACCTTGGTGCGGAAGCTGTACCGGGAGATCCGGGCCATGCCCGGGTCGATCACGTACTTGATGCCGGGGACGGTCAGCGAGGTTTCGGCCACGTTCGTGGCCAGCACGATCCGCCGGCCCGTATGGCGCTGGAAGACCCGGTGCTGCTCGGCGTGCGACAGCCGGGCGTAGAGCGGCAGCACCTCCGTGGCGGGGAGGTTCTTCTTGTTCAGCGCGTCCGCGGTGTCGCGGATCTCCCGCTCACCGGAGAGGAAGACCAGGACGTCGCCGGGGCCCTCGGCCTGGAGCTCGTCCACCGCGTCGCAGATCGCGGTGATCTGGTCGCGATCGGGGTCCTGACCGCCCTCCTCCAGCAGCGGCCGGTAGCGCACCTCGACCGGGTACGTCCGCCCGGAGACCTCGACGATCGGCGCGTCCCCGAAGTGCCGGGAGAACCGCTCGGGGTCGATCGTCGCGGAGGTGATGACGATCTTCAGATCCGGGCGCCTGGGCAGCAGCTGCGCCAGGTAGCCCAGGATGAAGTCGATGTTGAGGCTGCGCTCGTGCGCCTCGTCGATGATGATCGTGTCGTACTGGCGCAGCTCCCGGTCCGTCTGGATCTCGGCGAGCAGGATGCCGTCCGTCATCAGCTTGACGAGGGTGTCGTCGCCGACCTGGTCGGTGAAGCGGACCTTCCAGCCGACCGCCTCGCCCAGCGGCGTCTTCAGCTCCTCGGCCACCCGCTCGGCGACCGTACGGGCCGCGATCCGACGCGGCTGGGTGTGCCCGATCAGCCCCTGGACGCCGCGCCCCAGCTCCAGACAGATCTTGGGGATCTGGGTGGTCTTGCCGGAGCCGGTCTCGCCCGCGACGATCACCACCTGGTGGTCGCGGATGGCCGCCAGGATGTCGTCCTTCTTCTGGCTGACCGGGAGTTCCTCCGGATAGCTCACCGCAGGCATCGCGGCGCGCCGCTGCGCCACGCGCCGCTCCGCCTCGTCGAGGCCGGCGGTGATCTCGGCGAGCACCGCCGCCCGGGCTTCGGGCTTGCGGATCCGGCGCGCGCCGTCGATCCGGCGCCCCAGCCGCTGCTGGTCGCGCAGCATCAGCTCGGGAAGTCGCTTCAGCAGGGAGGGCAGCGTGGGGGCGGCACCGTCGGACAGGGCGGAGGCAGGCTGACTGGACATACGTCCCCCAGGATCTCACCTCGCGGAAAAGACTGGCGAACCATTTCACGGCGGCGGCCGGACCAGCTCCCCACCTGGGCGGATCCCGGCCGGCCGGGTCGGCGGCGGTCCGGGCGCCGCCGTCCGGGCCCGCCGGGAGGGGCTCTCACCGGTCGGGAGGGCCCCGGCGGCCGGCAGGCGAGACCTCGGGCGGTATGTCCGACATCGCTGGCTTAGCGTGTTTCCCATGCGTGATCACGAAGGTGACGCCGTCCCGCACGGCGCGCACGGCCGGCCCCGGACCTGGTCGGAGCACTGGGCCGCCTTCAAGAGATCGCCGTTCCTCCCGGCGGTCGTCCTGATGTTCATCCTCGCCGCGGCGGCCGGCCTCTTCGCCGGCTCCTACACCTACGCGATGGCCAACCCGACCCCCCGGCGCATCCCCACCGCCGTGGTCGCTCCCGCCGCCCCGCAGCAGCAGACCTTCGTCGCCGGCATGGAGCGGGCCCTGGCCGCGCCCCTCCAGCTCACCGGGTACGCCACCTACGCCGACGCCCGGAACGCCGTCGACGACCAGCGCGAGTTCGCGGTGCTGCGGGCCCGCGGCACCGGCATGGAACTGGACGTGTCCGGCGCCTCGGGCGCGTCGGTCGCCCAACTGCTGTCCGAGGCCGCCGCCAAGGTCGGCCCGGCCACCGGCGTGCGCGTCACGGTCCGGGACATCAACCCCTTGCAGCGGGGCGATCCGCGTGGCCTGGCGCTCTTCTACATCTCCCTGGCGGCCGTGATCATCGGCTTCGTCGGCGCCATCCAGCTCAGCGTGCACGCCCGCGACCTCAATCCGGCCGAGAGGATCGCCTTCACCGTCGCCTACGCCCTGCTCGGCGGCTTCGCCATCGTGGCGGTGGCCGACTGGTGGCTGGGCGCGCTGCGGCTGCCGCTGGTCGAGTCCTGGATGATCCTCGCGCTGACCATGTTCACCTCCGGCATGGTCTTCACGATGTTCAACACCCTGATGGGCCGCTGGGCGATGATCCCCACCTGGGGCCTGATGGTCCTCCTGGGCAACCCCTCGTCCGGCGGCGCGGTCTCCTGGCCGCTGCTCCCGTCCGTCCTCGGCCATATCGGCCGCTGGCTGCCGCCCGGCGCCTCGGTCAACGCCCAGCACACCGCGGTCTACTTCGGCGGTCACCAGCACGCCTTTCCGTTCCTGGTGCTGGCCGGCTGGTCGGCGGTCTCCTGCACGGTCTTCTGGATCGGGCGGCACCGCCACCCGGGCGGCCGCGAACCGGCCCCCGCCCCCGCGCACGCCGCCGGCGCCTGAGGCGGCCGGTCCCGCCCCGCACGCCGACGGGAGCGGCTTCCCGAAGAGCCCCCCGAAGAGAACCCTGAAGAGAAAAAACCCGCGCGGAGATTTTCGCCGGGAGATTCCCGGGCGGCGGGAGACGAGAGCGGGAAATGAAGAAGGTCCCGGTTCGTAAACGAACCGGGACCTTCTCCCAATGGGTGTGGCTGGGGCCGGGGTCGAACCGGCGACCTTCCGCTTTTCAGGCGGACGCTCGTACCAACTGAGCTACCCAGCCGCAGCGGTCCTGACGGGATTTGAACCCGCGGCCTCCACCTTGACAGGGTGGCGAGCACTCCAAACTGCTCCACAGGACCTTGCATTGTGCGAGTGGCGTGAACCAGTCTCGCACACGGTGGTGCGTGCCCCCAACGGGATTCGAACCCGTGCTACCGCCTTGAAAGGGCGGCGTCCTGGGCCACTAGACGATGAGGGCTGATGGCCCGCCTTGGTGCCGTTGCCGGCCCCGTCGGGGACGTGAGAAGCATATGGGATGGGAGGACCGTTCGCCAAAACGGTTTACCCGGGCCGGTCGGAGGGCGTCGCCGACGGGCCCGGGGACGGGGTGCCGCCCGGTGCCCCGGGCTGGTTCTCGCGGGGCAGGTGTCGGCTGACCTCGGCGCGCGTCAGCCCCAGCCCGCCCAGCGTGATCTCGTCCCACGCCTGGAGCCGTCGGGTGGTGCGGTCCAGGTAGAGCACCGACGCCTGGACGGGCGCGGGCTGCTTGTCTTGGACGGCGCGCAGCCCGCCGCCGCCCGTGGAGCCCTCGACCATCAGCCGGGTGCCCTGGGGGAGCGTGCTGATCACGCGCTGGTGGAGGTGGCCCGCCAGGGCCAGCGGGACCAGGCCGTCCGCCTCCGCCGCCGCGGCCGGGTTGTGGGCCAGCGCGATGTCGACCGGGGTGCCGGCCAGCCGCTGGGTGCGCAGCGCGTCGGCGAGCCGGCCGCCGGCGGTGCGCTCGGCCGCGTCGCCGGCCGCGACCACCGAGCGGTCCGGGGTGAACTGCGGATCGCCGACGCCCGCGATGCGCACCCCGGCCACCTGGGTGACCCGGCCGTCGTCGAGGACGGTGACGTGCCGGCGGCCGGTCAGGTAGCGCTGGGTGGTGCGCGAGTCGTGGTTGCCGCGGACCCACACGTACGGGGCGCCGAGGGTGGCGACCGGGTCGAGGAAGTGGTTCTCGGCGGCCGAACCGTGGTCCATGGTGTCGCCGGTGTCGATGATCACGTCGATCCGGTACTGCTTCACCAGGGAGGCGATGATGTGCCAGCTGGCCGGGTTCAGGTGGATGTCGGAGACGTGCAGGACGCGGAGGGTGGTCGGGTCCGGCCGGTAGGCGGGCAGCGTCGAGGCGGCGTCGTAGAGCTTGCTGACGTTGGTGACCAGGCGCGCCAACTCCTTTTGGTAGACGTCGAATTCGCTGACGATGCTGCGCGCCGTGCCGACCACGGACGGGGCCGAGGAGAGCAGCCCGGAGAACCGCGGTTCCAGCACCGACTTGGGGTTCCAGGTGGCGTACGCGGCGGCTCCGGAGGCGGTGAGCAGGGCCAGCGCGAGGCCGCCGGCGGCCAGGGCGCGCCGCGGGCGGCGGTAGACGACCAGGCCCAGCGCGGTGGCGCCGCCGGCGACCGCGGCGCAGGAGGTCACCACCAGGCCGGCGGCGCCGCGCAGCACGTCGCGGGTGACCTGCTGCTGGAGTCCGGCGAAGCGCTCCGGGTGGTCGACCAGCGCGGCGGAGCGGACCGGGTCCAGCCGGTCGACGGCGACGTCGAGGCGGACGGGGGCGCGGTGGCTGTCCAGTTCGAGGTCGCCCAGGGGCGGGACGGTGATCCGGGTGCCGCCGGTCAGCGCGGGGCGCAGCGCCATGGTGGTGTCCATCGGGCCGACCGGCGCCCGGACGCCGCCGAGGAGCAACAGCCCCAGCCAGGCGCCGAGCAGGCTGACGGCCAGCAGGCCGAGGGCCCGGGTGTACGGGCGCGCGGGCGGCGCGAGGGTGCTGTCCGGGGCCGGACGGCGGGTGCGACGGCGGAGGGCGGTGGGCGGCCGTCCTGCGGCGCCGGACCGGTCGCGTACGGCGGGGCGGCGGCGGGGGCCGGGCAGACGGAGGCGGGGGCGGCCTGGCGGGTCGGGGGGTGATGTCCGGGAGCGCGCGGCGCGGGCCATTGGTCCCCTATGCCCGCTGTGCCGTCCGTTATGCGGGAGGGGGCGGCTCCGCTCGTGCGCCCGGCGACGGGGAGCGGTGGCGGACAATGGTGGCGTGCTGGAAATGACGCGCGAGGAGTTCGAGGAACTGGTCGCCGAGGCGCTGGACCGGATCCCGCCGGAGCTGACCCGGCTCATGGACAACGTGGCGGTCTTCGTCGAGGACGAGCCCCCGGCCGACGACCCCGACCTGCTCGGGCTCTACGAGGGGACCCCGCTCACCGACCGCGGCGAGTGGTACGCGGGTGTCCTGCCGGACCGGATCACCGTCTACCGGGGGCCGACCCTGCGGATCTGCGACACCAAGGAAGACGTGGTCGCGGAGACGGAGGTGACGGTCGTTCACGAGATCGCCCATCACTTCGGCATCGACGACGCGCGGCTGCACGCGCTCGGCTACGGCTGAGGGACGCCGGGGCCGGCACGGGCGCACCACGGGGGGCCGGCGGGCGGTCTGGGCGGGTGTGTCCGCCGCCGCGTGTCCTCAAGCGGGGGGCGGGAGTTGGGCAGGGCGTCGACGCCGTCCTTGCGCTCCGGATCCGGAGGTCCCGCCCGTGCACCCGATGCCCCCTCGCCCGTCGTCCGACGCCGACCCGACCACCGCCAGGGCGCCGGCGCCCCCGCCGCCCGTGCGCGCGAGGGCGCGGTTCGCGGTCGCGGCGGTGACCGTCTCCGCGCTGGCCGCCTCGCTGGCCGGCTGCATGAGTGTCAGTGACCCCGGGCATCCCGCGCCGTCGGGCAGCGTCGCTCGCCCCGGCGACGGGAAGGGGAAGGCCGCCCGCCCCGGTGGGTCGGCCGCCGACGGGCGGGGCAACGGCTCGCGGCGGACCGGCCACGGCGGGCCCGCGAGGCCGGCGGGCGGGGACGCCGGGACGGGCCGCGAGGGCGATGCCGGGGCGTCGCCGAGCGCGGTGCCGTCCGCGTCGGCCTCGGTGTCGAAGACGCCCCCGCCGGCCCGGCCGTCCGGCCCGCAGCCGGGGCCGGCCCATGGCGGGACCCCCGGCACGGACGGCCCGTCGGGGCCCGCGCAGCCCTCGCCGTCCCGACCCGGCCGCCCGTCGTCCCCGCCCAGCGCGCCGGGCTCCGGCTCGCCGAGCGCGCCGCCGAGCGGGCCGTCCGGCGGTTCCGCGTCGCCGAGCGGCGGTGTCCACGCGTCCGGCCCGTCGCCGCTTGTGCCGCAGGCCCCGCCGAAGTTCTCCCAGAAGTCGTCGGACGCCGCGCACGCGTCCGAGTCGGGGGCCGGGGTCTCCTCGCTGTCCTCACCGGTGTCGCCGCAGGTGGAGTGGGACGCCTGAGGGGTGGGCGGGCCGGGCGGGGAGGGGCGGTCGGGGGGAGCATTTGCTTTGCGGGGGGTGAGGTGCGTATGGTGGTAGATCGTTTGATCCCATTTGCCCGGCGCCCTGACCACAGCGCGCCGCGTGGCGCGTTCTCTCCCTTGCCGTGGCTGACCGCATTGAGGCGGTCTTTGTGAAATCACACGGAGTTGTGGGCGCGTGCCGAGACTCCGGAAGGTTTCGCATTTCGCATGTCCGTTTCCCCTGATCAGTCCGTCCTGCCCGCACACGACGAGCAGCCCGCGCAGCCGGTTTCCGAGGCTGTCGAGACCGTCGAGCCCGTCGAGGCGACCGCTGCGGCGGACGTCGTCGCCGAGGCCGACGTCGACACCGACACCGACCGCGCCGAGGACGCCGACGCCGACACCGTGACCTTCGCGGACCTCGGGCTGCCCGAGGGCGTCGTCCGCAAGCTCGCCCAGAACGGCGTCACCACCCCGTTCCCGATCCAGGCCGCGACCATCCCGGACGCGCTGGCCGGCAAGGACATCCTGGGCCGCGGCCGCACCGGCTCCGGCAAGACGCTCTCCTTCGGTCTGCCGACCCTGGCCCGCCTGGCCGACGGCCGCACCGAGAAGAAGAAGCCGCGCGCGGTCATCCTCACCCCGACCCGCGAGCTCGCGATGCAGGTCGCGGACGCCCTCCAGCCCTACGGCGACGTGCTCGGCCTGAAGATGAAGGTCGTCTGCGGCGGTACGTCCATGGGCAACCAGATCTACGCCCTGGAGCGCGGCGTCGACATCCTCGTCGCCACCCCGGGCCGGCTGCGCGACATCATCAACCGCGGCGCCTGCTCCCTGGAGGACGTCCAGGTCGCCGTCCTCGACGAGGCCGACCAGATGTCCGACCTGGGCTTCCTGCCCGAGGTCACCGAGCTGCTGGACCAGGTGCCCGACGGCGGCCAGCGGATGCTGTTCTCGGCCACGATGGAGAACGAGATCTCCACGCTGGTCAAGCGCTACCTGACCAACCCGGTCAGCCACGAGGTCGACAGCGCCCAGGGCAACGTCACGACCATGACCCACCACGTCCTCGTCGTGAAGCCGAAGGACAAGGCGCCGGTCACCGCCGCGATCGCCGCCCGCAAGGGCCGCACCATCATCTTCGTCCGCACCCAGCTGGGCGCCGAGCGGGTCGCCGAGCAGCTGATCGAGGCCGGTGTCACGGCCGACGCGCTGCACGGCGGCATGACGCAGGGCGCCCGCACCCGGGTCCTCGCGGACTTCAAGGACGGCTACCTCAACGCGCTGGTCGCCACCGACGTCGCCGCCCGCGGCATCCACGTCGACGGCATCGACCTGGTCCTGAACGTCGACCCGGCCGGTGACCACAAGGACTACCTGCACCGCTCGGGCCGCACCGCGCGCGCCGGCCAGTCCGGCACCGTCGTCTCGCTGTCGCTGCCGCACCAGCGCCGGCAGATCTTCCGCCTGATGGAGGACGCGGGCGTGGACGCCTCGCGCCACATCGTCGGCGGCGCCGGTGCCTTCGACGAGGAGCTGGCCCGGATCACCGGTGCGCGCTCGCTCACCGAGGTCCAGGCCGATTCGGCGAACAACACCGCCAAGCAGGCCGAGCGCGAGGTCGGCGTCCTGGCCAAGGAGCTGGAGCGGCTCCAGCGCCGCGCCGCCGAGCTGCGCGAGGAGGCCGACCGGCTGACCGCCCGGGCCGCCCGCGAGCGCGGCGAGGACCCGGCGGAGGCGCTGGCGGTGACCGCCCAGGCGGCCGCCGAGGCGGTGGCCGAGGCGGCGGCGGAGGCCACGGTGCCGGCGCAGGCCGGTTCGGGCGACCGCCGGCCGTACGAGCGCCGGGACGACCGTCGTGACGAGCGGCGCGGCGAGCGCCGGGACGAGCGTGGGAACTTCGAGCGCCGGGACCGTCGGGATGACCGTGGTGGTCGTTCCTTCGAGCGTCGTGACGAGCGCGGTGGCGAGCGTGGCGGGTTCGGTCGGGACCGTGACCGGGACCGTCGGGATGACCGTGGTGGTCGTTCCTTCGAGCGTCGTGACGAGCGCGGTGGCGAGCGTGGCGGGTTCGGTCGGGACCGTGACCGGGACCGTCGGGATGACCGTGGTGGTCGTTCCTTCGAGCGTCGTGACGAGCGCGGTGGCGACCGCGGTGGGTTCGGTCGGGACCGTGACCGGGACCGTCGTGACGACCGCTTCGGTGGCCGTTCCTTCGACCGCCGCGACGACCGTCGTGACGAGCGCGGCGACCGTGGCGGCGAGCGCGGTGGCGAGCGCGGCGGCTTCCACCGGGACCGCGGTGACCGTCCGAGCCGTCCGTTCGGCCGTGACGACCGCGGCGGGCGCCCCACCGGCGGCTACCGTTCCGGCGGCGGCGACCGTCCGTTCAACCGCGACGACCGCACCGGCGGCCGGCCGGTCTCCGGCTACCGTTCCGGCGGCGAGCGCCCGTACGGCCGGCGGGACGACCACCGCGGCTCCGGCAGCGCGTCCGGCTTCGGCCGCCGCGAGGACAAGCCGCGCTGGAAGCGCAACAGCTGATCCGGCGGTGGCCGGTCTCCTGACGGAGCGCCGCCCCTAGCCTGATGGCCTTCTCAGGGCCCGTACCGCACGGAAGTGCCGTACGGGCCCTGTGCGTTGGGGCGAGGGATACGGGGCCGCCGGCGCGCGTGTTGGCGCGTTGCGGGGCGCGTGCCGTACCGGGTGCGCGGTGATCGCGGGCGCCTCGTAGGGCCGCGAGGCACGGCCGTAGCTGCGGAATCGGGGCCGGCGGGGGACGGCCACGGCACGCCGTGGATCGGCCAGATCCCCCATGCCTTCGGGCTGCGGCGCGTCCTCGGGCTATGCTGCTCGGTGCGGGCCATTAGCTCAATTGGCAGAGCAGTGGACTTTTAATCCATTGGTTCAGGGTTCGAGCCCCTGATGGCCCACCAGATGGAGCACGTGTGGTGCTCCTGCCATACGAGGAGCGGCGCCCCGACCGGTACAGCGGTCGGGGCGCCGCTCGTTGTGCGTGCAGGGGGCGGGAGCGGTGCGCGGGCGGCGTGCGAGGTGGGCGACGTGTCGGGGTGGCGCCGCGGGGTGTGGGGGCGTCGCGCCGATTCATTCGGCGGGTGTATGAGTCGGGCGCGGCGGCTATTTGTCCGGGCGGGGCGCCGAATTTAGCGTCGCGGGTGACGGACGGGGGAAATGGCACGGGCGTCGCCCGTCGGCCCGAGGGGGAACCTTGACGATCGAGTGCGTGAATTCTGCCGAGTGCGCGGGCGACGGGAGAGAAGGGGGAGAAGCGAGAGAAGGGGGAGGGCGGCGCGCGCGGCCCGTCGGCAGAGGGGACGGGGCGGCCCGCCGATGGCGGGCATTCACCGGGCTGAGCATCATCAGTTTCCTGGGATGTATCGATCTCACCATCGTCAATACCGCGGCGCCGGCCGTTCAGCGGGACATGGGGGCCACGGTCACCGAGCTCCAGCTGATCGTCAACGTCTTCATCGTCGCGCTGTCGATGTTCATGGTGACCATGGGGCGGCTCGCGGACCGGTACGGGCGGCGGCGGGTGCTCTACATGGGGACCGCGGTCTTCGGCGTCACCTCTTTGGCGGCCGGGTTCGCCGGGGACGTACGGACGCTGATCCTGTGCCGCTTCGTCCAGGGGGCCGCCTGCGCCGTGCTCTACACCAGTACCGGCGCCCTGGTCTCGGACACCTTCCCGCCGCAGCAGCGCGGCAGGGCCATCGGGGCGCTCTACGGCGTCAACGGACTCGGCCTGGCGATCGGGCCGATGCTGGGCGGCCTCCTCGTCGGCTGGCTGGACTGGCGCTGGGTGTTCTGGCTGAACGTGCCGCTGACCGCCATCGGGTTGGCGGTGTGCTTTTCCGCGGTGCGGGAATCGCGGGAGCATTCCGCGGCGGCCGGAAAGCCGGACTGGCCGGGGCTGACGCTGATCAGCCTGGCACTGCCCGCACTCGTCCTCGCGCTGACGCTGGGCGACGCCTGGGGCTGGACCTCCGCGCGCATTCTGGGTCTGCTGGCCCTGGGAATCGCCGGTGTCGTCGCGTTCTGTGTCGTGGAACGGAAAGTGACGGCGCCGATCGTCGATTTCCGGCTGTTCGGGAACCGCACTTTCCTCGGTGCGCTCACCGCCGATTTCTCCCTCGCGTTCTTCTACTGCCTGGCGTTCTTCCTGATGCCGCTGTACCTGGTGTCGGTGCGGCACTACGGGAGCACCGCGAGCGGACTGATGCTGCTGCCGTGCACGGCGGTGATGGCGCTGCTGTCGCCGGTGGTGGGGCGGCTGGTGGACCGGTTCCCGCCGCGGCTGCTGCTCTGCGCGGGGTTCGTGGCGTTCGCCCTGTCGGCGGCGTTGCAGGCGCAGTTCACCCGGGACAGCCACGTCGCCTTCGTGGCGGCGGCGTTCGCGTTGATGGGCATCGGCTGGGCGTTCGTCCTCGGGCCGGCCACCGTGGCCGCGCTCTCGGCCGTACCGGAGCGGCTGGCGGGGACGGCGGTCGGCTCGTCGTGGACCTTCCACAACCTGGGCGGGGCGATCGGGCTGGCGGTGGGGATGGCGGTCTACCGCTGGTCGGCGCGGGACGCCCTGGACGCCGCGCTCGCCGCGCGCCACGTGCCGGGCGGGGAGTGGGCGGCGCGGGCCGTGGCCGATCCCGGGGCGGGGCCCGGGCTGTTGCGCGCGCACACCGGGTGGGACGGGCGCGACGTCGAGGCGCTCGCCGGCGACCTGTTCCTGCGGGGCAACCAGGCGGCGATGTGGCTGCTGTGCGGGGTGGCCGGGGCCGCGTTCCTGGCGATCGGGGCGGGGATGCGGGCGCGGCGCGGGACGCCGGGCGCGCCGGGCGCGAAGAGCGCGGACGCGGCGGCCGGTTGAGGCGCCGGGACGGGCCGGGACGGGGGCGTGGGGCCCTTCGGGGCGCGGCAGGGTCGGCCGGGGGCCGCCGGCCCCCGCCGGGCCGTCAGGGAGCCGACCTAGGATGTCGATCATGGCGATACCGGGCATCGAGCTGCACCACCTCCGCTGCTACCTGGCCCTCGCCGAGGAACGCCACTTCACCCGGGCGGCCGACCGCCTCGGTCTGTCGCAGCCCACGGTGAGCCGCACCATCCGCCGCCTGGAGGAGCTGCTCGGCTACCGCCTCCTGGAGCGCACCACCCGCCAGGTCGCGCTCACCGCGGCCGGCGAGCGGCTCTACGGCGAACTCCGCGGCCTGCTGCCCCGTTTGGAGGCCGCCCTCCTGCCGACACCGGAGGCGCCCGTCTTCCGCATCGGGTTCGCCTGGGGGTTTCCGGCCACGTGGCCGCAGGCCGCCATCGAGCGGTTCGAGGCGGAGACCGGTGTCGGGGCGCGGGTCCACCGGCGGGACGCGGCGCTGGCGGGGGTGGACAGCGGCGAGGTCGATGTGGCGATCCTGCGGGGGGACGTCGCCGTGCCGGGCCTGACGGCGGTGACGCTGCTGCACGAGCGGCGGATCGCGGCGGTCTCGGTGCGGTCCCCGCTCGCGGCGCGGGACGAGGTCGGCTGGCGCGAGCTGGCCCGTATGCCGCTGGTGCTGAACGAGACCGGCGGGCCGGCGGACGTGGCGGACTGGCCGGCGGGGGAACGGCCGGAGATCGCCGTCCGGTGCGGGAACTTCGACGAGTGGCTGGAGGCGGTGGCCGGGAACCGGGGCGTCGGTGTCGTACCGGAGTCCATCGGCCGGCAACGGGTGCACCCGTTCCTCTCCTTCGTGCCGATCCCCGACGCGCCCCTGATGCCGCTGCAACTGGTCTTCCCGCGGCACAACGGGCATCCGCTGACCCGGCGCTTCCTCGCCCATGCGCGCGCCACGGTCCGGCAGTGCGAGGGCGGGGGCAGGTAGGGGTCAGGTGGGGGCAGGGGGCCCGTAGGTGGGGCCCGTAGGGGGTGGGGTGGCCCCAGCCCGGTCCTACCCCGTTCGGCTCAGGAGGACTCGCCGACCGGCGTCGCCCCGGCAAGCCTTGAAGCGGCGAGGCCCCGGGCCCCGTTCCGGGCGCCACCGGGCGGCGGAGTGGGAAGAGGCCGGTGCGGATGGTGCGAGGCGGCGAGAACCGCACGGGCGAGGCGGAACGACGGGCGCGCCACGCCCGGATGTCCCCGCTCGGCCGCCGGCTCGCGCGCTGGCTCCCCGCCGCCCTGATCGTCGTCGGCGTGCTCTTCGACCTGGTCACGCCGCCCGTGTACACCGCGGCCCCGTTCCTCGTCGCCGCCCCCTTGGTCGCCGCCCCGCTGTTCTCCCTGTGGGCCACCGCCGGCATGGCGCTGGCAGCCATCGTCGCCGAGGTCCTGCTCGCCACGTTCCACGGCGCCCCGGACTACCAGCAGTCGGTGACCGAGTCGAGCACGGTCGTCGTGGTGGCGCTGCTCGCGCTCGCCACCAACCGGGTCGTGCGGGTGAGCGACGCCCGGCTGGCCTCCGTACGGGACGTCTCGGAGGCCGCCCAACAGGCCCTCCTGCCGGCGCCGCCCGCCCGGCTGGCCGGATTCGGGATCGCCGCGCGCTACGTGGGCGCCCGGGCCGGCGCCCGTATCGGCGGCGATCTGTACGCCGTCCAGGACACCCCGCACGGCGTCCGGATGATCGTCGGCGATGTGCGGGGCAAGGGCCTGGAGGCGGTGGAGTCCGCGGTGGTCGTCATCGGCGCCTTCCGGGAGGCGGCCGAGCAGGAGGCCACCCTGGAGGCGGTCGCGGAGCGGCTGGAACGGGCGCTCAGACGGGAGGGCAGGCGCCGCGCCGGCCTCGATGAACAGGAGGGCTTCGCCACGGCCGTCCTGGCGGAGATCCCCGCCGAGGACCCGTCCGTGCTCCGGGTCCTCAACCACGGCCACCCGCCCCCTCTGCTGCTCACCCCGGACGGCGGCCTCCGGGAGCTGGCCCCGTCCGTCGCCGCGCTGCCGCTGGGCCTGGGCGACCTGGGGGCCCGGCCGGGCCGTTCGGACGCGACGTTCTTCCCGGCCGGGGCGCTGCTGCTGCTGTTCACCGACGGGGTGACCGAGGCCCGCGACCGGGACGGGCGGTTCTACGACCCGTGCGCCCGGTTGCGCGGCAGCCTGTTCAGCGGGCCCGACGACCTGTTGGACGTGGTGGTCGAGGACGTCGCCCGGCACACGGGCGGGGGGCCCGCGGACGACATGGCGCTGCTGGCGGTCCAGCGGCCCCTGGACGGGTAGGCCGGCGCCGCGGGCCGCCCGGCCGCCGGCCGCCGCCCGCCGCCCGCCGGCCGCCGCCCGCCGCCCGCCGCCCGCCGCCCGCCGCCCGCCGCCCGCCGCCCGCCGCCGGGCGACCGGGCGGGCGCGCTACGACAGCGCGGAAGGGAGCCAGTGCACGCTGCGGCCGTGCGGGTCGGTCAGCGCGACCGGGCGCTCGTCCAGGGCGAGGGTCAGCAGCGGCGTGTCCGCCGCCCCCGGGGAGCGGTGCTCCGGCGCCGTGATCCACGGCAGCACGCTGTGGTGCTCCTGGGAGATCCAGTGGCCCCCGCCGTCCCGTTCGGCGAGCAGCGACCGGACGAGCCGGGCGAACTCCTCGCGCCGGGCGGGCGGAAGGTGGTTCAGCGCCGCGCTGTGGAACACCACCAGCGTCGCCCCGGACGGTACTTGGGCGGCCAGCGCCGGCAGCTCGTCGAGCAGGTCGCCGCGCACGACGGTGGGGCGGGGCGCGGTCCGCGCCGCCTCCACGGCCGCCGAGAGCCGCGCCGCACGGGCCTCGTCACCGGGCCAGACGAGGGCGCGCAGCCACCGCAGGTCGTCCGCCTCCCCGAAGGGGTCGAGCGGCGCCGGGTCGATGCCGCCGCGCCAGACGACCTCGGGCAGGGCGCCGGGCAGCGCCGCCGCGCCACCCTCGCCATCGGGCGCGAACCCGCTCGCGCGGCAGGTGAACGTGACCGGGCTGTCCGCGGCACCCGGGCCGTCCATCGCGCGGCCGTCCTCCTGGACGTACTGGTAGCGGTACCGGTCCGGGTAGAGGCACAGCCCCGCCGGCGTCCCGACTTCCAGGAGGGCCAGTGGCTGCGGCATACGGGCCAGCAGCGGCAGCAGGGTGGCGCACCGGGCCGGTTCGTCGGTCCGGGCGGAGCGGCGCATGATCACCGAGCGGACCTCGTCCCAGTGCCGGATCGTCCACTCGCGCCAGCGCCCGTATGCCGCCGCGCCGCGCGGCCCCCATTCCGCGTGCGGACCGTCGAGCTGGCGCACCGCGGCGAGCAGGAGGTCCGGCTGCTGCTTGTGGCCGGCCGGCAGCGAAGCCGCGAGCAGTTCGCAGAGCTCGTCGTCGTGGCTGATCCGGGCGGACAGCTCCTCGTGGGCGTCGGACCGTCCCCGGGCCTGTTGCCGGGAGAACTCCCAGTACCGGACCGCCATTTCCTGCGGGGTGCTGACCGTGTTCCCGGCGTTTCCGGTGTTCGCGACGTTGACGACCATGGGGCGACGTTACCGTCCTCACTCTCCGTGATCGACGTGCGTCCCTCCGCATAACGAGTGGCGCACAATCGTCGCGAGATCGTTTGGCGGTGTGGCGCCAACTCGCCCAGGTTGCGGACGAATTGGTAGCGAACGTCCCTGCCGCGGGCCCCTAGGGGGAGCCTGCGGAACCCCCGCGGATTCAAGGGAACGCTTGGATTTCCCTCGTCGTCTCTATTACTGTCCGATAACGGAGCGCGGTCGTCCCAGCCGTCGCCAATGGCGGCACCGTGCGCCGACGCCGAATCCCGCACGCGCTGTTCCCGCATGCCCAGAACGTCTCCGAGTCACCCGCCCGAGCCGGCTGTTCGCACGACCCGACCCGTGTCCTCGACCCGCGTCGAGTCGCCCGGATCAACCGGTTTCGAGGGGCCCCGACGGATCCGCCTGGAATTGCCGGGAATTGAGTAGAGGGAACCGGGGAACCACCCTCTTGGGGTGAATCGGGCGCCTCTCGCCAAGCGGTGCCCGTAGGAGACCTTCCTGCTCCGAACCCGTCAGCTAACCCGGTAGGCGAGAAGGAAGGAAAGGAGTGCGCCCCCGTGGCGTCCAACAGGCCCACCCCACATGGCCCGTCCACCTACGGCCTCGGTGGCCCCGCCGACTTCAGTGGCGCGGTCGGCTTCGGTGCCCCCGTCGGTCCGGCCGGTCCCTCCGGGGCCGCCGCTCCCGTCCAGCCGGCCCAAGTCCCGCCGATCGCCGGCGGGTTGAGGGAAGGGCGGTCGCCCCAGGAGCCGTTCTCCCGCGACCTCTCCCACGGCCAGGCGCCCCCGGCTTCCCAGACGGCCCAGAGCTCGCCGCCGCACCACTGGTCGGCACAGGGCGCGCTGCCCGGTGACGCGCCGTCCCCCGGCCCCGAAGGCGGGGGCGAGGCCCGCGGCGAAGGCGACGGGACCGGCGACGAGTGGCTCCCGGCCGACGAGCCGAGCGACGACGACGGGCCGCTCCGCGCGATCCGCGGCAAGCACCGGGTGGCCAGAGCGCGCAGCGGCGGTCTCGCGCGCGGCGGCACGGCACTGGGCGTCGGCGTGATCGCGGCGGTCGGCGCGAGCGGGGTGGCCGCGGCCCAGGGCCGGCCGCCGGTGCCGATATCGATGCCCGACCCCGGCGGGGCGGCCGACGGCGACGGCACGGGCCAGGAGACCGGCACGGCGCTCGCCGCCTCCGCCGGCCCCTCCGTCGCCCCCTCCCGGACCGGCACCGCCCCCGACGAGGCCGCCCAGGACGCCCGACCCGCGGGCGCGGCCGAGGCGCTGCGCAACCGCATCCTCCAGCAGGCTGACGTCCAGCAGGCCGACGCCCCTCAGACCGACGCCCCACAGGACGCCGCGGAGCCGGAGGCCGGTACGGCCGCCGAGCACGCCGCCGCCCCGCAGGCGGACCAGGGCGCGCCCGGGCAGCAGGGGGCGGCGAAACAGGCCGGCGCCGCCGAGGAGCGCACGGAGGCCGCGCCTCCGGCGGCGCAGGGGACCGCACCCCGGGCGGCGGCGGCCGACGCCCCGGCCCCACCGGCGGCCGACCACCGCGCCCACCCGACGCGGACCTTCGTCGCGCCGGTCTCCTCGTACACCCTCGCCGCCGGCTTCGGGCAGTCCGACGACCGCTGGGCCGCGGACCACACCGGACAGGACTTCACGGCCCCAACGGGCACGCTGGTCAAGGCGGTTCACGACGGGACCATCACCCAGGCGGGCTGGGCCGGCGGGTACGGCTACCGCATCGTCCTCACCCTCGACGACGGCACGCAGCTCTGGTTCTGCCACCTGTCCTCGATGGTCAAGACGACGGGCAGGGTCCACACGGGCGACGTGATCGGCCGGGTCGGCGCCACCGGGAACGCCACCGGTCCGCATCTCCACCTGGAGGTCCGCCCGGACGCCGGCGCACCGACGGACCCGGTGTCCTGGCTGCGCGACCGCGGGACCGCCGTCTGACGGACCGGCCGGCCGCCCACGCCCCGTGGGCGGCCGACGGGACCGATCGGGCCCCGGACCCCGGCCCCCGGACGGACGCCGAACGAGGAATAACTCCCCACGTCCTGACGTTGTAACGGGCATGACCGTGACACACGCCCAAGGCTCCGCCCCCACCCCGAAGTCGCTCGGTTCGCTGTCCGTCTCCACCCTCTGCCTCGGCGGCAACGTCTTCGGCTGGACCGCCGACGAAGCCGAGTCCTTCGCCGTTCTCGACGCCTACGTGGCCGGCGGCGGCAACTTCATCGACACCGCCGACGTCTACTCGGCATGGGTGCCGGGCAACAAGGGCGGCGAGTCCGAAACCGTCCTCGGCAACTGGCTCGCGGCCCGCGGCAACCGCGACGACGTCGTGATCGCCACCAAGGTCGGCGCCCACCCCGACCACAAGGGCCTGTCCGCCGCCACCATCAAGACCGCCGTGGACCTCTCGCTGTCCCGGCTGCGCACGGACCACATCGACCTCTACTACACCCACTACGACGACGAGTCCGTCGAGGTGGGCGAGTTCCTGACCGCCCTCGACGACCTCGTCAAGGCGGGCAAGGTCCGCGAGATCGCCGCGTCCAACATCTCGGCCCGGCGCCTCCAGGAGTCGCTGGACTTTTCCGACCGCGAGGGCGTGGCCCGCTACGTGGCCCTCCAGCCGCACTACAACCTCGTCTCCCGCGACACCTACGAGGGCGAACTCGCCGACGTGGCCGCCCGCAACGGCGTCGCCGCCGTCCCGTACTACGCGCTCGCCTCCGGCTTCCTGACCGGCAAGTACCGCCCGGGCGCCAGTGTCGACAGCGCCCGCTCGGAGAAGGCCGCCGGCTACCTCGCGACCGACCGCGGCCGCCGCGTCCTGGAGGCCCTCGACACCGTCGCCGCGGCCCACGGCGCCGAGCCGACCACCATCGCCCTCGCCTGGCTCGCCGCCCGGCCCACCGTCGCGGCCCCCATCGCCAGCGCGCGCACGGTGTCCCAGCTCCCTGCCCTGCTGGCCGTCAACGAACTCGTCCTCACCGACGCCGAGATGTCCCTCCTCACGGAGGCATCGGCCTGACGCGGCACGGCGGTGCGGGGCCCGCACAGGCCCCCGCGCCGCCGGCCGCCGTCGGTCGCGCGGACCCGGCCCGGCGGCGCCTCAGCCGCGTCGGTCCGCCACCGCCCACGAGGCCAGGGCGACGCCGCCGGCCACCGCGAACACCGAAGGCCACGCCCCGATCTTCTTGGCCAGCGGGTGCGACCCCGCGAACGCCGCCACATAGGCACCGCTCAGCGCGGCGGCCGCCTTCGTGCCGGCCTTCTGCTGCCAGCCCCTGGCCGCCACCGCCCCGGCGGCGGCCAGCGCGACGCCGCCCAACGGCCGCTTCTTGGTCCACCGGGCCACGCCGTAACCGCCCACCAGGCCCGTGGCCGCCACCACGCTCGTCGGTATCCCAGCCATCGCAGAATCCTCCCTTTCACGGACAACTCCCACGAGCCTACGCGCGCCCGCATCCCGCGCGCGGAGCACGGTCGAGGGGACGGTTCAGCGCGCGGCGCCGGGCGGCGGCGCGGCTTCGTGCGGCGGGGCCGGGGCCGGGTGGCGCGCCGCCCCGGCCGGACCGGGGCCCGCCGCCCCGCCCGCCCACGCCTGGAGCAGCGCCGGGCCCGCCCACGGCCGGTAGTGCCACAGGCGCTCCAGCAGTTCGCGTTCCCGGGCGGCGAAGTCCGGCGGCGGGCCCGTCAGATGGGCCCGGCGGCGGTGGAAGGACAGGGCGGTGGCCAGCGCCGCGTAGGCGGTGACGGCGCGGGCGGCGGCCGGGCCGTGGGTGCGGCGGGCGATGTCGCGGGCCAGCGCGCGGGTCCGCAGCGAGGCGAGGGCGGTGGGCTCCGGTGGGGCGAGCCAGCCGGTGGCGGTGTACGGGGCGAGGTAGTCGCGGACCGAGCGCAGTTCCTGCCGCCGGGCCCACAGCGCCAGCCAGGTCAGGACCAGCAGCACCGGGACCATGAACGCGCCGTAGACGGTGAGGAAGCCGGCGTCGCTGAGGTCGGAGGCGGCGTTCCAGATGCCGTGCAGCAGGACCGCGGTCGCCAGGCCGAAGAGGATGAGCGCGGCGCGGGCGCCGCGGCGCCGCGGATAGCGGGTCGCGGCGATCCCGAACGACAGCCCGGTGAGGATCGTGAAGAGCGGGTGCGCGAACGGGGAGACCACGATCCGCACGAAGAAGGTGCCGGCGGTGAGGGAGCTCAGACCGGTGTGCCCCAAGGACTGGTCCTCGCCGAAGGCGCTGCCCAGATAGAGGATGTTCTCGGTGAAGGCGAAGCCGGTCGCGGTGATCCCGGCGATCACGATGCCGTCCGTGATGCCGTCGAAGTCACGGCGGCGGAAGCGGTAGAGCAGCACGATGGCGGCGGCCTTCATCACCTCCTCGACGATCGGGGCGATGACCGTCGAGCCCCATGCCTGGGCCTCGGTCGGCGACGTGGAGGCGACGTTGTTGGCCAGCCAGTCGGTGGCGAAGCCGTTGGCCAGGACCGCGACCAAGGTGGCCGCGCACGCCCCCCAGGCGAAGGCGAACGCCAGATTCCGCCAGGGCTCGGGCTCGATCCGGTCCAGCCAGCAGAAGGCCGCGATCAGCAGGGGCACCGGGAAGACGGCCAGTCCGACGCCGACGAGGAGACCCTCGGTGCCGGTCTGCCGCCGGACGATGCCGAGGATGAGCACGCCGGAGAGCGCCAGCAGCGCGGCCAGCGCGATGGCCCGGACGGTCTTGCTGTGCCAGGGCGCGGACCAGCGCCGGGGCCCGCGGTGGGCCTCGGCGGGTGTGTACGGCGGCGGGCCGGCTGGGTGCTCGGGGAGCGGCGGCAAGGACGGGTACACCCATCGACCCTAACGAGGGCGGGACAGTGCGGGCATGCGGGTTTGTCGGGCCGGACCGGCGCGGGCGGGCGCCACCGGGGCCGGGGCCCCGCCGGGCGGCGGCCCTCAGCCCCGGCGGCGGAAGAGCAGGTCGTGCACGACGTGCCCCTTGTCCAGACCCTGGCCCTCGAACCTGGTGAAGGGCCGGAAGTCGGGCCGGGGCGCGTAGCCGTCGTGCAGGTTCTCCAGCGTCGGCTCGGCGGAGAGGACCTCCAGCATCTGCTCGGCGTAGGGCTCCCAGTCGGTCGCGCAGTGCACCAGGGCGCCCGGTGCGAGCCGGGTGGTCGCCAGCGCCACGAACTCCGGCTGGATCAGCCGGCGCTTGTGGTGGCGCTTCTTGGGCCAGGGGTCCGGGAAGTAGACGCGCAGGCCGGCGAGGGAGGCCGGGGCGAGCATCTCGCGCAGCAGGATGATCGCGTCGCCGTTGGCCACCCGGATGTTGGACAGGCCGTTCCGCTCCGCGAGACCGAGCAGACTGCCCTGGCCGGGGGTGTGCACATCGCAGCCGAGGATGCCGGTGCCCGGATCGGCGGCGGCCATCTGCGCGGTGGCCTCGCCCATCCCGAAGCCGATCTCCAGCACGACCGGCAGCCCGCCGAAGAACGCGTCGAGGTCGAGGCGGGAGAGCCCGTCGACGTCCACGCCCCAGGTGGGCCACAGGCGGCGCAGCGCCTCGCCCTGGGAGGCGGTGACGCGGCTGCGACGGGGCTGGAAGGAGCGGATCCGCCGCTCGTGGTGCGAGCCCGCGGGGTCGGCCGCCGGTCCCGTCCCGTCGGGGAACATCGGCTTGCCACGCCGGGGCACGGCGGCCGAGACGGCGGTGGCACCGAGGGGGCGCGGTTCGTCCACCGGGGCGGCGGGCGCGGCGGCGGTGGTTTCGGGGGTGGCGGGGTTCTCGGACACAGTGTGTCGATTCTACGGACGCCACCGCGGCGGACCGGAACGCCGCCGGCCGCTACGCACAGAGCAGCCCCCACCGTCACCCGAATCCGCAGGTCAGCGCCGCGCCGACCGGAATCCGGGCGGTCCCCACGGGCCCGCGGCCGGACGCACTCCGGCGCCTCTCGCCCCGGTGCCCCTCACTCCGCGGGGCCCCCGTCCTGCACCGCGCGCTCCGGGAGCCCCAGCAGCCGGGTCACCCGCCGGGCCACCTCCCGCCCGATCGGCAGGGAGGCCGTGGCGGCCGGGGACGGGGCGTTGAGGACGTGGATCATGCCGGGGGACTCGGCGAAGAGGAAGTCGTCGACGAGGGTGCCGTCGGGCAGCACGGCCTGGGCGCGGACCCCGGCCGGCGACGGCAGCAGATCCTCCTCCCGGGCGGCCGGCAGCAGGCGGCGGACCGCGTCCGTGAAGGCACGGCGGGACAGCGAGCGGTGGAGCTCGCCCGCGCCGTAGCGCCAGTGGCGGCGGGCTATCCGCCAGGAACCCGGGTAGCCGAGCGTCCCGGCGAGCTCGGCGGGACGCACCGTGCGCCAGTCGTAGCCCTCGCGGGCCAGCGCGGGGACGGCGTTCGGCCCGATGTGGACGGAGCCGTCGATGCCACGGGTGAGATGGACGCCCAGGAACGGGAAGGCCGGGTCGGGGACCGGGTACACCAGCCCGCGGACCAGGGCGGCGCGCTCCGGCGCGAGGGTGTAGTACTCGCCCCGGAACGGCACGATCCGCATGCCCGGGGCGTCGCCCGCCAGCCTCGCCACCCGGTCGCAGTGCAGCCCGGCGCAGTTGACCAGGGCGCGGGCGCGGTAGACCGTGCCGCCGGCGGTGCGCACCGCGACCCGGCCGGGGCGGCGGGCGATGGTGGTGACCTCCTCGCCGAGGACGACCCGGGCCCCGTCCTCCTGCGCGAGGCGGGCCAGCTGCCGGGCCACCGCCCCGAAGTCGCAGATGCCGGTCGTGCCCACGTGGATCGCGGCCAGGCCGCGCACCTCGGGCTCGTACTCGGCGATCTGGGCCGGGCCCAGCTCCCGCACCGGCAGGCCGTGCTCGCGGCCGCGCTGGATGAGGCCGTGCAGCCGGGGCAGCTCGGCGCGGTCGGTGGCGACGATCAGCTTGCCGGTGACCTCGTGCGGGATGTCGTGCGCGGTGCAGAACTTGACCATCTCCGCCGCCCCCTGGAGGGCGAAGCGGGCCTTCAGCGAACCCGGCGGGTAGTAGATGCCGCTGTGGATCACGCCGCTGTTCCGCCCGGTCTGGTGGCGGGCCGCGGCAGGCTCCTTCTCCAGTACCACGACGCGTATACCGGGCGCCGCGCGCGTGAGGGCATGGGCCGTGGAAAGCCCCACGATCCCGGCACCGATCACCAGCACATCGCAGTCGTACGCCGCCACTGCACCTCCCCAACCGCATGACCGCCGACCCGCCCGTCGCCGCGGGCCCGCGCGTCATCGCCGACGACGTAGTCCATCATGACGGGCGGCACCGACAATCCGCAGTGACCAGTCTGACCTGCGGCGTCAGGCCCGCCGCGACGCCCCTTCGACGGCCGGCCCACAGACCCGCTCCCCGGTCCGTCCCGCCCGCGCTCCCGCTAGGCCGGCGCGGCCAGCAACGGCCGGGCCCGCTCGCGGAGTTCGACCACGCGGGGCTCGTCCCCGTACGGCTCCAGGCGGTGCAGCAGATCGCGCACGTACTCCGTGGTGCGGGCCGAGGAGATCCGGCCGGCGACCTCGACGGCGCGGGTGCCGGCGGCGCAGGCCGCGTCCAGATTGCCGGACTCCAGTTCGGCGACGGCGGACACCACGAGGCGCAGCCCGTGCGAGCGGACGAACTCCTCCGTCGGCCGGGACAGCGCCTGCTCGGTGAAGCGCCGCACCTGACGGGGCAGCCGCAGGTCCCGGTAGCACTCGGCGGCGTCGGCGGCGAAGCGCTCGTAGGAGTAGAAGTCCAGCCAGGACGGATCCGGATCGCCGCTGCGGGAGCGCTCCAACCAGCCCTCGGACGCCTTCAGCGCCACCTCGCAGGCGCGCGCCTCCCCGGCCTTGGCCTGCGCCCGCGCCTCCACCAGGCGGAAGAAGCTCATGGTGCGGGCGGTGGCCAGGCCGCGGTTGCGCTCCAGGGCGGCCTGGGCCAGATCGACGCCCTCGTCGGCGAACCCGCGGTAGGTCGCCTGGAGGGACATCGACGCCAGCACATACCCGCCCAGGGGGACGTCGGCGGCGGCCCGCGCCAGCCGCAGCGCCTGGATGTAGTACCGCTGGGCGGCCTCCTGTTGGCCGGTGTCGAAGGCCATCCAGCCCGCCAGGCGGGTGAGTTCGGACGTCGCCCCGAAGAGCGCGCGGCCCACCTCGTCGCTGTACGAGGCGAGCAGCAGCGGCGCCGCGTCCACCCGGAGGCACTCCGGCACCATCGACGAACGCCAGTCCCCGCCGCCGTACTTGGAGTCCCAGCGCCGGGCGTCCTCGGCCGCCTCGCGCAGTTTGGTGACATCGCTGTGGCCGACGTGCTGCGGGGCTCCCGCGTCACCGGCGGCCGCGGCGTCCTTGTCCCGCGCCTCGGCCGTCTCCCGCGCCACCGAACTGTCGGTCGGCGATATCAGCCAGCGGGAGGTGGGGGTGGCGTAGGCGCTGACGGCGAAGGATCCGGCCAGGCTCTGCCAGATGCCGCCGCCGCTGCCCCGCCGTCCGGCGAGATCGAGGCGGTACAACTCGGTCGCCGAGCGCACCGCGGCGCCCACGTCGCGAGGGAAGGCCAGCCCCACTTCGGGTGCCGGATCGGCGTCGGCCAGCCCGATCTCGTGCAGCGGCACCGGGCGCCCGAGCTTGCTGCCGATCGCCGACGCGATCAGATGGGGCGCGGCGCCCTGGGGCACCATGCCCTTGGAGACCCATCGGGCCACCGACGTCTTGTCGTAGCGAAGCGTCAGGCCGCGTTGCGCGCCGAGGTCGTTGACCCGGCGCGCCAGTCCGGCATTGCTGATCCCCGCGAGGGCGAGAACGGTGCCGAGCTTTTCGTTCGGCCCGCGTGTATCCCTGGACATGCGCACCCCTCGACACAGCGACAGCCGCCCCGTACCCCGGGGCATGCGTCCACCCAGAGTAGTTCGCCGGATCCCTACCGTTAAGGGTCGGTGTCCTGGATGGCGAGATTCGTGTTCAAACGGGGGTGCGGGAATTGGCATGTGCTCCGGGTACGTGTGCCCATGCGCCCGTGCGTGCGCGCTGGCCCCTCAACGACCCCCACGCTTCGATGAGTTCTGCGTGGGTCGGCCCGCTGCACTGGATCCAGTGGGCTGGGGGACACCGCCACCTCATTCCCCGCGGGTGGCGGTCCGGTCCGGGAGGCGCAGCCCGCTTCCCGGACCGTCGCGGGGGCCGGGCGGAGGCTCGGCCCACCGCGCCGCACGGCGCCGTATACGGGACGGTGTCCGGGCGTCAACTCGGCTGCGCGGCAAGGACTTTGGCCGAAAATCGACGGGTGATGCTTTCACGCCGTCCAGCGCCCCGGGGGCCACACGGGGGGCCACCCGGGGCCGCCGCCGGGCGCAGCCGCCGTCCCGACGGCGCCACACCGCCCCCGTGCGCCCCTTCGCCGTGCCCGCCGCCCCGCCCGCGTCCGGGCCTCCTTCGCCACCTCCCGCAGGCCACCGCCATGGCAGCATGGTCCGCACGACAGCTGGGATATCCGCTGTACGGGGCGGTCGCCGGCCGCCCCGGCGGACGGGGAATCGGGTGGAGGCGGCGATGCGCTGGCTGGTGGGGTGGAGCAGTGCCGCGACCGCCCACAGGGAGTGCCGCACGCTGCTGCCCGTGGGCGCCCAACTCCTGTGGGGCGACCCCGATCCCCTCTGGGCGGTGGGCGACTGGCGGCCCCACGAGGTGCGCGTCGTCCAGGCCGACCCGGAGACCCGGCTCGCCGTCTTCGGGGTCTGCGGTGCCACCGACGACCAGTTGAAGGTGGGCCTGTTCGCCGCCCGCGGGGGCGCGCTGCGCCACCTGACCGCCTGGCCGGGCAGCTACACCGCCGTCGCCCAAGTGGGCCGCCGGATCACCGTCACCGGAGACCTGGCCGGCGCCCGGCCCGTCTTCCACACCCGGTGGGCCGGCGGGACCGCCTACGCCACCGCCGCCCTGCCGCTCGCCGACCTCGTCGAGGCCGGCCTCGACGTCGGCCATCTGGCCGCCCTGCTGGCCTGCCCGGACGCCCCCGAGGCGGTGGGCGCCGGCACCCCGTACGACGGGGTCCGCCGGATCCCGCCCGGCCACGCCCTGGTGCTGCGCACCGGCAGCAGCGAGATCGCCTCCTACGAGCCGCCCGCGTCCCTGGCCGTCGCCGCCCCCCAACTCGCCCCGGAGCAGGCGGTGGACGGCGTCCGGGAGGCCCTCGTGGAGGCCGTGCGCGCCCGGCTGGCGGCCCCCCGCTTCGCGCCCGACCCGGACGGCCTCGACCGGCTCGACCCCGGCCCGGTGCCCGGCATGGGCCCCGCGGAGCGGCGCGCGGCGCGCGGCGGACCGGCCCCCGGCATCGGCGCCGACCTCTCCGGAGGCAGCGCCTCCGGAACCCTCGCCCTCCTGGCCGCCGGCCTCCCCGGGCAGCCCGGCCGGATCAACGGCCACGGCGAGCGCCTGCTGGCGGTCACCTTCAACGACCGCGCCACCCATGGCGACCGGGCCCAGCACGAGGCGGAACTGGAGCGCGCCCGCGGCATCGCCGAGGACCCCCGGCTGCACCACGTCGTCGTCGCCGCCGGCGAGGAGGCCCTCCCGTACACCGGCCTGGACGCCCTCCCGCTCACCGACGAGTCCGGTCCCTCGCTGACCCTGGCCGGCCGGCACCGCAGGCGGCTGCTGTCCGGCGGCGCCGACCACTTCGTCGGAAACGGCGCCCGCCAGGTCCTCGACGCCCACCCCGCCCGCCTCGCCGACCTCCTCATGGACCGCCGCCGGCGCCATCTGCTGCGCCCGGTCACCGCGCTGGCCAAGGCCGACGGCCCCTCCGCGCACTCGGTGCTGGTCCCGTTCACCGTCTACCGGGCCGCCCGGAAGCTCGCCCGCACCCCCTACGCCACCGGGATGGCCGAGGCGGCGCGGCACCTGAGGGAGCGCCGGTTCGCCGACGAGCCGGTGGCCGGCGGCGCGGTGGACGCCTCCCTGGCCGCGCTCGCCTGGTGCCGCCCGGGGCCCGCGGCCCGCTGGCTCACGGGGGAGGCGCTGGCCGAAGTATCGGTTCGCCTCGGGGACGCAGCGCACCGTTCGCCCGCCGGGGGCCGCCCCGGCGAACGACGGGCCCGCGCCGCCCTGGCCCGCCAGGCCGCCGACCACCGGATCTTCGAGCAGGCCGTCGAGGTCCGCAGCCAGCGGCTGCACGCCCCCTTCCTGGACAACCAGGTGGTGCTGGCCTGCCGCGCCCTGCCGGACACCCTGCGGGTGCAGCCGGGCGCCCGGGCCGCCGTCCTGCGCGCCGTCCTGGCCGGCGCCGGCGTGCGGGACCTGCCGTCCGGCTGGGGCGCCGCCGCGCACCACACCCACACCGCCGCGGTCCGCGCCGGACTGCGCGCCGCGGTCGGCCCGTTGCTCCAGCTCTTCGACACGCCCCTGCTGGCGGACGCCGGCCTCGTCGAGGCACGGGTGGTCCGCCGCGCACTCCGCGCGGCGGCCGAGGGCGCCCCGGTGCCCCTGGACGGTCTGGCCGAACTGGTCGCCGTCGAAGTGTGGTTGCGCCGGCTGCTGGCCCGCCGCGGCTCGTGCTGGACGGGCGCGCAGGCGCCCCGGCAACGGGCGCTCGCCGGGGGCGTGGTGCGCGCGCGGCTCTCCTGACGCGCCCGGCGCGCCGCCTCACCGCCCCGGGTCGAGGCGGCCCCGCCGGCACCCCCGGCCGCCCGTTCTCCACGGGGCGGACGTCCGGCGCACGACCGCGTCCCGGTGCGCCCAGCAGAACGGCGCGACCCACGGCGCACCCGAGGCCCCGCGCGCCGGGGAAGCGGCGCGCACGCGGGCGATCACACCGCCGATCACGCCGCCCGCCCTGCGCCCCGTACGACCCCGGCACCCCACCCGTCCTGACCGCCCGCAGCGCCCGCCGAGCCCTGACGGGATCCGCCGCCGCGCCGACGACCGGGTCAGTCCGTCACGGTGCCGACGAACGGGGTACGCCGTCCCGCCCGCCCTCCGGCGCGATCCCGCCCCACCGGCGGCGACCAACTCACCGACAACTGATCTGCGACCGCGCCCAGTCCCCCAGCGCCAACAGATCGCCCGCGCTCTCCGGCTCGACCACCAGGCGCAGCGTCTTGCGCCCGGCCAACGGGACGTGCACCGGCACCGCCGACTCCCCGCCGCGCAGGACCGGCGACCGCCACAGCCGCACCCCGTCCCCGTACACCGAGAAGCGCAGCGCGCCCAGGCCCAGGCTGAGGTCGTCCACGCCGGCCATCGCGTCGTACGCCGTGCACTGCCGGTTGAGATCGATGACCACCGAGGACGAGGCGTGCACGCTCACCCCGTGGGGATAGGCGGTACCGCCGACGCTCGGGCGGTACCGCTTCCACAGCCAGCCGCTGTCGAGGGCCCGTACTTCCGGCTTGCTGCCGTCCCCCATGAAGTCGTATGCCAACGCGCTGACCTGATATGCCGTCGTCGGCGGCGTGGGAGTGGGCGTCGGGGTGGGCGTCGGTGTCGGGGTCGGGGTGGGTGTGGGAGTGGGCGTCGGAGTTGGAGTCGGCGTCGGCTTCGGCGGTGCCGGGGTCGGCGTCGGTGTCGGTGTCGGCGTCGGGGTGGGCTCGGACGGCGCCGGGGTGGGCGCCGGCGTGCGGGACGGGGTCGGCTCGGTGACCGGCGCGCCCACCGGCGGCCGGGGGGTGTGCGACGGCGGCGGGGCCGGCACGGGCGGCGCGACCGGCGCCGGCCGGTGCGGTTGCGCCCGCGGGGCCGGCTGCGGCGACCCGGCCAGCGCGAACGCCAGCGCCGCCCCCGCCGCGACCACCAGCCCCGCCCCGATACCGATCTTCACCGGCGCGGCCAGCCCCTCGCCCACGGCCGCCCCGCCGCCGGCGCCGCCCGCCGTACCGGAACCGGACCCCGCGGCGGCCGCGGCCACCCCGGCACCCGCCGCGGCCCCGGCGCCGGCGATCCCGGCCACCGCGGCGGCACCTTTGACGGCGTACCCGGCCGCGAACCAGCCGACGACCGCCACCGGCAGCACCGCCCCGATCCGCTGGTTGAGGTCGACGACCTCCAGCGCGGCCCCGCGGCACCGGGCGCACTCCTCCAGGTGCTTGCGCAGCCCCCGCTCAGCCCGCATCCGCAATCCGCCCCGGGCGTACGCGCCGAGCCGGTCGGCATAGCGCGCGCAGTCGCCGCCCGCGGTCAGCGACTGGCTCACATGCGCCTGCAGATACGCCTGCTTGAGCCCTTCCCGGGCGCGGTGGGCCAGCACGGCGGTGGCGTTGGCGGTCAGCCCGAGCAGCGGTGCGACCTCGCTCGGCGACTCGTCCTCGATGGTGGTGTGCCACAGCACGGTCTGATACCGCTCCGGCAGACTGCGGAACGCCCGCACCGCCATGGTCTGCTCGGCCTCGTGCATCGCCCGGACGTCCGCGCCCAGATCCAGCGTGTTGTCGTCCAGGGACGACCCGGCCGCCGACACCGCGAACACCGCGAAGTCCTCGACCAACTGCTCCCGCCGGGCGGTCCTCGCCCAGGCCGCGGCGACCCGCCGCACGGTCGTCAGCAGATACGCGCGCACCGCGGAGTCCGGCCCCGCCCCGCCGCGCACCGCCTGCAGGGTGCGCGCGAAGACCTCACCGGTCAGATCCTCGGCGGTGTGGGCGTCCCGGCAGCAGCCGCGCGCATACCGGCGCACCGCCTCGGCGTGCCGGCGGTACAGCTCCTCGTAGGCGCTGTCGTCACCGGCCCGCATCGCGGCGACCAGCTCGGCGTCGGACGGCGGCAGATCCGCGTCCGCGCGCTCGCCGGGCACCCCCACCGGCTCCTCCGACGGCATCCCGCCGTGCCGGGAGCGCCTGCGCTGCGCCGGCACGCTGGGCCCGGCGTCCTCCACGCCGCCGAGCGGGGGCGTCGCCCCCGGCGGCCCGGTCCGGCCCGGCACCTGTTCCGACGGGCGTCCCGTGGTCTCGCCACGCCGCTCGTCCCGCCCGTCAACACCCATCGCCGAGGCTCCCGAACCCGTCGCACCGCAACACCGCGCAAGCGTGCCACACCCCTGGCCCGGGCTTCAGGGCCCCGGTGGGCAACCACTCATCCGGGGCGCCCGCACTGGCGTGCACCCGCACGGGGCGCCCCGCACCGGTCGGGGCCGCCGCATCGCAGGGATGCCGGCGGCTCACCGGGACGCCCCGCACTCGGGGCCTCCCGGTGCCGCCGCCGGCTCCACGGGGGCGGTTCGTGCCCCGCCCGCAGTCATGGAGCCGGCCGCCGCGCCTCATGTCGTGGGACGCGACCGCAGCCCTTCCAGCAGGATCTCCAGCAGCCGGGCGGAGGCCGCCTGCTGCTGCCCGGGATCGGGCAGCGCGGGCGCACCCGTGGCGATGACGAGCAGCACGTCGGAGACCGTGACATCGGTCCGCAGCGCACCTGCCGTCCGGGCCCGCTCCACCAGCCGTCCGACGACGTCCAGCAGCGCCTGCCCGCCGGGCGTCTCCTCGGCCTCGGGGCCGCTTCGCGGCCCGTCCGCCTCGCCGGGCGCCATCCGCTGCAGCGGTACCCGGGCCTCGGTGCCGCCCTCCGGCACCCGCGGCTCGGCCGCGCCGTCCGCCCGCTCCTCGCTCGCGCCGACCCGCAGGATGCCCGGCGGCAGCAGCCGCCCGGCGCCCGAGGCGACCGACGTGCGCAGGAACCGCGCCAGCGCCGACCACGGATCGTCCTCCTGGCCCAGTGCGGCCCGTGCCTGCTCGGTCAGCCGGGAGGTCTCCTCCTCGGCTATCCGCCGGACCAGAACGTCCTTGCTCGGGAAACGGCGGTAGACCGTCCCGACCCCGACCCGGGCGCGCCGCGCCACGTCCTCCATCGGCGCGCCGTACCCCAGTTCGCCGAAGACCTCGCGGGCCGCCCGCAGCACGTGCTCCAGATTGCGCTGGGCATCGACCCGCAGGGGTGTGCTCCGGCCGTTGAGGCCGGTCGCCGCGCCCGTTCCGTTGCCGCCGGCGCCGTTGACACCGTCGGAAGCGGCAGCGGTCATCGTGGCCGCCGCCGACCATTGAGAGCCCTGAATGTGCATAAGTGATCCCCCGGTAATGACGTCTCCCCCCGGAGACTCCCCGCCCTGACGGTCGGGGCGACCCGACAAGAGGGTGCACCCCAACGACATACGAACATAGTTGAGCCCGCGTCAAGATTGAAGGGGGCGCTCCGTACGCCGTGCCCCCCGTTCGGCCCAATGGACCCGATCCGTCCTGCTCGTCCTTCCGCTCACCTCGCGCCGAACTCCGCCTGACCAGCGTACTTCGCCCCGCTCAGCCGGAATGTCCCGCTCCGCACCGTGCCTCGTACCGGACATACTTTTCGACCGGCCTGTGGACAAAGCCGTCCCGGCGGTGCGTCATGGAACAGTGCTGTGCTGTCCGGGGGCACAGCGCCCGAAGGTGGCCGCGCGCCGGCCTGGCCACCCGCTCGGTGGCGCCCCGGCCTGGTCGACACCGCGAGGAGAACCTCTGTGAAGACTGTGTCTTCGGAGCATTCGGACGCCGTGGCGCGCATTCTCGTGGTGGGCGGTGGCTATGTGGGGATGTACACGGCCCTGCGGCTGCAGCGGACGCTGAAACAGGAGCTGCGGCAGGGCACGGTCGAGATCGTCGTCGTCGATCCCGAGCCCTATATGACGTACCAGCCGTTCCTGCCGGAGGCCGCCGCCGGCTCCATCTCCCCGCGCCACGTCGTCGTCCCGCTGCGCCGCGTCCTGCCACACTGCACGGTCGTCATCGGCGAGGTCACCGAGATCGACCACGAGAAGCGCAAGGCGGCCATCGCCACCCTGGCCACGGAGCACGCCGGCGCCGGCGCCCTCACCGTGGCCTACGACGAACTGGTCCTCGCGCCGGGATCGGTCTCGCGCACCCTCCCCGTCCCCGGACTGGCCGACGTCGGCATCGGATTCAAGACGGTCGAGGAGGCCATCGGACTGCGCAACCACGTCCTCGAACAGCTCGACATCGCCTCCTCCACCCGCGACCCCGCGATCCGCGACGCGGCGCTGACCTTCGTCTTCGTCGGCGGCGGCTACGCGGGCGTGGAAGCGCTGGCCGAACTGGAGGACATGGCCCGCTACGCCGTCCGCTACTACCACAACGTCGGGCCCGAGGACATGAAGTGGGTCCTGGTCGAGGCGACCGACCGGATCCTGCCCGAGGTCGGCCCCGACATGGGCGGCTACACCGTCCGCGAACTGCGCGCCCGCAACATCGACGTCCGCCTGCAGACCCGCCTGGAGTCCTGCGAGAAGCGCATCGTCCGGCTCAGCGACGGCTCCCGCTTCCCCGCCAGGACGCTCGTGTGGACCGCCGGCGTCAAACCGCACCCCATCGTGGCCGCGAGCAAACTCCCGCTGACCGACCACGGCCGCCTCAAGTGCACCGCCGCGCTCCAGGTGGACGGCGTGGAACACGCCTGGGCAGCCGGGGACGCGGCCGCCGTCCCGGACCTGACGGCCCCGCCGCCCGCCACCCCCGACGCGCCGCGCGCCGTCTGCGCCCCCAACGCCCAGCACGCCGTCCGCCAGACCAAGGTGCTGGCCGAGAACCTCACCGCGGCCCTGCGCGGCGGCGAGATCCACAACTACGCGCACAAGTACGTCGGTTCGGTGGCCTCGCTCGGCCTGCACCAGGGCGTCGCCCAGGTCTACGGCCGCAAGCTCAAGGGCTACCCGGCGTGGTTCATGCACCGCGCCTACCACCTCAGCCGGGTGCCCACCTTCAACCGCAAGGCCCGGATCCTCGCCGAATGGATCCTCGCGGGTCTGTTCAAACGCGAGATCGTCTCGCTCGGCTCGCTGGAGAACCCGCGCGCCGAATTCGAACTCGCCGCGGGCACCGGCCGGCACAACGAAACCAGCTGACCGGCCGCCCCACCAGGGACGTTGACCGGCCGCCCGGACGGCCCGGGCCGACCGCCCCCGGGCCGGGAACTACGCCTCGACGTCCGGCGTCTGACGGATGACCGTCCGGTCGGCCACACTGGACGTGTGACCATGGGTGGGCTCGTATCTGCGAAGAGTGACAATCACGAGGATTCAGGACGTTTGCTGCATTCCGCCAGAGGGTGCCGATCGTGCCCTCCGCCCCACCACGGGGCCCGCCCCCACGCCGATGGCCCGACCCCGCGCGACGACGCGAAGTAAGAGGTATCCCTCCGTGATCTTCACGCGCTGGAGCGCCAAATTCCCCGGCACGCAGCGGCGCACCGCCGCCCGGTCCGACCGCGCCGCCACGCCGTCCGCCCCGTCGGGGCCCACGGCGCACTCCGCCGCGCCCACCGACGACCCCTCCGGCACCGTCCCCGCCGCCCGCGCCGAGGGCCCCGGCGAGGACGCCCCGCCGCCCACCGCGCCCCCCACCGTCGACGCGCTCTCCGTCCACGACATCCTCGGCACCATCCCCGCCCTGGTCGCCGTCGTCTACGGCCCCGAGCACCGCATCGCCTACGTCAACAGCGCCTACGCCGGCGTCTTCGGCCCCCGCCCGGCCGGCCACACCGCCCGCGAGGCCCTCCCCGAACTCGGCGAACTGGGCCTGCTGCCCCTGATGGACCAGGTCCTGCGCAGCGGCAAACCCCGCACCGTCAAGTCCCGCAAGGTCCCGGCCGGCGCCGGCGGCGACCGCACCCGCGAGGGCTACTACACCTTCACCTGCACCCCCATCGAGGTCGCCGCCAGCGGCCCGGCCCCCGACCCCGAGGTCGCCTGCGTCGCCCCGCACAAGGGCGTCCTGGTCTTCGGCGCCGAGGTCACCGACCAGATCGAGTCCGCCGAACGGCTCCGCGCCAGCGAGGCCCGCCAGCGCGCCGCCGCGGTCACCCTCCAGCGCTCACTGCTGCCCCAGGAACTGGAACAGCCCGACGACCTGCGGGTCGCCGCCACCTACCAACCCGGCGGCACGGACGCCGCGGTCGGCGGCGACTGGTACGACGTCATCACCCTCGGCGCCGGCCGGACGGCCCTGGTCATCGGCGACGTCATGGGCCGCGGGGTGCGCGCCGCCGCCGTCATGGGCCAGCTCCGCACCGCGGTCCGCGCCTACGCCCGCCTGGACCTCCCGCCCCACGAGGTCCTCCAACTCCTCGACGGCCTGGCCGCCGAGATCGACGCCAGCCAGATCGCCACCTGCGTCTACGCCGTCCACGACCCCAACGAGGGCCGCCTGGTCTACGCCTCGGCCGGCCATCTGCCGATGCTCGTCCGGGACGCCGACGGCACCATCCGCCGCGCCGCCGAACCGACCGGCCCGCCGCTGGGCACCGGCGGCTGGCTGCACACCTCCGGCTCCGTCCCGCTAGGCGCCGGCAGCAGCGCCGTCCTCTATACCGACGGCCTCGTCGAACGCCGGGACAAGGACATCGACGAGGGCGTCGCCGCCCTGGAGCGCGCTTTCGCCGGCTCCACCGGCACCCCCGACATCGTCTGCGACCGGCTGCTGCGCTCCCTGGGCATCACCGCCGCGCACGACGACGACGTCGCCATCCTCGTCATCCAGAACCCGGTCCGTACGGGCCACGACGCCGAGCTGTTCCACAACGCCGCCCTCGAACTCCACGGCGGCACCGAGGCGGCACCGCGCGCCCGCGCCTTCGCCTCCGGCGTCCTCGCCTCCTGGCGCTTCTCCCCGGAACTCCACGACCTCGGTGTCCTGGCCGCCAGCGAACTCGTCGCCAACTCCCTCCAGCACGGCACCCCGCCGATGCGCCTACGGCTGCGCCGCACCGACCGCCGCCTGATCATCGAGGTCACCGACGGCGACGACCACCTGCCCCGCCGCCGACGGGCCGAGCCCGTGGACGAGACCGGCCGCGGCATCTCCATCGTCGCCACCATCGCCTCCTCCTGGGGCTCCCGCCGCACCCCGGGCGGCGGCAAGGCCGTCTGGTGCGAATTCGCCCTGCCCAGGGGCTAGGTCGCCGCCACCCGAGGGCGGCGCCGCGCCAACAGCGGGCGCCGCCCCCGGACCGCCTCTCACACGCCCGCGGCCACCGGCTCGGCCTCCACCCGCTGCGCGGGCAGGGCCGCCACCCGGTGCGGCTGGTCCTGGGCCGGGGTCAGCATCCGCCCCAGCCGCAGCGCCAGCACCGAGATCCCGACCGCGCACGCCACCAGCATCGCGATGTACGCGACATGCATCCCGTGCCCGACCATCAGCGCCCCCACGGCCGGCCCGACCGCCAGCGCCAACTGCTTGACCAGCGCGAACGCAGAGTTGTACTGGCCGATCAGCGAGGCCGGCGCCAGATCCGCCACCAGCGGCGCCACGGTCGGCGCCAGCAGCGACTCCCCGACGCCGAACAGCGCATACGTGGAGATCAACAGGACGGTCGCCACCACCTGGCTCCCGTGCACCAGCCCGGACAGTCCGGCGGCCAGCCACGCCACCGTCCAGATCACGCCCACCAGCGCCATCACCCGGCTCCGACGCCGCCGCTCGACGAGCTTCAGGACCACGAACTGCGCCACCACGATCGCCGCCGTGTTGGCCGCCAGGGCGATGCCCAGCGTCGCCGGCGCGATCCGGGTCACCTCCGTGGCGTACGCCGCCAGCCCCGACTCGAACTGCCCGTAGCAGGCGAAGAACAGCACGAAGCCCAGTACGCACAGCCACACCATTCGCCGGTCGCCGAACAGCACCCGCCAGGCGCCCTTGGCCCGCTCCTCCGTCGGCACCGCGTCCTCGACCTTCGGCGCCCGCGGCAGCCGTACGGTCGCGATCGCCGCGCCCAGCACCAGGAACATCACGGCCTCGATCGCGAACAGCCGCACAAAGCTCGACGCGTGCGTCTCGTCCACCAGCTGACCGCCGACCAGGCCGCCTATGCCGAGCCCCAGGTTGTTCAGGAAGAACTGGGTGGCGAACGCCCGCGACCGGGTCACCGTCGTCGAGCACCACACGATCATCGTGGCGAGCGCCGGCTGGATCACCGCGATACCGGCCCCCAGCGCCACCGCCGACGCGATGACCATCGGCTCGGTGGCCGACAGCCCGATCCCCAGCGAACCGACGGCGGCCGAGACCGTACCGATGACGGCCACCGGGAGCGGCCCCCGCCGGTCGATGACCCGTCCGGTCAGCGGCAGCACGATCAGTGCCGAGATCGCCAGCATCGCCAGCACCGCACCGGCCGTATTCGCACCGAGATGCCGCACGTTCGCCACGTAGACGTACAGATACGGCACGGTGAAGCCGCTGCCGAACGCGCTCAGCGCGTTCCCCAGCTGGATCCGGCGCAGCGCGGCGCCCATCGCGGTGGTCACACTCACCTACCTAGGTCAGGTCACAAAAGACGGATACGAGTCAGGAACCCCCGGGCCGAGTCGAGGCGGTGTCCACGGCGTCCCCGGCGTCCACGACACCCGGGGCGTCCAAGACCGGACAGTCACACCCTCAAGACTTCGACTCTAAAGTTCGAAGCTAAAGACTACATGACGAAGAACTTCAACGCCAATGACTTTCGTGCCATACTGCGCCGCATGCCAGAGCCCTCAGATGCGCCCGCCGGTCACTCCGAGCCGAGCCTTGAGGAACAGATCGCGGCCTACCAGCGCGAGTTCCGGGACCTCGACCCCCAGGTGGAGCAGGTTGTCTCCGCACTTCAGCGCCTCAACCGGCGGATGAACGTCGCCTACGGACGCCAGACCGCCACCCTCGGCATCAGCAACGCCGAATGGGAGGTCCTCAAGGCCCTCGTCGTCTCCGGCGCGCCCTACCGCATGGGCCCCGGCGAACTCGCCAAGCGCCTCGGTCTCACGCCGGCCGCCATGACCCACCGCATCGACCGCATGGCGAGCGAGGGTCTGGTCACCCGCGAGCGCGACGAGACCAACCGCGTCCGAGTGATCGTCGAGCTGACCCACGAGGGCCGCGAGAAGTGGCTGGAGGCCATGCGCATGGCATCGGTCTTCGAGGAGGATCTCCTCCAGGACCTCTCCGGCGAGCAACGCCGCATCCTCGGCGATGCGTTGACCCGGCTGCTGCGCCGTGTCGAGGAGGCCCAACCCGACGCCGAGGGCCGCCTGAGCGACCTCGACTGACCGGGTTTGACACGCCCCTCCCCGATCCGTAGTGTTCTCCGAGTTGCCAACGAGCCGGAACGGTTCTGCGGCAGCCATCCCGCCGCTTCGCGGCAACCCACTACTGCACGGCCCCTCAACGGGAGCGAATTTCGCATTTCGAAATTCATTCCGGGCGCCTGATTAGGCGTCAGCGAGGAATTCCGCTAACGTAGTGAACACCCCGCCGACGGGGAATCGGATCGAAATTCGAACCGACCGCAACTCGCTGAGAAGCGGGCCGGAACGGAAAGAAGATCTGATAAAGTCGGAAAGGCCGAAAAGCGAAAGCGAAGCGGCCGGACCCCACTCCAACAGGGGGCCAGAGACGGAAACGGATCTGGTAAGGTTGGAACCGCGAGGAAGCCGAAAGGCCGAATCGCACCGGCGAAAATCGGAGCCGAAAGGATCTGATAGAGTCGGAGACGCAAGACCGAAGGGAAGCGCCCGGAGGAAGCCCGAGAGGGAATCCAAAGGAAGCGTCCGTTCCTTGAGAACTCAACAGCGTGCCAAAAGTCAACGCCAGATATGTTGATACCCCGTCTCCATCATGGAGATGAGGTTCCTTTGAAAAGTCCTTCCAATAGCTTTGGGAGGCGCACAGCGAGGACGCTGTGAACCGCGAGGATTATTCCTCCTTGTGGTTCCGCTCAACGCGAGTGTTGATACCGGATTACCGGTAAGCATTCACGGAGAGTTTGATCCTGGCTCAGGACGAACGCTGGCGGCGTGCTTAACACATGCAAGTCGAACGATGAACCGGCTTCGGTCGGGGATTAGTGGCGAACGGGTGAGTAACACGTGGGCAATCTGCCCTTCACTCTGGGACAAGCCCTGGAAACGGGGTCTAATACCGGATATGACACGGGGTCGCATGATCTCCGTGTGGAAAGCTCCGGCGGTGAAGGATGAGCCCGCGGCCTATCAGCTTGTTGGTGAGGTAGTGGCTCACCAAGGCGACGACGGGTAGCCGGCCTGAGAGGGCGACCGGCCACACTGGGACTGAGACACGGCCCAGACTCCTACGGGAGGCAGCAGTGGGGAATATTGCACAATGGGCGAAAGCCTGATGCAGCGACGCCGCGTGAGGGATGACGGCCTTCGGGTTGTAAACCTCTTTCAGCAGGGAAGAAGCGAGAGTGACGGTACCTGCAGAAGAAGCGCCGGCTAACTACGTGCCAGCAGCCGCGGTAATACGTAGGGCGCGAGCGTTGTCCGGAATTATTGGGCGTAAAGAGCTCGTAGGCGGCTTGTCACGTCGGATGTGAAAGCCCGGGGCTTAACCCCGGGTCTGCATTCGATACGGGCAGGCTAGAGTTCGGTAGGGGAGATCGGAATTCCTGGTGTAGCGGTGAAATGCGCAGATATCAGGAGGAACACCGGTGGCGAAGGCGGATCTCTGGGCCGATACTGACGCTGAGGAGCGAAAGCGTGGGGAGCGAACAGGATTAGATACCCTGGTAGTCCACGCCGTAAACGTTGGGAACTAGGTGTGGGCGACATTCCACGTCGTCCGTGCCGCAGCTAACGCATTAAGTTCCCCGCCTGGGGAGTACGGCCGCAAGGCTAAAACTCAAAGGAATTGACGGGGGCCCGCACAAGCAGCGGAGCATGTGGCTTAATTCGACGCAACGCGAAGAACCTTACCAAGGCTTGACATACACCGGAAAACCGTGGAGACACGGTCCCCCTTGTGGTCGGTGTACAGGTGGTGCATGGCTGTCGTCAGCTCGTGTCGTGAGATGTTGGGTTAAGTCCCGCAACGAGCGCAACCCTTGTTCTGTGTTGCCAGCATGCCTTTCGGGGTGATGGGGACTCACAGGAGACTGCCGGGGTCAACTCGGAGGAAGGTGGGGACGACGTCAAGTCATCATGCCCCTTATGTCTTGGGCTGCACACGTGCTACAATGGCCGGTACAATGAGCTGCGATACCGCGAGGTGGAGCGAATCTCAAAAAGCCGGTCTCAGTTCGGATTGGGGTCTGCAACTCGACCCCATGAAGTCGGAGTTGCTAGTAATCGCAGATCAGCATTGCTGCGGTGAATACGTTCCCGGGCCTTGTACACACCGCCCGTCACGTCACGAAAGTCGGTAACACCCGAAGCCGGTGGCCCAACCCCTTGTGGGAGGGAATCGTCGAAGGTGGGACTGGCGATTGGGACGAAGTCGTAACAAGGTAGCCGTACCGGAAGGTGCGGCTGGATCACCTCCTTTCTAAGGAGCATCTAGGCAGTCGCAAGATTGTCCAGAGCCACTACGTCGGCGAGTGTTCGACGGTGGTTAGCTCATGGGTGGAACGTTGACTACTCGGCCTGTTCAGGGTCATGGCTCGTTAGTACTGCTTCGGCGTGGAACACGGGACTGTGGGTTGAACTGGTCGGGCACGCTGTTGGGTATCTGAGGGTGCGGACTTATGGTCTGAGCCTTCGCGATGCCGGCCCCGGTGAAGCGCCTCTTGTGGGTGTGTGACGGGTGGCTGGTCGTTGTTTGAGAACTGCACAGTGGACGCGAGCATCTGTGGCCAAGTTTTTAAGGGCGCACGGTGGATGCCTTGGCACCAGGAACCGATGAAGGACGTGGGAGGCCGCGATAGGCCCCGGGGAGCTGTCAACCGAGCTTTGATCCGGGGGTGTCCGAATGGGGAAACCCGGCAGTCGTCATGGGCTGTCACCCGCTGCTGAACACATAGGCAGTGTGGAGGGAACGCGGGGAAGTGAAACATCTCAGTACCCGCAGGAAGAGAAAACAACCGTGATTCCGGGAGTAGTGGCGAGCGAAACTGGATGAGGCTAAACCAGTCACGTGTGATACCCGGCAGGGGTTGCGTGGTTGGGGTTGTGGGAGCTTTCTTGATCGGTCTGCCGGCCGGTCGGTGAGTCAGAAACCGTTGATGTAGGCGAAGGACATGCGAAAGGTCCGGCGTAGAGGGTAAGACCCCCGTAGCTGAAACGTCAGCGGCTTGCTTGAGAGCCACCCAAGTAGCACGGGGCCCGAGAAATCCCGTGTGAATCTGGCGGGACCACCCGTTAAGCCTAAATATTCCCTGGTGACCGATAGCGGATAGTACCGTGAGGGAATGGTGAAAAGTACCGCGGGAGCGGAGTGAAATAGTACCTGAAACCGTGTGCCTACAAGCCGTGGGAGCGTCGCCATGCAGTTTGCTGTGTGGTCGTGACTGCGTGCCTTTTGAAGAATGAGCCTGCGAGTTTGCGGTATGTTGCGAGGTTAACCCGTGTGGGGAAGCCGTAGCGAAAGCGAGTCCGAATAGGGCGTTGGAGTAGCATGCTCAAGACCCGAAGCGGAGTGATCTAGCCATGGGCAGGTTGAAGCGGAGGTAAGACTTCGTGGAGGACCGAACCCACCAGGGTTGAAAACCTGGGGGATGACCTGTGGTTAGGGGTGAAAGGCCAATCAAACTCCGTGATAGCTGGTTCTCCCCGAAATGCATTTAGGTGCAGCGTCGTGTGTTTCTTGCCGGAGGTAGAGCACTGGATAGGCGATGGGCCCTACCGGGTTACTGACCTTAGCCAAACTCCGAATGCCGGTAAGTGAGAGCGCGGCAGTGAGACTGTGGGGGATAAGCTCCATGGTCGAGAGGGAAACAGCCCAGAGCATCGACTAAGGCCCCTAAGCGTGTGCTAAGTGGGAAAGGATGTGGAGTCGCAGAGACAACCAGGAGGTTGGCTTAGAAGCAGCCACCCTTGAAAGAGTGCGTAATAGCTCACTGGTCAAGTGATTCCGCGCCGACAATGTAGCGGGGCTCAAGTACACCGCCGAAGTCGTGTCATTGCGATATTACCCCCAACGGGGATCGTGATGGGTAGGGGAGCGTCGTGTGCCGGGTGAAGCAGCCGTGGAAACGAGTTGTGGACGGTTCACGAGTGAGAATGCAGGCATGAGTAGCGATACAAGAGTGGGAAACTCTTGCGCCGATTGACTAAGGGTTCCTGGGTCAAGCTGATCTGCCCAGGGTAAGTCGGGACCTAAGGCGAGGCCGACAGGCGTAGTCGATGGACAACCGGTTGATATTCCGGTACCCGCTTTGAAGCGCCCAATACTGAATCAGGCGATGCTAAGTCCGTGAAGCCGCCCTGGATCCTTCGGGTGAAGGGGAGTGGTGGAGCCGACGGACCAGACTTGTAGTAGGTAAGCGATGGGGTGACGCAGGAAGGTAGTCCAGCCCGGGCGGTGGTTGTCCCGGGGTAAGGGTGTAGCCCGAGAGATAGGCAAATCCGTCTCTCATGCAGGGTGAGACCTGATGCCGAGCCGATTGTGGTGAAGTGGATGATCCTATGCTGTCGAGAAAAGCCTCTAGTGAGTTTCAAGGCGGCCCGTACCCTAAACCGACTCAGGTGGTCAGGTAGAGAATACCGAGGCGTTCGGGTGAACTATGGTTAAGGAACTCGGCAAAATGCCCCCGTAACTTCGGGAGAAGGGGGGCCATTTCTGGTGATGACATTTGCTGTCTGAGCTGGGGTGGCCGCAGAGACCAGCGAGAAGCGACTGTTTACTAAAAACACAGGTCCGTGCGAAGCCGTAAGGCGATGTATACGGACTGACGCCTGCCCGGTGCTGGAACGTTAAGGGGACCGGTTAGCTCCATTTCGGTGGGGCGAAGCTGAGAACTTAAGCGCCAGTAAACGGCGGTGGTAACTATAACCATCCTAAGGTAGCGAAATTCCTTGTCGGGTAAGTTCCGACCTGCACGAATGGCGTAACGACTTCTCGACTGTCTCAACCATAGGCCCGGTGAAATTGCATTACGAGTAAAGATGCTCGTTTCGCGCAGCAGGACGGAAAGACCCCGGGACCTTTACTATAGCTTGATATTGGTGTTCGGTTCGGCTTGTGTAGGATAGGTGGGAGACTTTGAAGCGCCAACGCCAGTTGGTGTGGAGTCGTTGTTGAAATACCACTCTGGTCGTGCTGGATGTCTAACCTGGGTCCGTGATCCGGATCAGGGACAGTGTCTGGTGGGTAGTTTAACTGGGGCGGTTGCCTCCTAAAGGGTAACGGAGGCGCCCAAAGGTTCCCTCAGCCTGGTTGGTAATCAGGTGTTGAGTGTAAGTGCACAAGGGAGCTTGACTGTGAGACTGACGGGTCGAGCAGGTACGAAAGTAGGGACTAGTGATCCGGCGGTGGCTTGTGGAAGCGCCGTCGCTCAACGGATAAAAGGTACCCCGGGGATAACAGGCTGATCTTCCCCAAGAGTCCATATCGACGGGATGGTTTGGCACCTCGATGTCGGCTCGTCGCATCCTGGGGCTGGAGTCGGTCCCAAGGGTTGGGCTGTTCGCCCATTAAAGCGGTACGCGAGCTGGGTTTAGAACGTCGTGAGACAGTTCGGTCCCTATCCGCTGCGCGCGTAGGAGTCTTGAGAAGGGCTGTCCCTAGTACGAGAGGACCGGGACGGACGGACCTCTGGTGTGCCAGTTGTTCTGCCAAGGGCATGGCTGGTTGGCTACGTTCGGAAAGGATAACCGCTGAAAGCATCTAAGCGGGAAGCCTGCTTCGAGATGAGGGCTCCCACCCACTTGATGGGGTAAGGCTCCCAGTAGATGACTGGGTTGATAGGCCAGATATGGAAGCGCCGTAAGGTGTGGAGTTGACTGGTACTAATAGGCCGAGGGCTTGTCCTCAGTTGCTCGCGTCCACTGTGTTGGTTCTGAAGCCACGAACAGACCAACGGTTGTTTAGTGTTTCATAGTGTTTCGGTGGTTATAGCGTTAGGGAAACGCCCGGTTACATTCCGAACCCGGAAGCTAAGCCTTTCAGCGCCGATGGTACTGCAGGGGGGACCCTGTGGGAGAGTAGGACGCCGCCGAACTAATTTTAGAAGAAGCCCTGTTGGGAACCTCGGTTCCCAACAGGGCTTCTTTGCGTTGTCCTTCCCGCGGGCTGGGTACGCTCGTTTGATGCGTTACGACCTGATCATTTTCGACAATGACGGTGTACTGGTCGACAGCGAGCCGATCTCCAACCGGATCCTCGCCGGCTATCTCACCGAACTGGGGCACCCCACCACGTACGAGGAATCGCTGCGTGACTTCATGGGCGGGTCGGTGCAGCGGGTGCGGGACATGGTGCGGGAGAAGTCCGGGCGTGCGCTGCCGACGGACTTCGAGACCGGTTTCCACACGCGGGTCTTTGCCGAGTTCCGTCGGCGGCTGCAGCCGGTGCCGGGCGTGGAGGCGGTCCTGGAGAAGCTGGCCGCGGACGGCGTGCCGTACTGCGTCGGCTCGTCGGGGAGCCATGAGCGGATCAGGGTGGCGCTGACGAAGACCGGGCTGTTCGAGCGGTTCGGTGCGGAGCGGGTCTTCTCGTCGCAGGACGTGGCGCGGGGGAAGCCGGCGCCCGACCTGTTTCTGCACGCGGCGAAGGAAATGGGCGTCGTGCCCGGGCGGTGTGCGGTGGTCGAGGACAGCCCGTTGGGCGTGCGGGCGGCGGTGGCCGCGGGGATGGACGTGTACGGGTTCACGGCGATGACGCCGGCGGCGAAGCTGAGGGAGGCCGGGGCCACCGCGCTGTTCAGCGATATGGCGGAGCTGCCGCAGTTGGTGCGGTAAGGACGGGTGCGGGGCGGTATCCGCCCGCCGGTCCGCCAACTTCCCGTACACCAGGCGGAATTGGGGCAGTGATCCATCTACCCAGCGGTAGCCCGGAGTTCTAGGCTGACCCGCCATGACGCCCCCTCAGGTACCGGGAGCGCGGCTCCGCCGTGGCCGGGTCTCGCTCGCCCTCAGCTTCTTCGCCCAGGGGGCGGTCTTCGCCCTGCTCGCGACCCGTATACCGGCGATCCAGACGCGCTACGGCATCTCCGACGGCCTGCTGCCGGTCTTCCTGGCGGCCGTTCCGGTGCTCGCCGGCGTCGGCAGCGTCGGCACCGAGCACCTGGTGAAGCGGGTGCGGCCGAGCGTCGTGCTGCGCGCCGTGCAGCCGGTGGTGTGCCTGGCGCTGCTGGCGGTCGGAGCGGTCGGGTCGCTGGCGCAGGCCGCGGTGGCGCTGGCCGTGTTCGGGCTGACCGTGGGCGGCCTGGACGCGTCGATGAACATGCTCGGGGTGAGTCTCCAACGGGCCTACGGGCGGAGCATCATGCTCGGCTTCCACGCCGCGTACAGCCTGGGCGGGATCGTGGGGGCCTCGCTGGCCTGGGCGGGGGCGCACTGGGAAGTGCCGCTGGTGGTGCTGTACGGGCCGGTGGTGGCGGTGGCCGTCCCGCTGGTGCTGGTCATCGGCCGGTGGTTCGTGGACGGCGAGGACCGGGGCGGGTCGGAGGACGCCGGGGGGACGGCGGGCGGGACGCCGGTCGCGATGAGGCTGCTGTTGCCGCTGTGCCTGGTGATGGCGTTCGCGTACATCGGCGACTCGACGGTCTCCAACTGGAGCGCGAAGTATCTGAAGGACGTCCTGGGCAGCTCGGAGCAGTTGTCGACGGTCCCGTACAACGTCTACATGGTGACGACGCTGCTCGGGCGGACCGTGGGGGATCTGGGGGTGCGGCGCTTCGGGCCGGTCGCGGTGGTGCGGATCGGGACCGTGGCCGCGGCGGTCGGCTTCGCGGTGGTGGCGGCGGCGCCGGGGGCCTGGGTCGGGATGGCGGGATTCGTCCTGTTGGGGCTCGGGTTGTGCGTCATCGTGCCGCAGACTTTCGCGGCGGCCGGGCGGTACGCGGTCGAGCGCCATGGTCCGGGTGCTTCGGATCCGACCATCGCGCGGCTGAACATCTTCAACTATGTGGGCTTTCTGATCGGCTCCCCGTTGGTCGGCGGGCTGGGGGACGCCTGGAGCTATCGCGGGGCGATGCTCGTCCCGATGGCGCTGGTCCTGGTGACATTGGTGTACGCCCGCTCGTTCGGGTCGTCCTCGGCCCGATACGGTGACGACCATGAGCGGCCGCGCACAGCTGATGTGGGACGAGGCAGTAACGGGCTATAACTTCGGGCCGGGGCATCCGATGGACCCCGTCCGACTCGCCCTGACGATGCGTCTGGTGGAGGCGTACGAGCTCCATCGGGGGCCGCTGGAGGTGGTGGCCGCCAAGCCGGCCGGCGACTCCACGCTGCGCCTGGTGCACCGTGAGGACTACATCGAGGCGGTCCGCCGGGCGTCCGCCGATCCGGAGTCCGCGGACCTCGAATACGGCCTGGGCACTGAGGACGACCCGGCGTTTCCCGGGATGCACGAGGCGTCGGCGCTGATCGCCGGGCAGTCGGTGGGGGCGGCGGAGGCCGTCTGGCGCGGTGAGGCGGAGCACGCGGTGAACTTCGCGGGCGGGCTGCACCACGCGATGCCCGGCGGCGCGTCCGGATTCTGCGTCTACAACGACGCGGCGCTGGCGATCGCCCGGCTGCTGGAACTGGGTGCCGAGCGCGTGGCGTACGTGGATGTGGACGTGCACCACGGGGACGGCGTCCAGGCGGCGTTCTGGGAGGACCCGCGGGTGCTGACGATCTCGTTGCACGAGCACCCGCGGACGCTGTTCCCGCAGACCGGCTGGCCGGAGGAGACCGGCGGGGAGGGCGCGGAGGGCAGTGCGGTGAACGTGGCGCTGCCGGCCGGGACCGCCGACGCGGGCTGGTTGCGGGCCTTCCATGCCGTGGTGCCGGAGCTGCTGGCCGCGTTCCGGCCCCAGGCCCTGGTCACCCAGCACGGCGCCGACACCCATTTCGAGGACCCGCTCGCACATCTCGCGGTGAGCCTGGACGCGCAGCGGGCGGTGGCCGAGTCCTGTCACGCGTTGGCGCACGAGTACGCGGACGGGCGCTGGGTCGCGCTCGGGGGCGGCGGCTACGCGGTGGTGGAGGTGGTGCCGCGCAGCTGGACGCATCTGGCGGCGATCGCCGGGCACCGGCCGATCGACCCGACGTCGCCGGTGCCGGAGGAGTGGCGGCACGAAGTGTTCCGCAGGACGCGGCAGTTGGCGCCGTACCGGATGACGGACGGGCGGACTCCGCAGTGGCGGGACTTCGCCGAGGGCGGCTACGACCCGGCCGACCGGCTCGACCAGGCGGTGCTGGCCACCCGTCGGGCGGTGTTCCCGTCCCACGGGCTGTTGCCGTGAGGCGGCGGGGGATGCCGTAGGGGGTGGGGGAACAGAACCCGTAGGGGATGCGAGGCCCCCCTGCGGGGCCACAACGTGGTGGGGGGAAGGGGTATTCCCGCTTCCGTCGGGGCTGCCCCGGATGTGTGACTACCCGTCGGTTAGGGCATCCGCATCCCGGTCGAACGGCCAGCATGGGGCCCGTGTTGGGCACCGGGGCGCTGCGGGCGCACCTGATCGAGGCGCGGCTCGCGGGGACGATCGCGACCACGCGGGAGCAGAGTCTGCGGCGCTACCGGCTCTTCGCGGCGCGCGATCCGCGGGCGCTGTTGGGGCTGGATCCCGAACGGGACTGGTCCTTCGGTGAAGTCCTGCGACTGATGGGACAGGAGTGCGGTATTTCAGCCGATCCCGCGCACACTTCAGGTCTGGATGTGATCGATCCCGACCGGACGATCGCCGGGTTGGACGCGTTCGCCGACCGGCTCGCCGTTGCGGCCGGCCGTCGGGTGCCGGTGCTGCTCGGCACCGGGCACCCGCACCGGCTGCTGGAGTTCTACGCCGCCCTCGCAGACGCCCTCTCGTCGGCGGGTTGCACCGTCCTCACCCCGGCGTATGGCCATCGTGTCGACATAGCGACCCGGTTCGGAGTACGCACCCGGGTCCTCGATTACGTACGGGGAGTCGCGCTGATGCGCGAGCCCGGCGTGCGGGGCGCACCCTCCGAGGGGGGCGTGCACACCCATTCACCGCTGCCGGTGCGGACCGCTCTGGGGTTCGCCGCGGCGTCCGCCGGACCGCTTCCGGGGCTGGTCATCGGGGACCACGGATGGGTCTGCGGAGCAGGTCAGCTGGGCATCGAGGCGATCGGGCTGGCGGACGCCGACGACCCCGCGCCGTTCGTCGGGAGGGCGGAGGGACGGCTGTCCGCGGTGGTGCCGCTCGATGATGCCGTCCGGTCGACGCACTACCGCCCCCTGATCCGCTACGTCCTCAATAGGGCGCATCTGTCCTGATTGGCGGTCGTTCGCTGCTCCTCTTCCCCACTCGCATCACCCGCCCCTAATCTGGGGAGTGAACGCATGGCGACGAAGAGTCACCGGAGGGGAAGCCGGTGACCGTCTTATGCGGAAGGTGCAGGTGTGTGATGGCTGCGGACCAGAGGCCGTTGAACGAGGTTGTATTTCTGACAGTGGCGGAGGTCGCCACGGTGATGCGAGTGTCGAAGATGACCGTGTACCGCCTGGTGCACAGCGGTCATCTGCCCGCGATCCGCGTGGGACGGTCTTTCCGGGTGCCGGAGCAGGCCGTCCACGACTATCTCCGTGAGTCGTATGTGGGGGTGGAGTCGGCCTGACGGCTCGTTCGGCGACCCTCGGATTACGCGGTACGGCCGGCGCCGGGTACCCTGGCCCGATGTAGGTAGTGTGGGCTCGGACGCCCCGCACCGAGTGATACGAAGTGAGCGAGGGTAGTCGTGGGCTCTGTTATCAAGAAGCGGCGCAAGCGGATGGCGAAGAAGAAGCACCGCAAGCTGCTCAAGCGCACCCGTGTGCAGCGTCGCAACAAGAAGTAAGCGACGCTGATCACGATTTCGCGGCTCCTTGTCGTCCCTCGGGCGATAGGGGGCCGCGGTGCTTTTGTGGGCCGTATGGACGGTGGTCGTACGCAAATGTCGTTACGGGCATCGTGCGGTCATCGCCGCGCAACACCGACCCGATAGCGTGAGCCGCACATCTCGGCGCAGGCGGAAGCCGCTGCGGCAAGGAGGGCCGATCTTGGGCAACGTCGTGCTCGTCACGGGCGTCGCACGGCAGCTGGGGGGCCGGTTCGTCCGCCGGATCCAGCGCGATCCCGACGTCGATCGGGTGATCGGGGTCGATGCCGTGACACCGGAGCACCCCCTGGGCGGGGCGGAATTCCTCAAGGCCGACATCCGGCATCCGGCGATCGCCCGGGTCCTGGCCGAAACGGGCGTCGACACCGTCGTCCACATGGACGTCAACGGCACGCCCCTGGGCAGTCGCGGCAGCCGGGCCTCCGTGAAGGAGACCAACGTCATCGGCACCATGCAGCTGCTCGGCGCCTGCCAGAAGGCCCCGAACGTCCAGCGCGTGGTCATCAAGTCCAGCACCAGCGTCTACGGCTCCGCGCCGCGCGACCCGGCGGTCTTCACCGAGAACACCCCGCCCAAGTCGTTGCCCAGTGGCGGCTTCGCGAAGGACACCGTCGAGGTCGAGGGGTACGTCCGCGGCTTCGCCCGGCGCCGCCCCGACGTGGCGGTCTGCGTCCTGCGGTTCGCCAACGTCATCGGGCCGTGCGCGGACTCCCCGCTCGCCGAGTACTTCTCGCTGCCCGTGCTGCCCACCGTCCTCGGCTACGACCCGCGGTTGCAGTTCGTCCACGAGGACGACGCGATCGACGTGTTGCGGATCGCCGCCGCCGCGCCGCGCCGCGGCACCCTCAACAGCGGCACGTTCAACATCGCGGGTGACGGCGTCCTGCTGCTCTCGCAGGTCTCCCGGCGCCTGGGCCGGCCCACCCTCCCGCTCTTCCTGCCCACCGTGACCTGGGCCGGCACCGCCCTGCGGTCGCTCGGCATCACGGACTTCTCGCCCGAGCAGATCCGGATGCTGACCCACGGCCGGGTCGTCGAGACCACCCAGATGCGCGAGACACTGGGCTTCCACCCCCGGTACACGACGGCGGAGACCTTCGAGGAATTCGCCCGCAGCCGCGGACCCGGGCTGCTGCCGCCTGAGTCCCTCGCCCGCACCGTCGACCGGCTCGCCGGTGTGCTCTCCGCACGCCGCGGCCCGAGCCAGTGAGGAGTTCACCCACGATGGCGGACGCCAAGGTCATTCCCTTCGGCGAGGAACCGCGGGCGCGCCGCAAGGCCCGGCGGTCCGCGCGCGGCACCGCCCTGGCGCCCGTACCGGAGGCCCGCACCGAACCGGAGCCGCCACCGGCCCCGCGCCCGGCAGGCGGCCGGACCCTGGACGAGCGGATCGCGGGCGGGCTGGCCTTCCTGCGCCGGCGGATCACCGGCGACTACGAGGTCGACGACTTCGGCTACGACAAGGAGCTGACCGACCAGGTCCTGATGTCGCTGCTGCGGCCGCTCCACGACAAGTACTTCCGGGTCGAGGTGAAGGGGATGGAGAACATCCCCGCCGAGGGCGGCGCGCTGATCGTCGCCAACCACTCCGGGACGCTCCCGCTGGACGGCCTGATGCTCCAGGTCGCGGTGCACGACAATCACCCGGCACAGCGCCACCTGCGGCTGCTGGCGGCCGACTTGGTGTTCGTGCTGCCGGTGATGAACGAGCTGGCGCGCAAGGCCGGGCACACGCTCGCCTGCGCGGAGGACGCCCAGCGGCTGCTGGAGCGCGGGGAGATCGTCGGGGTGATGCCGGAGGGCTTCAAGGGCATCGGGAAGCCGTTCGCGGACCGCTACAAGCTCCAGCGCTTCGGGCGGGGCGGCTTCGTCTCCACGGCGCTGAAGGCCGGCGTGCCGATCGTGCCGTGCTCCATCGTGGGCGCCGAGGAGATCTACCCGATGATCGGGAACGCCAAGACCCTGGCGCGGGTGCTGGGGCTGCCGTACTTCCCGGTCACGCCGACGTTCCCCTGGCTGGGGCCGCTCGGTGCGGTGCCGCTGCCGACGAAGTGGACGATCCAGTTCGGGGAGCCCATCGCGACCGACGGCTATCCGGCGGAGGCGGCCGACGACCCGATGCTGATGTTCAACCTGACCGACCAGGTCCGGGAGACCATCCAGCACACCCTCTACAAGCTGCTCGTGCAGCGGCGCTCGGTGTTCTTCTGAGGGTGGACCGGAAGAACACCGAGCGCCGGGGGGCTGCGCCGGCCGTCGCGGGCCCGTGCCGCGCGGGCGGGCCGGCTACTTGGGCAGGTTGTCGCCGTCGATGCCCAGCTCGGGCAGGAGCCCGGGCAGCAGCGGCGGCAGCGTGACGTCGGGGCGGCCGGTGCCGTCCTTGCCGTGGTTGCCGTCGTGCGGGGAGGCGCTGCCCTTGCCGGGCGAGCCGAGCAGGCCGCCCGTACTGCCGCCGAGCAGACCGCCCTGCTCCTGGGACGGCGAGGCCGAGGGGCGCGGGGCCTGCTGGGCGGTGCCGTGGGAGTCGGACGGGGACTCGCTGCCGGCCGGCGACGGGCGACTGGCGCCGCCGACGGCACCCCGGTCGGTCGGCGTGTCGTGGTGGCGGCTGTGGCCGTCCGGGGTCGCCGGGAGCAGCGGGCCGACCTCATCGTCTATGGCGGCGAAGACCGAACTGACCTCGTCGCGCACGTCGGTGAGCTGTACCGGGAGCCTGTCGCGCAGCTGGGTCCAGGTGCCGCGGTGCGACTTGGTGAAGGAGTTCAGCGCCTGGATGGGGCCGAGCGAGCCGTCGCGCTCGTAGGCGGCGTGCAGCAGGCGGTGCCCCTCGCCCGCGTCGTGCCGGACGCCGGCCAGCGCCTTGCGGACCTCGAAGAGATCCTCGTGGTCGAGCTGCGCGGACCGGCCGCGCTCCATCAGGCGGCGGGCCTCCAACATGCGGGTGGACGCCTGGTCGAGGTAGAGCTGGCCGCGGTCGGAGTCGTCGTCGCTCATGGTGAGCCGGAGGTCCTCCATGCCGCGCTTGAGGCCGTACAGGGAGTCGCCGGGGAGGGCGTCGGTACTGGCCGCGGCGACGCCGCTGAACGCGCCGGCGGCGACGCCGACCGTCAGGCCGCCGGCCGCCAGCCCCTTGGAGAGGCGGGAGCGCGGGCGCAGCCGGCCGAGCGATGTGCCGGCCCGGTGGGTGCCCTTCCTCTCGCGTTGTTCGGGCACCCGGGTGTCGCCGGGCGTGGCGCCTTCGGCGAAGGCTGCCTCCATCGCCGCGATGAGCTGGGCACGCTGGACAGTCTTGACCTCTGCGGCCATCTCCGGCTTCGGGAGTTCCCCGAGGCCGTCGGCGACCGCCAACAGCCGTGCGTCTACCGGCGCTTGCGCCGCGTTGTCGACCTGGTCCTCGGTCGCCGCGCCCCTGAGCACCTGCTCCTCCAGGGCCTGGGCGAAGGCGTTGGCCCGCCGGTGTACCGAGACATTCGCGATCACGGGCGGCACCTCCTCTCGTCATCCCGCTCGACTCCCCGGACTGGCATTGACTATCCAGACGGGCCGGATGGTTGCACGCCGTGATCCATGGCCACTCGAACGAGTGAGGGGCTGCGGACATGGCGTGACCGCGTGGAGCCTGCATCCCGCACAACGAGCGGCGCGGCACTCGGGTTACGCACTCACGATGATCTGACCGTCAGGGCATGCCCGATCACCAACGGTGAGCGGTGGGCGGGGTGTTGGGGTGTCGGCGGTGAGGGGCCGGCTGTCAGCGGGCGTCTTCGGGGAGGAGCCGCGCCAGGGTGCGGACGGCCCGGTACTGGAGGGTCTTGATGGCGCCCTCGTTCTTGCCCATGACGCGGGCGGTCTCGGCGACCGAGAGGCCCTGGAGGAAGCGCAGGGTGACGCATTCCTGCTGTTGGGGGTTGAGCTTGCGGACCGCCTCCAACAGGGCGGCGTTGGAGAGGGATTCGAGGACCGAGTCCTCGGGGCTGCGCTCGACCTCGTTGGCGTCGAGCATCTCTCCGGTGGTGACTTCCAGGCGGAAGCGGGAGGACTTGAAGTGGTCGGCGACGAGGTTGCGGGCGATGGTCACCAGCCAGGCGCCGAAGTCCCGCCCCTGCCAGGTGAACGTGCCGATGCGGCGCAGCGCGCGGAGGAAGGTCTCGCTGGTGAGGTCCTCGGCCGTGGCCCGGCCGCCCACGCGGTAGTAGATGTAGCGGTAGACGGTGTCGGCGTACTGGTCGTAGAGGCGACCGAAGGCGTCGGCCTCGCCGGCCTGCGCGCGTTCGACGAGATCCATCATGCGACGGCTGTCGCTGTCCGCGGGGCGCCGTGCGGTGGTGGTACCGGTGCCGGCGCGGCGCGTTCTGCCGGCGGTGGCGGCCTTGCCGACCGTAGCGCTCCCGTCGGCCAACGCGTAGCAGGGGCCGGTGGGGACGGCTGTGGCGAATGCGGGGACGGCGTACGCGGTGGGGACAAAACTGCGCAGGTGGTCGACGAGTGTCGTACGCAGCGTAGCCAGGCCCGAGGCGTCAACCCCGACGTGTGGGTACACGGGACTCCCAGAGGCAGAGCTTCCATCACGTGCAGTGCGGGACCGTTCACTCGTCGTAGGGACGTGTGGGTTCCGGAATGCGTCTGAGGAGAATAACGCTTCGTACAGGCAGCGCTACACCCAGTTGCTCAAATCATCGATTACTTACGGTCCGTGTCCGGTTGGTGGCGGATCAAGTATCGAATATTGAGCAACTATTGATCGGAAGGGAGCGCAATCTGCCTGGTTGAAGGGCGTGTTGTGGTTAACCGCCAGGAAAGGGACTGACGGGGCAACGGTGGGGGTAGGGAGTGCGGATGGCCCGGCGCCGTGCCCGGTGATCAAGGACGGTCAGCGGCGGCGGCGCTGGAGCGCGGCGGCCGCCGCCGCGCCGCCCGCGAGCGCACCCACGGCCGCGGCCGCCGGGATGCCGATCCGGACGGCCTTGCGTCCGGTCCGGTAGTCGCGCACCCGCCAGCTGTGTTCCCGGGCGTGCTTGCGCAGCCGGGTGTCGGGGTTGATCGCGTAGGGGTGGCCGACGAGCGAGAGCATCGGGATGTCGTTGGCCGAGTCGCTGTAGGCGGCGCAGTGCGACAGGTCCAGGTGCTCGGCGGCGGCCAGGGCGCGCACCGCCTCGGCCTTCGCCGGGCCGTGCAGCGGCTCGCCGACCAGCTTGCCGGTGTAGACCCCGCCGACGGACTCGGCGACCGTGCCGAGGGCGCCGGTCAGCCCCAGCCGGCGGGCGATGATCGTCGCGGTCTCGACGGGCGCGGCGGTCACCAGCCAGACCTTCTGGCCGGCGTCGAGGTGGGCCTGGGCCAGGGCTCGGGTGCCGGGCCAGACCCGCTCGGCCATGTACTCGTCGTAGATCTCCTCGCCGATGGACATCAGCTCGGCGACGCGGTGGCCCTGGACGATGGACAGCGCGCTGTTGCGGACGTCCGCCATGTGCTCGGAGTTCTCGCCGGCCAGCCGGAAGTAGATCTGCTGCCAGGCGAAGCGGGCCAGGTCGCGCTTGTGGAAGAAGTGCCGCTTGTACAGGCCGCGGCCGAAGTGGAAGAGGGCGGCGCCCTGCATGACCGTGTTGTCGAGGTCGAAGAAGGCGGCGGCGCTGGTGTCCCCGGCGACCGGGAACTCCGGCTCGGCCGGGGCCTCGGCGGGCGGCGCCTCCTGGGACGACTTGCGGGCGGCCTCGGCCGCGGCCTCGCCGGCCAGCACGCTGCGCGCCGTGGCGGGTCGTCTGCGGCGGGTGAACCACCCCGCGGGGAAGAGCGCCCCGGCGGGGCTCCGGTCGGGGCGGTGGGCGGGCGACGGGCGGGCCATGCGGCTAGCGTAGCCAGTTTGTTCGGTGCAGCCGGTTACGGGCGCGTGTCAGGGAGCAGCGGGGCGGTCGACGGTTGCGTTACGGCCATCCGAAGGGCGCCGCGGTGCGGGCGGCCGACGGGTCGGCGGCGCTCAGGCGCCCAGTGCGGTGCGCAGACGCCGGGGGTCGACCCGCCAGAAGTCGTGCTGGGCGCCGTCCACGAGGACGACCGGAATCTGCTCCCAGTACTTGCGGTACAGCTCGGCGTCCTCGGTGATGTCCTTCTGCTCCCAGGAGGCGCCGGTCTCCGCGCACACCTTCTCGATCACCGCCTGCGCGTCGTCGCAGAGGTGGCAGCCCGGCTTCCGGACGAGGGTGACCATCCGGTCGGCGGGGCTCTTGCGGGGGGCGCGGCTGAACAAGGGGGCCATGGGGTCATTGTGCCGGTTCGCGGCGGCGCTCCGGAGGGATGGTTTCGCGTACCATCGATGGGCGATTTGTTGGTGTCCGGGGGGATGGCGGTGAGGAGTGAGGGCGCGTGCTCCCGTCGGTGCTGCCGCGAATCGCCGGTGGCGCGTGCGAACGGTGTGACGCGGGAGTTGGTTCCGCGCGGCCCCGTAAAAGCTGCGTGAGCCCCATCACTTTGGCCGGGCAAAACGGACACCATCTTTGTGCACGCGTTCACAAAGACATAGCCTGCAAGAGACGGGGCGGTCGGGTTCCTCACGGCCGTCCGCAGCCCCGCTCTACCCGCAGGAGCACCGTGGCAACTGGCCGAACTCACCGACCGGCGACCCGAAGCCGAGGCATCCCCGAGGCCACCGTCGCCCGGCTACCGCTGTATCTGCGCGCACTGACCGCGCTCTCCGAGCGCTCGGTCCCCACGGTGTCCTCCGAGGAGCTCGCGGCCGCCGCGGGAGTCAACTCCGCGAAGCTGCGCAAGGACTTCTCCTACCTCGGCTCCTACGGGACCCGTGGCGTCGGCTACGACGTGGAGTACCTCGTCTACCAGATCTCGCGGGAACTCGGCCTCACCCAGGACTGGCCCGTCGTCATCGTCGGTATCGGTAACCTCGGCGCCGCGCTCGCCAACTACGGCGGCTTCGCCTCCCGCGGTTTCCGGGTCGCCGCGCTGATCGACGCCGACCCGGCCATGGCGGGCAAGCCGGTCGCCGGCATCCCGGTCCAGCACACCGACGAGCTGGAGCAGATCATCGGGGACAACGGCGTCTCGATCGGCGTCATCGCCACGCCGGCCGGCGCCGCCCAGCAGGTCTGCGACCGCCTGGTCGCCGCGGGCGTCACCTCGATCCTCAACTTCGCGCCGACCGTGCTGACCGTCCCGGACGGGGTGGACGTCCGCAAGGTCGACCTGTCCATAGAGCTGCAGATCCTCGCCTTCCACGAGCAGCGCAAGGCGGGCGAGGAGACCGGCCAGGCCGGTCCGGAGGCGATGGAGGGTCCCGAGGACACCGCGCCGGCGTCCCCGGCCCGGCCCACCGCCACCGCGACCGACCGCAAGGGACCCGACGGGGACGTACCCGCGGTGATGCCGGCATGAGCGAGCGCAGCGAGAGAATCATGGAAAGGTGCGTCACAGGCGAAGGCTGTGCCTCGCGGAGCGAGGTGCGAGCATGAGCCTCCTGGTCGTCGGACTGAGTCATCGCAGCGCGCCGGTGAGCGTGCTGGAGCGGGCCGCGCTCGCCCCTGAGGGCCGCGGCAAGCTGCTGCAGGACGTGGTGTCGGCCGAGCCGGCCACCGAGTCCGCGGTGCTCTCCACCTGCAACCGCATCGAGCTCTACGCCGACGTGGACAAGTTCCACGCCGGTGTCGCCGAGCTGTCCACCCTCCTGGCCCGCCACAGCGGCGTCGGCCTGGAGGAGCTGACCCCTTATCTCTACGTCCACTACGAGGACCGGGCGGTCCACCACCTCCTCTCGGTGGCCTGCGGCCTGGACTCCATGGTCGTCGGCGAGGGCCAGATCCTCGGCCAGATCAAGGACGCGCTGGCCGTCGCCCAGGAGCTGCACACCGCCGGGCGGCTGCTCAACGACCTCTTCCAGCAGGCCCTGCGGGTCGGCAAGCGCGCGCACAGCGAGACCGGGATCGACAAGGCCGGCCAGTCGCTGGTCACCTTCGGCCTGGAGCAGCTGGCCGCGGTCCCGGACGTCGCCGCCTGGGCGCGGGGCAAGCGGGCGCTGGTGATCGGTGCCGGCTCGATGTCCTCGCTGGCCGCGACCACCCTCGTCCGCAACGGCGTCGGCGAACTGGCCGTCGCCAACCGGACGGTGGCGCGCGCCGAGCGGCTGGTACAGATCCTGACCGAGCCGGGCGGGCCGGGCGCGGCCAGCGGGCTGACCGCCCGCGCCGTCGCCATGGAGGCCGTCGAGGCGGAGCTGGCCCGGGCCGAGATCGTCATCTCGTGTACCGGCGCGTCCGGGCTGGTGCTCAGCGGCGAGCGGATCGCCGCCGCGCTGGCCGGGCGCGACGACCGGATGTGGCTGCTCGACCTGGCCATGCCGCGCGACATCGACGCCGCGGCGCACCGGATCGACGGGGCCCGCCTGGTCGACATCGAGTCGCTGGCCGAGGCGTCCGCCGACGCCCCGATGGCCGCCGACGTGGACACGGTGCGCGGCATCGTCGCCGAGGAGGTCGCCGCGTTCGGCGCCGCCCAGCGGGCCGCGCACATCACCCCCACCGTGGTCGCCCTGCGCACCATGGCCGCGGACGTCGTCAGCAGCGAGATCGCCCGGCTCGACGGCCGCCTTCCCGACCTCGACGACAAGCAGCGGGCGGAGATCACCCAGACCGTCCGCCGGGTCGTCGACAAGCTCCTGCACGCGCCCACGGTGCGGGTCAAGCAGCTCGCCAGCGAGCCCGGCGGCGCCGGATACGCGGACGCCCTGCGGGAGCTCTTCGACCTCGACCCCCAGACGGTCGCCGCCGTCAGCAGGGCCGACACCCGAGCCGACCAGCACGACGCAGCACGGGAGCGGGCATGACCGACAGCACGATGAGTCCCCTGCGACTGGGCACCCGGCGCAGCACGCTCGCCATGGCCCAGTCCGGGCAGGTGGCCGAGGCGGTGCGCGACCTGACCGGCCGCCCCGTCGAACTGGTGGAGATCACCACCTACGGCGACACCTCCCGCGAACACCTGGCGCAGATCGGCGGCACCGGCGTCTTCGTCTCGGCGCTGCGCGACGCGCTGCTGGCCGGTGAGATCGACTTCGCCGTCCACTCGCTGAAGGACCTGCCGACCGCGCAGCCCGCGGAGCTGGCCCTGGCGGCCATACCCGTGCGCGTGGACCCCCGGGACGCGCTGATCGCGCGGGACGGGCTCACCTTCGAGGAACTTCCCGACGGCGCCCGCGTGGGCACCGGCTCCCCCCGGCGGATGGCACAGCTCAACGCCTGGGCCAGGACGCTGGGCAAGCGCATCGAGACCGTCCCGGTCCGCGGCAACGTCGACACCCGAATCGGCTTCGTCCGGAAGGGCGAGCTGGACGCGGTCGTGCTGGCCGCCGCCGGCCTGACCCGGATCGGCCGGATCGACGAGGCGACGCAGCTGCTGTCGCCCGACGTGGTTTTGCCCGCCCCCGGCCAGGGGGCACTGGCGATCGAGTGTGTCGCGGCCGACGCGCACCTCGTCGCCGCGCTCGGCGAGCTCGACGACCCGGTCACCCGGGCCGCCGTGACCGCCGAGCGTTCCCTGCTCGCCGCCCTGGAGGCCGGCTGTTCCGCCCCCGTGGCGGCACTCGCCGACCTGTCCCCAAGCTCTCGACTTCGTTCGAGCAGGGGAGGCCCCAAGGCCGACGAGCAGGCTGTCACCGAAATGCACCTGCGCGGAGTCGTCGGCACGCTCGACGGCACCACGTTGGTGCAGCTGTCCACCACCGGGCACGTACCTGCCTCTCTTGACGACGATTCGGTCCCGCTTCGCATGGGCCGGGAACTCGCCGTCGAGATGCTCGCAAAGGGTGCGGCCGGTCTTATGGGGGAGCGAGCACTTTGAACCCCACCGCCCCAAACCACTCCGCCTCCGGTCAGGTCACCTTCCTGGGTGCCGGGCCGGGAGACCCGGGTCTGCTGACGCTGCGCGCCGTGGAAGCGCTGGCGTCCGCAGACGTCCTCGTCGCCGACCCGCAGGTCCTGGACGTCGTGCGTGTGCACGCACGCGCACAGGTGGACACGCCACTGCAGGCGTCAGCTGACGCGGTGTCAAACCCCGGCAGTCCCCATGGCGTTTCCGCCCTTCGGGACACCGCCAATCTTGTCATGGCGGCTGCCCGCGCGGGCAAGCGGGTCGTCCGTGCGGTGACCGGTGACCCCGGCCTCGACGGCTACGTCGCCGAGGAGATGCTGGCCTGCGCCGCCGAGGGCATCGTCTTCGAGGTGGTCCCCGGCATCGCCGCCGCGGTCGGCGTGCCCGCGTACGCCGGCGTGCCGCTGCGCGACGCCCAGGGCACCGACGTGCGCTTCATCGACGCCCGCAGCGCCGACGACCGCTGCTGGTCCGAGCTGGGCACCAGCGACGCCACCGCGGTGGTCTCCACCAGCTTGGACTCGGTGGCCGCGGCGGCCGGCGAGCTGGTGGCCGCAGGCCGCAAGCCGGACACCCCGATGACCGTCACGGTCGCCGGCACCACCACCCGGCAGCGCACCTGGACCGCCACCCTCGGGAGCGTCGCCCAGGTGCTGAAGGCCGCCAAGGTGCTGCCGTCGCCGGACGGCGGCCAGCCGGTCATAGCCGTGGTCGGCGAGCGCAGCGCCGCGGCGCAGCGGGACCAGCTCTCGTGGTTCGAGAACAAGCCGCTGTTCGGCTGGCGGGTGCTGGTGCCGCGGACCAAGGAGCAGGCCGCGTCGCTCTCCGACCAGCTCGTCTCGTACGGCGCGGTGCCGCACGAGGTCCCGACCATCGCCGTCGAACCGCCGCGCACCCCGCAGCAGATGGAGCGCGCGGTCAAGGGCCTGGTCACCGGCCGCTACGAGTGGATCGCCTTCACCTCGGTCAACGCCGTCAAGGCGGTCCGGGAGAAGTTCGAGGAGTACGGGCTGGACGCCCGGGCGTTCGCCGGGATCAAGGTCGCGGCGGTCGGCGAGCAGACCGCCAAGGCGCTGGTGGCCTTCGGCGTGAAGCCCGACCTGGTGCCGTCCGGCGAGCAGTCCGCGGCCGGGCTGCTGGAGGACTGGCCGCCCTACGACCCGGTCTTCGACCCGATCGACCGCGTCTTCCTGCCGCGCGCCGACATCGCCACCGAGACGCTGGTGGCCGGCCTGATCGAGCTGGGCTGGGAGGTCGACGACGTCACCGCCTACCGGACCGTGCGCGCCTCGCCGCCGCCGGCCGAGACCCGTGAGGCGATCAAGGGCGGCGGCTTCGACGCGGTGCTCTTCACCTCGTCCTCGACCGTGCGGAACCTCGTCGGCATCGCCGGCAAGCCGCACAACGTGACCGTGATCGCCTGCATCGGCCCGGCCACCGCCAAGACCGCCGAGGAGCACGGGCTGCGGGTGGACGTGATGTCGCCCGAGCCGTCGGTCCACAAGCTGGCCGAGGCGCTCGCGGAGTTCGGCGCGGCGCGGCGCGATGCCGCGCTGGAGGCCGGCGACCCGGTGACGCGGCCGAGCGAGCGGCGCCCGGGTGCCCGCCGGAGGCGAGCCACCCCGTAGTCGACCGGGGGCGTCCCTGCGGGGGCGCCCCCGACTTCGTGTTCCGGCCCGCCCGCGGCCGACGGGCCGTCGGCAAAGGCACGGGCGGGGCGGGCGTAGCGTGGGCGGCATGACGCACTACGGATCCTTCCCCGGCGCGCGGCCGCGGCGGCTGCGTACCACCCCTGCCATGCGCCGGATGGTCGCCGAGCACCGGCTGCACCCCGCCGATCTGATCCTGCCCGCGTTCGTCCGCGAGGGGGTCGGCGCGCCGGTGCCGATCAGCGCCATGCCGGGCGTCGTCCAGCACACCCGCGACACCCTCCGCAAGGCCGCCGTCGAGGCGGTCGAGGCGGGCGTCGCCGGGATCATGCTCTTCGGCGTGCCGGAGGAGGCCAAGAAGGACGCGGTGGGCAGCGCGGGCACCGACCCGGACGGCATCCTGCAGGTCGCCATCCGGGACGTGCGGGCCGAGGTCGGCGACGACCTGGTGATCATGTCGGACCTCTGCCTGGACGAGTACACCGACCACGGCCACTGCGGTGTCCTGGACGCCGAGGGCCGGGTGGACAACGACGCGACCCTGGAGCGGTACGCCGAGATGGCGCAGGTCCAGGCCGACGCCGGCGTCCACGTCGTGGGCCCCAGCGGCATGATGGACGGCCAGGTCGGCGTCATCCGGGACGCGCTGGACCAGACCGGCCACGAGGACGTCTCGATCCTGGCCTACACCGCGAAGTACTCCTCGGCGTTCTACGGGCCGTTCCGCGAGGCGGTGGGCTCGTCGCTGAAGGGCGACCGCAAGACCTACCAGCAGGACCCCGCCAACCTCCGCGAGTCGCTGCGCGAGCTGGCGCTCGACCTTCAGGAGGGCGCCGACATGGTGATGGTCAAGCCGGCGCTGCCCTACCTGGACGTGCTGGCGAAGATCGCGGACGCGGTGGACGTGCCGGTCGCTGCGTACCAGATCTCCGGTGAGTACGCGATGGTCGAGGCGGCCGCCGAGAAGGGCTGGATCGACCGCGACAGCGCGATCCTGGAGACCCTGACCGGCATCAAGCGGGCCGGCGCCGACATGATCCTCACCTACTGGGCGACGGAGGTCGCCCGGAAGCTCGGCTAGGGCTTCTGACCGGGAAGCCGACGACCGGTCCGCGACCGCGCCCGCCCGCCCCGCCGGGGGTGTCAGGCGCAGTCGCGGACCGGATCGTCGTGGGTGACGACGCAGACGATGCGTGCACCGCGCTGCGTGCCGTACCGCTGGAGGAGCGCCTCGCGGAACTGCTTCCACTGGCGGCGGGTGTCGGCGACGGCGCCCCGCACCGCCCGGGCGAAGTTCCCCGCCGCCCGGCCGCGTGCCGTGGCGGGAGCGCCGGTGGAGCCGGAGGCCGGGTCGATGAACCCCTCGTCCTTGTTGAGGTCGGAGTGCCCGACGTGGTGAGCGCAGGCGCCGACGAGGAGCGAGAAGCAGCCCGTCGTCAGATTCCGCGGGACCGCCGACGGCCGGGGCGGCCGCGGTGCGGCGAGGTCGAGCAGCGGAGAGGGCGCGGAGCGGCCCAGGCCCGGGGGGTTGACCAGGCTGACCGGGCGGGACCGGTCGGTGCGGTCCGTCCAGTTGCTGTGCGCGTAGAAGTCCTGGACTCCGTGCAGGGCACGGCCGAACCCCTCCATGGCCTCGCACTTGGCCCGGCCGGGCAGCCCGAGCGTGAAGGTGCAGTCTCTTCGCAGCTCCGTCTCGGAGGCCACGACGCGGCCCCGGCTGTCGAGGGTTCCCTCGGCCGCGGCGAGACCTTGCCGGAAGCGCGCCTGCAGATGGGCTATGCAGGTGCGCAGCGCCTCGGTGGCTTGTTGCCGACTCTGCGGATAGCCCGTGACATCCAGGAAGTCGGCATTGTCGCAATGCGCGGCGGAGCTGAGGAACTCGTCCGAGTCCGGCGCGCCGACGGCGCCGAACGTCCAGCTGTGCCCGGCGAGTTGACCCAGGGAGCGCGGCTCGAAACAGGAACCGTCGGAGCGGACCCCCGGAGCGCAGGCCAGCGCGGCCCGGGTGATCCGCTCGTGCTCGGCGTGCTGCCCGAACGCGTTGACCGTGCCGAAGGCGTCCGCGGGCCGGGCGGTCACCAGCAGCAGCGCCGGGGTGACCGCTGCCGTTGCCAGGAAAGCGGGCAGCCTGCGACCCGTCGTGATACGCCCCCGCACGTGCAGCCCTCATGGTTCCGTGGTTCCGTGTGCCCGCCCCGGGCCGGGGGCAAGTCTAGATCGCGCCACGAGGCCCCGGGCACCACGCCCGGGCAGCTGGGCACATCGCCGAACGGCCGGTGACGCGTCCCTCAGCGAGCGGCGACGGCGTACGCGGTGAACGCCGCCCAGGCTTCCGGCGAGACGGTGAAGGTGGGGCCGCCCTCCGGGCTGTTCTTGGAGTCGCGGATGTGGATGGCGTGGGGGGAGACGGCGACTTCGAGGCACTGCCCGCCCTCGTCGCCGCTGTAGCTGGACTTGCGCCAGGCGTAGGCGACTTCGAGGCAGGCGCCGCCCTCGTCGCTGCTGTAGCTCGACTTGAACCACTCAAGTGCGGTGCTCATTGGTCTCCTAGCAGACGGTCGAGCAAACCCTTTGACTCGTAAGGCGTCAGGGCCTGTGACCGCAGCATCGCATACTTGCGTGCCATAACAGACACCTCGTCAGGGTCAGCTACCCACTGGCTGCCACGCTGGCCTTCGGCATAAGCCAGGTGCTGGTGGTCGGGTGTCTCCAGGAGAATGAAGGGGCCAGCGAGACCGGCGTGCGCGGCGGTGCGCATCGGCAGGAACTGGAGGGAAAGGCCCGGGAGTTCGGCGCACTCGCGCAGGTGGCGGAGCTGGGCGCGGCGGACCGTCAGGCCTCCGATGTCGAGATGGAGCACGGGTTCCCACACGATGAAGCTCATCGTCGGCGGGCACTTGCGTTGCAGGATCTCCTGGCGGGCGATCCGGGCCGCCGTCTTGGTCTCCAACTCGTCCTCGTCGTACGCCGGTACGCGCTCGCACAGGACCGCGCGGGCGTACGGCTCGGTCTGGAGCAGACCGGGGATGACCAGCGCGTCGTACCAGGACAGGGCGATCGCCTCCCGCTCATGCACCATGTACTGCTCCGCGTAGAGCGGGAACTGGTCGATCTCCGGCAGGTTCTCGACTCCGGCTGCCAACGTGCCCTTGGTGTCGAGGAGTTGATCCATCGTGCGGGCGAGGTCGACCAGCAGCGCCCGCCTGCCCTGCTCGATCGAGGCGATCGTCTCCTCGTCGACGAGGACCGCCTGGCCGAGCGAGCGCTGTGTGTACCCCGCCGCCTTGCGCGCTGTCTGCAACTGGATGCCCAGCATGCGCATGGTCGAGACGTTCTTCTTCCGTTGCTGCTTCCTGGAGTTCATGCTGGCCTAACTCCCCACGCTCACCCGCGCCGACCCCGTACGAACCCGTACAAAGTCCGAGTACGGATTCACTCACTGCCGCACGCTAGTCACGCTGCGCGACCTTCGTGCCGCGAATGGGGAAAATCAATTTCCGGACGGCCCTGAGGGGTGCCGCGGATCGCCGACACGGTGGACGAGGGCGGGCGGGCGGGGGGGGAGCGGCACCCCGGCAAGGTGGTGTGGTGCGAGTGGCACCGCGCCGCCGGGGTCACCACGGCAGGGCTTCGGCCGCTTTGAAGCTCCGATCCACGCGCATACCGCAGTATGCTTGGTGTATGTCCGAGACCACACGCATCACGGTCACGCTGCCGAATGAGCAGGTGGCCGTGCTCAGGAAGCTCACCGACAACGTTTCCGGCTATGTCGCCGAGGCCGTGGCGCGCCAGATAAGGCACCAGCTCCTTGGTGAGGACCTCGGGCGCTACGAAGAGGAGCACGGCTCCTTCACCGAGGAGGAGCTGGCTGAGGCGCAGGAGAGGATCTTCGGTGTGGGCGAGCCCGGCAGCCGGACGGACGCCGCGTGAGCAGGCGTTTCGAGACCGTCGTTCTGGATTCCGAGGGCCTGTCGGCCTGGGTCGCTCAGGATCGCAAGGTCCTGGCGATGTTCCGGGTGTTTCATGAGATGGGCGCTGATCTCGTCGTCGGTGCGAACACGATCGTCGAGGTCAGTCATGCGCGGATCAAGCTGCCGCGGCTGCACTGGGCGCTGTCCAGGGTGAAGATCGAGCCGGTGACCGAGCAGGCGGCGAAGGCGGCGGCGGAACTGCTCAAGGCCACCGGGCTGCATGGTCACAAATACGCCATCGACGCCACCGTCGCGGAGGTCGCGCTGCGGCAGCCCGGCCCGGTCGCGATGGTGACGTCGGACGTCGATGACATGAAGGCGTTGTGCGGTGATCGCGTACGCCTTATCGCCGTGTGACGCGGCGGTAAGGCGTACGCGAGGAGCAGCTGTTCAGAGCCGCTCAGGCGTCCGGATGCCCAGCAGTGCCATGCCCCGGTGCAGGGTGCGGGCGGTCAGGTCGCACAGGAAGAGGCGGTTCTCCACCTGCTGCGGGGTGTCCGCCTTCAGGACCGGGCACTGGTCGTAGAACGTCGTGTAGAGCGACGCCAGCTGGTAGAGGTACGCGGCCAGCTTGTGCGGTGCGTACTCCGCCGCGGCCTCGGCGACCGTGTCGCCGAACGCGTCCAGGTGCAGGCCCAGCGCCCGCTCCGCCGGGGCGAGTTCGAGCTCCGGGTGGGCGGCCGGCTCGGTCGCGCCGGCCTTGCGCAGGATCGACTGGATCCGCGCGTAGGCGTACTGGAGGTAGACGGAGGTGTCGCCGTTGAGCGAGACCATCTGGTCCAGGTCGAACTTGTAGTCCCGGCTCGGCGACGTCGACAGGTCCGCGTACTTCACCGCGCCGATGCCGACCTGCGCGGCCCGCTCCTGGATCTCGTCCTCGGTGAGGTCCTGGGCCTTCTCCCGCACCACCTCGGCGGCGCGCTGCACCGCCTCGTCGAGGAGGTCCTCCAGGCGCACCGTCTCGCCCGCACGCGTCTTGAACGGCTTGCCGTCCGCGCCGAGCACCGTGCCGTAGCCCATGTTGTGGGCCTTGACCTCGTCGTTCAGCCAGCCGGCCCGGCGGGCCGTCTCGAAGACCATCCGGAAGTGCAGCGACTGGCGGACGTCCACGACGTAGAGCAGCGTCGTCGCCCGCAGGTCGAAGACGCGGTTGCGGATCGCGGACAGGTCGGACGCCGCGTAGCCGAAGCCGCCGTCCGCCTTCTGCACGATCAGCGGGACGGGCTTGTCGTCCTTGCCCTTGATGTCGTCGAAGAAGACCACCAGCGCGCCCTCGGAGCGGACGGCGACGCCCGACTCCTCCAGCATCCGGGCCGTCTCGGCCATCATGTCGTTGTACGCGGACTCGCCGACGATCTCCTCGTCGCGGATCTCCATGTCCAGCTTCTCGAAGACCGAGTAGAAGTAGATCTTCGACTCGTCCACGAACCGCTGCCACAGGTCCAGCGTCTGCTGGTCGCCGGACTGCAGGGCGACGACCCGCTTGCGGGCCCGCTCCTTGAACTCCTCGTCGGAGTCGAAGACCGCGCGCGATGCCTTGTAGACCCGGTTGAGATTGCTCATCGCCTGCTCGCCGTCGGTGTCGGCGGCCGGGGCCAGCTGGTCCGGGTTCTCGATCAGGTACTGGATGAGCATGCCGAACTGCGTGCCCCAGTCGCCGATGTGGTGGCGGCCGATGGTCTTCTCGCCGGTGAAGTCCAGCATGTTGCGCAGGGCGTCGCCGATGACCGCCGACCGCAGGTGGCCGACGTGCATCTCCTTGGCGACGTTCGGCTGCGCGTAGTCGATGATCGTGGTGCCCGGCGCGTCGGCGTACGGCACGCCGAGCCGGTCGTCGGCGGCGCGCGCGGCCAGCGTGCCGGTGATCGCGGTGTCGGCGACGGTGATGTTGAGGAAGCCGGGGCCGGAGACCTCGACGTCCTTCAGCAGGCCGTCGGCGCCGATCGCGTCGACGACCTTGCCGGCCAGCTCCCTCGGGTTGCCCCCCAGCTTCTTGGCCAGCGCGAGCAGGCCGTTGGCCTGGAAGTCGGCCCGGTCGCTGCGTCGCAGCAGCGGGTCCGCGGCGCCGGCCTCCGGCAGGGCTGCCGAGAGGGCGTCCGCGACGCGCTGGTTGACCGTAGCTGCGAGGGAGGTGACCGAGGCCATTGAACTGCCGTTCCGTTGGGGTGGAAAGGGTTTGCCCTGAGTATCCCACGGCACCACCATGGAATTTCCGTGCGGCGGGCGTCTGGGACAATGGGCTCCGTCAGGCTTTTGTCCGTCCGGGACCGCCCCGCCCGCGCCGCGCGGAGACGGAGCGCGGCGCCGGCGGGCGCGCGTGGGCGCATCGTGGAAGCACCAGGACACCAGGAAGAGGAAGGGCCGATCGTGGCTCAGCAGAGCACCGAGACCGACTGGGTCTCCAGGTTCGCGGACGAGGTCATTGCCGAGGCGGAGCGCCGCGCCCCCGGCAAACCGGTCGTCGTCGCCTCGGGCCTGAGCCCGTCCGGCCCGATCCACCTCGGCAACCTCCGCGAGGTGATGACCCCGCACCTGGTCGCCGACGAGGTCCGCCGCCGCGGCCACGCTTGTGTGCACGTCCTGAGCTGGGACGACTACGACCGGTACCGCAAGGTCCCGGCCGGCATCGACCCGTCCTGGGAGGAGCACATCGGCAAGCCGCTGACCGCCGTGCCCGCCCCGCCCGGCAGCCCGTACGCCAGCTGGGCCGAGCACTTCAGGGCGGCCATGGAGGAGTCCCTGGCGGAGCTGGGCATCGAGTACCACGGCATCAGCCAGACCGCCCAGTACACCTCCGGCGCCTACCGCGAGCAGATCCTGCACGCGATGAAGCACCGCAAGGACATCGACGCCGTCCTGGACCGCTACCGCACCAAGGACAAGGCGACCGGCAAGCCGAAGCAGCAGCAGAAGCCGGTGGACGAGGCGGAGCTGGAGGCGGCCGAGGGCTCCGGCGCGGCCACCGAGGACGACGGCAGCGCCGGCGGTGCGGGCTACTTCCCGTACAAGCCGTACTGCACGGTCTGCAACAAGGACTTCACCAAGGTCATCGGCTATGACGACGAGACCACGGAGATGTCCTACGAGTGCGTCGCCTGCGGCCACTCCGAGACCGTGGCGCTGCGCGAGTTCGACCACGGCAAGCTGGTCTGGAAGGTCGACTGGCCGATGCGCTGGGCCTACGAGGGCGTGATCTTTGAACCCTCCGGAGTCGATCACTCCTCGCCCGGCTCGTCGTTCGTCGTCGGCGGTCAGATCGTCCGCGAGGTGTTCGGCGCCGACCAGCCGATCGGCCCGATGTACGCCTTCGTCGGCATCAGCGGCATGGCGAAGATGTCCTCCTCCAAGGGCGGCGTGCCCACCCCGGGCGACGCGCTGAAGATCATGGAGGCGCCGCTGCTGCGCTGGCTGTACGCCCGCCGCAAGCCCAACCAGTCCTTCAAGATCGCCTTCGACCAGGAGATCCAGCGGCTCTACGACGAGTGGGACAAGCTCGCGGCCAAGGTCGCCGACGGCACCGCGCAGCCCGCGGACGCCGCGGCCTACACCCGGGCCATCGGCACCGCCGCCGGCGAACTGCCGCGGACGCCGCGCCCGCTGCCGTACCGCACGCTGGCCTCCGTCATGGACATCACCGCGGGCCACGACGAGCAGACCCTGCGCATCCTGACCGACCTGGACCCGGCGCACCCGGTCACGTCCCTGGACGAGACCCGGCCGCGGCTGGACAAGGCGGAGCACTGGATCACCACCCAGGTCCCCGCCGACCAGCGCACCGTCGTCCGCGCGGAGCCCGACACCGAGCTGCTGGCCACCCTGGACGACCAGTCCCGCGGCGCGCTGCGGCTGCTGCTCGACGGCCTGGACGACCACTGGTCGCTGGACGGGCTGACCACCCTGGTCTACGGCGTGCCGAAGGTCCAGGCGGGCCTGGACCCGGAGGCCAAGCCGACGCCGGAGCTGAAGGTCGCCCAGCGCGCCTTCTTCGCGCTGCTCTACAACCTCCTGGTCGGCCGGGACACCGGCCCCCGGCTGCCCACGCTGCTGCTCGCGGTGGGCGCGGACCGGGTCCGCAAGCTGCTGGCCGGTTGACCGGTTGACCGGTTGACCGGCTGATCGGTTGACCGGCTGACCGAGGAGGAGAGCCGCGCCGGGCTCTCCGACCCAAGAGCGAGAACGGGTTCGGCCCCGGGGAGGAGGATCCCCGGGGCCGAACCCGTCACGCTGGGTGCATGAGGGGAATCATCGGCTTCATCGTCATGCTCCAGGGCGGGTTGGGCTTTGTCGGGCAGGTCTTCTTCGACGGTGCCTGGGGCGTGATCCGGCACTTCGTCCACCTGCCGTCGCCCGCCTACGCCGGCATCTGTGCCGCGGGCGTCGCACTGATCGCATGGGGTGAGTGGGACCGCAAGCGGAAGGCGGAAGGGGAGGGGGAGCGGAGGGTGGCGTAGCGGCGTAGCGGCGTAGCGGCGTAACGGGGTTTTGGGGCAGGGGCGTTGAGCGCCGACTGTCGGTGTCGGTGCCGTCGTCGCTGTCGTCGTCCGCCCGCCTCGGTGGGTGCCCGGCTCGCGGGGTGTGTTCCGCCTACGGGATGTGTTCCGACTCCATCTCCATCCGGAAGCGGGCGCGGAAGTCGCGGAGGAAACCGCGCAGATAGCCCTCGCTGAGCGGGCCCCCGTCGCGGCCCTGGTACCCGTAGGACTCCAGGAGATAGCGGCCGAATTGGCGGGAGTCGGGGAAGTCGTTCTTCTCCGCCACGTAGGAGCGGTACGCGGCGAAGTACTTCTCGTCCCGGGGCGCCTCGTCGGCGGGGTCGGCTTCCGGGAAGCCGGAGTTCGGGAAGCCGGCGTCGGGGAATTCGGCGTCCGGCTCGTCGTGGGGGAGCGCGGCGCCCGCGGTGCCCAGGGGGCGTCGTCGACCCGGTCCGACCGGGACGGTCAACTCGGTCTCGGGGCGCGGGCGTTCGGCCTCGGCCGGGGTTTCCTCCATGCGAGCGGGCACGGGGACGGCCACGGATGCGGGAGCTTCCGCTACGGGTTCCGGCTCCGGCTCCGGCTCCGGTTGCGGTTGCGGTTGCGGCTTCGGCTCCGCTTCCCGCGTCGGCTCGGGGGCTGCCGGCACGGGGGCCGTGGCCGCGCGGGGGCCCGGGACGGCCGGCAGGGCCTCCGGGCCCGTGGGAAGGGGAGGGGCGGGGGAGAGCGGCCGGTCCGCCGGCAGGTCGATCCCGGCCGCGGCCAGCCCGGCCGGCGCGGTCTGTGCCAGCGGGACGCCGTAGCGGGCCAGCCGCAGCGGCATCAGGGACTCGACCGGGGCCCGGCGCCGCCAGCCGCGCCCGTAGCGGGCCCGCAGTCGCGCCTGGTAGACGAGGCGGTCCTGTTCGAGCTGGATGACCTGCTCGTAGGAGCGCAGTTCCCACAGCTTCATCCTTATCTCTAGGTGACGGCGCATATCTGCAGGTGGAGGCGTTGCAGAGATGTCTGGGATGTGAGTTACGCAGTCACCCAAAGATGCAACAAACCTCCTCATGAGGGAGACGACTCGTTACTTGGTGCCTACTTGCTTGACCTGCTCTGCGAGCTTCCTCTCCCCGAAGGAATGGAGCAGCTTCTCGGCGAGGAAGAGGAGTTCTTCTTCACCTTCTTTGGATAGGCGTTCGACGAAGGTGTGCAGGAGCTGGGCGATCACAACCCACCTTCCTTCTGGTTGCCATTGCTGGACCTGACGTACCAGAGCGTCGGGATCAGTGCCCGGAGGAAGGGCCTCCAGACGAGGCGAGTGTTCCAGAAGGGTGTAGAGACGGGCCTTCGCTGGGGTGCCCAACATTTCGTTGTAGAGAAACTCCATGCGAGCTTTGGCCTGGCGGCGGGCCAAAGCATCGAGTTCTCCCTCGCGTTTTACCTGCTCAAGATGGCTAGCGGCATCTGCAGTGTCTTTGGAGACGTGCAAACTGATCTCAGCCCGAAGTACTTCTACTCCCTCACGACGGGCAGGGAGTTGGCGACGCAGAGCGTCGTTGATGTCCTGTTCAGCGGCATGGCGACGCAGCACGCTGGTCTCCACCGCGGCGCCCTCTGCGATTCGCCGTGCTACCAGGCCGGCGGTTTGTTGAGTCGGCCTCAGGGCACGGGCGTCTTGTACTGGGCGCCACTCCACGCGAAGGGATGCGTCGAAGGCTAGACCGGAGTCACGCGAGTCGAGGCGGTCTGGAAATATGTATGTCCATGTCTTTTCGGGATGATTTGGAGTGTCCCTCGTACGTCTCCACCAGGTCACGCGGCGCCGCCGGTGCTGTTGGCGCTTTCGAGGGCGTGATCCAGGGCCCTACTGAGATCCTTGTCGAGGAGCTTGGCCAGCTCGGAGCGCAGTTCGTCGCGCGCCACCGATGAGCCCGCTGCGGAGGCGCTCTCCCATCGGAAAAGGAGTCGGCGAAGATTGTCCCGAGGGCGAACAGGGCCTCCGTCTACGGACGTGTCGACAGCTGCGCGCAAGGATTCCAAGACAGTTTCCTTGATTGTGGGATGGCTGAGGGCGCCATCCATCCATAGATGCAGTGCCTGTTCTGCCTCGTCGAGATCCGAGTCGGGACCGAGCAAGGTACGCCATCCTTTTGCCAAAGAGATCGAGGTTGGTCGAGGGCCGTCGTCCTCCATTCCGGCGAGCAGGAGAGGCATGGAAGGGTCGTCGGCTGCGACGGAAGTGGCCAGGGCGCCAAACGTCCTACGCCCGGCCTCAGCCAGCAAGTCGTCGGCCTCGCACCAACTGATGATGTAACCGAAGAGAGTCGTCCGGACTGTGGGCTCCGCCCACAGTGTCCTGACCGCCTCTCGAAGCGACTCGATGACTTCGGGGTGCTGCGAGTTCGCCGCGTGCCGCAAGCGGCGAAGTGCCTTGCCCGTGTGTCGTGTGCCGAATTCGCCAGCGCATACCGCGACGGTCATGATCCTCAGTGCTGGCGTTGCTTTGTTCTTGGACCAGCGCAACAAGACCTCATGGACATACTGTTCGCTCGCAGTGTGCACTGAGGCACTGGTGATGAGCTGAACTGCGACGGGCCAGAGGTCACTGTCGTGCCATCGTGCGACGATCTTCTCCAGTGGTGCGGAGTTTCGGTGCCGGGCGGCCCAACGCACTGCGAATCGCCCAATTCGCTCGGCTAGTTCTCGTTGCTCAGGAGGCGACAGCTTTTCCAGTGCCTCTTTGGAATCCGAGAACGGGGCCTCGGCAAGCCAATTAAGGAAAGCGGTGCGAGCCAGGGGGCGGTCGGTCCAGAAGTACTCCAATGCCCCATCGTCCCAACCTGGCCGAGCGAATGAAAGCGTCCCGCGGGCAGTGAGCTTGGCCTTAATGGCCTTTGTCATTTGGATTACCCCAGGAGCCTGCTGGCCAGCGAGGCTTATTTCCACGTTCTCCTTGAACGTGGAGCCAAGGATAGCTGCTTGCGCGTAGATATGGGCTACTGATGCGTCGCGCAGAGCGGCGGCTGCGAGGAGATAGTTCCGCTCGAAGCTGGTGCGGCCAGTTTCGCTATGCCATTCCAGCAACTGACTTTCCCAGTGATCGCGGGCATTTACCACGCTCTGGACTTGTCGGTGGAAGAGCGCGTCAGGGCTCTCTCTGAGCCCTGCAGTGAGAGCTTCCTTTGCAGGTAGTGCCTCTTCGTCGGCGCGAGATGCGGATCGTATATGATCGACGATCTCCAAAGCGTCTTCAGGATACTGCCCTTGGAGGATATGGTCGATCTCAGGATCGTCGAGCCACTTCCTCACGGGGAATTCGGGATCCTCGGCGAGTAGCCACCTCTCGGCGATCTGCTTAGCGGTGGCCTCCCCCGTGAGCTGCACGACCCCAGAGGGTGCCCCCCATTTGATCCGATCCCATTGGTCTGGCGTCGTGAGTACGACCAAGCGCGAGTTTCGCTTCTGCAGGGGATAGATGAGATTTTTCAGTGATGCACCGAAGTCTCCCGAGACTTGGAAGCCTTCCTCGTCAGCCGGAAGTTCCAGTACGTAGCACCAGTTGTCTTCTTGCGGCAGCCTCTTTGCCGGGAACTTGTCTAGCCCTCCGAAGGTCAGGGGCCCGACCCGTGCTCGGATGTCCTGGTTGTAGTGCATTTCGGCGAGGAGTGCGTGAGCAGAAATGATGCGGCCAGTGCCAGCGTTCCGGGGCAGGACTACGATGGAGCCTGGCTGCTGCAACGCTTGACACGCGTCGTCGAAGTCGGCCGGCCGTGCGTAGACGGCGCGCACCATCGCCAGATACTCCTCGGCCAACTCGTCTGGCACCAGTGAGTCCGGAGCCACGTTGAGAACCTTAATGAGGTTCATCTCGCCTAGGTTGAGCATCGCAGCTTGCCGGAACCTCGCGATTTCCTCGGGCTCTGGCCTGCCACGTGTTCCGGACTTCTCCAGCAAGTTGCGCAAGTGATCGGAGATGTCGGCAGGGATGGGAGCCTCTTCAAGTAGATCCTCTGCTGAGGCGACGACATCATTCTTGTCCCCTTCACCCTGAGGAGGGGAGATATCGTCACTTGGGCTGTGGTCAGGATCGAACCACCCTGGTCCAAACGCATGCGGATCTTTGCTCTGCGGTGGTGTGGCTGCGCTGTCTGAGTCGGTCATTGAGGTGCTGCTTCCCCGTAGATGATCGAGCCGTGGTTGTGTGAGAGCGTGAATGCTTCAGCCGAGAGTCCCGTCGATCTCGAGACCGGTGAGTTCAGCGCCTGGGTTGACTACCGGGGTTGCCTGGTCAATCTCCACGTTGGCGTGTGCCGTCACACCACGAGCCTTCACGCCACGGACGATGCCGTTCACTTCTTCCGGGCGCTGCACGACTCGCACTGAACCACGTTCCCGCTCTTCGCCACGGAAGGCGGATCGCTGACCGGCTGCGTGAGGGGTAATGCACCCGGCGATGCTGGTGGGGCCCACTCCGGGCACATGAACATATGCCGATTCGGTGAACGTAGGTTTGTTGTCCACCCGCGCGGTCGCGGGCAGAAACTGCTTTTCAGACAGTCGCTCGCATCGCCCAGCGTCCACGGTGTAACTGAAAGCGATCTGAGATAGGACGGCGGCGACGTAGGCGTCGTGCTCGACGGCGGCACTCATACCAGCGTAGGCAAGGTCGCTGTTGACGAATCTGCAAGCATCGTTGATCGCGTTGCCCCGGTGGTCCTCAGGGGTCAAAGGGCCGACGTGGATGCTCGCCCTGAGTCTGATGGTGGGCGTGCGCTCCATCTTCTCTCGGTCGTAACGGGCGAGTGCCTGGTCCAGGTTGCCCAGCAGCGGGTCCACAAGCCGCCACATCCGGGCAGTGGGCAGGACGAAGATCGCACCGTCACCAGTGTCCTTGTAGGCGGTCCCGTCCGCCCACTCTTCGGCGAGGCCGCTTTGAGCGAAGACGTGCGCGAGGATGTCGTCCAGGTCACCGCGGACGGGCGACATACGGCACTCGCGGATTTGGCTGTAACCCTTCATATCCAGGACGAACAGGGCCTGCTCCGGGGGGATGTCACGGAAGTCGGTCTCGGATTGCATCCTGTTTCGGCTCCTTCGAGGGGACGCTGTCTGGTTCTCAGGCCTTCATGGTGTCGAGGGTGTGACCGCGAGGTTGCCCACTGCTGGGCAGCCTCGGCGTGCGGTGCATCACACGGTTCAGTGCAGCGTGCTGTAGATGGCCTTCACGTTCTTGATCAGTAGACCGCCAGCCGGTGAAGTAGCCACCCAGTTCCTCGACTTCCACGTGCCGATGACCGTTCCGACCGCGTTCCGTGAGGCTCCGATCAGCTGCGCCAGCTCCCCTTGAGTCAAGGGAACTTCTACCTCGCTGCCTTCTGGTGCCGAGGCTTCGATAAGCCGCATCAGGGCGGAGGCCAACCTGTGTACGACGGGCGCAGTCGCCAGCTCCAGTCGTACCTCCTCGGCTGTCCTCACGCGGGCGATGGCGTGTCGCAGCATCACGTTCGTCAGTCTGTTCTCCGCGACGAACTGCTCGAAGAGGGGAGCGGCGATGACATGGACGAGACAGGGGCGTGCGGCGGTGACGGAGGCGGATCTGGGTTGCGCATCCAGCACCGCGAGTTCGCCGAACAGCTCACCCGCGCCGCGTACCGCGAGCAATGTGCGCTCCCCTTCACCTCCGGTCAGTGTCACGATCGCTGAGCCACAGGTGAGCGCGAGAACGTGGGTTCCCGGGTCGCCTTGGCGCATCAGCACGCTGCCGGTGGGGCGTGGGCGTTCGGGTGCCAGGGAACAGAGTCGGCTCCACAGATCTTCCCCCAGCACCGCTCGATGCGGCTGGTAAACCATGTAGCGCTACCCCCTCAGGTAGAACGCACGGGCTCACTTGAGGATTGCGGCCAAGCCCAGGGCTGCGGAGCCGACTGCGGCTAGCGCGAAGGACCACTGCACGCGGCGATGCTTGGTCCAGGCGATCTCACTCATCACCACGATCTGCCTGGAGAGGTTCGGCAGAAGATCCTTGCTCTTTAAGGCAGCCTCGAGTTCTGTGGGATCCCAGTGCCGCAGGTGCCCGAAGAAGAGGACGTCGTCGTCAGGGTGTGGACCGCGTCGTTCCTTGCGTAGGTTTGGTGAGACCGCAGCGGCCGCACAACACGCTCCGCAGGCGAGAATGGCAGCGCCGGCCCACAGGAGGACGAGAGAGATGCCGTGCTGTGGGTTGCCAGGACTCTTTCCGGCGCTGGTCAGAACGCCGAGTAGTACCAGTGCGGTTGATTGGACGGCTAGCGCGAACGAGGCTTTAGCATCTGCTTTGCCTGTCGAGTCTGCCAGCCCAGCCTGCAGCTTCCACGCTGTCTCTAACGGATCAGCAGCCATCTCTCCCCCTGTCGTCTCCGGCATACCTCGAAGTGCCAGTGACTTCAGCATGATCACACGTTGAGTAGCGAACGCAACAGTGCTCACCTCATGCTGATCATGCGAAATGAGTTCACGAGAGGTGCAGGTACGGCTACGTCCCGGTACGGAACGTTGTTAAGTGAACTGCTGTGGTGTGGGCTTGAAGAGGACGACACGCATCGCTGCACGCTCCATCGGAGGCGCCTTCCATCGCCACCTCCACCCGTGAATCCGACGCAATCTTGCGCGTTCACAGACCCATGCCGCCTCCCACCGCAGTGCTGCCTGGTAGGTGAGACCGGGGTTATCTAGCGTCCATAGGTACAGGCGTCGAGCCATGCGGGGGGCCAGGAGGAAGTGGATGAAGCGGACCGGGCTCTGGCTCGGGGGCATGCTTCCTCCGCTCAGAGTGAGGGTCAGCACCGGCATGGTGTGGGCAGGTCCGTCATGCCAGCGCTGAGAGGCCGTCTGTCTGATCTGCTTCTACGTGCTGCGCATCATCTTGCGCAAGCTCTGACGGGCGGCCGTCAGGTCGTCTTCCAGGCTCTCGATCGTGGTGCGAAGCGTACGGTTGTCAGCTTGAGCCTGTTGCGCTTGTCTGCCGAGCTCCGCGTTCTCCCGGCTCAACTCGCTCACGCGGGCCACGAGTTCCTGGCCGTCGGTGCGGTCCAGTTCTGCCCCGAGCTGGAGGCGCAGCCGTTCGCGCAGCCGGTTGCGCTCCTCGCGGAGCTCCTTGATCTGCTGCTGGGCGAGGGCGAGGTCGGTCTTGAGGCTGGCGCTGCTGACGCGGCTTGGTGGTGGAACGGCATCGGCTGTCGCCTCGATGCCGAGCTCCTCCTGGCGCTGGCGGGCGGTCTCGATGGGTTCGCGCAGCCCCGGCGAATACGCAAGCCAGTTGGAGACGCCGGCTTCCTTGGCCACCCGGGCGAACGTGATCTTCGTTCCTGCGCGCTGCAGGGATTCCAGGACCTCCAGCACGCGCCGGCGCTTGTCCTTGCTGTCGCGCTCACGCGCTGCCTTCAGCGCGGCAGCGCGGGCCTCGCGAGCGGTCACTGGTCCTCCTCGCGTTGCTTGATCACTGTCAGAGGCAGCAGCTTGTGGGACGTAGTGGCACGTGCTTTGCGGAGGATCTTGCTCGCTTCCTCGATCTGCTGCCGTTCGTCGTCAGGCAGCGCGGCGAGCTGGTCGTGCATGGTGGTGGCCACTTCCTGGAAGCTGTCGATCTGAGCCTTGATGTTGGTCAGTACGAAGTCGGCTGCCCCGATGGCGTCTGCGGTCTCGCGGTCGGACTTCAGGTCGCGTACGTGATCCTCGATGGCGGGCAGGTACGACGGATCGGGGTGGTAGAAGGTGCAGCCTGAGCATTGGAAACGGATGGGACAGGATCCGCCGCCGGCCTTGACGTTGGAGGGTTCGGTGCAGTTGCCGAACGGTACGGCTACCGAGGCGATCTCGTACTTGGTCTGGGGGAGAGGTGCGGCCTGGCCGGTGCGGTCCACCGCCAAGGGCGCGAGTGTGCGGATTGCCTCCCGCTTGCGTTTCAGCGTCACCTGGTAGTAGCCCATCGTGGTATTGACCGAGGCGTGATCCATGAGGTCGCGCAGAACGTCAACGGGAACGCCTGCGTCGGCATGCCGCTGGGCGTAGGTGTGGCGGAAGGCGTGCGCGGTGATCTGGGAGCGATCGAAGGGCAGCGGCTGCCCCTCTGATCCTGGGACGTCGCTGTCGATGCGGGGGAGTGCGTCGACCCAGGTACGCAGTGCTGCTGAGAGACTGTCGGCCCGAATATGCCCGTTTCCGCGGCCGGAGCCGTGCAGGGCGCTGGGGAACAGCCATGGTCCGGCTCGCTCGGTCAGTGGGAGCTCCGCGCGGCGCTGTTCCCAGAGGGTGATCAGTTCGGCCGTGCTCTGGGGGATGGGCAGGCGGCGGCCGTTCCGCTTGGCTTTGTGGTTGTCGTAGACCAACTGGTAATGATCGTCTTCCTGCTCGACGCAGCCCACTTTGAGGCTTGCGACCTCGCCCAGGCGGCGACCGGTGTCGCGCAGGACGGCGTAGACGGTCTGGTGGAACAGCCGTGAGAGATCTTTCGGCCAGCCCCGGTGGGTGACATCCACCAGGTGTAGCTGTGCGTCTAGTTGGTGGATGACGATGTCGGGCAGGGCTCGGCCGGCTTGTTCTTCATTGGCCTTGACGGGAACGACACGGTGATGGCGGGCCCTGCTGAAGGTGCCAGGCACATCGTCCATCAGCCCGCTCGCTCGAGCGAAGTCCAACACCCCAAACCATGCTCTGACCAGTTTGTCCTGGGTGGCTGCCGCGCGGAGGGATCCGTTCTTCTTCCGGGACTTCTTGATCGCCTCGACTGCCGTCGTCATGTCCGCGGCGCCCAGACGCGCTGGAGCCTCGCCGCCTCCGGGCCGCGTGGCCAGCCCTTCGGACGCGGCAGAGAAAGCCAGGAGGGAGATGCGCAGGTCTTGGATTGTCGGTCGGACGGAGCGTGCCCAGTCCACGAGAAGTGTGCGCAGCCACGTCTGTCGGACGACACGGAAGTCGACGTAGCCCTTCACCGCGTCATAGCGGCGATGGGTGGCAGCCCACAACCCTACGGCGGCTGCGTCCCATACGTCGCCCGCCATCGGGTCGGCGCCTTCGTACCGCCGTCGAGCGCGCTCGACCATGCGCTGGAGCTGGCCCAGTAATGCGCGCCCCGGACTGCTGCCCTTTTCCTTGCCGAACCGCAGCGACGCCAGGTCCAGGCCGCACAATGTGTTCACGTCGGCGATCGATGCGATGGCGTGCCGGACTGCGATCGGATTGATGCTCAGCCCTGCTCGGTCGCGCTCCTGAAGACCGAGAAGCAGCTCGTGGGCGACGACAGGGCGGAGCCCTCCGCACCAGAATTGGTGCACCTGGAGGAACGGCCCGGTAGTGGCCGCCCATGCCAGAAGCTGGTCGGGCGCGCAGTTCCCGCGGTCGACCTCACCTCGCCATCTTCCGTAGTGGGAGGTGCACAGGCGGAGCTGTTCCTGCTCACGGTCGCATCCACCCACGAGGCATTCCCCCCGGCGGGGCAGGGGGCGGGGGGTCGCCAAGCGTTGCCAGTCTTCGACGTTCAGCCCAGGGTTCCGTTTCCGGCGCTCGTTGAAGGCGGCGGCGTGGCGCGGGCACAGCCCGCGGCTCACGGCTTCCCGTGCGCATTGCCCCGAAGGGGCAGTGACTAGGCATGGCTCGCGCTCAGACGTTCCGCGCACGCGTCGCTTCCGGGCCGGCTGGTAAGTGGCGTCGAATTCCTCGTCAGACAGGTCACTGCCCCGGGCGGCCACGCTGCAGGGCGAGCACCGGCCGACGCGGCCAGGACAGGGAGTCCGGCAGGCGACAACCTTGCACCGCGAGGCACCGGTGGCGTCGTTGTCCAGATCGCCATCGAAGAACATCCGCTCGTGATCCCACTCGCCCGGACGCCAGCCGGGCTGCACCTGCTGGCGCAGCCACGCCAACCAGCGCTCTGTGGGCGCCTCAGGCTCCCGGGACGGGGCCGGAAGTCGTGTGGAAGCGGGCACGCTCTTCATCGCGTGGTCACCTCCCGTCGGGCAGCCACGCGCTCTACGGCCTCCCGCTTCTCGCGCTCGTTGGCGTGCAGGTAGATCGCGGTAGACGCGGCCGAGACGTGCCCCATCAACTGCTGCACGACATCGATCGGCACGCCGGCCCTGACCCAGGACGTCGCGGCGGTGTGCCTCAGCATGTGCGGACGCACCACGAAGCCGCACTGCTGCGACAGCCGCTCGAACATGCCCTTCGCCGCCTGATAGGTCATCGCCTTGCCCAGGGGGCGCTGGTAGAGATTGACGAAGACCAGGTCGTTCGCCTCGGCTTCGGCCACCGCGTCCCGGTCGGTGCGGTAGGCCACGTACTCGGCCACAGTGGGGGCATCGACCGGCACGCTCCGCGGGTAGCGGGACTTGGCCAGGGCTTTGTTCTCGTTGTCCCGGCGGTGGCGTACATGGATGTGGGCCCCAGACACACTGCAGCCCAGAGCGCGGGAATCCGGCAGAAAGTGCATGTCCTGCCTTCGCAGTCCCAGCGCTTCCCCGATGCGGATGCCGGTCGCCAGCATCAGCACCACCAAGAACCGGTCGCGGGCCGTAGGACACCCGGCCACCACCGCGGCGACCTGCTCCTCAGCTAAGGCCTCATAAGGCTTCTCCACCTCGCGCGACTTGATCGCCTTCGCGCGGACCGTGCGGAACTGCCCGCGCTCACCAGCATCGAAGCCGGGCGGCGGTGTAGCCAGGTAGCGCGGCTGAGCCAAGCGGTCCGCCACCTCTGGGGCGACCAGTTCGTGGCGAGCGCAGTACCGCAAGTACTCCACCACGGCTGTGATCGTCGCGTTGACCGTTGCTCCGGAGCGCGGCTTGCCACGTCTTCCGGTGGTGGACTCCAGCCAGAACCGGAAGCGTGCCATCGAGGCCAGAGTGATGGTTCTCCAGTCGACCGGGTACTCCGCGCACCAGGTCAGGAACAGGGCCAGTCGCCCCGCGTAGACCCTGATGGTGTTCACGGACCGGTCCGCACCGTGCAGGAACGTCAGGAAGTCCGTCCCCTCCTGGTGGATCGAAAGCTGGGGGTCGAGGATGACCCATCTGGTGCCCTGAGGATCTCCGGTGGGGGACAGGGCCCGCTCAGCTTGAAAGGCATCGGCGTTCATGCCGTACCTAACGTGACTCCCGCGTTGTAGATACTTGTGAGCCACGAACGAGTGATGGGACGTGCCGTACGTCCCTGACGGGTCAGTGCGGCATAGAGATATTCATCCGGCGCCAGAGCCGGAAGGTGGAGGGGAAGGCCAGCAGCCAGCGGGCGAGCCGGACGCCCTCCATGTGCCGGTCGGCGGTGAGGTCGGCGATCCGGCCGACGGCGTGCCGGGCGGCCTCCACGGCGACGACGAACAGCACCGGGATGACCGCGTGCATCCCGACGCCCAGCGCGTCGGGCCAGGCGGCGGCCCCGTTGAACGCGATGGTCGCGGCGGTCAGCAGCCAGGCGGTCTGGCGCAGCAGCGGGAACGGGATGCGGATCCAGGTGAGCAGCAGGTCCAGGGCGAGCAGGACCACGATGCCGGCGTCGATGCCGATCGGGAAGACGACCGAGAAGGCGCCGAAGCCCTTCTTCTCGGCCAGGGCGCGGACCGCCGCGTAGGAGCCGGTGAAGCCGATCGCCGCGATCAGGGCCGCGCCGGCGATGACCACGCCGATCAGGACGCGGTGCGTGCGGGTCAACTGCGCGGTCTGTGTCGCGGACACCCGCGGTCCCTCCCCGGACTCGGCGAATTGGGGCCCTAGGGCCGGCCCTAGCGTTGCACACCCGTTCACGCCGGGCCGGGGAGGGCCGGGGCGGTGCCGCCGGCCGGTGATCCCGGGGAGGTCAGGCGTTGTTGGCCTTGGTGGCGGCGGTGACGGCTTCCTTGGCGGCGGCCTGGGCGGCCTTCAGCAGGTCGTTGCCGTTGGGGTCGTCGGCGCCGGCCATCCCCGCGCCGTTGTAGTTGACGGTGACGACGATGTTGGCGGTGCGGGTAACGATCGTCGTGTTCTTGAAGTCGTTGCCGTCCTTCGCGATGTCGTAGGTGATGGCGGTGGCCGCGTCGCCGGTGCCCGCGGTCGCCACGGTGGCGACCTTCTTGGCGCCCTGGGTGCCCTTGGCGTCGTTGACCTGCTGGGTGTAGAAGTCCGTGGCGCGCTTCTCGCCCGAGCCGACGGCCGGGTCGGAGTCGTAGCGCTGGAAGGCGACGTCCAGCCAGCGGAACTGGGTGCCGTCGACGCCCTGGTCGTCCGAGCTGGTCCAGGAGCAGGCGCCGCGGACGGTCGGGTCGGTGGACTTGCCCTGCGCGCCGGCCGCGTCCTTCACCTTGGGCAGCAGCTTGTCGAGGGTGTCCTTGGAGAACGCCGTGCAGGGGTTCGGCAGCTTCTTGAACTTCGCGGCGGCGACGGTCGGCGACGGCGCGGTGCTGGTGGCGGCGCTGGACGAGCCGGAGGGAGTGCTGTCACCGGAGCTCTTGCTGTCCGAGCCGGAGCACCCGGCGACGAGCAGCATCGGTACTGCTGCGCAGGTGAGGAGGCCGGCGAGTCGCTTGGCTGATCGGTGCATGGTTCCTTCGCTGTTCGTCGTCGTCGAGTCGGTGCGGACCCTTGTGGCGTGTGGCGGCCCGGCCCCGTGGTCGGGGCGGGTCCTAGGGCACGGTACGCGGCGGAGCGAGGCGGCTGCCCGGTTCGTCACCACTGAAAAGTGGGGCGAATGGGGCGCTCTCGGGCATCTCCCCCTTTCCGGGGGATCGACCTATAGCGGGCTTATTCGCTGAGGCTGTCGGCGAGTTCGCCGGCCAACGAACGGGCCTTGTCCTGCAGTTCCTGGCTTTCCGGCAGCTGCGTCTTGTCGGTGGACCACTGGTCGTAGGTGAGCGTCACGATGACGTTCGACGTGCGAAAGACCACAGTGATGTCGCGGTGCACGCCGGAGTCCGTGGTGATCAGCTGGTCGTTGAGGAAGGCCGCGTCGCCGAGGCCGTCCAGGACGCGCGGGGCGAGCGGGCTGCCGGGGCCCGTGGCGGGGTCGGAGGGCGTCTCGGACGGGGAGGCCGACGGGGTCGCCGTGGTCGCGTCGCCGTCCGTCTTCTTGCCGCCCGCGTCGGCGTCCGTGCCGTCGCCCTGGCCCGTGGCGCCGGCCGTCGGCTTCGACTGGTCCGTGGGCTTGCCCTTCGGCTGGTCCTTCGGGCTGGCCGAGGCCGAGGCCGAGGGGGAGCCGGAGCCGTCGGACGGGATCTTGGCGGCCTGCTCCTTGCCGAGGTAGATCTCCTGCGCCCGGTCGTCGTCGCTGACCGCGGCGTTGTACGAGACCACGCGCTGGATGTCGAGCGTGAGGTGGCGGGTGCCCGCGGTGGTCTCCCGCGTCCACTGGCAGCCGACCCGTCGATCGGTGTCGTAGGTGACGTCGGCCCGGCCGGCGTAGATCTTCTGTGCGTCCGCCGGGGGCAGCGGCTGGCCGTCGCCGGGCAGCATGTCGCGCAGGATGCTGTGGGAGGGCAGGCCGCACGCCTCCGGCAGGGTCTGGTAGCGGCCGGGCTGGGCGGACCGGCTGGCGGCGGTGGTGTCGCCGCCCTTGCCGTCGCTGCTGCCGGTGCCGGTGGTGGAGCCGCTGGAGCAGCCGGTGAGACCGGCGGCCAGGGCCGCGGTGACCAGCAGCGCGGCACCGGGTACGAACGACTTGCGCGGCATCGTTCGCGGCTCCTTCCTTGCGGAAATGCGGTTGCCGCCGGATGGCAGCAGGTGGACACAATGTCTACCGCACGTCTCGCCGTGAACGCCGGTTCGCTGTCCATGATCAGGCGTATTGTCCGGCTTTTGCGTTTTTCGGTTTTCCGGGGGAATGAGTTAGATATGTCGTACACCGAAGTGCCCGGCGCCCAGGTGCCGATCCGGATGTGGGCCGACCCGGCCACGGTCGAGGGCGTCGCGATGCAGCAGCTGCGCAATGTCGCCACGCTTCCGTGGATCCAGGGGTTGGCCGTGATGCCGGACGTGCATTTCGGCAAGGGGGCCACCGTCGGCTCGGTCATCGCGATGCGCGGGGCGGTCTGCCCGGCCGCCGTCGGCGTGGACATCGGCTGCGGCATGAGCGCGGTCAGGACCTCGCTCACCGCCGACGACCTGCCCGCCGACCTCTCCCGTCTGCGCTCCCGCATCGAGCAGGTGATTCCGGTCGGCCGGGGGATGCACGACGACCCCGTGGACCCGCGCCGGATCCACGGCTTCCCCGCCGCCGGCTGGGACGACTTCTGGGGCCGCTTCGACGGGGTGGCCGAGGCGGTCAAGTTCCGGCACGAGCGGGCCGCCAAGCAGATGGGTTCACTGGGGTCCGGCAACCACTTCATCGAGTTCTGCCTCGACGAGACCGGCTCGGTCTGGCTGATGCTGCACTCCGGCTCCCGCAACATCGGCAAGGAGCTCGCCGAGTACCACATCGAGCAGGCCCGGAAGCTGTCGCACAACCAGGGGCTGGTCGACCGCGACCTCGCCGTCTTCATCGCGGACACCCCGCAGATGGCGGCGTACCGCAACGACCTCTTCTGGGCGCAGGAGTACGCCCGGCACAACCGGGACGTGATGATGGCCCTGTACCAGGACGTCGTCCGCAAGGAATTCCACAAGGCCCGGCCGGTCTTCGAGCCGGTGATCTCCTGCCACCACAACTACGTGGCGGAGGAGACCTATGAGGGCGTGGAGCTGCTGGTGACCCGCAAGGGCGCGATCCGGGCCGGCAGCGGCGACTACGGGATCATCCCGGGCTCGATGGGCACCGGCTCGTACATCGTCCGGGGCCTGGGGAACGAGGCGTCCTTCAACTCCGCCTCGCACGGCGCCGGCCGCAAGATGAGCCGGAACGCCGCGAAGAAGCGCTTCTCCACGCGCGACCTGGAGGAGCAGACGCGGGGCGTGGAGTGCCGTAAGGACTCCGGCGTCGTCGACGAGATCCCCGGCGCCTACAAGCCGATCGAGAAGGTCATGGAGCAGCAGCGGGACCTCGTGGAGGTCGTCGCCAAGCTCAAGCAGGTCGTCTGCGTCAAGGGCTGAGGCCCGGCGCCGCACGTGATCGACAAGCCCCGGACCGGATGCGGTCCGGGGCTTGATGCTTGCGGACGGCCTGGGCGCCGAGCGCGTTGGGCCGGTGGCACCAGGAGTGCATGCCTCATGGGTACTCATGGGTATCCGCTGGTTCCTCGGCAGGTTCGGTGCGTGAAAGGCGCGCTCAGGCTCAGCCCCGGTTCGCTCGAACCGGGGTGGCGAAGCGGTCGAAAAGCCCGCTCGTTCCCCCTTGGACGGCCCTTGAGGGCATGGCCTCGCCCCAATCCAGTTGATTAAGTCAATCAACTACATTATGGTGAGGGCATGCGACCAAGCAGAGACGACGTGGCACGGTTGGCGTTCGCGGTCAACACGGTGGCTGCCGGTGTGGAACGGGCCCGACGCAGGATTCCGGAGGCGGCGTCCCTCGCCGTCCTCCAGGTGCTCGGCTGGGCGGACCGGGAGGTCCCGGACAAGGCGGTGCGCCCGTCCGATCTCGCCTCCGCCCTGGAGGTGCACCGATCGGCCATCACCCACCAGCTGAAGACGCTTCAGCAGGCTGGTCACGTGACACTGACGACCGATCCGGCGGACCGCCGCTCCAGCATCGTCACGCTCACCGACTCCGGGCGGCATGAGCTCGACCGGCTGGCCGAGCAGGGCCTCGACCGCTTCACGGCCTTCGTCGCCGACTGGGACGCCGCGGACGTGCGCACCCTGGCCGACCTGCTGACCAGGTTCGAGGAGTCCAAGGCGAGGGTGGGCGATACCCACCTGGACCGGTGACCACGGGGCGGAGCGCACGACCAAGAGCACCTCACCATGGGGGATCGCGTGACACTTCGGGTACTGATCGCCGGTGCGGGGGTGGGTGGCCTCGCCCTTGCCCAGGCACTGCGCCGGGCCGGCCTGGCCGTGACGGTCTTCGAGCGGACGCCGACGGTACGAGCCGACCGGCGAGGATACCGGATCAACATCAACCGCGTGGGCGGCGACGCCCTCGCCGCCTGCTTGCCGAAGGAACTGTTCCGGCTGTACCTGGCCACCTCCAACGACGAGGCGCGGGCCCGGGTAGCCGTCTTCGACCACCGCATGCGCCCGCTGCAGGCGACCGACGTCGGCATTGACGGCACCGCCACCCCTCGGGACCACACCGGGGTCAACCGGCTGACGCTACGCCAGATCATGCTGGCCGGACTGGAACGGGAGGTGCGCTTCGGGCAGGAGGTGGTCGGCTTCGAGCAGACCCCCGACCGGGTGCGGGTCCTCCTCGCCGACGGCTCGACCGCCGAGGGCGATCTGCTGGTCGGAGCCGACGGCGTGGGCTCGGCCGTGCGTGCCGGGCTGCTGCCCGACGTACGGACCCGCGACACCGGCGTCCGCTGCCTGTGGGGGCGCACCACACTGAGCCCCGCACTGCGGGACGGGCTGCCCGCGCCGCTCTTCGACCGGGTCGCGGTGACGGTCGCCCCGCAAGGCCACATCGGGATCTGGGGGGCCTACCGCGCCCGCCGACCGCACGCGGAAGCTGCCGTTGCGGTGACGCCGGTGGTGTCGCTGGACCCGGAACCCGACTACCTGATGTGGGTGCTCAGCGGAGAACCGGGGGGACCGTTCGCCGACGAAGAGCAGTGGCGTACCGCGTCGCCGGCCGCGCTGCACCGGTACGCGGCTGACGCGACCACCGGATGGCACCCCGCCCTGCACCAGGCGGTGCGGCAGGCCGTCCCGGAAGACTGCTTCGTCCAGAACGTACGCGTCGCCGACCAGCCGCCCGCCTGGCCCGCCGGACGGGTCACCCTGCTCGGCGACGCGATCCACCCGATGTCGCCGGCCGGCGGCACCGGCGCCAACACCGCGCTGCGTGACGCGGCCGCGCTCGCGGACAGGCTCACCGCCGTCCGGCATCCCGCCGGGCTCGTATCGGCGGTGGACGCGTACGAGACCGAGATGCGCCGCTACGGCTTCGCCGCCGTAGCGGAGTCGCTGCACTACGGCGAGCGGTTCGCCCAGGCGATCCGCCACGCCGGAAAGGAAACCCAGCGATGACCAGGACGCTGCGGGCCCTGCTGCCCATCCTGTCCGACCTGATCGTTCCGACCGTCGTCTACTACCTGCTGCACTGGCTCGGCGTCGCCGACGTGCCCGCGCTGATCATCGCCTGCGCGGCCACCGCCGGGTACACCGTTCCCCGCATGATCCGCGGCCAGCGAGTGGATGCGCTCGGCCTGCTCGTCATCGCCGAACTCGCAGCGACAGCCGCGTTGCTGACCGTCTCCGGTGACGCCCGGCTGGCGCTGCTGCGCCCCACCGTCTACCTCACCGTCGCCGCCACCGTCTTCCTGCTCTCCTGCTGGCGCGGTCGCCCGCTCACCTACACCGGAGCCACACCGATGGCCACCAAGGGCGATCCGGAGCGGGCCGCGGCGTACGAGCGCAGTTGGCACAACTCCCCGCAGATGCGGGCCACCCACCGCCGGCTCACCGCCGCGAGTGCCACAGCGATGCTCGGCTACGCCCTGCTGAACGTCGTGATCGTCTATGCGTTTCCGGTCAGCCAGGCCGACGGGTTGCAGAAGGTGCCGGGGATCGCGCTGATCCTCGCGATCGTGGTGATGCTCCGTTCACGCGTACCGCGACTGTCCCGCATCGTCGACGCCGAACAGCAGCGGTCCACCGATGCGCACCAGCCGTCCACGGCCGCACGCACCTAGCGGCACGCACTCAGCGATCCGCCCGGCACCTCGCCGTCGTCTCTGCTGCCGCGCTGCTCAACTGCCGCTGCTCAACTGCTGCGGTGCACCTTGGTGTTGGACGCCTGCGCCCGGGGGCGGACGACGAGCAGGTCGATGTTGACGTGCGGGGGACGGGTGATCGCCCAGGCGACGGTGTCGGCGACGTCCTCCGCGGTGAGCGGGGCGTCCACGCCCGCGTAGACCTTGGCGGCCTTGTCGGAGTCACCGCGGAAGCGGGTGGTCGCGAACTCCTCGGTCCTGACCATGCCGGGCGCCACCTCGATGACCCGTACCGGCTCGCCGCACAGCTCCAGGCGGAGCGTCTCGGCGATGACATGCGCGCCGTGCTTGGCGGCGACATAACCGCCGCCGCCCTCGTACGTCGCGTGCCCGGCGGTGGAGGACAGGACGACGACCGTGCCGTCGCCGGAGGCGGTCAGCGCGGGCAGCAGCGCCTGCGTCATGTGCAGCACGCCGAGCACGTTGACCTCGTACATCGCGCGCCAGTCGGCCGGGTCACCGGTGGCGACGGGCTCCGCACCGAGTGCGCCGCCGGCGTTGTTGACCAGCACGTCGACGGAGGGGAAGCGGTCGAGGGAGCGCGCGAAGGCGTCGACGGCGGCGCGGTCGGTGACGTCGAGCGCGTACGCCTCGGCGTGCGGCAAGGTGTCGGCGAGGGCCTCGATGCGGTCCTTGCGGCGGGCGGTGAGCACGACGCGGTAGCCGGCGGAGGCCAGCGCCCGTGCGGTCGCGGCGCCGATGCCGCTGCTCGCTCCGGTGACGACGGCGGTACGGATGTCGGCGGAATCGGCGGTCATGGTGCGCTCCCTCTGCACGGTGCGTGTGCGAACGGCGAGCCGTGGTGCGGCTCGTGAAGCCTTGTGCGGGCGGTGAACCGGGTCGGTGGACCAGGTCCGTGAACCGGGGTCGTGCGCCGTGGTGCGGTGCGTGAATCCCGGTGTGGTTCGTGAGCGGCGGTGCGGGTGGTGCGACTGCTGTGGGTGGTGCGGCTGGTTCGGGTGGTGCGTGGCCAGGATATGCAGTGGGAAGTGGCGGGTTGACGGGCGGAGGGGCGTCGGGGTCGAGCGGTCCCGGAGCGTGATGAGGGGGGCGATCGCGGCCGGTCGGATCAGCGGCCGCGCGGTGCGTACATGATCACGGCCATGCCGGCCAGGCAGATCAGCGCGCCGATGACGTCCCAGCGGTCGGGGCGGTAGCCGTCCGCGACCATGCCCCAGGCCAGCGACCCGGCGACGAACACCCCGCCGTACGCGGCGAGGATCCGGCCGAACTCGGCGTCCGGCTGGAGCGTGGCCACGAATCCGTAGATCCCCAGGGCGATCACCCCGGCGCCGATCCACGCCCAGCCCCGGTGTTCCCGTACCCCTTGCCACACCAGCCAGGCACCGCCGATCTCGAAGAGCGCGGCGACGACGAACAGGGCGGCGGAACGGGCGATGAGCATGCCGTTCAGCGTAAGGAGACGAGCGGGCCCGGGCGAGGGCGGGGCGGGGCCGAGCCGGGCGTCCCTAGCCGTCCCGGTGCCCCGGTCCGGCCGGGCGTCCCGGGCCCGGCCGCAGGTGGTTCATATCTCTTCGCTGGGGCGCAAGGGGCGAGCCGCGGCCGGAGCGGGGACGGCGATCGTGCTGCTGGACCCGGACCCGGTCCAGTGGGCGAGGGCGGCGCGGAGCGCCGCGGCACGCTCGGCGGGAGCGGTGGCGTCGGTGGCCCAGGCGACATGGCCGTCAGGGCGCACCAGAAGGGCCGTCCGGCGTCCGCTCTCCCAGGTGGCGGTCACCACCCGGTCGGGCGCGGGCCCCGCCGACATGCCCTCCGGCGGCTCGCCCTCGGGCGTGATCAGGACGAACTTGCCCTGCCGGAGGAGCGCGTAGAGCCGTCCGCCGTCCGCGAGGCGGACGTCGGGGGCGCGCCGGCCCGTCAGCCGATGCGCGCCACGCTCGGCCGGATACGCGACGTCGATACCGGAGACGCGGCCCATCGCTCGCTGGGCCAGCGGCCGCAGGCGGGTCAGCAGCTGCACCCCGAGTGCGCGCAGCGCCCGGCCCGGTGCGGAGTGCACCAGTGCGAGCCTGATGATCGCGCCGCTGCTGCGCAGCACCGCCGTGCCGACCGGATGGCGCTCGTCCTGATAACTGTCCAGCAGGTGGTCGGGGGAGTGGCCCTTCACCACCGCTGCCAGCTTCCAGCTGAGGTTGGCCGCGTCCTGGAGGCCCACATTCATCCCTTGGCCGCCGGCCGGGGAGTGGATGTGCGCGGCGTCCCCGGCGAGGAAGACCCGGCCGACGCGGTAGGCGGGCGCCTGCCGCTCGTCGCTGCGGAAGCGTGAGATCCAGCGGGCGTCCTGCATGCCGTAGTCGGTGCCGAAGGCGAGCCGGGTGACCTCGCGGACCTCGTCGAGATCGGCGGGGGCGTCGTCGGCGGCCTGGGCCCGGCGGTTCCACCCGATGACGCGGTACCAGCCGTCGCCGAACGAGCCGATCAGGGCGAAGGCGTCAGGGGCGGCGTTGATCATGAAGGGGGAGTCGGGGGGCGAGGCCAGCCGGACGTCGGCGAGGACGACGGAGCGGATGACCGCCTTGCCGGGGAAGGACAGGCCGACCGCCTCGCGGACCGCACTGCGGGCGCCGTCGGTGCCGACCGCATAGCCGGCGCGGAGGCTCCCGACGCCCTCGGCGGGCTCCTCGACCGCCTCCCCTGTCGTACGGAAGTGCACCGTCACACCGTCCGCGTCCTGGTCGAGCCCCAGTACCTCGGCCCCGTGCCGGAAGGCGACGCCGGCCTGCCGGGCGCGCCGCAGCAGCAGCCGCTCGACCTCGTACTGCGGGGTGATCAGGACGAAGGGGAAGCGGGTGGGGAGCCGGGAGGCGGGGAGCACCGCCTTGCCGAACACCTGGAAACCGGGGAGCCGGTGGCCTCCGGCGATCAGTTCGTCGGCGAGGCCGCGGGCGTCCAACTGCTCCAGTGAGCGGGCGTGCACGGCGAGGGCCCGGCTGAGATTGCTGGTGGTGCCGTCGCGGCGCTCCAGGAGCGTGACGGCGAGACCGGCCTCGGCGAGATCCCCGGCGAGCAGCAGACCGGTCGGGCCGGCGCCGACGACGATCACGTCCGCGTCCCGGTCGGGACGGGCGGCGCCGTCGGTGTCGCTGCGGGTGACTCCTGGCTTGCGGTTGAGGGCATTCATGATTGCCGCCTCCTGCCAACGCATGTTGGTCAACGCTTGTTGGCAAGCGTACGACTCGCGCGACTCGCGTGTCAACGCTCGTTGGCCTACATTTGTTGGCATGGTCGAACGTGATCCCTCCGCCACCCCCTCCGCCACCCCGTCCGGCGGCCGCTCCCGTGCGCGTTCCGCCGCTCCCGCGGTCAGCCCCGAGGTCGATGCCGGCCCGCCCCCGGTGGTCACCGAGGCTCCCGACGCGGGCACCCACCCGCGCCCCCGCCGCTCCGACGCGACCCGCGCCGCGATCCTCGCCGCGGCCCGGGACCGCTTCGCCGCCGACGGCTACGAGCGCGCCACCATCCGCGCCATCGCCCGGGACGCGGGCATCGACCCGTCGATGGTGATGCGCTACTACGGCAACAAGGAGGGCCTCTTCGCCGCCGCCTCGGAGATCGATCTGCGCGCCCCCGACCTCACGACGGTGCCGTACGAGGAGCGGGGCGCCCGGCTCGTACGCCACTTCATCGAGCTCTGGGAGAGCGACGAGACGCTGACCGGGATGATGCGCGTCGGCGTCACCAACGAGGCGGGCGCGGAACGGATGCGGCGGATCTTCGCCGAGCAGGTGCGGCCGTTCGTCGACGCGGTCTGCCCCGTGCCGGAGGAGGCGCCGACCCGCGCCGCCCTGATCGGCTCGCAGATCCTGGGCATGGCGCTGTGCCGCTACGTCCTGAGGGTCGCCCCCGCCGTCGAACTCGGCCATGACGAACTCGTCGCCTGGCTGGCGCCCACCGTCCAGCGCTACCTGACGGCGGAACGGCCGTAGCGGCGACGTGCCGTGGTGCCGGGGCGCAGTCGCGTCGAAGGGTCGGCGGCGCCCGGCCCGGACGCGGCCGGGCGGCGGCTCAGGACGTCTCGGTCGCCGCCCCCAGCGACCGTCCGGCGATCCGTCGCAGATGGCCGTCGAAGACCTGCCGCGCCTCGGGCGTCAGCGTCCGCAGGGCCACCATCGCCGTCACGATGACATCGCACAGCTCCGCATGGACGTCCTCCCAGCTGTGGCTGTGCCCCTTGCGCGGATTCTGGCCGACGGCCCCGATGACGGCCTGGGCCACCTCGCCCGCCTCCTCCGAGAGCTTCAGGATGCGCAGCAGCCGCTCCTGCTCCGCCGGCAGCGCACTCTCCCGGTCGAGCCAGCCGACGAGCGCGGCGACGGTGTCCCAGGGGACCGCGTCACCGGAGGAGACGCCGGAACGGGTGGGAGAAGAAGGGGAGTTGGCGTCCGCAACGGGACCCGGGGAGGTGGCGGCGGGATCAGACATGGCCCGATTGTGCCGCCGTTCCCCGTCCTGTGCCCCCGTCGCCCCTAGGGTGAGGCGGCAACCGGCCACGGGCCGGCGGCCGGTGGACCGGTGGACCGGCCATCACCCTCTCGGCACGGTGGACGAGCGGAAGGCGGCCAGACGGATGGACGAGCACCCCGCGATGCCCCACGACCGGCTCCCGCAGGAGCTGATCGCGTTCTACGGGCTGACCCGGATGCCCCGTGAAGGCGGCTGGTACCGGTGTACGTGGGCGGGGCCGCAGCGGCCGGACGGGCGACCGGAGGGGTCGGCGATCGTGATGCTGCTGACCGCCGAGCCGGGCGTCTACGCCGCGCTGCACCGGCTGCCGACCGACGAGATCTGGCACTTCTACGGGGGTGATCCGCTCGCCCTGCTCCTGCTCTCCGAGGCCGGCGACGCGGGCGGTGCCGGCGGTGCGGCCCGTACGGTCGTCCTCGGCCCGGATGTCCTGGGCGGGCAGCACGTGCAGTTCACGGTGCCGGCCGGCACCTGGATGGCCGCCGAGGTCGCCGCCGGCGGGTCCTGGACGCTCTTCGGCTGCACGATGGCACCCGGCTTCACCTTCGCGGACTACGAGCACGGGGAGGCGGGGGCGCTGGCCGCGCGGTTCCCCCAGGAGGCGGTGCGGATCGGGGCGCTGAGCCGGGCATGACAGTGGTGCGGACCCCTCATGAGCCGAACGCCGGGGGAGCGGTGGGTACTTCCGAACGGGCCGGCGCACAGGGTCGATTCGGCCGGACCGGCCCCCCAACCGGGCCGCCGGGCACGGCCCCCGCCCACGGGGCGGCAGCCCCGGTCGACCGGGCAGCCCCCGCCGACCGCGCGGACGCCGGGGACCGGGCAGGCCCCGCCGACCCCGTGGACCGTACGGACGGGACCGCCCCCGCCCTCCCCGACCTCACCGGTCACGTCGTGCTCGTCACCGGGGCGTCCGGCGGGATCGGTCGGGGGATCGCGGTGCGGTTCGCCGCGGCCGGGGCGGATGTGGTGGTGCACTACCGCACGGGGAGCGAGGCCGCGCGGGAGCTGGTCGACGAGATCGGGCGGAGCGGCCGGAACGCGCTCGCGCTGCGTGCCGATCTGGCCGTGGAGGAGGAGTGCCATCGGCTGGTCGCGGAGGCGGCCGGCTGGCGGGGGCGACTGACCGCGCTGGTCAACAACGCGGGCGTGCAGCCCACCCAGGAGCTGGCCGGGATGTCGCTGGCCGACTGGCGGGCCGTCGCCGACCCCGACGTGCACAGCGTCTTCGCCTGCACCCAGGCCGCGGCGGCGGTGATGCGCGGGTCCGGCGGCGGATCGGTGACCCATATCGCGTCGATCGAGGCGGACCGCCCGGCGCCACGGCACGCCCACTACTGCGCGGCCAAGGCGGCGGTGGTGATGCACGCCCGGTCCGCGGCGCTGGAGTACGGGCCGTACGGGATCCGCGTCAACAGCGTCTCGCCGGGGTTGATCGCCCGGCCGGGCCTGGCCGACGACTGGCCCGAGGGGGTGCGCCGCTGGCAACAGGCGGCCCCCACCGGGCGGTTGGGGCGCCCGGAGGACGTCGGCGACGCCTGTGTCTTCCTCGCCTCGCCGATGGCCTCGTGGATCACCGGCCACGATCTCGTCGTGGACGGCGGCGTCTCGGCCCGGCCGACATGGTGAGCCGACCCGCAGGGTGGGTGGGCCCACGACCCGGCATGGGCCCGCGATCCGGCATCGGCCCGCGGCGCTGCTCCGCCCGGGCCGGAGCAGTCGGCTTCGCTACGGCCACACCAGGCAGTACGCCTGGTGGCCCGCCTCGTGGAGCCGGTGGGAGAAGTCCTGCCACTCGTGGAGGAGCTGGTAGACGCTGAAGGCGTCGCGCGGGCCGCCCCGGTCGGGGACGGTGGACCAGATGAAGGCGGCCGCGCCGACGGACTCCTCGCCGACGCCGCGCAGCGGGTCGACCACGGTCATGGGGAGCTTCACGACGGCGTAGTCGGGGTGGAGGACGACCAGTTCCAGCGGGGGGACCTTGTGCAGCGGTATGCCCTCTATACCGGTGAGGACCATGGCGGCCATGGTCTCCGGCTTGATCTTGGTGAACATGCCGCCCATGCCGAGCTCGTCACCGCCGAGTTCCTCGGGCCGCATCGAGATCGGGACCCGGGCAGCCGTGGCGCCATTGGGTGCGCCGAAGTATTTGTACGTCACCCCCATGCGACCGCCCCTGGTTTCCCCGCCCGTAATGCTCTCGGTGCTCTTGGGAGGGTCGTCGCTGACGTTCTCGGAGCCCTCGCGCCGGTGACGGCCGCGCTGGGCGCGCTCGGGACCCCGGTCATTGGTTCCCTCGCCCAGTTCGCCACCGCGATGCATATCTCCACCCGACCACTCGCAGCCCCAGCCGCGCAACCCGATCATCGTCTCAGAGACCTCCCCCGTTGCCGGCGCGTGAAACGCCCGGCCGCACGCCCCCGTGCGCCTCTGAGACCATTGCTTGCGTGACTTACTCGTACGACGCCCCAGTTTCGCAGACGCGCGGGGGCTGACGCCCGGTCGAGAGCGAGAGGAACGAAAAAAGAAACCAAGAGGGAATGAAGCGGAATCGCGTGACGGGCCGGGTGGTCCGCGGGGCGATTCCCGTACCGCAGTCAGCCGGGCCGTGTCCGCGCGCCGCCGCCCTCCTCCCCCGTATATGCAGGTCAGGATCACAGTGTCTTTTCCGTATGAAGCCCCTGTTTCGCAGTCGCTGTTCGACCGCGCGTCCGTGGTGACGCCGGGCGGCGTGAATTCTCCGGTGCGGGCGTTCCGGGCCGTGGGCGGTACGCCCCGGTTCATGGTGTCCGGTACCGGTCCATACCTCACTGATGCCGATGGCCGGGAATATGTCGACCTGGTGTGCTCGTGGGGGCCGATGATCCTCGGCCACGCGCACCCCGAGGTGATCGCCGCGGTCCAGGAGACGGTCGCCCGCGGGACGTCGTTCGGGACGCCCGGTGCCGGCGAGGTCGAGCTGGCCGAGGAGATCGTGGCGCGGATCGCCCCGGTCGAGCAGGTGCGTCTGGTGTCGTCCGGCACCGAGGCGACGATGTCCGCGATCCGGCTGGCGCGCGGCTTCACCGGCCGGGCCAAGGTGATCAAGTTCGCCGGCTGCTACCACGGGCACGTGGACGCGCTGCTGGCCGCGGCCGGTTCGGGCGTGGCGACGTTCGGGCTGCCGGACACCCCCGGGGTGACCGGTGCGCAGGCCGGCGACACCATCGTGCTGCCCTACAACGACCTGGCCGCCGTCCGTGCCGCGTTCGCCGCGCACGAGGGCGAGATCGCCTGTGTGATCACCGAGGCGTCGCCGGGCAACATGGGCGTCGTCCCGCCGCTGCCGGGCTTCAACCAGGGGCTCGCCGACCTGTGTGCCGAGAACGGCGCGCTGTACATCTCCGACGAGGTCATGACCGGCTTCCGGGTCAGCAAGGCCGGTTGGTACGGCATCGACGGGGTCCGCCCGGACCTGATGACCTTCGGCAAGGTGATGGGCGGCGGCTTCCCGGCCGCGGCCTTCGGCGGACGGGCGGACGTCATGGCGCACCTCGCCCCGGCTGGGCCGGTGTACCAGGCGGGCACCCTGTCGGGGAACCCGATCGCCACCGCCGCCGGCGTCGCGCAGCTGCGGCTGCTGGACGACGCCGCCTACGAGAAGGTCGACGCGGTCTCCGCCGAGGTCCGCGGGCTGGTCACCGAGGCGCTCGCCAAGGAGGGCGTGGCGCACCGGCTCCAGGTCGCCGGGAACATGTTCTCGGTGTTCTTCACGGACGCCGAGGTGACGGACTACGAGACGGCGAAGGCGCAGGAGTCGTTCCGCTTCACGGCCTTCTTCCACTCGATGCTGGCGCAGGGCGTCTACCTCCCGCCGTCCGCGTTCGAGTCCTGGTTCGTCTCCACCGCGCACGACACCGCGGCCGTCGAGCGGATCGCCGCCGCACTGCCGGCCGCCGCCCGGGCCGCGGCCGAGGCGACCGCATGAACGGGACGGGCGACATGAGCAGCGGCGAGAAGAACGGCGACGAGATCACCGTCGTGCACCTGATGCGGCACGGCGAGGTGCACAACCCCGAGGGCGTGCTCTACGGCCGCCGGCCCGGGTACCACCTCTCCGACCTGGGGCGGAAGATGGCCGACCGGGTCGCCGAGCACCTCGCGGAGCGGGACATCACGCATGTGGTGGCCTCGCCGCTGGAGCGCGCGCAGGAGACCGCGTCGCCGATCGCCGGGGCGCACGGCCTGGCGATCGCCACCGACGAGCGGCTGATCGAGGCGGCCAACGTCTTCGAGGGCAAGACCTTCGGGGTGGGCGACGGCGCGCTGAAGAAGCCGGGCAACTGGAAGTACCTGACCAATCCGTTCCGGCCCTCGTGGGGCGAGCCGTACATCGAGCAGGTGGTCCGGATGATGGCGGCGCTCGGCGCGGCCCGGGACGCGGCCCGCGGGCACGAGGCGGTGGCGGTCAGCCACCAGCTGCCGATCTGGATCGTGCGCAGCTTCGCCGAGCGGCGCCGGCTGTGGCACGACCCGCGCAAGCGGCAGTGCACGCTGGCCTCGCTGACGTCGTTCACCTTCCACGGTGACAAGATCATCTCGGTGGGGTACAGCGAGCCGGCGCGCGACCTGGTTCCCTCCCACCTGCTGGCCGGCGCCAAACCCGCGAAGGGGAAGTCCAAGGCTTTCGGGGCCTGAAAAGCCGTTACATGGCGGAATGTCAAATTTTCCGGAAACGGAAAGTATGAGCGAATAACGCGGAACCTCACCGTCCGACATGCCCTCTACAAAGGTGTCCGTTTATATGGATATCGGGTTCGTTGAGCACGGATGGGGAACGACGCTATGGGCGCGATCAGCCGGCGGAGTCTGCTGGGGATGGGCGTGGGGGCGGCCGCCGCACTGGGTGTCGCCGGGTGCTCCGCCTCGGGGCAGGGCGACGCGGAGGGGCAGCGGGTCAAGAACGCGGCGCCGGCCCGCCCCAAGCTCATCGGCGACGGCTCGACCGCGGACTACGGCAAGCAGCCGAACCAGCCCGGCGCGCCCGAGCGGCTGGAGCCGGGGCAGACCCCGCCGCAGTTCGTGATCTTCTCGTGGGACGGGGCGGGAGAGGTCGGAAACGGCCTCTTCCCCCGGTTCCGCAAGCTCGCCAAGGACCACGGCGCGGCCATGACCTTCTTCCTCTCCGGGCTCTACCTGCTGCCCGAGGACAAGAAGCACCTCTACCTCCCGCCGAACAACAAGCCCGGCGCCTCCGCCATCGGCTACCTCAACAACGACCACATACGGGAGACGCTCGGCAACGTCCGCCAGGCGTGGCTCGACGGGCACGAGATAGGGACCCACTTCAACGGCCACTTCTGCGGCGACGCCCGGACCTCCGTCAAGCACTGGACGCCCGCGCAGTGGCAGTCCGAGATAGACCAGGCCATGGCCTTCGTCACGAAGTGGCGCACGAACACCGGATTCGACGACGCCGAACCGCTGCCCTTCGACTACCGCAAGGAACTGGTCGGCGCCCGGACGCCCTGCCTGCTCGGCCAGGAGAACCTGCTGCCCACCGCCCGGAAGCTGGGGTGGCGCTACGACGCCAGCTCGCCCGGCGGTCGCCAGGTCTGGCCCCGGAAGAAGCAGGGCATATGGGACTTCCCGCTCCAGCAGATACCTTTCCCCGGCCACTCCTTCGAGGTGCTCTCGATGGACTACAACATCCTGGCCAACCAGTCCCAGAACTCCACCAAGGCGCCGCCGGCCAACTACCCGGGCTGGCGCAAGCAGGCCGCCGACGCCTACATCTCCGGATTCCGCCGGGCCTACGAGACCAACCGCGCGCCGTTCTTCATCGGCAACCACTTCGAGCAGTGGAACGGCGGCATCTACATGGACGCCGTCGAGGAAGCGCTCAAGCACATCGCCAACGAGCGGAACAAGGACGTCCGGCTGGTCTCCTTCCGCCAGTTCACCGACTGGATCGACGCCCAGGACCCCCGGGTCGTCCGCAAGCTCCAGGGGATGGGCGTCGGCCAGCGGCCGGCCGGCGGCTGGAAGAGCTACCTCGCCGAGGTCTGACCCGGCCCGCAAGTCCGCACAACGCGCCGGAAGCTGTCGTTCCGTAGGGTCTGACATGCCCCTTTGCCCGGGGCGCGACGGGGCGAGGGGGGCGCGGAAGATCCGCAAATGGCCCATGCGAAACTTTTCACATGAGTGACAGCCGCGCCCCCCGCCGCCTCACCAGTCGCCGCCGTCTCGCCCTGTTCGCCGCGGGAGCGGCGGCCGCCTCGCTGACGCTGAGCGCCTGCGGCGACGGTGCCTCCGGCGGCTCGGCGCAGACCCGGTTCGTCCAGGGCAAGAACGGCGTCGACACCGTCAAGCCCGGCGACCGGCAGCCGGCCCCCGCCCTGTCCGGGGAGACCACCACCGGCAAGAAGCTGGACGTGGCCGACTACAAGGGCAAGGTCGTCATCGTCAACGTCTGGGGATCGTGGTGCGGCCCCTGCATCGCCGAGGCCCCCAACTTCGCCAAGGTCGCGAACGAGGTCAAGGACAAGGGCGTCCAGTTCGTCGGGATCAACACCCGCGACGCCGAGAAGTCGCAGGCCGTCCAGTTCGAGGAAGAGCACAAGGTGCCCTATCCGAGCCTGTACGACCCCACCGGCAAGCTGATGCTGCGCTTCCCCAAGGGCAGCCTCAACCCGCAGTCGATCCCCTCCACGATCGCCATCGACCGGCAGGGCCGGATCGCCGCACGGTCGATCGGCCCGCTCGCCGAGGACGACCTGCGCAAGATGGTCGACCCGCTGATCGCCGAGAAGTGATCGCGTGATCACGCTCGCCGCCAACGCCGCGGAGAACCAGACCATCCTCACCGGGGCCCTGATCGCGGCCGTCCCCGTCGCCCTCGTGGCCGGCCTGGTCTCGTTCTTCTCGCCCTGCGTGCTGCCCCTCGTCCCCGGCTACATGTCGTACGTGACCGGCGTCACCGGCACCGACCTCGCCGACGCCCGGCGCGGCCGGATGCTGGCCGGCGCCTTCCTCTTCGTCCTCGGCTTCACCGCCGTCTTCGTCTCCGGCGGCGCCCTCTTCGGCTTCTTCGGCAAGACCCTCCAGGACTACAAGGACGTCATCGCGCGCGTCCTGGGCGTGCTGATGATCCTGCTCGGGCTGGCCTTCGCCGGCGTCCTGAAGCGGTTCGGCCAGCGCGAACTGCGGTTCCACAAGAAGCCCGCGATGGGGCTGGCCGGCGCGCCGGTGCTCGGTGTGCTCTTCGGCGTCGGCTGGACGCCCTGCCTCGGCCCCACCCTCACCGCCGTCAACACCCTTTCCTTCTACGACGCCAGCGCCGGCCGCGGCGCGCTGCTCACCGTGGCGTACTGCCTGGGCCTGGGGCTGCCGTTCATCGCGGTGGCGCTCGCCTTCCGCCGGATGCTGGGCGCCTTCGGCTGGGTCAAGCGGCACTACGTCTGGGTGATGAGGGCCGGCGGCGGCATGATGATCGCCCTCGGCGTCCTCCTCCTCACAGGCGTCTGGGACATTCTGATGTCCCAGCTACAGAGCTGGACGCAAAGCATCACCGTTGGGATCTGATTGATGTCCACCAAGACCGACACCACGGACGAGCCGGACGCCGCCGACCAGGGCGGTGATCTCGGCCTCGCCGGATCCCAGCTCTCCACCGCGCCCAAGGAGGACATCTCCCTCCCCTCGCTCGGGCCGATCGGCTGGGCGCGCTGGTTCTGGCGCCAGCTGACCTCCATGCGGGTGGCGCTGCTGCTGCTCTTCCTGCTGTCCATCGGCGCGATCCCCGGCTCGTTGATCCCGCAGACCAGCATCGACCCGGTCAAGGTCGACGAGTTCAAGGGCAAGCACGCGACCCTCGGCGAGATCTACGACAAGCTGGGGATGTTCCACGTCTACAGCTCGGTCTGGTTCTCCGCGATCTACCTGCTGCTGTTCATCTCGCTGATCGGCTGCATCGTGCCGCGCGCCTGGCAGTTCGTCGGGCAGCTCCGCGGCCGCCCGCCGGCCGCCCCCCGCCGGCTGACCCGGTTGCCCGCGTACACCACCTGGCGCACCGGGGCGGCGCCCGAGCAGGTCCTGGACGCCGCCGAGCGGATGCTCAAGAAGCGGCGCTTCCGGATCCGCCGGGAGGGCACCGCGGTCGCCTCCGAGAAGGGCTATCTGCGCGAGGCCGGCAACCTCCTCTTCCACGTCGCGCTGATCGTGATGCTGGTGGCGTTCGCCGTCGGCAGCCTGTGGAAGTCCGAGGGCGGCAAGCTGGTCACCGAGGGCGACGGCTTCTCCAACAGCCTGACCCAGTACGACGACTTCTCCTCCGGCCCGTTCTTCGACACCGACACCATGGCGCCGTTCGGCTTCACCATGGACTCGTTCGACGCGACCTACGAACGGACCGGCCCGCAGAAGGGCACCCCCCGCACCTTCCGCGCCAACATCACCTACTTCACCGGCGCGGACGGCACCGAGCACAAGAAGTCGATCGAGGTGAACACCCCGCTCGACATCGCCGGCAACAAGGTCTACCTGCTCTCCCACGGCTACTCACCGGTCGTCACCGTCAAGGACGGCCGCGGCAAGGTCGTGTACCACGGCGCGGTGCCGTTCCTCCCGCAGGACCCCAAGAACTTCACCTCCTCCGGCGTGGTGAAGGTCCCCGGCGCGCGGTCCAAGGACGGCGAGCGCAACCAGCTCGGCTTCCAGGCGCTGTTCGTCCCGACCTTCGGCGGCAAGAACTCCGGGTCGATGTTCTCCCAGTTCCCCGCCCCGGACTTCCCCGTCCTGTCGGTGAACGCCTGGCACGGCGACCTCGGCATGGACTCCGGCCTGCCGCAGAACGTCTACCAGCTCGACACCAAGCGCCTGAAGCAGTACAAGGACGCCAGCGGCGACTTCTTCAAGAAGATGCTGCTGCCCAAGGACCGGGCGGCGAAGATGCTCGGTCACTCCGGCGCCAAGCTGACGCCCCAGGAGATCGAGGCCGAGTCCACGATGAAGCTCCCCAACGGGGACGGCTCCATCACCTTCGAGGGCATCAAGACCTGGGCCAGCTTCAAGATCACCCACCAGCCCGGCAACGGCCTCGCGCTGACCGGCGCGGTCGCCGCCCTGCTCGGCCTCGCCGCCTCGCTGTTCATCCAGCGGCGCCGGGTCTGGGTCCGCGCGGAGCGCGCCGACGACAGCGGCGTCACCGTCGTCGAGATGGCCGGCCTCGGCCGCAGCGAGTCGGCCCGGGTGGCGGAGGAGCTCGCCGCCCTCGCCGACGAGCTGACGCCCGGTGCCCCGCCGGCCGCCGCCGCACCGGACACCGGGGACGAACCCGCCGCGTCCGCCGAAGACCCGACGGAGCCGACCGACTCTGCCGATCCTGCTGATCCCTCCGAAGGAGCGCGCACGTGAATCTCGCTGCCGCAGCCAACGAGACACTGGCTCACTACAGCAATGTGCTGGTCTATTCGGCGATGGCCATCTACACCCTGGCCTTCGTCGCCCACATGGCCGAGTGGGTGTTCGGCAGCCGCAGCAAGGTCGGCCGGACCGCCGCCGCCCTGACCACCGAGGTCACCGCCCCCGCCGGGAGCGCCCAGAAGGGGGCGCGTAGCTCCAGTGGAGCCGATGCTTGCATCGGGGGCACCGCCGTCCTGGAGCGCCCCAAGGTCGTCACCCGGACCGCGGCCGGCGGCCCTGACGTCCCCGACGGCCCCGGCGCGCACGGCGGCACCGAGAAGGGCGACCTCTACGGCCGGATCGCGATCTCGCTGACCGTCCTGGCCTGGGCGCTGCACGTCGGCGGCATCGTCACCCGCGCCGTGTCCGTGCAGCGCGCCCCCTGGGGCAACATGTACGAGTTCTCCACGACCCTGGGCGGGGCCGCGGTGACGGCCTACCTGGTCCTGCTGCTGCTCAAGAAGAACGTCCGCTGGCTCGGCCTGCCGCTGGTCACCACCGTCCTGCTCGACCTGGGCCTGGCCGTCAGCGTGCTGTACACCGCCAGCGACCAGCTGGTGCCGGCGCTGCACTCGTACTGGCTGTGGATCCACGTCTCCTGCGCGATCCTCTCCGGCGCGGTGCTCTACCTCGGCGCGGTCGCGAGCCTGCTCTTCCTCTTCCGCGACCGCCACGAGGCCAAGCTCGCCGACCCGGACGGCCCGCAGCCCGGCGCCTTCGCCACCTCGGTCCTCACCCGGCTGCCCTCGGCCGCCTCGCTCGACAAGTTCGCCTACCGCGTCAACGCCACCGTCTTCCCGCTGTGGACGTTCACCATCATCGCGGGCGCCATCTGGGCCGAGGCCGCCTGGGGCCGCTACTGGGGCTGGGACCCCAAGGAGGTCTGGTCCTTCATCACCTGGGTCGCCTACGCCTGCTACCTGCACGCCCGCGCCACCGTCGGCTGGAAGGGCCGCAAGGCCGCCTGGCTGGGTGTGATCGCCTTCGTCTGCTACCTCTTCAACTACTTCATCGTGAACATCTTCGTCACCGGCCTGCACTCCTACGCCGGCGTCTGAGCCCGCCCGAACCGCGACACACCGGTGCCGTACGGACCCGGCCCCTCACCGAGGGCCGGTCCGTACGGCACCGTCGTGTGTACGGGAGCCGCGCCCCCGCCTCAGCGCCGCTTGCGCCGGCCGCGCTCCTGCCGCGGCGGCTTCTGGTCCTTGCCCGGCAGCGTCGGCTTGGGCAGGTGCGCCACCTCCCACTGCGCCTCGGCCAGCTTCTCGGCGGTGTCCCGCGGCAGCCGCGGCGGGTGGTGCGCCGCCGAACGGAAGCCGAACGCCGAGGTCAGATCGCCGAAGGTGGCCCGCCGCCAGTCGCTGATGTTGGGCTCCGTCACGCCCGTGAACCGCTCCAGGAACTGCAGCACCGAGGTGTGGTCGAAGGCGTCGCCGGCCGCCCAGCCGCCCACCGTCCAAGGAGAAACGATCAAGCAGGGGACCCGGAACCCGCCCCCGATCGGCAGGCCGCGGACGAACTCGCCCTTGGTCCCCGCCGGCGGCACCGGCGGCGGCACATGGTCGAAGAGGCCGTCGTTCTCGTCGTAGTTCAGGATGAAGGCGGTCTTGGCCCACACCTTGGGGTTCGAGGCGATCGCCTCGATCTTCTTGGCCACGAAGTCGGCCCCGGCGGCCGGCAGGTAGTCCGGGTGTTCCGACTGGTAGCTGGTGGGGATGATCCAGGAGACCGCCGGCAGCCGGTCCTTGCGGGCGTCCTCCTCGAAGGCGCCGGCCGGCCCGGGCCGCACCCCTTTCTCGTACAGCGGGCTGCCCGGCTTGGCGTCCCGGAAGGTCTGGAACTGCTCCAGCAGGTTGCAGCCGTAGTCGTCCTCCTCCTGGTACACCTTCCAGCTGACGCCGGCCGCCTGAAGCCGCTCCGCGTACGTCGTCCAGCGGTACGGCTTGGGCGCGGTGTTGTTCAGGACCGGGCCGCCGTGGGTGCCGCCCGGGTCGAGGGTGCCGGTCATCCAGTACAGCCGGTTGGGCCAGGTCGGCCCGAAGACCGAGCAGAAGTAGTTGTCGCAGAGGGTGAACGCCTCGGCGAGGGCGAACTGGAAGGGGATGTCCTCGCGGGTGTGGTAGCCCATCACGTACGGCCCGTTCACGCCGTCCGCCTTGCGGTGCGCGGGCAGCCAGCGGTCCATCCTGCCGCCGTTCCACGCCTCGTGCTGGACCGACCAGGCGTGACTGGTGGACGGGATGGCCTGGGCGCTGGAGGTGTGGGTGTTGAGGCGGAACGGGAGCAGGTAGCCGTCGGGGTTCTCGGGGTCCGGCTGGTAGAAGACGGACCGGCCGGTGGAGAGGGTGAGCGCGCCCGGGTCGTTGAAGCCGCGGACGCCGCGCAGCGTTCCGAAGTAGTGATCGAAAGAACGGTTCTCCTGCATCAGCAGGACCACGTGTTCGATGTCGCGCAGTGAGCCGTGACGCGGGGGGCCGGCGGCAACGGCCTTCTGGACGTTGGGCGGCAGCAACGACAGCGCGGCGGTACCGCCGATCGCCCCGGCCGCCGAGCCGAGGAGTCTGCGTCGGGTCATGTCCGGCATGAATCCCACTCTCCCTGAGTCGCGTAAGCCCTCGGTGGGCCGTCCCGACTGTGGCGGCGGGGCAGTTTCCGAGGCAGGGGGAGGTTGCTGAACGCTGCGTCAAATGGCTGTGAACAGACCAGAGTTGGCCGACCGGCCATACGCCTCATACGCCACGTGAAGCAGCGCCCGACCGCTCGTGCACCACCCCGACTACGCCTTTGTGGCGATTGACGGGGACACGCGGCTTACGCACGGAGTTCCCCCGGGTGCCGGGTACGGATGGCGGGTCAGTGTCAGGAGGGCACCTGCTGCAGAGTGGATTTGGCGCGCTGGTACGCCTTGAGGGCGGGCCCCTGGTTGCCGGGTCCCTGTACCTCCAACACCATGGGCCCCTTGGGTGTCAGCACCAGGAGGAGCGTGACCTTCCAGGGCTTCTGGTCGTCCGGAGGGCTCAGCTTGTACGTCACTTCCACGGCAGAACTGAACCCGACGTTGAGCTGACTGACCTGTTCTTCGCTCTCGTACTCGCCGTGGTTGGACATGCCCGCGCCCCTGAAGCCGTCCATCATGTCCGTCGGGCCGCCGTCGAGCGGCCGGTCCGCAAGGTAGACGGTGAGCTGCGGCGTGTCCTTCGCCCCGCCGCCCGCGTCGATCTGGCACACGACGGAGAACGGCCAGGGCTTCGAGGGCTGGTACGTCGGCAGGACCGACTTCCTCGTCCACCGCTTCTCCGCCTCGAAGGTCATCGGCAGCGCACACCCCGACCCCTGGGCGCCGACCGATACGACCCCGCCGTCGTCCGACGCGCCCCCGCCACCGCCCGGCGCGGCACCGCTCCCGCACCCGGCCACCGTCCCCGCCAGCAGTACGGCGCCCAGTAGGCCCCGGACCCCTCGTTGCCGTCTCCGCATCTGAACCCCCTGCTCTACTCTCCCTTGGCATTTCGAGCAACGGCGAACGGTAGCGGACGCCCGCCGAACGGATCAAGGACGGTGCCGGGGACGCCCCCGGTCACCGCAGATGGGCCAGCGCCTCCTCCGGCGCGGGATACGGGCGCTCGTCGGGCAGCAGCGCCCGGGCGGACCGGTCGTCGCCGGCGCGGACCAGCGCGTGGATCTTCCGGGCCAGCGGCGTCACATCGCGGATGGCGACGGTCCACTCGTCCGCGTAGGCCCGCGCCATCTCACCGGACAGCCCGAGCTGGAGGGAGCGGTGGCCGAGCGGCTTCAGGCGCAGATCGCGCTCGGGGTCCCACTGGACCCGGGCCGGCGAGTGGCGCAGCGCGCGCTGCCAGGCGTCGCGGTCCGCGTGGAGCCCGGGGACGTAGTGCGACAGGCAGGCGCGGCGCAGCGCCCGGTCGAAGCCCTCGCGGGTGATCTCGATGGCCAGGACGGTCTCCTGGTCGGCCTTGGTGGCCCAGCCGCAGCGGTACATCATCCACAGGAACGACGGCTTGATCCACGTCATCCGGTCGCGCTTCCAGGCGGCGGGGAACCGGCCGTCCCGCGCGGCGGGCAGGCCCAGGGACGGCGCGTACGCCTGGTAGACGGTGACGGTGTCCGCGGTGTGCAGCGCCCGGATGCGGCAGGGCGGCTCGTGGGGGGTGGTGGTGCCGGTGCTCATGGCGGCATCCTGCCGAGGCGGGGCGGCGCGGGCCACCGGATTACGCGCCACCCCGCGGTCCCCGGTGGGCGGACGGGGCGACGGGCGGGTGGACGGGCGGAGCGGCCTCAGACCACGCCGATGTCCTCCTGCCACAGCTCCGGGTGCTCCCCGATGAAGTCGCGCATCATCGCCGCGCAGCCGGGATCGTCCAGCAGCACGATCCGCACGCCGTGCCGGGCCAGCCAGTCGTGGCCGCCGTGGAACGTCCGGGCCTCGCCGATGACGACCCGGGAGATGCCGAACTGGCGGACCAGCCCGCTGCACAGCCAGCACGGCGAGAGCGTGGTGACCATCGTGGTGCCGCGGTAGTCGCGCTGCCGCCCGGCCGCCCGGAACGCCGCGACCTCGGCGTGCAGCGACGGGTCGCCGTCCTGGACACGGCGGTTGTGGCCGCGCCCGAGCAGCGTCCCGTCCGGGCCGTAGAGCGCCGCCCCGACGGGGATGCCGCCCTCGGCCAGCCCGGCCCGCGCCTCGGCGACGGCGGTGGCGAGCATGGTCCGGGCCTGCTCCTGGACGTGGTCGGGGTGGCCGGACGGGTCGCCATGACCGTCCACGCCGCCGTAGCGGCGGACGGAGTCGCGGTCCTGCCCCCACTGCCGTGTCCGGTCCTGATCCGGTGCCTGGTCCATGCCGGTCACTTTCCCCGCCGGGCCGGGCCACGGCAACGCGGGCTGGGCCGGACGGTTGTGAGGAGTGCTCAGGAAGTGGCGGGCGGGGTGTCCTCGGGGCCCTTCCGGCCGCTCTTGCCGGGCGTCCCGTCGCCGCCGTCGGAGCCGGTCGCGCCGGTCGTGCCGTCCGTCCCGGTCGCGCCGTCGGCGGACCCGGCCTCCTTGCGCCGCAGCTCGTCCTCGCGGCGCCGCAGGTCGGCCTCCCAGTCCTTCAGCAGCGCCTCGTCCTTCTTGTTCTCCTCGCGCAGGGACCGCAGGAACTCCGGATTGTCGTCCGGCGCCACCCACGTCGTGCTGCTGTGCTGGCGGTGCCACTCCGAGGGCGTGCTGCCCCCGCCGCCCGCGACCCGGTGCCGTTCCTTGCCGGCCACCAGCCAGGCGATCGGCCCGATCAGCACCTCGCCGAACAGCAGGATGATCAGCACCCACACCACCTTGGGCAGGCCGCGGACCTGCGACTCGGGGGTGTTGATGCAGTCGATGAACGCGTAGATCCACAGTGCCAGCACCAACAGGAACGGCAGATACCTGAGCATTGCGGACGGTCCCCCTGCGCTGTGGACGGGCCCGCGACGGGGCCCCGTGACCCGTACAGGGTAGTGCGTACCGGATACTGGAACGCATGGCTTACGACGATCTTCGCTCCCTGCTGCGGGCCCTGGAGCGCGAGGGCGACCTGACGCGCATCAAGGCCGAGGTCGATCCGTACCTGGAGGTCGGCGAGATCGTGGACCGGGTGCAGAAGGCCGGCGGGCCGGCGCTGCTCTTCGAGAACGTCAAGGGCTCGTCGATGCCGCTGGCGATGAACGTCTACGGCACCGACCGCCGGCTCCTGAAGGCCCTCGGCCTCAAGGCGTACGAGGAGATCAGCGAGAAGATCGGCGGGCTCCTCAAGCCCGAGCTGCCGCACGGCTTCGTCGGCGTCCGCGAGGCGTTCGGCAAGCTCGCGAACATGACGCACGTCCCGCCGAAGAAGCTCAAGGGTGACGCCCCCGTCCAGGAGGTCGTGCTCACCGGCGACGACGTCGATCTGGAGCAGCTGCCGGCGCTGTTCACCTGGCCCAAGGACGGCGGCTCCTTCTTCAACCTCGGCCTGACCCACACCAAGCACCCCGAGACCGGCGTCCGCAACCTCGGCCTCTACCGCCTCCAGCGTCACGACAAGCGCACCATCGGGATGCACTGGCAGATCCACAAGGACAGCCGCAACCACTACCAGGTCGCCGCCAGGCGCGGCGAGCGGCTGCCGGTCGCGATCGCCTTCGGCTGCCCGCCGGCCGTCACCTACGCCTCGACCGCGCCGCTCCCCGGCGACATCGACGAGTACCTCTTCGCCGGCTTCCTCCAGGGCAAGCGGATCGAGATGGTGGACTGCAAGACCGTCCCGCTCCAGGTCCCGGCCCATGCCGAGGTCGTCATCGAGGGCTGGCTGGAGCCCGGCGAGATGCTGCCGGAGGGCCCGTTCGGCGACCACACCGGCTTCTACACGCCGCAGGAGCCGTTCCCCGCGCTGAAGATCGACTGCGTGACGATGCGGAAGCGCCCGCTGCTCCAGTCGATCGTGGTGGGCCGCCCGCCCACCGAGGACGGGCCGTTGGGCCGGGCCACCGAGCGGTTCTTCCTCCCGCTCCTGAAGATCATCGTCCCGGACATCGTGGACTACCACCTCCCCGAGTCGGGCGGCTTCCACAACTGCGCGATCGTCTCGATCGACAAGAAGTACCCCAAGCACGCCCAGAAGGTCATGCACGCCATCTGGGGCGCCCACATGATGTCGCTGACCAAGCTGATCGTGGTGGTCGACGCGGACTGCGACGTGCACGACCTCCACGAGGTCTCCTGGCGGGCGCTGGGCAACACCGACTACGCCCGCGACCTGACCGTCGTCGAGGGCCCCGTCGACCACCTCGACCACGCCTCCTACCAGCAGTTCTGGGGTGGCAAGGCGGGCATCGACGCCACCCGGAAGTGGCCCGAGGAGGGCTACACCCGTGACGGGGGCTGGCCGGACATGGTCGAGTCGGACCCGAGGACCGCGGCGCTGGTCGACCGCCGCTGGAAGGAGTACGGGCTGTGAGCGAGCCGGGCGAGCCGACGATCAACAGGTGCGTGCCGCGCGCCTGCCGGGCCGAGCGCAGTGAGGTTTCCGCATGAGTGCATCCGCCGCCGCGGTACCGCAGCCGGGACGGACGCGGGCCTTCCTGCGGCTCGTCGTCATCGAGCACTCGGTCTTCGCGCTGCCCTTCGCCTACATCGCGGCCTTCACCGCGATGCACCAGCTGGACCGGAACGTCCACTGGGTCCGGCTGCTGCTCGTCACCGTCGCCATGGTCGGGCTGCGCACCTTCGCGATGGCCGTCAACCGCATCATCGACCGGGAGATCGACGCCCGTAACCCGCGCACGGCCGGGCGCGAGCTGGTCACCGGCGCGGTGTCGGTCCGGTCCGCCTGGACCGGCGCGCTGGTCGCGGTGGTGGTCTTCCTGGGCGCGGCCGCGCTGCTCAACCCGCTGTGTCTGGCGCTGGCGCCGGTCGCCGTCGTCCCGATGGTGGTCTACCCCTACGGCAAGCGCTTCACCAACTTCCCGCACGCGATCCTCGGGTTGGCCCAGGCGATGGCCCCGGTCGGCGCCTGGATCGCGGTCACCGGCGAGTGGTCCTGGGAGTCGGTGATCCTCGGTCTCGCGGTCGGCATCTGGATCGGCGGCTTCGACCTGATCTACGCCTGCCAGGACGTCGAGGCGGACCGGACGAACGGCGTGATGTCCGTGCCGGCCCGCTTCGGTGTGCCGGGCGCGCTCTGGGGCGCCCGCTGGTGCCACGTCGTCACCACCGCGCTGCTGGCGTGGTACGGCGTCGCCATCGGCGCCGGCGTCCTCTTCTGGGTCGGGCTGGTGATCGTGGCGGTGGCCTTCTGCTACGAGCACGCGATCGTGCGCCCGCACGACACCTCGCGGCTCAACCGGGCGTTCTTCCAGGTCAACAGCTTCATCGGGATCGCGCTGTTCGTCTGTGCGCTGCTGGACCTGTTCGTCCGCGGCCTGACGCCCTGACGCCCCGGTGTGCTGACATCGCGGCGGTGTGTCGCCCGGCCGGTCAGACCTTGCTCATCGGCCAGGCGATCAGCCGCGGGTAGTGCCACAGTTCGCCCTTGGTCGCCTTGACCGTGCCGATGATGGCGCAGACCATCCCGGACACGGCGTAGGCCGCCATCATCACCATGATCGTCAGCAGCGGCACGGCCAGCCCCGGCGGGGGATCGCTCCGCGCGCTGTCGTCGGCCGCCGCGAAGATGACCGCGCTGCCGAGGTAGAGCACCAGGCCGAGCGCCGCGACGATGGCCTGGGTGAGGCCGAAGTTCAGCGCCTGGGTGGCGTGGTGGCGGACGTACGGGTCGTGCTTGTGGCGGGCGTTGTTCCGCAGGGAGAGCGGGCCTATCCAGCCCAGGAAGCCGCCCAGCCCGCAGAGCATCGAGCCGGCGGTGATGGTCAGAAGGGCGCCGAGGTGGGCCCACATCGCCGTGCTCGTCGAGGGCGGGGGCGGCGGCTGGACGCCGTAGCCGGGGCCGGTGGGGTAGCCGTATCCGGGCGTGCCCGGATAGCCGTAGCCGCCGGGCGGGGGAGTGGGCTGCTGCCAGCCCGCGGGCGGGCCGTATCCCGGCTGGTGGTGGTCGGACATCGTGCACTCCCCCGTCGTCGTGTCGCTGTCTGGCCGCGCCGCGGCGCAGGCCGCGGACGGCGGACGCCGGGCCTCCCGACCCTCCGGTCCCGGCCCGGAGCGCGCTCCGCGACCCGTCTTCCGAGATTACGGGACGGGTCCGACAACGGCGCCGGCCGACCGCACCGCCCGCCCCCGCTCGCGCAGCACGAACGCCGCCAGCACCCCGCCGATCAGCCCGAACAGATGGCCCTGCCAGCTGATCCCGCTGGTGGTGGGCAGCGCGCCCCACAGGATCGAGCCGTAGATCAGCCCGACGGTCACGCCGATCCCGACGTCCAGCAGCTTGCGCTCGATGAAGCCGCGGACCAGCAGATAGCCGAAGAGTCCGAAGACCACTCCGGAGGCGCCCGCGGTGTTGCTGTGCGGGGCGGCCGTCAACCAGACGCCCAGTCCGCTGACGACGATGATCAGCAGTGCCGCGCCGAGGAACCGGCGGATGCCGCTGCGCAGCGCGGCGACGAAGCCGAGCACCAGCAGCGGGAGGGTGTTGGCCGCCAGATGGCCGAAGCCGAAGTGGATGAAGGCGGCGGGGATCACATCGACCAGCTCGGCCGGATCGCGGGGCTGGATGCCGAAGGCGTCGAGGGCGTTGCCGGTGACGGTGTCGAGGCCCTCCAGGACCCACAGCAGCGCCACCCAGCCCAGCATCAGCACGAGCGCGGGCCTGGCCCGTGCGGTACGCGGTGTCATCTCCCGCCCCCTCGTCCTCGACGTGTCCGGTCGCGTCCCCGGCGTCGTACCGGCGCACAGGTAGTAACGGTCGTGACGGCCCCGGTGGTTCCGCCGGATAGGCTCGATCCGTGGAGCCGCCGCACAACGACACCAGCAAGCAGGACCCCGGCCGCCGACCGTGGGTCGTGGGGATCTCCGGCGCGTCCGGGACGCCGTACGCCGCATCCGTGGTGCGCGGGTTGCTCGCGGCCGGGGAGGCGGTGGACCTCATCGTCAGCCGGGCGTCGCGGCTGACCCTGCTGGACGAGACGGGTATCGCCTTCAGGGACGCGCACTGGCGCGAGGACCTGCGGGAGTGGCTGGCGCGCGGCGCGGACGGCAAGCCGGACACCTTCCCGGTGACCGAGCGGGCGCTGGACGCGGTCCGGTACTGGCCGGCCGGGGATCTGGCGGCGGGTCCGTCGTCGGGTTCGTATCCGGTGCAGGGGATGTTGATCGTCCCGGCGAGCACGGCGTGTGTGGCCGGGGTGGCGCTGGGACTGTCGAAGGACCTGCTCCAGCGGGTCGCGAGCGTGACGCTCAAGGAGCGGCGGCCGCTGGTCGTCGCGGTGCGGGAGACCCCGCTGAACGGGCCGACGCTGAAGCACCTGGTGGCGCTGGACGAGGCGGGCGCCGTGGTGCTGCCCGCCTCTCCGGCGTTCTACGCGGGTGCGACGCACATCCAGGATCTGGTGGACTTCGTCGCGGGCCGGGTGCTCGATGCGGCTCAGGTGCCGCACGGGCTGTACCGGCGGTGGGAAGGGGAGCTGGGGGGCGGCTCCAAAGGGGAGGCCCCGAAGGCTCGTTAGCGCTTCTTGGCGGCGGCGCGGCCCAGACGGCGCCGTGCCCGCGGGGTGGCGGTCTGCTGGGCGGCACGTGAACGATTGGCCTGGTCCTGCAGCTCACGCATGCGGGCGTAGGCCATCTCGATCGAGTACACGGTGACAACTCCTGTTGAAAGATCGTCCTTGATCGTTCTAAATGAATCACAGGACTAGGGCCCTGTATGCCTTAGATTCTACATGCAGAACGCAGAAACGCGGAAAGATTGGAAGGCTTGAGGGCATGGACGCGGTGGATAGGCAGCTCATTCAGGCACTTCGTGAGAACGGCAGGGCCTCCTACGCGGAGCTCGGCCGGCTCGTCGGCCTCTCCGGCCCCAGCGTCACGGACCGGATCAACCGCCTCGAAGCGGCCGGAGTGATCACCGGTTACCGCGCGACGGTCAACGCCGCCTCGCTCGGACTCGGCGTCACCGCCCTGGTCGGCATCTCCCTGTCGGACGCGGCCGACCACGAGGACGTCGCCCGCCGGCTGAAGGACCTCGAAGAGATCGAGGACTGCTGGTTCATCGCCGGCGACGACTCGTACATGCTCAAGGTGCGGGTCGGTGACGTGGACGGACTGGAGCGCACCATCCGGCGGCTGTCCGGTACCAAGGGCGTCTCCCGTACGCGGACCACGATCGTGCTCTCCACCAAGTGGGAGAACCGCGTCGGCGAGCTTCCGGACGAGGTCGACTGAGCCCGGTGGACACCGACGGCGGGCGGCGGCCCGGGCCCACTCCCAAGGGGCCGCCGTCCGCCGTGAAACCGGGGGAGTAGGCTCGGCGAAGCCCGTTTTTCGCACGAAACGGCCAGCGTTTCACGTGAAACGGCCGGTGACAGACAGAGATGGTGGGAGGCGACCCGATGGCTGCGTCGATGGATGCCGGCCTCAAGCGCGAGCTGGAGGCCAAGGTCCACGCCGGCGAACGGCTGACCCGCGAGGACGGAATCGCCCTCTACGAGTCCGACGACCTGGCATGGCTGGGTGGCCTGGCCCACGAGGTGCGGACCCGCAAGAACGGCGACGCGGTCCACTTCAACGTCAACCGCCACCTCAACATGACGAACGTGTGCACCGCGTCCTGCGCGTACTGCTCGTTCCAGCGCAAGCCGGGCGAGAAGGACGCGTACACGATGCGCATCGAGGAGGCCGTCCGCCTCGCCAAGGCGATGGAGAACGACAACCTCACCGAGCTGCACATCGTCAACGGCCTGCACCCGACCCTGCCGTGGCGCTACTACCCGCGCTCGCTGCGGGAGTTGAAGAAGGCGCTGCCGAACGTCTCGCTCAAGGCGTTCACCGCCACCGAGATCCACCACTTCGAGACCATCTCCGGCCTGTCCGCCTCCGAGATCCTCGACGAGCTGATCGACGCCGGCCTGGAGTCGCTGACCGGCGGCGGCGCCGAGATCTTCGACTGGGAGGTCCGGCAGCACATCGTCGACCACCGGACCCACTGGGAAGACTGGTCGCGGATCCACCGCCTCGCCCACGAAAAGGGGCTGAAGACCCCCTGCACCATGCTCTACGGGCACATCGAGGAGCCCCGTCACCGCGTCGACCACGTCCTGCGGCTCCGCGAGCTCCAGGACGAGACCGGCGGCTTCCAGGTCTTCATCCCGCTGCGGTACCAGCACGACTTCGTGGACATGCAGGACGGCAAGGTCCGCAACAAGCTCCAGGCGCGGACCACGATGGCCAGCGGCGCCGAGGCCCTGAAGACCTTCGCCGTCTCCCGGCTCCTCTTCGACAACATCCCGCACGTCAAGGTCTTCTGGGTGATGCACGGCGTGCAGACCGCCCAGCTCGCCCTCCAGCACGGCGCGGACGACATGGACGGCTCGGTCGTCGAGTACAAGATCACGCACGACGCCGACAACTACGGCACGCCGAACAAGCTCACCCGCGACGACCTGCTGGAGCTGATCCGCGACGCCGGCTTCCGCCCCGTCGAGCGCAACACCCGCTACGAGACCATCCGCGAGTACCCCGGCCCGGACCCGGAGCGCCGCGAGGCCCCGCAGCCGATGCGGGTCTGACGACGACCTCGCCCCTTCCGGGGCCCCGGTAGGGTCCGCTCCATGAGCGTGCGCTTCGAGCTGGACCCTGCCGTCACCCCGGAAGTCCGCGACGGGATCTGCGCGTTGTGGGCGGACGTCTCCAACGCGGGCGGCGCGGTCGGCTTCGTCCCGCCGGTGACCTCCGCGGACATCCGCCCCGACCTCGTCCGTCACCTCGCGGCGCTCGCCGAGGGCCGCGAGCGGCTGCTCGTCGGCCGGGACGCCGACGGCCGGATCGTGGCCACCGCGTTCCTCACCCTCAACTGGCACCGCATGTACACCCACTGGCTGTGGGTCTACACGGTGATGGTCCACCCCTCGCTCCAGGGCCGCGGCGTCGGCCGCGCCCTGATGGCCGCGGTCTCCGCCGCCGCCCGCGGCATCGACGGCGTCATCGGCCTCCGCCTCACCTGCCGCGGCGGCACCGGCCTGCGCCGCTTCTACGAAGCCTGCGGCTATCGCGAGATCGGCCGCGCCCCCCGCGCGATCAAGCTCGCCGACGACGACTTCCGCGACGACGTCACGATGTGGCTGGACCTGGTCTGAAGCCCCTCGTGCCGGGGGCCCGGAAGATCGCCCGGGGTCCTGTGCTTGACTGGACGGAGACCCTTTCGGTTGCCGTTGAGAAGAAGGTCCCGACCGTGAGTAGCCCCAAGTTCGCCACGCTCCGCTACACCGCCCTTCGCATCGGCCTGTTCGTCGCCTGCTTCGCCGTGGTGTGGGTGCTGGCGTACTTCCGGATCATCCCCCTCGGCGTCGGCAGCTCCAACGTCATCTGGATGCTCCTCCTCGCCATCGTGATCTCCGCGCCGCTCAGCTTCGTGCTGCTGCGCAAGCAGCGGGACGCGATGTCCGAGCAGATCGTGGCCAGGGTGGACCGCCAGAAGGAGCGTCTCGCGGCCAACCAGAGCATGGAGGACGGGCTGTAGGGTCCGCCCGCCGTCCCTCCGGACTGTAAGACGCGTCACGTCGGCGCGCCGTCCGGCCCCCTTTTCGTCCGGCGCCCGGCCGGTGGAGTCCCAACTCCCCGGACCGGGCGCCCTTTTGTGCATTCCGGCCGTTTTCACGACGGCCCGCCGACCGTCACACCGACCCAAAGATTTTCTTTGGGTTCCTCAAAGTTCAAGTGTTAACGTGCGTGTCATGAAGACCGCAGCTGCGCCCTCGACCCCCATGAGCGTCCCGCTCGTGGTGCGCCTGCACGTCGATCTTTGCCGCTGTATGTCCGCGGCCTGTTGCCGCCGCTGACACGTCCCCAGCGGCCGGAGATCCTGCCTGTACGTACGGACCTCCTGGCGCCACTTCACGCCGTCCCGACGCCCCGCGTCCCACGTCTTCCCGTTCCCGGAGTGTGTCCGTTGTCCACGTCTGCCCAGACCCCCGCGCCCGCCGCGGCGCCCCAGACCCCGAAGACCTCCCGAATACCCAAGATCCCGTTCTGGGTGCAGATCCTGGCCGGCCTCGCCCTCGGCGTGCTGCTCGGCTGGGTCGCCAAGAGCGGTGACATCGGCTGGCTCGGCTCCACGCTGGAGCACATCGGCGACCTCTTCGTCCAGCTTCTGAAGCTGGCCGTCGCCCCCCTGGTCTTCTTCGCGATCCTGGTCTCGATCACCAACCTGCGGCAGGTCAACAACGCCGCCCGGCTGGCCACGCGCACCCTGCTGTGGTTCATGGTCACCTCGCTGATCGCGGTGGCGATCGGCCTGGCCATCGGCCTGCTGACGCACCCCGGCGCGGGCACCGGCCTGACCCCCAAGGACGGCAAGCTCCCCCAGCACACCGGCTCCTGGATCGACTTCCTTACCGGCATCGTCCCCACCGACGTCATCACGCCGTTCACCGAGCTCAACGTCCTGCAGATCGTCTTCATCGCGGCCGTCGCCGGCATCGCCGCGCTACAGCTCGGCGAGAAGGCCGAACCGGTTCTCAAGCTCAGCCGCGCCGCCCTGGAACTGCTCCAGAAGGCCCTGTGGTGGGTCATCCGGCTCGCCCCGATCGGCACCATCGGCCTGATCGGCCACGCCATTGCCACCTACGGCTGGAACCTCATCGGCAAGTACGCGACCTTCACCGTCGACATCTACGTCGGCTGCGCGCTGGTCCTGTTCGGGGTCTACCCGCTGCTGCTCTCCACGGTCGCCAAGGTCAACCCGCTGCAGTTCTTCCGCGGCGCCTGGCCCGCCATCCAGCTGGCCTTCGTCTCCCGCTCCTCGGTCGGCACCATGCCGGTCACCCAGAAGGTCACCGAGCGCCTCGGCGTGCCCAAGGAGTACGCCTCCTTCGCGGTGCCGTTCGGCTCGACGACCAAGATGGACGGCTGCGCCTCGATCTACCCGGCGATCGCCGCGATCTTCATCGCCCAGATCTTCAACGTCCACCTCAGCATCGCCGACTACGTCCTGATCGCCTTCGTCTCGGTCATCGGCTCCGCCGCCACCGCCGGCCTCACCGGCGCCACGGTCATGCTGACCCTGACCCTCTCGACGCTGGGCCTGCCCCTGGAGGGCGTCGGCCTGCTGATGGCCATCGACCCGATCCTGGACATGATGCGGACCGCCACCAACGTCGCCGGCCAGTCGGTCATCCCGATCCTGGTCTCCGCCCGCGAGAAGATCCTGGACCGCGACGCCTACGCCGGCGCCACCAGCATCCGCATCGGCGAGACGGAGCAGGCGACCGCCGCCGAGCCGGCCGCCGACCGGGAGCCGGCCCCGGCCGCCGCCTGACACCGCCCGCCGGGGCCCCGCCCCTGGTGCGCCGCAGCGCCCCCGCAGCCCGTACGAGGCTGCGGGGGCGCGCTCGCGTCCGGGCGGGGCCGGCGCGAGCGGCTCAGCGGGCGCCCGTCGCCGCCCCGTGCGCCGCGCCGGTGTGCGCCAGGATCGCCTCCGCCAGCGGTCGGTGGACCTCCGGCGGCAGCGCGTGCCCCATCCCCGGGATCTCCACCACCTCCGCACCCCTGATCGCCTGCGCGAGATGCTGCGGATGCGGCGGCGGGAAGACCGGCTCCGCCGGCCCGGAGAGCACCAGCGTGGGCACCTCGTTCCGCGCCAGCTCCTCGGTGCGCAGCATCCCGCCGTCGTCGGCGCGCCCGTGGGCGGTGCCCGGGCGGTAGTGCCCGGTGTGCGCGACGACCCGCCGTTCCAGCGCGCGGTAGTACGCCGCGTCGAACGGCAGCCGGTCACCGGCGAGCACCCGCCAGTGCTCGACCCGGCGCTCGATCTCGGCCTGCTCGCCGTGGTCCGCCACCGGGCGGGCCCACATCTCCAGCACCTCCGGCGCGATGCCCGGCAGCTCCGCCACGGGGACGGTGCCGCCGTCGGGCCGGGTGTACGGGGCGGTGCTGAGCGCACAGGTGCCCATCAGGGTGGCGCTGAGCAGCCGCTCCGGGTGGTCGGCGAGGACCATCTGGACCAGCATGCCGCCCAGCGACATCCCCACCAGGTGCGCGCGGGCGACGCCGAGCCCGTCGAGCACCGCGCTCACATCGTCGGCGAGGTCCGCGATCCGGTACGGCCGGTCCTCGAACGACCAGGTGGAGCGGCCGGTGTCGCGGTGGTCGTAGCGGATCACCCGGTGCCGTGCGGCCAGCGCGTCCACCAGCGGCTCCGGCCAGCCGACGCCGGTGGCCTGCGCGCCCATGACCAGCAACAGCGGCGGCGCGTCGGCGGGCCCGCGCTGCTCCGTCCACAGCCGGACGCCCGGCGCGGCGTCGACGAAGCGCTCCTCGACCCCTGTTTCTCGCTGCGGCATGCGCGGTCCCCCATTTCGTATACGACTAACGGAACGGACCGTATCGTCTCGGCATGTCTCACATCATGTCAAGCGACCGGGTGGGGAGGGCGAAGATCGTAAACTTACTTTGCGGTAAATGCCGCAAAGGGGCGGGGTGATGGAGGGTTTTCAGGGTGGGTGCTGCCAAGAGCAAGCGGGTGCCGCGCGCGGTCCGGGAGCGGCAGATGATGGACGCGGCGGTGCGGACGTTCGCGCGGCGCGGGTACCGGGCGGCCTCCATGGACGAGATCGCCGAACTCGCCGGCGTCTCCAAGCCCCTGGTCTACCTCTACCTCAACTCCAAGGAGGAGCTCTTCAGCGCGGTCATCCGGCGTGAGGCCGCGGCCCTGGTGGCGGCCGTGACCGCGGCCGTGGAGAAGGACGCCGCCGCCGACCGCCAACTCTGGTGCGGCCTGACCGGCTTCTTCGCGCACACCGCCGAACACCCCGAAGGCTGGGCGGTGTTGCACCAGCAGGCGCGGACGCAGGGGGAGCCGTTCGCGATCGAGGTGGCCGCGATGCGGGCGGAGATCGTGCGGTTCGTCGCCGGTCTGATCGGTGCCGCCGCGAAGGAGGCGGGGTGCGCCGGCGAGCTGGCCGACCGCGAGGTCGCGGGTCTGGCGCACGCCCTCGTCGGCGCCGCCGAATCGCTCGCCGAGTGGGCCAACGCCTGTGCGGCCGACGGCACTTCGGCCCTGGGGGTCATCGGCGAACGCGAACGGCCGACGGCCAAGGACGCCGCCGGCACCCTGATGAACTTCGCCTGGGCCGGCCTGGGCCGTCTCATGCGCGGCGAGCGCTGGACCCCGGCCTGACCGGACCGACGGGGGTGCGGCACGCCTCGGCCGCCGAGGAAAGCCGTGCACGGGCATTGGCCGGCGCCCGGACCTGGGCGTAAATTTACCGCGCAGTAAGGTTACCTTCGGGTCAGTGCCGAAAGGGGCTGGCGCCTTGCCGCCTCCGCCGCGTTCCGCTGCCGTGCCGTCGGGCCTCCCGCACCGGGTGGGCGAGGCCCGCGCGCGGCCGTGCGACCGCACGGGACATGCCCGCGCGGCCGGTCGGCACCCGCCGGCCGTGGGCGAGACCGACGGAGCCCGCGCGGTGCGAGAGCCGACACCCCACGGCACCGCGGCCGACGACGGGAGACGGCCACAAGCCACCCCTCCCGGCCGCCCCGGCGCGCGACCGCCCGCCCCCACGGGGCCCGGCGGAAGAGGAAGCACCACCCACCCCGTCCCCCCCGCAACACCAGCGCGCAACACCGAGGAGCCGCTCGTGTTCAACCAGCCCAGCGCACCCCCGAACGCGCACGCCCCCGCCACCGTTCCCCAACTCGCCCCGCCCCGCACGACGTTGGTCGACGGAGCCGTCCGCGAGGTCTCCGTCCCCCCGCTGGCCCCACCCGTCCGCACCGGCTCGCTCGGCGACATCCCCTTCACCAACGCCGCCGAGGCCCCGCACGAGACCGTCCTCTCCCGCAAGCGACCCGACGGCACCTGGCGCGACGTCACCGCCGCCGCCTTCGCCGCCGAGGTCCGCGCCGTCGCCAAGGGCCTGATCGCGCACGGCCTCCGCCCCGGCGACCGGCTCGCGATCATGGCGCGCACCACCTACGAGTGGACCCTCCTCGACTTCGCCGCCTGGGCCGCCGGCCTGGTCACCGTCCCCCTCTACCCGACCTCCTCGGCCCACCAGGCGCAGTGGATCCTGCACGACTCCACGGCCCGCGCCTGCGCCGTCGAGGGCGTCGACGAGGCCCGCCTGATCAGCCAGATCCGCGGCCAGCTCCCCGCCCTCGACCACCTCTGGCAGTTCAGCACCGGCGCCATCGGCCACCTCGTCGACGCCGGCCGGGACCTCCCCGACGAGGTCGTGGACGAACGCCGCGCCACCCTCACCCCCCACGTGCTGGCCACCCTCGTCTACACCTCCGGCACCACCGGCAACCCCAAGGGCTGCGCCCTCACCCACGCCAACTTCTTCGCCGAGGTCGACAACGCCATCGCCCTCCTCCACCCTGTCTTCACCTCGGTCAGCGACGAGCCCGCCGCCACCCTCCTCTTCCTGCCCCTCTCGCACGTCTTCGGCCGCATGGTCGCCATCGGCTGCCTGCGCGCCCGGGTCCGCCTCGGCCACGCCCCCAGCATCCGGACCGACGAGCTCCTCGCCGACCTCGCCGCCTTCCGGCCCACCTTCCTCCTCGCCATCCCCTACGTCCTGGAGAAGGTCTTCAACACCGGCCGCGCCACCGCCGAGAAGATGGGCCGGGCCGCCTCCTTCGACCGCGCCGTCCGCATCGCCCGCTCCTACGGCGAGGCCGTCGAGGCCAGGGAACACGGGACCGGACCCGGCCCCGGCGTCGCCCTCAAGGCCGCCCGCAAGCTCTACGACCCGCTCGTCTACCGCCGGATCCGCGCCGCCCTCGGCGGCAGGGTCCGCTACGCGATCTGCGGCGGCTCACCGCTGGGCCACCGCCTCGCCGCCTTCTACTCCGGCGCCGGCATCGAGATCTTCGAGGGCTACGGCCTGACGGAGACCACCGCCGCGAGCACCATCACCCCGCCCCTGCGCCCCCGCATCGGCACGGTCGGCTGGCCGCTCCCCGGCAGCGCGGTCCGGATCGCCGACGACGGCGAGATCCTGCTCCGCGGCCCCCATGTCTTCACGGGCTACTGGGACGCCGCCGCCAACGCCGCCGCCCCGGCCGCCGACCAGGACGGTTGGCTGGCCACCGGCGACCTCGGCGCCCTCGACGCCGACGGCTACCTCACCATCACCGGCCGCAAGAAGGAGATCATCGTGACCAGCGGGGGCAAGAACGTCGCCCCCGCGCCCCTGGAGGACCGCCTGCGCGCCCACCCCCTCGTAGGCCAGTGCATGGTCGTCGGGGACAACCGGCCCTACGTCACCGCCCTGCTCACCCTGGAGCCCGACGGCCTCGCCCACTGGCGCCACATGGCCAGGAAACAGGACGTGCCGCTCGCCGAACTCGTCCACGACGAGCGGCTCCTCGCCGACCTCCAGCACGCCGTCGACGACGCCAACGAGCTGGTCTCCCGCGCCGAGTCCATCCGCCGCTTCGCGGTCCTCCCCGCGGAGTTCACCGAGCAGACCGGCCATCTCACGCCGTCCCTCAAGCTCCGCCGCGCCGTCGTCGCCCGCGACTTCGCCGGCGAGATAGCGCAGCTTTACCAAACGTAGAGCAAGGGAGTGATTCCGGCTCTGGAGCCGCGGCCCTCCGCGCGTCAAACTGGAACCCCCGTGTCACCTCTGTGGGGGAGGTGGCACGGGGGCTTCCTGCCATGCCGTGCCCCGGTCTCACCGCGGGCCCGGCCTCATCGTGGAGGTAAGGCCACCGCCGTCTGCATCTGGCATGAATTGCACCAGAACGCCCATCCGTTGGCGTCCACGGACCGCGAACCGCACGCCAGGCACGGGTCGCCGACGAAGCTCGCCGCCACCCACGCACCGGCCGACGCGGCCCGCCGCCCCGCCGCCGCCCGCTCCTCCGCGAAGCAGGGAATGCACACCCCGCCTTCCCGGCCGGGCAGTTTCATCGGCCGCAGCCCGCAGGCGGCGCACGGGAGTCTGCCGACGTACTGCGCATCGAGGCCGACCGGCTTGCCGTTTCTGCTGAAGGCCGCCATGAGTTGCGTCCGCCTCCTCTATGCCAGGACGGTTCCGGTGCCGGCGCAGCCGGAGCACTGCGTGGTGACCTTGTGGCCGCCAGGGGTCTCCCACTCGACGGTGCCCGCGCCACCGCAATCGGGGCAGGGCTTCTGCGGCGGCATGTCCTCGCTCATTCTGCCCACGGTAGAACCTGTCATGTGGCCATGTGACCACTTTCCGTGATCGCATCCGTCGCCCTCGCCGCCACCGGGCTCGGCCTTCCCGGTTCGACCGCGGGTACGGTTTATCCGCCCCCGCCCGAATTCGGGGAGCGGTCGCCGCTCCCGGCGCACCGGGGCGGTGCGGCGCCCACGGCGGCGGTCCTCGGGAGGAATTGGGGACGATTTCCGGGCCGGTGAATCGTCGGAATGCACAATCCGCCCTTCCCGATCTTCCGGCGGGCGTGCGGATTTCCGGGGCGTTCCGGATGCGGGGAATTATGCGTTCCGTTCCCGCTGCGGGATGTTCGCGGGCGGGCCTCCGGGGCGGTCGCCGAACCGGAAGGGGGGCGGCGCCGGGCGGCGGTCGCGCCGAGCCGTGCGCCGCTCCACGGCCGGGCACGGCGGGATATTCACCTGGTATTCATTTTTCCGGGCGGGCGGGAGCGGAAAAGTGCGGCCGACGCCGAGCTGTACGAAAGGCTGTACAAAAGGCAGGAGCCCCATCCTCCGCCCGAAGGCGGAAGTGGGGCTCCTTGGGTGCTACTGGTCAATCAGAGGAGAAAGACCAGAGCGGGCAACTCAAACCGGCGTAACGTTCTCCGCCTGCGGGCCCTTCGGACCCTGCGTGACGTCGAAGTTGACCTGCTGGTTCTCCTCCAGGGAGCGGAAGCCAGAGGCGTTGATCGCCGAGTAGTGGACGAAGACATCCGGGCCGCCGCCGTCCTGGGCGATGAAGCCGAAGCCCTTTTCAGCGTTGAACCACTTGACGGTTCCGGTAGCCATAAGCCCTCCTTGGGCCAAAGGGTTGCCCTGCTCCAGAACCTGCAAAGAAGTCTGAAAACTACAAAAGCCTGCGGGTCACATGCTCCGCAGGCTCTGTACTGCAAGGGAAACCAAACTGCAACTTGGCCTGAGCCTAGCACGGTGCGCTCCGGAGGTGGAAGAGCCAAAGATCACGTTTGGCGGGGAGAGGGAAAGGCCACACCGGGGCCCCGGCGTCCGGCGCCGAGGTCGGCGGGTCTAGCCTCCGCATGTGGACAATTCAACCTTTGGAGACGCACCCGCGGGAGCCGACGCAGACCACCGTCGCAGCCGGCCGCGAGTGGGCCACATCCAGTTCCTGAACTGCCTGCCCCTTTACTGGGGCCTGGCCCGTACGGGCACCCTCCTCGACCTGGACCTCACCAAGGACACCCCAGAGAAGCTCAGCGAGCGGCTGGTGCGCGGGGAGCTCGACATCGCGCCGATCACGCTCGTCGAATTCCTGCGGGCCGCCGACGACCTCGTCGCCTTCCCCGACCTCGCGGTCGGCTGCGACGGCCCGGTGATGTCCTGCGTGATCGTCTCGCAGAAGCCGCTGGAGCAGCTGGACGGTGCCCGGGTCGCCCTCGGGTCGACCTCGCGGACCTCCGTCCGGCTGGCGCAGCTGCTGCTCGCCGAGAAGATCGGGGTGCGGCCCGACTACTTCACCTGCCCGCCGGACCTCGGGCTGATGATGCAGGAGGCCGACGCGGCGGTCCTGATCGGCGACGCCGCGCTCCGCGCCAACCTGCACGACGCACCCAAGCTGGGCCTGGACGTCCACGACCTGGGCCAGATGTGGAAGGACTGGACGGGGCTCCCGTTCGTCTTCGCGGTCTGGGCGGCCCGGCGCGACTACCTGGAGCGCGAGCCGGAGGTGGTCCAGCAGGTGCACGAGGCGTTCCTGGCCTCCCGCGACCTGTCGCTGGAGGAGGTCGGCAAGGTCGCCGAGCAGGCCGCCCGCTGGGAGCACTTCGACGAGCAGGTGCTGGAGCGGTACTTCACCACGCTGGACTTCCGGTTCGGGTCGGACCAGCTGCGCGGCGTCACCGAGTTCGCCCGGCGGGTGGGCCCGACCACCGGGTTCCCGGCCGACGTGGCGGTGGAACTGCTGCCGGCGGCTGCCGGCGCCCGGGCGTAGCGGCGCGTGGCCGGCGGCCCGGGGGTCCCTCGCCGGACCGCCGGACCGCCTGCCTACGGCGTCGGCGTCGGGCCGCGGAGGACCCGGCTGATGGCCTCCAGGCTCGCGTCCCGCATCCCGCGGAGATAGCTCCGGGCGTTGTGGCCGCCGTCCTCGATGACGTGCAGGCGGGCGTGGACCGGCCCCTTGGCGTACCGCTGGACGAAGCGCTCCAGGTTGGCCCGGCCGCCCTCCTGCGTGCCGATCTGGAACTGCACGTAGACGTCGGGGGCGCCGGGGCGGGCGGCCAGTCGCTGCGCCAGCCGCTCCGGGTCGTTCGCCCGCATCTCCGCCCGGTGGCCGCGCCACAGGGGCGAGTCCGGGCGGGTGTCCGGGCCGCTGGCGATCACCGCCTTGAAGCGGTCCGGGTGCTGGAGGACCTGCTTCAGGGCGACGAAACCGCCGGACGAGGAGCCCATGAAGGCCCAGCCGTCGCGGCTGGTGAACGTCCGGAAGTTGGCCTTGACCAGGTCGGGGACGTCGTCGGACATCCAGGTGCCCATCTTCGGCTGCCCGGGGATGTCGCTGCCGTCGTAGTAGCGCTTGGTGGGGTTGAGGACCGGCATCACGACGATGAACGGCCGGCTGCGCCCCAGGGCCACCAGATCGCTGACGGTCTGCTGGAGCTTGTGGCCGGTGGCCGACCAGTAGTTGCTGGGGAAGCCGTAGCTGCCCGGTAGGGCGATCAGGACCGGGAAGGCACTGTTCCGGTAGCGGTCCTCGTAGTACTCCTTGGGCGCCCAGACCCACACCTTCCCGGTGAAGCCGGATTTCTTGCCGTGCAGGGTGGTGACGCCGATCTTCGTGCCGTCGCTGAGCGTGGCCGCCGTACGGAACGCGGCCTGCGGGCCGGTCGGCATCCGGACCCCCGGCCCGGCCGCGGACGCGTGCACCGGCCCCGCGGAGCCGTCGGGCAGCGCCTGGCTGAACGACATCGGCTCACCGGTGTCGTTCAGCACGTCCAAGTACTTGACGGTCGGGTAGGCGCACAGGCCGACCACGGCAACCAGGCCGGTGAGGAAGGACATGCGCCACCGGGGGCGGCGGGCCGGCCGCCCCTCCCGTGTCCACCGGGCCGGACGGCCGCGGCCTATGAGGCGCACGCGGCCCCGCAGGCCGCGCCGGCCGCTGCGGTGCTCCCGGCACGGGTCGTCAGGGCGGTCCCCGGGGGTGTGATGCACGGGCGTCTCCCGATGGACGGTCCCTGGGCCGGCGGCCTCGGGGGCGGATGGTCGGCTTGCGCCCTGTTTGATGCGGAAAGCGGGGTGGTGGGTTTCGGGAGCGGGGCATGACCTGGGTCATAAGCTGGATCCGCCGTCAGGAGGGGGAGGCGCCATGGAACCGCTGGCCGACGAGGACCCACGGTCCCTGGGCGGATACCGGCTGCTCGGCCGCCTGGGCGCCGGCGGGATGGGCCGCGTCTACCTGGGGCGCAGCGCCGGTGGGCGGACCGTGGCGGTGAAGGCCGTACACGCCCAGTACGCCGCCGACGACGAGTTCCGGGCCCGCTTCCGGCGCGAGGTCGCCTCGGCACGGCGGGTCGGCGGCGCCTGGACCGCGCCCGTTCTGGACGCCGACCCCGACGCCCCCGTCCCCTGGGTCGCCACCGGCTATGTGGCCGGCCCCTCCCTGGCGCGCGCGGTCGCCGACCACGGCCCGCTCGCCGAGCGCTCCGTACGGGCCCTGGGAGCCGGACTGGCCGAGGCGCTGACCGCCGTGCACGCGCTGGGCCTCGTCCACCGGGACGTCAAACCCTCCAACGTGCTGCTGACGCTGGACGGGCCGCTGCTGATCGACTTCGGGATCGCGCGGGCCACGGACGGCACCGCCTCACTGACCTCCACCGGGGTCTCGGTCGGCTCGCCCGGCTACATGGCGCCCGAGCAGATCCTCGGCAAGGGGGCGGACGCCGCCGCCGACGTCTTCTCCCTGGGCGCGGTGCTGGCCTTCGCGGCAACCGGGACCGCCCCGTTCACCGGGGACTCGTCCGCCGCGCTGCTCTACAAGGTGGTGCACGAGGAACCCGAGCTCGGTCCGGAACTCGTCGGCACGCTGCGGGAGTCGGTGGTCGCCTGCCTGGCCAAGGAGCCGGCGCGCCGGCCCGCTCCGGCGGAGGTCGCGGCGCGGCTCGCGGGGGACGCCGGTGGCGGCGCGGCCGGGCTGGTCCGCGCCGGCTGGCTGCCGGGCCCCCTGGTCGAGCAGGTCAGCCGACAGGCCGTGGCGCTGCTGAATCTGGACGCGGAAGGGGCCGCGGCCTCCGGAACCGCCGCGTCCGGAGCGGCCACGTCCGGAACCGCCGCGTCCGGGATCAGCACCTCCGGAATCACCGCGTCCGGCGGGGGGTTCGGGCCGCCGGATCCCCCCTACGGGGCGGTGTCCGGACTGATCCCGTTCGATACCCCGGCGCCGAGCGACGGCCCCGTCGCGCAGCCGGGGACCGGCGCACCGACGGGCGCGGCCCCACCGTCCTCCTGGCCGGCGGCCGGCACCTCGTACAGCGCGGCCGTGCCCCCGCAGCCCCCCGTGCCGCCGTCCGTACCCCCGCCGCCCGCACCCGCGCCCGCATCGGCGCCCGTGCCCCCGCCGGCGCCTCCGCCCCCGTCCGCGTCCGGCCTCGCCGATCTGCCGACCGGATCGGCCCCGGCCCCGGCCGCCGGCCCCAAGGAGCGGCGGATCGCGCTCACCGGCGCGCTCGGCGGCAAGGAGAAGGACCGGCCCCGGCGGGTGAGCTGCACGCTGGTGCTCTCCGTGGCCGGCGCGCTGGCGGTCGCCACCACTGCCGCGGTCTTCCTGGGCGTGCTCAAGGGGCCGGCGGGAGGCGGCTCCACCGCCGAGCCGCCGGCCGGACACCCCTCGACGGCCCGGCCCTCCAGGCCCGCCGACGGTGCCGGTGGCGTCCCCAAGGGCTTCCTCGGTACCTGGAGCGGCACCGTCACCATGGCGAACGGGATTCCCAACGGCACCATGACCAGCGTCATCAAGGCCGGCGACAAGGGCGACGTCGTCGTGCGGACGACGTACGACGTGGTGCTGGTGCGCTGCCAGGCCAAGGCGAAGCTGCTGTCGGCCGACGGCGACAACCTGGTCCTCCAGGAGACCCCCGACGGCAATCAGGGGCCGGCCTGTACGGGCAACACCTCCACCGTGACGTACACCCTCGACAAGGACGGCACGCTCGCCTTCGCCTCGGACGACAAGCGGGGCGGCACCCCGAAGGCGACCCTGACGAGGAGCGGCGGCTGACGGACCGAGCCACGGCCGGTCGGAGGCGCGGTGCGGCGGGCGCCCGCCGCGAGGGCCGTCGTCGCCCGCCCGCGTACCGGCCCCCGGCAGCGCTGTCGGACCCCTGGCGTACGCTGGTTCAGTCCTTAAGTGCTCGCTGCGCTTGCTGTTTGTCCGCCTCCGAAAGGGACGCCCCGGTGACCGAGAACGCCGACCTCAAGTCTTTTGATGTCACAGCCGTACTCGACCGCGCCGCGCAGGGCGGCCGCATCACGCCGGAGGAGGCGCTCGACCTCTACCGCTCCGCGCCGCTGCACGCGCTGGGCCAGGCCGCCGACGCCGTCCGCCGCCGCCGTTACGCCGGTACGGAGCACATCGCGACGTACATCATCGAGCGCAACATCAACTACACCAACGTCTGCGTGACGGCCTGCAAGTTCTGCGCCTTCTACGCCGCGCCCAAGGACACCGAGAAGGGCTGGACCCGCGACCTCGACGACATCCTGCGGCGCTGCGCGGAGACCGTCGAACTGGGCGGCACCCAGATCATGTTCCAGGGCGGCCACCACCCGGACTACGGCGTCGAGTACTACGAGAAGCACTTCTCGGCCATCAAGAAGGAATTCCCGCAGCTGGTCATCCACTCCCTCGGTGCGTCCGAGGTCGAGCACATGGCCCGGATCAGCGGTGTCCCGGTCGAGGAGGCCATCACCCGGATCCACGCCGCGGGCCTGGACTCCTTCGCCGGCGCCGGCGCCGAGCTGCTGCCCGCCCGCCCCCGCAAGGCCATCGCGCCGCTGAAGGAGTCCGGCGAGCGCTGGCTGGAGATCATGGAGGCGGCCCACAAGCTGGGCGTCGAGTCGACGTCCACGATGCTGATGGGCACCGGCGAGACCAACGCCGAGCGGATCGAGCACCTCCGGATGATCCGCGACGTCCAGGACCGGACGGGCGGCTTCCGCGCCTTCATCCCGTACACCTACCAGCCCGAGAACAACCACCTGAAGGGCCGGACGCAGGCCACCCTCTTCGAGTACCTGCGCATGATCGCCATCGCGCGCCTCTTCCTCGACAACGTCGCCCACATCCAGGGCTCCTGGCTGACCACCGGCAAGGAGATCGGCCAGCTGTCGCTGCACTACGGCGCGGACGACCTCGGCTCGATCATGCTGGAGGAGAACGTGGTCTCCTCGGCCGGTGCCAAGCACCGGTCCAACCGCCAGGAGATCATCGACCTGATCCGCAAGGCGGGCCGCGTCCCGGCGCAGCGCTCCACGACGTACGAGCACCTGGTCGTGCACGACGACCCGGCCAACGACCCGGTCGACGACCGCGTCGTCTCGCACCTCTCCTCGACGGCCATCGAGGGAGGCACCGCCCACCCCGAACTCAAGCTCGTCGAGACCAACTGACCGCCGGGCCACGGATGTTGACGCTCCATCGGGTGCGGGCCGTCCGGCTCGCCCCCGCCGAGGACCCCGAGGGCGCCGAGCCGCTCCTCGGGTACGCGGTCGTCGTCGACGGTGACCGGCTGGCCGCCGTCGGCCCCTACGAGGAACTGCTGGCGGCCTACGGCACGGGGGTCCCCCCTGCGCACGCGGGGCCGGGAGCTCAGGGGAGCATCCGCATCCGGGAGTGGGACGGGACGTTGACCCCCGGCCGTCATGAACCGGACGGCGCGGCGCTGCTGGAGGCCACCTACCACCCCGATCCGCGCGAGGCCGCGGAACTGGGCACGGAGCCGCTGACCGGCGCGGCGCTGGCCGCCCTGCCGATGACCGAGGCCCGCTGGGGCGCCAGCGCCCGGCGCGGCCTCCAGCGCCTGCTCGCCCTCGGCACCACCACGCTGGCCGGGCCCTTCACCCACCCCGCGGTCCGCACCGCCGTCCAGCGTTCCGGCATCCGGCAAACCCCACGGGCCTCCCCCATCTCCCCGGCCCGCGCCGACGGAGCCGCCGAAGCCCCCGCCCGCTCCCTGGTTCCCGGCGCCCCCGCCGACTTCGCCGTCTTCGCCCCGGACGGCAGCTGCCTGGCCACCGTCCTCGCCGGCCGCCTCGTCCACCGCCGGCGCTGACCCCCGCACGTCGCACCGCGCACGGGCTCGCGCGGGTGCACGGGGCGCCGGGTGTGCCGGGCGCCGGGGCGGCGAAGCTCGCGGGGCATCGGAACGGTCGTTGACCTGCACGTTTGGCGCGACGTGCGTCCGCTGCGCACTCCGTCAAGGACCCGTCAAGTCCCGCCGGTGCCGCGTCAGGGCGGTGTCAACGGAATCGGAACGGATGATCCAGCCCGGCAGGATCTTGGTTGCGGGGACGGCCGTCGCCCGGCCGCTCACGATGCCTCATGCACCGCTCGACCGCCCGGAATGTCAGAGGGGGGCATGACGGCCGTCCCCGACCAAACGCCCAGCCCACCGGCCACCGGCCCACCGGCCCGCCCGGTGACCGGCCCCGCCGGCGCACGGTGGACAATGGCCGGGTGACCCGAGCATCCCTGGACAAGCAGCCGCACGAAGTCGCCGCGATGTTCGACGACGTGGCGGCACGGTACGACCTCACCAACGACGTGCTCTCCCTCGGCCAGGCGCGGCTCTGGCGCAAGGAGGTGCATCGCGCGGTGGCCGCGCGGCCCGCCGAGCGGGTGCTCGACCTCGCGGCCGGGACCGGCACCTCGTCGCTGCCGTTCGCGCGGACCGGGGCGTACGTCGTGCCGTGCGACTTCTCGGTCGGGATGCTGCGGGAGGGCAAGAAGCGGCACCCGTGGCTGCCGTTCGCGGCGGGGGACGGGACCCGGCTGCCGTTCGCGGACGAGGTGTTCGACGCCGTCACGATCTCCTTCGGACTGCGGAACATCCAGGACACCGATGCCGCGCTGGCGGAGCTGTACCGCGTCACCAAGCCCGGTGGGCGGGTGGTGATCTGCGAGTTCAGCGAGCCGACCTGGGCGCCGTTCCGGACGGTCTACACCGAGTACCTGATGCGGGCGCTGCCGCCGGTCGCCCGTGCGGTCAGCAGCAACCCGGACGCGTACGTCTACCTCGCCGAGTCCATCCGCACCTGGCCCAACCAGCCCGAGCTGGCCGCCCGGCTCCAGGGCGTGGGCTGGACCGAGGTCGCCTGGCGCAACCTGACCGGTGGGGTCGTGGCGCTGCACCGGGGCACCAGGCCGGCGAAGGGCTGACCGGGGGCCCGCAAAGGCCGACCGGAGCGAAGGGGCGGCACGCCTCGATGACCGAAGGGCCCGCCCCGGTCGCGGAAGACGCGACCGGGGCGGGCCCTTCGGCGAGAAGGCCGGTTACTTCTTGAACGCGTAGTCCATCAGCTTCTTGGCGTCCGCGGTGCGGTTGTCCAGGGACGACGAGGCGAGGACCGTGCCGATGACGGTCTTGCCGTTGCGGGTGGCGGCGAAGACCAGGCAGTACTTGGCCTCCGGGCCGGAGCCGGTCTTCACGCCGATGGTGCCCTGGTAGCTGCCGAGCAGGTTGTTGGTGTTGGTCCACGACATGTAGCGGTAGCCGCCGCTCTTCGTCGTGACCTTCTGCTTGGTGGACTTGGTGCCCACGACCGTGCGGAACGTGGAGAACTTCATCGCGTTGCTGGCGAGCTTGGTCAGGTCGCGCGGCGTCGAGTAGTTCGTGCCACGCCCTATTCCGTCGAACGAGTCGAAGTGGCTGTTGTTCATGCCCAGGCTCTTGGCGGTGGCGTTCATCTGGCCGATGAACGACTTCACCCGGGCGTCCCGGGTCGAGCCGGTGCCGAACTTGTCGGCCAGCGCGTAGGCGGCGTCGCAGCCGGACGGGAGCATCAGCCCGTAGAGCAGCTGGCGGACCGTCACCTGGTCGCCGACGATCAGGTGGGCGGACGAGGCCCAGTTGTTGTTGACGATGTAGTCGCTGTACGCCTTCTGGACCGTGACCTTGGAATCCAGGTTGAGGTTCTTCTGGGCCAGCACCACCCGGGCCGTCATGATCTTGGTGGTGGAGCCGGTGGACCGGCGGGTGTCGGCGGCCTTGCCGTAGAGCGTCGCCCCGGTGCCGTTGTTCATCACGAAACCGCCGGCGGCGGTGATGCTGGGCGTCGGGAGGGTGGCGGCCTGCGCCGGGGAGCCGAACGCTCCGGCGGTCAGGACGGCTCCGGTGGTGACGGCCACGGCGGATGCGCGCCGAATGCCCTTGATGCCCCTGATGCCCCTGATGCCTTTGATGCCAATTTTCAAGTGGATGCTCCAAATACCCCTGCAGTGCGGCCACATGAGGGTGCCGCTCTCTGTTGAGACACCTGGGGCGCGGCAATGGATGCGTGGGGCGGCGCACTTGTTTCGGTCGTTTCCGATGCCGGTCCTGACGCCGCCGCCCCACTCCGCTTCTTCCCTCCGTCCCCGTCCCCGTTCCTCGTCCCCGGTCCCGGGGTCAGGGTCGGGGTCAGAGGTCCAGTCGGTGGCAGTACGCCGTGCGGTTGCCGGTCGGGGGCGTGGCCGTCTCGGCCCGGTGCATCCCCAGGCGCCGGGTCACCGCTATCGAGCGGGCGTTGCGGGAGTCGATCAGCGCCACCACACGCGGGACGCCGGCCGTGCGTACGGCGTCCAGCGCGCGTTCCGCGGCCGTCGTCGCGTACCCCTTGCCCCAGTACGCCCGGCCCAGCCGCCAGCCGATCTCGATCTCGCCCGCCGGGCCCCACTCCCACGGCCAGGGCTGGGCACCGGTGAAGCCGATGACCGCGCCGTCCGCCGGGTCGAGCAGGGTGTAGAGGCAGAAGCCGTGTTCGGCGTGGTGGCGGCGCTGGCGGGCGGTGAGTTCCTCGTAGACCGAGAGTTCGGCGGGGGCGCCGCCGTGGAACTCCATCACCTCGGGGTCGTTGAAGACGTGGTGCCAGTGCCACGCGTCCTCTTCGGTGGGCACGCGCAGTTCGACGGCGGGGAGGGGCCGCGCGGGCCGGGGGGCGGGCGCAGACGTCATGGCACAACCCTTCAGTTTCCGATCATCAAGGCCCCCATAGACTGCACCTGCCCAGTGCCGGTCGGCACCCAGATATCCACAGCGGATATCCAGATATCGACTTCCGGGAGAAAATGCCGTGACCGAGTCCGCGTCCGTGACCGAGTCCGTGACCACGCCCCGATCGGAGCACAGCGCGGATGTGATCGTCGTCGGTGCCGGGCCGGCCGGCTCGGCCACCGCCTACCACCTCGCCAAGTCCGGCCTGGACGTACTGCTCCTGGAGAAGACCGCGTTCCCGCGCGAGAAGGTCTGCGGCGACGGGCTCACGCCGCGCGCCACCAAGCAGCTGATCGCGATGGGCATCGACATCTCCGAAGAGGCCGGCTGGCTGCGCAACAAGGGCCTGCGCATCATCGGCGGCGGCTCCCGGCTCCAGCTCGATTGGCCGGATCTCGCCTCCTTCCCGGACTACGGCCTGGTCCGCAAGCGCGACGACTTCGACGAGCAGCTGGCCCGGCAGGCGCAGAAGGCCGGCGCCCGGCTCCACGAGCGGTGCAACGTGGGCGCCCCGATCGTGAACGAGCTGACCGGCCACATCACCGGCGTGCACGCCAAGCTCGGCGAGGAGAAGACGCCGGTGACCTTCCACGCCCCGATCGTGGTCGCCGCCGACGGCAACTCCACCCGGCTGTCGCTGGCGATGGGGCTGCACCGGCGCGAGGACCGGCCGATGGGCGTCGCGGTGCGGACGTACTTCACCTCGCCGCGGCACGACGACGACTACCTGGAGTCCTGGCTGGAGCTGTGGGACCGCCGGGGCGCCCAGGACCGGCTGCTGCCGGGCTACGGCTGGATCTTCGGCATGGGCGACGGCACGAGCAACGTCGGCCTCGGGATCCTCAACTCCAGCTCCGCCTTCCGGGAGCTGGACTGGCGGGAGATCCTCAAGGCGTGGTGCGCGTCGATGCCCGCCGACTGGGGCTACACCCCGGAGAACATGACCGGCCCGATCCGCGGCGCGGCCCTGCCGATGGCCTTCAACCGCCAGCCGCACTACACCAAGGGCCTCCTCCTGGTCGGCGACGCCGGCGGGCTGGTGAACCCGTTCAACGGCGAGGGCATCGCGTACGCGATGGAGTCCGGTGCGATCGCGGCCGAGGTGATCGTCCAGGCGCAGGCCCGGGCCACCTACGCGCAGCGCGAGTTGGCGCTGCACCGCTACCCGAAGATCCTCAAGGACACCTACGGCGGCTACTACTCCCTGGGCCGGGCGTTCGTGAAGCTGATCGGCAACCCCAAGGTGATGCAGATCGCCACCCAGCGCGGTCTGACCCACCCGCTGCTGATGCGCTTCACGCTCAAGATGCTCGCCAACCTCACCGACCCGACGGGCGGCGACGCGATGGACCGGATCATCAACGGGCTGAGCAAGGTCGCGCCGAAGGCGTGACACCTCCGCGGGCCGGTCCGGAAAAAGGGGCCGGCCCGCTGTCACGTTCTCCGCTCGGGATCCGTCGGTGCAGTGACGGCGCGAAGCCGGCCACGGCACGGCGGTACGGCTCCGCCGGCCGGGACATCCGAGGTTGCTGAGGAGAGCAGTGATGGAAGCACGTATGAAGAACCCCGCGGTGGTCCTTCCGGAGGCCATGCAGCCGCTCCTGGACGTGATGAAGGCGACCCGCACGGGCGGGGTGGCGGAGGAGACGCTGGAGCTGGTGCACCTGCGGGCCAGCCAGATCAACGGCTGCAGCTTCTGCGTCGACGGCGGGGCCAGGAGCGCCCGCAAGGCGGGGGTCGGCGACGACAAGCTGTTCGCGGTGGCGGCCTGGCGGGAGGCGCCGTACTTCAGTGACGAGGAGCGGGCCGCGCTCGCGCTCACCGAGGCCGCGACCCGGCTCGCGGACAGCTCCGACCCGGTGCCGGACGCCGTCTGGGACGCCGCCGCCGACCACTTCGACGAGAGGCAGCTGGCGGCGCTCGTCCTGACGATCGGCATCACCAACCTCTTCAACCGGCTCAACGCCACCACCCGGCAGCCGGCGGGCGCGGGCTGGTAGGGCGCCGGCGGGCCGGTGCCAGGGTCGCCCGCCGGGGTGCGGGCGGCCGCCGGTGGTCGGCCCAACTCCCATGACCCGGGAGGTAATTGTGCGCCTCCCGTGGGCCCGGCATCGTAGGACGCGTCGCAAGCGAAAGCGGCGAAAGCGTCACAACGGGAGGAAGTGCCATGTTCTTCGAAGGCCACGACGGGACCCGGCTCTGGTACGAGGAGTACGGCGAGGGCGAGCCGCTGGTGTTCGTGTCGAGCGCGATGCTCTTCACCGACATGTGGGAGTACCAGATTCCCTACTTCGTGGAGCGCGGCTACCGCTGCATCGCGTTCGACCGGCGCGGGCACGGCCGCTCGGACCGGCCCTCCGGCGGCTACGACACCGCGTCGACCTCGGACGACCTGGCCGCCCTGCTGGAGCACCTCGATCTGACCGGGGCGACCCTGATCGGGCACTCGCTGGGTGGCGCGGAGGTCGCCTGCTATCTGGCCCGGCACGGTTCCGGGCGGGTGCGCCGGGCCGCGTTCGTCGCGGCGACCCTGCCGTTCATGAAGCAGACCGAGGACAACCCCGAGGGGCTGCCGGAGACCGCCTTCGAGCAGTCGATGGAGCTGCTGCGGAACGACCGGCCCCGGTGGATGGCGCGTCAGGCGCAGGTCTTCTTCGCCACCCACCTGGGCAACGACGTCCACCCGCTGCTGATCGACCTCACCATCCAGCAGGTGATGACGTGCGCGCCGTACGCCACCCTCCAGGTGCAGCACGCGGTCTTCCACACCGACCACCGGGCGGGGCTGCGCGAGATCGACATCCCGACCCTGGTGGTGCACGGCGCGGCCGACTTCTCCGCGCCGATCGACGTCACCGGCCGGCGGACCGCCGCACTGATCCCGGGCGCCGGCTACAAGGAGTACCCGGACGCCGGCCACGGCCTCTACGCCAGCCACCACGCCCGGCTCAACGCGGATCTGCTGGAGTTCCTCAAGAGCTGACGGGCACGGGGAACGGCACGGGCACCGGGGCGCGCCGGGCCGGGCCGGTCAGCCGCTCGGCCCCGGCCGGCACCGGCACGGCCGCGAAGATCGCGTCCTGCTGCGCCTGAAGTGCGCGCGCCTTCTCCGGTGGGGTGCCCGGCAGCCGCTGCTCCTCGTAGAGCTTGTGGGTCTGGACCTGGGCGGTCTTGCTCTGCGGGGTGTGGAACTGGACCTCGAAGACCTGGCCCGAGCGGGGGGCGCGCCAGGCGGAGTTGACGGCCCTGTAGCCCTTGGCACGGCCCCAGGTGTTGGACCAGCGGGTGCTGTCGTTGCCCCAGGAGGAGAGCAGGCCGGCGGCGACGCCGACGCCGTGGGTGTACTGGCCGGTGGGCCACTGGAGGGTGTAGCGGACCGCGTCGTTGATCTGGGCGAGGGAGCTCTCGACGCGCTGCCCGGGGGCCTGCCGCAGCGCGGTGGCGACCTTCCGCTTGAGCGAGTCGGGGGACTTCAGCCGCTGGTCGAAGCCGACGACGGTGGCGTGGCTGAACAGTGCGACGGTGCGGAGCTGGGGGCTGAGGGAGCGTTCCGCCCGGCGGGCGCGGTCCAGGAACGCGTCGACCTTCTTGTTGTCGGCGGCGTCCAGGTGCAGCCCGTCCCGGGTCCAGCCGCCGTCGGGGTCGGCGGCGCGGGCCCGGCCGGCCGAGACCGCCGGGGCGGACGCGGAGCCGGGGCCGGCCGGGGCGGCGGTGGCGGAGTGCGTCGCGCCCATGCCGAGGGCGGTGGCCAGGGCGGCGGTGAGCGCGGCCCGGGTGACGGTGCGGCGGGCGGTGGGGTGCGGGTTCATCGGGGTGCGGGTTCCTCTCCGTCGGCGCTGTGGTGCGGCCGTGACGAGAGGTGCAACGGATCTCGGGCGCATCGGTAGCTGCCCGTACGGCCCGGCGGCCGGTGGCTGACCGGATCGGTGCGCTCGGCGGCGCGAAACGGACGTCGGGCGCCCCGGCGGTGCCCGGACGGCGCGGAACCGCCCCTCCCGAGCGGGGAAGGGGCGGTTCCATGGAGCGGTCCGGGGTGCCGCGGTCCGTGATTACAGGACGCGCACCGCGCCGGTGGGCATGTCGTAGCTGAGGGGCCGCTCGACGATGCCGGTGCTCGGGTTCTGGGCGCCGATGAAGTTGCCGTTCCCGACGTAGACGGCGACGTGGTAGGCGCTGCCCGCGCTGCCCCAGTACAGGAGGTCGCCGACCTGGAGGTTGCCGAGGCCGACCTGGGTGCCGGCGGTCGACTGGCTCTGCGAGACGCGCGGCAGGTCGATGCCGATCTGGGAGAACGCGGCCTGGGTCAGGCCGGAGCAGTCGTACGAGGAGGAGCCGGTGGCGCCGAGGACGTACGCCTTGCCGAGCTGCGCCTTGAGGAAGGAGACGAGGGTGGCGACGCTGCCGCTGCCGGTGGAGGGGGCCTCGGAGACGGCGGAGAGGGTGGTGCGCGCCTCGGAGCGGGAGGCGCGGGCCTCCGTGGCTTCCTTGGCCTTGGCGGCCTCTTCGGCGGCCTTCTTCGCCTCGGCCTCGGCCTTGGCCTTCTTCTCGGCGGCGGCCTTCGCCTTGTCCGCGGCCTTGTCGGCCTGGGCGGCCGCCGCGTCCTGGAGCGCCTGCCGCTCGTAGTTGAACGCGGCCTGCTGTGCGGCGTCGGCGCTCTTGGCGGCGCTGGTGGCCAGCGCCGTCGTGATGGTGGGCATCTCCTGGGTTTCGGAGACGGGCTTGTCGACGGCATTGGCCGGCACGGTCGCGCCGGTCACCGCGAGCGTGAGGAAGCCACCGGTCACGCCCGCACGCAGGGCCCGCGAGGACGCGGAGCGGCGGGGCTTCCGGTGGCTGGGTATGAGTGCGTTCGGGGACATGGCACCACGGCTATCAGGAGCCGCAGGTTGCTGCCAACAAAGGTGGGGTGCGCCACACTTGATGTGTACGCGACGAATAAAACGGACTTTTCGTCAACTGCCGTGGCGCCGGCGCGATGTCCGAATTTCTCGATCATGTTCCTACGCACGGCATTTGATGGCCGGCGCGACCTCCGGGTGCGCTTATCACTTCCTGATTCGCCACGCCAAGGCTTCCCGGGCGTCAAGGTCTCATGACTTCAAATCGCGTGGGATAGGTCACTCGTGAGTGTCCGTTATGTTCCCGTGACCGACCGTCGGCCGTCGACCGGCCGCGCGCGCCCCGTCGTTGCGCGATTCCGGCCCTCCGCTCGTGAACCGAAGCACGTACCGACGATCACGGCGAGGTCACGAGCGCATCACGTCTACGCCCGTCGCGCATATAGCAGTTGGTTCCCGTCCAGCGCCAATTTGCTTGTCAGCCACGTGTCTTGATAATGAGGTTGCCGCGCTGACCAGCGGTAACACCGGCGAATATCACCTCTGGTGATCACTTGCGTGCTTCGTGTAGGGAGATCACCGGTCATCCGACTTCATGATCCTTCGTCAGGTGGTGAAGATCACAAAGGCGTTGGCTGACCCCGTGTCGCAGATCACAGACCGACGGGCATAAGATGCGGGCATCGGGCTTGTGAACTGCCTCACATATACGTGATCACCTCGGGGCGGCCGGCGAGCCCGAGCGGACCGCCATCCAGTCATCGTCGACTGAAGGGAGCGAGGACGGTGAACGCTTACGCGCCCATCCTCGTACTGGGAGCCCTCGGGGCAGGCTTTGCGATCTTCTCCGTGGTCATGGCCACGCTCATCGGCCCCAGGCGCTACAACCGGGCCAAGCTCGAAGCGTACGAATGCGGAATCGAGCCGACGCCGCACCCGTCAGGCGGCGGTCGCTTCCCGATCAAGTACTACCTGACGGCGATGCTCTTCATCGTCTTCGACATCGAGATCGTCTTCCTCTATCCCTGGGCGGTCGGTTTCGACGCCCTGGGGCTGTTCGGGCTCGTCGAGATGCTCCTCTTCGCGCTCACCGTCTTCGTCGCCTACGCCTATGTCTGGCGTCGCGGCGGCCTGGAATGGGACTAGGGGTCACCCATGGGACTGGAAGAGAAGCTGCCCAGCGGCTTTTTGCTGACCACTGTCGAGCAGGCCGCGGGCTGGGTGCGCAAGTCATCGGTCTTCCCCGCGACCTTCGGGCTGGCCTGCTGCGCCATCGAGATGATGACCACCGGCGCCGGGCGCTACGACCTGGCCCGCTTCGGCATGGAGGTCTTCCGCGGCTCGCCCCGGCAGGCCGACCTGATGATCGTGGCCGGCCGGGTGAGCCAGAAGATGGCGCCGGTGCTGCGGCAGGTCTACGACCAGATGCCGGACCCGAAGTGGGTGATCTCCATGGGGGTTTGCGCCTCCTCGGGCGGCATGTTCAACAACTACGCGATCGTGCAGGGCGTCGACCACATCGTCCCCGTCGACATCTATCTGCCGGGCTGCCCGCCGCGCCCCGAGATGCTCATGGACGCCATCCTCAAGCTCCACAAGAAGATCCAGACCGGCAAGCTCGGCGTCAACGCGGTGCGGGCGGCCCACGAGGAGGAGGCGGCGGCCCTCAAGGCGCTGCCGCTGATCGAGATGGACCGCTCCGCCCGGAAACCCTCCCTGTCGGAGAAGAAGGGGCTGCTGCGGTGAGCGAGCCGACGAACCCCCCGAACCCGGACGCCCCCGAAGAGGCCGTCCCGGCGCAGCGCGCGGACACCGGCGAGGTGATCGGCACCCGCCGCGGGATGTTCGGCGCCGACAACGGCGGGGACACCTCCGGTTACGGCGGGCTGGTCCGCACCGTCCGGCTGCCCGGCGCCAGCACCCGGCCCTACGGCGGACCGGCCGGCGCCGGGGAGGGCTACGGCACGTTCGACGAGATCGCCGACGAGCTGGAGGGCGCCCTCGACGAACAGGGCCTGGTCCCCGAGAACGTCATCGAGAAGACCGTGGTGGACCGCGGCGAGGTCACCTTCCACGTCCAGCGGCAGTACCTGCCGGCCGTCGCCCGGACCCTGCGCGACGACCCCGCGCTCCGCTTCGAGCTGTGCACCGGCGTCAGCGGCGTCCACTACCCCGGCGACAAGGGCCGTGAGCTGCACGCCGTCTACCACCTGCGGTCGATCACCCACAACCGGCTGATCCGGCTGGAGGTCACCGCCCCCGACGCCGACCCGCACCTGCCGTCGATCGTCGAGATCTACCCGACCAACGACTGGCACGAGCGCGAGACCTACGACTTCTTCGGCCTGATCTTCGACGGGCACCCCGCGCTCACGCGGATCATGATGCCGGACGACTGGCAGGGCTTCCCGCAGCGCAAGGACTACCCCCTCGGCGGCATCCCCGTCGAGTACAAGGGCGCGCAGATCCCTGCTCCCGACCAGCGGAGGTCGTACACCTGATGAGCACTCCCAGCGAGGCGTCCCGCGCATCCGTCCGCGAGACCACCGAGGGCCCCGTCTACACCGTCACCGGTGGCGACTGGGACGAGATCGCCGCGGCCGCCGCGAAGTCCGACGACGAGCGGATCATCGTCAACATGGGGCCGCAGCACCCCTCCACCCACGGCGTGCTCCGGCTGATCCTGGAGATCGACGGCGAGACCGTCACCGAGGCCCGCTGCGGCATCGGCTACCTGCACACCGGCATCGAGAAGAACCTCGAATTCCGGACCTGGACGCAGGGCACCACCTTCGTGACGCGGATGGACTACCTCACGCCGTTCTTCAACGAAACGGCGTACTGCCTGGCCGTGGAGAAGCTGCTCGGCATCACCGACGACGTCCCGGACCGGGCCACCGCGATCCGCGTGCTGCTGATGGAGCTCAACCGGCTCTCCTCCCACCTGGTGTGCATCGCCACCGGCGGCATGGAGCTGGGCGCCACCACGATCATGATCTACGGCTTCCGCGACCGGGAGCTGATCCTCGACATCTACGAGCTGATCACCGGTCTGCGGATGAACCACGCCTACATCCGCCCCGGCGGCCTCGCCCAGGACCTGCCGCCCGGCGCCGTCGACCAGGTCCGCGCCTTCGTCAAGAAGATGCGCAGGAACATGGCCGAGTACGACAAGCTCGCCACCGGCAACCCGGTCTTCAAGGCGCGCATGGAGGACGTCGGCTACCTCGACCTGGCCGGCTGCATGGCCACCGGGGCCACCGGGCCCATCGTCCGCTCCGCCGGACTGCCCCATGACCTGCGCAAGGCACAGCCGTACTGTGGATACGAGACCTACGACTTCGAGGTGCCGACAGCCGACACCTGCGATGCCTACGGCCGGTTCCTGATCCGGCTGGAGGAGATGCGCCAGTCGCTGAGGATCGTCGAACAGTGCCTGGACCGGCTGGAGCCGGGGCCGGTGATGGTCGCCGACAAGAAGATCGCCTGGCCCGCCCAGTTGGCGCTCGGCCCCGACGGCCTCGGCAATTCCCTCGACCACATCAAGAAGATCATGGGCACCTCGATGGAGGCCCTGATCCACCACTTCAAGCTGGTGACGGAGGGCTTCCGGGTCCCGCCAGGACAGGCGTACGCCGCCGTCGAGTCGCCCAAGGGCGAGCTGGGCGTGCACGTGGTCAGCGACGGCGGCACCCGGCCCTACCGGGTGCACTTCCGCGACCCGTCCTTCACCAACCTGCAGGCCATGGCAGCGATGTGTGAAGGCGGCCAGGTCGCCGACGTCATCGTCGCCGTCGCGTCCATCGACCCCGTGATGGGAGGCGTCGACCGGTGAACGCCACTCCGGCACCCAAGGACGTCCAGCTGGGGATGCCCCGGCTTCCGGCACCCGACTACCCGGCCGACGTCAAGGCCCGGCTCGCCGCGGACGCCGAGGAGGTGATCGCGCGCTACCCCGACTCCCGCTCGGCGCTGCTGCCGCTGCTCCACCTCGTCCAGGCCGAGGACGGCTACGTCACCCGCACCGGCATCCGCTTCTGCGCCGAACAGCTGGGGCTGACCACCGCCGAGGTCACCGCCGTCTCGACCTTCTACTCCATGTACCGCCGCAAGCCCGGCGGCGACTACCAGGTCGGGGTCTGCACCAACACCCTGTGCGCGGTGATGGGCGGCGACGCCATCTTCGAGGAGCTCAAGGAGCACCTCGGCGTCGACAACGGCGGGACCACCGACGACGGCGCGATCACCCTGGAACACATCGAGTGCAACGCCGCCTGCGACTTCGCCCCCGTCGTGATGGTCAACTGGGAGTTCTTCGACAACCAGACCCCCCGCTCCGCCCGGCAGCTCGTCGACGACCTGCGGGCCGGCCGGACCGTCGAACCCACCCGCGGCGCCCCGCTCTGCTCCTTCAAGGAGACCGCCCGGATCCTCGCCGGCTTCCCCGACACCCGGCCCGGCGCCGTCGCGGCGACCGGCGGTGCCGGCCCCGCCTCCCTGGTCGGACTGCGGCTGGCCCGGGGCGAGTCACCGCCCGGTCACGCCGACCACGTCGTCTCGCCGCGCGCCACCGCGGACGGCCCGACCGACGAGGCCGCCGGCCCGACCCACGAGGAGGGGGAGTGATGACCGTGGCAGCCGAGTTCGGCGGGGCCTCCCGGCCGCACGCCGGAGGACCGACCAGTCCGGAGAAGGTCCTCGCCCCCGTCCTCTCCGCCTTCTGGGACGCCCCCGAGTCCTGGACCCTGGAGACGTATCTGCGTCACGAGGGCTACCAAGGCGCACGCAAGGCCCTCGCGATGGCCCCGGACGACGTCATCGCCTACGTCAAGGACTCCGGGCTCCGCGGCCGTGGCGGCGCCGGCTTCCCGACCGGGATGAAATGGCAGTTCATCCCGCAGGGCGACGGCAAACCGCACTATCTCGTTGTCAACGCCGACGAGTCGGAGCCCGGGACCTGCAAGGACATCCCGCTCCTCTTCGCCAACCCGCATGCCCTCATCGAGGGGATCGTGATCGCCTGTCACGCGATCCGGTCGAACCGTGCCTTCATCTATCTGCGCGGCGAGGTCGTGCCCGTCCTGCGCCGGCTGCACGAGGCCGTGCGCGAGGCGTACGCGGCGGGCTACCTCGGCAAGGACGTCCTCGGCTCGGGCCTCGACCTGGACGTCACGGTGCACGCGGGCGCCGGCGCGTACATCTGCGGTGAGGAAACCGCGCTGCTGGACTCCCTGGAGGGCCGTCGCGGCCAACCCCGTCTGCGTCCCCCCTTCCCCGCGGTGGCCGGCCTCTACGCCTGCCCCACTGTGGTGAACAACGTCGAATCCATCGCTTCGGTTCCCGCGATCCTCAACAAGGGCAAGGACTGGTTCAGGACGATGGGCAGCGAGAAGTCCCCGGGCTTCACGCTCTACTCGCTCAGTGGCCACGTCGCCAACCCCGGCCAGTACGAAGGCCCGTTGGGGATCACGCTGCGCCAGCTGCTCGACATCAGCGGCGGCATGCGCCCGGGGCACCGGCTGAAGTTCTGGACGCCGGGCGGCTCCTCGACCCCGATGTTCACCGAGGAGCACCTCGACGTCCCGCTCGACTACGAGGGCGTCGGCGCGGCCGGCTCGATGCTCGGCACCAAGGCGCTGCAGTGCTTCGACGAGACCACCTGCGTCGTCCGCGCGGTCACCCGCTGGACCGAGTTCTACGCCCACGAGTCCTGCGGCAAGTGCACCCCGTGCCGTGAAGGGACGTACTGGCTGGTGCAGTTGCTCCGCGACATCGAGGCCGGCAAGGGCCGACTCGAAGACCTCGACAAGCTCGGCGACATCGCCGACAACATCAACGGCAAGTCCTTCTGCGCCCTCGGCGACGGCGCCGCCTCGCCGATCTTCTCCTCGCTCCAGTACTTCCGCGCGGAGTACGAGGAGCACGTCACCGGCAAGGGCTGTCCCTTCGACCCCGCCAAGTCGACCCTCTGGGCCGACAACGACGCTCACCTGGGGGTGAACGCATGACCGTACTGCAGTCCAACAGCGGCTCCACCGCGGGCCGACGCCCCGACGGGGGCGGTGCGGCGGCGGTGCCACCGGAGGACCTCGTCACCCTGACGATCGACGGCATCGAGATCTCCGTCCCCAAGGGGACGCTGGTCATCCGGGCCGCCGAACTCCTCGGCATCGAGATCCCGCGCTTCTGCGACCACCCGCTGCTGGACCCTGCGGGCGCCTGCCGGCAGTGCATCGTCGAGGTCGAGGGCCAGCGCAAGCCGATGGCCTCCTGCACCATCACCTGCACCGACGGGATGGTGGTCCGCACCCAGCTGACCTCCCCGGTGGCCGAGAAGGCGCAGCGCGGCGTGATGGAGCTGCTGCTGATCAACCACCCGCTGGACTGCCCGATCTGCGACAAGGGCGGCGAGTGCCCGCTGCAGAACCAGGCGATGCAGGTCGGCGACCCCGACACCCGCTTCGAGGGCAAGAAGCGCACCTACGAGAAGCCGGTGCCGATCTCCACGCAGGTGCTGCTGGACCGCGAGCGGTGCGTGCTGTGCGCGCGGTGCACCCGCTTCAGCAACCAGATCGCCGGCGACCCGATGATCGAGCTGATCGAGCGCGGCGCCCTCCAGCAGGTCGGCACCGGTGAGGGCGACCCCTTCGAGTCGTACTTCTCCGGGAACACCATCCAGATCTGCCCGGTGGGCGCGCTCACCTCGGCCGCGTACCGCTTCCGCTCCCGCCCCTTCGACCTGGTCTCCTCCCCGTCGGTGTGCGAGCACTGCGCGGGCGGCTGCGCGACCCGCACCGACCACCGCCGGGGCCGGGTCCTGCGGCGGCTGGCGGCGAACGACCCCGAGGTCAACGAGGAGTGGATCTGCGACAAGGGGCGGTTCGCCTTCCGGTACGCGCAGGCGCGGGACCGGCTGGAGCACCCGCTGGTGCGCAACGCCGAGTCCGGTGAACTGGAGCCGGCGAGCTGGCCGGCGGCGCTGGAGGCCGCGGCCCGCGGCCTGGCCGCCGCCCGGGGCCGCGCCGGCGTCCTGACCGGCGGCCGGCTGACCGTCGAGGACGCCTACGCCTACGCCAAGTTCGCCCGGGTCGCGCTGCACACCAACGACATCGACTTCCGGGCCCGGCCGCACAGCGCCGAGGAGGCCGACTTCCTCGCCGCCCACGTCGCCGGCCGCGGCCGGGACCTCGACGGCGGGGGCGTCACGTACACCGCGCTGGAGCAGGCGCCGGCCGTCCTGTTGGCCGGGATCGAGGCGGAGGAGGAGGCGCCCGGCGTCTTCCTGCGGCTGCGCAAGGCGCACCGCACGCACGGCCAGCGCACCTGGGGGCTGGCCAGCCACGCCACCCGCGGGCTGATCAAGGCCGGCGGGAAGCTGCTGCCGGCGGCGCCCGGCACCGAGACCGAATGGCTGGACGCGCTCGCGGGCGACGAGGCAGCAGGCGCGGAGCGCCTTCCCGGGGAGGGCGGTGGTGGGCGACGGGCGGGCCTGGACGGCGAGGGCCGGGCCGCGGCCGAGGCGCTGCGCGCGGACGGTGCGGTGATCCTCGTCGGCGAGCGGCTGGCGACGGTGCCCGGGGCGCTGACCGCCGCGCTGCGCACCGCCACCGCCACCGGCGCGCACCTGGTGTGGATGCCGCGCCGGGCGGGCGAGCGCGGTGCCGTCGAAGCCGGGGCGCTGCCCGGGCTGCTGCCCGGTGGCCGGCCGGCCACCGACCCGGTGGCCCGGGACGAGGTCGCCGCCGCCTGGGGCGTGGCCACGCTGCCGCACCGGCACGGGCGGGACACCGGCCAGATCGTCGAGGCCGCGGCCACCGGCGAGCTGGCCGCCCTGCTGGTGGCGGGGGTGGAGGTGGCCGATCTGCCCGATCCGGCGCGGGCCCTGGCCGCACTGGACGAGGTCGGCTTCCTGGTCAGCCTGGAGCTGCGGCCCTCGCAGGTCACCGCGCGGGCGGACGTGGTCCTGCCGGTGGCGGCGGTGGTCGAGAAGGCCGGCACCTTCCTCAACTGGGAGGGCCGGGCCCGGTCGTTCGAGGCCGCGCTCAAGCCGGACCAGATGACCCGCCGGCAGCTCCTGCCGGACGCCCGGGTCCTGCAGATGCTCGCCGACGCGATGGCGGGGGTCGAGGGCGGGCCCGCCGCGGGCGCCCTGGACCTGCCGGACGTGCACGCCGTGCGCCGGGAGCTGGACCGGCTCGGTGGTTGGCGCGGCCCGTACGCCGGCGAACCGCGGGAGACGGGCCGGCCGCTGCCCCGCCCGGGCGCCGGCGAGGCCGTACTGGCCGGGCACCGGCTCCTGTTGGACCAGGGGCTGCTCCAGGAGGGCGACGAGGCGCTGGCCGGCACCCGGCACGCCGCGGTCGCCCGCCTGTCGCAGGCCACCGCCCGGGAGACCGGCGTCGCGGACGGGGACCTGCTGGCGGTCACCGGCCCGGCCGGCTCCGTCCGACTGCCGCTCCAGATCACGCGGATGCCCGACCGGGTGGTGTGGCTGCCGCTGAATTCCGTGGGGGGTGGCGTCGCCGCCGACACCGGGGCGCACCCCGGTGAGCTGGTGAAGGTCGCCGCATCCCATACGCCGGCGCCGGCCAAGGAGGTGGACGCATGATGCACCATCCCGGTTTTCCGGTGGCCGCGCTGGCCGCCCAGGAGGACCTGTCGATGTTCGGGCGCGACCCGTGGTGGCTGGTCGTCATCAAGGCGGTGTTCTGCTTCGCGTTCCTGATGCTGACGGTGCTGTTCTCCATCGTCTGGGAGCGCAAGGTCGTCGCCTGGATGCAGCTGCGGATCGGGCCCAACCGGCACGGGCCCTGGGGGATGCTCCAGTCCCTGGCCGACGGCGTCAAGCTGATGCTGAAGGAGGACCTGGTCGTCCGGGGCGCCGACAAGGCGGTGTACATCCTCGCGCCGATCGTGGCGGCGATCCCGGCGTTCATGGCGATCGCGGTGATCCCCTTCGGCCCGGCGGACAACGAGATCTCGATCTTCGGCCACCGCACCCCGATGCAGCTCACCGACCTCCCGATCGGCGTCCTCTACATCCTGGCCACGGCCTCGGTCGGCATCTACGGGATCGTGCTGGCGGGTTGGTCGTCCGGTTCGACGTACCCGCTGCTGGGCGGTCTGCGGTCGTGCGCGCAGATGATCTCCTACGAGATCGCGATGGGCGCGGCGTTCGCGTCGGTCTTCCTCTACTCCGGGTCGATGTCGACGTCGACCATCGTGGAGTCGCAGGCGAACAAGTGGTACGTGCTGCTGCTGCCGGTGTCGTTCCTCATCTACATCGTGACGATGGTGGGGGAGACCAACCGCGCGCCGTTCGACATGCCGGAGTCCGAGGGCGACCTCGTCGGCGGCTTCAACACCGAGTACTCGTCCATCAAGTTCGCGATGTTCATGCTCGCCGAGTACGTCAACATGGTCACCGTCTCGTCGGTCGCGGTCACCCTCTTCCTCGGCGGCTGGCGGGCGCCGTGGCCGATCTCGACGTTCTGGGAGGGCGCGAACCACGGCTGGTGGCCGATGCTCTGGTTCGTCCTCAAGGTGCAGCTGCTGCTGTTCTTCTTCATCTGGCTGCGCGGCACCCTGCCCCGGGTCCGCTACGACCAACTGATGCGGCTGGGCTGGAAGGTCCTCATCCCGGTGTCGATGGTGTGGCTGCTGCTCGTCGCCACCGTCCGGGCGCTGAAGAACGAGGGCTTCGACTTCTCCCAGATCGTGCTGTACGTGGGCGGCGGTGCGGTGGCGCTGCTGCTGATCTCGCTGGTCGTGGACTTCTTCCGGCGCGTCGAGCCGGAGGGCGAGACCGACGGCGACACCTCCTTCGACCCGATGGCCGGTGGCTTCCCGGTGCCACCGCTGCCCGGGCAGAGCCTGCCGCCGGTGCCGCACCGCCGTCCGCGCCGGGGAGACGGAGAGTTGATTGTCAGTGGTCGGGTGGACACTGTGAGTGAGGGCGATGAGAGCGACGGAAAGGGGGGCGACGGTGCCTGAGTTCCAGAACCCGGTGGCCGGCTTCGGCGTGACCTTCAAGGCCATGTTCAAGAAGCGGCTGACCGAGCAGTACCCCGAGGAGAAGAAGCCGACGGCGCCGCGTTTCCACGGCCGGCACCAACTCAACCGGCATCCGGACGGTTTGGAGAAGTGCATCGGCTGCGAGCTGTGCGCCTGGGCCTGCCCGGCGGACGCGATCTATGTCGAGGGCGCGGACAACACCGACGAGGAGCGCTACTCCCCGGGTGAGCGGTACGGCGCCGTCTACCAGATCAACTACCTCCGCTGCATCCTGTGCGGCCTGTGCGTGGAGGCGTGCCCGACCCGCGCGCTCACCATGACCAACGAGTACGAACTCGCCGACCGCTCCCGCGCCTCGCTCATCTACACCAAGGAAGAGCTGCTGGTGGGCCTGTCGGAGGGGATGGTCGACTCGCCGCACGCGATCCACCCGGGCATGACGGAACGGGACTACTACAACGGGCTGGTGACGGAGGCCGCGCCGGGCACGGTCCGGCAGGTCGCGGTCTCCAAGGGCGAACGGCCCAAGGACGCGGCGGTCGAGCGCTCCGAGAAGCAGGACGCCCCGGGCGAGGAGGCGCACGCATGACGGGCCTGGCCGCCGCGGCCTCCTCGGGGGAGGCCGTGCAGTTCTGGATCCTGGGCATCGTCGCCGTGGCCGGCGCGCTGTGCACGATCATGATGAGGCGGGCCGTGCACAGCGCCCTCTCGCTCGCCGGGACCATGATCGTCCTGGCGGTCTTCTATCTGGCCAACGGCGCTTACTTCCTCGGCGTCGTGCAGGTCGTGGTCTACACCGGCGCGATCATGATGCTGTTCCTGTTCGTCGTGATGCTGGTCGGCGTCACCGCCGCGGACTCCCTCAAGGAGACGCTCAAGGGCCAGCGTTGGCTCGCCGCCGGGCTGGGCGTCGGCTTCGGCATCCTGCTGATCGCCGGGATCGGCAACGCCTCGCTCAAGGAGTTCAACGGCCTGGGCGACGCCAACGCCGGCGGCAACGTGCAGGGCCTGGCCGCCCTCATCTTCACCAAGTACGTCTTCGCCTTCGAGATCACCGGTGCGCTGCTGATCACCGCGGTGGTCGGCGCGATGGTGCTCACCCACCGGGAGCGCACCGAGCGCGCCCGGACCCAGCGGGAGCGCTCCGAGGCCCGGATCCGCGAGGGCAGGCAGGTGACGCCGCTCCCCGCCCCGGGCGTCTATGCCCGGCACAACGCGGTCGACATCCCCGGCCTGCTGCCGGACGGTACCCCCTCCGAGCTGACGGTCAGTCCGACGTTGCGCGAGCGCGGCCAGGTCCGGGACGTCTCCGGCCAGTCGCTGGCCGAGCTCAAGGCGCTGGAGCAGCGGTCCGAGGAGTGGCTGGGGCGGGAGTCCGGCCGCCCGGGCAAGAAGCGGCCCGGCCCCGCGGCACCGAAGGAGGAGGCGCAGAAGTGAACCCGGTCTACTACCTCTACCTCGCCGCCCTGCTGTTCACCATCGGCGCGGCCGGCGTGCTGATCAGGCGGAACGCCATCGTGGTGTTCATGTGCATCGAGCTGATGCTGAACGCCTGCAACCTCGCCTTTGTCACCTTCTCGCGGATGCACGGGAATCTGGACGGCCAGATCATCGCCTTCTTCACGATGGTCGTCGCCGCGGCGGAGGTCGTGGTCGGCCTGGCCATCATCGTGTCGATCTTCCGCACCCGTCATTCGGCCTCGGTCGACGACGCCAGCCTGATGAAGCTGTAAGGGGTCGCACAAAGTGGAGAACTTGATCGCGCTGCTTGTCGCGGCACCGCTGGTCGGTGCGGCCCTGCTGTTGTGCGGCGGCAAACGCCTGGACCGCACCGGCCACTGGATCGGTTCGCTCCTGGCGGTGGCCTCGTTCGCCGTCGCGGTGGTGCTCTTCGCCGACATGCTCGGCAAGGGCGCCGAGCACCGGGCGCTGCACCAGCACCTGTTCAGCTGGATCCCGGTCGGCGGATTCCGGGCCGATGTCGCCTTCCAGCTCGACCAGTTGTCGATGACCTTCGTCCTGCTGATCACGGGTGTCGGCTCGCTGATCCACATCTACTCGATCGGCTACATGGAGCACGACGAGCGGCGCCGCCGCTTCTTCGGCTACCTCAACCTCTTCCTGGCGGCGATGCTGCTGCTCGTCCTCGCCGACAACTACCTCCTGCTGTACGTCGGTTGGGAGGGCGTGGGCCTGGCGTCGTACCTGCTCATCGGGTTCTGGCAGCACAAGCCCAGTGCGGCGACCGCCGCGAAGAAGGCGTTCCTGGTCAACCGCGTCGGCGACATGGGCCTGTCCATCGCGATCATGCTGATGTTCACGACGTTCGGCACGTTCGCCTTCGGGCCGGTGTTCGCCGCCGCCGGTGACGCCTCCGAGGGCAGGCTGACCGCCATCGGGCTGGTGCTGCTGCTGGCCGCCTGCGGCAAGTCGGCCCAGGTGCCGCTGCAGTCCTGGCTGGGCGACGCGATGGAGGGCCCGACCCCGGTGTCGGCGCTGATCCACGCCGCCACGATGGTCACCGCCGGGGTGTACCTGATCACCCGCTCCGGGGCGATCTTCAACCTCGCGCCGGACGCGCAGACCGCCGTGGTCGTGGTCGGCGCGGTCACCCTGCTGTTCGGTGCGATCGTCGGTTGCGCCAAGGACGACATCAAGAAGGCGCTGGCCGGTTCGACGATGTCGCAGATCGGCTACATGGTCCTGGCCGCCGGCCTGGGCCCGATCGGCTACGCCTTCGCGATCATGCACCTGGTCACCCACGGCTTCTTCAAGGCGGGGCTCTTCCTCGGCGCCGGTTCCGTGATGCACGGGATGAACGACGAGGTGGACATGCGCCGTTACGGCGGTCTGCGCCGGTACATGCCGGTCACCTTCGTCACCTTCGGGCTCGGCTATCTGGCCATCATCGGCTTCCCCGGGCTGTCCGGCTTCTTCTCCAAGGACAAGATCATCGAGGCGGCGTTCGCCCGCGGCGGCACCGAGGGCTGGATCCTCGGCGGCGCGGCCCTCCTGGGCGCCGCGATCACCGCGTTCTACATGACGCGGGTGATGCTGATGACCTTCTTCGGGGAGAAGCGGTGGGACCCGGAGGAGTTCCACCCGCACGAGTCGCCGAAGGTGATGACGGTCCCGATGATCGTGCTGGCGGTCGGATCGGTCTTCGCGGGCGGGCTGTTCAGCGTGGGCGACGCCTTCGTCCGCTGGCTGGAGCCGGTCACCTCCTTCGCGCACGGCCACTCCCCGGTGAGCGCCGGCGTGGTCACCGCCGCCACGATGGTGGTGCTGGCGATCGGCGTCGGCATCGCCTGGCTGATGTACGGCCGCAAGGAGGTGCCGGCCACCGCCCCGCGCGGTTCGCTGCTGACCCGGGCGGCCCGTCGCGATCTGCTGCAGGACGACTTCAACCACGTCGTGCTGGTGCGCGGCGGCGAGCACCTGACCCGCACGCTGGTCTATCTCGACCACTCCCTGGTGGACGGCGCGGTCAACGGCACGGCGGCCGCGATGGGCGGACTCTCCAGCCGGCTGCGCCAGTTGCAGACCGGCTTCGTCCGCTCGTACGCGGTCCAGATGCTGGGCGGGGCCGCCGTTCTCGTCGCCGCGACCCTGCTGATGAGGGGTGTCTGAGCCATGTCGTTTCCCCTGCTGACGGCGACCGCCGTGGTACCGGCGATCGGTGCGATCGCCACCGCCGCGGTGCCCGCCGCCAAGCGCACCGCCGCCAAGTGGCTGGCGCTGCTGTTCTCGCTGGCCACCCTGGCGCTGGCGGCCGTGATCGCGGTGCGCTTCGACCCCGGTGCCAAGGGCCCGTTCCAGCTCACCGAATCCCACGCCTGGATCCGGGACTTCGGGGTGCGCTACGACCTCGGGGTGGACGGCATCGCGGTCGCGCTGATCGCCCTGACCGCGCTGCTGATCCCGTTCGTCATCCTGGCGGGCTGGCACGACGCCGATCCTTCCCCAAGCTCTCAGCTTCGTTCGAGCAGGGGAGGCCCCAATGAGGGCGCGGAGCCCAACCGCCCCTACAGTTGGCGCCCCACGCAGGGCTTCTTCGCGCTGATCCTGGCCGTCGAGGCGATGGTGGTGCTCTCCTTCGAGGCCACCGACGTCTTCCTCTTCTACATCTTCTTCGAAGCCATGCTGATCCCGATGTACTTCCTCATCGGCGGCTTCGGGGACCGGGCCGGCGGGCGCGGCGAGCAGCAGGCCGCGGCCCAGCGGTCGTACGCCGCGGTGAAGTTCCTGCTCTACAACCTCGTCGGCGGTCTGATCATGCTGGCCGCGGTGATCGGGCTGTACGCCGTCACCGCGCACCAACTGGGCGCCGGCACCTTCTCGCTCCCGCAGATCGTCCAGGCCCGGGCGTCCGGCGCGCTGACCCTCGGCACCGGCACCGAGCGGCTGCTGTTCCTCGGCTTCTTCTTCGCCTTCGCGGTGAAGGCGCCGCTGTGGCCGCTGCACACCTGGCTGCCCAACGCCATGGGCGAGGCGACCTCGCCGGTCGCGGTGCTGATCACCGCGGTGGTCGACAAGGTCGGCACCTTCGCGATGCTGCGCTTCTGCCTCCAGCTCTTCCCGGAGGCCAGCAGCTGGGCCACCCCGGTCATCCTGGTGCTGTCGCTGATCAGCATCGTCTACGGCGCGCTGCTCGCGGTCGGCCAGCGGGACATCAAGCGGCTGATCGCCTACGCCTCGATCTCCCACTTCGGCTTCATCATCCTGGGCATCTTCGCGATGACGTCCCAGGGCCAGGGCGGCGCGACGCTCTACATGGTCAACCACGGCATCTCGACCGCCGCGCTGATGCTGGTGGCCGGTTTCCTGATCAGCCGCCGCGGCTCCCGACTGATCGCGGACTACGGCGGTGTCCAGAAGGTGGCCCCGGTCCTCGCCGGCACCTTCCTCGTCGGCGGCCTGGCCACCCTGTCGCTGCCCGGTCTGGCCCCCTTCATCAGTGAATTCCTGGTCCTGGTCGGCACGTTCAGCCGCTATCCGGTGATCGGGATCATCGCCACCCTCGGCATCGTCCTGGCCGCGCTCTACGTCCTCGTCCTCTACCAGCGGACGATGACCGGCCCGGTGGCCACCGAGGTCCGGGCGATGCCCGACCTGAAGGTGCGGGAGCTGGTGGTGGTCGCGCCGCTGATCGCGCTGCTGCTCTTCCTCGGGGTGTACCCCAAGCCGCTCACCGACCTCGTCAACCCGGCGGTCCAGCACACCCTGTCCGTCGTGGACAAGAAGGACCCCAAGCCCACCGTGCGGGTGGACGCCGTGCCCGGCGGAGGCCGGCACGGCGGGACCGCGCAGACCCAAGACGTGGAGGCCGCGAAGTGAGTTCCGTGGCAAGCGTCCACAGCCTGTGGACGGCGGCGGCCGGGGCGCCGGGCAGGATCCCGGCCCCGCGGATCGAGTACGTCCAGCTGTCGCCGACGCTGATCATCCTCGGTGCCGCGATCGTCGGCGTCCTGATCGAGGCGTTCCTGCCGCGCCGCAGCCGCTACTACGCGCAGGTGCTGCTGTCCGTGGTGGCGCTGGCCGCCGCGTTCGCCGCGGTGATCGGCCTGGCGGCCGGTGGCTTCGGCTCGTCCAAGGCGCACCTCGCCGCGATGGGCGCGATCGCCGTGGACGGCCCCGCGCTGTTCCTCCAGGGCACGATCCTGCTGGTGTCGCTGATCGCGGTCTTCACCTTCGCCGAGCGGCGGCTGGACCCGGTGGCGCACGGCAAGAGAGTGGACTCCTTCGCCGCGCAGGCCGCCGCCGTCCCCGGCGGCGAGGCCGAACAGGCCGCGGTCAAGGCGGGGTTGACCACCACCGAGGTCTTCCCGGTGCTGCTCTTCGCGGTCGGCGGCATGCTGATCTTCCCGTCCGCCAACGACCTGCTGACGCTCTTCATCGCGCTGGAGGTCTTCTCCCTCCCGCTGTACATCCTGTGCGCGCTGGCCCGCCGCCAGCGGCTGCTCTCGCAGGAGTCCGCGGTGAAGTACTTCCTGCTCGGCGCCTTCTCCTCGGCCTTCCTGCTGTTCGGCGTGGCGCTGCTCTACGGCTACGCCGGCACCGTGTCGTACGCCGGGATCGCCGAGGTGATCTCGGACGGCGCCCGGCAGGTCGACCCGGCGCTGGCCGACACGATGGGCAACGACGCGCTGCTGCTGATCGGCGGCGCGCTGGTGCTGATGGGCCTGCTGTTCAAGGTCGGCGCGGTGCCCTTCCACATGTGGACGCCGGACGTCTACCAAGGCGCCCCGACGCCGGTGACGGGCTTCATGGCGGCCGCCACCAAGGTCGCCGCGTTCGGTGCGCTGCTGCGGCTGCTGTACGTCGTCCTGCCCGGCATGCGCTGGGACTGGCGGCCGGTGATGTGGGGCGTGGCGATCCTGACCATGCTGGGCGGCGCGGTGCTGGCCATCACCCAGACCGACATCAAGCGGCTGCTGGCGTACTCCTCCATCGCGCACGCCGGATTCATCCTCGCCGGTGTCATCGCCGCCAGCCAGGACGGCATCTCCTCGGTGCTCTTCTACCTGGCGGCCTACTCCTTCGTCACGCTCGGCGCGTTCGCCGTGGTGACGCTGGTCCGGGACGCCGGCGGCGAGGCCACCCACCTGTCCAAGTGGGCCGGGCTGGGGCGGCGTTCGCCCCTGGTGGCCGCGGTCTTCGCGGTGTTCCTGCTGGCCTTCGCGGGCATCCCGCTGACGTCCGGGTTCGCCGGGAAGTTCGCGGTGTTCAAGGCGGCGGCGGAGAGCGGCGCGGGCTGGCTGGTGGTGGTCGGTGTGATCTCCTCGGCGATCGCGGCGTTCTTCTACATCCGGGTGATCGTGCTGATGTTCTTCAGCGAGCCGAAGGCGGACGGCCCGACGGTCGCGGTGCCCAGCGTCCTGACGTCCACCGCCATCGCGGTCGGCGTCGCGGCCACGCTGGTGCTGGGCCTGGCGCCGCAGTACTTCCTCGATCTGGCCGGGCACGCGGGGATCTTCATCCGCTGACCCGCCCGTCGCGCGCGACCGCCGCCCGGCGCCCCCGAGAGGGGGAGCCGGGCGGCGGCCGTTGTGCGGGAGGACGGGGGCGCGGTCAGCTCTTGGGCACGTCCGGGAGCTTGGGCATGTCCGGGACCTTGATGCTGCCGTCGTCGGTCTTGGTGTACTTCTCGGTCGGGCCGCTCTTCCAGTCGACGGTCAGCGTCTTGCCGTCCGCGCCCGGCTTGAGGGTGCCCATGGTGCGGGTGGTGTCGCCGTCGGTGCACTTGAGGACGGCCATGGTCATCCCGGCCATCTTCTCGACCTTGCCCATGCAGGCGGACTTGTGTCCGTTGCTGAACGCGACGGTGCCCTGGGCGACCACCAGGACCAGCGGGCTGGCCGGCGTGCCGCCCTTCCAGGCGCCCTCGACCGCGGTGGGGTCCGCGGCCTTGCCGTCGCCGCCGCCCGCGGTCGACGGGGCGTCCTGTGGCGCCTTGCTCGGGGTGGTCGCGTCCTTGCCGCTGTCGCCGCTGCTTCCGCAACCGCTGAGCAGCAGTGCGGCGATGGCGGCCGCCCCGGCGAACTGCGCTGCCTTGCGCACGTACGTCTCCTCCGTTGTGGGACAGGTGACGCGAGGCTAGCAGCGGGCCGGGGCGGACGGCGGCCGAGCGGCGCGGGGCGGACGGCGTCCGGCGCCGCCTTGACGGGCCGGGCGGTCGGTCAGGCCGGGCGGCCGGCGGGCAGTTCCGCGGCGGGCAGCACCCGTCCGGTGACCTCGCCGAGCCCGATCCGGGCGCCGTCCGGGCCGGGTGCCCAGGCGGTGAGGGTGATCTCGTCGCCGTCCTGGAGGTAGGGGCCCTTGCCCCGGGTGAGCTCCAGCAGGCAGCCGAGCTGGTCGGGTTCGGGCCCGGAGACGGTGCCGGAGGCGTAGAGGTCGCCGGTGCGCAACGACGCGCCGTTGACGGTCATGTGGGCCAGCTGCTGGGCGGCCGTCCAGTACATCGCGGCGAACGGCGGCCGGGAGATCACCTGGCCGTTGAGCCGCACCTCGATGCGCAGGTCGAGGCCGCCCGGCTCGGTGGCGGCGTCGTCCAGGTACGGCAGCGGTGCCACGTCCCGGGCGGGCGGCGCCGTCCGGGACGCGTCGAAGGCGTCCAGCGGGGTGATCCAGGCCGAGACGGAGGTCGCGAAGGACTTGCCGAGGAACGGGCCGAGCGGCACGTACTCCCACGCCTGGATGTCGCGCGCGGACCAGTCGTTGACCAGGCAGACGCCGAAGACGTGCTCCCGGAAGGCGTCCAGGCCCACCGGCGCGTGCAGCGCGGAGGGTGTGCCGACGACGAAGCCGACCTCGGCCTCGATGTCCAGGCGAGTGGACGGGCCGAAGACCGGCGCGGGATCGGCCGGGGCCTTGCGCTGGCCGTGCGGTCGCACCACGGGGGTGCCGGAGACCACGACGGTGCCGGCCCGGCCGTGGTAACCGATCGGCAGGTGCTTCCAGTTGGGCGGCAGCGCGGCGCCGTCGGGGCGGAAGATCCGGCCGACGTTGGTGGCGTGGTGCTCGCTGGAGTAGAAGTCGACGTAGTCGGCGACCTCGAAGGGCAGACGCAGGGTGACGTCGTCGAGCGGGCGCAGCAGCGGGGCCACCGCGGTGCGGTGCGCGGGGTCGGTCAGCGCGGCGCGGACGGCCGCGTGGACCGCCTGCCAGACGGGACGGCCGGCGGCCAGCAGGGGGTTGAGGGAGGCGGCGGTGAGCAGGGCGGCGTGCGGTGCGGGGACGGTGCCGGGCAGGGCGTCCGGCAGGGCGGCCAGGTCGAGGACGTGGCGGCCGTAGCGGACGCCGAGCCGGCGCAGGTCGGGCGCGTCGGCGGTGCTGAACACGCCGTAGGGGAGGGTGTGCGGGCCGAAGGGGTCACCTTCGGGCAGGTCGAACGGGCTCTGCACGGGCATGGACACTGCTCCTCGCGTTCGTCGTCGCCGGTGGGCGGCCGGCCGGGGGCTCCCCGCGCGAACCGGGTGGAGAGCGGGGACGGGCGCCCCGTGGGCCGGTGGGTCCGTCGATCAGGGTACGACCGGTGGCGATCAACGGGGCGGCCCGCGGCCGGGAACGGACGGTCGCGGGCCGGGAAGCGCCGGGAAGCGCCGGGAAGCGGCGGGCGGGCCGGTAGGACGGGGCGCGCCGGGTCGCCGAAGAGGGGAAATACCTTGCCGCACCACGCAGTTCAGGCTTGCGGGGGTTTGTTGGGTTTGTTGGGTTTGCAGGGCTAGTGGAGGTCTCCTCTGCCTCCTCTGCCTCCTCTGCCTCCTCTGTCTTCTCTGCCTTCTCCGGCTTCCGGGGCCTGCGGTCGAAGGGGGCGGCGCGGGGCGGAGGTGGCTCCCGGACTCGGAAGGGGAGTCCGGGGCCCAGAAGGGGAGTCCGGGGCCCGGAACGGGAGTAGCTCCCTCCGCTTGCTACTGGAGAGAGTGAACGGCGCGGCCCGCCCGACGGCGCGTGGCGGCCTCCACCGGGGGCGGTTCGCCCGATACTGCTGTGACATCAGAGGCTCTTGAGGCACCTCACGCCCCTGCCGCCCCATTTCTCCCGGAGAAATGCCGCATCGGGCGGTGGATCAAGAACGTGCCTTCGGGACGGCTTCTGTGCTGGCCGAGTGGTTCGGGGGGGCGGGCGCTCGTGGTGATCCAACCGTGACCGGATACGCTGGCCAATGGTGGAGACAGCGACAGATCGACATTCAGTTTGATCGTCAGCAGACAGGAGTATCCCTCGTGACCGTCGTCGGGCCCATTGGGCTGAGCGTGCGGGACAAGGCTCTCGAAGCCGATGTCCAGGCCGGATTGGCGGCTGTCGAGGAGGGCCTGCTGGAGGCCACCAAGAGCGACGTGCCGTTCATCACCGAGGCCGCACAGCACCTGGTGCGCGCCGGGGGCAAGCGGTTCCGGCCCCTGCTGGCGATGCTGGCCGCCCAGTTCGGCGACCCCTTCAGCCCCGGTGTGGTCCCCGCGGCCGTCGTCGTGGAGCTGACGCACCTGGCGACGCTCTACCACGACGACGTGATGGACGAGGCCGAGGTGCGCCGCGGAGTGGCCAGCGCCAACGCCCGCTGGGGCAACTCCGTCGCGGTGCTGACCGGCGACTTCCTCTTCTCCCGCGCCTCGCACATCCTCGCCGACCTCGGCCCGGAGGCGGTCCGGATCCAGGCCCAGGCGTTCGAGCGCCTGGTGACCGGCCAGATCCTGGAGACCGCGGGGCCGCGCGACGGCCGCGACCCGGTCGAGCACTACCTCGACGTCATCGCGGGCAAGACCGGCTCGCTGATCGCGGTCGCTGGCCGCTTCGGCGCGATGATGTCCGGCGCCGACGAGACCACCGTCAACATCCTGACCCAGTACGGCGAGCGGCTGGGCACCGCCTTCCAGCTGGCCGACGACGTCCTGGACATCGCCAGCGACTCCCACGAGTCCGGCAAGACCCCCGGCACGGACCTGCGCGAGGGCATCCCGACGCTGCCGGTACTGCGGCTGCGGGAGCTCGCCGAGAGCAGCGCCGGCACCGCCGAGGACCGCGCCCTGTGCGAGCTGCTGGCCGGCGACCTCACCGACGACGCCCGGCACGCCGAGGCGCTGGCCGGGCTGCGCGCCCACCCGGCGCTGGAGCAGGCCCGCCGGGACACCGTGCGCTACGCCGAGGACGCCCGCGCGACGCTGGCGCCGCTGCCGGAGTGCATGGCGAAGACGGCCCTGGAAGAGCTGTGCGACACGGTGGTGCACCGCGCGGGCTGAGCCCGACGGCAGCCGCCGACGCGGCGTCCCCTAGGGCCTGTCCCCGGGACGATGCGACCGGCGGCGTACGAGGCCGGGTTGTTCGTGGCCGGGTGTCATCCCTCAGCAGTACGTGGAGTTGGCCCTGAGGGTTGACGCCGGGATCCGCGGTTTTTGGTGGGATGGAGAACACCACGAAGCGGCGGGGCGGGCCATCATGGTCCGGCGGGTGGACGAGTGGACGACACAGCACCGCCGCACACGACGGAGGTAGGCCAGATGCCACGGAACGAACCGACTGAGGTCACCGGGGAATGGGACGGGGAGCGCTCCTCGAAGCGCCGTAAGGCGATGCGGTACGCCGTACCGGTCGCGGTGGCGGGGGTGACGGCCGCGACGATCGGGCTGGTCCCGGCGTTCGCCGGATCCGGTTCTCCGGACCTGCCGAAGATCTCCGCCCAGGACCTGATAGCGAAGATCGCCAAGTCCGATGTCCAGCAGCTGTCCGGCACGGTCCAGGTCACCACGGACCTCGGCCTGCCCGCCCTGCCGGCCGGTATGGGCGCCGGCGGCTTCGGCGGCGGGCAGGGCCGGGACGGCGCGGGCGGTGCCGCCTCGCCGCAGAGCAAGCTGACCGAGCTGGCCTCGGGCACGCACACCCTGCGGGTCGCCGTCGACGGCCCCGACAAGCAGCGGGTGTCGATCGTCGGCAATTCCGCCGACTACACCCTCGTCCACAACGGCAAGGACGTCTGGGCGTACGACAGCGGCAGCAACAGCGCCGTGCACCACACCGCCCCCCGGGACGCCCACCACGGTGCGCACCGCGGCGCCCCCGAGGGCCTCCCCAAGGGCCTGCAGAACGCCACCCCGCAGGACCTGGCCAAGGAGGCCCTGAAGGCTGCCGGGGACACCACCTCGGTGACGGTCGGCGACACCGCCAAGGTCGCCGGGCGGGACGCCTACCAGCTCGTCATCAAGCCCAAGCAGGCCGCCTCAACGGTCGGCTCGATCCGCGTCGCGGTGGACGCCGCCAACGGCGTCCCGCTGAAGTTCACCCTCACCCCCAAGAGCGGTGGCCCGGCCGCGATCGACGTCGGCTACACCCGCGTCGACTTCGCCCGCCCGGCCGCGGACACCTTCGCCTTCACCCCGCCCAAGGGCGCCAAGGTGGTCAACGGCGACCGGGCCGCGGAGCAGGCCGCCCGCGAGCACGGGAAGGAGCTCAAGGGCCTCAAGGACCACAAGGGCCTCGACGGCCGCAAGGGTCCGAAGGGCGGCGGCTTCCAGGTCGTCGGCAAGGGCTGGACGTCCATCGCCACGCTCAAGACCCCCGCCGGGCCCGGCGGCAAGGACCAGCTCGCCAAGGGCGACGCCGGCAAGTTCCTGGACAGCCTGGGCAGCAAGGTGACCGGCTCCTTCGGCTCCGGCCACCTCTTCAGCACCCGCCTGGTCAACGCCCTGATGACCGACGACGGCACGGTCTACGTCGGCGCCGTCGACAAGCAGGCCCTGATAGCCGCGGCCGACGCCGCGAAGAAGTAGGGGGCCCACGGCGGCGGCCGGGCCGCGCCGCACCTCCCGACGGGGGGAGCGGCGCGGCCCGTACGCGGTCCGCGCGCCCCGCCGCACGGCCCCGAGGGGCCGCCGTACGCCAGGAGTTGGGGGGGAGACCGTGCCAGCACCACCCGCCGCGGACCAGGGGCGCGCGGCGCCGGACGCCGAGCACCGGGTGATCGAGACCCGGGGGCTGACCAAGACCTACCGAGGCGGCCGGCCCGCCGTCGACGGGCTGGACCTCGCCGTGCCGCGCGGCAGCGTCTTCGGCTTCCTCGGCCCCAACGGCTCGGGCAAGACCACCACCATCCGGATGCTGATGGGCCTGATCGAGCCGACCGCCGGCACCGCCCGGGTGCTCGGCCGGCCGATGCCCGGCGCGGTCCGCCAGGTGCTCCCCCGGGTCGGCGCGCTCATCGAGGGCCCGGCGCTCTACGGCTTCCTCAGCGGGCGGGACAACCTGCGGCGGTTCGACGCCGCCGACCCGGCCGCCGATCCCCGCACCCGCAGCGAGCGGGTCGGTCGGGCGCTGGACCGGGTGGGCCTGGCCGCCGCGGCCGGCAAGAAGGCGCGCGCCTACTCCCTGGGCATGAAGCAGCGCCTGGGGCTGGCCGCCGCCCTGCTCCAGCCCCGCGAGCTGCTGGTGCTGGACGAGCCGACCAACGGCCTGGACCCGCAGGGCATGCGGGAGATCCGCGCCCTGGTGCGGGAGCTGGCGGCGGACGGCACCACCGTCTTCCTCTCCTCCCACCTCCTCGACGAGATCGAGCAGGTCTGCACCCACGCCGCGGTGATGGCCCGGGGCCGGCTGGTCACGCAGGGGCCGGTCGCCGGTCTGACCGCGGCGGTCCTCGGCCCGGGCGGCCACGGCCGCCTGGCGGTGACCACGCCCGATCCGGCCGATGCCGTCCGGGTCCTCAAGGAGCACGGCCTGACCGGTCTGCGGGCCGACGGGGACCGGGTCACCGGCGAACTGCCCGAGGCGCCGCCGGACGGCCCGGCGCCCCCGGACCCGGCGGAGCTGAACGCCGCGCTGGTCCGCGCCGGCGTCCGGGTCCGGGCCTTCGGCACCCAACGGCCGTCCCTGGAGGACGCCTTCGTCCGGCTGACCGGGGAGGGATTCGATGTTGCGGGCTGACCTGCTGCGCAGTGAGATCGCCACGACCTTCCGGCGCTGGCGCACACTGGTGCTGCTGGCCGTCCTGGCGGGCGTCCCCGTGCTGGTGGGTGTCGCCGTGCGGATCCAGGCCGGGCGGCACGGCGGGGGCGGCGGCGGTCCGGCGTTCCTCGCCGGGATCGCCGGCAACGGCCTCTTCCTGGTCTTCACCGCCCTCGCGGTGACGCTGCCGGTGTTCCTGCCGATGGCCGTCGGGGTGGTGGCCGGCGACGCCCTCGCCGGCGAGGCGCACACCGGGACGCTGCGCTACCTCCTGGTCGCCCCCGCCGGCCGTACCCGCCTGCTGTGCGCCAAGCTCGTCACGGTCGTGGCGTTCTGCCTGGCGGGCACCCTCGTCGTGGCGCTGTCCGCGCTGGCCACCGGGGCGCTGCTGTTCCCCGTGGGCAAGGTGACGCTGCTCTCGGGGACGTCCATATCCTTCGGCGAGGGGCTGCTGCGGGCGCTGGCCATCGCGGGCGTCGTGGCGCTCTCCCTGCTCGGGGTGGCGGCCCTCGGCCTGTTCGTCTCCACGCTCACCGACAGCGGCGTCGCCGCCATGGCGACGACCGTCGGCCTGGTGCTCACCACCCAGATCCTGGACGGCATACCGCAGCTCCAGGCCATCCAGCCGTACCTCTTCCCGCACTACTGGCTGTCCTTCGCGGACCTGCTCCGCGACCCGGTCTATCTGGACGGGATCCTGCGGAACCTCGGCCTCCAGGCGCTCTACGCGGCGGTGTTCGGCTCGGCGGCCTGGGCGCGGTTCACCACCCGCGACATCACGGCCTGACGGATCCCGGCGCGTCCGGCTCCGGGGCGGTCCGGTCCGCGGCGGCGGGCCCGGCCTGCGCCGCCTGTGTGGCCTGCGCCGCGACCGCTTCGCCGGCCCGCGCGCCCGCGGCGGCCAGCTCGGATCGCGCCCGCCGGGCGGTCCGCAGCGCGTCCCAGGTCAGCACCACCAGTGCCGCCCACACCAGCGCGAAGCCGGCCCAGCGCTCCGGCGGCATCTTTTCGTGGAAGACCGTCAGGCCCAGCAGGAACTGGAAGGTCGGCGCCAGGTACTGGAGCATTCCGACGGTGGTCAGCGGCAGCCGCACCGCCGAGGCGCCGAAGCAGATCAGCGGTACCGCGGTCGCGATCCCGCACCCCGCGAGCAGCAGCGCCTGCCCCGTCCCGCCGGTGACGAAGGAGGACTCGCCGTGCACCCCGAGGTAGATCAGGAAGCCCAGCGCCGGCAGCGCCTGGAGGGCGGTCTCGGCGCTGAAGCCCTCGATCCCGTCGAGCTTGATGCCCTTCTTCACCAGCCCGTACGTCGCGAAGGACAGGGCCAGGCCGAGCGCGATCCAGGGCATCCGGCCGTAGGCGATGGTCATCACCACGACGGCGACGGCGCCGATGCCCACCGCGGCCCACTGCAGCGGCCGCAGCCGCTCGCGCAGCACCAGCACCCCGAAAGCGATGCTCACCAGCGGGTTGATGAAGTATCCGAGCGAGGCTTCGAGGACGTGCCCGGCGTTGACCGCCCAGATGTAGAGGTACCAGTTCAGCGAGATCACCACGGCGCAGACCAGGACCAGCCCGAGCCTCTTGGGCTGCCGCAGCAGCGGGCGTATCCAGGACCAGCGGCGCAGCGCGGCCAGGATGACCAGGGCGACCGGCAGCGACCACAGCATCCGGTGGGCGAGGATCTCGGACGGCGCGGCGGCGCCCAACAGGTGCCAGTAGAGCGGCAGCAGACCCCACATGGTGTAGGCGGCGAGGCCGTATGCGAGGCCGGCTCGCTGGTCGGTTCGAGGCGGCAAGGGGCCCTCCTGGTCGTGCGTGGTCGATGCTGTGCAAGGTAGCGCCGTCCGCCGCTCCTGTCATGTCCGTTTCGTAAGACGGTCATGACAGGAGTGTGAAGGGTCCGGAACGCACGCGCGGGTGCCCGCGGAGAACGCCGCAAGGCGCTCCCCACGGACACCCGCGGGAGGGTCCGGCCGGGGCGTCGGCTAGCCGACGACCGTCCAGGTGTCGTTGCCGGTCAGCAGGGCACCCAGGTCGCCCTTGCCCTTCTGCTCGACGGCGGTGTCCAACTGCTCGGCCATCAGCGTGTCGTAGACCGGCCGCTCGACGTCGCGCAGCACACCGATCGGGGTGCGGTACAGGGTGTCGGGGTCGGCCAGCCGGGAGAGGGCGAACGCCGTGGTGGGGGAGGGGCTGTGCGCGTCGTGCACCAGGACCCCGTCGGTGCCCTCCTCGGTGACGTCGATGACCTTGAGGTCGCCGGTGGCCACATCGCGGACCACGCCCTGGGAACCGAGGCCGTCCGGCGCCGGGGTGCCGAACCGGATCGGCTGCCCGTGCTCCAGCCGGATCACCGCCTCCTGGGCCTGCTCCTTGTCCTTGAGGGCCTCGAAGGCGCCGTCGTTGAAGATGTTGCAGTTCTGGTAGATCTCCACCAGTGCCGCGCCGGGGTGCGCGGCGGCCGCGCGCAGCACCGAGGTGAGGTGCTTGCGGTCGGAGTCGACGGTGCGGGCCACGAAGGTCGCCTCGGCGCCCAGCGCCAGGGAGACCGGGTTGAACGGCGCGTCCAGCGACCCCATCGGCGTCGACTTGGTGATCTTGCCGACCTCGGAGGTGGGGCTGTACTGGCCCTTGGTCAGCCCGTAGATCCGGTTGTTGAACAGCAGGATCTTGAGGTTGACGTTGCGCCGCAGGGCGTGGATGAGGTGGTTGCCGCCGATGGACAGCGCGTCGCCGTCACCGGTGACCACCCAGACCGACAGGTCGCGGCGCGAGGACGCGAGCCCGGTGGCGATGGCCGGGGCGCGGCCGTGGATGGAGTGCATCCCGAAGGTGTCCATGTAGTACGGGAAGCGGGAGGAGCAGCCGATGCCGGAGACGAAGACGATGTTCTCCTTGGCCAGGCCCAGCTCCGGCATGAAGCCCTGGACGGCGGCGAGGACGGCGTAGTCGCCGCAGCCGGGGCACCAGCGCACTTCCTGGTCCGACTTGAAGTCCTTCATGGACTGCTTCGCCGTGGCCTTGGGCACCAGGGAGAGCGCCTCGATCTGCGCGGGCTTCTCCGAGACCGTGTCAGTCATTGATGGCCTCCTTAAGGACCTCCGCGAGCTGCTCGGCCTTGAACGGCATCCCGCTGACCTGGGTGTGCGAGCGCGCGTCGACGAGGTACTTGGCGCGCAGCAGAGTGGCGAGCTGACCGAGGTTCATCTCCGGCACGACCACCTTGTCGTAACGCGCCAGGACCTCGCCCAGATTCCCCGGGAAGGGGTTGAGGTGGCGCAGGTGCGCCTGGGCGATCCGCTGGCCCGCGCCGCGGACCCGCCGGACCGCCGCGGTGATCGGCCCGTAGGTCGAACCCCAGCCCACGACGAGGGTGCTCGCGCCCCGTCCGGTCTCGTCCAGCGGGTCGTCCACCTCGACGTCGGGGACGGTGACGCCGTCCACCTTCGCCTGGCGGGTGCGGACCATGAAGTCGTGGTTGGCCGGGTCGTAGGAGATGTTGCCGGTGCCGTCCTGCTTCTCGATGCCGCCGATGCGGTGCTCCAGGCCGGGCGTGCCGGGGACGGCCCAGGGCCGGGCGAGGGTCTCCGGGTCGCGCTTGTACGGCCAGAACACCTCGGTGCCGTCCGCCAGCTCGTGGTTGGGGCCGGTGGCGAACTGCACCCGCAGGTCGGGGAGTTCGTCGACCTCGGGGATCCGCCAGGGCTCCGAGCCGTTGGCCAGGTAGCCGTCGGAGAGCAGGAAGACCGGGGTGCGGTAGGTGAGCGCGATCCGGGCCGCGTCCAGTGCCGCGTCGAAGCAGTCGGCGGGCGTCTTCGGGGCCACGATCGGCACCGGGGCCTCGCCGTTGCGCCCGTACATCGCCTGGAGCAGGTCGGCCTGCTCGGTCTTGGTGGGCAGGCCGGTGGAGGGCCCACCGCGCTGGATGTCCACGATCAGCAGCGGGAGCTCCAGGCTCACCGCGAGGCCGATGGTCTCGGACTTCAGCGCCACGCCCGGGCCGGAGGTCGTGGTGACCGCCAGCGAGCCGCCGAACGCCGCGCCCAGCGCCGCGCCGATGCCCGCGATCTCGTCCTCCGCCTGGAACGTCCGCACACCGAAGTTCTTGTGCTTGGACAGCTCGTGCAGGATGTCGGAGGCCGGGGTGATCGGGTACGAGCCCAGGTACAGCGGCAGGTCGGCCTGGCTCGCGGCGGCGATCAGGCCATAGGACAGTGCGAGGTTGCCGGAGATGTTGCGGTAGGTGCCGGTCGGGAAGGCGGCGGTGGCCGGCGCGACCTCGTAGGAGGTGGCGAAGTCCTCGGTGGTCTCGCCGAAGTTCCAGCCCGCCCGGAAGGCGGTGACGTTCGCCTCGGCGATGTTCGGCTTCTTGGCGAACTTCGCCCGCAGGAACTTCTCGGTGCCCTCGGTCGGCCGGTGGTACATCCACGACAGCAGGCCCAGCGCGAACATGTTCTTGCTGCGCTCGGCCTCCTTGCGGGAGAGCCCGAAGTCCTTGAGCGCCTCGATGGTCAGCGTCGTCAGCGGCACCGGGTGGACGTTGTACGCCGACAGCGAGCCGTCCTCCAACGGGTTGGAGTCGTAGCCGACCTTCGCCATCGGGCGCTTGGTGAACTCGTCGGTGTTGACGATGATCTCCGCGCCGCGCGGCACGTCGCCGATGTTGGCCTTCAGCGCGGCCGGGTTCATGGCCACCAGGACGTTCGGCGCGTCACCGGGGGTGAGGATGTCGTGGTCGGCGAAGTGCAGCTGGAAGCTGGAGACGCCCGGGAGGGTTCCGGCAGGGGCCCGGATCTCGGCGGGGAAGTTGGGCAGCGTCGACAGGTCGTTGCCGAACGACGCCGTCTCGGACGTGAAACGGTCACCGGTGAGCTGCATACCGTCACCGGAGTCGCCGGCGAACCGGATGATCACCCGGTCCAGGCGCCGGACCTCCTTGCCCGGGCCGCCGTCGCCGGACGTGCGCTGTTCCCCGACTAGCGCTCCGTCGGCCTGTTCGGCTGTGCTACTGACCTGGCTGGTCACTGCTTCGGACCTCCCTCAAGGGGTGCGGCGTCCCCGCCGGACGCAGGGCGTGGGACGGGTCGTACCGACCGGTTGTCCCATAACCATCGTACTTGGGTAAGGGTGCCCTTCCCTGGTCCGGCCATATCGTGGACGTCAGGATGAGACACCGCTCTGTCATGGTTTGTCATCGAATCACTGCCCTCGTCGCCCCCGCCCCCGTGACGCACCGACCTCGTCCATTGGTGCTAGGACCATCGTTCTACGTCCTGCCCCTCAGCTGCTGGTGGATCGGTACATCACAGACATCTGACAGGGTGTCAGGTCGCTAGGAGTTCAGGTAGGTGAGGACCGCGAGCACCCTACGGTGATCCCCGTCACTCGGCGTCAGCCCCAGCTTCTGGAAGATGTTGCTGACGTGCTTCTCGACCGCGCCGTCGCTGACCACCAGCTGCCGGGCGATCGCCGCGTTGGTCCGCCCCTCGGCCATCAGCCCCAGCACCTCGCGCTCCCGCGGCGTCAGGTGCGCCAGCACGTCCTGCTTGCGGCTGCGGCCCAGCAGCTGCGCCACCACCTCCGGGTCCAGCGCGGTGCCGCCGCGGGCCACCCGGACCACCGCGTCCACGAACTCCCGCACCTCGGCGACCCGGTCCTTGAGCAGATAGCCGATGCCCCGGCTCGACCCGGCCAGCAGCTCGGTCGCGTACTGCTCCTCCACGTACTGCGACAGCACCAGCACGGCGACCCCGGGGTGGTCCCGCCGCAGCCGGAGCGCGGCCCGCACGCCCTCGTCGGTGTGGGTCGGCGGCATCCGCACGTCCGCCACCACCACGTCCGGCGGGGCGCCCGCGGCGGCCAGCTCGGCGACCGTCTTCACCAGCGCCTCGCCGTCGCCCACGCCCGCCACGACCTCGTGCCCGCGGTCGGTCAGCAACCGCGTCAGCCCCTCCCGCAACAGCACCGAGTCCTCGGCGATGACCACCCGCACCCTGTCCTCCACGACCGACACGTCCCCCACGACCTCGTTTCCCCACGTTTCCTACGGTCCAGCCTGCCGTCCCCCAGCATTCCAGCATCCGGAACGCGGCGGGCGGGTGAGGGGGAGAAGAGGAACGACGCGGGGCGGCGCGGAAAACGGGAGAGGAGGAGGGGCAAGGGGGGAGAGGGGCAAGGGGGGAGGAAGGGAGGGGAGAGGGGAGAGGACGGGGGGTGGGGGCGGGGCGGCGGCCGGGGAAAGGCGGGTGGGGCCGGACCCCCGTCCCGGCCCCACCCCGATCGTGTCCTCCGAGCGTTCTCCCTGGTCGCTCCCCGTTGGTCGTCCGCCGGTCGTCGGTCAGCCGCGCCAGGGCAGCTCGGCGGTGACCGTGGTCGGGCCGCCCGCCGGGGAGTCCACGACCAGCAGGCCGTCGACGGAGCCCAACCGCTCGGCGAGCCCGGCCAGCCCGCCGCCGGCCTCGGTGCTCGCCCCGCCCCGGCCGTTGTCCGACACCATCAGCATCAGCTGGTCCGCGGTGTGCCAGACGTCCACCGCCGCACGGTCCGCCCCGCTGTGCTTGGCGACGTTCTGGAGCAGTTCGGAGACGGTGAAGTAGGCGATGCCCTCGATGGCCGGGGCCGGGCGCCGGTCCAGGTCCACCTCGACGGTGACCGGCACCGTGCACCGGCCGGCCAGCGACGTCAGCGCCGGGCCCAGGCCGCGGTCGGTGAGGATCGCCGGGTGGATGCCGCGGGCCAGGTCGCGCAGTTCCTGGAGCGCGACCTTCACCTCGCCGTGCGCCTCGTCCACCATCCGCGCCGCCGCCTGCGGGTCCGCGGCCAGCTTCTCCTTGGCCAGCCCGAGGTCCATCGCCAGCGCCACCAGCCGGGCCTGCGCCCCGTCGTGCAGGTCGCGCTCGATGCGCCGCAGGTCGGCGGCGGCGGTGTCCACCACCACCCCGCGGTCCGACTCCAGCTCGATGACCCGGGTGGCCAGCGGCGACGGCCCCAGCAGCCCGCGCACCAGCAGCCGGTCCACCTGCGTCAGCCCGCGGAACACCCACGGCCCGGCCAGCACCATCAGCAGCCCGAACACCCCGCTCACCATGGCCGCCGCCGTCGGGCTCACATACAGGACGGTGGTCCCGTCCCCCCACAGCTGGATCCCCGGCAGGGAGGCGTACGAGGGGGCGAGCCAGTACCAGAACGGGAAGCTCAGCAGCGCCCAGCCCACCGACCAGAACGTCACCGAGCCGACGAACGCGAACAGCGCCCACGGGAAGTGCACGAACGCATAGAGCAGGTGCCGCCAGGACGCCCCGCTCTTGAGGACCGCCCCGACCCACGCCATCAGGCCCGGCTTCGAGGGGCGCAGCGGCTCCGGGGCGGCCACGTCCAGGCCCAGCAGCGCCCGCGCCCGGGCCCGCTCCAGGGCGCCCAGCCCGCGGGCACCGGCCAGTCCGCCGGCCAGCACCGGGATGCCCAGGAACGTGACCAGCAGGCCGGCGCTCGTCGCGACCACGGCGACCGCGTAGCCGAACATCACGCTGGCCACCGGGAGGCTCAGGCAGAGGTGGAGGAACTCCCGCCAGGTGCGCCCGGCGAAGGGGGCGCGCAGCCCCACCGGCACCCGGTGGCCGCGGGGCCGCGGTGGGCGGGTGGGGTGCGCGGAGTACGCGGTGTCCATGTCTGTCTCGTCCGTCCGTTCTGCCGTGGCGTCCGTGCCGGCGATTCCGGCGGTTCTGGCGGTTCCCGACCGGCCCTGGCCGGCTCCCTCCAGGGTCGACGACGGGCGCCGCCCGGGCCATGAGGGTGCTCGCAGTCTTCCGCCGGGGGTTTTCCCCACCCCGGCGGAAGGGGCCGCGCCCCGCTCAGCGTCGGCCCGCGCCCGGCGCCGCCCCCGCCTCCGGCCGCGGGCGCCACGGCACCTCCGCCGTCACCCGGGTCGGCCCGCCCACCGGCGAATCCAGCACGAACAGCCCGTCCACCGACCCCAGCCGGTCCGCGAGTCCGGCCATCCCGCTGCCGCCGTCGAGCCGCGCGCCGCCCCTCCCGTCGTCCTGCACCTGGAGCAGCAGCCGTCCCGGCCGTCGCCCACCACCGCCCTTGCCCGAGGGCCCTGCGGGCCCGCCCCCCTCCACCCGCCACACCTCCACCGACGCCTGCCGGGCGCCGCTGTGCTTGGAGACGTTCTGCAGGAGCTCGGAGACGGTGAAGTAGACGATCCCTTCGAGGGCCGGCGCGGGGCGTTCGGCCAGGTCCACGGAGACGGTGACCGGCACCGTGCACCGGCTGGCCAGCGACGTCAGCGCCGGGCCCAGGCCGCGGTCGGTGAGGATCGCCGGGTGGATGCCGCGGGCCAGGTCGCGCAGTTCCTGGAGCGCCAGCTTCACCTCGCCGTGCGCCTCGTCCACCATCGCCGCCACGCTCTCGTCGGCCTGCCCCTCGGCGAGCTTCTCCTTTGCCAGACCGAGGCCCATGGCGAGCGCCACCAGCCGGGCCTGCGCCCCGTCGTGCAGATCCCGTTCGATCCGCCGCAGGTCGGCGGCGGCGGTGTCGGTGACCGCCACCCGGTCCGACTCCAGCTCCGCGATCCGCCGCTCCAGCTCGTCGGAGGGCGGCAGCAGCCCGCGCACCATCGCCCGGTCCACGTTGGACAGCCAGCGGGCCAGCCACGGCAGCACCGGCCAGCCCACGAACAGCGAGACCAGGACGAGGGAGAAGGTGAGGATGCCCCACGGCAGCCGGATCACCGCGAACAGCGCGTGCCGCCAGGCCACCGGGTCCTTCAGCCGCGCCCACAGCCACCCGAAGAACCCGTGCTGGCTCAGTCGCAGCGGGCTCGGTTCGGCCACCGCCACCCCGAGCCAGGCCCGCGCCCGGGCCCGTTCCAGCTTCCCGTAGAACCGACAGGCCGTCAGTCCCAGGGCCAGCAGCGGCAGTCCGACGACCGTGACGGAGAGCCCGAGCCCCAGCACCAACCAGACCACCAGCACCACGAACGCCGTCACGCTCAGAGGGAGGTTGGCCAGCAGATATCCGATCTCCCGCCAGGTCCAGCGGTCGAGCGGCGCCCGCGGGGGTGGGAGCGGCGCCCCGTCGGGGGCGTCGGTGTCGGGAGCGAGTGGGGAACTTTCCGTCATACGCCCCAGCTTGCCGGGCCCGGCACCGCTCTGCCATGGGGGCCGTCGGGTGGTGGGCGGGGGGTTTCCCCCACCCTCCGCCCGGGCGGCCCGGGTTGGCGCGCGACGCTGTGGACAGGGCACGGCACCGGGACCGTATGGTGTGGCGGTGCAGAACGGCCGCGTGGACATGACGAGTGCGACGCCGGGTGCGGACGCGGGCCCCGGACAGCGCGGCGGCAGCGGCCGGACCGCGGCCCCGACGGCGCCCGCCGCGGCGCCCACCGGCCCGGCCGGCCCCCAGGACAGCCCGCGCTGGGACGACCGCTGCCGGACCCGGACCGCGGTCACCGCGAGCGTGCTGCTCGCCGCCGTCGCCGGGATCGCGGCGGGCACCTGGTACGGCGCCGGCGCCGCCCTCTGGCTGGCCGGCACGGCCGTCCTGGCCGCGGGCGGCGGCGCGGCGCTCACCGCGGCGCCCGCCCGACGCGCCGCCGGCACCGCCCTGCTGCTCATCGGCGGCACCCTCGGCATCGTCGCCGCCTGGCAGGCGGCCCCCGGCGGCGCCGCCCGGCTCGCCGCCACCGGACTCGTCGCCGCGGTCGCGCTGGCCCTGCTCGGCCTCCGCACCGGCCTCGGCCGCGGCGGCCTCACCGGCGCGGCCACGCTCGCGCTCACGGTGGGCACCTGGGAGCTGCTGCTGGCCCTCACCGACCCGGTCCGCACCGGCGTCGCCCTCGGATTCCTCTCCGTCCTCGCCCTCGGGGCGCTGCCCTGGCTGGCGCTGCGCGCGGCCGGGCTGACCGGGCTGGACGACCGGCACGCCGGCACCACCACGGTCGGCCGCCACCGGGCGGCCGCCGCGCTGGCCGCCGCCCACCGGGGACTGGCCCCGGCCACCGTGGCGCTGGCGGCCTCGGCCGGCGCGGCCGGTGTGCTCGCGGCGGGCGCGCCCGGACTCTGGACGGTGCTCACCGCCCTGCTGCTGGCCGTCGTCCTGTTCTCCCGGGCCCGCGCCTATCCCCTGGCAGTGGAGGTGGTCGCGCTGCTCGCCGCCGGAACGGCCGTCTGCGTGCGGCTGGTCCTGCTCTGCGCGACGGACGGCGGTGCCCCGGCGCTCGCGCTCGCCGCGCTGTGCCTGCTGGTCGCCCTGCCGGTGGCGGCGCTCGCCGTCCGGCTGCCGGAACCGCTGCGGAACCGGCTGCGGCGCTGGCTGGATCTGGCGGAGTCGGTGAGCATGGTGGCGCTGATCCCCGTGGGCCTCGGCGCGTTCGGGCTCTACGGGCTGCTGCTGGGCGGTTTCTGACGGGAGCGGAGCAGCGGGCGAGGAGGCGCGGAGCGGAGAACGACCGGAGCGGTCGGGAGCAGCGCGGAACGACCGGACGAGGCCGGAACCGGTCGGGAACGGTCGGGAGCGACTGGAAGCAGCCGGAAGCGGTCGGGAACGGTCATGGGAAGGAGAGGGGCGGTGCCGGCGGAGACGATCAGGTCGGCGGGGGCGACGCGGACAGCGGGGGCGACGCGGACAGCGGGGGCGACGGGGACATCCTGTGAAGACCCGGCGGCGGCGGAACGTTCCGGCCGGCCCGGGGAGTTCGGAACGCAGGGCGAAGACCGGGAGGAGGTGAGGGCCGGATGACAACGGAGAGCACGGCACAGCCGGCGGCTGCGGCGGGTACGCCGGCAGTGGGAGGTGTTGCCGGGCCGGGTGGTCCTGCCGGTTCGGGTGGTTCTGTAGGCACTGGTGGTGCGGTGGTGGCCGGCGGGGTGCCGGGCGCGCTGCCCGCGGCCGTACCGATGCCGCAGGCTGCGCCGCCCCCGAGCCCGACGCCGACCCAGCCCCTGACCCCGGCACCGATGTCGGCCCCGATGTCGACCCCGGCCCCGCCCTCGATGTCGCCGCCGCCCCGGACGATGCCCGCGGCGGCCGAACCGTCCCCGTTCGACCCCGCGCCGGCGTCCCCGCCCCCGCCGGCCCCTCAGGTCGCCTTGACCGGCCAGATCATCCAGGCCGGCCAGGTCATCCGGACCCCATCGGCCCCGTCGGCGCCATCAGCCCCATCAGCCCCATCAGTTCCTCCGGTACCTCCGGCCGCCCCGGCATCTCCGGCCGCCCCGGTCCCGCCGGCCGTCGCCCCGCTGCCGCCGGTCGCGCCCGCCCCGGGAGCCGCCCCGGGCCCCGGAGCCGCGCCCGCCCCCGGGCACTACGGGCGCTCCGGGCTGCCCGCGCGGACGCCGGTCTCCGTGCCGCTGCTGCCGCCCGAGTTGGCCGACGGACAGCCCCGGCCGCGCCGCGGCGACCCGTTGGCCCGGCGCGCTGGCCGGGCCCTGCGCCGGGTGTTCGCGTCCTCGCCCGCCGCCGAGACCGCCGCCCTGACCCGGGCCGCGCACGCCATCCAGCAACCGGTCTCCAGCGGTCGGCAGATCGCGGTGTCCAGCATCCGCGGCGGTGCCGGCAAGTCCACCGTCGCCGCCCTGCTCGCGCTGACCTTCGCGCACTACCGCCCCGACCCGGTGCTCGCCGTCGAGGCCGACCCGGCGCTGGGCACGCTCCCGCACCGGCTCGGCGCCCGTGAGGTCCGCTGGTCGGGCAGCGACCTCGCGCAGATCCTCGACCCGTCGATGCTGATCACGGACCTGACGGGCTACCTCCTCCCGTTCGCCGGCGGCGGCTGGCTGCTGCCCGGCAGCCAGGGCGCCATCGGCACCCGGCTGGACCTCGACACCTACCGCGTGGTGATGACCTCGCTGCGCCGCCACTTCGCCGCCACGGTGGTGGACTGCGAGACGCTGCCCGCCGAGGTGGCCCGCACCGCGCTGGTGACGACCCAGGCCCGGGTCCTGGTCACCCCGGCGACCCCGGAGGGCGTGGCCGCCACCCGGTCGGTACTGGACTGGGTCGGCGGTCTGCACCCCGGTCTGCTGCCGACCACGGTCGTGGTGCTCACCCACTCCTCGCCGGACAGCGGCGTCGACGTCCGCAAGGCCGCCGGGCATCTGGGCGCCGGCGGCGCGGCGGTGCTGCCGCTGCCCTACGACCGCCATCTGGCGGCGGGCGGCGCCATCCGCAGCGAGCTGCTGGGCGCCCGCACGCAGGAGGCGGCGGCGCGGATCGCGGCCGAGGTCATGGACCGTGCGGTCTCCCGGGACCCGGCCCGGCGCCGGCCGCCGCACCCGGTCCCCGCGCAGCAGCCGCAGCCGGCACCGGCCGCGCCCCGCCACGCGCCGCCCCCGGCAGCGGCCCAGCCCCCGACCGCACCGCCACCCCAACCCCCGGTGCACCAGCAGCACGCACAGCACCAGCCCCCACACCCGTCCCCGTACCAGCCCCACCCCCAGGCGCCCCCGCCGTCCGCCGACCCGCGCGCCGCGTACGGCGGCGGCACCCCGCGCTGACCGACGGACCGCCGACGCACGGCGGCGCCCGCCCACCCGGTCCGCCGACCGGACGCCTGCCGTCCGATTAGTGAGACGCCTGGTGAGACAACCTGGCCCGCCGTCTACGCTGCCGGCCACCCGGGAAGGGCGAAGTGGGGCCGGACCCACCGTCGGCGATGACACGGCTGCCCTACGCGGCCGGGGCAGGGCCTAGACTCCCGTCCGTAGAGATCGTGTAAAAGTCGTTTCAAGAAGCGCAGTCAGGGAGCGAGGGGCGGACGTGCCGGACACGACCGTACGCACCACCGTCGCCGCGGACTATTTCCTGGGCTATTCGGCCGTCGGGATCATCGCCGTGGTCGGGGTGCTGTTCGTCGCCGCGGCCTTCGGGGCCGGGCGGCTGCTGCGGCCCGTGGTGCCCACGCCCGAGAAACTGCTGACGTACGAGTGCGGCGTGGATCCGGTCGGCGAGGGCTGGGCGCACACCCAGGTCCGCTACTACGTCTACGCCTTCCTCTACGTCGTCTTCGCCGTCGACTCGATCTTCCTGTTCCCCTGGGCGACGGTCTTCGCCGCGCCCGGATACGGCGGTGTGACGCTGGTGGAGATGTTCGTCTTCCTCGGCTTCCTCGCCGTCGGCCTGCTCTACGCGTACAAGAAGGGCGTCCTGGAATGGACGTGACCCCCGCTTCCGCCGGCTCCGAGACCGCGCCCGGGAGCGTCGCCCCCGAGTTCCTGCCGGAGCCTCGGCGCCTCGGCGCGCTGGCCCGGCTGGCCCCCGAACCCATGAAGGTGGTCCTCAACTGGGGCCGCCGCTACAGCCTGTGGGTCTTCAACTTCGGCCTGGCCTGCTGCGCCATCGAGTTCATCGCCGCGTCCATGGCCCGGCACGACTTCATCCGGCTCGGCGTGATCCCGTTCGCGCCCGGACCGCGCCAGGCGGACCTGATGGTCGTCTCCGGCACCGTCACCGACAAGATGGCGCCCGCGGTCAAGCGGCTCTACGAGCAGATGCCCGAGCCGAAGTACGTCATCTCCTTCGGCGCCTGCTCCAACTGCGGCGGCCCCTACTGGGATTCGTACGCGGTCACCAAGGGCGTCGACCAGATCATCCCGGTGGACGTCTACGTGCCCGGTTGCCCGCCCCGTCCGGAGGCGCTGCTCCAGGGCATCCTCAAGCTCCAGGAGAAGATCGCCCGCGAGTCGCTCGGCGAGCGCTACCAGCGTGCCGCCCGGCCGTCCGCCGCGGCCCTCCGCAGCGGCCTGGTGACCCCGCCGGCCGCCCCGGCGCCGGACGCGTCCGGCACCGCCGGGACCGCGGGGGAGGGATCCCGATGAGCGAGCAGCCCGAGCAGCCCGAGCAGCCCCGGCAGCCGGCCGACCCGGCCGAGCCGCCCGCCGAGGAGCAGCAGGCGGTCGGCTGGCTGCCGCGCCCGGCCGGCGCCCTCTTCGGCGCCGGTGCCACCGCGGAGCTGGCCTACGACCTGCTGACCGTCGACGTCCCGGCGGACGCCTGGATCGGCGCGCTGACCGTCGCCCGCGACGAGCTCGGCTGCACCTACTTCGACTGGCTGAGCGCCGTCGACGAGCCCGGCACCGGCTTCCGGATCTGCGCCCATCTCGCCGATGTCGCCCACCCGGGCGCCGTCCGCCGGCTGATCGTCCGCACCACCGTGCCGCACGACACGCCCGTGCTGCCCACCGCCGTGGGCGTGTTCGCGGGCGCCGGCTGGCACGAGCGCGAGACCCACGAGATGTTCGGCGTGGACTTCACCGGCCATCCGCACCTGGTGCCGCTGCTCCTGCCGGACACGTTCGAGGGCCATCCGCTGCGCAAGGACTTCGTCCTGGCGGCCCGGGTCGCGAAGGCGTGGCCGGGGGCCAAGGAGCCGGGGGAGCCTGCGGCGGGCGCAGCGCACGGTGGGCCCAAGCGGCGGCAGATGCTGCCGCCGGGGGTGCCCGACCCCAACGAGTGGGGCCCGCTCAAGGGCCAGTTGCCGCCCGCTCCGGCGCGGCCGGCCCGCGGCGCCCGGGCGGCGGGGGCCGCGGGCGAGCGCCCGGCCCGGCGCACCCGTTCCGCGAGCGCGGGCTCGGCGAGCCAGCAGCCGGCGGCGACCGAGGCGGCGGCGACCGAGGTGCCAACCACCGAGGCTGCGGCCGGGGCCGGCACCCCGGCCGAACGCCCGGCCCACGCCGCGCGCCCGGACCGGCCGCCCCGTCGCAACCGGTCGGTGAGCCAGGGCTCGGCCAGCCAGCAGGCGGCCGCCGCGCCCGAGCCCGCCGCGCCCGAGGACGCCGCGCCCGAGCCCCCCGCGCCCCCGGACGCCGCACCCAAGGACGCCGCGGCCGAGGGCACCCCGGCCGCCCGGCGCCCCGCCGCGCCACCGCGCTCCGCCGACGCGCCCTGGCACCACGCCCGCCCGGCCTTCGAGGAAGCGGAGGCCGCCGGGAAGCCCGCGCCGGCCCCCGAGCCCGGACCGGCCGACGCACCGCCCGCCCAACGGCCCGAAGACGAAGGAGGCGACACCCCGTGAGCGACACCCTCGCCCTGGTGCTGCGCCTGCTCGCCATCTTCGTCGTGTTCCTGGTCTTCCCGCTGGTCATCGGCCAGACCGAGCACAAGGTCATGGCCCACATGCAGGGCCGCCTCGGCCCCATGTACGCCGGTGGCTTCCACGGCTGGGCACAGCTGGTCGCCGACGGCGTGAAGTTCGCGCAGAAGGAGGACGTCGTCCCGACCGGCGCCGACCGGCGGATCTTCCAGCTCGCGCCCGCGGTCGCCCTGCTGCCCTACCTCCTGGTCATGGTCGCCATCCCGATCGGGCCGGGCAACGCCGTCGGGCAGGCGCTCGACGCCGGCGTCTTCTACGTGCTCGCCGTGATGGGCGTCGGCGTGCTCGGCTCCCTGATGGCGGGCTGGGCCTCGGCCAACAAGTTCTCGCTGCTCGGCGGTCTGCGGACGGCCGCGCAGCTGCTCGCCTACGAACTGCCGATGCTGCTGGCCGCCGCGTCCGTCGCGATGGCCGCCGGCACCCTGGCGCTGCCCGGCATCCTCGACGCCTTCCACTGGTGGTGGGTGCCGTGGCAGATCATCGGCGGCGTGGTGTTCTTCACCGCCGGGCTCGCCGAGCTCCAGCGACCGCCGTTCGACATGCCGGTCGCCGACTCGGAGATCATCTTCGGCGCGTACACCGAGTACACCGGACTGCGCTTCGCGCTCTTCCTGCTCGCCGAGTACGCCGGCATCGTCGTGCTCAGTGCGCTGACCGCGGTCCTCTTCCTGGGCGGCTGGCACGGTCCGTTCGGCGCCGACGGCCTGGGCTGGCTGTGGACGCTGGTGAAGACCGTGGCGCTCTGCTTCGTCGTCATCTGGCTGCGGGTCACCTACCCGCGGCTGCGCGAGGACCAGCTGCAAAAGCTCGCCTGGACGGTCCTGATCCCGCTGGCGCTCGTCCAGATCGCCCTCACCGGCATCGTCAAGGTGGTGATCTCCTAAAGATGGGTATCCCCGGTTCCGGCCTGGCCAAGGGCCTGGCCGTCACGCTCCGCACGATGACGCGGAAGTCCGTCACCGCGCAGTACCCGGACGTCCAGCCCGACCTCCCGCCGCGCACCCGCGGCGTCATCGGGCTGTTCGAGGAGAACTGCACGGTCTGCATGCTGTGCGCCCGCGAGTGCCCCGACTGGTGCATCTACATCGACTCCCACAAGGAGACGGTGCCGCCGGCCGCCCCCGGGGGCCGGGAGCGCAGCCGCAACGTCCTGGACCGCTTCGCGATCGACTTCGCGCTGTGCATGTACTGCGGCATCTGCATCGAGGTCTGCCCCTTCGACGCGCTGTTCTGGTCGCCGGAGTTCGAGTACGCCGAGACCGACATCCGCGAGCTCACCCACGAGCGCGACAAGCTGCGCGAGTGGATGTGGACGGTGCCCGAGCCGCCCGCGCTGGACCCGGCGGCCGAGGAGCCCAAGGAGATCGCCGCCGCCCGCAAGGCCGCGGACAAGCTCGCCGCCCAGCAGGCCGCCGCCGCCCCGCAACCGCCCCCGGTCAGCACCGCTGACCCGACCGACACTCAGGAGGGAACGTGACGCTCGCCGCCGCAAGCCACGGCTTCCTCTCGCCCACCGGCGTCGAGATCGCCTTCGTCCTCGTCGGCATCGCCACCCTCGGCGCCGCCCTGATGACCGTCGGCTCCCGGCAGTTGGTGCACGCCGCGCTGTGGCTGGTGGTCGCCCTCGGCGGGATCGCCGTGGAATACCTCCTGCTCACCGCCGAGTTCATCGCCTGGGTGCAGGTGCTGATCTACGTCGGGTCGGTGGTCGTGCTGCTGCTGTTCGGGCTGATGCTCACCAAGGCGCCCATCGGCCCGTCCCCGGACGCCGATTCCGGCAACCGCTGGGTCGCGCTGACGGTGGCCGGCGCCTCGGCCGCGGCCCTGGTCTGGGTCGTCGTCGACGCCTTCCGCGCCACCTGGATCGACCTCGACGGGGCCGTTCAGGGCTCCGCAGAGGCCGCCGGGCGCAGCCTGTTCCGCTTCTGGGTGCTGCCCTTCGAGGCGCTCTCCGTCCTGCTGCTCGCCGCGCTGGTCGGGGCGGTCGCGCTGTCCCGCCGGGGCGGCGGCGCGAAGGGCGCAGCCGAGACCTCGGCGCCCGCCGCGCGGGAGGGGCGGCTCTGATGCATCTCGCGTACCCGGCGGTCCTCGCCGTCCTCCTCTTCTGCACCGGCCTGTACGGCGTGCTCGCGCGCCGCAACGCGATCCTGGTGCTGATGTCCGTCGAGCTGATGCTCAACGCCGTCAACCTCAACCTCGTCGCCTTCGACGTCTGGCTGCGCGACACCCTGCACGCCGGCCAGGCGCTCACCCTCTTCACCATCGCCGTCGCCGCCGCCGAGATCGGCATCGGGCTGGCGATCGTGCTGCTCGTCTACCGCAACCGCGGCAGCTCCGACATCGACCGGCTCCGCGACCTCGCCGAGCGGCCGTCCGGACCGTCCGGCCAGGACGGTGCGGGCAGCGCGGACGCACCACGGCAGCCGCAGCCGGACACCGGGGCGGAGGCCACCGCGTGACTCTCACGACCACCGCCGTACTCGCCCCCCTCCTGCCCTTCCTCGGGGCCGTCGTCGGCCTCCTCACGGGGCGCCGCTCGCCCGGCTTCGTCCGCCCGCTGGCGGTCCTGCCGACGCTGGCCGCGGCGGTGCTGACCGTCGCCGTCGCCGTCGGCCAGGGCGGCGGCCCGGCCACCGACGTCGCCACCCGGCTCACCCCGACCGGCTCGCTCCCCGTCGACCTGGCGCTGCACGTCGACGGCTTCGCCGCGCTGATCGGCGTCCTCGTCGGCGTGGTGGCGACCTGCGTGCAGATCTACTCCACGGCGTACCTGCGCGACGATCCGCGCTACCCCTCCTACGCCGCCCTGGTCTCGCTCTTCACCTCCGCGATGCTGCTGGTCGTCTACACCGGCGACCTGATGGTGCTGCTGGTCGGCTGGGAAGTCATGGGCATCTGCTCGTACTTCCTCGTCGGCCACTACTGGGAGACCGAGGCCGCCCGCGCCGCCTCCCTGAAGGCGTTCCTCGTCACCAAGCTCGGCGACGTGCCCTTCCTCTTCGGCATCTTCGCGCTGGCCGCCGACGCCGGGACCTTCCGGATCACCGGCATCCTGGGCCACGTCGCCCGCGACGGCCTGCACCACCCGACGCTGATCGCGCTGCTGCTGCTGGCCGGCGTCGCCGGCAAGTCGGCGCAGTTCCCGCTGCACACCTGGCTCCCGGACGCGATGGCCGGCCCGACGCCGGTCTCCGCGCTCATCCACGCCGCGACGATGGTCGCCGCCGGCGTCTACGTCGTCGCCCGCCTGCTGCCGGTCTTCGCCGCCTCCGCCGCCGCGCTGGTCGTGCTCGCCGTGATGGCCGCGGTGACCATGGTCGGCTCCGCCCTGGCCGCGCTCGCCCAGGACGACATCAAGCGCGTACTGGCCTATTCGACCGTCGGCCAGCTCGGCTACATGACCGGCGCGCTGGCCGTCGGCGACCGCGGCGCCGCCGTCTTCCACCTCCTGTCGCACGGTGCGTTCAAGGCCCTCCTCTTCCTCGGCGCGGGCGTGGTCATCCACGCCGCGGGCACCAACTCGCTGGCCGCCATGTCCCGGATGGGCGGCCTGGCCCGGCGCATCCCGGACGCCTTCTGGACGGTCACCGTCGCGCTGCTCGCGCTCGCCGCCATCCCGCCGTTCGCCGGCTTCTTCTCCAAGGAAGCCGTCCTGGGCGCCGCCGAGCACGCCGCCACCGGCCACGCGGCCGGCGTCCCCGGCGCCGCCGGCTGGACCGTCCTGATCTCCGGACTGCTCACCGCCCTCCTCACCGCCGCCTACGCCACCCGGCTGTGGCTGCTGACGTTCTGCGGGACCGGCCCCGAGGTCCCCGACCACGGCCCACAGCCGCGCGCGATGACCGCCGTGCTGTGGGTGCTCTTCCTCCCCACCGTCGGCTTCGGCCTGACCGCCACCTTCCTGCCCGCCTGGTTCGACGGGCGCTCGCTCACCCCGACCCTCACCACCTCCGTGCTGGGCACCGGTGTCGCCCTCGTCGGCGGCCTGATCACCTACGCCGCCTGGCGCCACACCAGCGCCCTGGCCACCCGCACCCCGCTCGGCGCGGTCGCCGTGGCGGAGGACGCCACCCCCGCGCTCGCCGAGGAACTGGCCATCGTCACCCACCCCCCGGCCTACGGCGACGCCGCCGGCGCCCCGGACCCGGCCGACCCCGGCCGGCTCCTGCTGGGGCCGCTGCACCGCCACGCGGCCGCCGGCTTCCACCTCGACGCGGTCTACTCCGCGCTGTTCGTCCGGCCCGTCCGCGCCGCCGCGGAGCTGGTCCGCTTCCTGGACCGCGCCGTCGTCGACACCTACGTCAGCGGCGCGGGCACCGCCCCCCGCTGGCTGGGCGCCGCCGTCCGCCGCGCCCAGACCGGCAACGTGCAGACCTACCTCGGGGCGCTGTTGGCCGGCGCGCTCGTCCTGGGCGTCGCCGCCGCCCTCGTCGCCACGGGCACGGGAGCCTGACCGTGCCGCCATCCCCCGGGGGCCGACCCCCGCACCCCCAGCCGACAGTCCTCGTGGCCTGCCTCGCCGGAGCCGAACCCCGCAGGAGGGCCTGACCCGTGAACCACACCGCCCTGCAGATCCTCCTCGCGGGCTCCGTCGTGCTCCCCCTGATCGGCGCGCTCGCCGCGCTGCTGCCGGCCCCGCCCGGCCTGAAGGGGAAGAACCCCGACCAGGCCGTGCTGCGCCACGGCGTGACCGTCACCGGCGTGGTGTTCGCCGCGACCCTCGCGCTGGCCGTCGGCTTCGACCACGGTCACCCGGCGCGTATGCAGGCCACCACCGACCTCAGCTGGATCCCGGCGCTGGGCATCCGTGTCCACCTCGGCGTCGACGGCATCTCGCTCCCCCTCGTCGTCCTGACCGCGCTGCTGACCTTCCTCTGCGCCCTCTACAGCTACTTCAACATGCCAACGGGCCCGTCCCCCAAGGCATTCGTGGCGCTGATCCTCGTCCTGGAATCCGGCACCCTCGCGACCTTCGCCGTCCTGGACCTGATGCTCTTCTTCCTCGCCTTCGAGATGGTCCTCATCCCGATGTACTTCCTCATCGCCCGCTGGGGCGGCGCCGGAAGGCAGGCGGCGGCCTGGAAGTTCATCCTCTACACGCTGCTCGGCTCCGTCGTCATGCTGCTGGGCCTCCTCCTCATCGGCGTGAAATCCGGCACCTTCGACATGGTCGCACTGGCCACTGACAACGGCCCGAAAGCCCAGCTCAGCCACACCGTGCAGCTCGTCGCGGTGCTCGCCGTCGGCATCGGACTGGCCGTCAAGTCCCCGATGTGGCCGCTGCACAGCTGGCTGCCGGACGCGCACACCGCCGCCCCCACCGTCGGCTCGGTGCTGCTGGCCGGCGTCCTGCTGAAGATGGGCACCTACGGCTTCGTCCGGATCGCGCTGCCGATCACGCCCGACGGCATGCACACCTTCGCGCCCTACCTCGCCGCGCTGGCCGCCGTCGGCATCGTCTACGGCTCGCTGGCCTGCCTCGCCCTCGTCCGCACCGGCGCCAAGGGCGACCTCAAGCGCCTGATCGCCTACAGCTCCGTCGGCCACATGGGCTTCGTCCTGCTCGGCATCGCCAGCATGACCCCCACCGGCGTCAACGGCGCGCTGTTCGCCAACATCGCCCACGGCCTGATCACCGGCCTGCTCTTCTTCCTCGTCGGCGGCCTCAAGGACCGCCTGGGCAGCACCGACCTGGACACCCTGTCCCGTCCGTCGCCCGGCCACCGCCCCTCAACGAGCGGCTCTGCCGCGCCCCTTCCCGTCGCCACCGGCGCCGCCCTCTACGGCCGCGCGCCCCGCTTCGGCGGTCTGTTCGCCTTCGCCGCCGTCGCCTCCCTGGGCCTGCCCGGACTGGCCGGCTTCTGGGGCGAGATGCTGGCGATGTTCGGCGCCTTCCGCCCGGCCGCCGGCCTCAGCCGCCCCGCGTTCCTGACGTTCATGGCGCTGGCCGGCCTCGGCACGCTGCTGACCGCCGCGTACCTGCTGCTGGTCGTCCGCCGGGTCTGCATGGGCGGCACCCTGAAGGCCCCGACCTCCCCGCAGGACACCGGCGGGCCGGCCACCGCCCCCGCCCTCCCCGACCTCGCGCGCTACGAATACGCGGCCTGGAGCCCCCTGGCCGTCCTCACCGTCCTCGCCGGACTGTGGCCCGCGGCCCTCCTCGGCCTCACCAACCCGGCCGTCCAGCAGCTCCTCGGAGGCGGTAAGTGATGAGTCAGGTCACCTCGCTGGTCCAGTCCGTCGACTGGCTCGCCATCGCCCCGCCCACCCTCACCGCCGCCGTCGCCCTGGTGGTGCTGGTCGCCGACCTCTTCCTGCCGACCGCCCGGAAGCCCCTGTTGGGCTGGCTCGCCACCGCCGGCCTGGCCGCCTCCGCGCTCCTGCTGCTGCCCCTCCTGGACGGCCGCCGCCGCACCTTCTGCCTTGCCCACCCGTCGCCCGCCACCACCCCGGGCGGAGAGCGCTCCGCGCTCGCAGCGAACATGCCCGACGCGTGCAGCTACGTGGCCGACCACTTCACCCTGATCGTCCAGTTCCTGGTGCTCGGCGGCGCGCTCCTGACGGCGCTGCTGTCCATCGACACCCTCAAGGACCACGACCTGCCCGCCGGGGAGTACTGGTTCCTGCTGCTCTCCTCCGCGGCCGGCGCCGCCCTGCTGCCCGCATCCCGGGACCTGGCCACCCTGGTCATCGCCCTGGAGGTCGCCTCGCTGCCCGCCTTCGCCCTGGTCGGGCTGCGCCGCGGCGACCGGCTCTCCTCCGAGGCGGCACTGAAGTTCTTCCTCTCCTCGGTGGCCGCCACCGCCGTGATGCTCCTCGGTGTCAGCTTCGTCTACGCGGCCACCGGGAGCCTCCACCTCTCCCGGGTGGCGCACGCCCTGGCCGCCCTCCCCGACCCCCGCCTGGCCACCCTGGCCAGCGCCGGCGTCGCGCTCACCCTCGTCGGCTTCGCCTTCAAGACCGCCGCCGCCCCGTTCCACTTCTGGGTGCCCGACACCTACGTCGGCGCGCCGCTGCCGATCGCCGCGTACCTCTCCGTGGTCGGCAAGGCCGTCGGCTTCTCCGGCCTGATCCTGGTCACCGTCCAGGGCTTCCCCGCCTACGCGGACGTCTGGGGCCCGGCGCTGGCCGTGCTGGCCGCGCTCACCATGACCGTCGGCAACGCCGCCGCCCTCCGCCAGGACCCGGACCGCGCCCACAGCGCGGTCCGCCTGCTCGCCTGGTCCTCCGTCGGCCAGGCCGGCTACCTGCTGGTCCCGATCGCCGCGGCCGGCTACACCCACGACCCCGCGCACGCCATCGGCGCAACCGTCGCCTACGCCCTGATGTACGCCGCGGTGAACCTCGGCGCCTTCGCCGTCGCCGCCCTGGTGGCCCGCACCAGCCCCGCCAACCGCCTCGCCGACTACCGGGGCCTCTACCACCGCCGCCCCCTGGTGGCGCTCGCCCTCGGCTTCTTCCTGTTGTGCCTCGCGGGCCTGCCGCCGGGCATCATCGGCCTGTTCGCCAAGGTGACGGTCTTCTCCGCGGCGGTCGACGCCGGGCTCGGCTGGCTCGCCGTCGTCATGGCCGTGAACGTCGTGATCGCGCTCTACTACTACCTCCAGTGGACGGCGGCCCTCTTCCGGCCCGCCGAGACCCCGGCCGGCGAGCCCGCCGGAGCGCCCCGCGCCCCGATCCCGGCGGCCCTCACCACCGCCCTGACCCTCGCCACCGCGCTGGGCGTCGCCCTCTCCGGCGCCCCCCAGCTCGTCCTCCGGTTCGCCGCCGGCGCCCTCCTCTAGGAGTTGTCTTCAAATGTCACGCCCACATCAGGAGCGATGCGAGGGTGACGGCTGCTTGATAGGACTCGACGGTTTTGTCGTAGCGGGTGGCGATGCCACGCCATTGCTTCAACCGGTTGAAGCAGCGTTCGACCACGTTGCGCTGCTTGTAGAGCTGCCTGTCGAAGGCCGGCGGGCGTCCGCCCCGGCTGCCGCGCCTGAGCCGGTTACGGATCTGGTCGGCCCGTTCGGGGATGGTGTGGCCGATGCCGCGCCGCCGGAGCCAGGCGCGGATGGCCTTCGAGCTGTAGCCCTTGTCGCCCAGGACGTGGGCGGGCCGGACCCGTGGCCGTCCGAGACCGACCCGGGAACCCGAATCGCCTCCATCACGGCGGTGAACTGGGTGCAGTCGTTGGTGTTGCCACTGGTGACAGTGAAGGCGAGCGGGCGGCCCAGGGCGTCGCACGCCAGATGGATCTTGCTGGTCAGACCGCCCCTGGACCGTCCGAGTGCGGGCTCGCGCAGCCCCCTTTTCGGGCCCCGGCAGCGTGCTGGTGGGCGCGGACCACGGTGGAGTCCACCGACACGAGCCAGTCGATGTCCCCGGCCGCGTCCGCCCTCGCCTGGGCCTCCCGCAGCATTCGCTCGAACGTGCCGTCCAGGGCCCACCTGCGAAAACGGGTGTGCAGCGTGGCCCACGGTCCATACCGCTCCGGGACATCACGCCAAGCCGTGCCGGTACGGAACTTCCACACGATCCCGTTGAGCACGGTCCGATCGTCCAGCCGCTTCCTGCCCCGCAACGACTCAGGCAACAAGGGCCGGACAAACTCCCACTCGGCATCGGACAGTTCATGACGACGTATCACCCAACCATGATCCACCACTCAAGATCATTTGAAGACGCGCCCTAGGCCCTGTCCCGCCGTACGGCGGACGGCAGCCCCGTCCGCCCACCGGGTCACCCCTCCGGCCGCGCCCCGCCCGCCCTCCGACCAGGCACGGGCCGGGGAACCACCCCCGCCCCTCTCGCGTTGACCAGTGAGTAAGGGTCCACTGGAGAGTGGAGAAACGAAGCAAAGGGTTCCCCTGCCGCACCACTTGGAGGGCGTACCGTGCACCGCCGGCACAACGGGCTCAGGACCGCCGTACTCCTCGGGGGACTGTCCGCACTCATCATCGTCATCGGCAGTCTTTTCGGCCGTACGGGCCTGATCGTCGCGGTCCTGGTCGCCGTGGGCACCAACGCCTACGCGTACTGGAACAGCGACAAGCTCGCCCTGCGCGCGATGCGGGCCCGCCCGGTCAGCGAGTTCGAGGCGCCCCAGCTCTACCGCATGGTCCGCGAGCTCTCGACCGCCGCCCGCCAGCCCATGCCGCGGCTGTACATCTCCCCGACCCAGGCTCCCAACGCCTTCGCCACCGGCCGCAATCCGCGCAACGCCGCGGTCTGCTGCACCGACGGCATCCTGCGGATCCTCGACGAGCGCGAGCTGCGCGGCGTCATTGGCCACGAGCTCAGCCACGTCTACAACCGCGACATCCTGATCTCCTCCGTCGCCGGCGCGCTGGCCTCGGTCGTGATGTTCCTGGTCAACTTCGCCTGGCTGATCCCCGTGGGCCGCTCCGACGATGACGACGAGGGCCCGGGCCTCCTGGGCACGCTGCTGATCATGATCCTCGGCCCGGTGGCGGCCTCGCTGATCCAGCTCGCCGTCAGCCGCTCCCGCGAGTACCAGGCCGACGCCTCCGGCGCCCAGCTCACCGGCGACCCGCTCGCCCTGGCCTCCGCGCTCCGCAAGCTGGAGATCGGCACCCAGCAGCTCCCGCTGCCCCCCGAGCCCCGATTGGAGACCGCCGGCCACATGATGATCGCCAATCCGTTCCGCCGCGGTGAGGGCCTCTCCCGCCTCTTCTCCACCCACCCGCCGATGCGCGAGCGCATCGCCCGGTTGGAGCAGATGGCCGGCCACCACCGCCCCTGAAGCCGATCGCCGACCGCCCCTTGGGGGACAGGTACGCGAAACACGCAACGTTTCCCGCGGCCGGCGGCGTCTAGGACGGCGGAACCACTCCCCGACCTGCCCCTGGAAGGCTGCCGATCATGAAGTTCATCCTCAACATCCTCTGGCTGGTCCTCAGCGGCTTCTGGATGGCGGTCGGCTACGTCATCGCCGGAATCATCTGCTGCGTCCTTATTGTCACGATCCCGTTCGGCATCGCCAGCTTCCGCATCGCGGGCTACGCCCTGTGGCCGTTCGGCCGGACGACGGTGGAGCGTCGCGACGCCGGCGCCGGTTCGGCGGTCGGCAACCTGATCTGGATCATCTTCGCGGGCTGGTGGCTGGCGCTGGGCCACATCGTCACCGGCGTCGCCCAGTGCGTGACGATCATCGGGATCCCGCTCGGCATCGCCAACTTCAAGATGATCCCGCTCTCCCTGCTGCCGCTGGGCCGCGAGATCGTCCCCACCGACCAGCCGTTCGCCACCCGCTGACCCTCAGGCCGGCAGGGCGCGCACCAGCCCCCTCGGGGCCGTGAACCGCCGGAAGCCCAGCGGCTCCACGCCGTCCAGCCCGCCGAGGAAGCGCATCACCGGCCCGCCGTCCCGCAGCCGGGTGTCCACCACCCGCCGGTGGGACTGCGGGTCGGCCCATTCGCTGTAGTCGACGACCCGGGTGCCGTCCTCGGAGAGGTGGAAGTACGAGGCGATCGCGCCGTCCCCGGCCCGCCGCCCGTCGGCCCGCTCCAGCAGCCCGTCGACCAGCCGTCGCGCCGTGTCCTCCCCGGCCGTCCGGAACGCCGTCCGCACCACGCACCCGGGCGCCGGCGGCTCCCCGCCCGGCGGCAGGCTCGCGTAGAGCCGGTACGTTCCCGGCCCGCCGGTGCCGACGCCTCCGACGTCGTCCAGCAGCGCCGCCAGCCGGTCCCTCAGTCCCGCGGCCCCGGTCCGCAGGAACTCCCGGCGCGCCGCATGGCTGGTCCACTGGCCGTAGTTGAGCACGCTCCGCCCGTCCGTCCCGGCGAACAGCACCCGGGACAGCAACCCGTCCGGCAGCGGCGCCTCCGCCCAGAGGCGGGCCACCCCGTCCATCACCGCCCGCTGCCGCTCCGGACCGCCCGTGTCCCACTCGCCGATCAGCACCGCCCCGGCGTCCGGCCGTCGGACCTCGGGAAACACATCGACCCGGAACCCGGCCGGCGACGACGCGGGCGCGGAAGAAGCGGAAGAAGGCGTGGGGAAAGGCGTGTCGGCAGTCATGCGACCACCCTGCGACCTCAACCAGGCTTGAGGTCAACCCTCGTGCCCCGCAACGCCGTTGGGGCGGCGCGCTCCCGTGTCGCGCCGCCCCGACGGCTCCCGCCCGTCACCCGCCCTCGGCGGGGATGCTCAGCGGTAGTTGACGAACTGGATCGCGAAGTCCAGGTCCTTGCCGCGCAGCAGCTGCTGGACGGCCTGCAGGTCGTCCCGGCTCTTGGAGGTGACGCGCAGCTCGTCGCCCTGCACCTGCGCCTTGACGCCCTTCGGCCCCTCGTCGCGGATGATCTTGGCGACCTTCTTCGCGTTCTCCTGGGAGATGCCCTCCTCCATCGAGGCGGAGATCCTGTACTCCTTGCCCGACGCCTGCGGCTCGCCGGCGTCCAGCGCCTTGAGCGAGATGCCGCGCTTGATCAGCTTGGACTGGAAGATGTCCAGGACGGCCTTCACCCGCTCCTCGGCGCTGGCCCGCATCTCGATCTTCTCGCCCGACCACTGGATCGACGCGTCCACGCCCTTGAAGTCGTAGCGCTGCGAGATCTCCTTGGCGGCTTGGTTGAGGGCGTTGTCGACCTCCTGCCGCTCGACCTTCGAGACGATGTCGAAACTGGAGTCGGCCATGGTGGATTGGCTCCTCGTACGTAGATCCATCAGAGATGCGGCCCTTCCCGGGCCGCCTGCCAAGCCTAGCCACCCGGCCAAGATCCAGCGCTCCCGAATCGAGTGGCAAAGCACCCCCTGTCATCGGGTATGGTTTACGTCGTTGCCAGGGAACACCGCCCCACAGCGGGATCCCGGACGACACCCCCGGCGGTGTGCCCGAGCGGCCAAAGGGAGCAGACTGTAAATCTGCCGGCTTCGCCTTCCCAGGTTCGAATCCTGGCGCCGCCACAGCCATGAAGGACCCCTGAATCGTAGGAATACGGTTCAGGGGTCCTTTGCGTTGCGTCGTCCCGCGGTCCCGTCTTTCGGGTGGCGGCGCGGCCCGCGGGACGGGGCGGGTGAATTTTCCGCGTCCCGGTGCGGCGCGCCGCCGGCCGGGTCTCACGGCCTCCCGGGCGCGTTTTCGTCGGCCGTCGGCGCGGCGTCCAGCAGTCCGGTGACCAATGTGCGCAGCGTCCCGGCCACGTGGGCGGTCTCGCCGCGCTCCAGCAGCCGCAGGACGCGCTCGTTCTGCAGGGCCCCGATGAGGAAGTGCGCCAGGAGCCCGGCGTCCAGGTCGGGGCGCTGTGCGGCGAGCAGGGCGCTGACATGACCGTGCCAGAAGGCGTGGAAGGGGTGCTCGCCGCGCGGTGCGTCGTCGGCGGGGCGCTGGGCGGTGGTGGTGGCGTGGCAGAGCGCGGCCAGCAGGCCCTTGTTGCGGGCGACGAGTTCGACGACGGCGTCCAGGAAGGCGAGCAGCCGCTCCCGCGGGGCGGCGCCCGGGCCGAGCGGCGGCGGGCCGTCGGTGACCGCCTCGCGCAGCGCCACCGCCCGCTCCTCCATCAGGGCCCGCATCAGGCCCATCCGGCTGCCGAAGCGGTGGAAGACCGTCCCCTTGCCGACCCCGGCCGCGGCGGCGACCTGCTCCATCGAGATCTTCTCCGGCGGATGGTGCGCCAGGAGCTCCTCGGTCGCCAGCAGGATGGCGCGCCGGTTCCGTACCGCGTCGGCGCGTTCGCGGCGGGCTTCCGCCATCGGTCCTCACCCTCTCCGTCCCGTGTCCTCGGGGCCCGGTCGATGCCGGAGGGCCATCATTTCGCAGAAACAACTGGACCGATGGTCCAGTAATGGCTACGGTCAGCACATAACCTGACCGCTGGTCCAGTTCAGTCTGTCGCGTCGGTCAGGACCGACTCACCGCTGCGTTTCTTCGACCACCGAGGAGAGCTGGCATGCGACGCGTGCGCTACTACGAGTACGGCGGCCCCGACGTCCTGACGATCGAGGAAGCCGAGGTCCCCGCCCCGGGGCCCGGCGAGGTGCTGCTGCGGACCGAGGCGATCGGGGCGAACTTCGTCGACACCAGGATGCGGCGCGGGCCGGCCGCCGGACCGCTCTTCCGGCGCCCGTTGCCCGGCCGGCTCACCGGCGACGTGGTCGGCACCGTCGAGGCCGCCGGCCCCGGCGTCGACCGCGAGTTGATCGGGCGGCAGGTCGCGACGCTGAGCGAGGACGCCTTCGCCGAGCAGGTCGTCGCCGACGCCCAGTGGCTCGCCCCGGTACCCGACGGGGTGGACCTCGGCGTGGCCAGCATGCTCCCCATGGGCGCCCCGGTCGCCCTCCGGACCCTGCGCACCGGCCAGTTGGCCGAGGGCGAGACCGTCCTGGTCCACTCCGCGGCCGGCGGCATCGGCCACCTCGCGGTGCAGCTCGCCAAGCTCCTCGGTGCCGGGAAGGTGATCGCCGCGGTCGGCTCACCGGGCAAGTTCGACTTCGTCCGCTCCTTCGGCGCCGACGCCGCCGTCGACTACTCGGCCGACGACTGGCCGGAACGGGTCCGCGAGGTCGCGCCCGGGGGAGTGGACCTGGTCCTGGACTCCGTCGGCGGCGAGATCCTGCGGCAGAGCCTCGACCTGCTGGCGCCGTTCGGTCGCGTCGTGGTCTACGGGGTCGCCGGCAGCGAACTGCTCGACGTCCCCGTGACCAGCCTCTTCGCGCTCCGGACGGTCGTCGGGTTCTCCCTGCTGGCCTGGCGCGCGGCGGCCCCGGAACGGGCCCGCGCGGAAATGGCCGAACTGGCCGGCCACGCGGCGTCCGGACGGCTGCGCACCGCCGTCCATGCCCGGTTCCCGCTCGCCGACGCGCCCGCCGTGCACCGGCTCATCGAGGAGCGGTCGCACCTCGGCCGGATCCTCGTCCTGCCGTAGCGGGGCCGACCGCGGGCGCTGGACGCCGCTGGGGCGCCGTCCAGCGCCCCTGGACCCCCGGGACGGCCCGGTGGCCGCCACGGGGCGGCAAAGACGCCCTCAGGCCCGCGCGGGCACCTCCGCCGCCGCGGGCCTCAGTGCGACGCCACGTTCCGCACCGCGTCCGCCACCGGCACGTCCCCGCCGATCAGTTCCAGCGTCCGGCCGGCCGTGTCCGGCTCCTCCAGCAGCGCCGCCAGCACGGCCGCCACGTCGTCCCGCGACACCGCCCCGCGCCCGGTCGCGTCGGCCAGCGTCACCTGGCCGGTACCGGGATCGTCGGTGAGCCGGCCCGGACGCAGGATCGTCCAGTCCAGCCCGGCCCGGGCCCGTACATCGGCGTCCGCGGCGCCCTTGGCCCGCAGATAGGCCGCGAAGACCGGATCGGTGCCCTCCGGGGGCTCCCGGTCCGCGCCCATCGCCGAGACGACCACGAAGCGCCGTACGCCGGCCGCCTCGGCGGCGTCCGCGAACAGCGTCGCCGCGCCGCGGTCCACCGTGTCCTTGCGCGCGGCGCCGCTGCCCGGCCCGGCGCCCGCCGCGAAGACGGCCGCGTCCGCCCCCTCCAGATGCCGGGCGACATCGCCCACCGACGCCGACTCCAGGTCGCAGACCACCGGTTCGGCACCCGCGGCCAGCAGATCGCCGGCCTGTTCCGGCCGCCGGACGATCCCCGCGACCTCGTCCCCGCGCGCATGCAGCAACCGCTCCAGCCGCAGCGCGATCTGACCATGTCCACCTGCGATGACAATGCGCATGCTGCCGACCGTACGCCCAACCGCCCCGCCACACCCGGGGACAGGGCCTAGGGCGCTTCTGACGGATCTCCGCGGCGTCGCGGCGCCTGGCATGCCCTCCCCCACGCCTTGAGGGCGCGGGGGGACCCCCATGCGGCGTTGCCGACATGTCCCCATAGCTCCGCTATGAAGACATCCCGGCGCCTTGCGATCGCACGCACCAGGCGCCGCTCCTTCTTCCACGGAGATCCGTCAGAAGCGCCCTAGCGCTGCGACTGGCGGGGCAACTCCAGTGCCACGTCCACCGAATCGCAGTACTCGCGCACCGCACTGGTGCGCGCCACCACGCGCCCCCGGTGCACCACGATCCGGCTGTACGCCAACGAGAGCACCCCGGCGATCCGCTCCCCGCGCACCGCCAGCAACTCCGCCGGGAAGCCCGCCTCGACGCGCACCTCCGGCAGCCCCAGCGTGGCCCGCGCCGCCGAACTCACCGTCTCGTACGCCGCCTCGGGCGTGGCCTCCCCCAAGGACGCCAGCAGGTACGCGGCCTCCAACGGGTCGCCCCGGCCCACCGGGTTGGCCGCGTCCCGCAGCGCCCCGCTGCCCGCCGCCACCCGCACCCCGGCCGCCCGCAGCAGCCGCACCGGCGCCGGCCGCGACACCCGGGTGCCGTTGCGCTCCAGGCCCGTGCAGTCGCCCTGCGGCAGACAGACGACGGTGACGTCGGCGGCCGCCAACTGCTCCGCGACCCGGGCCGCCACGCTCCGCGGCATCCGTGCCATCCCGGCACACGGCCCGATCGCCACCCCCGGTCGCAGCCCGCCGCACATCGTCGCGACGCGCGCCAACCGCGCCGGGTCGTCGCCGTCGGTGTGCAGGTCCACCGGGCAGCCGTGCTCGCCGGCCACCTCCAGGACGGCCTCCACGTACCCGGTCGGGTCGGGGTCCAGGTCCGGGCAGCCGCCGATGACCGTGGCGCCCATCTTGACCGCGTCCCGCAGCATCGCCAGCCCGTTCGCGCCGGCCACTCCGGTCAGCACCCGCGGCACCGCCACCGCCGCCAGGTCCGCCAGTCCGCGCAGCGCCCGGCGGGCCTGGAGCACCGCCTGCAGCGCCCCCAGTCCCTGGACGCCGCCGATCCGCACGTGGCTGCGGGAGGCCGTGGCCCCGTGCCCGAGCTGCAGCAGCGCCGCCTCGGTGGTCCGGCGCTGGACGTCCTCGGTGGAGTCGGAGGCCGGCCCGTCGGCGTCCGCGGTCAGTGCGGTGTCGCAGTGCGCGTGCGGCTCGGCCGGGGCCGGCAGCAGCAGATAGCCGGCGAGGTCCACCCGGGCGCCCTGCGGAGCGAGGCTGCCGGCCGTGCCGACCGCTTCGATGCGCCCGCCGCCGAGCCGGACGTCCACGGTGCGGCCGTCGGCGAGCCGGGCACCGCACAGGACCAGCGCACCGGAATCCGGCCGGCTGTACCGCCCGGCACCCCCGGGCTTCCCCGGCTGCGGCGAACTGCTGTCGGACATCGCGCTCCTCGAAGCCACGGCGTGCAAGATCACGCGGTGTGGATCCGAGCCTAGGGCGCGCCCCGGAGAGCTTCGCGCAGGCGCGGAATAGTCGTACTGGCGTGGTGCGGGGGGCTGCTGGGGCGCGACGCGGATTCGGATTTCACGTTTGGCGGCGGGCCGTGTAATGTCTTCATCGCTCGCCCCAATAGCTCAGTCGGCAGAGCGTCTCCATGGTAAGGAGAAGGTCTACGGTTCGATTCCGTATTGGGGCTCTGATGTGTGAGGTACCTCGTCCTCGGACGGGGGACTCGCTCATCGCAGCGGTGTAGCTCAGTCGGTAGAGCAAGCGGCTCATAATCGCTGTGTCACCGGTTCAAGTCCGGTCACCGCTACTGACAGTAGCCGATTGTGGGGTCGGTCCTCCGGTCGGCTACTCTTCTATGCGTTCAAATCGACTATCCGTCCGTCAAGGAGCACTCACGTGGCTGCCACCGACGTCCGCCCGAAGATCACGCTGGCCTGCGTGGAGTGCAAGGAGCGGAACTACATCACCAAGAAGAACCGGCGCAACGACCCGGACCGCCTTGAGATGAAGAAGCACTGCCCGCGCTGCAACGCGCACACCGCGCACCGCGAGACGCGATAACTCAGGCTCGTCTGTGAGGCCGTCCCCATTTCCTGGGGGCGGCCTCGCGGCATTAGCACCGTCAGTTCAGGGAGGTTGCGAGCCCATGGCGCTCGACCAGTCATTCGTCGGACGCACGTACCCGCCCACCGACCCGTACGAGGTCGGGCGGGAAAAGATCCGCGAATTCGCCGAGGCGATCGGTGACCCCAATCCCGCCTACACGGACACCGAAGCCGCCAAAGCACTCGGTCACCCCGATGTGATCGCGCCGCCGACTTTTGTGTTCGCCATCACGTTCAAGGCTGCCGGGCTGGTCGTCGCGGATCCGCAACTCGGCCTGGACTACAGCCGGGTGGTCCACGGCGACCAGAAGTTCGCCTACCGGCGTCCGGTGCGCGCCGGCGACCGGCTGACTGTGACCTCCACCATCGAAGCGATCCGCTCCATGGCCGGCAACGAGGTCATCGACATCCGTGGCGAGGTGCACGACGAGGCCGGCGAGCACGTTGTGACCGCCCTCACCAAGCTCGTCGCCCGGCCCGCTGAGGAGTCCTGAGATGACCGCGAAGATTGCCTACGACGACGTCGAGGTCGGCACCGAACTCCCCGCGCAGACCTTCCCTGTGACCCGCGCCACGCTCGTCCAGTACGCCGGCGCCTCCGGGGACTTCAACCCGATCCACTGGAACGAGAAGTTCGCCAAGGAGGTCGGACTGCCGGACGTCATCGCGCACGGCATGTTCACCATGGCCTCGGCGGTCCGGGTGGTCACCGACTGGGTCGGCGACCCGGGTGCGGTCGCCGAGTACGGCGTGCGCTTCACCAAGCCCGTCGTGGTGCCCAACGACGGGACCGGTGCGCTGATCGAGGTCAGCGGCACGGTCGCGGCCAAGCTCGACGACGCGGAGCGGACCGTCCGCGTCGACCTCACCGCCAAGAGCGCCGGCCAGAAGGTGCTGGGCATGTCCCGCGCCGTGGTCCGGCTCGCCTGACGCAGCCGCGTGGGGCGGCCGGCCCGATGCCGCCGGACCGCCCCCGTACCCTTGGGCGCGTGCAGGAACTCCACGTAGAGCACGGTGCTCCCCTCGCCCCGCTGACCACCTTCCGCCTCGGCGGCCCCGCGACCCGGCTCGTCACGGCCACCACCGACGACGAGGTGGTCGCGGCCGTCCGCGAAGCCGACGAGGCCGGCAGCCCGCTGCTGATCATCGGCGGCGGCAGCAATCTCGTCATCGGCGACAAGGGCTTCGACGGCACCGCCCTGCGCATCGCCACCCGCGGTGTCGCCGTCGACGGCACGTCCCTGGAACTCGCCGCGGGCGAGAACTGGTCCGACGCCGTCGCCCGCACCGTCGAGGCCGGACTGGCCGGCGTCGAGTGCCTGGCAGGCATCCCCGGCTCGGCCGGCGCCACCCCGATCCAGAACGTCGGCGCCTACGGCCAGGACGTCTCCGAGACCCTCACCGAGGTCGTCGCCTACGACCGCCGCACCGGCGAGACGGTCACCCTCGCCAACGAGGAGTGCGGCTTCTCGTACCGCCACAGCCGCTTCAAGCAGCACCCCGACCGGTACGTCGTGCTGCGGGTCCGCTTCGCCCTGGAGGACGCGGACGGACTCTCCGCGCCCCTGAAGTACGACCAGACGGCCCGCGCCCTCGGGGTCGGCACCGGGGACCGGGTGCCGCTCGCCGTCGCCCGCAAGACCGTCCTGGCGCTCCGGGCCGGCAAGGGCATGGTGCTGGACGCCGAGGACCACGACACCTGGTCGGCCGGCTCCTTCTTCACCAACCCCGTCCTCAGCGAGGCCGAGCACGCCGACCTCGTCCGGCGGGTCCACGACCGTCTCGGCCCCGACGTCGCGCCGCCCGCCTTCCCGGACGGCGACGGCCGGGTGAAGACCTCCGCGGCCTGGCTGATCGACCGCGCCGGCTTCACCAAGGGCTACGGCAGCGGCCCGGCCCGGATCTCCACCAAGCACACCCTCGCCCTCACCAACCGCGGCCGGGCCACCACCGAGGACCTGCTCGCGCTGGCCCGCGAGGTCCGCGACGGCGTCCACGACGCCTTCGGGGTCACCCTGGTCAACGAACCGGTGACGGTCGGCGTCAGCCTGTAGGGGCCGCGGAGGGCCGCCGGTGGCCCGCTACGGCGCCGGGGCGGCCAGCCAGGCGTCGATGTCCGCCAGCGCCGCCCGCCGCACCTCCTGGGGCGCCCGGGAGGCCCGCACGGACTGCCGGGCCAGCTCGGCCAGCTCGGCGTCGTCGAAGGCGTGCGAGGTGCGGGCGATCTCGTACTGGGCGGCCAGCCGCGAGCCGAACAGCAGCGGGTCGTCGGCGCCCAGCGCCATCGGGACGCCCGCCTCGTAGAACGTCCGCAGCGGCACGTCCTCCGGCTTGCCGTAGACGCCCAGCGCGACGTTCGACGCCGGGCACACCTCGCAGGTCACCCCCCGGGACGCCAGCCGGCGCAGCAGCACCGGGTCCTCCGCGGCCCGCACCCCGTGCCCGATCCGGGTGGCGTGCAGATCGTCCAGGCAGTCCCGGACGCTGGCCGGCCCGGACAGCTCGCCGCCGTGCGGCGCCGACAGCAGGCCGCCGTCCCGGGCGATGGCGAAGGCCCGGTCGAAGTCCCGGGCCAGCCCCCGGCGTTCGTCGTTGGAGAGCCCGAAGCCGACCACGCCGTGGTCGGCGTAGCGCACCGCCAGCCGGGCCAGCGTGCGGGCGTCCAGTGGGTGCTTCATGCGGTTCGCGGCGACCAGCACCCGGATGCCCAGCCCGGTGTGCCGGGAGGCCAGCTCCACCGCGTCCAGGATGACCTCCAGCGCCGGGATCAGCCCGCCCAGCCGCGGCGCGTACGAGGTCGGGTCGACCTGGATCTCCAGCCAGCGGGAGCCGTCCTTGACGTCCTCCTCCGCCGCCTCCCGCACCAGCCGCTGGATGTCCTCGGGCGAGCGCAGACACGACCGGGCGATGTCGTAGAGCCGCTGGAAGCGGAACCAGCCGCGTTCGTCGGTGGCGCTCAGCCGGGGCGGCGTACCGCTGGTCAGCGCGTCCGGCAGGTGGACGCCGTACTTGTCGGCGAGGTCCAACAGCGTTGCCGGCCGCATCGAGCCGGTGAAGTGCAGGTGCAGATGGGCCTTCGGCAGTTGACGCAGATCACGAACACGCTCCATCCGCAGATACTGCCGCACCCGCGCGCCCCGGCATAGGCCCCGCCCCGAACGAAGGGACCACCGGAAAGGCGTGCGGGGCCGGACGCCCGTCCGACCCCGCACGCCTCGGCGGCCACCGCCCCGCTACTTGGCCTCGGCCAGCAGCTTCTGGATCCGGGAGACGCCCTCGACCAGGTCCTCGTCGCCCAGCGCGTACGAAAGCCGCAGGTAGCCGGGGGTGCCGAACGCCTCGCCCGGAACGACGGCGACCTCCGCCTCCTCCAGGATCAGCTCGGCCAGCTCGACGCTGGACTGCGGGCGCTTGCCGCGGATCTCCTTGCCCAGCAGCCCCTTCACCGACGGGTACGCGTAGAACGCGCCCTCCGGCTCCGGGCACAGCACGCCGTCGATCTCGTTGAGCATCTGCACGATCTTGCGGCGGCGCCGGTCGAAGGCGACCTTCATCTCCTCGACGGCCGTCAGATCGCCGCTGACGGCGGCGATGGCCGCGGCCTGCGCCACGTTGGAGACGTTGGAGGTGGCGTGCGACTGGAGGTTGGTGGCCGCCTTGATGACGTCCTTGGGGCCGATCGCCCAGCCCACCCGCCAGCCGGTCATCGCGTACGTCTTCGCCACGCCGTTGACGACGATGCACTTGTCGCGCAGCTCGGGCACCACGACCGGCAGCGACGAGAACTCCGCGTCGCCGTAGACCAGGTGCTCGTAGATCTCGTCGGTCAGCACCCACAGGCCGTGCTCGGCGGCCCAGCGGCCGACCGCCTCGACCTGCTCGCGGGAGTAGACCGCGCCGGTCGGGTTCGACGGCGAGACGAACAGCAGCACCTTGGTGCGCTCGGTGCGGGCCGCCTCCAACTGCTCGACGGACACGCGGTAACCGGTGGTCTCGTCGGCGACCACGTCGACCGGCACGCCGCCGGCGAGCCGGATCGACTCGGGGTACGTCGTCCAGTACGGCGCCGGCACGATGACCTCGTCGCCCGGGTCCAGGATGGCGGCGAACGCCTCGTAGATGGCCTGCTTGCCACCGTTGGTCACCAGGACGTTCGCGGCCTCGATCTCGAAACCGGAGTCGCGCAGGGTCTTCGCGACGATCGCGGACTTCAGCTCGGGGAGGCCGCCGGCGGGGGTGTAGCGGTGGAACTTCGGGTTGCGGCACGCCTCGACCGCCGCCTCGACGATGTAGCCGGGCGTGGGGAAGTCGGGCTCGCCGGCGCCGAAGCCGATCACCGGGCGCCCGGCGGCCTTGAGGGCCTTGGCCTTGGCATCGACGGCGAGGGTGGCGGACTCGGAGATCGAACCGACCCGGGCGGAGACCCGGCGGTCGGTGGGGGAGGATGCGGAGGGAGTGGCAGCGCTCATAGAGGCATCGTCGCAGACCGCCGTCGGGCCCGATACACGGGTTTGTGGGGCGGTGCGCGAGGTTCCTGTTCGACGCCCGGCCCCGAAGCACGTACACTCGCTGACCGTTGGCTCCCATCGGGTCACCGCAGTGCACGACGTAATGCAGTCGTCCGCATGCGGTAGGTTGGGGGAACCACAAAGGGTCGTAGCTCAATTGGTAGAGCACTGGTCTCCAAAACCAGCGGTTGGGGGTTCAAGTCCCTCCGGCCCTGCTACACGCACTTCATCGCCGAGTGCGTGCATGCGTACGTACGAAATGCACCGCCGTGCGGCCGGGCCGGACGCGGCACGGCCACGACCCGGATTCAGGTGAGGACGAGTGACGGACGCCCTGGGCTCCATCGACATGCCTGAGCGCGGTCGTTCCGAAGACGGCACCACGGAATCCCAGAAGAAGCCCCGCCGCGGCGGTAAGCGCGGCAAGAAGGGGCCTTTCGCGCGTCTCGCGCTCTTCTACCGCCAGGTCATCGCGGAACTGCGCAAGGTCGTCTGGCCCACGCGCAGCCAGCTGTCGTCGTACACCACCGTGGTGATCGTCTTCGTAGCCATCATCATTGGTCTCGTAACCGTGATTGACTTGGGAATCAACCGAGTCGTCGGGTACGTCTTCGGCTGATCCCGCGGAGGGTGCCTCTGCGGGCGGCCCTTCGCACGTTCAACCCCTTGAAGCAAGGAAGAAGCAGCCACGTGTCTGACCCGAACCTGAACGACGCCGCCAAGCCCGTCGCGGCTGCAGAGGCCGAGGTTGACGAGGCCGTCTCGGCCGAGGTCGAGGGGGAGGCTGCGGCCGTCGCTGACGAGGAAGCCGCCGCGGAGATCGTCGCGGGCGCGGACGACGTCGACGAGCTGGACGCCGAGGACGCCGACGCGGGCGAGCCCGCCGAGTCGGCCGCCGTGCACGTCGAGTCCGCCGACGAAGCGGAGGCCGACGAGGCTTCCGAGGACGCGGAGGAGCAGGAGCCGGTCGACCCGGTGGCCGCCCTCCGTGACGAGCTGCGCGGGCTCCCCGGCGAGTGGTACGTCATCCACACCTACGCGGGCTACGAGAACCGCGTGAAGACCAACCTCGAACAGCGCGCCGTCTCGCTGAACGTCGAGGACTACATCTTCCAGGCCGAGGTGCCGCAGGAAGAGGTCGTTCAGATCAAGAACGGCGACCGTCGCACCGTCCGCCAGAACAAGCTTCCGGGCTACGTTCTGGTGCGCATGGACCTGACGAACGAGTCCTGGGGCGTCGTCCGCAACACCCCGGGTGTCACCGGCTTCGTCGGCAACGCCTACGACCCGTACCCGCTGACCCTCGACGAGATCGTCAAGATGCTCGCCCCGGAGGCCGAGGAGAAGGCCGCCAAGGAGGCCGCCGCGGCCGAGGGCAAGCCGGCGCCGTCCCGCAAGGTCGAGGTCCAGGTCCTGGACTTCGAGGTGGGCGACTCCGTCACCGTCACCGACGGTCCGTTCGCGACGCTGCAGGCCACGATCAACGAGATCAACGCCGACTCGAAGAAGGTCAAGGGCCTGGTCGAGATCTTCGGTCGCGAGACCCCGGTCGAGCTGAGCTTCGACCAGATCCAGAAGAACTAGGTTCTTCCGGACCACCAGCCACCGACCAGGTCAGACCGGCGTAGAGCCGGTCTGACCTGCGCGGTTTTTGGCCGCACGACAGTACCCGTTATCGTGGTGCGGTATGCCTCCATCCGGATGATCCGGATTGTGGGGCGAACCACCTCTCACTAGGACCCGGAGAGAGCATGCCTCCCAAGAAGAAGAAGGTCACGGGGCTGATCAAGCTCCAGATCCAGGCCGGTGCCGCGAACCCGGCTCCGCCGGTCGGCCCCGCGCTGGGTCAGCACGGCGTCAACATCATGGAGTTCTGCAAGGCCTACAACGCCGCGACCGAGTCGCAGCGTGGCATGGTCGTGCCGGTGGAGATCACGGTCTACGAGGACCGTTCCTTCACCTTCGTCACCAAGACTCCGCCGGCCGCGAAGCTCATCCTGAAGGCCGCGGGCGTGGACAAGGGCTCCGGCGAGCCGCACAAGACCAAGGTCGCCAAGATCACCCGCGACCAGGTCCGCGACATCGCCACCACCAAGATGCCCGACCTGAACGCCAACGACCTGGACGCCGCCGAGAAGATCATCGCCGGCACCGCCCGTTCCATGGGCATCACGGTCGAGGGCTGATCCTCAGCCCCGCACGGCCGTGCGGCGCAAGCCGCACGTTGGCTCAGCCCGTGGCAGGACCAGGCGCTGGTCCGTACCACGACTCCACCCCACTGCATCAGGAGCAGAAGTGAAGCGCAGCAAGACTCTTCGCAACGCGGACGCGAAGATCGACCGGGAGCGTCTGTACGCCCCGCTCGAGGCCGTCCGTCTCGCCAAGGACACCTCCTCGGCCAAGTTCGACTCGACCGTCGAGGTCGCCATGCGTCTGGGCGTCGACCCGCGCAAGGCCGACCAGATGGTCCGCGGCACCGTGAACCTCCCGCACGGCACCGGTAAGACCGCCCGGGTCCTGGTCTTCGCGACCGGTGACCGTGCTGCGGCCGCGGAAGCCGCCGGCGCCGACATCGTCGGCTCGGACGAACTGATCGACGAGGTCTCCAAGGGCCGTCTGGACTTCGACGCGGTCGTCGCCACCCCGGACCTCATGGGCAAGGTCGGCCGCCTCGGCCGCGTGCTCGGTCCCCGTGGTCTGATGCCGAACCCGAAGACCGGCACCGTCACCCCGGACGTCGCCAAGGCCGTCACCGACATCAAGGGCGGCAAGATCGAGTTCCGGGTCGACAAGCACTCCAACCTCCACTTCATCATCGGCAAGGTGTCCTTCGACGACACCAAGCTGGTGGAGAACTACGCCGCGGCGCTGGAGGAGATCACCCGTCTGAAGCCGTCCGCCGCCAAGGGCCGCTACATCAAGAAGGCGACGATCACCACCACCATGGGCCCCGGCGTCCCGGTGGACCCCAACCGCACCCGCAACCTCCTCGTCGAGGACGAGGCCGTCTGATCGTTTCGATCGATGCCTCATAGCGCGTGACGCGTGACGTCAGGCCCCGCTTTCCGTACGGAGAGCGGGGCCTGACGCGTTCATAACAGGGTCGCCAGGCGCGCTGTCGGCGGCCTGCACTACAGTCCCCTGCGAGGTCCGTAGAGGAGATCAAAGGGGGAGCCTCACGTGCGCAGTACGCGTATAGCCGCCGCCGTCGCGGCGGGAGTCGTCATGATGGCCGGTCTGACCGCTTGCAACAGCGGTGGCGACAAGAGCAACGGCACCGGCGGTGGCAGCGCCAGCGGTGGCAGCAACGACGCGGCGGGGGCGAAGTCCCCGCTGGACGCCGCGCTGGCCTCGCTGAAGACGGCGTCGCAGCAGACGGGCGACAAGAAGTCCGCGCAGATCGACGGCACGCAGAAGGTGGGTCCGACCACGCGCACGATCAAGGGCGCGATGGACTGGTCGAACGGGACCAACATGACCCTCGACATGACCACGACCGGTGGGCCGTTGGCGACCGGCAAGCCCATGAAGGCGCTGTACACGCCCCAGGCGATGTACGTGAACATGGGCATGCCGATGGGCGGCAAGAGCTGGATCAAGTACGACTACGCAGCCCTGGCCAAGCAGGGTCCGGCCGGCGCCCTGATGAAGGACGCCCTGCAGAACAACGACCCGGTCAAGTCGGTGAACCTGCTCATCGCCTCCGGCAAGGTCCAGGAGGCCGGCAAGGAGGACGTCCGCGGCGTTCAGGCGACCCACTACACCGGCAAGGTCGCCGCGGCCGAGATGGTCAAGATGCAGTCCAAGAGCCTCAGCGAGGCCGACCTGAAGGCGCTGGAGGTGTCGCTCAAGAACGCCGGCGCGACGACGGAGACCATCGACCTGTGGATCGGCCCGGACAACACGCTCGTGAAGAAGCGTGAGCAGATGGACGGCAAGCAGCCCCAGGACTCCACCGTCTTCTACTCGAACTACGGCACCAAGGTCACCGTGACCCCGCCGCCGGCCAGCGAGACCATGGCCGCTCCCGGCACCTGAGGCGCCCGGCCGCGGCGGGGTGTCCCGGTCGCCCGCCGCGGCCCCGCACGGGCCGATTTGCCTGCGCATGGGCCCTTCCCGTACGGTGTCCCGGAAGCCAAAGACCGCTGGTTGTCTCTGCGCGTCCGATTCCGGGCGTGTGGTGGCCGAAGGATCCGCTAGCTGCGGACGGCCTGCGCAGGTTGTGTGGAGAGACTCCCGAGCATTTTCTGTTCGGTCGAGTAACGCCCCGTGCCCTGCGCCGGGGCGTTTGTTTTGCCCAGCCCCTTCTGCGCGGTCCTCATCACCCGGAAGGAGGCCGAGGCTCATGGCGAGGCCCGACAAGGTCACAGCCGTCGACGAGATTGCCGACAAGTTCCGCAACTCGAACGCCGCTGTTGTGACGGCGTACACCGGTCTTACCGTCGCGCAGATCCGGAATCTGCGCCGTTCGCTCGGTGACAACGCTCAGTACCGTGTGGTGAAGAACACGCTGACCAAGATCGCGGCCAAGGAGGCCGGGATCTCTGCGCTGGACGAGCACCTCAGTGGCTCGACGGCCGTCGCCTTCGTTACCGGTGACCCGGTCGAGGCGGCGAAGGGTCTTCGTGACTTCGCCAAGGAGAACCAGAACCTCGTCATCAAGGGCGGCGTCCTTGACGGCAAGGCGCTCTCCGCCGACGAGATCAAGAAGCTTGCGGACCTTGAGTCCCGCGAGGTTCTGCTCAGCAAGCTGGCCGGTGCCTTCAAGGCGAAGCAGTCCCAGGCTGCCTCCGTCTTCCAGGCGCTGCCGTCGAAGCTCGTCCGCACCGTGGACGCGCTGCGCGCCAAGCAGGCCGAGCAGGGCGGTGCCGAGTAATTCGGCTCGCGTCATGATCCGCGCCGTCCCGGCGCGGGTTACAGCGGGCCGCACGCCCGCCGAAATGTACATCCGGCACCAGCCGATTTAGTGGAAGGACCGCCACCATGGCGAAGCTCACCCAGGACGAGCTGCTCGAGCAGTTCGAAGGCATGACCCTCATCGAGCTCTCCGAGTTCGTGAAGGCCTTCGAGGAGAAGTTCGACGTCACCGCTGCCGCCGCTGCCCCGGTCGTCGTCGCCGGTGCCGCCGGTGGTGCCGAGGCCGAGGCCGAGGAGGAGAAGGACGAGTTCGACGTCATCCTCACCGGCGCGGGCGACAAGAAGATCCAGGTCATCAAGGTCGTGCGTGAGCTGACCTCCCTGGGCCTGAAGGAGGCCAAGGACCTCGTCGACGGCACCCCGAAGCCGGTCCTCGAGAAGGTCGCCAAGGACGCCGCGGAGAAGGCCGCCGAGGCCCTCAAGGGCGCCGGCGCCTCCGTCGAGGTCAAGTGACCTTGGTGAGTCTCTGACTCCCGTCCGCCGCGCCTGAGGGCGTAACGCGGACACCGCGAAGGGCGATCACCCATACGGGTGGTCGCCCTTCCGCATACCCGCCCCGGCTGCGTTGCCCCGCGTCCGAGTGCGAGTATGGTGATCTTCGTTGTCCGGACGCACCTCCATGTGACGATCTCCCAGAGGCGGGGGGCCTTGACGAACCGGACGCGGCGCGCAATTCTCGGGACGCGACGCAGAAGCGGTCCAGGGTTCGAGGCATGGATCGCCGACGAAGAGGGAAGCATCGGTGTGCGCCACTGGCGCAGGGCTTTCGGCAGGCGCAGGGCATTGGGCGGAGAGAAGAACAACGAGGGGCTCCTCCGTTGCGGAGGGGATGACCTCCCGGAGGGAGAAGATCGGGACGCGGTGCGATACCGGTCTTCGGAAACTCGCTCTGGACATCAGTGGGCCATGTGGCTACACTGACCCTTTGCGCTGCCTGTTAGCTGCTCCCTGCCCGTCACCAGGGGCATACCCGAGCCCGAGCAAAGCTAAATGGACCGCCCTGACCTGGGCTTCTCGACCGCTCTGCTCGATTCGGGACCGGTACGCGCGTAGTGAGTCCGAGCCCTCGGAAGGACCCCCTCTTGGCCGCCTCGCGCAACGCCTCGACTGCCAATACGAACAACGGCGACAGCACCGCCCCGCTGCGCATCTCTTTTGCGAAGATCAAGGAGCCCCTCGGGGTTCCTAACCTCCTTGCGCTGCAGACCGAAAGCTTCGACTGGCTGCTCGGCAATGCCGCATGGAAGGGTCGCGTCGAGGCTGCGCTGGAGAGTGGGCAGGAAGTTCCCACCAAGTCCGGTCTGGAAGAGATCTTCGAAGAGATCTCCCCGATCGAGGACTTCTCCGGGTCGATGTCGCTGACGTTCCGCGACCACCGCTTCGAGCCTCCGAAGAACTCCATCGACGAGTGCAAGGAGCGCGACTTCACGTACGCGGCTCCGCTGTTCGTCACCGCGGAGTTCACCAACAACGAGACCGGCGAGATCAAGTCCCAGACGGTCTTCATGGGCGACTTCCCGCTCATGACCAACAAGGGCACCTTCGTCATCAACGGCACCGAGCGTGTCGTGGTGTCGCAGCTGGTCCGCTCGCCGGGTGTGTACTTCGACAGCTCGATCGACAAGACGTCCGACAAGGACATCTTCTCCGCCAAGATCATCCCGTCCCGGGGTGCCTGGCTGGAGATGGAGATCGACAAGCGCGACATGGTCGGTGTGCGTATCGACCGCAAGCGCAAGCAGTCCGTGACCGTCCTGCTCAAGGCGCTCGGTTGGACCACCGAGCAGATCCTCGAGGAGTTCGGCGAGTACGAGTCGATGCGCGCCACCCTGGAGAAGGACCACACCCAGGGCCAGGACGACGCGCTGCTCGACATCTACCGCAAGCTGCGCCCGGGCGAGCCGCCGACCCGCGAGGCCGCGCAGACGCTGCTGGAGAACCTCTACTTCAACCCCAAGCGCTACGACCTCGCCAAGGTCGGCCGCTACAAGGTCAACAAGAAGCTCGGCGGCGACGAGCCGCTGGACGCCGGTGTGCTGACCACCGATGACGTCATCGCCACGATCAAGTACCTGGTCAAGCTGCACGCCGGCGAGACCGAGACGATCGGCGAGAACGGCAACAGCATCGTTGTCGAGACCGACGACATCGACCACTTCGGCAACCGTCGTCTGCGCAACGTCGGCGAGCTGATCCAGAACCAGGTCCGTACGGGTCTCGCCCGTATGGAGCGCGTCGTGCGCGAGCGCATGACCACCCAGGACGTCGAGGCGATCACGCCGCAGACCCTGATCAACATCCGGCCGGTCGTCGCCTCCATCAAGGAGTTCTTCGGCACCAGCCAGCTGTCCCAGTTCATGGACCAGACCAACCCGCTGTCGGGTCTGACCCACAAGCGCCGTCTGTCGGCGCTGGGCCCGGGTGGTCTCTCCCGTGAGCGGGCCGGTCTGGACGTTCGTGACGTGCACCCGTCGCACTACGGACGCATGTGCCCGATCGAGACCCCCGAAGGCCCGAACATCGGTCTGATCGGCTCGCTCGCGTCCTACGGCCGCGTCAACGTCTTCGGCTTCATCGAGACGCCGTACCGCAAGGTCGTCGACGGCCAGGTCACGGAGGAGGTGGACTACCTCACCGCAGATGAGGAGGACCGCTTCCTCATCGCCCAGGCCAACGCCAAGCTCTCCGACGACCTGCGCTTCGCCGAGCAGCGTGTGCTGGTCCGTCGCCGTGGCGGCGAGGTCGACCTCGTCCCCGCCGACGAGGTGCACTACATGGACGTCTCGCCGCGCCAGATGGTGTCGGCCGCGACCGCCATGATCCCCTTCCTCGAGCACGACGACGCCAACCGCGCGCTCATGGGATCGAACATGATGCGCCAGGCCGTTCCGCTGATCAAGGCGGAGTCGCCGCTGGTCGGCACCGGCATGGAGTACCGCTGCGCGGTCGACGCCGGCGACGTCATCAAGGCCGAGAAGAACGGCGTGGTCCAGGAGGTCTCCGCGGACTACATCACCGTCGCCAACGACGACGGCACGTACACCACGTACCGCGTCGCCAAGTTCACCCGTTCCAACCAGGGCACCTCCTTCAACCAGAAGGTCGTCGTGGACGAGGGCGCGCGGGTCATCGAGGGCCAGGTCCTCGCCGACGGTCCGTCCACGGACGAGGGCGAGATGGCGCTCGGCAAGAACCTGCTCGTGGCGTTCATGCCGTGGGAGGGTCACAACTACGAGGACGCGATCATCCTGTCGCAGCGCCTCGTGCAGGACGACGTCCTCTCCTCGATCCACATCGAGGAGCACGAGGTCGACGCCCGTGACACCAAGCTCGGCCCCGAGGAGATCACCCGGGACATCCCGAACGTCTCCGAGGAGGTCCTCTCCGACCTCGACGAGCGCGGCATCATCCGCATCGGTGCCGAGGTCGTCGCCGGCGACATCCTCGTCGGCAAGGTCACGCCCAAGGGCGAGACCGAGCTGACCCCCGAGGAGCGCCTGCTCCGCGCGATCTTCGGTGAGAAGGCGCGCGAGGTCCGCGACACCTCGCTGAAGGTCCCGCACGGCGAGATCGGCAAGGTCATCGGCGTCCGCGTCTTCGACCGCGAAGAGGGCGACGAGCTGCCGCCGGGCGTGAACCAGCTGGTCCGCGTCTACGTCGCGCAGAAGCGTAAGATCACCGACGGTGACAAGCTCGCCGGCCGTCACGGCAACAAGGGCGTCATCTCGAAGATCCTGCCGGTCGAGGACATGCCGTTCATGGAGGACGGCACCCCGGTCGACATCATCCTCAACCCGCTGGGTGTCCCGTCCCGAATGAACCCGGGACAGGTCCTGGAGATCCACCTCGGCTGGCTCGCCAGCCAGGGCTGGGACGTCTCCAGCCTCGGTGAGGAGTGGGCCCAGCGCCTGCAGTCCATCGGCGCCGACCAGGTCGAGGCGCGTACCAACGTCGCGACCCCGGTCTTCGACGGCGCCCGCGAGGACGAGCTGGCCGGTCTGCTGGAGAACACCATCCCCAACCGCGACGGCGACCGCATGGTCCTCCCGTCCGGCAAGGCGCGGATGTTCGACGGCCGTTCCGGTGAGCCGTTCCCGGACCCGATCTCGGTCGGGTACATGTACATCCTCAAGCTGCACCACCTGGTCGACGACAAGCTGCACGCCCGCTCGACCGGTCCGTACTCGATGATCACCCAGCAGCCGCTGGGTGGTAAGGCTCAGTTCGGTGGTCAGCGCTTCGGTGAGATGGAGGTGTGGGCGCTGGAGGCTTACGGCGCCGCATACGCCCTCCAGGAGCTGCTGACGATCAAGTCCGACGACGTCACCGGTCGCGTGAAGGTCTACGAGGCCATCGTCAAGGGCGAGAACATCCCCGAGCCCGGCATCCCCGAGTCCTTCAAGGTGCTCATCAAGGAGATGCAGTCCCTGTGCCTCAACGTGGAGGTGCTGTCCTCGGACGGCATGTCCATCGAGATGCGCGACACCGACGAGGACGTCTTCCGCGCTGCGGAGGAGCTCGGCATCGACCTGTCCCGGCGCGAGCCGAGCAGCGTCGAAGAGGTCTGACGGGTCTGGCCGGGAGCTCCAAGCCCCACAGAGCTCCCGGCCCCGCCCCGGACCCCGACAGACCATAGAGACACGACCCTGAGAGGGATTGACGCATAGTGCTCGACGTCAACTTCTTCGACGAGCTGCGGATCGGCCTTGCCACCGCTGACGACATCCGTCAGTGGTCCCACGGCGAGGTCAAGAAGCCGGAGACCATCAACTACCGCACCCTCAAGCCCGAAAAGGACGGACTCTTCTGCGAGAAGATCTTCGGTCCGACCCGGGACTGGGAGTGCTACTGCGGTAAGTACAAGCGCGTCCGCTTCAAGGGCATCATCTGCGAGCGTTGCGGCGTCGAGGTCACTCGCGCCAAGGTGCGTCGTGAGCGGATGGGCCACATCGAGCTGGCCGCTCCTGTGACCCACATCTGGTACTTCAAGGGTGTGCCGAGCCGGCTGGGCTACCTGCTGGACCTCGCGCCCAAGGACCTTGAGAAGGTCATCTACTTCGCCGCGTACATGATCACGTTCGTGGACGAGGAGCGCCGCACCCGCGACCTGCCCTCGCTGGAGGCCCACGTCTCCGTCGAGCGCCAGCAGATCGAGCAGCGCCGCGACTCCGACCTGGAGGCCCGCGCCAAGAAGCTCGAGACCGACCTGGCCGAGCTCGAGGCCGAGGGCGCCAAGGCCGACGCCCGCCGCAAGGTGCGCGAGGGTGCCGAGCGTGAGATGAAGCAGCTGCGCGACCGTGCGCAGCGCGAGATCGACCGCCTCGACGAGGTCTGGAACCGCTTCAAGAACCTCAAGGTCCAGGACCTGGAGGGCGACGAGCTCCTCTACCGCGAGCTGCGTGACCGCTTCGGCACGTACTTCGACGGCTCGATGGGCGCCGCCGCGCTGCAGAAGCGCCTGGAGACCTTCGACCTGGACGAGGAGGCCGAGCGCCTCCGCGAGATCATCCGGACCGGCAAGGGCCAGAAGAAGACCCGTGCGCTCAAGCGCCTCAAGGTCGTCTCCGCCTTCCTGCAGACCCGCAACAGCCCCAAGGGCATGGTGCTGGACTGCATCCCGGTGATCCCGCCGGACCTGCGTCCGATGGTGCAGCTGGACGGTGGCCGCTTCGCGACCTCCGACCTGAACGACCTGTACCGCCGCGTCATCAACCGCAACAACCGCCTGAAGCGGCTTCTCGACCTCGGCGCGCCCGAGATCATCGTGAACAACGAGAAGCGCATGCTCCAGGAGGCCGTCGACGCGCTCTTCGACAACGGCCGTCGTGGTCGCCCGGTCACGGGCCCCGGCAACCGTCCGCTGAAGTCGCTGTCCGACATGCTCAAGGGCAAGCAGGGTCGCTTCCGTCAGAACCTGCTCGGCAAGCGTGTGGACTACTCCGCGCGTTCCGTCATCGTCGTCGGCCCGCAGCTGAAGCTGCACCAGTGTGGTCTGCCCAAGGCCATGGCGCTGGAGCTCTTCAAGCCGTTCGTGATGAAGCGCCTGGTGGACCTCAACCACGCGCAGAACATCAAGTCGGCCAAGCGCATGGTCGAGCGCGGCCGCACCGTGGTGTACGACGTCCTCGAAGAGGTCATCGCCGAGCACCCGGTGCTGCTGAACCGTGCGCCCACCCTGCACCGCCTCGGCATCCAGGCCTTCGAGCCGCAGCTGGTCGAGGGCAAGGCCATCCAGATCCACCCGCTCGTCTGCACCGCGTTCAACGCGGACTTCGACGGTGACCAGATGGCCGTCCACCTGCCGCTCTCCGCGGAGGCGCAGGCCGAGGCCCGCATCCTGATGCTGTCCTCGAACAACATCCTCAAGCCGGCCGACGGCCGTCCGGTCACCATGCCGACCCAGGACATGGTGCTGGGCCTCTTCTTCCTCACCACGGATGAAGAGGAGCGCAAGGTCATCGGCGAGGGCCGCTCGTTCTCCTCGGTCCCCGAGGCGATCATGGCCTTCGACGCCAAGGAGCTCTCGCTCCAGGCGAAGGTCGACATCCGCTTCCCGATCGGCACCGTGCCGCCCCGCGGCTGGACCCCGCCGGCCCCGGTCGAGGGCGAGCCGGAGTGGCAGCAGGGCGACAGCTTCCGGCTGCGGACGACCCTGGGTCGCGCGCTCTTCAACGAGCTGCTGCCCGAGGACTACCCGTTCGTCGACTACTCGGTGGGCAAGAAGCAGCTCTCCGCGATCGTCAACGACCTGGCCGAGCGCTACCCGAAGGTCATCGTGGCGGCGACGCTCGACAACCTGAAGGCGTCCGGCTTCTACTGGGCCACCCGTTCCGGCGTCACCGTCGCCGTCTCCGACATCGTCGTGCCGGAGGCCAAGAAGGCGATCGTCTCCGGTTACGAGGCGCAGGACGAGAAGGTCCAGAAGCAGTACGAGCGCGGTCTGATCACCAAGGACGAGCGCACGCAGGAACTCATCAACATCTGGACCAAGGCGACCAACGAGGTTGCCGAGGCGATGAATGAGAACTTCCCGAAGACCAACCCCATCTTCATGATGGTGGACTCGGGTGCGCGCGGAAACATGATGCAGATGCGTCAGATCGCGGGTATGCGTGGTCTGGTGTCGAACGCCAAGAACGAGACGATCCCGCGTCCGATCAAGGCGTCGTTCCGCGAGGGTCTGTCCGTGCTGGAGTACTTCATCTCCACCCACGGTGCCCGTAAGGGTCTGGCGGACACCGCCCTGCGTACCGCCGACTCCGGTTACCTCACCCGTCGTCTGGTCGACGTCTCCCAGGACGTCATCATTCGCGAGGAGGACTGCGGCACCGAGCGCGGCCTGAAGCTGCGGATCGGTTCGAAGGGCGCCGACGGCATCCTGCGCAAGGCGGACGACGTCGAGTCCTCCGTGTACGCGCGGATGCTGGCCGAGGACGTCGTGGTGGACGGCAAGGTCGTCGCCCCGGCCAACGTCGACCTCGGTGACGTGCTGATCGACCAGCTGATCATGCACGGCGTCGAAGAGGTCAAGACCCGCTCGGTCCTGACCTGCGAGTCCGCGGTCGGCACCTGTGCCTTCTGCTACGGCCGCTCGCTGGCCACCGGCAAGCTGGTCGACATCGGTGAGGCGGTCGGCATCATCGCCGCCCAGTCCATCGGTGAGCCCGGCACCCAGCTGACCATGCGTACCTTCCACACCGGTGGTGTGGCCGGTGACGACATCACCCTGGGTCTGCCGCGTGTCGTCGAGCTCTTCGAGGCCCGTACGCCCAAGGGTGTCGCCCCGATCTCGGAGGCGGCCGGCCGCGTCCGCATCGAGGAGACCGAGAAGACCAAGAAGGTCATCGTCACCCCGGACGACGGCAGCGACGAGATGCCGTACGGCGTCTCCAAGCGTGCGCGTCTGCTGGTCGGCGAGGGCGACCACGTGGTGGTCGGCCAGCCGCTGACCGTCGGTGCCATCAACCCGCACGACGTGCTGCGGATCCTCGGTCAGCGTGCGGTCCAGGTCCACCTGGTCGGCGAAGTCCAGAAGGTCTACAACTCGCAGGGCGTGGCGATCCACGACAAGCACATCGAGATCATCATCCGGCAGATGCTGCGCCGCGTGACGATCATCGAGTCCGGCGACGCGGAGCTGCTGCCGGGCGAGCTCGTGGAGCGTTCGAAGTTCGAGGGCGAGAACCGTCGCGTGGTGGCGGAAGGCGGCCACCCGGCCTCCGGCCGTCCGCAGCTGATGGGTATCACCAAGGCTTCGCTGGCGACGGAATCCTGGCTGTCGGCCGCCTCCTTCCAGGAGACGACCCGAGTGCTGACGGACGCGGCGATCAACGCCAAGTCCGACAGCCTCATCGGCCTCAAGGAGAACGTCATCATCGGTAAGCTCATCCCGGCCGGTACGGGCCTGTCCCGTTACCGCAACATCCGGGTCGAGCCCACCGAGGAGGCCAAGGCCGCGATGTACTCGGCCGTCGGTTACGACGACATCGACTACTCGCCCTTCGGCACCGGCTCCGGCCAGGCGGTCCCGCTGGAGGACTACGACTACGGTCCGTACAACCAGTAAGGCCATAGGCGCGTCAGCAGGGCGGTCACCCCACGGGGTGGCCGCCCTGCGGCGTTCGAGGTGCCGTGGGAACTCGTCCTCCCATTGCTGCGTCTGTGATGAGAGGATGGGGACAACTGTTGAGCGGGGGGAGGTTCGCGGCATGGCATTCCAGCCGTGGCAGGGTGGGCAGCCTGCGCAGAACCCGTATCAGGCGCCTGCCATGCGGGCCTCGCACGCGGATCGCGAGCGGGCGGTCGACGTGCTGAAGGCGGGGTTCGCCGAGGGGCGGCTGGCGCAGTCCGAGTACGAGCAGCGGATGTCGCGGGCCTATCAGGCGCAGACCCACACCGAGCTCCAGATGCTGGTCGCTGACCTGCCGCAGGGGCCGGTGCCGCAGGCGCAGTTCGCGCCGCGACCGATGATGCCCGCGGTGCCCGCCACGTTCCTCCCGATGCAGATGCCGATGCCGCAGCCGACCAACGGTGCGGCGACGGGCGCGCTGGTGTGCGGGCTGATAGCGCCGTTCACCTGGGGGCTGACGTCGATCCCCGCGGTGATCCTGGGGCACAAGGCGCGGGCCGAGATCCGGCGCACGGGCCAGCGGGGCGACGGTCAGGCGGTCGCCGGCCTGGTGCTCGGCTGGCTCGGGATCGGTGCCTGGGCACTGTTCTTCCTGGTGATGGCGTTGCTCGCGGTGTCCCGCGGCTGAGGGCCGTGCGCCTTCTTCCGTAGCGCAGTCGATCGCACTACCGTGGCGGCAGCGCAGGGGGAGTCCGGCGTGTCCTTCGCGTGTGCATTTGTTTTGACCGCAGCCAATGCGCTAGGTACGCTCTGACCTTGTGCCTGGGGTGTCCCTGGGCTGCCGTGCGCGCCTTCTCCCGCCAGTTCCGGCCGGAGAGTCCCGGCAGCACGGAAGCCGGGTTTTGACACCGCAATCTGCCGCCGCCCTCGTTCCAGCGAGGCAGGTCTGCAGTATTCGACACACCCGACCGCGTGGGTCGGGGAATGTTCCAGGTTAGCTTTACCGAGACTGGCACACAGAAACCGGAGAAGTAGTGCCTACGATCCAGCAGCTGGTCCGTAAGGGCCGGCAGGACAAGGTCGAGAAGAACAAGACGCCCGCACTTGAGGGTTCGCCCCAGCGCCGTGGCGTCTGCACGCGTGTGTTCACGACCACCCCGAAGAAGCCGAACTCGGCCCTGCGTAAGGTCGCGCGTGTGCGTCTGACCAGTGGGATCGAGGTCACCGCTTACATTCCGGGTGAGGGCCACAACCTGCAGGAGCACTCGATCGTGCTCGTGCGTGGCGGCCGTGTGAAGGACCTGCCGGGTGTTCGGTACAAGATCATCCGCGGCTCCCTCGACACGCAGGGCGTCAAGAACCGCAAGCAGGCTCGCAGCCGCTACGGCGCCAAGAAGGAGAAGTAAGAATGCCTCGTAAGGGCCCCGCCCCGAAGCGCCCGGTCATCATCGACCCGGTCTACGGCTCTCCTCTGGTGACCTCCCTCATCAACAAGGTGCTGCTGAACGGCAAGCGCTCCACCGCCGAGCGCATCGTCTACGGCGCCATGGAGGGTCTGCGTGAGAAGACCGGCACCGACCCGGTCATCACGCTGAAGCGCGCGCTGGAGAACATCAAGCCGACCCTTGAGGTCAAGTCCCGCCGTGTCGGTGGCGCGACCTACCAGGTCCCGGTCGAGGTCAAGCCCGGCCGCGCCGCCACCCTCTCGCTCCGCTGGCTCGTGGGCTACTCCCGCGCCCGCCGCGAGAAGACCATGACCGAGCGCCTCATGAACGAACTGCTGGACGCCTCCAACGGCCTCGGCGCTTCGGTCAAGAAGCGTGAGGACACGCACAAGATGGCCGAGTCCAACAAGGCCTTCGCGCACTACCGCTGGTAGTCGCAACCCCCATCGAGACCGAGAGAAGATTGAGCCACTATGGCTACCACTTCGCTTGACCTGGCCAAGGTCCGCAACATCGGGATCATGGCCCACATCGACGCGGGCAAGACGACCACCACCGAGCGGATCCTGTTCTACACCGGTGTTTCGTACAAGATCGGTGAGGTCCACGACGGCGCTGCCACGATGGACTGGATGGAGCAGGAGCAGGAGCGCGGCATCACGATCACGTCTGCCGCGACGACCTGCCACTGGCCGCTGGACAACGTCGACAACACCATCAACATCATCGACACCCCGGGCCACGTCGACTTCACCGTCGAGGTGGAGCGCTCGCTGCGCGTGCTCGACGGTGCGGTGACGGTGTTCGACGGCGTTGCCGGTGTCGAGCCCCAGTCCGAGACCGTTTGGCGTCAGGCGGACCGCTACGGCGTTCCGCGTATCTGCTTCGTCAACAAGCTCGACCGTACGGGTGCCGAGTTCCACCGCTGCGTCGACATGATCTCGGATCGCCTGGGTGCGACCCCGATCGTGATGCAGCTGCCGATCGGCACCGAGATGGACTTCAAGGGCGTCGTCGACCTCGTGACGATGAAGGCCCTGGTCTGGTCGGCCGAGGCCGCCAAGGGCGAGATGTACGACACCGTCGACATCCCGGACACGCACATCGAGGCTGCCGACGAATGGCGCGGCAAGCTCCTCGAGACCGTGGCCGAGAACGACGAAGAGGTCATGGAGCTGTACCTGGAGGGCCAGGAGCCCACCGTGGAGCAGCTCTACGCCGCGATCCGTCGTATCACCATCGCCTCCGGCAAGGCTGACGTCGTCACCGTCACCCCGGTGTTCTGCGGTACCGCGTTCAAGAACAAGGGCGTGCAGCCCCTGCTCGACGCGGTCGTGCGCTACCTCCCCTCCCCGCTGGACGTCGAGGCCATCGAGGGCCACGCGGTCAACGACCCGGAGGAGATCGTCAAGCGCAAGCCGTCCGAGGACGAGCCGCTGGCCGCCCTTGCGTTCAAGATTGCGAGCGACCCCCACCTGGGCAAGCTCACCTTCATCCGGGTGTACTCGGGCCGCCTTGAGGCCGGCACGCAGGTGCAGAACTCGGTGAAGGGCAAGAAGGAGCGCATCGGCAAGATCTACCGGATGCACGCGAACAAGCGTGAGGAGATCGACGCGGTGGGTGCCGGCGACATCGTCGCCGTCATGGGTCTGAAGCAGACCACCACCGGCGAGACCCTCTGCGACGCGGGCTCCCCGGTGATCCTGGAGTCGATGGAGTTCCCGGCCCCGGTCATCCAGGTCGCCATCGAGCCCAAGTCCAAGGGCGACCAGGAGAAGCTGGGTGTCGCCATCCAGCGCCTGGCCGAAGAGGACCCCTCGTTCCAGGTGCACACCGACGACGAGACCGGCCAGACCATCATCGCGGGTATGGGCGAGCTGCACCTCGACGTGCTGGTCGACCGTATGAAGCGTGAGTTCCGGGTCGAGGCCAACGTCGGCAAGCCGCAGGTCGCCTACCGCGAGACCCTGCGCAAGCCGGTCGAGCGTCTCGACTACACGCACAAGAAGCAGACTGGTGGTTCCGGCCAGTTCGCTAAGGTGCAGATCGCCATCGAGCCGCTTGAGGGCGACGGGTACGAGTTCGAGAACAAGGTCACCGGTGGCCGCATCCCGCGGGAGTACATCCCGTCCGTGGACGCGGGCTGCCAGGAGGCCATGGAGTTCGGTGTTCTCGCCGGCTACCCGCTGACCGGTGTCAAGGTCACGCTCCTCGACGGCGCGTTCCACGAGGTCGACTCGTCGGAAATGGCGTTCAAGATCGCCGGTTCGATGGCCTTCAAGGAGGCCGCCCGCAAGGCCAGCCCGGCCCTGCTCGAGCCGATGATGAAGGTCGAGGTCACCACGCCCGAGGACTACATGGGCGACGTGATCGGCGACATCAACTCCCGCCGTGGTCAGATCGAGGCCATGGAGGACCGCGCCGGCGCCAAGCTCGTCACGGGCCTGGTTCCGCTCTCGGAGATGTTCGGCTACGTCGGAGACCTCCGCAGCAAGACGTCGGGTCGCGCCAGCTACTCGATGCAGTTCGACTCCTACGCCGAGGTTCCCCGGAACGTCGCCGAGGAGATCATCGCGAAGGCCAAGGGCGAGTAACTCACCCGTCGAGTTCACGCTCTAGGCTTGACTCCGGAACCCGTAGGGGCCGTTCCGCCGCAACAGCGGAGGAACGCCCCTCGGGCCCGGGCTATCCAGCAAAGATCACCTGGCGCCGATGAGTAAGGCGTACAGAACCACTCCACAGGAGGACCCCAGTGGCGAAGGCGAAGTTCGAGCGGACTAAGCCGCACGTCAACATCGGCACCATCGGTCACATTGACCACGGTAAGACGACCCTCACGGCCGCCATTACCAAGGTGCTGCACGACGCGTACCCGGACCTGAACGAGGCCTCGGCCTTCGACCAGATCGACAAGGCTCCTGAGGAGCGCCAGCGCGGTATCACCATCTCGATCGCGCACGTCGAGTACCAGACCGAGACGCGTCACTACGCCCACGTCGACTGCCCCGGTCACGCGGACTACATCAAGAACATGATCACGGGTGCCGCGCAGATGGACGGCGCCATCCTCGTGGTCGCCGCCACCGACGGCCCGATGCCGCAGACCAAGGAGCACGTGCTCCTGGCCCGCCAGGTCGGCGTTCCGTACATCGTCGTCGCCCTGAACAAGGCTGACATGGTGGACGACGAGGAGATCCTGGAGCTCGTCGAGCTCGAGGTCCGTGAGCTCCTCTCCGAGTACGAGTTCCCGGGTGACGACGTTCCGGTCGTCAAGGTCTCCGCTCTGAAGGCCCTCGAGGGCGACAAGGAGTGGGGCAACACCGTCCTCGAGCTGATGAAGGCCGTCGACGAGTCGATCCCGCAGCCCGAGCGCGACGTCGACAAGCCGTTCCTGATGCCGATCGAGGACGTCTTCACGATCACCGGTCGTGGCACCGTCGTCACCGGTCGTATCGAGCGTGGTGTCCTCAAGGTCAACGAGACCGTCGACATCATCGGCATCAAGACCGAGAAGACCTCCACCACGGTCACCGGTATCGAGATGTTCCGCAAGCTGCTCGACGAGGGCCAGGCCGGTGAGAACGTCGGTCTGCTGCTCCGCGGCATCAAGCGCGAGGACGTCGAGCGCGGCCAGGTCATCATCAAGCCGGGCTCGGTCACGCCGCACACCGAGTTCGAGGCGCAGGCCTACATCCTCTCCAAGGACGAGGGTGGCCGCCACACGCCGTTCTTCAACAACTACCGTCCGCAGTTCTACTTCCGTACGACTGACGTGACCGGTGTTGTGACCCTCCCCGAGGGCACCGAGATGGTCATGCCGGGTGACAACACCGAGATGAAGGTGGACCTCATCCAGCCTGTCGCCATGGAGGAGGGCCTGAAGTTCGCCATCCGTGAGGGTGGTCGGACCGTCGGCGCCGGCCAGGTCACCAAGATCGTCAAGTAAGACGGTCCGGTTGATCCGGTAGCTCTCCGGAGCATCCAAGAGGCCCCGCTCACCATCAGGTGGGCGGGGCTTCTTGACAGTCGGGGCTCGATTGGCCTTACGCAACCCGCGTATGGCACACTGTCCAGGTTGCTCGGTTGAGTGCCGATGCTGCGCGCCTCCCGCCGGGAGGACTGGAAGCGAGTCCCAGGTATTCGTCGCCCCTTCTCAGGGGCGGAAGTACGGGAATCTTCCGGGAAGTGTCAGCGGGGTGCCTCTTCCAGGCGCCCGGTGGGTGTTCTTCCCCCATGTTCTCCTCTCGAGGGATCTTCCATGTGGAGATTTACGAGAAGGGGCGCGACACGCCCGACCGCGTGGGTCGGAGAAGAACGGTCACCTCCCGGGTCCCAGAGCGTTACGAGAGACAGGACTACGAAGTAGCCATGGCGGGACAGAAGATCCGCATCCGGCTCAAGGCCTACGACCACGAGGTCATCGACTCCTCGGCGAAGAAGATCGTCGAGACGGTGACTCGCACTGGTGCGTCGGTCGCGGGCCCGGTGCCGCTGCCCACTGAGAAGAACGTGTACTGCGTCATCAAGTCGCCGCACAAGTACAAGGACTCGCGCGAGCACTTCGAGATGCGCACGCACAAGCGCCTGATCGACATCCTCGACCCGACGCCCAAGACCGTTGACTCGCTGATGCGCCTGGACCTTCCGGCCGGCGTTGACATCGAGATCAAGCTCTGAGAGGCGCGGAAGAGATGGCTAAGCAGATCAAGGGGCTCCTGGGCGAGAAGCTCGGCATGACCCAGGTCTGGGACGAGAACAACCGTGTCGTCCCGGTGACCGTGGTGAAGGCCGGCCCCTGCGTCGTTACCCAGGTGCGCACCAATGACCAGGACGGCTACGACTCCGTCCAGATCGCCTTCGGCGAGATCGACCCGCGCAAGGTGAACAAGCCCCTCAAGGGCCACTTCGCGAAGGCCGACGTCACCCCCCGTCGCCACCTCGTCGAGGTCCGTACTCCCGATGCCGGCGAGTACACCCTCGGCCAGGAGCTGACCGCTGAGACCTTCGAGTCCGGCGTCAAGGTGGACGTGACCGGCAAGAGCAAGGGCAAGGGCTTCGCCGGTGTCATGAAGCGTCACGGCTTCGGCGGTGGCAAGGCTTCGCACGGTGCCCACCGCGTGCACCGCAAGCCGGGCTCCATCGGTGGCTGCGCCACCCCGGGCCGCGTGTTCAAGGGCATGCGGATGGCCGGCCGTATGGGCAATGAGCGGGTCACCACCCAGAACCTGACCGTCCACGCCGTTGACGCGGAGAAGGGTCTGCTGCTCATCAAGGGCGCAGTTCCTGGTCCGAACGGCGGCCTCGTCCTGGTCCGTACCGCGGCCAAGGGGGCCTGAGGTAACCGATGAGCACCATTGACATCCTTTCGCCGGCAGGCGACAAGGCCGGGACCGTCGAGCTCCCCACGGAGATCTTCGACGCCAAGGTCAGCATCCCGCTGATCCACCAGGTCGTCGTCGCGCAGCTGGCCGCTGCCCGTCAGGGCACGCACAAGACCAAGACCCGCGGCGAGGTCCGTGGCGGTGGCAAGAAGCCGTACCGCCAGAAGGGCACCGGCCGTGCGCGCCAGGGTTCGACCCGTGCGCCGCAGTTCGCCGGCGGTGGCGTCGTCCACGGCCCGCAGCCGCGTGACTACTCGCAGCGGACGCCCAAGAAGATGAAGGCCGCCGCCCTGCGCGGTGCCCTCTCCGACCGGGCCCGCCACAGCCGCATCCACGTCGTCTCCGGCGTGGTCGAGGGCGCGGTGTCCACCAAGGCCGCCAAGGGCCTGTTCGGCAAGATCAGCGAGCGGAAGAACCTGCTCCTGGTCGCCGAGCGCTCCGACGAGGCCGCGTGGCTGTCCGCCCGCAACCTGCCCCAGGTCCACATCCTGGAGCCGGGCCAGCTGAACACGTACGACGTGCTCGTCTCCGACGACGTGGTCTTCACCAAGGCCGCCTTCGAGTCCTTCGTGTCTGGCCCCAAGGCCGTTGAGACCGAAGGGAGCGACGCCTGATGACTGAGGCCGTCGTCACCAGCAAGACCTTCACGGACCCGCGCGACGTCCTCGTCAAGCCGGTTGTTTCCGAGAAGAGCTACGCGCTGCTGGACGAGAACAAGTACACGTTCATCGTCGACCCGCGCGCCAACAAGACCCAGATCAAGCAGGCCGTCCAGGCGGTCTTCTCGGTCAAGGTCACCGGGGTCAACACGATCAACCGGCAGGGCAAGCGCAAGCGCACCCGCACCGGTTTCGGGAAGCGTGCCAACACCAAGCGCGCCATCGTGACCCTCGCCGAGGGCGACCGTATCGACATCTTCGGCGGTCCGACCGCCTAACGGCGGTCCGGATCGTCCGAAATCGGACGAGGACTGAGAAATGGGTATCCGCAAGTACAAGCCGACGACCCCGGGCCGTCGTGGCTCCAGCGTCGCCGACTTTGTCGAGATCACGCGGTCCACGCCGGAGAAGTCGCTGGTCCGCCCGCTGCACAGCAAGGGCGGCCGTAACAACGCCGGTCGTGTGACCGTTCGCCACCAGGGCGGTGGCCACAAGCGCGCCTACCGTGTGATCGACTTCCGTCGTCACGACAAGGACGGCGTGCCGGCCAAGGTCGCGCACATCGAGTACGACCCCAACCGCACCGCGCGCATCGCGCTCCTGCACTACGCGGACGGCGAGAAGCGCTACATCATCGCCCCGCGCGGCCTGCAGCAGGGTGACCGGATTGAGAACGGCGCTGGCGCCGACATCAAGCCGGGCAACAACCTGCCGCTGCGCAACATCCCGGTCGGTACGACCATCCACGCGATCGAGCTGCGGCCCGGCGGTGGCGCGAAGTTCGCCCGTTCCGCGGGTGCCTCCGTGCAGCTGCTGGCGCGGGAGGGCTCCATGGCCCACCTGCGTATGCCGTCCGGCGAGATCCGCCTGGTCGACGTCCGCTGCCGCGCCACTGTCGGCGAGGTCGGCAACGCCGAGCAGTCGAACATCAACTGGGGCAAGGCCGGCCGCATGCGCTGGAAGGGCGTCCGCCCGACCGTGCGTGGTGTCGTGATGAACCCGGTTGACCACCCGCACGGTGGTGGTGAGGGCAAGACTTCCGGTGGTCGCCACCCGGTCTCGCCCTGGGGCAAGAAGGAGGGTCGTACGCGCTCGCCGAAGAAGGCCAGCAACAAGTACATCGTCCGCCGCCGCAAGACGAACAAGAAGCGCTAGGAGCGGGTTTAGATGCCGCGCAGTCTCAAGAAGGGGCCCTTCGTCGACGACCACCTCGCCAAGAAGGTGGACGTACAGAACGATGCAGGCACCAAGAACGTCATCAAGACCTGGTCCCGCCGCTCCATGATCGTCCCGGCCATGCTCGGCCACACGATCGCGGTGCACGACGGCCGCAAGCACGTCCCGGTGTTCGTCACCGAGTCGATGGTCGGCCACAAGCTCGGCGAGTTTGCGCCGACCCGCACCTTCCGTGGCCACGAGAAGGACGACCGCAAGTCGCGTCGTCGCTGATCGACCGGAGTGCGAAGACTATGACTGACACCGAAGGGACAACCATGGAAGCCAGGGCCCAGGCGCGGTACATCCGCGTCACGCCCATGAAGGCCCGCCGCGTGGTGGACCTTATCCGTGGCATGGACGCCACGGAGGCTCAGGCGGTCCTGCGTTTCGCCCCGCAGGCCGCGAGCGTGCCGGTGGGCAAGGTGCTGGACAGCGCCATTGCCAATGCCGCGCACAACTACGACCACTCGGACGCCTCCACGCTGTACGTCAGCGCGGCGTACGTGGATGAGGGCCCGACCCTGAAGCGGATCCGTCCGGGCGGCCAGGGCCGTGTCTACCGGATCCTCAAGCGGACCAGCCACATCACCGTGGTCGTCAGCAGCAAGGAAGGAACCCGGTAATGGGCCAGAAGGTAAACCCGCACGGGTTCCGGCTCGGCGTGACGACGGACTTCAAGTCCCGCTGGTACGCCGACAAGCTGTACAAGGATTACGTCAAGGAAGACGTCGCCATTCGTCGCATGATGACGAAGGGCATGGAGCGCGCCGGTATCTCCAAGGTGGAGATCGAGCGCACCCGTGAGCGCGTCCGCGTTGACATCCACACCGCTCGCCCGGGCATCGTCATCGGCCGCCGCGGCGCCGAGGCCGACCGCATCCGCGGTGAGCTGGAGAAGCTGACCGGCAAGCAGGTCCAGCTGAACATCCTCGAGGTCAAGAACCCCGAGACCGATGCTCAGCTCGTGGCCCAGGCCGTCGCCGAGCAGCTCTCGTCCCGCGTCTCCTTCCGTCGCGCCATGCGTAAGAGCATGCAGTCGACGATGAAGGCCGGCGCCAAGGGCATCAAGATCCAGTGTGGTGGCCGTCTCGGCGGCGCCGAGATGTCCCGCTCGGAGTTCTACCGCGAGGGCCGTGTGCCCCTGCACACGCTCCGTGCGAACGTCGACTACGGCTTCTTCGAGGCCAAGACCACCTTCGGCCGCATCGGCGTGAAGGTCTGGATCTACAAGGGCGACGTCAAGAACATCGCCGAGGTGCGTGCCGAGAACGCCGCCGCCCGTGCGGGCAACCGCCCGGCCCGTGGTGGTGGCGACCAGCGCCCGCGCCGCGGTGGCGAGCGTGGCGGTCGCGGCCGCAAGCCGCAGCAGCAGGCTCCCGCTGCCGAGGCCCCCAAGGCCGAGGCCGCTGCCTCTGCTCCGGCGGAGAACCCTGGAACGGAGGGCTGACCGACATGCTGATCCCTCGCAGGGTCAAGCACCGCAAGCAGCACCACCCGAAGCGGAACGGTATGGCCAAGGGCGGTACCGAGCTGGCCTTCGGTGAGTACGGCATTCAGGCCGTGACCGCGGCCTACGTGACGAACCGGCAGATCGAGTCCGCTCGTATCGCCATGACCCGTCACATCAAGCGCGGCGGCAAGGTGTGGATCAACATCTACCCCGACCGTCCGCTGACGAAGAAGCCGGCCGAGACCCGCATGGGTTCCGGTAAGGGTTCTCCGGAGTGGTGGATCGCGAACGTCAAGCCCGGTCGGGTGATGTTCGAGCTTTCCTTCCCGAACGAAAAGGTTGCCAAGGAGGCGCTGACCCGCGCCGCCCACAAGCTTCCGATGAAGTGCCGCATCGTTCGGCGCGAGGCAGGTGAATCGTGATGTCGGCCGTTACCAAGGCGTCCGAGCTGCGCGAGCTGAACAACGAGGAGCTCGTTGGCAAGCTGCGTGAGGCCAAGGAGGAGCTGTTCAACCTCCGCTTCCAGGCGGCGACCGGACAGCTTGAGAACCACGGCCGGCTGAAGGCCGTCCGGAAGGACATCGCCCGGATCTACACCCTGATGCGTGAGCGCGAGCTCGGCATCGAGACGGTGGAGAGCGCCTGATGAGCGAGAAGAATGTGACTGAGACGAACGAGCGCGGTTTCCGCAAGACCCGTGAGGGTCTGGTCGTCAGCGACAAGATGGACAAGACCGTCGTCGTCGCCGTCGAGGACCGTGTCAAGCACGCGCTGTACGGCAAGGTCATCCGCCGTACCAACAAGCTCAAGGCACACGACGAGCAGAACGCTGCCGGTGTCGGCGACCGCGTCCTCCTGATGGAGACCCGGCCGCTGTCCGCCACCAAGCGCTGGCGCATCGTCGAGATCCTCGAGAAGGCCAAGTAATTCCCGGGAGGGAATTCCCCGTGAGGGGGATTCCCTCATGGGGATTTCGACAGGCAAGCACATCCCTCCTGGGGGGACCCCCTAGGAACAGTTCCGCCAGGCTCGGCAGGGGCTGACGTCTCGTAAGGGACGCGCCCCTGCCGGGAACCGGCAGACATTCAGGAGATAGACGTGATCCAGCAGGAGTCGCGACTGCGCGTCGCCGACAACACTGGTGCGAAGGAAATCCTTTGCATCCGTGTTCTCGGCGGTTCCGGTCGCCGCTACGCGGGCATCGGTGACGTCATCGTCGCCACCGTCAAGGACGCGATCCCCGGTGGCAACGTGAAGAAGGGTGACGTCGTCAAGGCCGTCATCGTTCGCACCGTCAAGGAGCGCCGCCGTCCCGACGGCTCGTACATCCGCTTCGACGAGAACGCGGCCGTCATCCTCAAGAACGATGGCGACCCCCGCGGCACCCGTATCTTCGGCCCCGTGGGCCGTGAGCTGCGCGAGAAGAAGTTCATGAAGATCATCTCGCTCGCGCCGGAGGTGCTGTAACCGATGAAGATCAAGAAGGGCGACCTGGTCCAGGTCATCACCGGTAAGGACAAGGGCAAGCAGGGCAAGGTCATCGCGGCCTACCCCCGCGAGGACCGTGTCCTGGTCGAGGGTGTCAACCGGGTCAAGAAGCACACCAAGGCCGGACAGACCGCTCGTGGTTCGCAGACCGGCGGCATCGTGACGACCGAGGCCCCCATCCACATCAGCAACGTTCAGCTGGTCGTGGAGAAGGACGGCAAGAAGGTCGTCACCCGCGTCGGGTACCGCTTCGACGACGAGGGCAACAAGATCCGCGTTGCCAAGCGGACCGGTGAGGACATCTGATGACTGCCACCACCAACGCGCCGCGTCTGAAGACGCGCTACCGCGAAGAGATCGCCGGCAAGCTGAAGGACGAGTTCTCGTACGAGAACGTCATGCAGATCCCCGGCCTCGTCAAGATCGTGGTCAACATGGGTGTGGGCGACGCCGCCCGCGACTCCAAGCTGATCGAGGGCGCCGTGCGCGACCTCACCACGATCACCGGTCAGAAGCCGGCCGTCACCAAGGCCCGTAAGTCCATCGCGCAGTTCAAGCTGCGTGAGGGCCAGCCGATCGGTGCCCACGTCACCCTCCGCGGTGACCGCATGTGGGAGTTCCTGGACCGCCTGCTGTCGCTGGCGCTGCCGCGCATCCGCGACTTCCGTGGTCTGTCCCCGAAGCAGTTCGACGGTCGGGGCAACTACACCTTCGGTCTCACGGAGCAGGTCATGTTCCACGAGATCGACCAGGACAAGATCGACCGTACCCGGGGTATGGACATCACCGTGGTCACCACGGCGACCAACGACGACGAGGGCCGCGCCCTGCTTCGTCACCTCGGCTTCCCGTTCAAGGAGGCGTGAGCGAGATGGCGAAGAAGGCTCTGATTGCCAAGGCTGCTCGCAAGCCCAAGTTCGGTGTGCGCGCGTACACCCGCTGCCAGCGCTGCGGCCGCCCGCACTCCGTCTACCGCAAGTTCGGCCTCTGCCGCGTGTGCCTTCGTGAGATGGCTCACCGTGGCGAGCTGCCGGGCGTGACCAAGAGCTCCTGGTAATCCCCTAGTTGGGCATTACCGGAGGCTCTCGGTAAGCATTCGGTCGGCGGGCGCCCGGACCCTTTTCCCTTAGGGTAGAAGGGTTTGGGCGCCCCGCCGCCCGAGACCGACCGCGGGCACCGCCCGCATAACGTCGCTTACTACGCCGTAGGTCCCCGCGCCGCACCCGTCCCGACCAAGATCGGGGAGAGGGATGGCGCAGATAGGAAACCCCGGCGAGAGAGGCCGAAGGCCAATTCATGACCATGACTGATCCCATCGCAGACATGCTGACCCGTCTGCGCAACGCGAACTCGGCGTACCACGACACCGTGGCGATGCCGCACAGCAAGATCAAGTCGCACATCGCGGAGATCCTCCAGCAGGAGGGTTACATCACCGGCTGGAGCGTCGAGGACGCCGAGGTCGGCAAGAACCTCGTCCTGGAGCTGAAGTTCGGGCCGAACCGTGAGCGCTCGATCGCCGGCATCAAGCGGATCTCGAAGCCGGGTCTGCGGGTCTACGCAAAGTCCACCAACCTGCCGAAGGTCCTCGGCGGCCTGGGCGTGGCGATCATCTCCACGTCCCACGGTCTCCTGACCGGCCAGCAGGCCAGCAAGAAGGGCGTGGGTGGGGAAGTCCTCGCCTACGTCTGGTAATCGGGAACGGAGGAATAGCTAATGTCGCGTATTGGCAAGCTGCCTATCCAGGTTCCCGCTGGTGTGGACGTCACCATCGAGGGCCGCACGGTCAACGTGAAGGGCCCCAAGGGTTCCCTTTCGCACACCGTCGCGGCGCCCATCGAGGTCGCCAAGGGTGAGGACGGCGTCATCGCCGTCTCCCGTCCGAACGACGAGCGTCAGAACAAGGCCCTGCACGGCCTGTCCCGCACGCTGGTGGCGAACATGATCACCGGCGTGACCCAGGGCTACGTGAAGAAGCTCGAGATCAGCGGTGTCGGCTACCGCGTCCAGGCCAAGGGCTCCAACCTGGAGTTCTCCCTGGGCTACAGCCACCCGATCCTGATCGAGGCGCCCGAGGGCATCGCGTTCAAGGTCGAGTCGCCGACGAAGTTCAGCGTCGAGGGCATCGACAAGCAGAAGGTCGGCGAGGTCGCCGCGAACATCCGCAAGCTGCGGAAGCCCGACCCGTACAAGGCCAAGGGCGTCAAGTACGAGGGCGAAGTCATCCGCCGCAAGGTCGGAAAGGCGGGTAAGTAAGCCATGGCATACGGTGTGAAGATCGCTAAGGGCAACGCCTACAAGCGCGCTGCTGCCAAGCGTCGCCACATCCGCATCCGCAAGCGGATTTCGGGTACTTCGGAGCGTCCGCGTCTGGTCGTGACGCGGTCCAACCGCGGCATCTTCGCTCAGGTGATCGACGACATCGCGGGCCACACGCTGGCCTCGGCGTCGACCCTGGACGCGTCGATCCGTGGTGGCGAGGGCGACAAGAGCGCCCAGGCCCAGAAGGTGGGCGCCCTGGTCGCCGAGCGTGCCAAGGCCGCCGGTGTCGAGGCCGTCGTGTTCGACCGCGGTGGCAAGCAGTACGCCGGGCGGATTGCCGCTCTGGCCGACGCCGCCCGCGAAGCCGGGCTGAAGTTCTAAGCCCCGGTTCCGGAGCTAGCGGACGTAACAGAGAGAGGTAAATCCAATGGCTGGACCCCAGCGCCGCGGCAGCGGTGCCGGTGGCGGCGAGCGGCGGGACCGGAAGGGTCGCGACGGTGGCGCTGCCGCCGAGAAGACCGCGTACGTTGAGCGCGTTGTCGCGATCAACCGCGTCGCCAAGGTTGTCAAGGGTGGTCGTCGCTTCAGCTTCACCGCGCTGGTCGTGGTGGGCGACGGTGACGGCACCGTAGGTGTCGGTTACGGCAAGGCCAAGGAAGTTCCGGCTGCCATCGCCAAGGGCGTGGAAGAGGCCAAGAAGAACTTCTTCAAGGTCCCCCGTATCGCCGGTACCGTCCCGCACCCCATCCAGGGCGAGAAGGCTGCGGGCGTCGTCCTGCTCAAGCCGGCTTCCCCCGGTACCGGTGTGATCGCCGGTGGCCCGGTGCGCGCCGTCCTGGAGTGCGCGGGCATCCACGACGTGCTGAGCAAGTCGCTCGGCTCGTCCAACCCGATCAACATCGTGCACGCCACGGTGACGGCGCTCAAGGGCCTGCAGCGGCCCGAGGAGATCGCCGCCCGTCGTGGCCTGCCGCTGGAGGACGTGGCTCCCGCCGCTCTGCTGCGGGCGCGTGCCGGGGTGGGTGCGTAATGGCCCGTCTCGAGATCACGCAGGTCAAGTCCCTGATCGGCAGCAAGCAGAACCACCGCGAAACGCTGCGTTCGCTTGGTCTGAAGCGGATCAACGACGTGGTTGTCAAGGACGACCGCCCCGAGTACCGCGGCATGGTGCACACCGTCCGCCACCTCGTGTCGGTCAAGGAGGTCGACTGACATGGCGGAGACCAACCCGCTGAAGGTCCACAACCTCCGGCCCGCCCCGGGTGCCAAGACCGCCAAGACCCGTGTCGGTCGTGGTGAGGCGTCCAAGGGTAAGACCGCTGGTCGTGGTACCAAGGGCACCAAGGCCCGTTACCAGGTTCCGGAGCGCTTCGAGGGTGGGCAGATGCCCCTCCACATGCGCCTCCCGAAGCTGAAGGGCTTCAAGAACCCCGCCCACAAGCAGTTCCAGGTCGTGAACCTGGACAAGCTGGCCGCGCTCTACCCGCAGGGTGGCGAGGTCACGGTGGCCGACCTGGTCGCCAAGGGCGCGGTGCGCAAGAACGAGCTCGTCAAGGTCCTGGGCCAGGGCGAGATCTCCGTGGCGCTGACGGTGACGGTTGACTCCGTTTCCGGCTCCGCCAAGGAGAAGATTGCCGCCGCCGGCGGCACCGTCACCGAACTCCTCTGAGTTCGTTGGTTCAACTGACCGGGGATGCCCATTGATTGGGGCATCCCCGGTTGGTCGTTCCACGGGGGTACGGTCGCCGGTAAGGTGGCCTGCACTGTTTGATTTGTCCGGGGTCCGCCCCGGATCGCGCCGTGCGGGCGAGCTCCGCGCGGTACGGCCGCTACGTATTCGTCGATCCTCAAGACCGTCACCTCCCGGCCGCTGAAGGCGGGAGGCGCAGGAGGCACCGTGCTCACCGCGTTCGCCCGAGCGTTCAAGACGCCCGACCTGCGCAAGAAGCTGCTGTTCACGTTGGGCATCATCGTGCTCTACCGGATCGGAGCGCACGTCCCCGTCCCAGGGGTGAACTACGCGAACGTCGCGACCTGCATGAAGCAGGCCGGCGGTAACAGCGGGTTGTTCGCCCTGGTGAACATGTTCAGCGGTGGAGCGCTGCTGCAGATCACGATCTTCGCGCTGGGGATCATGCCGTACATCACGGCGAGCATCATCCTCCAGCTGCTGACCGTGGTGATCCCACGGCTGGAGGCCCTCAAGAAGGAGGGACAGTCCGGCCAGACGAAGATCACCCAGTACACCCGCTATCTGACCGTGGCGCTGGCCGTGCTGCAGGGCACCGGCCTGGTCGCCACCGCCCGCAGCGGTGCGCTCTTCCAGAGCTGCCCGGTCGCCAGCCAGATCGTGCCCAACGACTCGATCTTCACCACCATCACGATGGTGATCACGATGACCGCCGGCACCTGCCTCATCATGTGGCTCGGTGAGCTGGTGACCGACCGCGGCATCGGCAACGGCATGTCGATCCTGATGTTCATCTCGATCGCCGCCGGTTTCCCGGGCGCGCTGTGGCAGATCAAGCTGCAGGGCAAGCTGGCCGACGGCTGGATCGAGTTCTTCTCGGTGATCGCGGTGGGCCTGGCGATGGTCGCTCTGGTGGTCTTCGTCGAGCAGGCGCAGCGGCGCATTCCGGTGCAGTACGCGAAGCGCATGATCGGGCGCCGTTCCTACGGTGGTACGTCCACTTACATCCCGCTGAAGGTGAACCAGGCAGGTGTGATTCCTGTCATCTTCGCGTCGTCGCTGCTCTACATCCCCGCGCTCATCGCTCAGTTCAGCGGGTCCAACGCGGGGTGGGCGAGGTGGATCGCCAGCAACTTCACCAAGGGAAATCACCCCGTTTACATCATTACGTACTTCTTGTTGATCGTGTTCTTCGCCTTCTTCTACGTGGCCATCAGCTTCAACCCCGAAGAAGTTGCCGACAACATGAAGAAGTATGGTGGCTTCATCCCGGGTATCCGGGCTGGTCGCCCGACGGCCGAGTACCTCAGCTACGTGCTCAACCGGATCACGTGGCCGGGCTCGCTGTACCTGGGGCTGATCGCGCTCGTACCAACAGTGGCGTTGGTGCTGTTCAACGCGAACCAGAACTTCCCGTTCGGCGGGACGAGCATCCTGATCATCGTGGGTGTGGGTCTGGAGACCGTGAAGCAGATTGAGAGCCAGCTTCAGCAGCGCAACTACGAAGGGTTCCTCCGCTGATGCGAATCGTCCTCGTCGGACCCCCGGGGGCCGGTAAGGGTACGCAGGCCGCGTACCTGGCCAAGAACCTCGCGATCCCGCACATCTCCACGGGGGACCTGTTCCGGGCCAACATCTCCCAGGGCACCCCCCTGGGCGTCGAGGCCAAGTCCTACATGGACGCCGGCAACCTCGTGCCGGACTCGGTCACCATCGGGATGGCCGAGGACCGTATGGAACAGGCCGACGCGGTCGAGGGTTTCCTGCTCGACGGCTTCCCGCGCAACCTCGGCCAGGCCGAGGCGCTCGACGCCTTCCTGCAGACCAAGGGTCTGAAGCTGGACGCCGTCCTGGACCTGGAGGTCCCCGAGGACGAGGTGGTCAAGCGGATCGCCGGCCGGCGGATCTGCCGCAAGGACTCCAGCCACGTCTTCCACGTCGAGTACAACAAGCCGCAGACGGAGGGTGTCTGCGACGCCTGTGGCGGCGAGCTGTACCAGCGCGAGGACGACCGCGAGGACACCGTGCGCAAGCGGCTTGAGGTCTACCACTCGGAGACCGAGCCGATCATCGACTACTACAAGGCCCAGGACCTGGTCGTGACGATCCCGGCCCTCGGCAAGGTCGCGGAGGTCACCCAGCGCGCGATGAACGCACTGGAGCGCGGCGAGTAAAGCCACGGCTCGGTACGGCCGCGGTGCCCAGCACGGGCGCCGCGGCCGTACTGTTGGGTGGGCGGGAAATCCCCCGACACAACCTCGTGCGAGAACGAAGGCGGTAGGCACCGGCATGCTGGAGATCAAGAACCCCGCGCAGATCGCGAAGATGCGCGAGGCGGGTCTGGTGGTCGCCGCCATCCACGCGGCCACCCGTGAGACCGCGGTGCCGGGCGCCACCACCAAGGACCTGGACGACGTGGCGCGCAAGGTGCTCGCCGAGCACGGCGCGAAGTCGAACTTCCTCGGGTACGGCGGTTTCCCCGCCACCATCTGCACCTCCGTGAACGACGTGGTCGTGCACGGCATCCCGTCCGCCGACACGGTGCTCCAGGACGGCGACATCATCTCCATCGACTGCGGCGCGATCATCGACGGCTGGCACGGGGACGCCGCGTACACCGCCTTCGTCGGGTCCGGTCACTCCGCGGAGCTGGTCGAGCTCAGCCGGGTCACCGAGGAGTCGATGTGGGCGGGGGTCGCCGCGGTCGCCAAGGGCAACCGGCTGGTGGACATCTCCCGGGCGATCGAGGGTTACATCCGTCGCCAACCCCGTCCGGCCAGCGGCAAGTACGGCATCGTCGAGGACTACGGCGGCCACGGCATCGGCTCGCAGATGCACATGGACCCGCACCTGCTGAACTACGTCGAGCGCAAGCGCGGCCGGGGCCCGAAGCTGGTGCCCGGCTTCTGCATCGCCATCGAGCCGATGATCAATCTCGGCACCGCCAAGACCCATGTCCTCGAGGACGACTGGACGGTCAAGTCCAACGACGGCAGCTGGTCCTCGCACTGGGAGCACTCGGTCGCGCTGACCGAGGACGGCCCGTTGGTGCTCACCGCTCCCGACGGTGGCAAGGCCAAGCTCGCGAGCCTCGGCATCACCGCGGCGCCGGACCCTCTGGCGTAGTCCGCAGCATGCTGTCACCAGCTTCCGCGCGTAATGATCTCCGCGGTTGGGCAATACTCCTGGATTCGTCTTTTCTCAGGCACTGACGTAGACTGACGCGTCGGCTCTCGTGCACCCGTGTGCCCGCACGTCGGGTGCGGACAGTGCAAGTGAGTCGATCAAGGTAGCCGATCCGAAAGGCGAAGCGTGGCCAAGAAGCAAGGTGCCATCGAGATCGAGGGCACCGTGATCGAGTCTCTGCCGAACGCAATGTTCAAGGTAGAGCTCCAGAACGGTCACAAGGTCCTCGCGCACATCAGCGGCAAGATGCGGATGCACTACATCCGTATCCTCCCGGATGACCGGGTCGTCGTGGAGCTCTCTCCCTACGACCTGACGCGTGGCCGTATCGTCTACCGGTACAAGTAGATCTTGCCGAAGCCCCGCTCCCGTGGGGCAGCGGCACTGACCCGGAGAACCTCACATCCCATGAAGGTCAAGCCGAGCGTCAAGAAGATCTGCGACAAGTGCAAGGTGATCCGCCGCCACGGCCGGGTCATGGTCATCTGCGACAACCTGCGCCACAAGCAGCGCCAGGGCTGACGCACGCCGACCACCTGCAATTTCGCAGTTCGCGCGACGCAAGCACAAAACGTACATATGCAGTCACCCGACCCCCGCGCCGCGCGCGAGGGACGACACCCCCGGCTCGGAGGCCGGGGACCCGGCTCGTAATGCCGCAGAGTCTTACGGGAACGGTGCTGCGGAAGACCTCCGAATAGCCATCAGGAGCCACATCAATGGCACGCCTCGCAGGCGTTGATCTCCCGCGCGAAAAGCGTGTGGAGGTCGCCCTCACCTACGTCTTCGGTATCGGGCGCACGCTGTCGCAGCAGACCCTCGCCGCCACCGGCGTGAACCCGGACACCCGGGTCCGCGACCTGGTCGAGGAAGACCTCGTCAAGATCCGCGAGTACGTGGACAACAACCTCAAGACCGAGGGTGACCTCCGTCGCGAGATCCAGGCCGACATCCGCCGCAAGGTCGAGATCGGCTGCTACCAGGGTCTGCGTCACCGCCGCGGTCTGCCGGTGCACGGTCAGCGCACCAGCACGAACGCCCGTACCCGCAAGGGTCCGCGTCGCGCGATCGCCGGCAAGAAGAAGCCGGGCAAGAAGTAGTCCTCAGCAGGACCCCACCAGCGGTCTTCGCTGTAGGACCGATCACCTCCACGGGAGAATTTGAATGCCTCCGAAGGGCCGTACGGCCGGCGCCAAGAAGGTGCGCCGCAAGGAGAAGAAGAACGTCGCCCACGGGCACGCTCACATCAAGAGCACGTTCAACAACACGATCGTCTCGATCACCGACCCGACCGGGAACGTGATCTCTTGGGCCTCTGCCGGCCACGTCGGCTTCAAGGGCTCGCGCAAGTCCACTCCGTTCGCCGCGCAGATGGCCGCCGAGTCGGCCGCCCGCCGCGCGCAGGAGCACGGCATGCGCAAGGTCGACGTCTTCGTCAAGGGTCCGGGTTCGGGCCGCGAGACCGCCATCCGCTCGCTGCAGGCGACCGGTCTTGAGGTGGGCTCGATCCAGGACGTCACCCCGACCCCGCACAACGGATGCCGCCCGCCCAAGCGTCGCCGCGTCTGACCCACTGAAGTAGGAGACAACTAGACAATGGCGCGTTACACCGGGGCCGACTGCAAGCGTTGCCGTCGGGAGAAGCAGAAGCTCTTCCTCAAGGGGAGCAAGTGCGAGAGCGCGAAGTGCCCGATCGAGATCCGTCCTTACCCCCCGGGTGAGCACGGTCGCGGGCGCACCAAGGACAGCGAGTACCTGCTCCAGCTTCGTGAGAAGCAGAAGTGCAGCCGTATCTACGGTGTCCTTGAGAAGCAGTTCGTGGGCTACTACAAGGAAGCGAACCAGAAGACCGGCAAGACCGGTGAGAACCTTCTGCGCATCCTTGAGACCCGCCTCGACAACGTGGTCTACCGGGCCGGCTTCGCCAAGTCCCGTGACCACGCCCGTCAGCTGGTCCGCCACGGGCACATCCAGGTCAACGGCCGCAAGACCGACATCCCGTCGGCCCGCGTCGCCGTGAACGACATCATCGAGGTCCGCACGGGCTCCAGGACCCTGACCCCCTTCGAGGTGGCCAAGGCGGAGGCCGGCGAGAAGACCGTCCCGGCGTGGCTGGAGGCGATCCCCTCGCAGCTGCGGATCCTCGTGCACAGCCTGCCCGAGCGCCAGGTGATCGACACCCAGGTGCAGGAGCAGCTGATCGTGGAGCTCTACTCCAAGTAAGAGCCCCAGCGGAACAGGTCAGGGCGGTACGGCGCCATCGGTGTCGTACCGCCCGTACCCTTTGAAGTACAGCGGACGTCAAATAGCGGGCGTCCACGACTGAAGGACACACACCATGCTGATCGCTCAGCGTCCCTCGTTGACCGAAGAGGTCGTCGACGAGTACCGCTCCCGGTTCGTCATCGAGCCGCTGGAGCCGGGCTTCGGCTACACCCTCGGCAACTCCCTCCGCCGGACCCTGCTCTCCTCGATCCCGGGTGCGGCGGTCACGTCCATCCGCATCGACGGCGTGCTGCACGAGTTCACCACCGTGCCGGGTGTCAAGGAGGACGTCACCGACCTGATCCTCAACATCAAGCAGCTGGTCGTCTCCTCGGAGCACGACGAGCCGGTCGTGATGTACCTGCGCAAGCAGGGCCCGGGTCTGGTCACCGCCGCCGACATCGCGCCGCCGGCCGGTGTCGAGGTGCACAACCCCGACCTCGTCCTCGCCACGCTCAACGGCAAGGGCAAGCTGGAGATGGAGCTGACCGTCGAGCGCGGTCGCGGCTACGTCTCCGCCGTGCAGAACAAGCAGGTCGGCCAGGAGATCGGTCGGATCCCGGTCGACTCCATCTACAGCCCCGTGCTGAAGGTCACCTACAAGGTCGAGGCGACCCGTGTCGAGCAGCGCACCGACTTCGACAAGCTGATCGTCGACGTCGAGACCAAGCAGGCGATGCGTCCGCGCGACGCCATGGCCTCGGCCGGCAAGACCCTGGTGGAGCTGTTCGGTCTCGCCCGCGAGCTGAACATCGACGCCGAGGGCATCGACATGGGCCCGTCCCCGACGGACGCCGCCCTGGCCGCCGACCTGGCGCTGCCGATCGAGGAGCTGGAGCTCACCGTCCGCTCCTACAACTGCCTCAAGCGTGAGGGCATCCACTCCGTGGGCGAGCTCGTCGCGCGCTCCGAGGCGGACCTGCTCGACATCCGCAACTTCGGTGCGAAGTCGATCGACGAGGTCAAGGCGAAGCTGGCCGGGATGGGTCTCGCGCTGAAGGACTCGCCCCCCGGGTTCGACCCGACCGCCGCTGCCGACGCGTTCGGCGCGGACGACGACGCGGACGCCGGTTTCGTGGAGACCGAGCAGTACTGATCCGCCTGACGGCGGGGTGGTCGACGTTCTCGGCCGTCCCGCCGTTTTCGGCTGGGGCTTTGTCCTCGAACGCCGAACGGGCTGATGCATGAACCCCCTGCTGGGGGCCCGGGGGTCGTCCCCCGGGCGAATGCAGTGTGACTTCCGCGGGGCGGCCGCCTCGTGGGAACTGACACCGGTACCTGATACGGCCGGTGCAGCAATGAAGGAGATACACCATGCCGAAGCCCACCAAGGGCGCCCGTCTGGGCGGCAGCGCTGCGCACGAGAAGGCGCTCCTGCGCAACCTGGCGACCAACCTCTTCGAGCACGGCCGCATCACGACGACCGAGGCCAAGGCCCGTCGTCTGCGTCCGTTCGCGGAGCGTCTGGTGACCAAGGCGAAGAAGGGCGACCTTCACAACCGCCGCCAGGTCATGGAGCTGATCACGGACAAGAGCGTCGTGCACACGCTCTTCACCGAGATCGCGCCGCGGTTCGCGGAGCGTCCGGGTGGCTACACCCGTATCACCAAGATCGGCAACCGTCGTGGCGACAACGCCCCGATGGCCGTCATCGAGCTGGTCGAGGGCGAGATCGCCAAGAAGGCGACCGTCGCCGAGGCCGAGGCCGCTGCCAAGCGCGCGGTCAAGGAGGCCGACGAGGCCAAGGCTGCCGAGGCCAAGGCTGCCGAGGCCGCCGAGGAGTCGAAGGACGCCTGAGTCCGTCGTCGCTGAGCGGTGAGCGGGTCCGCCCCCCTGGGGGCGGGCCCGCTTTCGCCTGTGGTGGGCCTGAGAGGATTGCGGTGTGAGTGACGAAGTGGAGCCCGGGTTCGTCCGGGTGCGGCTGGACCTGGCGTACGACGGCTCGGAGTTCTCCGGGTGGGCCAAGCAGCGGGAGCGGCGCACGGTCCAGGGGGAGCTGGAGGACGCGATCCGGACCGTGACGCGGTCGGGCGAGACCTATGAGCTCACCGTCGCGGGCCGGACCGACGCCGGGGTGCACGCGCGAGGACAGGTCGCGCAGGTCGATCTGCCCGAGCAGGTGTGGCGGGAGCACCACGACAAGCTGCTCAAGCGGCTCGCCGGGCGCCTGCCCAAGGACGTACGGGTGTGGGCCCTGCGGGAGGCGCCCAGCGGCTTCAACGCGCGCTTCTCGGCGATCTGGCGGCGCTACGCCTACCGCGTCACCGACAACCCGGGCGGGGTGGACCCGCTGCTGCGGGGGCACGTCCTGTGGCACGACTGGCCGCTCGACGTGGACGCCATGAACGAGGCCGCGCAGCGGCTGCTCGGGGAGCACGACTTCGCCGCGTACTGCAAGAAGCGGGAGGGTGCGACCACGATCCGCACGCTCCAGGAGCTGAGCCTGGTCAAGGGCGCGGACGGGATCATCACCGCGACGGTCCGGGCGGACGCCTTCTGCCACAACATGGTGCGGTCGCTGATCGGCGCGCTGCTCTTCGTCGGCGACGGCCACCGGGGTCCGGAGTGGCCCGGGAAGGTGCTGGCCGCGGGGGTGCGGGACTCCGCCGTGCACGTCGTACGACCCCACGGGCTGACCCTGGAGGAGGTCGGCTACCCCGCCGACGAGCTGCTCGCCGCCCGGAGCAGGGAAGCGCGCAACAAGCGGTCGCTGCCGTCGGCCGGCTGCTGCTGAGGCCGCGCCCGCCCCGTGCCCGCCACGGGGCGCGGGGCCGGCGCCGCCGGGGGTGTCAGGAGGTCTTGCCGGCCTTTCGCCGGGCCTCCTTGAGCTGCTGCTCGGCGGCCTTGGCGGCCTGGTCCTTGCCGCGCTGGGCGATCTGGGTGAAGGCGTAGGCGCCGCCGTCCCGGCCGATCTGCAGGGCCTGGGTCTCGTTGCCGGTGACGTCCTTGCCGTTGGTGTAGCCGGCGATGGTGAAGTACGCGTAGCGGCCGGTGGCGTTGGTGGTCATCCGGCACTTGCTGCCCTGGCAGAAGTCGGCCGGGACACCGCTGCCGGACAGCGGCATGAGGTTGGGCTTGTTCTCGTTCATCACCGCGGCGGCCTTGGCGGGCGAGTCGAAGACCGCGACGCCGATGGTGACCGCGACCCCGCCGCTGGAGTAGGTGGCGCGCAGCAGCTGCTTGCAGCCGTTGTGGCCGAGCGAGGAGACCAGGGGGCCCTGGGCGCCGGCGGTGCAGTCGGTGGTGCTGGCGGTGCCGGTCTGCGGGTAGCTGTGCTCGCCGACGACCATGCTCTTCTGCGGGAAGAGGGTGGCGGGGGTGAGCGGCGCGGTGTCCTTCTTGGGGTCGGAGATGTAGTCCTGCGGGTTGGGCGGGGGCGGGACCGAGACGTCGGGGAAGGACGGCTTGTCGTCCGGCACGGCGGTCTGGCCGGAGGCGGTGGGGTGGGCCGAGGGGCTGTCGTCGGACGGGCCGCCGCTGTTGATCACGGCGGTGGCGACGATGCCGGCCACCGCGAGCACGGCGACCGCGCCGCCGCCGATCATCAGCCAGCGCTTGCGCCGCGTGCGTGCCGCGCTCTCGTCGGCCAGCGCTGACCAGTCCGGAGTGGAACCCCCCGGGCCGTCGAACGGCCCCCCTTGCCCAAAACTCATGCCGCGCATCCTAGTGCGCGCGGGTGAGCGTGTGGCGGGGGGAGCGGAACCGCTTCGGGCCGGTGTGCGGGGGACGCGACCGCACGCCTGTCCGGGCCACGTTTTGACCCGTCCGGGGTTGGGTCAGTATCCTGCTGGTTCGTTATGCGTATGGGCTTGCTCTATCTCACGTGAGGGGCCTTACGCCGGCTAGCCAGGCCGCTGACCGGCGGTGGACGATCGGGTTGCGTCGCCCGTAGTGCCATCCCGCTGTGTGAGCAGTCACGGTGCCAGTACAGGACCCTTTCCCTGGGTCTCCCCAGGGGATAACCCGACTCACGAAGCGAAGGCTAAGACGTGCGTACGTTCAGCCCCAAGCCCGGCGATGTTCAGCGCCAGTGGCACATCATTGACGCGCAGGACGTTGTCCTGGGCCGTCTGGCCAGCCAGGCCGCGTCCCTCCTCCGGGGTAAGCACAAGCCGGTTTACGCCCCTCACGTTGACACCGGTGACTTCGTCATCATCATCAACGCCGACAAGGTGCACCTCTCCGGCAACAAGCGCACCCAGAAGATGGCCTACCGTCACTCCGGTTTCCCGGGTGGTCTGCGCTCCGTCCGTTACGACGAGCTGCTGGCCAAGAACCCCGAGAAGGCCGTCGAGAAGGCCATCAAGGGCATGCTCCCCAAGAACACCCTCGGCCGTCAGATGCTCTCGAAGCTGAAGGTCTACGCGGGCGCCGAGCACCCGCACGCTGCTCAGCAGCCGGTCCCGTTCGAGATCACCCAGGTCGCGCAGTAAGTCCCGGCCACCCCAAGACGACAGAGAATCTGAGGAAGCATCGTGGCTGAGACCACCCCCGAGACCCCGCTGGACGAGGTCGAGGTCGAGCAGTACACCACCGAGACCGAGGTTCCGCTGGAGGGTGAGTACACCTCCGAGTCCCTCGCGTCCCGCTTCGGCGAGCCGCAGCCGGCCGCCGGCCTGGGCCGTCGCAAGAACGCCATCGCCCGCGTGCGGATCATCCCCGGCTCCGGCCAGTGGAAGATCAACGGCCGCACCCTTGAGGACTACTTCCCCAACAAGGTGCACCAGCAGGAAGTCAACGAGCCCTTCAAGGTGCTCGAGCTGGACAACCGCTACGACGTCGTGGCCCGCATCTCCGGCGGCGGCATCTCCGGCCAGGCCGGTGCGCTGCGCCTGGGTGTGGCCCGTGCGCTGAACGAGGCGGACGTGGACGCCAACCGTCCCGCCCTGAAGAAGGCCGGGTTCCTCAAGCGTGACGACCGTGCGGTCGAGCGCAAGAAGGCCGGTCTGAAGAAGGCCCGCAAGGCGCCGCAGTACAGCAAGCGCTAATCACGCGCTGCACGCAGGCAGCCCTTGGCGAACGCCCCGGTGGCACTTCCGTGCTGCCGGGGCGTTCGGCTTCCGACAGACCGCGGCGTATACCTGGAATCCAAGCCCCGGTCACAGCTCATCTACTTCGGAGGACACCAGTGGGACGACTCTTCGGCACGGACGGTGTGCGCGGCGTCGCCAACGCGGACCTGACGGCGGAGCTGGCGCTCGGCCTGTCGGTCGCGGCGGCGCATGTGCTGGCCGAGGCGGGCACGTTTGAAGGCCATCGGCCGGTGGCCGTGGTCGGTCGCGATCCGCGGGCGTCGGGGGAGTTCCTGGAGGCCGCGGTGGTCGCCGGCCTGGCGAGCGCCGGGGTGGACGTGCTGCGGGTGGGGGTGCTGCCGACCCCTGCGGTCGCCTATCTGACCGGGGCGCTCGGTGCGGATCTGGGCGTGATGCTCTCCGCCAGCCACAATCCGATGCCCGACAACGGCATCAAGTTCTTCGCCCGCGGCGGCCACAAGCTCGCCGACGAGCTGGAGGACCGCATCGAGGAGACCTACCGCGGGCACAGCGCCGGTGAGCCGTGGGAGCGGCCGACCGGCGCCGGTGTGGGCCGGGTCACCGACTACGACGAGGGCTTCGACAAGTACGTCGCGCACCTGGTCGGCGTGCTGCCCAACCGCCTGGACGGGCTCAAGATCGTCATCGACGGGGCGCACGGTGCCGCGGCCCGGGTCTCGCCGGAGGCGTTCGCGCGGGCCGGCGCCGAGGTCGTCACCATCGGCACCGAGCCGGACGGGCTGAACATCAACGACGCCTGCGGCTCCACCCACCTCGACAAGCTCCGGTCGGCCGTCCTGGAGCACGGCGCCGCGCTCGGTGTCGCCCACGACGGCGACGCCGACCGCTGCCTGGCCGTGGACCACGCCGGCAACGAGGTCGACGGCGACCAGATCCTGGCCGTCCTGGCGCTCGGCATGCGCGAGGCCGGCACGCTGCGCAAGAACACCGTCGTCGCCACCGTCATGTCCAACCTGGGCTTCAAGCTGGCCATGGAGGGCGCGGGCATCGACCTCGTGCAGACCGCGGTCGGCGACCGGTACGTCCTGGAGGAGATGAAGGCCCACGGCTACGCGCTGGGCGGCGAGCAGTCCGGGCACGTCATCGTGCTGGACCACGCCACCACCGGCGACGGCACGCTGACGGGCCTGATGCTGGCGGCCCGGGTCGCGGCGACCGGCCGGTCGCTGGCCGACCTGGCGGGCGCGATGGAGCGGCTGCCGCAGATCCTCATCAACGTCCCCGACGTCGACAAGTCGCGGGTGACCAGCTCCGCCGAGCTGGCCGCCGCGGTCGCCGAGGCGGAGCGGGAGCTGGGCGCCACCGGACGGGTGCTGCTGCGGCCCTCCGGCACCGAGCCGCTGGTCCGGGTGATGGTCGAGGCGGCCGACATCGAGCAGGCGCGGGCCGTCGCCCAGCGCCTGGCCGACGCGGTCAAGTCCGCGCTGGGATAACGGAGTTCCGTCCGGGCGGGGTCGCCCTCGTACGGCAGCGATGCTGCCGGGTCGAGGGCGGCCCCGCTTCGGTGTCTACAGCTTCCGCAGCGACAGCCGCTGCACCTTGTGGTCCGGGCCCTTGCGGAGGACCAGGTTGGCGCGGCCCCGGGTGGGGGCCACGTTCTGTTCCAGGTTGGGCCGGTTGATGGTGCGCCACATCAGGCGGGCGTAGTCCAGCGCCTCGTCCTCGGAGACCTGGGTGTACTTGCGGAAGTACGAGAACGGGTTCTGGAACGCGGTCTGGCGCAGCTTGCGGAAGCGGCCGAGGTACCACCGTTCGATGTCCTCGGTGCGGGCGTCCACGTAGACCGAGAAGTCGAAGAAGTCGGCGAGGCCCAGCCGGGTGCGGCCGTCCCCGCCGGGCAGTGCCGGCTGGAGCACGTTGAGGCCCTCGACGATGAGGATGTCGGGCCGGTGCACGGTCAGCCGCTCGCCGGGCACGATGTCGTAGATCAGGTGCGAGTAGACGGGCGCGGTGACCTCCGCCTTGCCGGACTTCACGTCCGCCACGAAGCGGGTCAGCGCCCGGCGGTCGTAGGACTCCGGGAAGCCCTTGCGGGACATCAGCCCCCGCCGGTGCAGCTCGGCGTTGGGGAAGAGGAAGCCGTCGGTGGTGACCAGCTCGACGCGCGGGTGCTCCGGCCAGCGGGCCAGCAGTGCCTGGAGCAGCCGGGCGGTGGTGGACTTGCCGACCGCGACGCTGCCGGCGACGCCTATGACGAAGGGCGTGCCGGGCTGCGAGCCGTGGCCGTTGCCGGTGTCGTCCAGGAAGGTGTTGAGCGCGCCGCGGAGGTTGCTGGTGGCGCCGACGTACAGGTTGAGCAGCCGGGACAGCGGGAGGTAGACGTCGCGCACCTCGTCGAGGTCGATGACGTCGCCCAGGCCGCGGAGCCGTTCGACCTCCTCGGCGGTCAGCGGCAGCGGGGTCTTCTCCCGCAGGGCGCTCCACTCCGCGCGCGTCAGGTCGACGTACGGCGAGCTGTCGGTGCGGCGTCGTTGCGGCGAATCCGTCGTCTGGGGCACGGGCCCCATTGTCCGCGGCGGGCCCCGGTGCCGGGCGGCGGGGTGGCGGTGCCGCGCCCGGTACGGCCGGACCAGCGTTTCTGTACCCGGCGGCGCGGCGCCCGGTACGGTCGGTGACGGGGACGGTCGTGACGGGGACGGCGCCAGGGGAGCGCGCCGTGGAGACACAGGGGGGTGGCGTGCGAGCACGCCTGGTGGAACTGCTGCGCGAGCGGGCCAGGGAACGCCGGATCAGGGCGGCCGGCGCGCGGGCCGCGGCGGACGCCTTCGCGGCCCGCGTGCACGCCGAGCTGGCCGAGGAACTGCCGGAGGAGGATCTCGGCGAGGACCTGACGGACTTCCTGGAGCACCGTGCGCCGGGCGCCGACCCGGAGGCCGACGAGGAGCTCCTCGAACGGGTCCGGGAGGCACAGGAGCGGATAGCCCGCGGGTACTGAGCGGGCTCGGACGCCGCACGGCGGTCCTCCGGGCGACGACAGGCCCTAGGCTGCCTCCATGTGCGGAATCGTGGGATACGTGGGCGGGCAGAGCGCCCTTGAGGTGGTGCTGGCCGGGCTGAAGCGGCTGGAGTACCGGGGCTACGACTCGGCCGGGGTGGCGGTGCTGGCCGACGGCGGGCTGGCGGCGGCGAAGAAGGCCGGCAAGCTGGCCAACCTGGAGAAGGAGCTGGCCGACCGGCCGCTGCCCACGGGCGCGGTGGGCATCGGCCACACCCGGTGGGCGACGCACGGCGGTCCGACGGACGCCAACGCCCACCCGCACCTGGACAACGCCGGCCGGGTCTGTGTCGTGCACAACGGCATCATCGAGAACTTCGCCGCGCTGCGCGCCGAACTCGCCGACCGCGGCCATGAGTTGGCGTCCGAGACGGACACCGAGGTGGTCGCGCACCTGCTGGCCGAGGAGTACTCCTCGTGCGGCGAGCTGACCGAGGCGATGCGGCAGGTGTGCCGGCGGCTGGAGGGGGCGTTCACCCTCGTCGCGGTGCACGCCGACGCGCCGGACGTGGTCGTCGGTGCCCGCCGCAACTCCCCGCTGGTGGTGGGCCTCGGCGAGGACGAGGCGTTCCTGGCCTCGGACGTGGCGGCGTTCATCGCGTACACCCGGGAGGCCGTCGAGCTCGGCCAGGACCAGGTCGTCGAGCTGCGCCGGGACGGCGTGACGGTCACCGACTTCGACGGTGCGCCCGCGGAGGTCCGCCACTACCACGTCGACTGGGACGCGTCGGCCGCCGAGAAGGGCGGCTACGACTACTTCATGCTCAAGGAGATCGCCGAGCAGCCGAAGGCGGTCGCGGACACCCTGCTGGGCCGGGTCGACGCGGCCGGGGTGCTCTCGCTGGACGAGGTGCGGATCCCGCCGGCGGTGCTGCGGGAGGTCAGCAAGGTCGTCATCGTCGCGTGCGGCACCGCCTACCACGCCGGGATGATCGCCAAGTACGCCATCGAGCACTGGACGCGGATCCCCTGCGAGACCGAGCTGGCCAGCGAGTTCCGCTACCGCGACCCGATCCTGGACCACCGCACGCTGGTGATCGCCATCAGCCAGTCCGGCGAGACCATGGACACCCTGATGGCGCTGCGGCACGCCCGCGAGCAGGGCGCGCGGGTGCTGGCCATCTGCAACACCAACGGCTCGACGATCCCCCGCGAGTCCGACGCGGTGCTCTACACGCACGCCGGGCCGGAGGTCGCGGTGGCGTCCACCAAGGCGTTCCTGACCCAGCTCGTCGCGGTCTACCTCGTCGCGCTGTACCTCGGGCAGGTGCGCGGCACCAAGTGGGGCGACGAGATCCGGGACGTGGTGCGCGAACTCGCCGCCATCGGCACGCAGGTGCAGCAGGTCCTGGGCACCATGGAGCCGGTCCGCGAGCTGGCCCGCTCGCTGGTGGACAAGAACACCGTGCTGTTCCTGGGCCGTCACGTGGGCTACCCGGTGGCGCTGGAGGGCGCGCTCAAGCTCAAGGAGCTGGCGTACATGCACGCCGAGGGGTTCGCCGCCGGCGAGCTCAAGCACGGCCCGATCGCGCTGATCGAGGAGGACCTCCCGGTCGTCGTGGTCGTCCCCTCGCCGCGCGGCCGGTCCGTCCTGCACGACAAGATCGTCTCCAACATCCAGGAGATCCGGGCCCGCGGCGCCCGCACCATCGTGATCGCCGAGGAGGGCGACGAGGCGGTGGTCCCGTACGCCGACCACCTCGTCCGGATCCCGCGGACGCCGGTGCTGCTGCAACCGCTGGTGTCCTCGGTGCCGCTCCAGGTGTTCGCGTGCGAGCTGGCCACCGCCCGCGGCAACGAGGTCGACCAGCCGCGCAACCTCGCCAAGTCCGTCACGGTGGAGTGATCGGGTGATCATCGGGGTCGGGATCGACGTGGCGGAGATCGACCGGTTCGAGGCGGCGCTGCGGCGGACGCCGGAGCTGGCGCACCGGCTGTTCATCGAGACGGAGTTGACGCTGCCGAGCGGCGAGCGGCGGGGCATCGCCTCCCTGGCCGCCCGGTTCGCCGCCAAGGAGGCGGTGGCCAAGGCGCTGGGCGCGCCGGGCGGTCTGCACTGGACGGACGCCGAGGTGTACGTCGAGGACAGCGGCCAGCCGCGGCTGCGGGTGCGCGGCACGGTCGCCGTCCGCGCCGCGGAACTCGGCGTGCAGAACTGGCATGTGTCGCTCAGTCATGACGCGGGCGTCGCCTCGGCGGTGGTGATCGCCGAGGGGTAGGGCGGGGCCGGGGCGGGGTGGGCTCTTCGCGCCGCCGCCCCGCCGCCCCGTCCCGGTGTGACACTGGCCGCATGAGGACTGCCTACAGCGTTTCGGCCGTGCGGGCCGCCGAGCAGGAACTGATGGCCCGTTTGCCCGAGGGGGCCCTGATGCAGCGGGCGGCGGCCGGACTCGCCGTCGCCTGCGCCGAGTTGCTGGGCCGGGTGTACGGCTCCCGGGTGGTGCTGCTGGTGGGCAGCGGCGACAACGGCGGGGACGCGCTCTATGCCGGCGCCCGGCTGGCCCGCCGCGGCGCCGGGGTGGTCGCCGTACTGCTCTCGCCCGAACGGGCCCACGCCGGCGGCCTGGCGGCCCTGCGCGCGGCCGGTGGCCGGGTCTCGGCCGATCCGCTCCGCGACATCGGGCGGGCCGACCTGGTGATGGACGGCATCGTCGGCATCGGCGGCCGGGGCGGGTTGCGCCCGGAGGCCGCCCGGCTCGCCGGCGCGGCGCGGGAGGCGGCGATCGTGGTGGCCGTCGATCTGCCGAGCGGGGTGGACGCCGACACCGGCGAGGTGCCCGGTGACGCCGTACGGGCGGACGCGACCGTCACGTTCGGCGCGTACAAGCCGGGCCTGCTGATCGACCCGGCGCGCGAACGGGCCGGCGCGCTCCGCCTGGTGGACATCGGCCTGCGCCCGCCGGCCACCGCCGATGTGGAGGCGCTGCAGCACGCGGACGTGGCGGAGCTGTTGCCGCGGCCGGCTGCGGAGAGCGACAAGTACCGGCGCGGGGTGGTCGGGGTGGTCGCCGGGTCGGCGCGCTATCCGGGGGCGGCGGTGCTGGCGGTGGCCGGCGCGCTGCGGGGCGGCGCCGGGGCGGTGCGGTACGTGGGGCCGGCGGCCGACGCGGTGCTGGCGCGGTTCCCGGAGACCCTGGTGCACACCGGGCCGCCGGGGAAGGCGGGCAGGGTGCAGTCGTGGGTCATCGGGCCCGGTCTCGGTGATGAGTCCGACGGGCTGGAGGACGTGTTGTCGGCGGACGTCCCGGTGCTGGTGGACGCGGACGGGCTCCGCTTCCTGACGCCCGATCAGGTGCGGCGGCGGGCGGCCGGGACCCTGCTGACGCCGCACGCGGGGGAGGCGGCGGCGCTGCTGGGGCGGGGGCGCGAGGAGGTCGAGGCGGCGCGGCTGGACTCCGTGCGGGAGTTGGCGGGGCGGTACGGGGCGACGGTGCTGCTGAAGGGCTCGACGACGTTGGTGGCGGATCCGGCTGCCGGGGTTCCGGTGCGGGCCAACCCCACCGGGACGGGGTGGTTGGCGACGGCCGGCAGCGGGGACGTGCTCTCCGGCCTCACCGGGGCGCTGTTGGCCGCGGGCCTCGCGCCGCGGGACGCCGGTTCGGTGGGCGCCTACCTCCACGGGCTCGCGGCTCGGCACGCGGCGGGGCCGCGGGGCGAGCCGATCGTGGCGTCGGAGGTGGCCGGGGCGTTGGGGGCGGCCTGGGAGAACGTGGTGTCGTAGCGGCTGTTGATGCCGCCGGACCCGGACGGATGCGGATCACCCGGGCCACCGTGGCAGCGCGAGCGATTTGTTGCTGTTCCGCACTTTTGTCCGTCCTTCGCGGAGGCTGGTGGTCCGTCTACCGCCCCGCTGGGGGCGGGTGTCACGCGGGCCGGTGTGCGGCCCGGGCCCGTCGGCGGCTGCCCCTCGATGGCGCAGGTGGAGGCGGTCGCGGCGGCGCGCACGCCGGGGCGTCGCTGCCCGGTGGAATACCAACCCCACCCTCACCACAACGCGGGAAGGCGGCCGGCGCGGCGCCTCGCCTGCGACACTGAGGGGGATGAACGAGACAGCGAAGCGAGCCCGTGCCGTCATTGACCTCGCCGCCGTGCGGTCGAACGTCCGTGCCTTGCGGAGCCTCGCCCCCGGGGCGCAGCTGATGGCCGTCGTCAAGTCCGACGCCTACGGACACGGCGCGATCCACTGTGCCCGCGCCGCTCGCGAGGCCGGTGCGCCCTGGCTGGGCGTGGCGCTCCCCGAGGAGGCGTTGGCGCTGCGCGCGGCCGGGGACACCGGCCGTCTGCTGTGTTGGCTGTGGACGCCGGGCGGGCCCTGGGGCGAAGCGATCGAGCAGGACGTCGATGTCTCGGTGAGCGGCATGTGGGCGCTGCGGGAGGCGGTGGCCGCGGCGCGCGACCGTGACCGGGTCGCCCGCGTCCAGCTCAAGATCGACACCGGTCTGGGGCGCAACGGCTGCCCGCCGGCGGACTGGACGGAGCTGACCGCCGCCGCCCGCGCCGCCGAGGCGGAGGGCGTGCTCGCGGTCACCGGTGTCTGGTCGCACTTCGCCTGCGCCGACGAGCCCGGGCACCCGTCGATCGCCGCCCAGCTGGCGGAGTTCCGCCGGGCGCTGGCGGTCGCCGAGGCGGCCGGGCTGCGGCCGGAGGTGCGGCACATCGCCAACACGCCGGCGCTGCTCACCCTCCCCGAGGCCCACTTCGACCTGGTGCGGACGGGGATCGGGATCTACGGCGTGTCGCCCAGCCCCGAGGTGGGGGCGCCGGAGGACTTCGGGCTGCGGCAGGCGATGACGCTTCAGGCTTCGCTGGCGTCGGTCAAGCGGGTGCCGGGCGGGCACGGGGTGTCCTACGGGCACCACTACACGACGCCGGGGGAGACGACCCTGGCGCTGGTCCCGCTGGGGTACGCCGACGGGATCCCGCGGCACGCCTCGGGGACGGGGCCGGTGCTGGTCGCCGGGAAGTGGCGGACGATCGTGGGGCGGGTCGCGATGGACCAGTTCGTCGTCGATCTGGGCGGGGACCACGCCGAGGCCGGCGAGCCGGCGGTGCTGTTCGGGCCCGGCGACCAGGGCGAGCCGAGCGCGGAGGACTGGGCGCGGGCGGCCGGGACGATCGGGTACGAGATCGTCACCCGGATCGGGAAGCGGGTGCCCCGCGTCTATGTGGACAGCGAGGCGCCGGACCGGTCCGCGCAGGACGCGGCGCTGACGGGGGGTGTGGCATGACCGACGGCACGGAGGCCGCGGCGCAGGCCGTGGAGACGGCCGCGGAGGCGGCCGGGAACTGGGCCCGGGCGGGCCGCCACGCGGGCGTCGCGGGCCTGGCGATCGGCGTGGTCGCGGCGGGCGCGGCGGCCGGGGTGGCCATAGAGCGCCTGACGGTCGGCCGCGGGATGCGCCGCCGGGCCCGGCTGGCGCTGGACGCGGCCGGCCCGTACGGCACGCTGCGCGGCACCCCGGGCGCGGCGATCGCCGAGGACGGGACCGAGCTGTACTACGAGGTCGACGAGGTGGTGGACGGCCCGGCCGCCAGGCGGGCCAAGGGCGGCAGGACGGTCGTGAACGGCACCGCGGGCGGCCGCGCGGGCAAGGAGGTGCGGGCCGCCCAGGACGCCCGGAGCGGGCTGCACAAGCGGCTCACGGCGGCCCTGGGGCGGCGCTCCCCGGCGCCCACGGTCGTCTTCAGCCACGGCTACTGCCTCAGCCAGGACTCCTGGCACTTCCAGCGGGCCGCGCTGCGCGGCGCGCTCCGTACCGTCCACTGGGACCAGCGCAGCCACGGCCGCTCGGCCCGCGGCCACGGACAGGTCGACGGGACCGAGCCGGTCACCATCGACCTGCTGGGCCGGGACCTGAAGGCGGTGCTGGACGCCGCGGTGCCCGAGGGGCCGATCGTGCTGGTCGGGCACTCCATGGGCGGGATGACGGTGATGGCGCTGGCCGACCAGTTCCCCGAGTACGTCGCGGAGCGGGTGGTCGGCGTGGCGCTGATCGGGACGTCGGCGGGCCGGCTGAGCGAGGTCGGGTTCGGGCTGCCGTCGATGGGCTCCAAGGCGTTCCACTGGCTGGCGCCGGGCGTGCTCAAGGCGCTGGGCCGGCAGAGCGAGATCGTCGAGCGCGGGCGGCGGGCCACCGCCGATCTGTTCGCGGGGCTGATCAAGCGCTATTCGTTCGGGTCCGATGACGTGGATCCGGCGATCGCGCGGTTCGGGGAGCGGCTGATCGAGGCGACCCCGATCGACGTGGTCGCCGAGTTCTTCCCGGCGTTCGCGGTCCATGACAAGACCGAGGCGCTGGTGGCGTACGACGCGGTGCCCGCGCTGGTGCTCGCCGGCGAGGAGGACCTGATCACCCCGGCCGAGCACAGCCGGACCATCGCCGAGGTGCTGCCGGACGCCGAACTGGTGTGCGTGCCGGACGCCGGGCACCTGGTGATGCTGGAGCGGCCCGAGCTGGTCAACGACCACCTGGTGGCGCTGGTGGAACGGGCGGGCGCGGCGGCCCGCCGGTCGCGCACCGCGCGGGCCTGAGCCGGTCCCGGACGGCGGTCCCGGGCTCGGTGCGGGACCGTCGCCCCGTCCGGGCCGTACCATTTGCGGCATGAGCACCACTGGCGCGACTGCCCGCGTAACCGTCAAGTCCCCCGATCAGATGCAGGAGTTGGGCCGCCGGTTGGCGCCGCTGCTGCGCCCCGGCGACCTGGTGCTGCTCAGCGGTGAGCTGGGTGCGGGGAAGACCACGCTGACCCGCGGTCTGGGCGAGGCCCTGGGCGTGCGCGGCGCCGTGACCTCGCCGACCTTCGTCATCGCCCGGGTGCACCCGTCGCTGACCGGTGGCCCGGCGCTGGTGCACGTCGACGCGTACCGGCTCGACGGCGGCCTGGACGAGATGGAGGACCTGGACCTCGACGTCTCGCTGCCGGAGTCGGTGGTGGTCGTCGAGTGGGGCGACGGCAAGGTCGAGGAGCTGGCGGAGGACCGGCTGCACGTCGTCATCGGCCGGGCCGTGGGAGGGGGCGCCGACGCCCCCGGTGGCGTGGACGGGCACCCGGAGGAGGACGTGGACGACGTCCGCGAGGTGACGGTCGCCGGGATCGGTGGGCGCTGGGTGGACGCCGGGCTTCCGGACCTGGAGATCTGCTGACGAAAGGGCGCAAAAGAGCCCTTATCGGGCGGTGTGGGGCGGTAGTTTCCGACAAGCCGTCGGCAAGATGTTGCGTCGGCGGTGTCAGGCGTGGTCACATGGGTGGGAGAGCCCTGGTTAGGTGTACCTAAGTAGACCCTAACCCCTGTCGCTTGCCCCAGGAGCCCGGGAGGCGTCCATGTCCCCCCACCAGCCCACGACCGAACGGCGCGGGGCCACCCCCGTCGCGGCGGCCGGGCGCGCCGAACAGGACGCGCGGAAGGCGCCGCCGACGATGAACGAACTCCTCGCGGCCTGCGCCGCGGCCAGCGCCGTCTCCACACCGCCGGACGCCGCGGCGGAACCCCGCACACAGCAGCGCAACGGCGCGCAGGAGCGGGCCGAGGACACCGAAGCCGGGCGAGCGGGCGGGTCGGGCGGCGCCGGACCCGAGGGGCGGGCGTCCACTACGGGGCGCGACGCCGCGTAACCCACAGGGGCGAAGCGGCCGGGCCCGGCGGGCTCAGGGGACGACGACGACCTTCACACCGCGCACCGCGAAGTCCCACAGTGCCGCGCCGTCCTCGCGCGACTCCCGGATGCCGCCGGTCTTCTTCCCGCTCGCCCCGCCCGGCGTGGGCGTGGAGCCGTCGACCGCCGCGCTGAAGCCGACGGCCACCCCGTCGACGCCGGCGAACCGCACCACGTGCTCGATCGCCACCCCGTCCGAGCCGGTCACGCTCACCGACCGCGAGCTGACCGGGTACGTCCCCGGCGCCGGGTGCACCGTGCTCGGCGACACCGTGAACGTCCGCTGCGCCGTGCCGTTCGCGCCCACCAGCCAGACCCGCTTGGCGCCCAGCGCGTAGACCACGCGCTTGCCGGTGCCGGACTGCGCCGGGACCGGCACCGGGGCCGGCGGCTTGTCCTTCTTGTCGTGCTGGTCGCGGGCGTCCGGCTTCTTGTCGGCCGCCCGGGCGTCGCCCCGGACCGGGGCGAGCGGACCGGAGGCGGAGGCGGACGCCTGGAAGCCCAGCACACCGATCGCGACCAGGGCGGCCGCGGTGAGACCGGTGACGATCGTGCTGCTCTTAGCGGGCACCGCGGTGCCACCTTTCCGTACGCTCCTCGCCCGGGGGCGGGAGGCTGCTGGCTGTTGTGCTGACCGGGCTGGCTGCGGATCGACGGTAGCACCGCGACGGGCACCGCCGGCCGCGCCGTAGTCTTGAAGGCGTGCTGCTGCTAGCTCTTGACACCGCCACCCCCGCCGTCACCGTCGCGCTCCACGACGGCTCCCGCACCCTCGCCGCCGCCGGGGACGTGGACGCGCGCCGGCACGGCGAACTGCTGCTGCCCGCCGTCGACCGGGTGCTGGCCGAGGCCGGGCACAAGCTCGCCGAGGTCACCGACATCGTGGTCGGCGTCGGACCCGGCCCGTACACCGGGCTGCGGGTGGGGCTGGTGACGGCCACCACCTTCGGGGCGGCGCTGGACGTCCCGGTCCACGGCCTGTGCTCGCTGGACGGCATCGCCCACGCCTCCGGTCTGACCGAACCCTTCGTCGTGGCCACCGACGCCCGCCGCAAGGAGGTCTACTGGGCGCGCTACGCGGCCCGCACGTCGCCCGACCTCCCCCCGGCCCGGCTGACCGAGCCGGCCGTGGACCGCCCCGCCGAGATCGCCGACGAGGTCGCCGGGGTCCCCGCCGTGGGCGCCGGCGCGCTGCTCTACGACACCGTCTTCACCGGCGTCCGGCGGGACGGGCCCGAGCACCAGTCCGCCGCCGCGCTGGCCGAGCTCGCCGCGCGGAAGCTGGCCGCCGGCGAGGAGCTGCTGCCGCCGCGACCGCTGTACCTGCGCCGCCCCGACGCCCAGGTACCGGCCAACTACAAGGTGGTCACTCCCCAGTGAGCGGCCGACCCGAGGCGACCGGGCCGTCCGTCGTGCTGCGGGAGATGCGCTGGTGGGACCTGGGCCCGGTGCTGGAGCTGGAGCGTGACCTCTTCCCCGAGGACGCCTGGTCGCCGGGGATGTTCTGGTCCGAACTCGCGCACGCCCGCGGCCCGCTGGCCACCCGCCGCTACCTCGTCGCCGAGGTGCAGGTGCCGCCGCGACGGGGGTCCCCCCGGACGGAGTCCGGGGGAGGTGCCGTCGAGGGCCGGATCGTCGGCTACGGCGGGCTGGCCGCGATCGACGGCACCGGCGACGTACAGACCATCGCCACCGCCCGCGACCAGTGGGGCAGCGGCCTCGGCGCCCGGCTGCTGTCCGCGCTGCTCGCCACCGCCACCGACTTCGAATGCCACGAGGTGCTGTTGGAGGTGCGGGTCGACAACACCCGCGCGCAGCGCCTCTACGAGCGCTTCGGCTTCGAGCCGATCGGCTTCCGCCGCGGCTACTACCAGCCCGGCAACGTCGATGCACTGGTGATGCGCCGCCCCTCCCAGACCTCCTCCGAAGCACCCTCCGTACAAGGAACGTGAACATGGCTGACTCCCGCGGTGGACCGCTCGTCCTCGGTATCGAGACCTCCTGCGACGAGACCGGTGTCGGCGTCGTCCGCGGCCACACCCTCCTGGCCGACGCGGTCGCCTCCAGCGTCGACGAGCACGCCCGCTTCGGCGGGGTGGTGCCCGAGGTGGCCTCCCGCGCCCATCTGGAGGCGATGGTCCCCACCATCCAGCGCGCGCTGAAGGACGCCGGGGTCGCCGCCTCCGATCTGGACGGCATCGCGGTCACCGCGGGCCCCGGCCTGGCGGGCGCCCTGCTGGTGGGCGTCTCGGCCGCCAAGGCGTACGCCTACGCCCTCGGCAAGCCGCTCTACGGCGTCAACCACCTCGCCTCGCACATCTGCGTGGACCAGCTGGAGCACGGTCCGCTGCCGGAGCCGACGATGGCGCTGCTGGTCAGCGGCGGCCACTCGTCGCTGCTGCTGGCCCCGGACATCACCTCCGACGTCCGCCCGCTCGGCGCGACCATCGACGACGCCGCCGGCGAGGCGTTCGACAAGGTGGCGCGGGTGCTCCACCTCGGCTTCCCCGGCGGCCCGGTCATCGACCGGATGGCCCGCGAGGGCGACCCGGACGCGATCCGCTTCCCGCGCGGGCTGACCGGCCCCCGCGACCCCCTCTACGACTTCTCCTTCTCCGGACTGAAGACCGCGGTGGCCCGCTGGATCGAGGCCAAGCGGGCGGCCGGCGAGCAGGTGCCGGTCGCGGACGTCTCGGCGTCCTTCCAGGAGGCGGTCGTCGACGTCCTGACCCGCAAGGCCGTCCGGGCCTGCAAGGACAACGGCGTGGACCACCTGATGATCGGCGGCGGGGTGGCGGCCAACTCCCGGCTGCGGGCGATGGCCGAGCGCCGCTGCGAGGACGCCGGCATCCGGCTGCGGGTGCCGCGCCCCAAGCTGTGCACCGACAACGGGGCGATGGTGGCGGCCCTGGGCGCCGAGATGGTGGCCCGCAACCGCCCGGCGTCCGCCTGGGACCTCTCCGCGGACTCCTCGCTGCCGGTCACCGAGACCCACGTCCCGGACCCGCACGCCCACACCCACGGGCATGCGCACGACCACGACCACTTCCACGAGCTGAGCAAGGACAACCTCTACTCGTAGGCGTTCCGGCCGTCGGTGTTCCGGCTGGTGGGAGGCGTCGCGCGACGCTCTATCCTGGTGGCCGGGGCGCGGGCCGACCGCCCCGTCCGCACAGGGGGAACGACGGGGGACGCGCGATGGACTGGTGGTATCTCTTCTTCCTGGCCGGGCCGGCCCTCTACGCCGGCACCGCGGTGCGCGGCACGGTCCGCAAGGCGCTCAAGACGCGCCACAAGCGCAAGCTCGCCCTCATCGAGGCCCGCCGCGAGGAGCGCCTGGCCCTGGAGGCGTCGGACCGGCCGCCGGCCGCCGTCTGCGGCTGTGAGCACCACCTCGCCAAGCACGACAAACAGGGCAAGTGCCATGAGCTGGTGCGGACCGCCGTCGCCTGGGACGCGGACCAGCGGCCCGCCCGCTACGAGGCCCGGCCGTGCGCCTGCCAGCAGTACGTGGGCCCGCAGCCGCTCTCCCAGGTCTACGCCGAGGATCTGACCGACCTGGCCTAGGGCCTGTCGTCAGACTCCCGTCGTCAGGCGCCCTGCGCCGCGGGGTGGCCCAGCAGCATCGTGGGCGCCCCCGCGACCCGGGTGAGGAAGACCGTGCAGGTGCGCGGCCCGGCGAGCTTGAGCTTGCGGCGCAGCTCCTCGGGCTCCACCGCGGACCCGCGCTTCTTGATCACCGCGACGCCCACCTCGCGCTCCCGCAGCAGCGCTTTGAGCTTCTTGACGTTGAAGGGCAGCACGTCGGTGATCGCGTAGGCGGTGGCGTACGGCGTCGGCGTCAGCCGGTCCGCCGTCACATACGCGATGGTCGGGTCGATCAGCCGCCCGTCGACCTGCTCCGCGACGTCGGCGACCAGATGGGCGCGGATCACCGCGCCGTCGGGCTCGTAGAGCCAGTCGCCCACCGGCCCCGGCTCGGGGTCAGGGAGGCCGGCGCCGACCAGGGAGTCGCCGGCCGGCAACAGGGTGGCCCGGTGGGCGCCGCCCCGGCCGGTGCCGAACCACAGCACGGCCTCCTTCACGTCCCCGCCGTCGGAGATCCACTCCGTCTCGGCGTCCTCGGGCAGCGCCTCGTGCGGCACCCCGGGCGCGATCTTCAACGCCGCGCACGGCGCCGAACGGGCCGCCCCGACCGCCCAGGACAGCGGCGGCGCATACGCCTCGGGATCGAAGATGCGGCCGCCGCGGACCCCTTTGCGCCGCGCCGGATCCACGAACACCGCGTCGTACCCGGCGGTGTCGACCTCGGTGACGTCCGCGCACCGCACCTCGACGAGGCCGGCCAACCCCAGCGCCTCGGCGTTGGCCCGGGCCGCCGCGCAGGCCAGCGGGTCGCGGTCCACGGCCAGCACCCGGATCCCGGCCCGGGCCAGCGCGAGCGCGTCGCCGCCGATCCCGCAGCACAGGTCGGCCAGGGTCCGCACGCCGGCCGCGGCGAGCCGGGCGGCGCGGTGGGCGGCGACCGAGGTGCGGGTGGACTGCTCGACGCCGTTGGGGGTGAAGTACATCCGCGCGGCGTCCGCGCCGAACTTCGCGGCGGCCCGCTGTCGCAGCCGGGCCTGCCCGAGGGCGGCGGAGACCAGCGGTGCGGGATGGTCGCGGCGGAGCCGGGTGGCGGTCGCCAGCTCGTCCGCCGGGTCGTAGTCCCGTAGGAGGGCCAGCAGTTCCTGGCCCTCGGGGGCGAGCAGCGCGGAGAAGGTGTCGAGGTCGGTCACCCGCACCATTGTGGGCCAGCCGGTGGGCCGGCCCGCGGACGGTCCCGCGGGCCGGTCGGCGGAGCGTCGCCGTCAGGCCCCGGGTGCGGGCGGTCCGCTGATCCGCGGCACCCGCTGGGTCGCGTCCGCGTCCGGCCGCTCCGGAGACGGGCGGACCGGCTCCCGGCGCCGCTGGGCGCTGTCGCTGACCCGCAGCAGCACCGCCACCATCACCCAGTTCGCGACCATCGACGAGCCGCCCGCCGCGAGGAACGGCAGCGCCTTGCCGGTCAGCGGGATCAGGCCGGTGACGCCGCCGGTGACGACGAAGACCTGGAGCAGCAGCGCGCCGGAGAGCCCGACCGCCAGCAGCTTGCCGAACGGGTCGCGGGCGGTCAGCCCTGCCCGCATCCCGCGCTGGGCCAGCAGCGCGTAGAACAACAGGACGGCCATCACGCCGGCCAGTCCCAGTTCCTCGCCGACGGTGGTGAGGATGAAGTCGCTGTTGCCGGCGAATCCGATCAGCTCGGGGTGGCCCTGGCCGAGCCCGGAGCCGCCTATCCCGCCGCTGCCGAAGCTGAACAGCGCCTGTGCCGCCTGGTCGGAGATCAGGCCCGGCGGCCGCTTGTTCTCCGGCAGGAAGATGTCCATCGGGTGCAGCCAGGCCATCACACGGCCCTTGACGTGCGGTTCGGTCGAGCCGACGACGCCGGCGCCGACCACGGCCATCAGCAGGCCGCAGACCACCCAGCTGGTGCGCTCGGTGGCCATGTAGAGCATGATCACGAAGACGCCGAAGAAGATCAGCGAGGTGCCCAGGTCGCGCTCGAAGACCAGCACCAGCAGGCTGATCACCCAGATCGTGGCGATCGGTCCGAGCTGCCGTCCCGGCGGCAGCTGCATGCCCATCACCCGGCGCCCGGACAGCGCCAGCGCATCGCGGTTGACCGTGAGATAGCCCGCGAAGAACACCACGATCATGATCTTCACGAACTCGCCGGGCTGGAGCGACAGCGGCCCGAGCATGATCCAGCGCTTGGCGCCGAACTTGTCCGCGCCGAAGAACGCCGGCGCCATCAGCATCACCAGCGCGACGGCCATCGTCAGGTAGATGTAGCGCTGGAGCAGCCGATGGTCGCGCAGCACCATCAGGATCGCGATGCAGACCGCCACTCCGATGACCGTCCACACCAACTGCCCGGTCGCCGCCTGGGCGATGTGCAGCCGGGGTTTCTCCGCATAGGTGATGTCCAGCCGGTGCAGCAGCACCAGCCCGATCCCGGTCAGCAGTGTCGCCAACGGCAGGATCAGCGGATCGGCGCGCGGCGCGAACCGGCGGACGACCAGGTGCGGCACCAGCGCGATGAAGAAGACGCTCACCGCGAAGCCGGCCAGCCCGCCGGGGAGCTGCCCCTTCATCGACAGCTCGGTGTAGGCGTAGCCGAAGACGGTGATGAAGACGACGAACCCGAGCAGCCAGGCTTCGGTGCGCCGACGGTTCGGCGCGTGGGCCAGCGCGGCGAACGTCATGGTGCGCTCGGCATCGCTCTCCGGTCCCCCGGGATTCCGGGAAGCGCTGGTCAGTCCACGCACTGTTCCTCCGCGATCGATGGGTCAGGGCCGCGGGGCGGCCGGGTCGTGGCCCGGTGGCCAGCGGTCCCAGGGGCAAGACGGGCCGGCCGCGGGCGCGGTTGCCGTCGGCCGGCAGGTGTGTCCGACCCCACCCCCGGCCACCGGCAGCAGACACGGTACGCGTATCCGGCGCGCTGGCACTCCGCTTGACCGAGTGCTAACCGCGTCATAGTCTCAGCGTTGGCACTCTCCCTCGGGGAGTGCCAACACAGCGACGGGCAGATCCGGCACCCGCGACGACGGATCCACCTGGTCGCCACCTCAGACAGTTAACCCCGTGAGATCTCCGAAGGGGGAGGTCGGATCGTGACGACCGCCAGCTCCAAGGTTGCCATCAAGCCGCTCGAGGACCGCATCGTGGTCCAGCCGCTCGACGCCGAGCAGACCACGGCCTCTGGCCTGGTCATTCCGGACACCGCGAAGGAGAAGCCCCAGGAGGGCGTCGTCCTGGCGATCGGTCCGGGTCGCTTCGAGGACGGCAAGCGCGTCGAGCTCGACGTCAAGGTCGGTGACGTCGTGCTCTACAGCAAGTACGGCGGCACCGAGGTGAAGTACAGCGGCGAGGAGTACCTCGTCCTCTCGGCTCGCGACGTGCTCGCGATCGTCGAGAAGTAAGTCACCCGGATTTGCCCTGATCTGCGCCCCTGGTTCCCGCGTTCTCATCGACCCGGGGCAGGGGCGCAGTTCGTTTGAGCGAGAGCGGTCACGGCGGCGAGGCCGACGATCGCAACGAGAGGACTTGAAGCAGCCATGGCGAAGATCCTGAAGTTCGACGAGGACGCCCGTCGCGCCCTTGAGCGCGGCGTCAACAAGCTGGCCGACACCGTCAAGGTCACCATCGGCCCCAAGGGCCGCAACGTCGTCATCGACAAGAAGTTCGGTGCCCCGACCATCACCAACGACGGTGTCACCATCGCCCGCGAGGTCGAGGTCGAGGACCCGTACGAGAACCTGGGCGCCCAGCTCGTCAAGGAGGTGGCGACCAAGACCAACGACATCGCGGGTGACGGCACCACCACCGCCACCGTGCTGGCCCAGGCGCTGGTCCGCGAGGGCCTGCGCAACGTCGCCGCCGGTGCCTCCCCGGCCGCCCTGAAGAAGGGCATCGACGCCGCCGTCAAGGCCGTCTCCGACGAGCTGCTGGCGACCGCCCGCCCGATCGACGACAAGTCCGACATCGCCGCCGTCGCCGCGCTGTCCGCCCAGGACCCGCAGGTCGGCGAGCTGATCGCCGAGGCCATGGACAAGGTCGGCAAGGACGGTGTGATCACCGTCGAGGAGTCCAACACCTTCGGCCTGGAGCTGGACTTCACCGAGGGCATGGCCTTCGACAAGGGCTACCTCTCGCCGTACATGGTCACCGACCAGGAGCGCATGGAGGCCGTCCTCGACGACCCCTACATCCTGATCCACCAGGGCAAGATCTCCTCCATCCAGGACCTTCTGCCGCTGCTTGAGAAGATCATCCAGGCGAACGCCTCCAAGCCGCTGCTGATCATCGCCGAGGACGTCGAGGGCGAGGCCCTCTCCACCCTCGTCGTCAACAAGATCCGCGGCACCTTCAACGCGGTGGCCGTCAAGGCCCCCGGCTTCGGTGACCGCCGCAAGGCGATGCTCGGCGACATGGCCACCCTCACCGGCGGCACCGTCGTCGCCGAGGAGGTCGGCCTCAAGCTCGACCAGGTCGGCCTGGACGTGCTGGGCACCGCCCGCCGCGTGACCATCACCAAGGACGACACCACCCTCGTCGACGGTGGCGGCAACTCCGGGGACGTCCAGGGCCGCGTCGCCCAGATCAAGGCCGAGATCGAGAGCACCGACTCCGACTGGGACCGCGAGAAGCTCCAGGAGCGCCTCGCCAAGCTCGCCGGCGGCGTCTGCGTGATCCGCGTCGGCGCGGCCACCGAGGTCGAGCTCAAGGAGAAGAAGCACCGTCTGGAGGACGCCATCTCCGCGACCCGCGCCGCGGTCGAGGAGGGCATCGTCTCCGGTGGTGGCTCCGCGCTGGTCCACGCCGTCAAGGTCCTGGAGGGCAACCTCGACAAGGACGGCGACGAGGCCACCGGTGTCGCCGTGGTCCGCCGCGCCGCCGTCGAGCCGCTGCGCTGGATCGCCGAGAACGCCGGCCTGGAGGGCTACGTGATCACCTCCAAGGTGGCCGAGCTCGACAAGGGCAACGGCTTCAACGCCGCCACCGGCGAGTACGGCGACCTGGTCAAGGCCGGCGTCATCGACCCGGTCAAGGTCACCCGCTCCGCCCTGGAGAACGCCGCCTCCATCGCCTCCCTCCTGCTCACGACCGAGACCCTGGTCGTCGAGAAGAAGGAAGAGGAAGAGGCTGCCGCCGCCGGTCACGGCCACGGCCACGCGCACTGACCCCTGCGCAACCGCCGGCCGCATCCGCGCCGGCACCCCACGAGGCCCGGCCCCGCACCCCAGCGGGCCGGGCCTCGCCCGTACCCGGAACCCGTCAGGCCGAGTGCCCCAACCCCTCCCGCCGCACCGGATCCGCGAACGGCAGGCCCCGCGCATACCGCTCCACCTCGTCGAGGGCATGGTCGGCCATCCGCCGCAGCTCGGTGCCCATGGACCCGGCGACATGCGGCGTGAGCAGCACGTTCGGCAGGTCGTACAACGGTGAGCCGGCGAGCGGGAGTTCGGGCTCGGTGACGTCGAGCACGGCCGAGATCCGCCCGCTGCGCAACTCCGCGACCAGCGCCGCCTCGTCCACCAGCGACCCGCGGGAGGTGTTGACGAGCGTCGCCCCGTCCGGCATCAGCGCCAACTCGCGGGCGCCGATCAGATGCCGGGTGGCGGCCACCTCCGGCGCGTGCACGCTGACCACGTCGCTGCGCGCGCACAACTCCGCCAACGCCACCGGCTCGCTCCCCAGCCGCCCCGCCTCCTCCTCGTCCACGTACGGGTCGTGGAGCAGCACCCGCAGGTCGAACGTGCGCAGCAACGCCAGGACGCGGCGGCCGATCCGGGAGGCGCCGACGATGCCGACGGTGCGGCCGTGGTTGCCGGCGCCGTCCAGTTCGCCCAGCCAGTCGTGGGGCGCGCGCAGGGTGCGGTAGCGGTGGGCGGCGTGCAGCACGCGCTTGTTGGCGAACAGGATCGCGGCCAGCGTGTACTCCGCGACCGGCTGCGCATTGACCGCGGCGGCCGAACTGACGGCGACGCCCCGGTCCCAACAGGCGTCGGTGACGAGCTGCTTGACGGACCCGGCCGCATGCACGACGGCCCGCAGCCGGGGCGCCGCCGCGAGCACCTCCGCGGTCAGCGGCGGGGCGCCCCAGCAGGTGAGCAGCACCTCGGCCTCGGCGAGGGCGGCGGCCACCGCGGGTCCCGGCGCGGCCAACTCGTGTGCGACGAGCTGGCAGTCCGTCCGGGCCAGCCGTTCGAGCCGGACCCGCTGCGGCCCCCCGAACAGCCGCTCGGCGATACCCGGCCCCATGGCCAGAAGCAGTGCTGGGCGCATCTCTGGACTCCTCCTGCGTCGCGGCGGGGCGGACGCTCGGCTTCCGCCGCCCCTGGCGGTCGGTGCCTACCCGCCGGCGGCCCCGACCGTTCACGGCCCGCCGGCCGGTACGGAGGGGCGGCCGACGACGCGGGGCGGCCATGGAGCCCCGGTCCGCCGCCGCGGCGGGCGCCCCGCACCCGCCGCGGACCGACGGAAGCCAAACGCCACCCCGGCCGCAACGTGGGAAGCGCCGGCCCCCCGCTACCGTTCCGGTATGACGACTGCATTGATCACAGGAGCAACGGCCGGCATCGGCGCCGCATTCGCCCGCCGACTCGCGAGCGACGGGCACAGCGTGGTGTTGGTGGCCCGCGACGAGAAGCGGCTCCGGGAGCAGGCCACCGAACTGCACGACCGGCACGGGATCGAGGCGGAGGTGCTCAGCGCCGACCTGGCGACGGAGGACGGCATCGCCGCCGTCGAGGCGCGCCTGGGCGACACCAGGCGCCCGGTGGACCTGCTGGTCAACAACGCCGGCTTCGGCAACAAGGGCGAGTACCTCGAAGTCACGATGGCCGACGAGTTGACGATGCTGAAGGTGCACTGCGAGGCGGTGCTGCGGCTGACCACGGCCGGGGTGCGCGGGATGCGCGAGCGCCGGCGCGGCGCCGTGGTCAATGTGGCGTCGGTCGCGGCGTTCGTCCCGCGCGGCACGTACGGCGCGAGCAAGGCGTGGGTCGTGCAGTTCACCCAGGGCGCGGCGCGCGACCTGGCGGGCAGCGGGGTGCGCCTGATGGCGCTGTGCCCGGGCTTCGTGCGGACCGAGTTCCACCAGCGGGCCGGGATGGGCACGGACAACATCCCGGGCTGGATGTGGCTGGACGCGGACAAGCTCGTGGACGCGGCCATGAAGGACCTGGCGCGCGGCAAGTCGCTGTCCATTCCGGACCCGCGCTACAAGGCCCTGATGGGCGTCGTGAAGCTGGCGCCGCGCGGCGTGCTGGGCGGCCTGACCTCGCGCACCGGTCGGAAGTACGGCCCGAAGTAGGGCCGGGACCGACCGCGCGGTGCGAGGCGGCATCGCGTCGCCGGGGCCCGGTCGACCGGGCCCCGCGGGGTCAGTTCGCGCTCTGCGCCGCGTACTTCGTCGCCGTCGCCCGGGCCTCTTCGTGCAGGGCGTCGCCCGCCGCCAGCAGGCGCGGCAGCAGTTCGCGCCGGGTGGTCAGGGCACGGAACATCAGCGCGACGGTGACGTCGTGGTCGGGCCGGTGCTCGACGGTCACGGTGTCGCCGGCGCGGATCTCGCCGGCCTCCAGGACCCGCAGGTATGCGCCGGGCACCGCGGCCTGGGTGAACCGCTTGATCCAGCCGCGTTCGTCCAGCCAGCCCTGGAACGTCCGGCAGGGGATCCGCGGCGAGGTGACCTCCAGCAGCACCTGCGGGCCGATGCGCCAGCGTTCGCCGATCCGGGCGTCGGTGACGTCCAGGCCGGCGGTGGTGAGGTTCTCGCCGAAGACGCCGTTGGCCAGCTCGCGGTCCAGTTGCCGCTGCCAGTCGTCGAGGTCCTCGCGGGCGTAGGCGTAGACGGCCTGGTCGTCGCCGCCGTGGTGGCGCCGGTCGACCACCGCGTCGCCCGCGAGGCCGCTGCCGGCGGTGCCCTTGGGGCCGGGGGCGGTCACCGCCACGGGCCCGTCCGCCGGGCGCTTGTCGATGCCCGTTCCGCCCTCGTTGGAGGTGTGGGCGGAGGGGGTGGCCCGCCCGATGTTCACGGTCAGCAACGTCGCATTCATGTGCGCACGGTAGGACATCCGGCAAAAGACTTCACGCTATTTTTCATGTTCTGTCCAAGAATCGCTTATGCTCGAAGGGTGATCGAAGCCCGTCATCTCCGCGTGCTGCGCGCCGTCGCCCGGACCGGTTCCTTCTCCGCCGCCGCGCGGGAGTTGGGCTGCACCCAGCCCGCGGTCAGCCAGCAGATGAAGGCCCTGGAGCAGTCCGCCGGCACCCCGCTGCTGGTGCGCACCGGGCGCGAGATGCGGCTGACGCAGGCCGGCGAGGCGCTGGTCCGGCACGCGGCCGGCATCCTGGCGGGGCTCAGCGCGGCCGAGGACGAGGTCGCGGCCATCGCGGGGCTGCGCTCGGGGCGGGTGCGGCTGGTGTCGTTCCCGTCGGGCAGCTCGACGCTGGTGCCGACGGCGCTGGCCAGGATGCGGGCCGCGCACCCGGGGGTCCGGGTGTCGCTGGACGAGGCCGAGCCGCCGCGCTCGATCGAGCTGCTGCGCAACGGCGAGTGCGAGATCGCGCTGGCGTTCCGCTATCCCGAGGTGCCCGGCGCGGACCCGTCCGCCGGGGCGGAGTGGGAGGACCTGGTGGTCCGGCCGGTGCTGTCGGACCGGCTGGTCGGGCTGGTGCCGGACGGCCACCGGCTGGCCAAGGCCGGTGCCGCGTGCTTCGCGGACCTGGCCGGCGAGCCGTGGATCGCGGGCTGCCCGCGCTGCCGCACGCATCTGGTCGAGGTGTGCGAGCGCGCCGGGTTCACCCCGCGCATCGACTTCGCCACCGACGACTATCCGGCGGTGATCGGGCTGGTCGGGGCGGGGCTGGGGGTCGCGGCGCTGCCCGAGCTGACGCTGGAGTCGGTGCGTCCCAAGGGGGCGTCGACGGTGCGGATGGAGCCTGCGGTGCACCGCGAGATCGTCGCGCTCACGCTGCCGGACCTGGCGCACGTGCCCGCGGTCGGGGCGATGCTGGATCAGCTGGCGGACGCCGCGGGGCGCTGACCGCCGCGAGCGGTGCCGCCCGTCAGGCGTGCAGGAACGTTTCTTCGAATGATGCGGGGCGCTGTCGGTCAGGCGCCCGGCATGGTCGCGTGTCCGGGCAGCGAGCTGGCCGGGACCATCCGGTGCCGGGCCCGCCCCATGAGCTCCTCGCGTTCGTCCTCCGTGAGGCCGCCCCAGACGCCGTAGGGCTCGCGGACGGCCAGCGCATGCGCCGCGCACTGGGCCCGCACGGGGCAGCGCATGCAGACCTCCTTCGCCGATGCCTCCCGCGCGCTGCGGGCCGCCCCCCGCTCGCCCTCGGGATGGAAGAAGAGCGAGCTGTCCACGCCGCGGCAGGCGGCCAGCAGCTGCCAGTCCCAGAGGTCTGCGTTCGGGCCCGGGAGGCGGGAGAAATCTGCCATTGCTTGTCCCCTCGGAGGCGATGCGTATCGGGCTCGGTGCTCACGACGTTACATCTACTGTCGAAGTAGATGTAAATATGACTCATTGCGAATCTAGCCGCAGTCAACGCGAAAATGGAAGAAACAGAGCCAAATAGGGCATAGGGTGCACGCGCGGATGCCGGCAGCTCGGTGAGTCGTCTGCGTATCCGGCTCCTTACGGAGCGTGCTGAACTCGGTCGCCGAAGCCGTAACTCTTTCGAGTGACCGTCGTTGAGTGTGCGGAGGTGGTTGGCGGAGGTAGTCCTCGGGCAGGTGTCCGAGGGGTGCGCCAACCGCCCAGGTGACGATACGTACCAGCCTGGAGGCTCAAGGTGACGCGCATCAGCTGCGGAGGGCGGTCATGACATCCGTCCTCGTCTGCGACGACTCCCCGCTTGCCCGAGAGGCGCTCCGACGGGCGGTTGCAACCGTGCCCGGCGTGGAGCGCGTGACCACCGCGGCCAATGGCGAGGAGGTCCTCCGCCGCTGGGGGGCCGATCGCTCGGACCTGATTCTGATGGACGTACGGATGCCCGGCCTCGGCGGTGTCGAGACCGTGCGCCGACTGCTGTCCGCCGACCCCGGTGCCCGGATCATCATGCTCACGGTGGCCGAGGACCTGGACGGGGTCGCGCTGGCGGTCGCCGCCGGCGCCCGCGGCTATCTGCACAAGGACGCCTCGCGCGCCGAGCTGCGCGCGACGGTGACCCAGGCCCTGGCCGATCCGACGTGGCGGCTCGCCCCGCGCCGGCTGCGGTCGGCCGAGATGGGCGCCGCGCCGACGCTCACCGCCCGCGAGATCCAGGTGCTGGAGGGGATGAGCCATGGCCGCTCCAACGCCGAGATCGGACGTGAGCTGTTTCTCTCCGAGGACACCGTCAAGACGCACGCGCGGCGGCTTTTCAAGAAGCTCGGCGCCTCTGACCGGGCGCATGCGGTGGCGCTCGGTTTCCGCTGGGGTCTGGTCCGCTGAACCGTCGTGACGTGCAGCGATGCGGGGGAATGAAGATCCCCGCCCGCCCTCTGGCGGGCGGGGCGACATGGTGCCCCGCACGCTGCCCGGTGCCACGGCGGCCCGATTCCCCGCGCGGTGCCGCATGCTTGAGGCATGGAGTTCCTCGGGGACGGGCCGGTCGGGCAGGAGGGGAGGGCGCACGAGATGACAGCCGGCGCACCTGCCGCGCATAACGCTTCAGTGCACAAGTGTGGACCTGATGCCGCGGATCGTTCGGCGTCAAGGCACCATGGACCGATGCGCGATGACGGGAAGCAGGAGATCGGCGCTCTCGTCGCACGCGCCGTCGAAGGAGACCGGCAGGCCACCCACGACCTGCTGGCCCACGTCCACCCCCTCGCCCTGCGCTACTGCCGCACCCGGCTCTCCCGGCTGCCCGGCGACGCCCGGCACTTCGTCGAGGATCTGGCGCAGGAGGTCTGCGTCGCGGTGCTGTGCGCGCTGCCCCGCTACCGCGACACCGGGAAGCCCTTCGAGGCGTTCGTCTTCGCCATCGCCGGCCACAAGGTCGCCGATCTTCAGCGGGCCGCGATGCGGCATCCGGGCAGTACGGCCGTGCCGTCGGACGAGATGCCCGAGCAGCCGGACGATTCGCTGGGTCCCGAGGAGCGGGCGCTGCTGAGCAGCGACGCGGAGTGGGCCAAGAAGCTGCTGGCCAATCTGCCGGAGAACCAGCGGGAGCTGGTGCTGCTGCGGGTGGCGGTGGGGCTGACGGCCGAGGAGACCGGGCAGATGCTGGGCATGTCGCCCGGTGCGGTGCGGGTCGCCCAGCACCGTGCCCTGAGCAGGCTGCGGGCGCTGGCCGAGCAGTAGCCCCCGGACAGCGCGGCGTCCGATGGATCGCCGTCCCGCTCGTCCCGCGGCGGGAAGTCGCCGTAGGAAAGTACGAGTGACGAGGCCCTCATTGCTCGTGGAATGGGACACCGTACAAGGCCGTTAGCATGGGAGTCCGCGCTGAGGCAAGAGCATTGGGGAAGGTGTCATGAGTGACAACGTCGAGGGTATGCCCGCCAAATTCGCCATGCTCGGGCTGACATACGACGACGTGCTGCTGTTGCCCGGCGCGTCGGAGGTGCTGCCCAACGCCGTCGACACCGCGTCCCGCGTCTCGCGGAACGTCCGGGTCAACATCCCGCTGCTCTCGGCCGCGATGGACAAGGTCACCGAGGCGCGGATGGCGATCGCCATGGCGCGCCAGGGCGGCGCGGGCGTGCTGCACCGCAACCTGTCGATCGAGGACCAGGCCAACCAGGTCGACCTGGTCAAGCGCTCCGAGTCCGGGATGGTCACCGACCCGATCACGGTCCGGCCGGACGCGCCGCTGGCCGAGGCGGACGCGCTGTGCGCCAAGTTCCGGATCAGCGGGGTGCCGGTCACCGACGCCGCGGGCAAGCTGCTGGGCATCGTGACCAACCGCGACATGGCCTTCGAGATGGACCGCAGTCGCCAGGTGCGCGAGGTCATGACGCCGATGCCGCTGGTCACCGGCAAGGTCGGCATCTCCGGCGAGGACGCCATCGAGCTGCTGCGCCGCCACAAGATCGAGAAGCTGCCGCTGGTCGACGACGCGGGCGTGCTCAAGGGCCTGATCACGGTCAAGGACTTCGTCAAGGCGGAGAAGTACCCGAACGCCGCCAAGGACGCCGAGGGCCGGCTGATCGTCGGTGCCGCGGTGGGCGTCGGCGACTCGGCCTACGACCGGGCGCAGGCGCTGGTCGAGGCCGGTGCGGACTTCCTGGTCGTGGACAGCGCGCACGGGCACAGCCGCGGCATCCTCGACATGATCGCCAAGATCAAGTCCAACATCAGCGTCGACGTCGTCGGCGGCAACGTCGCCACCCGTGACGGCGCCCAGGCGCTGATCGACGCCGGCGTGGACGGCGTGAAGGTCGGCGTGGGCCCGGGCTCGATCTGCACCACGCGGGTGGTCGCCGGCATCGGCGTCCCGCAGGTCACCGCGATCTACGAGGCCGCGCAGGCGTGCCACGCGGCGAACGTGCCGCTGATCGGCGACGGCGGTCTGCAGTACTCCGGCGACATCGCCAAGGCGATCGCGGCCGGTGCGGACACCGTCATGCTGGGCTCGCTGCTGGCCGGCTGCGAGGAGTCGCCGGGCGAGATGGTCTTCGTCAACGGCAAGCAGTTCAAGTCCTACCGGGGCATGGGTTCGCTGGGTGCGATGCAGTCGCGCGGCCAGGCCCGGTCGTTCTCGAAGGACCGCTACTTCCAGGACAACGTCCTCTCCGAGGACAAGCTGGTGCCGGAGGGCATCGAGGGCCAGGTGCCCTACCGCGGCCCGCTGGCCTCGGTCGCGCACCAGCTCGTCGGCGGTCTGCGCGCCTCCATGGGCTACGTCGGCTCCGCCGACATCCCCGAGCTCAAGGAGAAGGGCCGGTTCGTGCGGATCACCGCCGCCGGTTTGAAGGAGAGCCACCCGCACGACGTGCAGATGGTCACCGAGGCGCCCAACTACGCGCGCAGCTGACGGCCTCCTCGACGCCCGCTTCGCCGAGCGGCGGCCGGATGCGCCCCCAGTCTTCCCCGTCGGGGATACTGGGGGCGTATCCGTAGGAAGGCAGAACCAGTGACTGAGATCGAGATCGGGCGCGGCAAGCGCGGCCGCCGGGCATACGCGTTCGACGACATCGCCGTGGTACCCAGTCGGCGCACCCGCGACCCGAAGGAGGTCTCGATCGCCTGGCAGATCGACGCCTACCGCTTCGAGCTGCCGTTCCTCGCGGCCCCGATGGACTCGGTGGTCTCCCCGCAGACCGCGATCCGCATCGGCGAGCTGGGCGGCCTCGGCGTGCTCAACCTCGAAGGGCTGTGGACCCGCTACGAGGACCCCGAGCCGCTGCTGGCGGAGATCGCGGAGCTGGACGGCGCCACCGCCACCAAGCGGCTCCAGGAGATCTACGCCGCGCCGATCAAGGAGGAGCTGATCGGGCAGCGCATCAAGGAGGTGCGCGAGGCCGGTGTGGTCACCGCCGCCGCGCTCTCCCCGCAGCGCACCGCGCAGTTCTCCAAGGCGGTCGTGGACGCGGGCGTGGACATCTTCGTGATCCGCGGGACGACGGTCTCCGCCGAGCACGTCTCCAGCGCCGCCGAGCCGCTGAACCTCAAGCAGTTCATCTACGAGCTGGACGTGCCGGTGATCGTCGGCGGTTGCGCGACGTACACCGCGGCGCTGCACCTGATGCGGACCGGCGCGGCGGGCGTGCTGGTCGGCTTCGGCGGCGGGGCGGCGCACACCACCCGCAACGTCCTGGGCATCCAGGTGCCGATGGCGACCGCGGTGGCCGATGTCGCCGCCGCCCGTCGGGACTACATGGACGAGTCCGGCGGCCGGTACGTGCACGTGATCGCCGACGGCGGCGTGGGCTACTCCGGCGACCTGCCCAAGGCGATCGCCTGTGGCGCGGACGCGGTGATGATGGGCTCGCCGCTGGCGCGGGCGACGGACGCGCCGGGCCGCGGCCACCACTGGGGCATGGAGGCGGTCCACGAGGACGTGCCGCGCGGCAAGCGGGTCGACCTCGGTGCGGTCGGCACGACGGAGGAGATCCTGTGCGGTCCGTCGACCACGCCGGACGGGACGATGAACTTCTTCGGCGCGCTGCGGCGGGCGATGGCCACCACGGGCTACTCCGAGCTGAAGGAGTTCCAGCGGGTCGAGGTGACGGTCGCGCCGCGGCGGTAGGCCCCGTCTGAGGAAGTGAGAAGCCCGGCTGCGCGTTGGCGCGGCCGGGCTTTCGCGCGTTACAGGCGGTGGGCGGCGCCGGTGGGGGTGGCGCCGCGGGTGTCGAGGAGGAGTTGTGCCTTGACCGCCAGTCCCTGGAGGTCGTAGGTGCGGTGCGGTTGGAGGAGCACCGTCAGGTCGGCGGTGGCGGCGGCCTCGTAGAGGGAGTCGGCGCGGGGGACGGGGCGGCCGTGGACCTCCCAGTGGGGGACGTAGGGGTCGTGGTAGGTGAGGTGGGCGCCCAGGTCGCGCAGGCGGGCGGCGACCTCGTGGGCGGGGGTGCCGGCCAGGTCGGCGAGGTCGGGCTTGTAGGTGACGCCGAGCAGCAGGACGCGGGCGCCGCGGGCGGACTTGCCGTGCTCGTTCAGGAGCGTGGTGCAGCGCTGGATGACGTAGGTCGGCATCCGGCCGTTGATCTCCTGGGCGAGTTCCACCATGCGCAGCGGTGCGCCGGGTGAACCGCCGTGCGGGGCGCGGTGGTTGGGGTCGATGGGGGCGGCGTGGCCGCCGACGCCGGGGCCGGGGCGGAAGGACTGGAAGCCGAACGGCTTGGTCTCGGCGCAGCGGATGACGTCCCACAGGTCCACGCCGATCTCGTGGCAGTAGACCGCCATCTCGTTCATCAGGGCGATGTTGATGTGGCGGTAGTTGGTCTCCAGCAGGTTGGCGGTCTCGGCCTCGCGGGGGCCGCGGGCGCGGACGACCTTGTCGGTGAGCCGGCCGTAGAAGGCGGCGGCGGCCTCGGTGCAGGCGGGGGTGAGGCCGCCGATGACCTTGGGGGTGTTGCGGTAGCGGTGGGTGCGGTTGCCGGGGTCGTGGCGGGTGGGGGAGCAGGCGAGGTGGAAGTCGCGGCCGGCGGTGAGGCCGGAGCCGGCTTCCAGGAGGGGGCGGAGGAACTTCTCGGTGGTGCCCGGGTAACCGGCCGATTCGAGGATGACGGTGGTGTGCGGGCGCAGGCGGGTGGCCAGGGTGCGGGCGGCGTCGGCTAGGGCGGACAGGTCCAGGGTGCCGTCCGCGCCGAGCGGGGTGGGCGCGCACAGGACGGCCGTGCGGACCCGGCCCAGGGCGGCGGGGTCGGCCGTGGTGCGGAAGCCGGCGGCCAGCAGCCGGCGGACCTCGGTGGGGGAGAGGGGGCCGCCGGTGCCGGGGAGGGCGGCCACCTGGGGATCGGGGTCGTAGCCGATGGTGGTGAGGCCGGCGGTGGTGGCGGCCTGGGCGAGGGGGAGACCCAGGTGACCGAGTCCGATGACGGCGAGATCTGCGGGCATGCTGCGGCCGTCCTTCCCGAGCGAGTGTGTGGGCCCTGCGCGGTGTCCTGGTGGTGGCCGGCGGCGCGCGGACCCCAACCACTAAAAGGACATAAGTAGACTAAGCGGATATTTGACCCAGAATGGGTATTGGCGGATCGAGGTGGCCGGGTGTTGCCGCCCTGAGCGGAAGGTGGTCGCCGGAACCAACCGCGGAGAGAATCGACGGACGGGGGGTCCGGCTCCGAATCACAGCGGGAGGCAGTGGTGAAGACAGCGACACTCGGACCGGCGCAGCGCGCCAAGGCACTCACCCAGATGGCGGAGCGGGAACTGGACTTGCTGGTGGTCGGCGGCGGCGTCGTCGGCGCCGGTACCGCGCTGGACGCCGCGACCCGCGGGCTGGACACCGGGCTGGTCGAGGCCCGTGACTGGGCGTCGGGCACCTCCAGCCGGTCGAGCAAGCTCATCCACGGCGGCCTGCGGTATCTGGAGATGCTGGACTTCGCGCTGGTGCGGGAGGCGCTGAAGGAGCGCGGGCTGCTGCTCCAGCGGCTGGCGCCGCATCTGGTCAAGCCGGTGCCGTTCCTCTATCCGCTCCAGCACAAGGGCTGGGAGCGCTGGTACGCGGGCTCCGGCGTGGCGCTCTACGACGGGATGTCGGTCTCCTCCGGCCACGGCCGGGGGCTGCCCGTCCACCGCCACCTCTCGCACCGCCGCGCGCTGCGGGTGGCGCCCTGCCTGCGGAGGGACGCGCTGGTCGGCGCGTTGCAGTACTACGACGCGCAGATGGACGACGCCCGGTTCGTCACCACCCTGGTGCGGACCGCGGCGGCCTACGGCGCGCACGTCGCCAACCGGGCGCGGGTGGTGGGTTTTCTGCGCGAGGGCGAGCGGGTGGTCGGCGCGCGGGTGCAGGACGTCGAGGGCGGTGTGGAGCACGAGATCCGGGCCCGCCAGATCGTCAACGCGACGGGCGTGTGGACCGACGACACCCAGGCGCTGATCGGGGAGCGCGGCCAGTTCCACGTCCGCGCCTCCAAGGGCATCCACCTGGTCGTCCCCAAGGACCGGATCCACTCCACGACCGGGCTGATCCTGCGGACGGAGAAGAGCGTGCTCTTCGTCATCCCCTGGGGGCGGCACTGGATCATCGGCACCACGGACACCGACTGGGACCTGGACAAGGCGCACCCGGCGGCCTCCAGCGCCGACATCGACTACCTGCTGGAGCACGTGAACTCGGTGCTGGCCACCCCGCTCACCCGGGACGACGTGGAGGGCGTCTACGCCGGTCTGCGGCCGCTGCTGGCAGGCGAGTCGGACGCCACCAGCAAGCTGTCCCGGGAGCACACGGTCGCCCACCCGGTGCCGGGCCTGGTGGTCGTCGCGGGCGGCAAGTACACCACCTACCGGGTGATGGCCAAGGACGCGGTGGACGAGGCGGTGCACGGGCTGGACGCCCGGGTCGCCGAGTGCGTCACCGAGGACGTGCCGCTGGCGGGCGCCGAGGGCTACCGGGCGCTGTGGAACGCGCGGGCCCGGGTCGCCGCCCGGACCGGTCTGCACGTGGCCCGGGTGGAGCACCTGTTGAACCGTTACGGCTCGTTGTCCGAGGAACTGTTGGAAATGGTGGTGGCCGACCCCTCGCTGGGCCGGCCGCTCGCCGCCGCCGACGACTACCTGCGCGCCGAGGTCGTCTACGCCTGCACGCACGAGGGCGCCCGGCACCTCGACGACGTACTGACCCGGCGCACCCGGATCTCCATCGAGACCTTCGACCGCGGCACCCGCAGCGCCCGGGAGGCCGCCGAGCTGATGGCGCCGGCGCTGGGCTGGGACAGCGCGCAGATCGAGAAGGAGATCGCGCACTACGAGAAGCGGGTGGAGGCGGAGCGCGAATCCCAGCGCCAGCCCGACGACCTGACGGCGGATGCGGCCCGGCTGGGCGCGCCGGACATCGTGCCGCTGACGTAGTCCGTGGCGCAGCCGGGTCCGGCCCGGCTGCGCCGTCTCAGTCCGGCCGGGCGCGGGACGGGCAGAACTCGGCGGTCAGCACGGCGGTGCCGTCGCCCTGGTCGGTCGGGTCGTCGGTGTTGACCCGGTAGCTGACCAGGTGCCGGCCGTCGGCGGTGCCGGCGGTCTGCGCGTACGAGCCGTTGATGTCGCCGTTGTGGCCCCAGACCGTCACGCCGCAGGGCAGACGGGTGGCGTAGACGCCCAGGCCGTACGCGCCGTGGGTGGCCTTCTCGCTGCGCAGCTGGGCCATCTGGCGGGGCGCCAGGAGCCTGCCGCCGAGCAGCGCGGCGAAGAACCGGTTGAGGTCGACGAGGGTGGTGATCATCTCGCCGGCGGCGCCGGCCCGGCTGGGGTTGAGGGCGGTGCTGTCCACCTGGCGGCCGTCGATCACGGAGTAGCCGCGGCCGTGCGGCGCGGGCAGTGTCGGGCTGTCGCCGGGGAACGAGGTGCCGCGCAGGTCGAACGGGGCCAGGATCCGGCGGCGCAGCTCCTCGGCGTACGGGTGCCCGGTGACGCCCTGGATGACCAGGCCGAGGACCAGGTAGTTGGTGTTGGAGTAGGAGAAGGGGGCGCTCCCCCGGCTACCGCCGGTGGCGCCGGTCGGCGGGTGGGCGAGGGCGATCCGCAGCAGCTCGGTGGGGGTGTGGCGGTCGTAGCGGTGGGCCACGAAGCCCGCGCCGTAGAGCTGTTCGGCGAGGTGGGGGTCCTCGGTGTAGTTGAACAGGCCGCTGGTGTGGTCCAGGAGCTGGCGGATCGTCACCCGGCGCAGATCGTTCGCGCCGCCCGCGCCGGTGAGCGGCACGCCGGGCGGGAGGTGCTCCGCGGCGGGGTCGTCCAGGGCGAGCCGGCCCTCGCCGACGAGTTGCAGGACCACCGTCGCGACCAGGGTCTTGGTGAGGCTGCCCGCCCGGAAGCGGTCCAGGCGGCCCATCTTCCGGCCGCTGCGCAGATCGGCGACGCCGACTGCGGTGAATTGGGAGGTGCCGCCGCGCAGCGGCGCCGTTGAGGGGCGGTGGTTGGGCGACGGGAGGGCGGCCAGGCGGCCGTCCCGGGTGGCCAGCGCGGCCGCGCCGGGCGCGCCGTCGGTCACCAGGCGGTGCAGCGCGGCAGCGGTGGTGGCCGGCGCCCGGACCGCCCTCGGGCGTGCCACGGAGGCGAGCGGGGTGCTCGTACACGCCGTCAGGGCCAGGGCGGCCAGCACGGCCAGGACGATGAGGGCGACCGGGCGCGGCGGACCCGGGGTGATCGGGCGGGGAGGGTGGAGCGGCAAAAAGAACTCCCGTCGTCGGGGCCATCATGACGGGTGCGCGGCACCCTCCGGCACCCACCCGGGCCTTCCGCACGGCCGCGGATGAGAGAGAATGAAGGCTCTGCCAGGGTGGGTTGTCCGAGTTGGGCCAGTTTGGCGATCGATGGAGAATCGAGGCCGCCAACTCGGCTGGAATGCAGAGGGGATTCAGTGGGCGACGAGGTCGAGATGGACGGCAAGGAGGGCAGGCTCCTCGCCGGCCGGTACCGGCTCGCCGATGTTCTCGGCCGGGGCGGAATGGGCACCGTCTGGCGGGCCGGCGACGAGGTCCTGGGGCGCACGGTCGCGGTCAAGGAACTGCGCTTTCCCGGCGGGATCGAGGAGGACGAGAAGCGTCGTCTGATCACCCGCACGCTGCGCGAGGCCAAGGCGATCGCCCGGATCCGCAACAACAGCGCGGTGACGGTCTACGACGTGGTCGACGAGGACGACCGGCCGTGGATCGTGATGGAGCTGGTCGAGGGCCGCTCGCTGGCCGAGGTCATCCGCGACGACGGTCCGCTCACCCCGCGCCGCGCCGCCGAGGTCGGCCACGCGGTGCTCGACGTCCTGCGTGCCGCCCACGGCCAGGGCATCCTGCACCGCGACGTGAAGCCGTCCAACGTGCTGATCTCCGACGACGGCCGGGTCGTGCTCACCGACTTCGGCATCGCCCAGGTCGAGGGCGACCCCTCGGTGACGTCGACCGGCATGCTCGTCGGCGCGCCCTCGTACATCTCGCCGGAGCGGGCCCGCGGCCAGAAGCCGGGCCCGCCCGCCGACCTGTGGTCGCTCGGCGGGCTGCTGTACGCCTGTGTCGAGGGCGTGCCCCCGTACGACAAGGGCTCGGCGATCGCCACCCTCACCGCCGTGATGACCGAGCCGGTCGAGCCGCCCAAGAGCGCCGGGCCGCTGGAGGACGTCATCTACGGCCTGTTGGTGAAGGATCCGGAGGGCCGGCTGGACGAGGCGGGGGCGCGGGCGCTGCTGCACGAGGTCATCCACGCGCCGGAGCCCAAGCCGGAGCCCCCGATGGACGCGACGCGGGCGATGGTCCTGCCCACCGCGCCGCCGGAGCGGCCCGGCGGCGCCAGGCCCGCCAAGGACACCGCCAAGCCCCGGGCGCCGAAGAAGCCCAAGGCGAAGCCGACGGCCTCCGCGGCCTCGGCGGCGAGCGCGGCCGGTGCGGCCACCACGGCCACCGGTACCGGTGCGGCCACCGGGGCCGACCGGGCGGCGCCGGGCGCGTCGAAGGCGGCGCGCACGGACGGCGGTTCGGCGAAGCCGGCGCCGGCGCGGGAGCCCGCCAAGGAGAGCGCCGCGGCGCGGCCGGCCGCGAGCAAGACCGCGGCGGACGGCTCCCCGGCCCGCGCCGGGTTCGACGCGGACGCCGCCAAGGAGCGGGTGCGCGCGGCCCTGACGTCCGTGCGGAACGCCGCCGCGGCGGCCCGGTCCGACTCCAGACCCGGCGACCGCGACGGCCGTCCCGCCCCGCCGCGCGCCTCGGTGACCGACGTCGTGCCGCGCCGGACGCTGATCATCGCGGCGGCCGTGCTGGTCGTCGTCCTCGGGACGCTGCTGGCACTGCTGTTCAGCAGCGGCGACAACAGCAACTCCGCCGCCGGCAAGGCCGGCAAGGGCACGGACGCGAGCCGGGCCGCGAGCCGGTCGGCCGACGCGAGCCGTGATCCGGCCACGGACGGCGCCGGCACGCCGGGCGGGGCGAAGTCGGGCGGCACCCCGGGCGGTGGCACCCCGGGTGGCGGCAAGGGTGGCACGCAGGGTGCCGGCGGCGCCGGCGGCGGCGAGGGCGGGAAGAAGGACGGGGCGGCGATCCCGGACGGCTTCGCGCAGGTCACCAACGGCGGGTTCCACTTCACCATGGTGATGCCCAAGGGGTTCAAGCAGACCGATACGGCAGGGCAGAACTCCGGCGCCATATACAGCGCCGACGGCGGCTTCCCGCGCATACAGGTCGACTACAACGACTCGCCCGGCAAGGACGCCGCGGCGTCCTGGCGCAGCCTGGAGCCCAACGTGGCCGGCTCCAGCGACGACTACCACCTGCTGGGCATCAAGGCCATCGGCTGGCGCGGCTACCCGACCGTCGCGGACTGGGCGTTCACCCGCCGTCAGGGCGGCGAGGACGTGCGGGTGCTCAACCGCGGCTTCCGCGCCGACGACCACCACGGCTACGCCATCATGATCACCTGCAAGGCGGACGGCTGGGACGACGAGGAGTGCCGCGAACTGCGGGACACCGCCTTCCGGACCTTCGCGATCAAGGACTGACCCGACGCGGGCGGTGGGCCGGCCCGGCGGGGCCGGACCGCCCGCTCCCCGGCCGCCGCGGACGGACACGGCGCGCGTCGCGGTCCGACGGGCTCAACTGTCGGTGCTGCCCCGTATCGTGAGAAGTCCACAGTCGTACGCATCCGCCCCGGGCGGGCGCGGCGCACGCTGAGGGGAGGCGCGTCGTGGACGAGTACGCGGGGAGAGTGCTCGCCGAGCGCTACCGCCTGCCGGCGCGGCCGTTCGGCGACGACCCCGGCGCCGCGGCGGACACCCCCGGCGACCCCTATGACGCCTCCTGCCCCGACCAGTTCGGCGAGACCCGGGCCTTCGACACCTACAGCGGCCAGGAAGTGCTGATCCGTCAGGTGCCGCTGCCGGAGGTGGTGGACGCGGAGCTGCTGGCGGCGGACGGATCCGGGCTGCCGGCCGGTTCCGGCGCGGACGGACATCCTGCGCACGGGCGTGCGCAGGATGGTTTCGCCAGCGGCGGCCGGACGGCGGCGGTCCGCGGCCGGGCGGCCGCCCAGGGCGCCGACCGCAGCCCCCGGGACCCGGTCGTCCAGCACGCCCTCCAGGCCGCGACGGCCGCCGCCCAACTGCCCGACCACCCCCTGCTCGACCAGGTCTTCGACGTCTTCGCGCAGGACGGCAGCCTGTGGATCGTCGGCGAACTCCTGCCCGCCCGCCCGCTGTCCGCGCTGCTCGCCGCGCGGGCGCTGGGCCCGCACCGCGCCGCGGAGATCGCCGTCGATCTGCTCACCGCCCTGCGCGCCCTGCACGCGCACGGCTGGCTGCACCGCAACATCACCGCCCGCACGGTCCTGGTCTGCGACGACGGCCGGGCGATCCTGACGGGGCTGGCGGTGGGCGCGGCCCAGGAGGCGCTGTGCGGGTACGACCCGGTGCCCGAGGAGCCGGCCGCGGCGGTCTCGTTGGCCAAGGCGGGCGCCGGCGGCGGCGCCGCGGAGGCGGCGGGCCAGGCGCCCGGTGGCGCGGGGCCGACCGGGCTCGCCGCCGAGCGGGCCCGGCAGGCGCGGCTCCAGGTGGTCGGCGCGGTCACCGAGCGCTGGGCGCCGGAGCAGGCCGGGCCGGCGGACGGGAGCGCGGCGCCGGTGGGGCCGGCGGTGGATCTGTGGGCGGTGGGCGCGCTGCTGTTCCGCGCGGTGCAGGGCCATCCGCCGTATCCGGAGGAGAGCGCCGCGGAGTTGGTGCGGTGGGTGCGGGCGTGGCCGCCCGCCGAGGCCGTGGAGGGCGGGGCGCTGCGGCCCGTCGTCGCGGCGCTGCTGTGCCAGGACCCGGCCGGGCGGCCGGCAGCCGAGGAGCTGCGCGACCGGCTGCGGGCGCTGGTGCGGACGGCGCCGGAGCCGGATCTGGGCCGCCGGACGGTGGCCCTGCCCGCGCTCACGGGGCCGGCCGATCCGCGGCGGCTGCCGATCCTCCGCCGGCGGGGCGAACTGGTCCGCCGGGGGCGGCCGAAGAAGCTCCGCGCCCGTTCGCGGTCCGCGCCCGCGGGCCGGGCGGCGGGCGCGCCTCCGCCGCGCTCGGCCGAGCCCGCGGCGTTCCGGCCGGCCGGGTCCGCGCGCTCCGCCGGGCGTCCGTCCGGTGCCGGGCAGGGGCCGTCGGAGCTGTCGGGGCACGTCGGGGTGGGGCCCGTGCCGCCGCGACCGCGGGCCGGTCGGGGGCCGCGCAGCCTGGGCCGGGTGCTGCTCACCGTGATCCTGCTGCTGATGGTGGCCGGGATCGCCTACGCCGTGATGTTCCTGCCGAAGTCCGGGGCGGACGCGGCGGGCGGGCCGCCGGGCGGGGGCCTCTCGGGCACCTCGGGCGTGACGCCCGGCGGAAGCCCGGCCGCCTCGCCCGGCCGGGACGGCGGCGACGGCAAGGGCACCGGCCGCGCGCCGGGCACCGGTGCGCCGCGGACCACCGCCTCCGGGGGCGTCGTCGCCGGCTTCGCCCTGCGCACCGACCCCGCGGGCTTCCGGATCGCGGTGCGCGAGGGCTGGCAGCGCGGCGCCGGGGCGGACCGCGGTCAGGTGCGCTACACGGGCGGCGACTTCGAGCTGCTGGTGGTGCCCGGCCGTGACACCACCGCGCGGTTCGGCCCCGATCCGATGGCCTACCAGCAGGACAGGGAGCCCGAGTTGGCGGCGTTCCGCGCCTCCGGCTGGTCGTCGGTCTCCGGGCTGCGGCGGATAGACGTCGGGCAGACGGCGATGGCCGAGGGCGCCTTCACCTGGAAGGACGGCAGCGGTCGCCAGGTCTACGCCCGCAACCTCGCGATGATCCGCGACGGCCGCTACCACTGCGTCCTGGTCATCGGCCCGGACACCGGCCGCACCGAGGTGGACCGCCTGTACACCCAGGCCAGCAGCTCGTACCGGCCCGGCTAGGGCGTCAGAAACGCCCTAGCCGCGTCCGCGGGGTGGCCGGCGGGCCGGGAGCCGCCGGGGCCCGCGGTCGGGCGCCCCGCCCTGCGCCCGTCCCCGGCCGTGTCACGCACCTCCGCCGTCGCCCCCGAGCCGCTCCCGCAGCTCCTGTTTGAGCACCTTGCGCAGGGTCGCCCCGCGCGGCAGGGCGGGCAGCACCTCCAGCCGCTCCGGCAGCTTGTGGCGGGCGAGTCCCTGGGCGAGCAGCCGCGCGGTGACCGCGTCGAGCGTCAACGCGTCCGCGCCCGGCGGCTGTTCGACCACCGCGCAGACCAGCTCCCCGCGCTCGGGGTCCGGCAGTCCGACGACCGCGGCGTCCGCGATGTCCGGATGGCGGTAGAGGAGGTCCTCTATCTCCCGGGCCGAGATGTTCTCGCCCTTGCGGATGATGATGTCCTTGAGGCGGCCGGTGATGACGAGGTGGCCGGTGGGGGTGAGGTGGCCGAGGTCGCCGGTGCGCAGGAAGCCGTCGGCGTCGAACGGGGCCGGTTCGTCCAGGTAGCCGCGGCAGACGACCGGGCCGCGCAGCAGGATCTCCCCGCTCTCCGGCGCGATCCGCACCTCCATCCCGGCCGGCGGCCGGCCGTCGGTGGTGGCCAGCAGGTCGGCGCTGTCGTGCGGATCGCCCATGGTGACCATCGGGGCCTCGGTGAGGGCGTAGCCGTGGGCGAGTTGGCAGCCCAGTTCGGCCACCACCTCGTGGTACAGCGCGGGCGGTTTGGGCGCGCCGCCCCCGGCGAGCAGCCGCAGCGACGGCAGCAGTCGGCGGCCCGGCGGGAGGGCGCGCTGGGCGGCGAGGAAGAGGGAGTAGAAGGCGGTGGAGCCGCCGGCCAGGGTGACCCGGTGGCGGCGGTAGGGGGCGAGTGCGCCGGGCAGTGCGAAGTGCTCCAGCAGGACGGCGGGGATGCCGTGGACAAGCAGCATGACGGTGTAGTCGGGTCCGGCGACATGGGCGTAGGGGAAGGCCATCGAGCCGACGTCGTCCGGTCCCAGGCGCAGCGCGGCGGCCAGCCAGCCGCCGGCGGTGCGCAGGCTGCGGTCGGTGTGCAGGACGCCGCGCGGGGCGGCCGTGGTCCCCGAGGTCCAGTAGATCCAGCGGGGTTCGTCGGGGTCGGTGGGCGGTGCCGGGAGGGTGGTCGGGTCGCCGTCCGGCAGGGTGTCGTACGCCTCGACGACGGTCGGCGGGGCGGGCAGTTCCGCGGCCAGGCGGCGCGCCATCGCGGTGTGGTCGACGCCGCGCCGGACGCCGGGCACCACGACGAACGCGGCGCGGGTGCGGCGCAGCACCTGGCCCACCTCGTGCTCGCGGTAGAGCGGCAGGACCGGGCTCTGCACCGCGCCGAGCCGCGCCAGGGCCAGGCTGACCAGCACCGTTTCGATCCGGGTGGGCAGTTGCCAGACCACCCGGCTGCCGGCGCGGACGCCGCGTGCGGACAGCCCGGCGGCGACCCTTTCGGCGCGTTCGCGCAGCTCCCCGAAGCTGATCCGGCGCTCGTCCCGGGGGCTTTCCGCGCCCTGGACGAGGGCGGTGGCGTCGGGCGTCCGGGCGGCCCGCCAGGCGACGAGGTCCCACAGGGTGCTGCCGGTCATGCGGATCCCCTCCGCTCCATCTGCTGACGATACGTCAGATGAGGCCCCGAGATTAGGGGTCGGCGCCTTGTCGGTCCAGAGGGTCCGCGGCTAGCCTGGAATCTGACGGGTCATCAGGAATCTGGCGTGCCCGGCGCATCCGGGTGCGATGCGACCGGCACGGGCGAGGGGGAACGATGGCGAACCCGACCGAGCCGCCGCGCGGCACCGGCGTCCAGGACCCCGCGCGCGGGCCCGCCGCCCGCCGCGGGGCCCGCCTCCCGGCAGCGCACCGGGACCGCTGATGGACCTCGCCTACACCGAAGAGGAGGAAGCCTTCCGGGCCCGGCTGCGGAGCTGGCTCGCCGAGGTGCTGCCCAAGCTGCCGCCACCGCCCGCCGCCACCGACTGGCCCGGCCGACGGGCCCACGACGCGGCCTGGCAGCGGATGCTCCACGACGCCGGGTACGCCGGGCTGCACTGGCCGGCCGACGCCGGCGGCCAGGGGGCCACCCCCACCCAGCACCTGATCTTCCTGGAGGAGACCGAGCGGGCCGGCGCCCCCTACGTCGGCGCCAACTTCGTCGGGCTGCTGCACGCCGGTCCGACGATCGCCGCGGAGGGCACCGCCGCCCAGCGCGCCCGCTGGCTGCCGCCGATCCTGCGCGGCGAGGAGATCTGGTGCCAGGGCTTCAGCGAACCGGACGCCGGCTCCGACCTGGCCGCGCTGCGCACCCGGGCGGTCCGGGACGGCGACGACTACGTCGTGACCGGCAGCAAGATCTGGACCTCGCACGCCGAGGTCGCCGACTGGTGCGAACTGCTCGTCCGCACCGACCCGGAGGCCCCCCGGCACCGCGGCATCAGCTGGCTGGCGATGCCGATGGACGCCCCCGGGGTGACCGTCCGGCCGCTGCGCACACTGGCCGGCTCCACCGAGTTCGCCGAACTGTTCCTCGACGAGGTCCGGATACCGGTGGGCAACCGCGTCGGGGCCGAGGACGACGGCTGGCGGGTGACGATGGTGACGCTCTCCTTCGAGCGCGGCACCGCCTTCGTCGGCGAGGTGGTGGCCTGCCGCCGGCTGCTCGCCGAGCTCGCCCGCACCGCCCGCGCCGACGGCCGCTGGGACGACCCCGTGCTGCGCCGCCGACTGGGCCGGCTGAACGCCGAGTTCGCCGCGCTGTGGCGGCTGACCCAGTGGAACGTCAGCGAGGCGATGGGGGTCCCCCCTGGGCGAGTGGATTCGAGACCTAGGGGGAGTGCCGGCGGCGTCCCCGGCGTCGGCGGCTCGGTCTTCAAGCTGCGCTACTCGCACGCCCGCCAGGAGCTCTACGACGCGGCGGCCGAGGTGCTCGGCGGACGGGCGCTGGACGCCGACCACCCGTGGGTCGCCGACCGGCTCTCCGCCCTCGCGTACACCATCGCCGCGGGCACCTCGCAGATCCAGCGGAACATCGTCGCCGAGCGGATCCTCGGCCTGCCGAAGGGGCGGTGAGTGGCCGGTGGACTTCCAACTCACCGCGGACCAGCGGGCGTTGCGGGACGGCACCCGGGAACTGCTCGCCGGCCGCTTCGACCGGGACCGGCTGCGTGCCGCCGTCGACGCCCCGGCGCTGGACCGCGGGCTGTGGCGGGAGCTGGCCGACGCCGGCTTCTTCGCCCTGCGGCTCCCGGAGGCGGACGGCGGCGTCGGGCTGGGGCTGCCGGAGGCCGTCCTGGTCTTCGAGGAGGCCGGCCGGGCGCTGCTGCCGGGCCCGCTGGTGGCCGGGCAGCTGCTGGCCGGGGCGGTGGACGGGGTGGCGTCCGGCGAGCGGATCGTCGCGCTGTGTGACGGCGCGACCGATCCGGTGCTGTGGGAGCACCCGGCCGACTGCGACGCGTTGATCTTCCTGGACGGGGATGCGCCGGCGCACGCGGCCCGGGCGTACCGGAGTGCACCCGCCGACGTCGCCCGCGCCCCCTTCGCCTCCGTGGACCCCCTCACCCCGCTCGCCCGCGTCACCGGCCCTGCGCGCACCGTCCCGCAGCCCGGCCTGGACGTGCCCCGGCTGCGCCGCGAGGCGGCCCTGCTGACCGCGGCCCAGCAGCTGGGCAGTGCGGCCCGGACGGTCGAGATGGCGGTCGCGCATGCCCGGCAGCGCACCCAGTTCGGCGCGCCGATCGGCTCCTTCCAGGCCGTCAAGCACCTGTGCGCCGGGATGCTGGTCCGCGCCGAGCTGGCCCGGGTCGCGGTCTACGCGGCGGCGGTGACCGAGGACGCCCTGGACGTCGTGGGCGCCAAGCTGTTGGCGGACGAGGCCGCGGTGCGCAATGCCCGGGACTGCCTCCAGGTGCACGGCGGCATGGGCTTCACCTGGGAGGCCGATGTCCATCTGCACCTCAAACGGGCCTGGCTGCGGGCCGAGCGGTGGGGCGGCGCGCGGGAGGCGGAGGAGCGCCTGGCGGACGCGCTGGCGGGGTGAGGGGGTGCGCCGGCGTCCGCGGACGCGTACGGAGCGTGCCGGCCGCGCCGTCGATGTCAGACTCTGGCAACCCGTGTGCGGAATGTCGGGTCCCTCACGCATAAGCGGTCACGGAGGGTCGATATCGGGTTGTGTCCTAGGCGTGACTCGTCACACGGGGGAGTCGGCGCTGCGCTCGGGTACGCTCCGTGGGGTGCGAGTGGTTCTGTGGCGCAAATGTCACGGTGCCGTCGGAAGGACGGCTCCGGGGCATCGACTGCGCGCCGCTCGCCCCGGGCGAGGCCCCGACGACCCCCCATGTTCGACTCCCCGCGCTGTGCGTCGCACAGTATGCCGCACGCATACTCCCTTGCGCTGGAATATGCCCGAAGCGGTTGTTGCGGTGACTGAACGTCAACCATGCTGTGCTTCGCCGGAGTCACGCACCGTGACTCCGTGGAGGCGCGAGGCGATGTTTCCGCCGGTTCGGATGGTGTGAGCGGTGCAGGTGCTTCAGGTGCAGTTGGAAGTGCGGCCCGACCCCGCGGAAGTGGGGCGGGCCCGGCGGTGGGCCAGGTCGAGGCTCGCGGGGTCGGGCATAGGGGCGGACGAACCGCTCGCCGAGACGCTGATCCTGCTGATCTCCGAGCTGGTCACCAATGCGGTGGTGCACACCGGTTCGGCGGCCCGGCTACGGATGTGCTTCTCCGGGACGGGCGCCGTGGTGGGCACCGTACGGGTCGAAGTGGTGGACGTCAGCGCCCGCCCGCCGCGCCCCCGGCACGCGGACGGCGAGGACACCAACGGCCGCGGTCTGGAGCTGGTCGACGGCCTCGCGGACCGCTGGGGCTGGCAGCCGGAGGGGGCCGGCAAGCGGATCTGGTGCGAAGTGGACCGCGGGCAGCCGCTGTTGATGGCGGCCGGTGCGGACCTGGGGGCATATGACCCTGCTTGCGCCGTAACGAGCGTCACCACAAACCGGTCATAAATCGCTGAATCGGTTCGCCTGACGCGGAATTAGTCCAGACCAGGTGTTGACGTGGCGTTCCCCGGTGATCACTCTTGGGGAAGCGATGCGCCGTGAGGGGACGGCAAGGGCGTACCGGGTCGATGACCCGCGGCCTTGTCGAGTGCGGATCGCGGCCCGGAGCCAGGTGGCGGCCCGCGGTGCCGTGCTCGGGGCGCGCAGCGCGCGCCGCCGCCTGGCCGGTCCGGGGTCGCTCGCGTGCCGGGGGCGCGGCGTCGCACCTCACAGGACGGCCACCGGCGCGACCGGGCTGCCGGTGCCGCCGACGAACGGCTCGGCCACCGCGGACAGCAGGAAGGCGTAGCGGCCCTCCTGCGCGCAGGCCGCCGAGAGCTCCTCCAGATTCCAGTTCTGGCCCTGGAGCATGCCCATCTCCACCAGGTGGAGGGCGTGCACCGGCATCCACAGGTCCTCGATCTCCGGCGGGAAGATCTCGAAGGTCAGGGTGTCGTTGGCGACCGCGGCGACCTCGCGGGCGTGGAACCACTCCGGGGTGCGCACCGAGAGCCCGGGGGAGGGGAACGCGTACGCCTCCCGGTCGCCGGCCAGGTAGTGCCGCAACTGCCCGGTCCGCACCAGGACGACGTCGCCGGACCGGACCGCCGTCCCGGCCAACTCCTCGGCGGCCTCCAGGTCCTCCGGCGTGACCGCGTGCCCGCCCGGCAGGCGGTCGGTGCCGCGGGCCCGGGCCACGTCCAGCAGCACCCCGCGGGAGAGGATCGGGGTGGCCTTCTCGATGCCCAGCGCGGTGGCCCCACGGTGCGCGGTGACGGTGTCGGCCGGCCGCCCGTTGTAGAGCCGCCCGGAGTGCGAGACATGGGTCAGGCCGTCCCAGTGGGTGGCGGCCTGCAGGCCCATGGTGACGGTGTCGTCGGAGGTGGCGACGGTGCCCGGGCCGAAGATCTCGTGGTTGATCGCGACCATGGTGTGCAGCGGATTGCCCCGTCCCGGGATCGCGCCGGTCTGCACGCCGTCCTGGCGGAGCGGCAGCGCCAGCGGGATGCGGCGGCCGGTGCGGACGGTCGCGGCGGCGGCGCGCACCACGTCCGGGGTGATCAGGTTCAGGGTGCCGAGCTCGTCGTCCGGGCCCCAGCGGCCCCAGTTGTTCACGCGCCGGGCGATGTCGTGGAACTCCTGGGGCAGGGGCATGGGCGCTCCTCGGGGCGGGTGGTGGGTGACGGGTGGGGCCGGTGGGGACGGGCGCCGTCGTCCGGGTGCGGGTTCGAGCCGTGCGTCCGGGGTTGCGTCCGGGGTCTTGTGCTCGTACCGCGTCTGCTCAAAAATCTAACGGTCCGTCAGAAACCGTGGGAAGGGGCGCGGCATGGGGAACTTCTTGGCCGGCAAGGTGGTCGCCGTCACGGGGGCCGGCCGCGGCATCGGGCGGGCCGTCGCCCTGGCGGCCGCCGCCGAGGGCGCGAAGGTGGTGGTCAACGACTACGGCGTCTCCATCGAGGGCGGCGAGCCCCGTAGCGAGGTGGCACAGGCGGTGGTCAAGGAGATCGAGGCGGCGGGCGGCACCGCCACGGCCGTCGCCGACGACGTCTCCACGATGGCCGGCGGCCAGCGGATCGTGGACACCGCGCTGGCCGAGTACGGGCGCGTCGACGGCGTGGTGTGCGTGGCCGGCATCCTGCGCGAGCGGATGCTCTTCAACATGTCCGAGGAGGAGTGGGACCCGGTCGTCGCCACCCACCTCAAGGGCACCTTCACGGTCTTCCGGGCCGCCGCGGCGGTGATGCGCAGGCAGAAGTCCGGCACGCTGATCGGCTTCACCAGCGGCAACCACCAGGGCAGCGTCGCCCAGGCCAACTACGCCTCGGCCAAGGGCGGGATCATCTCGCTGGTGCGCAGCGCGGCGCTGGGCCTGCACAAGTACGGGGTGACCGCGAACGCGGTGGCACCGGTCGCCCGGACGCGGATGTCGGCCAATGTGCCGATGGAACTGAAGGAGATCGGCGAACCGGAGGACGTGGCGGCGTTCGTCGTCTACCTGCTGAGCGAACGGGCCCGGGTCGACGGGGTCACCGGCCAGGTCTACACCGTGGCCGGGCCGAAGATCGCGGTGTGGGCCCAGCCGAGGGAGCTGCGCTCCGTTTACGCCGACGAAGGCGGGTGGACGCCCGAGCGCGTCGCCGACGTGGTGGCGGGGTCGGTGGGGATCGACCCCATGCCGATGCTGGCGCGGCTGGAGGAGATGGCGCGCGCGGCGAAGGCCGCGGAGCGGCCGAACGCGTAGTCCACGTTGTCGGCTTTCCCGCCGTGCGGGGCTTGCTTGTTGCGCCTGCGGCGCATTGAGTTGTCCGCTGCGCGGGGCTTTCGGGTGCGGTGACGGGCCTCCGGCGCGGGGGTGTCCGGACTGCTTCGCTTGACGTCCGGACACCCCGCACCTCCGGCCCGTCCCCTCCCGTGGGTGGGTGGTTGTGGGGCCGGTGGGGGCGTGCCTGGGAGGGCGGAATGGAGTTCGGGTTCGGAACGGCGGATGAGGGATTCCGGGCGGAGGCCCGGGAGTGGCTGGCGGGGCATCTGGTGGGTGAGTTCGCCTCGTTGGGGGCGGCTGGCGGTCCCGGCAGCGAGCACATAGGGGTGGAGGTCCGGCGGGCCTGGGAGCGGGAGTTGGGGGGTGGGGGCTGGATCGGGCTGGGGTGGGACCGGGTGCACGGGGAGTACGGGAACCGGGCTGGGTCGCTGACGCAGCAGGTGGTGTGGGCCGAGGAGTACGCGCGGGCCGGCGCGCCGGGGCGGGTGGGGCACATCGGGGAGAACCTGCTGGCGCCGACGCTGCTCGCGTACGGGGACCAGGCGCAGCGGAAGCGGTTCCTGCCGGCCGTGGCGCGCGGCGAGGAGCTGTGGTGCCAGGGCTACAGCGAGCCGGAGGCCGGGTCGGACCTGGCCGGCCTGCGGACGGTGGCGGTGCGGGACGGGGCCGGGTACCGGATCAGCGGGCAGAAGGTGTGGACCTCGCTGGCCGGGGAGGCTGACTGGTGCTTCGTGCTGGCGCGGACGGATCCGGCCGAGCGGCGGCACCGGGGGCTGTCGTTCCTGCTGGTTCCGATGGCTCAGCCGGGGCGGATCGAGGTGCGGCCGATCCGCCAGATGTCGGGGACCGCGGAGTTCAACGAGGTGTTCTTCGACGGGGCGGTGGCGCGGGCCGACCACGTGGTGGGCGGCGCGGGCGCCGGCTGGCGGGTGGCGATGGGGCTGCTGGCCCTGGAGCGCGGGGTGTCGACGCTCGTCCAGCAGGTCGGGTTCGCGCGGGAGCTGGCGGAGGTGGTCGGCGCGGCGGTCCGTGGCGGCGCGGTCCGCGATCCGGTGCTGCGCGAGCACCTCGTGCGCCAGTGGGCGGAGTTGCAGGTCATGCGGTGGAACGCGCTGCGGACCCTGGGCGCCGCAGGAGGCGCCGGGGGAGCGCCGAGCGTGGCGAAACTGCTGTGGGGCGGGTGGCACCAGCGACTCGGTGAGCTGGTGATGCGGGTGCGCGGCGCGGCGGCGACCGTGGGGCCGGTGGACTGGTCCCCGGAGGCGCCGTACGAACTCGACGCGCTGCAACGACTTTTCCTGTTCACCCGGGCCGACACGATCTACGGCGGCTCGGACGAGATCCAGCGCAACATCATCGCCGAGCGGGTGCTCGGCCTGCCCAGAGCGGAGCGGGGAATGTCCAGAGTGGAGCGGGAAATGCCCGGAGCGGAGCGGAAATGAAGGGCGTCATATTCGATGGTGAGCAGGCCCGGGTCGTGGACGATCTCCAGGTGCGGGATCCGGGGCCGGGCGAGGTGTTGGTGGGGATCCGGGCGGCCGGGTTGTGCCACAGCGATCTGTCGGTGATCGACGGGACGATTCCGTTTCCGGTGCCGGTGGTGCTGGGGCACGAGGGCGCGGGGGTGGTCGAGGCCGTCGGGGCGGGAGTGAGCCATGTGGCGCCCGGTGACCACGTGGCGCTGTCGACGCTGGCGAACTGCGGGGCGTGCGCGGAGTGCGACCGGGGGCGGCCGACGATGTGCCGCAAGGCGATCGGGATGCCGGCGAAGCCGTTCCGGCGCGGTGGCACGGAGCTGTTCAACTTCGCCTCGAACTCGGCGTTCGCGGAGCGTACGGTCGTCAAGGCGGTGCAGGCGGTCAAGATCCCGAAGGAGATTCCGCTGACCTCGGCCGCGCTGATCGGGTGCGGGGTGCTGACCGGTGTGGGCGCGGTGCTGAACCGCGCCCGGGTGGACCGCGGCGACTCGGTGGTGGTGATCGGGGCCGGCGGGATCGGCCTCAACGTGCTCCAGGGCGCACGGATCGCGGGGGCGTCGGTGATCGTGGCGGTGGACGCCAATCCCGCGAAGGAGGCGGCGGCGCGGCAGTTCGGGGCCACCCACTTCGTGGACGCGTCGGCGGTGCCGGACACCGTCAGGGCGGTGAAGGAGATCCTGCCGACCGGCGCCGACCACACCTTCGAGTGTGTGGGCAGCACCCGGCTGATCCGGCAGGCGATCGACCTGCTGGACCGGCACGGCCAGGCGGTGCTGCTCGGGGTGCCGCCGGCCACCGCCGAGGCGTCCTTCCTCGTCTCCTCGCTGTATCTGGACAAGTCCGTCCTCGGTTGCCGCTACGGCTCCTCCCGCCCCCAACGGGACATCGCCCTCTACGCCCGGCTCTACCGCGAAGGGCGGCTGCTGCTGGACGAGTTGGTGACCGCGACGTACGGGGTGGCGGACTTCGCCAAGGCGGCGGACGACGCCCACCACGGACGGGTGGCGCGGGCGGTCCTGCGCTTCGGGGAGTAGGGCGTCGTCGACCCGCCGGGGCGGTTCGGGCGGCTCGTGGCCCGCCCGACCCGCCCCGGCGGGCGCTCCTTTTAGGAGGTGAACCGCCCGAACGCCCCCCGGTGGAAGAGGAGCGGGCCGTGGGCCGCGGCAATCGGGTCGGTGCCCAGGGCCTCGACGCGGCCGACGACGATGAGGTGGTCGCCGCCGGTGTGGACGGCGTGGATCGTGCAGTCGATCCAGGCGGGGACGTCCGCGAGCCGGGGCGAGCCGGTGACCGGGGCCGGGCTGTGGGGGACGCCGGCGAACTTGTCGGCGCCGCTGACGGCGAACGCGCGGCACAGGTCGCCCTGCGCGGCGCCGAGGACGTTGACGCAGAAGACGCCGGCCCGCGCCAGGCGCGGCCAGGTCGTCGAGGTGCGGCCCACCATGAACGCCACCAGCGGCGGGTCCAGGGAGAGGGAGGCGAAGGACTGGCAGGCGAAGCCCGCCGGGCCCGTCTCGGCGGGGGCCGTGATGATCGTGACGCCACTGGCGAAGTGGCCCAGGACGGAGCGGAATTCAGCCGGATCCAAGGGGGCGCGTTCGTCTTCGCGTACGGCGCGCAATGGAGGGCGCGCGCCGACGGAGCGGGAGTGCGGGGCTGGCGGCGCGGCGGCGGTGGGGGCCCCGACGGAGCGGAGGTAGCGGATGGCGGTGGCCGCCATTCCGGCGTGTCCCATCATGCTGGTGATTGAATCTGATGGAGCGTCAGATGGGAAGGGGCGGGAGCCACTCACAAGGGTGGTTTGGCGCGGAAGGCCGGGCCGGATCACGGTGGTTGGGGGGAGATTGGGGCCGCGTTCCTGATTGGTCGCCGAGCGCACGGGTACCTTCCACCTCGGCCGCGCCGTAGCCAAGCACGGGGGAGTGTTCCGGTACATGGCCGATGCGACATCGCCGACCTCGTGGTCGGCCGCTGGTTCCCAGAGGGCCCGACCCGGCGGGCCCGGCAGTCCGTCCCCACCCTCGGGCCGGTCCGGTTCCTCCGGGCCACCGGGCCCCGGGGGCACCGCGTCGGCGGCGTTCGACGAGCTCTTCTGCGGGCTGCTGCCGCGGCTCTACCGGCGGGCGGTGATGCTGGCCGGGACCCGGCAGTCGGCGGAGGACGTGGTGCACGAGGCGTATCTCAAGCTCGCCGCCCGTCCCCAGCGTCTCCTGGCGCACCCGGAGCCGTATGCCTACGCCTTCACCGCCGTCCTCAGCGTCGCCCGGGACGCCTACCGCAAGGAGCGGCGGCAGGTGCTGGTGGAGGAAGTGGACGAGTGGGACGCGGCCGGGGCCGGCACGGGGCCGGGGGCCGGCGGCGGATCCGGCGAGTGGGACGGAGGGATGGCGCGACGGCATGCGGAGCTGGAGGCGGTGCGGCTGCTGGGCCGGCTGTCGCACCGGCAGGCGGGGATCGTGATCCTGGTGGACCTGGACGGGTACACGATCGACCAGGCCGCGAAGATCATGAAGGTGCACCGCGGCACCGCCGCCCGCCATCGGGCCCGGGCCCTGGACAGGCTGCGCGCGTACCTCGTTGAATCGGAGCACGGGCAGGCCGGGAGGTGAGCGGCACGGTGGGCGCGGGGCCACGGGACGGCGCGGGCGGGCACGGCGAGGTCGAGGCGCTGCTGCGCGCGAAGCTGCGGGCGGCCGACGAGGAGATCGAGACGCCCGGCGGCCTGTGGGAGCGGGTCAGGGAGCCCGCGGCGGACGGCCGGGCGACGGCCCCGGCGCCGGGGGGCGGCGCCGCCGTGGCCTGGCTGTCGCGACGGCGCCCGTATGCCGTGGTGCTGGGCGTCGCGGCAGCAGTGGCGGTGGTGGTCCTGGGCGTCTGGTGGGTGCTGCTGCGGCCGGGCGCGGTGGACGTCAGACCGGCCGGGCCGCCGCGGACGGTGCCGCTCACGGTCTACAACAGCGAGGCCGCCTGCCGGACGCCGCACACCCTGGAGTGCGCGCTGCGGCTGGCCAAGGACCCGCACCGGCCGTACGCGGCGCGCGGGAACTCCGCTGGGCGGGTCTGGCACGGGGAGGTGCTGGCGGCCCGCTGCGTGGTGACGGACGGGCAACTGGTCCGGGACGAGGAGGGGATCACCTCCAGCCGGTGGTACCGGGTGCGCACCGGGGAGGGCGCACAGGGATGGCTGCCGGGGGTGCGGACCCGTAATACCCGGGAGGTCCCCGAGTGCCCGGCGGACGGCGGATGAGCCGCCCGTGGTGAACGGGCGGGAGGCGGCGGCGCGCGCCTCTGGGGGCGGCGGTGCCCCGGTCACCTCCCCCGGTACGTGGGCCGGCGGCGCGCCACGAAGGACGCGATGCCTTCCTGGGCGTCCGCCGTCGTCATATTGATCTCCTGGGCGGTGGCCTCGGCCGCGAAGGCCGCGCCGCGGTCGCCGTCCAGAGAGGCGTTGACCAGCGCTTTGGTGAGGGCGAGCGCGCGGGTGGGGCCGGCGGCGAGGCGCTCGGCCCACTCCCGGGCGACCTTGGCCAACTCCCCGTCCGGGACGACCCGGTTGACCAGCCCCAGCCGCGCGGCCTCGGCGGCCGGCACGGCGTCGCCGAAGAACATCAGCTCCTTGGCGCGCTGCGGGCCGATCAGCCGCGGCAGCAGATAGCCGCCGCCGCCGTCCGGTACCAGGCCGCGGCGCACGAACACCTCGATGAAGCGGGCCGATTCGGCGGCCAGCACCAGGTCGCAGGCGAACGCGAGGTGTGCGCCGATCCCGGCGGCGGTGCCGTTGACGGCCGCGATCACCGGTTTCTCGCAGTCCAGCACGGCGGCGATGAACCGCTGGGCGCCGCCGCGGATCATCCGCGCGACATCGCCCGCGACCCGGTCGCCGACGGTCGGCGCGCCGCGCAGGTCGGCGCCGGAGCAGAATCCCTTGCCGGTCGCGGTGAGCAGCACGGCGCGCACGTCGGGGTCGGCGGAGGCGTCGGCGAGCAGGCCGATGAGGCGTTCGCGCATGTCCCAGGTGAGGGCGTTGAGGGCGTCGGGACGGTTGAGGGTGAGCTGGGCGACGCCGTTGTCAGTGGCGTGCAGTATCAAGGAGTCGACGGGTTCGGTGAGTTCGGCGAGTTCGGTGAGTTCGGCGAGTTCGGTGAGATCGGCGGGTCCGGCAGGTCCGGCAGGTCCGGCGGGGCCGGTGGGTCCGGTGGGTCCGGTGGGTCGAGAGGGGGCGCCGGCGGCGGGGCGGGGGGACGGTGCGGATGTCATGGGGGAGCGGCTCCAGGGGAGTGGACGGAAGGGGGAGCCGGCACGGCGGCCGGCGGTCAGTGGCAGATCGCCAGGGCGTCCAGTGCCACCGCGCCCTGCCCGCGCTCCAGGACGACCAGCGGGTTGATGTCCAACTCGGCCAGTTCGCCGTCGAGTTCCAGGGCCATCCGCTGCACCCGCAGCACGGTCTCGACCAGGGCGTCGGTGTCCGCGGGCGGCATTCCGCGGACGCCTTCCAGGAGGGCGTGGCCGCGCAGCTCGCGGAGCATGGCGCGGGCGTGCGCCTCCCCGAAGGGCGGCACGCCCACCGCGATGTCCCGGAGGACCTCCACGAGCACCCCGCCGAGTCCGACGGTGACGGTCGGCCCGAAGAGCGGGTCGGGGGTGACGCCGACGACCATCTCGACGCCCCGTTCGATCATCTGGCAGACGAGGACGCCGTCCAGCGGCAGATCCTCGTAGCGCGCGATCTCGGTCAGCTCCCGATAGGCGTCGCGGACCTGGCTGGCCGAGGTCAGTCCGACCTTGACGAGGCCGAGTTCGGTCTTGTGGGCCAGCTCGGGGCCGGAGCCCTTCAGCACCACCGGATAGCCGACCAGGCTCGCCGCCCGGACGGCCGCCGCCGCGCTGGTCACCAGCTGTTCCCGCGGTACGCGGATGCCGTAGGCGCGCAGCAGCTGCTTCGCCGCGTGCTCGCTGAGCTGCCGGCCGGGGCGCAGCAGGGCCTGGGCCTTGCGGGCGGAGGGCGAGAGCGTGCGGGGGGCGTCGTCGAAGGGCGAGCGGTAGTGGGCGGTGAAGCGATGGTGTTCCAGATAGGCGCGGACGGCGGTGATGCAGTTGGCGAAGGTGCGGAAGGTCGCCACCCGGGAGGAGCCGAGGAGGGTGCGGCGATAGGCGTCCTCGGTGCCGACCGGCGAGCCCCAGACGACGCACACCAGCTTGTCCGACTGCTCCGCCGCGTCCACGAGGTCCTGTGCCAGTTTGTCGCTCATGGGCGGGAAGGGGCCGGTGATCGGGCAGATCAGGACGCCGACGGACGGGTCGGCGAGGAGCGCGTCGATGATCTTGCGGCCGCGCCAGTCGCCGACCGGGTGCCCGCCGTTGTCGATCGGGTTGGCGACGTTGAGGTAGCCCGGTATCCACTGGTGGAGCTCGGTCTGTTTGGCGTCGGACAGGGTGGGCAGGGTCAGGCCCGCGGCGGTCGCCAGGTCGGCGAAGTGCGCGCCGGTGCCGCCGGAGATCGAATAGACCGCGACGCCCTCGGCGGTGGGTTTCCTGGCCCGTGCCAGCAGTGCCGCGGTGTCCTGGAGCTCGTCGAGGCCGTCCACCCGGATCACGCCGTACTGCCGCATCGCGGCGTCCACCACCTCGTCCGCGCCGGTGAGCTTGCCGGTGTGCGAGGCGGCGGTCCGGGCGCCGGTCTCGGTGCGGCCGACCTTGACGACGACGACCGGCACCTTGTTGCGGGCGGCGCGGTCGGCGGCGAGCAGGAAGCTGCGGCCGTCCTTGAGCCCTTCCACATAGGCGGCGATCGCGCCGACCTCGGGACGGGAGGCGAAGTAGGAGAGGAAGTCGGCGGTCTCCAGGTCGGCCTCGTTGCCGGTCGGGGCCCAGTGCGAGAGGCGGATGCCCAGCTCCTGGAGGGTGAAGACCGGCCGGCCCTGGTGGCCTGACTGGGTGATCAGGGCGATGGCCGGGCCGTCGAGGTCGTCGCGGAACTTCTCGAAGGCGTTGAGGTTGGTGTTGGGCCCGAGCAGCCGCAGGCCGGAGCGGGCGACGGCGTCGGCCAGCCGGGCCTGGGCGGCGGCGCCGTCCTCGCCGGTCTCGGCGAAGCCGGAGGCGAAGGCCACCGCGAACTTCACCTTGGCCTCGGCCAGTTGCCCGATGACCGGCAGCGGGTCGCCGACCAGCAGCACCGCGAGGTCGACGGTCTCCGGCAGCTCGCCGACACCGGCGTGACACGGCAGGCCGAAGACCCGCTCGCGTCCGGGGTTGACCGGGTGGAGCCGGGCGCCGACCCGTTCCGCCCAGGCGATCAGCTGCCGGGTGATGCCGGTGTTGGGCCGGCCCTCGCTGTCCGAGGCGCCGATCACCGCCACCGACTCGGGCCGGAAGAAACGGTCCAGGTCCGGTACGGGCGCGTGCAGCGGGCGACCGCTGACGTCCTGGTCGGCGACGACCGGGCCGGCCGCGGTGCCCGGGCCGCCGGCACCGTCGGCGCCGGGGTCGCTGATGCCGTGGACGGTGTGGGGTGGGCGCTCCCCGCAGGCCACGACGCGGGCCGGCCGGGAGTGCGTGGTGAGGGTGCCGTGAGTCGATCCAAGCATCGCAGACGCCCGCTCCTGTGTGACGGCTCTCGTGGACTGCGCGCCCTACCGCGTTCAGCAGTAGCTGACGCATAGTCAGATTACTGAACTGACGTCATGTCAGGAATGGGTGTGCGCGGTAAAGCTTCGCGGCGGGCGGCGGGCGGCGGGCGGCGGGCGGTAGGGGCGGGACGCCCGCCCTCTTGCGCCCGCACCGCCGATGAGCTGAACTGACGTACCGTCAGAACATGGCGGGGCGTCGATGGGGGTGTTGTACGGATGGCGGTGCGGGAGGCGGCGCAGGCCGGGGGTGCGGAGCGGGGCCCGGGCGCGGCGGGGCGCGCGGCGGTGCGGTTCGATCTGCCGGAGGTGGACGCCTTCACCCGGCCGTACTGGGCGGCGGCGGCCGAAGGGCGGCTGCTGCTGCGCCGGTGCCGGGCCGAGGGGTGCGGCGCGGCGCACCACTATCCGCGCGAGTTCTGCCCGCGCTGCTGGAGCGAGGACGTCGTCTGGGAGCCGGCCACCGGCCGTGCCACCCTCTACACCTGGTCCGTCGTGCACCGCAACGACCTCCCGCCCTTCGGCGACCGCGTCCCCTACGTCGCGGCGGTCGTCGAACTCGCCGAAGGGCCCCGGATGATGACCGAGGTGACGGACTGCGCGGAGTCGGACCTGCGGATCGGGATGCCGCTCGCGGTGCACTTCCGCACCGAGCCGACGGAGCGGACCGGCGGCGGTCCGGCGGCGGAGGGCGAGGGCGCCGGGTACGCGACAGCGGTGTTCCGGCCGGCTTGAAGGCGCCGGGCGCCGCCGACAAATAGGGTGGCGGTCCGGGCCGTGCGCACGGGAGGCTCTCCCGGTGCTGATCCGAGACGCGAACGCGGCCGACTGGCCCGCTGTCTGGCCCTTCTTCCGGTCCGTCGTGCGGGCCGGCGAGACCTACTCCTATCCCCCGGACATCGACGAGCCGGCGGCCCGCGCGCTCTGGATGCTCCCACCGCCCGGCCGTACGGTCGTCGCCGTCGACGACTCCGGGACGGTGCTCGGCTCGGCCAAGATGAACCCCAACCAGATGGGCAACGCCGCCCACATCGCCAGTGCCAGCTTCATGGTGGACCCGCGGCACCGCCGGCGCGGCACCGGGCGAGCACGCGCTGGCCTGGGCGCGCGCCGAGGGCTATCGCGGGATGCAGTTCAACGCCGTGGTGGAGAGCAACACCGGCGCGGTCGCCCTCTGGCAATCCCTCGGCTTCCAGATCATGACCACCATCCCCGAGGGCTTCCACCACCCCACCCGGGGATACGTGGGGCTGCACATCATGTACCAGCGGCTGTAGGCATGGCTGGTGGCTGGTGGCTGGTGGCTGGTGGCCGGTGGGTGGTGGCCGATGACCGGTGGCCCGTGGTCGTCCGGCCGTGCGTCTTCCGCCTTTACGGCCAGAGCAGTTCCCGCTCCCAACCACCCTCCGCCCGGCGGTAGTTGAGGCGTACGTGCTGGCGTCGGTGCGGGTCGCCCTGGAAGAACTCGACCGCCTCGGCGCGCAGCACGTACAGCGTCCAGCTCGGGACCGGCGCGTCCGGTTCGCGCCGGGCGCGCTCCCAGGCGGCGTCCGCGGCGCGCGCCAGTTCGGCGGCCGAGCCGAGCACCTCGCTCTGGTGGCCCACCAGGGCGGCGGCCAGCGCGCCCGTGGAGCGGTGGTGCAGATCGGCCGCGCTCTCCTCCGGGCCCGCGGCGGTCACCGTGCCCCGGACCCGCACCTGGCGGCCGACCGCCGCCCAGTAGAAGGCCAGCGCGGCCCGCGGGCGGGCGGCCAGCTCGCGGCCCTTGCGGCTGTCGCGGTGTGTGCCGAAGTGCCAGCCGCGCTCGTCCGCGTCGTGCAGCATCACGATGCGCACGGACGGGTCGCCGGCCGCGTCCGCGGTGGCCAGGGACATGGTGTGCGGCTCGGGAACGCCGGCCTCGGCGGCCTCCCGCAGCCACTGCCGGAAGAGCGGCAGCGGCTCGGCGGGTGCCTGCTCCGGGGCGAAGGACGGCAGTTCGCCCGGCCAGACCCGCAGGCCGCGCAGCACCTCGCGGAAGGCGCGGGCCTCGGCGTCGGCACGCCCGGCGGCCCCGGTGCTGTCCGCGGCCTCGGCTTCGGTGTCGGCGGCTTCGATGCCGGGTTCCGGGGCGCTTCCGGCGGTGCGGTGATCCGTGTGATCGGGCATGTCAGGCAGCGTACGCGCGGTGTCCGGGGCGCGGACCACAGGCCGCGGCGGGACGGCCGGCGGCACCGTGCGCCGCCGGCGCGTAGTCCTTGAGCGTGATCGCCCGCGCCGCCCGCTGCACCTCCTCGGCGATCTTCTTCGCCACGGCGTCCTTCCAGGGCATGTACGGCAGCATCCGGAGCATCAGCATCCGCAGCCGGATCTGCCTGAGGCGGGCATGCCGGTTCCCTTCGAGGCAGAGGCAAAGGCCCTGGTGCTCCTGGACCGGTGGCGCTCGCCCGACTGTACAAGCGTCATAGACAACAACTGTCTATGACAAGCGTCCATGACGTATGTATGGATCGGTGGGGGCGCCACCCCCGCGGCCCCGCCGGCGCTACCCCGCCCCCAGCACCACCGTCCCCGACGAGCAGAACCAGCCGCCGGTGCCGGAGGCGACGGCCAGTTGTGGCAGGGCGCCGCCCGGCTTGCGGACCTGGCGGTCCGGTCCGGCCTCACCGCGGAGTTGGCGGACCGCCTCGACCAGCAGGAACAGTCCCCGCATGCCGGGGTGGCAGGCGGCCAGCCCGCCGCCGTCGGTGTTGACCGGGAGTTCGCCGTCCCGCAGCAGCCGCCCCCGCTCGACGAAGGCGCCGCCCTCCCCCTTGGCGCAGAAGCCCAGGTCCTCCAGCGTCACCAGGGTCATGTAGGTGAAGGCGTCGTAGATCTCGGCGAGGTCGATCTCGGCGGGGCGGACGCCGGCGCGCTGGAAGGCGAGCCGGCCGGAGACGGCGGCGGGGGAGACGGTGAAGTCGTCCCACTCCGACATCGTGGTGTGCGAGACGGCGGTGCCCGAACCGAGCACCCAGACCGGGCGTTTGGCGAGGTCGGGCACGTGGTCCTCGGCGACGAGCAGCACCGCGCAGCCGCCGTCGGAGCGGATGCAGCAGTGCAGCTTGGTGAACGGGTCGGCGATCATCGGCCCGGACAGCACCTCGTCCACGGTGATCGGCTCGCGGTACATGGCGTCCGGGTTGCCGGCCGCGTTGGCGCGCGCCTGGACGGCTACCTGGGCCAGCTGTTCCAGGGTGGTCCCGTACTGGTGCTGATGGCGGCGCGCGGCCATGGCGTACTTGGCGATCAGGCTGTGCCCGTAGGGGACTTCGAACTGGAGCGGGCCGCGGGCGCCGAAGGAGAGGTTGGCGGTGCGGCGCTTGGCCTTGATGTCGGCGCGGGCGGTGGAGCCGTAGACCAGGAGGACGGCGTTCGCGTGCCCGGCCGCGATCGCGTCGGCGGCGTGCGCGGCCATCACCTCCCAGGTGGCCCCGCCGACCGCGGTGGAGTCCACCCAGGTGGGGCGCAGCCCCAGGTATTCCGCGACCTCGACGGGGGCGAGGGCGCCGAGGCCGGCCGAGGCGAAGCCGTCGATCACCGACCGGTCGAGCCCGGAGTCGACGAGGGCCCGGCGGGCGGCCTGGGCGTGCAGGGCGTACGGGGTGGCCTCGTCCACCCGCCCGCAGTCGGAGAGTGCGACTCCGGCGACGGCGACCTTGCGTTGTCCGGCGGAGGTCCCTGACGTCAGCGACATGAATCTGACGGTACATCAGATTCGTTGGGGTGGGCAGGGGGAGTCTCCGGCGCTCCGCACTGGGAAAGTTCGCTCCTCCTGCCTACTATGACGGACCGTCAGATGCGGACCCCGTCCGGGCGGACGGGTGTCGCCGCACGGCCGGGAGGAGCCCGCCGATGGATGCCGCGTTCACCGAGGAGCAGGACGAGATCCGCCGCACCCTGCGCGCGCTGCTGGACAAGCGCTGCGGCCCGGACGAGGTCAGGGCGGCGGTCCGCACCCCGACGGGCTACGACGAGGCGCTGTGGCGGCAGCTCGCCGAACAGCTCGGACTGCCCGGCCTGGCCCTGCCCGCGGCGTACGGCGGGGCCGGCTGCGGCCCCACCGAACTCGCCCTGGCCTGCGAGGAGACCGGCCGCGCCGTCCTCCCGGCGCCGCTGATCGGCACCGCGGTGCTCGCCGCCCCGCTGATCCTGGCGCTGGGCGGGGAGCGCCGGCGCGCCGAGCTGCTGCCCGCCCTCGCGGCCGGGCAGTCGACCGCCGCGCTCGTCGTGCCGGGCGGGCGACTGGGCACCGCACTGGCGCTGACCGGGCCCAACGACGGCGACTGGGCCGGCGGCGGCCGGGCCGGCGGGATCCAGGCGCGGTGGTCACAGGAGCACGGTGGGGGTGCCCCCGGACGGAGTCCGGGGGCACCACGGGCGGGCGGTGGCTGGCGCCTCTACGGGGAGGCCGAGCAGGTCCTGGGCGGGCACGCCGCGGACGTGCTGGTGGTCGCCGCGCACGCCGGCGGCTTCGCGCGCAGCCGGACCCTGCTCTTCACCGTGCGGGCCAAGGGGCCGGACGGCGCCGAGGCGCCCGGGCTGCTGCGCACCCGGCAGACCGCGATGGACGAGACCCGGCCGCAGGCCCGCATCGAACTCCGGGACGTGGCTGCCGAGTTGCTGGGCGAGGACCCCTCGGGGGGCGACGGCGCGACGGACGCGGTGGCCGCGGCGCTGGCCGCCACCGGGGCGACGGCCGCCGCGTGCCTGGCGGCCGAGGCGGTCGGCGCGGCCGACGCGGCGCTGTCCCGTACGGTCGGCTACGTCAAGGAGCGCACCCAGTTCGGCCGGCCGATCGGCTCCTTCCAGGCCGTGCAGCACCGGCTCGCCGACCTGTACGTGGCGGTGCAGGCGGCGCGCTCGGCGGCGTACTACGCGGCCTGGGCGGCGGGCGGCGGGCGCGCCGTCCCCGAGCCCGGGGCGGGCGCGCTGGCGCTGGCGCAGGCGCTGGAGGCGCTGCGCGCGGTGGCCGCCGAGGCGGTGCAACTGCACGGCGGCATCGGCTTCACCTGGGAGCACGCGGCGCACCTCTACTTCAAGCGGGCGGCCTGTGACGAGTTGCTGCTGGGGCCGGTGCACCGGCTGCGGGCCCGGGCGGCCGAGCAGGCCGGGCTGTTCGTGTCCGGGGGCGGGGCGGATGCGGGCGCCCTCGTCGGCCCGGCGGTGCGCGCGGCGGTCGGCGCCTGATGGACGGTCGCGCACGGCTGGTGCAGAAGATCTCCTCGACCCGGGCGTTCGCACGGGTCGCGCCGCACGTCATCCCCGCGCTGGACCGTGCCGTGCACCGGCTGTCCGGCGGAAAGACGCTGCTCAGCACCCGGATGCTGCCCGGTGTCGTGCTGACCGCGACCGGTGCCCGCAGCGGGCGGCCGCGGCGCACCCCGCTGGCCTGCATGCCGCAGGACGACGGCGGCTGGCTGCTGATCGGCAGCAACTTCGGCCGCCCGGGGCATCCGGCCTGGACCGGGAACCTGATGAAGAACCCGGAGGCGGAGGTGAGTTGGCGGGGCCGGGACATTCCGGTGCGGGCCCGGTTGTTGACCGGGGAGGAGCGCGAACGGGCCTGGCGGGCGGCGGTTGCGTTCTGGCCGCCGTATGCGGCCTATCAGGCCCGGGTGGAACGGGAGATCCGGCTGTTCCGGTTGGACCGGAGGGACCGGTAGGACCGGTCGGACCGGCACTGACGGTGCGGTGGCCGGCGGTCGCGCACGCGCAGCGGGTGCCGTCGCGGCCCCTGGGGGCGGTCGGCACCCGCTGTGTGTGCGGTACAGCTATGGCAGGACGAACACAGGACGGAGGGCGAACTGTCCCGGAGACAGCGGGACATCGGGGAAGCTCCGGCTTCCCCGGCGACAGAGTGGAGGCCGAGGCGCGACGCTGCGGCTCAGCGCTCCCGGCTCGGCGGCACCGGCGATGCGGCCGTAGGGCGTACGGCGTTCCCGGTGGCGCGGCGGCCCGACGCGGACTCGTGGGCCGGACGCGGGGAGGCCCGCTACTTGATGGGCTTCTTGCCGGTGATGCCGAAGTGCACCAGCAGCGCCAGGTTGGGCTTGAGCTCGGCCTGCTTGACGCCCCAGCTCTGGAAGCCCTTCTGGTGGCCGGCGACCGCCGCCAGCATCGCGACGATGGAGCCGGCCATGGCCGCCGCGCTCACGTCCTTGTCGACCTTGTTCTTGGTCTGGAGCTCCTGGATCGACTCCGTAAGGGAGTTGGTGACCGCGTTGAGGATCTTCATGCGGATCTTGTAGAACCGCTTGTCGCCCTCGGCGGCGCCCAGGTCGACGACGCGCAGGATCGCGTCGTGCTTGCGCCAGAAGGAGAGGAAGCCGTCGACCAGTTCCTCGGCGGCCTGCCATCCGGACTTGCCCACCCAGGAACGCTCGGCGACCAGATCGGTCAGGCTTGCGCCCTCTTTCGCCATCTCTTCGGCGATTTCGAGGACCGCGCCTTCCACATCCGGGAAGTACTGATAGAACGTCGCGGGTGAAGTGCCCGCTTTTCGGGCCACATCGATGACTTTGACGTCCCGATAGGGGGACGAACTGAGCATTTCACTGAGGCAGTCGAGAAGCTTTTGCCGCGTCGCCTGTCCGCGGCGGCCGGCAACTCTGCCGTCGACGGTTCGAACTTGTCCTGTCATGCCGTCAGCTTACCGAGGGGTGATCGGAGCGCGATTTGGCTGCCTGCAAATGGGGACCGGGGAGTTCGGGTCGTCAGGCGCCCGTTGCCGCCCTGGTTGCGGGTCGGATCGCGGCCGGAGCCGGGTGCGCGGCCATTGGTCCGATCCAGTGAATGTTGTTATCAACAGCCTGTGGACAACTTTGGTGGGCAACGGATGGGGGCGGGGGCTGCGGGCGCCCGTCGGGGACGAGGCGGGAATCCGCCCGCCACGCGCGGTGTCCTGGCCGCGAAATGGCCGTGGGCGGCGCAGAATTGATCCCTTGACGCACAGCGGGCCGCGGGGGAAGGCATGCGTACGGATATGGGCGGGGAAATGGAACGATTTCGGCCACGGCGGACCGGTCGTGGGTCCGGGTGCCCACCGGGTGTTGACGGGCCGGCGGAGGCCCCGTCGTCGACCCATGCGCACGGAATCCGTCCGTCCGGATGGGGCGATGGGCGGCGGAAATTCCGCGCAGGCTGCTCTTAGGCGGCCCGCAACCGGCCGGTAACCCGTCGGCAATCGCCCGTCCCCGGACGTATCGACGCACGTCAGGGCGGGGTGGAATACGCCGGGTAATGGCCTTGTTGCGTATCGCAGGGGGTGAGTCGTGACACGGCCGACAGGCCCCGGGTTCGCAACCGCCGGCCCGGCCAGGAAGAATCAGGGTGCGTACGGCCGTTTCGGCAGCCCTGGCCGCGGGCGGGGAGACGCTGCCCGGGGCAGTGGTTCTCGGCGGCTCGTGGCTATGGAGAGTCTCGTTTTATGCCCCACGGGGAGGTGGCAGGCAAGTGGTGGAGCAGCTGACGCAGCACGATCCCCGGCGGATCGGCCCGTTCGAGGTGCTCGGTCGTCTCGGGGCCGGCGGCATGGGCCTGGTCTATCTGGCGCGGTCGGCGTCCGGCCGGCGCGTGGCGATCAAGACGGTCCGTTCCGAACTCGCCGAGGACCAGCTGTTCCGGGTCCGGTTCACCCGCGAGGTAGAGGCGGCCCGCGCGGTCAGCGGCTTCTACACCGCGGCCGTGGTCGACGCCGACCCGAGGGCCGCGGTGCCCTGGCTGGCGACGGCGTACGTCCCCGCGCCCTCCCTGGAGGAGATAGTCAATGAGTGCGGTCCGCTGCCGGTCCAGGCGGTGCGCTGGCTGGCCGCCGGGATCGCCGAGGCGCTGCAGTCCATCCACGGCGCCGGGCTCGTCCACCGCGACCTGAAGCCGTCGAACGTCCTGGTGGTCGAGGACGGCCCCCGGGTGATCGACTTCGGCATCGCCTCCGGGGTGTCCAACACCCGGCTGACGATGACCAACGTGGCGGTCGGCACCCCGGCCTACATGTCGCCGGAGCAGGCCCGCGACTCCCGCAGCGTCACCGGCGCCAGCGACATCTTCTCGCTCGGCTCCACCCTGGTCTTCGCCGCCACCGGGCACGCGCCGTTCCACGGTGCCAACCCCGTCGAGACGGTCTTCATGCTGCTCCGGGAGGGCCCCGACCTGGCCGGGCTGCCGGACGACCTCCGGCCGCTGATGGATTCCTGTATGCAGATGGAGGCGGCCCACCGGCCGTCCCCGGCCGACCTGCAGTCCCAGTTGGCGCCGCACCTGTTCAGCTCCGGCAGCGACGACAGCGGCACGGCCTCGGCCTGGCTGCCGCCCGGTGCCGTGGCGCTCATCGAGCGGCGGCGCGGCGGCGGCCGGGGTGCCGTCGCCCAGAGCACCCCGCGGCCGGCCGCCGCGCCCCGCGACGCCGGCCGTCAGGAACCCGTGGCCGCGCCGCCGATGCCGCAGGCCCCGCCGCAGCCCGTGCCGCAGCGGGCCGAGGGCGGCCGGCCGGCCGCCGAGGGCTGGCCCGGCCGGATCGGCGCCGGCCCCGGTGCGCACCGCGCCGACCCGCGCGGTGCCCCGGCCCCGGTGGCCGCCGCCACCCCGCCGTCCGCTCCGCAGGCTCCCGAGGGCGCCGGCGGTCCCGTGCGGCTCGGTGGTTCGCACGCCCCGATAGGGCCCGGGCCGCGCGCCGCCGACGCCCCCAGCAGCGCGCCGCGGCCGCCGCGACGAACTGGGTCCGGCCGCCGGCCGGCGCCCCGGCGGCCGGTGTGCCGCAGCAGGGCGCGCCCACGGGCAGCGGCCAGGGCGAGGCCGCCCCGGCCGCCCCGGTGGAGGCGCCGTCCGCCGAGCCGGGCCGTTGGCGTCCCTGGCGGTTCCGGATGTCGAACGACGTCTGGGGCACCCCGGTGGTCTCCGGCGAGCTGCTCTACGTCACGTCGTTCGAGGTGCACGCCCTCGATGTGGCCAGCGGGCGGCGGAAGTTCAAGACCCGCGACGTCGCCTGGGCGATGGCGGTCGCCGACGGCCGGATCCACGCCTCCGACGGGCCCACCCTCTACGCACTGGACGCCGACGACGGCAGCGAGCGCTGGCGGCTGAGCAGCGAGGGCTGGGTCTATGCGCTGACCGCCGACCGCGGCACCGTCGTCACCAGCACCCGGGGCGGCGGCGTCCAGGCCCGGGACGCCGCCACCGGCGAGCTGCTGTGGGAGCTCACCGGCGCGCAGACCGACTTCGAGAACCCCGACGCCGCGCCCGTACAGCAGGACGGCACGGTCTACGTCTGGGCCGAGGCCCGGCTGAAGGCGCTGGACGCGCGCACCGGCGCCGAGCGCTGGTCGTACCCGGTGGGCGACGCGGCGTCCTGCGGCGGTGTCCCGGTGCGGCTGCTGCCCGCGCCGGACGGCGTGGTGTACGTGGTCGCCGGCACCCGGGTGCTCGCGCTGGACGCCGCCCGCGGCGACGTGCGCTGGCACTTCGAGGCGCCCGCGGCCTTCCTGAGCCCGCCCGCCTTCGCGCCCGGCCCCGCCGTCACCGGCGGTGGCCTCTACCTCGCCGACTACCTCGGCACGGTCTACGCCCTCGACGCGGCGGACGGCCGGGACCGCTGGCGGATCGCCACCGAGGCCCGGCAGTCCTCCGAGCCGGTGCTGGTCGCGCACGGCGCGGTCCATCTGGGCAGCGGCAAGGCGCTCTACACCCTCGATGCGGTCACCGGCACCCCGCGCTGGCGCTTCCAGGCGGGCGCCGAGGTCGTGGGCTCCCCGGTCGTCGCCGAGGGGCGGGTGCACTTCGGGTCGGCCGACCACTGCCTGTACACCCTCGACGCGATGGGCGGTCAGCTGCGCTGGAAGCTGGCCACCGGCGGGGAGATCACCGGTTCGCCGGTGGCGGTCGGCGGCGTGGTCTACGCCTGCAGCAAGGACCGCTGCGTGTACGCGCTGGACGCCGCCAAGGGGACGGGCCTGGCCCGGCGCCCATAGGCCGGGCCGTCAGAAGCGCCCCAGGAGCGCCCTAGGGCCGGCCCGGTCCGGTCGGCCCGTGGTCGTTCGGCGGGTCGTTCGGCGGCGGTTGCGGTCCGCCCGGCCAGGTCGGCCGGTCGTCCTGGCCGGGCTCCGGGCCCGGCCGCGGCTGGTCCCGACCCCACTCCACGGGCGGCGTCGGCGTGTGCGGCCCGGGGGCGCCGGGCGCGGGCCCGTACGGTTCCGGGTGCCACTCCTGGGTGGGAGGGGGGCCGGGGTCCCAGGGGGCGGGCGGCGGCCGGTGCGGGGTGTACGGGGACGGCTGCCTGTCGTCGTACGCGTCGCCGTACTCGTCGTCCTCGTGCGCGGGGACCCGGCGGGTGCGCCCGCGCATCACCAGGGCGCCCAGGATCAGCAGGGCGCCGCCGCCCAGGGCGTTGGCGACGCCGACGCCCAGCCCGTGCGTGCCGGCGGTGAGTTCGCCCGAGTGCTGGCCCTGGCGGACCATCCACAGGACGGTGAAGCCCAGGACCACCAGCCCGGCGAGGGTGACGAGCAGACGGGAGCGCAGCACCACGCCGGCCAGTGTCAGCAGCCCGGCGAAGACCATCGGCAGCACCAGGGAGCCGAAGAGCGTGGCGCCGTTGTCCGTGAGGCCGTTGAAGAGGTCCTCGATCCGGACGTCGCTGCCGTGACGGCCGTCGTACCAGGGACGGAAGGGGCTCCAGACGGCGGCCGTCGCTCCGACGAGGGCGATCAGGGAGCCGAGAACGTTGCGCACCACCGGCGTCGCCTCGCTTCGACTCGTCCTGTCGGCCTCGTGACCGACGCTACGCCTGCCCGTCTGCCCCCGCTAGACAAGCTCGGCCGGATGCGGCCCGACTCCGCCGAGGGCCCCGCACGGACCGTCTCCGGCCCTTGCTAGGGTGCCGTGCACGCGTCAACCCTCGGGGTGGCGCGTCTCGGACGCAGCAACGGGGGATGGTCGAAGGACATGGAGCAGCGCACGCGCACGGGCAGGCCCGCCGGAGTCACCGGGGACCGGGTCCGGAAGGGGATCAGGGCGGGCATCGCGACCGGGCTGGCGGCGGTCTCGCTCGCCGCGCTCGCCGGCTGCGCGTTCGGCCGGCCCAAGATCAATGTGCCGCCGCCGGACTGGGCGACCGCGTCGCCCTCCTCCAGTTACGACCCGTACCACCCGACGCCGTCGTACACGCCCAGCTACGACACCTACTCGCCGTCCCCGACGCAGGAGACCTACAGCCCCGACGGGCGGTCCGACGTCCGTGGCAGCGGCTGCGACTTCTCCGCTTCGCTGCGTCAGTTCACCTACACGGTATCCATCACCAACCCGTCGACGACCAGCACGTTCTCCTACGACATGCGCATCGACTGGATGAAGGACAAGCCGGCCGACGGCTCCTCCTACGGGGAGCACCAGCGCAGCGTCGTGGTGGCGCCCGGCGCCACCGAGACCTACACCGCCAAGTACACGCTGAACCAGTCCTCCTGGCAGGCGTTCTGGTACACCTGCCAGATCACCCGGGCCACCAAGTCCAAGATGTGACCCGGGCCCGGCGGTGCCGCGTCCGGTGGGCGGTGGTCACCTGACGGGTGGCGGGGCGGCCCCGGTGCCCCGGGGGCGGGCGGTGAACAGCGCGGCCTGGCGGTCCGGCGGCAGGTTGCCGAGCGCGATCAGCTGCGGGGCGTGCGCCAGCGCCTGCGCCCGGGTCGCCTCCTGGGCGGCCCACAGGGCGCGGACGGTGCCCTGGACGGCCTCGGTGGGCTGCGCGGCCAGGACCGCGGCGCGGCGCAGCGCGGTCTCGGCCGCGGCGCCGGGCGGGGTCAGCTCGGAGACCAGTCCGACGGCGTGGGCGCGCCGGGCGCCGAGCCGCTCCGCGGTGCCCATCAGGGCGAGCCGGGCGATCTCCCCGTAGGGCATCCGCTGGGCCATGAGGATGGACTCGTAGGCGCTGACCATCCCGTAGGTGGTGTGCGGGTCGAAGAAGGTGGCGTCGTCGGCGGCGATGATGAACTCCGCCTCGCCCAGCAGGTAGAAGGCGCCGCCGCAGGCCATCCCCTCGACCGCGGCGAGCACCGGTTTCCACAGGTCGTTGGTCTTCGGGCCGATCCGGAGCAGCGGGTCGTCGAGGGAGTAGGGGGAGGACGGCTGGGGCACGTCGGCGGAGCGGTCGAGGCCGGTGCAGAAGGCGCGACCGCCGGCGCCGGTGAGGACCGCCGCCCGTACGGTGTCGTCGAAGCGGAACTCCCGCCAGAGGGCGGTGAGTTCGGCGGCGGTGGCCAGGTCGAGGGCGTTGTGGCGGGCGGGGCGGTCCAGGGTGACCAGGGCGACCCCGCCGTCGGTCTCGGTGCGGACCCCGGGGGACGTCACGGCCGCTCCAGGACCCAGCGGGGGACGGTCGGCCCGCCGGGCAGGGCGTGGAAGACCGCCTTCACCGGGGCGCCGATGCGCAGCCGGGCCGGGTCCACGGAGTTCAGGGCGGCGTCGGGGGTGGCGACGAGGTTGCCGACCAGCCGGATCCGCGGGGCCTCGGTGAGCTCCACGATGATCGCGTTGTAGGGGGCCTGGGCGGCGTAGGCGGGCAGCAGCGGCGGGTGGGGCAGGACGTAGGACCAGATCCGGCCGCGGCCGCTCATCCGCTGCCAGTGGGCGGTGAACGACTGGCAGTGCGGGCAGCAGGGGCGCGGCGGGAAGCGCGGTTCGTCGCAGTCGGAGCAGGTCTGCACGCGGAGTTCGCCGCGGGCCGCGTACTCCCAGAACGGCGCCCCGTCGTCGTCGGGGATGGGGCGCAGCAGGTCGGCGTCGGCGTCGGGGTCGGGGTCGGGGGGAGTGTCAGTGGCGGGTGGCAGGCTTGTGTTCATGGCATCACGGACGGTCATGGATTCGGTCCCGGCGGTGGTCCCGCGCGGGGAGCGCTCTGCGCGCATCACGTATCAACTCCTCAGCAGCAGTGCGGAGGTGGGCACGCCCTCGCCCGCGGTGACGAGGCAGGTGGCGGCGTCCGGGACCTGTGCGGTGCTGGTGCCGCGCAGTTGCCGGACGCCTTCGGTGATGAGGTTGAAGCCGTGCACATACGCCTCGGAGAGGCCGCCGCCACCGGTGTTGAGGGGCAGTCGGCCGCCGATCTCCAGGGCGCCGCCCTCGGTGAAGGCCGCGCCCTCGCCGCGTCCGCAGAAGCCGTAGCCCTCCAGGGAGAGCGGTATCAGCGGGGTGAAGGCGTCGTAGATCTGCGCCACGTCGATGTCCTGCGGGCCCAGGTCGGCGCCCTTCCAGAGGTGGCGGGCGGCGGCCTGGGCCGGGCCGGTGAGCGGGTCGTCGTTCCAGTAGTTGACCATGCCGTGGTGCTGGGCGGGCAGGCCCTGCGCGGCGGCGTGGACGTAGACGGGGCGCCGGCGGCAGTCGCGGGCGCGCTCGGCGGAGACCACGACGCAGGCCAGCGCGCCGTCGGTCTCCAGGCAGTTGTCGAAGAGGCAGAGCGGTTCGCTGATCCAGCGGGCGGTCATGTACATCTCGCGGGTCAGCGGGCGGTCGTACATCATCGCGGCCGGGTTCTGGTTGGCGCGGTTGCGGCAGGCGAGGGCGACGTTGAAGAAGTGGTCGCGGGTGGCGCCGTACTCGTGCATGTAGCGCCGGGCCAGCATGCCGATCTCGTCGGCGGGGCGGAGCAGGCCGAAGGGCCGGGTCCACTGTGCCGGGGTGGGCAGTTGGACGCGGGTGTTGGTCCACGGCCGCGGTCCGGAGCCGCGCTTGCGGGACCGCCAGGCCACGCCGACGCTCGCCTGCCCGGTGGTGATGGCGGCGGCCAGGTGTGCCACCGTCGCGCAGGAACCGCCGCCGCCGAAGCCGACCTTGGAGAAGTGCGTGACGTCGCCGGCGCCGATGGACTTGGCGATCTCGACCTCGTCGGTCTCCTCCATCGTGTACGAGGCGAAGGCGTCCACCTCGGAGGGGGCGATGCCGGCGTCGTCCAGGGCCGCGACGATCGCCCGGCAGGCCAAGCGCTTCTCGGATTCCGGGAGGCGTTTGGCAAAAGGGGTCTGTCCGATGCCGACGATCGCCGTAGCGTCCTTGAGGGTCGCCCCCATCGCCACCTCCGTGGTCGGTCGTCACTGCTGACAGCGGAGGAGGGTACCGCTAATCTGACGGACAGTCAGCTAGTGCGGTGCGGGGTATTTGCCAGGAGCGGGAGGCAGTGCGATGGGCGAACAGCTCGATGTGCGGGCGGACTTGGCGTACGGCTCGCTGGGCCGTCTGGTGCGTGCGGCCGCCGCGCGGTACGGCCCCCGGGAGGCCGTCGTCGAGGGCCGCACCCGGGTGTCCTACGCCGAGCTGGGCGCACGGGTGGAGCGGGCCGCCGCGGCCTGCATCGCCGCCGGGGTCGCCCCCGGCGACCGGGTCGCCCTCTGGGCGCCCAACACCCTCGACTGGATCGTCTCCGCCCTCGGCGCGGTGACCTCCGGCGCGATCCTCGTCCCGGTCAACACCCGCTTCAAGGGCGCCGAGGCGGCCGGTGTCCTGCGCCGCACCCACGCCAAGATCCTCTTCGTCACCGGCACCTTCCTCGGCACGTCCTACGTCGCCTCGCTGCGCCGCGCCGCAGAGCAGGGCGACGGCCGCGGCCCGCTGCCCGGACTGCCGCACCTGGAACGGGTCGTGGTGCTCGCCGACGACGCCCCCGCCGACTTCACCACCTGGCGCGCCTTCCTGGCCGGCGGCGCGGCGGTGCCGCCCGCCACGGTCCGCGCCCGGGCCGACGCCCTCGGCCCCGACGACCCCTCGGACATCATCTTCACCTCCGGCACCACCGGCCACCCCAAGGGCGCCGTGATCACCCACGGCCAGACCCTGCGCGCCTACGCCGTCTGGAGCGCACTGGCCGGCCTGGAGGAGGGCGACCGCTACCTCGTCGTCAACCCCTTCTTCCACACCTTCGGCTACAAGGCCGGCATCGTCGCCTGCCTGTTGCGCGGCGCCACGCTGGTCCCGCAGCCGGTCTTCAGCGTGGAGACCGCGCTCGCCAACATCGCCGCCGAGGCGATCTCCGTCCTCCCCGGCCCGCCCACCCTCCACCAGCAGCTCCTGGACCACCCCGACCGCGCCGCGCACGACCTCTCGGCGCTGCGCCTGGTCGTCACCGGCGCCGCCGTCGTCCCGCTGGAGCTGGTGGAGCGGCTGCGCGGCGAGCTGAAGGTGGCCACCGTCCTGACGGCCTACGGCCTGTCGGAGAGCACCGGCGTGGTCACCATGTGCCGCCGCGGCGACCCGTCCGAGGTGATCGCGGCGACGTCCGGCCGCGCCATACCGGACACCGAGGTCCGGGTCGTGGACCCCGCCGGCCGCCCGCAGCCGCCCGGCGCGCCCGGCGAGGTCCTGGTCCGCGGCTACCACGTGATGTCCGGCTACTTCGAGGACCCGGCCGCCACCGCCCGCGCGATCACCCCCGACGGCTGGCTGCGCACCGGCGACGTCGGCGTCCTCGACCGGGCCGGCAACCTCCGCATCACCGACCGCATCAAGGACATGTACATCGTCGGCGGCTTCAACGCCTATCCCGCCGAGATAGAGCAACTCCTCGCCCGCCATCCGGACATCACCGAGGTCGCGGTCATCGGCGTCCCCGACCGCCGCCTCGGCGAGGTCGGCAAGGCGTACGCGGTCCGCCGCCCCGGCTCCCGGGTCACCGCCGACGACCTGATCGCCTGGTCCCGCCGCGAGATGGCGAACTACAAGGTGCCCCGGGAGGTGGAGTTCGTCGCCGGACTGCCGCGCAACGCCAGCGGCAAGGTGGTCAAGGGGCAGCTGCGGCGGGGCAGTCCGCGCGCCGAGCGGGACGGGGCGCGCTGACGGCCGACGGGGCCGGGGAGCGGTCACGGGGCCGGCGGCGGAAGGCCGTGCGGTTCACGGCCTTCACGGCCGCGAGGGTATTAGCGGGGCGTTAGCGGAGCGGCAGCCGGGCGACAGGGGGCCCGGACAGAGTAGGTGTCGTACCGAGGAGACCACGACACCGACCGTCCCGGGGGACCTGCCATGCGCTCCAACACCGCTTCCCGCAACGCCCGTCGCCGCACCCTGCGCGTCGCCGCCGCGGCACTGACCGCGGTCGCCGGCCTGACCCTGACCGCCTGCTCCGGCTCGGACACCCCCGGTGCGAAGGCCGCGGGTGGCACGGAAAGAGCGGTGGGCGCGGCCGGTGCGGACGCTGCCGGCACTGCCGGCTCCGGCACCGCCGCAGGCGCGCCGGACACCGGCGCCAAGGCGGGCGCGGGCACCGGGGGCGGCACGAAGCCGGAGGCCGCGGGCAAGCAGTCGCGAAGCGCGCACACCGGCGGCGGGTCGGGTTCGGGCGTCGAGCGCTGCCACACCTCCGGCCTGAAGGCGTCCTTCAACACCGGTGGCGACGCGGCCCCGGACCCGAACGCGAGCGGGGCGACGACCACCAGCATCAACCTGACCAACAAGGGCAGCCGCGCCTGCAAGATCGGCGGGTTCCCGGGCGTGGACCTCACCTCCGTCAACGGCGGCGAGCGGTGGTCGCTGGTCCGCTCGTCCGCCAAGTTCGGCTCGATCACCCTGGCGCCCGGGGACAGCACCGACTTCACCCTCAACGTCGCCCTGACCAAGGAGAACGAGGGCTTCTACCAGCCCGCCTGGGTGGAGGTCACCCCGCCCAACGAGACCAAGGCGCTGAAGATCGAGTGGCCCTGGGGCACGCTCGTCGACCAGCGCAGCGCCACCCACCCGGCCACCTTCGTCAACCCCATCGGCTGACGCCCCCGTCCCCGGAGGGCCGTTCCGCGGCCGGGCGTCCGACGACGCACCCGCCCGGAACGGCCGATCACAGTACCGGCGCAACGGGATAGCCACCGGCGCAGCGGAATCGCCACCGGCGTCGCACCGTGCGCAGCGCCTCACCGTGCGCAGCGCCTCACCGTGCGACGTGGCCGCCGGTGACCCCGGTCCGCTCCGCCAGCGCCCGCATCCGGTCCGCGAACCCACCGTCCGCCGACCCGAACCACACCCCGAGGTCCGCCGCGCCCGCCGCCTCCCAGTCCGCGACCTCGGCGGCCACGTCCGCCACCGTGCGGTCCGGGCCGTCCCAGCCGATCCGGGTGCCGGCCGTCACCCGGGTCCCCCGCTCCGCGGCCCGCCGGGCCAACTCCGCAGCCCGCTGCGCGAACTGCCCGGGGGTGAGTCCCACCCCCTGCCAGTGGCCGCCGAACTCCGCGGCGCGCCGCAGCGCCGCGTCCGAGTTGCCGCCGATCAGGAACGGCACCGGCTCCTGCGGCACCGGTTCGAACACCGCCCGGCCGTCGAAGGCCACCTGTCCGTCCTCGTAGGGCCCGCCCGCCCCCGTGTGCAGGTGCCGCACCAGCCGCAGCGTCCGGTCCGTCCGCGCACCCCGGTCGCCGAAGCCGACGCCGGCCGCGGCGAACTCGTACGGCTGCCAGCCCACGCCGACGCCCAGCACGAACCGGCCGCCGCTCAGCCGCGCCAGCGTCGCCGACTGCCGGGCCAGCAGCAGCGGTTCGCGCAGCGGCGCGATCAGCACCGACGTCCCCAGCGTGATCCGCTCGGTCGCGGCGGCCAGGTAGGCGAGCGTGGTCAACGCCTCGTACACCCCGCCGTAGCCCTCCGGCGGACGCCCGTACGGGCCCGGCGGCAGCAGGTGGTCCGGCAGCCAGACCCCCGCGTACCCCAGCTCCTCGGCCTCCCGGGCCAGCCGCACCAGCTGCGGGGCGGGCATCGTGCCGGCTTCGGACGGCAGGACGACGTGCAGCCGCATCCGGTCCGGCCGCCCGGCGGCCGTGCCGGGGACGGCGGGGTGCGCGGTGGGGTGCTGCGTGGTGACGGCGTCGCTCATGGGGGGCCTCCGCTCCCGAAACGGGTGACTCGGTCGGACACCCCCGTTCCTAAGCCCTGACACGGGTGTGAGGGTCAAGTGCCGGGACACCGGGCGCCGTTCACCGGACGCCGCTCACCGCGCGTCGCCGTCAGCCGTAGCGCTCCCGCAGTGCCGTCTTCAGCACCTTGTTCAGCGGACCGCCGCGCGGCAGCACCTCGACGATCTCCAGCTGCTCCGGCAGCTTCTGCGTCATCAGCCCGGCGGCCCGCAGGTGCGCGGTGAGGTCGGCCAGGGTGAGCCGGGGCGCCTCAGCCCCGTCCGCCGCCCCGTCCGCCGCCCCGGCGAGCGTGACCACCGCGCAGACCCGTTCCCCCCGCTCCCGGTCCGGCAGCCCGATCACCGCCGCCTCCGCCACTGCCGGATGGGTGTGCACCAGGTCCTCGATCTCCTGGGCGGAGATGTTCTCGCCCTTCCTGATGATGATGTCCTTCAGCCGCCCGGTCAGTACCAGATGCCCGTCGGCGCGCAGGTGCCCCAGATCGCCGGTACGGAACCAGCCGTCCGCGGTGAACGCCTGGGCCGTCAGGGCGGGATCGGTGTACCGCCGGAACACCATCGGCCCCGAGACCGTCACCTCGCCGGTCCCACCGGTCGCCGCCGCGCTCCCGTCCGCCCGGACGATCCGCACCCGCGCGCCCGCCACCGGCCTGCCGACCGTGTGCGCCAGCTGCTCGTCCGTGTCGTACGGCGTCCCCATCGCGATCATCGGGCACTCGGTCATGCCGTAGCCGTGCACGATCGCGCAGCCCAACTCGCGCCCGGCCGCCCGGTACAGCTCGGGCGGCAGCGGCGCGCCACCGCCGGACAGCAGTCGTAGCGAGGGGATCAGCCGGCCGGCGTCCGGCGTGGCCGCCCGGCGGCGCCGCGACGCGTCGTGGAACGCCTGGTAGAAGGCGGTGCTGCCGCCGGCCATGGTCACCCCGTGGCGGCGGTAGACCTCGGCCGCCCGGTCCGCGTCGAACGCCTCCAGCACGACCGCCGGAAACCCGCTGACCAGCATGGCGATGACGTAGTCCGGCCCGGCGATGTGCGCGTACGGGAAGGCGATCGAGCCGATGTCGCCGGCCGACATGCCGAGCGCGGTGGCCAGCCCCACCCCGCCCGCGACGAGCGAGGCGTCGGTGTGCTCGACGCCCTTGGGCGCGGAGGTCGTCCCGGACGTGTAGTAGACCCAGCGCGTGCCGTCGTCGTCTCCTTCCGGGGCCGCCGGCAACCCGCCCGGATTCCCGTCCGGCAACCCGTCCGCCAACGGGACCACCCGCACGTCGGCGCGTTCCCCGACCGCGTCGCGCACCATCGTCGTGAAGTCGAACCCCCGCCACACCCCGGGCACGAGGACGAACTCCGCCGCCGACTCCGCCAGCACGAACCCGACCTCCCGGGCCCGGTGCAGCGGGATCACCGGGGTCTGCACGGCCCCGAGCCGGGCCAGCGCCAGCGACGCGATCACCGTGTCGATGCGCGTCGGCAGCTGCCACATCACCCGCGTCCCGGCCCCGATCCCCAACTCCCGGAACCCGGCCGCCGCGCGCAGCGCCGCATCCCGCACCTCGCCGAAGGCCACGGCCCGCCCGCCATCCCCGTCGAAGAACATCGGCGCGCCCCCGGAGGCCCGCGCCCGGTACTCGACCAGCTCCCACAACGTGCGTATACGAGCGTCTTCGAACACGGCGCGCCTCCTGGGGTGGATGGGCGGGGTGCGGCGTGACTGTAGCAGCAGAACTGACGCGGCGTCAGATATGCGATGTCTGTTGCTCACATGAAGCGGCAGTGCGGGCCATGTCTGCGCATGGCCCGCACTGCCGTCGCATCACAGGGTGTGGATGCCACGCGGGATCAGGGCTGGTGGTGGTCCGCCGGTGCCGCGGGCTGGTGGTGATCGAGGGGTGCGAAGTCGGACTGGGTCGGTTGGTGGTCGTCGGCTATGGCGGGGGCGGAGGCGCCGGCGGCGATGGCCGCCGCGAGGGCGAGGCCGGTGAGGAATCTCTTGGCGCGGGTCACGTCTACTCCTTTGACTTGATGCGGGGTGCTAGCGCATCAAGTGACGCTAGTGTTCATTGAGTCGAATGTTCGACCGAACGGCGAGTATTTGTCATAGTCTGGCTGGATCGGCGGGAAATCTGGAAATGCCGCAGGGGCCGTCATCGATGGCTCCCCTCCAGCCATCGAAACGGCCCCTGCGGTCCCCCGGTGACATAGGTCCGCTTCGGCGTTACCTCGGATTGATGATGGGTGTGTGGTTGTCCGCAGGCAGCATCTCGCCGGGCTTCCTGGGTGCCTTCTTCTTGCCGAGGCCGGGAGCGGCGATGGGCGTGTGGTTGTCCATCGGTTTGACGATGTCTCGTTCGTTTGCTTCCGGAGCCTTGTTCTCGGTGGCCACGTCGATCAACTCCTGTGTATGGGCGCTTGGAGGCCACGCCCGGCCGGCAACTCCCCCGTTGGTTGCCGGACGGGCATGCCTGGGCCGAACACCTTACGGTGGGGCCGCGTCACCGAGCCGCTTGCCCCCCGAGGCGGCGGTTCGATGTATAGAAGAGTGGCCCGCCGCGATGAACGATCGATAAACGTCCTTTGCAATGTCTCCGGCGGTGCTCAGGCCACCGTCGCGTGACGCAGGAGATCCTGCACTTCAGCGATCTCCGAAACACCTAGTCTTTCGTAGATGGCGAGGGCTTCCTCCCAGCAGGCCCGCGCCCGCCTGAGGTGTCCCAGTTCGTGGAGCGTGCGGCCGAGCAACAGCAGGACGTTGGCTCGCCACCACCCGCCGCCCAGGCCGCGCAGCGCGGTGAGGGCCTGCTCAGCGCTGGCGGCGGCCTGGGCGGGGCGGTGGTCGGCGAGGGAGATCTCCGCAAGCCGGAAGTGCGTCATCCCCACCCAGAACCGCTGCCTGCTCTCCTGGAATATCGTCAAGGCGTCGGTGAGTTGCGTGGTCGCCTCGTCCATGCGCTTGGCGCGGGCGAACGCGAGCCCCAGCGCGTACATGCCGTTCGCCAGCCGCCGTTGTGCCCCGAGCTCGCGGTAGATCGCGATACCGGTCTGGGCGAGCCGGATCGCGCTGTCCAGCCGTCCGGTGTCCATGTGGAGGCGGGAGAGGTTGCACAGCGCGCTCGCTTCGGACTGCTTGTTGCCGTCGTCACGGAAGGCGGAGAGTGCCTGCGTGAGGTATGCCTCGGCGTCGTCGTAACGATGCTTGGTGGTCGCGATGATGCCCCGGTCGTTCGGCGCGTAGGAAGAGGAGAACGGGTCCTCCGAGGCCACCCCCAGGAGCATCGCCGACTTGGCGTGTTCCTCGGCCTCGTCGAAGCGGCCGGCCAGGGTGTGGACGTTGGTGAGTGCCGTGTGGATGCGTGCCTCGGCGCGCTGGTCGCCGGCGTCGCGGGCGGCTGCGAGGAGGGCGATGTTGGTCTGCTCGTACTGCAGCGCGTCGGCACCCGATTCGGCGAGGTCCCGGGTCAGCAGCAGCAGGTCCACCGCACGCCGCACGGCACGGGGGCCCGTCGATTGCTGCGCGCAGGCCAAGATGCATCCCGCCTCGCTGAACAGCCACTCCAATGCCGAGGCACGGTCCGGGAATTCCAGCCCTGGATGGGTGACGCGCTCCATGTGCGCGATGAGGCGGTCGCCCGGGCGTTCCAGCTCGTACATCCGCGAGGCTGTCACGAGGTAGAAATCCAACAGCCTTGACAGTGCCGCCTCGTGCTCCGTCGGGGGGTGCTCGTCCCGCTCGGCGCAGGCCCGTGCGTAGAGCCGGACCAGGTCGTGGAAGCGGTAGCGGCCGGGCGCCGCCGACTCCAGGAGGGAGGCGTCGACGAGGGACTCGACCAGGTCCTCGGTGGAGACGGGGTCCAGATCGAGGAGCGCCGCCGCCGCGGTCAGCGAGATGTCCGGGCCGTCGGCCAGGCCCAGCAGCCGGAAGGCGCGGGCCTGCGCGGGCTCCAGCTGCTTGTAGCCCAGTTCGAAGGTGGCCTTCACCGCCAGGTCGCCGGCGCGGAGTTCGTCCAGCCGGCGGCGCTCGTCGGCGAGCTTGCTGGCGAGGGTGGAGACCGTCCAGGTGCGGCGGGCGGCCAGCCGGGACGCCGCGATGCGGATGGCCAGCGGCAGGAACCCGCAGGCGCCGACGACCGCCATGGCGGCCTGCCGCTCGGAGGTGACGCGCTCCTCGCCGACGATGCGGGTGAAGAGGGTCAGGGCCTCCTCGGGGCTCATCACATCGAGGTCGACCAGGTGGGCCGAGGCCAGATCGATCATCCGCGACCGGCTGGTGATCAGGGCCGCGCACCCCGCCGTACCGGGCAGCAGGGGCCGGACCTGGGCGGCGTCCCGGGCGTTGTCCAGCAGCGCCAGGACGCGCCGTCCGGCCAGCGCGGAGCGGTACAGCGCCGCCCGCTCCTCCAACCCGTCCGGGATGGCGGAGTCCGCGGTGCCCAGGGCGCGCAGGAAGGCGCCGAGCACCGCTTCCGGCTCGGCCGGGTTGTGTCCCGCGCCCTGGAGGTCGACGTAGAGCTGGCCGTCCGGGAAGTGCTCCCGGGCGGTGTGCGCGACGTGCACCGCCAGGGTGGTCTTGCCGACCCCGCCGATGCCGGCCACCGCGGAGACCGCCATCACGCTGCCCTCGGCCGTGGCCAGCTGGTCGCTGAGCTCGGTGACGAAGGCCGCCCGGCCGGTGAAGTCGGCGACCGTGGCGGGAAGTTGACGAGGCCGGACGAAGGTGGCCTCCGGCGAGCCGGGGTCGGCGGTGGCCGGGGCGTCCAGTTCGGCGTCGGCCCGCAGGATCCGCTGGTGGAGTTCGGAGAGCGAGGCGCAGGGGTCCACGCCCAGCTCGTCGGCGAGCAGCCGGCGGGTGTCCGCGTACACGGCGAGCGCCTCGGCCTGCCGGCCGCTGCGGTAGAGGGCCAGCATCAGCAGCTCCCGCAGCCGCTCGCGCAGCGGGTGCGCGGCGGTCAGCGCGGTGAGCTCGGAGACCGCCTCGGCGTGGCAGCCGGTCTCCAGGTCGAGGTCGAGGTGGGCCTCGGTCAACGACAGTTGCCACTCCTGGAGGCGGACCCGCTGGTTCTCGGCGTACGGGCCGGGGACCCCGGCCAACGGCTCGCCGTCCCACAGGTGCAGGGCGGCGTCGAGGAGTTCGCGGGCCCGGCCGCGGTCGCCGACGGCCTTGGCCTTCTCGGCCTCGGCGGCGAACTGCTCGGCGGTGTCGTGGTCGAGGTCCAGCGGGTGGCCGTCCACGGGCCGGAGGGCGTACCCGCCGGACTCGCTGACCAGGGCCTCCGCGTCGGCGCCGAGCGCCTTGCGGAGCCGGGAGGCGTATGTCCGCAGTGCGGCCAACGCGGCGTGCGGCGGTTCGTCGCCCCACAGGGCGTCGACGAGCTCGGGCGCGGTGGCGGTCCGGCCGCCGCGCAGCAGCAGCGCCGCGAGCAGGGCGCGCTGCTGCGGGGAACCCGCCGCCAGCGGCGTCTCGCCGCGCCAGGCCCGCACGGGACCGAGCACGGTGAAGCGGAGCCGCTCCCGCACCTGTCCCGGACCGTCGTCCATGGTGTCCCCCTGCCGTGTCCCGTCCGTCCGCGCTGTCTGGTCGTCCGTGCGTTTGCGCTGTGCGCAACGGTCAGTCTGCCTTGTCGCGGCCCTCTACGTCAGTAGGGGTCCGGAGCGTGCACAAAGCCTCCCCGTGCGGTGTGGTGGAGGTGGTGCCGCGCCCCGCAGGCTCCGTGGAGGGGAGCCCTCCGTTCCTTCCCGTCGACCGTGTCCGGGGGGCCGGCCGGCACGTTCGCCCTGCTCCACGCGGTGTTCCGTCCCGCTCGCCGCCTGTTTCCCTGTTCCGCCGGTCCGTTCGTCCGCCGCCCTTCCTGTGCACCGGCCACACACCGTGGCCCCTCTACCCGGGCCTTCGTGCAACATCCCCGACTGGCTGGTTTGTTTCTGCCAGTGGACCGGTACCGGCCGTCCGACCCGTCTGCCTCCATGCACCGGGAGACCGGCGGTTCTCCTCTTTCCCTCCCTTCCCACACGTCCGTTCGCCCCGTCACCTCCCTCGGCGGCATTGCTGACGGACCGTCAGATCGGCGCTACCGTGACGCCCATGGAGACCAAGCGGCTTACGGAACCCAGGCAAGGCAAGGAACCCGAGGAGGCCAAGAGGTCCGCGGGGGCCTTCCCCCGGATCATCTCGGTCGACGACCACACCGTGGAGCCCCCGACCGTCTGGCGGGACCGCCTCCCGTCGAAGTACCACGACACCGGCCCCCGCATCGTCCGCGCGCCACTGAAGGAAATGACCTTCGTCGGCGGCAAGTTCGCCCCCACGATGGGCTCCCCCGGTGACGACGGCCCGATAGCCGACTGGTGGGTCTACGAGGACCTGCGGCGCCCGCTGACCCGTCTGGACACCGCCGTCGGCTACTCCCGCGACGAGATCAGGCTGGAGGGCATCACCTACGAGCAGATGCGCCCCGGCTCCTACAGCGTCCCCGAACGCCTGGCCGACATGGACGTCAACCACGTCCAGTCCGCCCTCTGCTTCCCCACCTTCCCCCGCTTCTGCGGTCAGACCTTCACCGAGGCCAAGGACCGCGAACTGGGGCTGCTCGGGGTGCGCGCCTACAACGACTGGATGGTCGAGGAGTGGTGCGGCCCGGCGGCCGGCGGCCGGCTGATCCCGCTGACCCTCGTGCCCCTCTGGGACGCGGAGCTGGCCGCCGAGGAGGTGCGCCGCAACGCGGCCCGCGGCGTCCGTGCCGTCTGCTTCAGCGAGATCCCGCCCCACCTGGGGCTGCCCAGCATCCACACCGACTACTGGGACCCCTTCCTGCGGGCCTGTGACGAGACCGGCACGGTCATCGCCATGCACATCGGCTCGTCCTCGAAGATGCCGTCCACCTCGGCCGACGCGCCGCCCGCCGTCGGCTCCACGATCACCTTCGCCAACTGCTGCTTCTCGATGACCGACTGGCTGATGAGCGGCACGTTCGACCGCTTCCCGGACCTGAAGATCATGTACGCCGAGGGGCAGATCGGTTGGATCCCCTACATCCTGGAGCGCGCGGACGTCGTCTGGGAGGAGAACCGCGCCTGGGGCGGCGTCGCCGACAAGGTGCTCCGTCCGCCGTCCGAGCTCTTCGCCGGCCATGTCCACGGCTGCTTCTTCGACGACGCCTTCGGGCTGAAGAACCTCGACGCCATCGGCGTGGGCAACGTCCTCTACGAGACCGACTACCCGCACTCGGACTCCACCTGGCCGAAGTCGCGGCAGGTCGCCGAGGCCCAGATGTCCCACCTCGCCCCCGACGTCGTCGAGCGCATCGTCCGCGGCAACGCGATCGAACTGCTGGGGCTGACGGGTGAGGGGCTCTGGGGGCCGTCGGCGCCGACGCGCTGATCCCCGGCGGGGCGGCGCCTCGTGTCCCCGGCTGCGCGACGCCCCGTGTCCGCGGCGGCGTGGCGCCTGGTGGGTGCTCCCGGCCCTTGTGCGATGGGGCGTCAGCCCTCACCATGACCGCACCGATCGATAGGTGACGAGCCGTCAGATAGGTGGGTGCGGTCATGGTGCAGGTGCTGCCGCAGGGGCGGTTGGCGTACGGGATGCAGCTTCCGGTGCAGGCGCGGAGCACGCTCTTCGCGGAGGGGTGGGAGGCGTCGGCCGGGCCGGAGGACCTGGTGGCGGTGGCGCGGGCGGCGGACCGGGCCGGGTTCGCGTACGTCGCCTGCTGTGAGCACGTGGCGATCCCGCGGCGGCTGGCCGGGGCGATGGGGACCGCGTGGTACGACCCGGTGGCCACCCTCTCCTACCTGGCCGCCGCCACGGAACGGGTGCGGCTGCTGAGCCATGTGGCGGTGGTCGGGCTGCGGCATCCGCTGCTCGGCGCCAAGCAGTACGCGACGCTGGACCGGCTGTCCGGGGGGCGGCTGATCCTCGGGGTCGGCGCCGGGCACGTGCGGGAGGAGTTCGAGGCGGTCGGGGTGGACTTCGCGCGCCGGGGGGCGCTGCTGGACGAGACGATCGACGCGTTGAAGGTGGCGTTGGGGGAGGAGGAGTTCCCGGAGTTCAAGGGGGAGCACTTCGCGTTCGAGGGGCTGGGGCAGGCGCCGCGGCCGGTGCAGACGCCCCGCCCGCCGGTGTGGGTGGGGGGCTCGTCCCCGGCGGCGGTGCGGCGGGCCGCGATGCGGGGGGACGGCTGGCTGCCGCAGGGGGACCGGCGGGATCGGCTGCCGCGGCAGATCGCGACGCTGCGGAGGGTCCGGGCGGAGGCCGGGGTGGTCGAGCCGATCGAGATCGGGGCGATCGCGGAGCCGGTGTATGTGGGCGAGCCCGGGTGGGACGTGGGGCGGCGGACGCTGGCCGGGACGCCGGAGCGGATCGCCGGGTCGCTGCGCGAGTACGCGGCGATGGGGGTGCGGCAGATCCAGGTGCGGTTCCGCAGCCGCAGCCGCGCGGAACTGGTCGCGCAGATCGCGGCCTTCGGGGCCGAGGTCGGGCCGTTGCTGAACGACTGAGCGGCTGGGTGACTGAGCGGCTGGGCGGTTGGGCGGCTGAACGGCTGGGCGGCGGCCGGACGCGCGGGTGTGTGCGCGGGCCGCCCTTCGTACCGACATCACGGGAGCGCAGGCATGGGCAAGCTCGACGGCAGGGTCATCGTCATCACCGGGGCGGCGCGCGGCCAGGGGGAGCAGGAGGCGCGGCTCTTCGCGGCGGAGGGGGCGCGGGTGGTGCTCGGGGATGTGCTGGAGGAACCGGGGCAGGCGCTGGCCGCGGAACTGGGCGCGGAGCGGGCCCGGTTCGTGCCGCTGGACGTGGCGGAGGAGGGGGACTGGGCGGCGCTCGTCGAGGCCGCCGAGGAGGCGTTCGGGAAGATCGACGGGCTGGTGAACAACGCGGGGATCCTGCGGTTCAACGCGCTGGTGGACACCCCGTTGGAGGAGTTCCAGCAGGTGCTGTCGGTCAACCAGACCGGGTGTTTCCTGGGGATCCGGGCGGTGGCGCCCCGGATCGCGGCGGCCGGCGGCGGGACGATCGTCAACACCGCCTCGTACGCGGGGCTGACCGGGATGGCGTTCGTCGGGGCGTACGCCGCCACCAAGCACGCGGTGGTGGGGCTGACCCGGGTGGCGGCGCTGGAGTTGGCCGCCCAGGGGATACGGGTGAACGCGGTGTGCCCGGGGGCGGTGGACACACCGATGACCAATCCGGCCGCGCTGGATCCGTCGGCGGACCCGCAGGAGGCCGCGCGGGCGGTGGACGAGCTGTACCGGAAGCTGGTGCCGCTGGGGCGGATCGGACGGCCGGAGGAGGTGGCCCGGCTGGCGCTGTTCCTGTCGGGGGAGGACTCGTCGTACATCACGGGGCAGCCGTTCGTGATCGACGGGGGGTGGCTGGCGGGGGTGAGCCCGTTCTGAGCCTGCCGGGCGGTGCCCGTCGACGCCTTAACTGATGAGGCGTCAGGTTTGCCGGTTGCGGGTATTGACGGGTTCCGGTGCCGCTGGAACAGTCGGGACAGTGAAATCTGACGGTACGTCAGAAACAGCCGCAGCAGCGGATAAGGGACGGTGAACCCCCTTGGAATTCGGGCTCTTTGTGCAGGGCTACGTGCCCGCCGCGCGTGCGCAGGCCGACCCGGAGGCCGAGCACCACGCACTGATGGAGGAGACCGAGTACGTCATCCAGGCGGACAAGTCCGGCTTCAAATACGCCTGGGCCTCCGAGCACCACTTCCTGGAGGAGTACTCCCACCTCTCCGCCAACGACGTCTACCTCGGCTACCTCGCGCACGCGACCGAACGGATCCACCTCGGCTCGGGCATCTTCAACCCGCTCGCCCCGGTCAACCACCCGGTGAAGGTCGCCGAGAAGGTCGCCATGCTCGACCACCTCTCCGCCGGGCGGTTCGAGTTCGGCTCCGGCCGGGGCGCCGGCAGCCACGAGATCCTGGGGTTCCTGCCGGGCATCACCGACATGAACCACACCAAGGAGATCTGGGAAGAGACCATCGCGGAATTCCCCAAGATGTGGCTCCAGGACGAGTACCAGGGGTTCCGGGGCAGGCACTGGCAGCTGCCGCCCCGCAAGGTCCTGCCCAAGCCGTACGGGAGGTCGCACCCGGCGATGTGGTACGCGGCCGGGTCGCCGTCCTCGTACGCCATGGCCGGCAGGAAGGGACTGGGCGTCCTCGGCTTCAGCGTCCAGAAGGTCGCCGACATGGAGTGGGTCGTCGACTCCTACAAGAACGCGGTCAAGGACGCCGAACCGGTCGGCGACTTCGTCAACGACAACGTCATGGTGACCTCCACCGCCATCTGCGCCGAGACGCACCAGAAGGCCGTCCGGATCGCGGTCGGCGGCGGACTCAACTACCTCCAGTCGCTGCTCTTCCGCTACCACGACACCTTCCCGCGGCCCGACGGCATCCCGCAGTGGCCCGAACTGCTCCCGGAGTACACCGAGGAGATCATCGAGCTGCTGATCGCCGAGGAGCTGATGATCTGCGGCGACCCCGACGAGGTGCTGCGGCAGTGCAAGCGCTGGGAACAGGCCGGCGCCGACCAGCTCTCCTTCGGACTGCCGATCGGGGTCTCCTACGAGGACACCGTCAACACCATCAAGCTCATCGGCGAGCACGTCATCCCGAAGATCGACACCGACCCGGTGCACCGGACCACCCGCTTCCGGCAGGCGGCGGGAACCACGGCCGGCTGAACCCGACCCGCCCCGCGCGCCACCCGCCCGTCCCGCACGCGCCCCGCACCCGAGAGAGGACGCACGCCATGCTCGACCACCTCATCCAGGCCGCGACCGTCGTGGACGGCACGGGCGCGCCCGCCTTCGCGGCCGACGTCGGCATCCGGGACGGGCGGATCGCCGTGATCGCCGAACCCGGCACCGTCACCGAGGAGGCCGGCACGAGCGAGGACGCCCACGGACTGGTCCTCGCCCCCGGCTTCATCGACCCGCACACCCACTACGACGCCCAACTCTTCTGGGACCCCTACGCCACCCCGTCCCTCAACCACGGCGTGACCACCGTCGCCGGCGGCAACTGCGGCTTCACCCTCGCCCCCCTCCACCCCGACCGGCCCGAGGACGCCGACTACACCCGGCGGATGATGAGCAAGGTCGAGGGCATGTCGCTGGTCGCGCTCGAACAGGGCGCACCCTGGAACTGGCACACCTTCGGCGAATACCTCGACGCCCTGGAGGGCCGCATCGCGGTCAACGCCGGCTTCATGGTGGGGCACTGCGCACTCCGCCGCCACGCGATGGGCCCGGACGCGATCGGCGGAGCGCCCACCGACGCCCAACTCGACGCGATGCTCCGGCTGTTCCACGACGCGATGGACGCCGGGGCCTGGGGGCTGTCCACCACCCAGTCCGCCACCCACTCCGACGGCGACGGCAAACCCGTCGCCTCCCGGCACGCCCGCCCCGACGAACTGCTCGCGCTCTCCCGCGCCGTCGCCGAACACGAGGGAACCCAACTGGAGGCGATCGTCGCCGGCTGCCTGGACCGGTTCGACGACGACGAGATCGACCTGCTCGTCGCGATGTCCGCGGCGGCCGGCCGCCCACTGAACTGGAACGTGCTCACCATCGACGCCGCGGTCCCCGAACGCGTGCCCCGCCAACTCGTCGCCAGCGAACGGGCCCGCCGGGCCGGCGGCCGCATCGTGGCACTGACCATGCCGATCCTCACCCCGATGAACATGTCGCTGGGCACCTTCTGCGCCCTCAACCTCATCCCCGGCTGGGGCGAGATCCTCGGCCTCCCGGTGCCCGAGCGGATCGCCCGGCTCCGCGACGCCGACGTCCGCGCCGCGATGCTGCGCCGCGCGCACAGCAAGGAAGCCGGCGTCTTCCGGCGGCTCACCGACTTCGCCCGATACGTCATCGGGGACACCTACTCCGCCGCCAACAAGGGGCTGACCGGACGGGTGGTGCGGGACATCGCCGCCGAGCGCGGCCAGGACCCCTTCCACTGCCTGGTCGAGATCTGCGCCGACGACCAACTCCGCACCGTGCTCTGGCCGATGCCGACCGACAACGACCCGGACAGCTGGGACCTGCGCCGGCAGACCTGGCAGCACGAGGACGTCCTGCTCGGCGGCTCGGACGCCGGCGCGCACCTGGACCGGATGTGCGGCGCCCCGTACACCACCCGCTTCCTCGGCGACTGCCTGCGCGGACGCAGGCTCGTCGGACTGGAACAGGCGGTGCGGATGCTGACCGACGACCCGGCCCGGCTGTTCGGACTGCGCGAACGGGGCCGGATCACCGAGGGCCACCACGCCGACCTGGTGCTCTTCGACCCCGAGCGGATCGACGCGGGGGCCGCGACACTGGTGCACGACCTGCCCGGGGACAGCCCGCGGCTGGACTCCCGCGCGATCGGAGTGGTCAGCGTACGGGTCAACGGGGTGGAGACCATCCGGGACGACGTGGTGACCGGCGCGGTGCCCGGGACCGTACTGCGCTCGGGGCGGGACACGAGGACGGTGAGCACCAGGTGAGCACGGACGCGCGCACGACCGGGGCGGCGGAACAGCGGCTGTTCATCGGCGGGGAGTGGGTGGCACCCGAGGGCGGGTACTACGACGTGATCGACCCGGCCACCGAGGAGGTCGTCGCGCCCGCCCCGGAGGCGAGCCCGGCGCAGGTGGCGGCGGCCGTGGACGCGGCCCGGGACGCCTTCGACGGCTGGTCGCGGACCGCGCCCGAGGAGCGCGCGGCCGTCCTGGACCGCGCGGCGCGGGTGATCCGCCGGGAGTTCGCCGGCTACGCGGAGCTGGCGCAGGCCGAGAGCGGCGCGACGACCGGGACGGCGCGCGCCCTCCAGGTCGGGGTGTCCGCGGCCCGGTTCGAACGGTATGCCCGCGGCGCCCTGGAGCCGGTCGAGAGCGCGGTGCCGCCGCAGATCAACGCGGCGGGGCCGATAGGGGGCGGGGGCGTCTTCGGGGCGGTCGCGGTGCGCCGCCCGGTGGGCGTCGTCACCTGCATCACCTCGTACAACAACCCGTGGGCCAACCCGGCGGGCAAGGTCGCGCCGGCGCTGGCGATGGGCAACACGGTGGTGGTCAAGCCGGCCCCGCAGGACCCGCTGTCGGTGTACCGGATGGCCGAGGCGCTGGCCGAGGCCGGGGCCCCGCCCGGGGTGGTCAACGTCGTCAGCGGGGTGCGGCCGGAGGTCGGCGAGGCGGCGGTGGCCGCCGAAGGCGTGGACATGGTCAGCTTCACCGGCTCCACCGCGGTCGGCCGACGGATCGCCGAGGAGTGCGGCCGCGGGATGAAGCGACAGCTGATGGAGCTGGGCGGCAAGGGCGCGGCGCTGGTCTTCGACGACGCCGACCTGGCGTCCGCGGTGTCCGGGATCGGCACCACCTTCTCCTTCTACAGTGGCCAGATCTGCACCGCGCCGACCCGGGTACTGGCCCAGCGCGGGATCTACGAGCGCCTGGTGGCCGGTCTGGCGCGGTACGCGGAACAGCTGACCGTCGGCGACCCGCGGGATCCGGCCACGGTCGTCGGCCCGGTGATCTCCGCCGCGCACCGGGACCGCATCGAGGCGTACACGGCGCTGGCGGTGAAGGAGGGCGCGCGGCTGGTCACCGGGGGCGAGCGGCCGGGGCCGGAGCGCGGCTTCTATGTGGCGCCGACGCTCTTCGCGGACTGCACCAACGCGATGCGGGCGGTCCGCGAGGAGATCTTCGGGCCGGTGGTGACGGTGGTCCCCTTCGACGACGAGGAGGAGGGCATCGCGCTGGCCAACGACAGCGACTACGGGCTGCTGGACTACGTCTGGTCCGGCGATGTGGCCCGTGCCTTCCGGGTGGCGGGCCGGCTGCGGGCCGGCGGGGTCGGCGTCAACACCGTCGGGCGGAACATGGAGGCGCCGTTCGGCGGCTTCAAGCGCAGTGGCGTCGGGCGCGACGTCGGCTCGTACGCGCTGCACGCGTACAGCGAACTCCAGGCGATCGTCTGGCCGGGGTGAGGGTTCCTTCCGGGGCCGCGGCCGGGGGAGGCGACGCGGTGCGGACGGTGGTGGGGCTCGGGTGACGGTCCGGTGGCTGGAATGTGACGTTCGAAATTCGGACGGGAAAATTTAGAACCGGGGCAAAACGGGCGGTGCTGCGGTTCTCGCAATGCGGAAGGCTTTCGTCCCGCCCGTGAAGTCCAAGGTTCAACTCAAATTCTTCTTGTGAATGGACGTCTAGGGCGGCAGATCTTCCTGCGGAGTGAAGTCGAGTGGACCGGAGGGCGATCTTCCGGATGCGAAAACAGCAGCACTTAACGTCCTGTTCATGGTTCAGGTAGACCCCCGGCCCCAGACCGGAGACACGGTAACGAGCGTCGCCGCTACCACCAGCAGCCCCCACGGCGGCGCCGGCGACACCCGGAGCAAGGGCCTCAGCGGCAACTCCGTCGGCCTGCTCGGCAGCGCGGTCATCGGCATCTCCACCGTCGCTCCCGTCTACTGCCTCACCTCCACGCTCGGCCCCACCGTCGGCGAGGTCGGCGTGCAGATGCCCGCCGTCTTCCTGGCCGGGTTCCTGCCGATGCTGCTGGTCGCCTTCGCCTACCGCGAGCTGAACAAGGCCGTCCCCGACTGCGGCACCTCCTTCACCTGGACCGTCAAGGCATTCGGGCCGCGGGTCGGCTGGATGTGCGGCTGGGGCCTGGTGATCGCCACGATCATCGTGCTCTCCAACCTCGCCGGCGTCGCCACCTCGTTCTTCTACCTCCTGCTCGGCGAACTCACCGGCTCGCCCACCGTCGCGGCCCTGGACCACAACCGGATCGCCCACGTCCTGACCTGCCTGGCCTTCATCGCCATCGCCACCGCCATCAGCTACCGCGGAATGACCGCCACCAAGGGCGTCCAGTACACCCTCGTCGGCCTCCAACTCGCCGTCCTCGCCGTCTTCGTGGCGATGGCCGTGACCAAGGCGCGCTCCGGGGACCTCACCGGCTCCCTGCACTTCTCCTGGAGCTGGCTCGACCCCTTCGCGGTCAAGTCCTTCTCCTCCTTCACCGCCGGACTCTCCCTCTCGATCTTCATGTTCTGGGGCTGGGACACCTGCCTGACGGTGAACGAGGAGACCGCCGGCAGCGAGAAGACACCCGGCCGCGCCGCCCTGCTCGCGATGCTCGTACTGATCGGTTCCTACCTGCTCACCGCCGTGGGCTCCCAGATGTTCGCCGGCGTCGGCGGCAAGGGACTCGGCCTCGGCAACCCGCGCACCGCCGACAACGTCTTCGCCGCCCTCGCCAACCCCGTCATGGGCACCGTGCTCGGCGTCCTGCTCTTCGTCGCGGTCCTCGCCTCGGCCGCGGCCAGCCTGCAGACCACCTTCATCCCCGTCGCCCGGACCGTCCTGGCGATGAGTACGTACGAGGCGCTGCCGGCCTCCTTCGCCACGATCCACCCGCGCTTCCGCTCCCCGGGCCGGGCCACCGTCGCCGCCGGCGCCGCCACCGGCGTCTTCTACGCCGTGATGAGCTTCATCAGCGAGAACGTGCTGATCGACACCATCTACGCGCTGGGCCTCATGATCTGCTTCTACTACTCGATCACGGCCTTCGCCTGCGCCTGGTTCTTCCGCCGCGAGCTGCGCAACTCCGTCCGCGACCTCTTCCTCAAGGGCGTCTTCCCGCTGCTGGGCGGACTGCTGCTGGCGTCGGTCTTCGCCAAGACGCTGCTCGACATGTGGAACCCCGCATACGGATCGGGCAGTTCGGTCTTCGGCATCGGCTCGGTGTTCCTCATCGGCGTCGGCCTGCTCCTCCTCGGCGTCGTGCTCATGCTGGCCATGCAACGCCGCAACCCGGCCTTCTTCCGCGGCGAGATCCTCACCCGGGCCACGCCGGCGCTGGTGGTCGAGGACTAGCCGGAGGGGGCCGGGGCCCCTCCCCCCACCCCGCCCCCTCCCCACCCCACCCCACCTCAGCCCGAGGAACCGGGCAGGTTCGGACCAGCCCAAGGCACCCCACGGCACCTCAAGGCACCTCAAGGCACCCCACGGCAGCTCAAGGCGCAGGCACCTACAGAACCCACGGCACCCACGGCACCCTCGGCGTCAAGGACCGCCCCGAGTCGGCCGGGCCCGTCCAGGCCGGCACTGGGACGCCCCGGACCGGTCAGCACCGGGGCCATCGAACCCGGCCACTTCCCAAGGTCAGCTCATCGACGGCCGTTCGATCACCTCCGTCCCAGGAAGATCGGGTTCGTGAGCGCCGCCATCGGGCCCGGGAGGTCCGTGGTCGACGACGGGTGGCGTATTTCGGCGCGTAGGTAGGCGGCGTTGTCGGGGGTGGTCCGCCAGGTGATCGTGCCCGCGCCGGAGGGCGGCAGCGGGGCGGTGTGGCGGCGGCCCTGGTCGGTGACGAAGGAGGCCGTGCAGCCGGGCACGCCGGAGACCGTCAGCCGGGCGGTGACCGCGGACGTCCCGGGCACCGCCAGGCGCTCGCCGATCCCGGTGTGTTCGCCGCGCTCTCCCGAGACGGTGAGCGCAAGGTCGACCCCGGAGGATTCGGCGATCCAGACCCGGCCCGCCCGGATGCCGTCCTGGAGAGCGCGGCGCGAGAGGTCGTCGGCCAGCACGACCGTCTGCGGGAGGCCGACCACATCCGGATCGCGGTGCGCGTCGCTGTGCCCGACCGCGGGCAGCCAGGCGCCGCCGCCCCTGGCGTGGGCGACCAGGGTGTTGTCCCACTCGGCGAGGGTGATCTCGTCGTCCGGACCGTAGGGGCCGTTCCACACCTCGACCGCGTCGGCGTCGTTCAGCCCGAACTTCCAGTTGCAGCCGACGCAGGTGGCGTGCGGATGCGCCGGGATGACCAGGCCGCCGGCCCGGCGGATGGCGCGGGCGTAGCGGCCGAAGGCGTTGTCCCGCGCGCGGTAGCGCCAGTCGATGAAGACTTCGGGATCGGTGCCCATCGCCACCACGTGCCCATTGCGGGTGGTGACCTCCTCGCCGGTCAGGATCAGCAGGTCGTCGCCCCACAGCCCCTCCCAGGCGCGGTGGGCGGCGGTGGTGTTGTGCTCGGTGGTGGTGATGAAGTCCAGCCCGGCGGCCCGGGCCAGCGCCGCGATCTGGGCCGGGGTGCGCTTGCCGTCCGAATAGACGGAGTGCAGGTGGTTGTCCCCGCGGTACCAGGCCCGGCCGCGGCCCCGGGCCCGCTCCGGCGGGTGGACGGGCGTCGGGGTCGTCCCCGGGGCGCCGTGCCGCAGGGTGACGGTGACCTCGTAGTCCAGGCCCTGCGGGGCGACGGTGTACGGGCCGAGGGCGATGTGCCACGTGCCGGCGTTGACGGGGCCCGGGAGGTAGCCCGGGGTGGCGTCGTCGGCGCGCAGGAAGAACTCCGTCCGCGCCCCGCCGGACCAGCCGCGGAAGCCCGCGTCGCCCAACTCCGTGCCGCGCTCGTCGAAGATGCCGATGTCGCAGGCGTTCCCCGCGGTGCCCTCGGGCACGGTCGGCTTGTCGTAGCGGTAGGCGACCGCGATCTCCCGTACGCCGTGCGGGATGTCCACCGGCAGATAGACGAAGTCCGGTGCGCCGACGGGCAGATGGCCGGTGACCGTGCGGGTCTGCTCGGCCGATCCGCCGCCGGTGGGCCCGGCGGCCGGCGCCGCCTCGGCGAAGCTGACCCGGCCGAGCGTCAGTGCGCCCGCCGCGCCGGCCGCCGCCGACAGTTTCAGCACCTCGCGTCGTTCCATTTCCGTCCCCCTGCCGTCGTCGAGCTTCCTTCCCGCCGCGGCCGGTCCGCCGCGGAACGCGGTGCGTGCGCGCGCCAGCCGTCCGCCGCGTGCCGCCCTCGTGTCGTCACCCCGCGTCGTTCCGCGGTGTGAAAACTGTTCTACGCGCGTGTGACACGCGGCAAAAGCCCTGTGGATAACTCGTCGACGGTGCGGCAACATGCGGTCACTCCAACCGCCCGACCGCCCCCAACGCCCGACGCGGAGGTACGCCAGCATGCGGATCGCGACCACGATCTTCCTGACCGACGAGACGATCCGGCCGGTCCGGCTGGCCCACGAGCTGGAACAGCGCGGATTCGACGGGCTGTATCTGCCCGAGCACACCCACATCCCCGTCTCCCGGGACACCCCGGCCCCCATGGGCGAGCCGCTGCCCCGTGAGTACGGCCGCACCCTCGACCCGTTCGTGGCCCTCGGCCAGGCCGCCGCGGTCACCGAACGGCTCCGCGTGGGTACCGGCATCACCCTGGTCGCCCAGCATGACCCGATCGACCTCGCCAAGCAGGTCGCGACCCTGGACCACCTCTCCGACGGTCGTCTCACCCTCGGCGTCGGCTACGGCTGGAACGTCGAGGAGGCCGCCGACCACGGGGTGCACTGGTCGACCCGGCGGGCGCTGGTCCGCGACCGGCTGGCGCTGATGCGCGCCCTGTGGGCCGACGAACCCACGGCCTACGAGGGCGCGTTCGGCTCCGTGCGGGCCTCCTTCGCCCACCCCAAGCCGGCCGGTGGCGCGCCGCGCATCCTGCTGGGCGGCGCGGCCGGCCCCAAGCTCCTGGCGGAGATCGCGGCCGCCGCGGACGGCTGGCTGCCCGTCGGCGGCCGTGGCCTGTCGGAGGCCCTCCCGGCCCTGCGGCGCGCCTGGCAGGACGCCGGGCGCGCGGGCGAGCCGGAGGTGGTGCCGTACGCGGTCCGTCCTACGCCCGGCAAGCTGGCGCACTACCAGGAACTGGGGCTGCCGGAGGTGGTCCTCCAGTTGCCGTCGGCCGGCGAGGCGGAGATCCTGCGCACCCTGGACGACTTCGCGCAGTATCTGTGAGGGGCGCGCCCCGCCCACTCCCCGTGAGCCGCGGCCACCCCGGGTAAGCACCGCACGGGGCCATCCCGATAGGCCCCGACCCTGGCCCCGGCCCTGATCCACCGGGCCGCCCTAGGACCATCGGCCTACGGCGTGCCCCGCAGGGGCGGTACCGCAGACCGATCCGGCCCGGTGCCGCCGGGCGTAACGTCGTGGGTGAAGGCACTACGGACCGCTTCCCGAGGGCGTTCCGTCGAGCTCTCGGAGACCTAGGAGACGCCATGCCCAGCCTCGACCACACGATCGTGCACAGCAAGGACCGTTTCGCCTCTGCCCGTTTCCTCGCGGACCTGATGGACGCCCCCGAACCCAAGGCGTTCGGCCCGTTCGCGGCGCTCAAACTGGACAACGGGGTGACCCTCGATTTCGCGGAGCACGTCGCCGGCGGCCGGGAGTTCGTCGCCACGCACTACGCGTTCCTGGTGACGGAGGAGGAGTTCGACGGGATCTTCTCCCGCATACAGGAGCGCGATCTGCCCTACTGGGCCGACCCGCTGCACTCCAAGCCGCAGCAGATCAACCACCACGACGGCGGGCGGGGCCTGTACGTCGACGACCCCGACGGCCACAGCATGGAGTTCCTGACCCGGACCTACTCCGAGGAACTGCTGACCTCCCTCTGACCGCGCCGCCGACAGCCGCGCACGCCCGACCGGTCCGGCTCGCCCGGGCCGGTTCGCCGGCATGCCCGTGGGCGGCCGGCAGGTGGTGCCCACGGGCGGCCGCCGGATGGTGCCCCGAAGGCGCCGCGAACCCCCCGGAGGAAACCTCCGTTTCACGTGACCAGCGGCACATCACCGGCTCCGTCTCCGGCGGCCGAGTTGTCGGTGGGCGCTCGTATGCTCGGGGGCATGACTTCCAGCGCGCAGGGATCTGACCAGGGGCCCGACCGGGGATCTGACCAGGCATCGGGCCGGGGCGCCCAGAGCGGGGCGGCCCCGCGGCCGACCGCCAACGCGATGCGCCGGGCGCTCAAGCGGGCCCGGGACGGCGTGGCGCTGGACGTCACCGAGGCCGCGGTGCTCCTCCAGGCGCGCGGCGAGGACCTCACGGACCTGTGCGCTTCGGCGGCCCGGGTGCGCGACGCGGGCCTGGAGGCCGCCGGTCGCCCCGGCGTCATCACGTACTCCAAGAGCGTCTTCATCCCCCTGACGCGCCTGTGCCGCGACAAGTGCCACTACTGCACCTTCGCCACCGTCCCCGGCAAGCTCCGCCGGGCCGGCCACGGGATGTTCATGTCGCCGGACGAGGTGCTGGCCATCGCCCGCCGCGGTGCCGAACTCGGCTGCAAGGAAGCCCTGATCACCCTCGGCGACAAGCCCGAGGAGCGGTGGCCCGAGGCGCGCGAGTGGCTGGAGGCCGAAGGGTACGACGACACCATCGCCTACGTCCGCGCCATCGCGATCCGCATCCTGGAGGAGACCGGGCTGCTGCCCCACCTCAATCCCGGCGTGATGTCCTGGACGGACTTCCAGCGGCTCAAGCCGGTCGCCCCGTCGATGGGCATGATGCTGGAGACCACCGCCGAGCGCCTGTGGAGCGAGCCCGGCGCCCCGCACTACGGTTCGCCCGACAAGGAGCCCGCCGTCCGGCTGCGCGTCCTGGAGGACGCCGGGCGCAGCTCCGTGCCGTTCACCAGCGGCCTGCTGATCGGCATCGGGGAGACCTACGAGGAGCGCGCCGCATCGCTGTTCGCGCTGCGCCGGATCTCCCGTGCCTACCACGGCATCCAGGAACTGATCCTGCAGAACTTCCGCGCCAAGCCGGACACCGCGATGCGCGGGATGCCCGACGCCGAGTTGGACGAGCTGGTCGCCACCGTGGCCGTCGCCCGGCACATCATGGGCCCGTCCGCCTGCCTCCAGGCGCCGCCCAACCTGGTGGACGGGGAGTACGGCCGGCTGATCCGGGCCGGCATCGACGACTGGGGCGGCGTCTCCCCGCTCACCCCGGACCACGTCAACCCCGAGCGCCCCTGGCCCCAGATCGACGCGCTCGCCGAGAAGTCCACCGCCGAGGGCTTCCGCCTGCGCGAACGCCTCGCGGTCTACCCGGAGTTCGTCCAGCGCGGCGAGCCCTGGCTGGACCCCCGGCTGCGGCCGCACGTCACCGCCCTCGCCGACCCGGAGACCGGGCTGGCCCGGGAGGACGCCGTGGTGGCGGGCCTCCCCTGGCAGGAGCCCGACGAGGGCTTCGTCTCCTCCGGGCGCACGGACCTGCACCGCACCATCGACACCGAGGGCCGCACGGCCGACCGCCGGGACGACTTCGACGAGGTCTACGGCGACTGGGAGGCGCTGCGCGAGGCCGCCGCGCCCGGCATGGTGCCCTCCCGCCTCGACGCCGACGTCCGGCTGGCCCTCTCGCAGGCCGCCGACGACCCGACCGGGCTCACCGACGACGAGGCGCTCGCCCTGCTGCACGCCGACGGTCCGGCGCTGGACGCGCTCTGCCGGATCGCCGACGACCTGCGCCGCGCCACGGTCGGCGACGACGTCACCTACATCGTCACCAGGAACATCAACTTCACCAACGTCTGCTACACCGGCTGCCGCTTCTGCGCCTTCGCCCAGCGCCGCACGGACGCCGACGCCTACACCCTCTCCCTCTCCCAGGTCGCCGACCGCGCCCAACAGGCGTGGGACGTGGGCGCGGTGGAGGTCTGCATGCAGGGCGGCATCCACCCCGACCTGCCCGGCACGGCGTACTTCGACATCGCCCGCGCCGTGAAGGAGCGGGTCCCGGGCATGCACGTGCACGCCTTCTCGCCGATGGAGGTGGTCAACGGGGCGACCCGCACCGGCCTGTCCATCCGGGAGTGGCTGTCCGAGGCCAAGGCCGCCGGTCTGGACAGCATCCCCGGCACCGCCGCCGAGATCCTCGACGACGAGGTCCGCTGGGTCCTCACCAAGGGCAAACTCCCCACCGCCACCTGGGTCGAGGTCATCAAGACCGCCCACGAGCTGGGCATCCGCTCCTCGTCGACGATGATGTACGGCCATGTGGACCAGCCCCGCCACTGGCTCGGCCACCTCCGGCTGCTGGCGCAGATCCAGCAGTCCGCGGAGGCCAAGGGCGTGGAGGGCTTCACCGAGTTCGTCACCCTGCCCTTCATCCACACCAACGCCCCCGTCTACCTCGCAGGCATCGCCCGCCCCGGCCCCACCACCCGCGACAACCGCGCGGTGACGGCGATGGCCCGGATCCTGCTCCACCCGCACATCACCAACATCCAGACCAGTTGGGTGAAGCTGGGCACCGAGGGCGCCGCGGAGATGCTGCGCTCCGGCGCCAACGACCTCGGCGGCACCCTGATGGAGGAGACCATCTCCCGTATGGCAGGTTCGAGTTACGGCTCCTACCGCTCCCTCCAGGACCTGATCGGCATCGCCGAGCTCGCCGGCCGCCCGGCCCGCCCCCGGACGACGACCTACGGCGACGTCCCCGAGGAGCGCCAGGCCGCCGCACTGGCCTCGGACGGCCACCTGCCGGAGCTGCTGCCCGTCGTGGAGTAGCGGCGGCGGGCCCGGATCCGGCCGGGCGGGGGAGTCGCACCCCGCCCGGCCGCCCCACGGCTCATTCCCCGCTGTGCTCCGCCTCGTGCTGGAGGATGCACTGCTGCCACTGCGACAGTGCCTCCGCGCGGTCCCCGCCGGCGTCCTGGGCGGCGACGATCAGGGCATCCGCGGCCATCGCGGCCAGTCGCACCGCGACATGGCACACATCGCGCTGGGGGAGCGGCCGAAGGAGTTCCACCGCGCCGTCGCTGTCGCCGGACAGGGCCGAGGCGACGACGGCCATGGTGGTGCGATCCCACTCGTACTCGGACATGGTGAGAGCATGCCCAGTGGACGGCACGGCCATCATCGAACGCCCGGTCGGAGAAGAAACCCGCCAGCCGCCGTGCCGGGACGGGCGGTGGGCCGTCTCTTTCGTCACATCACGATACGAACCTGATGCAAACCCGGCCCAGTTTCGATCATTCTCGGTCGATACAGTGCTGTGCCAGGGGCGTCCGCCAGGCCCCGGGACCGTCGAGGCCGAGCGGAGCGAGGTGTGGACATGAGCGCAGCGGCAGGCGGCGCCGCCATCTGGGGCCGCGCCGAGCAGCAGGACTTCCGCAGCCGGGTGCGCGGCTGCCTGCTGGGCGGCGCGATCGGCGACGCGCTCGGCGCGGCCGTCGAGTTCGACTCGCTGGACGCGATCCGCGAGGCGCACGGCCAGGACGGCGTGACCACCCTGGTGCCCGCCTTCGGGCGCCGCGGCGCGGTCACCGACGACACCCAGATGACGCTCTTCACCGTGGACGGCCTGATCCGCGCCCAGGTCCGCCGCGACACCGGCGCCTGGCACCCGCCCACCGACCTGCACCGCGCCTACCTCCGCTGGGCCGCCACCCAGCGCGACTGGGGCCCCGACGAGCGCAAGGAGGAGGACGGCTGGCTCGCCCGCGAGGAGTGGCTCTACGCCCGCCGGGCACCCGGCCGGGCCTGCCTGAGCGGCCTCGGCGACGAGGTGATGGGCACCCTCGACCAGCCGAAGAACCCGGACTCCAAGGGCTGCGGCGCGGTGATGCGCTCCGCGCCGTTCGGCCTGCTCGTCGGCTGGGAGCCGCAACTGGTCTTCCAGCTCGCCGCCGAATGTGCCGCGCAGACCCACGGCCACCCCACCGGCTACCTCGCGGCCGGCGCGTTCGCCGTGATCAGCCATGCCCTGGCGCGCGGCGAGGACCTCGACAGCGCCGTGCAGAAGTCCCTGGCCCACCTCGCCACCCGCCCCGACCACGAGGAGACCACCGACGCCCTCAAGCGCGCGCTGGGCGCCGTCCGGCAGGGCATGCCGACCCCCGCCCGGGTCGAGTCGCTGGGCGAGGGCTGGACCGCCGAGGAGGCCCTGTCCATCGGCGTGTACTGCGCCCTGGTCGCCGAGGACGTCCGGCACGGCCTGCTGCTCGCCGTCAACCACGGCGGCGACAGCGACTCCACCGGCTCCATCTGCGGCAACCTCCTGGGCACCCTGCACGGTGAGACCGCGCTCCCCCCGGACTGGCTGGTGGAGGTGGAGGGCCGCCCCACCATCCTCCAACTCGCCGACGACTTCGCCATGGAGATGACCCAGGGCCCCGCCCTCCACGGGCCCGCGGGCTCCGCCCCCGGTTGGCTGGCCCGCTACCCGCGCGCCTGAGGGGCGGCCCCGCCCGTCACCGCCCGCCGGGCACCGCCGTCTCCCGGGCCGCCTCCGCCCCCTCGTCCCCGTCGTTGATCCGGGCCAGCAGCGCGTCCCGCTCGGCGCTCGGCTCCGGCCGCACCAGACCGAGCACGCAGAACAGCACCAGCGAGGTCGCCACCGGCGCCGCGATCCGGATCTGCAGCGGGACGTCGGCCAGCCCGTAGTCGGTCAGCCAGAAGACGAACAGGCCGGCCGCCCAGGACACCAGCGCCGCCACCGGCCCCGACCTGCGGAACGCCGGCACCATCCCCAGCAGGAACGGGATGGACACCGGCCCGACCAGCCCGGCCACCCACGTGATGACGACGGAGATGATGCCCTTGAACGCCGGCGAGTCCACCTGCGTGGCGATCGCCATCGACAGCGCCAGGAAACACACCGTCGACAGCCGCGCCGCCAGCAGCCCGGCCCGATGCGGCCACGCCCGGGCCCGGGCCGACACCGCCGGCGCGATGTCCCGGGTGAAGACCGCGGCGACGGCATTGGCGTCCGAGGAGCACATGGCCATCGTGTGCGAGAAGAACCCGACCACGACGAGCCCCAACAGACCGTGCGGCAACAGCCGTTCGGCCAGCAGCGCATAGGCGTCCGAGGCGTCCGGCCGCCCGCTCGCCACCAGGAGCGGCGCCGCCCACATCGGGAAGAAGAGGACGGCCGGCCAGACCAGCCACAGCCCCGCCGACAGCAGCGCCGACCGGCGCGCCGACCGGGCGTCGCGGGTGGCCATGTAGCGCTGGGCCTGGTTCCACATCCCGCCGCTGTACTCGAAGGTCTTGATGAAGAGGTAGGCCAGCAGGAAGGTCACGGTGTACGGGCCGGCGGTCGGCTGGGCGTGCCCGTCCGGCAGGCGGTCCCAGACCGTCCACAGCCCGCTGACGCCGCCCAGCGCGCGCACCACCGTCACTAGCATGGCGACCCCGGCCAGCAGCTGGATGACGAACTGCCCGAGCTCGGTCAGGGCGTCCGCCCACAGCCCGCCGACCGTGCAGTAGCCACCGGTGATCGCCCCCGTGACAAGGATGCCCTGGTCGAGCGGGATGCCGGTGAAGACCGACAACAGGGTCGCGATCGCCGCCCACTTGGCCCCCACGTCCACGATCTTCAGCAGCACGCCCGACCAGGCCAGCGCCTGCTGCGCGCGCAGGTCGTAGCGGCTCTTGAGGTACTCCAGCGGCGAGGCGACCCCGAGCCGGGACCGCAGGCGGTTGAGCCGGCCGGCGAACAGACGGGCCCCGATGGCGATCCCGACGGCGATCGGGAAGGACCACGTCACGTAGGAGGTGATGCCGTACTGGTAGGCGATGCCCGCGTAACCGGTGAACATCACCGCGCTGTAGCCGGACATGTGGTGCGAGACGCCGGACAGCCACCACGGCATCCGGCCCCCGGCGGTGAAGAAGTCGCCGACGTCCGAGACCCGCCGGTGCGACCACACCCCGATCGCGACCATCACACCGAAGTAGCCGATGAGCACGGCCCAGTCGAGACTGTTCATGCCCCCTCCAGGGGTCCGCCTTGTGAACGATCCAGATGTGGAATCACTTCGCCGTGCTGCGGTCCTGCGGTGCCAAGTACCCACTCGGCAACGGGAAACTCCCGGGATTGAACCGTTCGGCTGGCACGCCGGTCATGCATATGAACACAGGTCACTGGGACGAACTTCGGCCCGGGCTCTCCCGTTCTCGCGGAGGGCGTGGGACGGCGCGGCGGACAAGCGAAAACGGCCGTACGGATACGGGACCCGTACGGCCGGTGCGCCGGACCGCGCCGCCGCTCGCCCGCTACCGCATCAGCTCGCCCGCGTTCACCGGCAGCGACTGCCCCGTGATGGCCCGCGCCCGGTCCGAGGCGAGGAAGACCGCCGCCTCCGCCACGTCCGCGTCCGTCGCCAGCTCCGGCAGCGCCATCCGCCCGGTGAGCCGCCCCAGCACCTCGGCCTCCGGCACCCCCTCGGTCCGCGCCGTGTGCCGGACGTACTCGGCCACCGGCGGGCCCCACATCCAGCCACCAGCGCCGCGCACTGCGCCTCGTCGGCGATGTCGGTCACCCGCCAGGCCGTCCGCTCGCCCGAGGCGTCGATCCGGCCCGCCGTCGCCACGAGGTTCGCCGCCGTGCGCGCGCCGAGCACCACCCGCGCGCCGTCCCGTGCGCAGGCCGCCGCGACCTGGTGCCCCAGCCCGGCACCGACGCCGGAGACGATGACGGTCCTGTCGCGCAGCAGCATGCGGCACCCTCCTGCCGTCCGGGCCCACCAAAATCTGACGAAGTGTCAGATCGGTGCCGCGGGTGGTCACGGTAGGCGCGGCGGACGAGGAAGGGAAGGCCGGCGCACACAGGGGGCGCCGGCCCCGCGCCTCACTCCCAGGGCGACGCCTCGGTCGCCTCGAAGCAGTACTTGACCCACGAGCGCGAGCGGTTGGGGTTGGTCGTGGGCACCGCGCAGAACCGCACCCGGAAGGTGTCGCCCACCGACGTCATCGGCGTGAACACATCGTGGTTGGAGGCGATGAAGGCGCTGCGGGACGAACCGCCCGTCACGCTCACCGTCACCGAGTCCCCGACCGTCCCCGCCACGATCCGCGCCCAGACGGCACCGCAGCGCTTGCTGTACCGCAGGTGCAGGCGGACCGGGTTGCCCACCGCCGGCTCGAAGGTCGCCGCCTCCACCCCGCACCCGGTGGACTGCGGGTCCTTGCCCTCGCAGCCCGCCCCCGGGCAACGGGGCGGCGGGTCCTGGTAGAGCTTGGGCAGCTGGTCGACGGCGAACGTGGCGAGCGCGCCCACGACGGAGGTCGCCACGCCCACCACCAGGGCGTGCCGGGCGTGCGCGCGCAGCCAGCGCCCGGCGTCGCGCAGCCGCCAGCCGACGTCGCGCAGCCGGGCCCGCAGACGCCGGGGGAGAGAGGGGGACGGGGGAGTCGGGGGATCCGCCGGATCCCGCACATCGGGGCCACTGGTCATCCGGCCTCCTGGGAGGTCCCTGGTCCATGTGCCCGCGGGGCGCGCCCCGGGACAGATGCCGTGGACCTTCCAGTGTCCGGCAGGGCCGGGCCCGAGGGAAGCGGAATTTCCGCCGCGGACGGGCCCGTTGGGCAGCCGTCCGGCCTACCCGGCCCGCCGCGCCGCCGCGATCCCCGCACGCAGCCGCTGCAGCCCCTCGCCGATCTCCGCCGGCCCATGGGTCACGAACGACAGCCGGATCGCCGCCGGGTCCGGCCGCCCGGCGAAGAACGGCGCCCCCGGCACGTACGCCACGTCGTGCCGCACCACCTCCGGCAGCAGCGCGGTCGCGTCGTACCCCGCCGGCAGCGTCGCCCACACGAACATCCCGCCCGCCGGGCGGTTCCAGCGCGACCCCTCGGGGAGCGCCGCGGACAGCCCGGCCAGCAGGGCGTCCCGCCGCTCCCGGTAGGCGCCGCGGACCCGCGCCAGGTGCGCGTCCAGGTCGCAGGCCGTCAAGTACCGTGCAGCGGCCGCCTGGTCGACGGTCGAGGTATGCAGGTCGGCGGCCTGCTTGGCGATGACGCAGGCCCGCCGCAACCCGGCCGGCGCCCGCAGCGTGCCCAGCCGCAGCCCCGGCGCCATCACCTTGGAGAACGAGCCCAGCAGCACCGTCCGGTCCTCGGCCCCGGGGAACGACGCGACCCAGCGCTGCGGCTCCCCCTCGAAGCGCAGCTCGCCGTACGGGTCGTCCTCGGCGATCCACAGCCCGCGCCGGGCGGCGACCTCGGCGACCGCGGCCCGCCGCTCCGCGCTCAGCGTGCGCCCGGTGGGGTTCTGGAACGTCGGGATGACGTAGAGCAGTTTGGGGTTCTCGCGGGCGGCGATCTCGTCCAGCGCCGCCGGGTCCAGCCCCTCGTCGTCGGTCGGCACCGCCACCACCCGGGCGCCCGCGAGGGAGAAGATCTGCAGCGCCGCCAGATAGCAGGGGTCCTCGACCAGTACCACGTCGCCCGGCTCCAACAGCGCCGTGGCCAGCAGCGTCAGCCCCTGCTGGGAGCCGGTGGTGATCAGCAGGTCGTCGGCGTCGGTGGCCAGCCCGCGGGCCGTGGTGCGCGCCGCGACGGCCGCCCGCAGCTCCGGGTCGCCCTCACTGGTGGAGTACTGCAGGACCCGCTGCGGCGCCTGCGCCAGCACCTCCCGGAAGGCCGCGGATATCCCCTCGGCGTCGAAGAGTTCGGGCGCCGGCAGCCCACCGGCGAACGAGATCACCTCGGGCCGGGCGGTCAGCGCCAGGATGTCGCGTACGGGCGAGCTGCCGGTCCGGGCCGCCCGCGCGGCGAGCGCGGGGACGGGTGCGGAGGCAAGGGGTGGGGCCTGGTCCGACATGGCAGCTCCAATCGCTCGTGCGCTGCGTTAACCATCGTTAGCTGCAGACGCCAGGCAGCTTAAACACTTTTCGGCCAGCCGTGCAGGGTTGTTCGCATACTGGGCCGCCCTTCCGGGATCCGCCCCGCCCTCGCCCTCCCCTCCTGACGCCACGTCAGAAGTGAGCTGTCCGTCATGACGACCGACGCGCCCCACCCCGAGCGGGAAGCCGGACCCCCGCACACCATCGCCGTCACCCCCACCGCCGACGAACTCGCCGCCTACGCCGCCCTGCCCACCACCGGCCCCTACGGCGTCCGCCCCGGCCACGCGCTGATCACCATGGTCGAGCCGCATCCCGGCCACGAGCACGCCGACAACCGCTGGTACGAGGACGACCACTTCATCGCCGGCGCGATGGCCATGCCCCGGATCTTCGCCGGCCCCCGCTGTCCGGCGACCGGATGCCCTACGTCAAGCAGGTCGAGGGCGTCGACACCCGGCTGACCCTGCTGTGGTTCCTGGAGGAGGACCCGCGCCGCGTCTGGATGGGGGTACCTCCCATTCGAGCTGGTGGCCCCCTTCATCCCGACCATCCCCGGTACGGACCGCTACGTAGCCGAACTCCGCTGAGCGGCGCAGCCGATGACCGCCCGCGGTGGTCCCCGGCATCCGTCGTCGTGCGGACATGGCCGAGCCCCCTCGGCCGGGACGGCGATCCAGTCGAGAGGGCTCGTATCCGCGCTGGTGTCACACGGACGGTAGTCGGTGACGCCTCAGATCAGGACAGGTCGAACGCGCCCGTGGCGACGTCCGACACGAAGCTGCTCCAGGAGGAGTTGTCGAACGTCAGGCGCACGCCCTCGGGGTCCTTGGAGTCGCGCACCGCGATGGCCGCAGAGGTCGGCACGGCGATCTCCACGCAGGCGTTGGCACCGGAGTACGAGGACTTGGTCCAGGAGAACGCGGAATTGGGCTGAACGGCCATGGTGACTTCACCTTACTCTGAGTTACCGCGGATTCGGTGAGAACGACGCTACGCGCCAACATCACCGGCCGCAGAGGGTCGTTCACTCGTCCGAATGGCGTATTCCGCGATCTCTTTTCAGGCGCGGTGGCTCAGGTGTACCGTGCGGCCTCGTTCATCGGAATTCAACATTCCGCGCCGTCTGTGCCGTCTGTGCCATCCGCACCGGCATCCCGAGCCCTCGTCCTCAACTCATGGCGTCCGCATGCCGTTTCGCGGCCTCGGCGATGAACTCGCGGCTCGCTTCCGCGCTCAATGCCTGCGCCCGCAGATGCTCGTACATGATGGTGTATTTGTGCACATCGTTGGTTTTCTCCAGATAGAGATCGCTGGTGACCCCCTCGATGTAGACCACGCTGGAATCCGCGGCGTCGTCGAACTCCAGGATCGAGAACGTCCCCGACATCCCGGCGTGCGCACCGGCGCCATAGGGCAACACCTGCACCGTCACATGCGGCAGCTTGCTCAGCTCGGCGAGGTGCTCCAGCTGCTCGCGCATGATCAGGTGGCTGCCGACCACCCGGCGCAGTGCACTCTCGTCCAGCACGACCCACAGGCGCAGCGGACGCTCCCCGTCCTGGACCCGCTCCTGGCGGCGCATCCGCACCTGGATGCGCTTGTCCAGATCCTCCGACGCCAGCTCCGGGATGGTGCCGGGAATCACCGCCTCGGCGTAGCCGGGCGTCTGGAGCAGACCGGGCACCAGCAGGGATTCGTACGTCCGCAGCGACGCGGCCTCGGTCTCCAGGCCGATGTAGACGCTGTACGGAATGTCGCCGAAGGCATGCCACCAGCCCTGCTGGCGCGAATCCTTGGCCATCTGCATCAGCGAATCCACTATCCGGCGGTCCTCGACCTCGTAGACCCCGCACAGGTCGCGGACGTCGCGCTGGCTGATGCTGCGGCGGCCGTTCTCCAGTCGGCTGATCTTCGACTGGGAGACCAGCAGCCGCTCGGCCACCTGCTCCGCCGTCAGGCCCTTGTCCTCCCGGAGCCTGCGCAGCTCCTGGCCCAATCGACGGCGCCTGACGGTCGGGTTGACGTTGGACGCCACGGTACGCGCACCTCCGGCTCCGCACTGCTGTCATTTCCTCTTGAGCAGACTGCCACTTTCCGTGGACACCGCGCAGTCAAATGAACACAGAAGGCGAGCGCACATGCGCACGGGGTGGCGGGCCGAGCCGTCGTCCGAACGGCTCGGCCCGCCACCCCGCGCCTCTTACTGCGGCTCCCGAACGGGTCCGGGAAGGGGTGGTGCGTGGCGCTGGCGGGTGCACCCGGATGTGCGGGGCGCGGCCCTGGTGGTGCGGTGGTGCGCGACGGCATCCGGTCCGCGTGTTGCGGTACCGGTGGCCTTCAGTGGGCGCCGACCCGGGCCATGCTGCCGTGCCCGTGTCGCCGCGACTGGCCGGGTACGCCGGCCGCGTCGGTCGTCGAACGGGCCGTCTTGCGGGCCCCCGGGCTGTTGCCCGGTGCCGAGCCCCGCCGCGGCTGCGCCGCGACGCCGTTCTGCACGTCCATGACGGCGTGTGCGACCAGCCCGCCCATCGGGTCGTGGCGGATCAGATCCCGGAGCCGGGAGCGCGATGACCGCCCCTCGTTCCCGGGGTAGAGGTGCTTGCCGAGGCCGACCGCGTGGGCCAGTGCGGCGAGCGCCGCGGTCCGCGGGTCCGGTGGGACGCCGGTGCGGATCGCGTTGTCGAGCCGGGCCCTGATCTCCCGGCTGATGGCCGTCTCCGTCGCCTGGTAGCGCGTCGTCGGCAGTACCCCGCACATCTGGCCGGCCACGGCATGCACCATGCCGCACCGTTCGAGATGGGTGAGGTACGTCTGGCGCAGCCCCAGTCGGGGCCCGCCGATCCAGTGGACCGCGCGCACCGGACTGCCGCGACGGCGCAGCAGTTCGAGCGCGGAGTCCAGAGTCGGATCTCCTGTCGGCCGTGCCATCACCACGGCGATACGATCCCCGTCTGGGGCTATCCGTCCTGCCAGGGCCAGCTCTACTAGCTGGGCCCCGGCCAGGCCGAGGTCGAGCGACTGCGGCTGCGCTGTGGTGCCCGTGGCCGGGTCCAAAGCCAGCAGCAGAAGCTCCTCCGGAATTGTTCTGCGGCTCCTGCCCATCCAAGCCTCCCCGCGTGGATGAATGACAGGGTGACCCCTCTCACATTCATCTGTCGAGGGTGCCTGGGGGGTTCGGTAGGGAACCGGTAGGTATGTCGTTCTCGTCTAGCGGGTCGGCGACGTCTTCCGAGAGGCGCGGCCGGGACCGGTTCGCGTGGCAGTGGGAAGCGGCAGTTCGGACACAGGACACTTGGGAACACTGGTTCCGTTCGGTACCAGCTGGCACCAGGCAGGGCAGTGCGACGTAGTGAAGGAGACATCGGTGGCGGGCGAGTCCCCCGACAAGTCGGACAAGAAGTCGGGCAAGGAGCAGTCGTCGGGGGAGACGGCGCGCACCGAACGGGACCCGCGGCTGGCGGTCCTCCGCGAGGAGCGGGGGGAACGGGACGGCGCGGGGGAGTCCGGGAAGAACTCAGGCAAGGACTCCGGGAAGAGTTCGGCGAAGAGCTCCGGTAAGGGCTCCGAGAAGGCTTCCGAGGAGAGTTCTGCGGAGGATGCCGGGAAGGGTTCCGAGAAGGGCGCCGAGGGGGCGTCGAAGGAGGCTTCCGGCGAGCGGGCGTCCGGCGAGGCCGACGGGGCCAAGGTCGCGAAGGAGCCCGTGAAGGCGCCTGAGGCGGCCCAGGAGGCCGCGAAGGGCAGTGCCGAGGGTCAAGGGCAGGCCAAGGACGGCGAAGGCCGTCTGCGGGCCGACGCGCCGGCGGACGCGAAGGCCGGGGCGGCCGACGGGGCGAAGGCCGCGGTGAAGGAGTCCGGGAAGGGCTCCGAGGGGGGCTCCGGGAAGGGCTCAGCGGAGGGCTCGTCGGCTGCGGGTGCCTCCGACGCTGACGGCGCCTCCGACGTCGACAAGGCTTCCGACGACAAGGCCGTCGATCAGGCGACTGCCGTCTTCAAGACGGTCACGCCGAAGAAGGCCGACGCGAAGAAGGCCGAGGCCGAGAAGTCTGGCGCGAAGACGGCGAAGGTGGGCGACGCGAAGGGCGCCGCTAAGGGCGACGCGGAGAAGGGCGCGGGCGCCGAGGAGACGCCGGCCGATGACGCGACGCGGGTGTTTGCCGTAGCGAAGGTCAAGAAGCCGGCGGAGTCCGGCGAGGGATCCGCGGAGGGCCCCGTCGACCAGGCCACCGCCGTCTTCAAGCTCGGCAAGGACGCCGCTGCCAAGGACGTCGACGCGAAGGCGAAGGACGTTCCCAAGGGCAAGGACGCCGCGAAGGATGCCGCGAAGGGCGTTGCCGACGCCGATGAGCGGGACGCCGAGCGGACCAGCCAGTTCGTGGCGCTGAAGTCGGCGGACGACGGCTCGGCGGGGCGGTCGATCGGCAAGACCGCGCCCAAGGCCCCGCTGGGCAAGCCCGGCGGCACCCCGGGCGCGGACCCGAAGGACCAGAAGAAGGACCCGAAGGACCAGGACCAGAAGAAGGGGCCGGCGCAGGACGGGGGAGCGGCGGACGGCGCCGCCAAGGGCGAGGCGCCGGGCAGCGCGCCGGCGAAGGCCCCCGAGAAGGCCGCCGGGAAGGCTCCCGAAAAGGCCGCTGAGAAGGCTGGCGAGAAGGCTGCCGAGAAGGCCGCGGGCAGGGCGCCCGGTGCGATGCCGGCCGCCGCGCCGGCCGCGTCCGACCGGAAGCCCGACGCCGGTGCCTCCGACGCGCCCGGCACGTCCGCGGCCGAGGTCGAGTCCGAGCGGACCCGCCAGCAGCCGCTGCCGCCGCTCGACCTGCTGGCGAAGCTCACCAACACCCCGCCGCCGCCCGAGACCACGCTGCGCACCGTCGTCCGGCGGTTCAAGATCTGGACGCCGCTGGCGGTGCTGCTGGTGGTCGTCTTCGCGGTCGTCCAGGCGGTGCGGCCGCTGCCCGGCCCGACGCTGACCGTGGGCGACGCCAAGTCGTCGTACACCTTCGAGGGCGGCACGCTCTCGATCCCGTGGCCCGACAAGGGGCAGGCGGCCGTGAAGGTCGTCGGGTCCGGCTCCGTGGGGACGTTCGGCGAGGAGAAGCCCGTTCCGACCGCGAGCGTCGCCAAGATCATGACGGCCTATGTGATCCTCCGGGACCACCCCCTGAAGGACAAGAACGACAAGGGCCCGCAGATCAAGGTCGACGCCAAGGCGGTGGAGCAGGGCAACTCCGAGCACGAGTCGCGCATCGAGGGCCTCACGGCGGGCATGGAGTTCAGCGAGCAGGACATGCTCAAGATGCTGATGATCCCGTCCGGCAACAACATCGCCCGGCTGCTGGCCCGTTGGGACAGCAACTCCGACTCCGAGGCCGCGTTCGTCAAGAAGATGAACGACGCCGCCAAGGAACTCGGCATGAAGAACACCACCTACACCGACCCCAGCGGCCTGGACTCCAAGACCGTCAGCACCGCGGTCGACCAGCTCAAGCTGGCCGAGGCGGTCATGAAGTTCGACGCCTTCCGGCCGATAGTCGCCATGCCCAACGCCGACATCCCGGGGCTGCCGAAGCGGATCAACAACAACAACGACCGTCTGATCCTGGCCGGGCTGAGCGTCAAGGGCATCAAGACCGGCTCCAGCTCGGCGGCCGGCGGCACGCTGTCGTGGGCGGCGTACAAGACGGTCGACGGCAAGGACCGGCTGATCCTGGGCACGATGATGGACCAGCACTTCACGGGCCTGGACCCTGACGGCAGCAACAGCCTGAGGATGGTCCAGGACAACAGCAAGAAGGTGATCCAGGCGGTGCGCGATGCCCTGACCTCGGCCACCGCGGTGAAGAAGGGCCAGGTCGTCGGCTATGTGGACGACGGCCTGGGCGGCCAGACCCCGGTCGTGGCCACCAAGGACCTGACGGCGATCGGCGTCCCCGGTCAGAAGCTGGGGCTGCAGGTCGACGCCGGCGGCAAGACCGTCCCGCACGAGGCCAAGGCCGGGACCGTGGTCGGCGAGCTGATCGTCGGCACCGGGGCGGAGGCCCAGCGGGTGCCGGTGGCCCTCCAGAAGGACCTGGTCGAACCCACCTTCGGGGCGAAGCTGACGCGACTGGGCTGAGAAGACGGCATGACGGCCGGACCGCCGGGAGGATGGCTAGCATCCCTCCGGCGGTCCGGCCGTTTCGCCTGTTCGCCCGGCGGCCGTCCGGCCGCGCTGCCCCCGAGGTGACCGGAGCCCGCCATCGACGCGTCGCAAGCGCCGCAGCCGCACCAGCCGTCGCAGCCGCACCCGGCGCACCGGGCATTACCGTCGTCCGCCGGAGCCGGGGCGGCCCTCGCGTTCCCGCCGCACCCCTCCGCTGCCGCCGCCGGGTTCCTCGCCGCCGCCCGCCCGGCTCGGGCCGCGCGGAGCGCGGTGGTGCTGGGGCCCGCGGGGCTGATGCTGTTCCTGGGCGCATGGGGGATCCGCCGCCAGGACGCCGTCTGGCGGGACGAGGCGGTCACCTACGACATGGCGCACCGCGGCCTGCCCGACCTGGGGGCGACGCTGCTGCACGTCGACTGCGTGCACGGCCTGTACTACGCGCTGATGCACTGCTGGTTCGCCGTCTACGACGTCACCCTCGGCGACGCCCTCGGCGCGGTGATCGGCCTGCGGTTGCCGTCCGTCGTGGCCATGACCGCCGCCGCGGCCGGGGTGGCCCTGCTCGGGCAGCGCCTGGTCGGCCGGCGCGCCGGGCTGTGCGCGGGGCTGACCTTCGCGCTGATCCCGGTCGTCCAGCAGTACGCGCAGGAGGGCCGCTCGTACGCGGCGGTCTGCGCGCTGGTCGTCTGGGCGTCGTACCTGCTGGTCCTGGCCGTGTCCCGGCCGTGCCGCGCGCGGTGGCTGGGCTACACCGGGCTGATGCTGTGCGCCTGTCTGCTGCACGAGTTCGCGGCACTGGCGCTGCCCGCGCACGGCGCCGCCGTGGTCCTGGCCCGGCTGCCCCGCCGCGACCGGCGGTCCTGGACGTGCGCCGCCGGCGCCGTCCTGGTGCTGCTCGCCCCGGTCGCCGTCTTCAGCACCCGCCAGTCGGCGCAGATCAGCTGGCTCATGTGGCCGGACCCGGTGCAGCTCCTCACCTTCGCCCTGCTCGCCGCGCTCGGCGCGCTCTGCGCCCGCGTCCCGGTGTGCTCCCGCGGCCCGATCGGCCTGCGCGCCCTCGGCCTCCCGCTGCTGCTCCTCCCCACGGCCCTGCTGCTGCTCCTGTCGAACGTCGAGCCCGCCTACGTGGACCGCTACGTCCTCTACTACGTCGTCGGCTTCGCGCTGCTCGCCGGCGCCGCGCTGGCCCGACTGCTGCGGCCGGCCGGCGCGGCGGGCGGGACCCGCGGCCGGCGGCTGCGGTGGCCGGCCGCGGTGGCGTTGGCGCTGGCCGCGCTGCTGCCCGTGGACGTCCACCTGCGCAGCCCGGACAGCCGGGAGGACGACGTGACCGCGATCGCGCAGGCCGTCCGCCGGATGTCCGAGCCGGGCGACGGGCTGCTCTTCACGCCGTCCCGCCGCCGGATCTGGCGCGCGACTCGGCCGCACGACTTCCGGGGACTGCGCGATCTGGCCCTGGAGCGGAGCCCGGTGGCGTCCCACAGCCTCTACGGGACGGAGGTGTCGGGCGACGAGATCCGCGACCGGATGCTGACCAGTCGTCGGATCGTGGTCGCCGGCGATCCGGCCGGGCAGCCGCTCGACACCAGCGACCAGGAGCTGGCCAAACGGGCCACGCTGCGCTCGGCGTTCGCGGTCTGCCGCAGCGCGGCGGTGCCCGGGGCGCGGATCACCCTCTACGCGCGGGTGGGCCACCCCGGGGGCGGGGACCGCTGCTGAGCCCGCGGGCCCCGGCCGGCCCGGCCGCGGGAGTCGCCACCCGTCACGCCAGCCCCGCCGCCTCCTCGTCGAGCCCCAGCAGCTCCCGCAGCGCGGTCGTGCCCTCCGGGGTGAGGCGGACCGCCCGCCCGGTCCCGATCCGGCGGATCCAGCGCCGCTCCAGCAGCCGTTCGCACAGCCGCGCGCCGGCCGTGCCGGCGAGGTGCTGACGGCGCTCGGTCCAGTCCAGGCAGCCCCGGGCCTGCGGGCGGCGGCCGGCGTGCAGCGCGTCGGACGGGATCCCCAGTGCGCCCTCGAACCACTCCCGGCCGGTGTCGGTGAGCGCGAAACCGCCGTCCTGGTCCAGCAGGCCGCGCACGGTCATGGCGTCGGTGAGGGCGACGCCGAGCCGCCCGGCCAGGTGGTCGTAACAGGTGCGGCCGCGGGCCAGCGCCGCAGAGGCGGTGGCCGCCCGCAGCCCGCGCGGTGCCGTTGCCGGCGGGTCGAGGTGGGCGGTCACCGACTCCAGCAGCTCGGCGACGCGCGGCCCGGCGAGCTGGACGTAGCGGTGCCGGCCCTGCCGCCGCTCGACGAGCAGCCCGCCGTCGATCAGCCGGGACAGGTGCTCGCTGGCCGTCGAGGGCGCCACCCGCGCGTAGGCGGCGAGTTCGCCGGCCGTCCAGGCCCGCCCGTCGAGCAGCGCCAGGCAGAACGCGGCCCGGGTGCGGTCCGCCAGCAGCGCGGCCAACCGGGACAGTTCATGGCTGTGGTCGGGGGCCGCCGGGGGGCCCGGTCGCGCCGACGCCGTCCCGGCCGCCGCCTGCCGCCCGGGATCCCACCCCCGGGGCTCCGCACGTTCCGGTGCGGCGGCCGGTGCCCGTTCCGATGTCCGCTTCGGCGACGTCATGGCTCCATTGTCCGCCGCGACACTTCGGCCACCACCGATACGTCATCGCTCTACGGTGCCCGCATGACCAGTGACCCGCGCCAGCACAGGGACGGCACGCCGCGGCCGGCCCCGCACCCCGCCGCCTCCCGCACCCCGGACGACGGCGCCTCCGCCGCCTCCGCCGTCTTCCATGGGTTCCGGGCCCTGCACCACGCCCCCGGCCGTCCGCTGCTGCTCCCCAACGCCTGGGACAGCGCCTCGGCCGTCGCCCTCGCCAACGCCGGACACCCCGCGATCGGCACCACGAGCCTGGGCGTCGCCGCCGCGCACGGTTACCCGGACGGCGAGGGCCGCCCCGAGGTCCGGGCCGCCACCCTCGCCCTGGCGCGCCGGCTCGCGGGCCGGCTGCCCTGCCCGTACACCGTCGACATCGAGGGCGGATTCGGCGGCGGGCCCGGCCATGTCGCCGACCTGGCGGCCGAGTTGGCGCGCCACGGCGCGGCGGGGATCAATCTGGAGGACGGGCGGCCCGGCGGCGGAGGGCTGCAGGACCCCTCCCGCCAGGCCGAGTTGATCGCGGCGGTGAAGGAGCGCACCCCGGACCTCTTCGTCAACGCCCGGATCGACACCCACTGGTTGGTGGACAGTCCGCCGCCGCTGTCGGAGGCGCTCGCCCGCGCGGAGGTCTATGTGGCCGCCGGCGCGGACGGCATCTTCGTACCGGGCGTCACCGCCGACGCGGACATCACGGTGCTCGTCGGTGCCGTCGCCGCACCGCTGAACATCCTCTTCGCGCCCGGCCGACACACCGTCCGCCGGCTGGCCGACCTCGGCGTGCGCCGCATCAGCACCGGCTCGCTGCTGTTCCGTACGGCCCTGGGGGCGGCCTGTGCGGCGGCGGACGCGATCCGGGCCGGCGCGGCGTCAGGGGGTGGCCCGGGGGAGTCGCCGGCGGACGGCGGCGGTGCGTCGCCCGGGTACGGCGTCGACGGGGGGCCGGTGTACGGGGAGGTCCCGGCCTACGGGGAGGTGCAGCACCTGGCCGGGGGAGGAGGCGACCGGTCCGTCGGCGACGACAGGCCCTAGGCGGCCGGGGGCCGGTGCGGGGGCTCGGGCCGGTACGCGGTGGCCGGTGCGGTCAGTGAGGCCGGTGTGGTCAGTGCGCCCGCTCCGCGGACTCCTGCCGGCGGCGCTGCAGCGCGACGCCCACGCCGACCGCGCCCAGCGCGGCGGCGCCACCGATGAGGCCCGCCTTCGGCAGGTGCCCGGCCTTCTCCGCGAGCCCGGCCAGCCCCTCGTCGGGAAGGATGATCGACGTCCGGCTCTCCGTCGGGGCCATGGTGTCGGCGGCGAATGCGGCGCCCGAGGGGAGCAGCATGACGGCCAGCGCACCGGTCGCGACGGTGGCGGAACGGATCACGGAGCGGTGCGGACCACGCATGGGGACTCCTCGACGGGGGCGGCCGGCGGCTGCCCGGGGATGCGGTACGTGAGAGCACGCTACGGAGGGTCGATAACGGTGATCCGTAGGTTGTGTAACAGCCAGCCCCACCTCTCCGGACAGTCGTGTGACGGAGCCGCCGAACTGCCGCCCGGGCCGGCTGCACGGACCGGGCGCCCGGACCGGTCGTACGGACCGGCCGTACGGGTGCGTCGCCCCCGCCCGACGCCCGGGCCACCTTCCCGCCCGGGCCACCGTCCGGCCCGCCACCCGGCCCAACCGTCCGTGCACACCGCCGGAACGGCCGTCCCGAAGATTCCCGGGCCCTCTATCTTGGGTAGCTTGGTCAGGCTATGTCCCTATTTCGACCCGTCGTTCGCCCCGCTTCCCGTCCCGCGCTCCGCCCCGCAGGACGCGCGCCGGCCGCCCGCCCCCGCACCCCGGCGCCCGTCCCGCGCGCCCTCGCCGCCCCGCTCGCGCTGACCCTCGCGCTCCTCCCCCCGGCTCTCCTCGCCGGATGCGCCAGCCCCGAGGGCCTCAAGGACGAGGGCCGGGCCCGCCGGGTGAACGCGCCGCTGGCCCTCTGGCCGCAGCACTCGCCCGCCCCGCTGCGCGAGAACGAGAACCCGGCCGCCCTCAAGCCGCTCCCCGCCCTCCCCCGCATCCCCAGCGGCACCATGGCCGACGCCGACCCGCTGACCGTCCTCGACGCGGACTTCACCTCCTCCGGCGGCACCCCGCCCCGCCCCGACTCCGTGCGCCGCCCGGAGCTGCACGACCTCACCGACGACGGCAAGCCCGACCTGATCGCCGTCGTCGACCTCGACCGCCGCACCAGCGAGCTGCGCGTCTACACCGTCCGGCACGCGGTGGTCACCAGGATCCTCGCCCTGCGCGGCGTGCTGGCCGGCGTCGCGCTCGCGGCCGGTCACCTCGCGATCCGCGAACCCACCAAGGACCCGCGCTACGTCAGCGTCACCGACTACGTCTGGGACGGCCGCTCCATGGGCCTGTGGGACCTCACCCTCGACGTGGCCCGCAAGGGCCAGCCCTCCTCGCCGGCCCCCGCGCCGCTCCCCGCCCCCGCCGTCGGCTTCGCCGGGAATCCCCCGTGAGGCGCCCCCGCCCCGCCGTCTCCCTGCGCTGGAAGATCTCGCTGACCGTGACGGCGGTGTGCTGCGCGGTCGCCGCCGTCCTCGGCGTGCTCGTCCACAACGCGGTGGCCCGCCAGACCGTCGGCCAGGTCCGCAAGGAGACCCGCGCCGACCTCGACACCGCCCTGGACCTCTTCGAGTACGGCACCTCGCGCGAAGGCATCAACTCCGTCCTCGATCCTCCCGAACTCCCCGATGCGCTACGGCAGTTGGTGCGCAAGGGGCGGCGCGGCAGCATGGTCGGCAGCTATCGCGGACGGCCCGTCATGTGGGCGGCGGCGCCCGCCGGCGACCAGATCATGGCCGTCTGGTCGCCCTACGGGAACACCCGCTGGAGCCTGGACAAGTTCGACACCGCGATCTGGGGCTCGGCCGTGCTCGCCGCCGCGGCCGTCGCGGTGGCCGGCCTCTTCCTGGCCCGGCACATCAGCCGCCGGCTGACGAGCACAGCGGCCGTCGCCCGCCGGATCAGCGCCGGGGACCTGGACGCCAGGGTCGGCGAAACCGCAGGTCGAAGCCCGCGCGGCGGGCGCGCGGCACAGGACGAGCTGGCCGCCGTGGCAGCCGCCCTGGACTCCATGGCCGCCACCCTCCAGAGCCGCCTCCAGGCCGAGCAGCGCTTCACCGCCGACGTGGCCCACGAACTGCGCACCCCGCTCACCGGCATCCTCGCCTCCGCCGCCCTCCTCCCGGAGGGCCGCCCCAAGGAGATGATCAACGACCGGCTGCGCGCCCTGCACCGGCTCACCGAGGACCTGCTGGAGATCTCCCGGCTGGACTGCGGCATCGAGCACGCCGACCTCGCCGCCTACGAACTGGGCCCGCTGGTGCTGCGCTCCGTACGCGCCACCGGCCTCGACGCCGACGTGCGGATCCGCGCCGACACGGTCGTCGAGACCGACCGGCGCCGCCTGGACCGCATCCTCGCCAACCTCGTCCTCAACGCCCACCGGCACGGCCGGCCTCCGGTCACCGTCACCGTCGACGCCCCGCCCGGCGGCACCCCCACCATCGAGGTCCGCGACCACGGTCCCGGCTATTCCGCCGAACTGTTGCACCACGGCCCGCAGCGCTTCCGCACCGACGCCCCCGGCCGGGGCAGGGGGCACGGCCTCGGCCTGACCATCGCCGTCGGACAGGCCGCCGTCCTCGGCACCGACCTGCACTTCGGCAACGCCCCCGACGGCGGCGCCCGTGCCGTCCTGACCTTCCCGCCCCGGCCCCCGTCAGAAGCGCCCTAGCCGCGAGCCGCCGGCGCCGACCCTCACCAGTCGATGTCGTCCGGCGGCTCCGGCAGCACCTCGTCCTCCTCGACCCCCGCCGCGCCTGTCGCCGCTGCCGCTGCCGACGCTGCCCCGGCCGTCCCCGACGCCCGCTCGATCGCCCCCTCGTCCGTGCCGTCGTCCGTGCCCTTGTCCGCGGTGCCGCCTCCGGTCAGCACCTCCAGAATCGGCTCCCCGTACTTGGCGAGCTTGTTCTCGCCGACTCCGCTGATCGTGCCCAGCTCGGCGATGCTCGTCGGCCGCGTCACCGCGATCTCCCGCAGCGTCGCGTCGTGGAAGATCACATACGCGGGAACGCCCTGCTCCTTGGCCGTACGGCCGCGCCAGCCGCGCAGCGCCTCGAAGACCGGCAGCGCCTCCTCCGGCAGGTCCACCGGCGCCCGCTTGCCCTTGGCCTTCGCCTTGGCCGCCCGCGCCGGCTTCTCCGGCTCCCGCCGCATCGGCACCTCGCGCTGGCCGCGCAGCACCTCACCGCTCTTCTCGGTGAGCACCAGCGTCCCGTAGTCGCCCTCCACGGCCAGCAGTGCCTGGGCGAGCAACTGCCGCACCACGCCCCGCCATTCGGCCTCGCGCAGGTCCTCGCCGATGCCGAAGACGCTCAGCGCGTCATGATCGAACTGGATGACCTTGGCGGTCTTCCGCCCGAGCAGGATGTCGATGATCTGGCCCGCCCCGAACTTCTGCCCCCGCTCGCGCTTGAGCCGTACGACCGTCGACAGCAGCTTCTGCGCCGGCACCGTCCCGTCCCAGGTCTCCGGCGGCGTGAGGCACGTATCGCAGTTGCCGCACGGGGTGCTCTCCTGGCCGAAGTACGCCAGCAGCCGCACCCGCCGGCACACCACCGTCTCGCACAGCGCCAGCATCGCGTCCAGGTGGGCGGACAGGCGGCGCCGGTGCGCGTCGTCCCCCTCCGACCCTTCGATCATCTTCCGCTGCTGCACCACGTCCTGCAGCCCGTACGCCAGCCAGGCCGTGGACGGCTGGCCGTCCCGCCCCGCGCGCCCGGTCTCCTGGTAGTACCCCTCCACCGACTTCGGCAGATCCAGATGGGCCACGAACCGCACATCGGGCTTGTCGATGCCCATCCCGAACGCGATGGTGGCGACGACGACCAGGCCGTCCTCCCGGAGGAACCGCGCCTGGTTCTCCGCGCGCACCCGGGCGTCCAGCCCCGCGTGGTACGGCACCGCTTCGATCCCGTTGTCCACCAGGAACTGCGCGGTCTTCTCGACCGAGGCCCGGGACAGGCAGTACACGATCCCGGCGTCCCCGGAGTGCTCCCCGCGGAGCAGGTCCAGCAGCTGCCGCTTGGGCTCGCTCTTGGCCGCGATCCGGTACTGGATGTTGGGCCGGTCGAAGCTGGCCACGAAGTGCCGGGCCTCGTCCAGCCGCAGTCGGGAGGTGATCTCGGTGTGCGTGGCCTGCGTCGCCGTCGCGGTCAGCGCGATCCGCGGCACGTCCGGCCAGCGGTCGTGCAGCATCGACAGCGCCAGGTAGTCCGGCCGGAAGTCGTGGCCCCACTGCGCCACACAGTGCGCCTCGTCGATGGCGAACAGCGAGATCTTCCCGCGGTCCAGCAGCTGCACCGTCTGCTCGACCCGCAGCCGCTCCGGCGCCAGATACAGCAGATCCAGCTCCCCGGCCAGGAACTCGGCCTCGACCAGCCGCCGCTCCTCGAAGTCCTGCGTCGAATTGAGGAACCCGGCCCGCACCCCCAGCGCCCGCAGCGCATCGACCTGGTCCTGCATCAACGCGATCAGCGGCGAGATCACCACCCCGACGCCCGGCCGCACCAGCGACGGGATCTGGTAGCACAGCGACTTCCCGCCGCCGGTGGGCATCAGGACGACCGCGTCCCCGCCCCCGATCACATGCTCGATGATCTCCTGCTGATCCCCGCGGAACGCGTCATACCCGAACACCCGGCGCAGCACCTGCACCGCCTCGCCCGCCTCCGGGGCACCTTCCGCCGTCACGTCCACGCCCACGATCACTCCCACGTCCGCCGAACCACCCCGAAAGCCTACGAGCTCCACCCCACCCCTCGCAGACCCTGTGGATAACTCCACCCCCGCCGGTCGCCGCCGACGTCGACATCGCGGGGGGGGGGAAGGGCGGGGAGTCAGCCGAGCCGGGGCACGATGCGCAGCGCGCGGTAGTCGTACCCGTCCTGCTGGAAGCCGGGGGCTTCCCATTCGAGCTCGACCCGCTGCCCGGCCGACAGCGTGCGGAACCCGCTCGTCTCGATGTCCGAGAAGTGCCCGAAGCACCCACCCGGAGTCTCAGCCGAGTCGAGCACCCCCCACCCCTCCTCCTCATGCCACTCACGCACAGTCGCCTTCACCATGGCCAGAACCCTAGAACTCCGCCCCCCGGCCGCGCAGTTCCCTTCAACCAACGATCAACGCCCCCTGAACGCCGAGAGGCCACCCAGGAACCGTCCTGGATGGCCTCTTCACCGGTGCCCCCGGCAGGATTCGAACCTGCGACACCCGCTTTAGGAGAGCGGTGCTCTATCCCCTGAGCTACGGAGGCGGGGCTGATCGGGATGATCCGATCCGGCGACAAGCGTAGCGGATGGCGGGTGGGGGCGGGTGGGTGTGGGGAAGGTGGGGCGTGTGCCGGGGGCGGGTCAGCCGAGGTGCCAGCTGAGGGTGCCGTCGGCGGCGGTGAGGGCGGCGAGGAGGAGCAGGTCGGCGGCGCCGAGGGCGAGGCCCAGGAGTGCGCGGCCGCGGCGGGTGGTGCCGCGGGTGAGCGCGAGGGTGCCGAGGACCAGTGCGCAGGGACCCAGGACGATGTTGAGGACCAGGGTGCCGAGGAGGCCGAGGACGAAGGAGGCGATGGCCATGCCGTCCGCCTGGAGGCGGGACGGGGCGGCGGTGGGGGACTTCGCCGCGGTCGCCGGGGTGGTCGCGGTGGCCGGGGTGGTGGTGAGGGTGGTCATCGGGCGGTCCCCTCGGTGTGGTGGCGGCGTTCGCGCAGGTAGAAGACGAGCAGCCAGGCGGTGATGACCGCGGCGGCGACGAGGGTGACCGGGACGGGGAGGTGCGCCGCGGTGCCCAGCGCGATCCCCATCAGGAGGAGGGCTGCGACGAGGAAGAGCATGGTCTGCCTTTCCGGGGCCGGTTCCGGTGCGGGGCCCGGTGCGGGTCCGTGGCGGAGTGCGGCCGAAGAGATTTGAGAGGACAGTTGTTCACTGACTTCTTCAGTGTACGGCTGCCGGCGGGTGGATCGGTTCGGAGAACGGTTGTTTACTGGATGACATGAGTCACAGTGTGGGCGGAGTCCGTCAGGCGCAGAAGCAGAAAACCCGTCAGGCGCTGCTGGACGCGGCCCTCGGGCTGCTGGAGGAGCAGAGCCTGAGCAGCCTGGGGTTGCGCGAGGTGACCCGGGTGGTGGGCATCGCCCCGACCGCGTTCTACCGGCACTTCCGGGATCTGGGGGAGCTGGGCGTCGCGCTCGTCGAGGAGGCGCTGGGCAGTCTGCACGCGATGGTGCGCGCGATCCTCGCCGAGCAGGACGCGGCGGAGGAGCGGATAGACCGCACGGTCGCGGTCGTCGAGCGGCATGTGCGCGAACACCCCGCGCACGTACGGTTCGTGGCGCGCGAGCGGCGCGGCGGGGTGCGGGCCGTGCGGCACGCCATCGCCGGGGAGCTGGACCGGTTCGCGGCGGAGGTCGCCGAGGCGCTCAAGTCGCAGCCGGTGTCGGGCGGTTGGCGGGACGAGGACATCCGGATGCTGGCCGAGCTGTACGTCGATCGGCTGGTGACCACCGCAGGGGAACTGCTCGATGCCCAGGAGGAGGGGGACGAGGGGGCGGTCGAGCGGGTGGTGTGGCGCGCCCGCCGCCAGCTGCGGTTGATCAGCATCGGGCGCCGGCACTGGGAGGAGGAGGGCGCCTGAGGCGGGGTGGTGCGGGCGCGGGGCCTGGGGCGCGGGCGGTCAGGCGTGCGCCGGGGTGGTGCGGACGCGGTAGGTGCCGTCGGTGTTCTCGGTGAGGACGGTGACGGTGACGCCGCTCACCCGGTCGGTGAAGGAGTCGCCGGGGCGGAAGGTGGCGTCGGTCAGGTCCGCGTCGACGTAGCGGGCGTCGCTGTAGCAGCCGTTGCTGTGCGGGGTGCCGTCGACGACGCGGATGGGGGCGCGGCCACTGGGGACGTTGGTGGCCACGTGGTAGACGAGGACGCCGGGGCGGCAGACGATCGGGTCCAGGAGGCCGCTGGTCCGGGCCTCGACCACGAAGGCGGCGTGCGGACCGGTCGGAATGACGACGATCTTGGTGCCGCCGGGGGTGGAGATCGGCGTGAGGACGTGCTCGGTGGGGGCACCGCCGGGCGGTGTGCAGTGCACCTGGCCGGGGGCGAGCCAGCCCATCTTCCACTTGTGCCAGCCGAGGAAGTCGTTGGTCGGCCCCCAGTCCTCGTCCATCGGGTCCCAGTGGCCCACCGGGGTCGCTGCGTTGGGCTCGTCCGTGTAGTAGAGGTCGGGTAGGCCGAAGGAGTGCGCGTTCTCGTGGTTGAGGACCCGGAAGGCGCTCAGGCCCGACTGCCGGCTCCAGATGAAGGAGACGTTCTGGAACTCCGCCCCGCGGCCGGTCTTCAGCCCCAGCTCGCTGCCGCTGAAGGTGACCGACAGGACGGAGCGGGTCGCCGACGGGCCCGCGTTGGGGGACGCGATGACGTTCACGACGTCGTAGTTGCGGAAGTCCACGAGCGGGTCCACGGCGTGCACGATTTCCCGGGACAGGGCGTAGTAGCCCTGGTTCGAGTGCGGGTCGAAGGTGGCGCCGCGGGTGATGCCGTATGCCGCCAGCGGGTGCGACATGCGGATCCAGCGGAAGAGCGGCTTGGGGACGTACGTCAGCCTGCCGTACGAACTGGTGCGGAAGTAGTCGGTCACGGCCGGGAAGAACTCGGCGAAGCGGGCCATGGGGGAGAGGCCGGCGGGGGCGTCCGGGAAGTCCACGAAGAGGGTGAGGGCCCGCACGGTGCCGAAGGCGTGCGCGAAGCCGGCGGGGGTGGGCGCCGCCTCGGAGACGTCCTCGGTGATGCCGGAGAGCGCGCAGGGGCCGCTGGGACGTGCGCCGGCCGGCGGGCGGGGCGCGGGGGGCACCGGGGCGGAGCCCCCCGCGGAGGCGTTCGCGGTGGCCGTCGCCGTGGTCTTTGAGGTCGCCTTGGCGGTGCCGACGGCTCCGATGGGGGGCGGCAGGGGCTTCACGCCGGGCGGCGGCGGTACGGGAGCGGCGATCGGGGGCGGTGGGGCGGCGGTGGCGTCGGGCGGCGTGGTCAGGGCGGTGGCGGCGGCCACGCAGGCGGCGGTCGCGGCCAGGGCGGCGCAGATCTTGTGGGTCAGGGTGCGCATGGCTCGGCCTGGAGCTTGCGGGCGCCGGTGGTGCGGTTCATCGGGCGCGTGCCTTCTGCCTCATGGTGTTCAGCGTGCGGCGGGGGATGGTCGCCCGCGCGTGGGGGTGCGTCAAATGGAGGCGTGGTGTAGTGCGGAGGGATGGCGCCCCGGAAACGCGCCGGCCCTGGCGGCGGCCGCGGTCGACGCGCCCCGCGCCCGCGTGGGCCACGTCACACCCCGGCAGGGAAATATCCGGGGAGCGGATCCCCGTTTAGCTCGGTGTGGGACGAAGCGGGGAGTGGCTCCCCGGTTTCGTGGATGCGGGAGAAAGACGAAGGGAGTGCGCCGACGTGACCGGAGTGGGGCGTGTGCAGACTGCACCACCGCGGCTGCGGGCCGATGCGGTGCGCAACCGGGAGCGGATCATCGCCGCCGCGCGGGAGACGATGGTCGAGTTCGGTGCCGAGGCGCCGTTCGACGAAATCGCTCGACGCGCGGGTGTCGGCAATGCGACGCTCTACCGTCACTTCACGGATCGCCGGGATTTGATCCACCACGTCACGCTCTCCGTCATGTCCCGTATCGCGGACCGTGCGGAGTGCGCCCTCGTGGAGGAGTCCGATGCCTTCGAAGCGCTGAGGCGCTTCGTCCACGATGCGGTGGAGGAGCGGATCGGGGCGCTGTGCCCGCTGCTCTCCGACGGCGTCGACCCGGCCCACCCCGATCTGCTCGCCGCGCGTGAGCGCCTGGACGCGGCCGTGGCCGCCGTCATGGGTGCCGCGCGTGACAGCGGCCAGCTGCGCACCGACATCGCCGTCGGTGACCTGATGGTCGCGCTCACCCAGCTCACCCGCCCGCTGCCGGGCAGCGGCTGTATGGACTTCGACAGGTTCGTGCACCGGCATCTGCAGCTGTTCCTGGACGGCCTGCAAACCCCCGCCCGGTCCGAACTGCCCGGTTCCGCCGTCACCTTGGAGGACCTGAGGCGCCGCTGACCGCGAGCCGCGGCGGCCGGTGAGGGGAGGGCCACGGTCCGCCCCGCACGTCGGGACGATGCCTCGGCTCCGGCCCCCTCCGTCGGTCTTCTCCTTGAGTCCTCCTCGTCGGCCCTGCCTTCCCCCCTCCCGTTATCCCCTTCCGCTCACCCCCTTCAGCCGCTTCAGCCCCTTCCACCCCCTCCGCCCTTCCGTCTTCTCCGTCCGCTGAGTCTTCTCCGTCGCCTTCGGCCTCCTCCGAGGCGCTCGGGTGCCGGGGCGTCGTGCGACGCACGCGCTCCTCACGGGTGCCGGGATTTCCGCTTCCGTCCGTTCAGCTCCAGAACCTCTGCCACGTTCCGTTACGCACCACTAGGTGGATCTCCCCATGTCTGAAACCGCCGCGCACGTCGATCCACGGCGCTGGAAAGCGCTGATATTCATCGCCCTCGCGCAACTGATGGTCGTCCTCGACTCGACGATCGTGAACATCGCGCTGCCCTCCGCCCAGAAGGCCCTGGACATCAGCGACGCCAACCGCCAGTGGGTCATCACGGCCTACGCGTTGGCGTTCGGCGGACTGCTGCTCTTCGGTGGCCGGATCGCCGACCTCTGGGGCCGGCGCCGGACCTTCGTCATCGGCCTGATCGGCTTCGCGGTGGCCTCCGCGCTCGGCGGGGCAGCGGTCAACGAAGGGATGCTGCTGGGCGCGCGGGCGCTCCAGGGCGTCTTCGGTGCGCTGCTGGCGCCCTCCGCGCTGTCACTGCTGGCGGTCACCTTCACGGAGGCCCGGGAGCGCGCCAAGGCGTTCGGCATCTTCGGTGCGATCGCCGGTGGCGGTGGCGCGGTCGGGCTGATCCTCGGTGGCGTGCTGACCGAGTACATGAACTGGCGCTGGACGTTCTTCGTCAACATCCCGTTCGCCGTGATCGCCGCGACCGGTGCGGCGCTGGTCGTTCGCGAGCCCGCCGAGGGCCGCAACCCCTCCCGCCTGGACGTGCCCGGCGTCGTCCTGGCGACGCTCGGCCTGGTCTCGCTGGTCTACGGGTTCACCCGGGCCGAGTCCGACGGCTGGCTGGCCGGTGTGACGCTGGGGCTGTTCGCCGCGGCGGCCGTGCTGCTGCTGACGTTCGTCCTGGTCGAGTCCAAGGTGGCCGCGCCGCTGCTGCCGCTGCGGGTGATCGCCGAACGGAACCGCGCGGGCGTCTATGCGTCGCTGGGCCTGGCCGTGATCGGCATGTTCGGTCTCTTCCTGTTCCTGACCTACTACCTGCAGATCGTGAAGGGATACACGCCGGTGATGACCGGTCTGGCCTTCCTTCCGATGGTCGCGGGCATGATCACCGGCTCCACGCAGATCGGCGCCCGGCTGATGACCCGCGTCCCGCCGCGGCTGCTGATGGCGCCCGGCTTCACGGTCGCCGCGCTCGGCATGGTGGTGCTGAGCCAGATCGACCTGAGCACGTCCTACCCGGCGCTGATCCTGCCCGGCTTCGTCCTGATGGGCCTGGGGATGGGTACGGCGTTCATGCCGGCCATGTCGCTGGCCACGCACGGGGTCCAGCCGCGGGACGCGGGCGTCGCCTCCGCGATGGTCAACACCTCGCAGCAGGTCGGCGGCGCCATCGGCACCGCACTGCTGAACACCATCGCGGCCAGCGCCACCACCGCGTACGCCACCTCGCACGCGGCCGGCGCCCGCTCGGCGGACCTGCTCAAGCTCCAGTCGATGGTGCACGGCTACACCTCCGCCATCTGGTGGGCGGTGGGCATCCTGGCCCTGGCGGCGGTGATCGCCTTCACGCTCATCAACACCGGGCGACCGGGCGGCGGTTCGCCGGCGGCCTCGTCGGAGGACGGCGCGGGCGCGAACGCCGGTGCCGGTGCCGACGCTGAGGACGAGGCGCAGATTCCGGTGATGGTGCACTGACGGGTGCACGGCGGTGGGTTGATGCTGCGCTGACGGTGCGCTGAGTCGACCGTGGCGGTGCTGCGCGCCCTGAGGTTGTGGGGCGGGCGGGGCGCAGGGGGCGTGGGGGCCGGGGCTGGCGAGCCGCGTGCGCCCGCGCCCCCGTGCGCGAGCCCCGCTCTCTGCCGGCCCCCGCGCCTCCTGGCCGCCCTGTACTGCGGAAACACCCGGACGCGTGGCGGTGCGTCGGCCTCCCTTCGCCCCGCTGAGGTCAGCGGAGCCAGGGGAGGTCGGCGCCCTGCGGTTGGAGGCCGTCGGCGATCATGCAGCAGATCTCGTCCAGTTGGCCGATCTGCTCCGGGGTGAGGCGGTCGAAGATCGCGGCCCGGACGGCGTTGACGTGGCCGGGCGCGGCCTTCTCCAGGACCCGCAGCCCCTCGTCGGTGAGGTAGGCGTTCTGGCCCCGCTTGTCGGATGCGCAGTTCTCGCGCCGGACCCAGCCGTTCTTCTCCAGACGGGCGACGGCATGGGAGAGACGGGACCGGGTGATCTTGGCGTTCTGGGCCAGCTCGGTCATCCGCATCCGGCGTCGCGGTGCACGGGAGAGCTGGACGAGCAGGCCGTAATAGACGTGCGGCATCCCGGCGTCGCGCTGAAGCTGGCGGTCGAGGTGGTCCTCCAGGAGCGTGGTGGCGTGGAGGTATGCCTGCCAGGCGTGCTGCTCCTCGTCGTCGAGCCAGCGCGGCTCGGTCGCGGGTTCGTTGCTCATGCCATCCACTCTCTCACCGCTTCGAGAGTTATTGAACATTTAACAATAAAGCTTCGGCCGATAGCGGCCCTCCGGCTGGGGTGGCACCCCTGGTCGGCGGGCCTTCGGCGGGCGGGGGATCCGGGTGCGGCGGGTCCGGATCGGGCGCAAGACGGCGCTGCGCGGGGTGGCGGGCATCGTCGCGGGGCGTCGGCTAACGCCAGTCTGCCGCCACGGCGGCGATATGTCGGCAATGCCGGCGATATTTCTCCGCCAGATCCGCCAGATCCGCCCCCTCCGCCAGATCTCCCAGATCGTCAGCAAGATCACGTTGGTGATCCGTCGGGCCGGTGTTCCGGCGGCCCGTGGCTCCGGTGAGGGGAGGGCTGATCACTCCCCGGTGCTGATCAGCCCTCCCGGCCCTCGGTCCTCCCGGCCCTCAGTCCTCACCCGGCGTGATCAGTTCCAGGGAGCGGAGCGCGGACCGCAGTGCGCGGTCGTCGCCGTCCGCCGCCCAGGAGGCCACGTCGAGGGCGGTGTCGGTCAGCTTGATCGCGTGCGCGTCGCCGTGCGCCGCGGCCCGCTCGAAGACCTCCTCCGGGGTGAGCGGCCCGGTCGTGAGCGTCGGCAGCGGCTCGTCGGGGCTGTAGACGGAGGTGAGCGCGGCGCTCGCCGTCCAGGCCGCCGCGAGCGAGGGCGCCCACAGCTCCCGGGGGAGTGCCGGGAGGGTGCGCAGGGCGGCGTTCGGGGCGGTGGCCGCGTGGACCAGCAGGACCGCGTCGCCGTGGCCGTAGTCGAGGTAGCGGTGGGTGGCGGCCCGCACCAGTGCGGTCAGCTGCGCGCGCGCCTCGTCGGGATTCCGCGGCGCGCGCAGCGCCGCGGCCGCGGCCGGCCATCCCTGCGTGTCGGGCAGCTGGGCCAGCCCGGCGACGACCGATGTCCGCTGGTCGGCGACGTGCGGGAGGGCGGCCAGCGCGTCGTCGGGTGCGAGGGTGCCGCTGGGGCGCGCCGACACCGGCAGGGTGGTGTGCCGGGCCGCCCAGTAGCCGAGCGCGTGCGCCAACTCGGCGATCCGCGGCGCCTCTTCACCCTGCTCCAGGAGGGTGCGCACGGCGTGGCCGACCCGGATCACCGGGTGGGTGGCGGCGCCCGCGATGCCGGGCAGCAGACGGGGCCACCACGTGGCGAGCACCTCGCGCCAGGGGCGTTCGGCGACCTGGCGGGTCAGGTACCCGGTCCAGTCGGTGACCCGGCGCGGATCGCCCAGCGCCTCCTGCCAGTTGGCGTCGGTGAGGGGCGCCCGCGCGGTCGGTGCGTCCTCCAGGCGGGTGGTGTAGTCGTCGAGCCAGCGGTGGACGGTGCGCGCCTGACCGTGCCGGATCAGGGCCTCCACGGCCATCGGGCCGTGGTTGCTGAGGAATCCGTCGAACTCGGGGCCGGTGGCGTGGAGACGTTCCAGGGCTTCGTCGAGTGTGCCGCTCGTCGTATCCATGGCCCGAGGCTAGGTACGCGCTCCGGCGCCGGGTAACGGGCCGCGGGCGGATCCTCAACCGGACCGTGGGACTAAGGCGTTGGTCGTACGGCGGTGACGCGGACGCGGCGGCGGGGATCGCTCATCAGGAGAGCGCGGGGGGGGGGCGGGGGCGCGGGCGCACCGGTGGGGGGAATCTCGACAGAGGGAGTCGGGTATGGGCGGGAACCTTGGCGGCATGACGAGCGAGAACGGGCGACGGGCCGGGGGCGACCGGCGACGGGTCGCGGGCGGGGCGACGAACGGGGGCGGCGGGGCCAGTTGGGCGGCCGTGGAGGCGGCGGTGCCGGAGTTCGCCGCGGTGGTGCGGGAGCGGTTCGGGGCGTATCGGCATCACGTCCTGGCCACGCTGCGCACGGACGGTGCGCCGCGGCTGACGGGCCTGGAGGCGGACTTCCGTCGAGGAGAGCTGTGGCTGGGCATGATGACGGGCTCGCGCAAGGTGCTGGACCTGCGTCGGGACCCCCGTTTCGCGCTGCACGCCAACCCCGGCGGCGGGACGGACCTGGCCGGTGGTGACGTGCGGGTCGCCGGGCGGGCGGTCGAGGTGACCGACCCCGGGCTGAAGGCGCGGTACGCGGCGGCGGTCAAGCCGCCGGAGCCGTTCCACCTCTTCCGGGCGCGGTTGACGGAGGTGGTGCGGACGTCCGTCGAGCCGCCGTTCATGAAGCTGGAGATCTGGCGGCCGGACCGACCGCTGCGGACGCTGCGGCGGACGTCACAGGACCCGGAGCTGCTGGAGGGCCCGGAGCGGCCGACTTCGGAGGGATCCGGGGGCTTCGAGGCGCCGTAGGTCTTCGGGCGGGCTTCGGGGCGGGCGTGCGGTGGCGGTGGAGGGGGAACCTCCCGCCGCCACCGGGCAGTTGTGTCCGTCCCGGGTGTCTCGCCGCGGTGTGCGAGGCCGGTGCCCCGCGTCAGTGCGCGGTGTGGGGCAGGTGCAGCCGGCTCGCGTGCGGGGGGTGCGGGCGGTGCAGGCCGTGCGGCTCGCGTTCGCGGTGGGTGCGGAAGACGTAGAGCGAGACGACGAACATCACGGCGAACATGACCAGGCCCCAGCCCGTCGACTTGAGGACCGAGGGCGTGCTGCCGCCGAGGGAGTAGAGCCAGCCCATCGACGCGCCGAAGAGCGCGCCGTAGGCCAGGGCCCGGGTCTCGGTGATCATGGTCGACTGGAAGTGCACCAGCGTCACGCCCAGTATTCCGGTGACCACCGCCGCGATCAGTCCGAGGAGCGCGGCCTGGCCGCCCGTGGCTCCGTTGGTGTGGTCCATCCAGATCGTGTAGCAGCCGAAGCAGATCGCCGCGACGACCGCGAGCGCCACGGGGGTCGGGATGCGGCGGCCCGTCGTCTCCGGAGCGGACCGTTCCGCGATGCCGGAGAGCGTCGCGCCGTGTTCCGGTTCGACGGTGCCGTGGGAGCGGGCGGCGCGGGCCTCGGGCAGCCCGTCTCCACCGGCGTGCGGGTCGCCGTGCGCGTGCTGGTCCATGACGGGCTCCTCTCGTGCGGCCTCTTCCTCGCTGTCGCTCTCGTCCGGCTCTTCCGGTTCCTTCGCGCTCTTCCTGTCCAGGCGACACCCGGGGGTGGGCGGCGTCAACCGGAGCGGCCCGAGGTCACGCGTCGGCGCTACCGCAGATCCTTCTGGTACCAGGCGACATCCCAGTAGCGGCCGAATTTCCGGCCCACTTCCGTGAACGTGCCGATCGGGCGGAAACCGAAGCGGGCGTGCAGCCGGCCGGATGCCTCGTTGGGCTGGGTGATCCCGGCGTACGCGCGGTGCACGTCCTCGTCGGCCAGCGCGGCGAAGAGCGCCGTGTACAGGAGCGTGCCGACGCCCCGGCCGGCGGCGTCCGGCGCGCAGTAGACCGTCGTCTCCACCGAGGTGGCGTACGCGCCCTTGGGGCGGAAGGCGCTGCTGGTCGCGTAGCCGAGGAGGCCGCCGTCGCCACCCTGCGCAACCAGAAGGCGGTGCGGGCCGTCTTTGGGGTGGGAGAGCAACCACGGGCGACGTTGGGCAGGGCTGAAGGGAGCCGTGTCGAATGTGATGGCCGTCTCACGGATGTAGTGGTTGTAAAGATCCGTAAGGGCCGTGAGGTCCGTCTCGGCGCCCGCTCTGACCTGCATATCCCCGTGCTCGGGTGGCATCTGTCCTCCTTGGTGACGGCGCAGGGTACTGCATGATCAGAAAAATTGAAGAGCGGCTTGGGAATTCTGTCCGGATTCCAGCCGTTGTTTCCTTCGGACGGGTCAGCCGGTCGGCCACAGGTGGTCCACGGATCGACGACCCGCCCCACTGTCCAGCGACCGACTCAGCGCAAAGGGAGCACCCGCATGGCAACCCGTGCCGTCGCCCGTCGTCAGGCCAGCACCACCGGCTCTGGCGAGGCCAACAGCGTTCGCGCAGCAGGCGGAGACATCGCCGACCGCGACCTGGTCGGCATGTACCTCGACGAGATCGCGCGCACGCCGCTGCTCGACGCCGCCAAGGAGGTGGAGCTGTCCCAGACGATCGAGGCGGGTGTCTACGCCCAGCAGATCCTGGACGGCGAGCTCACCGACGGCAACGCCGCAGGCGCCAACCGCGCGGAGCTCGAAGCGCTGGCCGCCGAGGGCGACCGGGCCAAGGACGTCTTCATCCGGTCCAACCTCCGCCTGGTCGTCGCCGTGGCCCGTCGCTACCCGCGCTCCGGCCTCCCCCTGCTGGATCTGATCCAGGAGGGCAACGCCGGCCTGGTGCGCGCCGTCGAGAAGTTCGACTACGCCAAGGGCTTCAAGTTCTCGACGTACGCGACGTGGTGGATCCGCCAGGCCATCACCCGCTCCATCGCCGACCAGTCGCGCACGATCCGGCTCCCCGTCCACCTCGTCGAGGAGCTCGGCCGGATCCGCCGGGTGCAGCGCGAGTTCAACCGCGAGAACGGCCGCGACCCGGAGCCGGAGGAGGTCGCCGGCGAGCTGGGTTCCACCGCCTCCCGGGTCACCGACGTCCTGGACTGGGCCCGCGACCCGGTCAGTCTGAACATGGCGGTGGACGACGACGGCGACACCCAGTTCGGCGACCTGCTGGAGGACACCTCCGCCGCCTCGCCCGAGCAGTCCGTGCTCACGCTGCTGCGCAGCGAGGAGTTGGAGGACCTGATCGACCGCCTCGACCAGCGCACCGCCTCGATCATCAAGGCGCGCTACGGCATCGAGGACGGCCGCGAGCGCACGCTGACGGAGGTCGGCAAGCAGCACGGCCTGACCCGTGAGCGGATCCGTCAGATCGAGAAGCACGCGCTGCTGGAGCTGAAGCGGATGGCGCGCGACACCGGATTCGACGCGGCGGCCTGAGCCGCGTCCGCCTGTCCGGGGCGGAGCGCGTGATGTGGAGCGCGCGGTGCGGAGTGCGCGGTGCGGAGTGCGCCGGAGCGCGGGGGTGCGTGCCCTGGGCGCGCGGTGATGTGGTGAGGGGCGAGCCCCGATGCCGTAGTGGCGTCGGGGCTCCTTTGTGTCCGGTGTCCCGGCCGGCCAGGAGGACCCGAAGGCCCCGGTCGCTGGATCTCCGCACCCGATCATGCCCGTTCAGGTCCGCTTCAATGTCCGTATCTGTTTACTTGGCCGGATGCTGGACGTAGCATCCCGGGGAAACCACAGGTTCGGGCATGAAATGGACGCAGACGCAGATGTACGCACCCGAGCGCCAGCAGGAGATCCTGCGGCTCGCCCGTGAGAGCGGGCGGGTCGATGTGCTCTCCCTGGCCGAGGAGTTCCAGGTCACCGCCGAGACCGTGCGACGCGACCTGAAGGCGCTGGACCGCGCCGGCCTGCTGCGCCGGGTGCACGGCGGCGCCATCCCGGCCGGCCGGCTGGACTTCGAGCCGGACCTCGCCGAGCGGGACGCCGTCGCCGCCGACGAGAAGCAGCGCATCGCCCGCGCCGCGCTCGCCGAGCTGCCCGGCGGCGACGGCCGCGGCAGCGTGATCCTCGACGCCGGCACCACCGCCGCCCGGCTCGCCGCCGAGATCCCGCTGGAGGCCGAGCTGACCGTGGTCACCCACGGCCTGCCGGTCGCCGCCCGGCTGGCCGACCACCCCGGCCTCACCCTCCACCTCGTCGGCGGCCGGATCCGGCACCGCACCCGGGCCGCCGTCGACGACTGGGCGCTGCGGGCCTACCGCGAGATCAACGCCGACGTGGTCTTCCTGGCGACCAACGGCTTCTCCCTCGACGGCGGGCTGACCACCCCCGACCTCGCCGAGGCCGCGGTGAAGCGGGCGCTGATCGCCGCCGCTCGCCGGGTGGTGCTGCTCGCCGACTCCGCCAAGTTCGAGCAGCAGCACTTCGCCCGCTTCGGCGACCTGTCGGACGTGGACCTGCTGATCACCGACACCGGACTGCGCCCCGAGGACGCCCTCGCCATCGAACGCGCCGGCACCGAAGTGATCCGCGCATGACACCGCCCACCGCGACCGTCGGCGCCCGCCCGGGCACCCCCGTCGGCGCTCCCGTTCGCACCCCCGTCGACGCCCCTGTCGGCTCTCCCGCGGGCACCCCCACGCCCCCCACCGCCGGACCGGTACGCCCATGATCATCCTCACCGTCACCCCCAACCCCAGCCTGGACCGCACCTACGAGATCCCCGCGCTGGAGCGCGGTGCTGTGCTGCGGGCCACCGGCGACCGGATCGACCCCGGCGGCAAGGGCGTCAACGTCTCCCGCGCGCTCGCCGCCGCCGGCCACCGCACCCTCGCCGTCCTGCCGCTGGGCGGCCCCGCGGGCGCGGCGCTGGCCGGGTTGCTGACGGCCGAGGGCATCGACGTGGCGGGCGTCCCAGTGGCCGGGCAGACCCGCTCCAACATCGCCGTCGCCGAGCCCGACGGCACCCTCACGAAGATCAACGCGGCCGGCCCGGAGCTGACCGCCGAGGAGTCCGCGGCGCTGCTGACCGCGGTTGGCGAGCGCTCCGCGGGCGCCGACTGGATCGCCTGCTGCGGCAGCCTGCCGCGCGGCCTGGCGCCCGAGTGGTACGCCGAACTCGTCGCCCGGGCCCACCGCGTGGGCGCCCGGATCGCGTTGGACACCTCCGGCCCGGCGCTGACCGCGGCGCTCCGCGAACGCCCCGACATCGTCAAACCCAACGCCGAGGAGCTGGCCCAGGCCGTCGGCCGCCCCCTGACGACCGTCGGCGACGCGGTCCGGGCCGCCGAGGAACTCCGCTCCCGGGGCGCCCGGGCCGTCCTGGCCTCCCTGGGCGCCGACGGGCAGCTCCTGGTCGACGCCGACGGCGCCCACTTCGCCAGCGCCCCGGTCGCCGCCGTGCGCAGCAACGTCGGCGCCGGGGACGCCTCGCTCGCCGGTTTCCTCGCCGCGGGCGGCACCGGCGTCCCGGCGCTGGCGGCGGCGGTGGCGCACGGCGCCGCGGCCGTGCAGCTGCCCGGCAGCCTCATGCCGACGCCGTCCGACCTGGCCCCCGAGCGGGTCGCGGTGACCGCCGAGGTGCCGCTCGGCCGGGCCCTGACGGAGCCGGTGCCCGATTCCCCCGCACCCCGTCCCCACCGCCCGCACGGCGGTACCGCGCGCAAGGGAGCCCGCGATGAGTGAGTTGATCACCGCGGACCTGGTCGACCTCGACCTGTCCGCCGCAACGAAGGACGCCGCCGCCCGCTCGCTGGCGGAACGGATGGCCGCCGCCGGTCGGGTCACCGACCTGGAGGGCTTCCTCGCCGACGTGGCCGCCCGCGAGGCCCAGATGCCCACCGGCCTGGACGGCGGCATCGGGATCCCGCACTGCCGCAGCGCGCATGTGACGGAGCCGACGCTGGCCTTCGGGCGCAGCGCGGCCGGCATCGACTTCGGCGCCGCGGACGGCCCGGCCGACCTGGTCTTCCTGATCGCGGCCCCGACGGGCGGCGACGCGGACCACCTGTCGATCCTGTCGTCGCTCGCGCGGCAGTTGATGGACGAGGCGTTCACCGGCGCGCTGCGGTCGGCGTCCGAGCCGGCGCGCGCGGCGGCGCTCATCCGCGGCGAAGAACCGGAGCCGGAGCGGGAGCTGACACCGGAGCCGGACGCCTCCCGGCCCGCGGACGTCCCCGAGGCCGAACCCGCGCCCGCGACCCCCGCACCCGCGCCCTCCGCACCCGCACCGTCCGCCCCGTTCCGGATCGTCGCCGTCACCTCCTGCCCCACCGGCATCGCGCACACCTACATGGCCGCCGAGTCTTTGGCGAAGGCCGCACGGGCGGCCGGCGTCGAACTCACCGTGGAGACCCAGGGATCGGCCGGCTTCCAGCGCCTGGACCCACAGCTGATCGCCGCCGCCGACGGCGTGATCCTCGCGCACGACGTCGAGGTGCGGGACCGGGAGCGGTTCGCCGGCAAGCCCGTCGTCGACGTCGGGGTGAAGGCCGGCATCAACCGCCCCGCCGAACTCCTCGCCGAACTACGGGAGAAGGCCGCCCACGGCGGGGCCGCCGACGCACCGGCGCGCCCCACCGCCCCCTCCGCCCCCATGGACCGGGGCGCCGAGGCCACCGACGGCTACGCCACCCGGCTCCGCACCTGGCTGATGACCGGCGTCAGCTACATGGTGCCGTTCGTCGCCGCGGGCGGCCTGCTGATCGCCCTCGCCTTCGCGATCGGCGGCTACACCGTCGACAAGGCGCCGTCGGTCGCCGACCACTTCGTGTGGGCCGAGTCGGCCAGCTGGGCGGCGCTGCTCTTCCAGGTCGGCGGTACCGCCTTCGGCTTCCTCGTCCCGGTCCTGGCCGGCTTCATCGCCTACGGCATGGCGGACCGGCCGGGACTGGTCCCCGGCTTCGTCGGCGGCGCGATCGCACTCACCGTCAACGCCGGCTTCCTGGGCGGGCTGATCGCCGGTCTGCTGGCCGGCGCGGTGGTACGGGCGATCCAACGGCTCGACGTGCCGCCGGTGCTGCGCGGCATCATGCCGGTCGTGGTGATCCCGCTGCTCTCCTCGGCGGTGGTCGGCTTCCTGATGTTCCTGGTGGTCGGCAAGCCGATCGCCGCCCTCCAGAAGGCCCTCACCGGCTGGCTGACCGGTAGCGGGCGAGACCTTCTTGTGATGCGGTCTGAGACTCATGTCGGGCAGCGATCGACCACAGATCAGGGGCGTGTCCTTCCTCATCTGGGACGGTGGCAACAACCCCTCGTTCTCCGTCGCTGGCGTACGCGAGTAGGCAGTAGTCCCAGTGATCCCAGTCGTAGAGAAGTCGTCCAACGGTAAGCCGAGTTGAGCCCTTAATCTGCTCTGGCATGGCGCTGATCCTAAACTGCCTCTGTGCGGTCGCTGACCTGCGGAAACCCCGCCTATGTGCCACGGAAGTAGCGCACAGACGGGGCCAGCTAGCGTTGATCGGGGGCGCTACTCCCCTATCTGCTGCGGTTGTTGAAGAACATGCCCCGGGCACGAGTCGGACTGGCAGTGGCTCGCCACGACCACGATCCCGCCGCGTTCCCGCCCGGTGAACGTCAGCGGGTTACCGCATCGGTCACATACCACGGGCTCACCAGTGATCCAGTCCTGCCTCGCGGACTTGAGGATGCGGTGGAGGTGTTCACCGTCTTCACTGCTCATGCACTCACCGTAGCCGAATCGATAGGAGCGTTAAATCGAACAGCCGAATCCCTGACAGACGGCGGCGTGTTACAGCCGGGTTAGCAGGAGCGCGCCCCGCAACCGGGTTCCATGCAAACCGTCCAGGTGACCATGTTGTCGTCGGTCTCGGTGTAGGTGTTAGTCCCACCGCACACCGGACATTGCGGGCCGGAGGTCGGAATCAGGCTCGGGTCAATCTTGGTGCCTATCTCGGGTGGTGCTGCGCACAATAGTGTCATTGCGTCCTCCCTGTTATAGGTGGGGTTCCACACCACGGCCGTTGGGTGGCCGGGGCTCTTGCCCGCCCCGCTGAGAATCACGAAACGGGGGAATGCCGATTATCCTCGACGGGAGCGGAGTTTTAGGGGGTGTTATTCGCCAATTACCCGCCGTACCAGCGCTGGCCTTGATCGTAGGCGCGCCCATGCAGGTGGTTTGAAACCTGCTGTTGCTTTTCTTTGGGAGTCTCGGCACCGCTCATCTTTGAGTCTTCCTCTTGCCGTTCTTTCGCCGCCTGAACGGTGTACTTTTCGTTGGACATTGCGCCTTTCCCTGTCATTGTTGGCAACCAGCCCCGGGAAACCGACATTGTCTGGAATCGCGGGGCGGAGGGAATTTGAGCCACCTGGGCTCACCCATTCACAAGCCCAGGTGGCTTAGCGCTCCCCACTTTGTCCCCGCTGATGCGACAGGGACCGGGGCCGATGGGGGTATTAGGGCCCACCGCGAGGAGCGCGCCCGGCACCCTCCTGTGCCGGAGGTCTACTTGGGGCAGTCTTGGCAGCGCGATCTACCGAACGTCTTCGCCTTCCGGAGCGACGTAACTTGCACAGTGTGCGGGTCACGCCTGAGCAGCCTGTAGCAGCCCTTACTAGTGTGGTAGCGCTTACCAGCTGGGGTGACATAGACCGGCGTGATGATTTCCTGCTCTTTCATGACACCCCTCAGGAATCGTCTGCTTCAGCAACCTGCGGGTGATCAATCAGCCATTGATTATGGATGGCTTCCAACATGTCGAGCCGATGCACGACGTTTCGAGTCATCGTCGCTAAGCCTTGCAAGCTTTCCTGCCCCAGGCTGAAAGTCCACTCATTGTCGCAGTTTTCGCACGGTGCCAGAAGCCGAAAATCTGCAAGCTCAACCCCGATACGGCGAAGCACGTTCAGGAACGCAAGCCCCGCCGCTTCGGCTTCCTCACGGTCTTCATCGTCAAAAAATGAAGCGTCTAGGGGAAGTAGTTCCCGATGCACCGCTTACCTCTCTGGGTACGAAATGAAAGTCAAACAGGGGGAACCCGATGAGCGGGAATGGTGAAGGTTTCCGCGTTGTGGACTCCATCGCACCTGGTGTTTGCCTGACAGAAAGCGCCCTTTCTGTCACATGACCAACATCCTTGACGCGCTATCACTGATGTGGCGGAGTGGTCTGGTTTGAGCCATAGCACCGGCTCTGGCGTCCATCCCACTCCGCCACACACCATGCAAAGAATGTGGGGGCCGGGGCAGATCACCGGGCGAGGAGCAGGAACACCACAGCCGCGACGGCAGCGCCGAGAGTGAGCGCGAGCAATCCGCCGACCACCCAGCCATCGCCGTTCATCCACCGCCGGCCCCGTGCGGCCCGTTTCAGAACACGGGTCATACGCTCGGCGGTTCCAGGGCTGATCGTTCCCAGCACGACGCGGTTACGGTCGACTGTGACGGTCAAGTCGGGGAGGTGGAGGCCCATGTCCGCAAGGGCATGACGCAGCGGGTCACACGCCGCGTCCACCGCATCCTGCACACGGCGGGCGTCCGTTGCTCTGTGCGTTCCGTGGCTGGTCATGAGTACCTCCGACGGGCGTTGTTGTCGCGCACGCGGGACCGCAGGTCACGCAAGACGGGGGAGTCCTGGGGACCGTCGGGCCGCTGGTGCTCCGACTGATCGTCGCCAACAGAGCGAGCTGCGTCGGGACACTTCGCACTGCCGCAGCGACAAGGGGGGTAGGTGAGCGCAGACCGGAACAGCGCCTCATCGCACTCGGAGAAGGCGTCAGCCATGGTCCACCAGCCGCCGCAATCCCGCCTCAACGGCCACCAAGATGGTCCGAGTTGGAGCGGTGTACGGTCCGCGCGGTACGGCTTTGGGAAGCGGTGCCCACTTGTCGAACCAGACGCGGGCGGGCGGGGGTTGAGGGGCAGGGGTACTGAACGGCATGACCCACTCCTCTCCGTAGCGGGATCGCTACCAGGAACCTCCAACCCTCCCGTTCTCTAAGGGTGTTGATGTGGCGCTGGGGGTGGTAGGCACAGACGCCTCGTTCGAACTTGAGTACCGACAGATCAAACACGGCAACTTGCTGGAAGGCTTCCCGGAGTACGTCAAGCGTGAAGGGAAGGCGGCAGAGATCCGGCTGTACGAAACCGGGATCATCCCGGGACTACTTCAGACACCGGAGTACGCGCGGGTACTGGCAGACAGCGCTGCACGCCGGGGCACCATCACAGCCGAACAGGCAGATGAACGCGTCTCGTTCCTGGTGAAGCGGCAGGCAGTTCTACAGCGCCCCCGCCTTCCCGCGATGTTGGTCGTAATGGATGAGAGCTGCGTTCGCAGGCGGGTCGGTGGGCCTGAGGTCATGCGCGCCCAGCTCGATCGGCTGGTGGCGTTCGCCGAGCTGCCGAACACCGTTCTCCAGATCGCTCCGTACGACATAGGAGAGCGTCGCCCCTTTGACCTTCCAATGAATCTGCTGACCATGCCGGATCTGTCGGTGATCGCGTACGCGGAATCCCAGTTACGGGGGCACCTGGAGCGCGATACGGCAGCCGTGCTGCCGCTGTTGACGGCCTACCATCAGTTGCAGGCCGAAGCCCTGCCCCAGGCGGCATCGGTGGCCATGATCAATGAGGTACGAAAGGGCACCCCGTGACGACCGAATCCCCCCGCTGGTTCAAGTCCTCCTACAGCAACAACGGCGGCAACTGCATCGAGGTCGCCGCCAACGTCCCCGGCATCATCCCCGTTCGTGACAGCAAGGACCCGCACGGCCCCCGCCTCAACCTGACTGCCGAGGCGTTCGCTGGGCTGGTCGCCTTTGCCAAGTCCCACGGCTGACCAGCCCGCCAGACCACGCGCTGGACCCGAACCCCCGCCGTTCTCCCCTATGAGCGACGGGGGTTCTTAGGCTTTCGGGCTGGCGGGGATGAGCGGCAGAACGCGACTCGGGACCCACATCGCGGGAACCGCCGGCCTCGGAACCTGATGCTCTATCGCTACACGCTCAACCGTCACCATCTCCAGTTCGCCTCATCGAAGCAGTTCGCCGGCCAGCGTGGACAGTGCAGCTGCCGCGCTGGGCAGTGCGAGCACTTGCAGGGCATCACTGATGGCCTGATCCCGATCAAGCACGTAGCCATCAGCCACATAGGAGTCAACGACCTGACTATCGCCAGAGGCCCCCATCTCCAGCACGCAGTAGAGCAGCTCGGGATGGATGTACCCTTGACGCTTCAACCAGTCAGCTTGGACGTACCCGGCACTCAGCCACATTGCCGACCAAAGCTGCACATCAGCATTGCCACTGGCCGTCGTGAGGCCGCCCGTGAGCGAGCGCCGGTCCCTCGCCAGAACCACCCGTGCCTCTCTGAGGTCGATGACCCAGGAAAGAAGGGCGTGAGCGCTCTCATGAAGCGCCGCGGACAGCCGCCACACACCGTCGGGTAGCAGCGCCATGCACCATGTCTCCGCAGGATCCGCGGGGGCGGGGTGTGAGTCAATGTGGGGTGATCAGCCCGAAAGCGGCCATGAACCGCGCGGTGCAGATCCTCGGAGAGTGCGCGCGTCGACGCCAGCCGTGGAGCCTCAGCGAGCCCTTCCGCCGTCATGCGCGCGGTCACCGGCGGGCTGTCGATGGCCTTCGGCTGCACCCTCCGCGCCCCGCACGGCGGTGTCTTCGTCGTCCCGCTGATCGGCCAGCCGCTGCTGTACCTCCTGGCCGTCGCCGCCGGCACCGTCGTCAGCGCCGCCCTGGTCGTCCTCCTCAAGCGGTTCCGGGCCCGGCCGGCGCGGATATCGGACGCGGAGACGACGGCGGCGACCGACGCCCCGCACCCCGAGGTGGGTACGCACCGCGAGGTAACCACGCACTAAATAGTGGGTACTTGTCCGGAACCGTGCCCCCGCCAAGACTGATCGACAAGCAATCGGTGAGAACGAGGCGGGAGCGCGGTTCCGTTATGTCGGTGGACGATTCTGTGGGCAATGCGACGGGCAATGCGTCAGGCAGTGCGGTGGGCCAGGTGGACGGAAATGCGGAGGGAAACGCGGAGGGAAATTCGGTGGGAAATACGGCGGGGAACGCGACCGGTGCGGCGGCCCGGCGGAACGTCGCGGTCCTGGGCCTGGGAGACATGGGAACGGCCCTGGCGGCGGCGCTCCTGGCGGCCGGCCATCGGGTGACGGTGTGGAACCGCACGGCTCGTAAAGCCGACGGGCTGGTGGAGAAGGGCGCCCGGCGCGCGGCGTCCCCCGCCGAGGCGATCGGTGCGAGCGACGTGGTGATCGTCTGCATCCTGGACTACGCGGACGTCGCGCCGCTGCTCTCCGACGACGGGGCCGACGCGGCGCTGAAGGGCCGGGTCGTGGTCAATGTGACCAACGGTTCGCCGGCCGAGGCCCGGGAGCTGGCCGAGCGGGTCGCCGGGCTCGGCGCGGACTATCTCGACGGCGGCATCATGGCCGTGCCGGAGATCATCGGACAGCCGCAGGCCGTTGTGCTCTACAGCGGTGCGAAGGACGCCTTCGAGGCGCATCGCGAGGTGCTCGACGCTTTCGCCGGCAGCGTTTATCTGGGCGCGGACCCGGGTTTGGCCCCGCTCAACGACCTCGCGCTGCTGAGCGGAATGTACGGCATGTTCGGCGGATTTCTGCACGCGGCCGGCCTGGTGCGCTCGGCCGGTGGAAACGTCACCGCATTCACCACCGAACTCCTGATCCCGTGGCTGCGGGCGATGGCCGACAGCCAATTGCCGGCGATGGCCGAGCAGGTGGACTCCGGGGATTACGGCGCCACCGGCTCCCATCTCGCCATGCAGGTCTCGCACGACGCCATCGGCGAGGTCAGCCGGGCGCAGGGCGTCAGCACGGACCTGTTCGCCCCGTTGTGGGAGCTGATGAAGCGGCGGGTGGCGGACGGCCACGGCGCGGAGAGCGTCGGGGGCGTGGTGGAACTGGTGCACCCCCGGGAGGCGCGGGCCTGACCCCGCCCCCGTAGCCGACGAGGCGGTGACCGCCCCTCCTTCAAGGGGACGGTCACCGCCTCGTGTGCGTCAGCTGCTGCTGCCGGTCGTCAGGACGAGCTGCCCGCCGTCCACTCCGACCACGACATGTTCCAGCCGTTGAGGCCGTTGTCGGGCTTGACGGTCTTGTCGGGGGAGTTCTTGACGACCACCACGTCGCCGATCAGCGAGTTGTTGTAGAACCACTTGGCCTGGGTGTCGCCGCCGCCGCCCTTGTTGTCCTGCAGGCCGACGCAGCCGTGGCTGGTGCCGGTGCGGCCGAAGATCGACGAGTTGCCCCAGTAGTTGCCGTGTATGAAGGTGCCGGACGACGACAGCCGCATGGCGTGTGGCACGTCCTTGATGTCGTACTCGCCGCCGAAGCCGACCGTCGAGCCGTCCATCCGGGTCTGCTCGAACTTCTCCGAGATCACCATCTGGCCGTTGTAGGTCGGGTGGTCGGGGCTGCCGCCGGAGATCGGGATGGTCTTGATGACCTTCCCGTCCTGCTTGACGGTCATGGTCTGGGTGTTCATGTCGACCGTGGAGACCTGCGAGCGCCCGATGGTGAAGGTCACCGTCTTGGACTGCACGCCGGTGATGCCCGGGCCGCCCTTCACCCCGTCCAGGTCGATCTTCATGGTGACCTTGGAGCCGGCCTTCCAGTACTCCTCCGGCCGGAAGTCCAGCCGCTGGTTGCCGAACCAGTGGCCGACGACCTGCTGGCCGCTGCTGGAGGTCACCGTGATGTGGGACCGGACGTCCTTCTGGTTGGCGATCGGCTTGTCGAAGTTGAACGACACCGGCATGCCGACGCCGACGGTCTTGCCGTTGTCGGGCGTGAACGAGCCGATGAAGCTGTTGGCCGACGAGACCGTGGAGAAGGTCGCGTTCTCGGTCGCCGGACGGCCCTTGGCGTCCTTGGCGTTCGCCACCAGCTTGTACTTGGTGCCGCGGTCCAGCTGCGCCCCGGGCTTCCACGAGGAGCCGTCCGACGATATGGCGCCGGAGACGTCCTTGCCGGTGTCGACGGCGGTGAGCTTCACGTCCGTCAACTTGCCGCCGGTGACGCTCACCCCGGTGTCGTTGATGCTGGCGTCGGTGGCGCCGTCCTTCGAGGTGACCTTGATCTTGGCGTCGGAGGCGTCCTTGGCCGCCGCGGCGTCCGCCCCGGCCTGGCCGTTCTTGCCGTCGCCCTGGCCGCCCGCCTCGGCGTCGCCACCGCAGGCCGTCAGCGACAGCGCACCCGCGGCGAGCAGGGCGGTGAGGGCGAGGACGCGCCGCGTCCTGCGGGTGCGTCGGGGCGCGGCGGAATCCCGCAGCTCGGTCTGAAGCGGCTGGTGGGCGGTGCGGGACTGGGCGGGCGCGGGGTTGTCCGGCGATGTCACGAGCTGCTCCATACAGGGGTGTTGTGATTCCGTGCTGGTAAACAGCACCTACGGGCGGATTTGGTTGCGGGTACGACCGTGTTGTGACGAAGGTCACATGCGCGGTGGCACGGGTCGGTCGCCCGGCCCTGATAGCCAGGTTCGCAGTGCTGTGCCGTCTTCGTCCAGGCGGGGTGGCGCGGTGGGTTGCACCACCGGCGTGTCCGACAGGCGCAGGGGGCTGGCGACTTGGGGTGTCCGCCCCTCGCCGACCGGGACGACCGGATCCAGCCCCAGCCGCCCGGCCAACTCCAGCGCCTCGGAGACGGTGTTGACCGGCCCGCACGGCACGGACGCCGCCGTCAGTCGCTCCGTCCAGCCCCGCGGGGTGTCGGCGGCCAGTCGATCTTCCAGCGCTTTGACCAGGTCTGTACGGTTTTGCACCCGATCCTGGTTCCGTCGGAACCGTATGTCCTCCGCCAGCTCCGACGCCCCCAGCGCCCCTGCCAGCGCCCGGAACTGGCGATCGTTGCCCACCGCCACGGCCAGCAGCCCACCCCGGCAGGCCAGCGTCTCGTACGGGGCGATGCTCGGGTGCCGATTGCCCATCGGCCCCGGATCCCGCCCGGTCGCCAGCTGCCCGGACACCTGGTTCACCAGCGCCCCCAGCAGCGACGAGAGCAGATTGACCTCCACCACCTGCCCGGCGCCCGTCCGGTCGCGGTGCCGCAGCGCCGCCAGGATCCCGGTGACGGCGTCCTTGGCCGTCAACACGTCCACCAGTGCCACCCCCGCCTTCAGCGGCGTCCCGCCCGGCTCGCCGGTGACGCTCATCAGCCCGCCCACCGCCTGCACGACGAAGTCGTAACCCGGCAGCGCGGCGCCCGCGCCCGAACCGAAACCGGTGATCGTGCAGTGCACCAGCCCCGGGTTCGCGGCCCGCGTCGCGACCGGATCGAGGCCGTACTTCGCCAGCGAACCGGGCCGGAAGTTCTCGATCAGGACGTCCGCCCGCCGCGCCAGCTCACGGGCCGCCGCCGCGTCCCCCGGGTCCCCCAGGTCCAGCGCCAGCCCGCGCTTGGAGCGGTTGGCCGCGTCGAAGTACGCGGCGGTGCCGTCGGCGGCGAACGGCGGCCCCCACGCGCGGGTGTCGTCCCCCGAGCCCGGCCGCTCGACCTTGATGACCTCGGCACCGAGGTCGGCGAGCGTGGCGGCGGCCAGCGGGCCGGCCAGGACGCGGCTGAGGTCGGCCACGAGCACGCCGTCGAGGGCGCGCGGGGCGGTCCGGTGCTGCGGGTCGGGCACGGGCGTACTCCTCACGTCGCGGACGGGACGCCGTCATCGTTCGCGACGGCCCGCACCGGAGGGAAGCCGCCGAGGTGTCCAACGGGAGAGGCGGCAGTGCGCCGGTGCGGCCGGTGGTGCACCGGCGAAGGCCCGTCGCGGCGGCTCCACAAGACGGCCGCCGCCCAGACGTGTGGTGTCGGGAATACGGGGAAATGTCATAGGAGATGTGTCACTTCGGGATGTATGGCCCAAGATCCCCTGTTGGAAGTCCTGACGTGTGGTGTCTACTGGGCCTAGCCCAGCGCCCACTTGTTCGGGAGGAACAGCATGCTCCCCTCCGTTTCGATTCTCCAGCAGATCGGTCTCGGCGTTCTGCTGGTCATCGTCGTCCTCTGGGCAGTCGGCCTGATCAGACTGACCCGCCGCGGGCAGCACGGCACGACCACCCCCTTCCGGCGGCGACCGGCGCGGACCCGGATCCGACTCGACGCGGTCCCGCGCCAAACCGGACCCGGCGGCCCCGCCTCGGAGAACGTCGACCTCACCCCCGCCGAGCGGCAGGCGTTCGACGACCTCGTGCGGCAGCTCTCCAGCCGTAGTTGAGCCGCCGCCAGCCGGACGGCGCACCGCCCCGCGGGCCCGCCCGCCTCAGCGCACGGGCCCCAACTTCAGCAGCGCCAGCGCCGCCAGCATCTGGACCGACACCGCGGCCGCCGACCTGTGGGTCGGCAGATGGTGCTGACCACGTATGAGCAGCACCGCGAGGAAGTAGCCGAACCCCCACGTCGTCCAGGTGGCGGCCTGGACGAACGTGGAACTCGCCGGCAGCCACGCCGCGATGATCAACCGCGGCAGGTCCGTCACCCAGAAGATCACCACGAACAAGCTCGCGGTCGGCGCGAACCGCCCGTTCCCGCCGAGCGTGCGCGCTATCGCGTGGGTGACCGCCCCCAGCCCCAAACTGGCCAGCAGCACCCCCGCCTCGGCCATCCCCGCCAACTGCAGCGCCGCCGTGGGACCGGCCGACCACTGCGCCCGGAACGCGTCCACCGACACGATCCCGATCCCGCCGCTGATCAAGCACAGCAGCACCGCGGCGCTCCACGCACTGCGGTCCCGCGCCTCGTCGAAGACGTCCACCGGCCGGTACCAGAGTCCGAATATCAGCCGGTGCCACCACAGCCGCTGACGCCGTATCGGCTCCCTGGGGACTGACGCGGGCTCAGGAGGCGCCGGCTGCAGCAACGTGGGCGGCGGAGGCGGCGGCTCCGCACCCGGCGGCGCGGCGGCGCGCCGGCCGGACCGTGACGGGGGCGGGGTGGGGGGAGGCGATGCGGACATACGGCCGTTTCTACCACCGACCGCCCCGGCGCGACGCGCGGGCACCGGGCGGGGCATGCCCCCGACCGCGCCACCCGGATGAGACGCTCGACCGGTGACGCTTCAGACACCGGAGCACGACGAGGCACACAGCGGCGCGCTCGGCAGCCGCCTCAACTGGCTGCGGGCGGCCGTCCTCGGGGCCAACGACGGGGTCGTCTCCACCGCCGGCCTCGTCGTCGGCGTCGCCGGCGCCACCGACTCGCGCAGCACCCTGCTGACGGCCGGACTCGCCGGACTGCTGGCCGGATCGATGTCCATGGCCGCCGGAGAATACGTCTCGGTCTCCACCCAACGCGACTCCGAAAAGGCCGCACTGGCCCTGGAGAAGCGCGAACTGGCCACCGAACCGCAGGCCGAACTCCAGGAGCTGACCGAACTCCTGGAGGGCAAGGGCCTCAGCAGCGCACTGGCCCAGGAGGTCGCCGAGCAACTGACCGAGCACGACGCCCTGCGCGCCCACGCCGAGGTGGAACTGGGCATCGACCCCGACGAGCTCACCAACCCCTGGCACGCCGCGGGCGCCAGCTTCCTCGCCTTCACCGCGGGCGCGCTGCTGCCCCTCCTGGCGATCGTGCTCCCGGCGGCGGGCCAGCGCCTCTGGATCACCGTGGTCGCCGTACTGGCGGCCCTGGCCCTCTGCGGCTGGACCAGCGCCCGCCTGGGCACGGCCCCACCGGGCCCGGCGATGCTGCGCAACGTCACCGGGGGCGCACTGGCCATGGCCGTCACCTATGTGGCGGGCACGCTCCTCGGCGCGGTGGGCGCCTGACGGCATGGCGCGCCCCGGGCGCCCCGCCCCGGGCTCCGGCTACTCGCCCGGCCCGTACAGGTCCGTGTACGACGGGAAGACGCCACCGGGACCGTCCACCGAGGTGGCGGCGCGCGCGGCCTTGACGATGGCCCGGGTCAGGACGGCGGCGCCGGTGTCGAAGATCTCGTTCAGGGCGCCGGCTTCCCGGTGGACCCCGAAGACGGGGTCGGCCAGGGCCTCGGCGCTGGCGAGCGGGCGCGCACCGGTGGCCAGCGCGAAGATCGCGTCACCGTCGTTGAGGAGGTGGACGGGGCGCAGCGCGCGGGCCAGGCCGTCGTGGGCGGTGCCGGCGAGCTTCTGGGCCTGGGCGCGGGTGAGCGCGGCGTCCGTGGCCACCACCGCCAGGACGGTGTTCAGCGGCGGACGGACCGAGGAGGCCATCCGGGCCGCGGAGGTCTCCCGGGCCTCCGTCAGGCGGTGGCGGGCGGCCGCGTGGACCTCGGGGGAGGGCAGTGGGCCGGGCGCGCCGTAGAGGGCGCCGGTGTGCGGGTCGGCGAAGGAGCCCGCGGCGTTGACGGCGGTCAGCGCGGCGACGGTTATGCCGGAGGGCAGGACCGCGCTGGCGGTGCCGATGCCGCCCTTGAAGCCGGCGGCGGTCGCGCCGGTGCCGGCACCGGTGTTGCCCTGGGGGACGGGCGCGCCGGGGGCCGTCCGGGCGGCGGCCGCCACGGCCTCGCGCCCCAGGGCGGCGTCCGGCCGGGCCTGCCAGTTGCCGCCGCGGCCCAGGTCGAAGAGGGCGGCGGCGGGGACGACGGGGACGACCTGGGCCGGGTCGGGCCCGACCCGGAAGCCGCGGCCCTGTTCCTCCAGCCAGTGGATGACACCGGACGCCGCGTCAAGTCCGAAGGCGGAGCCGCCGGTCAGCACGACGGCCTCGATGCGCTGTACGAGGTTGCGGGGGTCGAGGGCGTCGGTCTCCCGGGTGCCCGGGCCGCCGCCGCGCACGTCGACCGCCGCGACGGCGCCGCCTTCGGGGGCGAGGACGACGGTGGTGCCGGTGAGCCAGCCGTCACCGATGCGTTGGGCGTGCCCGACCCGCAGGCCGGGGACGTCGGTCAGGGCGTCGTGCGGGCCCGGAGGGTGGGGGGCGTCCTCGCCCCCCGGGTGCCGCTGGTGCTGCCGCGCGTCAGTCATGGCGCCATGCGTACCACGCGGACCCCGCCCGGCGGCAGGGTCGGAGGTCAGTGGCCGGCCGGGCCCATCACGACCACCGGGTGGAGGTTCGGGTCGAGGGCGCGCAGCAGTTCGCGCATCACCTGGGGCTTGAGGCTGACGCAGCCCTGGGTGGGGCCGTCGTGGTCGACGTGCAGCCAGACGCCGCCGCCCTTGTCGTCGCCGAGGGGCCGCTGGCCGTCCAACGGGGAGGTGCCCGGGACGCGGTTGTAGTTGATGGCGATGACGTAGTCGAAGGCGCCGGCCAGCGGCTCGCCCTCGACGCCGGTGCCATGGGCGACGAAGCTGCTGTTGTGGTCGTAGGGGAGCTTGGTGCCGCCGGGCGCGGGCAGCCGGCCGCCGGCGTCGGTGAGGGTGTAGACGCCTTCGGGGGAGCGCAGGTCGCCGTAGTGGTGCTGGGCGGTCCACCCGTGGGCGGCGTTGTGTGCGGCCCAGCTGGGGCCGGCCTCCCAGAGGTCCGAGCCCTCCGCGCGGGTGTAGAGGACGACCCGGGACTCGTACGAGTCGGAGTCCTTGCCGGTGACGACCAGGACCTGGCGGGCGTTGGCCGGTATGCGCTTTCGGGCGGCGTCGCTGAGGTCGGGGATGGCGCGCAGGCCGCGGGCCGCCTCCGGCGCCGCCTGGTGGGGCGCGGGGGTGTTCGGGCCGGAGACCGTCCGGGTCGCACCGCTCTTGGCGTCCGGCCGGCCGCTGTGGTCGTCGCCCGAGGCCGGCCAGGCCCACAGGGCGGTGCCGACCAGCGTGGAGAGCGCGAGGCCGCCGACGGCCTTGCTGCGCCGGGACAGTCTCCTGCGCGCACGGGACTGAGCGTGGCGGGCTGCCATGTCTGGCGTCTCCTCAGGTACGGACGGGCGGACGGCCCATGGTCGCTGCCGGGGCCGCAGAGCCCCCGGGCATAAAAAGGGCAATCTGCACCCTACCGCGTTCCGGCGAAGCCGCTTCCGCGGGCTGTGGTGAACGGTAGAGGGCATGAGGATGACGCCGCACGCCGGCTGAACCTTTGGTAGGGGAATGCGTCGATTGATGCTGCACGCGCGCTATGGGGCCCGTCGCGGAGCCCGCGACGAGGTCGCCCAAACTTGGCCGGAATGTGCCCCAAGTCCAGTCTGTGCGCAGCCAGTTGACGGGAATCCGCGCTGGCGCCGCACGGACCTTTTCGGCCCCTCGGTGCGCACCCCGCCGGCCGGCCGGGGAGGGCGCGCGTACGGCCGTTCGGCACGCTTACGGGGGACGGCGCGCGGGCCGGCCACCGCTCACACCCGTAACCGGGATGGGCCGACCGGCGGGCGCTACTCCTCCTCCAGAGCGGTGCCCTGGCGGGCCGTCAGGGTGACGCCCACGGCGACCGTCGCGGCGGCCACCAGGCCCGCCACCGGAACCGCCGCCGGCCCGGCGAACGTACCGGCCAGGATCAACCCGGCGGAGACCGGCAACACCAGCTGCTGGGCCGGTCCGCGCTTCTGGTGGCGGGAGTGGATCAGCCACACCGTGAACATGTAGAGCGCACCCGGCACCGTGACGCAGGCCGCCGCCGCGTAGGCCGGAAGGTGCGCCCGGCCGGACGACTGCTCCACCGCGATCTCGATCCCCGCGCCGATCGCCGCGGCCGAGCAGAACACCAGGTAGTGGCCGTAGCCCCACAGGAACGCCTGGCGGTTGGAGCGGAGGTGGAGGTGGATGGGGACCGCGAAATAGATCCAGTACGCGGCGAAGACCAGCAGGAGGCCGCCGGCCGCGATCGGCAGCAGTGTGCCGAGGTCGTGGTGCTCGTCGAGCGCCGACTGCACCGCCACGGTCGCCGCGGAGACCGTCTCGCCCAGCACGATGATGGTGAACAGGCCGTAGCGCTCGGCGATGTGATGCGGATGCCAGCTGGTCTGCCGGCGGAGTTCGGCGATCACCGGAACCGACAGTTCCAGCGCGCCCATCACCAGGAACACCCACGGGGCGTCGCCCGGCGGCAGGAACAGCAGCGCCAGCCAGCCGACCTGGCAGAGGGCCACCCCGAGGGCGTAGCGGAGGGCGGTACTCCGTTCGGCGCCCCGCGTACCGTGGGCGGCCCGCAGCCACTGGCTGACCAGCGCCAGCCGCATCACCAGGTAGCCGAACCAGACGACGCGGAAGTCGCCGGCACCGAACGCCCGCGGTACCCCGGCGGCCAGGATGAGGACGCCGGAGATCTGGACGAGGGTCACCACCCGGTACAGCGCGTCGTCGGTGTCGTACGCCGAGGAGAACCAGCTGAAGTTGAGCCACGCCAACCAGATGGCGAAGAACAGCATCAGATAGCCGACGACGCCGTGGCCCGGATGGCCCTCGGCGAGGGCGTGCACCAGTTGGCGGCCCGCCTGGGCGACCGCCACGACGAAGCAGAGGTCGAAGAACAGCTCCAGTGGGGTGGCGGCGCGGTGCGCCTCCTCACGACTGCGCGCACGCATCAGAACCGGCACGTTGCCCCAGCCCCTCTCGTCGACCGCTGGTGGGTGGCACTCAGTAGAGCGCGGGGCGGGGACAACGGGGGGCGAGCGGGGCGCGGCGTGTCGTGGGCGGGCGGACCCTAGTCGGCGACCGCCTCGACGATCGAGGGGAAGCCCGTGCTGGGCAGTACCCGGGTCAGGCGGAAACCGGTGGCCGACAGCAGCGCGGCGAATTCGTCCGCGTTCCGCTCTCGGCCGTCCAGGACCGCCAGCATGGCGACGTCCATGGTCTTGCCGAAGTGCGGTGCGTTCCCCGGCGGCAGGACGCAGTCGATGACCAGCAGCCGGCGGCCGGCCGCCATCGCGGCGCGGCAGCTGTGCAGGATGCGGCGGCAGGCGTCGTCCGGCCAGTCGTGCAGGACGTGTTTGAGGACGTAGACGTCGCCGCCCTCGGGGACCGCCGTGAAGAAGTCGCCCTCCTGGGTGCGCCAGCGGCCCTTCAGGTCGTCGGTGTCCAGGAGGTGGTGGGACAGCGGCGGCGCCAGGTCGAAGAGGACGCCGGTCGCCTGCGGGCGGCGGCGGAGCACCGCGCGCAACAGGCCGCCCCGGCCGCCGCCGACGTCGACGACGGTGCCGGCCTCGGGGAACGGATAGGCGGCGGCCACCGCCTCGTCCACCGAGGCGGTCAAGGAGGCCATCCCGTCGTCGAAGAGCGCCCGCTTGGCCGGATCCGACGCCAGATGGGCGAAGAGCGGCGCGCCGAAGAGCCGTTCGAAGGCCGCGTCGCCGTGCCGCACCGTCTCCGGCAGACCGGCGGAGGTCCGGAGGAACAGCTCGTCGGTGAGCATCATGACGGCGGGGTGCAGCGAGTCGGGCACGTCGGTGCGCAGCTGCCGGGCGGCCGGTGTCAGCTGGTACGCGCCCGAGGCGTCCTCGCGGAAGATGCCGCGGGCGGCGAGATAGCGCAGGACGCGGCGCAGGTGCGGGGCGTGGGTGTCGGTGGCGGCTGCCAGTTGTTCGGGGGTGCGCGGGCCCGCGGTGAGGCGGTCGGCGATGCGGTAGTGGGCGGCGGTGCGCAGCGCGGCGGAGAAGAGGTGGCCCATGGCCTGGTCCATGAGGTGGATCGCGAGCTCGCCGGGCTCGTCCTCCGGTCGGGTGGGTGAAGTGGCCAACGTCAGCCTCCGGTCGTCGGCTTGGGCAGACCTGCGCCACGTCGCAGGCACGGTGATCCACGGTTGCAGGCGGGGGCGGTGGTGTCACGGGGGGAGGGGCGGCGACCCGCTGCGTACCGGCCAGGAGGGCGGCCCGGCGGGCGCGGACGAAACCGGGCGCGAAGGGGCACGGAACGCGCCTGGAGCCGGGCGCGGAGCCGGCGGCGGAACCGGGCGCGCCGAGGGGCAGACGGCGGCGCCCGCGCATGGTCGAATGCGCGTATGAGCGACAGTGACATCCCCTTCCCCTCGTCCGTCCTGGAACCGCTCGACGCCCGCCTCGCGGACCTCGTGGCGCTCTACGAAGACCTGCACCGCCACCCCGAACTGGCCTTCCAGGAGACCCGTACGGCCGCGGAGGCGGCCCACCGGCTGACCGCGTACGGCTACGACGTCACGACCGGCATCGGCGGCACCGGCGTCACCGGGGTGCTGCGCAACGGCCCGGGCCCCGTGGTTCTGCTGCGGGCCGACATGGACGCGCTGCCGGTCAGCGAGAACTCCGGGGTGCCGTACGCCTCCACGGTCCCGGGCCGGATGCACGCCTGCGGGCACGACGTCCACGTCACGTGCCTGCTGGGCGCCGCGGACCTGCTCGCCGCGGGGCGGGAGGGCTGGTCGGGAACGCTGGTGGTGCTGTTCCAGCCGGCCGAGGAGGCCGGCAACGGCGCCCGCGCCATGCTCGACGACGGCCTCTACAGCAAGGAGTTGGTGCCCACGCCCGATGTGGTGCTGGCGCAGCACGTCGCCCCGTTCGGCGCGGGGCTGATCGCGTACTGTCCGGGCGCCTGCATGGCCGCCGCGGACAGCCTGGAGATCACCTTCCACGGGACCGGCGGCCACGGGTCGCGGCCGGAGACGACGGTGGACCCGATCCTGATGGCGTCGGCGTTCGTGCAGCGGGTGCAGTCGGTGGTCTCGCGGGAGATCGCCGCGAAGGAGCGGGCGGTGGTCACGGTCGGCGCGTTCCACGCCGGGGACACCGCCAATGTGATCCCGGACCGGGCCGTCGTACGGCTCAGCGTCCGCAGCTTCGACCCGAACGTGCGGACCGCCGTGCTGGCCGCCGTCGACCGGATCGCGCGGGCCGAGGCGGCGGCGTCCGACGCGCCGCGGGAGCCGGAGGTGAAGATCGCCGACTCCTTCCCGGTGACGGTCAACGACACGGCGGTGCTGACCGGGGTCAACGAGGACTTCACCCGGTTCTTCGGCGAGCAGCGGGTGTTCGCGTACGAGCCGGCGACCGGCAGCGAGGACGCGGGACTCCTGGCGAGCGCCGCGGAGGCACCCCTGTACTACTGGTGGTTGGGCGGCTGGGACCCGGACGAGTTCCGCGCCGCGCTGGCCGCCGGGCGGCTGGCCCAGGACATCCCCTCCAACCACTCGCCGCGGTTCGTGCCGGTCGCGCGGCCGACGCTCGCCACGGGCGTGCAGGCGCTGACGGTCGCGGCGCTGAGCCGGCTGGGAGGGAAGTAGCGGGAGCGGGCAGGGCGTCGTCGGGGCGCGGCGGGGCGGTTCCGGGGCCGGTGGCCCGGCCGGTACCCGGCGGCCGTCCGGGGCCTTTGACCTTGTCCCTGGGGGAAGGCCCAGCATCGGTGGGGCCGGGCGCGGTGCCCGGCACGAGGAGGGCGGACGCCGTCCGCCGGTGGCGGGTGCCGGACGCCGATGACGGAGCGCGGCGGAGCCCGCGGTGAACGGGGACAGGACGGGATGGACGCGGTGGACGGGGCGGGCGGGGAACTGCTGACGATCGGGGCGTTCGCACGGGCGTCCCGGCTCTCGCCGAAGGCGCTGCGCCTGTATGACGAGCTCGGTCTGCTGACCCCCGTCCACGTCGACCCCTTGAGCGGCTACCGCCATTACGCCCCGGCCCAGCTGGAGCGCGCCCGGCTGGTCGCCTGGCTGCGCCGGCTCGGCATGCCGCTGGCCGGCATCCGTGAGGTGTGCGAGCTGGCGCCGGGCGCCGCGGCCGGGGCGGTCGCGGCGTACTGGGCGCAGGTCGAGGCCGACGTCGCGGCCCGCCGGGACCTGGCCGCCTTCCTCGTGGACCAGTTGGAACGGAAGGACACCGTGATGACCGAACCCACCTACCCCACGGCCCCGTTGGCGATGCGCTGCGCCGCCCTGACGGATCAGGGACTGGTGCGCGCCGTCCAACAGGACGCGGCCTACGCCGGCCCGCGTCTGCTGGCGGTGGCCGACGGCTACGGCCCCGGTGGGGCCCCGGCCGCCACCGCCGCCATCGAGGCGCTGAAGGTCCTGGAGGACGTGGACCTGACCTCGGCCGACCTGCTGGCCGTCCTGGAGGAGGCGGCCCTGCACGCCCACCGTGCCGCGCGGTCGGCCGGCGAGGAGACCGGCAGCACCCTGACCGCCCTGCTGCGCTCCGGTTCCCGGCTGGGGCTGCTGCACATCGGGGACTCGCGGGCGTACGTCCTGCGGGACTCCGGGCTGTTCCGCATCACCCACGACCACAGCCTGGTGCAGTCCCTCATCGACGAGGGCCGGCTCACGCCCGAGGAGGCGCCGTCGCACCCGCAGCGCGCGCAGCTCCTGCGCTCGCTGGGCGGCGGCGCCGACTTCGCCCCGGACCTGCAACTGCTGGAGGCCCGTCCCGGTGAGCGCTATCTGCTCTGCACCGACGGCCTGGCCGGTGTCGTCCCGCCCGAGGCGATCCAGGAGGCCCTCGCCGGCGCGGCCACCCCGCAGCAGGCCGTCGCCGAGCTGGTCCGGCGCACCCGCGAGGCGGGCGCGCCGGACAACGTGGGGTGCGTGGTGGCGGACGTGGTGGAGGGGGAGGCTGCGGCATAGCAGGGGCGGGCGGGGCGGTGTGGGGCGGGACGTGCGTTGCCGCCCTCGCCCGCCCGCCCCGCCCCGCCCGTACGCCCGTCCCTGCGTCCGTCCTGCACCCGCCCCTACGCCCGTCCCTTCAACATCCCCTGGAAGTAGAGCTGCGGCAGGCCGTAGCGCTTGAGGAACCACATGTCGGTGCGTTCCCGGGTGGTGTCGAGGAACGGGAACGAGGGGGCGGGGCGGAGGTCGTAGTCGAACTCGGCGAGCAGCATCTTGTGCCGTGCCGTGACGAGGGGGCAGGAGGTGTAGCCGTCGTAGCGGGCGGTGGCGGGGCGCCCGCGGAGGCCGGCGAGGAGGTTGGTGACGAGCACCGGGGCCTGCTTGCGCACGGCGGCACCCGTCTTGGACGTCGGGAGGTGCGCCACGTCCCCCAGGGCGAACACCTCGGGGAAATCAGGGTTCTGGAGGGTGTGCGGGTCCGTCTTGACGTACCCGTGGGGGGAGCCCGGGTCGGCCAGCGGGCCGTCGGCGAGCCACCGCGGGGCGCGCTGCGGCGGTACCGCGTGCAGCAGGTCGTAGTGGACGGTCTCGGCGCGGCCGGTGGCGTGGTCGGTGAGGACGGCCGCGCGCTCCGGGCCGTCCAGACGGGTCAGTTCGGTCTGGAGGCGCACCTCTATGCCGTAGCGGCGGGCGGTCTGCTCCAGGGCCCGGGCGAAGACCGGCACCTTGAAGAGGGTGGGTTCCGGGAGGGCGAGAATCGTGCGGATGTTGCCCAGGACGCCGCGCTTGCGCCAGTGGTCGGCGGCCAGGTAGGCGATCTTCTGCGGCGCCCCGCCGCACTTGACCGGCCCGGACGGCATGGTGAACACGGCCGTACCGCTCCGCATCCGGCGGATCAACTCCCAGGTGTACGGCGCGAGATCGGCCCGGTAGTTGCTGCTCACCCCGTCGTGCCCGACGGCCGACGCCAGCCCCGGCACGCCGTCCCAGTCGAGGCTCAGGCCGGGCGCCAGCACCAGCCGCCCGTAGGAGAACACCCGGCCGGTGGCGGTGCTGACCGTACGGGCCACCGGGTCGACGGCGGTGGCGCGCTCGCGCAGCCAGCGCACGCCGGGCGGGATCACCTCGGCCTCGGGGCGCAGCGCGGCCCGCAGCGGCGCCTGGCCGCCGCCGACCAGGGTCCACAGCGGCTGGTACCAGTGCGTCTCGGCGGGCTCCAGCAGGGCGATGTCACGGAGGCCGGCACGGCGTAACCGGGCGGCGACGGTGATGCCCGCGGTGCCGCCGCCGACGATCAGGATCTGGTGGTGGACGGGGGCGGGGGCGGCGCTGGGCGCGGATTCCGCGTCGGTTGCGGGCCGGGTCATGCGGTTCTCCTGACTCCTGGGCGGGATAGGGGCGTTACGGGGGTTATGGGCGATGGGTGATGGGCGAGAGACGGCAAGCGATACGAAAGTTGTCGGGGTGTTCCCGGTGGTCAGAGGCTGGGCAGTGTGGTGGCCGCCATGGCCAGGGCCAGGACGGTGACGAGGGCGGCGAAGGAGGTGGTGAGGGTCTGCGGGCGCAGCTGGCCGGCCAGGCGGTTGCCGAGGCTGCTGCCGGCCGCGGCACAGGCCGCGAGGGTGGCCAGCAGGGGCCAGTCCAGGGATCCGGTGCCGGCCCGGGTGGCCAGCGCGGCACCGGAGTTGATCAGTATCACCAGCAGCGAGGTGCCGACGGCGACCGGCATCTCCAGGCCGAGGACGAGGGTGAGGGCCGGTACGACGACGAAGCCGCCGCCCACCCCGAAGAAGCCGGTCAGCAGCCCCACCGCGGAGGCGGTCACGACGGTACGGAGCGGCCGGGTGCGGTGGGAGCCGGCGCCGGAGTCGCGGGAGGCACGCGCGGCCGTGCGCCGCCCTGAGGACGTGCGCACCGCGTCCCATAAGGACACCGCCCCCGTCGCCCACTCCCGCGGCCTCTTGGACCTCTCTGGCCTCTTTGACCTCTTTGACCTCTCCGGCTCCGCTGGCCTTACCGACCCCGCTGCCGTCGCTGTCCCTGCCGCCCCCGCTGCCGCCACGGCCCCCGTCTCCTCCGCAGCGGCCCGTCGGCCGTCGCGGTTGCCACGGTTGCCGCGCATCACCATCCCCACCGCCACCACCAGCATCAGCCCCGAGAACGCCGCCATCAGGACCCCGGGGGGCACGGACGCGCTCCAACGGGAGCCGGTGAAGCTGCCCGCCGTTCCCAGGGCGCCGAACGCGGCGCCCGCGACCCAGCGGACCCGGCCCGCACGGGCGTGGCAGGCCAGACCGCTGACCGCGCCGACCGCGACGACCACCAGGGCCCCCGCCGTCGCCGCGTGCGGGGACTGCCCCAGCAGATAGACCAGCGCCGGCACCGCCAGCACCGAACCGCCGCCGCCGAGCGCACCCAGCAGCAGCCCGATCAGCAGCCCGCAGGGCAGCGCCGTCACGGCTATGAGAACGGACACGGCGGCCGGCTACGCGGACGGCGCCGCGGCGCGCGGCGCGAGGGCGACCGCCCGGCTGGCATCGGACCACTCGGCGACGAACGCGAAGCGGTCGCCGCGGACCACCGTCTCGCGCCACTCCACCGGCCGCTCCCCGGCCCGCCCGATCCGTTCGATGGCGAACGCCGCCTCCCGGTCGGCCAGTCCGAGCAACCACGCCTGCCGGATGTCCGGCAGGAACGGAGCGATCCGCTCCCGCCCGCCGTTCACCTTCACCCCGCAGCGCCGGGACAGTTCGCCGTAGAGGGAGGTGTGTCCGAAATCGGTCGCCAGCAGGGGCTCGGCGAGGTCCGCCGGGAGATACGCGGTGTCGTGGGCGAGCGGTTCGCCGTCCGCGAGCCGCAGCCGTTCCAGGACGACCAGCGGTGCGTCCGGGACCAGCCCCAGGTGGCCGGCGACCGTCGCGTCCGCGGTCCGCTCCAGCCGCAGCACCTCGCTGCGCTGCTCCACACCCTGGGCCTCCAGGTCGCGGAAGAGGCTGTAGAGGGAGCCGAGCGGCTGCTGTATGCGACGGGCGTCGAGGCGGCTGGCGCGCCCGCGCTCGGCGATCACCAGGCCGTCGGCGCGCAGTTTGCGCAGCGCCTCCCGGACGGTGTGCCGGCTGACCTCGTACTCGCCCGTCAGCCGGTGCTCTGCCGGGAACTCCTCGGTGAACGCCCCGGCTTCCATCCGGCGGCGCAGATCGGCCAGCAGCTGCGCCCACAGGGGCAGCGGGTCGCCGCGGTCCAACGGGCGTGGCCCGTAAGGGGCGTGGTCGCCGTCGGCGCCGTGCGGGCTCATCCGGCCGTGCGCGCCCGGTGGTTCGGGCTGGGGCGGCGTCATGTCGGTCCTCTCGTCCGTCGTCCGGCCTGCGGGGGGGGCTCAGCTTGTCCCCTGCCGGCCGGGTACTTAATGTACGTACATCCGTGCATCCGCACAACGGAGCGATATGCACGGTGCATTCAGCCGCCCACGCTCCCAGCCCGAGCGGGCCGACCCGCCGCTCACGGGCGCCGCGCACCCCTGGAGGCCCGACCGTGCACTTCGCGCAGTACTACCTCGACTGCCTGTCCCAGGCGTCGTATCTGATCGGCGATCAGAGCACCGGACGCGCCGTTCTCGTCGACCCGCGCCGCGACATCGACGCGTACCTGGCCGACGCCGAAGCGGCCGGCCTGCGCATCGAACTCGTCATCGAGACCCACGTTCACGCCGACTTCCTCTCCGGGCACCTGGAGACGGCCCGGGCCACCGGAGCCGAGATCGCCTTCGGCGCCGCCGCCGAAACCGGCTTCCCGATACGGCGGTTACACGACGGCGAACGCATCTGCCTGGGCGCCGATCCGGAAGCGCGCCCCGGGGCGGAGTCCGGGGTGACGCTCACGGTCCTCGCCACCCCCGGCCACACCCTGGAATCCATCTGCCTGGTCGTCCGGGAGGACCCCGACGACGAGCCGTTCGGCGTGCTGACCGGCGACACCCTCTTCATCGGTGACGTCGGCCGCCCCGATCTGCTCTCCGCCGCCGGACACTCCCCGCAGGACATGGCCGCGCGCCTCTACCGTTCCCTGCACACCAAACTGCTGCCCCTCCCGGACGCGACCCGGATCTTTCCCGCCCACGGCGCCGGTTCGGCCTGCGGCCGCAGCATCTCCACCGAGACCAGCTCCACCCTCGGCGACCAGCGCCGCCTCAACTACGCGCTCCAGCCCATGACACAGGACGCCTTCGTCCGACTGGTCACCGCCGAACAGCCCGCCACCCCCGGCTACTTCGCGCACGACGCGGCCCTCAACCGCGACGGCCACCCCCTACGGGACCCGGCCCCGCCCGCCGCGCTCACCCTGGACGAGGCGCTCGCCGCCCGTGACGAACACGGCGCCGCCCTGCTCGACTGCCGCCCGGCCGCCGACTACGCCCGCGCCCACCTCGTCGGCTCCCTGAACGCCGGACTGGACACCCGGTTCGCGGAGTACGCCGGCAGCGTGGTGGCCCCCGGCACACCGATCGTCCTCCTCGCCGCCCCCGGAACGGAGCACGAGGCCCGCCTCCGCCTCGGCCGCATCGGCTACGACCGGGTCCTCGGCCATCTCCCCGACCTCGCCGGTGCCCTGGCGGGCGCCCCCGAACTCACCCGCCGCAGCAACCGCCTGCACGTCTCGGACCTGCTCGCACGCCTGCCGCTGGACCCGGTGGCCGGCGCCCAGCTGATCGACGTCCGCAATCCGGCCGAGTACGCGACGGGCGCGCTGCCCGGCGCCCGCAACATCCCGCTGGCCGCCCTGCTCGACCGGCTCGACGAGCTGGACCCCACCCGCCCGGTCATCCTCTACTGCCGCAGCGGCAACCGCTCGGTGGTCGCCGCGGCACTCCTGGAGGCCCACGGCTTCGCCGAGGTGAGCGACGTGTCCGGCGGATACGCCGCGTACGCCGAGGCCGCCTGACCCCGGGGGAGGGCTCCCGGCCCTCCCCCCCCGAGAGCACCGCCCCGAGAGCACCGCCCCGAGAGCACCGCCCCGAGGGCCGGCGCGCGCCGCGCCCAACGGCCGGGCGGGGGAATTCCGTTCACCGGAGCCACGGACCAGGCGTCGGCGACCCGCCTCCCACAGATACGCCTGCGGACATGCAGAAACGCAGGCGTATCCGTGGAAGGTGCGCAGGGGAGGGATGAAGTGCACCGGACCGGGGCAGGAAGAGGCGGGAGCGTGCCGCGCTACCGTGCGGAGTGCGAGAAGAGGCCGGTCACCGGCCCCGCGGAGCCGTACGGAGCCGAGACGGCCGTACAGCGGACGTTCAGCGAACGTTGATCGCCGCTCTCCATGCTGAGGCGCATGTTGCGCAGTGTGATCTCAGAGCCTGTAGAGGACGACCGGGACGTGCAAGGGCCCGATGCGTCGCAGATCGCCCTTACCTGGAGCGGAGAGCCGGGCCGCTTAGAAGAGCTGACGCACGGCATGCTCCTGGATCAGGCCGCACGGGCGGCGGCGGCGCTCACCCGCCTCGGGGTGCGGGCCGGCGACCGGGTCGCGGTGCACCTGCCGCTGGTGCCCGAGTCGGTGATCGCCACCCTCGCCTGCGGCAGACTGGACGCGATACGCACCACGCTGCCGGTGTCGCTGACCATCCCCGAACTCGCCGCGCGCCTACGGGAGTCGGGAGCCCGGGTGCTGATCACGGCGGACGCGGCGTTCTGGGACGGGTCCGTGCGGCCGGTGAAGCCGGTCCTGGACCATGCGCTGGCGCGGAGCGCCGCCATCGACGCGAGCCGCCTGCCGCACACCGTGCTGGTGGTGAACCGCTGCTCGCGCCCGGTCTCCTGGAAGCCCGGCCGCGACCGGTGGTGGCACGAGGAGCTCGCCGAGGACTGACCCCCGCGCGCACCACTCCGCTGCACCACCCGACGGGCCGTGCGCCGCGGGCGCTCCTAGCGTGGGCCTTCCCACCCCCTACGGAAGCCCGGTAGCCATGTCGCACCGCAACGCCCGTGGTCATCACCCCCACCCGCACCCCCTGCCGCTCCCCGGTTCCGAGCGCGGGCGGCCGCTCGGGCGGGGGCGCGCCGAGCACGGGCCGCCCACCCGCCCGCACGCTGCGCACCGTCCCCACCCGATACCGACCCACGAGAACGGCGGCCGGGGCTCCTAGGGCGCTCCTGACGGATCAGGGTCGGACAGGGTGTGCCGCTCGGGCCGTGCGGTCCCGCCCGTACCCTGAAGGGGTGAGCACCACCTCCCCGTCGCAGCCCGAGCCCGAGCCGACCGCCCGCGGCAGTCGGGACACCCCCGCCGCCCAGGACGCGGCCCCGGCGCCCACGGCCGCCGCCGCCTTGATCTTCGACGACCCGCTGAGCCAGCAGTCCGCGGACGACACCGACCGCGGTTGGGGCGAGCGGCCGACCGCCGCGGGCAGCGCCGCCGACCTGGCCCGCTTCCTCGACGAAAAGCCGCCCCACCACCTCTGAGCGAGGCGACGGGGCGGCGAGGGCCGGCCGGAGCGCCCGCTACTGCTGGGTCTTCTGCGTGATGATGGCCGCCGCGGCCGCCCCGGGAGCGGCCGAGGTGCCGTTGCGCTGGGCGATCAGGGCGTCCCGGATCTCGGTGAGCAGTTCGATCTCGGTCGGGGCCGCCGGAGCGTCCTCGACCGGCTTCTTGGCGTCCTGACGGGCCTTCCACTTGTTCATCGGCAGGATCATGAGGAAGTAGACGACGCCCGCGGTGATCAGGAAGGTCAGCGCCGCGCTGAGCACCGAGCCCCACAGGACGTAGATGCCGTCCACGTACAGGCCGGTCTTCTTGTCCACCGAGCAGGTGCTGAGGCAGGTCTGGTAGTTGTCGAGGTTCTTCGAGCCGAAGGCACCGACGATCGGGTTGATGACGCCCTTGACGACCGCGTTGACGATGCTCGTGAACGCCGCACCGACGACGACCGCCACCGCGAGTTCGATGACGTTGCCGCGCATCAGGAAATCCTTGAACCCCTGAAGGACGCTCTTGTTCTCGCTCACCTGACAGCCTCTTTCCACGCTTGCTCTGGACGGTGCACCGACAATCAGCACCGCAACTTACGGCAGGGCGGGGCGCGGGTGTCCAATCACGCAACACGAACCGGCGATCGACCAGAGCGTCAGTGCGGAGAGCCGGCCGGGAGCGACGGACCGGGGGGACCGGGCCGTGCCGAGGCCGGATCGCAGGAGGCGGAGGTGCGGCCGGGCGGGATCGGGGAGCCGCCGGGGAACGGCGGACCCGGCCGCTCGGCGGAGTCCTCGCGGCGGTGATGGGTGCGGCGGTGCCGATAACGGCATCGGTATCGGTGGTGCGGGCGCGCCCTCGGGACGGGCGCGCGGCAGGTGCCCCGCCACTCGGAGAAGTCTCGCGGCCCGGAGCGGGAGACGCCACTCGATCTTGACGCGTACCCGGCATCGTCATCGCTCCCCGCACCCCGCCGCGGCGGGGTGGGCGACGGGGGCGGACGCGGTGCGGGCGGGGCCGTGCGTCAGGCCGGTGGCCAGTGCTGCGGCGGTCGTTGCCAGCGCGGCGGCGAGCAGGCGCCGGCGTCCCGCCCCGCGCCATCGGGCGCGGACGCCGCCCGGGCGGACAGGGACGAAGTGGGGCACTTCACACCGCGGGGGTGCGGGAAGGGACGGGGTCGGGGTGGGGAAGGGCATGGTCGTCACCGCCTGTGGTGCGGAAAGCGGGACCGACGTTCGGACCCGGCGATCACCACCGTGCCGCACATCGCCGCGACCCGCTCCGGCCTGTGGACGGCCCCACGGTTGTGGACAACTCCGTCACCCGGCAGGGGGTGGCAGCTGCCGCCCCGCCCCGACCAGGGCCGGCCCCGCCCCAGCGGAAGCCGCCCCCCCCGGCCGCTACGGCAGGTCTATCCCCAGATCCCACCCCTGGTGCGCGTCCGTGCACAGGCAGGCGCGTTCGGTGGTGGCGGGCAGCGCGGCGACGGTGTCGAAGAGGACCTCGCGCAGCCGGCTGATGTTCTCGCCGAAGACCTTGAGGACCTCCTCGTGGGAGACGCCCTCGCCGGTCTCGGTGCCCGCGTCCAGGTCGGTGACCAGGGTCAGCGAGGTGTAGCACAGGCTCAGCTCGCGGGCCAGGACGGCCTCGGGGTGACCGGTCATGCCGACCACCGACCAGCCCTGGGCGGCGTGCCAGCGCGACTCGGCGCGGGTGGAGAAGCGCGGGCCCTCGATCACCACGAGGGTGCCGCCGTCGACCGGCTCCCAGTCCCGGCCGCGGGCGGCGGCGAGGGCGGCCTGGCGGCCGGCGGGGCAGTACGGGTCGGCGAAGGTCAGGTGGACGACGTGGGGAACGCTGCCGTCCGGGCGCGGTATGCCGTCGAAGTACGACTGGACGCGGGACTTGGTGCGGTCCACGAGCTGGTCGGGGACGAGCAGCGTGCCGGGGCCGTACTCGGGTCGCAGCCCGCCCACCGCGCACGGCCCGAGGACCTGCCGCACGCCGACGGAGCGCAGCGCCCAGAGGTTGGCGCGGTAGTTGATGCCGTGCGGCGGCAGGTGATGCCCGCGGCCGTGCCGGGGCAGGAACGCGACCGAACGGCCGGCGATCTCGCCGAGGAACAGGGAATCGCTGGGGCGCCCGTAGGGGGTGTCCACAGTGATCTCGGTCACGTCGTCCAGGAAGGAGTAGAACCCCGACCCGCCGATAACGCCAATCTCCGCGTCAGCCATGCGGTCACACTATCGGGGCGCGACGGCGGCCCGCCGGTGACCCGGTGGATCGGCTGCGGGCCGGGGAACGCAGCGGGCCCCGCCGCTCCCTGGTGGGGAGTGGCGGGGCCCGGAGGTCCGGTGGCCGGTGCCGCTGTGAGGCCGACCGTCGGCGCAGGTCAGGCGGCGGAGCCGGTGCTCGCCGAGGCCGTCGACTTGCTGTCCGAGGACGAAGCGGACGACGTCGAGGACGAGGAGGACGCCGAGGACGAGGACGTCGAGGAGGTGGAGCCGCTCGACGACGTGGAGCTGCTGGCCGGGCTGCTGCTGGACGACGAGCCGCGGCTGTCGTTGCGGTAGAAGCCGGAGCCCTTGAAGACGATGCCGACCGCCGAGAACACCTTCTTGAGGCGTCCGTTGCAGCTGGGGCACTCGGTGAGCGCGTCGTCGGTGAACTTCTGCACGGCCTCAAGGCCCTCGCCGCACGCGGTGCACTGGTACTGGTAGGTCGGCACTTGACTTCCTCCTGGCACTCTCACTCATTGAGTGCTAACGACGCTCCATCTTGCAGTATTCCGGCGCATCAGTCCACCGTGAACGCTGCACGGTGACCGACTCCACGCCCGGCCCCGGACCCGGTTCCACGCCCGTTCAGGCGCGGCTCAGCTCGCGTTCCCGCTCGTCGGCGACGGTCTCCGCGGGGGCCTCGGCGCCGGTGTCGGCGGCAGCCGCCGACCCGGTGACCACCTTCGAGGGCCGGGGCGCCAGGTAGGCCCGCAGGGAGAGCAGCACCACCAGGGCCAGCGCCGTGCCGGCCAGCGGCACCAGGAAGCCGGAGCTCGGGCCGAAGCGGTCCGCCAGCTGGCCGGCGGCGGTGGCCGCAGCCGCCTGGCCCAGCGCCACCGCACCGGTCAGCCAGGTGAACGCCTCGGTCCGGGCGGTGGCCGGGACCAGGGACTCGACGAGGGTGTAGCCGGTGATCAGCGCCGGGGCGATGCACAGGCCGACGACCAGGCCGACGGCGCCCAGCAGCGGCACCGCGGTCACCGCCCACAGCGGGGTGGTGGCCAGCGCCAGCAGACCGTAGGCGACCAGCAGCCGGCGGCGCGGGCCGACCTTCCAGGCGATCGCGCCGCAGGCGATGCCGGCGAGCATGTTGCCGCCCGCGAAGATCCCGTAGAGGACGCCGTTGATGCCGGGCTGGCCGATGTGCTCGGTGAGCGCGGTCAGCGAGACCTGCATGCCGCCGAAGACCGAGCCGATGCCGAGGAACGCCACGATCAGCACCCGCACGCCGGGGACGGACAGCGCCGAGACGCGCGGGTGGTCGTCCGACGAGCCGCGGTGGACGGGCGGCTGGGTGCGCCGCTGGGAGGCGAACAGCAGGCCGCCGGCCAGCGTCAGCACGGCCTCGGCGACCAGGCCGGCGGCCGGGTGGACGCCAGTGCACAGCGCGGTCGCCAGCACCGGGCCGACGACGAAGGTGAACTCGTCGGTCACCGACTCGAAGGCGGCGGCGGTGGGCATCAGCGGGCTGCCGCCCAGCTTCGTCGCCCAGCGGGCCCGCACCATCGGGCCGACCTGCGGTGTCGAGGCGCCCGTGGGGACGGCGACGGCGAGCAGCGCCCACAGGGGGGCGTGGGCGAGGGCCAGGGCGATCAGGGCGCAGACGCCGGCGACGTGCACCAGGATGCCGGGGATCAGCACCGTGCGCTGACCGAACCGGTCGGCGAGCTTGCCGCTCTGCGGGGCGAACAGCGCCATCGAGACGCCGGTGGCGGCGGAGACCGCGCCGGCGGTGCCGTAGGAGCCGGTGGTGGACTGGACGAGCAGGACGATGCCGATCGTCAGCATCGCGAACGGCTGCCGGGCCAGAAAGCCGGGCAACACGAAGGTCCATGCGCCGGGCGTGCGCAACAGTTGACCGTAACCGGGACGGGAGTCCTTGACCGCGGATGCCACGGCCGGGCCTTTCTGCCGCCTGGTAGCGCTGCCCCGCGAGGTCGTCACGGGTACGCGCCGAGAGCTGTCCTCTCGCGCAGGACCGAGTGATACCGCGTGGTCCACACCCGGGAAAGGTGGCTGCGTGTGGCAGGGGACCGCGGCCGCCGAGCGGTCGCGCCAGCTCTGCGTCAGGCAGAGTTGGTTCGTGATCCGTACAAATTTCCGTCTCGATTGTACAGGCCGGATGCAATGAAGCCCTGGGATTAACCAGGGCTTCACGCAGTTTTCCTTGGTATCTCTGGAGAGATAGCGCACATTCGGCGTCCGGCCGGGCAAGCCGGGCGGCGCGTGGGCGGGTGCGGGCGGGCCGGGGCCCGCCGCCTCACCCCACCTCGCGCCGCCGGCCGCGCTTCTCCTGGGGCTGCTGCGGTGCGCCGGTCCCCAGCCAGCCGGCCAGCTTGCCGCCCTGGGACACCGCCTGCAGCCGCCGCTCGGCCACGTCCCGCACCGGGTCGGTGGCCACCACCAGCAGCTCGTCGCCGCGCCGCAGCACCGTCGTCGGGGAGGGCACGAAGCTGGTGCCGTCCCGGACGACGAGGGTGACCGCGGCACCCGCCGGCATCCGCAGCTCGCCGACCTCCACGCCGTGCATCAGGGAGGTGGGGCCTATGGACGTGGACAGCAGATGGCCGCGCAGCCGCTCCAGCGGGGCCGACTCGATGCCCAGGTCGGCGGGCTCCTCGCCCTCGCCGAGCCGCAGCCGCCGGGCCAGCCACGGCAGCGTCGGGCCCTGGATCAGGGTGTAGACCACGACCAGGACGAAGACGATGTTGAAGACCGTCTCGCTGCCGGGGACGTCGCCCACCATCGGGATGGTGGCCAGCACGATCGGCACCGCGCCGCGCAACCCGGCCCAGGACAGCAGGGTCTTCTCCTGCCACGGCACCCGGAAGGGCAGCAGCGAGGAGAAGACGGACAGCGGGCGGGCGACCAGCGTCAGGATCATGCCGATGAGCAGCGCGGGCACGATGTCGTCGAGCAGGTTGTGCGGGGTGACCAGCAGACCCAGCAGGACGAACATGCCGATCTGGCCGATCCAGCCGACCCCCTCGGCGAAACCGCGGGTGGCCGGGGCGTGCGGCAGCTTGGCGTTGCCGAGGACGACCGCGGCCAGGTAGACGGCGAGGAAGCCGGAACCGTGCGCCAGCGCGCCGGCCGCGTAGGCGGAGACCGCGATGGCCATCACCGCGATCGGATAGAGGCCGGAGGCGGGCAGCGCCACGTGCCGCATGCCGTACGAGCCGATCCAGCCGATGGCCAGGCCGATGGCGGCGCCGATCGCCAGCTCCAGCGCTATCTCGCCGAGCAGGACGTACCAGTGTTCGGTGGGTCCGGCGGTGGAGAAGGCCACGACGAGGATGACCACCGGGGCGTCGTTGAAGCCGGACTCGGCTTCCAGGACACCCGTCAGACGGGACGGCAGGGGCACGCTGCGCAGGACGGAGAAGACGGCCGCGGCGTCCGTGGACGAGACCACCGCGCCGATCAGCAGCGCCTGGCGCCATTCGAGTCCGGCGAGGTAGTGCGCGCCGGCCGCGGTGACCCCCACGCTCACCGCGACGCCGACCGTCGAGAGCATCGCGGCTTGGGGCAGGGCTGGTTTGATCTCCTTCCACTTGGTGCCCAGGCCGCCCTCGGCGAGGATCACCACCAGGGCGGCATAGCCGAGGAGTTGGGTCAGTTCGGCGTTGTCGAAGATGACGCCGCCGACGCCGTCCTGCCCCATCGCGATGCCTATCCCCAGGTAGATGAGCAGGCTGGGGAGCCCGCTGCGCGAGGAGAGCCGTACCGCGGCGACTGCGACGAGCAGTACGAGCGAGCAGATCAGCAGGAGTTCGTTGAGGTGTTCGACAGTCAGGAGCTGATCCTTCCTCGCGCCTCAGTCGGTGTGGGCTGGTTGTCCTTACCGTATCTAGTTACTGACTCTAACAATTTACCATTGCTTGAAAGTTTAATGTGCCCGGCGCTGACTCCGCGTAGGGGTCCTCAAACCGGTGCGCCTATGGTTGCTCCAGCACTCCCACCCTGCCCCTCGAAGGACAGAGATGCCCGCCAACAAGTCCGGTCCAGCCCCCAAAAAGAAGAAGGGGCGGCGCGGCCGCCTCGTCGCGCTCACGGTCGTGCTGCTGCTCGTGGCGGGCATCGGCTTCGGCGCGTACTGGGGCGTCAGTACCGTTCGCGCCTCCTTCCCGGAGACCACGGGGTCGCTCAAACTCCCGGGCCTGACCGACCCGGTGGACGTCGTCCGTGACGCCAACGGCATCCCGCAGATCTACGCCGACACCGACGAGGACCTCTTCCGCGCCCAGGGCTACGTCCAGGCCCAGGACCGCTTCTGGGAGATGGACGTCCGCCGCCACATGACGGCCGGTCGGCTCTCCGAGATGTTCGGCGCGAGCCAGGTCAAGAGCGACGAGTTCCTGCGCACCCTCGGCTGGCACCAGGTGGCGCAGAAGGAATACGACACCAAGCTCTCGGCCACCACCAAGAAATACCTCCAGGCGTACTCCGCCGGTGTCAACGCCTACCTCAAGGACCACCAGGGCTCCGAGCTCTCCCTGGAATACGCCGCGCTCGGCTTCACCAACGACTACAAGCCCGAGCCCTGGACCCCGGTCGACTCGGTGGCGTGGCTCAAGGCGATGGCCTGGGACCTGCGCGGCAACATGCAGGACGAGATCGACCGGTCCCTGATGACCAGCCGGTTCACCCCGCAGCAGATCGCGCAGCTCTACCCGGAGTACCCGTACCAGCGGAACCGGCCGATCGTCGACGGGGGCAGCGTCGACCCGGCCACCAAGGAGTTCGACCCCAAGGGCACCAGCACCGGCGGCACCGGGACGGGCGGCACCGGCACCGGGACCGGCGGCACGGGCGCGGGGGCCGGCGCCCGGTCCACCCGCGGCGCCACCACCGGGATCCAGACGCAGCTGTCCTCGCTGTCGAAGACCCTCGAACAGGTCCCGGCGCTGCTCGGCCCCAACGGCAACGGCATCGGCTCCAACTCCTGGGTCGTCTCCGGGGACCACACCACCACCGGCAAGCCGCTGCTCGCCAACGACCCGCACCTGGCACCGCAGATGCCCTCGCTCTGGTACCAGATGGGCCTGCACTGCCGCACCACCGGCCCCAAGTGCAACTACGACGTGGCCGGCTTCACCTTCTCCGGGATGCCCGGCGTCGTCATCGGCCACAACCAGGACATCTCCTGGGGCATGACCAACCTGGGCGCCGACGTCACCGACCTCTACCTGGAGAAGATCAACGCCGACGGCTACCTGTACGACGGCAAGCAGCAGCCGTTCCTCACCCGCCAGGAGACCATCAAGGTCGCCGGCGGCGAGAGCCGCAAGATCACCGTCCGGTCCACCAACAACGGCCCGATCATCTCCGACCGCGACGACGAGCTGGCCGGGGTCGGCAAGGACGCCCCGGTCGCCGACGGCGCCCCCGACCGCGGCGACGGTTACGCCGTCTCGCTGCGCTGGACCGCGCTGACCCCCAGCAAGTCCATGGACGCCATCTTCGAGCTCGACCGCGCCAAGGACTGGACCGGCTTCCGCAAAGCCGCGGCCGGCTTCGAGGTCCCCTCGCAGAACCTCATCTACGCCGACACCAAGGGCAACATCGGCTACCAGGCCCCCGGGCAGATCCCGGTCCGCGGCAAGGGCGACGGCACCTACCCGGCGCCCGGCTGGGACCCCGCCTACCAGTGGAAGGGCTACGTCCCGCAGAGCGCCCTGCCGTACGAGTACAACCCCAAGCGCGGCTTCATCGTCACCGCCAACCAGGCCGTCATCAACGAGAAGTACCCGTACCTGATCACCAAGGACTGGGGCTACGGCGCCCGCAGCCAGCGGATCAGCGACCTGATCGAGTCCAAGATCAAGGACGGCGGCAAGGTCTCCACCGACGACATGCAGTCCTTCCAGAAGGACAACAGCAGCGAGATCGCCCGCCTGCTGACGCCCTACCTGACGAAGATCGACATCCAGGACAAGTACGTCCGCGACGCCCAGCAGCTGCTCAACGGCTGGGACTTCACCCAGGAGCCCGACTCCGCCGCGGCCGCCTACTTCAACGCCGTCTGGCGCAACACCCTCAAGCTCGCCTTCGGCAACAAGATGCCCAAGGAGCTGCGGGTCGAGGGCCAGTGCCTCTACGTCCGCCCGGCCAGCGACACCGGCCCGGCCGACGACCAGAACAAGCTGGTCCGCGAGTGCGGCCAGCGGGCCGGCGACACCGCCCAGCCCGACGGCGGCGACCGCTGGTACGAGGTCGTCCGGAACATCCTCGACGACCCGAACAACGCCTGGTGGAAGACCGAGGACCGGCCCGGCCACCCCGGCCTGAAGAACCGCGACCAGCTCCTCGCCCAGGCCATGAAGGACGCCCGCTACGAGCTGACCTCCAAGCTCGGCAAGAACATCGACAACTGGACCTGGGGCCGCCTGCACCAGATGGACCTCAAGAACCAGACCCTCGGCAAGGAGGGGCCGGGCTTCCTCCAGGACCTGCTCAACCGCGGGCCCTGGAACCTCGGCGGCGGCGAGGCCGCGGTCGACGCCACCGGCTGGAACGCCGCCGGCGGCTACAAGGTGACCTGGGTCCCGTCCATGCGGATGGTGGTCAACCTCGCCGACCTCGACAAGTCCCGCTGGATCAACCTCACCGGCGCCTCCGGGCACGCCTACCACGCCCACTACTACGACCAGACCGACAAGTGGGCCAAGGGCGAGCTGCTGCCCTGGGCGTTCAGCGAGGACGCCGTGAAGAAGGCCGGGCAGGACACCCTGACCCTGTCGCCGTAACGGGCGGCGGAAGCACACCGCGTCGGGCGGGCCGGACTCCTCCGGCCCGCCCGACGGCGTTTCACGTGAAACACCGCCGCCGCCCCGCGCGCCGAGCGGTCAGTGCCGGAAGCGGTGCACCCCCGACGGCGTCACCGCGGCGTGCACCCGGCGGTCGTGCGGCTCGGCCGGGACCGCGTCCACCACCTCGTCGTCGTAGACCAGCACCACCAGCGACGTCCGTCCCCCGGCCCGCTCCAGCCGGGCCAGCACCCGGTCGTACGAGCCGCCGCCGCGGCCCAGCCGCAGTCCCGTCCGGTCCACGGCCAGCCCCGGCAGCAGCACCACATCCGCCTGCGTGACGGCCTCCGGCGTCAGCCGCGGCCCGTCCGGCTCGTGCAGCCCCCAGCCCGCCGGGACCAGGTGCTCGGGCCCTTCGTATACCGCCCAGTCCAGGTCGTTGTCCGGCAGCAGCACCGGCAGCAGCACCCGCACCCCGGCCGCCCGCAGCTCGTCGATCAGCGCCCGGGTGTCCGGTTCGCCGCCGATCGACACATACGCGGCGACGGTCGGCGGGCTGTCCGCGGCGCCCTTCGCGGACACCGCCCGCAGCTCGTCCAGCTCCCGCACCCGAAGGGCCAGCGCGGCGCCCCGGGCCGCGACGACATCGGCCGGCAACGCCCTCCTCACCTCCAGGAGATCCCGCCGCAACCTGCGCTTTTCCTCGTGCTCAACGCTCATCGTGGGCCTCGCTCGGGCTCTCATGATCTCTTAACCGGACGCTCATCATCGGTCCGTCCGGTCCGGTTAGGGTGTCGCGCATGACCCCATCGCATGCACGGATCAGCAAGGCTGTCATCCCGGCAGCAGGGCTCGGCACCCGGTTCCTGCCGGCGACCAAGGCCACACCCAAGGAAATGCTGCCGGTCGTCGACAAGCCCGCCATCCAGTACGTGGTGGAGGAGGCAGCCGCGGCCGGACTCTCCGACGTCCTCATGGTGACCGGTCGGAACAAGCGTCCCCTGGAGGACCACTTCGACCGCAACTACGAGCTCGAAGAAGCCCTGAACCGCAAGGGCGACGGGTCCCGGCTCGCCAAGGTCCAGGAATCCAGCGATCTGGCCACCATCCACTACGTCCGCCAGGGCAACCCCAAGGGCCTGGGCCACGCCGTGCTGTGTGCCGCGCCGCACGTCGGCGACCAGCCGTTCGCGGTCCTGCTGGGCGACGACCTCATCGACCCCCGCGACCCCCTGCTGCGCCGGATGATAGAGGTCCGCGAGGAGTACGGCGGCTCGGTCATCGCCCTGATGGAGGTCGAGCCCGCCACCATCCACCTCTACGGCTGCGCGGCCGCCGCCCCCACCGGCGACGACGACGTGGTCACCGTCTCCGACCTGGTCGAGAAGCCCGAGCCGGCCGAGGCGCCCAGCAACCTCGCCATCATCGGCCGCTACATCCTCGACCCGGCCGTCTTCGAGGTGCTGCGCAAGACCGACCCCGGCCGCGGCGGCGAGATCCAGCTCACCGACGCCCTCCAGGTGCTGGCCGCCCACCCCGAGCTGGGCGGGCCGGTGCACGGCGTGGTCTTCAAGGGCCGCCGCTATGACACCGGCGACCGCGGAGACTATCTGCGTGCCATTGTCAGACTGGCATGCGAACGTGAGGACCTGGGGCCCGACTTCCGGGCCTGGCTGCGCAGTTACGTCACCGAGGAGATGTAGGACGTTGAACGGCTCCACCGACCGGACCTCCCACCCTGACCGCGTCTGGTCGGTGGCCGAACATCTCGACGACGTGCTGGCGAGGCTGTGCCCGCCGGCCCCGGTCACCCGGCAACTCCTCGACGCCCAGGGCTGCGTCCTCGCCGAGGACCTCACCGTCCCGTTGCCACTGCCGCCGTTCGACAACAGCTCCATGGACGGCTACGCGGTGCGCGCCGCCGACGTCGCGGCCGCCACCGAGGCGTCCCCGGCCACCCTCACCGTCATCGGCGACGTCGCCGCCGGCAGCGGTGAACTCCCCACCGTGGGGCCCGGCCAGGCCGCCCGCATCATGACCGGCGCCCCGGTGCCGCCCGGCGCCGACGCGGTGGTCCCCGTCGAGTGGACCGACGGCGGCACCGGCCAGGGCCCGGCCGCCACGATGCGCGCCCACAGCGCCGCCCCGCAGGACGCGGGCGGCGAGGTCCGGGTGCACCGCCCGGCCGCGGCCGGCGCCCACATCCGCCGGGCCGGTGGCGACGCGCAGGCCGGCGAGCCGGCCCTGTCCGCCGGCACCGTCCTCGGCCCCACCCAGCTCGGCCTGCTCGCCGCCCTCGGCCTGGACACCGTCACGGTCCACCGCCGCCCCCGGGTCGTGGTGCTCTCCACCGGCAGCGAACTGGTCCCGCCCGGCGAGCCGTTGGGCCCCGGCCAGATCCACGACTCCAACAGCTTCCAGCTCACCGCCGCCGCCCGTGAGGCCGGCGCCCTCGCCTACCGCGTCGGCGTCGTCGCCGACGACGCGAAGGCCCTGCGCGCGGCCCTGGAGGACCAGTACGCCCGCGCCGACGTCCTGGTCACCAGCGGCGGCGTCAGCGTCGGCGCGTACGACGTCGTCAAGGAGACCCTGGCCGACCTCTCCAGCGACGAGGGCCGGGTCGAGTTCCGCAAGCTCGCCATGCAGCCCGGCAAGCCCCAGGGCTTCGGCCTGATCGGCCCCGACCGCATCCCGCTGCTCGCCCTGCCCGGCAATCCGGTCAGCTCCTACGTCTCCTTCGAACTGTTCGTCCGCCCCGTCATCCGCACGCTGATGCGCCACCCCGAGGTGCACCGCCGCACCGCCCGCGCCCGCGTCACCGAGCCGCTCGGCTCCTCGCCCCGCGGCCGGCGGCAGTTCCTCCGCGGCTCCTACGACCCGGTGGCCGGCACGGTCACCCCCGTCGGCGGCAGCGGCTCCCACCTCATCAAGGCGATGGCGCACGCCGACGCCCTGATCGTCGTCCCCGAGGACGCCACCGAGGTCCCCGCGGACGCCACCGTGGAGGTCATCCCGCTCGGACACCACTGACGCCCACCGGGAGCACCGGTGGCGGGGACGGCCCGTAGCGGAGGCCCTCCGGGGCCGGGGGTACGGTGTCGTCCCACAGGCGGCAGTATGGAGCGGGAGAACGATGAGCAGCGGCCAGCAACACCTCACCCATCTCGACGCGGCCGGCGCGGCCCGCATGGTCGACGTCTCCGGCAAGGACGTCACCGCCCGGACCGCCCGCGCCCGCGGCCGTGTGCTGGTCGCACCGCGCGTCGTCGAGCTGCTGCGCGGTGAGGGAGTCCCCAAGGGCGACGCCCTTTCCACCGCCCGCATCGCCGGCATCATGGGCGCCAAGCGCACCCCCGAACTGATCCCGCTGTGCCACCCGCTCGCGGTCTCCGGCGTCACGGTCGACCTCGCCGTCACCGACGAGGCCGTCGAGATCACCGCCACCGTCAAGACCACCGACCGCACCGGCGTCGAGATGGAGGCCCTGACCGCCGTTTCGGTCGCCGCGCTCACCGTCGTCGACATGGTCAAGGCGGTCGACAAGGCCGCAGTGATCTCCGACGTCCGGGTCGAGGAGAAGACCGGCGGCAAGTCCGGCGACTGGAGCCGGTCGTGAGCCCCGCCCGCGCCCTGGTCGTCACGGCCTCCAACCGCGCCGCCGCCGGCGTCTACGAGGACAAGGGCGGCCCGCTGCTCGTCGAGGGCCTGACCGCCATGGGCTTCGCGGTCGACGGCCCGCGGGTGGTCCCCGACGGCGACCCGGTGGAGGCCGCCCTGCGCGACGCCGTCGCCGCCGGCTACGACGTGGTGCTGACCACCGGCGGCACCGGTATCTCGCCCACCGACCGCACCCCCGAGGCCACCCGCAGGGTCCTCGACCACGAGGTCCCCGGCATCCCCGAGGCGATCCGCGCCGCCGGCCGCGCCAAGGTCCCCACCGCCGCCCTCTCCCGCGGCCTGGCGGGCGTCGCCGGCCGCACCCTGATCGTCAACCTCCCCGGCTCGACCGGTGGGGTGCGCGACGGCCTGGCCGTCCTCGCCGACCTCCTCCCGCACGCCGTCGACCAGATCCGCGGCGGCGACCACCCCAGACCTTCCGGGAGCCCCAGCTGAACACGCCCTGGCCGGTGGTCCTGACGGACGGAGAGATCTCCCTCCGCCCCATAAGGCTGCGCGACCAACGCCCCTGGCGGGAGGTCAACCGCCGCAACCGCGACTGGCTGCGCCCCTGGGAGGCGACCGTCCCGCCGGCCCCGCCCGGTGCCCCGGTGCCGCACCGCCCCACCTTCCGGCAGATGGTGCGCCATCTGCGGGCCGAGGCGCACGCCGGCCGGATGCTGCCGTTCGTCGTCGAATACCGCGGCCGGCTCGTCGGCCAACTCACCGTCGCGGGCATCACCTGGGGCTCGATGTGCTCGGGCCATATCGGTTACTGGGTCGACCAGGAAGTCGCCGGCCGGGGGGTCATGCCGACCGCGGTGGCGCTCGCCGTCGACCACTGTTTCCGCACCGTCGGACTGCACCGCATCGAGGTCTGCATTCGGCCGGAAAACATCCCCAGCCGTCGCGTCGTGGAGAAACTCGGCTTCCGCGAGGAAGGCATCCGCCCCCGCTACCTCCACATCGACGGCGCCTGGCGCGACCACGCGGTTTTCGCGCTGACCGCGGAGGAAGTGCCGGAAGGGCTTCTCAGCCGCTGGCGGAGCCGGAGCCCCGGAGCGCCCGGCCGCTCCGACGCATCCCACAAATAAAAAGCCTGTTCGAATTGCAGCGCCGTCGTCCCCGCATTCGCCACAACTCCATCGCAACAATCACAAAAAAAGTTCGAGATATCAGCCAGATCGTGCGACACACCGGCCCAATTGGCGGATGGCCCCACGCAAACCCCTCTACCGTGTGAGTTGTGAGAAGCAGCGGCCTCATCTACGCAGTCATCGTCGGGGCCTGGGCCGCCTATTTGGTGCCGATGTGGCTCCGTAGGCAGGACGAGCTCAACGAGGCCCGTCCCACCGAGCGCTTCAGCACGGCCATCCGGCTCCTGTCCGGGCGTGCGGGCATGCAGCGCCGCTACGACAAGGAGCACGGGGCGCGCCCCGCCGACGATGCCGGCGACGAGCAGGAACCGGACGCCCTGGACGACCCGGCCGGCGACCGGTCCTTCGGCGACCCCGCACCGGCTCCGGCGCTCCCCGACGACACCCCCACCCGGGCCCACGGCGCCCCGCTGCGCCCCTCGCTCGCCGAGCGCACCAAGCGCGCCAAGGTCCTGGCCCGTCGCCGGCGCACCATCACCATCCTGTTCGTCGCCTTCACCGCCGGCGCCATCGCCGCGGCCGTGGGCGGCCTCCCCTTCTTCTGGGCCCCCGCCCTCCCCGCCGTGCTCCTGACCGCCTACATCGTCTATCTGCGCGCCCAGGAGCGCCGCCGCTTCACCTTCACCATGGACCAGCGCAAGGCGGAGGCGGCAGCGCGACGACTGCGGGAGGGCCGACCCCGCCCTCACCAGGCGGCCGACCAGCCGCCCGCCGCCGACTACCAGCCCGCCGCCCACGCTGACGCCGTAGAGGCCGCCCCCGAGCCGCCCCGCCCGCCGGCGCCCCCGCACACCGCCGGCGCCCGCGCCCTCGTCGAGGAGACCGACCACGCCGAGTGGGTCGACCAGCAGCGCGAGCGGGAGCGCCCTCGCCCGGCCACCGGCAGCTGGGAGCCCGTCCCGGTCCCGCTGCCCACCTACGTCACCGCCCCGGTCGCCCCGCGCGCCACCAGCCACGTCGACCTGGACGCCGACGACGCCTGGAGCTCCGCCCGCTCCAGCTCCGTCCCCGAGCGCCCGCAGCCCAGCCCCTCGCAGGACCGCCCCACCCACCCGGGCCGCCGCGCCCGCGGCCGGACGCCGCTCTTCGACCAGTACGAGGACGAGGACCGCCCGCGCGCGGCGAACGAGTGACGGACCTCCCACTGACCAGCACCGGAAGCGATTTCCGGGCACGGCGAACGGGATGCTAGAGTTTCACTCGTCGCAAGGGCCTGTGGCGCAGCTGGTAGCGCACCTCGTTCGCAACGAGGGGGTCAGGGGTTCGAGTCCCCTCAGGTCCACCGTGGGGCCGTTCGCGGGTTCGCCCCCGAACTGTTCACGAGATCCCGGTCAGACGGTCACCGTCTGACCGGGATCTCGGCGTTTGAGCCTCTAGTTGTGTGAAAGTCAGCCTGCCGGGCCGCTGGGGAGCGGGCCGGTCCGCGTTGGAACGGACCGGGGGTGGAGATGCGGACATGCCGCGGGGACCGCAGGCGTGGAGCCAGACTCCTGCGGTCTCGTGACGTGTCGATCTTCAATTACGGGATGTGGGCCCGCTCAAGGGCTGCGGCTTATCCCGACAGAACGGGAACTGGGCGTGGCTGTTTCGCCGGCCGTCGGATAGGGCGGAAGGACATCGCTCGCCTCGAGGTCGAGGCCCGTGACGGCACTCTTCTTGCTGGCGGCCAGGTACCGCTCAAGCTCCTTGATGTTGTGAATCATGACGGTGATGGCGGACAGGAGGGTCTGAGCCACACGGCCCCGAGGCTGACGCCTCTCACGTGCGTGCAAGGCGGAGTCGACGGACTTCAGGCGTCCGTTGCCGCCCTCGATGTGTGCACGCAACGTCTGGTAGGCCAGGGCCCAGGAAGGCGTCTGCCAGGGCAGCTCCTGCCGCATCCGGGGCATGACGTGTGCCTGCACCGTGACCGAGGACTGACGGCAGCACTTGGGGCGGTCGTCGGGGGGAAGCTCAGGGGGCTCAACGGTGGGCCGGGCGGCGGGGTGCGTGGCCCGCGCCCTGTGGGAGTCGAGGTCGATGACGACCGGCACGGGCCGCTTCTTCTTCGGTGTGCCGCGACCTTCACGTTCCTGTGCCCAGGGGCAGTTGAGCTTGGTGGCGGGGCAGGAGAACCGCTCGGTACCGCGGTCGTCGAGGGTGTCCTTGCGGGTGAGTGCGTACGACTCGATCTCCTGCAGCTGCTCGCGCAGTGGGATGCGCTCACGTTCGTTCTTGGCACTGCGGATCTGCTGGTAGAGGTCGAGCAGTCGGCGCGGGGTGAGGGGGCAGAACAGTCGGCCCACTTTCGCGATGGCGCCCTGGTGGTTGCGTTCTGCCTCGTCGGCGACCTGGGTCTTGGAGAAGTCGAGCACCGGCAGGAACCCGAGGGCGCGCATCGGCCTGTGGAAGTTCTCAGGCAGCAGCTTCGTGTACGCACGGTCGGCCGCCGTGAAGCCACGGAGTTCCGTGAGCTGGGCCAGGACGGCGCTGACGTAATGTGCGTGACGGCCCATGTCCTTCTCGGGCGTGTGCAGCACCATGCCGAGGATGAGCTGTGGGTAGCGGCCGGCCCGGTCCGGGTCGGCGTGGGCCGCGATGGCGAGGGTGGCGCTGTAGCCGAACTCCCGGTCCCCACCGCCCTTGTAATGCCAATTGGCGCTGACCTCCAGCGCGGAGCGCTTGCGGGTGTGGTGGCGGGCCCAGGTCGGCACGGCGGTGGTGTCGATCGCCGTATCGCCGCGCCAGTGGCGCATCAGGCCCTTGGCGAAGGCGGTACGGACCGGGGCGGTGACCAGCCGGTTGGCGAGCTCTTCCAGATGGCGAAGGGCCTGTTCTCCGCTCTTGCCGTTCCACTGCGCGGCGATCTTGCGGCCTGCGGCTCTGGGGAGCCGACTGCGGCGCTGATGTGGCGCCGCGTCAAGCAGCCTGTTCATGCGGGTCCAGGCGCGGTGGAAGCGGTTGTACAGTGCGTTGACCGCGTCTTGGTCCTCGATGTCGCAGGTGGGGATAGAGAGTTCGGCTTGCAGACGCTCGCTGGTGCCGAAGGTGATGATCTCGAAGGCGTCGTCGAGATTGCTGCTGGCCCGCTCGTAGTTGGCGCAGAGCAAGCCGAGGAGGACCAGGCGGATGGGGTAGCCGGGCGGGCCCGGCTGCTCGGCGAACTGCGCTTCGATCAGGTCCACGATGCCGCTTCGGTGGAGGATCCGGCGGAGCTTCAAGACCTTGCTGGCAGCCAGCTCGGACGGTTCGTATGAGTGCGGATACGGGCGCCGGGGGCGTCCGTTGCCGGGCTGGTAGCGAGGGTCGTCGGCAGGAGTCCTCATACGGAGCCCCGCAGCATGCGGGTGGTGGCTGCAGTGGTCAGCGGTGGGACCGACGCCCGGTAAGGGGCCAATGCCGCGGTCGACTTCATGCCGGCCGCCCTGGCGATCACATCCTCAGGGACGCGCTGTCGCAGCAGCTCCACGATCCAGGTACTGCGCAACCGTGCCAGTTTCAGGGCGGGCAGGCCAGAGGAGCCCATGAGGTTTCGCTTGACCCAGTTGGAGATGCCGTTCTTGGGGGCGGCGGTCTGGCGCTGGGGAAGGAACAGGAGACCGTCGCCGGCCGCGCGGGCCCGTGCGGCGAGGTCCTCCTCCCACATTGCCCGGCAGACGACCAGGCGGTCACTGCCCGGTGCCGCGACGACGACCGCCTCGGACGGCAGCACGGTGATATCGGTGCCGCGAGTGGCAAGCAACTCGCGCCGCGTGAGCCCACAGCCCGCCCCAAGCGCCAGCAGAGCCAGCGCACTACCTCCGATGGCGGACGTTGGGGGCAGGGCTCTGGCCCACATCAGGTAGCGGGCGAGTTCCGGCGGCGTGTAAGGGGTGGCGCGCTGGGATTTGGCGCTCATCCGGGGGGTGGGTTGCTGCCCGTACTCCAGCCACAGCAGTGCCTCGCGGATGCGCAGCAGGATGCTCCGGTACGTCTGGACCGAGTTGCCCTCCAAATTCGACAGAGCGAGCAGGAACCTGGTCATCGTCTCGGGCGCCAGCCAGGCCAGCGGGTCGCGGGCGATGCCGACGCGCTCGGCGTACACAGCCAGCCCGGAGAGCACAGGCATCAGCCTCTGCACCGGGTATGGGACGGAATCACAGGTTGCGGCGGCCACCATGCGGACGCCGTCGGAGACCAGAGGCCACTCCGCCGGCTCTTCCGACGGCCGGTAATCGAGGATCGCGCCGCTCATCTCCGTCTCCAAAGGGACACACCACGTGAAGTGGCTACACAAAGAGCCGCCTGTGTCGTGAGTGTGCACTTCGACCGTCAGGAGCGCATTCCGATGACCGGAGGAAGGGGGCGCAGTGTGCCACCGAGGGAGCTGGCCCGGGATCCGGAGAACTGGCCCGAGGCGGCTATCGCCGACTACCCCGAAGCCCGGGTGGTGCAAGCCATCGCATATGCCCTGACCAGGCATATGGCTCGGCAGGGGCTGGGGCTGCGGCGCGTTGCGTCCCTCACTGGCGTCAACCGCCAGGCGGTAGCCAACCTCCTCGCTGGCGGCAGCTGGCCGGACGTGGCCACGCTGAGCCGACTGGAGGACGGGCTCGGGGTTGGTCTCTACCCGGGGGGCAAAGGGCCCGGATCGGGGCATTGCTGAACCTCCGAATGCCCGCGCGGTATGCGCGGGCAGGACAAATTCGGCTCAGCACGCCCATGCGTAGCCCGGGCTGGACTACGCTCAGGTGGGCATGCCGAAGCCGTTACGTGGACTGACGTGTGCCGGTGCCGCCGGGACTGATCCCTCGGCGGCACCACCATTTCTCCTCGCGCGGCGCCGGCTGATCCTTCCGACGTCGAGCGGTATTCACCGCGCTCTGTTGCCCTGCGTTAGGCAGCTCCCCCAGGGCCGGCGAACTCCCCTGTGCTGAGCATCCGCAAATGGCCCGCCCTCGCAAGTTTGAGGCAGGCGCGGCGAATCACCTCCACTTGCGAGCGCGAGGGGTCTTGGCCCAGAGCAACCGTCACCTCGCGTGCGCGCAAGGGCCGGTCGGCACTCGCTATGAGCGTGACGATCTTCAGGTCCTCGGATGCCTTGAGCCCTCCTAGCGCCTTGTGTGGAGCAGTCTGCTGCGTCCCATTCGGATCCGAGGGCTTCTCGACCGACGGCCTGACCTGCTCGGTGCCAGGGGGTTCCTCTTCAGAGGATGTCTCATCGGCGGGAGGTGCAGGTAGGAGCTCTGTGAGCGTGCGCCGCGTGATGAAGAGTGCGGTGAGGCGCTCTTCCAAGGCTATGAGCCTCCCCTGAAGGGCAGTCAACTCTGCCCGTGCGGCATCTTCCTCGCTCTCTAGGCGCTGGATGACCGTGTCAGGTACCAATGAGGCTCCATCAACTGCTGAACTTCTAGGCAGGTTTGGTGGGCCTGGCGTCGGTGATCTCCTGGCCCGCGGTGCACGATGCGTGCTCACTGTAGAGGATCTCAAGGGGCGCTCGAAGTGAATCCTGGAGATCGTCATGAAAAAAATGGATGCCCCCAAGAGGCTTGGTGCCTCGATGCCCTTGGGGCTAGCTCTCCTTGGTATCGAAGACTGCGAGGCCGCTACCGCAGCGCCTTCAGCTGGTCAGGGGGTTGGCCTGACCAGGTGATATGTCGCCCTCGAACTGTCTGCTGAGGTTGACTCATGGCGTGGAATGGGCCTCCGGGGTTGTGTGTGGGGGTTTTCCGCGTGTAGCCCCCAGGTGCGAGGGAGGGGACGTCGCCTTCAGCTCTGCCCGGTCGCTGACGGATGGTTCGCGGTACGTGCGAGGGCTGTCGCTACTGTGCGCTTAGCCTGTCGAGAGCCGGGTGAGCTGCGCCGTACGCCTGCGGTCTTCCGGCGGATCCCTTACCGTGGTACCCGAACTCTGGCGGCGCTCGTGTCTGCTGGAGCTCACACTCACGGTTGAGAATCAGGGTGGGCGATGACGTCACTATTTGATCGGTTGGACAGGGAAGAGGCCATCATTCGCGGCGAGTTGGATACGCTGCGGGAAAAGGTCGCTGTTATCGAGGAACGCCTGATCCGACTGACGATCACCCGCGACACTCTACGGTCACTGTCAGCTGACGGCCCCCCGAAGCCGGAAGAGGATGCGGCAGATGACGCGTCCCCACATGACTCGGACAGGGGAGGGGACCAGCCCGCCGAGGCGGTCAACGTAGGCGAAGCGGTGGAGTCGCCGACGTCCGAGCCGCTCGCGCTGGAAGAGGCCCGGAAACGAGCGCTTGCGCTGCTGGCGTGTTCCGGGCGGCCTATGAAAGTCAGGGACATCACGTTGTCGATCGGTGAGGTCCACGCTCGGACAGAAACGACCCGCGCAAGGCTCAAGCGGCTGGCGGTGGAAGGACGGGTGACCGAGGGGCCGACAGGGTGGTTTTCCATTGTGCCTGCCGACGTCACCGCTGAGAGTGACTCCAGGGATTAGGCAAGAGGTGCTGCCTAGAGTCCGGACCACCTGGGACCTGTGTGGCACAAGGCAGGGCCCCGACCGTCGGGGTGCCGAAAGAGCAACTAGGTAGAACTGCGCCATAATGTCGCAGCGCGGGCTGAAGCGTACGACTCCAGTATCCGCTCGTGTGCGGGTGAGGGAACCATCTGTCGTGCAGATTCAGTCGAGGGCGATGGGCCCGTCGGGCAGCCAGCCGTCGAGGTGGCTGTCGACCAGGATGGTCGTGACCTCAAGCCGGTGAGGGTTCAGAAAAGCACTAACTGATCGTTTCAGAATGAGTTCCCTGTGGTGATTGGTAGTTGAGGGCGGCATCGGGCAGGGTCTGCAGGGAATTAGACGATCTCGTTCCTGACGGTCTGTGTGAGCGGACAGCCCCGCTGCTCCCGACCCGTCCGCCGCGGCGGTACCGCTTCCCCGGCAGGCTGCCGGCGGACGACCGCGTTGCCTTGGCCGGCATCGTCTACGTGCTGCGCAAGGGAGTGAGCTGGCGGGATGTCCCGGCCGAGCGGATCGGTTGCAGTGGGGGTGACCTGCTGGCGTCGACTGCGGGACTGGACCGAGGCCGGCGTATGGCCCCGCCTGCACGAGACGCTGCTCGTCGAACTGCGCAGGTCCGACCTGCTGGAGATGGACGACGCAGCAGTGGACGGCTCGCACGTCAGAGCCCTCAAAGGGGGGCTCACACCGGACCTTCGCCAGTCGACCGGAGTAGGCCGGGCAGCAAGCACCACCTGACCGTCGACCGGCACGGCACTCCGCTCGCGGTCGCACTGACTGGCGGCAACCGGCACGACGTCACCCAGTTGATGCCGCTGCTGGATGTCATCCCCACATACGGGGACTACGCGGCCGCCCACTGCACCGGCCCCGACGGCTGTTCGCCGACCGCGGCTACGACTTTGACAAGTACCGGCGTTTGATCCGCAAGCGCGGCATCACACCGAAGATCGCCCGCTGCGGCGCCCCGCACGGCTCCGGACTCGGCAAGACCCGCTGGGTGGTAGGGCGCACCTTCGCCTGGCTCCACCAGTTCACACGCCTTCGCATCCGCTACGAGATACGCGCCAAGCTCCACCAAGGACTCCTCGAACTCGCCTGCAGCATCATCTGCTTGAGACGACTACGCGCCGCATTCTGAAACGACCAGTAAGGGAAGTTCGTGGGACCCAGAAGGGGTAGCCACCAGAAAATCCGCTGTGCGAGGTAGGGCTGGTCCGTGCGATGAAGTAGTGCGTCTCGGCGCGTGCCGCATTGCTCTCAGGCATGGGAGCCCAGAGGTGTCCGGTGACGTCACCCCAGCGAACCGAACGCCCGCACATGAGCTGACCAGCTAGGTTCTGTCTCTCCGATCATGATCGGAGCCAGATGAGAAGGGCTGCGGCGGTGACGGTGCCGAGGTAGACGTATCCGCGCTTGTCATAGCGGGTCGCGACGGCTCTGAACTGCTTCAGTTTGTTCACCGCCCGCTCGACGGTGTTGCGTTGCTTGTACCGCCCTGCGTCGAAGACCGGGGGCCGTCCGCCGCGAGAGCCTTTGCGCAGGCGGGCAGCCTGGCTGTCGCTCTTTTCCGGGATCACGTGCCGGATTCCGCGTCGTCGCAGGTAGGAGCGGATGACGCCGTTGCTGTAGGCCCGGTCTGCGCTGACGCTGTCCGGCCTTCGGCGCGGCCGGCCAGGCCCCGTGCGGGGCACGCGGATTTTGTCCAGCACCGGTTCGAACTGGGTGCAGTCCGCCCGCTGGCCCGGGGTGACGAGCAGGGACAGCGGACGGCACTGGCCGTCCGCGGCCAGATGGAGCTTGGTGGTCAGCCCGCCCCGGGAACGGCCGAGGGCCTCGCCTGCCGGACCGCCTCCTCCAGGAACGGCAGCAGACTCAGGCGAAGGTCCCCTGGAGTGGCCCCCTTTGGCGTGAGAGGTTGTGCCGGCGGCGGGTCCTTGCGGGCTCCTGCGGCATGCTGGTGGGCCCGCACGGAGGTGGAGTCGATGTTGATGTCCCAGTCGATTCCGCCGACGCCATCGGCTTCGGCCTGAACATGCTGGAGCAGCCTCTCCCAGGTGCCGTCGGCCGACCACAGCAGATGCCGCTTGTGCACTGTCTGCCACGGGCCGAAACGCTCGGGCAGCTCACGCCACTGACAGCTGGTGCCGAGCCGGTGAATGATCCCGTTGATCACTTGCTGGTGGTCCCGCCACCGGCCGCACCGGTTGTTGCTCAACGGCAGCAACGGCTCCAGCACCGCCCACTCGTCATCCGTCAGGTCCCCCCTGCTCAACATGACTCGAACAACGAGTCACATGATCGGAGAGACACGGCCTAGGTGCCTCACTGTTCCGCGGTATGACTCCGTGAGCCCGACTCGGCGCTGTGGCAGCCCCCATATGGGTGTACTTGCATGGGGGTGCGCAGCAGTGCCACCCGGTGGTCGGCGTCGATGGCGATGCGCTGGAAGCGGGGAGCCGGAACGGGCACGACTCATCATGAGCGATGTCTGCACAAGTAGCCACTTGGGGGCCAGGGAAGGAACCCGCTGCGCTACTCGTCGGTCACGGGCATGGGCTAGTGCTCCAGCAGCGGCTCTCCGTTTCTGCTGGCCGGCGCACTGTATCGAGCCTTCGGGCTGACGTGGCGCTAGGTAGTCGGTGGTTCGTGACTCACCGGATGGGCAGCGTTGGTGGGACGTGGGCATCGAGGCCAAGGCTGTGACTTGGGCGAGCGAGCTGGAGTCGTTGCACAGGTGTCCCAGCAGTTCGGTCACGAGGGCCCAGGTAGCGACAGCCGGGCCGGACGATGGCGTGTGCGGCCGGCCTCGATGAGGGTCAGGAGGCGAACTCTTTGGTCCAGAAGCTGCGGTAGATCAATTTGCGGGAAGTCTCCATCAGGTAGGCGATGGCCCGGATCTCGATGTCCGTCAGCTCGGGGTGCCATATGTCGAACAGTAGGACTGCTCGGCCCTCGGTGCTGTCGTTCCAAACCTCGTGCTCGAAGGAGTCGTCGAAGACGAACGCCTTGCCTCGCTCCCATTCCCTCGTATCGTCACCGACCCGGATACGGGGGCCCTGCGGAGTGATGAGGCCCAGGTGGCACCGCAGATGTGCGTTCGTGTAGCCGGTGTGCGCCGCGATATGGGTGCCCGGGTCCAACACTGAGAAGTAGGTCATCCCACAGCCCAAAGCCCCGGGGACCGGTTCGAGCGTCTTGACAGTCCTCGGGCAGGCCCGAAGATTCCTCGGGTAGGCCTTGGCCGTGTAATAGAGGTAGTGCGCCGACCACCGTCCCTCGTCCGCGAGTTCGCTCGGCTTGGACAGGGTCCGCTTGCCGGTCAGGCCACCCAAGGATTCGAACTCCGCTGTGATGGCCTCGGTAGCTGCTTCCAGGTCCGCGATCCATGGGAAGCGGTCGTTGTCCCACCAGGCGATCTCGGAGAGACCTGGGATGAAGATGTTCGGTTCCTGGCCACCGGACGTGTGCTCCAGCACCTCGTTGCGGAGTGCGATATCTAGGCCGTCCAACACACGACTGAGGGATGCTCGATCGACTCCGTGCTCCTCGATCCAGTGGTGCAGATAGGCCGGGCTCTCGGCAAGCCACGATTGCATGAACGCCTCCCAGGCATAGTTGGTCAACAGATGTGCGTGAGGGGGGTGTGACTCTGGTCAGCCGGTGGTGAGGATCTCCTCGAACTTCTGTCGTGCGTCCACCTGGGGGCGCTCCCGCTCCGGGCGCTTGGAGACGAAGCCGGTGAGCGTACGGCGCAGAGTGTTTCCCGCGGTATGGTCCACGCGGCCGATGGTGTGGACGGTGTCCGACTTCACCAGCACCAGCCGGTTCGGCTTTGGCGCGATGGCCACCGGGCTCGTCGTGCTCCGGGCGATCCGTGCCTCCATGCGCAGCACCAGGTCGTTTTCTGTGGCCTCGGCCTCGGCCTCGGGCGGCGGATCCTCATCGAGCAGCTTCAGCTCCCCGCCCCAGGACAGCCGCCACCGGTCGTGCAAGAAGAGAATGAACTCGCCCTGACGCCCGCGGCCGGCATCGTTGTGCCAGCCCAGACGGCTGCCTGCCGGGTACTTCCAGAACGCGAACGCCAGCCGGTCCCAGTCGGTGCCCGCCTCCCCGTAGAAGCCGCTGTACGCCCGCACCGTCCGGGCCAGTTCCTCGTACACCTTCGGCCGCCCGCCGGCTTCCGCGGCGCCGAGGTCCTCCCGGAACTGCACCCCCTTCGAGCGGAAGGCGTATCCGTCCTCGTCCGAGATGACGCTCTCGCGGCGGGTGAACGCCGCGCGGTCCATCATCTCCTGGGCGGCGGCGAAGTCCTGCTCGCCGAGGAAGTCGTCGATGACGATGTAGCGCCTTCCGCGCTGGATTTCCTTCATGTTCTCCACCTCCAGGTCAATGAGTCAGCTGTTGCGCCCCGTCCGGGCGGCGAGGATCGCCGCGCCCCACCCCGCGACACTGCGATGCTCGGGGCTCACCAGCACGTGATCGGGCAGCTCGCCGCCAGTCTCGTCTTCCAGCCGCGTAGCGAGGGCGATCCAGTCGAGCGAGCTCAGACCAAGCAGTGACAGGTCGAGGATCCGCAGGTCGGCATCCTCGATCAGCTCCTCGGCGGTCGAGGTACTGATCCCCCGTTCGCCTAGCGTTCGTACAACATGACGCGCCACCAGTAGTTCACATGCGTGGCGCTCCGTGAGACTAGGCACACCTGCTCACTTTCCGTACCTTGTCGATGACCATGCCCCGGTCCCGTTTGCCCACCGCGGTCCGAGGAAGTTCCCGGAACACCACCACGCGCGGCACTGGTGTTCCGGCGGGGCAACCGGCCAGGGCCGCCAGCAGGCCTTCCTCAGAGGAGTCGCCTTCGACCACGGCGTAGAAGTCCTCGGTCTCGGGTGTGTCGCTGCGCGGGAGGACGAGTAGGAAGACATCTGTTACCCCGGGCACGGCGCGTAGCGCCGCCTCAGTGGCGTCCGCCTGGATGAATCGCCCGTTCAGACGGAGGGGGCCGCGCACACGTTCCTGGAAGTGGACGATGCCGTCGGTGTCGAGCTGGACGATGTCGCCGGTATGCCATTCCGCAGCCGGCCCCTGGTCCTCGCCGAGGTACCCCTCCAAGGGTGCCGCCAGCCGCAGTACCAGTTCACCGCGTTGCCCAGGCAGCGGCTGGACGATGTCGACGCCCGGCACCGGCCTGCCCATGCCGCGGTCCCCGAAGAAGGTGCCGCCGGTCTCCGTGGAGCCGTATCCGCGTAGAAGCGGCAGCCCAAAACGTTCACGGAAGGCGTCCTCGAGTTCGTCGGGGACCTGGCCGGCCCCGGCCATCGCGGCGCGCAGTGTTGCGTCGCCGCCCTGTCGCCGAGTATCGGTCAGCAGCCTGGCCAGCGGCGGAGTGAGGGCGAGTACCGACACGGCGCCGGAGTCGGCCTTGCGGGCCAAGGAGCTGGCCCGGACGAAAGGCGTTACGTCGATGTCGCAGCCGCTGATGAGCGCGCTCATGGCGACGCCCCAGCCGAAGGAGTGCGCCAGCGGGACGGGTACCGCGACGCAGTCGCCGGGCACTAAACCCAGCCCCGCGCGGTAGCCCTGGGCGTCGTACAGCACGCTGGCCACACCGCGCTGGGCGACCTTGGGCCGGTCAGTGCTGCCCGAGCTGAGGTGGAGCACGGCGGTCCGGTCCAAGGCTGCGCCGCGCTGATCCGGTGCGGTGGTGGCTGGGGTCACGGATAGGTCCGGGGTGATTCGGCAGGCCTCGCGCACTGTCCGGTCGGGCACGCCGTCCAGGGCCGGCGCGGGCTCGGGCACGGGCATTGGCACTGCGTCCAGCCGCCACACCGCCAGGGTAGCGACGATCAGGTCGCGGCCTTGTAGACCGGCCAGTACGGCGATCTCGCCGGGCCGTACCCCGGCTCGGCCGAGGCGGTCGCAAAGAGAAAGGAAGGGGGACCCGGTGGCGTCGATGCGCTCGCCGTTGACGTGTACCCCCTGTGCCAGAATGCGCATCACCAGAGCCTGACGGCCGCTGCTCACCGTGCAACCTCCGGAGTCCCGGCATCCGTCGGGGAGGTAGCCGCCGTCATGACCTTGTCGACGGTGAGGATCGGCAGGACCGTCACGACGCTGCCGACCACCCCGATCCACAGCGTCGGCACCATGCCGATCGCTGAGCCGAGCCAGCCCGCGAGCAGTGCTGCGAGCGGCATGCTGCCCCAGACGACGAAGCGGATGGAGGCGTTCATCCGCCCGAGGAGGTTCTTGGGGCAGAGACTCTGCCGCAGGCTGACCTGGGTCACATTGAAGAGCAGTGCCCCGGCGGTGAGGCCAAACTCGCCTACCAGCAGGACCGCTCCCGCGAGGATCCGGCTATGCGCGGCCACTAAGGCCGCCAGCGGGCTGGACACGGTGAAGAACGCTGTCGTGAGCAGGCCGAAGGACATGACTGCGCCGACACTGAACCGCTGCCGTGCCCTGGGGGCGAGCAGTGCTCCCAGAACGCCTCCGACTGCGCCGCAGGTCATGACGAGGCCGAGCATGAACGAGTCGAAGCCGAGGGTGCGTATGACCAGGACCGGAACCAGGGTCGCCACCATGGTGGCGAAAAAGTTGGACACCCCCATGGCCGCCGCGAGCCGCCGGACGACCGGCTGGTCGCGGACGAAGCGCAGGCCCTCCGCGATGTCTGCCGCGAGGCGGCCCTTGGTCTCGGGGGTCGGCACGGCCCGCTGCTCAGCGTCCTTGGTCACCGACAGGCACAGGAAGCAGGCGAGATAGGTGAAGGCGTCCACGAGCATGACAACTGGCGCGCTGATGGCCCGCATGAGCAGCCCGGCCAGTGCCGGCCCGCCGAGGGTGGACACCTGGGCGGTGGCTTCGAGGCGGGCGTTGGCGGCGGCGATGTCGTCCTCGAGCACCAGCACCGGCACGTAGGACTGGTAGGCGACGTCGAAGAAGACGGACACCACGCCGACGACGAGCGCGACGGCGTACAGCACTTCAATCCGCAGCCCCCCGGTGAGCCACAGGCCGGGAACAGCGAGGACGGCAAGGCAGCGGATGAGGGCGGCGACCATCATGGTCCGGCGTTTGAGCATCCGGTCCACCCATGCGCCCGCAGGGAGGCCGATCAGGAGGTAGCAGACGGTGGACGCGGCGCCCAGGATGCCGACCTCCTGGCTGTCCGCGTGGAGAAGTTCCACGGCGGTCACGGACAGGCCGAGGGTGCCGATGCGGGTGCCGAATTGGGAGAGGGTCTGCCCGAGCCAGAAGCGTTTGAAGTTGGCGGAGTTCACCGAGTGGATGGTCATGACGCGTACCTCAGGCGGGACCTGCCGTCCGTAATACCCGCACTGATCGGAGCACCCGGTTCCGTCTCAGGGGACAGGAACACGGATCCCCGCAGTCGGAGTCCCGACGCGCGGACGAGGCCGTCCACGTACTGCTTCTTGACCACGAATCGGTCCTTTCCGTAGATCAGGTAACGCTGCCGGTCGGTGTCGCCCGTGAAATTCACCGTCATGACGTTCGCGCCGGCGGCCAGTCCCCGGGACTGTCCGCCCGAGGAGGTCTTCTCCAAAGCGCTCACCGACGGGACGAGCAGCTGGGGGCGGTGCAGCCGGAGGGTGGCTAGGGCGTTGAGGGCGAGCTCGTTGTCGCCGATGGGGGAGAGCTGGAGCGGGGTGTTCGGCGCGGGCACGAAGGGGCTCACGCTGCACATGTGGACTCCCATCGTCTCGGCCAGTTCGATGTCGTCGACGATGCTGTCGAGAGTCTGGCCGGGCAGGCTGGAGATCAGGCCTGTGCCCACCCGGTAGCCGAGGTCCAGCAAATCCCGCATGCAGCGCAGCCGGTCGTCGAGCGATTCGTGCCGCATCGCCTCGAACAGGCGAACGTCGCTGGTCTCGTGCTTGAGGATGTAACTGGTCGCGCCGAGGGCGCGGAGGCGCTCGTACTGCTCCCGGCGCATGTTCCCGAGGTTGAGCAGGATCTCGACGCGGCCGTCGTACAGTGCGCGGATCCGGGGGATGGCGTCCTCAATGGCTGAGAGGTTCCGCGGGGTCTCGCCGCCCTGGAGGAGGATGATGTCGATGCCGGCGGCCCGGATCTCGCGCGCCCGTTCCAGGATGTCGTCGCTGCTCATGAAATAGCGGTCGTTCTCACGGGTGTTGTCGCGGCGCATCGGACAGTAGTCGCAGTTCACCCGGCACACGTTGCTGACCTCGATGACCCCGCGCAGGATCACGGTGGGTCCGAAGTGCTCCTCGCGGACCCGTCGGGCCTCGGCGAAGAGTTCTTCCTGAGCCGGGCCCCTGGCCGTGAGATACGTTCGTATTTCAGATCGATTGAGCATGGCCACACCTCTCCTCGTTGCTGGACCCGGTCGGCTCGCTGTCGGTGCCGGCACTGGGGTTGTGGGGGACGTCGAAGTTGACGACTTGTTCGGCGACGAGCCTGGGGTCCGCCGTCTCCCGGTAGGAGCGGAGGACGGTGGCTAGGTCCGGCGCGAAGCGCACCGTCGTGACGGCACCGTTGACCGCCACCGTGATGGTGTCCCCCGGAGCGATCCGCTCCCCGCTCAGGTGCAGGGTGACTTGGTGAGCCCCGCTGACCTCGATGTCGATCCGGTCGGGGAGGGTCCGGCGGGCGTGGACCACGGCCGCCTGCTGCGGGGTGATTCCGCCAAGGCTCACCCAATGGGCGCGGCCGTGGGCGTCCTCCTCGGCCCGGTGACGGATCTCGTCCGACTGCCCGGTACGGCGTGTACGGTTTGCCAACCAGCCGGCGAGCCGGTGGAACAGTGGACCGTCTTCCGCCAGCCCCAGCGTCTCCAGCCCGTGCGCGCCGTTCGGGACCTCCTCGTACGCCACGTCAGGGTGGCCGAGAGCCCGCAGTGTGCTGACGGATTCCCGGTCGAACTGCGCCGGAATCTGCTCGTCCTCGGCTCCGTGCACGACGTAAAGGGGAAGCGGAAGGGTGTTGGGCAGCAGGGCCTGGGTCCGGGCGTCGGTGCCGAAGGACTCCCAGACCGAGAGGGCTCCGTTGAGCGGGACAGCGGCCGCGTACGAGTGCCAGAACCTCATGGCCAGGTTCCAGGTGGCCAGGCCGCCCATGGAGACTCCGGCGAGGACGCAGCGGTCCGGGTCGACGTCGAGTTCGGTGCGCGCCCAACGCAGGGCGGCCAGCGGGAAGTCCCGGCCGGCCAGGTCCCAGCGAGGCATGTGGAACCTGCTCCCGAAGATTCCGGCGAGGTCGAGGTTGTTCGACTTCCGCGTCGGAATCTGTGCCGTCGGGCAGAGGACGGCCATCGACAGTCGGTCGCCGAGTGCGGTGAAGGACGGCAGCACCTGGTCCCCGCTGCCTCCGGCACCGTGCAGCACGATCAGAGCACCGAGCCGGCGGCCCGGAGCATAAGGGGGTACGTGCACCGCCATCTCCGTGCGGCGGCCTTGCTCGTCGTACAGCTCCGCCGCGCCGGACCAGGCTTGCCACTCAGCCTGGTCGGGACGGCCGAGCAGCTCCCGCAGCCGGGCCGGGCCGATGCCCCGGCGGCGCAATTCCGCCAGGGCTAGTTCCGGGTCGGCGCGCAGGCACAGAGCGCGGATGTCACGCGGCTTCATCCGTGTCCCGCCTCCCTGCGTCACGATCCGTACCGAAGTCGAGGCGGCCCAGGCGGACCGGCGTGCGGCTCAGGCGCCGTGCCTTGATCGCGGCCAGGGACAGTGCGGACGGGATATCCGCCGCCGGAACGGGGAACTCGATGAAGGCTGCCCCCTTCGCCTTGGCCAACGGTCCTACATCTGTGATTAGACGGTGGAGATCCACGACAGAGGGCAGCGGGAAGCCGCTGAGTACCAGGCGGTGGCGGTCGAGTACCCAGTGGACCGTCGCGGGGGCGCCGCCGCTCAGCAGGTCAACCACCAGAGGGGCCAGGGCATAAGCCCCGTGCTCTGGCGAGCCGGGTAAGAGCGTGCCGCTGGCGGCGTCGGGAACAGGCCCGGAAATGGGCGGGCCGTCGGCCGGTACAGATACCTCAAACCGGTGGATCAGCGGTCCCGTCTCCCGTAGCCGTAGCATCCGGGCCAGTCCGGCCTCTGGCTTGTGCGGCTCGACCCACACGGCGAGGCCGGCATACCCGCCGCGGCGGGCGGCGTCGCGCAGCGCGAAGGCCAGCTCCAGCGCCGCACCGCTGCCACGCGCGGACTCGGCGACGAAGACTCCCTTGAGCAGAAGGAGTTCCCCCCACTTCATGCTGCGATGCACGGCGCCCAGGCGTCCTTCAGCAGTGTCGAGGCCCAGCCACAGGTAGTCGTCCCCAGCTGCCAGCTCCCTGGCCAGCGTCTTGGCGTCGAGTTCTTCGAGATCGATGATTCGGAGGATCTCGTCGGTGTCCGCCGGCGTCAGTCGGCGCACTCGGTCGGTCGTCATGGGCATTCACCTACAGTCGAGCGTTCATACGAGGGGCAGTTGGCGGCTCAGCGCGAGGTAAGGGAACTCCGTTGGCGCCGCGTCCTGAAGCCCCGCCGGGAGGGGGACCTTGGTCATCCGCTTGCTAGAGCTGCGGACGGCCATGAAATTGATCAACACCTTGGCTGGCATGAAACGGCTGTCGAGGTCCTGGATGATCCACGAGAAAAGATCGGGGTGGAACGGGTAGAACGTCGGGCCGACCAGGTCGTCGTCGGGCATGTTGAGCTGTCGGGCCATACCGGTCTGAGGCAGCACCCGGTAGCCCACGTGCATCACCAGCTCGCCGTCCTCAAGTCTGGAATTGATGTACTGCGCACTGTTGCGCACGCTTTCGCGGTCCTCCCCAGGCCCGCCGAAGACGACGCTCACGCGGGTGGGAATGCCGTGCCGTCTGCACCGTTCCAGGCACCGGTCGACATGGCGGGTGCCGAAGGTCTTGCCGAGCAGTTTCATCACGCGGTCATCGAGGCTGTCCGGAGAGATGACGACGAATTCGACCTTGCTTCCGGCGAGCAGTTCGGCGAATTCGTCGTCAAACGGCTTGGGGGTGAAGTAAGCGGACCATGTCAGTCCGGGCAGGTTCAGGTCCGTGACCAGCCGTACGACTTCCTTGGCGTAGCGGAGCTCGCTGTTGAAGATTCCGTCGGTGAAGAACACCCGGCGGATCCCTGAGGCGTGAATGGCGCGGAGTTCGGAAGCGATGAGGTCCAGCGGCTTGAGGTCGCCACTATTCTCGCCGCTGATGTAGGCGTACGGGCAGTAGACGCACCCCTGATAGCAGGTCTTCCTGCGCGTCTCCACGCCGATCATGGCGTCTTCGAACTTGGTGTAGGTCTCCATCAGCGACTTGGGGTGCTGGAGTAAGTCCGTCATGAAGCCGCTGTACCGCCGGCCCGTGATGTTCCTGCCTGCCTCCCGGTAACGTTCCGGGTCGCTGAGAATATCCAGCATGGCCTGCTCACCGGGGCCGACGACGCCCACATCAAATCCGAGACGGGCCAGCAACTGGTCGGCGAACAGGCTGTATCCGGGGCCTCCGCCGACCAACAGGGGGTTCTGGCCGGCCGCAGCAAGCGCTTGGCGCACTCGATTGACGAAGGCCTCGTAGTGCTCGACGTGGCCGTCGCAGGACATGTCGATGGGGTCGATGTTGCGGATGGTGAACCCGATGGCGTCCCAGGGCTCGGTGGCCCAGGAGAGGTCCTCCAGGGCACCGGGGTCCTCGACGAAATCGATCAGGCGGGTCCGGTGGTCCGCTCGGTCGAGGGCATCCTGAACACACCGCAGGCCGATCGGGAAAATCGGCTCGTTGCCCGGCATGGGGAGACTGGCCAGATTGACGAGTGCGACGCGGGCCATCTTCGGTCCTCCGAAAAGATTCTGCGCAGTGACGGGCAGTTGAACAGCTGACAGGCGGCGGCCAGACAGCGGGGACAGGCCGCAGAGAGCGGCCTGTCCCCGTCCTTCCAGGGCTGTTCACCTTGCGCGTCGAGGGCTACGCCGGAACGACGCTATGACTTTCTGCGACCCGGATGCGGATCAGGCGCAGGAAGGCCCCACCATTGCGTGCAGGAAGTCGGAGTCGACGAGGTCGAACAGCGCCTCGCAGAGCTTGTCGAAACGCTCAGGGTCGGTCGCCAGGAGGACCTCGACGGCCTCCTTCTCCATCAGCATTCCGGAGCCTTCCAGGGCTTCGCGGGGGTTGTTGGCAAGGTGCGAGGCGAAGGACTCGTCGTAGCTGAGACGCCCGATCATGGCCTCCATGGTGAGGGCCGCCTGATTTGCGGCAGCGACCTGCGCGGCGGTGTAGCCGACAACCTGCTGAGGCATTTCTCTTCTCCTCTTCTTCCCCGTTGCGGGGATCCGTGGATTGGCGAGAGAGAAGTTCACACGTCTGACGATGTTCGGTCAATGGATCGCCGACGGATGGTCGAACGGCAGAAATTCAAAAGCCCCGGCTGTGCCCGGCTGTTCGTGGGAAGCCGGGAGGACGGCGCCCTCGCCCTTGTCCAACTGCGGGCCATCCACAGTTGGACAAGGGCGAGAGCGCGTCGCATAGCTGAGTGATGGCATGTCAGTCCGAGTGGGTCTTCAGGTAGCCCCGCTGGGCGGCGTGGGCACCAGCTTGGAACCGGCTCTGCGCGTCGAGGTGGACGAGCAGGGTCGCGGCGATCCTTCGTACAGTCCGGCTGGAGACCCCGAGGTGGTGCGCGATCGCCTCGTCCGTGCACCCTTTGGCCATCAGACGCAGCACCTCGCCTTGCTGCTTGGTGAGTCCGCTCGGGCTGCGCTCCGGCCGGGTGCCGACCGGCTGCGAGGACTGCCACGTGCTTTCAAAGAGCGCGCACAGCAGGGTAATCGTGCCCGGGTTGTCGATCACCAATGCACCGGTGCCGGTGTTCTGGCTGTCGGCCGCGATGAGGGCGACCTTGCGGTCGATGACGATGAGCCGGTTGGGCAGAGTTGGTGCCGTGCGAACCTCGGCTCCCTGGGCCGTTAGCCATTCCGCATGTTCAACCGTCGCTTGGTCGCGCCGAATGCTGTCCAGGTATACGGTGCGCATCCGTATTCCCCTATTCAGGAGCCGAAGGTTGAGAGGGCGTGAGGCCGCCATGTTTTCCGGGGTCTGAGGGCCTCCGGGGGCGAACGTCAGAAACTCCTGCTCGACCTGACTGTTGAGGATTTCGAGGTGCTCACGAATAGTGTCGATACCGGCCAGGTACCGGAAGCCCGAGCCGGCTCCCGGCGCGTACTGCTGGGCGTACTGGGCGATGACATCAGCCGCTGCCGCGCGGCTCGCCTCGACGTGCTGCTGATGCGCCGCCAGCTCCGCCTGTTGTCGAGCGAGCAGAGCCTCCAGGCCGAGCAGCGGATTGACGGCGCGCACCTGCACCTGGTCCGCCGCTGAGTGCCGGACCAGTGCCAGGCCGCTCAGCCGGTCCAGCGCCTCCCGTACCTCACGCTCCGACAGATTGAGTTCGGTAGCCCAGTCCGCGACGTCTCCGTCCGGACGGGCCAGAATCGTCCTATACACAGCTTCGGTGACCGAATCAATACCTAAGCCGGAAAGCATGCGCACCCTTTCTCCCCTGGACACCCTGCTCTGTGAGCGAGAAACCGAGATAGCAGCGCAGATTATATGGATGACAGCCCGGGCTTGGGGCGAGAAGCTTCTGACGCCGTTCTGCCGCACGCTGGTATATCCCCACGCCGAATCGCACGCGACCTCCGCCTTGTCTCTGTGAGGGAGACATGTTGTACCTCGTCCACATCCACCTGGCACCGCACCCCATGGGTATCCCGCTGCCTCTGTGCGCGGCTGCGGCCGTTGCCGACGCCTCTCCGCGCGACGCGGGCGTCGTGCATGTCACCGCGCACCCGATGGGCGGGCCGAATCCGGTCATCGGTGTCTATCTCAGGTCGGAGACGCTGGAGTCAGCTGAGGCGGCGGGGTACACCCTTTGGCGGAATACCGTCGGCAACCTGCCATGTATGGGCGGATGGGCCTTCCTCCGGGCGGAGGTACCACTGATCCCGCAAGGGCAGTGGTGACCCGCGCGCCGCATACCTCTGGACGCGGACCTGTCCTCTGGCGGACATGGCCGCTCTGCCCCTCCCCTCACCACTTTTCCCGGCTCCCCGTCAAAGCAAGACTCGGTCACAGGTCGCACAGCGGCCGGAGAACGAAGAACCCAGCATCGACACGAGGGGGAGTAACAGAATGATGCGTCGCATCGCACTCTTAGGGGCTGGAGTTGCGGCCGTGACGGCCACGGCCTGCGGGGTGGCGGCCACGCAGGGCTCGCACCCGGCCAGGGTCCAGGCGGACTCGGGCTGGCAGTCCCCGGTCGCCCTGGCGGCCCCACTTACTCTTGCCTCTTCCTTGGGGGAGCAGCTCAAGGTCCCGGGGGACTCGGGCTGGCAGTAGCAGACCCGGTCCGTGTCCCTCGCATCCGGATCCCTCAAGGAGGTTGTAACAGCGGTGTCGTCCCAGCAAACGGAGCCGTCCCGGCGAACGGACTCCGATTACCTGCTCAGACTTCGAGACGAGCTGCTCGACTCCCCCGTGGAGAGTGTCCCCCTGCGAGCCGTAAAGATAGCGGCCTCCCCGCGCAGCAGCGTGGAAACCCCAGAACACACACGCACCCTCGCGGAGCTCGGGGAGTTGCTTCCGCCCGTTCTGGTGCACCGCGCATCGATGACCGTCATCGACGGGATCCATCGGTTACGCGCGGCTGAACTCCGCGGTTGGTCCAGCATTTCCGTCCGGTTCTTCGACGGCAGCGCAGAGGACGGCCGCCTGTTGGCGGTGGCCCTGAACGTGGCCGCCGGTCTTCCGCTGTCAGTGGAGGAGCGCACGGCGGCCGCCGAGCGGATCCTCGCGGCACATCCGGAGTGGTCTGACCGGTCGGTGGCCTCGGTGGCGGGCCTGTCCTCGCGGAAGACGGCGGACATCCGCCGGGGACTGCTCGGCGACGCGCCAGAGCTTGTCGCCAAGCGCGTGGGCCGAGATGGTCGCGCCCGGCCCGTCGATCCGTCCCAGGGCCGCAAGCTGGCCGCCACGCTCCTCCGGAAGAACCCGACAGCCTCCCTCCGCCAGATCGCACGGGAAGCGGGCATCTCGCCGGCCACCGTCGCCGACGTGCGGGGGCGGATCGCGCGGGGTGAAGATGTGACGGTGGCGCGGCAGTCCGCCCGCAGAGCAGGCGGTTCCCGGTGCGGTGGCGCCAGGGCGGCCGAAAGGAGCCTGGTCGGAGCCGGCGCCGGAACCGCCTCCGTCCGCAGGGCACAGCTCCCGGATCCGGCCGACATCTTCAACCTGCTGCGGCGGGATCCTTCACTCCGCCTAAACGAGACCGGGCGCTTGGTCCTGCGGCTGCTGGACGCCGGCGCCGCAGTCGCCCGGGACCCGGAAGGCATCGCGGCCAGCCTCCCCTCGCACTGCAAGGAGGCCGTGGGTCGCCTCGCGCAGATCTACGCCCAGAGTTGGCAGCTCTTCGCCGCCGAACTGCAAGGGCCGACGGGACGACGCCCCCCTGCGCAGGCGACCGTCGTCCTCAAGCAGGTCTCCTGACGGGCGAGCACCCCAGCTGGTTGAGGCCCCATACGTCGATGGGGTGGCAGTTACGCCGTGAGAGTCAAAGGCATTCCCCCCCCAAAGGTGGGCTCGGGTGCTTCGGCGGGATCACGTCGGTGTCGCGCAATGGGCCCGGCTCGTGCAGGACCCGCCATCTGCCTCGCTGCGGCCATGCGTGCGGGGCCCGAGCGAGCCCGGGTGGCGGCGTGCTGCGTGTACGGTGCATCCATAGGGGAAATCGGCCAGCAGGCGTTGGGAAGCCTCAAGTGTCCATCCCCGGTAACTGCAGGTCAGCACCACCCGCGAACCCCTCACCGTGCGAAAGAGCCCCTGTCGGAGAGATCCGGCAGGGGCTCTTTGGTGTCGTGCGGCGGCGAAGTGCCGCAAATGTCGTGGCGTCGGCGATCTTGTTGCGGTGAAGGGGCCGGAGTGCGATCCGGGGGTGTGTGTCGGGTGTCGCCGGCGGCGGGCCGCACGTGTGGTGGGTCGCGTGCGGGCGGGTGTGCCGGGCGTCGGGGTTGTCCGTCCGGGCGGCGAACTCCCGCTTGGTGAGCCGGGGTTCGGGCGGCGTGGCATGGCGGGTGGTGGGCGCGGGGCCGGAGCCGGCTGGCGTCTCCCCCCGCTGCCCTGACCAGCGCATACTCGGCAGGCTAAGGTCTCCGGCGAGACCCGGGGGCAAGAAGAGGCAGGAACAGGCCGGAGCGGTTCGTGGAGTTGACCAGAATGCGTCGCACCTTGCTCGTCGTCCTCGGTGCGGTGCTCACCTTGGGCGGTTGCACGTCCGGGACGGCCGACCAGGGCAACCAGGCCGACGGGGCCGACAAGGCCGGTGGTGCGGCCGGGGCTCCGGCTGCTCCCGCGGCGGGTCCGGCGGCGATCCTGATGATGGACGACATCACCGCGGTGTTCGAGAACGGTGCCACCGTTCCGCAGTACGGCTACATCACCGATCTGCACGACGGCTGCGGCTACACGGCGGGGTGGGTCGGGTTCTGCAGCCAGAGCGGCGACATGCTCGGGCTGGTCACGTCGTACAACGCCGCCGCACCCCACAACGTGCTCGCGAAGTACACGCCCGTCCTCCAGCGACTGGCCGACTCGGGGAGCGAGGACACCGGCGCGCTGGGCGGGGCGTTCGTGCGCGACTGGAAGAAGGCCGCCCTGGACCCGATCTTCCGGAGGCTGCAGATCCGGGTGGGCCACGACACGTACCTCGCCCCGGCCGTGAAGCTGGGCGCGCGGGAGGGGGTCAAGAGCCAACTGGGTCTGGAGAACCTCTTCGACACCGCCCTGATGATGGGCCAGGGTGCGGACGACTGCGACGGCATGGTGAAGATCGCCCAGGAGACCGACGAGGCGCTCGGGGGGAACCCGGCCTCGGGGGTGAACGAGGCGCAGTGGCTGGCCCGGTTCAACGCCGTCCGCCAGAAGCACATGAAGCACCCCTGCACCCCCGACCGTCAGAACGACTGGCCGCAGGCGGTCGACCGGTCGCGGGCCCTGCAGGAGCTCGCGGACCGCGGCGCGTGGGATCTGAAGGGTCCGCTGACCGTGGGCGCCGACTTCAGAAGGACCATCAACAGGCCGCAGGACTGACCCACTTCGCGCCACCGGCCGCGCCGGGTCGGGCATCGGCTTTGCTGAGATTTTTCGCGGGCTTAACGGCCCCTGTACCGCGCGTATAAATTCGGCCACTAGTGTCCGGATCTTGTGCAGACCATTCCGGAGGGCCAGGCGCCCGCCGGGGACGAAGTGATGCCTGATGCGTCCGCGTCTCCCGATGTTCCCTCTCAGGGGCCTACCGCGGCCGGATCCCCGGCCGAGACCACCGGTGACACGCTGCGGCTGAGTGGCAAAGCGATCCGGCGCCCCACTCCCAAACCCATTTTCGTCGACGCGTCGGGAGGCCGCCGCAGACGGCTGCGCCTCCTGGTGGCCGCGTTGGTGGCTCCGGCGGTGGCGTACGTCGCCCTGCTCGTCAGCACCCTCCTGGGCGGCCCGACCCTGCCGGCGCTGCTGCCGCACCCCATGCGGCCGAAGCCGGGCGCGAGCGCCGTCGCCGCGCACAAGGCGCCCCGGCCCCGGACATCCCCGACGGCCGTGGCCACCGTCCAGCGGCATCGGAGCCCGGGCCGGGTGACGACGGTGTCGAAGGCGGTCGGCGGCGCCTCCGCCAAGGTGAAGTCGCGCTCGACGGCGAAACCGTCGCCGAGCCCGAAACCGTCCCCGGGCCCGAAGCGGTCCCCGAGCCCCAAGCCGTCCCCGCACCCCAAGCCGTCCCCGCACCCGAAGCAGACCCCGACCGCGCCGCCCCCCTTCCTGCCCACCCACGGCACGCCCTGACACGCCTGACGATCCGTCAGGAACCGCTCGGCCCCCGGGCCGCGCCCGCAGCGCCCCACCGACTCCTCGTGGCGCCGCGCGGCCCTTCCTCGGCACCTCCCCGGCCGGCCGACCCGTTCCAGAACTCGTCACCCATCCAGAAATCACCGATGTGACCACTTCTCCACAGCGTGGCCGTACCGCCCGCGAAACGCCGGTGCGCACCCATTGGGTGCTGCTGGTGACCATGGTGCTGACCCTCACCCTCACGCTGCTCATCGAGGGCTACACGCAGCACATGTTCGGCTTCCAGGACGACGGCGGGAACCCTCCGCAGGGTCCCGTCGACCAGGTGCCGACCTCGGTCGAGAACGGCGGCCCGGTGATCTCGGCAGGCGGAGCCAAACCGGTCTCGCTCACGCCGCCCGCGCACACCGTGGTGCTCAGCTTCGACGACGGCCCGGACCCGACCTGGACCCCCAAGGTCCTGGCGACGCTGGAACGGCACCACGTGCCCGCGACCTTCTTCCTCGTGGGCACCGGCGTGACCGCACAACCCGACCTGGTCGCGCGGATGGCGAAGGACCACGACGAACTCGGCCTGCACAGCTTCACCCACCCCTATCTGCCCAGCCTGCCCGGCTGGCAGCGCACGATGGAGATGCGCGAGGACCAGCTCGCCGTGGCCGGCGCCGCGGGTGTCACCAGCAACCTCTTCCGCCCGCCGTACTCGTCCGGCGCCGACGCGGTGGGCAACGCCGACTGGGCCACGATGCGACAGCTCGGCAAGCTGGGCTACCTGACCGTGCTGGTCACCCAGGACAGCGAGGACTGGCAGAAGCCGGGCGTGAAGACGATCGTCCGGAACGCCACTCCGCCCGGGGCCACCGGGCAGGTGCTCCTCTTCCACGACGCGGGCGGTGACCGCGCACAGACCGTGGCCGCGCTGGACACACTGATCCCGCGCCTGAAGGCGCGCGGCTACCGCTTCCAGACGGTCAGCCAGGCATTCCACCTCGCCGACGCCAACCTCCCGTCCTCCACCGGCGAGCACCTGCTCGGCGTCGGGCTGCTGTGGCTGCTCAAGGGGGCGGTCTGGGGTCTCGACGCACTCGACATGCTGCTGCTCGTCGCCGGACTGCTGGGCATCCTGCGCGCGGTGATCTCCATGATCGCCGCGGCCAGGCACCGGCGGGAGGCCAGGAAGGAGTGGGGAGCGCCGGTCACCGAACCGGTGTCGGTGATCGTGCCGGCCTACAACGAGTCGGCCGGTATCGAGGCGACCGTCCGGTCCCTGGTCGCCTCCGACCACCCGGTCGAGATCATCGTCGTGGACGACGGCTCCAGCGACGGCACCGCCGACATCGTCGAGGCGCTCGGCCTGCCGGGCGTACGGGTGATCCGCCAGCGGAACGCGGGCAAGCCCGCCGCGCTCAACACGGGGATCGCCGCCGCCTCGCACGAGATCGTGGTGATGATGGACGGCGACACGGTCTTCGAGCCGGACGCGGTCCGCCATCTGGTGCAGCCGTTCTCCGACCCAGGGGTCGGAGCGGTTTCCGGCAACGCCAAGGTCGTCAACCGGCGCGGTCTGCTGGGCCGTTGGCAGCACATCGAGTACGTCGTCGGCTTCAACCTGGACCGGCGGCTCTTCGACCTGGCCCGGTGCATGCCCACGGTGCCGGGCGCGATCGGCGCCTGGCGCCGGGCCGCGCTGGTGCGCGTCGGCGGTGTCTCCGAGGCGACGCTCGCCGAGGACACCGATCTCACCATGGCGATCTGGCGCGACGGTTGGCGCGTGGTCTACGAGGAGAAGGCCATCGCCTGGACCGAGGCTCCCGCTTCCCTCGGCGCCCTGTGGCGGCAGCGCTACCGCTGGTGCTACGGGACCCTGCAGGCGATGTGGAAGCACCGCGGCGCCGCCCGCCAGAGCGGGGCAGCCGGCACGTTCGGCCGTCGCGGGCTGCTCTTCCTGCTGCTCTTCCAGGTGCTGCTGCCGTTGCTGGCACCCTTGGTCGACGTGCTGAGCGTGTACGGGCTGCTCTTCCTCGATCCCGTCCACGTACTGCTGCTGTGGTGCTCGTTCCTGCTCGTCCAGGTCGTCACCGGCGTCTATGCGTTCCGGCTCGACGGCGAACGGCTCGGACCGCTGTGGAGCCTGCCGTTCCAGCAGTTCGTCTACCGCCAGCTGATGTACCTCGTGGTGGTCCAGTCGGTGGCCACGGCCCTGTCCGGCAGCCGCCTGCGCTGGCAGCGCATGGAGCGCTACGGCTCCCACCAGGAACCGCCGCTGTCACCGGCGTCGGGGACGCGGGGCTGACGGGGCCCCTTCGCACGGTGCGGTGCCGTGGCGTGCCGTCGGGCGAGGTCAGCCGGGGAGCGTGCGGGCGGCCAGGTCGCGCCAGTCGGCCCGGGTGCCTTCCTGTGCCGCCCCGGTGAACCGGGCGGCGCCGAGGTGCTGCCGTGCGGCCCGTTCGATGCGGGCCACATCCGGTTGGGAGCGGTCCGGCAGACCGCGCACGCGGGCGCTCGCCGCCAGCAGCCGCGCGGCCTGCTCGTACTGCTCGTCGCGCAGCGCCAGATCCGCGGTTCCGACGAGCGCCCGGGCGATCAGGGGCGCGTGCCCCGCCTCGGACGCCGCCCGGAAGGCCGCGATGCGGTGCGTGCGGGCCTCGTCGTGGTCCGTGGCGAGGTAGCCGAGGAGGTCCTGGAGTATCGCGCGGACGATCGCGCGCCCGGCGTCCTCGCCCAACATCGCCGTGGCGAGGTCGAGTTGGCGGTGCGCCTGCGCGGCGTCGCCGTTCCAGCGTGCGAGCTCCGCCTTCGCCAGGGCCAGCTCGGCCAGTACGTTCGGCCAGGCGGCGCGTTCCGCGTACCGCTCCGCCTCGGCCATCGCGGCCGCGCTCGACTCCGCATCGCCCAACAGCCAGTACAACTGGGCCTGTAGCGACCGCATCCGTGCGGCGTCCTCGATGGCACCGACCTCGGTGACGACCGCGACGGCCTGTTCGTAGTGGGCGCACGCGCCGGCGAAATCGCCGCGGACGGCGAGGCGTTCCGCCAGTTCGGTCTGGGCGAACGCGATTCCCCACCGCTCACCGAGCGCGCGGAACTCGGTGAGCGCGGTCTGAAGATGGGCGTCGGCGTCCCGGCCGGCGTGGCCGAGCATGATCCGCGTCTTGCCGAGGTGCAGCCGGGCCATGGCGCACACCCAGGGGTCCTCGTGGGCGAGCAGCGGTTCGAGCGCCGGCAGGAACGCGTCCGGCGCGTGCAGCATGCGTTCCAGGGGGACGACGAACTCCAGCGCCGGGTGCCGGCTCCGCACCCCCCGGCTGACCGCGTAGGCCCGGTGGATCCACTCGGCCGCGCGGTACTGGTCGCTCTGCTGCCCGGAGGTCACGAACTGTACGACGAAGGCGTACACGAGGGCCCGGACCTCGTCGGGCACCTCGCCGGGCAGGGCGACCGCCGCCATGATCAGCTCGTTGCCCTCGGCCTTGTGCCCGCCGAGCCACCAGTACCAGCCGGCGGCGGCGGCGAGCCGCATCGCCCCGTCCGCGTCGCCGGCCGCGAGCGCACCGCGCATCGCGGCGCCGATGTTGTCGTGCTCGGCCGTGAGCGCGGCAAGCCATTCCAACTGGCCGGCGCGGCGCAGGTGCGGCTCCGCGACGGCGGCGAGTGCGGTGAAGCACGCGAGGTGCGCACGGCGGGTCGGATCCGCTTCCCCCGCCTCCGCGAGGCGCTGCTCGGCGTACTCCTTGACCGTGCCGAGCATCCGGTAGCGGGGCGCCCGGTCGCCCTCGGCGAGCACCAGGGATTTCTCGGTCAGCGCGGTCAGCAGATCGAGCACCTGACCCGTCCCGACCGCGCCGCCCGCGCAGACCCGCTCGGCCGCTTCCAGGCTCGCGCCCCCGGAGAACACCGAGAGCCTGCGCAGCACCGTCCGTTCGGCGTCGGTGAGCAGTTCCCAGCTCCAGTCGATCACCGCGCGCAGTGTCCGGTGCCGTGGTAGCGCGGTGCGGCTGCCGCCGGTCAGCAGGCGGAACCGGTCGTCGAGCCGATGGGCGAGCTGGTCGAGGGAGAGGGTGCGCGACCTGGCCGCGGCGAGTTCGATCGCCAGCGGCATGCCGTCCAGCGCCCGGCAGATCCGCGCCATGGTCGACAGGGTGCGGGCGTCCGCCACGAGGTCCTTGCGCACCGCGCTGGCCCGGCTCCGCAGCAGCCGGACGGCCGGGGAGGACGCGATCTCGTCGGGGTCGGCGTCCTTGGCGGGGAGGGCCAACGGCGCGACCGGCCACAGTGCCTCGCCGATGATGCCGAGGGGTTCCCGGCTCGTCGCGAGGATCCGCAGCCGCCGGCACTCCCCGAGCATCCGGTGGGCGAACGCCGCCGCGGACTCGATCATGTGCTCGCAGTTGTCCAGGATCAGCAGCATCGCCCGGTCGCGGGCCGCGGCGACGGCCCGGTCCGTGGGGTCCGCGTCCGGCGGTGCCTCGCCGAGCAGCGCGTCCCGCAGGCCGAGCGCGGCGAGCGCCGCGTGCGCCACGTCGCCGTCCGCGGCGACGGTCGCCAGCTCCACCAGCCAGGCCCCGTCCGGCAGGTCGTCGAGCAGGGTGCGCGCGGTTTCCGTGGCGAGTCTGGTCTTTCCCGAGCCGCCCGGCCCGATCAGGGTGGTGAGCCGGTGCTCGGCGGTGAGTTCGCGGACCGCGGCGACATCGGCGTCCTTGCCGACGAAGCTGGTCAGCTCGGCGCGCACATTGGTCCTGCGGTGCTCCGCAGGGCGGCCCAACTCGCCCCGCAGCAGCGCGACATGGACGGCGGACAGCTCCGGGGAGGGGCCGACGCCGAGCGTGTGGGCCAGGGTTTCCCTGGTGCGCTGGTACACGAGCAGCGCCTCGGTGTCGCGACCGGTCGCGACGAGGGCCCGCATCAACGCGGCGACCAGCCGTTCCCGGACCGGATGTGCGGCCACCAGGTCGGTCAGTTCCGTGACCAGTTCCCTGCCGCGGCCGAGGTCGATCTCCGCGTCGAACCGATCCTCCATGGCCGTCAGGCGCAGCCCGTCGAGCCGGGTGACGGCCGCGTCGAACGCCGCGCTGTCCTGCAGACCGACGTCCTGCAGGGCCGCACCGCGCCACAGTGCGAGGGCCTCGCGCAGCCGCCGCGGATCGTCGTCGTCGCGGGCCCGGCCGACGAGGCGTTCGAACCGCAGGGCGTCGACGGCGTCGGGTGCCACCAACAGCCGGTAGCCGTTCGGCCGCCCCTCGACGGACTTCTCCGGCAGTGCCTTCCGCAGCCGGGAAACCAGGCGCTGCAAGGCGTTTGTCGCGTCGGCGGGCGGGCGCTCACCCCAGATCCAGTCGATGAGCGTCGCCTTCGGGACGAGGTGGCCTGCTTCGAGCGCGAGGGCGATCAGCAGCCCGCGCAGCCGGGCGCCGGGCACGTCGGTGAGGACGCCGTCCGCCGTGCGCACCTCGAAGGGCCCCAGTATCCCGATCTGCACCCGGCTGATTTTGCCATGGGCCAGGGGCGCGCCCCCGGCGGTTCGACGCGGCGGAGACCGTTGCCGGGCAAGGGTTTTCGGGACGCCGGCCCGGGGCACGATCCGCTGCCGGGAGACGGGCCGTCCCCGGGCGCGGTCGGTGTCAGAGCCGTGTCAGCGGGGTGTCAGGGGCGTCGGCGATCGTGACCGCACGAGCTGCCACGAAAGGACATCCGATGAGCGAAACGGTTCGCATCCCGCACGGCCTCCCCACGGAGCGCGATGCGGGCCCCTTCGACCCGCCCCGCGACCTCACCCGGCTGCGCGAAGGCCGCCCGGTCAGTCCCCTGGTCTTCCCCGACGGCCACGAGGGCTGGCTGGTCACCGGCTACGACGCGGTCCGCCAGCTCATGGCCGACACCCGCTTCAGCTCCCGCCAGGACATCGGGGTGCTGCACCTGCCGTACGAGACCCCCGGCATGCCCGCCATGACCGAACCGTCCCCGCAGGTGCCGGGCCTGTTCGTCGCCATGGACCCGCCGGACCACACCCGGCTGCGGCGCAAGCTCACCGGCGCCTTCACCGTCCGGCGCATGAAGCAACTCGAAGCGCACATCGGCGACATCGTCGAGCGGCAGCTGGACGAGATGGCGCGGCACGCCCCGCCGGTCGACTTGGTCAAGGAGTTCGCGCTGCCGGTGCCCTCGCTGGTGATCTGCGAACTGCTCGGCGTCCCCTACGAGGACCGCGAGACCTTCCAGGCCAACTCCGCCCAGATCCTGGTCAAGGACCAGTCGCTCGACGAGAAGATGGCCGCGTACGACGCGCTGACCACGTACCTCGCCCAACTGGTCACCCGCAAGCGGGCCGAGCCCGGCGAGGACATCCTGTCCGACCTGGCCCGCGACGACGACCTCGCCGTCGAGGAACTGGTCGGCATCGCCTTCCTGCTGCTGCTCGCGGGCCACGAGACCACCGCCAACATGCTGGCACTGGGCACCTTCGCGCTCCTGGAGCACCCCGAGCAGCTGGCCGCACTGCGCGCCGAACCGGAGCTGCTGCCCGACGCCGTCGAGGAACTCCTGCGCCACCTGTCCGTCGCCGACATCTTCTACCGCTACGCCACGGAGGACATCGAGCTCGCCGGCGAGACCATCGGCAGGGGATCGACCGTCGTCGTCGCGTTGTCGGCCGCCAACCGCGACCCCCGGCGCTTCGACGACCCCGACACCCTGGACGTCCACCGCAGGGCCCGCGGTCATCTCTCCTTCGGGCACGGCGTCCACCAGTGCCTCGGCCAGCAGCTGGCCCGGGTCGAGATGCGTGCCGGGTTCGGCGGCCTGCTGCGCCGCTTCCCGACCCTCGAACTCGCCGTCCCCGCCGGCGAGGTGAAACTCAGGACCGACATGAGCATCTACGGCGTCCACGCGCTGCCGGTCACCTGGACGGAGCCGGCCCGGTAGAGCCGTCGGCCGCGCGCTGAAGCCCCCGCCGGGGCCGTCCGGCGGGGGCTTTCCCGTGTGCGGGTGGGGCGAGGGTCAGTGCGCGAGGCGGTCGAGGGCGGCCAGGGCGGCGGTGGCGCCGTCCTCGGCGGCGAGGTGTCCGGCGGCGGCCCGGGCCCGGGTGCGCAGGGCCGGGGCGGTGGTGGCCTCGGTGAGGGCGGCGGCGAGGCGGGCCACCGCGTCGTCGAGGGAGAGCTTCGTGGCGAGGGCGGGGAAGGGGAGGGCGGCGGTGGCGGCGCCCAGGGCGGCCAGGCGGGCGGCCCAGAAGGGCTGGTCGGCGGTGAACGGGACCGGGACCGACGGGACGCCGGCGCGCAGCGCCGCGGCCGAGGTGCCGGCGCCGCAGTGGTGCACGGCGGCCGCGACGCGCGGGAAGAGGAGGGCGTGCGGGACCGCGGTGGGGACGGTGAGGATGTCGTCGCCCGGGGCGTCGGCGGCGGTCAGGGCGGCGTTGCCGGACAGCAGGACGCCGCGGAGGCCGGCGCGGCGCAGGGCACGGACGGCGAGGGCGCTCAGCCGCTCGGCGTCGTCGGCGGCCATGCTGCCGAAGCCGAGGGAGACCGGCGGCGGGCCGGCGGCGAGGAAGTCCTCCAGGGCGGGCGGGAGTTGGGCGTCCGGGGCGTGGTGGGGCCACCAGTAACCGGTGACGTCCAGGCCGGGGCGCCAGTCGGCGGGACGGGGTACCACCAGTTCGCTGAAGCCGTGCAGGACGGGCCAGTTGGCGGCCTCGACGCGGCGGCGGACCGTCGCCGGGGTGGCCGGCGGCAGGCCCAGCCGGGTGCGCAGGGCGCGGGCGGCGCCGGTGTAGAGGCGGTCGACGACGCGGACGGAGAAGCGGCCGGCGGTGCGGTTGCCCCAACCTCCCAGCTGCCGGCCGCCGCTGACGACGGGGGAGAAGGCGCGGGTCGGCGCGGTGGGCACGAGGTAGGCGCCGACGGACGGGATGTCCAGCGCCTCGGCGAGGTGCCAGCCGAGCGGGGCCGTGGTGGTGGTCAGCAGGAGCAGCTCGGTGTCCGGGGCGACGGCGTCGGCCATGCCGGTGCCGAGCTGTTCGACGAAGGCGGCGGCGCGGCGCATCAGGGCGCGGCGGCCGGTGGGGGTGCCGGCGGTGTCCGGCTCCCCGGGGCCGGCGGCGCGGGGGTCGGCGGGGAGGCTGCGGAAGTCCAGGCCGGCGGCGCGGACCAGCGGGGCGTGGCCGTCGTGGGTGGCGAGGGCGACCTGGTGGCCGGCGGCCCGGAGGCGGGCGCCGAGGCCGGTGTACGGGGCGATGTCGCCGTAGGAGCCGGCGGCGGCGATGAGGATGTTCATGGGATCGGCCTCGGGTCAGGGGCGGTGGTGCCGGTCGTCCGGCTCGGTGGCGGGTGCCGGGGGCGACTGGCGGACCGCGTTGGCGTGGACGGCGGTGCGCAGGTAAGGGGCGAGGCCCGGGCGCTGTTCGGTGGGCGGGACGAGCAGGGCGAAGGCGCGCGGATCGGCGGCGAAGTCGTCGGCGATCCGGCCGTGCATGTCGGTGGGGCAGGGCGTGAACCACCGGGTGAGGTGGCGGCGGTGCTCCTCGGCGAGGTCCATGGCGCGCTCGCCGTCGGCCGGCTCGCCGGCGTCGAAGGCGGCGGTCAGTCGGGCCCGCCAGTCGGCGGCCTCGGCCATGATCTGCGCCCAGTCGTCCTTGGAGTGCGTGGCGGCCCGGGCCATCGAGCGGCGGTAGCCGTCGCTGTTGCGCCACCTGCGCTCCGCGTCGGTGGCGTAGGTCAGGTCGAAGGCGATCTCGCCGAAGACCTCGAAGCGCTCCTGAGGGGTCAGCCGGACGCCGGTCTGCTGGACCTCCATGGCCTGCTCGGCGACCTCGACCAGGCGCCGCAGCCGGTTGATCTCCTCGGTGAGGCGGCGGTGCCGGGCACGGAGCTGGTCGAGGGCGTTGGCTTGAGGGTCCGCCAGGATCGTGGCGATCTCGTCGAGCGGGAAGCCGAGCTCCCGGTAGAAGAGGATCTGCTGGAGCCGGGCGAGGTCGGCGTCGCTGTAGAGGCGGTAGCCGGCGGGGCTGCGGTCGCTGGGGCGGAGCAGGCCGGTCCTGTCGTAGTGGTGCAGGGTGCGGACGGTGACCCCGGCGAAGGCGGAGACCTGGCCTACCGGGTATCCCATGGGAGCGCGCCTTTCGGTGGTGGCGGGTGGGTGCGAGGGCGGGTGGGGCGTGGTGCGCGGCGGACCGGCGCCGGGCGGCGTGTGCCGCTGGTCAAGGGTGGGGCCTGACGTGACGTGAGGGTCAAGGGCGGGCGGTGCGGCGGCGATGGCGATCATGGGCACGCGTCGGATTGCGGGCGACCCCGTTACATTTGTCGGGAAACAGGTATTCGCTCTTGTGTGCGCATCCTGTACATCCTTGTGCACACAGGGCACATCTGCTGCGCTGGGTGCAACCGTTGCACCTGGTGAGCCAGCCGTCCGCCCGTCCGCCCGCAGCCCGAGGAATCCGTGAGCGCAGCGAACACCACCGCCCGAGCCGCCTGGGGCGCCGGTGCCGTGCTGCTCGCGGCGCTGCTCGCCGTGGTGCTCGGCGGGTGCGGCGGGCCGGCGCCGCTGCTGCGGGACGAGGGCCCGGCGGTCGCGCCGACCACCCGCACCGGGCCGGTCTACGTGGCGGACACCGTCGGGCGCCCGCTGCAGCGCCCGGCCGCCCTCCCGCTCGGCGACTCCGCGCGGCTGATCGGGCTGCGCTGGGAGTCGTGGGGCGGCCCGACCGCGGTGGCCGGCGGCAGGCTCGTCGGCGACTGGTGCGCGCCGGAGTGCGTCCGCACGCCCTACCGCGTGAAGGTCACGCTGAGCGGGCTGCAGCGGCAGGAAGGGTTCGCGTACTACTCCAGCGCCGGTGTGGTCGCGCCCGAGGTGCACGGCGAGAAGGCCGCCGAGCTGGGGCGGGTGAGTCTGCACCTTCCCGACGTCCAGTAGTCCGGCCGCCCCGGGTGCCGGGGCGCGGGGCTGTCCGGGACGGAGTGCACATGCCGGGGACGAGTCGAGCGACGAGAGGAACGGAGAGGGGAACGGATGGGGCTGCGCGCCAAGATCGGTATCGCGATCTCCGCCACCGCGGCGGTGGTCGCGGTCCTCGTCGGCGTGCTCGTCCACCACCACACCGTCAACGCCCAGCTCGACCTCGCCGGGCACAGCCTCTCCGGCCGGCTCCAGACCACCGTCCAGGACCGGGCGGCCGGGGTCGACACCGGGCGGGGGATGATCAATCCGAAGGACCTGCCGGGCCCGCTGAAGGCGCTGGTCGAGCGCGGCCGACGGGGCGTCTATCTGGAGCAGGGCGGCCGCACGCCGTATCTGTGGGCGGCGACCAAGGTGGGCCCGGACATCGTCGCGCTGAAACGCGCCTACGACCGGGAGCAGCGGACCGTCGAGGCGCTGGACCGGATCCTGTGGGTGGCCGGGGTCGCCGGCACGGCGCTGGGCTGCGTGGTCGGGCTGCTGGTCGCGCACCGGCTCGGGCGGCGGCTGACCGCCTCGGCGGCGACCGCCCAGCGGATCGCCGAGGGCGATCTGGGCGCCCGTCTGCCGCGGACCGGGAACGACGAGATCGCGCAGCTCACCGCGGCGGTGAACACCATGGCGGAGACCCTGGCCGGGCGGCTGCGGGCGGAGCGCGACGTCACCGCGAACATCGCCCACGAACTGCGGACCCCGGTCGCCGGGCTGGTCGCCGCCGCCGGGCTGCTGCCGTCGTCCCGGCCCGCCGCGATGGTCCGGGAGCGGGCCGAGCGGGTGCGCGGGCTGATGGAGGACGTGCTGGAGGTGGCCCGGCTGGACGCCCGCGCGGAGGAGGCGGACCGGGAGGTGCGGCCGCTGGGGGAGCTGGTGCGGCGCGCGGTCGTGGCGTCCGGGCAGCCGGGCGGGCCCGGGAGCGGGCCGGCCGGCGCGGACCGGCTGCCCGGCGACCCGCGGCCGGTGGACGGGGCGATACGGGTGCGGGTGCTGGCGGACGGGCTGGTGGAGACCGATCCGCGGCGGGTCGAGCGGATCCTGGTCAATCTGATCAGCAACGCCCGACGGCACGGCGCGGCGCCGGTGACCGTGGAGGTCGAGGGCGGGGTCATACGGGTGCGGGACACCGGGCCCGGCTTCCCGGCGGCGCTGCTGGCGCACGGCCCGCAGCGGTTCCGGACCAGCGGCGGCCCGGGCGGGTCGGGGCTGGGCCTGGGGCTCACCATCGCCGCGGGGCAGGCGCGGGTGCTGGGGGCCGGGCTGTGCTTCGCCAATCCGCCCGGGGGCGGGGCGCAGGCCACCGTCGACCTGCGGGGGGCACTGTGCCCGAACGGGGCCGATGGGCACGATGCGCCGGAGGGGATGGACGGTTCCGCTGGGACGGAGGGTCCCGCTGGGGCGGACGGTCCTGGTGAGGTGGACGGTCCCGCTGGGGCGGACGGCGTGCACGGGCCGCGAGACGGTGCGGGGGAGACCGGGGGCCAGGGCGGGCGGTGAGCCGGCGCGGCCCGCCGCCGCCCCGGACCCGGCGCGACTCACCCCTCCGAAAAGCGGTCCTCCAGGACGGAGTTCAACAGCGCCCGGACGTCCTCGCGGTCCAGGCCCTCGGCCCGGGCGCGGTCCATCCAGGCGCGCAGCTCCTCGCGCAGGACGGCGTCGGCGGCCGAGTCGGGGCGGGCCAGGGTGCGGCTGACGAACGTGCCGAGGCCGGGCCGCGGCTCGACCAGGCCCTCGCGCTCCAGCTCGCGGTACGCCTTGAGCGTGGTGTTCGGGTTGACCTTGGTGCTGGCGGCGACCTGCGCGGCGGTCGGCAGCCGGTCGCCCTCCACCAGGATGCCCAGCCGCAGCGCCTGCTGGACCTGCTGGACGATCTGGAGGTAGGTGGCGACGCCGCTGCGGCGGTCGATCCGGAATTCGACGGCGCTCACCACCTCTCTGCCTCTGTGCGCGGTGCTTGGCTGCCGGCGGGGCCGGCCGGTGTGCCGGGGCCGCGCCGGCCGACCGCTCGATGATCGGGCCGGCCGCGGCGGGTGTCAAAGCGCCTCCCGGTCGGCGCCGGGCGCCCGTTCAGAGCGGCCGCCTGCGGGCCCGCCACACCACGAACGCCAGCACCAGGGCGGTCAGCGCCAGCAGCCCGGCCGTGCCGAGCCACTGCATTCCGGCCATCTGGTCGTAGGAGAAGTACTCGGTGACGCGGTGGACGATGCCCAGTTCGGCCCGGCAGGCGTCGGGGTGGGCGTCGTGGACGCAGGTGCCGAAGCCGAAGAGCCGGCCGTCGGCGGTGGCCACCCAGTCGTCGATCCGGACCGCGTCGGAGGCCAGGTCCGGGCCGTTGCCGTCGTACGGGTAGGTGACGCTGCGCGCCGTGCCCAGCAGCGGCCGCACCTTCTCGCCCCAGACCAGGCTGACCGCCGCCGCGGTGAAGGCGGTGACCAGCATCGCCGGCACCACCCGCTTGATCAGCTTTCCGAGGACGATGCCGACGGCGGTGAGGAAGAGGGTCTTGGCGACCAGGACCGGGCCGGTGACGTCGAACGGGCCGCTGCTGAGCCAGTCGCCCCCCACGACCAGGGAGTGGGCGGGCGTCCAGAGCCACTGGAAGACCACCGACAGCAGGGTGGTGCACACCACCACGACCGTCAGCGGCAGGGCGAGCGTGGCGGCGAGCCACCGCCCGCGGCCCACGGACTGGGTGGTGACCAGCCGGAGGGTGCCGCGCTCCAACTCGGCGGAGATCAGCGGGGCGCCCAGGAACACCGCGACGATCACCGGCACCATCTGGAGGAACTGGATGTCGCTGCTGAACGCCGAGCCGAACCGGCTCCGGAAGTCGTCCTGGAGGGCCTCGGTGCCGGTGTCCTTGCCGCCGAGGAAGTCCACCAGCCCGATCCGCTGGTACGAGAAGAGCGCGCAGGCGGCGAGGGTGACCAGGATGCCGGTGAGCAGCGCGGCGCGGTGCCGGCGCCAGACCAGCCAGAGGGTGCCGCGCAGCGGTCCGGAGGCGGTGCCGCTGCCCGTTCCGGCCTCGTGGGTCGTGGTGGCGGTGCTCATGCCGCGGTCTCCTTCCGGGCCTCGTCCATGATCAGGGCGGGTGCGTCGGGGGAGCGCATGCAGGCCAGCAGGATCTCCTCCAGGCTCGGCGTCATGGCGTCCCAGGGTGCGTCGGGGGCGGCCTCCGGGCGGTCGGCGAGCGGTCCGTCGGTCCGGATCATCGCGCTGAACTGCCGCCCGCTGACCCGGGATTCGACGAGGGTGTGCCGCTCGGCCAGCTCCCTGGGGACCCGGCCGTCGACCGCCCGCCCGGTGACCAGGGTGTGCGCGGGCACCAGTGCGTCGGTCGGGCCGGCCATCCGCAGCCGGCCGCCGGCCAGGACGAGGAGGTGGTCGCACATCTCCTCCACCTCGGACAGCATGTGGGACGACATCAGGACGGTGGTGCCGTGCTCGGCGGCCTCGGCCAGCAGCAGCCCGGACAGCTCGTCCCGGGCCAGCGGGTCCAGGTCGGACATCGGCTCGTCGAGCAGCAGCAGCTCGGGGCGCTTGCCGAAGGCGAGCGCGAAGGCGACGCGGGTGCGCTGGCCGCCGGAGAGGGTGCCGACCCGGGCGGCCAGCGGCACGTCGCCGGAGCGGACGATGCGCTCGGCCAGCGCCTGGTCCCAGCGCGGGTTCAGCTCGCGGCCGAGCCGGAGCGTCTCGGCGACCGTGAAGCGCGGATAGAGCGGCTTGTCCTGGGCGAGGTAGGCGACGCGGGTCAGCACGGTGGGGTCGTCGACCGGGACGCCGCCCAGCTTCAGCGTGCCGGTGGACGGCTGGATCAGGCGGGCCGCGATGCCCAGGAAGGTGCTCTTGCCTGCGCCGTTGGGGCCGACCATCGCGCAGACACGTCCGGCGGGGAGCCGGAAGGAACATTCCTGGAGCGCCCACCGTCGGCGGTACCGCTTCCACAGGTTGTCGGCCTCGATCGCCCAGGGGCCCGGGGTCGAGTCGCGCACGCTGCATCCCCCCTTTAGCTAGTTAATTAGTGGAATGAGTATGGAGAGAGGCCAGGGACCTGTCAAAGCGGGAAGGGGTGACGGCGGCCCGCGGGGGCCGGTGAAGGGGGTTCCGCGATCGGGTCTACGGCCGGGCTACTCGGCCCCGACCAGCGGCTTTCCCATGCAGCGGCTGGAATCGTAGGTCCGGTAGAAGCCGAACTTCTCGACCATCGCATAGCCGCTGGAGGCGTAGAGGGAGAGCGCCTCGGGCTGCTCGGTGCCGGTCTCCAGCACCATCCGGGTGCGGCCCGCGGCCAGGGCGTCCGCTTCGAGCGTGGCCAGGATCCGCCGGGCCAGCCCGCGGCCGCGGGCGTGCGGCACCACGAACATCCGCTTGATCTCGGCGTCGCCGGTGGCGTACCCCTCGGCGGTGTCCTCCTGGACCCGCCAGCCGCCGGTGGCCAACGGCACGCCGTCCTCGTAGGCGATCAGGTACAGCCCCAGCGGCGGGACGAACATCTCCGGTTCCAGCCGCGTCAGATCGCCGTCGCCGTAACGCCGGGCGTACTCCTGCTGGACCTCTTCGTCGAGCCGGACCGCGTCGGGGTGGTCGTAGCGGACGGGGCGTATCTCCATTTCAGGAAGCGTACGGAAGCGGTGGGTCGAACGGGAGGGTGGGGCGGCCCCGACGGGACTGGAGAGGTGCCGCCCCCGGTCGGACGCCCTTCACTTGCCGACGCTGTTGTGGCACCCCAGGTTGGGAAGCAGGCCGGTGACCTGGGCGCCGCTGCCGACCCCGACCTCGCCGAGGGCGTCGACGGGGATGACCTGCGTGAGGCACAAACTGGACTGCTTGACCCCGAGCAGGCCGCTGTCGGCGTGGGAGGTGCCGGTGGCGAGGAGGCCGACGCCGCCCAGGATGGCGGCGGCCGTGGCGGCCTTGCGAAGCGTGTGCATGTCATCTCCAAGAGGGTGCGGTGATGCGCTCTGAAGCCCGGTGACTTCATAGAGTGACGAAAGGCTAATCGGAGGGGTCCCGTGATCGCCCGGTGACGCGCCGACGCGCCCGGACCCCCGCCCGTCTCGCCGCAAGCGCGGTGGGCCCGGCCGGCGGATGCCGGGTTAGGGTGCCGGGATGCTGACCGTGACCTCTGTGAACGTGAACGGGCTGCGGGCCGCGGCCAAGAAGGGCTTCGTGCCGTGGCTGGCCGGGACCGACGCCGATGTGCTGTGCCTCCAGGAGGTGCGGGCCGAGACCGCCCAGCTGCCGGCCGAGGTGCGGGAGCCGGCCGGCTGGCACGTCGTGCACGCGCCGGCCGCCGCCAAGGGCCGGGCCGGCGTCTCGCTCTACACCCGGCGCGAGCCGGAGCGGGTGCGGGTCGGCTTCGGGTCGGCGGAGTTCGACGACAGCGGGCGGTACGTGGAGGCCGATCTCCCCGGCGTGACGGTGGCCAGCCTCTATCTGCCGTCCGGTGAGGTGGGCACCGAGCGGCAGGACGAGAAGGAACGGTTCATGGCGGAGTTCCTGCCGTACCTCGTCGGGCTGCGCGAGCGGGCCGCGGCGGACGGCCGCGAGGTGGTCGTCTGCGGCGACTGGAACATCGCCCACCAGGAGGCCGACCTGAAGAACTGGAAGGCCAACCAGAAGAAGTCCGGCTTCCTGCCGGAGGAGCGGGACTGGCTGTCCGCCGTGCTGGACGAGGCCCGGGGCGGCTACGTGGACGTCGTGCGCGGACTGCACCCCGACACCGAGGGGCCGTACTCGTGGTGGTCCTACCGCGGGCGGGCCTTCGACAACGACGCGGGCTGGCGGATCGACTACCACCTGGCCACCGCCGGGCTGGCGGCCCGCGCCGTCAAGGCGTACGTGGAGCGGGCGGCGGCGTACGACCAGCGCTGGAGCGACCATGCGCCGGTGACGGTGGCGTACGAGGTGTAGTGGGCGGGTGCCCCACCGAGGTGAGCGCGGGGCGATCGGCGGGTTCATCTGGTTGCGGGGCCGACGGAGGCGTGGTTCGCGAAGCGGAGCGGCCGCGCATTGCAGTCACCGCATTGCGTGACCTCCGTCAAGCCTGACCGTTACCTCGGTGTGACCATCGAAAAGTACGCTACTGCCCCTTTTGTGGCCGCCGTCATCCTGGCCGCCAGCGCGGGAATGGCTTCCTCCGCATCCGCGGATGCCGGCCCCAAGGCCCCGAACCTCAGGATGCATACCGCGCCTTCAACGCCCTACGGCACGGTCCTCAGCCGCATCGGCGTCAACGAACGTCGGTCCCCCAACACCGACTCCGCCATCACCGGAGGTCTCGGATACGGCGCTCTGGTCGGCTTGCGCTGCATGACCAAAGCCCAGGAAGTCGAAGGCAACAGGTTCTGGTTCCGACTCCGTGACCGGCATGCGTGGGTCCCGGCCCGGTACGTCAAGATCACCGGACACGCCGAGTGGTGCCGGGAGGCGGACGGCGGCACCTCCAGCAAGGGCGAGGCGGGCGACGCCTACGGCAAGGGCGCCGAGGACGCCTACGGCAAGGGCGCGGAGGACGCCTACGGCAGGGGTGCGGAAGACGCCTCCGGCAAGGGCGAGGCGGACGGCGGTACCTCCAGCAAGGGCGAGGCGGGCGACGCCTCCAGCAAGGGCGCCGAGGACGCTTCCGGCAAGGGCGCGGAAGACGCCTTCGGCAAGGGCGCTGACGCCACCTCAGGCAAGGGGGCTGACGCCACCTCCAGCAAGGGCGCCGACGGTACCTCCGGCAAAGCCGCTGACGGCACCTCCGTCAAGCGTGCCCCCGGCAGGCAGGCTTCAGGCGATGAGTCGGAGGTCGCCTACCGAGGGGGACCGTGATCATGAGTGCAACCGGTTAGCCGCCCTGCTGTGCCTGCTGCGCGGCCCTGCGTCTACTCCGGCCGTTCCGGGTGTGGTGCCGGCTTCGGGCCGGTGTTCCGGTCGCCGCCCAGCAGGCTCTCCAGTTCCGCGCGGATGCGGCGGTCCATGGCCATCGAGAGCTCCGCCTCGACGACGCCCTTGGCGAGCGGGCGGAGGCTCTCGACGGCCTCGGTGGCCCGGGGGAGGTCCCGGAGCGTGGGGACGAGGTGGCTGCGTATGAGGGTGGTGAAGAGGTCGGCGAGGGCGTCGGCGTGGGCGCGGACCCTGCCGCCGGCCTCCAGCACCGCGGCGAGCGGGATGCCCTGGGCGATGAGGTTGGTGGAGGCGTCCAGCAGGCGGCGGCTGATGTGCACGAACTCGTCGCCGTCCACGGCCAGATAGCCCAGGGCGAGCGAGGCCGTGAGGTTCTCCGGGGTGACCTCGCCGCTGAAGTGGTCGGCCAGCTCCTCGGGGGTGAGGCGGACCGGGGTCTCCTCGGACCAGGGGGTCAGCAGCGGGCTGGGGAGGCCGAGGAGTTCGCCGACGTCGCGGCCGGTCTCGAAGGCGGTGAGCAGCTCGGCGATCCCGCCGAGGGTGTGGCCGCGCTCCAGGAGAGCGGCGATGGTGCGCAGGCGGGCGAGGTGGTGCTCGTCGTACCAGGCGATCCGGCCCTCCCGGCGGGGCGGCGGGAGGAGCTTGCGCTCGCGGTAGAAGCGCAGGGTACGGACGGTGATGCCGGCCTCCCGGGCCAGGTCGGCCATGCGGAACTCGCGTTCCTTCAGGGGGCCTTCGGAGGGCGTGGCGGTGCTGCCCCCTCGCTCGGCGCGGGTGCTCGCGGGCCGGGGGTGGTCCTGTGGGCTCGGTGCTGCTGCCTGGTCTGCCACGGGGTCAGCCTATGCGGGGCGGCGAGAGGGGCGTCCCGTATGACCGAAGGTAACTTCCCGTCGCCCGACCCCTACCGCTCGGTACGCAACTGCCCTACGCTCCAACCGTGCCAATCGTGCCAGTGATTGCTGGCATGGTTTGGGGGCGGTGAAGCATCGACTCGGGAGGTGGCGGCGGCATGGCCGACGACGGGCAGCGGCATGTGCGGGTGGCGGTGATCGGATCGGGGTTCGGCGGCCTGGGAGCCGCCATACGGCTGCGGCGTGCGGGGATCACCGACTTCGTGATCCTGGAGCGGGCGGACGCGGTGGGCGGGACCTGGCGGGACAACAGTTATCCGGGGTGCGCCTGCGACGTGCCCTCGCACCTGTACTCGTTCTCGTTCGCCCCCAATCCGCAGTGGCCGCGCAACTTCAGCGGGCAGCCGCACATCCGGGCGTACCTGGAGCGGGTGACGGACACCTTCGGGCTGCGGCCGCACCTCCGCTTCAACTCCGAGGTGGGCGCGATGCGTTGGAACGGCGAGGAGCTGCGGTGGGAGATCGACACCGCCGCGGGGTCGCTCACCGCCGACGTGGTGGTGTCGGCCACCGGGCCGCTCTCCGACCCGCAGATCCCCGACATCCCGGGGCTGGCGGACTTCCCCGGCAAGGTCTTCCACTCGGCGCGCTGGGACCACGACTACGACCTGCGGGGCAAGCGGGTCGCCATGGTGGGCACCGGGGCCTCGGCGATCCAGATCGTGCCGGCGATCCAGCCGGAGGTCGAGCGGCTGACGGTGTTCCAGCGGACGCCGCCGTGGGTGATGCCGCGGGCCGACCGGCGGATCACCGGGGCGGAGCGGTGGCTGCACACCAAGGTGCCGGCCACCCGCCAGCTGCGCCGCCAACTCCTGTGGGGTATACGGGAGTTGCAGGTCGGCGCGTTCACCAAGCGGCCGGGCGAACTGGGGCTGATCGAGTCCCTCGCCACGTCGCACATGCGCAAGGCGATCAAGGACCCGGCGCTGCAGGCCCGGCTGACGCCCGACTACCGCATCGGCTGCAAGCGGATCCTGCTGTCCAACGCCTGGTACCCGGCGCTGGCCCGGCCCAACGTGGACGTGGTGACCTCCGGGCTGCGCGAGATCCGCGGCAACGTCCTGGTCGCGACGGACGGCAGCGAGGCCGAGGTGGACGCCGTCATCTTCGGGACCGGCTTCCACGTCACGGACATGCCGATCGCGCAGCGGGTCACCGGGGCGCGCGGCACCACCCTGGCGGAGGAGTGGAAGGACGGCATGGCGGCGCTGCGCGGCAGCAGCGCGGCCGGCTTCCCCAACTTCCTCACCATCATCGGGCCCAACACCGGCCTGGGGAACAGCTCGATGATCCTGATGATCGAGGCGCAGCTGAACTACCTCGTCGACTTCATGCGCCAGTTGGACGTCCTCGGCGACCGGATCGCGCTGGACGCGCGGCAGTCCGCGGTCGACGGATGGACCCGCACCATCCAGGAGCGGATGCAGCGCACGGTGTGGAACACCGGCGGCTGCGACAGCTGGTACCTGGACGCCGGCGGGCGGAACACCACCGCCTGGCCGGGCACCACCTCGGAGTTCCGCCGGGCGACCCGGCAGGTGGACCTCGCCGAGTACCGGGTGATCCGACCGGCGCAACGGCAACCGGACGACGAGCCGACCCCCGCCGTCGGCGGCCGGGCGACCGCCGAGGAGGTGGTGGGGGTACCTCCCAGCGTTAGCTGGGGGAGCATGAAGCGGCCGGCACACGCCACCCGGGGCCGCTACGCCCCGCCGGTGCCCCGAAGGACGCTGGACGTCACCTCCGCCGACGGGTCGCGGCTGTACGCCGAGGTCCACGGGCCCGAGGGCGCCCCGGCGGTGGTCCTGTCGCACGGCTGGACCTGCTCGACCGCGTTCTGGGCGCCGGTCGTCCGGGAGCTGGCCGACACCCACAAGGTGGTGGTCTACGACCAGCGGGGGCACGGGCGCAGCCCGGCCGTCCCGCCCGCCGGCCACAGCACCCGCGCGCTCGCCGACGACCTGGTCGCCGTCCTGGAACAGAGCCTGGCCCCCGGTGAGCGGGCCGTCGTCGGCGGGCACTCCATGGGCGGGATGACGATCATGGCCGCCGCCGAGCGGCCCGAGCTGCGCGCCCGGGCCGCGGCCGCCCTGCTGTGCAGCACCGGCTGCGCCGACCTGGCCGCCGAGTCCCGGGTGTTCCCGCTGCCCTCCCCCGGCGGTCGCCGCCTGGCGCACCGGCTGCTGCTGGGCTCGCGCGCCCCGCTCGGCCCGGTCTCCCCGGTCGCCAGGTGGGCCCTGCGCTACGCCACGATGGGCGGCGGGTCGAGCGCCGAGCAGATCGAGGCGTGCGCGCGGATCGTGCACGCCTGCCCGACCGACGTCCGGGCCCGCTGGGGCATGGTGCTCTACCACCTCCAACTCACCCGCGGGGTCAGCCGGTTGGAGGTGCCGACCGCGGTCCTGGCGGGCACCGCGGACCGGCTCACCCCGTTCGTGCACGCCCGGCGGCTGGCCTCCGTCCTCCCGCGGTGCGAAGGGCTGACCGAGCTGCCCGGGCTCGGCCACATGACCCCCGTCGAGGCCCCCGACGCGGTCGCCGGGCGGCTGCGGGAACTCGTCCGCGACCATCTGGCCACCGCCCCGTCCTCCCGGGACGAGCGGCCGGCGGGGCGGCAGAAGAAGGAGAAGGCGGCATGAACGGAAGCAAGCTCGACGGGCAGGTCGTGGTCGTCACCGGCGCGGCGCGCGGGGTCGGGGCGCTGCTGGCGCGCAAGCTCTCGGCGCGCGGGGCGACCCTGGCGCTGATCGGTCTGGAACCCGACGAACTGCGCGAGGTCGCGGCCTCGTTGCACGGCCCGGCCCACCACTGGCACGCCGACGTCACCGACCACGAGTCGATGGCCCGGGTGGCGAAGGAGGTCAAGCTCCGTTTCGGGAAGGTCGATGTGGTGGTCGCCAACGCCGGGGTGGCGACCGGCGGTCCGCTGCTGGACTCCGACCCGGTGGCCTGGCGGCGGGTCATCGAGGTCAACCTGATCGGCGGCGCGGTCACCGGGCGGGCGTTCCTGCCGGTGCTGATGGAATCCCGCGGCTACTTCCTGCAGATCGCCTCGCTCGCGGCGATCACGCCGGCGCCGATGATGAGCGCGTACTGCGCCTCCAAGTCGGGCGTGGAGGCGTTCGCGCACAGCCTGCGCGCCGAGGTCGGCTACAAGGGCGTCCGGGTCGGCGTCGGGTACCTGAGCTGGACCGACACCGACATGGTGCGCGGTGCCGACCGGGAGGACCTGATGCGGGAGTTGCGCGCCCGGCTGCCCTGGCCGGCCAACAAGACCTATCCGCTGGGCCCGGCGGTGGACCGGCTGGTGGCCGGCATCGAGCGCCGCTCCGCGCACGTCTACGCGCAGTGGTGGCTGCGCGGGATGCAGTCGGTGCGCGGCTGTCTGCCGTCGCTCATCGGGACGGTGGGGCAGCGCGAGATGCGGCGGTTCGAGGGCCGGCTCGACGGGTTCCGGCCCGGGCTGGTCGGCGCGGGCGGCGAGGCGGACGAGAAGGCCCGGCTGAGCGGGTAGCGGGGCCGGGGGCGGGGTGGGACCGGGCCCGGGAGCCGGCCACGGAGAGTGCCCGATTATGATCGAAATGCGACGAATGCCGGTTCATGTCACGCTTGTCGAGCCCGATCCCCAACACCCCCACAGGAGTGAACACCATGGGCATCGAAGACCAGTTCAAGGACAAGGCGCAGCAGCTCAAGGACGAGGCCAAGCGGCGGGCCCAACAGGGCCAGGAGCGCGGCAAGCAGTCCCAGGAGCGCGGCAAGCAGGGCCAGGAGCGGGGTCAGCAGGCCCGCGAGCGCGGCCAGCAGGCGCTGGACGACGTGGAGGACCGCTACCAGAGCTGACGCGACGACGTCCGTCCGTGCGTGACGGGCGTCCGACGTCCTGAACGAGGGTCGTTCGTCCTCGTGGAGGGGCGCATCCGGATCCGGATGCGCCTCTTCGTCGTGCGCAGCTTCGTACCGGCGTCGACGTGCGTACCGGCGTCAACGCCGGTGTCGACGGGGCCTCGACGGGGCGTGGGCGGCGGTCAGTTGGTGCCGCGCGGCGGGAGCGGCGGGCGCCGCCGGTCCGGGACGTCGGAGAGGTTCGGCGGGTCCGCCGCGGGATGCCGCTCCAGGAGTTCCAGCGCGGTGCGCACCGCGACGCCGAGCTGCGGGTGCCGGCCCTCCGCCCAGTGCAGCGGCGAGCGCAGCGCCTCGATGTCCACCTCGACGCCGTGGTTCTCCACCCCCCAGCCGTAGAGGTGGAACCACGCGGCGTTCATCGGCACGGTGATCTGGGTGCCGTCGGCCAGCCGGTGCCGGCCGGTCATGCCGACCACCCCGCCCCACGTCCGGGTCCCGACCACCGGCCCGATGCCCTGCAGTTTGAACGCCGCGGTGATCATGTCGCCGTCGGACGAGGTCATCTCGTCGGCGAGGGCGACCACCGGGCCGCGCGGCGCGTTGCTGGTGTACGACACCGGCTCGGCGTCCCGGGTCAGGTCCCAGCCCATGATGGTCCGGGTCAGCTTCTCGATGACCAGCTCGGAGATGTTGCCGCCGGCGTTGCCGCGGACGTCCACGATCAGCGCGGGCATCGCGACCTCCCGCCGCAGATCGCGGTTGAACTGCGCCCAGCCCGAGCCGCCCATGTCCGGGATGTGCAGATAGCCGCACCGGCCGTCGCTCAACTCCCGCACCACGGCGCGCCGTTTGGCCACCCAGTCCTGGTAGCGCAGCGGCCGCTCGTCCACCAGCGGGACCACCGCGACCCGCCGGGCGTGGCCGTTGCCGGTCCCCTCCCCTTCCGGCGGGGAGAACGTCAGCTCCACGGTCGTGCCGCCGGCCGCGGCCAGCAGCGGGTACGGGCCGGCCACCGGGTCCACCGGGCGCCCGTCGACGTGGGTGAGCGCGCTGCCCTCGCGGATGCCCGTGCCGGCCAGCGGCGAGCGGGCCTTGGAGTCCGAGGACTCACCGGGCAGGATCCGTCGGACCACCCAACGGCCGTCCCGGCGCACGAAGTTGGCCCCGAGCAGCCCGATCGGACGCTGGTAGTGCGGCGGCCCCTCGTTGCGCCGGGCGCCGGTGACATAGGCGTGCGAGGTGCCCAGCTCGCCCAGCACCTCGCGCAGCAGGTCGGCGAACTCGTCGGGGCTGGCGACCCGTTCGAGCAGCGGCCGGTACTGCGCCAGCACCTCCTCCCAGTCGATCCCGCACAGCTTCGGGTCCCAGAAGTACGCCCGGACGATCCGGCCGGCCTCCTCGAACGCCTGCCGCCACTCCGACCCGGGATCGACGTCGTGCAGGATCCGCCGCAGGTCCAGATAGACCGTGGAGTCGCTGTCCGCCGGCTCGGTGGCGGGCACCGCGCGCAGCTCGCCCTCGTCGTTGACGACCAGCCGGGTGCCGTCGCCGCTGAGCGCGAACCCGTCCAGGGAGCTGCTGAGTTCGGTGCGCCGCGCCTTGACCAGGTCGAAGTGCTCCAGGGTGGGCCGGCCCGAGGTGTCGGCCGGGTTGGCGAAGGTCTCGCCCAGCGCCCCGGAGATCGGCCAGCGCAGCCACACCAGCCCACCGCCGCCGACCGGTTGCAGCGAGGAGTACTTCGAGGCGGCGACCGGGAACGGCGTGACGCGGTTGGCCAGCCCCTCGACCTCCACCAGCACCGGCCCCTCCCCGGACGGTGGGGGGTTCTCGTCCGGGTCCAGCCCGCCGGCCGCCGGCCGCCCCTCCGGGGACAGCGCGAACGGGGACGGCGTCGCCGACGACAGCGGGACGAGATAGGGGCGGCAGCCCAGCGGGAACGACAGATCGCCGGTGTGCACGTCGTAGACCGGGTCGAAGCCGCGCCAGGACAGGAACGCGAGGTAGCGGCCGTCCCGGGTGAACACCGGCTGCTCGTCCTCGAAGCGGCCGTTGGTGACGTCCACGACGTGCCCGTCGGACAGCCGGGCCATGCTGATCTTGCGCAGCGAACGGCCGATACCCGGGTGCGACCAGGTCAGCCAGCGGGAGTCGGGGGAGAAGGCCAGGTCGCGGACCGGGCCGTTGGCGGACCGGGTCAGCTCGGTGACCGGTTCGGCCGGGCCGCTCCCGCCGTCCGCACCGTCCTCGCCGCCGGCGTCGGCCGGGCCGCTCCCCGGTTCCTCCGGCGCGCCGGTCTCCACCAGCAACAGCCGCCCGTCGTGGGTGGCCACCGCCAGCCGCTCGCCGTCCGGCGCGGGGACCAGCTCGTGCACCCGGCCCAGCGCCCCGGCCGCCAGCCGGCGCGGCGTGCCCGGCCCGCTGGCCCGCGGCAGATTGGCGATCTCGACGGCGTCCTCGCCCTCGGCGTCCGTCACGTACGCGATCCGCCCGGTGGCGCCCAGCATCACCGGCAGCCGGACCCGTACGCCCGGGGTGTCGTGGATCGTGCGGGCCGGGCCGTCGCGGTGGGTGAGCCAGTACAGGCTGCCGCGGATCCCGACCGCGCTGGCCCGCCCGGTGGCGTCCACCGCCAGCCCGGTGACGTGCGAGGCGGCCGGGACCTGGTAGCCGCGGCGGCCGGCCCGCGGGCCGCCCAGCCGCACCGCGAGCTTCCGCGGCACCGCGTCCGGGCCCAGGTCGTCGATCAGCCAGAGGTCGCCGGCGCACTGGTAGACGATCCGGGAACCGTCGGTCGAGGCGTGCCGGGCGTAGAAGTCGCGATGGTCGCTGTGCCGGCGCAGATCGGTGCCGTCCGGCAGGCAGGAGTAGACGTTGCCGACGCCCTCGTGGTCGGAGAGGAAGGCGATCCGGCCGCCGGTGAACATCACCGAGTCCAGGTGCCCGCACAGATCCGGCAGCAGCCGCGTGCCGTGCAGCCACATCCGGCCCGTCGCCCCGCCCCGGTAGCGCTTCCAGGACGCCGGCTCGTGCGGCGGCTTGCCGCTGAGCAGCAGGGTGCGGCGCTCCCCGTCGACGTCGGCCAGCGCGATGTGGGCGACCGGCCCCCAGGGCAGCTGCCCGCCCGGGCTGCCGTCGGTGGGCAGGCTGTACGCCCAGGAGTAGTACGAGAACGGCTGGCCGTGCGAGGACACCGCGAGGATCTGCGCCTGGCCCTCGTGGTCCGGCGGCGTCCAGCCGCAGACCCGGGCGTCGGTGCTGCCCCAGTACGTCAGCCGCCGGGCCGGACCACCCGCCACCGGCACGAGGTGGATCTCCGGGTCGAGGCTGCGCCAGCTGGTGAAGGCGATCCGGGTGCCGTCGGGGGAGAACCGCGGGTGCCCGACCCGGGTCCGGTCCACGGTCAGCCGCCAGGCCCGGCCCGGCTCCTCGCCGTCCGGCGCGAGCGGCGCCAGCCACAGGTCGTCCTCGGCGGCGAAGCAGAGCAGGTCGCCGTGGAGGTGCGGATACCGCAGATACGCCTCGGGTGCATCGCTCACGCCCCCATGGTTTCGGCGCCGCGGGTGGGCGGCAACTCGGCCATGACGACGACACCGGCCCCCGCATTCCGCGAGGGCCGGTCACTCGGTGCCGCCGCGAACGTCAGGCGGGCAGCTCCCCGCCCTTGACGACGGCGACGAACGAGGACCAGGCGGCCGTCCCGAAGCGTATGGCCGGGCCGTGCGGGTCCTTGCTGTCGCGGACGGGGACGGTGCCCGAGGTGAGGTGAGCGGGTGCCCACTCGACGCAGCCGCCGCCCTCACCGTTGCTGTGGCTCGACTTGACCCACTCCGCGCGGGAGAGGTCCGAAGGGGTGCTCATGTGGGTAGTGCCTCCATGACGGACCGGATGAACGCCGCCGAATCGCGCGGCGACAGGGCGCAGGCCCTGAGCCGATCGTAGGCCCGCCGAAGGTGCCGGACCTTCGCCGCGTCCTCCAGCAATGTCCCGCTCGCGAACCCCTCCTCCCAGGCGACCTGGGTCCCGTCTTCGAGGGTGAACAGCGCCAGTGAGCCCCCGGCCATGTCCCCCGTGCTCGAACGGGAGAACCTGCAAGGTGCTTGTGGGGGTCAGCGTCACGTCGATGAGATGGGCCAGTTGGGCCCGCATAACGGCCGGTCCGCCGTAGGACCGCCGGAGCACCGCCTCGTCAAGGATCACCGAGAGATCCGGTTGGGGGTCGGCCCGCAGGTGGGCCTGCCGGCTCAGACGGGCCGTCCACAGCTCCTCGGTCTTTTCCGGGCTTCGCCTCGGGTCGTAGGTCTGGAACAGCGCACGGGCGTACTCCTCGGTCTGCACCAGCCCCGTCACGAGCTGACACGAGAACTCGTCGATGATCCGGGCCCGGGCCTCAAGCTCCATCCGGCGCCGGAACTGATCGGGGTGGACCTCCTTGCTCGCCAGCCGGTACAGCTCCTCGAAGATCCCATCCGTCCCGAAGGCGGCGTCCAGCATCGCCGGGAGCGACGGAGGCGGCATCGCCTCGGCCGTTTCGATCCGGGACAGGTGGCTGCGGCTGATCTTCACGACGTCCGACAGCCCCTCAAGGCTTATGGCGCCCCGTTCCCGGTAGGCGCGCATCTTGGCGCCGAAGAGATGACGGGCACTGCGGTCGGGTGTCAGTTCCCGAGGACGTGCGGGCACGGTGCAACTCCCTTCTCCCCACCTGGACGTGGGGACGGAAACGGCCTGGCGGGTCGTGCTCTTGCAGCGTAACTCTGGAGACACGCACCGTAAGAGGCCCCTGGTCGGGGCAACAGTCGTACATGCGTAGGGAGTTGACGAGCATGGTGGCAGCGGACCGGCGGAAGTCGGCGACGGAGAAGGTCAGGGACGCGGAGCGGGCCCGCGACGAACTGAACGACGCACTCCGGGCGGCGGGGGTGTGCCTGCCCTCCCTCTCGCTCGATGCCGCCTCCTGCACCGGACCCGCGCCGCTCGCGCTCATCGAGCTGGGGCGCTGCAACGTGGCGACGGTCCGCGCGCTCGCCGCGGCGGTGCGGCCCGACGGGATCGGGTGCGCGCGGTGACGGCGACGACGAAAGCCGGGAAGTGTGAGCACCGGCGGACGGTGAAGCGCGACGGCAAGACCCACTGCCGCGACTGCAAGCGACAGATCTATCTCTGAGCCTGTGAGCCTGCGCAGTGCGCAGGCCCCGCCCGCCGCCCCGTGGCCCGATGTGAGGAACGCCACGCCCCCGCCCCCTGGCGGTCCCCCTGGTCATGAGCATGGATCCCGGCGTTGCACCATTGATGGGTCATCGAACGCGACGGAAGAGTGGGAAGCGAGTCAGTGGTGGACGTCCAGGGCACGGTGGAGGACGGCTACGAGCCGGTCCGGGACGCCTTCGCAGCCAACTTCGCCGAGCGCGGCGAGCGCGGCGCGGCGGTCACCGTCTACCGGGACGGCCGCAAGGTCGTGGACCTCCGGGCCGGCACCAAGGACGGCGACGCCGACCCCGACGACGCCACGGCCGCCCCCTGGGAGCCCGGCACCGCCCAGGTCGTCCGCTCCGCCACCAAGGGCATCGCCGCCACCGTCCCGCTCCTGCTGCACCAGCGCGGCCAGCTCGACCTGGACGCCCCGGTCGGCACGTACTGGCCCGAGTTCAAGGCCGCCGGCAAGGACCGCGTCCTGGTCCGCCACCTGCTCGCGCACCGCGCCGGCCTGCCGGCCCTGGACACCCCGCTCAGCCCCGCCCAGGCCATCGACGGCGTCAGCGGCCCGGCCGCGGTCGCCGCCCAGGCCCCCGCCTGGACACCCGGCACCGACCACGGCTACCACGCCCAGACCTACAGCTGGCTGCTGGGCGAGCTGGTGCTGCGGGTCACCGGCCGCACCCTCGGCGCCTGGGTCGCCGAGGAGATATCCCGGCCGCTCGACCTCGACCTGTGGATCGGCCTCCCGGAGGAGGCCCGCCCCCGCGTCGGCCGCCTCGCGCCCGTCGAGCCGCCGCCCCGCCCCGCCTCCGCCGGCCTGCGGGTCCGCCCCAAGAGGTCGGTCGCCGACGCCTACGCCGACCCGGACTCCCTCACCAGCCGCGCCTTCGCCGCGATCTCCCCGGCCCCCGACGAGAACGACGACGCCTACCGCGCCGCCGAACTCCCCGCCTCCGCCGGCATCGCCACCGCCCCCGCGCTGGCCCGCGCCTACGCCGCACTGATCGGCCCGGTCGACGACCACCCGCGGCTCTTCGCGCCGGCCACCCTGACCCTCGCCCGCACCGAGGAGTCCGCAGGACCCGACCGCACCCTCCTCGTCAACACCCGCTTCGGCCTGGGCTTCATGCTGCACGGCCCGGCGTCGCCGCTCCTCGGCCCCGGCTCGTTCGGCCACCCCGGCCGCGGCGGCGCGCTCGCCTTCGCCGACCCGGAGAGCGGGATCGCCTTCGGCTACGTCACCAACGGCATGCAGCGGAACGTGACCGCGGACCCGCGGGCGCAGGCGCTGGTCCGTGCGGTTGCCGCCGTGGGCGGCTGATTCTTCCCACGTTGTCGGTTTTCCCGCCGTGTGGCTGGCGCCTTGCCGCTCCCCACGTTGTCGGGTTTCCCGCCGCGCGGGTGCCTGTTGTTCCGCCTTCGGCGGGAGGGGTGTGTGGGGCGGGGCCCCGCGTGGTGCGTGGTGGCGGTTCCGGGGGCTCCGGGGCGGGTTGTCGGACTGCTGCGCTTTACGTCCGACAACCCACCCCTGCGCCCCCGGAACCTCCCGTAGCGGACGGGACCCCGCCCCGGTGGGGGGTGAGGGACGGACCCGGGCCCGTCGCAGAAGTGCGGGCCGGTGGGTAGGTAGCGGGCCATGAGGCGATTCGAGGGATATCGGGTACTGATCACGGCGGCCGGGCGGGGCATCGGCGAGGCCACCGCGCGGCGGCTGGCCGACGAGGGCGCGCGGGTGCTGCTCACCGACATCGACGGGGCGCGTGCCGAGCGGGCGGCCGACGCCCTCCGCGCGGCCGGCGGCGCCGCCGAGGCACGGGCCTGCGACGTCGGCGACCGGGCCGCGGTGGAGGCGGCCGTCGATCACGCCGTGGCGCGCTTCGGTGGCCTGGACACCCTGGTCAACAACGCCTTCGGCTGCCACCCCGACCCGCCGCTCTTCGAGGACACCCCCGACGGGGAATGGGCCGCCGACCTCGACCTCACCCTGAGCGGCGCCATGCGCTGCGCCCGGGCCGCCCTGCCGCACCTGGCCGCCGCCGGCGGTCGCGGCTCGATCGTCAACATCGGCTCGGTCAACGGCATCCAGGACTTCGGCAACCACGCCTACAGCGCCGCCAAGGCGGGCCTGGCCAGCCTGACCCGTACGCTCTCCGGCCACGCCGCGCCCCGCGGCGTCCGCGTCAACCTGGTCGCACCGGGCACCGTCGACACCCCCAACTGGGCAGGCCGCGAGGAGCGCCTTGAGCGGGCGGCCGCCGCCTACCCGCTGGGCCGGGTCGGCCGCCCCGAGGACATCGCCGCGGCCGTCGCCTACCTCGCCTCCCCCGACGCCTCCTGGGTCACCGGCATCACCCTCCCCGTAGACGGCGGCATCCTGGTCGCCAACGCCGAACTGCGCCACGCCCTGCACGACAGATGAGAATCCCCCCACCGGGGCGGGGTCTCCCGTCCCCTACGGGAGGTTCCGGGGGCGCAGGGGTGGGTTGTCGGACGTAAAGCGCAGCAGTCCGACAACCCGCCCCGGAGCCCCCGGAACCGCCACCACGCACCACGCGGGGCCCCGCCCCACACACCCCTCCCGCCGAAGGCGGAAAACACCGCAACCCGCACGGCGGGAAACGCGACGACGTCAGGGGCAGCCCGGCGCCAGCCACACGGCGGGGAAGCCGACAACATGGGAAGAATCCGGCCGCAAGGCGGCCGCAAGGCGGCCGTCAGCCCGCCATCATCAGGCCGATCCCCACCACCATCACCCCCGCCGCCGCCAGCCTCGGCAGGCCGAACCGCTCCTTGAAGAAGAGCGTCCCTATGGCGGCCCCGACGATGATCGACGACTCGCGGAGCGCCGCGACGGGGGCGAGCGGCGCGCGGGTCTGCGCCCACAGCACCAGTCCGTAGGCGAAGACCGACAGCAGCCCGCCGGCCAGGCCGCGCAGTGCGACGGGGCGCAGCTCGGCGGCGAGCCGGCCGCGTCGGGTGGCCAGGGCGTAGGCCGGGATGACCAGCCCTTCGAGGATCATCAGCCAGGCGATGTAGCCCAGCGGGGTCTCCGAGGCGCGGACGCCCAGGCCGTCGACGGTGGTGTACGCGGCGATGGACAGGCCGGTGGCGAGCGCCGCGGCTATCGCCGGCCAGTGAGGGCGGAGGCCGGAGCCCCGGATGCCCCAGACCGCCAGGCCCACCAGCCCCGCGGACGCCAGGGCCACGCCGGCCAGCGCCCAGCCGTCCGGTACCTCGTGCACGAAGACCGCCGCGAGCACGGTGACGACCAGCGGCGCGGTGCCCCGGGCGATCGGATACATCTGCCCGAAGTCGCCCAGGCGGAACGACTGCATCAGCAGCCCTTGGTAGACGATGTGCAGCACCGAGGAGGCCAGCAGGTACGGCCAGGCGCCGGCCGCCGGCAGCGGGGTGAAGCAGGCCAGGACCGCGCCGCAGACCGCCCCGCCGCCACCGACCAGGGTGAAGGCCAGCAGTTGGTCGCGTATGCCGTGGGCGAGGGCGTTCCAGCTGGCGTGGGTGACGGCGGCCAGCAGCACCGCGGCGACGACCAGCGGCGTCATGAGGTCTGCTCGCGCACGTCGACCACCCGGCCGCCGGCGTGGGCGATCAGGGTCTGCGGGTCGAGCGGGAAGACGGTGTGCGGGGTGCCGGCCGCGGCCCAGACGGTGTGGTGGGCGAGGATGCCGCGGTCGGCGAGCACGGTGGTGCGGGTGCGGTGGCCGAACGGGGGGACGCCGCCGATGGCGTAGCCGGTGGTCTCCCGGACGAGCGCGGCATCGGCCCGGCGGACCTTGGTGGCGCCCAGCTCGGCCCGGACCCGCTCCACGTCCACCCGCGAGGCGCCGTCCATCAGGACCAGCACCGGTACGCCTTCCTCATGGCCCGGCGCATGGGAGGACCCCCATGCTGTGAAGATCAGCGACTTGACGATCTGGTCGAGGTCGCAGCCGATCGCGGCGGCGGCCTGCGCGGCGGTCGGGGTGGCTTCGGGGAACCGGCGCACCTCCACGCTCAGCCCGAGGGCGGTGAGGGCCTCGGCGAAGCGGGGGTGGGGTTGGCCGGCAGGGGCGGTCTCGGTACCGGAATCGCTCATGGCCCGCACGCTAGCGAAAGCTGTACGGGCCATGCGAACGACTTCCGGCCGGTGGACACCCCGTGTGAAGGGGCGCCCCCGGGCCCTTAGTTGGCGGTCAGGATGGCGCGGACCAACGGGCCCGCGTTGGTGCCGCCGTGACCACTGGCCGGAACGACCGCGGCGGCCGCCAGGTCGTCGCGGTAGGCGGCGAACCAGGCGTTCGGCTTGTCCTGGTTGTCGACCTCGGCGGAGCCGGTCTTGGCGCCGATGTCACCGCTGATCCCCTGCATCGCCTCGGCGCCCGTCCCGGAGGTCGCGGTCAGCTTCATCAGCGCCTTGAGGTTGGACGCGGTGTCCGGCTTCATGGTGCGGGCGGCCTTGGCGAACGTCCGGTTGTCCAGCGACGCGGCGACGATGTACGGCTGGTGGAACGAGCCGGACTGGGCGGTGGCGGCGATCGAGGCGACGTTCAGCGGGTTCATCCGGACCCCGCCCTGACCGATCAGCGAGGCCGCCATCTGGGCGTCGTGCATGACCGGGACGGTGCCGTCGAAGGTGGGGATGCCGGTCGCCCAGTTCAGCCCGATGCCGAAGACGTCCCGGGCCTCGTTGGTCAGGTCGTCGTCGCCGAGGTCCTTGGCGTGCCCGATGAAGGCGTTGTTGCAGGACGCCGCGAAGCTCTGCGCGAAGGTGCCGTCCGGGATCTCGGACTTGTTGAGGTTCTGGAACTTCCAGCCGCCGACCGTGACGAACTTCGGGCACGGGTCCTTCTTGTCCGGCGCCGTCAGCCCCTTGTCCATCAGCATCGCGGCGGTGACGATCTTCATCGTCGAGCCGGGTGCCAGCGACCCCTGGGCGGCGAGGTTGAAGCCGTTCGCGGGGGAGTTGGCGAGCGCCAGGATCTCGCCGGTGCTGGGCTTGACGGCCGCGGCGGACGCCGACTTCTTGCCCTTGACCGCGTTCTCGGCCGCGGCCTGGAGCTTGGCGTCCAGCGTCGTGCGCAGCGTGCCGGGGGTGCCCTGGGAGAGCACCTTCAGGGTCTTGTCGGGCTGCTGCTTGTTGCTGTCGGTGGTCTTGGCGCGGTGGACGTAGAGCTCCACGCCGGGCTTGCCGTTGGTCTTGTTGCCGTACTTGGTGCGCAGGCTGTCCAGCACCGCGGCGAGCGTCGGGTGGTCCTTGGCGGTCAGCTCGACGCCGTTGCGGTCCACCGCCTTGATCGGCGGCGCCTCGGCCTCCCCGGTGCGCAGCTCGTCGCCCTTGGCCAGGCCGGGGTAGAGCGTCGACGGCTGCCAGGCGACCTGCGGCTTCCCGGTGGCCTTGGCGCGCTGGAGCGTCAACGCGCTGTCGTACGAGAAGGGGGTCTTGACGGACTTGTAGGCGATGTCGGTGTTGACCGTGTACGGCACCTTGGAGCCGGCCGGGGTGCCCGGCTTCAGCGTCACCTTGGAGAACTTCGCCTGCTGGGCGAAGGAGGTGAGCGCGCTGCGGGCGGCGCCCGGGTCGTCGGTCAGCGCGGCGGCCTTGTCGATGTCGCCGGACTGCCAGGCCGTCAGGAACATCTGTGTGGTGGTGTTCACCTCTTTGGCGGTCAGCGGGCCGGTGGGCACCGTGGGGCCGCCGTCGCCGGACTTGGCATCCGCCGCCCTGACCGCCTGCGGTGCCGACCCGTCCGAGCCGCCGAACAGCGTGAAGCCGCCGACGACTCCGGCCACCAGGGCCACCGAACCGCCGATCAGTCCGTATTTCACCTCGCGGCGCATGCCACCGATCCCCTCCCAGGAGCTTGAGTCCTTGAGTACGCACCCAAGAACGCCCATCGCACTCTAAGGGACACGGGCAAGCGGTGAGTCTCGATCAGGGCACGGTCCGGTGACGCGCTGTTCGACCGTCGTCACAGGTTCGTCACAGGGGGCAGGTCGGGGCCTCGCGGTGGATCCGCGCTAGACCCAGCTGTCGAACCACATCCGGTTGTGCCAGGCGCTCTTGGAAATGGGCAGACCCGTATATAGGGGATAGAAGTAGACGAAATTCCACACGATCAGCAGCACCAGGACGCCGGCGCCGACCGCGCCGATGGTGCGGCGCCGCTCGCTGGCCCGCGGCGGTCCGATGATCGCGCCGATCATCATCGCCAGCGCCAGACACAGGAACGGGACGAAGACCACCGCGTAGAAGAGGAAGATGGTCCGCTCCTGGTAGAGGAACCACGGCAGGTAGCCGGCGGCGACGCCGCAGGCGATCGCCCCGGCCCGCCAGTCCCGCCGGAACAGCCACCGCCACAGCACGTAGAGCAGCGCGAAGCAGGCCGCCCACCACAGCAGCGGGGTGCCCAGCGCCAGTACCTCGCGGGCGCAGCCCTCGGCGGCGGTGCAGCCGTCCTGTCCGGCCTTGGGGTCCTCGTAGAAGTACGAGACCGGGCGGCCCAGCACCAGCCAGCTCCACGGGTTGGACATGTAGGTGTGGGGCGTGGTCAGTCCGGTGTGGAAGGCGTAGACCTCGGTCTGGTAGTGCCACAGGCTGCGCAGCCAGTCCGGCAGCCAGGTGAAGGAGCTGTTCCGGCCCTCGGGCGAGGTGGCCCAGTCGCGGTAGTAGCCGCCCTTGGTGGCGATCCAGCCGCTCCAGGACGCCAGGTAGGTGGCGAGCGCCACCACGACGGTGGAGACGAAGGCGGGCAGCGCGTCGCGCCACAGCGCCGCCCGGAACGGGTGCCGGGCGCCGGCGGTGCGCCGCGCCCCCATGTCCCACAGCACCGACATCAGCGCGAACGCCGCCAGGAAGTACAGGCCGTTCCACTTCGTCGCCGCCGACAGGCCCAGGCACAGCCCGGCCGCGATCCGCCACGGGCGCCAGCCCAGCCGCAGTCGGCCGCCGACCTCCGCGTCGGGTCGGGTCAGCCCCTCGGGGTTCGTGGGCAGCGCCGCCGCCAGCCGGGCCCGGGTGCGGTCCCGGTCCACCAGCAGGCAGCCGAAGCCGGCCAGCACCCAGAACATCACGATCAGGTCGAGCAGCGCGGTGCGGCTCATCACGAAGTGCAGGCCGTCCACCGCCAGCAGCCCGCCGGCCAGGCAGCCCAGCGCCGTCGAGCGCAGCAGCCGCCGCCCGATCCGGCAGACCAGCAGCACCGACAGGGTGCCCAGCAGCGCGGTCATGAACCGCCAGCCGAAGGGGTTCATCCCGAACGCCCACTCGCCCAGCGCGATCAGCCACTTGCCCATCGGCGGATGCACGACGTACGAGTGCTCCGGCGAGAGCAGGATCTGCGGGGGATGGGCCAGCAGGGCGTCGTTGGCGTTCTTCGCCCAGGTGCCCTCGTAGCCGTACTGGAGCAGCGACCAGGCGTCCTTGGGGTAGTACGTCTCGTCGAATATCACCTTGCGCGGGCTGCCGAGGTTCCAGAACGTCAGCACGCCCGCGAACAGCGTCACCAGCAGCGGCCCGAGCCAGCCCGACCAGCGCGCCAGGCGCCGTGCGAGCCGCGGGCCGGCGCCGAGCAGCGCCCACACCCGCCCGTCCGGCTCGGGGAACGGCGCCACCAGCCGCGTCCGGACGTCGGCGCCGGGGCGGGCGACGTATCCGAACCGGCGCAGTCGCCGCTGCCACACGGGGGGCCGGTCGGTCGGCTCCGGGGTGCGCAGGGTGGCCGCGTGCGTCGCGGTGGTGTCACTTGTCACCCGGCCCATCGTAGGGAAGCGGCCTGTGCGGCGGGGGTCCGCGGCGCCGGCCGGTGGCGCGCGTCACCGGCACGGGCCCGACCGGGGAGCGGCGCGGGGCTGGGAGGATGGGAGGGTGACTGGAACGCTGGTACTTGCAGGGACGCCCATCGGCGAGGTCGCGGACGCCCCGCCGCGACTCGCCGCCGAGCTGGCCGCCGCCGATGTGATCGCCGCCGAGGACACCCGGCGGCTGCGCCGGCTCACCCAGGCGCTGGAGGTGCAGCCGACCGGCCGGATCGTGTCGTACTTCGAGGGCAACGAGGCGGCCCGGACGCCCGAGTTGGCGGACGCGCTGTCCGGCGGTGCGCGGGTGCTGCTGGTCACCGACGCCGGGATGCCGTCGGTCTCCGACCCCGGCTACCGGCTGGTGGCGGCGGCCGTCGAGCGCGGCATCAAGGTCACCGCGGTCCCCGGCCCGAGCGCGGTGCTCACCGCGCTCGCGGTGTCCGGGCTGCCGGTGGACCGGTTCTGCTTCGAGGGCTTCCTGCCCCGCAAGGCGGGGGAGCGGCTCTCCCGGCTCCGCGAGGTCGGCGGGGAGCGGCGCACCCTGGTCTACTTCGAGGCGCCGCACCGCCTGGACGACACGCTCGCCGCGATGGCCGAGGTCTTCGGCGCGGACCGCCGGGCCGCGGTCTGCCGGGAGCTGACCAAGACCTACGAGGAGGTCCGGCGGGGCGGGCTGGGCGAGTTGGCGGCGTGGGCCGCCGAGGGCGTCCGCGGGGAGATCACGATCGTCGTCGAGGGGGCGCCGGAGAGCGGGCCGGCGGAGCTGGACGCCGCGGAGCTGGTGCGCCGGGTGCGGGTCCGCGAGGAGGCCGGGGAGCGTCGCAAGGAGGCGATCGCGGCGGTGGCGGCGGAGGCCGGGCTGCCCAAGCGGGAGGTCTTCGACGCGGTGGTGGCGGCGAAGAACGCCGAGCGGGGTGCCGCCGGGACGTCGTGATCGGGCGGCCGGCCCCGGTGCGCTCCGCCGGGCCCCGCTGCGCCCCGCTGAGCGCGCCCCTGCTCGGGAGAGCATAAAAGCCCAGGCCACAGCCCTGAACCTACCCACAGGAAGGTAAATGGCCGGCATCGAAGGTAAAGCGATTCGCCCCCTTGCGGTCCGTTTTTCCTACGACCTGCCAAATCTGGGCCAATAGGTAGCAGCTCGGCTGCGCTCCGGCCGCGAAAGGCGTTCCCTGGGAACCGGGACGTCCGGTCCCCGGAGAGCTTGTCCAGCGGACAAGAGGAGCGCACATGAGCGACATCACGAAGACCACCGCCGGCATCCCCGGTGCGGCCCCTGCAAGCCCCCTCCCGCCCCGCCCCCGACCGTCCGAGCCCGCCGCCCACGAGGCGTACGCGTTCTGCTGCATGGGCTGCGGCCACGGCTGGGAGCAGGCGTACGAGATCGAGCACCAGGTGGATGCCAAGGGCGTCACACACGCCGTCTACTTCACGGACGGCGAGCGGGTCCCGTCCCCCCTGACCCGTCCGACGTGCCTCAACTGCGGCGGCCACGTCGTCCGCATCATGCGCTCCGGTCAGGTCTCGATGGTCTCCGACGCGATCGCGAACATGCACCAGCGCCCGCATCACCGGAAGAACTCCCACCAGGGCGCGGACGGCGACCCCGCCGCCGAGTCGGGACGGCACCACTGGCACCTCTCCGACCTGCTGCACCCCTTCCAGCACCACCGCAAGTGAGGCGGCGGCCGCGGTCCTCGTAGGATCGCGGCCATGGCCAAGCAGGACAAAGACACCCCGCCGCCGCTGCCCGAACCGCTCCGGGTTCCGGTCGCGGACTCGCACACCCACCTGGACATACAGGGCATCACCGTCGAGGAGGCCCTGGCCACGGCCGCGTCGGTCGGCGTGACCACCCTCGTCCAGGTCGGCTGCGACCTGAACGGCTCCCGCTGGGCGGCGGACACCGCCGCCGCCCACGAGGCCGTGCACGCCACCGTCGCCCTGCACCCCAACGAGGCGCCGCGGATCGTCCTCGGTGACTCCGACGGCTGGTCGCGGCAGGGTGCCCGGGCGGCCGGCGGCGACGCCGCGCTGGACGCCGCCCTCGCCGAGATCGACGCGCTCGCCGCCCTGCCTCAGGTCCGCGGCGTCGGCGAGACCGGTCTGGACTACTTCCGCACCGGCCCCGAGGGCATGGCCGCCCAGGAGCGGTCCTTCCGCGCCCACATCGAGATCGCCAAGCGGCACGGCAAGGCCCTGGTCATCCACGACCGCGAGGCCCACGACGACGTGCTGCGCATCCTGCGCGAGGAGGGCGCGCCCGACCGGGTCGTCTTCCACTGCTACTCCGGCGACGCCGCGATGGCCGAGGTCTGCGCCGCGGCCGGCTACTTCATGTCGTTCGCCGGCAACGTCACCTTCAAGAACGCCCAGCCGCTGCGCGACGCCCTCGCGATCGCCCCGCCCGAACTGCTGCTCGTCGAGACCGACGCGCCTTTCCTCACCCCCGCGCCGTACCGCGGACGGGCCAACGCGCCCTACCTCATCCCGCTCACCCTGCGGGCCATGGCCGACGTCAAGGGCATGACGGAGGACGCGCTGGCCTCGGCCGTCGCGGCCAACACCGCCCGCGCGTTCGACTACTGACGGCCGCCGCACCGCGCCCGGCGGACCCGCCCCGCCGTGGCGCGAGTTCGCCCTCGCCGCCCGCCCTCCGCTACATTCCGCGGTTGAGCGGTTACCGGACGACCCGTGGCAGGTGCAGCGTGACTCCTTCGCCCAGTGGCCACCGAGCCGGGCGCGGCCGGGGCCGCCGCCGGCGCACCCGCGAGAGGCCCGAACAACTGCGTCGGCTGGTGCCCCGGGCCCTGGTCGTCGCCTTCCTCGCCGGCGGCACCACGGCCTTCGTCGCGCACGACAAGGCCGTCAAGCTCAGCGTCGACGGCGACCCCCACACGCTGCACACCTTCGCCGACGACGTCGACGAACTCCTCGCCGACCAGAACCTCGCGATCGGCGACCACGACATCGTCGCCCCCGCCCCCGGCTCCGACCTCACCAGCGGCGACGAGGTCGTGGTCCGCCACGGCCGGCCGGTCATGCTCACCCTCGACGGGGAGCGCCGCCAGGTGTGGACCACCGCCGACACCGTCGCCGGTGCGCTGCACCAGCTCGGCGTCCGCGCCGAGGGCGCCTACCTCTCCACCGCCCGCTCCCAGCCCATCGGCCGGCACGGCCTGGAGCTGCACGTCCGCACCGAGCGCTCCCTGGTCTTCGTCGCCGACGGCCGCGAGTACCGGGTCCGCACCAACGCCGCCACCGTCCGCGAGGCCCTCGCCGAGGCCGGGCTGGCACTGCGCGACCACGACACCACCTCGGTGCCGCCGGACAGCTTCCCCCGCGAGGACCAGACCGTCTCGGTGCTGCGGATCACCGGCACCACCGAGGTCCGCGAGGAGACCATCCCGTTCCGCACCGTCAAGCGGCCCGACCCGCAGCTGACCGTCGGCACCGAGGCCGTGGTCCGCCCCGGCGTCCCCGGCCTGCGGCGGGTCACCTACCGCCTGGACACCGTCAACGGCGTGCGCCGCAAGCCCCGCAAGGTCGCGACCGAGACGGTCCAGGCGCCGCGCCCGCAGATCGTCCATGTCGGCACCCGGGCGCTGCCCACCACCGTCCGCGGCGCCGACGGCCTCGCCTGGGGCGCACTGGCCGCGTGCGAGGCCGGCGGCCGGCCGGACGCGGTCGACGCCTCCGGCACCTACGGCGGGCTCTACCAGTTCGACGTCGGCACCTGGCGCCGGCTCGGCGGCAGCGGCCGCCCCCAGGACGCACCCGCCGAGGAGCAGACCTACCGGGCCAAGAAGCTCTACGTCACCCGGGGCGCGAGCCCCTGGCCCGCCTGCGGCCGTAAGCTTCACGGGTGAGCGACCGCAAGACCACTGACGAAATCGGCCCGCTGCTGGGCCCCGCCGATGTCCGGGAACTGGCCGCAGCGCTGGGCGTACGCCCCACCAAGCAGCGCGGCCAGAACTTCGTCATCGACGCCAACACCGTCCGCCGGATCGTCCGGACCGCGCAGGTCCGCCCCGACGACGTGGTCGTCGAGGTCGGCCCCGGCCTGGGCTCGCTGACCCTGGCGCTGCTGGAGGTCGCCGACCGGGTCACCGCCGTCGAGATCGACGACGTGCTCGCCGCGGCGCTGCCCGGCACCGTCGCCGCCCGGCTGCCCGAGCGCGCCGACCGCTTCGCCCTGGTGCACAGCGACGCCCTGCACGTCACCGAACTCCCCGGCCCGGCGCCCACCGCGTTGGTCGCCAACCTCCCGTACAACGTCGCCGTCCCGGTCCTCCTCCACATGCTGGAGCGGTTCCCGACCATCGAGCGGACCCTGGTCATGGTCCAGGCCGAGGTCGCCGACCGGCTCGCCGCCGGGCCCGGCAACAAGGTCTACGGCGTCCCGTCGGTCAAGGCCAACTGGTACGCCGAGGTCAAGCGGGCCGGCGCGATCGGCCGCAACGTCTTCTGGCCCGCCCCGAACGTCGAGTCCGGCCTGGTCTCCCTCGTCCGCCGCGCCGAACCACTCCCGTCCCGGGTCTCCCGCGAAGAGGTCTTCGCCGTCGTCGACGCGGCCTTCGCCCAGCGCCGCAAGACCCTGCGGGCCGCCCTCGCCGGCTGGGCGGGCTCGGCCGCGGCGGCCGAGGCGGCCCTGGTCGCGGCCGGCGTCTCGCCGCAGGCCCGCGGCGAGTCGCTGACCATCGAGTCGTTCATCGCCATCGCCGAGAACAAGGTTCCGGCCGCCGACGCCGCCGACCAGGAGCCCACCCGATGAGCCGCCCCGACAGCACCGGCGCCCCCGGCACCACCGTCCGGGTGCCCGCCAAGGTCAACGTCCAACTCGCCGTCGGCGGGCGCCGCCCCGACGGCTTCCACGACCTGGCCAACGTCTTCCTGGCCGTCGGCCTGTACGACGAGGTCACCGCCACCCCCGCGGACGCCCTGACGCTCACCTGCACCGGCCCGGACGCCGACCAGGTCCCGCTGGACGACACCAACCTCGCCGCCCGCGCGGCCCGCGCGCTGGCCGCCCGCCACGGCCTGGACCCCGCCGTCCACCTGCACATCGCCAAGGACATCCCGGTCGCCGGCGGCATGGCCGGTGGCAGCGCGGACGCCGCCGGCGCCCTGCTGGCCTGCGACACCCTGTGGGGCACCGGCGCCACCCAGGACGAACTGCTCGCCATCTGCGCGGAGTTGGGCAGCGACGTACCGTTCAGCCTGGTCGGCGGTGCGGCGCTCGGCCGTGGCCGGGGTGAGCTGCTGGAGCCGCTGCCCGTCGGCGGCACCTTCCACTGGGTCTTCGCGGTCGCCGACGGCGGCCTGTCCACCCCCGCCGTCTACAAGGAGTGCGACCGCCTCCGCGACGCCTCCGGCACCGGCGCGACCACCGCCGACATCCCCGACCCCGAGCCGTCCCCGGCCCTCCTGGCCGCGCTGCGCACCGGCGACCCGGCCGCCCTCGCCGCGGCCCTGGACAACGACCTCCAGGCGGCGGCGCTCTCCCTCCGCCCGTCGCTGGCCGCCACCCTCGCCGCCGGCACCGACGCCGGGGCGCTGGCCGCCCTGGTCTCCGGCTCCGGCCCGACCACCGCGTTCCTGGCGGCCGACGCAGACCAGGCCGACCGGGTCGCCACCGCGCTGCGCGCCTCGGGCACCTGCCGCACGGCCCGCACCGCCGCCGGTCCGGTAGCGGGCGCGAGGGTCGTCGCCAACGGCTAGCGCCCAGCGGCTCAATTCGCGAATGAGCATGCCCCCGTCAAATGGATAGGATGAGCACGGCCTCGGGGGAGCCCTTGACGTGGCGCGCGTTTCCGCCTCGCATACCGCTTCCCGCGGCCCAGTAAACGCGAGGTCGAAATGGGGGACAGATGAGGATACGACGCTTCCTTGCAACAGGGGTCGCCGCGGCGGCGATGGTGGCTTTCGGCAGCACGCCGGCGTTCGCCGAGGATGCCATGGCGCATACGACCGATGGTTCGACCTGGGGAGGAAAGGCCAACTGGAGGTCGTACGGGGACCGGCTCGAGGCGTGTGACAACGCGGCGGACGGCATGACCGTGCAGACGCAGATCCAGACCAAGGGGTACGGGTCGAAGCTCCTGTGGACGCGGGGCGGACGCGGCAGCTGCAACCACCTCACTTGGGACCTTCCCGAGTGGAGCTACATCCAGATCAGGGTTTGCCTGTTGGACGGCAACCTCAAGCCCCACAACTGCTCGAGGTGGGTAGCCGGATCGGCCTGAGCGTCCGGTTGACCGTGATAGGTGAAAGGCCCCGACCTTCTGGTCGGGGCCTTTCACGCACCCTGTGTCGGCGAGTTCGCGTTCCGCCGCCGGGCGGCCTGCCGCCGGCGCCAGGCCGTCCGGGCCGTGTCCGTACCGTGTCCGCCGCCCGGCAACCGCTCGACACGACGTTCGAGTCTGATCTTGCATGACGGATTCACGAGCGAGCATCCGGCGACGACACGCGACCACAGCCGTGGCGGCCGCACTGGTGATGGCGCTCGGCGGGGCGGTGACGTCCTGCGGCACGAAGGACTCCGAGCGGACGGACAAGCCTTCCCAGAGGGCGAAGTTGGCGTTCAAGGACGCGCTGCACACGCACTACCTCCGGGTGTTCGACAAGTCGGAACGGGAGCAAATAGCCGACTCTTCCGAACCGTTCTACGCCAACCTGGAGGCGAGCGGCCTTTCCCCGGACACGGGGCCGGTGACTGCCAGGAACGTCAAGGTGACCGTCGAGCTGTCCGCCGCGAAGGCGGTGAGGTTCGACACCGCGAAGGGGCAGCAGGGATGCGAGCGCTCCGGTGACGTCATCACCTGCACCCCGAAGAACATCGCATCGGGAGACTCCGCGAACCTCTGGCTGTTCAGCATGGCGCAGCGGGAGAGTGCGCCGGAGGGCCCGGCCGGGTCCATGAAGATCACTGTGACCAGCGCCAACGCCCCCGCCATCCATCACACCACCCAACTGGTCATCGGGGCGCCCGAACTGGCCGCACGCAGTGAAGAGGGCTTTTCCGATGTGACGCCCGGCTCCGAGCTGAAGGTGCGGCCCGCCTTCGGCAACAGGGGGCACTCGGGTCTGGACGACGCCCTCAGCGTCGTGCTGGACGTGAAGGGGCAGGCGACGCTGCGCAGGCAGTACAGCAACTGCCGTTACGACAAGGCCGACGCGCCGACGAAGGCGGTCTGTGCGTTCCCCGGGCCGCTGCCCGCCGGAGCGGCGTACGAGACCGACCGGCCGTTCACGGCCGCGGTCGCCGAGACCGGAAGACAGGGCCTGATCACCTACACCGTGTATCCCGCGCCCAACACACCGGCCGATGCACAGCTGCCCGACTCGGCCCCGCGGGGATCCGGTGCGCCGCTCGGGCTCCGCCCGGTCGACGGCAGCCTCTTCACCACGTACGGCCGGGAGTCGGCCCACGGTGGAGTGCGGTTCCTCACCGCCCGGACCCAGGATCGGCAGGTCAACGGGTTCACCCTCAAGGGCCAGGTGGGCCAGACGAACGACATCAGCGTGATGGACGTGAACGGCTACTTCGAGGGTGACACGTACCTGACCCTGCCCGAGGGCGTCAGCCTGGGATGGCACCCATCGGGCGAAGGGCACGAAACGCTCTACTGCGGCTACGTCGACCAGAAGAACCGGAAGGTGCTGTGCCCGGCACCCCTGACCGACCCCGCCATACTGCGGTTCCGCATCGACAAGCGGGTCGAGGGCGCGCAGGGCACGATCTCCGTGAAGCCCGATCCGGAGCACCCGGACCCGGACCTGACGAACAACACCGCCCCCATCACGATGGAGTACGTCGACTGACGGGCCGGCGCGGGCGCGGCGTCACGGGTACCGCGGCAGGCCGTCCGCCAGCCTCCATGAGGCTGGATCGGCAGTCGCGGCACAGTCCCGGTTGCGGCGCGCGGAAGGCGCGTTCGCAGCCGTCGCAGGTCTGGAGGGGGTCCGGGCGCGGAGGCGCCGGTGTGCTGGCTGGGAGCGGCGGCGGCAGCGACGCCGTGAGGCGGTGGGCGAGCAAGGCCGCCGGACTGCGGAGGTCGGGCGGCAGATCGGCCGCGAGGGTGCGGCGTACGGCATCAGGCGGTGCCTCGCGTTCGAGCCAGGCGCTCACGGCCGGGGCGAGGCGTGCCACGTCCGCCTCGGAGAGCAGCAGGCGCGGATCGTCGCGCCGCAGCTCCACGAGTATGCGGTGGGCCAGGCGCGTCCCGTCCGGGCTGGGGCGACGCGGCGCGGGAAGCGGTGCACGTGCCGGTTTCGGTGCCGGTTTGGGTGCCGGTTCGGGTTTCGGCGTCGACCGTGGCGTCGGCTTCGCCTCGTGTTCCCGTTCCGGCCTCGCGGCCCGTTGGGCGGGGCGGGCCACGGGGCAGGGGGCCGCGCCCGGCTGGTTGTACGAGACCGTGCGCGTCACCACCCGCCCGCTCGGCAGTCGCTCCCGCGTGCGCTTCAGGTACCCGGCCGCCTCCAACTCCCGCAGCGCGGAGGCGATCCGTGCCTCGCTCTCGGGGAAGCGGGCGGCCAGGCACTTGATGCCGATGCGGGCCCCGGCGGGCAGCGACTGGATGTGCAGGGCGAGCCCGATCGCCACGAGCGTCAGTCCACGGTGCTGGGCGAGGTGGTTGCCCACCACTGTGAAGTGGCTGGTGTGACGGGAGTTGGCGTGAATGACGCCGGACGAGGGAGTCGGCGCGGGAACGCGGGACACGGGGCGCGAGGGCGCGCTAGGGTTCTTGAGAGCCATTGGGAAGGTTTCGGCTTCCTTGGTGGTAGCCATAGGGAAGGTTTCGGCTTCCTTCTTGGTTAGGCCCTCGTTCGGGATTGCCGTCCCGGCCGGGGGCCGAAGCATGTGTGCGGTGGTGCACGTGTCGCGGCGAGCATATGCCGCTCAACCCTCCTCAAATCCAGCTGAGTTGGCCCAAGTCACCCGTGTGGGTGGCGTGGGTGACGGGGAGGTCGGAGGGGTTGGGATAGGTCCTTTCCCCGGTCTTTGAGCCTTTACGTCGTGCCGGGCCGCGACGTGGCCCACCGGGTCGAGGGAACGTACGATCCGGTGGCGCCCGAGTGAGCCACCCACATGTGCGCATTACGGCGGATTGCCCACGCGGCGGCGCCGTGCGCGCGTAGCGTGCCGAGGAATCGCTTTGTACCGGGCAACGAGCAAGCAGCGGTGGTGAGTTATGCCCCCTCGCAAGGATGCAGACCCCTCGGCCAGTGTCCCGTGCTTCTACGGCGCCGAGATGCGCTTCCTACGGGAACAGGCCGGCCTCACGCTCGAACAGCTGGCGGAGGGCAGCTATCGCGGCATCTCGCTGCTCAGCCAGATCGAACGCGGCGAGCGGAGCATGCCGCTGGACCTGGCCCTCCACGTGGACAAGAAGCTCAACACGAACGGATTCTTCGAGCGTCGCTGCGAAGCGGCGGCGAAGGCCCGCCGGGCCGGTCACGCGGAGTACTTCGCAGACGCGCTGGAGATGGAGCAGCGGGCGGAGACCATCGAGGAGTGGGCGCCGCTGCTTGTTCCGGGCCTGCTGCAGACGCCGGACTACACGCGGGCGGGTTGTGCGGGCTGCTATGCCGAGGGTGACGGACGATGAGGTCGAGGAGAAGGTGACGGCCAGGATGTCCCGGGCTGTGATCTTCGACGCGGAAGCACCCCCGAAGTTCTGGGTGATCCTGAGCGAGTCACTGGTTCGTCGTCCAGCCCTCCAAGGCGAGCAGATGGCGGAACTGCTGGAGCACATTGCGAGGGTGGTAAGGACCACACACTCGATTCTGCAGCTCCTTCCGGAAAACGACGGACTGGGGCCGTTCGCGATGGGGATGGCCAAGTTCATGACGTTTGCGGATGCACCACCAGTGCTGTACGTCGAGAGCCTGCACAGCGGCCAACTCATCGACTATCCGCCGCTCGTGAAGCAGTACCGCGAGTCGTACGATCTGCTCAGGGCCGCCGCACTGTCGCCCGCGGCGTCTCTGTCCGTGATCGAGACAGCGGCAGGGGACTACCGAAATGGCAAGCAGAGCACTCGACTTGAGTGACGCTTCGTGGCGTAAGAGCAGCTACAGCAACGGCACCGGCGGGGACTGCGTCGAGGTCGGCGAGGGCTTTCCTGGGGCCGCGATCTGGCGCAAGAGCAGCTACAGCAACGGCACCGGTGGCGAGTGCGTCGAGGTGGCTGACGGCCTCCCCGGCATCGTCCCCGTCCGGGACAGCAAGCAGCCGCAGGGGCCTGTGCTGGTCTTCTCCGCCGCCGGGTGGGCGTCGTTCGTGTCGGCCCTCAAGGGCGACGCCTAGAGCTCGTCGATGGCGGTCAGGTCGATGTCGATGGGGTAGGGCTTGTCGACCTTGATCCGGTCGCCGTGGACGCCCATGTGCACGTACGTCGTGGTCAGCGGGTCTAGCTCGTAGACGTGGATGACGGGCCTGTCGTCGTCTCCGTCGCACTCGACGCGCCAGAAATTCGGGATCCCGGCGGCGGCGTACTTCCACGGCTTGGTCGTGCGATCGCGGGATTCGGAGTCCGGGGAGACGACCTCGACGGCCAGGAGCACATCCCTGCCCTGGAAGCTCATCTGGTTCGGCCCGGTGACCGCTGCTGCCCGGACCACGCTCACATCGGGCTCGGGGCCGTTGCGGCTGTCGAGGATGACGGTCATGTCGCGACTGACCTTGACCTCGGCCGGCCGACTCGAATGCAGGCCGCTCATCAGCAGGTCGACCGCGGTGCAGTGGAAGTTGTTCCGCGGGGCCGCGAAGACCAGGCTCCCGTCGATCAGTTCCGTGTGCCGTGGGAGATCCGGCAGCGTGAACAGGTCGTCCACCGTGTATCCGTCCACCGGGGGCCTCGGCCAGTGTCGTTCCATGGGTGGGATTCTTCGGCCTGATCGTCCACAGGGCGGCCGTATCGCCGTGGGTCATCACAACGGGTGACCGCCCCCGCGCGTGCCCACGGCAGCCGCCCCGTCCTCGCCCGAAGGCCCCCGCCCCGCGCCGACTACGCTTGGAGGTCGACCGAGCCCCGACCCGGGGATGCACAGACCAGGAGTGAGATGGCCGCCAACCTCGTCAATCTGGAAGCCGTCGACAAGGTGTACGGGACGCGTGCGCTGCTCGACGGTGTCTCCCTCGGTGTCAACGAGGGTGACCGGATCGGCGTCGTGGGTCGGAATGGCGACGGCAAGACCACGCTGATTCGGATCCTCGCCAAGCTGGAGTCCGCCGACACCGGTCGGGTCACGCACGCCGGTGACCTGCGGTTGGGCGTGCTGACCCAGCACGATTCGCTGGACCCGGCCGCCACCATCCGGCACGAGGTGATCGGTGATCTCGCCGATCACGAGTGGGCCGGCAACGCCAAGATCCGGGACGTGCTGACCGGGCTGTTCGGGGATCTGCACCTGCCGGGGTTCACGCAGGGCCTGGACACCGTCATCGGGCCGCTGTCCGGTGGTGAGCGGCGGCGGATCGCGCTGGCCAAGCTGCTGATCGCCGAGCAGGACCTGATCGTGCTGGACGAGCCGACCAACCACCTCGACGTGGAGGGGATCTCCTGGCTCGCCCGGCATCTGGCGGCGCGGCGCTCCGCGCTCGTCGTCGTCACCCACGACCGGTGGTTCCTGGACCAGGTGGCGACGCGGATGTGGGACGTCCAGCGCGGCGCCGTCCACGAGTACGAGGGCGGGTACAGCGACTACGTCTTCGCTCGGGCCGAGCGGGAGCGGATCGCGGCCTCCGAGGAGGCCAAGCGGCAGAACCTGATGCGCAAGGAGCTGGCCTGGCTGCGGCGCGGCGCCCCGGCGCGGACCAGCAAGCCGCGGTTCCGGATCGAGGCGGCCAACGAACTGATCGCGGACGTGCCGCCGCCGCGGGACAACGCCGAACTGATGAAGTTCGCCAGCTCGCGGCTGGGCAAGACGGTCTTCGAGCTGGAGGGCGTGACCGTCCAGGCCGGGCCGAAGGTGCTGCTCAAGCACCTGACGTGGCAGCTGGGCCCGGGCGACCGGATCGGTCTGGTCGGCGTCAACGGCGCGGGCAAGACCTCGCTGCTGCGGACGCTGGAGGCCGCCGCCCGTAGTGGGGGCGAGCAGCAGCCGGCGGCCGGCAAGGTCGTGGTCGGCAAGACCGTCAAGCTCGCCTACCTCTCGCAGGAGGTCGCCGAGCTCAACCCCGCGCTGCGGGTGCTGGAGGCCGTCCAGCAGGTCCGCGACCGGGTCGACCTCGGCAAGGGCCGGGAGATGACGGCGGGGCAGCTGTGCGAGAAGTTCGGGTTCACGAAGGAGAAGCAGTGGACGCCGGTCGGGGACCTCTCCGGCGGTGAGCGGCGGCGGTTGCAGATCCTGCGGCTGCTGATGGACGAGCCGAACGTTCTCTTCCTGGACGAGCCGACCAATGATCTCGACATCGAGACGTTGACGCAGCTGGAGGACCTGCTGGACGGCTGGCCGGGCTCGATGATCGTCATCAGCCACGACCGGTACTTCGTGGAGCGGACGACGGACCGGGTGTTCGCGCTGCTGGGCGACGCGGCGCTGCGGATGCTGCCGCGCGGCCTGGACGAGTACCTGGAGCGCCGGCAGAAGGTGATCGAGGCGGCGACGCCGGCGCCCGCCCAGCCGGCCGCCGCGGCGCCCAAGAAGCCGGCCGCCGTCAACCGCGCGGCGCAGAAGGAGCTCCAGCGGATCGAGCGCCAACTGGACAAGATCGGGGAGAAGGAGGCGGCGCTGCACGCGCAGATGGCCGAGCACGCCACCGACTTCGAGAAGATCGCCGGACTGGACGCGCAGCTGCGCGAACTGGGCGGGCAGCGCGAGGAGTTGGAGATGCGCTGGCTGGAGCTGGCCGAGGACGCGTAGGCCCGTGTCGGCCACCGGTCCGGGGGCCGGAAAAGGGGCGGCAATCGGCCCCGATGGGACGGGATTCCCGCGTTCCGGTGGTCTTCTCCCCCCTAAGGGGCGCGCATCGGCGGCCGAGCGTGTAGCTTCCCGGACACACGGAGCGAGACTGGGCAGTCGGGGAGTTGAGGGGGTCCGCCCGATGGGCGTGCGGCTCATGGTCGTCGACGATCACCGCCTGCTCGCCGAGGCGCTCGCCTCGGCCCTGAAACTGCGGGGGCACCGGGTACTGGCGGCCGCCGCGCCCAGCGCCGGGGCCGCGGAACTGGTGGTGAGCCGGTCGCCGGAGGTGTGTCTGCTGGGCACCGCGGGGCCGGCCGAGCCGGGTGTCTTCGACCCGGTCGTCCGGATCAAGAAGGAACGGCCGCAGATCGCGGTGGTGGTGCTCGGGCCGGTGCCCAGCCCGCGCGGGATCGCCGCCGCCTTCGCCGCCGGGGCCTCCGGTTACGTCCGCAACGACGAGCGCATCGAGGGCGTCGAGCGGGCGATGCTCAAGGCGCGGGCGGGCGAGGCGGCGGTCGCCCCGCAACTGCTCCAGCAGGCGTTCGGGGAGCTGCTGCACCCCGCCGCCCAGCCTGACGACGAGGGGGCGCGGCTGCTCCAGCTGCTCACCCCGCGCGAGGTGGAGGTGCTGGTCCGGGTCGCGGAGGGCGAGGACACCCGGGTGATCGCGGCGGGCATGGCGATCGCCCCGAGCACCGCCCGTACGCATGTCCAGCGGGTGCTGATGAAGCTGGAGGTGGGCTCCCGGTTGGAGGCGGCCGCGCTGGCCGCCCGGACCGGCCTGCTGGAACGCGTCCAGCGGTCCCGGTCGGGCCAGGGCCAATCGGGCGGGTCGGGGCCGGACCGGACCTAGGGCCGGGCCTGGGACCGGGCGCCCGGCTCCTCCGGGAGGTCCTCCGCGGCGGGCGGGACGGTGGGCCGCAGCTTCAGCCACACCAGGAAGAACAGGCCGAGCGCGAGCATGCCCAGGCCGGTCCAGAGGTTGATGTTGATGTCCTGCGCCTTGCGCAGGTCGGCGTCGGAGGCGGTGAGCCCGGCGATCGTGACCATCACGCCGTAGACGACGAACAGGCCGCCGATGATGCGCCGGACGTCGAAGAGCCGGGCCGCGGTGGCCGACGTGCGCTCCAACTCGCTCACTTCGTTGTGCAGTTCGGACATGGCGGGGTCTCCGGTCAAGGTGAGTCAGGGTGAGTCAGAGCGAGTAGGGCAGGTAGCAGAGTGCGGCGAGGGCGACGGCGCCCCAGCCGAGCAGCGCGGGCTTGCGGTACCAGGCGTCGTCGCCCTCGGAGGGCAGCTCCTCCAGGCCCGGTGCCGTGGTTCCCCACACCAGCCCGGCCAGCTCGGCCTCCGGCTTGGGCGCGGTGAAGAGCGTGACGACGACCATGACGAGCGCGCCCGCGACGAAGCCGACGATCGCGGAGACGAAGTTGGCGCCCTGGTCGGTGGGGATGGTGATGATGCCCTGCTTGTAGATCCAGAAGTAGTTGAGCATCGCGGCGGTGGTGCCGGCGAGCAGGCCCCAGACACCGGACTTCACCGAGGCCCGCTTCCAGAACATGCCGATGATGAAGACCACGAACATCGGCACGTTGAAGAAGGAGAACAGGGTCTGGAGGTAACCCATGATGTTGGAGAACGACGAGGCGATGAAGGCGGTGCCGATCGAGGCCAGCACGCCGATCGCGGTGATCAGCCGGCCGAAGCGCAGGTAGTACCCGTCGGGCCGGCCCGGCTTCACGTACTTGGCCCAGATGTCGTACGTGAAGACGGTGTTGAAGGACGAGACGTTGGCGGCCATGCCGGCCATGAAGGCGGCGAGCAGGCCGGTGACGGCGATGCCCAGCACGCCGTTGGGCAGCAGCTCCTGCATCAGGTAGGGGATCGCGTCGTTGTACTGCAGGCCGCCGGGGGCGCCGATCTTCGGGACGAGGACGGCGGCGACCAGGCCCGGGATCATCACCAGGAAGACGATGAACATCTTCGGGAAGGCGGCGATGAGGGGGGTGCGCTGGGCGGCGGAGAGGTTCTTCGCGGACAGTGCGCGCTGCACCTCGGCGAAGTTGGTGGTCCAGTAGCCGAAGGAGAGCACGAAGCCCAGGCCGAGGATGATCGTCAGCCAGTTGGCGCCCAGCGGGTTGGCCTGGCCGATGCCCGTACCGCCCCAGGCCGTCAGGAAGTCGTGGCCGTGCGACGAGGTGAGCGAGTGGGTCAGGCCGCCCCAGCCGCCGACCCGCTTGAGGCCGAGGACGACCAGCGGGATGAGCGCGGCGAGGATCACGAAGAACTGCAGCACCTCGTTGTAGATCGCCGAGGAGAGGCCGCCGACGGTGATGTAGGCGAGGACGAAGAGCCCGGCGACGACGATGGCCACCCACTGCGGCCAGCCGAGCAGCGCCTCGACGACGATCGACAGGGCGTAGAGGTTCACGCCCGCGATCAGGACGGCGGCGAAGGCGAAGAGTATCGAGCTGAGCAGGTGCGCCGACCTGTCGAAGCGCTGGAGCAGGAACTCCGGTACGGAGCGGACCTTCGAGCGGTAGTAGAAGGGCATCATGACCAGGCCGAGGAAGACCATGGCCGGGATGGCGCCGATCCAGTACCAGTGGACGACCGCGACGCCGTACTGCGCGCCGGTGGCCGCCATCCCGAGGATCTCGGTGGCGCCGAGGTTGGCGGCGACGAACGCGAGCCCGGTGACCCAGGCGGGCAGCGACCGCCCGGACAGGAAGAAGTCCAGGCTCGTCTTCACGCTGCGCCGGGCGGCGAAGCCGATGCCGAGGACGACGACGAAATAGATGGCCAAGATCGCGTAGTCGAGCCCGTTGGTCGGGAGTCGTAGCCCGTCGGCCAGAGTGATCATGGGCCCTCTTTCCGGGGAGTGCTGCCTTTTCGGGGGCGCAGCGGCGTGCGCCAAGCGAACGCACAAAAACGTACGCACAGTCGTCCGAAAACTGAATAGTTTTGTTTGATTCAGTTGTTGGATCATGGGTGATGGTTTTTGAATGTGCCGCTATTTATCCGCTATGACCGTTATGCGAGGTCGGGGGGCCGCACCTTGAACCCAACGGAGCGATCACGACCGCGCGTTGACGATGCTGTTCGGTTGTGCTTCATTGTGTTTGTTTGTGTTTGGGTGGTGTGGCCGCCATGGTGAGGAGCTCCCGGTGAAGAAGACGACGACCCGGCTCGCGGACGGCCGGGAGCTGATCTACTACGACGCGTCCGACGACACCGTCCGCACCGCCACCGACCCCCGCCCCCTCGACCCGGTCGCCACCGCCGCCGAGGTCCGCGCCGACCCGCTGCTCGGCGACGCCGTCGCGATCGCCTCCCACCGCCAGGGCCGCACCTACCACCCGCCGGCCGACGAGTGCCCGCTGTGCCCCTCGCGCGAGGGCCGGCACACCGAGATCCCCGCCGACGCCTACGACGTCGCCGTCTTCGAGAACCGCTTCCCCTCCCTGGCCGGCGACCACGGCCGCTGCGAGGTGGTCTGCTTCACCCCCGACCACGACGCCTCGTTCGCCGACCTCACCGAGGACCAGGCCGCACTCGTCCTCGACGCCTGGACCGACCGCACCGCCGACCTCTCCCGGCGCCCCGGCGTCGCCCAGGTCTTCTGCTTCGAGAACCGCGGCGCCGAGATCGGCGTCACCCTCGGCCACCCGCACGGCCAGATCTACGCCTACCCCTTCGTCACCCCGCGCACCGAGCGGATGCTCGCCTCGCTCGCCGCGCACCGCGAGGCCACCGGCCGCAACCTCTTCGACGACGTCGTCGCCCGCGAACGCGCCGACGGCCGCCGGGTCGTCCTCGACGGCGACCACTGGGTCGCCTTCGTCCCGTACGCCGCGCACTGGCCCTACGAGGTCCACCTCTACCCCAGGCGCCGGGTCCCCGACCTGCTCGCCCTCGACGAGCCCGCCCGCACAGAGTTCCCACAGATCTACCTGGAAGTCTTGCGGCGGTTCGACCGGATCTTCGGCCCGGAAGCGCCCCCGACGCCGTACATCTCCGCCTGGCACCAGGCGCCCGTACACGCCGCGGACCGCTCCCAATTCGCCCTCCACCTAGAGCTCTTCACCGTCCGCAGGACTTCCGGCAAGCTGAAGTTCCTCGCGGGTTCCGAGTCCGGCATGAACGTGTTCATCAACGACGTGCCGCCGGAGATCGCGGCCGACCGACTGCGAGAGGTAGCGAGCAAGTCATGAGCAAGTACCTGGTGACGGGCGGAGCGGGCTACGTGGGCAGCGTGGTGGCCCAGCACCTGCTGGAGGCCGGACACACCGTCACGGTCCTCGACAACCTCAGCACCGGCTTCCGCGCCGCCGTCCCGGCCGGCGCCGCGTTCGTCGAGGGCGACATCCACGACGCCGCCCGCTGGCTCGACGCCTCCTACGACGCGGTCCTGCACTTCGCCGCGTTCTCCCAGGTCGGCGAGTCCGTGGCCAAGCCCGAGAAGTACTGGCAGAACAACGTCGGCGGCAGCATGGCGCTGCTCGCCGCGATGCGCGCCGCCGGTGTGCGCACCCTCGTCTTCTCCTCCACCGCCGCGACCTACGGCGAGCCGGTCGACACCCCGATCACCGAGACCGACCCGACCGCCCCCACCTCGCCCTACGGCGCCAGCAAGCTCGCCGTCGACCACATGATCGGCGGCGCGGCCGCCGCGCACGGCCTGGCCGCCGTCTCGCTGCGCTACTTCAACGTCGCCGGCGCCTACCGCGGCTGCGGCGAGCGCCACGACCCCGAGTCGCACCTCATCCCGCTGGTCCTCCAGGTCGCCCAGGGCCGCCGCGAGGCGATCTCCGTCTACGGCGACGACTACCCGACCCCCGACGGCACCTGCGTGCGCGACTACATCCACGTCGCCGACCTCGCCGAGGCCCACCTCCTCGCCCTCAAGGCCGCCGAACCGGGCGAACACCTCATCTGCAACCTCGGCAACGGCAACGGCTTCTCGGTCCGCGAGGTGATCGAGACCGTCCGCAAGGTCACCGGCCACCCCGTCCCCGAGGTCGCCGCCCCGCGCCGCCCCGGCGACCCGGCCGTCCTGGTCGCCTCCGCACGGACCGCCACCGACCGCCTCGGCTGGCGCCCCACCCGCACCGACCTGGCCGGAATCGTCGCCGACGCCTGGGAGTTCGCGCAGGCCACCGCCGACCCGGCACATTCCGACCCGGAAAATTCCAGCCCGTCCGGCGTTTGAGGACCGGGGTCCGGGGCGGAGCCCCGAGCCGACCGCACGAAGGAACCCACGTGACAGACACGGCGCACGGCGCACAGCACACGGCGGCGGCCTTCCGCGCCGTGTACGGGGCGGAGCCCACCGGCATCTGGGCGGCCCCCGGCCGGGTCAACCTGATCGGTGAACACACCGACTACAACGACGGCTTCGTGATGCCGCTGGCCCTCCCGCACACCACCCTCGCCGCCGCCGCACCCCGCACCGACGGGGTGCTGCGGCTGCACTCCGCCGGCGCCGACGGCGGCGTCGTCGAGCTGCGTCTCGACGAGCTCCGCCCGCCGTCCGCCGGGGCCGGCTGGGCCGCCTACCCGGCGGGCGTGGCCTGGGCGATGCGGGCGGCCGGCCTGCCGGTCGGCGGCGCCGACCTGCACTACACCAGCACCGTCCCGCTCGGCGCCGGCCTCTCCTCCTCGGCCGCCCTGGAGGTCGCCACCGCGCTCGCCCTCGACGACCTGCACGGCCTGGGCCTGCCCCGCGAGGAGCTGGCCCGGCTCGCCCAGCGCGCCGAGAACGCCTTCGTCGGCGTGCCCTGCGGGATCATGGACCAGACCGCCGCCGCCTGCTGCACCGCCGGCCACGCCCTCTTCCTCGACACCCGCGACCTCACCCGCCGCCACGTTCCGTTCGATTTGGCGGCGGAGGGGCTGTGCCTCCTCGTCGTCGACACCCGCGTCCGCCACCAACTGGGCGACGGCGCATACGCGGAGCGGCGCGCCGGATGCGAACGCGGCGCGCGGGCGCTCGGCGTGCGTGCGCTGCGCGACGTCCCGTACGCGCACCTGTCCGCGGCCCTGGACACGCTCGCCGGCGACCCGGTCGTCCAGGCCCTGGTCCGCCACATCGTCACCGAGAACCACCGGGTGGAACAGACCGTCGCCCATCTCGACGCGGGTCACCCCCGTGCCATCGGCCCCCTGCTCACCGCCGGACACGCCTCCCTCCGCGACGACTTCAAGATCTCCTGCGCCGAACTCGACCTCGCCGTCGACACCGCCCGCGCCGCCGGCGCGCTCGGCGCCCGGATGACCGGTGGCGGCTTCGGCGGCTCCGCCCTCGTCCTCGTCGAGGAGGACGCCGCACCGGCCGTCACCGAGGCGCTGTACGGGGCGTTCGCCGCCGCCGGCCACACCGCCCCGCGGATCTTCCCGGCCGTCCCCGGCCCCGGCGCCCACCGCCTGGCGGTGTAGGCCCCCGTCAACCTCCCGCCTGCCGCCGCGCGCCCCCGCCACTTTCGTCAATCACCTTCCCCCGCCGCACCCCGTCCGTACGCTGTCACCAGCGCCGGTGGGGGCCGGTGCCGACCAGGGGGCGAGGCCGTGGGGGGCACGCCCGGGGCGGGTGGCCGGGGGCCGCGGCGTCAGCCGTGCGGCTGAGGCGATCTTCAAACCGGGCGCCGTGCCCGCTATGGTCCGTTCACCGAGACAGGGGGTCTCTGTGCAACGAATCCGGGTTCTGGTGGTCGACGACCACCGCATCTTCGCCGAATCCCTGGCGGCCGCACTGGCCGCGGAAGTGGACGTGGACGTCGCCGCGGCGGGCAGCGCCCCGGCGGCGCTGCGCACACTGGACCGGGCCGCCTCCGACGGCCGCCGCTTCGATGTCCTGCTCGCCGACGCCGACCTGGCCGCACCGCTGCTCGCGGTGCCCGCCCAGGGGCCCGCCCGCGACGGCGCGCCCCGTGAGAGCCCGCCCCGCGGCGGCCCGACGGACGGCATCGCGCTCGTCTCCGGCCTGCGCACCAGCCACCCGTACCTGCGGACCGTGGTCCTCGCCGACCGCGACGACCCGCGCCGGGCCGCCGCCGCCCTCCAGGCCGGCGCCTCCGGCTGGGTCGCCAAGGACTCCTCGCTCTCCCGGCTGCTGGCCGTCATCCGCGGCGTCCTGCGCGACGAGACGCATCTGCCGCCCGCCCTGCTCACCGGCGTCCTGCGGGAGCTGACCGCGGCCCGCAAGCACCGCACCGAGAGCGAACGGCTGGTGGAGTCGCTGACCCCGCGCGAACGCGAGGTGCTGCGCTGCATGGTCGCGGGGCTGGGCCGCAAGGCGGTCGCCGAGCGGCTCTTCCTCTCCCCGCACACCGTCCGCACCCACATGCAGAACGTGCTGGGCAAGCTCGGCGTGCACTCCACCCTCGCCGCGGTCGCCCTGGCACGCCGGGCCGGCGTCGGCCCCGCCGAGCTCGAAGGGGCCGCGGCGGGCCCGCTCACCGTGCCCTGACCCCGGCCCCGGCCCGACGGCCCGGACGGATCACCCCGCGGCGCCCCCACCGCCCTCCGGACCCGGACCGGTCAGCACGGCCACGCCCCGGGCGGCCAGCTCCACCCGCGTCACCGCCGCCGCCCGGGGCGCCAGAGCGTCCCGCAGCGGCTCCGGCAGCGGCACCTCCACCGCCCGGCACCCGTGGTTGAGCAGGAACACATACCGGCCCCCGGCGCCCTCCCGCACCGTCGCCTGCACCCCCGCCGGCAGCCCCGGCAGCACCGGCGCCACCCCCGCCGCGGCCCGCACGTCGTCCAACAGGGCCCGCAGCAGCGCCGGTTCGAGCCGGGTGCCCAGGTACCAGGCCGTGCCCCGCCCGTAGTCGTGCCGGGTCACCGCGGGCCGCCCGGCCAGCTCCCCGTCCAGGAACCGCGCCACCACCTCCGCGCCCGCCGGCACGATCTCCTCCGTCCACAGGTCGGCCCGCCCGCCGTGGGCCCCCGCGCCCCCCACCGCCACCGACGCCCCCTCCGCCAGCGGCCAGAACTCCGCCACCCGCAGCCCCAGGAGTTCCCGCAGCGGGCCCGGATAGCCCCCGGGGTGCACCCGGTCGCACGCGTCGACGATCCCCGAGAAGAACGACACCACCAGGTGGCCGCCGCCCCGGACGTACGCCGCCAGCCGCGCCGCGTGGTCGGCCGTCAGCAGGTACAGGTTGGGCACCACCACCATCGGGTACGGCGTGAGGTCCCGGTCCGGCGGCACCACGTCGCACGCCACCCCCGCCTCGAACAGCGGGCGGTAGTGCGCCAGCGCGCTGTGCGAGTGGTCCAGCGCGGCGGACGGCCGGGAGTCCAGCTCCAGGGCCCACCAGCTCTGCCAGTCCGCCAGCAGCGCCACCGACGCCCGCGACCGGGTCCCCTCGATCCCCGGTACCGCCGCCAACTCCCGCCCCAGCTCGCACACCTCACGGAAGATCCGGGTGTCCGTCCCGCCGTGCGGCAGCATCGCCGAGTGGAACTTCTCCGCCCCGCCCCTCGACTGCCGCCACTGGAAGAACAGCACCGCGTCCGCGCCCTGCGCCACCGCCTGCCAGCTCCACAGCCGCATCGCGCCGGGCGGCTTGGGCCCGTTGCGGCGCCGCCAGTTGACCGCGCCGGCCGCCTGCTCCAGCAGCAGCCACGGCTGCCCGCCGCGCGCCGACCGCATCAGGTCGAAGACGTAACCCGCCCGGACGTGGTCGTCCGGCACGTACGGGTCCTGGTAGAAGTCCAGCGCCACCACGTCCATCGACGGCGCCCAGCCGAACGCGTCCACCGGTTTGTGCTGCGGCATCAGATTGGTGGTCACCGGCACCCCCGGCGCCAGCCGGTCGAGCACCGCCCGCTCGGCCAGATAGCAGTCCTTCAGCGCCTGGTCGCCGAACCGCAGATAGTCCAGCTGCTGCGCCGGATTGGCGAACGTCGGCGCGGTCCGCGGCGGCAGCACCTCCGCGAAGTCCCCGTACGCCTGCGACCAGAACGACGTCGACCAGGCGTCGTTGAGCGCCGCCACGGTCCCGTAGCGCTCCCGCAGCCAGCGCCGGAAGTCCTGCGCCGACACCTCGCAGAAGCACTGCCGGGTGTGGCACCCGTACTCGTTGCCCACATGCCACATGGCCAGCGCCGGATGGTCGGCGTACCGGGTCGCCAACTGCTCCACCAGCCGCACCGCGTGCGCCCGGAACACCGGGCTGGACGGGCAGAAGTGCTGCCGCGCGCCCGGCCAGCGGCGCTGCCCGTCCGGCCCCTCCGGCAGGATCTCCGGGTGCGCCCGGCTCAACCACGGCGGCGGCGACGCGGTCATGGTCGCCAGACACACCTCGATCCCGGCGCCCGCCAGCCCGTCCAGCACCCGGTCGAACCACCCGAAGTCCCATTCCCCCGGCCGGGGTTCGACCTTCGCCCAGGAGAAGATCCCGGCCGTGACCATGGTGACGTGGGCCGCCTTCATCAGCTCCAGGTCCTGCGCCCACACCTCCTCCGGCCACTGCTCGGGGTTGTAGTCGCCGCCGAATCGGATGCCCATCGGACCTCCTGGCTCGCATACGGGATTCCGGCGCCGGGCGGCCCTGGGGCACACCGCGGCGCCACGTCACGGGCGTCGCCCGCCACGACCGCCCGCGGAGCGCCGCCCCCTTCAGGTCTGCCTCACGAGGAGTTCTTGTACACGCTCCAGCCGCCGTCCACGACCAGGCTCGCCCCCGTCACGAACGACGCCTCCTCGGACAGCAGGAACGCGATGGCCGCCGCGACCTCCTCGGGCCGCCCCAGCCGCCGGGCCGCCGTCTCCGCCGCGCTGGCCCGCCGCTGCTCCTCGTCGATGCCGTCCCACGCGGCGGTCAGCACCGGCCCCGGCAGCACGCAGTTGACCCGCACCTCGGGTCCGTACTCCACCGCCAACTGCCGCCCCAGCCCGGTCAGGCCCGCCTTGGACGCCGCGTACGCCGGCCGTCCCGGCAGCCCCACCAGCGCGTGCACCGACGACGTGAGCACCACCGCGCCGCCGCGCGCCCGCAGGTCCGCCAGCACCGCCCGCACGCCCAGGAACGCCCCGGTCAGATTCACCCCCAACTGCCGGTCCCAGTCCGCCGGCGAGGTCTGGTCGGCCGGTGCCATGTGCGGCAGGTAGGCGTTGCTGACCAGGCCGTCCACCGGCCCGTAGCGGGTGTGTGCCGCGGCGACGGCCCGCCGCCAGTCGTCCTCGCCGGCCACGTCGCAGTGCTCGTAGGAGGCCCGTCCGCCGGCCGCCCGGATGTGCCGCGCGGTGCGTTCCCCGCGGGCGTCGTCGATGTCCAGCAGCAGCACCGCGGCGCCCTCGGCCGCCAACCGGTCCGCGGTCGCCGCTCCGATGCCGCCGGCGGCCCCGGTCACCAGCACCGTCCGCCCCGCGAACCGCCGCCTCCGTCTGCCCGCGCCGCCGTAGTACGGACCTACTGGCGCCCCGTCCGTCCCCTGCTGGCTCATGCCATGATCCAAGCCCACCCCGGGCCGGCCCGGCAAGAGGACGCCGGTCGCGTGGACCTATGGCCCTAGGGCCCTATGGCCTTAACTCGGCACGTTGTCAAACGGTCCGGTCAACCGACGCAGCAGACCGGCCAATTCGTGGCGCTGCGCGCGCGACAGCTCGGCCAGGATGGCGCGCTCCTGTGTCAGCAGCCCGGCCAGCGACTCATCGGCCTTGTCACGGCCGTTGGCCGTCAGGCGGACCAGCACGCCGCGCCGGTCGCTGGGGTCCGGCAGCCGCTCGACCAACTCCTTCTTGGCGAGCCGGTCGATGCGGTTGGTCATCGTGCCGGAGGTGACCAGCGTCTGGGTGAGCAGTGCGCCGGGGGAGAGCTGGTAGGGGGCGCCGGCGCGCCGCAGCGCGGTCAGTACGTCGAACTCCCAGGGCTCCAGGCCCACCTCGGCGAACGCGAGACGGCGGGCCCGGTCGAGGTGCCTGGCCAGCCTGGAGACGCGACTGAGGACCTCCAGCGGCTCCACGTCGAGGTCCGGGCGCTCGCGGCGCCATGCTGCGACCAGTCGATCGACCTCGTCCTCCATGGCGATCAGTGTAAAGGGTCTGTCGATGTAAAGTCTCTTGATGACAAGTATCTCGACGTCGAGATATATTTTGCTGGACTACTGGGCATCGTGGCCGCGAGCTCGGAATCCATCCGAGATGGCCAGAACTCGATCGAACGGCGTTCGGATCGATGCACCGCAAACCCGTGCCGGCCCTGTACGAGCAAAGGGGTTATCGAACATGCACGACGTACCGACCTGGGATCCGCAGCAGTATCTCCACCACTCCGGTCACCGCACCCGGCCCTTCCACGACCTCCTCGCCCGGATACCACAACTTCCCCGCCCCGGCCGCCCCGCCCGGATCGCCGATCTCGGCTGCGGCCCCGGCAATGTCACCGTCCAACTCGCCGACCGCTGGCCGGACGCGCACATCACCGGCTTCGACAACTCTCCCGAAATGCTCAAGGAAGCCGAGTCCCACGCCGGCCCGACCCCCGGCGGCGGCCACCTCGACTTCGCCCCCGCCGACGCCGCCACCTGGACCCCCGAAGAGCCCTACGACCTGATCGTCTCCAACGCGGCCCTGCAATGGGTCCCCAACCACCCTGATTCCTTCGCCCGCTGGATCGACGCCCTCACCCCCGGCGGCACCTTCGCCTTCCAGGTCCCGGGCAACTTCACCTCGCCCAGCCACGCCCTCCTGGGCGAACTGTGCGACGCGCCCCAGTGGCGCGACCGGCTGGACCGGCACGGCCGCCGCTTCGTCCACATCCTCGACCCCGCCGACTACCTACAGCGCCTGACCGACCTCGGCTGCTCCACCGACGTGTGGGAGACCACCTACGTCCAACTGCTCCAGGGCGACGACCCGGTCCTCGACTGGGTCAAGGGCACGGCCCTCCGCCCCGTCCTCACCGCCCTCGAAGACGATCCGGAGGCCCGCGACGCCTTCCTCGCCGAATACCGCGACGCCCTGCGCCGCGCCTACCCGACCGGCCGCCACGGCACGGTCTTCCCGTTCCGCCGCATCTTCGTCGTAGCCCAGAAGACCACCCACTGACCGGACGCTCCGCAATGAGCACCGGCCTCGACCACATCCAGCTCGCCGCCGGCCTGGGGAGGCAGGAGAAGGCTGCTGGTTCGAGGCCGGCGCGGATCTGCGCGTGCCCTGCGCGCCGTGCGGCGCGGCCCCTCGACGGGGCGACCTCAGTTCTTGCGGTGCCCTATCAACCGCGGCTTGGGCTCCAGATTCCCCAGCCCGTGCCACGCCAGGTTCACCAGGTGCGCCGCCACCTCCGCCTTCTTCGGCTTGCGGGTGTCGACCCACCACTGGCCGGTCAGGGCCACCATGCCGACCAGGGCCTGCGCGTACAGCGGCGCCAGCTTCGGATCGAAGCCGCGGGCCTTGAACTCCAGGCCCAGGATGTCCTCGACCTGCGTGGCGATATCGCTGATCAGCGACGCGAAGGTGCCCGTCGACTGGGCGACGGGGGAGTCGCGGACGAGGATCCGGAAGCCGTCGGTGAACGTCTCGATGTAGTCGAGCAGCGCGAACGCCGCCTGTTCGAGGAGCTCCCGCGGATGCCCCGCGGTCAGCGCGCCGGTCACCATGTCCAGCAGCTGCCGCATCTCGCGGTCCACGACCACCGCGTACAGCCCCTCCTTGCCGCCGAAGTGCTCGTAGACCACCGGCTTGGAGACCCCGGCCTTCGCCGCGATCTCCTCCACCGACGTGCCCTCGTAGCCGCGCTCGGCGAAGAGCGTGCGGCCGATGTCCAGCAACTGCTCACGGCGCTCCGCGCCGGTCATCCGCACCCGCCGGGCCCGCCGGCCCCCCGAGGACGCGGATCCGGAGGCAGCGTTTCTTGAGGACGCGGAGGACTTTCCCTTGCTGCCGTTGTTCGCACTGCTGTCGATCGCCACTCGTCAATCATGCCCCCAGCGGGGCCCTCTCCTCGCCCCGGGCGTCGTCCTTGCGGCGGGCGTCGAGCCGGGCCGCGCTGGGCCACCGCACGTCGTACGCCCATCCCGCCAGCTCGCACCAGCGGATCAGCCGGGCGCTGGAGTCCAGCTGCCCCTTCAGCACGCCGTGCCGGGCGCAGGTCGGGTCGGCGTGGTGCAGGTTGTGCCAGGACTCGCCGCAGGACAGGACCGCGAGCCACCAGACGTTGCCGGAGCGGTCGCGGGACTTGAAGGGGCGCTTGCCGACCGCGTGGCAGATGGAGTTGATCGACCACGTGACGTGGTGCAGCAGCGCCACCCGGACCAGGGAACCCCAGAAGAACGCGGTCAGCGCGCCCTGCCAGGACCATGTCACCAGCCCGCCGACCAGCGGCGGGATCAGCAGCGACACCGTCGTCCACAGGACGAACTGGCGGGAGACCGTGCGGATCGCCGGGTCCTTGATCAGATCCGGTGCGTACTTGTGCTGCGGCGTCTGCTCCTCGTCGAACATCCAGCCGACGTGTGCCCACCACAGGCCCTTCATCAGGGCCGGGACCGTCTCGCCGTACCGCCACGGCGAGTGCGGATCACCCTCCGCGTCGGAGAACTTGTGATGCTTGCGGTGATCGGCGACCCAGCGGACCAGCGGCCCCTCCACCGCCATCGACCCCATGATCGCCAGCGCGATCCGCAGCGGGCGCCTCGCCTTGAAGGCGCCGTGCGTGAAGTAACGGTGGAAGCCGATGGTGATGCCGTGACAACCGATGTAGTACATCGCGGTCATCAGCCCGAGGTCCAGCCAGCTCACGCCCCAGCCCCAGGCCAGCGGCACCGCGGCGACCAGGGCCAGGAACGGCACGGTGATGAACAACAGCAGGGTGATCTGTTCCAGCGATCTGCGCTGCTCGCCGCCCAGCGTCGCGGACGGCAGGGCGGAGGCGGCAGAAGAACCGGCGGGAGTGTCGAGCGGCATGGGTGACTCTTCCACGGCTTTCGGACCAGCGGTCATGTGGTGTCCCTCGTCGGGGGCTCGGGGGCACGGCTACGGCCTACGGGACCGTAACCTACGGTCTCGTAAGTATGGCAGCGACGCCGCTCCGAGCAAGGCCGTGACAGGCCCCGCCCCGGTCGTCCCGGGCCGGGTGCCCACCCTGCGGACGGTGTGATTCCCCCTGGACGGGGAGACCTATCCTGGGGACGTCGGACAGCGCGGTCCGCCACCCGCCCAGACGTGCTCAATGACTGCACCATCCCTGCAAGGAGCCGCACCTGTGAGCAGTGCCGACAACACCCCCGCCGAGCTCGCCACCCCCGGAACTCCCCAGGGCACCAAGGGTGACAACGGTGCCCTGCGCGCCGACATCCGCCGCCTCGGCGACCTCCTCGGCGAGACCCTCGTCCGGCAGGAAGGTCAGGACCTCCTCGACCTCGTCGAACAGGTCCGCGCCCTGACCCGCACCGACGGCGAGGCCGCTGCCCGGCTCCTCGGCGAGACCGACCTGGCCACCGCCGCCAAGCTGGTTCGCGCCTTCTCCACCTACTTCCACCTGGCCAACGTCACCGAGCAGGTCCACCGCGGTCGCGAGCTCCGCGCCCGGCGCGCCGCCGAGGGCAGCATCCTCGCCCGCACCGCCGACATGCTCAAGGACGCCGACCCCGAGCACCTGCGGGAGACCGCCCGCAACCTCGGCGTCCGCCCGGTCTTCACCGCCCACCCCACCGAGGCCGCCCGCCGCTCCGTCCTCACCAAGCTCCGCAAGATCGCCGAGCTGCTGGACCGCATCGACGCCGCCGACCGCCGCCGGGTGGATCTCCGCCTCGCCGAGAACATCGACCTCATCTGGCAGACCGACGAGCTGCGGGTGGCCCGCCCCGAGCCCACCGACGAGGCCCGGAACGCCATCTACTACCTCGACGAGCTCGGCCGCGGCGCGGTCGGCGACGTCCTGGAGGACCTCGCCGCCGAACTCGCCCGCGCCGGCACCGAGCTGCCCGCCGGTACCCGCCCGCTGACCTTCGGCACCTGGATCGGCGGCGACCGCGACGGCAACCCCAACGTCACCCCCCAGGTCACCTGGGACGTGCTGATCCTCCAGCACGAGCACGGCATCACCGACGCCCTGGAGCACGTCGACGAACTCCGCGGCGCCCTCTCCAACTCCATCCGCAACTGCGGCGCCACCGACGAACTCCTGACCTCCCTCCAGCGGGACCTCGACCTCCTCCCCGAGATCAGCCCCCGCTACAAGCGCCTCAACAGCGAAGAGCCCTACCGCCTCAAGGCCACCTGCATCCGCCAGAAGCTCCTCAACACCCGCGAGCGGCTGGCCAGCGACACCCCCCACGTGCCCGGCCGCGACTACCTCGGCACCAGCGAACTCCTCGACGACCTCACCCTGATCCAGACCTCGCTGCGCGCCCACCGCGGCGGCCTGATCGCCGACGGCCGCCTGGAGCGCACCCTGCGCACCATCGGCGCGTTCGGCCTCCAGCTCGCCACCATGGACGTCCGCGAGCACGCCGACGCCCACCACCACGCCCTCGGCCAGCTCTTCGACCGCCTCGGCGAGGAGTCCTGGCGCTACGTGGACATGCCGCGCGACTACCGCCGCAAGCTCCTCGCCAAGGAGCTCCGCTCCCGCCGGCCGCTCGCCCCCACCCCGGCGCCCCTCGACGAGGCCGGCGCCAAGACCCTCGGCGTCTTCCGCACCATCCGCCAGGCCAAGAAGACCTTCGGCCCCGAGGTCATCGAGTCCTACATCATCTCGATGTGCCAGGGCTCCGACGACGTCTTCGCCGCCGCCGTCCTCGCCCGCGAGGCCGGCCTGATCGACCTGCACGCCGGCTGGGCCAAGATCGGCATCGTCCCGCTGCTGGAGACCACCGACGAGCTGAAGATCGCCGACCAGCTCCTCGACGACATGCTCTCCGACCCCTCCTACCGCCGCCTGGTCGCCCTGCGCGGCGACGTCCAGGAGGTCATGCTCGGCTACTCCGACTCCTCCAAGTTCGGCGGCATCACCACCAGCCAGTGGGAGATCCACCGCGCCCAGCGCCTGCTCCGCGACGTCGCCCACCGGCACGGCGTCCGGCTGCGGCTCTTCCACGGCCGCGGCGGCACCGTCGGCCGCGGCGGCGGCCCCTCCCACGACGCGATCCTCGCCCAGCCCTACGGCACCCTCGAAGGCGAGATCAAGGTCACCGAGCAGGGCGAGGTCATCTCCGACAAGTACCTCGTGCCGTCGCTCGCCCGGGAGAACCTGGAGCTGACGGTCGCCGCGACCCTCCAGGCGTCCGCGCTGCACACCGCCCCCCGCCAGTCCGACGAGGCCCTGGCCCGCTGGGACGCCGCGATGGAGACCGTCTCCGAAGCCGCCCACGGCGCCTACCGCCGGCTCGTCGAAGACCCCGACCTGCCCGCCTACTTCTTCGCCTCCACCCCCGTCGACCAGCTCGCCGAACTCCACCTCGGCTCCCGCCCGTCCCGCCGCCCCGACTCCGGCGCCGGCCTCGACGGCCTCCGCGCCATCCCGTGGGTCTTCGGCTGGACCCAGTCCCGGCAGATCGTCCCCGGCTGGTTCGGCGTCGGCACCGGCCTCAAGGCCGCCCGCGAGGCCGGCCTGGACACCGTCCTCGACGAGATGCACGAGCACTGGCACTTCTTCCGCAACTTCCTGTCCAACGTCGAGATGACGCTGGCCAAGACCGACCTGCGGATCGCCCAGCACTACGTCGACACCCTCGTCCCGGACGAGCTCCGGCACGTCTTCGACGTCATCAAGGCCGAGCACGAGCTGACCGTCGCCGAGGTGCTGCGCATCACCGGCGAGGCCGAACTCCTCGACTCCAACCCGGTGCTCAAGCAGACCTTCCACGTCCGCGACGCCTACCTGGACCCGATCTCCTACCTCCAGGTCACCCTCCTCAAGCGCCAGCGCGACGCCGCCGCGGCCGAGGAGCAGCCCGACCCGCTGCTCTCCCGCGCCCTCCTCCTCACCGTCAACGGCGTCGCCGCCGGCCTCCGCAACACCGGCTGACCGCCCCCGCCCCGTACGACGGCGGGCCCGCCCGGAGAAACCTCCGGACGGGCCCGCCGTCGTACGTCGGGGCGCCACTCACGAGTTGTAGGTGCTCTGCGCCCGCTCCAGACCCTCCAGGACCAACGCCTCCACCGCGTCCGCCGCCCGGTCCACGAAGTACCCGAGCTCCTTGCGCTCGGTCGACGAGAAGTCCTTCAACACGAAGTCCGCCACCTGCATCCGCCCCGGCGGCCGGCCGATCCCGAACCGCACCCGGTGGTACTCCGCGCCCAGCGACTTCGTGATCGACTTCAGTCCGTTGTGCCCGTTGTCGCCGCCGCCCAGCTTCAACCGCAGCGCGCCGTAGTCGATGTCCAACTCGTCATGCACCACGACGATGTTGGCCACCGGCACCTTGAAGAAGTCCCGCAGCGCGGTCGTCGGCCCGCCCGACACGTTCATGAACGACGACGGCTTGGCCACCACCACCCGACGGTTCGACGGGCCCGGCGGACCGATGCGCCCCTCCACCACCTGGGCCCGCGCCTTGTGGGCCTTGAAACGGCCCCCCATCCGCTCCGCCAGCAGATCCGCCACCATGAACCCCACGTTGTGGCGGTTGCCCGCGTACTCCGGGCCCGGATTGCCGAGCCCCACGATGAGCCAGGGGCTCGCCGCATCGGTCATGTCCACGTCTCCTCAAAAACGACCCAACCGCCGCCCCGACGCCGCCCGGCGCCGCGACAGCGGTTGGGAAGAAACTACCGCGAGAGGGCTCAGCCCTCGGCGCCCTCGGCCTCGGGGGCCTCGGCCGGGGCCTCCGCCTGCGCGGCGACGACCTGCAGCACCGGGGTGTCGCCCTCGACGGTCAGCGACGCGCCGGCCGGCAGCTCGATGTCCTTGGCGAGCACGGTGTGACCGGCGTCCAGGCCCGCGATCGACACGGTGACGGACTCGGGGATGTGGGTCGCCTCGGCCTCGACCGGCAGGGTGTTGAGCAGGTGCTCCAGCAGGTTGCCGCCGGGGGCCAGCTCGCCCTCGGTCTGGAGCGGCAGCTCGACGCTGACCTTCTCGCCCTTCTTGACGGCCAGGAAGTCGACGTGGACCAGGAAGCGACGGATCGCCTCGCGCTGCACGGCCTTCGGGATCACCAGCTCGTCGGTGCCCTCGCCCTCAAGGCGGATCAGCGCGTTCGGGGTCTTCAGGGCCATCATCAGCGCGTGGCTGTCGACCGCCACGTGCTTCGGCTCCGCACCGTGGCCGTAGATGACCGCGGGGATCTTCGCCTCGCGGCGCAGGCGGCGCGCGGCGCCCTTACCGAAGTCGTTCCGGGCCTCAGCGGCGAGCTTGATCTCGGCCATGTCGCACTCCTCGTATCTGGAAGAAATCTCTGCGGGGCGTCACCCGGCCCACGACAGACCTGCTACGAAGAGCGCGTCGATAACGGACCACCGCCATGAGAAGGCGGCCTCCCTCGCCGAGCAACTCGATGAGTCTACCCGGCCGGGAAGGCCGCCCCAAAGTCGATCTAGCCGGCCACCGCCGGCCGCCGGCTCACTGCTCGTCGAACAGGCTCGTCACCGAGCCGTCCTCGAACACCTCGCGGATCGCCCGCGCGACCGTCGGCGCCATCGACAGCACCGTGATCTTGTCCAGCTCCAGCTCCGAAGGCGTCGGCAGCGTGTTGGTGAACACGAACTCGCTGACCTTGGAGTTCTTCAGCCGGTCCGCGGCCGGGCCGGACAGCACGCCGTGCGTCGCCGTCACGATCACGTCGGCCGCGCCGTTGGCGTACAGCGCCTCGGCCGCCGCGCAGATCGTGCCACCGGTGTCGATCATGTCGTCGACCAGGACGCAGACCCGGCCCTTGACGTCACCGACGACCTCGTGGACGGTGACCTGGTTCGCCACGTCCTTGTCCCGGCGCTTGTGGACGATCGCCAGCGGCGCACCCAGCCGGTCGCACCAGCGGTCCGCCACCCGCACCCGACCCGCGTCCGGCGAAACCACCGTCAGCTTGTCGCGGTCCACCTTCGCGCCGACGTAGTCCGCCAGCACCGGCAGCGCGAAGAGGTGGTCCACCGGGCCGTCGAAGAAGCCCATGATCTGGTCCGTGTGCAGGTCCACGGTGACGATGCGGTCCGCGCCCGCGGTCTTCATCAGGTCCGCGATCAGCCGCGCCGAGATCGGCTCGCGGCCACGGTGCTTCTTGTCCTGGCGCGCGTACCCGTAGAACGGCACGACCACGGTGATGCTCCGGGCCGAGGCCCGCTTCAGCGCATCGATCATGATCAGCTGTTCCATGATCCACTTGTTGATCGGAGCCGTGTGGCTCTGGATCAGGAAGCAGTCCGCGCCGCGCGCCGACTCCTGGTAGCGGACATAGATCTCGCCGTTGGCGAAGTCGAAAGCCTTCGTCGGGACCAGGCCCACACCCAGCTGGTGCGCGACCTCCTCGGCAAGCTCGGGGTGGGCGCGGCCGGAGAAGAGCATCAGCTTCTTCTCGCCGGTCGTCTTGATCCCGGTCACAGCAAATCTCCTTGCATCACAGTTTGCGTGCGCTCATCACGGTACGCCCCGCACGGCGTACCCGTCGGCACAGTCACCGCTCGCCCTCGGGCTTCCGGTCAGACCCCTGACCCGACTCCGATTCCTGACGAGCGGACGAAGCGGCCTGCGCGGCGGCGCTCCCGGGCCGCTTGCGCGCGACCCAGCCCTCGATGTTGCGCTGCTGGCCACGCGCGACCGCCAGCGAACCCGGGGGCACATCCTTGGTGATGACCGAACCGGCCGCGGTGTACGCGCCGTCCCCGATCGTGACGGGCGCCACGAACATGTTGTCCGAGCCCGTCTTGCAGTGCGAACCGACCGTCGTGTGGTGCTTGGCCTCGCCGTCGTAGTTCACGAACACGCTCGCCGCACCGATGTTGGTGTACTCGCCGATCGTCGCATCCCCGACGTACGACAGGTGCGGCACCTTGGTGCCCTCGCCGATCTGCGAGTTCTTCATCTCGACGAACGTGCCGGCCTTCGACTTGCGCCCCAGGACCGCGCCCGGACGCAGATACGCGTACGGGCCCACCGTCGCCTCCGGCCCGACCTCCGCGCCGTCCGCCACCGTGAACGACACCGTCGCCCCGGCGCCCACGGCCGTGTCCTTGAGCCGGGACTGCGGCCCCACCTCGGCGCCCGACGCCAGATGCGTGGAGCCCAGCAGCTGGGTCCCCGGGTGCACCGTCGCGTCCTGCTCGAACGTCACCGACACGTCGACCCACGTGGAGGCCGGATCGACGACCGTCACGCCGGCCAGCATCGCCTGCTCCAGCAGCCGCGCGTTCAGCAGTCGCCGCGCCTGGGCCAGTTGCACGCGGTTGTTGATCCCGAGGATCTCCCGGTGGTCGGCCGCCACCGCGGCCCCCACCCGGTGTCCGGCCTCGCGCACGATGCCCAGCACGTCCGTCAGGTACTCCTCGCCCTGGCTGTTGTCCGTGCGCACCTTGCCCAGCGCGTCGACCAGCAGGCGCGCGTCGAACGCGAACACCCCGGAGTTGATCTCCCGGATCGCCCGCTGGTCCTCGGTCGCGTCCTTGTGCTCGACGATCTCGGTCACCGCGCCGGACGCCGGGTCCCGCACGATCCGCCCGTAGCCCGTCGCGTCCGGCACCTCGGCCGACAGCACGGTCACGGCGTTGCCGTCCGCGGCGTGCGTCTCGCTGAGCCTGCGCAGCGTCTCGCCGGTCAGCAGCGGGGTGTCGCCGCACACCACGACGACGGTGCCGTCCAGCGTGATGCCGTCGCCGCTCAGCTCCTCCAGCGCGGTGCGGACGGCGTGGCCGGTGCCGTTCTGCTCGTACTGCACGGCGGTGCGTGCGGTGGGGTCGATGGCGGCGAGGTGTTCCCGCACCTGCTCGCGGGCGTGGCCGACGACCACGACGAGGTGCTCGGGGTCCAGCTCACGGGATGCGGCGACGACGTGGCCGACGAGGGATCGGCCGCAGATCGCGTGCAGGACCTTGGGGGTCGTCGACTTCATGCGGGTTCCCTCACCCGCTGCGAGAACGACGACGGCGGCCGGGCGGTTGGCGCTCACGGGATGCCCTTCGGCTTCTTGGCTACTTCGGGTGGTGGTCATCCGAAGGATACCGGGGCGTTTTACGGAGGAAACGAGGGCGGGTCCCGACCGGCTGGTCAGGACCCGTGCAGTGCTGCGCTCCCCCGCCAGGACTCGAACCCGGACTTAAGGTACCAAAAACCTCAGTGCTGCCGATTACACCACAGGGGAGTGTAAAGACAGCCAAACCGGACATTCCGTCAGGCTGGCCGCTCGACACCCAACACTATGCCGTACCACCCGCCTTCGATGCGACGGTATGGATCATCACCGCGCGAATCTCGGGCCGCGCAACGGTCGACGGGCCGTCGGCGCGGGAGATTCCACGGCCCCCGCGATGACGGATGGTGAGGGTCGGTGACGGGCCGGAGGCGGGCCGGGAGCGGGCCCGGGAAAGCCAGGCCGGCGCCCGTACGCTGGTCGGTATGACCGCAACGGGGGCAAGTGAGAACGTGACCGCACGAGGCGGGCCGGGGGGCGGTCCCTGGTGGTGGGCGCGGCGGCGCAGCGCGGTGTTGGACGTGCTGCTGGCGCTGGCGTCCACGGTCGAGTGCATGGCGGAGGGGATCCCCTTCGCGCACACCTCCGGGATGCCGGTGGCCGTCGGGGTGCTGCTCGGCCTGGTGGCCGGGCCGGTGCTGCTGGTGCGCCGCCGCTGGCCGGTCGTGGTGGTGCTCACGTCGATCGCGGTGATCCCCGCGGAGATGGGCGCGCTGCTGAGCATCGTCGGCCTCTACACCCTCGCGGCGTCGCACGTGCCGCGACGGATCATCGGGCTGCTGGCCGGGATGACGGCGGCCGGCACGGTGGTGTCGACGTTCTTCAGCATGCGCCAGGACGTCACGGTGCAGCCGGAGTTCCATCCACCGGCGTGGTTCGTGGTCGTGATGGCGCTGGCGGTCGGGCTGGTGCTGACCGCCCCGCCGGTGCTGTGGGGCCTGTACGTCGGCGCGCGGCGGCGACTGGTGGAGAGCCTGCGGGAGCGGGCGGACGGCCTGGAGCGGGAGCTGTCGTTGCTGGCGGACCGGGCCGAGGAACGGGCGGAGTGGGCCCGTAACGAGGAGCGGACCCGGATCGCACGGGAGATGCACGACGTGGTCGCCCACCGGGTGAGCCTGATGGTGGTGCATGCCGCGGCGTTGCAGGCGGTGGCGTTGAAGGACCCGGAGAAGGCGTCGCGGAACGCCGCCCTGGTGGGGGACATGGGGCGGCAGGCGCTGACCGAGCTGCGGGAGATGCTCGGGGTGCTGCGCACCGCGGAGGGCGCGGTGGGGCGCGGGCCGGCGGGTTCGGACGAGCCGGAGCGGTTGGCGGCGGTGGCCTCGCGGGTGTCGCGGCAGGCGGCCGGGAGCGCCGCGCCGGCGTCGGCGGAGTCGGCCGCGGGAGCGGGGCCGGCCGGTGCGCCGGCGGACGCCGCGGAGCCCGCGGGGGAAGGGCCGTGGCTGGTGGAACTGGGCGAACTGGTCGAGCAGTCCCGGGCCGCCGGGATGGCGGTGGAACTCTCGGTGCAGGGCGACGAGGGGGAGTCGGTCACGGCGGACGACGCCGGGCCGCGCTATGCGGCGCGGGTCGAGCAGGCCGTCTACCGGGTCGTGCAGGAGGCGCTGACCAACGTGCACAAGCACGCGCCGGGGGCCCGGGCGCGGGTGCGGCTGGCGCTCCGGGTCGGCGAGGTGGCGGTGCAGGTGGAGAACGGCCCGTCGGAGCGCGGGGCGACCGACGCCGGGCTGCCGAGCGGCGGGAACGGCCTGCTGGGGATGCGGGAGCGGGTCACCGCGCTGGGCGGCGCGTTCGTCTCCGGGCCGACGGACGCGGGGGGCTTCCGGGTGTCCGCGGTGGTGCCGGTGGCGGCCGCGGCCTGAGGCCGGTGCCGCGGCGTCGCGCGTCGCGTCAGTCGGCGGAGACGGTGAGGCGGCTCGGGCGGATGCCCAGGACGAGGGTGCCGAGCGCCTGGTCGAGGTCGGGGCCGAGGTACCAGTCGCCGGTGTGGTCGAGGCTGTAGACCCTGCCCTCGGTGTCGATGGCGAGCGTGGCCTGGGGGTGGGTGGTGCCCCGGGTGGCCTTGGTGTCGGGGAGCTGCTCCTGGCCGAGGGGGGCGATCTCGGTGTCCAGCGCGCGGCCGAGGTCGCCGAGGGTGCGGGCGAGGTGCAGGCCGAGGAGCGGGTCGATGACGAACGGCGTGGGGGCGATGTGCCGGCCGGGGCCGGGGCCGGCGATCCGCAGGCCGCCGAATTCGGCCCAGGCTTCGACGGCGGCGGGGAAGACCGTGTGGCGGTGGCCGGCTGGGGAGGCGTGGGTGCGGAGGGTGTCGGCCCAGTGCTCGGCCTGCTGTATGTCCCAGCGGCCCGGTTGCCAGCCGGCGTCGTGCAGGGCGATGTCGACGGCTGCGGGGAAGCGGGTGGATCCGGGCCCGTCGTGGGCGGGGGTGGTCGGCATGGTGGCGATCAGCTCCCTTGGGGCGTCGTCGCCCCGATGGGCATGACGCCGAAGTGGGCGAGGAGGGCGTCGCAGGAGCGGCAGGGCGGTGCGTAGCTGCCGTGCTGGGGGTCGCCGTCCTCGCGGATGTGGCGTGCGGTGATCTTGGAGTGTTTCAGGGAGCGGCGGGCTTCGCCGTTGGTGAGGGGTTTGCGGGAGGCGCGCTTGCCGCGGTTGGCCTCGACCGCGGTGAGGTGCCGGGAGAGCAGGACCGCTTCGGGACATCGGCCGGTGAAGCGGTCGCGCTGCGCGGTGGGCAGGGTGTCCAGGAAGTCCTGGACCAGCGGGTGGAGGGCGGGGGGCTGTTCCGCCTTGCTCGCCGTGCAGGTGAGGGTTTGTCCGCGTACCGACAGGGCGGCGCCGATGGTGGGAAGGATGCCGTCGCGGCGGTGGCGGAGAGCGGGGGCGCGGTCGGCGTCCGCGGTGCCGCTCCAGCCGATGCGGGGGTCTCCGCCGGCGCGGGGGTCGCCAGTGGTGGTCGTGTGGTGTGCGGTGGTGCTCATGGTGGTGCTTCCCTCCCTGCAATCCCCCCGGTTGCGGAGGTCAGATTGCCAAATGTGCTGGGTGTTGCGGTAGTCGGGCGCGCTGTCGGGGATGTCACGCAGGTGTGACGGTTCGTCGGTTGTCCGGTAACGGGGCTGGTGGGCGGCGTGTGCCCGGGTGGCGGCGGGGGCCGCGGGGCGGGGGGTGACGCGGGAGTGTCGTGGGGCTGACGAGCACCGTGCGCGCGCTGCCGTCGTGCCGCGCCGCGGCGCGGTCGGGACGGCGTGGACGGGCGGGGGCCGGACCGGCAGCGGGGGCGACGGGAGGGTGTTGCGGCACCGCATAGGCTGTGCCCCAAAGCCAGCTTCAGCCAGGGGGCAACCGCGATGACGACAGGTCGGCAAGGGCTGGAGGCGCATTCCGGCCTCCATGCCGCAGGACGTCCCGTGCCACCGAACTCGGCCTATGCCGGGCAGGTCGTACATTTCCCCGATCCGGTGCGTGCCGCGCGGTATCCGGCCGGGGTGCGGATGGACGCGGACGGTTTCCCGGACTTCTCGTCCTACGCCCGGGCGGCGGCGGAGATCGCCGAGCCGCCGGAGGGCTTCGGCGTCGACGAGCTGCGGCTGACGGACTTCGTCTCGGCCAACGCGGCGCTGCACGCGCAGGGCCACGAGCTGTGGATAGACGTGCCGTCGGTGGCCACGCCGCACGGCTGGACCTGGCACCACGTGGCGGGGACCCGGCGGATGGAACTGATCCCGGTCGAGGTGAAGGCGCTGCTGCGGCACCACGCGGGGCTGGCGACGGCGGCGGTGGCGCACGACAAGCGCGGGACGCGCCCGCTGCAGGAGACCCGCCCGGTGCACTTCGGGCTGCCGCGGCGGGAGCTGGCGGTGAGCGAGGAGCAGGTGGCGCAGGCCGAGGAGGCGCTGGGCTACCGGCTGCCGGGCGCGTACCGGTCGTTCCTGAAGGCGGCCGGCGGATGCGCGCCGGTGGGGGCGGCGCTCGACGCGGAGCTGGGGCTCCTGGTCGACCAGCCGTTCTTCACGGTGCGCGACGACGCCGCGGTCAACGACCTCGTCTATGTGAACAAGTGCCTGCGCGATCACTTCACCAAGGACTACCTGGGCGTGGTCTTCGTACAGGGCGGGGTGATAGCGGTGAAGGTGCGCGGCGAGGCGCTGGGGTCGGTGTGGTTCTGCCCGTACGACGACGCCCGCGATCAGGACGGGTGGTCGGTGCAGGAGCGGGTGGAGCGGCTGATGTTGCCGTGTGGTGCGGATTTCGACGACTTCCTGCTGCGGCTGGCGGGCAACCCGCCGGAGCTGGAGACGGTGGCGAACCTGATGGTGGACGGCGGCTTCGCCTACGCCGTGCCGGTGGAGGGCTGATCGCGGTGGTGACGTTCGCGCAGGCGCAGGAGCGCGCGGAGCAGTGGGTCAACGGCGAGGCGCCGTCGGAGTTCCACCGCGAGGTGCGGGTGCGGGAGTTCGCGCTGGGCTTCGTGGCCTGGGCCGAGGACCGCGAGGGCGGACCGGCCGGCGAGGGCGGCCGGAGCCGGCTGGTGATCGCCCGCGACAGCGGCGAGACGACGCTGTGGCCGGGGCTGCCGGTGGGCGAGGTGATCCGCCGTTTCGAGGAGGAGTACGGCGCGCCGGCGGACGGCGGGTACGGGGCCGCGGAGCCGCCGCAGCGGATCGACCTGGAGGCCACCTCGTTCCTGCTGACGCCGCCGGAGTGGTTGCAGGAGGCGGCCGACGCGATGGGGCTCGGCGGCCGCAAGGGGACGGACGGCAGGGGCGGGTCCGCAGCTGACTCCGCGGCAGGCCCCGCCGTTGGACCCGCGGCCGGTTCCGCCGGAGACTCCGCTGCCGGGCCGGCGCCCGTCGGGGCCGATCCGGCTCCGGTCCCCGATCCGGCTCCGGCCGCCGCCGCCGGTTCCGGTGCGGCCGACGACACGCCGTGGGCCGCCGCGGACACCACCGCGGGCGGGGCCGGCGAGGACCGTTCGGTGGCGCCGCCGCAGACGGTGTTCGCGCCGCCGCTCGCCGGATCCGACGACGAGGACACCCCGGCGACGCCGCGGGTGCGGCCCGACGCCAAGACCGAACTGCTCCAGGGCGGCAGCCAGTTGCCGCGTACCCGGATCTCGCCCGCGCTGCCGCCGCCGGTCGCCGACGTGCCCGGCCAGTCGGGCGCGGGCGGCTCCATGGGGCTGCCGCCGATGCCGCCCGCGCCGCCGGTGATGCCGCCCGCGCCGCCCGCCGCACCGCCGGCGGCGCCCGCGCCGGCCGCGGCGTCGGCCGGGCTGCGCGACCTGCCGCCGCCCACCGGGGTGCCGATCGCGGACGTGCCGCCGCCGCCCGGTGTGGTGCCGCCGCCGCCCGGCGCGCCCGGGATCCCCGGCGCGGGCCGGGACGGCGGCCGGCCGGGCCCGGAGTCGGTCGCGGCCGTCGACGGGGGTCCCTCCCGTGCCGTTGAGGCTACGGGGGAACAGAAGGCGGACGCGCGTCCCGGGGACGGCCCGGCGCCCTCGGGCCCGGGTGCGTCCGGTGCGCCGGCCGGCGGTTACGTGCCGACCCAGCTGGTGTCCCAACTGGACGCCTCCGAACTGGACTTGAGCGCCGTGGACGGGCCCGGTGGGGACCCCGGCGATGCGGCCGGTGCGCAACAGCCCGGCGGCGGCCCGGGGGGTCCCGGTGCCGCGGGCGGGGTGCACGCCGCCGCCACGATGTTCGCGGACGGTGCGGCCCTCCAGGCCGCGGCGCCCGGTCCCGGCGGAGCCGTCGGTGGTCCCGGCGGGCCCGGGGCCCCCGGCGGTCCGGGCCTGCCCCCGCCGCCGCCCCCCGGTCCGCTCGGTGCGCCCAAGCCTCCCGGGGCGCCGGGCAGGCCCGGTGCGCCCGCGGGCGGCCACGGCCCCGGCGGCCAGGGCGGGCCGCCTCCGCCTCCGCCGCCCGCCCCGCCGGGTGGTGCGGGTGCCACGGGCGGGGTGCACGCCGCCGCCACGATGCTCGCGGGCGGTGCCGCGCTGCCCGGTGGTCCCGGCATGCCGCCGGCCGCCGGTCCGGGCATGCCGCCGGCTCCGCCGATGGCCCCGCCGGCGCAGCCCGGCCCGCCGCCGGGTCCGCCCGGTGTGCCGGCTCCCGGCGTACCGGGCCCCGGCGGTCCGGGCGCCCCCGGCGCGTACGGCTACCCGCAGGCGCCCAGTGGTCAGCCGACCGTGGGCCCCGGCTACATGGCCGTGCTGAGCTACCGCGCGCCGGACGGCAGCGAGCAGAAGATCGTCCGCCGCTCGGCGCCCGGCACCCCGCATCCGGAGTGGCAACTGCTGCACGAGCTGCGGGCGATGAACGTGCCGCCGCAGCAGGTGGTGGAGCTGCACACCGAGCTGGAGTGCTGCGAGCTGCCCGGCGGCTACTGCGCCCGGATGGTCCGGGAGACCTGGCCGCAGGTGCGGATCAGCCACACCGCCGCGTACGGCAGGGACCATGCGTCGCGCCAGCAGGGCGTACGTCATCTGATCGAGCATCAGGGCGAGTTGCACCAGGTCGCCGACGGGCCGGCGCGGCCCGCGCCGGTGCGGGCGCCGCTGCCGCACCCCTCGCAGGTGCAGCCGGTGCCCCCGGTGCCGCCGCAGGCGATCGGGCAGGAGCTGGAGCAGGCGTTCGGGCCGCAGGGGATCTTCCGCTTCGACCAGCGGGCGGTCTCCCGGCAGGGCGTGCCGGACGTCGTCGCGCAGACGCTGGTGTGGGCCGGACTGCCGGTCGACTTCGGGCCGTTCTTCTGGGCGCAGGCGCAGCCGGGGCGTCCGGTGCCGACGCTGGCGGAGCTGGCGGCGGAGCGGCGGGTGCAGCCGGCGCCGGACGCGGGTTCGTATCTGGTGATGGGCAACGACTTCGGCCGTCAGCTGTGCGTCCAGTACGGGACCGCCAACATCGTGGCCGTCCCGTTGGACGGGGGGCCCGGTGGGCAGGCCGTCGCGCCGCAGTTCGTGAACACCGGGCTGCCGGAGTTCGTGCGGTGCCTGGCGATGCTGGGGCGGATGTGGCGCCTGCGGTACGGACTGACGCCCGAGCAGGCCGGCCGCTGGACGGTGGACTTCCAGGCGCAGCTGGTGGCGTTGGACCCGCCGGCGCTGGGGTCGCCGGAGACCTGGTGGTCGGTGCTGCTGGAACAGATGTGGGACGGGTTGTTGTAGGCGTCCCGGGGCCGGGGCGCGGCGGTTTCTGATTCCGCCGGGCCCCGGCGCCGGTGGAGTGCTCGCCATGGCGGCGGGGGGTGGTGCGACCGTCCCCCGCCGTCGGGGTGTCCGCCGTCCCGGTGACGGACCGCCTGGCGGCGCGTCCCCGTGCGGTCGCCCGGTCGGGTGCGGGGCGACGCCTCCCCGGCGTCGTCCGATCGCTCCCGCCGCACCCGGTGGGGCAGCCCTTTCCGATGCCCCGTGGGCGGACGGAACCGGCCGCGGCCCGGCCCCGACGGCCGTCGTCCGGTGCCGCGGCAACGTGGGGTGCGGGCAAACCCCTCGCGCGGGCGAAGATCCAATTCAGGCTTCTGGTGGCAAATGGCGCATCCTTGTGGGAAGGAATGGGCGGAGTGTCGTGATGGAGCCGCTTCGGGCCGATCCAGAAAGATGTGCGCGGGACTGTGCGGAAGCTTGCGGGTTCGCGCGACTGCTGTGCGCAGCGGAGAGGGGCTTGAGGGATGAGTACTTCGGTTTCGCCTCACGGGTTCGAGACCGTACGGGGGCGTGGCTATCGTCCGGAGGACGTGGACCGGCGCGTCGAGGGGCTCTCGATCGACCGTGACTCCTGCTGGGAGCGGGCCGCCCGGCTGACCGTCCTGTGCCACGAGATGGAAGCCGAACTCGCGGAACTGCGCGCCTACGTGGCGCAGCTGCCGGAGCAGACCTACGAGTCCCTCGGCCAGCAGGCCCGGTCGATCCTGACGACGGCGGAGTCCGAGTCGGCGCGGCTGCGGTCCGAGGCGGAGTCGGCCGCGGAGCAGCTGCACGACGACGCGGCCGAGTACGCGCAGAAGCTGCACGGAGCGGCGGACAAGGCGGCGCAGCGGCTGCGCGCGGAGGCGGCGGAGGACGCGCGGCGTACGGACAAGGCGGCGGTCGACGAGGCCGGCGAGCTGGTGGCGGAGGCCGCCCAGGAGGCCGAGGAGCTGCGGGCGGAGGCGGCGGAGGAGCTGGCGGAGACCCGGCGGCGGTCCGGGAAGATGCGCAAGGACCAGGAGGCCCGGCACACCGAGGAGTGGGACTCCCTGGAGCGGGAACTGGCGCGCCTGGAGACCGAGATGGACCAGCGGGTCGCCGAGCTGGACGCGCACGGGGAGGCGGTGGTTGCCGAGCGGCGGCGGCTGACCGCGGAGGTCGAGGAGTCCGCGCGGCACCGGCTGGAGGACGCCGAGGCGCGGGCGGCGGAGCTGCTGGCGCAGGGCAGGGTCGAGGCGGAGCGGATCGAGCGGGCCACCGAGCGGGTCGTGCGGGAGCACGACGAGGCGCGGGAGGAGGTCCGCATCCACATGACGCATGTGCGCAACAGCCTGGCGGCGCTGACCGGGAAGGACCCGGCGGAGTTGTCCGGGGCCGGCTCCGGGGCCGCCTCCGGTGCCCCCGCAGGCGCCGGTACGGGTGCCGTCGAGGGCACCGGCACCGAACGGGACCCGGACAGCGAGGACACCGTGGAGACGGGCCTGCCGCGGGGCGAGCGGGGCGGCCCGGGACGGCGCTAGCCGCGGGCGGCGGAGCGGGCCGGCCGTCCGCGTCCGTCATCCGGTCGAAGGGGCGTCGGCACCGTCGTTGGTGCCGACGCCCTCGTTCGTCGTGGTGTCGGCGGTGGTGACCGTGCGGGCCTCGGTGTGGACGGGGAAGCGGCGGGGGGCGAGCACGAGGACGGTGAGGAAGGCGAGGGCGGCGGCTGCCGCGGCGCCCAGGTAGACGTGTTCGACGGTGGTGTCGACGGCGCGGCGGAGGTAGTCGGCGGCGCGGGTGGTGAGCGCGCCGGCGTGCTGGAGGGCGCGGGAGACGGCGTCGAGGTCGTGCGGGAGGCCGGCGCGGATGGCCGCCGGGGCGTGGGTGAGGCGGTCGTTGAGGGTGACGTTGGCGATGGCGCCGAAGAGGGCCGCGCCGAGGGACTGGCCGACCTGGCGGCAGAAGAGGATGGAGGCGGTGGCGGTGCCGCGTTCGGCGTAGCCGACGGAGGACTGGACGCCGATGATCAGCGGGAGTTGGAAGAGGCCGAGGGTGGCACCGAGGGCGAGCATCAGCAGGGCGGGCTGCCAGGCGGCGCCGGGGTAGGGGAGCAGGGGGAAGGCGAGCAGGACGAGGGCGGCGGCGCCGATGCCCAGGAGGGCGCAGTTGCGGATGCCGATGCGGTTGTAGACGCGGCTGCTGAGGGCGGCGGATATCGGCCAGCTCAGCGTCATGACGGAGAGCACGAAGCCGGCGGCGATCGGGCCGAGGCCGAGGACGGCCTGGGCGTAGGTGGGCAGGAAGACGGTCGGCGCGACCATCAGCAGGCCCAGGGCGCCCAGGGCGAGGTTGACGGCGGAGATGGTGCGGCGGCGCCAGACCCAGCCGGGGATGATCGGTTCGGCGGCGCGGCGTTCGATCAGCACGGTGGCCACGGCCGCCAGGGCGCTGCCGGCGAGCAGCAGCAGGGACGGGGCGGAGAGCCAGGGCCAGGCGGTGCCGCCCTGGACGAGGGCGGTGAGCAGCAGGCCGCCGGCGGCGAAGACGGCGAGCGCGCCGGGCCAGTCGACGCGGGCGCGGCGCCCGGCGGTCGGCCGGTCGCGGCGGGCGTCGTGGAAGTGCCGGAGGATCAGCCACAGGGCGAGGGCGCCGACGGGCAGGTTGACCAGGAAGATCCAGCGCCAGTCGCCGTAGCTGGTGAGCAGGCCGCCCAGTGCGGGGCCGGCGACCGCGGAGGCGGCCCAGACGCTGGAGAGCTTGGACTGGATCTTGGGGCGTTCCTTCATCGGGTAGAGGTCGGCGGCGATGGTCTGGACGGTGCCCTGGAGGGCGCCGCCGCCCAGGCCCTGGAGGATCCGGAAGGCGATCAGCGAGCCCATGTCCCAGGCGCCGGCGCAGGCCAGGGAGCCGAGGAGGAACAGGGCGATGCCGGTGACCAGGATCGGCTTGCGGCCGTAGGTGTCGGAGAGCTTGCCGTAGACGGGGAGGGTGACGGTGACGGCGAGGAGGTAGCCGGAGAAGAGCCAGGAGAAGACGGCGAAGCCGCCGAGGTCGCCGACGATCTGGGGGACGGCGGTGGCGATGATCGTCGAGTCGAGGGCGGCCAGGGCCATGCCGAGCATGAGCGCGGCGACGACCGGGCCGCGCCGGGAGGCGGCCGGGCCGTCCGGTGGCTGGTTCCCGGTACCGTTCCGGTCCGCGCTGTGACTGCCCTGGGTGGTGCGGCTCACCGTGGCCCCCTCCTGCCGTGTGGCGGCGTGGCCGACCGCGACGCGTATACGTGTAGTCGGCACGATTCCGTGCACACCCTTGCACGCGCGGTGGCCGGGCGGAATGGGGTTTCTCGCAGCGTGGGACGGCGGCGGGCGGACGACGGGACTTTGCGGACGGGCCGTAGGGGCGGTCGGTTGTCGGTGGTCCGGCGTAAGGTGGTCAACCCCGGTCCGTTTGCGCCCGTCGGCGCTGTCGAGGGGGTGTCGGACCGGTCGCGTTGTTCGCCTCGCTGGGACGGAACCTTTTCATGAGCCTGAGTGGTCTGCTCGACGCCGTCGTACGGGACCCGGCGCTCGCCGAAGCGGTCAAGGCCGCGGCCGACGGGCACCGGCCGCATGTCGATCTGGTCGGGCCGCCGGCCGCCCGCCCGTTCGCGGTGGCGGCGCTGGCCCGGCAGGCCGGCCGCCCGGTGCTGGCGGTGACCGCCACCGGCCGGGAGGCCGAGGACCTGGCCGCCGCGCTGCGGTCGCTGGTGCCGGCCGGCGAGGAGAACTCCGTCGTGGAGTTCCCGTCCTGGGAGACGCTGCCGCACGAGCGCCTCTCGCCGCGGTCGGACACCGTCGGCCGGCGCCTGGCGGTGCTGCGCCGGCTGGCCCACCCCAGCGCCGACGACCCGACGGCCGGCCCGGTGTCGGTCGTCGTCGCACCGATCCGCTCCGTGCTCCAGCCGCAGGTCAAGGGGCTGGGCGAGCTGGAGCCGGTGAGCCTGCGGACGGGCCAGACAGCCGATCTCGAAGAGGTCGTCGACGGCCTGGCGGCGGCCGCGTACGCGCGCGTCGAACTCGTCGAGAAGCGCGGCGAGTTCGCGGTCCGCGGCGGCATCCTGGACGTCTTCCCGCCCACCGAGGAGCACCCGCTGCGGGTGGAGTTCTGGGGCGACGACGTCGAGGAGATCCGGTACTTCAAGGTCGCCGACCAGCGCTCCCTGGAGGTGGCCGAGCACGGGCTGTGGGCGCCGCCCTGCCGTGAGCTGCTGCTCACCGACGAGGTGCGGGCGCGGGCCGCGGAGCTCGCCGAGCAGCACCCGGAGCTGGGCGAGCTGCTGGGGAAGATCGCCGAGGGGATCGCCGTCGAGGGCATGGAGTCGCTGGCGCCGGTGCTGGTCGACGACATGGAGCTGCTGCTGGACGTGCTGCCGAAGGGCAGCATGGCGGTGGTCTGCGACCCGGAGCGGGTGCGGACCCGGGCGGCCGACCTGGTGGCGACGAGCCAGGAGTTCCTCCAGGCGTCCTGGGCGGCCAGCGCCGGCGGCGGAGCGGCCCCGATCGACGTGGGCGCGGCGTCCCTGTGGGGTATCGCGGACGTCCGGGACCGGGCCCGTGAGCTGGGCATGATGTGGTGGTCGGTGTCACCGTTCGCGGCCGACGAGGAAGAGGCCGACGGGGACACCCTCAAGCTGGGGATGCACGCCCCGGAGACGTACCGCGGGGACACCCAGCGGGCGCTGGCCGACACCAAGGAGTGGCTGGCGGACGGCTGGCGCACGGTGTTCGTCACCGAGGGCCACGGCCCGGCGGCCCGCACGGTCGAGGTGCTGGGCGGCGAGGGCATCGCCGCCCGCCTGGAGGCCGACCTCGGCGCGATCGCGCCGTCCGTCGTGCATGTGGCCTGCGGCTCGATCGACAACGGCTTCGTCGACCCCGGCCTGAAGATCGCGGTGCTGACGGAGACGGACCTGTCCGGGCAGAAGGCCGCGGGCAAGGACGCGGCCCGGATGCCGGCCCGCCGTCGCAAGCAGATCGACCCGCTGACCCTTCAGGCCGGCGACTTCATCGTCCACGAACAGCACGGTGTGGGCCGGTACATCGAAATGGTGCAGCGCACGGTCCAGGGCGCCACCCGCGAGTATCTGCTGGTGGAGTACGCGCCGGCCAAGCGCGGCCAGCCCGGCGACCGGCTGTACATCCCCACCGACCAGCTGGAGCAGGTCACCAAGTACGTGGGCGGCGAGGCGCCGACGCTGCACCGGCTCGGCGGCGCGGACTGGACGAAAACCAAGGCGCGCGCCAAGAAGGCCGTCAAGGAGATCGCCGCCGACCTGATCAAGCTGTACTCGGCCCGGATGGCGGCGCCCGGCCACGCCTTCGGCACGGACACCCCCTGGCAGCGCGAGCTGGAGGACGCCTTCCCTTACGCGGAGACGCCCGACCAGCTCACCACGATCGCCGAGGTCAAGGAGGACATGGAGAAGTCGGTCCCGATGGACCGGCTGATCTGCGGCGACGTCGGCTACGGCAAGACCGAGATCGCGGTCCGCGCCGCCTTCAAGGCCGTCCAGGACGGCAAGCAGGTGGCGGTGCTGGTGCCGACGACCCTGCTCGTCCAGCAGCACTACGGCACCTTCAGCGAGCGCTACGGCCAATTCCCCGTCAACGTCCGGGCGCTGTCCCGGTTCCAGACGGACACCGAGGCCAAGGCGGTCCTGGAGGGCCTTCGGGACGGCGCGGTCGACATCGTCATCGGCACCCACCGCCTGTTCTCCTCCGAGACCAAGTTCAAGGACCTCGGCCTGGTCATCGTCGACGAGGAGCAGCGCTTCGGCGTCGAGCACAAGGAGCAGCTGAAGAAGCTCCGCGCCAACGTCGACGTCCTGACGATGTCCGCGACGCCGATCCCCCGGACCCTCGAAATGGCGGTCACCGGCATCCGGGAGATGTCGACGATCACCACGCCGCCCGAGGAGCGGCACCCGGTGCTGACCTTCGTCGGCCCCTACGAGCAGAAGCAGATCGGCGCCGCCATCCGCCGTGAACTCCTGCGCGAGGGCCAGGTCTTCTACATCCACAACCGCGTCGAGTCCATCGACCGCGCGGCGGCCCGGCTCCGGGAGATCGTGCCCGAGGCGCGCATCCAGACCGCCCACGGGCAGATGGGCGAGTCGCAACTGGAGCAGGTCGTGGTCGACTTCTGGGAGAAGAAGTTCGACGTCCTGGTCTCCACCACGATCGTGGAGTCCGGCATCGACATCTCCAACGCCAACACCCTGATCGTCGAGCGCGGCGACAACTTCGGCCTCTCGCAGCTGCACCAGCTGCGCGGCCGCGTCGGCCGTGGCCGCGAGCGCGGCTACGCCTACTTCCTCTACCCGCCGGAGAAGCCGCTCACCGAGACCGCGCACGAACGCCTCGCCACCATCGCCCAGCACACCGAGATGGGCGCGGGCATGTACGTGGCCATGAAGGACCTGGAGATCCGCGGCGCGGGCAACCTCCTCGGCGGCGAGCAGTCCGGCCACATCGCCGGCGTCGGCTTCGACCTGTACGTCAGGATGGTCGGCGAGGCGGTGGCCGACTACCGGGCGTCCCTGGAGGGCGGCGTGGAGGAGCCCCCGCTGGAGGTCAAGATCGAACTCCCGGTGGACGCGCACGTCCCGCACGACTACGCGCCGGGCGAGCGGCTGCGCCTCCAGGCGTACCGGGCGATCGCCTCGGCCAACACCGAGGAGGACATCGCCGCGGTCCGCGAGGAGATCACCGACCGCTACGGCAAGCTCCCCGAGCCGGTGGAGAACCTCCTCCTGGTCGCCGGCCTGCGGATGCTCGCCCGCTCCTGCGGCGTCTCCGACATCACCCTCCAGGGCTCCAACATCCGCTTCGGACCGGTGGAGTTGCGGGAGTCCCAGGAGCTCCGCCTCAAGCGGCTGCACCCGCGCACGGTCCTCAAGCCGGCCACCCGCCAGATCCTGGTACCCCGCCCGACGACCGGCCGCATCGGCGGCAAGCCGCTGGTGGGGCGCGAGTTGCTCGCCTGGGTCGGCGAGTTCCTCACGACGATCTTGAGCTGACGCCGTGGGTAGCGCTGCCTGTGGCGGAGGGTTTGTGGGCGGGGGCGCTGTTGCTTGCGGTGGGTTTCGGGGGCCTGTGGGGCGGGCCTGCGGGGGTGGTTGTCGGACTGCTGCGCTTTACGTCCGACAACCACCCCCTCCGGCCCGCCCCACAGGCCCCCTTCCGTATGCCGTGCGGCCCCCGTCCGGTGGGGGTGAAGGACTTCAGGTCCGCCAAAGCCGGAACCCCCACCACGGCGGGACAGCCGGCATCGTGGGGACGACCCGCCGTCAGGCGGTACGGCGCAGCACCACCACATCATCCGCCGCACCCAGCACGACATACCTGGCCCGGCCGTGCCGGGCCTCCGCATCGGCCAGGGCCTGTTCGGGCGTGCGCCCGTCATGGAGCTGCGCCGCGACGTAGCCGGGCGCCAGCCCACCCGTGTCGCCGGTCCAGAAGACGCGGGTGCGGCCGGTGAGGCGGCTGAGCGGGCGGACGTCGGACTCGACCGTCGCGCCGTCGGGTATGCGGTCGAGCAGCCGCTCGACGGCGGCCACCTGTGGCGGCGTGCGGTAGGTGTCGGCCTCGGTCAGGCGGGCCAGTGGCAGGGTGGTGGTCAGCGCGAGGGCGGCGGCCAGGACGGCGGCGGGCAGGTGGTGGGCGTAGGAGCGCAGCCAGGGCCGGGCGGAGGCCAGCGCGCGCGGCAGCGCGTCGATCAGGGCGAGGAAGACGACCGGCATCAGGACGGCGCTGTAGTGCCAGTCGGTGCCCCAGTAGTGCGGGTCGTGGGAGAGGAAGCGCCAGCCGAGGGTGGGTGCGGCCACCAGCAGGAGCGGGGAGCGCAGGGCGAGCAGGCCGGTGGTGGGCAGCAGGGTCCACAGCAGGGTGCGCAGGGCGACGTCGATCGGGAGGCCGGGGGCGGTGTCGCCGTGGCCGCCGATCTTGCTCCAGTAGTCGTAGGAGCCGGAGCCGTTGAAGGCGGGTATCAGCAGGCCGAGGGTGACGGCGGTGGCGGTGATGCCGAACGCGACCAGGGCGATCGGCAGCGGACCGGCGCGCCGGGTGCGGATCAGCGAGAGCGCCCCGATGGCGGCGGCGGTGACGCCGAGGTCCTCCTTGACCAGGACGAGCGGCGCGGCCCAGCAGACGGCGGTGTTCCAGCGGCCGCGCAGCGCCGCTTCGAGGGCGAAGGCGATCAGCGGCACCGCGAAGGCTATTTCGTGGAAGTCGAAGTCGACGGCCCGCTGTATCCCCCAGGACAGGCCGTAGGCGAGGCCGAGGGCCAGCCCGCGCCGGCGGCCCAGGTGGCGGGCGGCGGCGCGGGTGACGGGTATCGCGGAGAGCGCGAACAGCGCGGCCTGCGCGGTGAGCAGGGTCAGCGGTGAGGGGAAGAGCCGGTAGAGCGGGGCGAGCAGCACCAGGACGGGGCTGAAGTGGTCGCCGAGGATGTTGGTGCCGGGGCCCTTGAGGTCGACGATCGGTGCCCGGAGGTGGGCGTAACCGCGGACCGCCTGCTCGAAGATGCCCAGGTCCCAGGAGATCGTGGACAGGGTGCGGTAGCGCCAGTACGAGAGCACGGCGAACGCGAGGAAGAAGAACCCGGCGGTCCAGTACGGGTCGAGGCGCGGGGCGCGGAGCGCGGCGAAGCGGGACGGTGCCGGCGCGGCGGTGGGCCCGGGCGCGGGGTCGACGGCGGCGTCGGGGGAGTGCCCGGTGCGGCCGTCCGCCGTCGTTGCTGCGGCCGTGTCCATGGGCGTCCTCACTCTCGATTTCCGAAAAGATATCCGAATCGGGGTGTGGGTAGGTCCGGCGTCGGCCGGCTCGGCCCGCCTCCTTGTTCACTTGTCCCGCAACCCTGTTGCCGCGCTCCTGGATTGGATGCCCCACGTGATACGGACGCCGTCCGCCCGCTCCCGCCCCGCCGCCCCGCGCCGTTCGTCGCGCGCCTCGGCCGTGGTCGGCGCCGCCGCCCTGGCCGCGTTGCTGACCGTCACCGGCTGTTCCGGTCACGGCAGTCGGGGCGGCGGTTCGGACGCGGGGGCGGGCCCGTCGGCTCCCGCGGGCGGCGGCGGGCGGTCGGGGGCGCCGGGCAGTGCCCTGCGCACGCTCGACTCCCTGGCCGTCAAGCGCCAGGGGACGAAGGACGGTTACGCCCGGGACCGCTTCGGTTCCGCCTGGGCGGACACCGACGGCAACGGCTGCGGCACCCGCGACGACATCCTCAAGCGGGATCTGCGCGGCACCGCGTACCGGGACGCGAAGAGTTGCGTGGTGGTGTCCGGGAACCTGCCGAAGGACCCGTACACGGGGAAGTCGCTGCGCTATCAGCGCGGTCGCAGCACCGTCGACATCGACCACGTGGTGGCGCTGTCGGACGCCTGGCAGACCGGCGCGCGGCAGTGGCCGGCCCGCAAGCGGGTGGCGTTGGCGAACGATCCGCTGAACCTGATCGCGGTGGAGGCGTCCGCCAACCGCAGCAAGAGCGACGGGGACGCGGCGGACTGGCTGCCCCCGTACGCCGGTTACCGCTGTACGTACGTCGCGCGCCAGGTGGCGGTGAAGAAGAAGTACGGGCTGTGGGTGACCCGGGCCGAGAAGGACGCGATGGCGAAGGTGCTCAACTCCTGCCCGCGCCAGGCGCTGCCGGGCGGGGGGACGCCGACCGAGGCGCCGGCGCGCTTCACGGCGAAGTAGCCGCGCGCCGCGCGGGAACGGCCCCGGCCCGGATCGCGGGGCGTGCGATCCGGGCCGGGGCCGTCGTGCGGGGATTCCGGGGCGGCGCCGGCACCGGGTGCCGGGCCGCGCGGGGTCAGCTGGTCGGCAGCTTCCAGTAGACGCCCTGCATGTCGATGTCCGGGGCGACCTCGACGTCGAGTGCCTTGGCGGTGGGCGGGGCGTCGAAGGCGACGTCCACGGTGGCGGTGGCGCCCGGGGCGATGGAGCCGTCGAAGCCGATGCCGATCTTGCCGTCGATGATCTGCTCCGCCTTGCGGCCCTCGGCGCCGGTCTTGGCCTTGATCTGGGTCAGGGCGGGGTTGAAGGCGGCCTTGCCCTTGTTCTTCATCTGCACGGTGACCTTGTACGCCTTGTTGCCCGCGGTGTGGCCGGAGGCGATGTCGCCGACCGTGTACGGGGCGACCTTGAGGACGGTCACCTCAAGGCCCTTGTCGGGGTAGGTCGCGGTGTCGCCCGGCCCGTAGGTCTTGTTGCCCTTGCTGCCGTCCTTGGGCTGCGCCTGCGAGCCGTTGACCTGCTTGTTGATCTCGTCGACGGCCTTGTTCACGGCGAGCACGGTGACGATGATCCCGATGATCGCCAGGATCATCGCGAGGCCGCCGAGGATCGTGCCGGTGATCGCCACGCCCTTGTTGGTGGCCTGGCCCTTCTTGACCCGGCTCAGGCCGACGAAGCCGAAGATCAGCGACAGCAGACCGAGCGGCCCGGCCAGCCAGAACAGGACCATCGGGATGCCGCTGAGGGCACCGATGATGCCGAGGACCAGGGCGGTGACGCCGAGGCCGTTGCGGGCCGCCTGGTGGTGGCCGGGGGTCGGCATGCCGGGCGCCCCCTCCGGGACGGGCTGGTAGTGCATCTGCTGGGACATGCGAAGGGGCCCCTTCCGGGCGCTGGAATCGTTCCGTCGAATCGGTGGGTCAATAACAGCAGAGGCTGTGAACCGAGTCAACACGAGTATGCGAAACGCCGACGTTCACGCCGTGAAGGGGTTCGCCTGTAGTGCATGGGTATGCTCATCGACACAGAGGTCACACAAGGTCACGGGGTCATCGGGACAGGAGCCACACAGGTGCCGGAGAAGGCGACGGACGACAGCGCGGGCAGCGGCGACGTCACGGCGGCGCGAGGGGGGTCCCCCCGGGCGGAGTCCGGGGAGGCTTCCCCTCGGGGTGGCGGCGACCGCCCGACCGAGGTGACCGCCGCCGGCATCGCCCGGCTCGCCGGCGTCGGCCGGGCCGCGGTCAGCAACTGGCGGCGCCGCCACGCCGACTTCCCCAAGCCCGTCGGCGGCACCGAGACCAGCCCCGCCTTCGCCCTCCGCGACGTCGAGCAATGGCTCCGCGACCAGGGCAAGATCGCCGAGGTCCCGGCCCGCGAACGGGTCTGGCAACAGCTCGTCGGCCACCCCGCCGGGGCCGCCGCCGCACTCCGCCAGGCCGGCGCCGTCCTGCTGCTGGTCCAGGAGCGACCGGCCGCCTGGCGGCAGCTGCGCGCCGCCGCCGACGACGCCGAACTGACCGGCGTACTGCCCGCGATGCTGGAATCCGTCCTCACCGGCCGACTCGGCCCCGAGCACCCGGTGCGCGGCCTGACCCGCGCCGCCCTCGCCCCCTCCGCCGCCCTGGTCCGCGCCGCCGGCGACCTCGCCACCGCCGACGGCGCCGCCGCGGCCTACGACTTCCTGCTCGGCCGCCACCTGGACGCCAACCCCCGCCAGTACACCCTCACCCCGCCCGGCCCGGCCGCCCTGATGGCCGAACTCGCCGCGACCGCCGGCCCGTTCGGCACCGTCCTCGACCCGGCCTGCGGGGCCGGCGGCCTCCTCGCCGCGGCCCGTACCGCAGACGTCGCCCCGCTCGCCCTGCACGGCCAGGAGAGCGACCCCGACCTCGCCGCGCTCACCGCGCTCCGGCTCGCCCTGGAGGCCCCCGGCGCGGACGTCCGGGTCCGGGCCGCCGACACCCTGCGCGCCGACGCCTTCCCGCAACTCGCCGCCGACGCCGTCCTCGTCCACCCGCCGTTCAACGAACGCAACTGGGGCCACGACGAACTCGCCTACGACCCCCGCTGGGAGTACGGCCTCCCGGCCCGCAACGAATCCGAGCTGGCCTGGGTCCAGCACGCGCTGGCCCGGCTGCGGCCCGGCGGCACCGCCGTCCTCCTCATGCCGCCCGCCGCCGCCTCCCGCCGCTCCGGCCGCCGGATCCGCGCCGACCTGCTGCGCCGCGGCGCCCTGCGCGCGGTGATCGCGCTGCCCGCCGGCGCCGCCCCGCCCAACAACATCCCGCTGCACCTGTGGGTGCTGCGCAAACCCGATGGCTCCCCGACCGTCCCGCACCTGCTCGTCGTCGACACCGCCGCGTCCGCCGGCCGCGACAAGTTCGACTGGCAGACCGTGCGGGCCACCGCCGTGGACGCCTGGCGGGACTTCGACCGCGACGGCGGGATCGAGGAAGTTCCCGGCGTGTGCCGCTCCCTGGCCGCCATCGACCTCCTCGGCGACGACGTCGACCTCGCCCCCGCCCGGCACCTGCCGCCGCCCGCCGCGGCCGGCGGTCCCGCCGAACTCGCCCGCGTCCACGACCGCCTCACCGCGACCCTGGCCCGCACCGCCGAACTCGCCCCGCACCCCGGCACGGACACCGCCGCCGCCCAGCCGCCCGCCGGCCGCTGGCCGCTGACCACCGTCGGCGAACTCGCCCGCTCCGGCGCCCTCGTCCTGCGCGCCGGCGGCCCCGGCACCGCCGGGCCCGGTGGGGGAGCCCCCGCGGTCCTCACCGACCACGACGTCATCGGCGGCCTCGCCCCCTCCGGGACCCTCCCCGAGACCCCCACCGGCGCCTCCCCCGAGGAACCCGTCCTCGTCCAGGAGGGCGACGTGGTCGTCCCGGTGCTCGGCGGCGGCGCCACCGCCCGGGTCGTCGACGAGGCCACCGCCGGCGCCGCCCTCGGCCGCAACCTCACCCTGCTGCGCCCCGACACCACCGCCCTCGACCCGTGGTTCCTGGCCGGCTTCCTCCGCGGCACCGCCAACAACCGCCAGGCCAGCAGCTACGCCTCCACCGCCACCCGGCTCGACGTCCGCCGCCTCCAACTGCCCCGGCTCCCGCTCGTCGAACAGCGCCGCTACAGCCGCCGGTTCGCCGACCTGGCCGCCTTCGAAAGCGCCCTGCGGCTCGCCTCCCGACTCGGCGAGCAGCTGGTCCAGGGACTCCACGACGGACTGACGGACGGATCGGTCGATCCGGACTGAGCGGCGGAACCGGGCGGCGGACGGACCACCCCGGGGCGCGCACGGAGCCCCAGGGACCGGCGGATCAGCTGGGGACCGGCGGATCAGCCGGGGCAATCCCTACAACCCTGCACGCACGCGCAGCGTCGTATATACGCTCGCAAGCACGTGTGCGCACCGGCGGAGCCGCGGCGCGCACGGCCACCGAGGGGGTACCGCCCTGTTCGAGGGAGACCCGGCCCGGCCCCGGCCACGAACGATCCGTCAGGAGCAGTTGATGTACGGCCCCGTCCCGTCCCCGCCGCCGCACCGTCCCCCGGGACGCGGGACGGTCCTCACGCTGCGGGTGGCCTTCGTGGCCGCCACGGTGCTCAGCCTGGGCTTCCTGGCCTGGGCCGCGATGCTGCGGGCCGCGATCGTGCTGCGCCGGCCGCTGGGCTGGTGGCTCTTCGCCGCCGACCTGGCGCTGTTCGTCGGCACCTGTGTGCTGATCGTCAGCTTCCCGGAGACGGACTGGCGCACCAACGTGGGCGTCGGCCTCCTGCTGCTCCAGATCGCCGCGGTCGTGGCGTACTACCTCGCCGTCGACCTGCGCGCCGAGCGGACGCGCGCCGTGGGCCCGGTTCCGGCGGCGTACCCGGTCGGGGCGTTCCCGCACCCCTACGCCCCGCCGGCGCCCGGCCACCCCCACGCGCCGCCGCACCCGGCCCTGCACGTCCAGGAGACCCAGCCCTTCCCCTCGTACGCCACGACCGGCACCGTCCGGCCCCCGATGCCCCCGCCCGCCGCTCCCCACGTGCCCGAGCACCGCCCGTCGCCGCCCCAGCGCATCGACCAGGTCCGCGCCGAACTCGACGAACTCAGTGACTACCTCCGCAAGGAGGGCCGGTGAACGGGCGGGTCATCGCCGACCGCTACGAACTCTCCGTCCTGCTCGGCCAGGGCGGCATGGGCCAGGTCTGGATCGGCTACGACCGCCGCCTGGACCGCCGGGTCGGCGTCAAGCTGCTCCGCCCCGACCGGGTCGCCGGCACCCCCGACGGCGAGGAGATGCGCCGCCGCTTCGTCCGCGAGTGCCGGGTCACCGCGCAGGTCGACCACCCCGGACTGGTCACCGTCCACGACGCCGGCAGCGACGACGAGGACCTCTACCTCGTCATGCAGTACGTCGACGGCGCCGACCTCTCCGACCACCTCGCCGAGCACGACCCCTACCCCTGGCCGTGGGCGGTCTCCGTCGCCGCCCAACTGTGCGCCGTGCTGGCCGCGGTGCACGCGGTGCCGATCGTCCACCGGGACCTCAAGCCCCGCAACGTCATGATCCGGCCGGACGGCTCGCTGATCGTCCTGGACCTGGGCATCGCCTCCGCCCTGGACACCGACACCACCCGCCTCACGCACACCGGCTCGCCCATCGGCAGCCCGGCCTACATGGCGCCCGAACAGGCCATGGGCGGCGCCGTCGGCCCGTACACCGACCTCTACGCCCTCGGGGTGCTCCTGCACGAACTCCTCAGCGGCGAGGTCCCGTTCGCCGGCTCCACCGCGCTCGGCGTCCTCCACCGCCACCTCCACGAGGAGCCGGTGCCGGTCCGTCGGCTCCGCCCCGACGTCCCCGAGCCGCTCGAAGCGCTCGTCCTGCACCTGCTCCGCAAGGACCCCCGGGCCCGCCCCGCCGACGCCCAGGAGGTCTACGCGGCCCTCGCCCCCCTCCTGCCCACCTCGGCAGCGGGCCCGCACCCCCCGCACTCCCCGCCGGCCCCCATGGACCCCACCCGCCCGTTCCGCCAGCCGCACGCCCCCTGGCCGCTGCGCTCGGCCGGCCCCGCACCGACCCCGACCGCGCCGGCCGTCCCGCGCGTCCCCGAGCCCGCCCACCCGTCGCCGGCGCCGCCACCGCGCGGCGGCACGTCCCACCCGGCCGCGGCCCCCGCCCGGGCCGTCCAGGACCCGCGCGCCTCCCTCGCCGGCAACGCCCCCTGGAGCTCCCTGGGCTCCCCGGCGGCGTCCCGCCCCGCGGCCGACCCGCGCACCTCCGCCTCCGGCGGGCCGGACGTCGCCGCCGCCGTCGACGAGGTCAAACTCCTCCTCGACCAGGGCCGCATCACCCGCGCCGTGGACATCCTCGGCGGCATCCTCCCGGCCGCCGCCGAGCGCCACGGCGCGCACTCCCCGGTCGTCCGCACCCTCCGCAAGCAGTACGCGGCCACCCTCATGGACGACGGCCAATACCGCCGCGCGCTGCCCGAACTCCGCATCCTGGCCGAGGAGTACGGCAAGGAGTCCGGCGCCGGCGCCACCCGCCAGGCCCTCCAGTTCCACCACGACGCCGCCCAGTGCCTGGAACAACTCGGCGAGGTCGCACAGGCCCTGGAGGAGTACCGCGCCCTCCTCCCGTACTTCGAGCACTACGCCGACGACCCCGTTCGCCCCCTGGAGATCCGCCGCTCCATCGGCCATCTGCTGCTGGCCCAGGGCGAACACGGCGCCGCCAAGGAGACCCTCTCCCGCCTCCTGTACGACGCCGAGCGGCTGCACGGCCCGCACCACGCCTTCCCCACGGAGGTCCGCCGGACCCTGTACTGGCTGGGGCAGATGCAGGGGTGATGCCCCGGCGGTGCCGCGCCGCCACGGCGCCGCGGTGCGCCGGCCGGGCGGGCCGGGTGTGCCCCCAAGCTCTCAGCTCTGTTCGAGCAGGGTGGTACCCCCACGCCGGAACCGACCCCCGCGCGGCTCGTTGGCCGAAGCAGTGGCCTGTGCCACGCCGACTCCCTAGCATCGATCACTCAGGAAGAGGTCGTAGCTAGGTCGCAACAAGGTCGTCATTCCGTACGCGTCGTACGGGCCGTGCGGGCCGTACGAGGTCGTCACTCCGTCGCACGATCCGATCTGCCGGGAGGCCATGTGTTCCGCCGTAGGACAGCGCTCTCCGTTTCTGCCGCCGCCGCTCTGCTGGCCGCGACCCCGTTGCTCGCCGCCTGCGGCACCGACGCCCACCCCGGTGCCGCCGCCGTCGTCGACGGCAAGCGGATCACCGTCGCCCAGCTCCAGGCCCGGGTGAAGGACGTCCGCGTCGCCCAGGCCACGTCCCCGCAGGGCAAGCAGCTGATCATGAACACCGGCCGGCTCAACCTCTCCACCCTCAACGGCATGATCTTCGACGAGGTGCTGGCCCGCGCCGCCCGGGACGCCGGGGTCACCGTCACCCGCGCCGACATCCAGGACGCCCGGGCCACGGCCGAGGAACGGGCCGGCGGCGCCGCCCGGCTCCGGACGATGTGGCTCCAGCAGGGCATCGCCCCCGACCAGATCGACCAGGTGGTCCGCAACCAGCTCCTGATCGACGGCCTCGCCAAGCACCTGCGCGCCGACCGCGGCCGGCCCGACGGCCAGCGCAGGCTGGTCGACGCGCTCGCCAAGACCTCCCGCGCGATGAGCGTCGACGTCAATCCGCGCTACGGCACGTGGGACGACCAGCAGGTGATCCTCGGCGAGACCAAGCTCCCGTGGATCGTGCCGGCCACCACCCACCAGGAGCAGGCGTAGCCCTCGGCCCTTCGGGGCGGGCGGGGGCGGCACGCGGGCGGCCGGGGCGCTGACCGGGGGACTCCCGGTCACTGTCAGTGGCGTGCGTTACGTTCGTTCATGTGAACGCTGACGCCGCTGACGCCACCCCCGCCGCTGCCGGCGCCGACCCCGCCCGCCCCGAGGGCGCCGGCACCGGCCGCCTGGTCCTGCTCACGACCAGCCACCGGGTCGCCCCCGGCCTGCTGTCCTGGCCCGCCTGGCAGACCCTGCGCGCCGCCGACCGCGTCCTGTGCGGCGACCCCGACCACCCCCAGCTGCCCTACCTCCGCGAGGCAGGCATCGCGGTGGAGACCGCCGCCCCCACCGCCCGCGAGTTGGTCGACTACTGCTCCCCCGGAGCCTCAACGGCACGGGAGGTACCCCCATCGGATGCCCGCACGGCCGTCGTCCTCACCTCCGCCGAGGGCGAGAGCGCCCTCACCGACGGCCTGGCCCGGCTGGCCGGCTCCGGCCGCGAGACCATGCCCGACCTGGAGCTGCTGCCCGGCTCCTACGACCTCCCCGGCGCCCGCCTGCTCGACCTCGTCCAGGTCATGGACCAGATCCGCGCCGAGTGCCCCTGGAGCGGCATCCGCACCCACCGCGACCTCGCCAAGTACGGCATCGAGGAGGCGTACGAGCTGGTCGAGGCCATCGAGGAGGGCGACCGCGAGGCGCTTCGCGAGGAGCTCGGCGATGTGCTCCTCCAGGTCGTCTTCCACGCCCGGATCGCCCAGGACGACCCCGACGAGCCGTTCTCGGTCGACGACGTGGCCGGCACCCTCGTCGAGAAGCTGCTCCACCGCCACCCGCACGTCTTCGGCGACGAGCTCGCCGAGACCCCCGAGGACGTCAAGGCCCACTGGCTCCGCACCAAGGCCGAGGAGAAGCAGCGCGACTCGGTCACCGAGGGCATCCCGCTGGCCCAGCCCGGCCTCGCGCTGGCCGCCAAGCTCGCCTCCCGGGTCCGCACGGCCGGCCTCGACGTCCCCCTCCCGTCGGGCGCCGGCATCGGCTACGAGCTCCTCACCCTGGCCGTCCGCGCCGAGTCCGAGGGCGTGGACCCGGAGGCCGCCCTGCGCGCCGCGGCCCGCGCCTATCGGGATGCGGTGGTGGCGGCCGAGGGGAGTGCGGGTTAGTACCGTTGGGGAGCGGGGCCGGACAGCACACAGCCCCGTCCATGCACCGCAGTGCATGGACGGGGCCGGTGGCTATGCCTTCATCGCCCAAGCGTCACCTCGCCAAGGGGAGGCGGACCGGGGTCACTTGCCGTCGCCTCCTTGCGGCTGCGGGTCACGTGGAGCCTCGGGCGGCATGGGGCCACCGTCGTGTTTCCCACCGTCGGCTTCCAGGTCGATGGGGTGACGGAACGGGATACCGCGCCATCCCTCGGTGTCGGGCGTGCGCGTCTCATACGTATCGACACTCGCAGCACTCAATTACTGACCTCCTCTTTCGTGAGGGGCCATGCCGCCGTACCCCCGATTCGGGCTGGTCATGGCCTCGCCGTCCTCTCACGTCGTCTGCATGGCGACAACGCTAGAAACGGCGGGGAGTCGGCCTCAACGAACTTGCGCGGACTTGCGCCTGCTCACCCGAGGGAGTCGATCGCTGCAGTGATCAGCGCCCGTGCCGGGGCACCGTAGACAGCCAAGTCCGCCAGGTCGGCGAAGGTCCGGGCGTACATGCCGATCTCGTGTGGCTGCGTGATGGTCAGGAAGGCAGACACCAGCTCCACGTTGACCTGGGAGTGGTCAAAGATCCAGAAGTCCTCTACCGGCCACAGTGCGGTGCGGTCCGCGCCGAGCGGGATCACTCCCAGGCTGACGTTGGGGAGTGTGGCTATGGACAGGAGGTGGCCGAGTTGACCGGCCATGGCCGTTGCTCCGCCGATGCCGTGCCGCAGGACGCTCTCTTCCAAAAGGACGGCGAAGCGGCGAGGCCCCTCGTGGAGGATGCGTTGCTTGTCCACCCGGACTTGAACGGCCTCGTCCAGGTCGTCGGGCAGGGCGCGCCGGTCGCGAATCGCCCTGAGCAGCGCCTCGATGTAGGCGCGGGTCTGGAGGGGGCCGGGGATCAGCCACGATGAGTAGGCTCGGAAGTGCCGAGTCCGTTCCCAGACCGGGAGGACGGATTCCTGTGCACGCCGGAGACCGGACCGTTCCAGGCGTCGCCACTCGACATACGCGCCGTCGATGTTGCGCGCGGTAGCTATCAGATCGGCCGTCTGCTCCTGCGCGCCGCAGTGCAGCGTCCACACCCGCAGATCATCGTCGGACGGTCCGGTACGGCCGTTCTCGATACGGCTGCACTTGCTCTCGTGCCAGCCTGCCCGAGCGGCAAGCTCCCGCGCTGTCAGACCTGAGTCCTTCCGGATCTCGCGCAGGCGCTTGCCCAGGGCCTCTCGGGCTTGCTGGACGCTGGACGATGCAGTCACGTTCGAGTGTTCCGGTGTTCCGGGTTCCGGGTGTGTGCTGTCAGGCCGGCCGGTACTCCTCGTGCGGAGTCGCCCGTTCCCAGACCGCTTCGAAAGCTGTCACGCAGGCGCTGACCACAGCGGGGTCGGTAACCAGCTCTTCGCCGGTCATCTCGCCGTCACCGTTGAAGTGGTTGAAGAGCACGGACGACCGGTCGAAGACCCAGCAGTCGTTACCGGGCAGCAGCAGCGAAGACGCCTGCCGACGGGGTAGCCAGCGCACTGACTCGCCGGCTTTGACGTTGTGTCCGCTGGTGAGCGCGTGTTCGTACCGGATGTAGCCGGAGACGGGTTCCGAGACGATGCGCGCACGCCGCACGTCCACGCCACGGGCCACCGAGGCGGAAACCAGGTCGACCCACCAGGGCCAGCGCTCGGCGGGATCAAAGCGGTTTCCCGCTGTCCACTCCCGGTAGTCCTCATCCAGCGCGTACGCGTCCCTGCCTTCGAAGTGCCATGCACTGTGCTGGGCAGACCGGAAAAGCTCCTCAAATGTCGGCTCCGCCGTCACCGCCGCTCACCTCCGGGAAGAACCGCATCATGCGCCTGGGAAACTCGATCACCGTTTCATGGGCCGGGATGTCCATCTGGCCAAGCAGCTCGGCGTTCGTCACCCGCCATCCTTGCAGGATGTAGTTCCCGGTCTCGTCATCCAGGTACACAGTCGGTGAGCCGTTGTTGGGGCTCTCCGGGTCCTTGCCCAGCCGTTGCAGAGCCATCGTGTCCTCCCCCTGCCTTGGGTGACGATCAACGTGTTTGAGCATGCGCCTTGCACACCCCGGCGTGCCATCGACTTGCACGAACTTCTAACCGTTCGTGCGGGCTCTGTGGCAGTCGCTTCGAGGCGGCCTTGCGCGCGGCGACTCGGCTTGTCGGGGCGCGGTGGTGGCGGTTGAGGGAGCGCGGGTTAGTACCGTTGGGAGAGTGGGAGTTGAGGGGGAGGGCCTGGGTGGACGAGGAGTTGGTGGCACGGGCGGCGGCGCATTTCGCGAACCCGGCCGGCGGGCCGACCGCGCCGAGCCGCACGCCCCCACCGGGCGCCCCGCCGCCGTCCGCAACATCGTCTCCGGCGGCACCACCCACGGCCCCGTGATCCAGGCGGACGCCATCAGCGGCATCACCATCACGCATTCCGGCTTCGCCGGCGCCCTCCCCGACCCGGAGAGCTGGCCCACCGCCGCGGACCTGGACCCGATCGCGTTCGGTGTCCGGCCCGCCCACCGTGTTCATGGGCACGCACCCCTTCCTCGCTATGTCCTCCGCGACCGCGATCACGAACTCGACACGGCGCTGGGACAGGCACGGGTGGGCGGCGGCCTGGTGCTGCTGCTTGGCGAGCCGTTCACCGGCAAGTCGCGCACGGCGCTGGTGGCGATGGGCAGAGGGCCAGCCGGGCGCCGGGTGTTCGCGCCGCCCCGCGGCACGGACCTGCGCGGGCTACCCGCCCTGTTGCAAGGCCGCCCGGAGCGCTACCTCATCTGGCTCGACGACCTCGACGAGCACCTCGGCGACGGCGGACTGGAGCCGCGCCTGCTCGCCCAGTTGACGGCCCTGAAGGTCGTCGTGGTCGCCACCATGCGGGAGGACGCCTACGACGCCTGCCGCGCCCAGCCCGGTGGCCGGGTCCTCGACTTGGCCCACATCGTCGAACTGGCCCGGGAGTGGAGCCCGGCGGAGCGGGAGCGGTTGGCGGGGGAGGCCGCACGCACCGGAGATCCGCGCCTGATAAGCGCCGTCTCGTCCAGCGGGCCGGAGGGCGTCGCCGCGTACCTCGCCCTGGGCCCGCTCCTCTGGGACGAGTGGTGGCGCGCCCGCCGCGCCGATCGCCACCCGCGCGGCCACGCCCTGGTCCGCGCCGCCCTCGACCTCGCCCGCTGCGGCCTCACCGGCCCGCTCTCCACGGACCTCCTCCTCAAGGTCCACGAGGGGTACGCGGACGTGACCGGCATGGAGCGGGAGTCTGCCGAGGACGCCCTCGCCTGGGCGGTCGAGCGGCGTCACGGCCTGCTGCCGCTTCTCGTCCGCGTGACGGGAGATACCTGGCGAGCCGCGCCCTTTTACGTTGAGACGGTGTCCCCAGCCCAGGAATTGCCAGACGTCCTCGGCCCGGTATGGGGCTGTGCCCTGGAGGCGGCTCGGTCGGACGCGGCTTACGACTACGCCGAGGTCGCGGCAAAGGCGAGGGCTGCCTTCCAGCGTGCCGCCGACGCCGGGGACGCCTCGGCCCTTCACAACCTCGGGCTGCTCGCCGATTCGCTGGGGGAGAGGGACGAAGCCGAACGTTGGTTCTGCCGGGCGGCCGAGGCCGGGGAGCCGCAGTCGGCTGGCCGGCTCGGCCGGTTGCTCGCCGAGCGTGGCGATGGCAAGGCGGCCGAGCCCTTCCTGGAGACCGCCGCGGAAGCGGGCGACGCGGAAGCAGCCACGCTTCTGGGGAAGCTGTTGCGGCAGCGGGCGGAACGGTGGATGGAGGTGGGGATGGAGGGTGGAAGCGGTGAGGCTGCGCATCTGCTTGGTGACTTGTGGCTGGGTAGCCATGGAGCGGAAGCGGCGAATCAGTGCTACGCGCTGGCGGCCGACGCACAGTATGCCCCGGTCGCAGCAAGCATCGCGTCCGTGTACCGGATCTGGAATGAGGCGGAGTTGGCCGAGGTTTGGTTGCGTCGGGCGGCCGATGCGGGCGACAACCGAGCCGTCGAGGAACTCAAGGAGGAACTCAGTGTCCCTGCGGGCCTAGACGACCAGATGGAGTTCTTTTTGCACCTAGCAAGAGAGGAGGGTGGTCTCCATGCCACCAATCTTGGCGTACTCCTCGAAAAGCACAATCGCTCGGTTGAAGCCCACACCTGGTATTTCAGGGGCTACGAACAAGGCGACGCCTACGGCGCCTTCCGCCTCGCCGAGCTGTGCAGGAACGCGGGCGACGACGCTGAGGCCGCGGCCTGGTACCGCAAGGCGGCGGCCCTGGGCCACCCCGGGGCCAAGCGTGTCCTCGGGGAGGCCCGGGCGCCCGAGCCGGGCGGGTCCGGCGATCAGAGCAGGTGATCCGCCTTGCCCGCCTTCACATCGCGGATGAGGGTGCGTAGGGCCTCTATGGAGTCGGTGAGGTAGTGGCCTTCGTTGCCGTTGACGGCGATGTAGGCGTTGCCGTCGGCGTCGGTGCCGAGGCGGAAGCAGGAGTTGCCTTCCGCACAGAAGGGCTCTTCCCAGGTGATCTTGGGCGTCACGGTCGTCTCCTCATAGGTGGTGCGCGATCTCGCCGATGAAGTCACGCGATTGGTCCGGCGGCAGAGCCAACTCTTCCAACCAGTCGAGTTGAGTCCGGTATTTCGCCAACTGCCCCTCGGCGTAGAGGAAATCGGGGCCATGTGTACTGTCCACCTGGACGGTGTCGAGCTGTGGCACGGGCCCTTCGGCGTACACGGCGTTCTGTCCGGCCCCAGGGAAGGCGCCGTGAGAGAACGGGATGACGAGGAGAAGGATGTTCTGCCGTTCCGACATGGCGAGCAAGTGCTCAAGTTGCTTGCGTGCGACAGCGCGGCCACCGAACTGCATCCTCAGCGCCGCCTCGTGAATGATGGCAACGAAGGAGGCCGGGGCGCCGCGGGTGATCACTTGTTGGCGCTCGGATCGGTGAGCGAGGCGAAGCGCAACTTCGTGCTCAGGCAGGGCAGGCACGGCGACGCGGAATACAGCCAGCGCATGGTCGGGAGTCTGGAGCAGCCCTGGGATGTGTGCCGTGTTGGCCACGCGCATGCGTACTGCCTGGTGCTCCAACTCTGCAATGTCGAGTTGCCCTTGCGGCAGGCTGCCCCTATATCGCTCCCACCAGCCGTCGCTGCCCGGCTGCGCCATCGCGACCAGCGCCTCGATGTACTTCCTGTCGGTGCAACTGCAGTTGCACGCAAGGGTGCGCAGGCGCTCGGCGCTGATGCCGCGCACGCCCGACTCCATATTGGAGATCTTGCCCCGGTCCACACCCAGCAGGCCGGCTGCGTGTTCGGCGGACATGCCTGCTGAGGTGCGGAGCCTTCGCAGTTCGCTTCCCAAGCGCTTCTGTCGTTCCGTCGGGATCGTCCTGGGCGGCATGCCATCCCTCTCCGTGAAACGTCGCCTCAGCCTGTGATCCAGGGAGGCGGGTTCACCAATCCGTGGTGTATTTGCCGAGGAGTGTGGCAAATTTACCACCGGCTGCTCTACGTTCAGTGTTGCGCAAGATACACACCGCAACCGCCGGAAGCGCACCGCGCGAGCATGCCCGTCCGCCCTGGGGTGGGTGTGCCCGCGTCCAGGGAGGCAAGCCACCGGCGCGGCCGGGAGCGCGTATGTACCGCGTGCGTCACATGCACGCGTCCAACTACCCGACGCAAGTGAGGGGTTCCACCATGCCCGTCATCCCGTTTCCGTCGCAGTCCGCACCGCCTTCGCCGCCCGTGAGCGAGACTCGCGTCCCCGTTGTCCCCTCCCGTTGGACGTTCCCCGCCACCGTCGGCTCGGTGCGCCGCGCCCGGTGGGCCGTAGCCGGGGCGCTGCCCACCGACTGTGCCCAGCAACTGGCAGACGATCTCGTCCTGTTGGCCTCGGAGCTCGTCACCAATGCCGTGCGGCACGGTGCGTTGCATGACGAGGAGCAACTGGTCGAGCTGTTCCTCTGGCCTGCCGATGGGCACTACTGGCTGGCCGTGTCCGATGCGGGGGACGGTCAGCCGGCCATCATGGGGCCCGGCCCGAACACTGGTTGCAGTGGCCGAGGGTTGGTCCTCGTGGATGCGGTCTCTGCCGCTTGGGCGGTGGTGCCGCGGCGCCCCTGCGGGAAGTCCGTGGTCGCCGGGATGCCGCTGAACGAAGCGTGACGCCGGACCGGCGTCAGGGGGCGGAACGCAGGGTGTTCAAGCCGGCGAACCGGAGGAACCGGCCGCCGCCCGGGCGCCCCGCGTCCGGCCTACTCGCTCCGCCGTCCACACCCCCACCGCGGCCGCCGACAGCCCCGCTCCCAGGGTGCAGACGCCGGCCCAGCCGCCCGGGCCCCAGAGCATCGACGTCAGTGCGGAGCCCGCCGCGCCGCCGGCGAAGTAGCTGGTCATGTAGGCCGAGTTGAGGCGGTTGCGGGCCTCGGGGCGGACGCCGTAGATCAGGTTCTGGTTGCTGACGTGCACGGCCTGGACGGCGAGGTCCAGCACGACCACGCCGGCCAGCAGCGCGGCCAGTGACCAGCCGCCGCCGGTGCCGCCGGCCGCGAGCAGGCCCCAGGAGCCCAGGAGCAGGACCGCGCAGACGCCGCTGACGCGGTGCGCCAGCCCCCGGTCGGCCAGCCGGCCGGCCGCCGAGGCGGCGAGCGAACCGGCCGCGCCGACCAGTCCCAGCAGGCCGATCGTCGACTCCTGCCAGCCGTAGGCGGGGCCGGACAGCAGGAAGGCCGCCGCGGTCCACAGCACGCTGAAGGCGGCGAAGGTCAGGGCGCCGAGCGCCGCCCGCCAGCGCAGCACCGGCTCGTGGGCGAACAGCGCCAGCGTCGAGCGGAGCAGGGCCGGGTAGCGCAGTCCGGCGCTGGTGCGCAGGGTCGGCAGGCGCAGCCGCAGCAGGAGCGCGATCAGCAGCATCAGGGCGGCGTTGACCCAGTAGACGGTGCGCCAGCCGCCGAGTTCGGCCAGCAGGCCGGCGGCGGTGCGGGCGAGCAGGATGCCGAGCAGCAGGCCGGTCATGACGGTGCCGACGGTCCGGCCGCGTTCGGCGGGGGCGGACAGTGTGGCCGCGAACGGCATGACGACCTGGGCGGCGACGGAGGTGAGGCCGGTCAGGGCGGTGCCGACGAGCAGCAGCGCGCCGTTCGGGGCGCTCGCGGTCACGGTGAGGAAGACGGCGGTCAGGGTGCACAGGACGACCGCGAGCCGGCGGCGTTCCAGGAGGTCGCCGAGGGGGACGAGGAGGAGCAGGCCGAGCCCGTAGCCGGTCTGGGCGACGGTGACGACCAGTGCGGCGGTGCCGGTGGAGAGGTGGAGGTCGTGGCCTATGACGTCCAGGAGGGGTTGGGCGAAGTAGTTGCCGGCGACCGCGAGGCCGGTGGCGACGGACATCAGGAGCAGGGTGCCGCGGCCGAGTCGGGGCGGCGCCGCCGTCGGGTGGCCCGCGGCGCCTCCGGGGCTCGTGTCCGGGGCGGTGTCCGGACCGGTTTGCGGGCCGCTCTCTTCGTGTGCGGTGGTTCTCATGGGGTCAAGGGTCGGGCCGGGGGCATCGATCGGTCCAACGCATAGTTTTCATTGCATCGATCGTGGAGTGAGATGGATGGTGGAGGGCGGTGCGCGCCTACCATCGCGCGCATGGAGCTCCAGCAGATGCGGTATGTCGTCGCGGTCGCCGAGACCGGTGGGTTCACCCGGGCCGCGGAGCGCTGTCATGTGGTGCAGTCCGCGCTGAGTCATCAGATCGCCCGTCTGGAGAAGGAGTTGGGGGCGCGGCTCTTCCACCGGACGAGCCGGAGCGTGCGGCTGACGGCCGCCGGGGAAGCCTTCGTTCCGGTCGCCCGGCAGGCGCTCCAGGCCGCCGAGCGGGCCCGCGCGGAGGTGGAGGCGGTGACCGGCGAGGTGCGCGGGCGGCTGGCGGTGGGGGCGATCTCCACTGTGGGGGCGATCGATCTCGCCCGTGAGCTGGGGGCGTTCCGCGCCAGGTACCCGAAGGTCCGGGTGAGCCTGCAGATGGAGATGAGCGATCCGCTGCTGGAGCGGGTGCGGGAGGGCGCGCTGGACGTGGCGTTCGTCGGGCTGGTGCCGGGGGCGCGCACGGTCGGGGTCCGGGAGAAGGTGCTGGCGCGCGGGGAACTGGTCGCGGTGGTGCCGCCGGAGCATCCGTTGGCCGGGCGGGAGTGGACGACGCTGGGGCGGGTGGCCCGGGAGACGCTGGTGGACTTCACGGCGGGGTCGGCGGCCCGCCGGCAGCGCGAGGAGGCGTTCCGGGCGGCGGGGCTGACGGCGGAGGTGGCGTTCGAGGTGACCACCGTGGAGTTCCTGGCGGAGCTGGTCCGGGCCGGACTCGGCGTCGGCATGGTGCCGGAGGCGTTCGCCGGCAGGCTGGCCGGGCTGCGGACCGTGCGGGTGCGGCCGGCGCCGGAGCGGACCGAGCGGGTGGTGTGGAGCGGGCTGGGGCCGTCGCCGGCCGCGGCGGCGTTCCTGGCGGGGCTGGGCGTGGAGACGGGGTGAGGCCCTGAGGGTGGGTGGGGCGGATGTGTCACCGGTTACGGTCGATATGTGCAGCAGACGCCCGACGCCCGCCAGGAGACCCGGTCCGACTCCCACCCGGAGGCCCGGTCCGACACCCGTCCGGCGGGCGACCCGCCCACCGGTTGCCCGGTGGCCCCGTCTCCGGCCGCCGCCGGCCCAACCCCCGCACTCTTCTCCTGGGAGTTCGCCGCCGACCCGTATCCGGCGTACGCCTGGCTGCGCGAGCACGCGCCGGTGCACCGGACCCGGCTGCCCAGCGGCGTCGAGGCGTGGCTGGTCACCCGTTACCCGGACGCCCGGCAGGCGCTGGCCGACGCCCGGCTGTCGAAGAACCCGGTGCACCACTCCGAGGCCGCCCACCAAAAGGGCAAGACGGGCATTCCGGGCGAACGCAGTGCCAACCTGATGACGCACCTGCTGAACATCGACCCGCCGGACCACACCCGGCTGCGCCGCCTGGTCTCCAAGGCGTTCACCCCGCGCCGGGTCGCCGCGTTCGCGCCGCGCATACAGGAGCTGACCGACCGCCTGATCGACACCATGATGGAAAAACAGCACGGCGCGGAGCGGGGGAGCGCGGACCTCATCCACGAGTTCGCGTTCCCGCTGCCGATCTACGCGATCTGCGATCTGCTCGGCGTCCCGCCCGAGGACCAGGACGACTTCCGCGACTGGGCGGGCATGATGATCCGGCACGGCGGCGGGCCGCGCGGCGGGGTCGCCCGCTCCGTCAAGAAGATGCGGGCCTATCTGGCCGAGCTGATCCACCGCAAGCGCGGCGCGCTCGGCGACGACCTGATCTCCGGCCTGATCCGGGCCTCCGACCACGGCGAGCACCTCACCGAGAACGAGGCCGCCGCTATGTGCTTTGTGTTGCTGTTTGCCGGATTTGAGACCACGGTCAATCTGATCGGCAACGGCATCTATGCGCTGCTCCGCCACCCCGCCCAGCGCGAACTGCTCCAGAAGTCGATCGCGGCCGACGACACCGAGCTGCTCGCCACCGCCGTCGAGGAGCTGCTCCGCTACGACGGGCCGGTGGAGCTGGCCACCTGGCGGTACGCGACCCGGGACCTGACGCTGGGTGGCGCGCGGATCGCCGAGGGGGATCCGGTCCTGGTGGTGCTGGCCGCCGCCGACCGCGATCCGGCGCGCTTCGACGAGCCCGACGTGCTCGACCTCACGCGGCGTGACAACCCGCATCTGGGATACGGGCACGGCATCCACTACTGCCTCGGCGCACCCCTGGCACGCCTCGAAGGACAGACCGCGCTCGCCACTCTGTTGACCCGACTCCCGGACCTCCGACTTGCGGCGGAACCTGATGATTTGCGCTGGCGCGGCGGGCTCATCATGCGCGGACTGCGCACCCTGCCGGTGGAGTTCACGCCCGAGCGGCCCTGACCAGGAACAGTCGCATAATTGACGCTCCGTCAGCTACGTAATCATTGCGTGATCTCCGCTACACCGACTTGTGACTGCCCGTGACCCCGGCTACCTTTCCTCCGACGATCGAGGTCGGCCACGGGTTGCCGCACGGCACCCCTTCCGCCGCCGATCCGACAACTCAACCGCCGCGCGAAAGGCAACCGCATGCGTTCCGGGAACGGCCGGCATCGTCGCCCCCGACAAGCACCGGCCATTTTTGTCACGGCAGGAGTGACCGGCGCGGGCCTGGCCCTGCCGCTGTTCGCGGCGAGCGGCGCGCACGCCGCCGACACGACGACCTGGGACAAGGTCGCGCAGTGCGAGAGCGGCGGGGTGTGGAGCGCCGCCACCGGCAACGGCTTCTACGGCGGTCTCCAGCTCACCCAGGAGATGTGGAACGACTACGGCGGCACCGCCTACGCCTCCCGCCCCGACCTCGCCAGTCGCGCCCAGCAGATAGCCGTGGCCGAGGCGATACTCGACGACCGCGGCCCGGACGCCTTCCCCAGCTGCGCGGTGAACGCCGGACTGACCAAGGACGGCCGCAAGCCCCGCGTCGACCCGGGCCCCACCACCCGCCCCTCGCCGCGGCCGACGCACGGCCACAACGGCGGCGGCGCCTCCGACGACGCGGGGGGCGACTCCGACACGGCGGGCGGCGACCAGGGCCACCCGGACCCGGCCACCCGGACGCCGGAGCCGTCCGGCGGTGACTCCGGCACGGACCGCGGCCCGGACGCCGGCAGCGGCTCCGACGCCGGCGCGGACGGCCCGCACGCGCCCTCGGCGACCCCGGAGCCGTCGGGCTCCTCGTCCGCCTCGCCCGCCCCGTCCGACTCCGGGGCACCCACCGACTCCCCGTCGGGCTCCCCGTCGGGAAGCCCGTCCACCTCTCCGGCGGACCCGGCAGACCCGTCCGCGCCGTCCGGCCCGTCGGGCTCGACGGACCCGGCCGACCCGGCGTCGCCCGCCCCGTCCGACTCCACCGCGCCCGGCGGCCAGGACCGGCCCGGCGACCCCGCTACGCCGCCCGCCACCGGCAAGCACCGCGGGACGCCCGGCGACGGTACGGAGGCCGGCGACGGCCGGGACGGCGGCCGCGGCCGGCACGCCTCCCGCGGCGGCGAGGCGCCCCGTACGCCCCCGGCGGAGGCCGGCAGCTACCGCGTGCGCCCGGGTGACAACCTGTCAGAGATCGCCGTCAGTCATGACCTGCCGGGCGGCTGGCCCGCGCTCTACCACCGCAACCAGGACGTCATCGGCTCCGACGCGGATCTGATCCACCCCGGTCAGGTGCTCGATCTCGGGCGGACACAGGGGTAGTTACCGGCAGTTCGCCGTCTTTCGCGGCGTTTCGTAAAAGTGAGATATGGCTCTCGTTGCGGGGGATGGGTCCGGACCTGTCCCCCGTTGCCATACCGGGGCCTACCTGCGGAAATGACCCGCGTGGTGATCAAAAACGGTCAACTTGGTTCAGAAGATGGGGTTTGAACACCAACAGGGTTACTGCTTACGGTCAGGACCGCTCGCCAAAGCGGGCCCTTCGATCGCACGCCGAGTCCTGCCGGCGGTCGGAGTCGACGACGCGCAAGCGCCGAAGGCAGGAGCGGGGGACCCAAGGTAAGTGCCGACCCCGCCCGTGAGAGCGGGTCAGTCGGCTTGGGGTGAAGTCGTGTGTGCAGCACACACGGCCGGGCAGCTCACACGGCCCGAACCCGACAGCTCACCTCGTAGGCGTCGGTGAGGAAACGAACGCACGATGCTGATCAACAAGGGCAAGCACCGCCGCAGCTCCAAGGCCGTCCGCGTCGCCACCCTGGCCGGTGTCGCCGGCGCCGCCGTCGCCGTTCCGCTGATGGGCGCCACCTCTGCTTCCGCCGCCTCGGTCGCCACCTGGGAGAAGGTCGCCCAGTGCGAGTCCAGCGGCAACTGGTCGATCAACACCGGTAACGGCTACTACGGTGGCCTGCAGTTCTCGAACTCCAGCTGGGCCGCCGCCGGTGGCACCAAGTACGCGGCCCGCGCCGACCTGGCCACCAAGGACCAGCAGATCGCCGTCGCCGAGAAGCTGCTCGCCATGCAGGGCCCGGGTGCCTGGGGCTGCGCCGCTGCCGGTGGTCTGACCTCCGGTGGCCCGGCCGCCGCCGTCAACCCCTCCGGCTCCACCGTCAAGAAGAGCCAGGGCACCGAGGCCCGCAAGCAGACCGAGGGCTCCACCAAGAAGTCCGCCCCGGTCCGCGAGAAGGCCGAGAAGAAGGCCGAGAAGGCCCAGCCGGCCGCCCCGCAGGACGCGCACCGCTCCGGTGACACCTACACCGTCAAGTCGGGCGACACCCTCGCCAAGATCGCCAAGGCGCACGGCACCAACTGGAAGGCGCTCTACGCCGCCAACAAGTCCGTCGTCGGCGGCAACCCCAACCTGATCTTCCCGGGCCAGAAGCTCAGCATCTGAGCCGATCCGGCTGCCCGAGAGAGCTGCCCCGCCGCGGCGCGTACCCCCGAGCGCGCCGTGGCGGGGCTTCTCCGTTGCCGGACCCGGCCGCCCGGCCGTCCCCACCGGCACCGACGCGGCGCGCGCCGTCCCCGGCGCCCCGAGCGGCCCGGCACGACGTTCCCCGCATAGCGAACAATGCCCCGAAACCTCCTGTGAACTGGGATTTCGTTCTGCTTGTTGGGTTTTTTCGTCCCACGGAGCGGGCCACGGGCGAGCGGATCCCCCCGGGGCCGTTAGGCTCATGCCGAGAACTCCAGACACCCCTGAAGGAGACAACGTGCCGTCCATCGACGTCGTCGTAGCCCGCGAAATTCTCGACTCGCGAGGTAATCCCACGGTCGAGGTCGAGGTCGGCCTCGACGACGGCAGCACCGGCCGTGCCGCCGTCCCGTCCGGCGCCTCGACCGGCGCCTTCGAGGCCGTCGAGCTGCGGGACGGTGACCCCAACCGCTACCTCGGCAAGGGCGTGGAGAAGGCCGTCCTGGCCGTCATCGAGCAGATCGGCCCGGAGCTCGTCGGCTACGACGCGACCGAGCAGCGGCTGATCGACCAGGCGATGTTCGACCTGGACGCCACCGACAACAAGGGCTCGCTCGGCGCCAACGCCATCCTCGGCGTCTCCCTCGCCGTCGCGCACGCCGCCTCCGAGGCCAGCGACCTGCCGCTGTTCCGCTACCTCGGTGGCCCGAACGCGCACGTGCTGCCCGTCCCGATGATGAACATCCTGAACGGCGGCTCGCACGCCGACTCCAACGTGGACATCCAGGAGTTCATGATCGCCCCGATCGGCGCGGAGTCCTTCTCCGAGGCGCTGCGCTGGGGCGCCGAGGTCTACCACACCCTCAAGAAGGTGCTGAAGGCCAAGGGCCTGGCCACCGGCCTGGGCGACGAGGGCGGCTTCGCCCCCAACCTCGGCTCCAACCGCGAGGCCCTGGACCTGATCCTGGAGGCCATCAAGGAAGCCGGCTACGCCCCCGGCCAGGACATCGCGCTCGCGCTGGACGTCGCCGCCTCCGAGTTCTACAAGGACGGCAAGTACCAGTTCGAGGGCAAGGAGCGCTCCGCCGCCGAGATGACGGAGTACTACGAGGAGCTGGTGGCGGCCTACCCGCTGGTCTCCATCGAGGACCCGCTGTTCGAGGACGACTGGGCCGGCTGGAAGGTCATCACCGACAAGCTCGGCGCCAAGGTCCAGCTGGTCGGCGACGACCTCTTCGTCACCAACCCCGAGCGCCTCGCCCGCGGCATCGAGGAGGGCTCCGCCAACGCGCTGCTGGTGAAGGTCAACCAGATCGGCTCGCTGACCGAGACCCTGGACGCCGTCGAGCTGGCCCAGCGCAACGGCTTCAAGTGCATGATGTCGCACCGCTCCGGCGAGACCGAGGACGTCACCATCGCCGACCTCGCCGTCGCCACCAACTGCGGCCAGATCAAGACCGGCGCCCCGGCCCGCTCCGAGCGCGTCGCCAAGTACAACCAGCTGCTGCGCATCGAGGAGATCCTCGACGACGCGGCGGTGTACGCCGGCCGCAGCGCGTTCCCGCGGTTTCGCTCTGCGAACCAGTAGGCACGGCGCTCTGCGAACCAGTAGGCACGGCAAGGGCTGAGGCCCGCCCCACACCACCGTCCGGCTGAGCTCCCGAGGACTCGACAACGGAGCAAAGCCGGGGTGAAGCGCAGCGTCCCCGGCGCCGGTCCCGTACCGTTGCCGGGGACGTACGTCATGACGACCGCCGTGACGACGTCAGGACGGAAGCTGAAGGGGAGGCGAGACGACGTGCCCGCGGACCGGTTCTCCACCGCGACCCGGCTCAAGGCGCTCGGCGAACAGGCCGCAGCCCGCGTCCACCGCGCCAAGCGACGGCCCCGCCGCAACCGCCTCACCGGCCGGGCCGCCCTGCTGGCGCTGGTGATGTGCTCGCTGGTGGTCGCCCTGGCGTACCCGATAAGGCAGTACATCTCCCAGCGTTCGGACATCGCCGACCAGCGCCGCAAGGCCCAGGACGCCGCCGCCGCGCTCGACCGGCTGCGCGACGAGAAGGCCCGCTGGCAGGACCCGGCCTACGTCCGGCAACAGGCCCGCCGGCACCTGCACTACGTCATGCCGGACGAGACCGGGTACATCGTCCAGGACGGGACCGGGGTCCGCGCCGCGCCCAAGGGAGCGGCGGCGGCCCAACGCCCCTGGTACGACAAGCTCTGGGAAGACGTGGACCGCGCCGCCGGCGCCGACCGCGCCGACACCGCCCACGCCCCCGACACCCCCGCGGTCACCAAGCGGTAGCCCGCACCGGCGGGCAGCGGCGAGACTGTACGGGCGGGCCCGCACACGGCCGTACGGCACGCCCTCGCCGTGCCTCCGCCCGGCCCGTTCGTCACTCACCACCGGCCCTCACCGAAAGCGCACATGGACACGCCCCCGCCCCAGACCGAGCCCACCGAGCCCACCGCCGCGGACATCGCCGCCTTCAAGGAGCAGCTCGGCCGTCCGCCGCGCGGCCTGCGGGCCATCGCCCACCGCTGCCCCTGCGGCCAGCCGGACGTCGTCGAGACCGCACCGCGCCTGGAGGACGGCACCCCCTTCCCCACGCTCTACTACCTCACCTGCCCGCGCGCCGCCTCGGCGATCGGCACGCTGGAGGCCAACGGCGTGATGAAGGAGATGACCGAACGGCTGGCGACCGACCCGGAGCTGGCCGCCGCCTACCGCGCGGCCCACGAGGACTACATCCGCCGCCGGGACGCCATCGAGGTGCTCCAGGGCTTCCCGAGCGCGGGCGGCATGCCCGACCGGGTCAAGTGCCTGCACGTGCTGGTCGGCCACTCGCTGGCCGCCGGCCCGGGCGTCAACCCGCTCGGCGACGAGGCGCTGGCCATGCTGCCCGAGTGGTGGAAGAAGGGCCCCTGCGTGAGCGTGTGCGGGGAGACCGTCGAGACCGACGAGGGAGCGTCCGAGTGAAGCGTGTCGCCGCTGTCGACTGCGGTACCAACTCCATCCGCCTGCTGGTCGCGGACGTGACGCTGCCCGACGGCGCCTCCGGCGAGCTGAAGGAGCTCGACCGCCGGATGCAGATCGTCCGGCTCGGCCAGGGTGTGGACCGCACCGGGCGGCTGGCGCCGGAGGCACTGGAGCGGACCTTCGCGGCCTGCCGTGAGTACGCCGCGGTGATCAAGGACCTGGGCGCGGAGCACGTCCGCTTCGTGGCGACCTCGGCCTCCCGCGACGCGGAGAACCGCGCGGACTTCGTCCGCGGCGTGGTGGACATCCTGGGCGTGGAGCCCGAGGTGATCACCGGCGACCAGGAGGCGGAGTTCTCCTTCACCGGCGCCACCAAGGAGCTGACCGGCCACCCGCACATCGAACTCCCCTACCTCGTCGTGGACATCGGCGGCGGCTCGACGGAGTTCGTGCTCGGCAGTGACACGGTCCGGGCCGCCCGCTCGGTGGACGTCGGCTGCGTGCGGATGACCGAGCGCCATCTGCTCCACGACGGCCGGATCACCGACCCGCCCACCGCCGCCCAGATCGCCGCCATCAAGGCGGACATCGCCGCGGCCCTGGACCGCGTCGAGGAGACCGTCCCGCTGACCGAGGCCGCCACCCTGGTCGGCCTGGCCGGTTCGGTGACCACCGTCGCCGCCATCGCGCAGGGCCTGGACCACTACGACTCCGCGGCCATCCACCACTCCCGGATCTCCCGGGCCACGGTCCGCGAGGTCACCGAGCGCCTGCTGACCTCCACCCACGCCGAGCGGGCGGCGATCCCCGTCATGCACCCCGGTCGGGTCGACGTCATCGCGGCCGGCGCCCTCGTGCTGCTGTCGATCATGGATCGCATCGACGCCGACGAGGTCGTGGTCAGCGAACACGACATTCTGGACGGAATCGCCTGGAGCCTCGCCTGACGAGCGGTCCCCGCACGGGGTCCGGAACGGCGCCGCAGCCGCTGCCCATATCGGGCTTTTCGTGCGGACGCGGCGCCGTCTGAGCGGGTTTCAGGGGCTCCGGAGGGGGTCCCGAGGGGCGCCCGGAAAAAAGGTTCGTGAAATCCTTCACATGAAAAACCCGCCTCCCGGGCGAACTATGGGGCCATCCGACCCTCATTCGAAGGTCCTAGGACTCATCTGCCCGAAGAATGCGGGGTCTACGGTGGGTCTCCACCGCGTGACAAGAGTGTTTCCGAGGGGCGTGGTCCAGCCGCTCACAGACGGACAAGCCCTGATCAATAGGGGTATCCAACGTGTCGCGTTATACCGTGGTTCCCCGAACGCGCTATGGCGTCGGTCACGAAGCCGGCGGAGTGTAGCAGATGCCTTCGTCATTCTTGTGAAGGGGCTCACGAGCGACCCCCCATGTGGGGGTGGATACTCGATTGCATGAGCACCACGGAGCGTCCCAGGATCCTCGTTGTAGGCGGTGGGTACGTAGGCCTGTACGCGGCACGCCGCATCCAGAAGAAGATGCGGTACGGCGAGGCGACCGTCACGGTCGTCGACCCGCGCTCGTACATGACGTACCAGCCCTTCCTCCCTGAAGCTGCGGCCGGCAGCATCTCCCCCCGTCACGTTGTGGTCCCGCTGCGGCGCGTGCTGCCCAAGGCGGAGGTCCTCACCGGCCGGGTGACCACCATCGATCAGGACCGCAAGGTCGCCACCATCGCCCCGATCGTGGGCGATGCGTATGAGCTGCCCTTCGACTACCTGGTCGTCGCGATGGGCGCGGTCTCCCGTACCTTCCCGATCCCCGGCCTGGCCGAGAACGGCATCGGCATGAAGGGCATCGAGGAGGCCATCGGCCTGCGCAACCACGTCCTGGAGCAGCTGGACAAGGCCGACTCCACGACCGACGAGGAGGTCCGCCGCAAGGCGCTGACCTTCGTCTTCATCGGCGGTGGCTTCGCCGGTGCGGAGACCGTCGGCGAGGTCGAGGACATGGCCCGCGACGCTGCGAAGTACTACAAGAACGTCAAGCGCGAGGACATGCGCTTCCTGCTGGTCGACGTCGCGGACAAGATCCTCCCCGAGGTCGGTCCCAAGCTCGGCGCCTACGGCAAGGAGCACCTGGAGTCCCGGGGCGTCGAGGTCTACCTCAAGACCGGCATGAAGTCCTGCATCGACGGCAACGTCGTCCTCGACAACGGCCTTGAGGTGCTCTCCAACACCATCGTGTGGACCGCCGGCGTCAAGCCGAACCCGGCGCTGTCCCGCTTCGGCCTGCCGCTGGGCCCGCGCGGTCACATCGACACCGCCGCCACCCTCCAGGTGCAGGGCACCGACTACATCTGGGCCGCGGGCGACAACGCCCAGGTCCCGGACATGGTCGGCCGCAAGAACGGCAACGAGAACGCCTGGTGCCCGCCGAACGCGCAGCACGCGCTGCGGCAGGCCAAGGTCCTCGGCGACAACGTGGTCTCCGGCATGCGGGGCTTCCCGCAGAAGGAGTACAGCCACGCCAACAAGGGCGCGGTGGCGGGCCTCGGCCTCCACAAGGGCGTCGCGATGATCGTCATGGGCAAGATGAAGATCAAGCTCAAGGGCCGTCTCGCCTGGTACATGCACCGCGCGTACCACGGCATGGCGATGCCGACGTTCAACCGCAAGATCCGGGTCTTCGCCGACTGGACGCTGGCCACCTTCCTCAAGCGCGAGGTGGTCTCGCTGGGCGCCATGGAGAACCCCCGCGAGGAGTTCTACGAGGCCGCCAAGCCGGCCCCCGCTCCGGCCGCCGCGGCCGACGGAGGCAAGCCGAAGGCCAAGGCTTCCTGAACCATCGGTCGGGTACTCCGACCAGCCCGAAGGGCGTCCGCCATCCGTGGGGCGGGCGCCCTTCGGCATGCCCGGGTATGGCCGAAAACGAGCGGCATGTTGTTCTCTTGCAGGCGAACGGGACTATATGGGCGCCCACTTGGCGTTTAGGTGGTGGGTGAAACTTCTTTGCCCGACTCGTCATGACGGAGGTGTGCGACATGGCCGGTGCCGCTGGACGGCTCACCAACCTTGCCGAGGAGGTTCTGGGGGCCCCGCTCCCGGTGCGGATCCGCGCCTGGGACCGCAGCGAGTCCGGCCCCCCGGATGCTCCGGTGCTCGTCATCCGCAATCGCCGGGCGCTGCGCCGACTGCTGTTCAAGCCAGGTGAGTTGGGCCTGGCCCGGGCCTGGGTGGCAGGTGACATCGACGTCCAGGGCGACCTCTACGAGGCGCTGGACCTGCTCGCCGGGCTGATCTGGGAGCGCGGCAGCGCCGGCCCGAAGGCGCCGCGCGCCGCCGTGCTGCGCGCCCTGGCCCGCCCCGAGATCCGCGCCGCCGCCAGGGAACTGCTCTCCCTGGCCGGCCTCCCGGTCCCGCCCCCGCCGCCCGTCGAGGAGGCCCGCCCGCGCCGCGGGGCGCTGCACTCCCTGCTCCGCGACCGGCAGGCGATCAGCCACCACTACGACGTCGGCAACGACTTCTACGCGCTGGTGCTCGGCCCGTCCATGGTCTACTCCTGCGCCTACTGGGAGACGCCGGACGCGACTCTGGAGGACGCCCAGCGCGACAAGCTCGACCTGATCTGCCGCAAGCTCGGCCTGGCGGAGGGGCAGCGGCTGCTGGACGTAGGCTGCGGCTGGGGCTCGATGGTGCTGCACGCGGCCCGCGAGTACGGCGTCCGGGCGGTCGGCATCACGCTCTCCGAGGAGCAGGCCACCTACGCCCGCAAGCGGATCGCCGAGGCCGGGCTCGCCGACCGGGTCGAGATCCGGGTGCAGGACTACCGCGAGATCGCCGACGGGCCGTTCGACGCGATCTCCTCGATCGGGATGGCCGAGCACGTCGGCCGGGCCCGGTACGCGGAGTACGCGGAACTGCTGTACGCCCTGCTCAAGCCCGGCGGGCGGCTGCTCAACCACCAGATCGCGCGCCGACCGCTGGCGGACGAGGAGGCGTACCGCGTCGACGAGTTCATCGACCGCTATGTCTTCCCCGACGGGGAGTTGGCCCCGGTGGGGCAGACCGTCGGCCAGCTGGAGGAGGCCGGCTTCGAGGTGCGGGACGTGGAGGCGATCCGGGAGCACTACGCGCTGACGCTGCGTCGGTGGGTGGCCAATCTGGAGGACCACTGGAGCGAGGCGGTCCGGCTCACGTCCCCGGGCCGGGCCCGGGTCTGGCGGCTCTACATGGCCGCCTCGGCGCTGTCGTTCGAGCGCAACCGCATAGGGGTCAACCAGGTGCTGGCGGTCCGTACGCCGGACTCCGGCGCCCCCGCGCTGCCGCTGCGGGCCCGGGACTGGCGGGGCTGAACCACCGGGCAAGCACGGCCGAGGGCCCCGTTCCCCCGCACCAGGGCGGGGGAACGGGGCCCTCGGGCCGTCCGGGAGGGCTGCCGGCTACTCCGCCTTGATGGCCTGGAGCATGTTGAGCTTCGCCGCCCGGCGCGCCGGCCACAGCGCGGCCAGGACGCCCACCAGCGCGGCCACCGCGAGGAAGACGGTCATCCGGCCCCACGGCATCACCAGCTCGTAGGTCGGCAGCGAGCCGCTGATCAGCTCGCCGGCCGCCCAGCCGAGGAACACGCCCAGGCCGATGCCCAGCACCCCGCCGAAGAGCGAGATCACCAGCGACTCCAGCCGCACCATCCGCTTGATCCCGCGGCGGTCCAGGCCGATGGCGCGCAGCATGCCGATCTCCTGGGAGCGCTCGAAGACCGACATCGCCAGGGTGTTGATGACGCCGAGCACCGCCACGATCACCGCCATGGCCAGCAGGCCGTAGACCATGTTCAGCATCAGCGTGAAGGTCTGGGCGATGGCGTTGGAGACGTCCTTCTTGTCCGCGACGGTGATCGCCGGGTTCTTGCCGAGCGCCTTGACCAGGGAGTCCTTGGCCTCGGGGGTGGCGCCGTGCGCGGTCTTGACCATCACCTGCATGTCGGTGGCGTGCTTCTGGTGCGGCGCGAGCGTGCCGTTGTCCAGGATGATGCCTCGGATCACCTCGTTGCCCTGGTAGATCCCGCCGATGGCCAGCGTGCCCTTCTTGCCGTCCTCGAAGGTCACCGGCAGCCGGGAGCCGACGTGCCAGCCCTTCTTCTCGGCGAGGAAGGTGTCCACGACGGCCCGGTCGCCGTCGAGGGTGCCGAGCGCGCCCTCGGTGAAGTCGAGCTGGGTGAGCCGGCCGAAGTCCTTGCCGTTGACGCCGGTCAGGTACTCGGTGTCGGCGCCGATGCGGGCCGGGGAGTTGCGCAGCGGGCTGGACGCGGTGACCCCGTCCACGGCCGCGAGCTTCTTCGCCACGTCCGGGGAGAGCGGCGACCGGGTCGCCATGGAGACGACGTAGTCGGCCTTCAGGGCGGAGGTGGCCATCTTGTCGATGCCCTGCTGCACGCTGCCGGCGATCACCGTCAGGCCGGTGATCAGGGTCAGCCCGATCATCAGCGCGGAGGCGGTGGCGGCCGTCCGGCGCGGGTTGCGGACGGCGTTCTGCCGGGCGAGGGTGCCGGATATCCCGAAGAGCCGCAGCACCGGGGAGGCCAGCGCGATCAGCGGGCGGGACAGCAGCGGCGTCAGCACGAACACGCCGATCAGCAGCAGCGCGGCGCCCACGCCCATGGTGACCTTGCCGTCGGACATCCCGGTGGCGACCAGGACCGCGGCCGTGCCGGCGCCCGCGAAGAGCGCGCCGATGATGTTGCGGACCACCAGCGACTTGGTGGTGGCGGTGGCGTGCACGCTGTTCATCGCGGCGACCGGCGGGATCTTCGCGGCCCGGCGGCCGGGCAGCCAGGCGGCCAGGACCGTGACGACGATGCCGACCACCAGGGCGATCAGGATCGTGCTGGGCGAGATCACCAGCGGGCCGTCGGGCACCTTCGCGCCGGTGGCGTTCATCAGCGAGCGCAGGGCGGCGCCGATGCCGATACCGGCCAGCAGGCCCGTCACCGCGGCCACCGCGCCGACCACGAACGCCTCGGTCAGCACCGAGCGGGTGATCTGGCGGCGACTGGCGCCGACCGCGCGCAGCAGCGCCAGCTCCTTGGTGCGCTGGGCGACCAGCATGGTGAAGGTGTTGGCGATGATGAAGATGCCGACGAAGAGCGCGACGGCGGCGAAGCCGAGCAGGCCGGTCTTCATCCCGTCCATGCTCTGCGCGATCATCTTGGCCTGCTCGTCGGCGAGTTGACGCCCGGTGGTGGCCTCGGTGCCCTGCGGCAGCACCTTCTCCACCGCGTCCTTCAGCGCCGCCTGGGAGGTGCCCGGGGCGGCCTTGATGTCGATCTCGTCGAACCGGCCGGGGGCCGCGAACAGCTTCTGGGCGGTGGCGGTGTCGAACAGCGCGAGGCTGCCGCCGGCGCCGACCCGGGCGTCGTCGGTGGCGAAGACGCCGGTCAGCTTCTGCTCCCGGACCGGGCCGTCGACGGATATCCGGACGGTGTCGCCGACCTTGTAGCCGCCGCGGTCGGCGGTGTGGGCGTCCAGCGCGATCTCGTGCGGGCCCTTGGGGGCGGCGCCGCTGCGCATCGGATAGCGGGCGTCGGTGCCGTTCGGGCCGGGGAAGTAGTTGCCGCCGAGGGTCGAGAAGCCGTCGCCGATCATCGTGCCGTGCTTGTCCGCGATGGCGGTGAAGCCGGAGACGGTGCCGGTGACGGAGGCGGCGCCCGGCAGGTGGGCGGCCGTCTCCAGCAGCTTCTGGTCGAGCGCGGGGCGGGCCCCGGGGGCGCCGTCGGCGCGCTCGGCGCCGCCGCGCTGGATGGCCACGTCGACGTTGTCGAAGCCCTTGCGGGCGGTGTTCTGGAGGGCGTCGGAGAGGGTGGAGGTGAAGACCAGGGTGCCGGAGACGAAGGCCACGCCGAGCATCACGGCGAGCACGGTCATCAGCAGCCGGGCCTTGTGCGCGAGCACATTGCGCAAGGCGGTACGGAACATGGGTGGGTCAGTCCTGGAGGAGTGGTCCGGGGTGTCCGGGGTGCGGGAGGTGGCTGCTGCCGGTCAGCTGACGCGGCCCGTGGCGCCGGGGCCGGGGGTGCGGGGCCGCGCGGCGGAGCCGCTGGTGTGACCGCCCCCGGAAAAGCCCAGCATGCGTTCCAGCACCATGTCGGCGCTGGGGTCGGGCATGTCGTCGACGATCCGGCCGTCGGCGAGGAATATGACGCGGTCCGCGTACGACGCGGCGACCGGGTCGTGGGTCACCATCACCACCGTCTGGCCCAGTTCGCGCACGGAGTTGCGCAGGAAGCCCAGGACCTCGGCGCCGGAGCGGGAGTCGAGGTTGCCGGTGGGCTCGTCGGCGAAGATGATCTCGGGCCGGGAGGCCAGGGCGCGGGCCACCGCCACGCGCTGCTGCTGGCCGCCGGAGAGCTGGCTCGGGCGGTGCTTGAGCCGGCCGGAGAGGCCGACGGTCTCCACGACCCGCTCCAGCCAGGCGCGGTCCGGCTTCCGGCCGGCGATGTCCATGGGGAGGGTGATGTTCTCCAGGGCGGTGAGGGTCGGGAGGAGGTTGAACGCCTGGAAGACGAAGCCGATCTTGTCGCGCCGGAGCTGGGTGAGCTTCTTGTCCTTCAGCCCGGTCAGCTCGATGTCGCCGATCTTCGCCGAGCCGCCGGAGATCGCGTCCAGGCCGGCCATGCAGTGCATCAGCGTGGACTTGCCGGAGCCGGAGGGGCCCATGATCGCGGTGAACTGGGCCTGGCGGAAGTCGACGGAGACCGCGTCCAGGGCGACCACCTGGGTCTCGCCCTGTCCGTAGACCTTGCTGAGATCCGTGGCGCGGGCGGCCACCGCGGTGCTGCGGCCGGCGAAGGTGACGCCGGAGTGGGTGGTGGTCACGGGAAGGGTCTCCTGTCGGGACGAGGAACGGGCCGCCCCCGCACGGCGCGGTGACCGCGGCGGCGGGGTGGCGGAACATCGGTTTCCATCGTCCGGCAGCGCATCGTGCCCGGACGTCAACCCGTGTGACCGTCCTTGGGCCACCCCCAGGGATTAGCTCCCCGCGCTCCGTCATCCCTGGGTATGAGGTCGTCCCTGAGGCCGATGGGGCCGGTGGGGTGCCGGGCGGGCATTGCCGGAGGGCGCGCGGAGGGCGTTGGGGCGCCGTCGCAGAGGCGTCGAATTTTCGTCAATTCAGGGTCGAATTTCGCTCTCGCGGCCACCGGCGAACATGGGCTCCAGGCATGTGCCGGAGGCTCTGTCGGTCACTGATGCACCCTCAGTTGCCAATAAAATAAGACAACCTCGGGATGAGCGGCCGATCCGCCTGGTGCGCTGCGGGCTACGCTCGTGCTGCCTTCTGTGAGGAGGCATGGGGGACCCCGCGCCCGGATGGTGGAATGCAGACACGGCGAGCTTAAACCTCGCTGGCCTTCGGGCCGTGCCGGTTCAAGTCCGGCTCCGGGCACTTCCCGCGGGCAGCGGGACAAAGACCCGTAAATACCTGAATATTCAACATGTATCACGAGGCGGGGCCGCCGGGAAAACCCGGCGGCCCCGCCTCGGTATTGCGTGGTGGCGGCTCAGCGCTCCACGAGCGCGAACAGCGCCTCCCAGCGGCCGACAATCTCGTCGGTGGAGAACCGCTGGATGTTCTCCCGGGCCGTCTCGCCCATCCGGTCCCGCAGCTCCTGGTCCGACATCAGGGTGTCGAGGTGCCGGGCGAATTCGGTGATGTTGCCGGGCGGGGCCAGGAAGCCGTCCGTGCCGTCCGTGATGATCTCGCGGACGCCCGGCGCCACGTCGAAGGCCACACACGGCACCGCGGTGGCCATCGCCTCCATCGGCGCCAGCGGGAAGCCCTCGCCGCGCGAGCTCAGCGCGAACACCGCGCTCTCCCGCAGCGCTCCGGCGACATCGCTGGTCCGCCCCATCCACTCGACCGAATCGGTCACCCCCAGCTCGGCCGCCTGCTTGCGCAGCGCCTCGGCCTCCTCACCGGAGCCGTAGATCCGCAGCGTCCAGTCCGGGTGCTGCGGCGCGACCTTCGCCCACGCCTCCAGGAGCAGGTCCACGCCCTTCTCCTCGTGCAGCCGGCCGATGCTCGCCACGACCTTCCGGGACCGGTCCGAGGGGACGTCGGGGAAGAACGGCAGCGGGTTCGGCATGAAGCCGACGTTGTCCATCCGCTGGCGGATCCACTTGTCCGCGTCCTCGCGAGTGAGCGGCAACATCCGGTCGACGTCCTGGTAAAACCGCTTGACGCGGGCGAACCGGGACGACCGGCGGCAGGTCTCGAACGACTCGTGGCTCATTCCGATGACCGCCAGCCCGGCGGTGTCGGCCAACGCCACCCACTCCATCGCCCACACCTGGGTCACGATCACCACGCCGCCCGGCTGCGCGCCCCGGAACAGCGTGGTCATCTTCGCGGCCTGCTCGTGCATCCCGGCCTCGCGGGCGGTCCGGCGGCGCTGCTCGACGACGTTCAGCTTGTCCCGCAGGCCGCGCACCGGGCGCACGCTCGGCGGGTGCACGTCGTAGAGCGTGGTGGTCCGGTACGGCAGATCAGGACCGAGCTCGTGGACCCGGCCCTCGGGCGGCGGCACGATCCCGATGACGTGCACCCGGTGGCCCTGCTCGGCGAACAGGCGCGCCATCTGGTGCGACCAACTGGTGATGCCACCCAGCTCGTTGACGCTGTTGGAGACGAAGAAGATGTCCCGCGGCTCGGCTGCGTTCGACTTGGTCATCAACGGCTCCACTGCGCAAAGAACTGGTCGACGATGCTCTGTGCGGCGTCGCCCTGGTCGTATTCCCCGAACTTGGCGACGAATTCCTTGCGGTCCTTGGCGTATTCCAGCTGCTGGGACTCGAAAGACGCCACGGCCTCGAAGAAATCCTCCTCGGTGCGCACTACCGGCCCTGGTGCGTGTTCCAGCAGATCGAAGTACGTTCCGCGGCCCTCGTGCACATATTCGTCGTAGTCGTAGGTGAAGAACACCAGCGGCCGGTCGAGCAGCGCGTAGTCGAACATCACCGACGAATAGTCCGTGACCAGGCCGTCGGCCAGCTCCAGGATCGGGGTGATGTCGTGGCGCGCCGAGACGTCGATCACCCGGCCCTGCACGGTCGGCGGCAGCACCACGTGGTTGAGGTAGTGCGAGCGGACGAGCAGGACGTAGCGGTCGCCGAACTGGTCGGCGAAGCGCTCCACGTCGAAGGGGAGCGCGAACCGGCCGTGCCGGCCGCCCGCCTTGCGGAACGTCGGCGCGTACAGCAGCACCTTCTTGTCCGCGGGGATGCCCAGCTCCGCCGCCAGCGGGCCGCGCTCGCGGCGGCCCAGTTCGGCCTCCCGCAGCCGGGCCTTGACCAGGGCGTCGTTGCGCGGGTAGCCGACCCGCAGCAGGGTCTTCTCCTTGAGGCGGAACGCCTTGGCCAGCGTCCGCGCGTCGTGCTCGGTGCGGCACACGAACCGGTCGAAACGGTCCAGCGAGGCCTGTTGCTCGGCCTGCTGCTGGCGGGTCTGCGCCTTGAGCGAGGGCTGGTCGAAGCCCATGTTCTTCAGCGCCGAGCCGTGCCAGGTCTGGATGTAGGTGGTCTCGGGGCGCTTGGTCAGCTTCAGCGGGTAGCTCTGGTTGTCCACCCAGAACTCCGCCTGCGCCAGCGCCTTGAGGTACGGCAGCGACCAGCGCTTGACCAGGGTGGCGTCCTTGGGGAAGTCCTTCGGGGACCCGGCGTAGGCCCAGATCGCCTCGAACTCCAGGCCCTGCCGGCGCATCTCCTCGTAGATGGCGCGCGGGCTGTCGCTGTACTGCTTGCCCAGGTGGCTCTCGAAGACCACCGTGCGCTTCTTGATCGGCAGCCGGCTGAAGACCTCGTGGTACGCCCGGAGCTTGGTGTCCCCGGAGGTCAGCGTCTTGCGCAGCGCCTTGGCCTTGCGGAAGCCGGACTTGGCCAGCGCGCCCGGCTTGCCGTGGACGCTCCTGGAGATGAGCTCCTGCACGCGCTCGGCGCTCTGGCCCTCGCTGATCAGGCGGAACGCCAGGTGGCCCTTGGAGGAGATGTGCGGCTCGATGTGGTCGGCGACCATCCGGGTCAGCCGCGGCCGGATCGGCAGCGGCGCGCCGGCCAGCTCGGTGTCGGCCACCGTCAGCCGCGACGTGGTGTGCACCCCGTCGACGGTCAGGCGCAGCCGGACGTCCCAGATGGTGTCGACGATGCCCAGCGGGCGCAGCCGCGCGGTGACGTCCGCGGTGGTCTCCCACGCGACGGTGTCGCCCTCGTGGCGCAGCGTGGTGACCGGGAAGGTGAAGGACTGCAGGCTGCGGCGGCGGGCGCTGAACTCCAGCTGGCCGGCGAGCTTGGCGCCCTCGGGGATCGCACCGAGCGGGTTGGTGATCCGGCCGGCCAGCGAGACGGTGTTGCCCGCCTCGGAGAACCGGGTGAGCTGGTTGCGCAGGAAGAGCTGGTTGACCGGCTTCTCGTGGTAGCCGATGTCGGTCACGTCCAGCACCTGGCGGCCGAACGCGTCGTCGACGTGGCCGTCGCACCAGTAGATCCGGCCGTCGTGCTGGGCCAGCGGCGAGGAGAGCTTGTCGCGGTTGATGAGGGTGTCGACCGCCGGGATGAGGTTGTCCCAGTCGCCCTTCTGGAGCAGGTAGGCGCAGATGGCCTGTATCGGCAGGACCCGCTCGTACGCCTCGGGCGCGAGGTCGGCGAGGTACTCCTGGGAGAGCGCGGCGAACTCCTGGCGGTACGCCTCGTCGCGGAAGGGCAGGTCCCGCAGGTGGAGCACCAGGTCGTGCTTGAGGAACTTGACGTCCTTGGCGAGCTTCATCTCGCTCAGGCCGCGCTCGGCCAGCAGGGCGTCGATCCGCCGGTGGACCTCCAGCCGGTGGATGTAGTTGGTCATTTCGTGCCGTCGGTTCGTCACCGACTTCACGGCGGCCTTCTCGAAGACGTTCCAGAAGTAGACCTGATTGGGAATCAGCGTGATGCGCTTCGCCGCGAGGTAGGCGTCGGCGATAAACATCAGGTCCTCGTAGAACATCCCCTTGGGGAAGCGGAGATCGTTCTCGATGAGGAATTCGCGGCGGTAGCACTTGTTGGTGGAGAGGGTGTCCCACACAAAAAGGTCCGGCAATTCCGTAACGGACTCAAAGGTGCGAGTCGTGGAATACAGCCAGGCGTACCACTCGTCACGCTTCTGGTTCCGGGTGTCCTTGTGGATTCGGACACACAGACCGGAGACGATGTCCGAGTCGGTTTCCTCGGCGGCCTCCAGCAAATTGCGGCAGGCGTTGTGTTCCAGGACGTCGTCACTGTCCAGGAACATGACGTACTGTCCCCGGGTGTGCTGAATGCCGAGGTTCCGCGGCTCGCCGCCGGCACCGCTGTTCTCCGGCAGCTGGAAGGCTCTGACCCGCTCGGGATGGGTGGCCGCGAGCGCCTGCGCGACCTCGAAAGAACGGTCGGTGCTGCAGTCGTCGACGATCACCACCTCGACGTCCCGCAGTGTCTGATCCAGCACGGACTGGACCGCGGTCGGCAACCGGTCGGCGTCGTTGTAGACAATGACGACTACTGAGACGTCAGGCACAGGCACCTCAACCCTCTTTCGCTGCTGTTTCCGGCCAGAATAGCCCCATCTGCACACGGGGTTTACGACCACCCGCACCCGGACCGCTACACGTGGTGACGGGGTACTGCCCGTGGAAGGGCAGGTACCGGCTAGCCAGTATGACGACGACTCTGGTCAATCGGTTGCCCTGGCCTCCGGTGATCAGACATTTATCGGATTCGGATCATGCCGGTGACCCCGGGGTCCCGGAGTTGACGGTGTGGGGAAATGCCCGTTCGACGGGGACGGGAAAAGATCGATTACCCGGATTTTGTCCGGACTATCTGACGGCCCGCTCCGACCGCCCGGTGGCCCGCGGAGTGGCACATGACACAGCGGCAGATGTGACGAACACGTCGCGATCCGGTAGTTGGCGTGCCCGCCCGGGCACCTCCGCGGGCTCTCGGACGTCCTCTCTGCAGAGGACGTGTCATCCGTGGGACGAGGGAAGATCCTGCCCAGGAACGAGAGACGCGTCTTTGCCAAGCCATTACGCTTGCGTCAAGGCCGCGCAGGGCGGCCATGGAGGAGTGAGATGAGGAGCAGCAACCCGGTCTTCTCGCGACGGGGGTTCAGCCGAGGCACCGGCTACGCGGGCTTCAACGCGCAGGCCGGGGGCCCCACCGCCACCCAGTACGCCGGAGCCAACCCGTACGCCGGAGCCAATCCGTACGCCACCGAGGCGCCGCAGTACACACCGCAGCACACCCCGCAGACCCGCCCGATGACGATGGACGACGTCGTCGCGCGCACGGGCCTGACGCTCGGCACGGTCATCGCCGGCGCCACCGTCGGCTGGCTGTTCCTCACCGGACAGCTCGCCTTCGCGATCGGCGCCGGCCTGGCCGCCACGGTGCTGGGCTTCATCCAGTCCTTCAAGCGCAAGCCGTCCCCCGCGCTGATCCTCGGCTACGCGGCACTGGAGGGCGTCTTCCTGGGCGCGCTCAGCGGCTTCATCAACGACCTGCCGAAGCTGAACGGCGCCCCCATGCAGGCGGTGCTGGGCACGATGGCGGTGTTCGTCGCCATGCTCGTCGCCTACAAGACCCGGATCATCCGGGTCACCGCGCGGTTCACCCGCTTCGTGATGATCGCGGCGCTGGGCTTCCTGATGCTGTCGCTGGTCAACCTGCTGTTCATGGTGTTCGGCGGGGGTGACGGCCTCGGCTTCCGCAGCGGCGGCCTGGGCATCCTCTTCGGCGTCGTGGGCGTGGTCCTCGGCGCGCTCTTCCTCGCCATGGACTTCAAGCAGGTCGAGGACGGCGTCGCCTACGGCGCGCCGCGCGAGGAGTCCTGGCTGGCCGCGTTCGGCCTGACCACGACCCTGGTGTGGATCTACTGGGAGATGCTGCGGCTGATCTCGATCCTGCGCGACTGACACCCCGCATGAGCGGACGAGGGGCCCGTGGGCGACCGCCCACGGGCCCCTCGCGCATACCGGGACTCCTCCCGGGCCCGGATTTCAGAACTTGCGCGCGGCGCGCCGGAGATCGTGTTCATGGACGATCGCCTTGGCGTGGCCATGGGAGAGGTTGTGCGCGCCGCGCAGCCAGCTGACCTTTTCGTCGAAGCGGATGAGAGCGGGGCCTTCGTCGACGGTGCGGAGCCATTCGGCGATATCCCGACCGGTGCAGTGCGGGATGCGGGAGAGCATGTTCTGGTGGGTCTCTTCGGAGAAGGACTGAGACATCGGCGCCTCCGGACGCGGTCGATGCTGGTTCTTCCGCTCACCGTGCCTGAGCGTTCCGGCATTGGCAACCACCCGGGAGTTGCGCTTAGGCTCACGCCGTGCTTGACGTGACGCCTTTGCAGACCGCCGTGGACGCGCTCGCCGACCGCCTCCGGGCGCTGCCGCAGAGCGCCCTGCGCCGCGGCGCCGCCGCCGAAGGGCTGGCGCTGGCGCGGGAGTTGACGGCCCGCGCGCAGCGGATCGAACGCCCCGGGGAGCGGCCCAGGGAACTCCCGGACGCCGGGATGTTCGCGGTCGGCGACCAACTCGCCGTGGCCGGACACGACCTCGTCGAGGCACTGCGGGCCGCCGCCGGCGCGCCCGAGGGCGGCGCGGCCGACGGGCGGGGCGCGGCGGAAGGTGACGTGAAAGCGGCCCCCGCCGAGCAGTTGGCGGAGGCCGTGCGCCGTGTCCGGGAGGCGGCTCAGAGCGAGGCGATGACCCGGTCGGCGAGGATGTAGACGCTCTCGTTGCGGCGCTCGCCCCAGGAGAACGTCAGCGCGTAGGCGCCGGAGATGCCCGAGCCGCCCAGCAGCACCGGGGCGTGGCCGTCGCGCAGCGCGGCGGCCACGCTCTCGGCGGTCTCCCGGTGCCCGGGGGTCAGACAGAGCGTGGTGCCGTCGGTGAAGACGTACACGTCGAGCGTGCCCAGCGGGCCGGGGCGGACGTCGGCGAGCGGGGTGCCCTCGCGGGCCAGCTCCGTCAGGCGCGCCACGGTGCGCTCGTGGTCGCCGATGGCCGGGACGGGGGAGAAGTCCGGGTGCGAGGGGTGGCGCCGGCGGGCGGCGGCCAGCTCGGCGGACTCGGCGGGCTCGGTGGGTTCCGCCCGCTCGAACTCCGGCGTGTCCAGTGCCTCCAGCGCCTCGACGGACTCCAGGGCCTCCAACGACTCCAGGGCCTCGACGGGCTCCAGCGCCGGCAGCGGCTCCAGGGCGTCCGGGCCCAGCAGCGACTCCAGCCCGGCCAGGTCCGCCTGGCGCGGCACGAACGGCTGGCTGTCGAACCGGTCCAGCTCCAGCCGCTCGGACGGCTCCCGGCGCCCCTCACGGCCGTCGAGCGGGCCGTCCTCGCCGAGGGCGGACAGCGGGCCGGACAGCGACGGGGCGTCCGCCGCGTTCAGGGAGTCCCGGGCCTCCTGCGCGGCCCAGAAGGCGCGCGCCTCGGCCAGCTCCCGCTCCCGCTCCTCGGCCAGCGCGTCCGCGACGGCGGCGCGTATGTCCGCGAGCGGGGTCTCGACGGCCGGCACCCCGCGGGCGGCGGGCACCGCCGCGGCGGCCACCTGCGCGGCCTCGGCGCGGGTGGCCGCGTCCGCGCGGGCGGCGACCAGCTCGGCGTGCAGCGCGGTGAGCTGGCCGCGCAGCGCACGGGCGGTGTACAGGGCGACGGCGCCCAGCACCACGGCGACCGCCGCGGCCAGCAGCAGGACGAGGGTGGTGACAGTCATGCCGAAACCTCGCTTCGCTCGGCCTCGCATGCACGAGGCGCGCACCTTTCGGTGGTTCGCTCACTTCCGGGCATACGCCCACACTGTCGTGGACCGGTCACCGGCGTACTCCCGTTAGCAGATTGTTCTCGGACTTCCTACAACAGCGTGACGGACGTCGGCGACTGTTCGCAGGGTGGTATGTCCTGAAATGGTGCCCCCTTGGGGGCTCCTGCGGTGGGGTGCCCCCTGGCTGAGCTGCAAAAACGCTGCTTCCCCGGGATGTTGGTCACAATCCTGGGGGCGATTGGGTCGCGATCTTGTCACCGAGTGGCCTGGGTCACGCGCCGTCGCGGAACGTGTCCGAACGGCAGCGAAGGGTGCGCGGGGGACGGGAGTTGGTCCGTTTTCCCCGCGCACCCTTCAGGTACGCGCGTGCGCTGCGGTGCGCGGTGCCGGGCGCGCCCGGCCCCACCCGCCGCTGCGACTCAGCTCAGCCGCTCGATGACCATCGCCATGCCCTGGCCGCCGCCGACGCACATGGTCTCCAGGCCGAACTGCTTGTCGTGCCACTGGAGGGAGTTGATCAGGGTGGTGGTGATCCGGGCGCCGGTCATGCCGAAGGGGTGGCCGACGGCGATCGCGCCGCCGTTGACGTTCAGCCGGTCCAGGTCGATGCCCAGGTCGCGGTAGGAGGGGATCACCTGGGCGGCGAACGCCTCGTTGATCTCGACCAGGTCGATGTCGGAGACCGACAGGCCGGCGCGCCGGAGCGCCTGCTTGCTGGCCTCGACCGGGCCGTACCCCATGATCTCGGGGGAGAGGCCGGAGACGCCGGTGGAGACGATCCGGGCCAGCGGGGTCAGGCCCAGTTCGCGCGCCTTGGTGTCGGACATGATCACGAGCGCGGCGGCGCCGTCGTTCAGCGGGCAGCAGTTGCCGGCGGTGACCAGGCCGTCGGGGCGGAAGACCGGCTTGAGGCCCTGGACGCCCTCCAGCGAGACACCGGCGCGCGGGCCGTCGTCCTTGGAGACGACCGTGCCGTCCGGGAGCTCGACCGGGGTGATCTCCCGCTCCCAGAAGCCGTTCTTGATCGCCTGCTCGGCGAGGTTCTGGGACCGGACGCCGAACTCGTCCATGTCCTGGCGGGTGACGCCCTTGAGGCGGGCGAGGTTCTCCGCGGTCTGGCCCATCGCGATGTACGCGTCCGGGACCAGGCCGTCCTCGCGCGGGTCGTGCCAGTCCGCGCCCTCCTGCTGGGCGCGGGCGGCGGTGCGCGCCTCGGCGTCCGCGAAGAGCGGGTTGTGGGTGTCGGGCAGACCGTCGGAGGTGCCCTTGACGCTGCGCGAGACCATCTCGACGCCCGCCGAGATGAAGACGTCGCCCTCGCCGGCCTTGATGGCGTGCAGCGCCATCCGGGTCGTCTGGAGCGAGGAGGAGCAGTAGCGGGTGATGGTGCAGCCCGGGAGGTGGTCCATCCCCATCTGGACGGCCACGATGCGGCCGAGGTTGTGGCCCTGCTCGCCGCCGGGCAGACCGCAGCCGAGCATCAGGTCGTCGATGTCGGTCGGGTCGAGCTCGGGGACCTTGGCGAGGGCGGTCTCGATGATCTTCGCGGTGAGGTCGTCGGGGCGCAGGTCCTTGAGGGAGCCCTTGAAGGCGCGGCCGATCGGGGAGCGGGCGGCTGAGACGATCACGGCTTCGGGCATCACGGCTCCAAGGGTGTGTAGGTGCGGCGTCCGACGCCCCGCCGTGCGACCGGGGCCGGGCGGTGGGTGGCGGAACAAGGCGGACCGTCAGGGAAGTTACCTGCACGTACGGCAAGAGGTCACGGGGTGCGCGCTGTGATGCGGGCCTCTTTTCTAAGCGAGCGCTTATGGGGAACGGGGGAACGGACGCCGGCTATTCCCGCGCGGGCGCCCGGAGGCCGCTCCGCGCCCCCTGACGTGCGCCGGTGGGCCCAGGACGGGTCCGCCACGCCCCGCCCGCCGTTCGTCGCTCCCCCCGACCGACGCCGGGAGGCGCCCCAGGCCCGCGCGCCCGCCGCACCGGGCCGACGACGGGACGGCGCGGACCCGCCTATCCGGTGACCGACGGCCGGTCCGCCGGGTCCTCCTCCGGCGCCGGAAGCTGACGGCGCCGGCGGTGCTTGAGCAGGGCCCAGGGGGCGCGGCGGGAGGCGGTGACCTCCGTGCCGCCCTCGGAGGCGGCCCGGGCCGCGGCCTGCTCGACGGGGAGGATGCCCTCGCGCCGGGCCGGCTCCGGCCGCTCCTCCTCGGGCCACAGCCCGAGGGCCGCGCACAGCGTCGGGAACACCGCCATCGCGGCGGTGGCGTACCCCTCCGCCGAGGGGTGGTAGTTGTCCGGGCCGAACAGCTCCCGGGGGCGCGCCTCGAACTCCGGGCCGAGCAGCGCGCCGAGCGAGACCGTCCGGCCGCCGTTCTCGACCACGCCGATGGTCTGGGCGGCGGCCAGCTGCCGGGAGAGCCGGCGGGCCACCCACCGCAGCGGTTGGTAGACCGGCTCGATGGTGCCCAGGTCGGGGCAGGTGCCGACGATCACCTCGCAGCCCGCCGTGCGCAGCACGCGCACCGCCTCGGACAGGTGCCGCACCGACTCCGCGGGCGGCAGGCGGCGGGTGACGTCGTTGGCGCCGATCATGATGACGCAGACGTCGGGGGTCTCCTCGCCGCTCGCCAGCAACAGCTCCACCTGGCGGGGCAGGTCGTCGGACCGGGCGCCGGGCAGCGCCACGTTGCGCAGGTCGACGGGGAGTTCGGCGAGCGCGGCCAGGCCGGAGGCGAGCAGCGCGCCGGGCGTCTGGGAGGGGCGGTGGACGCCCTGGCCGGCCGCGGTGGAGTCGCCGAGGAAGCCCAGGCGCAGCGGGGGGCGGTCGGTGCGGTGGCCGAAGGCCGCGCCGTAGCGGCCGTCGGCGCACGGCGGGATGTCGTTGGAGCCGCCGACCGTGCGCCGTGCCAGCCGGACCTCGGTCAGCAGCAGCCCGACGGCGGCCACGCCCAGCAGCCCGACCCCGCCGCCGCCGAACGCGGCCGCGGTCGCGATCCGCCGTGCCACTCTCGCCCTGGAACCCGTCGTCACCGTCGTCGCCATCGGCCGGCACCTCCCCGTGCAGCGCGGGCGCGCCGCGGCTGTGGGGCCGGACGCGCTCGTGAAAGGGCAAGAACTCTTACACCAGGTAGGTGCCCGTTCCTGGCTGCCGTGCAACGCGGCGGACCTCCGATGGAGCCCCGCGCACGGGCTCGCGGGCCCGGGGCCCCGGTGGATCGGAGCCGGGGTTGATCGACCGGACGGCCCTTGGTCCATCAGGGCAATAGGCTGGCGGCACGGGCGCAGGAGAGCGTGCCCCCGACCGCGGAGACCACCGTGCAGTTTTACGATTCGATGATTGAGCTCGTCGGCAACACCCCGCTCGTGCGACTCAACAACGTCACTCAAGGGATCCAGGCAACCGTCCTGGTGAAGGTCGAGTACTTCAACCCCGGCGGATCGGTCAAGGACCGGATCGCGGTGCGGATGATCGAGGCCGCCGAGGAGTCGGGCGAGTTGCAGCCGGGCGGCACCATCGTGGAGCCGACCTCCGGCAACACGGGGGTGGGGCTCGCCATCGTGGCCCAGCAGAAGGGCTACAAGTGCATCTTCGTCTGCCCCGACAAGGTGTCGACGGACAAGATCAACGTGCTGCGGGCCTACGGCGCCGAGGTGGTGGTGTGCCCGACGGCCGTGGACCCCGAGCACCCCGACTCGTACTACAACGTCTCCGACCGGCTGGTGCGCGAGACGCCCGGTGCCTGGAAGCCCGACCAGTACAGCAACCCCAACAACCCGCGCTCGCACTACGAGACCACCGGTCCGGAGCTGTGGGAGCAGACCGACGGGCGGATCAGCCACTTCGTGGCGGGCGTCGGCACCGGCGGCACCATCAGCGGCACCGGCCGCTATCTGAAGGACGTCAGTGACGGCAAGGTCAAGGTCATCGGCGCCGACCCGGAGGGCTCCGTCTACAGCGGCGGCTCCGGCCGGCCGTACCTGATCGAGGGCGTCGGCGAGGACTTCTGGCCGACCGCCTACGACCGCACGGTCGCCGACGAGATCGTGGCGGTCTCCGACAAGGACGCCTTCCAGATGACCCGGCGGCTGGCCAAGGAGGAGGGCCTGCTGGTCGGCGGCTCCTGCGGGATGGCCGTGGTGGCCGGTCTGCGGGTCGCCGAGCGGCTCGGGCCGGACGACGTGATGGTCATCCTGCTCCCGGACAGCGGGCGCGGCTACCTCTCCAAGATCTTCAACGACGAGTGGATGGCCGACTACGGCTTCCTGGAGGAGGGCGGCACCGCGGCCCGGGTCGGCGAGGTCCTCCAGTACAAGGAGGGCGCGCTGCCCTCCCTCGTCCACATGCACCCGGAGGAGACCGTCGGCGAGGCGATCGAGGTGCTGCGCGAGTACGGCGTCTCGCAGATGCCGATCGTCAAGCCGGGCGCCGGGCACCCCGACGTGATGGCCGCCGAGGTCGTCGGCTCGGTCGTCGAACGGGAGCTGCTGGACGCGCTGTTCACCCAGCGCGCCTCGCTCTCCGACCCGCTGGAGAAGCACATGTGCCCGCCGCTGCCGCAGGTCGGCTCCGGCGAGCCGGTCTCGGACCTGATGGCGGTGCTGGAGAGCGCCGACGCGGCGATCGTCCTCGTCGAGGGCAAGCCCAAGGGCGTGGTGAGCCGTCAGGACCTGCTGGCGTACTTGGCGCGCGGGGTCGCCAAGTAGGCATCAGGTGTCCGTCGCCGCCCGGGCGTCGCGCCCGGGCGGTGTCAAGTGTCCGTCAGGAAACGGTTCGTCGGCGCAAGGTGTACGTATGCGTCACGTGTCCGCAGCACGGACTTAACACTTCTCCGGCACATTGTTGTGCAGGCGATGCGGACCTCCGGAGCGGCTCCCGGACCTCCTCGATCGCCAGGATGCGACGACCGGCCCTGACCCGGCTCGCGTCTCGTGCGGGGACCGCCGTCGTCCCGCCCCCGGCTCCGGCCGGGGTGCGGCGGTCCCCGCGAAATTCTCTTCCGGGCCCCGAGTCCCGTCTCCCGGCCCTGCGGAGGCCGGACTTCGGGGTGCCCGGCCCCCGGGCCTCCGGCCGGCTTTAGAGGTCCTAACAAAGGCGTTGGACGTGTCTGTAGGTGATGAGACATGTAGCGAGTCCGAGGAAGGCTTCATGGATGTCGTCCCGGCGCTCCCATCGGATGCGCAGGCGACGGAAGCCGTGCAGCCAGGCGATGGTTCGTTCGACGACATATCGGAAGACGCCCAGGCCGGAGCCGTGTGGCTCGCCTCGCCGCGCGATCACGGGACGGATGCCGCGCTGCCACAGCAGACGCCGGTACTTGTCGTGGTCGTAGCCACGGTCGGCGAGCAGTGCGTCGGGCCGGTGACGGGGCCGGCCGACAACCCCGGCGACAGGGGGGATCTTGTCGAGCAGAGGCAGGAGCTGGGTGACGTCGTTGCGGTTGCCGCCGGTCAGCGACACCGCGAGCGGGATGCCTTGGGCGTCGGTGACGACGTGGTGCTTGCTGCCCGGCCGTGCGCGATCGACCGGACTGGGACCGCTTTGGGCCCCTACGGGCCGCCCGCACATGGGAAGAGTCGATCACCGCCCGGGACCAGTCCAGCTTCTTCGCCGACCGCAGCTTCTTCAACAGCAGCACATGCAGCTGGTCCCACACCCCGGCGGCATTCCAGGCGGCCAGCCGCCGCCAGCAGGTCATACCCGAACCAAAGCCCAGCTCCTGCGGCAGGTACTCCCACTGGATGCCGGTGTGCAGCACGAACAGGATCCCGCACAACGCCTGCCGGTCCGGCACCCTCGGCCGCCCCTCAACCAGCTTCGGCCCCGGCTTGGGCAGCAACGGCTCGACCAACGCCCACAGTTCATCCGACACGATCCACGGCCGCGACTGACGTTTCCCCACGACCAGACCAACGAGCAAATAGGCCAGCAGTCACATGATCAACCACTTCTGTTAGGACCTCTTAGTCCCAGTCGCCCTCGCGCCGCTCGGACTTGCCCGGCAGCGCCGTCCGCAGCCCCAGGCTGTGCACCGCGTTGACCCCGACGATGCCGGCCCAGCACAGCGCCAGGCCGATCAGCCCCGCGTTGGCCACGGCGATCGCGGACAGCGGGATGGCCAGCACCAACGAGACCACGGCGACCGCGAACCGCTGCCAGAACTCGTGGTTGACGCCCGACTGGCGGGGCGGCAGCGTCCCGCGCGCCACCTGCATCTGCTGCTCGGCCAACTGCCGGCGCACCCGCCGGTCGACGTTGGCGTCGAACTTCTCCAGGAAGGACTCCACCAGCTCCGACTCGTACTCCGGCCCCAGCTCCTTGCGCGTCTGGAGGGTCGCGTCGAGTTCCTTCTTCAGCTCAGGGTCGTGTGTCGCCATGGCGTCGAGATTACGGCCGGGTCGGCGGCGGCGCGGTAGGGCTAGCCCCCCGATCCGACGGGGGCGCGCTCCTCCCGGACCGTCGGCTCCACCAGGCGTGCGGTGTCCCGGCGGGCGGTGAGCCAGTACAGGGCGGCGGGCACCGTCAGGCCGACCAGCCAGGAGACGTCGGCGCCGCCGAGCGGGGCGACCAGCGGGCCGGTGTAGAACGCCGTGGCCAGGAAGGGGAGTTGGGCGAGCACGCCGACGGCGTAGACGGTCAGGGCCCGGACGTTCCAGGCGCCGTACCGGCCGGTGGGGTCGCTGAGCGCCGGGACGTCGTAGCGCTCCTTGGAGAGCAGGTAGTAGTCGACCAGGTTGATCGCCGACCAGGGCGTGAAGAACGTCAGCAGGAAGAGCAGGAAGTCCTTGAAGGAGGCGAGGAAGGAGTCCTTGCCCAGTAGGGCGACGGCGGTGCCGGCCGCCATGATCCCGGCGATGTACGCGGCCCGGCCGCGCGGCGAGAGGGACCGTCCTCCGCCTTCGGCGCCCGGCGCCCCCGGCCCGCGGAAGCCGGTGACGCTGGTGACCAGCGACATGAAGCCGCCGTAGGTGTTGAGGATGTTGATGGTGAGCTTGCCGAGGGCGATGACGAGGTAGAGGAACGAGGCGATCAGCCCGCTGCCGCCGAGTCCGACGACATAGCCGACCTCGTGGCCCACGAACGCGCCCGGGGCCGCGGCGGCGGCCAGCGCCCCGAAGGCCATCGACCACTGCGCGCCCAGCACGGAGCCGGCGAACGTCCACCAGAAGGTCGCCCGGGTCGAGGTGTGCCGCGGCAGATAGCGCGAGTAGTCCGCCACGTACGGGCCGAACGCCAGCTGCCAGGACGCCGAGAGCGAGACCGCGAGCAGGAACACCGGCGCCCCGAAGCCGCGGTCGTGCAGCAGCGCGGCGAGGTCGGCGCGCTGCAGCAGCCGGACGCCGAGGTAGACGAAGGTCAGCGCGCAGACCAGGCCGGCGACCTTGCCGAGCAGGTGGACGAGGCGGTAGCCGACGGTCGCGGCGAGCGCGGTGACCGCGGCGAACAGCACGATCCCGACCGTCCCGCCGAGGTGCGTCAGCTCGCCCACCGCCTGCCCGGCGAGCACGCTGCCGCTGGCGAAGAAGCCGATGTACATCACGATGACCAGCGCCAGCGGCACCACCGCCCCGCGCACCCCGAACTGCGCCCGGGAGGTGATCATCTGCGGCAGTCCGAGCCGCGGCCCCTGCGCGGAGTGCAGCGCCATCACCGCCCCGCCCGCGAGGTTGCCGAGCAGCAGCCCGATCAGTGCCCAGAAGGCGTTGGCCCCGAAGACCACGGCGAGCGCGCCGGTGACGACGGCGGTGATCTGGAGGTTGGCGCCCAGCCAGAGGGTGAACTGGCTGACCGCGCTGCCGTGCCGTTCGTCGTCGGGGACGACATCGATCGAGCGTCGTTCCACCACGCCTGCCATGGGTGCCGCCTCTCCCGCCGTGCTGCGTGCATGAGTTCATGCAGGATCGGGGGATGATGAATGGAAGGTCAATAGGTGGGCGGTCGTTCGCTCCGCTCGCGGGCGTCCGGCCCCCGGCACCGAGCGGCTCTTCCCGCTCTTCGGGCTGCCGTCGCGGGACGGGGCGTAGGGCCGGGCCCGTCCTCCCGGCGGGCCGTACGGCGCCGGCCCAGGGGCGCGCCCGAGGCGGCGCGGGGACGCGGGGGGACGCGGACGGGCATGGCCCGCCGCGGGTGGCCGGAGAGCGCCGCCACGCCTCCTCCCGCCCCACCCGGGGCCGACGCCGGCCAGGAATTCCGTACAGTCGGTGGACCGACGTCAAGGCCCCCGACCGGGCCGGGAAGAAGAGGCCATGAGCGGGGACGGGGACAACGGCGTCCGCACGGACGGGACGCAGCCGCCGGCGATGGGCGCGGCGGGGAGCACGGCGGTCGGCGCCACCGGCACCGCCGCCCGCCTCCAGCGGCTCTTCGAGGGGCACCGGCTGACGCCCACCCAGCGGCGGATCGCCCACTGCATGGTGCGGCGGGCCGCCGACGCGCCGTTCCTCTCCAGCGTCGAGCTGGCCGAGCTGGCCGGCGTCAGCCAGCCCTCCGTCACCCGCTTCGCCGTCGCGCTCGGCTTCGACGGCTACCCGGCGCTCCGCCGCCACCTGCGGGACGTCGCGCCCGCCGGCAGGCCCGGCGCCGCCGGCGCGCACAACGAGTACCAACAGGCCGTCCAGGCGGAGATCGACAACCTGCGGCACCTCGCCGACGCCCTCGCCGACGCCGGCCCGGTGACCGAGGCCGGCCGGCTCCTCGCCGCCTCCCGCCCGCTCCCGGTCCTCGGCCTGCGCGCCGCCACCGCCCAGGCCGCCGGCTTCGCGTACTTCGCACGGAAGGTGCACCCCGACGTCCGCCTGCTGGACGAGGGCGGCACCATGCTCACCGACCGGGTCGACGCCGCGGTCCACGCCGGCGCCAGCGCCCTCCTGTGCTTCGCCCTGCCCCGCCACCCCCGCGAGGTCATCGACGCCCTCGCCTACGCCCGCGCCGCCGGCCTCACCGTCGTCACCGTCGCCGACAGCGTCTTCGCCCCGGTCGCCCACCACACCGACCTGCTGCTGCCGGCCCCCGTCGGCACCGGCCTGGCCTTCGACACCGCCTGCGCCCCGATGCTGCTGGGCCGCGTCCTGCTGGAGGCGATGTGCGACGACCTCCCGGACGCCCAGGCCCGCCTGGAGGAGTTCGACGCCAAGGCGGCGGAACGCGGCCTGTTCGTGGAGTGAGGGCCGGCCGCGGGCCGCGCTGCTCAGCCCAGCGCCAGGCTCCGCAGCGCGTTGGCGTGGTCGGCGCCGCTCTCCGCGGTGAGCTCCTCCAGCGTCTGCGGGGTGCGGACGGTGGCGAAGGCGAACGTGCCGTCGGGGGCCGGCGCGTAGCCGTAGACGCCGGGGCGGGGGAGGGAGTTGTAGGCGAAGTGGGTGGAGAAGTAGTACGCGCCGGTGTCCAGCAGGGCGACGTGGTCGCCGGATTCCAGGCGGGGCAGCGGGCGGTTCTCGGCGACCAGGTCACCGGCGAAGCAGCACGGGCCGGCGATGTCCTGCGGCACCGGCGCCCCGGTCTTGGGGCGACCGGCGTCGTCGTACGCCGCCACCCGGATCGGCCACGACGCGGGCGCGAAGACCGTGCGGGTGGCGACCTGCGCCCCGGCGTGGGTGAGGGCGATCGGTCGTCCGCCGGCCCACTTCGCGTACTCGACGCGGGCCAGCACCATGCCGTGCTTGGCCAGCAGTGACCGCCCGAACTCGGTGACCAGGCCGTACCGGCCGGAGAACAGCCCGGGGACCGCCGAGCGGAGCAGCGCGACGTACTCGCGGTAGGTGGGGGTGACCGCGTCCGAGGAGAAGTTGACGGGCAGGCCGCCGCCGATGTCGAGGGTGGTGATCCGGGGGCCGCCGGCCTGCTCGTTGATCTCCTCGGCGAGGTCGTAGAGCGCCCGGACGCCCTCCGCCATCCGCTCCAGCGGCATGCCCTGGGAACCGACGTGGGCGTGCAGCCGGGTCAGCCACGGGCGGTCGAGGCAGGCCCGGACGATCCACTCGCGGGCGCCCGGGTCGCGCAGCGGGACACCGAACTTGGAGGTGTCGGTGGCGGTGCTCATCGCGCCGATGCTGCCGCCGCCGATCTGCGGGTTGACCCGCAGTCCGATCGGCGCGGTGGACGGGGCCGAGGCCATCATCCGGTCGATGCGGGAGAGTTCCTCGTGGTTGTCGACGTTGACGGCGATGCCCAGGGCCAGCGCCTCGCGGAGCTCGGCGAGGGTCTTGGCGGGGGAGTCCAGGACGGTGTGCCGGGCCGGGATCCCGGCGGCCCGGGCCAGCGCCAGCTCGCCGGGACTGGCCACCTCGCAGCCGATGCCCTCCTGGGCCAGCAGCCGCAGCACGGGCACGAGCGAGGCGGCCTTCACCGCGAACGCATGCAGCACTTGGGCGCCGGGGGCGGTGAACTCCGCGAAGGCGGCGCGGAGTTCGGCCGCCGAGCGGCGGATGCCGGCGACGTCGAGCAGCCCGGCCACCGGCTGACGGGGGCCGACCAGCCCCTGGGCGAGGGCCGCCTGAACGGCACGGTCTCGGTCGGTGAGGGTCATGACTCAACTTCATCATCCGCCCGGGCCCCGCGCCACGGCCGACGTGGGTGGTCGGAGCCCATCCGGTGGCCATGTTGTGTCGATCTTGTGCGGCGATCTCGGCGGTGCGGATCTTGTGTGCCGATCGTGGCGGTCCCAGCCATGGCAGTGTTGATCATGAGGCGGACCGGGGGTGCCGGCACCCCCCCCGTGGCCGGCACCCCCGTGGCCCCCGAGGCCGGCCCTGCTCGCGCCCCCCGCAACGAGCCTCGCCCCCGCCCCACCCCGCGGCACGTGCGCGGGGCGGAGCGGGGCGGGAAGAAGCGAGGCGGGGTGAGGCGGGAGGCCCCCGGTGGGGCTACGCCACGGGGGCGCCGCTCAGCTCGGCCTTGCCCTGGCGGGCGGTCAGGCGGGAGCCGGACTCCCGCCGGGTGGCGCGGCGCAGCAGCGGGACCGCCAGGAGGAAGCCCACGACGGCCCAGGCGGCCAGGACCAGGGCGACCGTCGGCAGCTGCCAGGAGCCGGCCAGCTCCGCGGCGCGGGCGGAGTCCGGCAGCAGCGCCGCACGCAGGCCCTGTGCCATCCAGCGCAGCGGGAAGACCGAGGCGATGTTCTGGACCACCGCCGGCATCTTGGATATCGGGAACATCGCGCCCGACGTGATCAGCAGGGCCATCGCGGGCAGCATGATCATCGCCAGTGCCTCGCGCGGATTGGGGAGCACCGCGCCGATCGCCGCGCCCAGCGGTACGACGGCGAGCAGACCGAGGGCGGTGACCCACAGCAGCGTCAGCCAGCCGGCCGGACTGTGCGGCAGCGGCCCGTTCACCAGCACGGCGGCGGCGCCCAGCAGGACCACCAGGGTGGCCAGCGCCATGACCACGATCAGCAACGACTTGGCGATGAGGTACGCCGGTATGCCGCCGGGAGTGGTCCGCAGCCGCAGCAGGGTGCCCTCCTCGCGCTCGGTCACCAGGATCTGCGGGAGGCTGATCAGGCCGATCTGGAACAGCAGATACGCGGAGAAACCGGCGAGCGTCAGGTGCGCCATCGGGATCTGGGTGCCGGGCACCTTGCCGTTGATGTAGCCGGCGAGCGCCAGGGCCACCACGATGTTGGTCACATAGCCGAACAACTCCTTGCGGTTGCGCAGCAGATGACGCAGTTCGATGCCGCCGCGCCGCAGCCCCGCCTGCCAGGGGCGGAACCGGCCGGGCCGGGTCGTGACCCCGCCGGTCGGGCGCGGGCCGCCGCCCGCCGTGCCGCGATCCCGCTCGGTCGTGGCCGGGCCGCTGTCCGTCGCCGTCGTCATGTCCGTCCCCCTCATGCTGCTGTTGCCTCCCCCGTCGTGTCGCCGGCCGGGAAGCCGGTCTCCTGCTCGTCGTCCCAGTTCTGCCGGTGCACCATGTGCAGGTAGGTGTCCTCCAGCGTCGGGCGGCGCACCTCCAGGTCCGCGATCGGTCCGGCCGCCTCGCGGTGCAGTTCCCAGACCAGGCGGGACGGGTCCGCGGTGTACTCGCGGCGCGGGCTGCCGTCGGACGCCGTCCAGCGCACCTCGGCCTGCGCGGCGGCCCGCCGGGCGAGTTCGGCCGGGGTGCCGCAGGCCCGGATCCGGCCGTCCACCAGCATCGCTATGCGGTCGGCCAGCCGCTCGGCCTCGGCCAGGTCGTGGGTGGTGAGCAGGATCGTGACGCCCTCCTCACGGGCCAGGCGCTCGACCAGGTCGTGGAAGTCGCGGCGCGCCTCGGGGTCGAAGCCGGTGGTGGGCTCGTCCAGGAAGAGGAGTTCGGGGCGGCCGACGATGCCGAGCGCGACGTCCACGCGCCGGCGCTGACCGCCGGAGAGCTGGTCGACGCGCTTCTCCGCCTGCTTGGTGAGGCCGACCAGGTCGAGCAGTTCGGCCGGGTCGCGCGGGTCCGGGTAGTACATCGCGAAGTGCGTCAGCAACTCCGCGACCTGCCAGCGGCGGTGGTCGCGCCAGGACTGCAGGACCAGTCCGATCCGGCCGCGCCAGGCGTCGTCGGCGCGCGCCGGGTCGGTCCCGAGGACGCGCACCTCGCCGGCGGACCGCTGCCGGAAGCCTTCCAGGATCTCGACGGTGGTGGTCTTGCCGGCGCCGTTCGGGCCGAGCAGGGCGAAGATCTCGCCCGGCCGGATGTCCAGGTCGACGCCCTTGAGGACGTCGGCGCTGCCGTACGACATCCGCAGGGCGCGGGTCTCGACGACCGGCGCGGCGCCGGCCGGGGCGGTGGGTGTGGTGGTCATCGTGCTGGTCTCCGGGCGTGCGGTCGTGGTCATCGGCCGGCCTCCGCGTGCTGCTGGGGCGTTGCGAGGGCCGCTGCGGGGCCCGCGCCCTCGACGATGGCGCGGAGGGCGGCGACATGGCCGTCGAAGGCGGTGCGGCCGCGGGCCGTCAGTCGCACCTTGGTGCGCCGCTTGCGGCCGCCGCCCTCCTTGCGGATCTCCAGGTATCCGGCCTCCTCCAGCGTGTGCAGCTGTTTGGAGAGCGCGGAGTCGCTCAGCGAGAGGCTGTCGCGGATGAACGGGAAGTCGGCCCATTCCGTGGCGGCGAGCAGGGCCACGACGGACAGCCGGGTGGACGGGTGGATCAGTTCGTCGAATCCCGAGGGAGTGCTCATCGGCGTACCTCCTCATGGACGGTTCTCTGGGGGTGTTCGCCCAGGGCACGGCTGCGGAGCGGGCTGACCGCCCAGCGGTTGGCCGGGCCGACGAAGAGCAGGAAGGCGGCGACGGAGACGGTGGCCTGGATGAGGTTGCCGTAGGGCAGCGCCAGCCATCTGGTCAGGAGGCCGCTCAGGATGATGGTGCCGCCGCTGACGACGGCGCCCGCGAAGAAGGTGGCGAAGCTGCGCCAGCTGTACCGCGAGCGGTGCAGCCGCACCCTGGAGCGGCGACTGTAGAAGACGATCAGGCTGCTCACGGCGCCGATGTAGCCGGCGCAGATCAGGAGGGAGCCCCAGGTGGGGAGCTTGAGCTCGTAGCTGGCGAGGAAGAGCCACATCATGGCGGCCGTCACGTAGGTCGTCCGCTGGTCCCCCTCCGCGCGGCGCTCGACCTCGTCGTACACGCGCTCCTGAGGGACCCGGATGCGCTGGAGATCCTGCCAGGCCTGCTCGGCATCCACTGGTGTCGTCATGTCCTTCGCCTCCCCGTAGACGTGTCGGACGGTCCGTGTCGGACGGACGGTGCGGGGATCGCCGGCGGCGCCCCCGTTCAACTTTCCCACTGGGAAAGCTAGCACTCGGCTTTCCCGTCCGGCAAGTCGAAGTGACCGGTTGGGGAAAGCTCTCGCCGCGCCCTGTTGACTAGCGGTATTCAGTCGAGCAAGACTGTGAATAGGTCAATCCATTCACGAGTCAGGGAGGCACGGCCCATGTCGGGACCGCGACCCGTGCGGGCGCCGCGCGGTACGGAGCTGAGCGCACGGGGATGGCAGCAGGAAGCCGCGCTGCGCATGCTGCAGAACAACCTCGATCCGGAGGTGGCCGAGCACCCGGACAAGCTCGTCGTCTACGGCGGCACCGGCAAGGCCGCCCGTGACTGGCGCTCCTTCGACGCGATGGTGCGCACCCTGACCACGCTCAAGCAGGACGAGACGATGCTCGTCCAGTCCGGCAAGCCGGTCGGCGTGATGCAGACCCACGAGTGGGCCCCGCGGGTGCTCATCGCCAACTCCAACCTCGTCGGCGACTGGGCCAACTGGGAGGAGTTCCGCCGTCTGGAGGCCCTCGGCCTCACCATGTACGGCCAGATGACGGCCGGTTCGTGGATCTACATCGGCACCCAGGGCATCCTCCAGGGCACCTACGAGACCTTCGCGGCGGTCGCGGCCAAGAAGTTTGGTGGGACGCTGGCCGGCACCATCACCCTCACCGCCGGACTCGGCGGCATGGGTGGCGCCCAGCCGCTCGCCGTCACCATGAACGACGGCGTCGCGATCTGCATCGACTGCGACCCGCGCGCCATCGAGCGCCGCATCGAGCACCGCTACCTCGACGTCAGGGCGGCCAACCTCCAGCACGCCCTGCAGCTCGCCGTCGAGGCTCGCGACCAGCGCAAGCCGCTCTCCATCGGCCTGCTCGGCAACGCCGCGGAACTCCTCCCGCAGATGCTCGCCGACGGCGCCCCGATCGACATCGTCACCGACCAGACCAGCGCCCACGACCCGCTCGCCTACCTGCCCGTCGGCATCGACTTCGCCGACATGGCGGCCTACGCGGCCGAGAAGCCCGCCGACTTCACCCAGCGCGCGCGGGAGTCCATGGCCAAGCACGTCGAGGCCATGGTCGGCTTCATGGACGCCGGCGCCGAGGTCTTCGACTACGGCAACTCCATCCGCGGCGAGGCCCAACTCGCCGGATACCAGCGGGCGTTCGCCTTCCCCGGCTTCGTCCCCGCCTACATCCGGCCGCTCTTCGCCGAGGGCAAGGGGCCGTTCCGCTGGGCGGCGCTCTCCGGCGACCCGCGGGACATCGCCGCCACCGACAAGGCGATCCTCGACCTCTTCCCCGAGAACGAGTCGCTGGCCCGCTGGATCAAGATGGCCGGCGAACGCGTCCACTTCCAGGGCCTGCCCGCCCGGATCTGCTGGCTCGGCTACGGCGAGCGCGACAAGGCCGGCGAGCGGTTCAACGAGATGGTCGCCGACGGCACCCTCCAGGCGCCGCTGGCCATCGGCCGCGACCACCTCGACTGCGGCTCCGTCGCCTCCCCGTACCGCGAGACCGAGGCCATGAAGGACGGCTCCGACGCGATCGCCGACTGGCCGCTGCTCAACGCCATGGTCAACGTCGCCTCCGGCGCCTCCTGGGTCTCCCTGCACCACGGCGGCGGCGTCGGCATGGGCCGCTCCATCCACGCCGGACAGGTCACGGTCGCCGACGGCACCGCGCTGGCCGGCGAGAAGATCCGCCGGGTGCTCACCAACGACCCCGGCATGGGCGTCATCCGGCACGTCGACGCCGGCTACGAGCGCGCCGACGAGGTGGCCGCCGAGCGGGGCGTCCGCATCCCGATGCGCGAGGGCGAGGGCGAGTGACCTCCTCGTTCCACGAGATGTGGGAGGAGTTGCGGCCGCTCGGCCGCGACTCCTCCTCCGGGGGCTACCGCCGCTTCGCCTGGACCGGCGCGGACACCGACTGCCGCGCGTGGTTCCGGGCCCAGGCCGAGGCCCGCGGACTCGCCTACGAACTCGACCGCAACGGCAACCAGTGGGCCTGGCTCGGCGCGACCGGCCACCAGGACGTCGCCCCCGGTGAGGCCGTCGTCACCGGCTCGCACCTGGACTCCGTCCCGGACGGCGGCGCCTTCGACGGCCCGCTGGGCGTGGTCTCCTCCTTCGCCGCGCTCGACGAGCTCCGGGGGCGGGGAGCGGAGCCCACCAGGCCGCTGGCGATCGTCAACTTCGGCGACGAGGAGGGCGCCCGCTTCGGGCTGGCCTGCGTCGGCTCCCGGCTGTCCGCCGGCGCGCTGACCGCCGAGGCCGCGCACCGGCTGCGGGACGGCGACGGCGTCACCCTCCCGCAGGCCATGGAGCGCGCCGGCCACGACCCCGAGGCGATCGGCCCGGACCCGGAACGGCTCGCCACCATCGGGGCGTTCGTCGAACTCCACGTCGAGCAGGGCCGCGCCCTGGACCTTTCCGGGGACCCGGTCGGCATCGCCTCGGCGATCTGGCCGCACGGCCGCTGGCGCTTCGACTTCCGCGGCGAGGCCAACCACGCCGGCACCACCCGCCTGGAAGACCGCCGCGACCCGATGCTCTCCTACGCCGCGACCGTGCTCGCGGCCCGCGAGCAGGCCCGCCTGGCCGGCGCCCTGGCCACCTTCGGGAAGATCAGCGTCGAACCGAACGGCGTCAACGCCATCCCCTCGCTGGTCCGCGGCTGGCTGGACGCCCGCGCCGCCGGCCAGGACACCCTGGACACCGTGATCACCGGCATCGAGCGGGCCGCCGCCGAGCGGGCCGCCCGCGACGGCGTCGACCTCGACGTCGTCCGCGAGTCCTTCACCCCCGTTGTGGAGTTCCAGCACGCCCTGCGGGACGAACTGGGCGCCCTCCTCGGCAAGAAGAGCGAGCGGCCGGTACCGGTCCTGGGCACCGGAGCCGGACACGACGCGGGTATTTTGTCCGCAACCGTCCCGACGGCCATGCTGTTCGTCCGCAACCCCACCGGCGTCTCGCACTCGCCCGCCGAGTCGGCCGCCGAGGACGACTGCGTCGCCGGGGTCACCGCACTCGCCGACGTACTGGAGGGGCTGGCGTGCCGCTGACGCCACAGGCAACACCGACGACCTACTGGCTCGAACACGCCTGGCTCGGCACGCACGTCGAGCCGGGCGTGACCGTGGAGGTGGCGGACGGGCGGATCACGGCCGTCCGCACCGGGACGCCCGCACCACCACCGGGAGCCGAGGCCCTCCACGGGCTGACCCTCCCGGGCCTCGCCAACGCCCACAGCCACGCCTTCCACCGCGCCCTGCGCGGCACCGTCCAGGTCGGCTCCGGCACCTTCTGGACCTGGCGCGAGGTCATGTACGGCGTCGCCGACCGGCTCACCCCGGACAGCTACTACGCCCTCGCCCGCGCCGCCTACGCCGAGATGGCGCTCGCCGGCATCACCTGCGTCGGCGAATTCCACTACCTCCACCACGCGCCCGGCGGCACCCGCTACGACGATCCCAACGCGATGGGCCGGGCGCTGCTCGCCGCCGCCGACGACGCCGGCATCCGGATCACCCTCCTGGACACCGCCTACCTCTCCGCCGGCTTCGGCGACCGCCCCAACCAGCACCAGCTGCGCTTCTCCGACGGCACCGCGGACGCCTGGGCAGAGCGCGCCGACGCCCTCAAGGGAGCCGAGCACGCCCGGATCGGCGCCGCCGTGCACTCCGTACGCGCCGTCCCCGCCGAGGAGTTGGGCACCGTCGCCGACTGGGCCCGGCGGCGGGAGGCACCGCTGCACGTCCACCTCTCCGAGCAGACCGCCGAGAACGACGCCTGCCGGGCGGCGCACGGCCGCACCCCCACCCAGCTGCTGGCCGACCACGGGGTGCTGGGCCCGCGCACCACGGCCGTGCACGCCACCCACCTCACCGACGAGGACATCGCCCTGCTCGGCGGCAGCGCCACCGGCGTCTGCATGTGCCCGACCACCGAGCGGGACCTCGCCGACGGCATCGGCCCGGCCGTGGCGCTCCAGGAACAGGGCAGCCTGCTCTCCCTGGGCAGCGACAGCCACGCCGTCATCGACCTGCTCGAAGAGGCCCGCGCCATGGAGCTGAACGAGCGGCTGCGCACCCGCACCCGGGGCCACTGGACCGCCGCCGCCCTGCTGCGCGCCGCCACCGCCGACGGCCACGCCGCCCTGGGCTGGGACGACGCCGGCACCCTTGCGCCGGGCGCGCTCGCCGACCTCACCACGATCCGGCTGGACTCCGTACGCACCGCCGGACCGCTGCCCCGACTGGGCGCCGAGACGGCCGTATTCGCCGCCACCGCGGCGGATGTGCGACACACCATCGTGGGTGGTCGGCAGATCGTCCGTGACGGGACGCACACGCGTGTGCCCGACGTGCCCACCGCCCTCGCCGACGCCATCGCCGCCGTGCGCGGCTGACCACCCCCACCCTCCACCAGCTACCGCTGGAAGGTGCCCCCAGGCCGCCCGGCCCGCGCCGCCCGCGGACGAAGGAGAACACCCCCGCGATGACGACGACCTCCGCGCCGACCACCGCCATCACCCACATCGCCCAGCTCGTCACCAACGACCCCTCCCTCGGTGAAGGCCCCCTCGGTCTGATCCAGGACGCCGCGGTCGTCATCGACGGCGACCGCATCGCCTGGGTCGGTCCCTCAAGCAAAGCACCCGCCACCGACAACGCCGTCGACGCTGCCGGCCGGGCTGGCCTGCCCGGCTTCGTCGACTCCCATTCGCACCTGGTCTTCGCCGGCGACCGCACCGAGGAGTTCAACGCCCGGATGTCCGGGCGCCCTTACTCCGCGGGCGGCATCCGCACCACCGTCGCGGCCACCCGCGCCGCCGCGGACGACGCGCTGCACGCCAACGTCGCCCGCTACCTCGCCGAGGGCCTGCGCCAGGGCACCACCACCCAGGAGATCAAGTCCGGTTACGGCCTCACCGTCGAGGACGAGGCCCGCGCGGTGCGGATCGCCGCCGCCCACACCGACGAGGTCACCTTCCTCGGCGCCCACATCGTCTCCCCCGACTACGCCGACGACCCGGCCGGCTACGTCGAGCTGGTCACCGGCCCGATGCTGGACGCCTGCGCCCCGCACGCCCGTTGGGTGGACGTGTTCTGCGAGCGCGGCGCCTTCGACGGCGACCAGGCGCGTGCCATCCTCACCGCCGGTCAGGCCAAGGGCCTGGTGCCACGGGTGCACGCCAACCAGCTCGGCCACGGCCCCGGCGTCCAGCTCGCCGTCGAACTGGGCGCCGCCTCCGCCGACCACTGCACCCACCTCACCTACGCCGACATCGACGCGCTGGCCCAGTCCGACACCGTCGCCACGCTCCTGCCGGGCGCCGAGTTCTCCACCCGCGCCAAGTGGCCCGACGCCCGCCCGCTGCTCGACGCCGGCGCCACCGTCGCGCTCTCCACGGACTGCAACCCGGGCTCGTCCTTCACCAGTTCGATGCCGTTCTGCATCGCGCTGGCCGTCCGCGACATGGGGATGACGCCCGACGAGGCGGTGTGGGCGGCGACCGCGGGCGGCGCCCGGGCGCTGCGCCGCGAGGACGTCGGCCGGATCGCCCCCGGCGCCCGCGCCGACCTGCTCCTGCTGGACGCCCCGTCCCACGTCCACCTCGCCTACCGTCCGGGCGTGCCGCTGGTGACGGACGTCTGGCACAAGGGCGTTCGCCTCTGAGGGCGGCGCCACGCGGCGCCGGGCGCACCCGCCGGCAGACGCACAGAGGGCCCGTCCCGGACGATTCCGGGGCGGGCCCTCGTGTGCACGGGCGTCCGCCGACCGCGGGGGCCGGCGCCGACCGCGGCGGCTATTCCTCGATCATCAGGCCCTTGCGGAGCCGTACGAGGGTGCGGGAGAGCAGCCGGGAGACGTGCATCTGGGAAATGCCCAACTCCTCGCCGATCTCGGACTGCGTCATATTGGCGACGAATCTCAGCGAGAGGATCTTCCGGTCCCGCGAGGGCAGTTCGGCGATCAGCGGCTTCAGCGACTCGACGTATTCGATGCCTTCGAGGCCGTTGTCCTCGTAGCCGATACGGTCGGCCAGCGCGCCCTCGCTGTCGTCCTCCTCGGGCTGGGCGTCCAGCGAGCTCGCGGTGTAGGCGTTGCTCGCGGCCATCCCTTCGACGACCTCGTCCTTGGTGATGCCGAGGCGTTCGGCGAGTTCGCCGACCGTGGGTGCCCGGTCCAGCTTCTGCGCCAGTTCGTCGCCCGCTTTGGCCAGGTCCAGGCGGAGTTCCTGAAGGCGCCGGGGAACCCGCACCGACCAGCTGGTGTCGCGGAAGAAACGCTTGATCTCGCCGACGATGGTCGGCATCGCGAACGTCGGGAATTCCACGCCGCGGCTCAACTCGAAACGGTCGATCGCCTTGATCAGACCGATGGTGCCGACCTGGACGATGTCCTCCATGGGCTCGCTGCGGGAGCGGAACCGGGAGGCCGCGAACTTCACCAGGGCGAGGTTCAGCTCGACCAGGGTGTTGCGGACGTACGCGTATTCGTGGGTGCCTTCTTCCAGCGATTCCAGGCGCTCGAAGAGGGTTTTCGACAGGGCCCTCGCGTCCACCGGACCTACTTCGTCGAACGGTGGGATCTCGGGCAGGCCGTCGATGTCGGGCACGCCCACCGGCTCGGTGGCCGCGGCATGCGACTGGGAAGGAATGTGACCGGTCACATCGGACCGGGATGTCGACGATGCGGGGCTCTGCTCGTCCTCGATACGCAATTCGTCGAGCCGGGGTGACATGTGTCTCCTCCATCGTTCTCGGCATATGGCTGCCGAAGCCTCTGCGTGAAGCTGCGGTGTGCGGCGCCTCCAAAGCCGGCCGTTTCGAATGTGTCCTTCTACGCCTACCTGGCTTCGCCGGAAGAAGGCAAGTGCGTGATGTCCGGAATTCAGCGCTATGCACTTTCTGTGGCTACCGGCGGGCGTCAGGAAGGCGTAGGGTTCGACGAGCGCAGTCGTAAGCAAGGTCGTCACGAAAACAGTCGTCTAGGCAGCAAGAGGGGTGCGCTCGCATGGACCGCGGGACGGTCGGCAGTGCAAGCCGGGGTCGGCTTCATGTCGAGATCCGCCATCACGGCGCCAGCGCGGTCGTGACCGTCGCGGGTGAGTTGGATCACCACACCGCGGATCTGCTGCGGGAATCGCTGGAAGGCTGTGTCGACGACGGATACGCGCGCCTGGTGGTGGATTGCTCACCCCTTGAATTCATGGACTCCACCGGTCTGAACGTGCTGCTCGGCGCCCGACTGAAAGCGGAGGCCGCGGGGGGCGGTGTCCACCTGGCCGGCATGCAGCCGGTGGTGGCCCGGGTGTTCGAGATCACCGGCGCGGAGGCGGTTTTCACGGTGCACGACTCACTCGACGCGGCCCTGGCCGACTGACCGGCCGCGACGTCCGGAAGGATGCGTTCCGGGCGCGTAGTCGGTATCACAACTTCCGTACCCAAGAAGTGGGTGTTCTCACGGTCCGGTCGGGCAGGAGACACCTGAATCCGTTGAATCAGTCAGTTATCTGTTGTCCGTGAACAGGCGAATCGGTGAGGTGAAGCGCTGATGAGCACCACCCGGCCGTACCCGCCGGGCGATCTCGGCCCGGAGCCGGTCCCCCATAGCCTGAGTGGCATGGGTGGTGCCCCCACCGCCGGCGCCTCGTCCGCCGTCCCGTCGGGGCAGATCCGCCGGCTGCGCCTGGCGGACACCCGGGGCGCCGTGGCGCGGGCCCGCGACTTCGCCCGGGAGGCGCTCCACGACTGGGGCTGGCTGCCGGCCGCGACCGCCGATCAGCGGGCCGCGGCCGAGGACGTCCTGCTCGTCGTCTCCGAGCTGGTGACCAACGCCTGCCTGCACGCCGAGGGCCCGGAGGAGCTGCGGCTGCGCTGCGCGGCCAAGGTCCTCCGCCTGGAGGTCAGCGACCTGGGCGCGGGCTCGCCGGCGCCGCGCAGCCCGCACCGCCCGGGGCGCCCCGGCGGCCACGGCATGTTCATCGTGCAGCGGCTGTGCCTGGACTGGGGCGTGGTGCGCAACGCCGACGGTGCGGGCAAGACCGTCTGGGCGGAGCTGGCCGCGCCCTCCTGAAGGGGCGGCGAACGGGGAGAGGTGGAGAGCGCGGGCCCACGGGCCCGCGCTGTGTCGTTTCCGGGGCCGTTCGGGGCAGGGGCGGGCCCCCTTCCGGACGGGATCCGGCCGATGCCCCGCATCGGGGCTGTGCGGTGCCTTCCCTCGACAACCTCCCGGGCGTACCTTGAGCGCCCAATCTGATGTGCCGTCAGTAATATCCGGCGGCGCGCCGAACCCGAAGAAGGGGAAATCAAGGTGGCCCGCTTCCACGCACAGCACGGCAGGCGGCCGCGGCGGGCGGCCGGGCTGGCCGTGGCCGCGGCGACGGCGGCCGGATCGGCGGTGCTGTTCACCGCGTCCGCCGCGCACGCCGAGGTCGTCGACGTGAACTACCAGTGCAAGACGCCGATCGGCAACAAGGGCGCGGTCTCGCCCATAGACATCAAGGGAACGCCCAGCGGGGGCGCGTACAAGCTGGTGATGTCGTTCCAGAAAGGCGTCTCCTCCAGCCCCGTCGAACTGGGCAAGGGCGCGATGAAGCCCAGCGCACTGATCCAGCTGGGCGGTGCGGAGAGCGGCACCGTGCAGGTCAGCGGGGCGCCCAACGACCAGGCGATTCCCGCGAACACCCCGATAAAGATCAGCGACCTGAGTGGCACGTACACCCCGAAGGCCGGCGGGAAGGTCACCTTCACCGCCTCCACGCTCACCATCAAGGCGCTGGGCACCACCACCACCTGTACACCGAGCAACCACCCCAAGCCCTCGCTGACCCTGGACGTCAAGGGCGGCGGTGGTTCGGGCGGCAGCGGGGGCTCCGCGGCGGCGGGCGGTTCGACCGGCGGCGGCCAACTGCCGCAGACCGGACCGGCGGACTCCGCCCTCGCGCTGGGCACCCTCGGCGGCACCGTCCTGCTGGCCGGCGCGGCCGGAGTGCTCTGGCTGACCCGCCGTCAGCAACGCGTCTGAGACGGCCGACGGGAGCCGCCGATGCCGTTCCGTCCCCGCACCGCGGCCACCGGCGCGGCCCTCGCGGTCGCCGCGGTCCTGCTGTGCCCCGCGGCGGCCGAGGCCCGGCCGCCCACCGCGGCACGGGCCGCGCCGCCGACCGCCGCCGCACCGGGCTGGTCCGCCGCACCGACCGGGGCCGCCCGGACGGCCTTCTACCTGGAGGGCCCGCCGGGCACCGCCCTCACCGACCGGCTGGCCGTCCGCAACCCGACCGGCCGGCCGCTCACCGTGCGCCTGGCCGGTGACGGCGGCGTCGACGGTTGGCTCGCCTTCGGCACCCCGGAGGTGACGGTTCCGCCGCGGACGCGGGCCAGCGTGCCGTTCACCGTGACCGTGCCGGACACCGCCGCCCCCGGTGGCCGTGCCGGTGGGCTCACCGTCACCGGTACGACGCCCAGCGCGCGGACCCGGATACCGATACGGCTGCGGGTGACCGGCCCCACGCTGTCCGCACTCACCGTCGAGCAGGTGTCGGTGACCCGTCGGGGGAGCGCGGCGCTGATCCACTACACCCTGGTCAACCGCGGGAACACCGCGCTCCGGCCGCGGCTGGAGGTCCGTGCCGACGGCCTCTTCGGGCCGCTGCTGCGCCGGCCCGCCCGCACCCTGCCGGACGTCCTGCCGCCCGGTGCCCGCGCCGACCGGACCGAGACCTGGCCCGATCCGCCGGCCCTGGACGCGGTGGACGTCCGGCTCACCGCGACCGCCGCGGGCGGCGCGCGGGACACCGCCACCGCCCGGTACACCGCCGCCCCCCGGGGCGCGGGCGTCGCGCTGCTCCTCCTGGCGGCGGGCGGGGGCGGCTGGGCGGTGGTGCGGCGCCGGAGACGCGCCGGCCGCGGGGGACGCGCGGGCGGTGACGTGCCGGACCGTCCCGGACCGCGGTCGACCGACCGCACACGGCGGACGAGCGCGACGACGACGAGCGGAACAGAGGGGACAGAGGGAACGCAGGGGACACAGGGAGACGCGTCGACAGCGGACGCGCCGGCAGTGGACGCGCCGAAGGCGAACGGAGCGAAGGCGAACCGGGCGAAGGCGCCGGCAGGCGAAACGGCGCCCGGGACAGCGACGGGCGGGACGGCGTCGGGCAGGGCGACGGACACCACGACGGTCGCGAGGACGGGATCAGGGGTGCGCGGGTGAACGGTGAGAGCGGCGAGCACGGCGGGACGGGCGAGCAGGGCGCGGGCGACGGGCACGGGGTGCGGGACGAGACGGGCGGGAACGGCGCGCGCGTCGGGCCGGGCCGCCGGGCCGGGCGCCGGCACCGCCCGTCCGCCCTGCTCGCCGCCCTCGCCCTGGCCCTGCTCCCGGTCCTGCCGCCCGTCCTGCCCGCGGCGGCGCACGCCGCGTCGGCCGGCGACCCGCCCTCGGCGGCGGTCTCCCGGAACGAGGCGGGCGCCGGCGGCAGCATCACCGTCACCGGGCGGGGCTGGCGCCCGCACACCCTGCTGACGCTGCTGATCTGCGGACAGAACATGATCGGCGGCACCAACTCCTGCGCCAACGGCGACGGGCGGGCCGTCACCACGGACGACCGGGGCGCGTTCAGCAGGCCGCTGCCGGTCGCCGAACCGCCCAAGCCCTGCCCCTGCGTGGTGCACGTGGCGACCGTGACCGGCCCGGCGGCCGCCGCGGACGCCGCGTTCAAGGTGGCCGGGCACCCGGTCGCGCCGCTGCCGCAGGACGTCAGCGCTGGCCGGCTGGCCGTCCTGGCGCAGCCCCGGCTGATCGGCAGTAGCGGACTCCTCACCTGGTTCGGCGCCCCGCCGCAGCGCGAACTGGCCTTCACCGTGGGCAACTTGGGCTCGACGCCGACCAAGGACCCGATCTTCCAGGTCGGCACCTCGCACGGCGTCTTCGCGCCGAAGTGGGAGGACCAGCAGTGGCGGGGGACCGTCCCCGCCGGGCGGCGGACCGAGGTCAGGCTCCCGGTCGAGCTCGCCGCCGGGGCGCACGGGGACTACCTGGTCTCCCTCAAGTACGGCGGCAGACTGCTGGTCGAGCAGCCGTGGGAGGTCGGCCGGCCGTGGGGCGTGACGCTCTTCTGGGTGCTGCTGTGCGTGGTCGTCCCGACCGTGGTGTTCCGGATCGGGATGGCGGTCGTCGACCGCGTCCGCCCGCCCCGCCCGGGAGCCGCCGCCCGCCCCGGGCGGGCCCCGCGCCGCCCGCGCCCCGGGCGCACCGGCAGGGACCGGCACGGCGACCGGCGTGACGACCGGCGTGACGATCGGCCGAAGGGCCGGCAGAAGGACCGACACGACATGGGACCCGGCACCGGCGCCGCGCCGGACGGCACCGCCGCACTGCCGTGGTTCACCCCGGACACCGCACCGTCCACCACAGCAACCGAACGACCCCCGTCGAAAGGTTCCGCGTGATGACGTTGATGAGGTTGACCCGGCCCACGAGGCCGACCGGGCAGCGCAGAAGAGCGGCCACCGCCGCGGCGGCCGCGTTGATGCTCGCGGGGGCGGGGGTGGTCGCCACCGCCGGGACCGCCCAGGCCGCCGAGGTGGCGTACCTGACCGAGTGCCAGCCGCCGCCGATCTCGGGGCTGCCACCCGTCGAGGGGACCACCAAGGTCGAGATCAGCGCCCCCGCGACCGCCAAGGTCGGCGACGCGGTCGAGGTGGTCTGGACGACCGTCCAGGCGGCCTCCCAGAACCCCGGCATCCTCGACCTGGACAAGGACACCGTCCAGCCGACCGGCACGCTCAAGGTCGCCGGGGCGCAGACCGCCGACCTGGCGATGCAGGGCCCGCGGCAGAACCCGCCGATACCGAAGAACAGTCCGATGAAGCTGTCCGCCATGAAGGGCACGCTGAAACTCACCGCGCCCGGAGAGGTCACGCTGACGCCCGGTGCCTACAACATCAACGTCAGCAAGCCGATCTCCACCGACACCAAGTGCGCGCCCAAGGAGGCGGTGAAGGCGGCGGCCACCATCAAGGTCACGGCCGGCGGCGGCTCCTCCGGCGGCACCACGGGCAGCGGCGGGACCAGCAGCGGCGGCTCGGACAGCGGCGGGACGACCGCCGGGGGCACCAGTTCGGGGGGCACCGGCTCCGGCGGCGCGACCACCGGCGGCAGCAGCGCGGGCACCTCCGGCGGCACCGGCGGCACCGGCGGTACCGCGGGCGGCTCCTCCGGCGGCTCCGGCGGCGACCCTGACGGCACCGCGTACAAGGGCAAGGAGGTGCAGGTCCCCTACGCCTGCAAGACGCCCATCGGCGACAAGAAGGCGATCTCGCCGGTCCAGATCGACGGCGTGAAGAAGGGCGGCGGCTACGACCTGACGGTGCACTTCGCCAAGTCCGTCATGGACAGCCCGGCGGACATCCCCAAGGGCTCGGTCAAACCGTCGATGGACGTGAAGGTGGGCGGCGCCGACAAGGGTTCCGTCAAGGTCGAGGGCCCCACCAACGCCGGGCCCATCAAGGCCGGCCAGCCCATCGAGATCCCCGACCTCAAGGGCACCTACAAGCCCGGCGCCACCGGTAGGGCCACGCTCACCCCGGGCGTCCTCACCGTCAACGCCCTGGGGACGACCACGACCTGCACCCCCGAGAAGGACCCCGGGGTCTCGCTCGCCCTGGACACCGCCGCCCAGCCCGGCGGCACCTCGGGAGGCTCGGCCGGCGGCGCCTCCTCCGGGGGCGGCGCGTCCTCCGGGAGCGGCACGGCCGGATCGGCCAGCGGGTCCGGCGGCAGCGGCAGCGGCGGCGCCGGCGGCCTTGCCCAGACCGGCGCGGCGGACCACGGCACGCTGACCGCCCTCGGCGTGCTCGCCGGCACCGTCGTCCTGCTCGGCGCCGCGGCACTCAGCCTCACCCCGCGGCGGCTGCGCCGCTGACCCCGCGGTCCGGGGCACGACGGCCCGGCACACCGAGGGGCCCGGCATACGGGAAGGGCCCGGCACGCAACCAGCGTGCCGGGCCCTGACTCCCCTTGTCGGGGACCGATCAGCGGACGTCGCCCATGAGCGCGACGATCTTCTTGCGGCTCAGCCACACCGCGACACCGGCCAGCACCGCCAACCCGGCCTCGGCGGCCAGCACCGGGGGCCCGCTCAGGTCCGCGCCGGCGGTGGAGAGCAGGCTGGTGATGCAGTCGCCCGCGGTGACGGCGAGGAACCACACGCCCAGCATCTGGCTGGCGTACTTCTGCGGCGCCATCTTGGTGGTCACCGACAGGCCGACCGGGGACAGGCACAGCTCGCCGATGGTCTGGATCATGTAGATCGACAGCAGCCACATCGGGCTGACCTTCGAGCCGTCCGAGGCCATCATCATCGGGATGATGAAGACGGCGAACGAGGCGCCGATGAAGAACATCGCCATCGAGAACTTCACCGTGGTGCTCGGCTCGCGGTCGCGGCGCGCCAGCCACATCCACAGCCAGGCGATGACCGGGGCGAGCGCCATGACCCACAGCGGGTTCACGGACTGGAACCACGACGACGGGAAGTCCATCCCGAAGACCTGGCCGTTCGTCTTCTTCTCCGCGAAGACGGACATCGTCGAGCCCGCCTGGTCGAAGATCATCCAGAACACCGCGGCGGCCACGAAGAACCAGATGTAGCCGCTGACCTTGGTCTGCTCGGTGTCGGTCAGTTCCTTGTCGCGCTTGATGCGCCCCAGAACCGTGATCGGAATGATCAGGCCGAGCAGCGCGAGCGGGATCAGCGCCCAGTCCAGGGTGAAGTGGCCGGTGAAGCCGACCACGCCGTAGAAGACCGCGGCGGCGGCGACCCAGATCAGGCCCTTGCGCAGCCACATGGCGCGCTCCTCGGCCTGCAGCGGGGTCGGCACGACGCTGGACTGCGGGCTGAGGTGGCGGGTACCGACCAGGAACGACACCAGGCCCAGGGCCATGCCGACCGCGGCCAGCGCGAAGCCCAGGTGCCAGTTGATGCTCTGGCCGACGGTGCCGATCACCAGCGGCGCCGCGAAGGCACCGATGTTGATGCCCATGTAGAAGAGGGTGAAGCCGCCGTCCCGGCGCGGGTCCTGGGGACCGTCGTAGAGGTGGCCGACCATCGTCGAGATGTTGGCCTTCAGAAGGCCCGAGCCCACGGCGACCAGCGCCAGACCCGCGAAGAACCCGGCCTGCCCCGGCACGGCCAGCACCAGGTGGCCGGTCATGATGACACCCGCCGCGATGGCGACGGTCTTGCGCGGCCCCCAGATACGGTCGCCGATCCAGCCGCCGGGCATGGCCAGCAGGTAGACCATCGCCACGTAGATGGAGTAGATGGCCGAGGCGGTGGCCGCGTTCATGGCCAGACCGCCGGCCTGGGCGCCCTTTTCGGCGTCCGGACCACCGGAGATCAGGTAGATCACGAGCAGGGAGCGCATGCCGTAATAGCTGAAGCGCTCCCACATCTCGGTCATGAAGAGAGGGGCCAGGCCGCGGGGGTGGCCGAAGAAGGTCTTGCCGCCGTTGGCAGGGGTTCCCTGCTGGGCAGCGTCCTTCGTCAGGCTGGACGCCATGGTGGTTCCTTGCTTCTCGGGACGCGTCCGAGAGTCGGTGCGCGCCCGTGTGGGGATGACCGGCACCGGCGCCGCCCGCCCGCCCCCCACGTCCGGGAGGTTCGTCCCACACGAGGAGGGTCGACGGGAGGCCGAACACCGGGATCCACGCCCCCGTGCCGCGATAGCGCGGCCGGCGGACCCGGTCGACAGGTCTTTCACTGTGTCAGGGGCTGGGGATACCAGCCCCACACACAACAAGGACCGATGGCTTCGAGTTCTGCGCCATCGTCCCGGTGGTTGTGCGCTGGACGTTCCGGACACCATACGTCCGCTTGACGGCCCGGGGGGAGTGGTGAGAGAACGCTCACACTCGTGCAGGGAACCGTTTGAGGCCGTCCGTGCGACCGCGCCCACGCCCGCGCGCCCCCGGCTCAGGCGCGTGAGCGGGCGCAGAACGGACCCACTGTCGCCCATCCGTGCTGGTCCGCCCCTCGCCGTCGGTACATCGGACTACCATCGGCCCATGACCCGTGTACTGCTCGCCGAGGATGACGCGTCCATCTCGGAGCCGCTCGCCCGCGCCCTGCGCCGCGAGGGTTACGACGTCGAGGTGCGTGAGGACGGCCCGACGGCGCTCGACGCCGGTCTCCAGGGCAACATCGACCTCGTGGTCCTGGACCTGGGGCTGCCCGGTATGGACGGTCTGGAGGTCTGCCGTCGCCTGCGCAACGAAGGCCATTCCTTCCCCATCCTGGTGCTGACCGCCCGCGCCGACGAGGTGGACACCGTCGTCGGCCTGGACGCCGGCGCCGACGACTACGTCACCAAGCCGTTCCGGCTCGCCGAGCTGCTCGCCCGGGTCCGGGCCCTGCTCCGCCGCGGCTCCACCGCCGAGCCGCAGCAGCCGCCGGCCACCCACGGCGTGCGGATCGACGTCGAGTCGCACCGCGCCTGGATGGGCGACGAGGAACTCCAGCTCACCGCGAAGGAGTTCGACCTGCTGCGGGTCCTGGTGCGGGACGCCGGCCGGGTCGTCACCCGCGACCAGCTGATGCGCGAGGTCTGGGACACCACCTGGTGGTCCTCCACCAAGACGCTGGACATGCACATCTCCTGGCTGCGCAAGAAGCTCGGCGACGACGCCGCCAACCCCCGGTACATCGCCACCGTCCGCGGCGTCGGCTTCCGCTTCGAAAAGAGCTAGGGGCCCGTGCGCCGCCGACTGATCAACTCCACGCTCGCCGTGGTGCTCGTCGTCATCGCCGTCTTCGGCGTCTCCCTGGTGATCGTCGAGACCCGCACGATCCAGTCCGGCGCGCAGGAGAGCGTGGCGTCCGAGGCGGTCCGGCTGGTCGGGATAGTGGAGAGCCGGCTGGGCAGCGGCGAGAAGATCACCCCGGAGATCCTCTCGGAGCAGATCACCGCGAACCGCTACGCCGAGATCAAGGTGCCCGGCAAGCCGAAGATCGAGATCGGGCAGCGGCCGGTCGGCGACGTGATCGAGTCCGAGGTGCACGGTGACCGCGGCGAGCGGGTCCGGGTGCAGGAGTCCCGCTCCACGGTCAGCGCGGAGATCGGCCGGACCCTGCTGGTGATCCTGGCCGTCGCGCTGCTGGCCATCCTGGCCGCCGTGGTGCTCGCCATCCGGCAGGCCCGCCGGCTCACCGCCCCCCTCACCGACCTCGCCGAGACCGCCGAGCGGCTCGGCTCCGGCGACCCCCGGCCCCGCCACCGCCGCTACGGCGTCCAGGAGCTCGACCGGGTCGCCGACGTGCTGGACGCCAGCGCCGAGCGGATCGCCCGGATGCTCACCGCCGAGCGGCGGCTGGCCGCCGACGCCTCCCACCAGTTGCGCACCCCGCTGACCGCGCTGTCCATGCGGCTGGAGGAGATCACCCTCACCGACGACCCGGACACCGTGAAGGAAGAGGCCACCATCGCGCTGGCCCAGGTGGAGCGGCTGACCGACGTGGTGCAGCGACTGCTGACCAACTCCCGGGACCCGCGCACCGGCTCGGCGGTCGCCTTCGACCTGGACGAGGTCGTCAAGCAGCAGATCGAGGAGTGGCGCCCGGCCTACCGCAGCGCCGGCCGGGCCATCGTCCGCTCCGGCAAGAAGGGCCTGCGGGCCGTCGGCACCCCGGGTGCGGTCGCCCAGGTGCTGGCCACCCTGATCGAGAACTCCCTGATGCACGGCGACGGCACGGTCGCGCTGCGCACCCGCGTCACCGGCAATCAGGCGGTCGTCGAGGTGACCGACGCCGGCCCCGGTGTTCCGACGGACCTCGGCTCGCGGGTCTTCGAACGGACCGTCTCCGGCCGCAACTCCACCGGTCTGGGGCTCGCCGTCGCCCGCGATCTGGCCGAGGCGGACGGCGGTCGTCTGGAACTCCTCCAGCAACACCCGCCGGTCTTCGCGCTCTTCCTGGCCCGGGAGGGCGAGCCCACCGAGGAGTGAGCCGGGTCCCTGTCGCGACGCCCGCTCGCGACGGCGGGGCCTACTTCCGGGAGGCGCCGCTCGGCAGGGGGGAGTCGTCCGTCAGGAACGACTCGGCGGTCTCCACCGCCTCCCGGGCGGGCAGTGCCCGGAAGACCCAGGTGCGGTACGACCAGAAGCGGAAGAGCGTGGCGATCCCGATGCCGAGGAACTTGAAGACGTTGCTCTGGAGCGGGCTGTCCCAGCCGAACCCGTAGGTCGCCGCGTAGAGGATGCCGTTCTCGATGACCAGGCCGACCACGCTGAAGAGCAGGAACAGCGTCAGCTCACGGGTCCGGCCGTGCTTGTCGCGGTCCCGGTAGGCGAAGTAGCGGTAGCCGACGTAGTTGGTGCCGGTGGCGACCACCGTCGCCACGATGCTCGCCCGGACGACGGGGAGCTCGGTCAGGTGCCGGACGAGGTTGAAGACCGCGAAGTTCACCACGACGCCGGCGCCGCCGACGGCACCGAACTTCACTATTTCCCGGGTGAGCGCCTCCAGTCGCGACCGCAGCGCGCTCGGTTCACTCATGGTGATCGTTCAGCTCCCCGTCGTGGGCAATGGGCGGGCCGGCGACCCGGTAGGCCCCCTCATGCTAACCACGCCGGTTGAACGGCGGGGTACGGGCGGCCCAACGCGCACCACCGCGCACGAAAGCGGCCAGGGCCGGGGCCCCGGCCGTCCGTCAGCCGACCGTGATCCGGAAGTTGAGGACGCCGGCGCCCGGCTCGTCCGCCGCCCCCGTCGCGCACCGCAGGCAGTGCAGCAGCCGCAGGTCGGTACGGCCCGGGCGGACGGCCTCGAAGCCCAGCGCGCGGGTGCCGCGGGTGGGGGTCAGGCGCCCGCCGGCGGCGGGGGCGGCGTTCCCCGACGCCCCGGGGGCGTCAGGGGACTCCCATCCGGTGGTCCGCAGAACGGCCGGATCCGGTCGCGGGGCGGCGATGATCCAGTGGCGGCCGTCGCCGGGGTCGTCGGGCACCTCGATGGTGAAGCGGTCGCCGGCGGACACCACGATCTCGGTGTCGCCGGGGCCGTACACCTCCGGCCCGGTCAGTTGGTCGATCACCGAGTACAGGGCGATCAGCAGGGCGAGGACGGCCATCACGGTCACCAGCGCCCGGGAGTTCCTCGTTATGTCGCCGCTCTCCATGCGGCCTCCCCCTATCGCCGGGCCGGGGCCGGGCGCCTTCCCGGTCACTGCCGGGAGGGCCCTCGGCCCGGTCCGGTACCTCACCGCGGTTGTGGACTCTTCCGATCAACCTCGAACCCCGGCTCTCGGATGATCCTCCAAGCCGGGGTCGGGTGCACGACTACCGGGCGGCTACCCTGGGGGCGTGACGTTCCCGGTAGTCGGCATGGTCGGTGGCGGTCAGCTCGCCCGTATGACCCACGAGGCGGGTATCCCCCTCGGCATCAAGTTCAAGCTCCTCAGTGACACCCCGCAGGACTCGGCGGCTCAGGTGGTCAGCGATGTCGTCATCGGCGACTACCGCGATCTGGACACCCTGCGCGCGTTCGCCCGTGGCTGCGATGTGATCACCTTCGATCACGAGCACGTTCCCACCGAGCACTTGCGGGCGTTGGAGGCCGAGGGCATTCCCGTCCGGCCCGGCCCCGACGCGCTGGTGCACGCCCAGGACAAGGGGGCGATGCGGGCGAAGCTGGACGCCATCGGCGTGCCCTGCCCGCGGCACCGCATCGTCTCCGACCCGGCCGACGTGGAGCGCTTCGCGGGCGAGGGCGGGGGCGACGGCTCGGACGGATTCCCCGTGATCCTCAAGACCGTCCGCGGGGGCTATGACGGCAAGGGCGTCTGGCTCGTGCGATCCTCCAAGGAGGCGGCGGAGCCGTTCCTCGCCGGTGTGCCCGTCCTGGCGGAGGAGAAGGTCCCCTTCGTCCGCGAGCTGGCCGCCAACGTGGTCCGCTCCCCGCACGGCCAGGCCGTCGCCTACCCGATCGTGGAGTCCGTCCAGGTCGACGGCGTCTGCGACACCGTGATCGCGCCGGCCCCCGACCTCTCCGACGAGCTCTCCACCCACGCCCAGCAGCTCGCCCTGCGGATCGCCGACGAACTCGGCGTCGTCGGCCACCTCGCGGTCGAGCTGTTCGAGGTCCGGGACGCCGACGGCGCGCCCGCGGTCCTCGTCAACGAGCTGGCCATGCGTCCGCACAACTCCGGCCACTGGACCCAGGACGGCGCGATCACCTCGCAGTTCGCCAACCACGTCCGGGCCGTCCTCGACCTCCCGCTCGGCGACCCCCGCCCGCGCGCCCGCTGGACGGTGATGGCCAACGTCCTCGGGGGTGACTACCCCGACATGTATGCGGCGTACCTGCATTGCATGGCCCGCGATCCGCAGTTGAAGATTCACATGTACGGAAAGGACGTGAAGCCGGGCCGCAAGGTCGGGCACGTCAACACCTACGGCGACGACCTGGCGGATGTGCGTGAGCGCGCCGCGCACGCCGCCGGCTATCTGCGAGGAACGATCACCGAATGAGCTCTCCCGCGGCCCGCCCGTCGCCCGACCTTCCCCAAGCTCTCAACTCCGTTCGAGCAGGGGAGACCCCAATCCCCTCGACGAGGGCTGACGCGCGCCCCTCGTGCCTGGTCGGCATCGTCATGGGCTCCGACTCCGACTGGCCCGTCATGGAGGCCGCCGCCCAGGCCCTGGACGAGTTCGAGATCGGCTACGAGGTCGACGTGGTCTCGGCCCACCGCATGCCGCACGAGATGATCGCCTACGGCGAGCAGGCGGCCGGCCGCGGCCTGAAAGCGATCATCGCCGGCGCCGGGGGAGCCGCCCACCTGCCCGGCATGCTGGCCTCCGTCACCCCGCTGCCGGTCATCGGCGTCCCGGTCCCGCTGAAGTACCTGGACGGCATGGACTCCCTGCTCTCCATCGTGCAGATGCCGGCCGGCGTGCCGGTCGCCACGGTCTCGGTCGGCGGCGCCCGCAACGCCGGACTGCTCGCCGCCCGGATGCTCGCCGCCCACGACGCCGAACTCCTCGCCCGCATGCGGGAGTTCCAGCAGGACCTCAACGACCAGGCCACCGAGAAGGGCAAGCGGCTGCGCAACAAGGTCGCCGGGTCCGCCGGCTTCGGCTTCGGGAGCGGCAGGTGACCACCGCGCGGGAGGCCGCGCTGGAACTGCTCGCCCGCTGGCCGGTCGTCGACGGCCACAACGACCTCCCCTGGGCACTGCGCGAACAGGTCCGCTACGACCTCGACCGGCGCGACGTCGCCACCGACCAGAGCGCCCACCTGCACACCGACATCCCCCGGCTGCGGGCCGGCGGCGTCGGCGCACAGTTCTGGTCGGTGTACGTACGCTCCGACTACACCGGCGACCACGCCGTCAGCGCCACCCTGGAACAGATCGACGCGGTACGTCAGCTGACCGCGCGCTACGCAGCCGATCTGCGCCCGGCGGCCACCGCCGACGACATGGAGGCGGCCCGCGCCGAGGGCCGCATCGCCTCCCTCATGGGGGCCGAGGGCGGCCACTCGATCAACAACTCGCTGGCCACCCTCCGGGCCTTCCACGCCCTGGGCGTCCGCTACATGACGCTCACCCACAACGACAACAACGACTGGGCGGACTCGGCGACCGACGCACCGCGCCACCACGGCCTGTCGGCCTTCGGCGAAGAGGTCGTCCGCGAGATGAACCGCTGCGGGATGCTCGTCGACCTCTCGCACGTCTCGCCCGACACCATGCGCGACGCCCTCCGGGTCAGCACCGCGCCGGTGCTCTTCTCGCACTCCTCGGCCCGCGCGGTCTGCGACCACCCGCGCAACATCCCCGACGACGTGCTGGCCCAACTGCCCGCCAACGGCGGCGTCGCCATGGCCACCTTCGTCCCGAAGTTCGTGCTGCCCGCCGCGGTCGCGTGGACGCTGCGCGCCGACGAGAACATGCGCGCCCACGGCCTGCACCACCTCGACACCACCGAGCGGGGCATGGCCGTCCAGCGCGCCTTCGAGGCCGCCAACCCGCGGCCGACGGCCACCGCGGCCACCGTCGCCGACCACCTCGACCACATGCGCGAGGTCGCCGGCATCGACCACATCGGCATCGGCGGGGACTACGACGGCACCGCCTTCACCCCCTCCGACCTGGCCGACGTCGCGAGCTACCCGAATCTCCTCGCCGAACTCCTGGACCGCAAATGGTCGGCGGCCGATCTGGCGAAGCTGACGTGGCAGAACGCGGTACGGGTGCTCCGCGGGGCGGAGGACGTCGCCCGGGACGAGCAGGGCCGCCGGGGGCCGTCGAACATGGCGCCCTAGGACTTTCCGCGTTCCCGGTCGCCCCTCCGGCCCGTCCCTCCCGTTGTGGGGTGGGTAGCGGGCCGGTGGGGGGCCGGCCGCGTGGTCGGTCGGCCGTGGTGGTTATGCGTTCGGGCGGCCCAGGGCCCGGTACGTCCAGCCGGCCTTGCGCCACAGGGCCGGGTCGAGGGCGTTGCGGCCGTCGAGCACGCGGCGTTCGGTGGCGACCTCGGCCAGTACCGCCGGGTCCAGCTCGCGGAACTCGCGCCACTCCGTCAGGTGCAGGACGACATGCGCGCCGCGCACCGCCTCCAGGGCGCTCTCCGCGTACCCCAGGGTCGGGAAGAGGCGCTCGGCGTTCGCCATGCCCTTGGGGTCGTAGACGGTGACCTGGCCGCCCTGGAGGTGGATCTGGCCGGCGACGTTGAGGGCGGGCGAGTCGCGGACGTCGTCGGAGTCCGGCTTGAAGGTCGCGCCGAGGACGGCGACCCGCTTGCCGAGGAAGCTGCCGCCGACCGCGTCCCGGGCCAGCTCGACCATGTGGCCGCGGCGCCGCATGTTGATCGAGTCGACCTCGCGCAGGAACGTCAGTGCCTGGTCGGCGCCGAGTTCGCCGGCGCGGGCCATGAAGGCCCGGATGTCCTTGGGCAGGCAGCCGCCGCCGAAGCCGATGCCGGCCCGCAGGAACTTCTTGCCGATCCGCTCGTCGTGGCCGATCGCCTCGGCCAGCTTCACCACGTCGCCGTCGGCGGCCTCGCACACCTCGGCCATGGCGTTGATGAACGAGATCTTGGTGGCGAGGAAGGAGTTGGCGGAGGTCTTGACCAGCTCGGCGGTGGGGTAGTCCATCACGACGAACGGGGAGCCCTCGGCGATCGGGGTGGCGTACACCTCGCGGAGCAGCGCCTCGGCCTTCCCCCAGCTATCGCTGGGAGGTGCCCCCACGCCGGCCACGCCGACCACGATCCGGTCCGGGTGGAGGGTGTCCTGGACGGCGAGGCCCTCGCGCAGGAACTCCGGGTTCCAGGCCAGCTCGGCGTCGGCGCCGGCGGGGGCGGCGGCCGTCAGCCGCTGCGCGAGCCGGGCCGCGCTGCCCACCGGCACCGTCGACTTGCCGACCACCAGCGCGGGCCGGGTCAGGTGCGGTGCCAGCGCGTCGAAGGCGGCCTCGACGTAGGACATGTCGCAGGCGTACTCGCCGTGCTTCTGCGGGGTGTTCACGCAGACGAAGTGGACGTCGCCGAAGGCCCCGACCTCCTCGTAGGAGGTGGTGAAGCGCAGCCGGCCGGTGGAGCCCTCGATGCCGGCGACATGGCGGCGCAGCAGCTCCTCCAGGCCCGGCTCGTACATCGGGACCTCGCCCCGGCGGAGCATTTCGATCTTCTCCGGCTGCACGTCCAGGCCCAGCACCTCGAAACCCAGCTCGGCCATGGCGGCGGCGTGGGTGGCACCGAGGTAGCCGGTGCCGATCACGGTGATCTTGAGGGCCATGTGCAGGGCTCCAGACGTCTGGCGGATTGTGGTGCTGACCGAGCATATCCGCGCGTGGAACGCCCCCTTCCCGGCCGCGGTGCGCCCCATGGGGGGACTGTCGGCAACCTCACCTACCCGAGGCTCCGGGATCGCCCTAGAATCCCTTCTCAGTAAGGGTTACTTAACGGTAGTTAGCACTACCGGCACCTCTGGGGAGTGAGAGACCTTGGCGGGAACCGCTGATTTCGATCTGTACCGGCCGTCCGAGGAGCACGACATGCTCCGCGAGTCGGTGCGCTCGCTCGCCGAGGCGAAGATCGCGCCGTTCGCCGCCGCGGTGGACGAGGAGGCCCGCTTCCCGCAGGAGGCGCTGGACGCACTGGTCGCCAACGACCTGCACGCCGTCCACGTGCCGGAGTCCTACGGCGGCGCCGGCGCCGACGCGCTGGCGACCGTGATCGTCATCGAGGAGGTCGCCCGGGTCTGCGCCTCGTCGTCCCTGATCCCGGCGGTCAACAAGCTCGGCTCGCTCCCGGTGATCCTCTCCGGCAGCGAGGAGCTGAAGAAGAAGTACCTGGCGCCGCTCGCCAAGGGCGACGCGATGTTCTCGTACTGCCTCAGCGAGCCGGACGCCGGTTCCGACGCGGCGGGGATGAAGACCAAGGCGGTCCGCGACGGCGACCACTACGTCCTCAACGGCGTGAAGCGGTGGATCACCAACGCCGGGGTGTCGGAGTACTACACCGTCATGGCCGTCACCGACCCCGAGAAGCGCTCCAAGGGCATATCGGCGTTCGTCGTCGAGAAGGGCGACGAGGGCGTCTCCTTCGGCGCGCCGGAGAAGAAGCTCGGCATCAAGGGCTCCCCGACCCGCGAGGTCTACCTCGACAACGTCCGCATCCCCGCCGACCGCATGATCGGCGCGGAGGGTACCGGCTTCGCCACCGCCATGAAGACCCTGGACCACACCCGCATCACCATCGCGGCCCAGGCGCTCGGCATCGCCCAGGGCGCGCTGGACTACGCCAAGGGCTACGTCCAGGAGCGCAAGCAGTTCGGCAAGCCGATCGGCGACTTCCAGGGCGTCCAGTTCATGCTCGCCGACATGGCGATGAAGCTGGAGGCGGCCCGCCAGCTCACCTACGCCGCCGCCGCCCGCTCCGAGCGCGTCTCGGCCGGCAGCAAGGGCGAGGACCTGACCTTCTTCGGCGCGGCGGCCAAGTGCTACGCCTCGGACGCGGCCATGGAGATCACCACCGACGCCGTCCAGCTGCTCGGCGGCTACGGCTACACCCGCGACTACCCGCTGGAGCGGATGATGCGGGACGCCAAGATCACCCAGATTTATGAAGGTACGAATCAGGTGCAGCGGATCGTCATGGCGAGGAACCTGCCGTAGCAAGGTTTCCGCAGGTCAGTGGCCATTTTCGATGGCTCGCGGGCAGTGATCGGCTTCCGGTCCGTTCGGGTCCGTTTCGGGCTGATCATGGGCGTCATGCTGGGGAAATCCTGGGCTGATGCTGGGCGGGAAACCGCCCCTCACCTGCACAAACACAACGACCCCCGGCTCTGCGCCGGGGGTCGTTCGCATGGGCTCTGTCAGGCGACTTCCGCCTGTCCTTCGGTGGGGTCGTCCGCGCCGGGCGTCAGCATCGTTGCGATGGCCGCCCGTCCGCGCTGCTCGGCTCCCTCGAAGATGTAGTGGTAGTGCTCGCGCAGCACGTCCGTACTGCTGTGGCCCATCCAGTCGGCTACGTCGTTCTCGGGGACGCCTGCGTACAGGAGCCGTGATCCGTAGTAGTGCCGCATGGAGTGCGGCTTGCAGTACGCCACCTCTCCCTTGGTCAGCGCCACGAGCCAGATCTGCCGGTAGAAGTACGAGGCGTACAGGTACCCGGTGCGGGTCACGTTCGGGAACAGCAGACGCTCTGGCCCCCATACGCCGTGGTTCTTGATGTGCCTGCGCAGCTCGAACGCCACGTTGGGCGGCAGCGGCACCACCCGGCCGGGCTCCTCCTCGTCGCGGGCCTTGATGTGCCGCCGCTGTAGCGCGCTGTTCTTGCCGGACTCGGTCTCGCCGTCCTCCGCGATCTGGAAGTCAACGCGGAGGACTTCGGCCTTGAAGTCGGTCTGATCCCGTGAGACGGCCATGGCTTCCCCGAGCCGGAGCCCGCACCCGGCCATCAGCCACAGCAATGCTCGGTACCGCGCCGGAGCGCCGTCGAGCATGGCCAGCACTTCCCGCGTGGTGAGGCGCCGGGCCTTGCTCTTGTGCTCGCGGATCTCCTTGGCGCGACTTCCGGCGTGCTTGATCTTCTTGCACGGATTGCGCCCGATGATCTCGTTGACGACGGCCCAGTCCATCATTCCGGAGAAGAACGAGAACCGCTGACGGCGAGTCCGAGCGGACAGCTTGCGATCCTGCTCCATCCACAAGAGCCACTGCTCAATGTCCGCAACCTTCAGGGACACGATGGAGCGGGCCTTGAAGAATGGTTCGAGCGTCGTCTTCTGGATCGAGCGGTACTGCTTCTTGGTGCTGTTCTCCAGCTTCCGTTGATTCGTCCACTGCTCCCAGACGGCAGTCACGGGCTGCTTGCCCAACTTGTCGTCCAGGTAGGTGCCCGCGTCGAGTTCCTGTTCCTTGCGCTTGCGGTGGTCGTCGGCGCGCTTCTTGGTCTCGAACGTCCTCTGCCGCTGCTTGCCGTCCGGGTCGTACCAGAAGGTCGTCCACTTCTTCTGATCGTCCTTGGAGCGCGCTACCCATGCCCTTGCCATGTCTGAGCTGGCCTTTCTCGTTCTGGTGGGCCCGCCCCCGGTGTGACCAGCCCCTCTGCCTCCAGAATGCACATGACCCACCCTGGGTTGTCAACACAGGGTGGGCAACCCTGTGTGGTACGGTGAGGGTTATGAAGGCAGACGAGAGCGGATTCGAGATCACCCAGGCGCAAGGCGCCTGGGTGATCCGCATGTGGTGGCCCCCGGGCCCGGTGAGCGGGGGGCCGCAGCGCATCACCATTGAGGGCGCGAAGGGTGCGCCAGCTCGTGACGTGGCGCGCGGCATCTCCACGACCGTTCTCCGGAGGCTCGACCTCCCTGGCGCGGTGAAGATGGCAGCCGGGATGGGCCCGAAGGGCCAAGAGGTCATGCAGGAACTCACCGAAGCGATGCAGCAAGCCGGGGATAAGGCCGGCGCGTTGCTCGAAAGTGAAGGCGTGTCCGAGACGTACCTGGCGGTCCTGGCCGCCGTCTACAAGAACGCTGCGGACGCTGGCGAGGCTGCCCCCGTCCAGTGGCTCGCGCGGCGCATCAAACGAAGCCCTGAGACGGTCAAGGGGCATTTGAAGCAGGCCCGCCGGGACGGCTTCCTCACCACCATTGCGGGCAAGGCCGGTGGGGAGCTGACCGACAAGGCCAAGGCCGTCCTTGACGCCAGAACCGGCAAGGGCAGCTAGCACTCGCCGTACAGGCGCCGCCCCCGACTTCGTACGTCCACAGCCCCCGAGGCCCCTCGGGGGTTTTCCATTTCCTGGAGGTCATATTGGTCAAGCTGATGACGGTTATAGAGGTGGCAGAGTTCCTGAGCAAGCCTCGCAGCTGGGTCTACGACAACTGGCGTGGGGAGCAGATCCCGTTCCGGAAAGTGGGGCAGTCGCTCCGATGCCGCCGCAGTGACCTTGACCGCTGGCTGGATGCTCAGGGGGCGAAGTGAGCTACCGGTTCGCGAAGGTCTACCGTCCGGAGCGCAGCAACCCGGCGATCGGTAATCCACGCCTTGCTTTGGACTTGCGCCTGTGGCTGTTGGCTCTGGACCGGGTGCAGCGCGGCGGACACGCGCCGCTGGGCTCCGGTGAGTTGGAACTGATCCTCACCAAGGAGAACGGGGAGCCTTACCACGAGAGCCGCTACCGACAGGCCCGATGCAACCTGATCAACGCGGGATTGCTTGCGCCGTCCGCCTCGGCGCGTTGCTTGCTCATCCCATCCACGGTGGCGGCGATGGACGCCCCGTCGAAGACGAGGGAGGAGTGCGCCACGCACGCGCACAACATTCCGTGGGACGGGGACCAAGGCGATTGGATGTTCAGGACGTCGGAGCAGGCGCGGCGCTGGGAGGCAGAGTGCGACAACATCGCCAAGGGTGGTGCCGCATTCCCCTCGGGCGAGTGGGCGCAGGCGGTCAGGCTGCGGGCAGTGCGGAGCGTTAACGGGTCGGAGCTCTCGGCCGCTTGATTCCAAGGGCCACGGCCACGGCCCTTCTTAAATAGGAGGTGTGGCGCCGGGGCGAGTGGATGCGAGTACCGGAGTCACAAGTTGAGACCAGTTCAGGCCGCCCCCTTTCGGAGGGGGGCGGCTTGTTCTGCCTCAGAGAAGTTCTAGATTCTTAGAGTTGGACAGGGCGGGCACTCTCAGGGGTGCCCGCTTAGTCATTTCAAGAAACGGAACTCTCCGCCTGTCGGCGGTATTCGGATCTCCGGCTTGGGCCGTCGATGCATGACCGGTTGTCCACAGCCTTCCTCTGCCGCTGCGTATTTCCCTCCCCGACGGGGGTGAGGGAGGGAAATTCCTCGCGTCAGAGCGCGGCTGCGTCTGGCGCGCGGTCACCCTCGATATTCGCATCACTGCATTGAGTTACCTGGAGTTCTTCATGTTCGACCGTCACGCTTTTGCTTCCCGTCGTATCACCCTCGGCCTGTCCGTCGAGGAGCTGGCCGACGAAATGGTTGTGGCTCCCTCCACCGTCTACCGGTGGGAGTCCGGGGAGACCACCCCGAGCCTTCGGATGCTCGTGCAGGCGTCCCGGCATCTGTGCACGCCGCTGCTGTCCCTGCTGACCGACGACGACACCGAACAGCGGCGTAAGGCGACAGCCGTTGACGCCCTCCTTCGGCAGGACGCTTCCCAGGCCGCCTAAAACCGAACGATTAGATCTTGAGGAGGTGTCGCCCATGAGCGACCACCAGACCGATTCCCATTCCTCAGAAGCAGTGCCGGCCGACCCTGCCGATGCCATCCGGGCCGAGGTACAGCGCGAGTACACCGCCAAGCTCGCTATGGCTGAACTCAAGGCACAGGCTGCGGAGTCCGGCATCAAGCTCGGCGACGGCTTCACCGATTACCTGGACACTGCCAAGCTCCTTGGTAAAGACGGAAATCCATCGACTGAGGCCATCGGCAATGCTCTGGCCCCGCTGGCGGCGGCTCAGGGGCCGAAGTTCCCTCAGCTCGTCGGTGCAGGCTTTCACCGCAGTGGCGACCGTGTACCGGCTCGTCGTGTCTCCCTCGATGTCCGTAAGCGCTAATCAGGAGTATCCACATGAACTTTTCCTACCAGAACCCCGCTAGCCATACCTTCGTCCCGGAAATTTGGGATGCCGACCTTCTGACGCAGTTTGATCCGCTGCTGGTCTGGGCTTCCCCGATCGTCTCTAACAACAAGTACGAGGGACTGATCAGGAAGAAGGGCGACGTTGTCCACATCAACTCGCTTCTGCGACCGTCTGTAGGTGACTACAAGCTCCCGGACGGCATGACCGCCCAGCGGCCGGAGACCGTTGACCAGAAGCTCCCGATCACCGAGGCCAAGTACCTTCAGGTTCTCGTGGAGGACGCGGAGCGTATCCAGCTCGCCAGCGGCAACCTCAACTCTCCGATCAACCAGCAGATGATCCGGTCCCTTGCACGTGAGGCCGACACGTTCATGGGCAACATCATCGCCAAGGGCGCCACGGCCCTGCCGACCGTCAAGGCGACACCGGAGAATGCGCCGCAGGCGCTTTACAGCGCGATCCTAGACATGATGCTGGCCCTGGATGACAACGACATTCCCGCAGGCCGTTACGTGGTCGTCTCGCCCCGCGTGAAGCGGTATCTCGTAGAGCACCCAGCCGTCGCTAACTCTGCGGCTTATGGAGAGGGCGGCGTAACAGCCAACGGCGTCGTTGCTCGCCTAGCTGGCTTCACTGTCTTGTCCACCACGGCCATGCCCAAGGGGGCGGACATCGTGGCCGGGCACAAGGAGTTCGCTACCTACGCAAGCCAGTTCACGGGATTCCGCGAGGGGCAGTCGGAGAAGTACCGTGCCGACTACATCGACACCCTGCACCTGTACGGGGGAAAGATCGTGCGTTATCCCGAGCTGGATACGAAGAAGACAGACAATACCTTTGATGAGTCCAAGTCGACGAAGGGAATCGTGAAGGCGTCCGTGGAATGGGACACTGCGGCCTGACCCAGGAACATCAGGTGAGCCACCGCGGCAGGGTGCCGGGTGAAGTCCGCGAGGCGTACGCCAAGGCTCACTGATTCAATTCAATAACCCGGAGGCCCCTCAACATTCGTGAGGGGCCTCTTTATTGGTCTCTACCGAGGTGTGAGCAGCTCGGCCGGCTTACATTCCGATCCCCCTCAACGAGCCCCAGTGCATCATCGCGACCGGAACCCATCGGACCCGCGAGGCAGGGGCCAAGTTCAATACCCTCTTGCCAGCATTAGTAGGATCTCGGCGGCCGACTTCTTCCCCAGTAGGAAGTCGATACCGGCGAAGAACACCTTGATTTGCAGGATCGGAATTTCGGACCGGGAGAGCCACTCTCCGAGTTCCTTGCGGGCGGTCACCGCGAGAGCCGCAGATTTCACGCCTTTATCGGTGACCGGCAGCAACACATATGCTTTGTCTCGTGGGCCTTCGATCACCATTCTCTGAAGGGTCAGGCCGTCGGGGCTGCTCGCGCGAAGCCGGATGCCCTGGAACTCACCGAGGCTTTCCGGCACCTCGATGGTGGACTCGGGATGGTCGCCAGCTTTGAAGTTGTCGCTGACCTTGTACCAGTCTGATTCGCCACCGGCGGTGATGAACTGGGCCTCGATAGTGCCCCCGGCGGTCTTGTTAGGGATGTCGGCGATATCCATCCTGATCTCGTACTGCGACATCGAGGGCGTCTCCTTGTCGATCGCGGAGTAGCCGCTATGGTCGGCCACACGGCTTCGGATGCTGTACCCGCATTGGCCATGGGCGATGGCGGAATCGCGCTAGATGAGCCCATGCGAGTGGTCGGCGAGCCAAGCGGCTCATGGCCAAGCATGGAGAGGCCGCGACGCAGAACCGTGCCACGCCACAGGGGTTACACCCAATCGGGTGACGGGGAACCGATCCTGCACCTACCGTCGGTATCAGTCGAACGCATGACGATAGGTGGACCGACAAGACAGTCCTGATGGGGCCACTTGCATCCCGATGCCAGGGGTATATATACCCCCCCCGCACTAAATACGTACCTGTTATCTGCGCAGATCCGTCACGCCAGCCGCTCAAAGTGCGACCGAGGCCACTGCGGAGTGGCCTTACAGTTTATTCATTCACTGCGTCCGGGTCCTGATCAGCCACTTTTCATGCTTTCAAGGTGTCAGGATGAAGGGTCGGCAGACTGTAAGCGGCCCCAGGCGGCCGGCGTCCTGAAAATTTCATACCCGTACATGGTCAGAGGAAGGCACCCCCGGTGGGTCCTTTTACTGCCTAACTACTTGTTACCCCCGTTATTGAATTCATCAAAGTTATGGTTTCGTAATCTGATTTGTGTGTTTCTCGGGTTGGAGTCATGCAAGATGGAGTGAGTTCCGCAAGATCGAATGCGGCGGCCGTCAGAGACTCACTCCGGCCAACTCCTGAGGCTCACTCGTCCAGATCTCATCTAAGGATTCCGCGCCATGCGTAAGACCGTTCTCGTGCCTGTCGAGTACACGTACTGCGATGCCCACATAGCGCGCGACGGGTCCGAGGTGGAGGCCACGTCATCGCTGAAGCTGGGCAAGGACACATGGCACCTGTGCTTGGAGCATGACGTCTCGTTCGGCCGCTACCTCTGCGATGCGTTGGGCGCTCCGTCTGAGAACGGGGTAACGCCGACTGAGCCCGAGTCCGTTCCTGTTGAGCCTGCCCCGGAGCCGGAGCCGGAGCCGGAGCCGGAGCCGGAGCCGGAGCCGGAGCCGGAAGCGGCACCCGTGATGGAGTCCGACCCTGAGCCCGTGCCGTCCGTGATGATCGCCGGTGAGGTTCCGGGGTACGAGTGGGACGACGCGCGGGAAGCGGTGCGCAACCTTGGCTATGCGGTAGTTGGGCGCGCGGACGACACGACCTGTCTCTTGATCCTGGGGGATGGCGGCGACCGGAACGGCACCAAGCTACGCGATGCCGCAGAGCGCTCAATCTCTGTGATGGACGTGCGCAAGCCTGGACGCTTCAAGTCGGCAGTACAGGCCGGTGTGATGGTCGGTGGTGACCCGTTGCCGGAGCCTGCCAAGGTGGACCGTTCCGGGATGAGCGAACGGCAGCGCAACGCTGTGATTCGGAACTGGGCCCGTGCCAACGGCTTCGCCGTGCCTACCAAGGGGCGCATCCCAATGAACGTGAGGCATGCGTTCGAGCTGGCGCATCGGGATGCGTCGGAGGGAAAAGCGATCGCGGCCTGAGTGCCGCCCCCTCAGCGCCGGGCGCAGGCCGCCCAGCCATCCCTTTTCGAGATAGAGGCAGCATGAGCACCCCCGTTCTGTACGGTCCGATCGGTCGTGCGGTCCGCAGGATCGCCCCCTTCTTGGAAGCGGACCCCTTGGGGGTGTACGTGGCCGCCCTCTCGATGTGGTCGGCTGCCATCGGTGGCACCGTCAAGGTGTCATCCCGTGGCAACGCCCGTCCGGTGCTGCTGTGGTCGGCCCTGGTGGCCGGAACGGGCAGAGGGAAGGGAACTGCGCTGCGGGCTGCGCATCACGTCCTGGACAAGGCGTTGGGCCGGTTCCTGGCCACGCACACCACGTCGGGGATTACGTCCGGGGCGAGCATGGTGCACCACCTGTGGGAGCAGCAGGAAGCCACGGCGGAGACCGAACACGGCCGGGACGTGCGGACGTTGGTGGTCGAAGAGGAATGGTCGGAAGTGCTCCGCAGAGTCAAGCGTGACGCTTCCTTCACCACCAAACTCCGCGCCGCTTGGGACGGCGCGACTCTAAGGAACACGACAAAAGACGATGCGGAGGAAGTACGCGACCCTGCCATGGTTCTGCACTGCCACGTCACGCCCTCCGACTGGTCCAAGTACGTGGGTGAGTCGGAGGCGGCCGGGGGGTCGTACAACCGCATTCTGCCGTTCCTGCTGGGGTCGGTGCCGCTGCTGGACGACGACAGGGTGCCCCTGCCGGAAGTAGACGGACGGGACCTTGCCGACGCCTACGGGTGGGCCACGGCCTGGCCTCGTGTGATCACGCTTGCGGAGGATGCCCGGCCGCTGTGGCGGATCGTGCGCCGATACGCCCGCATCCTGGGTGAGACCCTGCCAGAAGGACAGGCCGTATTCATCGAGCGGACGGCGGAACAGACGCTCAGGGTCGCGGCCTGTCTGGCCGCCTCCGAGTGCTCCGAGCACATCACGGAAGAGACGCTGTCGGCCGCCTTCACTCTGGTTCGCCGGTCGGTGCAGGACGCTGTCAGGATCACCAAGGGGGCGACCTCTCCCAAGGTGAAGCGCCAGCCGCTCAGCCTCGCGGAGAAGGTCCGGGCCCGGATCGAGATGCACGGGGGCCGGGCTACGTCCTCACAGGTGCTGCCGTACGTGGGAGCGACGGCCGCAGAGGTCAAGGCACTGCCCGGAATCGTGGTGACCGTGGAGCGGTCGGGGAAGACCGGCCGACCGGCCACCGTCTTCTCGCTGCGCGGCAGCACGTCTGAAAACGCTGAGTCGACAGAAACAGTCGCGGAGCCGATGCCGGCCGAGCCGGAGCGTGAGCAGAGCCGCGCAACGGTCGTGAGCTTGAACGCCTACCGTCCGGCGCCGAAGTGGGCTCCCCAGCCCTCACCGGAACCGAAGCGGTCGGAACCGTCCAGCGGCTTGAATCCCTTCCTCGCGCTGCTCTGACCAACCAGAACAGCTCTGGCCAATCGGGCCGGGGCTTCTCTGTTGGTTCGACTACGCGATGGGGCAAGGCAGTTCAGGCTGTGAGTGGTTCGGGGAGCAGGTCACAACTGCCAGCGACAGATACGAGGGGCGTTCGAGGTAGAAGCCGTACGACACATCCGCACCTGAGTGCAGTTGTTCAGCGGCAGCGTCCACCAGCCTGGCCAGGCGGCTGGTGTCCCGGTCTCTCTCCGAGGTGAACCGGGGTGAGTGCTCCGCTAGCCGCTCACCGAGCCATGACGCCGCTTCCTTCGCCTCATCCCACGTGCCCCGAACCAGCGAACGGGGCTTGATGAGCCAGTACGCCGTTTCAAGGGGCGGCAGGTCGACGGTCGGGAACTCCGCCGCGACCTCCCGATAGCGCTGGATGAGTTCTGGCTTGCTTCCGGCCGGGGGTGGCTCAGGATGCGGAGGCCGCCGCAGAGCCTCATTGTCGAAACGCTCTTTCGGGCCGGTCCATAGATAGCCGTGGTGGTGCACCAGTCGTTCCGTTTCGAGGAGTGCCAGCCGGGCCGGACCCAGGGACGGGGGATGGACCCGGCCCGACTGACAGAGGGGGAGGATCAGACGTTCAGGCCGAAGCGCGCCGGATCGATACCGGCCGCGTCCAACTCCTCCGTGGTGAACCGCAGCGGCTCCGCGTTGGGCCGCTTGCTGTCGCCCAGGGCCCAGGCGTCCTCACCGATCCGGGCCAGAGTCACGCACCCCTCGGTGCAGGGGCCGCCGCACGCTTGCACGAACGAGGCCCCGTTGATGTCGAGCGCGTACAGGTCGGTTCCGTTCTGCATCACTGCACCTTCCTGCTCAACTGATCGCGGTCATGGCTGACCGCCGCCGCCCGTTCGGGCGGGAGTTCAGGGGGATGGGCCACGCTTCAGCGGTCGGAGCGCTTGCCGGGCCCCGAGCACCGCGAGCACTGGCACGGCGGCCACTCAGACGTAGCCAGGGGCGGAAGATCGTCCGTGGAGAACACGGCCCGCTCGCGTTCCCAGCTCTGCCCGGAATCGCGAGAAACGCACATCGTCATCAGAGGATGCTTGGCGAACAGCTGGGCGTATGTTTCCCTGCTCACGAGGCGTGCGCCTTGCCTTGGTGATGCCGCAGCTTCACGTTGGCGTCGGAGACACCGCTGTAGTCGCCTATGGATCGCGCGTTCTCACGGGCCACCGACAGTGAAAGACAGTTGGGGCAGCCCGGCACGGGCGATGGCTCGCGAGGCAGCTCCGACAGGCACGTCCCTACTGTGGCTGCGGTTGCAGGATCGGACGTTCTCTCTTCGCTCTCCATGGCCCCCATCATCGGAGGGTCACGATCGCGCCTCTAGCCTGTTTCCTGTTCCCGCAAAAAGTCGTCGCGGATACCTTCGATCAGATCCCGCATTTCGTCGCCGGCCAGGGCTACTCGCTCGAATCCTTCGAACTTATCAACGTAGAGACCCACATCCCGCGGGTCCGTAACGACGACCTCAGCATGGACGGTTTCAACAGTCACCATGCGGTCGTCACGGATGACGAAGGCATGATTTGCAATGTCGTGCTGCTGAACCCGCAGGGGCACTATCTGGATGTCCACGTGGGAGAGCCGTGAAATAGACACAATGCGATCAAGCTGAGCAGCCATCATCTGCGGACGCACGATGCGCCAGTGGAGAACAGGTTCGGTAATGATGAACCGCAGCGACTTCGTGTTGTCGTAGAGAACCGCTTGCCGTTCAAGCCGACCGTTGATCGTTCGTGTAAGTGCGTCTTCACTCAGGTTGTGGCGCTGCAGAATGGCCCGGATGTACTCGGGAGTCTGGAGCAGGCCCGGAACAAGCGCCGGTTGAAACAGCCGCAGTACAGACATCTGGGCTTCCAGGGCCTTGGCGGCCTGCTGGCCTTTGTGGACCCCGATCCGCTTGAGCAGCCGCCACGCCGTCGCCTCTGTCGCTGACGCACGTGCGGCTTCCGCGTACTCCGCCTTGACCTCGTCCGAGACGCCGATGGCGGTCAGGATGCGCTCTACGTCCGTCGCGCTGGGTGCCAGCTTTGCATTCTCGATCTTGGACAGCTTGGACGGAGACATGAGGGCGCTGCGGGCCACCGCTTTGGCTTCCTTGCCGGATGCCACTCGCAGCGCCCGCAGCGCGGCTCCAAGCTGTGCTCTGTTCACGCCCCGAACTTGGCCCACCAATCGGTGAACGGTTCCGCGTGCGCGAGTGCCGCGTCACGGTACCGCGTGAATTCCGCCGTTCGTTCCGGCGCTAGCACTTCCGACCCCAAGTATTTCCCGCTGTCGTCGTAGTTCATCACGGCTGCGGATTCGGAATCGAAGAACCAGAAATCCGGAGCGTTCTCCAAGGGGTTGGGCTTGCCGGTGATGTCGAGGATGAAGAACTCTTCGCCCCCAGTCATGTTCTTCTGGTAGCCCCAGCTGAGTTCGAACCTAAGATAGTCCGTGAGCGGGCGTGACAGAATGTGGACCCGGTAGACCCGTTTCCCCTGCTCGGTGTGCGAGCGCAGTTCCTCGACCCAGCCCGCGTTGTAGTCGTCCGGCTGTGGCTCCCCATCCAGGAATGCCTGGTAGGCGTCGACGCTTCCGGACTTGCTGTAGTCGTCCAGCGTTTCCAGTCTGAACGCCTCGCGCTCGAACGAGTCGAAGAGGTCGCCGAGGGTCTTAGATGAGGTTGTCACGGATGGCCTTCTGGATCAGTTCCATCGGGATCTCTACCAGGGTTTCGTGCGCGGGAATCTGAAGCCCGTGGTCCGTCGGCGTCTCGCCCTGTACTAGGAAGGTGCCGCGATCCGTCGCATAGATCGTTGGGCAGTCCTTGATGTCGCACGTGCTGACCAGCTTGGTGACCTTCATGGTCTGGGTTCCCCTCTCCCATATCGCTGCCAGTACCCCCGCATCTGGGTTGATGCTCCCGAGGGTCGGGCGCACCGGTCAAGCGATCACGGTTGACGGAACGGGAAACCGCGCAACGTCCGCAGAGCCAGCTCGTCTACTGCACGGTCGGTGGTGGTGCCTCCGGTGCAGGTCCTGCCTGGGAAGACTGTTGGCGATCATGGGGAAATGCTGGGGGAGCACCCTCTGAAGGGTGCGTTCGTGCAGGTCAACGCCATATGTCCTGTAAAGCACGCAGATCTACGAGGGCACCAACCAGGTGCAGCGGATCGTCATGGCGCGGAACCTGCCGTAAGGCCGGTCGCTCCCACGAGGACGGGGCCCCGACCGCACCGCGGTCGGGGCCCCGTCCCGTAGGGCGTCGGTCCGGTCAGTTGCCGGAGACGGTGACCGGCTCGTCGTTGTTGAGCTGCTGGACGAGCTGCTTGAGCTTGGCCTGGTCCCAGACCAGGTTGCCGCCCACGCTGCCGGAGATCGGCATGTTCATCGACTTGCCGTCGCCGCCGGTGACGCCCTTCATCGCGAAGAACATCTGGCCCAGGTCCCACAGGCTCATGTCCTTGTCCACCTTCAGCGTGTCCAGGCCGGCGCCGAGCGTCGGATAGAACGTGAAGGGGTTGAGCAGGGTGCCCGGCGTGGCGGCCTGCTTGGCGACGGCGGCCAGGAACTTCTGCTGGTTCTTGGTGCGCTGGAGGTCCTGCGAGGCGAAGGCGTGCCGGGTCCGGACGAAGGCGAGCGCCTGCGCGCCGGTGAGGGTCTGGGTGCCGGCCTTGAAGTCGGCGCCGGAGTCCTTGTCCTTGAACGCCTGGGGGATGTCCATCTCCACGCCGCCGAGCGCGTCGACGATGTTGGCGAAGCCGGCGAACCCGATCTCGACGTAGTGGTCGATGTGCAGGTGGGTGTTGTACTCGATGGTGCGGACCAGCAGGGCCGGGCCGTCCTCGGCGTAGGTCGCGTTCAGCTTGGTGTGCCGCCCGCGCGCCGGGTACTGCTTGCCGGACTTCGAGCCGACGTACGAGGGGATCTCGACGTTGGAGTCGCGCGGCAGGGATATCAGCGTCGGGCCGTTGCTGCCGTCGTGCAGGATCAGCATCGAGTCGGTGCGCCCGCCGTCGGTGGGGCCGCCGGTGTGCAACTTCTGCTTCATGTCGTCGGTCATGCCTTCGCGGCTGTCCGTGCCGACGATGAGGTAGTTGGTGCCGTCGCCGGTCGCGGGGCGGTCGATGACCTTGCTCAGGTCGACCTCGCGGCGCAGCTTGCCGTCCGCCCAGAAGTAGGTGCCGATCGAGGCGACCAGCACCACCACGACCACGGTGATCAGCGTCCACTTGATGCGGCGGCCCCAGCGCGGGCGCGGCCGGGCGTAGCCGTCGTCGCCGTACCCGTCGCCGCCGCCGCGGCCCCGGCCGCCGCCCCCGCCGTAGACCTGCCCGGTGTTGTAGCCGCTGTCGTAGTGGTCGTCGTAGCCCTGGGACTGCTGCGGCGGCACGCTCCCGCCGCGGCGCGGGGAGAGCGACGGCGGGAGCGGGGGCTCGTTCCGTCCGTAGCCGGGGCCTGCGTCGCGCCGTACGTGCGGCATGGCGCGCGCACCCTCCGGCTCGCTGCTGCCGCTGCCGCGTCCGTACCGGTTGCCGCTCTGGTCGCCGGACCGTCCTTGGGGCCACTCATTCATACGGGGAAGTGTGCACGCCGCGGGGGGCAGCTCCATAGGGCGGGTACGGGATCGGGCCGTGGCTGTTGCAGACCTGATGCAAAGCGACGGAGCGCTAACGGGCCATACCGCGCACGGCCCGACGATTCCGGGCGCCACCAGCGGAATCAGGTATTCCGGATGGTTTCCGGCGGGGGCGGGAGAGGCATCTCACGCCGGCGCCGAGACCCGTGTCACACCGCCCGGGCCCGCTCCCACCGCCCGCGCCGTACGGTCCCGTACGGCACCGGCTTACGCTGTTCTGCATGACCGACCTCGTCGCCCACGCCCCGGAGGACGCCCCTGCGGGCAAGCCCACCTCCGTCTCCCGCACCACGCTGTCGCACATCATGACCGCAGGCGACACCAACCTCCTCGGGACGGTGCACGGCGGCGTGATCATGAAACTGGTCGACGACGCCGCCGGGGCGGTCGCGGGCCGGCACTCCGGCGGCCCGGCGGTGACCGCGTCCATGGACGAGATGGTCTTCCTGGAGCCGGTCCGGGTCGGCGACCTCGTCCACGTCAAGGCACAGGTCAACTGGACCGGCCGGTCCTCCATGGAGATCGGCGTCCGGGTCCTGGCCGAGCGCTGGAACGAGTCCACCCCCGCCCAGCAGGTCGGCTCCGCCTACCTCGTCTTCGCCGCCGTCGACGAGCACGGCAAGCCCCGCACGGTGCCGCCGGTCGTCCCCGAGAGCGAACGCGACAGGCGGCGCTACCAGGAGGCCCAGATCCGCCGGACGCACCGGCTGGCCCGCCGCCGCGCCATCAAGGAGCTGCGGGAGCGGCGCGCCGCCGAGGGGCTCGACGACACCTGAGGCGTCGCCCGCCCGGTCCGGGGAGGGCGGACAGGCCCTACGCCTCCTCGGGCGCGGGCGCCGCGGCGGCCCGGACCGCCCGGCCGGACCGCGCCCGGCGGTGGAGCGCCATCGCCGCCCTCTTCGCCAGCAGCGCCAGCGCCGCCCCGACGACGGTCCCGGCCGCCGCGCACAGCACATCGTCGATGTCGGCCACCCGCCCCGCCCGCATCAGCAGCTGCGCCACCTCGATGGCGACGCTCAGGCCCACCCCGAGCAGGAACGCGCCGGCCGCCGACCACCGGGGCGCGGCGAACCGCAGCAGCAGCGGAACCGGCAGGAACAGCGCGGTGCCGGCGATCTGCCGCCGCACCAGCAGCGCCACCTCCCCGGGCTCCAGCTGCGCGCCCAGCTCCAGCAGCCCCCCGCCCGGACGCCACCAGAACGTCGCGTCGGCGGAGCCGATCGGCTGGGTGGGGGTGAGGGTCACCACCAGCATCAGCAGCACCCAGGCCGCCAACAGGACCCGGGCCGCGGTGCGCGGGGCGTGCCGGTGCGGAGCCCGCAGCGACCACAGCGCCAGCCCCAGGGCCAGCGCCAGCCAACCGAGCACGAAGAGCACCACCACGGCCGGGGTGAGGGCCAGGACGATCTGCCACATGCTCCGCACGCACCTCTCCGGACGCCGGACGGCCCGGCGTCAGTCGCAGCTCCACTTGGTGACGAAGACCGTCGCGGTGTGCTCCATTACGCCCCGGATGCACTCGTCCGGCAGCATCTCCACCCGGCCGCTCAGCCGGAGCGTGCCGCCGTGCGTCCGCCCGGTGCCGAACCAGCCGGGGAACGCGGTGATCCGGGAGTTCTTGCGCTGGTAGCCGAGCCGGATGGTGAGCTCGCCGAGCATCGGTTCGTCCCGCTGGTAGACGGCGGTGTAGAGGCCGGTCGCGCCGACCGGGCCGCGCAGGCACAGCCGGCCGCGGACCAGGACGCCGCAGCCGGCCGGCGCGGTCGGTGCCGCCGGGGCCGCCGCCGCGGTCGCCGCGAGCAGTGCCAGCAGCGCGACCGCCGCCGCCGTCCGGCCCGCGCGCAGCCGGCGGTCCGGCCCGGCCGGCGGCGGCCGGGCGGCCGTGCGGCGGGGCGCGGGCACGGTCATCGGCACACCGCCTGGTCGCCGGTGATCGCCGCGAGGGTGCCGGGGGCCGGGGTCGGCTCCTCGGCGCGTACCGGCCGCACCGCCCGGAAGTCCGCCCCGACGGTCACCTGCAGCATCGGCCCGAGTCCGGCCGCCGGGCGCAGCCGGGCACCGGGCAGCGCGGCGGCCAGCGAGCGCGCCGAGCGGTTCCAGTGCGGGTCGTAGGCGATCACCGTGTGCGGCACCGCGCCCGGCGTGGAGTGGCCGGGCGCGCCGGTGGTGGCGAAGCCGGTGTCGTGCAGCGCCCGGGTGACCCGGGCGGCCAGCCCGTGCCGCCCGGTGCCGTCGTTCACCTGCACCTGGACCCGCTCGGGCGGGACGTCGACGAGCGTGGCGGGCGGCGCCGCGCGCTCCGGGCGGGCCGCGAACGGCCGGTCCTCGCGCAGCGCCCGGAACAGCTTCGGCGCCTGGACCGGGTCCCAGCGCACCGTCGAGCCCAGTCCCGGCACGTTCTCGGCCTCGCCCCGCAGCGGCACCGAGGCGAACTCCGACGACGCCGGGCCAAAGCCGCGCATCGCCTGCGCCAGATCGGCCAGATCGCCCGCGCCGAAGCCGTCGTCGGCCCGCACGGACCGGAGCATGGCGTCCGCGACCGCCTTGAAGCGGACCGGGTTCATCAGCACCCCGGACGAGGTGATCCGGTCCAGCAGCGCGGCCAGGAACCGCTGCTGGCGCTGCATCCGGCCCAGGTCGGCGGAGGCGTCGACGTGCCGCGAGCGGACGTACTGGAGCGCCTGGCCGCCGTTGAGCCGCGAGGTCCCGGCCGGCAGGTCCAGCCCCGAGTAGCGGTCCCGGAGCGGGCGCACCGTGCAGACCTCCACCCCGCCGACCGCGTCCACGGTCCGCATGAAGCTGGTGAAGTCGACCTCCAGGTAGTGGTCGACGTGTACCCCGGTCATGTGCTCGACGGTGCGCACGGTGAGGTTGGCGCCGCCCTCGGCGTAGGCCGCGTTCAGCTTGAGCGCGTGCCGGGGGTGGCGCCGGCCGTCGGTGTCCTGGTGGGCGGGCACCTCGGCGTACGAGTCGCGGGGGAGGCTGACGACGCTGGCCCGGCTCCGGTCGGCGGAGAGGTGCACCAGCATCAGGGTGTCGGTGCAGTGGCAGGGCTCGCCGCCCAGGTGGTACCGCTGCTTCTCCTCGTCGGTCAGCTTCTCCCGGCCGTCGGTGCCGACGACCAGGAAGGTCAGCCCGGCGCCGCCCCCGGGCCGGTCGCTGATCCCCTGGAAGGCGTCCACCCGGCCGATCCCGGTCTCCACGTCGGTGACCATGGCGTGCCCCACACCGCTCGCGGACAGCAGCAGGGCGGTCGCCGCGGCGCTGATCCGCAGTCCCCAGCGCGGCCCCGGGCGACGCCGGCGCTCCCGGCGTCGCCGGGACCGCCGGGGACGCCGGCCCGGGACGGTGCGGGAGGAGGGGGACGGCGCGGTCACAGGCCACCTCCGCGGTGGACGGGGACAGGGCGGCGGAGCCGGGTGGGACGGGCCCGGGCGGTGCCCGACGGCTGCGGCGCGGGGCCTGTCACGGAACGGACCGGGTCACCGTAAGCCCATACGATCTGCATCAAAACGCCACACACCGGGCGAATGTTGTCCGGCCACCCGGTTGCCGTCCGAGGCCGTCCCCCGTTCGCGGTACCGTGAGGCGGAATACCGCAGTCTCCCGGCGGGCGCTGCCGCCCTCCCCATGGCGGCTCGCCGCGGGCCGTACCCCCGAGGAACCATGCCCCAGCAGCAGCTCCCGGCCGTCTCCGTGATCATGCCGGTGCTCAACGAGGAACGTCACCTGCGCAATGCGGTCCGGCACATCCTGGCGCAGGAGTACGCCGGCGAGATGGAGGTGGTGATCGCCCTCGGCCCGTCCACGGACCGCACCGACGAGATCGCCGCGGAACTGGTCCGCGAGGACCCCCGGGTGCACACCGTGCCCAACCCCACCGGCCGCACCCCCGCCGCGCTGAACGCCGCCATCAAGGCGTCCCGGCACCCCGTCGTCGTCCGCGTCGACGGCCACGGCATGCTCTCGCCGAACTACATCGCCACCGCCGTGCGCCTCCTGGAGGAGACCGGCGCGGCCAACGTCGGCGGCATCATGCACGCCGAGGGCGAGAACGCCTGGGAGGACGCGGTGGCCGCCGCCATGACCTCCAAGATCGGCGTGGGCAACGCCGCCTTCCACACCGGCGGCGCGGCCGGCCCCGCCGAGACGGTCTACCTCGGCGTCTTCCGGCGCGAGGTGCTGGAGCAGCAGGGCGGCTACAACGAGGAGTTCATCCGCGCCCAGGACTGGGAGCTGAACTTCCGCATCCGGGAGGCCGGCGGCGGAGTCTGGTTCTCGCCGGAGCTGAAGGTCCAGTACCGGCCGCGCCCCAGCATCAAGGCGCTGGCCAAGCAGTACAAGGACTACGGGAAGTGGCGGCACGTCGTCGCCCGCTACCACTCCGGGTCGATCAACCTGCGCTACCTCGCCCCGCCGACCGCGGTCTGCGCCATCGCGGCGGGCCTGGTCGTCGGCGCGGCCGTCACCCCCTGGGGCCTGGTCGTCCCGGCCGGCTATCTGGCCGCGATCACCGCGGGCTCGCTGCCGGCCGGCAAGGGGCTCCCGCTGAAGGCCCGCGCCCAGATCCCGGTCGCCCTGGCGACCATGCACATGTCGTGGGGCGTCGGCTTCCTCACCAGCCCGCGCGCCCTCGCGCGCAAGGTCATCGCCAGCCGGCGGCCGGCCGTGCAGACCCCGGCCCCGGTAGCGGAGTAGTCGCCACGGGGTGCGCGCCCGGCGGCGCGCACCCCGTACCGCAGGTCCCGGCGGGTCAGAACGTGTACTGCGGATTGACCTTCATGCAGGCCGAGGAGTCCTTCTCGGCGTTCAGCGGGTCCGCGCTCTTGGGGGCCTGGTGCGTGGACGCCCCGCCGCCCGCGCCGGACGCCGCGGGGAACTCCGTGCCGGTCCGCCAGTCCTCGCCGACCACCAGCCGCATCGTGCTGACCGAGGACGACTCCCGCACCGAACTGCCGGGCAGCCCCAGCGCCTTGGCGAGCGCCAGCGCGTCGCCCCGCTGGGCGGCGCCCTTGTAGAGCAGGGCGGTGTCGGCCTGACTGGTCAGCCGGGAGTCGGTGCGCGCACCGGCGTAGCCGAGCGCGACCAGCCGCTCCTGGATGTCGTTCGCCCGGCCACCGGCCGGTCCGCGGGCACCGTCGGTGCCGTTCTGGACGACAACGGCCAGCTTGTCCTTGGGAGTTGACGGCGAGGGGGCCGGCTCCGGCTTCTTCTTGGTGTCCTTGCCGTCCAGCGCCACGTCGCCGCGCAGCATCCCGAAGGTGGCCTCCGCGTCACCGGGCTTGGGGACGACATACCGCTCCCCGGGGCCGTACTGCCAGGGCATGGTGATCATCGTGATCCGCTTGGTGGGCACCCGCTGGAGGTCGCCGCCCAGGTCGTAGAGCTTCTTGACCGAGCCCAGCCCCTCGTCGACGGTGAGCGCGCTGGTCGCGGCCTCCGCCAGGTCCCGCAGCTGCACCGGGTCGGTGAGCTTGGTGCCCTGCTTGAGCTGACGGATCATCGAGTTCATGTACATGTGCTGGGCCTTGGCCCGGCCGATGTCGGTGTTGTCCTCGAAGCCGTACCGGGTGCGCAGCCACTGGAGCGCCTGGACGCCCTGGACGGAGTGGGTGCCCCGGGTCAGCTTCAGCCCGCTGCCGTGGCCCCTGCTGTCGTGCGAGTAGACGTTCCGGTCGACGCAGACCGGCACCCCGCCGACCGCGTCGGCCATGTCCACCACCCCGGAGAAGTCGACCATCATGAAGTGGTCGATGTAGATCCCGGTCAGCGCCTTCCAGGTGGCGACCGTGCAGCCCGGACCGCCGTGCTGGAGCGACTCGTTGATGGGGGCGGTGGTCTCCGGGTAGGTGTGGCCGTCCTTGGGGTCGGTGCACTGCGGGATCGCCACCCGGGTGTCCCGGGGTATGGAGATCACCGACATGTTGCTGCGGTCGGCGCTGACGTGCACCAGCATCTGCACGTCGGCCAGCGGTTTGCGGTCCGCGTCCTGGCGGGCCCCGCCCAGCTCGATGTTCTTCTCGGTGTTCCGGCCGTCCGACCCCAGCAGCAGGATGTTCATCGGCGTCTGCCCGAACGCGTTGGGCTCCGGCTTCTTCAGCCCGCCCGGGCCGAGGTCCAGCGCCTCTTTGCGGAGGTTGGCGTTCAGGTGCTGGTAGTAGAGGTAGCCGCCGGCTGCCCCGGCCACCAGGAGCACGCCCAGGCCCAGCGCCGTCCAGCGCAGCACCCGGCGGCCCTTGCCGCCCTTGCCGGAACCGTCGGCCTTGGCGCCCTTGTCGGCCCTGTCGGCCCTGTCGGCCCTGTTGGCCTTGCGGCGCCGGGCGCGGCCGCCGGTCGGTCCGTCGTCGGGCGGCCCGCCGTCCGCGTCGGACGCGAGGCTGCCGACGGCTCCGTCGGCGGCCCAGTCCGGCGCGTCCGGCGGCAGCCCCTTGTCCGCGAAGCCGCCGGCCTTCCAGCCCAGCCGTTGCGGCTCCGGCTCCTGGCGCTGCCCGTCACCGCGCACACCGCTCTGCGGCATTCGGCAATCCCCCCGTGTCCGTTCCGGTGCGCTCGGCGCCCGGTGCAAGCACCGGCTCCACTGGAGCGCCCGGTGCAAGCACCGGCTCCACTGGAGCGGCTGGCGCCGCGCCCCCGTTGGCGCCCCTGTTGGCGCCCCTGTTGGTGCCCCTGTTGGCGTTCCCTCTTGGTGTGCCTGCTGGCGTTCGCTGTTGAGGGGTCCGCCGGGTTACTTCGCGCAGATGTTCTTGTCATCTGCATTGACGTGCTGAACCCCCTCCGGGGTTTCGGTCGGCGCCTCGATCGGTGAACCCGGTGCGGTGAAGTCCTTGCCGAGCACCAGCTTCATCGGGACCCGCGGACCGGCGTCCGCGCCGGTCTTCTTCAACGCGCTCTTGGGCAGGCCCATCCACTCGGCCAACGTGGCGGCCTGGTCGGCCTGGTTGGGCGCGTACTCCAGCCGGGTCGCGGACAGCTTCTCCGGGGCGTTGCCGGCGTTCGTGGACAGCCGGGCGCCCTTGGTGTTCTGCAGCCAGTCGACGGTCTCCTGGGCCGCGCCGAACGGCCCGCCCCCGTTGGTGACATCGACCCGGACCAGCTCCGGCGGGGCCTTCTTGACCGGCGCGCTCTTGCCGCTCTTGTCCTTGCCGGCGCCCTTGGCCAGCGTGTGGTCCTGCTGCACCATCTTGAACAGCGGGTCCGCCTTGGCCGTGTCCAGGACGACGGTGGCCTTGTCCCGCGGGTTGTCCAACACCGGGACGGTGGCGAAGGTGATCTTGTTGAGATCGACCTTCTTCAGGTCGTTGCCGAAGTCCAAAAGCTTGCTCGCGGTGCCGATACCGGTGTCCACCGTCAGCGCCTTGGTCGCCGCCTGCGCGACGTCCAGCAGCTTGCTCGGGCTGCCGAACGCGCTGGACTTCAGCTTGCGGATCAGCGACCCGATGAACTGCTGCTGGAGCTGAATCCGGCTCAGATCGCTGCCGGTGCCCACCGCGTGCCGGGTCCGGACGAACGCCAGCGCCTGCTCGCCCTTGACGACATGGCGGCCGGCCGTCAGCTTCAGGTGCGACTTCGGGTCGTTGATGTCCTTGGCCGCGCACACCTCGACGCCGTCCACCGCGTCGGACAGGTCCTTGACGGCGTTGAAGTCCGCCATCATGAAGTGGTTGATCTTCACCCCGGTCAGCTTCTCGACGGTCCGCCAGGTGCAGCCCGGGTCCCGACCCTCCTGGCCCAGGCTGGTGTTGAACCGCACGTGCTGCTGGCCCGGGATGACCTTCGTCGAGCCGTCCGGCTGCTTCGTCGGGCAGTCCGGGATGTCGGTGATCAGGTCGCGCGGGATGCTCAGCGCGGTGGCGTTGGTCCGGTCCTTGGACACGTGCATCAGGATCGTGGTGTCCGCGTGCCCGAGGCTGCCCGAGTCGCCGTAGCCGGTGTCGCCCTTGCCGGTGCGCGCGTCGGTGCCGATGATCAGGAGGTTCACCGGGCCGTCGGTGACCGCCGAGTTCTCCTCACCGACGTCGACCTTCTTGATGTTGCCGTCCAGCTGCTGGTAGATCACGAACGCGGTGCCGCAGCCGGCCACCAGGACGAAGCCCACCACACCGGCCGTCCAGTACAGGAACTTCCGCTTGCCCGACTTCTTCGGCTTGGGCTTGCGGCGGCTCGCCGCGGCCCCGGCCGCCGCCGCGGTCCCGGCCGCCGCCGCGGTCCCGGCCGCCGCCGCGGTCCCGGCCGCCGCCGCGGTCCCGGCCCGGCCGGCCGCCCGGCGCGCCGCCCGGCCGCCCTCGGCGGGTTCGGCGGGTTCGGCGGGTTCGGCGTCATCCACGCCCCGGCCACGCTGGACCGGCAGCGGACGGGTGTCCGTGTCACCGCCCCCCGCACGGGGATTGCGCGCGGAGCGTCTGCCGGGCGCCTTGCGGTCGGCGGGCCGAGCCGGGCCCTGACCCGCCGGGTCAAGCCGCAACTCGTAGTTGCCGGTGTCCGGATTGAACACCCACTGATCGGCGGGATCGACGTTGTTGTCGTCCGCCTGCCCACGGCCTTGCGCGTCCACGGTGCCTTGAGTCCTCCGTCGGTACCACGCGGCGCCATCCCCTCAAGGCGCTCGGTCGGTCGATCGTGTCTTAGCTGGTTCGGTGCTTGGTCAACAGTCAATGGACAAGGGTCATCGGTCGGCTGGTCGAGCGGACCGGATCGCTCACACTATCCGCCCAGTTCAACGTCGGGCGACGCCCGTGACAAATTCCACTTCCCTACAACTGGGCAATCCGCCCATTCCCTTCACGGGGCGCCGGCGCCCTTTGCGGCTTTTTTATTGGCAGGCGCCGTGTTCCGCGGTGCTCCCGGGAAAGGCCGGCGGCGAACTCGCGGTGGGCGCCGCCCACCCGCCCCGCCGGTCGCCGGCCGCCTTGTCGTCCGCGGCCCGGGCGGGTGGCTGCGGCACCACCGTCACCGGCTGATCATTGCGCAGCCGCTCGAAGAGCCGGTCCGCGTCGGGCTGCACCAGCTGATCGCGATTCGGGTCGTAGCGGTACTCGGTACGCGGCACGGTCAGGAACTGCACATGTGCGGTGGGAATGCCACGCATACTGCGGACCAATTCGTACAAACCCCGGAGCGAAGCCAGCCCGGCATCAGTGGTCAGCGAACTCGTCGCGGCATCCATCACCGGATACAGCCGCATCGGATTGAGCAGCACACCATTACTCTGCACTTTCTTCACCAGAGCGCCCAGGAACTGCTGTTGGCGCGCCATCCGCTGGGTGTCGCTGCCGTCGCCCAGGCTCTTGCGGGCCCGCACGTAACCCAGCGCCGCCTCGCCGTCCAACGTCTGCCACCCGGCCGGCAGCGACACGTGCGCCTCGTCGTCCTCGATCGGCCGGGCCAGGCAGAGCTGCACGCCGTGCACCGCGTCCACCATGTTCTTGAAGCCCATGAAGTCCACGATGACGTGGTGGTCGATCCGGATCCGGCTCATCTTCTCCACCGTGCGGATCGCACAGGCCGCTCCGCCGAACGCGAACGCCCAGTTGAACTGCATCGTCTGCGGCGCGGACTCCGACCCGTCGGCGCGCTTGCAGTGCGGCACCTGCACCATCAGGTCGCGCGGGATGCTGACCGCGGTGGCGCTCCTCCGGTCGGCCGCCAGGTGCAGCAGGATCGTGGTGTCCGAACGCTGGGTGCCGGTGTCCGCCCCGTACTCCTCGTTGCCGCCGCCCCGGTTGTCGGAGCCGATCAACAGGATGTTCTGCGCGTTCGGCGGGCCCGCCGGCGGGCGCTCCGACTCGTACTTCTCCAGCTCCCGCTCGGTGGCGCTGTCCGAGCGGATGTTGTGGTTGAGCCGGGTCCACACGGCCCATCCCCACCCCGCCGACGCCAGCACGGCGACGGTCAGCGCCAGTGCCGCGGCCCGCAGCCAGCGGCGGTGGCGCGGCGCCGGGGTCCGCGGCGGCCCCGGCCGGTCGGTCGCCAGCAACCCGTCGGGCCGCTCCGGCCAGCCCCGGAACCGTGCCCGCCGACCGCGGCCCGGCGTCCCCCGCCCGCGGCCCCCGGAGGGGCGTCGACGGTCGGGCGGGATGTCGGGGCGCTCGGTCACGTGGGCGACCTCCCTCACGGAGTCGGCGGCACGCCCCCGCGCCGGGCACCGCGGGGAGAAGGCCACCGGATCCCGCGCCGGGGAGTCCGTACGCGGGCGGCGTACGTACACCGAGCATGGCCCCGGGCCGGCGAACCGGCCCGCCCGGCGGGAATCCCCCTCCGCCGGACGGGGGAGCCGGCGCCCTCCGGGCCCGTCCCGGCCTCCTCAGGACCCCGGCCGTCTCAGGAGCGTGGCACGGTGAACGTGACCTTCTCGGTGGCCTCCCGGGCGGCCAGCGCGTCTCCGTCCAGCCGGTCCTGATGCCGGCACAGCACCACCGAGCCGCCCGCCGCCAGCGGCGCGTACAGCCCCAGCGACAGGCCCCGCCAGGTGTCGTAGCCGAGCCCCGACAGCACCCGCGGCGCCGGCGGCAGCCCGGCGGCCGCGGCATCCGCCAGCGCCCGCTCGCCGATCCCGGCGCCGGTCAGCTCCTCGCCGCCGACCGCCAGCGCCGGCGCGCCCGGATCCACCGGGACGAACGGCGCAAACCGGTCGCCCTGGCCCGGCACCTCGACCGCGTAGTCCGCGAAGCCGGCCGGCGACTGCGGGAACCGGCCGCCCAACGGGCGCAGCGCCAACGCCACCCGCTCCCCGGAGCAGGCCCGCGCCGCGTCGAGGGAATCCGGGCCGCTGACGACGAGATCGGCCGCGGCCGGATCACCGCCCACCTCCGCGACCACGCCCACCGAGGAGCAGGCCACCAGCCAGACGGCGGTCTGCCAGTGGGCGGGCAGCAGCAGCGCGAGCCGGTCGCCGGGCTCGGCGGCCAGGTCGCCCTGGAGGTAGTTGGCGGTCTTCGCCACCCAATTGGCGAAGGTCGCGACGGAGAGTTCCACGCGCTCGCCGGTGGCGTCGTCGTAGAAGGTCACCAGGGGGCGGCCCGGGTCCGCGGCGAGCGCGGAACCCAGCAGGTCGGCGGGGGTGCGATCGGTGGCGTTCATCGCGGCCAGGGTACGCGCGCGGGCCACTGACGGTCAGTCGGGTACGGTCCGCGCCGGCCACCGGTTCGGCCGATGCCCCGTCAGGCCAGCGTTGGCGGGCCGCTCCCGGCCGTGTCCAGGATTTCCCCATGCGCCCCTTCCTCGCGACCTGCCTCGGTGCCGCGTGCACGGCCGCCCTCGCCCTGCCCCTCGCCCCGGTCTTTGCGGCAAGCGCCGGTGGCGCGCGTCCCGTCGCCCAGGCCCCGGCCGCCGGGCCCGGCACGGCGAGCGCCCGCGACCTGCCGGGCGCCACCCAGTCCCTGCCCCTGCAGGGCCTCGCCCCGACCGCCCGGCGCGGCCCCGTCCAGGACACCGCCCCGCCACAGGCGCAGGCCGTCCGCGAACTGCCGCCCCGCACGGTCCGGCCGTTCTCCCTCGTCGGCGTCGTCTGGGACGACGCCGCGGTCCCCTTCCGCGGCCGGGCCCAGATCCGCACCCGGGCCCGCGGCAGCGGCCTGTGGTCCGGCTGGCAGGACATCCAGACCGACAGCGACGACGCCCCCGACCTCGGCGCCGGGGAGGGCCGCGGCGCCGCCGCACGCGGCAGCACGGCGCCCCTGTGGGTCGGCGCCAGCGACGCCGTCCAACTGCGCCTGACCCCCGCCGACCCGCACCGCGCCCCCAGCGTGCTCCCGCACGGCCTCCGCCTGGAACTCGTCGACCCTGGCCCGGAGACCCCCGCCGTGCGCGGCGGCGGCCCGCCCGGCACCCCCGAGGCCGCCAGCTCCGCCGCCAACGCGCCCCTCGCGCCGGCCGGCGCCACCGAGATCCCCGCCGCCGACCAGGCCGCGACCCAGGCCGACGTCTCCGTCGCCGGCGGCCCCGCCGGCGCAGCGGTGCACATCGGTGCCCGCCCGCGCATCGTCACCCGGGCCGGCTGGGGCGCCGACGAGAGGCTGCGCGAGAACCGCTTCGTCTACACCCACGCCGTCCGCGCCGTCTTCGTCCACCACAGCGCCACCGGCAACAACTACACGTGCGCACAGGCCCCTTCGGTGATCCGCGGCCTGTACCGCTACCACGTCAGGAGCAGCCACTGGCGGGACATCGGCTACAACTTCCTGATCGACAAGTGCGGCACCATCTACGAGGGCCGCGCCGGCGGCGTCGCCAAAGCCGTACTCGGCGCCCACACCCTCGGCTTCAACAACGGCAGCACCGGCATCGCCCTGCTCGGCTCCTTCGGCAAGGCCGCGCCGTCGCGCCCCGCCGTCCAGGCGCTGGGCCGCCTCGCGGCCTGGAAGCTCGGCCTCTCCGGCACCGATCCACGCGCCCGGACCCCGATGATCTCCACCGGCGGCAACCTCTACCGGAAGGGCCTGACCGTCCAACAACACGTCATCTCCGGCCACCGCGACGGCTTCAAGACGGAATGCCCGGGCACCCTCCTGTACGCCGACCTGCCCGCGGTGCGGCAGGCCGCGGCCCGCTTCCAGGGCCGTTGAGCCGATCCCCGCAGGCCGCCGTGAAACATCTCACCCCACCGTTGCGCGGCAGACGCTCCGGACACTAAGCCGATCCCTAGTTCCGTACGTCCTACAGTCCGCGATACCACCCGTCACCCCGTCACCAAGACCCACCCCGTCCCGTTTCGTCCCGGCGTCCCACCGAAGGAGACCGACGCACCATCTGCCTACACTGGTCCGCCGACCGGCCGACCCCAGCAGGAAGCAGACAAGACCCGTGAGCGTCGCACGTGCAGCCGCCGGGCCGCAGTCGACGACGATGGCCGCGCCGCTGTGCTGCGGGGCGGAGAAGCGAACACAGAGGACACAGTGACTGAAGCGATCCTCCTGGTCGGCGGCAAGGGCACCCGACTGCGCCCGCTGACGGTGCACACGCCCAAGCCCATGGTCCCGGCCGCCGGCGTGCCCTTCCTGACCCATCAGCTGGCCCGCGCCCGCGCCGCCGACGTCGAGCACATCGTCCTGGCCACGTCCTACCTCGCAGAGGTCTTCGAGCCGTACTTCGGCGACGGTTCCGCGCTCGGCCTGCACCTGGAATACGTCACCGAGGTGGAGCCGCTGGGCACCGGCGGAGCCATCCGCAACGTCGCCTCCCGGCTGCACTCGGGCCCCGACGACCCGGTGCTGATCTTCAACGGCGACATCCTCACCGGTCTGGACATCCGCGCCCTGGTCGACACCCACCGCACCAGCGGCGCCGACGTCTCGCTGCACCTCACCCGGGTCGAGGACCCGCGTGCCTTCGGGCTCGTCCCCACCGACGACACCGGCCGGGTCACCGCCTTCCTGGAGAAGCCGCAGAGCCCCGAGGAGATCGTCACCGACCAGATCAACGCCGGCGCCTACGTCTTCAACCGGTCGGTCATCGACACCATCCCCGCCGGCCGCCCGGTCTCCGTCGAACGCGAGACCTTCCCCGGCCTGCTCGCCGACGGCGCGCACCTCCAGGGCATGGTCGACTCCACCTACTGGCTCGACCTCGGCACCCCGCAGGCGTTCGTCCGCGGCTCCGCCGACCTGGTCCAGGGCCGCGCCCCGTCCCCGGCCGTCCCCGGCCGCCGCGGCGACCGCCTCGTCCTGGACGGCGCCGAGGTCGCCCCGGACGCCAAGCTCGGCGGCGGCACCGTCGTCGGCCCCGGGGCCCGGGTCGGCGCCGGCGCCCAGGTGGACGGCAGCACGGTCCTCGACGGCGCGGTGATCGAACCCGGAGCCGTGGTCCGCGACTCGCTGATCGGCGCCGGCGCCCGGATCGGGGCCCGCACGGTGCTGGACGGCGCGGTGATCGGCGACGGCGCGGTGGTCGGCGCCGACAACGAACTGCGCGGCGGCATCCGCATCTGGTGCGGCGCCGACATCCCCGCGGGCGCGGTCCGCTTCTCCTCCGACCAGTGACGGCCGGCGGCCGGGCCCGCGGGACGCTCCCGCAGGCCCGCGGCCGCGCCCGCCTCCGGCCAGGCCGCATCGCCTAACCTGGCCGCATGCCCGCCCGCACCTGGGTTCCGCCCGGCGCCTACGACCTGCACCGCACCCTCGGGGTGCTGCGCCGCGGTCCGGGCGACCCGGCGTTCGCGGTGCGCGGCGACGAGATCTGGCGGGCCTGCCGCACGCCGGAGGGCCCCGGCACCCTGTGCCTGGCGGCCCGCGCCGCCGAGGGCCACGTCGCGGCGACGGCCTGGGGCCCGGGCGCCCCGTGGCTGCTGGAGCGGCTGCCGGAGCTGCTGGGGGAGTCCGACGACCCGGCGGCGCTGACCGCCCGGCACCGCGTCGTCCACGAGGCGCGCCGCCGCCACCCCGGCGTCCGGCTCGCCCGCACCGGACTCGTCCTGGAGTCGCTGATCCCCTCGATCCTGGAGCAGAAGGTCACCAGCGACGAGGCGTACCGCGCCTGGCGGCTGCTGCTCCAGCGGCACGGCACGCCCGCGCCCGGCCCCTGGGACCGGCTGCGGGTGATGCCCGAGCCGCGCGGCTGGGCGCTGATCCCGTCCTGGGAGTGGCACCGCGCCGGCGTCGACGCCAAGCGGTCGTCGACGGTCCTGCGCGCGGTGCGGGCGGCGGCCCGGATGGAGGAGGCCGCGGGGATGGACCTCGGCGACGCCACCCGCCGGCTGACCGCGATCCCGGGCATCGGCCCCTGGACGGCCGCCGAGACCCTCCAGCGCGCCCTGGGCGCCCCCGACGCGCTCACCGTCGGCGATCTGCACCTGCCGAAGATCATCGGCTATGCGCTCACCGGCCGGCGCGGCACGACCGACGAGGAGATGCTCCAGCTCCTGGCGCCCTACGCGGGGCAGCGGCACCGCGCGGCCCGGCTGATCCTGCTCTCCGGCCTGGTCCCGCCGCGCCGCGCCCCGCGCTTCCCGGTGGGCGACATCGCCCGGCTGTGAACCGGGCGGCGCCGCCCACCGCGGGCGTCGGCCGACGACGACGCGACCGGGGATCCGTCAGCGGACGCGGACGAAGTCGTCCACGGCTCGCGCCGGCCGCTCCCGCGGCGCCGACGCCGGCCGTCCGATGGCCACCGCCCCCATCGGCTCCCACTCCGCGGGCAGTTCCAGCACCTCGCGGACCACGTCCCGGCAGAACATCGTCGAGGAGATCCACGCCGAGCCCAGCCGCTCGCCGGCCAGCGCCACCAGGAAGTTCTCGATGCCCGCGCCGTGCGCGACGACGAACATCTCGCGCTCGGCGGCGGCCCGCCGGGCGTCCGGGTAGGCGTGCGCGCCGTCCAGCACCATGCACGGCACCGCCAGATACGGCGCGTTGCGCAGCACGTCGCCGCGCCGCACCCGCTTGGCGATGGCCTCCTCCGACCTGCCGTCCGCCCGCAGATCGGCCACCCAGGCGTCCCGCATCGCGTCCAGCAACCGGGTCCGGGACCGCGCCGACTCCAGCAGGACGAACCGCCACGGCGTGGTGTGGTGCGGCGCCGGCGCGGTCAGCGCCGCGGCCACCGCGCGCCGCACCGCGCCCGGGTCCACCGGGTCGTCGGTGAACTCCCGGACGGTGCGCCGCAGCGTCACCGCCTCCCGCACGGCCTCGGAGGTGCCCAGCCGGAACATGTCGTCCGCGGCGTTCCGCACCAGCGCCCGCGCCCCGGGGTCCGGGTCGTCGTCCCCGCTCCCGGGCCCGTCGGCTCCCGCCTGTGCGGACGCGGACGTCACGACGTGCGGCAGCCCGCGCACCACCGCCACCGGCAGCCCGGTCGCCTTGCCCTTCACCAGGTCGCCCGCGGCGGCGAGTTCGTCCGCGGTGGCCACGACGGTGGCGACCAGCGGATTGCCGTACGCGTCGGTGCCGCCGCGCAGGTCGTCCAGCACCCGCACCCCGGCCGCCCCGATGGCGACGTCGGTCAGGCCGCTGCGCCACGGGCGCCCGAAGGTGTCGCTGATGACGACGCCGACGTCGACGCCGAGCGTCTCGCGCAGCCCGGCGCGCAGGGCGCGGGCCGAGGCGTCCGGGTCCTCGGGCAGCAACAGGATCGTGCCCGAGGGGGTGTTGGAGGCGTCCACGCCGGCCGCGGCCATCACCAGGCCCCGGTGGTCCTCCACGATCCGCAGGGTGCCGCGGCGGGCCACCACCCGCACCGTCTCGGTGTCGATGGCCGCCTCGCGGTCGGCCGCCTCGATGATCCGGCCCTCCGCCTTGCTGACGATCTTCGAGGTGACCAACACCACATCGCCGTCGGCCAGTTGGGGTGCCCCGTCGGCGGTCGCCGCGGCGGCGATCAGCTTGACGAGGTCGTCGCCGGGCCGCACCTCGGGGATGCCCGGCAGCGCCCACACCCGGTACCCGGGTGCCCCGGTCGGTCCGGTCATGCCCGCACCTCCTCGGCGAGCGTCAGCGCCTCGCGGGCCATCGCCGCGGTCGCGTCCACGTCCGTCATCATCAGCGGCACCGCCCGGCAGCGGATCCCCGCCGCCTCGACGTCGGCCACCGCGCCCGCGTCCACGTCGTCGACCAGCCAGCCGTCCAGCAGGCCCGCCCCGTAGTGCCGGGCCACCGCCGCCGCGGTGGACTCCACGCCGACCGCCTCCAGCACCTTGTCGGCCATCCCGCGCACCGGGGCGTCCCCGACGATCGGCGAGAGCCCGACCACCGGCGCCGCGGCCTCCGCGACGGCCTCCCGGATGCCCGGCACGGCCAGGATCGTGCCGACGCTGACGACCGGGTTGGACGGCGGGAAGAGGATCACGTCGGCCTCGGCGAGGGCCTCCAGCACGCCGGGCGCCGGCTTGGCCTGCTCGGCGCCGACCGGCACCACGGCCAGCGCCGGCACCGAGGCCCGCAGCCGCACCCAGTACTCCTGGAAGTGCACCGCCTTGCGCTCGCCGCTCTCGTCCTCGACGGCGACGTGCGTCTCGACCCGGTCGTCGGACATCGGCAGCAGCCGCACGCCGGGCTGCCAGCGGTCGCACAGCGCCTCGGTGACGGCGCTCAGGGGATAGCCGGCGCCCAGCATCTGGGTCCGGACGATGTGGGTGGCGAAGTCCCGGTCGCCCAGTCCGAACCACTCCGGCCCGACGCCGTACGCGGCCAGTTCCTCCTTCACCCGGAACGTCTCGTCCGTCCGGCCCCAGCCCTGGTCCTCGTTGATGCCGCCGCCGAGCGTGTACATCACGGTGTCGAGGTCGGGACACACCTTCAGCCCGAACAGATGGATGTCGTCACCGGTGTTGCCGATGACGGTGATGTCCGCGTCCGGAGCCGCTGCCTTCAGTCCCCGCAGAAAGCGGGCGCCGCCGATACCGCCGGCCAGAACCACAATGCGCATGCCCATCAGTCTGTCAGCCGAAGGCTGATCCTTGAGGGGCGGTGGCCGGGTGACGGGTGGGCTGTCAGCCGAAGGCTGATCCTTGAGGGGCGGTGGCCGGGTGGGGTCAGTGCGGTGCGGTCTCCCGGACGGGTGCGGCGCACCGGGCGCTGTGCGGTGCGACGGGGGCGGCGGCCCCGGCCACGGGCGTCCCCTCGCTCGAAGGGAGCGGAGAGTGGGCGAGCAGCTGGGCCTGCGGGAGCATCGGCATCTCGGTCAGGCCGGGGAAGTACACGTGCAGGCTGACGGCCGGCGCCAGTGCGTCGTTGACGACCTCGTGGGCGTAGCCGGGGGCGAACACCCGCTGGGCGCCGGCGGCCAGGGTGCGCGGCCCGCCCGCGGCGTGTTCGGTCAACTCGCCTTCCAGGACGGTCAGTACGCCCGAGGACGGGCTGTGGTCGTGCCGGCCGCTGCCCTGCCCGGGGACCCAGCTCAACAGCCACACCTCGTACCCGGGCCCGGTGCGCAGGCGGTGGTACCAGCGGGTGGTGGCGTCGTAGCGGACCAGCGGGGCCCAGGCGGCGCGGTCGGCGGCGATCGAGCGGGCCAGGCCGACGAAGCCGGCGACGGTGGTGGGGTGGGCGGGGACGGGCGGCAGCAGGTGGGGGATGGCGAGCGGGTCGCCGGCGATCTGGACGTCGCTGTTCATGCGGTTTCCTCGGCGGAAGTGCGGGTGGCGCGCTGGGGGTCCCTCCCGGCGGTGGCCGGGAAACGGGGTGCGGCACGGCGCGGGCCGTTCCTCGTGGGGGCGCGGCGCGGTGGTCGCGGTGGAGCGGAGCGCTGGCGGGATGCGGCGAGCGCGGAGGGCTGGAGCTCAGTGGCTACGACAGCTGGAACAGCGACAGCGGGCCTGCACAGCGCAGAGCGACCCGTAGGAACGGGTCAGTCGGTGCGCGGAGGTCGCTGGCATGCGGTCAAGGAGACACGGGGCGGCGGTGCGCTGTCAAACGGGGAGCGATGTGGCGTGCGTCGTTCACCTCATCCGGTTACCCCGTCCGGAGAAAGGTTTGTGCAGACCGCGGCGGGGAGAAGCGGTCATCAGTCGCACCCGGGGCCGCCGTTGCGGTCCTGTGATCCGGTTGTGATCTTCCCCGCTCCGGTGCGTGCGGTGCAACGCGCAACCCATGAGTTGACGTCTCACTCACTGAGAACAGAGCCGCGGGTCAACGGTCCGAGGAAGTGTCCTGGTTTTGGATGATTTGAACACTTTCCGCATACGCTTGGTTCCGCAGAGTGAATAAGAGGCCCAATAGCAGATCTCGGCTTGACTGGCCCGGATCAGCACACTTGTAATTTCACTCGTGTCGTTCAGCCGAATTCGATCACGGCTTGATCACGGGGACGTAAAGACAGACGAGGGGCGCACATGACCGAGCTGTTCCAGGAATTGCTGGTCGAGGAGGCGGACGAGGAGCTCGGCTGGCAGGAGCGCGCACTGTGCGCCCAGACCGACCCCGAGTCCTTCTTCCCGGAGAAGGGTGGCTCCACCCGCGAGGCCAAGAAGGTCTGCCTCGCCTGCGAAGTCCGCTCCGAGTGCCTCGAATACGCCCTCGCCAACGACGAGCGCTTCGGTATTTGGGGCGGTCTGTCCGAACGCGAGCGGCGCCGACTCAAGAAGGCCGCTGTCTGACCGTGACCGGCCAGCCTCCCGCACCAGCCCCCTGTGGTGGCACCGAGTGCGCCGCCGCACCACCCCAACTCCCCATATCCCCCTATAGCGAACGCACCGCCTCCAGCGCACTGCCCGCCGGAGGCGGTCTGCTGTGTACGGAGCCGATCGGTGCCCCGGCGCGAACCATTAGTGTGGGGCCCCGTCCGAGACACGCCCGCACCGCCGCTACGGCGTGCGCGTGTCCCTCGTAGTCCGTCGCAGTGTTTCCGGGGGCGGGGGCCGTGAGCGACTTCGCCGCAGGCCCTCCAACTCCCGGGTCCGGAGGGCCCGTACCTCGATGTCCGTGCACAGCCAGTCGGCGGCCCAGGCCGCCTCGTATGAAGCCGCCACCCCGGAGTTCCCGCGGCATGTCGTCACGGCCGTGATCGTCTCGCACGACGGCGGCCGCTGGCTGCCCGACGCCCTCGCCGGACTGCTCGGCCAGGAGCGCCCGGTGCAGAACGTCATCGGAGCCGACACCGGCAGCGCGGACGACTCCGCCCAGCTGCTCGCGGAGGCGATCGGCGACGACCGGGTGCTCCACCTCGCCCGCCGCTCCGGATTCGGCACCGCCGTCGAGGAGGCGGTCCGCACCGCCCCCGTCCTCGGCCCCGACGACCTGGCCTATCTGCGCCGCCCCAGCGGCTGGGATCCGGTCAGCCGCACCTGGCACGACGAGGCGTACGACATGCCGGAACTCCCGCACGGGGAACCGGTCCAGTGGCTGTGGCTGCTGCACGACGACTGCGCGCCGGCCCCCGACGCCCTCGCCGAACTGCTGCGGGTCGCCGACGCCAGCCCGTCCACCGCCGTCGTCGGCCCCAAGCTCCGCAGCTGGTACGACCGCCGTCAACTCCTTGAGGCCGGCGTCAGCATCGCCCGCAGCGGACGCCGTTGGACCGGCCTGGACCGCCGCGAACAGGACCAGGGCCAGCACGACCAGGTCCGCCCGGTGCTGTCCGTCTCCACCGCCGGCATGCTCATCCGCCGCGACGTCTACGAGCAGCTGGGCGGCTTCGACCGCCGGCTGCCGCTGATGCGCGACGACGTCGACCTGTGCTGGCGCGCCCAGGCCGCCGGCCACCAGGTCCTGGTCGCCCCCGACGCCGTCCTGCGGCACGCCGAGGCATCCGCCCGCGAGCGCCGCCCCATCGACTGCGTCGGCAGGTCGGTGGCGAACCCCCACAGGGTCGACAAGGCCGGCGCCGTCTACACCCTGCTCGCCAACACCCGTGGCGCGCTGGTCCCGTACACCCTGCTGCGGCTGCTGATCGGCACCCTGCTGCGGGTCGTCGCCTACCTCGTCGGCAAGGTCCCCGGCCAGGCCCTGGACGAACTCGCCGGCCTCTTCGCCACCCTGCTCCGCCCCGGCAAGATCCTCGCCGCCCGCAAACGCCGGGGGAGGCCGACGACCGACGCGAGCGAGCTGCGAGCCCTGTTCCCGCCGCCCGGCGCCACCGTGCGGGCCACCGTCGAACAGGTCGCCGGCAACCTCGCCGGCCGCGCCGCCCCCGACGTCGCCTCCTCCGGTCGGCACGGCGCCGTGGAGTCCGGACCCGGCGGCGACGACGCCGACTACCTGGAGATCGAGCAGTTCGCGCGGCTCAAGCGGATCGCCCGCCGCCCCGCACCGGTGCTCTTCCTCGTCCTGCTGCTGGTCTCGCTGATCGCCTGCCGCGGGCTGCTCGGCAGCGGCTCGCTCGTCGGCGGCGCCCTGCTGCCCGCACCCGACGGCCTCGGCGCCCTGTGGTCGTCGTACACCACCAGCTGGCACCCGGTCGGCGTCGGCGACACCGCCGCCGCACCGCCCTACCTCGCGGTGCTCGCCGCGCTCTCCACGGTCTTCCTCGGCAGCACCGGCTTCACCCTCACCCTGCTGCTGGTCTGCTCCGTGCCGCTGGCCGGCCTCACCGCCTACTTCGCCTCCCGCCCGCTGGTCGCCTCCCGGCTGCTGCGGGCCTGGGGCAGCATCGCCTACGCCTTCCTGCCCGCCGCCACCGGCGCGCTCGCCGGCGGTCGCCTGGGCACCGCCGTACTGGCCGTCCTGCTGCCGCTGATGGCCCGCGCCGCGGTCGCCGCCGGAGGACTGCGGCTGGCGCCCGGCACCCGGCCCAGCTGGCGCGCCGCCTGGGCGTACGCGCTGCTGGTCACCGTCACCACCGCCTTCACCCCGATCGTCTGGCCGATCGCGGTGCTGCTCGGCGTGGCACTGCTCGTGCTGCGCCTGCTCGGCTCCGCGTCCGCAGACCCGGCAACGGGCGGCGGAGCGAAGCGGGGCGGCAGCGGTGGGCTGATCGTGGCGTACGTGCTGCGCTTCCTGGCCGTGGCGCTCGCCCCGCTGGTGGTGCTGGCGCCCTGGTCGCTGTCGCTGCTCGGCCACCCGTCGCGGTTCTTCCGCGAGGCCGGCCTGGACTACGGCGCCGGCTCGGCCTCCGTCCTCGACCTCGTCGGGCTCAGCCCGGGCGGCCCCAAGGCCGTCGGCGGGCTGCTGCTCCTCGGTATCGTCCTGGCCGCCCTCGGCGCGACCCTGCGCGACACCCGGCAGACCGCGATCCGCGCCGCCTGGGTGGTGGCCCTGATCGGACTGCTGTGCGCGGCGCTCGGCAACGGCTCCGGCTGGACCGGCCCGGCGATGCTCGTCTACGGCCTGGCGCTGCTGTGCGCGGCCGCGCTCGGCGCCGAGGGCATCCGCACCCGGATGACCGCGCTCGGCTTCGGCTGGAAGCAGCCGGCCGCCGTGCTGATCGCGCTGGCCGCTCTGATCGCCCCCCTGTACGCCGCGGTCAGCTGGATGATCACCGGCGCGGCCGGCCCGGTCCAGCGGCGCGACGCCACCCAGGTCCCGGCGTTCGTCGCCGAGGAGGCCACCACCACCGACCGGGCCCGCACGCTCGTCCTGGACGGCACCCCCGGCCACGTCACCTACTCCCTCGTCCGCGGTTCCGGGGCCCAGCTCGGGGACGCCGACCTGGCCGCCGAGGCCGGCCCGGACAGCCGCCTGGACGATGTCGTCGCCCACCTCGTCGCCGGCTCCGGCGCCGACCAGACCGACCGGCTCGGCGGCTACGCGGTCCGCTACGTCCTGGTCCGCAAGGGCGCCCCGCGCGAGATGGGCCGCGTCCTGGACGCCACCCCGGGCCTGACCCGGCTCAGCCAGGAGGACGGCAGCGCCCTGTGGCGCGTCGACCAGCGGGTCTCCCGGATCACGATCGTGCCCGCCCAGGCCAAGGAGGGCACCGGCACCGGCGACGCCGCGACGCCCGTCCCGGTGGCGGCCGGCCCGGTCGAGGCACACGGCGCCAAGGTGCCCGCCGGCACCGCCGGCCGGATCCTGCGGCTCGCCGACGCCGCCGACGACGGCTGGCACGCCACCCTCGACGGCACCCCGCTCAAGCCCGTCACCGTCGACGGCTGGGCCCAGGGCTTCCAGCTCCCGTCCGACGGCGGCCGGCTCGACCTCACCCACGACAACCCCGTGGGCCACACCGTCTGGCTGTGGGCCCAGGGCCTGCTCGCCCTCGTGTTGGTCGTGATGGCGCTGCCCGGCCGCCGCCGGGAGATCGACGACGACCTGCCCGAGGAGGCCGCGCCGGCCGTCGCCGCGCAGCCCGCGGGCGAGGGCCGCCGGGCCCGCCGGCTGCGCGCCCAGGCCGAGGCCGCCGCCCCGGCCGGCGACGGCGCCGCCGTCCCGGACGCCCGCACCGTCGAGGAGCCGCCGGCCGCCGCCCCGGCCCCGGACCCCGTCCCGGTCGCCGACCCGTATGCCGCGGTCCCCGCACAGCCCTCCTACGAGGACTGGCAGGCCGCCGGGGAACCGGCCGCCGCGCACGCCCCGGCGGCAGCCGACCAGCAGCCCTACCCGCAGGTCGCCGACCCGTACCAGGCCGGCCAGTACGGCGACCAGCAGCCCTACCAGCCGGTCGATCCCTACCAGGACGGCGGCTACCCGCCGGGCACCTACGCGCCCGACACCTATCCGCCCGCCGGCTACCCGACCGACCCCTACCAGGCGGGCGCCTACGACCCGTACGGCTACGGCGGGCAGCAGCAGCCCTACCCCGATGCCGGGGCTGACCAGCACCCGCAGCAGCACCCGCAGCACCCGCAGCCCTACGACGGCACGACGTACCCCGGCGCCTTCCCCGAGCCGCGCCGTGACGGGAGCGAGCAGCAGTGAAGCGCACCATCTTGTCCCTGACCGCCGCGGCCGCCGCGCTGGCCGCGGTCACCGGTGTCGCCGCGGTCGCCGCCCCCGGCGACACCGGCCCGACGGCCCCCGCGAGCGCCACCCGGCTGCCGGTCCAGCGGTCCACCCTGGTGTGCCCGGCGCCCAGCTCGTCGGAGGTCGCCGAGACCACCTACACCGCCTTCGCGCCGCCGGGCGCCTCGGCCGGTACGGACACCAAGAAGGGCACCGCCCAGCTCCTGCCCACCGGCACCGTCGCCGACAGCCACGGCAACCCCGCCGGCAAGGGCGGCAAGGACGCCAAGGGGGGCAAGGACGGCAAGGGCGCCAAGGACAGGGGCGGCGCGGACACCGGCGGGACGCAGACCGTCCCGCCGCCCGACACCAAGCCCGTGGTGCCCCTCCAGGAGGCCGGGAAGCCGGTCCTCGGGACCACCGACAGCGCCGACGCGCCCGCCCTGACCGGCTCCGCCGACGGCGTGCTGGCCCCCGGCTGGACCATCCAGCAGACCACCGCCGTCGCCGCCGGCCTGGGCCGCGGTCTGCAGGGGCTGAGCTGCACCGCCCCCGACACCCAGTTCTGGTTCCCCGGCGTCAGCACCGCCACCGGCCGCACCGACTACGTCCACCTCACCAACCCCGACCCGGTGCCGGCCGTCGTGGACCTCGAAATGCGCGGCAAGGACGGCGCGTTGACGGACAGCGGCGGCGGCGAGGACATCACCGTGCCGCCGCACACCACCGTCCCGGTGCTGCTCTCCACCCTCACCACCAGCCCCGCCGACGGCGCCGCGCTGCACGTCAGCGTCCGCTCCGGCCGGATCGGCGCGGCCGTCCAGGCCGCCGACGCCAAGACCGGCGGCGACTGGCTGCCGCCGGCCGCCGACCCGTCCCCCGGCGCCGTCCTCCCGGGCATCCCGGCCGACGCCACCGACGTCCAGCTGGTCGCGGTCGCCCCCGGCGACGCCGACGCCGACCTCAAGGTCCAACTGGCCACCCCGACCGGCCTGATCACCCCGGCCGGACTCGACACCCTGCACGTCAAGAGCGGGATGACCGCCACCGTCGACCTCAAGGACATCACCAAGGGCGAGCCCGGCTCGCTGGTCCTCACGCCCGGCGACGCCGGCTCCACCGCCCCGATCGCCGCGGCCCTGCGGGTCGTCCGCGGCAAGGGCGACAACCAGGAGATGGCCTTCATCCCGGCGACCCGGCCGATCGAGGCCCGCGGCACCGTCGCCGACAACCGCGCCAAGGGCAGCACCCTCACCCTGGTCGCCCCCCAGAAGGGCAAGGACGCCAAGGTCAAGATCACCGCGTCGGCCGGCAGCGGCGGCGGCACCCCGGTCTCGAAGACGTACACGGTCAAGGGCGGCACCAGCCTCGCCGTCCAACCGCCGCAGCCGTCCGGCCTCAAGGGTTCCTACGCGCTGACCGTCGAGCCCGAGCCCGGCAGCGGCCCGGTCCACGCCGCCCGGATGCTGGCGCTGCCGCAGGGCGGGGTGCCCGCCTTCACCGTCCAGCCGCTGCCCGACGACCGCGGCTCCGTGCTCGTGCCCACCGCCGGCCAGGACCTGTCCCTGCTGACCCGCTGACGCCCACCGCGGGTGCCGCCGCCCGGCGACACCCGCGCTACCGGCTCACTCCTGGCCGTAGCGCGGGTCCACCGACTCCGGGGCGAGCCCCAGCAACTCGGCGACCTGCTCGACGACGACCTCGTGGACCAGCAGCGCGCGCTCGTCGCGGTTCTTCGTCCGGATCTCCACCGGCCTGCGGTAGATCACGATCCGGTCGCGAAATCCGCCGCCGGAGGGCAGCACCCGGCCGAGCGGCACGCTCTCCTCCTCCGCGAGCGGATCCGGATCGCCGTCCGGCCCGAACTCCGGCACCTCCAGCACCAGGAAATCGACCTGCGTCAGCTGCGGCCAGCGCCGCTCCAGCCGGTCCCGGGAGTCGTAGACGAGATCCGTGAACGCGTCGGCGCGGCTCACCGACAGCGGTACCTGGGGAGGCGCGATCGGGCCGCGCATGCCACGGCCGTGGCGGTCGCGGCGGCGGGGCCGCGGCTCCGCGGGACGGGGAGGTACGGGGCTGTCCATCGGATCGAGCCTAGTCCTCCGGGCGCGCCCGGGTCGGCGTTGTGCGACAACTCGCCACTTGTCGTCGGGTGACCGGCCCGGCCCGGGTTCGGTTCGTTTGCGGCCCCGCATTCGATCGCCCCGCTCCCGCCCGGCGCCGCAGAATGACATGAATTGCCCCACCTGAGGGTGGGATTCCGCTCCCGGCGCGGCGCCGCCGACCCCGCCCCCGAGCGGTCCCGGCCGACGGGCGCAGGTCAGACGCATCGGACGAAGCGGGACGACACGGTTGGGTGAGCCGAGGGAGAGTCGTCGCGGCCCGCTCAAGAGTGCGGTACCGTCCAACGTCGTGAGCCCTGTACGTCGCTGTTCGCGCACTGCGTGCGGCCGCCCCGCCGTCGCAACGCTGACGTACGTCTATGCGGATTCGACCGCCGTGCTCGGACCGCTCGCCACCTACGCCGAGCCGCACTGCTACGACCTGTGCGCCCAGCACTCCGAGCGCCTGACCGCACCCCGCGGCTGGGAAGTCGTCCGCCTCGCCATCGACCCCGGTCCCGCCCGCCCCAGCGGCGACGACCTCGAAGCGCTGGCCAACGCCGTCCGCGAGGCTGCCCGCCCCCAGGAGCGCGCCGCCGGCGGCGGCACCCCCGCGCCCAGCGGCCGCGACGGCCACCCCATGGAGGTCGCCCGCCGCGGCCACCTCCGGGTCCTGCGCTCGCCCGACTCCTGACCCGTCGCCGCCCGGCCCGCTGCCGTTCACGGCTGGTTCACGGCCCCCGTACGGACCGTACGGGTAGGTTTGTGGCCCCGTAGCGACTCCAGGAGGGCTGGCTGTGACTGATCTGGCGCAGATCGTGAAGGCGTACGACGTGCGCGGCGTGGTCCCCGACCAATGGGACGAGACCCTGGCCGAACTCTTCGGCGCGGCCTTCGTCGAGGTCACCGGCGCCGACGCGATCGTCATCGGGCACGACATGCGGCCCTCCTCGCCCGGCCTGGCCGGCGCCTTCGGCCGCGGCGCCGCCGCCCGCGGCGCCGACGTCACCGAGATCGGCCTCTGCTCCACCGACGAGCTCTACTACGCCAGCGGCGCCCTGAACCTGCCCGGCGCGATGTTCACCGCCTCGCACAACCCGGCCCAGTACAACGGCATCAAGATGTGCCGGGCCGGCGCCGCCCCCGTGGGCCAGGACACCGGGCTCGCCGACATCCGCGCCCTGGCCGAGCGCTGGACCGCCGACGGCGCCCCCGAACCGGCCGCCACCCCCGGCACCGTCACCCGGCGCGACGTGCTCCACGACTACGCCGCCCACCTGCGCTCCCTCGTGGACCTCCGCACCATCCGCCCCCTGAAGGTCGTGGTGGACGCCGGCAACGGCATGGGCGGCCACACCGTCCCCACCGTCTTCGACGGCCTGCCGCTCGACCTCGACGCGCTCTACTTCGAGCTCGACGGCTCCTTCCCCCACCACGAGGCCAACCCGCTCGACCCGAAGAACATCGTCGACCTCCAGCAACGGGTCCGCGAGGTCGGCGCCGACCTCGGCCTGGCCTTCGACGGCGACGCCGACCGCTGCTTCGTCGTCGACGAGAACGGCGACCCGGTCTCCCCGTCCGCGATCACCGCCCTGGTCGCCGCCCGCGAACTGGCCAAGCACCCCGGCGGCACGGTCATCCACAACTGCATCACCTCCTGGTCCGTCCCGGAGGTCGTCAAGGAGCACGGCGGCGCCCCCGTCCGCACCCGCGTCGGCCACTCCTTCATCAAGGCCGAAATGGCCCGCACCGGCGCCATCTTCGGCGGCGAGCACTCCGCCCACTACTACTTCCGCGACTTCTGGAACGCCGACACCGGCATGCTCGCCGCCCTGCACGTCCTCGCCGCCCTCGGCGAACAGGACGGCCCGCTCTCCCGGCTCGTCGCCCAGTACGACCGCTACGCCGCCTCCGGCGAGATCAACAGCACCGTCGACGACCAGGCCGGCCGGCTCGCCGCCATCAAGGCCACCTACGAGAGCCGCGACGGCATCACCCTCGACGACCTCGACGGCCTGACCGTCACCGCCGCCGACTGGTGGTTCAACGTCCGCCCCTCCAACACCGAGCCGCTGCTCCGCCTCAACGCCGAGGCCCGCGACCGGGCCACCGTCGAGCGGATCCGCGACGAGGTCCTGGAGATCATCCGCGGCTGATCGCCCGCAGGCCGGGGGAGGGCCGCCCACAGCGCCCCTCCCACCTGCCGAAACCCCCTCCGGGCAGGCCCCGTCCCCCACACCGGCGGTACGCTGGCCACGCCGTAACCACGCCGAAGGAGCACCCCGATGCCGGTCGAAGCCAGCCTGATCCAGATCCTCGCCTGCCCGGCCTGCCACGCCTCGCTGGAGGACCGCACCGCGGCGGACCCGGCCGCGCTGGTCTGCACCTCCGCCGACTGCGGCCTGGCCTACCCGGTCAAGGACGGCATCCCGGTCCTCCTCGTCGACGAAGCCCTCCCCCATGGCCCGAAGGGCATGGGCGGTACCCCCACCCCCGCCTGACCGGCCCACCGGGCCCGTCCCGGTACAGCCTGGCACCACCCCGCCCGTACCGGCGATCGGAGGCCGCGCCACCATGCTCGACGAGTCACTGCTCGACGCTCCCGAGGCGCTGGCCGGCGCCGACCGCTTCGGCCTGCTGCGCGCCGTCGCCGAATCCGGCGCGCGGGTCCGCACCGCCGCCCGCAGCGCCGCCGAATCCGGCATCCCCGAGCTGACCCCCGACGGGCGCCCGCGCGCCGTCCTCGTCGCCGGCCCCGGCCCGGCCGCGCCCGGCGTCGCCGACCTGCTGCGCGCCCTCAGCGGCGGCAGCTGCCCGGTCAGCCTCATCCAACCCACCGGCGTCGCCCCCGTACCCGGCGCGCTCCGCTGGACCCTGCCCGGCTGGGCCGGCCCCCTCGACCTCCTCCTCGTCGCCGGCCCCGACGCCGCCGACCCCGGCCTCGCCGAACTCGTCGAACAGTCCTACCGCCGCGGCTGCGCGGTCGTCGCCGTCACCCCCGCCGGCGGCCCGCTCGCCGACGCCGTCGTCCAGGCCCGCGGCCTGCCCGTCCCCCTGGCCACCACCGCCTACGACACCGAATTCGACGTCGAGGGCGCCCCGCCCGCCGCCCCCGGCACCCTCTGGTCCGTCCTCATCCCGCTGCTGGTGCTCGCCGACCGGATCGGCCTGATCAACGCCCCCGCGGACGCCGTCGGCAAGCTCGCCGACCGCCTGGACCAGATCGCCGAACGCTGCGGACCGGCCATCCCCACCTACACCAACCCCGGCAAGACCCTCGCCGCCGACCTCGCCGACGCGCTCCCGCTGATCTGGACCGAGGGCCCGATCGCCGGCGCCGTCGGCCGCCACTTCGCCACCGAACTCGCCGGACTGGCCGGCCGCCCCGGCCTCGCCGCCGAGCTCCCCGAGGCGCTCACCACCCACCGCCCCCTGCTCGCCGGCGCACTGGCCGCCGGCGCCGACCCGGACGACTTCTTCCGCGACCGCGTCGAGCAGCCCGCCGCCCTGCACGCCAGGATCATCCTGCTCCGCGAGGCCGAGGCCGGCCCGCTCTCCGCCACCCGCGCCGCCCAGCAGCTCGCCGACGAGCGCGACACCCCGCTCAGCGAACTGCACCCCGGCGCCGGCAGCGACCTGGAACGCGCCGCTGAACTCCTTGCCATCGCCGATTTCGGCGCCGTTTACCTGGCGCTCGCCGGCACCGAGTGATCATGCCTTCGGGGCAGTCGCCACCGCGCCCCGCCGGACCACCCACGCCACGTCAGGAAGCAGCCGCCCGATGGACCGCCTCGTCAACGCCGTGCGCCCCTACGCCTGGGGCTCCACCACCGCCATCCCCGACCTCCTCGGCGTCCCGCCCACCGGCGAACCGCAGGCCGAGATATGGCTCGGCGCGCACCCCGGGGCCCCCTCCCGCCTCGACCGCGGCCACGGCCCGGTCTCCCTCGCCGACGTGATCGACGCCGACCCCGAGGCCGCACTGGGCGCCGACGCCGTCCGCGCCTTCGGCCCCCGGCTGCCGTTCCTGTTCAAGGTCCTCGCCGCCGGCGCCCCGCTCTCCCTCCAGGTCCACCCCGACCGCGCCCAGGCCGCAGCGGGCTTCGCCGACGAGGAGGCCCGCGGCATCCCCCTCGACGCCCCGCACCGCAACTACAAGGACGCCAACCACAAGCCCGAACTGATCTGCGCCCTCACCCCCTTCGAGGGCCTCTGCGGCTTCCGGCACCCCGCCGAGGCCGCCGAACTCCTGGAGGGCCTGGACGTCGCCGACCTCAAGCCGTACGTCGACATCCTGCGCGCCAGCCCCGAGGAGTCCGCGCTGCGCGAGGTGCTCACCGCCGTCCTCGTCGCCGAACCCCACGCCATCGCCGAGACCGTCGAACGCGCCGCCACCGCCGCCGGCCACCTCGCCCCCAAGGGAGGCCCGCACGCCGACGCCTACGCCGCCTACGCCGGCCTCGCCCACCACTACCCGGGCGACCCCGGCATCCTCGCCGCGATGCTCCTCAACCACGTCCGCCTCCAGCCCGGCGAAGCGCTCTACCTCGGCGCCGGCATACCGCACGCCTACCTCAGCGGCCTCGGCGTCGAGCTGATGGCCAACTCCGACAACGTGCTCCGCTGCGGCCTCACCCCCAAGCACGTCGACGTCCCCGAACTCCTGCGCGTGGTCCGCTTCACGCCCCGCGACGCCGGCGTCCTGCGCCCCGAGGAGGTCGACGGCGAGGAGGTCTACGACACCCCCATCGACGAGTTCCGGCTCTCCCGCTTCGTCCTGGCCCCCGGCTCCGCACCCCGCCCGCTGCCCGCCCGCACCCCGCAGATCCTGCTCTGCACCGCCGGCACCGTGCACCTGACCAGCGACGCCGGCACCACCGGGGAACTCACCCTCACCCCCGGCGGCGCCGCCTTCGTCCCCGCCGGCGAACACCTCACCCTCGCCGGCGCCGGCACCCTCTTCCGCGCCACCGTCGTCGCCTGACGCCGTCCGCGACCCGGCCACCCCGCGCCTTCCCCGGGCCGGGCTGCAACAATGACCGCCGCACGGCATTAAAGGGGCGGTAAAGCCCGGTCTACGGAAGGGCCGGTCTACGGAAAGGACGTGGCGCACTCATGAGCGCATCTGGCGGCACCAAGGCGATCGTTGCGGCGCTGGGCGCCAACCTGGCGATCGCCGTGGCCAAGTTCGTCGCCTTCGCCTTCAGCGGCTCGTCCTCGATGCTGGCCGAAGGCGTGCACTCCCTCGCGGACTCCGGCAACCAGGGCCTGCTGCTGCTCGGCGGCAAGAAGGCCAAGCGCGCCGCCACCGCCGAACACCCCTTCGGCTACGGCCGCGAGCGCTACATATACGGCTTCCTGGTCTCCATCGTCCTGTTCACCATCGGCGGCGTCTTCGCCCTCTACGAGGGTTGGGAGAAGATCCGGAACCCGCACCCCCTGGACAACTGGTACTGGCCGGTCGGCGTCCTGGTCTTCGCCGTCATCGCCGAGGGCTTCTCCTTCCGCACCGCCGTCAAGGAGTCCAACGAACTGCGCGGCAAGCAGTCCTGGATACAGTTCATCCGTCGCGCCAAGGCCCCCGAACTCCCCGTCGTCCTGCTGGAGGACTTCGGCGCCCTGATCGGCCTGGTCCTCGCCCTGGTCGGCGTCGGCCTCACCCTCGCCACCGGCAGCGGCGTCTGGGACGGCGTCGGCACCATGGCCATCGGCGCCCTGCTGGTGCTGATCGCCCTCGTCCTCGCCGCCGAGACCAAGTCCCTGCTGCTCGGCGAGGCCGCCGGCCCCGACCAGGTCGCCAAGATCCGCGCCGCCCTCGTCGACGGCGACGTCGTCACCCGCGTCATCCACATGCGCACCCTCCACCTCGGCCCCGAGGAACTCCTCGTCGCCGCCAAGATCGCCGTCCAGCACGACGACACCGCCGCCGAGGTCGCCCGCGCCATCGACGCCGCCGAGGCCCGCATCCGGGAAGCCGTCCCGATCGCCCGCGTCATCTACCTCGAACCCGACATCTACGACGAGAAGGCCGCCGCGGCCCAGGCCCCCAGCGGCAGCTGACCGACCACCCACCGCGGGCCCCGCCACCTCCGTGGAAGGCGGGGCCCTCGCATGCCGCCACCCCGCCCACCGGCCCGCCGCACCCCCGCGGCGCACAGAACAAGCCAATGAAGGGGCCCATGCGGGCTGGGGCCGCAGAGCCGATCGGTGTAGATTCGGGGGAAGTGCCAGACGTCGCTGCTGATGGCGGTCGGGCGGCCCGCACCGCGGACCGGCCGAGGGAGAGAGGGCCTCCGACGGACTGCGCTGCGGCAAGGGGAGAGGTGTAACGGCCTCCGCGTACGCTCGCGTACGCCCGGTCACCACCGGGACCCCGACCCGCGCCGCAGACTGCCCGAATTGCCCGACCGACCTCGACACCCGAGGAGCAGCCCGTAATGACGACAGCAGCCACCGGCCAGGACTTCAAGGTCGCCGACCTGTCCCTCGCCGCCTTCGGCCGCAAGGAGATCACCCTCGCCGAGCACGAGATGCCCGGCCTGATGGCGATCCGCAAGGAGTACGCCGCCCAGCAGCCCCTCAAAGGCGCGCGGGTCACCGGCTCGCTGCACATGACCGTGCAGACCGCCGTGCTGATCGAGACCCTGGTCGCCCTGGGCGCGCAGGTCCGCTGGGCCTCCTGCAACATCTTCTCCACCCAGGACCACGCCGCCGCGGCCATCGCCGTCGGCCCCACCGGCACCCCCGAGGACCCCCAGGGCGTCCCGGTCTTCGCCTGGAAGGGCGAGACCCTGGAGGAGTACTGGTGGTGCACGGAGCAGGCGCTGACCTGGCCGGGCACCCCCACCGGCGGCCCGAACATGATCCTCGACGACGGTGGCGACGCCACCCTCCTCGTCCACAAGGGCGTCGAGTACGAGAAGGCCGGCAAGGCCCCGGCGGTGGAGACCGCGGAGAACGAGGAACACCGCGCCATCCTGGAGCTCCTCAACCGCACCCTCGCCGAGAACCCGCAGAAGTGGACCCGGCTGGCGTCCGAGATCCGCGGCGTGACGGAGGAGACCACCACCGGTGTCCACCGCCTCTACGAGATGCAGCGCGACGGCGACCTGCTCTTCCCCGCGATCAACGTCAACGACGCGGTGACCAAGTCCAAGTTCGACAACAAGTACGGCTGCCGCCACTCGCTCATCGACGGCATCAACCGCGCCACCGACGTCCTGATCGGCGGCAAGACCGCCGTCGTCTGCGGCTACGGCGACGTCGGCAAGGGCTGCGCGGAATCCCTGCGCGGCCAGGGCGCCCGCGTCATCATCACCGAGATCGACCCGATCTGCGCGCTCCAGGCGGCCATGGACGGCTACCAGGTCACCACCCTCGACGACGTCGTGGAGACCGCCGACATCTTCATCACCACCACCGGCAACAAGGACATCATCCTTGCCTCCGACATGGCGCGGATGAAGCACCAGGCGATCGTCGGCAACATCGGCCACTTCGACAACGAGATCGACATGGCCGGTCTGGCGAAGCTGCCGGGCATCGTCAAGGACGAGGTCAAGCCGCAGGTCCACACCTGGACCCACCCGGACGGCAAGGTCCTGATCGTGCTCTCCGAGGGCCGCCTGCTCAACCTCGGCAACGCCACCGGTCACCCCTCGTTCGTGATGTCCAACTCCTTCGCGGACCAGACGCTGGCCCAGATCGAGCTGTTCACCAAGCCCGAGCAGTACCCCACCGACGTGTACGTCCTGCCCAAGCACCTGGACGAGAAGGTCGCCCGCCTCCACCTGGACGCGCTGGGCGTCAAACTCACCACCCTGCGCCAGGAGCAGGCCGACTACATCGGCGTCAAGGTCGAGGGCCCCTTCAAGCCCGACCACTACCGCTACTGAGCCACCCCCGGCCCGCCCGCGGACCGGACACCCGCTCACCCAGCAGCCGCTGGCACCAGGCCCTCGCCCACCCGGCGGGGGCCTGGCCCGCAGAATCCCCGGAAAACCCCGCACCCCCGGCGCACCACCCCACCCCCCAAGGACTGCACCACCATGCCCCGCGGCCACTACTCCCTGTACGACCCGCACGACCGCACCCCCCTCGGCGAGGAACACTTCCACTGCGCCACCGGCCCCTCCGGCTGGCGCTACGTCTCCCAGACCCTCAACACCGCCGGCGAGCACACCGGCTCCGTCGACCTCACCCTCGACGAGCTCGGCCGCCCGATCCGCCTGGAACTGCACGCCGCCGCATGGCAGGTGCGCGGCGCCGCCCTGGACGGCGTCACCTGGGTACGCACCGACCCCACCGGCACCCACGCCACCGAGGGCAACGTCCCCGCCCACGCCTTCACCGGCGCCTCCCCGGCCTTCCTCGTCGCCACCGCGCGCCTGCTCCGCCCCGTCCTCGGCGCCGGCGCGACCCGCGTCCGCCTCGTCGCCTTCACACCCCCCGTCCTCGCCCCCCGCACCCTCGACCAGTCCTGGGCGCTGCTCTCCAGCACACCACACGCCACTGACACCGCCCCGCTCGTCGCCGACGAGTACCAGGTCACCGACCTCGAAACCGGCGAACAGCACGCCGTGCACCTCGCCGGCGACGTCGTCCTCGCCGCCCCCGGCATCGAACTCGAATCCCTCGACACACCGCCCTCGACCTTCAACTGACCGCCGACGAACCCCCGTTGGCAGGGGTGCGTCGGCAGAGGGGCGGCCGGGATCGCGTGGCGTGATCCGCTCGCCCCCCGTCCCGCCTCACACGGGCGGCGCGAACCCGGTGCTCGGCCGGGCCGGCTGCCCGCCCCCGTCCCGAGCCCCCGGCACCGTCCCCGCAGTCCAGGCAGCACCGCCGCCCCCAGGGGCACCGCCCGCCGCCGCAGGCCCGGCCGTCACGGCACCCCCGGGCACCACCCACGCCCCACCGGCAGCGGTCGCACCGCCCTCGGGAACCCCACCCGAGGACTCCTCCGGCACCGCCCCGGAAGCCGAGGCCGACCCCGCCCCCGGATACACCCCCGCCGCACCGCTCTCCCCGAACGCCCGCCGGGACTCCCGCTCCTGCCGCTCACCCATCACCGCGGCCAAATACACCGCCGGGTCCACGCCCGCCGGCACCGCCGCCCCCGTGAAGCCCCACAGATCACCGGCGAGCCGCCCGGCCATCGCCGCGCCCGCCTGCGGATCCAACTCGCCCAGCCGCCCCAGGTACTGCCGCACGGCTAGCCACCACCCGTCCGGCACCCGGGACAGATCGAGCCCCCCGATCTCCCCGGCCAGCCACGGAGGCGGTGCCGGCAGCACCACGCCCCCGCCCTCCGCCTCGGGCACCCGCTCCCGGATCACCAGCGTCCCGGCGAACACATCGCCCAGCCGCCGGCCCCGGGCCGACACCAGCGACGCGATCGACGCCAGCACCCCCATCGTCATCACGATCTCGATGGCCCCCATGGCACCCCGCACCAGCGCATGCCGGAACCGGATCGGCCCGCCGTCCTCCCGCACCACCCGCAACCCGCAGATCAGCTTCCCCAACGACCGCCCGTGGCTCAGCGTCTCCACCGCGATCGGTATCCCCACCTGCACCAGCACCAGCGTCGCCACCTGTAGGGCCGCCAGCACCGCACCGTCCAACGAGGACGCGGTGCTCACCATCACCAACGTCACCGCGATGTACGTCCCCCAGGCCACCGCGAGATCGACCACGACCGCCAGCCCCCGGCTCGCCAGCCTGGCCGGCCGCAGCCCCAGCACCACGGCCTCGCCCGTCACCAGCTGACTCACACGCCCACTCCCTCTCGACCCCTGTTACCCGGCCCGCCACCACGGCCGCCCGTCCCACCGCGGTTCCGCCCCGGAGGTCCGGGGCCCCGCGCCCGGCCAGTCTGCCAAGCTGGCCCGGCACCCACCCACCGCGCTGCGAGGAGCGACCCCGTATGGACCTCGATGTCTTCGTCACGGCCCACGGCGCCGAATGGGACCGCCTGGAGACCTTGCTGCGCCGCAAGCGCCGCCTCACCGGCGCCGAGGCGGACGAACTCGTCGCCCTCTACCAACGCACCACCACCCACCTCTCCCTCCTCCTCTCCAGCGCCCCCGACCCGGCCCTGACCGGCCGCCTCACCTCCCTGGTCGCCCGCGCCCGCAGCAAGGTCACCGGCGCCCGCAGGTCCTCCTGGCGCGACGCGGCCGGCTTCTTCACCACCTCGTTCCCCGCCGCCGTCTACCGCCTGCGCCACTGGTGGATCCCCACGGCGGTGCTCTCCCTCACCGTCGCCGCCCTCCTGGCCTGGTGGATAGCCGCCCACCCGGAGGTCCAGACCACCCTCGGCGCCCCCCAGGACCTCCGGGAGATGACCCGCCCCGGCGGCGAGTACGAGACCTACTACTCCAACCACCCCGCCGCGGCCTTCGCCGCCCAGGTATGGACGAACAACGCCCAGGCCGTGGCCCTGTGCCTGGTCCTCGGAGCCTTCCTCGGCGTCCCCGTCCTGTGGGTCCTCTTCGAGAACATGCTCAACCTGGGCGCCGGCCTGGGCCTGATGTCCTCGGCGGGCCGCCTCGACACCTTCCTGGGCCTGCTCCTCCCACACGGACTCCTCGAACTGACCGCCGTCTTCGTCGCCGCCGGCATCGGCCTCCGCCTGGGGTGGACCGTCATCGACCCCGGCCCCCGCACCCGCCGCATCGCCCTGGCCGAGGAGGGCCGCACCGCACTGGGCGTCGCCGTCGGCCTGGCCGCCGTCCTCTTCGTCTCCGGCGTCCTCGAAGGCTTCGTCACCCCCTCCGGCCTCCCCACCTGGGCCCGCATCACCATCGGCATCGTCGCCGAGCTGGCATTCCTCACCTACGTCTATGTACTGGGCGGACGCGCCGCACGCGCCGGCGAGACCGGCGACGTCACCGCCACCGACCGCGCCGCCCTCCTCCCCACCGCCGCCTGATGTGCGTACACCCCTCCTGACCTGCTAATCTCCTCTTCGCCCCAGAAACCCGTTGACATGGGTGGCAGTGGGAGGTAGATTCAAACGGTTGCAACGAACTGGACAAGTTCGATCGCGACGGATAGTCTCTCTGCTCCAGCCGCACATTCGCAATGGCGGGGCGCACCGATCACTTATCAGAAGCTTTCGCTCCGTCATTTGGATCGAATACCTTCTGATAAAGTCGGAAAAGTCGAAAGGCATCCCCCTCCGACGGGTAATTCAGAACGAAATTCGAACCGACCGCAACTCACTGAGAAGCGGGCCGGAACGGAAAGAAGATCTGATAAAGTCGGAAAGGCCGAAAAGCGAAAGCGAAGCGGCCGGACCCCACTCCAACAGGGGGCCAGAGACGGAAACGGATCTGGTAAGGTTGGAACCGCGAGGAAGCCGAAAGGCCGAATCGCACCGGCGAAAATCGGAGCCGAAAGGATCTGATAGAGTCGGAGACGCAAGACCGAAGGGAAGCGCCCGGAGGAAGCCCGAGAGGGTGGCCGAAGGAAGCGTCCGTTCCTTGAGAACTCAACAGCGTGCCAAAAGTCAACGCCAGATATGTTGATACCCCGTCTCCATCATGGAGATGAGGTTCCTTTGAAAAGTCCTTCCAATAGCTTTGGGAGGCGCACAGCGAGGACGCTGTGAACCGCGAGGATTATTCCTCCTTGTGGTTCCGCTCAACGCGAGTGTTGATACCGGATTACCGGTAAGCATTCACGGAGAGTTTGATCCTGGCTCAGGACGAACGCTGGCGGCGTGCTTAACACATGCAAGTCGAACGATGAACCGGCTTCGGTCGGGGATTAGTGGCGAACGGGTGAGTAACACGTGGGCAATCTGCCCTTCACTCTGGGACAAGCCCTGGAAACGGGGTCTAATACCGGATATGACACGGGGTCGCATGATCTCCGTGTGGAAAGCTCCGGCGGTGAAGGATGAGCCCGCGGCCTATCAGCTTGTTGGTGAGGTAGTGGCTCACCAAGGCGACGACGGGTAGCCGGCCTGAGAGGGCGACCGGCCACACTGGGACTGAGACACGGCCCAGACTCCTACGGGAGGCAGCAGTGGGGAATATTGCACAATGGGCGAAAGCCTGATGCAGCGACGCCGCGTGAGGGATGACGGCCTTCGGGTTGTAAACCTCTTTCAGCAGGGAAGAAGCGAGAGTGACGGTACCTGCAGAAGAAGCGCCGGCTAACTACGTGCCAGCAGCCGCGGTAATACGTAGGGCGCGAGCGTTGTCCGGAATTATTGGGCGTAAAGAGCTCGTAGGCGGCTTGTCACGTCGGATGTGAAAGCCCGGGGCTTAACCCCGGGTCTGCATTCGATACGGGCAGGCTAGAGTTCGGTAGGGGAGATCGGAATTCCTGGTGTAGCGGTGAAATGCGCAGATATCAGGAGGAACACCGGTGGCGAAGGCGGATCTCTGGGCCGATACTGACGCTGAGGAGCGAAAGCGTGGGGAGCGAACAGGATTAGATACCCTGGTAGTCCACGCCGTAAACGTTGGGAACTAGGTGTGGGCGACATTCCACGTCGTCCGTGCCGCAGCTAACGCATTAAGTTCCCCGCCTGGGGAGTACGGCCGCAAGGCTAAAACTCAAAGGAATTGACGGGGGCCCGCACAAGCAGCGGAGCATGTGGCTTAATTCGACGCAACGCGAAGAACCTTACCAAGGCTTGACATACACCGGAAAACCGTGGAGACACGGTCCCCCTTGTGGTCGGTGTACAGGTGGTGCATGGCTGTCGTCAGCTCGTGTCGTGAGATGTTGGGTTAAGTCCCGCAACGAGCGCAACCCTTGTTCTGTGTTGCCAGCATGCCTTTCGGGGTGATGGGGACTCACAGGAGACTGCCGGGGTCAACTCGGAGGAAGGTGGGGACGACGTCAAGTCATCATGCCCCTTATGTCTTGGGCTGCACACGTGCTACAATGGCCGGTACAATGAGCTGCGATACCGCGAGGTGGAGCGAATCTCAAAAAGCCGGTCTCAGTTCGGATTGGGGTCTGCAACTCGACCCCATGAAGTCGGAGTTGCTAGTAATCGCAGATCAGCATTGCTGCGGTGAATACGTTCCCGGGCCTTGTACACACCGCCCGTCACGTCACGAAAGTCGGTAACACCCGAAGCCGGTGGCCCAACCCCTTGTGGGAGGGAATCGTCGAAGGTGGGACTGGCGATTGGGACGAAGTCGTAACAAGGTAGCCGTACCGGAAGGTGCGGCTGGATCACCTCCTTTCTAAGGAGCATCTAGGCAGTCGCAAGATTGTCCAGAGCCACTACGTCGGCGAGTGTTCGACGGTGGTTAGCTCATGGGTGGAACGTTGACTACTCGGCACACAGGGATCGATCGGGACGCTAGTACTGCCTTTGGGCGTGGAACGCGGATCGGGTCGGGTCTGGGTGTCGGGCACGCTGTTGGGTGTCTGAGGGTGCGGACTATGGTCTGAGCCTTCGCGATGCCGGCCCCGGTGAAGCGCCTCTTGTGGGTGTGTGACGGGTGGCTGGTCGTTGTTTGAGAACTGCACAGTGGACGCGAGCATCTGTGGCCAAGTTTTTAAGGGCGCACGGTGGATGCCTTGGCACCAGGAACCGATGAAGGACGTGGGAGGCCGCGATAGGCCCCGGGGAGCTGTCAACCGAGCTTTGATCCGGGGGTGTCCGAATGGGGAAACCCGGCAGTCGTCATGGGCTGTCACCCGCTGCTGAACACATAGGCAGTGTGGAGGGAACGCGGGGAAGTGAAACATCTCAGTACCCGCAGGAAGAGAAAACAACCGTGATTCCGGGAGTAGTGGCGAGCGAAACTGGATGAGGCTAAACCAGTCACGTGTGATACCCGGCAGGGGTTGCGTGGTTGGGGTTGTGGGAGCTTTCTTGATCGGTCTGCCGGCCGGTCGGTGAGTCAGAAACCGTTGATGTAGGCGAAGGACATGCGAAAGGTCCGGCGTAGAGGGTAAGACCCCCGTAGCTGAAACGTCAGCGGCTTGCTTGAGAGCCACCCAAGTAGCACGGGGCCCGAGAAATCCCGTGTGAATCTGGCGGGACCACCCGTTAAGCCTAAATATTCCCTGGTGACCGATAGCGGATAGTACCGTGAGGGAATGGTGAAAAGTACCGCGGGAGCGGAGTGAAATAGTACCTGAAACCGTGTGCCTACAAGCCGTGGGAGCGTCGCGCAGAGACTTGTTCTTTGCGTCGTGACTGCGTGCCTTTTGAAGAATGAGCCTGCGAGTTTGCGGTATGTTGCGAGGTTAACCCGTGTGGGGAAGCCGTAGCGAAAGCGAGTCCGAATAGGGCGTTGGAGTAGCATGCTCAAGACCCGAAGCGGAGTGATCTAGCCATGGGCAGGTTGAAGCGGAGGTAAGACTTCGTGGAGGACCGAACCCACCAGGGTTGAAAACCTGGGGGATGACCTGTGGTTAGGGGTGAAAGGCCAATCAAACTCCGTGATAGCTGGTTCTCCCCGAAATGCATTTAGGTGCAGCGTCGTGTGTTTCTTGCCGGAGGTAGAGCACTGGATAGGCGATGGGCCCTACCGGGTTACTGACCTTAGCCAAACTCCGAATGCCGGTAAGTGAGAGCGCGGCAGTGAGACTGTGGGGGATAAGCTCCATGGTCGAGAGGGAAACAGCCCAGAGCATCGACTAAGGCCCCTAAGCGTGTGCTAAGTGGGAAAGGATGTGGAGTCGCAGAGACAACCAGGAGGTTGGCTTAGAAGCAGCCACCCTTGAAAGAGTGCGTAATAGCTCACTGGTCAAGTGATTCCGCGCCGACAATGTAGCGGGGCTCAAGTACACCGCCGAAGTCGTGTCATTGCAGCATGAGGGCTAACGCCTGTTGTGATGGGTAGGGGAGCGTCGTGTGCCGGGTGAAGCAGCCGTGGAAACGAGTTGTGGACGGTTCACGAGTGAGAATGCAGGCATGAGTAGCGATACAAGAGTGGGAAACTCTTGCGCCGATTGACTAAGGGTTCCTGGGTCAAGCTGATCTGCCCAGGGTAAGTCGGGACCTAAGGCGAGGCCGACAGGCGTAGTCGATGGACAACCGGTTGATATTCCGGTACCCGCTTTGAAGCGCCCAATACTGAATCAGGCGATGCTAAGTCCGTGAAGCCGCCCTGGAGCCTTCGGGTGAAGGGGAGTGGTGGAGCCGACGGACCAGACTTGTAGTAGGTAAGCGATGGGGTGACGCAGGAAGGTAGTCCAGCCCGGGCGGTGGTTGTCCCGGGGTAAGGGTGTAGGCCGTGTGGTAGGTAAATCCGTCACGCGTTAAGGCTGAGACCTGATGCCGAGCCGATTGTGGTGAAGTGGATGATCCTATGCTGTCGAGAAAAGCCTCTAGTGAGTTTCAAGGCGGCCCGTACCCTAAACCGACTCAGGTGGTCAGGTAGAGAATACCGAGGCGTTCGGGTGAACTATGGTTAAGGAACTCGGCAAAATGCCCCCGTAACTTCGGGAGAAGGGGGGCCATTTCCGGTGAGGGAACTTGCTTCCTGAGCTGGGGGTGGCCGCAGAGACCAGCGAGAAGCGACTGTTTACTAAAAACACAGGTCCGTGCGAAGCCGTAAGGCGATGTATACGGACTGACGCCTGCCCGGTGCTGGAACGTTAAGGGGACCGGTTAGCTCCATTTCGGTGGGGCGAAGCTGAGAACTTAAGCGCCAGTAAACGGCGGTGGTAACTATAACCATCCTAAGGTAGCGAAATTCCTTGTCGGGTAAGTTCCGACCTGCACGAATGGCGTAACGACTTCTCGACTGTCTCAACCATAGGCCCGGTGAAATTGCATTACGAGTAAAGATGCTCGTTTCGCGCAGCAGGACGGAAAGACCCCGGGACCTTTACTATAGCTTGATATTGGTGTTCGGTTCGGCTTGTGTAGGATAGGTGGGAGACTTTGAAGCGCCAACGCCAGTTGGTGTGGAGTCGTTGTTGAAATACCACTCTGGTCGTGCTGGATGTCTAACCTGGGTCCGTGATCCGGATCAGGGACAGTGTCTGGTGGGTAGTTTAACTGGGGCGGTTGCCTCCTAAAGGGTAACGGAGGCGCCCAAAGGTTCCCTCAGCCTGGTTGGTAATCAGGTGTTGAGTGTAAGTGCACAAGGGAGCTTGACTGTGAGACTGACGGGTCGAGCAGGTACGAAAGTAGGGACTAGTGATCCGGCGGTGGCTTGTGGAAGCGCCGTCGCTCAACGGATAAAAGGTACCCCGGGGATAACAGGCTGATCTTCCCCAAGAGTCCATATCGACGGGATGGTTTGGCACCTCGATGTCGGCTCGTCGCATCCTGGGGCTGGAGTCGGTCCCAAGGGTTGGGCTGTTCGCCCATTAAAGCGGTACGCGAGCTGGGTTTAGAACGTCGTGAGACAGTTCGGTCCCTATCCGCTGCGCGCGTAGGAGTCTTGAGAAGGGCTGTCCCTAGTACGAGAGGACCGGGACGGACGGACCTCTGGTGTGCCAGTTGTTCTGCCAAGGGCATGGCTGGTTGGCTACGTTCGGAAAGGATAACCGCTGAAAGCATCTAAGCGGGAAGCCTGCTTCGAGATGAGGGCTCCCACCCACTTGATGGGGTAAGGCTCCCAGTAGATGACTGGGTTGATAGGCCAGATATGGAAGCGCCGTAAGGTGTGGAGTTGACTGGTACTAATAGGCCGAGGGCTTGTCCTCAGTTGCTCGCGTCCACTGTGTTGGTTCTGAAGCCACGAACAGACCAACGGTTGTTTAGTGTTTCATAGTGTTTCGGTGGTTATAGCGTTAGGGAAACGCCCGGTTACATTCCGAACCCGGAAGCTAAGCCTTTCAGCGCCGATGGTACTGCAGGGGGGACCCTGTGGGAGAGTAGGACGCCGCCGAACTAAATTTGAGATAGACCCCGTACCGGGATGGTACGGGGTCTATCTGTTTTGGGCCCGTTCCCAAGTCAAAGCAGCCCTTGCTTTGACTTGGGAACGGGCCCTTTTTGTTTGGTATCGGGGCCGGTTGTCTCCATAGGCAAGGCGGAAGGGGCGGTGGAGATGGACGAGGGTGGACGTTGCCGGGGTGCTCTGGTGCTGTGGGGTCTTGGCTGGTTCGGGAACGGTGGGTGCTTGTGCCGTTGGCTGTTGAGTGTGGGGAGAGGGTGTAGCGAAGCCGACGCCTTTGGGGGCGTCGGCTTCGCTGGGCATGTGGGGTCTGTTTGCGGGGAGATGGGGCCTGGCTGTTGATGGGGAATGGGTCTTGCTTCTGGGCGGGGCGGAGGGGGCTTAGAGACGGCCGGCGGACTTCAGGGAGAGGTAGGCGTCGGCGAGGTCGGGGGCCAGGCGGGTCGGGGTGGAGTCGATGACGGTGATGCCGTGGCGGCGGAGGCGGTCGGCGGTGCGGCGGCGGGCGGCGCGGGTCTGTTCCGCGGCGGCGGCTGCGTAGACGGCCTGTGGGGTGTGGCGGCCGGCGGCCATCTCTTCGATACGGGGGTCCGCGACGGCCGCGACGATCACTTCGTTGCGCTGGGTGAGGGTGGGGAGGACGGGCAGCAGGGCCTCCTCCATGGGAGCCGTGTCGAGACCGGTGAAGAGCACGATCAACGAACGGCGTGGGGTGTGGCGGTGGATGGTCGCCGCCAGGCCGCGGGCATCCGCTTCGATGAGTTCGGGTTCGAGAGGGGCCAGGGCGTCGGTGAGCGCCGGGAGGAGATCGCGGGCGGTGCGGCCCAGTACGGAGGCACGTACCCGGCGGTCGTAGGCGAGCAGGTCGACGTGGTCGCCGGCGCGGGAGGCGAGAGCGGCGAGCAGCAGGGCGGCGTCCATGGAGGCGTCGAGGCGGGGGGTGTCGCCGACGCGGCCGGCTGAGGTGCGGCCGGTTTCCAGGACGAGCAGGATGCGGCGGTCGCGTTCGGGGCGCCAGGTGCGGACGGCGACGGTCTGCCGGCGAGCGGTGGCGCGCCAGTCGATGGAGCGGGTGTCGTCGCCGGGGGTGTAGTCGCGGAGGCTGTCGAATTCGGTGCCCTCGCCTCGGGTCAGGATGCTGGTGCGGCCGTCGAGTTCGCGGAGCCGGGCGAGTTTGGCGGGAAGGTGCTTGCGGCTGGTGAAGGGGGGCAGGACGCGGAGGGTCCAGGGGATGTGGTGGTTCCCCTGGCGGGCGGCCAGGCCGAGGGGGCCGTAGGAGCGGACCGTGACGCGGACGGCGTGGTGGTCTCCGCGGCGGGTGGGGCGGAGCGTGGTGGTCAGGCGGCGGCGTTCGCCGCCGGGGATGCGGAGAGTGTGTCGGGACGCGGGGATGTCGTCGCCGGGGCGGAACGAGCTCGGGGGCCAAGCGTCGCGGAGTTGGGCGCGCAGGGGGCGGCGGTCCGGGTTGGTGATGGTGAGGTGGATGTGGGCTTCACCTGTTAGGCGAACGTTTGTATCACCGGTTCGGGTGAAATGGAGCTTTCGCACTGGCGCGGCGAGCGCGAGGTCGCACAAAATTGCTATCAGCAGGGTGAGTTGGACAGTCAGGATCCCGAGCCAGCTGGGGAGCACGAAGCCCACGACCAGGGCTCCGAGCGCCGAGAGGAGAGCAGCGCGTCCGGTGAGGGCCACGATCTCGCCTCAGCGGGGGACGGGGAGATGAGCGAGCACGGCGTTGATCACGGAGTCGGCGGTGACTCCTTCCATCTCGGCCTCGGGCCGGAGGTGCACGCGGTGCCGGAGTGTGGGGAGCGCCAGGGCCTTGACGTCATCGGGCGTGACGTAGTCGCGGCCGGTCAGCCAAGCCCAGGCGCGTGAGGTGGAGAGCAGGGCGGTGGCTCCCCGGGGGGAGACGCCGAGCGACAGCGAGGGGGATTCACGAGTGGCACGGCAGATATCGACGATGTAGCCGGTGACTTCGGGCGAGACGGTGGTCTTGGCGACCGCGTCGCGGGCGGCTTCGAGGTCGGCGGCGGAGGCGACGGGGCGGAGCCCTGCGGCATTGAGGTCGCGTGGGCTGAAGCCGGACGCGTGCCGGGTGAGGATGTCGATCTCGTCCTGGCGGGCGGGTAGCGACACCGTGAGCTTGAGCAGGAAGCGGTCGAGCTGGGCCTCGGGGAGAGGGTAAGTGCCCTCGTACTCCATGGGGTTCTGCGTCGCGGCGACGAGGAACGGTTCGGGGAGCGGACGCGGCATGCCGTCGACGGTCACCTGGCGTTCTTCCATCGCTTCGAGCAGGGACGCCTGGGTCTTGGGCGGCGTGCGGTTGATTTCGTCGGCGAGCAGGAGGTTGGTGAAGACGGGGCCGGGCTGGAAGGAGAACTCGGCGCTCCGGGTGTCGTAGACCAGCGAGCCGGTGACGTCGCTGGGCATCAGATCGGGGGTGAACTGGACGCGCTTGGTGTCGAGTTCGAGGGCTGTCGACAGGGCGCGCACGAGCAGGGTCTTGGCGACGCCGGGAACGCCTTCGAGGAGCACGTGACCGCGGCAGAGCAGCGCGACGACGAGACCGGTGACGGCGGGGTCCTGGCCTACCACGGCCTTGGCTATCTCGGTGCGCAGCTCCTCAAGTGAGGCTCGGGCGCTGTCAGCGGTCGGGGTGCTCACGGGGGGCGTGCCTCTCTTGGGAAACGATCGAGTTTTCAAGTGTGTCGAGTTGGTCGGCCAAGTGCACCAGGGCCTTGTCGTCGGCCGGGGCGGGGCCGAAGAGCAGGGCTTGCAGGTCGGGCGAGGCCAGGTCGGAGGTGCCCAGGTGGGTGCGGATGGCCGGAAGCAGGAGGTCGGAGGTGTGGGCGTGTGCGGGAGGCACGCCGATGAGGGGGGCGAGCCGGGTGCGGGTCGCGGAGCGCAGGGCGGCTGAGGCGCGGTCGCGGGCGTGGGCCTGTTCGTAGAGGCGGGCGTGGCCCTCGGTGGTTTCGGCGGCAGGCACGGTGACCGGGAGCCGCTCGGGCACCAGGGGGCCGAGCCGGCGGGCACGCCAGAGGGCCGCACAGACGGCGGCGAGGGCGAGTTGGAGCAGGGCCCAGCGCCAGCCGGAGGGGATGAGGTCGAGGAGGCCGGGCTGGGTGGCCGGTGCGGTGGACGTCGGATCGCTGATGGAGGGGAGGTACCAGACCAGATGCTTGTGCGCACCGAGGAGTTGGAGGGCCAGCGAGGCGTTGCCCTGCTCGGCGAGGTGGTGGTTGTAGAGGAAGTCGGCGGAGCCGAGGAGGACGGTGTCGCGGGCGGCGTCGGTGGCCGGGAGACGCAGCAGGGTGGGGGAGCCGCCGGCGTTGTAGCAGCGGTCGGCCGTGGTGACGGACGTGGCGTAGCGGATGCCGCCCAGGAGGACGTCGCCCGCGTCGCGGGCGGCGGGGAGCGAACAGCCGGGCGGACGCTGGGTGTTGCCGATCCGGGGGTCGGCCTGGACACCGGGCGCGAAGATCTGGAGGGGCGCGGTGCCGGGGGCGAGCAGGACGGTGCGGCCGGGGGTGTGGTGTGTCGCGGTGTGGAGGTCGGCGAGCTGACCGGAGGTCAGGACGTCGGGTGCGGTGATGAGGAGCGTGGAGTCCGGGCCGGCCGCGGCGGCGGCCTCCTCGGTGGTGGTCACGACATCGGTGGTGACGCCGTGGGAGGCGAGGAGCTGGGCGAGTGCGCGGCTGCCGGTCCGGTCCGCGGAGCGGGGGTCGAGCCGGCCGTGCTGTTCGCCGGACTGCAGGGCGGCGAGGGTCAGCCCTCCGATGACGAGCAGCAGCAGTCCGAGCAGCACGCCCCGGGAGCGCGTCCACAGGCGGTGCGCGGTGCGACCGGGAGCGGAGGTGGTGGTGGCCGTGGTCATCCGCGGCTCCTGGTCGGTGCGGCGGTCAGATGGGGCTTGGCGCGCTGCAGCTCGCTGTCGAGTTCGGCAAGGAGGGTGTGTGCCCGTTCCGTGCCGGGGCGGCCGCCGTATGCGACGTCGTCGAAGGTGCGGGCCGCGGTGTGGAGTTGGCCGGCATACGAGGGGAGGACCAGGCCGGCTTCGGTGGCGGCCTCGTCGGCGGTGCGGCCGGGACCGGGGGTGAGCAGGGCGCGCTCTTCGAGGGCGAGGACGATGGCGCGCATGCGGTCCTGGATCGCCTCGTTCCAGCGCCCGTCGGCCGCGTGCCGGTCGGCGGTCGTGCGGTGCTCGGCAGCCGTCCGGGGCGTATCGGAGAAGAGGGCACCGGTTGTGGTCGGGGTGCGGCGTACCGCACCGAGCCGCAGCCGGAGGGCGATGACCAGCAGCAGGACGAACACGGCGATGGCGATGAGTCCGACCCAGCCGCCCGGAGTGACGCCGGCGGCCGTGCTGAAGAGCTCGCCGAGGCGGTCCGAGAGCCAATTCAGGGCGCGTTGGAGCAGGTTGGGGTCGTGCTGGTGGTACCGGGGGTCGGACAGCTCGCGTTCCGCCGCCTCACGGGCGGGGACGCGAGAGATCCGGACCGGTATGTCGTCGTCGAGTCGCGCGGCCAGGTGTGCGAGCGCGGCGATCTTCCCCCCTGTGGTCACCGCATCAGCTTCCCGGAGCGGTGTCGGTCGTGCGCGGCCCGGGGATGTCGGGGGAGGCATCCGTGGGCGCGCCGTGGGCGTCGGGCGTCTCGGCGGCGGCCGGCTCGGCCTTCTCCGGCGCCGTGTTCTCCGCCTCGTCGGCCTGAGTCTTCGTCAGTTGAACCTTCGCCGGTTGACGGTCCGTTGGCTGAGTGCCTGTCGGGTCGGTCGGCTCGGCGGCCGGCCGGGTGGAGGGGGCCTCAGCGGCGGGTCGGGGGGCGGGCGTTGCGTCGGGCGCGGTCCCGGGCGCCGGGCTGTCGCCGGTTGCCGGGGGTGCGGCGGGGGCTTCGGGACCGTAGCCGGGCAGGCCCGCGGCGCGGGCGAGTTCCAGGTCGAGTGCCTCACGGCGGATGCGCTGGTCGACGTAGAGAAGCGAGGTGACCCCGGCGCTGATCGGGAAGGTGATCGCCGAGCTGATGATCGCGCCGATGCCCAGCGCGATCAGGAACGGCCAGCCGGTGGAGTTGCTGGTGCCGTCCGCCCAGTCCATGAGGCTCTCACCGCCTATCAGGAAGGCGACGAAGGTGGCCGGGATCTGGATGATGAACTGGACGATGGAGACCAACAGGTAGGCGAGGAGCTGGACGCCCAGCACCCGCCACCAGGAGCCGCGGACGAGCTTGGCGGAGCGGCGCATGGAAGCGATGACGCCCTGCTTCTCCAGCATCAGTGCCGGGGAGGCGAGGCTGAAGCGGACCCACAGCCAGATGCTCACGACGCCGGCGGCGAACAGGCCGAGCAGCATGAGTCCGAGTCCGAGGCCGAGCGATCCGGAGCCGGTGATGATGATGCCCGGGGTCATCCCGGCCATGAAGACGGCGCTGATGATCAGGGGCAGCAGGACGAGCAGACCGAGCAGGCGCGGGAGCTGGCCGCGGGCGTCGCTCCAGGCACCCCCGGCGGTCACCGGGCGGCCCAGGACCGCCCGACTGATGACCATGGTCAGCATCCCGGTGGCGATGATCGTGCCGAGCAGCCCGATGAGGGCGCTGATGGCGGAGCCGGTGAGGGAGTTGCCCATCTCGCTCAGGACCTGCCGCAGCGGCGGCCGGGTGCCGTCGTCGCGGACGGTGCCGAGACCGGAACTGGGGAACCACAGCCCGGTGACGACCGTGACGGCGGTCTGCGAGATGACTGCGACGATCAGCGAGATGCCGAGCACGGTGCGCCAGTGGGCGCGCATGGTGGCGACCGCGCCGTCGAGGATCTCGCCGACGCCGAGCGGACGCAGCGGGATCACGCCCGGCTTGGCGACGGGCGGCATCGCGCTCCAGCCACCGCCCCAGCCGGGACCGCCGCCCCAGGCGCCCTGGCCGCCGGGGCCCGGTGGGGCGGTCCAGCCGGCCTGGGCCGATCCGGACGAGGCACGGGTGCGTTCCTCGGCGCCGTGGGTGCTCCGGCCGCCGGGTCCGCTCTGGCCGGGGATGCCGGCCGGGGTCGTCCACTGGCCGGGAGGCGGCTGGTTGCTGGACCAGTTCGGTGGGGTCGGCTGCTGGGCGGCGTCGGAACGGTCTTCCGGAGCCGGCGGCTGGATGGGCTGCTCCGGGGTGCCGCGGCCCGGCTCGTCGGAGGGGGAAGATCCGGGCGAGGCCCAGCCCGGAGAGTTGTTCATCGTCGCTCCTTCTTGCTGCCCGTCCGCCGGGGCGGGCGGGGTCCGGGGTCCGCGGTGTCAGTCATCGTGTCATGGCCGGTGGCGCTCTGTACCCGGGCCCTTCGAGGAAGGGGACCTTCTATTCGGCCCGGGATCGGCGGCAGACTGAGGGAATGGCTGATCAATACGAGGTGTCGGAGACGGGCGCTGGGACGCTCGCGATCCCGTCGTTGCGCTGGGAGGAGTTCCCCGAGAGCCCGGCCGTGGTCCTGCTCGACCAGACGCGACTGCCAGCGGAGGAGGTCGAGCTGGTCTGCACGGACGTTCCGGCGCTGGTGCAGGCGATCCAGACGCTGGCTGTGCGCGGGGCGCCGCTGCTGGGCATCGCGGGCGCGTACGGCGTCGCGTTGGCCGCGGTGCGCGGATTCGACGTCGAGGAGGCGGCGCAGGCACTGGCGTCCGCCCGGCCGACCGCGGTCAATCTCGGGTACGGCGTCCGGAGGGCGGTCACGGCGTACCGCCGGGCGGCGGCCGGCGGTGATGGTGCGGAGGCTGCGGCGGCGGCCGCGCTGGCCGAGGCGCGGGCCGTCCACGCGGAGGACGTCGAGGCGAGCGCGCGCATGGCGCAGCACGGGCTGGACCTGCTGGGCGAGCTGCTGCCGGGCGGCGGGCACCGGATTCTCACGCACTGCAACACGGGTGCCCTGGTCTCCGGTGGGGAGGGGACCGCCCTGGCCGTGGCGTTGGCGGCGCACCGGGCAGGCGAGCTGCGGCGGCTGTGGGTGGACGAGACACGGCCGCTGCTGCAGGGGGCGCGGTTGACCGCCTACGAGGCGGCGCGTGCCGGGATGGCGTACACGGTGCTGGCCGATGGCGCCGCCGGCTCGCTGTTCGCGGCCGGCGAGGTGGACGCGGTGCTCATAGGTGCCGACCGGATCGCCGCCGACGGCGCGGTGGCCAACAAGATCGGCAGTTATCCGCTGGCGGTGCTCGCCCGCCACCACCGCGTTCCGTTCGTGGTGGTGGCGCCGACCAGCACGGTGGATCTGGAGACGAAGGAGGGAGCCGCCATCGAGGTGGAGCAGCGGCCCGGCAAGGAAGTGACGGAGTTCTCCCTGCCGCACATCCAAGGCGGCGGGGTGGTGGGCGGCACCGGGATTCCGGTGGCGCCGCTGGGGGCGCTGGCCTACAACCCGGCCTTCGATGTCACGCCTGCCGAGCTGGTCACGGCGATCGTGACGGAGGCCGGGGTGGTGTCGCCGGTGACCCGCGAGCGGCTGGCGGACGTGTGTTCCGTCTCACGATGGAGAAAGTCACGATCAGGTAATGGGATGATGGCCGAATGAAGGGACGCGTCCTGGTCGTCGACGACGACACCGCACTGGCAGAGATGCTCGGCATCGTGCTGCGTGGCGAGGGCTTTGAACCGTCGTTCGTGTCGGACGGCGACAAGGCGCTCGCTGCGTTCCGCGAGACCAAGCCCGATCTTGTGCTGCTCGACCTGATGCTGCCCGGACGGGACGGCATCGAGGTGTGCCGGCTGATCCGGGCCGAGTCGGGCGTGCCGATCGTCATGCTGACCGCCAAGAGCGACACGGTGGATGTGGTGGTCGGACTCGAATCGGGTGCGGACGACTACGTCGTCAAGCCGTTCAAGCCCAAGGAGCTGGTGGCCCGGATCCGGGCGCGGCTGCGGCGCTCGGAGGAGCCGGCGCCCGAGCAGTTGGCCATCGGGGACCTGGTCATCGACGTGGCGGGGCACTCCGTGAAGCGGGACGGTCAGTCGATCGCGCTGACGCCGCTGGAGTTCGATCTGCTGGTGGCGTTGGCGCGCAAGCCGTGGCAGGTGTTCACGCGCGAGGTGCTGCTGGAGCAGGTCTGGGGCTACCGGCACGCCGCGGACACCCGGCTCGTCAACGTCCATGTGCAGCGGCTGCGCTCCAAGGTCGAGCGGGACCCGGAGCGGCCGGAGATCGTGGTGACCGTGCGCGGCGTCGGCTACAAGGCCGGGCCCAGCTGAGATGACCCGGGACGGTTCGACCCCGGAGGGACAGCGGGGGCGCACCGTCGACCTGGCAGGCGATATGTCCTTTTCTGATCGGTTGGCGGCGCGGTTGCTGCGCGGCGGGCAGTTGCTGCCCGACGGCGCGGTGAGCGGCCCGGTCCACCCGCTGCTGCGGCTCTTCAGCCGGTGGGTGCGGCGGCCCCTGCTGCCCGCGCTGCGCCTGTGGCGGCGCAACATCCAGCTGCGGGTCGTCGCCACCACCCTGCTGATGTCGCTGGCCGTGGTGCTGCTGCTCGGCGTGGTGGTCGTCGGACAGGTCCGCAACGGCCTGCTCACCGCCAAGGCACAGGCCGCCCAGAGCCAGGCCGTCGGCGGCTTCGAGGTCGCCCGGAAACTGGCCGACGGCGGCGACGAGAACCACTCCGACGACAACAGCCGCACCGCCAGCCGCGGCACCCAGGACTCCGCGACCTGGCTGACCAGCCTGGTCGAGCAGCTCGCCAGCGGCGGCCAGGGCGTCTTCTCGGTCGTCGCGCTGAGCTCCGACTCCGACGAGCCGTTCGGCGACTCCACCCCCGGCACCCGGGGACCCCGTGCCTCCGGCGACGTCGACCCCGAGCGCAGCGTGCCCGTCGAACTGCGACGGAAGCTGGACAGCAAGTCCGGGACGTTCCGCCAGTACACCCAGATCAAACGCATCGGGTCCAACGACGGGATGCCGGCGCTGATCATCGGCAAGCGCCTCAACGACGTCAACGGCAACCAGTACCAGCTCTACTACCTCTTCCCGTTCAGCCAGGAAGCGGAGTCCCTCAAGCTCGTCACCGGGACGCTGGCGACCGCCGGCGTCTTCGTCGTCATCCTGCTCGGCGCGATTGCCTGGCTGGTCGTACGGCAGGTCGTCACGCCCGTGCGGATGGCCGCCGGGATCTCCGAGCGGCTGGCCGCCGGCCTCCTCCAGGAGCGGATGAAGGTCACCGGCGAGGACGACATCGCCCGGCTCGGCGAGTCCTTCAACAAGATGGCGCAGAACCTCCAGCTCAAGATCCAGCAGTTGGAGGAGCTGTCCCGGATGCAGCGGCGCTTCGTCTCCGACGTCTCGCACGAGCTGCGCACCCCGCTCACGACCGTACGGATGGCCGCCGACGTCATCCACGAGGTCCGGGACGAGTTCGACCCGGCCACCGCGCGCTCCGCGGAACTGCTGCGCGGCCAGCTCGACCGCTTCGAGTCGCTGCTCGCCGAACTGCTGGAGATCAGCCGGTTCGACGCGGGCGCGGCGGCCCTGGAAGCCGAACCGGTCGACCTGCGCGACGTGGTCAACCGCGTCATCGAGGGCGCCGAACCGCTCGCCGAACGCAAGGGCAGCCGCATCGTGGTGCGCGGCGCCGAGCACCCCGTCATGGCCGAGGCGGACCCCCGGCGGGTCGAGCGCATCCTGCGCAACCTCGTCGTCAACGCCGTCGAGCACGGCGAGGGCCGCAACGTCGTGGTGCGGCTCGCCTCCGCCGGCGGACGCAGCGACGGCGCGGTGGCCGTCGCCGTCCGGGACTACGGTGTCGGCCTCAAACCCGGAGAGGCGACCCGGGTCTTCAACCGCTTCTGGCGCGCGGACCCGGCCCGGGCCCGTACGACCGGCGGCACCGGACTCGGCCTGTCCATCGCCATCGAGGACGCCCGGCTGCACGGCGGCTGGCTGCAGGCGTGGGGCGAGCCGGGCGGCGGCTCCCAGTTCCGGCTGACCCTGCCCCGTACGGCCGGTGAGAAGCTGCGCGGCTCCCCGATCCCCCTGGAGCCGGAGGACTCCCGGCGCAACCGCGGCCTGGACGAGCAGGGGCGCCCCCGCCCCGGCGCCGGCCGCGGCGCGTCCACCATCCCCGCGCAGCCGCGCCCCGGCGCACAGCACGCCGCGGCCCGGCCCGTCGCGGCCCAGCCGGCGCTGCCTCCCGGCGGCAGCACCCGCGTGGTGCCGCAGCACACCCCCGCACGGAAGGGCGACGGCGCCCGCGACGACGACACCGGCGAGGACACCCGGCCGGCCACGGCGGCCACCGGCGACCCGGTCACGACCGACGGTCCGGGGGCACGCGGCGGTGCGGCCGCCACCGACAGCACGCGGCAGGAGACCGGACGCGACGTGGAGCGGGAAGGCGGACGGCGTGGGCACTGAGCACGAGAACGAGCACACGACGCGCACCCCTCGGTTCCGCGGGCGCGCGCTCCGGAGCACCGGGGCCGTGCGGAGGGGCCGGAAGGCCGTCCTGCTGGGCTGCGCGGGGACGCTGCTGGCCGGCTGCGCATCGATGCCGGACAGCGGCGACGTCACCGCGGTCGACCAGCCCCCGCGCGCCGACGGGGACTCCCAGGTGCGGGTCTACGGCGTGCCCCCGCAGGACGGCGCCCAGCCCACCAACATCGTGCGCAGCTTCCTCGACGCGACCACCAGCGACGAGGCGGACTTCCGCACGGCCCGGATGTATCTGGCCAAGTCGGCGAAGCAGACCTGGCGGCCGTTCCTGGTCACCAACGTGCTCCAGGAGCGGCCCAAGTCCGAGCCGGAGGCCCAGCCCGGCCGGGAGGACGCCGACGGCTACACCGTCACGCTCGCCGGCAGCCAGGTGGCCACGGTAGACGCCAACCACGCCTACACCCCCGAGGAGCGGCCGTACCGCGAGACGATCCACCTCATCAAGGAGGGGGACCAGTGGCGCATCGACCGGCTGCCCGACGGACTGGTGCTGGGGCAGTCCGACTTCCAGCGCATCTACCGCTCCGTCAACAAGTACTACTTCGCGTCCTACAAGTCCGAGTCGGACGACCCCAAGGCGGGCAAGAACGTGCTCGTCGCCGACCCGGTCTATCTGCGACAGCGGATAAAGCCGATCACGTCCAGTGTGGAGGCGCTGCTCGGTGGGCCCACCGACTGGCTGGACCGGGTGACGACGTCGGCGTTCCCGCCCGGCACCCGGCTCGCCGCCCGTGACCTGTCGCTCGACGACTCCAACGCCCTCCAGGTCAAGCTCAGCAAGCAGGCCGTCAACACCGACACCGCCCAGTGCAAGCGGATGGCGGCTCAGCTGTTCTTCACCGTCCAGGACATGACGCGCGCTTCGAAGATCAGCGAGGTGGAGCTCCAGGACCCGAACGGCAACTCGCTGTGCGCGCTGACCCAGGATCAGGCCCAGCGGGACTTCGCCGCACCGGGCCATTCCGGACACCCCGGCCAGGAGTACTTCATCGACGCCGAGCACCGCGTCGTCACGATGTCGGACTCGGCCACCGAACCGATGCCGGTGCGCGGGCCGTTCGGCACCGGCAAGACCCCGCTGCGTTCGGTCGCCATCTCCCGCGGGGAGACCACCGGGGCCGGGGTGTCGGGCGACGGCCGGTATCTGTACGTGGCCGGCCTGGAGGGCGCCGGCGAACGCGGTGGGCCGCTGTTGACGAGTGCCAGTACGGCGAAGAACGCCGACGAGGGGCTCACCGCGCCGAGTTGGGACGGGCTGGGCGACCTGTGGATCGCCGACCGTGACGCGCACCGGTCGCGGCTGCTGCGGATGCGCGAGGGGAAGGGCGACCCGGAGGAGGTCACGGTGCCCGGCCTCGGCCAGCGGCGGATCAAGGCGATCAAGGTGGCCGCGGACGGCATCCGGATCGCGATCCTGGTGGAGGACAAGGGGCGTACGACGCTCCAACTCGGCCGGGTCGAGCGGGACGGCACCTCCGCGCACCCGACGCTGTCGGTGCAGGAACTCCGGCCGATCGCGCCCCAGTTGGAGGACGTGGTGGCGGCGTCCTGGGCGGGCGGCAGCCGGTTGGTGGTCGTCGGCCGGGAGGCCGGCGGGGTGCAGCAGATGCAGTACATGGAGACCGACGGCTCGGCGTCGGACGCGCAGACGCTGCCCGGCGTCAACGGCGTCAAGGCGGTGGCGGCCTCGGAGGACGAAACCCGCCCGCTGATCGCCGACGCCAGCGAGGGCATAGTGCGGCTGCCCCCGGACGCGAACTGGAAGACGGTGGCGAAGGACGGCACGGCGCCGGTCTATCCGGGGTGACGGTGCCGGGCATCGGCGACGTGCCGTTGCCGGTGCCCTTGCCGGTGCCCTTGCCGGGAGGTGGTCGGCGGTCCGCCTCGGTGGAGTTATCCACAGGGGTGGTGGCGATGCCGCCCCGGCCGCGACAGTGGAGTCATGCGGGGGGTGTGGCAAGAGCTGGCGGGCCTGGTGCTGCCGGTCGACTGTGCGGGGTGTGGCCGGCCGCGTACGGAGCTGTGCGGGGCGTGCCGGCGGGCGCTGTGGCGGGGCGGACGCGGTGCCGGGCGGGTGCGGCCCCGGCCGGTGCCGGCGGGGTTGCCGCGGGTCTGGGCCGGGGCGCCGTACGCCGACGAGGTGCGTGCGGTGTTGCTGGCCCACAAGGAGCGCGGCGCACTGCGGCTGGCCGCACCACTGGGGGCAGTACTGGCGGGGGCGGTGCGGGGGGTGGGGGGAGGGGGCGGCCCCCTCCTCCTGGTGCCGGTGCCGTCCGCGCGGAAGGCGGTGGCCGGTCGTGGCCATGATCCGGTGCGCCGGATCGCGTTGGCGGCCTCCACGGAGCTGCGGCGGGTGGGCGTCGGCGCGCGGGTGCTGGCGGTGCTGCGGCAGCGTCGCGCGATGATCGATCAGGCGGGGCTGGACGCCCGGCAGCGGTTGGCGAACGTCGCGGGTGCACTGGAGGCGCCGGGCGTGGCCGGGAGGCTGCTGGCGGGGGTGCCAGTGGTGCTGGTGGACGATCTGGTGACGACGGGGGCCACGCTGGCCGAGGCGGCACGGGCGGTCAGGGCCGTCGGCGGGCAGGTGACGGGGGCCGCGGTGGTGGCCGCGCCCCGCAGTTCTTTCCTCATCAACGGAAAGTGAGGGCCACAGGGCCACAGGGCCACAGGGCCACAGGGCCACAGGGCAGTGGGAAGGCGGAGGCGGGGCGGGGGCGTGCCCGACCCCGGCAGGGCCGGTCGCGGCCCCGGCCGCGTCACCTGACAGGAGTAGGGGCGGGTGTGTCGGGGGTGTGCCCGGCTGTTGTGGTTCCGGAGGGGTGTCGCGGCCGGGCGTGGAAACTCTCGGTGAGCGTCAGGGGTAAAGGGAACTGGCTGAGACGGGGCGTCGTTGCTGGTAGTGAGCGCCGATTTTCACTCAAACGGAGCTGGTCGTGGCGAGGGGGTGCCGACACCCGTCCAGTAGAGCTATGTTCGGTTGTGAGGACTTGGCGGACGCTTTGCCTCGGATGTCGTGTTGCATGCTTTTCGGGGTTTTTCGGCGATCCTGAAAAGGTGGGAATGGAGATCTCGTCCCTGGGGGAGGAGGAGGTGAAAGTCGCCAGTCCGAGGCTCCGGTACCCACCGGGGCCTGGTGCAAGAAGGAGCTGCTCCGCTTGCTGAGCGGGGCGATCCGGGAACGGAGTTCTGCGTGGACATCGTCGTCAAGGGCCGCAAGACAGAGGTGCCCGAGCGGTTCCGCAAGCACGTGGCCGAGAAGCTGAAGCTGGACAAAGTCCAGAAGCTCGATGGCAAGGCAATCAGCCTGGACGTCGAGGTGTCCAAGGAGCCCAACCCGCGGCAGGCCGACCGTTCCGACCGAGTGGAGATCACGCTCCGCTCCCGTGGCCCGGTGGTCCGGGCCGAGGCGGCCGCAGCCGACCCGTATGCCGCGCTGGATCTGGCAACAGCCAAGCTGGAGGCGCGTCTGCGGAAACAGAACGACAAGCGCCACTCGCGTCGCGGCAACGGACGCATCCCGGCGAGCGAAGTCGCGATCACCGTCCCCGACGCGGCACGGCTGAACGGCCACGGCCTGACGGCCGCCGAGGAGGCCGCGGAGCGGGAGAAGGTGCCGACCACCCGGATGGGGTCGCTGGAGATCCAGGGCGAAGGGCCCGTGGTCGTCCGCGAGAAGACCCATTCGGCCGCGCCGATGGCGCTCGACCAGGCGCTCTACGAGATGGAGTTGGTCGGACACGACTTCTATCTCTTCGTCGACGCCGAGACCAAGCAGCCGAGTGTCGTTTATCGGCGGCACGCTTACGACTACGGCGTCATCCACTTGAATTCCGACGCGTTCGGAGAGGAATCGCCCGGCGGCGCAGGCGGCGCGCTGGGCGGCTGACCCCCATCTGTTCGGTGCCCCCGGCGCACGCCCGGGGGCACCATCGTGCCTGCGGAGGGCTGGAGTTGAAGCCGTATAGTGTTTGTGCCAGCCGGGGAGTATGCGGGCACGAAACGGCGACATGCCGGGGAGACGGTCGTATGGCATTGATCGGGCCGGCCGCAAAGGGCTGTTGTCAACCAGCCTTATATCCAAGCTCTGGCCCTCGGCCGAGTAGTTGACGGGGAGGAACCATGGGGGAGAGTTTCGGGCCCGCGCGGAATGATGCGGACGGCGACGCGTGCGGTGTGGGGGCCGGCGACGGGGACGGGGCCGCGCGGGTGCCGCGCAAGGAACCGATCCGCGTCCTCGTCGTGGATGATCATGCCCTGTTCCGTCGTGGCCTGGAGATCGTGCTGGCGCAGGAGGAGGACATCCAGGTCGTCGGCGAGGCGGGCGACGGCGCGGAGGCGGTCGACAAGGCCGCCGACCTGCTGCCCGACATCGTGCTGATGGACGTGCGGATGCCCCGGCGCGGTGGGATCGAGGCGTGCACCTCCATCAAGGAGGTGGCGCCCAGCGCGAAGATCATCATGCTGACGATCAGTGACGAAGAGGCCGATCTCTACGACGCGATCAAGGCGGGCGCCACCGGGTACCTCCTCAAGGAGATCTCCACCGACGAGGTGGCCACCGCGATCCGGGCGGTCGCCGACGGCCAGTCGCAGATCAGCCCGTCGATGGCGTCCAAGCTCCTGACGGAGTTCAAATCGATGATCCAGCGCACCGACGAACGTCGTCTGGTGCCGGCGCCCCGGCTCACCGACCGCGAGCTGGAGGTCCTCAAACTCGTCGCCACCGGCATGAACAACCGGGATATCGCCAAGGAGTTGTTCATCTCCGAGAACACCGTCAAGAACCACGTGCGCAACATCCTGGAGAAGCTCCAGCTGCATTCCCGGATGGAAGCCGTGGTCTATGCGATGCGGGAGAAGATCCTCGAAATCCGGTGACGTCGGGGGCGGCCAGCCCCCGGGGTGCCGCCGGGGCCGGGCCGGGTGGGTCAGTCCGTGGTGCCCTCGCCGGCGCGGGTGTCGTCCTCGTCGGTTCGGGTGAGTTCGGTGCGCAGGGCGGCGGCCAGCTGTGCGTCGTCGCAGCGCTCGATGCGGACGGTGTCGCAGTCCACCCATGTCGCGGCCTCGCGGAGGGCCTGGGCCATGGGGCGGACGGCCTTGGGGCCCTGGAGCGAGAGCTGGCGGGCGACCAGGGTGCGGCCCTCGCGGGCCGGGTCGACGCGGCCCACCAGTTTGCCGCCGGCCAGCAGCGGCATCGCGAAATAGCCGTGTATCCGCTTGGGCCTGGGGACGTACGCCTCCAGGCGGTGGGTGAAGTCGAAGATCCGTTCCGTGCGGGGGCGGTCCCAGATGAGGGAGTCGAACGGGGAGAGCAGGGTCGTGCGGTGCCGGCCGCGGGGCGGGGCGGCGAGCGCTTCGGGGTCCGCCCAGGCGGGCTTGGCCCAGCCCTCGACGGTCACCGGCACCAGCCCGGTGCCCTCGATGACGGCGTCCACCTGCTCGCCCTTGAGGCGGTGGTAGTCGGCGAGGTCCGCTCGGGTGGCCACGCCCATCGCGGCGCCGGCCTGGGCGACCAGGCGCCGGATGCACTCCGCGTCGTCGAGGTCGTCGTGCAGCAGCGGCTCGGGGACGGCGCGCTCGGCGAGGTCGTAGATCCGCTTCCAGCCGCGGCGCTCCGTGCAGACCACGTCGCCGGTGTCCAGCAGCCACTCCACGGCGATCTTGGTCTCGGACCAGTCCCACCACTCGCCGCCGTTCCGACCGCCGCCCAGCTGGGAGGTGGTGAGCGGGCCGTCGGCCTTGAGGCGGTCCAGGACGGCGGCGCAGGAGCGCGCGGAGTCCTTCATGACGTGCCAGCGGTGGCCCTTGGCCCGCCGGGCGCGGCGGCGGAAGGCGAAGTGCGGCCACTCCTCGATGGGCAGGATGCAGGCCGCGTGCGACCAGTACTCGAAGCTGTGCGGCCGGGCCGGGCTCTCGCCCTCGGGGCTCGACGACCAGTACGCGGACTCGACGGCGGAGCGGCCGACCGCGCCGAGGCGGGCGTAGGGGACCAGCTCGTGGGAGCGGGCGAGCACGGAGATCGTGTCGAGCTGGACCGCGCCGAGGCGGCGCAGCATCCCGCGGACGCCCTCCCGCTCCCCGCCACCACCCCGGGTGGAAGCGCTTCGCGCTGCTGTGACACTTTGTCCCCCGCCACCACCCCGAGCGGAGGCGCTTCGCGCCGGGGCGCCGAGCAGGCCCTGGGCCCGCAGTGCCATCCGCCGGGCGTCGTCCGCGGACAGGGTGGTCACGGGGCGCGGGGCGGGCTGTCGCTGCATGGCTGCGGTCATGTCGCACAGCGTAGGGGCGGCCACTGACAACGCTCCGGACTTCGGATGTCTGCGCAGGTCAGCGTGGGTGCGGGAGGTAGGGCGTGGGGTCCTGGGCCGGGGCGGTGGCGCAGCCGGCGGGGGCGGGCTCGCGGGGCAGGTCGGAGGGGAGCAGGGAGCCGATCCACAGGTCCCGGCGGATGCCGCCGTGCACCAGCTTGGCGCGCAGGGTGCCCTCCCGCCGGAAGCCGACCTTGCGGGCGACGGCCCAGGAGCCCTCGTTGCCGGCCTCGGCGAGCCACTCCATGCGCTCCACGCCCAGCTCGCGGAAGGCCCAGCGCACCACCGCGCCGGCCGCTTCCGCGGTGTATCCCCTGCCGCGGTGTTCCTTCGCGGTCCAGTAGCCGAGCTCCGCCTGCCGCTCCACGGTGCGCAGCCGGTCGAGTCGGACCAGGCCCATGGAGCCGACGAGGGTTCCCCCGTCCCGGGTGGCCACGGCGAAGGTGTAGGCGGTGTCGTTCCGCCAGCCCTCGGGGACGGCCGTGCCGACGAACCGTTCCGCGTCGTCGAGGCCGTACGGCGTGGGGACGGCGGTCCAGCGGGGAATGGCGGGGTCCTGACAAGCGGTGTGGACGGCGGGCACGTCGGAGGGCTCGAAGGGGCGCAGCAGCAGGCGGTCGGTGGTGAGGGTGACGGGTTTCATGCGGTGAGTCTGCGGCGCCGCGCGGTGGGCCGCGAGCCGTTTTCGCCGGGGCGCCGGGAGCGTCGGAGTACGGGCCGCGGGGCCGTTGCCGGGGTGGTTTCCCGGAACTTTGCCCGAACGTTCAGGGGAATGTGTGACGGATCTTTCCGGAACCGTTCGGGCAGTACGGCGGAAAGTTTTCCGGCACCTTCTCGCGGGCTCGTGCGTTGACGAGGCGAGGGGTCTGCGGGCTCGACTGCGGCGGACCTCCCGGCCGGACAGCGTCCTCCTTTACGATGGCCGTTGCGGCGGGGCCTGCCCCCTTGGAAACATGCCGCGCCCGCGCACTCGACCGTGCAGGCCCGACCGGCAAGGAGACCAGCCCAAGTGTCCGTCTTGACGAAGATCATGCGTGCAGGCGAAGGAAAGATCCTGCGCAAGCTGCACCGCATCGCGGGCCAGGTGAACTCCGTCGAAGAGGACTTCGCGGCCCTCTCCGACGCCGAGCTGCGGGCGCTCACCGACGAGTACAAGCAGCGCTACGCCGACGGTGAGAGCCTCGACGACCTGCTGCCCGAGGCGTTCGCCACCGTGCGCGAGGCCGCCAAGCGGGTGCTCGGCCAGCGCCACTACGACGTCCAGCTGATGGGCGGTGCGGCCCTGCACCTCGGCTATGTCGCGGAGATGAAGACCGGTGAGGGCAAGACCCTGGTGGGTACCCTCCCGGCGTATCTGAACGCGCTGTCCGGCAAGGGCGTCCACCTGATCACGGTCAACGACTACCTCGCCGAGCGCGACTCCGAGATGATGGGCCGGGTCCACAAGTTCCTGGGCCTGACCGTCGGCTGCATCCTGGCCGACATGACGCCGGCCCAGCGCCGCGAGCAGTACGGCTGTGACATCACCTACGGCACCAACAACGAGTTCGGCTTCGACTACCTGCGCGACAACATGGCGTGGTCGAAGGACGAACTGGTCCAGCGCGGCCACAACTTCGCGATCGTCGACGAGGTCGACTCGATCCTGGTGGACGAGGCCCGTACGCCGCTGATCATCTCCGGTCCGGCGGACTCGGCCACCAAGTGGTACGGCGACTTCGCCAAGTTGGTGCAGCGCCTCAAGCGGGGCGAGCCGTCCAACCCGCAGCGCGGTGTCGACGAGACCGGCGACTACGACGTCGACGAGAAGAAGCGCACCGTCGGCATCCACGAGTCCGGTGTCGGCAAGGTCGAGGACTGGCTGGGCATCGACAACCTCTACGAGTCGGTCAACACGCCGCTGGTCGGGTACCTCAACAACGCGATCAAGGCCAAGGAGCTCTTCAAGCTCGACAAGGACTACGTCGTCATCGACGGCGAGGTCATGATCGTCGACGAGCACACCGGCCGTATCCTCGCCGGCCGTCGCTACAACGAGGGCATGCACCAGGCCATCGAGGCGAAGGAGGGCGTGGAGATCAAGGACGAGAACCAGACGCTCGCCACGATCACCCTGCAGAACTTCTTCCGCCTCTACGACAAGCTCTCCGGCATGACCGGTACGGCCATGACCGAGGCCGCCGAGTTCCACCAGATCTACAAGCTCGGCGTGGTCCCGATCCCCACCAACCGGCCGATGGTCCGCAAGGACCAGGCGGACCTGATCTACCGCACCGAGCCCGCGAAGTTCGACGCGGTCGTCGAGGACATCGCCGACAAGCACGACAAGGGTCAGCCGATCCTGGTCGGCACCACCTCGGTCGAGAAGTCCGAGTACCTCTCGCAGCAGCTCCGCAAGCGCGGTATCGCCCACGAGGTGCTCAACGCCAAGCAGCACGAGCGGGAGGCGTCGATCGTCGCCCAGGCCGGCCGCAAGGGCGCGGTGACGGTCGCCACCAACATGGCCGGCCGCGGTACGGACATCAAGCTCGGTGGCAACCCCGATGACCTCGCCGAGACCGAGCTGCGCCAGATGGGGCTGGACCCGGTCGACCACGTGGAGGAGTGGGCGGCCGCGCTGCCCGCCGCCCTGGAGCGCGCCGAGGCGGCCGTCAAGGCGGAGTTCGAGGAGGTCAAGGAGCTCGGCGGGCTCTACGTCCTGGGCACCGAGCGGCACGAGTCGCGGCGCATCGACAACCAGCTGCGCGGTCGTTCCGGCCGTCAGGGCGACCCGGGCGAGTCGCGGTTCTACCTCTCCCTGGGCGACGACCTGATGCGGCTGTTCAAGGCGCAGATGGTCGAGCGGGTCATGGCGATGGCCAATGTGCCCGACGACGTGCCGATCGAGAACAAGATGGTGACGCGGGCGATCGCCTCCGCCCAGTCGCAGGTCGAGCAGCAGAACTTCGAGACCCGCAAGAACGTCCTGAAGTACGACGAGGTCCTCAACCGCCAGCGCGAGGTCATCTACGGCGAGCGGCGTCGCGTCCTGGAGGGCGAGGACCTCCAGGAGCAGATCAAGCACTTCATGGACGGCACGATCGACGCCTACATCCAGGCGGAGACCGTCGAGGGCTTCGCCGAGGAGTGGGACCTGGACCGCCTGTGGGGCGCGTTCAAGCAGCTCTACCCGGTCAAGGCGACCATCGACGAGCTGGAGGAGGAGGTCGGCGACCGCGCGGGCCTGACCGCCGAGTTCATCGCCGACGCCATCAAGGACGACATCCACGAGCAGTACGCCGCCCGCGAGGAGCAGCTGGGCTCGGAGATCATGCGGGAGCTGGAGCGCCGCGTGGTGCTGTCCGTCCTGGACCGCAAGTGGCGCGAGCACCTCTACGAGATGGACTACCTCCAGGAGGGCATCGGTCTGCGGGCGATGGCCCAGAAGGACCCGCTGGTGGAGTACCAGCGCGAGGGCTTCGACATGTTCACCGCGATGATGGACGGCATCAAGGAGGAGTCCGTCGGCTACCTGTTCAACCTGGAGGTCCAGGTGGAGCAGCAGGTCGAGGAGGTCCCGGTGGAGCAGGCCGCGGACGCCGCCCAGGTGGAGCAGGGTGGCGGTGAGGCCGTTCCGGCGGCGGCCGGCGCGGGGCGTCCGGAGATCCACGCCAAGGGCCTGGAGGCGCCGCAGCGGCCCGACCGGCTGCACTTCACCGCGCCGAAGGTCGACGGTGACGGCAGCGTCATCGAGGGCGACTTCGTCAGCGACGTGGACGGCGACGGCCCGGCCCGTTCGGAGGCCGACGGGCTGACCCGCGCCGAGCGGCGCAAGGCGCAGAAGAGCGCCGGGCGGCGCCGCAAGAAGTGAGCCGCAAGAAGTGAGCCGCATGAGGTGAGCCGCATGAGGTGAGCGGTCCGCCGCGCGGCGGAGACGACAGCGCAGGGCGCCCTGGCCATGGCCGGCCGGGGCGCCCTGCGCTGTTGTCCGGGCCCGCTGTGCGGTCTTCAGGGTCGGCCCGGGGCCGGTCCGCCGGGCGGGCCCTGGGGGAGCGGCCCGACGTCGAGGGCGGCGCAGCGCCAGCGGGTGTCGGCGCCCCGTTCCAGGCGGAACGCCAGGGCGCGCAGGCGGACGCCGGTGGTGATGCGCGCGAACGCCTCGATGACGCCGTCGCGGGGGCGGCACAGGCCGCATTCGTGCAGGGCCGGGACGGGGGCGCGCAGGCCCGGGGCGACGTAGGGGCGCAGCGGCGACAGTGGGGCGAGCTCGGCGAGCCGGTCGTAGGCGGCGGGCAGGGCGTGCCCGAGGAGGACGTGGACGGGGCGTTGGCCGCTCAGGGTGAGCAGGAGCTGGTGGGCGAACCAGAGGTGGGGGTGGTTCTCCTGGGCGCGGCGCCGGGCGCCGGGGCTGGGGAGCGGGGTGTCCGGGTGGGTGGTGGGGCGGCGCTGCGCGGTGGTGCGGGTGAGGTGTGGGGTGCGGGTGGGGCCGCGGTTGCCGGACGAGCCGGGGCCGCGTCCCGCGGGGCCGGTGGGGCGGCGGGTGCCGCGGTGGGCCGGGGGCGCGGTGCGCCGCGGGGCGGCGGGCGTCGGCGCCGGCTCGGCGGGGGTGTCGGCGCCGTGGGGCGTGCGGTCGGTGGGGGAGCTGCGGGGCCGGGGGACGGTCGGGACGGGTGCCGGGGCGTCGGCGTCGGGTGCGGTTCGGTCGGGGCACGGGCGCGGCGGTGCCGGGGTGGCCCGGGCCGGGCGGGCGCCCGTCGTGGCGCCGGTCGCGGCGGTGTCGTCGCTGGTCGTGTCGGTCATCGCAGTGCCCCCTCGGCCGGGCCCGGCGTCCTTACCGGGCGGTAGCTTGTGGTCCGGGATCTTGTCGGTGGGGCGCCGGTGGCGGCAAGGCGTCCGGCCGGCCCGGGCGGGGCGGACGATTTTCACCCGTCCGTGGCACGGGCCCGGGATCACGGGGCGGGGCCGGGGCGGCGGACGCCCCGGAGGCCGGTGGGCCGGGCGGCGCAGCGGCGGCACGAAGGGGGACGCACGGCCGTATGCTGGCTGGGCATTGTTCTGGATCTAGCGAGAGCGGCTGTTATGCGTGTCTACGTCCCCCTGACGCTTTCCGGGCTCGCTGAGGCACACCAGGGCGGCGAGCTGGGGGCCGGCCCGCTGCTCGCGTACGCCGTCACGCCCGCGCTGCGGGAGTGGTACGTCTCGGACGACATCGAGGAGCTGGAGTACGCGGCGCTCAACCGCGCGGCGCAGGCGTCGCTGCGGCTGCTGGCCGGGCACCCGGAGGTGCCCCGGCGGCGGGTCGTGGTGGCGGTGGACGTGCCGGACCGTGGCGCGGCCGTGGACCCGGACAGCGGGCTGGACCCGTCGTCGCTGGGCGAGGTGCGGATCACCGGGCCGGTGCCGCTGTCGAAGGCGGCGGCGGTGCATGTGGACTCCGCGGACGCGGAGGAGGACGTGGCGGCGGCCGCGGCGGCGCTGGGCGCGGCCGATCTCGGCGACGACGACGCCCAGTTCACGGTGGACGGCGCCGAGGACCACGACCTGATGTGGTTCGGGGTGCAGGAGATTCCGCAGCTGCTGGGGTGACGCCCCCGGCGCGGTGGCCCGGCCGCCGGCTCGGCGCCGTTGTCAGTGGCGGCGGGTACGGTTTTCCCCATGGCAACCGCACGGGGGAAGGACCGGGGGACGACATGACGAAGCCCGTCGCACACATCGTGTGGGACTGGAACGGCACCCTGTTCCACGACACCGACGCCGTGATCGCGGCGACCAACTCCGCCTTCGCGGAGATCGGCCTGGAGCCGATCACGCTGGAGCGGTACCGCGAGCTGTACTGCGTGCCGGTGCCGCGGTTCTACGAGCGGCTGATGGGGCGGCTGCCGACCGAGGCCGAGTGGCTGCTGATGGACGCCACCTTCCACCGGTACTACACCGAGCACCGGGCGGGCTGCGGCCTCGCCGACGGCGCGGACGGGCTGCTGGCGACGTGGCAGGCGGCCGGGCGGAGCCAGTCGATCCTCAGCATGTTCGGCCACGAGGAGCTGATACCCCTGGTGCGGGGCCTCGGCATAGCCTCGCGCTTCGTGCGGGTCGAGGGCCGCACGGGCCCTTCCGGGGGTTCGAAGAGCGCGCACATGGTGCGTCATCTGGCGGCCCTGGAGCGTGTCGACCCGGGGCGTACGGTAGTGATCGGGGACGCCGTCGACGACGCGGTGGCCGCCCGCGACGCGGGAGCCCACGCCGTGCTGTACACCGGCGGGTCGCACAGCCGGAGCAGTCTGACGGCCGCCGGGGTGCCGGTGGTGGACAGCCTCACCGAGGCCGTGCAGATCGCGGAGGACCTCGCCGCCTAGGCGACGGGGACCGGCGCCCGAGCCGCCACGCATACGCCACCCCGGCGCCCCATTGTCCAGAAGGGCCAAGTTAAGGGTGTGGTTTTACGTGCACGGCGCATAACAGGGCACTTGCCGGGAGAGATAGCCTTGCACCGTGATCAGCGCGATAGCCCGCGGGGGTGGCAAGGCCCCCGCCGTGCGCCCGGGACACCACCGTGACCGGGCGAGCGCTGACCGTTGCGGCCGCCAATCCATGTCGACGTCATCACAACTCGTCGACAACGGCACGGCCTCCCCCCATCGCGGCATAGCGTCGACAGCGACAGGACACCTCGCGTCGCGGTGGCGTTGTGCGGCTTCAGCAGCCCTTCCCACGTTTTTCCACAACGTCACGCAACGGCGCGCGACAGGAGCCAGAGGACATGCAGACCAAGCTGGACGAAGCCAAAAACGAGCTGCTCGCGAGGGCCGCCCGGGTAGGTGAGAGCAGCCCGGCCGGGGGGAAGTCCCCGGTCCGCGGACTGGACCCGGACACCCTTGCGGGATACCTCCAGCGCTACTACCTGCACACCGCCCCCGAGGACCTCGCCGACCGCGACCCGGTCGACGTCTTCGGTGCCGCACTCTCCCACTTCCGCCTCGCCGAGCACCGGCCCCAGGGCACCGCGAATGTGCGGGTGCACACCCCGACCGTCGAGGAGAACGGCTGGATGTGCAGCCACTCCGTGGTCGAGGTGGTCACCGACGACATGCCCTTCCTGGTCGACTCGGTCACCAACGAGCTCTCGCGGCAGGGGCGCGGCATCCATGTCGTGATCCACCCGCAGGTCACCGTCCGCCGGGACGTCACCGGCAAGCTGATCGAGATCCTCGGCGCCAACGGCGACGGGCGCGGCGCCAACGGCGGCGGCAGGGCCGCCGAGCTGCCGCACGACGCGGTCACCGAGTCCTGGATCCACGTCGAGACCGACCGGGAGACCGACAAGGAGGACCTCAAGCAGATCACGGCGGATCTGCTGCGGGTGCTCTCCGACGTCCGCGAGGCCGTCGAGGACTGGGACAAGATGCGTTCCGCCGCGCTGCGGATCGCCGAGGACCTGCCCACCGAGCCGATCGCCGACGACATCCGCGCGGAGGATGTCGAGGAGGCCAGGGAGCTGCTCCGCTGGCTCTCCGACGACCACTTCACCTTCCTCGGCTACCGCGAGTACGAGCTCGCCTCCGCGCCCTGCGAGGACGGCTCCGAGGAGGACGTCCTCACCGCGATCCCCGGCACCGGCCTGGGCATCCTGCGCTCCGACCCGGCGCACCGCGAGAGCGACGCCGGCCACCCCGTCTCGCCGTCCTTCAACCGGCTGCCCGCGGACGCCCGCGCCAAGGCCCGCGAGCCCAAGCTGCTGATCCTGACCAAGGCCAACAGCCGCGCCACCGTCCACCGGCCCTCCTACCTCGACTACGTCGGCGTGAAGAAGTTCGACAAGGAGGGCAACGTCATCGGGGAGCGGCGCTTCCTGGGCCTGTTCTCCTCGGCCGCGTACACCGAGTCCGTCCGCCGGGTGCCGGTGATCCGCCGCAAGGTCGCCGAGGTCCTGGAGGGCGCCGGCTTCAGCCCGAACAGCCACGACGGCCGCGACCTGCTCCAGATCCTGGAGACCTACCCGCGCGACGAGCTGTTCCAGACCCCGCCCGACCAGCTGCGGTCCATCGCGACCAGCGTGCTCTACCTCCAAGAGCGCCGCCGCCTGCGGCTCTACCTCCGCCAGGACGAGTACGGCCGCTACTACTCCGCCCTCGTCTACCTCCCGCGGGACCGCTACACCACCGCCGTCCGGCTGCGGCTGATCGACATCCTCAAGGAGGAACTGGGCGGCACCAGCGTCGACTTCACCGCCTGGAACACCGAATCGGTGCTCTCCCGGCTGCACTTCCTCATCCGCGTCGAGCCCGGCACCGCGCTGTCCGAGCTCACCGACACGGACGTGGACCGCATCGAGAGCCGGCTGGTGGAGGCCGCCCGCTCCTGGGCCGACGGCTTCGCCGAGGCGCTGACCGCCGAAGTCGGCGAGGAGCGCGCCGCCGAGCTGCTGCGCCGCTACGCCCACGCCTTCCCCGAGGGCTACAAGGCCGAGAACAACCCGCGCGGCGCGGTCGCCGACCTCCAGCACCTGGAGAAGCTCACCGAGGAGCCGGGCCACGACTTCGCGGTCAGCCTCTACGAGCCGGTCAACGCCGGCCCCGGTGAGCGCCGCTTCAAGATCTACCGCCGGGGCGAGCCGGTCTCCCTGTCGAAGGTGCTGCCCGGCCTCAACCGCCTGGGCGTCGAGGTGATCGACGAGCGCCCGCACGAGCTGCGCTGCGCGGACTCCACGCTCGCCTGGATCTACGACTTCGGTCTGCGGATGCCCGCGTACGTCTCGGGCGACGACGCCCGCGAGCGCTTCCAGGAGGCGTTCACCGCGGTGTGGACGGGCGCCGCCGAGAGCGACGACTTCAACCAGCTGGTGCTGCGGGCCGGCCTCGACTGGCGGCAGGCGATGGTGCTCCGCGCCTACGCCAAGTACCTGCGGCAGGCCGGCTCGACCTTCAGCCAGACGTACATGGAGGACACCCTCTCCAACAACGTCCACACCACCCGGCTGCTGGTCTCGCTCTTCGAGGCGCGGATGTCCCCGGAGCGGCAGAGCGCCGGCACCGAGCTGATCGACGGGCTGCTGGAGGAGCTGGACGGTGCCCTGGACCAGGTCGCCTCCCTCGACGAGGACCGCATCCTGCGCTCCTTCCTCACCGTCATCAAGGCGACCCTGCGCACCAACCACTACCAGCGCGACAGCACGGGCCGGCCGCACTCCTACCTGTCCATGAAGCTGGACCCGCAGGCCATCCCCGATCTGCCGGCGCCCCGCCCGGCCTACGAGATCTGGGTGTACTCGCCCCGCGTCGAGGGCGTCCACCTGCGGTTCGGCAAGGTGGCGCGCGGTGGTCTGCGCTGGTCGGACCGGCGGGAGGACTTCCGCACCGAGATCCTCGGCCTGGTCAAGGCGCAGATGGTCAAGAACACCGTCATCGTGCCGGTCGGCGCCAAGGGCGGCTTCGTCGGCAAGCAGCTGCCGGATCCGTCGCTGGACCGCGACGCGTGGCTGGCCGAGGGCATCGCCTGCTACAAGACCTTCATCTCGGGTCTGCTGGACATCACCGACAACCTCGTCGCCGGCGAGGTCGTGCCGCCCAAGGGCGTCGTCCGGCACGACGAGGACGACACCTACCTGGTGGTCGCCGCCGACAAGGGCACCGCGACGTTCTCCGACATCGCCAACGAGGTCGCCGAGTCCTACGGCTTCTGGCTGGGCGACGCGTTCGCCTCCGGCGGCAGCGCCGGCTACGACCACAAGGGCATGGGCATCACCGCCCGCGGCGCCTGGGAGTCGGTCAAGCGGCACTTCCGCGAGCTGGGCCACGACACCCAGACCGAGGACTTCACCGTCGTCGGCGTCGGCGACATGTCCGGTGACGTCTTCGGCAACGGCATGCTGCTCAGCGAGCACATCCGGCTGGTCGCCGCCTTCGACCACCGGCACATCTTCCTCGACCCCAAGCCGGACGCGGCGACCTCGTACGCCGAGCGCCGCCGGCTGTTCGAGCTGCCGCGCTCCTCGTGGGCGGACTACAACACCGAACTGCTCTCGCAGGGCGGCGGCATCCACCCCCGGTCGGCCAAGTCCATCCCGATCAACGCCCAGGTGCGGGCCGCGCTCGGCATCGAGGCCGGCGTGAAGAAGATGACGCCGGCCGACCTGATGCAGACCATCCTCAGGGCCCCCGTGGACCTGCTGTGGAACGGCGGCATCGGCACGTACGTGAAGGCGTCGACGGAGTCGCACGCCGACGTGGGCGACAAGTCCAACGACGCGATCCGGGTCAACGGCGAGGACCTGCGGGTCAAGGTCGTCGGCGAGGGCGGCAACCTCGGCCTGACCCAGCTGGGCCGGATCGAGTTCGCCTCGGCCGGCGGGAAGATCAACACCGACGCGATCGACAACAGCGCCGGTGTGGACACCTCCGACCACGAGGTCAACATCAAGATCCTGCTCAACTCCGTCGTCGCCAACGGCGACATGACGGTCAAGCAGCGCAACAAGCTGCTGGCGCAGATGACCGACGAGGTCGGCTCGCTGGTGCTGCGCAACAACTACGCGCAGAACACCGCGCTGGCGCTGGCCCTCGCCCAGTCCTCCAGCATGCTCCACGCCCAGCAGCGCTTCATGCGCCGCCTGGTGCGCGACGGACACCTGGACCGGGCGCTGGAGTTCCTGCCCACCGACCGGCAGATCCGGGAGCGGCTGAGCGCCGGGCGCGGTCTGACCCAGCCGGAGACCGCGGTCCTGCTCGCCTACACCAAGATCACGGTGGCCGACGAGCTGATCCAGACGGCACTGCCGGACGACCCCTACCTCCAGCACCTGCTGCACGCCTACTTCCCGACCGCGCTGCGGGAGAAGTTCACCGAGCAGGTCGACGGGCACGCGCTGCGCCGCGAGATCGTCACCACGGTGATGGTCAACGACACCGTCAACACCGGCGGCACGAGCTTCCTGCACCGGATGCGGGAGGAGACCGGGGCGTCGCTGGAGGAGGTCGTCCGGGCGCACACCGCGGCCCGCGCGATCTTCCGGCTCAACCAGGTCTGGGACGACGTCGAGGCGCTGGACAACACCGTCGCGGCCGACGTCCAGACCCGGATCCGGCTGCACTCGCGCCGGCTGGTCGAGCGCGGCACCCGCTGGCTGCTCAACAACCGCCGCCAGCCGCTGGAGCTGTCCGGGACGATCGACTTCTTCTCGGAGCGGGTGGCGCAGGTCTGGGCGGAGCTGCCCAAGCTGCTCCAGGGCGGCGACCTGGAGTGGTACCAGACGATCCTGGAGGAGCTGACCGACGCCGGGGTGCCCGAGCCGCTGGCCGTCCAGGTGTCCGGCTTCTCCTCGGTCTTCCCGACGCTGGACATCGTCGCCATCGCGGACCGGACCGGCAAGGAGCCGCTGGCCGTCGCCGAGGTCTACTACGACCTGGGCGACCGGCTGCGGATCAACCAACTCCTGGACCGCATCCTGGAGCTGCCGCGGAACGACCGCTGGCAGTCGATGGCCCGCGCCTCGATCCGCGAGGACCTCTTCGCCGCGCACGCCGCGCTCACCTCGGACGTGCTCGCGGTGGGCAACGGGTCCGCGACGCCGGAGGAGCGGTTCAAGGCGTGGGAGGAGACCAACGTCGCGATCCTGACGCGGGCCCGGGCCACGCTGGAGGAGATCCACGGGTCCGAGGGGTTCGATCTGGCGAACCTTTCGGTGGCCATGCGGACGATGCGTACGTTGCTGCGTACGCATAGCTGAGCCGGGTGGGGCGGCGCCGTGCGGCGCCTGCCCCCCTTGTCCTCAAGCGCCGGACGGGCTGGTGATGCCCGTCCGGCGCTTTGCGTTGGGTGCCGGTGCGGTGGGGCCGTGGGTCGTGGGGCCGTAGGGGGTGCGGGTGGTGGGCCCGTACGGGCCGGGGTATCGCTGCGCTCGTCCTCAAACGCCGGACGGGCTGGAATTGCGGGCCGGCTGGGAGGTGCGGGCCGGCTGGGAATTGCCGGGTGCGCGGTGTGCGGCAGGGGTGGGAAGAGCCGGCCGGGCGGGCCCGAGTTGTGGGCCGGGAATGGCGGGAGCGCCGGTCGGGTGGGGGCCGTCCGGCGCTCGTGCGGGGGGGGAAGGGGGGAGGGGGCTGCTAGGCGTGGGTGAATTCCTCGTAGGCCGCGAGGACTTCGTCGGTGGGGCCGTCCATGCGGAGGACGCCCCTTTCGAGCCAGAGGACGCGGTCGCAGGTCTCGCGGATGGAGTTGTTGTTGTGGCTGACGAGGAAGACCGAGCCGGCCTCCTCGCGCAGTTCGCGGATGCGGGCCTCGGAGCGCTTCTGGAAGGCCCGGTCGCCGGTGGCCAGTGCCTCGTCGATCAGCAGCACGTCGTGGTCCTTGGCGGCGGCGATGGAGAACCGCAGTCGGGCCGCCATGCCGGAGGAGTAGGTGCGCATCGGCAGGGAGATGAAGTCGCCCTTCTCGTTGATGCCGGAGAAGTCGACGATGTCGTCGTAGCGGGCGCGGACCTGTTCGCGGCTCATGCCCATCGCCAGGCCGCCGAGGAGGACGTTCTTCTCGCCGGTGAGGTCGTTCATCAGGGCGGCGTTCACGCCCAGCAGCGAGGGCTGGCCGTGGGTGTAGACCTTGCCGCGCTCGGCGGGCAGCAGTCCGGCGACGGCCTTGAGGAGGGTCGACTTGCCGGAGCCGTTCGAACCGATCAGTCCGATCGACTCGCCGCGGTAGGCGGTGAAGGAGACGCCCTTGACCGCGTGCACCTCGCGCACGCCCACCGAGGGGCGGCGCCGGACGATGCGGTTGAGCGCGGCGGTCGCGCTGCCCTTGCCGGCACCGGTGCCGTAGACCCGGTAGACGATGTGGAGATCGTCCGCGATCACGGTCGGGATGCGGGCCTCGTCCGCTGCCGTCGGGCGGGTGCCGCCCTGGTCTTCCGTCATGTGCTCAGCCACGTCCGTACCGCTCCTCGGCCTTCCAGAAGTACACATAGCCGACGACGCCCGCGAGCAGCGCCCAGCCGGCCGCGAACGCCCATACGTGCGGCGGGAGTTGGTGTCGGGTGAAGCTGTCGATCAGGGCGAAGCGCATCAGGTCGATGTAGACCGCGGCGGGGTTGCCGTTCAGCAGCACCACCACGATCTGCGGGAGGTGCTTGCCCTTGAGGATCACGCTGATGCTGAACATCACGCCGGACGCGTACATCCAGGTCCGCATGATGAAGGGCATCAGCTGCGCCAGGTCCGGGGTCCGCGCGCCGAGCCGTGCCATGACCATCGCCAGGCCGGTGTTGAAGACGAACTGGAGGGCCAGCGCCGGGACGACCAGCAGCCAGGACCAGGTCGGCAGCTGCCCGAAGGCCAGCAGGATGACCATCAGCACGCCCATGGAGTACAGCAGTTGCTGTAGCTGTGCCAGGCAGAACGAGATCGGCAGGCAGGCGCGCGGGAAGTGCAGGGCGCGCACCAGGCCGAGGTTGCCGGAGATCGCCCGGGTGCCGGCCATCACCGAGTTCTGCAGGAAGGTGAAGACGAAGACGCCGGTCACCAGGTACGGGATGTAGTCCGGGACGCCCTTCCGGGTGCCGATCAGCACACCGAAGATCAAGTAGTAGACGCCGGCGTTGAGCAGCGGGGTGATCACCTGCCACAGCTGGCCGAGCTTGGCGGTGGTGTACATCGCGGTGAGCCTGGCGGTGGCGAACGAGGTGATGAAGTGCCGTCGGTGCCACAGCTGGCGGGTGTACGCGGCCAGTGAGGGGCGGGCGCCGCTCACCGTGAGGCCGTGGCGTTCGGCCAGGGCGCTCAGCTCCGCGTCGGGCGCGGTGCCGGATCCGGACGGTCGGACGGCGGCCGGTTCGGGGGCCGGGGGCGCGAGGGTCTGGGGCATGCGGCCATTCGCTTTCGTACGAGGGCTTCGGAGTGCGGTCGCGGGGACGGCAGGATCCGGACGACGACGGAACGGGTCCGTATCGTCGCGACGCCGAGACTAGAGCGAGGTCACGTCGAAACGCAACCGTAGCGTCGTGCCGCTAGGATCAAGGCATGGCAAAGAACGGCACCGAGAGCGAGAGAGGCCCGGCGGCATCCGGGGCGCGCCGGGCCCCGGCCGGCGCCGCCGTGCTGCGGGAGGACAAGACCGCCGCGATCCGCGCGGCGGTCTTCGAGGAGCTGGCCGCGGTCGGCTTCGCCCGGATGTCCATCGAGGGCATCGCCCGCCGGGCCGGGGTCGGCAAGACCGCCGTCTACCGGCGCTGGCGCTCCAAACTGCACCTGGTCCTGGACGTGGTCTCGGCGGTCGCCGCGGCGGGGCTGCCGGCCCCGGACACCGGGTCGCTCCGCGGCGATGTGCGGATGGTGCTGGAGGTCGCGGCCCGGGCGCTGGGACACCCGATGGCCTCGCAGATCATCCCGGACCTGCTCGCCGAGGCGGCGCGCAGCCCGGAGCTGGCCGAGGCGCTCAAGGCCGCCCTGCACGACAGCCAGGAGGGTGTCGCGGCGGCGGTGGTGGCGCGGGCGGTGGAGCGCGGCGAGCTGCCGGCGGACGTGGATCCCCGGCTGGCGCTCGACCTGCTGACCGGGCCGCTGTACTGGCGGCTGCTGGTGGTCCGCGACGAGGTGCCCGCGGGGTATCTCGACGCACTCGCCGGGTCGGTGACGGCGGCGCTGGGCGCGGAGTAGGCGGAGCGGGTGCGGGCGGGGTGGCCGGATCCCCTCCGGCCGCCCCGCCCCGTTTCAGAACCGCCCTAGTCCTTCTTCCAGAGGGTCACCTTCGTCGCGAAGTCCGGCATGTTGCTCTCGTGGTTCGGGCTCATGCCGGTGATCTCGATCATCGCGAGGTTTCGGTCCGTGGTCTCCGTACACAGCAGGGTGCCCACGTGGATCGTCTGCGCCTTGTCCAGCTCCTCGCGGCGCACCTGCTTCGGGAGGACGTCCGTGTGCGACCCGTCCAGGCACGCCTGGGCGGTGCGGCCGGTGCTGCGGCCCATGGGGGTGTGGAACTCCAGCCCGATCCCGGACACCCCGTTGTAGGTGATCTCGTAGGGGGCTTCGTCGATCTGGGCGCCGGGGACGGCCTTGGGGACGTCCAGGTCGATGTAGTTGAAGTCCGCCGCCGCCGGGGCGCGCAGCGCGAACGGGCGGTCCTTGAAGACGACCTGGTAGCCGGCGTTCTGGTCGGCAGGGGGGCCGGAGGTGTCGCCGCCCTTCTTGTGCCGGTCGGAGGACGGGGTGGTGGACGGGGCGGCGGTGGACCGGTGGTCGGGGGTGTCCACGCCCGAGCTGCCGGCGCGCGCCACCGTCCAGGTGATGCCGGCCACGGCGATCAGCGCCACCGCGCCGACCGCGGCCCGCAGCACGGGGCTGCGCCGCTTGCCGGCCGCGGGCGCGCCGGGGCCGACCGTGGGCATCGCGTGCGGGCCGCCCGGCGGCGAGGGCACCGGGCCGGTGCCGTCCTGCGTCGGGGCGGCGTGCGGGCCCGTGCCCCGGGTGGGGGTGTGGCCGGCGGGGCCCTGGGTCGGGGCGTAGCCGGGCGGCGGCGGGGCAGCGGCCGGCGGCGGCTCCGGCAGCTCCTTGGCGGCGCGCTCCCGGCGGGCGATCTCGGCGGCCACCGCGCCCGGCAGCCAGCCGTCGAAGTCCCGCGGCCCGCGCCCGGACGCCGCCCGGCACAGCTCCGCCAACTCGGCCGGCGTCGGCCGCAGTCGGGCGTCGGCGGACAGGCAGCGGTTCAGCAGCGGGCGCAGCGCGTCCGGGTAGCCGTCGAGGTCCGGGGCGACCTGCGCGGTGTTGGCGATCCGGGCGGCGACGGTGATCGCCGCGCCGTCCCCGTACGGGTGCCGGCCGGTGGCGGCGACCGCCGCGATCAGGCCCAGCGAGAAGACGTCGGCGGCGGGCGTGACCTGCGCGCCGTTCGCGTGCTCGGGGGACATGTACTGCGGGGTGCCGATGAAGCCGCCGCTGCGGGTGAGCTGGGTGGCGTCGGCGGCCCGGGCGATGCCGAAGTCGATGACGTAGGGGCCCTGCGGGCCGAGCAGCACGTTGCTGGGCTTGAGGTCGCGGTGGACGACCCCGGCGGCGTGCACCGAGCCCAGCGCGCCGGCCGCCGCGCCGATCAGCTGGAAGACCGCCGGCAGCGGCAGCGGGCCGTCCCGCAGCGCCTCGTCGAGCGGCAGGCCGGGGATGAACGCCGTGGCAAGCCAGGGGAGTTCGCCGCCGGTGTCGTGGTCGAGGACCGGCACGATGTGGTAGCCCTGCACCCGGCGGGCGGCCCTGACCTCCTGCTCGAAGCGGCTGCGGAAGTCCGGGTCCTGGCCGAACTCCCGGCGGATGACCTTCAGTGCGGCGGGCTGGTTGCCGCGGGTGCGGGTGAGGTACACCGACCCCATGCCGCCCTCGCCGAGCCGCGCCAGCAGCCGGTAGCCGGCCACCTCCCGCGGATCCTCGGCGCGCAGGGGTTTGAAGACGTCGTCGTGCGTGCTGATGTGGAGCCACCCCCCGATCGAGAACTACCGGGGGATGTTATCCGTACGCCTGTCCGGCGGAACGACCAGGACGCCAACTCCGGGGCCGGCGCGGGCAGTCCGCCGGCCGGGTCGGCGGGGGCGCGGGGACGCGCGGCGGTGGCCCGCCGGCGCCGCGCCCGTCGGTCGACTGACGGGCGTTCACCCGAAAGGGTTGTCGTGCGGGGTGGGTGAGCCCCGGTGTCCGTTGCGCGGGGGTGCCGCCGCGGGCACCGCGGGCGCGCGGGATCGCCGGGGCCCGCAAATACTTGAGGATGTGCCCCGGTCAGGACCGCTCGTCTCCCGCCGCCGGTTGCTTCAGGCCACCGGCGGTGCCGTTCTCGCGGGCACCGCGGGCACCGGCGTCTGGGCCTGGCTGTCCCCGGACGGCACCCGCCCGGCCCCGCCGGCCCGTTCGCAGGAGTCCGTCGAGGAACCGACCGAGCAGGTGTTCCTGCACGTCATCGCGCACCCCGACGACGGCCTGTTCTTCATGAACCCGGGCCTGGCGCAGGCCATCCGCAGCGGCGCGCGGACCGTCACGGTGTGCCTGACGGGCGGTGAGTCCGACGGCCGGAACGCGCCCCGCAGCAGCACCCTGCACGACCATGTGGCCCCCGACCGGTCGGCCTTCGCCCGGGCCCGGGCCAACGGTCTGCTCGCCGCGCACGCCCAGATGGCCACCGGCGACGAGGAGAGCGTCTGGGACGCCGAGGCCCGCACCCTGCTGTCCGGCTTCCAGGTGGAGGTCCAGACGCTGCGCGCCGCCCCCCAGCACCAGCTGGTCTTCGTGGAGCTGGTGGAGGCCCGCGCGGTCTACCTGCCGCGCGCCACCAGCCTGCGCGGGCTCTGGCTCGGGGTGATCGACGCACTGCCCACGCTGCGCCCCGAGGGCAGCCCCGTCCAGCGGCAGTTCCGCTACACCCGCGACCAGGTCACCGACACCCTGGCCGAGGTCCTCGACTGGGTCCGGCCCACCGTCGTGCGCACCCTGGACCCCAACGCGGTGCACTCCGACAAGCCGCCGCTGCCCACCCGCGACCCGCGGCTGGCCGGGCTGCGCTACCTCGACCACCAGGACCACACCGCCTCCGCCCACTTCACCCAGGCGGCGCTGGCCCGCCACTGGGGACGCGGCGCCCCCGCCCCGACCCTCGTGGAGAACTACCTCGGCTACGAACTCGGCGTCCTGCCGAACGACCTCGACCTGTCCACCGCCCGCCGCAAGGCCGGCACGCTGAACATCTACGGCTGGGCCGACCACCGCCCCTGCGCCGACCCGGCCGGCTGCGGCGACCGCAAGGTCGGCGACACCGCCCTCAACGGCAGCCCGCGGAACTGGACCCGCAGCACCCGGCTGCGCGCCCCCGGCTCCAACGCCTGGGTGCGGCCGGCCCGGGACGGGCGGCTGACCGCCTTCGCGGTGCTCGGCGGGGCCGCGTACTGCTGGGCGGAGACGGCGCCGGGCAGCGGCCGGTTCGGCGCCCCGGCGCTCGTCGGCGGGGAGTCGCTGGAGAGTCAGATCCACGCGGTGCGCCACCCGGACGGCACGCTCCAGCTGTTCGCGTCCCGGACGGTCCTGCCGGGGCCGGACACCGAGCACCACCGCGAGCTGGTCACCGCGCGGCAGACCGGCACCGGCCGGGGCGGGGTGCCCGCCTTCGGGGACTGGGCGTCGCTGGGGTCCCCGGAAGCGGACCCGGTCCGGTCGCTGGAGGTCGGCTACCCGGCCGCGGTGGCGGCGCCGGACGGCACCGTGCACGTCTTCGTCCGGACCTGGGACGGCGGGATCGGCCACCGCAGCGGGCCGGACGGTGCGCAGTGGTCGCCCTGGGACCGGCTGGAGGGGCCGGCCGGGGTCGGCACCCTCAGGGCGTCCCCGCAGGTCGTCGACGGGATCGACGCGTGTGTGGACACCGGGGGGCTGATCCACCTGGTGGCGCCCAGCGTCCGGACGGTGCAGCACTGGGTGTCCAAGCAGCCGGGGGAGAAGCCCCGGCCCGGCGCGGCCACCGGGCTGCCGGAGCCGGGCGGTCCGGTCAGCGTCGTCCCCCTGGCCGGCGGCATGGTGCGGATCGCCTACCGACAGTCGATGACCGCCCGGGTGCTGATCGCCGAGCGGCGGCGGGCGCTCGGCACCTGGCGGGTCGCCGGGCAGTGCGAACGGGCCGGCGGCTACGGGCGGGTGGCGCTGGCGCCGGCCGGCCGCGACGACCGGATGGTGCTGGCCGCCCGGGACGACGCCGGCGACGTCCGGGTGGCGATGGCGCAGGCCGCGCCCAAGCCCTGGCAGCGGTGCGCACTGGCGCACTCGGCGGCGGCCGGGGTGGCCCAGGACACGGCCGGGCGGGCGGTGCTGGTCGCCCTCGGCAACGACGGCCGGCTGTACGCGGCCCGCCAGCAGAAGGCCGGCCAGACCGCGCCGTTCCTGGCCTGGCGGGCTGCGGGCGCGACCTAGGCCGGTCGGCCGGAGCGCACCGGCGGCGACTCGGGCTGGTCACAGGCGCCGTCCGGGCGGCGCGGTGGCCGCAGGATCCGCCGGGAGACGACGAAGGTGACCGGCAGTGCCAGCAGGGCCGCGGCCAGCGGCGCGGCCACGCTGTTCATCCCCAGCCAGCTCACCAGCGCCACCAGACCGGCGCTCTGCACCGCGTAGTTGGTGACCTGGGTCAGCGGGAAGAGCAGGAACTTCTTCCAGGTGGGGCGGGTGCGGTAGGTGAAGTAGGTGTTGAGGAAGAAGGAGCCGACCAGGCTGAGCACGAAGCCGGTCGTGTAGGCCGCGAAGTACGGCAGCAGCCGGTGCAGCGGCAGGTAACAGGCGTAGAAGGTCGCGGTGTTGACGCCGCCGACCACCGTGAACCGGGCCACCTGCCCCCAGGGGACCGCCGCGGCCGGGCCGCGCATCAGGGGGACCGCGGGCCCACGGCGGCGGTCCCGGAGGGGGTGGGCGCGCGCGCCGCGGCGGCCGTGGGGGTGGCGCCGTCGCTCTCCTTGACCAGGAAGTGCGGCCGGCGCTTGGTCTCGTAGTAGATCCGCCCGATGTACTCGCCGATCAGCCCGAGCATCACCATCTGCAGGCCGCCCAGCCCCACGATGATGGCCACCAGCGTCACATAGCCGGGCGCGGTGACCCCGCCGACGACGGCCACACCGATGACCCACAGGGCGTAGAGGGTGGCGAGGGACGCCAGGCCCAGCCCGGTGTAGATGGCGGCGCGCAGCGGACGGCAGTTGAACGAGATCATCCCGTCGATGCCGTAGTTGACCAGCGAGCCGAAGCGCCACTTGGTCTCCCCGGCCTCCCGGGCGGCGTTGCGGTAGTCGAAGCTGACGGTGTCGAAGCCGATCCAGGAGAACAGCCCCTTGGAGAAGCGGTTGTACTCGGGCAGCGAGACCAGCGCGTCCACCGCCTTGCGGGACAGCAGCCGGAAGTCGCCCGCGCCGTCGACCAGTTCGACGTCGATCCAGGTGTTGACGGCGCGGTAGTACAGGCGGCTGAGGACGGTGCGCAGCCGCCGGTCGCCGTCCCGGCTGCGCCGGGCGATGACCTGGTCGTGGCCGAGCTGGTAGAGGTCGAGCATCTTCTCGATCAGCTCCGGCGGGTGCTGGAGGTCGGCGTCCATGATGATCACCGCGTCGCCGGTGGCGGTCCGCAGCCCGGCCAGCATCGCCGGCTCCTTGCCGAAGTTGCGGCTGAAGGAGAGGTAGCGGGTGGTGCCGCGGTGCTGGTGGGCCAGGGCGCGGAGCCGGGGCAGCGTCCCGTCGTGGCTGCCGTCGTCCACGTAGCACAGCTCGTACTCGACCGCGAGTGGGTCGAGCACCGCGCGCAGCTGTTCGTCGAAACGGCCTATGACGGCCTCTTCGTTGTAGCAGGGCACGACGATGGAGAGCTTCATGAGCGGGCCGTTTCGCCGGGGGTTCGCCGGGTTTCGGGGGGCGGTCGACGTGGCCGTCCCCTGAAAGGCAATTCTACGAATTTGGGCGAAATGCACTATTTGAGAAGGGGGGTGGAATGGGGCGCCGCCGGCCGCGGCGGACGCGCGCCGCACCGGCCACCGCGCCCACCACCAGCACCCCCGCCCCGCTCGTCGCCAGCCCCGCGGCCAGGCCCGGAGGGGTGTAGGCACAGCTCAGCCGGGTCGCCCCGCGCGCCAGCGGAACGGCCAGCAGCCCGCCGAACGCGCCGGGCGCCCGGTCCGGACCGCCGTCCACCGAACAGCCCCATCCGGGCACCGCCGGCAGGGCGAGCACCGCGGTCCCCGCGGCCCCCGGGCGCAGCGTCGCGGTCAGCCCGTGACCGCCCGCGGTGAGCCGGACCGGCCCCTCCAGGGCCCGCACCGCCGCGTCCAGCCGCCCCGGGGAGAGACAGCCGACGGCCCGCTCCGGCACGTACGGGCGGCCCTGCCCGGCGAACCACACCCGCACCACCCCGTCGGCCGGTACGGTGCCCAGCCGCCCCAGCGGATTGGCGGTGACGTCCCACCGGCCCACCGCCCGGGCGGTCCCGCCCGGCCCGCCGACCTCGCCCCCGAACCACGGCGCGTACCAGAGCGCCACGCTGCCGGGGGTGCACCGCGCGGTGAAGGCCGTCCCGGCGTTCGGCGCGGCCAGCGCCCCGGCGTCCGTGGTGGGCAGCGGGCGGTCCGGCAGCAGCCAGCCGCCGGGCGCGCGCTCCGGGGCCGGGCCGGGGGCCGTGCCGGCGGCCGGCACCAGCCGCGGCACCTCGTAGACCCGGGCGCCCAGCACCCGCTCCTGGCGGGCGAAGACGGTGTCCGGGCCGCTGCCCGGGCCCGGCAGCGGCCCGCGCCGCACGGTCACCAGCGGCGCCGGCCGGTCGCGCACCACGGTGTACCGGCCGCGCGGCCCGCCCGCCGGCGGCATCGACTGCGCGCTGCTCACCCCCATCAGCGCCCGGCCCACCGGGTCCTCGAAGCTGAGCGTGTGCCGGCCCCGGATGTACCAGCCGGCGCCCAGGCCGTGCAGCGCCCGGGCGGTCGCCACGGGCACATAGCTGCTGTAGTACGCGCCGCCCTCGCCGCCGAGCAGCAGCGGATCGTTGTTCGCGTACTCGTGCGGGCCCGGGTCGGTACGGGAGCGCGGCCAGTCGTCGCGGGCGATCAGCCCCCGCCGGGTGGCCAGCGACCCCTCGGTCATCGTCAGCTTCGGCCGGAACCACGGGATCCCGTCCCGGACGGCCGCCACCGAGAACGCCGTGTACGCCGCGGTGAGCGTGGCGGCGCCGGCCAGCACCGCGGTGGCCGCCAGTCGCGCCCGGGGCCGCCCACCGAGGCGGGCCAGGGCCACCAGCGCCGCCAGGATCACCGCCCCGCCGCCCGCCACCACGAGCCAGGTGGCGCCGCCCACCGCGCTCCGGTGCCGGCAGCAGCCCAGCAGCACCGCGACCAGCGCCGCCCCCGCGGCCAGCTCGCGCGCCCGCGGGCGGTGTGCCAGCGCCAGCCACGCGATCATCACCAGCACCCCGCTGAGCACGAAGGCGGCCCGGTACGGGCTCCCGTTGGGCAGCGCCAGCCCGTGCCACAGCAGGATCGTCGGCTTCCACACGAACGAGGCGCCGATCCCCGCCGCGAGCAGCGACCACCCGATCCGGACCCGCGCCGGCACCGCCCGGACGAACGGGAAGGCGGCCACCAGCAGCAGCGCCGGCACCCCGACGAAGACGTTGGGCGCCGGCACGTCGCCGTGCCCGCCCGGCAGCAACTGCGCCAGCTGGTCCAGCAGCGGCGGCCGGCCCCCGTACACCGCCGTGGGCGGCGGCTGGGCGACCCGGCTGGCCCGCAGCGACACCGTCAGCACCGGGGCGGCCAGCGCGACCCCGGCCGCCGTCATACCGGCCGCCCGGCCCACCACCCGCAGCCGCCCGCCGGTGTCGGCGCCCTCGTCGGCGTTGGTCGTCATCCGCACCGCCAGCACCAGCCCCGTCGCCAACGTGGCCATCGCCGCGGTGTAGAAGTTCCCGGCGAAGGCGACCGCCACCAGCAGCGTCCCCGCCACCCAGCGCACCCGCCGCAGGCACCAGTCCGCCGCGATCCCGAGCAGCGGCAGCGAGACCAGCCCCCACATCCACATCGGATCGGCGTACCCGTCGTTCAGCACCCAGGCGCACAGCCCGTACCCCACCGCCAGCAGCGCCCGCAGCACCCCCGGCCCGGGGCGCAGCCGCCCCAGCAGGACGGTCATCAGCGCCGCGCCCAGCCCGATGCTCAGCAGCGTCACCAGGAACACCGGCAGATCCACCAGGGCCCGCGGGAACACCCCCACCAGCAGCGAGAACGGGTTCATCAGATACGTGACGAAGTCCGCCAGGAACGGGACGCCGTACCCGCTGCCCCAGTTGAAGAACAGGTCCCCGTGGGCGCCGCCGTGCAGCAGGTCCCACAGCCGGGCGTGGAAGGGCACGAACTGGTTGCCCAGATCGTTCACGGAACGGGGCCGCGGCCCGAACGGATAGCTGCCGTGGACGGCCAGCGCCAGGCAGTACGCGCCCATGGACAGCAGCGCCGCGAGCCCGGGCGCGGCCGGCCACCGCCGGATCCCGGCCGGGGATGTGGCGCACGCCGCGCCGGACGGCGTCCGGGCAACCTCCCGGGCCCGCACCCCCTCTTGCGGTGCGGAAGGTGTCGGGCTCACCGGCGCTCCTTTGAGGTCGGCGCGGTGCTCCGCGCGCAGACAGGCAGCGAACGATTTATATGGCTTGATGTCTTGATAGTCCGTTTTACCCCGGAGGGGGCGGGGTAGGGCGAGGACCCGCAGAGAAGGAACGGAGGCCACTGTTCCCGTGTCCCGCAACTTCGCTCATCCCGACCACCCCGACCACCCCGAGAACCCCGAGCGCTCTGAGAAGCCCACGGGCCTCGAAAGCGCCGACGGCCGCGACGACCGGGCCCGCCCCGACCCGACCGTCACCGTGATCGTGCCGGTCCACAACACCCGCCGCTACCTCGACCGCAGCCTCGGCTCGGTCTTCGCGCAGACCCTCGACCCGCACCGGATCGAGATCATCGCCGTCGACGACGGCTCCACCGACGGCAGCGGCGCCTGGCTCGACGAGGCCGCCGCCGCCCACCCCCGCCTCACCGTCGTCCACCAGCCCGCCTCCGGCGGCGCCGGCCGGCCCCGCAACGTCGGCCTGGACCGCGCCACCGGCGACTACGTCTTCTTCCTCGACTCCGACGACCATCTCGGCCCCGAGGCGCTGGCCCGCCTCGTCGGGATGGCCCAGGAACACGACTCCGACATCGTCTACGGCCGCATCGTCGGCGTGGACGGCCGCGGCGCCCCCGTGGACCTGCGCACCACCAGCCCCCGCGTCTCGGTCTTCGACTCGCCCGTCTACTGGACCCTCGCCGCCTACAAGCTCTTCCGCCGCTCCTTCGTCGAGCGCCACCGCCTGCGCTTCGTCGAGGGCCGCCTGCTCGGCGAGGACCTCCCCTTCGGCATCACCGCCCTGCTGCGCGCCGGGACCGTCTCCGTCCTCGCCGACTACGACTGCTACTACCTGCACGGCCGCGACGACGACAGCAACGCCTCCCGCCAGGACATGGACTGGCCCGGCTACCTCGCCTACATCGACACCGTCCTGGCCGTCCTGGCCGCCGAGGTCCCGCCCGGCCCGGACCGCGACAAGCTGATGGTCCGCCACTTCCACGGCGAGATACTCATGCCGTTCGCGGCCTCCTATCTCGCCCGGGACGAGGCCGGCCGCCGCGCGATGCGCGAGGCCGCCCGCCCCCTGGTCGACCGCCACCTCACCGACCGGGTGCTCGGCGCCCTCCCGCCCGGCCTCCGCCTCCGCGCCCACTGCCTGCGCGCCGGCCTCGCCACCGAACTGGACGCCGTCGTCCGGGCCGACTCCGGCCCCGGCCCGGCACCCGGCCCGCCCCTCGTCGAGGACGGCCGCGCCTACGCCGCCTACCCCCACTTCCGCGACCCGGACCACCCGCTGCCGGACGCCCTCTACGACCTCACCGACCGCGTCGCGGTACGCCAGCGCCTGACCGACCTCCAGTGGGTCGGCGGCGTCCTCCACCTCCACGGCACCGCGGCCCTCCGCGCCGCCGGCGACGTCGGCACCGATCAGGTGGATCTCGTCCTGCACCGCAGTGGCGCCCACCTCCGCGTCCCCGCCGCGTACGGCCCCGACGGCGCCTGGCACGCCGCCCTCGACCCGGCCGCCGCGGCCCACGGCGCACCGCTGGCGGAGGGCGTCTGGGGCCTGAAGATCGCGGTCGCGGCGGGCGGCGCGGATGCCACGGCCGCCGAGCCGGCCGCCGCCCTCCGCCGGGAGGTCTGGCTGGTCCCCGAGGGCGGCGCGCCGGCCACCGACACCGCCCCCCGCGTCGTCGGCCACGGCCCCGACGGCCCCACCGTCGCCGCGCTCTTCCTCTCCTCCCCGCATGGCCACCTCCACCTCGACCTGGACCACGACGGCGCCCGCCGCCCGCTCGGCGCCGACCTGTGGGGCGAGGCGGCCTGCACCCGCGCCGGCCGCGCCACGGTCACCGCCCGCCTCACCCTCCCCGGCTGCCCCGTCGACGCCGACCTCCAGTTCGTGCTGCGCGACGCCACCCGCTGCGTGGCCCTGCGCACCACCGTCGAACGCGCCGCCGGCGACCGCTACCGCGCCCGCTCCCGTCTGTGCAGCGGCCCCCCGGGCACCTGGCGGGTCGCCCTCCGCCTCACCGCGGGCGGCCTCCGGCGCGAACTCCCGGTCCGAAGCGCCGACGGCGCGGGACCGTTGACGCTCACCGTGCCGGCGCCGGGGCGCTGACGCCCCGCGCGGCGCCGTCGTTCAGCGCGGGTCGCTCTCGCGCCGCAGCTCGGCCCAGACGCGTTTGCCCCAGGGGAGCCGTTCGTAGCCCCAGCGCTGGGAGAGCGCGTCGATCAGGGCCAGGCCCCGCCCGTACTCGTCGTCGATGCCCGTCACGCGGACTTCGGGGATGCGCCGGGAGGTGTCCACGACCGCGATGCGGACCACCGTCCCGGCGGGGCGTGTGACGGTGACCCGTACGGCGCAGGCGCGGGTGTGCCGGGCGGCGTTCGCGACGAGTTCGGTGACGACCAGGGCTCCGCTGTCCATGACGGAGTGCAGGCCCCAGGCGGTCAGGGCCGTGCGGACCAGGATGCGGGCGGGGGCGGCACTTTCGGCCGCGCACGGCAGGGTCTGGGTGTATTCAGGGTGTCCGGTGGGACGAACGGTGACGGCCATCAGGACCTCGGTTCACTGGTTCGCTCGCTGGGTTCCGCGCGGGGGAGCAGGCGCGATGCAACATCTCTAGACATATTTATTAGAGCGCTCCTCTCTAGAGACGTCAATGTGCTCTCTAGAGAGGATGGGAGGCGAGTTCTGCAATCGCACGCACGGTGCTGGCGGCGCACCCATGGCCTAGACGAGTCTTTCCGAATGCCTGCGGGCATGAGACGAGGGTGCTCAAGATCCGTTTGTGACGACGAACTTGACCACCCTCGTAACCGCACTGTACGTGAAGATCGACGATGACTCGGCCGGGATCGCCCGACTGCCAGGCAGGCCGCCGAAACTGAGCCACTCCGAGTTGCTGTGCCTGGCCGTCATGCAGGCCCTGCTCGGCTTCCACAGCGAGGCCCGCTGGCTGCGGCACGTACGCGCCCACTACCGCGGCATGTTCCCGTACATCCCGCAGGACGCCGGCTACAACAAGCGCCTGCGGGCGGCCTTGCCGCAGGTCAAACGCCTCATCCGGGTCCTGGCCAGGGACACAGACTTCTGGCATGACACCGTGTGGCTCTGCGACTCCACCCCCGTGCCCTGCGGCACGTCGCGGCCCACGGTGAAGCGGTCGGAGGTGGCGGGCTGGGCGAACTACGGCTACTGCTCGTCCCACTCACGGTTCTACTGGGGGCTGCGGCTGTTCCTGGTGTGCACCCCAACCGGGATGCCAGTCCTGTGGGCCCTGGCCAGCCCGAAGATCGACGAGCGCGAAGTCCTGGCTGCCATGCTGGAGGTCGATGCCCCGCTCGTGCGTGAGCGGCCCGGCCTGCTGCTGATCACGGACAAGGGCTTTGCGTCCAGAGCCTTCGAGCGGTCATTGTCCGAGCACGGCATTTCGCTGCTGCGGCCGTCGATGAAACGCGAGGCCGCCCGCCCCGGAGAGCCGATGCTCAAGAAGGTCCGCCAGCTGATCGAGTCGGTGAACGACACCCTCAAGGGCCAGCTTGACCTGGAACAACACGGCGGCCGCACATGCGAAGGCGTTGCCGTGCGCGTCGCGCAGCGCGTCCTCGCGCTGGCCACCGCGATCTGGCACAACTTCCAGACCGGCCAGGCGGTCAGCCGCTCACTGACCGCCTACGACCACTAAACGTGTTCGGAAAGACTCGTCTAGGGTGTCTAGAGAGGAAGAGGAGGGCTCCCGCATGGCCAGCACCGAGGGCGACCGCCGGCCGAAGTACCAGCGGATCGCGGACTCGCTGCGCGAGGCGATCCGGGCGGGCACCTACGGCCCCGGCGACCGGCTCCCGGGCGAGAACGACCTGATGACCGCGCACGGCGTGGCGCGCATGACCGCGCGTCAGGCGCTGGGCGTCCTCCAGAACGAAGGGCTGGCCGAGTCCCGCAAGGGCGCCGGCGTCTTCGTACGGGCCTTCCGCCCGCTGCGGCGTCAGGGCATCCAGCGGCTGGCGCGCGAGCAGTGGGGCGCCGGCCGCTCGATCTGGTCCGCCGACGCCGAGAACCGCCGGGTGGTCGTGGACCAGGTGGCGGTGTCGGAGGAGGCCGCCCCGGAGGCGGTCAGGAAGGTCCTGGACCTGGGCGGCGAGGACACCGTCTGCGTCCGCCGCCGCCGCTACGTGCTGGAGGAGAAGCCCGTCCTGCTCGCGACGAGCTACCTCCCGGCGTCGCTGGCCGCGGGATCGGCCATCGCCCACGAGGACACCGGACCGGGCGGCATGTACGCCCGGCTCGCCGAACTCGGTTCCAGGCCGGTGCACTTCCGCGAGGAGATCCGCTCCCGGATGCCCACGAAGGAGGAGGCGGAGCAGCTGAGCATCTCCCCGGGCACGCCGGTGATCCTCATCCACCGGACGGCCTTCGCGGACGAAGGGCGCCCCGTGGAGTTCAACGAGATGACGCTCGACGCCGCGTCGTACGTGTTGGAGTACGGCTTCGACGCGTGAGACCGCCGCCGGCAGCGCAGCGAGTCCTGTCGGCGCTGCCGGTGCTGCCTGCGCTCCCCGCGCTCCCCGTGTTCCCTGCGCTCTCGGCGCCGGGTGCTCAACCCCCCTTCCTTGTCGCGTTCTTGGCGTATTTCCCGTAGCCCCGCGGTGCCAAGTTGTTCTATAAAAGCTAGAACAATCCGACGGGAGGCTCTGTGGACCGTCCTCGGTCCTCCACCGCTCCCCGTCTCCTCACACCGCCTCAACCCACAGGGAGATCCCATGCGTTCGCGCACCCCTCGGCGTGGCAGGACGCTCGCCGCGCTCGCGGCGGCGGTCGCCGTCGCCGCCGGGCCGGTATTAGGCGCGGCCGGGGCGTCCGCGGCCCCCCGGGCCGCCGCTGTCGTCCCCGCACAGGACCGCGAGGTCCAGTTCACCGTGGACGGCACCACGGCCCGCGGCACCGTGCACGTCCCCGCCCACCGGCCGGGCCGCAGGCTCGCCGCGGCGCTGCTGATCCCCGGCAGCGGCCCGACCGACCGCAACGGCGACGTGCCGCCCACGTTCACCCCGCACACCCTCTCCCTCTTCGCTGACACCCTCGGCGAGGACGGCGTGATGAGCCTGCGGTTCGACAAGTACGGCTCCGGGCGGACGGGCCTGGGCGGCGGGCCCGGCGCCCCCGACATGGCCGCCTACACCCGCCAGGCCGTGGCCGCGTACGACACCCTGCGCCGTCAGCCGGAAGCCGATCCCCGCGCGCTGCTGGTGGTCGGGCACAGCGAGGGCGGCCTGCGGGCGCTGCTCGTGGACCGCGCGGTGGCCGTCAAGCCCGCCGGGCTCGCGCTCATCGCCCCGCAGGACATGCACCTGCTGGACATGGTCGACTTCCAGCTGGCGGGCGCCCTGGACCGGGCGGTCGCGGCGGGACAACTCGACGCCGCCCGGGCGGCGTCGAACAAGAGGGGCGTGACCAGGGCCATAGCGGACTTCCGGGCCGGGCGTCCGGTGGACACCGCGGGGCTGCTGCCCGACGTCGCCGCCGCCCTCGACGGCATGTTCGGCCCGGTCAACGCGGACTTCGTGCGCAGCGACGACGCCCTCTACCCGCCGTCCGTGGCCCGCGGCGTCGCGCCCGGCACCCGCACCCTGGTCACCTGCGGCACGGAGGACACCAACGTGCCGTGCCGGACCACGCCGGCCCTGCTGTCCGCCCTCGCCGCCGCCCGCACCACCGGCCCCGGGCTGCGGGTCCTGCCCGGCCTCGACCACCTGCTGCACCCCGCCGGGACCCCGGCCGACGACGCGGTGATCGCCCCGGCCGCGCGGCGGGCCCTGCACGCGTTCGTCCGCCCCTGGCGCCAGGACGCGGGGAACTGAGGCCCCTTCGGCGCGCCGACCCGTGCGCCCCGCCGCCCCGCCGGATCCCGTCCGGCGGGGCGGACGCGTCGCTCACCCGCCCGGCCGCGCCGCCCCCTCCGGCCGGGTGTCCAGCCCGTCCACCAGCCGGTCCAGGAAGCGCGTGAAGGTGGCCTCGGGGGTGAGGGGGCGGCCGGGGGCGGCCAACGCCCGGGCGAGTTCGGGGTGGTGGCCGTCGGCGGCGACGGCGGCGAGGTAGTCCGCCTCGGCGGCGGCGCGGTCGGCGGAGTCGGCGGTGGCGGCGCGGGCGAGCTCGTGGCCGACGTGGGAGGTCACGAAGCCGGTGAGGAGGCTGAAGACCTCCAGCTTCGCGGCGCCGTCCAGGGGGAGCGGGCGGAGCGCGGCGAGGGCGTGCTCCAGGAACGCCAGGGTGTGCGGTCCGAGGGTCCGGCGGGCGGTCAGGGCGGCCGGCAGCCAGGGGTGACGGAGCATCAGGGCACGCTGGTGGCGGGCGACGGACTTGAGGTCGGCGCGCCACTCGCCGGAGAGCGGGGCGGGCGGCAGGAGTTCGCCGCTGACGTGGTCGACCATCAGCTCCAGCAGCGTCTCCTTGTCGGGGGCGTAGCTGTAGAGGGACATCACGCCGGCGCCGACCCGCGCGGCGACCGCGCGCATGGTGACCGCGTCGAGCCCCTCGGCGTCGGCGAGGGCGACGGCCGCGGCGGTGATCGCCTCGCGGCTGAAGGCGGGGCGGCGACCGCGGCGGGGGCGGTCGGGGGTCAGCCAGAGCTGCCGGGGGTCGGCGCCCGGGGCGCCGGGCCGGTCGCCGGGGGATGCGGGCACGGTGCGGCGCTCCTCTCGCGGACGTGGGTGGTGGGCGGGGCGTGGGGACACCATCCAAGCATCCGCTATTCTCGTACGACGTACGAGAATGTGGTCGAGGCGGGAGGGGTGGCGATGGCGGAGGGGTGGACCGCACCGGAGGGACGGCCGGCGCGCGGCGCGCGATGGATGCGGGCGACCTGGCGGAAGGTGCCGAAGGGGCCCTACCGGGTCGGATGCGAGGCGGGGCTGGTGGTGCCGGGCGCGGACGGCGCCCCCCTGCTGACGGATCACTACTTCCCGCGGACCGCAGGGGAGTCCCGGGCGGGCGCGGCGCGACCGGACGGAACGAGGGCGCCGGGGGAGTTCCCGACGCTGCTGGTGCGCTCGCCGTACGGGCGAGGAGCGCCGTGGGCGCCGCTCTACGGCATCCTCTTCGCCGAGCACGGGTTCCACGTGGTGGTGCAGAGCTGCCGCGGCACGGGCGGGTCGGGCGGCGCCTTCCACCTGTGGCGCAACGAGACCGCGGACGGCCGGGCCACGGTGGCCTGGCTGCGGCAACAGCCGTGGTTCGACGGGACGTTGGGGACGATCGGAGCCAGCTACCTGGGATACACCCAGTGGGCGCTCGCCGCCGACCCCCCGCCGGAGCTGCGGGCGATGGTGACCCAGGTCGGGTTCAACGACCCGCACGCCTACTTCCACGCGGGCGGCGCGGTCCATCTGGAGAACGCGCTGGTGTCGGGCATCGGGATGGCCCACCAGCACCAGGGGTGGCGGCCGTTCCTGCGGGCGGCGCTGCGGCTGCGCCGGTGGCTGCGCGGGGCGCACCGCGAGCCGGCCCCGCACACGTCCGGACCGGCGGCCGAACTGCCGTGGCTGGCCGAGGCGTTGGAGCGACCGGAGCGCACCGACCCGTACTGGCGGGACGCGTCGCCGGCGGTGGCCGCGGAACTGCCGACGGTGCCCACCTGCCTGATCGCCGGATGGCAGGACGTCTTCCTCGACCAGAACCTCGCGCAGTACCGGCGGCTACGCCGGGCCGGGTGCGAGACCACGCTGCTCGTCGGGCCCTGGACGCACAACGCGGCGCTCCAGGAGGGCTGGCCCGAGGTGTTCGCGACGAGCCTGGCCTGGCTGCGGGCGCACCTGTGCGGCGATCGGGCCGGGCTGCCGCCCACCCGCGTGCGGGTGCACGTCGGCGGGGACGGCCCCGGCGACGGCGGCGGCTGGCGGGACCTCGCGCAGTGGCCGCCGGCGGCGGGCGCGGCGGACCGCTGGTACCTCGGCCCCGGCGGCCGGCTCGGGCCGCGGGCGCCCGCCGCCGCGGCGGCCCCGGCCGACACCGCGCCGGTGGGGGAGTTCCGCCACGACCCGGCCGACCCCACCCCGTCCCTCGGCGGGCCGGTGCTCTCCCCGGGCGCCGGGCGCCGCGACAACCGGTCGCTGGAGGCCCGGGCGGACGTGCTGACCTTCACCGGGCCGGTGCTGGCCGAGCCCCTGGAGGTGCTGGGGCCGGTCGCCGCGCGGCTGCGGGTCACGGCGGACGGCGCGGACGGCGCCCCCGCCGGCCGGCCCTTCGACGTCTTCGCGCGGCTGTGCGACGTGGACGCCCGGGGCCGGTCGGTGAACGTGTGCGACGGGCTGGTGCGGGTGATCCCGCGGGCCGGGGCGGCGGACTCGACGGGGACGCCGACGGCCGTGGTGGCGGTGGTGCCGATGACCGCGGCGGCGCACCGGTTCGCCGCCGGGCACCGGGTGCGGCTACAGATCAGCGGCGGCGCGTTCCCGCGGTACGCGCCGCCGACCGGCCACGCCGGCGCCGGCCCCGTACGGGTCGAACTCCACCCGGGGTCGGCGCTGGAGCTGCCCGCGACCGCGGAACCCCCGACCGCCGGGCGCTGAAACGCCGGGCCGCCCGCCCCCGGCGAAGGGGAGCGGGCGGCCCGGACGGAGCACGCGCGGCCGGGGCCGTCAGCCCTGGCGGGACTCCGGGTGGTGGTGCTGCCAGCCCGCCCACGCCGACGTGATCATGTCGCGGACGTCGTGGCGGGCCTCCCAGCCCAGCTCCTTGCTGATGCGGTCGGCGGCGGCCACCACCCGGGCCGGGTCGCCGGCACGGCGCGGGGTGACCTCGGGGACCACGCCCCGGTGGTCGGTGATCTCGGCGATCAGATCGACCATCTCGCGGACCGAGACGCCCTCGCCCCGGCCGATGTTGAGGGTCAGGTCGCGCACCGGACCCGGCTCGGCCAGCTTGCGGGCCGCCGCGACATGGGCGTCCGCGAGGTCCGCGACGTGGATGTAGTCGCGGATGCAGGTGCCGTCGGGGGTGTCGTAGTCGTCACCGAAGATGCGCGGCGCGGCGCCCTGGGTGAGCCGCTCGAAGACCATCGGGACGATGTTGAAGACCCCGGTGTCGGCCAGCTCGGGGGTGGCGGTGCCGGCCACGTTGAAGTAGCGCAGGCAGGCGGTGCTGATGCCGTGGGCCTTGCCCGCGGCGCGCGCCATCCACTCGCCGACGAGCTTGGTCTCGCCGTACGGGTTGATCGGGACGCAGGGCGTGTCCTCGGTGACCAGGTCCACGTCCGGCATGCCGTAGACGGCGGCGGAGGAGGAGAAGACGAAGCGCGGGACGCCGCCCGCGGCCATCGCCTCCAGGAGGGTCTGCAGGCCGTGGACGTTCTCGCGGTAGTAGTGCAGCGGCATCTCCACCGACTCGCCGACCTGCTTCTTGGCGGCCAGGTGGACGACGTCGGTGACGCCGTGCTCGGCGATCGTGGCGTCCAGCACCGCACGGTCCAGCGTCGAGCCGACGACCAGCGGCACCTCCTCGGGGACCCGGGCGCGCACGCCCGTCGTCAGATCATCGAGGACGACGACCGTCTCGCCGGCCTGCCGAAGGGCTCGTACGACATGGGCGCCGATGTAACCGGCACCACCCGTGATCAGGTAAGACATAGCGCCCATCCTAGGCAGAGGGAGAAACGGACGAGGGCGTGCGGGTCAGCGACGCAGCCGCCGGGCGGCGATCCGCCACACACTGCGCGGCCCGGACGCCACCCGGAACGCCAGCGCACCGCCGGTGGTCGTGTAGGGCTGGGCCAGCAGCACCAGCCGGCGCCGGCTGGGCAGCACCCGGCGCCGCAGCCCGGCGCCCACGGCACGCAGCCCGGCCCCGATGACGGTGCCGTCCGCGCAGGTCACCCGGGCCGTCACGTCCCACGGCTCGGGTTCGTCGGGCCGGGACCCGGGCAGCTCGGTCAGCGGCGCGAGGTCCAGCATCACCGTGCCCGTCCAGGCGGTGCCGTCGGTGGCGGGCGCCAGGGCCGCGGTGAGCACCGGGCCGGGCCGCTCGTCGCGGCGGCGCTGCAGCGTCAGGTCGACGCTGACCGGGCCGGCCGCGGCCAGCCGGCCGTACAGGTCGTGGACGCGGAGCCGGAGCACCCCGCGGGTGGTGCCCAGCACCGGATCGGCGTCGATCGTCACCGGCAGCACGGGGGTGGCCCCGATACCGGGCACGTCCTCGTCGGCGGCGTCCACCGTGTCCCCCGGGGACAGGCCCTCCAGCCGTACCTCGGGCAGGTCCGCCGACCAGACCGGGGCACCGTCCGGACCCGTCGCATACGGGGGCAGCAGCCGGCCGGGCCGGGCCGCCAGCTGCGTCAGCCGGTCCAGGTCGCGGGGGGCGGAGGAGGCCAGGACGACGCGGGCCAGCCAGCGCGCCGGGGCGTGCGCGGCGCGCAGCTCGGCCTCCTCGAAGGACGCCAGGTGGTCCCGGGTCAGCTGCCACCACTCGGTGCGGTAGTCGATGCCGCGGGTGTGCAACTCGCGCACGTACATCCGCAGATCGTGGTCGAGGAACTTGGTGGCCGCGGCCTGCACCAGCGTCTTCCGCCCGGCGTCGCCGAGGATCCGCAGCACGGTGCGGTGCGCCTCGATGCGCTGCCGCCAGTTGGCGACGTCCTTGCGGTCCAGGGAGATCGACTGCTGGGCGGCGGCGCGCCGGACGTGCCAGATGTAGACCGTGTCGGGGACGGTGACGATCTTCGGCGCGGCGGCCAGCACCCGAGCGGTGAAGACGAAGTCCTCGTAGTGGTAACGGCCCTCGGGGAAGGCGATGCGGTGGCCGGTGAGGAACTCCCGGGCGTAGAGCTTGTTCACGCAGAGGGTGTCGCGGACCAACTGCGGCGCCATGTCGGGACTGTCGTACACGGCCGGTTCGCGGTACAGGGCGGGCTGCCAGGGCACGTCGCGCCGGGCCGGCAGCTCCCGGCGCACACAGGCGCCCGCGGCGACCGGCGCCCGGTGCCGCTGCGCGGCGGCCAGCAGGGCCGGCACCGCGCCCGGCGGCAGCACGTCGTCGCTGTCGAGGAACATCACGTACTGGCCGGTGGCGGCCCGCAGCCCGTCGTTGCGCGGGGACCCGCAGCCACCGCTGTTCTCGCCGCGGTGCAGGACCCGCAGCCGCGGCTCGGTGCGGGCCAGGGCGTCCAGGGCGGCGCCGGTGCCGTCGGTGGAGGCGTCGTCCACCGCGATCACCTCGGCGACGGCGTCTCCCTGGTCTCCCTGCGCCAGCGCCGAACGCACCGCGTCGGCGACGTGCCGGGCGTCGTTGAACGCGATGACGACGACACTGACCTGCGCGGCGGAAGAGAGGGCAGGCCCAGGCTGTGGCTCAAGGGCGTCATTCACAGTCACTAAATCTACATTTCGTGTCGACAGCAGCTCTTGGCGCGAGCGGGTTCGGACCCCTGCCTCTCCAGGGTCAGAGGCCGAAAACCGTCGAGCGGTTGCACCGGCCGCCCGCCATTCTTCGCCTCATTGCCGTCTCGTGACCAGCCGGCCCCCGCAACGGGGCCGTCGGCCAACCCGCGCGGACACCCCGCTAGGGCGCCCGCACATGCTGTAACGACGCGGGCGCCGGGAGATGCCGATCCTGCCACCGCGCACCGGACCGCCCCGCGCCCCACCGGACCGGGCCCGCCACCCGCACCCCGCGGCCCGCCCCCTCACTCCATGACCAGGTCCGCGACCCGCCCCGCCGCCCCACCGTCGTCCAGATGGCAAAACGCCCCCCGGAACTCCGCATACGCCTCCGCGCTCGCCCGCACCACCGCCGGCAGATCCCCCAGCGCCTCCACCAACTCGCCCGTGGACGACAGCAACGGACCCGGCACCCGCGCCTCGAAATCCAGGCTGAAACCGCGCAACGTGTCGCGGTAGTGCGCCAGATCAGGCGTGAGGAACAGCATCGGACGACCGGTGTTGGCGAAGTCCACCGCCAACGACGAGTAGTCGGTCACCAGCACGTCCGCGGCCAACAGCAACTCGGTCGCGTCCGGGTACGACGACACGTCCACCGCGAACGGCGCATGGTGCGCCGGCAGCCGGTCGGGCACCTGCGGATGACTGCGCACCAGCAGCACATGACTCTCGTCCAGCGCCGCCCGCGCCGCCGCCAGGTCCAACGGCAGGTGCAGCCGGTGGTGCGAGGCGTCGTACGCCACGTCGTCGCGCGGCGTCGGCGCGTACAACACCGCCCGCTGGTCCGGCCGGACGCCCAGGTGGGCGCGGACCGCGGCGGCCACCTCGTCCCGGTTCGCGGCGTGCAGCGCATCGGTCCGCGGCAGCCCGGTCTCCAGCAGCTTCCCCGCATAGCCGAGCGCCGACCGCAGCACCGGGGTGCTCACCGCGTTCGGCGAGAGCAGCACGCTCCACTGCCGGCCCAGCCGCGGGCGCGGCGCCAGATGCACCAGCCCCCCGCACAGCGTCCCCGCCAGGTCCGCGCCGATCCGTTTCAGCGGCGTCCCGTGCCAGGTCTGGATCACCCGCTGCCCGGCCCGCCGCACGAACCAGCGCGGCAGATGGGTGTTGGTCACGATCCAGTGGCTGTGCGCCAGCGCCCCGTGCCAGGCCGCGCTGCCCACCACCACCGGCCGGGCCGACGGCGGCACCGCGGTCTGCGCGTCCCGCACCGCCCACAGGTGCTCCACGTCCATCCCCCGCCGCACCAGCTCCTCGTGCACCGCCCGCGGCGAATCCCCGTACGCCCGGCCGCCGAAGCTGCTGTAGAGCACCGTGTCGCGCAGCGGCCGGGACCGGTGCAGCGGATAGTGCTGCTCCCGCAGCACCCGCCGCCGGTACGGGCCCCGATCCACCGGCGGCAGCGCCGGCCCGGCCACCACGAACACCTCGTCGTGCCGCATCCGGTCCAACGTGAACGGCTTGCCGCGCACCGTCCGCGACACCGGCAACCCGTCGAACACCGACGGCACACACCGCACCGGCGCGTCCGACGACGACCCCACCGCCCCCTGCTCCCGCAGGTGCACCGTCCAGCGGCCCTCCCGCAACGGCACCTGTCCGGCCAACGACGGCAGCGCGGCCAGCGGCAACGCGCAGTGGAACCGCCCGTCGTCGTGCACGGCCGGGAAGACCACCTCGGCCGCGTGCGCGGCGTGCTTGAGGACCAGCTCCGGAACGGGCGGCGCGACATCCGGCAGCACCCCCGCCAACAGCAGCGTCCCGTCCGTCCGCCACACCACCCGGTCCACGTACGCCTGCGGCACCCGGTCGTGCAGCACCAGCTCCCCGGCCGGGGACGCCGCCGCCACCAACTCCCGCCCGTGCGACAGCGGATGGACCACCGGCGCCATCTCCGGGGCAGCGCCCACCGGATCGGCGCCGCCGCCGGGCAGCACCAGCTCCGGCAGCCACGTCTCGGTGTGCGGCGGCGGGATCGCGGCCGGCGCACCGTCCCGCCCGGGCCGGGCCGCGTCCCACGCGTCCAGCCGCACCCGGACGACGCACCGCGCGGCACCGTCCACCGACGGCGCCCCGCCGCCCGTCCCGTCGCCGTCCCCGTCAGCCCCCTCCACCGGGAACGACACCACCGTCCCCGTCCCCTCGTGCGTCAGCCGCAGCGCCACCGGCGCCGGACCGGGCGCGGTCACCGCCAGCTCCAACGCCCCGCCCGCCACCACCGGCGGCGCCGCCAGCCGCCGCGCCCGCCGGGCCACCGCGATCCGCAGCCGCCCGTCCACATACCGCGGCGTCACCCACATCCCGTCCGTGCCCTCGTACGCCCCCGGCGCCGCCCCCGAACCGCACTCCGCCGCGCCCAACTCCCCGGACCGCACCACCCCCGCCGACGCCAGCAGCACCTCCACCCGCCACTCGCCCGGCACCAGCCGCCCGCCGCGCCGCAGCCGCGCCGGATCCAGCCGCAGCTCGAACCCCGACCAGTCGTAGCAGTGCAGCTCCTGCCCGGACGCCGCGGTCGCCTCCGGCATCGCCACCGTCCGCAGCGGCAGCACGATCCGCCGCCGCCCGCACGACAGCACCGCCGTCCGCAGATAGCCGTGCCGCGTCCCGGCCGGCAGGTTCCGCACATAGGCCCAGCCCCGCAACAGCAGCACCCCGCCCCGCCACACCGCCTCCCGGACCTCCGCCCGCACCGGGAAGTCCGCCCGCTCCAGCCGCGCCACCCCCGCCGGCAACGCGACCGGCGGCGCCACCGGCAGCACCGCCCGCCGCCGCAGCGGCGGCCCGGCCACCGCGAAACCCCCCGGACTGCGCGCCTCGTGCGCCAACAGCGCCACCAGATCCGTCAGCCGCCCGGCCCGGATCAGATACCACCGCATCCGCAGCTCCACCGGCAGCGCCCGCAACAACCGCGGATCGGTCCGCGACAGAAAGTCCCGGGCACAGTCCAGGAACGCCGTCCGCACCTCCGGCGCCGCCCCCGGCAACCCCGCCACCAGGTCCACCAACCCCCCGGTCAACTGCGCCCGGTCGTAGTCCGCCCGCAGCCGGCCGCACTCCGGACGCGCCGGATCGGCCAGCAGCGCCCGCATCCGCGCCACCGCCGCGAACCGGTCCCGCACCCCCTGCGCGGACGGCCGCCGATGCCGACCGGCGCCCTCCGGCAGCCGCCAGTAACAGACGTGCTCGTGCAGCACGTCCACCGCCTCCGCCAGCACGTGCGCCGGCAGCGCCACCGCCGCCCCGTCGCACCACTCCCCGTCGGGAAAGGCGAAGCCGTGCCGGTCCCAGAAAGAGCGCCGGAACACCTTGTTCCGCACGAAGTGGTCGCCGAGCAGCGCCGGATCCTCGCTGACATGCGTGCGCAACACCGTCTCCCGCGCCGCCGGATGGTCCACCGACTGGCTCCGGCCCGCCGCCCCCAGCCGGTAGACGTTGCCGGTCGCCAGATCCGCCCCCGACTTGTCCAACAGCCCCGTCAGGTCCTCGTACGCCCGCGGCAGCAGCACATCGTCCGACGCCAGGAACGCCACGTACTCGGTGTGCGGAAAGGCGTGCCGGGCACCCGCGTTCCACGCCCCGCCCCGCCCCCCGCCGCCGTCGTGCACCACCCGGAACCGCGGATCCCGCTCCGTCAGCCCCCGCCACGGCCCCGCCGGCGGCCCGTCCGCCTCCTCCGCCGGCCCGTCGTCCACCAGCACCACATCCAGCTCCGGCAGCGTCTGGGCCGCCACCGACTCCAGACACTCCTCCACATGGCGCGCATACCCCGCACCGCGCGGGACCGGGACGACGACGGTGAGTCGAGGCTTCATGGGCGGAGGAGCCTTTCCGGACTGGCGGACCACGGGGCCAACCCCGGGACACACACGGGACGATGCGGCCGACTCGTCCCTCAACTCGTCCATCGGCGGCCCGGTCACCGGCGCTGCGCTGAAAGGGTGAGGCGAAGGTGCGGCGGAACGGCCCGGACCGCGCGATGGCGTAGACCGTGGGACAGCGTGCCCGGTGCCCCACGCGCCGGACACCGGCAACCGTCCGCAGCCCAGGAAGGTGACCGTCCCGCGATGCCCGGCCGAACCGACAGCTCCGCCGCCACCGACCGCCCCGACACCGCGGCCCCCGCCCACGGCACCCCCGCCGCCCGCGCCCCCCACCCCGCCGGCACCGCCCCGGCCGCCTCCACCGTCCGCCTCCCCGCCCTCCGCGAACGCGCCGGCCTGGCCCGGCTCCTGCCCGCCCGGCCCCCCTTCGCCCGGCAACTGCGCCGGATCGGCCCCGGCCGCGTCCTGGAGATCGGCTGCGGCGACGGCGACACCCTCGCCGCCTGCGCCCCCGGCAGCGTCGGCATCGACCACGACCCGCGCTCCGTCGCCCACTGCCGCGCCCGCGGCCTGACCGCCTACACCGCCGACGCCTTCCTGGCCGGCCCGCACGCCCGCACCGGCGCCTTCGACGCGCTGCTCACCGCCCACGTCCTGCAACACCTCGACGACGAGCAGGCCGAGGAACTGCTGCACGCCTACGTCCGCTACGTCCGGCCCGGCGGCGGCGTCCTGCTGATCACCGCGCAGGAAGCCGGCCACCGCGCCGGCCCCGAACCCGTCCGCTTCACCGACTTCCCCCTGCTGCGGGCCTTCGCGGAATCCGCCGGACTGGCCGTCCGACGCACCTACTCCCACCCCCTGCCCCGCACCGCCGGCCGCGTCCTGCGGTCGAACTCCTTCGTGCTCGTCGGACAGGTACCCCGGGGCTGAACCGGACGGGCCCGGCACCACCGCGCCGGCCCGCCCGCCCCACGGCCCGACGCCCCTCCCCGAACTACCGCCCCGAGGAGCCCTTGCGGGCCCGCACGATCGCCCGGGTCACGATCGGCGGCAGCACGTCCAGCGCCACCCGGCGCAGCGCACCGCCCGCCGGGCGCGGCGCCGGCCGCCCCGCCGCCGGCCCGGCCTCCGCCGGCCGCGCCTCCGGCTGCCGCTCAGCCGGCCGCTGCGGCTCCGCCCGGTGACGGGACACCGGATGCGCCGGCTCCTTCGCGCCCTTGGCGCTCAACCGGATCAGCGGCGCACCGTTGACCTCCTGCACCTCGTGCCAGACGTCACCGCGCGCCGCCAGCCACTCCCGCAACGCACCCTGATACCGCTCCGGATCGCCCCACGTGCCGTAGAACTTGGTGCCGGTCACACAGATCGGCCGCAGCCCGTGGTTCGTCACCGCCTGCCAGGTGGCCGCGGCCACCCCCGGGCAGTGCTCGGCACGGTAGTCGTCCATCACCACCACCCCGCGGTCGGACAGCAGCTCCCGCACCGCCAGGATGTCGCCGTGCACGTGCTCGTACAGATGCGACGCGTCGATGTGCGCGAACCGCACGCTGTCCGCCTCGACGTGCTCGCTCACCAGCGCGCTCAACCCCTGCACGATGACCGGCAACTCGTCGTGGAACGCCAGGTAGTTGGCCTCGAACGCGCGGCGCGTCAGGGTCGCGTACGACTTCGCCATCTCCTTGGAGTTGGAGTCGTCCGCCGCCGGCGAGTCGAACAGGTCGCAGACCGTGAAGCGCTCCCCCGGACGCAGCCGCGCCCCCAGGAAGATCGCGCTCTTGCCCATGTAGGCGCCCAGCTCCAGCAGGTCACCCGCCACCGACCGGTCCTGCTGATGCTCCAGGAACCAGTCGAAGAGCAGCTGATCGGCGGTGAAGAACCAGCCCTTGACCTCGGACAGCCGGGTCGGGCGCGGCAGCTGGTCGGCACTCTGGTCTGCGGTAACGGCAGTCATGTGCGGTCCGTCTCCAGACGGTCGGGAATCGATGACGACATACGACACGAGGGCGCGGCACGCCACCGGGGTCCGGCGGACGCCCGCCGACCACCCCCGTCGCACCACGCGCTTCACGGAGCGGCGCCATCGTGGGGCAGCAACATGAACGGAAGGTGAGCGCCACCCCCCGCTCCGGTCATCTCCCGCGCACCGCTCCCACCCGGCGCCCCACCGCGCCCCGCCGCCCGCGCCCGCCGACCGGGGGTCCCTCCCGGCCTGCCGGGGGAGGTCACTTCACCGCGCCCGCCATCACGCCCGACACGAACTGCCGCTGGAAGGCGAAGAAGACCACCAACGGCACCACCATCGACAGGAACGCCCCCGGCGCCAGCACATCGATGTTGTTGCCGAACTGCCGCACCTCCTGCTGCAACGCCACCGTGATCGGCGGATGCCCGCTGTCCGCGAAGATCAACGCGATCAGCATGTCGTTCCACACCCACAGGAACTGGAAGATCCCCAGCGACGCGATCGCCGGCCCGCCGAGCGGCATCACCACCCGCGTGAACAGCCGCAGCTCACCCGCCCCGTCCAGCCGCGCCGCCTCCAGCAGCTCCCGCGGGATCTCCGCGAAGAAGTTCCGCAGCAGGAACACCGCGAACGGCAGCCCGAACGCCGTGTGGAACAGCACCACCCCGGCCGTCGTCTCGAACAACCCCACCGCACCGAACAGCTTCGCCACCGGGATCAGCGCCACCTGCACCGGCACCACCAGCAGCCCCACCACCACCATGAACCAGGCGTCCCGCCCCGGGAACTCCAGCCACGCGAAGGCATAACCCGCCAGCGACCCGATCACCACCACCAGCACCGTCGACGGCACCGTGATCGCCGCCGTCGTCACCAGCGACCCCATCACCTTCCCGTTCGACAGCAGATGGCCGTAATTGTCGAACGTCAACTGCGCGGGCCGGGTGAACACCTGCCACCAACCCGACTCGGCGATCTGCGCCGGACCGCGCAGCGACGACAGCAGCAACCCCACCGACGGCATCAGCCAGAACAACGCCACCAGCACCAGGAAGACCCGCACCGCACCGCCCCCGGCGCGCGCCGCGAGCCGCGCGGCCACCGACGGCCCACCGCCCGCCCGCCGCCCCCGCCCGCGCCCCCCACGTCCGGCCGGCACCGCGGCCCCCTCCACGGCCGACATCGGCGACGTCATCGGCGGCGCTCCTTCCGTATCCGGCGCAGATTCACGTACATCACCGGCAACACCAACACCAGCAAGAACACCGCGATCGCACTCCCCAGCCCCTCGTCCACATCCGTGCCGAACGACGACTGGAACAGCTGCAACGCCAGCACGTTCGCCGACCGCAGACTGGAGCCCGGCGCGATGATGTACACCAGGTCGAAGATCTTCAGCACGTTGATCATCAGCGTGACCAGCACCACCACCAGCACCGGCGCGAGCAGCGGCACCGTGATCCGACGGAACACCTGCCACTCACCGGCCCCGTCCACCCGCGCCGCCTCCAACAGCTCCCGCGGCACCCCCGCCAACCCCGCCGCGATCAACACCATCGCGAAACCAGCCCACATCCACACATAACTGCCGATGATGGCCGGCGTGACCAACGCCGGCCCCAGCCAGTCCACCCCGTTGTACGCCGCCGCGAAGTTCGCCGCCGGCAACCGCAGCCGCGCCCCCGCCGCCCCCGCCGGCAACACAAACGTCCCGTCCGCCGCCGTCACCGCCGACGCCACCACCCGGCCATCCCTGACCGCCTCCACCGTCAGACCGGCCAACGCCCTCTCACCCGGATCGATCACACCCGGCCGCCCCCCGCCCCCACGCGTGAAGTCCAGCCACGCCGTACCGGTGACCATCCCCGGCCGCGGCCGCGCGACCACCGCCGGACCCGCCCTCTGCACGTCCCGCGGCTGCACCGCCACCAACGGCAACCCCACCGACGACCCCGCCCGCACCACCGACCGCGTCGTGAACGCCCCGCCCCCCGACGGCCGCAGATCCGCGTTCGGCCGCGGCTTGGCCCCCGGGAACGGCGCCGGCTCCGCGAACGTGTCGTGCACCGCCACCCACACCGCATCGGCCACCCCGCGCTGCGGATCCTGGTCGTAGACCAGCCGGAAGATGATCCCGGCCGCCAGCATCGAGATCGCCATCGGCATGAAGACCACCAACTTGAACGCGGTACCCCACCGCACCCGCTCGGTCAGCACCGCGAAGATCAACCCCAGCGCGGTGGACACCGTCGGCGCCACCACGACCCACACCACGTTGTTCTTCAACGCCGTCCGGATGCCCTCGTCCGAGAACAGCGCCCCGTAATTCCCCAGCCCCACAAAGCCGTTGCCCGACGCATCGAACAGACTCCGGTACACCGAGAACCCGATGGGGTACACCACCAGCGCCCCCAGCAACACCAACGCCGGCAACAGGAACACCGCGGCGACCCACCACCGCGACCCGGCCACCGACCGCCGCCGCGCCCCGACCCTCCCGCCCGCCCCCGTGCCCGCACCGCTCATCGTGACGATCCCCCCGCTCCCGATCGCATCGACATGGCTCCCTCGCGTGGCCGCACCGGGGCCCGGGCCGCGGCACCCGGACCTCGACGCCCCGCACTCAGTGCTTGAACGCCTTGGCCGCGTCCTGCTCCAGCCGCCGCTGGACGCCCGCGACGTCCCTGGGGTTCTTCAGGAAGTCCTGCAGGTCCTTCCACTCGCCCTGCCCCGGCTTCCCCCCGAACGACGCCGGCGCCTGGTCGGACATGTCGAACCGGAAGTCGTCCCCCGCCGCGACCAACGCCTTGGCGATCTTCCGCATCACGTCGTCCGCGTACGCCGCCTGGTCCAGCTCCTTGTTGGGCGAGAGGAAACCGCCCGCCTGCGCCCAGATCTTCGCCGCGTCCGTCGACGCCAGGAACGTCAGCAGCGCCTGCGCCGCCCTGCCGTCCTTGAGCGCCACCGCCACGTCCCCACCGGTCACCACCGGCGACCTGGCCCCCACCGCGGGGAACGGGAACACCTTCGCGTCCGTCCCCACCTTCGCCTTCGTCTGGGCGATGTTCGCCGCCGCGAAATCGGCCGACGACACCATCGCCGCCTTCGGCGTGTCACCCCCGCTGAACGTCTGCGTCACCGACGTCGGGAAATCCGTCTGCAACGCCCCCGCATTGCCGCCCGCCAACAACTCCTTGCGGCCGAACAACTGCCCCAACGTGGTCAGCGCCCGCGTCACCGACGGATCAGTCCACTTCAGGTCGTGCTTCGCCAACTGGTCGTACTTCTGCGGCCCGGCCTGCGACAGATACACGTTCTCGAACCAGTCGGTCAGCGTCCACCCGTCCGACCCGCCCACCGACACCGGCTCCACACCCGACTCGGAAACCGTCTGCGCCGCCTTCAGGAACTCCGGCCACGTCTTCGGCTCCGACACCCCGGCATTCTCGAAAACCTTCGCGTTGTACCAGACCAACGACTTGTTGCTGGCCTTGAAATACACCCCGTACTCGGTGCCCTTGTGCGCCCCGAGATCCCGCCAGCCCTTGCTGAAGTTCTTCGCCAACTGCGCCTTGGCGTCCGCCCCGAGCGGCTTGAGCCACCCCTTCTCCGCGAACTCGTTCAACACCCCGACCTGCTGCAACAGCGCCACGTCCGGCGGCCCGCCACCGGCGATCTTGGACCCGATGAAACCGGCCATGTCGTCGCCGCTCGGCACGAAGTCGACCTTCGCCCCGGTGCGCTTCTCGAACTCCGCCAGCACCTTGGTGAAGTTGTCCCGCTCGGCCCCCGTCCAGACCGCCGTCACCTGCAGCCGCTGCCCACTCAGCTTCGGCAAGGTCACCGTCGGCGCGGTACTCCCACCCCCGCCCCCGCCTCCTGTGCCCCCACTCCCACCCCTCCCACCATTCCCGCTCCCACCACCACTCCCGCACCCCGCCATCCCCAGTGCCACCACCGCGACACCGGCCACCACCCACACACCCCGCCGCGCCCTCGCCCCTCCGGTGCTGGCGCCGGTGCCGGTGCCGGTGTCGGTGCCCGTCCGCCCCATGCGGTCGACTCGTCCGCGCATCCCCGTAGCCCCTCCGTAGCCCTTGCCGCGGCCCCATGAACCCGTGCCCGCCGAGCGGTCCCCGTCCCGTGCGGGCCGCCTCCGTGCGAGTGCGCCGGTGCCGCGGCGCCGTCCCCTTCCGAACACGCCGACGCCACGCCGCCATGCCGTACTGCCGTCGAGCGCCGTACTGCCGTACTGCCGTGCCGGGTACGTGACACCGAGTACGTGACTTCCGTGCCGAGAACGTGCGTGCTGTGGCGCCGTTCCGCGTCGCTGCGTGCCGAGTGCCGTGCGTGCCGTACGGGGCGCGCTGCTGCCGATGCGCCGCTGCCGTACGTGGTGCCCTGGTGCCGGTGCGCTGAAGCCGTGCCCTGGTGCCGGTGCGGGGCGGTGCCTCGCATGATCCCGGTGCGGTGGTGCGGTGGTGCGGTGGTGCGGTGGTGCGGTGGTGCGGTGGTGCGGTGGTGCTCCGCCCGCCCCGTGGCCACGGCACGTGCGACAGTCCTACGCCCCCACCACCGGCTCCGCAATACCGCCACCCACGCCAACTCCCCTTTCGTGATGGGCCCGTTACGGCCGCCACGGGCTACGGCCGCCACGGGCCCACTGCCGCCATGGGCTTGCTACGGCCGCCGCAGGCCGACGGCTACGGCCGCCGCAGGCAGGCGGGCCCGTCGACATCGCGCCCTCAGGCCGGCGGGGGCCCCGCCCCGTGGCGATGGCCCCCGCATCTCAGCTCACGCTCACACCAACGGTGGCCCCGCCGGCGCGCCCGAGGACTGGGCGGCCCGTTGCAGCGCGCTGGCCAGCAGCGCCAGGTCCGTCGGGCCGTTGCCCAGTTCGCGCAGCGGGCGCCGGGCCGGCGGGTCGCCCATCCGTGACCACTCCAGGGGCACCACGGTCGGCCGCAGCGTGGACGTACGGGGTATCCGCCCGGTCACCCGGCCCGCCTGGAACGGCGTGGACGCGCCGTCCCCCGCGCGGTGCAGCCACCCGCGGCCGGGCGGCACCGGCTCGGAGCCGGCCGGCGTCGGCTCGGCGGCGGTGCCCAACTGGATCCGCAGGGCGGCCCGTTCGGCGGTGGCGGTGCCTTCGGTGCGGTCCGGGTGGCCGGTGGCGGCTATCAGGTGCACGCCCAGTGCCACACCGTCCCGGGCCACCGCCTCCAGGGCGCGCACCACGGAACCGGCGGCCGGGCGGCCGGTGCTGCCCAGGGCCGGGGAGACCAGGGCGTCGAAGTCGTCGACCAGGATGAAGAGGCGCGGCATCGGGGCGGCCGCCGGGGCTCCTGTCTGGGCCGGGGCTCCTCCTGCCTGGTGGGCCGCCTGGTGAGCCGTCTGGGCCGTCTGATGGGTCGGCGTCTCGTCGGGGCGGATGTGGTCCTGGGGCGGGGCACCGGGGCGGGTGCGTAGGCGCAGGGTGCCCGTGGGGGAGTGGTCCGCGGGGCCGGCCGGGGTGCCGCTGCCTCCTTCCTTGTTTCGGCAACGATTACTGAGAGTAGTTTGTTCCTGGGATTCGTTACTCGTTGTGAAAGTGGGGGGTGGGGTGGGGGTGGTGGAGGAGAGGGGTGAGGCGGATGAGGCGGATGAGGTGGTTGGGGCGTTGAGGGCGTTGGGGGTGTGAGGGGAGGGGGTGTCGGGGTGGGGTGGTGTGGCGGGGGAGGCGCCGGACGCCATGGCGGCACGGGAGGTGTGAGAGGCGCTGGAGGGGTGGGAACCGCTGGACGTGCCGGAGGGGTGGGACGTGCTGGAGGACGTGGGGGTGCCTTCGGCGGAGCGGCGCGGGGCGATGATGCGCGGGGCCGGGAGGTGCTTGGTGCGCCACTCGGAGAAGGGGGTGCCGGCCAGTATTTCGGCGCGCCGTTTGAGTTCGGAGGAGAGCGCCTGGGCGAACTCCCGCATCCGCAGCGGGTCGGAGGCGGCCAGGTGCGTCGTGACGTGCGGCAGGTCGGTGCAGACCCGCAGGCCCTCGCCGCGCTCGGTGCCGGCGCCGTCCACCAGCACCAGCGACAGGCGGTCCGGGCGGTCGGCGGCGGCCAGCGACGCGGCGAGGGACCGCAGCAGCTCGGTCTTGCCGGTGGCCGCCGCGCCCTCGACGAGCAGATGCGCGCCGTCGGCCGCGAGATCGGCGACCACGGGGCCGTGCGGCCCGGCGCCCAGTACCGCGGCGGCGTTGGGCCGGTCGGTGTCCTGCACCGCCGCCCAACGGGCCATCAGGGACGCGGGGGTGGCGCGGGCCAGCCCCAGTTCGTCCAGCAGGCGGGCCGACTCCGGCAGCGGTATGGCGGCGCGCGGTGCCGCGGGCCCCGGGCCGCCGCCCGCCTCGACCTCGCGCAGCGGCGCCAGCGCCCGGGCGAAACGCTCCGCCCAGGCGACCGAGACGGCGTCCACGGTCGCGACCGTGCCGTTCGGCCCCGAGCCCGGCTGGACCACCCGCAGGGCCGTGGCGACATCGCCGCTGAGCACCGCCACCGCCCCGCACTCGCCGAACGCCGGCGAGGCGACCCGCGCCGCCTCGTGCGTCGCGGCCAGCGGGAAGGCGGGGGAGGCGGCCGGGGTCTCGGCCAGGCAGAGCACGTGGATGCCGGCCGCCGCGCCGCCCGCCGCGAGCCGTGCGGTGGTCTCGCGCAGCGCGGACGAGCCGGGGTCGCCGTCCACGATCAGCAGGGTGTACGGCCCCTGGTGGCGGGCGGCGGCGGAGGCCACCTCGGCGCGCTCGGCGCTGGGCCAGCCGGGGCCCAGGGGGCCGTCGTCCAGCCGTCGCACCAACTCGGCCGTACGGGCCGCGGCCTGCTCCTTGTCGTAGGCGAGCAGCAGCCGGCAGTCCTGGCCGCGGGTCGGGCGGACGTGCGGCAGCCAGCCCAGCCAGGACCAGTCGGCCACCCGCTCCTCCAGGGAGTGCGCCCGGTCGGTGCTGACCAGCACGACCTCCAGCGTCCCGGGGGAGTGCAGCGCGACCAGCTGGGCGGTGGTGGACCGGGCCAGCCCGACGAGCCGTCCGCGCGGCCCGGCCAGCCCGAGGGCGCCGGCCCGGCGCAGCTCGACGGAGACGGGCGCGACGGACCGGCCGCCGTCCCGCTCGGCCGTGCCCAGGCGGACGGTGAGCGCGTCCGGGTGCTCCGGGCCGCGCTCCCAGAGCCGGGGGCCCGGGCCGAGCGCGGTGAGCAGGACCGCGGCGGCGTCCGGCCAGCGTTCGTCGGCGGCCGGGCCGGCGGGGGCGCTGCCGGCGGGTGCGCGGGACGCGCGGTCGACCGGGGCGGGGGCGTCGTCGTGGGTGTCGTACGCGTCGTGCGGGGTCGGGTCCGACGGCTCCACCGCGGGGCGTCCGCCGGCCAGCCGCCGCGCCCAGGCGCCGATGCCGCCGCGGCGGCCCGCCTTACGGGTCATCGACTCGGCCGGGGCCAGGGACCGTTGTCCGCCGTGGGTCTGCCCGCCCGTGGGCGGGGCTCCGTGGCCGGACAGCGCTTCGTCTCCGTGCTCGGTCGTCGCGTCGTGGCCGGCGGCCCGGGCCCCGTGTTCCGCTGCGTGTTCCGCTCCGGGGTGTCCCGGTGTGTGTGCGGTGTGCGGGGGGTGGCCGGGGAGTGAGCCGGGTGCCTCGGCGTCGGGTGCTGCGGTGCCGGTTGTGCCCGGCCCGTGGGCGGTGGGGTCGGGGGTGGGCTCCGGGAAGGGCGTGGCGGGGGCGGCGGGCGGGAACAGGCCGTCCGTCGCCGGGCCGCCCGGGCTCCGGGGCGGGATTCCGGGCGTGCCGGGGTTTCCCTCGGGGCCGGTCGCCGTGCCGTGGGGCGCCCCGGTGGCCGGGGCGGGAACGCCGCGCAGCGGGGTGTCCCGGCGGCGGCCGGGCCCGTCGCCGGACGTGGCCTCCGCGCCGGGCGTCCACCGGACGGCCGGTGGCGGGGTGCCGTCGGCCCCCGCGGCGGTGGGGGGCGGGCCGGCGTACAGGGCGCCGGACGTGGTCGCTCCGCTGGCCGTCGCTCCGGGGGCGATCCGTCCGGAGGCGACCCGGAGGTGGCCCTCCCCGTCGGGGGTGGCGCTCAGGGCCGGGTCCGGGGTGCGCGGCGGGGACTGGAGGCGGAGCGCCGATTCGCCGATGCGCAGCAGGGCGCCGGGCGGCAGGGGGACGGCGAGGTCGCCGAGCTCGGTGCCGTCGACGACGGTGCCGTTGGTGGAGCGCAGGTCGGCGATGTACACGGAGCCGTCGGGCTCGACGGTGACGGCGCAGTGCAGGCGGGAGACGTCCGGGTCGTCCAGGGGGACGTCGGCGTCGGCGGAGCGGCCGATGCGGACCTGGCCGCCGTGCAGGAGGTGGACGCCGCCGGCGTCGGGGCCGGAGACGACGCGGAGCCGGGCGGAGCCGTGGGGCAGGCCGTGCGCGGGGGCCGGGCCGGGGCCCTGGAGGGAGAGCACCGCGCCGTCGATCAGCGGCGGCTCGCCGAGCGCCGCGCGCTGCGGATCGAGCCGTTCGGTGCCGGCGTAGAGCACGACGGGGGCGCTGCTGCCGCCGGTGCCGATGTCCGCGCCGGAGCCCGCCACGGCCGCCGCGAGCGAGCCGGCGACCGTCGCCAGGGCGGTCCCGGCGGGGGCCGTCACGAGGACGTCGCAGGCCCGTGTGGTGTGGCCGCTGCGCGGCCCGAGGACGGTCAGCCGGATCTGCATCGCCGTCAACGGTCCCTTCTGCCGGGTATCCGGCCGGGGCTCCGCTCGCTCCCCCACCGCACCCCGGGCACGTCGGCACGGACATGTCCCATGCACGTCGCGACAGTGACCGCGCGCCCCTACCGCGTGCGTGCTGGGATGCATCCTCGCACCTGCCGCTGACAACACGCCCGCCGACCGCCCATTAATGATCTTGATTGGTCGGCGCCCGGCGGAAAACTGCCTGCTTACACGCACCGAACCGGCCGTTTTCGATCAACGGGTGCCGGGGAAGCGGTCAGGGGCGGACGGCACCCGGACCGCTGACGCGGGTTCCGGTCGTGTTGACGCGAAGGCCCCCTGCCCTTGTGCGGAGCGGCCCCGGAGGCGTCCGGAATCCGGGCAACCAACGGCTCGGAACGCGCGTCTTCCCGAGGAGCCCCGCCCCGTCCGGCGCACCGAAATGTTTGTGCGACGGCACTACAGTGGGGCGACGGGCCGCGAGCTGACCCAGCGGGCCAGGCAAGGATCCACCACGAACCAGGGAGCGCATGACGTGCGGCCGGTAGGCAGCAAGTACCTGCTTGAGGAGCCTCTGGGGCGCGGCGCCACGGGCACCGTCTGGCGTGCCCGCCAGAGGGAGACGGCGGGTGCCGAGGCGGCCGTCGCCGGGGAGCCCGGCGAGACGGTCGCGATCAAGGTCCTCAAGGAGGAGCTGGCGTCCGACGCGGACGTGGTGATGCGCTTCCTGCGCGAGCGCTCGGTCCTGCTGCGGCTGACCCACCCCAACATCGTCCGGACCCGCGACCTGGTCGTCGAGGGCGACCTGCTGGCGCTCGTCATGGACCTGGTCGACGGCCCCGACCTGCACCGCTACCTGCGTGACAACGGCCCGTTCAGCCCGGTGGCGGCGGCGCTGCTCACCGCGCAGATCGCCGACGCGCTGGCCGCCAGCCACGCCGACGGCGTCGTCCACCGCGACCTCAAGCCCGCCAACGTCCTGCTCGCCGGCTCCGACGGCGCCGAGCGGATGCACCCGATGCTGACCGACTTCGGCATCGCCCGGCTCGCCGACTCCCCGGGGCTGACCCGTACGCACGAGTTCGTCGGCACCCCCGCCTATGTGGCGCCGGAGTCCGCCGAGGGCCGTCCGCAGACCTCCGCCGTGGACATCTACGGCGCCGGCATCCTGCTCTACGAGCTGCTCACCGGCCGCCCGCCGTTCGCCGGGGCGACCGCCCTGGAGGTGCTGCACCGGCACCTCGCCGAGGAGCCGCAGCGCCCCGCCTCGGTTCCCGAGCCGCTGTGGACGGTCGTCGAGCGCTGCCTGCGCAAGCGTCCCGAGGAGCGCCCCAGCGCCGAGAACCTCGCGCGCGGGCTGCGCACCGTCGCCGCCGGCATCGGCGCGCACGCCACCCCGCAGCAGGCCGAGGCGGCACTGGGCGTCGCCGCGCTGCTCGCCCCCGACCCGGAGCCGGCCACGGTCCCGGGCACCGAGGGCTCCCAGGGGACGGACGCCGCGGCCCCCACCCAGGTGCTGCCGACCAACGCGGCCTCCCCCTACGACCCGGGCGCACCGACCAGCGTGCTGCCGTCCACGGGTGCCCCGGGGCAGGGGCCGGCCCCGACGCGGGCCATGCCGCCGGTGCCCCCGATGCCGGCCGCCGCGCCCATGGCCGGTCCGCCGGAGCCCGAGGGTCCGCACCCGTGGGAGTCCCAGCTGCGGGCCGCCCGGGACCGCAACGAGCAGACCCAGGTGCAGTACCTGGACCCCCAGGACGACCCGCTGCGCCGCCGTCCGCAGCGCCGCCCGGCGCCCGCCCAGGCCCCGCAGCAGCCCCCGTACGGCGGCCAGCAGGCCGGCTACGCCCCGCAGCGCCCGCCGGCCCCGCAGCGCCGCCAGGAGCCGCCGCCGCAGCGCTACGAGCCGGCCCCGCCGCCCGCCCGGGAGCCCCGCCCCCGGCGCGAGCCGCGGCCGCGCAGCGCCAACCCGATGCGGATCCCGGGTCTGGGCTGCCTGAAGGGCTGCCTCTTCACGGTGCTGCTGCTGTTCGTGGCGGCCTGGTTGATCTGGGAGTTCACCCCGCTCCAGGAGTGGATCGGGACGACCAAGGGCTTCTTCCAGCAGATCGGTGACGTCTTCGCCAGCGTGCAGCACTTCGTACAGAAGATCGGCGGCTGACGGTCCGTACGGACCGGATGCCGACGGCATCGTCTCTTTGTCGACATCCGGCCGGTGAATTCCCGTACAGAAGTGACGGTTGCCGCCATTGGGGGCACTGAACCCTCTGGCGCCCGCGTAGCTTTGACGCCAACCTCAGCCCCCGAGGACACCCGGGGGCCCGACACGTCGGAGCAGTCTTGGCACGGAAGATCGGCAGCCGGTACACCGCCCACCAGATCCTGGGGCGCGGCAGTGCCGGCACGGTATGGCTGGGCGAGGGCCCCGAAGGGGCCGTGGCCATCAAGCTGTTGCGTGAGGACCTCGCCTCCGACCAGGAGCTCGTCGGCCGCTTCGTGCAGGAGCGGGCGGCACTGCTGAGTCTGGAGCACCCGCGCGTCGTCGGAGTCCGCGACCTCGTCGTCGACGGCGCCGACCTCGCGCTCGTCATGGACCTGGTCCGCGGCACCGACCTGCGCACCCGTCTGGAGCGCGAGCGGCGGCTCGCCCCGGAGGCCGCGGTCGCCATCGCCGCCGACGTCGCCGACGGCCTCGTCGCCGCGCACGCCGCGCGGATCGTGCACCGCGACGTCAAGCCGGAGAACGTCCTGCTGGACATGCAGGGGCCGCTCGGCCCCGGTGGCGCGCACCCCGCGCTGCTCACCGACTTCGGCATCGCGCGCCTGGTGGACTCCCCCCGCAGGACCCTCTCCCAGCCGCCGGGCGGGGGGTCCACCCTCTCGCTCCGCTCCGCGAAGGTCATCGGCACCCCCGACTACCTCGCCCCGGAGATCATCGAGGGCCTGCCGCCGCGCGCCTCCGTGGACGTCTACGCGCTGGCGACGGTCCTGTACGAGATGCTCGCCGGCTTCACGCCCTTCGGGGGCGGCCACCCCGGTGCGGTGCTGCGCCGCCACGTCACCGAGAGCGTCGCCCCGCTGCCCGGCATCCCGGACGAGCTGTGGCAGCTGCTGCTCCAGTGCCTGGCCAAGGCGCCCGCCTCCCGGCTGCGCGCCCCGGAGCTGGCCGCCCGACTGCGGGAGATCCTGCCCGGCCTGGCCGGCATCCCGCCGCTGGACATCGACGAGCCCGACGACGAGCAGCCGGCGGACGACCCGGAGGGCGCCCCCGCCGGGTCCCGCCAGGAGGCCCGCTACCCGGCTTCGGCACCCGAGGGCCCGCCGCGCGGCGCGGTCCCCCTCGTCCAGGGGGCGAAGCCGGACTCCAGCCGGGAGACGCACACCAGCATGCGGGTCCCCGGGCCGGACGAGCTGGCCGGCGGCGCGCACGGCACGGCCCGCGCCCCGCGGGCCGCCGGGGAGCGCCGGGCGGGCTCGGCCCGGCACCGCTCCTCCCCGGAGGCGGTGCGCCGCCGTCGGATCAAGGTGGGCGTGGTGGCCGCCGTGGTCGTGGTGGCGGGCGCGGTCGGCGGCCTGCTGGCCTCGGGCGGCGGTGATGAGCCGGGCGGTGCCCGGCCGGGCGTGCACCATCCGCGATAGGGCCTGTGACCTGGGCCTGAGGGTGCCGGGGTCGGCGCGGGCACCTCGGCGCGGGCCCGGCGGGCGGCCCGTGCGCCCCGTTTTCATCCGGTCCGGCCAGGACGGGCCGGGGACACGCCGGGACAGATTGTCGGTGGCAGCCGTTAGGCTGGGTGCGTGGCAGTCGTCGATGTATCCGAAGAGCTGAAGTCCCTCTCCTCGACCATGGGGTCGATCGAGGCCGTCCTGGACCTCGACAAGATGAGGGCCGATGTCGCCGTGCTTGAGGAGCAGGCCGCGGAGCCGTCCCTGTGGGACGACCCGGCGAACGCGCAGAAGATCACCAGCCAGCTGTCCTACCTCCAGGGCCAGCTGCGTCGGGCCGAGGCGCTGCGCGGTCGCGTCGACGACCTTGAGGTGCTCTTCGAGCTCGCCGAGGCCGAGGGCGACGAGGAGACCCGCGCCGAGGCCGAGCGGGAGCTGATCGACGTCCGCAAGGCGGTGGACGAGATGGAGGTCCGCACCCTGCTGTCCGGCGAGTACGACGCCCGCGAGGCCCTGGTGAGCGTCCGTGCCGAGGCCGGCGGCGTGGACGCCGCGGACTTCGCCGAGAAGCTCCAGCGGATGTACCTGCGCTGGGCCGAGCGGCACGGCTACAAGACCGAGCTGTACGAGACCTCGTACGCCGAAGAGGCCGGCATCAAGTCGACCACCTTCGCCGTCCAGGTGCCCTACGCCTACGGCACGCTCTCGGTGGAGCAGGGCACGCACCGCCTGGTGCGCATCTCGCCGTTCGACAACCAGGGCCGCCGTCAGACCTCCTTCGCGGGCGTCGAGGTGCTGCCGGTCGTCGAGCAGACCGACCACATCGAGATCGACGAGAGCGATCTGCGGGTGGACGTCTACCGCTCCTCCGGCCCCGGTGGCCAGGGCGTCAACACCACCGACTCCGCGGTCCGGTTGACGCACCTCCCCACCGGCATCGTCGTCTCCTGCCAGAACGAGCGCTCGCAGATCCAGAACAAGGCCTCCGCCATGAACGTCCTCCAGGCGAAGCTGCTGGAGCGGCGCCGCCAGGAGGAGCAGGCCAAGATGGACGCCCTCAAGGGCGACGGCGGCAACTCCTGGGGCAACCAGATGCGTTCGTACGTCCTGCACCCGTACCAGATGGTCAAGGACCTGCGGACGGAGTTCGAGGTCGGCAACCCGCAGGCCGTGCTGGACGGGGACATCGACGGCTTCCTGGAGGCCGGCATCCGCTGGCGCAAGCAGCAGGAGCAGCAGGCGAAGTAGCCGCGGACGCAAGCGGACAAACGCCTTCAGAAGGTTCGGACAACTGCCTCCCCAAGGGGGGCAGTTGTTTTTTGCGGTGGCGGTTAGGTCACAGTCGTACGTCCATGTATCGCCCAACTCATGACAATTCGGTCATCAAGCCTTTATTCGGCCTTGACGATGTTCCGAGAACTGGGAAGGCTGAGCGCGGCATGCGTGTGTCATGGGGCGCGTGTAGGAACGGGGAGGCGAACGGCCCGCCGGCAGTGCCGGGCCGTGGTGTGCACACCCCCATCGGTCGTTGCCCCGTGCGGCGGTGCTCCAATGACGAGTTCAGCTACTGGGGGTAGCAGTACATGACGAAGAAGACGCGGCTGCGCGTGGCGCGCATTGCGGCCGGTGCGGTGATCGCGGCCGGTGCGTCGCTCACCGCGGCCGGTGCGGCATCCGCCGCCGGCACGGACGGTACGCCGGCGAAGCAGAGTGACGGCATCATCGGCGGCATTATCGGTGGCATCTTCGGCGGCGGCGACAGCACCGGCGGCGAGAGCACCGGTGGCCAGACGACCGGCGGCGAGAGCACCGGCGGCGAGAGCGCCGGTGGCCAGAGCACCGGCGGTGAGATCGGCAGCCAGAACTCCGGCGGCCAGACCTCCGGTGGCGAGATCGGCGGCACCGGCGGCGAGACCTCCGGCGGCCAGAACTCCGGCGGTCAGACCACGGGTGGCCAGACCACCGGCGGCGAGACCACGGGTGGTGAGACCACTGGTGGCCAGAACTCCGGTGGCCAGACCTCGGGTGGTCAGACCACGGGTGGCGAGACCACCGGTGGCCAGAACTCGGGCGGCCAGACCTCGGGTGGTCAGACCACGGGTGGCGAGACCACCGGCGGCCAGAACTCCGGCGGTCAGTCCACCGGTGGCCAGACTTCCGGTGGCCAGAACTCCGGCGGCCAGACCGGCGGCAGCAGCACCGGTGGTCACTCCGGTGGCAGCACCGGCGGCAGCCACTCCGGTGGCACCAGCACGGGCGGCACCACCACCGGCGGCGACAGCACCGGTACCGGTACCGACAACGAGGGCTCCAAGCCGATCGAGCAGCCCGGCCAGGGCAAGGAGCAGGTCATCGACACCCCGGGCCAGGCCAAGCAGCAGGCCAAGGGTGGTCAGCTGGCGGAGACCGGTTCGTCCGGCACCACCGTCCTGCTGATCGGTGCCGCCACGATGATCGCCGGCGGTGTGGGCTTCCGGGTCCTGCCGCGCCTGATCAACAAGAGCGGCGGCGCGGCGGCTGCCTGACGCTGACGCGGCACACGACGAGGGGCCCGGGACGCATGCGTCCCGGGCCCCTCGGGCGTCCGCGGGCGATGATGGGCGGTGGTCCGGGCACCCTGCGCGGCGGGGCCGTCACTCTGCGGCGCCGCGGGGCGGGCCCGGGGAGTTTCAGACGGCCTGGCGGAGCAGCACCGCGACCGCGAGCAGCGCGATCAGCAGGGCCGCCAGCACCACGGGATTGAGCTGGCCGAAAAAGCCCGCTTGTCGCTGGAGCCGTTCCCTGCTGGCCCGGCACACAGGGCAGCGGCCCTCGCTCACAGGGGCCGCGCAGTTGGCGCACACCAATCGGTCGTACGTCATGCGACCTCCTTACTTACCGCATCAACGCACCGGGCGGCGCATTGGTTCCCTCTACCACTGTGCCAGTTCCGCCGCCGGACGGCGCGCCCCGGGGTTTACCCCCTTTCCGACCCGGCCGCACCCTTCCCTCCCACCCGGCAGTACCCTTCCCGCCCACCCGCCCGGAATTGTGCGCTTTTTGTCCCGTAGGCACCGTGAAGAACCACACCAACCTCCCCCGCCGGCTGGGCCCCCACATCAGGTTCGCGTAGGGTCACGCACACCGACGGGAGCCGTGACCGGCAACCCGTGCCCCTACCCAGGTCGACCGTGGTGCATCTGTGATCCGATTCGACAACGTCTCCAAGACCTACCCGAAGCAGAACCGCCCCGCCCTCAGGGACGTCTCCCTGGAGATCGAGCGCGGCGAGTTCGTCTTCCTGGTGGGTTCCTCGGGCTCCGGTAAGTCCACCTTCCTGCGGCTGCTCCTGCGCGAGGAGCGCGCCAGCCATGGCGCCGTGCACGTACTGGGGAAGGATCTGGCCAAGCTGTCCAACTGGAAGGTGCCGCAGATGCGCCGCCAGGTGGGCACGGTCTTCCAGGACTTCCGGTTGCTCCCCAACAAGACTGTGGGGCAGAACGTCGCCTTCGCCCTGGAAGTCATCGGCAGGCCGCGCGGACAGATCCGCAAGACGGTGCCCGAAGTCCTCGAACTCGTCGGCCTCGGCGGCAAGGAGGACCGCATGCCGGGCGAGCTGTCCGGTGGTGAGCAGCAGCGCGTCGCCATCGCGCGGGCCTTCGTCAACCGCCCGTTGCTGCTCATCGCCGACGAGCCCACCGGCAACCTCGACCCGCAGACCTCCGTCGGCATCATGAAGCTGCTGGACCGGATCAACCGCACCGGGACGACGGTGGTCATGGCCACCCACGACCAGCAGATCGTCGACCAGATGCGCAAGCGGGTCATGGAACTCGAGAAGGGCCGGCTCGTACGCGACCAGTCGCGCGGCGTGTACGGCTACCAGCACTGAAAGGACGCCATGCGCGCCCAGTTCGTCCTGTCGGAGATCGGCGTCGGTCTCCGCCGAAATCTCACGATGACCTTCGCCGTCATCGTCTCGGTAGCCCTCTCGCTCGGCCTGTTCGGCGCCTCGCTGTTGATGCGCGACCAGGTCAACACGATGAAGGGGTACTGGTACGACAAGGTCAACGTCTCCATCTTCTTCTGCAACAAGAACGACGCCGAGACGGCCGCCAACTGCGCCAAGGGCGCGGCGACCGAGCAGCAGAAGAACGACATCCTGGCCGAGCTGCACCGGCTGCCGCTGGTGCAGAACGTGGAGCACGAGACCAGCGATCAGGCGTACAAGCACTACAAGGAGCAGTTCGGCGACACGCCCGTGGCCGGTCTGGTCACGCCCGACCAGCTGCCGGAGTCCTTCCGGGTCAAGCTCAAGGACCCGACCAAGTTCGACGTGATCAAGTCGGCGTTCTCCGAGCGCCCCGGCGTCGAGCAGGTTCAGGACCAACGGGACACCGTCGAACCGCTGTTCCGCCTCCTGGACGGCATGCGGTACGCGGCCCTGGGCGTCATGGGCCTGATGCTGGTGGTGGCGCTGATGCTGATCGTCAACACCGTGCGGGTCTCCGCGTTCAGCCGCCGCCGGGAGACCGGCATCATGCGGCTGGTGGGCGCCTCCAGCTTCTACATCCAGCTGCCGTTCATCATGGAGGCCGCGATCGCCGGCCTCATCGGCGCCGTGTTCGCCTGCGTCCTGCTCGTCGGCGGCAAGTACTTCATGATCAACCAGTGGCTGGCGAAGCAGATCCAGGTGGTCAACTTCATCGGCTGGGACGCCGTCCTGGCGGTGCTTCCGCTGGTCCTGCTCATCGGGTTGCTGATGCCCGCGCTCGCCGCGTTCTTCGCGCTGCGCAAGTACCTCAAGGTGTGAGCTTCGCCCAGGGCGCCGTACGGTCAACTCCCCGTACGGCGCCCTTTCGTCGCCTAGACTCACCGGCATGCTGGGCCCGTGTTGGTACGGCCGGCCCCGCCGCATCCGCCGCGGGGCGGCCCTGACGTTGTTCCTCGCCGGGGTGCTCGCCGCGGGCGCGGCCACCGGCACCTGGGACGACGCCGGGGACGCCGCGGAGCCCGCCGCCCCGGGCCGGCCCGCCGAGGACACGGCCGCCGGCCGGCCCGCCGTCGAGCGGGCCGCACGGGCCGCGGCGCAGGCCGCCGGGGACGGCAAGTCCGGTGCGCAGGCCGCCGCGGACGTCGTCAGCCGCAGCGGCGACCGGTGGTCGACGGTCTACACCGCCGGCGAATTCGAGGACTTCCAGGCCCAGTTGGACGGCACGTATGTCGGCGTCGGGCTGTGGGTGCGGGAGCAGGGCGGTGGCCGGATAACGGTGTCCCGGGTGCGGCCCGGCGGGCCAGCCGCCCGCTCCGGCATCGCCGTCGGCGACCGCCTCGACGCGGTCGACGGCCGGCCCGCCCGGGGGCGCCCGGTCACCGACGTCGTGGCTCGGCTGCGCGGGGACGGGCCCGCGGGCTCCGGTGCCCCCGGCACGTCGGTCCGGCTGGACCTCGGGCGCGGCGCCCGCCACTGGAGCGTGACCCTGCGCCGGACCCGCCTGCACAGCCGGAACGTCACCGTGGACCGCCCGTACGGCGCCGACGGCCCGACCCGCATCAAGATCACCGCATTCGCCAAGGGCACCGGCGCCGCGGTCCGCCGCGCGGTGCGCGCCGCCGACCGGCGGGGCGGGCTGTTATTGGACCTGCGCGGCAATACCGGCGGCCTGGTCACCGAGGCGGTCGCCACCGCGTCGGTCTTCCTCGACGGCGGCCTGGTCGCCACCTACGACGTGGACGGCAGCCAGCGCGCCCTGTACGCCGAGCGCGCCGGGGACACCCGGATCCCGCTGGTCGTGCTGGTGGACGGCGGCACGATGAGCGCCGCGGAGCTGCTGTCCGGCGCGCTCCAGGACCGCGGTCGGGCGGTCGTGGTGGGTTCCCCGACGTTCGGCAAGGGTTCGGTGCAGATGCCCAGCGAGCTGCCGGACGGCTCGGTCGCGGAGCTGACCGTCGGCCACTACCGCACTCCGGCCGGCCGGGCCGTGGACGGCACCGGCATCACCCCGGATCTGCTCGTCGAGGACCATGCCGAGAAACGGGCCCGCACGGTATTGAGTGGCCTCGGCACCGGTGCGTAGTGCGAAAATGGCCGCACTATGGCTACCAAGGGCAAGGGCAAGGACAAGAACGACGGGCGCAAGCTCGTCGCGCAGCACAAGAAGGCGCGGCACGACTACCACATTCTGGACACCTATGAGTGCGGTCTGGTGTTGACCGGCACCGAGGTGAAGTCGCTGCGTCAGGGCCGGGCGTCGCTCGTGGACGGATTTGTCCAGATCGACGGCGGGGAAGCCTGGCTGCACAACGTCCATATCCCCGAATACGCGCAGGGCACCTGGACGAATCACAGCGCGCGGCGGAAGCGGAAGCTGCTGCTGCACCGCGTCGAGATCGACAAGTTGGAGGTCAAGTCCCAGGACTCGGGTCACACGATCGTGCCGCTGTCCCTGTACTTCAAGGGCGGCCGGGCCAAGGTCGAGATCGCGCTGGCCAAGGGCAAGAAGGAGTGGGACAAGCGGCAGACGCTGCGCGAGCAGCAGGACCGCCGTGAGACTGATCGGGCGATCTCGGCGGCCCGACGCCGGCAGCGGGCCTGAGAAACCGGCGGCCGGGCCGGGGTCCGCGACGGCCGCCGGGAATATGCTGGCACCCGCGTGCGTTGGTCACGTACGATGGGGACACACCCCGCGAGGGTGTGGCACCACCTTGAAAAGAAAACATGGGGATGATCGGTTTCGACAGCGGATGTCGAAGCAGGGGAAGCGAGTCGAGGAAGCGGCAATGATCTCGTTAACCATATGTCGCAACCAATAATCGCCAACACCAAGCGCGATTCCTTCGCCCTCGCTGCCTAAGTAGCGACTTGCGAAGTGTCAGCCCGGGGCTGTTCCCGACCCGGATCCTGGCATCAGCTAGGGGACTAAACCTTGATCCCGGTCACGGGGTGAAGAGGGAAATCAAACAGTGACTGAGCCCGTCGGAGACTTGTCCGCGTGATCTCCGGGGCCGAGAAAATCGCAGCGGACTGCACTCGGAGAAGCCCTGATTCCACACCGTTGGACGCGGGTTCGATTCCCGCCATCTCCACAATTCCCATGTGAACGAAGGCCCTGGTGTTCCGAAAGGAACGCCAGGGCCTTCGTTTTTTTCGGGCCGGGGCCGGGGCCGGGGCCGGGGCCGGGGTCGGGGCCAGGCGGTCAGGCCGGGCGGGACCGGCGGGCGGCGGTGGCCGTCGCCGTCACCGCCAGGGACAGGGCCGCCGCAGCCGGTACGGCGTATCCGGCGGCGGGGAACGGCAGGTGCTCGGCGGTCCGGCCGCCGGTCGCCGTCCCGGCGACCAGCAGCGCGACGGCGAGCAGCACCAGGGCGCCGGACGCGGCGGCCAGCAGCGGCGGCGTCAGCAGCGCTGGCGGGCGCTCCCCGAGGGCGACTGGTGGCTGCCGGAGGCGGACGTCGCGGCGAGGGGTGTGGCCGCGGCGGGCGCTGAGGGGCCGTAGGATCCCGCCGGGTGCCGGGTGCCGGGTGCCGGGTGCCGGGTGCCGGGCGGACGACGGGCCGCGCGACCGTCACGTGATCGATGTCTCTTAACACGATGCATATCCGTGTCCGGGTGCAGGCAACCAACGGCGCCGAAAATCCTTCCTTACGGAAGGACATCGCGTGCGAACGATGTGTGCGAACAGGACAAACGGATGGAACAGGGGGGAGTCGTGCAGCGACGTTCCGTACTCGCGACGACGATGGCCGCGCTCGCCTTCACCGTCGCCGCCGGGCTGACCGTGACCGGCTGCGGCTCGGGGCGGATGGCGGCGCTGCACGCCAACTGCAGGACCAAGGGCCTGAGCTGGAAGGTCACCGTCCTGAAGGCGGCGCCGCACAGCGCCGATCGCGAGGCCAAGCTGTTGGTCGTCAACAAGGGGTCACAGCCGTGCGTCTTCGACGGCTTCCCCACCTTCGCGGTCCACGTCGGCAAGGGGCCGGAGTCGTACGGCAAGGGGCAGGGCCGCACCATGCCGATAGACCTCCGGCGCGGTGGCATGGTCACCACTCACCTGCGCTACAAGGACCACGGGCCCGGTATGACGCCCGCCGACTGCCTGGTGAGCAACGACGAGGCGATCGTGGGCGCGCCCCGTGATCGCCACCAGAAGCTGATAAAGGTCCGGGACGAGAAGGGCAAGAAGACCCGGATGAACATCTGCGAGCAGACGATCCGGATGGGCCCGCCCATCGAGCAGAACGGCTGAACGGACCGGTGGAACGGATCGGTTGAACCGACCGGCTGGGTGACTCGGCCGGGGCGATCGGCCGGTCCGTCGGCTGGGTCCGGCGGCTGGGCGGACCGGTCGGGCCGACCGCCGGCGGGCCCGCGCCGGGTCGGGTCAGTCGCCTTCCGCTGCCGGGGCGGAGATCCGGGCGGCGGGTGCCGGGGCGGCGTCGTGGTCCGGCGCCGCCGGCCGCGCCCGCAGCCAGAACTCGGCGGCCAGGGTCGGATCCAGCGGCCGCAGCGCGCCGGTGTCCGGCTGGAGGGACGTCAGGACCGGGCGCAGCGCCTCCGGCCGGATCAGGCCGAGTGCCGCCAACCGGGAGTCCTCGCACAGCGCGGTCAGCGCCCGGCGGTTCCGGCGCAGCCCGGCGTGCAGCTCCGCGCTGTGTGCGCGCCGACTGCCGCGGCCCAGGACCGGTCCGGGCACCAGGCCGCGCATCGCCGCGGCCAGCACGGGCTCGCCGCCGCCCGGCACGCGGTCCGCCAGCCGCACGGCCAGCGCCGCCTCGATCACCGCGTCGTCCAGGAACGGCGCCTCGTAGACCACACCGTGCGCCGAGGTCAGGGCGTCGATGCCGCGCACCCGCTCGCCGGCCCGGACCGCGGCGGCGGCCACCTCGTGCTGGGCGCGCAGCGGGTCGAGCGGCTCGGGTGCCGCGGCGGCGGCCTCGCGCAGCAGCCGGCGCACCGTGGCGACCGCGTCCGGATGGGCCCAGGGCGGCATCGCCGGGACGTCCTCCCAGTCCGTGCCGTCGGGCCGGCGGCGGGCGCCGGGGACGATCCGGTCGGCGCCGGCGGCCAGCCACCGGGGGTAGCAGCGGCCGCCGAGCAGGGTGCGCACGGTGGCCCGCAGCGTCCAGGGGGCGAGCCGCCGGGCCCGGCGGGCCAGTCGTAACGCCTCGCGGAAGTCGCCGCGGGCGAGGGAGTTGAGCGCCACCGGCCGGGGTGCGAAGAGCTCGTCGCCGCCGATGCCGGTCAGGTGCATCCGGGACCCGAGCCTGGCGACCAGCCGCGCCTGGTGCAGCAGCCGGGCCGCGTCCCGTACGGCGGCCAGCGGGCCGGCCGGGTCGGTGTGCGCGGGCTGCGCGGGCGGGGTGTACCAGGTGGGGGCGTCGGTATACGGGAGGGAGAGGTGGCGGCCCTCCTGGCGGACCTGGCTGAGGCGGTAGGCGCTGTGCGCGCTCCACAGGGGGTCGTCGTCGGCCGGGTCGCGGCCCTCCCAGGTGGTGGTGATCAGCTCGGTATCGTCGCGGGCGGCCAGGAAACACAGGCTGGTGGAGTCCAGGCAGCCGGAGAGGTCGGCGCTGAGCGTGGCCCGGGGGGTCCGGGCGTGCACGGCCGCGCTGAGGGCCTCCCGTACGGCCTCGACGGCGTCCGGAAGCGGGAGGTCCGGCTCCGGCGGGTGCCACCAGCGGACCTCGCGGTACCGGCCGGCCGGGTCGTGCGCGGCGCAGTGGCCGGGCGGTACGGCGTGCACCGCGCGCCAGCAGGTGCGCAGTGCGAGGGGTAACGGGGCGCCGGGCGCGAGCAGATGGGCGGCGAGCGCCTCCTCGTCGACCGTGCCCGTGCGGGGCGCGCCGGGCAGTCCGGCCGCGGCCGCCGTGTGGGCCAGCGCGGCCAGGTCCTGGGGGCGGCTGCCCAGCACGGTGAGGCCGCCGAGCTCCGTGCGGTGCAGCCGGCGGACCGCGGAGAGGCTGCCCTGGGCGCGCACCTCGGCGCCCATACAGGCCAACAGGAAGTAGCTGCCGGGGAGTTCGTGGCGGAGCTCCGCGAGGTCGTCGAGGCCGCGCAGCCGGGGCAGCAGCCGGGCCAGCGCGTCCGGGGTGGCCGAGGTCGTGCCGAGCAGTACCACGCAGCGCGGGCCGACCCGGGCGGTCACCAACTCCTCGCGCCGCCAGTGGCCGACGATCCAGGGGCGGCCGGAGAGGTGGGCGATGGTGCGGGTGGCGGAGGTCCGGGGCAGGCGGGCGGTGAGCCGGTCGGTGACGGGGTGGTCGGGGAACACCAGGAAATCCACGGGCGGTTACCGTTCCTTGGCCTCGGGGCGCAACGATCGCTGCCGCCGCGTAGTGGCGTCGTCGAGGGGTGGTGGGTCGGGCGACGGGAGGGCGGTGCCGCCGCGGGGCGTCGTCGGGGGGCGAGCCCGGGCTCGCCCGGCCGCGGCCGGGCGGACCGGCCTCGATGCTGCCGGGGCGGGGAGGTGCCCCGGCAGGGGGATCGCGCGGCGGGCGGGGGACGTCAGGAACCGTGCCGTCCGCCCGTGATCCGCTGCGGTGGTCGGTGCATGGCATCCCTTTCCTTCCGCTGTCCTGGGGAGCCCGGCATCCCTGCGGGGGTGGGTGTGGCGCCCTGGCAGGGGCGAACGGCCGTCGTCGGGCGGGAGGCACCTCCCGCGGTCGGCGACGGTGCGTGGTGGGCTCATCACTCCGTGCGTCCGATAAGAAGGCTGGCAGTGTTCGGCGGCACGTGCCATTACCCCGTTCGGGTGAAGGCGGGGGCGCGTGGTGCACGGCGGCGCACCGTCCCCGCGCCGTACGCCGCGGATGTGCCGCGGCGGCTCACCGCATGCATCCGCGCCGCGTGAGCGCAAGGTTTCGCGCAGGTCACGTGCTGCCACAGGGCGGTAACCCGCCGTCCCTAGCGTCGAGGGCGGACCCGGTCCGCGGACCGAACCGACCCTTGGAGGCGCCATGACGGCCGAGACCGCGGCAGCGACCGCGACAGCGACTGACGGCACCCGCAGTACGGGTGGCCGGGTGAGGAAGGGGCGGCGCTGGATCGAGCGCTGGGACCCTGAGGACGAGACGTTCTGGCGGGAGTCCGGGGAGCGGACCGCCCGGCGCAACCTGGTCCTGTCGGTGCTGACCGAGCACATCGGCTTCTCCGTGTGGAGCCTGTGGTCGGTGATGGTGCTGTTCATGGGCCCGGAGTACGGGATCGACCCGGCCGGGAAGTTCTTCCTGGTGGCGGTCCCGACGGCGGTGGGCGCGGTGCTGCGGGTGCCGTACACCTTCGCCGTGGCGCGGTTCGGCGGGCGCAACTGGACGGTCTTCAGCGCGCTGTTGCTGGTGGTGCCGACGGTCGCCGCGGCGGTGGTGATGGTGCCGGGCACGCCCTACGGGGTGTTCCTGGCGGTGGCCGCGCTGGCCGGCGTCGGCGGCGGGAACTTCGCCTCGTCCATGACCAACATCAACGCCTTCTACCCGCTGCGGAAGAAGGGCTGGGCGCTGGGGCTGAACGCCGGCGGCGGCAACCTCGGGGTGCCGGTGGTGCAACTGCTGGGGCTGCTGGTGATCGGCACGGCGGGCGCCGCCCAGCCGCGGATCGTGCTGGCCGTGTACGTGCCGCTGATCGTGCTCGCGGCGGTGCTGGCCGCGCGGTTCATGGACAACCTCGCGCCGGTGGCCAACGACACCGGGGCGGCCGTGGCGGCGGCCCGGGAGCGGCACACCTGGGTGATGGCGCTGCTCTACATCGGCACCTTCGGGTCGTTCATCGGCTACAGCTTCGCCTTCGGCCTCGTCCTGCAGAGCCAGTTCGCGCGCACGCCCCTCCAGGCGGCGTCGCTGACCTTCCTCGGGCCGCTGTTGGGGTCGCTGGCCCGGCCGGTCGGCGGGTGGCTGGCGGACCGCTACGGCGGCGCGCGGATCACCCTGGCGAACTTCGTGGCGATGGGCCTGGCCACCGGGGTGGTGCTGGCGGCCTCGGCGGTGCGCTCGCTGCCGCTCTTCCTCGCCGGGTTCACCGCGCTGTTCCTGCTGACGGGCCTGGGCAACGGCGCCACCTACAAGATGATTCCGGGCATCTTCCTGGCCCGGGCGGCGCGCCGGGGACTGGTCGGCGAGGCGGCCGCGGCGGCCGGGCGGCGGCTGTCGGGGGCTGCGATGGGGCTGATCGGTGCGGTGGGCGCACTGGGCGGGCTGGGCATCAACCTCGCCTTCCGGGAGGCGTTCGCCGCCACCGGCTCCGGGGCCGCGGCGTTCGCCGCGTTCCTGGTGTTCTACGTGGTGTGCGGGGCGGTCACCTGGGCGGTGTACGTGCGCCGGCCGCAGCACGGGGCGGCCGGCGCGGAGGTGGACGGGGCGGCGCCCCGGCCCGTGTACGCCGACGTCTGAAAGCCGTGCCCCGGGAGGCGCGTCCGTAACAGGGGGGAAATACTGGCGCACCGGGCCTGTCATGTGCCGTTGGCAGGCTCGAAACCTGGCGCGGTGCGCCGGAGCCGTGGCACCCGGGCGTTCCCCGGACGGGCGCGCCCGGCGCAACTGACCACTCGGGGCGGAGCGGAACGGACCGATGCACGATCAGCTGGAGCCTGCCGGGCAGGAGCGGCCCGGGGAGCCGGAGCGGGCGCTGCGCCCGCTGGACGGCTTCACCGTCGGGGTGACCGCGGCCCGTCGGGCGGAGGAGCTGGGCGCGTTGCTGGAGCGCCGGGGCGCCCACGTGGTGCACGCCCCGGCGCTGCGCATCGTGCCGCTGCCGGACGACGCCGAACTGCTCGACGTCACCCGTGCGCTGACCGAGGACCCGCCGGACGTGGTGGTGGCCACCACCGCCATCGGGTTCCGCGGCTGGATCGAGGCGGCGGAGGGCTGGGGGCTGGGCGAGGCGCTGCTGGGCCGGTTGACCGGCGCGGAGCTGCTGGCCCGCGGCCCGAAGGTGCGCGGCGCGATCCGGGCCGCCGGGCTGACCGAGAAGTGGTCGCCGGCCTCGGAGTCGATGGCCGAGGTCCTCGACCGGTTGCTGGCGCAGGGCGTCGCCGGGCGGCGGGTCGCCGTCCAGCTGCACGGGGAGCCGCTGCCGGGGTTCGTCGAGGCGCTGCGGGCCGGTGGCGCGGAGGTGATCGGGGTGCCGGTGTACCGGTGGATGCCGCCGGTCGACCTCGGGCCGGTGGACCGGCTGCTGGACGCGGTGCTGGCGCGCGGCCTGGACGCGGTGACCTTCACCAGCGCGCCGGCCGCCGCGTCGCTGCTGCGCCGGGCCGCCGAGCGCGGCATCCAGCCGGAGCTGCTGGCCGCGCTCCGGCAGGACGTGCTGGTGGCGTGCGTGGGTCCGGTGACGGCGCTGCCGCTGGAGGCGCTGGACGTGCCCACCCGGCAGCCGGAGCGCTTCCGGCTGGGGCCGCTGGTGCAGCTGCTGTGCCGGGAACTCCCGGGCCGGGTACCGCCGTTGCCGGTCGCCGGGCGGCGGCTGGAGATCCGCGGCCGGGCCGCGGTGGTGGACGGCGGGCTGCGGCCGGTGCCGCCCGCCGGGATGGCGCTGCTGCGCGCTCTGGCCCGCCGCCCCGGCTGGGTGGTGGCCCGCGGCGAGCTGCTGCGGGCGCTGCCGGGCACGGGCCGGGACGAGCACGCGGTGGAGACCGCGATGGCGCGGCTGCGGACGGCGCTCGGCGAGCCCCGGCTGATCCAGACTGTGGTCAAGCGCGGCTACCGGCTGGCGCTGGACGCCCCGGCGGACACCGAGAAGTACGGCGACGGCACGGCCTAGCGAGGACCTGTCGTCACCTTCCCGCCGTCCGTCCCGTCCTCCGTTCCGCCGTCCGCCCGGCTCCCTCAGGCCGGGTTGGTCACCCGGATCTTGGACTGGCCGTGCGGCCGGGACTCCCAGTCCTCCATGAACCGGGCCTGGAGCCCGTGCTGACGGGCCAGCCGCAGCAGGGTCTCGGTCCGGTAGTAGAAGTCCTCCCGCAGCACCTGGTGTTCGGTGCCCTCGGTGCGGTCGAAGGTGAAGTCGAAGAACCCGCCGGGCGCCAGGATCCGGCCGACGTGCGCCAGGCACTCGTCGATGACGTGGATCGGCGAGTGCGAGAAGACGCTGTGCGCGTGGACGACGTCGAAGTGCGCGGACGGCAGGAACTCCAGCTTCAGGTCCTGGGTGATCGTCAGGTGCGGGAGCTTGTCCTGGAGCTCGTAGGTCGTCAGGGTCTGCTTGGCGGCTATCAGGATGTCGGGCGAGATGTCGATGCCGTAGTAGTTGCCGGCGTCCAGGTGGGCGATGAAGCGCCAGCCGGCGCGCAGGTTGCCGCAGCCGATGTCGAGCATCCGGTGCCCGGGGCGCAGCCCGTGCTCCACCAGGTAGTCGAACTGCATCTCGCCCAGCGCCAGCCAGCGCTGGTGGCTGCGGCTGCCGACCGCGGCCTCCGGGTTGCGGCCGGTGTCGGAGGCCATCACCGCGCGGTAGTACGCGACGTGGTCGGGGTGCTTGAGGCGCAGCCAGGTGTCGCGGGCGGTGCGCTTGACGTACGGGGCGATCCGGGCGGGGTTGCGGACCGCGTAACCGAGCTTGTGGGTCAGGCTGGCGCGGTTCTTGAGCAGCGGAGAGGGCGACATGCGGCGGACTATACAGCAGATGTATACGCTCGATATCTACATGTGGTGTCTACGTGGGATGTGTACATGGAGTGTGTACGTAGGTCGCGTACGTGGGGCGCGCGCGGCGGCCGTGTGCGTGGGTACCGGTGCCCGCCGTCCCGCCCCGCCCCCCCGGGCCGGCCCGGAGGGGCCGCGCGTCGTCCGTGGGGTTCCGGGGAGCGGCGCGGCCGGGCACCCTGGGAGCGCTCCCGTACGCCCCCTCCGCCCCTTTTCCCGCGTACTCCACGTTCCCCGTGCTCGTTCCCGAGGAGTGACAGGCACATGGCAGCCCTCTACGGCCTCCGGTTCGACTGCGGGCGGATCTGCCTGGACCTGGTGGCCACCGCCGCCGGCGCCCCGGTCGCCGTCGAACGGCTCACCGGACCCGGGTCGTTGGCCGCCTGGCTGACCGGTGCGGGGGTGGTGCCGTCCGGCGCCGCGCTGGACGCCGTCGATGCGTGCTGGGTCGCCCGTTTCCGGGCGCTGCGCGAGGTGCTGGGCCGGATCGTCCGCGCCGAACTGCGTGGCCGGGCCGCCGCCGGTGACCTGGTGCTGCTGAACGCCGCGGCCGGGGCCGCCCCGCCGCCCGCCGTGCAGGCCGTCCGCGGCCCGGACGGTGCGCTGGTCGGCGCCCTGGCCGGTCCGCCCGACTGTGCCGGGCTGTTGGCGGTGGTGGCCCGGGACGCCGTCGCGCTGCTCACCGACCCCGCGGTGCGCGGGCAGCTGCGGCAATGCGCCGGCGAGGGCTGCGGGCTGGTCTATCTGGACACCTCGCGCGGCCGGCGCCGCCGCTGGTGCTCCAGCGAGGTCTGCGGCAACCGCGCCCGGGTGGCCCGGCACCGGCAGCGGACCGGACGGGCCGGGCGACCGGACCCGCCCGTACGAACCGTGTTCTGAGGCAACATCCGACCGGCTCCGTCCAGTTTTGTCCGTCTCTCCAGGTGCGCACGGTGCCGGGTTCGCGTACGGTTGACGGCTGCCCTACGCACAGCAGAAGGGGGCTTGGGTGGCCGCGCACAACGCCACGCACGCACCGGACCACGCACCGGATTCCGTTCGCGACCGCGAGATCGAGGCGGAGCAGACGCACCTCGACCTCGTCTACCGGCGCCTTGAGGAGAAGATCCACGAGGCGGAGTTCCTGATGGACGACGCCGCCAAGCGCGGCCAGGTCGGCACGCCCGGCGCGCTCGCCGAACGCGACGCCCAGGTCTTCCAGGCCGGCGTTCATCTCCACCGGCTCAATTCCGAGTACGAGGACTTCCTCTTCGGCCGGATCGACCTGCTCCTGGGCAAGGACGGCAAGAAGGGCCCGGACGGCGCCTACACCTCCGTCGAGCCCGCCGACGGCGTGATCCAGGGCGGTCGCGCCGCCATCGCCGAGACGCTGCACATCGGCCGCCTCGGGGTCCTGGACGCCGACTACTCGCCGCTGGTCATCGACTGGCGGGCGCCGGCCGCCGCGCCCTTCTACCGCGCCACCCCGGTCGCCCCCGGCCGGGTCGTCCGCCGCCGGGTGATCCGCTCCAAGGGCCGCCGGGTGCTGGGCGTAGAGGACGACCTGATGCGCCCGGAGGTCACCGCCACCCTGAACGGCGAGGAGCTGCCGGCGATCGGCGACGGCGCGCTGATGGCCGCGCTGGGCCGGGCCCGCAGCCACACCATGCGGGACATCGTCGCCTCCATCCAGGCCGAACAGGACATGGTGATCCGGGCCCCCGCCGCCTCCGTCACCGAGGTCGAGGGCGGGCCGGGCACCGGCAAGACCGCGGTCGCCCTGCACCGCGCCGCCTACCTCCTCTACCAGGACCGCCGCCGCTACGCCGGCGGCATCCTGATCGTCTCCCCGACCCCGCTGCTGGTCTCCTACACCGAGGGCGTGCTGCCGTCGCTCGGCGAGGAGGGGCAGGTCGCCATCCGGGCCCTCGGCTCACTCGTCGAGGGCGCCGAGGCGACCGCCTACGACCCGCCCGCGGTCTCCCGCGTCAAGGGCTCGGCGCGGATGCAGAAGCTGCTGCGCAGGGCCGCCCGCGGGGCGCTGGAGGCGTCGGCCCCGACCGCCCCGCCGCGCGCCCGCACCGCGGAGGACGCCCAGCTGTCCCTGGAGGACCTCGCCGCGGGGACGGACGCCCCGGCCACCGCCCCGGTCCCGCCGACCCGCCTCCGGGTCGTCGCGTTCGGCGCCCGGCTCGAACTGGACGAGGCCGAGCTGCGCGCCATCCGGCAGTCCGCGCTGGGCGGCACCGCCCCGGTCAACCTGCTGCGCCCGCGCGCCCGCCGGCTGATCCTGGACGCCCTGTGGGCCAAGTCCGGCGCCGCCCGCCGCTACTCGGACCCGGAGCTGGCCGCCGAGGTCCGCCAGGGCTTCGACGAGGACCTCGTCACCGAGCCGGAGTTCCAGGAGTTCCTGGACGCCTGGTGGCCGGAACTCACCCCGCGCGGGGTGCTGGCAGCGATGGCCGACGAGCGCCGCCTGGGCCGCTGGGCGCGCCGTCTGCTCAACCCCCGCGAGGTGCGTCAACTCGCCCGCTCGCTGCGGCGGCTGGGCGGCGACGGCCGGGGCCCGCTGTCGGTGCACGACGTCGCGCTGCTGGACGAGCTCCAGCAGATCCTGGGCGCCCCGGCCAGACCGGCCCGCCCGCGCGAGGCCGACCCGCTGGACCAGCTGACCGGCCTGGAGGAGCTCACCACCTACGCGGACCGGTTCTCGGCCGGACGCTCCGGCCGCCGCGAGCGGCTGGAGGAGGAGCGCACCGACTACGCCCACATCATCGTCGACGAGGCACAGGACCTGACGCCGATGCAGTGGCGGATGGTGGGCCGCCGCGGCCGGCACGCCACCTGGACCGTGGTCGGCGACCCGGCGCAGTCCTCGTGGTCGGACCCGGACGAGGCCGCCGAGGCCCGCGACGAGGCGCTCGGCACCCGCCCGCGCCGGCGCTTCACGCTCACCGTGAACTACCGCAACCCGGCCGAGATCGCGGAGCTGGCGTCCAAGGTGCTGGCGCTGGCCATGCCCGGCACCCCGTCGCCCAGGGCGGTCCGCTCCACCGGCCTGGAGCCGCGCTTCGGCGTCGTGGACGGGGCGCCCGCCGCGCGGGGTGCCGCCGACGCGGCGCTGGCCCGCGCCACGGTCGCCGAGGCCGAACGGCTGCTGGCCGAGGTCGAGGGCACGGTCGGCGTCGTGGTGGCGATGCACCGCCGCGAGCAGGCCCGCGCCTGGCTGGCCGGGCTCGGCGACCGCGTGGTGGCGCTGGGCTCCCTGGAGGCCAAGGGCCTGGAGTACGACGCCACCCTGGTGGTCTCGCCCGCCGAGATCGCCGACGAGTCCCCGGCCGGTCTGCGGGTGCTCTACGTCGCCCTGACCCGCGCCACCCAGCAGCTGACCGTGCTCTCCGCCGCCGCGGACGACCCGGACGCCGACGGCGTACCGGATCTGCTGCGCGACTAGTTCGGGCCCGGCGGTGCGCCCCTGCGCGGGTGTACCGCCGCACCGGCGGGCGTGCTGCCATCCGAGGGGTTGTGAAATCAGTCGCGCGGGACGGGATTCGCTTGCCGGGATGGTTTGTTAGCCTTGGTGGCGGCACCGGCTCGATCCAAGCCCCCGGGCCCAACCATCGTCGCTACGAGCGACCACTTGCCGCGAGGCGAGCATGGCGGGTCGGTGTCATGAACCAACGGCGCGGGCGCCTCTCCTCCGGGAGGGGCGCCCGCGGTCGTTCTCCCACCGCATTCCCCCCGGGTTCCCCCGCCGGTCTCCCCTTGGCTTCCCGACTGATTCGCCCCCACCCCTTTTCCCCTGCGCCGGTGCCGGGGCGCGCCGTGGCTGGTTCGCGACACCGAGGGGGGTTCCGCTCTCCGGGCCAACTCTCGTATGGTGGAAGAGTCTTTCCGGAATTTGTGGCTGGTTACCGTGTACCGGCTGGTAGGTGGGACGATCGAACAACGCGCTCCGGCTCGGGCACCCCTGAGACCCGGGGCCGCTTAGAGCCAAACCAGGGAAAGCAGAGGAAGTCGGCCATGGCAACGGCGCCTAGCGTCTCGTATTCGATGACGGTGCGACTGGAAGTCCCAGCGAGCGGCACCGCCGTCAGCCAGCTCACCACGGCCGTGGAGTCCTCCGGCGGGTCGGTCACCGGCCTCGACGTGACCGCGTCCGGCCACGAGAAACTCCGGATCGACGTCACGATCGCCGCGACCTCCACCGCGCACGCCCAGGAGATCGTCTCCCAGCTGCGCGGCATCGAGGGCGTCTCGCTCGGCAAGGTCTCCGACCGGACCTTCCTGATGCACCTCGGTGGCAAGATCGAGATGTCGTCCAAGCACCCCATCCGGAACCGCGACGACCTGTCCATGGTCTACACCCCCGGCGTCGCCCGGGTCTGCCAGGCCATCGCCGACAACCCCGAGGACGCCCGCCGGCTCACCATCAAGCGCAACAGCGTCGCCGTGGTCACCGACGGCTCCGCGGTCCTCGGCCTCGGCAACATCGGCCCCAAGGCCGCCCTGCCCGTCATGGAGGGCAAGGCGGCCCTCTTCAAGCGCTTCGCCGGCATCGACGCCTGGCCGATCTGCCTGGACACCCAGGACACCGACGCGATCGTCGAGATCGTCAAGGCCATCGCCCCCGGCTTCGCGGGCATCAACCTGGAGGACATCTCCGCGCCCCGCTGCTTCGAGATCGAGGCCCGGCTGCGCGAGGCCCTGGACATCCCGGTCTTCCACGACGACCAGCACGGCACCGCCATCGTGGTGCTCGCCGCGCTCACCAACGCGCTGCGGGTCGTCGGCAAGAAGATCGAGGACGTCCGGGTCGTGATGTCCGGCGCCGGCGCGGCCGGTACCGCCATCCTCAAGCTGCTGCTGGCCGCCGGTGTCGGGCACGCGGTGGTCGCCGACATCCACGGCGTGGTGCACGCCGGCCGTGCCGACCTGGTCGACGCCGACCCCGACTCGGCGCTGCGCTGGATCGCCGACAACACCAACCCCGACGGCATCACCGGCACCCTCAAGGAGGCCGTGGTCGGCGCCGACGTCTTCATCGGCGTCTCCGCCCCCAACGTCCTCGACGGTGACGACGTGGCACGGATGGCCGACGGCGCGATCGTGTTCGCCCTCGCCAACCCCGACCCGGAGGTCGACCCGGCCCTCGCCCGGCAGACCGCCGCCGTCGTCGCCACCGGCCGTTCGGACTTCCCCAACCAGATCAACAACGTCCTGGTGTTCCCCGGGGTCTTCCGCGGCCTGCTCGACGCCGCCTCGCGTACCGTGAACACCGAGATGATGCTGGCTGCGGCCCGCGCTCTCGCCGATGTCGTGCTGGACGACGAGCTCAACGCGAACTACATCATCCCCAGCGTCTTCAACGAGAAGGTCGCGGGCGCGGTGGCCGGCGCGGTGCGCGACGCGGCGAAGGCCGCGGGCGACGCTGTGACGGCCGCCACGGGCGTCTGAGACGGCGCGTCGCAGGACCTGCCCTCACCGGGCCACCCATAGGGTGGCGGGTGACCCTCCAGGGTGCCGGATTGGCTTTACCGCCGCAGGTGGGGGCAGGATGCTCTCCCAAGGACAATGTCCAGGGGGACCTCAGGCGCGAGGGAGCTGAAGGACGGACCCGGTTCGGTGGGCCGTCCGAGGGCCCTGGCAGCATCGGCTTCGATCTCACGCCGCATTGGCAAGAAGAACACGGGAGTACATACATGAACCGCAGTGAGCTGGTGGCCGCTCTGGCCGATCGCGCCGAGGTGACCCGCAAGGACGCCGACGCCGTTCTGGCCGCGCTCGCCGAGACCGTCGGCGAGGTCGTCGCCAAGGGCGACGAGAAGGTCACCATCCCCGGCTTCCTGACCTTCGAGCGCACCCACCGTGCCGCTCGCACCGCGCGCAACCCGCAGACCGGTGAGCCGATCCAGATCGCGGCCGGCTACAGCGTCAAGGTCTCCGCGGGCTCGAAGCTCAAGGAAGCCGCCAAGGGCAAGTAAGGCCCTTGCCACGGCATGAAAGGCGGCCATCCCTCCCCGGGGGTGGCCGCCTTTGCGTATGCCCGCGTACGGCCTGTCCAGGGGCCTTCGGGGGGCCGCCCGCCCGGGGCCCGGCCCTCCGGTGGCGCTGCCCGGGTACGGCGAAGGCGCCGCACGGTCGTCGTGACCGTCCGGCGCCTTCGGGGACGAGCGGGGATCAGCCGCGCGGGTTGTGGTTCGGCAGCTCCACCTTCGCGCCCAGTTCCACGAGCTTCTCCATGAAGTTCTCGTAGCCGCGGTTGATCAGGTCGATGCCGTGCACCCGGGAGGTGCCCTGCGCCGCCAGCGCCGCGATCAGGTACGAGAAGCCGCCGCGCAGGTCGGGGATGACCAGGTCGGCGCCCTGCAGCTTGGTGGGGCCGGAGACGACCGCGGAGTGCAGGAAGTTGCGCTGGCCGAAGCGGCAGGCGGAGCCGCCCAGGCACTCGCGGTAGAGCTGGATGTGTGCGCCCATCTGGTTGAGCGCTTCAGTGAAGCCCAGCCGGGACTCGTAGACCGTCTCGTGCACGATCGACAGGCCCGACGCCTGGGTCAGCGCGACCACCAGGGGCTGCTGCCAGTCGGTCTGGAAACCGGGGTGGACGTCGGTCTCCAGGGCGATGGCGTTGAGCGAGCCGCCCGGGTGCCAGAAGCGGATGCCCTCGTCGTCGATCTCGAAGGCGCCGCCGACCTTACGGAAGGTGTTCAGGAACGTCATCATCGAGCGCTGGTGCGCGCCGCGGACGTAGATGTTGCCCTCGGTGGCCAGCGCCGCGGACGCCCAGGAGGCGGCCTCCAGGCGGTCCGGGAGGGCGCGGTGGGTGTAGCCGTCGAGCTTCTCCACACCGGTGATCCGGATCGTCCGGTCGGTGTCCATGGAGATGATCGCGCCCATCTTCTGCAGGACGCAGATCAGGTCCTCGATCTCCGGCTCCACGGCGGCGTTCGACAGCTCGGTGACGCCCTCGGCCAGCACGGCCGTCAGCAGCACCTGCTCGGTCGAGCCGACCGACGGGTACGGCAGCCGGATCTTGGTGCCGCGCAGCCGCTGCGGCGCCTCCAGGTACTGGCCGTCGGCGCGCTTCTCGATCTTCGCGCCGAACTGGCGGAGCACGTCGAAGTGGAAGTCCACCGGCCGGCCGCCGATGTCGCAGCCGCCCAGACCGGGGATGAAGGCGTGACCCAGCCGGTGCAGCAGCGGGCCGCAGAACAGGATCGGAATGCGCGAGGAACCGGCGTGCGCGTCGATGTCCGCGACGTTGGCGCTCTCCACGTGCGAGGGGTCGAGGACCAGCTCGCCGGGCTCGTCGCCCGGGCGCACCGTGACGCCGTGCAGCTGGAGCAGCCCACGCACCACGCGGACGTCCCGGATGTCGGGAACGTTGCGCAGCCGGCTCGGACCACTGCCCAGCAGGGCGGCGACCATGGCCTTGGGCACAAGGTTCTTCGCGCCGCGAACCCGGATCTCGCCCTCCAGCGGGGTGCCGCCGTGGACAAGCAGTACGTCGTCAGTAGAGACGGTCATGGATCTCGCGTTCCTGGAGTCGGTCTGGGCCACGAGAAATGGTAAGGGCGCGAGAGGGGGTGCCCGTGGCGGCGCCCTTGCTCCGGGCATGTAATGGCTTTGTCACAACACGCTCCGCTACGGTCCCCCTGTGATTCGTCATCACTCTTTATGCCTAATGCGGTAAATGTCGTGAATGGGCCATTCGGTGCGAAGTCCGTGCGCCGGGGCCTGCCGCCGTACGCCCACCCTGCTCTCCCAGCAGGTTCGGGCGTTGACTCCCCCTTCGGGCCGGAAGTGCGGGATCATGTGGCCATGACCGAGGTGTCCTCGCTCACAGGGCGGCTGCTCGTCGCCACACCCGCGCTCGCCGACCCGAACTTCGACCGCGCGGTGGTGCTCCTCCTCGACCACGACGAGGAGGGGTCCCTCGGCGTGATCCTCAACCGCCCCACCCCGGTTGGCGTCGCCGACATCCTCGCCCCCTGGGCCGAGCTGGCAGGGGAGCCCGGGGTGGTCTTCCAGGGCGGCCCGGTCTCGCTGGACTCGGCGCTCGGGGTGGCCGTGGTGCCCGGCGGCGGGCCCTCCGGCGAGGGTGCCCCGTCCCCGGGGAGCGGTACCCGCACCGGCGGCGCGGACGGCGGGACGGCCGGCGCCCCGGTCACGGACACGGCGGACGGCGCCGGGCCCGGGGACGAGCCGCTGGGCTGGCGCCGGGTGCACGGCGCGATCGGCCTGGTGGACCTGGAGGCGCCGCCGGAGCTCCTCGCCGCGGTCCTCGGCAGCCTGCGGATCTTCGCCGGGTACGCGGGGTGGGGGCCCGGCCAGTTGGAGGACGAGCTGGTGGAGGGGGCCTGGTACGTCGTCGAGTCGGAGCCGGGCGATGTCTCCTCGCCCGATCCGGAGCAGCTGTGGCGGGCCGTGCTGCGCCGGCAGCGCAACGAGCTGGCGATGGTGGCCACCTACCCCGACGACCCGTCGTTGAACTGAGCCGCCGGACCGCACCGGGCGTCGCCGCGCCGCGCGTGCCGGGGCCTCGTGCGCCGGGGAGTGCGCCCGGGCGCTCACGGGCGCATTTTGTGACGGCTTCGTCATGGGGAATTGTCAGACCCCGTCGCTATCGTTTCGGAGTGCCAGGAACGCTGCGCGGGCGCAAGGGCGCGGTCGCGCCGATCGGACGGGGGAGAGCACCATGCACAGGCCGAGCGTGCCCGAGGACCTGGACCATCCCGAGCAGTTGTGGGCACGGGCCGCGACGCTGGCGGTGGTGGCCGCGGCCATGAACGACGGGGACGAGTACTCCTGGGGACCGGGCGGGCTGGCCTGCTGGAACTGCGGCGGCTCGTACTGGTGGCGGCTGAAGCTGTACGACGACGGCCGGGCCCTGCTCTGCGGCCAGGACTCCGACGGGAGTTACACGCACAGCGGCGACAAGCAGATCGACTTCCTGGCCGGCGGCCCCGCATGGCTGCCCTGGGAGCAGCTGCGCGACGACGCCCAGGGCAACCTCCTCGGCTTCGCCTACTGGTACGAGGACGGCGTCTGGGCCCGCGCCCCGTATCCCGCGACGATGCCGGACGACGGCCTGGAGATGGCGCTGGGCTGGGCGGCGCCCGGTGACGCGGCGGTGCGGGAGATCACCGAGCACCTGGTGGCCCTCACGGAGACCGACGTCCACCCCGCCGAGACGGTCCGCGCCTTCATCGCGTCCGCCGCGGCCCGCACGGTCGGGGCGGCGGACGTCTCCGCGCTGCTGGACGCGGTCTGCGGCCCGGACTGCTGGTACGAGGTCCGCCCGGAGGCCGCGTTGGCGTTCGCCGCCGACCTGGGGCTGACCGGGGACCGCGGCGCAGTGCCGGCGGTCGCGTCGTAGCGCCGCTCCGGCGCGCGCCGGAGCGCCCCTGCGGGCGTCAGCGGCGGTGCTGCCCGCCCAGGGTGAAGAAGCGCTCGGCCAGCGGATGGGCGTCGCGGGCCGGCAGGGCCAGGCGCACGGGCACCGGCGGGGCGTTCTTCAGCCGGACGTAGCGGATCTGGGGGTGCGGGTGCCGTTCGGCCACGCTCTCCGGGGCCACCCCGACCCCGTGCCCGGCCGCGACCGCCTCCAGCCACTCGTCGAAGTTGTCCGCGGTGCAGGCGAGTTGGGGGCGCCGGTCGGCGGGCCACAGCTCGGGCCGGGTGGTGCCGGTGACGGTGTTGACCACCAGCGGCAGCTCCGCCAGCTCGGCCCAGTCCAGCACCCGCCGGTGGGCCAGGCCCCCCGGGGCGGCGGCCCGCGGCACGGCGGCCACCCGCGGTTCCTGCAACAGCAGCGCGGTGCGCAGCCCGGCGTCCCGCGGCACCTCGCCGCGGAGCACCACGATGTCCGACTCCCCGGTCTCCAGCCCGGCCAGCGGGGTGTCCCGTCGGACGAGCCGGACCTTGGCGCCGGTCGCCGCCCTGAACTCCGTGACCAGCGTGCGGCAGGCGGCCGGCAGCAGCGAGGTGAAGCCCAGTCGCAGCACCCCCGGCCCGGCGGGGGAGCGCAGCGCGACGGCGAGCCGGGGGAGCAGCGGGGCGAGGTCGGCGTAGAGGCGGCGGCCGGCGTCGGTGAGGGCGACCCGGCGGGTCGTCCGGTCCAGCAGCCGGACGCCGAGCGTGGTCTCCAGGGCCCGGACGGCCCGGGTCAGCGTGGGCTGGCCGGTCCGCAGCCGGTCCGCGGCGTGGGTGAAGCTGCGCTCCTCGGCGACGGCGAGGAAGCCCCGCAGGTGCCGGAGTTCGACGCCGTCGAGGGCCGGGTCGGCGAGCCAGTCGGCGTCGACGGACGTGACGTCGGACGTGGGGTCGGGGACGTCGTCGCAGGCCGGCCCCGTCGCGGCGCCCTCCTGGCCGTCGGCGCCGCCCTGGGTACCGGCGTCGTCCTGGATATCGCGGGCACCATTCATGTCCTCCCAGCATAAGTGCTCCGTCCGGGCATTTCCCCGGCCATCCGGAGACTGCCTACGTTTCCCCGCGTCGGTCCGTCCCGGGGCCGGGGACGGTCCCCGGCGCCTCCCGGACCACCAGGGGAGATGAGCGCGGTGCGCAAGGTCTGGCTGCTGACGCTGGGGGCGTTCACCCTCGGCCTGGACGCCTATGTGATGGCGGGGCTGCTACCGGTCCTCGCCGCGGACATCGGCACCCGGGTGTCCCTCGCCGGCCAACTGGTGACGGTCTTCACGCTGGCCTACGCGATCTCCGCGCCGCTGGTCGCCGGACTGCTCTCCGGCGTGCGGCCCCGGCTGCTCATCCTGGCGGCGCTGGCCGTCTTCACCGTCGGCAACGGCCTGACCGCGCTGGCCCCGTCGCTGGGCGCGCTGCTCGCCGCCCGGGTCGTCGCGGGCGCCGGCGCCGGCGTCTACTCCGCGCTGTCCACCGCGGCCGCCGCCGCGCTGGTCCCGGAGGAGAAGCGCGGCCGGGCGCTGGCGCTCGTCATGGGCGGGATGAGCGCGGGCACCGTGCTGGGCGTGCCGATCGGGGTGCTGCTGGCCGAGCACACCGGCTGGCGGGCCACGCTCTGGCTGGTCACCGCGCTGGGCGCGGTCGCGCTCGGTGGGCTGGCGGTGCTGCTGCCGCAGGTGCCCGCGGGGCCCGCCGTCCCGGTACGGGCCCGGCTGACGGCCATCGCCGACCGCGCGGTGGCGCCCGTGGTCGCGGTGTCCTTCCTCGCCGCGGTGGCCAGCCTCGGCCTCTACACCTACCTCGCGCCGGTGCTGGCCGCGGCCGGCGGCGTCCACGAGGTCGCCCCCTACCTGTGGGCCTGGGGCGCCGGTGGTGTCCTGGGGAGCGTGCTGGCCGGGCCGCTGGTGGACCGGACCGGACGGGTGCGGCTGCTGGCCGGCGTGATTCTGCTGGTGGTCGCCGCGGCCCAGGCCCTGTTGCCGACGCTGGCGGCGGTGGCGCTGCCCGGAGCGGTGGTCGCCCTGCTGGCTTGGGGCGCGGCGGGCTGGGCGTTCCAGGTGCCGCAGCAGCACCGGCTGCTCCAGGCCAGCGCGCAGCGCGGCACCGTCGCCCTCGCGCTGAACAATTCCGCGCTCTATCTGGGCAGCGCGGTCGGCTCGGCGCTCGGCGGGCTGGCCCTGGCCGCGGGACTGACGCCGGCCGCGCTGCCCTGGGCGGCGGCCGGGGTCGCGGCCCTGGGACTGTTGGTGCATCTGGTGGCGGGCCGACGCTCCCGACCCGCGCCGCGCGTGAGTACCCTTGGCAGTTATGAGCACTCTTGAGCCCGAGCGCGGGGCAGGTACGGGGACCCTCGTAGAGCCGACACCGCAGGTGTCGCACGGCGACGGCGACCACGAGCGCTTCGCCCACTACGTCCAGAAGGACAAGATCATGGCGAGCGCGCTCGACGGCACCCCCGTCGTGGCGCTCTGCGGCAAGGTCTGGGTCCCGGGTCGCGACCCGAAGAAGTACCCGGTCTGCCCGCTGTGCAAGGAGATCTTCGAATCCATGGGCGCCGGTGGCGACAAGGACAAGGACGGCGGCAAGAAGTAACCGCCGGCCGCGGCGCCCGCCCGCTGGGCCCGGCGCCCCGGCCCGCCGCTCCGCGCCCAGGGCCTGCACGGGCCCGGGTCCCTCGTGGGCCCGGGCCCGTCGCCGTGCCCGGCCCGGCTGCCGCCGTCCCGGTCCCCGGGCGGCGCGCTCTTCGGCACGGGCCGGCAGGCGCGGGTTTCTCCCCGCGGCGGCGCGGTGAAGACTGACGTCGTGACAGCTCTGGAGACCGTTCCCCACACGGGTCTGATCCCGGCACCGCTGAGCCGCGACCTGGGCGACGCCGGGGCCCGCCCCCGGACCGTGCGGCTCGGTGCGCAGACCGCGCTGGCCGCGGCCCCCGGCACCGAGGACACCGCCCGCTGGCTGCGCAGCACCCTCGGCGCCGCCTTCGCCCTGCCGCTGCCGCCCGGCCCCGCCGACGCACCGGACACCCTGACGCTGGCCCTCGATGCGGCCCTCCCGGAGGAGGGCTATCGGCTCGACGCCGACGCCCGCTGGGGCGTGCGCGTCACCGGAGGCGGCCCGGCCGGCGTCTTCTGGGGCGCACAGACACTCCGTCAGCTCCTCGGCCCCGCCGCCTTCCGGAGCGCGCCGCGCGACCCGGGGCGCACGCCCGGCCTGCCGGAGCAGACCGTCGAGGACGCCCCCCGTTTCCGCTGGCGCGGCCTGATGCTGGACGTCGCCCGGCACTTCCTGCCCAAGGACGGGGTGTTGCGCTACCTCGACCTGATGGCCGCCCACAAGCTGAACGTCCTGCACCTCCACCTCACCGACGACCAGGGCTGGCGGCTGGAGATCCGCCGCTATCCGAAGCTGACCGCGATCGGTGCCTGGCGCGAGCGCAGCAAGCTCGGCCACCGCGACTCGCCGCTGTGGGACCCGCGCCCGCACGGCGGCCACTACACCCAGGACGACATCCGCGAGATCGTCGCCTACGCCGCCGCGCGGCAGATCACCGTCGTCCCCGAGATCGATATCCCCGGGCACTCGCAGGCCGCCATCGCGGCGTACCCGGAGCTCGGCAACACCGACGTCATCGACACCACCTCCTTGAAGGTCTGGGACACCTGGGGCGTCAATCCCAACGTACTGGCGCCCACTGACACCACCCTGCGCTTCTACGAGCACGTACTGGAGGAGGTCCTCGCACTCTTCCCGTCGTCCTTCGTGCACCTCGGCGGCGACGAGTGCCCCAAGGACCAGTGGCGGGCCTCGCCCGCCGCGCAGGCCCGGATCGCCGCGCTGTCCCTGGACGGCGAGGACGGCCTCCAGAGCTGGTTCATCCGGCACTTCGACCGCTGGCTCACCGCCCGCGGCCGACGGCTCATCGGCTGGGACGAGATCCTCGAAGGGGGCCTGGCCGAAGGGGCCGCGGTTTCCTCCTGGCGCGGGTACGCGGGCGGGGTCGCCGCGGCCAAGGCCGGGCACGACGTCGTCATGTGCCCCGAGCAGCAGGTGTATCTGGACCACCGTCAGCACGCCTCCGCCGACGAACCGGTGCCGATCGGCTACGTGCGGACCCTGGAGGACGTCTACCGCTTCGAGCCGGTGCCACCGGAGCTGACGGGCGAACAGGCCGCGCGGATCCTCGGCACCCAGGCCAACGCCTGGAGCGAGGCGATGGACAGCCGGCAGCGCCTGGACTACCAGGTCTTCCCGCGGCTGGCCGCGTTCGCCGAGGTCGCCTGGTCCCGGTTGTCCGCCCCGGCCGCCCGCGACTACCCGGAGTTCACCCGGCGGATGGCCGACCACTACGCCCGCCTCGACGCCCTCGGCGTCGACTACCGCCCGCCCGGCGGCCCCCTTCCCTGGCAGCAGCGCCCCGGCATCCTCGGACGCCCCTTCGACGGGGCGCCCCCAAACGTGTGAGCCCGCGCCCAAGGAGGGCGCCCGTCCGGCCGGACCTGGAACGGTGGTGCAGGGTCACCGGAATCGGCGGACGAAACCGGACCAGCGCCCTCTTCGAGGACGGAACACCGCTTCGCGGGCCCTCGCGCGTACCGGGTCCGCGAAGATGTGCCAGAGTTGCCACGTCCGGGCCGTGAGCACGTACCGTACGGCGGAGCGGAACTGCCGGGACACCGGGGAAGGGGCAGCTGGGTTGACCACGCACGCACCGCACGCGTCGCAATCGGTGACGTTGCCGGCCTCGCTCGACGAGGCGGTGGCGGCACTCACCGCCATGCCCGCCGCCGTGCCCGTCGCGGGCGGCACGGATCTCATGGCGGCGGTCAACGCCGGACTCCTTAGACCCGCGGGCCTGGTGGGCCTCGGCCGGATCAGCGAGATCCGCGGCTGGCAGTACCTGGACGGCCATGCGCTGCTCGGCGCCGGCCTCACCCTCGCCCGTATGGGGCGCCCCGACTTCGCCGCCCTGATCCCGGGTCTGGCCGCCGCCGCGCGCGCGGCCGGCCCGCCGCAGATCCGCAACGCCGGGACCCTCGGCGGCAACATCGTCACCAGCGCCCCCACGGGTGACACCCTCCCGGTGCTGGCCGCCCTGGAGGCCACGGTGATCATCGCCGGCCCCGGGGGCGCCCGCCGCGAGATCCCGGTCAGCCATCTGCTCACCGGTCGCGAGATGTTGAGCCCCGGGGAACTCGTCGGCTTCGTACGGGTTCCGCTGCTGCACGCCCCGCAGACCTTCCTCAAGGCCACCGGGCGCACCGGCCCCGGCCGCGCCACCGCCTCCGTCGCGCTGGTCCTGGACCCTGCCCGGCGCTCGGTGCGCTGCGCGGTCGGCGCGGTCGCCGCCATGCCGCTGCGCCCCCTGGAGGCCGAGCAGTGGGTGGCCTCGCTCATCGACTGGGACGGCGAACGCGGCCTGGTCCCCGAGGCGCTGGCCGCCTTCGGCGACTACGTGGCCGCCGCCTGCATCCCCGACCCGGTGCCGCCGCAGGACGGCTCCGAACCGGCGGCCCTCCCGCCGGCCGCCCTGCACCTGCGCCGTACGGTGGCAGCCCTGGCCCGCCGCGCACTTGGGAGGGCGCTCTCGTGAGCAACGCAGACAACCGTCATTCGCAGCAGCCGCACCCCGAGCAGGGCTGGCAGCCGCTGCCGCCGGGCGGCGAGTACGAGTCGGAGGCCACCGCCTTCGTCCAGCTCCCCGAAGGCTTCACCACCGGCGCGTACGGCGCCGGTTACCGCGCGCCGGGCGCCGACCCGCTGGCCGCCCCCGGCCACGGCTACACCCCGCCGGCCTCGTTCCCCGCGCACTCCGCCGCGCCCCCGGTACCGGGCGCCGGCACCGACCCGGCGGCCACCGGGCAGTGGACGATGCCGTTCGCCGACCCGTCCACCGGCTACGCCGACCCCGCGACGGGCTACGCCGACCACATGGGGCGGCAGGAGCCCGCACCGCACCACGACCCCGCCGCGGCCTACCAGGCCAACGCGCCCGAGGGCGCCCAGCCGTGGGGCGGCGAACAGGTGCACTGGCCGGTCGCCGGCAGCCCGGAGGCGGCCGGCGGCACGTGGGCCGTCCCGGCGGCCGACGACACCCTGGAGGAGTCCGGCGAGTACCTGGTCGGCGACGACCGCCGGCCGACCGGCCACGGCGCCGCCCCGACCTACCAGGACGGCGGCTACTCCGGCCTGCCCTACGAGGGCGGCCAGGCCGCGGGCCAGGGCGGCCCCGCGGAGACCGGCGCCACCGGCCACTGGAACTTCACCGCCGGGCTCAACGCCACGGGCGGGACCGCCGGGACGGTCGACGCCGACCATGCCGCCGGTGTCGCCGGTGCTGCCGGCGCCACCGGTGTCGGGGAGGGCGGCGTCGCGGAGGAGCCGTTCGCGGCGCCGGTCGAGGACCCGTATGCGCAGGGCGCCGCGGCGGCCGGTACGGGCGGTGCCACCGGCCACTGGTCGCTGCCCGCCGACGCACTGGCCCAGTGGCCGCCGGCCGGGCAGACGGCCCACCGGCAGGACGGGGCCGCAGGCCGGGAAGCCGCCGCCGAGGTGCCCGCCCCGAGCGGCGCCGAAGGCTGGTCGGTCCCGGTGGTGGAGGGCGAACAGCCCGACACCACGGGGGAGTTCATGATCGACGTCGCCCATGGTGCGGGCGTCGGCGCGCTCGTCGACCCCGGTGCCGCGCCCGGCACGCCGGTCGGCGAGGACTTCACCGGGCACGGTGCCCCCGTGGCGCCCGAGGCCCCCGCCGAGGCCCTGGACGCCCACCCGGTGCCGACGCCTCCGCCCGCCGCCGACGCCTTCGCGCCGGCCGCCCCCGCCGCACAGGACGCCGCGGACGCCGGCCCTGCGATGGAGCCCGTCACGGACGCCGGCGCGCCCGCCGCCGAGCAGGTCCCCGCCGAGGCCGCGGCCGCGCACGAGCCCGACGACGCGCCGGCCGCCCCGACGCACCCCGCGCCCGAGCCGGTCCCCGCCGCCGCCCCCGAGGCTCCTGCCGCCCCTGAGGCCGCCGCCGTTCCCGAGACCCCGGATGTTCCGGACGTCCCGGATGTCCCGGACGCCGCGGCGGTCCTCGACGGGCACGACGAACACCCCTCGGCGTCCTACATGCTGTGCGTCAACGGCATCGACCGGCCCGTCAAGGACGCCTGGATCGGCGAGTCGCTGCTGTACGTGCTGCGCGAACGGCTCGGCCTGGCCGGCGCCAAGGACGGCTGCTCCCAGGGGGAGTGCGGGGCCTGCTCGGTCCAGGTGGACGGGCGGCTGGTCGCCTCCTGCCTGGTGCCCGCCGTCACCGCGGCCGGCAGCGAGGTCCGCACCGTCGAGGGGCTCGCGCGCAACGGTGTGCCCTCCGACGTCCAGCAGGCGCTCGCCGCCTCCGGGGCCGTGCAGTGCGGCTTCTGCGTACCGGGCATGGCGATGACCGTGCACGACCTCCTGGAGGGCAACCACGCCCCCACGGAGCTGGAGACCCGCAAGGCGCTCTGCGGCAACCTCTGCCGCTGCTCGGGCTACCGCGGTGTCCTGGAGGCCGTCGCCGACGTCGTGAAGTCCCGCGCCGAGCCGGTCGACGTAGCCGAGGCCTCCGTCGCCGACGAGGCGCCGGTCGAAACCGCCCGCATTCCCCACCAGGCGGGTCCCGCCGACCCGATGGACGGGACGCCGCACCACCCGGACGCACAGCCGGGAGGCGCTGGGTGAGCAAGCGCAGCGAGCGATTCGTCACAAGGTGCGGGCCTCGCGGATGCGAGGGTGAGCGGAGCGAGGTCTTGGCATGAGCGGTACGACCGACGGCGCCGGTGCCGTCACCGCGACGCCCGCGGCGGGTGTCCAGACCCCCGTGGAACCGTCGTCGCACGGGCTCGGCGTCTCCCTGATGTCCGCCGACGCGGCGGCCAAGGCGGAGGGCACCTTCCCGTACGCCGCCGACCTGTGGGCCGAGGGCCTGCTGTGGGCGGCCGTGCTGCGCTCCCCGCACCCGCGGGCCCGGATCCGGTCCGTGGACACCCGGCACGCCACGGAGATGCCGGGCGTGCGCGCCGTCGTCACCCACGAGGACGTGCCCGGCGACAAGGGGTACGGCCGGGGCATCGCCGACCGGCCGGTGTTCGCCATGGACGAGGTCCGCCACCACGGTGAGCCGATCGCCGCGGTGGCCGCCGACCACCCCGATACGGCCCGGCTGGCCGCCGCCGCCATCGTGGTCGACTACGAGGTCCTGGAGGCCGTCACCGACCCCCAACTCGCCTTCGAGGCGGAGCCGTTGCACCCCGACGGCAACCTCATCCGGCACATCCCGCTCCGCTTCGGCGACGCCGAGGCGATGGGCGAGGTGATGGTCGAGGGCTTCTACCGGATCGGCCGCCAGGACCCGGCGCCCATCGGGGCCGAGGCCGGCCTCGCGGTGCCGCGCCCCGACGGCGGGGTGGAGATCTACACCGCCTCCACCGACCCGCACACCGACCGCGACCTGGCCGCCGCCTCCTTCGGCCTGGAACCGGAGCAGGTCAAGGTCGTGGTGACCGGCGTGCCCGGCGCCACCGCCGACCGCGAGGACCCCGGCATCCAGTTGTCGCTGGGGCTGCTGGCGCTCCGTACGGGCTGCCCGGTGAAGCTGGCCGCCACCCGGGAGGAGTCCTTCCTCGCCCACGCCCACCGCCACCCCACCCTGCTGCGCTACCGCCACCACGCCGACGCCGAGGGCAAGTTGGTCAAGGTGGAGGCGCAGATCCTGATGGACGCCGGGGCCTACGCGGACACCTCCGCCGAGGCACTGGCCGCCGCGGTCTCGTTCGCCTGCGGCCCGTACGTCGTCCCGCACGCCGTCGTCGAGGGCTGGGCGGTGCGCACCAACAACCCGCCGTCCGGCCACATGCGCGGCGAGGGCGCCCTCCAGGTCTGCGCCGCCTACGAGGGCCAGATGGACAAGCTCGCCGCCCACCTGGGCCTGGAGCCGGACGAGATCCGCCGGCGCAACGTCATGGCCACCGGCGACCTGCTGCCCACCGGGCAGACCGTCACCTGCCCCGCCCCGGTCGCCGAACTCCTGCGCGCCGTCACCGAGGCGCCGCTGCCCGAGCTGCCCAAGGACACCCCCGAGGCGGAGTGGCTGCTGCCGGGCGGTCCCGAGGGCGCGGGCGAGCCGGGCGCGGTCCGGCGCGGCGTCGGCTACGCCCTGGGCATGGTGCACATGCTCGGCGCGGAGGGTGCCGACGAGGTGTCCACCGCGACCGTCAAGGTCAGCGGCTCGGTCGCCACCGTCATCTGCGCCGCGGTCGAGACCGGTTCCGGTTTCTCCACGCTGGCCCGGCAGATCGTCCAGGAGACCCTGGGCGTCGACGAGGTGCACGTCGCGGGTGTGGACACCGATCAGCCCCCGGCCGGCCGGGCCTGCCACGGCCGGCACACCTGGGTCTCCGGCGGCGCCGTCGAGCGGGCCGCGAAGATGGTCCGCACCCAGCTCCTCCAGCCGCTGGCCCACAAGTTCGGGATGTCCACCGAGCTGCTGCAGATCGCCGACGGCAAGATCACCTCGTACGACGGGGTGCTCAGCACCACCGTTGCCGAGGCGCTGGACGGCAAGGAACTGTGGGCCACCGCCCAGTGCCGGCCGCACCCCACCGAACCGCTGGACGAGACCGGGCAGGGCGACGCCTTCGTCGGCCTGGCGTTCTGCGCCATCCGCTGCGTCGCCGACGTCGACATCGAGCTGGGCACCGTCCGGGTGGTGGAGATGACCGTGGCCCAGGACGTCGGGCGGGTGCTCAACCCGCGCCAGCTGCGGGCCCGGATCGAGGCCGGGGTCACCCAGGGCCTGGGCGCCGCGCTGATGGAGAACCTCCGCACCACCCGCGGTCAGGTCCGCCACCCCGACCTGACCGGGTATGCGCTGCCGACCGCGTTGGACGCGCCGGACATCCGGATCGTCAAGCTCGTCGAGGACCGCGATGTGGTCGCCCCGTTCGGCGCCAAGGCGGCCAGCGCGGTGCCGGTGGTGACCTCGCCGGCCGCGGTGGCGTCGGCGGTCCGTGCCGCCACCGGCCGCCCGATCGGCCGGCTGCCGATCCGGCCGCAGGCGGCGGTGGCACAGCCGGTGCAGACGCCGTAGCGAGGCCGCGACGACGCCGCGGTGCCGCCACGTCGTGCGGACCCGCGGCGGTCCGCGCGACGCGCACGAGCGCGCCCTTCCGTCCCTGCTCCTGTCGCTGCCCGCTGCCCGCTTGCTCCGCGGCTTCCTCTGCCTCTGCTCCTACCTCTGCCCTTCCCGCGCGCGACCTGCGACTTCACTCTCCGTCACGGCCGTTGTCAGTGCCGTCACTTACGGTTTTTCCAGCGCGCGATCTCGTGCGTGGCGCCGGTCGGTGACCGGCGGACGGCCGACCGGCGGCGGACGCTGCCGAGCGAGGGGGCGGGCGGAATGCGCGGGGGAGTCGGGGTGCGCGGGGGGAAAGGCGAGGGCGACGCAAGCGCGGGAGCGGGGCCGGCCCGGAGGGCGTGGGTGCGCCGGCCGGCGGTCCCCGCGCTCGTCGGGGCCGCCGTCGGGCGGCTGCGCCGCAGCGCCCGCGCGCTGCCGGTCGCGGCGTTGCGCGCACAGGGCGCGGCGTCGCGGGGCTGTCAGAGGCCGTGGCGGGATTCGAACCCACGTAACTCGCTTTGCAGGCGAGCCCCTAAACCACTCGGGCACACGGCCGGGGTGCGGTGTGCTTCCGACTCTAGGCCGCCGGGTGGGGGGCCGGACAAGGGTGGCGGGCGGGCTGCCACGAGGCTGCAACGCGCAGTTCACGAACGGGCGGTGGGCGGTGGCCCGGCGGCCTCGGTCGCCGGTGATCACCAGAGGTGGCGGCGATGAGTCGGCTGGCCCGAGTGCGCGGTGGTGCGGCGGGGCGTTGTCGCGGGGGCGGGGCGGACCCGTGGCGTAGGACGGACGGTGTAGGGAATCCCCGCCTCCGGACAGGGGTGCAACGGCCTTACGGCCCTTACGCTGGCCCGATGACCGCTGACCCTTCGAGCCCCGCGGACGCGGCCGCCCAGGTCGCGACGGGCAGCACCGCCGCACCCCCCACCGCCACCACCCCCCGACGGACGGACCTCCCGGAGCCCGGCCCGGAGCGCGGCCCGCACCAGGCCCGCGACCGGGCCGTGTCCGCCGACCCGTCCGCCGACCCGCCCGCCGACTCGCTCGTCGGTCCGCCTCCGGACGGCTCCGGCGGCGTCCTCGGCCGGCACTACCGCGCCCTGACCCTCGGCATCATCTCCGTCGTCTCCCTCATCGCCTTCGAGGCCAGCGCGGTGAACACCGCCATGCCGGTGGCCGCCCGGGCCCTCGACGGCATCGGGCTCTACGCCTTCGCCTTCTCGGCCTTCTTCACGGCCAGCCTGTTCGCGATGGCGCTCTCCGGTGTGTGGAGCGATCGACGCGGGCCGCTGGCACCGCTGTTCAGCGGTATCGCGGCGTTCGGCGCCGGGCTGGTGATCGCCGGCGGGGCGCAGAGCATGGGCATGTTCGTCGCCGGGCGGGGCGTCCAGGGCCTGGGCGGCGGCCTGGCGATGGTGTCGCTGTACGTCGTCGTCGGCCGCGGCTATCCCGAACGGCTGCGGCCCTCGGTCATGGCGTCGTTCTCGGCGGCCTGGGTGGTGCCGGTGATCGTCGGCCCGCTGGTCGCCGGGACGGTCACCGAACACCTCGGCTGGCGCTGGGTGTTCCTCTCCATACCCGTGCTGATACTCCTGCCGCTCGCGGTGATGCTGCCGGCGCTGCGCAAGCTGCCGCGCACCGCCCCCGGCCCGGACGGCGGCCTCCGCCACATCCTGGCCAGCCGCCGCAGCCTGTTGGCCCTGGCGGTCGCGGTGGGGGCGTCGCTGCTGCAGTACGCGGGCCAGCACCCGAGCTGGTTCGCGCTGCTGCCGGCCGCTGCCGGGTTGGCGCTGCTGGCCCCGGCCATCGTGCGGCTGCTGCCCCGGGGCACGTTCCGGGCGGGCCGCGGGCTGCCGACGGTGGTGCTGATGCGCGGGTTGGCGGCCGGGGCGCTGGTGGCCGCCGAGAGCTTCATCCCGCTGCTGTTGGTCACCCAGCGCGGTCTGTCCGCCACGCTGGCCGGGCTCTCGCTCACCGGCGGCGGCCTGACCTGGGCGCTCGGCTCGTACGTGCAGAGCCGCCCGCGCCTTGACGCCCACCGCGAGCGGCTGATGGGCCTGGGGATGGCGCTGCTGGCGACGGCGATCGTGCTGGTGCCGCTGGTGCTGATCGACGGGGTGCCGGTCTGGACGGTGGCCGTGGCGTGGACGGTCGGCGGGTTCGGGATGGGGCTGAACATCTCCAGCGGCAGCGTGCTGTTGCTGAAGCTCTCCCGCCCGGAGGAGGCGGGCAGCAACTCCTCCTCGCTCCAGATGTCCGACGCGCTCGGCAACGTGGCCTTCGTCGGCGTCAGCGGGGTGCTGTTCGCGGCGTTCGGCGGCGGTTCGATCGCCGCGGCCGGTACCGCTTCGGCCGGCGCCGCGGATGCCGCGGGCGCCGCGACGACGAGCCATCCCGCGGCCTTCCTGGCGGTCTTCGCGGCGATGGCGGTGGTCGCGGCCGCCGGTGCGGTGGTGGCCGGCCGGCTCCGCCCGAAGGCCGGCCGGCGTCCGGCGACCGCGTGATGTGACCTCGCTCCCACCCCCGGGTGGGAGTGGCCGTTCCGCGCCGGGCGGCAAGCGGGGCACCGGTAGGCTGACGCGGTTGCCGATCGCCGACCTCAGCCGACGGAGACCGTGACTACCACCAGCGCCACCAACAGCCATCACCTGTCCCCGGCCTTCCCGGGCCGGGCCCCGTGGGGTACCGCGAACAAGCTGCGTGCCTGGCAGCAGGCGGCCATGGACCGGTACATCCAGGCCCAGCCCAGGGACTTCCTCGCCGTGGCCACGCCCGGCGCCGGCAAGACCACCTTCGCGCTCACCCTCGCCTCGTGGCTGCTGCACCACCACGTCGTGCAGCAGGTCACGGTGGTCGCGCCGACCGAGCACCTGAAGAAGCAGTGGGCGGAAGCCGCGGCCCGGATCGGGATCAAGCTCGACCCGGAGTACAGCGCCGGCCCGCTGGGCCGCGAGTACCACGGCATCGCGATCACCTACGCCGGCGTCGGCGTCCGCCCGATGCTGCACCGCAACCGCATCGAGCAGCGCAAGACCCTGGTGATCCTGGACGAGATCCACCACGCCGGCGACTCGAAGTCGTGGGGCGAGGCGTGCCTGGAGGCGTTCGAGCCGGCGACCCGGCGGCTGGCGCTGACCGGCACCCCGTTCCGCTCCGACACCAACCCGATCCCGTTCGTGGCGTACGAGGAGGGCAACGACGGCATCCGCCGGTCGTCCGCCGACTACACCTACGGCTACGGCAACGCGCTGGCCGACGGCGTCGTCCGGCCGGTCATCTTCCTCTCCTACAGCGGCAACATGCGCTGGCGCACCAAGGCCGGCGACGAGATCGCGGCCCGGCTGGGCGAGCCGATGACCAAGGACGCCGTCTCCCAGGCGTGGCGCACCGCGCTGGACCCGCGCGGCGACTGGATGCCGAACGTGCTGCGGGCCGCCGACCGGCGGCTGACCGAGGTCCGCAAGGGCATCCCGGACGCCGGCGCCCTGGTCATCGCCTCCGACCAGGAGCAGGCCCGGGCGTACGCCAAGCTGATCCGGGAGATCACCGGGCAGGGCGCGACCCTGGTGCTCTCCGACGACGCGGGCGCCTCGCAGCGCATCGACGACTTCTCGCACTCCGACGACCGCTGGATGGTCGCGGTCCGGATGGTGTCCGAGGGCGTGGACGTGCCCCGGCTCGCGGTCGGCGTCTACGCCACCACGATCTCCACCCCGCTGTTCTTCGCGCAGGCGGTCGGCCGCTTCGTCCGGTCCCGCAAGCGAGGCGAGACCGCGTCCGTCTTCCTGCCCACCGTCCCGATGCTGCTCGGCTTCGCCAATGAGATGGAGGTCGAGCGCGACCACGTCCTGGACAAGCCGAAGAAGGACGGCGAGGAGGACCCGTACGCCGAGTCCGAGAAGGAGATGGACGAGGCGAACAAGGAGCAGGACGAAGAAACAGGGGAGCAGGAGCAGTTCTCGTTCGAGGCGCTGGAGTCGGAGGCGGTCTTCGACCGGGTGCTCTACGACGGCGCCGAGTTCGGCATGCAGGCGCACGCGGGCAGCGAGGAGGAGCAGGACTACCTCGGCATTCCCGGGCTGCTGGAGCCCGACCAGGTGCAGCTGCTGCTCCAGAAGCGGCAGGCCCGACAGATAGCGCACAGCCGGAAGAAACCGGACTCCGAGGCGGACCTGCTGGAACTGCCGGCCGAGCGGCGGCCGGTGGTCTCGCACAAGGAAATGCTGGAGCTGCGCAAGCAGCTCAACACGCTGGTGGGTGCCTACGTCCACCAGAGCGGCAAGCCGCACGGGGTGATCCACACCGAGCTGCGCCGGGTGTGCGGCGGCCCGCCGAGCGCGGAGGCGACGGCCGGGCAGCTGGGCGAGCGCATCAAGAAGGTGCGGGAGTGGGCCACGCGGATGCGCTGAGGGGGGCTGTTTCGTGGTGGCCCGGCGGGGGTTCTGTGAGGGTGCGGTGAGAGTGCGTGGCGCGGTGTCGCCGTAGGGGCTGGTGAGGCGTACTGCCACCCCGCCGCGGGGTGGCGCAAGATGGCCCCAACGGAGACGGACCGCGGTGCGGACGAGCCTGGATATTCCGGGCGTGAAAGCCCGGATTCTGGACGCGCTCTTCCGCTGACCGGAGTGGCTCGCTACTGTCCCGGTCACACACACGCCCCGTGGCAGCGCCGCCGCGGAGCGCAGCCGGTGCAAAGCGGCCGGCGGCTCTTGGGCGCTGTTCCGGGACGAACAGCACGCCGTGTACGGACGCCGCCACTCACCTCAGGAGGGGGCGTCGTGACGGCAGAGACCTCCCAGACGCTCGACCGGGGACTGCGCGTCCTCAAACTGCTCGCCGACACCGACCACGGGCTGACCGTCACCGAGCTCTCGCACAAGCTCGGCGTCAACCGGACCGTGGTCTACCGCCTGCTGGCGACGCTGGAGCAGCACGCACTGGTGCGCCGGGACGCCGGCGGTCGGGCCCGGGTGGGACTGGGCGTGCTGCGCCTGGGCCGCCAGGTCCATCCGCTGGTCAGGGAGGCCGCGCTGCCGGCCCTGCGCTCGCTGGCCGAGGACGTCGGCGCCACCGCGCACCTGACCCTCGTCGACGGCGCCGAGGCGCTGGCGGTCGCGGTCGTCGAGCCGACCTGGACCGACTACCACGTCGCCTACCGGGCCGGTTTCCGTCACCCGCTGGACCGCGGGGCCGCCGGGCGGGCGATCCTCAAGGCCCGCCAGGGCCGCCTCCAGGACGGTGGACTCGCCCTGACGCACGGGGAGTTGGAGGCCGGGGCCAGTGGTGCCGCGGCGCCGCTGCTCGGCGTCAGCGGGATCGAGGGCAGCGTGGGCGTGGTGCTGCTCACCGACAACGTCGGGGAGCGGATCGGGCCGCGGGTGGTGGACGCGGCCCGGGAGGTCTCCGAGGCGCTGCGCTGAGGCCGCGGCGGCCGTCGGCCGCCCGCGACCGGTGACGCTCACGTATTCCCTGTGGTGACCCTGTGGCGCTGCCGTGTGCCCAGGGCGCCGCGCGGAGCGGATGGGGTGGGGGTCATTTAGGGTGGCGGGGTGTCCTCACGCGCCCGTGCCCTGCTGGTCTGCACCGCCCTCGTCCTCGCCGTCCTCGTGACCGCGGCCCTGGCGCCGCTGCCGTACTCGGTCGCGTATCCGGGTGTGACGGCCAACGTCCTCGGTGACGACAAGGGCAAGCCGGTGATCACCGTCTCCGGTGTCCGCACCCGCGACACCAGCGGTCAGCTGCGGATGACCTCGATCACCGCCACCGGACCGGACGCCTCGGTCCACCTGCCGGACGTCGTCCGGGCGTGGTTCCGCACCGACGAGGCGGTGATGCCGCGGGACTCGGTCTACCCGGTGGGCAACAACACCGAGGAGATCGCCGAGCACAACGCGGAGCAGATGAAGCAGTCCCAGGAGACCGCCACCCACGCCGCGCTGAACCGACTGGGCAAGTCCGCCAAGGACGTCAAGGTCACCCTGAGCCTGGCGGACATCGGCGGGCCCAGCGCCGGCCTGATGTTCGCGCTGGGCATCGTCGACAAGCTGGACGGCGACGGCGCCGGACACGACCTCACCGGCGGCCGGACCATCGCGGGGACCGGCACCATCGACGCCGACGGCGCGGTCGGCGCGGTCGGCGGGGTGGCGCTCAAGACCCAGGCCGCGCGCCGCGACGGCGCGACGGTCTTCCTCGTCCCGCGCAAGGAGTGCACCGACGCCCGGGCCGAACTCCCCAAGGGGATGCGGCTGATCCCCGTCACCACCCTGGACGGCGCGGTGGACGCCCTCAAGGCCCTCAACTCCGGTGGTGCGGTGCCCAGTTGCACCGGCGCCTGAGTCCAGGGCCTCAAGGGCGGTCGGCGTCACGCTCAGACAGTGGCGGTGGCCGTCGTGTCGGCGTAGCGGAAGCCGTCCTCGTCGAAGTAGAAGACGGTGACCTTCACCTTGTCGCCCTTCTCGAAGCCCAGGGTGGCGGCGGGCTTGAGTCGGACCTGTGCGGTGTGGTCGGCGTAGTCGCAGACGAGCTTGTCGACCTTGATGGTGCCCGCGCCGTACCCCTGGAGCTTGGACGAGGTGATCTCCTCGGCGTTGGCGACCAGCTGGTGGTTCATGCCGGGGTCGCAGGAGTACGTGACGTTCACCCGCAGGCCCGTCCCGTCCAGCGCGACCTTGTTGACGGCGATCAGGTTGGCCTTGGCCGCGGCCATCGGCGCGGTGGCCAGGACGCCGGCCCCGGCCAGGGCGACGACGGTGGCGACACCGGCGACACCGCGCCGGATGCGGGATGCCTTCATGGCGTTCTTCCTTCCCCCTGTCGCGGTCACGATGGTGGCGACTGCGACACTTGTTCGTTTTCAGGTGGAGCACACCATACGTGATCTTGCGAGGGGGCCTGAGCCTTTTCCGCACACGTCCTTGACCGACGGGGCCTCAGCCGCCGCCCTCCTTGATGAACCCCTTCTTCACCAGCCACGCCTTGGCGACCTGGTGCGGATCCCGGCCCTCGACGTCGACCTCGGCGTTGAGCTTCCGGGCGACGTCGTTGTCCAGCGCGGCGGTGACCGGGGCGAGGACCTCGGCGATCTGCGGGTGGCGGCGCAGCGCAGCGGCGTTGATCTCCGGCGCCGCGTTGTAGTTCGGGAAGAAGTGCCGGTCGTCGGCGAGGACGGTCAGCCCCATCGCCTTGATCCTGCCGTCGGTGGTGAACACCTCGCCGAACGTGCAGGACGTCCCCTTCGCCGTCTCGGTGTAGACCACGCCGCCGGTCATCCGCCGCACGTTCCCCGGCGGGATGTCCATGCCGTACGCCTTCGCCATCCCGGGCAGGCCGTCGTTGCGGGTGGCGAACTCGTTCTCCACACACAGGGTGACCGCGCCGGGGTCCTTCTTCAGCAGCGCGGCGACGTCGGAGAGGGTGCGCACCCCGTACTTCTTCTCGTTGCCGGCGTTCAGCGCCAGCGCGTAGGTGTTGTTCAGGCGGGACGGCGGCAGCCAGACGATGCCGTTGCGGAGGTCGGCGTCCCGCACCGCCACCCACTGCCGGTGCGGGTCCGGGATCGGCTTCTCGTGGCCGAGGTGGGTGATCCAGCCGGTGCCGGTGTACTCGTACATCCCGTCCGCGGTGCCGGTGCGGACCGCCTCGCGGGCGCCGATGGTGCCCTGGATGTTGGTCTTGTCGATGACGGTGGCGCCGGCCGCCTTGAACATCAGCCCCATGATCTGGCCCAGGACGATGTTCTCGGTGAACTCCTTGGACGTGACGGTCAGGTCGGCCCCCTTGAGGGGCAGCCCGCGGCCCACCGTCCCCGGCCTGACGTCGTCGGACATCGGGCTGCCGCTGACCAGCCCGCAGCCACCGAGCAGCGCGGCGGCCAGCAACGCCGCGCCGGCCGCCCCGCACGCCCGCCGCATCCCCCGCGTCCCCCTCACGTCGCCACCTCCAACCCGCGCGGGCGCAGCAGCAGTTCGGCCAGCGAGGCCAGCCACTCCACCAGCAGCGCCAGCGCCACGGTCAGCACCGAGCCCAGGATCAGCACCGGCATCCGCTGGGTGATGATGCCCGCCGAGATCAGGTCGCCGAGGCCGCCGCCCCCGCCGAACGTGGCCAGCGTCGCGGTGCCCACGTTCAGCACCAGCGCGGTGCGCACCCCGGCCAGGATCAGCGGGACGGCCAGCGGGAGTTCGACCTTGGCCAGCACGCCCATGGGGGACATGCCGATGCCGCGCGCCGCCTCGGTCAGCGTCGGGTCGATGCCGCGCAGCCCGGCGAGGGTGTTGGCCAACACCGGCAGGACGGCGTAGACCACCATGCCGACGATCGCCGAACGGGCGCCGATGCCCAGCCAGATGACCAGCAGCACCAGCAGGCCCAGCGCCGGGACGGCCTGCCCGAGGTTGGCGAAGGCCATCGCGACCGGGGTGGCCCGGCGCAGCCACGGCCGGGTCAGCGCGATGCCCAGCGGGATCGCGATCACCAGCACGAAGACGGTGGAGATCGCGGTCAGTTGGACGTGCTGGCGCAGCGCCAGCCACACCTTGCCGTGATCGACCGCCTGGTGGGCGATGGAGTCCAGGCGGGCGCCCCGGAACCACAGCCAGGTCGCCAGCAGCGCGGCGGCCAGGAACGCCGGCATGCACGTCCACTTCTGCCAGCTGATCCGGCGCCCGCCGGGGGCCAGGGACGTGGTGGGCGCCGTCCCGGCCGCCAGCTCCCGCTCCGCGGTCTCCGCGTCGTCCGGGAGGGCCGCCCCGGCGGGGCCGTCCGGCGGCCGGCGGTGGCCCCCGCTCTCCGGGGACGCGCCCGGCGTCACGCCCGGCCCCCCGCGCCGCCCTCGGGCCCGCCGGCGCCGTCCAGTCCCTCCTGGGCGAGCTGGGTCCGGTGGGCGCCCAGCGCCCGGAGCTCGTGCTGGTGCTCCAGGGCCTCCAGGCGGTCCGCCTCCAGCAGTTCGTGGACGTTGTTCATCAGCGTCTCCATGTCGACCACACCGAGGAACTCGCCGCGCCGGCCGGTGACCGGGACCCGGCCCGCGCTGTCGGTCAGCACCGCCTCCAGGGCGTCCCGCAGCGTCGCGTCCCGGGTCACCGTGTCGGTGACCAGCGTGCCGGCCCGGGCCAGCGACTGCTTGGCGCGCGAGAGGTCGCCGCGGCGCAGCCACTTGTACGGGCGGCGGTGGCGGTCCAGCAGCAGCACCTCGTTGGTGGTGCCGTCGCGCAGCAGGTCGAAGATCGACTGGAGCGGGTCGTCGAGCTGCGCGGTGGGGAAGTCCACCACCTCCACGTCCCGCACCCGGGTCAGGTTCAGCCGCTTGAGCGCCGCCCCGGCGCCCACGAAGCCGGAGACGAAGTCGTCCGCCGGGTTGGTGAGGATGGCCTCCGGGGTGTCGAACTGGGCGATGTGCGAGCGTTCGCGGAGCACCGCGATCCGGTCGCCGAGCTTGATCGCCTCGTCGAAGTCGTGGGTGACGAAGACGATCGTCTTGTGCAGCTCGTGCTGGAGCCGGATCAGCTCGTCCTGGAGGTGGTCGCGGGTGATCGGGTCCACGGCGCCGAACGGCTCGTCCATCAGCAGCACCGGCGGGTCGGCGGCGAGCGCGCGGGCCACCCCGACCCGCTGCTGCTGGCCGCCGGAGAGCTGCCGGGGGTAGCGGTGGTGGAACTCGCCCGGGTCCAGGCCGACCAGGTCGAGCATCTCCTCGACCCGGGCCCGGGTCCGCGCCTTCGACCAGCCGGACATCCGCGGCACCAGCGCGATGTTCTGCGCCACCGTCATGTGCGGGAAGAGCCCGGACGCCTGGATGGCGTAGCCGACCTTGCGGCGCAGCCCGACCGGGTCGATGGCGGTGACGTCCTCGTCGCCGATCCGGATCCGGCCCGAGGTCGGCTCGATCAGCCGGTTGATCATCTTGAGCGTGGTGGACTTGCCGCAGCCGGACGGCCCGACGAAGACCACCGTCTCGCCGGCCTTGATCTCCATGCTGACGTCGTCCACCGCCGGGGCGGGGTTGCCCGGGTAGATCTTCGTCAGGTGCTCCAGGCGGATGGCGGCGCCCGCCCCGCTGGCCGGCTGCGGGGCGTCGGTGTCGCTCGCGTACGGCTCAGGCACGGATCCCCCTGGGAATGGTCAGGCGTCCGATCAGGACGTAGGCGGCGTCGAAGAGGAGGGCCAGGACGACGATCCCGAGGGTCCCGGAGAGCACCTGGTTGAGCGCGTTGGCGCTGCCCAGCGAGGCGATCCCGCGGAAGATCTCGTTGCCGAGGCCGGGGCCCGAGGCGAAGGCGGCGATGGCCGCGATGCCCATCAGCATCTGGGTGGCGACCCGGATGCCGGTGAGGATCGGCGGCCAGGCCAGCGGGAGTTCGACCCGGAAGAGCCGGGCGGTCCGGGACATCCCGATGCCCTTGGCCGCGTCGACCAGCGCCGGGTCCACCCCGCGCAGCCCCACGATGGCGTTGCGGACCACCGGCAGCAGCCCGTACAGGGTCAGCGCGACGACGGTCGGTGCCACGCCGAGGCCCACGACCGGGATCAGCAGGCCGATCATGGCCAGGGACGGGATGGTCAGGATCGTCGCGGTGGTCGTCGTGGCGAGCGCGCCGGCCCATTCGCTGCGGTAGGTGGCGACGGCGATGACGACGCCCAGGACGGTGGCGATCACCATGCACTGGAAGACCGCGCTGGCGTGCTGGAACGTGTCGGTCAGCAGCTGGGCGTGCCGGCTGCCGACGTACTCCCAGAAGCTCACCCGTCGCCTCCTGCCGTCCGTCGCCCGGTCCCGGCCGCCCCGCAAGCGGCCGGAGCCGCCCGCCGTCGTCAGCCTCCCGCGGCCTGCTTCACCAGCGGGATGATCCGCAGCGGAACCGGATTTTCCATGACGATCGCCGTCGATGCCCGCACGATGCCATCAAAGCCCACGACCCGGTCGATCACCCTCTGGAGATCGGCGTTCGACCGCGCGACGAGCCTGCAGAGCATGTCCCCGTGTCCGGTCGTTGTATGCAGCTCCAGTACTTCCGGTACGGACGCCAAGTGGGCCCGCACGTCGCTGCCTTGGCCCTGCTTGATCTCCAGGGTGGCGAACGCGGTCACCGGATAGCCCAGCGCCGCCGGGTCCACGTCCGGCCCGAAACCCCTGATCACTCCATTCGACTGAAGCCGGTCCAGGCGCGCCTGGACCGTCCCGCGGGCCACGCCCAGCCGGCGGGACGCCTCCAGCACGCCGATCCGCGGCTCCCGGGCGAGCAGTTCCAGCAACGCCCCGTCCAAATGATCGATCGCCATGGCCGTGCCCTCCGATTTCGATGGTCATCATGTACAGATCGCTCGGCATAACCCGTCAGTCGCCATACAGAATGCCCAGTAAACGCACAAACTATTGCGCACCTTGTGGATCGGCGGGACTCTGCGGACATGGCAGACACCACGATGCACACCCAGCCCACCACCCCGGCCACGGCCCGGCAGGCGGACCCCTTCCCGGTCAAGGGGATGGACGCGGTCGTCTTCGCCGTCGGCAACGCCAAGCAGGCCGCGCACTACTACTCCACCGCCTTCGGCATGAAGCGCGTCGCCTACCAGGGCCCGGAGACCGGCAGTCGCGAGACGGCCAGTTACGTCCTCACCTCCGGCGGTGCCCGGTTCGTGTTCACCTCGGTGGTCAAGCCGACCAGCGAGTGGGGCCGCTTCCTCGCCGACCACGTCGCCGCGCACGGCGACGGCGTCGTCGACCTGGCCATCGAGGTGCCGGACGCCCGCGCGGCGTACGCCTACGCCGTCGAGCACGGCGCGACCGGCCTTACGGAGCCCTACGAGACCAAGGACGAGCACGGCACGGTCGTCCGGGCCGCCATCGCCACCTACGGCCAGACCCGCCACACCCTGGTGGAGCGCACCGGCTACGACGGTCCGTACCTGCCGGGCTTCGTCGCCGTCGAGCCGCTCGTCGCCGCTCCGAAAAAACGTTTCTTCCAGGCCGTCGACCACTGCGTCGGCAACGTCGAACTCGGCAAGATGGACGAGTGGGTGGCCTTCTACAACAACGTCATGGGCTTCACCAACATGAAGGAGTTCGTCGGCGACGACATCGCCACCGAGTACTCGGCGCTGATGTCCAAGGTCGTCGCGGACGGCACCAAGAAGGTGAAGTTCCCGCTCAACGAGCCGGCCATCGCCAAGAAGAAGTCCCAGATCGACGAGTACCTGGAGTTCTACGGCGGCCCCGGCGTCCAGCACATCGCGCTGGCCACTAACGACATCGTCGCGTCGGTGCGCCAGATGCGGGCCGCGGGCGTGGAGTTCCTCGACGTGCCCGGCTCGTACTACGACACCCTCGGCGAGTGGGTCGGCGAGACCCGGGTCCCGATCGACGAGCTGCGCGAGCTGAAGATCCTCGCCGACCGCGACGAGGACGGCTACCTGCTGCAGATCTTCACCAAGCCGGTCCAGGACCGCCCGACGGTCTTCTTCGAGATGATCGAGCGACACGGCTCCCTCGGCTTCGGCAAGGGCAACTTCAAGGCCCTCTTCGAGGCCATCGAGCGCGAGCAGGACCGGCGCGGCAACCTCTGACCCGCCCGCCCGTCACCCGACCTCCGCCCCCCGAAGACAGCGCTGCGCGCTGGCTGCCCGTCCGGCGCCGTCCCGCCGGGCCCGGGCCTCCCCCCGTGTGCCGTACACGATCTTCCGTGTACGGCACACGGGTGCGAGGCTGAGGACATGGACCTCATCGAACGCCTGCGCGCCGGGCTCCCGGCGGAAGCGCTGCTCACCGACCCCGACGTCACCGGTTCCTACGCCCGGGACATGGCCAACTTCTGCGACGCGGGCGCCCCCGCCGTGGTCGTCCTGCCGCGCACCGTCGAGCAGGTCCAGCACGTGATGCGGACGGCCACCGAACTGCGCGTCCCGGTCGTCCCCCAGGGCGCGCGAACCGGGGTCTCCGGCGCCGCCAACGCCGTCGACGGCTGCATAGTGCTCTCCCTCGTCAAGATGGACCGCATCCTCGAAATCAACCCCGTCGACCGGATCGCGGTCGTCGAGCCGGGCGTCGTCAACGCCGTCCTCTCCCGCGCCGTCAACGAGCACGGCCTCTCCTACCCGCCGGACCCCTCCAGTTGGGAGTCGTGCACCATCGGCGGCAACATCGGCACCGCCGCCGGCGGCCTGTGCTGCGTGAAGTACGGCGTCACCGCCGAGTACGTGCTCGGCCTGGAGGTGGTGCTCGCCGACGGCCGGCTGATCAGGACCGGCCGCCGCACCGCCAAGGGCGTCGCCGGCTACGACCTCACCCGCCTCTTCGTGGGCTCCGAGGGCAGCCTCGGCGTCGTCGTCCGCGCCACCCTGGCCCTGAAGCCCGCGCCGCCCCGACAGCTCGCCCTGGTCGCCGAGTTCGACTCGGTGACGGCGGCCGGCGAGGCGGTCTGCCGGATCATGGCCGACGGCCACACCCCCTCCCTCCTGGAGCTCATGGACCGCACCAGCGTCCGCGCGGTCAACGCCATGGCCCAGATGGGCCTGCCGGAGACCACCGAGGTGCTGCTGCTGGCCGCCTTCGACACCCCCGACCCGGCCGCCGACCTCGCCGCGGTCGGCACGCTGTGCGAGGCGGCCGGCGCCACCCAGGTCGTCCCCGCCGACGACGCCGCCGAGTCCGAACTCCTGCTCCAGGCCCGCCGGTTGGCCTTCACCGCCCTGGAGCGGATCAAGCCCGCGATGCTCATCGACGACGTCTGCGTGCCGCGCTCCCAGCTCGCCACGATGCTGGCGGGCGCCGCCGCCATCGCCGAGAAGTACGACCTGACCATCGGCGTCTGCGCGCACGCCGGCGACGGCAACACCCACCCGCTGGTCTGCTTCGACCCGGCCGACCCGGACGAGGAGCGGCGCGCCCGCGAGTCCTTCGACGAGATCATGGCGCTCGGCCTCCACCTGGGCGGCACCATCACCGGCGAACACGGCGTCGGCGTCCTGAAGAAGGACTGGCTGGCCCGCGAACTCGGCCCCGACGGCGTGGCCCTGCACCGCGGCATCAAGCAGGTCTTCGACCCCCTGGGGATCCTCAACCCCGGGAAGGTGTTCTAGGCCGAGCCCCTCGCGGTCTACGGCACCGCACGTCGTGGCCTGATCCACGAAGACTCACCGGACAGGTCCCAGCCAGGTGCGGTGTCCGCTGGACCAGGGCCGTGCCGGGCAACCCTTGCGGGCGGTCGAACGTCATCGAGGATGACATGGGTCAACGTGTTCGCCACCGGCACGAGGCACGTGCCGCGCCGTCACCGCCGGTTGGCGATCCGACCCCGCAAGGAGCCCGCCGTGTTCTCTCCCCCGTCCCTGCGCCGGTGGGTCCCGGTCCTGGCCGCGGCCGGTGCGCTCGTCCTGTCGGCGGCGCCGGGCGCAGCCGCGGCCGGAGGCCCTCACCTGTTGTATGCCGGCGCCGTGCCCGGGGCCAGGATCGAGGTGAACGGGCCGGTCGCGTTCGACATCGTCGGGATGCCCGCCGGGACGGACGAGGTGACCGTCACCTCGCCGGCCCTCGTCGAACCTGTTCCGCTCACCCCGCTGAGGAAAGGGTCCGTCGAGTTCGTCCAGACCGACGCGCCGGGAACCCGGCACCGCATCCGCGGTGACATCGCGCCGGGCACGTACCCCGTTACCGCGACCAGCCACGGCCGCACCGTCGCCACCGCCCGGATACCAGTCGTCGCCGAGGGGTCGGCGATGATAGGCCGGTTCGTCATCGGTGACGCGAAGCGCCCTTTGCCGGCCGAAGGGGACCGAAGCGCCGTGCGTCCGGGCAGCGACGTCATCGTGGTCCTGACCGACGGGCAGCCCGCCGCGGGCGAGACATCGCTGACGGTCAAGTCCCCGCTCTTCGACGGACCGTTGACACTCAGGAAAGGCGAGGACGACCCCGGCTGCAAGTGCGACGACGGGAGCACGCTCTATGGAGGGCACACCACCGTTCGGGACGACATACCGGCGGGCAGGTACCCGATGACGGTCGTCAGCCACCACGGGCAGGAGACCACCACCCGGCAGGTGACCGTGGCCGGCCCACCCGTCCCGCACAGCCGCCTGCCCTGGCTGCTCGGGGGCGGCGCCGCGGTCGCGCTGGTGGTGCTGGCTTCCATCGCCGTACGCCGCGGGCGACGGAAGCGCCGGGCCGCCGCCTAGGGGGCCCACCCAGAGGGTTCGGGGGCGCCGCCCAGGGTGGGCCGGTCGCCGGTCTTGTCGGGGTCGTCGGGCACGGGCAGCCGGGCGCCCCGGCTCTCCGCGACGCGATGGACGACGACGAGGGAGTCCTTCAACTGCACGGTGAGCAGCTGAAGTTCCCCCGCGGTCCAGGCCCGGCCGGACAGGACCCGCTCCGCCTCCTCGATGAGGACGGCGGCCGAGCCGAGCTGCTCGGCCTCCATGCGGTCGGCGAGACGGGAGACGTACCCGGTCCCGTCGCCGGGGAACAGGAAGCACGGGTTGCCGTCCGCGGTCGTCCAGGGCAGCAGCCGCGGCCCGGCGTGCACGTGATCCGTCATGCGGCCACCGCCATCCCGCGGAGGTCGCGCGGACCGACGTCCACGCCGTGCGCCGCGAGCCACAGTGCGCGGCGGGGGCTGCGCCGCAGCCGTCGCTCCCGCCGCTCCCGGCGCTCCTGGAACTCCGCCTCGCTGAGGATGTACGGCCGGACGAGGTGCACGTCCTCGCCGCGCAGCGGTACCAGCGGTGGTCGGGTGCGCCCCCGGAGCGGCGCGACCGCCGCCGGCCCGGCCCCGCCGTACGCGGCGGCGGGCGTCGGGGCGACGGCCCGATGCCGTCCCCCGCCCGGAAGTAACAGCCGCAGCAGCGGCAGGAACAGGCTCGCGATACGGTGCATCATGTCGTCAACTCCGTTGTAGTTGATGGCCACGCCCCCGGACCGGTCGCACGGTCGCGGGGGTCTTGTGCGAAGGGCGGGCCGAACGGCCACCGGCCCGTTACGTTGGGTGCGTACAGCGTTGCTCTGCGGAGTGCCGGGGTGCAATGCCTGACGCGTGCCACTCGCCAACTGTCACAAGGGGGATGCGTGAGTCGACGCAACGCCACGGGGGGAACAGCAGCCACCAACGCCGCCGTCTTCGGGGAGGTGTTGAAGCACTTCCGGGAGGCGGCCGGACTCACCCAGGAGGAGCTGGCGCGGAAGATCCCGTGCGACCGGTCGCACGTGGCGAGAGTCGAGCGCGGAACACGGGTCCCGCACGAGACCTCCGCCGAGAAGTGCGACGAACTACTGGGCACGGGCGGGGTGTTGAAGAGGCTGTGGGGCAGGATTGACTGGTACCCCGAGGTCGCGCATCCCGATTGGTTCCAGCGTCGGGCGGACATGGATGCGGTGGCGGTTGCGCTGCGCGAATACCAGTCTCAGGTTGTGCCGGGGCTGTTGCAGACGGAGGGGTACGCACGTGCACTGTTCTCCGACATCGCGAGCGGCGAAGACGTCGATGAGCGCGTCAGGGCGCGGATGAGCCGACAGCAACGCTTCCGTGCCGCCGACGGTCCCCTGTACATCGCGGTGTTGGACGAGAGTTGTCTGCGCAACGTCGTGGGGGACGCAGCCGTCATGCGCGAGCAGTGCGCACACCTGCTGGCCGTAGGGCGGCGCCCGAACATCCGGATTCAGGTCGCGCCGGCTGCCCGCGTGGGGCTCGTCCGTCCCAAGACTTCCATGTCGCTGATCACGCTGCCCGACGGCGGTGAGTGGGTCTACTCGGAATCGCTGAACAGTGGCCATTTCAATGACGATCCAGCCGTCTACGCGCGCCACAGCCGTGCCTATGATGTGCTCAGGGCGGACGTTCCGTCAGCCCGCGAGTCCGCCGCTGTGATCAGTGAGGCGATGGAGAGGTACGGGCAGCATGGACAAGCACCAGCTGAGCGCGGCGACCTGGATCAAGAGCAGCTACAGCGACCGCGACGGCGGCAACTGCATCGAGGTGGCCCCCGGTTTCCCCGGCGTCGTCCCCGTTCGTGACAGCAAGGTTCTGGACGGCCCGGCGGTGGTCTTCCCGGAGGCGGGTTGGGTTGCGTTCCTCGCGGCCGTCAGGGGTGGGGCGTTCGCTGTCTGAGAGGGGCAGGGGGAGGCGCGGCCACGAGGGCGCTCGGTTACGAATTCGAGAGCTCGATGTGTTTCTGCTGTACGGCGGTGAGTTCACGGATGACGAGGATGCCGGCCACGGCCGCGCCCAAGACGGCAGCGTCGGCCAGCAGCAGGAACTGTACGTCCGAGTAGGCACGCGCGATGACGTCGTTCGTGGAGCCGGTGTACATCAGCCCCACCCCGCTCAGCATCCCGGCCAGCCACAGACCCCACCACCAGTTCACGGCGCGCGGCAGTCGCTCTCCCGGGGCGCTCTTCTGGTGGGCGTCCACGATGATCCCGCGGGGCACCCACAGATTCGCGATGGGCACGATCCAGCCTGCGTAGATCCACGGCCAGGCATAGCGCGGTGCCTGTCCCGAAAGGACACGCGCGTTCTCCCGCACGCGCGTCAGCCACAAGAGGAAGGCGACCGCGCACAGCAGCGTGGCCGCATCCCCCAGGGCACTGACAACGTGGTAGGCGTTCTCCAGCCCGGTCAGCGTGCGGTGTCGGCCCTCGCCCTGGTCCGGCAGTCCGGAAGACGGCAGCCCCGCCGCGGCAAGCCGGACCTGCCACACGGCCCGGGCCACCCAGGCGATGCCGACGAGGACGAAGGCGGCGACGGCGCTGCGGGCCGCTCCCCGGACCGGAAGCAGAGTCGGCTGAGTGAGGTCATCGTTCACCCGGCAATCCTGACCTACCAGGAGCCCGGCTGCCACCGCCCCGTCGGGCAGGCTCCAGGGCGTACCCGGCTGTCGGGGGCGGCGGTCGGCTGTGGTGTGATCACGCCGTGAGTCGGGCCGTAGAGGACAGCAATCGCCGCATGCTGCGGGCGCGGGATGCCATGGACCGTGCCTATGCGCAGCCGTTGGACGTGCCGGCCCTGGCGCGGATCGCGCATGTGTCTCAGGCGCACTTCACGCGCACCTTCCGGGCCACGTTCGGCGAGACGCCGCACCGCTATCTCCAGCGTCGCCGGGTCGAGCGGGCGATGTTCCTGCTGCGGGAGACGGACCGCAGCGTGACCGACATCTGCTTCGAGGTGGGCTTCGGCAGTCCGGGGACCTTCAGCCGTACGTTCCGCGACATCGTGGGCCGGTCGCCGCGGACGTACCGCAAGGAGACGCCGGCCACGGGCGTCCCCACCTGCTTCGCGATGGCATGGATGCGGCCGAGCTCCTGACCCGTCCGGCGACTGAGCAGTTTTGGATAAGTATTCGTCCGGCGTGGTCAGTAGCGTGATCCTCATGTTCAACGCCATCACGCAATCGCAGATATACGTCCTGGACCAGGACGAGGCCCTCGACTTCTACGTCGGCAAGCTCGGCCTGGAGGTCGCCGCCGACGTCGAGCTGGGCTTCATGCGCTGGCTGACCGTCAGCGTCCCCGGGCACCCGGAGCGCCAGATCCTGCTGGAGAAGCCCGGCGCTCCCGCGATGTCCGAGGAAACGGCGGAGCAGGTTCGGGAGTTGGTGACCAAGGGCGCGATGGGCGGCTGGCTCATCTTCACCACGGACGACTGCCGCAAGACCTACGAGACGCTGCTGGGCCGGGGCGTCGAGTTCACCGAGGAGCCCACCGAGCGTCCGTACGGGACCGACTGCGGTCTGCGTGACCCGTTCGGCAACCGGATCCGGTTCACGCAGCCGCTGGCCTGAGGGGTCGTCAGGCGTAGTGCTCCAGCGCGGCCCGCAGGTGGTTCTCCGGGCCGCGCAGTAGCAGTGCGCGCAGTTCGCCCGTCGGGTCGCAGATGTGGACGTAGTCCTCGTCGTCGTCGCCGTCGTCCTCGTCGTCTTCCCAGTCCTCGTTCTCGTCCGGGGCGGGTTCGGGGGCCTGCACCATCGGGACGTCGTAGGTGTCGTCGGGGTCCTCGGGGGGCTGTGGGCGACACCGCCACAGGGCGCCGCACTCCCTGACCTGGACCTCGCCGAAGTACCAGGCGGCGCCGACCAGGAAGGGATCGTTCCGCGCGGCCGCTGCCTCCTCGTAGGTGGCGAAGCGGCCGCGCACCAGGTCTTCCAGCCGGTCCAGGGACTCGGGGGAGAAGTCCCAGGCCGCGGCTCCGCCGCCCGCCGCGTCGGCCCAGGCGGGGAAGGCGGCGCGGCGCTCGGCCAGCCAGGTGTGGAGCCGGTGGTTGTCGCACCAGTCCGGCCCCGCGAGGTCGTCGGCCGCGGTCAGTGCCGCCAGTTCGGCCTCGGCGAGGGGCGGCAGGGCGGGCGTCGCCAGGTGTTCCGGGCGGGCCTGCGGCCACAGGGCCTCGGGCCAGGGCGGTGCCTCGGCGTACTCGCCGTGCGGGCGGGGATCGGGGAAGCGGTCCACGATCTCGTGCAGGTCCTTGCCGGCGACGGCCTCGCGCAGCATCGCCCAGGGGTGTGCGGCGTGGCCGTCGAGGCGGAGCCGCTGGCTGACGAAGGCGCTGCCGGTCCAGTGGCTGTCCGCCGCGTGCGGTGTGCCGGGCGGGGCGTCGGGGTCGACCTCGCGGTACTGCCACAGCGCGTCCTTCTTCTCGACGACGTAGTGGCCCACGTACCAGGCGGCCATGATCCAGAACCGTTCGTCCGCGACCCGGTCGTAGTCCTCGACCGTCCGGAAGTGCTTGCGCAGCAGCACCTGAAGGGCGTCCAGGGACGCGGGGGCGAAGAGCCAGTGCTCCCGGCCGCCGGCCTCCTCGGCCCACCAGTGCAGGTAGTCGACCATGCGCTGGTTGCGCCAGCGCTCCGCGGCGTGGCAGGACGAGATGATCGCCCCGGTGTTCACCCACGGGGTGCGGACCCGCCGCGGCCACCACGCCGGATGCTCCCGCTGCCGGTCCCGGACCGCCGCGCGCAGCAGGCGCACCGCCGTGGCCAGGACCTGCCCCGACTTCTCGCGCAGCGCCTGGCCGACGACGAGCAGCGGCACGACCGGCGGCAGGGCGAGGGCCGGGTCCGGGCGGACGACGGGCAGCCCGTCGGTGCCCGCGGTCGGGTCCCAGTCCCAGCGCCCGCCCGCCTCCTCCAGCAGCGTCTCGCCCAGGTAGGCCGCGACGGCCTCGACGTACAGCGCGTTGCCGTCGTCCCTGCCGTCGTCGTGCGAGCAGAAGTCGAGCATCGCCGCCTCCAGCTCCGGCAGCGATCCGGCGGTGTACTCGTGCTCCCAGCCCTCGTACATGAACTGCTCGTAGAAGAGGGTCAGGACGTCGTGCAGGCGCGCGATCCAGAGGTGGAGCCGGTGGGCGGGCGAGCCCTCCGGGGCGTGTCTGCCCGCCAGGTAGTCGTGGTCCGTGGCGTGGTCGTGGTCCGTCGTGCGGACGTCGTGCGTCGTGTGGTCGTCCATCCCTGGGTCCCCCGTTCGGACATCGATGCGGAACGACCTTAGATCACCAAGTCCGTTGATTTTCACGGGTGTCGGGGTGCGACGGCGGCGGGGGAGAGGCGGGTGGTCCTTCGCCCAGGTCAGGGACCGTAGGCTTCCTGGCATGGACACAACTTTCAGCGCCCTCGCCGTCTTCGTGCTCGCCGTCGCGGTGCTCGCCTCCGCCACCGACCGCCGTACGAAGCCGCTGGAGCGACGGATGGCGCGACTGGAGCAGAAGATGGACCGGCTGATGGCCCACCTCGGGATGGAGGAAGTGGAGGACCCGCGGATGGCCGAGGTCGACGCCCTGCTGGCGAAGGGCAAGACGGTCCACGCGATCAAGGTCTACCGCGAGGTGACCGGCGCGGGGCTGGCGGAGGCGAAGGAAGCGGTCGAACGCCGGATGCGGTGAGCCCGCGCCGGGAAGAGGATGGCCGTTAGGGCCGTGGGACCCCGGCCCCCCATGCGCGGCAGGGAGCGAGCGTCGATGTCAGCGAACCGAGCGAGCGAAGCGACCCGGGCGACCGACGGCACGGAGACGGCCGGCGGAGGGGGGCCGGCCGGCGGCGACCGGGCCGCGCCCGACACCTACGACGTCATCGTGCTGGGCGGCGGGCCGACCGGTGAGAACCTCGCCGACCGGGTGCACGCCGCCGGCCTGAGCGCGGTGCTGGTGGAGCACGAACTCGTCGGCGGGGAGTGCTCCTACTGGGCGTGCATGCCCAGCAAGGCCCTGCTGCGCCCGGTCACCGCCCGCTCCGAGGCGAGCCGGGTGCCGGGGCTGAAGGACGCGGTGGCCGGGCCGCTGGACGCCCCCGCCGTCCTCGCCCACCGCGACGCGTTCGCCTCGTACTGGAAGGACGACGGGCAGGTCCGCTGGCTGGACTCCGCCGGGATCGACCTCGTACGCGGCCGGGGACGGCTCGACGGGCCGCGGCGGGTGACCGTCGACGGCGGGCGGACGCTGGTCGCCCGGCACGCGGTCGCGGTGTGCACCGGCAGCCGCCCGGTGCTGCCGGACGTCCCCGGGCTGGCCGAGGCCAAGCCGTGGACCAGCCGCGACGCCACCAGTTCCAAGACCGTGCCGGGCCGGCTGGTGGTCGTCGGCGGCGGGGTGGTGGGCGTCGAGATGGCGACCGCCTGGCGCGCGCTGGGCGCCTCGGTGACGCTGCTGGTGCGCGGCGACGGGCTGCTGCCCCGGATGGAGCCGTTCGTCGGGCACCTGGTCGCCGAGTCGCTGGCCGAGGCCGGGGTGTTCCTGCGGACCGGGACGGAGGTGCGCGAGGTGCGCCGGGAGGCGCCGGGCGGGCCGGTCACCGTCGTCCTGGGCCCCGGGGACGAGATCGTCGCCGACGAGCTGCTGATCGCGACGGGCCGCGCGCCGCGCACCGAGGACCTGGGACTGGAGACCGTCGGTCTGACGCCGGGCGGTTGGCTGGAGGTGGACGACACCCTGCGGGCCACCGGCGTGCCCGGCGGCTGGCTCTACGGCGCCGGCGACGTCAACCACCGTGCCCTCCTCACCCATCAGGGCAAATACCAGGCCCGGATCGCCGGCGCCGCGATCGCCGCCCGGGCCCGCGGGGTGCCGATCCTGGAGTCCGACCGCTGGGGCGCGCACAGCGCCTCCGCGGACCGGCACGCCGTCCCCCAGGTCGTCTTCAGCGACCCCGAGGCCGCGGCGGTGGGCCTGAGCGCCGCCGAGGCCGAGCGGGCCGGGCACCGGATCCGCGTCGTCGACCACGACCTGGGCGCGGTGGCCGGTGCGTCCCTGTACGCCGACGGCTATCGCGGGCGCGCCCGGATGGTCGTCGACCTGGACCGCGAGGTGCTGCTGGGCGTCACCTTCGTCGGGCCGGGCGTCGGCGAACTGCTGCACTCGGCCACCGTCGCGGTCGCCGCGGAGGTGCCCGTCGAACGCCTCTGGCACGCGGTCCCCGCCTATCCGACGATCAGCGAGATCTGGCTGCGGCTGCTGGAGGCGTACCGCGGCGACTAGGCCGTGTCGACCCGTGCTGCCGGCCGCCGGGCGGGGCCGGCACCGGGAGGCGTACCCGGAGGCGTACCGGGAGGCGTACCGGGGGGAGTACGACGCCACCGTCTACGCCCCTGGCTCCGGGGACTCGTCCGCCGGCCAGGGGCCGTTCGGCCCGGCGTCGTCCCGGGAGGCCAGCGCGAACAGGGCGCTCAGCCCTTTGTCGATGCCCAGGTGCGTGCTCTCCGAGCCCGGCGGCACGATCCGCAGGGTGCGCTCCAGCCAGGCCGACACCGCGGCGGCCGGCGCCTCCAGCAGCGCGTCGCCGTCCGGCGAGCTCAGCGCCATGCAGACCAGGCTGCGGCCGTCCAGCTTCGTCGGCCAGACCCGTACGTCGCCCTCGCCGGAGGGCCGGAACACGCCCTCGACGAGCAGTTCGCGGGCGAACGTCCAGTGGACGGGGGCGTCCGACCCGACGTGGAAGGCGACGTGGACGGCATAGGGGTCATCCGTCCGGTAGGTGAGTCGGGCCGGTACCGGAATGCTTCGCTCCGGCGACAGGACCATGTTCAGTTCCAACTCTCGTTCCACCACGGTGTGCATCGTTTTCCGCCTCTCTCCGGCTCCCTGCGCGCGACCCTGCGCGGGCCCGCACCGGGAGAGAGCGGCCGGCGGCCGGACTCTTACACGACTTCGGAGAACTTTTTTCCGGGAGTTCCCGGCGGTTGCCGGGGCAGGGGAGGAACACGGTTACGACCCGGGGTCTGATAGATGTGGACGCCGCGTTGCGGCAGACTGCACCCCGACACCCACCAGGCCGCGAACAGATACGGGACTTCGGACATGAGCGCCCCTACCTCAGGATCCGCCGGCGGCAGCCCCACGCCAGGCTTCTACCCGGACCCGTCCATCCCCGGCTACATCCGGTACTGGAACGGTGCCGCGTGGGTGCCGGGCACCAGCCGCCCGGCCCCCGCCGAGGGCGAGCCGATGCCGGCGCCGCCGCCCGGCACGACCTCGGCGTCCCCCGCGCCCGCCGCCGTCGAGGAGACCGGCCCGGTGTTCCTGGATGAGGCGGACCCGGCCGGCTCCGGGGCCCGGGCCGTCCGCCCGCACGGCGACGGCCAGGCCCCCGGCGCGAGTTGGGACGACCCGGCGCGGCTGCACGGCGCCGGCCCGGAAGGGGCGACGTCCTGGCACGCCGACGCCTCCCGGCAGTCCGGCTTCGGCGAGGACGCCCGGATCTCCTGGGGCGCGCCCGGCCAGGCCCCCGCCGGCACGCCGGCCGGCGGCGCCTCCTGGGCCAACCTCCCGCCGCAGCGCGCCGCGGAGGGCGACCCCGCCGCGGCCGGTGACGCGCCCGCCCCGGCGCCGGACGCCCCGGCCGACGGGACGGTCACCATCCGCGCCGTCAACCCGGCGGGCCGCCGCGGCTCCGGCGATCAGGGGACGACCGCGATCCGCGCGGTGCAGCCCGGGAACCCGCCCGGGAAGGCGCCCGCCGGGGACCAGGGCACCACCGCCTTCCGCGCCGTCCGGCCGGACGCCGGTGAGGGTGGTCGCCCCGCCCCCAAGAACGAGACGATGGCCTTCCGGCTGCCGGCGGACGACCGACCCACGTCCGGCCCGGTCGGCGGCGCCCCCCAGTCCCTGCCCGCCACCGGGGCACCGGCCGCGCAGCAGCCGGCTCCGCAGGCGGCCCAGCCGCCGGCCGCGCCGCAGCCGCCCGTGGCGCAGCAGCAGCCGGCCGCCCCGGCGCCCGCGACCGGTTTTCCGCCGCAGGGCGGTGCCGCCGGCGACGACGGCGTCATCCCCTGGAAGCCGCCGTCCTCCGACGTCTTCTTCGCCGCCGCGCAGGCCGCGCAGGGCCATCCGGCGCCGCTCGGCCGCCGGTTGGCCGCCCGGCTGATCGACACCGTGGCGCTGGCGGTGATCACCCTCGCGGTGGCGCTGCCGCTGTGGTCCACGGTCACCGGCCACATCGACGCCAAGGTCGAGGCGGCCAAGCAGTCCGGCCGCCAGGTGACGGTGTATCTGGTCGACGGCACCACCGCGCCGGTCTTCCTCGCGATCCTGGCGGTCGTCCTGATCGGCGGCGGCCTCTACGAGGTGCTGCCGACCCTCAAGTGGGGCCGCACGCTGGGCAAGAAGCTCTGCGGCGTCCGGGTGCTGGACATCGAGAGCCACGACACCCCGGTGCCGGCGCAGGCCATCAAGCGCTGGCTGGTCTACAGCGTGCTCGGATTCCTGGCGATCGGCGTGGTCAACGCCCTGTGGTGCGTGTTCGACAAGCCGTGGCGGCAGTGCTGGCACGACAAGCTGGCCCGCACCTTCATCGCCTCGGACGCGGCGTCCGACTGACCGTCACCCGGTCGTTGCCCGGGTCGTCACCCGCCCTGACGGCCCGGGTACCCCGATCGGACGTCGCCGGATGCGGGGCCCGCCGGCAAGGGGTCGACTCGGGCCATGAGTACCGACCAGCCCCGGCCCGGCCCCGGTGAACCGCCGGAGAACGACCCGTTCCTGAAGCAGCCGCAGGAGCCCCCGGCGGGTGGCGCTCCGCGCAACGGCTCCCCGTACGGCGCCGGCCCGGGCGGGGGCGCCCCGCCCCCCGGCGGCACCCCACCACCGGGCGGCCCGCCACCGGGCGGCCCACCACCGGGCGGCCCGCCACCCCCTGGTGGTCCTCCGCCCCCGCCGCCCCCGGGTGCCGGGCCCCCGCCGTTCTACGGCGGCGGCCCGTACGGCGGGCCCGCGGCGGGCGGTCCCTATGGCGCGGGGGAGTACGGCGCCGACCCGCTGGCCGGGATGCCGCCGCTGGCCAACCGCGGCAAGCGGCTGCTGGCCCGGATCATCGACGCGCTCCTCATCGGCATCCCGGTCGGCCTGATCATGAACGCGATCGTCGGCTGGGTGGACTACTTCAGCACCAGCAGCGTGGAGACCAGCAAGCAGGCGACGGTGTCCGGCGTGACGATGCTGGCGTATCTGATCTACGAGGGGCTGATGCTGACCAGCCGCGGGCAGACGGTCGGCAAGATGGCGATGCGGATCCGGGTCGCGATGCTCTCCGACGGCTCGATCCCGACCGCGCAGGCCGGTTGGACCCGGGCCGCGGTCTACACCCTGCCGGAGATCGTCCCGTGCTGCGGCTTCATCTTCTGGCTGGTCAACGTGTTGTGGTGCACCTGGGACAAGCCCTATCAACAGTGCCTGCACGACAAGGCGGCCCGGACCGTGGTGGTCGCCACGGACTGACACCCCTAGGGCCTGTCGTCAAACTCCCGCCTGCCTCGCGACGCCTGGCACGCACGCTCTCTGCGTTGTCGGGCTCATCCCGGTACGCCCGGTACCGGGATGACCCTCCGCCTTGAGATCGCACGCACCAGACGCCGCGAGGCCCGCCCTCCGGGCGAACGACGGGAGTTTGACGACAGGCCCTAGTCGGCAAGGGAGTTGAGGAGGGTCGGATGCCCGCGGGTCAGCGGGTGTGCTCGCCGACCCGGGCCCCGGTCCGCTGCCGCGGCAGCTGCTCGGCCGGGGTCGGCACGGCCCGCAGCGGCGCGGGGGCCTCGGGGGCCACGGGGCTCCCGCCGCCCCGCCGCACCACCCGCGACATCCCCGGAATGGGCGCGGTCATCGCGACCAGCAACCCGAGCCCGAGGCCGGCCAGGGCGATGACCGCGACCCCGATCCCGGTCTGCGTCTGCGAGAGCAACAGCATCGCGAGGGTGGAGAGAAAGACGGTTGCCGAACCGTAGACGAGCTGGGTGGCGGTCGGACGAGGCATGGCGGAATCCGTCCTCGGAGGGTCGGCAGGGGGAGCGGGCGATCGGCGGCGCGCCACCGAACGAGCCTACGATCCCTTGTGCCCGAGGGGAACGCTGGGTAAGCGTGACCTAACCCACCGGTCCGGAGCACGGGGGCGCACGGGCCGGTCGTGGATCCTTCCGACAAGGCGCCTCGGGGAGACGTCCGGCCTGCTGACGGCGGGGGCGCATGCCCCTGGGGCATATCCACCCGCGCGGGGCCCGGGGGCGTCGGGCGATCCGGAAGCTATGAGTCCGCTGTCCGATACCTGTGAATACCAAGCCGGATAACGTACTTGGGCGTGCACACACACGTCAAGATCTGTCTTTTCTTCCCCACATCCGGTCGAATGCCCTCCAGCATTGGCCAGTTACTGGGGAGGACTTCGCCACGTGAGACAGCACCGAAGACTGTTCGGAACGGCCGCCCTGGCCACGGCAATCGCCGCGACCGGGGCGGCCGTTCTCTCGACCGGGGCGGCCGCGGCCGACACCCCGCCGTCCGTCCGCTCGGCCGCCTCCGCCGTCCGCCAGGACCCGGCGCCCGAGCGGGCCGACGCCCACGACCTCAAGGGCCCGTTCAGCGACCGCCAGCGGGCGCAGCGCACCGAGGCGATCCAGCAGGTCATATCCGGCGACGCCAAGGCGACCGAGCGTGGCGGCTCCAAGGTCGTCAAGCTCGGCAAGGGCAAGTACGTCGAACTGGCCCGGGAGAAGACCGACAAGATCTTCACCATCCTCGTGGACTTCGGCGACAAGGTCGACGACACCACGATGTACGACCCGGACGGCGACGGCCCGCTGCCCCCGGTCAAGAAGTACGGCGGCACCCCCGGCCCGGCGCACAACCAGATAGCCAAGCCGGACCGCGCCAACGACAACAGCACCGCCTGGCAGGCGGACTTCAACCGGCAGCACTACCAGGACCTCTACTTCTCGCACGACAAGAAGAAGGAGTCGCTGGCCAAGTACTACGAGAAGCAGTCCTCGGGCCGCTACTCCGTGAACGGCCAGGTCTCCGACTGGGTCCGGGTCCCGTGGAACGAGGCCCGCTACGGCTCCAACTACTGCGGCTCCACCAACTGCCCCAGCGCCTGGGACCTGATCCGCGACGCGGTCAACCAGTGGGTCGCCGACCAGAAGGCCAAGGGCCGCACCGACGCCCAGATCAAGGCGGACCTCGCCCAGTACGACCAGTGGGACCGCAACGACTACAACCACAACGGCAACTTCAACGAGCCGGACGGCTACCTCGACCACTTCCAGATCGTGCACGCCGGTGAGGACGAGTCGGCCGGCGGCGGCGCCCAGAAGACCGACGCCATCTGGGCGCACCGCTGGTACGCGTACGGCACCGACGCCGGCAAGACGGGCCCCGCGGGCAACAAGGCCGGCGGCACCCAGATCGGCGACACCGGCTTCTGGGTCGGCGACTACACCATGCAGCCGGAGAACGGCGGACTCGGCGTCTTCGCCCACGAGTACGGCCACGACCTGGGCCTGCCGGACGAGTACGACACCACCGGCAAGGGCGAATCCTCGGTGGACTTCTGGTCGTTGATGTCCGCCGGCTCCTGGCTCGGCCGCGGCAAGGACGCCATCGGCGACCTGCCCGGCGACATGAGCGCCTGGGACAAGCTCCAACTGGGCTGGCTCAACTACGCCACCGCCAAGGCCGCCACGCCGTCCCGGCACACCCTGGGCGTCGCCGAGTACAACACCAGGAACAAGCAGGCGCTCGTCGTCGACCTGCCCGCGAAGAAGGTCACCACCGAGATCGTCAGGCCCGCCGAGGGCGCCACGCAGTGGTGGAGCGGCATGGGCGACGACCTCTCCAACACCCTGACCCGGACGGTGGACCTCACCGGCAAGTCCCACGCGGCGCTCACCCTCAAGGGATGGTGGGACACCGAGAAGGACTACGACTACGCCTATGTCGAGGTCTCCACGGACGGCGGCGCCAACTGGACGCCCCTGGACGGCACCGCGAACGGCGCGGCCCTGCCGCGCGACGCGTCCGGCAAGCCCGCGCTGACCGGCACCGTCACCGCCCCGCAGGACCTGGCCTTCCCGCTGGACGCCTACGCCGGCAAGAAGATCGGCCTGCGCTTCCGCTACCAGACCGACGGCGGCGTCGCGCAGAAGGGCTTCACCGCCGACGCCCTGACCCTCACCGCCGACGGCGCCCCGCTGTTCACCGACGACGCCGAGCACGGCGACAACGGCTGGACCAGCAAGGGCTTCTCGCGGATCGGCGCGTCCTTCACCAAGGACTACCCGCAGTACTACCTCGCCGAGAACCGCCAGTACGTCTCCTACGACAAGACCCTCAAGTCCGGCCCGTACAACTTCGGTTGGAAGTCCACCCGGCCGGGCTGGGTCGAGCACTTCCCGTTCCAGAACGGCGTGCTGATCTGGCTCTGGGACACCTCGCAGCGGGACAACAACGTCGGCGTGCACCCCGGCGTCGGACGGATCCTCCCGGTCGACGCGCACCCGCGGGCCGAGCGCTGGGCCGACGGCACGCTGATGCGCAACCGCTTCCAGACCTACGACGCGACCTTCACCGGCGCCCGGACGGACGCCCTCACCCTCCACAAGGACGGTGCCACGGTGAAGATCGCGGCCAAGCCCGGCGTGCGGGTCTTCGACGACCGCCACGGCGTCTACTACGACAAGGCGAACCCGACCGGCGGGGTGGTCGTTCCTGACACCAACACCAAGATCGCGATCGCCAAGGAGGCCGGCGACGGCTCCACGGTGATCCTCACGGTGGGCCCCGCGAGTAAGTAGAAAGTAAAAATCGCAGGTCACGGCGTTATCGACCGCCGCCCCCTAGCGGGCGGCGGTCGATAGGCGTTTAGATGCGTCCTACAGTTCCTTGTTGACGCCGAGTCTCACGGGGGAGATATGACGATGACCAGAGGCGGCTTCATCAGGCTTCCGGGCGGAAGCGTGGTGGTCGCCCTCTCGCTGCCCAGGCCGGACCACGGCCCGCTCTGCGGGCCGTACGACGGCGGCTGCCGCATCCGGGTCCTGGTGCACGCGGTGAACCGCCAGCGCGCCCTGACCAGGCTGCGCAACCTCGGACTGCGGGCCGTCTACCTGCGCGGCAACACCGAGCCGCCGACGCCCGACGAGATCACCGCGGTGCTGCACCACCCCGACGGCCTGGTCTGGCGCGAGGCCCCCGACGACGACACCGAGTCCTGGCACCCGATACGCGCCCTGCTGCGCCAGGGGACTCCCAGCCCGTCCGGGAATTACAGCCCGTCCGGCGTGTGAGGACGAGCGGCCGCCAGGGCGCGATACGAGCCCGTCAGCCGCCGGCCACCACCGGCTTGCCGGTCAGCTCCGCGCCCGCCGCGCGCAGCTCCGCCAGGGCCCGCTCGGTGGTCTCCGCCGCCACCCCGGCGGTCAGGTCCAGCAGGACCCGGGTGGCGAACCCCTCGTGGACGGCGTCCAGCGCGGTGGCCCGAACGCAGTGATCCGTGGCGATCCCGACCACGTCGACCTCGGTGACGCCCCGCTCCCGCAGCCAGCGGGCGAGCGGGGTGCCGTGCTCGTCCGTGCCCTCGAAGCCGCTGTACGCGGCGGCGTGGGCGCCCTTGGAGAACACCGCGTCGATCGCGCCGGAGGCGATGGTCGGCGCGAAGTTCGGGTGGAAGCCGCTGCCCTCGGTGCCCGCCACGCAGTGCACGGGCCAGGACGCGCGGTAGTCGGGGCGGTCGGAGAAGTGGTCGCCCGGATCGACGTGGTGGTCGCGGGTGGCCACGACATGGCGGTAGCCGCTGCCGGCCGCGGCGCCCACCAGATCGGTGATGGCCGCCGCGACGTCCGCGCCGCCCGCCACCGCGAGGCTGCCGCCCTCGCAGAAGTCGTTCTGTACATCGACGACGATCAGTGCCCGGTGCATGGTGCGTGCCTTCCGGCTGGGGTTCGAAGGGGCGCGTGGCGTGGTGTGACCGAGGGTAGCCACTGCGGGCGCGCGGCGGGAGGGGTGGGCGCGGTCCCGCCGCACCCGCCCGCCGCCCGCGCGGGTCGCTCAGGCGAACTCGGTGGGCAGCACCGGCTCGCCGCGGGACAGCTGGGTGGCCGACAGCGGCAGCCCGGCGCGGGCCGCGATGTGCCGGCTCCGGGCCGCGTCCAGCGGCTCCCGGGCCACCACCTTGCCGCCGCTGACCAGCGGCACCTGGAGCAGTTGGTCGGTCAACCCGGCCGGCACCGGGCCGGTGCCGACCACCTCGGCCTCGGCCACCCCCTCCTCGTCCAGCCGGCGGGCCGCCCACTTGCGGCCGCCGACCGAGGACTTGGCGCCCATCGACTTCTTCGCCACCGGCCGCAGCGGCGCGCCCGGCTCGTCGCTGTCCGCCCGCGCGACCAGCTTGTAGACCATCGAGCAGGTCGGGTGCCCGCTGCCGGTCACCAGCTGGGTGCCGACCCCGTACGCGTCCACCGGCGCGGCGGCCAGCGAGGCGATGGCGTACTCGTCCAGGTCGCTGGTGACCACGATCCTGGTCTTGGTCGCGCCCAGCTCGTCCAGCTGCTGGCGCACCCGGTGCGCGATCAGCAGCAGGTCGCCGGAGTCGATCCGCACCGCGCCCAGGCCCGGGCCTGCCACCTCCACGGCGGAGCGCACCGCCTCGGTGACGTCGAAGGTGTCCACCAGCAGCGTGGTCCCGCTGCCCAGGGTCTCCACCTGCGCGGTGAAGGCGTCCCGTTCGCTGTCGTGCAGCAGGGTGAAGGCGTGCGCGCTGGTGCCGACCGTGGGGATGTTGTAGCGGAAGCCGGCCGCCAGGTCGGAGGTGACGTGGAAGCCGCCGACGTACGCGGCGCGGGCCGCGGCCACCGCGGAGAGTTCGTGGGTGCGCCGGGCGCCCATCTCCATCAGCGGGCGGTCGCCGGCCGCCACCGCCATCCGGGAGGCGGCCGCGGCCACCGCCGAGTCGTGGTTGAGGATCGACAGGATCACCGTCTCCAGCACCACCGCCTCGGCGAAGGTGCCCTCGACGCGCATGATCGGCGAACCGGGGAAGTAGACCTCGCCCTCCGGGTAGCCCCAGATGTCGCCCCGGAAGCGGTAGTCGGCCAGCCAGTCCAGCGTCGGCCCGTCGAGGATGCCGCGCTCCCGCAGGAAGCCCAGGATGGTGTCGTCGAAGCGGAAGTTCTCCACCGCGTCCAGCACCCGCCCGGTGCCGGCCACCACGCCGTAGCGGCGGCCCTCGGGCAGTCGCCGGGTGAAGACCTCGAAGACCGACCGCCGGTCCGCGGTGCCGGACCGCAACGCGGCCTGCAGCATGGTGAGTTCGTACTGGTCGGTGAAGAGCGCAGTCGACGGCACGGCCACCGGCAGCCCCAGGTCTGCTGTGTTCATGAGGAAGATGCTACCCCCAATACTCGTCACTTTGACGATAGTGGGTCCGGGCGGCCCCCGGGGCCCGCGGCGCCGCGCCGGTGCGACCCACGTCAGGGCCGTTTGTGCGTCTGCCCTCCGCGGGTGGCAGCATGGGCCCTGTGAGCGCCCACCCGTCACCCATGAGCACCCTCCGGCCACACCACGGCACCCTCAGCGTGCCGGTCGAGATCGAACGTCCGGAGACCAGTGAGGCCCCCTTCGCGGTGCCGGAGCCCGACGTCCCGTGGGTCACGATCGTTCACAACGACCCCGTGAATCTCATGAGCTATGTCTCCTACGTCTTCCAGACGTACTTCGGCTACTCCAAGGACAAGGCGCACCGGCTGATGCTCGACGTCCATCACAAAGGCCGCGCGGTCGTCTCCAGCGGCACCCGAGAAGAAATGGAACGCGACGTGCAGGCCATGCACGGCTACGGCCTGTGGGCGACCCTCCAGCAGGACCGCGGATGACCGGCCGGTTCGAACCGCTGCCCGGAGGCGGCGCGGCGGCCCCGCTCGACGAGGCCGAGATCTCCATCCTGCGCAGCCTCGCCGTCCAACTCCTGGAGCTGATCGGCCCGGGCGAGGAGCCCGCCGGCACCGACGAGGACGCCATGCTGGCCGCGCTCTTCGCCGAGGGCCCCAGTGAGCCGCCGTCCGATCCGGTGCTCGCCCGCTTCTTCCCGGACGCCTACGGCGGCCCCGACCTCGTCCCGGACGACGACGTGCGCGCCGCCTCCGCCGAGTTCCGCCGCTACACCGAGAACGACCTGCGGGACCGCAAGCGCTCGGACGCCCTCGCGCTGGTCCACGCGCTGAACGCGCTGTCGGCCGAGGGGGGCGGGGCGGTGCTGCGGCTCAAGCCGGACGAGTGCCGGCAGTGGCTCGGCGCGCTCAACGACCTCCGGCTGGCCATCGGCACCCGGCTGGAGGTCACCGACGAGGACGACGGCGGGGAACTGCTGCGGCTGCCGGACAGCGATCCGCGCAAGCCGATGGTGCTGGCCTACTTCTGGCTGGGCGGGCTCCAGGAGACGCTCGTCGAGGCGCTGACGGGCTGACCGCCGGGCCGCCCGGCGGCTCCGGCGCGAACGGGGGTGCGGGGGCCGGGCCTTTACCCCGCGTTCGCTCAGCGGATGCTCAAATCCGGATAACGATCGCGTTACTGGACCCGTGTGGTGTGTTGCGGATTTCGTCCTTTGTCCTGATTTACCTGTGCGTTGGCTCACGCCGTCCCTGGTCGATCTCCGTCAAGCCGTGATAAAAGTTCTCGACCTGCCGTCAGCGACGCCACCCCTGTCGCTGCGGGAGCGCTGAGCCGGCCGACCGTCGGCGTGCAGGAACTCCATCCGGGGGGATCGGGACCCGATCCGGAAAGAACCGGGTCGGTATGGAGAAAGGCGCACCACTCATGACCTCTGTGCAGGTCGACAAGAATCACGACGGCAACGAGGCCGCTGGCAAAGCCCCCGAAGAGGGCTACCAGCGGGGTCTGGGCAATCGCCAGATCCAGATGATCGCCATTGGTGGCGCCATCGGTACCGGTCTGTTCCTCGGAGCAGGCAAGGCCATTTCCAAGGCCGGACCGAGCATCATCCTGGCGTACGCCATCGTCGGTCTGGTCATCTTCCTCATCATGCGGGCCCTGGGCGAACTGCTCATGTACCGGCCCGTCTCCGGCTCGTTCTCCGAGTACGGCCGGGAATTCCTCGGCCCGTTCATCGGATTCGTCACGGGCTGGACGTACTGGCTCTTCTGGGTCGTCACCGGCATCACCGAAGTGACCGCCGCGGCCACCTATGTCCAGTACTGGAACGAGGGCATACCTCAATGGGTGTCCGCACTGGTCTTCACCGTCGCGCTCTTCGGCATCAACCTCATCTCGGTCAAGATCTTCGGTGAACTCGAATTCTGGTTCTCGATGGTCAAGGTCACCGCGATCATCGGCATGATCCTGATCGGCGTCGGCGTCATCACCCTCGGCTTCTCCAAGGCCGGCGACACCGCGTCGTTCAGCCTCCTGTGGAGCCACGGCGGCTTCTTCCCCAAGGGCATCGGCGGCACGCTGATGACGCTCCAGATCGTGATGTTCGCCTTCCTCGCCGTCGAACTCGTCGGCGTCACCGCGGGCGAGGCGACCGACCCGAAGAAGGTCCTCCCCAAGGCGATCAACACCGTGCCGTGGCGGATCGGCCTCTTCTACATCGGCGCGCTCATCATCATCCTGTCCGTCGTCAGCTGGACGGTCTTCAAGCCGGGCGTCAGCCCCTTCGTCGCCGCCTTCCAGCAGATCGGCCTGCCGGCCGGCGCGGGCATCGTCAACTTCGTCGTGCTGACCGCCGCGCTCTCCTCGGCCAACTCCGGGATGTACTCCACCGGCCGGATGCTGCGCGACCTCGCGCTCAACGGCCAGGGCCCGAAGTTCTTCACCAAGCTCAGCAAGAACGGCCTGCCCACCCGGGGCACCGGCATCTCGGTCGGCCTGATGCTGTTCGGCGTCTACATCAACTACCAGTGGCCCGGTGACGCGTTCAACTACGTCGTCTCCTTCGCCACCATCTCCGGTATGTGGGCCTGGATCGTCATCCTGCTCTCCCAGCTGCGCTACCGGGCCAAGGCGAACCGCGGCGAGCTGCCGCAGTCCGAGTTCAAGGCCCCCGGTGCCCCCTACACCTCGATCTTCGCGCTGGCCTTCATCGCCATGGTGATCGTGATGATGGGCATCGACCCGGACACCCGGATCTCGCTCTACGCGGCCCCCCTGTGGGCGCTCATCATGGCCGTGGGCTACCTGGCGATCAAGCGCCGGGACAGCGCGCAGCTGACCCCCGTGGAGCCGGCCGAGAAGGTCTGATCCCCGGGACGCCCGGCGGAAAACCACCGGCTGTCCAGCATTCGGGCCCGCGCGTACCACCCCTCGGTACGCGCGGGCCTGCCCACCCGTCTCCCGCCACCACCCTTGCCTGAGTGCTCCGCACGCGCCTCCTTATCCTTGGCCGCATGCTGACCCTCACCAAGGCCCTGCACGACCAGATCGTCGCGCACGCCCGCCAGGACCACCCCGACGAAGCCTGCGGCGTGGTCGCGGGCCCGGCCGGCAGCGGCCGGCCCGAGCGGTTCATCCCGATGCTCAACGCCGCCCGCTCGCCCACGTTCTACGAGTTCGACTCCGCCGACCTGCTCAAGCTCTACCGCGAGATGGACGACCGGGACGAGGAACCGGTGATCATCTACCACTCGCACACCGCCACCGAGGCGTACCCCTCGCGCACCGACATCTCCTACGCCAACGAGCCCGGCGCGCACTACGTCCTGGTCTCCACCGCCGACGCCGACGACGCCGGCCCCTTCCAGTTCCGCTCGTTCCGGATCGCGGACGGCGAGGTCACCGAGGAAGAGGTCCGGATAGTCGAGAGCTACGCCTGACCCGTGGCGGACCTCATGCCGGAGCCGGTCTGCGGCCGTGACCTGGGCATTCGCCCCCGGGCACGGCATGTGCGGCGGACCGGGCCGGTGCCCCGTCCCACCTGGTGTGCAGCGGCCGACCGGATCCTGAGACGGGGTTCCAGAACCCGGACCGGGAATCGATACGATGACCGCATGGTTGACCGTGTCGTGTGCGGAGTGAGCGAGCAGAGGCCGGGCATGCGCTCGCACGCCCCGCTGGCCACGCGCCGCTCCGCCTCCGCACTCCTGGGCGCCTTCGGCGGCGGAGCCGCGCGACTGCACGTCGATCTGTGCCGCCTCTCCAGCGCCATCTGTCCGCGCTGCGCCGCGCGCTGACCGTCGCCGGCCCGCGGCGCCACGCCGTACCCCGCAGGGCCCCGCGCCGTTCCGGCGCGCCGCACCGCCCGCATCCCCACATCCCGCGCCGCCGCGGCGCATCGCCGACGCACCGCCCGCACATCGCCCCGCCACCGCACCCCGAACTCCGACAGGAGCACTCCCATGGCCATCGAGGTCCGCATCCCGACCATCCTGCGCAGCTACACCGACGGCCAGAAGGCCGTCGAGGGCAGCGGCGAGACCCTCGGCGATCTCTTCAGCGACCTGGAGAGCCGGCACACCGGCATCCGTGAGCGCCTGGTCGAGGGCGAGCAGCTGCGCCGCTTCGTCAACGTCTACCTCAACGACGAGGACGTGCGCTTCCTGGAGGGCATCTCCACCAAGCTCGCCGACGGCGACAGCGTGACGATCCTGCCCGCCGTGGCCGGCGGAAAGATCTGACGTGCGGTACGACTCCCCGCTGGCGGCGGTCGGGAACACCCCTCTCGTCCGCCTCCCGCGCCTCTCCCCCTCCGGGGACGTCCGCATCTGGGCGAAGCTGGAGGACCGCAACCCCACGGGCTCCGTCAAGGACCGGCCCGCGCTCCACATGATCGAGCAGGCCGAGAAGGACGGCCGGCTCACCCCCGGCTGCACGATCCTGGAGCCCACCAGCGGCAACACCGGCATCTCGCTCGCCATGGCGGCCAAGCTCAAGGGCTACCGCATCGTGTGCGTGATGCCCGAGAACACCTCCTCCGAACGGCGCGAACTGCTCGCCATGTGGGGCGCCGAGATCATCTCCTCGCCGGCCGCGGGCGGCTCCAACACCGCCGTGCGGGTCGCCAAGGAGCTCGCCGCCGAGCACCCCGACTGGGTGATGCTCTACCAGTACGGGAACCCCGACAACGCCGGTGCCCACTACGCCACCACCGGCCCCGAGATCCTCGCCGACCTGCCCTCGGTCACCCACTTCGTGGCGGGCCTGGGCACCACCGGCACCCTGATGGGCGTCGGACGCTATCTGCGCGAGCACGTTCCCGGCGTGCAGATCGTCGCCGCCGAACCCCGCTACGACGACGTCGTCTACGGCCTGCGCAACCTCGACGAGGGCTTCATCCCCGAGCTCTACGACGAGTCCGTCCTCACCACCCGCTTCTCCGTCGGCTCCGAGGACGCGGTCCGCCGCACCCGCGAACTCCTCGCGACGGAAGGCATCTTCGCAGGCATCTCCACCGGCGCCGCGCTGCACGCCGCCCTCGGCGTCGCCCGGAAGGCGGTCCGCGCCGGCGAGTCGGCCGACATCGTCTTCGTGGTCGCCGACGGCGGTTGGAAGTACCTCTCCACCGGCGTCTACACCGCCGAGTCGACCGAGGCGGCGATCGCGACGCTGCACGGGCAGCTCTGGGCATAGGCCCGACAACCCCCGAAGGGGTGGCTTCCGGCGTCCGCCGGAGCCACCCCTTCGCGTATCGCCGGGCCGCCGCCGGACACGCCCCGCGCGGCGCGGGCACGGCGGACTTTCCGCCCACCGGAAGCCCGGTGCACGGCCGCCCGCCGAACCCCCACCCGGACTGGTGATTCCGCCCACAGCTCGCCCCACCAAAGGCGTCACACGCCCCTTCGCGCCTTACGCTCGGGGGCACCGCACCGACTGCCAAGGACCCGGCAGCAGCCCGGCACGGCACCGCCGGGACCACCACCCCCAAGGGGAGCCGCCGGCTGCCGCCCTCCCCCAGCTACCGCTGGGAGGTGCCCCCAGCCCACGGAGGTTCACGCCCGCATGAAGCTCACCGTCGTCGGATGCTCGGGGTCGTTCCCCTCCATGGAATCGGCCTGTTCGAGCTACCTCCTGGAGGCCGACGGCTTCAGGCTGCTCCTCGACATGGGCAACGGCGCCCTCGGCGAGTTGCAGCGCCACTGCGGTCTCTACGACCTGGACGCCGTGCTCCTGTCGCACCTGCACGCCGATCACTGCATCGACCTGTGCGGCTACTTCGTCGTCCGCTACTACCGGCCGGACGGCGGCCGCTGCGCGCCGATGCCCGTCTACGGGCCGGCCGGCACCGAGCGCCGGCTGACCGTCGCGCACGCCGACCTGCCGCACGAGGCGGCGATGAGCGAGGTCTTCGACTTCCGCACGCTGACCCCCGGCACCATGACCATCGGCCCGTTCACCGTCCACACCGAACTGGTCAGCCACCCCGTCGAGGCGTACGGCTTCCGCATCGAACACGGCGGCCGCACCCTGACGTACTCCGGGGACACCGGCCCCTGCGCGGCGCTGGAGCGCCTCGCCGAGGGCGCCGACCTCTTCCTGTGCGAGGCGTCCTTCACCCACGGCAAGGAGGACATCCCCGACCTCCACCTCAACGGGCGGGAGGCCGGCGAGCACGCCCGGCGGGCCGGCGCCGGCCGACTGGTGCTCACCCACATCCCGCCGTGGACCGACCCGGACATCAGCCTCCGCGACGCCCAGAAGGTCTACGACGGGCCGGTCGAGGTCGCCAAGGCCGGCGCGGTCTACGAGATCTGACCCGGGCCCGGATCGAGGCGGGTCAGCAACTGCCGCAGGTGGCCGACGTCGTCCGCCAGGCCCTGACCCGCACCCCACCAGTCGGTCATCGAACCGCCGCAGGCGAACGGGTTCAGCGACTGGGCGTAGGTGTCGGCGGATGAAAAAAACCGGGTTCCCCTTCCGGTGCGGAAGGGGAACCCGGCGACGAACGGGCGGAAAGTACCGGTTACTTGGACTCGGCCTTCTGCAGTTCCGCCAGCTCCTCGTCGGACTCGCGGCCCGGCGTGGGGATGTTGAATTTGGTGATCGCGAAGCGGAAGACCACGTAGTACACCGCGGCGAAGCACAGACCCACCAGGGCCAGGCCCCACGGGTTGGAGGCGATGCCCAGGTTGAGCAGGAAGTCGATCGCGCCGGCCGAGAAGCCGAAGCCGTCCTTCATGCCCAGCGCCCACGTCAGGGCCATCGAGACACCGGTGAGCACCGCGTGGATCGCGTACAGGACCGGGGCGATGAACATGAACGTGAACTCGATCGGCTCGGTCACGCCGGTGATGAACGCGGTGAGCGCGAGCGAGAGCATCATGCCGCCGACGACCTTGCGGCGCTCGGGGCGGGCGCAGTGCACGATCGCGAGGCAGGCGGCCGGCAGCGCGAACATCATGATCGGGAAGAAGCCGGTCATGAACTGGCCGGCCGACGGGTCGCCGGCGAGGAAGCGCGCGATGTCGCCGTGCTTGCCGTGGTAGTCGCCCGCCTGGAGCCACGGGAAGGAGTTCAGCAGGTGGTGCATGCCCACGGGGATCAGCGCGCGGTTGGCGACACCGAAGATGCCCGCGCCCGCGGCGCCCGAGCCGACGAGCCATTCGCCGAAGTTGTGCAGACCCGCGCCGAGCACCGGCCAGATGAGACCGAAGACGATGCCTATGCCCAGGCCCGCGAAGGCCGACAGGATCGGCACCAGCCGGCGGCCGCCGAAGAAGCCCAGCCACTCGGGCAGCTTGGTGCGGTAGAAGCGCTGGTAGAGCAGCGCCACGGCGAGGCCCATCACGACACCGCCGAGCACACCGGCGTTGACCGGCGCCTCGTTCATGACGATCTTGCCGTCCACGACGGCGGCGACCTTCGGCAGGTTCTTGTCGGTGAAGGTGGCGAGCACCTTCTGGAAGACGAGGTAACCCGTCACCGCGGCCAGCGCCGTCGAACCGTCCGACTTCTTCGCGTAGCCGATCGCGATGCCGACGGCGAACAGCAGCGGCATGTTGTCGAGGATCGCGCCGCCGCCGGCGGCCATATAGCCGGCGATCTTGGTGATGACGGTCGGGAACGAGTCCCGGCCGAGCATGTCGTTGTTGCCGAGGCGGACGAGCAGCGCGGCTGCGGGCAGCACGGCGACCGGCAGCATCAGGCTGCGGCCGATGCGCTGCATGACAGCCATCGTGCCGGAACCCTTCTTTTTCTTCTCGGCCGCGGGGACGGCAGTGGCCGTGGACACAACTTCCTCCAGTGGACAAGGCGCCGCCTGGACGAAGTGGTGGGGGACGGCGGCGTCTCGGGGGGACACGGCCAGACCGGCCGCAGGTCTACACCACACCCGAGGTGGTGTAGACCTGTTGTAGCACGGCGAAGGCACCGCAAGGAACCTGTGATCGGGCACCGGCCGGGCCTCCCCCCACCGGATGCCGTGGAGCCGACCGGCCCCGCGCTTTCCCGGTGAGCGCTACTTCACGTTCTCCCGCTCCATCGCGTCCCCCACCTCGTCCGGCTCCCGCCCCGGAGTCTGAAGATCGAACCTCGTGATCACGAAACGGAAGACGACGTAGTAGACCGCCGCGAAACACAGCCCGATCGGAATGAGCAACCAGGGCTTCGTCGCCAGCCCCCAGTTGATGACGTAGTCGATCAGACCCGCCGAGAAGCTGAAGCCGTCGTGCACCCCCAGCCCCCAGCTCACCGCCATCGACACCCCCGTCAGCACCGCGTGCATCACATACAGCGCCGGCGCCACGAACATGAACGCGTACTCGATCGGCTCGGTGATGCCGGTGACGAACGACGTCAGGCCGACCGACAGCATCATCCCCGCGATCTCCTTGCGGCGATGCGGCTTCGCGCAGTGCGTGATCGCCAGCGCCGCGGCCGGCAGCGCGAACATCATGATCGGGAAGAAACCGGTGGTGAACTGGCCCGCCGTCGGATCGCCCGCCATGAACCGGCTGATGTCGCCGTGCACCACCGACCCGTCCGGCTTGGTGAAACTCCCGAACTGGAACCACAACGGAATGTTCAGGAACTGGTGCAGCCCCACCACCAGCAGCGCACGGTTCGCCACCCCGAAGATCCCCGCACCCCACGCACTCAGCGCCGTCAGCCACTCGCTGAAACGCATCAGCCCGTCACCGATCGGCGGCCAGACGAACAGGCACAGCACCGCGAAGACCAGCCCGACGAAGGCCATGATGATCGGGACCAGCCGGCGGCCGTTGAAGAACCCCAGCCACGCCACCAGCTTCACCCGGTGGAAACGCTGCCAGAGCCAGGCCGAGAGGAAACCCATCACGATGCCGCCGAAGACCCCCGGATTCTGGAACGCCGCCTGGGTCACCTTCGCGGACGTGTCCACGCACACCCCGGTCCACTGGCCAGCCTGGGTGTACTTCTGCCCGACGGCGCAGCTCGCCGGGAACGCGTGCAGCACCGAGTAGTAGACGAGGAAACCGGTCACCGCCGCCAGCGCCGTCGACCCGTCCGCCTTCTTCGCCATCCCGATCGCCACACCGATGCTGAACAGCAGCGGCAGCCCCAGCCCGGGATCCAGCAGCGCCCCGCCCGCCCCCGCGAACACCTTGGCGACGTTCCCCCAGCGCAGCCCCTTGTCGCCGAAGACGTCCGGCTGACCCAGCCGGTTCAAGATGCCCGCCGCCGGCAGCACCGCGATGGGCAACTGCAGGCTGCGGCCCATCTTCTGCAACCCCTGGAAGAGACCCGCCGCCCGGATCTTGACCGGCTTCGCCGGGCCCTTCCCCGGCGCCGTGCCCGCTGCGTCCGCACTCATCCGCGCCCTCCGCGCCCTCCGCGTGCTTCCGGCGCCGACCCGGCGGCGCCCGGCCCGCCGCTTGCCGCATACTGGTGGTGTAGACCATTTGTCGGAGGGGGCCTTCCGGACACCCCCTCCGACGATCGCCATCCTTCGTCAGATTGCGGTCAAACGCCCGCTGAAGTGGGCCGAACGTGCGTTAACGTGTGAAAACCGAGCGGCGGAACCGCCGACGGCCGAGACAAGCAGGAGTGGACATGGCCACCAAGGCTGAGAAGATCGTCGCCGGGCTCGGCGGACTCGACAACATCGAAGAGGTCGAGGGCTGCATCACCCGACTCCGCACCGAGGTCAACGACGCCTCCCTCGTCGACGAGGCCGCCCTCAAGGCCGCCGGCGCCCACGGCGTCGTGAAGATGGGCACCGCCATCCAGGTCGTCATCGGCACCGACGCCGACCCGATCGCCGCCGAGATCGAAGACATGATGTGAGCCACCACTCATGACACGCGCATGACCTGCGCACACGCGCACGCGAGGTGCCCCGCACCCGCGGCCACCCGAGGGCCCCGTCCCCGGCCAAGGGGGCATCCCCGCCGCCGGAACGGGGCCCTCGGCACAGCCGATAGGGTCTGAGCCATGTCTCGCATCGACGGCCGCACCCCCGAACAGCTCCGCCCCGTCACCATCGAACGCGGCTGGAGCAAGCACGCCGAAGGCTCCGTCCTCGTCTCCTTCGGCGACACCAAGGTCTTCTGCACCGCCTCGGTCACCGAAGGCGTACCGCGCTGGCGCAAGGGCACCGGCGAAGGCTGGGTCACCGCCGAATACGCGATGCTGCCCCGCTCCACCAACACCCGCGGCGACCGCGAATCCGTCCGCGGCAAGATCGGCGGCCGCACCCACGAGATCTCCCGCCTCATCGGCCGCTCGCTGCGCGCCGTCATCGACTTCAAGGCCCTCGGCGAGAACACCATCGTCCTGGACTGCGACGTCCTCCAGGCCGACGGCGGCACCCGCACCGCCGCCATCACCGGCGCCTACGTCGCCCTCGCCGACGCGATCGGCTGGGCCCAGGGCAAGAAGCTCATCAAGCACGGCCGCCGCCCGCTCACCGGCACCGTCAGCGCCGTCAGCGTCGGCATCGTCGACGGCGTCCCGCTCCTGGACCTCTGCTACGAAGAGGACGTCCGCGCCGAGACCGACATGAACGTCGTCTGCACCGGCGACGGCCGCTTCGTCGAGGTCCAGGGCACCGCCGAGGCCACCCCCTTCGACCGCACCGAACTCGACTCCCTGCTCGACCTCGCCGTCGCCGGCTGCCACGCCCTCGACGCCGCCCAGCAGGAAGCCCTGGCCCGCACCCTCTGACCACCGCGGCCACCGGAAAGGGGCGGGACGCACCACGGCCCCCGCCCCCACCGCCCGGGCAACCCCCCTTCCCCGCCCCGCGTTTCCCCCAGTACCGAGCCCGCCGTACACCACCGCCGGAAGCCGACCCAGCCCCGGCACCCGTACGCATCCTCCGTACACCGCAAGGGAAGGAACGCCCCATGGCCCGTCCCCACCGCCGGCTCCGCCCGCGCCGCCCCGCCGCCACCGCGCTCGCCGCACTGGCCGCCGCCGCCCTCGCGCTCCCGCTCCTGTCCGCCTGCGGTGCCGTCCAGAAGGCCATGGACTGCACCCACACCGCCACCGCCCTCGTCGACGGCGTCGACACCCTCCGCACCGCCGCCGACAAGGCCGCCGACGACCCCCAAGGGGCCGACAAGGCCCTCGACGCCCTCGACGCCGACCTCCGCAAGCTCAGCGCCTCCACCGACGACCCCGAGCTGTCCAAGGCCATCGACAAGATGAACGGCGGCATCAAGGACGCCCGCACCGCCCTGCGCGACCACAAGGCCCCCGACCTCACCCCCATCGGCCAGGCGGCCAGCGACATCACCGCGGCCTGCACCCCCGGCGACAAGGAATAATCACGCTCCATGGAGTCACCCACCGGCGGCCGCCCGGCGGCCCACCGCCGCCTCGTCCTCGCCACCCGTAACAACGGCAAGATCGCCGAACTCCGCGCCATCCTCGACGCGGCCGACCTCGACGTCGAACTCGTCGGCGCCGACGCCTATCCCGACGTCCCCGACGTCAAGGAGACCGGCGTCACCTTCGCCGAGAACGCGCTCCTCAAGGCGCACGCCCTCGCCCAGGCCACCGGACACCCGGCCGTCGCCGACGACTCCGGCCTCTGCGTCGCGGTCCTCGGCGGCGCCCCCGGCATCTTCTCCGCCCGCTGGGCCGGCCGGCACGGCGACGACCAGGCCAACCTCGACCTGCTGCTCGCCCAGCTCTCCGACATCGCCGACGAACACCGCGCCGCCCACTTCGCCTGCGCCGCGGCCCTCGCGCTCCCCGACGGCACCGAGCGCGTCGTCGAGGGCACCCTCGACGGAACCCTCCGCCACACCCCCGCCGGCACCGGCGGCTTCGGCTACGACCCCATCCTCCAGCCGGAGGGGGAGACCCGTACCTGCGCCGAACTGACCCCCGCCGAGAAGAACGCCATCAGCCACCGCGGCAAGGCGTTCCGCGCGCTGGCACCGGTGGTGCGGGAGTTGTTGGGCTGACCCGGACAGCACAATGGCCTGCGCATCGAACCTTCGATTCGCAGGCCATTCGCGAGTGCGGCCGGAGGGACTCGAACCCTCAAGGGATTTCTCCCGCAGCATCCTAAGTGCTGTGCGTAGGCCAATTCCGCCACGGCCGCTAGCCCTCAGTCATCGTACCGGCCCTACCGTCGATGCGGTGGGTGCGGGCTACCAGCCCCTGCGGTCGCGTCCGGCCGGGCGGCCGCCGCGGCACCAAGTAGCCGTTGTCGCGTGACAATTGGGGCACAGCAACCGCAGGTTCTCCCGCCGGTCGTCGCTCCAGTCCCCGCTGATGTGATCGACCTCCAGCGTCATGGGCTTGCCGAGCATTCGGGGCCGACGCCGCACTCGGCGCACTCCTCTGGCACTCCGACGTCGCGGAGCGCGCGACGGAGAAGATGGGTTCGCGTTCGGCGCTGGCCTTCGTGCCGGACCAGGATGTCTGCGGGGCACTTGATGCGCACCGGGCCCGGTTTGCCGCGCTGATGTGCCTGCCCCAGGAAGTGGGAGGTGTCGAGGCCGTCCTGGGCCACCCACGTGCGGAACAGAGCGCGGAACCGGCCGCTATAGGGTTCCTTCCCGAGTGCGCGGAGGGCGCCGGCGATGGAAGTCGACCCCTCGACTGCGCGGCGCAGCTCCTCGGTGGCCGGTTTCGAGGGTGCCCCATCGGCCCGTACCCGGCGGCGCATGTGCGAGACGTCGATCCCGAAGTGGTCGAACCGCCGGAAGAGATGCCGGCGGAGCTTGCCGTACGGCCGGGTGCCGAAGAACGCGATGACCTCGTCGATGTCGGAGCATTGCGTGGCGGCTTCGACCAACCGCTCGCGGGTGTACTGCACTCCGTGGCTCATACCGCCTCGCCCCTGGTGCGGGCCTTGCCCCGACCGCGGTAATTGTCTGTCGTCGCGTGGCAGTTGGGGCAGAGGAATCGAAGGTTCTCGATCCGGTTGTCGCGCCAGTTGCCGTCGATGTGGTCGACTTCCAGAGGGAGCGGCTCCCCCTGCCAGACCGGTTCGATTCCGCACAGGGCGCAGCGCTCCGCTACTCCCAGCTCGCACATCGCCCTTTTGAGCCGGCTGTTCGGAATGCGCGTGGCGTGCGCTGACGTGGCCTCGACGAGGATCTCCCTGGCCGTCCGGCGACGTTGGTTGTACCTCATGTTCTCCGTACGGACCACCGTTGAGAAGTGCGAGGTGTCGATTCCGTACGCCTTGATGCGTCGGGCGATGTTGGTTTGGTGGCCACCTACGCACTCAAGCCCCAGCCGTCGTACGACCTCGTTGACGCTGGTGGACAAGGCGACCACGGGCTCAAGGATCTCCTTCGTCCACTTCGCCCCCTCCCGCTCGAAGTGCGAGGTGTCCACCCCCAGCCTTCTCATCCGCTCCCGGAGGTAGTTCCGCTTCGAACTCCGCGGATCCACCCCCAACTTCACCAACGCCTCCGACAACGTCCGCGACGACGACGCCACGGCCTCCAGGCGCTCCCGGGTGTACGGACTCACCGGCATGCTTCCCCCTTGGTGTCGGCGCACCAGGCCGCCAGGCCCACCCCGTGCGCGCTCTCGGTGCTCGAACTGAACAACGATCGAACGCAGGGGTGGTCACGGCGGGTGAGTGGTTGGCTACGCGAGTGCGGTCAGAAGCGTGGTTCCGGGGTCTGGGACGCGATCAGTTCGAGGGCCTCTTCCTTGGTGGAGACCGAGGGTGGGGAGCCCTCCAGGGGTTGTTGGGCGGTCTCCTTCATGCAGGCGACGGCGATGACGCCGACGAGGGCCGCGCCCATCGTGTAGTAGGCGGGCACCATCACGTTCTTGTCGAAGGTGTCCATGAGGGCGGTGATGACCAGCGGGGTGGTGCCGCCGAAGAGGGAGACCGCGAGGTTGTAGCCGATGGACAGGGAGCCGTAGCGGACGTTGGTGGGGAAGAGGGCGGGCAGGGCGGCGGACATGGTGCCCAGGAGGCAGAGCAGGGAGAGGCCGAGGAGGGCCGTGCCGCAGCCGACGGTGAGCAGGGAGCCCTGCTTGACCAGCAGGAACGCCGGGATGGCGAGGACGAGGAAGCCGAGCATCCCGGCCGTCAGGAGCGGCTTGCGGCCGTAGCGGTCGTTGAGTCTGCCGACGGCGGGGAGCAGGCAGATGAGGACGACCATGGTGGCCAGCAGGATCAGCAGGCCGTGGGTCTCGTCGTAGTCCAGGGTGTCCGTGAGGTAGGTCGGCATGTAGGAGAGGAGCATGTAGTCGGTGATGTTGTAGGCGCCGACCAGGGCGATGCACAGGACGAGGGTGGGCCAGTGCCGGGTGAGGATCTCGCCCAGCTTCCGCTTCGGGGCGTGGGCGGACGGGTGGGAGGGGTCCTCCTCGGTCCGGGCGGGGGAGTCGGTGGGGGCGTGGGTCTGGGTGGACTCCAGTTTCTGGAAGGCCGGGGTCTCGTCGAGTCGGAGGCGGAGGTAGAGGCCGACCAGGCCGAGCGGGCCGGCGACGAGGAACGGGATGCGCCAGCCCCAGGCGAGCATGGTGTCCGGGCCGAGTGTGGTGTTGAGCAGGAGGACGATGCCGGCGGCGCCCGTGTAGCCGATCAGGGTGCCCATCTCCAGGAAGCTGCCGAAGTAGCCGCGCTTCTTGTCGGGGGCGTATTCGGCGATGAACGTGGAGGCGCCGCCGTATTCGCCTCCGGTGGAGAAGCCCTGGACGAGGCGGAAGAGGATGAGGAGGGCGGGGGACCACAGGCCGATGCTGGCGTAGGAGGGGATGAGGCCGATGCCGAGGGTGCCCAGCGCCATCATGATCATGGTGAGGGCGAGGACCTTCTTGCGTCCGATGCGGTCGCCGAGCGGGCCGAAGTAGGCGCCGCCCAGGGGGCGTACGAGGAAGGCCACGGCGAAGGTGGCGAAGGAGGACAGCAGGCTGGCGGTGGGGCTGCCGCCGGGGAAGAAGACCTTGCCGATGGTGAGGGCCAGGTAGCTGTAGATCCCGAAGTCGAACCACTCCATGGCGTTGCCGAGGGCGGCGGCCTTCACGGCGCGTCGGACGGTCGGTTCGTCGGTGACCGTGATGTCGGTGCGGCGGAGCCGTGGGTTGCGGCGCCGGTCGATGGCGCGGAAGAGCACCCGGTGGCGTCTGCGCGCGGCGCGGTCCGGTTCCGGTGTGGAGTGGCTGGTTTCGGTACTGAGGTGCGGCACGCGGCGGTCCTCCCGGTCGGTCGGCGCGCGGTACGGGGTGCGCGGGCGGGGGTTGGGGCTACGACCGGTGCGCCTGCACGCTGGACGGCGGGTCGAAACACTGTGGGCGGTGGTCGCGAGGTATGTCACCCGGAGTCGGCCGGACGGTGCGCGGCGCAGGGGTGGAGGGTTGTCGTGACGGGGGCTCTTGTTACAGGACTGGTACACAGCCGAGTGGTCACCGCAGCATTCGGGCAATCAGCCTGTGTCGGGGGGAGAGGAGAGTGGCGGTGACGAAATTGCCCCTTTCCGTCGCAGGCCCGTCGAAGGGGGCCGTTTCGTCGTGGGAAGTGGTGGCCGTGGGCCGTCGTGTGGTGCCGCGGTGCGGTGGCCCGGCTCGGGGCCGGTGCGGGGCCGCCGTGGCGGTCGTTGTTTGCTGGTGGGGTTGACGGGGCGAAGGTGCCCCGGGAGGAGTGTGTGATGACCGACCGCGAAGGGGCCCGCTGGAGGCGCGGGCGCACCGCCCTGCTGGCCTTTCTCGTGGTGACCGCGCTGGCGGCCGGCGGGGTGTGGTTCAGCCAGGCGTCGCAGCCCGCGTCCGCGGTGGACGCCGCCCCGAAGACCTCGGCCGTCCAGGACGTGAAGTCGGACGGCCGGCCCACCGGCGGGCTCCCGGGCGTGCGCGACTGCGGGATCGGGGAGCCGGAGATCCGGCCCCAGGTGATCACGCTGACCTGCGCGGACGCCGGGATGGTGGCGACCGGGATCACCTGGGACCGCTACGACGCCGACGAGGCCGAGGGCCGTGGCGTGGTGCAGGTCGAGAAGACCGCGGCCGGGGTGGGCACGGACGCCGGGTACCGGGCGACGTTCCGGCTCTACGGTGCGAAGGAGGTCGACGGTGCGCGGGCCTTCACGGGCCTGGAGGTGACCTACGAGGGTTCCACGCCGCTCGGCGACACGACGGAGATGTACAACCTCGCGTGATGGGCATTCGAGGCCGGATCGCCCTGGCCATTTCGGGTATGACGGCGCTTGCGGTGGTGGTGCTCGGCTTTGCCGTGCACCACATCGCCGACGCCGAGCGGGAGCGGTCGGCCCGGGCGTATCAGGACGAGCGGCTGAGTTCGGCGCTGCAGATCTATGAGCGGGACGGCACGTTGGCGCTGGGCGCCCAGCTGGACGACGCGACGTTGCCGCGGCCGTTGCGGGCGGCGGTGTTCCACAACCGCTCGGGGACGTATCTCAGCGGGGGCGACGACCCGCGGGTGTGGGCGGCGACCGGGGTCGGCGGCGAGGGCGACCGGCCGACGCGTTCGCTGTCGGTGTCCGCGGCGTATCCGGAGGACGATCCGGCGCAGGTGGCGCTGGATCGGGCGCTGCTGATCGCGGGGTGCGGCACGGTCGTGCTGATGGCGGTGGTGTCGTGGTTCGTGTCGCAGCGGCTGTCGCGGCGGCTGCGGCTGAGCGCGGCGGCGGCGCGGCGGATCGCGGCGGGGGAGCCGCCGGACGCGGACGCGCTGGCCAGCAACGGCCGGGACGAGGTGGCCGAGTTGGGCCGCAGTGTGCACCACATGGCGATGTCGTTGGCGGCGCGGGTGGAGGCGGAGCGGGAGTTCACCGCGGACGTGGCGCACGAGCTGCGCACGCCGGTGGCGGGGCTGGTGGCGGCGGCGGAGCTGTTGCCGGAGCCGCGGGCGGTGGAGCTGGTGCGGGACCGGGCGCAGGCGATGCGGCGGCTGGTGGAGGACCTGCTGGAGGTCTCGCGGTTGGACGCGGGGGTGGAGCGGGCCGATCTGGACGCCTGTGAGTTGCCGTCGCTGGTGCGCGGGATCGTGCAGCGGGCGGCGCGGCAGCGCGGGGTGGACGACCTCGCGGTGTCGGTGACGGTCGAGGGTGAGCCGGAGATCGTGGAGACGGACCGGCGGCGGGTGGAGCGGGTCCTGGTGAACCTGCTGGCGAACGCGGCCAAGCACGGCGAGCCGCCGATCGAGGTGGTGGTGGCCGGTTCGCGGATCGTGGTGCGGGACCACGGGCCGGGGTATCCGGCGGAGCTGTGCGCGGAGGGGCCGCGGCGGTTCCGTACGGCGGCGCCGGAGCGCGGTACGGGGCACGGGCTGGGGTTGACGATCGCGGCCGGGCAGGCCGAGGTGCTGGGGGCGCGGTTGGAGTTCGGTGCGGCCGAGGGGGGCGGCGCCGAGGCGGTGTTGGAGCTGCCGGACCGGACCGTGGTGACGGTCCCGGAGGCGGTGCCGGCGCCGTAGCCGGTGGCCGCCGTGACCGGGCCGGCGGCGGTGCGGCGGCGTTGCCGCCGTGCGGCGCGCCGGCCCGGGTCCCGGTTACAGCCCCAGATCCTTGATGATCTTGGCGACGTGGCCGGTGGCCTTGACGTTGTACAGGGCGCGCTCGACCTTGCCGTCCTCGTCGACGACGACGGTGGAGCGGATCACCCCGGTGACCGTCTTGCCGTAGAGCTTCTTCTCGCCGAAGGCGCCGTAGGCGGTGAGCACCTCCTTGTCCGGGTCGCCGAGCAGGGTGACCTTGAGGTCCTCCTTCTCGCGGAACTTCGCGAGCTTCTCCGGCTTGTCGGGGGAGATGCCGATGACGTCGTAGCCGTGGCCGGCGAGGAAGTCGAGGTTGTCGGTGAAGTCGCACGCCTGCTTGGTGCAGCCGGGGGTCAGCGCGGCCGGGTAGAAGTAGACGATGACCTTGCGCCCCTTGTGGTCGGCGAGCGAGACCTGCTTGCCGTCGGCGTCGGGGAGCGTGAAGGCGGGTGCGGTGTCGCCGGGCTGGAGTCGCTCACTCATGGTGGGTCTCCGTCTCCTTGCGGTGGGTGCTGCGGATGGGTCGGTGGTACGCCCCCGACATTAGGCCCACTCGGTGCGTCGGAACGGCGTCGGGGGCGTCGGGGCGGCGCGAAACGGGGGTGCTGTGGGGCGCCCGCGGGTGGGAGCTGACAGACTGTCCTTCACGAATCGGCACATGATCGGGTGGCCGGTTCCGCACGGGGCAGATCCGGAACGTGTCCGGCCCCTTGTACGCATCGGCACGAGATGACGGAGGCGGCGCGGTGTCGGAAGCCAGGACCCCTGCGCAGATCGAGGCGGACATCGTCCGCAGGCGGCAGGATCTCGCCGTGACGCTCGACGAGATCGGCGTCCGGCTCCATCCCAAGACGATCATGGGCGAGGCGAAGACGAAGGCGTCGGCGGCCGTGGACCGCACGGCGGGCCGGGCCTACGTGGCCGTCAACCGCCTGGTCTCGGACGTACGCGGTCAGCTGGTGTCCGAGGACGGGGCGCCGCGGCTGGAGCGCATCATTCCGGTGGCCATGATCGGCGTGGCCGTGGTGGGCCTGCTCGCGCTGGGTTCCAAGAAGCGCCACAAGTAGCGTCCCGCGGGGTCGTCGGGCGGGGTCGTCGGGCCCCTCGGATCCGGCCCGCGGTGCATGATCGTCGCCGTCGGGCAGGTACGGTCGTGCCGTGAGCCCGAATAACACCAAGGACACCCACGACAAGCTGCCGATCCGGATGCTGCACGACCGCGTGCTGGTCCGGACGGACATCCCCGAGGGCGAGCGGCGCTCGTCCGGGGGCATCGTCATTCCCGCGACCGCGGCGGTCGGCCGTCGCCTGGCCTGGGCCGAGGTGGTCGCGGTGGGGCAGAACGTACGGACCGTCGAGGTGGGCGACCGGGTGCTGTACGACCCCGAGGACCGGGCCGAGGTCGAGGTGCGCGGGGTGGCGTACGTGCTGATGCGCGAGCGCGATCTGCACGCGGTGGCCGCGGAGCGCCTGGAGGGCGCGGAGGACTCGACCGGCCTGTACCTGTAGCGCCGCAGCTGTGCCGGAGGGGCTCCCTCACGGGTGGTGATCCCCGTCACCACCTGCGGGGGAGCCCTTTGCTAGCCTCGGTGGCAACCCGACGAGACGCGCCGTACCGGGTCAGGACAAGACGACGCACCCCTGTTGAAGTCCTTTCACGGAGGTGCCGTCATGGCATGGATCCTGCTCGTCGTCGCCGGCCTGCTGGAGGTCGGCTGGTCGATCGGCATGAAGTTCACCGACGGATTCACCCGGCTGTGGCCCAGTGTCGCCACCGGCGCGGGCATCGTCGTCAGCATGGTGCTGCTCTCCTACGCGGCCCGGACCCTGCCGATCGGCACCGCCTACGGCGTCTGGGTCGGCATCGGCGCGGCCGGTGCGGCGGTGGTCGGGATGCTGGTGCTCGGCGAGCCCGCGACCGCCGCCCGGATCTTCTTCATCTGTCTGCTGTTGGTCGCCGTCGTCGGCCTGAAGGCGACGTCCGGCCACTGAGGTTCACCGGCCGGCCCGGCTCGCCGACGGCTAGCCGCCGGTCCACCGCTGCGCGTACTCGTCGGCGTCCGGCGGGCCCACGGTCGGGAACTCCTCGGTGGGTTCGGCGGTGGTCGGCACCTCGGTGGGGGTCGGCGGGAGGGTCGGTCGGCCGGTCGGGCCGGTGGGGGCGCCGGTGCCGGTCGGCGCCCCGCTGCCGGTGGGCGTTGCGCCGTCGGTCGGGCCGGTGCTCGGGGAGGCCGCATCGCTCGCCGACTCGGAGTCGTCGGCGGACGGCGCGGCGGACGGGCTCGGCTCGGCGCCGTCCTGGAGCCGGAGGTCGAAGTCGCGGGCGGGGCGGCCGGCCAGCGCCGCCGCGGTGTAGTCGGCCCAGATCTGGGCGGGGAAGTCGCCGCCGTTGAGGCGGTCCCGCCCGGCGGCTCCGTAGAGCGGTTCCTGGACGGCGGTCTCCGGGTGCTGGCCCAGGACGGCGACGACGGTGGCCAGGTCGGGGGTGTAGCCGGCGAACCAGGCGGCCTTGTCCTGCTCCGCGGTGCCGGTCTTGCCGGCCGCCGGGCGCCCGGCGGCCTGTGCGGCGGTGCCGGTGCCGCCCTCGACGACGCTGCGCAGGATCTGGGTGGTGGTGTCGGCGGCGGCCCGCTCGACGGCGGCGGTCTCCTCGCGCTCCGGCAGGTCGATGGCCTCTCCGGCCTTGGTGACGTGGTCGATCAGGGTGTACGGGCGCTGCCGGCCGTGGTGCGCCAGGGTCGCGTAGACCTGGGTCATGTCCAGCACGCTGGGCGTCGCGGTGCCCAGGGAGATGGCGCCCTGGGACGTGGCGAGGCTGGGGGTGTCGGCGGGGATGCCGAGGGCCACCGCGGTCTTGCGGACGGTGTCCGGGCCGACGTCGATGCCCATCTGCGCGTAGACCGCGTTGACGGACTTGTCGGTGGCCTCGGTGACGGTGATCGGGCCGTAGGAGTGGTCGTCCTCGTTGCCGGGGGCGAAGCCGGTGGGGTGGCCGTGGCTGAGGGTCATCCGCTTGTTGGTGCCGTCGTAGACGGTGTTGGGGGTGATCGGGGAGCCGTCCTGGGTAACGGATTCGTTCTGGACGGCGGAGGCGAAGACGAGCGGCTTGAAGGTGGAGCCGACCTGGTAGTCGCGGCGGGTGGCGCTGTTGACGAACTGCTTGGCGTAGTCGATGCCGCCGTAGAGGGCGACGACCCGGCCGGTGGCGGGGTCGATGGAGGCGCCGCCGGCCCGGACGTAGCCGTCCACCGTGCGGTGGCCGTCGAGTTGGTCCATCAGCCGGGTGCGGACGGCCTTGACGAAGGCGTTCTGCCGCTTGTGGTCGATGGTGGTGGTGATGCGGTAGCCGCCGGCCCGCAGGGTGCCGTCGTCGAGGATGTCGTGGCCGGTGAGGTAGTCCCGGACCGCTTCGACGAGGTAGCCGCGCTGGCCGGAGAGGCCGGCGGAGGCGGGGGCCCGGGTGAGGGCGGGGAAGGCCATCGCGGTGCGTTCGGCGCGGTCGAGCCACTTCTGCTTGACCATGCCGTCCAGGACGTAGTTCCAACGGGCCAGGGCGCGCGGTCGGTTCTCGGGGTGGGCGGTGATGTCGTAGGCGCTGGGGGCGTTGAGGAGGGCGGCGAGGTAGGCGCCCTCGGCGGTGGTGAGCGCGCCGACGTCCTTGCCGTAGTACGCCCGGGCGGCGGCCTGGATGCCGTAGGCGTTGCGGCCGTAGTAGCTGGTGTTGAGGTAGCCCTGCAGGATCTCGTCCTTGCTCTCCTCGCGGTCCAGCTTGATGGCGATGAAGAACTCCTTGGCCTTGCGGGTGAGGGTCTGTTCCTGGCCGAGGTAGTAGTTCTTGACGTACTGCTGGGTGATGGTGGAGCCGGACTGCTTCCCCTTGCCTGTAACGGTGTTCCAGGCGGCGCGCAGCATCGCGGCCGGGTCGACCGCGGACTCGGAGTAGAAGTCCCGGTCCTCGGCGGCCAGTACGGCCCGCTGGACGGTCCTGGGCACCTGGCCTAGCGGGACGTTCTCGCGGTTCACGTCGCCGTCGCGGGCCAGTTCCGTGCCGTCGGAGTAGAGGTAGACGTTGCTCTGCGCCTTCGCGGCGCTGTTGGCGGGCGGGATGCCGACGAGGAGGTAGCCGGCGGTCAGCCCGCCCACGATCAGCAGCAGGAAGAGCAGCACGCCCCCCACCACCATCCGCCAGGTCGGCAGGAGCCGGCGCCAGCCCGTGCGCCGGGGGCGGTCGGCGGCTGCCTCGCCGGTCTCGCCGGTCTCGCCGTGCTCGCTGCCCGTGCCGTCGTGCCGCGCGTCGTCGCTCATGTCTGTGTGACTCCTCGGCCACCGCCGGAGGTTGTACCGCGGCGGAGCGGTGTCGTGTCAGGACCGGTGGGGTGTCGGGACCGGCGTCGTACCGGGGTGCGGCCGTACCGGTGCGGTTGCGGATGCCGTGCGGTGTGCGGTGGTCCATGCGCTATGCCGGAAAAGGCAACTGACGCCCGGTAGGCAACTTTCGCATCATGTGTCCCGGTCGCCAGGGGTGGCACGCACCCGCGTCCGCCCGGTGACAGGCCGAATGGCGCCCCTGCCTCACCCGAACGAGTGATAAATCGATGGTGCCCGCCGCGGGTGCACCTTAGGCTCCGGTGCTTCCCCGCCCGCACGTCCCCGGACGGGACCGACCAAGAGCGCGGGGAGCACGGCGTGTTGTACATGGCGGTGGCGGCCGGCAGCTTCCGGCGGTACGCCACCTATCGCGCCGCCACCGCCGCGGGCATCGTCACCAACACCGTCTTCGGCTTCATCATCGCCTACGCCTACCTCGCCCTGTGGGACCAGCGGCCGCACCTGGGCGGCTACGGCCCGGCGCAGGCGCTGACCTTCGTCTGGGCCGGGCAGGCGCTGCTGGCCGTCGCCATGATCGCCACCGGCGGCCTGTCCGAACTCCAGGAGCGGATCCGCAGCGGCGACGTCGCGGTGGACCTCTACCGGCCGGCCGACCTCCAGCTGTGGTGGCTCGCCGCCGACCTGGGCCGGGCCGGCATCCAGCTGTTCGGCCGCGGCGTGGTGCCGATGGCGGTGGGCGCCCTGGCCTTCCCGCTGGCGCTCCCCGGCGACCCGCTGACCTGGGGCTGGTTCCTGCTGTCGGCGCTGCTGGGCGTGGTGGTCAGCTTCGCGCTGCGCTACCTCGTCGCGCTGTCGACGTTCTGGCTGCTGGACAGCTCGGGACTGGCCATGATCAGCGGCCTGTCCTGCATGTTCTTCTCCGGGATGGTGCTGCCGCTGCGGGTCTTCCCCGACGGGCTCTCCGACCTCGCCCAACTGCTGCCGTGGGCGGCGCTCCTGCAGGTGCCGGCCGACGTCCTGATCGGCGCGCGGACCGGCGGGGCGCTGCTGCGCGGGCTGGCGTTCCAGGCGGCCTGGGCGGTGGCGCTGCTGGCGCTGGGACGGCTGCTGCAGTCCGCCGCCACCCGCAAGGTGGTGGTCCACGGTGGCTAGGCGGCACGACGGGGCGGCGGGCGGCCTGCTGCGGGCCCTGGGGGAGGGGGTCCGCGTCTACGGCCTGATCGCCTGGATGTGGGTGCGCTCCACGCTCGCCTACCGGACGTCGTTCGCCTTGATGACGCTCGGCAACTTCGCCTCCAGCGCACTGGACTTCGTCGCGCTGCTGCTGATGTTCTCCCGCGTCCACGCGCTCGGCGGCTTCGCCCTCCCCGAGGTCGCCTTCCTCTACGGCACCTGCAGCCTCTCGCTGGGCCTGGCGGACCTGGCGGTCGGCAACGCCGAGCGGCTCGGCGCCCGGATCCGCGACGGCACCCTCGACACCCTGCTGCTGCGCCCCGCCCCGGTCTACGCCCAGATCGCCGCGGACCGGTTCGCGCTGCGCCGTCTGGGCCGTACCTCCCAGGGGCTGTTGGTGCTGCTCTGGTCGACCGGCCGGATCGAGGTGGACTGGACGCCCGGCCGGATCCTGATGGTGCCGCTGATGGTGGTGTGCGGCGCGGTGATCTTCGGTGCGGTCTTCACCGCCGGGGCGGCCTTCCAGTTCTGGGCGCAGGACGCCGCCGAGCTGCAGAACTCCCTCACCTACGGCGGCAACGCGCTGCTCCAGTACCCGCCGACGGTGTTCGCCCGCGACCTGGTCCGCGGGGTCACCTTCATCGTCCCGCTGGCCTTCGTCAACTGGCTGCCCGCACTGTGGCTGCTGGGCCGCCCCTACCCGCTCGGGCTGCCGCCCTGGACCGCCTTCCTGGGGCCCGCCGTGGCCGCCCTGATGGTCGCCGGCGCGGCGCTGGCCTGGCGGCGCGGCGTCCGCGCCTACCGCAGCACCGGCAGCTGACACCGGATATCCAACACCGAACACCGAACACCGAACACCGAACACCGATCACCAGACGCCGGACACCACATGCCGGGCATCACATTCCGGACATCACGTTCCGGATCAACAAAGCGCAGAGGAAAGGGAGTTGTCGCGATGGACGGGGTGGCCGCTGAGCCGCTGATCGAGCTGGCCGGCGTCGAGAAGGTCTTCACCGTCCGCCGCCGGGCGGGCCGGCTGCGCCGCACCCGGCACGAGGTGCGGGCCGTCGACGGCCTCACCTTCGAGGTGTCGCGCGGCGAGATGGTCGGGTACATCGGCCCCAACGGCGCCGGGAAGTCCACCACCATCAAGATGCTGACCGGCATCCTGGTGCCCAGCGGCGGCCGGCTGCGGGTCGCCGGCATCGACCCTTCCCGACAACGCACCGTCCTCGCCCGCCGGATCGGCGTGGTCTTCGGGCAGCGCACCACCCTGTGGTGGGACCTGCCGCTGAAGGACTCCTACGAGCTGGTCCGCCGGATGTACCGGGTCCCGACCGCCGTCTTCCGCGCCAACCTCGACCGCTGCGTCGAACTCCTGGACCTGGCGCCGCTGTTGGACGTACCGGTCCGTCAGCTCTCGCTCGGCCAGCGGATGCGCGGCGACATCACCGCGGCGCTGCTGCACGACCCCGACGTGCTCTACCTCGACGAGCCGACCATCGGCCTGGACGTCGTCAGCAAGGCCAAGGTCCGCTCGTTCCTGCGGGAGATCAACGCCGAGCGGGGCACCACGGTCCTGCTCACCACCCACGACCTCACCGACATCGAGCAGTTGTGCCGCCGGGTGATGGTCATCGACCACGGCCGGCTGGTCTTCGACGGGGACCTGGCCGGGCTGCGCGCCGCCGCCGACGGCGAGCGCACCCTGGTGGTGGACCTGGCCGAGGAACTCCCGCCGATCGAGGGCGTTCCCGGGGCCCGCACGGTGAAGGTGGAGGGCCCGCGGCAGTGGCTGGCGTTCCCGGCCGAGCGGAGCGCGGCACCCCTGGTGACGGCGATCGCCGCCCGCTATCCGCTGGTGGACCTGGCGGTTCGCGAACCGGACATCGGGGCCCTGATCGCCGAGTTGTACGCGGGCGGGGGCGCCGCCCGCCGCGATCCGGGCGGGGCGGGCCCGGCCGCGCCCGACCCGTTGCGGCCCTGATCCACCGGACAGGCCCTAATCTGTCCGTATGACTGACGAACGGCTCCCTCAGCTTCGTGCTTCCGACGCCGACCGCGACCGGGTAGTCGAGATCCTGCGGGACGCCCTCGCCGAGGGCCGGCTGGACATGGCGGAGTTCGACGAGCGGTTCGACGCCACCCACCAGGCCCGTACGTACGGGGAGCTGGAGAAGATCACGGCCGACCTGCCGGTGGCCGCACAGCCCGCGCAGCCGCTGTCGCTCCGCAAGGAACCGGCGTCCGGCGGAGCGGTGACGGTCTGGTCCGAGCGGATCCGCGAGGACGCCAAGGGCTCCACGACGGGCATCGCGGTCATGGGCGGCTTCGAGCGCAAGGGCCGGTGGACGATCGGGCGCCGGTTCACCGCGCTGTGCCTGATGGGCGGCGGCGAACTCGATCTGCGCGAGGCCGACTTCGCCGGGTCGGAGGTCCACATCGACGTCTTTGCGGTGATGGGCGGGGTCAATGTCATCGTGCCGCCGGGCGTCGAGGTCGAGATGCGCGGCCTGGGCATCATGGGCGGCTTCGACTCCGAGGAGGACGGGATCCCGGGTCACCCCGGGGCGCCCCGGGTGATCGTCTCGGGGGTGGCCCTGATGGGCGGCGTCGGGGTGGAGCGCAAGCTGCCCAAGGACGAGGAGCGGCGCCTGAAGGCCGAGCGCAAGGAGGAGCGGCGGCGGCTGAAGGAGGAGCGCCGGGGACGCCGGGAACTGGACTGACCGGTTCCGCCGTACGGCACGGCACGGCACGGCACCGCACCGACCCGGGGCATCGGGTCTACCGGGTCCACCGGGCCCGTCGGCCCGTCCGGTCCGTGGTGGTCAGAGCGCGGCGGGCGCGGCCTGCCGGAGCTGGTCGACGTCCACCGCGTCGGCCATCGCGCGGTAACCGGCGTCGCTGGGGTGCAGATGGTCGCCCGAGTCGTACGCCGGCAGCAGCCGCAGCGGGTGCGCCGGGTCGCGCAGCGCCCGGTCGAAGTCGACGACCTCGTCGTAGACGCCGCCGGAGCGGATCAGGTCGTTGACCCGTTCGCGTACCGCGTTGAGCTGGTGGGAGTACCCGCGGTGCCCACCGAACGGGGTGAGGGTGCTGCCGGTGACCCGCAGCCCGTGGGCGTGCGCCCGCTGCACCACCTCCCGCATGCCCGCGACGACCTTCTCCGGGTCGAGCTGGCGCGGGGTCTTGAACAGGTCGTTGATGCCGATCTCGACCACCACCGCCCGCACCCCCGTACGGGACAGCACATCGCGGTCCAGACGGGAGAGCAGGCTCGGCCCGTTGGTGGGGGAGAGGCGGTTGCTGTCGGTGAGCAGGCGGTTGCCGCTGATGCCGGTGTTGAGGACGCCGTAGCGGGGGGCACCCGGCTCGTCGCGTAGCCGGGCGGCGAGGAAGTCGGTCCAGCGGTGGTTGGCGCCCGGGGTGGAGGTGATGCCGTCGGTGATCGAGTCGCCGACCGCCACCACCGCGCCGCGCGCCCGGGTGCTCAGCACGTCCACGCCGGTCAGATAGCGCCAGTAGGGGCTCTGCTCGGTGTAGGCGGTGCCGGGGGCGTCCTCGGTGTGGTCGCCGCGCGCCAGATAGGACGTCTGGCGGGCGTAGGGGTGGTAGGTCGCCGGTCCCGAGGGGGCCGGGGAGTACATGGTGACCAGCAGGTCGGCGTTGCCGGGCACGGCCAGGCGGACCGGGTCGCTGGTGATCTCGCCGCCGACCGGGATGGTCACCGACGGCTTGCCGTCGAAGGTCAGCCGGCGCATGCTCCCGGCCGTCGCCATCGGGCTGCCGCTGCCGGCCGACAGGGCGAGCGAGGCATGGCTGAACGGCAGCGGGCGGGTGCCGTAGAGGTTGGACAGCCGGATCCGGGCACTGGACCCGCTGACGCTGGTGTGGACGACGTTCCTGATCGACATCTGCGCGTAGCCGTCCTGGGTACCGGGCTCGGCCGCGGCCACGGCCGCCGACCAGGTGCCGACCCACTGGCCGGAAACCGCCGGTGCGGCCGACGTCTGCGGCTCGCGCGGGGCGCCGCCCCGGGTGCCGGGGGTGCCGTCGAAGCCGACGAATATCGCCGCCGAGATCAGCACCACCACTGCCACCAGGCCGGCGAGCAGGGTGTAACCCACACGTCTGGTCATGCCGCAGGCGTCTCCTGGGGGCTGGCGGAGCTGCACGCTCCGGGCGGACTGGGGGCGGGGCGGCGGGCCGAGGACGCCCGGTGAACAGCGGCACCGTCGCGTTCCGGCCGGTGGTCAATGATCCCACGTACCCCCCGGAGGCCGCCCGGTGCCCTGCTCCGCACCGGGTGTCCCGGGCGCGGGGAACTCGTGCCGGGTTCCGGGAGTAGGGCACTGTGGGACACATACGGGCGTACGGCCGGGTAGGGACGGAACCCGACGGCACGGGCGCCGCGGACCCGACGGCGTACGCAGGACGGGGGAGACGGTGGGAGTGGTGGAACGGATGGAACGCGCTCATACGGAGGGGAGCGAGGGGACGCGGGCCGCGCAGCCGGTGCCCTCCCCGGGCGGCCGGACGGCGCCCGGCGGCTTCCGCTACAGCGCCGCCGACGAGGAGAAGCGGCAGGGCGTCCGCCGGATGAAGGCCCTGGCGACCGGCCTGCTGCTGGCCGTCGCCGCGGTGTACGTCCTGGCGAAGTGGGCCGGCGCGGCCGGTGCGGGCGGCTGGACCGGCTTCGTGGCGGCCGCCGCCGAGGCCGGCATGGTCGGCGCGCTGGCCGACTGGTTCGCGGTCACCGCGCTGTTCAAGCGGCCGATGGGCCTGCCGATCCCGCACACCGCGATCATCCCCTCCAAGAAGGACCAACTCGGGCGGAGCCTGGGCGACTTCGTGGGGGAGAACTTCCTCTCCGGCGAGGTGATTCGCCGCCGGCTGCGGTCGGTCGGCATCGCCGCCCGGCTCGGCCACTGGCTCGCCGAGCCGCGGAACGCCGACCGGGTCACCGCCGAGCTGTCCACCGCGCTGCGCGGCGCGCTGACCGTGCTGCGCGACTCCGACGTCCAGGCGGTGGTCGGCGAGGCCATCACCCGGCGCGCCGACGCCCAGGAGATCGCGCCCGGCATCGGCTCCCTGCTGGAGAAGATCGTCGCCGAGGGCGGCCACACCCGGGTGGTCGACCTGGTCTGCGCCCGCGCCCACGACTGGCTGGTCGACCACGGGGATTCGGTGGTCGCCGCGGTCTCCGGCGGCGCCCCCGGATGGACCCCCCGGTTCGTCGACCGCAAGGTGGGCGACCGGGTCTACAAGGAGCTCCTCCGCTTCGTCACCGAGATGCGGGACATGCCCGAGCACCCGGCGCGCGGCGCGGTGGACCGCTTCCTGACCGACTTCGCCGCCGACCTGCGCTCCGACCCGGGCACCCGGGAGAAGGTCGAACGGCTCAAGTCCGAGGTGCTGGGCCGCGGCGAGGTGCAGGACCTGATCGCCTCCGCCTGGGGCGCGGTCCGCGCGATGATCGTGGCCGCCGCCGAGGACGAGCGCAGCGAACTGCGGCTGCGGGTGCGCGCGGCGCTGCTGTCCCTGGGCGGCCGGCTGGCCGCCGACGGGCGGCTGCGCGACAAGGTCGACGGCTGGCTGGAGGGCGCCGCCGTCTATGTGGTGACGACGTACCGGAGCGAGATCACCGCCTTGATCACCGAGACCGTCGCGAGCTGGGACGCCGAGCACACCTCCAGGAAGATCGAGGCGCACATCGGCCGCGACCTGCAGTTCATCCGCATCAACGGCACGGTCGTGGGCGCCCTCGCGGGGCTGTGCATCTACACGGTGTCCCAGGTAGTGGGCGGCTAGCCGCCGGGTCCTTCCCCGTCCCTCACCCCCACCGGGCGGGGGCGTCCACATCAGCGGGAGGGGGCCGGAGGGGGCGGGTTGCCGGACGTAAAGCGAAGCAGTCCGGCAACCCGCCCCCGCAGGACCGCCCCCGGCCCCCACCACCCACCAGGCGTCCCCGGCCCGACAAACCCCTCCGCCGAAGGCGGAAAACAGCAGCCCCCACGGCGGGAAGGCCGACAACGTGGGATGCCGGCCCGGCGCAGCGGATAGGCTCTTCCCACGTGCGAAACCAGTCCCCCGGCGGCCCGCCCCCGGGATCCCGAAAGCGCCCCGCGCTGCTCTGGCTGCTGCTGCCGTATGTGCTGTTCCTGGTGGTGCTGCCGCTCGTCAACCGGGTCACCCCGACCGTCCTCGGCCTGCCGTTCCTCTTCTTCTGGATGGCGCTCGCCACCCTGCTGACCCCGGTGTCGGTGTGGCTGGCACGCCGCGGCGACCACAAGCGGGGCCAGGGCCGGGACGACGGACTGACCGGGGGGCGCGCGTGAACGCCACCGTCGCCACCGCGATCTTCGCCGCGTTCATGGTGCTGACCGTCGTCCTGGGACTGCTCGCGGTCCGCGGCCGGGGATCCGGCACAGAGGGGCAGCCCGAAGGGCTTCCAGGGAAGGGCGGTGGTGGGCGACGGGCGGGCCTCACCGAGTGGTCGGTGGGCGGCCGCAGCCTGGGCACCGTCTTCATCTGGGTGCTGATGGCCGGCGAGAGCTACACCAGCTTCAGCTACCTCGGCGCGGCCGGCTGGGGCTACAACTTCGGCGCCCCCGTGCTCTACGTCCTGGCCTACATGTCCTGCGGCTACGCCATCGGCTACGTCGTCGGCCCGATGCTGTGGGCCTACGCCCGCCGGCACGGCCTGGTGGGCATCACCGACATCGTCGCCCACCGCTACCGCCGGCCGTGGCTCGGCGCCGCCGTCGCTGTCCTCGCCACCGTCTGCCTGCTGCCCTACATCCAGCTCCAGATCACCGGCATGGGCGTGGTCGTCTCGACCATCTCCTACGGCACGATCAGCCTCAACTGGGCCTATTTCATCGGCTTCGCGGTGACCACCGGCTTCGTGGTCGTCAGCGGACTGCGCGGCAGCGCCTGGGTGTCGGTCCTCAAGGACGTGCTGGTCATCGCCACGCTCGGGTTTCTCGCGGTCTACGTCCCGCTGCACTACTTCGGTGGCTACGGCCCGTTCCTGGACCGGATCGTCGCCGAGAAGCCGCAGTGGCTGACCTTCCCCGGCCACGCCTCCGGCGGCCTGGGCCAGTCGTGGTTCATCACCACCACCCTGATCAACTCCCTGACCGTGGTGATCTTCCCGACGACCGTGGCCGGCTACCTGGGCGCCCGCAACGCCGACGTGCTCCGCCGCAACGCCATGTACCTGCCGTTCTACAACGTGCTGCTGTTCGTGCCGATGCTGCTGGGGCTGGCGGCGCTGTTCGTCGTCCCGGGGCTGACCGGCGCCGGGTCCAACCTGGCGCTGTTCACAATGGTCGAGGACTCCCTGCCGGCCTGGGCGGTGGGGGTGATCGGGGTGGCCGCGGCGCTCTCCTCGATCGTGCCGATGGCGGTGTTCATGCTGGTCATCGGCACGATGTGGGGGCGCAGCGTACTGGGCGCGGTACCCCGGCTGGCGTCCCGTCAGAAGCTCTGGTCGCAGTTGGTCGTGGTGGTCGCCGGGGCGCTCGCGCTGGTGCTCACCTATGTCGCGCCCAACACCCTCGTCCGGCTCTCCCTGATCTCGTACGAGGGCATGGCGCAGCTGGTGCCGATGCTGCTGTTGGGGCTGGTGTGGCGGCGGTTGACGATGTATGCGGCGGTGAGCGGCCTGGTGGCGGGCTTCGCCCTGGTGTGCGTCCTGGTCTTCGGCGGCCACGACCCGGTGTGGGGGGTGAACGCCGGGATCGTCGGGCTGGCGGTGAACGTGGCGGTGGCCCTGGCGGTGACCTGGCTCGGCCCGCGGGAGCGCGGCGACGACCGGCCGGACACCGAAGTCCTGGCGCTGGAGGACGAGTTCCCCCGGGCCGGGGCCGCCGCGTCCGGCAGCGACTGAGGGCGGCCCCCGGAGGCGGGCACGCGTTGCGGGCCGGTCGTCGTGGCAGTGTGCCGCGGCGGCCGGCCCCGTGTGCAGCCACCGACCGTTGGTGCGCCCCCGGTTGCCGACGGCGTACCGTTCACCGGCGGGGGTGAATTCTCGAACTGGCTGTCGCAGCGGCTCGGGGGTGCGGTTACCCTGGAACGGACGGTCGGACCGACGACCGGGAGCACCGAGGGCTACGCGCGGGGGAGCGCGGGAGGGGGACGCCGGATGTACCGCATCGTCGATGCCTGGCGGCTCTACACCAGCGCACTGTTCTTCCTGCTCGCCGAGCTCCTGCTCGAACAGAGCGGTCTGACGACGTCGCTGGCCGCCGCCGCGACCACCGCGGCGGTGCTGCTGCTGTTGTGCAGCGCCCTCGCCCTGGCCGTCGCCGCCCGCCCGGTCCCCCCGGGCCGGATACGCACGGCCATCCGCGACCGCGAGCGCCGCACGGCCTTCCTGCCACAGCGCGACCCCGACGCCGCCGGCCGTCCGCGCCCGCGAGCACCCGGCCGCGCCCTCCCGGCGGCCGCGTAGCCGCTCCGGCGCACTCCCCTCGACGTCCGACCGTCCTGCGGCACTTGCCCGGGACGACCGTGCACGTGACCCGAGCCGATCAGCTGTGACCTGATGCGGCTCGACCCGATCTGCCTTGCCGCTGCGCCGGTGCGTGCCCGCGCGGCTCGTCACGCCGTCTCTCCATTCCGGCACGACGAGACCCGTGGAGGGCTCACCCATGTCCGTTTTCGACATCCTCGGTGCCGCGCTGGCGCGCGGTGCCCATGCCATCGAACCGCTCTTCGGCACCGCGGCCACCGCCGCCGCCATCGTCCTGTTCACCCTCGGCGTCCGCGCCGCGCTGCACCCGCTCGCCCGCGCCGCGGCCCGCGGCGAGAAGGCCCGCTCCGCCCTCGCCCCGCAGATCGCCGCCCTCCAGCGCAAGTACGGCAACGACCGGGAGCGGCTCCAGCAGGCGATCAGCGACCTCTACGCCAGGACCGGCTCCTCGCCACTGGCCGGCTGCCTGCCGAGCCTGCTCCAACTCCCGGTCTTCTTCGTGACGTACCACCTGTTCACCAGCGGGAACGACACCCTGCTGAGCCACACACTGCTGGGCGCGCCGCTCGGCGGGACGTGGCGGCAGGCCCTCGCCGACGGCGGCGTGACCGGGCCTCAGGGGCTGGTCTACCTCGCGCTGTTCGTCCTGATCGCCGCGGTCGCCACCTGGAACTACCGGCGCGCCCGGGCGGCGGCGGCCGCGGCCCCGGCGCCCGCCGCGGGCACCGCGACCCCGGGCCTGGGCGCCCTCGGCAAGCTGATGCCGCTGCTGTCCTTCGGCACGCTGCTCACCGTGGCCGTGGTGCCGCTGGCGGCCGGCCTCTACATGGTGACGACCACCACCTGGACGGCCTGCGAGCGGGCCCTGCTGCACCGCGACCGCAAGCCGGCGGCCGACCGCGAGGCGGCCGGGGAAGGGAAGCCGGCGGGGGACCGTAAGGCGGAGAAGGGCCGCGGGCCGGCGGTGGAGGGGGAGCGGACCCCTGCGGGGAGTCCGGCGGCGTCGGTGGACGGCGCACCGCAGCCCCCGTCCCGGCGACCGGTGCGGCGGGGCGGGCCCAGGACCCGGGCCGCGCGGCAGAAGGCGGCGCGGGCCAGGGCCAACACCGCGGCGCGGGCGGGCGCATCGGCCCGGCAGGCCGACGCCGAGCGCCGTCCGGCCGACGCCGGCACCGACCCGGTCGTTACTACCCCTCAGTAACGGTCCAGTCCGTGAACGGGGTCTTGCGGAGTGGACCCCGTTCTTGGAGGATCGGCCAAATCGCTCGATGGCCGTCCCCCATCGGCCGGCCGGGGAGGACCCTCCCGGGCCGACCCTTCGACCACGGGAGTTGTGACGATGAAGCTGCTGCGTGTCGGACCGGTGGGGGCCGAACGCCCGGCGCTGCTCGACGAGTCCGGCCTGCTGCGCGACCTGTCGGGCCTGGTCACGGACATCGACGGCGCGCTGCTCGCGGACGACGCCGCGCTGGCCGCCGTCCGGGCCGCCGCGACCGCCGGCGACCTGCCCGTACGGGACACCGCCGGTCTGCGGATCGGCCCGCCGGTCGCCCGGATCGGCAAGGTCGTGTGCATCGGGCTGAACTACCACGACCACGCGCGGGAGACCGGGGCCGCCACCCCCGAGGAACCGATCATCTTCATGAAGGCGCCGGACACCGTCGTCGGCCCCGACGACACGGTCCTCATCCCGCGCGGCAGCGTGAAGACCGACTGGGAGGTGGAGCTGGCCGTCGTCATCGGCCGGACCGCCCGCTACCTGGCGGACGACGAGCAGGCGCTGGCGGCCGTGGCCGGCTACGCGGTGGCGCACGACGTGTCCGAGCGGGCCTTCCAGATCGAGCGCGGCGGCCAGTGGGACAAGGGCAAGAACTGCGAGACGTTCAACCCGCTGGGCCCGTGGCTGGTGACCGCCGACGAGGTACCGGACCCGCAGGCGCTGGGCATCCGGCTGTGGGTCAACGGGGAGCTGAAGCAGGACGGCACCACCGCCGAGCAGATCTTCCCGGTGGCCGAAGTGGTCCGCTACGTCAGCCAGTTCATGACCCTGTACCCGGGCGACGTGATCAACACCGGTACCCCTGCGGGGGTGGCGATGGGGCGGCCCGAGCCCAAGCCGTACCTGCGGGCGGGCGATGTGGTGGAGCTGGAGATCGACGGGCTGGGGCGTCAGCGGCAGGCGTTGCGGTCGGCTTGATCCGCGCGTTGTCGGCTCCCCCGCGGTGGGCCTGCGGCCGGCTGCCCCGTGCGTTGTCGGCCTCCCCGCCGTGGGGGTTGCTCGCTCTGCGCCTGCGGCGCGGGGGGTGTCGGGTGCGGTGACGGGCCTGCGGGGCAGGGGGTGTCCGGACTGCTGCGCTTGACGTCCGGACACCCCCTGCCCCTCCGGCCCGTCACCTCCCGTTGTGGGGTGGGAAGCGGGCCGGTGGGGGCTGGTGCGAGTGGGGCGGTGCGGGTGTCAGCCCGTTGTCAGATAGCGCTCCAGGGCCTCGACCACCAGGGCGTGGTCGTCGGCCTGGGGCAGGCCGGACACCGCGACCACGCCGATCACACCCGTCCCGCGCAGGCGGATCGGGAAGGCACCGCCGTGTGCGGCGTAGCGGTCGGGGTCGAGGCGCGAGGAGTCCTCGAAGGTGCGGCCCTTGGCGCGGAAGCGGGCGCCGACCAGGTAGGAGGACTCCCCGTACCGTTCGACGACGGCGGACTTGCGGTCGATCCAGGCGTCGTTGTCGGCGGAGGTGCCCGGGAGCGCGCAGTGGAAGAGCCGTTGGGCGCCGCGCCGGATCCCGATCGTCACCGCGGCGCCGCGCTCCCGGGCCAGTCCGACCAGCAGGGAGCCCAGTTCCCACGCCTCGTCGTTGCCGAAGGTGTCCAGGACCAGCCGTTCCTCCTGGGCGGTCAGTTCGCGGACCTCGTCAGGTCCGTGGGCGGTGCCGGGGGCCGTCATGCGCCGGCTCCGATCCGGACCGTGACGCCCTGTGCGGCGGAGCGTTTGGCGGCCTCCAGGACGCGCAGCGCCGCCGCGGCCTCGGTGGCGGTCACGGGTGGCGCGCCGCCCTCGCGCAGGGCCCGCGCGATCGCCGCGTAGTAGGCCGGGTAGGCGCCGGGCAGGGTCGCGACGGGCTGCCCGCCGCCGGTCACCGGGGATTGTCCGGCGCCGAGCCGGCCCCAGTCGGACTCGGGTTCCACGCCCCAGGCGGCGCCCTCGGTGTCCGGGCGCCGGCCGGCCCGCAGGGCGGCCTCCTGCGGGTCCAGGCCGTACTTCACATAGCCCGCGCGACTGCCCAACACCCGGAAGCGCGGCCCTAGTTGGGCGGTGGTGGCGCTCGCCCACAGGTGGGAGCGGACGCCGCCGGCGTGGGTGACGGCGAGGAAGGTGTCGTCGTCGGCCTCGGCGCCCGGGCGGCGGATGTCGGCCTCGGCGTAGACCGAGACCGCGGGACCGAAGAGGGTCAGGGCCTGGTCGACGAGGTGGCTGCCGAGGTCGTAGAGCAGTCCGCCCAGCTCCGCCGGGTCGCCGGACTCGCGCCAGCCGCCCTTGGGCCGGGGCCGCCAGCGCTCGAAGCGCGACTCGAAGCGCTGGACCTCGCCCAGTGCGTCGTCCGCGAGCAGCTTGCGCACGGTGCGGAAGTCGTTGTCCCAGCGGCGGTTCTGGAAGACCGAGAGCAGCAGCCCGCGGCGGTCGGCGAGCGCGGCGAGCCGCTCGGCCTCGGCGGCGGTGGCGGCCAGCGGCTTGTCGACGACGACCGCGGCGCCGGCCTCCAGCGCGGCGGTGGCGAGCGGGACGTGCGTCTTGTTCGGCGACGCCAGCACGATCAGGTCGAGGTCGCCGGCGGCGGCCCGGTCCAGGACCTCCTCGGCGGTGGCCACCGTGCGGACCTGCGGGTGCTCGGCGCGGGCCTGCGCCTGCCGGTCGGGGCTGCGGGTCGAGACGGTGTCGAGCACCAGCCCGTCGGTGGCGGCGATCAGCGGGGCGTGGAAGACCGAGCCCGCCAGGCCGTAGCCGATCAGGCCGACGCGGTGGGGGGCGGTGCGTGCTTCGGGGTCGCTCATGCCCTCCACTTTCGCAACGCTGTTGCCAAAGTGCAAGCAGTGCGGAGAATGGAGGGGTGAGCAGCGACCACGACCTCGACCGCCCGGACATCGGCGCCCGCCCGGACGGCGCCGCCGCGCCCGGCGCCAACCTCCTCGCCCTGCGCGGGCACAACGCCGCCCTGCTGCTGGGGCTGCTGCGCGCGGCGGGGGAGGAGGGCGCGAGCCGGCTGGAGCTGGCCGAGCGGACCGGGCTCACCCCGCAGGCGGTCAGCAAGATCACCGCGCGGCTGCGGGCCGACGGCCTGGTCGTCGAGGCGGGCCGCCGGGCCTCCACGGGCGGCAAGCCCCGCACCGTGCTGCGGCTGGTCCCCGGCGCCCGGCACGCCGTCGGCGTCCACCTGGACCGCGACGAGATGGTCTGCGTGCTGGCCGACCTCGCCGGCCGGCCGACCGCGGTCCGCCGCGCGCCGCTGGACTTCGGCGCCGGCGCCGAGGCCGTCCTGACCACCGCCGCCGGCGAGGTCGCGGCGCTGCGGGAGGCGGCGGGCGGGCCACCGGTGCTCGGCGCGGGGGTGGCCTGCCCCGGGCCGCTGGACCACGCCACGGGCGTCCTGCGCCAGGTCACCGGCGCCCCCCAGTGGGACGGCTTCCCCCTGCGGGAGGCGCTCGCCGCGCGCCTGGGCCTGCCCGTCGTCCTCGACAAGGACACCAACGCGGCGGCCCTCGGCCTCAGCCGGGCGCCGGAGGAGGTCGGCGGCGCCTCGTTCGCCTACCTCCACCTGGGGACCGGGCTCGGCGCCGGGCTGGTCCTCGGCGGCAGCCTCTACCGCGGACCGCACACCGGCGCCGGCGAGTTCGGCCACCAGGTGCTGCAACTGGACGGGCCGCGGTGCGACTGCGGGCGGCGCGGCTGCGTCGAGGCGCTGTGCCTGGCGGCGGTGGCCCGCGGTGATCTGCCGGCGGCGGCCCGGGTGCTGGGCGTGGCCGCGGCCAACCTCGTCGAACTCCTCGACATCGACCGGGTGTTGCTCGGCGGCCGCACCGTCCTGGCGCACCCGGAGGTGTTCCGGGACGGCGTGGCCCGGGAGCTGGCCGACCACGCGGCCCTGCGCGGCCGGCCGCCGGCGCCCGGGAGCGACCCCGGGGCGGCGCCCGCGGTGCCGGTGGCGCGGGCCCGCGGCGGGGCCCGGACCGTCGCGGACGGCGCCGCGGAGCTGGTGCTGACCGGACTGTTCCGCTAGGGCCCGTCGTCAAACTCCCGCCTGCCTCGCGACGGGAGTTTGACGACAGCCCTAGGCAGCGCCCCGGGCCGTGTCCGCCACGCGGAAGAGGGACGCCGAGGGTGCCGGCCCCCCGGCCCGCCGCTGGTGCGAAGATCGCCGGGTGGAGTTTCCGTACGGCCAGGATCCTGGCGCACCCATCCGGTCCGGCATTCCCGAGCACGGACGCATTCCCAAGTACTACGCGGCGAAGGTCGACATCGCCGCCCTGCTGGAGGAGCTGGGCGAGGGTGAACCGCTGCCCACCGAGCGCGAGTTGGCGCTGCGGTTCGAGGTGTCCCGCGAGACGCTGCGCCAGGCCCTGCGGGAACTGGTGCTGGAGGGGCGACTGCGCCGGATGGGCCGCGGCACGGTCGTCGCCGGACCCAAGATGGAGCAGCCGCTCTCCCTCGCCAGCTACACCGAGGGCGTCCGCCGCCAGGGCCGCACGCCCGGCCGGCACCTGGTCTCGCTGGACCGCTTCCCCAGCCCGCCGGCGCTCGCCCGCGACCTCGGCCTCGGCGCCGGCGACGCGGTCTGGCACATGGAGCGGGTGCTGCTCGCCGACGACGAGCGGGTCGGCCTGGAGAGCACCTATGTCGCGGTGTCCCGAGTCCCGGACCTGGCCGCCGACTTCGAGCCGGACTCGTCCTTCTACGGCTACCTCCACGAGCGGCTCGGCATCGGCTTCGGGGACGCCGACGAACGCCTGGAGACGGTCCTGGCCACCCCGCGCGAGGCGCTGCTGATCGGGACGCCCGGCGCGCTGCCGATGCTGCTCATCCACCGGCTGTCCCGGGACACCGAGGGCCGCCCGCTGGAACGGGTGCGCTCCCTCTACCGGGGCGACCGGTTCTCGTTCACCACGCACCTGGGCGGCGCCCGGGACTCCTGACGGGCCCCGCGGCGGGTCGGACGACGGCGAAATCCCGCTCTTTATGTCACGAGAAGATAACGGGTCTAGGCCAAGTTTGAGCCCGTGTTAACCAACGCGTCGGCAAATCGTCCCCCGCGGGCCACCCGCCGACGCGACCGTCTGGGGCATGCGAGTCATAGTCGTCGGAGCCGGCGTGCTGGGAACCCTGCACGCCTGGCACGCAGTCGAACGAGGCCACGAAGTCCTCCACATCGAACGGGAAGCCGAGGCCCGCGGCGCCTCGGTCCGCAACTTCGGACAGATCTGGGTCAGCGGCCGGGCCGGCGGCGCCGAACTGGACACCGCCCTGCGCGCCCGCGAACTCTGGGAGGGCATCGGCGCCCGCGTCCCCGGCATCGGCTTCCGCGCCATCGGCTCACTGACCGTCGTCCGCAACGACACCGAACACGCCGTCGCCGAGGCCGCCACCCGCCGCCCCGACGCCACCGCCCGCGGCTACCGGCTCCTCGACGCCGACCGGGCCCGCGCCCTCAACCCCGCACTGCGCGGCGACTTCACCGCCGCCCTGTGGTGCGAACGGGACGCCGCCGTCGAACCCCGCGTCGCCCAACGCGCCCTCAAGGAAGCCCTGTCGGCATCCGGCCGCTACACCTACCTCGGCGGCCGCGAGGTCCGCGACGTGGTCGGCGAACGCGCGGTCCGCGACGACCACGGCGCCACCCACCACGGCGACGCGGTGATCCTGTGCACCGGAGCCTGGCTCGGCGGCCTGGTCCGGGAACTCGTCCCCGACCTGCCGGTGCGCCGGGTGCGCCTGCAGATGATGCAGACCGACCCGCTCGGCGAACCGCTGACCACCTCCGTCGCCGACGCCGACAGCTTCCGCTACTACCCCGCCTACCGCGGCGACGCCCTGGACGCCCTCAACGCCGACCAGGCACAGACCCCCACCGCCGCCGCCCACAAAATGCAACTGCTGATGGTCCAGCGCGCCGACGGCGGCCTGACCATCGGCGACACCCACGAATACGACACCCCGTTCGCCTTCGACACCGTCGAGGAGCCCTACGAGCACCTCACCGGAGTCGTCGAGACGATCCTGGGCCGCCCGCTGCCCCGCATCCGCCACCGCTGGGCCGGCGTCTACGCCCAGTGCACCGACACCAGCCGCGTCGTCCACCGCCAGCAGGTCCGCGACGGCGTCTGGCTGATCACCGGACCCGGCGGACGCGGCATGACCTGCTCCCCGGCCATCGCCGAAACCACCGCGAACGCACTGGGATGGTGACCCCCTTGACACACCCCGCCCCGCACACCGACGCCATCCGGCTCGTCGTCCTGGACATGGCCGGCACCACCGTCGCCGACGACGGCCTCGTCGAGCGCGCCTTCGACACCGCCGCCCGCCGGATGGGCGTCGAACCCGGCACCCCCCGGCACGCCGAGCAACTCGCCTACGTACGCGCCACCATGGGCGAATCCAAGATCTCCGTCTTCCAGCACCTGTTCGCCGCCCCCGACGGCGACCCCCGGGCCACCGAAGAAGCCGCCCAGCGCGCCAACCACGCCTTCGAGACGGCCTACGGCACCCTCGTCGACGCCGGCCGCATCGCCCCCGTCCCCGGCGCCCGCGAAGCCATCGAGGCCCTCCAGGCCGCCGGCCGCACCGTCGTCCTCACCACCGGATTCGCCCGGGTCACCCAGGACGCCATCCTCGACGCCCTCGGCTGGCGCGACCTCGTCGCCCGCACCCTCTGCCCGGCCGACGCCGGCGGACGCGGCCGCCCCTACCCCGACATGGTGCTGACCGCCCTGCTGCACACCGGCGCCGCCGACGACGTCCGGCAGATCGCGGTCGCCGGCGACACCTCCTACGACATGATCGCCGGACGCCGCAGCGGCGCCGCGGTGGTCGCCGGAGTACGCACCGGCGCCCACGACACCGCGCAACTCCAGGCCGCCGGCGCCACCCACGTCCTGGACTCGGTCGCCGAACTGCCCGCCCTGCTGGGAGTGGTGTGACATGCCCGCCCCCATTGCCCGCCCGTCGCCCGGCCACCACCCCGCAAAGGCGCCGCTACGCGGCGACACCTTCCGTCACGCCCCCGCCCGACCCGCCGCGCCGGCCACCGCGGCCGGGTCGGCCGTGTCCGCCACGGATTCCGGCATCCGCTTCGACCGCGTCACCGTCACCCACGGCCGCACCACCGCCCTGGACTCCCTCGACCTCACCGTCGAACCGGGCGAGGTGATGGCCCTGCTCGGCCCGTCCGGCTCCGGCAAGACCACCGCCCTGCGCGCCGTCGCCGGATTCGTCCGCCCGACCTCCGGCCGCGTCCTGATCGGCGGCCACGACGTCACCGACCTGCCGCCCTACAAGCGCGGCATCGGCATGGTCGTCCAGCAGTACGCGCTCTTCCCGCACATGAAGGTCGCCGAGAACGTCGCCTTCGGCCTCAAAGCACAAAGGGCCCCGCGCGCCGAGATCCCCGGCCGCGTCGCCGAAGCCCTCGACATGGTCGGCATGGCCGGCTACGCCGACCGGCACCCCCGGGAACTGTCCGGCGGCCAGCAGCAGCGCGTCGCCATCGCCCGGGCCCTCGCCATCCGCCCCCGCGTCCTCCTCCTCGACGAGCCGCTGTCCGCACTCGACGCCCAGCTGCGCTCCGACATGCTCGCCGAACTCGCCCGCCTACACCGCGAGTTGCCGCACGTCTCCCTCCTCTACGTCACCCACGACCAAGTGGAGGCACTCACCCTCGCCGACCGGATCGCCGTCCTGGAATCGGCCCGGCTCCGCGAGTGCGGCACCCCGCACCAGCTCTACCGCAGCCCGCGCACCGCCTTCACCGCATCCTTCGTCGGCACCGCCAACCTGCTGCCGGTGACCGTGCGCGCCGACGGCGTCGAGTTCGCCGGCCGCCACCTGACGGTCCCCACCGGGGACGCGACCCCCGGCGCCACCGCCACCCTCTGCGTCCGCCCGCACCTCCTCGGCCTCGGCACCGCCCCCGACCCACAGGGCAACACCCTGCGCGGCACCGTCACCGAGGTCCAGTGGCGCGGCGCCACCCACCGACTCCACCTCACGGTGGACGGCCACCGCCTCATGGCCGACCTGCGGGAACTGCGCGAGACCCCACCACTGGGCACCGAACTCACCCTGCACTTCGCCCCCCAGGACGCCGCCCTCATCCCCGCCGACATCCAGCCCGCGGCCCCGGCCGGCACCCCGGCGAACACCCCGACCGACCCGGCGGACGGCGGACCGCGCCATGCCTGACCGCACCACACCGGACACCGGGCCCCGCCGCACCCGGACCACCGCCCTGTGGGCCCTGCCACCCGTCGCCGCCCTCGCGCTGGTGTTCCTCTACCCGCTCGCCCTGGTGGTCCGCCAGTCCCTCACCCCCGAGAGCGGCGGCGGGCCGTCCACCACCCCCTACACCACCGTCCTCGCCGCCACCTCCTTCCAGGACGCGCTGACCAACACCGTGCTGATCGCGGCCGGCGCCACCCTCGGCGCGCTCCTCCTCGGCCTGCTGCTCTCCCTGGTCATCGCCTTCGTCCCGTTCCCCGGCGGCCGGGCACTGGCCCGCTTCATCGACATCTTCCTGGCCTTCCCCTCCTTCCTGATCACCCTCGCCCTGCTGTTCCTCTACGGCACCGTCGGCATCGCCAACGGCCTGTGGACGGACCTCACCGGCGCCACCCACGGCCCCCTGGACTTCCTGCACACCCCATGGGGCGTCCTGCTGGCCGAGGCCACCTACTTCACCCCGTTCGTGATGCGCCCCCTGCTCGCCGCGTTCGCGCAGGTGGAGACCGCACAGCTGGAAGTCGCCGGCTCGCTCGGCGCCCGCCCGGGACGCATCGTGCGGACCGTGATCCTGCCCGAGGCGCTGCCCTCGCTCGCCGCCGGCGGCGCCCTGGTGCTCGTCATGTGCCTCAACGAATTCGGGATCGTGCTGTTCACCGGCGCCAAGAACGTCGTCACCCTGCCGATGCTCGTCTACACCAAGGCGATCCTCGACGGCGACTACACCGGCGCCTGCGTCGTCGCGGTCATCAACATCGCACTGTCCGCCGCCCTCTACGCCCTCTACCGGACGGTCATGGCCCGCACCGCAGGCACCGCCACCCGCCGCAAGGCCGCCCGGCAACCGGCCGCTGCGCACCACACCACCGCACCGAACACCCCCGTCCCCGTCCCCGCCCTCGCCACCGGAGGCGCCGACCGTGCTCGTCCATAGCGCAGCCGCCCGCCGGACCATCTGGGCGGTGTTCCTCCTCCTCTTCGTCCCCGTCTTCGCCCTCCCCCTGCTGGTCATCGCCGCCGCCTCCTTCGCCGACGGCTGGAGCGGCGCCCTCCCCTCCGGCCCGACCCTGACGCACTATCAGGACATCGCGCACGGCGACGCCCTGACCGCCCTGACCACCAGCGTCCTCACCGCCCTCGCCGCCAGCCTCGCCGCCCTGACCACCGGCACCTGGGCCGCCCTGGCCGCCGAGAAGCTCGGCCGGCGCGCCCGCCGGACCCTCGACGCCCTCTTCCTCCTGCCGGTCGCCGTCCCCTCCGTCGTCGTCGGCCTCGCCCTCCTCGTCGCCTTCTCCCAACCCCCGTTCCTCCTCAACGGCACCCCGCAGATCGTGATCATCGCCCACACCGTGCTGGTCACCGCCTTCGCCTACCAGTCCGTGACCGCCGCGCTCGCCCGCCTCGACCCCGCCTACGAGCAGAGCGCCGCCGGCCTCGGCGCCCGACCCGCCTACGTCCTGTGGCGCGTCAAACTCCCCCTGCTGCTGCCGTCCCTGACCGCCGCGGCCGGCCTGTGCTTCGCCCTGTCCATGGGCGAACTGAGCGCCACGATGATGCTCTACCCCCCGGACTGGATGCCGCTGCCCGTCCAGATCTTCGCCGCCACCGACCGCGGCGCCCTCTTCACCGGCGCCGCCCTCGCCGTGGCCCTCATGGCCACCACCCTCCTCGTCCTCCTCGGCGTCTCCCGCATCCGCACCAGAGCCACCTACCGCTGACCCCCACGCCACCCCCCGACTCCGCCCCGCCCGCGCACCGTCCCCCAGGAGCACCCACCATGCCCAGCCGCCCGCACCGCCCCCTCGCCGCCGGCGCCGCCGTCCTCGCCCTCGCCGGCTCCGTCACCGCCTGCGGCACCCCCGCCGCCGACGCCCAGGCCAAGGAGATCACCGTCTACAGCGCCGACGGCCTCAAGAGCGAACAGGGCGACGGCTTCTACGACAAGGTCTTCAAGGACTTCGAGAAGCAGACCGGCATCAAGGTCAACTACGTGGAGTCCGGCTCCGGCGCCGCCGTCCAGCGCCTGGCCCGCGAACGCGCCAACACCAAGGCCGACGTCCTCGTCACCCTGCCCCCGTTCATCCAACAGGCCGACGACAAGGGCCTGCTGGACATCTACCGCCCGCACGGCTCCGAACAGGTCGCCGCCGCCGACAAGGACCCGGGCGGCAAGTGGGTCTCCATCGTCAACAACTACTTCTGCTTCATCTACAACAGGAAGGAACTCCCGCAACCCCCGGCCACCTGGCAGGACCTCGCCGACCACCGCTTCGCCGGCAAGCTCCAGTACTCCACCCCCGGTGTCGCCGGCGACGGCACCGCCGTCCTCATCAAGGCCCTGCACGACTTCGGCGGCCAGGGCCCGGCCATGGACTTCCTCAAGAAACTCCAGGCCAACAACGTCGGCCCGTCCTCCTCCACCGGCCAACTCGCCCCCAAGACCGACAAGGGCGAACTCCTGATCGCCAACGGCGACGTCCAGATGAACTACGCCAACATGAAGTCCATGCCCCACCAGGGCATCTTCTTCCCCGCCCCCAAGCCCGGCGCCCGACCCACCACCTTCGCCCTCCCCTACGCCGCCGGCCTGGTCAAGGACGCCCCGCACGCTGCCAACGCCCGCAAGTTCCTCGACTACCTGATCAGCAAGCCCGTCCAGCAACAGGTCTCCGCCGTCGGCGGCGGCTTCACCTCCCGCAAGGACGTCAAAGCCACCGACCCCAACGCCGCCGCCCTCGCCAAGATCATGAACGGTGTCGACGTCTTCGAACCCGACTGGAACGACATCGACAAGAACCTCGACACCTACATCAACGCCTGGAAGACGGCAACCGGAAGCTGACCACCACCGACCGGGACCAGCGGCCCACCGCTGACTTAGGCTGGGGCCGTCGGCCGCCACCCGGCCGGCCGGCGCCCTGGCCAACCGGCCAGCCCTGGTCAACACGCACCACAGGAGTGGCAGTGGCAGAGCGTAAGCCGATCGAGTCCTGGCTCACCGACATGGACGGCGTCCTCATGCACGAAGGCGTCCCCGTCCCCGGCGCGGACGCCTTCATCAAGCGACTGCGCGAGTCCGGCAGGCCCTTCCTCGTCCTGACCAACAACTCCATCTACACCCCCCGCGACCTCCACGCCCGCCTCAACCGCATCGGCCTGGACGTCCCCTGGGAATCCATCTGGACCTCCGCGCTGGCCACCGCGCAGTTCCTCGACGAGCAGCGCCCCGGCGGCACCGCCTACGTCATCGGCGAAGCCGGCCTCACCACCGCCCTGCACGACATCGGCTACATCCTCACCGACCACGCCCCCGACTACGTCGTCCTCGGCGAAACCCGCACCTACAGCTTCGAAGCGCTCACCAAGGCCATCCGACTCATCGAGAACGGCGCCCGCTTCATCGCCACCAACCCCGACGAGACCGGCCCCTCACCCGAAGGCCCACTGCCCGCCACCGGCTCCGTCGCCGCCCTCATCACCAAGGCCACCGGCGTCGAACCGTACTTCGTCGGCAAGCCCAACCCGCTGATGATGCGCCACGCCCTCAACGCCATCGGCGCCCACTCCGAGAGCTCCGCCATGATCGGCGACCGGATGGACACCGACGTCGTCGCCGGCCTGGAAGCAGGCATGGAAACCTTCCTCGTACTCACCGGCCTGACCCGCCCCGAGGACGTCGAACGCCACCCGTTCCGCCCCTCCCGCGTCGTCGACTCCATCGCCGACCTCGTCGACCTGGTCTGACCCCACCCCGCCGGGCCCCGCCCACCCGAACGGCGCAGCCCGGCCCCGCCCCGGATGCGCCCGGCAGCACACCGGCGGACCTTCGGAAGTATCCGGAGGTGCACCATGCGCTCACCGCAGCTCACACTCTGCGCCGCGATCGCGGCGTGCGCGTTGACCACGACACCCGCGTACGCCGCCTCCGCCGCACACGGCCCCGCCACCGCGCCGACCGCCGTCGCCCCGGCCGCCACCACCCCGCCCTGCACCCCTCCCGTCGGCCCGCACCCCGCCGGCCCCGACCCCCGGCAGATCGCCGCCCACCGCGAACTGAGCAGCACCTCCGCCGTCGGCCTCGTCCTCGCGGGCGGCGCGGCCCTGGTCATCGCCGGCCAGCTGCTCCGCCTCCGACTCCGCCTCCGCCGCGAACGCCAGGGGAACGGCAGTGCCGACGAACATTGAGGAAACCACCGCCCCGAACCGCCCCGACCGGCCCGCCGCCCCGACGGACACACCGCACAGGACCGCCCCGGCGACCGCCACGGGGAAGGAACCCCTGCGCGACGCAGCCGCCACCACCCGCCTCCTGGCGGGCATCGTCTGGACCGTCCTGCTGCTGACCTGCTGGCTCTGCGGCGGCCACCCCGGCCTGCCGGACAGCGGCCCGGCGCGATTCCCCGCGACCGGCGACGCCGCCGCCGTCGGCCGCCCCCCGACCCACGCACCCCCGCCGCGCCCCGCGACCCCGGACGCCCATGACACCGCACCACAACACGACTGAGGCCCCCCGCAATGCGAGGGGCCTCAGTCCTACGTGCGCCGCCAGGGACTCGAACCCCGGACCCGCTGATTAAGAGTCAGCTGCTCTAACCAACTGAGCTAGCGGCGCGCGCTGACGAAGAAAACTCTACACGAACTCCAGGGGTGGTCCGTACCCACCCATCCGCCCCCCACGCCCACGACCCCTGTGATCCCCGTCACCCGCGCGCCCGCCCGCCACCCGACCCGCCCGCACACCCGCGCCCACCCCGCCGACCCCACCCGCCCCTACCGCACCACCCGCCCTTCCGGCCCGGGCCGAAAGTCCCGCGACATCAGGACCTTCGCCTACAAGGCCGCCCACCTCGCTCTGTGAAGATCGAATCCATGGCCGCAGTGCCGCAGTTGCCCCGTCAACATGCGGTATCTCCCGCCAGTTGAGAGGCTGAGGCCAGCGCCGGGGCACGGCGGGACCGGGCCGGGCACGCGGAACCCACGACCAGTCGGCCCGGAGGTGAAGGGACATGACGCCCCCCGAACACCCCGCCCACCACACCGCACCCACCACGCCCCACCCGGCCCGGGCACCGGACCACCGGCCGCGCCCACCCGCCCCCCGCGGATCATGGCGTCCATCACTACTCCGCCCTCGCCTGCAACCCCATCCCGCGAGCCGACGTCTGCTAGGACGCGAGCCCCGACCCGGGGCCCCGGGACTCGCCCCTCCTCGGAAAGGTTGATCGTCGTGGTGTCGACAGCCAAGCGCACCCTTGAGATGCAGCTCCTCCTCGGGCCGGACGAAACGGTTCCGGTGGCCGGCCGGTTCAGCTACCGCAGCGACCGCCCCTACGAGGTCGAGGTCGCCTTCATCAGCCGCGGCGAGACCGTCGCCACCTGGCTGTTCGCCCGCGACCTGCTGATCGACGGACTGCGCGACGAGGTCGGACACGGCGACGTGCGGGTCTGGCCCACCCACCGCGCCGGCGGAGCCCACCGCGTGCACATCGAACTCGCCACCGACGACAGCGTCTGCGAGCTGGCGGTGCGCACGACCGAACTCACCGCCTGGCTGGAACAGACCACCGCCATCGTCCCGCCCGGCCACGAGGGCCGCCATCTCGATATCGACGCCCACCTGGCCCGCCTGCTAGCGGGGAAGTGCTGATGACTCCCACTCCCATGACGACCACCCCCGACGTCCGCCGCACCATACGCGCGAGCACCGCCACCGAAGCGGGCGCACCCCCGGTCACCGGCGCCGACCCGGCCGTCCGTATCCCGGCACAGGCCGGCCCGCCCGGCACCCGCACCGGCTGCACCACCCCCGCCGACACCACCCCCACCGACGGCGACACCACCGGCGCCCCGGCCCCGCACGACCCCTGCGCACACGGCTTCCTCCCCGAGCGGCCCCCCGTACGCTCCATGATCGGCACCTGGACCCGACTGGACGCCCTGGCCCGCGAGGCCGCCGTCGCAACCGACCGCGCGACCGCCGTCGACATCGTCGACCGCGCCGACCGCGCCGACGAGTTGACCGCCCTGCGACAGCGCGTCTCCCGCCTCTCGCCGCGCAACGCCGAGGCCGCCGCGATGCGCGTCGCGGTCATCGCCGTGTCCTGCGGCTGGGGCGCCCTCGACCCGCAGGCACCGGCCGCCCGCGAGGTCGCCAACGAGGCGTTCCTGGAACTCTGGGCCGCCATCGCCCACCGCATCGACCACGACCAGTTCGTCGCCCTGCCCACCCTCGCGCTCCACAACTGGGCCCCCGAACGCAAACCACGCCGCCACATCCCCATCGACCAGCTGGCCCGCACCGAACAACTCGTCCCGATCGTGCGCTGGGCCCCGGAAGGCCAGCCGCTCAGCCGCCTGGACCGGCTGATGCTCGCCGCGACCCGCCTGGAGGCACACGGCATCTGGCTCTTCCGCCTCGCCGACACCCTGGCCGGCCGCGCCCCCGACGACTCCTCCACACCGACGGCACTGCGCCGCCTGGTCCGCATCCAGCACGCCCTGCGCGCCCAACTCCACTCCGAAGCAGCGGAGTTGGCGGCGGCCCCGGCCACCGACCAGCAGCGCGCGGTGCTCGCCGCGCTCGCCGAACAGGGCGCCCTGGAACCCCCGGTCCTCCAGGCCGCCGACGCCGTCCTGGGCATCGGCGGACGCCGCCCCGGCGAAGGCCGACGCCAACACCTGCGCCGCCACCTGCCGGCCCAGCACCGCGCCTGGCTCAGCGCCATGGACCGGCACTGCGCGCCCGTCCGCACCCTCGCCCACCGCGGCGGCCCCGACGCCGCCGTCTACCGCGAGGCCCAGGAATCCCTCATCGCGCTGCGCCGCACCTACACCGCCCTCGTCCAAACCGCCGCCGCCCCCACACCGGGCGGCCCCCTCCCCGAGGCGGCCTAGGCCCCCGCCCGACGGGTCGGGGCCGGCCCCTGGCCCCACCACCGCGACACCCGGCGCTCCCGCGACCTCGACGGTACTCACGCGGTACCCGGCGCTCCCGCGATTCTTGAGACTCGCGGTGCCTGGTGCCTGGTGTGCTGTGCCTGGTGTCCGATATCCGGTGTGCGGCGGGGAGTGGTGCCGCCCCGCCGCCCCGGTGAGTGCCGGCGCCGACCCGGTGGCCGGCAGTCGACCTTAGGCGCCCGTGGCGCCGTCGATGCCTTCCCGGATCAGATCCGCGTGCCCGTTGTGACGCGCGTACTCCTCGATCAGGTGGACCAGGATCCAGCGCAGCGACACCCCCTGGTCGCCGACGTACCCGGCCTCCCGCTCCGGGAGCGCACCCGAGTCCTCCAGCGACGCATCGGCGATCAGCTCCTTGCCCCGGGCGACCTCCGCACGCCAGAGGTCCAGGGCCGCATCGATCCCCCGGTCCGGGGAGAGCGCGAAGCCGTCACCCGAATCTTCCCCGTACACCAGCGGCACATCCTCACCCGCGAACACCCGCTGGAACCAATGGCGTTCGACCTCCGCCAGGTGCTGAACCAGCCCCAACAACGTCATCGACGACGGTGCCACCGAGGCCAGCCGCAGCTGACGGTCGTCGAGGCCCGCACACTTCAGTTCCAGCGTCGCGCGGTGGAAGTCCAACCAGCTCTCCAGGTTCTCGCGCTCCCCGGCATGCGGGGGAGGAACGGGGCGTCCATCAGGTGTCGTCTGCATGCCCGCCACTCTCACACACACCACTGACAACCCCCGCCCACCCAACCGAGGCACGACCACGACGGAGGCACGATCGCGACGGAGGAACGACCGGCCGCCCTTGCCCTCCACATCTGACGCTACGTCAGTTATGCTCCGCCGACATGGTGGCCGACAGCTCCCGCAGCGACAGCCCGCTCGCCCGCGATGCCCGCGATCGCCGTCCGCCCGGCCGTGACGCGGCCGGCAGCCCCGCCGAGGCCGCCCCCGACCGCCCCGGCGCCCGCACCATCGCCGAGCTGCTCCAGGCGCAGTGGGGCGACCACCGCATCGCCCTCACGTACCAGGACGCGGCGCTCACCCATCACCAGGTCGCCGGCGCCGCCGCCGCGCGGGCCGCACTGCTGGGGGACGTACTGCCGCGCGGCGCGGAGCCGCACATCGGGGTGCTGCTCGACAACGTCCCCGAGTTCCCGCTGTGGTTGGGCGCGGCGGCGCTCGCCGGAGCCGCCGTCGCCGGCATCAACCCCACCCGCCGCGGCCCGGAGCTGGTCCGCGACATCGCCCACACCGACTGCGCGCTGCTGATCACCGAACGGGCCCACCTGCCGCTGCTCGCCGGACTCGACCTGCCGCTGCCGCCCGAGCGCATCCTGCTCACCGACGGCGACCCCGACGCTCCGGCCTACCGGGAGTTGCTCGCCCCCTACGAGGGCGCGCGGCCGGAGGACGTCCTCGGGTCCGCGCTCCGTGCCACCGGGCACGGCCGGGCCGGCGGGCCGGACCCCGCCACCCGTATGCTCCTCTACTTCACCTCCGGCTCCACCGGGGCGCCGAAGGCCGCGCTGTGCACCCAGGGCAGGCTCGCCGCCGCCGGCCATTCCCTGGTCGCCTACTTCGGGGTGCGCAGGGAGGACGTCCACTATCTGTGCATGCCGATGTTCCACGGCAACGCGGTGATCGCCGGCTGGTCCCCGGCGCTCGCCGGCGGCGCGGCCGTCGCCCTGCGCCGCCGCTTCTCCGCCTCCGCCTTCCTCCCCGACGTACGCCGCTACGGGGCCACCTACTTCACCTACGTCGGCCGGGCCGTGCAGTACCTCCTCGCCACCCCACCCGCCCCCGACGACCGCGACCACCCGCTGCGCACCGGGTTCGGGACGGAGGCGGGGGCCGTGGACGTCGCCCGCTTCGCCGACCGGTTCGGTGTCCGTCTGATCGAGGGGTACGGCTCCTCCGAGGGCGGCGCGTCCCTGCAACGCACCCCGGACACCCCGGCCGGCGCCGTCGGCCGCCCCGCCCCCGGGGACGACCTCGCCGTCGTCGACCCGGAGACCGGCGACGAACTGCCGCGCGCCCACCTGGACCCGGCCGGCCGGCTGCTCAACGGCGCGCAGGCCATAGGGGAGTTGGTCAATCGGGGGCGCAGCGCCTTCGAGGGCTACTGGCGCAACCCGGAGGCCACCGCCGCCCGCACCCGGGGCCGGCCGGGGGACGGCGTCGGCGCGGGCTGGTACTGGACCGGTGACCTGTTCTTCCGGGACGCCGAGGGGTTCTTCCACTTCGCCGGGCGGGCGGACGACCGGCTGCGGGTGGACAGCGAGAACCTGGCCGCCGCGGTGATCGAGAACATCCTCGCCCGCTACGCCCCGGCCACCGGAGCCGCCGTCTACGCCGTGCCCGACCCGGTCGCCGGCGACCAGGTCATGGCGGCGCTCGCGCTGCCCGACGGCACGGCCTTCGACCTGGACGACTTCGCGACCTTCCTCGCCGCCCAGCCCGACCTCGGTACGAAGATGGCGCCCCGGTTCGTGCGGGCCGTCGCCGCGCTGCCGGTCACCGCGACCAACAAGATCCATCGGGTCGCGCTCCGGCGGGCCGGCTTCTCCTGCCCGGACCCGGTCTGGTGGCGGCCGATCGAGCCCCCGACGCGCCTTCGCACGCGAGCCACGGACGGCCACGTCGAACGGCCCGGCTCCGGACGGCCCGGCTCCGCACCGTTGCGCTACCGCCGTTTCACGGACGAGGACCGTGCCGCCCTCCTGTCGCAGTACCGCGATCACGGCCGGGAGCATCTTCTGGAGCGTTGACCCATACGGATGGACGCGGACAGATATGGACGTACGCGGACGGATTGCGTCACGCGACAGTCAGGGCGCGCGTCATCACGGCATGCGAAAGGGGCTTCTCGGTGAACCGAGAAGCCCCAGGTCAGCGACCTATTCGCTGTGCGCCGCCAGGGACTCGAACCCCGGACCCGCTGATTAAGAGTCAGCTGCTCTAACCAACTGAGCTAGCGGCGCCTGCTGACGAAAGAAATACTACCTGGTCGAGAGGGGTGCTCATGACCACCCTGGTGATCGGGCCCGGAGGGGCCCTGTGCCGGGGTCCTCACTGCCGGCACCGGTGCTCAGATCGCCAGTGACAGCAGGACCGGCGCGGCCTTGCGGTTGAGGGTGTCGGCGGCCTGCCGCAGGCGGTGGGCGTTCTCCAGCGGCATCGACAGCGCCAGACAGCCGACCGTCTTGCCGGCGGTGATCGGCACCGCGGCGCAGACCGTGCCGACCGCGTACTCCTGGAGGTCCAGGACGGGGACGGTCGGTGGCTGGCTGTCGAGCTTGTGGAAGAGCACCTTCTCGTTGGTGATCGTCCGGGAGGTGAGCCGGGCGGTCTTGTGGCGTGAGAGGTGGTCCATCCGCCCGTCGTGGTCGAGCTGGGCCAGCAGGCACTTGCCGACCGCGCTGGCGTGTGCCGTGCGGCGGAATTCGGCCCACTCGTTGACCTTGGGGGCCAGCGGGCCGTCGGCGTAGTGGAGGATCTTCACCTCGCCGTCGATGTACCGGCTGATGTAGACCGCCGCCCCGACCGAATCGCGCAGCTGGTCCAGCGTGCGCTGGAGCTTGTCGCGCAGGGCGCGGCTGCGGTCGGAGTCCGAGCCCAGCAGGAGCAACGACTCGCCGACGACATACGCGCCGTCGGCGAGCTGTTGGGCGTAGCCTTCGCGGCGCAGCATCGACAACAGCTGTGTGAGGTGGGCTGCCGGCAGGCCGGTCTCGCGAGCGATCTGCGCGTCGGTCACGCCATCGGCGTGCCGCGAGATCGTTTCGAGTACGCGTAGGGCGTGCTGCACCGAATGGAACGGCGCGGTCGGCTCGGGCTTCAGCGCCACGGTGTCCCCCTAGGAGGTTGGTACCGCTTGCGTCGTGACCGTTGTCGGCGGGTGCGACCACGTGGAACGCGGTTCGCTTCCGGACAACGGGCTCGTATCACGATAGCGGTCAACGGGCCCGGATGGAGGGGGTCTTGACCGAAAACCGGATTGGTTCACGCGTCTGTGCAGGCGCCCTACACTCTGGCATATGCCCAGGTCATGAGCGGAGCGTGGGATGCCCCGCGGACCGGCGACAACGGCGGACCGGAGCCGACCGGCCGGTCCGCTGACGTTCGGGGTTGACGGCCGGTGGTGACGTGCGGAGTTGACGGAGTGTCGGGTTTTCGCCTGAGGCTCGCACGCCCCGCCCTTCCACCTGATGTACGTCTTTCCGTCTGATGTTCATACACCTCACCCGTCACCTGCGGCGCAATGGTCACGGATGTCTCAAAAATGCGCGGTGCGCGGTCCCGGCACCCTGCCCACCGGGCCGACGGGACGCGGGCGGGGCGTGCGGAGACGCGCACCACGTGCCGTACCTCCGCACGCCCCCGGGCGGCGCCCTTCGGGGCACCGCCGCCGGCGCCGCCTACCGCACCGCGCTCAGGAACTCCCGGGTCCGCTCGTGCTCCGGAGCCGTGAAGATCTGCTCCGGCGGGCCGAATTCGATGACCCGACCGGCGTCGAACATCATCACGCAGTCGGAGATGTCCCGGGCGAAGTTCATCTCGTGCGTCACGCAGAGCATGGTGATGTCCGTGCTGCGGGCGATGTCCCGCAGCAGGTCCAGGACGCCGGCCACCAACTCCGGGTCCAGGGCCGAGGTCACCTCGTCCAGCAGCAGCACCTGCGGGCGCATGGCCAGCGCCCGGGCGATGGCGACCCGCTGCTGCTGGCCGCCGGAGAGCTGCGAGGGGTACTTGTCGAGGTGGGCCGTGAGGCCGACCAGGTCCAGGAGCTCGCGGGCGCGTTGCTCGGCCGCGTCCTTGTCCATGCCGAGGACGTGCACGGGGGCCTCGGTGATGTTCCGCAGCACCTTCATGTTGGGGAAGAGGTTGAACTGCTGGAAGACCATGCCGATGTTCTTGCGGATCTCGCGGCTGTAGCGGTCGCTCGCCGGGACGAGTCTGCCGCCCTTGTCCTCGTGGGTGAGGTACCGGTCGCCCAGCTTGATGGTCCCCTCGTCCGGCTTCAGCAGCGTCATCATCAGCCGCAGGATCGTGGTCTTGCCGGAGCCGGACGGGCCGATCAGGGTGACGTGCTTGCCGGGGTAGACCTTCATGTCCAGCGCGTCGAGGACGGTGTGCGAGCCGAACCGCTTGGTGACCGCCTCGAAGCGGATCAGCTCGGTCTGTCCGGAGGCGGAGGCGGCGTCGGTGCCGTCGGCGGGCGGGGTGTTCGGGGTGCTGTGGTCAGCGGACAAGGCGGCGCTCCAGGGCTCGCAGGAGAAGGGAGGCGGGGTAGGCGATGGCGATGAAGGCGACCCCGACGACCGTGTACGGCTCGACGGTCTGGAAGGTCTGGGACGAGAACTGCCGGGCCTCGCCCAGCATCTCCAGCACACCGATGGCGAAGAGCATCGGCGAGTCCTTCAGCATCGCGATGACGTAGTTGCCCAGGGCCGGCGCCACCCGGCGGATCGCCTGCGGCAGGATCACCGCGGTCCAGGTGCGGCGGCGCGGCAGGCTGAGCGCGATCGCCGCCTCCCACTGGCCGGCCGGGACGCCGTCGATACCGGAGCGGTAGACCTCGGCGGTGTACGTCGAGTAGTGCAGCCCCAGCCCGATCACGCCGGTGGCCAGGGCGCTGAGCGTGACACCCCACTCGGGCATCACGTAGAAGAGGAAGAACAGCTGCACCAGCAGCGGGGTGTTGCGCACGAACTCGGTGAGCGCGGTCACCGGCCAGCGCACCACCTTCAGGGACGAGCGCTGCGCCAACGCCCAGACCAGGCCGAGTCCGAAGGCGATCAGCGACCCGAGCGCCAGGGCCTGGAGGGTGACCAGGACGCCGTTCCAGAACGTCGGCAGGAAGGCGCCGACCGCGGACCAGTCGAACTTCATCGGGCCTCACCTTCCGCGGGAGCGGCGGCACCGGTGACGGTCGGGCCGGTGGCGGGCCGCAGTCGCGACCGCCCGGCCGGCGCCTGCCCGATGCCGGCCTTGGCGTGCCGCTCCACCGCCCGCATCCCGCGGGTCAGGGCGAACGCCAGGACGAAGTACATCACCAGGATGATCGTGTAGACGGGGGCGCTCTGCGCGGTGGCGTTGCGCACCAGGGAGGCGCCGAAGGCGATGTCGCCGACGCCCAGGATCGACACCAGCGCGGTGCCCTTGAGCAGCTCGATCAGCAGGTTGTTGAACGGCGGGACCATGCCCGGCCAGGCTTGCGGCAGGACGATCTTCCGCAGCGTCTGCGCGGGCGAGAAGCTGAGCGCCACGCCGGCCTCGCGCTGCCCCGGCGGCACCGCGGCGATCGCGCCCCGGACGACCTCGGACCCGTACGCGCCGTAGGTCAGCCCCAACGTCAGCACCGCGGCCCACATCGGGGCCAGCTGCCAGCCGAAACCCATCGGCAGCACGAAGAACATCCAGAACATCAGGATCAGCGCGGAGGTGCCGCGGAAGATCTCGAAGTAGGCCCCGGACAGGAACCGCACGATCCACCGCCGGTGGGTGCGCGCCAGGCCGATGCCGAAGGCCGCGACGGCGGCCAGTGCCGCGCTGTAGACGGTCAGTTGGACGGTGATCCACACGCCCTTGAGGAGGAGTTCCCACAGACCCCAGGTGATGTCGCTCATGGCCGGCACTTCTCCTTGGCGGTGATCTCCGTCATCTGCTGCGCGGTGAAGCCGAAGGGCCGCATGAGGTCCAGGAGCTCCCCGGACCGCTTCATCTTGTGGAGCTCGCGGTTGAACGCGTCACGGAGGTCGGTCTCCGGGGTGCGGAACGCGAACCCGCCGACGTCGATCACCGGCTTCCCCTTCACATACGGGGTGACCTCGGGCGTGGCCTCCGCCTTGGTGGTGCGCGACTGCTTCACCACGTTGCGGACCGTCACCGCGGTGCCGACGAAGACGTCCACCCGTTCCTGCTCGACCGCCAGCAGCCCCGCCAACTGGTCGGGCAGCGTGGTGATGTGGGTGACCCCGGCTTCCTTGGCGTAGTCGATCTCGGCGTAGCCGACGCCGGTGGCCATCCGCGCGCCGGTCCGCGCGATGTCCTTGTAGGTGCGCAGCTTCAGCGGATTGCCCTTGCGGACGATGAAGGCGTCCAGCATCTGGTACTCGGGATCGGCGAAGATGACCTGCGCGCAGCGGTCGGGGTTGATGTACATCCCGGCCGCGACCACGTCGAACTGCTGGGAGTTCAGGCCGACGATCAGCGAGCCGAAGTCGGTCGGGAAGGGCTCGACGCGCGGGACGCCGAGCCGCTTGAAGATCACCCGGGCGATGGTGGGCGCCGAACCGGTCATCTTGCCGTCGGTGCCGATGTAGCCGTACGGCTGCTCGCCGGCCAGCCCCAGCGTCACCGAGCCCTTGGCGCGCAGCCGCTCCAACAGCCGCCCGCCGCCCTGCGCCTGCGCGGTCGGGACCCGGCTGCAGCCGCTGGCCGCGCCGATCGCACCTGCCGCGCCGAGCGCCGCCACCCCCGCGAGCAGCGACCGGCGGCGGAGACCGCTGGCCCGTTGTCCTGATATCTCGGGTCTCCAGGGGGTGTGGCCTTGAGGATGTGGTCCCTGATTGTCTGAGGTTGTGCTCTGTGGTGGAGCCATGGGCGCGCGGCTACCCGAACCGTTCACACCTATGCCGATGGTTTCGAGCCCTTCACACCGCCGCGGGAGATGTTCCCGTACGCCGGTATTGCCCCCTACGCTCGGGATATGACCGATCGCTTCATCGAAGTCTCCCTGGACAAGCGCGGCGTCAGCTGCACGGCCAAGTTGCTCGACGATCGCGCTCCGCTCACGTGCGCCGCCATCTGGGACGCGCTGCCGCTCGGCGGCGACGTCTACCACGCCAAGTACGCCCGCAACGAGATCTACGCCCTGGTCCCGCCGTTCGCCCCCGAGGAGCCGCCGCTGGAGAACCCCACGGTCACCCCGATCCCCGGCGACCTGTGCTACTTCACCTTCAGCGACACCCAGTTGGGCACCGCCTCCTACGGCTACGAGAGCGCGGCCAAGCACCGCGGCCGCGCCACCGTCGTCGACCTCGCGCTCTTCTACGAACGCAACAACCTGCTGATCAACGGTGACGCGGGCTGGGTGCCGGGCATCGTCTGGGGCGCGGTCGTCGAGGGCCTGGACCGGATGGCCGACGCCTGCCAGGACCTGTGGCGCGCCGGGGCGCTGGGGGAGACCCTCGCCTTCCGCCGGGCCTGACGCCCGCCCTGACGCCCGTCCTGGCGCCGGGCCCGATGCGGGGCCCGGCGCCGCGTCCACCATGGGGCCCGGCGCGCGGGCGCTCCGTGCGCCCGGGGGTGTCGGAATTCCCTCCGCCCCCGCCGCGTTGTGGCCCCGTAGGGGGCGTACCCACCCCCTACGGGATCTGTTCGCCCCCGCCCTAGGGGACCCCGTCCTAGGGCACCCCCGCCGTAGGGGCCCGCCCCTACGGCACCGCCGGCGCCGGGATCCCGGCCGCCCCCGCCTCGTAGAGGGCGTGCGCGGCGCGCAGCACCAGTGCGTCCGCGTGCCGCGCGCCCACCAACTGCACCCCGATCGGCAGCCCGTCGCCGTCCACCCCGCACGGCACGGTCGCGGCGGGCTGCTGGGTGAGGTTGAACGGATAGGTGAACGGCGTCCAGCCCGTCCACCGGGCGTGGCCGGAACCGGGCGGCACTTCCACGCCGGCCGCGAACGCGGTGATCGGCTCGGTCGGCGTCACCAGCAGGTCGTAGACGCTGTGGAAACGGCCCATCGCCCGGCCCAACGCCATCCGGACGTCCACCGCCGCCAGATAGTCCAGCGCGCCGTACCGGGCGCCCTGCTCGCAGATCTCCCGCAGCCCCGGGTCCAGCAGCTCCCGGTCGGCCGGCCCCAGCGGCTGCACCAGCCGCGCCGCGCCGCTGAACCACAGCGTGTGGAACGCCGCCACCGGATCCGCCACGCCCGGGTCGACCTCCTCGACGTCCGCGCCGAGCCCGGCCAGCGCGTCCACCGCCCGCCGGACCGCCGACGCCACCTCCGGAGCCACCGGCACGTCCCAGCCCAGCGACGGGCTGTAGGCCACCCGCAGCCCCGCCACCTTCCCGGCCAGCGCCTCCCGGAACGACCCGGTCGGCGGGGCCAGCTGAGACCAGTCCCGCCAGTCCGGGCCGCAGATCACGTCCATCATCAGCGCCGCGTCCGCCGCGTCCCGGGTCATCGGCCCCACGTGCGCCAGCGTCCCGAACGGGCTCGCCGGATACGCCGGCACCCGCCCGTACGTCGCCTTCAGCGCGAAGATCCCGCAGAACGACGCCGGGATCCGCACCGACCCGCCGCCGTCCGTCCCCAGGCTCAGCGGCCCGGCCCCCAGCGCCACCGCCGCCGCACCGCCCCCGCTGGAGCCGCCCGCGGTCCGCCCCGGGTCGTACGGATTGCCCGTCACCCCGTGCCGCGGACTGTCGGTGACACCCTTCCAGCCGAACTCCGGGGTGGTGGTCTTGCCGACGAACACCGCCCCGGACTCCCGCAGCCGGGCCACCGCCGGCGCGTCCTCGTCCCACGTCGCGCCCTCCGCCCGGACGGTCCGCGACCCGCGCAGCGTCGGCGCGCCCCGCATCAGCAGCACGTCCTTGACGGTGACCGGCACCCCGTCCACCGGCCCGGCCGGCGCCCCGCGCCGCCAGCGCTCCGCCGACTCGGCCGCCCGCGCCAGCGCCTGCTCCGCGTCGATCCGGGTGAAGGCGTTGACGGCGGCCTGGGCGGCCTCGGCGCGCGCCAGCACGGCCCGGGTCACCTCCACGGGGGAGAACTCGCCGGCGGCGTAGCCGGCCGTCAGGCGGGTGGCGGTCAGGTCGGCGAGGCGGGTCGGTCCGTTGGTCATGCGTCCTCCGAGCGTCGGCCGCCCCGGGCGGGACGGCGGGCGGGGCACGGACCGCCGCGGGCCGGACCCGGACGGCCCGCGGGGTCACTGCACCGGTACGTATCCGAGGTGTTTGTCGACCACGTTGAGCAGCGGTTCCCCGGCCGCCCACCGGTCGAAGTTGTCCTGGAACTGCGCGGCGAGCACGTCCCGCCAGCCCAGGGTGTCGCCGCTCATGTGCGGCGAGACGATCAGGTGCGGCACGTCCCACAGCGGGCTGTCCGCGCCCAGCGGCTCGTGGGCGAAGACGTCCAGCGCCGCCGCCGCGATCCGCCACTCCCGCAACGCCGCGACCAGCGCCTCCTCGTCCACCAGCGGCCCCCGCGCGACGTTGATGAAGCGGGCCCGGCGCGGCATCAGCGCGAACGCCGCGGCCCCGAACATCCCCCGGGTCTCCTCCGTCAGGGGCGCCGCGCAGACCACCCAATCGGCATGCGGCAACAGCCCGTTCAGGGCCCCGGCGGCGTGCACCCGGCCGAATTCCGGATCGCCGTCCCGCTCCCGACGGCCGACCAGATCGACCTGGACACCCAGTGCCAGCAGGGTGCCGCCGACGGCCCGGCCGATCGGCCCCGCGCCCACCACCACCGCGCGGGTCCCGGCCAGCCGCAGCGTCTCCCGGTGCTGCCAGCGCCGCTGCCGCTGGAGCTCCCAACTTCCGTAGAAGTCCTTGGCCATGGCGATCACCAGTCCGGCGACGTACTCGGCGATCGGCTGCTCGAAGACCCCGCGGGCGTTGGTGACGACGGTGTCGTCGGCGATCAGCGCCGGGCACAGCAGCCGGTCCACGCCGGCGCTCGCGGTGTGCACCCAGCGGGGCCGCGGGCCGCGCCCGGGCCAGCTGTCCCGGATCGCGTCGGAGGTGAAGTCCCAGGCCAACAGCACATCGGCGGTGGGGAGTAGGCCGGCCAGGGTCTGCTCGTCGGCGAAGACCACCTCGGCCCGTCCGGTGAGCCGGTCCAGCCGTGGGAGCGGATCGGAACCCAACACGAGGACAGTGCTGCCAGTGCTGCCAGTGCTGACGGTGCTGGGGGTGCTGGGGGTGCTGCCAGTGCTTCCGGTGCGATCGGACATAGGCCAGAGAAACCGTTCTGAAACGAGTGCCCCGTCTCACGAAACAGGGCGCCGACAGATGCCTGAGATGCGAGGATTGACCACGCTAAGAAGTCGTATCTACCGTGTCAACAACGGCTCTGTCCCGACGTCCCGGCTTATCCGGCTGCATCACCTCCCCCCGGCCACTGGCCTTGCCATTCCAGCCCTTCGTGCCTTCTAGGGGCCTTCATGGACGTCTCTTTCCTGGGTGGCCCACAGCCCCAGCTCGGCGTGGGCGTCGTCGCGCCCTTCGACTTCGCGCTCGACCGCGAGCTGTGGCGCTGGGTCCCCGACGACGTGTCCCTCCACCTGACCCGAACTCCCTTCGTACCCGTCGAGGTCAGCCTCGACCTGGCCCGTCTGGTCAGCGAGCACGAGACCCTGGACGCCGCCGTCCGGGCGCTGTGCGCGGTATCGCCGCAGGTCATCGCCTATGCATGTACGTCCGGCAGCTTCGTCGGCGGCATGGCCGGCGAACGCGCGATGTGCGCGGCCATGACCCAGGCGGGGGAGGTACCCGCCCTCACCACCTCGGGCGCCGCGATCGCGGCGCTCCAGGAGATCGGGGCGCGACGCATCGCCGTCGTCACCCCGTACACCAAATCGGTCACCGATTCCCTGGAGGAGTACCTGGGCGAGGCCGGCATCACCGTCACCGGCCGCGCCTACCTTGGACTCACCCGGCACATCTGGAAGGTCCCCTACCGCGACGTCGTCGACATGGCCCGCGCGGCCGTCGTCGGTGCCGCCGACGCCCTCTTCATCAGCTGCACCAACCTCCCCACCTACGACGTCATCCCCCAACTGGAGGCGGAGCTGCGGATGCCCGTGCTCTCCGCCAATCAGGTGACGATGTGGGCCGCGCTGCGCGCCATCGGCGTGCAGGCCGTCGGCCCGTACCAGGCGCTGCTCGACCCGGTGGCGCGCAGTGGCCCGGCCGCCATGACTTGTCCGTCTGCCGGCGTACCGGAAGGCGGGCCGCAGGCCACGCCCGAGGCCGCCTTCGCCGGCACCACTGCACCTCCCGAAGGGGAAGTGGTGGACGGCGGCGATCCGCCGCCCTTCTTGCCCGATGAACTCGGGCCCTAGTTCATCCGCAAGGGAGAACTGCGTGACTCCGCTCCCCTCCTCAGGGAGGGGGCTTCCAACCCTGAGGGTTGCGGTCCAGCCCGGACCGATCCCTTGTGGGACGAGGGAACTCTACGGCGCTCCGAGAAGCCCGGTCAACGGAGAAGGAGAACTGCATGGCATCGGTCGGCTTCCTCTACCCCGGCCACTCCGCCGAGGACGACTACCCCCGCCTGGAGGCCCTCCTGGGCGGCGCGGTCCGCCTGCCGCTCGTCCACACCGACATCGGCGAGGACGCCCACCGCGTCGACGCCCTGCTGGAGATGGGCTCCGCGGCCCGGCTCGCGGCCGGCGTCGGCGCGCTGCGGGACCGCGGCGCCGAGGCCGTCGTCTGGGCTTGTACGAGCGCCAGCTTCGTCTTCGGCTGGGACGGCGCCCAGCGGCAGGTGCGGGAGCTGTCGGCCATCGCCGGGCTGCCCGCCTCCAGCACCTCCTTCGCCTTCGCGCACGCCGTCCAGGCGCTCGGCGTCCACCGGGTCGCGATCGCCGCCACCTACCCCGCCGACGTCGCCGCGTACTTCCACGCGTTCCTCAAGGCCGCCGGCGCCGAGGTCGTCGCCACCCGCGGCAGCGGCATCATCACCGCCGCCGAGGTCGGCACCTGGGGCCGCGACGAGGTGTTGGCCCTGGCCCGCGCCGGCGATCACCCGGACGCCGAGGCCGTGCTGCTGCCGGACACCGCCCTGCACACCGCCGCCCACCTGCCCGCCCTCGAAGCGGCGCTCGGCAAACCGGTCCTCACCGCCAATCAGGTGACGGTCTGGGAGGGGCTGCGGCTGCTCGACCGGCCGCTCGCCCGCCCGGAGCTGGGCGCCCTCTTCTCCCGCGCGGTCGGCGCGTAGGTCCCGCCGCCCCGCCCGCACGGAATTCCCGTCCCCGCCCGGGAATAACCGGAGCATTGCTCCGGTTGTCCTGCTCGCAGACCACCGGCGTCGGAACCCCCGACGACGTCACCACGCGCGACGCGAGGAGGACCCGCACCGTGAGCGGCGAAGACCAGCAGACCCCGAGCACCGACGACCGGCCCGGGGGCGACGGGATACCCGGCACCGCCCTGGGCACCGCACCCGTCCCCCTGTCCGTGCTCGACCTGGTGACGGTCGGCGCCGGCTCCACCGCCGGCGCCGCGGTCCGCACCGCCGTCGACATCGCCCGCACCGCCGAGCGCCGCGGCTTCCACCGCTACTGGGTCGCCGAGCACCACTCCATGCCCGGCGTCGCCTCCTCCTCGCCGGCGGTGCTCCTGGCCCATCTCGCCGCGCACACCGACCGCATCCGACTCGGCTCCGGCGGCGTGATGCTGCCCAACCACGCCCCGCTGGTGATCGCCGAACAGTTCGGCACCCTGGAGGCGATGGCCCCCGGCCGCATCGACCTGGGCCTGGGCCGCGCCCCCGGCACCGACGGCGCCACCGCCGCCGCGCTCCGCCGCACCGAACGGCTCCATGAGGGCGCCGAAGATTTCCCGCAGCAGCTCGCCGAGTTGACCCGCTTCCTCGACGACTCCTTCCCCGACGGCCACCCGTACTCCCGGATCCACGCCGTCCCCGGCCCCGTCCAGGCCGCCGCCCCCGGCGGCGTCCAGTCCCCGCACCGCCCGCCGCTGTGGCTGCTCGGCTCCTCCGGCTTCAGCGCCCGCCTGGCCGGCACGCTCGGCCTGCCGTTCGCCTTCGCCCACCACTTCTCCGCGGCCAACACCCTTCCCGCACTTGACCTCTACCGCGCCTCGTTCCGCCCCTCCGAGACGCTCGCCGAGCCCTACGCCCTGATCGGCGTCTCCGCGCTGGCCGCCGAGGACGAGCAGGAGGCGCTCCGTCAGGTCCGCACCGGCGCGCTCGCCATGATCCGGCTGCGCACCGGCCGCCCCGGCCTGGTCCCCACGCCCGAGGAGGCCGCCGCCCACCGCTTCACCGAGGTCGAGCAGAACTTCGTCGACAGCTGGCTCGGCAACGTCGTCCACGGCACCCCGGACGCCGTCCGCCAGGGCCTCGACGACCTCGCCAAGCGCACCGGCGCCGACGAGTTGATGATCACCGCCAACGCCCACACCGGCGAGGTCCGCCGCCGCTCCTACGACCTGATCGCGGACGCCTACGACTTCCCGCGGGGCTGACCGGGCGCGCGGGGCGCGGCTCAGCCGCAGGCGCGCCCCGCGTCCAACAGCGCCTCCACCCGGTCCGGGGCCACCGGCCGGGAGTAGAGCCAGCCCTGGCCGGTGTCGCAGCCGATCCGGCGGAGCCGCTCGGCCTGCTCGGCGCTCTCCACGCACTCCGCGGTCACCGTGAGCCCGAGCCGGTGCGCGAGCGCGACCAGCGCCTCCACGATCATCTCGTCCGCCGGATTGGGGTGCTCCTGCGAGCGGAAGCCGTGCACGAACGACCCGTCCAGCTTCAGCACCGACACCGGCAGCCGGCTGAGGTAGGCGAGGTTGGAGTAGCCGGTGCCGAAGTCGTCGATGGCGATCCGCACGCCCATGTCGCTGAGCGCCTGCAGCGCCTGCAGCGGCCGGCCGGCCGAGCCCATCACCGCCGACTCGGTCAGCTCCAGCTGGAGCAGCCCCGGCGGCAGCCCGGTCTCCGCCAGGATCCCGGCGACGTCCGCGACCAGGTCGGAGTCCCACACCTGACGCACGGCCACATTCACGCTGACGAACAGCGGCTGCCCCCCGGGGTGCGCCAGCTGCCAGGCCCGCGCCTGATAGCAGGCCCGCTCCAGCACCCAGCGGCCCAGTTCCACGATCGCGCCGTTCTCCTCGGCCAGCGCGATGAACCGATTCGGCGCCAGTACCCCGAACTGCGGGTGCCGCCACCGCACCAGCGCCTCCACCCCCTGCGCCCGGCCGTCGCCCAGCCCGACCAGCGGCTGGTACTCCAGGGTGAACTCCCCCCGGTCCACCGCCGGCCGCAGCGTGCTGGACAGCGCCTGCCGGGTCATCCGGTGGGCGTTGCGCTCCGGGTCGAAGAGCGTCCAACGGGCCTTGCCGTCCTCCTTGGCCCAGTACAGCGTGGTGTCCGCGGCCTGCATCAGCCCGGTCGCGGTGGTTCCGCCGGCGGCCCGCTCCACGACGCCGATGCTCGCCGACACCGACAGCCGCTGCCCGGCCAGGTCGAACGGCCGCTGGAGCGCGTCCAGCAGCGACTGCGCCAGCTCCGCCAGCTGGTCGGTGCCGGTGGAGTTCTCGACCAGCAGCGCGAACTCGTCGCCGCCCAGCCGCGCCACCAGATGCCCGCCGCGGCCCGGCCCGCGCTCCGCTGCGCTCTCCGCGCAGCGGGTCAGCCGCTGCGCCACGGCGCTCAGCAGCCGGTCGCCGACCCGGTGTCCCAGGGTGTCGTTGACCGCCTTGAAGCCGTCCAGGTCCAAGTAGCACAGCCCGATCCGGCCGGTGCCCGACCGCTCGAAGGAGGCCGCCTCCAGCGCCGCGGTGAGCCGCTCGAAGAACAGCGTGCGGTTGGGCAGTCGGGTCACCGGGTCGTGCATCTGCAGATGCCGCACCCGGGCCAGCAGATCGTGCCGGTCGCTGATGTCCGCGGCCGACAGCAGCACCCGTTCGGCACCGCCCGGCTGCCCCTCGGCGACCGGCTCGACCGTCACCTCCACCCACACTGACGCCCCGTCGGACCGTTTCAGCCGCCGGGTGCAGCGCAGCCGCTCGCTGCGGCCGCACAGCACCTCGCGGTAGGCGGCCCACACCCTCGGGTCGGCGCCCAGGTCGGTGAGGTCGGCGGCGTTGGCGGCGATCAGCTCGTCCGGGTCGGCGCCCACCAGTTCGCCGAGCGCGGGGTTGGCGGCGAGCACCAGTCCGTCGCGGTTGAGGACGGCCATCGGCAGGCTCGCGGTGTGGAAGGCGGCGCGGTAGTCGCCGAGCGAGGCGGCGGTGCCGTCGCAGCGCGCCGAGGCGTCGCACGACGGCGGGCCGGTCGCGCCGTCCGCAGCGGCAGGGGAGGGCGGCGATGCGGTCCGGGCATCGGGGCCTCTGGTCGAACCATCACGCTCCGTCACCGAGGGCAGTGTCGCTCCGGGCATGCGGCCCGTGCTGTCGGGGTGTCCGCTCACTGCTCGCTCCCGCGTGGCGCTTGTCTCGTGACGGAGGGGGGACCTCGCGCTGGAAAGTGTGGCGATCATAGAGGCTGGCACGAGGGCCGATCCAGCGACGAAGCCGTGACCATCCGCACGCATGACGGAAGTTCAGCCAATTCTGCACGGCTCTGTTCGCCCCTATTGCACCTTTAGTCGCTTGTGACTTTCCGTTACGAGGCGGGGGAGGCGCGCGGGTCACTCATTCGGGCTGCCATATCAGGACGAAGACCATGAAATCACCACAGGGTAAGTGGGTGTCCCGAATCCACCCCTGGAGGTCTACGTGCCGCGCGTACAGACACCCCACGGGGTGGACAGCCGCCGCATGCGGCGCGTCGCAGCCGTCGCCACCTCCTTGAGCGCGCTCATCGCGACCTCGATCGTCGCCGGCCCGGCCACCGCCTCCGAAGCCGCCCTCTCCTGCGCCCTGGGACGCACCGAGGCCCACCACTCCGAAGGCGTCGACGGCTGGGACAGCGCCTACCCCCGCCCCGACCGCCACCTCGACGCGGTGATGATCTTCCTGTCCTTCCCCGACGCCAGGCCCACCACCTCCCCCCAGCAGCTCTCCGGCGACTACTTCCCCGCCACCTCCCGCTTCTTCGAGCGCGCCTCGTACGGCAAGTTCCGCCTGCGCACCCACGTCCACAACCGCTGGGTCCGCATGCCGCACCCCTCCACCTCGTACGGCATACAACGCGACTGGGACTCCGGCCGCCGCTCCGCCTACCTCCGCGACGCGGTCGCCGCCGCCGACCCGGTCATCGACTTCAGCCGCTACGACCTCGTCTACCTCACCGCCGACCCCGGCGCCCCCGGCGTCGACTCGGACGCCACCAAGGTCGTCAACCTCGACCAGCCCATGCACGCCGACGGCGTCGAGCTCCGCCGCTTCGTCACCGTCTTCGAGCACAGCCCGCCCGATCGCAACGTCCTCGCCCACGAGACCGGCCACGTCTTCGACCTGCCGGACCTCTACCACCGCCCCGAGAACGGCCACGGCGACTGGGACACCTACGTCGGCGACTGGGACCTCATGGGCAGCCAGTTCGGGCTGGCCCCCGACCCCTTCGGCTGGCACAAGTGGCGGCTGGGCTGGATCACCGACGCCCAGGTCGACTGCGTCGGCCTGGACCACCCCCGGATGCACGCGCTGCGCCCGCTCTCCGCCCCCGACGACCCCGACGACCGCCACCGCCCCCGCCTCCTGGTGGTCCGCACCGGCCCCGACAGCGCACTCGCCATGGAAGCCCGCGTCGCGGGCGGCAACGACCGTTCCCTGTGCACCGAGGGCGTCCTCGTCTACCGCGTCCGCAGCACCACCGCGTCCGGCTCCGGCCCCGTCCAGGTGCTCGACGGCCACCCCGGCACCTCCGCCTGCCGGGGCTCCTCCGTCTACCCGCCGCTCGCCGACGCCCCGCTCGGCGTCGGGGAGAGCATGAACGACACCGAGGACGGCGTGCGCATCCAGGTCGAGGGCCGCACCACCGACGGCGAATGGGCGGTCAAGGTCACCCGCAGCACCGCATGACCCCCGGCACGCCGAAGGCCCCCACCGGAGTGGGGGCCTTCGACCGTCTGTGCGCCGCCAGGGACTCGAACCCCGGACCCGCTGATTAAGAGTCAGCTGCTCTAACCAACTGAGCTAGCGGCGCCTGCTGACGGGGAAAACATTAGCATCCTGGCCGGGGAGGGCAAAAATCGATGGTCCTCAGCCGCCCGTGAGCGCGGTGTCCGCAGTGTGCACGGCGGGTTCCTGGTGCGGGCGGGCGGTCTCCTGGTCCGCGCCGAGCCCGCCGCGGGCGGCCCGCACACAGGCCCACAACAGCACGTCGGGCCCCGGCAGCCAGGGGTCGCGGACGTCCGGCGCCACCAGCCAGCGCGAACCGGTGGACGCCGCGGGATCGCCCGGCTCGGCACCCTCGGCGGGGTGCCCGACCGCCCGCCCGCGCCCGGCGCCCGCGGCCCGCGCCGTCCCCGTGCGGGCGGTACGGGGACGGGGGTGCAGCGGCGGCACCGTCACCGCGTCCCCGCTGCCGTGGCACAGCAGGTGCGGCACCGCGCTGCCCCACTCCTCCCAGGCCAGCAGCGCGGGCAGCCGCTGCGCGGTGCCGGGGGAGGCGAAGAGCAGGATCCGGCCCCGGTGCGTGGCCACCGGACCCGACCCGGGGCCGGCCGACCACAGGCGGTCCACCATGCGCCGGCCGAAGAGCGCCGGGGCGTTGATCACGTCGAAGACCGCCCCGCACGGCAGCACGCTCGGCGCCGTGGGCCGCTCCGCCCACAGCATGTGCATCCCCTCCGGGTGTGGGCTGGCGGAGGCGAGCCAGTCGGCCCCGGCGAGGGTCACATACGCCGTCGTCGGGAAGGCCAGGTTCCGGGGAGTCTCAGGCAGCCAGTCGCTCATGGGACAGGTTCTATCGACTTCCCGCGCCCGTGCCGAGTCGATTGGCGGAAATCAGGACAGGGCGGGGCGGCGGGGAGTATCTTCCCCTCCCCGCATATGCCAGCGGCTCATGATCTTGGGTCCTGAGCCGAGAGGGGCGCCTGTGGTGGATGTGACGTATGTGACGGGGGCCGGGGCGATCGACGGGGGTGCCGGCCGATGCGCGAAGGCTCCCGGGCCGCCCGGCCCCTTGCCCCCGCGGCGCGCACGTGCCCACCCGCCGACGCCCGGCACCGGCGCTCAGTCGATGTCGGGCGGCACGGTGCTGCCGCTGCGCATCAGGCTCTGGCCGAACTCGACCATCTTCTGCGCGTAGTCCTCGGTCCAGTCGGCCCGCTCGGCGACCTCCGCGAGCGGCAGCCGGTCGAAGCGACGGGGGTCGGTCAGCTGCGCGGCGGCCATCGCCTGGAACTCCGTCGCGCGGTCCGCCGCCGCCCGGAAGGCGATGGTGAGCTCGGTCGCGCGGCCGAGCAGAGCGCCGGGGTCCTCCATCGACTCCAGCCCGAAGAAGTGCTCGGGATCGGCGGTGGCCTCGGGCGGCTCGAACAGCAGCTGCGCGGGTTTCATGCGGCGGGGGGCGGGCGCCGTACCGCGGGGATCGGGAGCCGACTGCGGCTCGGACATGTACCTACCTCCATCGTTGTCTGCCGCATTCCATTGTCCCGCTCCGCGCAAGGGGGCCCGGAGCCGTGGTGCGCGGGACGATCACGCCTGCAGGACCACCCGGTGTTCCGCGAGGTGGGCGAGGACGGCGTGGTTGGCCTCCCAGCCGTCCGGGGCCGTAACTCCGGGCCGCCTCCGGCGGCGTGCCGGACTCCGTCCGGTCAGGGGCGCCAGGCGACCCGGTGTTCCGCGAGGTGGGCGAGGACGGCGTGGTTGGCCTCCCAGCCGTCCGGGAACTTCACGGTGACGCCGAGTTGGACCGGTTCCGTGGCGGGGTGTTCGTCCAGCAGCTCGGTGACGCCGGCGCGGCAGACGACGATGCAGGCGTGCCGGTGTCGGGAGGCGAGCACGCACAGGCGGCCGGTCTCCAGGTGGAAGGCGGTCGCGTCGGGGCGGCCGGAGAGCGGGTGGAGGACGACGGTGACGTCGAACTCGCGGCCCTGGAGGCGGTTGGCGGTGTCCACCGTGACACCGGTCACGCCCAGCCCGGCGAGGGCGGCGCGGACCGCCGCGGCCTGGTCGCGGTGTGCGGTGCCGACCGCGATCCGGGCGGCCGTCAGCGGCTCCGGCCGGTGCATGGGGGTCCCCCCGGACGAAGTCTGGGGGAGCTCGCTGGTGGCGGCCCCGCCGCGGTCCAGCAGCCGGCGGACGACCCCGGCGACGGCGCGGACCGCCTCCGGGTCCGTCCGCGGGGTGTGCCGGGCGGGCAGCTCCAGCAGGCCCCAGCCGGACTCCGCGGCCTCGTCCAGCACGCGGTCCACGGCCGAGCCGTCGCCGCGCACGCCGAACGCCAGCCGCCGGTCGCCGGGGCCGGTGCCGCTGCGGAACGGCGTGTACGGGTAGAACGCGCCGGACACCAGGGGCGCGGCGGAGGCCGGCAGCCGCCAGGAGACCGGGAGCCGGTGCTGCGGCAGGTCGGGGTTGTGGGCGAGGAGGGTGGCGACGGCGCTGGCGGAGGGGTCGTAGGAGAGGCCGGCCCACTGGTCGGCGCCGACGACGCTGAAGGGGTCCAGCTGGCCCGGGTCGCCGACGAACAGTGCCCGCTCGAAGAGGCCGGCGACGCTCAGCAGCGCGTCCGAGCGCATCTGGTACGCCTCGTCCACGATGGCGTGCCGCCAGGGCTCCTCGACCTTGGTGTAGGCCCACTTGGCGGCGGTGGAGACGACGACGTCCAGCGCGGTGAGGTCGGCGATCTTGGCGGAGGTGCGGACGGCGGGGAGGTCCGCGAGGGCCGGGTCGAAGGCGCCGGGCTCGCTGCTGTGCAGGCGGCCGACGGGGAGTTCGGGGTCCTTCGCGGCGAGCCGCAGCACGAGGTCGTCGACCTGGGCGTTGGTCTGCGCGACGATCATCAACCGGCGGCCCGCGGCGGCCAGTTCGCGGGCGGCGCGGACCACCAGGGTGGACTTCCCGGCGCCCGGCGGGGAGTCGACGACCACGCCGCGCCGGGGGCTGTGCAGGGTGTCGTGGAGGATCGCTGCGGTGGCCTCGGCCGCCGCAGTGGCGGGGTCGACCGGCGGCGGGACGGGCAGGGGCTGAGGGGGCGTCATGCCGGGGCGCTCTCCGGGGAGTGGGCGGGCGTCGGGCGGTGGCCGCGCGGCGCCGGAGGCCGACGGCGGCGGGGCGATCCGGTCACAGGAAGTCCTCAAGGGTCACCGGGTCGGGCGCGGCGGGCGGCGCGTCGCCGGGGCCGGACGGCGGGCCGCCGTGCGTCCACGGGGTGTCCTCCGGCTCCGGCAGGCCCGGGCCGCCGCGCGGGGCGTGCTCGAAGAGCGTCCAGCAGGTCGTCTCGCCGGGCTCCGGGACCGAGCCCGGCTCGGGAGTGCGGCCGCGGCCCATCCCGCCGGTGAGCCGGACCACCGGCGCGCCCTCCCCGCCGGCGGCGTACCCGACGAACTCGGCGGTCTGGGTGCGGCCGTCGGCCAGCGGGCGGTGGACCCTGACGCCCTCGGACAGTTGGGGGCGGTCGTCGGTGTGCAGCGTCACCAGGGGGCGCGGCATCGGCCGCCGGCCCTCGGAGAACGCCATCTCGACGGCGGTGACCGTGCCGTACAGCGCCTCGCCGGCCAGCCGCCGGGCGGCCATCACCAGGGGGTCGTCCAGGGCTTCCTGGGCGTCCAGTTGGGCCTGCGCGGCCTCCCGGGCGGCGAGCTTCCGGGCGGCGGTGACCGCGTCGTCCTGTTTGGGCTGCGGCGGCTCCCCGGCCCGGATCCGGTCGCGGTGGGCGGTGTACGACCAGCGGTCGCGCTTCCAGCGGTCGGCGACCCGGGCGCCCTCGGGGAGGCCGCGGAGCAGGTCGATGCCCTGCCAGACGGCGTCCCAGGTGGGCCGCAGCTGGCTCTCGACGAGGGTGCGCAGGGCCTCCTCGGCGCCGGGCAGACCGGCGTCGTAGCCGGCCATCGCGGGCGCCAGCAGCCGGTTGTCGAACGCCGGGTCGGTGGCGGGACCGGCCGGCGGGCAGCGCAGTTGGCCGTCCGCGTCGCGCGCGGCCTCGGCGTACTCGGCCGCCTGCGGGGCCGGTACGCCGGGCGGAGGGGCGATCCAGGCGAGCAGCGCGCCCAGGTGCTGGTCCTCCAGGACGCTCTGGCCGGTCGCCCAGTGGCGGGTCAGCAGGCCCGTCATGGACAGCAGCAGACCGGCGCCGGGCACTCGGGCCCGCTCGCCGAGGTGGGTGAACCAGCGGCCCAGCAGCGGAACGTGCGGCGGCGCGGGGTGCGGCGTCTCCGGCTCCTGCTCGGCCGTCCGCCGGAACCGCATGGAGCGGCCCAGCAGCCGGACGTAGTCGATGCCGGCCGCGCTGGGCACGATCACCTGCGGCGCGTCGGTGCACAGTTCGACCTGCACCGGGACCTTCTGGCCGGTCTCCGCGTCGGTCTCTTTGCGCTCCTCGAACTCGACGTCGTCGGCGAAGCCGTCCACATAGGGCAGCACCGCCTCGGCGAGGTCGGCGAGGAACCCGAACCGCAGGTCGCGGTCGCGGGGCTGGGGGACCGTCAGCAGCAGGGGCTTCTCCCGGTCCGTGCCGACCAGGGCGCCCAGCGGGGCGCCGGCCTCGCCAGCGGTGGTCAACGGGACCAGGACCAGCGGGCGTTCGGCGAGGTGGCGGTGGCGGACCGTGGTCAGCGGCTGGGCGCGGCCCGCGGCCACCGCCTCCATCCGGGCCAGCGTCTCGATCAGCGACATGTGTCCTCTCCCTGACGGGGCGCGCGGCCGGAGAGCGCCGCGGCGCGCAGTGCGGCGGCGGTGCGGAGGGCCTGCACGGCCGGGTCGTCGGGGTCCGCCCCCGGTGCGCCGCCGGCCGCCGCCAGCGCCTCCTCGATGGTGCGCAGTCCGCCCAACTCGCCCCGCAGGCCGCGGCCCAGGCTCTCCACCGCGCCGTCCTGGCGGGACCGCCGGCGGCAGTGGAAGGCCAGTTCGCAGGCGGCCAGGCACTCCGGGGCGTAGGCCGCGGTGACCGCGTCCACCGCCTCGGCCAGTTCCGCGGCCGGGCGGGTCGGGGTCTGGCCGTCGTCGGTCAGCCGCAGGTCGAAGGTGGTCCCGGTGGGCAGCGCGGCGGCGATCTCCTCGACACGGGTGAGCCGGGCCAACTGGCGCCGGGTGGTGGCGCGTTGCTTGCGGACGTCGACGGCGGCGGCCGTCGGGAGGTTGGAGAAGTCCTTGGGGCAGACCAGCAGCGCCCGGTCGCGGACCCGGGCGGGGCGGCCGGTGTGCGCCGCGGTGTGCTCCGCCACCGCCTCCAGGGCGAGGACGTAGACGGCGGCCTGCCGGGCCGCGGCGCCGACCTTGGCGGCGTCCGCGGTCCCGTCGATCATCGGGAAGGACTTGATCTCGACGACCGTCCAGCTGCCGTCCGGGTGCACCACCACCGCGTCCGGCTCCACGTAGGCGGGGGAGCCGGCGACCTCCATGGCCAGCAGGGGGTGGTCCAGCAGCGCCCAGCCGCCGGCCGCGGTCGCCTCGCGCAGCGCCAGCGCGGTGCGCGCCGCCCGGCCCTCGGGACCGGCCGCGGACAGGTCGGGCCGGGCGACCGCGCCGTCCTCCGGTGCCGCCGTGCCCGGCGCCAGCCGCTCGCACACCAGCCGCAACAGCTCCAGGCCGCCGTCGGCCTTCACCCGGGCCTCGAAGGAGTTGCCGCGGACCAGGGCGAACTGGGACTGGCCGTACGCCGCGGGCGAGCCCAGCGCGCGGGCCAGCGCGCCCTTGTCGACGCCGGCGCCGTCCAGCAGCGCCCGGCGCCGGCAGCCGGGGTTGGCGGCGAGCGCGGCGAGCGCGCGGGCGTCCAGCGAGCGGGGGCGCACGCCGGGTCCGCGCAGCTCGGTCAACTGCTTCCGCAGGCTCGGTCGGCTTTCGCGGGAAACGTTCACCCGCCGAAGTCTGGCATCTCACACCCCCGGTACGGGCACCGGTCCCCAAGCTCGCGCATCCTCCCCGGCGCGGCGGATCGGCCGGCGCCGGGCCCTCGGCCGAGGCCCCCGGCCGGCTTCCCGGCGGGTACGCGATGATGGAAGGGCCGCGGTCAGCGCCGCCCGCGCCCAGCCGAGCACGACGACAAGCCGGGAATCCGGCGAGAGGTACGACCCATGGCACCGCGCATTCTCCTGGCCAGGCACGGACAGACGGAGTGGTCCGTCTCCGGCCGGCACACCGGACGCACCGACATCCCCCTGCTCGACGAGGGACGCCGGGGCGCCAAGCTGCTGGGCGAGCGGCTGCACCACGCCCCCTGGGACGGCCTGCCGGACGTCGAGGTCCGCACCAGCCCCCTGGTGCGCGCCAAGGAGACCTGCGAGCTGGCCGGCTTCGGGCCGCGGGCCCAGGAGTGGGACGCGCTGCTGGAGATCGACTACGGCGCGTACGAGGGGCTGACCCCGGCGCAGATCAAGGCCGACCGGCCGGACTGGCTGATCTGGCGGGACGGGGTGCCGGCGGGCGAGACGCTCGCCGAGGTTTCCGCGCGGGCCGACGCGGTGGTCGACTGGGCGCGCTCGGCCGACCGCGACGTGCTGGTCTTCGCGCACGGCCACATCCTGCGGGTGCTGGGCGCGCGCTGGCTGGGCCTGGACGTCTCCTTCGCGGCGCGGCTCCGGCTGGCGCCGACGTCCCTGTCGGTGCTCGGCTGGGCCTACGGCGAGCCGGCCGTGGTGAGCTGGAACGACACCGGCCACCTCGACTGAGCCGGCACCCGGCTGGGGGCGCGGCGTCGGCCGCACCGGTGGAGCCGGTGCCTGCACCGGGGGGTCAGGACGGCTGGCACCGCGCGGCGTCGCCGGCCGCCCGGTACCGCCCCAGGAACGCGGCGACCGGGGCGCAGCTGCGGTACGGGCGGAGCGCGCGGGCGAGGGCGTCCAGCATCGCCCGGATCCGGGCCGAGCGGACCTGCGTCAGCAGGGCGAGCGTCTGGAGGGCCGCCGCTGCGGCCTCCTCGGCGGCGCCGCTGGCCGCGAGGTTGCCGGCCAGCTCCGCGGTGAACAGCGCGATGTTGCGGGTGAAGTGCGGATCCTGCAGTGCCACCGCGTGGCGGGCCAGCTCCGCCGCCCGCCCCCGCTCGCCCAGCGCGGACCAGCACTGCGCCGTGAGGCCGGCCAGTTCGGCCTCTCCGTAGAAGGTCATCCACTCCGGGTCGCGTTCGCTCGGCCCGGCCGCGAACAGCCGCTCGGCCCGGGCCAGCGCCTGCGTGCAGCCGGTGCGGTCGCCGAGCCCGGCCCAGCCGCCGGCCTCGCGCAGCGCCAGCAGCGACCGCAGCCGCGGCGAGCCGAGCCGCTTGGCGGCCTGCTGGGCGGCCTGCGCGGCCCGCACCGCCTCGCGCGGCCGGCCGGCGTCGCGGGCCAGGAACGCGGTGTTGCAGAACGCGTGCGCCTCCAGGGCCGCGTCGCCGCAGACCCGGGCGGTGGACAGCGCTTCCGCGTAGTGCGAGCGGGCGTCCTCGAAGCGGCCGGAGTCGTGCGCCAGCCAGCCGACGGAGATGGCGAGTTCGCCGGCGCCGGCGTGCAACCGGTCGTAGACCGCGCGGCGTTGGATGCCGGCGTCGAGCAGCTCGTAGGCGATGCGGAGGGGTTGGGCGGCGCGCTGGTAGAGGCCGTCGGCGCCGTGCCGGTCGTCCAGTAGGCGGATCCGGCGGACGGCCTCCTCGACGGCGGTGGCCTCGGCGGCGCCGGCCCGGCTGCCGGAGGCGGTTCGGGGCCCGGGCACGGTCGCGGCGAAGCCGTCGGGCGATGGCACTCTGCCCTGGTCGAGCGGGCTCGACGGCCTGGGGACCGATGCGTGCGGCGGGGGGCCGGGCGGGCAGAGGCCGGCCAGGCCCAGGGCGGCCGCCGGGCCGCCGGTGATGAACGCGCGACGTAGCACGTCGCTCTCCTCGCAGTTCTGGATACGGGTATCGCGGTGGTCGGGGTCGGTCGCCAGGGACGCGGGGGTCCCCGGTGCGAGCACCGGCTCCACCGGGGCGCCCGACGCCGCCCGCCCCTTCGGCGCCCGCCGTCCGCGTACCGTCTCCCGCGGCGCGAACCCCATGTCGGGCAGCGTCAGCCCCGGGAACATGTGCCGGAACACCCGTTCGTAGGCGTAGTTCGGGCACCGGATCTCCCCGGACTCGACGCGGCCCACATAGCGGGCGTCGCACGAGACCTGCTCGCCGATCTCACGGGCGGACCGTCGGACCGCCGCCGCGAACTCGCCGGGCGACAGCCGGCCGCGCAGCTGTCGGAAGGCGGTGTTCGGGCGGGCGGGTGCGGTGCGGGACGACGCTGGACGTTGAGCTTGCGACGCCATGGCGGACCTCTCCGTGCCCCAGGGTCGGCCCGGTGGATCACGGCCGGGCCCGACCCCGATCCACCAGGCCGGCCCTCCTCCGTGCCATCGTGTGACCTTGCCGCGTCCTGGCGGTGCGGCGGGACGACGGTACCGGCTGTGACGGGTCCGCCACCCTGTGTTTGGCTACAAACCGGAATATCTCACCCGCGATCCGCCATGAAGTGCCATCCTTTGCAGCGTTCCGCCGCCGTAGCTGTTGACGCGTTTCTCCGTTGAAGACGGTGTAAAGGGTGTGGCGCGTGCAGGAGGAGGGGTTCTCCGTGTGGGAGACCGGCGTCAGCAGGGTCGGCAAGGAGTCCGCGGGCCGGGTCGCGGGCCGTGAGGGGCGCATCGCCCCCGGGATCGTCGCCCAGCCCTGTGACCTGGTCACGGTGCCGGCCCGGCAGGGACTGGAGGCGGTGGACATCCTGCGGCTGCGGGACGGCGTCGGCCCGGTGCTGCACGACGGCGCCTGCGACACGCTCGGTTTCCTGGTCCCGCCGGGGACGGCCGCCGGATGGGACGTGCCGGGCAGCGCCTGTACGCAGACGTCCGGGCGCGGCATCCCCCTGGGCGGGCCGGAGGGCGGCGCGGCACCGGAGCCGCCGGTGCAGGGCACCGGCTGGCTGGTGCCGCCGGACGGCGCGTACGCCGACGCCACCGACCCGGCGGTGCTGCGGGCGGCGTTGGGCGAGGCGGCCCGCACGATCGAGGCGGTCGACCGCTGCCAGTGAGGCGGCCGGCGACAAAAAGCGGTGGAGGGGCGGCCGGTGCCGCCCTCCACCGCTTCGTGTGCCGCCGCTGTCGCCCGTCAGCGCTTGGAGAGCGAGTGCCCGTCCGGGGCCGGGGCCGGCGACGGGTCGGGCAGGGTGAAGCCCGGGGGCAGCCCCTGGGGCGGGGGGCCGACGGGCGGCGCGGTGAGCTTCGCCGCCGGGCGGGCCCGGCGCGCCGCGTCGCGGGCCTCCTCGTAGACGACCATCAACTGCTGGGCGCTGCGGTCGATGTCGTAGCGGCGCACCACCGGGGGTACGGGCAGCCGACCGGGCTCGGTGCGGCGCAACTCCCGTAGCGCGGTGGCCAGTTCGTGGACGCCGTGGCCGAAGCGGTGGGCGCCGGGGGCCTGGTCGTCGGGGAGGTCGTCGACGGCCGGGCAGCTGCCGTAGAGGACGTGCAGACCGGACGCCAGGGCCTCCAGCGTCGCCAGGCCGAACGCCTGGTCGGGGGAAGGGGAGACGAAGACGTCGATGGCCGACAGCATCCTGGGGATGTCCGGCCCGTCGCCGGGCACCGGGCCGTCCGCGCCGCCGTAGGCGCCGAGCAGGTGGATCCGGTCGCCGGAGCCGAACTGCCCGGCCATCCGCTGCAGCAGCTCCCGCTCCGGTCCGTCGCCGGCCAGCAGCAGGTGGATGCCGGGGAGTTGGGTGATCGCGCGGACCAGGACGTCGAACCGTTTGCCGGGCACCAGCCGGCCGGCGCCGCCGACCACGAACGCGTCGGGCGGCAGGCCGAGCCGGGCCCGGAGCGCGGCCCGGGCCGCCGGGTCGTAGGCGAAGCGGTGCGCCTCGATGCCGTTGGGCACCACGTGGATCCGCCGCGCGGGGACGCCCCAGCGGCGGAGTCGGGCGGCGACGGTGTCGGAGACCGCGACGGTGGCCGAGCCCAGCCGTTCGGTGGCCCGGTACAGGGTGCGGACGCCGCGGGTCAGCCGCCGGCCCTCGATGACCGCGTCGCCCAGCGAGTGCTCGGTGGCGACCACCGCCCGGACGCCGGCCATCCGGGCGGCGATCCGGCCGTAGACGCAGGCCCGGTAGAGATGGGTGTGGACGAGGTCGGGGTCGGCGGCGCGGATCAGGCCGGCCAGGCGGGGGAGCACCGACAGGTCGCGGTTGCCGGTCATGTCGAGGTGGGTGACGCGGGTGCCGTCCGCCTCGATGGCCTCGGCGAGCGGGCCGGGTCGGGTCAGGGTGACGACCTCGCAGTGGGCGGGCAGCCGCCGCAGCAGCAGCCGCAGCTGCTGCGCGGCGCCGCCCACTTCGAGGCCGGTGATGACGTGCAGGACTTTCACCGGATCCCTCCAGGGGTAGCGGCCAGGGTGGCCTGGTCAGCGGCCGGGTCGGCCTCGTCGGGGGGCCGCGCGCGGCGGTGCCGCGGCTGCGGGCGGCGGCCGGTCGGGGTCATCCGTCCTCCCGCCGGAACAGCGGTCGGGCCGCGGCCCGCAGCAGGATCCGCAGGTCCCCTCCCGGCGACCAGCCGTCGATGTAGAGGTTGTCGAAGCGCGCCCGCTCCTCGGCACGGGCGCCGTCGCGCAGCCCGTGCACCTGGGCCAGGCCGGTCAGGCCCGGCGGCATCCGGTGACGGGCGGCGTAGCCGGGGTGGCGGCGGGCGAACTCGGCGGCCCGGGACGGGCGTTCGGGGCGCGGCCCGACCAGGCTCAGCTCGCCGCGCAGCACGTTCCACAGCTGCGGCAGCCCGTCCAGCGAGGTGCGCCGCAGCCAGCGGCCCAGGCCGCCGGGCGGGGTGCCGGGGCGCGCGATGCGGAACCGCAGCAGGGCGCAGCGGCGGCCGTCCTGGCCCAGACGGGGCAGCCGGCAGAACACCCCGGGCCCGTCCACCAGCCGTACCGCCAGCGCGCAACCGAGCAGCAGCGGCAGCGTCAGCAGCAGCGCCGCCGACGCCAGGACGAGGTCCAGCGCCCGCTTGGCCGGTCCGCCGGGCCGGGCGCGGCCGGCCTCCCACGGCCGGCAGGCGAAGCCCCACAGGTGGCCGGCGCCGGGCCCCGGCGGCCGGCCGTCGCGGGCCGCGGCGGCGCCGGCCAGCCAGACGGCCGTGCCCTGGCCGAGGAACCGGCGCAGCAGCGCCGCGGCGTACGGGTCGCTCTCCGGCGGCACCAGGAACACCGCGTCGCGGACGGTGTACCGGATGACGGCGCGGGTGAGCGCGTCGGACGAGCGGAGCAGCGGCGGCGCCGCGCCCGCCGGGGCGCCCTGCGGCGCGGCCGGCCCGGTCGGCACCACGCCCACCGGGCGCAGCCCGTACTCGGGGTGCGCCAGCAGCGCCGCGGCCAGTTGCCGGGCGACCGGCTCGGGGCCGACCAGCAGCGTCGACCGCGGCCGGCGCCGGGCGGTGGCCCGTCGCGCCCGGTACACCACGGCCCGGGCGGTGCCGGCCAGCGCCGCCTGGGCGGCCACCGCGGCGGGCAGGGCGACCGGGCCCAGCGCGAGCCCGGGGTGCAGCGCGGCCAGCGCCGCGCCCGCCGCGCACCAGCCGGCGGCGGCCCGGCCCAGCAGCGGTGCCACCTCGTCCAGCGCGGCCGGGGCCGGGCCGGGACGGTAGAGCCCGGCCCGGGAGTTGAGCAGCAGCAGGACCGGCACCAGGCCCGCGAGCAGTGCCGGGTCGGTGTCGACGAGGAGGGCCGCGCCGGCCGTGGCCAGGGCGTCGGCCGCCGCCAGCAGGACGGGGACGGCCCGGCGCGGCGCGGCCCGGCCGGGGGCGCCGGTGCCACCGGGGCGGCGGCCGGGGCGGCGGGGCGGGGCAGTGCCCCGGCGGGCGGCCGGGCGTGCCGTCCCGCGTGCGCCGGGGGAGCGTCCGCGCGCTCGGCGGTCATCGCTCGGCCCGCGGCACGGTCAGGACGGGCGGCACGGCCAGCAGTTCGCGGTAGAGGTTCAGCACCGCGCCGGCCGCCCGCTGCCCGTCGTGGGCCATCCGCACGTGGTCCCGCAGCCGCTCGCCGAGCGCGGTCCGCCGTTCGGGGTCGGCCAGCAGGGTGATGACGGCCCGGGCCAGCGCGGCCGGGTCGCCCGGCGGCACCAGGCAGCCGTCCGCGGCGTCGGCCGGCAGGCACTCGCGGGCCCCGCCGACGTCGCTGAGCACCACGGCCCGGCCGCACGCCATCGCCTCCAGGGGGACCAGCGCCATGCCCTCCCACCGGGACGGCACCACGACCAGGTCTGCCGCCTGGTACCAGGGGGCGACGCTGTCGGCGGCGCCGGTGAAGAGCACTCCGGGCGGCGCGGCCCGGTGCAGCGCCGCCCGGTCCGGCCCGTCGCCGACCAGCGCCAGGCGCGCGTCGGGGACCGCCGCCGTCACCTGGGGCCAGGCCCGCAGCAGCGTCGGCAGGCCCTTCTGCGGGAACAGCTGCGCCACGCACACCACCAGCGGCGCCCCGGCCGGCACCGCGTCGCGCAGCGCGGGCAGGGACGTGCGCAGCGCCGCCCGGCCGTCGTCGTCGGCGGGAGCGAACCGCCGCAGGTCCACGCCGTTGGGGATCACCACCCAGCGGCCGGTCACGCCCACGGCCGTCCCGCGCGCCCGCTGCGCCTCGCTCACGCACAGCATCCGGTGCGTCCAGCGGGCCGCGTACCGCTCCCAGACCCGCGCCGTGCGGCCCGCCGGCCCACCATCCTCGAACGGCCAGCAGTGCGGCTGGTGGACGGTGGGGATCCGCCCGCGCACCGCCCGCCGGACGGCGTACCCGGCCCGGGCACCGTGGGTGTGCACGAGGTGCGGGCCGGTGCGCCGGACGAGCCGGGCCAGCCGCGCCGACGCGGACAGCGCCGTGCCGAGGGCGCCGCGGGCCGGCCAGAGCACCACCTCGGCGCCCGCGACCGCGGCCTCCACGTGCAGGGTGCCGCCGGGCGGCGCGGCCACCACCACCCGCAGCCCGGCCGCCACCTGGGAACGGACCAGGCCGGCGACGACCCGGGCGATCCCGCCGTCGACCGGCTGGGACACATGCAGGACCGTGAGCCGCTCCTGGGACGGCGGGTCTTGTGGCGGCACGCGCACTGCTCCCCTGATTACCGAGCTGTCAAAAACTCCGCGGGAATTGCCGAAGCCCGCCGCTCAGCGCCGGAGATCGGCCTGGACGAAGAGCGCGCCGAGCAAATAACCCGCCTTTCGGGTGGTGAAGCGGAATGCCAGCCGGTCGCCTCCGGACCGGAGCGCCGGCGTCAGGTCGAAGACATCGGAATCAAAACCGAGGGCGTTGTGGTATGTGCCCCTACCCGGCGCCCGCCGACCGGAATTCGGGCGCATCGATTGCGGCCCCACATTCGCTGGATCGGCCGCACCATGGAGCGCGACCGGAGTAATGCGACCGGCCCGGGCGGAGATTTTTCCGTGGGTGCCGGGCGTTCCGCGGTAGGCCACGACCCCGGCCCGTCCCCGGGAATGCGCCGGAATGCGCAGCCCGGGCAGTTCCACCGCGAGCGCCCGGCGCTTCCCGCCCAGCGCCTCGAATCCGTCCCACAGCGTCAGCCGCCGCAGCGGCTCCCGCGGGTTCTCGTAGGCGGCCACCAGCACCCAGCCGCCCCAGGACCCGGCCCGCGCCGCCCGGTGCCCGGTGGCCGTCCGGGCCACCGTGTACGTGCCCGGGCCGCCGCGCCCCACCAGGGCGGTGACGTCCGCGGACGCCTGGTAGGCGTCGGTCCGGGCGGTGCTGCGGCGCCCGATCGGGCCGTCCGCGCGCACCTCCTCGTACCGGCCGCGGGGCCCGGCGAGCAGCACCTGACCGGTGTCCCGGGCCGCCCGGGGCCCGCCGGGACGCAGGTCGCCGCCCCAGTACAGCCGGGCGTAGCGCACCCGGGAGCCGGCCGGCAGCCGTAGCCGGGCGCTGCTGGAGCCGACGGTGCGCGGGTCGTCGTCGCTGTCGAGGTACGCCGTTCGGGCGACGGTGGTGCGGCCGGCCCGCCGGGACGCCGCACAGGGCGGGCCGGCGGGCCCCGCCCGGTGCGGCACGGGCCGGCAGGTCACCGAGGTGCCGGCGGCCCGCGCGAAACCGCCGTGCCCGGTGCTGTGGAAGCGCTCGGCGAACGGAATGCGCGGGGATTCCGGGGGAGCCGGGGCGGCCACAGCCGAAGTCAGAGCGGCCGACAAAGCCAGGGTCGCGAGCGCGCATACCGCGCCGCACCTGGTGCGGTCCATCGACTTCGGCATGTGGTCCTCTCCGACTTCAATCAGTCAAACAGGAGAGCACTCTGGCAGAAATCATGTTGGAAATCGCGGCAGGCGCGCCGCGATCCCACCCCCGTTTTCCACCGGTCGTCCGCCAGCCAGTCAGCCTAATGAATCCGCTTAAGTGGTATCGGCCGTATCCGTAACCCATATTGGTCGTTGTGTCCGATGCCCCATACGCGAGCTGAAAAGGAGAATGGGATGAAGCGGTTCGTCAAGACCGCCGCGATGGCCGCGGCCACCTCAGCCCTGGTGCTGAGCGGCGCGGGCGCCGCCACCGCCTACGAGGGCGGGCACCACGGCAAGAGCCACGGCCGTTTCAAGGAGGGCCGTCACCATGGCCGGGGCGCGCACGCGAAGGGGATCGCCAAGCATTCGCCGGGCGTCCTCAGCGGCAACGTCATCCAGATCCCGATCGACATTCCGATCAACGTGTGCGGCAACAGCGTCAACGTCCTCGTCGCGCTGCTGAACCCGGCGTTCGGTAACCACTGCGTCAACAAGTGATCCGGAGCCGGTCCGAAGGGACATCGGACCGGCTCGGGTCGCGGCACACCAGGCGGGCTGCCCGCGGCTCCGGCCGTCGGGCGGTCCGCCGCCTGGCTTCTCGCACCGACCCTGACCTGCGGATATCGTGCCACGGCGGACCGCCATACTGGAGGCATGGCGAGAAGTAGGCGCGGGCGCGGCCCGGAGTCCGTCACCGGAACGGTGGGCGGCGGGGTCGCGGAACTCCGACCCGATCGGGACCGGCCGCGCGGCTGGACGCTGTTGATAGACGGCGCCCCGCAGTCCCACGTGGACCTCGACGACCCGGCGTACCTGGAGTTCTCCTACCAGCGGCGGCTGGGGCACATAGCCGACCTGGTCGCCCCGCCCGGTGCGCCGCTGCGCGTCGTCCACCTCGGCGGCGGCGCCCTGACCCTGGCCCGGTACATCGCCGCGACCCGGCCGCGGTCGACCCAGCAGGTCGTGGAGATAGACACCCCACTGGTCCAGCTCGTCCGTGAGCGGCTGCCGCTGGAGAGCACCTGGCGGATACGGGTGCGCGGTGCGGACGCCCGCGCCGGGCTGGCCAGGATCCCGGACGGCTGGGCGGACCTGGTCATCGCCGACGTCTTCGCCGGCGCCCGCACACCCGCGCACCTGACCAGCGTGGAGTTCGTGACGGAGGTGCGCCGGGCGCTGCGGCCCGGCGGCCACTACGCGGCCAACCTCGCCGACGGGCCGCCGCTGGCGTTCCTGCGCGGCCAGATAGCCACCGTCCACACCGTCTTCCCCGAGCTGGCCCTGACCGCCGAGCCGGCCGTGCTGCGCGGCAGGCGGTTCGGCAACGCGGTGCTGCTCGCCGCGGACCGGTCGCTGCCGGTCGCCGAGCTGACCCGGCGGGCGGCCGGTGACCCGCACGCCGGCCGGGTCGAGCACGGCCGGGCGCTGCTGGACTTCACCGGCGGCGCGGCCCCGGTCACCGACGCCACCGCGGTCGCCTCGCCGTCCCCGCCCGCCGGGGTCTTCACGTAAGGACGTCCGGCGGCGCGTCAACTCCCGTGCTACGCCGCGTGGTTGCTGGTCTCCACCAGTGGCGGATGGCCGTTCCAGGTGCAGATCACCGAGGTGTGCGCGCCGCCGCCAGTGAAGTCGATCCGGAGCCACTGGTTCTGCTTCCACACCTGCATCTGCCAGCCCGCGTTCGGTGTCGCGGACACCAGCTCGGCGGAGTCGGCGCCCAGCGAGAGCACCACCCGGCCGCCGTTGGTGACGTAGCCGCGGATCCGGTCGCCGGTGGGCGCCGGGGTGCCGCTGCCGGGCAGGGCCGAGGAGGTGGACGAGGGGGCGTCCAGGGAGCGGGACGGGGCCGCGGTCCGCGGCGGCCGGTCGTCGGCGGGGGAGGAGGAGGGGCTCGCGGACGGCGAGGCGGACGGCTTCGGCCGATGAGTGGAGGAGACCTGCGGCAGGGCTGAGGACGCCACCTGGTCGGAGAGCGGAAGCGCCCGCGGCGCGTCGTACACCGTGCCGGACAGCACGGTGTGCACGCCGAACCACGACAGGGCGACCGCGGCGCCGGTCGCCAGCGTCCAGGCCGCCGCGTGCACCAGGCCCCGCCCCGAACTCCCTCTGTCCATGCCCCCTATAGGACCATGCCGGCCGGCGGAAAGAACAACCCCGTCCACGCGGGCTTGACGGTGCGGGGCCGGGGCGGCGCCTCGGTTTTCCCGATCCGACGCCGCGTCATATAACCGCCACAAGAGGGATTTAGCGCGTATAAGTGGAGGAACCCGGGCAGAGTGAGCGAAAGATCAGCGACTTCTCGGGAGGCTCGTGCAATGCGCCGTGTCGCAGCCCTCATCGTCGGAACCCTCATCACGCTGGCCGTGTTCAGCGCGCCGGCCAGCGCCGATCCGGACCATTCGGGGAGCGGCCTGTTCGGCCCCCGACTCATCGACCCGCAGGTCGGCGACACCAACATGGTGGGTCCCGGCTAGGGCCTGTCGTCAAACTCCCGTCGTTCGCCCGGAGGGCGGGCCTCGCGGCGTCTGGTGCGTGCGATCTCAAGGCGGAGGGTCATCCCGGTACCGGGCGTACCGGGATGAGCCCGACAACGCGGAGAGCGTGCGTGCCAGGCGTCGCGAGGCAGGCGGGAGTTTGACGACAGGCCCTAGGGCGCCGGGCCCGTACGGGCCGCGGGAGGCCGTCATCGTGGCGCCGGTGGGGGCGAATCCGCCCGCCCGCCACCGGGGGTGACGCCGTCCGGTCGTCAACCGTGCGCAGGGGAACGCGCCCGTATGGCGTACGGTGCCGCCCATGGCACGAGTGCTCGTGGTCGAGGACGACCAGTTCGTACGCTCCGCGCTCATCCGGCATCTGACCGAGGCCGGGCACGCGGTGCGCAGCGTCGGGACCGCCCTGGAGGCGCTGCGCGAGGTCGCGCACGTCGGCTTCGACCTGGTCGTCCTCGACCTCGGTCTGCCCGATCTGGACGGCGGCGAGGCGCTGAAGATGCTGCGCGGCATCACCGACGTCCCGGTGATCATCGCCACCGCGCGGGACGACGAGGCCGAGATCGTCCGGCTGCTCAACGACGGCGCCGACGACTACCTCACCAAGCCGTTCTCGGTCGAGCACCTCTCGGCCCGGATGGCGGCCGTACTGCGCCGGTCCCGGGGCGGGGCGCCGGGGGCCGAACCGCCCTCACGGGCGACCCGGGTCGGCGGGCTGTCCATCGACCCGCTGCGCCGCCAGGCCGAACTCGACGGCGTCGCACTGGACCTCACCCGCCGCGAGTTCGACCTGCTGGCCTTTCTCGCCGAGCGCCCCGGCGTGGTCGTGCCCCGCAAGGAACTCCTCGCCGAGGTCTGGCAGCAGTCCTACGGCGACGACCAGACCATCGACGTCCACCTGTCCTGGCTGCGCCGCAAACTGGGCGAGACCGCGGCCCGGCCCCGGTACCTGCACACCCTGCGCGGTGTCGGGGTGAAGCTGGAGCCGCCCCGGTGAGCCGGGGGCGGCCCCGCCCGGCGGCCGCGGCGGCCGCACCGCCGCGCCTCGCGGGCGGCGCGCCGAAGGGGCGGAGAGGCGGGACGCCGTGAGGTGGGCCCTGGTCAAGGTGGCCCTGGCGGTCACCACGATGGTCGTGGTCGCCTTCGCGGTCCCGTTGGGGCTGGTGGTCAAGGAGATGGCCTCCGACCGCGCCTACTCCAATGCCGAGCGGCAGGCCGCCGCCATCGGCCCCGTCCTGGCCATCACCACCGACCGCACCCAGTTGGAACGGGCCCTGGCCAGCGCCGAGACCGGCCCCGGCGGCGGGATCGGCATCCACGTCCCGGCGGCCGCCAAGGGCGGCAGCCCGACCGAGGTCGGTGTCCGCCGGGCCTCCCCCGCCGATGTCGCCGCCGCCGTCCGGCTCGGCCGGGCCTCCATCGCCGAGGTCCCCGGCGGCACCGCGCTGCTCCAGCCCACCGCGGTCGCCTCCGGCATCGCCGTCGTCGAGGTGTACGTCCCCGACGGCGCGCTCACCAACGGCGTGGCCACCTCCTGGGCGGTACTGGCCGGCGTCGGCCTGGCACTGGTCCTGGGGTCGGTCGCGGTCGCCGACCGGCTCGGCACCCGGATGGTGCGCCCCGCCGAGCGGCTGTCCGCCGCCGCCCACGACCTGGGCCGCGGCGACCTCGGCGTCCGCGTCCAGGAGGACGGCCCGAAGGAGCTGCGCTCGGCGGCCAGCGCCTTCAACTCCATGGCCGACCAGGTCGTCCAACTCCTCACCAACGAACGCGAGTTGGCCGCCGACCTCTCGCACCGGCTGCGCACCCCGCTGACCGTGCTCCGGCTCAACGCGGCCTCGCTCGGCGACGGCCCGGCCGCCGAGCAGACCCGGGCCGCCGTCGAGCAACTGGAGCACGAGGTGGACCAGATCATCCGCACCGCCCGCGCCCAGCGGGAGCACACCGCACAGGCCGCCGCCGCGGCCGGCTGCGACGCGGCCGAAGTGATCCGCGCGCGGATGGACTTCTGGTCCGCGCTGGCCGAGGACGAGGGCCGCACCGTCCGGGTCGCCGGCGCGGACCGCCCGGTGCGGGTGCCGGTCGCCCGCCCCGACCTCGCCGCGGCCCTGGACGCCATGCTCGGCAACGTCTTCCGGCACACCCCCGAGGGCACCGCCTTCGCCGTCGACGTCCACAACGCCGACGACGCGGTGATCGTGCTGGTCTCGGACGCCGGGCCGGGCATCGCCGATCCGGCCGCCGCGCTGCGCCGCGGCTGGTCGGGCGGCGGCCGGGAGGACCGTCCGGCGGCGGCCGGGGGCGGCTCCACGGGGCTCGGCCTGGACATCGTCCGCCGGCTGGCGGAGTCCACCGGCGGCGACGTCCGGGTCGGGCGCTCGGTGCTGGGCGGCACCGAGGTCCGGGTCTGGCTGGCCCTGGACGGGCGGCGGGCCCCCGCCGGCGCCCGGCGCGGCCACCGGTTGCGGCGCCGGATCGGCGGCCGGGTGTTCGGCGCCCGCGGACGGCGGTCCGCCCGCACCGCCGCACCGGGCGTCGGCTCCCCGGGCCGGGGCGCCGGCTCTTAACCACCCCCTTCCGCTTCCTTAAGGGGGCCATAATTCCGCCAACCGCCATACGGAACCCGGCATTTGTCCGTTTCGCTGCCGCTAGCGTGCAGGACGCACCTCCCCCTCGGTGCGCCCCCACCCCCCCATGTGACGACAGGCAGGCACGAGATGAGTTCCTCGGCACACCGGCGCCGGACGAGCCGTACGACCGTGGTGATCGGCGCGGCGGTGGCCGGCGCGCTGGCGGTCGGCGGCGGGTTCGTCGTCGCCGGCTCCGCGATGGCCACCAAGGCCCCGCGGCCCGGCACCCCCGCCGCCGGCGCCAAGGCCGGCTTCGCCCCGTACGTCGACACCTCCCTCACCCCGGCCTTCGACCTGGCCGGCACCGCGCGGCAGACCGGGGTCAAGCACTTCACCCTCGCCTTCCTCACCTCCGGCGGCGGCTGCGTCGCCAAGTGGGGCGGCTCGGGCGACCTCGGCGGCGACGCGGTGGCCAAGCAGATACCGGCGCTGCGCAAGGCCGGCGGCGACGTCCGGGTCTCCTTCGGCGGCGCCAACGGCACCGAGCTGGCCGCCGCCTGCTCCTCCGCTTCCCAACTGGCCGCCGCCTACGGCAAGGCCGTCGACCAGTACAAGCTCACCAAGGTGGACTTCGACATCGAGGGCGGCGCGCTGCCCGACACGGCCGCCAACACCCGCCGCGCCCAGGCCATCGCCCAGCTCCAGAAGCAGCACCCGGGCCTCGACGTCTCCTTCACCCTGCCGGTGATGCCCGAGGGCCTCACCCAGGACGGCGTCAACCTCCTGGCCAACGCCAAGCAGAACGGCGCGCGGATCTCCGCGGTCAACATCATGGCGATGGACTACGGCTCCTCCTACCACGGCGACATGGGCACGTACGCCACCCAGGCCGCCACCGCCACCCAGGCCCAGCTGAAGAAGGCCCTCGGCCTGGGCGACGCGGACGCCTGGAGGACCGTGGCGGTCACCCCGATGATCGGCGTCAACGACGTCCAGGGCGAGGTCTTCAAGCCCGCCGACGCCGCCGCCCTGGTGAAGTTCGCCCAGAGCAAGCACCTGGCCTGGCTGGCCATGTGGTCCGCCAACCGCGACCGGCCCTGCCCCGGTGGATCCACCAACTCCGCCCAGCCGACGTGCAGTTCCCTCGACCAGGCCCCACTGGCCTTCACCAAGGCACTCGGCGCCTACACCGGCTGACCCCCCACCGGTCCGGGCCCGTTCCGCGCCCCGGACTGCCCCTGATGCGGGGCGCGGCGGCCCCACCCCCACCCGCCGCGCCCCGCCCCACCCCTCCCGGGGGCCGACGGCGGCCGGTCAGTCGCCACCCCGCACGGCGGCCCGGAACGCGATCGGCGTGATCCCGGCCTGCCGTTGGAAGAACTTGCTGAAGTTGGTGGCGTCCGCGAAGCCCAGCCGGTCCGCGATCCGCGAGGCCGGCTGGTCGCCGTGCGCCAGCAGCCGCTTGGCCTCCAGCACCACCCGCCGGTCGATGAACTCCTTCGCGCCGACCCCCGCCGCCGCCTCGGTGGCCCGCGAGAGGGTGCGCGGCGCATAGCCCAGCGCCCGGGCGTAGTCGGCCACCCGGCGGCTGCGGGCGAACCCCCGCTCCACCGCGTCCCGGAACCGTAGATACGTCTCGCCCGCCTCGCACGTCCCGTCGGCCGCCCCGTCCGCCTCCCCGGCCGGATGCGCGGCCCGCAGCACCAGGACGGCCAGCAGATGCCGCAGCACCTCCAGGTGCACCTCCAGCGGCAGCCCGCCCAGCGCCCCGAACTCCCGGTGCAGTTGCCCCAGCGCCTCGTCCAGCGCCCGGGCCGCGGCGCCCTCGGGGTGCAGCACGGCCGGCCCGTACCAGTCCTCGATCCGGGCCGCGGCGGCGGTCGCCGGGTCCAGGAACCCGGACTCGAAGAGCACCAACCGCCCCTCCGCGCCCGTCAGGTCCCCGAAGTGCTGCACCTGCCCGGGGCGCGACCACAGCAGGTCCCCGGGTGCGAGGCGGTGCTCCTTGAAGTCGACGCAGTGCACCAGCCGCCCGCGGTCCAGGACCAGCAGATGGTGGAATCCGGGCCGGTGCGGGGTGGAGAGTCGACAGGCGTCCGCACGCTCGCGCAGCTCGGCGAGGGTCAGCACCTCCACGCCGGCGGGCCGCCCGGCCGGCGCGGAGAACGGCACCTCACGGATCGTCTCTGCGTCCTCTCGGGGGTCCTGTCGCTTTTTCACCATGACCCGTCGCCTCGCTACCCCGAAATCTCCCGTTGATACCCCTAGCGTAGGAGACGTCAGCACGACTGATGGCGGAAAACGGCAGCCGCACCGCGGAGGCCGGAACACCGCGGTCCACGCGGGCGCACCTCGCCCCCCACCGAACCACCGGGAGAACCCACCATGTCCAAGATCGCTCTCTTCGGGGCCACCGGCACCATCGGCAGCCGCATCCTCGACGAGGCGCTGCGCCGCGGCCACCAGGTCACCGCGGCCGTCCGCGACCCCGCGAAGGTCACCATCACCCACCCCGCCCTCACCGTGACCTACGGCGACGTGCTCGATCCGGAATCCGTCGCCGAGGTCGCCAAGGGCCAGGACGTGGTGGTGAGCGCGGTCGGCGGCGGCGACGGCCCGGGCCACATCGCCACCATCCGGCCCGCCGCCGAGGCGCTGGTCGAGGGCCTGCGCATGCTGGGCGGGGAGATGCCCCGACTGGTCGCGGTCGGCGGCGCCGGCTCGCTCCGCAAGCCCGACGGCGTCCAGGTCTGGGACACCGAGGGCCTCCCGATCCCGCTGCTGCAGATCATGCACGCGCACGGCGACGCGCTGGACTTCTACCGCACCGTCTCCGACGTCCGGTGGACCAACCTCAGCCCGGCCGGCACCATCGAGCCCGGCGAGCGCACCGGCACCTACCGCACCGCCCTTGAGGACCTGGTGGTCGCCGCGGACGGCAGCAGCCGGATCTCCACCGAGGACTACGCCGTCGCGCTCCTCGACGAGCTGGAGCAGCCCGCCCACCTCGGCGAGCGCTTCACCGTCGGCTACTGAGGCCCGGCCGGCCCACCCCGGCCGGCGGCGGCATCCGCCCGGAAACACTCGAGGCCCCCGATCCGAAGATCGGGGGCCTCGACAGTGGGGTGAGTAACGGGACTCGAACCCGCGACATCCTGGACCACAACCAGGTGCTCTACCAGCTGAGCTATACCCACCAAGACCGGTGCTGTGTGGTTCCTTTTCCCCACCGGCTGAGAAAAAGTGTACAGGTTCCGGAGGGGTGCTCGCTCCCAGGTTTCGCGTCCCCGGGAGCGAGCTGCGTCACTGTGCCGCCGACTCCGGTTCGGCAGGCAGCTTGTGCTTGGCCGCGATGGCCTTCGCGGTCTCCGAGTCCGGCCCCGGCTGGGGCACGAACACGGCCTCCCGGTAGTAGCGCAACTCCGCGATGGATTCGCGGATGTCGGCCAGCGCCCGGTGGTTGCCGTTCTTGTCCGGACTGTTGAAGTACGCCCGCGGGAACCAGCGCCGGGCCAGTTCCTTCACGGACGACACATCGACGATCCGGTAGTGCAGGTAGCTCTCCAGCGTCGGCATGTCGCGCAGCAGGAAGCCGCGGTCGGTACCGACGGAGTTTCCGCACAACGGCGCCTTCCTCGGCTCCGGCACATGCTGCTTGATGTAGTCAAGCACCTGTGCCTCGGCCGCCTCCAGCGTCGTTCCGGAGTCCAGCTCGGCCAGCAGCCCGGAGGCGGTGTGCATCTGTCGCACCACCTCCGGCATGGTGGTCAGCGCCTCGGCCGGGGGACGGATCACCACATCCACTCCGTCACCCAGCACGTTCAGTTCCGAGTCGGTGACCAGGGCGGCCACCTCGATAAGCGCGTCACTCGCCAGCGAGAGTCCGGTCATCTCGCAGTCGATCCACACCATGCGATCGTTCATACGTCTCACCCTACGGGGCGCTCCCGCTGACCGGGCAGTACGGGCCGACCGGCCCCCCGGCCGACCGGGGTCTCCGGCAGTCGGGTGGCGTACCCCTCCGACGGCGGCTTGGTCGCGTCCGCCACCTCGGCGGCCAGACCGTGCCCGCCCAGTGCGGCGGCCGAGAACCGCTCGCCGCCCAGCGCCGCCCGCTCGCGCTCGGGACGCTCGGCCCGCTCCGGACGCAGCGCGGGCTCGGGTGCACCGCTCTGCGGCCGACGGGCGCGGTAGGCCGCCCGATAGGCCGCGGGCGAGGCGCCCAGCTGCCGCCGGAAGTGGCCGCGCAGCGCGACCGGCGAGCGGAACCCGCAGCGGCCGGCGACCTCGTCCACCGAATAGTCGGAGGTCTCCAGCAGCCGCTGGGCCTGGAGGACCCGCTGGGTGATCAGCCACTGGAGCGGCGCGCTGCCCGTGAGGGAGCGGAACCGCCGGTCGAAGGTGCGTCGGCTCATGTACGCGCGGGCCGCCAGCGTCTCCACGTCGAACTGCTCGTGGAGGTGCTCCAGCGCCCAGGCGACGACCTCGGCGAGCGGGTCGGCGCCGATCTCCTCTGGTAATGACCTGTCCAGGTAGCGCTGGTGCCCGAGGTCGGACGCGGTCCGCCGGGGCGGGACGACCAGTCGGCGGGCGAGCGCGTTGGCCGCGTCGGCGCCGTGGTCGGTGCGCACGATGTGCAGGCACAGGTCGATTCCGGCGGCGGTGCCGGCGGAGGTGAGCACGTCGCCGTCGTCGACGAAGAGCTCGCGCGGATCCACATGGACGGACGGATAACGCTTGGCGAGCGTCGGCGCGTACATCCAGTGGGTGGTGGCCGGTCGGCCGTCGAGCAGTCCGGCCGCGGCGAGGACGAACGCCCCCGTGCACAGCCCGACGATCCTGGCCCCTTCTTCGTGCGCGCGGCGCAGCGCGTCGAGCGCCGCGGGCGGCGGGGCCTGCGTGATGGAACGCCAGGCCGGTACGACGACCGTCCCGGCACGGGAGATCGCCTCCAGCCCGTAGGGGGCAGATAGTTCGAGCCCCCCGGTCGTGCGCAAAGGCGCATCTTCGCCGGCGCACACAAGCAGCCGGTACCTCGGAACGCCGGCGTCTTGGCGGTCGATGCCGAAGACCGAGAGCGGAATGGAGCTCTCGAAAATGGGGCCGCCGCTGAAGAGGAGCACCGCGACTATTTCGCGGCGTCGTCGGGCGGCGAGCTTGCGTGCGGCATCTGGTACGGCAGCGGAGTCCTGGCTCATGGCACTTAAGCCCCCCTCGGTCGTCTCGCCCTCTCGGTCCTGCACAGTTCCCCCGCCGTCACTGACCAAGATCGAATCTACTGTGTCCCGTGAGGATGGAGTGCCAAGTTCACCACCCACTGGTATGTCGATATGGCAACTTGGCGCGAAGCATTCGATCACGAAGCGTTCCACTCGTCGGGCCTGCATGGGAAGTGCGCGTCTCGGCTCTGCCCGTTCGCAGTAGGGCACAACCATGCCCGGCGGTCCTTTCCTCCCTGCTCACACCCGGGTTGAGGGGGGTCTGGGGCAAGGTGAGGATCCAGGCCGGAAGTTGGCTGAAAACGGTCGTGCACAGACTTGCGAACGCCTCTAACGGTCGATGTACGCCCCCTCTCAACGCGCCTCCACCCTTGCCTTTCTGTCTATATACGCTCACTTTTGTCCCCCTGGTGATCGATGCCTGCGACAGGCCGCCGTGCGGCCGTCCGTCCGGGCCGCGTTGACGACCCGCGCCGCGCGCCGGCCGCCGCCGCGGGGCCGTCGGCACCGCCGCCCGCATCCGTCCCGGCGGTCCCGCGCGCGATCAAGGTGACGGGTGCCGGGGCGCATCCGGATGCGCCCCGGGGTACGCCGCCGCTCACCGGGTCGGGTGATCTACCGGACGGCGTCGGCGGCGTGGAGATCGCCGCGGACGGTCGGCGGGGGCGGTTCCGCCGGCGATCACGAGGGGCCGCCGGGGGTACGTACGGGGGCAGGCCGGGGCATTGCCATCCGCGCCACGCTCCGGCATGCTCCGGGGAACGCTTGCGGTCCCGGGGCGCCCCGTGCGGGCTCCCCGGGGGTCCGTGTGCGTTCTGGGCAGTGGAGGAGTAGCGCCGTACTCTTGGGGTATCGGCTTGGAAAGATGATTCCCAGTCGTATCGTTCCTCTTTGAACTATGGCTCCCGCTCCTTGATCGAGCCGCCCAGGTCAACTGCCGGATCAAGTCAATCGCCGTTCCCCGTTCGCCCCTCCGCAAGAGGACGTTCTCGCCGAGACACCCATGGCCGGTCACGAAACCCCTGAACCCGCGGACCGCAAGCAGGTCGCCGATCCGATGGCGGACCTCGAAGCGGCGGAACAGAAGCACCACTCCTGCGATCCCGCCTTCCGGCACGGCGTCGTGGTCGGCTTCGACGGCTCCACGTCGAGCGAACGCGCGTTGGCGTATGCAATCGGTATGGCGCGGCGCCACGGCACGGGCCTGATCATCGTCCACGTGGCCAATCGGCTGCCGACGACGGTGTGGGCGGGCTGCGAGCCCCCGGTCTTCGTGGACGTCCCCGATCACCGCACCGAGGTGCTCGGGCTGGAGCTGGCCTGCGCCGACCACCTCGCCGAGGTCCCCTGGATCCTCGTCGAGCGCGGCGGCGACATCTGCCACGAGCTGGAGGAGGTCGGCCGGGAGTACGAGGCCGACGCCATCGTGGTCGGCTCGACGCACGGCCTCGTCGGCCGGATCTTCGGCTCGGTGGCCGGCCGGCTGGCGCGCCGCGCGCAGCGCCCGGTCATGGTCATTCCCTGACGCCGGCGCGCAGCCGCCCCGCCCGGAGTGCGGGCGAACTCCCTTGCGTGCGCCCCCCGTTGATCGGCTCTCCGCGGTATGTCCACAGTTGAGGGGGCGTCATGGGGATTGTGGGCAGTGGGCGTCCGGTTGCCGTCCGGAGGTTGCTCGTGCGCTGGTGACGGGTAGAAAACGGTCACAGCGACGTGCTGCCGGCCGGGAAGTGACGGATCCCGGGGTGGCGGCATCCCGCCGGCGTAATGGGCGACGCCGGCAAAAGGGGAGGCGCCGGCTCCGTGTGCGTATGGTGGCACGCACGCGGAGCCAGCGCTCGCGGGGGACTACTCCACCGTCACGGACTTGGCCAGGTTGCGCGGCTTGTCGATGTCCCGGCCCAGGGACAACGCCGTGTGGTAGGCGAGGAGTTGGAGCGGGATGCCCATCAGGATCGGGTCCAGCTCGGGCTCGTTCTTCGGCACCACGATGGTGTGGTCGGCCTTCTCCTGCTCCTGGTGGGCGACGGCGAGGATCCGACCGCTGCGGGCCTTGATCTCCTCCAGCGCGGCCCGGTTCTTCTCCAGCAGGTCGTCGTCCGGCACGATCGCGACCGTCGGCATCGCCGGCTCGATGAGCGCCAGCGGGCCGTGCTTGAGCTCGGAGGCCGGGTACGCCTCGGCGTGGATGTACGAGACCTCCTTGAGCTTCAGGGACGCCTCGCGGGCCACCGGGTAGCCGCGCACCCGGCCGATGAACATCATCGACTTGGCGTCGGCGTAGAGCGCCGAGAGCTTCTTGATGTCGTCCTCGCCCTTGAGGATCTCGTCGATCTGGCCCGGCAGCTTCCGCAGGCCCTCGATGATCCGCTTGCCGTCCGCGACCGACAGGTCCCGGATCCGGCCCAGGTGCAGGGCGAGCAGCGCGAAGGAGACCACCATGTTGGTGAAGCACTTGGTGGAGACCACGCAGACCTCGGGGCCGGCGTGCACGTAGATGCCGCCGTCGGTCTCCCGGGCGATCGCCGAACCGACCACGTTGACCAGGCCCAGCACCCGGGCGCCCTTGCGCTTGAGCTCCTGGACGGCGGCCAGCACGTCGTAGGTCTCACCGGACTGGGAGACGGCGACGTAGAGGGTGTCGGGGTCCACGACCGGGTTGCGGTAGCGGAACTCGGAGGCCGGCTCGGCGTCCGAGGGGATGCGCGCCAGCTCCTCGATCATCTGGGCGCCGATCTGGCCGGCGTGGTAGGAGGTGCCGCAGCCCAGGATCTTCACCCGGCGCACCGCGCGGGCCTCGCGGGCGTCGAGGTTGAGGCCGCCGAGGTGGACGGTGGAGAAGCGGTCGTCGATCCGGCCGCGCAGCGCCCGGTCCACCGCCTCCGCCTGCTCGGAGATCTCCTTGTGCATGTAGGTGTCGTGGCCGCCCAGGTCGTACGACTCGGCCGCGTACTCCACGGTCTCCGGCGTCGCCGTCGTGCGGGAGCCCTCGGTGGTGTACGTGCGGTAGTCGTCGGCCTTCAGGGTGGCCATCTCGCCGTCGTCGAGGGTGACGACCTGGCGGGTGTGCGAGACCAGCGCGGCGACGTCGGAGGAGACGAACATCTCGTGCTCGCCGATGCCCAGGACGACCGGGGAGCCGTTGCGGGCGACCACGATGCGGTCGGCGAAGTCGGCGTGCAGGACGGCGATGCCGTAGGTGCCCTCGACGTGGCGGAGCGCCTCGCGGACCTTCTCCTCCAGCGTGGCGGCGGTGGAGCTGCCGATGAGGTGGGCCAGGACCTCGGTGTCGGTCTCCGAGGCGAAGGTCACGCCGTCGGCGGTCAGCCGGGCGCGCAGCTCGGCGGCGTTGTCGATGATGCCGTTGTGGACGACCGCGACCTTGCCCTCGGTGTCCAGGTGCGGGTGGGCGTTCTCGTCGGTGGGGGCGCCGTGGGTGGCCCAGCGGGTGTGCGCGATGCCGGTGGAGCCCGCGAACCGCTTCGGCAGGCGGGACTCCAGCTCCCGGACCCGGCCCTTGGCCTTGGCGGTCTTCAGACCGCCCGCGGCCTTGCCGGTGCCCTTGGCGTGGATGGCGATACCGGCCGAGTCGTAGCCGCGGTACTCCAGGCGCTGGAGGCCCTCAAGGAGCAGCGGCGCGACATCGCGCTTGCCGATGTATCCGACGATCCCGCACATACGGTGACCCTTCTCGTTGGCGTTCATGGGTGCCCGGCCGTCCACCGGCGGGCGCTGGTCGGTCCCGGCGGTCAGCCGTAGACCAGGCGGCGCAGCTGGCGCAGCGAGAGCGCGGGGGGCGACACGGCGCGGTGCGGCAGCTCGTGTGCGATCCGCTCGAAGATCGCCTCGTTCCGCAGCCCCTGGGACTGCAGCTCGCGGTGTCTGCGGCGGACGAAGCCCTCCGTGGTCTCGTCGAAGTACGCCAGCACGTCCAGCACCACCCGGGCCGCCTCGCCGCGCTGGAGCGGCGTGCTGCGGACCAGGTGGTCGATGAGGTCCTCGTGGGACGGACGGCGTTCGAGCACCCGTCGATATTGCGGGTCCTCGCCAAGATTCGCAAGAAATCTGCCCGATATCGGGCACGTATACCAGAACGCGCCTTGAAACTGGTCTACACCTTGACCGGTAACCAGGCGCGCGGTACGCATGGTCACCGTCCGGTCGCTCCACGCCAGTCAGAACGTGCGCCCAGGGAAACGCGCCGTCCGCAACGCCCCAGCCAGAGACGTGCCGCGCTCGAAGCTCGCCGAAGGGACCGTCCATGAGACGACGCAGACTCCTGACCTCGCTGCTGCTGGTCGCGGCTGCCGGCACGGCGACCGCCGCCGTGCCGTCGCAGGGCGCCGCGGCCCGTGCCGTCACCCCGCTGGACCGGGTGATCCCGGCGCCCGCCTCGGTCCGCCCGGCCGGTGACGCGTACACGATCGGTGAGGGCACCCGGATCCGGGTGCCCGGCAACTCCGGCGAGGCCCAGCGGATCGCCGGCTACCTGGCGGGGCTGCTGCGGCCGGCCACCGGCTTCTCGCTGCCGGTCACCACCCGTGGCGGCGCCGACGGCATCGTCCTCAGGCTCGGCGGCCGGGACACCCGCGGCCTCGGCGCGGAGGGCTACAGGCTGACCTCCGGCGGGCGCGCGGTCACCATCAGCGCCGCCCGCCCGGCCGGCCTCTTCCACGGCGTCCAGACCCTCCGGCAGCTGCTGCCGGCGGCCGTGGAGAAGGAGACCCGGCAGCCCGGGCCCTGGCGGATCGCCGGCGGGACGATCTCCGACGCCCCGCGCTACGCCTACCGCGGCGCGATGCTGGACGTCTCCCGGCACTTCTTCACCGTCGGGCAGGTCAAGCGGTACATCGACCAGCTCGCCCAGTACAAGATCAACAAGCTGCATCTGCACCTCTCCGACGACCAGGGCTGGCGGATCGCGATCAGCTCCTGGCCGCGGCTGGCGACCTACGGCGGCAGCACCCAGGTCGGCGGCGGCCGCGGCGGCCACTACACCAAGGACGACTACCGCGAGATCGTCCGCTACGCCGCCAGCCGCTATCTGACCGTCGTCCCCGAGATCGACATGCCCGGCCACACCAACGCCGCGCTCGCCTCGTACGCCGACCTCAACTGCAACGGCCAGGCGCCGCCGCTCTACACCGGCACCAAGGTCGGCTTCAGCTCGCTGTGCGTGCCCAAGAAGATCACCTACGACTTCGTCGACGACGTGATCCGGGAGATCGCCGCGCTCACCCCCGGCCGCTACCTCCACATCGGCGGCGACGAGGCGCACTCCACCAGCCACGCGGACTACGTCGCCTTCATGGACCGGGTGCAGCCGGTGGTCGCCAAGTACGGCAAGACCGTGATCGGCTGGCACCAGCTGACCGGGGCGCACCCGGTCAGGGGCGCCCTCGCCCAGTACTGGGGCTACGACAAGACGGGCGCGCAGGAGCGGCAGCAGGTCGCCGACGCCGCGCGGCACGGCACGGGGCTGATCCTCTCGCCCGCCGACCGCGCCTACCTCGACATGAAGTACGACAAGGACACCCCGCTCGGCCTGAACTGGGCCGGCTATGTGAACGTCCGGCGCGCCTACGACTGGGACCCGGGGAGGTACCTGGAGGGCGCGCCCGCCGGTGCGGTCGCGGGCGTCGAGGCGCCCCTGTGGTCGGAGACCCTGACGACCTCGTCGAACATCGAGTACCTGGCGTTCCCGCGGCTGCCCGGGATCGCCGAGCTGGGCTGGTCGCCGGCCCGGACGCACGACTGGGGCGCGTACCGGACGCGGCTGGCCGCCCAGGGCCCCCGCTGGGACGCCCTGGGCATCGACTACTACCGGGCGCCGGAGGTGCCGTGGCCTGACGGGCGGTGAGAGCGGCGGGGGCGTGGCGGGGGCGGTGACGTGTCGCGGCGGCGCGGCGGGCCCGGGAATGGCCTCCTCTACGCCCCACGCCGGGCGCCGCTCGGCCAGACAACGTCCACCGGCACACCGGCGCTGCGTGCCTGCTCGACGGTGTCCGCCGTGCCTCCTCCCTTTCCGGAAGGGGCTGCGCCGTCCCAGACCGCTACCAGGCGGTCGGCGCGCTTGAGCAGTTCTCCATTTGCTGCTTCGTATGCCTCGCGGTTGGCCGTGTCGTACGGCATGGTCACCACTTCCGCCACAGCAGTGAGGCGGTCGAAGGAGGGCGCGTGGTCGGGCTTGACCTTGGCCTGCCGGTAGTCCTGCGAGGGCAGGATGACGATCAGCCGACCGCCGGCCTCAACCACGGCCTCGGCGAACAGCGTGTCCGAGCCACGTGCGAGGCAGGTGACGCCCACCAACTCACGTCGGTGCTCGCGCAGCAAGCTCCGCAGTTCCTCTTGCACCAGCGGCACGGTGTCGTCTGTGAGGTCCATGTGGCCGGTTACGGCGATGGTGGTCATTCTCTCCGTGTCTCCCTACGTCGCCAGCAGATCGCGGATCTGGTCCCGGGCCTCACGCAGTGGTCCGGGGACGTGCCTGCCGACCGTATACGGGTAGAGCTGTGCGAGTTGATGACGGACTCGTCCTGATTGGGTATGCGCGGCGGCACTGACGGCATGGCGTGTGGTCTCCGCTGCTCCGGTGACGTCTCCCAGCAGAAAGCTGCACTCGGCAAGGCCGATCCAGTCGAGAGCGTGGCTCCGGCTGGCTTCCGGGCCGCGCTGGTCGAGCGCGGTGCGGATATCCCGCGCTGCGGTGGGCGCGTGCCCGTGGGGGTCGATGCGGGCGAGTTCGAGCAGCCGGCCGCCGGTTACGCCGGCGAGTTCTGCGGCGTCGAAGTAGCTGATCCAGTAAGGCTCCTCAGCGCCCGAAGAGGACAGGGCTTCGCCTGCTCGCGCGCTCGCGCGTTGGAACGCCACGCGTCGCCCCATCGCTGCATAGGCCCATGCTTCGCGGGTGTGCAGCATCGCACGCAGTCTCGGCCCTGCCATGGTGCGGACACCGTCCTGGGCGAAGCGGACTAGTTCGAGGGCATCTTGGGGATGGTCGGCACAGAGCATCTGTCGTGCCATGCCGGCCAGTACGTTGGCCCCGTACAGAGTGTCTCCAGCGGCATGCGCGGAGCGTAGTGCGAGACGGTAGTAGTCCTGCGCCCGGCGCTGTAGTCCGGAGTCCCATGCCATCGTTGCGGCCGTGCCAGCGAGTTGGGCCATGACGCCGTACAGGCGCCGTTCAATTCGGGCGTCTTGGTGCTCGTCGAGTGAGGCTGCCACTTCGCTGAGTTGTCCGAGGACAGCCTTTCGGCGCAGCCCTCCGCCGTACTGGTGGTCCCACGCGCGAAAGGCTTGCGCGGTGGTCTCTAGCGCGTCGAGGTCCCGTGCGCCGAGACGGCCGCGGCGGGCGGCGCGAGGGGTTGCACCTGCGGGTTGGAGCCAGCCTTCGAGCGAGTCGAGCAATGCGGCACCCGTGATGGCCGCTGCGGATAGGGCGCGCGTAGCTGTGCGGCGGTTGAGCACGAGATCGCTCCTCGTTAGGTGGTCGGCGAGGCCGACGGTGGCGTCAGGACGCCACGGCACCTCCTCGGAGAGTGAGTCCTCGGAGGGTGAGCGATCCTTTACGGGTGGCGCCGGTGCCGATGGCTGCCCCTCCCAGGGACGAGGGGAGAGCCCGAGCATGGCACCAGGGATTCTGAGGCCGTCCGCAATGCGCCGGATAACTGAGATTGATGTGACGTGGTGCTGCCCAGAGATGATGTTGGACACCTTGCCTGGCGTGAGATCGCATGCTGTCGCGATCTTGTTTTGGCTCAGGCCGGCCCATTTCTTGATCAGGGTGAACGCGGCTGCAAAGTCATGCTCGTCGAGTGCTCGGCGTAGGTCGTCACGCCCCAACACGTCGTTGTCGAGCGGGTTTACGTGGGTGTCCATAGGGCCCTCTTCCAGAGCGATCCCAGGCACGATCAATCGTCATGCTGCACCGGCAACGAGTCTATTACCGCCTCGGTAACCCCTGCTGGTCATTCCCGCATCGTCGCGCTGAGAGCACGCTCTATGCATCGCCACCAGATCGGAGCAGGGAATGGACAGGCCGTCGAACGCCACACTCGACGTACCGATCGACGCAAACACGATCGCCGACACGATCCGCCGGGCGCTCGGCTTCGGCGCGAGCCGGCCGAGCCGGGAAGAACTGGCCGACACGGACGAGGAACTGCGCGGCCACGTTGCGCTGCTCCTCGACGTGATGCGAAGGACCGCCGCGTGCCGGATGCCGAACAGTTTCGAGACGCAACACCTCACGAAGCGGATGGATCAGATCGAGCAGCAGTTGGCCCACCCTTTCGGACAGGGTGTCCTGCCTCCGTGTGCCGAAGTGCACCAGCGCGCGCGGGACTGCCAGTGGCTGCTCGCCCACCACACCGCGAGGGTCGGCTGGTGACCGTGGACGAGGTGAAGCTCCGGCATGCTCGCGCCGACGGGCCGGCGGAGGTGCCGTCGCGGCGCCTGTGCCTCGATGACCATATGGCGGGCACCGTCGGAGACGACGTGATCACCGTCCATGAGTTCGTCTGGGTCGGCGAGGTGCAGCGGGCACGATATGGCGAAGGCGGCCAGGGCGACGAGGCGGTCGAGTGGCTTCGGCCTGTGAACTGCCCTGACTGCATCGCCGAGTAGATGAGTAGGCGAGTAATCGGCTGGTGCCTGTCGCGTTGGAGGGCAGCGGTAGTCGGGCGGCCGGTCAAGCACCACACCACAAGGAGGAACTTCGGTGTTCATGGTTCTCAGCAACAGCGGCGGCGACAAACTTCCCGGCGAGCCCTACCCTGGCCCCCACCCGGCGCCGACCCCCGACGGGGGACCCGGCGTTCCCAACCCGCCCAAGGTCGACTGAACGTGACAGACGCACACCAGGGACGCCCCGGCCGCTCCGAACTGGGGCGCGCCCTCATGGTCGGCGGGGCCCTGTCCGCCGACTGGGCCCCGGCATTCGAAGCGGTCCCCCGCTCCGCGTTCCTGCCGGATCTCATCTGGCCGTGGAGCATGGCGGCCGGGAAGAGCGTGGCCATCTCCCGTGCGGACGATCCGGAGGCATGGCAGGCGTACGCCGACGCGGACTGCCCGATCGTCACGCAGTGGGACGACGGCGGCCACTCCGGCACGGAACCCGGAAGGGTCTCCACCAGTTCCGCATCGATGCCGTCCGTGGTGTTCCGCATGCTGCGGGACCTGGACCTCCGCCGTGGCCATCGTGTTTTGGAGATCGGTACGGGCACAGGTTGGAACGCGGCCCTCCTGGCCCACCGCGTCGGCCCGGAGAACGTGGTCACGGTCGAGGTGGACGAGGCGGTGTCCACGGCCGCCAGAGAGGCGTTGGAACGGTTCGGCCTGGGGGGTGGCGTCGTGCATGGCGACGGCACCGCAGGCTACGAGCAGGGAGCGCCGTACGACCGGATCACCGTGACGTGCGGTCTGCGATCCATCCCCTACACGTGGGTGCGGCAATGCCGACCGGGCGGGGTCATCGTCAGCCCGTGGGGCACCCACTACAGCAACGGCGACGCCGTGGCTCGCCTGGAAGTCGCTCGCGACGGCACGAGCGCAGCGGGGCGGTTCACCGGACCGGTGGAGTTCATGAAACTCCGCTCCCAGCGGCTCCCACCCGTCATACATCGGGAGTACGTCCCCGGCAGCGTGGCCGACGGTGAAGAAACCTCCACCAGCCTCACGGAAGAGGAGTTCGTCGGCGAGCCGTTCAGCGCCCACCGCTTCGCCTTGGGTCTGCGCGTGCCGCACTGCCTCCAAGTCGTGGCCGAGAAGCGGGACGGAGCACGGCCCGTGTGGCTGTATGGCCTCGCCGACCGATCGTGGGCCTGCGTTCAGTTCCGCGACGGTGAGGTGGCACGGGTCTGGCAGCACGGCGGCCGGCGACTCTGGGACGAGGCGGAGACCGCCTACCGCTGGTGGGACGAGACCGGCCGACCCGGCCATGACCGATTCGGCCTGACCGTCACCCGCGATGGGCAACGCGCATGGCTGGACGACCCTGCCAACGACTGGCCGCTGTGAACGTGTGGTGGGCGCCGTTGAGGTGACGCACGCGCGGCGGGCCCGGGAACAACCTCCCGGGCTCGCCGCGTTGTGGTCCCGCAGGGGGCGTTGTGGGCCCCTAGGGGATCTGTTCGCCCGCCCCCCAAGGGGTTCCCCGCTCGGGAGCGGGGACCGCTGCTAGAACCCCAACTCCCGTGCGATCAGCATGCGTTGGACCTCGCTGGTGCCCTCGCCGATCTCCAGGATCTTGGCGTCCCGCCACATCCGGGCGACCGGGTACTCGTTCATGAAGCCGTAGCCGCCGTGGATCTGGGTGGCCTCGCGGGCGTTGTCCACCGCGATCTCGGAGGAGTAGAGCTTGGCGAGCGCCGCCTCCTTCTTGAACGGTTCGCCGTGCACCAGCCGGGAGGCGGCGTCGCGCCAGGCCAGCCGGGAGGTGTGGGCGCGCATCTCCATGTCGGCCAGCTTGAACTGGATGGCCTGGTTGGCGCCGATCGGGCGGCCGAAGGCGTGCCGCTCCTTGGCGTACCGCACCGACTCGTCCACGCAGCCCTGGGCCAGGCCGGTGGCCAGTGCGGCGATGGCGACCCGGCCCTCGTCGAGGGTCCGCAGGAACTGTGCGTAGCCCCGGCCCTCCTCGCCGAGGAGGTTGCCGACCGGGACCCGGACGTCGGAGAAGGACAGCTCACGGGTGTCCGAGGCGTTCCAGCCGACCTTGGAGTACGGGGCGGCGACCGTGAAGCCGGGGGTGCCGGACGGCACGACGATGGCGGAGATCAGCGGGGAGCCGTCGTCCTTGCGGCCGGTGACCGCGGTGACCGTCACCAGGCCGGTGATGTCGGTGCCGGAGTTGGTGATGAAGCACTTGCTGCCGTTGATCACCCAGTCGTCGCCCTCGCGCACCGCGGTGGTGCGGGTGGCGCCGGCGTCCGAGCCGCCGTCCGGCTCGGTGAGGCCGAAGGCGCCGAGCATCTCGCCGCTGCACAGCTTCGGCAGCCACTCCCGCTTCTGCTCCTCGGTGCCGAAGCGGTAGACGGGCATGGCGCCCAGCGAGACCCCGGCCTCCAGGGTGATGGCCACCGAGGAGTCGACCCGGGCCAGTTCCTCCAGGGCGATGCCGAGCGCCAGGTAGTCGCCGCCCATCCCGCCGTACTCCTCGGGGAACGGCAGGCCGAACAGGCCCATCTGGCCCATCTGGCGGACTATGTCGTAGGGGAAGGCGTGCTGCTCGTAGTACGCGCCGATCTCCGGGGCGACGACGTCGTGTGCGAACGCCTCGACCGTGCGCCGGAGTTCTTCCAACTCTTCGGGCAGGCGGTGGTCCAGGGACATGGGTCACTCACTCCTTGTGGGAGAGGGCGCGGACGGTGCGTGAAGGGCTGGGGCGGCCCAGGAACCCGGCCAGCCACGCGCTGGCCTCGGTCAGCCGCCCCAGATCGATGCCGGTCTCGATGCCGAGGCCGTGCAACATCCACACGAGGTCTTCGGTGGCGAGGTTGCCGGTGGCGCTCTTGGCGTACGGGCAGCCGCCCAGGCCGCCCGCCGAGGCGTCGACGGTGGTGACGCCGTGCTGGAGCGCGGCGAAGGTATTGGCCAGAGCCTGTCCGTAAGTGTCGTGGAAATGTACGCCCAGCCGGGTGGTGGGCACCCCGGCTTCGTTGAGCGCGGCGAGCAGGTGCTGGACGTGGCCGGGGGTGCCCGCGCCGATGGTGTCGCCCAGGCTCAACTCGTCGCAGCCCAGTTCGAGGAGGGCCCGGCAGACCCGGACGACCTGGGCGATCGGCACCGGGCCCTCCCAGGGGTCGCCGAAGCACATCGAGAGGTAGCCGCGGACGTGCATGTTCTCGTCCCGGGCCCGCCGGACGACCGGCTCGAACATGGCCAGCGACTCGTCGACGGTGCGGTTGAGGTTGGCCTTGGCGAACGACTCGGTGACGCTGCCGAACACCGCGATCCGGCGGGCGCCCAGCGCCAGGGCGCGCTCCAGCCCCCGCTCGTTGGGCACCAGCACCGGCAGCCGCCGCGGGTCCAGGTCGCCCAGCATCGGGAACAGCTGCTCGGCGTCGGCGAGTTGGGGCACCCACTTGGGGTGGACGAAGCTGGTGGCCTCGACGACCGGCAGGCCGGCGGCGGCCAGCCGGTGGATGAACTCCGCCTTGACCTCGGTGGGGACCACCGCCTGCTCGTTCTGGAGGCCGTCGCGCGGACCGACCTCGTGGATCCGCACGCGGGTGGGCAGGCCCTCCGCGGCCACCTCCATGGGCAGTCCGGTCGCCGGTGCGCCGTCGGTGGTCATGCCGTCGCCTCCTCGTCCGTGCCGGGGGTGTCGGGGTCGTCGGGGGCGTCGCCGTCGGCGGTCTCGTGGGGGGCCACGACGGCCAGCACCTGGTCGATGGAGACCGTGCTGCCGGGGGTGACGTCGAGTGCGGTGACCGTCCCGGCGTGCGGCGCGGAGATCACGTGCTCCATCTTCATCGCCTCCACCACCAGCAGGCCCTGCCCGGCGGTGACCTCGTCGCCGACGGCCACCTTGACGACGGTGACGGTGCCGGGCATCGGGGCGGCGAGGGTGTCCACGCCGTGCCCGCGGGCGGCCTCGCGCAGCGCCTCGGCCACCGGGTCGTGGTCGCCGACGTGCCAGGCGTCGCCGTCCCGGCCCAGCCAGTCGCCGCCGCGGTGGAAGGTGTGCCGGATGCCCTCGACGGTGATCCGCACCTCGTCCGCGGTGACCTCGAAGTGTTCCGGGGCCACGCCGGGCCGGACATCGTAGGCCACCGGGTCCTGTCCGGGGACGCGCAGCCAGTGCCGCACCGGGGCGGGCGCGCCGCCGAGCCGGAAGCCGGTCGGTGCGGCGAACGGGTCGCGCCAGCCGCCGTCGTCGGCCGGCTCCAGGGCCGCCTGCCGGACCGCGGCGGCCGCCGCGTACACCTCGTCCGGCACCGCGTCGCCCACCAGGTCGGCCGCCACCCGCTCGACGAGTCCGGTGTCCAACTCGCCGGAGACCACGTCCGGGTGGGCCAGCAGGCGGCGCAGGAAGCCGGCGTTGGTGGGCACGCCGAGGGTGACGGTGGCGGCCAGCGCGGCCCGCAGCTTGCGCAGCGCGCTCGCCCGGTCCGGGCCGTGTGCGATGACCTTGGCGAGCATCGGGTCGTAGCGGCTGCCGACCTCGGCGCCCTCGGTGAGGCCGGAGTCGGTGCGCATGCCGTCGCCGCTCGGCTCGCGCAGGGTCAGCACCGTGCCGCCGGTCGGCAGGAAGTCGCGGGAGGGGTCCTCGGCGCAGATCCGGGCCTCTATGGCGTGCCCGGTGAAGGTGAGGTGCTCCTGGGCGTAGGGGAGGTGTTCCCCGGCGGCGATCCGCAGCTGCCATTCGACGAGGTCCAGCCCGCCGCCGGCGCCGGTCGGGTCGAAGGACACCGTCATCTCGGTGACCGGGTGCTCCACCTGGAGGCGGGTGTTCATCTCCATGAAGCAGTAGCCGGACGGGTCCTTGCCGGGGACGATGAACTCGACGGTGCCGGCGCCGCGGTAGCCGCAGGAGCGGGCCGCCTGGACGGCCGCCTCGCCCATCGCGGCCCGGGTGGCCTCGTCCAGCAGGACCGAGGGCGCCTCCTCGATGATCTTCTGGTGGCGGCGCTGGAGGGAGCATTCGCGCTCGCCGAGGTGGAGGACGTTGCCGTGGCCGTCGGCCAGTACCTGGATCTCGATGTGTCGGGGCCGGTCGATCCACCGCTCCACCAGCAGGGTGTCGTCCCCGAAGGACGAGCGGGCCTCGCGGCGGGCGGCGGCGATCTCGTCGGCCAGCCGGTCGGCCTCCCGGACCAGGCGCATCCCCTTGCCGCCGCCGCCGGCCGACGGCTTGAGGAGGACCGGCATGCCGATCTCCCGTGCCGCGGCGGCGAGTTCCGCGTCGCTCAGGCCGCTGCCGGAGGAGCCGGGGACGACCGGGACGCCGGCCGCGCGGACCGTCTCCTTGGCCCGGATCTTGTCGCCCATCAGGTCGATGGCGTCCGCGGGCGGGCCGATGAAGACCAGTCCGGCGTCGGTGCAGGCGCGGGCGAAGGCGGCGTTCTCGGCGAGGAAGCCGTAGCCGGGGTGGACGGCCTGGGCGCCGGTGCGGGCGGCGGCGTCCAGCAGGCGGGCGGCGGACAGATAGCTCTCGGCGGCGGGGGCGGGGCCGATCCGGACCGCGGTGTCCGCCTCGCGGACGTGCCGGGCGTCGGCGTCCGCGTCGCTGTACACCGCGACCGAGCGGATGCCGAGCGCGCGCAGCGTCCTGATGACGCGGACCGCGATCTCCCCGCGGTTGGCGACCAGGACGGTGTCGAACAGGCCGGTGTCGAAGCTGGTCATAGGTCCTCTCACATCCGGAAGACGCCGAAGGCCGGCGCTGCGTCGTCCCGTTGGGGCAGGGGGGCGTTGGCGCAGGCGGTCAGCGCCAGGCCGAGCACCTGGCGGGTCTCCAGCGGGTCGATGACGCCGTCGTCCCACAGCCGGGCGGTCGCGTAGTAGGCGTTGCCCTGGTTCTCGTACTGGGCGCGGATCGGGTCCTTGAAGGCGGTCTCGTCCGCCGCGCTCCACTCCTCGCCGCGCGCCTCCAACTGGTCGCGCTTGACGGTGGCGAGCACGGACGCGGCCTGCTCGCCGCCCATCACCGAGATCTTGGCGTTGGGCCACATCCACAGGAAGCGGGGGGAGTAGGCGCGGCCGCACATCGAGTAGTTGCCCGCTCCGTAGGAGCCGCCGATGACGACGGTCAGCTTGGGGACGCGGGCGCAGGCGACCGCGGTGACCATCTTCGCGCCGTGCTTGGCGATGCCGCCCGCCTCGTAGTCCCGGCCGACCATGAAGCCGGAGATGTTCTGGAGGAACAGCAGCGGGATGCCGCGCTGGTCGCACAGCTCGATGAAGTGGGCGCCCTTCTGGGCGGATTCGGAGAACAGGATGCCGTTGTTGGCGATGATCCCCACCGGGTGGCCGTGCACGTGGGCGAAGCCGGTGACCAGGGTGGTGCCGTACTCGGCCTTGAACTCGGCGAAGCGGGAGCCGTCGACGATCCGGGCGATCACCTCGCGGACGTCGTAGGGCGTGCGGGAGTCCACCGGCACCGCGCCGTAGAGCCCGGCGGGGTCGGCCTTGGGCTCCTCGACGGGCCGGACGGACCAGGGCAGCGGCGGGCGGTCGCCGAGGGTGGCGACGATGGTGCGGACGATCCGCAGGGCGTGCGCGTCGTCCTCCGCGAGGTGGTCGGTGACGCCGGAGGTGCGGGAGTGCACCTCGCCGCCGCCCAGTTCCTCGGCGGTGACCTCCTCGCCGGTGGCGGCCTTCACCAGCGGGGGGCCGCCGAGGAAGATCGTGCCCTGGTTCCGCACGATCACCGCCTCGTCGCTCATCGCCGGGACGTAGGCGCCGCCGGCCGTGCAGGAGCCGAGGACCGCGGCGATCTGCGGGATGCGGGCGGCGGACATCCGGGCCTGGTTGTAGAAGATCCGCCCGAAGTGCTCGCGGTCGGGGAAGACCTCGTCCTGCATCGGCAGGAACGCGCCGCCGGAGTCGACGAGGTACAGGCACGGGAGGCGGTTCTCCAGCGCCACCTCCTGGGCGCGCAGGTGCTTCTTGACCGTCATCGGGTAGTACGTGCCGCCCTTGACGGTGGCGTCGTTGGCGACGATCAGGGTCTCCCGGCCGCTGACCCGGCCGATGCCGGCGATCACCCCGGCGGCCGGCGCGGCCCCGTCGTACATCCCGTCCGCCGCCAGCGGCGCCAGCTCCAGGAACGGGGAGCCGGGGTCCAGCAGCGCGTCCACCCGGTCGCGGGGCAGCAGCTTGCCGCGGGCGGTGTGCCGGGCCCGGGCCTTCTCGCCGCCGCCCAGCCGGGCCGCGGCCAGCTTCTCGCGCAGTTGCCCGGACAGCTCGCGGTGCGCGGCCTCGTTGGCCCGCCAGGCGTCGGACGCCGGGTCGTCGGTGCCGGTCAGTACCGGTGCCTGCTCGATGGCCTCCATCGCCATGGGCCCCCTCGCTCGGTCGGCTGCCCGCCGGGTGCCGCGGGGTGTGTCCGGGGCCAGGCGGGTTAATGGGCGTTAACCTCTTCTCCCTCAGGTTAACGACCACTAACCCGGCTGTCTACAATCGACGGCATGAGCAATGCGCACGCCCCCGCCCCGACCAGCCGCCGCGAGCAGATCCTCAAGGAGGCCGCCCGGCTCTTCGCGGAGCGCGGCTTCCACGGCGTCGGCGTGGACGAGATAGGGGCGGCCGTGGGCATCTCCGGCCCCGGGCTCTACCGGCACTTCGCCGGCAAGGACGCGATGCTCGCCGAACTCCTCGTCGGGATCAGCGAGCGGCTGCTGGCCGGCGGCCGGATGCGGATCGAGGAGGGCGGCGAGACCCCCTCGGCGGTGCTCGACGCGCTGATCGACGGGCACATCGACTTCGCGCTCGACGACCGGCCCCTGATCACCCTGCACGACCGCGAGCTGGACCGCCTGCGGGAGGCCGACCGCAAGCGGGTGCGGCAGCTCCAGCGGCAGTACGTCGAGCTGTGGGTGGAGGTCGTCCGGCAGGTCCATCCCGAGTCGGCGGAGTCCGAGGTGCGGGCCGCCGTGCACGCGGTCTTCGGGCTGCTGAACTCCACCCCGCACCTGGGCCGCCCGGGCTCACTCCCGGGTCGCGCGGAGATGGCGCGGCTGCTGCACCGGCTGGCGCTGGGGGCGTTCGGCGCGGTCGACGCCGACGGGGCCGCGGTCGCGCCGGTGGTCGTGGAGGGCGTCGCGGCGTCCCGCCGGGCGGGCTGAGCGGCAAGCCCCGCCGGGCCCGTCGCCCACCGCTTCCGCGGTCGGCCGCGGGCCCGTCCCACCTCTGGACAGCTTTGGTGACCGGCGGGTAGCTTTCGCTGAGCAAACGCTTAGCCAAGTAGGGTGGCGAAGGAGGCCGAGGGCATGCGCCGGACGGTGTTCAACGAGGATCACGAGGCGTTCCGGGAGACCGTACGCGCCTTCATCGAGGCCGAGGTCGTACCGGTCTACGACGACTGGTGCGCCGCCGGCCAGGCGCCCCGCGACTTCTACTACAAGCTCGCCGAGCTGGGCGTCTTCGGCATCCGCGTGCCCGAGGAGTTCGGCGGCGCCGGCATCGACTCGCACAAGTTCGAGGCCGTGATGTACGAGGAGACCGCCCGCGCCGGCGTCAGCTTCGGCGGCTCCGGCGTCCATGTGCTGCTCGGCCTGCCGTACCTCCAGATGCTCGCCACCGAGGAGCAGCAGAAGCGCTATCTGCCCAAGTTCGTCTCCGGCGAGGAGATGTGGGCCCTGGCGATGACCGAGCCGGGCACCGGCTCCGACGTCGCCGGCATGAAGACCACCGCCAAGCTCTCCGCCGACGGCACCCACTACGTCCTCAACGGCGCCAAGACCTTCATCACCGGCGGCGTGCACGCCGACCGCGTCATCGTCTGCGCCCGCACGTCCGCTCCGCGCGAGGACGACCGCCGCTTCGGCATCTCCCTCTTCGCCGTCGACACGAAGTCCGAGGGCTACTCGATCGGCCGCAAGCTCGACAAGCTCGGCCTGAAGGTCTCCGACACCGCCGAGCTGGCCTTCGTCGACGTCAAGGTGCCCGTCGAGGACCTGCTCGGCGAGGAGAACAAGGGCTTCTCCTACCTCGGCCAGAACCTGCCCTCCGAGCGCTGGGGCATCGCCTTCGGCGCGTACGCGCAGGCCAAGGCCGCCGTCCGGTTCGCGCAAGCGTACGTGCAGGAGCGCACCGTCTTCGGCAAGACCGTCGCCTCCTTCCAGAACACCAAGTTCGAACTGGCCGCCTGCCAGGCCGAGGTGGACGCCGCCGAGGCCGTCGCCGACCGCGCCCTGGAGGCCCTGGACGCCGGTGAGCTGACCGCGGCCGAGGCCGCCTCCGCCAAGCTCTTCTGCACCGAGGTCGCCCACCGCGTCATCGACCGCTGCCTCCAACTCCACGGCGGCTACGGCTTCATGAACGAGTATCCGATCGCCCGCCTCTACGCCGACAACCGCGTCAACCGCATCTACGGCGGCACCAGCGAGGTCATGAAGTCCATCATCGCCAAGTCCATGGGCCTGTAAGGGCGCAAGGGCCGCACGCACGTGAACGACGCACTGCAGTCGCTGCTCGATCTGCTCGCCCTGGAGCGGATCGAGCAGGACATCTTCCGCGGCCAAAGCCGCGCCTCGGTCGTGCCCCGGGTCTTCGGCGGCCAGGTCGCGGCCCAGGCACTGGTCGCGGCCGGGCGCACCGTCCCCGCCGACCGTCCGCCCCACTCCCTCCACGCCTACTTCCTGCGCCCCGGCGACCCCGGCGCACCCATCGTCTACACCGTCGACCGGATCCGCGACGGGCGGTCCTTCACCACCCGGCGGGTGGTCGCCGTCCAGCACGGCAAGCCGATCTTCCACCTCACCGCGTCCTTCCACGCGCAGGAGGAGGCGGCGCTGGAGCACCAGGAGCCGATGCCGGCCGCGCCGGATCCGCTGGAGCTGCCCACCGCCGCCGAGATGCTGCCCCGGCACGCCGAGCGGTACCTCTCGCCGGAGGTCGCCGAGCGGCTGCTGGAGGCCCGGGCCGCGATCGACCTGCGGTACGTCGACGAGCCGCCCTACGTCACCGTCGGGCAGCCGCGCGAGCCCCGCTCCCAGGTCTGGTTCCGCACCCACGGCAAGCTCGACGACGACGGCGAGATCCCCCGCCCGCTGCTCGACGTCTGCCTGGTCACCTACGTCTCCGACATGACGCTGCTGGACTCGATCCTGCTGGCGCACGGCCGCGGCGGCTGGGCGGTGGGCGACGTGGTCGGCGCGAGCCTGGACCACGCGATGTGGTTCCACCGCCCGCTGCGCGCCGACGAGTGGCTGCTCTACGACCAGGAGTCGCCCACCGCCCAGGCCGGGCGGGGCCTGGGCCAGGGCCGCATCTTCACCGCCGACGGCCAGCTGGTGGTGTCGGTGATCCAGGAGGGGGTCGTCCGGGTGCCGTGGAGGTAGGGAACGGTCTACGGCTCCGGGGTGTCATTGCCCATGGGGGATGGCACCCCGCCACCCACCCCCGCATTGGCCCGTGCAGGGCGCCTGATCAGGCGGGCTGGGAGTCTTGAGCTGACTTCGCCGATGAAGTCTTGTGCGCTCACAAGCCTCGGCTGCCGGATCGCCCCGAGGACTGCTTGTGGACCCATGTGACGCAACTGAGGACGGCGATACCGCAGAACCCGGTTACACGTGGTGCGATGTGCAGTTCCCCTACGGCTGCTGGCTCTGCCCTGACCGGGCAGAGCCAGCAGCATTCCTTTCCTCATGAAAAGTCGTTGGCCGCGATCCGCTCGGCACGTGTCCGCATCACCGTTAAAGATGTCGGATCCTGCACCCGCCATTCCCGGATTCCCGGCTTTCGCAGATATGGGATGCCTTCGCGGATGTCGGTCACGATGGCCATCCGCCCTGGGGCGTATTCGACCTCATCTCCGACTTCCGGCAGTTTCTTGAGCTTCCCGGAACTCACAGTGTGGCCTCCGCGCTTGTGGGGATGCCGAGCAGGGCGGCACACAACCGGCAGGCATGCTGCCCATCAGCGCCGTTGATCTTCTCCCGCGCCAGGCTGTAGACGCTGTGGCAGCACGGGCACGCATTGCCCGTGATCTCATCGACCGTCCACACGTTCAGGGGCGGGACGGCGTTCCAACCGACGGGATCACCCTGCTGACGACGGAGTGTGTTGGCTTCGGGAGGCAGGGGGCTAGTGTCGGTTCGTAAGGCGTGCTCCGAACGAGGGGGCGGTGTGGCATTGGTGAGGGCGCGGCGAGCGGTTGATGAAGTCGACATGGGGTTCCGTCCTCCAAGCGCTGCTGATGCGGGTCCGTCGGCTTATGACGAGCTAACGCCGTGCCGGGGCGATGTGATTAGGGAGATTGGGCTACTTTTTCGGCGCGGCCCTAGGGCGATTTGATTCGCCCTTTGGCTGACGCACTGGTGATCACGGGGCTACCGTGCGTACATGAACACCTCGCGGAACGCGGTGCTCGAGGCTTGGATGAAGGAGCATGGCTACAGCTCCAACTCGCTGGCCGAGGCAGTGAATTCGGCGGTCGGCGACCTCACCGGCAGGGTCGGAGGGCTGGACGGCTCGTCGATCCGTGACTGGAAGGCGGGCCGGGTACGGTGGCCCAAGTCGGCGACCCGGGTCGCGCTGGAGAAGGTCACCGGCCTGCCTGCCACCGCTTTAGGGTTCGTGCCGCGGGGCCGTGCCCCGTCGCCCGCGCCCGCACCACCGCCGGAGGGCGCCGTGGAACGTCGTCGTTTCCTTACAGCCGGGACGGCCTTGGCCGCCGCCTCGGTCGCACCCGCGTTCGCCTCCAGCCACCGCATCGGAGCAAGCGACGCCGTCCGGCTCCAGCAGCGCTTTACTGAGATCATCGTGAGCGACCACCGCCACGGTGGCCGGCTCGGCATCGAGCGGAAAGCGGTGACGCTCGCCGATGAGGCCCTGGCCCTTCAGAATTCCGGGAGCGCGAGTCAACGGGTCCGCGCTTACGTCTACGGATGCGCGGCGGCATTCCGCTCCTCGGCGATGTGGGCGGCCATCGACGGTCGGCGTTACGCAGACGCGATCATTCACATGCGGGAAGCGCAGGCCCTTGCCGAATTGGCTGCCGATCCGGCCATCAAGTTCAGAATTTGGTCGCACGCCGGGACGCTGTACCGGCACATGGGGCGCCCAGTCGAAGCTCTGGCTGCAAATGACGTTGCCCGAAGCCTCTCCATCACGCGTCGCGATCCATTGTTCGCTTCCCTCGCTCTGGCCAGGCAGGCTGCCATTCAAGGCGTAGCTGGAAATGGCACGGCTACCCGGCGCGGCTTCGGTCAGGCCCAGGACGCTATGGAGCGCGCCGATCCCAGTGCCGATCGTCCCGTATGGATGACCTCGTTCTACGACCAGGCGGAGCTGGATTCCCTTGCGCTCACCGGGTACCTGGCACTCGGCGAATACGAGATGGCCGAAGCGCATGCGCACCGGTGTCTGGCGGCTCTCCGCCCGCACATGCAACGGTCGAAGGCCATCGCCACTACTCGCCTGGCATGCGCCCAACTTGGCCAAGGCGACATGGAACCGGCTGTCTCGACCGCCATGTCGATCTCCGCAGAAAGCGCTGCCCACCACCCGCGGGTCGCCCAGATGCTCCGCAGCTTCAACGCCAAGATTCACGCCCTGGCGCCGGACAGCTCGGCCGTCCGCAAGTGGAGCCAGTACACGCACGCCACCCGGAAGGAATCTGCATGACGTCCACCATCGAGCTACGTACGTTCCACTCGCTCGAACCGGCCCGGCGACATCTCCTGGATGTGTACGCCGATGTCCGCGCCGACCTCCTGCACCTTCCGAACTACGCCGTCTCGGCCTTCGCCGAGCGCCTTGACCGCCACTCCAAGGAACCCGGCTGGGTGGCTGTCCTCGCCTACGATCAGGACGATCCCATTGGCTATGCGTACGCCAACACCGTTGACTCCGACGACCGTTGGTGGAAGCGCGTCAGTCCCACCCCGTCGGCTGAATACACCGACTGGCATGCCGTGGCCCTGAAGGAAATCGGTGTGCGCATTCCCTGGCGCGGTACCGGCACCGCTCGGCGCATCCACGATGCCCTTCTCGCCGAATGTGACGAGCCGTACGTCACCCTCATGGTCAACCCCGCTGCCGGAGACGGAAAGGTGCACCGCCTCTACCAAGCCTGGGGATACGAAGGCATCGGCCAGAGCCAGCCCTCAGCAGCCTCACCGGTCCTGACCGTGATGATCAGGACGGTGCGCTGAGCGTGACGCCACCGAGGGGAGCCGTTCAGTCTAGTGAGCCTTTAGTCGAGCCTTGCCGCGTCCAGTAGGTAAGCGGTCAGCGGGTCGTAGTGGCGCGGGCTCAGTACGTGGTCGTCCAGCGGGACGGTGACCTGGACGGTGCCCTCGGACTCGGCGAGGAAGAGCGCCGGGTCGTTGCAGTCGGCGAAGCCGATCGTGGGGATGCCGCGCTGGCCCGCGCAGCCGGCCCAGCCGTGGTCGGCCATCACCAGGTCCGGCAGCGGGCGGCCGGCGCGCTCCAGGCCGTCGAGGACGGCGGCCATCGGCGCAGGGGAGTGGGTGTGCCACAGCGTCGCCCCGCGCTCCAGCATCGCCACGTCCCCGAACTGGAAGACCATGCCGTCGTCGGCCTGCAGACCGTCCGGGACGACCATGATCTCGCAGTCGTGCTCGCGCAGGGCCTGGGCGGTGGCGCGGTGCACGTCCAGCAGGCCGCCCGGGTGGCCGGTGGCGAACAGCACCCGCTGGCGGTCGGCGGCGGCCTTGCGCAGCACCGCGGCGGCGCGGTCCAGGGCGTCCACGGTCAGCTCGGGGTCGATGGTGTCCTGGCCCTGCCGGTGGTCCGGGTCGTCGTTGACGCCGCAGCGCTCCGCCATCACGGCCAGCACGTCCTGCTCGTCCGTCCAGCGGTCGCCCAGCTCCAGGCCGAACCAGTAGTGGCGGTCGCCGTTCGCGAGCCTGCGGTAGTGGAGGAGGTTGTTCTCGCGGGGGGTGGCGACGTTCCCCGCGATCCGGGTCCGGACCAGATGGTCGACGAGTTCGGCACGCGAGGGGGCTGCAGCGGCTATCGGCATAGCGACATTGTGCCCGTACGGATCTCCGGGGGCGGGGCGTTCCGAGGCGCGGACACCGGCCGGCCGCGCCGGGCGCCGGGCGACGGACACCGCGGGCATTGGACGGAATGTCGAACGCGGAGGCTCCGAGGTCCGCAAATGTCCATGTCCCGGTGGTCGGTCGGTCCCTACTCTCGGCGCCATGACCACCGCATCGCACGAGCCCGTGGGCCCCGTCGACTCCTCCCGCATCCCGCGCTACGCCGGGCCCGCGACCTTCGCCCGGCTGCCCCGCCTCGACGAGGTCGGCGGCCGGACCGATGTCGCCGTCGTCGGCGTCCCCTTCGACAGCGGCGTCTCCTACCGCCCCGGCGCCCGCTTCGGCGGCAACGCGATCCGCGAGGCGTCGCGGCTGCTGCGGCCCTACAACCCGGCGCAGGACGCCTCGCCGTTCGCGCTGGCGCAGGTCGCCGACGCGGGGGACATCGCGGCCAACCCGTTCAACATCAACGAGGCCGTGGAGACCATCGAGGCCGCCGCGGACGACATCCTCGGCACCGGCGCCCGCATGATGACCCTCGGCGGCGACCACACCATCGCGCTGCCGCTGCTCCGCTCGGTCGCCAAGAAGCACGGCCCGGTGGCGCTGCTGCACTTCGACGCGCACCTGGACACCTGGGACACCTACTTCGGCGCCGAGTACACCCACGGGACCCCGTTCCGCCGGGCCGTCGAAGAGGGCATCCTCGACACCTCCGCCCTCTCCCACGTCGGCACCCGCGGTCCGCTCTACGGCAAGAAGGACCTCACCGACGACGAGAAGATGGGCTTCGGCATCGTCACCTCGGCGGACATCTACCGGCGCGGCGCCGACGAGGTCGCCGACCAGCTGCGCCAGCGCATCGGCGACCGGCCGCTGTACGTCTCCATCGACATCGACTGCCTCGACCCGGCCCACGCCCCGGGCACCGGCACGCCGGAGGCGGGCGGCATGACCTCCCGCGAGCTGCTGGAGATCCTGCGCGGGCTGGCGTCCTGCAACCTGGTGTCCGCGGACGTCGTGGAGGTGGCCCCCGCCTACGACCACGCCGAGATCACGGCCGTGGCGGCCTCGCACACCGCCTACGAGCTGACCACGATCATGTCCCGACAGATCGCGGACGCGCGCGGCTGATCGACCGCGGACGGTACCCAACCGCCGGCGGGGCCTCTTCCGGTCCCGCCGGCGGTTCCGTCTCCCGGGGCGCTCACTCCTCGTGGAGCGGGTACTGCCAGGCGCCCGCGTCGGAGCACTCCCAGTCGACGGCGAACAGGGCGTCGTCGATGTGCTGGCGCATCAGATGGGCCTCGTCGCGGTTCTGGATCTCCGTCAGGATGCGGCGTCCGGTGACGAACAGCCCCGCCATCGTCAGGAAGTTCTCCAGGTCGGTGGCGACCCGCACGCCGTTCTCCGCGGTGGGGTCGTCGTGCTCGACGGGGCAGCGCAGGACGTGCCCGGTCGGGCCGTCGAGGACGACGTAGCCGCCCATCCACCTGCCGAGGTGGTGGAACGGGCCTTCCTCGTCGGGTTGTTCGGGGAGGTCCTCCGGCCACCGGACCTCCTGGAGGTGGTCCTCGTGGGACGGCTGGAGGGCGAGGCCCTGGTCGTCGAACTCGGGGAGGCCGGTGCCTGTGCCCCGGCCGGGGCGGCGAGGCGCAGCGTGATCCGACCCTTGCGCACCTTGTGCTCCGGGGCACGGCGAGGACCACACCGATGCCGGTGGTCAGCCGCAGCTGCTCGGCCAGGCGCTGCACCACCAGACCGGGCTGGGCGGAACGGCGGGTGGGGCCGGCGGAGAGGGCTTGGTCGATCAGCACCAGGTGGTCCCGGCCCAGCCTCCTGATCTCCTGCCCCAGGCGAAGGAGTAGTGGCACTTCTCCAACACGCCCAGTTCGGCGAGCAGTTCACGAAGCAGGCCCTCCGCCGACTCGCCGGCCGCGTCGAGCAGCACGCTGCCGGGAACCCGCCGGTGCACCTCCCGCACCACCGCCCCGGCGGCGGCCCGGTCCCACCAGTTCAGGACGTGGGCGGTGGCCTGGTCGATGGTGTGCGGGGCTGGTCGGCGGTCCGCCCAGTCGCGCATCCGGTCGTGGACGTGGTCCAGCTCGATGCGGTGGACGGGCGCGTGCTCGCGCAGCGCCTGCTGCTCGGAGTCCGGTTCGAGGTCCAGGTGCTTGTGGTGCGGGTCCTCCGCGTCCGGCAGCGGACGCCGGTCGTGGTCGGCGTCGTGGTCGGCGTCCGCCATGTGCACGTCGTGATCGCCGTGCTGTGCGTCCCGGCCCCCGTCGCCCGGCGACGGACGAGGGGCGAGGGACGAGGGGCGAGATCCCGGTGCGTCAGGCCGTTCCGGGGCGGTACCACTGCCGGTAGACCGCGATGGCGGACTCCGGTGGGAAGTTGGGGACCGTGGTCACGTCGCCGTTGCTCTTGGTGATCACGATGTTGGTGCCGCCCGGGCTGGCCGGCGGTGCGGTGGGGTCCTCGGGAGCGGGCCAGCCGGCGTGGACGAGGTACCCCTCGTCGAACTCGTGGACCAGGAGCGAGACCGGGCCGCCCGGGGAGCCGACCGGAGGGAAGTAGGCGCGGCCGATCTCCAGGGCGTGGTCGGCGGAGGTCGGGACCACCTTGGGCGGGGCGTCGGCGCCGGGCTGCCGGCCGGGGACGGTGCTCGGCGGGTACGGCGGCGGCAGCGGCGGTCGGCCGCCCGTGGCCCCCTGCGGGGCGCCCGCGGTGCCGCCCGGGTCGGCGCCCGCGTTCCCGTTCGGGGGGCCGGCTGCGGAGTCCGTCATGGAGGTCCCTTCCGTGTCGCTTCGCCGGGCCGTGCCCGCCGTTCTGGCGTGTCGTCATAGCCGCGGCACGGCCGGGCCGAGGCCGCGCGTTCCGGTCGACTTCACCGACGTCGGGGAAGCGTAGTTGGTTCACCTGCGAAGGGGGCAGGGGGACCCGGGGGGGGGAAGCGCGGGTCCCGGGCGCCTGGCGGACCGACCCCGTCAGGTCACGTCGCGACCCGTCCCTGCACCAGCTGGGACAGCGCGGCGTGCACCTCCTCGACGGACCGCTGCGGCTGGAACGACTGCCAGTCCAGCGCGGCGACCAGCACCATCCCCAGCAGCGCCGAGGCGGTGAGCGGGATGTCGAGCTCGTCGCTGAGCTCCCCGGTGCGCACGGCGTCGTGCAGCACCGACTCGACGACCGCCAGGGCGCGGCCCCGTACGGAGGTGAGGGTGGCGCGCCAGGTGCGGTTGGTGCGCCAGAGCTCGGCGACGTAGAGCTGGGTGAGGGCGGGGGAGCCGGCGATGAAGTCCAGGCCGGCGCGGATCATCGCGTCGAGCGCGTCGACCCGGGTGCCGCCGCGGGCGACGGTGTCGTCGGCGGCGGTGCGCAGGGAGTCGGCGAGCAGGTCGACGCCGTCCCGCAGGAGCTCCTCGTAGAGGACGTTCTTGCTGCTGAAGTTGTAGTAGACGGTGCCCTTGGCGACGCCGGCGCGGTCCGCGATCTCCTCGACCGTGGTGGCGGAGAAGCCCTGTTCGGCGATGAGCGTGACGGCGGCGTCGAAGAGCCGGCGGCGGGTGGAGGTACGGCGGGGGGCGGCGCCGGAGATGGCGCCGCCCCCCTTGCCGGAGCGGGTGCTCACAGGCTGAGCTCCGGGTGCAGGTCCTTCATCCGCACGACCTGGCGGCTGCGGGCCGCGAGGGCGGTGAGGGCCAGCGCGCCCAGCGTGAACGCGGCGAGCACCACGCTGCCCTGCCAGACGACGTCCAGGTCACCGCCGGTGATCAGCCGGCGCAGTCCGTCGACGACGTAGCTCATCGGCAGGAACGGGTGGATCCAGGAGAAGAATCCCGGACTGGTCTGCACCGGGTAGGTGCCGCCCGCCGACGTCAGCTGGAGCATCAGGACGACCAGCGTCAGCACCCGGCCGGCCGGCCCGAAGAAGGCGCTCAGCAGCTGGATGAGGGCGGTGAAGCAGGCGGTGCCCAGCATCAGGAACCCGATCGTGGCGCCCGCGCGCTCCATCTCCAGACCCAGCGCCCAGTGCAGCACGGCCATCAGGGCCAGCACCTGGACGACACCGATGGCGAAGGCCGGCAGCCAGGAGCCGAGCGCGATCCGCCAGCCGGGCGCACCCGCGGCCAGCGCCCGCTTGCCGAGCGGCGCCAGCAGCATGAACGCGACCATCGCGCCGACCCAGAGGGAGAGCGGGATGAAGTACGGGGCGAGTCCGGTGCCGTAGTTGGGCGCCTTGTGCATCGACTTGGCGGCCAGGGCGACCGGGTCGGCCATCACTCCGGTGCGGGCGTCGCGGTCCTTCTTGTCGTAGTCGGGGATCTTGGCGACGCCGTTGTGCAGCCCGGTGGCCAGCTGGTTGGCGCCGTCCTTGAGCTTGTACAGACCACCGCTGAGCTTCTCGGCACCGTCGTGGGCGGTACCGAGGCCGTTGTGGAGCTGGCCCATGCCGTCGGCGAGGTCGCCGGCGCCGTTCTGCAGCCGGCCCGCGCCGTTCTCAAGGTCGCCGGCGCCCTTGTGGAGCCGGCCCGCGCCGTTGGCGAGGTCGCCCGCGCCGTTGGCGAGGGCCCCGAGGCCGCCGGCGAACTGCCCGGCGCCCTGGGCGACCTTGTGCGCACCGGCGTTGAGCTCGTTGAGCTGGGCGAGCTGGCCGTCTGCGTTCTTCACGAGGTCCGGCACCTGGTCGGCGACCATCTGGGCGCCCTGGTGCACCTCACGGAGCTTGGTGCGCAGTTGGCCCAGATCGAGCTGGGCGATGGCGTTCTTGAGCTGCTTGGTCTCGCCGGCGCTGTTGGCGGCGCCGACAGCGTTCGCCTTCATGGTCGCGCAGTCGGCATCGGTGCTGCCGCCCGTGCACCGCTTCTCGTAGAGCGCCTGGTTGTTGTCGGCGGTCTTCTGCGCCTGTGCCGCGGCGTTGTCGGCGTCGGTCAGCTTCCCGAGGATGTCGTCGAGTACTTCGGTGACGTTGACGACGACCTGTGCGCCCTTGGCGATCTCCTGGCCGTGCTGCTTGAGGTAGGGCAGGTCCTTCTTGGCGAGGCCGTCGACCTTGTCGACGAGCTGCTGGGTGCCATCCGCGACGCGGCGCGCCCCGTCGCTCAGCTCCTTGGACTTGGCGGCGGCCTGCGAGGCACCGTTCTGGAGCTGGCCGGCGCCCTTGCCGAGTTGGCCCGCGCCGTTGTTGAGGTCCCCGGCACCCTTGCCGAGCTTGCCGAGCCCGTTGTCGAGTTCCCCCGCCCCCTTGTCGAGCTTGCCGGCCCCGTCGTTCAACTTGCCGAGCCCATCGGCCAGTTCGCCGGTCTTCTCGCGGGCGGTGCCCAGGCCGTCGTCGACCTTGCCGGCGCCGTCGGCCGCCTTGGCGGTCTCGTCGTGCAGGTCGGAGAAGGACACGAAGATCTTGTCGAGGAAGGCCCGGGTGGACTTCGACGAGGTCTTGGCGCGGATCTCGGAGAAGACGGTCTTGGAGATCGAGCCGACGATGTAGTTGTTGGCGTCGTTGGTGCGGACCTGGAGGGCACCGGTCTGCGGGTCGTCACCGCCGCTGGAGGCGATCTTCTGGCTGAAGTCCTTGGGGACGGTCAGCGAGAGGTAGTAGTCGCCCTTCTCCAGACCCTTGGCGGCGTCGGCGGCGCCGACCTCCTCCCAGTCGAAGGTCTTGCTGTCCTTGACGTTCCTGGCGAGGTCGGCGCCGGCGGTGAGCTTCTTGCCGTCGGCGGTGGCGCCCTGGTCCTCGTTGACCAGCGCGACCGGGATCTTGTCCAGGCGGCTGTACGGGTCCCAGAAGGAGCAGAGGTAGAGCGCTCCGTACAGCAGCGGGATCAGCATCAGGGCGACGAGGCCCAGCCGGGGGAGCTTCCCCCGGCCGAAGCGCCTGAGCTCAAGCGCGGCCAGTTTCGGCGAACGCATGCGCCGCTTCCTCCTCGTGGGTTTCGGGCTGGCGGGTGTGGGGGGTGGTGGCGGGCGCGGCGGTGGAGACGATCAGCGCGTCCGCCGGGGCGTCGGAGGCGACCGCGGCCACGGTGGTGCCGGTCAGCGCCACGTCCCGCAGCATCTGCCAGGCCGCGGCCCGCTCGTCGGCCGACAGCTTGAGGTCGAGGTCGTCGACGGCCAGCAGGTGCGGCTGGTGCATCACCGCGAGCGCCACCGACAGTCGCAGCGCCTCCAGTCGCTCCAGGTCGCGGACGCAGGTCCGCAGTCCCTTGGGCAGGGTGTCCGGGTCGAGTCCGGCGGCCGCCAGCGCGGCGTCGACCCGGGCCCGGGTGGCCTCCTTGCGGCGGCGGCCCCACAGCGGGGTGCCGCGGTGGCCCAACAGGGCCTGTTCCTGGAGGTGCTCGGCGACGGTGAGGGCCGGTTCGAGGTCGGCGATGCCGGGCACGTGCGCGATCGCGGTACGGCCGCGGATCGATCCCATCCGCTTGGGCAGCGGGAGGCCGGCGACCGTGGCGTGGCCCTCGGTGATCCGCATCCGTCCGGTGAGCGCGAGCAGCAGGCAGGTGCGGCCGGAGCCCGACGGGCCCTCCACCGCGATCAGCGACCCCGGTTCCGCGGCGATGTCGACGCCTCTGAAGGCCCACCCACGTGGGCCCTTCACTCCGATTCCCCGGGCGTTGACGGCCGCCCCCTGGCGGGTGGTCTCCACAAGCCCTCCTTTTGATCTGACTGGTCAGTCTAAAAGTGTGCCGTACGCGCGCCGTATTGACCAATCGGGGGCCTGCGGAGGGCCGGAAACCGATGGCCGCGGCCGGAAATCGATGGATCGTGCATTTAACGGTGACGCGGGGATCTTCGGCCCGTAGCGTGCGCAGACGTTGGACAGAGCCGAGGCTGGGTCCGTGCCTGGGAGCGCGGTACCGGCCGCGCGGGGACGGAGCAGCCATGGACCACACGGAGCGGACGCCGCAGCGGGCCGCGCGACACGACGGCGCGGAACGCCACGACCCACCCACCGCCCCTCCCGACGGCCCCGGCGGCGCCCGCCGCCCCCGCGGACCGCTCGCCGCGCTGCTCGCCGGCACGCTGATAGCGGCCCTGGCCCCGGCCACCGCGACCGCCGCGGACGCCCGGCCCGCTCCGGACGCCGCCCGGCAGCCCTCCTGCACCGCCGACGGCTGGGCCCCCACCGCCACCGCCATCGACCCCCAGGACAGCCACCACGCCTACGTCGGCAACGGCTACCTCGGCCAACGGGTCCCGCCCAACGGCATGGGCTACGCCGCCCCCGGCGGCACCACCGGCTGGCCCCTCAAGACCCCCGAGTACGACGGCTCCTTCGTCTCCGGCCTCTACGCCAAGGGCCCGGCCGACCTCCAGGGCCGCCAGGCGATAGCCGCCCTCCCCACCTGGACCACCCTCGACGTCACCGCCGGCGGCCCGCACGCCGAGACGTTCTCCTCGGCCACCGCCCCGGGCCGGATCAGCCACTACCGGCAGACCCTCTCGCTGCGCTGCGGCTTCGTCCGCACCTCGCTGACCTGGACCGCCGCCGACGGCCGGGCCACCGACCTGGTCTACGACGTGCTCGCCGACCGGGCCGACGCGCACACCGCCGCGGTCCGCCTGCGGATGACGCCCCACTGGAGCGGCGAGAGCACCGTCACCGACACCCTCGACGGCCGCGGCGCCCGCCGGCTGCGCCCCGACGGCCCGGCCCCCGGCGCCCGCGCCGAGCGACCCGGCACGGTCTCCGTCGGCTTCCGCACCGACGGCACCGGGACCGCGGGCGCCGTCGCCTCCACCCTGCGCGCCGGGCCCGGCGTACCGGACGCCCGGCCGCGCGCCGGGGCCACCGGCTCCGCCGCCACCGCCGCCGAGTCCCTCAGCGCCCACCAGCGGCTGACCTTCCCGGTCCGCCGCGGCCACTCCTACGAGCTGACCAAGTACGTCGGCGTGGACACCGCGCTCACCTCCCGCGGCCCCCGCGCCGCCGCCGAGACCGCCTCCCGCCGGGCCGCCGACCGCGGCTGGTCCGCGCTGTCCGCCCGGCACCGCGCCGCCTGGCAGCAGCTGTGGCGCAGCGACATCGAGGTGGCCGGGCAGCCCGAGCTCCAGTCCTGGGTCCGCTCCGCGGAGTACGGACTGCTGGCCGCGACCCGCCCCGGCAGCACCAACAGCATCGGCCCCACCGGCCTGACCAGCGACAACTACGCCGGCGAGATCTTCTGGGACGCCGAGACGTGGATGTACCCGGGGCTGCTGGCCACCCACCCCGACCTCGCCCGGTCGATCGTCGACTACCGCTACCGCACCCGCGACGCCGCCCGCGCCAACGCCCGCCGCCTCGGCTACCAGGGGCTCTTCTACTCCTGGACCAGCGGCGGCAGCGGCGACCTGTGGACCGAGTGCCACAGCTGGGACCCGCCGCACTGCAAGACCCAGAACCACCTCATGGGCGACATCTCGCTGGCCGCCTGGCAGTACTACCTCGCCACCAAGGACACCGCCTGGCTGAAGTCCCGCGGCTGGCCCGTCCTCGCGGGCATCGCCGACTTCTGGGCCTCCCGCGCCACCCGCAACGCCGACGGCAGCTACTCGATCAAGAACGTGGCCGGCCCGGACGAGTACAGCAACGGCGTCGACGACGCGGTCTTCACCAACGCCGGCGCCGCCACCGCCCTGCGCGACGCCTCCCGCGCCGCCACCCTCCTGGGCGAACCGGTCCCCGCGGCCTGGCGGACCGTCGCCGACAAGCTGCGGATCCCCTACGACGGCAACCGCAAGATCTTCGAGCAGTACGCCGGGTACAAGGGGACGACCATCAAGCAGGCCGACACGGTGCTGCTGATGTACCCCCTGCAGTGGCCGATGACCCGGCAGCAGGCGGGCGCCACCCTCGACTACTACGCGGCCCGCACCGACCCCGACGGCCCGGCCATGACCGACTCGGTGCACGCCATCGACGCCGCCGCCCTGGGCGAACCCGGCTGCGCCACGTACACCTACCTCCAGCGCGCCATCAGGCCGTTCGTCCGCGGGCCGTTCGCCGAGTTCTCCGAGGCCCGCGGCGCGAAGGCCGGCGCCGGCGACCCGCACGCCGGCCGCCCCGCCCAGGATTTCCTCACCGGCAAGGGCGGCTTCCTCCAGGTCTTCACGCACGGCCTGACCGGCCTGCGGATGACCGAGGACCGGGTCCGCCTGGACCCGATGCTGCCGCCGCAGCTGTCCGCCGGCGTCACCCTGCGCGGCCTGCACTGGCAGGGCCGCACCTTCGACGTCGCGCTCGGCGCCCACCAGACCACGGTGCGGCTCATCGCCGGCCCCGCCCTGCCGCTCGCCACCCCCGAGGGCGACAAGCTGGTCAGCCGCGGCGTCCCGGCCGTCCTCAAGACCCGCCGCCCCGACCTCGCCGCGACCACCGACGTCGCCCGGTGCGCCACCGCCACCGCCACCTCCGAGGAGCCCGGCCTGTACGCCGGCGCCGCGGTCGACGGCAACGCCACCACCGCCTGGGTCCCCGACGCCGCCGACGGCACCCTCACCGTCGACCTCGGCCGCACCGTCACCGTCGGCCGGATCACCCCGCACTGGACCGCCACCCGCCCGGCGTCCTACGCCGTCCAGGTCTCCCGGGACGGCCGGCACTGGACCGGCACCGGCGGCGCGGGCCGCAGCCCCGCCCGCTACGTCCGCGTCGTCGTCCACGGCGACACCCGCCCGGCCCCCGGCGGCAAGCCCGCCCCCCGTCCGGGCCTCAGCGAGCTGGAGGTCACCAGGGCGACGCCCTGACCCCGTCCCGCACCGGGGGCGGCCGGATGCGTCCCGCCGATTTGTTACGGCGGGATGAAATCGGCCGCCCCCGGTGTTGGTTCATGCGGCAGACGACGCATGGGAGGCATCGGGTGGCGGGGACGGAATCGGCACGACAGGGTTGGGCCCGGCGACTGATCCGGGACTGTTTGCGGTACCGCAAGGACGTGGTGCTGGCACTCGGCGCCTCGCTCGCCGGGATGGCCGTCCTGGCCCTCGTCCCGCTGATCCCCAAGCTGATCATCGACGACGTGATCGTCCGGCACGAGCGGGCCCTCGCCCCCTGGGCGACCCTCCTGATCGTCGCCGCCGTCGTGGTCTACGCCCTCACCTACCTCCGGCGCTTCTACGGCGGCCGGCTCGCCCTGGACGTCCAGCACGACCTGCGCACCCGCATGTTCGACGCGATAGCCCGGCTCGACGGACGACGGCAGGACGAGCTGAGCACCGGCCAGGTCGTCGGCCGCGCCACCAGCGACCTCCAGCTCATCCAGGGCCTGCTGTTCCTGCTCCCGATGATGATCGGGAACGTCCTCCTCTTCGTCATCTCGCTGGCCGTGATGGCGATCCTCTCCCCGCTGCTGACGGTCATCGTGCTGGCCGTCGCCCCGGCCCTGTGGTTCATCGCCCGGCGCAGCCGCACCCGCCTCTTCCCCGCCACCTGGTACGCCCAGGGGCAGGCCGCCGAGGTCGCCTCCGTCGTGGACGGCGCGGTCTCCGGCGTCCGGGTCGTCAAGGGCTTCGGACAGGAGGAGCAGGAGACCGGCAAGCTCCGCGAGGTCGGCCGCCGGCTGTTCGCCGCCCGGCTGCGCACGGTCCGCCTGAACTCCCGCTACACCCCCGCCCTCCAGGCCGTCCCGTCCCTCGGCCAGGTCGCGATGCTGGCGCTCGGCGGCTGGATGGCCACCCAGGGCCACATCACCCTCGGCACCTTCGTCGCCTTCTCCACCTACCTCGCGCAGCTGGTCGGCCCGGTCCGGATGCTGGCCGTGATGCTCACCGTCGGCCAGCAGGCCCGCGCCGGCGTCGAGCGGGTCTACGAGCTCATCGACACCGAGCCGACCATAGAGGAGCGCCCGGACGCGCACGCCCTCCCCGCCGACGCCCCGGCGACCGTCGTCTTCGACCGGGTCACCTTCGGCTACGGCCCGCACCACACCCCGGCCGGCGACGAGGCGGCCGGCGAGGCCGCCCCGGACGAGCAGCCCGCCCGCCGGCCGGTCCGCCCCGTGCTCGACGCGTTCTCGCTGCGCATCGACGCCGGCGAGACGGTCGCCGTGATCGGCACCTCCGGCAGCGGCAAGTCCACCGTCTCGCTGCTGCTGCCCCGCTTCTACGACGTCACCGCCGGCCGCGTCCTGGTCGGCGGCCACGACGTCCGCGACCTCACCCTGGAATCGCTGCGCGCCGCCATCGGCCTGGTCCCCGAGAGCAGCTTCCTGTTCTCCGACTCCATACGGGACAACATCGCCTACGGCCACCCCGAGGCCACCGACGAGCAGATCCGCGCCGCCGCCCGCGCCGCCCAGGCCGACCGCTTCATATCCGAGCTGCCCCAGGGCTACGACACCAAGGTCGGCGAACAGGGCCTGACCCTCTCCGGCGGCCAGCGCCAGCGCGTCGCCCTGGCCCGCGCCATCCTCACCGACCCCCGGCTGCTGGTCCTGGACGACGCCACCTCCGCCGTCGACGTCCGGGTCGAGCACGAGATCCACGAGGCGCTGCGCGGCGTCATGGCCGGCCGCACCACGCTCCTGATCGCGCACCGCGCCTCCACCCTGGCGCTCGCCGACCGGGTCGCCGTCCTCGACGGCGGCCGGCTGGTGGACCTCGGCACCCAGGAGGAGCTGGCCGAGCGCTGCGCCCTCTACCGCCGGCTGCTGACCGACCCGGAGGAGCTGGGCGGCGTCCCGCACGACCCGGCGGGCGAACTCGCCGGATGGGATCTCCCCCGCGCCGGGGAGGCCCCCCGCGCAGGGGGGTCCCCCCGCTCGAACGGAGTTGAGAGTGGGGGAGGAGCGGAGAGTGGGGGAGGAGCCGAGAGCGCGGGGCACTTCGACGGCGAGTACGCCGCGTCCGGGACCACCGGCCTGCTGACGCCGGGCCCGGTCGGCGACCGGCCGCACCCCGGCGCCACCGTCCCGCACCGCCGCGAAGCCCTGGTCGACGTCGACCAGGACGAGCCCGTCGACCCCACCCTCGCCACCGCCGCCACCGGCGGCATCACCCCCGAGCTGTGGGTCCGCCGCGAGCAGGAGGCCGAGCAGGGCGCGGCCAGTACCGCCGCCCGCACCGCCACCGCCGCCGGGCCCGGCATCGCCGCCGCGGTGGCCGGCAGCCCGGCCACCCCCGAACTCCTCGCCCAGGTCGCCGCGCTGCCGCCGGCCACCGACACCCCGGACGTCGACGAGGCCGCCGCCGTCCGCGCCGAGCGCTCCTACGGCCTGCGCCGGCTGCTGCACGGCTTCGGCCGGCCGCTCGCCCTGGCCCTGCTGCTGGTCGCCGTGGACGCGGTCGCCTCGCTGCTGCTGCCGGTCCTCATCCGGCAGGGCATCGACGACGGCGTCCGGCGCGGCATCCTGGCCGGCGTCTGGACCGCCGCCGGGCTCGCGCTGGCCGTGGTCGTCGTCCAGTGGGTCGCCCAGATCGGCGCCAACCGCATGACCGGCCGCACCGGCGAACGGGTCCTGTACTCCCTCCGCCTGAAGATCTTCGCCCAGCTCCAGCGCCTCGGCCTGGACTACTACGAGCGCGAGCTGACCGGCAAGATCATGACCCGGATGACCACCGACGTGGACGCGCTGTCCACGTTCCTCCAGACCGGCCTGGTCACCGCCGTCGTCTCGGTGCTCACCTTCTTCGGCATCCTGCTCGCCCTGCTCGCCCTCGACGTCCAGCTGGCCCTGGTCGTCTTCGCCACCCTCCCCCCGCTGGTCCTCGCCACGTACGTCTTCCGCAAGCGCAGCGTCCGGGCGTACGAGCTGGCCCGCGAGCGGATCAGCACCGTCAACGGCGACCTCCAGGAGAGCGTCGCCGGACTGCGGATCGTCCAGGCGTTCCGCCGCGAGGGGCACGGCGCCGAGCGGTACGCCGCGCACAGCGACGCCTACCGACAGGCCCGGGTGCGCGGCCAGTTCCTGATATCCGTCTACTTCCCGTTCGTCCAGCTGCTGTCGTCGGTGGCGTCCGCCCTGGTCCTGGTCGTCGGCGCCGACCGGATCGGCGGGCACACCCTCACCGTCGGCGCGCTGGTCGCCTACCTCCTCTACATCGACCTGTTCTTCGCCCCCGTCCAGCAGCTCTCCCAGGTCTTCGACGGCTACCAGCAGGCAACCGTCTCGCTCGGCCGGATCCGCGAACTCCTCGCCCAGCCCACGTCCACGCCGGCCGCCGAGCAGCCCCGCCCGGTCACCGCGCTGCGCGGCGACCTCGCCTTCGACGACGTGCACTTCCACTACGGCGACCACGACGAGCAGGCCCTGGCCGCCATCGACCTCACCATTCCCGCCGGGCAGACGGTCGCCTTCGTCGGCGAGACCGGCGCCGGCAAGTCCACCCTCGTCAAGCTCGTCGCCCGCTTCTACGACCCGACCTCCGGCGCGGTCCGGATCGACGGCACCGACCTGCGCGAGCTGGACCTGACCGGCTACCGCCGCCGGCTCGGCGTCGTCCCCCAGGAGTCCTACCTCTTCCCCGGCACGGTCCGCGACGCCATCGCCTACGGCCGCCCGGACGCCACCGACGCCGAGGTGGAGGCCGCCGCCCGGGCCGTCGGCGCGCACGCCATGATCGCCACCCTCGACGGCGGCTACCTCCACGAGGTCGCCGAGCGCGGCCGCAACCTCTCCGCCGGCCAGCGCCAGCTGCTCGCCCTGGCCCGGGCCGAACTCACCGACCCCGACGTGCTGTTGCTCGACGAGGCCACCGCCGCCCTGGACCTGGCCACCGAGGCCGTCGTCAACCAGGCCACCGACCGCCTCGCCGGCCGCCGCGCGGGCCACCGCCCCACGGCGGGCTCCGGCGCCCGCACCACCTTGATCGTCGCCCACCGCCTCAGCACGGCCGCCCGCGCCGACCGGGTGGTGGTGCTCGACCGCGGCCGGATCATCGAGGACGGCACGCACGCCCAACTCCTCGCCCGCGACGGCCGCTACGCCGAGCTGTGGCGGACCTTCACCGGCGAGGCGGGGGCACCCCCGCCGAAGGCCGGGGGAGAGCCGGTCACCGTGTCCTAGGGCCTGTCGCGTCCGGGACCGCCGATACCGCCGTCACCCCGTGGTGGCGGCGGTCTTCCTGCGGGCGCGGTACGCGGCGGCCTTGATCTTGTTGCCGCAGGACTCCATGCCGCACCACTGGCGGCGGCTGCCGCGCGAGCGGTCGATGTAGACGCGGGTGCACTCGGGGTTGCCGCACTCCTTGAGCAGCGGGACGTCCGGGCCGCTCAGCAGTTCCACCGCGTGCCGGGCGACGGTGGACAGTGCCTCGCGCTGCGTCGCCGCCGTCCAGCGGCCGGAGTGGGTCAACCGGGGCGTCGCGGGGGCCCGGTGGGCCGCGTCGTTGACCACGGCCAGCGCCTCGTCGTCGAAGTCCGTGCCGCGGCGCCGGGCCGTGATCAGCTGGTAGACGGCCTCCCTGACGGTCGTGGCCCGTTCCACGTCGGCCCGCCGGGCGGGCGAGACGGAGTCGACGAGGCCGGACTCCAGGTACCACGCGTCCAGGCGGTCCGGCGTCGCGAACATCTCGAACCGCGCCGTGCGGCGGGCCCGGAGCGTGGCCGCGAAGTCCAGCGCCGGGTTGCCGCACACAAAGACATGATCCAGAATCACGTCACCATCTTGACGGGTGACCCGGGTGCTCGCAAGGAGCGCCGTCGGGGCCGCCGGGCCCGCCCACCGCGGCGCTCAACCGGATCTCGCGGCCCGCCCGGCGCAGCCGACGCCGTCGAGGACCCTGCGGGTGCCGAGGGTGCGAACCTCAGGCGTGGGCGTGGGCGGCACGGCGGCGGCTCAGGCGTGCGGTGCCCCGGTCTCCGTCAGCTCGCCGTCGGCGACCCGCAGCCACCGGTCGACGCCGATCCGTTCGAGGAACGGCTCGTCGTGGCTGACCACCACGAACGCGCCGCGGTAGCACGCCAGGGCGCTCTCCAGCTGGCCGGCGCTGACCAGGTCGAGGTTGTTCGTCGGCTCGTCCAACAGCAGCAGCTGCGGGGCAGGTTCGGCGCACAGGACGCAGGCGAGCGTGGCGCGCAGGCGTTCGCCGCCGGAGAGCACGCGCACCGGCAGATGCGCCCGGGGGCCGCGGAACAGGAAGCGCGCGAGCAGGTTCATCCGCTCCGCCTCCGGCCGGTGCGGGGCGGACGCCGCGAAGTTCTCGGCCACGGTGCGGTCCGGGTCGAGCAGGTCCAGCCGCTGCGACAGGACGGCGATCCGCCCGTCGGCGCGCCTGATGTTCCCGCCGTCCGGGGCGAGGTCGCCGGAGAGCAGCCGCAACAGGGTCGTCTTGCCCGCGCCGTTGGGGCCGGTGAGCGCGATCCGCTCGGGCCCGCGGATCGTGAGGTCCACGCCGTCCGCCGCGAACAGTTCCCGCCCGCCGCGGCGGAGCCGCATCCGCTCGCCCAGGACGACGGTGCGTCCGGCGGGGACGTCGGTGTCGGGCAGCTCCAGGACGAGCCGCTGCTCGTCCCGCAGGGCGCGCCCCGCCTCGTCGAGCCGGGCCTGTGCCTCGTGGACGCGGGTGGCGTGCATCTGGCCCGCCCGGCCGGCGGACTCCTGGGCGCCGCGCTTCATGTTCCCGGCGAAGATGCGCGGCAGGCCGGCGTTCTTGAGGTTGCGGGCGGCGTTGCTCGCACGGCGGTCGGCCCGCTCGCGGGCCTGCTGCAGCTCGCGCTTCTCCCGCTTCAGCTCCTGCTCGGCGTTGCGCACGTTCTTCTCCGCGACCTCCTGCTCGGCCCGTACGGCCTGCTCGTACTGGGTGAAGTCGCCGCCGTACAGCCGCAGTTCGCCGCGGTCGAGTTCGGCGATGCGCTCCATGCGGTCCAGCAGGGCCCGGTCGTGGCTGACGAGCAGCAGCGTGCCGTTCCACTCCGAGAGCACGTCGTAGAGCGTGTGGCGGGCCGCCAGGTCGAGGTTGTTGGTCGGTTCGTCCAGCAGCAGCACGTCGGGGCGCCTGAGCAGTTGCGCCGCCAGGCCGAGGCTGACGACCTGGCCGCCGCTGAGCGTGCCCAGGGTCCGGTCGAGGGCGAGGTGGGCGAGGCCGAGCCGGTCGAGCTGGGCGCGGGTGCGCTCCTCGATGTCCCAGTCGTCGCCGATGGTGGTGAAGTGCTCCTCGTGCACGTCGCCGGACTCGACGGCGTCGATGGCGCGGATCACCGCGTCGACGCCCAGGACCTCGGCCACCGTCGGTTCGCCGGTCAGGGGGAGGGTCTGCGGGAGGTAGCCGATCGTGCCGTGCACGCTCAACGACCCCGCCGCGGGGCGCAGTTCACCGGCGATCAGCTTCAGCAGGGTGCTCTTGCCGGAGCCGTTGGGCGCCACCAGGCCCGTACGGCCGGCGCCCACGGTGAAGGACAGGCCCGCGAAGACCGGGGTGTCGTCGGGCCAGGAGAAGGTCAGCTGGGAGCAGATGACGGAGGCGTCGGACATGGGGATGACCTCATGGGGGAAAGCGGGCAGGGCGCTCCATGGGGCAACCGCGGTACGGAAACACCGCGATACGGAAACCACCGCGGTACGGAAACACCGCGCGAAGGGCACTGCGCCGGAGACAGGGAAAAAGGGGACGGCGAGATGACCACAACGGCCGCACTGCCAACGGTGCGCCTGCCGGTGGTCGATCAGATCCGGGTCTCACCCGGAGATGTCGTCGTCACCCACCATGTCTGGACTCCTCTACGAAGGATCACTGCCGCGGTCACCGTACCAGGCACCGCGAGGCCGCCCGAAAGGCTTTTCCGCCGCCGCCGCGAGGGCCCGCGGCCCCGTGCGGCGGCGGAGGGCGCGCCATCAGGGCGACACTGCGCGAGGCCGCGGAGAACCTTCTGGCGTCGTGACCGCGGATGATCCGCTGCGCCCCAATGGGGGCTGGTGGCGGCCCCGCCGCGCAGATAGGTTCGGCCCGACCTTTTGACATCCCCAGGGGAGGGCCCATGCGCAAGGGCAAGAGAAGACTGCTGACGCTCGCCGTACTGTTATGTGCGACGAGCGTCAGTGCACCGGCAGGGGCGGCCACCGCCGCCGGACCGGGCGGCCCGGACATCAAGGACCGGATCCTCGCGATCCCCGGGATGCGCCTGATCGAGGAGAAGCCGGTCGACGGCTACCGCTACTTCGTCCTCGACTACACCCAGCCGGTCGACCACCGGCACCCGGAGAAGGGCACCTTCCAGCAGCGGCTGACCCTGCTGCACAAGTCGGTGGACCGCCCCACGGTGTTCTTCACCTCCGGCTACAACGTCAGCACCACACCGTCCCGCAGCGAGCCCACCAAGATCATCGACGGTAACCAGGTCTCCCTGGAGTACCGTTACTTCACCCCGTCCCGCCCGGTGCCCACCGACTGGAAGAAGCTGGACATCCAGCAGGCCGCCACCGACCAGCACCGCGTCTTCCAGGCGCTGCACACGCTCTACCCCAAGAACTGGATCGCCACCGGCGGCAGCAAGGGCGGCATGACGGCCACCTACTACCGCCGCTTCTTCCCGCACGACATGAACGGCACCGTCGCCTACGTCGCCCCCGACAACACCGACCGCGACGACACCGCCGCCTACGACCGCTTCTTCGCCGGCGTCGGCACCCCCGAGTGCCGCGCCGCCGTCGGGAAGGTCGAGCGCGAGGCGCTGCTGCGCCGCGACGAGATGGTCAACCGCTACGAGAAGTGGGCCGGCGAGAACAAGCGCACCTTCACCCTCGTCGGCAACGCCGACCGGGCCTACGAAGTCCTCGTCACCGACCTGGTCTTCGGCTTCTGGCAGTACCAGCCCGCCGAGACCGCCTGCGCCGAGGTGCCCGCGCCCGACGTCACCACCGACGCCCTGTGGACCTGGATCGACAAGGTCGGCGGCTTTGACTCCTACACCGACCAGGGCATGGAGAAGTTCCAGCCGTACTACTACCAGGCGGGCACCCAGCTCGGTGAGCCCAAGTACCACTACCCCAACCTGCGCGGCCTGTTGCGCTACCCGGGCATCAACAACTCCCGCAGCTTCGTGCCCCGCGAGATCCCGATGCGGTTCGACCGGCGCGCCATGCCGGACGTCGACCGCTGGGTCCGGCACCACGCCACGCAGATGATGTTCGTCAACGGGCAGTTCGACCCGTGGAGCGCCAAGCACTTCGAACTCGGCCGCGGCGCCCGGGACTCGTACCTCTTCACCGTCCCCGGCGGCAACCACAGCGCCAACATCGCCAAGCTCAAGGACGCCGACCGCACGAAGGCCACCGCCGAACTCCTCGGCTGGGCCGGCCTGCCGGTGCCCGCGGGCGGCCGGGCCGTCGCCCAGGCCCCGGACAACAACGCCCTCGACCGGCCCGAGCTCTCCCCGCACATGACCCTGCGGCCGTAGGCCCGTACCGCGTCGCATCCGGGGCATCGGGTGTGCGACGTGCCGCGCCGGGGCGTGCGCCCTCCGTCCGAGCGGAGGGCGCACGCCCGCCGGGCCCCGATGCCCCGGCGACCCGCTCAGTACCGCAGCCCGTGCCCGATCTGGTACAGCGCGGTCTGCGGCGCGTCCGCGCGCATTATCGGCACTGGCAGCCGGCCCACCGGAGCCCGCCGCCCGGCGATCACCCGGGCCGCCGCCCGCAGCTCCACATCCGTCCACGAGTAGCTCGCCAGCGCCGCCGGCACCTCGTCCAACAGGGCGATGTCGTACGGATTGCGGACCGCCAGCTGCACCACCGGCTTCCCCGTGGCCAACAGCTCGGCGACCAACGTCCGTTGCGCCGACGACGCGGTGACGTTGTACGTGGCCACCACCACCGCGTCCCGCCCGGCCAGCGCCTGCCGCGCCCGGGCGATCACCGCCCGGGACGGCGCCGTCCCGGTGGACAGCGCGGTGGCCTCGAAGCCCAGCCGGGTCAGCTCCTCGGCCAGCACCCCGGTGGGCGGGCCGCCGGTGCCGGACGGCGCATCCGGGTCCACCCCCACCACCAGCAGCCGGCCGGTCCGCCGCCGGGACAGCGGCAGCAGCCCGTCGTCGTTGCGCAACAACGTCGTGGTGCGGTCCGCGATCCGGTCCGCGGCGGCGCGGTGGGCCCGCACACCCACCACCCGGTCCACCTGCTGCCGGGAGGTGTACGGGTCGGCGAACAGCCCCCGGCGCTCCTTGAGCAGCAGGATCCGCAGCAGCTTGGCGTCGATCTCCCGCTCGCTCAGCTCCCCGTCCCGCAGCGCCCGGACGACCGCGCCGTGCGCGACGGACAGGTCCGGCGGGTTCAGCAGCTGGTCCACCCCGGCCTTCAGCGCCAGCACCGGCACCCGGTGGTCCCCGTATTTCACCCGGACGCCCTCCATGCCCAGCGAATCGGTCACCACCACCCCGTCGTAACCGAGGCGCTCCCGCAGGATCCCGGTGACGATCGGACGGGAGAGGGTCGCCGGGTCGCCACTGGGGTCGAGGGCCGGCACCACGATGTGCGCCGTCATCACCGAGTCGATCCCGGCGGCGATCGCCGCCTTGAAGGGCGGCGCGTCCAGCCGCTCCCACTCCTGGGCGGAGTGGTGGATGTACGGCAGCCCGACGTGGCTGTCGGTGTCGGTGTCGCCGTGCCCGGGGAAGTGCTTGGCGCAGGCCGCCACCCCCGCGCCCTGGTAGCCGTGCACCTGGGCCGTGACCATACGGGCCACGGCCTGCGGGTCGGCCCCGAAGGACCGTACGCCGATGACCGGGTTGGCGGGGTTCACATTGACGTCGGCGTCCGGCGCGTAGTCCTGCCGGACGCCCATCGCGAGCAGCTCCTGTCCGGAGATCCGCCCGGCCGTGCGGGCGTCCTCGACGGAGCCGCCGGCGCCCAGCGCCATCGCCCCGGGCAGCAGCGTCGCCGGCGCCCCGATCCGCGCCACTATCCCGTGCTCCTGGTCCGTGGAGATCAGCACCGGGACGGGGACCCGCAGGTCGGCGGCGGCCTCCTGGATGCCGTTGGACAGCTCGGCGACCTGGTACGGGTCGCGGGTGTTGTGCGCCCAGCCGAAGTAGATGATCCCGCCGACGTGGTACGCGGCGATCAGCTCGGCGGCGTTGGAGACGCCGAGCTCCTTGCGGTTGGCCTCGGCGTCGGCCGGGTCGGGGTCGGTCGCGGAGTGCCCGTAGACCCGCATCACGAAGAGCTGCCCGGCCTTCTCCTCCGGTGTCATCCGGGAGATGAGCCGGCGCAGCCGGTCCAGGGTGGCGCGCGAGGGCGGTGGGGTGGGGGAGGGGGCGGCGTGCGCGGCGCCGGTGCCCAGGGTGGCGGCCGCGGCCGCCGCGGCGGCGGTGGTCAGGACGGTACGTCTGGAGTGCATCTGCGCTCCTTCCGGGGGGCTTCCTCGAACAGGTGAAGGAAACTTCCAAGGAGACACGGATAGCCGGAAAACAACTGCCGGTCAACGACGGCGCAGCACGGCGCCGCCCAGCGATTGCGGGCCGGGCCGCGGTGTGGTGCGGGCCCCCGCGGCGGCCCCGGACGTCCACCGGAGAGGCGCCCGGCCGGTCAGCCGCCGCCCGCGCCCCCGGCCCCGCCCCGGCTGCCGTGCCCGTCCCGCCCGTCGGCCCCGTCGAGCAGCCGCGCCAGATGCGCCCGGCCCGCCGCCAGCAGTCCCGGGAGCTCCGCCGCCCGCGGATACCACCGCTTCTCGTACTCCCAGCACAGCCACCCGCCGGCCCCCGGCCCGAGCGCCGCCACCACCTCCGGCAGCGGCAGCACCCCCGCCCCCAGCCGAAGCGGCGTCAGATCCGCCGCCGACGCCACGTCCTTGACCTGCACATACCCCAGATGCCGGCCCAGCGCGGCCCGGGTCACCGCGGGCGCCTCCCCACCGAGCCAGCTGTGCAGCACGTCCCACACCGCCCCCACGTGCGGATCGTCCACCGCCTCCAGGATCCGGGCCGCCGCCACACCGGTGCGGTGCGAGTCATGGGTCTCCAGCAGCACCCGCACCCCGCGCTCCGCGGCCAGCGGCGCCACCGCGGCCAGCCGCCGGACCGCGTCCGCCTCCGCCCGCGCCGCCGGACGGCCGCCGCCACCGGGGAAGACCCGGACGTACCGGGCCCCCACATCGGCGGCCAGCAGCACCAGTTCGGCCAGCTCGTGCGCCAGCTCCGCCTCCGCCGCGGCGTCGGAACACTCCGCCGCGACCTTCGCGTACCCGGCGACGGTCAGGACCTCCACACCCGCGTCGGCGAACTGCCCGCGCGCCGCCGCCCGTTCCCGTACGCCCAGCAGCGGATGCACCGGCTCCTCGGGGTGCGCCCGCAGCTCCACCCCCTGATAGCCGCACGCCACGGCCAGCCGCACCACGTCGCCCACCGGCATCCCCGGCACCCCGAGGGTGGCGAACGCCGGCCGCATCCCCATCGGGGCGCCGACGACGTACTCCGGCTCCGCCACCGCCATCACACCCTCCCGAACGCCTCAACGAGCGCCGAGCGGCACCCTTGTTGGCGACCTGTCACGCAGGCTAGCGTCCCCTCTCGGAGAAAGCGCTCACCGTCCACAGGCCCCCTCCGCACACCCCTCCCCCGTACTACCCCGCACCACCCGGCACGCCCCCCGCAGCGTTCCGCAGCCGCCCCACCTGCCCCACCCGCCACACCGCACCCATCCCACCCGCCGAGCGCGAGAGAGGTCGGGCCGTGACCCGCAGGACCGTACGCATCGCCATGAACGGCGTGACCGGGCGCATGGGCCACCACCAGCATCTGGTCCGCTCCCTCCTGGCCCTGCGCGACCAGGGCGGACTCCCGCTGGACGACGGCACGGTGATCTGGCCGGAACCGGTGCTCGTCGGTCGTTCCGCGCCGCGGGTCCGGGCGCTGGCCGACCGGCACGGCCTCACCTGGAGCACCGACCTGGACGCCGTCCTCGCCGACGGCGACGTCGAGATCTACTTCGACGCCCAGGTCACCGCCGCCCGCGAGCCGGCGGTGCGGAAAGCGATCGCCGCCGGGAAGCACCTCTACGTGGAGAAGCCCACCGCCACCGGCCTGGCCGGAGCCCTGGCCCTCGCCCGGCTCGCCCAGGAGGCCGGCGTCAAACACGGCGTCGTCCAGGACAAGCTCTTCCTGCCCGGGCTGCGCAAGCTCCGCCGCCTCCTGGACGGCGGCTTCTTCGGCCGGGTCCTGTCCGTACGGGGCGAGTTCGGCTACTGGGTCTTCGAGGGCGACTGGCAGCCGGCCCAGCGCCCCTCCTGGAACTACCGCGCCGAGGACGGCGGCGGCATCGCCTCCGACATGTTCCCGCACTGGGAGTACGTGCTGCACGAGCTGTTCGGGCCGGTCCGCGCCGTCCAGGCCCGGGTGACCACCCACCTCCCGCGCCGCCGGGACGAGTCCGGTGCCCCCTACGAGGCCACCGCCGACGACGCGGCCTACGCCCTCTTCGAACTCGACGGCGGCGTCCTCGCCCAGATCAACTCCTCCTGGGCGGTCCGGGTGCACCGCGACGAACTGCTGGAGTTCCAGGTCGACGGCACCGAGGGCTCCGCCGTCGCCGGCCTGCGCCGCTGCCGCGTCCAGCACCGCGCCACCACCCCCAAACCCGTCTGGAACCCCGACCTGCCGTCCACCGAGCCGTTCCGCGACCAGTGGCAGGAGGTGCCCGACAACGCCGAGTTCGACAACGCCTTCAAGGCGCAGTGGGAGCTCTTCCTCCGGCACGTGGTCGCCGACGGTCCCTGGCACTGGGACCTCTGGGCGGGCGCCCGCGGCGTCCAACTCGCCGAACTGGGCCTGCGCTCCTCGGCGGAGGGCCGCCGGCTGCCCGTACCGGAGCTGACCCGGTGACCGTCCCGGACCCCCCGAACCCACCGGCCCCCTCCGGGAGGCCCCCGCAGCCGCGCTCCCGCAGGGTCTTCGCCGCCGCCCACGTGGTCGCCGACCCGCGTGCCGACACCACCCCGGACGGCCCGGCCGCCCTCGACTGGGAGGCCACCCTCGCCTTCCGCCACCACCTCTGGGCGCACGGACTGGGCGTGGCCGAGGCGATGGACACCGCGCAGCGCGGCATGGGCCTGGACTGGCCGTGCGCCGCCGAACTGATCCGCCGCACGGCCGCCGAGGCCCGCGCGGTCGGCGGTCGCCTGGCCTGCGGCACCGGTACCGATCAACTCCCGCCGACCGGGGCCACGTTGGCCGACGTCCGGGCCGCCTACGAGGAACAGCTCGCCCTGGCCGAGGACGCCGGGGCCCAGCCCGTCCTGCTGGCCTCCCGCCAGCTCGCCGCGCTCGGCGCCGCCCCGGACACCTACCGCGACCTCTACGGGCACCTGTTGCGCCAGACCACCCGCCCGGTGATCCTGCACTGGCTCGGCCCGATGTTCGACCCGGCGCTGGCCGGCTACTGGGGCGGCCCGGACCTCGACGCCGCCACCGAGACGCTCCTCGGCATCATCGCCGACAACCCCGGTGCGGTGGACGGCGTCAAGGTCTCCCTCCTGGACGCCTCCCGGGAAGTCCGGCTGCGCCGCCGGCTCCCCCGGGGAGTGCGCTGCTACACGGGCGACGACTTCCACTACCCGGAACTGATCGCCGGCGACGCCCACGGCTTCAGCGACGCCCTGCTGGGCGTCTTCGACCCGCTCGCCCCGCTGGCCGCCGCGGCGGTCCGCCGCCTGGACGCCGACGACCCGGCCGGCTTCCGCGCCGTCCTGGACCCGACCGTCTCCCTGGCCCGTCACCTCTTCCAGCGCCCCACCCGCTACTACAAGACCGGCGTGGTGCTGCTCGCCTGGTTGGCCGGGCACCAGCCCCACTTCACCATGGTCGGCGGCCTGCAGGCGGCCCGCTCCCTGCCCCACCTGCACCGCGCCCACGAACTCGCCGCCGCCCTCGGCCTGTTCCCCGACCCGGACCTGGCCGCCGCGCGGATGCGCGCCCTGCTGGCCGTCCACGGCGCCGAGGAGGCGAGCACCCCGTGACGAGCAGCGAGGCGTCCCTCCTCGCCCGCCTGAGCCTCAACCAGGAGACCATCCGCCAGTGGTCACTGCCCGAACTGGCCGACGGCTGCGCCCGGGCGGGCCTGCGGGGCGTCGGCCTGTGGCGGGCACCGGTGCGCGCCTACGGGCCGGAGGCCGCCGCCCGCCTCGTACGGGACGCCGGCCTGGCCGTCACCAGCCTCTGCCGGGGCGGCTTCTTCACCGCCGAGGACCCGGCGGAGCGCAGGGCGGCCCTGGCGGACAACCGGGCCGCCGTGGAGGAGGCCGCGACCCTCGGGACCGGCACCCTGGTCCTGGTCTCGGGCGGGCTGCCGCCCGGCAGCCGGGACCTCCCCGGCGCCCGGGAGCGGGTCGCCGACGCGCTCGCCGAACTGGCCCCGTACGCCGCCGAGCGGGGCGTCCGGCTGGCCCTGGAACCGCTGCACCCGATGTACGCGGCGGACCGGTGCGTGGTCTCCACCCTCGCCCAGGCCCTTGATCTGGCCGAGCGGTTCCCCGCCGACCAGGTGGGCGTGGTGGTGGACACCTACCACCTGTGGTGGGACGACACCATCGACGCCCAGCTCGCCCGGGCCGGCGGCCCGGGCCCCACCACGGGCGCGGAGGCCGTGCCCGGCAGGATCGCCGCCTTCCAGCTCGCCGACTGGATCACGCCGCTCCCGGAGGGCGTCCTGCTGGGGCGGGGGCAGTTGGGCGACGGCGCGGTGGACCTGCGCCGGTTCCGTGCGCGCGTCGACGCGGCCGGCTACCGGGGCTCGATCGAGGTGGAGATCTTCAACCCGTCCCTGTGGTCCCGCGACGGCGCCGAGGTCCTCACGGAGGTCATCGCCCGCTTCACCGCCCACGTCGCCTGACCCGTGCCGCGCGCCGCACGGCACCCGCCGCGCCCGCCGCGCTGTCACCCCTCGGCGGTACCGTCGGGGCATGGTCAACGCAGCCGTGGTGGAAGGGGTCCTTGAGCGGATCACCTATGCCAACGAGGACAACGGTTACACGGTCGCGCGGGTCGACACGGGCCGTGGCTCCGGGGAGCTGCTGACCGTCGTCGGCGCGCTGTTGGGGGCGCAGCCGGGGGAGTCGCTCCGGTTGGAGGGGCGCTGGGGCTCCCACCCCCAGTACGGCAAGCAGTTCACGGTCGACAACTACACCACCGTGCTGCCCGCCACCGTCCAGGGCATCCGCCGCTATCTGGGCTCGGGCCTCATCAAGGGCATCGGCCCCCGGATCGCCGACCGCATCACCGAGCACTTCGGCATCGACACCCTCGACGTGATCGAGAGCGACCCCGGCCGGCTGATCGAGGTGCCCGGGTTGGGCCCCAAGCGCACCAAGCTGATCGGCGCCGCGTGGGAGGAGCAGAAGGCCATCAAGGAGGTCATGGTCTTCCTCCAGGGCGTCGGCGTGTCCACCTCCATCGCCGTGCGGATCTACAAGAAGTACGGCGACGCGTCGATCTCCGTGGTGAAGAACCAGCCCTACCGCCTGGCCGCCGACGTCTGGGGCATCGGCTTCCTGACCGCCGACCGCATCGCCCAGTCGGTGGGCATCCCGCACGACAGCCCGGACCGGGTCAAGTCCGGCCTCCAGTACGCCCTGTCGCAGTCCACGGACCAGGGCCACTGCTTCCTGCCCGAGGAGCAACTGATCGCGGACGCGGTGAAGTTGCTCCAGGTGGACACCGGCCTGGTCATCGACTGCCTGGCCGAGCTGGCCGCGGACCCGGAGGGCGTGGTGCGGGAGAAGGTCCCCGGCCCGGAGGACGGCGCTCCGGTCACCGCTGTCTATCTGGTGCCGTTCCACCGCGCCGAGCTCTCCCTGGCCGGGCGGCTGACCCGGTTGTTGCGCACCGACGAGGACCGGATGCCCGCCTTCCAGGACGTGGACTGGGACAAGGCGCTGGCGTGGCTGGCGCGGCGCACGGGGGCGCAGCTGGCCCCCGAGCAGCAGGCCGCCGTCCGGCTGGCGCTGACCAGCAAGGTCGCGGTGCTCACGGGCGGCCCGGGCTGCGGCAAGTCGTTCACCGTCCGCTCTGTGGTCGAGCTGGCCCGCGCCAAGCAGGCCACGGTGGTGCTGGCGGCGCCCACGGGCCGGGCGGCCAAGCGGCTGGCGGAGCTGACCGGGGCGGACGCCTCCACCGTCCACCGCCTGCTGGAGCTCAAACCGGGCGGGGACGCCGCCTACGACGCGGACCGCCCGCTGGACGCCGATCTGGTGGTGGTCGACGAGGCGTCGATGCTCGACCTGCTGTTGGCGAACAAGCTCGTCAAGGCGGTGCCGCCGGGCGCCCATCTGCTGCTGGTGGGGGACGTGGACCAGCTGCCGTCGGTGGGCGCCGGCGAGGTGTTGCGCGATCTGCTGGCCGAGTCGGGGCCCGGTCGGGGCGGCCGGGTGCCGGCCGTCCGGCTGACCAAGATCTTCCGCCAGGCCCAGCAGTCCGGCGTGGTCACCAACGCGCACCGCATCAATTCCGGCGTCCCCCCGCTGACCAGCGGTCTTGCGGATTTCTTCCTGTTCCCCGAGGAGGACGCGGAGGAGGCCGCCCGGCTGACGGTGGACGTGGTCGCGCGCCGCATCCCGGCGAAGTTCGACCTCGACCCGCGCCGGGACGTCCAGGTGCTGGCCCCGATGCACCGCGGCCCGGCCGGCGCGGGGGCGCTCAACGGCCTGCTCCAGCAGGCGGTGACCCCGGCCCGCCCGGATCTGCCGGAGCGCCGCTTCGGCGGCCGGGTGTTCCGCGTCGGCGACAAGGTCACCCAGATCCGGAACAACTACGAGAAGGGCCTCAACGGCGTCTTCAACGGCACGGTGGGGGTGGTCACCGCCCTGGACACCGTCGAGCAGCGGCTGACGGTCCGCACGGACGAGGACGAGGAGGTGCCGTACGACTTCGACGAACTGGACGAACTCGCCCACGCCTACGCGGTGACGATCCATCGCTCCCAGGGGAGCGAGTATCCGGCGGTGGTGATTCCGGTCACCACCAGCGCCTGGATGATGCTCCAGCGCAACCTGCTCTATACGGCCGTGACCCGGGCGAAACGCCTGGTGGTGCTGGTCGGCTCCCGCAGGGCCCTCGGACAGGCCGTACGCACGGTATCCGCCGGTCGGAGGCACACCGCGTTGGATCACCGGCTCGCCGGAGCGATCTGAGGTCGCCCCTCTTTCCCAATCGGGGCGAAGGGGAGCAGGATGGACTCCAACGCGGCACTGAGTGCCGCGTTGAGGCCCTATGGCCGACCCCGAGTGCACATCCAACGTCCAAATGGGGGAAGGTATAGGCAGTCAGGGCACCTCGAAGAAGAGGCACAACGTCGGTGAGGGATGACGTGAGCGACAACTCTGTAGTACTGCGTTACGGGGACGGCGAATACAGCTACCCGGTCGTCGACAGCACGGTCGGCGACAAGGGCTTCGACATCTCGAAGCTGCGCGCCCAGACCGGTCTGGTGACCCTGGATTCCGGTTACGGCAACACCGCGGCATATAAATCCGCGGTCACTTATCTCGACGGCGAAAAGGGCATCCTTCGTTACCGCGGCTATCCGATCGAGCAGCTCGCGGAGCGCAGCACGTTCGTCGAGACCGCGTACCTCCTCATCAACGGTGAGCTGCCCACCGTCGACGAGCTGGCGACCTTCAAGCAGGACATCACCTACCACACCCTGCTCCACGAGGACGTCAAGCGCTTCTACGACGGCTTCCCCCGGGACGCCCACCCGATGGCCATGCTGTCGTCCGTGGTCAGCGCGCTGTCGACGTTCTACCAGGACAGCCACAACCCGTTCGACGAGCGGCAGCGGAACATCTCCACGATCCGCCTGCTGGCCAAGCTCCCGACCATTGCGGCCTATGCCTACAAGAAGTCGGTCGGCCACCCGGTCGTATACCCGAGCAACGACCTCGGCTATGTCGAGAACTTCCTGCGGATGACCTTCTCGGTCCCCGCCGCCGAGTACGAGCTGGACCCGGTCGTGGTCAGCGCGCTCGACAAGCTGCTGATCCTGCACGCGGACCACGAGCAGAACTGTTCGACCTCCACCGTGCGCCTGGTCGGCTCCTCGCAGGCGAACCTCTTCGCCTCGATCTCGGCCGGCATCAACGCCCTCTGGGGCCCCCTGCACGGCGGTGCCAACCAGTCGGTGCTGGAGATGCTGGAGGGCATCCGGGACGCCGGCGGCGACGTCGACACCTTCATCCGCAAGGTGAAGAACAAGGAAGACGGCGTGAAGCTCATGGGCTTCGGGCACCGCGTCTACAAGAACTTCGACCCCCGGGCGAAGATCATCAAGGCGGCGGCGCACGACGTCCTCTCGGCGCTCGGCAAGAGCGACGAGCTCCTCGACATCGCCCTGAAGCTGGAAGAGCACGCGCTGGCCGACGACTACTTCGTCGAGCGCAAGCTCTACCCGAACGTCGACTTCTACACCGGCCTGATCTACCGGGCCATGGGCTTCCCGACCGAGATGTTCACCGTGCTCTTCGCGCTCGGCCGGCTGCCCGGCTGGATCGCCCAGTGGCACGAGATGATCACCGAGCCCGGTTCCCGCATCGGCCGTCCGCGGCAGGTCTACACCGGCGTCGTCGAGCGCGACTTCGTGCCCGTCCAGGAGCGCTGACCCCGGCCACCACGCAGCGGCCGGATCAGCGCCGACCGCTGCCCACTGGTGATCGATAATCGCGTAAACGCATCGCCGGGTCCTGTGCGACCTGCGCCGCGGCGTGTGCGGGCAGACGAAAGCGCCCCGCCTCCGGATCCCCCCACGGGTCCAGAGTGCGGGGCGCTTCCCATGTCCCGGTGCGGATTCCCCCCACGGGATCCGGCCGGGCGTTCCGGGTTGCACCGCGCTCTGCCGGGACGCGCACATTCGGGAGGGCCGCTCAAAGCTCCCCGGGCGCGTCGCCCCGGCCAACGCGGAGCCGGGCGCGGTCCCCCAAGACCTTGCACGGCTGTCGCAGTGCAAGCCCCGCCGGGGTGCCTGCACTGCCCGGTTAGACTCGCGACCCCCCTCAATGGTTACGTTCCGAAGAGTGTGATCTGAGTCTCATGCCATATGGGGGCGAATGCGGTCAAGGGCTTCCTTTTGCAGATCGGCGCCCTGAGGTATGGGTGTTGTGTCAGTTGTAAAAGCGATGTGAAGTTTCGTGGCCGCATCCCGAAGTTGTGACCGTTCGCCGCTGATCGTCCGGTCTGCGGCGATTACCGTCGGTGTCCGCGGTGGGGCGGCTGCACCCCTCGAAACGCGCGAGGCGCAGGTCGTCCCGCCGGAGCGGGCGCGTCCTGCGCCTCGTGAAGGTATCGCGAAAGCCGCCGGGCCGGAATCAGGCCCGACCCACCAGCTCGTAGCCCGCCTCGTCCACTGCCGCGCGCACCGCGGCCTCGTCCAGCGGGGCCTGCGAGGTGACGGTCACCAGGCCGGTCGCCGCGACCGCCTGCACCGAGCTCACCCCGGCGATCTCGCCGATCTCGGACGACACCGCGCCCTCGCAGTGCCCGCAGGTCATGCCGGTGACCTTGTAGGTGGCGGTCACCGCGCCGACCTGGACGGCGGTGCCGCCGCCGGTGTTGCAGGAGCCTTCAGGGGTGCAGCAGGAGCTGTTCTCGGCCATGGGATTCTCCTTGTGGTGCCGTATGTGCCGACATGCGCCGGTGTGGGCGATGTGGCCGTTGCGCTCAGTGTGGTGCCCAAGTGGCCCGTGGGGCGCGATGGCGGCCGGTGTCGTCCTTCCGACTTTCGTCACTCTATACCCCCTAGGGGTATGGATCCAGTCCCGGGTGTCCCGAACCGCACGCGTTGCCGCCCACCGCGTCACGCGTCAGCCTGGATACGGACTCGGGGAGCGGATCCGAGGAGGCGGCCGGATGGACGGCATACTCGCCCTCTACGGCCTGCTGGCGCTCACCACCCTGCCGCCACTGGTCCCCAACTCCGGCCTGCTGGTCTCCGCCGGCGTCCTCGCCTCCGACGGGCGCGCCTCCCTCCCGCTCGTCCTGGCGATCGTCGCCGGCAGCGCCTTCCTCGGCGACGTGCTGATGTACCTCGCCGCACGACGGTTCGGCGGCCCCGTCCGCGCCTGGATGCTGCGCCGCCCGCACCGTCGGGCGGCACTCGAATGGACCTCCCGGCGGATCCGGCGTTACGGGGCGCCCTTCGTGGTCGCCGTGCGGTTCCTGCCCAGTGGGCGGATCGCCGGGGCGCTGGCCTCCGGAGTGCTGCGCTACCCGCTGCGCAAGTACCTGATCGGCGCCGGTCTCGCCGAGTCGCTGTGGACGGCCTACTCGATCGGCCTCGGCTACCTCGGCAGCGCCGCCGCCGGGAATCGCCTCTGCGCCGCCGGCATCGGCCTCTCGGTCTCCGTCCTCGTCGCCGCCGCCGGTGCCGCGGTCCAATGGGGCGCCCACCGCCGCGCGTTGCGCACCAGGGCCGGCCGCCGGGTCCCCGGCGAACCGCCGTGCCCCGACCGCGGAATCGGCCGCGAGGTCGGCTGTGAGGTCGGTCGGGAAGAGGGCGATGACCAGGCGTCATCCACCGCAGCGGTGTGACTGTCAGTGGTCGCCCGTAGCGTTGGGGTCATGACGACGGAACGGAAGACCCAAGCACCGCACGCCGCACGGCAGGCCGCGCCGCAGGTGCGGATCGAGCCCTGGACGGACGCCGGCCTCGACCTGCTGCGCCGGGCCAACGCCCCTGAGATGACCCGGCACTTGGGCGGCCCCGAGACCGAGGAGCAGGTCGCCCGGCGCCATCGCCGCTACCTCGCCGGCGAAGGACCGGGCCGGATGTACCGCGTCCTGCTCCTGCCGGAGGGCGAGGCCGTGGGCACGGTCGGCTTCTGGGAGACGCAATGGCAGGGCGAGGCGGTCTACGAGGCGGGTTGGGGCGTGCTCCCCGGGTTCCAGGGCCGTGGCATCGCCGTGGCCGCGGTCCGGCAGGTCCTCGCGGAGGCCGCCACCGAAGGCCGGCACCGCACCGTCCACGCCTTCCCCTCCGTGGCCAACGCCGCGTCGAACGCGGTGTGCCGCAAGGCCGGCTTCACCCTAGGAGGAGAGTGCGACGTCGAGTACCCCAAGGGCCATGTCATACGGGCCAACGAGTGGCGGACGGCGCTGCCGGAGGGGGCGGGCGGAGCCACGGCGCGCTGACGCCACCGCACCGAGCCGCCGCCGCGTCGCCCGGTCCGCATCGCCCCGCCCGCATCGTTCGCCCTCGTTGCTCGTCCGCATTGCTCGTACACATCGCCCCGTCCGTATGACGCGCGCCCTCTTCAGCGCAGCAGGTCGACGCTGGCCAGGGCCGTGAAGACGAGCACCAGCCGCTCGAAGACGCCCTGGTCGATGCGGTGCACCAGCGCTCGCCCGACACCCGCACCGACGACCACGGCGAGCGCCAGCAACCCGTCCAGCGCGAGCCCGTCCGCCGTGATCAACCCCAGCCCCACGCTGAACGGCACCTTGACGAGATTGACGATCAGGAAGAACCACGCACCGGTGCCCAGGAACCCGAGCACCCCGAAACCGGACGAGAGGAGGTACAGCGACATCGCCGGCCCCCCGGCGTTGGCGACCATGGTGGCGAACCCGGCGACCAGCCCGAAGAACACCGTCCGCACACGATGTTGACGGACCGTCGGAGCGTCCTCGGCGACGCCTTGCCGCCCCCGGTCCTGCCGGTCCTGGCCCTGCTCCGGCCCCTGCTCGCGCGCCCGAGCCCGGGAGCGGAACCGGGTCCGGGCCCGCTGCCACCCGTGGTGCACCGCGACCGTCAACAGCAGCACGCCGATGGTGCGCCGCATGACCACATCGCTGGTCCGCGCGACGAACACCACCCCGAGCACCAACCCGGCAGCCACCGACGGCAGCAGCCGGAGCAGCACGGCCCGGTCGGCGTGCCCGCGATAGGCACGGACGGCCAGCACATCGCCCACGAGCAGCAGCGGAAGGAGGACACCGGTGGACTCCCTGGCCGGGAGCACGGCCGCGAAGAGGGCCACGCTCAGCGTCGCCACGCCACCGACGGCGGTCTTGGAGACCCCCACCAGCAGCGCGGCGAGCACCAGCGCCACGAACGGCAGCACGCCCCACTCCGCCCCGGGGCCGGCCGCCAGCCGCTGCGTCATGACGTCGGCGCCGGTCACGCCGCGGGCGCCGCCTCGCCGCCCTCAGGGGCCCGGACGTCCGCGACGGCCACCGGCCGACCGGTCCGCCGGGAGCGGTCGCACGCCTCCGCGACGTACAGCGCCTCCAGCGCCTCGGCCGGGGTGCAGGGGCTGGGCGCACGGCCCGCGGCCACCTCGACGAAGACCGCCAGCTCGGTCACGTACGCGTCGTGGAACCGCTCCATGAACGTGGCGTACGGGGCGTCCGCCCGCTGCCAGGACAGCCTGGTCTCCGCGGACGGCAGCGGTGCCCGGTCGTCCAGGCCGACGAACCGGGCGCCCTTGGAGCCGCAGACCTCCAGCCGGACGTCATGGCCCGCGCCGTTGTAGCGGGTCGCGGTGACCGTGGCCAGGGTGTCGTCGTCGAAGCGCAGCAGCGCGGCGCAGGTGTCGACGTCGTCGCCCTCGGCGAAGAAGTCCGCGCCGCGGTTGGCGCCCTGGGCGTAGACCGAGACCACCTCGCGGCCGGTCAGCCAGCGCATGATGTCGAAGTCGTGGATGCTGCAGTCCCGGAACAGCCCGCCGGAGGTGGGGATGAAGGCCGCCGGCGGCGGCGACTGGTCGCTGGTGCAGGCGCGCAGGGTGTGCAGCCAGCCCAGTTCGCCGGAGCGCAACGCCTCACGGGCGGCGCGGTACCCGGCGTCGAACCGCCGCTGGAAGCCGATCTGCACGGGCACGGTGCCGGCTTCGGCGCGTTCCACGACGGCGCGGGTGCCCGGCACGTCCAACGCCACCGGCTTCTCGCAGAAGACCGGCACACCGGCGTCCAGGGCCCGGTGGATCAGTGCGGCGTGCGCGCTGGTAGCGGCGGTGATCACCACCGCGTCCACGCCCGCGGCGTACATCGCCTCGATGCTGTCGGCGGCCCGTACGCCCAGGCTGTCGGCGAGTGCGGTGGCCCGGGCGGCGTCCGCGTCGGCGACCACCAGCCCGGTGACACCGGGGACCTTCAGCAGGGTCGCGGCATGGAACGCACCGATGCGCCCGGTGCCGATGAGGCCGATCTTCATGGGGGTTCCCTTCGGGGGAGGGGTGGCGGGAGGCGGGTGGGGTGGGGAGAGGGGTGAGGGGGAGAGGGAGGGCCGAGGGGGCCGGGGCTGAGGGGGCCGACCGGGGCGGCGTCCGGAGAGGGCGCCGCAGGTGGGGCGGGCGGGCTTCCGGAAGGGGTGGGGCAGCGAACGTGGTGGTCGGGATCCGGGCGTAGGAGTTGGAACGGTCCAAGTGCTGCGTCTCCGGCACCCTGCATGTCCGTATGTCCGGATGTCAACCCCTCGGCGGCAGCCAACTCTGCGCACCGTCACCGAGCCTGGCGCTAGCGCTGGAGGTGGCTGCGCCAGTGGTGACGGTGGTGACGGTGGTGCTCAAGGTGAAGGTGCCCGCATTGACGGCGGCTCGACCCGGTGGAAGGATTTCCAGTCATGGAACGGTCCAATGACTCGCCGGGCGAGCCTTCCAAGGAGCGCTCCGGTGTAGACCGGCCTCCGACGATCCGTGGTGTCGCCGAGCGCGCCGGTGTCTCCAAATCGCTGGTGTCGCTCGTCCTCCAGGGCTCACCCCGGGTCAGCGAAGCCAAGCGACAGGCCGTCCTGGAGGCCATCGACGAACTGGGTTACCGGCCCAACGCCGCCGCCCGCAGTCTGGTCGCCCGGCGCACGCACACCATCGGCGTCCTGCTGAACGACATGCGCAACCCGTGGTTCGTGGATGTCCTCGACGGCCTCAACTCCCTGTTGCACGCCCACGGCCTGCGGATGCTGATGGCCGACGGCCGGCTGGACCGGCGTACCGGCCAGGAGTTCGCCCGCGCCTTCCAGGAGCTCCGGGTCGACGGCCTGGTCGTCGTCGGCACCCTCCCGGACACCACGGGACTCGCCGAGGTCGCCGAGCGGCTGCCGACCGTCATCGCCGGCAACCACGAACCCCGGCTGCCGCGAGCCGACATCGTCGCCAACGACGACGAGCGCGGCGCCCGCCTCGCCACCGAGCACCTGATCGGCCTCGGGCACCGCAAAATCGCCCATCTCGCAGGTCAGGGGCTGGTCGGCGAGCTGCGCCGGCGCGGCTTCGAGGCCGCGATGCGCGATCACGGGCTGGCCGCGAACGCCGTGGTGGAGAGCGGCGACGGGACGGAGGAGGGCGGTTACCGCGCCGCCGTACGACTGCTCAGCCCGGCCCGTGGCGGTCGCCGCCCCACCGCCGTCTTCGCGTTCAACGACCTCTGCGGCATCGGCGTGCTGTCCGCCGCCGGGGAACTGGGCCTCGATGTGCCCGCCGACCTCTCCCTCGTCGGCTACGACAACACCTACCTCTCCCGCATCCGCCACCTCTGGCTGAACTCCGTCAACAACGCCAGCCATGAGGTCGGTCGTCGCGCCGCACGCTGCCTGCTGGACCGGATGGCGCACCCCGACGCACCCGCCGACCATCAACTCGTCACCCCGGAACTGGAGATCAGGGGCTCGACGGCGCCGCCGTGGGACGGCGTCGGGGCGGCGCCGTAACGGAGCGGGTGGCGGGGTGCGGGCTGGCGGGCCCGGGCGCAGCCCGGCGGTCCTGGCGGATGCCGGGCCGTGCCCGCCGACTCAGGCGCTCACTGCCGTCCGCGATGGCCCGGGCGCCGCGCCACCCAGGCTCTGACGGTATCGGCGAACCAGTACGGTCTGCCGCCCTCCACCAGATCTGGATCCGGTAGCAAGCCGTGCTTGCGGTAGGAACGCACGGTGTCCGGCTGCACCTGGATATGGGCGGCGATCTCCTTGTACGACCAGAGCCTTCGATCGGTCATCTCTGCGCACCTCCTTGGCGCCGCACGCAGGGTCGGCCCGGCGAGCCGGCGGAGGGCTGCGTACGGCGGGGCGATCACTCACCCTGCGCCGGAACAACGACGGTGAGTGACCCTCGGCGAGGGGCTGTTGAAGGGCTGTGACGGAAGGCCCGCGCAACGGTGACAGCCGTGACAGGGGTGGGACGGAAAGATCACAACGGGGCGAACGGGGCGAACCGCACGGGCCGTCGCCGCCCGCCGGCTCGAACGTCGGTCGCCACGCGGTGAGGTGGCGGCCGATCCCCGTCAGGGAGACCGACCGCCACCTCGTGGTACGGCGTCAGGGACGCCTCGGGAATCAGGGACGGACGGGAACGATCAGGAGTACAGCGCCCGCCACGTCCCCGTGCCGACCTTGCCGTCGGCGGCCAGATGGTGTGCGGTCTGGAACTTCTTCACCGCGGTCCGGGTCTTCGCGCCGAAGTTGCCGGTCACGTCCGTCCAGGTCAGGTAGTGGCGGTTCGCCAGCAGGCACTGGGCCTGCCTGACGCGGTCGCCGTGCTGGCCGTAGACGGTCAGGGCGTTCCCGTTGTAGAACGCGCAGGCGGCAAACGTGGCGGGTTGCGTGGAGTCGGCCCGTCCGGCCGGGCCGGCGGCGACCGCCGGGCCGGTGAGCAGTCCGGCGGTCAACAGCCCCGCAGTCGCCGCGAGGGTCCCCGTACGCCTAAGGACCCGGCCGACGCCCCGCACGGCTCCCGTGCCGGTCGCGGCGCCCGTGGCATCGCTTGCGGCTTTGCTTGCCGCTTTGCAGGTGGCTTCGCTTGTGGCTTTGCTTGTGGCTTCGTCAGTGGCTTCCTTGAAGCCCGTTGTGTTGGCTTTCACGAATTCCATTGCTTCCCCCCGTTGGATGCGTTGGATGTGAGCGCACCCCTTTGCACGCGGGGAGGACGAAGTGTGGTTCCGAAAGGTGCAGGGATTGGCCGGAAGTGTCCCGGGAACCGTCAGTTCCGTTCATTCTGATCTTCCGTCACTTCCGCCACCTCAGCGCTCCCTTCGTTCACCTCGCTCCCTTCATGCCGTGCCGTCGCGCCGTCGTGCCGTCGTGTCGTCGTGCCGTCGTCCGGTCGGGTGGTTCAGCGGGATGCGCCCGGGGCGCTTTGCGGTGCGTTCTCCGGGGTGCTGTCCGGTGCGTTCTCCGGGGCGGCTCCTTGCGCTGTCCTGCGCAGTTCCTGTTCCAGGTCCTCCAGCGCCAGCCCCTTCGTCTCCGGGGCGTACCGCTTGCAGAAGATCAGCGAGAGCACGCACATCGCGCTGAAGAGCCAGAACGTGACCCCGGCGCCGACCGCGTCGAGCAGCACCGGGAAGACCAGCGCGACCGCGAAGTTGACCAGCCACATCACGAACACCGCCGCGCCCATGGCCAGTCCACGCACCTTCAGCGGGAACATCTCGGCGAGCAGCAGCCAGACGCCGGTGTTGAGGGTCGCCTGCATGAAGCCCATGTACAGGACCATCAGACCGAGGACCAGGTAGCTGACGGCGGTGGAGTGCGGCAGGTGGAACGCCGCCCCCAGCAGGGCCAGCGACACCGTCATCCCGGACAGTCCCCACAGGAGCATGGGACGCCGGCCCACCCGGTCGATCAGGGACATGCCGATCGCGGTGGCGACGACCGAGACGGCGCCGACCGCGATGGTGGCGGTGATCGCGGCGTTGGTGCCCAGGCCGGTCGTCGCCAGGATCTTGGGCGCGAAGTAGATGACCGCGTTGACGCCGGTGATCTGTTGGACGATCGCCAGCCCCATGCCGACCAGCAGCAGTCGTCGCACCCAGGGGAGCTGCAGTTCCCGCCAGGCGCCGCTCCGGGTGTCGGTCTCCAGGTCGCGGGCCTGTGCGATACGGGCGAGCTCGTCCGGGACGTCGTCGGCGGCCAGCGTACGGCGCAGCACCGCGGCAGCCTCGTCCTGCCGACCGCGACTGATGTACCAGCGCGGCGTATCGGGCAGGAAGAGGACGCCGAGGAACAGCGCCACCGCGGGCAGCGCGGCCAGTCCCAGCATCCAGCGCCACGCCTCCCAGTGGGCCAGTACGGCGTTGACGAGGTACGCCAGCAGCTGACCGCTGACGATCATCAGGGAGTTGAACGAGACCAGCCGGCCGCGGATGTGCGACGGTGCGATCTCGGAGAGGTAGAGCGGGGTGATGACGGAGGCGCTGCCGACGGCGAGGCCCAGCACGAAGCGCGCCACGGTCATGATCGGCACGGTCGGCGCCACCGCGACCGCCGCCGCCCCGCCGATGAACACCGCACCGGCCCACAGCAGCGAGTTGCGCCGTCCCAGTCCGTCGGACATCCGGCCGCCGATCAGCGAGCCGAACGCCGCGCCTATCAGGAGCGCGCTGGTGATGACGCCCTCGCTGAGGGATGTGAGGCCGAAGTGCTGCTCCATGAAGGGGAGTGCACCGGAGACCACCCCGGTGTCGTAGCCGAACAGGGCGCCGCCGAGCGCGGCGATGGCGGCGATGGCGACGATGAACCGCTTGGCGGCGGGGGATGGGGAGCCGGGGCGGCCGTGGTCCTGCCCTGCCCTTTCGGGCGTGCATGGACCGTGCGCAGTGGACATGGTGCGGCCTTTCGGTGGCTTGTTTGCTCGTTTGTGCGCGTCGGGTGGGCGCGGATGGCGCGCGTGAGGAGCGGACGGCCCACGCAGAAAGCGCCGACGGCGCGCGGCAACTGATTGCCGGCGAACGGGAAACACACAACGGGGGGCGAGCGGGGCCGGTCGGACCACGCTCGCCAGCCGTACGAACCGCTCCGCTACGGAGCCCCTTTCCCGGCGGCCTCGGCCCGCCCACAGGGGTAACTCGCCCGTAGCGGCGATTCATTCACGGTCGCATGACCCTTCGGGAGTCCTTTCCGGAGTCCTTTCCGGCGTCCCTTCCGGAGTCCTTTCCGGAGGTCATGGCTCTGCCGCGCTTCATAACTCGTCGACGAGCCTCGTTTTGAGCCCCATTTCGCCTCCGGGTCGCAGTTCGGCCACGGCCATGACGCGGTTGCGCCGCCCGCTCATCGATAGAGGTCCGGCCGCTCGATCAGCTCGACGACGACCCGGTCGCCGGTGGCCTGGGCCAGCACTCCCGCCTCGCACACCGCGGCCGCCGCATAGCCGTCCCAGCAGCTGGGGCCCTCGACCTCGCCGCGCCGGGTGGCGTCCACCCAGTGCTGCACCTGCCGGTCGTAGGCGTCCTCGAAGCGCTCCACGAAGCCGGGGGTGATGGTGCCGCCCCAGTGGCCCGCGGTGTTGACGTACACCCCGTGGTCGTCGCCGATCCGGGCGGTGCCGGCCTCGCAGACCGCCTCGCAGCTGACCTGGTAGCCGAAGCGGCAGTTGACGAAGAGCTCGGTGTCCACGACCTGGCCGCCCGCCGTCTCGAAGAGGATCAGCTGCGGGTCGCTCAGCCCCTCCGGCGCGTTGTCGGTCGGTGCCGGCCGCAGTACGCGTACGGCGGTGATCTCCTCGTCCAGCAGCCAGCGGGTCACGTCGATCTCGTGCACCACCGAGTCGTTGATCATCATCGCGTTGGTGAAGCCGGGCGGGGTGTCGACGTTGCGGTGCTTGTTGTGCAGCATCAGCGGGCGGCCGTAGGCGCCCTTGTCCAGCAGGGACTTGAGGGCGCGGTAGCCGGCGTCGTAGCGGCGCATGAACCCGACCTGGACCCGCCGGTGGCCCAGCTTCTGCTCGGCCTCCAGGACCCGCAGCGCGGAGGCGGCGTCGGGGGTCAGCGGCTTCTCGCACAGCACCGGCAGGTCGCGGGCGAAGGCGTCGAGCAGCGCCGCCTCGTGGGCCGGGCCGGGCGAGGCGATCAGCACGGCGTCCACGCCGGGATCGTCCATGGCGGCGGCCGGTTCGGCGTACGCGGTGGCTCCCTCGATGCCGTGCGCGAGCCGCTCCGCCCGGCCGGCGTCGATGTCGGCCACGGCCGCCACCCTGGCCCCACTGATCACGTCATTGATGCGTCGCACATGGTCGGCCCCCATGCGCCCGGTCCCGATGACCGCCACGCCCAGCGTCCCGCGCGAACCCTGCGCACCCGTCTCGCCCATCTCGCCCATCCGTCCCTCACGCCCTTCGTCGATCTCGTCGTCCCTGTCCATGTGCCACGCGTCGTCCTGCGCCACGCGTGGTCCTGCGCCACGCGTCGTCATGTGCCACGCGTTCTTGTGCGCTGCGCGCTCGGTGCGGCTCGCCTGCCGTCCTCCCGTTCTCCCCGTTCTCCCCGGCCTCCCTGTCCTCCTCGTCCGCCACGGGCCTCCCGTGGGCGGTGGAGCACAGGGCGTCGCTCACGCCCCGCAGGACCGCAGGAAGCGGCGCGTCCGCTGGGCGATCGGGAACGGCTGGTCGGGCGGGCAGGGGTACATGTCCTGCTCGACGATGGCGAAGAGGTCGACGTTCAGCTCCTGGGCGGCCTCCAGGACGGGCGGCAGCGCCGGGACGCCCAGCGGCGGCTCGCACATCACGCCCTGCTGGACGGCCGGGCCGAACGGGGTGCCCTTGGCGACGACGTCGCTGAGGATGTCCGGGTCCACCTGCTTGAGGTGGAGGTACCCGATGCGCTCTCCGTAGGTGCGGATCAGCTTGACGCTGTCGCCGCCGCAGTAGGCGTAGTGGCCGGTGTCCAGGCAGAGGTTGACCAGGTCGGAGTCGGTGACGTCGAGGAAGCGCTCGACGTGCTCCTCGGTGTCGATGTGGGTGTCGGCGTGCGGGTGGACGACGATGTCCAGGCCGAACTCGTCGCGGACCCGCTTGCCCAGCCGCTCCATGCCGGTGGTCAGGTGCTTCCACTGCTCGACGGTCAGCTCGGGCGACTCGATGATCTCGGCGGTCTTGTCGTCCCGCCAGAAGGAGGGGATGACGACCAGGTGCTTCGCGCCCATCGCCTGGGTGAGCGAGGCGACTTCAAAGACGTGGGTCCAGGTCTTGTCCCAGACGGACGGGCCGTGGTGCATCGACGTGAAGATGGTGCCGGCCGAGACCTTGAGGCCGCGCCGGGAGGTCTCCTCCCGTAGGGCGGCGGGGTCGATGGGCAGGTATCCGTAGGGGCCGAGTTCGATCCACTCGTAGCCGGCCTCGGCGACCTCGTCCAGGAAGCGCTGCCACGGGACCTGCTGCTCGTCGTCGGGGAACCAGACGCCCCAGGAGTCGGGGGCGGAACCGATGCGGAGGCGGTCCAGAACGGGCGAGGCGGCACGGGGTGCGGACATGCTGCGGCTCTCCTCTCGCCGGTCGGCGATGACCGGGAGGCACTGGGGTGGGTTGTGGGGCACAGCCTCTCTGCCGCCCTGGGGAGTGTCAAGACTTCGTCCTGACATAAGGACTTAAGGACTTGACGGGACGAGGGCGGCCCGGGCGGCCCTGGTGCCCCGGGCGGCCCTCGGGGCCCAGGTGCCCCAGGTGGCCCTGTTGGTGCCGGCGGCGCGGCGGGTTCGATGGCCGGGATGGGGTGGCTGACGTCATAATGTAAGGACAAACTGTTGACAGGGTTTGTGGCTGGCCGTTAGACCTTTGGTCGGAGCTGGAACCGGCGGGGAGAGTCGGTTCCGATCGACCGACCCGTCGCGCCGGCCTCCCCCGAACCCTCGGATCCGCCCGAGCGGGGAACCCCACCGCCGCGCCGGGCGACCCGAAGGGGCGTCTATGACCGAGCCGTACGACCTGATCACCATGGGGCGCATCGGGGTGGACATCTACCCGTTGCAGACCGGGGTGTCGCTCGCCCAGGTGGAGACGTTCGGGAAGTTCCTCGGCGGGTCCGCCACCAATGTGGCGGTGGCGGCCGCTCGGCTGGGGCGTCATAGCGCCGTCATCAGCCGCACCGGACAGGACCCGTTCGGGGAGTACGTCCATCAGGCGCTGCGCGACTTCGGCGTCGACGACCGCTGGGTGACCCCGGTGGCGGACCTTCCCACGCCCGTGACGTTCTGCGAGATCTTTCCGCCGGACGACTTCCCGCTCTACTTCTACCGTCGCCCCAAGGCCCCCGACCTGGTCATTCACCCCGAGGAGCTGGACCGGGAGGCGATCTCCGCGGCCGGGATCTTCTGGATCACCGGCACCGGCCTGTGCGAGGAGCCGAGCCGCGGCGCCACCCTGGCCGCGCTGGAGGCCCGGGGCCGCAGTGGCACCACCGTCTTCGACCTCGACTGGCGGCCGATGTTCTGGGGCGGGGAGGGCGGCGCCTCCGGGGACGGCGGGGCGACCGGGGCCGCCGCGATGGCCGCCGCCCGCCCGTACTACGAGGCCGCGCTGAAGCATGCGACGGTCGCGGTCGGCAACGTCGACGAGGCCGAGGTCGCCACCGGCCTCCGGGACCCGAAGGCGTGCGCCGAGGCGCTGCTGGAGAGGGGCGTGGAACTGGCCGTCGTCAAACAGGGGCCGAAGGGGGTGCTCGCCGTCCACCGGGACGGACGCACCGCCGAGGTGCCGCCCACCCCCGTCGAGGTCGTCAACGGGCTCGGGGCCGGTGACGCGTTCGGCGGGGCGCTGTGCCATGGGCTGCTGGCCGGTTGGGAGTTGGCGCCGATGATGCGTTACGCCAACGCCGCCGGGGCGATCGTCGCCTCCCGGTTGGCGTGCTCGTCCGCGATGCCGACGGCCGGCGAGGTCGAGGAGTTCCTTGCCGGGCGGTGAACGGGGCGCTCGCTCGTCCCACCCACCCCTTCTCCCGCCCCTTCCGTAAGCCCCGCCCCCACTCATGTCCTCAAGAAGGTGAGTTGAGCCTTGACTCCTCGGATCAGTGACCTCCCGACGCTGCGGGCCCGGCATCCCGAAGCCGTCGCGGAGGCCGCCGCCCGCCGCGCCCGGCGCCCGCTGCTCGGCGACAACGGCCGACTGATGATCGTCGCCGCCGACCATCCGGCCCGGGGTGCGCTCGCCGTGGGCGACCGCCAACTGGCCATGGCCAACCGCCTGGACCTGCTGGAGCGGCTGGTCCTGGCGCTGTCCCGGCCCGGTGTGGACGGGGTGCTGGCCACCGCCGACATCCTGGAGGACCTGCTCCTCCTCGGTGCCCTCGAAGGCAAGGTCGTCATGGGTTCCATGAACCGGGGCGGCATCGCGGGCGCCTCCTTCGAGATGGACGACCGCTTCACCGGCCACCGTCCCCAGGACATCGCCCGGCTCCGCTTCGACGCGGGCAAGCTCCTGCTGCGCATCGACTACGACGACCCCGGGTCGCTGACCACTTTGGAGGCCACCGCCCGGGCCATCGACGCGATGGCGGAACGAGAACTCCCCACCTTCGTCGAACCGTTCCTCTCCCGACGGGTGGACGGGGTGGTGCGCAACGACCTCAGCCCGGAGGCCGTCACCCGTTCCGTCGCCATCGCCTCCGGCCTCGGCGGCACCTCCGCCTACACCTGGTTGAAGCTCCCCGTCACCGACGACCCCGAGGCGATGGCCCGGGTCTGCGAGACGTCCACCCTGCCCGCCGTTCTCCTCGGCGGCGACGTCGGCGGGACCGTGGCGGAGCAGGAGGCCGCCTACGAGAAGTGGCGCAAGGCGCTCCGGCTGCCGACCGTGCACGGCCTGGTCGTCGGCCGCTCGCTGCTCTACCCGGCGGACGGCGACGTGGCCGCCGCGGTCGATACGGCCGTGGGGCTTCTGTAGTCGTGGGACTTCCGTAGCCGTGGGCGTACTGCGGCCGCGGCGCCGCGCGAAGAAGGACTTCACTGTCAGTGGCGAGGAGGAGACTTGCAGTCATGAGTGCTGAGTTTGCGGATACGGCAGATGTGACAGGTACGGCAGAGAGGACAGGTGTGGCAGGTACGGCAGGTACGGGGGACGGGACGGATGCGGCGCGTGCCGTGGACGGCGGAGGCGTGGCCGCCCCCGCGCCCGTAGCCGGTGGTGGGTTCCACCTGGTCGCGGGCCGCGGCGCCGACGGGCCGTATGCGCTGGACGTCTCGCCCGAGAAGGCCGGTTGGGGCTACTCCTCGCTGCGGATCCTCGAACTGCCGCCGGGCGGCCAGCACACCTTCGCCACCGCCGACAGCGAATGGATCGTGCTGCCCCTCTCCGGCGGCTGCACGGTCCGCGCGGACGCCTCCGCGGACGGCGCCGGCGACGCGGGCGTCCCCGCCGGCGGGACGTTCGAACTGGCCGGGCGGGAGAGCGTGTTCAGCGGGGTGACGGACTTCGCCTACGTACCGCGGGACGCGCAGGTCCGGATCGAGAGCCGGGCCGGCGGGCGGTTCGCGCTCACCGGGGCGCGCTGCGAGCGCCGGCTGCCCGCCCGTTACGGCGCCGCGTCCGACGTGCCCGTGGAGCTGCGCGGCACCGGCAGCTGCTCGCGGCAGGTCAACAACTTCGGCGCGGCCGGCGTGTTCGAGTGCGACCGGCTGATCGCGGTGGAAGTGCTCACCCCCGGCGGCAACTGGTCCTCGTATCCGCCGCACAAGCACGACGAGTGCCGCCCCGGGGAGGAGTCCGAGCTCGAAGAGATCTACTACTTCGAGATCGCGGCCGCCCACGGGACGGAGGGGCTGGGCTACCAGCGGGTGACGCCCTCCGGGCGCGGGCGCGGTACGGACGTCCTGGCCGAGGTCCGCAACGGGGACGCGGTGCTGATCCCGGACGGGTGGCACGGCCCGTCCATCGCCGCCCCCGGGCACGACATGTATTACCTCAACGTCATGGCGGGGCCCGGCGAGAAGCGGGAGTGGCTGATCTGCGACCACCCCGACCATGGCTGGATCCGCGCGACCTGGCCGCAGCAGCCGGTCGACCCCCGACTCCCTCTGTACCAAGCACCGGCAGGAGACCCGCGATGACCGCCCCCCTCAACGCCCCCGGCGACGCCTCGTCCCACGCCCCGAGCAACGCCCCGGTCACCGTCCCCGTCGATGGTGCGACGAGCGATCCGACGGCCGTCGCGGCACAGGGCGCGGCGGCGGACGGCGGCACCCGGCGGCTCACCGTGGCGCAGGCGCTGGTGGAGTTCCTCGCCCACCAGTACACCGAGCGGGACGGCCGCCGGCACCGGTTGATCAGCGCCTGCTGGGGCATCTTCGGGCACGGCAACGTCGCCGGTATCGGGCAGGCGCTGCTGGAGTCCGGCAGCGCGGCGCCCCGGGGGGCGGCCGGCGCGCCGCCGCGACTCCCGTATCTCCAGGGGCGCAACGAGCAGGCCATGGTGCACGCCGCGGTGGGTTACTCCCGGCAGTGCGACCGGCTCTCCGCGCAGGCCGTGACGACCTCCATCGGGCCCGGCGCCACCAACCTCGTCACCGGTGCCGCGCTGGCCACCGTCAACCGCCTCCCGGTGCTCCTGCTGCCCGGCGACGTGTTCGCCACCCGGCCCGCCGACCCGGTGCTCCAGCAGCTCGAAGTGCCCTTCGCGGGCGATGTGTCGGTCAACGACGCGCTGCGCCCGGTCTCCCGCTACTTCGACCGGATCACCCGCCCCGAGGCGCTGATCCCGGCGGCCCTCCAGGCGATGCGGGTGCTCGCCGACCCGGTCGACACCGGCGCGGTCACCCTCGCGCTGCCGCAGGACGTGCAGGCCGAGGCGTACGACTGGCCGGTGGAGTTCTTCGCCGACCGGGTGTGGCGGGTGCCCCGCCCGGCGCCGGACGCCGACGCCCTGGCGGACGCCGTCCGGGCCGTCCGGGCGGCCCGCCGACCGCTGATCGTCGCGGGCGGCGGCGTCCACCACAGCGAGGCGGAGGAGGCGCTGCGGGCGTTCGTCGAGGCGACCGGCATCCCCGTGGCGTCCACCCAGGCGGGCAAGGGGTCGTTGGACCACGACCACCCGGCGGACGTCGGCGGCATCGGGCACACCGGCACCGCCACCTCCGACGGGCTGGCCCGGCGGGCCGACCTGGTGATCGGTGTCGGCACCCGCTACACCGACTTCACCACCGCCTCGGCCACCCTCTTCGCCGAACCCGGGGTCCGCTTCGTCAACCTCAACATCGCCGCGTTCGACTCCCACAAGCTCGGCGCCCTGGCCCTGGTGGCCGACGCCCGCGCCGGGCTCGACGCGCTCCGCGGGGCCCTTGCCGGCCATCGGGTCGCGGCGGCCTACGAGGCGGAGTACGCCGCGGCGAAGGCGGACTGGGAGCGGCGGGTGGATGCCGCCTACGAGGCCGCCGACCCGTCGGCGCAGCCGTCGCAGACCCAGGTCCTCGGCGCGCTGGACGCGGTCGTCGACGCGTCCGACATCATCCTCAACGCGGCCGGTTCCCTCCCCGGCGACCTGCACAAACTCTGGCGCGCCCGGTCCCGCAGGCAGTACCACCTGGAGTACGGCTACTCCTGCATGGGCTATGAGATCCCGGCCGCGATCGGCGTCCGGATGGCCGCTCCGGACCGGCCGGTGTGGGCGCTCGTCGGCGACGGTACATACCTGATGAACCCCACTGAAATCGTCACCGCGGTCCAGGAGGGCATCAACATCACCCTCGTCCTCATCCAGAACCACGGCTATGCCTCCATCGGCGGTCTCTCCCAGGAGACCGGCGGCGAGCGCTTCGGCACGGACTACCGCTTCCGCGCCGCGGACGGCACCTACACCGGCGCTCCGCTGCCCGTCGATCTCGCCGCCAACGCCGCCTCGCTGGGCATGCGGGTGCTGCGTGCCACGACGGTCGCCGAGCTGCGCACCGCGCTCGCCGAGGCGCGTGACGCAAAAGCGCCCACATGTGTCTACGTGGAGACCAAAACGACTGACACTGTGCCGGGCGCGCCGCCGGCACAGGCCTGGTGGGATGTACCCGTTGCCGAGACCGCGACGCGTCCGGCGGCGGTCGCAGCCCGCAAGGCGTACGACGAGCACGCCGCCGCGCGCCGCCGCCACCTCTGACATCCGCTCTGCCGCACCGTACGAAAGGCCCCTCGCATGAAGACCATCAACCACTGGATCGGCGGGAAGCCCGTCGAGGGCGTCTCGGGCAACTTCGGGCCGGTCTACAACCCGGCCACCGGCGCCCAGGAGAAGCAGGTCGCCTTCGCCTCCGTCGAGGAGGTGGACGCCGCGGTCCGCACCGCCAAGGAGGCGTTCCGCAGCTGGGGCACCAGCTCGCTGGCCAAGCGCACCTCGGTGCTGTTCAAGTACCGCGAGCTGGTGGACGCGCACCGCGACGAGCTGGCCCAGCTGATCACCGCGGAGCACGGCAAGGTGCACTCCGACGCGCTCGGCGAGGTAGCCCGCGGCCTGGAGATCGTCGAGCTGGCCTGCGGCATCCCGGAGAAGCTCAAGGGCGAGCTGTCCACCCAGGTCTCGACGCGGGTGGACGTGGCCTCGATCCGGCAGTCGCTGGGCGTGGTCGCCGGCATCACGCCGTTCAACTTCCCGGCCATGGTGCCGATGTGGATGTTCCCGATCGCCATCGCGTGCGGCAACACCTTCGTCCTGAAGCCGAGCGAGAAGGTGCCCAGCGCCGCGTTCAAGCTCGCCGAGCTGGCCGCCGAGGCGGGCCTGCCCGACGGCGTGCTGAACATCGTCAACGGTGACAAGGTGGCCGTCGACGCCCTCCTGGAGCACCCGGACGTCGCCGCCGTCTCCTTCGTGGGCTCCACCCCCATCGCCCGCTACATCCACACCACCGGCACCGCCAACGGCAAGCGCGTGCAGGCGCTGGGCGGCGCCAAGAACCACATGCTGGTCCTCCCGGACGCCGACCTCGACCTGGCCGCCGACTCCGCGATCAACGCCGCGTACGGCTCGGCCGGCGAGCGCTGCATGGCGATCTCCGTGGTGGTGGCCGTCGGCGACACCGCCGACCCGCTGATCGGCAAGATCAAGGAGCGCGCCGACAAGCTGCGCATCGGCCCCGGCGACGACCCGGCCTCCGAGATGGGCCCGCTGATCACCAAGGCCCACCGCGACAAGGTCGCCTCCTATGTCACCGGCGCCGCCGCCCAGGGCGCCGACGTCGTCATCGACGGCACCGGCTACACCGTCGAGGGCTACGAGGACGGCCACTGGATCGGCGTCTCGCTGCTGGACAACGTCACGCCGGAGATGGACGCCTACCGCGACGAGATCTTCGGCCCGGTGCTCTCGGTCGTCCGCGTCGAGACCTACGAGCAGGCCATCGAGCTGATGAACTCCTCGCCGTGGGGCAACGGCACCGCGATCTTCACCCGGGACGGCGGCGCGGCCCGCCGCTTCCAGCTGGAGGTCGAGGCCGGCATGGTCGGCGTGAACGTGCCGATCCCGGTCCCGGTGGGCTACCACTCCTTCGGCGGCTGGAAGGACTCGCTCTTCGGCGACCACCACATCTACGGCAACGACGGCGTGCACTTCTACACCCGCGGCAAGGTCGTCACCACCCGCTGGCCCGACCCGTCCGACGGCGGCATCAACCTGGGCTTCCCGCGCAACCACTGAGCGGCACCCAGGACCCCGGCCGGCGGGGCGCCCCCCTCACGGGCGCTCCCGTCCGGACTCCCTGCCGGACCCCCGCCGGCAGGGAGTCCCCCGCCCCCGGCAACGGGCCGCCGCCCAGGGGGAGACCGTGCGGACGGGCGTTGCTACGGTGCTCCTCGCGCCGCCGGAGGCCGGCGGCGCGGCACCGACACGACGGGGGATGAGATGGCACAAGGCATGGCGTTGGCCAAGGGCGCACGGATCACCGGGGGCATCCTCTGCCTGCTGTTCTTCCTGTGGACGGCGTACTGGCTCGCCGTCGACATCGGCGCGTTCGGCGTGGCCGGCGTCTGGGACGGCTGGATCGGTGCCCGCGGACCGGGCGTCAACGAGGTCACCGATCCCGTCCAACTCGGCTTCGGACTGCTCCAACTGGCCGCCGCCTGCGCGGCGTTCACCGGCCGCCGGTCGGCCGGCGGCCTGCTGGCCGTGGCCACCACCGTCACCTTCGCCACCGCCCTCCAGGCCCTGGTCAGCGTGGGCAACCACACCAGCGACGAGCGCTGGTTCCGCAACGCCCAGACCGGCACCGCCACCTTCGACGGGGTCTTCCTCAGCAGCCTGCCGCTGTTCCTGCTGACCCTGGTCGCCGGCGTCGTGCTGCTCGCCGGGATGCGTTCCTGGCCGCGCCCGGCCCCCAGCGAGCCGCCGGCCCGCCCGGGCCAGGCCGGCGGTGTGCTCGGCGGTCTGGTGCTCGGCGCGATGGCGCTGTGCTACGTCGTCTACCAGGTCTACATGCTGGTGCAGGGCGGCTCCGCGACCTTCACCATGCTCTACCTGGGCAAGGGCGTGCTGTCCTCGCTGCTGGCGCTCGCGCCCGGCTGGTACGCGGTGGTGTTCTTCCTGCTGACCGCGATCGCCGGCCTGAACTGCCTGACCCGCGGCTGCGCGGCCCGCGGTCTCGCCCTCGGCCTGGCCATCGCCCTGCTGCCCAACGCCGTGCTGACGGTCGTCTCGTTCCTCAACTCCGGCACGTTCCTGGAGATGAGCCAGACGATGCCGGGCCTGAGCATCATCATCTACGTCCAGCTGGCGCTCGATCTGTTCGGTTCGCTGGCGCTGGTCGCGCTGACGGTCCGCGGCGAGCCGGTCGCGCCCGCCTGGCAGCCGCCGTCCCCGGCCCTCGCCTTCGTCGCCCCCGGGTTCGTCCCGGGCCCCGTGGCCCCGCCGCAGGCCGGCTGGCAGCAGCCCGGCTGGCAGCAGCCCGGCCCGCCGCCGATGCCCCCGGTCGGCGGCCCGCCCATGCCGCCCGGCGTGCCGCAGCCCCCGCACCCCCCGCAGAGCGGTTTCGGCCCGCCGCAGTACTGACCGCGGCGGGACGCAGCGCCGTTCGGGCCCGTACCACGGACGCGGTACGGGCCCGAACGGCGCTACTCCATCAGGAGGGCGCCCGGTTCCGCCCCGGGGACGGGTCGCCCACCCGGGCCGGTACCTAGGATTCAGCCATGGATCTTCGACTGCGCGGGCGCCGGCTCCATGCCGCCGTGGGCGCGCTGGCCCTCCTCATAGGAGGCGGCACCTGGGTGGCCGCCGCCTCGGACGCCCCACCTTCCGTGCACCGCGAGGACCACTTCCTGACGATGCCCGAGACGCCCGGCGGCCCGGGCACGGTGCGGATCGACACCTCCTTCTTCACCGCCGGTGGCGCCGTCGGCCGCCGGCCCGCGGTCCTCCTCGGCCACGGCTTCGGCGGCAGCAAGTCCGATGTCCGCGCCGAGGCCGAGCAGTTGGCCCGGGACGGCTACGCGGTGCTGACGTGGTCGGCGCGCGGCTTCGGCAAGTCCACCGGCAAGATCGGGCTGAACGACCCGAACGGCGAGGTCGCCGACGTCAGCCGGCTGATCGACTGGCTCGCCGAGCGTCCCGAGGTGCGGCTCGACAAGCCAGGCGACCCGCGCGTGGGCATCGCCGGCGCCTCGTACGGCGGCGCGATCGCGTTGCTGGCCGCCGGGCACGATCCGCGCGTGGACGCCATCGCCCCGCAGATCACCTACTGGAACCTCGCCGACGCCCTGTTCCCCAACGGGGTGTTCAAGAAGCTGTGGGCCGGGATCTTCTTCACCACGGGCACGGCCGGTTCCGCCACCGGCGCCCCGACCGCCCCTTCGGCCCCTTCCGCCTCGTCCGACGCATCCGGTCCGTCCGACCCGTCCGCCGCGTCCGGCGGCTGCGGACGGTTCCAACCCGCCCTGTGCGCGATGTACGAAAGGGTCGCGGTCAGCGGCACACCGGACGCCGCGGCCCGCCAACTGCTGGCGGCCCGCAGCCCCTCCGCCGTCGCCGACCGCATCAAGGTGCCCGCCCTGCTCATGCAGGGCCAGACCGACTCGCTGTTCCCGCTCGGCCAGGCCGACGCCACGGCGCGGGCCCTCCGCCACAACGGCGCGCCCGTCGCCGTCGACTGGATCGCCGGCGGGCACGACGGCGGCGACCGCGAGACCGCCCGGCTCACCGCCCGCACGTCGGCGTGGTTCGACCGCTACCTCAAGGGCGACCCCCACGCCGACACCGGGCCGGCGTTCCGGATCAGCCGCAGCGGGGGAGTGAACTCCACCGACGGCACCGTCCGGCTGCGCGGCGCCGGCGCCGACGACTACCCGGGCCTGGACCACGACCCCCGCCACATCCCGCTGACCGGCCGGGAACAGCGCTTCGCCAACCCCGCCGGCGCCGCCCCGCCGGCGATCTCCGCGGTCCCCGGCGCCCTCGGCACCCTCTCCGCGCTCGGCGCCGGCGGCCTCTCCCTGGACTTCCCCGGCCAGTACGCCCACTTCGACTCGGCGCCGCTGCGCACCGCCGTCCGCCTCACCGGCAGCCCCACCGCCACCGTGCGGATCCGCTCCAGCTCCCCGGACGCGGTGGTCTTCGCCAAGCTCTACGACGTCGCCCCGGACGGCCGCCGCCAACTGCTGCCGTCCCAACTGGTCACGCCGTACCGCATCGAAGGGGCCGGGGAGGGTCGCACCGTGCGGCTCCAACTCCCGGCCGTCGACCATGACTTCGCGGCCGGGCACCGGCTGCGCCTGGTGCTCTCCGCCACCGACCTGGGCTACGCCACCCCCGTCGAGCCCGCCACCTACACCGTCTCCCTGGCCGGCGGCGGGGGCGGCACCGCCGCCACGACGGGCGAGCTGAGCGTGCCCACCGCGCCCGAGGTGCGCACCGCCGCCGCCCCGCTGCCCGCCTGGACCTGGGCGCTGCCCGCGGTCGCCGCGGTGGTGGCCGCGCTGCTGCTGCTCACCGCCCGCCGTCGGACCGCGGCACCCGCCCCCGACCCGGCCCTGGCCGACGTCCCGCTGCAGATCACCGAGCTGAGCAAGCGCTACGCCAGGTCCACCGACCGGTACGCGGTCCGCGACCTCACCTTCCGGGTCGAACGCGGCCAGGTGCTGGGCCTGCTGGGACCCAACGGCGCCGGCAAGACCACCACCCTGCGGATGCTGATGGGGCTGATCCGCCCGGACGGCGGGGAGGTCCGGGTGTTCGGCCAGGCGGTCCGGCCGGGCGCGCCGGTGCTGTCCCGGGTCGGCGCGTTCGTCGAGGGCGCCGGCTTCCTGCCGCACCTGTCCGGCCGGGCCAACCTCGACCTGTACTGGCAGGCGACCGGCCGGCCCGCCGCCGACGCGCACACCGAGGAGGCGCTGGAGATCGCCGGCCTGGGCGACGCCCTGGAGCGCGCGGTGCGCACCTACTCGCAGGGCATGCGGCAGCGCCTGGCCCTGGCCCAGGCCATGCTGGGCCTGCCGGACCTGCTGATCCTCGACGAGCCGACCAACGGCCTGGACCCGCCGCAGATCCGCGAGATGCGCGAGGTGATGATCCGCTACGCCGCGGCCGGGCGCACCGTTATCGTCTCCAGCCATCTGCTGTCCGAGGTCGAGCAGAGCTGCACCCACCTGGTCGTGATGGATCGCGGCCGGCTGGTCCAGGCCGGCCCGGTCGGCGAGATCGTGGGCTCGGGCGACACCGTGCTGATCGACGTCGGCGCCGCCGCGCCGCTGCCCGACGCGGTGGTGGAGAAGATCGACGCGCTGCCCGGCGTGGTCTCGGCGGTCCGCGCCGACGAGGGCCTGCTGGTCCGACTGGCCGCGCCGGACGGCACCCCGTACCTGCTGGCCGAACTCGTCCGGCTGGAGGTCCCGGTGCACCGCGTCGGCCCGCACCGCCGCCTGGAGGACGCCTTCCTCACCCTGATCGGAGGAGACGGACGATGACCGCGACCACCCCGGCGGCGGCGCCCGGCTACCGCGCCCGTCGCACCCTGCCGCTGCGCGTCGAGGCCCGCCGCCAGCTGCGCCGCCGCCGCACCCTGGTGATCGGCGCGATCCTGACGCTGCTGCCGTTCGTCCTGGTCGCGGCGTTCGCGATCGGCGGCGATCCCGGCACCCGGAACACCGGCCGGATCGGTCTGATGACCACCGCCACCGCTTCCGGCGCCAACTTCGCCGCCACCGCGCTGTTCGTCTCCGCCGGCTTCCTGCTGGTGGTGCCGGTCGCGCTGTTCTGCGGGGACACCGTGGCCTCGGAGGCGAGCTGGGCGTCGCTGCGCTATCTGTTGGCCGCGCCGGTGCCGCGGGCCCGGCTGCTGCTGAGCAAGCTGACCGTGGGGCTGGTGTTCAGCGCCGCCGCGATGCTGCTGCTGCCGCTGGTCGCGCTGGCGGTGGGCACCGCCGCGTACGGCTGGGGCCCGCTGCAACTGCCCACCGGGGGCGCGCTCGCCCCGGGCGACGCGGTGCTGCGGCTGGCGCTGGTGACCGGCTATGTCTTCGTCAGCCAACTGGTCACCGCGGCGCTGGCGTTCTGGCTGTCCACGGTGACCGACGCGCCGCTCGGCGCGGTCGGCGGCGCCGTCGGACTGACCATCGTCGGCAACGTCCTCGACCAGGTCACCGCGCTCGGCGACTGGCGCGCGGTGCTGCCCGCGCACTGGCAGTACTCCTGGGCGGACGCCCTCCAACCCCAGCTGGAATGGTCCGGGATGCTCCAGGGCGCCTCGGTGTCGGTGTCCTACGCGCTGGTGCTCGTCGCACTGGCCTTCCGCGGCTTCGCCCGCAAGGACGTGGTGTCCTGACCGGGGCGGGGGCAGGGGCCGCAGAGCCGCCGGGCGGCGCGGCCGGATGCGGACACCCGTCCCCCTTCTTTCGGGTCGTCCGGCGCCGCAACCATGCGCCGGACAGGTGTGTCTACGCCGTCACACGCCCTGAAGGTGAGGACCTGCCATGTCCCGTACCGCATCGCGTCCCGTCACCGCCGTCGCCGCCTGTGCCGCGGCCCTCGGCCTGACCCTCGCCGCCACCGCACCCGCCGCCGCCACCGTCCGCAGCGACCCCGACGGCCGCCACACCGCCGCCGAGATCCACCGCTTCCTGACCGGCTTCTACGGCCAGCACGGCCCCACCCCGCACCAGCGCGCGCACCAGGTCTCCGACTACCTCAAGGACCGCGCCGCCCACACCGACGGCTACGACCTGCTGCTCTGCGCCCAGAACAGCCCGCGGGCGATCACCGTCGGCCCGGTCACCACCGCCCAGTCCGCGGGCGTCGGTTGGGCCACCGTCACCACCGGCTGGGGCGGCGGCGCCACCCGCAGCTTCACCGCCTACGTCGGCCTGGAGTCGCACCCGATCACGCTCCAGGACGTCGACTGCGGGCAGTGAACCGCCCGCCCCGCCCTACGACGAGGGCGGTCGCCGCGGACCGAAGCGTCCGCCGCGACCGCCCACCGGTCGGCCCGTCCTCAGCCGGTCGGCCCCTGCATGTGGGCGCTGACCCACTGCATCGTGCCCATGCCCAGGCCCGTGACGTAGGTCTGGCCGCTGTGCGTGCCGTTCGGCACGATCTGCAGCCGCGTCTTCACGTGCCCGTGCCCGTACTGCGCGAGGAACTTCCGCACCTTCGGCAGCACGGTGTACTCCTTGGAGCCGTCCTGGAAGGCCAGATAGACGTCGGGTCCGCCGTGGGCGTTCAGCTGGCGTGCCAGCACCTCGGGGTTGTTCTCGCGCATCTCCTTGAGGTGGCCCCGCCACAGCGGCGAGTCCGGGACGATGTCCGGCCCGTTGGGGATCGCCACCTTGAAGTCGTTGGGGTTCTGCAGCACGTTCTTCAGCGCCGAGAAGCCGCCCGAGGAGGAGCCCATGATGCACCAGGCGTTGCGGGTCTTCAGGGTGCGGAAGTTCTCCCGGACGAGGTCGGGGACGTCCTTGCTCAGCCAGGTGCCGATCTTCGGCTGGCCCGGGATGTCACTGCCGTCGTAGTACTGCTTGTCGTTGGGGTTGAGCACCGGCATCACCACGATGAACGGCAGGCTCTTGCCGGCCTTCGACCAGGTGGCGAGGCTCTCCTCCAGCTTGAGGTCGGAGCCGATCCAGTAGTTGACCGGGTAGCCGTAGGCGCCGGGCAGCGCCTCCATGACCGGGAAGCCCTTGTTCGCGTTCTTCTTCTCGTAGTACTCCGGCGGCGCCCAGACCCACACCTTCCCCGTGAAGCCGGACTTCTTCCCGTGGTAGGTGGTCACGGCTATCGGGGTGTTCCCACCGGCCCCGCCGACCTTGCTGGTCTCCTGGAAGTTGATCGGATGGGTGGGCATCTGCACCAGCGAGTTCTTGTCGGCCGGCGCGGTCTGCATGGCGGCACCCGACCGCGGACCGCTGAACCGTACGGGCGCGCCCTGGGAGTCGTCGCTCGTCCCACAGCCGGCCGTGGTGCCGAGTACGGTCAGGGCGATCAAGGCGATCACCGGTTTGAAAAGGGATTTGCGCACGGGACCTTCTCCTTGGCGAACGGGCCGGGAGTTGTCCCGACCGGCCAACAAGAGGGGGCGGGGCCGGGACAGGTTTCCCTCCTGGGGTGTCTGCTTGCTCGCACCCTCGGGAACGAAACTGGCCGACCGCCTCTGACCTGTGGTGTTTACGCGCAACGGAGATCCGGTTTACCGTGATTTTCCTGGTGGAGGCGCAACGCGGGCGGCCAATGGGCCTCCGCGCGCCCCCTTCCGGCACACCGGGCGTGCGTCCGCGCCCCGGCGCCGGCCGCCGCCTCCGGCACCCCGCCGCACGCCCTTGCGAGGGTCCGCAGCGGCCCCTCGGGAACCCGTCGCGAAGGCGTCCGGCTCGACCTCCCGCACCGTCCCCCGGCTACCGCCGGGGGCACCCCCAGCCTGGCACCCGGCCGCCCCTGCTCCCGGCCCGTATTCTCTCGCTATGACCTGGTCGCGTGCGCTGAAGGAAGCCACCCGCTCCGGGCTGACCATCGAACGCGCCAAGCTCACCCCGCTGATCGCGATCCGCGGCACGGTCGGCGTGGCCGTCGTCCTCGGCCTGTGCCTGTGGCGCGGCAACCCCGCCCTCGCGGTCTCCTCCGCCTTCGGTGCCTTCTCCGCCGGCATCGTCACCTTCCAGCGCAGCATGCGGCCCCGCCCCGTCCTGGCGCTGGCCGTCGCCGGCGCGCTGGCGATCTCCACCTTCCTCGGCTACCTGGCCGCCGCCCACGTCGTCTGGTTCGTCCTGCTGCTCACCGGCTGGACCCTCCTGGCGGGCATGGCCTGGGCGATCGGGCCGGTCTCCGGCCTCGTCGGCACCCAGACCGTGGCGATCATGCTGATCACCGTCACCCTCCCGACGTCCGTCCTGGGCGCCCTCGAACACGCCGCTCTGATCGCCTGCGGCGGCCTCGTCCAGGCCGCCCTCATCGTCCTCTTCCCGGTGCGCCCCTGGGGCATCCAGCGCGACACCCTCGCCGACGCGCTGGCCGCCGAGGCCGACTACGCCCGCCGGCTGCGGCACGACCCGGTCGCCCCGTTCGACCCCGCGCCCCTGATGGACGCCCGGGCCGCCGCCACCGTGACACCCCGCCAGGCCCGCCGCCGCCCCGTACAGCTGCACGGCCCGCGCGGCCTCGCCGAACGCGTCCGTCCGGTCCTCGCCTCACTGGCCGACCCGGTCGTCGGCGCCCCCCTGGAGGGGCCCGAACGCGACCGCGCCCGTGAACTCCTGGGCGCCGCCGCCACCGTCCTGGACGCCGTCGCGCACGCCGTACGGCACGCCCGCCCGGTCCGGCTGCCACCGGAGGCGATGGCCGCCCTCGAAGTACCGGCCAGCGGCCCGATGCTCCGCGGGCCCGCCCGGCGCACCGCCTACCGCCTGATCTCCCTCCTCGCCGACGCCGTCGAACTCACCGACGAGCCCGTCGAGGCCACCCGCCCCACCACCGAAGCCGAACGCGGCCACCTGCTGCGTCCCAGCGTCCCCCGGCTCGTCCCGGTCGCCCTGCGCGCCCTGCGCCGCGAGGCCCGCTGGTCCTCGCACGTCCTGCGGCACGCGCTCCGCGTCGCCGCGGTCGCCGCCGCCGGCTACCTGCTCGGCGCCGCCCTCCACTTCGGCCACGGCTACTGGGCCCCGCTCGCCTCCGTCATGGTGATGCGCCCCGACTTCGCCCAGACCTACTCCCGCGGCGTCGCCCGCTTCGCCGGGACCGTCGTCGGCGTGACCCTGGCCGGCGCCCTGATGGCGCTGGCCCACCCCGGCGCCTACGTCAGCGCCGCCCTGGCCCTGCTCTGCGTCTTCCTGATGTACCTGCTGATGCGCACCGGCTTCTCCGTCACCTCGGCCTGCATCGCGGCCTATGTCGTCTTCCTGCTCGGCATCGTCGGCGCCGGCTGGGAACAGACCGTCCAGGAACGCCTCGTGCTCACCCTCGTCGGCGGGGTCCTCGCGATGCTGTCCTACGCGCTGTTCCCCGCCTGGGAGACGCCCCGGCTCCGCGACCGCCTCGCCGACTGGCTGACCACCAACGGCCGTTACGCGCTCGCCGTCGTCGACGGCTACGCCCGGCCTGCCGAGCGCCGGCCCCGGCAGGTCCGCGAGGCCCTGCTGGACGCCCGCGCGGCCCGCGCCGCCTGGGAGGCGACCGAGGCCCGCGCCGAGAAGGAGCCGGTCCGGCACCGCGGCCTCCCGCTCGGCGGGGCGCACGCCGCCAGCGCCGCGCTCGCCACCATGGGCCGGGTCACGATGATCCTGGAGGCGCACCCGCCCGACCGGGACGCCCGGCCCTCGCCCGGCGCCGCCGCGTTCGCCGCCGCCCTCCGTCCCGCCCTGGACCGCGCCGCCCGGGCCGTCCGCGACGGCGAGGCGATGGACTGGGGCGAGCCGCACGCCGCCTGGGAGCGGTGGAGCGCCGAGGGCGAGCACGAGGGCGTCGCCGTCCGCGCCACCGAGCTGCTCCTGGACGCCCTCGACGACCTCGCCGAGGCACTGCCCCCCGACCCCTGACGACCCGCCCCCGACCGCTTCCGCAGCCGGGCGCATCCGCCCCCGCAGGAACCATTCCGCACCCCCAGTAGTCTAGATAATTGCCCGCAATTACCGTCATTGGCACGTCAATGACGCTCTCTGCGGCGCAATGTCCTCCCGAGAGAGAGCAAGCGAACTCCCCATGGCGTCCAGCACTTCGTCCGGTACGTACGACATAGGCATCGACCTCGGCACCGCCAACACCCTCGTCTACGCGCGCGGCAAAGGCGTGGTGCTGAACGAGCCCTCCGTGGTCGCCGTCAACGCCGCCGGCGACGTCGTCGCCGTCGGTTCGGAGGCCAAACGCACCATCGGCCGCACGCCCTCCGGGATCACCGCGATGCGCCCGCTCCGGGAGGGCGTCATCGCCGACTTCGACGCGGCCGAGCAGATGCTGCGCGCCCTGATGAAGAAGGCCCTGCCCAGCCGCCGCTTCTCCCGCCCCCGGGTCGTCATCTGCGTGCCCTCCGGCATCACCGGGGTCGAACGGCGCGCCGTCATCGACTCCGCACGGGGCGCCGGCGCCCGCGAGGTGCACCTGATCGAGGAGCCGATGGCCGCCGCGATCGGCGCGGGCCTCCCGGTGGCCGAACCGGTCGGCTGCATGGTCGTCGACATCGGCGGCGGCACCACCGAGGTCGCCGTGGTCTCCATGGGCGGCCTGGTCACCGCCCAGTCCGTGCGGGTCGCCGGCGACGCGATGGACGCCGCCATCTCCACGTACATCAAGAAGGAGCACGGCCTGGCCATCGGCGAGCGCACCGCCGAGGACATCAAGATCGCCATCGGCTCGGCGGTCTGGACCCCGGACGACGCCCGCCCGCTCGCCACCCGTCTGACCGTGGGCGCCGCTTCCGACTCCGTATCCGACCCCGCGTCCGACGCCGCGTCCGACGCCGAGTCGCTCGCGGACAGGGCGGCGCGCCCCTCCCCCCACTCTTACACCGTCCGCGGGCGGGACCACCTCAGCGGCCTCCCGCGCCTCCAGGAGATCACCTCCGAAGAGATCCGCGCCGCCCTCGCCGAACCCGTCGAGGCCATCGTCCGCGCCGTCCACAACACCCTGGACGACTGCCCGCCGGAGCTCTCCGGCGACATCATCGAGCGCGGCATCGCCCTCACCGGCGGCGGCGCCCTGCTCCGGGGGCTGGACCGCCGCCTCCGCGAGGAGATGGGCGTCCCGGTCGTGGTCGCCGACGCCCCCCTGGACTGCGTGGTCAACGGCACCGCCAAGTGCGTCGACGAGTTCGCCACCCTGCACGGCCTCCTGACCGGCGCCAAGGAACAGCCGCGGAAGAACGTGCGACTGGGGATGTAGCCCGGCGACGAGGGCCCCGCGCGTAGCACGACGACGGGGGCCCCGCGGGGCGTACGCAGGGCGAGCGGGCTTCTCACCCCCGACCTGCGTACGCCTCCAGCCCGTCCAGGATCCGCTCCAGCCCGAACTCCCAAGCCTGATCACGGGATTGGCCCCCGGCGACATCCGCCAGCGCGGCGCTCAGCGCGGGGAACCGCTCGGACCGCCCGACGAGCAGCTCGTTCAGCGCGGCGCTCAGCACCGCCTCCGGCTCCTTCGCGGGGGCGCCGCCCACCCCCATCGACGTCGACACCTGCGCGATGGCCCGGACGTGCCCGCTCACCACCAGCACGGCGTCCAGCTGCTCGCCGCCGGTCAGCCCGGTGCCCGCGAGCGCCGCCAGCGCGCGCTCCGTCCAGCCGAGTTCGTTGGGGCCCATGACCCGCGGTCCGACGAGAGCGCTCAGCAGCCATGGGTGCTGGGCGAAGACCGCCGCGAGCCGCTGCGCCCAGTCCCGCAGCGCGCCCCGCCAGTCGTCGGCCGTGGCGCCCGCCGGCTCCGGCGGTTCGCCCATCGCCGTGTCGATCATCAGGGCGACCAGCTCCGCCTTGCCGGGCACGTACCGGTACAGGGACATCTTCGTGAAGTCCAGCTCCGCCGCGACCCGTTGCATGGAGACCGCGCCGAGCCCGCCGGTGTCGGCGAGGCCGATGGCCGTCCGCGTGATCCGCTCCAGGCTCAGCGCCGGCTTGGGGCCCCGGCTCGGCCGTTCGCGCCCGCCCCACAGCAGCTCGACGCTGCCCGCCTGATCCCCGAACGCACTGCTCTTCTCGTCTCCAGCCACCTCCGCATCCTAAAACTGTGTCCGGGGGTATACAGATCTGTGTCCGGTGGATACAGTTGTTGTGTCGCCACGCCACGCAGACACAGGGGGGAGCGTCCGATGACGCGCACAACGACACCGCACCGCACGGACAAGGCACGTGAGACGCGGGGGACGCACGGGACGCGCGAAAGGTGCGAACCGACGCCGACCCCCGCCGCGCGGGCCCGCACGGTCCTCATCTCCGGCGCCAGCATCGCGGGCCCGGCCCTCGCCCATTGGCTCGCCCGCTATGGCTACCGCCCCACCGTGGTCGAGTTGGCACCGGCCCTCCGCGGCGGCGGCTTCGCGGTCGACTTCCGCGGTGCGGCGCACCTGGCGGTACTGCAGAAGATGGGCGTCCTGGAGGAGATCGGGCGGCGCCGCACCGGCGGTAGTTCCCTGACCTTCATCGACGCCCGGGGGAATCATGTGGCGGCCCTCCCGCCCGAGTTCGCCGGCGGTGACGTGGAGATCCTCCGCTCGGAACTCTCCCGCATCCTCTACGACCACAGCTGCCCCACTCCCATCCCTCACGACGACACCGCCGCCCCTGCCGCCGGCACCACCACCGCATACCTCTTCGGCGACTCCCTCACCTCTCTCACCGAAACCGCCGACGGCGTCCATGTCACCTTCGAGCACGCCCCGCCCCGCACCTTCGACCTGGTCATCGGGGCCGACGGCCTGCACTCCACGGTGCGCCGGCTCGCCTTCGGCCCCGAAGAGGACTTCGTCAGCCACCTCGGCTACTACGTCGCCGGCTGGGATCTCCCGCACGGCGCGGCGCCGGACCTAGCCGCCCACGCCGTCGGTTACAACGAACCCGGCCGACTGGTGACGGTCGGCCGCGTGCCCCGCCGCGCCGACGACCCCTCCTACGGGGGCGAGGCGTTCTGCGTCTTCGCCTCCGAGCGGCTGGGCCACGACCGCCGCGACCCACAGGCCCAGCGCGAGGCCCTCGTCCAGGCGTACGAGGGCGCGGGCTGGCGCACCACGGAACTCGTCGAGACCGTCCGGGATGCCGACGACCTCTATTTCGACGCCATAAGCCGCGTCGACGCACCGACGTGGTCGAGAGGGCGGATAGCGCTCCTCGGCGACGCCGCCTATGGCGCCACCGTCGGCGGGATGGGCACGGGCTCGGCGATCGTCGGCGCCTATGTCCTCGCCGGCGAACTGGCCCTCGCGGCCGGCGACCACCGCCGAGCCTTCGCCCGGTACGAGCAGAAGCTGCGGCCGTATGTCTCGCGCTGTCAGGAAGGCGGCCGGGGAACGGGCGCGTTCCTGGCGCCCCTCACCCAGGAGGCGATAGCGGCCCGCAACTCCGCGCTCAACGACCTGGCCGCCCTCACGGCCATGCTCCAGGAGGGCCACGACATCTCCGCCGACATCTCCCTCGACGACTACCCCTCGCTCGTCCACGACGCCATCGGGTCGGGCCGGAAGGGCAGTTGAGCGCCACCGGCTCCCTCAGGCCCGGCGATGCCCTCGGGAGTCGGCGGGGCGGTTTATGGCTGGGGGCTGGGGGATTCACGCGGGAATTCAGGAGAGAGGTGGCCACTCGGCCCTCCTCACCCCTCCGGTCGGAGGGGGTCTGCTCCGCCTTGAGATGCACGAGTGTGCGTGCTGTCGATGCTTACGGTTCCTGCATGTGGCAGCCCGACGAAATCCTCATGACGCAGAAGATCGCCCCGCTCGTGAACCGGTATGTGTTCACGCTTCCGGAAAGTGGTGAGGTCATCGCCTTCGCGGAGCAGAAGCGGTTCGCGTTGCAGGAGCAGCTGACCTTGTGGACCGATGAGGGCCGTTCCCGGGAAATCGGCGGATTCACGGCGCGGGAGGTGATCGACCTCGGGGCCACGTACGACGTGACGGGGCCCGGTGGGGATCTCGTCGGCAGCTTCCGCAAGGACTTCAAGGCGTCTTTTCTGCGGTCCACTTGGCATCTGACGCAGGGGGAGAAGGCCGCCGCCGTCGGCAAGGAGCGGCGGGTCGGTGTGGCGCTTGCGCGACGCATGTGGGACGTCGTCGATCTCGTCGTGCCGCTCGTCACTGTGCCGCCGGTGCCGTTCGTCTACCACTTCGACTTCGTCCGGGACGGGCGGCCCGTCCTGGCGGTCGAGCGGAAGTGGGGGATCCGGGGCCGGTACGTCATCCGTATCCAGGATCCGGGGTTGGACCGGACACTCGCGCTCTGCATGGCAGTTGGGCTGGACGCCCTGCAGGGTCGCTGACGGTCGGGCACCGGACGGCCGGGCGGACCGTCCCGCCACATGGTGGGGGAAGAACTGGAAGGTCGGCGGGTTCAAGAGCGTCCTCGGCCTCATTACATTCATTCTCTGACCGCCTCGGAAACTCCTTTGGAATCCCTTCCTCGTTTCCTCGGCGGGCGGTTGGTTTTACGGAATGAAAGGTGCTGTGAATTCATGGACGAGTTCGACCTTGACGCTCGCGTGATCGTTTCCGCCGACCCGGCTCAGACGTCGCTGTCCCCGGTCGCCAGCGTCGCCTCGCGCGTCGCCAGCAAGTGGGCCGTCAAGCAGACCATCAAGAAGACGATCAAGATGACGGCCGCCTGCGCCGCCGTCCGCACGAACGGCAAGTGCTGACCGCGCTGCCGATCGAGTCCGATCACCACGGCGGGGTCCTCCGGAAGGAAGCGGAGGACCCCCTCCGAAGAGCCTGTAGAGCCCCACACATGCACCCCAGCCCCCTCCTGCCGACCGGACTTGCGGCCCGCGCGAACGCCGTCGCGAGCGTGATCCGGGAACGACTCGACAGCCCCGCCGGCGCCGATGCGCACGCCGCACGCGCCGCCGGGCAGAGCGAGGTGTCCTTCTGGAACGGCGCTTCCCTCAGCGAGGGGCATGCCGGGCTGGCGCTCCTCCACCTCCACGCAGCCCGTACCGCGGAGCGCGGCGCGGAAGGGGAGCGGTCGCGCGACCGGGCCTTCTCCTTCGTGCGCGCTGCCTTCGCCGCCACGCGAGAGGACGCCCTCACGCACCCGGGGCTCTTCGACGGCACGGCCGGCCTCGCCTTCGCGCTGCGCGAGGTCGCGGCCGACGAGCCCCGTTTTCTGCCCAGCCTCGCCGCACTGGACGAACAGCTGTCCCGGCAGGTCCTGGCCATGGAGCTGCCCCGCCGGCCCGGTGCCGTCGCCGCTCACCACTACGACCTCGTCTACGGGTGCGCGGGCGTCCTCGCCCACCTGTGCCACGTCCGCCCCGCGACCCCGCTCGTCGAGCAGGCGCTTCAGCGGTGCCTGCGGTACCTGTTGTGGGTCGGTGCCGATCAGCGCTGGGCCGTCGAGGGACGGCTCGACACCGGGATGTCCCACGGCGCAGCGGGTATCGCCGCCGCCCTGGCCACCGCCTGGCGGCACGGTCACCGACTGCCCGGGCAACGCCTCGTCCTCGACCGGCTGGTGGCGTGGCTGCTGGAGGTCGGCAGCCGCGGAGGCCGGCAGCTCCAGTGGCCGCGGTCCGTCCCCGTGGACCCGCACCCCGACGACGGGGACGAAGCCGTGCCCGCCTGGTGCCACGGGACCGGGGGAGTGGCCGCCGGGCTGCTCACCGTCGCCGACGCGACCGGCGACCGGGCCCTGGAAGCACGGGCGTTCGCCGCGCTGGACGGGCTGCTCGACCGGGTCGCCGCCGGGGACGTGCCGCGCTCGCCCACCGTGTGCCACGGCCTCGCCGGATGCGTCGCGCTCGCCCACGAGTTCGCCGCGCGGGGCAGCGAGGGGGCCGCGCGTGGACTCGCCCGGCTCGTGGCGGAGCTGCTCGATGCCGCCGAGCCCGAGCGGGCCCTGGTGTACCGCGACCGCGAGACCACCGGGCACGTCGTCGACAATCCCGGGCTCCTCACCGGCGCGGCCGGTGTCGCCCTCACCCTCCGTGCCGTAGCCACCGGCCGGAGGCCCAGTTGGTGGCGGGTGCTCTTTCTCCGATGAAAGCAATCGACGCAATCGACGCAATCGACGCAATCGACAAGGACCTGACCCGCCCCATGCCGCGGTACGAAGCCCTCGACTTCCCTCTCCTGCGGGCGCCTGCCCTGCCGGTCGAGGTCTGGCGGGAGACGCTCGCCGACCGCGACCCCGCCCGCACCCGCGCCCGGTTGCGCGCCATGGCCGACAACCCCCGCGTACGCCACGGGCTCGTCGCCGCAGGCAGCGGACTGCTCGACGGGCTGGCCAAGGTCGAGGCCGCACAGGGACGCGCCAGCGGCAAGGAGATGCGGCGCGTCCACTCCCGGGCCCTGCGCTACCTCACCCGCATGAGCACCCGCCCCACCCCCTTCGGGGCCTTCTCCGGCGTCGCACTCGGCTCCTTCGGCGAGACCACCACCGCCCGGCTCGGCGAGACCCCCCTCGCGTCCGCCCGGGTGCGGGCCGACATGGGATGGCTGCTCGCTCTGGTGAAGGACCTGGAGGGCGCGCCGGAGGTGCTCGGGCGGCTCAGCGTGTCCATGAACGCCATGGCGCACCGGGTGGGTGACCGGCTCGTCCTGCCTTCCTCGGATGTGCACGGCAACGCCGATCGGCGATCGGTGCGGGTACGGCACACCGGTCCGCTCGGCCACATCCGGCGCCTCGCCCCGGCCGCCGCGCCCGTCCCGTACGCCGAGGTGGTCGCCGAACTGACCGACCGGTTCCCGGCCGTCGGGCCCGAGCGGATCTCGGCGTTCGTCGCCGAACTGGTCGGCCTCGGGCTGCTCGTCACCGACCTGCGGCCGCCCGTCACGGATCCCTGTCCGGAGGCGTACGTCCTGGCCCGGCTCACTGCCGCCGGGGTGGAGCACCCCGCCGTGGCCGGACTGCGCGAGGTCGTCGACATGACCCGGACCGCCGTCCACGACGACACCGGCGCGCTCGACAGGCTGCGCCTGGCCCAACGCACCCTCGTCCCCGCATACCGGCACCAGCCCTTCCAGGTCGACTCCGCTCTCGGCCTCGTCGGTACGGCCATCAACCGCCAGGTCGCCGACGAGGTCGCCGAGGCCGTCGGCTGCCTGGCCCGGCTGGGCCGGGCGGCGCCCGGCGGATACGACCACCTCGCGCCGTATCACGAGGCGTTCATGGAGCGGTACGGAAGCGACGCGCTCGTCCCCGTCCTCGAACTCCTCAGCGCCGAGCGCGGCCTCGACGCCCCCAACAGCTACCTCGATCCGCCCCGCGCCATGGTCATGCACCAGACCGGCGGCGAAGGAGACCCGCGCACCGCGCGGGCCCTGGTCGCCCTGGCCTCCCAGGCGTGGCGGAGCGGAGCCGACGAGGTCGAGCTGAGCGACGAGGCGCTGCGCAGGCTCGTCCCCGCTGACGAGGGCGATACCCGGCGCTGGTGCCCCGGCGTCGACGCGTACGTCCAGATCGCCGCGTCCAGTGCCCGTGCGATTGACGACGGCGACTGGCGTGCCGTGCTCAACAGCGACGGTCTCGGCGAGGGCGGACGCACCTTCGGGCGGTTCTTCCACCTCCTCGGGCCCTCCGCCGCCGAACGCCTCCGCTCCTACGCCCGTGCCCGGGAAGCCCTGGAGCCCGACGTCGTGGTCGCCGAGCTGGCCTACCTGCCCGGCAACGGGCGCGGCGCCAACGTGGCGATCCGGCCCGCCGTCCACGGCTACGAGATCCCCGTCAACGTCGCACCCTCCGCCGCCCCGGACCGGATCATCGACCTCTCCGACATCCATGTCGGCGCGACCGACGACGGCCTGCGGCTCTACTCGGCACGGCTCGGGCGCGAACTGGTGGTCGTCCAGAACCACATGCTCAGCCCGCTCGGCGCGCCCAACGTGTGCCGGTTCCTGCTGGAGGTTTCGCGCGCCAGGTACGCGATCCCCACCGGCTTCACCTGGGGCCCGGTCGAGGGCGCCCCGTACCTGCCGCGCGTCGTGCGGGGCCGGGTCGTCGTACGGGCCGCCGAGTGGAACCTGTACCCGGCCGGCGCGCGGGCCCCGTTGGACACCGCGCCCGTCCCCGTACCGCGCACCGCCGCGGAGTTGACGGAGTGGCGCCGCACCTGGGGCGTTCCCCGCCACGTCTACCTGGCCGACGACGACAACCGGCTGCTCCTGGACCTCGACCACCCGGCCTGCGCGGACGAGCTGTTGACCGATCTGCGGGCGGCCGACGAGCGGGTCACGCTCCAGGAGGCGCTGCCGGATCCCGACGGGACCTGGCTGCGCGACAGCGCCGGACGCGGGCACCTCGCCGAGGTCGTCATTCCGCTCCTGGCGGCGCCCGCCGGCACCGAGGCCGCGCCGCCACCGGATACGGCTCCGGCCCGCGAGGCCGCGGCGGAGGAGATACGACGCAAGGCCCGTCCCACCGCCCGCCCCAGCCATCTGCCCGGCTCCGCGTGGTCGTACCTCAAGCTGTACGCCGCCCGTGACCTGCACGACGAGATCGCCGCGGTCGAACTGGCCGGACTCGTCCGGGAGATACGGGCCGCGGGCGCCGACGTCGACCGGTGGTTCTACATCCGGTACGCCGACCCCGACGCGCACCTGCGCATCAGGACCCGGACACCGGCCGGCGGCACGTCCGCCCTGGAACCGCTCCTGGACTGGGGGCGCTCCCTCGTCCGGCGGGGGATCGCCGAGCGCCTGGAGGTCGCCACGTACCACCCCGAGGTGAGCCGGTACGGCGGTCCCGCCGTGTACGACCACATCGAGGAGTTCTTCGCGGCGAACAGCGCCGTCTCCGCCCGACTGCTCGGTCTCCTCTGGGACAAGGAGCCCGGACTCACCGCCGAAGCGGTCACCCTGGCCGCCGTCGACGCGCTGTACGCCCAGTGGGGTCTCGACGTCCGCGAGCGTCTCGCCGCCATGCCCCGGCCCGCCGAGGACAAGGGGGCCCGCGAGCGGTACAAGAAGGACCGCGACTATCTGTGCGAGCTGCTCGCCCCCTGGGACCGCCGCCCGCACCTGCGGGGCCGCGCCCACCACGAGCGCCTCGCCCCGGTTCTCGCCGGCCAGGCCGACGCCGTCCGCCGGGCCTCGCGGGCCGTCGCGGACGCGGAGGCGGCCGGAACGCTGTGGGGCACCCGGGACGCCGTCCTGGCCAGCCTCGCGCACATGCAGGTGAACCGGCTGCTGCCCATGGACCGCCCCGCCGAGGACCGCTGCTACCTGGTCTGGGGGCACGTCCTGAACTGCCTGCGGGGGAGGCCCCGTGACTGATCAGGAAGCCAGGGGCCAGGCCGTGCCCGAGGAGCACCGGCGCCTCTCCCGGGACCTGCGCTACTGGTGGCTCGTCCTGCGCACGTTCTGGGGACTCAGCCCCCTGAGGGTCTCCGTGCTCGCCGTGGCCACGGCACTCACCGCCGCCGTGCCGGCCGCCGGAATCTGGCTGACCGCCAGGGCCGTGCAGGCCGTCGTCGACGCCCTCACGCGGGTGCCGGACGCCATGGACCGGCTCACCTGCGCCGCGGTCGGTCTCGTCGCGGTCGCGGTGGCGGAGCACATCCTGACGTCGCTCTCGCAGTACCTGAACTCCCTGCTCCAGTTGGAGTTCACGGCCAAGATCGGTGAGCGGGTCATGGTCAAGGGCACCCGCATGGACCTCAGCGCCTACGAGGACCCCGAGGCGTACGACCGGCTGCAGCGCGCGCTGCGGGAGAGCGGCAGCGGCACCGCCTTCGAGGTGTTCGAGGAGATGATGCGCACGCTCACCGCGCTGGCATCACTGGTGATGGTCAGCTGGGTGCTGTTCTCCTGGAACGTCTGGATCGCCCTGGCCATCCTGCTGGCGCCGTTGCCCGCGCTCGCCGCGCACGTGGTGTTCAGCAAGCAGGGCTACGCGATCGAGTACCACCGCGCACAGGACCGGCGCCGCGCCTTCTACTACCAGGACCTGACGACGACGGACTCCTCCTACAAGGAGGTGAAGCTGTACCAGCTCGGCCCCCACCTCGTGGGCCGCTACCGGTCCCTCGTGCAGGAGTTCTTCCGCGTCGACCGGGCGCTGGCACGCCGCCGGCACGGCTGGTCGGCGACGCTCGGCCTGCTCAGCGTGGGCTGCTCGGCGGGCGCGCTGGTCTTCGCCCTCAGATCCACCGCGGACAACGGCCGGATCGGCGAGCTCGCCGGGTACCTACAGGCGCTGGGCGCGGTGCACGCGGCGGCCACCGGGCTGCTTCTCGGCGTGGCCACCCTGTACCAGAACACGCTGTTCACGGGGAACCTCTTCGACTATCTGACGCTGCCCGACGGGCGCATCACGGGCGGCACCAGGCCCTTCCCGCGGCGCCTGACGCACGGCATCGAGTTCCAGGACGTCACCTTCCGCTACCCCGGCACCACGACCACCGCCCTCGACCGGTTCAGTTGCTTCATCCCCGCCGACACCTGCTGCGCGATCGTCGGCGCGAACGGCGCGGGCAAGAGCACCATCGTCAAACTGCTCTCCCGCCTCTACGAGCCGACCAGCGGCCGCATCCTCGTCGACGGCGTGCCCCTGGAGGAGTACGACACCGACGACCTCCAGCGGAACATCGGGGTCGTCTTCCAGGACTTCATCCGCTACGAGATGCCCGTCCGGCACAACATCGGCTTCGGCCGCCTCGAACACCTCGACGACGACGCCCGCCTTCGCGCAGCGGCCGGGTCCAGCGGCGCCGCCGAGTTCATCGACCGTCTCGCGGACACCTACGACACCACACTGGGACGGCACTTCGAGGGCGGCCATCAGCTGTCCGGCGGCCAGTGGCAGAAGATCGCCCTGGCGCGGGCCTTCCTGCGGGACGCGCCGATCGCGATCCTCGACGAGCCGACCGCCGCGATCGACGCCGAGGCCGAGGCCGACATCTTCGGCCGGCTGCGCACGATCTGCTCCCGGGCGACGTCCCTGGTGATCTCCCACCGGTTCTCCACCGTCCGCATCGCCGACAAGATCCTGGTCGTGGAGGGCGGTTCGCTCATCGAAGAGGGGACCCACGAGGAACTGCTCGCACGCGGCGGGACGTACGCCCACCTCTTCCGGCTCCAGGCCGACGCCTACCTGCCGGGAGCCTCCGCATGACCGCCGCCGCACAGGAAGCACCCATGACCCGAACACCCCCGCTGTCCCTCATGTACCCGCTCATGGCGTACGACCTGGACCACCTCACCGCCTTCGGCGAAGTCGTCCGGGAGCTGTCCCTGGAGCGGCTCTACATGGGGCAGTCGGTGCTGGTCGACACCCACCATGCCTTCGCGCACCTCGCCGGGCGCGGCATCCGCGTGCCGGTCGGCACCAGCGTGGCCCTGACGGCTCTGCGCCACCCGCTGGACGCGGCGATACAGGTCAGGTCGCTGGCCCTGCTGACCGGCGCCGACGTCGTCGCCGGCTACAGCACCGGCGACCCGGCGTTCGTGACGGCGCTGCGCGGCGCACCGTACGACAGTCCGCGCACCGCCGTCGCCGAGTACCTGACCGTCGTGCGACGGCTCCTGGACGGCGAGTCGGTGGACTTCCAGGGTCGCTACGTGCGCGTGGACGAGGGGCTCCCCCAGGTCCCCCACCCTCCCGTCTCGCTCGGTGTCGGCGTGCTGCGGCCGCGCATGGCGTACACGGCGGGCCAGGTCGCCGACGTGGCGATCACCCTGCTGACGCCGGCCACCCACCTCAGGGACCGGATCGTGCCTGCGCTCGCGCGCGGCGCCGCCTCCCGGGACAGGGCGGTCCCCGGGGTGACGTCGATCGTGCCGTGCGCGGTGCGCAGGCCCGGCCGGGACCCGCGCCGGCTCGCGTTCGCGGCGCACGAGCTGCACCTGGGCGGTGAGCACTACGCGGCGATGCTCCGCTCGGCGGGCCTCGACGTGGATGCGGCCGACCCGTGGGCCGGGGCCGGCGTACTGGTCGAGGGCGGGGTCTTCGCCTACGGCACCCTGGACGAGCTGGCGGACCAGCTCACCGGCTACCGTGAGGCGGGGGCCACGGAGATCGCGCTGAGCTGTGCGGGGGTCCTGCTGACCGAAGGGCTCGACGCCGCGCTGGCCGACGTGCGGGCCATCGTGGGGGCGATGCAGGACCGCGCCGTGCGCCGGGCCGATGAGGGCCCCGGGTTTTGTACGAGCAGCCATCCCGAGTTGAGTTGAGGGGCAATCACATGCTTCTGGAATTCGTCCTGTTTTCTCTGATGGACACGGTGTTCTGGATAGGCGGCAAGAGTCTTGACAGGGCACGTTCAGCGCGTCGCATTGCCGCCTTTCGGCGCGGCGAAAGGATCACGCTGCGCTGCCGGTTCCGCATTCGGGCACAAGGTCCCGCCATGCATCGCGGGAGAATCGTGGTGAGTGCGTCCGGGGTGGTCCTGGACGGGCCCGGCCCGAGAGCACTGGCGCTTTCCGGTCCGGCCGCCGCGGCGACCGGCGGCGGGCGTTTCGGAACGGCCCTGGACTGCACCGTAACGGCCGAGGACGGCTCCGCGAAGAAGATCGAACTGCTCGTCTCCACGTGGGACGCGAAGCTGGTGGAGCTCATCACGGAGCACCTCTCCGAGCCCGTCTGATCCGCTTCGCGCAATCACGTCGACAACGATTTCCCTCGCGCTCCCTTTCCGGCCCCCGCGCTCTCGAATCCCTTGTCTGTTGGTACCTTGAACGAGGTTTGACCGATTAGGGCTGCTCTGACGGGGGGCGTGGATGATCCGGGTGATGATCGTCGACGATGAAATTCTGCTGCGGTCGTGCATGCAGCGCATTCTGGAGAGCGAAGCGGACATCGAAGTGCCGGTCGCCTGCGACGGGCGGGAGGTCCGCGAAGCCGTGGCGGCCCACCGGCCCGACGTGGTCCTGCTCGACCTGCGCATGCCGGAGGTCGACGGACTCACCGCCCTCGAATGGATTCGGGCCCACCAGGACCCGCCCGCGGTCGCCGTCCTCACGACGTTCCTGCGGGACGAGGACATCGCGGCCGCGCTGCGCTCAGGTGCGGCAGGCTTCCTGCTGAAGGACGCGACACCGCAGGAACTCGCCGACGCGGTCCGGGTGTTGGCCGCGGGCGGCACCGTGCTCTCCCCGGCCGCAGCACGCATCGTCGTCGACGGCTACCTCGGCGCCGGTCCGCGCCACGGCGAGCGGGACCCGCGCCTGGACACGCTCACCGAGCGGGAGCAGCAGGTGCTCGAACTGCTGGGGGAGGGCCTGACCAACGCGGACATCGGGCGCCGGCTGCTGCTGAGCGCGTCGACGGCAAAGGAGCACGTCAGCTCGATCCTGACGAAACTGGGGCTGGCCAATCGCGTCCAGGCCGCCGTGGTGGCACACCGCGCCGCCGCGGAAGGCCACCTGCGCCCGTCGGCCCTGGCCGAGACCCGCTGAACGCCCGAACGGCGGCGGGCCGGCTTCCGAACTCTTTCCCCCCCGCCCGTCCACCCCGCCGTTTGGAGTTGAACCACCATGGCCCTCGGCAACGCGCTCTACGACCAGAAGCTGGCGAGCGTCTACGACCGCATGTATCCGATCGACCACGACACCGCCCAGGCGGTCGAGTTCGTCGCCGGCCGCACGCCGCCCGACGGGCGCATCCTGGAACTGGGCGTCGGCACCGGCCGGATCGCGGTCCCGCTCGCCGAGCGCGGCTTCCGGGTGCACGGCGTCGACGGCTCCGAGGCCATGCTGGACGAGCTGCACAGACAGAACCCGCAGACCGCGGTGACCACCCAGTTCGGCGACTTCACCGAAGAGGGCACCGGCGGCGTCTTCGACACCGTGACCCTGCTGCTGAACACCTTCTTCGTCGCGATCACGAAGGAACAGCAGCTCGGCACTCTGCGACTGGTCCGCGAACAGCTCGCGCCCAGGGGCCGGTTCGTCCTGGAGGCGTTCGACCCGGCGCCGTACCACCACCTGGAGAAGCCGGACTTCTCGATGCGCCACCTCGACGAGCAGACCGTCATGCTGGACACGCTCGCCGTGGACCGCTCACAACAGCTCATGCTCTCGACGCACACCCTCATCGACGGCGGAGCCCCGGCCACCCGTGAGCACGTACTGCGCTACGCCTTCCCCTTCGAGATCGATCTGCTGGCCGAGCTGTCCGGGCTACGGCTCGTCGAACGCACGGAGGACTGGTGCGGCACCCCGTACACCTCCGCCAGCCTGCGGCACGTGTCGGTCTACGAGCGGGACCCCGACTCGCCCTGGGCGGCGGTCGCGGGCTGATGACCCGGCGCCGGCCCCGACGCGAGGGGAGCGGCAGGCCCGAGCGGCAACTCGGCACGCACCACGAACCCGCCGTCCGCAGTGGCCTCCGCCCGGAACGCGCCGCCGACGAGAGTGACGCGTTCCCTCAACCCCGCGAGGCCGTAGCCGCTCGCGGGCACGTCGAGCACGGGGGCGACCGACGGAGGTGTCCGGGGCGCCGGCTGGTTACGGACCTCGACGACGAGCGCGTCGCCCCGGGCCGAGGGGCGTACGGAGGCGGCGACCGGGGCACCGGGAGCGTGCTTGCGGACGTTGGTGAGCGCCTCCTGAACCGTTCGGTAGGCGGCTCGTTCCACGGAGGGGGCGATGGTGTGGGCCTCCAGAGCACCACAGTCGAGCGTCGCGTCCAGGCGGGCTTCCTCCACCAGGGTCGGCACGTTGCGGAGCCGGGCGTCCGTCCCGTCCGCCCGGCTCGGCCCGTGCCGCAGAACGCCGACGATCTCCCGCAGCTCCGCCATGGCGTCGGCGCTGTGGCGGCGTATGGTCTCGGCATCCCGCCGGACGGTGTCGTCGGGGGCGGTCGCCCACAGGGCGCCGGACTGCGCGGCGATGATGCCCAGGTGGTACGAAACGCTGTCGTGCATCTCGCGGGCCATACGGGTGCGCTCCTCCGCCACGGCCCGCTCGGCTTCCAGGCGGCGGCCGTGCGCCTGGGAGGCGATCAGGTCCGCGAGCCTGGCCCGCAGCTCGGAGCGGGTGCGAAAGAGCAGCCCGAGCCCGGCGGGGCCGACGCTGAACATGAGAGCCACCTCGACCACGAACAGATGGTGGCTCCAGTCCACCGCCCCGCCGTCGAGGTCGTACCCGGACCACATGGTCGCCGCGAACAGCGCGGCCGTCGCGACGCCGACGACGGCACGGCGGGCGGTCCTGGACGCCACCGTGAACATGGCGATCATGGGAGCCAGCCACAGGTGGCCGGTGGCCATGGACGGCAAGGTGGCGAACAACACGGCCACCGGGAAGCGGCGGCGCAGCACCAGCGCGAACAGCGACGGCGGGCACACGAGCGCCGAGAGGGCGTCGAGCGCATCGTAGAGAGTCAGCAACTCCGCGGCGGCCGCCGCGATGACCACCCCGTCGACAACGAGCGCGGCCCGACGGGAACCCCCATCCCCCCACACCCCCTCACCACGAAAACGAAAGCCGGCTCCACCCCGAAAGAAGGCTCCACCCCGGAACCAGTCTCTGCCCCGGAACCAAGATCTTCCCCGGAAGAAGGCTCTGCCACGCAAGAACGACCTGCGCCCGCCAGTGCTCATTGGTGCTCCCCGTTTTCACGGGCCAAAGGCATCCGGATCCACGGATTCTCGGTTGCGATGCCCCTGCCCATGCCCATGCCCGCGGCCGACTGAAGAGCCGGGACGGTCCCGGGAAACCCCGAGAATCTTCCACCCCGCATTCTAGAAGATTGCGAAAATCCCCCAGATTCCGGCCTTACCCGCCCCGATCCGCAACCGAACGGTTGCACACAACAGGGAAGACCGCCGGTACTTGCCCGGACCGGATCCCTGCCCGGACCACTTCCCGGCTGGTGGCCATCCCCACGCCCTGGAGGGCGCCGAGGCAGCGGGCTTCGCGGAAGAGAGGCGGTCGGGGCCGAGGACGGCGCGGCGAACCGGCTCGACTCGGCCGACCCGACGTCGCGGTTATCCATATCCAGTAATTCATTTCTGGGCCTGGCAGTTGACTGGCCACCCCATCGGCCGACTGGGGCCGACGCCCTTGCCGCTTCCGTTTGGATGAGCGGCGTGACATTCCAGCCTGGAGGCCCGGGCCGAACGGATCACCGCCGGCATCCAGGCCCCTCCAGCCCTGCCGGAATCACTGACCCGCGATGAACTGCTCGCGCCGGTACGGGAACAACTCGCCGGCGACCGCGCGTTGCGTCGACTCCTGCAACTGCGCGCAGCAACCGCCGGACCCGGATATCGCCATCCCCCATGACCCATGACCGCGTCACGAGCCCGCCGGATACCCGCCCCTTCCCCAAGTACGGGTACATCGAATATGCGGACGCCCGAACCGCAGACCGGACGCGAGGAAGGCGACGAAGCCCTCCGCCTCCAAGTAGCCGGCGGCTGGCCGAAGTTCCCATGCCGTAGGTCCCCTCGGGTCCATGCCCGCACACGCCACCCGGGCCTTTCCACCGCCCCGTAGGCCAGATGACCTGTGGAAACGAACTGAACCGTTCCACTCTGCGGTGCGCCCCACGCAGGACTCGAACCTGCGGCAAGCCGGCAGCCCCGATACGACAGCCTCCTGTACGCCCGGACCTAACGACTCTCGCGAGCGCGGAGCGTACGCGGCAGGAGCAGCCCCCTGGGGCCGCAACCCCCACGCACCCCGGAGACCTCGGCGCACCACACCGCACCGCGCTGACCAGCAAAAAGACCCTCCCGAAGGAGGGTCTGGCCTGGCGCCCCCGGCAGGACTCGAACCTGCGGCCAAGTGCTTAGAAGGCACCTGCTCTATCCACTGAGCTACGGGGGCCGGGTGGTCGGCGTGGATCACGACCGCGGACCAGGATAGAGGCCCGGGTGCCTCGTCCCGGTTGCTTCACCTCCGTGGCACGTTGTGGAGGTTCGGTGAAGCGATCCCGATAATCGCAGGCAGGTACGAATCCTGCACGGCTTTTGACGTCTCGCGCGGCGGGTGTTGTGCACTCGTTATGCCTGCGTCTTGGATGTTACGAAAATCCCATTTGGCACCTATCTCGTTCCTTAGGGACCCTCGCGGCGCACTCAAGGGTCTATACGCTTCAAAAAGCTAACGAAATTGGGCATTCTTCACATGTGGCGACCTTGGACGTAGGACCCCGGCTGATCGACGCACTGTCCGTTCTGCGTGACCGTGTCGACGCCGCACGATTCCCCCTGCCGCTCGGGGGCGCCGCTCGCGCCCGGCGCGACCGGGCGGAGCTGCTCTCCCAGCTGGATGACTATGTGATGCCCCGCCTGTGCGCCCCTAAGGCCCCTCTTCTCGCGGTCGTCGGAGGCTCCACGGGGGCGGGCAAGTCCACCCTGGTCAATTCGCTGGTGGGGCGGCGGGTCTCGGAGGCCGGGGTGCTGCGGCCCACGACGCGTACGCCGGTGCTGGTCTGCCACCCCGACGACCACCGCTGGTTCGCCGGGCAGCGGGTGCTGCCGGGGCTCACCCGGGTGTGGGTGCCCGAGCAGGACGGTGGCGAGGGTGGCGAGCGGGACGACGGAGGGGGACGAGGGGAGGGGGGCGAGAAGGGCCTCGGCGGGGGGCGTGGACGGGCGACGGGGGAGCCGGGGACGCCGACCGTGCGGATCGAGACGGACCCCGCGCTGCCCAGCGGCCTGGCGCTGCTGGACGCCCCGGACATCGACTCGCTGGTGGCCGGCAACCGCGAACTGGCCGCCGAGTTGATCTGTGCGGCCGACGTCTGGGTGCTGGTCACCACGGCCGCCCGGTACGCCGACGCGGTGCCCTGGCACCTGCTGCGCACCGCGAAGGAGTACGACGTCACGCTGGTCACCGTCCTGGACCGGGTGCCGCACCAGATCGCCGCCGAGATCTCCGCGCGGTACGCGGAGCTCCTGCAGCGCGCCGGGCTCGGCCACGTACCCCGCTTCACCATTCCCGAGCTGCCCGAGTCCGCGGGCGGGGGCCGCGGACTGCTGCCCGCCACGGCGGTCGCCGGCCTGCGCGACTGGCTCGAACGCCACGCCCTGGACCCCGCCGCCCGTAGTGCCGCCGCGGACCGGACCGCCACCGGCGCGATCGCCTCGCTGCGCAGCCGGATGCCCGCGCTGGCCGGGGCCGCCGCCGCGCAGCACGCCGCGGCGCTGCGGCTGGCCGGCCGGGTCGAGGAGGCGTACGAGGAGGCCGCCGAGCGGGTGCGGCGCGAGGTCGCGGCCGGTGAGGTCCTGGCCGGCGACGCCCGCGCCCACTGGCAGGCGCACGGGCCCGGCGGGCGCGCCGACGAACTGCTGGACGCGCTGACCCGAGGGCTCACCGCGTTGCTGGTCTGCGCCGTCGAGGAGGCCGACGAGCGGGCCGCGGGCGCCTGGCGGCGGGATCCCGCGGCGGCCGAGATGGCGCCGGCCGCGGCGGACGGTGCCGCGGGCGCCGCCGGCCGGATCGGCGTGATCGTCCGGCGCTGGCGGCGCTGCCTGGAGGAACTTGCGGAAGAGGAGACCCGGGAGACGCGCGGCGGGGCGGCCGGCGAACGGAACGACCCGGTGGACGGGGAGCAACCGACGGCGTTGCTGGCCACCGCACTGCTGGGCGGGCGCCGGGCCCGTACGGCGGGCGAGAACCTCGCCGACCTCTTGGGGGCGCAGAGCGCGCTGCGGCTGTGCGACCAGGGCGCCAGGCTGCTGACCAGGTATCTGGAGCACGCCCTCGACGGTGAACGGGAGCGCCGGCTGGCCCCGTTGGACCGGCTGACGGTGCCGCCGGACCAGCAGGCCGAACTGATCGCCGCGCTGTCGGTGGTGCAGCGCGAGCAGCGTCGGAGGCGGCCGGTGGAGGCGTGGGAGACGGAGCGGCGGACCGAACGGGAGCGCGGGCGCGCGACGGCGGACCGGTGCGGGAGAGAGGCGGTGACGGGGTGACGGAGTCCGGGGAGCGACGGGCCGGGACGGGGATCGACGAGGGCGGGGAGGGGGTGGTGCGGGACGACGGTGCCGGGATCGAGGGTGCGGGGACCGAGGGCGCCTGGGATGACGGGGTGATCGCGCGGAGGGTGCGGGGTGCGGAGCAGCGCAGTGGCGCGCGGGCCTCGGGCGCCGACACTGGTCCGGACGGTCTGCCGTTGTACGCGGTGGATGTGGATGTGGATGTGGATGTGCGGGCGGGTGCGGGTGCGCTTGCGGAGGTGGTCGTTGACGGTGGGGGCGGTGTGCCTGTCGGGGCTGCTGGGGTGCGTGGAGCACGGGGCATGGGTGGGGCGTCGGCCCGTGGGCGTGCGGCCCAGGGGAGGGGAGAACGGGCGGCGGTCGGCGGGGAAGGTGTGGACGGCGGGGTCGGACACGGCACCGGAGGCGGTGACGAGGGGGGTCTTGAAGACGGGCTCGCGGACTGCGGGCCCGGGTACAAGTGGGTGCCCGGTGGGGCGCGGCGGGCCGCCGAGGAGGGGCTGCGGCCCCGGTTGGAGGCACTGCGGGAGCTGATCGCGCTGTCCCGCAGCCGGCTGGACGAGATGGCGCTGGACGAGGCGGGACGGGTGCTGGAGTCCGCCGACGAGCGGTACCGGCTGTCCGGTGAACACACCGTCGTCGCCCTCGCGGGCGCGACCGGGAGCGGGAAGTCCTCGCTGTTCAACGCCCTGGCGGGGGCGTCGCGTTCGGAGGTCGGGGCGCGCCGACCGACGACCGGTGAGCCGGTGGCCTGCGTCTGGTCGGGCGGCCGACCGGGCGCGGAGGGGCTGCTGCGCCGCCTCGGGGTGCCGGTGCACCGCCGGTACACCCCCGCGCAGGGCAGCCCCGAACTGGCCGGGCTGGTCCTGCTCGACCTCCCCGACCATGACTCCGCGGCCACCAGGAACCGCGAACAGGTCGACCGGCTCCTGGGGTTGGTGGACGCGGTCATCTGGGTGGTGGACCCGGAGAAATACGCGGACGCGGTGCTCCACGAGCGGTATCTGAGGCCGTTGGCGGGCTACGCCGAGGTCACGTTCGTGGTGCTCAACCAGGTGGACCGGCTCCCCGGCGACGCCGCCGACCAGGTGGTGGACGACCTGCGCCGGCTGCTGGACGAGGACGGGCTGGCGCTGGGCGAGCACGGGGAACCAGGCGCGGCGGTCCTGGCGCTCTCCGCGGCGACCGGCGAGGGCGTGGCGGAACTGCGGGAGGCACTGGGGCAGTTCGTCGCGGAACGGGGCGCGGCGGACCGCAGGTTGACGGCGGACGTGGACACCGCGGCGGACCGCCTGCGCTCGGCGTACGTCGCGGACAGCCGGGTGGGGCTGACCGAACGGGCCCGGGAGGAGTTCGACGACCGGCTCGCCGAGGCGGTGGGGGCGGTGGCCACCGGACGGGCGGCGGAGCGCGATTGGCTGCGGCATGCGGAGCGGGCGTGCGGTTCCCCGTGGTCGCGGCTGCGGTGCCGGCGGAAGGACCGAAGGGCGCGGCGACGCGGCGCGGTGCGGACGGCGGACGGGAGCGGCCACGGCACGGGCGCGGTCCGGATCGGCGCGCCCCGCACGGGAACCGGACGTGCTGCTTCCGGTGGTACCGGTTCCGGCGGTGCCGGTTCCGGGGGGCCGTCCGCCGGCCCGGCGCCCGCGCCCCTGTCCGCGCGCTCCGCGTCCGTGGGCTCCGTGCGGGGCGAGGACAGGCGGGCGGCGGCGCGGCCGGTGGTGGAGCAGGCGGTCCGGACCGTGGCGGGCGAGGCCGCACAGGGGCTGCCGACGCCGTGGGCGCAGGCGGTGCGGGAGGCGGCGGGGCGGGGCGCCGAGGGGCTGCCGGAGGCGCTGGACGCGGTGGCCGCCGAGGCCGAGGAGACGCTGCGGCTCGGGCCGGGCACCAAGCCGCGGTGGTGGACGGTGGCGGCCGCGTTGCAGGGATTGCTGTTCGTGTTGCAGGTGGTCGGCGTGCTGTGGCTGGTGGGCGCCGTGACAGGCGTGGTGGACCCGACGGAGTGGCTGTCCGGGCTGCTGCCCGTGGTCGTGGGTTCGGTGGGCGGCCCGGCGCTGACCTGGCTGAGCGGGATGGTGGCCCGCGGCCCGGCCCGGCGGTACGGGCAGGAGGCCGAGCGCCGGCTGCGCGGGGCCGCGGCCGGGTGCGGGCGGGCGCGGGTGCTGGAGCCGGTCGCCGCCGAACTGCTGCGGTACCGCGAGGTGCGCGAGCGCTACGCGGTGGCTTCGGGCGTCTGACGGTCCGGCGGGCGAGGTGAGGGGCGGGGCCGGGCGGCGGACGGGGCGCCGCCCGTCCCCTCGTGGGTGACGGAGTTGTCCACAGGCGGCCGGCCGTCCACAGCCTTCCGCGGCCGGCGCCGCGTCCGTGCAGCATGGGTTCAGCGAAGCGCGGCGCGGAACGGCCCGCGGCGCAATGCCGAGCAAAGCGTCACGGGCCGACGGTAATACGCAAGGAACACAAGGAAGGAGAGGGAGGCACGGAAGGCATGGAAGGCACGGAAGGCATGGCAAAGAGCACCTGCCGAGGAACACGTGTCGAGGAACACCTGCCGACGAGCGCGCACCGAACAAGGCACGGCAAACAGGGCACGACAAACAAGAAGCGGCAAACAAGACGCAGCAAACAGGACAGGCCGAAGTGACGGGTCGAAGTGACGGGTCGAAGTGACGGGTCGAAGCGACGTGTCGAAGCGGCGTTCCGGAGTTACGTACTGAAGTGACCTACTAACGCGTCGTACTGAAGCGGCGTACTGAGGTGACGTACTGAAGTGACGTCATAAAGAGGGGACGGGGGAGGCATTCATGAGCGACACGATGGTGACGCTGGTGGGGAACGTGGCCACGGCGGTGGAGCACCGGGAGACCGCGGCGGGGGTGTCGGTGGCGCGGTTCCGGATGGCGGCGACCTCGCGGCGGTGGGACAAGGCCCGGGAGTGTTGGACCGACGGGGAGACGAGTTTCTACACCGTTCGGACCTGGCGGGCGCTCGCGGACAATGTCGCCGCTTCGGTGGCGGTCGGCGAACCCCTTGTCGTCCAGGGGAGATTGCGGCTGCGGGAAGGGGAGCAGCCGCCGGAGAAGGGCGGACAGCGGTGGTTCGCGGCGGAGGTCGACGCCCTCGCGATCGGGCACGATCTCGCCCGCGGGACGTCCGCATTCCGTCGGACGGCAAGGGGGACGAGGAAAGCGGGAGAGGGAACTCAACCGGACGCGGAAGGGGGGACGTTGGGGGAAGTTGAAACGAGTACGACTGTGGTAATGGGGGCGGCGGCGGAACGGCGGACGGTCGTTCCGGCGGGGCGGACGAGTCCGGACGGCAATTCGCCCCAGAAGGCATCTGTGCCCTGAAAACGGCCAGCGATTTGTCGATAATGTTAGCTGGGGGTGAGTGTATTCGGTAACGATTGCGATTCGGATCGCTTGTGGAACGTCATTACCGGGGACCCTGATGCGTCCGCTCCATAGGATCCGACGAGTACTCACGGGGGCTGACCAGGCTGACCAGTTCGGCCGTTGAGTTCTTGGGATCTTTCCGGCGAGGCGACCTCTCCAGCCGACCGCTTCGCCCAGAGGGGAAATCATGCTTTCGATGAAGGGGCGGGGCGCAGCCCGCCTTGCCGCCGCGGTCGTGGCCTCGGGCCTGATCGCGGCGGGCACGATAGCCACCGCGGGGACCGCCGTGGCGGATGACCCGGCCGCGTCGCACGGGGGTGCCACCGCCACCCTCGGCGGTCTGAAGACCTTCGACCAGGCCGTGGTGCACGGCAACGGAGGGGACCAGCGCGTCGGCGCCGGCCTCTTCGAGATGTCGGTGGACAACGGTGGCACGCTGCAGACGTACTGCATCGACATCCACAACCCGACGCAGCAGCAGGCCCGCTACCAGGAAGTGCCCTGGAGCGCCTCGTCGTTGCACGACAACCCGGACGCCGGCAAGATCCGCTGGATCCTGCAGAACTCCTACCCGCAGGTGAACGACCTGGCCGCGCTCTCCGCCAAGGCCGGCGCCGGGCAGCTGTCCGAGAAGACCGCCGCGGCCGGCACCCAGGTCGCGATCTGGCGCTTCTCCGACCACGCCAAGGTGGACGCGGTCGACCCGGCCGCCGAGAAGCTCGCCGACTACCTGGAGAAGAGCGCGCAGAGCGTCGCGGAGCCCAAGGCGTCGCTGACCCTGGACCCGCCCGCGGTCTCCGGCAAGTCCGGCAGCAAGATCGGCCCGGTCACCGTGCACACCAACGCCGACAGCGTCACCATCTCCCCGGCGGCGGACGTGCCGGCCGGCGTGAAGATCGTGGGCAAGGACGGCAAGCCGGTCACCAGCGCCGCCGACGGCACCCAGCTGTTCTTCGACGTCCCCAAGGGGGCCGCGGACGGCAACACCTCGCTGACCGCGCAGGCCGCGACCAAGGTCCCGGTCGGTCGGGCCTTCACCGGCATCGGCGAGCACGCCAAGAGCCAGACCCAGATCCTGGCCGGCTCCAGCGAGTCCACGGTCTCCGCGGCCGCCACCGTCTCCTGGAAGAAGCAGGGCGCGATCCCGGCGATCACCGCGGAGAAGAACTGCTCCAAGGGCGGCGTGGACGTCACCGCGAGCAACAAGGGCGATGAGGCGTTCCGCTTCCAGCTGTCCGGCAAGGACTACGAGGTCGCGCCGGGCGCGTCCAAGACCGTGACCGTTCCGGTCGCCGAGGACCACCCGTACCAGATCACGATCACCGGTGCGGGCGGCTTCAAGAAGACCTTCTCCGGCGTCCTGGACTGCAAGACCGCGGGTAACGGTGGCCAGCCCTCGCCGCACCCCAGCTCGCCCTCGACCGGTGGCACCACCGGCGGCAGCACCACCGGCGGGCACGGCACCGACCTCGCCGAGACCGGTTCCAGCAGCGCCACCCCGGTGATCGCGGGCGTCGCGCTCGGCCTCGTCGTGATCGGCGGCGCGGCGGTGTTCTTCCTGCGTAAGAAGAAGACCGGACAGGCCGCGTAAGCGGGACGGCCAGCCGTCACACTCGCAGCGCAGTCCTCATGACCACCGGTGAGCGGGCCGTCGGCGCACCGTGAGCGGATGGTCACCAGACGCGCAAGCCGAAGGCCCCGGAGCGGACACCTCGCTCCGGGGCCTTCGCCGTCCGTCCTCCGGAACCCGTTTCCGTCCGGGGATGGACGTACGGCAAGATGGGGTGTATCTGCCCTCGCGCGGCCACGCCGCACCATGGCCCAGGCGGCGGAGCCGCACAGACCACCTGATAGATCCAAACTGCCGGACGGTTTCTCTTGGCTGAGTACATCTACACGATGCGCAAGGCGCGTAAGGCGCACGGCGACAAGGTCATCCTCGATGACGTGACGCTGAGCTTCCTGCCGGGCGCGAAGATCGGTGTCGTGGGTCCCAACGGCGCCGGTAAGTCCACGGTGCTGAAGATCATGGCCGGTCTTGAGCAGCCGTCGAACGGTGACGCCTTCCTCTCGCCGGGCTACACGGTCGGCATGCTCCTTCAGGAGCCGCCGCTGGACGAGTCCAAGACGGTCCTGGAGAACGTCCAGGACGGCGCCCGCGAGGTCATGGACAAGCTCAAGCGCTTCAACGAGGTCGCCGAGCTGATGGCGACCGACTACTCCGACGCGCTGATGGAGGAGATGGGCAAGCTCCAGGAGGACCTGGACCACGCGAACGCCTGGGACCTCGACACCCAGCTGGAGCAGGCCATGGACGCCCTGGGCTGCCCGCCCGGCGACTGGCCGGTCACCAACCTCTCCGGTGGTGAGCGCCGCCGCGTCGCGCTGTGCAAGCTGCTGCTGGAGGCCCCCGACCTGCTGCTCCTCGACGAGCCCACCAACCACCTCGACGCCGAGTCGGTGCAGTGGCTGGAGCAGCACCTGGCGAAGTACCCCGGCACCGTCGTCGCCGTCACCCACGACCGGTACTTCCTCGACAACGTCGCCGGCTGGATCTGCGAGGTCGACCGCGGCCGCCTCCACGGCTACGAGGGCAACTACTCCAAGTACCTGGAGACCAAGCAGACCCGTCTGAAGGTCGAGGGCCAGAAGGACGCCAAGCGCGCCAAGCGCCTGAAGGAAGAGCTGGAGTGGGTCCGCTCCAACGCCAAGGGGCGGCAGGCCAAGTCCAAGGCCCGTCTGGCGCGTTACGAGGAGATGGCCGCCGAGGCCGACCGGATGCGGAAGCTGGACTTCGAGGAGATCCAGATCCCGCCGGGCCCGCGTCTGGGCAACGTCGTCGTCGAGGTCAACAACCTCAACAAGGCGTTCGGCGAGAAGGTCCTCATCGACGACCTCAGCTTCACCCTGCCGCGCAACGGCATCGTCGGCATCATCGGCCCGAACGGCGCCGGCAAGACCACGCTGTTCAAGATGATCCAGGGCCTGGAGACCCCGGACACCGGCGACATCAAGGTCGGCGAGACCGTCAAGATCTCCTACGTCGACCAGAGCCGCGAGAACATCGACCCCAAGAAGACCCTGTGGGCCGTGGTCTCCGACGAGCTCGACTACATCAACGTCGGTCACGTCGAGATGCCCTCGCGGGCCTACGTCTCCGCGTTCGGCTTCAAGGGCCCGGACCAGCAGAAGCCGGCCGGGGTGCTCTCCGGTGGTGAGCGCAACCGCCTCAACCTGGCGCTCACCCTCAAGCAGGGCGGCAACCTGCTGCTCCTCGACGAGCCGACCAACGACCTCGACGTCGAGACGCTGTCCTCGCTGGAGAACGCGCTGCTGGAGTTCCCCGGCTGCGCCGTGGTCGTCTCCCACGACCGCTGGTTCCTGGACCGCGTCGCCACGCACATCCTGGCGTACGAGGGCAACTCCAAGTGGTTCTGGTTCGAGGGCAACTTCGAGTCGTACGAGAAGAACAAGGTCGAGCGGCTCGGCGCCGACGCGGCCCGTCCGCACCGTGCGACGTACAAGAAGCTGACCCGGGGCTGACCGTCGTGCGACACCTCTACCCCTGCCCCCTGCGCTGGTCGGACATGGACGCGTTCGGCCACGTCAACAACGCGGTGTTCGTCCGCTACCTCGAAGAGGCGCGGATCGACTTCATGCGCCGGCTGGCGCCGGGGGACGGCAGTCCGTCGTTCAAGGGCGGCTCGGTCGTCGCCCGGCACGAGATCGACTACCTGCGGCAGCTGGTGCACCGGCCCGAGCCGGTGACCGTCGAGCTGTGGGTGCGGAAGATCAGTGCCGCGTCGATGACGGTGGGGTACGAGGTCAAGGACGAGGACACGGTCTACCTGCGGGCCTCGACCGTGGTCGTGCCGTTCGACTTCGCCGCGGGGCGGCCGCGCCGCCTCACGGCGGAGGAGAAGGCGATCCTCAAGGAGTACCTGGACGACGCCGCGCATCAGGAAGGGGCCGTCGGCGCATGACGGTGCTGCGGCTGGCCGACGCCGGGGAGGCAGCGGATCTCGCCGCCTTCCTCGCCCGGCTGATCCACTACGACCGCGGGGCCGCGGTGCGGCTCCAGACGGGCGGCGGGGTGCTGGCCGTCTTCGGCCGCCCGCCGTCCTTCGAGGTGCTGGCGATCCGGACCGCGCGGTTGGCGGCCGGCCCCGAGGCCGGCGACGCCACCGACGCCGGCGACGAGCCCGGTGCCGGGGCGTCGGGGCCGGGCCGCACGGGCGGTTCCGGCCTGGACGTGACCGTCTCCGCCGGGGAGCTCCTCGAAGGTGTTCAGGAGGCGGCGGGCAGTGTCACCGTGCCCGGCGCGGTCACCGGCCCGCCATGGGCCGGGGTGCTGCCGCCGCGGGGCGGCTGGACGCGGGTCCCCGGGCTGCCCTCCTCGGAGGCGTTGACGCGCGCGGTGTCCGCCGCGGTCGCCGAATTTCGCGCCCGGGACGAGGAGTTGCCGCCGCAGCGGCGCACCCGTCCCGAGCGGGACCGGATCGGTCGGGAGATCTGGTCGCGGACGCTGGGCGACACGGAACTGCCGCTGCGGGCGGTGCATGCCGCCCAGGCGCTCGGGTTCCTGCGCGGGGCGCGGGCCGGGGCGATGGCGGCCTCCGCGAGTGCGGGGGTGACTTCCGGCGCGGGTGCCGGGGCCGGTGTCGGCGCGGCTCCCGGGACGGCCGGGACGGCTTCCGGGGCGGCCGGTGCGGAGGCGCCGGGGACGGCCCTGGCGCTGCTGGCCGCCGGTGGCTGGCTGCGGCTGAGCACACCGTACGGGTCGATCGCCGTACGGGTGGCCGGGCCGGCGGGGGCGACCGGGCTGTCGGGGCTGACGGTCACGCCGGTCTGATCGCGACCGGGCCGGCGCGGGCCGCTGCGCTGCGTGCCCGCTATGCCTCGGTGGGGTCCTCGGTGGGGTCCTCGTCGGGGGGTTCGGCCGGGGTGTCGGCGGGGGCGTCGGGCCAGACGGCGATGTGGTCGGGTTCCCGTTGGAGGAGGACGCGGTCCCGCATGCCCAACGGGGCGGTGTAGTCGGCGGGGAGCTGGAGGCGGCCGGCGCGGTCGAGGGTGGCGTATTCGCGCGCCACGACGGATTCCCGGCCGGTCGCGGCATCGATTTCCGTGCGGCGCAGGACCTCGGTGGAGGTGCGTCCGTCGCGGATGGCCACCGTGCGGCGGACCTCGTCGGCCACCTTCTGGTCGTGGGTGACGATCACGATAGTGGTGCCCAGTTCCTCGTTGGCGGTGCGGAACGCGGCGAAGACCTGCTCCGCGGTGTGCGAGTCCAGTTCGCCGGTCGGCTCGTCGGCGAGCAGGACGGCCGGGGTGTTGGCCAACGCGACGGCGATCGCGGTGCGTTGGGCCTCGCCGCCGGAGAGCTGGTGCGGGCGCCGGTCGCGGCAGTGGGTGAGGGAGAGGAGCGACAGCAACTCCTCGGCCGCCCGGGTGCGTTCGGACCGGCGGCGGCCGCCGCGCAGCTGCATCGGCAGGGCGATGTTCTGCAGGGCCGTGAGGTAGGGGAGCAGATTGCGGGCGGTCTGCTGCCAGACGAAGCCGACGATGTTGCGGCGGTAGTCCAGGCGGGTGCGGGCGTCCATCGCGAGCAGGTCGCGGCCGGCGACGCGGGCCGCGCCGGCGGTCGGGACGTCGAGCCCGGCCAGGATGTTCATCAGAGTGGACTTGCCGCTTCCGGAAGCGCCCACCAACGCCATCAACTCGCCCTCGGATACCAGGAGATCGAGCCCCTGGAGGGCCTGGACCTCCACGCCGTCGGTGGTGAAGACACGGACCAGGCGGTCGCAGGCGATCAGCGCGTCGTGCCCGTAGACGGGACGGGCGTGGCGGGTGGCGGCGCGGCGCTCCAGGTCGGTGAGGGAGGGCGGAGCGGCCGGGGGCGGGGGCGAGGGGCGTGCGGGCGTCGGCGGTGGTGTGGCGTCGGGGCGGGGTGTCATGGGGTGGGGTCTCCGGGGCGTGGGTGTGGGCGCGGGCGTGGGTGAGGGCGTGCGGGGGCGTGTCCTCGTGGCGGCCGATCTCTCGCGCGCCGACCCGCCCGGTGCCGCCTCACCCAGCCTCACCCCGCCTCTCCCGTCCTCGCCTCGGCCGTCGTGGCGCGGCGTCGGCCGGCGTGGGCCTGGAGGAGGGACGCGGCGAGCGCCAGGACGACGAGGGCGGCCGAGGGGAGCAGGAGGGAGGCCGGGTCGGGCTGGAGGTGGACGGGGGTGCTGGGGGTGGGACCGGAGGCGAGGGGGAGGGCGAGCGGGGTGAGGTCGGTGCCGGGGCCGAGCAGGCGGAGGGCGGCGGCGCCGGTGAGGGTGCCGCCGAGGGCGGCGAGCAGGGCCTGGGGGAGGGCTTCGAGGACGAGCAGCCGGCGGCCCTGGGACGGGGGGAGGCCGAGGGCGCGGAGGCCGGTGAGCAGGCGGGCGCGTTCCGGGGCGGTCTGGAGGAGGGACAGGAACAGGGCCAGCAGCGCGAAGCCGGCGCCGGCGGCGACGGTCGCGGTGTAGAGGCGTTCCGCGCCTTGCTGGAGGGGGGAGTCGGCGAGCAGCGCACGGGTGGTGGTGCGCAGGGTGAGGCGGGTGGGGAGGGAGGCGGGGGTGTGGGCCCGGAGGGTGGCGCGGAGGGCGGTGACATCGAGGGAGGGGCCGGCGAGGAGGACGAGGGAGGGGGCGGTGGCGGGGTCGGCGTAGGTGTCGGGGTGGAGCCGGGCCACGCTGCGGGCGTCGACCACGACGAAGTCGCCACCGGGCTGGGCGGGCGTGTCCCGGCGCACCACGGCCGGGCGGACGACGAGTTGGCCGAACTCCGGTTGCAGCACCATCGGGGCGTTGCCGAAACGGGTGCGGACACCGGGGGAGACGAGGGCCGGGAGGGGCTCGTCGCCGCCGGGGTCGGCCAGCGCGGTGGCGTCGAAGGCGCCCAGGCCGGTGGCGCGGGCGAGCCGGGCGTAGGCGTCGGCGTCGGCGATGACGAGGTAGAGGGGCGGGCCGTTGTCGTCGGCGGGTTGGGTGCTCAGGCGCAGCGGGACGGCGTCGCGGACGCCCGGGACGGTGGCCAGGGACGACAACAGGCGCGCGGGGAGCGGCGCGGCGGCGGTGAGACGGGCGTCCGCGCCGACCGCGGTCAGCGCCGCGCGGTCGCGGGCGTCGGCGACCCCGGCGAGCACCGAGCCGCCGAACGACGCGGTGGTCAGCGCCACGAGGAGGGCGAGCAGCGGCAGTCCGGCGGCGGGCGCGCGGCCGGCCCGGGCCAGGGCCAGGAAGCCGGACAGCCCCCGGGCGCGGGCGGCGGGCCGGGCCGCCAGCCGCAGCGGCAGCGGGTACAGCCGCATCAGCAGCAGCGCCGCGATCACCGCGACCAGCACGGGGGCCGCGCTGACCAGGACGTCCACGCCGCCGGAGCCGGTGCCGCGGCGGCGCAGGGCCAGCACCGCGGCCACCGACAGGGCCAGCACGGTGAGTTCGGCGATCGTGCGGCGTCGGGAGGGCCGGGCGCCGACCAGGTCCGCGCGGACCGCGGGGCGGGTCGTGCGGTGTGCGGCGGCGGCCCGCAGGGGCAGCGCGAGGGTGCCGAGCAGCCCGACGCCGGCCGCGGCGAGCAGGGACGGCAGGAGGCGTTCGCCGGGGACGAGGAGGACGGCGAGGGCGCAGCCGACGGCGGCGCCGGGCAGCGCCACCGCGGCGGTCTGGGCCGTCAGCCGGCCGACCAGTCCGGGCAGCGAGGCGCCCCGGGCCCGCAGCAGCGCCAGTTCGCGGTGGCGGCGGGCTGCTGCCAGGGCGCCGGTCATGAGGACGACGACGCCCGCGACGGTGCCGATGCCGCAGGCGGCCACCGCGACGACCGGCGCGACCGCGTCCCGGGACCGCCCGAAACCGTCCAACAGGCCGTCCAGCGCGCTGTCCGCCAGCCCGCCGGAGCCCACCACCGCGCGCAGGCGGACCAGCCCGGGGCCGTGTTGGAGGGACCGCACCCGGTCCTGGAGCAGGGGGGCCTGACCGGCGGTCAGCGTGCTGGTGTCCACGGGGTAGCGCCAGAACCGTTCCGGCTCCCCCGGGGTGGACAGCAGCGCCGGCCCGTCCTCCGGGGCGAGCAGCAGCGCGGCGCGCCACCGCTTCGTCGGCGGGGTGCCGCCGGTGCTCAGGGCGGCGTTCGCCAGGAGCGGGTCGAGCGCCCAGTACGGCCCCTCGGGCGCGCGCGGGGCGAGGAGCCCGGAGATCCGCAACGTCAGCCCGCCGAGGCGGAGTCGGCCCCCCGGGTGCAGGTGGAGGGCGCGGGCGGTGGCGACGGTGACCGCCGCTTCCCGGGCGGACGGGTCGACCGGTGCGGGGCGCGGGAGGCGGCCCCGGATGACGGTGGCGTGCCGGGCCAGGTCGGTGACCGCGTACAGGGAGAGGGCGGGAGCGACGCCGTCGGGGCGGGGCAGGCCGGGGTCGGCGGAGGCCAGCGGGGTGGTGGTGCGGACGCCGCGGACCGCGTCGGCGGGGGAGAGCCGCAAGGGGGCGGCGGCGGTCAACTGGCCCCGCATCGCCGCGTCCTGATGCGTCAGCGTGTCCGGGGCGTAGTGGGCGGGGGCGGTGTCGTGGCGGCTCGCGGTGATCTCCACCATCCGCTGGTCGGGGCGGACGTCGCCCAGTGCCGCCCGGACGCCCCGGGTCTCGTAGGCGTCCACGCCGCGCGGGAAGGCCGCCGCGAGGAACGCGGTGACCAGTATCAGCGCGCCCAGCGCCCACACGGCCGTCGGCGACTGCCCCGCCCGCAGCAGACGGGGAGCCGGGGGGAGGGCGGCGCGCAGCCGGGCCGGCAGCCCGCCGGGCGCCGTGCGTGCCTTCGGTGTCGTCATCGCACCCCCGCCTGCTCGGTCATCTCAGCGCTCCCCCCCGGCCGCGCAGGGCCCGTACCGGGTCGCCGCGGCGCAGCCCGACGGCCGCGACGACCAGCAGCGGGACCGCCGCCACCGCCGCGAGCAGCCCGACGACCTGACCGGCCGGCAGCTCCACCAGCACCGGCGGCACCGGGCGGCCCGCCTGCTGGGTCAGCACCACCAGCGGGACCACCACCCGCGTCAGCACCGTCCCCAGGGCCGTGCCGACGGCCAGCGCCAGCACGATCAGGACGCCCTGCTCGGCGGCGATCATCCGGGCCAGTTGCGGGCGGGGCGCGCCCAGGGCCCGCAGGACGGCGAACTCCCGGGCCCGTTCGCGGACCGAGCCGGCCGCGCCGACCGCGAAACCGGTCGCCGCCAGCGCCACCGCGACCGCCGCCGCGGCGACCAGCGCGGTCTGCGGGCCGCGGCCCAGCGGGTCGTCGTGCAGCTCCCGGGCGATCTCGTCGCGGACCAGCACCTGGCCGGGTTCGAGGTCGGGGCGGGCCCGCAGCGCCGCGACCACCGTCGCGGTGGCGCCGGGCCGGGGGCGCAGCCACCACTCGGCGGCGTCCAGCGGGCCGGCACCCAGATCGGACAGCGCCTCGTTGACCGCGCCGAAGTCGACCAGCAGCCCGCCGGAGCCGACCGGCCCGTCCGCCGGGCCCGGCAGCGCGCGCACCGCCCGGACGATCCTGGCCTTCAGCGCCTGCCCGTTGACGGTGAGGTCGACGACCGCGCCGACCCGGGAGCCGCTGGCGCGCAGGAACGCGTCGGTGGCGACGGCCGCCAGCGGCAGGCGCGCGGGGTGCGCGGCGGTGATCCGCACCGTGGTGACCGCGGCGGTCCACGCGTCCTGGCGGGCGCCGCTGTCGTAGGTCTGCGCCAGCAGCCCGCCGTCGGGCACCTCGGCGCGGCCGGCCCGGGGGCCGCCGGGGGTGCCGGCGGAGGCGCTCCGGTCGGTGATCCGGCCCGTCCAGGCCAGGCCCCGCGGCGCGGTGAGGCGGTGCGCGGCGCCGTCGGCGGTGACCGCCCGCGCGGCGTCCACGGTGAGCCGTTGGCGGTGCGGGACCGGCGGCTGGTCCACGACGAGGAGGAGGCCGGTCAGCCGCAGCGGTCCGGTCGGCAGGCCCGCCGCGGCGAGGCGGGCGGTGCCGGTGTGCGGGTGGCCGTCGGCGGGGAAGGCGCCGAGCGGCAGGGTGTGCGGGCTGCCGTGCGCGTCGGTGACGAGGGCGGAGACGGTGGCGGGGACGGGGCCGGTGTCCGGTCCGGCGGGGCGGGGGCCGCTGCCGTCGGACGCCAGGCGCGGGGCGCGGGCAGGGTCCGCAGCGAGGTCAGGGTGAGGGTGAGGTGCAACTGTGCGGTGTCCGCGGGGATGCCGATGCCCGGCGGGGTGCCGGCCGGGGGTGCCGCCGCCCGCAGCAGGTCCGCCGTGGCGCGGCGGGCGGCCGGCCCGTCGGCGGGGCCGCCCAGCAGGTCGCCGCGGAGCCGCAGCGCCCCCACCGCCCGGCGGGTGTCCAGGGCCAGCAGCGAGCCGGCATGGCCGTCCGGCAGGTCCAGGGCGGAGTACCCGACGGGCAGCGCCGCGGCCACCCCGGGGACGGCCGCATAGTCGTCGCCCTGCCCCGACTTCGGTGTCCGACCGTCCAGTACGCGCACCGGGCCGGCCGCCCGGAAGTCCGCCTGGTCGTCCTGCGAGCGGTCCCACGAGGCGCGCTGCCCGATCGCCAGCATGCCCAGCGCGGTGGCCAGCACCAGCAGCAGCACCGGCCCGGTGCCGCGCAGTTGGCGGCGGCTGATCTGCCAGCCGGCCAGTGCCGCGGCCAGTCCCCGGCCGCGGGCCGCGGCCCGTTCGGCGAGCCCGGCGGCCGGCGGCAGCAGACGCAGCGTCAGCACCGTGCCGGCGAGCAGGGCCAGCGCCGGCGCGGCCACCAGCACCGGGTCGATGCCCAGCGTGCCGTCGCCGTCCTCGGTCAGCACCCCGCCGCCGTCGCCGGTCCGCCGCCACAGCTGCCAGTACGCCACCCCGGCGACCACCAGGAGCCCCAGGTCGGCGCCGGCCCGGAGCGCGCGGGGCCGGGTCCGCTCCCGTACGGCCGGGTCGTCCGCGCCGGAGCGCAGCACGGCCGGCGCGGCCACCGCGACGGCGCAGCCCAACGCCACCAGCGCCCCGGTCAGCCAGGTGGCGCCGGTGCGGGCGGCTTCCAGGGGCAGACCCCAACCGCCGCCGCCCGCCAGCAGCCGCAGCAGCGGGCCGGCCAGCAGCGGGGCGGCGACCGCGGCCGGCAGCGCCAGCAACAGCGCCTCGGCCAGGGCCAGTCCGGCGAGCCGCCGCCGGGAGGCGCCGCGGGCGCGCAGCACGATCCGCTCGTCGGTCCGCTCGGTGCTCAGCAGCTGTCCCACCAGCAGCAGCGCGTACCCGGCCAGCAGCAGGAGCTGGAGCGCGACGAGCAGCACGGTGGACCGGTTCACCAGCAGCGACCGCCGTAACGTCCCCAGTGTGTCCGGGAGTTCGGTGCCGGCGGTGGCCCGGCCGTGGAACGCCGGGTCGGCCGTCAGCGCCCGGGCGGCGGGGCCCGCTGCGGCGGCCAGTGCGGGCAGCCGGTCCGCGGTCAGGGTGCGGAAGTCGGCGGTGGCCAGCCAGGCCACCGAGTCCTGCGTCAGCGGCCCGCCGGCCCCGAACGCCCCCGGCCCGGCGAGCAGCGGCCCGTACGTGGTGAAGCCGAGGGTGCGCACCCCGCGCCCGCCGAGCTCGTCGAGCTTCCAGTACGGGTCGGCGCGGTCCTTGGGGCGGTAGACGCCGGTGACCTCGATGGTGAGGTGGGCGGGGCCGGACAACCGGTTGTCGAGGGTGAGGCGGCGGCCGGGGCGGAGACCGAGCCCGGTGGCGGCGGCCTCCGGCAGCGCCACCGGGACCCGGCCGTGCGCCGCCGCACCGGGCCAGCGGCCGGCGGTGAGCTCGATCCGGTCGCGGTGGAGGAGCGCGAGGTGGGTGAGGTCGGGCTCGTCGCCGCCCGTCGCGTCCGCCGTCCGCTCGGCGGTGCCCGTCGGCCGGTGGGTGCGGGGCAGCGCGTACGGGCCGGAGCGGGTCAGGGTGCGGACGGTGAACGGCAGTCCGTCGAAGGCCCGCCGGGCGCCCCGCTCGACCGCCCGGTCGGCGGACTGCCGCCCGGAGGCCGGCAGTTGGGCCTTGACCTGAAGGGCGGCGGCGGGCGCGATGGGGGTCTCCCCTGCGCGAACGGAGTTGAGAGCTTGGGGAACTCCCCGCAGGGCTTGTCGCAGCCCGGCGTCGCCGACCGCGTCGGAGAAGGCGGAGAGGGTGGCCAGCACGGTGGCGGTCAGCAGCACCGAGAGCAGGGCAGCGGCCAGCAGCGCGCGGTGTGCGCGTACCCGCAGCACGATGAAGCCGGACACGGATCCCCCCGGAGCGGCTCGGGCCCCCGGCCGGGGTGCACCGGCGGCTCTCGACGCCCGAAAACGCGACGTATCCGAATGGGTGATCGGATGTCGTGGATGGTTTCAGAGGGCGGTGTGCCGGGTGGGCGGTTCGCGGGTGGTCTTGACCGGATCGTGACGGGGACGCGGGGATTCCGGTCGGTGTGACCGTTCTCTCACCCGGCGGTGTTGATCATCGACGCTGCCGCGTACGTGAGGTAGTTCCACAGCTGCGTCCGGTGGTCCTCGGCCAGCCCGACGGAGTCCACGGCGTCCCGCATGTGCCGCAGCCAGGCGTCGTGCGCGGCCCGGTCGACGGTGAACGGGGCGTGCCGCATCCGCAGCCGGGGGTGGCCGCGGTTCTCGCTGTAGGTGCGGGGGCCGCCCCAGTACTGCATGAGGAACAGGACGAGGCGCTCCTCGGCCGGCCCCAGATCCTCCTCCGGGTACATCGGCCGCAGCAGCGGGTCCTCGGCGACCCCCTCGTAGAAGCGGCGCACCAGGCGGCGGAAGGTGTCCTCGCCACCGACCTGCTCGTAGAAGGTCTGCTCCTGAAGCGTGCCGTGCGGAATGTTGTTCACCGGTCCATGGTGGCAGACGCCCCGACCGAGGACCGGGGACTTAGGACGCCCGGCACCCGGACGCGACTCCGGGGCGCGATCGGTCGATCACGCCCCGGAGTTGACGGGTCGGCGTCGTGCGGTCAGCCGCGGCGGACGGTCAGCGTCGTCCAGGCGCCGACGTGCACCCGGTCGCCCTCGTGGAGCGGCACCGGGACGTACGGCTGGATCGGCTCCTCGGCGAGGTTGACCGTCGTGCCGTTGGTGGAGTTCTGGTCCACCACCGCCCAGCTGCCGTCCTGCTGCTGGACGAGCAGGGCGTGCTGGTGCGAGACGCCCGGGTCCTCCGGGGTCCGGCCCAGGTCGACGTCCGGGGACTCACCGGTGCTGTTCCGACGGCGGCCCACCGAGACCTGGCCGCCTGCGAGCGGCAGCACCTGCTCGGGGGAGTACGAGGGCAGGTTGAGCCCCGCCGCCTCCGGGCCGCTGCGGCTCATCATCGCCATGAAGTACTCGCGGTCCGGCGCGACGGCCACCACCCAGCCGTCGCCGATCACCGGCGGCGGGCCCTGCGGCGGCGCCATCGGAGCCGGGCCGGGGGCGCCGCCCCACTGGCCGTCGGGTCCCGGCTGGGGCTGCTGCGGCGGGAACGGGGCCGGCGGCTGCTGCTGTTCGTACGGCGCGGGCTGCTGCTGCTCGTACGGCACGGGCGGCTGCTGCTCGAACGGCGCGGGCTGCTCGAACGGGGCCTGCGGGCCGGGTCCGGGCTGCGGGGGCGCCATCGGCGGGGCGGCGTGCGCCGCGTGCGGCTGGTTCGGCGGGGTCAACGTCCAGTCGTCGGCGCCCTGTTGCGGGGGCGGCGGCGGACCGGGCTGGCCGGCCGGGCCGGGGCCGGGCATGCCGGGGGGCGGGCCGGGCTGGCCCGGGAAGCCACCGGGGGCGGACGCCCCGGGCGGCGGGGCCTGCGGTGGCGGGAAGCCGTAACCGCCCTGGCCGCCCTGGAGACCGGGGCCGGGCATGGGGGCGCCGGGGCCGGGTGCCGGCGGGGGGAAGCCGTAGCCGCCCTGCGGCGGCTGGCCGCCGGGGCCGGGCGCGGGCGCACCGGGCGGCGGGGCGAACGACGCCGGCGAGTGGGTGAGGAAGTTGTACTGGCACTCCGCGCAGAACGGCGCCATGCCCGCGCGCGGCGTGCGGCACTGCGGGCAGAACTCCGTGGACTGCTCGGGGCCGGGCGCCGGGGCGACGGGCGGCGGGGTGCCCTGCGGCGGGGTGCCAGGGCCGGGCATGGGGGCGCCGGGGCCGGGTGCCGGCGGGGGGAAGCCGTAGCCGCCCTGCGGCGGTTGGCCGGCCGGGCCGGGCGCGGGCGCACCGGGACCACCGGGGCCGGGCGCGGGCGGCGGGAAGCCGTAGCCCTCCTGGCCGCCCTGCATGCCGGGGCCGGGCGCGGGCGCGACGGGGCCGCCGAAGCCGGGCGGCGGGGCGGGCTGGCCGGGGGCGGGCATGCCGGGGGGCGGGCCGGGCTGGCCCGCCGGCGGCGGACCGGGCATGCCGGGCGGCGGACCCGCGGGACCGGTCGGCTCGGCGGGCGGCGGCGCGTTGAGGAATCCGGCGGGCAGAGAGGGTGGCGGGGGAACGGCACCCGCCATGCGCTGGCCGCACACCTCGCACCAGTCTTCGGCCGCCGACTGGTGGCCGCTCGGGCAGGTCGGCATGTCGGTTCTTCCCCCTCCGTACCGTTTCTTCCGGGTGGTACTGATCAGTGGTGATCGTGCTCGTTCATTGCGGTTTCTACGGGCGGCGAGTGGGTGTCCGGCGCCGTCCGGGAGCTCTCCCGTTCGACCTCGGGCGCCTTCGCCGCCTGTCGCACAGTACCGGTCGCGGTATCGACGTCGCCCACCACCTTCGCAAGGAGTTTCGCAGTGTCCTCGCTCCCGGGACCGCCGGCCAGCCGCGCCGCACGGCGCAGTTCGCGCACGGCGCGGGCGGCATCTCCCCACTTGGCCGCATCCAGTCCCCGCTGGATGACTTGCGCCAGTTCGGACCGACCTGTGTGGTGCGCCACCTGTGGATCGATCCGTACCGCGGCGGCCGGATCGTCCGTCCACACGGCCCGGACCAGCCCCTGCGCCACGACCCGCGGCGCGGCGCCGTCCGGTGCGGACAGCAGCACGGAGAGCCGGGCGGCCAGCATCTCCCGGCCGAGCCCGGGGTCCGGGACACGCAGGAAGAGGTGGTAGTCGCGGGACTCGTCGCCCCAGGGGCCGGTCGGGTAGTCGCCCGAGCGCGGCCCCGACGCTCTGCGCCGGCCGGTCAGGTCCTCGGGGGCGGGCGCCACTTGCCGCAGGAACCCCACCTCGGCGCCCAGCGGGGTCCGCACCCGCAGTACTACCCCGGCGTCCGGCCCGAGGGCGTCGGCCGGCCCGTGCTCCGGCCCGGCCGCCCCGGAGACCACCGCATCCGGTCGCGGCACCGGGCGCCCACCGGTCGAACCGCCGCCGGTCGCGGTGACCGTGACGACGGCGTGCAACGCCTGCCCGCCCTCGGGCAGGCAGGGGTTGTGGTGCACCTCGGCGGTGAAGCGCGGCACCCGCGACTTGGCGAAGTTGGCCATGGGTTACGTCCGCTCCTTGCGGCTGCCGCCGGCCGCCGGCCGGGCCCGCCCCCCCCGGGCGAACGACGGGACTGCATGGACAGGCCCTAGGCCGATCCTGCCCCTTCCGCGGGCGTGGGGAACCGCACCACCGCGACCGTTACGTTGTCGTGCCCGCCGCCGTCCAGGGCGTGGTCGACCAGCACCCGCGCGGCGTTCAACGGCCGGACCGGCGCGTCCAGGGGCAGCACCGCGGCCATCGACCCGGCCGTCTCGGCGTAGTTCCACAGCCCGTCGGTGCACACCACGACCGTCCCCGGCCCGTCCGGCCGGAACGCCGCGACGTGCGGTTCGACCTCGTACGCGTCGGCGCCGAGCCAGCCGGTGATGGCGTGCGCCCGCTCGTCGGCGTTGGCCTCGGCCTGGGTCATGAGGTTGTTGGCGACCATCTGGGCGGCCCAGGAGTCGTCCTCGGTGAGCCGGACCGGCGGTGCGGTGCGGTCGTCGGGGATCCAGTACGCCCGGCTGTCGCCGACCCAGCCGATGGTCAGCAGCCCGCCGCCGACCAGCGCGCCGACGATCGTGCAGGCCGGGGCGTTCTGCTGGCGGAACTCGTCGTGCGCTATCGAGGGGTCGACGGCCAGCGCGTCGACCGCCGCCGAGGCCGCCAGCACCGCGTCGTGCATGGCCTGCTGCGGGTGCGTGCCGCGCGGCAGCGCCATCCGCAGCGCCCCGGTGGCACGTTCGGCGGCGGCCTTGGAGGCGTCGTCCGGGCGGGTCGCCGAGGAGACCCCGTCGCAGACCATCGCGATCACCGCGGGCGCGCCGTCCGCCAGCACGGTGTCGCCCAGCGCGAAGAAGTCCTCGTTGCGGTGGTGCCGGTGGCCGCGGTCGCTGACCGCCGCGACGCCCGGCAACTCCCGCTCCAGGTGGTCGCGTTGGCACTCGGGCGGGTCCTCAGGGGCGGTTCCGGTTCCCCCCGCGGCGATCGCCGGACCCGGCTCCGCGGCCCCGCCCTCGGCCGTTCCGCTTGATGGCTCGGCGGCCTCCCCGGGCGCCGGCGCGTCCGCCGTCCCGGCGTCCGTCGCGGTGTCCGCCGCCGGCTCCGCTTCGGCTCCCGCCGGGGCCTCTTCCCGGGCCGTCGCCACAACCTCCGCTTCGGCCCGCGGCCCGGCGTCGGCGGCGGCGTCGGCGACCGCCTCGTAGCCGACCACCCGCGGGTCGGCGGGCCGGCCGCCGGCAGCGGGCGCGGTCGGCGCCGTCGCGTCCCCGATCGGGAGGCGGGTCGTGGGGTCGGGCGGCGGCGGACCCACCTGCGCCGCCGGCCCCGCCGCGAACGCCGCCGCCGGCGGTGCCCCGTATCCCGCCGGCATGCCGAAACCGCCCGACGTCAGGGGATCGGCGCCGCACCGCCCGCAGTAGTTGTCCCCCGCGTCGAGCGGCTCACCGCAGCTCCGGCAGCGGGACGGCCCAGTCACACCCATGTCACACCCATGTCCTGGGGCGGAAGCGGTTGGCCCGCTCCACCAGCTCGATCCTTTCCTCGCCACGCTGCGCCAGCCGCGCCAACAGACGGTACGACCGCTCCAGCCCGAACCGCAGCCCGCGCTCGTCCAGCGGACTGCCGAGGAGCGCCGGCCCGGCGGCACCGTCCGGCGCCCCGTCACCCGGGGCACCGGCCCCGGGCCCGTCGCCGTGGCTCCCGGAGAGTACCCAGTCCAGGGCACTGCCCAGTACTTCGGTGGCGAGGACCTCCCGGCGCCGGTCATCCAGACCGAAGTCGGCCAGCGCCTCGACCTGTTGGGCCGCGGCCCGCAGATCCGGCAGCAGCGGCTCCCGGGGCGAGCGCTGCCGCAGCCGGGCCCGGACCGCCGCGATCCGCGCCGCCGTGTAGTGGATGGACGCCTCCGGGACGGACTCCAGGGCCGCCACCGCACCCGCCCGGTCACCGGCCGCCAGCCGCACCCGGGCCAGCCCGAACGCGGCACTCACATAGCTCCGGTCTGTCGCCCATACGAGGCGGTAGTACTCCGCCGCGTTGTCCGACTGCCCCAGCAACTCGGCGCTGATGCCCAGCGCCAGCTTCGGCGCCGGCTCGCCCGGGAAGGCGTCGTAGACCGCGTCGAAGGCCAGCGCGGCGCCCTCCCGGTCGCCGGTCGCCAGTGCCGCCAGCCCCCGGTGCCACACCACCCGCCAGTCCCCGGACCCGTACGCGTCCGGTTGCCCGTCGGCGCCCCACGGGTCCTCGTCCCACCGCGCCGGGGAACCCGGCCGGTCGCCCTCGAAGGCCACCGCGTCCCCGCCCAGCTCCAGTTGGGCGCGCAGGGTCCGCAGCCGAACCTCCGGCGAGTCGGTGGGCGCCGCCCGCAGCGCGGCCAGCAGCTCCGCCGGGGTCGCGGCGTGCAGACCGGCCAGGAAACCGGCATGGGGGTCGTCCGGATCCGCCCGCGGCACCGGCAGCGCCAGCGCCGCCCCGGCCACGTCCAGGGGCCGCAGCTCCGGGCCGCCGCCCACCCGCGCCGGCTCCCGCGCGACCCGTCCGGCGCGCCGCCGACCGCCCAGCAGCGAACTGTCGCCGGCCGGCGGCGGCACCGGCTCGGTGCCCACCACCCGCAGCTCCGGCCCGAACAAGGTGGACAGCGCCGGCCGCGGCTCGCCCGTCCGCAGCGCCACCACCTCCCGCAGCACCCCCGTCAGCTGCTCGGCCATCTCCTCCGCGGAACCGAAACGCCGGCCCGGATCCGGATCGGTGGCCCGCACCAGCAGCCGGTAGAAGGACTCGTGCGCGCGCAACACCTCGATGTGGTCCGGGTCCGGCAGGGAGTCCGCGAAGACATTGGTGTAGCCCTGGAAGTCGAAGGTGAGGACGGCGAGGGTGCGGGCGACGGTGTACAGGTCGGAGGCGACCGACGGGCCCACCTCGCCGACCTCGGGCGCCTGATAGCCGATCGTGCCGTAGATGGGGCTCTCGTGGTCGTCCGCCCGCCGCACCGCGCCCAGGTCGATCAGCTTGAGCCGGTCGTGCTGCTGGAGGGCGTTGTCGACCTTGAAGTCGCAGTAGAGCAACTGCCGGCTGTGCAGATGGCCCAGCGCCTCCAGCGCCTCGATGCCGTACGCGCACGCCTGCTCCACCGGCATCGGATCGCGGCGCCCCTTCGAGGTGCGCCGCTCGTTGGCGAGGTCCTTCAGGGAGATGCCGTCCACGTACTCCATGACGATGTAGCCGTCCCGGCTGCCCGTCGTACGGTCCAGATGCTCCACGAAGTTGTAGATCCGCACGATGTTGGGGTGCTCGATCGCGGCGAGGAACCGCCGCTCGGACACCGCCGCCGCCAGCGCCTCCTCGTCACCGGTGTCCAGCAGGCCCTTGAGCACCACCCACCGGTCGTCGACCGCGCGGTCCCGCGCCAGATAGATCCAGCCCAGCCCGCCGTGTGCCAGACACCCCACGACCTCGTACTGGCCGTGCACCAGCTCCCCGGACCGCAACTTCGGTACGAAGCTGTACGGATGGCCGCACTTGGTGCAGAAGCCCTCCGCCGTGCCCGGCCGGCCGTCCCGGCCCCGCCCCACCGGCGCCCCGCACTCGCCCCGGCTGCAGAACCGCTTGCGCTCCGGCACCTCCGGATGCGCCAGCACCGCCGCCCGCGGATCGCGCCGCGGCACCTGCTCCACCGCCACCAGCCCGGCGCCCAACCGCCCCCGCGACGCCCCGGAACCAGCGCCCGACCCCGAGGCCGGGCGGCCACTGCCCCGCCCACTGCCGCGCACCACCACCGGCGTCCGGGCGGCCGACCCGCTCCCGGCCCGGCCGCCCGGCCGCTGCGCGGGGACATGCGTCCCGACCGTCCGCCGCCCGCGGGCACCGCTCGGCGGCGGCGCGGCGACCGTCGCCCCACCGGCCTCCACCCGCTGCGTCAACACCGTCGCGGTCGCCGACAGCAGCCCCTCGGCGGACACCACCGGCGCCAGCCCGCACACGTCGCAGTACAGCTCCCCGTCGCCGACGTCCTCGTAGCGCCCGGCGCACTCCGGACGCTGACACCGCCCCCCGTCGCGCTCCGTCACGGCTCCCCCCTGCCGTCCCGCGGCTCCGGAACCACGGCCTCCGCCGCCGCCTCCTGATAGCGCCACACCGCCTGCTCCGCCGCCCGCAGATCGCACGGCGCGCTCCACAGCATCCGCCGCGCGACGTCGTACCGCTCCATCAGCAGCGGATCCCCCGCCAGACCGTGCCGCGCCAACCGCGCCCGGTACGCGTCCAACCGGCCGCGCAGCTCGGCCCGCACCGCCAGCGGCGCGGTCACCGCCGTCAACGACTCCCGGGCCCGCTGGAGTTCGTCCTCCGCCCGCTCCTCCAGGCTGTCCAGCAGCGGCGACAACCGGTGCCACTGCGCCCGCCGGCGGTACTCGGCGGCCGCCGCCAACTGCTCGTGCAGCACCGTCGACGGGCCACTGACCGCCGGCACCTCCGACGCGGCGATCTTCGCCAGCACCTCCCCGCGCGCCTGCCGCGCCTCGGTCAACGTACGGTCCGCCCGCGACAGCACGTCACGCAGCAGCATCAACCGCCGCTCCGCGTCCTGCCGGACGTCCAGCACCGCCGCCACCTCACGCCGGATGTCCTCCAACGCACGCGCCGCCCGGTCATAACGGGCGGTGTCCGGACGGCCCCCGCCCGGCGCCGCGCTCCCCGCCCCCGACGACACCCAGAACGCCAGCGGATCCGCGATCACCCGCGCCCGCAACCGCGTCAACTCCTCGGTGATCCGCTCCAGATCGTCACCCGCCGGATGCTCCCCCGGACGCACCCCCACCGAATGCGCCAACGACCGCGTCCGCTGCAACTCCTCCGCCAGCAGGTCTATCCGGGCCGGCAGCGCCGACCACACCGCGTCCGCCGCCACGATGACGTCCAGCGACCGCGCGTACAACCCGTTCAACCGGCCGACCAGCTCCTCCAGGCCGATCCTTCCGCCGGCTCTCAACTCCTCCCCCGTGCCCGGCCCGTCGCCCGCCGCGGCCGGCACCGTCACCGCACCGTCCCGCAACAGCGCCGACAGCTCCGCCAGCTCCTCCGCGGACGGCCAGCGCCGCCGCCCCCGCAGCTCCCGCGCGGCCGTCAGCACCTCCGTATAGGCGTCGAACAACGCCCACAGCACGGCAAGGGACCGCTCCGTCTCGGCCCAGCGCTCCTTGGTGACGCCCGACAGCTCGGCGCCCTCCAGGAGCCGACGGCCGGCGTGGTCCTGCAACGCGAGCAGCGACGTCTCGATCGCCTCGTACTCGGCGCCGAGCCGCGCCAGCGCGCGGTCCACCTCCTCCCGGTCCAGCACCGGGGCATCGGGCCTCCCCGCCGAGCCGGGGAAGGGTCCAGGGACCCCCATCGATCACCTCTCCAATACGCGTACCGTGCACCGCGGTTGGTGCTCGTGGCCTCGCTCGCCGCCGCTCCGGCTCGCTACCCCCGCTCCAGCCCCTCCATAGTGACCCCATCCGGCGCCCGGTGGGGCCCCGAGCGCCGCCGGACCACCCTCAGTCGCCGTACTGCGGCTCCGGCGGCCCCGATATACCGGGCAGATCGGCCTGCAACCACTTCCGGTACGCCCGCATCCAGGGGCTGTCCTCCCCGCCGCTGCGGTAGTCGTCCAGGACCTTGTTGACCCGGCGCACCAGATCCGGATCGTCCTTGTTCATCGCCACGCCGTACGACTCGTCGGTGAACGGCGCGCCCTTCAACTCCACCGTCGGGTCCTGCGCCGCCTGCGCCGCCGCCAGCGCACTGTCGGTGACCACCGCGTCCGCCTCGCCCAACTGGAGCCGCACCAGACAGTCCAGCTGATTCGGCGCGGTCAGCACCCGCGCGCCGTGGCTGCGCCGCGCCAGCTCCGTCTCGCCCGTCGAACCGGCCGCGGTGCACACCCGCTTGCCCCGCAACGAGTCGTCGAACGCCGTGATCGTCGACCGCTTCGGGGCCAGCACCTGCTGCCCCGCCTGGAAGTACGCCGTGGAGAACGCCACCTGCTCCTTGCGCGCGCAGTTGATCGTCATCGTCCGCACCACCATGTCCACCGTCCGCTGCCGGACCGCGGGGATCCGCTGATTGGTCGGCACCGCCTGGAAGACGACCTTGGCGTCCGGCCCCAGGATGTCCTTGGCGATCGCCCGCGCCAGATCGATGTCGAAGCCCTCCAACCGGCCGGTGTCCCGGTCGCGGTACCCCCACCGATAGGTGTTCTGGTCCACCCCGACGACCAGTTGGCCCTTCTTCTTGATCCGCTCCACCGCGGGCCCGTCGGCCGGCGACGGCCGCAGGCTCTCCGCCGCGCCGGCCGGCGTGCACCGCGCCGCGGCCGGCGACGCGGGCGCCGTGCCCGGCCCGTACGCCCGGTGCGTCGCCACCGGACCCGGGGCCGCCGGGCGCACGCCGTGGCCCAGCGCGGGCACCAGCACCGTCGCGGTCGCCGCCATCACGACCATGCCCGCCGCCACCGGCGCCAGGACCGCCCGCAGATTCCGCAGCCCCCGCCCGCGCGTCCCCATCTCCCCTGACCCCCTCACCGATACTCCGACAGCCTGCGCCCGATGCCCAGCACCGCCGCCGTGGCGGCCAGCGCCGCCAACACCGCCGCGCCCACCGCCAGCAGGCCGAACGCCGCCCGCCCGCCGTCCGCGGCCGACCGGAACCGCGCCTGCTCGTGGACCAGCGCCCGCCCCAGCCCGGTGTCGACCCGGTCGAACGACGCGCCCGTCGAACCGTCCCCGCCGATCACCTTCGCCAGCGCCCGGTCGTAGTCCCCCTTGTCGTCCGCCGACCGCGCGTCGGCATGCCGCGCCCGCCACTGCCCGACGGCCGCCAGCGCGTCCCGCACCGGTCGGCGCCCCGCCTCGTCGCCCGCCAGTGCCAGCGCCTTCCCCAACTCCCCGGACACCTCCGCCGATCCCCGGCCGCCCGGGCCGGCCAGATGCCCCATCTTCGCCTGGAAATCGACCTCGTAGAAGTCCTTCTGGTCCGCCGTCAGCACCGCTCCGCGCGCCACCAGCGTCAGATTCTCGTCGGCACGCGCCCGCAGCGCGTCGATCCGCGCCGTATTGAGCACCTGCAACGACCGGGCCCCGTGCGCATACGCATCGGACAGCCCGGCCCGCGCCACCGTGTGCGCCGCCACCAGCCACAGCAGCGCCGCCACCGACGCCACCGTCGCCGCCAGCAGACCGCGGTTGAACACCCGGTGGGTGCGCCGGTAGTGCCGGCGCTGCGCCCACCCCAGCGCCCCGATCGCGAGCACCCCGGCGGCCAGCGCGAACCACGGCCACGCCGTGGCTCGCTCGTGGTCCGCGGTCAGCCGCTGCCGCTCCGCGTCGTACAACGCCTGGGCCGCCGGGAGGAGTTCCGTCCGCATCTGCCCGTTGGCGTACCGCAGATAGGCGCCGCCCAGCGGCAGCCCCTGCCGGTTGTTCGTCCGGGCCGTCTCGACCAGGCCCGTGTACCGCGGCAGCAGGGCGTTCAGCCGGGCGATCTGGGTCCCGGCCCGATCCGCCGCACCGCCCTCCGCGCCCGGCACCTGCGCGTTCGCCGCCGCCCTGACCAGCAGGCGGGACGCCATCGCGAGATCCGCCTCGTACCGCTCACGGGTCGCCGCGGACTCCGTGCCGCCCGCCAGGAACCCGCCGGCGGCGGTGGTGTCGGCGTCCGCCAGCGACCGGTAGACGCTCGCCGCGTCCGCGGTCAGCGGCTGGCTGCGCAGCACCACGTCGTCGGCGGCCCGCGACCGGTCCGTCACCTGCCAGACCGCGGTCGCCCCGAACACCACGACCAGCAGCGCCAGCACCGCCCCGATCGCGCGCAGCCGCCCCGGCTCGGTGGTGGCGGCGGCCCGCAGCCGGTCCAGGCCCTCGGCCCACGCGGTGCGCCGGCGTGCGGCGGGCGCGGCGGGGCCGCCGGCCGACCCGGGCCGGGCGGACGGCTCCGGGGAAACCGACGTCGCGGACGATGCGGACGATAGCGATGACACCGACGAACCACCCCCTGGGTCGCTGACTGCGGGCCTGCTCCGCGCCCGGCGCCCACCGGCACGGGGCGCACGGGCGTCAGTATGTCCGTGCCGCCCGACCAGCACACCGGACTTGACCCGATCTTGTTCGGAACGCCAAACATCTCGCGGGGCGCCCACGGCCCCCGTTGGGAGCCGCCCGCCGCCCTGATTCCCCGCCCGCCCGGCATCGACCCTCCGGGCCGGGCGGAGGGCGGCCGCCCCGCATTACCCTTACGAGCAGTCGCCGGACATCAGGCGACCGGGATCGGACGCTCCGCCGCCGACCGCCGCCCCGGGTGACTCGCGTCCGGCGGTCCCGCCCCATGGGACCCGCACCGCATGCCGCCCGGCGACGCCCGCCCCGGACCCGTCCGCCTCCCGCGACGGCCCACGACGGGCCCAGGACGTCCGTCCCGCCGAGACAAGGGAGTGATCGAGTGCAGACCGTCCGCAAGGGCCGGGTGTCGCTCGTGGAGTCCGCGACCGACGAGATCCGCGGCCAGATCGTCAACGGCATCTGGCCCGTGGGCAGCCGCATCCCACCCGAGAGCGCCCTGTCCGAGACCCTCGGCGTCAGCCGCGCCTCGGTCCGCGAGGCCGTCCGCTCGCTCGTCCACTCCGGCCTCCTCGAACCCCGGCAGGGCGACGGCACGTTCGTGATCTCCGACGACGACAGCGCGGTCGCCCTCCGCCGCCGCCTGGAACGCGCCGAGCTGAGCCACGTCACCCAGGTCCGCCAGGGACTGGACGTGGTCGCCGCCCGCCAGGCCGCCAAGTACCGCACCGACGCGCAGCTCGCCGGCATCGAGGCCGCCCTGGGCCGCCGCAAGGCCGCCCTGGCGGCCCACGACAGCGAGGCGTTCACCGCGGCCGACGCCGAGTTCCACATCCTCGTCGCCGAGGCCAGCGCCAACCCCGTGCTGGCCGACATCTACCGCTCGCTCAGCGCCGCCCTGCGCGAGGAACTCCGCCGCGCCGCCTGCCTGGACACCGCCGACGCCGCCCCCACCGACCCGCACTCCCGCCTCACCGACGCCATCCGCGCCCAGGACCCGCAGGGCGCCGTCGACGCCGCGGTGCTCCTCCTCGCGGGTCACGTCCGCGACCTGGCACTGCCGCTCGACGATTGATCGGCGGTCGTCGGTCGGCGGTCGTCGGTCGGTCGGCGGCGGGGAGCGGCGAGGCGGGGACCTGCTGCCGCACGCGCGGTCGGACGGCGGGCCGCCGACCGCGCCACCGCCGAGGGGCGTGCAACTCGCCCCTGGCGCCCCCCGTTTCACTCCCGCGCGCCGCTGACGACCCCACCCTCCGCCAACTACGCTGAGTGACGAAGGGTTGGCCCTCCCGCCAACCTCCGAACCAACGGAGGCACCCCATGCGTCGCATCAACCGACTCCTGACCCCCCTCGCCAAGGCCGCCACCCGGACCTCGGCCACCCCCACCCAGCCCGCCACGGCCAGCGGATTCCTCACCATCGGCAGCACGACCTACATCAACCCGACCGGCACCTATCCGCTCTTCCACGCCGCCGACGGCACCCCCACACCCATCATCAACGACACCGACCACCCCCTCACCATCATCACGGAAAGCGATCACTCCCCGCCCCCGGCCGACCTCATCCTGGCCCCCGGCGAACGCACCGAGACCCGCCGGGGCGACTGCGTGCAGGTGGGGTGACCGGCGCGGCCTAGGCCCACTCCTCCCGCAGGCGTTCGTAGGCGCGTCGGTGCGGTGCCGGCGTCGTCCGGTCCAGGGCGGCAAGGGCCGCGCCGAGGACGGGGGGTGCGGTGATGACGTGGGGGACGGCCTTGGGGGAGCGTTCGGCGAGGAGGCGGACGACGTGATCGTGGAGGAGGGGGTGCCGGGCGGCGAGGACGCTGCCGCCGAGGATCACCGGGGTCGGTTCGGAGCGCAGGTCGAGGCGTTGCAGGGCCACCGACGCCATCAGGGCGATCTCCTCCGCCTGGCGGGCCACGACGGAGCGGGCCACGGCGTCGCCGTCCGCCGCGACGTCGAAGAGCAGCGGGGCCAGTTCGTGTCGGCGGGCGTCGGGGATCCGGTGCAGGTGGAGGGCCTCGATGAGCTCCAGCATGGTGGTCAGGCCGAAGTGGGCCGGTAGCGCGCGGGCGAGTGCGGTCGGGGCGCCCCGGCCGTCCTCGGCACGGGCCGCGTGCCACAGGGCCTCGTCGGCGAGGAAGGAGCCGCCGCCCCAGTCGCCGGAGACCCGGCCGAGGGACGGGAAGCGGGCGGTGGCCCCGTCGTGGCCGAGGCCGACGCAGTTGATACCGGCGCCGCAGACCACGGCGACGCCCAACTGCTCGCCGCGGTCCGGGAGTCCGGCGCGGAGCAGGGCGAAGGTGTCGTTGTGGACGGAGACGGTCTCCGCCCAGCCGCGGGCGGCGATCTCGGCGGTCAGGCGGGTCACTTCGACGGGGAGGTCGGCGTTGGCGAGGAAGGCGGAGAGATGGCCGACCGGGCCGTCGTCGCCCGGTCCGGCCTGGGCCCGGGCCGCGGCGATCAGGGGCGCCAGCACGTCCACGGCGCGGGCGGTGCCCACCACGTGCGGCTGGAAGCCGCCGCCGCGGGCCCGGCCGAGGACCCTGCCGTCCGTGGCCACCAGGGCCACGTCGGTCTTGCTGTTGCCCGCGTCGATGGCGAGCGCGGTGCCGGTCAGGCCCACGTGAGGTGCTCCCGGTTGTGTGCGATCAGCTCGTCGGCGAGCCGGTCCGCGTAGTCGATCTGGCCGATGAGGGGGTGCGCGAGGAGCGCGGAGAAGACCCGGTCACGGCCGCCCTTGAGGGCGGCTTCCAGGGCCAGGTGCTCGTAGGCCGTGACGTTGGCGACGAGCCCGGCGAACAGGGGGGCGAGGGGGCGGAGGGGGAGGGGGGAGGCCCCCCGGGAGTCCACCGCCGCCGGTACCTCGATCACCGCGTCGTCCGGCAGGAACGGCAGCGTGCCGTGGTTGAGGGTGTTGACGATCTGGACGTCGCCGGCCGTCCCGCCGCCCAGCAGCGACGAGGTCAGGGCCACCGCCGCCTCGGAGTAGTAGGCGCCGCCGCGGCGGGAGAGGAGTTCGGGCTTCTCGGCCAGGTCGGGGTCGGCGTAGAGGTCGAGGAGCTGGCGTTCGATGGCGGCGACCTCCGCGGCGCGGGAGGGCTTGGTGCGCAGCTCCTTCACCACCGCGTCGTGTTGGTAGTAGTAGCGCAGGTAGTAGGAGGGCACGACGCCCAGGTGGTCGAGGAGCGGGCGGGGCATACGGACGTCGTCGGCGAGCGCGTCGCCGTGCCGGGCCAGGAGTGTGGGCAGGACGTCCGTGCCGTCGACGCGGACGGCGCGCTCCCAGGTGAGGTGGTTGAGGCCGATGTGCTCCAGCTCGACGCGTTCGGGGGCCACCCCGAGCAGCTTGGCGAACTTCCGCTGGAAGCCGATGGCCACGTTGCACAGCCCGACGGCCTTGTGCCCGTGGGAGAGCAGGGCCCGGGTGACGATGCCGACCGGGTTGGTGAAGTCCACGATCCAGGCGTCCGGGCAGCGGCGGCGGACCCGTTCGGCGATGTCCAGGACGACCGGGACGGTGCGCAGCGCCTTGGCCAGGCCGCCCGCGCCGGTGGTCTCCTGGCCGACGCAGCCGCACTCCAGCGGCCAGGTCTCGTCCTGGTTGCGGGCGGCCTGTCCGCCGACCCGGAGCTGTAGGAGGACGGCGTCGGCGCCGTCGAGTCCGGCGTCGAGATCGGCGGTCCAGGTGATCCGGCCCGGGTGGCCCTGCCGGGCGAAGATCCGGCGGGCCAGCGCGCCGATCAGCTCCAGCCGTTCGGCGGCCGGGTCGATCAGGACGAGCTCGGCGACCGGCAGGGCGTCCCGCAACCGCGCGAAGCCGTCGATGAGTTCGGGGGTGTAGGTCGAGCCGCCGCCGACCACTGCGATCTTGACGCGGGGGTGCGGGGAGCGTTCCCCGGAAGTTGGCAGCATGTCCGTTTCAGCCCTTCACTCCGGTGAGTGTGACGCCTTCGACGAAGGCTTTCTGCGCGAAGAAGAAGACGACGATGACGGGGGCCATGACCAGCATCGTTGCGGCCATGGTGAGGTTCCAGTTGACGCTGTGCGCGCTCTTGAAGGACTCCAGGCCGTAGGAGAGCGTCCAGGCGGCCGGGTTCTGCGCGGTGTAGATCTGCGGCCCGAAGTAGTCGTTCCAGCAGAAGAAGAACTGGAAGAGGGCGATGGCGGCGATGCCGGGACGGGCCATCGGCACGACGATCCGCAGCAGGGTGCGCAGTTCGCCGCAGCCGTCCACCTTCGCGGACTCCACGTATTCCTGCGGGATCGTCAGGAGGAACTGCCGGAGCAGGAAGATGGAGTAGGCGTCGCCGAACGCCATCGGGACGACCAGCGGCCAGATCGAACCGGTCAGGTGCAGTTGCTGCGCCCACACCAGGTACATCGGGATGACGACGACCTGGGGCGGCAGCATCATCGTGGAGATCACGAGGAGCATCGCCGTGCGGCGACCGCGGAAGCGGAAGCGGGCCAGCGCGTAGGCGACCGGGATCGCCGAGCAGACCGTGAAGAGGGTGCCCAGGCCCGCGTAGAGCAGGGAGTTCCGCCACCAGTCGAGGAAGCCGGGGGTGGTGAACACGGCGGCGTAGTTGGACCAGTTCCATGCGTGCGGCCACAGTTCGCCGCTCATCGCCTGGTCGTCGGTCATGACGGAGGTCAGGAAGACGAAGACGAAGGGGAGGAGGAAGAAGAGGGCGGCGGCGACCGCCACCGCGTGCACGGCGATCCAGTGCAGCAGTCGCGTGCGGCGGGCGCGGGCGGCCGGGGTGCCGGGGGTGCGGGCCCGGGTCGGGCGCCGGGTGAGCGTCGTGGTGGTCACGTCGGATCAGTCCTCCGTCATGCGGTCAGTCCTCCGCCGGGAGCAGGCCGGCGCGCTTGCGCATCAGCAGGGTGGTGACGGCCATGGCGATGGCGAACAGCACCAGGGACAGGGCGCAGGCCGCGCCGGTGTTGAAGTTCTGGAAGCCCAGCGAGTAGATGAGCTGCGGCACGGTCAGGGTGGAGTGGTCCGGGTAGCCGGGCTGGATGACGCTGCCGGGGCCGACGGAGACGCCGGAGGCGAGTTTCCCGGCGACCAGCGCCTGGGTGTAGTACTGCATGGTCTGCACGACGCCGGTGACCACCGCGAACAGCACGATCGGGGTGATCGACGGCCAGGTCACATAGCGGAACCTCCCCCAGGCGCCGGCGCCGTCCAGCTCGGCGGCCTCGTACTGCTCCTTCGGGACGTCCAGCAGCGCCGCCATGAAGATCACCATCAGGTCGCCGATGCCCCACAGGGACAACAGGACCAGCGACGGCTTGGCCCAGGACGGGTCGTTGAACCACTCCGGGCCCGGGATGCCGAGCGCCCCGAGGATCTCGTTGACCGGGCCGGTGGCCGGGTTGAGCAGGAAGACGAAGGCGACGGTGGCGGCCACCGGCGGGGCCAGGTACGGCAGGTAGAACGCGGTGCGGAAGAAGCCGGCCCCGGATTTGACCTTGGTGACGAGCAGGCCGATGCCCAGTCCGAAGACCACCCGCAGCGCCACCATCACCACGACCAGCCAGAGCGTGTTCCACAGCGCCGGCCCGAACAGCGGCATCTGGGTCAGTACGTATTTCCAGTTCCGCAGTCCCACGAAAGCGGGTTGCTCGATCTGGTTGTAGTGCATGAAGGAGAAATAGCCGGTGGCGATCAGCGGGTAGCCGAAGAAGACCGAGAATCCGACGAGCCAGGGGGAGAGGAATCCCAGGATGCGCAGGCGTTCGCGGAGGTGTTTGCGCCGCAGCGCCGGGGCGGGGGAGGAGGGGGCTGCCATGGCGGGCTCCGTCAGTTCTCGGACTGGAGGGTGTCGGCGTCTATCCGTGCGTCGAGGTCGCGCAGCCCCGCGTCGAGGTCGGGCACCTTTCCGGCCTCTGCCAGATAGGAGAAGTCCTGGAGCGAAGTGACGTACATGTCACCGTTGTTGGACGGGGGCAGTGCGGTGCTGTGCGGATTCGCGGCGATGCCGAGGAAGGTGCGGAAGTTCGGATCGGCGTCCAGTTCAGGGGAGGTGAGTGCGGCTTTCGTGGACGGGACGTTGTGGATGGCGTTGGCGAAGGCGACGACCTGGTCGGTGTCCACGGTCAGGAACTTCACCAGTTCCCAGGCCGCGTTCTGGTGCCGGCTGCTGTGGGCGATTCCGGCGATGGTGCCGGTGAGGTAGCCCCGGCCGTAGCTGTCGGCCTGGTCGTCGGGGACCGGCATCGGCGCGACGCCCCAGGCGAACGGCGCCTTCGCCTCCTTGAGCATCAGGCCGCGCCATTCCCCGTCCATGTGCATGGCCACCTTCTGCCGCAGAAAGGCGTTCTGTGCGGACATCTCGTCGCCGAAGGTGGTGCGGAACTTCTCCAGCGGGCCGTATCCGCCCTGGGCGTCGATGATTTCCCGCTGGGTGGTGAGGAAATCCCGGGTGGACGGGTCCTTGGCCAGCCGGGATTTTCCGTTCCGGTCGAAGTAGGCGGGTCCCCACTGGGCGAAGAGCCGGTCCGGACTGTTCTGGTAGAGGCGGAAGTTGGGCATGAAGCCGACCTGCCGATATCCGCCGTCCTTGGTGCGCCGGGTCAGTTTGGCGGCGTCCCGTTTCACCTCCGACATGGTGCGCGGTGGCCGGGTGATGCCGGCCTGCTCGAAGGCGTCCTTGTTGTAGTACAGCCCGTAGGTGTCGGCGAGCAGCGGCAGTGCGCACTGCCGGCCGCGGTACTGCGTGTAGGAGAGCAGGGTTTTCGGGAAGACCTCTTCCTTCGCCACGCCGCTCTTCTTCAGGAAGGGGTCGAGGTCCGCCCACATGCCGGACGAGCAGTACTGCCCCACGTTGTTGGTGGTGAAGGACGACACCACGTCGGGGGCGTCGCCGCCGCCGGCCCGCAGTGCCTGGTTCATGGTGGTGTCGGTGACGTTGCCGACCGTCTTCACCGTGATGTTGGGGTGGCGCTTCTCGAAGCGCGCGATGCTGTCGTCGATGGCCTTGACCTCGCCGGGGTCGGACCAGCCGTGCCAGAAGGTGAGGGTGACCGGTCGTGTGGGGTCGTCGCGGTCGCTGCCGACGCCGGGGTTGGCGCAGCCCGCGGCGCAGAGTCCGGCGACGGCCAGGGCCAGCGGCAGGCCGAGCCGCGCACGGCGGCGGGGGCGGGGACGCGGTCGGACACCCGGGCGCGGGAGCGGCATGCGGACTTCCTTACGTCGGGGGTTCCCGGGGAGCCCGGACGAGGCTCCCCGGCCGTGCCGGCGGAGGGCTCACGCGGTGTCGAAGACCGCGTCCCGGGCCTCGGCGAGCGCCGTGCGCAGCGCGCCGGTGAGGATGGGGTTGCCCTCGATGTCGCTGATGCGGATTTCCGGGCGGGGCAGCGCGAGCCCGGTGAACTCCTCCTCGACCAGGGCCCGCAGCGCCTGCCCGCCGGCCTGCGGCACCTCGCCGGAGAGCACCACAAGACGGGGGTCGACCACCGCGACCACCGCGGCCAGGCCGGTCGCCAGCCGCCGCGCCACCTCGGCCCGTACGTCGTCCAGGGCCAGCGCCTCGGCGACGGTGCGGACCTCCGGCGCGCCGCATTCGTGGGCGAGTGCGACGATGCTGGGGGAGCCGACCAGCCGCTGGAAGCCGCCGCCCGCGTCCGGCCGGGCGGCGCTGCGCTCGCCGCCCCGGGCCAGCGGGGCGCCGGGCAGCGGCATGTAGCCGATCTCGCCCGCGCCGCCGGTGGCTCCGCGCAGCAGCCGGCCGTCCAGCACGATCGCGGCACCCACGCCCTCGTCGACCCATACCAGGACGAAGTCGTCGAAGTCCTGGGCGGCGCCGTCGTGTTGCTCGGCCACCGCGGCCAGGTTCACGTCGTTCTCGATGACGAGGGGGACGCCGAGGACCTCGGCGAGTTCCTCGCGCAGCGCCCGCGACTGCCAGCCGGGCAGGTGGGGCGCGTAGCGCAGCAGGCCGGTCTGCGGGTCCAGCGCGCCGGGGGTGCCGATCACCGCGCGGTGCAGCTGCCCGCGCTCCAGCCCGGCCTCGGCCAGTGCCCCGTCCACGGCCTTCGCCACCAGCCGGGCCGTGAGGTCGGTGGTGTCGTCGGGGACCGCGTCGGTGTCCACCCGGGCCTGGCCGAGCACCTGTCCGGTGATGTCGGCGACGGCGGCGGTGATGCCCAGTTGGTCCACGGCCAGCGCGGCGACGTGCGCGGCGGCCGGGTCGATCTCGTAGAGCTGGGCGCTGGGTCCTGGGCGGCCGGTGACGTTGCCGGTCGTGCGGACCAGTCCCGCCGCGGTCAGCCGGGCCAGCAGCTGGGAGGCGGTGGGCTTCGACAGCCCCGTCAGTTCGCCGATCTGGGTGCGCGTCAGGGGGCCTTGGGACACCAGCAGGTCCAGCGCGGCCCGGTCGTTCATGGCCCGCAGCACCCTCGGTGTGCCCGGCGTTCCCTGTCCTGCTGCGGCCATGGTTGCTGCCCACCCCGTATTCCGTGCGGAAGCTGTCCCGAAGGCATCTGTTAGGAAACCTTCCAATTGCTGGCAAGGAAGTTAGGCCGCGTGCCGGGCGCGCGTCAATGGTGCGGACGAGGGTTTCGCCGTGTCGTGGGTGGGGTGGGTGCGGTGCGGCACGGAGAGAGGGGCGCCCGGCGGTCGGCCGGCGCGCCCCTCGTGATCCCCCGTGTCCCCCGTGTCCCCCGTGCCCCCGTATCCCCCGTATCCCCCATAGGTCCGGCCCGTCGGGCCAGGGCCTCAGGCCCCGGTCATCGCGACCTCAGCCCTCTTCCCAGTTGACGCTGCCGACGCCGGTGCCGCCGTCGCAGGTGGCCTCGGAGTGGTCCCGGGCGCCCGGGTTGAGGGTCCGCCACGGGCCGGTCTGGTCGGGCCACCAGCCGCAGACCACGGTGACCCGGAAGCCGATGGTGCGGTTGGTGTTGTTGGTGCAGTCCGCGGTGCCCCGGCGGCCGTCGGTGGTGGTGGTGCAGGTGAGGTCGTTCTTGATCTGCGGCCGCGCCGCGGCGGAGGCGGGGGCCGCGGCGGTCAGGGCCACCGCGCTGCCGAGCATCAGGACCGAAGCGACGGCCCCCGTGGCCACGCGATTGCGGATCTTCATGGTGAAGTCTCCTTCTCCGTCGTTGGTGTCGGTCGGTGTCGACACCCCGGACACGAAGCGGGACCGCGGTACGTATGACAGAGGGGCGTGTGATCTAGGTCACATGCCCCTCTGTCCCGGTGTCCCCGCCCGTCGGGCGCGGGGACTACTGCTTGCCCAGCTGCGGCGGCGCGATCGGCGTCGTCGCCTGGGACTGCGGCGACGTCGGGTTGTTGAACGCCGACGGGGCGGCGACCACGGTGGACGGGTCGGCCGTCGCCGCCTCTTCCTCCTCGGCGACCGGGCGCGGGGCCAGGTGGATGCCGGCCGCGTCCAGCGCATGCTTGATGCGCCAGCGCAACTCGCGCTCGACGCCCGCCGCCTTGCCCGGCATGGTCTTGGCCGAGACGCTGACCGTGACGGTGTCCACCGAGACCTCGCTCAGGCCCAGCACCTCCACCGGCTCCCACAGTTGCTCGTTCCACGGCTCGGTCTTGGACATCGCCTCGCCGGCGTCGGTGATCACCGTGCGGGCCCGCTCCAGGTCCTGGTTCGCGGCGACCAGGACGTCGACGCTCGCGGTCGACCAGCCCTGGCTGAGGTTGCCGATCCGCTTGACCTCGCCGTTGCGGATGTACCAGATCGCACCGTTGGCGCCGCGCAGCTTGGTGACCCGCAGACCGACCTCGACGACCGTACCGGTGGCCACGCCCGCGTCGATCTCGTCGCCGACGCCGTACTGGTCCTCCAGGATCATGAAGACGCCGGAGAGGAAGTCGGTGACGAGGTTGCGCGCGCCGAAACCGATCGCGACACCGGCCACACCCGCGCTGGCCAGCAGCGGCGCCAGGTTGATCTGGAGTACCGAGAGCACGGTCAGCGCGGCCGTACCCATGATCACGAACGAGGCGACGCTGCGCAGCACCGAGCCGATCGCCTCCGAGCGCTGCCGCCGACGCTCGGCGTTGACCAGCAGCCCGCCCAGCGCGGTGTGCTGGGCCGCGGCCGCGGTGCGGTTCATCCGCTCGATGAGCTTGGTGATGGTGCGGCGTATCACATGCCGCAGGACCACCGCGATCACGATGATCAGGATGATCTGGAGGGCGGACGTGAGCCACGTCCCCCAGTTCGCCTGTATCCAGTCGGCGGCGTTGGTGGCCTTCTGGGTGGCCTCGTCGAGGGAGGTAGGACCGGTTGAACCGGACGCGGCGGTGCGCAGCGGCGCGGCGGCGGCCGGCGGGGCGGACCAGTACACAGCGGAACCTTCCGTGAGGGACAGCAGGCCCGGCCCGCTCAGGGACCCGAGAAAGCCGGGCAGACCTACCACACTAACGGGGCAACGCGGGCGGACCGCCCCTGTGTTCGATCATGGAGGGTCCGGGAAGGCCGGAATGAGCCGGATCTGGACGGATCCGCGGCGCTGTGGTGGAAAACACCTCCGGCCCGTTACCTGGTCATGGTGGCGCGCCGACCAGGCACCGGGGGACACTGTGGGGAGATCGTCCCGGCGCGAGCCACGCGCCGCCGGCGTACAAGGAGGCACCCGTGCCGCATGTCCTGGTCCTCAATGCGTCGTACGAGCCGCTCGGCGTCGTACCGCTCCGCCGCGCGCTCGTCCTCGTCCTCAATGAGAAGGCCGTCAGCCTTGAGGAATCCGGCGCCCTGATGCACAGCGCGACCCATGTCATACCGGCTCCGAGCGTGGTCCGCTTGAAGCGGTTTGTGAGAGTGCCCTTTCGGGGCCCCGTCCCGCTGACCCGACGGGCGCTGTTCGCCCGGGACGGCGGGCGTTGTATGTATTGCGGTGGCGTCGCAACCAGCGTCGACCACGTCATCCCGCGCAGCCGTGGCGGCCAGCACACCTGGGAGAACGTCGTCGCCGCGTGCCGGCGCTGCAACCACGTCAAGGCCGACCGTCATGTCGCCGAGATCGGCTGGCGGCTGCGCCATCAGCCCGCCCCGCCGTCAGGACTGGCCTGGCGCATCATCGGCACGGGGCATAGGGACCCGCGCTGGCTGCCCTACTTGCAGCCGTACGGCGCGGATGACGCCTTGGCCCGGATCGATGCCGTATCGGCGTAGATCCGGGTTTTTGCGTCGGTGAGCCGGCGGTTCCGGCGGGGCGGGGGCTCTTCGCGGCCCCCGCCCCGCCGGGCTAGGGCGCTTCTGACGGATCTCCGCGACGCCGCGGAGATCCGTCAGAAGCGCCCTAGGGAGCGTCCGTCACCGCGTACGCCTCGACGCCCCACAGCGAGTACCCGAACCGCGTCGCCCGCTTGTCGCCCTGGATGCGGACGTAGCGGGCGTCCTTGGCGTCCATCCGCACCGCCTCCCGGCCGCCCTTGCCGTCGCGGACGGTGGCCGCGGTGCGCCAGGTGCGGCCGTCGGCGGAGACCTGGATGCGGTACGCGGCGGCGTAGGCGTCCTGCCAGTGCAGGACGACCAGACCCAGCCGGGTCGGGGCGGGCAGGGCGAACTGGAGCCAGGAGTCGTCCTCGGCGGGGGAGGACCAGCGGGTCCTCGGATCGCCGTCGGTGGCCGCGGACGCCGGGAAGTCGTCCGTCTCGTCGCCGGAGGAGGTGGTCTGCGCGCCGCGCGCCAGATCGGGCCCGCCGGTGGCCGGGTAGACCCGGAGGGTCAGCCGCTGCTCCTGCCCGGCGAAGGCGACGGTGACCTGGTACGTCCCGGACGCGGCGTCCTTGGGGATGTCCACGGTGAGCGGGACCAGCGCGGTGCCGCCCCGCGGCGCGGTCAGCTCCCGCGGCGCGTGGACGGTGAAGCCCTTGGGCGCGGTGACCGTCAGCGGGCCGCGCACGTCGCCGGGGCGGCGGGAGGAGACCCGGGCCTGCACCGTGAACGGGCCGCCGGTCTGGGCGTCGCCCTCGGTGCGGGAGAGTTCGAGTCCGGCCCGCGGGGTGTCGTCGAACCACGGGGTGAGCGCGTGCACGTTCGGTGCCGGGGTGTCGCCGCCCCAGGTCAACCGGACCGCGTCGGCGCGCAACCCGGCCGTGCGGGCCTCCGTCCAGCCGGTCGCGGACAGCGGCCCCAGGCGCTGCCAGCCGGCCCCCGGCACGTGCGCCTCCAGGGAGACCGCGCCGGCGGCCGGCCCCGGCTCGGTGAGCGCGCTCACCGCGGCCAGCGGCCGTACGCGGGGGAAGGGGACGGTCAGCGCGGTGCGGCCGTCGCCGCGGTCCGGTGCCGGGGCGCCGCCGCGGGCCCCCGTCCAGGCGTCCGCCTCGGTCATCGCCCGCTCCAGGAACGGCGCCAGGACGCCCTTGCCGACCGTCGCCGGACTCCGGCCGATCTCCGTCCGCAGCCGCAGCACCGTGCGCTGCGCCGCCCAGGCGGCGTCGCCGTCGTCCCGGGCCTGCGCCACCAGGGTGTCCACGGCCTGCGCCCCGGCGTCCCCGAAGCGGCCCAACTGCTCGGCCCACGGCGCGACTTCGGTCCGCAGGTCGGAGGCCAGGTCCCGGGGCGTGCCGCTCATGGTGCGGAAGGCGGCCCGCAGCGCCGTCGCGGCCTTGGCGAAGCCCGGGTCGTCCCCGGGCCGGCCGGTGTCGACGGCCGCCGCACGGGCCTTCCAGAACCGGTCGATGAGCGGCTGGAGGTAGCCCGACTCCTCGCGGTCGAGCAGGGACGAAGCGGCGTTCCCGGCCAGCGCGCGGAGCGCCGTGCGGGCCTTGGGGTCGCCGCCGGCCAGGTCGTCGATGGCCGCCTCCCAGGACTGCGCGGGCCGGTAGTCGCGCGGGTTCCAGGCGTAGTCGGCGGCGGTGAACAGCGGGATCCGGGACGCCAGCGGCTGCTCCATGGCGTTGGCGAGCAGTGCCGCCGAGCCGGTGGCGACGGCCGGTTCGCGACCGGTGTAGGGGCCGAGGAAGATCCGGTCCTGGGCGTAGTCGTTGACCGGGTAGTTGTCCATGGTGACCAGGGGGTGGCCGAACGCCTCGCGGGCGGCGGACAGTTCGCCGCCGGTGATGGTCCGCGGGACCACCCCGACGCCCGTCCAGGCCACCTCCACGCGGTCGTTGAGCGCCGACGCCAGCGCGCCGCGGTAGGCGGTCGCGCCGTCCTGGTAGTACTCGGTCGGCATCAAGGACAGCGGGGCCGCGCCGGGGTGCCGCTCGGCGAGGTGCCGGGCCAGCGCGTTGGCGACCCCGGCCTGGGCCTTGGCGGCGGCCTGCGGCCCGGTCCCGAACGTCTCCTCGTCGGCGGCGCAGTGCCACTCGCTGTAGCTGACGTCCTGGAACTGGAGCTGGAAGGAGCGCACCCCCAGCGCCCACATCGCGTCCACCTTGCGGCGCAGCGCCCGCAGGTCGTCCTCCGAGGACAGGCACATCGCCGCTCCGGGCGCCACCGCCCAGCCGAGGGTGACGTGGTTGGCGCGGGCCCGCTCGGCCAGCGCCCGGAAGTCGGCGCGCTGCTCGGCCGGGTACGGGTCGCGCCACCGCGCCTGCCGGTAGGGGTCGTCCCCGGGGGCGTAGAGGTACTGGTTCTGCTTGGTGCGGCCCATGAAGTCCAGCTGGGCCAGCCGCTGCGCCCGGCTCCACGGCTGCCCGTAGAAGCCCTCGGTGGTGCCGCGGACACCGGTGGCCGGCCAGTCCCGGACGGTCACCGAGGCCAGCTGTCGCGTCCCGTCGGGGCCGTCGGCGACCAGCTGGCGCAGGGTCTGCGCGGCGTGGAAGAGACCGTCCGGGCCGACGCCGTCCAGCGCGACGGTGTCCCGGCCGGCGACCTGGCCCACGGCGAGGCGGTAGCCCCCGGACGGCAGGTCGCCGCGGGCCGGCACCCGCAGGGTCCGCAGGGCGTCGTCGGCGGGCGCCCCGCCGACCAGCAGCACCGGCCCGTCAGCGGGCAGCCGGTCGCCGGGCGCGGCCTGCCGCACGGTGCGCACCCCGGCGTCCCGCAGCAGGCCGCGCAGCACGTCGAGGGCGTACGGGTCGGTGCCCGGCGGGGCCACCAGCGTCGCCGTCGGGCCGAGCGGGACCGCCGCGCCGAGCTGCCGCATCGACTGGGGGCGCGGCCAGACCGCCGGCAGGGTGCCGGCGTCGGTGGGCCGGCCGGGCTGGTCGGGGGTGCCGGCGGCGGGCCCGACAGGCGCCGCCTGGGCCGCCGGGACGCCGCCGAGCAGCCCCCCTATGACGGCGGCGGCCAGCGCGGTGGTCCCCGCCACCCGCGCCCGGCTGCTGCCCCTGCCCGTACCGGCTCTGCCGCCCCATACGCCTCGGACTCGCACGGTCGCTCCTCGTCCCCGTATCTCGTGCTCACCGGCTTCCGCCGGTTCCCCCTGTGTCCCGCCGTCCGGCCGTCGCGGCACCGCTCGCGCGCCAGGGGCCCGACCTGCGGACGGGTGCCGCGGTGCGGGCCTGGTGGTCGTGGTGCGCGGGGCGCGGGACCGGGGGTGTCGCCACCCTTCGGTCCTGTTCGGACAGACCTTCGGCGGTGAGCCCACCATTGTCGCGGTGAGGGTGTCAACCGGGCCTCGGGGTGGTTCCCGGGCGGCCACCGGATCGCCCGCTTTCTTCCCATGTGCGACCAGGCCATGACACGTCTCGTTCCGCAGGAATTGCGTTCCCGGGCGCCGCCGTCCGGCGTTCTGTGCGCCGCACGGCGCTCCCCGCCGCGAAATCGCCGGTCGGCGTCGTACTGTGACGTGAGTCACGTTTGCTGGGTGAAGACGTCTGCCGTCGTGTCGACTGGGTAGGGCAGACGTGTCCCACTACCGACGAACGGGAGGCCCTCGTGGCCGCATCCGCTCAGTTGCTCCTCGACGCCCTGTCGGCCCCCAAGCTCTCAACTCCGTTCGAGCAGGAGGGACCCCCATCACCCGGCGGCGAGCCCGGGCTCTTCGACGGGGTGTCCGGCCCCGACTCCGGCCTGGAGGGCTCCGGCTCGTACAGCTTCACCGAGCCGCCGCTCACCAGCGAGCCCCCGCTCGCCGACAGCGCCCCGCTCACCAGCGAGGTCCCCATCGCCGCCGAACTCCCGCTGACCAGCGAACCGACCGCCACCGGTCTGGGCACGGAGTCGATGGAGGTCTGAGCAGCCATGAGCCGCGCCCGACTCGCCCGGCTCCACGGCATCGCCACGTCCTACGAACCCGCACCGGGCCGCACGCTCCACCTCACCGACGACACCGTCGTCGCCGTGCTCGCCGCACTGGGCGTCGACGCCTCCACCCCGCAGGCCGTCCGCGCCGCCCTGGCCGCCCACGACGAGACCATGGGCCGGGCCCTCCTGCCGCCCACCGTCACCGCCCGCGCCGGCCGCCCGCCGCGCCTGCCGGACCTCCCCGAGGACACCGTCCTGAGCGTCCGCACCGAGGACGGCGCGCTCATCGGCGCGGAAGTACGGGACGGCACCGCGCGCACCGGCACCCAGGACCCCGCGGCGCTCGCCGCGCTCCCGCTGGGCGTCCACGACCTCCGCGCCGACGCCCCCGACGGCCGCACCGCCCGCGCCCACCTGGTCGTCGCCCCCGACACCGTGCCCGCCCCGCCCGGCCGCAACCACGGCTTCCTCGTCCAGCTCTACTCCCTGCTCTCCCGCCACTCCTGGGGCATGGGCGACCTCGGCGACCTCGCCGACCTCGCCGCCTGGTCCGGACGCACCCTGGGCACCGGCTTCGTCCAGCTCAACCCCCTGCACGCGGCGGTGCCCGGCCCGCCCACCGACCCCTCCCCCTACCGCCCCTCCTCGCGCCGCTTCCCCGACCCCGTCCACCTGCGGATCGAGCAGATCCCCGAGTACGCCCACCTGACCGGCCCCGACCGCCGGCGGGCCGACGAACTGGCCGCCCGCGCCGGCGCGCTGCGCGACGACGTCCTCGAACGCGGCGGACTCATCGACCGGGACGCGGTCTGGGCCCTCAAGCGCCAGGCCCTGGAACTCCTGTGCGCCGTCCCGCTTGGCCCCGGACGGCGCGCCGCGTACTGCGACTTCCTCGCCGCACAGGGCCAGGCCCTGGACGACCACGCCACCTGGTGCGCGCTCGCCGAACGGCACGGCCCCGACTGGCGCGGCTGGCCGGCCGGTCTGCGCGACCCCCGCTCACCGGAGACCGCCCGGATCCGCCACGGGCTGCTGGACCGCGTCGACTTCCACTCCCGGCTCGCCTGGTTCACCGACGAGCAGCTGGCCGCCGCCCAGCGGGCCGCCCGCGACGCCGGCATGGCCATCGGGCTCGTCCACGACCTCGCCGTCGGCGTCCACCCCTCCGGCGCCGACACCTGGGCCCAGCAGGACGCCTTCGCCGCCGGGATGTCCATCGGGGCGCCGCCGGACGCCTTCAACTCCCGCGGCCAGGACTGGGGCCTGCCGCCCTGGCGCCCGGACGCCCTGGCCGCCGCCGGTTACGCCCCCTACCGCGCCCTGCTGCGCGGTCTGCTCCGGCACGCCGGCGCACTGCGCATCGACCACGTGATGGGCCTGTTCCGGCTGTGGTGGGTCCCCCAAGGTCGACCGCCGACCGAGGGCGCCTACGTCCGCTACGACGGCGAGGCGATGCTCTCGGTGCTGGCCCTGGAGGCCCGTCGCGCCGGCGCCGCCGTGATCGGCGAGGACCTCGGCACGGTCGAACCGGGCGTGCGGGAGGCCCTGGCCGACCGCGGCGTCCTGGGCACCTCCGTCCTGTGGTTCGAACGGGACTACGGCAACGGCGCCGCGGCCGACGGGGACGCCGGGGCCGACGGCGGCGACGGGGACACCCAGGCCGACGGGGACGCCCGGGCCCCGGAGGGCACCGCCGCCGAGGCCCGCATCCTCGCCCCCGACGAGTGGCGCGCCGGCTGCCTGGCCACCGTCACCACCCACGACCTGCCGCCCACCGCCGCCCGGCTCACCGGCGCGGACGTCGCGCTGCGGGCGCGCCTCGGCCTGCTCGCCGGGCCGCCGGAGCGCGAGCGCTCCCGGGCCGGCCACGAACTGCGGGCATGGCTCGGCGCGTTGTCCCACCACGGCCTGCTGCCCGAGGGCGCCGGCGACGAGGAGGCGGTGGTCAAGGCCGTGCACCGCTTCCTGCTGCGCACCCCGGCGCGGATGATCGGCGTCTGGCTCCCCGACGCGGTGGGCGACCGCCGGCCGCAGAACCTCCCCGGCACCTGGGACGAGTACCCCAACTGGCGCCTGCCCATCGCCGGCCCCGACGGCCGCCCGCACACCCTCGAAGAGCTCGCCGCCTCGCCCCGACTCCACGCGCTGATGCGGGAGTTGGCGCTCCTCGACCGCTGACCGGGCCCCGCGGCGCGCCCCCGTCGACCGCGCTCGGCGGCCCGCGCCGGCCGACCGCCACGGGGCGGGCCCCTCCGGTGCCTGCGGCGCACCCGGCCAGGGCGGTCGGGGCGCGACCGTCCGGGGGAGGCCCCCAGGGGCGCCGCCGGTGACCGCGCCGCCCCGCCCCCGATGCCCACCGCCGGGCCGTCCGGCCTGCCGGTATGCCGCTTGCCCCACCCCGGACGCGCGGGGCGGACCGCCGTCCGCTACGTTGAACGGGTGAGCAACAAGGTCAAGAACACCGCCCTGCGCGCCGGAACCATCACCGCCGGCACCGCGCTGATGCTGCTGATGTCGTCCCCCGCGTTTGCGCTCACCCGCGACGACGGTGACGACCCGGGTCCGGGCCTGAGCGTGATCCAGACGCTCGGCCTCTACGTCGTCGCGCCCATCGTGCTCTTCCTGGTCATCGCCGGACTGGTCATGGCGACCGACAAGTCCCGCAAGCAGGCCAAGTCCAAGGGCTGACCCGCACAGCCCTGCGCGGGCCGCCCGCCCGCGCCCATGACGCCTTCACAAGGGGCGCCCCTCGGTTCTTCCCGGACCGAGGGGCGCCCCTTTTGCGTAGGCGCGAACGCGCAGCCGAAAAACAGCTACAGAGCGGTAGTTACGCATCTTTCCGGGCAATTCCCCCAAGGGTTTTCCCTGTGGATCTTCCTTGGGTGCGCCTGGGGGTGCCCTTGGGAAGGTGCTTAACCGACGCGTACCTACGATGGCGTAACCTACGGGGCCGTAAGTCAAACCTACGGATCCGTAGGTCCGTCGTCCCCAGGAGTGCCCCCGTGACCATCGCCCCCGACCGCCTCGACGGAGCGCGCGGCCAGGCCGCCTGGACCGACACCCGACTGCTGTACGCCCTGGAGGAGGTCGTCGAGAACGAGCTCAACCGGCACCTGAAGGTCGCCAAGGAGTGGATGCCGCACGAGTACGTGCCGTGGAGCGACGGGCGGAACTTCGACGGGGTGCTGGACGGCGAGCCCTGGGCGCCCGACCAGTCCAAGGTCACCTCCATCGGTCGGACGGCGCTGGTGGTCAACCTCCTCACCGAGGACAACCTCCCCAGCTACCACCACGAGATCGCCAGCCTCTTCGGCCGGGACGGCGCCTGGGGCACCTGGGTGCACCGCTGGACCGCGGAGGAGGGCCGGCACGGCATCGTGATGCGCGACTACCTGCTCACCAGCCGCGCCGTGGACCCGGTCGAGCTGGAGCGGTTCCGGATGGCCCACATGTCCGCCGGCTTCGAGTCCGACAACGCGCACAGCATGCTGCACTCGGTGGCGTACGTCGCCTTCCAGGAGCTGGCCACCCGGATCTCGCACCGCAACACCGGCCGGCACTCCGGCGACCCGGTGTGCGACCAGATGCTGGCCCGGATCGCCACCGACGAGAACCTCCACATGGTCTTCTACCGCAACCTCCTCGGCGCGGCCTTCGAGCTGGCCCCCGACCGCACGATGTGCGCCGTGCGGGACGTGGTCACCGGCTTCCGGATGCCCGGCCACGGCATGCCCGGCTTCGAGCGGGCCGCCGTCCAGATGGCCCTCGGCGGCATCTACAACCTGCGGATCCACCACGACGAGGTGCTCCAGCCGGTGCTGCGCTACCTGAAGGTGCTGGAGCGCGGCGGGCTGGGCCCGGAGGGGCTCGCCGCCCAGGACGAGCTGGGGGCGTACCTGGAGGGCCTGGACGGGCAGGCGCGCCGCTTCGACGAGCGGCAGGCCGCGATCCTCGCCCGGCGGGCGGCCCGGGGCTGAGACACCGCCAATCTTTCAGTTCCGCTGAAAGAATGTGTCCGAAGTATTCGATGGACCTGATGGATGAGGGGCTGCCACGGTGGATCCGTATCCACCATCGAGGGAGAGGAAACCGTGGCAGTCCTGGAGCGGGTCCGCAGCTATCGCACACCGTCCACTCAGGCCGTGGGGCTGGCCCTGGCCCTGACGGCGACCGTCGTCTGGTCCGGCAACTTCGTCATCGCCCGCGCCCTGCACGGGGCCGTGCCGCCCGTCCAGACCGCGTTCTGGCGCTGGATCGTCGCGCTGCTGGCGGTCGCCCCGTTCGCCTGGGGGCAGGTCCGCGGGGAGTGGCCGGTGATCCGCCGGCACCTCGGATTCCTGGCGCTGGCGGCCCTGTTGGGCGTCACCCTCTTCAACACCCTGATCTACACGGCCGGGAAGACCACCTCGGCCACCAACATGGCGATGATCGCGGCGGCTTCGCCGATGATGATCGCCCTGTTCGACCTGGTCGGCGCCCGACGCGGCGGGCGCGAGCCGCTGGGCGCCCGCCGCGTCGCGGGCATGGTGATCGCGCTGCTGGGCGTGCTCACCCTGGTCGGCAAGGGCTCGCCGACCGCGGTGCTGCACCTGGACTTCGCCGTCGGCGACCTGTGGATGCTGGCGGCCACCGCCACCTTCGCCGGGTACAGCGCGCTGCTGCGCCGCCGCCCCGAGGGGATCGGCGGACGCTCGTTCCTGTTCATGACGTTCGCGTTGGGCGCCGCGATGCTGGTGCCCGCCTACGCCGTCAGCCTCGCCGCGGAGGGCGGTTTCCCGCTCACCGCGGGGACGGTCGGACCGCTGCTCTACATCGGGGTGTGCTCCTCCGCCGTCGCCTACTTCACCTGGAACAAGGCGATCGCCCTGGTGGGCGCCGCCCGCGCCGGGGTCGTCTACTACCTCCAGCCGGTGTGCGTGGCGCTGCTCTCGCTGGCCGTGCTGGGCGAGGGGATCGGCGCGGTGCAGGTGCTCTGCATGGCGCTGATCGTCGCCGGGGTGGCCCTGGGGGCGGCGGGCACCCCACGGTGAGCGGACCGGCCGAGCCGGGTGCGTACGCTGCCCGCATGGCCGACTGGGACATCAAGAAGCTGCGGATCCTGCGCACCCTCCGGGATCTGGGCACGGTCACCGCGACCGCCGAGGCGCTGCACATGACGCCCTCGGCGGTTTCGCAGCAGCTGACGGGGCTCGCCAAGTCCCTCGGGGTGACGCTGCTGGAGGCGCACGGCCGGCGGGTCCGGCTGACCGGCGCCGCCCACCTGGTGCTGCGGCATGCCGAGGCGGTCTTCGCGCAGCTGGAGCGGGCCGACGCGGACCTCCTGGGCTATCTCCAGGGCGAGGCCGGCACGGTCCGGGTCGGCGCCTTCTCCACCGCCATCCCGGCACTGGTGGTCCCCGCCGTCCAGGAGCTGCGCCGCACCCACCCGAGCCTGGCCGTGGCCGTGCGGGAGGCCGAGGCGGAGGCGGCCTACGAGCTGCTGGCCGAGGGCAGCGTCGATCTGGCGCTGTCGCTGGCGGCGCACGCGCCCACCCCGCGCGACCCGAAGTTCAGCCGGGTCTCGCTGCTCGCCGACCCGTTGGACGTGGCGCTGCCGGCCGGCCATCCGCTCGCCGCCGAGCCGGGGTTGCGGCTGGCCGACCTGGCCGGCGAACCGTGGATCTTCGGCAGCAGCGGCCCGTGGTCGCAGATCACCACCACCGCGTGCGAGAACGCCGGGTTCGTCCCCGAGCAGGCGCACGCGGCCGCCGACTGGAGCGCGATCTGGGCGATGGTCGCGGCCGGGATGGGGGTGGCGCTGGTGCCGCGGATGGCGATGGCGGGCGGTCTGCGGGCCCCCGGGCACGGCAGCGGGGTCGCACTGCGGGTGCTCCACGCCGACCAGCCGCGCCGCCATGTGGTCGCCGCCGCCCGGCGCGGCTCCGAGGGCGCGCCGGGCCTGGCCCGGGTGCTGGCCGCGCTCCGCCAGGCCGCCGCCCGCCAGGCCACCGTGGGCCGGTCCGGCGGCGACGGCGGCCCGGCGACCTTTCAGTCCGACTGAAGATATTCCTCACGAACTTTCGATGGACCTGTCGGGTGGTGCGCTGCGACGGTGGATCGGTCCCCAGCACCGTCCGCAGGAGCAGAAGGGAAACGCATGTCCGCCACCCCGGCCGCCGATTCCACCGATCCGCACGCCAACGACGCCCAGCCGTACTCCGGCGGCGACCCGTACGCCGACTACCGCGGCGGTGACTTCGCCTTCACCTCGCTCGTCGACCTGGCCGACCGCCGCTTCGGTGCCGGTGTGATCGCCGCCAACGACGAGTTCTTCGCCGAGCGGGAGAACCTGCTGAAGCCGACCCCGGCGGTCTTCGACCCCGAGCACTTCGGCCACAAGGGCAAGATCATGGACGGCTGGGAGACCCGGCGCCGACGCGGCGCCGACGGCGACCACCCCTTCCCCACCGAGGACGAGCACGACTGGGCGCTGATCCGCCTCGCCGCGCCCGGCGTGATCCGCGGCGTCATCGTCGACACCGCCCACTTCCGCGGCAACTACCCGCAGCAGGTCACCGTCGAGGCCACCGCGCTGCCCGGCAGCCCCGGCCCCGAGGACCTGCTCGCCGACGACGTGAAGTGGGAGGAGCTCGTCCCCCGCACGCCCGTACGCGGCCACGCCGCCAACGGCTTCGAGGTCACCGCCGAGCGCCGCTTCACCCACCTCCGCCTCAAGCAGCACCCCGACGGTGGCATAGCCCGCCTCCGGGTCCACGGCGAAGTGGTCCCCGACCCGGAGTGGCTGGACGTGCTGGGCACCCTGGACCTGGCCTCGGTGATGCACGGCGGCGCCGTCGAGGACGCCTCCGACCGCTTCTACTCCTCGCCCACCCAGATCATCCAGCCCGACCTCTCGCGCAAGATGGACGACGGCTGGGAGAACCGCCGCCGCCGGGTCCGGGGCACCAACGACTGGGTGCGGTTCAGGCTCGCCGCGCAGGGCGAGATCCGCGCCGTCGAGATCGACACCGCCTACCTCAAGGGCAACTCGGCCGGCTGGGCCCGGCTTTCGGGCTGCGACGGGAACCCGGACGACGCGTCCGCGTGGTTCGAGATCCTGCCCAGGACCAAGCTCCAGCCCGACACCCCGCACCGCTTCGTGCTGCCCCGCCGGGTGACCGCCACCCACGTCCGCCTGGACGTCTACCCCGACGGCGGCCTGGCCCGGATGCGGGTGCACGGCGACCTCACCGACGCCGGCCGGGCCGAACTGGTCCGCCGCTTCGACGAGCTGAGCGGCTGAGCCGCGCGTCCCGCCGGGCCCCGTGAGAGGGGGACGGGGCCCGGCGACCCCCGCACACGTCACGAGGTCGACGAGCGGGGACCCCCGACCCGCCCGGCGGACGGCCACGCTCCTGACGCCCGTCCGCCGGGCGACTCCACCACGGGTGCCGGCCCCCTGCGATCCGGCAGCCCGCGGCAGCGGAAAAGGGGCGTGCCCCGGAACCGAGCGGGTTCCGGGGCACGCCCTTGGTGTTGCCGCCGGCCGGTCAGGCCCCGGCGGCTGCGTCCGCCGCCCGGGCCTTCAGCGCCCGCTCGACGCCGGCCCGGGACTCCGTCACCAGGCGGCGCAGGGCCGGGCTCGGGTCGGCCTGCGCCAGCCAGGCGTCGGTGGCGTCCAGGGTCTCCTGGGAGATCTGGAGGGCCGGGTACAGGCCCACCACGATCTGCTGGGCCATCTCGTGGCTGCGGTTGTCCCAGACGTCCTTGATCGCCTCGAAGTACTTCGCGGTGTAGGGCGCCAGCAGCTCCTGCTGGTCGGGCTGGACGAAGCCGCCGATGACGGCCTCCTGCACGGCGTTGGGGAGGGCGTCGGACTCCACGATCGAGGCCCATGCCTCCGCCTTGGCCGCCGCGGTGGGCCGGGCGGCGCGCGCCGTCACCGCGTGCCGCTCGCCCGCCGAGGTCGCGTCCCGCTTCAACTCCGCGGCGATCTCCGGCTCGTCGGCCCGGCCGGTGGCCGCCAGCCGCTCCAGCAGCGCCCAGCGCAGCTCGGTGTCCACGGCCAGGCCGGGGACCTCCTGCGTGCCGTCCAGCAGGCCCTGGAGCAGGTCCAGCTGCTCGTCGGTGCGGGCCGAAGCGGCGAACGCCCGGGCCCATGCCAGCTGGTGGTCGCTGCCCGGCTCGGCGGCCCGCAGGTGGGCCAGCGCCGCCTCGGTCCAGGCGGCCAGGCCCGCCGCGCGCCGCTCCGGTGCCGCGTACAGGTCCTGCGCCAGCTTCACCTGGCGGTGCAGCGACTGGACGACGCCGATGTCGGACTCCTTGCCGATGCCGGAGAGCGCCAGCGACAGGTAGTCGCGGGTGGGGAGTTCGGCGTCCCGGGTCATGTCCCAGGACGAGGCCCACGACAGGGCCCGCGGCAGCGACTCGGTGAAGTCCCCGAGGTGCTCGGTGACGACCTTCAGCGACTGCTCGTCCAGCCGCACCTTGGCGTACGACAGGTCGCCGTCGTTGAGCAGGATCACGTCCGGCCGGCGGAAGCCCTCGGGGAACGGCACCTCGGTGCGCTCGCCGTCCACGTCCAGCTCGACCCCGCCGGTGCGGACCAGCTTGCCGTCCTGGAGGTCGTAGTAGCCGATCGCGATCCGGTGCGGGCGCAGCACCGGCTCGCCGGTCGCCCCGGCCGGCAGCGCCGGCGCCTCCTGCCGCACCGCGAAGGCGGTGACGGTGCCGTCGGCGGCCACCTCGATCTCCGGCCGCAGGACGTTGATGCCGGCCGTCTCCAGCCACTTCTTCGACCAGGTCTTCAGGTCCCGGCCGCTGGTCTTCTCCAGCGCCCCGAGCAGGTCGGTCAGCCGGGTGTTGCCGTAGGCGTGCGCCTTGAAGTACGCCTGGACGCCCTGGAAGAACTCGTCCATGCCGACGTAGGCCACCAGCTGCTTGAGGACGCTGGCGCCCTTGGCGTAGGTGATGCCGTCGAAGTTGACCAGGACGTCGTCGAGGTCCCGGATCTCCGCCATGATCGGGTGGGTGGACGGCAGTTGGTCCTGCCGGTAGGCCCAGGTCTTCATGGAGTTGGCGAACGTGGTCCAGGAGTGCGGCCACTTGCTGCCCGGCGCGTACGCCTGGCAGGCGATGGAGGTGTAGGTGGCGAACGACTCGTTCAGCCACAGGTCGTTCCACCACTCCATGGTGACCAGGTCGCCGAACCACATGTGCGCCAGCTCGTGCAGGATCGTCTCGGCGCGCACCTCGTAGGCCGCGTCCGTCACCTTCGAGCGGAAGACGTACTGGTCGCGGATGGTGACCGCGCCGGCGTTCTCCATCGCGCCGGCGTTGAACTCCGGCACGAAGAGCTGGTCGTACTTGGCGAACGGGTACGGGTAGTCGAACTTCTCCTCGAACCAGTCGAAGCCCTGCCGGGTGACCGCGAAGATCTCCTCCGCGTCCAGGTGCTCGGCCAGCGACGGCCGGCAGTAGATCCCCAGCGGCACCGACCGCCCGTCGGCGCCCTCCCAGGTGCTGTGCACGCTGTGGTACGGGCCGGCGATCAGCGCGGTGACGTAGGTGGAGATCCGCGGCGTGGGCGCGAACCGCCAGACGTTGTCGGTCGGCTCCGGCGTCGGCGAGTTCGAGATCACCGTCCAGCCCTGCGGCGCCGTCACGGTGAACCGGAACGTGGCCTTCAGGTCCGGCTGCTCGAAGCTGGCGAACACCCGCCGGGCGTCCGGCACCTCGAACTGCGTGTAGAGGTACGCCTGCTGGTCCACCGGGTCGACGAACCGGTGCAGCCCCTCACCGCTGTTGGTGTACGCGCAGTCGGCGACGACCGTCAGCTCGTTGCGGCCCGCCCGCAGCCCGGACAGCGCGATCCGCGAGTCCTGGAACACCGCCGCCGCGTCGAGCGCCGTGCCGTTGAGCAGCACCTCGTGCACGGTCGGCGCCACCAGGTCGATGAACGATGCCGCGCCGTCCTCGACGGCGTCGAACCGCACCGTCGTCACCGAACGGAACGTGCCCCCATCCTGCGCCCCGCTCAGGTCCAGCTCGATGTCGTACGCGTCCACGGTCAGCAGACGTGCCCGCTCCTGGGCCTCTTCCCGGGTCAGATTCGTACCAGGCACCCGTCCCTCTCCTTCACAAGTCGTCATCGCCTCGTCCGGCCATCCTTCCACGGCACCGCCGCGCGCAGGACGACGTCCGGATACCGCCAGCGCCCCGGCCGCGGTTCGCCGAGGCTGGTCGCATGAACAAGTACCCCACACATGCGATTCCGGCCGCCGCTCTGAAGGAGCTGCGCGGCACCGACGACGCCGGACGTCCCATGGAGCCGTTCACCGCCCGGGCGGACGGGATACCGGTGAACTGTGTCGGCAGCCTGCTGCGCTGCTGTCTGCGGGACGCCGAGGAGGGCGAGGAGGTGGCCCTGGTGTCCTATGCGCCGCTGCGCCGGTGGGCGGCGGAGACCGGGGCCGCGCCGGGGGCCTACGACGAGCAGGGGCCGGTCTTCATCCACGCCGGGGACTGTCCGGGGCCGGTGGCCGGCGGCCATCCGGCCGCCCGCGCCGGGGCGTTGCGGACACTGCGGCGCTACGACGACCGGGGCCGGATCGTCGGCGGGCGGTACTTCGAGATCCCCGAGGACGTCGCGGGCGGCTTCGAGGCGGCGTTCGATGAGGCGTTCGCCGATCCGGCGGTGGCCCTGGTGCACGTCCGGGCGCTGGAGTACGGCTGTTTCCTCTACGAGGTGCGTCGCCCCTGACGGGGGTGGGGGCGAGTACGCCGACGGCCGGTGCCGGTACGGGGGTCCGTACCGGCACCGGCCGCGGTGCGTCGGGTGCGGGGCGGGTCAGCCGCGCAGCTCGGCGGCGACCAGCTCGGCGATCTGGACGGCGTTGAGCGCCGCGCCCTTGCGGAGGTTGTCGTTGGAGACGAACAGCGCGAGGCCGTTGTCGGCGGTCTCGTCGCGGCGGATCCGGCCCACGAAGGAGGCGTCCTGGCCGGCGGCCTGGAGCGGGGTGGGGACGTCGGAGAGCGCCACGCCGGGGGCGGCGGCCAGCAGCTCCTGGGCGCGCTCGGGGGACAGGGGGCGCGCGAAGCGGGCGTTGACCTGGAGGGAGTGGCCGGTGAAGACCGGGACGCGGACGCAGGTGCCGGACACCTTCAGCTCCGGGATGTCCAGGATCTTGCGGCTCTCGTGGCGGAGCTTCTGCTCCTCGTCGGTCTCGTTCAGCCCGTCGTCGACGAGCGAGCCGGCCATCGGCAGGACGTTGAAGGCGATGGGGCGGACGTAGTTCTCGGGGGCGGGGAACTCCACCGCCGCGCCGTCGTGCGTCAGCTTGGTGGCGTCCTGCTCGATGACCTTGCGGGTCTGCCCGTCCAGCTCGGCGACGCCGGCCAGACCGCTGCCGGACACCGCCTGGTAGGTGGCGACGACCAGGGAGACCAGCTCGGCCTCCTCGTGCAGCGGGCGCAGCACCGGCATGGCGGCCATGGTGGTGCAGTTCGGGTTGGCGATGATGCCCTTGGGCCGGTCGGCGATGGCCTGCGGGTTGACCTCGGCGACGACCAGCGGGACCTGCGGGTCGCGGCGCCAGGCCGAGGAGTTGTCGATCACGACCGGGCCGGCGTCGGCGACCTTCTCCGCCAGCGCCCTGGAGGTGGCGCCGCCGGCCGAGAAGAGCACGATGTCCAGGCCGGAGTAGTCCGCGGTGGCGGCGTCCTCGACGGTGATCTCGGTGTCCTGCCAGGGCAGCGTCCGTCCGGCGGACCGGGCCGAAGCGAACAGCCGCAGCTGCTCGACCGGGAAGTTGCGCTCGGCGAGAATGCGCCGCATCACGCCGCCGACCTGTCCGGTCGCTCCGACGATTCCGATCCTCATGGGACTCCTTCTTTCTGACCAGGCCCGCTGGGCCGGCTCCGGGTGTCTGCTGGAACACCTGCTCAGTGGCGCTCCCATCATGTGTGTGAGACCCGTCGCCTTGTCCAATCCATTCCAATAGATGGAGGAGCGGGCCGCGAGGTTGCCCACGGAACGTGTCCGACGCTCGCTGTCGGTCACTCTCCGGGCGGCGGCCGCGGTCAGTGCGGGAGCACGACGACGTACGCGGTGGGCTCCCGGTCCACCGCCGCCATCAGCGCCGTCCGGACCACCGTCGCCTGCTGCTCGGGTGCCTCCCGCAGGGTGCGCGGCCGGCAGCGGACGAGGGTGATGCCGAGCCGCTCCAGGCGCTCCCGGAGCTCGTCGCGGGGCGCGTCGGCGCGGTTGCAGTCGGACGGGCGCGGGCTGCGGGTCTCGATCGCCACGGCCACCCCGTACTCGGGCCAGTACGCGTCCACCCCGCCCAGGTACGGGCCGCCCGGCAGGCGCAGATCGACGTTCCACAGCGGGTCGGGCAGCCCGTGGGTGCGCAACGTCTCGTAGAGCCGCTGCTCCGCCAGCGCCCGGCCCTCGGCCATCAGGGCGTCCACCGCGTCCACCACGTGCGGCCGGGTCAGCAGCCGGGCCCGGCTCAGCTCGCGGACCACCGAGGCGGCCTCGCAGTGCCCGCCGCGCACCGCCTCGGTCAGCAGCCGGCGGACCGTGACACCGTCGGTGAGCCCGGCCACCGCGTCCGCCAGCGCCCGCGGGACGGGGGCGGTGGGCACGCCGGTGACCTCCTGCGGGGTCGGCAGGTCCGCGCCCCGGACGATCCCCGCGAAACCGGCCGAGCGCAGCCGCCGGGTGCGCGCCACCAGGACCTCGATGCGGTCCAGGGAGAGCAGCGGGGGAGCGGCGGCGAAGCCGTGCAGGGCGAGTGCGGCCAGCCCGGTGATCATCGGTTCCCGGGCGGCCTCGGCGGACCGGGGCTGGGCGGGCACGGACGGGCCGCGGTGCCGGGCGTAGAGCAGCGCGGCGTGCAGCCGCTCCTCGCTGGTGGGCGGCCCCTGGTGCAGCAGGTGGACGCCGGGCAGCAGCTGCTGCCAGGGGCCGCCCGGCCGGCAGCGCTCGGCGATCTCGGCCGGCGGCACGCCGTGCTCCCGGAGCTGCTGGGTCGTCAGCACCGGGCAGCGGCCGTCGGCGAGGTGGTGGAGGGGGAGCGGGGAGAGCGGGGTGTCGTGGTTCATGCCCGGCAGATTCCCGGCCCCGCTCCGCCCCCTAACCGCTGTTACCCGCCTGTGTCACAAGCGGGACAATCCCGCCCTCAAGTACGGGCGTTCGACGGCCGATTAAAGCTGGTCGAGACCCGGGTTACGGCCTGGGGCCGGCCGCCTCGTCACAAGCCTGTGCGCGCAGCGCCCGCCCCAGGTCGTCCCGCTTCTCCAGCACCAGGCGGCGCAGCGCGGGCGCCGCCTCGGGGCGCTCCGCCAGCCAGGCGTCCGCGGCGTCCAGCGTGGCCCGGTCCACCTGCCAGGACGGGAACAGCCCGCGCACCACCGACATCCCGATCTCGATGGAGCGCTCCCGCCAGATCCGCTCGATCACGGTGAAGTAGCGCGGCGTGTACGGCGCCAGCAGCTCCCGCTGCGAGGGCTGCGCGAAGCCGCTGAGGGTCGCCTCCACCAGGGCGTTGGAGAGCGCGTCGGACTCCACCACGTCGGCCCAGGCCGCCGCCTTGACCTCGGCGGCGGGGCGGGCGGCCAGGCAGCGGACCTGGTGCCGCTTGCCGGACGCGGTGTCGTCGCGGGCCAGTTCGGCGCCGATCGCCGCCTCGTCGGCGACCCCGTGGGTGGCCAGCGGCACCAGGAACGCCCAGCGCAGCTCCTGGTCCACGGCCAGTCCGTCGATCTTCGCGGTGCCGTTCAGCAGCCCCTGGAGCAGCTGGAGGTCGGCCGCGGTGGTGGCCACCGCGGCGAAGTGCCGGGCCCAGCTCAGCTGGTGGCCGCTGCCCGGCTCGGCCAGCCGCAGCTCGCGCAGCGCGCCCTCGGCCAGCTCGCGGGCGGCCCGCTCGCGGTACTCCGGCGCCACGTAGTGCTCCAGCGCCGCCTCCGCCTGGCCGAGCACCGACTGGAGCACCCCGACCACGGTCTCCGCGCCGGCGAACTGCCGCACCAGCGCCAGGAAGTCCCGGGCCGGCATCAGCCCGTCCCGGGTCAGCCCCCACACCGCGGCCCAGCACAGCGCCCGCGCCAGGGGGTCGGTCAGATCGCCGAGCCGGGCCCGCAGGGTGGCCAGCGAGCCCTCGTCGAAGCGGGTCTTGCAGTACGTCAGATCCTCGTCGTTGACCAGGACCAACTCCGGCCGCTCGACACCGGCCAGCTCCGGCACCGCCGTCCGCGGCCCGGCCACGTCCACCTCGGCGCGGGCGTAGCGGACCAGCGCGGAGTCCGCGTCGAGGCGGCGGTACAGGCCCACCGCGACCCGGTGCGGGCGCAGCTCGGGCTGTTCGGGCGACGCCTCCTGGAGGATGCTCAGCTCGGTGATCCGGTCCTGGGCGTCGTAAGTGACCTGCGGGGTGAGGGAGTTGACGCCGGCCGTCTCCAGCCAGGCGCGCGACCAGGCCGCCAGGTCCCGCCCGGAGGTCTCCTCCAGCACCGCCAGCAGGTCCGCGAGCCGGGTGTTGCCGTAGGCGTGCCGCTTGAAGTAGCGCCGGGCGCCCTCCAGGAACGCGTCCTGGCCGACGTACGCCACCAGCTGCTTGAGGACGCTGGCGCCCTTGGCGTAGGTGATGCCGTCGAAGTTGAGCTTGGCGTCCTCCAGGTCGCGGATGTCGGCGGTGATCGGGTGGGTGGAGGGAAGTTGGTCGGCCCGGTACGCCCAGGACTTGCGGCGGTTGGCGAAGGTGATCCAGCCGTCCGTGAAGCGGGTCGCGCCGACCTGCGCGAAGCTGCCCATGAAGTCGGCGTAGGACTCCTTGAGCCACAGGTCGTCCCACCAGTGCATGGTGACCAGGTCGCCGAACCACATGTGCGCCATCTCGTGCAGGATGACGTTGGCCCGGCGCTCGTAGGACGCCTCGGTGACCTTGCCGCGGAAGATGAACTCCTCGCGGAAGGTGACGCAGCCGGGGTTCTCCATCGCGCCGAGGTTGTACTCCGGCACGAACGCCTGGTCGTACTTCCCGAACGGGTAGGGGAAGTCGAAGTGGTCGTGGAAGAAGTCCAGGCCCTGCTTGGTGACGGTGAAGATGTCGTCCGCGTCGAAGTGCCGGGCCAGCCCCTTGCGGCACAGCGCGCCGAGCGGGATCTCCAGCTCGCTGCCTCCCCCACTCTCGGCTGCGCTCGATGGGGAGGTACCCCCATCGAAGGCGCGGCGGTAGGTGTCGGTGACGTAGTGGTACGGCCCGGCGACCACGGCGGTGATGTACGTGGAGATCGGCTGGGTGGTGGCGAAGCGGTGCCGGCCTGCCTCGGCGGGGCCCTCCTGGGCGCCGTTGCTGAGCACCAGCCAGCCCTCGGGCGCGGTGACCTCGAAGGTGAACGGGGCCTTCAGGTCGGGCTGTTCGAAGTTGGCGAAGACCCGGCGGGAGTCGGCGGGCTCGTACTGGGTGTAGAGGTAGACCTCGCCGTCCTCGGGGTCGACGAAGCGGTGCAGGCCCTCGCCGGTGCGGCTGTAGGCGCACTGCGCGTCGACGACGAGGGTGTTCTCGGCGGCCAGGTCGGCCAGCGCGATCCGGGTGCCGTCGAAGACCTCGGCCGGGTCCAGCGCGCGGCCGTTGAGGGTGACCGCGCCGACCGAGGGGGCCAGGAGGTCCGCGAAGCTCGTCGCGCCGGGTTCGGCGCACCGGAAGCGGATCGTCGTCCGGGAGCGGAAGGTGGCCGCGTCCGCGCCCCCGGCGACCGCTGAGCGGACGTCCAGCGCCACGTCGTAACCGTCGACCGTCAGCAGCCGGCCCCGCTCACGTGCCTCTTCCCGGGACAGATTCTCACCTGGCACCGTGTGCCTCCCTCGCCCTCGTCTCGGATATCGAACACGGGGAATCATGGCACGCATGCCGTCGGTTGAAGCGTGCACGGAACGACGTCGTCGAAGCTCTCAAGAGGAGACCCCGTGTCCGAGCCCGTGAAGACCCCAGCCGACTTCTGGTTCGACCCGCTGTGCCCCTGGGCGTGGCTGACCTCCCGCTGGATGCTGGAGGTGGAGAAGGTCCGCCCGGTCCAGGTGCGCTGGCACGTGATGAGCCTGGCCGTGCTGAACGAGAACAAACTCGACGAACTGCCCGCGCAGTACGCGGAGAACATGCGCCCGGGCGGCAAGGCGTGGGGCCCGGTCCGGGTGGTGATCGCCGCCCAGCAGCTGCACGGCGACGAGGTCGTCGGCAAGCTCTACACCGCGCTCGGCACCCGCTTCCACAACGCCGGTGAGGGCGTCACCCGGGAGGCCATCGCGGCCGCCCTGGCCGACGCCGGCCTCCCCGCCGACCTGATCGACTACGCCGACAAGGACACCTACGACGCCGAGCTGCGCGCCTCCCACAAGGAGGGCATCGACCTGGTCGGCCAGGAGGTCGGCACCCCGGTGATCGCGGTTCCCGGGCCGGACGGTGACCAGATCGCCTTCTTCGGCCCGGTCGTCACCCCGGCGCCCAAGGGCGAGCAGGCCGCCAAGCTGTGGGACGGCACGCTGATGGTCGCGTCCATCCCCGGGTTCTTCGAGATCAAGCGGACCAGGACGCAGGCCCCGCAGTTCGACTGACCGTCGGCCCGCCGCCCCGGCCGGTACCCACGAAGCCCCCACGAGTCAGGTCCTCGTGGGGGCTTCGCTCTCTTCCGCCTGCCAAGTGAAAGGTGAGAAGACGATCACGAGGCAGGACGCACCGGGCGGCTACCGGGTCACGGCGCCAGCAGCAGGCTGTCGGCGCGCTCCTTGGCGGCGGCGTAGCGCTTGGCGACGTCCTGCCAGTTGACGACCTGCCACATGGCCTCGATGAAGTCGACCTTCTGGTTCTTGTACTGGAGGTAGAAGGCGTGCTCCCAGGCGTCGAAGACCAGGATCGGGACCGAGCCCTGGCCGACGTTGCCCTGGTGGTCGTAGACCTGCTCGACGATGAGGCGGCCGGTCACCGGCTCGTAGGCCAGGACGCCCCAGCCGGAGCCCTGGGTGGTGGCCGACGCCTTGGTCAGCTGCGCCTTGAACTTGGCGAACGAGCCGAAGCTCTCGGCGAGGGCGTCGGCCAGCTCGCCCACGCCGTCCGCCTCCAGCGGCTCGCCGCCGCCGTCGCCGGTCATGTTGTGCCAGTAGATGCTGTGCAGGATGTGGCCGGAGAGGTGGAACGCGAGGTTCTTCTGGAGGCCGTTGATGCTGCCCCACTGGTCCTTGTCGCGGGCCTCGGCGAGCTGCTCAAGGGTGTCGTTGGCGCCCTTGACGTAGGCCGCGTGGTGCTTGTCGTGGTGCAGCTCGATGATCTCGGGGCTGATGACCGGCGCCAGCGCCGAGTAGTCGTAGGGGAGTTCCGGAAGTGTGTAGGTCGCCATGCCGACCCCGCCTCCAAGCTGCGTAATCGCCGTAGTTGCAATCAATGTGCAAGAGCACGCTATCAGCAGCAGTGATCACGGACCCGTACCGGCGGGGGTTCCTGGTCCCAAAGAAGGAGGCGGGGCGGGACCTCGGAAGGAGGTCCCGCCCCGCCTGAAAGGGGTCCGTGAGGAGGACTACCGGTTGCTCAGCGACCGCTGCCGGATGAGCGCGACGATCGTCAGCACCACGCCGAAGCCGCCGGTGAACAGCAGCTGGATCCGCTGGTTGTCGTCGCGCAGCATCAGCACCAGCACCGCGGCGATCCCGGCCAGCGCCACCCACGTGAGGTACGGGAAGGCCCACATCTTCACGATCAGCTTCTCGGGCGCCTCGCGCTCCAACTGCCGCCGGGTGCGCAGCTGGGCGACGGCGATGAAGCCCCAGACCACCAGGACCGCGGCGCCGACCATGTTCAGCAGCCACTGGAAGACGGTGGTCGGCCACCAGAAGCTGAAGAGCACCGCGAGGAACCCGAACGCGGCGCACAGCAGCACCGTCCGGCGCGGTACCCCGCCGCTCACCTTGCCCAGGACGGCCGGGCCCTGGCCGCGGGCGATCAGCGAGTAGGCCATCCGCGAGGAGCCGTAGATGTTGGCGTTCACCGCGGAGAGCAGGGCGACCAGGATGACCACGTTCATGATCTGGCCGGCCGCCGGGATCTTGAGGTAGTCCAGCACCGCCACGTACGGGCCGCTCTTGGCGATCGACGGCGCGCTCCAGGGGATGACGGTGACGATGATCGCCATCGAGCCGACGTAGAACAGCGCGATCCGCCACATCGCGGTGCGCACCGCGCGGGCCACGCCGCGGGCCGGGTCCTTGGACTCGGCCGCCGCGATGGTCACCGTCTCCAGACCGCCGTACGCGAACACCGACGCCAGCAGACCGACCATCAGGCCGTCCACGCCCTTGGGCAGGAAGCCGCCGTCGCCGGTCAGGTGCGCGGTGCCGGGCGCCGAGGTGCCGGGCAGCAGGCCGAAGATGGCCAGCACACCCAGGATCAGGAACAGGGCGATCGCGGCGACCTTCAGGGCGGCGAACCAGAACTCGAACTCACCGAAGTTGCCGACCGCGGTCAGGTTGGTCGCGGTGAAGACGATCATGATCAGCAGTACCCACATCCACGGCTCGGTGGAGGGGAACCACTGGTGCAGCACGTCCGCGGCGCCCAGCGCCTCGGCCGCCACCGCCACGCACAGCAGCGCGGTGAACATCCAGCCCACGGTGAAGCCGGCCCAGGAGCCGATGGACCGCTCGGCGTGCACCGAGAAGGAGCCGGAGGACGGCCGGGCCGCGGACATCTCGCCGAGCATCCGCATGATCAGCATGACCAGCGCACCGGAGACGGCATAGGCCAGCACGATCGACGGGCCGGCCGCCGCGATGCCCTCGCGGGAACCGACGAACAGCCCCGCGCCGATCACCCCGCCGAGGGCGATCATCGAGAGGTGGCGTTGCTTGAGGCCGTGTGACAGCGCGCCGCCGTCCTGGCCAGTACCCGGGGCCGCGGCGGTCTGCGCACCGGCGGACGGGGGTGTCCGATTCATGTCGTACCTGTCCCAGTGGGTGAGATGCGGGCGGGGCGATACTGCGGTCTCCCGGGGCCGCAGGACGGCTCAACTCCGGTGTCCTCGGCAAAGCTGGCTCAGTCTGAGCGTCGCTGTCCGCTCAGGGCAACAGTCGTGCAGCGATTGTTCGGTATTCAGACGCGATCGTGACCGAGCGTGCCTGATAGATCGTCGAATGCGACGAGATGTGAGGTACGTCTCAATATGGCCGGTGGGCCCGGGAGTTGCCCCGGCGGCCCCGGCCGCACCGCTGCGCGACGGCGCTCCTCAGGCCCGCGCCCGACGCGCCCTCAGCTCCCGCGCACCGGCCACCACCAGCACCAACGCGGTCGCGCCGGCCGACCACAGCAGCTGCGGCCGGGCCGTGGCATCGGTCAGCATCAGCACGATCACCGCGCCCATCGCCGCCAGCGCCAGCCATGTCAGATAGGGGAACGCCCACATCCGCAGGATCAGCCGCTCCGGCGCCTCCCGTTCGATCCGGGGCCGCAGCCGCAGCTGGGAGACGGCGATCAACCCCCAGACGAACAGCAGCACCGCACCGACCGCGTTGAGCAAGTAGAGGAAGACCGAATCCGGCCACTTGAGATTGAGCAGCACCGAGACGAAGCCGAACGCCACCGAGGCCAGCACCGCCCGGCGCGGCACCCCTCCACCCGACACCTTCAGCAGCCCGCGCGGCGCCTCGCCGCGCTCGGCCAGCGAGAACACCATCCGCGACGAACCGTAGAGATTGGCGTTCAGCGCCGACAGCAGCGCCACGAACACCACGATGTTCATGATCTGCCCGGCGCCCGGCACCCCGATGTGGTCCAGCACCATCACATACGGGCTCTTGCCCGGCTGCATCGACGACCAGGGCAGCACGGTGACGATGACCAGCATCGAGCCCACGTAGAAGAAGAGGATCCGCCACACCGCGCTGCGCACCGCCCGGCCCACCGCCCGCGCCGGGTCGTCCGACTCGGCCGCCGCGATGGTGACCACCTCCAGCCCGCCGAACGCGAACACCACGGCCAGCACCCCCGAGACCACCCCGGACCAGCCGTGCGGCAGGAACCCGCCGTGCCCGGTGAGGTTGGTCAGCCCGACCGGCTGGCCCGAGTAGGTCGATGCGGCGGGCAGCACCCCGAAGACCGCCAGCAGCGTCAGCGCCAGGAACAGCACGATCGCGGTGACCTTCAGGGCGGCGAACCAGAACTCGAACTCGCCGAAGTTCTTCACCGCGGCCAGATTCGCGACGGTGAAGACGACCATGAAGATCAGCACCCAGCCCCACTGCGGCACCGCCGGCGCCCAGCCGTGTGCGATCTGCGCCGCCCCGGTGGCCTCCACCGCCAGCACCACCACGAGCAGGAACCAGTACAGCCACCCCACGCTGAAGCCGGCCCAGCGCCCCAGCGCCCGCTCGGCGTGCACCGAGAACGCCCCGGAGGCCGGCATCGCCGCCGACATCTCCCCGAGCATCCGCATGACCAGCATCGCCAGCGCACCGGCGATCAGATAGGACAGCACGATCCCCGGCCCGGCCACCGCGATGCCCGCCCCGGAGCCGACGAACAGCCCCGCACCGATCACCCCGCCCAGCCCCAGCATCGTCAGATGGCGCTGCTTGAGCCCCCCGGACAACGGCTCTTTCTCGACCTTCTCGGCCAGGGGCGGCAGTGCGTCGTGCATGGGCTCGTACTCTCGCAAGGGGCGCAAGGGCGGGATCGCCGCCCGGTTTGGGGGAACTCCACAGGTCACCACGGAGCCGTCCCAGTGTCCCCGGCCGGCCCCGACTAGCACAAAACCGGCCCCATACGGCCGTCCGCTCCGTGACGAGCATCACGTGACCTGCGAAGACACCCCACGGCCCGGCGGGCTCCGGCAGGGTGGCGGTTGTCCGGAACTCCCCAAGCGGGCCGGCACGGCTTTGTCACCGCCACATGATGATCGCCGCCGCCCCCCTGAACTAACGTCATCACGTCCCGCCGGATCCACCCCCGGATCCGCCACACACCAGCGGAGTCCCCTGATGAGCACAGTCGCCCCCACCCTCCGTCCTGGAGCGGTCCTCGCCGACCTGCTGCCGGCCGCCACCGCCACCCGCGCCCGCGTCCGCGACGCCGCGCTGGTCGCCGGCGGCGCCGTGATCACCGGCATCGCGGCCCAGATCGCGCTCCCGGTCCCCGGCTCCCCGGTCCCGGTCACCGGCCAGACCTTCGCCGCCCTCCTCGTGGGCGCCTCGCTCGGCGCCCGCCGCGGGCTGCTGTCGCTGGCGCTCTACGCCCTGGCGGGCATCGCCGGCGTGCCGTGGTTCGCCGGCGGCGCCGCCGGCGCCGGCGGGGCCACCTTCGGCTACGTCCTCGGCATGCTGCTCGCCGCCACCGCCGTGGGCGCGCTGGCCCGCCGCGGCGGCGACCGCGGGATGCTCCGCACCGCCGCCACGATGCTCGCCGGCAACGCCGTGATCTACGCGATCGGCGTCCCCTACCTCGCGTTCAGCATGGGGATGCCCCTCGACCGGGCCGTCGCCGTCGGCATGGTGCCGTTCCTGATCGGCGACGCCCTCAAGATCGCCCTGGCCATGGGCGCGCTGCCCACCGCCTGGAAGCTGGCCGGTCGCCGCGGCTGAGCACCCGGGAGAACGCCGACGGGGCCCGCACCCACCGAGGGTGCGGGCCCCGTCGTGCGCGTCGTGCGCCCGGGACGGCTACGCGTTCTCCGGCGCCTTCGCGGCCGCCGCCGGCTCCGTTACCTCACGGGGCCGCCGCTTCTGCAGCACCAGCCCGGCCACCAGCACCACCACGGCCGCCACCACCGACAGCACCATCTGCTCCCGGCCGTTCTTGTCGTAGAACATGTAGCCCACGACGAAGACGATCAGCGCGATGGTGGCGTAGGTCAGCCACGGGTACAGCCACATCCGCACCGTCAGCCGCTCCGGCGTCTCCCGCTCGATGGTCCGGCGCATCCGCAGCTGCGAGACGCAGATCACCAGCCAGACGAAGAGCGCCACCGCGCCCGAGGAGTTCAGCAGGAACTGGAAGATGGTGTCCTTCGAGGTGTAGCTGAAGATCGTCGCGATGAACCCGAAGGCCACCGACGCCCAGATCGCCACCGCCGGGACGCCGCCCTTGTTGACCGTCGCGAACGACTTCGGCGCGTCGCCGCGCTCACCGAGCGAGAACGCCATCCGGGACGCCGTGTAGAGCCCGGAGTTCAGACAGGACAGCACCGCGGTCAGCACGACCACGTCCATCACCACGTCCACGTACGGGATGTGCAGCGACTTCAGCACCGCCACGTACGGGCTCTTGGCCACCTCCGGGGAGTCCCACGGCAGCAGCGTCACGATCACCGCGATCGACCCGATGTAGAACAGCGCGATCCGCCAGATCACGCTGTTGACGGCCTTGCGGACGGCGACCACCGGGTTCGGCGACTCGCTCGCCGCCAGCGTGACGATCTCGCTGCCCATGAAGGAGAAGACCACCAGCAGCATCCCGGAGAGGATCGCGCCCGGTCCCTTCGGCAGGAAGCCGCCGTGTCCGACCAGGTTCGCGGTGCCCACCGCGTCGTGACCCGGGGGCAGCCCGAAGATCGCCAGCGCGCCGACCACGATGAAGATCACGATCGCCACGACCTTGATCCCGGCGAACCAGAACTCGAACTCGCCGAACGAGCCCACCGACACCAGGTTGGTGCCGGTCAGCACGATCATCACCAGCAGCGCCCAGGCCCACTGGGGCACCGCCGGTATCCAGCCGGTCAGGATCGACGCCGCGGCGGTCGCCTCGACCGCCAGCACCACCGACCAGAAGAACCAGTACAGCCAGCCGATGGTGAAGCCCGCCCAGCGGCCCAGCGCCCGGTCCGCGTACGCGGAGAACGAACCGGAGGTGGGGGAGGCCGCGGCCATCTCGCCCAGCATCCGCATCACCAGCACGACCAGCAGACCGGTCAGCGCGTACGAGAGGAGGATCCCCGGGCCGGCGGCGTTGATGCCGGCTCCGGATCCGACGAACAGGCCGGCGCCGATGACCCCGCCAATGGCGATCATGGACAGATGGCGGTTCTTGAGGCCGGCCTGGAGCCCTTCGGGCGGCCGGTTCGCGGAGCCGTTGCCGGGTTCACCGGCAGCGGGGACCGCGGGGGAGACGGGGGTCCCCCCTGCTCCTTGAGAGCTTGGGGGCGGGTGCGCGCCCATGTGCACCGTCCTTCGGTGGTTCTCGGTGTCGAACCCAGGCATTAGAACGTTGTTAACGACCGTTTGGAAGAGCCGAATCCGGATCGTTGTCGTTACTGGCGAGTTGCCTGAAGTGCCGCGCCACGGCGACAGGACGGGCCGCGCCCCGGTGGCCTCTACCCCGAGAACGGCATGCCACACTCATGCCATGCGCGTGTACATCGGCTCCGATCATGCCGGCTTCGACCTCAAGAACCACCTCGTGGACTGGCTCAAGGCCCATGGCCACGAGCCCGTCGACTGCGGCCCCCACATCTACGACGCCCAGGACGACTACCCGCCGTTCTGCCTGCGCGCCGCGGAGCGGACCGCCGCCGACCCGGACAGCCTGGGCATCGTGATCGGCGGCTCCGGCAACGGCGAGCAGATCGCCGCCAACAAGGTCAAGGGCGTCCGCGCCGCGCTGGCGTGGAGCGAGGAGACCGCCAAGCTCGGCCGCGAGCACAACGACGCCAACGTCATCTCCGTCGGCGGCCGGATGCACACCGTGGACGAGGCCACCCGCTTCGTCGAGGTCTTCCTCGCCACCCCGTACTCGGGTGAGGAACGGCACACCCGCCGCATCGAGATGCTCTCCCGCTACGAGACCACCGGCGAGCTCCCCCCGATCCCGGCCCACCACCCGCAGCAGGACTGACCCCGCTGACGCCGCGCTGCCCGCTGCCCTGTGCCCAGGGGGAGCGGGCGCGCCCACTGGAGGACGCCCGATGCCCGAGGGGCACACCATCCACCGCCTCGCGCTGGACCACCGGGACCGCTTCGAGGGCGCCCCGGTCCGGGCGAGCAGCCCGCAGGGCAAGTTCGCCGAGGGCGCGGCGCTCATCGACGGCCAGGTCATGGAGAGCGCCGAGGCGCACGGCAAACACCTCTTCCTCGGCTTCGGTGTGGACCGCTGGGTCCACATCCACCTCGGCCTCTTCGGCAAGCTCGGCTTCGGCGCCACCCCGCCCCCGCCGCCCACCGACACCGTCCGGCTGCGACTGGTCGGCGCCGACCACCACGCCGACCTGCGCGGCCCCACCGCCTGCGCGCTGATCACCGACGCCGAGAAGCAGGCGATACACGACCGGCTGGGCCCCGACCCGCTGCGGCCGGACGACGACGGCACCGGCGCGTGGCGGCGGATCTCCCGCAGCCGCACCACCGTCGCGGCGCTGCTGCTCGACCAGAAGGTGATCGCCGGCGTCGGCAACGTCTATCGCGCCGAGGTCCTCTTCCGGCACGGCATCGACCCCTACCTCCCCGGCCGCGACCTGCGCCGCGACCAGTGGGACGCGGTCTGGGCCGACCTGGTGGACCTGATGCGGGACGGCGTGAGGAACAACCGGATCGACACCGTCCGCCCCGAGCACACCCCGGAGGCCATGGGCCGCCAGCCCCGGGTCGACGACCACGGCGGCGAGGTCTACGTCTACCGCCGCACCGGCGCCGCCTGCCACCTCTGCGGCAGCGAGATCCGCACCGCCGGCCTGGCCGCCCGCAACCTCTTCTGGTGCCCCGTGTGCCAGCCCGCCGCCGCCCGCCCCTGAGGGCGCCGGCGGGCCCGGCCGCAACCGGTCAGAACGCGTGCGGCAGCCACGGCGCCAGGTCGGACCCGAACGCCGGCGACACCGCCGCCAGCGCCCCCGGCCGCAGCTCCCGCACCCGGCCGGCCCCGGCCAGCGCCGACAGCGTGAACCCGCCCAGATAGGCCGAGCCCAACTCCCTCACGGACAGCGCGAGTTCGGCCGGGTCGGTGGTCCGCTCGCACACCGCCCCCCGCTCGTCGCCGGACAGCCGCCAGCGCCCCGCGTTCCACGGGCAGAGGTCGTCCGCGACCTCCAGCACCACGTCCACCGGCCGCCGGTACGTGCGGGCCGCCAGCGCCGCCCCGACGTCCACCGGCCGGACGAACAGCGCCTCGCGCACCCCGAGGTCGCACCGCCGGTGGTCGGCCACCAGGTGCAGCAGCGGATCGTCCACCGGCCGGCCGCGCGCCACCACCGACGCGGTCAGGTCGATCCCGAACAGATAGCGCCACAGCGCCGCGTAGGCCACCGGGTCCAGCGCGTCGAGGTGGCGCACCAGCACCGCCCCGCGCGGCCCGGTGTGGTCCCAGTCGGGCTTGACGGCGTACCGGGCGTACCCCCGCACCTCGCCGTCCACCTCGGCCAGCACGCACTGGAGTTGGCCGGCCCCGTTCCGCTCGCTCTCCGGGTCGAGCACCGGCAGCCGCTCCCAGTGGGGGCGGCGCGCCAGCATCCCCGGCCGGGTCGGCACCAGTTGCGCATAGACCCGCTCGCACGCGGCCACCGCGGCCGCCGGGTCCACCAGCCGCAGCCGGACGTCGGCCACGCCCGGCAGGTCCGGGGCGGCCAGCCGCACCGTGTCCACGGTCATCCGCATCTCCTGGGTGGCCGGGCCGTACCCGAACCGCCCGTAGATCGCCGGCTCCGTGGCGGTCAGCACCGCCAGCGCCTCGCCGCGCGCGTGGACGTCCGTCAGCTGGTGGCGCATCATCGAGCGCAGCACCCCGCGCCGCCGGTGGGTGGGCTGCACGCTGATCAGCGTGACCCCGGCCACGGGCAGCTCCGCGCCGCCCGGCACGGTTAGTCCGAACGAGAACGATCCGCCGGTGCCGACGATCTCGCCGCCGTCCCGGACCGCGAAAGCCCGCTCGACCTCGGTGACGGCACGCCACCACGCACGCCTCTCCGGCCCCTCGGGGACCCCGCCGAACGCCACGTCCAGCTTGTCGTACCAGGCATCCCAGTCGGCATCCCGCAACGGCTGCAACTCTGTCGTCATGAGGCATCCCTAGCAGCCCGCCCTCCGGCCGCGCGACCGCATTTCGAACGCGAATTCCCGGCAATTCCCCGGGGTGACGTGCGGCGAATCGACGCGCCGCCGAACGGGTGGATAAGGTCCCAGAACAATGACACGCGGCGCGGGAGCGGAAAGCCTGAGGGCCCGGATGCACAAACGGCTGCACCGGACCCGCATCGGCATGCGCAAGGCCGGCGTCGACTACTTCCGCGGCGACGGCTCCGACTGGGTCGCGCTGGCCGCCCTCCTCGTCGCCGTCCCGGCCATCGCCGGCGGCACCCTCTGGCACCCGGAGTGGATCGCGCCGACCGCGCTGGTCCTCCCGATCATCGCCGGCGGACTGCTGCTGCGGCCGGCCAACCTCCTGGTCCTGTACGCCGCCTCCGCCGCCGCGCTGATCGTCGAGGCGGCGCTGTTCGGCCCGTACGACCAGGGGCGGGACCGGATCACCCCGGGCACGGTCCTGGTCGTCGCCGCGGTCGGGCTCTCCGGGCTGCTGGTCGCGCAGTTCCGCAGCCGGGTCGGCGTGCCCTGGCGGCGCGGCGGCACCATGCTCTTCGACCTGCGCGAACGGATCCGGGTGCAGAGCACGCTGCCCAAGCTCCCCAAGGGCTGGCACCACGAGATGGCGCTCCGCCCGGCCGGCGGCCAGTCCTTCTCCGGCGACTTCGTGGTCGCCTCCCGCACCCAGGGCGGCAACATCCTGGAGGTCGTGCTCACCGACGTCTCCGGCAAGGGCATGGACGCGGCGTCCCGGGCGCTGCTGCTGTCCGGCGCCTTCGGCGGCCTGCTCGGCTCACTGCCGCCGCACGGCTTCCTCACGGCCGCCAACGGCTATCTGCTGCGCCAGGACTGGGACGAGGGCTTCGCCACCTCCGTCCACCTCGTCCTCGACCTGGAGTCCGGCGACTACGAGCTGTTCTCCGCGGGCCACCTCCCCGGCCTCCAACTCAGCGCGGGCACCGGCCGCTGGGAGGAGAAGACGGGGGAGGGCCCGCTGCTCGGGGTCTACGACGGCGCCCAGTTCGACCCGGTCAAGGGGACGCTGCGCCCCGGCGACGTGCTGATGCTGTTCACCGACGGCCTGGTGGAGGCCGCCGACCGCGACATCGCCGAGGGCATGGACCGGCTGACCGGCGAGGCCGAGCGCTATGTGCACAGCGGCTTCGCCGGCGCCGCCTGGCATCTGATCGAGGCCGTCGCCAAGGACGTCAACGACGACCGGGCGCTGCTGCTGATCACCCGGGACGGCTGACCGCCGGCTCGGCCTCCGGGGCGGTCCCCGGCGGCGCCCCCCGCCCCGCACCACCGCCGGGCAGCACCCGGGCCAGCAGCCCGGAGCGGCCGGCCGCCAACGGGCCCAGCACGGCCAGGATCAGCACATAGCCGGCGATGAACGGGGCCAGCCGCTCGTCGAGTCCGGCGCCCGCCGCCATCGTGGCCAGGATCAGCGCGAACTCGCCGCGGGCCAGCAGCGCGGTGGCGATGTTCGCGGCCGGGCCCGGCCCGAAGCCGTAGATCCGCGCCGCGGTCATCCCCGCGAGCACGTTCATCAGCAGCGTCAGCGCCACCGCGATCAGCACCGGCCACACGACGCTCGGCAGGTCGCCGGGGTCGATGGAGAGCCCGAACGCGAAGAAGAAGATCGCCCCGAACGCGTCCCGCAGCGGATGCACCAGCTTGCGGATCCGCGGCCCCGAACTCGTCCCGCCGAGCATCAGCCCCACCATGAACGCGCCGATGGCGTCCGCGACCCCGAACCACTCGGAGACCCCGGCGACCAGCACCGCGGCGCCCAGGAAGGAGATCACCAGCAGTTCGCTGTCCTTGGTGGCGATCAGCCGCCCGACCAGTCGCGTGCCCCAGCGGGCCGCCGCGGCGAGCAGCAGCAGGAAGCCGAACGCCTTCCCGGCCGCCGGCGCCGCCGCGGCCAGCGAGTCGGCCCCGGAGAGCACCGGCTGCAACGCGGCCAGATACAGGGCCAGGAAGATGTCCTCGACGACGATGATGCCGAGGATCGGCTTGGTCTCCGGATTGCCCAGCCGCCCGGTGTCGACCAGGACCTTGGTGACGATCGCGGACGAGGAGATGCCGAGCACCCCGGCGAGCACCAGCGCCTCGGAGGTGCCCCAGCCGAGCGCGAAGCCGAAGCCGAGCCCGGCGCCCACGTTCAGCGTCAGATAGGCGCCGCCGGCCAGCGCCATCCGACGGCCGCCCGCCTTGAGGTCGTCGACGTGGAATTCCAGGCCCAGGTAGAAGAGCAGCAGCACCAGACCGAGCAGGGAGAGCATCTCCAGGTCGTGCGGGTCGGCGACCAGGACGATGCCGGGGGTGTGCGGGCCGAGCAGGATTCCGGCCAGGATGAACAGGGGGATGGTGGGGAGTCCGATGCGGCCGCCGAGGCGGGCGAGGACGGCGGCGGCGAGAAAGGCGCCGCCCATGGCGATCAGGGTGTCTGCGTGTCCGATGGGCCCGTTCCTCCTGGTCGTCAACGCGCCGCCGATGTGAGCCCAAGCACGTACTGGAGCGCACGCCAGGTCAAGACAGCGTCAAGAAGTGGTCAATACTTAGATTACCAAATCATTAACGAAGGGCCCGTTGTGCGGCGCTGCGGGGCTTTTGCGGGCCGGTCCGGTGGGGTGCGAGGGTTCGCCGGACCGACCGGAAGCGACGCGGAATGAACGATCGGGAACGAGCAAAGCGTTGGCCGATGATTCGTCACCCGCCTGCGATGGGCAGGGAGTTGATGGCACGATGGGTGCCGGGGGTGTGCGCGGCATGCCCCAGGGCCGGTGAGGCGTTCCGACCGAGGGTGTGATCAGTTGTGGCTCTTTCGCTGTCAGTTGTCCTGATGCTGGGGATCATCCTCGTCGTACTGATCAGGCAGAAGGCGATCAAGGCCGGGCCGGCGTTCGTCGCCATACTCTTCGGCTTCTTCCTCGCCTCGACCGGCATGGCGCCGTCGATCAACAGATTCCTGAACTCCATCGCGAGCACGATCAACCACATCTCGTTCTAGGGCCTGTCCGACCCTGACCCATCGGACAGGCCCTAGGGCACGCGCCCCGAACGGTTCACGCTTCGCGGGCCGGACCGTCAGGGGGTCCGTCCACCCCCGGTCCGCGCCAGCGCGTCACGCACGGCATCCTCGCTGCGCCCCACCAGCGCCGATCCGTCGTCGGCGGTGATGATCGGGCGCTGGATCAGCCGCGGGTGCGCCGCCAGCGCCTCGATCCACCGCTCGCGGTCGTCCGCCGTACGCCCCCAGTCCTTGAGGCCGAGCTCCTTCGCCTCGGCCTCCTGGGTGCGGGTGATGTCCCACGGCTCCAGCGCCAGCCGCTCCAGCACCTCCCGCAGCTCCTGGGCGCTCGGCGGCTCTTCGAGATAGCGCCGCACGGTGTACTCCGCACCCTCCGCGTCGAGGAGGGACACGGCGGAACGGCACTTGGAACAGGCGGGGTTGATCCAGATCTCCATGGCTGCACCCTAGTCAACCGTGCACTCCGGGCAGACGCCCTGCCGGCACAGGGGAAAGCGGGGGTCCGGCGGGCCGACGCCGCCCGCTGTCCGCCAGTTGTGGCCCGCGCCGGCCCTCGAAAGCGAATCCACACCGGTGCGCGATCTCCCGGAAATGCGCCACGCGAATTCCCTTCACCGCATCCGGCTCGGCCCGTTCCCTATCGCTCTCCGGCAGTGCGATATCCGCTGAACCCCGGTCGTGCGGAACGCCGGAAACGGTGGTGATGACCGCCTCCAGGCTTCCTCCGGCGCTCAGCGCGGTGCCGCGGCGCTGGACGCACGGCAAAGCCCCGCTCCGGGTGCGCACAGGCGATGGGCGCGGGCCCGACGGCGACCGGCGGGGGTGTCGCCCGGCACCGGCGCGACCGCACAAGGCCGGCCCGACGCTCCTCCCTCGATGCCTGAAAGAGGGTCACCGGGGCGCACTGTCGCCGGAATTGCCGAGAATCCGGAATTCGGGGGGCAGGGAAGGTGGCGGTGCGGGCGACGGGCCCCGCCGGGCCTGGTGACAAAAGCGGCCCGGGGCCGGATCGGGAAAGTCCGCGATCCGGCCCCGGGCCGATTCGGAGCGGGCGACGGGAATCGAACCCGCGTAGCCAGTTTGGAAGACTGGGGCTCTACCATTGAGCTACGCCCGCGAGCGCCACGGTCGGTGGGACCCCGGCACGCAGAGCATCGTAGCGGGTGGAGGCCGTGCCGCGCACACTGCATCGCGCTCTTGAATAACGGGCGGCCACACCGTCCTGGGCCATGTACCCTACGTGTCGCACCGACGGGGTGTGGCGCAGCTTGGTAGCGCGTCCGCTTTGGGAGCGGAAGGTCGTCGGTTCGAATCCGGCCACCCCGACCATTTCAGGTACCCGTCCGCATGACGCAAAGCGGGCATAAGCGACCGTTCAAGATCGCGTTGTGGGTGCCCTCCTCCTTGCGGTTACTATGCAAGCTGCGTGCCCGTATGTCTCTGTACCGGGCGCGATCGGCCGGGCCGGGACATGCCGGACGCCGGCGGATCTCAGGCAAAACCCCAAGTCAGCCCAAGGAGACCGAACCGTGAAGAGCGCCGTGGAGACCCTGAACCCGACCCGGGTTCGGCTCACTGTCGAGGTGCCCTTCGAGGAGCTCAAGGACAGCCTCGACGCGGCGTACAAGAAGATCAACCAGCAGGTCACGGTGAAGGGCTTCCGCAAGGGCAAGATCCCGGCCCGCGTCATCGACCAGCGGTTCGGTCGTGGCGCCGTGCTGGAGGAGGCCGTCAACGACGCGCTCCCGAAGTTCTACACCAACGCGGTCAACGAGGCCGAGCTGAACGTCCTCGGCCAGCCCGAGGTGGACATCACCGAGCTCAAGGACAACGAGCTGCTGGCCTTCACCGCCGAGGTCGACATCCGCCCCGAGCTGGAGATCCCGGACTACTCCGGCATCGAGGTCGAGGTCGACGCCGTCGAGGTGTCGGACGAGGACGTCGAGAAGTCCGTGGAGCAGCTGCGTGAGCGCTTCGCCTCGACCAGCCCGGTCGAGCGCGCCGCCCAGGACGGCGACGTGGTGACCGTGGACCTGGAGGCCAAGGTCGACGGCGAGGTGCTGGCCGACGGCATCGCCAACGGCGTCAGCTACACCATCGGCTCCGGTGAGCTCCTCGACGGCATCGACGAGGCCGTCAAGGGCCTGGAGGCCGGCGGCAGCGCCACCTTCACCTCCGAGCTCAAGGGCGGCTCCGCCCAGGGCAAGGAGGCCGAGGTCAAGGTCGACGTCACCGAGGTCAAGGCCCGCGAACTGCCCGAGCTGGACGACGACTTCGCGCAGCTGGCCAGCGAGTTCGACACCCTCGACGAGCTCAAGGCGGACAGCCGCAAGCGCCTGGAGCGGATGAAGAAGTTCGACCAGGCCACCCAGGCTCAGGAGAAGGTCCTGGAGGCGCTGCTCGGCCTGATCGAGGTCCCGATCCCCGAGAAGCTCCTCGAGGACGAGATCCGCACCCGCAAGCACAACCTGGAGCACCACCAGCTCGGCCAGATGGGCCTCGACCTCGCGAAGTACCTGGAGATCCAGGGCAAGACCGAGGAAGAGTTCGACGCCGAGACCAAGGAGCAGGCCGAGAAGGGCATCAAGACCCAGTTCGTCCTCGACGAGCTGGTCAACAAGGAGAAGCTCAACGTCAGCCAGGAGGAGCTCACCGAGCACCTCATGCGGCGTGCGCAGTCCTCCGGCATGAGCCCCGACCAGTTCGCCCAGGCGGTCGTCGAGGGTGGCCAGGTGCCGATGCTGGTGGGCGAGGTCGCCCGCGGCAAGGCCCTCGCGGTGGTCGTCGAGGCCGCCACGGTCAAGGACACCAACGGTGAGGTCGTCGACCTGGAGGACGAGGAGGAGGCGGAGGCCGCCGAGGCCGTCGTCGCCGAGGCCGAGGGCACCGAGGCGAAGGCCGAGGAGGCCCCGAAGACCGAGGGCTGAGCCCCGGCCGTCCGGGGGTTCCCCGGGCTCTTCGAGCTGTGAGTACGGGCCCGAACACGCACGTGAGCGTGTTCGGGCCCGTACGTCATCCCGGTCCGTGAGCCTGCGCTCACAGCGAACAGTTCTCGCTGTGGGATGGCGTTGTCCGACCTGCGCGTTAGGGTCCGTAGATACGAGGGCAGGGAAGTTTCCGAACGCGCCGGATGCACCACACGGCGCAGGTCCCCGCGCCCCAGAAGACGACGCTGAGACGGTCGCGAGCCGTCCGACAACGAGCAGGTGGACACGTGACGATCCCGATGCCTTCCGCCGCCGCTGAGCCGACCTCCGGTGGCCTCGGCGACCAGGTCTACAACCGGCTGCTCGGCGAGCGGATCATCTTCCTCGGCCAGCCGGTCGACGACGACATCGCCAACAAGATCACGGCGCAGCTGCTGCTCCTCGCCGCTGACCCGGAAAAGGACATCTTCCTCTACATCAACTCCCCAGGCGGCTCGGTCACGGCGGGCATGGCGATCTACGACACCATGCAGTACATCAAGAACGACGTGGTCACCATCGCCATGGGCCTCGCCGCTTCGATGGGCCAGTTCCTGCTGAGCGCAGGCACCCCGGGCAAGCGCTTCGCGCTGCCGAACGCCGAGATCCTCATCCACCAGCCCTCCGCCGGCCTGGCGGGTTCGGCCTCGGACATCAAGATCCACGCCGAGCAGCTGCTGCGCACGAAGAAGCGCCTGGGCGAGCTCTCCGCCATGCACACCGGCCAGACGCTGGAGCAGTGGACCAAGGACGCCGACCGCGACCGCTGGTTCAGTGCCGAGGAGGCCAAGGCGTACGGCCTCATCGACGACGTCATGCCCTCCGCTGCCGGCGTTCCGGGCGGGGGCGGCACCGGGGCCTGAGCCCCGGCCCACGTCCCGCAGTCGACCCCCAGCCCCATTTCGCCACCAGGACGGTGAACCTCCAGATGAACAACTTCCCCGGAAGCGGCCTCTACGAGCGCCCTCAGGCCGAGTTCTCCGGCATGACCGCCGAGTCCCGCTATATCGTCCCGCGCTTCGTCGAGCGCACCTCGCAGGGCGTGCGCGAGTACGACCCGTACGCGAAGCTCTTCGAGGAGCGGGTGATCTTCCTCGGGGTGCAGATCGATGACGCCTCCGCCAACGACGTCATGGCGCAGCTGCTGTGCCTGGAGTCGATGGACCCGGACCGCGACATCTCGGTCTACATCAACAGCCCCGGCGGCTCGTTCACGGCGCTGACGGCGATCTACGACACCATGCAGTTCGTCAAGCCCGACATCCAGACGGTCTGCATGGGCCAGGCGGCCTCCGCCGCTGCCGTGCTGCTGGCGGCCGGCACCCCGGGCAAGCGCATGGCGCTGCCCAACGCCCGGGTCCTGATCCACCAGCCCTTCAGCGAGACCGGCCGCGGCCAGGTCTCCGACCTGGAGATCGCCGCCCGCGAGATCCAGCGGATGCGCACGCAGCTGGAGGAGATGCTGGCCAAGCACTCGTCCACGCCGATCGAGAAGATCCGCGAGGACATCGAGCGCGACAAGATCCTGACCGCCGAGGAGTCCCTGGCGTACGGTCTGGTCGACCAGATCGTCTCGACGCGGAAGACCTCCGTCTCGGTCTGATCGCGATCTTCGCGAAATGCGCCGGAGTGTTGCCCCCTTGGACCGAGTGAACCGAGTCGGTCCAAGGGGGGCCCGTACGGGGGGCCCGGCAAGGTACCGTCGATAGGCAAGCTCCCGGGTCCGCGGAACAATGCGGATCCCAGGCGAAGGGGATTCACCTCGTGGCACGCATCGGTGACGGCGGCGACCTGCTCAAGTGCTCGTTCTGTGGAAAGAGCCAGAAGCAGGTGAAGAAGCTCATCGCGGGACCTGGTGTGTACATCTGCGACGAGTGCATCGATCTCTGCAACGAGATCATCGAGGAAGAGCTCGCCGAGACCTCCGAGGTGCGCTGGGAAGAACTCCCCAAGCCCCGCGAGATCTACGAGTTCCTCAACGGCTACGTCGTCGGCCAGGAGCCCGCCAAGAAGGCGCTCTCGGTGGCCGTGTACAACCACTACAAGCGCGTCCAGGCGGGCGAGAACGGCCCGGGCCGCGGCGACGAGGGCATCGAGCTGGCCAAGTCCAACATCCTGTTGCTCGGCCCCACCGGCTCGGGCAAGACGCTGCTCGCGCAGACCCTCGCCCGGATGCTCAACGTCCCCTTCGCCTTTGCCGATGCCACGGCGCTGACCGAGGCCGGCTACGTCGGTGAGGACGTCGAGAACATCCTCCTGAAGCTGATCCAGGCCGCGGACTTCGACATCAAGAAGGCCGAGACCGGCATCATCTACATCGACGAGATCGACAAGGTCGCCCGGAAGAGCGAAAACCCGTCGATCACCCGGGACGTCTCCGGCGAGGGCGTCCAGCAGGCCCTGCTGAAGATCCTGGAGGGCACCACGGCCTCCGTGCCGCCCCAGGGGGGCCGCAAGCACCCCCACCAGGAATTCATCCAGATCGACACCACCAACGTCCTCTTCATCGTCGGCGGTGCCTTCGCCGGTCTGGAGAAGATCATCGAGGCCCGGTCCGGCGCCAAGGGCATCGGCTTCGGCGCCACGATCCGCTCCAAGCGCGAGATCGAGTCCAAGGACCAGCTCCAGGACGTGATGCCGGAGGACCTGGTGAAGTTCGGGATGATCCCGGAGTTCATCGGCCGCCTCCCCGTCCTCACCTCGGTCCACAACCTCGACCGCGAGGCGCTGCTCCAGATCCTCGTCGAGCCGCGCAACGCCCTGGTCAAGCAGTACCAGCGGCTCTTCGAACTCGACGGCGTGGAGCTGGACTTCGACCGCCCGGCCCTGGAGGCCATCGCCGACCAGGCCATCCTCCGCGGCACCGGCGCCCGTGGCCTGCGCGCGATCATGGAGGAGGTCCTCCAGGCGGTGATGTACGAGATCCCGTCCCGCAAGGACGTCGCCCGCGTCGTCATCACCGCCGACGTGGTCCACTCCAACGTCAACCCGACCCTCGTCCCCCGCACCCGCGGCGACTCGGGCGAACCCCAGGAGAAGAGCGCGTAGCGCCTCCGCGCCTCCCCCCCGTCAACAGAACCGCCCGGCAGCGCAGTTGCTGCCGGGCGGTTCTGAACTCTGGGGACTGCGGCTAGGGGTTCACTCCTGGCCGACTCGGCATGCTATGTGGGCCAGGCCCGGCCGGCGCCCTTTACTTCTCCTTGCGGACCTCGTTGCGGACCTTGGCGGTCGTGTCCGCGAGCTGCTCGGCGCTCGGGGTGGTGGCCGAGCCGCCGCCGTTGGGGTTGGGCACGGCCCTCTGCTGCACGACGCCGACGGCGCTGTTGTCGCCCCAGATGCAGGTGGAGGCGGTGACCGGTACGGTCATCCCGCCCGCCGAGACAGTGATCTTCTGCGTCCGGCACTTCATGACCTCGCCGTCGAAGCCGCTCGGCGAGTACTCGGTGACCGGTGTGACGTCCTCGATCTTGGCGCTGCCGGCGGTCTTCTTCACGTTGTCGTCGATCTTGGCGAACATCTGGGTCACGGTGCCCTGAGGGTCGCCGATGGTCCCGTACATGCCGACCACCTGCATCATCAGCCCGCTGGTGTCCTTGTAACTGCCCTGGACGCCCTTGCCGTTGGTGATGCCAAGCGCCTTGGCGTCCTTGTCGTTCGAGAAGTTCTCGGTACCGCCGCCGCTCTGCCCGGGCGCCTGCACCTTGCTGAACTGTCCGCTCAGCAAGCTGTCCGGCAGCGCGATCGTGTACGGCTTGACCTGGCCGCCCGAGCCGAAGACGAAGTACGCGCCGACGCCGATCGCCGCGACCACCGCGACCGCGCCGATGATCAGGCCGATCTTCTTGCCGTTGCCGCCGCCGGACTCCGGCTCCTGGGGGATCATCCCGTAGGGGGTCTGCTGGCCGCCGTAGGGCGCCTGCTGGCCGTAGTTGGGCTGCGCGGGCTGGCCGTAGGGGGGCTGCTGCTGCGGGAACTGTTGGGGCGCCTGCTGGGGGAACTGCTGGGGCGCCTGCTGGGGGGCCTGCTGCGGGTATCCGTAGCCCTGCTGAGGAGGCACCTGGCCGCCCTGCTGCGGGTAGCCGTAGCCGGGCTGCGGGGCGGGCGGCTGCGGCTGTCCGTACGGGCCGGGCTGCTGGGGCTGCTGACCGTACGGGCCCGGAGGCGGCTGGTTGTAGCTCATGGAGCGGATCCCCTCGTGACTGCGGTGACGCCGGAGTGCTGCGCGCGGCGTCCGGGCGTCGGCGTGATGTTTATGCGCTGCCGACATCCTGTACGACGCCGCCGACAGCCGTGGCCCCGGGGGCGAAACCGATTCGAAGCTGCTACACGGGCGCCCGTACACTGTCGGTCGTGACCGAGAACACTCAGCAGCAGCACAGCGTCCCCGAACTGCCGACTCAGTACACGCCGGCCGATGTAGAGGGGCCGTTGTACGAGCGCTGGGTAGAGCGGGGCTACTTCGAGGCGGACGAGAAGAGCGACAAGCCGCCGTACACCGTCGTCATCCCCCCGCCGAACGTCACCGGCTCCCTGCACCTGGGGCACGCCTTCGAGCACACGCTCATCGACGCGCTCACCCGCCGCAAGCGGATGCAGGGATACGAGACGCTCTGGCAGCCGGGCATGGACCACGCCGGTATCGCTACCCAGAACGTGGTCGAGCGTGAACTCGCCAAGGAGGGCGTGTCGCGGCACGACCTGGGGCGCGAGGCGTTCGTCGAGCGCGTCTGGCAGTGGAAGGGCGAGTCCGGCGGCCAGATCTCCGGGCAGATGCGGCGGCTGGGCGACGGCGTCGCCTGGTCCCGTGAGCGCTTCACCATGGACGAGGGCCTCTCCAAGGCCGTCCAGACGATCTTCAAGCGGCTCTACGACGACGAGCTGATCTACCGCGCCGAGCGCATCATCAACTGGTGCCCGCGCTGCCTGACCGCCATCTCCGACATCGAGGTGGAGTACCAGGACGACGACGGCGAGCTGGTCTCGATCCGGTACGGGGAGGGCGACACCTCGATCGTCGTCGCCACCACCCGCGCCGAGACGATGCTCGGCGACACGGCCGTGGCCGTCCACCCCGAGGACGAGCGGTACGCCCACCTCGTGGGTACCGAGATCGAGCTGCCGTTGACGGGCCGGCGGATCCCGGTCGTCGCGGACGAGCACGTCGACCCGGAGTTCGGCACCGGTGCGGTCAAGGTCACGCCGGCGCACGACCCGAACGACTTCGAGATCGGCCGCCGGCACGGCCTGGCCAACCTGGCCGTCCTCGACGAGCGTGGCGTGATCACCGCGCACGGCCCGTTCCAGGGGCTGGACCGCTTCGAGGCCCGGTCGGCGATCGTCGGCGCGCTGCGCGCGGAGGGCCGGATCGTCGCCGAGAAGCGCCCGTACACCCACTCCGTCGGGCACTGCTCGCGCTGCAAGACCACCATCGAGCCGCGGCTGTCGATGCAGTGGTGGGTCAAGGTCGGCCCGCTGGCGAAGGCCGCCGGTGACGCGGTCCGCGACGGCAAGGTCGCGATCCACCCCAAGGAGATGGAGTCCCGGTACTTCGGCTGGGTCGACAACCTCCACGACTGGTGCATCTCGCGGCAGCTGTGGTGGGGCCACCGCATCCCGGTCTGGTACGGGCCGAACGGCGAGGTCGTCTGCGTCGGACCCGACGAGGAGGCGCCCACCGGCGAGGGGTGGCACCAGGACACCGACGTCCTCGACACCTGGTTCTCGTCCGGTCTGTGGCCGTTCTCCACGCTGGGCTGGCCCGAGCAGACCCCGAGCGTGACGAAGTTCTACCCGAACTCCGTCCTGGTCACCGGCTACGACATCCTCTTCTTCTGGGTCGCCCGGATGATGATGTTCGGGCTGTACGCGATGGACGGCACCCCGCCGTTCCACACCATCGCGCTGCACGGCATGGTCCGCGACCAGTTCGGCAAGAAGATGTCCAAGTCCTTCGGGAACGCGGTCAACCCGCTGGACTGGATGGACACCTACGGCTCGGACGCGGTGCGGTTCACGCTCGCCCGCGGAGCCAACCCCGGCGTCGACGTCCCGATCGGCGAGGACTGGGTGCAGGGCTCCCGTAACTTCGCCAACAAGATCTGGAACGCCACCCGCTTCGCGCTGATGAACGGCGCGACGGTCGAGGGCGAACTGCCGCCCGCCGAGCAGCTGTCGGCGACCGACCGGTGGATCCTCTCCCGGCTCAACTCGGTCGTCGCCGAGGTCGACGCGTACTACGACGACTACCAGTTCGCCAAGCTGTCGGACACCCTCTTCCACTTCGCCTGGGACGAGGTCTTCGACTGGTACGTGGAGCTGTCCAAGACGACGTTCATGGCCGGCGGCCCGGCCGCCGACGCCTCCCGCCGCGTGCTGGGCGAGGTCCTGGACGTCACCCTGCGGCTGCTGCACCCGGTCGTGCCGTTCGTCACCGAGACGCTGTGGACGACCCTGACCGGCGGCGAGTCGGTGGTCATCGCCGAGTGGCCCGGAGACTCGGGCTTCCGGGACGCGGCGGCCGAGCGGGAGATCGAGACCGTCCAGCAGGTCGTCACCGAGGTCCGCCGGTTCCGCTCCGACCAGGGCCTGCAGCCGGGCCAGAAGGTCCCCGCGCGGCTGGACCTGACCGGTACGGCGCTGGCGCCGCACGAGGCCGCCATGCGGTCGCTGCTGCGCCTGCAGCCGGCCGGCGAGGACTTCACCGCCACCGCGTCCCTGCCGGTCGCCGGCGCCACCGTCGCCCTGGACCTGTCCGGTGCGATCGACGTCGAGGCGGAGCGCAAGCGGCTGACGAAGGATCTGCTCGCAGCCGAGAAGGAGAAGAAGCAGGCCACCGCCAAGCTGGGCAACGACGCGTTCCTTGCCAAGGCGCCGGAGCCGGTGGTGGAGAAGATCCGTGGTCGGCTGGCGGCCGCCGAGGCCGACATCGAGCGGATCACCGCGCAGCTGGCGGCCCTGCCCACGGCGTAGTCGGCGCCGGCCCCGGCCACCCGCCGGGGCCCGTGGCCTCCTCCGCAGGCCCCTCGTCCGTATGGGCGGGGGGCCTGCGGCGTCCCCGCCGCCCGCCGCGGTCGCCCCGCTCCCGGACCGGCCACAGCAGCACGTACGCCGTGGAGACCGCCACGAACGCCAGCCGGATCAGGCCCCGCGCGGAGTCGTCCGGGACGGCGAAGACGCTGCCGTAGAGGACGAGCAGCGCCAGCCAGCTCCACCAGGGCACCAGGCGACGCTGCCCGATGACGTCCCACAGCAGGGTGCCGAGCAGCACCGAGGCGGTGTAGTACGTGTAGACGCTGGGGTCCAGCACGATCCGGGCGTTGGCGCCCAGCAGCACCACCGCCGCCCAGCGGCCCCGCCAGACCGCGAGCCCGCCCAGCACCAGCCCGAGGCCGAACTGCGCGGGACGGACCCAGCCGGGCGTCTGGGGGTCGTCGGCGCCCAGCCAGCGCAGCGCGGACGCCGGCTGGTTGGGGATGGCGAACTTGGCGGCGGCGAAGGACTGGGCGTCGCCGAGGAAGAACGGCAACCAGGCGACGGCGACCAGCCCGGCGCACCACAGGCCGGCCTTGAGCCACTTGTCCCGGGGGAGCGCCAGCAGCAGCGGGACGAAGGCCAGCGTGGTCGGCTTGGAGTCCATCGCCAGCGCCAGGAAGGCACCGGTCAGGGCGGCGTTGCCGCGGGTGACGGCGCGGACCGCGAGGGCGGTGAAGAACAGCGCCAGGACGTCGTCGAGATGCCCGAAGCGGACCGCGACCTCGATCCACATGGGGATGAAGGCCAGCCCGGCGATCAGCACCCGCTGCCGCAACCGCTGGTGGTTGGTGCCGGTGCCCAGGAAGTGGTGGGCGGCGCTGCGGCCGGCCAGCACCAGGATCACCAGGCCCAGCGCGGACATCAGGGCCGCGGCGAGGAACTGGCCGGTGGCCTCGGGGAACGGGTTGAACAGCCCGGCCGTCAGGAAGCTGATCGGCCCCATCTGGAGCTCGGGGTGGTGCGCGTAGAGGTTGAGGCCGCCGGTGCCGTCGCCGGAGCTGCCCTGGTATATCAGCTCGCCGCCGGTGCGCAGGTAGTGCCAGGAGAAGCCGCCGTGCGGCTCCACGATCAAGAACCACAGCACGGTCCACCCGGTGAGCAACACCAAATGCATCCGCTGACTGATTGCCGGCACGCCTCTTCAGCTCCTGCTTTCCCGACTCTTCACGTACACCGTGGCCACACGGGCCATGGCCATTCCAGACCCCGCCGTGCAAGAGGGCATCCAGCGGCGGAAAGGTTGTCCCGTCCGACGGTCCGATCGCTCACATCCTGGTGGTACGCGGTTCTCATGACGCTCTCATGAAGGCGAGGCACCGTGGACCGGAATGCCGGAGTTCCGGCGGAAACGCATGTCCGGTCCCGTCCCCAGCCCCGAGGAGCCGCGCCCATGAACAAGCCCCTGCGACGGGTCTCGGCATTCTGCCTCGCGCTGGTCCTGGTGCTGATGGTCTGGGCCACCTGGATCCAGGGCGCCAAGGCCAGCGACTACCGGGAGGACCCGCACAACCCCCGGGTGAACATCGCCAAGTACTCCGCGCCGCTGGGCAACATCCTCGTCGATGGTCAGCCGATCACCGGCTCCGCCGCCACCTCCTCCTCGCTCACCTACAAGCGGACCTACAAGGACGGCCCGCTCTACGCCCCGGTCACCGGCTTCTCCTCGCAGATCTTCGGCAGCACCCAGCTGGAGAGCCTCTACGGCGACCTGCTCGGCGGCAGCGACAGCCGACTCCAGAACCCCGCCGACACCCTGCTGCACGAGCGCCCCAAGGGCGGCGACGTGGCCACCACCATCGACGCCAAGGTGCAGAAGGCCGGTTACGAGGCGCTCGGCGACAAGACCGGTGCGGCCATCGCGCTGGACCCGGCGACCGGGCGGATCCTGGGCATGGTCAGCACCCCGTCGTACGACCCGGGGAAGTTCGCCGGCTCCTCCACCGCCGACCAGAAGGCGTGGCAGTCCCTGACGAACGACGCCGGCCAGCCGAACCTCAACCGCGCGCTGCGCCAGCCGCTGCCGCCCGGCTCCACCTTCAAGCTGGTGGTCGCCGCCGCCGCGCTGGAGAACGGCCTGTACTCCTCGGTCGACCAGCCCACCACCAGCCCCGACCCGTACACCCTCCCCAACACCCGCACCCAGCTGACCAACGAGAGCGCCTCGGCGCCCTGCGAGAACGCCACCATCCGCACCGCGCTCCAGTACTCCTGCAACACCGTCTTCGCGAAGATGGCCGTCGACCTGGGCAAGGACAAGGTGCGGGCGCAGGCCGAGAAGTTCGGCTTCAACGACGCCACGATGGACGTCCCGGTGCGCGCCACCAAGAGCGTCTACCCCAAGGACATGGACCAGGCGCAGACCGCGCTCTCCGGCATCGGCCAGTTCGACGACCAGGCCACCCCGCTCCAGATGGCGATGGTCGCCTCGGCGATCGCCAACGGGGGCGATCTGAAGGCCCCGCAGCTGGTCGACAAGCTCACCGACGGCGGCGGCAACACCGTCCAGCAGAACGACCCCAAGACCTACCGCACGGCGATGTCGAGCCGGACCGCCGCCCAGCTGCGCTCGGCGATGGAGACGGTGGTGGACAAGGGCACCGGGTCCAACGCGAAGATCGACGGGGTGACCGTCGGCGGCAAGACCGGCACCGCCCAGCACGGCGTCGACAACAGCGGCACCCCCTACGCCTGGTTCGTCTCGTACGCGGACGACGGCAAGGGCCACCAGGTCGCGGTGGCCGTGATGGTCGAGGACGGGCACGCGGCCCGCAACGAGGTCTCCGGCAACGGTCTGGCCGCCCCGATCGCCAAGGCGATGATGCAGGCGGCGCTGTCCTGACCGGGGCGGCGACCCGGGCGCGGGCCGGGCGGTGAGCGGCGCGGGGGCGGCGCAGGCCCGTTGTCGGTGGTGCCTCGTAGACTTGTCGTCGTGAGCGAGCGCCCCCAGAACGACGATCCCGACCCGACTCCCGACCCGACCGAAGCCTTCGAAGAGACGGTCGAGGCCGAGACGCAACTTCCCCAAGCTCTCAGCTCCGATCGGCCAGGGGAGACCCCAACCCCCGATCTCGCCGTGATCGAGGCCGGCAGCCGGACCCTGCGCGCGCAGGCCGGGCCGCCGCAGGGGGAGCAGGTCCCGGCCCGCCCCGCCGACCCGGAGACCGACCGCGCGCTGCGCGCCGTCGAGGAGGAGCTGGGCGGCCGCTGGGGCGAGACCAAACTCGACCCGTCGATCGAGCGCATCGCCGCGCTGCTGGACGTCCTGGGCTCGCCGCAGCGCGCCTACCCCTCCATCCACATCACGGGGACCAACGGCAAGACCAGCACGGCCCGCATGATCGAGGCCCTGCTCGGCGCCTTCGAGCTGCGCACCGGCCGCTACACCAGCCCGCACGTCCAGTCCGTCACCGAGCGGATCAGCCTGGACGGCAGCCCCATCTCCGCCGAGCGCTTCATCGAGACCTACCGCGACATCGCGCCGTACGTGGAGATGATCGACGGGCAGCAGGAGTACCGCCTCTCCTTCTTCGAGGTGCTGACCGCGATGGCGTTCGCCGCGTTCGCCGACGCCCCGGTGGATGTCGCGGTCGTCGAGGTCGGCATGGGCGGCACCTGGGACGCGACCAACGTCATCGACGGCGACGTCGCCGTGATCACCCCCATCTCGCTGGACCACACCGACCGGCTGGGCGAGACGCCCGAGCAGATCGCCGGCGAGAAGTCCGGGATCATCAAGAAGGACGCGACGGTCGTCCTGGCCCAGCAGCCGGTGGACGCCGCCGCGGTGATGCTCAAGCGCGCGGTGGAGGTGGACGCCACGGTGGCTCGCGAGGGCATGGAGTTCGGGGTGCTCTCCCGCGAGGTGGCGGTCGGCGGCCAGATGCTGACCCTGCGCGGGCTCGGCGGCGAGTACCCGGAGGTCTTCCTCCCGCTGCACGGTGCCCACCAGGCGCACAACGCCGCGGTCGCGCTCGCCGCCGTCGAGGCGTTCTTCGGCGTCGGCTCCGACCACGCCCGCACCCTCGACATCGACACCATCCGCTCCGCGTTCGCCGCGGTCAGCTCGCCCGGCCGGATGGAGGTCGTCCGGCGCAGCCCCACCGTGGTGCTGGACGCCGCGCACAACCCGGGCGGCGCCCGGGCGGCGGCCGACGCGGTCAGCGAGGCGTTCGGCTTCAGCCGGCTGATCGGTGTCGTCGGCGCCAGCGACGACAAGGACGTCCGGGGCTTCCTGGAGGCCTTCGAGCCGATCTTCGCCGAGGTCGTGGTGACGCGGAATTCCAGCCAGCGTGCGATGGATCCGGACGAGCTGGCCGCCATCGCCGTGGAGGTTTTCGGCTCCGAGCGGGTCCAGGTCGAGCCGCGGCTGGACGACGCCCTGGAGGCGGCGATCACCCTCGCCGAGGAGGAGGGCGAGTTTTCCGGCGCCGGTGTGCTGGTGACCGGCTCGGTGATCACGGTCGGCGAGGCCCGGCTGCTCCTGGGAAGGAACTGACCATGCGCACGCTGTGTGCCAGCACCCTGATAGGCGAGTTCTTCGTGATCGGCTTCGCCGGTCTGGTCGCGATGCAGCTCACCGACATCTCCCGGGCCACCATCTGGATCGTCAGCGGCATCGCGATGCTGCTGAGCCTGCTGCTGTGCGGGATGCTGACCCGCCCCGGCGGGGTACAGCTCGGCTGGGCGCTGCAGATCGCGCTGATCGCCAGCGGCCTGGTCGTGCCCACGATGTTCTTCCTCGGCGCGGTCTTCGCCGCCCTGTGGTGGACCTCGGTCCACTTCGGCCGCAAGGTGGACGACGCAAAGGCACGGTTCGCGGCGCAGGCGGATGCCACGGCCGAACCGGCGAACGCGGGCTGACCCTCACACACCCTTTCTTTCCCCACCCACTCACGGGAGGTGCCGGGGCTGTGGGGTGGGGTTGTCCGGACGTAAAGCGCAGCAGTCCGGACAACCCCACCCCACAGCCCCGGCACCGCTGCCGACCAGCCCCGCGCAGCGGATCCGCGCCGCAGGCGCAAATGCGGCGAACTCCTACGGCGGGGAAGCCGGCAAGGGATACCCCGTACCCAGGCGATAGCCTGGCACCGCTGATCGTCGTTCAGATACAGGGAGTCCCTTCGTGAGCCAGCGCACCCTCGTCCTCCTCAAGCCCGACGCCGTCAAGCGCGGTCTGATCGGCGAGATCGTCCGTCGCATCGAGCGCAAGGCCAACTGGACGATCACCGCGCTGGAACTGCGCACCCTCGACCGCGGGGTGCTGGAGCAGCACTACGCCGAGCACGTCGGCAAGCCCTTCTACGAGCCGCTGGTGGACTTCATGTCCTCCGGGCCGGTCGTCTCGCTGGTCGTCGAGGGCGAGCGGGTCATCGAGGGCGTCCGCGCGCTGGCCGGTCCCACTGACCCGATTGCCGCGCCGAGTGGGTCCATTCGTGGGGACTTCGGAACGATCACCCGAGAAAATCTCATCCACGCCTCGGATTCCGAAGAGTCCGCCGAGCGCGAGATCAAGATTTTCTTCCCCGGGATTTCTTGATCCGAACTCAACGGCCAACCCCCTTGTGACCAGGGGCGACCGGTGAAATCATCGGTCGCCCCTCGGTGTATTCGCCGCGAGCGGGGGAACGCGTTCCCGCGACACGACGTCACCATTAAGGGGGGCGGGTGCGTGTACGGCTGACAATGGCGGAACGACCTCCCGCCGTGTTCGAGTGGGTATCACTACGAACTACGATGGGGGCTTCCGCGCCTCACAGCGCATCACCTCCTGCCGACCTCAAAGTAAGCATTCGCTCCAGTTGGGAAGGCCAGACGTATCCTCATGGGGAACAACATGTCGTTCATCGGCCGTGACATGGCTGTCGACCTCGGGACCGCCAACACGCTGGTGTACGTCAGGGGCCGGGGCATCGTCCTCAACGAACCGTCGGTCGTGGCCATCAACACCAACACCGGCGGCATCCTCGCGGTCGGCGCCGAGGCGAAGAAGATGATCGGCCGGACCCCCGGCAACATCGTCGCCGTACGGCCCCTGAAGGACGGTGTGATCGCGGACTTCGAGATCACCGAGCGGATGCTCCGCTACTTCATCCTCAAGATCCACAAGCGGCGCTATCTGGCCCGCCCGCGGGTCGTGGTCTGCGTTCCCTCCGGTATTACGGGAGTTGAGCGCCGCGCGGTCATCGAGGCGTCCACCCAGGCCGGTGCCCGCCAGGTGCACATCATCGAGGAGCCGATGGCCGCCGCGATCGGCTCGGGCCTGCCCGTCCACGAGGCCACCGGCAACATGGTCGTGGACATCGGCGGCGGCACCACCGAGGTCGCGGTCATCTCGCTCGGCGGCATCGTCACCGCCCAGTCCATCCGGGTCGCCGGCGACGAGCTGGACAACGCGATCATCCAGCACATCAAGAAGGAGTACAGCCTCCTGCTGGGCGAGCGCACCGCCGAGTCCATCAAGATCACCATCGGTTCGGCGTACGACCTGGAGCAGGACGAGCACACCGAGATCCGCGGCCGCGACCTGGTCTCCGGCCTGCCGAAGACCGTCGTCATCTCCGCCGCCGAGGTCCGCAAGGCCATCGAAGAGCCGGTCAACTCCATCGTCGACGCGGTCAAGACGACCCTCGACAAGTGCCCGCCGGAGCTTTCCGGTGACGTGATGGACCGCGGCATCGTTCTGACGGGTGGCGGTGCACTGCTGCGTGGCCTCGACGAGCGGCTGCGCCGCGAGACGGGCATGCCCATCCACATCGCCGAGGACCCGCTCGACTCCGTCGCGCTCGGTTCCGGCAAGTGCGTCGAGGAGTTCGAGGCGCTCCAGCAGGTCCTGGACTCCCAGCCGCGCCGCTGACCCACCCGGTCCCGGCCCGTCGCGCGGACGTCACACGACGTTCGCGCGGGCCGGGCAGCATAGAGAAACGGCCGCTCCGTCCGGCGGATCGCCGGCCCATACGCAACGCCCCCACAGACACGGCGCACTGACGCTTCACCACCGCGCCGTCACAGCAAGGCACAACGCTCAACCCCCGAACGAGACCGGCGGGGCCCGCAGCCGGCCGGTCCTACGAGGAAGGACACGGCCGCCGCACGTGAGGGACACACGAGAGAGCCGGCTGCTGCTGGTGCTGCTGGTCGCGATCGCGTTCGCGCTGATCACGGTCGATATCCGAGGCGGCGAACAGTCCCCGCTCGACGGTGCCCGGAAAGCCGCCGCCTCCGCCTTCGGCCCGGTGGAGCGCGGCGTGGCCCGGGTCGTCAACCCGGTCGGCAACGCCGTCAGCGCGGTACGCGACTCCGGCGACCGCCACAACCGCATCAGCGAGCTGGAACACCAGAACGCCGCACTGAAGCTCAAGCTCGGCTCCCCGGACCGCAACCGCAACCGCGCCGCCGAACTCGACAAGATCCTCAAGACCGCGGCCACCGGCCAGTACGCGATCAAGGGCGCCGAGGTCATCGCCATCGGGTCCGCGCAGGGCTTCTCCTGGACCGTCACCATCGACGCCGGCAGCAGTGACGGCATCGCCCGCGACATGACCGTCCTCAACGGCGACGGGCTGGTCGGTCGGATCACCACCGTCACCCCGCACAGCTCCACCGTGCTGCTCGCCGCCGACCCGGAGTTCACCGTCGGCACCCGGATGGAGAAGACCAACGAGATCGGCTTCGCCAACGGCCAGGGCGTCCGCTCGCTCCGCGTCGAGCTGCTCAACGGCCGGGCCGACGTCAAGAAGGGCGACCGGCTGGTCACCTTCGGCTCCAGCAAGGACAAGCCGTTCGTGCCCGGGGTGCCGGTCGGCACGGTCACCAAGGTCGAGCCGCTCAACGGCGATCTGACCCGCACCCTCCAGGTCCGGCCGTTCGTTTCCTTCTCGTCGCTCGACGTCGTCGGCGTCGTCGTCCAGCCGCCCCGCAAGGACCCGCGGGACACCGTCCTACCGCCCCCGGTCAAGCCCAGGCCGACACCGACGGTCACCGTCACGGCCACCCCCTCCGAGAGCGCTTCACCCAGGAGCTGACCGATGCGCATCAACCGGATCCTGCTCGCCACCCCGCTGGTGGTGGTCGCCCTGATCATCCAGGTCAGCATCCTCGCCAGACTCCAACTGCCGGGCGCCGTACCGGATCTGCTGCTGCTGGTCGTGGTCGGCCTGGCCCTGGTCTACGGCCATGTCGGCGGCTCGCTCATCGGCTTCGGCGCCGGGCTGCTGGCCGACCTCGCCCCGCCCGCCGACCACGCCATCGGCCGCTACGCCCTGGTCCTGTGCGTCATCGGCTACGTCGCGGGCCTGACCAAGCCGGACAACGGCCAGCACCGCTCGGCGACCCTGCCGCTGGTGGTCGTGATCGGCGCGGCCATCGGCTCGACGCTGATGTACGCCGGGGTCGGCTCCCTGGTCGGCGACACCGCCGCCCGGCACGTCGGCCTGGTCGGGCTGCTGCTCAGCGCCACGCTCTACGACCTGTTGCTCGCCCCCTTCACCGTTCCGCTGGTGATGGCGCTGGCGCGCAGGACGGAGCACGACCCGCTGGCCACCGACGCCGGCGGCACCGCCGGCGGCCTCGGTCGGCACGGCTGGGGGCGCGGCGACAGCCGCTCCGGCGGAGCCGGTACGTGGGCCGGGGGCTGGCTCACGACCGGCACCGGCCTCAAGGCCAGCCGCAACGCGATGAAGGCGATCCGCACCGGCCGGGTTCCCAAGCCGGCCCGTGGCGGACGCACCAAGGGGGTCAAGGGCATCAAGGGGGTCAAGCGCCTGTGAGCAACATTCCGGAGACGGGGAGGACCTCCCGCGTCACCATCCGGCTGGTAGCCATCCAGATCCTGGTCTTCTCACTGCTGGCGACGCTCGGCGGCCGGCTGTGGTATCTCCAGATCCGCAACGGCCAGGAGTACGCGGCCAAGGCCAGGTCCAACCACGTCCAGCAGGTCATCGAGCCCGCCACCCGCGGCTCCATCCTCGACGCCCGCGGCGTGCCGCTGGCCGACAACCAGACCCGGCTCGTGGTCTCCGCCAGCCGCACCGACCTGCTGAAGATGAAGGACGACGGCAAGGCCGTGCTCGCCCGGCTGGCCAAGGTGCTGGGCATGCCCGCGCAGGAGATCCGCAACAAGGTCCGGCTGTGCGACGCCAAGACCCCGCAGCCCTGCTGGAACGGCTCGCCCTTCCAGCCGATCCCGATCACCGACAAGGCCACCACCCAGCAGGCCCTCCAGATCCGCGAGCGCTCCGAGGACTTCCCCGGCATCAGCGCCCAGCCCACCGCCGTCCGCCGCTACCCGGCGCTCGGCAAGTCCAACACCGCCCAGGTCCTCGGCTACCTCTCGCCGGTCACCGACGAGGAGATCCAGCGGGCCAAGAACGGTCCCTCGCCGCTGCTGCGCTCGGACCAGGTCGGCCGGTCCGGTCTGGAGCGGCAGTACGACACCTTCCTGCGCGGCAAGGCCGCCGTCACCCGCTACGAGGTCGACAACCTCGGCCGGGTCATCGGGCAGGCCAACAGCGACAAGGGCCAGGCCGGTTCGACCCTGGTCACCAGCATCGACGCCCGCGTCCAGGCCATAGCGGAACAGCAGCTCGACAAGGCCATGAAGGACGCCCGCACCCAGATGGACCGGAACACCGGCACCAACTACAAGGCCGACTCGGGTGCCGTGGTCGTCCTGGAGGCGAAGACCGGCCGGGTGGTGGCGATGGCCTCCAACCCCACCTACGACCCCAACGCCTGGGTCGGCGGGATCTCCGGCAAGGACTACGCCAAGCTGACCGGCAAGGACTCCAACTACCCGCTGCTCAACCGCGCCATCCAGGGACAGGCCGCCCCCGGCTCGATCTTCAAGGTCATCTCGACCTCGGCCGCGGTCAACGCCGGCTACCCCTTCGACGGCCACTACCCCTGCACCAGCTCGTACAGCATCGGCGGCCAGGTCTTCCGGAACTTCGAGGGCGAGTCGAAGGGCGACATCACCCTGGGCCAGGCGCTGGAGGTCTCCTGCGACACCGTCTTCTACCGGATCGGGCACGACGAGTGGAAGAAGGACGGCGGCGACAAGCCGGTCCAGGACCCTCGCGACTGGTTCTACCGGACCGCCCACCAGTTCGGCCTCGGCAAGGAGACCGGCGTCGACCTCCCCAACGAGGTCAGGGGCCGGGTCCCCGACCGCCAGTGGAAGACCGCCTTCTGGAAGGCCAACAAGGACAGCTGGTGCGCGCACCCCAAGGACGCCAATGACTACGTCTCCAAGCTCGCCCGGGAGAACTGCCTCGAAGGCATGAAGCTGCACGCCTACGACTCGATCAACTACGCCATCGGCCAGGGCGACACCCTCGTCACCCCGATCCAGATGGCGACGATCTACGCGGCGCTCTCCAACGGCGGCACCCTCTACAACCCCACCGTCGGCAAGGCCGTCGTCAGCCCCGACGGCAAGTCGGTGGAGACGATCCGGCCGAAGTCGCACGGCCATCTGCCGGACACCCCGCAGACCCTCCGGCAGATCGACGCCGCACTCCAGGGCGTGACCGAGCGGGGCACCGCCGCCTGGCGCTTCCAGGGCTGGCCGCAGGACAAGATCCCGATGCACGCCAAGACCGGTACCGCCGAGGTCTACGGCAAGCAGACCACCTCGTGGTTCGCGACGTACACCAAGGACTACGCGATCGTGATGACCATCTCCCAGGGTGGTACCGGATCCGGCGCCTCCGGCCCGGCCGTCCGCAACATCTACAACGCGCTCTACGGCGTCAACGACAAGGGCGAGATCGACGACAAGGCCGCGCTGCTCCCCAGGCCGGAGAGCAAGCTGCCCAAGATCGAGAGCGACGGCACCATCCTCTCGCCGCCCATCAAGCCGCCGGCCGACCCGTCGCCGTCCCCCTCCGGGAGCCCCCAGCAGTGACCACGCCGCTCTTCTCCCGGACCTTCTCCGTCCGCCGCTACGCCCCGGACCAAGGCGTCTGGGGCCGGCTGACGGCGCGTGACTCCGTGGTGCGCAGACTGGACTGGATACTGCTGCTGTCCTGCCTGGTGCTGTCCCTGATGGGCTCGATCCTGGTCTTCTCGGCGACCCGCAACCGCACCGAACTCAACAGGGGCGACGAGTACTTCTTCTTCGTCCACCACCTGCTGAACACCTCCATCGGCATCGCGCTGGCCGCCGGCACCATCTGGCTGGGCCACCGCACCCTGCGCGGCGCCGTCCCGGTGCTGTTCGGCGTCTCGGTGGTGCTGGCGGTGCTGGTGCTGACGCCGCTGGGCGCCACCATCAACGGCTCCCGTTCGTGGCTCGCGATCCCGGGCGGCTTCTCGCTCCAGCCCGCCGAGTTCACCAAGATCACCATCACCCTGGGCATGGCCATGATCCTGGCGGCCCGGGTCGACGCCGGCGACCGCCCGCACCCCGACCACCGCACCGTCGTCCAGGCCCTGGGGCTGGCCGCCGTCCCGGTGGGCGTGATCCTCCTGATGCCCGACCTCGGCTCGGTGATGGTGCTCGGCGCCATCATCCTCGGCGTGCTGCTCGCCAGCGGCTGCTCCAACCGCTGGATCCTGGGCCTGCTGGGCACCGGTGTCGTCGGCTGCGTGGCCATCTGGCAGCTCGGGCTGCTGGACGCCTACCAGATCGCCCGGTTCGCCGCGTTCGCCAACCCGAGCCTGGACCCGGCCGGCGTCGGCTACAACACCAACCAGGCCCGGATCGCCATCGGCGGTGGCGGGTTGACCGGCTCCGGCCTCTTCCACGGCAGCCAGACCACCGGCCAGTTCGTCCCCGAGCAGCAGACCGACTTCATCTTCACCGTCGCCGGCGAGGAGCTCGGCTTCCTCGGCGCGGGCCTGATCATCTTCCTGCTCGGCGTGGTGCTGTGGCGGGCCTGCCGGATCGCCCGCGAGACCGGCGAGCTCTACGGCACGATCGTGGCCGCCGGCATCATCGCGTGGTTCGCCTTCCAGGCATTCGAGAACATCGGGATGACCCTGGGCATCATGCCCGTCACCGGCCTGCCGCTGCCGTTCGTCTCCTACGGCGGCACCTCGATGTTCGCGGTGTGGATCGCCATCGGTCTGCTGCAGTCGATCCGCGTCCAGCGCCCGGTCTCCGCGTCCCGCTGACCGCGCGGCACCGCCGCGGTCTCAGCGCCCGGTGCGCAGTTCGAACCACAGGGACGTGGTGTGCGGCGGCCCCTCGAACGGGGTCGTCCCCCAGTCGTCGGCGAGCCGGCTGATCAGCAGCAGTCCGTGCGCGGGGTCCCGGTCGCCGGGCACCCAGGGGGCTCCTCCCCGGACCCATGGGGGTCCACCCGGTCGAGCGGAGCCGAGACCGGGGGACCGCCGGAGGACCTCGGGGGACGGCGCGGGGATCACCGCCGCGCCCTCGTCGTGCACGCTGACCCGCAGGCCGTGCGCCGCGGTCAGCACCCGCAGCAGGATGTCCGCGGAGCCGGGGGTGCGCAGATGGGCCCTGGTGACCGCCTCCGAGGTGAGCAGGACGGCGGTGTCCCGGAGGGCGGCGAGCGGGCCGTGCCGCAGCAGCGCCCGGACGAAGTCGCGGGCGGTCTTCGGGGCGCTGGGCCGGCTCGCCGCGGTGAGCAGGTACGGGCGGGCGCCGGCCGCGACGCGGAGGGGCGGCCGGGCGAGGGCTGCGGTGTCGGGGTGCACGGTTTCTCCCGGTGTCGATCGAGACGGTTACCACGCTGTGTGGACGTCCTGTCACACACCGTAAGACACCGTGTGTCGGCGATGCCACCCGTCCCGGGCGCGGACCGGCGTCGGACGGCTGGTCGGGGTCGTGGTGGCTGACTAGATTCGATGCATGGCGGACACCGTGCGGGAGATCGAGCGGAAATACGAGACAGCCGCGACGGGCGCGGCCGCCCGGATCGACGCCGACCACCTGCCCGACCTGACCCGCGCCGGCCGGGTCGCGACCGTGGCGGAGCGCGGCACCCTGGCCCTGGACGCCGTCTACTACGACACCGCGGACCAGCGCCTCGCCGCGGACGGCATCACCCTGCGCCGGCGCACCGGCGGCCCCGACGCGGGCTGGCACCTCAAACTCCCCCTCGCGCTCCCCGAGGTCACCGGCGCGGTGCGCGACGAGATCCGCGCCCCGCTCTCCGACGCCCCGCCCCGCGAGCTGACCGCGCTGGTCCGCTCCCGGACCCGCGACGCCCCGCTGGTCCCCCTCGTCCGGCTGCGGACCCGGCGCACGGTCCACGCCCTCGAAGATGCCGCCGGCCGTCCGCTCGCCGAGGTCGCGGTGGACGACGTACGGGCCCGTCGGCTGCACCCGGAAGGGGCGGCGCGCACGGCCCGCTGGCGGGAGATCGAGGTCGAGCTGGCCCCCGGGACCGGGCGCGGCGCGGGGCAGAAGCTGCTGGACGAGGTCGAGCGGGTGCTGACCGGGGCCGGCGCGCGCCCCGCCGCCGCCCCGTCGAAACTGGCCCGCGCCCTGGCGGAGACCGCACCGCAGACCTCGCCGGAGACCACACCCGAGACCGCACCCGAGACCGCGCGAGAGGGCGCCGCGCGCCCCGCCCCCGCCGCGGACGCCGACCGCCCCGGCCGTACCGCCGGCGACGTCGTGCTCCGCTACGTCCGCGCCCAGGTGCGGGCGATCGTCGAGCTGGACCCGGCGGTCCGGCGCGACCTGCCCGACGCGGTGCACCAGATGCGGGTCGCCACCCGCCGGCTGCGCAGCGCCTTCCGCTCGTACGCCACGGTCCTCGACCGGGCCGCCACCGACCCGCTGGGCGTCGAACTCAAATGGCTGGCAACGGAGTTGGGGGCGGGTCGGGATCAGGAGGTGCTCGCCGACCGGCTCACCACCGCCCTGGCCGAGGTGCCCCGCACGCTGCGGCTGGGGCCGGTGTCGGCCCGGTTGCGCAGCTGGTCGGCCCGGCGCCGGGCAGGGGCCCGCGAACGGCTGCTCGCCGCCCTCGACGGCCCGCGCTACCTCGCCCTCCTGGAGAACCTGCACGCCCTGCTCGGCGCCCCGCCGCTACGTCGCCCCGCGGCCCGCCCCGCGCCCCCCGTCGTCGCCGGCGCCGTCCTTAAGGACTACCGACGGCTGGCCCACCGCATCGAGGCCGCCCTGGACACCCCCGCAGGACCGGCCCGCGACGAGGCGCTGCACAGCGCCCGCAAGGCCGCCAAGCGCATCCGGTACGCGGCCGAGGCGGCCAGCCCGGCGCTCGGACGCCCGGCCCGCGCGTTCGTCCGGCGCACCAAGCAGGTGCAGCAGCTGCTCGGCGACCACCAGGACAGCGTGGTCGCCCGCGCCGCGCTGCGCGAGCTGGCGACCCAGGCCCGCCGGGCCGGCGAGAGCGGATTCACCTTCGGCCTGCTCTACGGCCGGGAGGAGGCCCTCGCGGCCCGCAGCGAGCGGGAGCTGCCCGAGCTGTGGGCGAAGGTCTCCCGTCCCCGGCACCGGGCGGCACTGCGGGCCTGAACAGGGGCCCGCGCCGCCCGCTCGACGGCGCAGGCCGGAGCGCCGGCAGCAAGATCGCCGTGCCGAGGGGTGACTCCGAGCGGGTTACGCTTATGAGTCGCCCCCTTGTCCGTCCACGAAGGTTCGAGATGTCCGAGTCGGTTTTCCCGCAGCTCGAAGCTCTGCTCCCGCACGTGCAGAAGCCCATCCAGTACGTCGGTGGTGAGCTGAACTCCACCGTCAAGGAATGGGCGGAGTGCGACGTCCGCTGGGCACTCATGTACCCCGACGCCTACGAGGTCGGGCTGCCCAACCAGGGCGTCATGATCCTCTACGAGGTCCTCAACGAGCAGGAGGGCGTCCTCGCCGAGCGCACCTACAGCGTCTGGCCGGACCTCGAAGCGCTGATGCGCGAGCACGAGGTGCCCCAGTTCACCGTGGACAGCCACCGGCCCGTCGGCGACTTCGACGTGTTCGGCCTGAGCTTCTCCACGGAGCTCGGCTACACCAACATGCTCACCGCCCTGGACCTCGCCGGCATCCCGCTGGAGGCCAAGGACCGCACCGAGGACCACCCGGTGGTCCTGGCCGGCGGCCACGCCGCGTTCAACCCCGAGCCGATCGCCGACTTCCTCGACTGCGCGGTCATCGGCGACGGCGAGCAGGCGGTCCTGGACATCACCAGGATCATCCGGGCGTGGAAGGACGAGGGCCGCCCCGGCGGCCGCGACGAGCTGCTCTTCCGCCTCGCCAGGACCGGCAACGTCTACGTCCCCAAGTTCTACGACGTCGAGTACCTCGGCGACGGCCGCATCGCGCGCGTCGTGCCGAACCGCTCCGGCGTCCCGTGGCGGGTCTCCAAGCACACCGTCATGGACCTCGACGAGTGGCCCTACCCCAAGCAGCCGCTCGTCCCCCTGGCCGAGACCGTCCACGAGCGGATGTCGGTCGAGATCTTCCGTGGCTGCACCCGCGGCTGCCGTTTCTGCCAGGCCGGCATGATCACGCGCCCCGTACGGGAGCGAAGCATCACCGGCATCGGCGAGATGGTGGAAAAGGGCCTGAAGGCCACGGGATTCGAGGAGGTCGGCCTGCTGTCGCTGTCCTCCGCGGACCACACCGAGATCGGCGACGTGGCCAAGGGCCTCGCCGACCGGTACGAGGAAGACAAGATCGGCCTGTCGCTGCCGTCGACCCGGGTCGACGCCTTCAACATCGATCTTGCCAACGAGCTGACCCGCAACGGCCGCCGCTCCGGTCTGACCTTCGCCCCCGAGGGCGGCAGCGAGCGGATCCGCAAGGTCATCAACAAGATGGTCTCCGAAGAGGACCTGATCCGTACGGTCTCCACGGCCTACGGAAACGGCTGGCGGCAGGTGAAGCTCTACTTCATGTGCGGCCTGCCCACCGAGACCGACGAGGACGTGCTCCAGATCGGCGACATGGCGGTCAACGTCATCGCCGAGGGCCGCAGGGTCTCCGGTCAGAACGACATCCGCTGCACGGTCTCCATCGGCGGTTTCGTCCCCAAGCCGCACACCCCCTTCCAGTGGGCCCCGCAGCTCTCCGCCGAGGAGACCGACGCCCGCCTGGCCAAGCTCCGCGACAAGATCCGCGGCGACAAGAAGTACGGCCGCTCCATCGGCTTCCGCTACCACGACGGCAAGCCCGGCATCGTCGAGGGCCTGCTCTCCCGCGGCGACCGCCGGATCGGCGCGGTCATCCGCGCGGTGTACGACGACGGCGGCCGCTTCGACGGCTGGCGCGAGCACTTCTCCTACGACCGCTGGATGGAGTGCGCCGAGAAGACGCTGCCCGACTTCGGCGTGGACGTCGACTGGTACACCACCCGCGAGCGCACCTACGAGGAGGTCCTGCCCTGGGACCACCTCGACTCCGGCCTCGACAAGGACTGGCTCTGGGAGGACTGGCAGGACGCCCTCGACGAGACCGAGGTCGAGGACTGCCGCTGGACGCCGTGCTTCGACTGCGGCGTGTGCCCGCAGATGGACACCCACATCCAGATCGGCCCGACCGGCAAGAAGCTGCTGCCGCTGACCGTCGTCAAGTAGCCGTCGCCGCGCGCGCCGCGGTGTGCGCCTCCGGCCCGGTCCCCGCCGTCGTGCGGGGCCGGGCCGGAGCCGTACGTGCCGGGCGATCGAGGAGCGCGGCGGGGTTTTCCGCGTCCGCCGAGCGGAGAAGCTTCGGTATCGGACCTCCGCGTGCGGGTGGTGTCCCGGGCCGTTGTCGGCCCACCCGTCCGAATGGATTTCACCGGGTGGCGGGGCCGCCGGTGAGGCCGCCGGGCGCCCCGGCGGGAACCGGCAGCGGGCGTGGCACGTACTCTAGGTAAAGACGTCCGGGCACGACATGTCCTCGCCACGCGGGGGTGGCCCGGACGGGGCGGCACCAGCCGCGCCCTGACACCAAGGAGAAGTAACACTGGGCAAGCGACAGCCCGAAGGCCCGCCGCCCGCACCGGCGGTGCAGCGCATCCGACTGCGCTACACCAAGCGCGGCCGCCTCCGGTTCACCAGCCACCGCGACTTCCAGCGCGCTTTCGAGCGGGCGCTGCGCCGCGCCGAGGTCCCCATGGCCTATTCGGCGGGCTTCACCCCGCACCCCAAGGTGTCGTACGCCAACGCGGCGCCGACCGGTACCGGCAGTGAGGCCGAGTACCTGGAGATCCAGCTCACCGAGCGCCGCGAGCCGGAGACCGTCCGCGCGCTGCTCGACGCGTCCCTGCCCGACGGCCTCGATGTGACCGACGCGGTGGAGGCGCACACCAGCGGTCTCGCCGATCGGCTGCAGGCGTCGGTGTGGGAGATCCGGCTCGACGGGGTCGCCGCCGAGGAGGCCGGGCGCGCCGTCGAGGCGTTCCTCGCCGCCGACGAGGTGCCGGTCGAGCGCCGCACCAAGAACGGCATGCGGAGCTTCGACGCCCGGGGTGCGGTCGCGCACCTGGAGACCGTCCCGGTCCCGGGCGATAGGCCCGACGGCAATGCCTGTGCGATACTGCGGCTGGTTGTTCGGCATCTGACACCTGCCGTTCGACCCGACGACGTCCTGTCCGGCCTCCGGGTTACGGCCGACCTGGCGCCGCCGGTCCCCGCAGCGGTGACCAGGCTGGCGCAGGGGCTGCTCGATGAGGAGACCGGCACGGTGACCGACCCGCTGGCGCCCGACCGCGACGCTGCCACGGCCGCTCCATCCACGGCCGCTGAGCTGAGTACCGCGACGGTGCAGGGCGGGGCCTCCCCGGCCACTTCCGGGGACGGCACTGCGTAGGACGCGTCGTCGCGTCGCCGATCAACCAGGGTGCCACCCCGGTCCGGCGGACGCACTGACCAGGAGACTTTCGCCGGCCCGGTCCACGGGCCCGGCGAGCGAGACGACAGCTCCCGTGCGGCGCCCGCGCCCCGGACAGCGGAACCGCGCCCAGCGCGCGGACCGCGGCCGGAACCAGGCGCGGCGCCCGGGAGCGTGACGGGAGAACCGCCCGCATGCTCGAATCTATTGAGCCCACCGAATCCACGCGGTCCGCGGACCGTGAGGGTGACAACAACAATTCGCCCAGCGACACGCTGCCGCCGCGCCGCCGGCGCCGCGCGGCCTCCCGGCCGGCCGGCCCGCCGGCCGCTGCCGCCGCCGAGAAGGCCGCGGTCGTGACCGACGCCCCGCCGGCGTCGAGCACGACCCCCGCCGGAGCGCCCGACACCGCACCCGCCGCCGCTGCGCAGCCCGCCGCCGAAGAGGAGCGGCCGGCCCGCCCGCGCCGCCGGGCGACCCGCAAGGCGACCGCTCCGGCCGGGCCCGCGCCCGAATCCGTCGAGGCGCCCGCCGCTGCCGTCGAGGAGGCTCCGGCCGCCGCTGTCGAGGAGGAGGCGCGTCCGGCGCGTGCGCGTCGTCGTGCCACCCGTAAGGCGACGGCACCGGCCGCCACCCCGGAGCCGGTCGTCGAGGAGAGCCCCGCCGCGGAGGCGCCCGCCGCTGCCGTCGAGGCTCCCGCGGCCGCTGTCGAGGAGGAGGTGCGTCCGGCGCGTGCGCGTCGTCGTGCCACCCGTAAGGCGACGGCGCCGGCCGCCATCCCGGAGCCGGTCGTCGAGGCGCCGGCCACCGAGCTGCCCGCCGAGGAAGAGGAAGCGGAAGAGGCTCCGGCCGCCGCTGTCGAGGAGGAGGTGCGTCCGGCGCGTGCGCGTCGTCGTGCCACCCGTAAGGCGACGGCGCCGGCCGCCACCCCGGAGCCGGTGGCCGAGGCGCCCGCTGCCGAGGAGGCCGCCGAGGCCCCGCGCCGTCGGTCGCGCCGCCGTGCCGAGCGGCCCGCGGAGGCTGCCGTCGCAAGCGCCGGCTCCACCGGAGCGGCTGACGCCGCGCGCGCTGCTGCGCCCGCGGCCCGTACCGAGGAGGAGCCCTCGACCGAGGCGCCGGCGCGCGGTCGCCGCCGGGCGCAGCGGCCGCCGACGGCCGTCTTCCAGGCCCCGGTCTTCGCCGAGCCGATGTTCCAGACCCCCGAGAGCGCCGCCGCCGAGCACGCCGCCGCCCGCCAGGAGGCGGAGCCGACCGTGGAGACGCCCGAGGAGGCGCCGGCGGGTGCCGCGCGTCGCCGTCGCCGTCGTCGCGGCGAGCCCGCCGAGGCCGAGCCGACGGCCGCCGTGCCGGCCGAGGAGCCGTCCGGTGCGAGCGCCGGCCCCGCCGCAGCGCCCGCTGCCGAGGAGGTCGCCGAGATCGAGGAGGCCGAGGCGGCCGAGGAGGAGCACGCCGAGGCCGAGGAGGGCGAGCGTCCCTCGCGCCGTCGCCGTCGCGGCGGCCGTCGTCGTCGCCGCGGTGACCTGGCCGAGGGCGCGGAGGAGCAGCCCGCCGAGGGCGGCGCGGCCGAGGAGCCGGGCGCCGAGGAGGCCGAGGAGGTCGCCGAGGACGAGGAGCTGACCGCCGAGGAGCAGTCCGAGGGCGCTGCCAGCACCAGCAGCAGCCGTCGTCGTCGGCGTCGCCGCCGGCGCAGCGGCGAGCCCGCCGAGGGCGAGACCACGCACGCCGACGACCCGGAGCGCACCGTCGTCAAGGTCCGCGAGCCCCGCAAGAAGGACGAGGGCACCGGCGCCGACGAGGTCCAGTCCATCAAGGGCTCGACGCGCCTGGAGGCCAAGAAGCAGCGCCGCCGCGAGGGGCGCGAGCAGGGCCGCCGCCGGGTGCCGATCATCACCGAGGCGGAGTTCCTGGCGCGCCGGGAGGCCGTCGAGCGGGTGATGGTGGTCCGCCAGAGCGGCGAGCGCACCCAGATCGGCGTTCTTGAGGACAACGTGCTCGTGGAGCACTTCGTCAACAAGGAGCAGGCCACCTCGTACGTCGGCAACGTCTACCTGGGCAAGGTCCAGAACGTCCTGCCGTCGATGGAGGCCGCCTTCGTCGACATCGGCAAGGGCCGCAACGCCGTGCTGTACGCCGGCGAGGTCAACTTCGAGGCGCTGGGCATGGCCAACGGGCCGCGCCGCATCGAGACCGCGCTGAAGTCCGGCCAGTCCGTCCTGGTGCAGGTCACCAAGGACCCGATCGGTCACAAGGGCGCCCGGCTGACCAGCCAGGTCTCGCTGCCCGGCCGCTACCTGGTCTACGTGCCCGAGGGCTCGATGACCGGTATCAGCCGCAAGCTCCCGGACACCGAGCGGGCCCGGCTGAAGCAGATCCTCAAGAAGATCGTCCCCGAGGACGCGGGCGTCATCGTGCGCACCGCAGCGGAGGGCGCGAGCGAGGACGAGCTGCGCCGGGACGTCGAGCGGCTGCAGGCCCAGTGGGAAGAGATCCAGAAGAAGGCGAAGGCGGCCTCCACCAGCTCGCCGAGCCTGCTCTACGGCGAGCCGGACATGACCGTCCGGGTCGTCCGCGACATCTTCAACGAGGACTTCTCCAAGGTCATCGTCAGCGGTGACGACGCCTGGGGGACCATCCACGGCTATGTCTCGCACGTGGCGCCGGACCTCGTGGACCGGCTCCAGCGGTGGACCTCCGAGGTCGACGTCTTCGCGACGTACCGGATCGACGAGCAGCTGATGAAGGCGCTGGACCGCAAGGTCTGGCTGCCCAGCGGCGGTTCGCTGGTGATCGACAAGACCGAAGCCATGGTCGTGATCGACGTCAACACCGGGAAGTTCACCGGGCAGGGCGGCAACCTCGAGGAGACCGTCACCCGGAACAACCTGGAGGCGGCCGAGGAGATCGTGCGCCAGCTGCGGCTGCGCGACCTGGGCGGCATCGTCGTCATCGACTTCATCGACATGGTCCTGGAGTCCAACCGGGACCTGGTGCTGCGGCGCCTGCTGGAGTGCCTGGGCCGGGACCGCACCAAGCACCAGGTGGCCGAGGTCACCTCGCTGGGCCTGGTCCAGATGACCCGCAAGCGGGTCGGCCAGGGCCTGCTGGAGTCCTTCTCCGAGCAGTGCGTGCACTGCAACGGCCGCGGCGTGATCGTCCACGTCGACCAGCCGTCGGCCGGTGGCAAGCGCAAGAAGAAGGGCAAGGCCGGGGCGAACGGTGCCCAGCCGGAGCAGCCCGTCGAGGTCGCCGCGGAGGCCGCCCCGGAGGAGGAGGCGATGCCGGAGCTGGAGCCGGTCGCGGTGACCGAGGCGCAGCTGCAGCCGTCGGTGGACGGCACCGACGAGTGGTTCGGCAGTGCCGCGGAGGCCGAGGCCGCCGCCACCGGGCGGGGCCGTGGCCGCCGCCGGGTGAGCCGGAAGGTGTCGGCGCCGGCGGGTGCGCCCAAGGCCGCCGAGGAGGCCGCCGCGATCGTGCTGCCGGCCGCCGAGCCGGAGCCCGCTCCGGAGCCGGTCGCCGAGGCGCCGGCGGCGGAGCCCGCTCCCGCCGCGGAGCCCGCGCCGTCCCGTCCGCGTCGTCGGGCCACCCGTCGGGCGTCCGCTCCGGCAGGTTCGCCGGAGGCCGTGGTGGGTGAGGCCGCGGGGACGATCGTGATCGGCGCCCCGGTCGCCGAGCCGACGCCCGAGGCGGTCGCCGAGGCCCCCGAGCAGCCCGTCGAGGTCGCTGAGGCCGCCGAGGTCGCCGAGCCGGCGCCCGCGGCGAAGAAGACCGTGAAGAAGGCGGCGGCGAAGAAGACCACGGCCAAGAAGGCCGCGGCGAAGAAGACCACGGCCAAGAAGACGGCGGCGAAGAAGACCACCGCCAAGAAGGCCGCGGCCAAGAAGACCACCACGAAGAAGACGACGACGAAGAAGGCGGCGGCCAAGAAGACCGCAGCTTCGTCCGCTTCCGCGGAGGACTGAGCAGTGCCCGGCCCCGGACCGTCGCGAGGCGGTCCGGGGCCGGTTTGACCCCCTGGTCGAGGCCCCGTAACCTTGACCGTCGGTGTCTGTGTGACACCACCCCTTCTGAGCACACACCTCTCGGCCCTGCCGAGGGAGGCCGCTCGTCCCACTCGTCATGCACGGGTCGGATTCCACGGGACGTCCCTGAGCCCGTGAGAGCAGCTGGCATCAGAGGATCGAAACCTAGCGAGAGAGAGTTCCGCGTGTACGCGATCGTGCGCACCGGCGGGCGCCAGCAGAAGGTTGCTGTTGGCGACGTCATCGAAGTTGACCGCATGTCCACCAGCAAGGTCGGCGACACCGTCGAGCTCTCCACGCTGCTGGTCGTCGATGGTGACGCGGTCACCAGCGACCCGTGGGTCCTGGCCGGCGTGAAGGTCCAGGCCGAGGTCGTCGACCACCACAAGGGCGACAAGATCCGGATCCAGAAGTACAAGAACAAGACCGGTTACAAGAAGCGGATCGGCCACCGCCAGCTCCACACGGCGCTGAAGATCACCGGCATCGACGCTCCGGCGAAGTAAGGGACTGAGGAGACATGGCACACAAGAAGGGCGCATCGTCCACTCGGAACGGTCGCGATTCCAATGCTCAGCGGCTCGGCGTGAAGCGCTTCGGCGGTCAGGCCGTCCTCGCCGGTGAGATCCTGGTCCGCCAGCGTGGCACCCACTTCCACCCGGGCACGGGCGTCGGCCGCGGTGGCGACGACACCCTGTTCGCCCTGCAGCCCGGTGCGGTGCAGTTCGGCACCTTCCGCGGCCGCAAGGTCGTGAACATCGTCCCGATCGCCGAGTAATTCGGCCGGAGACGACACACGTCGACAGCACGTCAGGGGCGGACCGCCTCTTCCCGCGTCACGCGGGAAGACCGGTCCGCCCTTGCGCGTTATGAACAAGAACAAGACACATCCGCCGTGCGCACGTCATCACCGGCACGGCCACGCACGACAACCCCGCTGATCTGGAGGCATCCTCACCATGACCACCTTCGTGGACCGCGTCGAGCTGCACGTCGCCGCGGGTAACGGAGGCCACGGCTGCGCCTCCGTACACCGGGAGAAGTTCAAGCCGCTCGGCGGCCCCGACGGCGGCAACGGCGGCCGCGGCGGTGATGTGATCCTGGTCGTCGACCAGGACGTCACCACGCTCCTTGAGTACCACCACCACCCGCACCGCAAGGCCACCAACGGCCAGCCGGGCGCGGGCGACAACCGCGAGGGCAAGAACGGCACGGACCTGATCCTGCCGGTGCCCGACGGCACGGTCGTCCTGGACGGGAACGGCGAGGTGCTGGCCGACATGGTGGGCCAGGGCACGCGGTTCGTGGCCGGCCAGGGCGGCCGGGGCGGCCTGGGCAACGCCGCGCTGTCCTCGGCCCGCCGCAAGGCCCCCGGCTTCGCGCTGCTCGGTGAGCCCGGCGAGGGCCGGGACATCGTGCTGGAGCTGAAGACCGTCGCGGACGTCGCGCTGGTCGGCTACCCGAGCGCCGGCAAGTCCTCGCTGATCTCGGTCCTCTCGGCCGCCAAGCCGAAGATCGCCGACTACCCCTTCACGACGCTGGTGCCCAACCTCGGCGTGGTGACCGCCGGTGCGACGGTCTACACCATCGCCGACGTCCCCGGCCTGATCCCCGGCGCCAGCCAGGGCAGGGGCCTGGGCCTGGAGTTCCTGCGGCACGTCGAGCGCTGCGAGGTGCTGGTCCACGTCCTGGACACCGCCACGCTGGAGTCGGACCGCGACCCGGTCTCCGACCTCGACGCCATCGAGGAGGAGCTGGGCCAGTACGGCGGCCTCGGCGACCGGCCGCGGGTGGTCGTGCTGAACAAGATCGACATCCCGGACGGCAAGGACCTCGCCGACATGATCCGCCCGGACCTGGAGGCGCGCGGCTACCGCGTGTTCGAGGTCTCCGCGGTCGCCCGCCAGGGCCTCAAGGAGCTGTCCTACGCCTTGGCGGAGATCGTCGCCACCGCGCGCGCCGCCAAGCCGGTCCAGGAGGCCACCCGGATCGTGATCCGCCCCAAGGCGGTCGACGACGCGGGCTTCACGGTCACGCAGGAGGGCGACGGTTTCTTCCGCGTCCGCGGCGAGAAGCCCGAACGCTGGGTCCGCCAGACCGACTTCAACAACGACGAGGCCGTCGGCTACCTTGCCGACCGGCTCAACCGCCTCGGTGTGGAGGCCGCGCTCCTCAAGGCGGGCGCCCGCGCCATGGACGGCGTGGCGATCGGCCCCGAGGACAACGCCGTGGTCTTCGACTGGGAGCCGTCGATGTCGGCCGGCGCCGAGATGCTCGGCCGCCGTGGCGAGGACCACCGGTTCGAGGCCCCGCGCCCGGCCTCCCAGCGTCGCCGCGACCGCGACGCGGCGCGCGACGACGCGCAGGGCGAGTACGACGGCTTCTCGCCGTTCTAGGCAGTGTCCGCAGGCGCGCTCCGACCCGTCGGGCCGGAGCCGCACACCGCACGCAGGCCCCGGGAGGAGTGCTTCTCCCGGGGCCTGCGTGCGGTGTGCGGGGCCGTGGAAGGCCCGCTGCGGGCTAGACGGCGGCGGGGGAGTCCGAGGCGTCACCGGAGCCCGGCCGGGCCGTCCCGGCGGCGGTCGTGGCCTGCTGCGAGCGCTGGACGGGGATCCCGGACAGCCGGTTCTCCATCCGCCGGCGCCGCTCGTCGGCCCGGGCGCACAGCTCCACCGCGGCCTCGTTGAAGCGGACCGTCGAGGGCGGGTCGGACGGCCCGAGCAGGTGTTCCTTGAGCTCGGCGCGGGCCGCGGCCAGGACGTCCCGCTCCGGGTCGCGGACCGATTCCAGCAGCGCGGGCACCCCGGAGCCGTCGGGCGTGAGGATGGTGGCCGCCCGCACGGTCGGGAACTGCGCGCGGAAGTCGTCCTCGGCCATCCCGGAGGTGTTGGCGACGGCGTACGGCTTCTCGCTGGTCAGGTAGTCGGAGACCACGCTGGAGACGTCGCTGATCAGCAGGTCCGCCTCGTTGAAGCAGGCGAAGATGCCGGGGCGCACGGTGGTGATGACGCGGTGTTCCCACTCCGGGAAGGCGTCCCAGTACGCCTCCTCCCAGGCGGTGACCGCGGCCTCTACGGCGGCCGCGTGGCCCTGCTCGGGGGTGCCCTGCAGCCGCATCCGCTCCAGTTCGTCGGCGCTCTTGCGGAAGTCGGCGGTGGTCAGCCGGTCCAGTTCGGCGGTGCGGCGGGCCAGTTCGGCGGTGGCCTCCGGGCCGGGCAGCGCGCCGCCGCGCCGGGCGTTGGCCGCCGCGATCATGGCCTGGATGCGGATGTCGGCGGCGCCCGCCCGCGGGTCCACCGAGCCGGTCATCGGATGCGGCTTGTAGAGCAGCCGGACCGAGGGGTCGGCGAGCAGCGCGCGGACGAGGTTCTCGCCGGCCAGGATCACCGAGGTGTTGCCCGGATTGCCGTCCCAGCCCTCCCAGGTGGGAGCGTAGAGCACGGTGGTGTACCGGCCGATCGGGGCGCCCTCGTAGGGCCGGATCGGCGTCAGTTGGGGGCGGCCGACCTCCACGACGTCCTTGTCCTCGATGCCGATGTCGGCGAGCTGGTAGCGGTCCCGGGCCGCCTGGCCGGCCACCCACACCTCGTCGTACGCCTTGGCGTAGGGGTTGCAGGAGGAGAGCTTGTCGCTCTCGCCGTGGTTGATGAAGGCGTGCTTGATGGAGGGGATCCGCAGGATCTGCGAGGTCTTGCCGGAGTTCGCCGGGTGCAGCAGTGCCTTGAGGGTGGAGTGCTCCAGCCGCATGAGGTGGGCGACCTTGGGGATGCAGACGATCGGGATGTCGGTGGCCTCGATCTTCTGCACCATGAACCGCTCGCGGAGGATGATGATCGGCTTGCCGTCCAGCCCGGCCAGGGTGTCGAGCCACATGTTGGCCTGGTAGGCGGAGGTGACGCCGCCGGAGAAGTACATGCCGACCGTCGGCCGGTAGGCGGCCAGCCAGTTGTCCAGCCAGGCCAGGGCGCGCTGCTCGCCGACGACCTGTTTGCCGGGCAGCAGCCAGCTGCTCAAGTAGAGGGTGCCGCCGGCCGAGAGCAGCAGGGCGACGCCGATGCCGATGCCGCCCCAGAAGACGTTGCCGGTGACCGCGGTGATCATCATTCCGGTCGTGGTGGGCACCGAGAAGCGCAGCAGCCGCCGGCCCGTCTGGCGGTAGAGGAGCCGCGGCGGGGCGTCGGCGAGTCCCAGCGCGCTCGCGTCGATGTTGCGGGTGACGAACGGCAGGCTCCGGGAGCGGCGGACCAGGACCGCGACCGCCTGGCACACGAAGTGGGTGCCGTAGAAGGCGAGCAGGGTGATGGTGAGGGGGGCCTGCTCCTCCAGGGGGTTGATGCCGTCGATGTGCAGCAGGCCGACCAACATCAGTATGTCCCGGAGCAGTTGACGTACCGTCACGTCGAAGCGGATCCGGCCGAGCAGGGCGAGCAGGGCCGGCTGCTGGTGCTGGAGGACCAGGTCAAGCCCCAGGTTGACCACTGACGCTGCGATGAACAGCGGAATGACGGGCAGCAGCGCGCCGATCAGCTGGGCGGTGAACGCGACCATCATCGCGAAGAGCGCCGCGAGCTGGACGGCTCGTCTGGGGGCGATTCCGGCGGAAGGCACGGGAGAGGGCTCCTGGCAGCAGAAAGGTCATGGGGGAGGCCGGGGACGGCGGCCGGGTCCCGCGCTGCGACGCCGCCGAGGCGACGAAACGGGACCGATGGACACCCGACCGTATGACCTCGTTGGCCTTGGTGCCAATCTGATGTGGCTCTCTTCACCGCGAAACGGACCAATCGAACGCAACCTTCGAGCGCCAATATCCGTCTTAATTTTTTCAGCCTCAACTCGGAATTCACGGATCCCGGTGTCCGCGGGGGCGTCCGCCAGGCGATATGACGAGGCATCCGCAGGGGGTGCTGCCGTAGATTGCCGCTGTACGGATTCCGTACGGCTAAATGCATCGGCTGGCACAGCCGAACACGGACGAGCACGGGCGAACACAGGGGTATGCAGGTGGCAGGGCACAGGCAGGACGTGGAAGACGCCCGCCGGATCGTGGTGAAGGTCGGCTCGTCCTCGCTGACCACGGCCACCGGGGGACTGGACGCGGACCGGGTCGACGCCCTGGTGGACGTCCTCGCCAAGTACCAGGACAAGGAGATCGTGCTGGTCTCCTCCGGGGCCATCGCCGCCGGCCTCGCCCCCCTGGGGCTGGAGCGCCGACCCGGGGACCTCGCCCGCCAGCAGGCCGCCGCCAGCGTCGGCCAGGGCCTGCTGGTCGCCCGCTACACCGCCTCCTTCGCCCGCTACGGCCGCCGGGTCGGCCAGGTGCTGCTCACCTCCGACGACACCAGCCGCCGGGCCCACTACCGCAACGCCTGCCGCACCCTCGACCAGCTGCTGGCCATGGGCGCGGTGCCGATCGTCAACGAGAACGACACCGTCGCCACCGACGAGATCCGCTTCGGCGACAATGACCGGCTGGCCGCCCTCGTCGCCCACCTCGTCCGCGCCGACCTGCTGGTCCTCCTCTCCGACGTGGACGGCCTCTACGACGGTGACCCGGCCACCCCCGGCACCTCGCGGATAGAGGTGGTCAGCGGGCCCGAGGACCTGACGGGCATCTCCATCGGGAGCGCCGGGAAGTCCGGCGTCGGGACCGGCGGCATGGTCACCAAGGTGGAGGCGGCCCGGATCGCGGCCGCGGCCGGCATCCCGGTCGTGCTCACCTCCGCCGTGCACGCCGCCGACGCACTGGCCGGCGCCACCACCGGCACCCACTTCCTGCGCACCGGCCGCCGCTCAGCCGACCGGCTGCTGTGGCTCGCGCACGCCTCCACACCGCAGGGCGCCCTGGTGCTGGACGACGGCGCGGTGCGGGCCGTCGTCGAACGGAACTCCTCGCTGCTGCCCGCCGGGATCTCCGCCGTCGAGGGCGAGTTCTCCGCCGGGGACCCGGTCGAGCTGCGGGACGCGGGCGGTCACGCGGTCGCTCGGGGGCTCGTCAACTTCGACGCCCGCGAAATCCCCCGATTGATTGGTCGTTCGACCCGGGATCTGGCCCGCGAGCTGGGACCGGCGTATGAGCGCGAGGTCGTGCACCGCGACGACCTGGTGCTGCTGCACCACTGACCCGGTTGTCGGGGACCGTCGCGCGGGTCACCACGGGAGCGGCCTTCATCAGCCTTTCACCGGGGACCTTCGGCAAAATGACCCCGCGAGCGGCCGCGGGCTGGTCAACTTTGTTGCGGGGGCGCCGCGGGAGCGGCGCCCGCAGCGCGCGAGCGCTTCACGCCGAAGGACGACCGCACCATTCGGCTCCGCACCCCAGGGGGGCGGAGCGATTCGCATCACAGGAGGCCGCCGGTGACACGAGGGCGCCCAGGGGCTCCGGCCCGAGGGACGGCGGAGCGCACACTGACCAGCGTCGGGAGCGCCGGCCGGCCGGCGGACGACCGGCGGGCGGAGCGGGACCGGACGGCACCGCGGGCGCGAGAGGGCGAGCGCAGGGAGGTGTCCCGGCTGTGGCACGTCACCCTCAGCGTCTCCGGTGCCGAGGCCCCGCTGAAGGAGGTCCGCCGGGCGCTCGAACAGCTCGCCCACGACCACCCCTTCCTGCTGACCAGCCGCTACGCCAACGACCACGCCGAGATCCGCTACTGGGAGGAGGCCCGGGACCTGCACGACGCGGCGGCGGTCGCGCTCCGACTGTGGGGCGAGCACCGCTCGACGGCCAAACTGCCGCCCTGGGAGATCGTCGGCCTGGAGGTCATCGACCGGGAGACGTACCACCAGCGCGTCGCGGAGGGCTACGGGCCGCCACCGGCCTCGCCGGTCGGGGTGCATCCCTACTAGGGCTCCCGGGCCGTGTCCTACGGGTCAGGGCGCGGTCCGCGGCGGCGTCCACAGGCCCGGCCGCCGGTGTGACCGGCGTCCCGCTCTGTGGAATCGGTCGTGGTCGCCGCCCGGCGCGGCGCTAGGCTGCGGCCATGACCAGCAGCGCATCCCAGTCCTCGCCCGTCCTCGACACCGCCCGCCGTGCCAAGGAGGCGGCCGCCGTCCTGGCCCCGCTGCCGCGCACGGCCCGCGACGGGGCGCTGCTCGCCATCGCCGACGCCCTGGTGGCACAGACCGACGCACTGGTGGCGGCCAACGCCCAGGACATCGAGAAGGCCCGGGCCGCCGGCACCGCCGAGTCGATCGTGGACCGGCTCACCCTCACCCCCGAGCGGATCGCGGCCATCGCCGACGACGTCCGCAAGGTCGTCGCGCTGCCCGACCCGGTCGGCGAGGTGGTGCGCGGCTCGACCCTGCCCAACGGCCTCGACCTGCGCCAGGTCCGGGTCCCGCTCGGCGTGATCGGGATCATCTACGAGGCCCGGCCCAACGTCACCGTGGACGCCGCCGCCCTCTGCCTCAAGTCCGGCAACGCCGTCCTGCTGCGCGGCTCGTCCTCCGCGTACGCCTCCAACAGCGCCCTGGTGGAGGTCCTGCGCGGCGCCGTGGAGAGCGCCGGACTGCCGGCCGACGCCGTCCAGTTGGTCCCCGGCGAGAGCCGTGACTCGGTGCGCGAGCTGATGCGCGCCCGCGGCCTGGTCGACGTGCTGATCCCGCGCGGCGGCGCCGCCCTGATCCGCACGGTCGTCGAGGAGTCCACCGTCCCGGTGATCGAGACCGGCACCGGCAACTGCCACGTGTACGTCGACGAGGCCGCCGACCTCGACATGGCGATCGACATCCTGGTCAACTCCAAGGCCCAGCGCCCCAGTGTGTGCAACGCCGCCGAGACGGTGCTGGTGCACGCCGGCATCGCCGAGAAGTTCCTGCCGCGCGCCCTGGAGGCGCTGACCCAGGCCGGCGTGGTGGTGCACGGCGACGCCGCCTGGCAGCAGGCCGGCCCCGGCCTGGTCGCCCCGGCGACCGACGAGGACTGGGCGACCGAGTACCTCTCGTACGACATCGCGGCCGCCGTGGTGCCCGACCTGGACGCGGCGGTGGCGCACATCCGGCGCTGGACCTCCGGCCACACCGAGGCCATCGTCACCGGCTCGCAGGCCGCCGCCCGCCGCTTCACCCAGTTGGTGGATTCCACGACGGTCGCGGTCAACGCCTCGACCCGTTTCACCGACGGCGGCCAGTTCGGTTTCGGCGCCGAGATCGGCATCTCCACCCAGAAGCTGCACGCCCGCGGCCCCATGGGCCTGCCGGAGCTGACGTCCACGAAGTACATCGTCACCGGCGACGGCCACACCCGCTGACGCCCCTCGCGGAGGGCCCCGTTCCGCCCGGTATCCGGCCGCTCTTCTCCCTGCCCAAACGGGCCGGCCGGGGCTACCCTGGACGGGTGCCGGACGACGCGGGGGGCACGCCGTTCCCGGACGGCGAAGAGCCCGACGAGCACCACCACGGGAGCCACGGACGAGCGGACGAGGAGTTCGCTTCCGTGGTCTTCGACGAGGAATTCGTACGGGCCGCGACGGTCCACGAGCCCTCGGCGGTCGAGCGGATGTTGGCCGCCGCCGAGGCGCGTGCGGAAGCCGAGGCGGCCGCCCGACCGGGCGGCGGCTTCGGCCCGGACGACGACTACGACCACGACCACGGGGAGCTCGACGACCACCCCGGTAATCGCGACGCCTACGGCCCGTACGGCCCTTACGGCGGCTCCCTGCGCCCGTACCACGGCGCCGTCCGCTGGCACCGTCCCATCGCCTGGGTGCTGGCCGTGGTGATGGGTGTCGGGCTGGTGGCGCTGGCCTTCAGCGCCGTCTACCGGGGCGCCTCCGGCCGCGGCCAGAGCCCCGCGCCGCCGGCCAGCTCCAGCGGCGTCGACGCGCCGTCCCCCGGCGCGCCGGTCAGGGGCGGCCAGGACGACCTCGGCACCCCCCGTCCCGGAGTGCCGAACCCCGGCGTGCCCACGGCCGGCCCCGCCGAACGACTGCGTCCGTCGTTCTCCGCGGGCCCCGGGACGCGCTGAGCCGAAGTTGCCGCGTCCTCCGGCGTTTACGTGGGCCCGCTCAGACCTACCCTTGTTGTATGACCGGGCCTGGTGACCCTCCTGAAGGGATGCCTGACGGCGCCCCGGGAGGCGGTGACGACGAGTACCGATCCGTGGTCTTCGACGAGCGGTTCATCCGCGCGGCGCGGCTGCAGGAGTTCTCCGCCGACGAGCGGCTGGGCGAGCATCACGCCCCGGCGGTGAAGACCCGCCACGCGTGGTTGCGGCTGGGCGGATCCCGGCAGGCGGTCCTGCTGGTGCTGCTGATCGTGCTGGCCTTCGGCACCGCCGTCTACATGGGCGTACGCCACCCGTACAAGGCCCCCGAGCCGGCCCGGTCCCAGCCGCTGCGGTCCTCCGTGGTGCCGCTGGCGCCGCCCGGAACGGTGCCGGGCGCGACCCCCGAGGACCTCTTCTCGCACAGCCCGGCGGCCGACTACCGGATCGGCGCGGCCGGCATCAACCTCCCCGCCGTCCAGCGCAGTGCGCACTTCTCCGACGGCCAGATCGTCACCGCGATGACCATCGCCAAGGACTACCTCGTGCGCTCGTCGGTGGATCCGGCCACCCTCACCGGCGGCGCCGTACGCCCCGTCAGGCTGCTGCTGGACACCGGCCAACTCGACCAGTTCGACCGGAGTCTGGCGCACCCCGACGACAACGGCCGCTACGCGGCGACCGGTTGGCTGGTCCGCTTCGACCCGAAGCGGGTCGAACTCGCCGACCGCGACGTCCGCGTCGACGGCACGCTGAGCGCGACGGAACTGAGCGCGGACACCCTCGACATCACCGCCGACTACACCTTCGTCTACGCCGTCCGGCCGGCCCCCGGCGCCCCGCCGGACGACGCCGGGCAGCACACCGGCACACCGACCCCGGGCGCCGCCTCGCTCGTCACCGTCCGGCGCGAACTGCACTTCCGGATCGGCCGGGACGACCTCGCCGACCACCGCCTGACCGTCACGCAGAGCAGCCTGCAGGCCGGCCCGCTGAACTGCTCCTCGGACCCGGCCGACGTGCTGCGCCCGCTGCTCGCCGGGCAGCACGCCGGCCCGGACCGACCCGCCGGCACCGACCCCTACGCCCGGAGCCGGACCAACGCCTCGCTCTGCGGCCAGCTTTCGGCTACTTCCCAGCCGACCCCGAGCCATCCGATCCATTAGCGCCGTCGGATCCGCCGGCGCCGTTGGCGCGCGAGCCGAAGACCGTGTCGCGGAGCTTGCCGCCCAGGTCCCCGGCGCCGCCGGCGATGTCGCGCACCAGGCCCATCAGCGGGTCCTTGCTGGTGCGCACCGACTCGGCGTAGTGCGCCGCGGAGTCCCGGAACGAGTCGGAGACCGAGGCGTCCTTGTCCTCCTCGCGGCGCGGGTAGTGGCCGTCCATGATGCGCTGGTAGTCGCGGCTCTCGGCCCACTTCTTCAGCTCGGCGGCGCGGACCGTGGTGAACGGGTGGCTGCGCGGTAGCACGTTGAGGATCTTGAGCACGGAGTCGCGCAGATCGCCGCCGGACTCGTACTCCTCGGCCTGCTTGAGGAACGCGTCGACGTTCATCTCGTGCAGGTGGTTGCCGCCGGCCAGCTTCATCAGGCCGCGCATCGACGCCCGGAGGTCCTGCCCGACGAGCAGGCCGGCCCGGTCGGCCGACAGCTCCGACTTGCGGAACCACTCGCGCAGCGCCGTCACGATCGCCATGACCGCGACATTGCCGAGCGGGATCCAGGCGACCTTGGTCGCCAGGTTGGTCAGGAACAGCAGGATGGTGCGGTACACCGCGTGACCCGAGAGGGCGTGGCCCACCTCGTGGCCGATGACGGCCCGCATCTCCTCCTCGTCGAGCAGCTCGACCAGGCCGGTCGTCACCACGATGATCGGCTCGTCCAGGCCGATGCACATGGCGTTGGGCTGCGGGTCCTGATTGACGTACATCGGCGGGACCTTCTCCAGGTCCAGGATGTAGCAGGCGTCGCGGAGCATCGCGTGGAGATGCGCGAACTGCTGGTCGCCGACGCGGACCGAGTCCGACAGGAAGAGCAGCCGTAGGCTGCGCTCCGGCAGCAGACCGCTGAGCGTCTTGAAGACGGTGTCGAACCCGCTCAGTTTGCGCAGCGCGACCAGCGCCGAGCGATCCGCCGGGTGCTCGTAGGACCGCGACGAGATACCGGGGAACCGCTTGCGGTTCCGGCCCGGTACCTGCGCGCCGCCGTCTGGGCTCTCCGTCATTGGGGCCTCCCCCTGTTCGACTGCGTGTGATTCAGACTAGAGGACGCCACTGACAGGCGAATGGATGCCCGGGCGTACGCTGGCGAGCGGACCGATGCCCGTCAGGCCCGTACAAAAGGGAGCCACCGCCATGCCGCACTCCAGCCTGCTGCTCGCCGTCGCCGAGACCTCCAAGGACAGCGGCCCCGGCTGGATTCTGCGCACCGTGATCATCGCCGGCGTGCTGGGCGCCGCGCTGCTCGCCTGGATCCTGCTGCGCGGCTACCGCAACGAGGACTGATCCCGACCGGGAGGGGCCGGGGCGCCGGCCGGGCCCCTTCGGGCGGAGTCGGCGTGAGCCCGCGGTGACGTGGCGCTTACGATGTGGCGGAAGATTCTGTCCGAACCCCGCCCGGATTGGTCCTGCCAACGATGAGTCTGCACTCTGCCGCACAGTCCCTGGTCTCCCTCGCCGAAGCCGGGCAGAAGGGCGGCCAGCACGAAAGCCTGAGCCCGTACCTCACCGGCGGCAGCGCCCTTTTCATCCTGCTTCTCCTGCTCTGGATCACCACGCGCTTCAACCGCGACCGCTGAGCCCGCGGACCCGGCCCCCGGCACTGCGTCCCGCCAAGTAGGGTCTGCACGCATGGGAGAGCACACAGGGCCCGTGAAGCGGCGGCTGGGCGTGATGGGCGGCACATTCGACCCGATCCATCACGGACACCTGGTCGCCGCCAGCGAGGTGGCCAGCCAGTTCCACCTCGACGAGGTCGTTTTTGTGCCCACGGGGCACCCGTGGCAGAAGAGCCACAAGCTGGTGTCACCGGCCGAGGACCGCTATCTGATGACGGTCATCGCGACCGCGTCGAACCCGCAGTTCTCCGTCAGTCGGATCGACATCGACCGCGGCGGCAAGACGTACACCATAGACACGCTGCGTGAACTGCGCGCACAACACTGTGACGCGGATCTGTTCTTCATCACCGGCGCCGACGCCCTCAGCCAGATCCTGACCTGGCACGACGCGGCGGAGCTGGTCTCATTGGCCCACTTCATCGGGGTGACCCGGCCCGGCCACGTCCTCGCGGACCCCGGGCTGCCCGAGGGAGCGGTGTCCCTGGTCGAGGTGCCCGCGCTGGCCATCTCCTCGACCGACTGCCGGGCGCGCGTCGCCCAGGGGGATCCGGTCTGGTACCTCGTACCGGACGGTGTGGTGCGCTACATCGACAAAAAGCAGCTGTACCGCGACGACCGCTGACGGGGCAGACGGAAAGGGGCACCGGTGAGCGACCGACACGATCCGTACGGGCCGCAGGACCCATATGCCCAGGACCCGTACGCCCAGCAGCACGGGCAGCCGGGGCAGGGCTACACCTACGACGCGTACGGCCGACCGGTGCACCAGGAGGCGCCGCAGCAGTACGAAGCGCAGCAACCGTACGGGCAGCAGCAGTACGACGCCTACGGGCAGCCGGGCACGCAGTCCCCCTACGACCCCTATGACGCATACGGGGCGCAGGGCGGCCAGGCACCGCCGGCCCCGCAGGCGTACCAGGGGCAGTCGGAGTACTACGACGCCTACGGCCGCCAGCAGGTCCAGCAGCAGACCGGCTACCCGCAGCAGTACGACCCGTACACCCAGCCCCAGCAGCAGCCCCACCAGGCGGACTGGATCCCGCAGCAGGCCCAGCAGCCCCCGTACGAGCAGGACCCCTACGGACAGCAGCAGCCGCACCCCGGGCAGCCGCAGTACGAGCAGGCGCCCCAGGGGCGGACCGGTGCGGCGCCGTCGGCCGCCCCCGAGGAGCCGCCCGCGCCCGTCGGGGCCAAGGGCGCGGCGGGCCCCAAGGGCGGGCCGGCCGAGAACTACCACACCGAGCAGTTCGCGTTCATCGAGGATCCCGACGAGGAATCCGAAGACGTCATCGACTGGCTGAAGTTCACCGAGAGCCGGACTGAGCGGCGCGAGGAGGCCAAGCGGCGCGGCCGCAGCCGGCTGATCGCGCTGTCGGTCGTGCTGGCCCTCCTGGTGGCCGGCGGCGTCGGCTACCTGTGGTGGGCGGGGAAGCTGCCGGGCCTGTCCGGCGGGGCCGGCGGCGCCGCTGCCGAGGCCAGCGGGCAGAAGCGCGACGTCCTGGTGGTGAACCTGCGGGACACCAAGACCGGCAACAGCTCCACCGCCCTCCTGGTGGACAACGAGACCACCCACAAGGGCACCACCCTCCTCCTGCCCAACAGCCTGATCGTCACCAAGGACGACGGCACCACCACGACGCTCGGCAAGTCCGTCAAGGACGACGGCACCGACGCGACCCGGGAGTCCCTCAACACCCTCCTGGGCGCCGACCTGAAGGCCAGCTGGCGGCTGGACACGCCCTATCTGGAGAACCTCGTCGAGACGGTCGGCGGGATCACCGTCGACACCGACACCTCCGTCCCCGGTGGCAAGAAGGACGACGCCCCGGCGGTCAAACAGGGCGCCGGCCAGCTCCTCAACGGGCAGGCGGCCGTCGCCTACGCCACCTATCAGGGCCCGGGAGACACCCAGGCCAAGCAGCTGGAGCGGTTCGGGCAGGTCATGCAGGCCACCCTGAAGAAGGTCTCCAGCGACGCGGACGGCGCCACCGCCACCGTGAAGGCGCTGCTCCAGATCCTCGACCCGCCGCTCACCGAGGCCCAGCTCGGCAGCTCGCTGGCACAGCGGGCCGAGCTGGCGAAGACCGACAAGTACACCACCCAGGTGCTGCCGGTGCAGGCCGACGGGACGATCGGCCAGAGCACCGCGGCCGGCGTCGTGAAGGACATCCTGGGCGGCACGGTCAAGAAGACCGACCCGGGCGCGACCCCCCGGGTCGCGGTCCGCAACGGCACCGGCGACAAGGCCGCCACCGGCAAGGCCCAGGTCGCGCTGCTCAACGCCGGCTACACCTTCGTCGACGGCGGCAGCGGCGGCACCGCGACCGCCTCCCAGGTGACGTACGCGGACGCCGCGCAGCGGGCCAAGGCCGCCGAGGTCGCCAAGACGCTGGGCCTGCCGGCGAGCGCCGTCCAGCAGGGGAAGGTCGCCGCCAACGCCGACATCGCGGTGGTCCTGGGTCAGGGCTACAAGGGCTGACGGGACCGCGGACCGTGGGTCTGACCAGGCAGGATGCCGGTACCTCCCGGTGGGGTGGAAATCCCCGCCGGGAGTGTCGGTGGTCCGTGAGACCCTTGAGGGGTACCTGACCGCCGATCCGGCCGCCCAGGACTGCCGGTGCGCCACGGCTGTGCCGCGCGTCCTGCGTCCCGGCCGGAGCGGCCCCCTCGACCCGGAAAGCCGCTTGTGACCGCCACGGACCGCTCCATCGAGCTCATCAACGCCGCCGCCCTGGCGGCGGCCGACAAGCTCGCGCACGACATCATCGCGTACGACGTCAGCGACGTCCTCTCGATCACCGACGCCTTCCTGCTGGCCTCCGCGCCCAGCGACCGCCAGGTCAAGGCGATCGTCGACGAGATCGAGGAACGCCTCAACAAGGACCTCGGCGCCAAGCCGGTCCGGCGCGAGGGCGACCGGGAGGCCCGCTGGGTGCTCCTCGACTACGTCGACATCGTCGTCCACGTCCAGCACAGCGAGGAGCGGGTGTTCTACGCCCTGGAGCGCCTGTGGAAGGACTGCCCGGAGATCGACCTCCCCGAGGAGGCCAAGGCCACCCGCGGCAAGGCCGCGGAGCACGCCCGGACCACCGGAGGCGACGCGGACGGAGACCTGCGCTGAACGGCAGCAAGGGTGGTCGGGGCCGCCGTGTCGTCCTGTGGCGGCACGGCCAGACGGCCTGGAATCTTGAGCGTCGCTTCCAGGGCTCGACCGACATCGAGCTGACCGAGACCGGTCTCGCCCAGGCCCGTCGGGCCGCCCGTCTGCTGGCCGCGCTGCGGCCGGACGCCATCATCGCGTCCGACCTGCGCCGGGCCATGGCGACGGCGGCCGAGCTGGCCGCTCTGACGCGACTGGACGTCTCCCACGACGCCGCGCTGCGGGAGACCTACGCGGGCGCCTGGCAGGGCCTGACGCACGACGAGATCCTCGCCCGGTACGGCGAGGAGTACACCGCGTGGAAGCGCGGTGAGCCGGTGCGCCGCGGTGGCGGCGAACTGGAGACCGAGGTCGCCGACCGGGCCGCCCCGGTCGTCCTGCACCACGCCGACAAGCTGCCCGACGAGGGCACGCTGGTCGTCGTCAGCCACGGCGGCACCATCCGCACCACCATCGGGCGGCTGCTCGGCCTGGAGGCCCACCACTGGGAGGGCCTGGGCGGTCTGTCGAACTGCTGCTGGTCCGTGCTGGGCGAGGGCGCACGCGGCTGGCGGCTGCTGGAGCACAACGCCGGCACCCTGCCGGAGCCCGTGCTCGGCGACGACGACTGAGCTCCCGGAGCGGGGGCGCCCGGACCGGATTTCACATCTGGGCAGGTCGCAGGCTAAAGTTCATCTTGTTCGCGGCGCCGCCGGGGGAAACCCCGGGGGAACGGAACAAGACCCGGGGCTATAGCTCAGTTGGTAGAGCGCCTGCATGGCATGCAGGAGGTCAGGAGTTCAATTCTCCTTAGCTCCACAGCCCGGAAGATCCCCGCCTCCCTCAAGAGGTGGGGATCTTCGCGTTGGGGACGGATGCGGTGCCGCGGCCCGCTCTCACCGGCGCGTGGTGTGGCGTCACGCCGGAAGTCCCCCACCACTCACGGGACTGTGGGGCACGTCACCCCACGGGGATGCGCGGCTCTTCGCGCCCGGCCCTGCCGCCCCCGCCCGCCTTCGCCTGCACACTGCCGTCCCGACTCCGCGCGGTCCCGGAGACGGGCCGCGGATGGGCGGGCGGTCGAGGAGCGGCCGGCGGCCCGCGGGCGCGCGTACTCCGTGCCGGCCCGCGCCGGCCGGGCGATCGGGGACTCTCCGGCGGGCCCGTCGACGTGCGGTGCCGCCCGTGGGCGCCGCGGAGTTGGGCTGCCGGCATCGGGAACTCCCCGTCATGGTCGCGGGGCGGGCCGCGACATGGGGCCTCGTGAACCGCCGCCACAAGGGCCTCGCGGGCGGGGGCGGGCTGTGGGCGAGCGCGCGGGCGCGGGTGGGGAGGACGCCGCGGAGCAGGCGTGGGCGTGCCCGGACTGGTGCTGCCGGTCGGGGGGTTGGGGCCGTGGGCGGTCCCGTCGGCAAGCTCGCCTTTCGGGATGTTCTTCCCCGATTGTCGGGCGGCGCAAGACGCGGGCGGGGTGTCAAGGGTGCCGCGGGGGAGTGTTCTCGCGCCGCCCGGCGCGGCGGCGCCCGGTGGGGTGGCCGGGCTGCTCCGTGGGCGGACCTGACCTGGTGGTCGGTCCGTGGCAGAATCGGACGGCGCCGCCAGGGGAGGAGAGATCGCGATGCCCACGTGCATCCATGGGGAGGTCGACGACCTGCTCGGCCCGCCCTCCGCGTGCGCAACCGGGGGCGTGGCTTTCCAGTGCCCTTCGTGCGGTTCCTCCCATGTCGCGCAGGTGCTGGGCGACAACGGCGGTGTTTCCTTCGTCTGTACGGCCTGCGGCCACAGTTGGAGCTGATGGATGGGCGCCCACAGCAGGAAGTGCGACTGGTGCGGCAGCGGCACGCCGATCGTCCGCGACATGGAACCGGTCAACGCCGACTACCAGTACTGGTGCGAGGAATGCGCGCGCGCCCTGGTCATAAAGGGCGACCCCATCGAGACCTACCGCGAGCTCGAGGGGGAGCCGATCTACGGACGACTGCTCGACGAGCACTGCACGCTGAAACGGTTCTATTCCTTCGCCACGGCCTGAGTTGGGCGCCCCCGGGTGAGACCGGGGCGGTCCCGAATCTCACCAAGCGGTCATCTTTCGAGCCGTGTTGGGCGATTGCGAGCATTTTCGATCGTTTCCGGTGACCCGGAACTCCCGTGGAACGGCGGGGCGTTCACGCCTCGGAACCGCTGCCGGAACGGCCGGCGGCGGGACCGCGACAGCACGCCGGAGGCGGCGGCGCGACGGGGGCGGACATGACGGCGGTCGGCGACGCACGAGCGACGACGGGGACGACCACGGGCGGCGCGGCCCGGAGCGATCGGGCGGGGACCCTGACCCGTCGGATAGACCCTAGGTCATGGACGCGGAGTCCGGCTCGGGCGGGGATATCGCGGTGGCCCCGGCCGGTCGCCGGAGTCGGGCCGCGGTCAGTGCCAGCAGCGTGAGCCCGGCCAGCGGATAGACCGCGGAGAGCAGCATCTGCCCGGCGTTCTGGTGCAGTTCCTCGTGCTGGTGCCAGCGGTGTGGCACCCACCACAGCGCGAACGAGCAGAACAGCAGCCCCACCACCCCGGTCACCGTCCACCAGCGGCGGGCTCCGGCCCCGGAGTGCCGCAGCGCCTCGGAGCCCAGCAGGATCAGCATCGGGACGCTCCACACCCAGTGGTGCGACCACGAGATCGGGCTGATCAGCAGGGCGGTGGCCGCGCAGGACAGGGTCGCCCAGGCGCGCTCGCCGCGCAGCAGTGCCGCGGCGGCCAGCGCCAGCCCGGCGGCGGCCGCCACGGTGGCCAGGACGAGCCAGGCGGTGCCGGGGTCGTGGGTGTGCAGCAGCCGGGCCAGGACGCCGCGCAGCGACTGGTTCGCGGTGATCTCCACCTCGCCGACCCGGTCGGCGGCGAACACGATCTCGGTCCAGAAGCGGTGCGAGTCGCGCGGCAGCACGATCGCGGAGAGGAGGGCCGTGGCGCCGAACGTGCCGGTGGCGACGGCGGCCTGCCGGAGCCAGGGGTTCCAGGCGGCGCGCCAGCCGGCGCCGGAGCGCAGCCGTCGGACGGCGTGGACCGCGCCGGCCAGCGCGAGGAAGACGGCGAACAGCGCCGGGGTCAGCTTGATGCCGGCCGCGATGCCGATACCGATACCGGCCCAGCGGTTGGTGTCCCGGCGGGTCAGGTCCCAGAGCACCAGCACGGCGAGCAGGAGGTTGATCTGGCCGTAGCGCAGCGTCGTCCAGACCGGCTCGCACCACACCAGCAGGGCGGAGAGCGCCAGCGTCGCGGCGAGCGGGGGCATCCGCCGGGGCCGGCCGACCAGGCGGAGGGAGAGGTGGACGACGGCGACGAGCAGGACGAGGTTCCCGGCCGTGGCCAGGGTGCGCATCACCGGGACGCCGAAGAAGGTGAGCGGGACGAACAGCAGCGCGGCGAAGGGGGGATAGGTGTTGGGCAGCCGCGCGGAGGTGGCCACCATGTCGTAGAGGTCCTTGCCGGCGCGGGCGGTCTCGCCCTCGGCGCGGTAGACCATCAGGTCCACCATCGAGACGTGCGCCAGCCGCTGTGCGATCCAGAAGGCGGTGAAGGAGACCAGGCAGGTCAGCGCCGCTGCGCACACCGGGTGGCGGCGGATCACGCCCGAGCCGGGGCGTGGGCCGCGAGGCTCGGTGGGCCGGTGTGGATCCAGCGCGGTCACGGCGTACGGCTCCCCAGGGACGAATCGGGCACGGCTCGCCGACAGTACCTTGGGCCTCGCCGGAGGGCCCGCGGGGGCACCGCGGCCCGAAGGGCCTCGTCCAGGGGTGGTGGCCGGGTGACGGGCGGGCGATTTGGCAGAAGGCCGGGGGGTCCGTGTAATGTAGGCGATGCCGCGGCGGGGAGCCGGAAGGAAACCGCAGCGGAGACAAGACCTGGGGCTATAGCTCAGTTGGTAGAGCGCCTGCATGGCATGCAGGAGGTCAGGAGTTCAATTCTCCTTAGCTCCACAGAAGACAGAGCGGGCCGTCCGTCAAGGGCGGCCCGCTCTGTTGTGCATTCAGGGGCAGCGAGTCCGCAGTACGCGGATCTCCCTGGGTTGCCCTGATATTCGGTCAACAACCTGTCTGATGTGGCGAGTTGAGTGCACTCCTCGTGACTGGTTCTGTTCGTTCCTTGTGGTTCCTTGGGCTCTTCTTGGTGATCGCATAACCCTGACATGAACGGTTCACCGAAAGAGTGGCGAATCGCGTGAGCGTCACATCCGACGCATTCACCGCTGATGAGGTGTCGCGCACCGGCGCACCGGCGCGGCGTCACCACGCAGCGCACCGCATCGCCACAGCAGGGGGTTACATGAGAGCAAGCCGCACCAGATCACTGCGCGCCCGCGCGGGTCTGGCCTGGGCAGCGGCGCTGCCGCTGGTCGCCGGAGCGCTCGCGCTCGGTGCACCGGCCGCCGACGCCGCGGGCCACGACGGGGGTCGGCACGCACTGCAGGGCACCAAGCCGCGATGGGCCACCGAGCAGGCCGACCAGGGTTCCACCGCCGGTTCCACCGCGGTCAACGCCCGGGTCTACCTGGCCGGCCGGGACGCCAAGGGCCTCGCGGACTACGCCAAGGCCGTCGCCGACCCGCACTCCGCCGCGTACGGGAAGTACCTGAGCCCGGCCCAGGTGAGCGCCCGCTACGGTGCCACCCAGGACCAGATAGCCAGGGTGACCGCCTGGCTGAAGAAGTCCGGCCTGACGGTCACCGGCACCACCGACCGCTATGTCACGGTCACCGGCGAGGTCGCCGCCGCCGAGCGGGCCTTCGCCACCGACCTGCACAACTACCGCAAGAACGGCCACACGTACCACGCGCCGTCGGCCACCGCCTCCGCGCCCGCGTCCGTCTCCGACGCGGTCCTGACGGTCACCGGCCTGGACAACGCGCCCCGGCTGGCCCGGCACCACTCCGCCGAACTGCCGCCGCCGTCCCCCGTCTTCCGCAACTCCGGGCCGTTCTCCACGTACTACGGGTCGCGGACCAACGAGAGCCTGCCGTCGGCCTACGGGGGCAAGGCGCCGTACGCGATCAAGGGCTACACCGGCAAGCAGCTGCGCGCCGCCTACGGGGCGAAGAAGTGGACCGGCAAGGGCGTCACCGTCGCGATCACCGACGCCTACGCCTCGCCGACCATCGCCAAGGACGCGGACACCTACGCCGCCCGTAACGGCGACCCCCGCTACCGCAAGGGTCAGCTGTCGCAGGTCCTGCCGAAGGGCTACACGCACATCGACGACTGCAAGGCGGCCGGCTGGTACGGCGAGGAGACCCTCGACGTCGAGGCCGTCCACGCGGTCGCCCCCGACGCGGGCATCGTCTACGTCGGCGCCGCTTCCTGCAACGACGACGACCTGATGGACTCGCTCGGCAAGGTCGTCGACGGGCACCTGGCCGACATCGTCTCCAACTCCTGGGGCGACGTCGAGGCCAACGAGACCCCGGACGTGGCCGCCGCCTACGACCAGCTCTTCCAGCGCGGCGCGGTCGAGGGCATCGGCTTCTACTTCTCCTCCGGCGACAACGGTGACGAGGTCGCCAACACCGGCACCAAGCAGGTCGACACCCCCGCGAACTCCGCATGGGTGACCGCGGTCGGCGGCACCTCCCTGGCCGTCGGCAAGGGCAACGGCTACCTGTGGGAGACCGGCTGGGGCACCCAGAAGGCGGTGCTCTCCAAGGACGGCAACGACTGGACCGACTTCCCCGGCGCCTTCAACGGTGGCGCGGGCGGCGGCACCAGCAAGGCCGTCGCGCAGCCCTTCTACCAGCGCGGGGTCGTCCCGGACGCGCTGGCCAAGGCCAACGGCGGCAACGCCATGCGCACCGTTCCGGACATTTCGGCGGTCGCCGACCCCAACACCGGCTTCCTGGTCGGCCAGACCCAGACGCTGCCCAACGGCAAGCTCGGCTACGACGAGTACCGCATCGGCGGCACCTCCCTGGCCGCGCCGGTGATCGCGGGCGTCCAGGCGCTGGCCCAGCAGGCCCGGCACGGCGTTGCCATCGGCTTCGCCAACCCGGCCATCTACCAGCGCTACGGCACCGCCGCCTACCACGACGTGACCGACCACCCGCTGGGTGCCGGCCGCGACCTGGCGGTCGTCCGGGTCGACTTCGCCAACGGCGTCGACGCGGCCAAGGGCACCGTCACCTCGCTGCGCAGCCTCGGCAAGGACAGCTCCCTGCAGGCCACCGTCGGCTATGACGACGTCACCGGCGTCGGCAGCCCGGGCGCCGGATACGTGAGCTCCTACCGTCCCTGACGCAGGGCCCCGCCCCGCCCCTCCGCCGCCCCGTGACCCCATGGGCACGCCGCGGGGGGACGGGGACAACGGGGCAGGGCCCGCGCCCGGGGCGAATCCCGGGCGCGGGCCCTGTGTGCCCTGCGGTACCCTGACGCCATGTGTGCCGTACGCCTTCTGCTTAGCGGGCCGCGCTGATCAGTCCCGACCGGGCCCTTCGCTGTGGTCGCCCGGGTCGGTATCGGCGCGGCTTCCCCTCCTGAGTGAGGGGCATTTTTGTTTCCGCAGAAACCGTGTCCGCAGCAGCCGCAGGCAGAGACGATCGATGGAGCTTTGAGGACGATGAGCGAGACGACTACCGCTGCTGAGGTGGCAGCGCCGCACCGCTATACGGCCGCGCTGGCCGCAGACGTCGAGGCACGCTGGCAGGACTTCTGGGAGGCGGAGGGGACCTACGAGGCCCCGAACCCGAACGGGGATCTGGGCGGCGACCCCGAGGCGGTGGCCCGCCCCAAGAAGTTCGTCATGGACATGTTCCCCTACCCCTCGGGTGCGGGACTGCACGTCGGCCACCCCCTGGGCTTCATCGCCACCGACGTCTACGCCCGCTACCACCGCATGACGGGCCACAACGTCCTGCACACCCTGGGCTTCGACGCCTTCGGCCTGCCCGCCGAGCAGTACGCCGTGCAGACCGGCACCCACCCGCGGGTCTCCACCGAGGCCAACATCGTCAACATGCGGCGCCAGCTGCGCCGCCTGGGCCTGGGCCACGACCAGCGCCGTTCGATCGAGACGATCGACCCGGCGTACTACAAGTGGACCCAGTGGATCTTCCTGCAGATCTTCAACTCCTGGTACGACCCGGAGGCCGACAAGGCGCGGCCGATCGACACCCTGGTCGCCCAGTTCGAGGCCGGCACCCGGCCCACCCCCGACGGCCGGCCCTGGGCCGAGCTGTCCGGCACCGAGCGGGCCGACGTCCTGGGCGAGTACCGCCTGGCGTACGCCTCGGACGCCCCGGTCAACTGGTGCCCCGGACTGGGCACGGTGCTGGCCAACGAGGAGGTCACCGCCGAGGGCCGTTCCGAGCGCGGGAACTACCCGGTCTTCAAGGCCAAGCTGCGCCAGTGGAACATGCGCATCACGGCCTACGCGGACCGCCTGCTGCGCGACCTGGACGCGCTGGACTGGCCCGAGGCCATCAAGCTGCAGCAGCGCAACTGGATCGGCCGCTCCGAGGGCGCCCGCGTCGACTTCCCGGTCGGCGACTCCGACCGGATCACGGTCTTCACCACCCGCCAGGACACCCTGTTCGGCGCGACCTACATGGTCCTGGCCCCCGAGCACCCGCTGATCGCCGGCTCCGACAACGGCACCGGCTCAATCGTTCCCGACGCCTGGCCCGAGGGCACCCACGACGTGTGGACCGGCGGGCACGCCACCCCCGCCGAGGCCGTCGCCGCCTACCGCAAGCAGGCCGCCGCCAAGTCGGACGTCGAGCGGCAGGCCGAGGCCAAGGACAAGACCGGCGTCTTCACCGGCGTGCACGCCACCAACCCGGTCAGCGGCGAGCGGATCCCGGTCTTCATCGCCGACTACGTCCTGATGGGCTACGGCACCGGCGCGATCATGGCGGTCCCGGCCCACGACACCCGCGACTTCGCCTTCGCCCGTGCCTTCGAGCTGCCCATGCGCTGCGTCGTCGAGCCGAGCGACGGCCGCGGCACCGACACCACCACCTGGGACGACGCGTTCGCCTCGTACGAAGCGAAGCTGGTCAACTCGGCCGACGACACCATCTCGCTGGACGGCCTGGGGGTCACCGAGGCCAAGGCGAAGATCACCGAGTGGCTGACCGCCAACGGCATCGGCGAGGGCACCGTCAACTACCGGCTGCGCGACTGGCTGTTCAGCCGCCAGCGCTACTGGGGCGAGCCGTTCCCGATCGTCTACGACGAGGACGGTGCGGCGCACTCGCTGCCCGAGTCGATGCTGCCGCTGGAGCTGCCCGAGGTCGACGACTACTCGCCGCGCACCTTCGACCCGGACGACGCCGACACCCAGCCCGAGACCCCGCTGTCCCGTAATGAGGACTGGGTCAACGTCGAGCTGGACCTGGGCGACGGCCGCGGGGTGCGGCGCTACCGGCGCGAGACCAACACCATGCCCAACTGGGCCGGTTCGTGCTGGTACGAGCTGCGCTACCTGGACCCGAACAACGGCGACGCGCTGGTCGACCCCACCGTCGAGCAGTACTGGATGGGCCCGCGCGAGGGCCAGCCGCACGGTGGCGTCGACCTGTACGTGGGCGGCGCCGAGCACGCGGTGCTGCACCTGCTGTACGCCCGCTTCTGGTCCAAGGTGCTGCACGACCTGGGGCACGTCTCCTCCGCCGAGCCGTTCCACAAGCTGTACAACCAGGGCATGATCCAGGCGTACGTCTACCGGGACACCCGCGGCATCGCCGTCCCGGCGGCGGAGGTCGAGGAGCACGACGGCGGCGTCTTCTACTACGAGGGCGGCAAGGTCTCCCGGCTGCTGGGCAAGATGGGCAAGTCCCTGAAGAACGCCGTCACGCCGGACGAGATCTGCGTCGAGTACGGCGCGGACACCCTGCGCCTGTACGAGATGGCGATGGGCCCGCTGGACGTCTCCCGGCCCTGGGACACCCGGGCCGTCGTCGGCCAGTACCGCCTGCTGCAGCGGCTGTGGCGCAACGTGGTGGACGAGGCGACCGGCGAGGTCACCGTCGTCGACGCCGAGCCGGACGAGGCCACCCTGCGGGCGCTGCACAAGGCGATCGACGGTGTCACCCAGGACATGGCGAACCTGCGCTTCAACACCGCCATCGCCAAGATCACCGAGCTGAACAACCACCTGACCAAGGCCGGCGGCGCCGTTTCGCGGACCGTCGCGGAGCAGTTGGTGCTGCTGATCGCCCCGCTGGCACCGCACATCGCCGAGGAGCTGTGGCGCAAGCTGGGCCACACCGACACGATCGTCCACGCGGACTTCCCGGTGGCCGATCCCGCCTACGTCGTGGACGAGGCGGTGACCTGCGTCGTCCAGATCAAGGGCAAGGTCAAGGCCCGCCTGGAGGTCGCGCCGTCGATCTCCGACGCGGACCTGGAGGCGGCCGCGCTGGCCGAGCCGGCGGTGGTCGCGGCGCTGGGCGGCGCGGGCGTCCGGAAGGTGATCGTCCGGGCACCGAAGCTGGTGAACATCGTCCCGGCGTGATCAGGAAGCACCCGGCCGGCCGGGTGAGGGGTGCCCCGCGCAGCCCCCACCCGGCCGCGGCCCTGACCGCACGAACGCACTGCAACCGCCTCTGAACTGGCCTTTTGTGGGTCGGAGCGGTGGGCGGGAGCGGTGTCCCGCGCGCGTATAGGTGGTTTCCCCTACGGGCAGGTTGGGGGTTCGTTTGGAACCCCTGGCCTGCCCGACGCGTTTACCGTGGAGGTACGGGCGCCGGCACAGAACCGGCGCCGCCGACACCTCAGGGGAGTGCCCATGGAAGTCGCGGTCGCCATCTTCGGGTTGCTCTTCGTGCTGTTCGTCGTCGCCGGGGTGTTCCTCACGGTCAGGGCGGTCCAGGCAGCCAAGCGCGGGGTCGACCGCAAGGTCGCCCAGGCCCGACGGACGGTCGAGGACACCACCCTGCGGGCCCGGCAGTTCACCCAGCCCGGAGTCGTCGGCGAACTGGCCCAACTGCGGCTCTCGCTGCGCACGTCCATGCGGGCCACCCAGGAGGTCCTGCGGACCGGCTCCTCCGACGACGCCTCGCTCGACGAGGCGGTCCGGCTCTTCGAACGCCTCAGCGCGCACGGCCGGGAGCTGGACGACGACCTCCGCCGCCTGGAGAGCGAACCCAGCAAGGCCAGCATCGCGGACCGCCTCCCCGAGCTCCGGGAGCGGCTGGCGCGGATCACGCACTCCGCCGAGTCGCTGCGCTGGGCCGCCCGCGACCGGGCCCGCAAGTTCGCCGAAGACGATCTGGCCGCCCTGAGCGACCAGATCGACGTGGAGGCGGGGGCCTTGCGGCACTGGACGGACGCCCCGGTGGGTCGGGAGCAGGAGCACGAGCGGGAGCAGCCTGGGGCGCCGGGCGCGGGCGGAGAACCCGGGGCCGGTTCGGGCGCGGGCGGGAACGGGCATTCCCGGGGTCCGGCGGAGGACGAGGCGCCTGCGATCACCGCCCAGGATCCCCGCACCCGGCCGACGTATCCGTGGGAGAAGAGCCCGCGACGGGAGCCGTCCCGTTGGGGGAAGGGCGGCGGTGGCGGGATAGCGGGGTAGGCGCTGGTTCGCCTTCCCTGCGGGGGGAGGGTGGGGCGACTGCTCGGTGGCCTGGGGGGCCATCGGGCCATGGCCCGATGGGACGACGGGTTCGTGGGCCGGTGACTGGGCGTGGTGCGGCAGCTTCGGCCCGTGCGGTCCGGCAGCCTCGGTCCGTGTGGTCCGGCCGTCTCGGTCTGTGTGATGCGGCACCTCAAGCCCCCGGGCTGCGGCATCCCCGGTCCCCGCGCAGCGCCCATTCGATCAGCCAACTGCTGTGCGATCATTCCGTTTCGGCTCTTTCCCCGTCCCGACAGGCCGTGACCTGGGCGGACTTGGCAGAGCCTTGGTACAACCTGGAAAATCTTGGGGAGGGGCCCGCACTGTCGGGCGCCTGCGTCCCCGACTAACCTCCCAGTCATGTCCCGCCATGTCGCGATCGTCACCGATTCCACGGCCTACCTGCCGCGGGCGGCTGTCGCACGCCACCACATCACGGCCGTACCGCTGACCGTCGTCCTGGGGGACCAGGCTCTGGAAGAGGGCACCGAGATCTCCGCGAGATCGGTCGCCCAGGCGCTCCAGAAGCGTCGACCCGTGACCACCTCGCGGCCGAGCCCCGCCGTGTTCGCTGACACCTATCGGGCCATCGCGGAGGCCGGGGCGAGCGGCATCGTTTCCCTCCACCTCTCGTCGGAGTTCTCCGGCACCTACGACGCGGCGGTGCTGGCGGCCAAGGAAGCCCCGGTACCGGTACGGGTCGTGGACACCGGGATGGTGGCGATGGCCCTCGGGTTCTGCGCCCTCGCCGCCGCGGAGGCGGTGGAGGCCGGCGGGGACATGGACGACGCGGTGGCCGCCGCGGAGAAGCGCGCCTCGGGCACCGCCGCCTATTTCTACGTCGACACCCTCGACTATCTGCGGCGCGGCGGCCGGATCGGCGCCGCGCAGGCGCTGCTCGGCTCCGCGCTCGCGGTCAAGCCGATCCTCCAACTCGACGACGGGCGCATCGAACTGCTGGAGAAGGTCCGCACGGCCTCCAAGGCCATCGCACGCCTGGAGGAGATCGCCGCGGAGCGGGCGGGGGAGGGCCAGGTCGACATCGCGGTCCACCATCTCGCGGCGGCGGAGCGGGCGGACGCGCTGGCCGAACGCCTCCGGGAACGGGTGCCGGGGCTGAACGAGCTGCACGTCAGCGAGGTCGGCGCGGTGATCGGTGCGCACACGGGGCCGGGGCTGCTGGGGGTCGTGGTCTCGCCGCGATGAGCTGCGGTGAGCCGGGACGAGCCGCGATGAGCTGTGGTGAGTCGCGGTGAACTGCGATGAGCCGTGGTGCGGCAGGTGGCGGCCGTGGGGTCGACACCTTTCCGACCCCTGCGTGACGGCTGTTGCGGCGGTGACGACGCCGGGTTCCGGATGCCCGTGTGGGTGACGGAGTTATCCACAACTCCCCGGATATCCACGGGATTTGACGCAGATCGGCGGGATCCGCGCGAGGTGCCTACCGTCGAGGGCTATGAGCACTTATCGAACGGCTTCCTTGCCGGATGCGACGTCAGTATCGGTCTCCGTTTCCGCGCCGGAGTCACCGGCCGGACCGTCCCTCCCGCCCGCTGTGCCCCCTGCTTCCTGGACCTCCGCTGTGCCGACCGCGCGCTGGGGGCGGCGAGAACGGGACCGCGTGCGGGAGTGGAAACGCGAACGGACGCGGGCCCGAGCCGCGGCGATCTTCGGCGCCGACCAGGAGGGGCATGGCGCCGAGGCGGCACGGGGCGGCGGTACGGGGAACAGCGGCGGTAGGGAGGACGGGAGCGCCGAGGGACGTACGGGTCCGGGGGCGAGGGGTCCCGGCGGTGGCCGCCGTCCGTCCGACGCGGGGGCGAAACCGTCGTACGGGCACCGCGCGCCGCCGCCCCGGGAGCACGACCCGCCGGGCGCCCGCCGGCAGGAACGCTGGTGGTCGGCGGTGCATGAACGGCTGCCGCTCTGGGTGCAGTTACGGTGCGGTACGACCCCGAAGGCGCTGGGCGCGCTGGCCCTGGTGCTCGTGGTGGCCGTGGGCTTCGCGGTCCAGCACTTCTGGGCGGGGCGCCCGGAGCCGGTGCGTGCGCCGGGTGTCGAGCGTACGGTTCCGGCGCCGGGCCCCGGCGCCCGCTCGCCGGCTCCGCCGTGGTCGTCGGCGCACTCCTCGCCCAGCGGTCCGGCGACGGATGGGCCGCCGGGCGGGGCGGGCCGGATGCTGGTCGTGGATGTCGCGGGGAAGGTCCACCGACCCGGGGTGCACCGGTTGCCGGCGGGCTCCCGGGTGATGGATGCACTGCAGGCCGCGGGCGGGGTGTTGCGCGGGGCGGATCTCCGGGGGCTGAATCGGGCGCGGCTGCTGACCGACGGCGAACAGATCCTGGTCGCTGCGGAGGGTGCCGGCGCCACGGGCGGCGCGGGCGCGGGCGGACCGCCCGGGGCCGGTGGTGCGACGGGTGGCGGAGGCGGCGCCGGGAGCGGGACGTCGGGGCTGACGAGTGGGCCGCTGAGCCTCAATTCGGCGACGGAGCAGCAGCTCGATGCCCTGCCCGGAGTGGGGCCGGTCCTGGCCCGCCACATCATCGAATTCCGCACCCGGCACGGCGGGTTCACCTCGGTGGACCAGCTCCGACAGGTGGCCGGCATCGGTGAGCGCCGCCTGGCCGACCTGCGCCCCTTGGTGACGCCATGACGTCGACTCCGGAGGACGAGAACCCTGCCGGCCGGGCCGACCCGTCGTACGGCAGGGCAGACGCGCATCGGGACGGCCCCGCCGACCTGCGACTCGTCGGCCCCGCGGGGGCGGCGTGGGCGGCGGCAGCGGCTGCCCTGGGCGCACCGGGCGGCATGGTGGCGGCGGGCTGCGCCATGGCCGTGGCGCTCGCGGCACTCGCGCTGTGGCGGGCCCGGGCCAAGGGCGGCCGGGCCGCCCGGGGGTACGACTCCGCACCCGGTCGGTCCGCGGGGGCGCTCGTGGCGCTGGCGGCGGTCCTGCTCTGCGCCGCAGCGGGGGCCGCGTCCGCCGCGCTGCACGCCGCGGACGTGCGGCGCGGGCCGCTGCCCACATGGGCCCACCGGTACGCACGGCTCACCGTGGAGCTGGAGGTGACCGACGATCCACGGGTGACCCGCCCCAAGGTGCACGGCTCGGAGAGGATGCCGTCGGCGCTGGTGTTCACCGCCGAGGCCGTTCGCATCGCGACGCCGGACGGGCGGGTCACCACCGCCCGCACCCCCGTGCTGGCCGTCGTGCAGCAGCGCGCCGCGAAGCACGGGAAAGCCGCGGGTGAGCCGCCGTCGCCGCCACCGGAGTGGCGCGGGTTGCTGCCGTCGACCCGGATCCGGGTGGTGGCGCGGGCCGCACCGCCGCTGGCGGCGGCGGACCGGACGGCCGCGGTACTGCGGGTCACCGCCGACGGGCCGCCGAACGAGGTGGCGCCGCCGTCCGCCCTGCAACGGCTGGCCGGGAGCCTGCGCACCGGGCTGCGCCGGGCGACCGACGGGCTGACTCCGGATGCCCGCGCGCTGCTGCCCGGACTCGTCGTCGGCGACGTGTCACGAGTGCCGCCCGATCTCGACGACGCCTTCAGCACCACCGACCTGACGCACCTGCTCGCCGTCTCCGGGAGCAACCTGACCATCGTGCTCGCCCTGCTGATCGGCCCACCCCACCTCGCCGCCCGGGCCGAACGCCGCGGACTGGCCCGGCGCCTGGGGCTCTCGCTGCGCGGAACCGCCCTGGTCGGCGGAGCGCTCGCCCTCGGCTTCGTGGTCGTGTGCCGCCCTGACCCGAGCGTGCTGCGGGCCGCCGCCTGCGGTCTGATCACCCTGCTCGCCATCGGCACCGGCCGCCGCCGCTCGTTGCTCCCCGCGCTCGCCGCCGCCGTCCTGCTGCTGGTCCTCTACGACCCCTGGCTCGCCCGGCGTTACGGCTTCCTGCTCTCCGTCCTGGCGACCGGCGCGCTGCTGCTGCTCGCGCCCCGCTGGAGCGCGGCCCTCCAGCGCCGCCGGGTGCCGCCCCGGCTCGCCGAGGTGGTCGCCGCCGCGGCCGCCGCCCAGGCGGTCTGCGCACCCGTCGTCGCAGTGCTCGCGGCGCGGGTGGGGCTGATCGGCGTGCCCTGCAATCTGCTCGCCGAGCTGGCCGTGGCACCCGCGACGATCCTGGGCTTCGCGGCGCTCGCCGCCGCGCCGGTCGCCCTGCCGGTCGCCAAGGCGTTGGCGTGGTGCGCGGGCTGGCCGGCCGAGTGGATCGCCGCCGTTGCCCGCACGGGGGCGGAGCTGCCGGGCGCGGAGGTCGGCTGGCCCGGCGGCTGGGTGGGCGGGCTGATGCTCGCCGTCACCACAGTAGTGCTGCTGGCGGTCGGCCGCCGGGTGCTGCGCCGCCGCTGGTTGTGCGCGCTGTCCGCGCTGGCCCTGGTGCTTGCGGTGTGCCGCCCCGCGCCGCTGACCCGCGTGCTGACCGGTTGGCCGCCGCCGGACTGGCGGGTGGTGGCCTGCGATGTCGGACAGGGGGACGGACTGGTGCTGGCGGCCGGCGACGGCACCGCGCTGGTGGTGGACGCCGGGCCCGAGCCCCGTGCCATCGACCGCTGCCTGACCGGGCTGGGCATCCACCGGATCCCGCTCCTCATCCTGACGCACTTCCACGCCGACCATGTGGACGGCCTGCCCGGGGTGCTGCGCGGCCGTTCGGTCGGCGCGGTCGAGACGACCACGTTGCAAGAGCCTTACGGGCAGGCGAAGTTCGTGCGGGAGGCGGCGGCCGGGGCCGGGGTCCCCGTGCTCCGCGCGGCACCGGGCGAGCGGCGTCACCTGGGTCCCCTCACCTGGGAGGTGTTGTGGCCGGGCGCATCCCCGTGGCTGCCGTCGGCCGGTGACGGTGAGTTCTCCGGGCCCAACGACGCCAGCGTTGCCGTGCTCGTACGGACGGGCGGGCTGACGGTCCTGCTACTCGGTGATCTTGAACCACCCGCGCAACAGGCGCTGTTGGCCGCCCACCCGGAGCTGGCCGCCGTCGACGTCCTCAAGGTGGCGCACCACGGTTCCGCCTATCAGGACCCCGAGTTGATGCGGCGGCTGATACCGCGTCTGGCCCTCATCTCGTGCGGCGCCGGAAACCCTTACGGGCACCCCGCTCCTCGTACCGTCGCCGCGCTGCGGGCCGGGGGCACGCGGGTGCTGCGTACCGACACCGATGGCGCCATCGCGGTCGTCGGCACCCCCGACAGGCTGTCCGCGGTGGTCGGCGGGCGCCGGTCCAGGAGACGGTTGGCGACACGGCCCACAGGCCGGGGCAGCGGCCGGAGCGACGGCCGGGAGCCGGGCGGCGCCCTCCGGCCGTGCGACACACGGGACGGATCGTGCGGTACACGGAGATTCGTACGAATACGAAGACACGTACGGCACGCTGGGGTGAGAGTGGCGCCGAGAGCCACGCTGCGCGTGGGGAGCCGCGCGACATGACAGAGGGAATGGAGAGGACGCACACCTCATGGACGTTGTCACCGCCGATGCCTATCTCCGCCGGATAGCCACTGTCCGGCCGGCCGCGCCCGACGCCGAGGCGTTGTGTGCGCTGCAACTGAGTCATCTGCGGGCCGTGCCGTTCGAGAACCTCGCCATCCATCTGGGGGAGGAGATCGTGCTGGAGGAGCAGCCGCTGCTCGACAAGATCGTCGGGGCGCGTCGGGGTGGGTTCTGCTACGAGCTCAACGGTGCCTTCGCCGCACTTCTCAGGACGCTGGGCTACGAGGTCGAGTTGCTGTCGGCGCGGGTGTGCGGGCCCGATGGGCTCGGGATTCCGTACGACCATCTCGCGCTGCGGGTGCACCTGCCCACCGGTCCCTGGCTCGTGGACGTCGGCTTCGGGCGGAACAGCCACCACCCGCTGCGGTTGGACAGTGCCGAGGACCAGGAGAATCCCGGGGGCGTCTTCCGGATAGCGCAGACGCCGCAGGGCGACCTCGACGTCTACCGGAACGGGGAGCCGCAGTACCGCCTGGAACAACGCCCGTGTGAGCTCAGGGACTTCGAGGCCGGTTGCTGGTGGCAGCGTACGTCGCCGAAATCGCTGTTCAGGAGGTCGCTGGTCTGCTCGCAGCTCACGGAGACCGGTCGGGTGACGCTCTCCGGGCGCACGCTGGTGATCAGCGACGCCGATGGCGCCCGGGAGGAGCGCGTGCTGGACGCGGCCGAGATCCTCCCGGCGTACCGCACCCACTTCGGCATCGAGCTGGAACGGGAGCCGGTCCTCGTGAGCTAGCGAGCGAGGAGGTGGGGGAGGAGCGGTGCGTTCCTCGGTGGTTCTCTGCCCGGGGTGGGGTTACTCGGCCTCGCGCCAGCCCTCGTATTCGGCGGCGAGGGCGTCCAGGCGGGCGGCGTCGTAGGCGGCCTCGGGGTCCTCGACAACGACGAGCCACTGCGCGTCCTCGGCGTCGTCCTCGCCGGCCAGGGCGTCCCGTACGACCTGGGGTTCCTCGGCGACGCCGAAGCGGTCGGTCAGGGCCTCGGCCACCTCCTCGGCGGCGTCGCGGTCGGGGAGGACGAGTACGTGGCGCTGATGGCGGGTGTCGTTCACCGGTCCATTGTCGGGCAGCGGCGCCAGGCGGGGCACCGGGGTACGGGGCACCGCGGGGCTGAGCACCACGGGACGGGCCCCGCCCCTTGCCCCGCCCCTCGCCCCGAACGCCGGCCGGCGGGATCAGGCCGGGATCAGCTCGGGATCGAGCGGGCCCGGACGTATCGAGCGGGCGCGGACGTAGGGGCCTGGTGGGCGGTCGGGCCGGCGCGCGGAGGGGGTTGTCGGTGGGGCGTGGGATGCTGGGACGCGATGGCCAGGAAGACAGCTAACGACGATCCCCTTACTCCCGTCACGATCGCGGTGGGGCAGGAGGAGCTGCTGCTCGACCGCGCGGTGCAGCAGGTGGTGGCCGCTGCCCGGGCGGCCGACGCGGACACCGATGTGCGCGACCTCACCCCCGATCAGCTCCAGCCCGGCACCCTCGCCGAGTTGACCAGTCCCTCGCTCTTCGCCGAGCGCAAGGTCGTGGTGGTGCGCGCCTCCCAGGATCTGTCCGCGGACACCATCAAGGACGTCAAGGCGTATCTCGGCTCGCCCGCCGAGGAGATCACCCTGGTGCTGCTGCACGCCGGCGGCGCCAAGGGCAAGGGGCTGCTGGACGCGGCGCGCAAGGTGGGCGCGCGCGAGGTGGCCTGCCCCAAGATGACCAAGCCGGCCGACCGGCTCGCCTTCGTGCGCGGTGAGTTCCGGGCGTCCGGCCGCTCGGCGACGCCGGAAGCCTGCCAGGCACTGGTGGACGCCATCGGCAGCGACCTGCGCGAGCTGGCGTCGGCGTGCGCGCAGTTGGCCGCCGACATCGAGGGCACGATCGACGACGCCGTGGTCGCGCGCTACTACACCGGCCGGGCGGAGGCGTCGAGCTTCACCGTTGCCGACCGGGCGGTCGAGGGCCGGGCCGCCGAGGCGCTGGAGGCGCTGCGCTGGGCGATCGCGACCGGGGTCGCCCCCGTCATGATCACCAGCGCGCTGGCACAGGGCGTCCGGGCCATCGGCAAGCTCGCCTCCGCCCCGCGCGGCGCCCGCCCCGGCGACCTCGCCCGCGAGCTGGGCATGCCGCCCTGGAAGATCGACCGGGTCCGGCAGCAGATGCGCGGTTGGTCGGCGGACGGCGTGGCCACGGCGCTGCGCGCGGTGGCCGAGGCCGACGCGGGGGTGAAGGGCGGCGGGGACGACCCGGAATACGCCCTGGAGAAGGCCGTGGTGACGATCGCGCGGGCGGCCCGCTCGCGGTAGGCGGCCGAGACGCTGGGCAACCGGCAACCGGCAACCGGCAACCGGCAACCGGCAACCGGTGCCCGGGAACCGCACCTCACACCCCGGGAACCGCGGATCACCCCCGCAGCCGCTTGAAGGTCTCCTTCGCGCTGGATTCCAGCATCGTGGCGATCTCGGCGGAGCTCGGCGGTTTCCCGCTGCCGCCGCTCGGCGTGTAGCTGGACCACGTCGACTGGTACGTCATCCACCCGTCGCGGACGGCGAGGATCACATACGTGCTGTTGTTGCTGCCGGGGGTGTCGCTGCGGGTCACGAGGTACGCCTCGTCACCGATGCCGCTGACGGGCTCGACCTTGTACGAGATCGAGGTCTGCTGCTTCTCGTACGAGCGGTAGGTGTCGGCGAATTCCGGGCCCGGGTCGGCCTTCTTGTGCAGGGTGACGGAGTTGTAGACCCAGGTCGAGGAGTAGTCGTGGGTGCCGGTGGTCTCCGGGGTGAGGGAGATGTTGCACCACATCGAGTCCATGGAGTTCATCCGCGAGCCGCTGTGCTGCGGGTTGGGCGGGGACGACGGACCCGATGAACCCGACCCCGAGCCGGCCCCCGACCCCGAGCCGGTGCTGCCGCCCGTGTTCGGCTTCGCCTTGTAGTGGGCGTTCTCGAAGGGAGTCAGGGAGGTCGCGGCGCACAGGTCGTCCCGGAACGCGTAGCCCTTGAGTTCGGGGGCGGGCGTCGAGGAGAAGGCTCCGGTGGCGAACATCACGGAGGCCCCGATCGCGGTGGCGGCCACCGCACCGCCGAGGGCCCACAGCCAGCCGGAGACACCCTGCCGGGCCGCCCCACCAGGGGTGCCGCCGCTCGGCGCCCCGTACGCCACGCGCGGCACACCCGGCATGCCGGGGCTGCCGGCCGCCGGGTAGCCGTAGCCGCCCGGTCCCCGTGGTGCCGCGGGCGGTGCTCCCGGCGGCGTGCCCTGCGGGATCGGCCGGGCGTAGGGGTTCTGCTGGGCGCGCGGCGGGCCGTAGCCGGGAGGAGGCTGCGGCACGGAGAAGGGATTGTTCTGGTCCCCCGTATTGGACATGACGGCAGAGTAGTGGACGTTTCCGGCGCCGGAACCTGCCCGGGGCACTCGGAAATCCGGACGATGTCTGCCGGACGGCAGGCCACCCGGACGATGTCTGCCGGGCGGCAGGAGCCCCGGGCGCCGCGCCCTCCACTCAAACGAACGACTCCACCGCAAACGAACGACCCCACCCGCCCCAAAGGGGCACAGGTGGGGTCGTTCGTATCCAGTTTGGGTGGCTGCTCGGCGGCTTGGGGCCGCGGAGGAGCCGGGTGCGCCGCACCCGCGTGGCGAACGCAGGCCGTGTGCGGCGCGGTGGTGCACCGACAGGGAGCGGAGAGAGGGGCCGCTGGATCCCCGATCGGCAGGGTGACCGCGACGGGCGCGGTCGGGCAGAGGGTCAGCCCTTGAGGCCGGCGACCTTCTTGGCCAGCGCCGACTTCTTGTTGGCGGCGTTGTTCTTGTGCAGAACACCCTTGCTGACGGCCTTGTCGAGCTTCTTGGCCGCCAGGGCCTGCGCGGCGGTGGCCTTCTCCAGGTCACCGGCCTCGATGGCCTCGCGGGTGCGACGGATCGCGGTCTTCAGGGAGGACTTGACAGCCTTGTTGCGCTGACGAGCCTTCTCGTTGGTCTTGATCCGCTTCAACTGGGACTTGATGTTCGCCACGAAAGAGCCTTTTCAGGTTCGTTGGAGTTTCGAGTTGCGCCGCGCACGAGAGAGGGCACGAAGCGCAGTGGACCAGGCTACCAGCAGGCCCGAAGCGCTCCCAAACCGGGCCGCGGGCGGGGGAGCGCCGGGGCCCCTCGCCGCCTCGCCTCCGTGGCTCCCCCGTGGATCCTCCGTGGATGCCGCCCGCCTCCGCGCTCCGGGCCCCGTCCCGTCGGCGCCGGGGGCGCCCCGCCCGTCCCCGATGCCCGAACCGCCCCACCGCCGCCGGTCATGGGACGATGGGGGGACATCACAAGACCGAGTCCCGCCTACCCGCGTTCACTGAATGGACCCTGCGTGCCCGCGACCCCTACGAACGTGCCGGAGCCGAGCCGTACCGACCCGGCGCTCCTCCGTAACTTCTGCATCATCGCGCACATCGACCACGGCAAGTCGACGCTCGCCGACCGGATGCTCCAGCTGACCGGTGTCGTCGACCAGCGGCAGATGCGCGCGCAGTACCTCGACCGCATGGACATCGAGCGCGAGCGCGGCATCACGATCAAGTCCCAGGCGGTCCGGCTGCCCTGGAGCCCCTCCGAGGGCGAAGAGGCAAGTGGGACCACCCACATCCTGAACATGATCGACACCCCGGGCCACGTCGACTTCACCTACGAGGTGTCCCGCTCGCTGGCCGCGTGCGAGGGCTGCATCCTCCTCGTCGACGCCGCCCAGGGCATCGAGGCCCAGACCCTCGCCAACCTCTACCTGGCGATGGAGAACGACCTCACGATCATCCCCGTCCTCAACAAGATCGACCTGCCGGCCGCGCAGCCCGAGAAGTTCGCCGCCGAGCTGGCGAACCTGGTCGGCTGCGAGCCCGAGGACGTGCTGAAGGTCTCCGCCAAGACCGGCGTCGGCGTGCCCGAGCTGCTGGACAAGGTCGTCCGCGAGGTGCCGGCCCCGGTCGGCGTCAAGGACGCCCCCGCCCGCGCGATGATCTTCGACTCGGTCTACGACCCATACCGCGGCGTGGTGACCTACGTGAAGGTCGTCGACGGCACGCTCTCCAAGCGCGAGCGCATCAAGATGATGTCCACCGGCGCCGCCCACGAGCTGCTGGAGATCGGTACGAACTCCCCGGAGATGACCGCCGCCGACGGCCTCTCGGTCGGCGAGGTGGGCTACCTCATCACCGGCGTGAAGGACGTCCGCCAGTCCAAGGTCGGCGACACCATCACCCAGCTCAACAAGGGCGCCGAGGAGCCGCTGGGCGGCTACAAGGACCCGAAGCCGATGGTCTTCTCGGGCCTGTACCCGCTCGACGGCTCGGACTACCCGGAGCTGCGCGAGGCGCTGGACAAGCTCCAGCTCAACGACGCCGCGCTGGTCTACGAGCCGGAGACCTCGGCGGCCCTGGGCTTCGGCTTCCGCGTCGGCTTCCTGGGCCTGCTGCACCTGGAGGTCATCCGGGAGCGCCTGGAGCGCGAGTTCGGCCTCGACCTGATCGCGACCGCGCCCAACGTGGTCTACCGGGTGGAGATGGAGGACGGCACCGAGCACACCGTCACCAACCCCAGCGAGTTCCCCACCGGCAAGATCGACGTGGTGCACGAGCCGGTCGTCCGGGCCACGATCCTGGCGCCCAGCGAGTTCATCGGCGCGATCATGGAGCTCTGCCAGACCCGGCGCGGTTCGCTGCTGGGCATGGACTACCTCTCCGAGGACCGGGTCGAGATCCGCTACACCCTGCCGCTCGCGGAGGTCGTCTTCGACTTCTTCGACCAGCTCAAGTCCAAGACCCGCGGCTACGCCTCGCTGGACTACGAGCCCACCGGCGAGCAGACCGCCGACCTGGTCAAGGTCGACATCCTGCTGCACGGCGACAAGGTCGACGCGTTCTCCGCGATCACCCACAAGGACAAGGCGTACGCGTACGGCGTGCGGCTGGTCGGCAAGCTGCGCGAGCTGATCCCGCGGCAGAACTTCGAGGTGCCGATCCAGGCCGCCATCGGCAGCCGGGTCATCGCCCGTGAGACGGTCCGCGCCATCCGCAAGGACGTCCTCGCCAAGTGCTACGGCGGTGACATCTCCCGTAAGCGGAAGCTGCTGGAGAAGCAGAAGGAGGGCAAGAAGCGGATGAAGATGGTCGGCAACGTGGAGGTCCCGCAGGACGCGTTCATCGCGGTGCTGTCCTCCGACTCCGAGGGCGAAAGCAAGGCGAAGAAGTAGCGGAAGCGGGACGCGCGGCGGGCGCGGGACGCAGGGCGGGGCGGCGGTTCCTCAGGGAGCCGGCGCCCCGCGCCGTTTCCCGGTGGCCCCTCGGGGCGGCGGCGTTCCTCGGGGCGGCGGGGCCGGTCGAACGACGTTTCGGGGCCCATCGGTCAAGCGCGTGTCATGTGCACTTATCGCTCGGGTCACATCGTGAACCAGTCGGGTGCAGCCCCTTACGTGGCGGCGTCACGCGCTCTACTCTGATCACTGCTCAAGGTTACTCGCGAGTCACCAGCAACGAAGCGGGCCCCGGAGGACGCCGTGACCGACACCCACACGCTGATCGACAACCGGCCGCCTTCGGTGGCGACCCTGTTCCTGGAGCGGGTCGCGGCCACCCCGGATACCGAGGCATACCGCTATCCGGTCCCGTCCTCCACCGGCACCGGACCGGACGACTGGAGGGTGCTGACCTGGAGCCAGGCCGCCGAGCGGGTGCTCGCCGTGGCCGCCGGGCTGATCGCGCTGGGCGTGCACCCCGAGGAGCGGGTGGCACTGGCCGCCAACACCCGGGTGGAGTGGATCCTCGCCGACCTCGGCGTGCTCTGCTCCGGCGCCGCCACCACCACCGTCTACCCCTCCACCAACACCGACGAGACCGCGTTCATCCTGGCCGACTCCGGCAGCCGGGTGCTGATCGCGGAGAACGCCACACAGCTCGCCAAGGCCCGCGAGAAGCGCGCCGAGCTGCCCGAGCTGGCGCACGTCGTGGTCATCGACGGGGCCGACGCCCGGCCCGCCGAGGACGACCCGGAGGACTGGGTGCTCTCCCTCGCCGAGCTGGAGAAGCGCGGCACCGCCTATCTGGAGCAGCACCCCGAGTGCGTCGAGGAGCGGGTCGCCGCGCTCCGCGCCGACCAACTGGCCACCCTGATCTACACCTCGGGGACCACCGGCCGCCCCAAGGGCGTCCGGCTGGCCCACGACTGCTGGGCGTACATGGCCCGCGCCATCCAGGCGACCGGGATGGTCACCGCGGACGACGTGCAGTACCTCTGGCTGCCGCTGGCGCACGTCTTCGGGAAGGTGCTGACCGCCGGGCAGGTCTCCGTCGGCCACGTGATCGCGGTGGACGGCCGGGTCGACAAGATCATCGAGAATCTGCCGGTGGTCCGCCCGACCTACATGGCGGCCGTCCCACGGATCTTCGAGAAGGTCTACAACGGCGTCGTGGCCAAGGCCCGGGAGGGCGGCGGGGCCAAGTACAAGATCTTCCAGTGGGCGGCCGGCGTGGCCCGCGAGTACGCCAAGGTCTCCCAGGACAACTTCCGGCACACCGGCAACGCCTCGGTGCCGTTCGCGCTGGCCGCCAAGCACAAGGTCGCCGACGCCCTGGTCTATGCCAAGCTGCGGGAGGCGTTCGGCGGCCGGCTGCGCGCCGCGATCTCCGGCTCCGCCGCCCTCGCCCCCGAGATCGGCTACTTCTTCGCCGGCGCCGGCATCCACATCCTGGAGGGCTACGGCCTGACGGAGTCCAGCGCCGCCAGCTTCGTCAACCCCGGCGAGGCGTACCGCACCGGCACGGTCGGCAAGCCGCTGCCCGGCACCGAGGTCCGGATCGCCGAGGACGGTGAGATCCTGCTGCGCGGCCCCGGCATCATGCAGGGCTACCACGGCCTGCCCGAGAAGACCGCCGAGGTCCTGGAGGAGGACGGCTGGTTCCACACCGGCGACATCGGCGAGCTGTCCCCGGACGGCTATCTGCGGATCACCGACCGCAAGAAGGACCTGATCAAGACCTCCGGCGGCAAGTACATCGCGCCCGCCGAGGTGGAGGGCCAGTTCAAGGCGATCTGCCCGTTCGTCTCCAACGTGCTGGTGCACGGCGCCAACCGGAACTTCTGCACCGCCCTGATCGCACTGGACGAACCGACCATCCTCAAGTGGGCCGAGGAGCACGGCCTGGGCGGCAGGAGCTACACCGAGGTCGTCGCCACCGACCAGGCCCGCGCGCTGATCGACGGCTACGTGGAGCGGGTCAACGAGGGGCTCCAGCGGTGGCAGCAGATCCGCAAGTTCCGGTTGCTGCCGCGCGACCTGGACATCGAGCACGGCGAGATCACCCCCAGCCTCAAGGTCAAGCGGCCGGTGGTGGAGCGGGCGTTCAAGGACCTGCTCGACGAGATGTACGCCGGCGCGCGGGAGGCGTAGCGGCGGCGGGCGCGGTGCGGTGCGGGCCCCGGGAGTGCCCGGGGCGCCCCGCGCCGCACCCTCGTGCCCGTCCGGCGGCCGGCGGTCCGGCGCGCTCTGGGCGGGCCCTGCGGGGTGCCGTGGCGCGCCGGCCAACTGCCGCGCCGCGTCAGCCGAATTGACCCCTCTGACCACGCACTTCCGTGACTCACCGCTTATGTGCGGGCTCGTTCTGTCACTCTGGCGGTGGCGCATCCGGCGTCGCTGGGGAACTGCTCGGGAGTTGCTCAATGAGGATGACAACTTCGGTCGGACGGGACGACGTTACCGGGGCCGCCGCCCGCTCCCTGCGGGCCACGCTGCCCGGCGACCCACGGGCCGCGGCGGCCGCGCGGCGGTTCGTCCGGGCCGCCTTCGCCGACTGGACCGCGCGCCGGCTGCCGGGCGCCGACCGGCTCACCGACCGGCTGGCCGACGAAGCGGTGCTGCTGGTCAGCGAGTTGGTGACCAACGCGGTGGTGCACGCGGGCACCACCGTCGACGTGCTCTGCCGGCTCGACCCCGCCGAGGAGCCGGTGCCGCACCTCGACGACCCCCCGGACGCCGTTCCCGAGGAGCCACCCCGCCCCGGCCTGGTCGTCGAGGTCTCCGACCGGCACCCCACCCAGCCGGTCCGGGCCCGCGAGGACACCGGGGCCTACGAGGGCGGCGGCCACGGGCTCCGGCTGATCAGCGCGGTGGCCGAAGCCTGGGGCGTCACCTACCGGCGGGCGATGAAGACGGTGTGGTTCCGGTTGCCGGTCGGCGGCCCGGACGCCGCCTGGCCCGAACCGGACACCGCCGACGGCACCTACGACGCCTACGACACCTGTGACCCCTACGACAGCTACGGCACCTACGACGCCTTCGGCACCGCCGATGCCGCCGGCGCCCCCGATGCCGCCGACGCCCTCGGCGCCTACGGAGTCCTCGACGACCGGACGTTCCGGCGCGAACTACGGGCCTCCGAGCTCCTCGCCCCGGTGCCGCGCCGCCCCGCGCCGCCCGAGGACCGCCCCGAACGGGACCGCGGCGGCGTCGACAACGGCGCGCTGTCCTTCCTCGCGGAGGCGTCCGACCTGCTCTCCGGGCAGTTGGACGCCGACCAGGTCGCCTCGCTGGCCTGCCAGCTGATCGTTCCGCGGCTCGCCGACTGGTGCGCGGTATGGCTGCACGACGGCGACGGCGGCGCCCCCGGGCGCGGCCTCAGCGAGGACGGTGAGGTGCCGCGGCTGGCCCGGGTCTGGCACCTGTCCGAGGGCCGGATCGACTCGCTGCGGGCCTCCCTGGAGAAGGCGCCGCCGGGCCTGGGCGACGACGGCAGTACCGACAGCCGGCCGGTCCCGGTGCCCTGGCCTTGGCCGTACGAGCCGGCCGGCCGTGAGACCGGCGGCGCGGCCCTGGCCTGCCCCCTGGTCGCCGGCGGCCGGCGGCACGGCACCCTGCTGCTCGGCCGGGCCGGGCTGCGCCGCTTCCCCGGCGAGGTGGTCGCGCTGACCGAGGACCTGTGCCGCCGGGCCGCCCGGGCGGTGGCCACCGCCCGCGCCTACAGCCGCCAGGAACGCATCAGCCGGGTCCTCCAGCGCCGGCTGCTGCCCCAGGGACGGGCGCGGGTGCCCGGGGTCGCGTCGGCGGTGGTCTACGAGCCGCGCGAGGGCGCCTGGGCCGGCGGCGACTTCTGGGACCTCTTCGACGCCGGCGACGGCCGCTGGTGCTTCGCGCTCGGCGACGTCTGCGGCTCCGGGCCCGAGGCCGCCGCGGTCACCGGGCTGGCCCGGCCGGTGCTGCGGCTGCTGGCCCGCGACGGCTTCGGTGTCGCCGAGGTCCTGGACCGGCTCAACAAGACCATGGCCCGGGAGGCCGCGGACTCCGTCGCCGCGGTCGCGGCGGCGGTGGCGGCGGCCGGCGCGGGCGCGGAGGCCCCGGTGGAGATCCGCGAGGAGGGCGAACAGGCCCGCTTCCTGTCCCTGCTCTACGGCGAGATCGTCCCGTACCGCGGTGGCGACGGCGGCGCCCGCTGCACCCTCGCCAGCGCCGGCCATCCGTTGCCGCTGGTCCTGGGAGCCGACGGCGCGGTCCGGGTCGCGGCGGCCCCGCAGATGCTGCTCGGCGTCGTCGAGGACGCGTCGTACGTCAGCGAGTCCTTCGACCTCTGCCCCGGGGAGACGCTGCTGTGCGTCACCGACGGGGTGACCGAGCGTCGCTGCGGCCGGCGGCTCTTCGACGACGAGGACGGGCTGGCCTCGGCGCTCGCCGCGGCGGCCGGGCGGAGCGCCGAGGCCATCGCCGAGCACATCCGCCGCACGGTGCACGCCTTCGGCCCCACGCCGCCCGACGACGACCTGGCGCTGATGGTCCTCCAGGCGGCGGGCGGGCGCCCGTAGGGGAGGTGCGAACGGATCCCGTAGGGGGTGCGCGGCCCCCCTGCGGGGCCACAACCGGGCGGGCGGGGGCGGTATTCCAGCCGGCCGCCCCGGGGGCCGCCCCGGGCCCGCCGCCACAGCCGCCCCGGGCCCACCGCCCCGGCTGCCCAGGGGCCGCCGCCCGCTCTCCGGGAGCCCCGCTCCGGAACCACTCGGCATGACGGACAATGGACCCCATGCCTTCCGCACTGCCAGATGGTGAGCCGATGCCCGAGGACGGGGCGCTGCCCCGCCATGCGCTGACCGGCGCCGCCGAGCGCCCCCTCGGCTTCTATCTGCACGTGCCGTACTGCGCCACCCGCTGCGGCTACTGCGACTTCAACACCTACACCGCCGGCGAGCTGCGTGGCCCCGGCGGCGTCCTGGCCTCCCGCGAGAACTACGCCGACACCCTCGTCGAGGAGGTCCGGCTGGCCCGCAAGGTGCTCGGCGACGACCCCCGCCCGGTGGAGACGGTCTTCGTCGGCGGCGGCACCCCGACCCTGCTGCCGGCCGCCGACCTCGGCCGGATGCTGGCCGCGCTGCGCGACGAGTTCGGGCTGGCGCCCGACGCCGAGATCACCACCGAGGCCAACCCGGAGTCCGTCGATCCGCGCTATCTCGCCGAGCTGCGCGCTGCCGGCTTCAACCGCGTCTCCTTCGGCATGCAGAGCGCCCGGCAGCACGTCCTGAAGATCCTGGACCGCACGCACACCCCGGGCCGCCCCGAAGCCTGCGTCGCCGAGGCCCGGGCGGCCGGCTTCGCGCACGTCAACCTCGATCTGATCTACGGCACCCCCGGCGAGTCCGACGACGACTGGCGGGCCACCCTCGACGCCGCCACCGGCGCCGGCCCGGACCACATCTCCGCCTACGCGCTGATCGTCGAGGAGGGCACCCAGCTGGCCCGCCGGATCCGCCGCGGCGAGATCCCGATGACCGACGACGACGTGCACGCCGACCGCTATCTGATCGCCGAGGAGCGCCTCACCGCCGCCGGCTACTCCTGGTACGAGGTCTCCAACTGGGCCACCACCGAGGCCGCCCGCTGCCGCCACAACGAGCTGTACTGGACCGGCGCCGACTGGTGGGGCGCCGGCCCCGGCGCGCACAGCCACGTCGGCGGCGTCCGCTGGTGGAACGTCAAGCACCCCGCCGCCTACGCCCAGGCCCTCGCCGAGGGCCGCTCCCCGGGGGCCGGCCGCGAACTGCTCGCCGACGAGGACCGCCGCGTCGAGCGGATCCTCCTGGAACTCCGCCTCGCCGCCGGCTGCCCGCTCTCCCTCCTCGCCCCCACGGGGGCCCGCGCCGCCGCCCGCGCGGTGGCCGACGGCCTCCTGGCGCCCGGCCCGTACGAGGCGGGGCGGGCCGTGCTGACGCTCCGCGGTCGCCTCCTCGCGGACGCGGTGGTCCGCGATCTGGTGGACTGACGCCTCGTGACGGGCCGGCGCCTCCCGGCGGGCCGGCGCGGCGTTAGCGGCCCAGCGGTCCAACGGCCCGACCGGCCGGGGGACTTCAGTGGGTCAGCGGCCGCGACATCCGCCCCGATGCCGAGTCGATCTCGTCGTGCGCCTTGGTCAGCAACTGCATCGCAAGATCGTTGAGGGCTCTTGCCCCCGCGACCTCCTCGCCGACCCGGGGCTGGTTCCCGTCGGCCGGGTGGCGGCTGGCATAACCATGGGACCGCACTTCGGTCCCGTCGGGCAGCCGTACCAGCGCGGCGGCCCGGGTGCGGTGGGTGTCCTCCTCGAATTCCAGCTCGACATGCCATCCGACAGCGGTCTTCAACATGGCGGTCACCTCCGGAATCGCTGCTACCAGAGTGCGCTCACCGCCGGTCCGGCGCACGGCGTGCACCAGGGGCGCACGCCGTGCGGGACGGGCCTTCAGCGGCCGTCCGCCCCCTCCGGCGCCGTCACGAAGTCGATCAGCTCCTCGACCCGGCCCAGCAGCGCCGGCTCCAGGTCCTTGTAGGACCGCACCCGCGACAGGATCCGCTGCCAGGCCGCACCGGTGTTCTCCGGCCAGCCCAGCGCCCGGCACACCCCGGTCTTCCAGTCCTGGCCCCGGGGGACCCGCGGCCACGCCGGGATGCCCACCGAGGACGGCTTCACCGCCTCCCAGACGTCGATGTACGGGTGGCCGACGACCAGCGCGTGCTCACCGGTCACCGCCGCCGCGATCCGGGACTCCTTCGAGCCGGGGACGAGGTGGTCCACCAGGACGCCCAGGCGCGCGTCCGGACCGGGGGCGAACGCGTCGACGATCGCCGGGAGGTCGTCGACGCCCTCCAGGTACTCCACGACGACGCCCTCGATCCGCAGGTCGTCGCCCCAGACGCGCTCCACCAACTCCGCGTCGTGCCGCCCCTCCACGTAGATGCGACCGGCGCGGGCGACCCGGGCGCGCGCCCCGGGGACCGCGATCGAGCCGGACGCGGTGCGCGCCGGGCCGCTCGGCGCCGGACGGCTCTGCGGCCGGACGAGGGTGACGGTCCTGCCCTCCAGGAGGAAACCGCGCGGCACCATCGGGAACACCCGCTGCTTGCCGAAGCGGTCCTCCAATGTGACCGTCGGGCCCTCGGCGGTCTTCTCGCACCGCAGGACCGCGCCGCAGTAGCCCGTCACCACCTCCTCCACGACCAGCCCGGGATCGGCCGGCACCTCGGGCACCGGCTTCGGCTTCTTCCAGGGGGGAGTGAGGTCGGGGCTGTAGTGCCTGCTGTGCATGCGGGTCTGCTTCCTGGGGATCGGCGGGGCGGTGGTCCCCGGTGCACGGGGCGCCGGGGCGACAGTCGACGGGGTGGCGGATCAGGGCGAGTCGGCGCCGAAGCGGGCGGCCAGGGCGTCCCGCTGGGCGCGTACGAAGCGGGCGTCGACCACCGCGCCGTGGCCGGGCACGTACACCGCGTCCTCGCCGCCCAGCGCCAGCAGCCGGTCCAGCGCGGCGGGCCAGAGCCGGGGCAGCGCGTCCCGGCCCGCCTGGGGCTCGCCGGACTCCTCGACGAGGTCGCCGCAGAACACGATCTCCCGTTCACCGGCCCGGCCCGGCACCAGGACGGCCAGGTCGTGGGCGGTGTGACCGGGGCCGACGTTGGCCAGCAGCACTTCCCGGTCCCCGAGGCGGACGGTCAGCTCCCCGTGCACGTGGTGGTGCGGGGCGACCAGCAGGTCCGCGGCCTCCGCCGCGGTGTCCGGGTCCACGCCGTGCCGGACCGCGGAGTCCCGCAGCTCCTCCTTGCCGTGCCGCAGCAGCTCGGCCAGTCCGGTCGCGCCGAACACCTCCACCCCCGCGAAGGCCGCGGTGCCCAGGACGTGGTCGAAGTGCGCGTGGGTGAGCGCGACATGCGTCACATCGCGGCCCAGCACCGCGCGGACCGTCCGGCGCAGTTCGGCCCCGGCACCGAGCGTCGGGCCGGTGTCGACGATCAGCACGCCGTCCGAGCCGGCGATCACGCCGATCGTCTCGTCCCAGCCGGGCATCCGGCGCCGGACGACACCCTCGCCGAGCCGCTCCCAGCCCGCCTCTTCCCAAGTGGTGCGCATACCGAGACGCTAGCCCCTGTCGTCGAACTCCCGCCTGCCGTCCGACGTCCGGCACGCACTGCGGGCAGTACGGCTACCGCCCGGGGCTTTTGCCCGGGGCCGTGGCGGGGCGGGATCAGGGGGACCTCGGGGTGCGATCAGGGGGCTCTCAGGGGCGACCCGGGGGTCGGATTCCGCGGTGGTGGGTAAGCCCTCGGTACGCCCGCCCTTGCCGCATCCGTGCTACCCGGCCGTACACTGGCTCCGGGTCTGGCACTCGGCCCGTGCGAGTGCCAGGAGAAGAGACGACACGGCGGGACGGCCGACTGGAGGTGGCGGAATGCTCAGTGAACGCAGGCTCGAAGTGCTGCGCGCCATCGTCCAGGACTATGTCGGGACGGAGGAGCCGGTGGGTTCCAAGGCGCTCACCGAGCGCCACAGGCTGGGCGTCTCCCCGGCCACCGTCCGCAACGACATGGCGGCCCTGGAGGACGAGGGCTACATCGCCCAGCCGCACACCAGCGCCGGCCGGATCCCGACGGACAAGGGCTACCGCCTCTTCGTCGACAAGCTCGCCGGCGTCAAGCCGCTGTCCGTCCCCGAGCGACGGGCGATCCAGAACTTCCTCGACGGCGCCGTCGACCTGGACGACGTGGTGGGCCGCACGGTGCGCCTGCTGGCGCAGCTGACCCGGCAGGTGGCGGTGGTGCAGTACCCGTCCCTGACGCGGTCGACGGTCCGGCACGTCGAACTCCTGGCGCTGGCCCCGGCCCGGCTGATGCTGGTGCTGATCACCGACACCGGCCGCGTCGAGCAGCGGCTCATCGACTGCCAGACGCCGTTCGGCGAGACGTCCCTGGCGGATCTGCGCGCCCGGCTCAACAGCCGGATCGTCGGCCGCCGTTTCACGGACGTCCCGCAGCTGGTGCAGGATCTCCCGGAATCCTTCGAACAGGACGACCGGGCGACCGTCTCGACAGTACTGTCGGTACTGCTGGAGACTCTGGTGGAGGAGACCGAAGAGCGGCTCATGATCGGCGGCACCGCCAATCTGACGCGCTTCGGGCATGATTTTCCCCTGACCATCCGGCCGGTGCTGGAAGCCCTTGAGGAGCATGTGGTGATGCTCAAGCTGCTCGGGGAGGCCAAGGACTCGGGCATGACCGTGCGCATCGGGCATGAGAATGCTCACGAGGGCCTGACGTCCACCTCGGTCGTCACCGTCGGATACGGTTCTGGCGACGAGGCCGTCGCGAAATTGGGCGTGGTCGGACCGACCCGCATGGACTACCCCGGAACGATGGGAGCGGTACGCGCAGTGGCACGTTACGTCGGACAGATCCTCGCGGAGTCGTAAGTGGCCACGGATTATTACTCGGTCCTCGGTGTCGGTCGGGACGCCTCGCAGGACCAGATCAAGAAGGCGTTCCGGCGGCTGGCGCGCGAGCTGCACCCGGACGTGAACCCGGACCCCAAGACCCAAGAGCGGTTCAAGGAGATCAACGCCGCCTACGAGGTCCTCTCGGATCCGCAGAAGAAGCAGGTCTACGACCTCGGCGGCGACCCCCTCTCGCAGTCCGGCGGTGCCGGCGGCGCGGGCGGCTTCGGCGCGGGCTTCGGCAACTTCTCCGACATCATGGACGCGTTCTTCGGCACGGCCTCGCAGCGCGGCCCGCGCTCGCGGACCCGCCGCGGCCAGGACGCCATGATCCGCCTCGATGTCGAGCTCAGCGAGGCCGCGTTCGGCACCACCAAGGACATCCAGGTCGACACCGCCGTCGTCTGCACCACGTGCAGCGGCGAGGGCGCGGCGCCGGGCACCTCGGCGCAGACCTGCGACATGTGCCGCGGTCGCGGTGAGGTCTCGCAGGTCACCCGGTCCTTCCTGGGCCAGGTCATGACCTCCCGGCCCTGCCCCCAGTGCCAGGGCTTCGGCACGGTCGTGCCGACGCCGTGCCCCGAGTGCGCGGGCGACGGACGGGTCCGCTCCCGCCGCACCCTCACGGTCAAGATCCCGGCCGGTGTCGACAACGGCACCCGGATCCAGCTGGCCGGCGAGGGCGAGGTGGGCCCCGGCGGCGGCCCCGCCGGCGACCTCTACGTCGAGATCCACGAGCTGCCCCACGCGGTGTTCCAGCGGCGCGGCGACGATCTGCACTGCACGGTCACCATCCCGATGACCGCGGCGTCGCTGGGCACCAAATGCCCGCTGGAGACGCTGGACGGGATGGAGGACGTCGACGTGCGGCCCGGCACCCAGTCCGGCCAGTCGATCCCGCTGCACGGCCGCGGCGTGACGCACCTGCGCGGCAACGGCCGGGGCGATCTGATCGTCCACGTCGAGGTGCAGACCCCGACCAAGCTCGACCCGGAGCAGGAGGAACTCCTGCGCCGACTGGCCAAGCTGCGCGGCGAGGAGCGCCCCCAGGGCCAGTTTCAGCCGGGGCAGCAGGGGCTGTTCTCGCGGTTGAAGGATGCGTTCAACGGGCGGTAGCTGTTCGGCCGGGGGTCCGGGGGGCGTCCCCCGGGCAGGCACAGCCAGCCGGGGCAGCAGGGGCTGTTCTCGCGGTTGAAGGATGCGTTCAACGGGCGGTAGTCGTCCGGCCGCCCGCCCGGGATCGTTCCCCGGGCGAGCGCGGCACGAAGCAGGAGCCACCTCGACCGGGGCGGCGGTCCGGGCGTTTCCCGTGACCGCCGCCCCGGTTCTGGGTGGGGCGCCGGGCGTGACACGATGTGGGCATGCCCACCGCGCTCACCGATTTCTGCCGTCACCCCATCGTGCAGGCCCCGATGGCGGGCGGCGGCTCCGGACCCGAGCTGGCCGCCGCCGTCTGTGAGGCCGGTGGCCTCGGCTTCCTGGCCGCCGGCTACAAAACCGCCGACGGGATGTACCAGGAGATCAAACAGCTGCGGGGGCTGACCGGCCGGCCCTTCGGCGTCAACCTCTTCATGCCGCAGCCCGCCCTCACCGACACCTCCGCCGTCGAGGTCTACCGCGAGCAACTCGCCGGCGAGACCGCCTGGTACGAGACCGAGCTCGGCGACGTCAACGGCCCCACCGACGACGGCTACGAGGCCAAGGTCGCGATCCTGCGCGACGACCCGGTGCCGCTGGTCTCCTTCACCTTCGGCTGCCCCTCGCGGGCGGTCCTCGACGCGTTCGCCGAGGTCGGCACGTACACCGTCGTCACGGTCACCACCGCCGCCGAGGCGCAGGCCGCACAGTGGTCGGGCGCGGACGCGGTGTGCGTACAGGGCGTGGAGGCGGGCGGCCACCAGGGCACCCACCGGGACGATCCGCACGCCGACGGGACGGGCTCCGGGCTGGGCCTGCTGGCGCTGCTCGCCCAGGTCCGGGAGACGGTGCAGATCCCGGTGATCGCCGCCGGCGGGCTGATGCGCGGCGCGCAGATCGCGGCGGTGCTGGCCGCCGGAGCCTCGATGGCGCAGCTGGGCACCGCGTTCCTGGCCACTCCCGAGTCCGGCGCCAACCCGCTGCACAAGCAGGCGCTGACCAACCCCCTTTTCACGCATACCGAGTTGACCCGGGCGTTCTCCGGGCGGCCGGCCCGCGGCCTGGTGAACCGTTTCCTGAGGGAGCACGGCCCGTACGCCCCGGCCGTCTACCCCGCCGTGCACTACCTCACCGCCCCGGTCCGCAAGGCCGCCGCCAAGGCGGGCGACGCGCAGGGGCTCAACCTCTGGGCGGGGCAGGGGCATCGGCTGGCGCGGGAGATGCCCGCCGGGCAGTTGGTGGGGGTGCTGGCCGCCGAACTCGACGCCGCCCGCGTCTCGTTGGGCCTGGGCGGCCCGGGCTACGGACCGGGCGGTGCGGTGTGACCGCGCCCGTCTTCCTCGTCGAGTCGCTCGCCGGTGTACGGGCCGGGGGCACGCTGACCCTGGACGGCCCCGAGGGCCGGCACGCGGTGTCGGTGCGGCGGCTGCGGGTCGGCGAGGAGGTCGTGCTGACCGACGGCGCCGGGACCGGTGCGCAGGGCACGGTCGCCGCCGTCGAGGGCAAGGACCGGCTGACCGTCGCCGTCAGCGGGCTGCGCACCGAGGAGCCGCCGGTGCCCACCCTCACCGTGGTGCAGGCGCTGCCCAAGGGCGACCGCGGGGAGTTGGCCGTGGAGACCATGACGGAGACCGGGGTGGACGCCATCGTGCCGTGGTCCGCGGCGCGCTGCGTCACGCAGTGGAAGGGCGAGCGGGCCGCCAAGTCGCTGGCCAAGTGGCGTGCCACGGCACGCGAGGCGGGCAAGCAGTCCCGCCGGCTGACCTTCCCGCGGGTCGCCGATCCGCTGTCGACCAAGCAGGTCGCCCAGTTGCTCGCCGACGCCGACTTCGCCGCCGTCCTGCACGAGGAGGGCAGCACCCCGCTCGCCACCGCCGAACTCCCCACCGAGGGCTCGATCGTGCTGGTCGTCGGCCCCGAGGGCGGGGTCTCGCCGGAGGAGCTGGCGGCCTTCGCCGAGGCGGGCGCCAAGCCGTACCGCCTGGGCGCGTCCGTGCTGCGGACGTCCACGGCCGGCACCGCGGCGACCGCCCTGCTGCTGGGCCGCACCGGCCGCTGGAGCTAGGTCCGCAACGTCCCGTCGTGCGCCCGCCGGGCGCGGGCGACGGGACGTCACGGCGTGCCGGGCCGCCCCAAAGGCCGGCCGGCACGCCGCCGTTGGTCCGTCAGCCGAGCAGTTCGGCGTGCAGCGTGAGGTTCTTGACGCCCGCCAGTGCCTGGCTGACCGGGCAGTTCTTCTTGGCGTCCTCGGCCGCGGCCTGGAAGTCCGCCTCGGACAGGCCGGGGACCCGGGCCTTGACGGTCAGCACGATGCCGGTGATGCCCTCACCGGGCTGGAAGGTGACGTCGGCCCGGGTGTCCAGCGCCTCGACGGTGTAGCCCTTGCCGGCCAGGCCGTGCGAGAAGGCCATCGAGTAGCAGGAGGAGTGGGCCGCCGCGATCAGTTCCTCGGGGCTGGTCACGCCGCCCGGCTGCTCCGCTCGGGCGGGCCAGTTCACGTCGTAGGTGCCGATCTTGGACGATTCCAGGGCGACGGTGCCCTTGCCCTGCAGGAGGTTGCCTTCCCAGTGGGTGGTGGCGGTGCGCGTGGTTGCCATGGTGCATAACTCCCGTTTGTGGGGCCAATGCGGTCTGAGAGATCAGCTTAGGCTCTGCCGGGCCGCGATTCGGGAGACCGCCCCCGGGGCCGACCCCGGGGAGGGCCGTCACGGGCCGCCCCGGGACGTGCCGGGGTGATCGGCTAGCATCCGGAGGGCGTACGCAGGGTGCGTACGGCGCATGCCGCGCGACCCGGGAGGAGCCCACCGGTGGCGGGAGAACCGCAGGCCGACTGCCTGTTCTGCAAGATCGTGGCGGGAGAGGTACCGGCGACGATCGTCCGCGAGACCGAGACCACCGTCGCGTTCCGCGACATCAACCCCCAGGCCCCGACGCACGTCCTGGTGATCCCCAAGGCCCACTACCCGAACGCGGCGGAGCTCGCCGCCGCCGAGCCGAAGGTGATCGCCGACATACTGTCCGAGTCCCGTGAGGTCGCGGCCGACGACCAGATCGAGGAGACCGGCTACCGGGTCGTCTTCAACACCGGCTCCGGCGCCGGCCAGACCGTCTTCCACGCCCACCTGCACGTCCTCGGTGGCCGCGGCCTCCAGTGGCCCCCCGGATAACGAGCCATGTCGGTACGCGAACTGGTCGTCCTCGGGACCGCCAGCCAGGTCCCCACCCGGCACCGCAACCACAACGGCTATCTGCTGCGGTGGGACGGTCAGGGGCTGCTCTTCGACCCCGGCGAGGGCACCCAGCGCCAGATGTTGCGGGCCGGGGTCGCCGCCCACGACATCAACCGGATCTGCATCACCCACTTCCACGGCGACCACTCGCTGGGCCTGGCCGGGGTGATCCAGCGGATCAACCTCGACCGGGTGCCGCATCCGGTGACCGCCCACTACCCGGCCAGCGGCGAGCGGTTCTTCGAGCGGCTGCGGTACGCCACCGCCTACCGGGAGACGGTCCGGATCGCCCAGCGGCCGGTCTCCGCCGACGGTGAACTGGACCGCGCCAAGGGATACGTCCTCCAGGCGCGCAAGCTCTCGCACCCGGTCGAGTCGTACGGCTACCGCCTCACCGAGCCGGACGGCCGGCGGATGCTGCCCGAGAAACTGGCCGCCCACGGCATCGCCGGACCGGACGTCGGCCGCCTCCAGCGGATCGGCGAGCTGAACGGCGTCACCCTCGACGAGGTCAGCGAGGCCCGCCCCGGCCAGAGCTTCGCCTTCGTCATGGACACCCGGCTGTGCGACGGCGTCCATGCGCTCGCGGCAGGCGTGGACATGCTGGTGATCGAGTCCACGTTCCTCGACGAGGACGTCCAACTGGCCGAGGAACACGGGCACCTGACGGCCGGGCAGGCGGCCCGGGTGGCCGCCGACGCCGGCGTGCGCCATCTGGTGCTCACGCACTTCTCGCAGCGCTACGCCGACCCCGCCGACTTCGAGCGGCAGGCGCGCGCGGCGGGCTTCGGCGGCGAACTCACCATCGCCACGGACCTGCTGCGGGTGCCGCTCCCCAAGAGGCGCTGAGGGGCCCCGGCGCCCCCCTGGAGGGCGCCGGGGGCCGCCGCCTACGGCAGGTAGTACATCGGGTTGGGCAGCTTGAAGGTGCGCGCCGCCGCGCCGCCCTCCAGGTCGCTGTACTGGTCCCCGAAGTTGGCGACGACGCGGTAGCCGAGGGACTCGATGTGCCGGCGGGTGCCCGACTTGAAATCGATGGTCGAGCAGGTCTTCCCGCACGGCAGGTAGGCGGGCGGGTGCTCCTTGTCCCGCAGGTAGACGTGGGCGCGGTCCAGCGGGACGCCGTAGCCGACGTTCTTGAGGTTGCGCACGCTCCAGTCGCGCTGCGCCTCCTTGCGGCCGGTGAGGAAGAAGACCTCGGCGCCCTTCTTGTGGGCCCAGTTGACCAGGTCGTTCATCCCGAAGACCGCGGCCATGTCGGTGTGCTCCAGGTACTCGTCCTGGGACTTGGGCGTGAAGTTGAAGCCGACCTTGAGCTCGTAGTTGTAGGTCAGCAGGGTGGTGTCGTCCATGTCCAGGACGATGGCCGGCTTGGCCTTGCCGGTGCCCTTCTTGGCGAGCGCGCCGGTCAGGTAGGCGCGGGCCTTGGCCTCTATGCCGCGGACCTGGCGGGCGTAGTTGCTGGTGGGGGAGGCGTAGTGCTCGCCGTCGGCCGTCACCGTGTCGCCGTAGTACGCCTTGATCTTGTCCTGCACCAGGGTGAGGTTGGGGATCTCCTTGTCGGTGCGCGGCACGGAGTGCTCGGCGGTGGCCTGGCCGGCGCCGAACACCGCGGTGCCGGCGACGAGCGCGGCGGCCACCGCACCGCCCAGGCGGACACGACGGGAGAGGGCGGGACGGGGCATGCGCGGCTCCTTGAAAAGCGTGGGGGATGGTCCCGGGTAGGTGTAACAGAGGTGGTGCGGAGGTATCTACGCGCGAAGATTAAAGGATTGGTAAAGGGTTGGGTGGTGCGGGGGTCCAACTGGACGGTGTCGCACGGCTCTTGACGGAGAGCGGGCGCGCTCCCTAGCCTCCATCCCGGTCCATGGATGTTGTCTACATATGGAGACGAACGCCGATGGTCGCCCCCCGCCCCGCGGACCTGGCCGTCACCGAGGTCCGACTCACCCCGGTCCTGATCGCCGACCCCCCGCTGCTCAACACCCAAGGCGTGCACCAGCCGTACACCCCACGCCTGATCATCGAGCTGGTCACCGCGGGCGGCGCCACCGGCCTGGGGGAGACCTACGGGGACACCGCGTACCTCGACCTGGCCCGCCCGCTGGCCGCCGCCCTGATCGGCCGGTCGGTCACGGACCTGAACGGCCTGGCCGCGCTCGCCGAGCGGATGCGCGGCCCGTCGCAGCCGGCCGGCCCGGACGGCGTCGACGCCGCCGGACTGCGCGGCGTCCGCACCGCCGGCAAACTGCGGCGCTCGGTCCGCTCCGGCTTCGAGGTCGCCTGCCTGGACGCCTGGGGGCACGCCGCCGGCCTGCCCGTGCACGCCCTGCTCGGCGGCGCGCTGCGCGAACGGGTCGCCTACAGCGCCTATCTCTTCTACCGGTGGGAGCGACACCCCGACGGGCCGGGCGAGCCGGACGACTGGGGCGCCGCCCTCGACCCGGCCGGCATCGTCGCCCAGGCCCGCCGGTTCGCCGACCGCCACGGCTTCACGTCCTTCAAGCTCAAGGGCGGGGTCTTCCCGCCCGACCAGGAGTGCGCCGCGATCCGGGCTCTGGCCGAGGCGTTCCCGGGCCGGCCGCTGCGACTGGACCCCAACGGCGCCTGGTCGGAACGGACCGCCCTCCAGGTGGCGGACGAACTCGCCGACGTCCTGGAGTACCTGGAGGACCCGGTCAGCGGTACCGAGGCGATGGCCCACGTCGCGGCCCGTACACCGGTCCCACTCGCCACCAACATGTGCGTCACCACCTTCGAGGAGATCCCCGAGGCGGTCGCCAGGGGCGCCGTACGGATCATGCTCTCCGACCACCACTACTGGGGCGGACTGCACGCCACCCGGGAACTCGCCGCGCTCTGCCGCACCTTCGGCCTCGGCCTGGCCATGCACTCCAACACCCACCTGGGGATCAGCCTCGCCGCCATGACCCACGTGGCGGCCACCGTCCCCAACCTGGACCACGCCTGCGACACCCACTACCCCTGGCAGACCGAGGACGTCCTCACCGAGCGCCCGACCTTCCGCGCCGGCCACCTGGACGTCGGCGACGCCCCCGGCCTCGGCGTCACCCTCGACCGCGCCCGGCTCGCCGCCCTGCACCGCCGCTGGCTGGCCGACGACGGCCGCTACCGGGACCGCGACGACGCCGCCGCGATGCGGCGCGCCGACCCCGGCTGGACCACCCCCGCGGTGCCCCGCTGGTGACCCGGGCGGGCGCGGCCGTGATCCTGTCCGTGGCCGGTCCCTTTCCGTACGGTGTGGCACGACTCGGTGGCCGTGCGCCACAGTGGTCCCGTACGTGATCTTCGAAGAGGGGCGGTACCGATGGCACAGGAAGTGCGCGGCGTCGTGGCGCCGGGGAAGAACGAGCCGGTCCGGCTGGAGACGATCCTGGTGCCCGATCCGGGGCCGGGCGAGGCCGTGGTGAAGGTGCAGGCGTGCGGGGTGTGCCACACCGACCTGCATTACAAGCAAGGCGGCATCAACGACGACTTCCCGTTCCTGCTCGGCCACGAGGCCTCCGGTGTGGTGGAGTCGGTGGGCGAGGGCGTCACCGACGTCGCCCCCGGGGACTTCGTCGTCCTCAACTGGCGTGCGGTGTGCGGCTCCTGCCGGGCGTGCCTGCGCGGGCGGCCCCAGTACTGCTTCAACACCCACAACGCCCGGCAGAAGATGACGCTCAAGGACGGCACGGAACTGAGCCCGGCGCTGGGCATCGGGGCGTTCGCCGACAAGACGCTGGTCGCCGCCGGCCAGTGCACCAAGGTCGACCCGGGCGTCGCACCGGCCGTCGCGGGGCTGCTGGGCTGCGGGGTGATGGCCGGGATCGGCGCCGCGATCAACACCGGCGGGGTCGGTCGCGGCGACGCGGTCGCGGTCATCGGCTGCGGCGGGGTCGGCGACGCGGCGGTGGTCGGCGCCCGGCTGGCCGGCGCGGCGAAGATCATCGCCGTGGACATCGACGACCGGAAGCTGGAGACGGCCCGCACCATGGGGGCCACCCACACCGTCAACTCCCGCACCACCGACCCCGTCGAGGCCGTCCGCGAGCTGACCGGCGGCTTCGGCGCTGACGTCGTCATCGACGCGGTCGGCCGCCCGGAGACCTACCGGCAGGCGTTCTACGCCCGCGACCTGGCCGGCACGGTGGTCCTGGTGGGCGTGCCCACCCCGGAGATGACCCTGGAACTCCCCCTCCTGGACGTCTTCGGCCGAGGCGGCGCCCTGAAGTCCTCCTGGTACGGCGACTGCCTGCCCTCCCGGGACTTCCCCATGCTGATCGACCTCCACCAGCAGGGCCGGATCGACCTCGGCGCGTTCGTCACCGAGACCATCGGGATCGACGAGGTGGAGCGGGCCTTCGACCGGATGCACGCCGGCGACGTGCTGCGCTCGGTGGTGGTGCTGTGATGACCGTCCGCGTCGACCACCTCGTCACCTCAGGGACGTTCTCGCTGGACGGCGGCACCTGGGACGTCGACAACAACGTGTGGATCGTCGGCGACGGCGCGGAGGCGGTCGTCATCGACGCCGCCCACGACGCCGACGCCATCCTCCGCGCCCTCGACGGACGCACCCTGCGCGCGATCATCTGCACCCACGCGCACAACGACCACATCGACGCGGCGCCGGCGCTCGCCGCCCGCACCGGGGCGCGGATCCTCCTGCACCCCGACGACCTGCCGCTGTGGAAGCAGACCCACCCGGACACCGCCCCCGACGGGGAACTGACGGATGGTCAGGTACTGACCATCGCCGGAACCGACCTGAGGGTGCTGCACACCCCCGGACACGCCCCCGGCGCGGTCTGCCTCCACGCCCCCGACCTGAACACCGTGTTCACCGGGGACACCCTCTTCCAGGGCGGCCCCGGGGCCACCGGCCGGTCCTTCTCCGACTTCCCGACGATCGTCGACTCGATCCGCGACCGGCTGCTGACCCTGCCGCCGGCGACCGTGGTCCGGACCGGGCACGGCGACTCGACGACCATCGGGGACGAGGCCCCGCACCTCGCGGAGTGGATCGCCCGGGGGCACTGACGACAGGCCCTAAGGGGCGGCCGAACAGATCCCGTAGGGGGTACGGGCGCCCCCTGCGGGGCCACAACGTGGCCGGGGGCGGGGGGAATTCCCGTGGTCCGGCCTCACGTCCGCCCGGAGTCCGTGGCCGCTCGTTGCAGGATGCGGGCGGCCACCGCGGGGGAGTCCACCAGGGGGTGCAGGGCCAGCGCGCGCAGGGCCGCGTCGCGGTCCTTGAAGAGGGCGGCCGCCATCGTCTCCCGTTCGACGGCCTTGATCTGGAGCATCAGCCCCAACTGGTCCTCGCGCAGCGGCGCGCAGGGCAGCGGCCGGGCCCCCTTGGCGGTCACCTCGCAGACCGTCTCCACGATCGCGTCCGGCGCCAGCTGCGGCACCGTCGTCCCGTTGCGGACGTTGAGGATCAGCCGCCGTCCGGAATCGCCGGCGATGGCGTGCATCAGCGCCAGCGCCACCCGGTCGTAGCCGCCGCCCTCCAGGTCGTCGCTGTCCCGCTGCCAGCCGCCGGTCGCCTCCCGGCTGTGCGCCATGTACGTCTCCTCGCGCTCCAGCCGGGTGCGCTCCCACAGGTCGTACACCGCGTCCGGGGCACCGGCCGCCGCGGCCCGTTCGAAGAAGCCGCCCTGCTGCCGGTCCAGGAACTCCCCGCGGGTCTCCCGGGTGTCCCGTACGGAGTGCAGGGTCTCCCGGCGGAAGTAGTAGTAGTGCAGGTACTCGTTGGGGAGGGCGCCGAGCACCCCGAGCCACTCCGGGCCGAAGAGGCGGCCCTCCTCGAAGGAACCCAGGGCCGTGGCATCGCCCAGGAGGCCCGGCAGCACATCGGTGCCGTCGAGGGTCAACGAACGCAGCCAGCCGAGGTGGTTGAGGCCCACGTAGTCGTAGCCGGACCGCGCCGGGTCCTCCAGGGCCGCCGGGTCCGCGCCGACCGCCCGCGCCGCCCGGCGCACCAGCCCCACCGGCGAATCACAGATCCCGATCACCCGGTCCCCCAGCACCTGCGCCATCGCCTCGGTCACCATCCCCGCGGGATTGGTGAAGTTGATGACCCACGCCCCCGGGGAGAGCGCCGCGACCCGCTCGGCGACGTGCAGCGCCACCGGGATCGTGCGCAGCCCGTAGAGGACCCCGCCCGCACCGACCGTCTCCTGGCCCAGCACCCCCTCCGACAGCGGGATCCGCTCGTCCCGGATGCGGCCCGCGGTACCGCCGACACGTATGGCGGAGAACACGAAGTCGGCGCCCGTCAGCGCCGCGTCGAGAGTTTCCGCCACTCGTACGGGTACCGGTCGGGTACGGCCCTGTGCGAGCCGGGCCAGCACGCCGGTGATCACCGCGACCCGGCGCGGGTCGGTGTCGTACAGCGTCAGCTCGGAGACGGAGCGTGCCGGGTCGTCCAGCAGTGCGCGGTAGACCAGCGGCACGCGGAAGCCGCCACCACCGAGAATGGAGAGCCTCATGGGGCGGAACGTACCGCAGCATCAGGCACACTGGCGGCACGAGTTGCGTACGAGAGGGGCGAGCGCGGTGAACAGTGGCCGACGCGATGTCCAACCGCCCGCGGGGCCGGCCGCCGTGCCCCCGGGGCTCGATCCGCTGGCCGCGGTGCGCCGCGACGGCGATCCGCCCACCGACGTCTATCTCACCGGCACCGTCTTCCTCGACATCATCTTCACCGGCCTGGATTCCGCCCCGGTCCGCGGCACCGAGTCCTGGGCCCGCGGCATGGGCTCCAGCCCCGGCGGCGTCGCCAACATGGCCACCGCGCTGGCCCGGCTCGGGCTGCGCACCTCCCTGGCCGCCGCGTTCGGCGACGACATGTACGGCGAGTACTGCTGGGAGGCGCTGGAACAGGGCGAGGGCATCGACCTGGCGCTCTCCCGCAAGATCCCCGGCTGGCACTCACCGGTCACCGTCTCCATGGCCTACGAGGGCGAGCGGACCATGGTCTCGCACGGCCACGAGGCACCGCCCCCGGAGCACGCCTTCGACGGCGGGCACGCCCCCGGCTGCCCGCCGCCGACCAGGGCCTGCGTCGCCGCGCTCGTCCCCGGCCGCCGGGAGGGCTGGCTGGGCTGCGCGGCCGGCCGCGGCAGCCGGATCTTCGCCGACGTCGGCTGGGACGACACCGGCCGCTGGGACCCCACCGACCTCGCCGACCTGGAGCACTGCGAGGCGTTCCTGCCCAACGCCGAGGAGGCGATGCGCTACACCCGCACCGACTGCCCGCGCGCCGCCGCCCGCAAGCTCGCCGACCTCGTCCCGCTCGCCGTCGTCACGCTCGGCGCGGAGGGCGCCTACGCGGTGGACGCCCGCACCGGCGAGAGCGCCGAGGTGCCCGCCATCGCGGTGGAGGCGCTGGACCCGACCGGCGCCGGGGACGTCTTCGTCGCCGGCTTCGTCACCGGCACCCTCGCCGACTGGCCGCTGGCCGACCGGCTGTCCTTCGCCGGGCTGAGCGCCGCGCTGTCGGTGCAGGAGTTCGGCGGCTCGCTCTCCGCGCCCGGATGGACGGAGATCGCCGCCTGGTGGAGCCGGGTGCGGGCCTGCGACACCGGGGCCGCCGCCGGCCTGCGCCGCCAGTACGGCTTCCTGGACGCCGTGCTGCCCGCGCCCGACGGCACCGCCGGACCGTCCGGCGCCGCGGACGCCGCGCGTCCCGCCGGACCGGCGCCGCTGGCCCGCGCGGTCCCCACGATCGGCTTCCGCCGCCCGGCCTGAGCGCGCCCCTGCGGTCGCCCCGGAAAAGCCGTCCGGCTTGTCAGTGCCCCGTCGTACTCTGGTAGCGCAAGGAGCCAGTGCCGGCACCTCCGCGGAGGTCCGCACCTGTGATGAGCGAAGGATGGGGGTAGCAGGCCACCCGGCCTACCCATGACGCAGACACCCACACGAGCGCAGGCGAGCGCCCAGTTCACGGTCCCGGCCAAGCACCCGATGGTGACGGTCCTGGGGTCCGGCGACTCGCTGTTGCGCGTGATCGAGGACGCCTTCCCCGCCACCGACATCCACGTCCGGGGCAACGAGGTCAGCGCGGTCGGTGACGCCCGCGAAGTCGCCCTCGTGCAGCGCCTTTTCGACGAGATGATGCTGGTGCTCCGCACCGGACAGCCGATGACGGAGGACGCAGTGGAACGCTCCATCGCCATGCTGCGCGCGGCGGAGAACGGCGACGGAGCGAGCGAGACCCCGGCAGAGGTGCTCACCCAGAACATCCTCTCCAACCGCGGCCGCACCATCCGCCCCAAGACCCTCAACCAGAAGCGCTATGTCGACGCCATCGACAAGCACACCATCGTCTTCGGGATCGGTCCGGCCGGCACCGGCAAGACCTACCTGGCGATGGCCAAGGCCGTCCAGGCCCTCCAGGCCAAGCAGGTCAACCGGATCATCCTGACCCGCCCCGCGGTCGAGGCCGGCGAGCGCCTGGGCTTCCTGCCCGGCACCCTCTACGAGAAGATCGACCCCTATCTGCGCCCGCTCTACGACGCACTGCACGACATGCTCGACCCGGACTCCATCCCGCGGCTGATGGCGGCGGGCACGATCGAGGTCGCGCCGCTGGCGTACATGCGCGGACGAACCCTCAACGACGCCTTCATCATTCTCGACGAGGCGCAGAACACCAATCCCGAGCAGATGAAGATGTTCCTCACCCGGCTCGGCTTCGACTCGAAGATAGTCGTGACGGGCGACGTGACCCAGATCGACCTGCCGGGCGGCACGAAGAGCGGACTGCGCCAGGTCCGGGAGATCCTGGACGACGTCGACGACGTGCACTTCTCCCTGCTCACCAGCAAGGACGTGGTCCGGCACAAGCTCGTCGGCCGTATCGTCGACGCCTACGAGAAGTACGACAGCCGCAACGGCCAGTAGCCCGCGCTGCGCGACCAAGAAGCGAGACCCACCTTCCCCATGTCGATCGACGTCAACAACGAGTCCGGTACGGACATCGACGAGCAGGCGATCCTGGACGTCGCCCGCTATGCCCTCGCCCGGATGCGGATCCACCCGCTCTCCGAGCTGTCCGTCATCGTCGTGGACGCCGAGGCCATGGAGCAGCTCCACATCCAGTGGATGGACCTCCCGGGCCCGACCGACGTCATGTCCTTCCCGATGGACGAGCTGCGGCCGCCGTCCAAGGACGAGGAGGAGCCCCCGCAGGGGCTTCTCGGCGACATCGTGCTCTGCCCGGAGGTCGCCGAGAAGCAGGGCACGGAGGCTCCGACGGCCCACAGCATGGACGAGGAACTCCAGCTGCTGACCGTCCACGGCGTGCTGCACCTGCTCGGCTACGACCACGAAGAGCCCGACGAGAAGGCCGAGATGTTCGGGCTGCAGGCCGCGATCGTCGACGGTTGGCGGACCGAGCGCGGGATGACCGGTCCCTCGCCGGCCCCGACCGTGACCTGACGGGACGCGCGATGACCACCCTGATCGCCGTGGCGGTACTGCTCGTCGTGGTCGCCTGGCTCGCCGCCTGCGCGGAGGCCGGGCTGACCCGCACGACGAGCTTCCGCGCCGAGGAGGCGGTCCGCTCCGGCCGCCGCGGCAGTGCCAAGCTCGCCGCGGTCGCCGCCGACCCCACCCGCTACCTCAACGTCGCCCTGCTGGTGCGGGTCGGCTGCGAGGTGGCGGCCGGCGCCCTGGTCACCTACGCCTGCCTGCGCTCCTTCGAGGAGACCTGGGAGGCGCTGACCGTCGCCATCGCGGTGATGGTGCTGGTCTCCTACGTCGCCGTGGGGGTCTCCCCGCGCACCATCGGCCGCCAGCACCCGCTCAACACCGCCACCGCGGCGGCGTACGTCCTGCTGCCGCTGGCCCGGGTGATGGGCCCGGTGCCGCAGTTGCTGATCCTGCTCGGCAACGCCCTCACCCCCGGCAAGGGCTTCCGCAAGGGCCCGTTCGCCTCCGAGGCGGAGCTGCGGTCGCTGGTGGACCTGGCCGAGAAGGAGTCGCTGATCGAGGACGAGGAGCGCCGGATGGTGCACTCGGTCTTCCAGCTCGGCGACACCCTCGTCCGGGAGGTGATGGTGCCGCGCACGGACCTGATCTCCGTCGAGCGGTTCAAGACCATCCGCCAGGCGCTGACCCTCGCGCTGCGCTCCGGCTTCTCCCGGATCCCGGTGACCGGGGAGAACGAGGACGACATCGTCGGCGTGGTCTACCTCAAGGACCTCGCCCGCAAGGTGCACATCAGCCGGGACGCGGAGAGCGAACTGGTCTCCACGGCGATGCGCCCCGCGGTGTTCGTCCCCGACACCAAGAACGCCGGTGATCTGCTGCGTGAGATGCAGCGGGACCGCAATCACGTCGCGGTGGTGATCGACGAATACGGCGGCACCGCCGGCATCGTCACCATCGAGGACATCCTGGAGGAGATCGTCGGCGAGATCACCGACGAGTACGACCGGGAACTGCCGCCCGTGCAGGATCTCGGCGGCGGCCGCTACCGGGTCACCGCCCGGCTGGACATCGGCGCGCTGGGCGAGCTGTACGGCCTGGCGGAACTGGACGACGAGGACGTCGAGACGGTCGGCGGGCTGCTCGCCAAGCTGCTGGGCCGGGTCCCGATCGCCGGTGCGACTGCCGAGATGGACCTTTCCGACGACGCCTCGGACCCGGACCTCAAGGCGCTGCGGCTGGTCGCCGAGTCGCCGGCCGGCCGCCGCAACAAGATCGTCACGGTGCTCTGCGAACCGGTCCGCGCGGCGGCCGCGAAGGGTGACGGCCCCGGCGCCTGACCGCCGGCCCGCCGCCCTCGCGGCACCGGACCTGTGGGGCGTTCGCCCGCACCCGGCTACTGATCCGCAGTGCAGCCGAAATATCCTCAAAGCCATTTCCGGTAGCCCTGGATTCCCTCGCCAATTCCGTGGAAAGATCTTCGAACCGGCATCGAAAAGGGGGTCGGTGCTGTGTGGCAGAGGGAAGCTGAACGAAATGCGTGGAAGAAAAGCCGCGGTGGTGCCCACCATCGCGGCAGCTCTGCGGGCGGACCGCCCGGGCGGAATCGTGCCCTCGCCGCGAGCGGAAAGACCCGAGGTGGGGAATCCGGGGGCGCCGTGAATATCGCGGCGGATTTCCCCGGCACGGCCCTTTCGAGAGGCGCCGCCGGGCGGTGACGGAAAACTCACCGCAGCATTCGCGATGACGTCCGGCCAGGCCGCGGACATCGCGAGCACGGGCACCGGGAGGGGGGCCGGTCATCGACGACGGTGACCGGCGACCCGGTGGTCACACACGACTCCGCACCGGGCGACGCCCCCCGCGGGCAGCATGCCCACGGCGGCACCGCCCGGTGCGGACCCGGAAACGACGTTGGCTGAAGAGCCGGGTGCCCCGGCACAGGGGAGCGGGGCAACCGGACTCTTCAGCCATCGTGCGTTCGCACCGCGGACGCGACACCGGGCGAGCGGGACGGCCCGCGCCTCCGCCACGGTCGACGGGCCCGCCCCCGTAGGCCGCGGCCCGGCCCCCACATATGCTCGCCCGTATGACCGAAGCCGCACCGTTGGACCCCGAAGACCGCAAGATCATCACGCTCGCGCGCTCGGCGCGGGCCCGTAACGGCGTCCCCGAGGGCGCCGCCGTCCGCGACGAGACCGGCCGGACCTACGTCGCCGGCACCGTCGCCCTGGACTCCCTCAAGCTCAGCGCCCTCCAGACGGCCGTCGCGATGGCCGTCGCCAGCGGCGCCACGTCCCTGGAGGCCGCGGCCGTGGTCAGCGAGGCCGAGCAGGCCGCCGACGCCGACCGCGCGGCCGTCCGCGACCTGGGCGGCCCGGACACCCCCGTCCTGCTCGCCGCCCCCGACGGCACCCTGCGCGCCAACGTCCCGGCGGGCCCGTCGGCCTGAGCCGCACCACCGGGCGGGGGCGCCGCACCCCTGTGCGCCCCCGCCCCGTGGCGGCCGGTGAGCGGCGGATGGTCGGAGCCGCGGCGGGGATCGGGGAGAATGGGCGTCATGAGTGTTCGTACAGACTCCACCGCACCGCACCGTGCGGGCTTCGCCTGCTTCGTCGGCCGCCCCAACGCGGGCAAGTCCACCCTGACGAACGCTCTGGTCGGAACGAAGGTGGCGATCACCTCCAACCGCCCCCAGACCACCCGCCACACCGTCCGCGGCATCGTGCACCGCCCCGACGCCCAGCTGGTCCTGGTCGACACCCCGGGCCTGCACAAGCCGCGCACCCTCCTCGGCGAGCGGCTCAACGACGTCGTCCGCACCACCTGGTCCGAGGTCGACGTGATCGGCTTCTGCCTCCCCGCCGACCAGAAGATCGGCCCCGGCGACCGCTACATCGCCGGTGAACTGGCCGACATCAAGAAGACCCCCAAGGTGGCCATCGTCACCAAGACCGACCTGGTCGACTCCAAGGCGCTGGCCGCCCAGCTGATCGCCATCGACCAGCTCGGCAAGGAACTGGGCATCGAGTGGGCCGAGATCATCCCGGTCTCCGCGGTGGGCGACAACCAAGTGTCGCTGCTCGCCGACCTCCTCGTCCCGCTGCTCCCCGAGGGCCCCGCCCTCTACCCCGAGGGCGACCTCACCGACGAGCCCGAGCAGGTCATGGTCGCCGAGCTGATCCGCGAGGCCGCGCTGGAGGGCGTCCGCGACGAGCTGCCGCACTCCATCGCCGTCGTGGTCGAGGAGATGCTCCCCCGCGAGGACCGGCCCGCCGACAAGCCGCTGCTGGACATCCACGCCAACGTCTACATCGAGCGCCCCAGCCAGAAGGGCATCATCATCGGCCCCAAGGGCAAGCGCCTGAAGGAGGTCGGCACCAAGTCCCGCAAGCACATCGAGGCCCTCCTGGGCACGCCGGTCTTCCTCGACCTGCACGTCAAGGTCGCGAAGGACTGGCAGCGCGACCCCAAGCAGCTGCGAAAGCTGGGTTTTTAGGCTTCCCACGTTGTCGGCTGCCGCCGCCGTAGGGGTTCGCCGCCGTTTTTGCGCCTGCGGCGCGGGGCCGCCTGGCGGCGGGTTGTTTCGTCCGCTGCGGGGCCGCCTGACGGCGGGTTGTTTCGTCCGCTGCGCGGAGTTGTTGTCCGCTGCGCGGGGCCGGTCCGCTGCGCGGGGCTGTTGGGTGCGGTGACGGGCCTGCGGGGGTGGTGTGCAGGACTGCTGCGCTTTACGTCCTGCACACCACCCCCTCCGACCCGCCACCTCCCGTTGTGGGTGGGAAAGACAGGCACGCGACTGCCGATGCCGGTGGTCCTCTGACGGTCACCACTCAGCAGCGAACCCGCAGGGACCCACCGGCGCGCACCCTCACCTCCCGTTTTCCATGACCATCCACGGGAGGGGACGGGTCTGTGGGGTGGGGGATGTGCGGACGTAAAGCGCAGCAGTCCGCACATCCCCCACCCCACAGACCCGGCACCGCGGCCGACCCGCCCCGCGCAGCGGACAGGCGCCGCAGGCGCAAAAACGGCGGCGAACCCCTACGGCGGGGAAGCCGGCTACGTGGGAAGCCAACCAACCGCAGCGACCAGACGAAGTAGCCGCGGACGTCGGCGCCGGCGTCCAGGGCCGTCCGCAGGGCCCGTAGGTGGGCGTCCAGGAAAGCGATCCGTTCGGGGTCGTCGATGCCGTCGTAGGCGCAGCCGTTCTCCGTGATCATCAGTGGCGGGAGGGCGGTGCCGTACCGCTGGTGGAAGGTCAGCAGCAGTTCGGTGAGTGCCTCGGGGACGACGGGCCAGCCGAAGCCGGTCCGTGGTCGGCCCTCGATCTCCCGTGGGGCGAACGGCAGGCCGGCGGGCAGCCGGATGCCGGAGAAGTCCGAGGCCGTGGCGCCGTCGTCCGCCTCCGGTGCCCCGATCCTGGTCGGCTGGTAGTAGTTGATGCCGTACCAGTCCAGTGGCTCGGAGATGGTCTTGAGGTCGCCGGCGACCGGGCCGGGGAGCAGCGCGGCGATGCCCTCGTCGGGGTAGCGGCCCAGCAGGATCGGTTCGGCGAAGAGCCGGTTGAGCAGCAGGTCGTAGAAGTCGGCGGCTTCGGTGTCGGCGGGGGAGTTCGACGCCGGCCAGGTCGGGCCGTGCGAGTTGGCGATCCCGATGCCGGTGGCGCCGCGGGCGCGCAGTGCCTGGACGGCCAGGCCGTGACCGAGCAGCTGGTGGTGGGCGGCGGGCAGGGCGTCGAAGAGCAGGCGCCGGCCGGGTGCGTGCTGGCCCAGGCCGTAGCCCAGCAGGGTCAGTTCGGCGGGTTCGTTGAGGGTGATCCAGTGCGGTACCCGGTCGCCGAGCCGGGCCGCCACCGTGTCCGCGTACGCCGCGAAGTGTTCGGCGGTCTCCCGGACGAGCCAGCCGCCGGCCGCCTCCAGGGGCTGTGGGGTGTCCCAGTGGAACAGCGTCGGCACGGGTGCGATCCCGGCTTCCAGCAGCGCGTCCACCAGCCGGTCGTAGAAGTCCAGCCCGGCGCCGTTGACCGCCCCGCGGCCCTCGGGCACCACCCGGGCCAGGCCACCGAGAACCGGTACGCGCCGACGCCCAGTTCCTTGAGCAGGGCCACGTCCTCGCGGTACCGGTGGTAGTGGTCGGTCGTCACCCGGGGGGTCGAGCCGTCCTTGATCCGCCCGGCCTCGGCCGCGAACGCGTCCCAGGCGGAGGGCCCGCGCCCGTCCTCGTCCACCGCGCCTTCGATCTGGGCGGCGGAGGTGGACACGCCCCACAGGAAGTCGTGGGGGAAGCGGGGGAGGGGGGAGGGACGGTCGGACGACGGCGTGGAATCAGGGGCGGAGGGGCGCGCGGATCCGGGCTCCGGTGTCATGCCCCGGGATACTGGTAACCGTCGGTAATGGTGTCAAGGGGCGTGCAACTCGCCCGGTGCGGAACGGTGTTGGGGGTGGGGAGGGTGGGCCCCCGCCCCGCCTACGCCCCCTCTTTCAGTACGCGGGTGATCAGTTCGCGTTGGTCGTCGGTGAGCTGGGGGTCGGTGCAGTAGGCGGTCCGGTCGTCGACGGTGAGGGTGTAGCGGAAGCCGTCGGGGACGCCGGTGGGCGGGGCGGCGTGGGCGGCGGCCATGGCGCGGTCGGCGAGGGTGTGCCAGTCGACGGCGTCGGCGCGGTCGGCGGTGTCGATCTCGGCGTGGCGCTCGATGCCGGCGAAGCCGCCGGTGCGGCGGATGTGGATGCGCATGGGGGGCTTCTACCCGAAGGGGAGGGAATAGTCGCGCCGGCGACCGTTCCCTCCCCGGGGCGGCGGGCTACTTGCCGACCACGCCCACCTGGGACCACGCCTTGACCACGGCCTCGTGCTCGGCGCCGGACGCGCCGTAGCGGGTCTGGGCGGCCTGCACGGTGAGGTTGGCGAAGTCGGCGAACTGGGCGTTCTTGGCCAGGTGGCCGCCGGTCAGGACGTCGTACCAGATCTGGCCCGCGCGCTCCCACGCCTTGCCGCCCAGCGCGCTGGCGACGATGTAGAAGGCGTGGTTGGGGATGCCGGAGTTCAGGTGGACGCCGCCGTTGTCGTCGGTGGTCTGGACGTAGCCGGCCATCGTGGCGGGCTGCGGGTCCTTGCCGAGCTGCGGGTCGTCGTAGGCGGTGCCGGGAGCCTTCATCGAGCGCAGCGCCTGGCCGTGCACGCCCGGGGCGAGCAGGTCCGCGCCGATCAGCCAGTCGGCCTGGTCGGCGGTCTGGTTCAGCGCGTACTGCTTGATCAGGGAGCCGAAGACGTCGGAGATGGATTCGTTCAGGGCGCCGGACTGGGCCTGGTAGTCGAGGTTGGCGGTGTACTGGGTGACGCCGTGGGTCAGCTCGTGGCCGATGACGTCGACGGGGATGGTGAAGTCCTTGAAGAGCCGGCCGTCGCCGTCGCCGAAGACCATGCGCTGGCCGTCCCAGAAGGCGTTGTCGTACTTCTCGCCGTAGTGGACGGTGGCGTCCAGCGGGAGGCCGGCGCCGTCGATGGACTTGCGGCCGTAGACCTTCAGGTAGAGCTCGAAGGTGGCGCCGAGGCCGGCGTGCGCACGGTTGACGGAGGCGTCCTTGGAGGGGCCGTCGGACTCGGAGTGGACCTTGGTGCCGGGCAGGTTCTGCTGGTGGCCGGCGTCGTAGACGGTGCGGTTGGGCTTGTCGGCGGCGGCCCGGGCCTCCTGCGGGGCGCGGGCCTGGGCGGCGAGGCCGGTGCGGCGGGTGCGGTGGAGGGCGTCGTGCTCCAGGGTGCGGCGGGCGGGCTCGTGCCAGGCGGGGTCGTCGGACTCGGCGAGCCTGCCGAGGATGTGCGGCGGCACGATCGTGCAGAAGACCGGCGTCGTGGGGGCTGGTGTGGTGCGCGTCTGGGTCACGGATTCCTTCATAGGGAAACGGTGGCACTGCGTAATGCGTCTGTCACTGGCAGCGGCCGAAGTTCCCGAAAACGTGTGGTTGGTCGCAATTTCGGCGCTACGTCCGGGCGATCCCGCATACTGATACGCGACTGCGGATCTTGCGCGCCTCCGCTAACGTACTGTGCATCATGCGTTTCGGGCTGCTTCTTCTTAGCTGCCGCGGCGAGGGCCTGTAGTCGTAGGCCGACCCCCTCCCCGCGGGATCTGGTGCTGCGTTCGACCGTCGGCCGTCATACGGATCTCCCCGAGGAGCCCTACGCACATGTCGCAGCCAGTCGGCCGCCCCACCCCGATCACCAACGCCACCCACGCGCAAGCCCCCTCCGGCATGCCGATCCGCAAGTACCGCCCGTTCGAGGCCGTGCAGCTGCCGGGTCGCGCCTGGCCGGAGAAGCGGATCACCAAGGCCCCCCGTTGGCTCTCCACCGACCTGCGCGACGGCAACCAGGCCCTGATCGACCCCATGTCGCCGGCCCGCAAGCGGGAGATGTTCGACCTGCTGGTCCGCATGGGCTACAAGGAGATCGAGGTAGGTTTCCCGTCCTCCGGTGAGACGGACTTCGCGTTCGTCCGGTCGATCATCGAAGAGGGCGCGATCCCCGACGACGTGACGATCTCCGTGCTGACGCAGGCGCGGGAGGAGCTGATCGAGCGGACCGTGGAGTCGCTGCGCGGCGCCCCCCGGGCCACCGTCCACCTCTACAACGCCACCGCCCCCACCTTCCGCCGGGTCGTCTTCCGCGGCTCCAAGGAGCAGGTCAAGCAGATCGCGGTGGACGGCACCCGGCTGGTGGTGGAGTACGCCGAGAAGCTGCTGGGCGACGAGACGATCTTCGGCTACCAGTACTCGCCGGAGATCTTCACCGACACCGAGCTGGACTTCGCCCTGGAGGTCTGCGAGGGCGTGATGGACATCTGGCAGCCCGAGGAGGGCCGCGAGATCATCCTCAACCTGCCGGCCACCGTGGAGCGTTCGACGCCCAGCACGCACGCCGACCGCTTCGAGTGGATGTCGCGGAACCTGTCGCGCCGCGAGTTCGTCTGCCTGTCCACCCATCCGCACAACGACCGCGGGACGGCCGTCGCCGCCGCCGAGCTGGCCGTCATGGCCGGCGCCGACCGCGTCGAGGGCTGCCTGTTCGGGCAGGGCGAGCGCACCGGCAACGTCGACCTGGTGACGCTGGGCATGAACCTCTTCTCCCAGGGCGTCGACCCGCAGATCGACTTCTCGCAGATCGACGAGATCCGCCGCACCAGCGAGTACTGCAACCAGATGGAGGTCCACCCGCGCCACCCCTACGCGGGCGACCTGGTCTACACCGCCTTCTCCGGCTCCCACCAGGACGCCATCAAGAAGGGCTTCGACGCGATGGAGGCCGACGCGGTCGCCAAGGGCGTCACCGTCGACGACATCGAGTGGGCCGTCCCGTATCTGCCGATCGACCCGAAGGACGTGGGCCGCTCCTACGAGGCGGTCATCCGCGTCAACTCCCAGTCCGGCAAGGGCGGTATCGCCTACGTCCTGAAGAACGACCACAAGCTGGACCTGCCGCGCCGGATGCAGATCGAGTTCTCCCGGATCATCCAGGAGAAGACCGACGCCGAGGGCGGCGAGGTCACCCCGGCCGCCATCTGGTCGGTCTTCCAGGACGAGTACCTGCCCAACCCGCGGAACCCGTGGGGCCGCGTCCAGGTCAGGGCCGGGCAGACCACCACCGACAAGGACGGCGTGGACACCCTCACCGTCGAGGCCGAGGTGGACGGCGTCGAGACCGTCCTGGTGGGCTCCGGCAACGGCCCGATCTCCGCGTTCTTCCACGCGCTGCAGGGCCTGGGCATCGACGCCCGCCTGCTGGACTACCAGGAGCACACCATGAGCGAGGGCGCCTCCGCGCAGGCCGCCTCGTACATCGAGTGCGCCATCGACGGCAAGGTGCTGTGGGGCATCGGCATCGACGCCAACACCACCCGCGCCTCCCTCAAGGCCGTGGTCTCCGCCGTCAACCGCGCGGCGCGCTGACCCCCCTCGCGTCACCTCGCGCACGGCCCCGCCGCTCCGCACCCCGGAGCGGCGGGGCCGTCCCGCGTCCGCCCTGCGGGCGTTCCGCGTCCCGTACACACTCCGTACGCATCCCCGCCTGTATTCCGGCCAGCGGAGCGCCCGTTGTCCGATACGAGGTGCTGACGACGCATCACTGATGTGGCTAACATCACGTAACGAAAGGCGAAGTGGCCGATGGGGGCGCCTCCCATGTCCTCAAGGCTGTGGGGAATGACGGAGGGCTGACGTGATGCGCAACGTATGTGTGGTGGGGGTGCGCACATCGTGGCGGACCGTCGCCGACGGCGAGTTCTTCTGTCCCGACTGCGGCGGCGACCGCAACTACCTCCGCCGCACCGGCCGGCGCCGCCTCACCGTCCTCGGCATTCCCGTCCTCGCCCGCGGCGACGCCGGGCCGATCCTCGAATGCTCCGCCTGCCAGGGCCACTTCGGGCTGGACGCGCTCGATCACCCCACCACCGTCCGGTTCTCCGCGATGCTCCGGGACGCCGTCCACACCCTGACCCTGGCCCTGCTGGCGGCCGGTGGCACGGCCTCCCGCGCGGTCCGCGACACCGCGGTCACCGCCGTCCGCGCGGCCGGCTCCGCCGACTGCACCGAGGACCACCTGCTCACCCTGCTCGCCGCGCTGGCCGCCGACACCGGCCGGATGACCGGCACGTACCAGGCCGCCACCGGCGGCCACTGCGGACACCGGGGCCTCGACCCGTGCGGCACCGCGCTGGCCATAGAGCTCCACGAGGCGCTGGAGCCGCTGGCGCCGCACCTCGCCCCCGCCGGGCGGGAGTCGCTGCTCCTCCAGGGCGCCCGGATCGCCCTCGCCGACGGCCCCTGCACCCCCGCCGAACGCGAGGTGCTCAGCACCGCCGGCGCCGCCCTGACGCTCCGCCCGGAGGACATCGGCCGCCTGCTGGCCGCGGCGGCCCGCTCGCCGCGCTACCGCGGCTAGGGCGCCAGAAGCGTCCTAGGCCGGACACGGCCCAGGACGCAGGAAGAGACCCCGGCCCACGGCGCCCCGCCCCCAGGCGTCGTCCGGCACGAGGACGGCCCCGCCGCCGGACGCAACCGGTGGCGGGGCCGCATGCTGCCGGGGCCGCCCGGCTCAGGCCGTCAGTCGCACCGGCAGGCTCGCCAGCCCGCCCGCGATGAATCCGCCGGCCGGCGCCAACTCCTCGGCCGGCACGGCCAGATGGATGTCCGGGAACCGTTCGAAGAGCGCCGGCAGCGCGGTCCGTGCCTCCAGTCGGGCCAGCGGCGCGCCGATGCAGTGGTGCACCCCGTGCCCGAACGCCAGGTGCTCCTGGGCCGCCCGCCGGACGTCGAACGCGGCGGCGTCCGCGCCGTGTTGCTCGGGGTCCCGACCCGCCGCCGCGTACATCGGCAGCAGCGCCTCGCCCTTGCGGATCACCTCGCCGTGCGGCAGCTCGACGTCCTCGACGGTGAACCGCAGCGGCAGGCTGGCGATGCTCGGCGACCAGCGCAGCGTCTCCTCGATCACGTCGTTCCACGACGCGCCGCCCGCCCGCACCAGCTTCAGCTGCTCGGGGTGGGTCAGCAGCGCGAACACCGCGTTCCCCAGCAGGTCCACGGTGGTCTCGTGGCCGGCGCCGATGACCAGCAGCAGGGTGTCCAGCAGCTCCCGCTCGGTCATCCCCTGGCCCTCGTCGTCCCGGGCCGCGACCAGCAGGCTGGTCAGGTCGTCCGCGGGCTCCGCGCGCTTGGCCGCGACCAGCGAACCGAGCAGCTCGGCAACCGCCAGCTGGGTCGCCGCCGCCTGCTCCGGGGTGGCCGTGGTGTCCATGATCTCGGCGACGACGCGGGCCAGTTCGCTCCGCGGCGCACCCTCCGGGTAGCCGAACAGCTCGCAGATTACCTGCATGGGGAGCGGGTGGTTGAAGGACTCCCGCAGGTCGATGACCTCGCCGGCGGGGCGCGCCGCCAGCCCGTCCAGTAAGTCGCGGGTGATCTGCTCCACCCGCGGCACCATCGCGTCCGTGCGGCGCGCGGTGAACGCCGGGGCGATCAGCTTCCGCAGCCGCCGGTGGTCGGGGCCGTAGGCGGTGAACATGTTCGTCACGCCGATCCACGACTGGAGCCAGCTGCCGCGGATCTCCGGACGCTGCCACTCCGGCCAGTGGTCCCGCGGGTTCTTGGAGATCCGGTCGTCGGTGAGCAGCTGTTTCAGCAGGGCGTGACCGGTCACGCCCCATGCCCGGATGCCGCCGGGCAGCTCGATCCGGGCCGCGGGGCCTAGTGCGCGGAGGCGGGCTGCTTCGCCGTGGACGTCGGTTCCGGCGGGGTCGATGACGAAGGGCCGCTGGTCTGCCATGGCGTGGCTCCTGCCTGGTCCGGGGTGATGGGGGTGAAGCGGGCCGGGAGGGCGGCCAGGGCCCGGTGGAAGGCCCCGTTGCGCCACTCCAACTCACTTGGGTGGACGGCGAGTTCGATGTCCGAGAGCCAGGCGGTGAGCCGCTCGATCGCGGTGATGGCGATCAGCAGCGCGTGCCGCTTCACCGGACAGGCGTGCGGCCCCGCCGCCCACGCCAGGTGTGATCCGCTGCCCGACCCCGGGCCTTGGGCGCCCGTGGTGTCGAACTGGCTGTTGGCCGCCGCGTACGACACCATCACCAGCTGCCCGGCGCGCACCCAGGTGCCGTGGAAGAAGACGTCCCGGACCGGGAAGTGCGCGGAGTAGTTGGCCATCGGCGGGTCGTTCCACAGCACCTCGTGGATGGCGTCGTGGACGGTCAGTGCCCCGCCGGAGACGGTGTTGTAGTAGCGGTCGTCCGACAGCATGCGGGAGAGGGCGTTGCCGATGAGGTTGGCCAGCGGCTCGTTGCCCGCCCCCATCACGAGGATGATGTTGTGGATCAGTTCCTCGTCGCCCAGCTCGTTGGGATGGTCCATCATCCACGAGGTGAGGTCCGGCCCGCGCTGTGCCTTCTTCGCGCCGACCAGCTCCATGATGTACTGCGTGTACGCCTCGTTGGCGGCCTGCGCCTCCTCCGGCGAGTTGCCCTCCAGCATTCCCGCGATGGCCGCGATCAGCCGGTCGCTGTACGAATCGGGCAGCCCGAAGAGGGAGTTGAACATCAGCAGCGGGATCAGCCGCGCGTAGTCCGCGATCAGATCCGCCTCGCCGCGGTCGCCGAACCGCCGGATCAGGGTGTCCGCCGCGTCGTGCACCCGGGCCCGCAGCTCGTGCGGCTCGACGAGCTTGAAGCTGTCGACGATGACGTCGCGGTAGCGCACGTGCGCCGGCCCGTCGCTGTAGAAGACGTTCGGCCGCCAGTGCAGCATCGGCATGACCGGCGTGTCCGGCGGGACGGTCTGCATCCAGGCCCGGGAGTCCTTGGACCAGGTGGTGTCGTCGTTCAGCAGCTCCAGCGCCGCCCGGTAGTCCGTCACCAGCAGCGCGGGCACCTCGGGCGCGATCTCCACCGGGGCCACCGCCCCGTACTGCCGCAGATGCGCGTAGATCCGCTGCGGGTCGGCGGCGAACTCCGGCCCGTACAGCCTCACCGGCGCGTACGCGTCCGGTTGCGCCGGGGCCTGCGGCATCCCGTGCGCCGGACAGCCCGGCGGCGGAGCGGCGGCCTGCGGCGGCGGAACGGCCTGTCCGGGGCAGGACGGCGGCTGGGCGGCGCCCGGCTCGTACGGGGAAGTCACGGGTTCGGGTTCTCCTCGGGCGTGTGGTCCAGGACGTGTCGGACCAGCGCGATCAGTGCGTCGACGGACTGCGCCCGGTCCCGGGCGTCGCACAGCACCAACGGGGTGTCCGGGTGCAGGTCGAGCGCCTCGCGCATCTTCTCCACGTCGTACTGCGGGGCGTCGGGGAAGGTGTTGACCGCGACCGCGTAGCGCAGCCCGGCCTCCTCCACGATGTCCATCACCTCGAACGAGTCCGCCAGCCGACGGGTGTCCGCGAGGACCAGGGCGCCCAGCGCACCGCGGGCGATGTCCTGCCACAGCGGGCGGAACCGCTTCTGCCCGGGCGTGCCGAACAGGTACAGCACCAGGTCCCCGGGCAGCGTCAGCCGCCCGAAGTCGATGGCGACGGTGGTGGTGGTCTTGTCCCGCACGCCGGCGAGGTCGTCGACCATCGCGCCGCTCTGCGTCATCACCTCTTCGGTGTGCAGCGGCGGGGTTTCCGAGAGCGCGCGGATGAGCGTGGTCTTGCCGACTCCGAACGGGCCGGCGATCAGCAGCTTCACCAGCGTCTGGTTCTCGCCGCGGAGGTACATGTTGCCGGTCCCGGCGCCGGGGCTAGGACTTGAGAGAGCGGAGTCCATCGAGAACCCTCTCCAGGATCTGCCGGTCGAATCGCTCGGCTTCGGGTATGGGGACTCGGGCGTGCAGGCGCCCGGCATCGACGAGGTCGGCCACCAGCACCTTCACCACGCTCACCGGCAGGTGAAGGTGGGCGGCCACCTCGGCCAGAGTCAGCGCCCCGGGCTGGAGCAGCTCCAGGATCCGGTGCTCTTCGGGGCGCACCTCGCTGGTGATCGGCATGTCCACGCTGATCAGCACGGTCAGCCGGTCCAACGTGTTGCGGCTCGGTTGGGCGCGTCCGCCGGTCGCCAGATAGGCCGGTACGAGGCGCCGTCCGCTGCTCTGGCGCGGCGTCATGCTTGGCTGCCGAGGTCCCGAGCCGGGCTGTTCATGACCTTCTTGCCCAGGGTCGTCACCTGGATCTGCATGTGGTGCGCGACGACGCCCATGTTCACCTCCGGGTCGGCGAAAACGGCCAGGCAGGTGTTCTCACCCGCCGGAATCGCGAAAACGAAACCTTCGTCGGACTCGATCACGGTCTGCCGCAGCCGCGCGTCGTCCTGCTCGGTGAACGCCGCGGTGACCGCGCGCCCCGCGCCCTGGAGCGCCGACATCATCGCCGCGACGCCCTCCGCGGCCTCCCGCGACAGGCCCGGCGAGGCACCCTCGATGAAGCCGTCGCCGGAGATGACGGCGGCGTGGACGACATGCGGCAGCTCCAACAGGGGAGCCAGCACCCAGGACTTGTCCTCGGTGACACGGCGACGGGTGGGGCTGTTCATGACTGGGCGTTCCCTTCGGGACTGCGCGGGGGTTCTGTATGGGCTGCGGCCCGCCCGGACTCGGTGCCTCGCTGGAGCGCCGCCCAGCGGGACCCCGTCTCCTCCGGGGAGCGCAGGTTGATCGTGTCGGGGTGGGACTCGGGCTGCGGCTCGGACTGCGGCCGACGACGGCGCCGGCGCGGCAACTCACCCTCGGCCGGCGCCTGGTACTGGTGCGACTGCTGCGGCTCCGGTGCGGCGGCCGGCGGCGCCGACTGCGCGGGCGCCGCGTAGGGCTCGGCCGGCGCGGGGTGCGGCGCCGGCATGGCCGCCGCGGGGGTGGTCGGGGCGCTCGCCCCGGTCGGCATCGTGGACGGCACCGCCGCCCGGTCCCGCGGCCCGCCGGGGGCCCGGTGCGGCATCGGCGCCATCACCGAGATCGGCCGCGCGCCCGCGTCGAGGACGGTCAGCAGCGGATCGCCCGGGATGTAGACCACGGCCCGCACCCCGCCGTACGGCGACGGCTCCACGTGCACCCCGAATCCGTACTGCCGCACCAACTGGCCGGCGGCGGCGAAGCCCGACCGGGGCGGGTCGCCGAGCTGCGTCAGCAGCAGGCTGTCGCCGCCCGCCAGCAGCTCCATCGCGTGCTTGATCTCGTCGTCGTGCATGCCGACGCCGTAGTCGTCGATGATCACCGACGCGCCGCGGCTGCCCTGCTGGAGCGTGACGGAGACCGGCAGCTCCCGGTGCGAGTGGTGCAGCGCGTTCGCCAGCAGCTCGGTGACGGTGATCGCGATGGGCTCGACGGCCCGCGCCACCACCGCGACCGGGTCCCGCAGCTGGTTGCTGACCTGCACCCGCTCGTAGCCGCGCAGCCGCGACGTGGCGCCCACCACCAGCTCTGCGAGGTAGGAGTCCTCGCGGGTCAGGCCCGGCCAGGCACCGCACACGACGCCGGTGGCCTGGACGCGCCGCAGCGCCTGCTCGTTGAGGAAGTCCGCGTCGAGCAGGTCCTGCGCGATCTGCGGGTCGTCGTACGTGTGCTGCATCGTCTGCAACGAGGTCTGCACCTGGTACAGCAGCGCCTGGATCGTGGTGGTCGCGCCGCGCAGCGTGGACTGCGCCGCCGCGTCGACCCGGGTGCGCTCCTTGGTGATCGCCTCGCCGACCTGCGTCAGCACGGCCTCCAGCGCCTCGTCGGTCCCCGACCCGCCGAATCGTTTGTCCAGCAGACCGCGCACCGGTACGTGCGGATGGGCCAGCGCCAGGGTCAGGTCGGGCAGCCGGGCCTCGGCCAGGTGCCGGATCTCGGCCTCGGTGGCCCGCAGCCTCGCCGACAGCTCCGTGTTGCTGTGGAGCGTGGCGCTGTTGTGTTCCTCGGCGGCGGCCAGGCGCGCTCTGAGACCGGCCCGCTCCTTGCGTACGCGGACCAGGAGCGCCGCCAGCACCACGGCGGCGGCCGTACCTGCGCTGAGGCACCACAACAGCGCCTGCGGTATGGATGTCATCGAGATCCTCGTTTGGGACGGACGGGGATGTCTCGGCCGCCACGGCTGCCGTGCCGCCGAACATCACCGGATGCTACCTGCCGCCTGACACGCCGTAAGGGTCCTTGACGTGCGTGGACGGAGAAGTGTGGAAGGTCGCATTCAGTCGTCGATGACCGGTCGGTAACGTGATGCGGCCCCGACATCCGGACGGATGGCGGGGCCTTGTGGAGATGATGTGGCGAAGACGCGGATAGCGCGCGGATGAGGCGCTCTCAGATTGGCTTGTACTGGCCGCTCTTCACGGCATCCACGAATGTCGACCACCCGCCGGCCGGAAAGACCAGCGCCGGGCCGTGCGGGTTTTTGCTGTCACGGACGGGGACGAGGCCGGGGAGGTCGTCGGAGACCTCGACGCAGCTGCCGCCGTGGCCGTCGCTGTAGCTGCTCTTGTACCACTGAGCAGCGCTCAGGTCGTACTCGCGCATTGTCTGTATTCCTCCGCTGCCGATTCGATCAGGGCCAGCGATTCCTTCGGTGCGAGCGCGGCGGCCCTGAGCAAATCGTACTCTCCAGCCACACGCTTCACAGTGGCTGGATCGTCCAGCAGAGTTCCCGAACGCACGCCTTCTGTATAGGCCGTTGGCGGGGCATCCTCGAATTCCATGAGCGTCACCATCCGGCCCATGAAGGGGCACGGCCCGGCTGCGAAGGGAACGACCTGGAGCAGGATCTTCCGCTCGCGCATCAGGCGTGCGATGTGCTCCAGCTGCTCCGCCATGACGGCCGGACCGCCCACCGGCATCCGGAGCACCGCTTCGTGAAGGATGGGCCAGTACCCGTCCGCAGGTCCTTCTTTGAGGATCTTCGCCCGCTCAAGTCGGCCCTGGACCTTCTCCTCGATGAACTCGTCCGGCGCGAACGGGTTGGCCGCGACGGTGATGGCGCGGGCGTACGCCCCTGTCTGCAACAGCCCCGGCATCACCATCGACTCGAAGTCGCAGATCCTCGTGGCCAGCGGCTCCAGCTCCACCACCTTCGCGAAGTAGTCCGCGTACCGCTGGTCGTCGATGAGCTTGCGCCATGTCCGCTCGAAAAAACCGTCGGTTTGTAGGATCTGGTCGAGGCGGATCGCGACGTCCAACTGCGGGCGGCGGATGGCTTGCTCGAACTGACCGATATATCCGCCTGAGACGAACACCTTCTCTCCCAGCATCTCCTGGGTTAAGGCGGCGTTCTCCCGGTGTCGCTTGAGTTCTGTTCCCCAATACTCCCAGAGCACTTGGCGTGAGGCGTTGGCCATCGTCTACTTCCTTTCCCTGCCCGGCAGTTGCAGTGCCGGTCCTGTTGCCCAGGCTAGCTCCGGAGCGTCACGCTTTCGCTGCGAATCGTGAAAAGGAGCCGCTGATGAAGAATCGCGACGAAGTTGAGACCGTGATCAAGGAATTGCGGGAAGCTCTGGCCCGAGCTGGCATCATTTTGCCGTCGCTCGGCCTCGACCCGGTTTCGTACGCGCATCGCACCATGCCCCCGCTCGTGGAATTGGGTCGCTGCAATATGGACACCGCCCGGCGGCTGGCGAAGGCGCTGGGGGAGCGGTGAGTACGGCGACGGCGATCCCGGATGTCGGGGCGTATGTGATCGACACCCGGGACGGGCGGGTGGGGGAGGTCATGGGTCGGGAGGGGGCACGCCTCCGGCTGCGACCCGTCGGGGGCGGGCGGGAGTGGGAGTGCGCCCCCGGGGCCACCCGGTGCGCCACCGCCGGCGAGCGGCTCCGGGCGGAGACCCGCTACGCCAACGCCCGCAGCCGCGGCGAGCGGGCCTGAGGCCCCACGGGGCGCGGGCCGGACCGCGGCGGGCGTGGGCGAGAATGGCGGTATGACTCTGTTCCGCGACGACGGCATCGTGCTGCGCACCCAGAAGCTGGGTGAGGCGGACCGGATCATCACGCTGCTCACCCGCGGCAACGGCCGGGTGCGGGCCGTGGCGCGCGGGGTGCGGCGCACGAAGTCGAAGTTCGGGGCCCGGCTGGAGCCGTTCTCGCACGTGGACGTGCAGTTCTTCGCACGCGGCGGGGAGCTGATCGGGCGCGGGCTGCCGCTGTGCACGCAGAGCGAGACGATCGCCGCGTACGGTGGCGCGATCGTGACGGACTACGCCCGCTACACGGCCGGGACGGCCATGTTGGAGACCGCCGAGCGGTTCACCGAGCACGAGGGCGAGCCGGCCGTCCAGCAGTACCTGCTGCTGGTCGGCGGGTTGCGGACGCTGGCCAACGGGTTGCACGCGCCGCACCTGGTGCTGGACGCGTTCCTGCTGCGCTCGCTGGCGGTGAACGGCTATGCGCCAAGTTTCGACGCCTGCGCGCGGTGCGGAATGCCCGGTCCGAACCGGTTCTTCTCGGTGGGGTCGGGCGGCGTGGTGTGCGGTGACTGCCGGGTGCCCGGAAGCGTCGTACCCTCCTCAGAGGCCATCGGACTCCTGAGCGCGCTGCTGACCGGCGACTGGGAGACCGCGGACGCCTGCGAGGCGCGCCATGTCCGGGAGGGCAGCGGCCTCGTCGCGGCGTATCTGCACTGGCACCTGGAGCGCGGCCTGCGGTCCCTGCGCTACGTGGAGAAATAGCGCGGGGCGGCACCGCCGGGCCACGACGACACCGTGAAGACACCGTCCATCGATATTGCATAGGAGACGTGGGGCGCATGGCAGTACGCGGGATTCTGGGGCGTAATCGACGTGAATACCAGACGCCCGAGCCGCATCCCTCGGGTGCGCGTCCGCCGAGGATCCCCGGCGAGCTCGTCCCGAACCACGTCGCGATCGTGATGGACGGCAACGGGCGGTGGGCCAAGGAGCGCGGACTGCCGCGCACGGAGGGCCACAAGGTGGGCGAGGGCGTCGTGCTCGACGTTCTCAAGGGCTGCATCGAAATGGGCGTGAAGAACCTCTCGCTCTATGCCTTCTCCACCGAGAACTGGAAGCGGTCGCCGGACGAGGTCCGCTTCCTGATGAATTTCAACCGGGACGTCATCCGACGGCGCCGGGACGAAATGGACGCGCTGGGTATTCGTATCCGCTGGGTCGGCCGGATGCCGAAATTGTGGAAGTCCGTCGTCCAGGAACTCCAGATCGCCCAGGAACAGACCAAGAACAATGACGCGATGACGCTGTACTTCTGCGTCAATTACGGCGGCCGGGCGGAGATCGCGGATGCCGCGGCGGCCATCGCGGCGGACGTCCGGGCCGGGAAGCTGGACCCGTCCAAGGTCAACGAGAAGACCGTGGCGAAGTACATGTACTACCCGGACATGCCCGATGTCGATCTGTTCGTCCGGCCCTCCGGTGAGCAGCGGACCTCGAACTACCTGATCTGGCAGAGCGCCTACGCCGAGATGGTGTTCCAGGACATCCTTTGGCCTGATTTCGACCGCCGGAACCTCTGGGACGCGTGCCTGGAGTACGCCAAGCGGGACCGCCGGTTCGGCGCGGCGCCGCTGGAAACGGGCGAGACGGCGACCTGAGCGCTGGCCCGCTGCACGGCGGGCCGGTGGAACGGCGGACGGGCCGCCTCCCTGTGGGGGAGGCGGCCCGTCGTGTTCGGGGACGGTGAGCAGGACCGGCAGCCGGGGCGTCAGACGCCCCTGTTCCTCGCCCCGGCCTCCGCCTTCGACGCGCAGTCGCCGCAGGTCCCGAAGATCTCGACGGTGTGCGCCACATCGCGGAAACCGTGCTCGGTGGCGATCTGCTCGGCCCACTTCTCCACCGCCGGGCCCTCGACCTCGACGGCCTTGCCGCAACCGCGGCAGACCAGGTGGTGGTGATGGTCGTCGCTGTTGCACCGGCGGTAGACGGCCTCGCCGTCGCTGGTGCGCAGCACGTCGACCTCGCCGGCGTCGGCGAGGGACTGGAGCGTCCGGTAGACGGTGGTCAACCCGACCGAGTCGCCCCGGTGCTTGAGCATGTCGTGGAGCTCCTGCGCGCTGCGGAACTCGTCGACCTCGTCGAGTGCGGCCGAAACCGCGGTGCGCTGCCGCGTCGACCGGCCGCGGACCGGAGATCCCGCGCTCGTCGCCACCGTTGCCTCCCTAGGACGTCAGGACTTCTCCCGCGCATGCGTTTGGCCATTGTGCCAGGTGATGGCCGGAAGCCCTGTTCGGCGCTTACCTCTACTCCCTTATGTATCCCTCGGACGGGCCGCCCCACACCGCCCCGAGGACCGTCCCCGCGCGCCGGCGCGGCCTTGCGCACCGGCGCGACGGGATGCCTGTGACGCCGTTACACCCGGACGTCGTCCTCGGCGGTGCGGCTGGCCGGTACTTCCAGGGTGCACCCCTTCCCGGCCGCCGCGGCCCGCCTTCTGGCCAACGGGGTGGCCAGCGCCGTGAAGACCACGAACAGGGCGATGGCGAACAGCACGATGGTCGCGCCGGACGGCACATCGACGTAGTACGAGGCGGTGGTGCCGGTGAGGGTCACCGCCACGCCGATCGCCACCGCGGTCGCGAAGGTCACCGCGAAGCTGCGGCTGATCTGCTGGGCCGCCGCGACCGGGATCACCATCAGCGCGCTGACCAGCAGCAGACCGACCACCCGCATGGCGACCGTGACGGTGACCGCGGCGGTCACCGCGATCAGCAGGTTCAGCAGCCGCACCGGCAGGCCGGTGACCCGGGCGAACTCCTCGTCCTGGCAGACCGCGAACAGCTGGCGGCGCAGCCCCACCGTGATCGCCAGCACCAGCGCGGCCAGTACGTAGATCGTCGTCATGTCCTGCGGCGAGACGGTGGTGATCGAACCGAACAGATACGTGCCCAGGTTGGCGCTGGAGCCCGCGTCCGAGAGGTTCATCAGCATCACACCGCCCGCCATGCCGCCGTAGAACAGCATGGCCAGCGCCAGATCGCCGCGGGTCTTGCCGTACCAGCGGATCAGCTCCATCACCACCGAACCGACGACCGCGACCGCGGTGGCGACCCAGACCGGGCTGGTGTTGAGCAGGAAGCCCAGGCCGACGCCGGTCAGCGCGACATGGCCGATGCCGTCGCCCATCAGGGCCTGGCGGCGCTGGACGAGGTAGATGCCGATGGCGGGCGCGGTGATCCCGACGATCAGGGCGGCGATCAGCGCCCGCTGCATGAAGGCGAAGTCGAGCATTTCCATGGTGGCGGGCCCCTAGCTCAGCAGGCCGGTGCGGAGCGGCTCCGCGGCGGCGTCGGCGTGCGGATGGACGTGGTCGTGGCCGGGCAGGGCGTGCTGCCCGACCGCCTCGGGCGGCGGGCCGTCGTGGACGACGCAGCCGTCCCGCAGCACCACCGCGCGGTCGATCAGCGGCTCCAGCGGGCCGAGTTCGTGCAGCACCAGCAGGACCGTGGCGCCGCGGCCGACCTGTTCGCGCAGCGCCGAGGCCAGCACCTCCTGGCTCGCCAGGTCCACGCCGGCCATCGGCTCGTCCATGATCAGCAGATCGGGTTCGCCGGCCAGCGCCCGGGCGATCAGCACCCGCTGGTGCTGCCCGCCCGACAGGGCGTTGACCGAGTCCTTGACCCGGTCCGCCATCCCGACCAGTTCCAGCGCGTGGTGCACCGCGGCCCGGTCCGCCTTGCGGAGCAGGCCGAGCTTCGTCCGGGCCAGCCGGCCGGCGGTGACCACCTCGCGGACGGTGGCCGGCACCCCGCCGGCCGCGGTGGTGCGCTGCGGCACGTATCCGACCCGCGCCCAGTCCTTGAAGCGGCGGAACGGCGTCCCGAAGAGCGCGAGGTCACCGCTGGTCAGCGGGACCTGGCCGATCACCGAGCGAACGGCGGTGGACTTGCCCGAGCCGTTGGCGCCGAGCAGCGCGACGACCTCGCCGGACCGCACGGTCAGATCGACGCTGCGCAGCACCGGTCGGGAGCCCAGCGACGCGGTCGCCCCGCGCAGCTCGATGACCGCCGACCGGTCCCCGGCGGGCCGGTCACCGGCCTGCGGGGCTATGACGGGCTGGCCTGTGTCCTTCATCTGTCGACCTCCGTCGTGCGATGCGTCCTGGTGTGCGGGGTGTGCGGGGTGTGCGGGGCGTACCGCGCGGGGTGCGCGGGACGCGGGAGGGGCCCGGGGCCGGTCACTTGGTGCCGAGCGCCTTCTGGAGTGCGGCGAGGTTGGCGCGCTGCACCGAGAAGTAGTCCTTGCCGCGGGACTTGTCGGTGATCCCCTCCAGCGGATCCAGCACGTCGGTCTTCAGGTGCAGGTCGCCGGCGAGGGTCTTGGCGGTGGCCGGGTTGGCCAGCGTCTCGAAGAACACGGTGGAGACGTGGTGCTGCTCCGCGAGGGTGTGCAGGTCCTTGATCCGGTTGGCGCTGGGCTCGGACTCCGGGTCCAGGCCGCTGATCGCCTCCTCGGTCAGGCCGTAGCGCTCGGCGAGGTAGCCGAAGGCGGCGTGCGTGGTGATGAAGGTGTCCGAGGCGCGGTTCTTCAGCCCGTCCGCGAACTCCTTGTTCAGCGCGTCCAGCTTCTTCACCAGGACGTCGGTGTTCTTCTGGTAGTCGGCCCTGTGCTTCGGGTCGGCCTCCGCGAGCGTGGTGTTGACGCCCTTGGCGACCTCGGCGAACTTCACCGGGTCCAGCCAGACGTGCGGGTCCTGGCCGGGCTCGGACTCGGAGTGCGCGTGGTTGTCGCCGGTGGTGTGGTGGTGCCCGTCCACCTCGGGGCCGTGCGTCTCCATGCGGGTCAGCTTCGCCGCGTCGGCGATGTGCTGCACCCCGGACTGCGCGACCGCGTCGTCCACGGCGGGCTGCAGGCCCTTGAGGTAGACGATCGCGCCGGACTCGCTGAGCTGGCCGGTCTGCTTGGGGGTGAGCGTGAGGTCGTGCGGCTCCACGCCCGGCTTGGTGAGGTTGGACACCTCGACGTGCGACCCGCCGATCTGCTCGGCGAGGAACTGCATCGGATAGAACGACGCCGCCACCTTCAGCTTGCCGTCGTCGGTGCGCCCGGAGGCGGTGGTGGAGCAGGCGGAGAGGCCGAGCAGGCCGAGTACCGCGGCTCCGGCGACGGCCGCGCGGGATATGTGAGGGCGTACGTTCATGACAGTCATTTTCAACAAACATGGAAATGATTGTCAACAAAGTGCGTGCCAGGTCACAGGGCGAAGACAACCGGCCGGAAGCTATCGGAATCGATTTGGTCCGGGGGGTACGCCCGCCGCTACCCTGAACTATTCGCCCAGCCGTCTCGCGATCACCACACCGCATCGCGGCGCATCGCGCCCCCCTATCCACTGTCCGACGTCGTACTGAAGAGAGCACCGTGGCCGCCGACAAGATCGATACCATCGTCAGCCTGAGCAAGCGCCGTGGCTTCGTCTACCCCTGCAGTGAGATCTACGGCGGCTCCCGCGCTGCCTGGGACTACGGTCCCCTCGGCGTCGAGCTCAAGGAGAACATCAAGCGCCAGTGGTGGCGTGCCATGGTCACCTCCCGCGAGGACGTGGTCGGCATCGACTCGTCGGTGATCCTGGCTCCCGAGGTGTGGCAGGCGTCCGGCCACGTCGCCACCTTCACCGACCCGCTCACCGAGTGCACCTCCTGCCACAAGCGCTTCCGCGCCGACCACCTGGAGGAGGCGTACGAGGCCAAGCACGGCAAGCTCCCCGAGAACGGCCTCGCCGACGTCAACTGCCCGCACTGCGGCAACAAGGGCGGCTTCACCGAGCCCAAGCAGTTCTCCGGTCTGCTCTCCACCCACCTCGGCCCGTCGCAGGACACCGCCTCCGTCGCCTACCTGCGCCCCGAGACCGCCCAGGGCATCTTCACCAACTTCGCGCAGGTCCAGCAGACCTCCCGGAAGAAGCCGCCGTTCGGCATCGCCCAGATGGGCAAGTCCTTCCGGAACGAGATCACTCCGGGCAACTTCATCTTCCGGACCCGCGAGTTCGAGCAGATGGAGATGGAGTTCTTCGTCAAGCCGGGCGAGGACGAGCAGTGGCACGAGTACTGGATGGAGCAGCGCTGGAACTGGTACCGCGACCTCGGTCTCCGCGAGGAGAACGTCCGCTGGTACGAGCACCCCAAGGAGAAGCTCTCCCACTACTCCAAGCGCACCGCCGACATCGAGTACCGCTTCCAGTTCGGCGGCTCGGAGTGGGGCGAGCTTGAGGGCGTCGCCAACCGCACCGACTACGACCTCAACGCGCACTCGAAGGCGTCCGGCCAGGACCTCTCCTACTTCGACCAGGAGGCCGGCGAGCGCTACACCCCGTTCGTCATCGAGCCGGCGGCCGGTGTCGGCCGCACCATGCTCGCCTTCCTCCTCGACGCCTACACCGAGGACGAGGCGCCGAACGCCAAGGGCAAGCTGGAGAAGCGCACCGTGCTGCGCCTCGACCCGCGCCTGTCCCCGGTGAAGGTCGCGGTCCTGCCGCTCTCCCGCAACCCGCAGCTCTCCCCGAAGGCCAAGGGGCTCGCCACGGACCTCCGCAAGTTCTGGAACATCGAGTTCGACGACGCGGGCGCCATCGGCCGTCGCTACCGCCGCCAGGACGAGATCGGCACCCCGTTCTGCGTCACCGTCGACTTCGACACCCTCGACGACAACGCGGTCACGGTGCGCGAGCGCGACACCATGAAGCAGGAGCGCGTCAGCCTGGACCAGATCCAGTCCTACCTGGGCGCGCGTCTGCTCGGCTGCTGAACCGCCTGACGGCGGGAGCGCCGACGACGGCCAGGCCCGTGCCCACGGGCCGTGGCCGTCGACCGCCCCGCCGGACGCCGATGTGAACGCCGGCCGGTCCCCTGTGTGTTGGGGACCGGCCGGCGTCGTGTTCGCCCTCGGGGGTGCTTCCCGCTACCCCGGCTACCCCCGCAGCCCGCGCAGTACGAGGTCGCGGACCGCCTCGAAGTCGGCGGTGATCTCCGGGCGGGACCACTCGGCGGCGTAACAGGGGTCGTGGAAACGGCCGGTGGCGGCGAAGACGGCATGGGCGGTGGTGGTGGGCGAGGCCGCATGGAAGGCGCCTTCCCCGACCCCCGCCTCGATGATCTTCGCCAACTGCGCTTCGAGGTCGCCGACGTGCCGTTCGACCACGCCGCCGCTCTCGCCGATCAACGTCATGTACGTGGCGAAGAGTTCGGGATCGTCACCGGCCTTGTGCCGCTTGGCCTCGAACAGCGTGGCCAGCCAGCGACCCAGCCGGTCCGCGGCGGCCCCCTCGTCGTCGACGATGGTCGCCAGCTGCTCGCTCGTACGGTCCAGCCAGCGCGCCGTGACCGCCTCCCGCAGCGCCGCCTTCGTACGGAAGTGCCGGTACACGCTGCCGTGACTGACGCCCAGCGCCCGCGCGACATCGACGACCGTGGCCTTGGCCGGGCCGTACCGGCGCAGCACCTCCTCGGTGGCTTCGAGGATCCGCTCTGGCGTCAACGTCTCGGGGGGCATGGGGTCGGATCGACCTTTCGATTGAACGGTGCACGTACGTATATGGACCGTACCCGTTCGCTGCGCTTGGCTGGCTTCCCACGTAGCCGGCGTTCCCGCCGTGGGGGTTCGCGCTTTTGCGCCTGCGGCGCGGGGCGGGTCCGCTGCGCGGGGCTTTTCGGGTGCGGTGCCGGGTCTGTGGGGTGGGGGATGTGCGGACTGCTGCGCTTTACGTCCGCATCCCCACCCCACAGACCCGTCCCCTCCCGTTGGTGGTCATGAAGATGGTGGGTGGGGGCGGGCGCCGGTGGGCCCCTGCGGGTTCGTCGCTGAGTGGTGACCGTCACCGGGCCACCGGCGTGAGGCTGGACGCACCTGTCTTTCCCACCCACTCACGGGAGGGGACGGGTCGGAGGGGGTGGTGTGCAGGACGTAAAGCGCAGCAGTCCTGCACACCACCCCCGCAGGCCCGTCACCGCACCCAACAGCCCCGCGCAGCGGACAACGCATCTCCCGCCGTCAGGCGGACACGGCGGACTGGGTCAGCGTTCGCTGTCCAAGTGGGCCATCTGCGACGTCGGGTAGCGGTCGCCCGCCGCGGCGCCGGCGGGGACGGCCTGTTCGATGGCGGTGAGGTCGGTGGGGGTCAGGGTGACGTCCAGGGCGCCGAGGGCCTCGGTGAGGCGGTCGCGGCGGCGGGCGCCTACCAGGGGGACGATGTCCTCGCCGCGGGAGAGGACCCAGGCGATGGCGGTCTGGGCGACGGTGATGCCCTTCTCGTCGGCGATCTTGCGGAGGGCGTCGACCAGGTCGAGGTTGCGGTCGAGGTTCTCGCCCTGGAAGCGCGGGGACATCCCGCGGAAGTCGTTGGCGGCGAGCTTGCGGTCGCGGGCGAAGTGGCCGCTGATCAGGCCGCGGGAGAGGACTCCGTACGCGGTGATGCCGATGCCCAGTTCGCGGGCGGTGGGCAGGATCGCGTCCTCGATGCCGCGGGAGAGCAGGGAGTACTCGATCTGGAGGTCGGAGATCGGGGCGACGGCGGCGGCCCGGCGGAGGGTCTCCGCGCCGACCTCGGAGAGGCCGATGTGCCGGACGTGGCCGGCCTCGACGAGCTCGGCGATGGCGCCGATGGTCTCCTCGATCGGGACGTCGGGGTCGACGCGGGCGATCCGGTAGATGTCGATGTGGTCGGTGCCCAGCCGCTGGAGGGAGTACGCGGCGAAGTTCTTCACCGCGGCGGGGCGGCCGTCGTAGCCGCTGAAGCCGCCCTCGACGGTGCGCAGGGCGCCGAACTTCACGCTGATAAGGGCCTTTTCGCGGGCGGCTGCGGGGGCCGTGCGGAGCGCTTCGTTGATGAGCAGTTCGTTGTGGCCCATGCCGTAGAAGTCGCCGGTGTCGAGGAGGGTGACGTCGGCTTCGAGGGCGGCGTGGACGGTGGCGAGGGATTCGGCGCGGTCGGCGTCGCCGTAGAGGGCGGACATGCCCATGCAGCCGAGGCCGAGGGCGGAGGTCTGCGGGCCGGTGGTGCCGAGGGTGCGGGTCTGCACGGCGTGCTCCTGGGGTGCATAGGGAGGGGGAAAGGGGCGTCGACGGGCCGGTGGCGCGTCGTGCCGTGCATCAACCATGACATGTGGAGTGACAGATTTCAATATCTGTCAGTCGGATGGGGGAGGGTGGGGAGGGTGGGCTTTCCTTGGGCTCCGTTGGGGTCAGCGCATGGTGCGGGGGAGGCGGAGGCCCAGCAGGGTGGTGCCCGCGACGATCGCCAGCTGGGTCAGCAGGGCGGCGAGGAACGCGTCGCGGATGCCGGCGGAGGGGAGCAGGGCGAGGAAGAGCGTGCCGAGCGTCGCCACGCCCAGTGCCAGGCCCGACTGCTGGGTGGTGATCATCACGCCGCCACCGACCCCGGCCTGCGCCACCGGCAGCTCGCTCAGCACGATCCGCAGCAGCACCGGCAGCACCAGCCCCTGGCCGATGCCCAGGACCGTCATGCTCGGCGCGAGCGCGGCGACCGGGATGTCGGGCCAGCCCGCGTGGACGGTCAGCGCCAGGATCGCGAGTCCGACGCCCTGGATCAGCGAGCCGGCGATCACCACCTTGCGCCCGAAGCGGTGCACCAGCCGGGGCCCGGCCAGCGAGGCGAGGAAGAACGCGACGCAGAGCGGGGCCAGCGAGACGCCCGCGGCCAGCGGCCCGTAGTGCAGTCCGCTCTGCAGGGCCACCGCCACCACGAACATGAAGCCGCCGAAGCCCACCGAGAACGGGACGATCATGGTCAGGCCGCTGCGGACGGAGCGGATGTGGAAGAGCGAGGGCGGGACCAGCGGCGTGCGGCCGGTGCGTTCCGCGCGGCGCTCCACGGCCACGAACGCCACGGCGGCGAACGGGAAGACGGCCAGCAGCAGCCAGGACCACAACGGCCAGCCGGCGGCGCGGCCCTCGGTCAGCGGCAGCAGCAGGCTGATCAGGGAGAGGGCGAGCAGCGCGGTGCCGGGAGCGTCCACCCGGCTGGGGTGCGGCGAGCGGGTCTCGGGCACGGTGCGGGCCGCGAGCAGCCAGGCCACGGCGGCGATCGGGACGTTCACCAGGAACACCGCGCGCCAGCCGCTGCCCGCCAGGTCCACCGAGACCAGCAGCCCGCCGAGCACCTGGCCGACGGCGCTGGAGACCCCGGCCGTACCGCCGTACAGGCTGACGGCCTTGGCGCGCCGCTTGCCGGAGGTCGTGGCCTGGATGGTGGCGAGCACCTGCGGCAGCAGCAGTGCGGCCGCCGCGCCCTGGGCGACCCGGGCGGCCACCAGCGTCCAGGCGTCCGGGGCCAGTCCGCAGGCGAGCGAGGTCAGGCCGAAGGTGGCCAGCCCCCACAGGAACAGGCGGCGCCGGCCGACCATGTCGCCGAGCCGGCCGCCCAGGACCAGCAGCGTGGCGTAGGCGACGCCGTAGCCGGCCACGACCATCTCCAACATCGCGGGGCCGGCGTGCAGATCGCGGTCGATGGTCGGCAGGGCGACGTTGACGATGAAGAAGTCGATCAGGGGGAGGGCCGCGCCCAGCAGGACGGTCAGCAGGCCGAGCGGGGTCAGCAGCGGGGCGGTCGCCGGGCGGGGGCGGGCCGCCGCCGGGGCGGTGGACGGGGTGGCGGGGGCGGCGGTTGCCAGGGGTGTTTCACTCACGGGGACGACAATCCCGTCCCGCTCAGCCGGGTACCAGAGTGTTCTTATCCTGGTATGAGCGCTACCTGGCAACCGGCTGCGGGCTGCGGCACGCTGGACGCATGACGGTGGATGCGCGCGAGGCGGCCGGGGCGACGGGGACGCGGGGCGAGGCGGGGACGGAACCGGCGGATCGCGCCGGGCGCCGGGCCCACGACTCGGTCCGGCGGGCGGAGTTGGCGGCCTTCCTGCGCAGCCGGCGCGAGCGGATCACCCCCGAGCAGGTCGGGCTGCCGCGCGGCACCCGCCGCCGCACTCCGGGGCTGCGCCGCGAGGAGGTCGCGCAGCTCGGCGCCGTCGGCGTCACCTGGTACACCTGGCTGGAACGGTACACCCCTTGGGATACGCCAGGACATGCGTTCGCCTGACCTCCGGGAACCCTGGCCTGCGTCGGGACGGTACCCGGACAGTCCGGCGAAGGGCCTAGGCTCCGGTGTCATGGCTGAGGCTTACGTCACCGGCGACGGGCACCGGGCGTGCGGCATCTGCCCATCGCGCCGCTTCCCCTTCGGTGAGTTCGATGTGTTTGAGCGGCCGACGAAGGAATGCCCGTTCAACCCAGCGGACGGCCATCGGTACACCACCGACGGCGTGCCGGTCTGCGTCCATCCGGAGAAGGTCGGGATTCCGGCCGGGCGGTACAAGAGCGAGAACGCCCCGCTGACAGCGGAGATCCGGTTGCCCACCGCCGAATCTGATTTGGTCCCGTACTTGCGTGAGCTGTTGCACAGCGCAGCGCCGATACTGCTCGAAGGGCTCATCGAGCAGGCCACCGCCGAGATTCCCCGCGCGTTCCCGGACGTTGACGTCATCACGACGCTGCGCCGCGCACTCAGCTAGCCGCTACACGGCGACCAGTTCCGCGAAGTCGATGACGTGGGCCTGCCCCATGTTCAGGAAGCCTGCCGCCTCGTACTTCTGGCGAAGGATGCCCAGCCGTCGCTGTGCCTCCTCGTGATCGATCCAATAGCGATCCGACGGCTCACCCCACGCGAGCGCGTACGCCCGGTGTGTGTAGTCGCCGGTCCGGTAGTCGGTGTGCTCCTGGTCGGTCTGGTGGATGATCTGGACGCCGACCCGCTCCGTGATGCGTGCCAGCAGTCGCGGTTGCGCGATCATGGCGTGGGTCATCTCGTCCACCGGAATCGCGATGGGAATCTCTGATGCCTTCTCGTCGCGGGTCATCTCGAAGACGGCCGCCTTGAGGGAGAGGGCGCGAAGCCCCTCGCTGAGAAGCGGGGTCTTGTCCGACTCCTGGTCGTACTTGCTGATGACGGGCGCACCCGCGAAGCACGCCCAGTCCTCGTCGTACTTGAGCGACGCAGTGGCGAAGGCGTCGAACTCCGGGTCAGCCAGGATGGCCGACAGGATCTCTGTTGCTCGCGCCGCCACCTTTTCAGGTGCGGGGAGGGATGTGGCGTTCACTTCCGCACTCTCCTTTTCGGTTGTGTGCATTCGTTGCCCCGTCTCGTTGAGCGGGGCCTGGCCCACCCCCTTGCCGTCTTCTCCCGCCATGGGGCTGGCGGTACCGAGGCGTCAAGCAAGGGGGCGGGAGTCTCTAGCGAGCGGTCGATAGGCCGACGCCGATCACGAAGCCGCACGACGAACTCACCGCGATGATCAGAAGCGGTCCCGCAAAACGGCCGACGAACGCGGCAGCATGCCTCACGCCTGCCTCACCTGCTCGGGGCACGTCGTCCACTCCCGACCACCACGTTCGGGTCTGATGAAGGCGAGGCTCTGCGTCCGGCGCCAGTAGGACGGCGCGGCGGGATCGATCCACTCGTCATCCACCGCCTTGAGCACGCCTATGCGCCCCGTCGCCTCGTCGCACACGAGCTGACCCACGAGCGTTGCAAGATTGCTGTTCATCTCCCGCTCCCTCCTCACGACGTGCACCCGGCGGCGGGCTCAACTGACAGGCAACCGCGCCAAGTTGGAGGTGGCCACGGCAGAAAGGCCGCAGTCCTGCCGCAGCGTGGCCGCAGTGGCTACGCTGACCAGGGCGGATGTACCCGGACAGGGAGGGACGGCCAGGATGACCAGCCCCAGCAGGCGGCGAAGGTTCGCTGAACGCCGGAAGGCGTGCGGGTTCAACCAGGAGGAATTCGCGGAAGCGGTCGGGGTTGATCGCTCTACTGTGCAGCGCTGGGAAAAGGGAGAGTACGGCCCCCAGCCATGGCAACGGCCGAAGATTGCCATGGCATTGGATGTCAGCGCGAATGAGCTTGAGGCACTCCTAACTCCCGACATCCACCACGTACCGCAGCCCCCGGTTGGGTGGACGTCTGCATCACCCCCCACGTCTGATGACGAATTCGAAGCCCTTGAGCTGGCGCGAAGGGTCACGGCAAGTGATGTCGGGGTGGAGACGCTAAGTAGGCTTGAGAACGCCTTTGACGAATTGGCTATGAAATATCCGGTGTCCCCGCCTCAGGAACTTTTGGAGCGCGTGAGGAGACATGCCGCGTACGTCAGTCATCTGATGGGCGCGAGGATGACGCTTGCTGAACAACGCAGGCTTTTTGTCATCGGAGGCTGGTTTCAGCTCTTCGGGGCAACGCTCCATATCGACCTGAATCAGGAGCACGCCGCTACGGCTCGATTGCAAACAGCCGCCACGCTCGCCCGTCACGCCGAACATCGTGAGATCGAAGCATGGTGCTTCGAGACAGACGCTTGGCGAGTTCTTACGGGAGGGGAGTACAACCGTGCGCTTGAACTCTCTCAGGTCGCGCAACAACTCGCCCCGGCGGGAAGTTCAGTCGCGATCCAAGCAACAGCTCAAGAAGGCAGGGCAAGGGCGCGCCTAGGAGAGAAGGAGACCTACGCGGCGATTGACAGAGTTCAACGCATGTCGGCGGTACTCATTCCACGAAAAGGTACCGAGCATCATTACCAATACGACCCGGCTAAGTCGCTCGCCTACACGGCGACGACATTGGCTTGGGTCGGAGACCCTGCCGCAGAGACATACGCGCGGGAAGTAATTGCCCAACTGGCCCCCGCTGACGATATTCATAAATGGCCGCGTCGTGTCGCTTCAGCTAATATCGATCTGGCTTTGACCTTGCTCCGTGGTGATCGTCTAGATGAAGCGTGCAACGCTGCCCAACGGGCAATAATGTCCGGTCGAATCGTTCCGTCTAACCATTGGCGCGCGTTGGAAGTCGTCAAAGTCGTTGAAGCGCGACAGCTTCCGGAAGCCTCGGACCTCCGAGAGGCTTACCAGGGGCTCAAAGCGCTAGGCGCGGGAGACTAGAACACAGAAATCCCCCGACGGTCACCCAGCATGGGTGGTCATCGGGGGAATCTGATTGTGCTTCGCGGGAGTTTTCTCCCCTTTCGCAGCACGTTCAAGTGGCTTAACTACCCCTTAAAGGGGTCATTCTCAGGGTAGTCAAACGTGCAGTGCTCAGTGTTCCCAAGGGATTTGCCGCATGGGGGCGTGGAAAAAAGTTCACACCTAGGGCGCGTGTGTCGAGCTGGGGCCGGGATCGGGAAGAGGTCCGTTCTCTGAACTTTGAGACCGGTTACCCCTTCCCCTGTAGGCCTCTTGAAGCTCAGTCGCCCATCAGAGTTCGATCACTGAAATCGGCGAGCCGCTTCGTGTCGCCTTCTCATGGATGTGCGCACCAGAGGGAACGGGAAGCCAGTCGGTCCGGCCGGACTCAAGCCAGCAGCCCCGGCACATCATGCTCAGGTTTTCCCGCGTGCGCTTCCCGCCGCGCTGAATTGGCGTTCGCCATCCGATCCCGACTGCCCTGGACGGCCCGAACGCATCGCATGGTTCACAGCGGAGTACATCTGTTCTCAGCCGGGCGAGACGAGAACATGCCGCTATGATCTCTGGCTCGTCCTCAGGTGAACGGCCAAGCCAACGGATGTGCCCAGCTATAAGGGCACCCCACCTTTTCAGAGTGCCCCCTTCCGTGTGCTCCCCCCTCACTTCTGGGCCCCCGCCTGCCGTCGCCGGGAACGGATTCGCTGGGCTTCGTCATCCGTGTAGACAGGGGTAGTTACCGCGTGGGTGCGCTTCTCTTCAAGGGGTAGTGCCCTGAATGCCTCAAGGTCGGCAGCGTGCTTGGCAGCCTCAGCAGCAAGCACTGCCGGGTGATTCAGGGCAAGCTCTGCCTTGTCCGCGAACGCCATAAGGTCGGGGGTGTTGTCGGGCAGGGTGGCGCTCAGAATCTGAACCGATCCTGCTTCCTGTACCCATACCCCGGCGACGCGAGCAAGCGCGCGGAACAGCACCCGGTCTTCGCTGAACGCCTCCGGCGCAAGACGAGAGACGACAATGGAAATGTCACTATGCAGTCCGACGAAGATCCGGGAAGTGTCGGCAACAACCGCTGTGTTGGCGGGGAGATACTGCGAGACAACCGGCGTCAGCTTGTAGATTCCCTTGGGCCACTCCGTGGCAGGGACTTCGTCACGAAGAGCCTTCGCGGCTATCGGGTCAACCCAAAGAGTTGTGGCCTCTGCACCGGTCGTTTCCATACGCGCAAGAGCCGCGCTGATCTCAGCCACGGACGGGGCAATGTGCTTCGTGTCGCCCTGAGCAAGCAGGCCGATCACGCGCCGGTTGTCGTTCGGATCGGCCGGACCGGCACCGTTAAAAAGGCCCTTGTCAATCCCGCGAGCCATGGCAGCGGCAAGGGACTGGTTGATACCGGCTACAAGATCCGGGCGTGCGTCCTGAAGCACCTCTGAGGACGCCCGCTCAAGGGCACCGAACTTGACTGCGCGGGAAGTCCGAGACGTGATATCCGTGTCCGGCTCCGGGATCGGGGTGTGAGCGTCCACGTAACCGCCGTCGCCCGTCTTGATGGCCGGGAGCATCATCGAAGGCTCATGCATGGGAAGTTTGTTGGACGACGGAATGTTCGCCAGAAACCGGGACTTCGGGCCGATCATGTTGACCCACAGTGCAGCCGGTTCGGTAGCCGTCCACTGGGAGCCATTCGGGATCTGACGCTGGTTCACCGGCAGGAAGCCGTCAGCAGTACGGATAGGGGCGCTAGTCATGCGGGACTCACTTTCATTCGGGTACAGGGCCTCAAGCGCGCGGGCGCTCGCGGTCGTGGTCGGGTAGGCGGGATTCGTGACAGGTCCGAGTTCGTAAACGGTCATCGACGTGACGACACGGATGGGCAGGCCGGTTTGCGGGTCGTCGTCGCTTGCTCGTTTCTGGCCGCCCGGGTTCACCCGGAAGGTGAATGAGCTGCCGATTACGTCGCCACGTTTGATCAGTTCGGCCACGTCGCGGCCGGCCTGGGTATTCGGGATATCGATCTCGTACCGCACGCCTTCCGTGTCAGCGACAAGCCGAAGCGTTCCCGAACTGCGGCGACCGAGCACGTTGTCGACGCTGTGGTTGAACGTGGCCAGTACGTCGTTGCGAGCCGTCGCCGGATTCCACGCGGACGGAGCGATGCGCTCCCGAAATCCCCCTAGGTCGTGGCTCAGTTCGTTGAATCGGATTGCGTAACCACTGATCGTGTTTACGCCTCCGGAACTTCGGAGCGATACAGCAAGCGGAGCAGTCCGCCTCTGGATCTCTGTGTTGGGCATAGCCCTTTTCCTCTCGTCGGGTCCTGGTTGCGGAGCGGGACAGGGCATGGGAAAGGGACACGGGGCAAGGTGTTGGCCTGCTGTTTTTGCTCCGCGTCCCTGTGTCCCGGCCTGTCCCGCCTACTGACGGAAGAGCGACCCGGCTTCCTCTTCCGCCTCTTCGTCGCCGTGCTCTTCGTCGTCCTCAGTCACGAGTGGCGGCAAGGCGCGTTCCCACGCATCGGCAAGTGCCGACCAGCGGTAGCCGTACGACCGGCCGTGTGCCGTCCGGACACGAACCTGTTTGAGCCCGTGCTCGCGCAAGAGGGCGGCAACGTCTTCGGCGCGCAGTTCGTCCGGTCCGCTGAACCGCTGGAAGGTCAGCGGGTCCAGGTCGATTACGGCAGACGCGATGTCGTCCTTGCTGATGGCGACCGGCCAGACTCGGGCAGGGCGGGCCGCGTGATGCAGCCTGAGCGCCGTAAGAAGCCGTGCGGACGCTGAGCCGTCTACCCGCTCCGCAGCGTCTTCCTTGGCTGCCTCAATCGCCGCGAGGCAGCGCTCAGGCCAGACCCCGCCCGCGAGAACTGCCGTCAGGAAGAGGCAGGACCAAATCTCGTGATCTCGCCCATCCGTGACGCTGGTGATCCGGTCGTCCAGCAAGAGGGCAAGCATGTCCGCCGGGTCGGCGATCCGGACTGCCGCCTCTGCCGCCCAATCGGAAAGCGCAGTACGGACGTTGTCCAGCTCGGTTCCGTGCGCCACGGGTAGAAACGAGTCGGGCCGCTCCTCTCTTCGGGCGCGCTTCGTGTGAACCACGAAAGTACGTGTCAGCAGTGCGTCAGGGAGCCGGGCCGTGGCCAGTCCGGCGAACGCGACCGGGCCGAAGCACGGGTAACGGATCACCTCCTGCTGCTTGTCCTTGTGTGCTCGCACGACCACCGCCCCGCGCTTGTAGCCAGAGTTCAGGATGATGGTCAAGTCGTCTTGATTTCCAGCGGAGTTCGCGGAGTAGGTGCGGTCAAGCTCATCAGGGAAGAGCGTCACCGGATATGCGCCTGGTTCATCCGCCGACGCTGCCGCGCTGATGATGCGGAGCATGGACGCCGCCGACAGCGAGCCCACGTCCTGACCGTTCGCGGCAAGACGGCTGAGGATTTCCAGGGCGCGTGTCTTCCCGCTGCCAGGCGAGCCCGAGAAGAAACCAAGCCGTGGAGCAACGGGAAGGTCCGGGCAGCGCGTGAGCAGGTGCGTGTAGGCCGTCCATAGCGTCACCACATCGAAATGTCGGGGCTCAGGGAACCACACGAAGCGCCGTAGTGCCGCCTCCGTCCGCGTGAGCGCGTCGGCGCCACCGGGGGTCACCTTGGCCTGAGCCTTGAGGACTTCTGTAAGGGAGTTGGTCACGCGCGGACCGCCCGCTTGAGCGCCCTGCCGAAGCGGTACGCCACACCCCCGGCATGCGTTCCGGACATGCTGATACGGCTTGCCGCACAAACGAGCTCAGCGGGCGCCTGACGGCCGTTCTCCGCGTAATCGACCACAAGGGCCAGGACGACGCCACGAAGGTCCATGAGCCCTGCTGTGGCGTGCTTGCCGCCCAGCCCGAAGCGCGGGGGCTTTCCCGGCTTCGTCTCGACGGCGACCGATAGGCCGGTGTCGGCAACAGCGTCCAGCAGCGCGGACGCGGACCGCTCGGCGCACCCGGGAATGTGTACGGTGTGCGGGTTGGCGAGGTCTTCGAAGTGGCTGCCGAAGTCGCCCGAACGGCCTTGCTGGGCTAGGTAGTTCAGCAACATTTCGCGGTCGTGCGGGAAGAAGTCTGTTGACCACTTCTCGTCGTCCGGGCGCGGAGCGTCCAGCCGTTCGGTAGCGCGCCGGAGCGCCTGGGCATGGGTAATCATCATGGGGTCTGTGCCCTCTCATAGATAGGTGTCGGCCTGTGGTCGGGACAGGCAGGGACAGGGGGACACCGGCTCTTGGCCTGCGGTGTCGTGTCCCCCTGATGGCATTCCTGTCCCAGGTAGCGCTTCACCCCCGCTCAAGGGGGCGGATCGCCTCGCGTAGTGGGGCGGGGTTGGACCACCTGCTGGATTGAGTAGGTGGTCCGCTTTGCCCTCTCCCTGGCATCTGGGGAGCGGGTTGCCTTCCCCCCTGGGGGGAGCGCAAGGGTTTCCTTAAGGCGCGTCGGCGCCTTCGCTTGGCTCTCAGAAATAAGAGAGGGGGTCGATTGCCTGAAAACGGGCTCAGCGGCACACGGCAGCTTGTGACGCTCATCACGTGTGACTGGAGAGCTGAAGAAGCCCCACCCCTCCGAGGGGAGAGGGGCAGGGCCGTACGGCACGCAGACGGTTACGCGGCCGCCTCGTACTCAGTGCTGTCCGCTTCCTGTTGCGTCGTGTTCCAGTCGATGGCGACGCGTCCGCCGGGGTGACCGTTCGGATAGACGGTGACTGTGCAACCCCAGTCGGCGAGTAGGCCCCGCCGCGTGTCCTCCGTTGTGGCGTCCCACGCCTCCCACAGCAGCACGCCAGTGCGCGTCCACGTCTCGGTTACCTCGGGGTCGTGCTCAGCTTCCAGACGGGCGTAGGTGGCTTCGATCTCGTTCAGCTTGGCGACGAGGGTTTCCAGCGCCGGGCCGTCCACCTTCGCCACGGCCTTCGTGACCCGCTCACGGGATGCGGCAAGGTCTGCCATGTCGGCACTGTGGTCCACACCGCCGGAATAGGTGACCTCATACAGCGGCTCGTCTCCATGCTTGGTACGGAATTCCGCGTACACCAGGGGCTCTATCAGGTGGGCCATGATCGAGCCGTGCCCGTGCTTGCACTTGTAGAGCCGCTGCTTACGGCGCGAGAGTCCGCCGTTCATCTTGCAGCCCTGCGAGCAGAGCACCATCCCGGACAGCTGGTGCGCGTCCTCCCGTTCGGCGCGCTCTCCGCCCTCAAGTTCCTTGAGACGGTCCTGAAGGCGCTTGTACGTCGCCGCGTCGATCACCTCGGGCCCGAACCGGACGGGGGTCACGCCGTCCTCTTCGGTCACAAGCTCACCCTTGAACTCGCGCCATCCCCGCAAGGTCACGCTGTGAAGCAGGTTGCGCCACTGCTGACGGCCGATGGGCAGGGCACGCGCCGTAGCGGCCAGCGTGGCCCGCCTGCCACGCGCGAGGAGTACGTCTATCTGCTCGCGGACCAGGGCGAACGCGTCAGCGTCTTCCGCAAGGTACGCCTTGCCGTCGCGCCGCTCCATCACGTACGGGAACGGGGCCTTGCCGGATATCCAGCGGCCTTGCGCCCGGCGCTCTTCGTGGGCCGCTTCGCTGCGGTCCGTGATGATGCCCAGCTCCCATTCGGCGACGGCCGCGATGATGGTTGCGATCAGCCGTCCGGTCCCGGACTTGTCGGCGCTGTCCAGCAGGCTGTCTGATGTGACCAGCCGTACGCCGTTCTCGTCGGCCCAGTCCATGAGCTTCTGGAACTCACGCACGGACCGCGCGAAGCGGTCGAGCTTCCACGCGATGACGACGGCGGGGCAGGCCGCCATGATCCGGGCCATGCCCTTCTTGCGGGCCTCAAGAGCGGACCCGCCGGACACGCCATCGTCTACGTAGGCGTTCGCCTCAGCGGCGGCGATCGTCTCGGCGTCGAAGCCCAGCGCCTCAGCCTTGAGACGGCAGGCGCGAAGCTGGACGTCCAGCGACGACGATTCGTCGGACGAGCGGGACAGACGGAGGCTGAACGCGAGCTCAGCACGGGCAGGGGCAGCAGTGTCGGTCACACGACGGTTCGAGGGAGTGGAACGCCTGATCACGACGGGCGGCATGTCCCCGCGAAGGGGCGCAAGCGTCCTGGCAGGGGCGAAGGTCTTCACGCCCGGGGTCTTGTGAGTCGATTGCCCGGCATCGCTGACCAGGGCTGACGGGACGGGGGCGGCGGCGGTCGTCTTCACACTCGCCCTGGAGCGCAAGGACTTCCCGGAAACGCGGGTGTCAGGTGCGGAAGTGGTCACACTGGCTGTGGACATCGGCGAATTCCCCAGGGATCTGCCCCCGGACAGCCCCGGCAGTGTGACGCCGGTTGTGTCCTAGGGGGTGAACAGTTCCCTCGAACAGGGCCGGGACATCCACGTCTCGCCGCAGGTGCTGGACGCCGTCGCGCGCGCCCTGCTGCTGGACCACGCCGAGCGCAGCCACCTCTTCGCGCTGGCCGGGGCGGTCGATCCGCTGCCGGGCAAGGAGTGCGCCGGCGTCCCCCGGGCGCTGCGGGAGATCCTGGACCAGCTCGCGCCGTACCCGGCCGTCGTCCAGAACAGCCGGTTCGACATCCTCGCCTACAACAGCACCTACGGGCAGCTGCTGTGCGACCTGGACGCGCTGCCCGACGAGGACCGCAACTGCATGTGGCTGGCGTTCACCCACCCCGGATGGCGGGCGAGCCTGGTCGACCGGGAGGCCACGGTCCGCACGATGACCGCCAAGTTCCGCGCCTCGATGGCCGAGCACATCGCGGAGCCGGGCTGGAAGGCGCTGGTGGCCCGGTTGGCCGAGGCGTCGCCGGAGTTCCGTGCGCTGTGGGCGCAGCACGAGGTCGAGCGGACGACCGGCGCGGTCAAGGTCTTCCGGCACCCGGTCGTCGGCATCCTCCAGCTGACCAGCACCAGCATGTGGTTGGGGCCCTCCCACGGCTCGAAGGTGCTGACGTACACGCCGGTGGACGAGGCGTCCCGGGAGCGTCTGACGGAGCTGGAGAAGCTGGCCCACTCGCTGGTGCTGTAGGGCGGCCCGGTCACGAGCCCGTGCCGGCCCGGCTGTGGTCGTGGGCCGTCTCGTCCTCGAAGAGGGCGGCGGTGCGGTGGGCGGTGGCGCGGGCCCGGGCGCCGGTGGTCAGGGCGCCGAGGAGGAGGATGGCCGCGCCGCAGCCGACGACGATCCACCAGGCGGGGTGGGCGGCGGCAAGGAACTCCGGGCGGGTGGCGCCGGCGTGCGCGCCGCCCGCCAGTACGGCGCCGATCACCGCGACGCCCAGCGACTGCCCGACCTGCCGGCTGGTGGAGGCCACCGCCGCCGCGACGCCCGCCTGGGTGCGCGGCATACCGGACACCGCGGTGTTGGTGATCGGGGCGTTGACCAGGCCGAATCCGATGCCGAACAGGACGTACCCGGTGAAGAGCAGGGCGGGGGCCGTCTCGGTGTGGAAGGCCGCGAACAGGATGCCGCTGGCCGCCATGGCGCAGCCGGCGAGCAGCAGCGGGAGCCGCGGGCCGCGGCTGCCGACCAGGCGCCCGGACAGCGGCGCGAAGATCAGCGTCATCCCGGCCATCGGCAGCATGTAGAGACCGGCGTTCAGTGCGGACAGGCCGCGGATGTTCTGCAGGTAGAGGGTGTTGACGAACAGGAAGCCGCCGAGCGCGGCGAACGCGCAGACCGCTATCACGGTCGCCCCGGCGAACGGCGCGCTGTGGAAGAACCGCAGGTCGATCAGCGGTTCCCGGCGCCGCCGCTCGTAGGCGACCAGGGCGAGCAGGGAGACCAGCGACACCACCGCGAACGCCAGGATCTGCGCCGAGGCCCAGCCGGCTTCCGGGGCCTCGATGATCGCGTACGTCAGTGAGCCGAGCAGTACGACCACCAGCAGCTGGCCCACCGGATCGACCCGGCGCGGCCGGGGGGCGCGGGACTCGGGGACGTAGCGGAAGGTGAGCAGGAGGGCCAGGGCGCCTATCGGGACGTTGATCCAGAAGATCGAGCGCCAGCCGACGCTCTGCACCAGCAGCCCGCCGATCACCGGCCCGGCGGCCATGCTGATGCCGACCACGCCGCCCCAGATTCCGATGGCGCGGGCCCGCTCCCGGGGGTCGGTGAAGGTGTTGGTGATGATCGACATGGCGACCGGGGTCAGCATCGAGCCGCCGACCGCCTGCACCATCCGGAACACCACCAGCCACCCCAGGTCGGGCGCCAGGCTGCACAGCAGCGAGCCGAGCGCGAAGACCACCAGCCCGGCCATGAAGACCCGTCGGCGGCCCAGGCGGTCCGCGGTCGAGCCGGCGAGCATCAGGAGCGAGGCCAGCACCAGGGTGTAGGCGTCGATCGTCCACTGCATCCCGGAGACCGAGGCACCCAGCTCGTGCTGCATCGACGGCAGGGCGACGTTGAGGACGGTGTTGTCGAGACTGACGATCAGCAGGCTCATGCAGCAGATCGCCAGGACGAGCAGACGCCGCCGGCGGCTGAGGTCGGTCATGGTTGAACGCTACAACGATCCTGGCCCGGCGGCCCATGGCGGGGGGACCGGGCAGGTGCGGGACAATGGGAGCCATGACTTCGCTGCAGATCGGCCCGCACACGGTGCAGCCCCCCGTGGTCCTGGCACCCATGGCCGGGATCACCAATGCCCCGTTCCGGACGCTGTGCCGGGAATTCAGTGGTGGCAAGGGCCTCTTCGTCAGCGAGATGATCACCACCCGGGCGCTGGTCGAACGCAACGAGAAGACCATGCAGCTGATCCACTTCGACGCCGGCGAGCGTCCGCGGTCGATCCAGCTGTACGGCGTCGACCCGGTCACCGTCGGCAAGGCCGTCCGCATGATCGTCGAAGAGGACCTGGCCGACCACATCGACCTCAACTTCGGCTGCCCGGTCCCCAAGGTCACGCGCAAGGGCGGCGGCTCCGCCCTCCCGTACAAGCGGCCCCTGCTGCGCGCCATCCTGCGGGAGGCGGTCACCGGCGCCGGCGCGCTGCCGGTGACGATGAAGATGCGCAAGGGCATCGACGACGACCACCTCACCTTCCTCGACGCCGGCCGGATCGCCGTCGAGGAGGGCGTCACCGCCATCGCCCTGCACGGCCGCACCACCGCCCAGCACTACGGCGGTACCGCCGACTGGGACGCCATCGCCCGCCTGAAGGAGCACGTCCCGGAGATCCCGGTGCTCGGCAACGGCGACATCTGGTCGGCGGAGGACGCGGTGCGGATGATGCGGGAGACCGGCTGCGACGGTGTCGTCGTCGGCCGCGGCTGCCTGGGCCGTCCCTGGCTCTTCGGCGACCTGGTGGCCGCCTTCGAGGGCACCGGCGCCCCCAAGGCCCCCGGTCTGCGGGAGGTCGCGGACGTCATGGTGCGGCACGCCACCCTGCTCGGCGAGTGGTTGGGCGACGAGGCCCGCGGGGTGATCGACTTCCGCAAGCACGTCGCCTGGTACCTCAAGGGCTTCGCGGTCGGCTCCGAGATGCGCAAGCGGCTGGCGATCAGCTCGTCGCTGGCCGAGTTGGAAGCGGGGCTGCACGAGCTCGACCTGGACCAGCCCTGGCCGGCCGGCGCCGACGGCCCGCGCGGCCGGACGTCCGGCAACAACCGCGTGGTGCTCCCCGACGGCTGGCTGCGCGACCCCTACGACTGCGCCGGTGTCGGCGAGGACGCCGAGTTGGACACCTCCGGCGGCTGACCGGGGCCGGCCGGCCGCTGCGCGGAGGGCCGGACCTCCGGGTGCGCCCGGTCCGCCGCCCCGGCGAGCAGGCCGGCCGCCCCGACCTCCCGATAGCGGGCCAGCAGTTCACCGAGCACCCGCGCCGCGTCCGGGTCCGCCGGCGTGTAGATCCACAGCTTGGCGTCCGGCGCCTCGGCGCGGGTGAAGCCGGTCGCGACGATCGCCACCCGGCGGCCGTCGGCGGTCCGGAACGTCTTGCGGTGCGCGGCCGGCGCGGAGACGTCATGGCGCGCCCACATCTCCGCGAACCGCGGGGAGGCCGCACAGAGCCGGTGGACATACGCCTGCCACCACGGGTCCTGGAGCCGGCGGCCGAATTCGTTCCGCAGGTGCCCCAGCATGGCGGACACCTCGTGCTCCCAGTTCACCAGCGGCTGGGATTCCTCGTCCGCGGTGAACAGCCGCCACAGCACGTTCCGTTCCGACGGCGGCAGCAGCGCTATCCGCGGATCGAGCGCGGCATAGGCGTCGTTGAAGGCGAGGACGTCGTAACGGGCGTCGACCAGGCCCGCCGGTAGCGGGTTCAGCGCGTCGAGGATCGTCTGGAGCGTCCCCTCGCCGGGCGGCGGGTCGACGGGGGCGGGCGCGGCGGAGGCGGCGCCGGGGACGGCCGCGAGCCGGTGCAGATGCGCGCGCTCCGCCGGGTCGAGCAGCAGCGCCCGGGCGATCGCGTCCAGCACCTGCACGCTGGGGTTGATCGCGCGGCCCTGCTCCAGCCACGTGTACCAGGCCACTCCGACGCCCGCGCGCTCGGCGACCTCCTCGCGGCGCAGCCCCGGGGTGCGGCGGCGCGGGCCGACGGGCAGCCCCACGTCCTGGGGGGCGAGGCGTTCCCGGCGGAGCCGGAGGAACGCGGCGAGTTCACCGCGCCGGGCGGCGGCGGTGACGGCGGAGCGGGCGGTGGGCGGCGCGGACATCGCACCATCATCGAGGACGCCCGCGAGCGCGTGCCAGATACCACCGGTACCAGGATCACCGCGTCCTGGTACCGGCATCCGCCGCCGCTGATGATCGCCGTCATGAGCGGAACAACACACGTCCCCGGCAAGGGAATTGACGACACCCCGCGGGGTGCGCCGACGGCGCCGCACCGCGGGGCCGGAATTCTCGTCGTCGTCCTCGGCGCGGTCTTCATGGCGCTGCTGGACGCCACCGTCGTCAATGTCGCGACCCCGGCCATCCACCGCGAGCTGCGCACCACCGGCTCCGCGCTCCAACTGATCGTCTCCGGCTACACCATGGCGTACGCGGCGCTGCTGATCACCGGCGCCCGGCTCGGCGCCCGGCACGGCTTCCGGACCGTCTTCCTGCTGGGCCTGGCCGTCTTCACCCTCGCCTCGGCCGCGTGCGGGCTGGCGCCGGGGGCGGCGGCGCTGATCGGTGCCCGGGTGGTGCAGGGGCTCGGCGCCGGGTTGATGGTCCCGCAGATATACAGCCTGATCCAGCTCACCTTCGAAGGGCGGGCCCGGGCCCGGGCGTTGAGCCTGTATGCGACGGTGATCGCGGCGGCCGTGGTGGTCGGGCAGGTCGCCGGCGGGCTCCTGGTCAGCGCGGACCTGTTCGGCACCGGCTGGCGCCCGGTCTTCCTGATCAACGTGCCGGTCGGGGTGGCGCTGCTGGCCGCCGCGGCCCGACTGCTGCCGCGCGAGTCGGCCCGGACGGCCGCGGGACTGGACCTGCCGGGGCTGGTGACGCTGACCGGCACGCTGCTGTTGCTGGTGGTGCCGCTGGTGCTGGGGCGCGAGCAGCACTGGCCGCAGTGGGCCGGGGTGTGCCTGGCCGCGGTGGTCCCGGCGGCCGGGCTGTTCGTCCTGGTCGAGCGGGCGGTGGCCCGGCGCGGGGGCACACCGCTGGTGCCCGGACGGGTGCTGCGCTCGCCGGACCTGGTGTGCGGCGCGGCGGCCCTGTTCTTCTGCATGGCCGGCTACGCGGGCTTCCTGTTCGCCCTCTCCCAGCACCTCCAGACGGGCCTGGGGGAGTCCGCGGTGCACGCCGGGCTGACCTTCGCCCCGTTGGCGGTGGGCGTGGCGGCGGGCAGCCTGACCTGGCAGCGGCTGTCCGCCCGGTGGCACCTGCCGATGATCGCCGCGGCCTGCGCCCTGGCCGCGGTGGGCTATCTCGGCCTCGGCGCGGCCCTGCGCGGCGGCGGTACCGGCGGCCCGGTCGTGCCGCTGCTCCAGCTGCTCTGGGGGCTGGGCATGGGGTTCACCACCAGCCCGCTGCTGACCCTGGCGCTGTCCGGGATCGCCCCGGCCGACGCCGCCGACGCCAGCGGGGTGCTGACCACCGTCCCGCAGCTGGCCCAGGTGATCGGCGTCGCCGGCTACGGCAGCGTCTTCCTGGCCGGGGCGGCGGGCCCCGGTGGCCGGGCGGCGGCCTCGGCGGGCGCCCTGTGTGCGACCGCGCTCCCGGTGGCGGTCGGCAGCCTGCTCGCCGGGCTGGCGGTGCTGCCGCTGCTGCGGCGCCGGCGCCTTCCGGACGGGGACCGCTGAGCGGCGGCATGCGCACGGGGGACCGGAAGCCCGCTTCGCCCACGACGGGCCGTCAGTCCCGCGCCACCGACGGAAAGTGACGGCCGTGCGTGCCCCCGGTCGTCGCGCACGACCACATGCCCGGCGTCGGCCACGTCGGCGAGCGGCCGGCCGAGCGGGGCTGTCGGCTCGACGAGCTGCTGGTCGTGCCGGCCGCGCGGTATACGACTCCGGACGCCGAGGTGGCGTTCCCGCCGGCGGCGAACTATGGCCTGAACTGACGCTGGGTGCGCCGGGGTCGGTGGCCCGCCGCAACGCCCGGATCGTGGCGGAACCGAGGCGGAACCGAGCCGGAACCGAGGCGGAACCGGCGCTGCCGCGCACCGCCCACGCCGCCGGTGCCCGGGAGCCGGCCCGCGGCGAGGTCGGCTCCCGGGTTCCCCCGCTCTCGACTCCGCTCCAGCGGGAGGTACCCCCCCCCGTCCGTGGCCGGTCGCCGGGCGTGCGGTGCCACCCGGAACCGACGTCGGAGGTGCTGCGGGCCTGGTTCGAGGGGGTCGGTCCCGTGCTCCCGGTCCGCGCCGCCGCCGACCCGGAGCGGGGGGTGGCCGAATCGCGCGCCGCGCTGCCCGCCGCGCGGGAACGGGCCCGCGTTCCGGTCGACGCGTTCCTTGATCACATCGCCGCGGCGGGTCCAAATGATGGGACCACCTCACACATGAGCGCGTGATTCTCGCCACCCCTGATAGGGGTTGCGCTCAGATGAGCACCAACGGGTGGGCTCCACCTCTCGCAAAGGTGGCACCGGGTGCCACCCTCCATCCGTTCAATCCATCAAGTGAAACGTAGCGGTCCGTAGCAATCATTGCCCGTTCGACTGCGGTGCGCAGTGATGCGTTCAGGTAGTAAACGATGGTCGAAATGCTTGATCACTTTCGATCTGCTGGCTGACGCCCGGTTACGCACACATGTCGACCAAGTGGACGTACCCATACGCCTTCGATCTGGGTATGTTCCTCGCCGTCAGGGCAGCCCGTCGGCGAGGAGTCAGACCCGTGCCGGAAACACAAGATCCCCACGTAAGCCAGTCTTCTTCCGTGAAGTTCGTCTACGACTTCACCGAGGGCAACAAGGACCTCAAAGACCTCCTCGGTGGCAAGGGCGCCAACCTTGCGGAGATGACCAACCTGGGGCTTCCCGTCCCGCCCGGCTTCACCATCACCACCGAAGCCTGCAAGGTCTACCTGGAGAGCGGCAGCGAGCCCGCGGCACTGCGTGCCGAGGTCTCCGAGCACCTCGACGCCCTTGAGCAGAGGATGGGGAAGAAGCTCGGCCAGGCCGACGACCCCCTGCTGGTATCGGTGCGTTCCGGTGCGAAGTTCTCCATGCCCGGCATGATGGACACCGTCCTCAACATCGGCCTCTCCGATGCGTCGGTTTCCGGCCTCGCCACGCAGGCCGGCGACGAGCGCTTCGCGTGGGACTCCTACCGCCGCCTCATCCAGATGTTCGGCAAGACCGTGCTGGGCGTCGACGGCGAGCTCTTCGAGGAGGCCCTGGAGAACGCCAAGCACACCAAGGGCGTCGCCGTCGACGTGGACCTGGACGCCGCCGACCTGCGCGCGCTGGTCGACAGCTTCAAGCAGATCGTCACCAAGGAGACCGGCCGGGACTTCCCGCAGGACCCCCGCGAGCAGATGGACCTCGCCGTCCGCGCGGTCTTCGACTCCTGGAACACCGACCGCGCCAAGCTCTACCGCCGCCAGGAGCGCATCCCCGGCGACCTCGGCACCGCGGTCAACGTCTGCTCCATGGTCTTCGGCAACCTCGGCCCCGACTCCGGCACCGGCGTCGCCTTCACCCGCGACCCGGCCAGCGGCCACCAGGGCGTCTACGGCGACTACCTGCAGAACGCGCAGGGCGAGGACGTCGTCGCCGGCATCCGCAACACGGTCCCGCTCGCGGACCTGGAGTCGATCGACAAGGCGTCGTACGACGAGCTGATGCAGATCATGGAGACGCTCGAAACGCACTACAAGGACCTGTGCGACATCGAGTTCACCATCGAGCGCGGCAAGCTGTGGATGCTGCAGACCCGGGTCGGCAAGCGCACCGCCGGTGCCGCCTTCCGGATCGCCACCCAGCTCGTCGACCAGGGCCTGATCGACGAGGCCGAGGCCCTCCAGCGGGTCACCGGCGGCCAGCTGGCGCAGCTGATGTTCCCCCGCTTCGACCTGGACGCCAAGTCCGAGCTGATCGGTCGCGGCATCGCCGCCTCCCCGGGCGCGGCGGTCGGCAAGGCCGTCTTCGACTCCTACACGGCCGTCAAGTGGTCCCGCTCCGGCGAGAAGGTCATCCTGATCCGCCGCGAGACCAACCCCGACGACCTCAACGGCATGATCGCCGCCGAGGGCATCCTCACCTCCCGCGGCGGCAAGACCTCGCACGCCGCCGTCGTCGCCCGCGGCATGGGCAAGACCTGTGTCTGCGGCGCCGAGGAGCTGGAGGTCGACACCAAGACCCGCAAGCTGACCACCAAGGACGGCACCGTCATCGAGGAAGGTGACGTCGTCTCCATCGACGGCTCCACCGGCAAGGTCTACGTCGGTGAGGTCCCGGTCGTGCCGTCCCCGGTCGTCGAGTACTTCGAGGGCCGGATGCACGCCGGCGCCGAGGACGCCGACGAGCTGGTCAAGGCCGTCCACCGGATCATGGCGTACGCGGACCGGGTCCGCCGCCTGCGCGTCCGGGCCAACGCCGACAACGCCGAGGACGCCGCCCGCGCCCGCCGGTTCGGCGCCCAGGGCATCGGCCTGTGCCGCACCGAGCACATGTTCCTCGGTGAGCGCCGGGAGATGGTCGAGCGGCTGATCCTGGCCGACACCGACGCCGACAAGGAAGCCGCCCTCGCCGAGCTGCTGCCGCTCCAGAAGGCCGACTTCACCGAGCTGTTCGAGGCGATGGACGGCCTGCCGGTGACGGTCCGCCTGCTCGACCCGCCGCTGCACGAGTTCCTGCCCGACATCACCGACCTCTCGGTCCGGGTCGCGCTCGCCGAGGCCCGCCAGGAGCCGCACGAGAACGACCTCCGGCTCCTCCAGGCCGTGCACAAGCTGCACGAGCAGAACCCGATGCTGGGTCTGCGCGGCGTCCGCCTCGGCCTGGTCATCCCCGGCCTGTTCGCCATGCAGGTACGGGCCATCGCCGAGGCCGCCGCCGAGCGCAAGAACGCCAAGGGCGACCCGCGGGCCGAGATCATGATCCCGCTGGTCGGCACCGTCCAGGAGCTGGAGATCGTCCGCGAGGAGGCCGAGCGGGTCATCGCCGAGGTCGAGCAGGCCCGCGGGGTCGACCTCAAGCTCACCCTCGGCACCATGATCGAGCTGCCCCGCGCCGCCCTCACGGCCGGTCAGATCGCCGAGTCCGCGGACTTCTTCTCCTTCGGCACCAACGACCTGACCCAGACCGTCTGGGGCTTCTCCCGGGACGACGTGGAGGCCAGCTTCTTCACCGCCTACCTGGAGAAGGGCATCTTCGGCGTCAGCCCCTTCGAGACCATCGACAAGGACGGCGTCGGCTCCCTGGTCCGCAGCGCAGCGGCGGCCGGTCGGGCCACCCGCCCCGACCTCAAGCTCGGCGTCTGCGGCGAGCACGGCGGCGACCCGGACTCGGTCCACTTCTTCCACGAGGTCGGCCTGGACTACGTCTCCTGCTCCCCGTTCCGCATCCCGGTCGCCCGCCTGGAAGCGGGCCGGGCGGCGGCCGAATCCCAGGGCAGCGACAGCCGCTGACCCCCCGGGGCCCACGCCCCACAACCTCCCGGAACCGGCGGCGGGCGCCCTTCGACCCTCAAAGCCCGCCACCACTCCGGCACCCCAACGAGGGCGGCACCTGTGCGGAGGTGCCGCCCTCGGTTTTGTGGGCTGCGGGTACCGAGAGCGGGCAAACGAAGCCCCGGCCCGTCGCGAGGAGCGGCGGGCCGGGGCGTATCTGTTGCGGGTGCGGTGAGGTGCGGTGCCGACCTACGCCGGCGGGTGGGGCAAGTCGAGAACCATGACGTCGTGGAGATCGGCACCGGCCCAGGGGCGAGCATCACCGACCTTGCGGTAGCCCCACGACCGGTAGGCCGCCCCCGCTGCCTCACTCGCCGGATGGACGTTGAGCACCACTCGCTCGGCCTCGATGCCGTGGAGGAGAGTCTCGTGCAGGCGGCGGGCGATGCCGTGTCCGCGCCATGGCAGGCGCACGGCCAACTCCATCAGGCCGAAGGTGCGGTGGCCGTCCTCGCGGCGCATCTCGTCGGACACGGGCTCGGTGAGCGAGTCCCACCAGCCCGTCTTCGGCCCGAGGGGGCAGCCGTAGGCCATGCCGACGGGCGTGCCGTCGGGTGTGCCGTCGGGTGTGCGGGCCAGGGCAGCCCGGAAGGCGCGTTTCCGTGTCTGGGAGCGGAAACGCCGGAAGGTGGCCACGACGTCGTCCTCGGTCTCGCGGTAGGGCGGCTCGGCGAATACCTCGGCGTAGACGAGCGTGAAGTCACCTTCGGCCTCCTCCGCGGCCGGGCCGTCCAGGCGTGCGACGGTGATGCCTTCGGGTTGGGTCATGTGGTGCCCCTCAGACGGTCTCGCGGATGCGGTCGCCGCACTCGCGGGCGACCGCCGTGTCGATTACGGCGACGGCGCGCTGGAACTTCCGAATCTTGTCCAGCAACCGCGGCGACGAGATCCCTCCGCACACTTGAAGTGCGGTGGCCATCTCGGCGCATGCCTCCTCGGCTTCCCCCGCCTCAAGGGGTACACCCGCGAGTTTTACGCGGTACGAGGCGCTGTTGCGGAGCAGGTCACCACCGATACAGGTCACCGCAGCACGCAGAAAGGGAACGGCGCGCTTGGGCTGCTCCGCCCGTACGTACATGTCTGCCGTGGCGTAGTCCACCTCGAACGGTCCGACGAACTGGGCCCAGTTGGGTACCTTGGTGTCCGCATCGACTCGGCCTTGGTGGCTGACGGCACGGCTCAAGGCACGGCGCGCTCCGGACAGGTCTCCCACATGGGTAGCCACGTTGGCGGCACGCAGCGCGATCACGAGGTGCACGGTGTGCCCGGCGCCGGCGCGTTGGGCGAGCCGGTAGGCGTTCTCGACGGCGCTCGCGGCTTCCCATGCCCGTTCGGCCCTGATGGCGAGCAGCACGAGCGTTTCCAGGACGGAGACTTGAAGGAGGGGGCTGTCGACGAGCTGGGCCGCGGCCAGCGCTTCCATGCATGCCGCTCGCCCCTCGGCGATCCGCCCACCGTCGTAGCCGTACCAAGCTCGGTGCCCGTGCAGCTCGGCCAGCATCGTCTGAAGCTCGCGCCCGACGCGGCTGGTGTACGAAGCCGCGCTGAGCGCTCCCGTGATCTCGTTCTCGATCCGGCGCGCTTTGGTCATGGCCGGCACGCTGCCCTCGCTGTGGTCTGTCTGGTACAGACCGTCGAGTCGCTCGCGCAGCAGGCCGAGGTCACCGACACCGATCCGAGGTCCTGGCCGAGAAGACACCAGAGCCGTTGCGGCAAGCACACCGGCGTCGGCGACGAATGTCCTCCGATTCACCCCTTCAGGATCGCCGATCGGCGCGGACACCGACAGGCGATGGTCTGGAACATCGAACCCCATCTCGTAGAGAGGGACCCCGAACATTGCTTCCAGGACGGTCTGTTGACTCGGGTGGGGCAGAGGCGGAGGGGTCTCGCATTCCCAGCGGCGCAGCTGCCGAACGCTCAACGATGCATCAGTGCCGAGACGTAGGGCTTCGTGCCTGAACGCTTTGACGAACGCCTGCTGCGTGTACCCCGCGGACTGCCGTAACTGCGCCAGTCTGTTGCCACCGATGCCCACCATGCGCTTCCCCTTGCGGCTGCGGTTGGTCCTCCCACCGTAACGAGCGGGCCGTGGCGGCGGATGAAAACGTCCGCCTGAACGTCCGCCTCCGCGACGCCGGGAACGCCCCGACTCGCAGTGGACTGGAGGCTCACCGCTTCATCGGCCAGGCATCGAGGAGGCAAGGCGTGAGCAGATGCACCCCCACGTACGTCGAGCAGAAGAACCTGCAACAGCCGTCCTGTGTGTGGCTGCGCCCGCCGGGCGGCGGGTTGGAGTGGTGCGTGGAGGTCAGCGCCATGAGACCGCTTGAGGAGGAGCCGTGCCCCGCCGGGACCGCTCCGCAGCCGCGGTCGCCCGAGGGCCCGGCGTCCCGCCGATGCCGCGCTGACGACACATCACATCAGAACGCCCTCGCCCCTCCGTCGTCAAGGCGGTCAAAGCTGACGCTCGCCGGATCGGGTTCAGTGGCCAGGAAGCCGCTCTGCGCAAGGCGCTCATGCATGAGGTTGGAGGCGACGAGCGCAGGCAGATCCGCCGGGACGCAACTCAGGGAGACACGGGCGCGACCGCAACACGTAAGCGCCCTACCGGCAGGCTCATGCTCTGACGCACAACACGCGGCATACGAAAAGGAGATACATGCACACCATCGAGTACGAAGCGAAGGCGCTGGGGATCGATCCGGATGCCATGGCCGAGCGCATCAAGGTGGCTGGCGGAAGCTTCCAGGGCGAGCGACTTATGCGCCGCTACGTGTACGACACGGTCCCCGCTGTGAGCGGGCGCTGGGTGCGCCTGCGGGACTCCGGCGGCGCAGTGACCCTGTGCGTGAAGACGATCAGCTCGGACGCGATCGATGGCACCCGGGAGACCGAGACAACGGTCGGCTCGTTCGAGGACACGCACGCGCTGCTCGGGCTCATGGGGCTCACGCACCGCAGCTACCAGGAGAACCGGCGCTCGTCCTGGCTGTTGGACGGTGTGCGGCTGGAGATCGACGAATGGCCGCGTATCCCGCCCTATCTGGAGATCGAGGGCGACACCGAGGAACAGGTGTGGGCGACCGCCGAATGCCTCTCCATCCCCCGATCCGACCTGACCGGCGAGAACACGACGAAGGTGTTCGCACGGTACGGAATCGACCTCGACTCGATCAGCGAACTCCGATTCGCCTAGACCTCTCTACTACGCGTCGGCGGGGTCACCAGGCCCCGCCGGCTAGGAGGCGACTATGACCGACACTGACACGAACGCCTTACCGGTCACGGTAGTGCCGGACCGGACCCTGCGCGTCAAGATCATTGATGCCTGCGGACTTGCCTGTACCTTCTGTCACAACGAAGGCACCCCGGTCACGACGGATAACCTCGGCCGCGAGGCCGGCCAGTTCACCGGGACGGCCGGCCGATCCGGTCGGGTCTCGATCTACCTCGCAACGAACAGTGCAAGCTTCCTGCCGGAGCGGATCAAGGCCGATTCCGACTTTGCCCTGGCCCTGGCGGCAGTGCGCGGCAGCCTCCCGACTACCGAGGTTCATTTCACGGGCGGGAGCCAACTCTGCACCCGGAGTTGCCGGCGCTCGTCCGCATCGCGCGACGCCTCGGCCTGACGGTGGGACTCACCAGCAACGGCGAGAACGGAGCGGCCGTTCTGCCCGAGTGTGCGGCGGCCGGGCTTGACCGGATCAACCTGTCCGTATTCGGAACAACGCCCGAGGAACTTGCCGCCGTCCAGGCGCCGCGCCTCGCTTCACCGAAGCTGGCGGCACGGAAGCTGGACGCTCTCGCCGCCACGATCGACACCGCCTCCCGGCACGGGGTGAAGGTGTCGGCGAACATCGTGATCCCGGACCATGACCACGTGGCACGGGTGCTCCGCATTATCGAGGAGCACGGGCGGGTCGTCACCGTACGGATGCTTGTGAACCTTGAGGACGACGGGGCGTCACTCGCTGCCATGCAAGAGGTTGTGGATCATCTCGGGGCGGTTCCGGTCCGCCGCATCGTCACCGCCGGCGCCTCCGATCAGCGCACCCGCTACCGACTCCCCGACGGCCGGACGCTGTATGCCAAGAGCATCCGGTCCGTCCGGCTGCCGGACACCTGCGCTGGGTGCCGGTTCAACAACGACCGGGACTGTCAGGAGGGGTACTACGGCGTGCGCATGTACCGGGCGCAGAACGGCCCGTTCATGGTCGGCGTGTGCATTCAGCGCATGGACCTGTGCCTGACGTTGGGCGAGTTCGTGATGAGCCAGCGGTGCGCCGAAGTCCGGGACTTCCGCGAGGAGGAAACGGCCCGGCTCATGGCTCTCCATAAGACGGCCGCAGTGTCCTGCTGACAGTGAGGACGACACCGCGGACATCATCGACGCGGTTCTGGCCTGATGTGCCCCCAGAGTGCCCTGCTAGCCGATCAGTTCGACATCTGTGCAGGTCAACCCGCGAGGGCGGCACCTGTGCGGAGGTGCCGCCCTCGGTTTTGTGGTGGGCGTGGGGGTGCGGGGGCTGCCTAGCATGGGCGGATGGACATCTCGCGACTTCCCACCGAGGCACGGCAGCGGCGGCGTGCCGAGATCAGGGCGTTCCTGCGGTCGCGGCGGGCGCGGGTGACGCCCGCCGAGGTGGGGATGCCGGCCGGCGGCGGGCGGCGTACCAGCGGGCTGCGGCGGGAGGAGGTCGCGGTGCTCGCCGGGGTCGGGGTCTCCTGGTACACGTGGCTGGAGCAGGGGCGCGAGATCAACGTCTCGGGCGAGGTGTTGGACGCCATCGCGCGGGTGCTGCGGTTGGACCCGTCCGAGCGCGCGCATCTGTACCTGCTGGCCGGGCTCAACCCGCCGCCGGTGGAGGCCGGGGCGGCTGCCGGGCCGGCGGTGGTGCCGGACGCGCTGCGGCGGGTGGTGGACGGGTGGCTGCCGCGGCCGGCGTATCTGATCGACCGCCACTGGAACTTCGTGGCGGTCAACGACGCCGCGCGTGCCGTGTTCGGGTACGGCGTGGGGGACCACAACTGCCTGGTCAGTTTCTTCACGAGTGCGGCGACGCGGTCGTCGTTGTGCCATTGGCAGGACGGGGCGCGCGCCATCGTCGGGCAGTTCCGGGCGGATGCCGCGCGGTACCCCGACGACCCGTGGTTCGGTCGGCTCGCCGCCGACATGTGCGCCGCCAGCCCGGCCTTCGCCGAGCTGTGGGCGGAGCACCAAGTGGGCAGCGCCGCCCAGGGGTTGAAGGCGCTGCGGCACGACGCGGTGGGGGAGTTGGTGTTCGAGTACACGACGTTGCCGCTGCCGGATCTGCCGGGGCACCGGCTGATGCTCTACACGCCCGCGCCGGGCGGGGACACGGGCGCGCGGCTGGCCCGGCTGTTGGAGACGGGCGGGGCGGTCGGCGCGGAGGCCGGGGCGCGGTCGTAGCGGGCCGCGGCGGGGAGCCGGCGTGCCGGCCGGTCCCGCGAAGGTGGTGGTGGCAGACCCAGGTGTGACCGGCACTGCGCGCGGGGCGCGTACCGGCCGACGATCGTCGGTATGGAGCGATTCACCAACAAGACCGTCCTGATCACGGGCGGTGCCACCGGCATCGGCCTGGCCACCGCCCGCCGCCTGCTGGAGGAGGGCGCGTACGTCGTCCTGGCCGGCCGCCGGCCGGAGCGGCTGGACGCGGCGGCCCGCGCGCTCGACGCCGACGGCGGCCGGGTGGCGACGGTCCCCGCCGACGTCGCCGAACCCGCCGACCTGGACCGGCTGATGCGGCGCATCGAGACCTGGCGCGGCGGGCTGAACGCGGTCTTCGCCAATGCCGGCGTCGGCGTCTTCGGGCCGAGCGGGCAGCTGAGCGCGGACGACCTCGATCGGATTCTCGACGTCAACGTGAAGGGGGCCTTCCGCACCGTCCGGAAGGCGCTGCCGCTGATGGGCGACGGCGGCGCGTTCGTGCTCAACGCCTCCTGGACCCTGCACCGCGGGCTGCCGGTCGCCGCGGCCTACGCCGCGAGCAAGGCGGCGGTGCACAACCTGGCCCGCACCTTCGCCGCGGAACTCGCCCCGGCCGGCATCCGCGTCAACTCCGTCAGCCCCGGCTACATCGACACCGAGATGTACCGCGCCGCCAACCCCGAGCCGGACGCCGAGGCCCGGGACGCCGCGCAGGTGCCGCTGGGCGCTCTGGGCCACCCCGACGAGGTCGCCGCGGCGGTGGCCTTCCTGGCGTCCGACGACGCCGCGTACATCACCGGGCAGGACCTGATCGTCGACGGTGGGCTGGTGGCGGCGGTGCCGACGGGGGCGGAGAAGTGACGGGGCGCGGGACACGGCGGACGAGCGGACGGGGCGGACGGGGGCCGCGTCCGGCGGTCACCGTGGTGGCGGTGCTGCTGACGCTGGTGATCCTGCCGACCTCGGTCACCGGCTCCGGGGTGGCGCTGCCGCACATCGGCCGGGACACCGGAGCGCCGCTGGACACCCTCCAGTGGGTGGTGCACGGCTACAACCTCGCCTTCGCCTGCGCCATGCTCGCCTGCGGCTCGCTGGCCGATCTCCTGGGCCGGCGCCGGCTGTTCGCGGCCGGGGCGGCGCTGTTCGCGGGCGCCTCGCTGGCGAGCGCCGCCGGGGTGGGTGTGCTGCTGCTCGACGTACTGCGGGCGCTGGCCGGCGTCGGCGCCGCGGCCCTGCTGACCAGTGGCAGCTCGATCCTGGCCACCGCCTTCGAGGGCGCCGCCCGCACCCGGGTGTTCGCCGCGGTCGGCATCGCCACCGGCGGTGGCCTCGCGCTGGGCGCCACGGTCGCCGGCACCCTCGCCGACACGGTGGGCTGGCGCTGGTTCTTCGCCGCCCACGGCGTGTTGATGGTGGTCGTGCTGTGCGCGGTGCCCGGCATGCCGGAGTCGCGCCGGGCGGACGCGAGCGGTCTCGACGTGCCGGGCACCGCGGCCTTCGTCGGTGGCCTGTTCCTGTTGATGCTGGGCATGGTGGAGGGGCCGCAGTGGGGGTGGGGCAGCCCGCGGGTGCTGGGCATGCTGGCCGGAGCGGTGTTGCTGGCGGTGGTGTTCGTCCGGGTGGAACGGCGCAGCCGGCACCCGATGCTCGACCTGGGGCTGCTGCGCAACCGCCGCTTCCTGGCGCTGTGCCTGATCCCGGTGGCGGTCTCCTGCTCTTTCGTGATCCTGCTGCCGCTGCTGCCCAACTACCTGACGGTCGTGGACGGGATGACCAGCCGGGCCGCGGGCGGGGTGCTGCTGTTGATGACCGCGCCCGTGCTGCTGGCCCCGCCGCTGGCCGGCCGGCTGATCGCCCGGGGGCTCTCGCAGCGCGCCGTGTTCACGCTCAGCCTGGCCTGTCTGACGCTGGGCGTCGCCGGGCTCGCCGTCGTCCTGCGCCCCGGGGCCGGGGTGGGCGCGCTGGCCGCGCCGCTGCTCGTCCTCGGGGTGGGCCTGGGGCTCAACTTCGGCCTGGTCGACGGGGCGGTGCTGACGGTGGTCGCACCGGACGCCACCGGCACCGCCGCCGGCCTGCTCAACACCCTCCGGCTGGGCAGCGAGGCGGTCGCCATCGCCGCCGCCGGCGCCGCGCTGACCGGCCTGACCCGGCTGCGACTGCACGACGGGCTGCCGCGCTTCCCCGCCTACCGGGAGGGTGCCGCGGCCCTCGCCAACAGCGTCAACGCCGGTGATCTGAGCGGCCCGGCCGCGGCGGTGCCGGCGGCCGTCCGGCCCGGCTTCACGGCGTTCGCCGCCCAGGGGTTCACCACCGCCTGGCAGTTCGTGCTCGGCGTCGCCGCGGTGCTGTGTGCGGTGTTGTGGCTGGTGATCCATCGGATGTTGGCACCGGTCGCGGAGGTGCCGTCCGGACCGGTTCCGGCCGATCCCGGGACCGATGCCCGGACCGAGCGCGGGGCTGCCACCGCGGGCGGTCGTCCGGCGGGGAGGGCGGGGTAGCGTCCGGCCCGTACGGCGGCGAGGGCGGCACCCGTGCACGGGTGCCGCCCTCGCTTTTCTCCGGACTCCCCCCTCGGGAGCTGCCGCCCTCCCAGTCGGCGTGGGAGGCGGCCTCCAACGGGGCTTCGCGCGGCCGGTTGTTTGCCCATCACCCCCCACGGGATCGAGCAATCCGTGCCGTGCACACCGTCGTTGAATTGCCTCCAGCATTCCGTCCCGGCGGTGCCCCGCGCGACCCTTTTCAACTCTGGCCAAAAGGGCATGGTGACCGCGCGTGAGGGCGTGCATACTCAGGCGTGCCGGGGGCCGACGGAGATAACCAAAGAGTGGGGGTTCGGTGTTACGCGTCCATTTCAGTGGACTCGATCTGGCCCGCGTGCGGATTGCCGCACGCCCCGATGCCTTGTGGGAGACGGTCTTAAGCTTTCACCGGCTTCGCGACAGGCGTGACGATTCCACGTTCGGCGGTTGGCGATCGGAAACCCGCGGAAGGTTGAATGGCGAAGCGCGTCTGCTGGCGCCGCTGGTGCCCAGTCGGGGCTATTTCCCTGATTTCCTGACGCCCGCCGAGGGCCTGCTCGGCATGGACGAGGCGCTCGCCGCGCTGCGCGAGACGCCGGCCGCCCGGCTGCACGCCGAACTCGCCCGGCTGGCGCCCGTGGGCCGTCCGCTACCCGCGTGGATACGGGCCATGGCCGACGGCGAGACCCGCTCGCTGGGCCGGCTCGCCGGGATACTCCAGCGGTACCACGACGCGGCCGTCGCCCCGTACTGGCACCGCGTGCAGAGCCGCATAGAGGCCGACCGGGCGGCCCGCGGCCGGGCCCTGCTGGACGGTGGCGCGGACCGGCTGCTGGCCTCGCTGCCGCCGATGATGCGCTGGCGCGCGCCGGTGCTGGAGGCCGAGTACCCGGTCGACCGGGACCTGTACCTCGGCGGTCGGGGGCTGCTCCTGCTGCCCTCGTACTTCTGCCGCCGCACCCCGGTCACGTTCTACAACCCGGACCTGACGCCCGTCCTGGTGTACCCGGTCGAGCATCCGGCCCCGCGCCTGACCCCGCCGGTCCCGGCCGCCCGTTCGCTGGGGCGCCTCGTGGGCCAGACCCGCTCGGCGATACTGCAGGGCATCGGCGTCGGCTGCACCACCAGCGAACTCGCCCGCCGGGTCGACGTCTCGCTGGCCTCCGCCAGCCAGCACGCCACCGTCCTGCGGGACGCCGGCCTGCTGTCCACCCTGCGCCAGGGCAACGCGGTGCTGCACACCCTGACGCCGTTGGGCGCCGCCCTGCTGCGCGGCGGCGCCCAACGGGACGGGACGGCGGCGTCCTAGGGAGCCGCCGGCGCGCGCCCGCTAGTACGGCCGGTCCCCGGCGATCGCCACCCGCTCCGCGACCCGTCGCCGCGCGCCGTAGTCGAACACCGCGTAGTGCTGGGTGGCGCGGTTGTCCCAGAACGCGACGTCCCCGGCCTGCCAGCGGAACCGCACCTGGAACTCCGGTACGTGCGCCTGCTGGAACAACAGCCGCAGCAGCCGGTCGCTCTCCGCCTCCGGCAGCCCCACGATCCGGGTGGTGAAGGATGCGTTGACAAACAGCATCCGCCGCCCGGTCTCCGGGTGCCGGCGCACCACCGGATGCCCCACCGGCGGGAACTCCACCTGGAATCGCGCGAGTTGAGCCGGCGAGGAGAAGCGGGAGAACCCCGGGAGATAGTCGTGGATCGCTCGCGCGTAATTCATCCGTGCCCGGATTTTCGGCGGCAAATTGTCATAGGCCGCTGCCATGTCGGCCCACAGGGTGTCCCCGCCCGACGGCGGGACCTCGCGGAGCTGCAACACCGCGCCCATCGCCGGCCGCGTGCGGAAGGTTACGTCCGTGTGCCATACGTTCTCGAACGTCGGCACGCCTCCGGCCGCCTTGTCAAACCTCACCACCTCCTTCGAGTCGCCCGGGGCGAGCAGCGGGTTGGTCTCCAACTCCCCCCAATTGGCGGCGAATTGACGTTGTGAGGCGGAGGTCAGATGCTGCCCGCGGAAGAACAGCACCTTCCACTCCAGCAGCGCCCGGTTCAGCTCCGCGCGCAGCGCCGTGGACAGTGGACGCGACAGATCCAGCCCCCGGATCTCCGCCCCGATGGTGGCGGCCTGCGGGACGACCTCGAACAGCTCGTAGGGCCGGTCCCGCCAGCCGTCCGGGGTGCGGCGCAGGATCCGCCGGCCCTCGTGGAGCCCGTCGGCGGGGATGCGGTGGGGGCGCAGTGCGGGCGTGCGGGCGGAAGGGTCGTCGGCACGGGTGGTCAACGTGGCCTCCTTCGAAGAGCGTCGGGGAGGGGCGCGCGGTTGCGCGCCGGCCGTGGACGGGAGGGGCGCGGCGGTACCCGGGACGGCGCCGGGGCGCGGGTCCTTCAGGACACGCCGGGACAGTCGGCCGGGGGCGAACCCACCCGGCCGCGGCGGCGCAGGAAGCTCAGGCCGCGGGGTGCGCACGCGCCGTGAGGGCCGCGATCGCGCGGCGCCGCCTCACGGAAGACCAGGTACGTGCACATGGCACGCACCGTAGCGCATACCCGGCCCGCTGCCCATGGTGCGCGGACCGGCGGACGCGCTCAGTCGTCGATGCCGCTGCGCTCCACGCCGGCCACGATGTACCGCTGGAGCAGCAGGAAGACCACCACCAGCGGGACGATCGAGACGCCCGCGGCGACGAACAGCTCATGCAGGTTGAGGTTCTGTGCGGTGGTGAACGTGGACAGCGCCACCTGCACCGTCCAGGCCGACTGGTCCTGGCCGATCACCAGCGGCCACAGGAAGGAGTTCCACGCGCCGATGAAGACGATGGTGCCGACCGCCGCGAACACCGGCCGCGCGTTGGGCACCACGATCCGCCAGTACGTCCGCCAGTACCCCAGCCCGTCCACCCGCGCCGCGTCCTCCAACTCCTTGGGGAAGCCGAGGAAGTACTGCCGGAAGACAAAACAGGCGAAGGCGCTGAAGAGCGTCGGGATCACCAGGCCGCGGAGGGTCGAGATCCAGCCGAGTGTGGACACCAGGACGAAGCTGGGGACGAAGGTCACGGCCGCCGGGACCATCAGCGTGCCCAGGATCGCGTAGAAGACCACCGAGGCGTGACGGTAGGGGATGCGCGCCAGGCCGTAGCCGGCCATGGAGGCCAGCACCACCGTGCCCACGGTCGTCGAGACGGCGATCAGCGTCGAGTTGAGCAGCGCCCGGGCCAGCGGCAGGTCCAGGTCGGAGAACACCTCGGTCAGGTTCGACCAGTGCAGTTCGCGCGGGAAGAACGCCCAGGTGGGCGCCGTGATGTCGGCCTCGCTCGCCAGTCCGTTGCGGACCAGCAGATAGAACGGCACGAGGAACAGCAGCGCCAGCGCGACCAGTAGCACCACCCGCAGCGCCCGGCCGGCCCGGGTCAGGGCATCGTGCATCTCCGCTCAGTCCTCCTTGCGGCCGAGGCCGAACCAGCGGGCCTGGACCACCGTCGCCACCGCGATGATCAGGGCCAGGATCACCGCGCCCGCGCTGCCCAGCCCCAGGTTCTGGTCCCGCCCGAGCGCGGTGTAGTACAGGTACACCAGCGGCGGCCGGGCGTACGGCGGGTAGCCGCGGGCGTCGCTCAGCAGGTTGTAGAACTCGTCGAACGCCTGGAAGGCGTTGATCACCAGGAGCAGCAGCACCGCCACCGACGTGGACCGCAGTTGGGGGAAGGTGATGTGCCGGAAGACCTGCCAGCCCGGCCGGGCCCCGTCCATCGCCGCCGCCTCGTACAACTGCGGGGAGATCCGCTGGAGACCGGCCAGGAAGAGGATCATGTAGAAGCCGGCCTGCAGCCACAGCCGCACGGTCACGATGACCAGCCAGTACCACGGCGGGCTGGTCGTGGACAGCCACGCCGTCTGATCCGTCCCGAACCAGCCGAGCACGGTGTTCGCCAGCCCGAACCGCACCCCGTTGAAAAGCGACAGTTTCCAGATCAACGACGCCACGACATAGGAGCACGCGGTCGGCAGAAAGAAGACCGACCGGAAGAACGCCTGGGCGAAGCGGAGTCGGTTCACCATCAATGCCAGCGACAGTGACAGTGCGAAAGTGGCGGGCACGATGAATGCCGTGAAGAGGAGAAAGGTGCCCAGACTTCCGAGGAATGCGTCGTCGCCCAGCATCGCGGTGTAGTTCCCCAGTCCGACGAATTCCGTCGGATTCACCGTGTTGTGCGCGTTGAAGAAGCTGAGGTACACGCTCCACAGCAGCGGGACGTAGGTGAACAGCCCGAGCCCGACCGCGAACGGCCCGACGAACACCCAGAACCACAGATTCCGCCGCTGCGGGCCCAGCAACCGGGCCGTGCGCGCGCTCACTTCTTCTTGACCCGCTGGAGCTCGGCGTCGACCTTCCGCAGCACCGCCCTCAGCTCGGTCTCCGGATTCGCCCCGTCCTTGATGATCCGGCTCAGCGCGTCCTGATAGGCGTTGCGGTCCGCGCTGGTCCACAACAGCGGTTCGGCATATCCGTGTTCGGTGGCGAACCGCACGGCGTCCGCGGCCGGCCCCTGTTGGAGTCGCTCGGCCTTCTTCGCCAGCGAAATCCGGGCCGGGATGTGGAATCCGTACGACAGTGCGAAGTCCTGCTGGAAATCGGTCCGGTCGATCCACAGCCACTTGGCGAATTCCTTCGCCGCCGCGGTCTGCTTACTGCGCCCGCTCACCGCGCAGGCGTACGCCCCCACCGGCACCGTCGGCTTCCCGCCCGCCCCGTCCTTCGGGAACGGCAGCACCCCGAAGTCGTCCCCCAGCGCCTTCGCGATCTGCGGCAGCGCCCACAGCCCCGACCACTGCATCGCGGTCAGCCCCTGGACGAAGGCCGCCGGGTCGGACCAGTCCGTGGGCGCCCCCAGCAGCAGCGACTCATCGACGTACAGCTGGCGGATCTTCGCCAGCACCCGGGCGGCGGCCGGGTCGTCGAAACCGGCCTTGCCGTCCTCGGTGATCAGGCTCAGCCCGGCGGCGAACAGCGGCGTCCCGCCGAGCACCCCGACCCCGCCGTCGTTGCCGAGGAAGAGCCCCTTGACCTTGCCGGTGGTGAGCTTCTTCGCGGCGTCCACCAACGCGTCGACGCTCTGCGGCGGTTGCACCCCGGCGTCCTTGAGCAGGCTCTTGCGGTAGTAGAGCAGCTGGGTGTCGACGGCCTGCGGGATGCCCCAGATCCTGTCCTGCCAGATCTTCGGCGCCAGCACCGCCTGGTTGAAGTCGTCCTTGACCGGCGCGACGAGGTCGGTCAGATCGACCACCTGACCGCTCTGGATCTGATCCAGCAGCGGCCCGTTGACCTCGAAGACGTCCGGCCCGGAGTCGGTCAGCAGCGCCGCCGCGGTCTGCCGGTCGTAGTCGCCCGGCCGCCACTGGACGGTGACGTGCGCCTTCTTGTACGCGGCGGCGTAGCGTTTCACCGCCTGCTGTGTGCCCGGTTCGCCGTACTGGTGGTACCACTGCGCCAGCGCCGGCCCCGAACCGCTGCCGCCCCGGCCGGTGTTGGAGCCGCACGCCGCCAGCGCGCCCGCGAGTGCGATGCCGCCTCCGGCGGCGAGGAGCCGTCTTCTGCCGATCACCGTCATGGACGGTACTTTGCCGTAACTAGCGGGGTCGCGCACCACGTTGTCGGCATTCCCGCCGTGGTTTCCTCCGCCTTCGGCGGGAGGGGGTTTGTGGGGCGGGGTCGCCGCAGGTGCGTGGTGGGTGCCGGGTGCGGGGCCTCCGGGGTGGGTGGTTCGGACTGCTGCGCTTTACGTCCGAACCACCCACCCCGGAGGCCCCGCACCCTCCCCGCCGTCGTCGTCCGCGGCGGCTCCCGCCCCGGTGGGGAAAGAGGGACGGGCGGTCCGGGCGGGGAAACCGGTCGCCCGTATGCGGCGGGTCCTGCCAACCTGTCGGGGTGAATCGACAGGGAGGGCAGTACGTGACGGCGAACGGTGACGGGGCGGCCGAGGTGTTGCTGATCGGTGGGCGGGCCGGGGTCGGCAAGACGACGGTGGGGTGGGAGGTCTCGGCCCTGTTGCGGGCCGCGGAGGTCGGGCACGCCGTCATGGACGGGGACTTCATGGGGCAGGTCCATCCGGCCCCGCAGGGCGATCCGACGCGGGCCGGGATCGTCACCCGGAACCTGGCCGCGGTGTGGGCGAACTACGCCCGGGTCGGCTGCCGGCGGCTGGTGTACACCAACACCGTCAGCGTGCTGCCGGAAAGCACCGGGATCTTCGAAACGGCCCTGGGGTCCGGCGTGCGGATCGTGCGGGTGCTGCTCACCGCCACCGACGCCACCGCCACCGAGCGGCTCACCGGCCGGGAGCGTGGCTCCGAACTGGCCCAGGAGTTGGCGAGCAGCGCCCGCAAGGCCCGGATGCTGGACAGCCGCGTGGGGGCCGACACGCTACGGGTGGCGACCGACGGCCGTTCCGTACCGGACATCGCCGCCGAAGTAGTCGCCAAGACGGGCTGGGTACCACGAACCTGATGACCCCAAGAGCCCCACACCCGGCACCCACCGAACAACAGGCGCCCCGCCCCACAAACCCCCGCCGAAGGCGGAACCCCCACCACGGCGGGACGGCCGACAACGTGGGGAAGGCCCGCCTACGGCGGGACCGGCCGACAACGTGGGGGCCACCGCGGCCCTCAGGGCCGCGTCGGCGCCAGCCGGAACCGAAGCCGGCAGATCACCGCATCCGTATCGCGCCGGATCGCGTGCGCGACCACCGCGCCGCGCTGGTTCTGGAGCACCCGCTGCCACAGGTGGGCGGGCTCGGCCTCGGGGATCAGCACGGTGACCCGGGCGTCCGGCCGACGGTCCGTCAGGTCCCGGACGTAGGAGGCGATCGGGCGGCCCAGGGAACGGGTGGGGGAGGGCAGTTCCAGCAGGTCCACGCCCGGGTTCCACAGTTCCCAGTCGCGGCGCAGCGCCTCGACGCCCGGGCGCTCCTCGGTGCCGTAGGTGACGGTCACGGCGATCACCTCGTCGCCCATCGACACCGCCGCGTTGAGCGCCTCGCCGGTCAGCCGGGACAGGTGCGAGACCGGGACGACGACGAGCGAGCGGGCGCGCCGCGGCGGCTCGGGCACCCGGCCCAGGCCGAGCCGGTCGCCGATCCGCCCGTACGCCCGGTGCACCGCCTCGAAGGCGAGCACCAGCAGCGGCAGCGCGACCACGATCAGCCAGGCGCCCTCGGTGAACTTGGTGGCGGTGACGACCACCGCGGCGGCGGCGGTGAGCACCGCGCCGAAGCCGTTGAGCAGCGCCTTGCCGAGCCAGCCGGCGGACCGCTCCAAGTGCCAGTGGCGGACCATCCCGGCCTGGCAGAGCGTGAAGCCGACGAAGACGCCGATGGCGAACAGCGGCACCAGGGTGTTGACGTCGCCGCCGGAGAAGACCAGCAGCGCGGCGGAGACCGCGGCCAGCGCCAGCACGCCGTGCCGGTGCACCTGGCGGTCGGCCTTCAGGCCGAAGACGTGCGGCAGGTAGTTGTCGCGGGCCAGCAGGCCCATCAGCACCGGCAGCCCGCCGAAGGAGGTGTTGGCGGCCAGCGCGAGCAGCACCATGGTGGCGAACTGGACGACGTAGAAGGCCCAGTTGTGGCCGAGCGAGGCGTCCGCCAGCTGGGCGAGGACGGTGACGCCCTCGACCGGCTGGAGGTGGAAGCGGCCGATGAGCAGCGACAGGCCGATCAGCATGACGCCGAGCAGGGCGCCGAGCGCGACCTCGGTGCGCTGGGCGCGCCGGGTGGCGGGGGCGCGGAAGGACGGGACGGCGTTGGCGACCGCCTCCACGCCGGTCAGCGCCGAGCAGCCGGACGCGAACGCCTTCAGGAGCAGCAGCGCGCCGACGGAGGTGGCGTTCTGGCCGAGGACGGAGGCGTGCCCGGCGGCGGTGACGGTGGACGCCGGTGCGTCGCGGAACAGCCCGACCACGATCATCGCCATGATCGAGGCGACGAAGACGGCGGTGGGCAGCAGGAACGCCCGCGCCGAGTCGGCGATCCCGCGCAGGTTGATCGCGGTCACCAGGACCAGCACGGCCAGGCAGATCCACACCCGGTCGGCATAGAGCCCGGGGAAGGCGGAGGTGAGGGCGGCGACACCGGCGGTCACCGACACCGCGACGTTGAGGATGTAGTCCAGGACCAGGGAGGCCGCGGCGACCAGGGCCGAGCGGCTCCCGAGGTGGGTCTTGGCCACCGCGTAGGAGCCGCCGCCGTTGGGGAAGGCGGCGATGACCTGGCGGTAGGACGCCACCAGGACGGCCAGCAGCGCGGCGATGGCGAGCGTGACGGGGAGGGTGAACCCCAGGCCGTAGGCGCCGGCCGCGGCCAGCACCAGCACGATCGACTCCGGCCCGTACGCGACGGAGGCCATCGCGTCGAGGGAGAGGGCGGCCAGGCCCTGGAGGGCGGTCAGGCGGTGCCGGTCACGGGCGGGGGCGGGACCGGCGGCCGCGCCCGGGGCGGCGCCGGGGTCGGTCGCCGGGGGCGGCTGCTCGGGCCGGTTTGCGGGCTGCGACACCGTCGACATGGTTCGTCGTACCTCCGTGCGGCACTGGGTGGGACCAGCCCAGCGTGGGGGCCGTCGCGGCGGACGGCGAGCGGCCTTGGCGCGCCCTTGGCGGGCGGTGGGGCGATCTTCACGCGATTTTGACGGCGCCCCCGGGAACACGCGCCCCACCAGGCCCGCGGGCGCCCCGCGCATGCCGCGGGAGCGCCCGCCGCGCCCGGTCTCACGCCCCCGGGACGGTGAAGTCGTACGTGACCTTGGTGAGCTCCTCCGAGGCCGTCCACAGGCGCGCGGCGGTGTCGTCCTTCAGCGTCCAGGGGGCGCGGAAGGAGCGGGCCGGGGCGCCGCGGAGCCCGTTGCGCGGGCCGATGAAGGCGTCCGGCCGCATGTGCGGGGCGGTGGCCGCGCACAGCGTGCCCAGCGCCCCGCCGTCCGCGGACTGGGCGATCAGGCGGTTGCCCAGCTCCACCACGCGCTCGACGGACCGGCGGCCCTCCATCCGCACGCCCGCGGTCTGGAGGTTGGTGTGCGCGTAGCCGGGGTGCGCGGCGGAGGCGACGATCTGCGAGCCGGCCGCGGCCAGCCGCCGGGTCAGCTCGTGGGTGAAGAGCAGATTGGCGCTCTTGGACCGGCCGTAGGCGATCCAGCGGTGGTAGGAGCGGGTGCTGTTGAGGTCGTCGAGGTCCACGTTGGCCAGGGCGTGCAGCATGCTGGAGACCGTCACGATCCGCGCGCCGGGCGTCGCCAGGAGCTTGGGCAGCAGCATCCCGGTGAGCGCGAAGTGCCCCAGGTGGTTGGTGCCGAACTGCATCTCGAAGCCGTCCGCGGTGGTGCGCTGCGGCAGCGCCATCACGCCCGCGTTGTTGATCAGCAGGTCGAGCCGGTCGCCGCAGAAGTCGTCCAGGTCGTCGGCGAACTGCCGCACCGACGCCAGGTCGGCCAGGTCCAGCGGTCGGAACTCCGCCTCGGCGGCCGGGACTTCGGACCGCAGCCGGGCCAGCGCGGCCCCGCCCCGCTCGGCGCTGCGGCAGGCCAGCACCACGCGGGCGCCGCGCCGCGCCAACTCACGGGCGGTGACGTAGCCCAGGCCGCTGTTGGCGCCGGTGACGACGACCGCGCGGCCGGTCTGATCGGGGATGTGGCTGGTGTTCCACCGGGTCACGTCGTACTCCTCGGTAGGGGAGATCCAGCGTACGCCCGCCTCACGCCGCCCGCTGGCGCACCCGGTAGGCCGGGACGGACACCGACGGATCGTCCAGGCAGCCCCCGGTCTCCAGGTCGAACCGCTGCTTGAGCAGCGGCGACGCCACGAACGGGCGGCCGTCGGCGGTGCCGGTCAGCCCCCGGGCGAGGACCGGGGCGCCGGTGAACGGGTCGCGGTTGTCGATGCCGTACAGGCGGTCCTCCCGGTCCCGGAACAGCGCCACCTGGCGGCCGTCCGGCAGTAGGGCGGCGACCCCGCGGCCGGGGGCCAGCCGGTGCAGGTCGCAGACCGTGAACCAGCCCTCCGCCAGCCGGAGCTGGACCTGGAGGTCGGTGGTCTCGGGTGCCGTGGTCATCGCGGGGTGCTTCCTTCCAGTGCGTCTTCCAGAGGACGGCGGCCGATGGCGAGCAGCGGCAGGTCCGGCTTCATCTGGTCGCGCTCGGGGACGAACGCGACGACCGGGTCGGGGGTGTCCGGGGCGTTCACGAAGGACACGAAGCGGGCGAGCTTCTCGGGGTCGTCGAGGGTCTCGGCCCACTCGTCCCGGTAGTGCGCGACGTGGGCCGCCATCAGCTCCTCCAACTCCGCGCAGATGCCGAGCGCGTCGTGCACCACCACGTCCCGCACGTGGTCCAGGCCGCCCGGGATCCGCTCCAGCCAGGTCGAGGTGCGCTCCAGCCGGTCCGCGGTGCGGATGTAGAACATCAGGAAGCGGTCGATCAGGCGGATCAGCTCGGCGTCGGAGAGGTCCTGGGCGAGCAGGTCCGCGTGGCGCGGGGTCGCGCCGCCGTTGCCGCCGACGTAGAGGTTCCAGCCGTTGGACGTGGCGATGACGCCGAAGTCCTTGGACTGGGCCTCCGCGCACTCGCGGGCACAGCCGGAGACGGCGGACTTGAGCTTGTGCGGGGACCGCAGCCCCCGGTAGCGCAGCTCCAGGTCGATCGCCATACGGACCGAGTCCTGCACGCCGTAGCGGCACCAGGTCCGGCCCACGCAGGACTTCACCGTGCGCAGCGACTTGCCGTACGCGTGCCCGGACTCGAAGCCCGCCGCCACCAACCGCGCCCAGATCACCGGGAGTTGTTCGACACGGGCGCCGAACATGTCGATCCGCTGGCCGCCGGTGATCTTCGTGTAGAGGCCGAAGTCCCGGGCGATCTCGCCGATCACGATCAGCTTCTCGGGTGCGATCTCCCCGCCGGGGATGCGCGGCACGACCGAGTACGAGCCGTTCTTCTGGAGGTTGGCGAGGAAGTGGTCGTTGGTGTCCTGGAGGGCTGCCTGCTCGCCGTCCAGGACGTAGCCGCTCGCGCCGATCGTCGGGGCGAGGGAGGCGATGATCGAGCCGACGGCCGGCTTGCACACCTCGCAGCCGTCACCGCCCCGGGCGCCCTCGCGGCCGTGGCCGTCCAGCAGCTCCCGGTACGAGGTGACGCGCAGGGCGAGGACGATCTCATACAGCTCCTCGCGGGTCTGCGTGAAGCAGCCGCACAGGCCCTTGTCGACCTCGACGCCGGACGCCTCCAGCTCCGCGGTGACCAGCTGGCCGAGCACCTTCACGCAACTGCCGCAGCCGGTACCGGCCTTGGTGCACTTCTTCACCTCGGGCACGGTGGTGCACCGGTGCTCGGTGACCGCGCCCCGGATGGTGCCCTTGCTGACGTTGTGGCAGGAGCAGACGGTCGCGTCGTCCGGGAGGGCGGAGGGGCCGAGCTGGGCCCCCGGGTCCGCGCCGGCGGGCAGGACGAGGGACTCGGCGGAGACCGGGGGCACCGACCCCGTCAGCGCCCGCAGCGTGCCGTACGCCTCCGCGTCGCCGACCAGGATGCCGCCGAGCAGCGTGCCGTCGCGGCCGACGACCAGTTTCTTGTACAGGCCGGCGCGGGAGTCGGAGTAGACGACGTCCAGGCAGTCCTCGGTGGCGCCGTGCGCGTCGCCGAAGGACGCGACGTCGACGCCGAGCAGCTTCAGCTTGGTGGACAGGTCGGCGCCGGTGAAGGCCAACCGCTCCGTCCCGTCGGCGGCGAGGGCGGCCGCGGCGGTCTGCGCCTGCTCGTAGCCGGGGGCCACCAGGCCGTAAACCCGGCCGTCCGCCGCCAGCGCGCACTCGCCGATCGCGAACACGTGCGGGTCGGTGACCGTGCGGCACCGCTCGTCGACGGTGATGCCGCCGCGCTCGCCGACCGCCAGGCCGCAGTCGCGGGCCAGCTGGTCGCGGGGGCGCACGCCGGCGCTGAACACCACCATGTCGGTGGCGAGTTCGGAGCCGTCGGAGAGCTTCATCCCGCTGACCGCGCCGTCCGCGCCGATCACGATCTCCTGCGTGCCCACGCCGGTATGCACGGTCAGGCCCATCTCCTCGATGGTGCGCAGCAGCGCGGCGCCGCCTCCGTCGTCGACCTGCACGGGCATCAGCCGGGGCGCGAACTCCACGATGTGGGCGCGCAGCCCGAGGCCCTTCAGGGCGCCCGCGGCCTCCAGGCCGAGCAGGCCGCCGCCGACCACCGCACCCGTCGTCGCCCGCGACTTCGCGTACGCCTCGATCGCGAGCAGGTCCTCGATCGTGCGGTAGACGAAGCAGCCCTCGGCGTCCTTGTGGGGGACCGGCGGCACGAAGGGGTAGGAGCCGGTGGCGAGCACCAGGGCGTCGTACGCGAAGACCCGGCCGGACGCGGCCGTGACCGTCCGTGCCGCACGGTCGATCGTCTCCGCCGCGTCGCCGACGTACAGCTCGATGCCGTGCTCGGCGAGGAACTCCCGGTCGGTCAGCGAGAGTTCCTCGGGCGTCCGGCCCGCGAAGTACGAGGTGAGCTGGACCCGGTCGTAGGCCGGGCGCGGCTCCTCGCACAGGACGACCACGCGGTGCGTGGCGGTCAGGCCGCGCTCGGCGAGCGCCTCCAGGAAACGCTGTCCGACCATGCCGTGGCCGACGAGCACGATCGTGGGGCGGGGCCGCTCCCCGACAGGTGCGGTCGTGGACATCAGGAGCCTCCGTCGTGGGTGAGCAGATGGAGCAGGGGGCCGTCGTCGGGGAGCGGCTCTGCTCCCTCCCAGGCGCGGGCGAGCGCGCCGACGGTGCCGAGTTCGCCGACGAGGACCCCGCCGACCAGGCGGTCGTCGCGGACGACGACCTTGCGGTAGGTGCCCCGGGTGGCGTCGGCGAGTTGCACGACGTCGTCGCCGGGGCGGGCCTCGGTCTCGCCGAACGCGGCGAGGTCGAAGGGCGACCCGGGGCCGGTGAGGGTCAGCCGGGTCAGGGAACGGGTGCCGGTGTAGCGGGCGCCGTCGTCGCCCGCGAGGAACCCGGCGAGGGCGTCGGCCTGTTCGAGGGCCGGGGCGGCGAGGCCGTAGACGGTGCCGTCGTGCTGGGCGCAGTCGCCGATGGCGTGGATGTGCGGGTCCGAGGTGCGCAGCGCGTCGTCGACGAGGACGCCCTTGTCCACGGCGAGTCCCGCCTGCGCCGCCGGTCCGGTGCGCGGTCGCACGCCGCAGGCGAGCACCACCAGGTCGGCGTCGAGGGCGTACCCGTCGGCCAGTTCCACCGAGCGGACCGCGCCGCCGACCGCCCGCACGTCCCGCACCCGGCACTCGGTGTGCACCTCCACGCCGAGGTCCGCCAGGTGCCGCAGCACCAGCCGGGAGGCGTTCGGGTCGAGCTGGCGCTCCATGAGCCGCTCGGCCTGCTGGGCGAGTACCACCTGCGCGCCGCGTGCGGCGAGCGCACGGGCCGCGGAGACCCCGAGCAGCCCGCCGCCGATGACGACCGCCCGCACGCCCGGCCGCACCGCCCGGGACAGGCCCAGGCAGTCGTCCATCGTGCGGAACGCGTGCACGCCCTCGGGGAGCCGGCGGTCCGGCGTGAACAGGCCGCGCAGCGGCGGCAGCACCGGATTGGCGCCGGTCGCCAGCACCAGCGTGTCGTAGCCGAACTCCCGCCCGTCCGCGCACCGCACCCGCCGCGCGGCCCGGTCGATGTGCACCACCCGGGCGCCGCCGTGCCAGGCCACCCCGGCGGCCGGCGCCGGCAGTGCGATCACCGGCGTCGGATAGCGGCCGGCGAGGACCTCGGCGAGCAGCACCCGGTTGTACGGCGGGTGCGGCTCCTCGGCGAGGACGGTCACCCGGAGCGGACGGCGGGCCGGGCGGGCGGAAGCCGGCGACCCCGCCCCGTCCGCCGCCGCGGCCAGTTGGTGGACGAGCCGGGCGGCGGCCATCCCGCCGCCGACCACCACGACCCGCGCCGCCGGGGGCGCCGGCGCGGGACCGGTGCGCGTGGTGTCCCGGGGCGCGGTGCCCGGGAGCGGTATGCCCGTCAGCGTCATGCCCGACAGCCTGCGTCGCCGCTGTTACCCGCCCGCATCGCCCGCGTTTCCCCGGCGGAACGCGGCCCTCAGCGACCCGCCGGCCGCACTGTGAGGGAATGCTGGGGGCATGCCCCGCCCCACCCGCACCACGGCAGCCCCGCCCGCCCCGCCCGCCACGGCGGCCCGGACCGCCACCCGCCCGGTCCGCCGGGCCCGCGCCGCGCTGGCCGCCCCCTTCGCGCCCCGGGCCCTCGCCGCCCTGCTGCACGCCCTGGTCGCACCGGTGCTCGCGCTGCCGGGCGCCGTCCTGGTGCTGGTCGGGCTGGGCGTCGGCGCGGTGCTGTCCTGGACGGCGCTCGGCCCCTGGCTGCTGGCCTTGACGGTACGCGGCGCACTGGCCCTCGGCGACCTCCAACGGGCCCTGGCGGGGCGCCTGTCGGGGGAGCCGGTGGAGGCGGCCGGGCGGCGCAGCGCGCCCGGCGTCTTCGGCTGGCGGCGGGCGCTGCTCGGCGACCCGGCCGGCTGGCGGGCGGTGGCCGCCGCACTGCTCGCCCCGTTCACCGCCCTCCCGCCGCTGCTCGCCGTCACCCTCGGCTACGTCTACGGCGTGCTGGCACTGGCCCATCCCGTGCTGCGCCACTGGAACTACTTCACCGTCCACGACCGGGACGGCACCGTCCGCCACGTGGGGCTGCTGATCCACGGCGTCGAGTTCGACAGCTGGCCGCGCTGGACGGCCGTGGTCGCGGCCGGCGCGCTGCTGGTGCTGCTCGCGCCGCGGCTGGTGCGGTGGGCCGGCGCCCCGCACCGGCTGCTGCTGCGCGCCCTGCTCGGCCCGAGCGCCGCCGACGCCCGGATCCGCACCCTGGAGGAGACCCGGGCGCACGCCGTCGAGGACGCCGCCGCCACCCTCCGCCGGATCGAACGCGATCTGCACGACGGCACCCAGGCCCGCCTGGTCGGCCTGGGCATGCAACTCACCCTGATCCGCGAACTCCTCACCCGGGACGCCGACCGGGACCGTCTGCTGGCGACCGTGACCCACGCCCAGGACAACGCCACCCGGGCCATCGCCGACCTGCGCCACCTGGTCCGTGGCATCCACCCGCCCGCGCTCGACGAGGGCCTGGAGACCGCCCTGGCCACCCTCGCCGCCGACGCCCCGCTCCCGGTCGCCCTGCGCGCCCGGATCTCCCACCGCCCCAGCCCCGCCCTGGAGTCCCTCGCCTACTTCTGCGCCGCCGAACTCCTCGCCAACGCCGTCAAGCACAGCGGCGCCGCCGAAGCCGCCGTCGAGGTGCGCGGCGACGACCGCGCCCTGCGGCTCTCCGTGCGGGACGACGGGCGCGGCGGCGCGGTGATCGGCGCGGGCAGCGGCCTGACCGGCCTGCTCGGCCGGATCCGCACCGTGGACGGCACCCTGACCTGCGACAGCCCGCCCGGAGGGCCTACCGTGGCGGTGGTCCACCTCCCGTACCCGACCGCGTACGAGGCCCACCCGGCCGGGTGACCGCTCGCCCCGCCCCCTCCCCACAGGCAGGAACCATGCGTGTCGTCATCGCCGAGGACTCCGCGATCCTGCGCGAGGGCCTGGTCCAGCTGCTGGAGCTGCGCGAGGTGCGGGTGGTGGCCGCGGTCGCCGACGCCGAGGCGCTGCTCGCGGCCGTGGACGAGCACCGGCCGGACGTCGCCGTGATCGACATCCGGCTGCCGCCCGGCCACCGCGACGAGGGCCTGCGCGCCGCCGTCACCCTGCGGCAGCGGCACCCCGGCACCGGGGTGCTGATCTTCTCCCAGTACGTGGAGACCGCCTACGCGGACCGGCTGTTCGGTTCCGGCGCCGGCTTCGCGGGCGTCGGCTACCTCCTCAAGGAACGGGTGGTGGACATCGCCGAGTTCGTCGACGCGCTGCACCGGGTGGCCGCCGGCGGCACCGCCCTCGACCCGGACGTGGTCACCCAGCTGTTCGGCGCGGTCCGCCGCGCCACCGCCCTGGACGTCCTGACCCCGCGCGAGCGGGAGGTGCTGGCCCTGATGGCCCAGGGCCGCACCAACCGCTCCATCGCCGGCGCGCTGACCGTCACCGAGCGGGCCGTCGAGAAGCACATCGCCAACCTCTTCGGCAAGCTCGACCTGCCGCCCTCGGACGCCGGCCACCGCCGCGTCCTGGCCGTCCTGCGCTACCTGGAGGCGGCCCGCCGGCCGTCCTGACCACCGGACCGCCGCCCCCTGACCTCCGTGCGGAGATCAGCTGTTGCTGTTTCAGTTGTTGCTGTTTCAGCTGTTTCAGCTGTTTCAGTTGTTGACGTGCGCCGGGCACAGCCGCCGCGGCTGCGTCTCCCCCCGCAGTCGGGCGTCCACACAGCCGCCCGGCAGTCCGTCGTGCGCCGTGCTGCCGAAGTTCGCGGTGACGGTCAGCACCCCGTCCCCGAACACCGTCCGCTGCACGCTCCGGTCCTCGGTCAGCCACCGGAACGACGTCATCCGCTCGGTTCCGGCGGCGCGGTGCAGCGGCGCGAAGTACCGTTGCAGCGCGGCGAGTTCCCTGCCGTCCTTCTCCAGCGACGGCCCGTTGAGCGCGAAGTTCAGCGGGGTGTTGTACAGCATCGCCAGCAGCGCCCGGGTGGTCTTCTGGTCCGGCAGCTTGTCGTAGGACAGCTCCCACCGCTCCACGTTGACCAGCGACTCGTGCAGCGCCGTCTCGTACAGCGGCACCCGGTACTTCGGGTCGTACATCGCGGTGGCCAGGTCCGCCGGCAGCGACACCGGCTGGAAGGCGTTCTTCGGGGCGTTCTGCGGGAAGTAGCCGCCCCACTTCTCCTTGTCCCGCTCCAGCTTCCACAGCCCGTCGGCGACCGGCGTGCCCGAGCCGTGGTCGAAGGCGAGCGCCGAGTTCGCCCACGGCTGCGCCGACTCCGATCCCAGGACGAAGCGCTCGGCGATCCGCCGCATCCGGGCGAGCCGGTTCTCCCGGTCCCCCGCCTTGGTCATCTGGTGGCCCGCGCCGTGGTCGCGGAACACCTCACCGGTCGCGTCCACGTCCAGGAAGTAGCTGTTCGCCCCGTTGGAGGTCATCGCCCGGGTGCGGTCCGCGAGGTAGTGCTTGCCCGGCTCGGCCTTCTCGAACGCCCGCGAGCTCAGGTAGCAGCCCCGGTTGCCGAACCCGGTCTGCGGCGTCCCGTCCGCCTTCCGCACGCAGAAGTCCGGGTAGACCTTCCCCGGCCACGCCGAGGTGGGGCTGTCCGCCGTCTTCGGATCCTGCCCGTTGGCGAACGTGTCGTACGGCCCGACGAGGTACCCCGCCTTCTTCGCGGCCCGGACGGCATCGGCCTTCATCGGGTCCGGCCCCGAGTCGTAGCCGAGCCACATCCGGTCCACGCCCAGCTTCTTCAGCTTCTCGACCCCGGCCGCGGTCCGCGCCTCGCCCCACAGATAGGCGTGGAACGCCCCGAGCAGCTTCCCGGTCTCCGGGTTCTTCGCGATCTTCGCCCGCAGGCTGCTCAACTGCCCGTGCTGCGCGAGGTACGACCGGTAGTCGGCCGCCGGCGCGACCGGATCGCCGTCCGTCAGCGCGAACGACACCTCGTAGTCCCGCGTCCGGTCCCCGCCGTTGAAGTCGTGCGCGGCCGTCGCCCGCAGCGCTCCGCCCTTCGTGGCGAACGCCAACGACGTCCCGATGTCCGTGGGCGTCAGATAGCTCACCCCGTGCCGCGCGGTGCCGCCCTTCGGGCCGCTCCCGCCGCCGCCCATCGCATACCCCCACAGCGGCAGCGACAGATCCGCCCCCACGTCCACCGTGCTCCCGGCCAGCCCGCCCGGCCCGGAGTTCCAGAACGCGTCCCGCACCGGGATGTCCAGCCCCTCCCCGCGCGGCAGCTGCACGGACGACGCCGCCCGGTCGGTCCCGGTCACCGGCCAGCTCACCGACTGGTCCCGGTCCGCCCGGATCCCGATCCGCAGCCGTCCCCGGTCCGAACGCGCCGTCACCGTCAGGCCCTTGGCCGGATACGTCCAGCTCGCCCCGTCGGCGGTACGCGTCACCGGACCGGGCGCGCCCAGGCCGCTCCCGGCCGCCTCCGACAGCACCAGCGGTGTGCCGTCCCCGGCCCGTGCGCTGACCGCCAGCGTGGCGGTGTCGACGGTGGCGGTCCCGCCGGCGACCGGGAGCGTCAGCCGGCCGCCGTCGAGGGTCCCCGCCTCGGCCGTCCCGCACCCGGAGAGCCCGACGGACGCGGCCGTCAGCGCCAACGAGGCGGCGATTACTCGTGTGAGCTTCGATGTCATGTCCCTGTAGATAGTGGGGCGGCTTAAGAACCTTCTAAGAGCCCGGCGCACGCGGCTCCGTGCGGTCCGCACCGTCCGCACCGTCCGTGCCGCGGGGTCGCCCGCCTGCTCGCGCGCCCGCAGCCTCGGTCGTGAAATCCCCTTTGCGTCTGCTTTGCGTCGCCTTTTCACTGTCTTTCTGTTGCGCAATCGATGAAGTCGGATGGGTTCACCTGCATAAATGCCGGGATTTATGCGGCGAGTTGCGGGCGGAGAGGTCGAATCGCCCCACGCGTTCTGACGACTCAACAGATGCTGATAAAGTCCGCCGACGGAGTTTCAACTTACGCGCTCTTAACGCGCGTTCAGGGGGCAGTGGCACAGGCATGAGCATCAATGGCGACGGCTTTCAGGCCGATCCGGAAGAGCTCAGGGGTGGCGCATCGGACATTCTGAAATGTCTGGAGCCGGCCAAAGGCATCGAATTCGGGGCGCTGAACGAGGATTTTGGATCCTCCGAACAGGAGGACGTGATCCTCGACGGCAAGTTCGAAAAGTTCTGCGACACCTGGGACGTGGCCTATCTGGTCCTCGGTGACCGCTCGGACGACGCGGCGGGGAAGCTCAAGACGTTCGCGCACAACTACGAGCAGACGGACGCCTATGTGAACGGGCGCATGCATCCGTACGGCGCGGGCCGGTAGGACCGGGGGGAAGAGACATGGCAGCGGAGCTTGGTGACACCAAAGACCCCAAGGAACTCATCCCTGGGAACGCGGGGGTCCTGGAAGGGGTCGCGGGGGCGCTGCGGAAGCACTCCGGCACCTTCGAGGACGTCGGGGGCAGGCTGGGCGCCGTCCGCGTCCCCGGCTGGTCCGGGAAGGCCAGCGACGAGTTCTGGGAGAACTTCTCCGGCGAGAAGAAGAACTGGCTCTACGCGTCCGACGCGATGTCCGACGCGGCCTCGGCGGTCAGCAGATACGCCTCGGCGCTGAGCGGGGCGCAGCAGCAGGCGGCGGAGGCCGTCGAGCTGTGGGACGGCGGCAACGAGGCCCAGGCCCGGACGACTTTGCAGAACGCCCGTCAGTTGGTGCGGGAGGAAGGCGAGTCGGCGGCGAAGAAGCTGGAGGAGCTGGCCGGCGGCGCCTCCGACGCGCCGGACTGGCTGGTCCGAGCGGGAAAGACCGCCGAACAGCAGAAGGAATCCGGCAAGACCACCGCCGAGCTCAAGAAGCTCTACGAATCCAGCCCGCTGACCGAGAAGAAGGAAGGCGAGCGCTGGAAGAAGGCGAAGAACAGGAAATTCGGTGAAACGGGCCCCGAAGAGGACCCCGGCGCCAAGAAACCCCGCTCCTACGAGGCCAAACTCTGGGAGCGGAAGGGCGAAGCCAGTGTGTGGAACGCCGAGGCCAAGGGGGAGACGCAACTCGCCGGCGGCGGCAAGGCTTCCGGAAAGGCCGGCCTCACACTCCTCGGCGCCGAGGGCTCGATAGGGGCGTCCGTCACCGACGGCAAACTCCAGGCCGGAGTGAGCGGTTCGGCCTATCTCGCCAAGGCATCGGCGGAGGGCGGCGTCGAGTACGGCGCCTTCGAGGCCAAGGGCGACGCCTCCGCGTTCGCCGGTGTGGAGGGGAAAGCCACCGCCTCCGTGGGCAAGGACGGCGCACACCTGGGCGCCGAGGCGTTCGCGGGCGCCAAGGCGACCGCCAGCGGGCACGCCGACGTCGGCGGCATCGGGGCCGGTATCACCGGCGAGGCGTGGGCCGGCGCCGGAGCCGAGGCCAAGCTGGACGCCGGCATGAAGGACGGCAAGTTCGTCATCGGCGGCTCGGTGGGCGTCGGACTCGGCGTCGGTGGCAAGGTCGGCGCACAGATCGAGATCGACCCGCACAAGGTCGTGGAGACCGTCGGCGATGTCGCGGACGCGGTCGGTGACGGCATCGACGCGGTCGGTGACGGGTTGAAATCGCTCAACCCCTTCGGATGACACTAGCCTCGAATTCCGCACACTAGGGAGTTGAACCACCATGGCGACCACGCTGCCGGTGAAGATCGAGTTTTCACTGCCGGAGGGCTGGCAGCCGGCGCCCCCCGATGAGGTGGGTGCCCCCGGAGTGGCTTTCATCGCGCTCCACCCCGAGTCGCGGGACGGATTCACCGCGAATATCACGATCGCCGGAAAGCTGCACGAGGAAACGGATCTGGTGTCGATGGCCGACGCGTCGGTCCAGCGGCTGGGCGAGGCGGCGACGGTGCGCGTCGCCGAGCGCAAAGAGGTGGGAAATCCGGAAGCGCCCGCGCTGGCCCAGACGCTGCGCATTTCCACCTCGCTGCACGGACGGCTCCTGGAACTCGTCCAGAGCCAGGTCTACTTGCTCATGCAGGACGTGCACGACCCGACCCGACGCGCGGTGATCGAGCTCGCACTGACGGCCAAGCCGACCCAGCTCGATCTGGTCGTGGAGGACTTCAAGGATTTCGTCCGCTCGCTGCGTCCCGCGGACCCGTCCGCGGATTGAGCCCTATGCGCCTCGGCGCCCCGGTGCTCATGGGTGAGCCCCTCGCGATTCCGTCATCGCGAGGGGCTCACCCATGGACCGGCACCATCCGGGCCGTGGGACGTCAGGCCCGTGCCTGTTGGCGGTCGAGCAGGTCGCACAGATAGTTCAGCTTCGCGTCGATCTGCTCCGGACGCAGTCGCCCCCAATACCAGGAGATCAGCTCGTTCCCGTCGAACCGCAGAGGGGCCTTCTGGGCGCGCGGATCGGAGGTGAGCAGCTGTGCCACCTCGCCGGTCAGCACCTGCCGCGCATACCGCTCGTCGTGGGCGGTGACCAGAAACGCCTCGTCGAAAGCGGAATCACCCAGCTTCAGCACCTCACCACCGCCGAACACCCGGGCATTCAGGCGCGCGTTGAACTTGGCCACCTTGCCCTGGCCCGTGACGATCAGGCGGGGACCGGACATCGGCATGGTCACCGCGAACACCGCCCAGTGCCGGTAGGTGTCCGCACCGTCCGTATTCATCTCGCGTGCGTGGTACTCGAAGCACGAGAAGGTACGCCCCCGGAACTCGCCGGTTATGCAGTCCGTCAGGGGGATATTGAAGCTTTCGAGCGGAAACGGCGGCCCGCCGGCGTAACGGTCCGCTCCTCCCGGCACGGAGGCGGTATAGCTCCACCCCCGCTGCTCCGCGAAGCGGATGAGTTCCTGAAGCTGTTTGTCGCTCCGATCGTCCCTCTTGTGTCCGTGCCACCAGATCCAGCCGACAAGGCCGAAGAACCCGGCGATGAACAGAAAAAAGAAGAGTGGAAGCAACACGTCCCACACACCGTTGTCCATGCCGCACGAGTATGGCGTACGCCAGCAGGCAGCGCACATTGTCGAGTTGCTCTCCAGGTCGTGCAGCCGGCAGGAAAACACGCTGAATAAGCCGACAATTACCGGCACTTCACCCGCCCGCGGGGATGCCTTCGCTACCCCTTCGTCAACCTCCGCACCGCCAACTCCGCGTACACCGCGGCCCCGTCCGCCAGCACCGCGTCGTCGAACTCGGCCAGCGGCGAGTGGTTGTTGGCGCTCCGCTCCGGATCCGCCCCGACCGGCGGCGCCCCCAGCATCATCAGCGCACCCGGCACCTCGTTCAGCACCCGCGAGAAGTCCTCCGACGCCGGCAGCGGATTCGGCCGCGGCGCGAACCGCTCCTCGCCCAGCGCCTCACGGACCGTGTGCGCCGCGAACTCCGCCTCCGCCGCGTCGTTCACGGTCACCGGATACGTCTCCACGAACTCCGCGTCCACCGCCACCTCGTGGGCCGCCGCGACGCCCCGGCACACCTCCACCGTGCCGTCCTTGACCCGGGCCTGGGCCGCGGCCGAGAAACTCCGCACCGTCGCCTCGAAGACCGCGGTCTCCGGGATCACGTTCTGCTGCGTGCCCGCGTGGAACGTGCCCACCGACAGGATCACCGGGTCGAAGACGTCGAACGACCGCGTGATCCACGCCTGCAACGCCGTCACCATCGCGCAGCCCGCCTGCACCGGGTCCTTGGCGCGGTGCGGCATCGAGCCGTGCCCGCCCGCCCCGCGCACCGTCACCCGCAGCACATTGGACGCCGACATCATCGGCCCGCCGCGCGCCCCGAACACCCCGCGGTCCTGCCCCGCCGACAGCACGTGCAGCGCGTACGCGGCCACCGGCCGCCGCCCGGCCGCCTCCAGCAGCCCTTCCGCGAGCATGTGCCGGGCGCCGTCGAAGCCCTCCTCGCCGGGCTGGAACATGAACACCACATCGCCCGCGAGCCGGTCCCGGTGCGCGGACAGCAGCTTCGCCGCCCCCGTGAGCATGCTGGTGTGCAGATCGTGGCCGCAGGCGTGCATCCGCCCGTTGTCCGCGGCGAAGTCCAGACCGGTGCGCTCGGCGACCGGCAGCGCGTCCATGTCACCGCGCAACAGCACCACGGGCCCGGACCCGGCACCCCGCAGCACCGCCGTCACCGAACTCAGCCCCGCGCCCGTGCTCACCTCCAGCGGCAGCCCGTCCAACTCGGCCAGCACCGCCTCCTGCGTCCGGGGCAGATCGAGCCCGGTCTCCGGGATCCGGTGCAGCGCCCGCCGCAGCCGGACCAACTCGTCGGACAGGGCACGGGCATCGTCACGCAGATCCACGGGTGCTCCTCCTCAGACGGCGAACTCCCCATTCTTGACCGCCGAGATGAAGGAGGACCACCCCGCCACGGGGACGGTGATCACGGGGCCGCGGGGGAGTTTGCTGTCGCGGAGGGGGACTATGCCGTGGGTGGTGGTGTGGGCGGGGGAGAATTCGAGGCACATCCCTCCGTTTCCTTCGCTGTAGGACGACTTGATCCACTGCACTCTGGTGAGGTCCAAGGCGGGACTCATGCGCGGTACTCCTTCAGCAAGGTCTTGATCAGGGGTAGTGATTCATCTGGGGACAACGCATGCGCCCTGAGCAGGTCGTAGTCATCCAGGGCGGCGCCGACCATTTGTTCGGATTCATGCATCCTGCCTCCTACCCGTGTCTCCGTGTAGAGCACCGTGGGGGCGTGCATGAAACGCAACACAGTGAAGGGCATTGTCGACGTGGCGGGGATGCCGGCTGAGAACGGCATGACCTGGATCTCGACATGTGGTGACGCGGCTACCTTCAGCAGGTGGTCAAGCTGCCCGGCCATCACCTCTGCACCGCCGACGACGGTTCGCATGCAGGCTTCATGGAGGATGACCCACAGGCGCGGTGGAGCTTTCTGCTCGAACATCTCACGCCGCCGTAGTCGCGCCGCAACCTTGTCTTCGATCCCCTCCGCCGTTGCCAGGGGGTTGGATGCGCGGAAGACGGCCCGAGCGTAGTCGTCCGTCTGGACCATTCCTGCCACGAGGTTGGTCTCATAGTTCAGGATCCGCGACGCCTTGCGCTCCAGATTCAGGTACGGCACGAACCACGACGGGTGGTCCCCCTCGTCGATCCTCCGCAGCAGCCCCGCGAACAACTCGCCGGTCCCGAACGCGTTGTCGCATCCCTCGGCGAACCTTTGACTCGGCCTGGGCAGCAACGTCCCCGACTCGACCTTGCTGACGTAGCCGTCGGTGTAGCCCGTCGCCTTGGCCAGATGCTTCTGCGTGAGCTTGCGCGCCAGGCGGACCTGTTTGATGTCACGGCCGAAGCGCTGGAGTGGATTCAAGTGTTCAGGTGCGGTCGTCTCGTCCAACGCTATGACCTCTCGTCATGTGGGCGCACGTCGGCATCACGGCAGGTCGCAACATTGAACTCTGCCCTTCAACCACACCAATTCTATTGCCGGTTGCGTTGCCAGGGTGACCAATTGACTACACCCGGTACTCATCTCGCCACGAGCGAAACCCCGTAACCGATGTGCGTCGGCCCGGGGCGTGGCCACCGACCCCCTGGAGGTTGACGACATGACCGACGCCGTCCCGCGGCTTCTGCCGTGGACGAGCCCCGACGGCAAGCCCTGCTTCGTCGTCGGCGACGGGACCGGCCGCGTGTCCCGTATGGCCGACGACATCGAGGAGGCCCAACTCGTCCTCGCCGGCGGGCTGATCGCGGACGCCCGGCGGCTGCTCGATGCCCGCAGCTGGACCTCCGGCGAGCTCCACCTCCTCACCGTGGAGTTGACCGAGTCCCTGACGGAGGTCCGCCGCGTCGCCAAGAGCCGCGGTGCCCGCCTACGGGCCCTCGCCCCGGCGGAACGGCCGACCTGACGCCGACGCCGAAATCGAGACCGTCGCCGCGGGGCCCGCTACGCCTGTGCCTCGCGCTGCCTGCGGAAGAGGGCGATGGCCGATTCGGTGGGCAGGTTGGGCACGGTGACCGTCTCGCCGGTGTCCTTCACGACGATGACCTTCGAGCCGCCGGGCGGCGCGGGCTGCGGCTGCCCCGACGCGTCGGCGGTCGCGGGGTACGAGGGGTACACCAGGTAGCCGGCGTCGAACTCGTGGACGTGCAGCGGCGCCGGGGAGCCGTCCGCGAGCTTGGGTTCCGCATAGCGGCTCCGGACGATGGCGACTGCTTCCTCGGGGGTGCTCGGCGGGGTCGGGTTTTCCTGCGACACGGTCGGTCTCTCCTGGTGGGTGCGGTGTGTGCGGGCGTACGGGCATGGTGTCCGGTTGCTCGGAGGACTCGTCCACCGTAAGGCGCCCGCCCTTGCCCCGGTGTCCCGTTAAGTCGGCTTCATCCTGTTCGCCTTATGCATTCGATGCGTCGCCCAGCGCGTCCAGTTGTGCCAACTGGTGCGCCGTGAGGGTGATCCGGGCCGCCGACAGGTTCTCGTCGAGGTGGGCGGGGGAGCTGGTGCCGGGGGTCGGGAGCAGGGCGGGGGAGTGGTGGAGGAGCCAGGCCAGGGCGATCTGGCCGGTCGTCGCGCCGTGTGCCGCGGCGATCGAGGCCAGGGTGTCGGTGGCGGGGTGGCCGGGGTTCCCGCCGGTCAGTGTGCCGTTGCCCAGCGGGAACCACGGCAGGAACGCCGTCCCGGTCCGCTCGCAGAGCCGCAGTACGTCCTCGGAGGCGCGGTCCAGCAGGTTGTAGCGGTTCTGCACGGAGGCGATCGGGGCCAGCTCCCGGGCCCGGGTCAGCTCGGCTGCGCTGATGCTGTCCAGGCCGATGTGGCGGATCTTTCCGGCCTGTTGGAGCTCCAGCAGGGCGCCCAGCTGGTCCGCCATCGGGACGTCGGGGTCCAGCCGGTGCAGCTGGTAGAGGTCGATGGTGTCCGTCCTGAGCCGCCGCAGGCTCGCCTCGCACATGGCGCGCAGCTGTTCGGGGCGGCCGGCGAGGTGCCAGATGTTCGGGCCGGTGCGGACGACTCCGCCCTTCGTCGCGATCACCAGCCCGGCCGGATACGGATGCAGGGCGCGGGCCACCAACTCCTCGGCCACGTCCGGGCCGTAGTTGTCGGCGGTGTCGATCAGCGTCACGCCGCGGTCCACGGCTCGTCGCAGCACCGCAAGCGACCGCTCCGGGTCGTCGTGCCGCGGCCCCCAGTACCCGGGGCCGACCAGACCGCCGGTCCCGAACCCCAACCGCCCCACGGTCAGCGTCCCCCCGAGGGAGAAGGCCGCCCGGGCCCTCTCGGCCGCTGCGGGCTCCCCGTGCGGCTCGGAGCTCATGGGCGCCTCGGGGCCCGTGGGGACGTCGGGGCTCGGCTGCGTATCCATGCACCGGAGCATAGACAGCACGCCGACGGACACCGGGACTCCTTCATAAGATCACCTGGTGCCCACTGACATATCGCTGTTCACACTCGCCCTGCTCGCTCTGGCCGCTCTCGCCGCGGGATGGATCGACGCGGTGGTGGGCGGCGGCGGGCTGTTGTTGCTCCCGGCTCTCCTGGTGGGCCTTCCGCAGGTGCCGACCGTGTTCGTCCTCGGCACCAACAAATCGACCGCCGTGGTCGGCACCACCGCGGCCGCCATCACCTATGTCCGCAAGGCGCCGATCGACATCGGCACCGCACTGCGCATCGGTGTCGCGGCGATGGCCGGTTCGTTGGGCGGAGCGTTCTTCGCGGCCGGGATCAACAGCCAGGTGCTGCGACCGCTGATCATGGCCGTCCTGCTCGGCGTGCTCGTCTTCGTCCTCGTCCGCCCGACCTTCGGGGCCGCCGTTGCGCCGTCGGGCCCGGTCTCCCGGCGCCGTGTGCTGGCGGCGATCCTCGTCGCGGGGCTGGGCATCGGCTTCTACGACGGCCTGATCGGCCCCGGTACCGGCGCCTTCCTCGTCATCGCGCTCGCCGCGGTGCTCCACATGGACCTGGTCACCTCGTCCGCCACCGCCAAGGTCGTCAACGTCTGTACCAACATCGGTGCCCTGACGATGTTCGCCCTCCAGGGCACGATCCTGTGGCAACTGGGGGCGTTGCTCGGCCTCTTCAACCTCGTCGGCGGCATGGTCGGCGCCAGGATGGCCCTCAAGCGGGGCACCGGCTTCGTCCGCGGGGTGCTCGTCCTCGTCGTCATCGTCCTCCTGTGCAAGCTGGCCTACGACCAGTGGCTCGCCGCCTGAGAGGGCGCGGAGGCCCGCAGCCGGCTCGGCGGCCCGCAGCCCGAGGCGCAGGGCAACGAGGCGTTCAGAAGCGGCAGTTGTAGAGCCGGGACATCTCCCGCACGCCGGGTATGAGGGCCGCGAGCCGGGCCACGGTCCGATAGCGCGCGGGGATCCCGGCGATGTCCGGTATTTCCAGGGAGCTGAAGGTCTCGACGATCTCCAGCCCGGGGCGCAGCCGGGCGATGTCCGCGGGGCCGCCGCCCCAGTGGAGCGTCGCTCCGGTCCGGGCGATGACGGTGTTGAGGCGCGCCGCGCGGACCGCGAAGCGGCTGAGGAAGTCGAACGCCAGCCCGCCGCCGGGTGCGTGCGCCATCAGCCGGCGGAGCAGCGCGGTGCCGTCCCGCTCGGTGAGGTACATCAGCAGTCCCTCGGCCACGACGAGGGCGGGTCGGTCCGCGGGGACGTCGGCCACCCAGGCCGGGTCGGTGACGGACGAGGGAACGGCGGTGTATCCCGGCGGCGCGGTGAAGAGCTGCGCCCTGAGGTCGATGACCTCGGGGAAGTCGACGTCGAACCACCGCACCCCGGGGCCGGGGGTGAGGCGCTGGACCCGGGTGTCGAGGCCGCAGCCGAGGTGCAGCACCGTCGCGTCCGGGTGTTCGGTGAGGAAGCGGGCCGTCCAGCGGTCCAACTGCCGGGCGCGGAGGGCGACTGCGGCCGCGGCGCCGGGCCCCACCCGCAGTTTCCCGAAGTCGTAGTCGAGCTGCCGCACTGCGTCCACGGCCAACCGGTCCCCGAGGATCGGCCGCGGCGTGCGGCAGTCGAGGGCGCGGCCGTAGAGCGTCGCGAGCAGGGTCTCCCTGGCTCCGGTCAACTGCACGGCGCGCCGGGCGCGGGGCGCCGGCGGCCCGTGCCGATGCTGCGGACTAGGTGGCTGCTGCGGACTTGGCGGATCCGGCCGGTTCGGTGGATCGGGCCTGCTCGGTGGATCCGGCCGGTTCGGCGGGTCCGGTCGGTTCGGTGGGACGGGTCGCTTCGGGCTGCTCATGAATCGATGGTACGGAACATTCGGAAAAACGTGAAGGGTCAAAATCTTGCTGTGGAGAACGTCGCGGAGAACGTCCTGTAGGTCGTCGTGGAGGTCGCTGTCGCTGTCAGGTGCGGACCGCCGTGCCCACCGTGACGCCCTGTGCCTGCTCGCGCACCTCCGTGACGGCGGTCAGCAGCACCACGGAGTCCTCGATCGCCTGCAGGCCGTGTCGCGCGTGCGGGATCGCCGTGACATCGCCGGCGATCAGCTCCTGGCCGCCGCCCTGGCCGGTCAGCCGGACCCGGCCGCGCAGGATCTGAAGGCTCGCCGCCGGCGGCGTGTTGTGCTCGTCCAGCGAGTTGCCCGCGAGCAGCGCGATCACGGTCTGCCGCAGCGGCCCGTCGTGGACGAACAGATGGGCGCTGCGCCCGTGTGCGGAGGCCCTGGCGTCGTCGAGCTGGTCGCGGACGAGGGTTTCGAGGTTCACCATCGCGCTCGCCTTTCGGATGCGGACCGGCCGGCTTTCGCGCCTGTACCGACGGCCGGGCTTCCCCTCCCATCGTTCTCTGTGCCCCGCACGGCGCAACCGGGACGTTCCATGGCGGTGTCGGTGGATCCGGGACGCAATGGGACGTCCGGGTGCTTGCCGGCAACAGGCGGCCCGCCGTGCGCTAGTTGATCTCCACGGTCCGTACGATGCGAGGCGATCCCTTGATCGAAAGATTGATAGATCGACGGGCCGGAGGCCGAATCGTGCGACCCACCAGTCCCACCCCCACACCGACCGCGAAGGCTGTGTAACCGTGGCCGACCCCACCGCGTTGAACGAACCCTCCGCCGCATCCGCCCCGGACGGGCCCGCGGCGCGGTTCCTGACCGTGATGACGACCACCGACAGCGAGCAGAAGGCGGAGCGGCTGGCACGCGGGGCCATCGAGGGCCGGCTCGCCGCCTGCGCCCAGATCAGCGCGCCGGTGACCTCGGTGTTCCGCTGGGACGGCGCCGTGGAGACCAACCAGGAGTGGCAGGTGCTGTTCAAGACGGCGAGCGCGCGCTACGCGGCGCTGGAGGCGTACCTCCTCGACGCGCACGACTACGAGACCCCGGAGATCATCGCGACCCCGGTCACCCACGGTGGAGCCGGATACCTCGCCTGGGTCGCAGAGGAGACGAGCTGACGTGCCGAGGACAACTGACGTGCCGAGGGCGGTCGACGTGTCGAGGACGGCCGACGTGTCCAGGACGGCCGGCGAGTTGAAGGCGGCCGATCCGCGGAGGGCAACCGACGTGTCGAGGACAACTGACGGGCCGCGGGCAACTGACGGGCCGGATGCGGCCGGTGCGCCGAGACCGCCCCGCGGGCGGCACCGGGCCGACGTCCGGACGCGCCGGCGGAGCAGGGCGGTGACCATCGCCCTGGGCATGGCCTTCGGCCTCGCCACCTCCCCGGTGAGCCACGCGGCCGAGACCGATCCCGGTGCCCACGGCACCCAGTCCACCTTCACCCACGAGTCCCAACCCCGTGCCACCTGGACCAACAAGGACGCCAAGGCGTTCTGGACCCCGCGGCGGATGGCCGAGGCCGCCCCGCCCGTGCGGGGCACCGGGCGGCCCGCCGCGTCCAACCAACTCGCGCCGACCGCCGAGCACTTCGACGGCCTCCCGTCCGTCGGTGTGCTGTTCTCCGTGGACGGGGAGGCCCGCGAGCACCACTGCACCGCCAGTGTGGTGCACAGCCCGCGCGGCAACCTGCTCCTCACCGCCGGGCACTGCAACCCGGGAGCGCGCGCCGCGTTCGTCCCCCAGTACCAGTCGGGGGTGGACACCCAGCCTTACGGGGTGTGGGCCATCGAGGACAGCTTCGCCTACGCCGACCGCGGCACCAGCGGCAGCGGTGCCGACCTCGACTTCGCCTTCGCCACCGTCGCCCCGGACGACTCCGGCCGGCGCATCGAGGACGTCACCGGTGGCAACGTCCTGACCGCGACGCCCGGTTACCGCAACCAGGTGAGCGTCATCGGCTACCCCAGCGTCCACAGCGACCCGCAGGACCGGGCCGTGCGCTGCTCCGCCACCACCGCGCGCCTGGCGGGCACCCGCCAACTCCGCATGGAGTGCAACGGGTTCTACGGCGGCACCTCGGGCGGCCCCTGGCTGACCAACATCGACCCGCAAACCCACACCGGCCAGGTCATCGGCGTCATCGGCGGCGTCAACGGCGGCGGCCCCAGCGGCCCGCACAGCGACCGGACCTCCTACAGCCCGTACTTCGGGAAGGAGATCCTCGACCTCTACGACCGCGCCACCCAGGCCCAGCAGGAAGGGGCGAGCGGGACGAGCGGATAGCGGCCTCCCCCCCGCCACTGAGGAGGGCCGGGTGGCGACGCCCTAACGGAGCGCCGCCGTCAGGCCCTTCTCCTTGGGGCCGAGGAAGTGCGGATCGGGCCGCAGCACCGCCTCCGCGGTCGCCTTGCCCGCCGCGAAGATCTCCCGCATCCCGCCGTACGCCCAGGTCACGTCGTGGTCGGCGGCGACCCCCACGCCGTACGCGTCGATCCCGGCCGCCGTGCACAGCGCCAGCGCCCGCCGGATGTGGAATCCCTGGCTGACCAGCACCGCCCGGTCCACCCCGAAGATCCGATGGGCGCGCGTGCAGGAGTCCCAGGTGTCGAAGCCCGCGTAGTCGCTGACGATCTTGTGGGCCGGGACGCCGTGCCGCACCAGATAGCCGCGCATCGCGTCCGGCTCGTCGTAGTCATGGCGGCTGTTGTCGCCGGTGACCAGGACGGCGCGCACCCGGCCGCCCTGGTAGAGCCGGATGGCGGCGTCCAGCCGATGGGCCAGGTACGGCGACGGTTCGCCGTTCCACAGGCCCGCGCCGAACACCACCGCCACCGGGGCGGCCGGCACATCGGCGACCGTGCGGACGCGCGGGCCGGCGGTGGCGTTCAGCCAGGTCGCCGGCAGCAGCGCGAGCACCGTCAGCGCCACGAGCACCTGGAACGCCCGCCGCTGCCCGCGCCGGCTCCGCGGCAGCCGCACGCGCCGTATCCACCCGAGACGCGCCCACAGCCCCCGCATGTCGTGCCCCCGTTCCCCTGGTGCCCGTCGCCCGGCGCGCCGGAAACCGTTCACGTGATCGATGTCGCAAGCTCCGACGTGGCGCGGGCTGGCATGGTTGCAGTGGGGGAGCGCCGTGGACAACGTCACAGCGGGACATGCCGCCACAGCGGGACGCACCGCCTCCGACGACACCCCGGTCGACGACACCGCCCGCGCCGACGTCCACGTCGGCGACACCACACCCACACCACCCGTGGAGGGCCCGCGATGGCCACCGAGGCCGAGCGCCTGCCGTTCTTCGTCTACGGAACGCTGCGCCCGGGCGAGGCCAACCACGCCCGCACCCTGCGCGGCCGGACCGCCACCGAGGAACCGGCCCGGATCGCCGGCGCGCTGCTCTACGAGGGCCCCGGATACCCGTACGCCACCGCCGGGCCCGCCGACGCGGTGGTGCACGGCGTGCTGGTCCGCCCCCGCGACGCCGAGTACGACGCCGTCCGCGCCGCGCTGGACCGGCTGGAGGGCTACACCCCGGGTTCCCCGGCGGGCGCCGGCAACCTCTACGAGCGGGTGGCCACCGAGGCGGTCTGCCCGGACGGCAGGACCGTCCGGGCCTGGGTCTACCTGGCGGCCGAACCCCTCGCCACCCGCCTGCGGGCCGCCGGCACGCCGATCGCCTGCGGAGAGTGGACCGGCCGCGCCGCCCGCAGGTCCCCCGGATAACCTGGACGACTCGTCCCGTACGGGCGACTCGTCCAGTGAGGCGCACGTCGCTTCGCACGGCCCGAGCAGGAACCCCGTCCGGCAGCACAGCAGAACAGGTGTGACCCCGTGCCCTCCACCCCCGCGAGCGCCCCCGCCCACCGCCCCCTCCCCAAGGCCGAACTGCACCTCCACATCGAGGGCACCCTGGAGCCCGGCCTGGCCTTCACGCTCGCCGAACGCAACGGCGTCACGCTGCCCTACGCCACCGAGGACGAGCTCCGCCGCGCCTACTCCTTCAGCGACCTCCAGTCCTTCCTGAACCTCTACTACGCGCTGATGGAGGTGCTGCGCACCGAGGACGACTTCGCCGACCTCGCGCACGCCTACCTGGCGCGCGCCAAGGAGCAGGGTGTACGGCACGCCGAGATCTTCTTCGACCCGCAGGCGCACACCTCCCGCGGCGTCCCCCTCGGCACGGTCATCCGCGGCCTGGCCCGGGCCCTGGACGCCGCCCCGGAGGCGTACGGCATCACCACCCGGCTGATCATGTGCTTCCTGCGCGACGAGAGCGCCGAGTCGGCCCTGGCGACCTTCGAGGCGGCCCGCCCCTACCTGGACCGGATCACTGCCGTCGGCCTGGACTCGGCCGAGGTCGGCCACCCGCCGTCGAAGTTCCAGGAGGTCTTCGCGCTGGCCCGGGAGGCCGGCCTCAAGTGCGTGGCCCACGCGGGCGAGGAGGGCCCGGCGGCATACGTGTGGGAGGCGCTGGACCTCCTGGGCGTGGACCGGGTCGACCACGGGGTGCGCTGCATGGAGGACGAGCGCCTGGTCGCCCGCCTGGTGGCGGACCGGATCCCGCTCACCGTCTGCCCGCTGTCCAACGTCCGGCTCCGGGTGGTCGACGACCTCGCCGACCACCCGCTGCCCGCCATGCTGGACGCCGGGCTGCTCGTCACCGTCAACTCCGACGACCCGGCCTACTTCGGCGGGTACGCCGACGACAACTTCACCGCCGTGCGGGACGCCCTCGGCCTGGACGACGCGACGCTGCGGACGCTCGCCCGCAACTCCTTCCTGGCGTCCTTCCTCGACGAGGAGACCCGCGCCGCCTACCTGAAGGAACTGGACGCCTGCTGACCGGCGCACCCGTACGCCGCTACCGCTCCAGCCGCTCGATCCGTACGGCGCACACCTTGAACTCCGGCATCCGGGACACCGGGTCGAGCGCCGGGTTGGTGAGGCTGTTGGCACGGCCCTCGCCCGGCCAGTGGAACGGCATGAACACCGTGTCCGGGCGGATCGCCGGGCTCACCCGGGCCGGCGCCACCGCCCGGCCGCGCCGGGAGACCACCGCGACCGGCTCGCCGTCGGCGACGCCGAGCCGGTCCGCCAGCCGCGGGTGGAGCTCGACGTAGGGGCCGGGCTCGGCGGCGTTCAGCGCGGCCACCCGGCGGGTCTGCGCCCCCGACTGGTACTGGGCCAGCACCCGCCCCGTCGTCAGCACCACCGGATACCCGGCGTCGGCCTCCTCGTCCGCCGGGCGGTGCGTGACGGGCACGAACCGGGCCCGGCCGTCGGGCGTCGCGAACCGCTCCAGGAAGAGCCGGGGCGTGCCGGGGTGGACCGGGAGTCCGACCGGGTCCCCGCCGACCGCCTGTGCCCCCGTCACGGCCCGCGCCGCGGCCTCCGGGGCGGCCGCCGCGGTGGCCGCTGACGCGACCTGCGCGCCGGCCCGCGCCGCGGCCTCCGGCGCGGGCGCCGTCCCCGCCGCGTCCGCCCGTTCCGCCGGGCACGGCCAGAACACCCCGTCCCCCGCCGCGAGTCGGGCGTAGGTGATGCCCGAGTAGTCCGCCGGACCGCCCGCCGACGCGCGCCGCAGCTCCTCGAAGACCTCCGCCGGCTCGGTCGGGAAGCCCACCGGGTGCCCCAGGCGCGCCGCCAGCCCGCCGAGCACCGCCAGGTCCGTGCGGACCCCGGGCGGCGGGTCCAGGGCCCGGCGGCGCAGCAGCACCCGGCCCTCCAGGTTGGTCGTCGTCCCGGTCTCCTCCGCCCACTGGGCGACGGGCAGCACCACGTCCGCCAGCGCCGCCGTCTCGGACAGCACCACGTCCGCCACCGCCAGGAAGTCCAGCGCCCGGATCCGCTCCTCCACATGGGCGGCGTGCGGCGCCGACACCACCGGGTTGGACCCCATCAGCAGCAGCGCCCGGACGTCCCCGCCCAGCGCGTCCAGGAGCTCGTAGGCGCTGCGGCCCGGCCCGGGGAGCGCGTCGGGGTCCACTCCCCACACCGCCGCCACATGGCGGCGGGCCGCCGGATCGTCCAGCCGCCGGTAGCCGGGCAACTGGTCAGCCTTCTGGCCGTGTTCCCGGCCGCCCTGACCGTTGCCCTGACCGGTCAGGCAGCCGTATCCGGACAGCTCCCGGCCCGCCCGCCCGGTGGCCAGGCACAGGTTGATCCACGCCCCCACGGTGTCGGTGCCCTTCGCCTGCTGTTCCGGGCCGCGCGCGGTCAGCACCATCGAGGACGGCGCGTCGCAGAACATCCGCACGGCCTCGCGGAGTTGCGGCACCGGTATGCCCGTGAGGCGCTCGACCTGTTCCGGCCAGTGCGCCATCGCGGCGGCCCGCGCCGCCGGCCAGCCGCGGGTGCGCCCGGCGACGAACTCCTCGTCCACGCGCCCCTCGGCGACCACCAGGTGCAGCAGCCCCAACGCCAGCGCCAGGTCCGTGCCCGGACGCGGCGCCAGATGCAGATCGGCCTGCTCGGCGGTGCGGGTCCGGCGCGGATCGACGACGATCAGCCGACCGCCGTTCTCCTTCAGCTCGGTCAGGTAGCGCAACGCCGGCGGCATGGTCTCCGCCAGGTTGGAGCCGACCAGCAGCACGCACCCGGTACGCGCCACATCGGCCAGCGGGAACGGCAGCCCCCGGTCCAGCCCGAACGCCCGGCCCTGCGCCGCCGCGGCCGACGACATGCAGAACCGGCCGTTGTAGTCGATCTGCGAGGTGCCCAGCACCACCCGGGCGAACTTCCCCAGCGCATATGCCTTCTCGTTGGTCAGCCCGCCACCGCCGAACACCCCGACCGCGTCCCGCCCGTACACCGCCCCGGCCCGCCGCAGCCCCTCCGCGACCCGGTCCAGGGCGGTGTCCCAACCGGCCGGCACCAGCTCCCCGGTGTCCGGGTCGCGCACCAGCGGGGAGACCAACCGCGCCCCGGGGGCGAGCAGTTCGGACGCGGTCCGCCCCTTGCCGCACAGCGCGCCCCGGTTGACGGGGAAGTCAGGGCGCTCCACGACCTCCACGGCCGGACCGTCCACCCCGGTGGTGGGCCGCAGTCCCATGCCGCACTGAAGGGCGCAGTAGGGGCAGTGGGTCTCGACCGTGGCGGTGTCGGCGGCAGTCATGCCGGTCAGCGTGGAACGGGCGTGTTACGCCGGCGCGTCGCCCCGGTTTCCGGCGCGCGGCGGAGTCCTCCCACGGGCCGGGAGGCCGGCAGCAGGGCCGCGGTACACGGAGTTCCCCGGCGGGAAACCGAACCGCAACGACCGGCTGCCAGCCTCGGCCCATGACGGCGTCGACAGCGAACCAGCCCGCACCGGAACCGAGCCCCGCCACCTCCCCGCAGGCACCCGGCCCGCACCCCGCGCCCTGCGTACCCGTGGGCGCCGCCGGCCTCGCCGCCGAGATCACCGCCGAACTCAGCAACCGGCTCCGCACCGTCCGGCTGCACGCCCGCCGCCGCCCCGCCGCACCACCCCCCGCCCTCGTGGCCGTCGCGCACGGCAGCCGCCACCCCGGGGCCGCCCCCACCGTGCGGGCCCTCCTCGCCGAGATCCGCGCGCTCCGCCCCGACCTCCCCGTCCGCCTCGGCCACATCGAGCTCGACCGGCCGCTGCTCGCCGACACCCTCGCCGGGCTGCGCGACGAGGGCATCGGCGAGGTCGTCCTGGTGCCGCTGCTCTTCGGCCGAGGCCACCACGTCACCCACGACCTGCCCGCCGCGCTCGCCGCCGCCCCGCACCTCAGCGGCCTGATAGCGGCCCCGCTGGGCCCGCACGCCCTCCTGGCGGAGGCACTGCACGACCGCCTCCTGGAGGCCGGCTTCCCCGCCCGCCCCCACGACACCGGCCGCCCCGCCGTCGTCCTGGCCGCCGCCGGCTCCCGCGCCCCCCGCTCCGCCCTGGACACCGCCCGTACCGCCGACCTGCTCTCCGCCCGCCTCGGCGGCGTCCCCGTCCTGCCCGCCTTTGCCCACCCGTCGCCCGCCACCGCCCCGGACGGAGACGCTTCGCGTCGCCCCTCCCGGATTGCCGCCGCCCTGACCGTCCCCGACGCCGTCCGCGCGCTGGCCGACCGCGGTCACCACCCCCGCGACATCGCCGTCGCCGCCTGCTTCGCCGCCCCCGGCCGCTTCGCCGACCGGTGCGCGGCGCTCGCCCCCGGCCCCGCCGCCGCCCCCCTGGGCGACCACCCCGCGCTGGCCCGCCTCGTACTGCACCGCTACGACCAGGCGCTGCGCGCCCGCACCGGATCCCGCACCGAGGGCCCATGGCCTGCCCGGCGGCCGCGGATCACGGCCGGGACCGCGGCGTCCGGTACGGCGCCTCGCCGCGTTGCCGCACCGTCCCGATAGCTCCCCTCGCGGCTCCTCCCGCGGCCGAAGGGCAGGCGAGGAGCCCGTGCCCCGACCCTGATCCACCGGACAGGCCCCGAGGGCGGCTACCGTCGCGGTATGACGGGCACAACACGGGCAACTCCTCCCAGCCCCGGCCAGGATCCGCACGCGGCGCTCCCCGGTTACACCGCGGCGGACACCGAGCGCTGGGTCCCCGAACCGGACAAACGCCCCGGGCGCACCGCCTTCCAACGCGACCGCGCCCGGGTCCTGCACTCCGCCGCACTGCGCCGGCTCGCCGGCAAGACCCAGGTCGTCACCCCCGGCAGTGCCACCCAGGCGTGGGACGCCAGCCCCCGCACCCGGTTGACGCACTCCCTGGAGTGCGCCCAGGTGGGCCGCGAGCTGGGCGCCGCCCTCGGCTGCGACCCGGACCTGGTCGAGGCCGCCTGCCTGGCGCACGACCTCGGCCACCCGCCCTTCGGGCACAACGGCGAACAGGCCCTCAACGAGGTCGCCGCGCCCTGCGGCGGCTTCGAGGGCAACGCCCAGTCGCTGCGCCTCCTGGCCCGCCTGGAGCCCAAACGGTTCGTGCCCGCCCCGGACGGCGCCCCGGTCAGCGTCGGCCTCAACCTCACCCGCGCCGCCCTGGACGCCGCCACCAAGTACCCCTGGCCGCGCGGCGCGCACCCCGACGGACCGGCCGCCGTGAAATTCGGTGTCTACGCCGACGACCTGCCGGTGTTCGCGTGGTTCCGACAGGGCGCCCCGTCCGGCCGGCGCAGCTTCGAGGCGCAGGTCATGGACTGGGCCGACGACGTCGCCTACTCGGTGCACGACGTCGAGGACGGGCTGCACGCCGGCCACCTGGACCCCAACGTCCTGCTCGCCGACCCCGAACGCGCCGAGATCTTCGCGGTCGCCGCGGAGCGCTACGCCCCCGGCGCCGGCGAGGCGGACCTCGCCGCCGCCCTGGACCGCCTCCTGGAGCAGGTGTGGTGGCCGCACGGCTACGACGGCTCGGCGCTCGCCCAGGCCCGCCTCAAGGACGCCACCAGCCAACTCATCGGCCGTTTCTGCCTGGCCGCCGAGGGCGCGACGCGGGCCCGCCACGGCAGCGGGCGGCTCACACGGTACGCGGCGGAGCTGGTGGTTCCGGCCGAAACCCGCCTGGAATGCGCCGTTCTCAAGGCCGTCGCCGACCGCTACGTGATACAGCGCCCGGACCAGGAGGCGCTCCGCGCCGACCAGCGCGTGGTGATCGCCGAACTCGCCGAGGCGCTGCTCGCCCGCGCCCCTGACGGCCTTGATCCGCAGTTCCGTTCGCTGTTCGATACGGCCCCCGACGACGGGGCCCGGATGCGCGCCGTGATCGACCAGATCGCCGCGCTCACCGACGCCTCCGCGCGTACTCTTCACGCTCGCCTCACACGTCCCCCTGGTAACGGTTAGGGCAACCCAGGGTGACCCTAGGGGGGCGGCCCCTCTTCCCCCCTCACGCTCCGTGCGGGACGCTCGTCCCCGCACGAACGCACGGGAACCCGAAATCCGTCGAACACATCAAGGGAGCGAGGGGAAACGGGGGCACCGGAAACGGGGGTACCAACGGGGGGCACCAACGGGGGCGTTCACGGACGCGGACGCGGACGTACGGCACCGCAACGAGGAGGAAGCAAGTGGTCGACACGCACCAGACGTTCGTCATCGTCGGGGGTGGCCTGGCCGGAGCGAAGGCCGCGGAGACGCTCCGCGGGGAAGGGTTCACCGGCCGGGTGATCCTCATCTGTGACGAACGCGACCACCCCTACGAGCGCCCCCCGCTCTCCAAGGGGTACCTGCTCGGCAAGGAAGAACGGGACAGCGTCTTCGTCCACGAACCCGCCTTCTACGCCCAGGCCCGGATCGAGCTCCACCTGGGCCAGCCCGCCGTCCACCTGGACCCCGCGGGCCGCACCGTCCGCCTGGGCGACGGCACCCTCATCGCCTACGACAAGCTGCTGCTGGCCACCGGCGCCGAACCCCGCCGCCTGGACATCCCCGGCACCGGCCTGGCCGGCGTGCACCACCTGCGCCGCCTCGCCCACGCCGAACGACTGCGCGGCGTCCTCGCCTCCCTGGGGCGCGAGAACGGCCACCTGGTCATCGCCGGCGCGGGCTGGATCGGCCTCGAAGTCGCCGCCGCGGCCCGCTCCTACGGCGCCGAGGTCACCATCGTCGCGCCCGGCCCGACCCCCCTGCACGGCATCCTCGGGCCCGAACTCGGCGCCCTCTTCGCCGACCTGCACCGCGACCACGGCGTCCGCTTCCACTTCGGCGCCCGCCTCACCGAGATCGTCGGCCAGGACGGCATGGTGATCTCGGTCCGCACCGACGACGGCGAGGAGCACCCCGCCCACGACGTGCTCGCCGCCATCGGTGCCGCCCCCCGCACCGCCCTCGCCGAACAGGCCGGCCTGGACGTCGTCGACCGCGCCGACGGCGGCGGGATCGCCGTGGACGCCGCGCTGCGCACCTCCGACCCGTACATCTACGCCGCCGGCGACGCGGCCGCCGCCGACCACCCCCTCCTGGACACCCGCCTGCGCGTCGAGCACTGGGCCAACGCCCTCAACGGCGGCCCGGCAGCCGCCCGCGCGATGCTCGGCCAGGACGTCAGCTACGACCGCCTCCCGTACTTCTTCTCCGACCAGTACGACCTCGGCATGGAGTACTCCGGCTACGCCCCGCCCGGCTCCTACGACCAGGTCGTCTGCCGCGGCGACGTCGGCAAGCGGGAGTTCATCGCCTTCTGGCTCCGCGAGGGGCGCGTCCTGGCCGGCATGAACGTCAACGTCTGGGACGTCGCCGAACAGATCCAGCAACTCATCCGCGCCGGTGCCCCGTTGGCACCCGAGCGGCTGGCCGATCCCACCATTCCGCTGGCCTCGTTGCTCCCGTAACGTGCAGGTATGACCCCTGGCCACACGAGCCCCACCAGCTCCGAGGGCAGCGCCGTCCCCGACGGAAGCGGCACCCCGGGCGTCACCCTCGACGACGTCCGGGACGCCGCCCGCCGGCTCTCCGGCGTGGCCCACCGCACCCCCGTGCTGCGCTCCCGCACCCTCGACGCGCGGACCGGCACCCGGGCGTTCCTCAAGTGCGAGAACTTCCAGCGGGCCGGCGCCTTCAAGTTCCGCGGCGCCTACCACGCCCTCTCCCACCTCACCCCCGAGCAGCTCGCCCGTGGGGTCGTCGCCCACTCCTCCGGCAACCACGCCCAGGCCCTCGCCCTCGCCGCCCGGGAACGCGGCACCCACGCCGTCATCGTGATGCCCGCCGACGCGCCGCGCTCCAAACGGGACGCCACTGCCGGCTACGGCGCCGAGATCGTCACCTACGACCGCTACACCGAGGACCGCGAGGCCATCAGCCGCCGGATCTCCGAGGAGCGCGGCCTGACCGTCGTCCCCCCGTACGACCACCCGCACGTCATCGCCGGACAGGGCACCACCGCCCTGGAGCTCCTGGAGGAGACCGGCCCGCTCGACGTCCTCCTGGTGCCCGTCGGCGGCGGCGGACTGATGGCCGGCGCCGCCACCGCCGCGACCGCCCTGGCCCCCGGTATCCGCATGATCGGCGTCGAGCCCGAGGCCGGCGACGACACCCGCCGCTCCCTGGCCGCCGGCCACCGCGTCGCCGTCCCCGTGCCCCGCACCATCGCCGACGGCCAGGCCGTCGAGACCCCCGGCGAGCTGACCTTCGCGATCAACCGACGCCTGGTCGACTCCGTGGTCCTGGTCACCGACGACGAGATCCGCGCCGCCATGGCCTTCGCCTTCGAACGCCTCAAGATCGTCATCGAGCCCAGCGGCGCCAGCGCCCTCGCCGCCCTGCTCGCCGGCCGCCTGGGCCCACCACCGGCGCCCGGACGGCCCGCGGGGGACCCTCGACCGGCCCGCACCGGCGTGATCGTCTCCGGCGGCAACATCGGCGTGGACCGCTTCCGGGACCTGCTCGGCTGAGCCCGGCAGCCCCGCCCCGCCCCCGGCGGGACTCGCCCGCCGGGGACTGTCCGACCCCCACCGTAGAATTCACCCGTGGCAGGCAGGATCAACGATGACGATGTGAAGGCGGTACGGGACGCGGTCCCGATCGACGCCGTCGTGTCCGAGTACCTCCAGCTCCGCAACGCCGGCGGTGGCAACCTCAAGGGCCTGTGCCCCTTCCACGACGAGAAGTCCCCGTCCTTCCACGTGAGTCCCGCCAAGGGCCTCTACCACTGCTTCGGCTGCCAAGAGGGCGGCGACACCGTCGACTTCGTCATGAAGATCGACCACCTCTCCTTCGCCGAGACCATCGAGCGCCTCGCCGCCCAGGCCGGCATCACCCTCCGCTACGAGGAGGGCGGCTACACCCCCGGCCGCCAGCAGGGCGAGCGCACCCGCCTCGTCGAGGCCCACAAGGCCGCCGCCCAGTACTACACCGACCAGCTGGAGAGCCCCGAGGCGGAGATCGCCCGGCGGTTCCTCGCCGAGCGCGGCTTCGCCCAGGACGCCGCCCAGCACTTCGGCGTCGGCTACAGCCCCGCCGGCTGGGACCACCTCACCCGCTACCTCCGCGGCCGTGGCTTCACCGACAAGGAACTGGTCCTCTCCGGCCTCTCCCAGGAGGGCCGCCGCGGCCCCATCGACCGCTTCCGCGGCCGCCTGATGTGGCCCATCCGCGACATCGCCGGCGAGGTCGTCGGCTTCGGCGCCCGCAAGCTCCGCGACGACGACAACGGCCCCAAGTACCTCAACACCCCCGAGACCCCCCTCTACCGCAAGTCCCAGGTCCTCTACGGCATCGACCTCGCCAAGAAGGAGATCGCCAAGAGCAGCCGCGCGGTGGTCGTCGAGGGCTACACCGACGTCATGGCCTGCCACCTCGCCGGGATCACCACCGCCATCGCCACCTGCGGCACCGCCTTCGGCGAGGGCCACATCAAGATCCTCCGCCGGCTGCTGATGGACAACTCCGGCTCCGAGGTGGTCTTCACCTTCGACGGCGACGCCGCCGGCCAGAAGGCCGCCCTGCGCGCCTTCGAGGACGACCAGAAGTTCGCCGCCGAGACCTCCATCGCCATCACCCCCGGCGGCATGGACCCCTGCGACCTGCGGCTCGCCAAGGGCGACCAGGCCGTCGCCGACCTCGTCGAGTCCCGCACCCCGCTCTTCGAGTTCGCGCTCCGCCAGGTCGTCTCCCGGCACAACCTCGACACCCCCGTCGGCCGGGCCGCCGCCCTCGACGAGGCCGCCCCCATCGTCGCCCGCATCAAGAACAGCGCCATCCAGCACGAGTCGGCCGTCCAGCTGGCCGGCATGCTCGGCATCCTGGACACCCAGTTCGTCGTCCGCCGGGTCTCCCAGCTCGCCCGCTGGGCCCGCGAGCGCGGCCGCGACGGCGGCCCCGGCCAGGGCCGCCCGCAGCGCCACGACGCACCCCCCGCCGCCGAGCCGCAGCGCCCCGCGCCCGGCGCCGGCGGCCCCGCCCTCAACCTCCGCAGCCCCGCCCACCGCGTCGAACGCGAACTCCTCAAGCTCGCCCTCCAGCGCCCCGACCTGGTCTCCCCGGCCTTCGACGCCTACGGCGCCGACGAGTTCACCGCACCCCCGTACGCCGTCGTCCGCCAGTGCATCGAGGAGGCCGGCGGCGCCTCCGCCGGATCCGCCGACGGCGACTATCTGGCCCGGGTGCGCGACGCCGCCCCCGACGACACCGTCCGCGCCATGGTCACCGAGCTGGCCGTGGAACCGCTGCACACCCGCCGCGACCCCGACGAGGCGTACGCCGGCGTCCAGTTGGTCGCCGTCCGCCTCGCCGCCGTCAACCAACGCGTCACGGAGATCCGCGGCACCCTCCAGCGGCTGGGCCCGCGCGCCGACCCCCAGCAACTCGCCGCCGTCCAGAACGAACTCTGGGTCCTCCAGCAGTACGGCCAGTCCCTCCGCGAACGCGGCGCCGCCGCCCTCTGAGCCCCACTCCGTACGACCGCCCCACCCGCCCCGGGAACCCCGCCGCCCCCCTCCGCCACCTCCGGGTAGCCATTCGGTCACGGACCGGACTCAAAAAGTGCTCGCACGCCCCTCGTGGCGGACATGTGTCGTACTCCACACTGAGGAGCGGTGCCGTAAGTCCCCGGAGCGCGGCACATCCGCCCGTACGCGCCGCCGTGCGGGCCGTGAGCCCCCGCGCCGCCGCGTGTGACCGTGCGGCGGCCCCGGCGGCTCGGCCGCCTCCGCCCGGTCCTCGTGCCGCCCCAGCCGCGATCACCTGGAGGTCGCCCCCGTGCAGACCCGGACCCTCCCCGCCGCACCTGCCGGCGGCGCACCGGCCGCCCCGCCCGATACCGGCCTGCTGCCCGCGCCGGTCGCGGTGCCGCAGCAGGCCGAACCCCCCGCCGTCGAACTCCTCGCCGCGGAGATCCCCCCGGAGCACCCCGACGCCCCGGACCCGGCCGACGCAGCGGACCCGGCCGACGCGACCGACACGACGGACGCCACGGACACCGTGGACCCCACGGACACCGCGGACCCCGCGCCCCGCCCGGACACCGGCGGCCCCTCCTCCGACCTCTTCCGCCAGTACCTCCGCGAGATCGGCCGGATCCCGCTGCTCACCGCCGCCGAGGAAGTCGACCTGGCCCGCCGCGTCGAAGCCGGCCTCTTCGCCGAGGAGAAACTCACCCGCACCCCCGACCTCGACTCCCAACTCGCCCACGACCTCGACACGTTGGTGGTCCGCGGCCGGATCGCCAAACGCCGCCTGATCGAGTCCAACCTGCGGCTGGTGGTCTCCGTCGCCAAACGCTACGTCGGCCGCGGCCTGACCATGCTCGACCTCGTCCAGGAGGGCAACCTCGGACTGATCCGCGCCGTCGAGAAGTTCGACTACGCCCGCGGCTACAAGTTCTCCACCTACGCGACCTGGTGGATCCGCCAGGCGATGTCCCGCGCCCTCGCCGACCAGGCCCGCACCATCCGCGTCCCGGTCCACGTCGTCGAACTGATCAACCGCGTCGTCCGGGTCCAGCGCAGGATGCTCCAGGAACGCGGCTACGAACCCACCCCCGAGGAGGTGGCCGCCCACCTCGGCCTCACCCCCGAACGCGTCACCGACGTCCTGCGGCTGGCCCAGGAACCGGTCTCCCTGCACGCCCCCGTCGGCGAGGAGGACGACGTCGCCCTCGGCGACCTCATCGAGGACGGCGACGCCGCCTCACCCGTGGAATCCGCCGCGTTCCTGCTGCTCCGCGAACACCTCGACGCGGTCCTGTCCACCCTCGGCGAACGCGAACGCAAGGTCGTCCAGCTCCGCTACGGCCTCGCCGACGGCCGCCCCCGCACCCTGGAGGAGATAGGCCGGATCTTCGGCGTCACCCGCGAACGCATCCGGCAGATCGAATCCAAGACCCTCGGAAAACTCCGCGACCACGCCTTCGCCGACCAGCTCCGCGGCTACCTCGACTGAGGCCGAACCGGTCGCCCGCGACTTTAGCCCTCCCGCTGGAACGCCCCCGGATGGGCCTCGTCCCGCACCGCCGCGTACTGCTGCCGCACGGCCTGCCACACCGGCAGTTCCTCGCCCGGTTCGAAGACCTGGCTCGCCGCGGCCGGCCACCGCGGCGGCTCCGGATACCTCGCACCGCTGTCCCCACCGGCGGCCGGGACGGCCGTCCCGTGCGCCACCTGCCACGCCCACGCCGCCTGCCGGGCCGCGCCCAGCGCCGCGTACTCGGCCGGCTGCGGCACCACGACCTGCGCCCCGAACAGCCCCGGCGCGGCCGCCTGCACCGCACCCAGCTCCGCCGCGGCCCCCAGCAGGAACACCCGGCGCACCGCCACCCCCCGGGCCCGCAGCACGTCCAGCGCGTCCGCGAGCCCGCACAGCATGCCCTCCACGGCCGCCCGCGCCAGATGCTCCGGCTTCATGCTCTCGCGCCGCATCCCGTGCAACGACCCCGCGGTGTGCGGCAGATGCGGCGTCCGCTCGCCCTCCAGATACGGCAGCAGCACCATCCCGTACGCGCCCGGCGACGACTGCAGCGCCAGCTCCGAGAGCCCCGCCAGATCCGTCCCCAGCATCTCCGCGGTACCGCGCAGCACCCGCACCGCATTGGTGGTGTGCACCACCGGCAGATGCCGCCCGGTCGCGTCGGCGAACGACGTGATCGTCCCGGACGGGTCCGCCGGCGCCTCGTCGTGGATGGCGAACACCGACCCCGAGGCACCCAGCGACACCACCGCGTCGCCGACCCCGACACCCAGCCCGAAGGCGGCGGCCATGGTCTCGCCGGTCCCGGCCGAGATCAGCAGCCCCTCCGGCGTGAAACCCGCCGTCCCCGACGGCCCCAGCACCTCCGGCAGCCGCACCTGGTGCCCCAGCGCCAGCTCCACCAGGTCCGGCCGGTACGCGCCGGTCGCCGCCGACCAGTAGCCGGTCGCCGAGGCCCCGCCCCGGTCCGTCGTGCGCCGCGCCGGCCGGCCCAGCAACTGCCAGGCCAGCCAGTCGTGCGGCGTCATGACCTCCGCGACCCGGGCCGCGTTCGCCGGCTCGGTGCGCGCCAGCCACCGCAGCTTGGTCACCGCGTGCTGCGCCTGCGGCACCGACCCGACGGCCTGCACCCAGGCCGCCCGCCCGCCCAGCGCGTCCACCAGGTCCGCCGCCGCGCTCTGCGCCCGCTTGTCGTTGCCCACCAGCGCCGGCCGCACCGGATTCCCGTCGGCGTCCAGCGCCACCAGCCCGTGCTGCTGCGCCGCCACACCGATCGCCTGGACGCCCTCCAGCAGCCCGTTCCCGGCGGCCTCGCCGAGCGACATCAGCCACGCCTGAGGATCGACCTCGGGCCCCTTCTCGACGGGGTGCGGCGCGTACCCCTGCCTGATGACGGCACCCGTGTCCGCATCGCAGACGACGATCCGTGTGCTCGCGGACGAACTGTCCAACCCGGCGACTATCCCCATGGCCCCAGATGATGCCCCATGCACGCCATGGGGAGAGAGTCAGGGTTTGCCCACCGGGCCTCCGGGCTCACGTATTGCTGGTGCCCCAGTCGTCCTCGTCGGCCGCGCGCTGCTCCCGCAGCGACCGCACCCGCTCGGCCACCGGGCCCGGCAGCCGGTCCCCGACCTTGTCGGACACCGCGGCGAACGCCTTCGACGCGGCCTGCCGCCCGCCCAGCGCGGCCGACTCCGCGGTGTTGCGGACGGCGGGATTCTGCGCGATCCGCTGGGCACTCTTGCGGAGCTGCTCGTACCGCTCCCGCCCGGCCCGGGTGCCGAGCACGTATCCCACCGCCAGTCCCGCGATGAACGTGAGCCGGTAGCGCATCGCTCCACCTTTCCCTTGCCGCTCGATCCCGTCCGGTGCCGGCCGGCACCGGACGCCGGGCGGGCACCTGCCCACCGGCCCCGGAGCCGGCCGTGGCGATCTCCGGGGATACCGATTGGCGGAGCACCCCCCTGCTTGCGCTAATGTATGTGTCGCAGCGAGCGCCCGCCGTCCGGAGCCCCGGACAGCGATGCATTCGAGGCAAGCAGAGCAATCCCCTGTAGCTCAATTGGCAGAGCAGCCGGCTGTTAACCGGCAGGTTACTGGTTCGAGTCCAGTCGGGGGAGCTCAATCCCCTGTAGCTCAATTGGCAGAGCATTCGGCTGTTAACCGGAGGGTTACTGGTTCGAGTCCAGTCGGGGGAGCAGAGGGAACGAGGACCCCGGAAGGGGTCCTTTTTCTTATGTCCGGGAACCGAACCCGGGGTGGTCGAAGTCCTCTTGGGCGTGCAAGGTCGCCGCACGGCAGCCCGCACGGGCAGCAGATCGTATGAGCGGCTATGCTGCGGCAGACGGCGCGCACAAATGTGCGCGACGCGCCGTGAGGGGCGGTAGCTCAGCCGGTTAGAGCAGCGGACTCATAATCCGTCGGCCGTGGGTTCGAGTCCCACCCGCCCCACCACGGCAGGCCAGTGCAAGATCGTCTGACCAGCCACATCACGGCAGCAGGGCCGCCACCTCCGGGTGGCGGCCCTCGTCGTTTCGGCCCCGAAAACGGTCCACGGGCCGCACAGGGCCATACGGGGGACACACACGGGGTCGCACCGGGGCGCGGAGCCCACGGGGCGGTCGCGGAGCGTGTGCGGCGACGCCGGGGCCGGCCGACGGGCCCGGAAACCTCGTGCGTGGCGTCGTCCCGCGAGGAGCCGCCGGTGCCGGCGCGGGAACTGGTCGCCGGGGGCCCGGAGTTGCACGGCTCGTCGACCTGCCGCGCGGGAACTGGGGTCCGGGGGTGGGCCGATGGCCGTCCCCGGCCGACCCGTGGGGCGGGTGCGATCAGTTCCGGAGGCGGTCGAGGGCGAGTTGCAGGGTGTGCAGGCCGTCGGGGCCGCTGAGGGTCAGACGGCCGGTGGGGGAGAGCGTCAGGGCGTTGCAGCGGTACAACAGCGGCAGGGTGCGGACGGCCCCGCTGGTGAGGTGCCAGAGGTGCAGCTCGGCGTCGTTCCAGGCGGCGGCCAGGAGCGGGCCGGCGGGGGTGTCGGCGGCGGCGAGGGCCGTGACGAGGGCCGGGCGCTGCTCCACGGGGCCCGCCATCGGTTCCCCGGAGGTCTCCCACAGACGGATCGAGCCGTCGAGCGCGGCGCTGAAGACGAGGGTGACGTCGTCGGGCAGCCGCAGGCAGGTGACGGCGGTGACGGGGACGCTGTGCAGACGGCGGGAGTGCGGCAGGGGCCGGTAGGAGGTCAGGGACCACACGTGGACGGCTCCGCCGGCGTCGCCGACGACGGCCGTCGGCGACTGGCCGTCGGCGCCGAGCGCGGTGGGCCGGGAGGGCGCGGAGCCGAGCGCCGCGGTGCCGTGGTGGGCGGCGATGTGCCCCAGTACGGTGCCGGCCGGGCCCTCCTCGTCGGGGGTGAGGGGGAAGAGCGGCCCGCTGCCGTCGAACAGCAGCACCGCCTCCGGGCCGGCGGCGGCCAGGCCGAAGGGACGGAGCCCCGCGGGGGTGGGCACCACGCCGGTGCGTTCGCCGGTGCCCGCGTCGTGGCGGTGCAGCCGGCCCAGGGCGTCCGCGACGAGCAGGGTGCCGTCCTGGTGCGGGAGGTGGCAGTGGGCGGCCGCCGGCACGTCGTGGTGCGCCCGGACCGCGGTCCACAGGTGCCGTTCGGCCAGCGGGCGCAGGTATTCGGTGAGGGTGGCGCTGGTGGTCAGGGCGGCGGCGTGCAGGACGGCGGCGCGGGCCAGGTCGTCGTCCGCGGAACCGGACAGGTGGGGCGCGGCGCGGTCCCAGATGGCACGTAGGCCCGCGGGGGCGACGGTGGCCGGATCGCGGAGTGCCGCGGTGATGGCCGTGGCGGAGCCGTGGAGGAGGAAGCCGGGGTCGGCGAGCAGGGAGCCCGCCGCGGTGCCGCCGTCCTCGGTGCCGAGAACGGCGTCGAGGACGTGCTCGCGGGCGGCCGGCGGCGCCTCGTCCCACCGCGCCCTGCCGTCGGCGGTGCGCGGGACGGCGGCGAGCAGGGCCGCGGCGTCCGCGTCCGGGGCCTCCTCGGACGGGGCGGGCGGGGGCGCGGCGTCGGGCCAGGGGGCCTCGCCGAGGTCGATGACGTGGGGCTCCGTGTCGTCGAGGAGGGCGGTCGTGCCGGTCTCCGCGACGGCGCGCACGTGCGGCAGCCCCAGGAGCGGGACGAGGAGCTCGTCGACGAGCGTGCCGGGGTCCGCCGGGGCGTGGTCGGCCGGTCCGCGGCCGGCGAGGTGCAGATCGGGCAGGAGGAGCAGCAGCGGCCGGGAGTCGGCGGCGACGCGGGCCAGGAGGCGGTGCGGGGGCAGCGGGCCGTAGCCGAGCTGGCGGCCCAGCTCCCAGGCGACGGAGTCGGCGATGAGCCCGGCGGCGGGGACCGTGGCGTGGACGGTGGTCCGCTGGTCGGTGCCCGCCCCGGCGAGGAACCAGGCGAGCAGATGGCTCTTGCCGCTCGCCCGGCCGCCGCGGACCAGGCAGAGCCGCGACAGCTCGCCGTCGGCCGCGGCGGCCCAGTCGAGCAGGGCCCGACCGGCCGCCGCGTGGCGGTCGTCCAGTGCCGGCCAGGCCGCCGTCCCGGGCGCCTTCTCAGGGTGTGCGGTGGTCGTCATCGGCGGTTCTCCCCCTGCCGCTGTCACTGCTGGGCGGCCGCCTCGCGAAGGAGGCGGATCCCCTCTGCCCGGGATTCGGCGCTCTCGCCGTAGGGGAAGTTGTGGGTCAACTCGGCGTCCGGGAACATCTGGGCCAGCCACAGCGAGCAGTAGTGGCCGGGCAGGAAGCACGCCTCCAACTCCGTGTGGATCCGCGTCACCTGGGCCGGCTCGACGCCCGCGCCGCGCAGCGCGGACCACAGGCTCTCCTCGGGGTGCAGGGCGATGCCCCCGGCGCGGGTCACCACCTGCTTCTCGCCGTCGTCGCCGACGTACTCGAAGGCCGCGTACCACTCCGTGCCGGCGGTGTCCCGGATGTCGTCGAGGACCAGCGGCCACCAGTTCTCCCGGTCGGCGAAGGCGGCCGGGTCCGTGGCGCGCAGCTGCCGCTCCGCCGCGGCGAACGCCTCCGCGGCGGCCTCCGGCCGGTCGGTGCCGAGGATGACGCGCAGCGCCCGGTCCAGTTCGCGCAGGGACTGGGCGAACTGCTCGGGCGAGGAGCTCACGAACCGGGACGGCTCCTGGTATCCGAGCAGTACCGCCCGCACCTCGCCCCCGGGGGCGGCGCAGAGCTCGTAGCCGCGGTCGGTGCCCAGGCGCGCCCACTGCCGCTGCTCCTCGCGGGCCACCTCCGTCCCGACGGACTCCGCATAGGCGTCCAGCACGACGGGGTCGTCGGGGGAGGTGGAGAAATAGGGGCCGACCGTCCAGGGGACGGCGACCTGCGCCAGCCGGTGGACGCTCTCCGGGACCGCGAACGGCTCGCCCGCCGCCTCCGGTCCGAACTTCCGCAGTTCACCCTCGGGCACTGTCATGGACGACTCCGCCTAACCCACCGTCTCGTACACGTCTGAGAGGACACCGTCCCACGTCGGAACGGGCGCGGCGTCCTCGGCCTCCCAGTCGGCCTCCTCCGACCAGACGGGCTCCACCCCTTCGAACGGCAGCGGATCGGCGTTGCGCATGCGCTCCCGGAGGGACTCCGCCAGCGCCTCGGGGTCGGGCAGGTCCTCCGACACCGTGGCGTCGTAGCCGGGGCGTTCCAGTTCGAGGAGGTAGAGGAAATAGAGGAAGGAGTCCAGGCTCTGATTCAGCGGACGGGCCGTGAACTCCCCGTCCGGCAGGGCGTGGACGGCACCGGAGACCGGGTCCAGCACCACCACGTCGTAGTGGATCTCGCCCAGCACCAGCCACTCCGCCCAGCCCTCCGGCATGTCGTGGTACTCGGAGAAATGGCTGAGTTGCGCGCACCGGCGGAACCGGTCGGGAGTTTCCCCGACGAAGAGGCCGCCGTCGAGCACGAAAAAGGAACTCCGGTCGTCCGGCAGGCCCGTGGCGGTCAGTAGCGCACATGTCGCCGCATCGATTTCCGCCGGCAGCTTCGCTTCCTCCAGCGTGACGAGCTTTTCCGGAGGGAATACCGACTCCATCATCGACCGGTCGGTGAGCTGGGGCATCTTCTGTCCTGTCGGTAAGGTGCGGGAATCCGGTGATCTTATCGGAGGTGACTTCTCCGCGTCAATCGCTACTTCTTGCGCCGATTAATGCCGTTGAGATACTTCTCCATTTCGTCGTTTCCCTTCTTCTTGGACTCCGCGGTGTCGCCGTACTCGACGGTGTGCGAAACCTTGACGTCGCCCGGGAGATGGTGCGACATCCAGGCGCTGCAGTCCCTGGTGCCGGGCCCGGTGGTACAGGGCTCACGCTCGGTATAGAGCTCGGACATGCCTTTCGATTTTCCGGAGTCCAGGAACGGGATGCCGACCTGACGTTCGGAGTGCATTCCCGGCCATTTACTGCGGCCGACGAGCACGAATTCATCATCGGCGCCACGTTCGCCATACCGTGCCGCGGCGTAGTTCCGACTGGAGAATTTCCCCTTGCTGACCCGCCCGTAATCTCCCTGCTTGCTGCCCGCGCCGGTGTTGGCGTGCCGCGCCAGCTGGGTGGCCTGTGACAGGTCCGTACTCCCGAACGCAACCTGCTGGGAGGGTTTCCGCTTGCGCTCGTCCGCCGGTGGCAGCGGATATTTGCCGGCCTCCCGCCGCGGGACGTGGTCGTCGCTCAGAAGTCCTATCGGCGTGAGCCGCTTCCGGTCCTCGGCGGTGAGGTCCTTGTGTCCTTCGGTGGTGAGACGGGTGACCTTCCCCTTGTCACTGACGTTGTACATCGGCGCATTGCCGTGCGAATTCTTGCCGATGTTCTTGAGGTCGGACGCGATACCTTCGTCGTTCTCACGATGGTTCAGCTTCATCTTCTTGACGCCGTTGACCATCTTGTCGTCGAGATGGTCCGCCGTCCGCTTGACGCCGGTCTCCAGCCCCTCCAGCGCCTTGTCGATCATCGGGGCGGCGGCGTTGGCGATGGCGTCCTTGCCGCGGGTCCGACCGTGATGGCTCTTGGCCCGCCCGAGCTTGCCGCCGGCCCCGCTGCGGAAGGTGCCGCCGGCGCTCTGCAGGCCGGTGACCACACTGTCGTGGGCGTCCGGATCAAAGGTGAAGCCGCCGCCCCCACCGCCCCCGCTGCCGCCCTCCCCGCCGGCGCTGAGCAACTGCATCGCACCGGCCGCGGACTTCCCCGCCTCCTTGCCGGCCTGGGCCGCATGGCCGACGTCGATGCCCTTCTGCACCCCGAGGGCGTTGGCCCCCACCTGGACCACCAGGTCGCCGACCATCGCCCCGAGCGCCTCCTCGATCGGCGACAGCGCGACGCTGACGACCTGCTCGACGACCTGCTCGCAGACCTCCTTGATGATCTTTTTCACGGCGATCCGGGTCGCCTGCGTACCCGCCAGCGCCCCCACTTCGGACAGGCCGAAGGTGAACGGCGCCGCCGCCTGGGCCGCGATCACCTCCGCGGCCAGGATGGCGAGTTGGGCGATGGCCGCGATCTTGGCGCCCTCGACGAGGCCGGCGACGACGTCCATGGCGGTCCCCGCCATGCGCCCGCACTCCGCGAGCCCCTTCAGGTGCTTGCCGTTGACCTTGCCCCAGTGGGCGTTGAGGGCCGCCACCCCCAGCGAACCCCCCGCCGTGCCCACCAGGCTCTCGATCACCTGATGCGCCTGGTTCGCCCCGTGTTCGATGTCGTTCGCGAATCCCCTCAAGGAATCCGCCATCGCGCGATAGTCGTCCTCGTCCACATTCGGCCACGAGACGCCGATGATGTCGAGGATCTCGTCGGCCCAACCCGGAAGTACCACGCCCACGCGAACACGCCCCTAACTGCCGTCCCCACTCGCCGGATCGAGCAGTTCCCCACCGGTTCGTAAAGTTCGTACGCGAAGACGCTCTCAGAAAGTTGACGGTTCCTTAAAGAGGGCGGCAAAGACGCCGGAGAGCGTTCCGCTTCCGCAGCGACCGGGCGGTGGGCCGGCGGGGGACAACCCTTAGATGACCGGCGGACGCCCCAGCCGGGTCATCCGCCACACCGTGCGCCAGCGCATCGGCCGGCGTCGGCCGCACGGGGTGCGCACCCCCTCGGCGAAGCCCGCGGCCCAGGCCCGCATGCCCGCCGCCGAGCGGCCGCGGACGGCCGTCAGCGCCGCCCACACCCCCAGATAGACGGGGACCAGCACGGCCGGCAGATGACGCTTCGCGAGCCAGACGCGGTTCCGGGCGACCATCCGGTGGTACACCGCGTGCCGGGTCGGCGAGGTGTACGGGTGCTGCAACACGACCTCCGGGGCGTAACGGATGCGCCAGCCGTCGTCCAGCGCCCGCCAGGCCAGGTCGGTCTCCTCGTGGGCGTAGAAGAACTCGTCCGGCCAGCCGCCGATCCGGTCCAGCATCGGCACGGACAGTGCGTGCCCGCCGCCGAGGAACGTCGTGACCAGCCCGCCCTGCTGCGGATCGCCGACCCGCAGGCGCGGCACGTGGCGGCGCTGGGTGCGGCCCAGTTCGTCGGCGATGCGGAAGCTGACGATCCCCAACTTCGGGTCGTCCGCGTAGAGTTCGGCGAGCCGGCTGAAGACGTCCGTGCTGATCAGCAGCCCGTCGTCGTCCAGATCGACCACCAGGTCCAGGTCGCCGAGCTTGCGCAGCTCGTCCAGGGCGACGTTCCGGCCACCGGAGACACCCAGGTTCTCGGTCAGCGACACACCGGTGACGCCGTCGGGCAGCGGGGGCAGCGGCGAGCCGTTGCCGACGACCACGATGTGCGTCGCGGGCAGATCCTGCTTCGCCACCGAATCCAGCAGGTCCTGCAGCTCGGTGGGGCGGTTTCCCATGGTCAGGATGGCGACGCCCAGGCGCAGCTGACGCACAGATGAACACTCCGTTCTTGGCGGTCTCCTTAAGCGATGCTAGCCGCCGCTGCAGACCACTGCGCACCACGACGCAGGCCCCGCGACATCCCGTCGGAACCCGACCCGGGGCGCCGGCGAACGGCCCGATCGGCGGGCCGCGCCCCCGGTTCGGCGGCGCGGACGCGGTCAGCCCTGTGGGGCGTTGGCGCCGGCCAGGGCACTCGGCCGGGCGGCGAACGCCAGTTCCGGGCCGAACCGCTCCTGATAGCCGTCGGCCAGCGCGCGCAGCGCTGCCGCGCCGTCCCCGTCGTACGACGACCCGTGCATCACGGCCAGCGTCCGGGGCGAGAGCCGGGCCAGGGAACGCATGGTCTCCACCGCCGCCGTCAGGCAGGACGTCTGGCGGAACATCTCCTCCGCGTCCAGCGCCGGCCCGACCAGGTCGCGTTCGGTGATCGGCGGGCCGTTGCCCAGATGAGTGAACAGATCACCGCACAGCAGCGTGCCGGTGGTCTCCTCGAACAGCACCCGCGCCTCCCAGTTGTGCGGCACATGCGGGGTGTTGAGGTGCATCACCCGGCGGCGCAACAGCTCCTTGCCACCCAGGTCCAGCGTCTCGCCGTGCGCCAACGGGCGCGGCGGCCGGTCGGCGAGATCGTTGAGCGAGACCAGACACCCCTGGAGCCCGTGGGCCACCTCGGCGTGCGGGGCCGCGGCCAGGAACTCGTTCATCGCCCCGCACTCGTCGGCCTCCACGTGCCCGAACGCCAGCCAGCGCAGCTCCGCCACCGGAACCACCCTTCCCACGGCCTCCGAGACCGCGGGGAAGAGATGCCGCATGCCCGTGTGGAAGAGCAGCGGTTCCTCCGCGTCGATGAGGAACTGGTTGAACGTGAAGCCGGCCGGCGCGGCCACGTCGGGAACGTAGGTGGAGATCCGGTAGATCCCATCGGCGATCTCGTCGACGCGTGTCTCCATAGGGCCGACGCCTCCTTCCGGGCGGCCCCCCGTCCATCGTAGGGCGGGCGGGTGGACGGGGCGCGGCACGGTTCGCGGTGCCGGCGGTCGACACGGCAGCCGTCACGGCCACGACGGTCGGGGTGCGACAGCAGCCCTCACGGCCGCGCAGGTTGAGGCAGCCGTCATGGGCTGCCCGGCCCCGCTCCCCGTAGGGGGTGATCTGGGCCACGGCATGTCTAGGACGGCGCGGTGTGGGCAGGGGAGCCGGGCGGTCCGGTGCGCGGAATCGCGGAAATGCGGAATACCGTGCGGGTTGGTCCTGTTACGGAAGCCGTGAGGGAAGCTGTGACGGGAGTCGGGCACCGGGCGGGCCGTCCGCCGGCGCCCGGCAGGCCGTCGGTGCGCCGCACGCCGAACCCAACCAAACACCGAACCCAACCGAAACACCGAACCCAACCGAACAGCGGACACCGACCGAACAGCGGAAACCAGCCGCACACCACAGCCGCCCCGGAGGCCGAAGCGTCAAGCCGCCGAAGCCTCGACGAACCGGAAGCAGGGAAGCGCGTATGAGCACCGTGGAGCTCACCAAGGAAAACTTCGACGAGATCGTCTCCGGCAACGATTTCGTCCTGATCGACTTCTGGGCCGAATGGTGCGGCCCCTGCAAGCAGTTCGGGCCGGTCTTCGAGCGGTCGTCCGAGAAGCACGGCGACCTGCTCTTCGCCAAGGTCAACACGGAGAAGCAGCCCGAACTCGCCGCCGCCTTCGACATCCGCTCCATCCCCACCCTGATGATCGTCCGGCAGAACATCGCGGTGTTCGCCCAGCCCGGGGCGCTCCCCGAGGCCGCTCTGGAGGACGTCATCGGCCAGGCCCGCACCCTCGACATGGGCGAGGTCCGCGCCTCGGTCGCCGAGGCCCAGGAGCAGCAGGCGCAGAACGGCGGCGGAGAGCAGGCGCAGGGCGCGTGAGCGAGCGAAGCGAGATCGCGGCATGAGCGAGCTCCTGCTGGTCCGGCACGGCGAGACCGAGTGGAGCCGGGACGGCCGGCACACCAGCTGGACCGACCTCCCCCTCACCGCCAACGGCGAGGAGCAGGCCCGCGCCCTCCGGCCGCTGCTGTCGGCGCGGAAGATCGCGCGGGTCTACGCCAGCCCGATGACGCGCGCACTGCGCACCGCCGAACTGGCCGGGCTCCCCTCCCCGCACATCCTCGATGACCTGCGGGAATGGGACTACGGCGGGGACGAGGGGATCACCACCGCCGAGATCCACCGCAGCAGACCCGACTGGTACCTCTTCGACGACGGCGTCGCGCCGGGGCCGGCCGAGCACCCCGGGGAGTCACCCGAGGAGGTCGGGGCGCGCGCCGACCGCGTACTGGCACTGATCGCGCCCCACCTTGAGGTCGACGAGGGCGATGTGGCGCTGGTGGCGCATGCGCACTTTCTGCGCGTACTGACCGCCCGCCGGCTGGGACTCCCGGCCGCCTCGGGCGGCCTGTTCACCTTCGGCACCGGCACGATCGGCGTCCTGGGCACCGAGCACGACCGGCCCGCGGTGATCGCCTGGAACGCCCGGAGCCTGTAGGCGGCCGGGCACGCCTGGGGGCCATCGGGCCGACCGGGTCACCGGGCCGACAGGGCACCTGGTCAGGAGGCCACCGGGGTCAGGGGGCCATCGGGTCGAGGTGCAGGGGCTGTACCTTGCCCTCGATCATCGCGCCCAGCCCCTGCACCGCACAGGTGCTGGGCTGGTCCGCGATGTGCACCGGCATCGACGTGGCCTCGTGGATCATCGGCTCCAGGCCCGGGATCAGCGCGCTGCCGCCCGCCAGCATGATGCCGCGCTCGCCGAGGTCGGCCACGAGGTCCGGCGGGCAGCGGCGGAGCACCGCACTGATGCCGTCGAGAATCGCCGTCAGCGGGGTGATGATGGCGCGCCGCACCCGCTCGGTGTCCACATGCACGGACCGGGCCAGCCCGCTGACCACGTCCCGCCCGTGCACCTCGGTGGAGCCGGGCGTGAGCTCCCCGTCCCCGGACAGCATCAGGTGCAGCGGACGCACCGACTGGTTCGGCAGCATCAGCTCGTGGTGCAGCCGAAGGTGCTGGATCACCGCGTGGTCGATGGCGTTGCCGCCCACGGGGACGGTCTCGGCGGCCACGATCGAGCCGAGCGAGAGCACCGCGACCTGCGTGGTCCCCGCACCGCACACCACGATCATGGTCGCTTCCGGCTGCTCCACCGGGAGCCCGCAACCGACGGCCGCGGCGACCAGCGTGTCGACCAGCTCGACCCGACGGGCGCCCAACCCGGTCAGCGTCTCCACGGCGGCCCGCTGCGCCAGCGGCTCACTGCCGTACGGGAGGCAGACCGCGGCCCGCATCGAGGGCCGCCGCCGCCATGTCTTGCGCAGCTTGTCGCCGACCAGGTGGCGCAGCAGGCGCTGGGCCAGGTCGATGTCCACGACCGTCCCGTTGGAGACCGGCCGGACCACGCGGATGTAGTCCGGCGTGCGGCCGTCCATCACCTCGGCCTGGGCGCCCACGGCCAGCATCGACCCGGTGCGGGTGTTGACCGCGGCGACGGTCGGTTCGTCGACGACCAGCCCCTGGTTCTTGACGTACACCCTGGTCCGGGCCGCTCCGAGGTCGACGGCGGCCGAGCAGCGGCGCAGTTGGGCGAGGCTGATGGTCATGGTGGATTCCTCCCCGATGGGCCGGTGCGAACGTCTCCGGCGGGCCGGTACTGGGCACGAGCGCCCGCACGTGAGCGCTCGTGCGCCATCCTCCGAGCCCCCACTGGGCCCCGCCCGCTGAGCGCGTCCGCTCGGGGGACGAGGGCGTGGGAGGGGCGGCGTTGGGGTGAGGGGAGGGGGATTGACCGTCAGTCAGGCTTGGCTCGGAGCATTCGGGGCCGATTCCGATCCCGATCCCGAGTCCCAGCCCGATCCCGAGGCCAGGGTCGAGTCTGGGGCCGACTCCGAGGCCGACTCCGAGGCCGACTCCGAGGGGGGCTGACTGAATGTCAGACTTCAGGGGCGGGGGTTGCGGCCGGTCCTCTACGAGGTGTCAGTTCGGGCCCTTGGTGAGCCGTCGACTTCATCTCGTTGATCCTCCCGCTGCTCTTTCTCGTCCTCCTCGCTCGTCCTCCTCGCTTTCGCTCACCCCTCCACTCGCCGCTGGAAAAGGCCCCAGGTGAACTCCGTGACGACGTCCTGGGGCGCGCCGTCCGGTCCGGGGGCGGTGCAGGCCAGGCGCCAGCGGGTGGGGGCGCTGCCCTCCATCGGGTGGGCCGGGGGAAAGGCGCGGGCGACCTCGTCGACCGTGCACGACCAGGGGGCGAGGTCCGCGGTCGTCCGGAGGTCGGGTCCGGGGGCGCCGGGTGCGCGTACGAGCCAGGCGTTCCAGACGCCGCCCCCGGGCGCGGTGAGCATCTCGAACCGCAGGTCCGGCCAGAGGAGGATCGGCCAGGTCAGCGCCTCGCAGGTCAGGTCGCCGATGCGGCGGGTGGCGACGGTCTCCGGCGTACCGAGCAGTGCACGGTACGGCTGGACGCCGGCGCGCGCCCGCGGGCTGTGCATCCGGGCCTGCCAGCGGCGGTTGGCCTCGCGCATCTGGGCGCGGGTGACGCGTAGTTGGCGGAGGGCGTTCTCGACGAGGACGGGCTGGTGGTCGGCCATGCGACGCAGCAGTACGAGCTGGAAGGCGAGGGGGCCGGGCAGGTCGGAGGGGGTGCCGGAGCCGGCGGGCGGGGCATTGTCAGTGGCGGGGCTCATGATGGACATGGTCGTGGATGACGGCCGTGGGAGGTGCGGAGGCGGCAGTCGGCGCGGTGTGCGCGGGACCCGCGGTGTGCGCGGGACCGGGGCGGACGCCGTCGGGGAGGAAGAGCACGGAATTGACGTAGCGGCGGTGCGGGGCGAGGGAGCGGCGCAGCAGACCGTGTTCGGCGACGTGGGAGGTACGGGACTGATGGGCGGACAGATCGAAGTCGGCCAGCGGCAGCCAGTGGTCGTGTGGCAGGACCCAGCCGCGATATCCACGGGCGGCCGTCCACTCCAGGACGGGCGCCAGCGGTTGGATGCGGGTCTCCAACTCCACGAAGAGGGCCGGGAGTTCGCGCTCGATGGTGCGTGCCGCGCCGCGTAGTACCGCAAGCTCGCCGCCATCCACATCGATCTTGATGAGGGTGACGGCGGTGAGGCGCAGCGCGTCCAGGGGGAGACAGGGGACGTCCAGGGTGGCGGAGTGCACCTCACGGCGTACGAGTGAGGAGACCCCGCGGTCGCCGCGGCCGTCCGGAGGGAGCCAGAGCGTGGCGCAACCGGCGTGGTCGGTGGCCGCGGCGGATACGACGTCCACGTGCGCCGGCGTGGTCGAGGCGAGCAGGCGAGCCAGATGGGGGACGGGCTCGACGGTGACGACCCGGTCCGCGCGGCGTGCCAGGCGCCGGGTCCATGGGCCGTACCACCCTCCGACGTCCACGGCCGTACCGCCTGCCGGACAGAAGTCGGGCAGGCGCGCTAGTTCCGGTTCGAACCGCGGGTAGAGCCCGGCCGCCAGCGCCGACACCATGCGCCCCGGCAACCAGGGCCCCACCCGCGCCGCGAACGTCATGACCCGGCCCCCGCCCCGGGCCCCGACCCGGACGCCACCCTCTCCGGCCCCGGCCCCGTGACTCCTGCCGCTCCTCCCGCGGCTCCACCTGGCGCGCCTCCCATTTCCGTTCCTGCCTCCGTTCCTGACTCCGCCGTCCCCACCTCCTCGATCTCGTCCTCGATCTCGTCCGGTTTCCCGATCGTTCCGCCGATCGCGCCGCTGATTTCGCTCCCGTTCTCGCTCCCGCTCTCGCGCCCGTTCTCGCGCCCGTTCTCGGTCCTGTTCTCGCTCCCGCTCTCGTTCCTGTCCTTGCTCTCGCGTACTGCGCGTTCGTGTTCGGCTTCCGAGACCTGCTCCCCGGAGGACGGGAGCAGCTGCGGAATCCCGTCGAGGATCGGATAGCGCCGGCGCAGCCGCGGGTTGTAGAGCGCCTCCTCGGAGGTCAAGAGCACCAGGGGCCCCTTGTCGATCGGGCACGCCAGAATCTTCAACAGCGCATCGTCAGGCTTCACGATCCACTCCCTCCACGCACGGCACTCGACTCCCTCACGCTCGACTTCGTCACCGCGCATCGCGCGTGGCTCATCGCATGGCTCCTTGCTTCGCTCGCTTCGCTCGGCTCATCGCTCGGCCTCGCCATTGATCAATCCCTTCGTCGGGTGGTCACGTTGCTTGTGGTCACGGGTGGTTGAGGGGTTCGGTGAGCTGTGGTCGCAGCCCTTGGGGCTGTCGGCGGGAGGGCGGTCGTCGCCGCCGGCTCGGGTGTGAGGGGGGCTCCCGGTGCGGAGGGTGCGGGTGTCTCCCCGCGTGGAAGTGCGGGTGGGTGGTATTGCCGCGGGGTGGGCGCGTCGCGGTGGGACGGCGGGGGTGCTTCGTGGCGCGGGAGTGCCAGGAGGACCGTGAGGGCCACGGCCGTGCCGCCCAGGCGCAGTGCCAGGCGCAGGGGGTCGCCGGGCAGTGGTTCGCCGAACGCCACGGTGCCGCAGGCGACGGTGAAGACGCAGGTCACCGTGGTGCACACGGGAACGATCACCGAGGCTCGGCAGCGTTGCAGGGCGGTTTGGGACAGGACCAGGCCGGTGGCCCCGGTGAAGAGAAGCAGGTACGGGTAGGGCGAGCGGAGGACGGCCCACGCGGTGGCCCGGAGGTCGTGGAAGTCGAGCAGGCCGGAGACGCCCTTGATGGCCAGCGAGCTGACGCCGTAGAGGAGCCCGACGGCCACCCCGTAGGGGACGCCGGCGGTTGGCCGGCGGTGGCGGCGGCGGGCGCGCAGCTCCGCCGAGCGGTACAGCAGCAGCCCCGCGGCCAGGGACGGTACGGCGATCGCGAGCAGCGTCGCGGGCGGGGCGGTGCGGGCGATGGCCCGGGCGTCGTCGTTCCGGAGGGAGGCGACGACCAGTACGAGTGCCATCAGGATCGCCGCTATGCCCTGCCGCTCCCGGCCGCTGGTGCGCTCGCCGAGCAGCGCCGAGGACATGAGCAGGAGCAGGACCAGCCCCGAGATGAAGATGCCCTGGGCGGCGGCTATGGGGAGGGTGCGGTAGACGGCGAGTTGGGCGGCGAAGCCCGCGGCCAGGGCGAGTGAGCCGCCCAGCCACAGGGGGCTGCTGAGGAGGTGGCGTATGAGGCGGGCGGGGCGGCGGGTGCTGAGGGCGGGGAGGGTGGCGAGTGCGCGTTTCTCCAGGACGAAGCCGGTGCTGTAGAGGACGTTGGCGAGCAGTGCGGACGCCACGCCCCACCAGAGCATGGGCCTACCTCCTTCTCGGGGGACTCGCGTGACTGGGGTGACTGGCCTGCTCGGGTGACTCGCTTTTTCGGAGGGCTCGCTTTTGACTCGCTCGCTCGGGTGGCTCGCTTGCTCGGGTGGCTCGGACGGTCTTTGGCGGCTCGGGCGGGTCCGGTGTCCTTCGGGGCTGTTCTTTGGTGGCTCGGGTGGGGTTCGGTCTGGGTGGTGGTGGTTCCGGGGTGGGGCCGGTGGGTGTGCCTTGCGGGGGCCTCCTTCCTTGCTGTTTCGGCAACGATTACGGAGCGTAGTTTTGTTCCCGGGTTCGTTGCAGATTGTGACGGGTGGGGTGGGTGGGATGGGCGGGGTGGTTGTGGTGAGTGGGGTGGGGGCGGGCGTGGGCCAGGAGGATGGAGGCCAGGGACGGGGCGTGGCAGGCGGCGCGGTCGAAGGGGCGGAGCGGGCGGGGGACGTCGTGGTACGGGGCGCCGGCGATGCGGATGACGTCGAAGCCGGACGCGGTGAGGAAGGCGCGGAGCGCGCGGGCGGTGTAGAGACGCAGGTGGCCGACGACCTGGCTGCCGGGGCGGCCGTGGATGGCGCGCAGGCTGACCTCTGAGAAGACGGGCTGGACACCGGCCAGCAGGAGGCCGCGGTTGTACCAGGCGGCGAGGTTCGGGGTGGAGAGCAGCAGATGGCCGCCCGGGCGTAGCACGCGGCGGAGTTCGTCGAGGGCGGCGTCGGGGTCGACGAGGTGCTCGATGACCTCGCTGAAGAGGACGGCGTCGGCCGATCCGGTGGCGAACGGGAGTCCGCCGTCGGTGAGTTCGCCGCGTACGACGTGTCCGATGTGGGCGGCGGCGCGGCGGAGGGCGTCCTGGGACCAGTCGACGCCGATGACGCGGTGACCCGTGAGGACGTCGGCGGCGGTGGCGGCCGCGGTGCCGTCGCCGCAGCCGATGTCCAGGACGGTGGCGGGTGGCGCGCCGGCGTGTACGGGGCCGAGGGCGCGCGCCAGGAGCCGGGCCTGCCGTCGGCTGCGGGCGTCGCCGGAAGCGACCGGCACCGCGGGGTTCTCGTAGAAGCTCCGAAGGGGGGTGGTGGTCATGGGGCGCCGCCTTCTTCCGCCGAGCGGACGGGTCCTGGTGCGGGGGCGGTTCCCGGGGACCAGGCGGTGGCGGCGAGGGAGGAGCGGAAGAGGTCGAGCAGGCGGCCGGCGGCGGCCTCGTCGAGGAGGGCGCGGGACCAGCGGAGGGCGAGGTGGATGCGGTCCCCGTCGCAGGTGGCGGCGGTGGTGATGCTCAGGCCGCGGGGCATCCGGGCCGGCGCGGAGAACCACACCGCGGTCGCCCGGCCGCCCGTTTCGCCGAAATCCAGGGGATACGGGACACGGCCGATGTTGGAGAGGAGGGTGGTGGGCGTCCAGGGGGCGGCGAGGGAGCGGAGGGCACGGGTGAGGGCGCGGCGGGGCCCGACGGGGAGGGGGAGGGAGGTCAGCACGGCGGCGGGCAGGCCGAGCGGGGAACGGGGAGTGGTCGACTTCCGGGCCCGGGTACGGGCGGAGGTCCGGTGCAGGAGAGGGGTGAGGGGGGTGGGGGCCGGGGTGGTGTGGGGAGCACCGCCCGGGCTGGTGTGTGGCGTGAGGGGTGGTGTGGTGGACGGGAAGGGGACGGCGGCGAGGCGGGTGCCGTTGCCGATGGGCATGTGAGGGCCTCGTGACCGGTCGTCGATGGGCATGGTGATGACGACGGGGGCGGCGGGGCGGTCGTGGAGCTGGTTCCAGCGGGCGGCCATCAGGTAGGTGGCGACCAGGAGTTGGTCGTTGACGGTGTAGGGGGGCCGTTCGCCGATGGGGTGTGGGGGCGGGTGGGGACGGAGAGTTCGGCGAGGAGCATGCCGTTGCCGTTGCTACTGCTACTGCCGCTGGTGCTGGCATTGCTGGTCGTCGGGTTGGTGGTTGGCGTGGAGTGGTCGGGGGCGAGGCGGGCCGGGCGGGTGAGGAGTCCTGGGCGGGAGTGGTGGGGGAGGGGTGAGCGGCCAGGCAGTTGCGGCGGATGGGGTGTATAGGGCGGATGAGGTGAGTGGGGTAGATGAGGTGGATGGGTGGGCGGCTCGGTCGGATCTGCCGACCCGGATGGGCTTGTGCAGCCCGCCGGTTCTGTTGACCCGGTCGGGCCCGTGGACCCGGCGTACAGTTCGGCGGCGGTGGCCAGGATGCGGAGGCAGGCCGGGCCGTCCAGGGCGGTGTGGTGGAGGGTGAGCAGCAGCACGGTGCCGGTGGAGGGGACCGCTGGTCGACGGTCGTCCACGGGGGCGGCGTGCGCGGGCTCGATGACCTCCAGGCGGACGGGGGGCGAGGCGTCCAGGGGAGGGCAGTCGGTGAGCGCGCGGGCCCGGGCGTGGGCGAGGGCGTCGGGGCCCGGGGGCGGGAAGACGACCGGGTCCACATCCGGGGCCGGGGTGAGCTGCCAGGTGTAGTGGCGGTGCCACCAGCGGGTCGGCACCTGGCGCATCAGGACGCGCGGATGGCGGGCGAGGGCCTGGTGGAACGCGGTGCGCAGCCGTTCGTGGTCGAGTCGGCCGGGGAGGTGCACCTCTATGTGGACGGTCTCCGGTTCGTCGTCCTCCAGGCAGTGCCGGGAGATCTCGTCCACCAGGGGGAACGGGATGCGCGCGGGGTGGTGGGGACGGGTGGGGGCGGTGGCGCGGGGGTGGACGTCCCGGCTCCCCGGCGGGTCGTCTTGGACCGGTTGGACCGGTTGGACCGGTTGGACCGGTTGGACCGGTTGGACCGGTTGGACCGGTTGGACCGGTTGGACCGGTCGGGCTGGTCGGGCTGGTTCCAGGGCGGTCATCGTGAGGTGTCCTCCTGGCTGGTGGCCGGGGGCCGGCCGCTGGCCGGGGGTGCCGTGCCGGCGTCCGGCCGTGGGACGGCAGCGTCCGGTGGCGGGGCGACAGCGTCGGGCGGTGGGGCGACAGCGTCCGGCGGTCGGGCGCCGATCGCGGCCGAGGTGTCGGTCGCGGGCGTCGGCAGGGTGACGACGGCCGACGCGAGTGCCAGCAGGGCCAGGGCCTGGGCGAGCCCGCTGAAGGCGCCCTCGTGGTCGGCGACGGGGTGGCCAGCGCCGACGGCGGCGGTGATGCCGGCCGCGAGCATCGCGGTGCCGGCCAGCGGTACCAGTGCCCGCGGCCGGAGGCGGGCCACCAGGGCCAGCGGCGCGACGATCAGCGCGTACGGCCCGGCCGCCAGGGCCACCACCGCGGTCAGGGCCAGCGTGCCCAGGACCCAGGACGGGGCGGGCGGTTGCGGCGGTGCGGCGGGCGGGGTGCCCGGGGTCCGGCGGGTGCGGCGGATCAGGGCGGAGGCGAGGAGCGCGACGATGCCCAGCGCGCCGGCGACGAGGCCCACGTCGTAGGAGGTGGCCGGGGCGTAGGAGAGCGTGACGGTGCCGCCGGCGCCGGCCGGGACGAGGAACGCCTGTTGCCAGCCGTCCACGCGGAGCGGGGTGAGTTCCCGGCCGTTGAGGGTGGCGTGCCAGCCGTCGTTGGCGTTCTCGTGGAGTTGGAGGTAGGCGGCCGGGCCGGTGCCGATGGTGACGGTGCGGTGGTCGCCGGTCCAGTCTTTGGCGGCGACGGCGCGTGCGCTGTCGGGAGTCCGTGCGGTGTCGGGGGTCCGTGCCGTGCCGGGGGCGTCGGCGGACCGTGCGTCGGCAGGATGCCGTAAGTCGGTGGAGGACGGCGATCCGGTGGAGGACCGCGCGTCGGCGGACGACCGGGTGTTCACCGAGGGTGACATGGCCTCGGCCGCCGGTCCTCGGCCCAATGTCACGTCCGTGATCGCCAACGGGCCCTGGTCGCCGGCCTCCACGCGGTGCTGGCCGGCGCGCAGGAGCAGCCGACCGTCGGTGACGGCCGGGCCGCAGAGCTGGACGTCGATGGGGCGGCGGTCGGTGAGGTCGCGGATCGAGCCGCTGGCCCGGCTGGCGTACAGGATGCCGTCGACGGCGAGCATCGGGCCCTGGCCGCAGGGGAGGGCGAAGCGCTTGTCGGGGGCCGGGCGCGGGGTGCGGTAGGCGTCGAGGGCGGGGAGGTAGACCTCGCTGAGGCCGACGGGGAGTTGCAGGGCCTGGCCGGCGACGGGGTTGCTGAGGGTGAGTTCCTTGACCTTGCTGATGGTGATGTCGAGGCGGTCGGTGGTGATCGGGTCGAAGCGGGCCAGGCCGTTCTCGTCGACGCCGGCGGTGGCCGCGCCGTAGGGGGAGTTGAGCTGGATCTGTTCGGGGCGGGTGGAGATGCCGCCGGCGGCGGCCAGCACGATCTGGTCGATCTTCTTCTTGCCGGGCCAGCGCAGGTGGAGGGTGGGTTTGTCGCCGGCGATCCAGGCCGTCGTCAGGTCGCCGTCGACGAGGTTGCGGGGGCTGAGGGACTGGCCGAAGCCGAAGCTGGTGGAGTCGGCGGTGGCGGTGATGCGGTCCTTCTGCTCGGGGGCGATCCTGTCCAGGAGTCGGTCGAGGGCGGTGCCGGGGACGGCCAGCGCGGTGCCGGAGACGGTGTAGGGGGCGGTGCGGCCGGTGGTGAACTGGCGGTGCAGGCCGATCTCGGCGGAGACGGGGGAGAGGCCGCCGAGGTCGCTGCCGCGGTGGAGGGAGATGACCTGGGAGGGGGAGTCGGATCGGGTGGCGTCGGTGGGGAGTTGGAGCAGCCGGGTGACCTGGACGCCGGGGATGGAGATCTCGGTGAAGCCGGCGCCGGAGAGGCCGGCGCGCGGGTTCTGCGAGCCGCGGATGGTGAGTTGGAGCCAGGTCGCCCTGCCCGGGGGCGCCTTGATCTGCTGGCGGGAGCCGTCGGGGCGGAGGGTGCTGTCGGCGCTGCCGCGGTCGGTCTGGACGCGGACGGCGGTGGGGGCGGCGCGGAGTCCGTCGCCGCGCAGCGGGGTGACGGAGAGGCGCGCGGGAAGGGTGGTGGGGCGGGTGAAGGCGATGCGGATCCACTGGCCGACGGGGTTGCCGGCGCTGCCCTCCGCCCAGGCGGTGTCGGGATTGCCGTCGAAGGCGTTGACCGGGTCGTACTGCGGCAGGTGGAAGAGCCAGTTGCCGCTGGAGGAGGCGGTGACGGAGGCGGCGCCGCGGAGGACCGCGGTGGTCTGGTGGTCGATGCCGGAGGTCGGGAGGATCTGCCGGGGTGGGCGGCCGGGGTCCTGGAGGCTGCCGGGGAGGTTGGTCTCGTCGGCGGTGTAGGTGTACGAGGTGTTGCTGTTGACCAGGCCGAAGCGGGTGTCGGCGCGGCGCAGCCCGTCGGCGGTGAGCTGGAGCGGCGGGGTGCCGAGGCCGGGGTGGCGGTCGCCGGACAGGACGGTGGCACGGTGGCGCAGCGCGGGGTCGGCGGAGAGCTGGAGGAGGGCTTCCGGCCCGCCGCTGAGCTGGGCGGTGTCCGCGGTGGCGGGGGCGGTGACGGGGCCCGGTTCGGGGACGCCCTGCGGCCGGTAGACCTCGACGGAGCGTTGGCGCGGGTAGAGGCCCTGGACCTGGAGGGGGGCTTCGGCGGGGATCCGGCCGCCGGTGGTGAGCGGGCCGAAGGCGGCGGCCTTGCGGTAGCCGGACGCCTCCAGGGTGCGTTCGACGGTCTGCGGGGGGACGTAGCCGATCTGGTCGGGGTCGAGGTCGTTGCGGACGACGACGTCGTGGATGCCGGCCCGGTGCAGGTAGTCGCGCAGGCCGGGGACCTCGGCACCGGTGAGCAGCGCCTGTTCGACGGCGTCCAGGGCGCGGCGCGAGCCGGGGGTCCCGAAGGGCACGAAGTCGCGCTGCGCCCAGGGGGATCGGGCGAGTACGTCCAGGGGGTCGTCGATGGGGGAGCCCCAGGTGAACAGGCCGTGTGCGGTGGCGGGGACGACCAGGGAGCGGCTGCCGTGGGTGTGGTCCTTGAGCCAGTCGGCGGTCTGCCGCCAGTAGGTGGGGAGTTGGGTGAAGGCGCCGGGCTGGAGGACGTTGCCGTTGAGGTACGGCAGGGCGAGGGCCGGCAGGACCAGCAGCGCGGCGACGGCGGCGGGCAGTCGGCGGGCGGCCGGGCGGGTGGCGCGCCGCCCGGTGCCCGTCCACCGGACGGCGGCCAGCAGGTGGGTCAGGCCGAGGGCGTGGGCCAGCCCGAGGCCGGGGGTGAACTTGTAGATGTTGCGGAACGGGCGCAGCCAGCCGTTCAGCCAGTCCTGCCACGGGCCGTGCAGGGGGCCGCCGAGGGTGCCGCCGTAGCCGGCCAGGGTGATCAGGGCGACGGTCAGCACGGTGAGCAGCAGCCAGCGGCGTTCGGGCAGGTCGCGGCGGGCCAGGCCGGCCAGGCCCAGGGCGGCGGCCAGGGCCGAGCCGGCGACGGCGACGGCGTTGCCGGTCAGGGTCCAGCCGGCGGGCAGCCAGGGTTTGCCGAAGTTGAGGTAGCCGACCCAGTTGCCGGCGCCGCGCAGCAGTTCGGTGGCGGACATGGTGCCGGTGGTGGTGTCGGCCTGTTCGATGAACGGCATGAAGTTCTCGCCGTGCAGGCCCAGGAGGAGCAGTGGGATCGCCCACCAGGCGGTGGCCAGGACGACGCCCGGCAGCCACCAGGTGAGCAGGGCGCGGCGGCGCGGTCCCGTACGGGAGAGCAGATACAGCAGGGCGGGCAGCAGGGAGGCCAGGGTGGAGGCCGCGTTGACGCCGCCCATGCAGGGGATCAGCAGGGCCGAACGGGTCGCCGCGGTACGGGGGTTGAGTCGCGGGTCGGTGAGCGGCAGCAGCACCCAGGGCAGCACCGCGCCGGGCAGCGCGGCGGCCGACGTGGAGCCGATGACGAGGGTGAAGGCGGGCCACAGGGCGTAGCAGGCGGCGCCCAGGAGCCGGGTCGGCGGGGTGCCGGCGCGGAACCGTTCGGCGAGCCGCAGGGCGCCCCAGAAGGCGGTGGTGACGATCAGCGACATCCACAGCCGTTCGGCGAGCCAGACGGGCAGGTGGACGACGTGGGCCGCGCCGTAATACGGGAGGGAGGGGAAGGCGTAGCCGATGTACTGGTCGGCGAGGCCGCCGAAGCCGGCCCGGTCGTGCCACATGTGGCCGAGGTCGGCGAGGAACCGCCCGGGGTCGGCGGCCACCCCCAGCTTGGTCTCGAACGTCATCTTCCCCGGCGAGGGCGCCAGGAACGCGACCAGCACGGCGGCCCAGAACGCCAGCAGCCAGCGCCGGCGCCGGGGCGCGTCGGGCGGTGGCGCGGGGGCGGTGGCCGGGGTGCCGCCGGCGTCGGGCGCTCCGGGGGACGGGGACATCTTCAGCGTCTGGGTCATGGCAACCGCCGGAGGATGAGGAGGAGGTTCCAGGTGGCGATCTCGCGGACGCCGGGGAGGCGGGGGATGGTCTCGGCGAGGAACGGCGCGTAGCGGGAGCGGGCGGTGACCACCGCGACGTCGTCCCGGGCCCGGACCTGCCGCAGGGTGCGGCCGATGTGCACGGCGAAGAGGTTCTCGCCCAGGGTGTGCTTGGCGGGGCGGCCGGTGCGCCGGTGGTAGCGGCGGCGGGCCCGTTCGGCGCCGAGGTAGTGCCAGGGGGCCGTCTCGTGGCCGCCCCAGGGGGAGAGCCAGTTGGTGAACGCCACGTAGATCAGGCCGCCGGGGCGAGTGACCCGCACCAGTTCGCTGAGGAAGGTCTGCGGGTCGGCGACGTGCTCCAGGACGTTGGAGGAGAAGCAGACGTCGGCGGTGCCGTCGGCGAGCGGCAGCAGGTAGCCGTCGGCGAGCACCGCGCCGTCGGGGGTCCGGCCGCGGGCGGTGAGTTCGGCCGGGTCGGGTTCGAAGAGGTAGCCGTGGGCGCCGCGGCGGCGGAACTCCTCGGTGAAGTGGCCGCTGCCGCCGCCGACGTCGGCGACCACCGCTCCGTGCAGTGGGACATGGCGTTCGACCTGGTCGGCGGCGTCCCGGGCGAGCAGCCGGTAGCAGTGTTCGGGGTCGGTCGGTTCGTTCAGGAAGGCCCGGAAGAGGGCCAGGGACCTGCGCAGCGAGGGGTCGCGCACGGGGCGGTCACCGCCCGGGGAGCGGCCGCAGGTACGCCTCCGCGGCGACTGCCCGGAAGCTGCGGACGGTCCGGCTCCATCTGAAGCGGGCGGCGCGGTCGGCCGCCGCGGCGCCCAGCGCGTGCCGCCGGCGGGCGCTCAGGCCCAGGGTGCACCAGTGCGCGGCGAAGGCGCTCTCGCCGCGGGCCAGCAGCCCGGTGGTGCCGTCCTCGACGGAGTCCCGCAGGCCGGGGATGTCGAAGCCGATGGTGGGGGTGCGGCGCGCGGCGGCCTCCATCACCACCAGGCCCCAGCCCTCGACGAGGGAGGGGTGCAGCAACAGCCAGGCCGAGCACAGGAGTTGGTGTTTGCGCTGTTCGGAGATCCGGCCGGTGAAGGTGACGCCGGGGCCGGCCAGCGCGGTCAGCCGGGCGCGCTCCGGGCCGTCGCCGACGATCACCAGCCGGCCGCCGGTGACCGGACGGACCCGTTCCCACAGCCGTAGCAGCAGGTCGATCCGCTTGTACTCGACGAGCCGGCCCATGGCCAGGAACAGCGGCTCGGGGGCCTCGGGGACGAGCGGACCGGGTTCCTCCACGCCGTTGTGGACGAGCCGGATCCGGTCGGGCGCGACGCCGAGTTCCTGGAGGGCGGCGGCGGTCGAGTCGGACACCGCGACCATCAGGTTGCCGCGGTGGGTGCCGGCCAGCGCCCAGTGCTCCAGGCGGCGGCCGAGCCGGGCGGCGGGCGCCGGGTAGCGCATCCGCCACAGGTCGGTGTGGACGTGGTTGACCAGGCACAGCGTCGGGCCGCGGTGCCACAGCGGCGCGAGGTAGGGCATGCCGTTGCAGACCTCGACCAGCAGGTCGCAGCCGCCGGCCCGGCGCGCCACCTGGCGGGGGACGCGCAGGAAGTGGCCGGCGTCGCCGCCCGCCGAGACGACCCGGTAGTCGCGGTCGGAGGCCGGTCCGCCGCACAGCAGGGTGACCTGGTGGCCGTGGCCGGTGAGTCCGTCGGCGATCCGGTCCACCAGCAGTTCGGAGCCGCCGGCGGCGGGGTTGCCCAGGTCGCGGCGGGCCAGGAACACGATCCGGCGGGGGAGCGGGGTGGCGCCCCCGGCCGGAGCGGCGGCCGTGGACGGTGCGCGGGGTGCCGGCGGTGCCGGGGACGCGACGGGCAGCGGAGGGGAGGGGGGTACATGCTGGGGCATGTGCGATCCAACTCGTCTCAGGGTGCGGTACCTGCGGTGGGGGACGTACTGCGTGCTGAGTCGTGCGGGTCGTGCGGGTCGTGCGGGGACGGTGGGTGTGCGAGCGGGCGGGGGACGGTCGGTCGGTCACGGGGTCGTACGGGGACGGTTGGTACGGGGGCGTGCAGGGGCGTGTTCCCGGTGGGAGGCACAGTGTTCGCGCCGGGGCGGGCCCGCGGCTACTCACCGGGGTGACAAAATCCGCTCCGCTCCCGCCCGTTGCGTCCTCACGCCGCTGAGAATCGGCCACCGCGCCGCCCGCGGGCCACCAGCACCCCGCCGGCCACCGCGAGCACCCCGCCGGCCGCGCCGGCGGCGGTCGGCAGCGTCCGCCCGACCAGGGCCAACTTCCCGCTGTCGGCCCGCGCCAGGGCGATCTGCGCCCGGCGGGTGGCGGGCGTGAACGCCAGGTTCCGGGCCCGCAGCAGCACGACCGCGTCCCGCCGGGCGCCGGGTGCCCGCAGCGTCTTGACCGGCGAGATCGACGCGTCGACGATCCGCCCGGTGCGCTCCTCGACGACCAGGTCGATCCCGGTGTTGGCGTACCACTCCTCGGCCTGGATCTGGCCCTGCCCCGGGCGACCGACCAGCCGCCCGGGGACCTGCCGGGTGCCGGTCCGGGTGGCCGGCACGGTCCCGGTGAAGCGGTAGCCGGTGATCCCCTGCCGCTGCGTGGTGCCGGCGAAGTGGAGCGGGACGGCCGCGCCGAGGGTGTCGTCCCACCAGCGGTAGGTCTTCTTCTCCACCGCGAAGGGGAACTTCAGGTAGGCGTCCCCGTCGAAGCGGGTGGGACTCTCCCCGCAGCAGTGCACGGGGGCGTTGCTGCGCCGGTCGGTGACCCAGCGGCCGGTGGTCCACTGGAACGCCCTGCGCGGGTCCTTCAGGGGCAGCGTCCGCGGGGTGTCGACCGTCGTGGACACGTCCCAGACCGCCCGCCCGCTCTGCTCGCTCGCCGCGACGTCGCCCAGCACGTGCCGGGTGATGGTGATCCGCTGCCCGTCCCGGGTGGTCAGCGCGTCGGTGTCGAAGTAGCTGCCGGTGCCGGTGAAGACCGTGGTGACGTCCACGTCGACGGGGGTGACCGCGGCCCGCGGCGTCACGTACCAGATCAGCAGCGGGGCCAGCACCAGCAGGAACACGCCGGCGCCGAGGAGCGCCAGGGAGAGCGGCGAGGCGGTGCGGGGCACGGGGGAGGGGGGAGCGGAGTCGGCGGTGGAAGAGCCGGGATGTCTGGATGGACGCATACGAGCACTCCTGGAAGCGGTGGGGGAACACGCCCTGGTGCACGTGCGGCGCCGCGACGCGGCGCCATGGGCCGGGAACGTAAGCGAACCCTTGACAGCGCGTCAATGCCCTTCCACACTCGGCAGGCACCACGACCGAAGCGGCGCCGCGCGGTGGGAACGCGGCACCGCCGCCGGTCTTCCGAGCCGCCCGTCCCTGCGGGCCGCGGGGCCGCAGGACCGTCCGCCCCGCGCCCGTACGCCTGCCGACGTGCTCCTGTGTTCCGCTCTCCCGGTACCGCTCGCGCCGCTCTCCCGGTACCGGCTGCCGACGAAGGGATCGCCGCGCCATGCACCGCACGCTCGCCGCCGCGCTGACCGCACTGGCCGCCGCCGCCCTGGCCGTGGGCGCCGCACTGGGCATCGTCGCCGCCCTGGAGACCACGCCCGAGCAGCCGAACGTACCCCTGGTGACCTTCGGCCGGCCCGGCGCGTAAGGGCCGCCGCAGTGGTGACCGCGGTCCGCTCGGCGTGGCGGGAGGTGCCGCCCTATCAGGTGCACCGGTTCGCCGCCCTGGCACTGGAGGAAGTGCCCGCGCTGGCGCAGGAGATCTTCCGGGAGATCCGTCGGGAGTACCCCCGACTCCCGTTGATCCCCGACGAGTCGGGGGAGCCGCGGGCCCTGGTCGGCATCCGGCAGTCCCTGGAGCAGTTCCTCGGGCACCTCACCGCCGGCCTGGACCGGCCGCACGTCCACCCGCGCGTCTTCCAGGAGTTCGGCCGTGGCGAGGTGATCCAGGGCCGCAGCCTGGACGTCCTCCAGGCGATCTACCGGCTGGGCGTGCGCCTGGCCTGGCGGCGGCTGGCGGAGATCGGCCAGGAGGTCGCCATCCCCGCGCCCGCCATGTACGAACTGGCCGAGTCCGGCTTCGAGTACCTCGACGGGCTGGTCGCCGAATCCGTCCGCGGCTACGCGGAGGCCGCGGCCCGCCAGGCCGGCGAGCGGCTGCGGATGCAGCGCCGCCTGATGGACCAGCTGTTCGCGGACCCGGATCCGGCGACCCGGGACGGCCGTCGCCGCCACCGGGACGGCGCCCTGCCGAGCGTCCCGGATCCCGGCGAGCCTCCCCTCCCCGCCCCCGCGGCGGAACCGGGGGACCCCCGTCCGCTGCTCGCCGAACGGGCCCGGCTGGTCGGCTGGCCGCTGCCCGAACGGGTCGCGGTGGCGGTGCTGTTGCGCCCGGACCGGGAGGCGGTGGCGCCCGCGGTGGCGGACGGCATCCTGCTCGACATGGAGTGCGAACGGCCCCGCCTGGTGGTGCCGGACCCGGACGCCCCCGGCCGCAGCGAGCTGCTGTCCCGCGCCGCGGCCGGCTGGTCGGGCGCCATCGGGCCCGCCGTGCCGCTGCTGGACGCCGGGAAGTCGCTGCGCTGGGCGGCCTCCGCGGTCGACCTGATGGAGCGCGGACTGCTGCCCGCCGGCGAGCTGCTGCGGTGCACCGAGCACACCGAGGCGCTGGTGCTGCTGCCGCCCGGCGAACTGATCGAGGACCTCACCCGCCGCCGCCTCGCCCCGCTGGAGCACTGCGGTCCCACCCACGGCCGGCGGCTCGCCGAGACCCTGCTCGCCTGGCTGGAGACCCGCGGCGGCGCCCCCGAGATCGCCGCCCGCCTCGGCGTCCATCCGCAGACCGTCCGCTACCGCCTCCGCCAGATCCGCGAACTGTGGGGCGACGACGTCGAGGACCCCGACCGCCGGTTCGAACTCGAACTGGTCCTGCGCGCCCAGCGGTTACGCGGCGAACTCGGCTGACGGCGTCCCGGGGAAGGGGGATTGCCGGCGCACCTTCCCGCCGCGTCGCGTTCCGCCGGAATACCTCCCCGCCGCGCCGCGTTGTGGCCCCGCAGGGGGCGTCCGCGTCCCCTACGGGATGTGTTCGCCCACCCCCTAGGGCCTGTCGTCAAACTCCCGCCGCCCCTCGCGCCCGCCCCTCCACCAGCAGCCCCATCCCGTCCAGCAGTCGCGCGAGCCCGAACTCGAAGAGGGTGTCCAGGGTCACCGCGTCCGATTCCAGCCCGTCCACCCCCGCGTACATCGGATACCCGCCGGATCGCAGGATGCGCTCGTAGGCCGGTTCCATGGCGGCCATCCACTGGTCCCGGTCCATCCCGGTGTGCTGCTCGGCCTCCAGGTCGTCCTCGAACACCGCGGCGGTGGCGCGCACATGGTTCAGCAGCGTCACCGACATGTGCAGCAGCGTCGTCGGGTCCATGCCCTCGACCCGCGCCATGGTCCACTCGATGACCGCCATCGCCCGCGGCATCGGCTGCGGCCGGCTGATCGACAGATACTGGGCGAGCCAGGGGTGCCGCCGGTAGAGCGCCCACTGGAGCCGGGCGCCCGCCTCCATCCGGTCCCGCCAGCCGGTCGGCGCCGGTTCCGGCAGCCGCACCTCGGCGAACGCGGCGTCCGCCATCTGCATCACCAGCTCGTCCTTGCCGCCCACATGGCGGTAGAGCGCCATCGAGGAGACCCCGAACTCCGCCGCCACCCGGCGCATGGACAGCGCCCGCAGCCCCTCCCCGTCGGCGACCTCGATCCCGGCCCGGACGATCCGCTCGCGCGTCAGCGCGCCGTCGCCCTCCCGCGCGGACCGTCCCCGCGACGCGCCCCCGGGGGCCGCCTCCGTCCCGGATGACCGGCCGTCAGGAGCACTGCCCTGGTTGCCCCGTGCGGCGACCACCGTCCCCACTCCCGGTACGACCCGGACGACGCCCTCCTGGCGCAGCGCGGCGAGCGCCTTGGTGGCGGTCGCCATCGCCACGCCCCACTCCTGGGTGATCCGCCGGGTCGACGGCACCCGGTCGCCGGGGGCCAGTTCACCGGCGTCGACGCGGGCCCGGACGGCGTCCGCGATCTGTCGGTAGGGCGGTGGTGCGGACTGGTTCACGCGACGACCTCCGTACTAGTGCACCGAGGGGTTCTCCCCGGGTTTTCCGCGCCGCCGAGCGTAGCAGCGGCGCCGCGGGCGCCCCCGTCCTCACCGAGGTGCACTAGTGTGACGAACCCCTAAATCCCAACTGCGGCAAGGTGTTTGTGCCGTAAACCCCGGGTGCTTACGCTGTCCGCCATGTCGTTTACTGCGTATACCTCCAAGGTGCCGGGTGCGCCCGCGCCGAAGGCGGGCCGCCGGGAGTGGATCGCCCTGGTCGTCCTCCTGCTGCCCTGCCTGCTCGTCTCGATGGACGTCTCGGTCCTCTATTTCGCCGTGCCGTTCCTGTCCGCCCAACTGGAGCCCAGCGCCGTCCAACAGCTGTGGATCCTCGACGTCTACGGCTTCGTCCTCGCCGGCCTGCTGATCACCATGGGCGCGCTCGGCGACCGCATCGGCCGCCGCCGGCTGCTGCTGACCGGCGCCGTGCTCTTCGGCCTCGCCTCCTGCCTGGCCGCATACGCGCAGAGCGCCGAAATGCTCATCGCCGCACGGGCGTTGCTCGGCGTCGGCGGCGCCACCCTGATGCCGTCCACCCTCGCCATGATCCGCAACCTCTTCCCCGACGAGCGGCAGCGCGGCAAGGCCGTCGCCATCTGGTCGGCGGCGGTGACCGGCGGCATCGCCATCGGCCCGGTGCTCAGCGGGGCGCTGCTGGAGCACTTCTGGTGGGGCGCGGTCTTCCTGGTCAACACCCCCGCGATGGCGCTGCTGCTGATCTGCGGGCCGCTGCTGCTCCCGGAGTTCAAGAACCCGGCCGCCGGCCGCTTCGACCTCCTGGGGTCGGTGCTCTCCCTGGCGGCGATGCTGCCGGTCGTCTACGGCATCAAGGAGATCGCCCGGAACGGCGCGGCCGTGCTGCCGGTCGCCGCCCTGGTCGTCGGCGTGCTGGCGGCCGCGGCCTTCGTCCTGCGGCAGCGCACCGCCCGCCATCCGATGCTCGACCTGGAGCTCCTGCGGCACCGTGGGTTCAGCGGCTCGGTCCTGATGAACCTGCTGGCGATGTTCACGGTCGTCGGCTGTGCCGTGTTCCTGACCCAGTACCTCCAGACCATACGGAGCATGAGCCCGTTGCGGGCCGCGCTGTGGCACATGGTGCCGTCCCTCGCCGTCGGTGCGATCGCGCCGCTGTCCGCCGCGCTCGCCCGGCGCCTGGACCGCGCCCACCTGGTCGCCGCCGGCTTCGTCTTCGCGGCCGGCGGCTTCCTCTGGCTGTCCCGGCTGGAGGCGTCCTCGCCGCTGTGGTTCGTCCTGGGCGGCGCCGCGGTCTACGCCAGCGGCCTGGTGGCGGTGATGTCGCTCGGCAACGAACTGGCCCTCGGCGCCGCCCCGCCCGAGCGCGCCGGTTCCGCCTCGGCGGTCCTGGAGTCGGGCACCGAACTGGGCGGCGCCCTGGGCATGGCGATCCTCGGCACCATCGGGAGCGCGGTCTACGGCGACGACATCGGGGGCGCGCTGCCCGCCGGCCTCCCGAAGGGGGCCGCCGACGCGGCGCACGAGACCCTGGCCGGCGCCCTTCAGGTCGCCGCCCACCTCCCGGACCGGGTCGGCCACGCCCTGGTGTCCGCCGCCCGGGACGCCTTCATGGACGGGCTGCACGCCGCCGTCCTGTGCGCCGCGGGCGTGATGGCCGCGGCCGCGGTCCTGGCGGTGGTGCTGCTGCGCGGCCTGCGCACGCCGACGGACGAGGGCGGTACGGCGGGTGCGGCGGCGGACGGCGCCCATGAGGCCACCGCACCCGCCGCTGTCAACTGACGTCAGCTGAAGTCGAATTCCCCGGTACGGGTCCGCTTGAGTTCGAAGAACCGGTCGTAGCCGGCGAGCAGGCGGGCCCCGTCGAAGATCCGCACCGCGTCCTCGCCCCGGGGGATCGCCATCAGGACGGGGCCGAAGAACGCCACCCCGTCGATGTGGATCGTGGGCGTGCCGACCTCCTCGCCGACCGGGTCCATGCCCTCGTGGTGGCTCTTGCGCAGCGCGTCGTCGTAGGTGTCCCGCTCGGCGGCGCGGGCCAGCTCGGTGGGCAGCCCGACCTCGGCGAGCGCCTCCTCGATGACGGCCGCGGTGTCCTCCCGGCCCTCCTTGTGGATCCGGGTGCCGAGCGCTGTGTACAGGTCGCGCAGCACCTCGTCCCCGTGCTCCTGGGCGGCGGCGATGCACACCCGCACCGGGCCCCAGCCGGCGTCCAGCAGTTCGCGGTACTTCTCGGGGAGGTCCTCGCGGCCCTCGTTGAGCACGGACAGGCTCATCACCCGGAACCGCAGATCGATGTCCCGGAGGCTCTCCACCTCCAGGATCCAGCGGGAGGTGATCCAGGCGAACGGGCAGATGGGGTCGAAGTAGAAGTCGACGGTGGGGCGGCTGGGGTTCTGGTGCGTCATGCCGACCAGGTTAAGGCGTCACCGGCCCGGCCATCTGGGACACTCGGCCGTGCTGGGCCTGGGCCAATTCGGTCGCCTGCCGCGGGCGCCGGCCGGTGCCCGCGCGCACTCCGCCGGCCCGTTCCCCCGGCCCTGCCCGCCCCTCGACCCCGGCCGGCTCCTCACCCCTCGCTTCGGCGGCGCTCCCCGGCTTCCCGGCCCGTCCCGGGCGCCTTGGGCACCTCCGGTTCGACGCCCAGCATCCGCTGGAGCAGCTGCTTGAGCAGGGTGCGCTCGGCGACCGTCAACCGGCCGAGCGGCTGGCGGGCGAAGTCCAACGACGTGCGCAGCCGGTCGGCCGTCGCCCGGCCCTCGTCGGTGGGGACGGCCAGCTTGACCCGGCGGTCGGCCGGGTCGGGGCGGCGCTCCACCAGGCCGCGGGACTCCAGGCGGTCCACGATGCCGGTGACGTTGGACGGCTCGCACTTCAGGCACTGCGCGAGCTTGCGCATCGGCATCGGCTCCATCGCCAGCAGGCGCAGCAGCCGGGCCTGGGCGCCCGTGAGGGAGTGCTCGGCCGCGGCGCGCTCGTACTCCTCGTGGTAGCGGGCGACGACGGTGCCGATGAGGTCGACCACCTCGACGGTCAGAGGGTCTGGGCGCGCTGTCATACACACCAGGATACCCAATTGCTTGACAGCATGAAATATTCAGGCGCATTATTGTTTCAGTAACTGAAGCATTTGGAGGTTCACGCTCATGTCCGCACCGCTGCCGACGACCAGTCGCGAATGGCATCTCGTCGCCCGCCCGCAGGGCTGGCCCACCCCCGACGACTTCGCGCTGCGCGAGGCCGCGCTGCCCGAGCTCGCCGACGGCCAGATCCTCGTCAAGAACCTCCACTTCTCCGTCGACCCGTACATGCGCGGTCGGATGAACGACGTGAAGTCCTACGTCCCGCCCTTCCAGCTGGACCAGCCGATGGACGGCGGCGCGGTCGGCGAGGTCCTCGCCTCGCGCGACGAGGGCTTCGCCGTCGGCGACCACGTCCTGCACGGCCTCGGCTGGCGCTCGCACGCCGTCCTCGGCGCCGACCGGGTCGCCAAGGTGGACGCCTCGCTCGCCCCGCTCACCGCCTACCTCGGCGTCCTCGGCATGCCGGGCCTGACCGCGTACGCGGGCCTGCTGGCGGTCGCCGGGTTCAAGGAGGGCGACGCCGTCTTCGTCTCCGGCGCGGCCGGCGCGGTGGGCAGCCAGGTCGGGCAGATCGCCCGCCTCAAGGGCGCCTCCCGGGTCATCGGCTCCGCCGGCTCCGACGAGAAGGTCCGCCTGCTCACCGAGGAGTACGGCTTCGACGCCGCCTTCAACTACAAGAACGGCGACGTCACCGAGCAGCTCAAGGCCGCCGCCCCCGACGGCATCGACGTCTACTTCGACAACGTCGGCGGCGACCACCTCGAAGCCGCCATCAGCACGCTCAACGTCCATGGCCGGGCGGCCATCTGCGGCATGATCTCGATGTACAACGCCACCGAGCCGAGCCCCGCCCCGCGCAATCTGGCCCTGGTGATCGGCAAGCGCCTCCGGCTGGAGGGCCTGCTGGTGAGCGATCACCAGGCGCTCCAGCCGCAGTTCGTCGAGGAGGTCTCCGGCTGGATCCGTTCCGGCGAGCTGAAGTACTCCGAGACCAAGGTCTCCGGCATCGAGAACGGCGTCGAGGCGTTCCTCGGCATGCTCCGCGGCGCCAACACCGGGAAGATGATCGTGAGCCTGGCGGACTGAGGCCCGCACCGCGGGGGAGCGGGGCGGCCGGCCGCCCCGCCCCCCCACGGGCGCCCGCCCACCGGCCCGTGGCCGTAGCGTCGCGTCCATGAACAACCGGAAGCGCAAGAAGCTCGCCAACCGCCTTGTCGCGGCAGCGGCGTTGCGCGGGGCCGCCCAGGTGGCGGCGCTGCTGCGGGCCGGAGCCGATCCGGCGGCGGCCGACGCCGACGGCACCACCCCGCTGTACGCGGCATCCGTGCACGGCGCCGCCGACACCGTCCGCGTGCTGCTGGCGGCGGGTGCGCCGCCCGACGCCGAGAGCGGACACGGTAGCGAGGGCACGCCGCTGTGCGCCGCGTCCTGCTGGGGCCACGCGGCGGCGGTGCGCGAACTCCTCGCGCACGGCGCCGATCCCCGGCTCCGGGAGGACCACGGCACGGGCCTCGCGCCCCTGGACTGGGCGCTGGCCGGTCCGCACCCGGAAACGGTCGCCCTGCTCCGGGCGGCCGGCGCCGTTCCCACCCGGGCTCCGTCCGGCCCGGTCGCCGCGACGGAGGGCTCCGCAGTGTGAGACTCGCCTCCCGCCCTCGTGCCCCGGCCCGTTAGGCTCGGCGGCAAGCCGTCGCGATGCGTGGGCGCGAGTCGCGGCGAACCACAGGAGGATCCGGTATGTCCATCCAGACCGTCGACGTCGTCTACACCGCCGTCGCCACCGCCGAGAACGGCCGCGACGGCCGCGTCGCCAGCGACGACGGCAAGCTCGACGTCGTCGTCAACCCGCCCAAGGAGCAGGGCGGCAGCGGCGCCGGCACCAACCCGGAGCAGCTCTTCGCGGCGGGCTACAGCGCCTGCTTCCAGGGCGCGCTCAGCGTCGTCGCCCGCCGGGAGAACGCCGACGTCACCGGCTCCCGGGTGACCGCCAAGGTCGGCATCGGCAAGACCCCGGACGGCGCCTTCGGCCTCGCGGTCGAGATCATCGCGTCGATCCCCACCGTCGACGCGGCCACCGCCAAGGAGCTCGTGGAGAAGGCGCACCAGGTGTGCCCGTACTCCCACGCCACCCGCGGCAACATCGAGGTCACGCTGACCGTCGCCTGACCCGGCCGGGACGGCCGAAGGAGCCGGGGCGGCCTGACGGGCCGCGCCCGGCACCCGGGCACGCCCCGGGGCCGCATCCCACCCCGGGGTGCGGCCCTCCGCCGTTCCCGCGCCACCGGCAGCGGCCCCGCCCGGCGCCCGCTGTGACGCAGGCAACATTCGTGCGCGGAGTCTTGACGCATCACCCGTGTAATCGATTTCGTAGCCCTCGCGCGGCACACGTAATCGATTACACAAGGCGGGGTGGCAACGGAGCCATGGCGAACATCAAGGATGTGGCGGAGCGGGCGGGGGTCTCCGTCGCCACCGTCTCCCGGGTCCTCAACGGCAACAGCCCGGTCGCCGAGACCCGCGAACGGGTCCTCGCCGCCGTACGGGAACTGGGCTACCGCCCCAACAGCGTCGCCCGCGCCCTGCGCACCGCCCGGACCGGCGCGCTCGGCCTGGTGATCAGCGACCTCACCAACCCGTTCTTCACCGAGCTGGCCGACGCCGTCGAGGACGCCGCCCGCGGCCTCGGCTACAGCCTCGTCATCGGCAACGCCGGCGAACGCCCCGCCCAGCAGGACGACTACATCCGCACCCTGCTCGACCGCCGGATCGACGGCCTGCTGGTCAGCTCGGCCGGCACCGGTTCGGCGATGCTCCGCGAGGTGGTCGCCTCCGGCACCCCGCTCGTCCTGCTGGACCGCGCCGTCCCCGGCATCGACGCGCCCTGCGTCCGCGCCGACGGCCGGGCCGCGCTCACCGACCTCGCCGCCCACCTCGCCGCGCTCGGCCGCCGCCGCCCCGCGATCATCGTCGCCCCGGCCGGCACCCCCACCGGCGACGAACGCCTGGAACTCTTCCGCGACGCCCTGGCCGGGCACGGCATCGCGCTCCCCGACGAGCGGGTCGGCGCCACCCCCGACCTCCAACCCAGCGGCGGACGCCGGATGATGAGCGACTTCCTGGACCTCCCCGAACCGCCGGACGCCGTGCTGGCCACCGACAACCTGATGGCGCTCGGCGCGATGGACGAACTCCGCGCCCGCGGCCTGCGGGTCCCCGACGACATGGCGCTGGTGGTCTACGACGACGTGCCGTGGTTCGCGCACACCGACCCGCCGCTGACCGCCATCGCCCAGCCCACCCGCGACCTCGGGCGGGCCGCCGTGCGGACCCTGCTGGAGCGGATCGAGGGCCGCCCCGCCGCCTCCGTGCTGCTGCCCGCCCGGTTGGTGCCGCGCCGCTCCTGCGGCGAGGCGCCGGCCCGCTGACCGCACCCGCCCGCCGCACCGGACCCGCCCGGACCGGCCCGATCCGCCCGGCCCGGCCCGCCCGTCGGGACCCGGCACGGGCGCACCGCCCGCAGACCACCCGCCAGCCGAGGAAGACACCGAGGAGAGAGGGGCAGCGCATGACCGGCGTCAACGACGACGTACCGGACGGCCGCGAACTGCTGCGCGTCGAGGGGGTGACCAAGGCGTTCCCCGGCGTCCGTGCGCTGGACGGCGTCGAGCTGAGCCTGCGCGCCGGCGAGGTGCACGTGCTGCTCGGCGAGAACGGCGCGGGCAAGAGCACCCTGATCAAGATGCTCTCCGGCGCCCACCGCCCGGACGCCGGCCGCATCCTCGTCCGCGGCGGCCCGGACGGTGCGCCCGACGGGCTCCGCGAGGTGCGGATCCGCTCCGCGCAGGACGCCGAACGGCTCGGCATCGCCACCATCTACCAGGAGTTCAACCTCGTCCCCGGGCTGACCGTCGCCGAGAACATCTTCCTGGGCCGCCAACCGCGCACCGCGCTCGGCCTGATCGACCGGAAGACCATGCGCGCCCGCGCCGCCGACCTGCTGCGCCGGGTGCGCCTCGACGTCTCCCCGAACACCCCGGTCGCCGAACTCGGCATCGCCCGGCTCCAGATGGTGGAGATCGCCAAGGCGCTCAGCCTGGACGCCCGCGTGCTGATCATGGACGAGCCGACCGCGGTGCTCACCTCCGAAGAGGTGGAGACCCTCTTCGGCATCGTCCGCGAACTGCGCGAAGCCGGCGTCGGCATCATCTTCATCACCCACCACCTCGACGAGATCGGCGCCCTCGGCGACCGGGTCACCGTCCTGCGCGACGGCCGTTCGGTCGACCAGGTGCCCGCCTCCACCGGCGAGGAGGAACTCATCCGGCTGATGGTCGGCCGGGACATCGCCGAGCAGTACCCGCGCCGCCGCCCCGACGAGCCGGGCGCGCCGCTGCTGCGCGTACGGGGCCTGACCCGGCACGGCGCCAAGGGTACCGGCGGCGCCCCGGCCCGACCGGTCTTCGAGGGCATCGACTTCGACGTCCGGGCCGGCGAGGTGGTGGGCCTGGCCGGACTGGTCGGCGCCGGCCGCACCGAGGTCGCCCGGGCGGTCTTCGGCGTGGACCGCTACGACGCCGGCACCGTCGAGGTGGCCGGCGAGCGGCTGGCCCGCGGCGACGTCCGGGCCGCGATGCGGGCCGGGCTGGGGCTGGTGCCCGAGGACCGCAAGGGCCAGGGCCTGGTCCTGGACGCCTCGCTCCAGGACAACCTGACGCTGGCCCGGCTCGACCGGGACACCCGCGGCGGGCTGGTCGACCGGCGCGGCCAGCGGCGCGAAGCGGCCGACGTCGCCGGGCGGTTGAAGGTCCGGATGAGTGGTCTGGGGCAGCACGCCCGCACCCTCTCCGGCGGCAACCAGCAGAAGATCGTCATCGGCAAGTGGCTGCTGGCGAAGACCCGGCTGCTGATCCTGGACGAACCGACGCGCGGCATCGACGTCGGCGCCAAGGTCGAGATCTACCAGCTCGTCAACGAGCTGACGGCCGCCGGCTGCGGGGTGCTGATGATCTCCAGCGATCTGCCCGAGGTGCTCGGCATGAGCGACCGGGTGCTGGTGATGGCACAGGGCCGGCTGACCGGCGAACTGCCGGCCGGGCAGGCCACCCAGGACGCCGTGATGGAGCTGGCGCTGCAGTCCCCGCGCGCCGCCTCCGATGGCACGCACACCGACGAGAGCGCGATGGAGGGCTCCGATGTCCGCTGAGGTGAAGACGGCAGCCGCCCCACGGGCGGCGGGCGGGGGCACGGCCCCGGACGGCTTCGGGGCGTGGTTCTCCCGGGCCGTGCTGCGCAACGGCCCGCTCGGCGGCCTGATCGCCCTGGTCGTGGTGATGGCCGTGCTCTCCCGGGACTTCCTCAACGGCCAGAACCTCCTCAATGTCGGCGTCCAGGCGTCGGTCACCGCGATCCTGGCCTTCGGCGTCACCTTCGTGATCGTCTCGGCCGGCATCGATCTGTCCGTCGGCTCGGTCGCCGCGCTCTCGGCCACCGTCGTCGCCTGGGCCGCCACCGATCAGGGACTGCCGGTCTGGCTCGCGGTGCCGCTGGGCCTCGCGGTCGGCGCGCTCGCCGGCCTGCTCTCCGGCGCCCTGGTCGCCTACGGACGGCTGCCGGCCTTCATCGCCACGCTGGCGATGCTGTCCGTCGGCCGCGGCCTGGCCCTGGTCGTCTCCGGCGGCTCGCCGATCCCCTTCCCCGGTGCGGTCAACGGGCTCGGCGACACCCTGGGCGACTGGCTGCCGGTCCCCGTCCTCGTCATGATCGCGATGGGGCTGATCGCCGCGCTGATCCTGGCCCGGACGTACTCCGGCCGCGCGATGTTCGCGATCGGCGGCAACGAGGAGGCGGCCCGCCTCTCCGGCATCGACGTCAAGCGCCGCAAGCTCGTGATCTACGCGCTGTCCGGGCTGTTCGCCGCCGTCGCCGGCATCGTGCTGGCGGCCCGGCTCACCTCCGCGCAGCCGCAGGCCGCCAGTGGTTACGAACTCGACGCCATCGCCGCCGTCGTCATCGGCGGGGCCAGCCTCTCCGGCGGCTCCGGCAAGGCGTCCGGCACGCTGATCGGCGCGCTGATCCTCGCCGTGCTGCGCAACGGCCTCAACCTGCTGAGCGTCTCGGCCTTCTGGCAGCAGGTCGCCACCGGTCTGGTGATCGCGCTCGCCGTCCTCCTGGACACCCTGCGGCGCAGGAGCGCGCGATGAGGCGGCGCACGGCACTGCTCGGCGCGGCCCTCGCGGTCGGCGCCCTCGCCCTGGCCGGCTGCGACCGCGGGGGCAACACCGACCTCGGTCTGGCCCTGTCCACGATGAACAACCCGTTCTTCGTCGGTATCAAGAAGGGCGCGCAGGCCGAGGCGGACGCCCGCGGGCTGCACATCAACATCACCGACGCGCAGAACGACCCCATGCAGCAGATCAACCAGATGGAGACCTTCACCAGCCAGCAGGTGAAGGCGGCCATCATCAACCCGGTCGACGCCGACGCCGCAGTCCCCGCCGTCGGCGTCGCCAACCGGGCCAAGGTGCCGGTGATCTCCATCGACCGCGGCGTCAACGGCGGGCGGGTCGGCTCGACCATCGCCTCCGACAACGTCGCCGGCGGCCGGCTCGCCGCCAGGACCCTCGCCGAGGCGCTCGGCGGCAAGGGCAAGGTGGCCTTCCTCGAAGGCCAGCCCGGTACCTCCGCCGCCCGCGAACGCGGCCGGGGCTTCGAGGAGGGCATCGGGCAGTACCCCGGCATCGAGGTCGTCGCCCGGCAGCCCGCCGACTTCGACCGGACCAAGGGCATGGACGTGATGTCCAATATGCTCCAGGCGCACCGCGACATCGCCGGGGTGTTCGCCGCCAACGACGAGATGGCACTCGGCGCCTCCAAGGCGCTGGGCGCCCGCTCCGGCAAGGACGTGAAGGTGGTGGCGTTCGACGGGACCCCGGACGGGGTCCGGGCCGTCCGCGCCGGCACCCTCACCGCCACCGTCGCCCAGCAACCCGAACTGCTCGGCAAGCAGGCCGTGGAATGGGCGCTGAAGGCGGTCCGCGGGGAGAAGCTGCCGCGGACGGTCAAGGTGCCGGTGGTGCTGGTGACGGCGGCCAACGCCGCCGCGTTCGGCGGCTGACGGCGCCGCCGGGCGGCACCGGGGCGGACCACCGCCACCGGTGCCCGCCGGGCGGCGACAAGCAGGAAGAGAAGGCAACGCGGCGTATGGACACGAGAGAACGACGCCCGGACAGAGAAGAGGAACGGCGCATGTACGACGTCCTGGTGGTCGGCTCGGCCAACGCGGACCTGACCGTGCGGGTGGCCCGGCGGCCCGGCGCGGGGGAGACCGTGCTCGGCACGGACCTGATGGAGTCGGCCGGCGGCAAGGGCGCCAACCAGGCCGCCGCGGCGGCCCGGATCGGGGGGCGCACCGCCCTGCTGGCCCGGGTCGGCGGCGACGCCTACGGCGAGCTGCTGCTGGCCGCCCAGCGCGCGGCGGGCACCGACGTCGCGCCCGTCATCGTGGACGAGCACGCCCGCACCGGCACCGCGATGATCATCGTCGACCCGGACGGCGACAACAGCATCGTCGTCTCGCCGGGCGCCAACGCCGCCCTCACCCCGGACGACGTGGCCGCCGCCAAGGGCGTCATCGCGGCCTCCGCGGTGGTCTCCCTCCAGTTGGAGATTCCGCTGGAGACCGTGCGGGCGGCCGCGGCCGCGGCCGAGGAGGCCGGCACCCGTGTCGTCCTCAACCCCTCCCCGGCGCCCGAGGACCTCGACCGTGAACTGCTGGCCGTGGCCGACCCGCTGGTGGTCAACGAGCACGAGGCCCGAGCGCTCTCCGGCCGCGCCGACGGCACCCCCACCGACTGGGCGGCGGCACTGCGCGAGCGGGGCGCCCGCTCGGTCGTGGTGACGCTCGGCGGCGACGGGGCGCTGGTGCTGGACGACTCCGGGACGACGGCCGTGCCGGGCGTGCGGGTCGAGGCGGTGGACACCACCGGCGCCGGCGACGCCTTCACCGGCGCCCTGGCCACCCGACTGGCGGGTGGCGCCACCCTCCCCGAGGCGGCCCGCTTCGCGGTACGCGTCGGCGCCGCGGCCGTCACCAAGCCGGGCGCCCAGCCGTCGTACCCCACCGCCGAGGAACTGGCACAGCTGCCGCAGCTGCCGTAACCGGCGGAGCACGAACGGCCCGAACGAGCCGAACGGTCTGCGCGGTCTGTACGGTGCGCACGGGCCGCACGGGCCGCACGGGCCGCACGGGCCGCACGGGCCGCACGGGCCGCACGGGCCGCACGGGCCGCACGGGCCGCACGGGCCGGGCTGCCGCGCCGGCCGCGGGACCGCGCCGGCCGAGCGGGGGCGGACGGGACCAACAGGCCGGCGCGGTACGGCAGTTGCCCGCCGCCCCGCCCCGCCCGGTCGGCCCCGTCCGCGGCTCACCGCTCGGCCCCCGCGGCGAGCTCCCGGGGCCCGTACAGCGCGTGCTCCGCACCGGTCGCCAGCGCCCAGTAGCGGTCGCCGTAGGACCAGTGCCACCACTCGGTCGGGTAGTTGACCAGGCCCGCCCCGCACAGCGCGGCGGACAGGATCCGACGGTTGGCGCGGGCCTTGGGCGTCAGGTCCGGAGCTGAGGTGTAGCAGGCGCCGCCGCTCTCCTCCGGGGACGCGTCGAGCGGTGTCCCCATGTCGACATTTCCGCCGTCCGCGGTGACCAGTGTGAGGTCCACCGCACCGCCGGCGCTGTGCGGGGCGATCTCCGGCGGGGACACGAAGCGGCTGGCGGCGCGGTGGACCCGGGCGTCGTCCCAGTCGGGGTGGGCGGCGCGCAGTTCGTCCCCGTACCGCGTGAAGTAGCGGCGCTGGAGGGCCGGCGGGCGGTACCCCTCCACGAACCGGAGCCGCAACCCCTCCGGCAGCGCCTCCTGTGCGGCCAGCAGCCGCCGCAGCACCCCCTCCCGCAGATGGGCCGATGCGCCGTCCGGGCCCGCCCCGTCCGGGCCCGCCCCGTCCGTGGCCGCGCTCCCGTCCGCCAGCAGACCGGGCGCCGCGGTGCGCACGTCCACCAGCGGCTCCCCGCACTCCCGGACCGGCACCGCGGCCACCGCGGGGTCGGCCATCAGCGTGATCGCGTCCCGGACGTCGCTCAGCGCCAGCTCGGCACCGGCCCCGTCCGGCCCGGCGGACGCCGCCGCCACCGGCTCGCCGGACGGCAGCCAGCAGCCGCTGAGCCCGGCGGCCGGGCCGGGGCTGCCGACCCCGATGCCGTTGGCCAGCAGGACGTGCAGCCCGTTCGCGCGGGCCAACTCGCCGTACCGCGCCACCCGCTCGGCGTCGCCGTGGAAGGCACTGGACAGGTACACCCGGCAGCCGTCCGCCGCGGCCTGCTTCGGCACCTCGGGGAAGGAGTTGTCGAAGCAGGTGGCGAGCGCGAAGCGGATCCCGCCGAGGGTGAACCGGCCGTGCGCGCTGCCCGGCGCGAACACCGCGTTCTCCGTCTCGAACAGGTGCCGCTTGTCGTAGCGGGTGAGCAGGTCACCGTCGGGTCCGTACACGAAGCTGGCGATGGTGGGCCGTGCGTCGTCCCCGGTGCCGCGCCCGGGACCGTTGACCACCGCGGCGACGCCGGTCGCGCGGCACGCCTCCCGTATCGGCGTCAGCCGGGGGTCGTCCGGCAGCACGGAGAGCCCCGCCGGGTCGGCGGCTATCGCGGAGAGGTCGTAGTGGGTCAGTGCCAGCTCGGCGAAGACCACCAGCCCGGCGCCGCGCTCGGCGGCCTCGGTGACCAGCCCGGCCATCCGCGCGGCGTTGCCGGCGATATCGCCCGGGACGGAGGGGAATTGTGCGGCAGCAATGATCATTGCCCCATGATGCCCGCTCCCGCAGCCGGCCCGTGCCGGCCTGTGGACAACTCCCACCCCGCCGGCTCCCGACGCTCCGCGTAGCCCCGGCCCGCGCGCAGCCCCCTACTCCTCACGGTCCCCTTCGCCCGCCCCCGGGCCCGGCTCCGCTTCCCCCGCCGCCCCGGTTCCGAGCAGGGTCAGGAAGTCGCGGAACGACGCGGGCATGTCCACCTCTTCGGGGTCCAGCAGCCACTGCAGTTGGAGCCCGTCCATCACCGCGACCAGGAGCGGGGCCGCCCGCTCCGGGGTCAGGCCGCCGGGCAGGGCGTCGCCGAACTCGGCCCGCAGCGCCGCGGCCAGCGCCTCGCGCACGGCGCGGAAGCGGGCCTCGAAGAAGTCGCGCGCGGGGTGCTCCTCGGTGACACTGTCGGCAGAGAGCACGGTGTACGCCTGGACGATGCCGGGGCGGGCGGCGTTGTACTCGACGAGCTGGGCGAGGGTGCCGGTGCGCCAGGAGCCGGAGGCCGCCGCGGCGGCGTCCCAGCGGTCGCGCGCCTCCAGCACGCCGATCAGCAGCAGCTCCTTCGTCGGGAAGTGGTGCAGCAGCCCCTGTTGCGTCAGCCCGGCCCGCTCGGCGACGGCGGCGAGCGAGGTCCGGCGGTAGCCGCGCTCGGCGATGAGCTGCATGGCGGCCTCCAGGATCACCGCCCGCCGCTCCGCGCGCTGCGTCTCCCGGCCGTGGCCGGCCCGCCGGGAACCCCGGGCCGCGCTCCGCTCTTCCGCACTCACCGGCCGAGCGTAACCCTCCCGGCCCGCTCCGCCGGCGCCCCCGACGCACCGTCGGCGAAGGTGGATAACGGAGAAGTAACGATACCTACCTTCCGTCCGGTATGAGGGTGAGAATTCGGCCAGGGGGGCCGCACGTCCACACGAGGGAGCGCCGCACATGACCGATCAGCCGCACGCCCGCCCCGCCGAGCCCGGCCCCCGCACCGCCCCCGGCGCGAACGCCGGCACCGGAGCGGCCCCCCACGACTACACCGACGCGGTGGAGCGGGCGCTCGGCGCGCTCGACCTGGACACCAAGGTCCGGCTGCTCTCGGGGCAGGACATGTGGAGCCTGCCGGCGGTGCCCGCGATCGGACTGCGGTCGCTGGTGATGTCGGACGGGCCGATCGGCGTCCGGGGTCGGCACTGGAGCGCGGCGGACCCGTCGGTGGCGCTGCCCAGCCCCACCGCCCTGGCCGCCACCTGGGACCCCGAACTGGCCCGCCGGGCCGGCCGGTTGCTCGCCCAGGAGGCCCGCCGCAAGGGCGTGCACGTCCTGCTGGCGCCGACCGTCAACCTGCACCGCTCGCCGCTGGGCGGCCGGCACTTCGAGTGCTACTCCGAGGACCCGCTGCTGACCGGCCTGATGGGCGCGGGCTATGTACGGGGCGTGCAGGAGGGCGGCGTCGGCACCACCGTCAAGCACTTCGTGGCCAACGACGCCGAGACCGACCGCTTCACGGTCGACAACCGCATCGCGCCGCGCCCGCTGCACGAGCTCTATCTCGCGCCCTTCGAGCACATCGTCACCCAGGCCCGCCCCTGGGGGATCATGACCGCCTACAACCAGGTCAACGGCTCGACGATGACCGAACACCACCACCTCGTCACCGAAGTCCTGCGCGGCGCATGGGGCTTCGACGGCTGCAACGTCTCCGACTGGACCGCGGCCCGGAACACCGTCCGGGCCCTGCGCGGTGGCCTGGACGTGGCGATGCCGGGGCCCCGCACGGTCTTCGGCGCCCCGCTGGCGGCGGCCGTGCGCGCGGGGGAGATCGCCGAGTCGGAGGTGGACACCGCGGTCCGCCGGGTGCTGCTGCTGGCCGCCCGGACCGGCTGTCTGGACGGGGTGCCGCCCGCCGCCCCGGCCGACGCTCCCCAGCGCATCGACGGCCGGGCCGTCGCCCGCGAGCTGGCCCGCCGCGCCGTCGTCCTGCTGCGCAACGAACCGGTGGGCGAGGCGTCCGCCGGCGGCGCACGCCCGGTCCTGCCGCTTGACCCCGCCGCGCTGCGCCGGGTCGCCGTCATCGGCGCGGCCGCCCGCGACGCCCGGGTGCTGGGCGGCGGTTCCGCCACCGTCTTCCCCGCAACGGTCGTCTCGCCGCTCGCGGGTCTGCGCGCCGCGCTCCCCGACGACGTCGAGGTCGTCTTCGCGACCGGCGCCGACCCGCGCACCCGCACCCCGCACGCGCGCGAGGGTTTCACCCTGCGCGCCCGCTACCTCGCCGCCGACGGCCGACTGCTCGCCGAGACACCGCAGTTCGACGGCAAGGTCCAGGTGCTCGACAGCTTCCCCGACGGCGTGACCCGCCAGGAACTGCACGCCGTCGAACTCACCGGCAGCTTCGTCCCGCGGATCACCGGCCCGCACACCCTGGCGCTGGTCGGCGCCGGACGGCTCCGGCTGACCCTCGGGGAGAGCGTCCTCTTCGACGGCGACGGCGCCGCGCCGGAGGGCACCGACCCCTTCGAGGCATTCCTGAATCCCCCCGAGCACCGGGTCACCACCGACCTGGCCGCCGATCAGGAACTCGCGCTCACCCTGCGGTTCGTCCCGCACAGCCTCGGCCTGGGCGGGGGCCTGGACGCCCTGAACGTCGTCCTCGGCCACCTGGAGCCGCAGCTGGACGGGGATGCCGAGATCGCGGAGGCGGTCCGCGCGGCGACCGGCGCGGATGCCGCGATCGTCGTCGTCGCGACCACCGAGGAGGTCGAATCGGAGGGGTTCGACCGCACCGACCTCCGGCTGCCGGGCCGGCAGGACGAACTGGTCGCCCGGGTCGCCGCCGCCAACCCCCGCACCGTCGTGGTGGTCAACTCCGGCTCCCCGGTGGAACTGCCCTGGCGCGACCAGGTCCCGGCGGTGCTGCTGAGCTGGTTCCCCGGCCAGGAGGCCGGGACCGCGCTGGCCGACGTCCTGCTCGGCGACCATGAACCGGGCGGCCGGCTCCCCACCACCTGGCCGGCCCGCCTCGCCGACGCCCCGGTCACCACCGTCACCCCCACCGACGGCGCGCTCCCCTACACGGAGGGGGTGTTCATCGGCTACCGCGCCTGGCAACGCGGCAGCACTGCCCCCGCCTACCCCTTCGGCCACGGCCTCGGCTACACCCGCTGGGAGTACGAGTCGCTGGACACCACCCCCGACTCCGTACGGGTCCGGCTGCGCAACGCCGGCGACCGCCCCGGACGCGAGGTCGTCCAGATCTACCTCGCGCCGGCCGGTGACACCTCCGGCGCACCGGAGCGCCCGGCCCACTGGCTGGCGGGCTTCGGCACCGTCGAGGCGGGCCCCGGCGAGAGCGCGGAGACCGAGATCCCGCTGCCGGGGCGCGCCTTCGAGGTCTGGTCGGAACCGGACGGCGGCTGGCGCCGGATCCCGGGCACCTACACCGTCGAGGCGGCCCACAGCAGCGCCGACATCCGGCTGACCGCGCGGATCACTGCTGGCTGAGCACCGAGACGTCGCCGCCGCTCGACCGCGCGGATATTTTGTGGGCCGAGCCCTCGTCCGTCGTGACGGACACCTTGCGGCTGCCGCCGCTGGTGCCCGCGTCGACGGCGTAGGTGCCCTTGGGCACCCGGATCGTGACATTGCCCCCGCTGGTCCGGCCGGACACCTCGTCGGGCACCGCGCCGAGTGACATCTCCACGTCGCCGCCGCTGGTCTTCACCTTCGCCGTACGGGTCTTGGTGTCCTCGATGGTGATGTCGCCGCCGCTGGTTTCCGCGGTGATCCCGCCGGAGGCGCCGCGGACGGTGACGTCGCCGCCGCTGGTGTGCAGATCCACCGAGGCGTTGCGCGGCAGCAGGACGCGGTAGCCCACCTCGCAGTGGTGGCCCGAGGAGCAGTCCTCGGAGTCCAGCGTCAGCCGGCCGTCCTTGACGGTGTGTGTGGTCTGCGGCTTGGCGTCGTCGTACTTGTACTTCTCCGTCACCTTGACCGGGACGCCGGCCTCCACCGGCACGATCTCGATGTTGCCGCCGTGGGTCGTCGCCGAGAGCGCGCTGATCGTGCCGTCGACGCCGTACGTCCGCTGGGCGGACTTGAGCGAGCCGGTCCAGACCAGGGAGCAGCCGGTCGTCAGCAGGGTCAATGCCACGCAGGGCAGGACGAGATGGGCGGCACGGAGACGGGCCATGGCGAGATTCCCCCGAGGCAGTGGTGACGGTGCGGTACGGAACGGCCGTACCCGGCCGAACCGCTTGGTCATCATCATCCCCGCCCCGCGGCCCGCGGACGTCGCCGCACGGTATGACGTTCCAGGTCCCCGCACGGTATGACCCGCACCGCCGTGCCCTTAGGGGGTTCCCTGACGTCGCATCCGGGACCCGGTCGCCTCAGTTGCCGGAAGCGGCCTCACCCTTCAGGGGGTTTTCCTTGCGCGTGATCGTCCGGAACGCCAGCTCCGCCAGCTGCTGCTGGCCGTGCAGCCCCGGATGGAACCAGTCCCAGGTGCTCAACTGCTGCCCGGTGAAGCGGTAGTCGAAGACGGAGCGGTCGAAGCGGCACAGCGTGTCCTTGGCGCAGACCTCCGCCAGCGCCTCGTTGTACGCCATCACCCGGTCCCGTACCAGGGCCCGCCGGTCCTGTGCCGGCTTCGTCAGGTCGTCCGGGTCCCGCAGCATCGAACCGCAGATGCCCAGCTTCCAGACCTGCTTCCCGAGCGGGTTCTTGCGCCCCTCGGACCACAGCCGCAGCAGGTCCGGCACGGCCGCGACATACACCTGGGTGCGCGGCAGGCTGTGCCGCAGGGTCTTCATGGACCGCTCGAAGCCGGCCCGGAAGTCCGCCGCGGAGGTCATCGCCCCCACGTCGCTGCGGCAGGCGTCGTTGGCGCCGATCAGGACCGTGACCAACTCCGGCCTGCGGGCCGCCGCAGCGGTGATCTGCTGCGGCAGGTCGCTCATCAGGGCGCCGGTCCGGGCGTAGTTCCAGCTGTGCGCGGCCGGGTTCTTCTTCAACAGCCGGTGGGCCAGGCTGTCGACCTTGGGGCTGGTGCCGGTGGACCAGGAGACCTCGGGGCAGTCGGAGAGCACCGTGCAGGCGTCGAAGCCGACGGTGATGGAGTCGCCGAGCGCCGCGATCGAGGCGGGGTCCGTCCGCCAGGCAGGGGCGGGCTTCACGGTGGGTCTGGCGGCGCCGCGGCCGTGCGGGGCGGAGTCGGCACCACAGGCGGTGAGGGTGGTCAGCAGCGCCGAAGTGGTGGTGAGGGCCAAGGCGGCCCGGGCCGTGAGGCGGTGACGCCGAGGGCGAACGGGCCGATCGGTCGACGTCATACCCTGTCCCCTCCGGCGTGCGAGTGATATCTCTTCGGGTACCGACGGTACGTCACTTCCGGTCCGGCACCGCGCGGTAGCTTGGCCCCGTGCCTGCCGGGCGGTGACCCGAAGTGGCATGTGCAGTCGGCACAGACAAATTACAACACGTCATTTCCTGTCCCTTTTGCGGCAAATTCCGCCTAGTGGTGTTTACTGTAGGTCACCTCGCATGCTGGTGCCGAAGTGATCACTGGGGCAGAATGTCGACAGCTGTCCCGGCCGCGACCGGAACGGGCACGAGGCCGCTGGGGAAGGCGAACCTCGATCCGCACGGGAGGTCCCGGTGACGACACGTGGAGTCCTGTACGTCCACTCCGCTCCACGAGCGCTGTGCCCGCACGTCGAATGGGCGGTGGCGGGCGTCCTCGGGGTGCGCGTCAACCTCGACTGGATCCGCCAGCCGGCGTCGCCCGGCACCTGGAGAGCGGAGTTCTCCTGGCAGGGCGAGGCCGGCACCGCCTCCAAGCTCGCCTCCGCGCTGCGCGGCTGGCACCTGCTCCGCTTCGAGGTGACCGCCGAGCCCTGCTCCACCGCCGAGGGCGAGCGCTACAGCTCCACCCCGGACCTGGGCATCTTCCACGCCGTCACCGGCATCCACGGCGACATCCTCATCCCCGAGGACCGGCTGCGCGCCGCCGTCGCCCGCTCCGCGCGCGGCGAGACCGAACTCGCCGCCGAGGTGGCCAAGCTGCTCGGCAAGCCCTGGGACGACGAGCTGGAGCCCTTCCGGTACGCCGGCGAGGGTGCCCCGGTGCGCTGGCTGCACCAGGTCGTATGAGGAGTGGGGCGCCGGTCTGCCGGCTCCCCCAGGCCGTCGTCCGACGCCCCGCACGCGCCCGTACGGAGCCTTGTGCGGGGTCCGTCGTGCGACACACGGCGCACGCTTGACCTGGAGTCCACTCCAAGCCCTAGCGTGCCGCCATGGCTGACAACAACACCTCTGACACCCCTTCGGTCGCCGTCCTCGGCACCGGGATCATGGGCACGGCGATGGCCCGCAACCTCGCCCGCGCCGGGCTGGACGTCCGGGCCTGGAACCGCACCCGCGCCAAGGCCGAGCCGTTGGCCGCCGACGGGGTCCGGGTCACCGACACCCCGGGCGAGGCGGTGGACGGCGCCGACGCGGTCCTCACCATGCTGCTCGACGGCCCCGCCGTCCTCGACGCCATGCGCCGGGCAGCCCCCGACCTCGCGCCCGGTGCCCTCTGGCTCCAGATGAGCACCGTCGGGCCCGAGGCGCTCGAACCGCTCGTCCGCTTCGCCGCCGAACGGGACCTGCGGATCGTGGACGCCCCCGTACTGGGCACCAAGGCGCCCGCCGAGAAAGGGAAGTTGATCGTTCTCGCCGCCGGGGACCGGGACCTGCGCGAACGCGCCGGGCGGTACTTCGACATCGTCGGCGGCCGCACCCAGTGGGTCGGTGACGATGCCGCGGGCGGGGCCGCCAGCCGACTCAAGCTCGTCGTCAACAGCTGGGTGATGACCGTCATCAGCGGTACCGGTGAAACCCTGGGGCTCGCCAAGGGGCTGGGCGTCGACCCGCGGGAATTCCTGGACGCGGTCGCCGGCGGCTCGCTCGACATGCCGTATCTGCGGATGAAGTCGGAGCTGATCCTGACCGGTGACCTCGCGCCCAGCTTCACGGTCTCCGCGGCGCGCAAGGACATCCGGCTGATCACCGAGGCCGCCGAGGCGGCCGGCGTCCACACGGACCTGGCGGCCGCCGCCGCGGAGCGGTTCCGCCGCGCCGAGAAGCAGGGCCACGGCGGCGAGGACGGCGCGGCCGCGTACTTCGCCAGTTTCGACGACTGACCGGCCGGCGGCGGCAGCACGAGGGCCCGCCCGGTCGTCCTGACCGGGCGGGCCCTCGTGGTGACCGCTGCGCGGCGGCCGTCGGCCGCCGGCGGTGCCTCAGACCGTGCGGAAGGCGAGGACCACGTTGTGGCCGCCGAAGCCGAACGAGTCGTTCAGCGCCGCGATCCGGCCCTCGGCCGGCAGCGCGCGGGACTCGTCGCGGACGATGTCCGCGTCCACCTCGGGGTCGAGGTTCTCGACGTTGATGGTCGGCGGGGCCGTCCGGTGGTACAGCGCCAGGATCGTGGCGACCGTCTCCACGCCGCCCGCGCCGCCCAGGAGGTGGCCGGTCATCGACTTGGTGGCGGAGACCGCCATGTGCCGCACGTCGTCGCCGAAGACCTTGTGCAGCGCCTTCAGCTCCGCCAGGTCGCCCTGCGGGGTCGAGGTGGCGTGCGCGTTGACGTGCACGATCTCGGACGGGGCGAGGTCGCTGTTGTCGAGGAGGTTCTGCAGCGCGTGCGCGATGCCGTTGCCGGACGGCTCCGGCTGCACGATGTCGTGGCTGTCGGCGGAGATGCCCTGGCCGACCGCCTCGGCGTAGACCCGCGCGCCGCGCTTGGCGGCGTGCTCGGCCGACTCCAGGACGATCACGCCGGCGCCCTCACCGAGGACGAAGCCGTTGCGCTCGGTGTCGAACGGACGGGAGGCGCCCTGCGGGTCCTCGTTGTTCTTCGACATCGCCATCATGTTGCCGAACGCCGCGATCGGCAGCGGGTGGATGGCCGCCTCCGTGCCGCCCGCGACGACGATGTCGGCGCGGCCCGTACGGATCATCTCGATGGCGTAGCCGATGGCCTCGGAGCCGGAGGCGCAGGCGCTCACCGGGGTGTGCACACCGGCGCGGGCGTTGACGTCCAGGCCGACGTTGGCCGACGGGCCGTTGGGCATCAGCATCGGGACGGTGTGCGGGGAGACCCGCCGGACGCCCTTCTCGCGCAGGACGTCGTACTGGCCCAGGAGCGTGGTCACGCCGCCGATGCCGGAGGCGATGACGGTGCCCAGGCGGTCGGGGTTGACCGAACCGGCCGGCCCGGCGGCGGTGTCCGGCTCGCCGGCCTTGGCCGTGAAGCCGGCGTCCGCCCATGCCTCACGGGCCGCGATCAGCGCGAACTGCGCCGAGCGGTCCAGTCGGCGGGCCTGCGGGCGGGGCAGGATCTCGCCGGGGTCCACCGCCGCCTGCGCGGCGATCTTGACCGGCAGGTCGGCTGCCCATTCCTGCTCCAGGGGGCTCACGCCGGACCGGCCGGCGAGCATGCCCTCCCAGGTCGAAGCGCTGTCGCCACCCAGCGGTGTGGTTGCGCCGATACCGGTGACGACCACGGTGCGATTGGTCGCGTTCACGGGAATTCTTACTCCACGGGTAGAGGTGTCTGAATCGACGGCGCCACCGCGGGGTGGCGACATGCGCTGCGCCAGATCAGGACTGGTGCTTGAGGATGTAGTCGGTCGCGTCGCCGACGGTCTTGAGGTTCTTGACGTCGTCGTCCGGGATCTTCACGTCGAAGCGCTCCTCGGCGGCGACGACGACCTCGACCATGGACAGCGAGTCGACGTCCAGGTCGTCGGTGAAGGACTTGTCCACCTGGACGTCCTCGGTGGGGATGCCAGCGATCTCGTTGACGATCTCGGCGAGACCCTTGACGATCTCTTCCTTCGTGGCGGCCATGATGGCGCTCCTTCGAATAGCGGGAAAATGCTTGTTTTACGGTGAAGCGGTGAAGGCCCGCGCAGTGGCCGGCACGTCGTGCTCGGTGCCGGACTGCGCAGATCTTGCCTAGGGGAGAGTAACGACCGTCGCGGCGTACACGAGACCCGCCCCGAAGCCGATGACCAGCGCGGTGTCCCCGCTCTTGGCCTGCCCGGTCGCCAACAGCCGCTCCATGGCGAGCGGAATCGAGGCGGCCGAGGTGTTGCCGGTGGTCTCCACGTCACGGGCGACCGTGACGCTCTCCGGCAGCTTCAGAGTCTTCACCATCGAGTCGATGATCCGCATGTTGGCCTGGTGCGGAATGAAGACGTCCAGGTCGTCCGGGCTGACTCCGGCCTCGTCCAGCGCCTGCTGGGCGACCTTCGCCATCTCGAACACCGCCCATCGGAAGACCGCCTGGCCCTCCTGGGTGATCGCGGGATAGCGGATCGCCTCGGGCGCGGGACGCTCCTTCGGCCCGTCGCCGCCGGGCGTCGGGGTGGTGCGGTACACGTCCCAGGAGAGGGTCTGCTTGATGGTCTCGGACTTGTCGCCCTCCGAGCCCCACACCGTCGGGCCGATCGCCGGCTCCTTGGCCGGGCCGACGATGACCGCGCCGGCGCCGTCGCCGAACAGGAAGGCCGTCGCGCGGTCCTCAAGGTCCGTCAGGTCCGAGAGCCGCTCGACGCCGATCACCAGGACGTACTCCGCCGAGCCCTCGACGACCATCCCCTTGGCCAGGGTCAGCCCGTAGCCGAAGCCGGCGCAGCCCGCGGAGATGTCGAACGCGGCCGGCTTGCCCGCGCCGACGAGGTGCGCGATCTCGGTCGCGATGGCCGGGGTCTGCTTGAAGTGCGAGACGGTGGAGACGACCACCGCGCCGATCTGCTCGGGCGCGATCCCGGCGTCGGCGATGGCCTTGCCGGACGCCTCGACCGCCATGGTCGCGACGGTCTCCTCCGGGCCCGCCCAGTGGCGCGTGGCGATGCCCGACCGGGAGCGGATCCACTCGTCGGACGAGTCGATGTGCTTGAGGATCTCCTCGTTGGGCACGACACGGGTCGGGCGGTAGCCGCCGACGCCCATGATCCGCGCGTACGGGGCGCCCTTGGAGGGCTTGATCTTCGAGGTCATGCGCTACGACTCCTATTCGGCCGGTGCTGCGGGAGCGGCGTCCGCTGCGGTGGCGATCAGTTCACGGGCCGCGTCGAGGTCGTCGGGCGTCTTGAGGGCGAGCGTCTTCACCCCGGGCAGGGCGCGCTTGGCCAGACCCGTGAGGGTGCCGCCGGGCGCGGCCTCGACGAGCGCGGTGGCACCGAGCTCCTTGAAGGTCTCCGTGCAGCGGTCCCAGCGCACCGGGTTGGCCACCTGGCCGACGAGCCGCTGCACCACGTCCTGGCCGGAAGTGACCACCTGGCCGTCCTTGTTGGAGACGTACCGGGTGCACGGGTCGGCCGGGGACAGCTCGGTGACCGCGGCCTCCAGGGCCGAGACGGCAGGTGCCATGTGGTGAGTATGGAACGCGCCGGCCACCTTCAGCGGCACGACCCGTCGGGTGCCCTCAGGCTTGTCGGCGACCAGCGCGGCGATCTGCTCGGCGGTGCCCGCGGCGACGATCTGCCCGGCGCCGTTCACGTTCGCCGGGGTCAGGCCGAGCTTCTCCAGGTGCGGCAGGACGACGTCCTCGTCGCCGCCCAGCAGCGCGGCCATACCGGTCTCGGTGACGGCGGCGGCCTCGGCCATCGCCAGCCCGCGACGGCGCACCAGGGCCATCGCCTCGGCGTCCGTGAGGGTGCCGGTCAGGGCCGCGGCGGCGAGCTCACCGACGCTGTGGCCGGCCGCCGCGCCGACCTGCCCGGCGAGCGCCTCGGGCGTCGGGAACAGCTGCCGCGCGGAGATCAGGGCCGATGCCACCAGCAGGGGCTGCGCCACCGCGGTGTCGCGGATCTCGTCTTCGGTTGCCTTGGTGCCGTAGTGGACGAGGTCCAGGTCGATGGCCTCGGACCATTCGCGGAGCCGGTCCTCGACTCCGGGGAGGTCGAGCCAGGGGATCAGGAAGCCGGGCGTCTGAGCGCCTTGGCCGGGAGCGACGAGTACGAGCACCCTCACACTCTCTCTTGCGGGAGGTCCCGCCCGCCCGTGGGGACAGGGACGAAGAACCATCGGGGGAATTGTTGGTGTTCGACAAAGTCTAGGGTTGCGCCTCACCGTCAGCGAGACGCCCCAGAATCAGGGCGATACGCAGCGTGAATGCGGAGCGCACATCGGACGGTGACCATCCGGTGACGTCCGTCACACGACGGAGCCGATAGCGCACGGTGTTGGGGTGGACGAACAGCATCCGGGCGGCGCCCTCCAGACTGCTCGCCTGCTCCAGATAGACGCTCAGCGTCTCCAGCAGCGCCGACCCCGCTTCTTCGAGCGGTCTGTAGATCTCCTCCACCAGCTGCTCCCGCGCGACCGGGTCCGAGGCCATCGCGCGCTCCGGCAGCAGGTCGTCCGCGAGCACCGGCCGGGGGGCGTCCGGCCAGGCCGCGCAGGCCCGCAGGCCGGCCGCCGCGGCCTGCGCCGAGCGGGTCGCGGCGAGCAGGTCGGAGACCACCGGGCCGGCCACCACGGGACCGGCGGCGAACGGCCCGATCAGCGCCTTGGCGGCCTTGAGCGGATTGTCCGAACCGCCCGCGATCACCACCAGCCGGCTGCCCAGCACACCGGTCAGCACCTGGAGCTTGGCGTGCCGGGCGGCCCGCCGGATCGCCTCGACGGTCAGCTCGCTGTCGCCGTCCGGGGCGGTGCCCAGCACCACGCACACATGCTCCGGCGCGTTCCAGCCGAGGGCCGCGGCCCGGGAGACCGCGCCCTCGTCGGCCTCCCCGGAGAGCACCGCGTTGACCACCAGGGACTCCAGGCGGGCGTCCCAGGCGCCGCGCGCCTCGGCGGCCTGCGCGTAGACCTGGGCGGTGGCGAAGGCGATCTCCCGGGCGTAGACCAGGAGCGCCTCGCGCAGCACGGACTCGTCGCCCGGTGCCGCGACGTCGTCGATCGCGGACTCCATCACCTCGATCGTGGTGCGGACCATCTCCACCGTCTGCCGCAGGGTGATCGCCCGGGTCAGCTCGCGCGGCGCCGTGCCGAAGACGTCGGTGCTGATCGCCTGCGGTGTCTCCGGATGCCGGAACCACTCGGTGAACGCGGCGATGCCGGCCTGCGCCACCAGGCCGATCCAGGAACGGTTCTCCGGAGGCATCGCGCGGTACCACGGCAGCGTGGCGTCCATGCGGGAGATCGCCGCGGCGGCCAGCTTGCCGGAGGAGTTCTCCAGCCGTCGGAGGGTCGCGGAGTGCGGGTGCGCGTCGCGCGATGCGGGTTCAGACACGGGACCAAGCCTGCCCTATCGGGATGAGGGGGTGGAGCGGTGGGGCTACGGTGGCCCGATGATTCAGGTGCGCAGGGGCGAGGAACGCTATCGGGGCGGCGACGCGGACGCCGGGATCGAGTCGCGGCACGCGTTCTCCTTCGGGCCCCACTTCGACCCGGACAACCTGCGCTTCGGCGCGCTGGTCGCCTGCAACGAGGAGCGCCTGGCGCCCGGCGCCGGGTTCGACGAGCACCCCCACCGGGACACCGAGATCGTCACCTGGGTCGTCGAGGGCGAGTTGACCCACGGCGATTCGACCGGGCATGCCACGACCGTACGCCCCGGGGACCTGGCGCGGCTCAGCTCCGCCGGCGGCGTCCGGCACGTCGAGCGCAACGACGGCACGGCGCCGCTGCGCTTCGTCCAGATGTGGCTGACGCCGCTCGCCCCCGGCGGTGAGCCGGAGTACGAGGTGGTGCGGGAGGTCGCCGACGGCGTGCCCCACCGTCTGCCGCGGGCCGGCGCCGCGCTGCGGGTGTGCCGCCTCGGGGCGGGCGGGCGCACCGCCGTCCCGGATGCCGCGCGGGTCTACGTCCATGTCGTACGGGGCGAGGTGTGGCTGGGCGCCGAGCACCTGGTGGCCGGGGACGCGGCGCGGATCGGTGAGGAGCACGGGCTGGAGCTGGTGGCGCCGGAGGGGGCCGAGTGCCTGGTGTGGGAGATGGGGACGGAGCCGGTGTACGGGTGAGCCCGCGTGCCGGCTCCGGGCACCGGTGGTCGGCGGCCGGGACTCAGCGCTGCCCGGCCAGCTCGGCCAGGACCGCGTCGGTCAGCGCCGGCCACGCCTCGACGGCCCACGGGCCGAAGTCCCGGTCGGTCAGTGCGACACAGGCCGCCCCGGCCGCCGGGTCCACCCACAGGAACGTCCCGGACTGCCCGAAGTGTCCGAACGTGTCCGGCGAGGAGGCCGCGCCCGTCCAGTGCGGCGCCTTCCCGTCGCGGATCTCGAAGCCCAGCCCCCAGTCGTTGGGCTTCTGGTGGCCGTAGCCCGGCAGCACCCCGGCCAGGCCCGGGAAGACCACCCGCGTCGCCTCGGCGAGGGTCCCCGACGCCAGCAGCCGCGGCGCCTGGAGCTCGGCCGCGAAGCGGACCAGGTCCGCGACGGTGGAGACGCCGTCCTTGGCCGGTGAGCCGGCCAGCTCGGTCGACGTCATCCCCAGCGGGGCCAGCACCGCCTCGTGCAGATACTGCGGGAACGGGATATCGGTGGCCTTGGCGAGGTGGTCGCCGAGCACCTCGAAGCCGGCGTTGGAGTAGATCCGGCGGGTGCCCGGGACGGCCATCGGGCGCGCCTCGTCGAACGCCAGGCCCGAGGTGTGGGCGAGCAGATGACGGACCGTCGACCCCTCCGGTCCGGCCGGCTCGTCCAGCTCGACGGCGCCCTCCTCGATGGCGACCAGTGCGGCGTAGGCGGCCAGCGGCTTGGTGACGGACGCCAGCGGGAAGCGGTGCTCCAGCGGGCCGTACGATCCGGCGACCGAGCCGTCGGCGCGTACGACGGCGGCCGCGGCGGTGGGCACCGGCCAGTTCTCGATCATCCCCAGGCTCTGCATGGTCCCGAGCCTACGGGGTGCCCAGGGCCCCGTCGTCACCCTCCCGCCTGCCTCGCGGTCCGGGCGAACGGCGGGAGCGTGACGACAGGGCGCTGGGCCTTCAAATTCCGGTCAAGACCGACCGCGGTCGGTGCTTGCTTGGAGTGCACTCCAACTCTCTAGCGTTGAGGAAGTCGGCAGGCGCCCGGCGGAACGACCGGCGGCGCGATGACGTCCCGGGCGCGCGCCCGGGAAGCGAGTGGGGGTAGGACGCGGCATGACGGTGACGCAGAGCGAACCGGTGACCGGCGGCACGGTCGTGGAGGGACTGCCGAAGGTGGTGCGCACCCGGCCGCGGCCGGCCACGGCCGCGGGCTGCGCGACCCCGCGCGCCCCCCACCCGCGGCCGGCCGGCCAGGACCGGTACACGATCAGCGAGGTGGCCGAGCACACCGGCCTCAGCGCCCACACCCTGCGCTGGTACGAGCGGATCGGCCTGATGCCGCACGTGGACCGGACGCACACCGGCCAGCGGCGCTTCACCAACCGCGATCTGGACTGGCTGGAGCTGGTCTCCAGGCTGCGGCTGACCGGCATGCCGGTGGCGGACATGGTCCGGTACGCGGAGCTGGTGCGGGAGGGCGAGAGCACCTTCCCCGAGCGTGAGGAACTGCTCACCCGGCACCGCGAGGACGTGCGGCAGCGGATCGCCGACCTGCAGAGCACGCTGGACGTTCTCGACTACAAGATCGATATCTACGCCGACGCCCGGCGGGCGTCCGAGAGGTTCTGAATTCCATGGCGAACGACACGAAGATCGGCACCGTCCAGCTGGGCACCGGCGGCCCGCGGGTCGGCGTCCAGGGCCTGGGCTGCATGGGGATGAGCTGGGCCTACGGACCCACCGAGGACGTCGGCGAGGCGCGGGCCACCCTGGAGCGCGCCCTGGAACTGGGCATCACGCTCTACGACACCGCCGACGTCTACGGCGACGGGGAGAACGAGAAGTTCATCGCCCCCTTCGTCCAGGCGCACCGCGACGAGGTCGTCCTGGCCACCAAGTTCGCGCTGGGCCAGGATCCGAAGGACCCCACCAGGCGCGTCATCCGCAACGACCGCCCCTACATCCGCCAGGCCGTCGAGGCCAGCCTCCGGCGCCTCGGCGTCGAGCAGATCGACCTCTACTACATGCACCGCCGCGCCGTGGACGTCCCCGTCGAGGAGACGGTCGGCGCGATGGCCGAGCTGGTCGCCGAGGGCAAGGTGAAGTACCTGGGCCTGAGCGAGGTGACCGGTTCCGAGCTCCGCGCCGCCCAGGCCGTGCACCCGATCGCCGCGGTCCAGTCCGAGTGGTCGCTCTTCAGCCGCGACATCGAGTCGGGCGTGGTCCCGGTCGCCGCCGACCTCGGCGTCGCCCTCGTCCCGTACTCGCCGCTCGGCCGCGGCTTCCTGACCGGCTCCTTCGTCCACGCCGACCAGGAACTGGCCGCCGACGACTTCCGCCGCCAGCAGCCCCGCTTCACCGGCGACAACGCGGCGGCCAACGCGGCTCTCCTGGAGCCGGTCCGCACGGTCGCCGACGCACACGGCGCGACGCTCGGCCAGATCGCGCTCGCCTGGGTGCAGCAGCAGGCCGACGCGCGCGGGCTGGCGGTCGTCCCGATCCCCGGCACCCGCAGGCGCGGGCGGGTCGAGGAGAACGTCGGCGCGACCCGGATCCGGCTGACCGCGGAGGAACTGGCGCTGCTGGAGCCGATCGCGGGCAAGGTGGCCGGCGACCGCTACGCCGACATGCGGTTCACCTCGGCCGGGCGGGAGTAGCCGCCGGCCGGCGGGTGCGCCGCGGGGCGCCGGGGCAGGTGTCGTCCACCCGCCGTGGCGCCCCGGCGCCCGCACCGGCTACGCATAGCCCAGCGCGAACACCGCGAAGGCCGCCGCCAGCACCGCGGCACTCGTCCGCAGGGTCCGCCCGACGCCCGCCCAGGGCGCCTCGAAGCGGCGGGTGACCGCCCCGATGAGGACCAGCAGGACGGCGAGGACCGGCATCCAGGCCAGCCGCTCCGGGATCCAGGCGACCGCGTCCGGCGCGGTCGTCAGACCCGGTACGGCGCCCACGATCGACGCCGGCACGGCCGCCGCGAACATCGCCGTCTGGTGCCAGCACAGGATCGTCATCGCGGACAGGTTGATCACGACCACCGGCGCCCACAGGGCGGGCCGGCGCAGCAGCCCGGCCAGCTTGTTCCGGAGCAGCACCGCCGCCCCGGACTGGGCCGCGGCCAGCGCCAGGACCAGCAGCGACGGCGGATGGGAGTTGGTGCGGTCCTGGCCGGGGACGCCCACCATGCTCGCCGGGTAGTGGAAGAACACCAGCAGCGTGGCGAACAGCGCGGTGCCGCCCAGCAGCAGGCCCCAGGCGGCGCGCCGGCCGAGCCGCCGTTCGCCCCAGCAGACGCCGAGTTGGTAGGCGAACAGCCAGCCGGGCAGCAGGTTGAGCAGGCTCAGCCAGGACGGCATGGCCGCGGCGAACGGCCCGTAGCGCAGGAAGTCCACGGCGGCGACCGACGCCAGCAGCGGCGCCGCGCTCCACAGGCCCAGTCGCCGCGCGGCGGCGGCGCAGTACGGGGTGAGCGCGGTGACCACCGCGTAGATGCCGACGAACCACAGCGGTTGGATGACCAGCGTCGCCCCCGTGCGCAGCGTCGCGGTGGGCACGCCCAGGCCGTGCAGCAGCGGGATCAGCGTGGCCCAGACGGCGGTCACGCCCAGCACCGGGCGGCCCAGGCGGGCGATCCGGCCGCCCAGCCACCGGGTGGTCGAGCCGCCGCGTGCGGCGGTCCGCCGCAGGGACAGCACCGAGGCATGGCCGCCCACCAGGAAGAAGATGCCGAGCATCTGCAGCAGCCAGCTCGCCGGGGCGAGGAAGCCGAGCGCGGTCAGCGGGCTGGCGTTGTGCAGCGCGCCGTCGGCGTCCCGGGTGAAGCCGCCGAGCAGCCAGTGCCCGGTGGGGACGGCGAGCAGGGCGAGGGCGCGCAGTCCGTCGATGGCCCGGTCCCGGTCGGCCGGGGTGCGGGCGTCGACGGCGCGCACGGCGGCGCCGGCCCTGGCGCGGACGGAGCGGACGGAGCGGACGGCGCGGACCGGGGCGGCGGGGCCGGCGGCCCGTCCGGCGGGCGGCCGGTGCGCGCTGGCGGTGGGGCTGGTGCGAGTGAGGTGGCTCTTGGTGGTCATGTGAGGGAGGTCCTTCGGGCGAACGACGGGAGTTTGACGACAGGCCCTAGCGCACGTCGGCGTAGCGCCCCAGCGCGATCGCGGCGAAGTTGCGGAGGGAGTCGGTGCCGGGGGCGAGATAGCCGGTGTGGCCCTGGGCCCGCTCGGCGGGCACCCGGCGGGCGCCGAACGCCGGATCGGTCGGGTCCGTGCCGTGCCCCAGGCCGAACAGCTCGACGTTCGGGACGTCGCCGATCCAGTCCGAGGCGTCCCGCGCCGCCCAGATCCGGGCCGTGGTGTGCAGCTCCGCGGTGCTGTCCCGGCGCATCCCGGGCGAGCCGAAGACGACGAGGTCGGCGAGCCGGCCGCGGCCGGTGTGCGGGACGGCCAGTCCGCAGACCACCGACCCGTAGCTGTGGCACAGCACGGCCGGGGCGGGGGTCCCGGTGGCGGCCAGGCCGGCCAGGAAGCGGGTCAGCCGGGGCGCGCCGGCCTCGGCGAGCCGTCCGGTGACGGCGTCCGGGCCGAGGCCGGCCGGGGTGGTGTACCCCACCCAGGCGATCACCGCCGTCCGCACGCCGGGCGCCTCGGCGGCCATCTGCCGGCGCAGCGAGGTGGCCATCCCGGTCGGCGTGCCGTACGGGTCGGTGGCGCGGTCGAACGTGGTCAGGTCGATGTCCGAGCCCGGCACGATCACCGCGACGCGCTGCGCGGTCGCCAAGTCGCCGTGCACTTCCGCCACTTGGCCTCGTCCGCGCGGGTCGAAGGCGAGGATCCGGCGGCCGGGCGCGAGCAGCGCGGTGTAGCGCTCGGCCGTCTTCCTGGCCTGCCGGTGGTCCTGGAGGGTGCCCGCCGGGTCGGTGGCGCGGGCCAGCTCGCGGTCCCGTTCCGCGCGCAGGGCGCGGGCGTTGGCCTCGTAGCGCAGGGCGACCGGCGCGCCGTCGAGGTTGCCGACGGTCAGCGGGTGCCGGGCGGCGAGCGCCTGCCGCTGGGCGTCGGTCAGGCCGGCGAAGAACCGGGCGACGTCGGCGGGGGAGGCGCTCGCCGGGTCCGGCAGGCGCACCCCGAGCGAGTGGTCGGCGCGCCAGGCGGCGGCGCCGGGGGCCGGGCCGGTGACCGCGGTCTGCGCGGAACCGGCCGCCCAGCCGCCGGTCCCCGCGACGACGGCCAGCGCGAGGACGGCGGCGGCGAGCGTCCGCTTGCCGCGTCGGGCGGCGTTCCGCAGCACGGTCATGGTGGTCTCTCCCTCTTCCAGCGGTGTGGCGGAGGGAAAGGTAGAAAGCCGCTGCGTGACGCGGCGTCACACCGCGGAGCCAACTCCCGGGTGATACCGGGGTAGGGGGTCCCGACCGGCGGTCGTACCCCGGGAGGAGGAGCCGGGGGCTGCCCCCTCAGGGGTGGTGGGGCTACCCCGAAGACCGGGTGGGGACAACCCGAAACGGCGGTATCCGCTCACCGCTCGCCGGGTGAGACCAGCCCCGACTCATAGGCGAAGATCACCGCCTGGGCGCGGTCGCGCAGCTCCAACTTGGCTAGCACCCGGCCGATATGGGTCTTCACGGTCTGCTCGGCGAGGATCAGCCGCTCGGCGATCTCCTGATTGGACAGACCGCGGGCGATCAGCTCCAGCACCTCCGTCTCGCGCGGGGTGAGGCCGTTGAGCCGCAGCGCGGTGCGGTCCGTACGGGGCGCCGGCCGCTGGCGGGCGAAGTCGGCGATCAGCCGGCGGGTCACCGACGGCGCGAGCAGCGCCTCCCCGGCCGCCACCACCCGGACCGCGGAGATCAGGTCGGCCGGCGGTGCGTCCTTGAGCAGGAAACCGGACGCGCCCGCCCGCAGTGCCTCGTAGACGTAGTCGTCGACGTCGAAGGTGGTCAGCATCAGCACCTTCGGGCGGTGGGTGACCCCGATCGGCGGGTGGAGCAGCTGACGGGCCGCCTCCAGCCCGTCCATCTCCGGCATCCGGACGTCCATCAGCACCACGTCGGGGTGCACCTGCCGGCTCAGCCGGACGCCCTCGGCGCCGTCCGCAGCGTCGCCCACCACGTCGATGTCGCTCTGCGCGGCGAGCAGCGCGGCGAAACCCGCCCGCACCATGGCCTGGTCGTCGACGATGATCACGCGGGTCGTCATGGGGCGTCGGAGTCCTTCGGGGAGAGGGGGTCGGGCGGGGTGCGCGGTGCGGAGAGCGGGAGTTGGGCGGCGACCCGGAAGCCGCCGTCGGGCAGCGGGCCGGTGTCCAGCGTGCCATCCACCAGGCGCACCCGCTCCCGCATTCCCACCAGGCCGTGTCCGGTGCCGCTGGTCTCCAGCGGCGCGGTCACCGGCGGGGCGGGCGGTTCGTTGACCACCAGCACCGTCAGCCGCGCGCGGTCGGCGGTCACCGTCACCGACACCCGGGTCGACGCGCCCGGAGCGTGCCGCACCACGTTGGCCAGCGCCTCCTGGACGATGCGGTACGCCGACAGGTCCACCGCCGGTTCGAGCGCCACCGGCTCCCCGGGCAGCGCCAACTCGACCGGCACACCGGCCCGTACGGTCGCCTCGACCAGCTTCGGCAGCTGGCCGACCCCGGGCTGCGGGGCCTTCTCCGGGGCGTCCTGCCGCTCGGTCTCCTCGCTGCGCAGCACCCCGAGCAGACGGCGCATCTCGGCCAGCGACTCGCGGGCGCTCGCCGCGATCGCCCCGAACTCCTCCTGGGCCTCCTGGGGTATCCCGCTGATGCGGTACGGGGCGCTGTCGGCCTGGACCGTGATCACCGACATGTGGTGGGCGACGACGTCGTGCAGCTCGCGGGCGATGCGGGCGCGCTCCTCCAGCAGGGTGCGGCGGGCCCGCTCGGCTTCGCTGATGGTCTCCTGTTCCAGCAACTTCCGCTGGGCGTCGCCTCGTTCCCGCAGGGCGGCGCCGAGCAGCAGCACCACGCCGGACAGCACGAACATCAGCACCCAGGAGCTCTCGCTGCGGTCGGGCGCGACCGCCTCGAAGAGGATCCCCGTCACCCCGGTCGTGAGCCAGACCGCGATCAGGGTGCGCCGCCGCTCGCGCACCGACAGCGCCAGCATCAGCGCGAGATAGCCGACGATCACCGTGGGCGGCCACGGCCACGGGCGGCCCGCGACACCGTCGACGCCGGTCAGCACCACCGCGCACACGACGTTCGCCCCGAACATCACCCACCACGCCTGCAGCGGCCGGGTCACCGCGAGCAGCAGCGGCACGCTCTGCGCGGTCGCCAGCGCGCCGGCGAGGCTGCCGGCCATGCCGTAGTCGTTGTGGAGGACATTGACCCCCGACGGCAGCAGGGACACCGCGAACGCGAACGCCACCGCGTACGGCAGGTTGCGCACCCAGCGGCGCTGGACGTTGCCGAACAGCGGGGTGCCGGGGCGGTTCGGGGTGCCGAGCTCGGTGGCGAGCACCCGCAGCGCGGGCCGCGCGGCCCCGGCCACCCGGCGGGCGACGCGCAGCGCGGACTCGCGGGTCGGCCGGCGCCCGTCGCCGCCGGTCGGCCCGTCTTCGGAGAGGAGAGATCGTTTGGACATCGCGGGATCAATGTAAGCGGACCGCACGCGGCCGGGCGTCATACCGTGGTGCGGGCTTCGGCCCCGTACCACGGTATGACACCGGGCGTCGGTGCCGCGGGCCGGCCGCCGGGGGAGCACCCGCCGCTCACAGCTCCGCCAGCAACTCCGCCTTCTTCGTGCTGAATTCGACGTCCGTCAGCAGTCCCGCCTCGTGCAGCTCGCCGAGGTGCCGGATCCGGTCGGCGATGTCGGCCGGGTCCCGGCCGGTGCTGCCGGCGCGCCGCACCGTCGCCCGCTCCGGCCCGTCCGGCGCGGGCCCGGCGGCCCGCACGGCCTGGAGGACGGAGGCCGCGAACGGCAGGGACTCGTGGACCGGCCCGTAGCCGAGCCCGAAGACCACCGCGGCCGGGTCCTGGTCCGCCTCGCCCGAGGGCCGCTCGGGGGCGTCCCGCTCCAGCAGCCGCAAGTAGCCGTTGAGGATCTCCGGCGAGCGCCACTCCACCCCGGCCAGCTCGCCGATCGCGAAGGTCTGGTCGCCGCTCTTCCACTTCGCCGACGACGCGCCCGTCCAGAACCAGCGGAAGACCACCGACCGGCCGTCGAAGGACGCCTTGCCGTCGTACGCCTTGAAGTGCAGCGGGGGCGGGGGCGCGGCCACCAGGTGCCGCTCGGCCGGTTCCTTGGCGGCGGGGCCCAGCGCCGCGCGCAGCTCGTCGGCGTAGTACGAGGCCAGCGTCTCGCGGTCGGCCGGCAGCACCAGCCGGTAGGGGTCGGCGTCCTCCTTGAGCTGTCCGTTCGCCGCCTCCATCAGGGGGTCGGCGCCCTGCCGCGGCACGGCGTGCAGCACCACCGTGCCGCGCCTGCCCGCGGAGACCTCGACGGATCTCAGCGCCTCGTACGGAATGCGTCGCTCGCCGAGCGCCTGGAACAGCCTCGGCCTGCGGATCCCCCGTTCGAAGCGGATGAGTACGGAGTCCGAGTCGAACTCCCAGGCGGCGTGAAAACCGACTAGCACATCACCCATGCGGCTCATCGTATGCGGGTGGTTGCCCGCCCGTCCCCCTTCCGGACACCAGCGCTACGCGTGTCAAAAGGGCTCCCGGTCGCCCGGTCGTCGCCCTTGCCCTGTTCACGTCACCCGGCGCGGGCGCGGTTCCCGCGGGTACGGCCCGTCCCCGGGCGCCGGGCCGTACCCGCGGGCGCCGGCGGTGGCGCGGCCGGCCGTCAGGCCAGGTCCGCGCTGCAGCGGGGGTCGCTGGCGGCGCAGTCCACCGACCCGAGGTCGCCCACCCCGACGAGGGCGAAGTTGCGCAGGCTCTGGGTGCCGGGCGCGAAGTAGCCGGCGTGGCCGGCCGCGCCCTGGGCGGAGAGGATCCGGGCGCCGAAGGACGGATCGACCGGGTCGGCACCGTGGCCGAGCCCGCCGACCTCCAGGTACGGCACGTCCTGGATCCAGTCGTCGGCGTCCCGCATCGCCCAGACCCGGGCGCGCGTGCCCAGGCCCGACAGGTTCCCGGCCCGCATGCCGGGGCTGCCGGCCACCGCGATGTCGGTGACGTCGGCAGGGAGGTCCCGGGCCGCGACCCCGCACACCACGGAACCGTAGCTGTGGCAGAACAGCGAGACGGAGTCGGTGGACGGCAGCGCGTCCACCAGGGACCGCAGGCGGACGGCCCCGGCCCGGGCGAGCTGCCCGGTGGCCGCCTCGACGCCCAGTCCGGACGGCGTGGTGTAGTCGGCCCAGGCGATCACCGCTGTACGGGCGCCGGGGCGGGCCGCCCGCTCGGCTTCGTACAGGGACTTCGCCATGCCCACGGGGGCGGCGGTCGCCTTGGCGGTGCGCTCGAAGGTCGAGAGGTTGGTGTCCACGCCGGGTACCACCACGGAGACCCGGTCGGCGGTGGCGAGGTTGCCGAAGACCTCCGCGGCCCGTCCGTCGCCCGCCGGGTCGAACGCCAGGATCTGCCGGCCCGGGCTCATCAGGGATTCGAGGCGGTGCATCAGCCGGCTCGCCTCCTGGCGGCCGACGGGCGTGAGCCGGTGATCGTCCATGCGCCGCTTCTCGATCACGCGGGCGTCGTCGATCGCCATCTGGTTGGCGCGGTACCGGAGCGTGACGGGGGCGCCACCCATGTTGCCGACGACCAGCGGGTAGCGGTGCGCCAGCTGCGCGCGCTCGGCCCGGTCGAGGGAGGCGAAGAAGGCGCGGACGGTGGCCGGTGCGGCGTCGGGGTCGGGCAGCGGCCGTCCGTGGAACGTGGCGTGCCGCCAGGCGTTCTTCGCGGTGGCCAGGGGGTTGGCGTCCTCCTTGGTGCTTCTGATGGCCGTCCAGCCCGTGATGGCGAGCATCACGAACACCACCAGCAGGGCGAGCGCGGTACGCCAGACAGTGGACTGCAGGAAACCGGAGGAGGGAGCGAGGCCCGGGAAAGAAGTCACCGCGGGCCACCCTAGGAGACGAGGGAGGGTGCCCGCGGGTCCCCGTGAGGCATCTCACGTTTCGTGCAGGGTATTTGTGTCAAAACGGACACATTGCATCGTCGTTCGATGCTCGGTTGTGCAGGCCCGGTCTCATTGAGGCGTGAACCGATCACGCACCGGGCGGGGGGCGTTACGCCTGGTCGCGGGCGTGTTCATGCCCGGCGCGAGGGGTCCCCTTCCCCCGCCAGTCGGTCTCGATCGCCGGTCCGATGTGGTCCAGATAGGACTGGGTCACGTCGCGGATCGCCGCCACGCTGCAGTCGTGGCCCTCGCCCCACACCTTCCCGGCCACCCGCATCACGCCGCTGAACGCCGCGACCAGCACCCGCGGGCGCGGGTCGACGTCCACGTCCAGCCCCTCCCGCCGGGCGATCAACTGGGCGATCTGCTCCTCCAGTTCGGTGAAGCGCCGCAGGTGCGCGGCGACCAGCGCCGGAGTCGACTCGATCATCTGGAACGTGCGCATGTACAGATCCACCGGGATCACCGACGCGATGGCGTTGCCGATCTCGTCCCAGGCGGTCAGTACCGCGCCGCGCAGGGCGGGCAGCGGCGGCTCGTCCGCCGGCCGGGCCCGAAGCTCCTCCAGGAAGCGCGCCTCGACCATGTCCTGGACGGCGAAGGTCACTTCCTGCTTGTTGCTGAAGTACCGGAAGAAGGTGCGCTGCGAGACGTCCACGGCCTCGGCGATCTCGTCGATCGTCGTGGCCTCGTAGCCCTGCTCCGTGAACAGCTCCAGCGCCGCGCGGATCAGGGCGTCGCGGGTGCGCTGCTTCTTGCGTTCGCGCAGCCCGCCGGGGGGAGTTGTCTGCGGCGTCGGGTCCGCCATCCTGCGCCGCCTTTCCGTGGAATTCTCGCTGCTCAGGATACCTGTGAGCTAAATGACAGTTACCGACTCATGAATTACTTTGTCAACTGTCAGTAGCTGACATTAGCCTCGAATCATGAGCTCTCAGACCCCGGTTGCCCACGTCGCACCGGAACTTCCCGTACCGGAGCCTCGCAAGGGGCTGCGGGGCCATCCCTGGTTGACGCTGTTCTCCGTCGCCATCGGCGTGATGATGGTGGCGCTCGACGGCACGATCGTCGCCATCGCCAACCCGGCCATCAAGCAGGATCTGGACGCGTCGCTCGCCGACGTGCAGTGGATCACCAACGGCTACATGCTCGCCCTGGCCGTCTCGCTGATCACGGCCGGCAAACTCGGTGACCGCTTCGGCCACCGCCAGACCTTCCTGATCGGCATCACCGGCTTCGCCGTCGCCTCCGCCGCCATCGGGTTCTCCAGCCAGGTCGCGCTGGTCATCGTCTTCCGCGTGCTGCAGGGGCTGTTCGGTGCGCTGCTGATGCCCGCCGCGCTGGGCCTGCTGCGCGCCACCTTCCCCGCCGAGAAGCTGAACATGGCCCTCGGCATCTGGGGCATGGTCATCGGCGCCTCCACCGCCGGCGGCCCGATAGTCGGCGGACTGCTGGTCGAGCACGTCAGCTGGCAGTCCGTCTTCTTCATCAACGTGCCGGTCGGCGCGCTGGCCCTGGTCCTCGGCCTGGTGATCCTCAAGGACCACCGCGCGGAGAACGCCCCCCGCTCCTTCGACATCCCCGGCATCGTGCTGCTGTCCGGCGCGATGTTCTGCCTGATCTGGCCGCTGATCAAGGCGACGGAGTGGGGCTGGGGCTCCATGACGACCTGGGGCTTCCTGATCGGCTCGGTCGTCCTCTTCGGGCTCTTCGCGGTCCTGGAGACCCGGGTGCGCGAGCCGCTCATCCCGCTGCGGATGTTCCGCTCCGTGCCGCTGACCGCGGGCACGGTCCTGATGGTCCTGATGGCCTTCGCCTTCATGGGCGGCCTGTTCTTCGTGACGTTCTACCTCCAGAACGTCCACGGCATGTCCCCCGTCGACAGCGGCCTGCACCTCCTCCCGCTGACCGGCATGATGATCGTCGGCTCGCCGCTCGCCGGCGCGCTGATCACCAAGTTCGGCCCGCGCATCCCGCTGGTCGGCGGCATGGTCGTCACCGCCGTCGCGATGTACGGCATGTCCGGGCTGGACGCCGGCACCACCACCGGCCCGATGTCCGTCTGGTTCGCCCTGCTCGGCCTGGGCCTCGCGCCCGTCATGGTCGGCGCCACCGAGGTCATCGTGGGCAACGCCCCGCTGGAGCTCTCCGGCGTCGCCGGCGGTCTCCAACAGGCCGCGATGCAGGTCGGCGGCAGCCTCGGCACCGCCGTGCTCGGCGCGGTGATGGCCTCCCGCGTCGACCACGACCTTCCGGGCAAGTGGCAGGGCGCCGGCCTCCCGCCGCTGCGGCCCGAGCAGCTCTCCATGGCGTCCGACGCCGTCTCGGCGGGCCTCGCGCCGGTGCCGAAGGGCACCCCGAAGCTGTACGCCGAGAAGATCACCGCGGTCGCCCACGACACCTTCGTCTCCGGCATGGGCCTGGCCTTCACGGTCGCCTGCGGGGTGGCGGTGCTCGCCGCCGCCGTCGCGCTCTTCACCAAGCGCGGCGAGAACGCGGAGGCGGGCGCAGGCGTCGGCCACATCTGACCCTCGCCGCACCGACGCCCCGCGGCGTCACCCGGTCCGTCCCACGGCGCGCGACCGGCCGAGGCACCCCCTCGGTCGGCCGCGCGCCGTCGCGCGTACGGGAGCGAACACGGGGCCCGGCCCCCGCCCCTCCGCGTCAACCCGTCGCTCTCCTCCCGCGTCCGCCGGCAATCGCCACACGCCAGACGGCAGTTGGCCACGGGACCGCACACCGGATCCCTCATCCGGATGAAGCGAGCCGGGAACCGCCGCCCCCGGTCCCCGCCTCCTGGGCGAGCGGCCCGCCCGACTCCCGTGCCGCGCCGGCGAGGAACGGTTTCCGCACCCCGCCCCGGCCGCCCGCGACGCGTCAACTCCGCGTGGCAGCAGGCCGATTCACCCCCGACGAGTTATCCCCATACCTGATCCGGGTGGAGGAGCGGCCACGGCCTTGGCGGACGGCCCCGCTCCGCCGCACGCTCGATCCCGAACCCGCCGTGGGCACCCCGCCCGCAGCGGACGCCACCGCCGTGGCCGCGCCGAGACCGCGCGGCCCGCCACGGCCACGACACGGGGGAGAGACTCCTATGCGCATCCACGCGTCCCGCACGTTCCGCAGCACCGCGCTCGTCACCGGCCTCGCCGCACTGGCCGCGGCCCTGCTCACGCCGTCCGCCCTGGGCGCCCCGACCGCCCACGGGTCCGGCGGCGGCCACGCCCGGACCGCCGCAGGCAACTGCGCGGCCGGTCAACTGTGCCTCTGGCCGGGCACGGAGTTCGGCGGCCGGCGGCAGACCTACGAGCTGTCCGGCACCGACATCGAGAGCTGTGTGACCCTCCCCAAGGGGATGACCGCCGCCTCGCTCGCCAATCGCACCGGCCGCCCGGTCACCACCTACCAGAGCGCCGTCTGCGCCGAGACCGGCGAGTTCGACACCTACCCGGGCGGCGGCAGCTGGGTGCCCCGATCCCCCTACCAGGTAAGGGCGTTCAAGCTGTGGGAGCACTGAGCCGGTCGTCCGCGGCGGACGCACCGCGCCCCCCGACCGGCGGGCTTCGCCGGTCGGGGGGCGCGGGGGAGAGGGTGCGGCGGACGACCGCGGGAAGGTCAGGCGTCGCCGCCGGCCTCACCCGCGTCGGCGGCCGCCACGTCCAGGAGCTGGTAGCGGTCGATGGCCTGCTTCAGCAGCGAGCGGTCGACCTTGCCCTCCTTGGCCAGCTCGGTGAGCACGCCGAGCACGATCGACTGGGTGTCGATGTGGAAGAAGCGGCGGGCGGCACCGCGGGTGTCCGCGAAGCCGAAGCCGTCGGCGCCCAGCGACTGGTACGTGCCGGGCACCCAGCGCGCGATCTGGTCCGGGACGGAACGCATCCAGTCCGAGACCGCGAGCGTCGGGCCCTCGGCGCCCTGGAGCTTCTGCGTCACGTACGGGACGCGCTGCTCCTCCTCCGGGTGGAGCAGGTTGTGCTCCTCGACCTCCACCGCGTCGCGGCGCAGCTCGTTCCAGGACGTCGCCGACCACACGTCGGCCTTGACGTTCCACTCGTCCGCGAGGATCTGCTGGGCCTCCAGGGCCCACGGCACCGCGACGCCCGAGGCGAGGATCTGGGCCGAGTGCTCGCCCTTGCCGCCCGGCTTGATCCGGTGCAGACCCTTGAGGATGCCCTCGACGTCGACGTCCTCCGGCTCGGCCGGGTGCACGATCGGCTCGTTGTAGACGGTCAGGTAGTAGAAGACGTCCTCGCCCGGCCGGCCGTCGGCGGTCTCGCCGTACATCCGCCGCAGACCGTCCTTGACGATGTGCGCGATCTCGTAGCCGTAGGCCGGGTCGTAGGCGACACAGGCCGGGTTGGTCGAGGCCAGCAGCTGGGAGTGGCCGTCGGCGTGCTGCAGACCCTCACCGGTCAGGGTGGTGCGACCGGCGGTCGCACCGAGCACGAAGCCGCGCGAGAGCTGGTCGGCCATCTGCCAGAACTGGTCGCCGGTCCGCTGGAACCCGAACATCGAGTAGAAGACGTAGACCGGGATCAGCGGCTCGCCGTGGGTGGCGTACGCGGAGCCGGCCGCGATCAGCGACGCGGTGCAGCCCGCCTCGGTGATGCCGTCGTGCAGCATCTGGCCGGTCGGCGACTCCTTGTAGGCCAGCAGGAGTTCGCGGTCCACCGACTCGTAGCTCTGGCCCAGCGGGTTGTAGATCTTGGCCGACGGGAAGAACGCGTCCATGCCGAAGGTGCGGTACTCGTCCGGCGCGATCGGCACGAAGCGCTTGCCGATCTCCTTGTCCCGCATCAGGTCCTTCAGGATGCGGACGAACGCCATGGTCGTGGCGATCTTCTGCGCCCCGGAGCCCTTCTTGGCGGTGGCGTACGCCTTGTCGCCGGGCAGCGCCAGCGGCTTGGCGCGCACGACACGGGTCGGCACATAGCCGCCCAGCCCCTTGCGGCGGTCGTGCATGTACTGGATCTCTTCGGACTTCTCACCCGGGTGGTAGTACGGCGGCAGGCCGTCCTCCAGGTCCTTGTCCGGGATCGGCAGGTGCAGCCGGTCGCGGAAGCGCTTGAGGTCCTCGACCGTCAGCTTCTTCATCTGGTGCGTGGCGTTGCGACCCTCGAAGTTCGGGCCGAGGGTCCAGCCCTTGACGGTCTGGGCCAGGATCACGGTCGGCTGGCCCTTGTGGGCCTTGGCCGCCGCGTACGCCGCGTAGATCTTCCGGTGGTCGTGGCCGCCGCGACCCAGGTGCAGGATCTGGTCGTCGGTCATGTTCTCGACCATCGCGCGCAGTCGGTGGTCGTCACCGAAGAAGTGCTGGCGGATGTACGCGCCGGTCTCGGTGGCGTAGGTCTGGAACTGGCCGTCGGGGGTGGTGTTGAGCTTGTTGACCAGGATGCCGTCGCGGTCCTGCGCCAGCAGCGGGTCCCAGCTGCGGTCCCACACCAGCTTGATGACGTTCCAGCCGGCGCCGCGGAACTGCGACTCCAGCTCCTGCATGATCTTGCCGTTGCCGCGGACCGGGCCGTCCAGCCGCTGGAGGTTGCAGTTGACGACGAAGGTCAGGTTGTCCAGGCCCTCACGGGCGGCGATGGACAGCTGGCCGAGCGACTCGGGCTCGTCCATCTCGCCGTCGCCGAGGAACGCCCAGACATGCGACTTGGAGGTGTCGGCGATGCCGCGGGCCTCCATGTAGCGGTTCATCCGGGCCTGGTAGATCGCGCCGAGCGGGCCCAGGCCCATCGAGACGGTCGGGAACTCCCAGAAGTCCGGCATCAGCCGCGGGTGCGGGTAGCTGGAGAGGCCGTAGGGCGCCTTGGACTTCTCCTGGCGGAAGGCGTCCAGCTGGGCCTCGCTGAGGCGGTCCAGCAGGTAGGCGCGGGCATAGATGCCGGGGGAGGCGTGGCCCTGGAAGAAGACCTGGTCGCCGCCGTCGCCCTCGTCCTTGCCGCGGAAGAAGTGGTTGAAGCCCACGTCGTACAGCGAGGCGGAGGAGGCGAAGGTGGCGATGTGGCCGCCGACGCCGATGCCCGGGCGCTGGGCGCGCGAGACCATGACGGCGGCGTTCCACCGGGTCGCGTTGAGGACCTTGCGCTCGATCTCCTCGTTGCCCGGGAAGAACGGCTCGTCCTTGGTCGCGATGGTGTTGACGTAGTCCGTGCTCCGCATCTCGGGCACGGCCACACGCCGTTCACGGGCGCGCTCGATCAGCCGGAGCATGAGGTAGCGGGCGCGTTCCCGGCCTCGCTCGTCGACGGCCGCGTCGAGCGAGTCGAGCCATTCCTGGGTCTCTTCGGGATCGAAGTCCGGGACCTGGCTGGGAAGGCCGCCAATGATGATCGGGTTTCGATCGGATCCGGAAGCCACGCTGTTCCTTCGTGTTCGGTTCGTGTCGTGCTGCGCCTGCTGCTGCCGCTGCGCACGGGAACGAATGTTGTCTGGGCCTTGTGTCGCGCCGTCTTCCATCGTGTACCGAGCCACTGGGATACGTCACCTCTACCGATGGGTAACCACCCGCTGGGAGAGGGCGCTGAGAGGGCCGATTCGTGTGGTCGGCCAAATCGCAACCATACGCCCATCGCGAAACGCCCCGGCGTGCGGCCGCGCAGCGGCCGGTGGGGGAGCGCGGATGCTCCGATACCCTGCGCGGGGGCCATTCCTTCCCGCGTACCCCATATACCCGGCACAATGCTGTGGTGCGTATCACTTCATGGTGTCCTGGTGAGGGGCGGGCCGCGACGGCGGGCCCGTCGATCGTCACCGTTTCGGCGGTCTCGATCGCCGGGTACTTGCGCGATCCGCCCGGCACGTGTGGACTACGCCCAATGCTCCGCGCACGCGCGGGGTCCCCGAGTATTTTCCGAAACATGACAGGAGGCAATCCGTGAGCGCGACCGCGGACCACGCGGAGGAGCGGACCAACCCTGCCGCCAAGCTGGGGTTCGAGCCCGGACAGGTGGTCCAGGAGATCGGCTACGACGACGACGTCGAGCAGGAGCTCCGCGAAGGCATCGAGGCCATCATCGGCCAGGAACTCGAGGACGAGGACTACGACGATGTCGCTGATGTCGTCGTCCTGTGGTTCCGAGACGACGATGGTGATCTCACGGACGCGCTGGTGGACGCCATCGGTCTGATCGACGAAGGCGGCCAGATCTGGCTGCTGACGCCCAAGACGGGCCGCGACGGCTACATCGAGCCGAGCGACATCAACGAGGCCGCACAGACCTCGGGTCTGTCGCAGACCCGGAGCATCAACGCGGGCAAGGATTGGACCGGCAGCCGGCTGATCTCGCCCAAGCGCTGACCCTGCCGCGTCACTCGACGTCCTCGCCGAGCCCCTTCCGGAAGCGTTCCGGAAGGGGCTCGGCGCAGTTCAGGCGCGGTGCACCGGCCGTAGGCCCTGCCGTCGCACTCCCGCCTGCCGGTCGTCGCCCGGCACGCACTCTCGCCGCACCGGGCGACGACCCCAGTACTCCAGTACAGAGGTCGTCGCCCGGCACGCCGAGAGCACGCACCGAACGCCGCCCGGCCTGCCCTCCGGGCAGACGGCGGGAGTGCGACGGCAGGGCCTAGGCCCGGGCGCGTAGGGTGGTCGCGTCCAGTTGAGAGTGACGCGGGAAGGAAGTCCCATGGCGATCGAGGTCGGCACCAAGGCTCCGGATTTCGAGCTGAAGAACCAGCACGGCGAGCTGGTGAAGCTCTCCGACTTCCGTGGCGAGAAGAACGTCGTCCTGCTCTTCTACCCCTTCGCCTTCACCGGCGTGTGCACCGGTGAGCTGTGCGCGCTCCGCGACGAGCTGCCGAAGTTCGTCAACGACGACGTGCAGCTGCTGGCGGTCTCCAACGACTCGCCGTTCTCGCTGCGGATCTTCGCCGAGCAGGAGGGCCTGGAGTACCCGCTGCTGTCGGACTTCTGGCCGCACGGCGCGGCGTCCACCGCCTACGGCGTCTTCGACGAGGAGAAGGGCTGCGCGGTCCGCGGCACCTTCGTCATCGACAAGGAGGGCGTGGTGCGCTGGACGGTCGTCAACGGCCTGCCCGACGCCCGCGACCTCAACGACTACGTCAAGGCCCTCGAAACCCTCTGAGTCCTTTCGTCACGCAGGGCGCGGCGCCGGACATCCGTCAAGATCCATGTGCGATTTCTGCATTCGGCGGGAACCGGTCACTAGGATCAAATCGTTGATCCGATGCCATGCACGATGGGGGCGCACATCATGACGTACCCCTCGAATCTACGGGAGGACTCGTGGGAGTCAGCCTCAGCAAGGGCGGCAACGTCTCGCTGACGAAGGAAGCCCCCAATCTGACCGCCGTTCTCGTCGGTCTGGGCTGGGACGCGCGTACCACCACCGGTACGGACTTCGACCTGGACGCCAGCGCCCTGCTGACGAATGACCAGGGCAAGGTCGCCAACGACCAGAACTTCGTGTTCTTCAACAACCTCAAGAGCCCGTGCGGTTCGGTTGAGCACACCGGTGACAACACCACCGGTGAGGGCGAGGGCGACGACGAGGCCATCAAGGTGAACCTCGCCGGTGTCCCCGCCGACGTCAGCAAGATCGTGTTCCCGGTGTCGATCTACGACGCCGAGACCCGCCAGCAGAGCTTCGGCCAGGTCCGCAACGCCTACATCCGCGTGGTCAACCAGGCCGACGGCAAGGAGCTGGCGCGCTACGACCTGAGCGAGGACGCCTCGACCGAGACCGCCATGGTCTTCGGCGAGCTGTACCGCAACGGCGCGGAGTGGAAGTTCCGCGCCATCGGTCAGGGCTACGCCTCGGGCCTGCGCGGCATCGCGCAGGACTTCGGCGTCAACGTCTGACCGCACGACGCAACCGCGTCCGGCGCCGTACGCCCCTGCCCGGGGAGTGCGGCGCCGGACGCGTTTGAGGGGCGTGAGCCGCGCCCCGCACCGACACCGGGGAGGAAACGAACACCATGGGCGTCACACTCGCCAAGGGGGGCAACGTCTCCCTTTCCAAGGCCGCTCCGCATCTCACCCGGATCGCGGTCGGCCTCGGCTGGGACGCGCGGTCCACCACGGGAGCGCCGTTCGACCTCGACGCCAGCGCGCTGCTGTGCCGGTCGGGCCGGGTGCTGGGGGACGAGTACTTCGTCTTCTACAACAACCTCAGGAGTCCCGAGGGATCCGTCGAGCACACCGGTGACAACCTCACCGGCGAGGGGGAGGGCGACGACGAGACGATCCTGGTCGACCTCACCCAGGTCCCCGAGCAGGTGGAGGCCATCGTCTTCCCGGTCTCGATCCACGAGGCCGATCTGCGCGGCCAGAGCTTCGGCCAGGTCGGCAACGCCTTCATCCGCATCGTCGACCAGTCCGACGGCGGCGAGCTCGCCCGCTACGACCTCAGCGAGGACGCCGCCGGAGAAACCGCGATGATCTTCGGCGAGGTCTACCGCCGGAACGGCGAGTGGAAGTTCCGCGCGGTCGGCCAGGGGTACGCCTCCGGGCTGCGCGGGATCGCCCTGGACTTCGGGGTCGACGTCTCGTGAGCGCCGTGCGCGCGGCGCGGTCCACCGCCGCGCCGCGCGCTCCGTGGGGCGCGTGCCTCAGCCGACCTGGACTCCGACCTGCGGCTCTCCGGCCGGGTCGGGGCCGACCGCCCCGTCCGCAAACTTCGCGCTCTACACTTCGGGTCAACGTTTCGCAAAGCGCCCCGCACCGGCGCGGGGGGACCCACACAGACGGATTGGGTAGGCAGTGCTCCTGAAAACCTTTGGCTGGTCGTTCGCCGTCACGGTGGTCGGCCTCGGCCTGGCCGGCGTCCTCTGGGGGTGGCAGGGGCTCGCGATCGTCGGGATCCTGTCCATCCTGGAGATCTCGCTCTCCTTCGACAACGCGGTCATCAACGCGGGCATCCTGCGCAAGATGAACGCCTTCTGGCAGAAGATCTTCCTCACCGTCGGCATTCTCATCGCGGTGTTCGGCATGCGGCTGGTCTTCCCGGTCATCATCGTCGCGATCACCGCGAAGCTGGGGCCGATCGAGGCGGTCCAACTCGCCGTCAACGACAAGGCGCACTACCAGGAACTGGTCACCAGCGCCCACCCGGCCATCGCGGCCTTCGGCGGCATCTTCCTGCTGATGATCTTCCTCGACTTCATCTTCGAGGACCGCGACTACAAGTGGCTGTCGTGGATCGAGAAGCCGCTCGCCCGGATCGGCAAGCTCGACACCCTCTCCGTCATCGTCGCCCTGGTCGTGCTGCTGGTGAGCGCCCTCACGGTGGCGCCGCACGCCGCGCACGGCGGCGGCGACAAGACCACCACGGTCCTGCTCTCCGGCGTCGCGGGCCTGATCACCTACCTCGTCGTCGGCGGGATCTCCGGCTACTTCGAGGGCCGGCTGGAAGACGAGGACGCGGCCGAGGAGGCCGAGGACGGCGCCGAGCCGGCCGCGGCGGAGAAGAAGGGCAGCGGGACCGGCGCCGCGGTGGGCCTGGCCGGCAAGGCCGCGTTCTTCATGTTCCTCTACCTGGAGGTCATCGACGCCTCGTTCTCCTTCGACGGCGTCATCAGCTCGTTCGCCATCACCAACGACATCTTCGAGATGGCCCTGGGTCTGGGCATCGGCGCGATGTACATCCGCTCGCTGACCGTCTTCCTGGTCCGCAAGGGCACCCTGGACGACTACGTCTACCTGGAGCACGGCGCGCACTACGCGATCGGCGCGCTGGGCGTCATCCTGCTCGTCACGATCCGCTACGAGATCCACGAGGTCATCACCGGCCTGATCGGCGTGGTCCTGATCGCGCTCTCCTTCGGCTCGTCGGTGCTGCGCAACCGGCGCGAGGGCAAGCCGGGCGCGGAGTCGTCGGCACAGTCGGAAGTGACGTCCGGAGTGTGACGGGCCTCTGATTGAGGAACGCTTTCTGCGGGGCGGCCATGGGGAGACACCCACCGGCCGCCCCGTAGGTGGTCCTGGACCGAACTATGGGGTGGGCAAGGTGTCGTTCCTGGGGAACTTGTGGCGTGGCAACGCGCCGAAGTTCGACGGCGGTGGCGCGTCGTACGTCGTCGAGCTGACGAAGCGGAACCCGGTCGTCTCGCTGACGAAGCAGGGGGCGGCCAGCGGCCATCTGCGGGTCAATCTGAGCTGGCAGATGCGGACCTCGGACTTCGGCGAGCGGGGCGGGCAGCGTTCCGCGAGCCTGCTGCGGAACCCGAGCAGGCTGTTCAAACCGGAGATCGTGCAGGCCCAGGGCCCGGCCGTGGTCAACGTGGACCTGGACCTGGCCTGCATGTACGAGCTCCAGGACGGCAGCAAGGGCGTGGTGCAGCCGCTGGGCGACTTCCTCGGCGACCTCAACGCCCCGCCGTTCGTCAAGCTCAGCGGCGACGACCGGTTCGGTTCCGGCTCCGGCGAGACGCTGTACATCAACCTCGACCACCGCGACGAGATCAAGCGGCTGCTGATCTTCGTCTACATCTACGACGGGACCCCGGCGTTCGACCGCACGCACGCGGTGATCACGCTCTACCCGAGCACCGGCCCGCGGGTGGAGCTCAAGCTGGACGAGCGGGCGCCGCAGGCCCGCTCGTGCGCCGTCTTCATGCTGGAGAACGGCAAGGACGGCCTGTCGGTGCGCCGCGAGGTGAAGTACGTCTACGGCTTCCAGGCCGAGCTCGACCGGCTCTACGGCTGGGGACTCCAGTGGGGCCGGGGCTACAAGTCGAAGGTCTGAGGACCCGGCGGACCCGGCCGCTTCCGTCGGTGCGTCAGCGGCGCTGGAACTGCGGCCCCTGGGGCGGCAGGACGAACGACGGATCGGGCACGAACGGCTGCGGCTGCGGCGGTTGCTGGAGATAGCCGTAGGCGGGCGGCTGCTGCGGGTAGAGCGGCTGCTGCTGCGGCGGGCCCGGGTAGCCGTAGGCGGGCTGGGCCGGGGGCTGGGCCGGCGGGGGCGGGACGTTGGCCGGGTAGCCGTAGCCGCCGGTGGGCGCGGGCGGCAGCGGGGCGGCGGAGAAGGGCTCCGGCATCCGGTCCGGTACGTGTTGGGTGACCGCCGCCGGATCCGCCTGCGGGCCGCCGACGGGCGGCGCGGTCGCCTCCTCGGGCCAGGCGCCGGGCGGCGGGGAAACCGGGCCGGACGGTGCGGGGCCCGGCGCGGCGGCGGGCGGGGCGCCGTCCACGGGGCGCGCCACGGCAGCGGTGGGGGCCTCGCCCTGCGGGTCCGCGGCGGACGCCTCCGGGGACGGGGAGTCCGCGGACGGGCCGGCGCCGGACGCGTCGTTCTCGTCCACCGAGATGCCGAACTCCGTGGCCAGGCCGACCAGTCCGCTCTCGTAGCCCTGGCCGAGCGCCCGGAACTTCCAGCTGTCGCCGCGGCGGTACAGCTCCCCGCAGATCAGTGCGGTCTCCTCGCCCGTCTCGGGCGCCACGTCGAAGACCGCCAGCGGCTCGCCGTCCGGCGCCGCCGCGTCGTACAGCAGCACCCGCAGGTCCGTCACGCCGGCGAACGGGCCGCCGTCCGAGGAGGCGGCGAGCACCACCCGCGCCACCGAGGGGTCGAGCGCCGTCAGATCCGCCTCGATGGTGTCGGTCAGCGCGTCGGCCCGGTGGGTCTTGGGCAGGTGCCGGACCAGGCCGCTGGGGTGCCGCGGCTGGTTGTAGAAGATGAAGTCCTCGTCGGAGCGCACGCGTCCGTCCGGTCCCACCAGCAGGGCCGAGGCGTCGACATCGGGGACGCCGGCGCCCGGCGTCCAGCGCAGAACGGCCCGGACGGCCGTGGCGTCGAGGGGAACGTTCGACCCCTTCAGCATCGCGTGCGTCATGCGGCAATCCTGCCTTCCCTCTGCTGACGGTCACAACGTGGGGGCCGGGCACGGTGCTTCCCGGACACCCGGCCGCCACCCGAGGATGGCGAGATTTTCGCCCCGGCGGGAACTTTCGGCACCCCCGCGCACGTACGATTACCGGCTGGATCCAGACAGCGGGACACGGCGGGGGGCCCGGGTCCCGCTTCTATACGGGGAGTCGTATGCGGCATTTTGGGCATCTTCCGCCCGATATTCGGAAGACGCTGTTCCATAAGGAGCCGGTGGAGTTCACCGCCGACTCCTCGGCCCGTACGCTCGCGGCCGCCCTCGGTGCCACGCTCTACAGCCCCGCCACCCGCCCCCGGCTCGCCGCCGACATCCGCAAGCAGGTCGCCCTCGGCGTCACGTCCATGGTGCTCTGCCTCGAAGACTCCATAGGCGACGGCGACGTGGCGGCCGGCGAGGAGAACCTCGTCCGGCAGTTCGCCCTGCTCGACGAGGCCGCCGACCGTGGCGAGGATCTGCCGCTGCTCTTCATCCGCGTCCGCGAACCGGCCCAGATCCCGGACCTGGTGGGCCGCCTGGGGCCGGCCGTGCGCAGGCTGTCCGGATTCGTACTTCCCAAGTTCACCGCCGAGCGCGGCGTGCCCTTCCTGGAGGCGCTGGCCGCCGCCGAATCCGCCTGCGGGCGACGGCTGTTCGCCATGCCGGTCCTGGAGTCCCCGCAGCTGCTCCATCTGGAGAGCCGCGCCGCGACCCTACAGGGCATCGCCCGCGCCGTCGGCGGCTACCGCGACCGGGTGCTCGCCCTGCGCCTGGGCGTCACCGACTTCTGCTCCGCCTACGGCCTGCGCCGGGCCCCCGACATGACGGCCTACGACGTCCAGATCGTCGCCTCCGTGATCGCCGACGTGGTGAACGTCCTCGGCCGCGCGGACGGCACCGGCTTCACGGTCACCGGCCCGGTGTGGGAGTACTTCCGGCTGCACGAGCGGATGTTCAAGCCGCAGCTGCGGCGCAGCCCGTTCCTGGGGCAGGCCGAGGAGCTCCGCACCAGCCTGATCGAGCACGCCATGGACGGCCTGCTGCGCGAGATCGAACTGGACCGCGCCAACGGCCTCCAGGGCAAGACCTGCATCCACCCCTCGCACGTCGCCCCGGTGCACGCCCTGTCGGTCGTCAGCCACGAGGAATACAGCGACGCCACCGACATCCTGCGGCCGGAGCGCGGCGACGGCGGGGTGCTGCGCTCCTCGTACACCAACAAGATGAACGAGGTGAAGCCGCACCGCGCCTGGGCCGAGCGGACGCTGCTGCGCGCCGAGGTGTTCGGCGTGGCCCGCGAGGACATCGGCTTCGTGGAGCTGCTCACCGCGAGCCTCCAACCGGCCTGAGCACCCCGTGGGACCAGCACCGCGCACGACAGCAAGCACGACAGGCAAGAGCGATGACATGAACGACGGCATGGACGCGACGACGGAGGAGACGCAGCACGTGGTGTGGACGGGAGAGTGGGTCGCCGGACGGCTCGGCGTCGCGCTGAGCGGCGGGGACGAGCTGCCGGAGCTGCTCGGGCTGGCGCTGCGGCGCAACCCCAAGCGCGCCCACCTGCTGGTCTCCAACGTGCTCGGCAAGCACGTACCGCAGCGCCCGGACGTGGTGCACGGCGCCGGCGTCGGGCTGGGCCGTCGGGTGCGCGCGCTGCTCGGCGACGCCGACGCCGCCCGCGCCGTCGTCCTCGGCTACGCCGAGACCGCCACCGGGCTGGGCCACTCGGTCGCCGACGGGCTGGCGCTCGCGCCGTACCTGCACTCCACCCGCCGCCCGGTCCCGGGCGTCCCGCACACCGCCGGCTTCGAGGAGGAGCACAGCCACGCCACCTCGCACCTGCTGCTCCCCGAGGACCGCACCCTGCTCGCCGGCGACGGCCCCCTGGTCCTCGTCGACGACGAGTTCTCCACCGGGCGGACGGTGCTGAACACCATCCGGGCGCTGCACGCCCGCCATCCGCGGACGCGGTACGTCGTCGTCGCCCTGGTGGACATGCGCTCCGCCGCCGACCGCGTGCGACTGGCCGAGTGCGCCGCCGAACTGGGCGCCCGCGTGGACCTGATCGCGCTGGCCGGCGGCGGCGTCCAGCTGCCCGACGACGTCCTGGAGCGCGGCCGGGAACTGGTCGCCGCCCACGAGGAGCCGCCCGCGCTCCCCGGGAGCGCCGCGGCCGCGCCCCCGCAGGCGGTGCGCGTCGACCTCGGCTGGCCCGCCGGACTGCCCGACGGCGGACGGCACGGCTTCACCCCGGCCCACCGCGCGCGCCTGGAGGAGCACCTGCCCGCCATGGCCGAGCGGCTCGCCGGGCACCTCGGCGCCGCCCGCCGCATCCTCGTCCTCGGCAACGAGGAGCTGATGTACGCCCCGCTGCGGCTGGCCGGAGCCCTGGACGCGCACGTCGCCGGGACCGGCGCGACCGTCCACTTCTCGACCACCACCCGCTCGCCGGTGCTCGCCGTGGACGACCCCGGCTACGCCATCCGCACCCGGCTGGCGTTCCCCGCCCACGACCGCCCGGCGGACGGCCCGGGGGAGCGCTACGCCTACAACGTCGCCCCCGGCGGCGACCCGCGGCGCCGCTTCGACGCCGTCGTCGCGGTCGTCGACTCCGCCGGCGACCGGCCCGAACTGCACGCCCCCGGCGGCCTCCTGGACCGGCTCGCCGGCCACACCGACCGGCTGCTGCTGGCCGTCGTCCCCGCCCACACCCCGCGCGGCGCGCTCCCCGGCCCGCTGCGCGGCCCCGCCTTCTCCTCCTACGCCCCCGAGGAGGTCGGCTGGCTGCTCCAGGACCTGTCCGACGTCACGTTGGAGGCGCCCACCGAGGAGCGCGAGGAGGCGATCCAGCGCGGCGGCGCCCACTACGCGGAGTCGCTGCCGGTCGAGTACCAGCCCAGCCAGGAGTACCAGGAGCTGTTCCGCGCCGCGCTGGACGCCTCCGCCGGCCGGATCGCCCGCGCCGTCGGGACGGTCACCGAGACCGTCCTCGCCGAGCGGGGCCCCCGCCCGGTCCTGGTCTCGCTGGCCCGGGCCGGCACCCCCGTCGGCATCCTGATGCGCCGCTGGGCCGCGCACACCCGCGGCCTGGACCTGCCGCACTACGCCGTCTCCATCGTCCGCGGCCGGGGCATCGACACCACCGCCCTGCGCTGGCTGGCCGCCCACCACGACCCGGCGGACGTGGTGTTCGTGGACGGCTGGACGGGCAAGGGCGCGATCACCCGCGAACTCGCCGGTGCGCTGGCCGACTTCACGGGGTACCCCGGCTCCGCGGAGTACCCCGGCTCCGCCGAAGGCTCCGGCTTTGACCCGCGGATCGCGGTGCTCGCCGACCCCGGCGGCTGCGTGACGACCTACGGCACCCGGGACGACTTCCTCATCCCGTCCGCCTGCCTGAACTCCACCGTCTCCGGGCTGGTCTCGCGCACCGTCCTCCGCGCCGACCTGGTCGGACCGGACGACTTCCACGGCGCCAAGTTCTACCGCGAACTGGCCGGCGCCGACCTGTCGGCGGAGTTCCTGGACACCGTCGCCGCCCGCTTCACCGCGGTCGCCGACGCGGTCGCCGACGACGTGCGGAAACTGGCCGCCGCCGACCGCACCCCTACCTGGGCGGGCTGGGCGGCCGTCGAGCGGATCAGCCAGGAGTACGGCATCCACGACATCAACCTCGTCAAACCCGGCGTCGGCGAGACCACCCGGGTCCTGCTGCGCCGGGTGCCCTGGCGGATCCTCGCCCGGCGCGGCGCCGGCAGCGACCTCGACCACGTCCGCCTGCTGGCCGAACAGCGCGGCGTGCCCGTCGAGGAGGTCGACGAACTCCCGTACACCTGCGTCGGATTGATCCACCCCCGGTTCACCCGCGGGGCCACCGGCGCCGACGGCAAGGCGGTGGCCTGCTGATGACCACGTCCGCACCGCTGGTCGCCAGCGACCTCGACCGCACCCTGATCTACTCGGCCGCCGCGCTGTACCTCACCGGCCCCGACGCCGCGGCCCCCCGGCTGCTGTGCGTCGAGATCTACGAGGGCCGGCCGCTCTCCTACCTGACCGAGACGGCCGCCGCGCTGCTCACCGAACTGGCCCGGCGCACCACCTTCGTACCGGCCACCACCCGCACCCGCGAGCAGTACCGGCGCATCCGTCTCCCCGGCCCGCCGCCGGAGTTCGCGGTCTGCGCCAACGGCGGCCACCTGCTCGTCCGGGGCGAGTCCGACCCGGACTGGCAGCGCACCGTCGCCGCCCGGCTCGCCGCCCAGTGCGCGCCGCTGGACGAGATCCGCGCGCACCTGGTCCGCACCGCCGACCCGGCCTGGCTGCGCAGGGAGCGGACCGCCGAGGACCTCTTCGCCTACCTCGTCGTGGAACGGTCCCTGCTCCCGGAGACCTGGGTGAAGGACCTGGCCGCCTGGGCCGAGCCGCGCGGCTGGACGGTCTCCCTCCAGGGCCGCAAGATCTACGCCGTTCCCCGGCCGCTCACCAAGAGCGCCGCGGTGGCCGAGGTGGCCCGCCGCACCGGCGCCCCCGGGATCCTCGCGGCCGGCGACTCGCTGCTCGACACCGACCTGCTGCTGGCCGCGGACCGCGGCTGGCGCCCGGGCCACGGCGAACTGGCCGACACCGGCTGGCGGGCCCCGCACGTCACCGCGCTCGACGAACGGGGAGTGGCCGCCGGCGAGATGATCGCCCGCGCCTTCCTGGACGGCGTCACGGCCCCGGGGCGAGCCTGGTGACACCCCGCGGGTGCCCGCAATAGGCTGCCCGCGACTGGGAGGAGAGCACATGGCAGAGCCCAAGAGCGCACCGATCACCCCGGAGCTGTACGACTACGTCTTGGCGCACAACCCACCGCTGGACCCCGTACTGCAGGACCTCGCCGACCTCACCCGCGAGCGGTTCCCCGAGGCGGCCGGGATGCTGTCGGCACCGGAACAGGCGTCGCTGCTGGCCTTCCTGGTCCGTCTGACCGGAGCCCGACACGTGGTCGAGGTGGGCACGTTCACCGGCTTCGCGACCCTGGCCATGGCCCGGGCGCTGCCCGAAGGCGGGACGCTGACCGCCTGCGACGTCTCCGAGGAGTGGACCGCCCACGGCCGGGACGCCTGGGCGAAGGCCGGCGTCGCGGACCGGATCCGGCTGCGGATCGCGCCCGCGCTGGAGACCCTCCGGGCGATGCCGGCCGAGCCGCACATCGACCTGGCCTACCTCGACGCCGACAAGAGCGGCTACATCGCGTACTGGGAGGAGCTGGTGCCGCGGCTGCGGCCCGGCGGCCTGCTGGTGGCGGACAACGTCCTGTTCCACGGCGCGGTCGTCGACCCCGCGGCCACCGGATCGGCCCTGGCGATCCGGGAGTTCAACGACCACGTCCTGGCGGACACCCGCATGGAGGCCGTGCTGCTCACCGTGGCCGACGGGCTGACGCTGGCCCGTAGACGCTAGGGCGCTTCTGACGGGCCGGGGCCGCGGTCAGCCGCAGCAGCCGCCCCCGCAGCAGCCTCCGCCGCCTCCGCCGCGCGGGGCGGCCGGGGCCGCCGCGGTCCCTCCGACGGCGACGGTGGAGAGCAGCTTCACGGTGTCCTGGTGGCCCTCCGGGCAGGCGGCCGGGGCGGACGACTCGGCCATCGGCCGGTTCAGCTCGAAGGTGGTCCCACAGGGACGGCAGCGGTATTCGTAACGGGGCATGGCCACAGATTACGGGGCACGGCCGCGGCTCGGGGGCGCCCGTCGGGTCCGGGCCGCCGGCCGGGCCCCGCCGCGCCCGCGGTCAGCGCACCACGGTGCCCGGCGGCGCGCCCAGCAGGGACAGCTCCGCGCGGGTCGGCGCGCCCTCCCAGTCGCCCCGGGAGGCGGCGGCGAACGCGCCGGTGGTGGCCGCCCGCGCCAGCCGCCCGGCGAGGTCCGCGCCGTCCAGCAGCGCCGAGAGGTACCCCGCCACGAAGGCGTCGCCGGCGCCCACCGGGTCCACCGCCCGGACGGGGACGGCGGGTTGGTGGTGCGGGCCGTCCGCGCCGGTGAACGCCGTCGCGCCGTCCGCGCCGTGCGTCAGCACCACCTCGCGGACGCCCAGGGCCAGCAGCCGGGCGGCGTCCTCGCCGGGTTCGCCGGCCGGCCCCGGCAGACACAGCGGCAGCTCGTCGCCGGAGGCGATCAGCACGTCCACCCAGGGCAGCCAGCCGCGCAGCACCTCGGCGGCCTCGTCCGCGGTCCACAGCCGGGCCCGGAAATTGACGTCCAGGCAGACCAGCGTGGAGTGCCGGCGGGCCAGCCGGAGCGCGTGCCGGGCCGTCGCGCGCGCCGCGGGGCCCAGCGCCGGGGTGATGCCGGTCAGGTGCAGCACCCGCGGCGGTGCGGTGGCGAAGACCCGCTCCACGGCGGCCGGTGCCGGCCGGGAACCGGCCGAGCCGGTGCGGTAGTAGTGCACCCTGGTGACCTCCGGCAGCCGCGGCTCGAAGAGCAGCAGACCGGTCGGCGCCGTGGCGTCCCGGGTGGCGCCGGACACCTCGACGCCCTCGGCCCGCAGCGTCCGCAGCACCAGTTCCCCCGCCTCGTCCGCGCCGACCGCACCGGTCCAGTGCACGCGGTGGCCGAGCCGGGCCAGGCCGATCGCGACGTTGCTCTCCGCGCCGGCGACCGAGACCCGCAGGGTGCCACCGAGCTTCAACGGGCCGTCGCCGCGCAGCGCCACCATGGTCTCCCCGAAGGTGAGCACGTCGGGACCGGCGGGCCCGGGCGGTGTCCCGGTGACGTCCGGTGTCCCGGTGCCGTCCTGCGCGGTGGCGTCCACGTGTCCTCCCCTGGGGCGTGCGAACGGTGCGTCGGCGCCACCCTGCCACGCGGCGCGCCGACGGACGGCGTCGCCCCGTACCGCCGCCGTCCGGGCGCCCGTCACCATTCGGCGAACGCGCCGTCCTCGTACCGCCAGACCGGGTTCCGCCAGGTGTGGCCGCCCGCCGCGTCCGCCGCCCGGACGGCCGCCTCGTCCACCTCCACCCCGAGCCCCGGGCGGTCGGTCCGCAGCAGTGCGCCGCGGTCGAAGCGGAACGGCGCGGAGTCCACGACGTAGTCCAGCAGCTCGGCGCCCCGGTGGTAGTGGATGCCCAGGGACTGCTCCTGGATGAGGAAGTTCGGGGTGGTGAACGCCACTTGGAGACTGGCGGCGAGGGCGACCGGGCCGAGCGGGCAGTGCGGGGCGAGATGCGCCCCGTAGGTCTCCGCCAGGGCGGCGATCCGGCGCAGTTCGGAGATCCCGCCGGCGTGCGAGACGTCGGGTTGCACGACCGCGACCCCGGCCTGGAGCGGAGCCAGGAACTCACGGCGGGTGTAGAGGCGTTCACCGAGTGCGAGCGGAACGCCGGACGCGCCGACGAGGCCGGGGAGGGCCTCCACCTGCTCGGGGAGGACGGGCTCCTCGGCGAACAGCGGCGCGTACTCCGCCAGCAGCGGCAGCAGCCTGCGGGCATTGGAGGGGGAGAGGCGGCCGTGGAAATCGAGGGCGAAGTCCCGCTCGTCGCCGAGGACTTCACGGGCGGTCTCGGCGCGTCGCAGGCAGGCGCGCACCTCCGCCCGGGTCGCCAGCGGGGACATCCGCCCGCAGCCGTTCATCTTCACGGCGGTGAAGCCCGCCTCAATCTGCGCGGCCAGCGCGTCCCGGATCTCCGCCGGCTCGTCGCCACCGACCCAGGCATAGGCCCGCACCCGATCGCGCACCGGCCCGCCCAGCAACTGGTGGACGGGCAGCCCGCAGCGCTTCCCCTTGATGTCCCACAGCGCCTGGTCCAGGCCGGCGACGGCGGAGGAGAGCACCGGGCCGCCCCGGTAGAAGCCCCCCTTGGTCATCACCTGCCAGTGGTCCTCGATGCGCGCCGGGTCCTGCCCGAGGAGGTGTTCCGCCAGCACCGCCACGGCCGCCCGGACCGGCTCGGCCCGCCCCTCGACCACCGGCTCGCCCCAGCCCACGACGCCGTCGTCGGTCTCCACCCGGACGAACAGCCAGCGCGGCGGGGCGAGGAAGGTCTCGATGCGGGTGATCTTCGGGGATCCGGCCATGGCGCGGGGACCGTCCTTCCGTCGCGGGTCCGTCGAGGGGCGCCCGCCCCTCCGTACGACCCGGTCTACCCGCGCCCGGCGCCCCCGGCCCCTCGCCGACCGCCGTTGCCCCGGTCCCGCGCTACGGATGCTCGCGCGCCGACTTGTCGAGCAGCTCCAGCATCGCCATGTACGCCCCGTCCAGGTCCCGGTCCCGGACGGCCTCGGCCACCGCCGCATGGACGCCGTACGGATGCTCGAAGGCGTCGCCGGAGGCGTACACCTCCCGGCCGCGCTGGATGATCACGGGCACGATCACCCGGTGCATCTGCGCGTAGAAGCGGTTGTTGGAGGCGAGCAGCATCGCGGTGTGGAAGGAGGCGTCGGCGCGCACGAGCAGCACGGGATCGTCCTCGGTCGCCGACATCGCGGTCAGCGCGGCGTTCAGGGCGTCCAGGTCGTCGTCGGTACGGCGCTCGGCGGCCAGGGCGGCCGCGGCGGGCTCGATGGACCGGCGGAGTTCGAGCATGTCGGCGAAGAAGTCGGAGGAGGCGCCGACCGCGAGCTTCCAGCGCAGCACGTCGGAGTCGAGGAGGTTCCACTCCTCCCGGGGCCGCACATAGGTGCCGTGGTTCTGGCGGGTGGCGAGCAGGCCCTTGGTGGTCAGCACCTTCACCGCCTCGCGCAGCACGGTCTGGCTGACCTCCAGCTCCGCCATCAGCTCCGGCATGGCCAGGACTTCGCCCTCGCCGTAACCGCCCTCGAAGATCCGCTTGGCGAGCGCCTCGACGGCCGCTCCGTGCAGCCCGTGCCCCGCCTGCGACGCCGGATTGCCCAACTGCCCCATGGTCGCTCCCACATGCCCGGTACTCCCGGGAACCCGTACTCCGCCTGCCGTTCGGTGCTCCCGTCGGTCGCCGGTCGGCCCGCCCCGCAGCCGTCAGGGCGTACCGAGCACACGACCCCGCCTCGGTACGCCCTGAAGTCCCGCCGTCCGACTCACCACTCCTTGCCGTTCCGTTCCCGCCGTGCCCTCACAGCTCCTCGGCGCTGCCGGCCGGGGGCGCGCCGCCGGGTCCCGCGCCCTTCTTCTCCGTCCCGGTGTCCGCCGTGAGCGCGCCCGGGCCCTTTTCGACGCGGGCGGCGGCGTGCCGGGGGTGCGGGCCGGTGCGGCTGGTGCCCGGGCCGAGCGAGCCGATCCCGCCGTGCCAGGCGCCCTGCATCCGCACCCGCGCCGACTGCCGGCCGGCCGTCATCCCGGACACCGGGTGCAGCTCGCCGCGCTCGAAGCGCTCGGCCTCCTCCGGGTGCCGGGCGCGCCAGTAGGGGTTGTCGTGCGACAGTCCGCCGCTGACCCGCCCGTACATCCCGAACACCAGCAGGAGCACCCCCACCACGAAGCTGAACAGAACGTTCTGGATCTTGAAGGCGAGGAAGTTGGCGTCGGTCTGCAGCAGCGCCAGGTTCACGAATCCGCTCAGCAGGAAGAGCCCGCCGAGCACGATGTTCAGGGTGGAGGCGAAGTTCCCGCCGATCACCATGCCGGCGAAGAGGATCGCGCCGACGACGATCGAGAGCACGCTGAGCGAGCCGTTGGTGTTCAGCCCCGCCACGGTCGAGCCGCCGGTGTCGAAGAACCCGATGTGATGGGTCAGACCGAGGATGCCGAACGCGACCAGCACCAGCCCCATCAGTCCCGCACCGATGCGGTAGACCCGGCTCAGCCGGTGGTCCACGGGCAGGTGCTCGTTGAACTGGGTGCGCCGCCGCTTGAACCGGCGGAGGGGGTTAGCGGGCCCGTGCAGCACGTGGTCGGTTGCACCGGTAGCAGCCATGTCCGGCCTCCTTCGCGCAGATGAGCAGCCTGGGCCGTACTCACTCCAGGACTCCAGCATCCGCCAAGGGGACATTTCATGCCATCGCGGAACGAGAGGGGAAGGGAGAGGAAGGGGCAGGGGAGGCGAGGGGGAAGGCCGTGGACAGGGACCGGACGGCGGCCCGGCGGAGGACCGGACGGCGGCCCGGCGGTGAACCGGCGACGGGCCGGCGGTGAACCGGCGACGGCCCGGCGGCGGATCGATGGCTTCCGGAGAGCGCCCGCCGGCCTCAGCGGCCGGTCGTCGCCCCGCCCCGCTGGTCGCGGATCTCCTGCACCACCCGCGCCGCCGTCTCCCGCACCGCCTCGGTCTCGGTCAGGAAGTGCCACCAGTCCGGATGCCGCCCCTCCAGGCCCGCGACCGCGCGGTCCAACCGCGCCACCGCCTCGTCCAGCGGCCCGGCGTGCCGGGGGTCGGGCGTGCTGCGGCCGGCCATCGCCAGCCGCTGTGCGTCCCGGAGCGCGAAGCGGGTCCGCTCGACCTCCTGCTGCCGGTCGGCCGCCACCGCGTCCAGCCGCCGCAGCCGGTCGCCGGCCGCCGACACCGCCTCGTCGGTGGTGTTGAGCAGCGCCCGTACGGTCGCCAGCCGGCTGGTGGCGTCCGCCCAGCGCTGCTCCGCGCGGGCCTGCCCGGCCTCCTGCAGCGCCGTCCGGGCCTGTTCGACGGAGTCCACCGCCTGCTCCGGCACCTTCTGGAGGTCCTGCCAGCACGCCGCGCTGTAGCGCCGCCGCAACTCGCTGAGGACCGGGGCGACCTGCTGGGCGCGGGTGGTGATCGCCTCCGCGCGGGTGCGCAGCGACACCAGCCGCTTGTCGATCTCCGCGGCCGTCGCCGGCAGCCGCTCGGCCTCCGACCGGATCGCCCCGGCCTGCCGCTGCACCTCCTCCGCCCGCCGGATCGTGTCCGGTACGCCGTGCTGCGCGGCCCCTTGGTTCAGCCGGGTCAGCTCCGGGCCGAGCGCCGCCAGCCGGGCCGCGAGGTCGTCCGCCCGCAGGCCCTGCGCCCGGACCGCGTCCAGCCCGTTGCTCGCCGCCAGCAGCGCCTGCCGGGCCTGCTCCACGGCCGGGGCCACGCGTGCCAGCTGGGTCTCGGCGTTCTCCAGCAGTGGCGCGAGGCTCTGTGCGAACCAGTCCAGCTCCCCGCGGACCCGCTCCAGCTCCTCCCGTGCCCGGGTCAGATCGGCCCGCGCCCGCGCGAGCGCGGCGCCGTCGATGTCGTCCCGGTCAAGATCATGTGAGTCGACCGCGGTGATGTACCCCTGGCTGACCTGGTCGATCCGCTGCCCGAAGCTCTCGTACTCCGCCGCGGCCTGCCGGGCCCGCTGGGAGTCGTCGACGGCGGTGATCGTCTCCACCGAGATCCGCAGGTCGCGGTGGGCGGTGTCGAGGTCGTAGAACGCCGCCGCGGCGGCGTCCTTCGCGGCCTGGGCATCGGCCCGCTGGCTCTCCCCGCGCCCGAACCAGCGCCGGGTGCCGCCCCCGGCGAACGCCATCGGCGCCACCGCCACCAGCAGTGGCAACGGCAGCAGGACGAGCCCCACCGTCTCCCGCACCGCTCGACCGAACCGGCCCCCGCGGCTGCGACGACGGCTCCCCTGTCCGGACGGCCGCGGCTGCGGCTGCATGTGTGTCGCCGTCACATCCCTCTCCCGATCGGATCGCCCCAGGACCGGCTGACATTCTCCCACCCGCCCCAACGAACATCCCGACCGGTGAGTTCACGCCCGCCCCACCCCGCCCCACGACCCCCCGCCGCACGCTCGCCCGCCCCCTGGCCCGGGTTTGCGGTCCCGACCCCAGGGCAAGGTAGTCTGTCGGCTCGGCCAGGGCGCATAGCTCAGCGGTAGAGCGCTGCTCTTACAAAGCAGATGTCGGCGGTTCAAATCCGTCTGTGCCCACCAGTCAAAAGACCCCCCGTCGATCATGGCGGGGGGTCTTTGACATCCATAAGTGACATCAACGGCGGTGATCAGCCCGAGACGGGTCACCGCTTCAGAAGCCGGTCCATGTGGCTCACGGCTTTACGTTGGGTGTCTTGCACGACGTGCGTGTACGTGTTCATTGTGATGGCGATCTGGGGGTGTCCCAAGATCTCCATGACGACCCGGGGAGCGACCCCGCGTACCCCGTCTCCACTCACTCATTGCGATTCCTTCGCTGTGGCTGTGGCTGTGGCCGTGGCCGTGGCCGTGGACCGCTTACGCCCTACCTCCCGCCGGGCGGTGTGCTGGAGCTGGACGAGACAGCTGAGGACGGCGTATGCCGCGAGGTCTACGAGGAAACCGGGATCACGGTCCGTGTGGATCGGTTGACCGGGGTGTACAAGAACATGTCTCGCGGAGTCGTCGCCATGGTGTTCCGCTGCCATGCAGAGAGCGGTCACGAGCGCCTTTCGGACGAGTCCGCCGCGGTTGAGTGGCTGACGCGCGAAGAGATCAGCGAGCTCATGGGAGACGTCTACGCGATTCGCGTTCTCGATGCTTTCAGGAACGACGACCCACAGGTTCGCTCTCACGATGGCCAGAGGCTCATCGCGTAGAGGGAACCTGGATGGCCCCGATGACGTTGGCTGCCACGATCAACTGTGTAGATCAGGATTGCAGCCAGACGCGGCGGTGGCGGGCAACCGTGTACACCCTCTCAATCCGGTCCGGAGTGAGTTTGCCTCCAAGGGGGCCCAACGCCGAAACCTCGCGGTCTTGGTAGATCCGCACGGTGTACTGCGTGGCAGCGCGACGCAAGGAAGCGACGCCGACGAACACGAGAGCCGGTTCTACCGGGACAGCGAATCCGCAATACCGCTCCAATACGCCCTGGGCATAGGCGGCTTCTGCTTTGCTCGCAGCGGCGTACGGAACTGGCTGGCCACCGTTGACCTTCGCCATGGTGTCGCCGACCCAGACCGAAGCACCAGGGTGGGACTTGGTGTTGATGCTGAACACGCCTCCAGGGCCAATCAGTAAGTGATCGATATCGCCGCCGTTGCGCTTGGGCACGCCATGCAGTACCTGCCAGCCGCAGGACGACAGACGTTTTAGCTCTCGGCCTACCCGTCGCTCGCCTTCCAACCCGGCGTACCAGCTGTCCCACTCCGAAGGGCGCCGCAGCACCTTCGTCCAGAGTCGCTGAACCGGCGACGGACCGCGTACGGCGATTGCCTCTAATAGCGCTGCACCTGGAGGGTTCCTTGCCAGGTCGTCAGCGACAGTGAGGTTGGGCAGCTGCACCGGTCGTGCAGGATCGCGCTGCCGCGGTGGCTCGGACCGCCGGTCCGGGTTCGCGCGCAATGCTTCAGGAGCCTTGGTGGACCGCGAGGGTGCAGGGCGGACTGTCATCGAGTTACCGAGGTATGGCCGCAGCAGAGCCAGTGCCTCGTCTCGGTACTTCTCTACCTTGATCGTGACGACTTTCGTCGGCCGATCCGCCCAAGCGACGGCAACCCCACCAGGGAGGTTCACGTAGAGCCGGTCCTTGCCGTGCCGCTTCCACGGATTCACCGTGAGATCACTCAATGGCTCGCCCCCGAATCTGTGCCGTCCCCACATACATGGCATCAGCCATCCCGCAGTCCGGCAAGACTGCCAAGCGAGCGTGACCTGTTACAGGTTTCTCTACCTCATCAAGCCCCGCCCTTCGGCCGGGGAGGAGAGGTATGGGGGAGCCTGAGGGGTTTCGCGGGGATGCCGTTTCCTTGCCGGGCCTCCCTGTGCCGATGCCAGGTAGCCACAATCCGACACCACCGGAGCTGACGAGCAAGCAGCCTTCTCTCCCTTCCCCTTGGCCGATGCCCCGCGACCGTGCCCGGAAGGGACGTACGGCACGCGGTTCGGGCCTTGCGGGGGCTCTTGCTTTCAGCATCCGGCGCGCAGGCCAGCGGCTTGCCAGCCGCCGCTACGGATTACACCCCGCCGGCCCCGCACACGCGGGCCGGTCGATCGCGGTACAGGAGAGCCGTAGCAGCGCTACCGGGTAACGCTCTCCTGCTGCTCACGCCTGCTGCGCAAAGACAGCCAAATTGTCACGCTGCCGAGAACTATGGTGGCCAAAGCGATAGAGATCGAAAGCATCATGATCGCAACGCTACAGCGGATGGACCCACTCCCTCGCGTGCTCCGTGGCAGTGCTGCGGTACAGCAGCGAAGTACAACAACCGTGACGACTTTCGGCGCCTGTCGTCGGCCTGTACAGACTGATTGATCAGGCGGGATGACCCCAGCAACCTCGCTGCATGTAGTTCACAACGAGGGGTGCTAGTAGCCTGATCTGCATGCAGGCTTCTTTGCCCCCGTGTCCGCGGTGTGATCAGGATTGGGTCCACCCGTATCGCTTCAAAGGCGATGGGGCGGCCTTCTCGCTGTGTACTGAGTGTGACTCCCTTTGGTGGCCGCACGAGGCTGTGGAGGCTGCCACCGCCCGCTTCCTGGATGACGTGGTGGCAGCGCGGCTCGGGCTGGGCGGCAATCCCTGGGAATCCCACGTCTGGGCCGACGTCATTGAGGCTGCTAGCGAAGGTTGCTGACATCCACGGCTGACATCAACGTTGGTGCACAGCGGCAGCGTCGAGCGGTTTTGAGTAGCCGCGCAGCCCCTCGGGACGGTGGCCGTTACCGCACCCGGGCGGAACTTACAAAGCAGATGTCGGCGGTTCAAATCCGTCTGTGCCCACACAGGTGAACCGTGAGGTCAGCGGCCCCCCACTCCACTGAGTGAGGGGCCGTTTCCGTGATCGGAGCCGGTTGGCCGGAGCTGGTTGGCCGGAGCCGGTTGAGGGACCACATGTCCTCGGAGGGCACCGGCAGGCCGAGCGGCAGGGGCCTTTGGTTGCATTGAGCCGGTCCCGTGGGCGAGGTGTGGGGATCCGTCCGACCGTGACTTACGGAACGCCGCGGTACCGCAGACGACTGTGCCCCCCGTCCTCGCCCTTGGGCGGGCATGAACGGGGGTGTCGCGCCCGGGCTGGGCGCGGGGTGATGGCTACGGACCTGTCCCTGAGGGGCTCACATGTCCAGAAGGAACGAGCCGCTCACGAGTTTTTGCAGACCTTCGGTGATCGGGGCGGTTCCGATCCGAGTAGATCCGTTGTCGGGCTTGCCGTCGGCGCTGGCGGTGCCGGCTCCGAGGATGATCAGTACTGAGGCCGCTACCGCGGTAGCGAGCGCGGGCAGGCGCTTCATGGGGATCTCCACTCGTCGAGGCAACTCATCGGCAGAATCTTTCGCCATCCTTCCCCTCATCGCCCCAGCCACCTCAGGCGGGCGGCCATGTCACTCCAACGCTGCGCCTCCCGTGCCACGTCCGCACTCACCCTTAGCCCGCAGGCTCCCCCTCCCGTATGGGGACTGCGTCAGCAGTCCGTACCGGTGGGCAGTCGAACCTCGGGGCGCAGCCGGGCGGGCGACTCGGGCCGGTGCCGGCCGGGCGCGTGCGGTGCGGGTGTCTTGGGGGGCGGTTCCGTTGTGGAGTGCGGCGAGGCCCTGTTCGTGGACGTAGTCGGCTGGTCTCAACGTCGTTTGAAGGGTGGCGAGTTGAGTGAATCTCGGGGCTGGTGACGGTCGTCGAGGCAGGGGCGGGGTGGGGCGGTGTCGCGGGGGCGGGTTCAGGGTTGTGTGAGGTTCATGAGGCGGTGGATCAGATCGGGGTAGGTCCAGGCGGCGCCGGTTGCTGCGAGGGGGAGGAGGCTCGTCGGCGTCAGGCCGGGGAGGGCGTTGACCTCGATGCAGTGGGGTTCGCCGTGGGCGTCGCAGCGGAAGTCGGTGCGCGAGTAGGCGTGCGCGCCGAAGCCGAGGGCCCGGTGCGCGCGGAGGGCCATCTCCTGTAGGCGGTGGGCGAAGTCGGCCGGTATCCGGGCCGGGCAGATCTCGCTGGCGCCGCCGGGTTGGTACTTGGCCGCGTAGTCGAACAACGGAGTCGTCAGCTCGATCTCGACCACGGGGAGCGGTCGGCTTCCGACGACGGCCACGGTGAACTCCCGCCCCGGGAGGAACGGTTCCACCAGGAGCTCCTCGTCGGCGGGTACGTCGGCGGCGACCTGTGCCAGGTGGGGGAGTGACGCGACCCGGTGGACGAAGACGCTGGAGCCGTCCGCGACCGGCTTGGTCACCACCGGGCCGTGGGCCAGCAGGCGCTGCACGTCCGGTGGCACCTCGTCCGTCCCTGGGCGCCACAGCACTCCCTCGGTCACCGGCAGGCCCGCGGCGGCCAGCACCGCCCGGGCCCGGTGTTTGTGCCAGGCCGCCGCGCACGCGGCGCTGCCGGCGCCGGTGAAGGGCAGGCCCGCCATCTCCAGCAGTGCCTGGACGTGGCCGTCCTCGCCCCAGCCGCCGTGCAGCGCGAGGAAGACCAACTCCGCGTCCCGCAGCAGCTCCAGGACCGGGCCGCCGGTCAGCGCCGCGTGCATCCGCCGCCGCAATCGTGGCCGGTCCGCGCGCGGTGGCGGAGTCGTGCCGACCGCGCACTCCTTGACGTCGTCGCCGGGGCGCAGCGGCCCGGCCACGACCGGCACGGCGGCGGCCGGGTCGATCAGTGTCACCTCGTGTCCGCGCTCCAGCAGGGCTCGGGCCACCGACCGGCCCGAAGCATGGGAGACGTCGCGTTCCGCGCTCTCTCCGCCGCACAGGACCACCACGCGCTTGCCCGGGTCGTTCATGCCGCCGAGTCCAGGATCATCAGGTTCTCGGGGGTGGGGAAGGGGACGAAGCCGGCTCGGGCGTAGATGTCGTGGGCGTCCAGCGTGGTGAGCAGCACGCGCTTGAGCCGGTAGGGGGCGAGGTGGTCGCGAACGGCGCCGGCCAGCCATGTGCCGAGACCTCTGCCGCGGTGCTCGGGCGCGACGTAGACGTCGCACAGCCAGGCGAAGGTCGCCCGGTCGGTGACGACCCGGGCGTAGCCGACCTGGGAGCCGTCGGGGCCGTGGACGGCGAAGTTGACCGAGGCGCGCGCGGCCTGTTCGACGGTCTCCCGGCTGCGGCCGAGCGCCCAGAACGCGTCCGTGGAGAGCCAGTGGTGGACCAGGTCGACGTCGAGCCGGTTCGGGTCCGTGGACAGTTCGTATCCGTCTTCCCTGGTTGTGGTCATGGTGGGATCGTAGTGATGTTGCTTTTGTTTTCCAAGTAGACGCTTGGAAAACAAAAGTGGTGGCGCTGTCTCGGGGAGGGGGTGGGTGTCGGAAGGTCCTTGTTTGGCGGCGAATGGGGGCTTCGGTGGCCTCGGAGGGAGGTGTATCGTGGCTAATGACTTGAAGTTTCAAGTAAATCGCGCCCGCGGGCGTGGAGTGCGTGGAGTGCGAGGTGCTGGTCATCGCCACGGCGGCGACGGCGGCGACGGCGGCGCGGACCCGGCCTCGGCGCGGTGGCGGCAGGAAAACGGCGGGGGACGAGTTGAGGTAAGGAATGGAGGACCGATGTCCGTACGGCGGCTCAATCACGCGGTGCTGTACATCCGTGAGGTGGCGCGGTCGGTGGCGTTCTACACCGAGGTGCTGGGGTTCACGGTCGACGTGGAGATTCCGGGGCGGGCGGCCTTTCTGAGCGCGCCCGACTCGCACAACGACCACGATCTGGGGCTGTTCGCGGTGGGGCCGGACGCGCCCGGGCCGGAGGGCGGCCGGATCGGCCTGTACCACCTGGCCTGGGAGGTCGGGACGCTGGGCGATCTCTCGGTGATCGCGGGACGGCTGCAGGAGCGGGGCGCGCTGGTGGGGACCAGCGACCACCTGGTCTCCAAGTCGCTCTACGCCCGGGACCCGGACGGCAACGAGTTCGAGGTGATGTGGCGGGTGCCGCGGGAGGACTGGCCGGGGGCGGAGGTGGCGGACCGGCTGCGGCCGCTCGACCTGGCGGCGGCGCTGGAGCGCTGGGGCCCGGACCTGCTGACCGGAGCGGCGGCCGGCTCGGCCACCTGACGCGCCGCCGGGACGAGCACTGTCGGTGTGCGTGCTGCCGGTGTGCGTGCTGCCGGTGGGGTGCGGCCTTTCCTGCCATCCCTTTCAAGGGGGAAGAGTCCGTCCCTTTTAGGGGGGAAGAGGAGGGGGGCCGCACCCCACGGGCGGTGGTACTCAGGGGGTGTCGGGGGCCGGGGTGTCGGTGTCTCCGGTGCGGGGTGCCGGGACGGTGTCGTCGGCGGGCCGGGCGTTCGCCGTGCGGGCCGTCCAGCGCTTCTCGACGCCGCCGAGGCGCCAGTACGCCAGCGCCGCGGCCCACACCACGACGAACAGGCCGACGATGATGAAGCCCACGTTGTCCAGGTCGAGGGAGGAGATCCCCGCCGTCAGCGGATCGTCCAGCCCGAACTTGTCGTGCAGCACGGTCACCAGCTCGATGGTGCCGATGAGGAACGCGACCGCGATCGACAGGCCGGTGATGGTGAGGTTGTAGTAGACCTTGCGCACCGGGTTGGAGAACGCCCACTGGTAGGCGAAGTTCATGAACGTGCCGTCCAGGGTGTCGAACAGGCTCATCCCGGCGGCGAACAGCAGCGGCAGGCACAGGATCGCGTACCAGGGCAGGCCCGCCGCGGCGCCGCTGCCCGCCATCACCATCAGCGTCACCTCGGTCGCGGTGTCGAAGCCGAGGCCGAAGAGGAAACCGAGCGGGAACATCTGGCCGGGCCGGCTGATGGACCTGGTGAGACGGCCCAGGATCCGGTTCATGAAGCCCCGGGAATCCAGGTGGCGCTCCAGCTCCTGCTCGTCGTACGCGCCCGCCCGCATCGCCCGGAAGACCTTCAGAATGCCGACCAGGGCGATGAGGTTGAGGGCGGCGATGAGGTAGAGGAAGGTGCCGGAGACGGTGGTGCCGACGAGGCCGAGCACCTGGTGCGTGCGGGAGTTGTCGTTCATCAGCGTGCCGGCGAGCTGGGCGCCGCCCGCCACCAGCGCGGCCATCACGACGACCACGCTGGAGTGGCCGAGGGCGAACCAGAAGCCCACCGAGACCGGCCGTTTGCCGTCGGCCATCAGCTTGCGGGTGGTGTTGTCGATCGCCGCGATGTGGTCGGCGTCGAAGGCGTGCCGCATGCCCAGGGTGTACGCGGTGATGCCGAGGCCGGCACCGAACACCTGGCTGCCGACCGTGTAGTGGCCCGGCACGACCAGCAGGAACAGCACGCCGAAGGCGACGATGTGCAGCACGGCGATCACGGTCATCAGTCCGGCCGTGCGGACGGTGTCCCGGCGCTGCCAGCGGAAGGAACCGGTGGATCCGGATATGCCGCCAGGGGACGCGTCGCGGGGGGAAGGGGAATTTCCCGGGGTATTCGTGGACAGGGCCATTCGGCCATCACGCTCCAGCACCTCGTGGATCAGTTCGTGAGATGCCGTGGCCGGTCTCCTGGCTTACGGGTGCACGCGTCCGCCCCGCCTTCCCGGCCGCAGGCTGCGGTCAGTGGCGCCGTACGCGCACCGGGCGCGTACGGAGAGGGGTGGAAACTCCCCGATCACAGTGGCGAGGGCCGCGCCGGCCTGGGACACAAGGTCCTGCACCGGTCTTCCCGATCACCACGGCCCGGTCACTCTAGCGGGCGCCGGGGAGAGCGGGCGGGCCCGCCCCGCCCCGGGCCCTCGCCCGGGGCGGGGCGGGCCGTCTCAGAGGGCCAAGGACGACAGGAAGGCGTGCAGTTCCTGGTCGAAGAGCGGGGTGTTCTCCAGGTTCACCATGTGGCCCGCGGCGGGGATGCGGACACGGCGGGCGCCGGGGACCTGGAGCGCTATGGCGTGGGCGTTGGCGGATATGTCGGTGGAGTCGAGGTCGCCGTCGAGGACGGTGGTCGGCACCTTGATCTCGGTCAGGCGGTCCGCGGCGCCGACCTCCAGGGGCATGCCGGCGCCCACACCGTCGGCGTGCACCTCGACATTGGCGCTCGCGGAGGCGCGCATCCGCTCCCGGAAGCCGGGGTGCACGGCGGACGGCGCGCGGTACGGCCCGTCCACCCACATCCGGAGGAAGTGCTCCACATAGCGCTCCGCGCCGTCCGGTGCGCCGATCGCGGCGACCTGCTCCCGGATGTGCTCCAGGACGAAGGGGTCGGTGAAGGGGCGACCGCTGACCCCGGGGGCGGCGAGGAAGAGGGCCGAGACCCGGTCCGGGTGGGCGAGCGCGGTGTCCAGCGCGACCCGGGAGCCGTGCGAGAGGCCGACGAGGACGGCGCGCGGTATGTCGAGCGCGTCCAGCAGGGCCGCCAGGTCGTCGTGGTTGGCCCAGTCGCCCGTCACCGTGGAGGAGAGGCCGTGGCCGCGGGAGTCGTAGCGGACCACCCGCAGGCCGGAGTTGACCAGCCAGGAGAACTGCTCGTCCCACATGTGCTGGTCGAGCATGCCGCCGTGCAGCAGCACCACCGCAGGTCCCGAGCCGGCCGTCTCGTAGAACAGCTCGCCGTCGTCGGCGATCGGCACGGTGCCGTTGTCGATCTCGGACCATGCCTGGAAGTCGTGGGTCATGCTGCGGGGCCTTCTGTCTGCGTCGGGCGGTCGGCTGGTCGGGCGGGCACCGGCGGTCGGTGCCCCTGTGCGGGCGGTATCGCGGCCTGTGCGGCCTCCTGGTCGGCAGCGTCCGGCATTTCGGGATTGCCGCTTTCCTCCGGGGGAACGCGCGAGCCGTCCGCCAAGTGCCGGAATTCCTCCCCGAGCCGATCCAGCACCCGCAGCGCCGTGCGGACCTCCCCGGGCGACAGGTCGGCCAGCCCGCGGCGGAGTTCCGCCGCCTCGGCGTCCTGTATCCCGCGCATCACCTCGGTGCCCTCGTCGGTGAGCCGGATCAGCGACGAGCGGCGGTGCGCGGGATTGGGAGCCGTCACGACCAGGCCCAGATCCGCCGCGTGGTTCACCCAGCGCTGCACCGGCTGTCGGTCCAGGCCCAGGGAGCGCGCCAACTGCGGGACGGTGCGCGGTCCGTGGGTGCGCAGCGCGTCGAGCAGGGCGTGCTCGCCGGCGGTCATGCCGGTGCCTTCCAGCTCCCGCTCCACCGCGCGCACGATCGTCCGGTGCAGCGGCCACAGCCGCCGGATGACGCCGTACAACAGCTCCTCGGTCGCCGCCGGCGGGTCGGCGGTCCGCCGGGTGTCGACGGCATCGGAATCCGGGCCGATGCCCTGGCCGGCACCCTGGCCGGCACCCCCCTCAATGACACTCATGCTGTCATGATGACATCCATGATGTCATTTCGGAAGGGGTGTTGATACCCGGCCGAGGAGAAGGGACCTGGCGCGGAGCCGAGTTGGGGCCGAGTCGGGACCGGTGGCGGAGGGGTGGGGCAGGGGCGGTGGGGTCCGGGCGGGTCAGTCGTCCGACCGGGGCGGCGCCTCGTCCTCGGTGAAGGTCACGACGAGGTCGGCCCGGGGGCGGGTGGCCGCCACGAGGCGGGCGTTGGCCTCGTCGGAGGTGCGGACGAAGTCCTCGGCGTCGATGCGCAGGCGGCCGAACCGCTCGTGGCGGGCGATCAGCCGCCGCACCCGCTCCTGGCCGTCCAGTTCCATGAACCAGACCTCGTCGAGCAGTTCGCGGATCCGCGCCCAGGGGTCGGAGTGCAGCAGGAGGTAGTTGCCCTCGGTGATGACGAGCGGGATGTGCGGGGCCACCGGGATGCTGCCGGCGACCGGCTCCTCGATACGGCGGTCGAACGCGGGGGCGTAGACGGGCGTGCCGGGTTCGGGGGAGCGCAGACGGGACAGCAGGGCCGCGTAACCGGCCGGGTCGAAGGTGTCCGGCGCCCCCTTGCGGTCCATGCGGCCCAGGCGGCGCAACTCCGTCTCGGCGAGGTGGAAGCCGTCCATCGGGACGAGCGCCGCCTGGCCGGTCAGCTCCGCCGCCAGCCAGGCGGCGAGGGTGGACTTACCGGCACCCGGAGGCCCGGCGATGCCGAGCAGCCGGCGCCGGCCGGGCGTCGCGGAAGAGGCGAGCCGGCGGGCCCGGGCCGCGAGGTCGTCGAGGTTCATGATGGGTCCATCGTGCCTGATGGGGCGGGGTTGGCGCCGGGTAACCGGCCCGGCCCGCCGGACGTCGTCCGATTCCGCCCGGTGTGCGGCCAGTAGCATCGGCAGTGTGCCCCGTACCGCCGCCTCCGCCAGCTCTCCTGCCCCGCGGCGCCGGCCGCGCGCCGACGCCGAGCGCAATCGCGGCCGGGTGCTGGACGCCGCACGGGAGATGCTGCGGGCGCACGGCGACGAGGCGCAGATGCCCGAGATCGCGCGTGCCGCGGGCGTCGGGATCGGGACGGTCTACCGGCACTTCCCCAACCGGGCCGCGCTGATCGCGGCCGTGGGGGAGCAACGGCAGGCGGAGATCGTGGAGTTCGGGCGCAGCCGCTGCCTGGCCTGCCCGACCGCCGCCGAGGGGCTGGCCGCCTATCTCACGCACATCGGGGAGGTGCTCGACGCCGAGCGCGGGCTCTCCGCGGCGATCGAGGCGGCGTTCGGCTCCACCGAACCGGCCGGTGAGGGCCGGGAGCGCGCCGAGGAGGTGGCCGCCCAACTCCTCGCCCGCGGCAAGGAGGAGGGGGCGGTCCGGGCGGACGCCGAGGTCGAGGACGTGGTGATGGCGGTGTGCGGACTGGCCGCGGTGATCCGGAACGACGCCGGCGACTGGCACCGCTATGTGCGCACCGTCTGCGCCGGGCTGCGGCCGTAGGAACTGTCCGCGGAGACGCGGAGACGCGGAGACGAGAAAACGGGGCGGCGGGGCGGCGGGGCAGCAGGGGAGGACCGCCCGGGGCGGCCCGGCGGCCCGGGGCGGCGCACTTCCGGTACTCCCGTCGGCCGCCCCTGGGGGGCTCGCCCGGCCGCCCCGTCCTCGTTCAGTCCGCCGCGCCCAGCCGCCACAGGGACGTGACCTCCGCGGCGCGGGCCACGTGGAGCGGGTCGGAGGTGTCCTGGGCGCGCGGATGCCGGGGGGCGATGTCGAGCCGGTCGAGGACGGTGAGGCCGCCCCGGGCGAAGGCGTCGAGGAGTTCGGCGCGCGACCGCAGGCCGAGGTGTTCGGCCAGGTCGGAGAGGATCAGCCAGCCCTCGCCGCCCGGGGTCAGATGGTCGGCCAGACCGGTCAGGAAGCCGTGCAGCATCCGGTTGCCGGGGTCGTAGACCGCGTGCTCCACGGGAGAGGTCGGCTTGGCGGGCACCCACGGGGGGTTGCAGACGACGAGCGGGGCGCGGCCGGCCGGGAACAGGTCGGCCGCGACGATCTCCACCTGCTCGGCGACGCCCAGCCGCGCGGTGTTCTCGCGGGCGCAGGCCAGGGCGCGCGGGTCCTGGTCGGTGGCCACGATCCGCCGCACGCCGCGACGGGCCAGCACCGATGCCAGGACGCCGGTGCCGGTGCCGATGTCGAACGCCAGGTCGCGGCCGGGCAGCGGGGCCTCGGCGACCAGGTCGACGTACTCGCCGCGGGCCGGGGAGAAGACGCCGTAGTGCGGATGGATCCGGTCGCCGCCGAGGGCCGGGATCTGTACGCCCTTGCGGCGCCATTCGTCGGCGCCGATCACGCCGAGCAGTTCCCGTAGGGAGACCAGGGTGGCGGTGTCCCCGGAGGCGCCGGCGGGCGGCTCCGCCCCCTCCGGCGGACCGTAGGCCCGGGCGCACGCCTCGCGGACGTCGGGGGCGCGCGGCAACGGGACGGCCAGGTCCGCGTCCAGCGGGATCAGCAGCATGCCGAGGATCCGGGCGCGCTGGTTCTGGGCGGCGCGGTGCAGGTGGAACGCCTGGGTGACGTCGGCGGGCGGCGCCTTGCGCGGGCGGCGGTCCACCCGGCGGGCCAGTGCGGTCAGCAGCTGGCGGGCGTTGTGGAAGTCGCCGCGCCACAGGAGCGCGGTGCCCTCGCAGGCGAGCCGGTACGCCTCGTCGGCCCGGGTGCGGTCGTCCGCGACGACGATCCGGCGGGGTGGCCGGGCGCCGTTCTCGGAATGCCAACGGGCGGTACGGACCTGCTCGTCCTCGGTCCATTCGACGACCGGGGGGTGGTTCACCGCAGTGTGCCTCGCGTCAGTGGTTCGGACCCGCGCCTCCGGGGCGGGAGGGGGGAGGTGGGGACGTTCGACTCTACTCGGTGCCCGGGGCGGGACCTTTGTCCCTGTCTCCGCCACCGGCTCCGCGACAGGATGGGGGCAGTCGCCCAAAAGCTGTCCAGTGCGGTCAATTCGTCCTGAACATGAACTCATGGTGGTGAATCGGGGCAAAACACTCGTATGCACGGGCGTGTACGGACTCATGGGCGGAGGCGTGTATGGGCACCTTGCCGGTCATCGTCGGCGTGGACGGATCGCCGGACAGCGAGCGGGCGTTGCGCTGGGCGGCGGACGCGGCCCGGGAGCGGTCGGCGCCGCTCCAGGTGGTGCACGTCTGGCCGTACGCCACCGCCGAGCGCGCCGCGGCCGGCGAGCAGGGCGGCGACCCGGTGCTGGCCGACCTCCGGGACCGGCCCTTCCTCGCGGAGCTGCCGCAGGTGGCGTTCCGCGGGCTGAGCGGGCTGGCCGACACCGAGCTGCCGGCGCTCGGCGCCGAGGGCCAGCTGCTCGTCCTGGGGTCGCGCGGCCGGGGCGGGTTCGCCAGCCTGCTGCTCGGCTCCAACGGCCTGGCCTGCGCCGCCCGGTCCGCCTGCCCGGTCGTGGTGGTGCCGCGCCCGGACCGCGCCGGCGCCGAGCGGGGCCCGGACGGCGAACTGGTGCCGCCGGCCGTCCGGCAGGTGACGCTGGGCGTGGACGCGTCCTCCGACGAGCCCGCAGCGATCGGCTTCGCCTTCGCCGAGGCCGCCCGGCGCGGCGCCCGCCTCCAGGTCGTCTCCGGCTACACCTGGCCGATGCTGCTGCCGCCGGCCTTCGAGTACGCGGCGGTCTACGAGTCCACGCAGCAGGAGTACGAGGACGCGCTCGGCCTCCAGTTGGTGGACGCGCTCGCCCCGCACCGCGTCCGGTATCCGGGGGTCGAGGTGGCGGTCCAGTTGCGCGCAGGGGACGCCGCCGGGCAGTTGGTGGCGGCGTCCGCCGGCAGCGACCTGGTCGTGGTGGCGCGGCACCGGCGCCGGTTGCCGATCGGGCCGCGGCTGGGCTCGGTGGCGCACGCGGTCCTGCTGCACGCGATCTGCCCGATCGCCGTGGTGCCGGAGACCCGGGACGAGAACGGCCCCGCCGAGAGCGGCGGGGCCGAGGGCGACGCTTCTGAGGGCGCGGCCGGGGAGTGACGCGGGCGGTCGCCGGTCAGCGGGCGGCGGTCTCCCGCTCCGGGCGCCGGACGAGGTAGACGGCCACCGAGCCGGCGATGAACAGCGCGAGGACGGAGAGGGCGGTGCTCACCCAGGACGCGCCGAGCCAGTGCCCGCCGAAGTAGCCCAGGCTGACGCTGTACGCGGCCCACACCAGGCCGGCCAGCGCCGACCAGGGGAGGAAATCGCGCGCCGCCCGGTGGGCCACGCCGGCGCCCAGGCTGACCACGGAGCGTCCGGCGGGCGCGAAGCGGGCCAGGACGACGATGCCGCCGCCGCCCCGGGTGAGTGCCGCGCCCAGCCGCTGCTGGGCCGCGGTCAGTCGCCGGGAGCGGCTGATGGCCCGGTCGAAGCGGTCCCCGCCGCGCCAGGCCAGCCGGTAGGCGACCAGGTCGCCGAGGACGGACGCGGTGGCGGCGCAGAGCACCAGGGAGGCCATTTCGGCCAGCTGGTTCCCGCTGTGGACGGTGGCGGCGACGTCGGCGGTGGTGCCGGATCCGGCGGCCGTGGTGGCCGCGGTGATCACCAGGATCCCGCTCGGCAGGATCGGGACGAAGACGTCGAGGACGACCGAGAGGCCGACGATCACATACACCCACGGGGTGCCGCTCAGCGACCCCAGGCTCTCCACCAACGTCTTGCTCCCGGTCCGGACCCCGCCGCGACGTCGCTCGGCGCGGCAGGGGCGGCACTACGGCCATACAGCGTACGCCTGGCCGAAAAGACACCACGGGCCGGGGCGGTTGTGCCCGTCCCGGCCCGTGGTCGCTCGTTGCTGCCGCGCGTCAGACGGTGCTCGGCGCGCGCTCGACGGTGGGCGCCTGCTCGCGCTGCGCGCCGCCGAAGAAGAGCCGGTCCAGTGCCCAGGAGCCGGGGCCGGTGAAGACGATCAGCAGGAAGGCCCAGCAGAACAGCGCGGCCGCCTCGCCGCCGTTCTGGATCGGCCACAGCGCGTTGGGCTGGTGCATCGAGAAGTAGGCGTAGGCCATCGAGCCGGAGCTGACGAGCGCCGCCGCGCGGGTGCCCAGGCCCAGCAGCACCAGGACGCCGCCGGCCAGCTGTATGACCGCCGCGTACCACCCGGGCCAGGTGCCGGTCGGGACGGTGTGGCCGGTGCCCATCGCGCCGCCGAGGATGCCGAACAGCGAGGACGCCCCGTGGCAGGCGAAGAGCAGGCCGATGACGACCCGGAACAGCGCCAGGACGTGCGGGGTGTTGCGCTGGGTGAGGGAGTTCAGGGGAGCGGACATTGCGGTGACTCCTAGGTCTTGGGGGGACGAGCGGGCGCGGGGGACGGGCGCGCCCGTCGGAGTCTTGTAGATTAGGCCCCCCTAACTAGTACTTGCAAGTTCAACATTCTGGGAATAGGGGGGCTATTGGTCCGAACCAATGGGGTGCGGCATGGCTCCCGCGGCACGCAGGGCCGCCCGCGCCACCGCGTCCGTGTCGGCCAATGTGACCGACCCCACCCCTGGGCGGGCCCCCGCCGCCGTCACCCAGTGCACCCCCTCCGTCGGCACCCCCACCGCGAACCGCCGCGGATGCGGTCGGCCGTCCGCCTCGATGACGTGGTACGGACTCGGCGTCACGTCCAGGCCGCCGGTCTCGTATCCGTCCACGGTGTGCGGCCGGCAGCCGCCGTCCGTCAGGAGCCGGGCCAACAGCGCGTCCCCGGTGCGCCGCAGGTCCGGTTCCGGGAGCCGGGCCTCTATCAGGGCCTCCGCGGTGATCCCCGACCCCGGGACGGCCGGGGAGTGCGCCGTGAAACCGGGCGCCGCCCCGTCCCCGGCCCCCGTCCGGACCTCCATACGGGGGCCGACCACCTCCAGTACGCCGGCCTCGACGAGCGCCGCCATCTCCGCCGTCCGGCGGCGCGGCGGCCCGATCGACAGGAACGCGTTCAGCGGCGTGTACCAGCGGTCCAGGTGGTCGCGGCGGGACGCGCCCGCCAGCCCGCCGTGGTCGACGATCTGCCGCAGTTCGTTCCGCAGGTCCCGCAGCACGTCCAGGGCCGCCTTCACCGGGCCGGCCACGTTGCCCAGCCGGGCGTGTGCGACGTCCGCCCGCAGATGGTCCAGCAGCCAGGCGCGGAACGCCGCCCGGTCGGCGAACGGCAGATCCGGATACGGGTGGGCGACGGCGTCCCAGTCCCAGCGGTCGGCGGGCGCCACGCCGACGGCGTCGAGGCTCGCGGCCTCCTGCGGACTGCGGTGCGCACCGGCCAGGAAGCGCTCCCGGAAGCGGTCCCGCTCCGCGCCGGACGGGCCGCCCGGGGCGGCGGCCCGGCGCGCCAGCAGCGCCTCGTAGTAGACCGCCTCCACCTCCTTGGCGACCAGCGGCCACACCTCGACCAGGAAGTCCGGCGGATCCCCGGAGTCCGCCCGCTTGCGGAACGCCGCGATCACGTCCGCGGTGAGCAGCAGCGGCAGGTGGCGGCCGTGCGGGCCCTTGGCGTTGTCGCCCCGCGCCTGGTACGGGATGCCGCGCCGGGAGCCCGCGTACAGCCGGGGCTCGCGGCCCGACGGCCGGTACGTCAGGGTGCCGTCGGGGCCGGGGACGAAGCGGCCGCCGCGGCCGGCGGTCAGCAGCGCCAGGTGGTCGAAGAAGTTCAGGCCGAGGCCGCGCAGCAGGACCGGCCGGCCCGCGGGCAGCGCGGCCAGCTCGGCGGTGAGGTCGGCCGGATTGGCGGGCGGCAGGTAGTGCAGCCCGTGGGCGGCGGCGTAGCCGGCCAACTCCCGCTGTCCGGCGTCCGGGAGGGTCGGCAGATGGCCCTGGGCCAGGACCACCGCGCCCAGGCCGGTCAGCGTCCGGCCGTCGTCGAGGGCGAGCTCCTGGGTGCCGTCGGGGGCCTGCGCCAGCCGCACCGCGCGGGCCCGGTGCGTCACCACGGTCACCGCCTCCGGCGCGGTCCGCACCGTGCGCCGGAACACCCACTCCAGATAGCGGCCGTACAGCGCGCGCCCCGGATAGTCGTCCGGTCCGACGTCGCGGCCCGCCCAGTCGTGGAGGCTCGGCCCGGTGCGTATCGGGCCATCGCACTCCACGCTGTCGTCAGTGAACAGGGTGACCTGCGACGCCACGGTGTTCATGAGCAGGTCGGCGGGCTGATCGGGGCGCCACACCCGGCCGGCGCCGGGCGGCGCGGGGTCGATGACGTGCACGGTCAGCCGGGTGCCCGGCACCAGCCCGGCGGCCGAGGCGCAGATCCGCTCCAGGACGCTCGTCCCGCGCGGTCCCGCGCCGACGACGGCGAGACGGGCGGCGGGGCGGGTGGGGTGGTCGACGGGGTGGGCGGCGGCCAAGAGCTGCTCTCCCTGGGGCGGCGGACGGCCGGCGCGCGGGAGGGCGCGCCGGCCGTCAAGGGGCGGACGACGGCAAATGTGCGCCCCATCATCACCGCCCGAGGCGCCGGTGCGGCACCCGGGTGGGCAAAGATTCCGCGGGATTCGCAGGTGGGCCGGGTGTCCGTGGCGGCGAACCGCACCGCACCCGGGCTTTCACCGGCAACGGCCGCATACGGTGCAGAATCAGCCTGTATCGGTCGCGCCCCGGTGGCGGGCCCGCCCGTCCGGCCCGGACCTCAGCAGCCGTCGAGGATCTTCTTCAGCGCGGCCTTCTCCGCCCTGTCCGCGGTCAGCCCATAGGTGTGCTTCACCCACACCCACATCCGGGCGTACTCGCAGTGGTACGACGCCTTCGGCGGCAGCCACTCCGCCGGGTCCTTGTCGCCCTTGGCCTGGTTGACGTTGTCCGTGACGGCGATCAGTTGAGAGTGCGTCAGGTCGTTGGCGAACGCCTGGCGGCGCGCGGTGGTCCACTGCGCGGCGCCGGACTTCCACGCCTCGGACAGCGGGACGACGTGGTCGATGTCCAGGTCGGACGCCTTGGTCCAGGTCGCCCCGTCGTAGGCGGAGACCCAGGTGCCGCTCACCGCGGCGCAGTTGCCGTCCTGCTGGACGTTCCTGCCGTCGCGCTTGAGCACCACCTCGCGGGTGTTGCAGTGGTGGCCCTGGTCGGTCCAGTGCGGGAACTTGGCGCGGCTGTAGCCGTCCTGCGGGCCCTCGGGCTGCTCCTTGATCTGCGCCAGGTACGTCCGCGCGGTGGCCGCGCCGGGCGGTGCGGGCGGGGCGGCCTCGGCGGTCTGGCCGCTCAGGACGAGCATGCTGGTCAGGGCGGCGGCCGTGGCCGCGGCGAGGGACACGCGACGCGCGTAGCCCAATGCCATCGGAACTCCCTTGAAGTGGGGGGAAGTTGGCGTGCGGTCGGGCCCATGGTGGGTTCGTGGGGTTGCCGGCACATGGGCACCGGGTGACAGCGTGGCGACATGCTCACGTCGCTTCAAGTGGGGTGAGGGTGGCGGCTCCCCGTGGGGATGGGCAGCCAACAGCCGTACGGAAGCAGCTAGTGACGGTGCGTCACATAGCTGCTCGTGCTGGTCGGTACGGTCCGGCGCCCGCGGGGAAAAACGTGGGGCCCGTTCGACCGCGGTCGGTCGGACGGGCCCCAGGGGTCGGGCTGTACGGGCTGCTCACGTCGTACGGGCGTGTGACGGCGAACCCGGTCGTTCGGGCTTCCTTGTCAGCGGACCTGGTCGCTCTTCGGCCCGATGTCTTTGATCCTGGTCGGAGTTCCGTCCGGGGCGAACGAGTGGTGGAAGGTGAAGGCGTGCGGCGCGGGGCCGTGGTCGCGGAGGTGCCCCAGCCTGGAAACCCCGTCCTGCCAGGTGGGTATCACGCCGTCGGGGACCCACCAGAACGCGTAATTCGGGTGTTCTGTCCTCTCGAACCAGTCGTAACGCCTGTTCAGCGCCTCACGGTGCAGACCGGTGTAGATGGCGTCGAAGGCGGGGCGCAGGTCGGTCCAGAGCGAGAGGGTCGTGGCCAGGGCGGTGGTTTCCGCCGTGCGGCCCTTGGCGTACCAGGTCGGTACGGCGAACTCTCCCCATGCACCCCAGTCCAAGTCGAAGTGTGAGCCCCGGTTGCCGTCTCCCGCTTCAGCATGCGCGAGGTATCCGGGGTGCTGACTGATCTTCCGGTAGACGGCCTCACCGATGTCGTAGAACTCGCGCGTGAGAGGCGCCGGATCGGCGAGGGGTGACTTCAGGACGCCGAATGTGTACAGAGCAAGATGGGGCATGCGTCTCTCCCTGGTCGAGGGTGCCTGGTGTGGACCCGGTTCGGTGGCTTGCGCATGGGGGCGAGCCCTAGTGGGGCGTGACCGACTCATCCCGTTGCGGGTGGCTCAGCCTGAAGGAACTCCTGTGCGACCGTGGGCGATCGCCGAAGACCAGGTGAAGGTAGCTGCCTTTGCGGGCCCTGTCGAAGTTGCGTTTTCCCTGTCCAAGTGGCTTCTTGCACAGGCCCTGGCGGGGGCTGGGGCGGTGACGGGTGGGGCGGTGACGGGCGGGGCGGGCTGCGGGGTGCTGCCGCACGCCCCGGCTTCCGGCTGAAGGCCGCCTGGGTGCTGGACCTGTACGCCCGCACCTGGCAGGGCGAACGGCTCGGCGATGACGAGTACGCGATCCGCGCGGACGAGAAGAGCTTCATCCAGGCCCGGTGCCGCTGCCACCCCGCCCTCGCCCCCGGCAAGGCCAGGGCGATGCGCGTCAATCACGCCTACGGACGCGGCGGTTGTCGCACCGGCGCCGTGAACAACCCCCGAAGGATTTACGGCGCCGACTACTCAGCCGTTCGGGCCATTGGGGCCGTTGGAGTCGTTCAGGCCGTTGGGGTCGTTCAGGCCGTGATCCGGACGGCGATCCCGCCGTCGACCAGTCCCTCGATGCGGATCTGTGTGAGGTCGCGGACGTGGGCGGTGGGCGCGAACCGGGCGGCGCGCTCGCCGACCCCCACGACCCGCATGCCGGCGGCCCGGCCGGCCTCGATGCCCGCCTCGGAGTCCTCGAAGACCAGGCAGTCCTCGGGGGCGAAGCCCAGTTCGGCGGCGCCCTTGAGGAAGCCCTCGGGGTCCGGCTTGCTGGCGCTCACGCTCTCCGCGGTGATCCGCACGTCCGGCATGGGCAGCCCGGCCGCCCCCATGCGGGCCTCGGCCAGCGCGATGTCGGCCGAGGTCACCAGGGCGTGCGGGAGCCGGGCGAGGGCGGCCATGAAAGCGGGCGCGCCGGGTACCGGGACCACGCCCTCGACGTCGGCGGTCTCCTGCTCCAGCATCCGGCGGTTGTCCGCCAGGTTCTGCTCCATCGGGCGGTCCGGCAGCAGCGCCGCCATGGTGGCCCAGCCCTGTCGCCCGTGGACGACCTTGAGGACGTCCTCAGCCGGCAGCCCCTGCTCGGCCGCCCAGCGCCGCCAGCAGCGCTCCACGACGGCCTCGGAGTTCACGATGGTGCTGTCCATGTCCAGCAGCAGGGCGCGGGCTATGAGCGTGGTGGTGGACGTCATCGGCGGGCTCCTGGGCGCGGTGGGCCGGCAGCGGGACTGCCAGGACGTGCGGGGAGTACACAAGCGGTCCCGCCCGCTGGTCAGGGAGTGCGGGCGGAACCACTTTGTTTTTTCACGATACAAAACGAGGGCGGGCGGCGACAACCGACGGACCCCTCGGATCGGCATGGCATTCGTCACGCTCGGGCTGACATGTCCGACCATGTCGCTCCATGGCGCACCCGCGGCCGCCCCGTGGCGTACCTGCCACCGGCGTGTGGCGCACCTGAGGAGGCGACGGGCTCACGACTGTTGGGTGCGCGCCTCCAGGGAGGCCCGGGTCGCGGCCCCGTAGACGCCGTCGGGGTCGTCGTGCACCCCATAGGTCTGCTGGTAGCGCGCCACCGCGTCCCGTACTTCCGCGCCGTACCGACCGTCCACCGCCCCCGTATAGAACGCCAACTGCCGCAGCCGCCCCTGGAGTTCCAGCACCTCCGGACCGCTGGAGCCCTCGCGGAGCACGATCGGCCCGGTGGGGGCCGTACTGGGGGAGGCGTCGCCCGAGGGGACCGCGACGCTGCCGGACGCCCGTACCGGGGGCGGCAGGGGAGGGGCCGGTGACCGGGAGGGGCGGGGGAGGGTGCCGGGCGGCCTGGAGCGCGAGGTGGCGGGGGAGGGGCGGACGGGCGTCGGCGTGGGGGTGGCGGGGGCGGTGGTGGTGGGGGCGCTGGTGCCGCGGTCCGGGGGCGCCACACGGTCGCGGTCGCCGTCCGGGAGCAGCCCGGTGCCGACCATGATCGCCGCGGCGGTCACGGCGGTGCCGGTGGCGGCCAGGAGGACGGGCCGGGCCCGGCGACGCCCCGCGGGAGGGCCGCTCCCGTCGGGCGCCGCGACCCGCGGCAACGGGCCGGGCGTCGCGTCCTCCGGGAACGGGCCGGGTGCCGTGTCCCCCGGGAACGGGCCGGACGTCTCGCCCTCCGGGAACGAGTCGGACGTCTCGCCCTCCGGGAACGAGTCGGACGTCTCGTCCTCCCTTAAGGGACCGGATAAGGGGCCGGACAAGGGACCGGATAAGGGACCGGACGTATGGAAGGTCCTGGATGTCGGTCCGGCGGGACGGGGGAATCTGTGGACCGCGGCGTCCACCCCCGGTAAGTCCTCCAGCGGGTTCAGCGAGCCCCGCCAGTCCCGTTCGCCGCCGCCGGGGCCGGGGCCCGCGCAAGGAGCGTCCCCGCCCTCCCCGCCCTCGTCGGGCGCGGCGACCCGGTCCGGCAGGGAGACGTACGGCCGTAAGCGCAGCGGATCAAAGTCCTCCGCCTCGGCCGCCGCGCACAGGCAGGTCGGCCGGCCGTCCCCGCGTACCGGGGCGAAGCAGTGCGGGCAGGTGGATGCTGCCGTCACGAAGGTCCCCTCTCTGGAGGCGCGAACCGGCAGCCGATTATGCAGAGCGCCCGCCGTCCCCGCAGGCGCTCCACGAGATCCGCCCCACGTCTCCCGCCCGCCCCCGGTGTGGCCGGGCCCGCTCGGCGGGCCGGATCGGGCGGAACCGCCCACGATGGAGAGAAGGCCCGAGGCCACCGCGGACTGCCGTACGGACCGCCGCACGGCGACCGCACGGACGGCCGGCGACGCGCGTACGTGCCGGACGCGAGCACGTACCTGCCGGACACGAGGGAGACGACGCTCATGGCGCAGCACACCGGCGCTCCTGCCGTTCCCGGCGAGGACCGGTCCCGGCGGACGGTCCTGGTCGCGATCGGCGCGCTGCTGCTCGGCCTGCTCATCGCGGCACTCGACCAGACCATCGTCGCCACCGCGCTGCCCACCATCGTCAGCGACCTCGGCGGCCTCAACCACCTCTCCTGGGTGGTGACCGCCTATCTGTTGGCGTCCACGGCGGCGACGCCCCTGTGGGGCAAGCTCGGCGACCAGTACGGCCGCAAGAAGCTGTTCCAGGCCGCCATCGTGATCTTCCTGATCGGCTCGGTGCTCTGCGGTCTCGCGCGGAACATGGGCGAGCTGATCGGCTTCCGGGCGCTCCAGGGCCTGGGCGGCGGCGGCCTGATCGTGCTGTCGATGGCGATCGTCGGGGACATCGTGCCGCCCCGCGAACGCGGCAAGTACCAGGGGCTGTTCGGAGCCGTGTTCGGCGGCACCAGCGTCCTGGGGCCGCTGCTCGGCGGGCTGTTCGTGGACCACCTCAGCTGGCGCTGGGTCTTCTACATCAACCTCCCCATCGGCGCCGTCGCGCTCGCCGTCATCGCCGCCGTGCTGCACATACCGGTCCACCGCACCCCGCACCGCATCGACTACCTGGGCACCGCGCTGATCGCCGCGGTCGCCACCTGCCTGGTCCTGATGACCTCGCTCGGCGGCGTCAGCTACCCGTGGGCCTCCTGGCAGACCGCCCTGCTCGCCGGACTCGGCGTCGTGCTGCTGGTCGCCTTCGTCCTCGTCGAGCGCCGGGCCGCGGAACCGGTCATCCCGCTGCGCCTGTTCACCTCGCGCACCTTCACCCTCTGCTCGGTCATCGGCTTCGTCATCGGCTTCGCGATGTTCGGCTCGATGACGTACCTGCCGACGTTCCTCCAGGTCGTCCAGCGGGTCTCGCCGACCATGTCCGGCGTGCACATGCTGCCGATGGTGTTCGGGATGCTGCTCTCCTCGACCGCGTCCGGGCAGATCGTCTCCCGCACCGGCCGCTACAAGGTCTTCCCCGTAGCCGGCACCGCCGTGGTCACCCTCGGCCTGCTGCTCCTGCACCAGCTCGACCCGTCCAGCGGCGTCGCCCTGATGAGCACCTACTTCTTCGTCTTCGGCTTCGGGCTCGGCCTGGTCATGCAGGTCCTGGTGCTCATCGTGCAGAACGCCGTCCCCTACAAGGACCTCGGGGTGGCCACCTCGGGCGCCACCTTCTTCCGTTCCATCGGCGCCTCGTTCGGCGTCTCCATCTTCGGCACGATCTTCGCGAACCGGCTCGGCCCGCGGATCGCCGCCGTGCTCGCCGGTGCGTCGCTGCCGCCCGGCATCTCCCCGGCGAAGGTCGCCCAGGACCCGCGGACCATCGCCCAACTGCCGCCCTCACAGGCCGCCGGCGTCCTCGGCGCCTACTCCTCCTCCATCACCGACGTCTTCCTCTACGCGGTCCCGGTCGTCCTCGTCGCCTTCGCCCTGGCCTGGTTCCTCCGCGAGGAGCCGCTGCGCGGCAGCGTCACCGCCCCCGACACCAGCGAGGTCCTCTGCTCCAACCCCGTCGAGCGGTCCTCCCGCGAGGAGGTCGCCCGCGCGCTGTCCAAACTCGGCAGCATGGAGGGCCGCAAGGACATCTACCGGCGGATCACCGCGCGCGCCGGCCTGGACCTCAAACCGGCCGCGAGCTGGCTGGTGTTGCGCACCCACCGCTACGGCTCGGTGGAACCCGCGCTGCTCGCGGAGCGCAGCCGGGTGCCGCTCGGCGTGGTCGCCGAGGGCGTCCGGCAGATCGAGGAGCGCGGCCTGGCCGCCCGCGAGGGGCTGATGCTGCTGCTCACCGACCGCGGGAAGGAGGCCGCGGAACAACTCTCGGCGGCCCGCCAGGAGTCGCTGGCGGAGCTGCTGGGCGACTGGTGGACCAAGGACCGGCCCACCGACCTGACCGAACTCGTCCAGGAGCTGACGGCGGAGCTGTGCGGCTCGGACGAGGAGGAACCGCACGACGGCGACGCCCGGCCACCGGTGCCGCGCACCCCGGCCCGCACCACGCCGCGCTCGCCGCAGCCGCCGGACCTCACCGAGTAAGCGTCGGCTCGGCCCCGTCGGGCCGCCCGGCGCCGGCCCCCGACCGCCGCGGCCCCGCCAGCCGCTTCTCGAAGAAGATCTCCGCGTAGGGGTCGCCGTAGTGGTAAGGGGCGATCTCGACGTAACCGCGTCGCCGGTAGAGGGCGAGGGCCTCCGTCAGGTCCAGCCGGGTGTCCAGCCGGATCCGCTCCGCGCCCAGCCGCACGGCCGCCGCCTCCGCGGCCCCCACCAACCCGCTCGCGACGCCCAGGCCGCGCGCGCCGGGCCGGACGAACACCTGCTTCAGCTCGGCGGTCCGGGCGTCCCACAGCCGGACCCCGGCGCAACCGGCCGGCTCGCCGCCGTGCCGGGCCACCAGCAGTACCCCGTGCGGCGGCATCAGCACCGCGCCCTGGTGCCCGGCCACGCCCTCGTCGATCTCCTCCGGCCTCGCGCGACGCCCTTCGTACAGCGCGAAATAGCGGTCGGCGACCTCGGTGTAGTACTCGCGGAACAGGGCCCGCGCGACCGGCGCGTCGACCGACTCGGCGGTGATCGTCCAGGGCGGGGCGGCGACATCGCTCATGCCCGCATTGTCACGACGGCACGGACCTCGCCGTCAATCGCTTTTCGCCTTGCCCCCGGGCCCCGCCGCCCCACGCAAAGGGCCCCGCCGCATACGGACCATACGGACGGGACCCCTGCCGAACGCGCTGCGAAGCCGTCAGCCCTGCTCGGGCGCGGCCTGCTGCACGACCTCGAAGGACGGGTGCAGACCAGGTACTGGCCCTCCGGCGCCCCAGGGAGCGAGGCGCGTTACAGCTCTTTGAGCCAACGATTCGACCACTCGGCGGTGGGCGCGTGCACGAAGCCATAGCGTCGGCCGAGTGACTTGGCGCCGGCCGGGGTTCCCATGTTCGACTCGATCCGCTTGAACCCCGCGTCGCGGAGCATGTGGAAAACCCGTTCCAGGAAGGTGTCGACGATCTCCCGCCGGGTGTCACGATCGACTTCCGGAACGACGAAGAACCAGCCGAGATCAGTCGCCTCCTGGCCTTCTTTCCGTTCCGTCGGGATACAGAAGAAACCACCCATCATGTTCCCCGAGTCGTCGAGTGCCACCAGGTGTTTGACGCCGGGGCCCAGCCCGCCCTCGATCGCGGAACGTGTGAAGTCCACGGGGTTGTCGACCGTGTACCCGTCATCGTTGAACTGCGAGTCGTGAAACGTACGGCGCAGTGTCGACTCGATGTCGTCCCATCGGGCCTTCATGAAGTGCTCGTCCACGAGCCTGACCTTCATTGCGCGCCTCCGTCCAAGTCGACCAGCTCGTGTGTACCGACGAGCTGCCGGCCACGGGGTACCTCGTCCACCATGGCAACGCGTGAGGCCGCCCGCGATCAGGCATCCGCCGAACGGCTGACCCGCCGGACACACCGGACCCGTCCGCGGCCGAGATCGACTCCATCGGCGTCCGGTACCTCCAGCCGGCCTTCGTGTGAACACGCGAAAACCAGCAACCGCGCGGCCGTGACGAAGCAGCCGCGCGGTTCGCGCCAGGATGGGACAAGCTCGGGCTAGGCGTTCTTGGGCGCGGCCTGCTGCACGACCTCGAAGGACCACAGCGTCGACCCGCTGGCGGCCGGCTTCGGCCGCTCGCCGCCCTCGCCGCCGTGCTGGTGCGCGGCCTTCATCGGCCCCTCCATCCACGCCTGGAACGACTCCTCGTCGCGCCACCGGGTGTAGACGAGGTACTGGTCGGTCCCCTCCACGGGGCGCAGCAGCTCGAACCACTCGAAGCCGTCCGACGAATCAACCGTCCCGGCGCGCGCCGCGAAGCGCTTCTCCAACACCTCGCGCTGCTCGGCCGGCACGGTCAGCACATTGATCTTCACGATGCTCATGGGCCCATCGTGCCGCATGGCTTCGTCCGTCGGCGCGTGGGGCTCCGCCCGGTGGCGTGGGCGGGGTGCCGTCCCCGCGCGGGGACGGTGGTCCGTCCGGTGGGGGGCTGTGGCAGCGTACGAGGTGGATCACCTGGCGTAGGAGAAAGAACCTCGATGGTCGGCGACGTCACGGCCGGCGACCGCGGGCGCCTACGCCGACGCCCTGGAATCCCCGGAGGTCCCAGAACTCGTCAAGGGCATGGCGGACCTGGCGTAGTCGCGCGGCTCACACGGGGGACGCGGGTGGCGGTGCCGGGGTGGCCGTCGGCCGGCGTCGGCCGGCGGTCAGGGCCGCGGCGGCCATGAGGAGGAGCAGGGTGCCGCCGCCCATGGTGGGGATCCAGAGGGGGATGCCGCCCACCTGGAGGAGGGAGTAGGCGTAGTGCACCCGGTGGTACGGGGTGTCCGCGGCCGTGCGGCGGAACTCGTGGTCGTCGTCGATGCGTTGGGGCCGGGGGAAGCTCTGGTCGAACGTGGTGAGGAAGGCCGGCGCGGGGCCGGCGAAGTCGCGGACGGCGCCCTGCGGCTGGATCCGGCCGGCGTAGCTGACGTGCGGCGGGGCTCCGCCGATGGCGCTGCGCGGTGCCATCCGGTGGGGTGCCAGGAGGTAGAGGCTCAGCTCCTGCGGGGTGGTGGCGAGGCGGGAGAGCCGCATGGGGTAGACGGGGTGGCCGGAGGCGAAGGAGAGCAGGAGCGGGTCGAGGGTGCCGGTGAGGCGGGTGCCGTGGTCGGCGGGGGCGAGCCGGACCGCCACGTATTCCCAGTGCCGGTCCACATAGGGGCGGAGGGCGGTGGCCAGCGCGGGCGGGAGCGTGAAGCCGTTGGCGGCGAGCCAGCCGCGCAGCGCGTCGGGGTCGGTGGCGGTCAGCCGGGCGACGTCGAAGGGGCCCAGCCGCTCACGGCCGACGACGCCGACCGACGAGTCGGCGGGCGGGGCGGCCGCGTCGCCGGCGCCGCCGAAGTCCGACCTGAAGGGCCAGTCGCCGGCGTGCGGCCAGAAGTAGTGCCGGTACTCGGTGACCGGCTCGGTGATCCGGCTCAGCTCGTCGGCGAGTTCGGGATCGCCCAGTCGCACGGTGGCGCGGTGCGGGACGGGCATGATCCAGGCGGCGTCCGGGGCGGTGCCGTAGACCGACAGGCTCATGGAGATCTGCTCGGTGGCGCCGTCCCAGCGCACCACCGACGTCTCGTGGTGCACCCCGATCGTGGTGTTCGGGCCGTGCACCATCGCCCCGCAGCCACAGGCGTAGGCGGGGCGGGCGAGCCAGACCAGCTGCACCGCCAGGAGGAGCAGGACGACGCACAGCGCCCGTCGCCGCCCGGCCGCGGCCGTCGTCCCCGTCGTCGCGTCTGCCGCCACCCGCATGGTGGTCCCCCGTTCCGTGCCGGCGATCCCCGCGATCGCCAGGGTCACAGACGGGGCGAGCGGTGTCACCGGTTCCCCTTGTACCGCCATCCGGTACGGCGACGGCCGGCCGCCGGGCCCCTGGTGGGGTCCGACGACCGGCCGTGCGCGGGTCGTGGTGCGCGTGCGGGGCGGGTCAGCGCGCCGCGGTCGCCGCGAGGAGCTGCCGGGCCTCGGCCTCGGTCTCCACCGCCGGCGGCGAGCCGGGCAGCGGCTTGCGGGCGCTCTCCGACATCAGCAGCACCGCGATGCCGCCGATCACGGCCGCCGCCATCATGTAGTAGGCGGGCATCATCTTGTTGCCGGTCGCGCCGATCAGGGCGGTGACCACCAGCGGCGTCGTGCCGCCGAAGAGCGACACCGAGATGTTGAAGCCGATCGACAGCGAGCCGTAGCGCACCTTGGTCGGGAAGAGCGCGGGCAGCGCGGAGGGCATCGCCGCGGTGAAGCACACCAGCAGCAGGCCGAGCGCGCCCATGCCCAGGGCGATGGCGATCAGCGAGCCCTGCCGGATCAGCAGCAGTGCGGGGACGGACAGGACCAGGAAGCCCACGCAGCCGGCGCCGATGACCGGGCGGCGACCGAACCGGTCGGACAGCTTGCCCGCGAACGGCTGCACGCCCATCATCACGACCATCACGCCGAGCACGACCAACAGCCCGTGCGTCTCGTCGTACTTGAGCTCCGAGGTGAGGTAACTCGGCATGTACGACAGCAGCATGTAGTCGGTGACGTTGAAGACCAGGACCAGGCCGATGCACAGCAGCATCGCCCGCCACTGACCGAAGACCATCTCGCGGATGCCGATCCGCTTCTCGGCCGCGCGGCGCTCCTTCTCCTTGGCGTGCGCCTCCTTCTCCAACTGGGCGAAGGCCGGGGTCTCTTCGAGCCGCATCCGCAGGTAGAGGCCGATGATGCCCATCGGACCGGCGATCAGGAACGGGATCCGCCAGCCCCAGGAGTGGAGGTCCTCGGTGGACAGCAGCGCGGTCATCAGCGTGACCAGGCCGGCGCCGCCGACGTAGCCGGCGAGGGTGCCGAACTCCAGCCAGCTGCCGAGGAATCCGCGCTTCTTGTCGGGCGCGTACTCGGCGATGAAGGTGGAGGCGCCGCCGTACTCGCCGCCGGTGGAGAAGCCCTGCACCAGGCGGGCGGCCAGCAGCAGGATGGGCGCGCCGACGCCGATCGAGGCGTACGACGGGATCAGGCCGATGGCGAAGGTGCCCACGGCCATCATGATCATGGTGATGGCGAGGACCTTCTGGCGGCCGATGCGGTCGCCGAGCGGGCCGAAGAACATGCCGCCGAGCGGGCGCACCAGGAAGGCCGCGGCGAACGCGCCGAAGGTCGAGAGCAGCTGCGCGGTCGGGTTCCCGGACGGGAAGAAGACATGGCCGAGGGTGACCGCGATGTAGCTGTAGACGCCGAAGTCGAACCACTCCATCGCGTTGCCGAGGGCGGCCGCCGATACCGCGCGCTTGACCATCGCGGGGTCGACGACCGTCACCTCGCCCGGGGTCTGCGGCCGGGGGGCCGTCTGCTGCGGCCCGGTGGCGGCGCCGGCGATTCCGCCGTCGCCCGTACGGGACCCGGGTGCGAGGGGGGACTGCGTCGGCACGTGTTCGCTCGCCTGCGCTCTCTGGGACGACTACAAGGACCTGCCCCGCCGTGGCGCGACGAGGCAAAGGACGACCATACGGGCAGACCGGGTCATCACGGACAGTGTGCAGATGACTGCACAGTCGTCCGCCTACCCCCTCCTCGCTGGGCAAACATGCATCCGCGAACTTTTTTGCCCGGCCCTTGTTTGTGATCCATCTCGCGGGGATCGACCGCAACCGAGGGGCTATGTGTGGCCCGCGTCACGGGTGGGTGCGGATTCGGGGCGTGTTCGTTCGCGCACGGAAACGACAGGGGGAGGGGCGGGCCGGGGTCCGGGGGCGCGGCATACGGAAACGGCGCGGCGGTGCACCCGCACCACCGCGCCGAAGGATCGTCGCGTCCCTCCAGGATCGGCCATGGGCCCGGGCCCCGCCACTCGGGCGGTCGCCGGGGCGGTCACCGGGCGGGCGCGGTCGCCCCGCCGCACGCGCCGTGTGGCCGGCGCCTCCCGGTGGACGTCTCACGGCATCCACGCCTCATACGACATCACCTCGCCCGCGGTGATCCGGAAGTCGGGCAGGTCCTTGGTGAAGGTGATCTCCGTGCCGAGGAGTTGGCCGGTGCGCGGATCGAGGATCACCATCTGGCGGGTGGCGTCCATCGCGCCGTCGGGCCCGTCGTGCACGAACGCCTGCCCGCGCCGGCCCAGTCGGTCGGTGACCGCGCCGACCGGCCGCAGGCCCTTGGTGTCCGCCAGCATCCGTACGATCGCCGCCGTCTCCCGCGGCCCCGGCGTCCACTCCTGCCGGAACGAGGAGAGCGCCATCAGTAGTTGCGGGACGGCCGCCGCGCCGGTGTCCCTGCCGTCGCCGTCCGCCGCGCCGTAGAGGGAGGCGAGCAGTGCCCGCAGCGCCGTGGGGTCGGTGGGCGGCTTCGTCCGGGCGGCGAGCCCGTCGTGCCGCGCGCCCGACCCCGCCGGATAGGTCGCGCGGTGCAGCACCTTCCCGTCGCCGACGGTCCGCCAGCTGCCGTCGTCGTCGTGGATGACCGGGCGGCCCGGGTGCTGCGGGTCGGTGGCCACGACCAGTTCGGAGCCGCTGCCGTCGGCGTTCCACCGGGTGATGCGCTCCTCGGGGACGGTCACCGGGGACGCCGTGTCCGGGCCGGTCCCCATGGACAGGCTCCAGCTCTGCAGATGACTGCCGCGGCGCGGTCCGTCCTGGGGGCCGGCCGTGCGGGCCAGGGCCTCCGCGATGCGGGCCAGCCCGTCCAGCGAGGGCACGGGGCGGCCGGCGTGCGGGACGAGCGCGGACGGCGCCGCGACGGCCGGGCTGCTGCCGGCGTCGGTCAGGGTGAAGGCGAGCACCGCGACCAGGGCCAGCACGGCCGCCTCGGCGCGCAGCACCAGACGGCGGCGGGCCCGCCGGGTGCGGGTGCTGTGCAGCAGGCGGTTGAGGGCGCGCTGCGCGGTGGCGTCCAACGGGCGGTCCCGCCAGCGGCCGTCGTCGGCGGGCACCGGGTTGGCCGCCCGCAGCAGCTCCAGTTCGTCACGCATGGCCGTCGCCTCCTCCTCGAACGGACACAGTGGTCCGGGTACGGTCGATCTCCGCGCGCAGTCGGCGCCGGGCCCGGTGCAGCCGCATGGCGGCCGCGCTCCGGCCGCAGCCGAGGACCACCGCCAGCTCCTCGACGGTCAGTTCCTCCCAGGCGGTCAGCCGCAGCACCTCCTGGTCGCCGACGGGCAGTCGGTCCAGCGCCTCGTGCACCCAGGAGCCGGGCCGCTCGGCGTCCGGGCTCTGAACGGTCCCCCGGCCGTGCGCCGCCTCGTGGTTGCCGAGCCGGTGCAGCAGCCGCCGGTAGCGGCCGAGCCCGCGCACCGTGTTGGCCAGGCAGTTCCGGGCCACCCCGTACAGCCAGGGCAGCGGCGCGTCGGGGAGCTCGGCGCGCCGCCGCCACGCTATGGAGAAGACGTCCGCCACCACCTCCTCGACCTCGTGGGCCGGGGCGTCCAACCGCCGCGCCACGAAGCGGCTGACCGCCCAGTAGTGCGCGCGATATGCCTCGGCGAAGGCGTCGTCCGTGCTCATGAAACCCCTGTGTCCGGCATCGCCCCGATCGTCACACCCCTCCCGCGTGACACATCCCACCCTCGTGGTGGGCCGTTTCGCACCCGTCACTCGTGACGATGCGCGGGAAGGCGGACACCTACGGGGCATGAAGCTCCCCGCAACGTCCTCCCCGGCGGCCGGGCCCGCCGCGCAGCGGGCCGCCGTGGCGCGGCCCGCCGTGCCGCGGAACCCGGTGAAGTGGCTGACGACCACCGACCACAAGACCATCGGCACGCTCTATCTGGTGACCGCCTTCGGCTTCTTCTGCGTCGGTGGACTGCTGGCGCTGCTGATGCGCGCCGAGCTGGCCCGGCCCGGACATCAGTTGATGTCGAACGAGCAGTTCAACCAGGCGTTCACGATGCACGGCACGATCATGCTGCTGATGTTCGCGACGCCGCTGTTCGCCGGTTTCGCGAACTGGATCATGCCGCTGCAGATCGGCGCGCCCGACGTGGCGTTCCCGCGGCTGAACATGTTCGCCTACTGGCTCTACCTCTTCGGCTCGCTGATCGCGGTGGGCGGTTTCCTCACCCCTCAAGGGGCGGCGGACTTCGGCTGGTTCGGATATGTGCCGCTGTCCGACGCCGTGCACTCACCGGGTGCCGGCGCGGACATGTGGATCATGGGTCTGGCCTTCTCCGGCTTCGGCACGATCCTCGGTTCGGTCAACTTCATCACCACCATCATCTGCATGCGCGCCCCGGGCATGACGATGTTCCGGATGCCGATCTTCACCTGGAACGTGCTGCTGACCGGTGTGCTGGTCCTGCTCGCCTTCCCGGTGCTGGCCGCCGCGCTGTTCGCCCTGGAGGCGGACCGTAAATTCGGTGCCCATGTCTTCGACGCCGCCAATGGTGGCGCATTGCTCTGGCAACACCTCTTCTGGTTCTTCGGCCATCCGGAGGTGTACATCATCGCCCTGCCGTTCTTCGGCATCATTTCCGAGGTCATTCCGGTCTTCTCTCGGAAGCCGATGTTCGGTTACATCGGTCTGATCGCCGCGACGGTTTCCATTGCCGGTCTTTCGGTGACGGTGTGGGCGCACCACATGTATGTGACGGGCGGCGTGCTGTTGCCGTTCTTCTCCTTCATGACGTTCCTGATCGCCGTTCCGACCGGTGTGAAGTTCTTCAACTGGATCGGCACGATGTGGAAGGGCTCGCTGTCCTTCGAGACGCCGATGCTCTGGGCGATCGGCTTCCTGATCACCTTCACCTTCGGTGGTCTGACCGGCGTCATCCTGGCGTCGCCGCCGATGGACTTCCACATCTCCGACTCGTACTTCGTGGTGGCCCACTTCCACTACGTGGTCTTCGGCACGGTCGTCTTCGCGATGTTCGCCGGATTCCACTTCTGGTGGCCGAAGTTCACCGGCAAGATGCTCGACGAGCGGCTGGGGAAAATCACCTTCTGGACGCTGTTCGTGGGCTTCCACGGCACCTTCCTCGTCCAGCACTGGCTGGGCGCCGAGGGCATGATGCGCCGTATTCCCGACTATCTCGCCGCCGACGGCTTCACCGCGCTGAACACCGTCTCGTCCATTTTCTCGTTCCTGCTGGGCATGTCGATCCTGCCGTTCCTCTACAACATCTGGAAGACCGCCAAATACGGCGAGAAGATCGAGGTGGACGACCCGTGGGGCTGGGGCCGTTCGCTGGAGTGGGCGACGTCCTGCCCGCCGCCGCGGCACAACTTCACGTCCCTGCCGCGCATTCGCACCGAATCCCCGGCATTCGACCTGCACCACCCCGACATCGCGGCCGCGATCGAGCACTGAGGGAAGGCCCATGACCGAGCGGACCGGCGGGGGAGAGGACCTTCGGATGGCGGAGGCGATCAACGACATCGAGGGCTATCTGCTGTGGGAGGCGGAGCGGGAGCGGGCCCGCGGCCAGGCGGAGGAGTTCTGCGCCCGGCTGCCCTGGCTCACCGACTCCCAACGGGAGGACGTCGTCCGGCACTACTGCCGGGAGCGGCGCGAGGTCTCCCGCTCCTATCTGGAGCGCGTCGCGGCCCGCAGCGCGTCGCTGCGGGCCGAATACGAGGGCGTCTACCGCACGCTGCGCCGCCGCATGGTGGCCGGGCTGCTGGGCGCCGGCGTCCTGGCGGTGCTCGCTCTGACGGCGATCACCCTGGCGGTGCCCTCCCTCAGCGGTAGTGGACCCGGAGTTCCTTGACCCCGTTGAGCCAGGCGGAGCGCAGCCGCCGCGGGTCGCCGGCCAGGGAGATCCCGGGCACGGCGTCCGCGATAGCGTGGAAGATCAGGTCGATCTCCAGCACGGCCAGCGACTTGCCGAGGCAGAAGTGCGGGCCGCCACCGCCGAAGCCCAGGTGGGGGTTGGGGTCGCGGGTGATGTCGAAGAGCTCGGGGTGGTCGAAGACCGAAGGGTCGTGGTTGGCGGAGGAGTAGAAGATCCCGACCCGTTGGCCCTTCTTGATGCGTGCGCCGCCCAGTTCGGTGTCCTGGGTGGCGGTGCGCTGGAAGGAGACCACCGGGGTCGCCCACCGCACGATCTCCTCGGCCGCGGTCCCCGGGCGCTCGCGCTTGTAGAGCTCCCACTGGTCGGGATGGGTGAGGAAGGCGTGCATGCCGTGGGTGATGGCGTTGCGGGTGGTCTCGTTGCCGGCCACCGCCAGCAGCAGCACGAAGAACCCGAACTCGTCGGAGCCGAGGTTCCCTTCGTGCTCGGCGGCCACCAGTCGGCTGACGATGTCCTTGGCCGGGCACTCCTTGCGGGCCGCGGCGAGGTTCATCGCGTACGAGATCAGCTCCACCGCCGCGTTGGCGCCGACCTCCTCGGTGATGGCCAGTTCCGGGTCGTCGTAGGCGACCATCTTGTTCGACCAGTCGAAGATCCGGGCCCGGTCCTCCTGCGGGATGCCGATGAGTTCGGCGATCGCCTGGAGGGGCAGCTCGCAGGCGATGTCGGTGACGAAGTCGCCGGAGCCCCTGTGCCGGGCCTCCTCGACGATCTGCTCGGCCCGCCGGCGCAGGGCGTCCTCCAGGGCGCGGATGGCCCGCGGGGTGAAGCCGCGCTGCACGATCTGGCGGACCCGGGTGTGCTCCGGCGGGTCCATGTTCAGCATGATCAGCTTCTGGACCTCGATCTGGTCGCGGGAGATGCCCTGGTTGAACCGGATGATCGAGGTGTTCAGATTGGCCGAGAAGACCTCCGGCTTGGTGGAGACCTCCTTGACGTCCTGGTGGCGGGTGACGACCCAGTAGCCGTCGTCGTCGAAGCCGGCGATGCCGTGCGGCTGGGCGTTCCACCACACCGGCGCGGTCCGGCGCAGCCGTGCGAACTCCGGGAGCGGGACCCGGGACTGGTAGACGTCGGGGTCGGTGAAGTCGAACCCTTCGGGCAGCGCGGGGCAGTGCATCGGCGACTCCTGGTCCAGCTGGCGTGGGACGCCCTGACGGCACCGTCGTCCCACCATCGAGTGTCTGACGGGCCATCAGATGCAGGTCGCGGTGAAGGTAGTGACGAGTTCCACAAGTGGCAAGGGTCACGGCAACACCTCTTGCGCACAAGGGCCTGCAGCCCTCTTGCGCCGTGCCGGACGGCTCATAAGACTGTGCGCAGAACTAGAACGCGTACTAGTTCTTCCCTCCGTGGGCGCCGGGACGTCCGCGGACGCGAGGAGAGGACGAGTTGAGTCATGGCCGCGGAACCCGTCATCGTCGAAGCCGTACGCACCCCGATCGGCAAGCGCCAGGGCGCGCTCGCCAACCTCCACCCCGCCTACCTCCTGGGCGAGACGTACCGCGAACTCCTCGCCCGTACGGGCATCCAGCCCGACTGCGTCGAACAGGTCGTCGGCGGCACCGTCACCCACGCCGGCGAACAGTCCATGAACCCCGCCCGCAACGCCTGGCTCGCCATGGGCCTGCCCTACGAGACCGCCGCCACCACCGTGGACTGCCAGTGCGGCTCCTCCCAACAGGCCAACCACATGGTCGCCAACATGATCGCCGGCGGCGTGATCGACATCGGGATCGGCTGCGGCGTCGAGGCGATGTCCCGCGTCCCGCTCGGCAGCGGCTCCAAGCACGGCCCCGGCAAGCCCTGGCCGGACGAGTGGAACGTGGACCTCCCCAACCAGTTCGAGGCCGCCGAACGGATCGCCCGGCACCGCGGCCTGACCCGCGAGAACGTCGACGCGCTCGGCCTGCTCTCCCAGGAACGGGCCGCCACCGCCTGGGCCGAGGAACGCTTCAAGCGGGAGACCTTCGCCGTCCAGGTCCCCACCACCGAGGACGAGCAGGCCGCCGGCCAGGGGATGTGGCGGCTGGTCGACCGCGACGAGGGGCTGCGGGACACCAGCATGGAGGCGCTGGGCCGGCTCAAGCCGGTGATGCCCACCGCGGTCCACACCGCCGGCAACTCCTCGCAGATCTCCGACGGCGCCGCCGCGCTGCTGTGGGCGTCCAAGCGGATGGCGCGCGCCCTCAAACTCAAGCCCCGGGCCCGCATCGTCGCCCAGGCGCTCGTCGGCTCCGACCCGCACTTCCACCTCGACGGGCCGATCGACGCCACCCGGGCCGTCCTCGGCAAGGCCGGCATGTCCCTCAAGGACATCGACCTGGTCGAGATCAACGAGGCGTTCGCCTCCGTCGTGCTCTCCTGGGCCCGGGTCTTCGACCAGGACCTGGAGAAGGTCAACGTCAACGGCGGCGCCATCGCCCTCGGCCACCCCGTCGGCGCCACCGGCGCCCGCCTCCTGGCCACCGTCCTGCACGAACTGGAGCGCCGCGACAAGGAGTTCGCCCTGATCACGATGTGCGCGGGCGGGGCGCTGGCCACCGCGACGATCATCCAGCGGCTGTAGGCCGCGCCCGACGGGACCGGCCGGGCGCTCCGGTCGGCCCCCGGTCGGGTGGCCCAGCCGGAACGCTTCCGGGGCACGCGAACGGCCGCCCTCCGTGGTGTCGGAGGGCGGCCGTTGGGCTTGGTCGTCGGGTCAATCCCGAAAAACGTAGCTTGCTCACACGGCGACACCCACTCTTTGGGCAATCTGGGTAAGTCGCTCGTTGCTTCGTTTGTGCTGCGAAACCAGCACCCGAGTCAGCTCAAGGCTGGTCGGGTGGACCGTCATCATTTCCGGAGCGACTGCCCACGCTTTTTCCAAACTCTCAAGTGTCCCATCTCGATCACCTAGAGCAAGTTGCGAACGCCCGAGATTCATGTACAAGGGGGCTACCCGGGTGGCTGGAAGCGTCAAGCCGCTCTGAATCAGATCTTCGGCCGTATCTAGCGCCCTGCGATGTTGCTCCATGTCGGATGCCGTACTGATGATGTGCGTAGCGGTGTTCTCAGGGCCAAAGTGGATACCGTGCTCGGCGAAATCCTCACGGAATTCCGCAGAAGCGCGCCAGGCGGCATCGATATGCTTGTTGGTTGTTTGCTTATCCATCAACCGCCCGGCGAGAGTCAAGCCCCGAAGGTGCAGAATCCCAAGGCCAAACGCACGATCGCGCCCTCTGAGCTCCGACTCGGCTTGCACAATGGCGCGGTCGATGACAGCGAGCCCACCGGCAAAGTCGCCAGAGTTAAGGAATGTGCCCGCGTCATCGCGTGCCGCAACGATAGCCGCCATCGGATCTGCTCGTTCTGCGGCCATACGCTGTTTCATCGTCGCCAATTCGGCGAGATGCATCCACCTATGACGGGCCGCCAGCCAGTAAATAATGCCGTAAACATCGGCAACTAGACTCCAGGCTTTAGGGCTTCCCGTAAGATGGGCATGATTGGTCACCGAAGTAAGTGCTGATGGAATTCGCTGAAGAATCTCGGCAAGCTCCGTGTTCCAGCGAAGCGCATTCAGTTCATCGACTTGTTGCTGCAGGAGTTCGGGATGCTCCGGCGGCTCTCCAGGGATATCGAACCTACGGATTGCGTAGTTGAGCTCGTTGAGGTTCTTTTCCGGTGCGCTTCCCAGAAGCTCATTGAGAGTGAGTCCCATCGCGTGTGCCAGCGCTGCTGCTACTCCCTGAGTAAGCGCCCGGTCGCCTACTTCAATCTTGCTGAGCAGTGAGGCCGACAACCCCGCGCGTTGGGCTAGGGCCACCTGGGTCAGCCCGCGTTCCCTGCGTCGCTTGGCCACGTTCGTGCCGGGACCGGGGACCTGTGGTGTAGCGCCCATGTCCTTCGCCTTACCCGCTCGGCAGCATGCTCACCTGCCCATCGTGCCAAAGATCCAGCCAGCACGCCCGACAACTGTGCAAGAAGTGTGCAAGTGGCTTCCCCGCCTGAGCCGTTGACTAGCTATGACAGACCCCCGCGACCGTGGCTGCGGCCCGGGGGCATGGCCACCAACCGCTAGGAGGTTGACGGCATGCGCAAACATAGCGCGTGGCTCTTCGAACTGTTGTTGCGGGCGTCCCTGCCTGCACGGGGGCGTCACCGGTCCGCCGGCCAATTACCCGCCACTGGGTACACCGACGCTCCGACGCTCGTCCTGCCCCGCGGGCCCGTCGGTCGGCAGTCGGGGCTGCTGCGAGGAGAGGACGCTGCCTTGCTCCACCCGTACGTTCTGACGGCGGAGGAGCGACGGTTGCAGCGGGGGCGGCGACGGGCGCTCTGGCTCGCGGTGCACGGGATTGATGCCGGGCCGCGCCGAATCCACGGGGTCGAGGTGGTGGGCTAATGCCCCGCATGTGCCGTCCCGTGCATCTGCCGGACCCTAAACCGGTGCCCGAGCCCGAGCCGGTTACCGGGTGCGATGTGTGCGGGGCGCTGGTCCAGCAGCGTGCACAAGCGCGAGCCGTCGGGGACAGGTCGAAGGTGATCGACTGCAACGTCGAGTTGCGTCGCCACCCTCATCGGCGGAAGGCGATGGCATGACCGACCAGGCCGAGTTGAGGCCGCCGGAGCTGAGGCCACCGCTGGTGGCGACGGGTGAGGGTGTCGTTTACGTGCCTCCCGGCGATCCGGTGCCCCCGTGCACGGAGCCGTGTGCCCTCTGCGCTGGGAAGGGGCGGCAGGGCACGCCCGAGGAGTGACCCGGCCGGGCCGTCGGGCGGCACCCGGCACCCGCCGCCGGACCGTCAGGACCCGCCCGGCCGCCCGGCCTCGTCCGCGAACGTCACCGGCGCCTCGAACGCCGCCCGCCGGGTCGCCCGCCGCAACGCCTTCAACACCGCGCCGCCCAGCGTCAGGGTGAGCACGACGGTGACCACCGCCCGCGGCAGGTCCCACCCCAGCGACGTGGCCAGGCAGTACGCCAGGAAGCGCGTCAGGTTGGCGGAGAGCGGATCACCCGGCACGAACGACACGCCCGACGCCAGCCCCCCGATGTACGGCCAGCCCTGGAGGTTCATCACCAATCCGTAGCCCACCGACGCCACCGCCCCGTACCCGGCCAGCAGCACCAACTCGCGGCGGCCGCGCAGCCCCCGCGCTCTCGATCCTTCCCCCACTCCCCACTTCGTTCGAGCGGGGGCACCCCCATGCCCGGCGGGGGCCTCCAGGGCGCCCGGGAGCAGCCCCGCCCCCATCGACACCCACCCCATCGACAACATCTGGAACGGCATCCACGGCCCGACCCCGCCGGTCAGCAGCGCCGAGGCGAACATCGCCACCGACCCCAGCACGAAACCGAACCCGGGGCCCAACACCCGCCCCGACAACACCATCAGGAAGAACATCGGCTCGATGCCCGCGGTCCCCGCGCCGAGCGGGCGCAGCGCGGCCCCCGCCGCGGCCAGCACCCCGAGCATCGCGATCGCCTTGGCGTCCAGACCGCGGGTCCCCGCGGCCCGCGCCGAGGGCGTGTCCGAGATGGTCGCCACCACCACCGCGAGCAACAGCGGCAGCAGCGCGGCGAACAACCACGGCGCGTCCTGCGAATGCGCCAACCCGGAACCAGGACCGGCCAACAACGGCCAGCCGAACGCCACCACACCGACCGCCGACACCAGGCACAGCGCGGCCACCGCCCGCGGGCCGAGCCGCACCGCCCGCACCCGCGGGGCCGACGCCGTCACGCCGAGGCTCCTTCCAGGGAGCGGGCGACCTGCCCGACGGTCAGCCACGGCAGCGGCGCCAGCACCTTGGCGACCTGCGGGGCGAACGCGGGGGAGGAGACCACCACGTCCTCGGTCGGGCCGTCCGCGACGACCTCCCCGTCCGCCAGGATCACCACCCGGTGCGCCAGTTCGGCGGCCAACTCCACGTCGTGCGTGGCCAACACGCACGCCTGCCCCTCGGCGGCCAGCCCGCGCACCACCTCGACCAGCCGTGCCTTGGCCGCGTAGTCCAGGCCCCGGGTGGGCTCGTCCAGCAGCAGCAACGGCGGCCGGGCGGTCAGCACCACCGCCAGCGCCAGCGCCAGCCGCTGCCCCTCGGACAGGTCCCGCGGATGCGCCGCACCCCGCACGCCCGGCAGCAGGCGCGCCACCACCTCCCGGCACGTCCCGGCGGGCGCGCCCGCGTCCCGGTCCGCCGCGGCGCACTCCGCGTCCACGGTGTCCGCGGACAGCAGGTCCCGCGGCTCCTGCGGCACCAGACCGACCCGGCGCAGCAGATCCCGCGGCCGGGTCCGGTGCGGAACGGCACCACCGACCCGCACCGACCCCGCCGACGGCTGGTGCATCCCCACCAACGCCCGCAGCAAGGTGGACTTGCCCGCCCCGTTGCGGCCCATCAGCGCGACCGTCTCGCCCGGCCGGACCGTCAGCCCGACCCCGTGCAGCACCGGCGTCCGGTCCCGGTGGACGCCCAGCCCCGCGACCGTGGCGACCGGCTCCGCGTCCGCCGCCGGCACCGCCGCCGGGCCGGGCGACGGCACGGCCACCGCCGACAACCGCTCCCGCAGCGGGGCCGCCTTCCGACGGGCGTCGCGCACCGACAGCGGCAACGGCGACCAGCCGGCCAGCCGACCCAGCTCGACCACCGGCGGCCGGACCGGGGAAGCGGCCATCATGCCGGCCGGCTCACCCATCACCGGAGCCGCGCCCGGCCCCGGCAGCAGGATCACCTGGTCCGCGTACTGCACCACCCGCTCCAGGCGGTGCTCGGCCATCAGCACCGTCGTCCCCAGGTCGTGGACCAGCCGCTGGAGGACCGCCAGCACCTCCTCCGCGGCCGCCGGGTCCAGCGCCGACGTCGGCTCGTCCAGCACCAGCACCTTGGGGTGGGCGGTCAGCACCGAGCCGATCGCCACCCGCTGCATCTGCCCGCCCGACAGCGTGCCGATCGCCCGGTCCCGCAGGTCGGCCAGGCCCAGCAGGTCCAAGGTCTCCTCGACCCGGCGGCGCATCACGTCCGGGGCCAGCCCCAGCGACTCCATGCCGTAGGCCAGCTCGTCCTCGACGGTGTCGGTGACGAAGTGCGCCAACGGGTCCTGGCCCACCGTGCCGACCACATCGGCCAGTTCGCGCGGCGGATGGGTGCGGGTGTCCCGCCCGTCGACGGTCACCCGGCCGTGCAGGGTGCCGCCGGTGAAGTGCGGCACCAGCCCGCACACCGCGTTCAGCAGGGTCGACTTGCCGGCCCCGGACGGGCCGACGAGGAGGCACAACTCGCCCTCGGGCACGGTCAGATCGGCCCCCTGGACGGCCGGCTCGGCGGCGTCCGCATAGGTGACCGAGACCTGCTCGAAGCGGATCACTGGCTTCCTCCGAGGATGCCCCGGCCTTCAGGCCGGGGTGGGGGTACCTCCCGCTTGCGGGGGAGAATCGGACTCCTGCGGAGCAGGGCGGGTACAGCCGAATCGCCGCCAGGGCGACTGGGTGTCCATCCCCTGGCGGGGCGAGGTAGAGCAAGATTGATTTTTCTCAACTGTCAGTCCTTCCAGGTAGGTTCGCATGCATGACGGCAGGAGCGATCACGGAGGACGCCGGGTATGCCCGGTACACCTTTCGTGTGCGCTTGTCGTCCACGGCTCGGCGGGCACTGGATGCCGAGTGGGACCGGTGCCGGTGGATCTGGAACGAATGTGTCGCCAAGTCCAAGGGTGTGTACCTGCGAAACAAGGCCACCGGCGGCAAGGAGACCTGCGGCCCGGCCCAGCTCGACAAGGTGCTTTCCGAGGCCCGCAAGACCATGCCGTGGCTGCGGGAAGGCTCCAGCGTTCCGCAGCAGCAGGTGATACGGGACTTCGGAAAGTCCCGTGCGAAGGCGCAGAAAGACATCAAGGACCGTCTTCCCCAGCATCGCCGGGCAGGGATGCCCCGCTGGAAGAAGAAGCGCGAGGCGTGGCCGACACTGAACTACACGCGGCGTGGCTTCCGCCTCAAAGACGGGCGCTTGCACCTCGCCGGTGGGATCGCGCTGCGGGTGGTGTGGTCGCGGGCTCTCCCCGCCGTCCCCTCCAGCGTCCGCGTCTACCAGGACCCCACCGGCGCGTGGCATGCCTCGTTCGTCGTGTCCGCACCGGTCGAACCTCTCGCTCCCACGGGCCGTGTGATCGGGATCGACTGGGGCGTGAAGGAAACCGCGACCACCACATCCGACACCCACGATCTTCCCCACGCCCAGCATGGGAAGACGGCCGCGCAGCGACTCGCCCGCTACCAGCGGATGATGGCCCGCAGGAAGCCCAAGCGGGGACAGGCTGCCTCGAAGGGCTACCGCGCGGCGAAGACGCAGACGGCAAAGCTGCACAAGAAGGTGGCCCGTCAGCGGCAGGACACCGCCCGCAAGTGGGCCAAGTCCGTGGTCCGCGACCATGACGAACTCGCGATGGAGGACTTCCGACCGAAATTCCTCGCGAAGACGACCATGGCTCGTAAGGCGGCCGATGCCGCGATCGGCGCCGCGAAGGCGGCCCTGTTGGAGATGGCCCGTAAGCACGGGCGCATCGTGCACCTGGTGCACCCCGCGCACACCACGATGGACTGCGCGCAGTGCGGAGCGAGAGCCAAGCACGCACTACCTCTCTCGGAACGAACGTATGCCTGCACCGCGTGCGGAGCCGTATCCCCCCGGGATAAGAACTCCGCACACGTGATGCTGGTCCGGGCTGGTTTCAACCCGGCCAGTGTTGAGGGCGTAAGACCAGACCAGGCGCCGCCTGGCCTGGCAGCCTGAGCTGGAAATCCCCACCTCAGCCCTGGAGGGTGAGGAAGCCCCTCCCCTTCAGGGAGGGGAGGATTCAATGGGTGGGCTCCTTCGTGAACGGATCGGAAGCGGAGGGACGGACGGACGAGGCGGACGGGGCGGACCGGGCGGGGGAGGACGACCGGGCGGACCGGCCGGCCCCGGTGCCGACCCCGGCCCGCGCCGGCACCGGCGCCACCACCGCCGGCACCAGCCCCACCAACAGCGACAACGCCGGCCACAGCGGCAGCACCGGCGCCGTCAGCGGCACCGCCGGCGGATGCAGCGCCCCCGGTGCGTAGCCGTTCGCCGCGATCATCAACGCCGCGACCGCGACCCCCGACCCCGACACCAACCAGGCCCGCACTCCCCACGGCTCCGGCCGGTAGCGGGTCCGGACCGACCGGCGGCCCCCCAGCCACAGTCCGGCCATCGCCGCCCCCAGACCGACCACCAGCAGCGGCAGCCCGTAGCCGCCCCCGGAGTCGCCCAACAGCCCGTACGTCCCCGCGCACACCCCGAGCAGCCCGCCCAGGGTCAACACCGACGTCAACCGCCGCACGGCGGGCGGCACCTGAGCGGTCCGCCCGTAGCCGCGGGCGTCCATGGCCGCGGCCAGCGCCACCGACCGCTCCAACGCGCCCTCCAACACCGGCAGCCCGACCTGCAACAGCGCCTTCGCCCCGCGGTCCGGACGGCCGCGCAGCCGACGGGCCGCCCGCAGCCGCTGCACGTCCGCCACCAGATGCGGCGCGAACGTCATCGCGACCACCACCGCCACCCCCGCCTCGTACAGCGCGCCGGGCAGCGACTTCAGCAGCCGGGCCGGATTGGCCAGCGCGTTCGCGGCGCCCACACAGATCAGCAGGGTGGCCAGCTTCAGCCCGTCGTACAGCGCGAAGAGCATCCCCTCCGCGGTGACCCGGCCGCCCACCCGGACCCCCTTCGCCCAGTCGGGCAGCGGGAGTTCGGGCAGTGTCACCAGGGTGTGGGTACCCGGGATCGGCGAGCCCAGCACGAACGCGAAGACCAACCGGATGCCCAGCACCACCAGCCCGAGCCGGACGAACGCGCCGTACGACCGCGCCCACGGCGCATCCGTCCGGCGCACCGCCACGACATAGCCGGCCACCCCGATCAACAGCCCCAGCAGCAGCGGGTTGGTGGTCCGGGACGCCGCGGTCGCCAGACCGAGCGCCCACACCCACCAGGCGCCGGCGTGCAACGCGGTACTGCGGGTGGCGTGCGGGGCGCTCATCCGCGCCGCCGGCGCGCCTGCCACGCGCCGGCCGCGCCCAGCACCACCACGGCGGCGATCCCGCCGATCAGCCCGGCCGACGGCCCACCGCCGTCGTCCCCGCCCGCGGCGCCGGTGGCACCGGGCGTCGGCTTCGCCGCCGTCGCCCCGCCGCCGTCCACCTGCTCCGCACAGCCCGACCGCGGATAGCCGGCGATCCCGCACAGCAGCGCATTGGCGTCGTACCGCAGCGGCTTGGCGACCGCGGCCAGCGCCTCGCCCGCCGAGGCGTCCGTCGGCACCTGCGCACAGGCCGTCTGGCCCGCCGGCGGACGCTCGCCGGCCGGCGCGTCCCCCGCGGTACCGAAGTCGATCACCACGCCGACCCGCTTGCTGCCGGGCTCGGCCGGGGTCCGCCCGCAGAGCGCGGCGAAGTCCGGGGCGGTGCGCGGACCGGCCGCCTTCGCGGAGTCCGCGCTCACCGTGAAGCGGAACCCGACGACGCCGCCGTTAGCCGGCCGCGCGGTGCCGGGCCCCTCCGTGGCGTACCCCCACGAGGCGCCCGTGCCCCCGGCCGTGGCCGGCCTGCCGTCCCAGAACGACCAGTACCGGTACTCCTGCGCCTGCGCGGGCCCGGCACCCAGACCGGTCACCACCCCCGCCAGCAGCAGCGACCCGGCGACCCGCCGGGTCAGCCCCTGCCGCAGCACCCTCACAGCGCGTTCTTGTTCTTGTTGCGACCGCTGATCAGGAAGCCGATGCCGGCACCGAAGGCGAGCCCGACGCCGATCACCCACCACATCCCGATGCCGCCGTCGTCCTTCCCGTCCGCGGCGTCCTTCTGCGCGGACGGCGCACCGCTGCCGGCCGGCTCGGGCCCGGTGGCGTTCAGCGCGGCCACCAGGTCGGTGCCGCCGAAGGCCCGCGGGTCGGTGCCGGTGGCGTGCGCGGCGAAGATCAACTGGGCGTACGCGGCCGGGCCGCTCTGCTTCGCCCAGCCCCCGGCGTTCTTCTCCAACCAGGCCAGCGGCTTCTGTGCTTCCGCGCCGTACGCGCCGGCCGCCAGCGCGACCACCGTGTCCGCGGTGTTGCCGACGTCCGGCTGCTGCTCGGCGCCCGGCATCGCGGACCGCAGGTGCTGCCCGTCGGCGTCCAACTGCCCGACGAGCCAGGCGGCGCCGCCGTCCGCGGCCGCCGTCCGGGCCGCCGCGTCGCTGCCCCGCACCTCGCCCTTCGCGCAGTCCGGTGCCGTGATCGGCCGGTCGGCGTCCTTGCCCGCCGGCGCCACGACGAAGCCCTTGCCCAGCGCGCCGGTGACCGCGGCCGCGGTCGCGTCGGCGTTCGGCGCGGGGTTCTTCAGCTGGAAGGTGAACGCCCCGCGCTCCGCCTCCTTCGCGTCGCACCCCAGCCGGAAGCCCAGCAGCGCGTCGTACGGCGACTTGCCGCCCTTCGCCGTCACCGACTCCGGCTTCGTGCCCGTCGCGGCGAGCGCCCCGATCACCACGGCCGTGGAGTTGGCGTCGCTCGCCTCGCCGCCCGGCCCCGCGGGCATCGAGCTCCAGCCGCCGTCCGCGTGCTGGACGGACTTCAGCCACGTCACGGCCTTCTGCACCGCGTCGCCGTGCCCGCCGAGCGCGGCCAGCGCCTGGACCGCGGCGGCCGTCTGGTTGGTGTCCCGCATCGTGTGGGCGTCGCAGCCCTTGCCCGGGTCGGCCCGGTACGCCGCGAACCCGCCGTCGGCGCACTGCTGCCCCGCCAGCCAGTCCACCGCGCTCGCCGCCGGGCGCACCCCGACCGTGTGCTGCGCCAGCAGCGCCAGCGACTGCCGCCACACGCCGTCGTACTGCGGGTCCGTGGTGCCGTACAGCCCCTTCGGCAGCTTCTGCTGCTTCGGCTGCGGCGGGGCCGCCGGGCCGTCGGCGTACGCGGCGGGGGCCGCGGCGCCGGCCAGTACGGCGGCGGTCGCCACGGCGGCCAGCGTCCTGGCGGCGCGGCGCGCCCGGAGGGCGGCGGAGCGCGGCTGCGGCTGCGGCGCGGGGGTCAGGGGAGCCGTGGGGGCCATGCGGGCCATCGGATGGGTGCCTCTCGGGTCGGTCGGGTCGCGGCGGGGTACGAAGCCGAGCCGCGCTCGGGCGACCGGCCGCGCCGCCCGTGCGGCGAGCGGCGCGGTGGCACCGGGCTCGGCTCCGCATACCTCGACGGCGCCGCGCACCGGTCGGCCGCGGGGGCGGTGGATCCGGTGGCGGGAGCCTTGGTCGTGCCCCATCGGGTGCTCCGGCTCGTCCGGCCGCGGTGGGGGCGGCCGTGCTCACGGACGAGGTGCCGCCGGGCTCGAACGAAGCCGGGAGCCAGGGGGAGGGTCAGCGCCGGATTTGCACCGGCTTCCCCCCGATCGGGTACGGATGAAATTGTCCCGCACACCTTAACGCCGGCGGTCGGGTGGGCCGGGTGCGGCCGGGGTGGTGGGGCCGCCGGGCCGGTTCGGGACCGGCCGCCGGCTCTGCGCTCTCCCGCGGGGGACGGGCATCACCAGCGCCGGTGCCCGGCCCGGGTGCCGTTGGTGGCCGTCCGCCCGCCCGTCACCTGACCGCGGCAACCGGTCTATGTCGCCAGGTAGTGGACCGGATCCGAACCGGAAACCGGCTCGACGTGGCCGTGCTTGACCAGGTGGCGGAGGTGGGCCTCGGCCTCGGAGACGGCGATGTTGCGGGAGGCGGCCGGGATCTGGTCCCAGGGGCGGTTCCACTGCATGGCGGCGGCGAGCTGCCAGGCGGTGCGCGGTACGCGGAGCAGCGTGCGGAGGTCGCTGAGGCGGTCCTCGTGGTGGGCGATCAGCTCGCGGACGCGGCCGGCGGCGTCCGGGAAGGCGTGCTGGTGGGCCGGCAGCACCTCGGTCGGTGCGAGGCGGGCGACGCGTTCGAGGGAGTCGAGGTAGTCGCCGAGCGGGTCGCCCCGGTCGTGCAGGTCGGGGGCGACGTCGTCGGGGTCCTCGTACAGGCCGATGTGCGGGGTGATGCCGGGGAGCAGGTGGTCGCCGGAGAAGAGCCGGCCGAAGGTGGCGGGTCGGGCGTCCTGTTGGGCGGGGTGCGCCTCCTCCAGGTGGAGGCAGACGTGACCGGGCGTGTGGCCCGGTGTCCAGATGGCGCGGACGCGGCGGCCGGGGAGGTCGAGGAGGGCGCCGGGCTCGATCCCGCGGTCGGGCAGCGCGGCCCGTCGGGCGGGCGCCTTCCGGCCGCGTCGGGCGGCGCGGGCGGCCCGGAGGGGCTCCAGGTGGTCGTCCGGTGCCCCGGCCGCGGTGAGCTTGACGAGCAGGTAGTCGAGCCACTGGCCGGGCCGTGCCTCGCGGGCGCGCCGGATCATCGCGGCGTCGGCGGCGTGCATGGCGATCCAGGCGCCGGAGGTCTCCCGCACCGCGGCGGAGAGCCCGTGGTGGTCGGGGTGGTGGTGGGTGATCACCATGCCGTGGATGTCGGCGGGGGCGAAGCCGCAGGCGGTGATGCCGGCGGTGAGGGTGTCCCAGGAGTCCGGGTCGTCCCAGCCGGTGTCGACGAGGACCGGGCCGCGGTCGGTCTCCAGGAGATGGACGAGGGTGTGGCCGAGCGGGTTGTCCGGGATGGGGACGGCGATGCTCCACACCCCGCCCCTGTGGTCGATCACCTGCGGTGCCATGGGTCCCGCCCCCTCCTGCGCCGTTGTCGCCCCAACTATAACTAGAACGAGTTTCAGTGCCAGGGGAACGGCTCGTGGTGGGCGGGGAGTTGGGATTCGAGTGGTGGGCGTGGACTCCGCGGGAGGGAGCTGGTATCAGTTCTGATGGCGATTCTGATGGAGTGTCAGAAAACCGCCATCCGGAGCGCAATCCGTCGAGACCGTCGGGAGGCGGGCAGCTATGAGCGACCTCGTCGAGCACGGAAAGCTCTATATAGGCGGTGAGTGGGTCGACCCGGCCGGGCCGGAAACGATCGAGGTCGTCTCGCCGCACACCGAGCAGGTCATCGGGCGGGTGCCGCACGCCGCGCGCGCCGATGTGGACCGGGCGGTGGCCGCCGCCCGGGCGTCCTTCGAGTCGGGGGTGTGGGCGAACGCCCCGTTGGACGAGCGGATCGCCGTGGTGAGCCGGATCAAGGACGCGTTCGCGGTGCGCAGCGAGGAGTTCGCGCGGGTCATCGGGGCGCAGAACGGGACGCCGGTCACCTCGGGCGTGATGGTGCAGTCGCTGGCCGCGATGATGGCGTGGGACGCGGCGCTCACGGTGGCGCGGGAGTTCCCGTTCGAGGAACGGCGGGCCGGGGTGCTCGGGCCGCTGCTGGTGCGGCGGGAGCCGGTGGGAGTGGTCGCGGCCGTCGTGCCGTGGAACGTCCCGCAGTTCACCGCCGCCGCCAAGCTCGCGCCGGCGCTGCTGGCCGGGTGCTCGGTGGTGCTGAAGGTCTCGCCGGAGACCCCGCTGGACGCCTATCTGCTCGCGGAGATCGTGACGGAGGCGGGGCTGCCGGCGGGGGTGCTGTCGATCCTGCCGGCCGACCGGGAGGTCAGCGAGTACCTGGTCGGGCACCCGGGCGTGGACAAGGTGTCGTTCACCGGGTCGGTGGCGGCCGGCAAGCGGGTCATGGAGGTGGCGGCCCGCAACCTCACACGGGTGACGCTGGAGTTGGGCGGCAAGTCGGCGGCGGTGATCCTGCCGGACGCGGACCTGGACGCGGCGGTGGCCGGGATCGTGCCGTTCGCCTGGATGATCAACGGGCAGGCGTGCGTGGCGCAGACCCGGATCCTCGCCCCGCGCAGCCGCTACGACGAGATCGCCGAGCGGTTCGCCGCGGCGGCGGGCGCGTTGACCGTCGGCGACCCGCTGGATCCGGCCACCGAGGTCGGGCCGCTGGTCGCCCGTCGCCAGCAGCAGCGTTCGCTGGACTACATCGCGTTGGGGCAGAAGGAAGGCGCCGAGGTGCTGACCGGCGGCGGCCGGCCGGAGGGGCAGCCGACCGGCTGGTACGTCGAGCCGACGCTCTTCGGCGGGGTCGACAACGGGATGCGGATCGCGCGCGAGGAGATCTTCGGGCCGGTGATCTGCCTGCTGCCGTACGGGGACGAGGAGGAGGCGGTGCGGATCGCCGACGACTCGGAGTACGGGCTGTCGGGGTCGGTGTGGACGGCCGACGTCGAGCGCGGCATCGACATCGCGCGGCGGGTGCGGACCGGGACGTACTCGGTGAACACCTTCAGCATCGACATGCTCGGGCCGTTCGGCGGCTACAAGAACTCCGGGATCGGGCGGGAGTTCGGGCCCGAGGGGTTCGGCGAGTACCTGGAGCACAAGATGATCCGCCTGCCGGCGGGTGCCTGATGGCGGAGCGTTGGCGGGTGGCGGTGGACCGGGGCGTCTGCATCGGGTCCGGGCTGTGCGCGGGGACCGCGCCGGAGCGGTTCCGGCTGGACGCGGCGCGGCAGTCGCACCCCGTCGAGCCGGAGGCCGAGGCCGCGGTCGGGGTGCTGGCGGCGGCCGAGGGGTGCCCGGTGGAGGCCATCGCGATCACCGCGGTGGAGAGCGGGGAGGCGGTGTTCCCGCCGGAGGAGTGAGCGGCGGCCCAGGAGGGGGCCGTTCGCATGCCGACACAGCAACGGCCCCCGCCGGCGACGGGGCCGCTCACTCCGGGCACCGGAACCCGTAGCCGCGGAGAACGCCAACGGCCGGCGGCTATGCTCGCCGCATGGCTGACTTCCTGCAGGTCTCCACAGCGACGGAGACACGCGAGCAAGCGGTAGAGCTGGCCCGTTCCGTAGTGACACGCCGTCTCGCGGCTGGTGCCCAGATCGTTGGCCCTGTGGTCTCCGCCTTCTGGCATGAGGGCGAGTTCGGGACGGGCGAGGAGTGGCAACTCCTGCTCAAGAGCCGGGCCGACGGATACGCCGCGCTGGAGGCGCACCTCCTGCAACATCACCCGTGGAAGAACCCCGAAGTCTCGGCCGTTCCGCTCGTGGCCGGGTCGGATGCGTACCTCCGCTGGATCGCCACTACCGTCGGGCCGGTCCGCGAGCAGTAACGGTCATGCACGGGCCTTTTCCAAGACCTCGGCGACGTCGGGCACGGTCCGGTGCTCGCCGAGCCGTCGCAGGACGGGAGCGAGCCGTTCCCGTGGGCGTACCGAAGCCACCCCGGCGCAGAGATCCAGCGCTCGGCTGGTGACGGCCGCGGCTTGCTCAACCTCCCTGGCTGTCAGGTAGGAGTCGGCTAGCCACGACAGGTACAGGCTCTTATCCCGAGCGTGGGTGTCGTCGTACGCGGCGAGTGCTGATTCCAGAACGGGAACGGCGCGCAACGGACGCCGCAACTCCGTCCAGCATCGGCCGGTCATGATCTCCAACTCATTGCGGTCGACCCACGCCACCCAATCCGGTTGCGGAGTGTCGTCGGCCTCGGCGAGGGCAGATGCGGCGGAGTCGAGCGCGCGTTCCGTCTCGGTGGCAAGCCCAGCGACCGCGTATGCCCATGCGAGCCGCTCGTACAGGAGGGCTCGAACGCCCGGGGCTGCGTCGGCACCCGCCGTTGCGCAGGAGCGGGCGGCGGTCTCGATGCCGGCCTGTCGGTCGCCATTGACCTTCTGGTAAGCGAGGAAGGCGAGCGCGTTGCCCGCCAGAGCCTTGTCTCCTGCTTCCGTCGCGGCCTTGTGACTGGCCTCGTACAGGCTGCTCGCGACGGCGTGTTTGCCGCCGTCGAATGCCGCCCAACCGGCCTGCTGCGCCTGCTCGGCGAGCACGGAGAGGAGGGCTCGGCCTGTCTCCTCGGTGTATGTGGCATCGCGCATCAGTGCTTTCGTGGCCTGGTACTCGCCGAGGTAGACCCGATATGTGTCACCTCCGCCGAGCACGTCATCAAGGCGCCGCAGTCTGGCCGTACGCTCTCGAAGTTGATCGGGGACACTGCTCACGATTCGCCGGCCGGTCTGAGGGCGCGCCAGGTCGGACAATCCGACGGCGAGGCCAGTCACGGCCGTTGCCTTGAAGAACTCTCTGCGCCGCACTTCGTCTCCGTTTCCGTCCGTAGCGGTGGCACGTGTAGGCGTGGGGAGCGCGCGGCAGGCGGGTGCCTCCCACTCGCGGGGCGCAAGACCGAGCAGGCCTCCTGGAATGCGCAACGCGTCGGCGATCCGCGCAACCTTCTCGAAGGTCGTCACGCTGCCGATGCCGCGTGCCAGTAACCCGACGCGTTCCGGCTTGATGTCGCACTCGGCCGCGATCTTCGAGTAACTGATCCCTGCCTCACTGCGAGCGAGACGGAACACCGTCCCGAAATCATGGGCCGCAAACGCGGCTCTCATCTCCGCATGATCCAGGAGTCCGCGCGGGAGCGCGGTAGGCGGTACGTAACCGGTCATGAAGTGCCCCGTCGCGACTGATGGTGACAGAGTGCCGCATTGGTCAGAGCCTCAGCCTACCCATGATGGGGATACCTGTGGCCGGGAAGCCACTGGCCCTACCAGCGTGGACAGTTGGACCGATCGAACCCCCGCGACCGTGCGACCGGTCCGGGGGCGTGGCCACCAACCCCTGGGAGGTTGACGACATGCGCAAACATAGCGCGTGGCTCTTCGAACTGCTGTTGCGGGTGCTCCTGCCCGCAGGAGGGCGTCACCGGTCCGCCGACGCACCACCTGAAGCGGGGTGCGAGGACGCGGCGGCACCCGTTCCCCTCCGTGTGCTCTCCAAGCACGCGGGGCTGCTGCGCGGTGAGGACGTACCCCTGATCCGCCCCTACATCCTGACTCCCGAGGAGCGGCGGGCGCTGTGGCCAGCCGCGCATGGTATCGATACCGGCCCGCGCCGGATCTACGGGGTGGAGGCGATGGTCTGATGCCCCGCGAGTGCCGCCCGGTTCACCTGTCCGACCCGTTTCCGGCGCCGGAACCCGAACCTGTCGCCGGATGTGACGTGTGTGCCGCCCTGGCCGAGCAGCGTGCGGTGGCGTATTCCGTCGGAGACAGGACGACGGTGATCGACCGCAACGTCGAGATGCGACGCCACCCCCACGCACGAAAGGCGAAGTCGTGACCGGGCGGGCCAGGTTGAGGCCGCCGGAGCTACGACCACCGTTGGTGGCGACGGGCGAGGGCGTCATCTACGTGCCCCCTGGTGATCCAGTGCCGGCGTGTCCAGATCCATGTGCGATCTGCAAGGCGAAGGGGCGACAGGCCACGCCCGAAGAGTGACCCGATGAACTCCGCTGCGGTGAGCGGTCATTGCGGCGGCGCGGCGTCTCCCGACGGGGATCAGCCGGATCACGGCAGATGTGTGGTGACTCCGGCCCCGTCCGCCCTCGTATGCGGGGTGCCGCTTCGGCGGTGAGGGACGTCGCAAGGCCCCACCCCCTCCAGGGTTCTCCGGAGCCTGGAGGGGCGTGGGGCTTGGCCGGGCTCCGTAAATGCACGTGGCGGGGCCCGTAAGGGGCGGAGTGGTCGGACCCGTAGGGGGCGGGAGGGCCCCTTGCGGGCCAATTACCCGTGTGCGGGGGGAGGTTATGCGGAGGGAGGGCGACGGTCCTGCGTCCGGCCCGGGGTCGTCAGATCGATCAGGCGGCAGACGGTTTCGATGTCGATCTTCACCTGGGCGATCGAGGCGCGCCCGGACAGCCAGGTGATCAGCGCCGAGTGCCAGGTGTGCTCGATGACCCGGACCGCGGAGAGCTGTTCGGGGGTGGGCGGGGCGGAGGGGCGCGCCGGCCCCTTCGACGGGGGGTGGGCGACGGGCGGGGCCATGGCGTCGAGGATGATCGCGGTGGTCAGCCGGGAGACGGTGTCCACCTCGGGGCTGACGGACCGGTCGGCGAAGGTCAGCGCGCGCACCATCGCGTCGGCCAGGTGCGGTTCGCGCTGCAGGGCGCGGAAGGCCCGCATCAGCGTCTGGGCGACCCGGGCGCCGGGGTCCTCCTCCGACGGGGGGCGCTTGCGCAGCGTCTCGTGCATGTGCTGGAGCTGGTCCTGCATGGTGGCGACGAGCAGGTGCACCTTGGACGGGAAGTAGCGGTAGAGGGTGCCGAGCGCGACTCCGGAGGATTCGGCCACCTCGCGCATCTGGACGGCGTCGAAGCCGCCGCGGCTGGCCAGCTTGGCGCTGGTGTGCAGGATGCGGCGGCGCCGGGCCTCCTGACGCTCGGTCAGGGGAGGACTCGCCGGAAGCGCCGGCCCGGCCGCCCTGGATTCCGTAGTCATGTGTCCCATTCCGTGGCTTTCCGTCCGCGATGCGGTGAGTGCCGGTGGTGTGTGATCGGCACAGCATGGCAGGGGTCCTGTCGTGGCGCGAATCACCTGGTGCGGCTCTTTTCGCTCCGTTCCCGGCCGGTAGATTCGAAACTCGGTGAACTGATCAGTAGCTTTTCAGTTCTGAAACTTGTTCTAGATTACCGCCAGCGGTTACGCTCCGGCGAAAGTCCAGTGAGAAGGGGGCCGTGCGTGACCGCAGAGGCCGTCCAGGCAGCCGCGCCCCGCCCGGCGGAGACCCCCTCGGCCTCCGCCCCGATGGACCCCGAGCGTCCCCTGCGGATCGCCATGCTCACGTACAAGGGGAACCCGTTCTGCGGCGGTCAGGGCGTCTACGTCCGCCACCTCTCCCGCGAGCTGGCCCGCCTCGGCCACACCGTCGAGGTGATCGGCGCCCAGCCCTACCCCGTCCTGGACGAGGGGGTGACGCTGACCGAGCTGCCCAGCCTCGACCTCTACCGCCAGCCCGACCCGTTCCGCACCCCCGGGCGCGACGAGTTCCGCGACTGGATCGACGGCCTCGAAGTCGCCACGATGTGGACCGGCGGCTTCCCCGAACCGCTGACCTTCTCCCTGCGCGCCCGGCGCCATCTGGCCGCCCGCCGCGGGCAGTTCGACGTCGTCCACGACAACCAGACCCTCGGCTACGGGCTGCTCGGCGGCCCGACCGCGCTCGGCGCCCCGCTGGTCACCACGATCCACCACCCCATCACCGTCGACCGGCGACTGGACCTGGCCGCCGCGCAGGACTGGAAGCGCCGCGCCTCGGTCCGCCGCTGGTACGGCTTCACCCGGATGCAGAAGCGGGTGGCCCGGCGGCTGCCGTCGGTGCTCACCGTCTCCGGCTCCTCCCGCCAGGAGATCGTCGAGGACCTCGGCGTCCATCCCGGCCGAATCCACGTCGTCCCCATCGGCGCCGACACCGACCTCTTCTCCCCGGACCCGTCGGTCCCGGAGGTGCCCGGCCGGATCGTCACCACCTCCAGCGCGGACGTCCCCCTCAAGGGGCTGATCCACCTCGTCGAGGCGCTGGCCAAGGTGCGTACCGAGAACCCCGACGCCCACCTGGTCGTGGTCGGCAAGCGGGCCGACGACGGGCCGGTCGCCGCCGCCATCGAACGCCTCGGGCTGTCCGACGCCATCGAGTTCGTCAAGGGCATCAGCGACGCCGAACTCGTCGACCTGGTGCGCGGCGCCCAGATCGCCTGCGTGCCCTCCCTCTACGAAGGCTTCTCGCTGCCCGCGGCCGAGGCGATGGCCACCGGCACACCGCTGCTGGCCACCACCGGCGGCGCCATCCCGGAAGTCGCCGGACCGGACGGCGAGACCTGCCTCGCGGTGCCGCCGGGCGACGCCGGGGCGCTCGCCGCCGGCCTGCTCCGGCTGCTGGGCGACCAGGCGCTCCGCCGCCGGCTGGGCGCGGCCGGCCGGGAGCGGGTGCTGGCCCGCTTCACCTGGCGGCAGGCCGCCATCGGCACCGCCGAGCGCTACCGCGAGGCGATCGCCCGCCAGGCGGGCCGGTCCGCCGCCTCGCCGGTCGCCGGCCGCCGGTGACCCGCACCATGCCGCACTCCCACCGCCCACGCCGCACCTCACCCCGCCCCTGACCGCCGGACGAAAGCGTAAACGCCGTGCTGACCGTCGACTTTTCCCGATTCCCGCTCGCTCCCGGCGACCGCGTACTCGACCTGGGCTGCGGCGCCGGCCGGCACGCCTTCGAGTGTTACCGGCGCGGCGCGCAGGTCGTCGCCCTGGACCGGAACGGCGAGGAGATCCGCGAGGTCGCCAAGTGGTTCGCCGCGATGAAGGAGGCCGGCGAGGCCCCGGTGGGCGCCTCCGCGGTGGCCATGGAGGGCGACGCGCTGGCGCTGCCGTTCCCCGACGCGAGCTTCGACGTCGTGATCATCTCCGAGGTGATGGAGCACATCCCGGACGACAAGGGCGTGCTCGCCGAGATGGTCCGGGTGCTGCGCCCCGGCGGCCGGATCGCGGTCACCGTCCCGCGCTACGGCCCGGAGAAGGTCTGCTGGGCGCTCAGCGACGCCTACCACGAGGTCGAGGGCGGACACATCCGCATCTACCGCGGCGACGAACTCCTGGGCAAAATGCGCCAGGCCGGCCTGGAGCCGTACGGCACCCACCACGCGCACGGGCTGCACAGCCCCTACTGGTGGCTGAAGTGCGCCTTCGGCGTGGACAACGACCAGGCGCTGCCGGTGAAGGCGTACCACAAGCTGCTGGTCTGGGACATCATGAAGAAGCCGCTGGCCACCCGCCTCGCCGAACAGGCCCTCAACCCGCTCATCGGCAAGAGCTTCGTCGCCTACGCCACCAAGCCGCACCTGCCCGAGGCCGAGGCCGAGCCCGAGACGGCGACGGCGACCGCGCCGGAGACGACGGCCGCCGCCGAGCCGGCAGCCAAGCGCACCCGCTCCGCGACCAGGACCGCCGCCGCCAAGCCCGCCACCGCCCGCGGGGCCGCCAAGTGACGAGTCCCGGGCGCACCGAACGGCTCGTCCTGCCGGGGGTGCTCACCGCCGAACAGGCCGCCCGCACGGTCGAGGGCATCCTGGCGACCCAGCGCACGGACGGCGCCATCCCGTGGTTCCGCGGCCACCACCTCGACCCGTGGGACCACACCGAGGCCGCCATGGCACTGGACGCGGCCGGCGAGCACGAGCGCGCCGAGGCCGCCTACGACTGGCTGGTCCGGCACCAGAACCCGGACGGTTCCTGGTACGCCGCCTACGCCGACGGCGACGCGAACGCCCCCACCGACCGCGGCCGGGAGACCAACTTCTGCGCGTACCTCGCGGTCGGGGCCTGGCACCACTACCTGTCCACCGGGGACGAGACCTTCCTGGACCGGATGTGGCCGGCGGTCCACGCGGCGATCGAGTACGTCCTGGAACTCCAGCAGCCCGGTGGCGAGATCGGCTGGAAGCGGGAGGACGACGGCACGCCCGTCCGCGACGCCCTGCTGACCGGCTCGTCCTCCGTCTACCAGGCGCTGCGCTGCGCCCTGGCGATGGCCGAGCAGCGCGAGGAGCCGCAGCCCGACTGGGAACTGGCCGTCGGCCGCCTCGGCCACGCGATACGCCACCACCCCGAGCGGTTCCTCGACAAGTCCCGCTACTCCATGGACTGGTACTACCCGGTGCTGGGCGGCGCGGTGCGCGGCACGGCGGCCCAGGAGCGGATCGACGCGGACTGGGACCGCTTCGTCGTCCCCGGTCTGGGCGTGCGCTGCGTGGTGCCCAACCCCTGGGTCACCGGCGGCGAGAGCGCGGAACTGGCGCTGGCGCTGTGGGCGATGGGCGAGTCCGACCGGGCCGTGACGGTCCTCAAGTGGATCCAGCACCTGCGCGCCGACAACGGCATGTACTGGACCGGCTACGTCTTCGAGGACGAGACGATCTGGCCGCAGGAGCTGACGTCGTGGACCGCCGGTTCGGTGCTGCTGGCGGTCGCCGCGCTCGGCGGTGACGAGGCCACCACCTCGGTCTTCGGCGGCGAGCGGCTGCCGACCGGACTGGCGCCGGACTGCTGCCGGTAGTCGCCCCCCGGGGGCACCCGCCCACCGGCCCGGCGTACGGGCCACCCCCATCTGGCCGTTGCCCGGTGGCGGCCCTCCGGCGGGCGGGTCAGGCTGCGGACGATGTTCCCCAGCCGACCCGAGCCCGCCGGAGGCGCGCCGTGACCGTTCCGCAGTCCCCCGTCCGCGACCGTGCCGCCCTGCGCAGGGGCGTCGTCGCGCTGCTGCTGGCCTGCACCCTGACCCTGGGCGCCGTCGCCTGCGGCGGTTCGAAGAAGAACGAGGGCGGGGCCAGCGGCTCCCCCAGCCCCACCAGCTCGGCGGAGAAGCAGAAGTTCGCCAAGACCCGCTTCGTGACCAACGCCGGGCTGGCGGCCGGCGCCACCTACCAGTGGATTATCAAGCCGTACAAGGCCGGCGGCTTCAACAAGGGTGCCAAGCACCGCAAGACCGCGCTGGTCAAGGCGGGCCTGGCCGGGGTCTTCACCTACAACCGGCTCAAGGCCGCGGTGCGCAACGCCGAGGGCGACCCGACGCTCTCCAAGGCGCTGGCCCCGCTCAACAGCGGCATCGACTCGCTGAAGAACCTCGGCACCAAGCTCCGCAAGGGCGAGGCCGGCTCCGCCGACGTCGACCAGTTCCAGAACGTCATCAACAACGTCAAGGACGTCGGGAAGAAGAACGGCGCCGAGGTGAAGGACCAGGTGCCCAGCACGTCCCAACTGGGCGGCTGACGACGCCGGTCCGCCTGACGGCGGGGTGTGCCGGTTCCGCTGCTCGGGGCCGATCCGCTGCGCGGGGCGGTGCCGCTGCGCGGGGCTGGTCGGGTGCGGGGCGGGTCCGCTGCGCGGGGCTGTTGGGTGCGGTGCCGGGTCTGTGGGGTGGGGGATGTGCGGACTGCTGCGCTTTACGTCCGCACATCCCCCACCCCACAGACCCGTCCCCTCCCGTTGATGGGTGGGTTTCAGGCCGTGGGGGTGCGCCTTGGTGGGTTGGTGACCCGTTGTCGGTCGAGGGGCTCCGGCGCCGGAACTCTGTGGCCCCACTCCGGGACGCTTCCGACGGATCTCCGCGGCGTTCCGACCGTGGGCGACGCGGAGACGGGAAGACGGGTGGATCGACATGGTGACGGTCGTCCCGCAAATGGGGGGTGGAACCGCGCGGCGGCGCACTACTGTGCGACGTATGTCGCTCCAAGGCTCCCTCACCTACGAGGAATACTGCGCCCAACTGCTCGCAGAAGCCGAGAAGTTCCGGGCATCCATCCGCCACGCCGACCTCTCCGCGACCGTGCCGACCTGCCCCGACTGGACCCTGGCCGACCTCGCCCGGCACGTCGGCGGCGCGCACCGCTGGGCCGGTGAGCTGGTCGCCACCCGCGCCACCGCCGTGATCGACCCGACGACGATTCCGGGCGCCGGCGGGCCGGACGACGACACCCCCGAGGCGCTCGACGCCTGGCTGGCGGAGGGCGCCGAGCGCACCGTGGCGGCGCTGCGCGAGGCCGGCCCGGACACCGCCGCCTGGTCCTGGGCGTCGGACGACCGGGCCGGGTTCTGGGCCCGCCGGATGGTCCACGAGACGGTGATCCACCGCGCCGACGCCGCGCTCACCACCGGCGCCGCCTACGAGGTCCCGCCGGAGGTCGCCGCCGACTGCCTGGACGAGTGGCTCGAACTGTGCGCGCTGCCAACGGCGGCGGAGCGCTGGGCGGACCGCGCCGAGGGCCTGTTCGGCCCCGGCCGGACGCTTCACCTGCACGCCACCGACGCCCCGCCCGCCCTGCACGCCGAATGGGTGCTGGACCTGACGGGCGACCGGCTCACCCACCGCCGCGCCCACGAGAAGGCCGCGGTCGCCCTCCGCGGCCCGCTCACCGACCTGCTGTTGGCCCTCTACCGCCGACGTTCCCTCGACGACGAGGGCGGCGAGCGCATCGAGGTGCTCGGTGACCGCCCGCTGTTCGACCGCTGGCTGACCTACGCCTCCTTCTCCTGAACCACCACCGCCCCACTGACGTCGACCCCCACCCACCGTCTTCATGACCACCCACGGGAGGTGCCGGGTCTGCGGGGTTGGGGTGTCCGGACGTAAAGCGCAGCAGTCCGGACACCCCCAACCCCGCAGACCCGGCACCGCACCCGACAGCCCCGCGCAGCGGCCCCGCGCCGCAGGCGCAAAAACGAGCAACCCCCGCGGCGGGGCAGTCGACAACGTGGGAAGCAGCCGGCCGCAGGCCCACGGCGGGGGAGTCGACAACGTGGGAAGCCAGAGAAACCGGCAGAGCGTCAGGAATTGAGTTCCGCCAGCACCCGCAGCGTCCGTGGGTCAGGGGCGGTCACCAGCAGGTCGGTGACCGGCCCCGCGCGCCACAACTCCAGTCGTTCCGCGATCCGTTCCCGCGGGCCGACCAGCGAGATCTCGTCGGCGAAGGCGTCCGGCACGGCCCGCACCGCCTCGTCCCGGCGGCCTTCGAGGAAGAGCCGCTGGACCCGCCGGGCCTCGTCCTCGAATCCCATCCGCGCCATCAGGTCCGCGTGGAAGTTCTTGGCCGCGTGCCCCATCCCGCCGATGTAGAAGCCGAGCATCGCCTTGACCGGCAGCAGTCCCTCGGCGATGTCGTCGCAGACCACGGCGCGCGCCATGGGGGCGATCAGGAAGCCGTCCGGGGCGTCGGCCAGCGACTTCGCGTAGACCTCGGTGCGGGTGGGCGACCAGTACAGCGGCAGCCAGCCGTCCGCGATCGCGGTGGTCTGGGCGATGTTCCGCGGTCCCTCAGCACCCAACAGGACCGGCAGTTCGGCCCGTAGGGGGTGGGTGATGGGCTTCAGCGGTCTGCCGAGGCCGGTGCCGTCCGGGCCCTGGTAGGGGTGGGGGTGGAAGGTGCCGTCCGACGCCACCGGGCCCTGCCGGCGCAGCACTTGGCGGATGACGTCCACGTATTCCCGGGTGGCGGTCAGCGGGCTCTTGGGGAACGGCCGCCCGTACCAGCCCTCGACGACCTGCGGCCCGGACAGTCCCAGGCCCAGCAGCATCCGCCCGCCGGAGAGGTGGTCGAGGGTGAGGGCGTGCATCGCGGTGGCGGTGGGGGTGCGGGCGGCCATCTGGGCGATGCCGGTGCCCAGTTTGATCCGGGAGGTGTGCGCGGCGATCCAGGTGAGGGCGGTGAACGCGTCGGAGCCCCACGCCTCCGCGGTCCACACCGAGTCGTAGCCCAGCCGCTCTGCCTCGCGGGCGAGTTCGAGGTGCCGGGGGTCGGGGCCGCGGCCCCAGTAGCCGAGTGCCAGACCGAGTCGCATGGCCCCGCCTCTCTCCGACGTCCGGTGGTCCACCCGTAGGTGACGATGCGTCAGTTCGCTGGTCCGCCGCACTGTACGGCGCCGTCGCGGACATGGCAACGGCCCCCCGCCCGGGAGGGCGAGGGGCCGGGCCGGCCCGAAGGCCGCGACAGGACCGCGGGGTGCCGGCTGCGTCAGCCGCGCTGGATGCCGGTGGTGTCCTGGAGGATGCCGCGCCGACCGTCCTGGGTCTGCGCGATCAGCGCCGCGCCGCGCTGCTCCACCGCGAGGTACCAGGTGCCGGGCGCCAGTTCGGCGATCGGCGACGGCGAGCCCTCCTCGCTGTAGAGCGGGCGGGCCACCGGCACCGCGAACCAGAACGGGGCGAAGTCCGCCGGGCCGCCGGCCGCCGGGGTGGCGCCCGCCGCGCCGCCGGCCGTGGCGCCGGCGTCCCCGGCCGGGGCCTGCTGGCCGCCGTAGCTCTGGCCGGCCTGCTGCTGCCCGCCGGGGTAGCCGTAGCCGCCCTGCTGCTGGGCGCCCGGGTAGCCGTAGCCCTGGGTGGCGCCGGCGTTGCCGTACGGCCCGGAGACCTGCGGGCGGACCGCGCCGACCAGGGCGACCTTCAGCGCCGGGACGAGCGGGGTGGCCACCGCGGCGGCCGCCTGGACCAGCGCGGCGATCAGGCCGAGGATCAGGCCGGCGCCCGCGCCGTGGCTGTCGATGATCGCCCAGAACGCGGTCCAGGCGGCGAACACGGACAGCGCCACTCCGAACTGCCCGAGCTCCAGCCCGGCGACCTTCCGGGGCTGCGGCAGCGCCCGCGCCGTGACGATCAGGCCGGCGGCGATGACGCCGGCCAGGTAGACGCTCATCAGCAGGTGCAGCGATTGCCAGGCGTTCGTGTCGCCGTACGCGTAGAGACTGAGGAACGAGGCGATCAACAGCAGCACCGCTGCTCCGATCACCACGCCGTCGCCTCGACTGAGGGAGCGGATGTTCACGTAAAGGTCCTTTGTCGGTTTCGTGTTCCTGGTCGACTTCGTGAGGGCGTCGACGCTGTCGCTGGCGCGGTGCGAGGCACGGCGATGGTCCCCCATCGTAAAGGGAACCTATCGTCGAATCCTGTGGGCCGCCCCGGGTATCGGTAGGGCCCTCGGCCGGAAGTCCGTTCGGCTGGTCGGGAGTGTGTTCAGCGCGTCAAGAAGTCCGTAATGCCCTCCGTGATCCCGCGGGCCGCTTTTTCCCGCCACTGTGCATCGGTCAATTGCGCGGCGTCCTTCGGATCGCGCATATTGCCGCACTCGATGAACACCTTCGGCACCGTGGAGAGGTTGAGCCCGCCGAGATCGGAGCGGACGTCGAGCCCGGTCCCGTGGCCGACGTAATTGGAACGTGCGCTTCCGGTCACCGCCGCGAACCGGTCGGCCAGCCGCTCGCCCAGGTCCCGCGACGGCCCCACGATCCGTGAGGTGTCGGCCGCGCCGGCGGTGACCCGCGCCGGGAGGATGACGTGGAAGCCGCGGTTGCCGGCGACCGAGCCGTCGGCGTGCACGGAGACCGCGGCGTCGGCGTGCGCCGTGTTCCCCGCCGCCGCCCGCCCGTCCACGCACGGCCCGTACGGCCGGTCGCCGTCCTGGGTGAGGACGACCCGGGCGCCCTCCGCCCGGAGCAGCGTCCGGGCCCGTCGGACCACGTCCAGCGTGAACTCCGCCTCGGCGTAGCCGCCGTCGGTGGCGGTGCCGGTGGTGTCGCACTCCTTGCGGTCGTTGCCGATGTCGACGAGCCGGGCGATCTCCCGGGTGTGGTCCCGGTTGCGCGGGTTGTGGCCGGGGTCCAGGAGCACGGTCCTGCCCTTGAGGCGCGGACCGCCGGCCGGGGCCGGGCGGTCGGCACCCGCCGTGGGGGCGTCGTCGCCGGCCCCGCCGCCGTCCGCGGACGGCGACCCGGAGGCCGGGCCGCCGGCGGGGAAGAGGCCGCCGCCCGGTGGCCGCCAGAGCAGCCAGCCGCCGACCCCGACGGCCACCACCACCGCCAACACGATCAGCAGGGGGCCGCGTGAGCGGCGGGGCGGGGGGAAAGTACTGCCGTTCGACACCTGCGCGATGGTAGCCGCCTCAGATTTTGGGCCCCGTGCGTCGTAGGACGCGCAGCGAACGGTGGACGGAAACCTCGGTGAACGCGCCGGACTCCAGGGCCCGGCGGTAGATGCGGTACGGGGCCTGGCCGCCGTCCGCCGGATCCGGGAAGACGTCGTGGATCACCAGCAGCCCGCCCTCCGCGACGTGCGGGGCCCAGCCCTCGTAGTCCGCGGTGGCGTGCTCGTCGGTGTGCCCGCCGTCGATGAAGACCAGGCCGGCCGGCGCCTGCCACAGGGCCGCGATCTGCGGTGAACGGCCCACCAGGGCGATCACCCGGTCCTCCAGGCCCGCGGCGTGCAGGGTGCGGCGGAAGGCGGGCAGGGTGTCCATCCGGCCGACGACCGGATCGACCACCTCCGGATCGTGGTACTCCCAGCCCGGCTGCTGCTCCTCGCTGCCCCGGTGGTGGTCCACGGTGACGGCCATCACGCCGGCGGCGCGCGCCGCCTCGGCCAGCAGCAGCGTGGAACGGCCGCAGTAGCTGCCGATCTCCACCAGCGGCAGCCCCAGCGCCGCCGCCTCGCCGGCCGCCGCGTACAGGGCGAGCCCCTCGTCCACCGGCATGAAGCCCTTCGCCGCCTCGAACGCGGCGAGGATCTCCGGCCGGGGGGCGGTCGGGGCCGTGGGAGCGGTCATGGGCTTCCTCCTGGTGGGACGGGGTGTGTACGGGGAACGGGCCGCGCGGACGGGGTCGTGCGGATCGTGCCGTAGGGATCGTGCCGTACGGCGGGCGCGATATCGGAACGGGGGTTCGTTTTCCGGGTTCCGGGTTCCGGTCCGGCGGTTCCGGCTCCCGGTTTGCCGGTTCCCGGGTGGCGGTGCGCCCGGGGCGCCCGGTGTGCCCGCCGGGGTGCTTCTCCTGCCCCCGCTGCTTCCGCAGTCGTCCGTTCCCAATAGCGGACGGTGGTTCCCGGCATCCGTGAATTCCGCGCATTCCGGCGTCCGAGGAACGGAAGGGGGAACGCGCACCGGAACACGCGCCGGAACGCGCACCGGCACGGGTGTCGGGACCGGATCGGGAAGGAAAGCCGGCGGCGTCCCGAAACGGTGCGGGATAAAGGCGCGCGGATAAACCGCCGTGCGGGGCGGGCGCGGGGAATGGCGAGCGGCCCGCGCGAATTCGCGGTGCGTTTCCGGTCCGCGTCGGAGGCGGTCGATTCCCGTCGACCGTCGGGGTCGCCGCACCGGGGGCCGTGGCGTGCCGGTGCCGGTGCCGCCTCGCGCCGTGTCGTGCCGCGCCGTTCCGGCCCGGCACCCACCGCTCGGCTGACCTTCCGTCAGATTGAAACGTGTTCTACTCTGCCCGCCATGGGGATCGGAATCACGCAGGACCATCGTGACCTCGCGGAGGCGGCGCGCGGCTGGGCCGCACGCGCCGTACCGCCCGAAGACGTGCGCAAGCTGCTCGACGCCCCGCCCGCACGGACCGGCCGCCCCGCCCACTGGGACGGGCTCGCCGCACAGGGGCTCCTCGGCCTCCACCTCCCGGAGGCCGACGGCGGGGGTGGCGGCGATCTGCTCGACCTCGCCGTCGTCCTGGAGGAGTTCGGCCGCGCCGCGCTGCCCGGCCCCTACCTGCCCACCGTTCTCGCCGCGGCACTGCTGCACCGCGGCGGCGCCCCCCGGCACCTCGTCCGGGCGCTGGCCACCGGCGAGCGGATCGCCGCCGTCGCCCTCGACAGCGGCTCCCTCACCGCGGTCGAAGGAGCCGACGGCCACCTCCTCGACGGCACCGCGCCGCCCGTCCTGGGCGGCGGCGACGCCGACCTGATCGTGCTGGCCGCGGAGGCCGCGACCGGAACGGTGTGGCTGGCGGTGGACGCCGCCGACCTCGCCGTCCGCGTCCACGACAGCGCCGACCCGACCCGGCCGACCGCCGAGGTCCGCGCGGACGGGGCGACGGTGCCCGCCGACCGGCGACTGACGCTCGACGGCGCGCTGGTCCGGGACCTCGCCGGGGTGCTGTTCGCCGCGGAAGGCTGCGGAACCGCCGCCTGGGCGCTGCACACCGCCGCCGAACACGCCGCGGTCCGCGAGCAGTTCGGCCGCCCGATCGGCCAGTTCCAGGGCGTCAAACACCTCTGTGCCGAGCTGCTCGTCCGCTGCGAGCAGGCCCGCGCCCTGGTCTGGGACGCGGCCCGGGCCGACGGCGCACCGCCCGAGGTGCGCGGTCTGGTCGCCGCGCTGGCCACCGCGACCGCCCTGGACGCCGCCGTCGGCTGCGCCAAGGACTGCATCCAGATCCTCGGCGGCATCGGCTTCACCTGGGAGCACGACGCCCACCTCCACCTGCGCCGCGCGATCACCGCCCGCCAGCTGCTCGGCGGCGGCGACGCCCACCGGCTGCGCGCCGCCCGCCACGCCGCGGCCGGCGCCCGCCGCGCACTGCGGCTGGAACTCCCCGCCGAAGCCGCGGAGTTCCGGGACCGGGCGCGCGCCGCCCTCGACCCGGTGCGCGGCCTGGACCCGCCCGCCGCCCGCCGCGCCCTGGCCCCCACCGGATACGCCGCACCGCATCTGCCCGCCCCGTACGGACGGGGCGCGGGCCCGGTCGAACAGCTCGCCATCCAGCAGGAGATGGCCGCCGCCGGCGTCCGGGTCGGCGAACTGGGCATCGCCACCTGGGTGGTGCCCGCGCTCCTCGCGCACGGCACGGCCGCCCAACAGGAGCGGTACCTGCCGCCGACGCTCCGCGGCGACCTGCTGTGGTGCCAGCTGTTCTCCGAGCCGGAGGCCGGTTCGGACCTGGCCTCGCTGCGCACTCGCGCGCAGCGGACCGCGGACGGCGGCTGGCGGATCAACGGCCAGAAGGTGTGGACCTCGGCGGCGCAGACCGCCGACCACGGCATCCTGCTCGCCCGCACCGACCCGGACGCGCCCAAGCACCGCGGCCTGACCTTCTTCCTCATCGACATGTCGACACCCGGCATCGACGTCCGGCCCCTGAGGGAGATCACCGGCGACGCCCTCTTCAACGAGGTCTACTTCGACGACGTGCCGCTGCCGGCGGACGCGGTGGTCGGCGCGGTCGACGACGGCTGGCGGGTCGCCCGCACCACCCTCGGCAACGAACGCGTCCACATGGCCGACCAGATGGCCTTCGACACCGGCCTGGAGGCGCTCGTCGCCCGCACCGCCGAACTGGACGGCGCGGTCCGCGCCCGGGTCGGGGCGCTGGTCGCCGAGGCGCACGCGCTCGGCTGCATCGGGCTGCGCACCACGCTCCAGCGGGTGTCGGGCCTGGAGCCGGGCGCCGGCGCCAGCATCCGCAAGCTGGTGCAGACCGCCCACCAGCAGAAGGTCGCCGACCTGGCCCTGGAACTCCTCGGCCCGGCCGGCGCGGTCCGCGAGGGCCCCGGCGCACCCGCGCTGCACGGCTTCCTCATGTCGCGCTGCCTGACCATCGCCGGCGGCACGACCCAGGTGCAGCTCAACGTCGTCGCGGAACGCCTCCTCGGCCTGCCCCGCGACCCCGAACCCCGCCCCCTCATCTGACCTGCATCCGTATCCGTCATCTGGCCCAGGAGGATTCGCATGGCCGGCACGGCGTACATCATCGGCGTCGGGATGACCCGGTTCGAGAAACCGGAGACCCGCGACTGGCAGTACTGGGACATGGCGAAGGAGGCGGGCGGCGCGGCGCTCGCCGACGCCGGCATCGGCTACGACGCCGTCGAGCAGGTGCCGGTCGGCTACTGCTACCAGGCGTCCACGGCCGGTCAGCGCGCCGTCTACGAACTGGGACTCACCGGCGTCCCCGTCTACAACGTCAACAACAACTGCGCCACCGGCTCCACCGCGCTGATGATGGCCCGCCAGTTCGTCGCGTCGGGCCTCAACGACTGCGTCCTGGCGCTGGGTTTCGAGAAGATGAAGCGCGGCGCGCTGGGCGCCGGCGCGGACGGCGGTGCCCGTGGCGGAGCCACTGATGTGGGGGGCGCGTCCTCGCCGGTCGCCCGCCACTACGGCGTGATGGCCGCGGCCCACGGCTTCGAGATGACCCCGCCCACCGCCCAGATCTTCGGCAACGCGGCCCGCGAACACATGGCGCGCCACGGGACGACCGCCGAGCAGCTGGCCATGGTCGGCGCCAAGAACCACCGGCACTCCGCGCACAACCCGTACGCCCAGTTCCGGGACGTGTACACCGTCGAGGAGATCCTCGCCGCCCGCACCGTGCACCGCCCGCTCACCAAGCTCCAGTGTTCGCCGACCTCCGACGGCGCCGCGGCGGCGGTGGTCGTCTCGGAGCGCTTCGTCCGCGCGCACGGGCTGGCGGCGCGCGCGGTGGAGATCGCCGGGCAGGCCATGACCACGGACACCGAGGAGAGCTTCGCCACCGGCTCCTGCATCGACGTGGTCGGCGCGCCGATGAGCCGGGCCGCGGCCCGCCGCGCCTACGAGGCCAGCGGTCTGGGCATCGAGGACGTCGACGTGATCGAGTTGCACGACTGCTTCTCGATCAACGAGCTGCTGACCTACGAGGCGCTGGGGATGTGCGCGGAGGGCGAGTCGGGGAAGCTGGTCGCCGACGGTGCCACGACCTACGGCGGGCGCTGGGTGGTCAACCCGTCCGGCGGGCTGATCTCCAAGGGGCATCCGCTGGGCGCCACCGGGCTGGCCCAGGCGGCCGAGCTGGTCTGGCAGCTGCGCGGCACGGCCGGCGAGCGCCAGGTCCCCGGTGCCCGCGTCGGCCTCGCCCACAACATCGGCCTGGGCGGCGCGGCGGTGGTGACCCTGCTGCGCAGGTGACGACGGCGAGGGGCGGCATCGCACGTTAACCACCGCCCCTCGGCAGGCAGTTGGTCCACCCGAGCTGTGCCGGGGCGGTCTTGCGAGCCCTCGGGAATGAATCCCAGGGTCTCGTGGCTGTCGATCAAGCCGGGTTGATCACAGCTGCCCGGCTCCGCGTGTGCAGTTTTGAGGGAGTGTCAGCAACATGTCCGTTACACAGCCTGCCGCCGAGCGTGTGCGCGTCTCCGCGGAACCCGACTGGTACGAGTCGGCCGGTATCTCGCTCGGCGTCCGGGTCGGGAACTTGGTCTTCACCTCAGGGCAGGCGCCGATCGATGCCCAGGGAGCCACGGTCGGCGCCGGGGACTTCGAGACGCAAGCCCGTCAGGCGCTCGCGAATCTGTCGACGGTCCTGACCAACGCGGGCTCCAGCCTCGCCGAGGTAATCAAGGCGACCGTGTTCGTCACGGACATAGCGCAGCAGGACATCTTTGCCACGTTGCGCGCGGAACACTTCCCGGACAAGCCGCACCTCGCGGAGTCGTTCGTAGAGGTCTCCTCACTCGCCAACCCTGAGTGGATGATCGAGATTGAGGCCATCGGACTCGTCCGGTGATGCCGGGTACTCACAGGCTCTTCGGCGGGTTTGGCGGGTTTGGCGGGTTGAAGAGCCAAGCCACAGGCGAATTGCTGCGACGGTCACGGTGCCGTGAAAGATGTGGGCCCTCTCGTCGAACCTCGTGGCCACCGCCCGGAAGTTCTTCAACGCGTTGATCGTCTGCTGGCTTCGTTCCTGCGCTTGTAGATCGTCTTGTCGAAGCCAGCAGGCCGCCCGCCCCGGCCCTACGCCTCCGGACCTAGGCCCGAGCGGCCGGCGTATGCACCGATATCCCGATGCGGGAGGCGAGCGCCGGGTGCGAGCATGGTCCGCATGCCCCCGATAGCCGCCTCCTCCACGCTGTCCGCGTCCGTGCGCCGGAGGGCCGCGCCGGCCTGGCTGGTGATGCTGCTGGTCTGCGCCGGACAGTTCCTGGTCGTGCTGGACGTCTCCGTCGTGAACGTGGCACTGCCCGCCATGCGCTCCGGACTGGGCCTGTCCGAGCTGGGCCTGCAGTGGATCGTCAACGCCTACGTGATCACCTTCGCGGGCTTCATGCTGCTCGGTGGCCGGGCCGCCGACATCTTCGGCCGCAAGCGGATCTTCCTCGTCGGGCTGGCGCTGTTCACCCTCGCGAGCGCGGCCGGCGGGGTCGCCCAGGAGCCCTGGCAGCTGATCGCCGCCCGCACCATCCAGGGCGTGGGGGCCGCGGTGCTCTCCCCGGCCACCCTCACCATCCTGACCACGTCGTTCCCGGCCGGCCCGGCCCGTACGCGGGCCATCGCGACGTGGACGGCGGTCGGCGCGGGCGGCGGCGCGGTGGGCGGCCTGGTCGGCGGGGTGCTGACCGAGTACCTGTCGTGGCGGTGGGTGCTGCTGATCAACGTCCCGGTGGGCGCGCTGGTGTTGGCCGGTGCCGCGCTGTGGCTCACCGAGAGCCGGCAGGGCGCCGCGCGGCGGCTGGACGTGCCCGGTGCGCTGCTGGTCACCGGCGGGCTCGGGCTGGTGGCGTACGGCATCGTGCAGACCGAGACGCACGGCTGGGGGTCGGCGTCGGCGCTGCTGCCGCTGGTCGCGGGGCTGGTGGTGGTCGCGGTCTTCGTCGCCGTCGAGGCGCGCACCAAGGCGCCGTTGATGCCGCTGGGGCTGTTCCGACTGCGGTCGGTCTCCTCGGCCAACGCGGCGATGGTGCTGTCCGGCGCCGCGATGTTCTCCATGTGGTACTTCCTGTCCCTCTACACGCAGAACGTCCTGTCGTACACGCCGCTGCAGGCAGGTCTCTCCTTCATCCCGCACTCGCTGTGCATCGTGCTGGGGTCGAAGATCGCGCCCCGGCTGATGCACCGGCTCGACGCCAAGACGCTGGCGGTCGGCGGGGCGGTGCTCTCGCTGGCCGGGATGGCGTGGCAGAGCACGATGGCGGTCGACGGGACGTATCTCGGGACGATCCTCGGCCCGGGCGTGCTGATGGCGCTGGGCGCCGGGCTGACCGCGACGCCGATCGCCGCCATCGCCACCTCCGGTGCCGACCCGGACGACCAGGGGCTGGTCTCCGGCCTGATCAACACCTCGCGGCAGATGGGCGGCGCGCTGGGCCTGTCGGTGCTCTCCACCGTCGCGGCCTCCCGGATCGCCTCGGGCTCCGGCCGGGCGGCGCTGGCGAGCGGCTACGGCACGGCCTTCCTGGTCGGTGCGGTGGTGCTGGCCGGCGGCGTCGCGCTGATGCTGCTCGCGCTGCCGCGGCGGCGTACGGACACCGCGCACGGCTGAGCGGGCGCCCCGGCCGCGGCCGGGGGCGCCCCGCCGGGCCCTACAGCCAGCCGTTGCGCCGGGCCGCCCGTACCGCCTCGATGCGGTTGCGGGCGCCGGTCTTGCCGATCGCGGCCGAGAGGTAGTTGCGGACCGTGGCCTGCGAAAGGTGCAGCTTGGCGGCGATGTCGGAGACCGTGGCGCCGTCCACGGCGGCGGTGAGGACATCGCGCTCGCGCGGGGTCAGCGGGTTGGGGCCGGCGCTCAGGGCCGCGGCGGCCAGGCCGGGGTCGATCACCCGCTCACCGGCCAGCACCCGGCGGATCGCCGCCGCCAGGTCCTCCACCGGCCCGTCCTTCACCAGGAAGCCGGACGCCCCGGCCTCCATGGCGCGGCGCAGATAGCCGGGCCGCCCGAACGTCGTCACGATCAGCACCTTGCACGAGGGCAGCGCGTCGCGCAGGTCGGCGGCGGCGTCCAGGCCGCTGCGCCCGGGGAGTTCGATGTCCAGGAGCGCGACGTCCGGGCGGGTCTCCAGCGCGGACGCGACGATCTGGTCGCCCGCCGGGACCTGTGCCACCACCTCCATGTCGTCCTCAAGGCCGAGCAGCAGCGCCAGCGCGCCCATCATCATCCGCTGGTCCTCGGCCAGCAGCAGCCTGATCACCTGGACAGTTCCTCCGTATCCGCCAGATCGCCCGCGCCCACCGGGAGTTCGGCGGTGACGCGGAAGCCGCGCGGCCCGTCGGGGCCGCTGCGCAGTGTGCCGCCCGCCGCGGCCAGCCGCTCGGTCAGCCCCTTCAGGCCCGTGCCGCCCACCGGACCGGTGGTGGCGTCGGGCGGTGCGAGGGCCCCGGCGGCCTCGTCCGCGAAGGACGCACCGGAGCTTACGGGACCGCGGCCGTCGTCCGTGATCGTCAACCGCACCCGGTCGTCGTCCGCGTGCACCGTGATCTCGCAGCGGGTGGCGCCGCTGTGCCGGACGGCGTTGGTGACGCCCTCGCGGACCACCCAGCCCAGCAGCGCGGCGGCCTGCGGCGGCAGCGGCGGTCCGGACTGCCGCACCACCGGCTCGATCCCGGCGCCGTCCAACGCCGAACGGGCCCGGTCCAGTTCGGTCGCCAGGCTGCCCTGGCGGTAGCCGGTGACCGCCTCGCGCACCTCGGTCAGCGCCTGCCGGCCCACCGCCTCGATGTCGGCGGCCTGGGCCAGCGCCGCGTCGAGGTCGCGCGGCGCCAGCCGGCGGACCGCCTCGGCCTTGACCACCACCACGGACAGGGTGTGGCCCAGCAGGTCGTGCAGGTCGCGGGAGAACCGCAGCCGCTCCTTCTCCACCGCGCTGCGGGCCAGTTCCTGGCGGGTGGCGCGCAGTTCCTGGATGGTGTCGAAGAGGCTGAGGACGGTGGCCGTCACCATCCCGGACAGGAACGTGCCGTAGCCGATGCCGAACGCGCCCGCGGCGCCCGCGTCCGACCAGCCGGACAGGAAGCCGGCCGACCCGCTGAGCGTGATCAGCCAGATCGCGAGCGGCTTGCCGCGCAGCGCCCGCACCGTGCCGGAGGCCAGCGACAGCAGGGGGAAGAACAGGAACCAGTTGCCGCCGAAGCCGAGTGCGACGGCGACGGTGACGGCGGTCAGCGCGGCCAGGGCGTAGACCGGGTAGCGGGTGTCGCGCAGCCGGGGGCTGAAGGCGGCGAAGACGACGGTGAGGTAGAGGGAGTTGAAGGCGAGGAGCCCGGCGCCGGCCAGCCAGGGGTTGCCGGACTTGCCCTGGATGATGTTGGAGAACGCGCCCAGTCCCATCAGCAGCCAGGGCAGGAAGGCGCCCCGGCCGGGGCCCCTGGGCTCGCGCTCGTCCGGCCGCTTCGCCGCCGGGCCCGGTCGTTGCTCCGGCCCGCAGCCGGGCGCGCCGTCCCGCTCCCGCCGCCGTCCTGTCAGGATCATGTCGTTCCTCGCCTCATACCGTGCTCTCCCCGTGCTCGTGCCGCCGACGGCACCTGCCGTCACGCCGCCGCTCGTGCCGCTGGTCACGGTGTCCGCGCCGCCCGGCGGTAGGCGTACACCGCGTAACCGCCGAAGAGTGCCAGCCAGGCGGCCAGTATCGCCACCGTGGCCGGTCCCGGCGCGCCGCCCTGGGCGATGCTCTGGCCCAGGTCGGCGAAGCGGTTGGCGGGCGTCCAGGAGGCCAGCGTCCGCAGCCAGCCGGGGAACGCCTCGATCGGGAACCACAGGCCGCCGACGATCGAGAGCAGCAGCAGGCAGCCGGTGTTGACCAGCCCGGTGGCCTGGGACGAGAGGCGGTAGCCGTTGCCGAGTCCGAGCAGGGTGAACGGGACGGAGCCCAGCCACAGCAGCACCACCAGCGCGGCCCACTGCCAGGCCGCCATCCGGACGCCGTTGACCAGCGCGCCCACCAGGAGCACCGCGCCGATGGCCGGCAGCACCGTCACCGAGCCGGTCAGCCCGCGGCCCGCCACCACCTGTGCCGGGGGGAGCGGGGTGATCCGCAGTTGCCGCAGCCAGCCCAGGGACTTGTCCTCGGCGACGCCGGTGCCGCAGCCGAGCGCCGCGCCCAGCGCGCCGTACGCGGCGAGGCCGACCATGGAGGAGACCCGCCACTCCGCGGCCGCCGGGCCGGAACCGGCGCCGACATGGGTGAACAGCAGGTACATCACCACCGGCATCCCGATCCCGAAGATCGCGAAGGTCTTGTCGCGCAGGGTGCGGCGCACTTCCAGGCGGACGTAGTCGAGCATCACACCGTCTCCTTCGTGGGGCGGGCGGCGGGCGCCGCGGTGGTCAGGGCGAGGAAGGCGTCCTCCAGGCTGGCCGGGGCGACCTGGAGGCCGCGGATCAGATCCAGGCCGGCCAGCGCGCGGACCGTCGCGTCGGAGTCCGTGGTGCGCAGCCGGGCGCGGTCGCCGCGGACCTCCACCGCGCACACCCCGGGCAGTCCGGCCAGCGCCCCGGTCTGCGCGCCGGCGAGGTCGAAGGAGACCCGTGCGCTGCCGGCCCGCTGCTTGATCTCGGCCCCGCTGCCGTCGGCCGCGACCCGGCCACGGTCCAGGACCACGATCCGGTCGGCGTGCTCGTCGGCCTCCTCCAGGTAGTGGGTGGAGAAGAGCACCGTGCGGCCGCCCCGGGCGTAGCGGCGCATCGAGCTCCAGAAGTCGCGTCGGGCCTCCACGTCCAGCGCCGCCGTCGGCTCGTCCAGCACCAGGAGTTCGGGGTTGCCGGCGAGCGCCACCGCGAAGCGGACGCGCTGGGCCTGGCCGCCGGAGAGCCGGTCGATGCGGCGGCCGGCGAGTTCGCCGAGCCCGGCCAGCCGCAGGGCCTCGCCGACGTCCATCGGGTCGGGGTAGCTGGCGGCGACGAACTGGACCAGCTCGCGGACGGTGACCCGGGGGACGGGCTTGCCGTCCTGGAGCATGGCCCCGACCCGGCCCGCCCGTATGGCCGCCTGGGGCGCGTCGCCGAACAGCCGCACCTCGCCCTCGGTGGGCGGCAGCAGGCCGAGCAGCATGTTGACGGTGGTGGACTTGCCCGCGCCGTTGCGCCCGAGCAGGGCCACGGTCTCGCCCGGGGCGATGGTCAGCTCCAGCCCGTCCACGGCCCGCACCGCGCCGTAGCTCCGGGTGACGCCGGTGAACGCCACCGCGGCCCCCGCCCGGCCCGCGGCCGGTGCCGCGCCGGGCCCCCGCACCCTGCTCGTCGTCCCTGTCACAACTGCCTCCCCGTGGTGTCGACGCAGCTCCGTGCGCCGGTGGGCGGTGCCGTCCGGCCGCGAGAGGTCCGCGCCGTGCGGTGTGGGGCGACCTCGTCACCCGCTGCCTCAGACGCTACGGAGAGTCGCCGCCGCGGCGGCAGATGCGAATGTGGGGGAACGGCCCTGACAAATGTCATCGGTCGGTGGGCCGAACGGTGCGGTCGGAGGCCGGAAGGCGGGGCGGGGCGCGGCCGGACGCGTCCGTGGGCGGGCGTCGGCCACCGGCATCTGACATACCGTCAGAGGTCTTCCGGGTCTCGCCCGTATCGGCTATACATGACTGCCATCGGCTAGAACGCGTTCTAGAAGTGCAGTGCGCCGGGCGCCGGCGGAGTGCGCCGAGGAGCGCGGGCCCGCCGACCCGATACGACCCCGGCGCGGCCGACGGTGCGGACGGCCGGGCCGGGGTCTCACACCGTGGTGAAGGAGCAAGCACCCCCATGCCCATCGACGCCGCCAAGGCCACCTCCGCCGAGCCGCGGACCACCGAACTCGCCTGGGACCACAAGGACGTCCAGCTCTACCACCTCGGCATCGGCGCCGGCGCCGCCACCCCGGAGCGGCCGCACGCCGCCACCGACCCCGACGAACTCCGCTACACCCTGGAGAGCGCCCTGCACGTGCTCCCCAGCTTCGCCACCGTCGCGGGCGGGGGAATGGCCCTGGCCGGCGGACTCTCCGCCCCGGGCATCGACGTCGACCTGGCGGCCGTCCTGCACGGCGGGCAGACCGTCACCGTGCACCGCCCCCTCCCCGTGAACGGTCGCGCCACCCAGACCTCCACCGTCCCGGCCGTCTACGACAAGGGCAAGGCGGCCGTCATCGTGCTGCGCTCCGAAGTGGCCGACGACGACGGGCCGTTGTGGACCTGCGACACCCAGATCTTCGTCCGCGGCGAGGGCGGCTTCGGCGGCGAGCGGGGCCCCTCGGTCCGCGGCGAACTGCCCGACCGGGCACCCGACCTGACCACCGAACGCCTCGTCCGCGCGGACCAGGCGCTGCTGTACCGCCTCTCCGGCGACTGGAACCCGCTGCACGCCGACCCCGAGTTCGCCGAGCTCGCCGGGTTCGACCGGCCGATCCTGCACGGCCTGTGCTCGTACGGCGTGACGCTCAAGGCGGTGGTGGACACCGCGCTGGACGGGGACGTCTCCCGGGTGCGGTCGTACACCACACGGTTCACGGGGGTGGTGTTCCCGGGGGAGACGCTGCGGATCCGGCTGTGGCGGGAGCCGGCGGAGGCGGGCGCGGGCGGTCGCATCCGGGTCTCGGTCACCGCGGCCGAGCGGGACGACGCGCCGGTACTGGCGGACACGGTGGTCGAGCACGGCTAGGTCGGGTCCGCAAAGAGCCTGGGCCCGGTCGGCGGAGCACGGCCGGACCCGCCGGAATGTCGTACGTACGAGAGGAGCCGCTCGGATGCGCGCAGCCGTACAGCACGAGACGGGACGGGACAAGCTGGAGGTGCTCGACGACGTCGAGGCGGTAGGGTTCGGCCCCGGCCGGGTCAGGGTCCGGATCCGGGCCACCGGCCTGTGCCACTCCGACCTCTCGGCGATGAGCGGGGTGCTGCCGCAGCCCGCGCCCTTCGTCCCCGGGCACGAGGGGGCCGGGGAGATCCTCGACGTCGGCGACGGGGTCACCGGCCTGAAGGCGGGCGACCGGGTCCTGATGTGCTGGCTGCCCGCCTGCGGCAGCTGTCCGTCCTGCAAGCGCGGCCAGACCCACCTCTGCCTGGCCGGGTTCATGAACGCCGGCACCCCCAACTTCAAGCGCGCCGGCGCCAGCCCTTCCGAGGTGTTCGGCTTCGCCGGCACCGGCACCTTCGCCGAGGAGGTGGTGGTCGCCGCCAACTGCGCGGTCCCGATTCCGGACGACGTCCCCTACGAGATCGCCGCCCTGATCGGCTGCGGGGTCACCACCGGGCTCGGCGCGGCCTTCAACACCGCGAAGGTGGAGGCCGGTTCCTCGGTCGCGGTGATCGGCTGCGGCGGCGTGGGCATCTCCGTCATCCAGGGGGCGCGGGCCTGCGGCGCCGCCCAGATCATCGCCGTCGACCCGGTGGTCGCCCGCCGCGAGGCCGCCCTCCGGTTCGGCGCCACCGAGGCCGTCGCCCCCGAGGAACTCGCCGACGCCAAGGCCCGGATCACCGGCGGCGAGGGCTTCGACTACGTCTTCGAAGTCGTCGGCAGGTCCGCCACCGCCCGCACCGCGTACGAGACGACCCGGCGCGGCGGCACCCTCTGCGTGGTCGGCGCGGGCGCGCTGGACGACACCTTCCAGGTCAACATGTTCGAGCTGTTCTTCGACGAGAAGCGGATCCTGCCGTCGCTGTACGGGGGCGCGGACGTGCTGCGCTCCTACGAGCGGGCCATCGCCCTGTGGCGGGCCGGCCGGATCGACCTCGAAGGGCTGATCACCCACCGGGTCCGGCTGGAGGGCATCAACGACGCCCTGGACCAGATGCGTTCGGGCACCGCGCTGCGCACCTGCATCGAGATCTGAGCGGCGGTCCGCACGGCGCGCCGAGGGCCGCGCGGAACCGCACCGGAAGCACAGGAGAGGACACGCATGGCACAGCCACTGGAGGGCCTGACCGCGATCGTCACCGGTGCCGGCCGCGGAATAGGCCGGGCCGAGGCCCTGGAGCTCGCCCGCCTCGGAGCCCGGGTCGTCGTCAACGACTTCGGCCAGCCGGGCCGGGCCGGGACGGGCGCGGCCTCGGCAGCTCCCGCCCAGGAGGTCGTCGAGGCGATCCGCGCGGCCGGCGGACGGGCCGTCGCCCACACCGGCGACGTCGCCGACCACCAACAGGCCGGCGCGCTCGTCCAGTTGGCGATCGACACCTACGGCCAGCTGGACATCCTGGTCAACAACGCGGGCATCCTGCGGGACCGGATGGTGTTCTCGATGACCGAGGACGAGTGGGACTCGGTCATCCGGGTCCACCTCAAGGGCCACTTCAACACCACCCATTTCGCCGCCGCGCACTGGCGCGCCCGCTCAAAGGAGGCCGGCGGACCGGTCTTCGGCCGGATCGTCAACACCTCCTCCGAGGCGTTCCTGGCCGGCTCCGCGGGCCAGCCCAACTACGCCGCGGCCAAGGGCGGCATCGTCGGCCTGACCACGTCCACGGCGCTGGCGCTGGCCAAGTACGGCGTGACCGCCAACGCCATCTGCCCGCGCGCCCGCACCCGGATGACCGAGGACGTCTTCGCCGGCTTTCCCGCCCCTCAGGGGGGCGCGGTGGCGAAGGACGGCCGGCCCGACCCGCTCGCGCCCGAGCACGTCGCGCCGCTCGTCGGCTATCTCGCCTCGCCGGCCGCCGCCGGGGTCAACGGCCAGCTGCTGGTCGTCCACGGCGGCATGGTCGCGATCGCCGAACGCCCGCGGATCGCCGCAAAGTTCGACACCGCAAAGGAGATCTTCAGCTACGAGGAGCTGGACGGCCTGCTCACCCCGTACTTCGCCGAGCGCCCGGCGCACGAGACCTTCGCGGCGGCCGAGGTGCTGGGCCTCAAGCACGACTGACGGCCGCCCGGCCGGACGGCGTCCGGGCACACAACGGCCGTGGCCGCCGCCCGCGTTCGCGGTGCGGCGGCCACGGCCTGCGGCGTCTGGCGCTCAGAAGGTATGGACCTGGTGGTCCCGGCGGTGCCGCCCCTGCGCGGTGTCCTGCGCCTCCTCTGTGGCGGCGGCCGGACCGCGGTGCCTGCCGGAGCCTGCGGCCTCGGCGGCCGCCTCGTACGGGCGCGCCTGGGTCGTTTCGGTCTGGGCTTCGGACATGAAAAGAGTCACTCCGTCGGATCGCTTACAGCTGTACGCGTCGGGACCTCCCCGGCTCCCGCCGGGAAGCGACCCGTGCGGTGCCGTCGGTGGCCGGGTCAACCGGCTGCACAGCCCCCGCCCGGAATACTAACGGGGCGGGTTTCGGCACTCCACGGGGACTACCGGGCCGAGAGAGGCGCCTGTTGCAGGGGAACTGGCCTGCACATCCGGGGATGTGGGGGAAGGTCGAGCGGTTCCGCGTCGAGGGGCTTCGGTTGTGGAGATGCTGTGGAGTCGGCGACGATATCGCTGGTTTCCAGGACGATTTCCCCGCCGTCCGGCGGCCCCGGATCGGGCGGAACCGCGACCTCCGGAATCTTTGCGTCCGCAACGCCGCCTGTCGGAACGGCGGCCTCCGGGCCCTCCCGCTCTTCCCGCACCGCCACCGGAACGCCCGCCGCCGGGGCCTCCTCCGTGCGCGGACCCCCCGTCCCCGCGACCGGCTCCAACGGCCCCAGCGGCACCGCCATCCGCGCCACCCCGCACGACACCGCCGCCGTCGTGTAGGGGAGCAGCAGTTCGCCGTCCGGTGTCCACCGACCGCTGCCCGCCAACCAGCCCTCCGGGGCCGGGAACTGCCGCAACTGCCGCTCCGGGGGCCGCCATACGCCCAGCCGGGTCCCGGCCGGGCCGTCGAGCCGGAACGCCACCGCGCAACTCTCCGGCAGCAGCGCCCGCCCCGGCTGGATCGCGAACGGCGTCACCGCCATGTCGGGCGCCCGCAGGCACTCCGGAAAGCGCACCGGCAGGCTGCTGCCCAGGACGCCCCAGCCCAGCCGGTCGTGCCCGGGGGCGTCCGACCGGACGAGCAGCAGCCCGCTGTCCGGATCGGCGAGCAGCAGCCGGTCGTCGCTCTCCTCGGTGATCTGCAGCAGCGGGCTGATCTCCGCATCGCGGGCCAGGTCGAGCAGTACGGTCTTGGTGCGGCCGGCCACCTCCCGGTCCACCGCCAGCAGGCGCCCGTCGTGATCCAGCCAGACCCCGCCGGTACAGCGGCCCGGTACCACGGCGACCCGCTCCGGTCCCCCCGTCCCGCCGTGCACCCGCCACAGCGCGGTGCTCTCGGCGCCGGGCGCCAGCGCATAGCCGAGCGTCCCGCCGGGGGCGGGCGGCAGCAGGGACAGCGCCCGCGCCGCCACCGCGCCGACCAGCACCTCCTGGGTCCCGGGCCCGGTGGGGGAGAGCAGGGAGACGGTGAAGCGGTCGGCGACCCGGCGGACGATCACCACCCGGCCGTCCGCGAGCGGCAGCAGGGCGCTGTCCGGCTCCTCGGGCTGACTGCCGGCCAGCGGGACCGCGTACGGCTCCGGACCGCCGATCGTCCAGCGCTCCGGATACCAGCTCCCGGCCGCGTCGTCGTGACGGGCGAGCCGGGCGGCGTACGAGCCGTCGGCGGCGAGGGTCAGCGCCGCGCGAGGCGGGCTGTCGAGCGCCGAGGCGTCCTCACTGGCACAGATCGTCATCAGGTGCCACCTCCAGTGGAGGGACGTTAGTTTTCGCACTTCCGGCCGATCAACGGCAGTTGCCGGTCTTCACGCATAAGGGTGGCGGTTGTCCGATTCGCCGGTGTAGGGAGGGGTGGGTGTGCCTCGCGATTCAAGGATGCTTAAAGTTAGGCGGACCTAAGTTGTCGACGGGCGGTCCGGGATGTCCTGGTCCGCCCGGCGGCGCCCGCCTTCGACCTGGAGTGTTCGTGATGCCCCTTCGCCGCCGTGGCGCCGCCGCCATAGTCCTCGCCGCCGCCGGCGCGCTCGCCCTCGCCGGCTGTGGATCGTCCGGCGCGGACGGCGGCAGCGACCGCGGCGCCGGTTCGAAGTCCGTGGCCCAGGGCGGCAAGGACTTCGGCTCGGCCGCCGACCAGACCGCGAAGATGGGCACCGACGCCGAGCCGGGCCGGTTCCCGCGCACCGTCCGGCACGCCATGGGCACCGCGACCCTCCCGTCCGCTCCCAAGCGGGTGATCGTCCTCGACGTCGGCGAACTCGACAACGTCGTCTCGCTCGGCATCAAGCCGGTCGGCTACGCGCCCACCGAGGGCGACGCCGCCCTCCCGGACTACCTCGCCAAGGACGCCGGCCACCCCAAGAGCGTCGGCACCATCAACGGCCTCAACCTGGAGGCCATCAACGCCCTCAAGCCCGACCTCATCCTGGGCAGCAAGCTGCGCGCCGAGAAGCAGTACCAGCAGCTCAGCAAGATCGCGCCGACCGTCTTCTCGATCCGCCCCGGCTTCACCTGGAAGCAGAACTACCTGCTCAACGCCGCGGCCCTGGACAAGACCGCGCAGGCCAAGACCGCCCTCGCCGCCTACGAGGCCAAGGCCGCGAAGCTCGGCGCGGACATCGGCCCGAAGAAGCCGACCGTGACGATGCTGCGCTACATGCCGCAGTTCACCCGCCTCTACGCCCAGCGCTCCTTCATCGGCACCATCCTGAAGGACGTCGGTCTGCCCCGCCCCAAGAACCAGCAGGTCGACGACCTCGCCACCGAGGTCAGCCCGGAGAACATCAACCAGGCCGACGCCGACTGGATCTTCACCGGCGTCTACGGCGACCCCAAGTCCACCAAGCGCGACACCGCCGAGCAGAACCCGCTGTGGAAGAACCTCAAGGCGGTCAAGGACGGCCACGCCAAGAACGTGAAGGACGAGACCTGGTACCTCGGCCTCGGCGTCACCGCGGCCAACAGCGTCCTGGACGATCTGCGCGCCCTCCTCGTGAAGTAGCAGCCTCGTGAAGTAGCAGCGGCCTCGTGAAGTAGCGGCCCTGGAGCGGCGACCCGTGCACCTCGTCGCGCCGCCGCACCGGCGGATCACGGCCACGGCGCCCGGATCGGCGGCCGGAATCCTTCGCCCGGAGGGGCCCGCGGTCCCCGCGCGGACCGCGACCCGGCGCGCGGGCGCGGGGGAGAGGTAACCTTCCCCCCGTGCCCGCACTGTCTGAAGTCCTCGCCGCGCTCGACGTCCTCTGGCCCCCCGAGCGGGCCGAGGGGTGGGACGCCGTCGGCACCGTCTGCGGCGACCTCGACACCGAGGTCGGCCGGGTGCTGTTCGCCGTCGACCCGGTCCAGGAGGTCGTCGACGAGGCCGTGCGGCTCGGCGCGGACCTCCTCGTCACCCATCACCCGCTCTACCTGCGCGGGACGACGACGGTCGCGGCGTCCACCTTCAAGGGCAAGGTCGTGCACACGCTCATCAAGCACGACATCGCCCTGCACGTCGCCCACACCAACGCCGACACCGCCGACCCCGGCGTCTCCGACGCCCTGGCCGGCGCCCTGGACCTGCGGATCCTGCGCCCCCTGGTGCCGGACCCGAGCGACCCGGCCGGCCGTCGCGGCCTGGGCCGGATCTGCGAACTCCCGCACCCGATGACGCTCGCCGAGCTGACCGCGTACGCCGCCGCCCGCCTGCCCGCCACCGCGCAGGGCATCCGGGCGGCCGGCGACCCGGACCGCGAGATCCGCACCCTGGCGGTCTCCGGCGGCTCCGGCGACAGCCTCTTCGACGACGTACGGGCGGCCGGCGTGGACGCGTTCCTCACCGCCGACCTGCGGCACCACCCGGCCTCCGAGGCCACCCAGCACAGCCCGCTGGCGCTGCTGGACGCGGCCCACTGGGCCACCGAATGGCCGTGGTGCGAGCAGGCCGCGGCCCAACTCGACGCGGTCTCCGACCGGCACGGCTGGGGACTGCGCACGCACGTCTCCCGCACGGTCACCGACCCCTGGACCGCCCACGCGGCGTCCGCCCCGCTCACCAGCCCCCTTGACCATTCGCACACCACAGGAGCCCCCCGCTGAACGCCGCGCCCGCCGACCAGATCCGTCTCCTGGACGTCCAGAACCTCGACGTCCGGCTCACCCAGCTCGCGCACCGGCGCAAGAACCTCCCCGAGCTGGCCGAGCTGCAGACCCTGGAGGCCGACCTCACCCAGCAGCGCGATCTGCTCGTCGCCGCGCAGACCGAGGAGAGCGACACCAGCCGCGAGCAGACCAAGGCGGAGCAGGACGTCGACCAGGTCCGCCAGCGCGCCGCCCGCGACCAGAAGCGCCTCGACTCCGGCGCCGTGACCTCGCCCAAGGACCTGGAGAGCCTCCAGCGCGAACTGGCCTCGCTGGCCAAGCGCCAGGGCGACCTGGAGGACGTCGTCCTGGAGGTCATGGAGCGCCGCGAGGGCGCCCAGGAGCGGGTCCGCGAGCTGACCTCCCGGGTCGAGGCCATCCAGGCCAAGGTCGACGACGCCACCGCCCGCCGGGACGCCGCCCACGCCGAGATCGACGCCGAGGTCGCCACGGTCAACAAGGAGCGCGAACTGACCGTCGCCGACATCCCCGAGGCGCTGGTCACGCTCTACGACCGCATCCGCACCAAGCAGGGCGGCATCGGCGCCGCCCGCCTCTACCAGCGCCGCTGCGAGGGCTGCCGGTTGGAGCTGGACATCACCGAGCTGAACGACGTCCGGGCGGCCGCCGCCGACACCGTCGTCCGGTGCGAGAACTGCAGCCGCATCCTGGTCCGCACGCCCGACTCGGGGCTGTAGGCCGTGGCGCGCGAGCTGATCGTCGAGGCGGACGGCGGTTCCCGGGGCAACCCGGGGCCGGCCGGCTACGGCGCGGTGGTCCTCGACCCGGCGAGCGGTGAGGCGCTGGCCGAGGCCGCCGAGTTCATCGGGACGGCGACCAACAACGTCGCCGAGTACAAGGGCCTGTTGGCGGGGCTGCGCGCCGCCAGGGCCCTGGACCCGGAGGCCGCCGTCCACGTCCGGATGGACTCCAAGCTCGTCGTCGAGCAGATGTCCGGCCGCTGGAAGATCAAGCACCCGGACATGAAGCCGCTGGCCGCCGAGGCCGCGTCGATCTTCCCGTCCGCCCAGGTCACCTACGAGTGGATCCCGCGCTCCCGGAACAAGCACGCCGACCGGCTCGCCAACGAGGCGATGGACGCGGGCAAGCGCGGCAAGCAGTGGGAGCCGCGCGACTCCCGGGCGGCGCTCGCCGGCCCGGTCGACGCGACCCCCGCCCGCAGCGCCGCGGCCCGTGCGGCCGACGCCGCCGCCGAGGCCGCGGAGACCGCGCACGCCGCACCGGCCGCCCCGCCGGTCGGCTGGGGCTCGCCGGACCTCGGCGTCCCCGCGACCTTCGTCCTGCTCCGGCACGGCGAGACCGCCCTGACGCCGCAGAAGCGCTTCTCCGGCAGCGGCGGGACCGACCCCGAACTCTCCGACGCCGGCCGCCGGCAGGCCGAGGCGGCCGCCGCCGCGCTCGCCGCCCGCGGCACCATCCAGGCCGTGGTCAGCTCGCCGCTGCGCCGCTGCCAGGAGACGGCCGGGGCGGTCGCCGCCCGGCTCGGCCTCGACGTCCGCGTCGAAGAAGGGCTCCGGGAGGCCGACTTCGGTGCCTGGGAGGGGCTGACCTTCGCCGAGGTCCGCGAACGCTACCCCGACGACCTGGACGCCTGGCTCGGTTCGACCAAGGCGGCGCCCACCGGCGGCGGCGAGTCCTTCGCGGCGGTCGCCCGCCGGGTCGCGGTCGCCCGCGACAAGCTGCTCTCCCGCTACGCCGGCAGGACCGTCCTGCTGGTCACCCACGTCACCCCGATCAAGACGCTGGTCCGTCTGGCGCTGGGCGCCCCGCCGGAGTCGCTGTTCCGCATGGAGCTCTCCGCGGCGTCCCTGACCGCGGTCGCGTACTACGCCGACGGCAACGCCTCGCTGCGGCTGCTGAACGACACCTCCCACCTGCGGTAGACGGCGCCCCGGCGCGCTTGCGTCGAACGCCTCCGGCCCGGCACACGGCGATCGTGTGCCGGGCCGGACGCGTTCGCGGGCGGTGCCGGTCGTACGGCGGGCGGCGCCGCCCGGGGCGTCAGCCGCCCAGCGCCGCCGCCTCCCGGGCCAGTCCCTCGACCCGCGCCCAGTCCTTGGCGGCCAGCGCGTCCGCCGGCAGCATCCATGTGCCGCCGACGCAGCCGACGTTGGGCAGCGCCAGGTACGAGGGGGCCGAGGCCGGGCCGATCCCGCCGGTCGGGCAGAAGCGGGCCTGCGGCAGCGGCGCGGCCAGCGACCTCAGATAGGCGGTGCCGCCCGCCGCCTCCGCGGGGAAGAACTTCAGCTCGGTGACCCCCTCGTCCAGCAGGGTCACCACCTCCGAGGCCGTCGAGACACCCGGCAGGAACGGCAGTCCGGAGTCCCGCAGCGCGCCGAGCAGCCGAGGCGACCAACCGGGGCTCACCAGGAACCGCGCCCCGGCCGCCCCGGCCGCCGCGACCTGCGCCGGGTCCAGCAGGGTCCCGGCGCCGACCGCCGCCTCCGGCACCTCGTCGGCGATGGCCGAGATCGCGTCCAGCGCGGCGGGCGTGCGCAGGGTCACCTCGATCGCCGGCAGCCCGCCGGCGACCAGCGCCCGGGCGAGCGGAACGGCGTCCGCGGCGTCCTGGAGCACCACGACCGGGATGACCGGGGCGAGGTCGAGGACCGAGGGGGACGAGGGCACGGGGGAGGGGGCGGCGTCAGTCACGCCGCCCATCCTGCGCCCGGCCCTCATCCTCCGCAACGGCCGTTGCGCATGTTGCAATGCGAGGGTCGGTTCGCCGATCCCTCACAGCTCCGTGACGATCACATCCAGCGCCCACGGCCTGCCGGCCTTCGCCGGGGCCTGCGCCTCCACCACGTACCCCAGCACGCGCAGCGCCTCCACCAGCTCCGCCGGATCCGCCGGCGTGGACCCCGCCATCAGCAGGTCCCGCACCAGCCGGCCCTTGGTCGCCTTGTTGAAGTGGCTGACCACCGACCGCTTCTCGACCCCGTTCACGATCTTCGACTGGAGCACCCGCACCGTCGCGGTCCGCCCGGCCGGCTCGCCCTTGGGCTTCCACGCCGTGGCGTACGCCGCCGACCGCAGGTCCAGCACCAGGCCCTCCCCGGCGGCCTCCGGCAGCACCTCCGCCATCGGCCCCCGCCAGAACGCGCCCAGCGCGCCCAGCCCCGGCAGCTTCACCCCCATCGAGCAGCGGTACGACGGGATCGGGTCGCCGATCCGCACGGCGCCCCACAGCCCCGAGAACACCAGCAGCGACCGCTCGGCCCGCTTCCGCGCCGCGGCGTCCAGCGAGGCCAGCCCCAGGGCGTCGTAGAGCACCCCGGTGTAGATCTCCCCGGCCGGCCGGGTGCCCGCCGTGCGCAGCCCCGCGTTCTTGGCGACCTCGCCCTTCAGGCCCTCGCTCAGCCCCAGAACCTCCTGCGCCTTGGCCGCGTCGGCCGCGCACAGCTCGACCAGCTCGGCCAGCACCTCCGTCCGCGCCGCGGTCAGCCCCGGCAGCGACAGCCCCTCCAGGTCCAGCGGCTTCCCGGTCCCTCCGGCGGCCTTCCCCTCCGACGGCGGCAACAGCACGAGCACGGTGTTTCTCCTTCACGGCAATACGGGCAGGGGGTGCGGCCCCGTCGAAAGCTTAGGGCGTGTCCGCAGCCCCGCCGCGGCCCCGCCCGGCACCCGTACGCCGCGCCGGGAGCGCCCGGCGGTCATACGCTCGATTCCATGCCCCGTCGCCATATGCATGTGACCGACGCAGCGGAGGCCCCCCTCCGGGCCGCCCTGCACGAGCTGCGCGTGCGGCTGGAGATCCCCGACCACTTCCCGCCCACCGCCCAGGCCGAGGCGGAGAGCGCCGCCCGCGCCCCGCGCATCCCGGCCGGCGACGGCGAGGTCGTCACCGAGCACACCCTGGACGACGCCACCGACCTGCCCCTGTTCACCCTCGACCCGCCCGGCTCCCAGGACCTGGACCAGGCGATGTTCCTGTCCCGGCGGCCGGGCGGCGGCTTCCGCGTCCACTACGCCATCGCCGACGTCGCCTCGTTCGTCACCCCGGGCGGCGCCCTGGACGCCGAGGCGCACCACCGGGTGGCCACCCTCTACTTCCCCGACGAGCGGGTCCCGCTGCACCCCACCGTGCTCAGCGAGGGCGCCGCCAGCCTGCTGCCCGACCAGGACCGCCCGGCCGTCCTGTGGCAGTTCGACCTCGACGCCGCCGGCGCGCTGACCGGCAGCACCGTCCGCCGCGCCCTGGTCCGCTCCCGCGCCCGCCTCGACTACCCGGGCGTCCAGCGCGTCCTCGACGACGGCACCGCCGAGGAGCCGCTCGCCCTGCTCCGCGAGATCGGGCTGCTCCGCGAGGAGCTGGCGGCGGCCCGCGGCGCGATCTCGCTCAACCTCCCCGAGCAGGAGATCGTCGAACGCGACGGCCGCTACACCCTCGCCTACCGCGCCCCGCTCCCGGCCGCCGCCTGGAACGCCCAGATCTCCCTGCTCACCGGCATGGCCGCAGCCGAGCTGATGCTCGCCGCCGGCACCGGCATCCTGCGCACCCTCCCGCCCCCCGGCCCGCAACCCCCTTCGAGCGGCGAGGACCCCAACCCCCCGACCGGCTCGGTCGCCCGGCTCCGCCTGACCGCACAGGCCCTCGGCGTCGCATGGCCCCACCACACCTCGTACGCGGCGCTGATCCGCACCCTCGACCCGCGCCGCGCCGGCGACGCCGCGTTCCTCCAGGAGTGCACCACCCTGCTCCGCGGCGCCGGCTACACCGTCTTCGACGGCGGCGCCCCGCCGGCCGCCGGCGTCGTGCACGCCGCGGTCGCCGCCCCGTACGCGCACGCCACCGCCCCGCTGCGCCGGCTCGTGGACCGCTACACCTCCGAGCTCTGCCTGGCCGCCGCGGCCGGCCACGCCCCGCCCGGCTGGGTCCGCGCCGCCCTCGCCGCCCTCCCGCACGAGATGGAGACCGGCGCCCAGCACGCCAACCGGGTCGAGCGGGCCTGCGTCGACCTCGTCGAGGCGGCCCTGCTGCACGACCGGGTCGGCGAGACCTTCGAGGCCCTGGTCGTCGACCGCCACGCGGACGACCCGACCCAGGGCACCGTCCACCTCTGCGAACCGGCCGTCATCGGCCCCGTCCAGGCCGCCCCCGGTGGCCCCGAGCTGCCCCTCGGCCGGCGCATCAGGGTCCGCCTGGCCGGCGCCGAACCGGGCCGGGAACCGGTCCGCTTCACCCCGGTGTGACCGGCTCCGGGGCCCCCGCCGCCCGCACGGCGTCCACCGCGCCCCGCACCGCACCCACCGCGCCCCGCGCGTCATCCGCATGGAACCGGACCGTGCGCACCGTCTCCCGCCGCCCCAGCAGCCGCACCACGACCACCGGCTCGGCCAGCTCCACCGTCACCGAGGTCTGCCCGGCGATCGCCAACTCCAGCGGCCCGCCGTCCCCCTGTTCGCCGCCCGCGCCGCTCCCCGCGTCCTGCCGGGACCGCAGGTCGTACCGGACCGACGCGATCGACGCCAGCGGAATCCGCAGCTCCATCCGCGCACCGTTCCGCACCAGCAGGTCCTCGGCGCCCAGCACATGCGGCCGGGTCACCGCCGCGGCCTGGCTGCCCAGCACCAGCAGCACGGTGTAGACGTCGGCCACCAGCGCCACCGCGTGCAGGCCCGGACGGTCCCGCAACAGCAGGCCCATCCCGACCGTCTCCACCACGAACACGAACGTCAGCCCGTACATCAGCGCCGCCTGCGCCCCCGCGTACGGCAGGGCCCGCGCCCCCTCCGGCACCTCCACCCGGCGCCGCGCCACCCACCGCACCAGACTCGTCAGCCACCGCCCCTCGTGCCGCAGCAGCCGCCCCACCCGCTCCCCGAACCGGGCGCCGTTCCTCGTGCTCATCGCGTTCCCTCCCCGATCATCCGCATCGCCACCCGCATGGCCTCCGCCTGCGCCGGCGCCAGCTCCCTCACCAGCAGCTCCGCCCAGACCTCGGTCGCCCGCCCCGGGGCCGTCACCGGCCCGGCCGCGGCGGCGATCGCCGCCAGCACCCTGTCGGGCACGCACTCCACCAGCGCCCGCGCGGCCTCCACCACCCGCGGATCGTCCACCGCCGCCCCCGCCAGCTCGTCCAGCAGCCCGCACGCCGCATACGCCCGCTCCATCGAGCCCGGCGTCACGAACATCTCCCGCAGCGCCGCCGCCATCGCCCCCCGCGCCCGGCCGTCGCCCGACGCGTCCAGCAGGGCCAGCACCTCCCGCTCCCGCACCGCCATCGCCGGCTCCGGCAGCGTCGCCGACGTCCGCGCCATCTTCGCGAACACCTCGGCCAGTTGCTCCGACACCGGGCCCTCCTCCGGCAGCCCGCCCGGTTCCTCGCTGCGCCGCAGCACCTCCGCCAACCGCGCCCGCCGGGCCCGGATCGCCTCCTCCTGCCGCGCCAGGTCCTCGTCCAGCTCCGTCAGCACCTCGCGCAGCTCCCGGCCGGCGTCGTCGGCCAGCACGTCCCGAACCTCCTCCAGCCCGAGCCCCAGCTCCGTCAGCCGCCGCACCCGCGCCAGCGCCACCGCGTCCCGCAGCCCGTACTCCCGGTACCCGTTGGCCTTCCGCTGCGGCTCCGGAAGCAGCCCCAGGTGGTGGTAGTGCCGCACGGTCCGCGTGCTGACGCCGGCAAGCCCGGCGAGTTCCCCGATACGCATGAGCCCAGTAGAAACGTTGTCGCAACGGCAAGGTCAAGCCGCCGGAATCCGCCAGGTAGCATGGTCGGCACGGCGGACGAGCCGGCCGGGCGGCCGCGTGGGGATCATCGATCCCCCCGAGGAACGTCCGGGCTCCACAAGGCAGGGTGGTGGGTAACGCCCACCCGGGGTGACCCGCGGGACAGTGCCACAGAAAGCAAACCGCCCGGGCCGCACGGCCCGGGTAAGGGTGAAACGGTGGTGTAAGAGACCACCAGTGCCCAGGGTGACCTGGGCAGCTAGGTAAACCCCACCCGGAGCAAGGTCAAGAGGGGCCATCGGCTGATGGCCCTGCGCGGACGATCGAGGGCTGCCCGCCCGAGTCCGCGGGTAGACCGCACGAGGCTGCCGGCAACGACAGCCCTAGATGGATGGCCGCCTCCCGGCCGACCGCAAGGTCGCCCGGAGACAGAACCCGGCGTACAGGCCGACTCGTCCGCCATTACCGCTCTGACCAGGGCAAACGCCCTGGTCGGGGCCGTTGTGCGTCCCGCCGCGCTTCCCTCCCTGACCTGCGGCTTCCCGCAAGTTCCCGCGCGGATGTGCACTGGTTGCGCACTGGTTGTGCACTTGTTGTCACTGGTTGGGTACTGGGGTCCGTCCGGTGAGGCAGACCCTGGCAGGCATGCCCCTTCCGGTGAGCGTCAATCCGCAGTGGCGGTCAGCCAGCGTTCGATGGCGGCCTTGGACGGCTCCGTGGTGGATTCCGGTGGCCGCACCGGCGCCCGCGATGTCCCACTGATCCGACAGTGAGACCCTGGCCCACCGCCACAGACGCGGCTCGTCGGGTTCTGCGCTTCCTCGAACGCCCCGGGGGCTTCGTAGAAGTCCAGTCGCCGGTCATGGCGCGGCCCGGTTTCACGCTGCGGATGGTTGGGATCCACGACTACTCTGCCCACCAGGTCATGAATATCCTGCGGCGTTTCATGATATGCCGGATTGGCGTCGCTGCGTTTCTTGAACGATTCGGGTGAATAGGGGTCGTCCTTCACGAACGGGGCGGACGAATACCCGTCCCGAGGTCGCGGGTTGCACTTGGGGGCGGGTCCGAGCGGGTCTGCCCACGAGTGCGGATTGCCGACGTAGGCGACCGGGTTGAGGGCAGCGGAAAGACCGAACGGGTCGCAACTCGCGTAGCGGGCCGTCTCTGGGTCGTCGTAGCGATGGACGTTGTAGTGCAGGCCCGTTTCCGGGTAGGAAGTGCTGCCCGGGGAATCGCAGCGGGGTGTAAGCCGTGCTGTTGGTGGTCCAGGTGGTCGTGCCCCAGATGGTGGCACGGGGCCGCCAGGTACTCTCTCCCGCCGTGTCCACAAGCTCGGTGGGGGTGCTCGAAGTCGGTCTCGGGGATCAGGCGGCCGGCGGGGCGTACACATAACTCCGCTCCAGGCCCTGTGGGTTGGCGACCTTGGTGAGCTGGAGATTGGTGTCGTGGGCGAACTCGTAACGTACTCCGGAAGGGGCGGTCCGGGCGGTCATTTCTGTAAAAAAGAATGGCCCGCCAGTGATCTGGCGGGCCATTCTGAGGAAGTTGAGCTTAACCTTCTAGGCGCTCAAGATTGGACCAGAGAGGCGGCATTCCGAACTTGGCCATGTATTCTTCGAGGATCACGAAAGGAGGCTCATTGGTCGGTTCCCCCTCTGTCCATACCGTGTCGCATTCTTCGCATACGCGGAAAGTGTCTGATTGCCCCGGCAGGCGGCACAGCACCACCCAGCCCTGCCCGCATCTCGGACAGCATGTCATGCTAATTCCTTCCTTTATGCCTGCGGAAAGGCGGTAATGATCTTGTTCGTTCCAGGGGCTACGACAATCCGGAGTTTCTTCTCGCCTCCCGTGCCGACAACCTTACCCATATCCACGATGTACTTGGCTGGATCATTGGGGTCCGGCGTGCCTCGCTTAGCCCATCCCTCATCGAGAAGTGAGAGAATATCGCTCTGTGTGTTGTTCTTGAAAACGCTGTGCGCGGGCTTCGAGGGATCCGGCTTTGCGTGCTCCATCACGTGCGTCAGGCGGTGCCCATGAGCGGACCCGGTGCCGTATACCAGCCCCCCGGGAGACTGGTAACTCCCCCCTCCGAGGTTGGTGAAGCCGCTCGGCGTGACCGGGCAGGTCGTGATGTTGGCGGCGAGAATCGGAGTCCCGCCCGCCAGCGCATGGTATGCGTGGATGCCCTTGACTGGCTGGCGTATGTTGCCGGTCGTGAGTACCGATTTTTTTGACGTGAAGCTGCTGGCCTTATATACGCAGGCCCCAGCGCCCTTCCGGATCTTGTCCAGGAACTCCTGGCTCTTGCCGATCACCTTCTTTGCCGCAGCGGACTCTTCGAGGAATTTGCCGATGCCTGTGGCAACGCGATAGATGGCCTTGGAGACGTCTGGAAGCTTCTTGACCACCTGGAGGGCTTTGCCCCACGGTAGAGCGCCGATCAGTGTCCAGAAGCAGCTTTCGATATTTCCTTCGGTGAAGCACTTCTTGATGTCGTCGAGACCGAGGAGCTCTTCAAGGACCTTGCCGCCATTTTCGAGCAGGAAGTCCTTGATCGACTTTTCTGCCGCCTTGCGGGCCTTCTCGTACTCCTCAGGCGAGATGCCCTCGTCTTCAAGGTCCTGCTTCTCTGCCCCATCCAGCTGAGCGCCGCCGTTCTTGCCGTCCAGCTTCGCGGCCTCCGCCCGCCGCTTCCGTTCCTGCTCGCGCTCGTATTCCTCGGCCTTCTTTGCCGCCTCGTCCGCTTCCTTGGCGTACTTGTTGGCGTTCTTGGCCGCGGCTTCTGCGGACTTGGCGTGGTTTTCGGCGGAGTCGGCGAGTTTGCCGGCGGCGTCGGCGTCTTCCTGGGCCTTGGCCGCGGCGCCCTGGGCGACGCTGGCCTCGTGTTCGGCCTGGTTGGCGGCGCTGTTGGCCGCGGCGGCGTGCCGGTCCGCCTCGGCGGCGGCGTTGCGGGCCCGGGCGGCTTCGGCCTCGGCCTCGTTGGCCGCCTTGCGTGCGGCGGCCGCGTCCGCGGCGGCCTGGTTGGCGGCCTGGCGGGCGAGGTTGGCGTCGGCCTTGGCCTGGGCGTCGGCCTGGTTGGCGGACGCCGCGGCGGCTCGTGCCTTGGCGCCGTCGGCGGCGGCTTCGGCCGCGGACTTCATGGCCGCGGCCGCGGAACGTGCGGCGTTGGCCGAGGACCTGGCGGCATCGGCGGCGGCCTTGAAGGCCGGGAGGACCTGGGCGCCTGCCCGCTTGGCGGCGGCCTCGGCGGCCTCGGCGGCCTTGACCGCTTCGGCGGCCTTGGCCTCGGCAGCGGTGACCTGCTCCTCGCCGGTCTCCTGCGCGGCTTTGGCGACCTCGGCGGCGAAGTCGGCGTCGACGTCCTTGCCGGCGAAGGGGGCGGTCAGCTCGATGGCGGTGTTGGCGGGATCGGCGATCCCGGCGGCGGTGTTCCGGGCGGCGCCGGACGCCTGGACGGCGATGGTGGACTGGAGCCTGGCCATGGCCGCTTCGCGGGTCGCGCCCTCGGCTTCGTCCTTGGTGCGGTTGGCTGCCTGGAGGGCCTGGTTGGCCTCGACGGCGGCCTGCCCGGCCAGGCGGGACGCCTCGTGGGCGGCGATGCCGGCGCGGGCTTCCTGGGCGGTGGCCTCGGCTGCCTTGGTGTTGGCCTTCAACGCCGCGGCGTGGGTGGCCTGGTACTCGGCTTCGGCCTTGTTGGCGGCCGCGTTGGCGCGTGCGGCGGCGGCCTCGGCCTTGTTGGCTGCGGCGTTGGCGCGCGCGGCGTGCGCGCCGGCCTCGGCCGCCGCGGCCCGGGCCCGGGCCGCCGCACCCGCGGCCTCGGTGGCCGCGGAACGGGCGCGTACCGCCGCGCCGCTGGCGGTGTCCGCGGCGCTGCGGGCCTGACCGGCCGCCGCACCGGCGGTGTTGGCGTCCGCGCGTGCCGCCTGTGCGGCGGCGTTGGCCTCGCCGGCGGCTGCGGTGCCGCGGCCCGAGGCGGCCATCGCCTCGGTGGCCTTGGCCCGGGCCTCCTTGGCCTGGTGGTTCTGCTCGGCCTTGAACGCGGCGTCGCGGGCCTTGCGGGCGTTGGTCTCCTCGCCGCGGGCCCGCTCGTCGGCCTTGGCCGCGATGCCCTCGTGCTCGGCGGCGCTGGCCCGCGCCGAGGCCGCGGTGGCCGCGGCCGCCTGGGCGTCGGCGCGTGCCGCGGCCGCCGTACGGGCCTCGGCCTCGGCACGCGACCGCGCCGCGGCTGCATTGTCGCGTTCGCGTTCGGCGCGGGCTCGTGCCTGGGCGGCCAGGTTGCGCTCGCGTTCGGCGATCGCGCGCTGCTCGGCGGCGATCTTCGCCTGGCGCTGGGCCTCGACGCGGGCTTCCCGGGTCTTCTTGGCGTGTTCCCAGGCTTCCCGCTCGGCCTTCTCGGCGTCGAGACGGGCCTGCTTGGCACGGGCGGCGGCGTTGGCCGCGACCTTGGCCTGCTTGTCGGCCGACGCCGCCAGCTCGGCCGCTGCCTTGGCGTGCTCCTCGGCGTTGGCGCGCCACTTCCTGGCCTGCTGCTCGTGGGCTTCGGCGGCGTTCTTGCCGTCCAGCGCAGCGGCGTCGGCGGCGGTGGCATCGACGGCGTGCTGGGCGGTCTGGGCCGCCTTGGCCGCCGCGTCCGCCGCGGCCGCGATGCCCGAGGCGACCTCGGACCACTGCGTGCCGTGGGTCAGCCCGGTCTCCACCAGAACGTCGGCCTGCACCTTGGCCTGGCCCGCGGCGGTCTTGGCCCGCCGGGCCGCCTCGGCGGCGTACCCGACCTGGCGCTCGACCTCGGTCTTGACGCTGTCGTAGGAGGACAGGCGCTTGCCGGCCCGGTCCGCCGCGAGCATCCGGTCGGCCTCGCGCGATGCCTGGGCCGCCGACGTCATCGCGTTGGACGCGTCCTTGAGCGCCTTGACGGCATCGCCGTGGAAGCCGATCAGCTTGGTACGGGCCTCCGCCGCGCGCTTGGCCTTCTCTGCCAGCTCACGCAGCTTCTCGGCGGCCTCCTGGGCCTCCTTCTGGGCCTTCTCCTGGGCGGCCCGGTCCTCGGCGTCCTTCTTCGCCGCGATCTGGTAGCCCTTCTCCAGGAACTCCTCGATCGCCTTGTCGGTGCCGGCGTCCAGTGCGGCCTGGGCGGCCTTCTTCACCTCGGGGCCACCGGCGTTGGCCAGCAGTTCCACGCGCTTGCGGAGCTCGGCCGCGCGCTCCTTGGCGTTCTTCTCGTCCTTCTGGTCCTTCTGGCGGGCGATCTCCGCGCCGAAGGCCAGGAAGTCCTCGCGGTCCTTGGCCGTCGCCTTCGGCCCCAGCACGCGTTCGACCTCGGCGTTGAAGGTCGGCCCGCCGGTGCCGCGCATCGCCTCGATCTTCTTGCGGTTCTCGGCGTCGACACCGCTCTTCTTGTCCTTGGCACGCTGGCGGGCGTCGGCCTCGCCGTGCTCCAGGAACTCCCGGATCGCGTTCGGGTCGTTGCTCTCCAGGGCCTTCCTGGCGGCCTCGCGGACCTCGTCCTCCTCGTCGAACTCGGCGAAGTCCTCGACGAGTTGACGGTCACGCTCCGCGCTGAGCCGGTCCAGCTCCGAGCGCGGTGCGGCGGCCGGTGTGGCGGACGTCTTCGGCAGGGCGGCGGTGAGCCGGTCCAGCGTCGCCATCGCCTGGGTGAAGTCGCCCCTGCCCCCGGCGCGCTGCATGCGCTCGGTGGTCGCAGCCGTTGCCTGGCTCGTCATGCCGCCCAGCAGCGCGACAACCACCGTGGTGGTCACTGTCTTGCGCGCTATCCCGGCGAGACCGCCGCCGCGTGGTCTTCCGGCTCGCGGCCGGAATCTCCCCATCACGGAAAGAACCCCCAATTGGGATGAGTTGGATATATAGAAAAACCCCCGCCCTCTCCGTACGAGCAGGGCAGGGGTCATCAGCCGGCGCGCTGGGCCGCGCGCCGGCTGAACGACTGGGAGGATCAGCCCTTGACGCGGCTCTCGGCGGCCTGGGCGCGGTCGTACATGTCCCGCCAGAAACGGGCGGTCTCGACCGCCTGCGCCCCTTCCTCGGCCCAGGTGTCCCCGGTGGCCTCGGCCGGGTCGGCGATGCCGCGCCAGATCCCGTCCGCGGCTTCCCGGGCGAGCCGGGCCACGCGCTGCCAGTTCTCCGCCTGGGCCTTGGCCGCGGCCTGCTCGGCCAGCCATGCCCGCTGCGCGGCGCCCGCGTGCTCGGCGACCGCCTGCCAGGCACGCTCGGCCTCGGCCCTGGCCTTCGCCGCGTCGACCGCGTCGTTCACCGCGGCCTCGGCCGCCTCCGCCTGCTTGATCAGACGGGACAGGGTGGCGTGCCGCACCCGTTCCGCGTCCGCGGTCCGCAGCCGGTAACCCTCCAGGTCCAGGCTTGCGCCGGTCACCCAGCCGTAGCCGAAGAACTCCGCGATGTCCGCGTCGGTCGCACCGGGCCGCAGCGCCCACTGGGCCGCCACCCGTACCTGCTCGCCCGGGTCGCCCTCGGCCACCGAACGGACGAACTCAACGTCCCCGGCGGCGACTTCCCGCCGGTGCGCCTCGTCCGCCGCGCGGGTCGCCCGGTCGCGCTGCTGCGCCTCGGCGTACCCGGTCCGCACGAACGCCGCCCGGTCCGCGTCGGTGCCCTTCAACGCACGGGCGGCCGCGGCGCGGGCAGCGGGGGCGAACTCGGCGGTGTGGGTCTGGACGACCCGTTCGCAGAACGCCTTGTTCCGGACCCGGGTGTCCCGCAGCCGCTGCTTGGCGTAGTCGTAGCCGCCGCCGGGCGCCAGCCACTCCGCGATCGCCTCGTCCCCACGGGAGTTGCGCAGCGCGTTCCACGCCGAGGTACGGATCTCGGCGGGCAGCCGCGACATCGCCAGCCGATGGACGTAGTCGCGCGCCTCCTCGGCCGCCGCGGCCTTGGCGGAGACGGACTGGTCCGCCGACCGGTCGGCCTGGACGACGGCGGGCGCCGGGGCGTCGGCCCAGGCGGGGGTCACGGTCGCCACGGCGGCCCCACCGGCCAGCAGGCCCGCCACCACTGCCTGGGCGACCCACAACTTACGGCTCACTGTTGACCTCTCAGGATCGGAAGGTTCCACTGCACTGATCAAGGTCACGCGACCGGCAGGATCCGCCACAGCTGCGCGTCGGTCTGGTTGCAGTACCACTGCTGAGCCTTGACGCCGTCGTCCTTCTTGCCGTGGTCGATGTCCACGCAGCGATCCGGGGTGTGCATGGGACGCAGCTGGTAGAGCTTGTTGACGGGGTCGACGAGGACCATCCGCCAGCGCAGCTGGGCGCCGCCGCCGGTGCAGCCCCACTGCTGGACACGGGCACCGGCCTGGGTGCCGCTGTTCTCCACTTCGAGGCACTTGTCGCTGTGCTCGTTGCGCAGCACGAAGGACGAGTCGACGGTGGGGATGGCGCGCCACTGCTGCGCCTTGCCCTCGTTGCACGTCCACTGGAGTGCGGCCGCGCCGTTGTCCTTGCTGGCGGAGTCGATGCCGAGGCACTTGCCGCTGCTCGCGACCTGGAGCCGGACGGTGTCGCCCTTGTCCGAGGCGGCGTCACTGGCGGTCCGGGCCCGGTTTGCGGCCTCGCGGGCGGCCTCGGCGGCCTTGTTGGCGGCGTCCTCGGCGGAGCCCTTGCCGGCGGCCTTGGCCGCCGCCTCGCGGGCGTCCTTGGCGGTGGCCCTGGCGGCGTCGTCCCCGCTCGCGTGGGCGGTGGTCGCGCCGACGGTCAGTGCGGCGACGCTGCAGGCGATGGCCAGGGCGGCTCGGATGGTCCGAGACATCTGGAAGTCCGTTTCTTCTCGATGGGTGGGGAGCCCGACGGGGTGGGGCGCGGGGTGGGGCCCGGCGGCGCCGAGCCGGTCAGCGGCGGCGACCGGCTCGGCGGACGCGGGCGGGGTCAGACCTTGGCCGGCTTGAGCTGCCAGCGCTGCGCGTCGGTGCCGTTGCAGTACCAGCTCTGCGCGTTGGCGCCTTCCTTGAGGCTGGCGCTCTTGATGTCCAGGCAGCGCAGGTCCGTGTGCATGGGCCGCAGCTCGTAGAGCTCCTTGGCGACGTCGACCATCACCAGGCGCCAGCGCATCTGGTTGTTGCCGGTGCACCACCACTGCTGGACGTTGGCGCCGGCCTGGGTGCCGCTGTTCTCCACCTCAAGGCACTTGCCGCTGTGCTTGGCCCGCACCTCGAAGGTCGCCGAACCGGTGGAGACCAGCTCGAAGAGCTGACCGTCCGCCCCGTCGGCGCACTTCGACTGCACCGCGTTGGCGCCGTTGCGGAAGCTGCCGTCGGCGATGGCCAGGCACTGGCCGCTGTGGGCCGCCTGGAGCTGGACGACGGTCGGCGAAACGGTGGCGGCGGCGCGGGGCTCGGCCCCGTCCGCGTGTGCCGTGGTGACGCTGCCGGCCAGCGCGGCGACGCCGGCGCCGATGGCCAGCGCGACTCGGGTGATCCGGGACATGGGGGTGTTCCGTCCTTCTTGCTTCGTGCTTCGTGAGGACTTGCTCGGTCAGGAGAGGCGTGGGTGCGCCGGGGGGAGCGTCAGCGCGCGAGCGGCGTGGAGATCTTCCAGGTGGCGTCCTGGGCGAAGTCCTTCTCGGCCTCGTAGCGCTGCTTGCCGCCCTTGTCGGCCGCGTAGAGGTCGCCCTGGAACTGCCGCAGCCAGCGCCCCTGCTGGTTCGCCGACTCAAAAGACGTGCCGGAGCCGGTCAGGCCCTTGCGGGCGCACCAGGTGGCGTCCTTGCGGAATGCCCCGCTCTTGTCGTCGGCGCCCAGCTGGACCCGGCGGTCCTTCTGCGCCAGGTAGTAGCCGGGCTTGCGGGCCGACTCGAAGGAGTAGCAACCGGACTGGCCGGTGAGGGCGGGCATGATGATCCAGGTGGCGTCCTCGCGGGCGGTCTGCTTGTCCTTGCCGTTGACGGGCGCGAGGAATGCCTCTCCCTTGTCGGCGTCGGACTGGCGGATGTACCAGCCGGCGAGTTGGGCACCGCTTGCCTGGAAGGACTGCCGCAGGGCGCGGTGCTGGCCCTCCATGAGGAACCGCGCGACGTCCTGGTCGCTGCCGGCCAGCGCCTTCTTCGCCGCGGCGACCAGATGGGGGTGGACCCCGGTCTTCTCGGCGCGGGTCTGGATCTGGAGCGCCAGCCTGCGGTCCGCGTCGGCCCGCTTCTTGCGGAGCTTCTCGGCGTCGAGGTTGTTGGCCTGCATGGCGCCGGCGTGCAGGAACGCCTTCCAGTCCGCCGGGTTGGAGCTGAGCACGGCCCGCTGGGCCGCGGCGTAGAGCTCGGTGTGCTGGCCGTCGGCGGGGGTGCGGCGCAGCAGTTCGCGGATGAAGTTGTCGTCGCTGAGCTCGTAGACGGAATCGGGGAACGAGAGGTCGAAGCGCGTCTCGAACAGCGTCGCGGTGCCCTTGCGGTCCTTGAGTTCCTCGCGGCGCTTGAGTTCCTGCGCCTCCTTCTCCGCCTTCTCCTTGAGCTCGTTGGCCACGTCCCGGTCGCGGGCCTCACCCGCACCGGTGGCGATGAACTCCTGCCAGGAGGCGGCGTCACCGGCCAACGCGCGGGCAGCCGCGTCCCGGACCTCCGGTCCGGAGGCCGCGTCCTTCATGACGGCACGGATGAAGTTGTCGTCACTGAGCCCCAGCAGTTCCGGGGTGACCGATATGCCGATCTTGATCAGGACCTGCTGCTTGGCGGTCCGCGCCGCACGGTCCGCAGCGGCGTGGTCCTTCTCCCGCTGCTTGTCGACCTCGTACGCCTCGTGGATGCCGGTGGTGATGAACCGGACCTGGTCCTCGGCCGAGGTGCCGACCATCATGACCTCTTCGGCGGCCGTACGCACCGCTTGCAGGGATTCGCCGGCGTCCCTGGCCTTCTGCCACAGCGCGTGGATGAAGTCGCCGTCGCTCAGGAGCATCACGTCGGGGCTCGGGTCGAGGCGGACCACGGCCGCGGCGTCCACCCGCTGCTTGTCGTTGGTCCCGATGTCCGCTGCCCTGGCCACGGAGTCCGTCGGTGCGGCGAAGGAAACCGGTGCGGCCACGCCGGTGACCGCCGCGAGCGCGGTGGCGGTCACGATCCCCCGCTTGACGGCCCTCCGCATTCCCGCGTTGTTGGTACGGCTCTTGTCCATTCTGTGTTCAGTAACCCTTCCAGCGTCTCGTGGGCGCGGCCCGGAGTGTGCGGGCAGACGGAGAAACGCAACTCGGAGATTTTGATTGCCGTCGGTCGACGGACAGAGGGGAGGGAGCGGCGGTCTTTTCCCGCTCGTCCCGCTCAAGGTCCTTTGCGGACCCGGGTGTGCGGCGAGGTCGGGAATACCGAAGCCGGCCCGGGGTCCCGGGTCTGGTCACGGAGCCCAGGACCGTCCCCGCGGGGACGGTCTGCCTTCCGGGGCGTGCCGTTCAGCCCCTGTGGTGCCTTTGCCGGCGCGTCGGATCGCTCGTGAAACGGGTAGACCAACGTGTCGGTGACCGGTGGTGTTTCTCTTGCCCGTTACTCCTCGCCCCCACGGAAGCGGGACACGGGGCTGGACCGGCCTGATCGCTCCTGGACTGTGCCCGGGGCGGGGGGTACCGGAGCGGCCTCCATGGTCATGACTGGTCGAACCCCCCGCTGAGCGACGCCCGTTGACGGCGGGCAGTATCCGTAAATGTCTGGTTAAGTAAGTACCAGGTCTCGACCAAGAGAATCAATGCCCCCGCGTTGACGCGAAAGGGCCGCTCATGCCCCGAAAGTGCCCTACTGGCCCGTAATCACAGGGTCTGGAGTGAACTGACACCCAGTCATAAAAAGTTCCACTCTTTATCAAATCTTGATCAGAATGGGGTGACATGTCGCCCATGTAACTGCATAGCGACGCCCCTCACGGGGAGAGGCTTACCATTTCTTGGCGTTCCGAGATGACTGTCGTCGCGGATCCGCTGACGACTCGACCCGGGCTCGCGGGCGGCTCGGGTGCGCCGGGGTCGCGGACAAGGGGCACTCCGGGGCGGGTGGACGAGGGGGTGGCGTTCCTCGAAGGGAGCGCGACCCCTGCGTCCGCGGCGAGGGCGTGGTGCGGCGTCAGAACATCAGCCGGTAGGTGTCGTAGTTCCAGCCGATCTTGACGGGCTTGTCGTACGCACCCGCGGCAGTGCCGTTGCCCTTGTACAGCATCAGGTCGCCGCTGGGGGTGCGGGCCAGCAGGTCGGCGTTGCCGTCGCCGTCCACGTCGCCGGTGGAGAGCAGGTGGTCGTACATGTTCCAGCCGCCGCCGATCTTCTCGCGCGGCTCGAAGGGGGCCTGCCGGTTTCCGGTGCCCTTGTAGAGCCACAGGACGCCCGACTTGTCGCGAGCGACGATGTCGGCCTTGCCGTCGCCGGTGAGGTCGCCCTGGCCGGCTATCAGGGTGTACTGGTCCCAGCCGCCGCCGATCGTGGCGCGCGCGGTCAGTCGGCCGTCGGAGTAGGCGAGGTAGACGTGCATGACGCCCGCCTTGTCGATGGCCATGATGTCGGGCTCCGTGCCGCCGCCGAGGTCGCCGGGCGAGAGGACCTTGTCGTAGATGTTCCAGCCCCCGCCGATGAGGCTGGTCTCGGTCTCGAACTCGTTCTTCGGGGACGTGAAGCGCAGGTTGCCGTCGGTGTCCCAGGTGTAGAGCCCGTCGGCGAAACCGTCCTTGTCCCGGTCGACGTTCTGTGCGGCCTTGAAGATGTCCCAGCCGGGCGCCACGCGAGTGCGCGGTGCGAATCCGTTGCGGTTCGGCATCTGCTGGTAGAGGTCGCCGTTGCGGGCCACGCCCGAGAAGTGGAAGGACGGGGAGCTCGCCGTGTCCGGAGCGGAGAGCATGGGCGTCGCCGTGCGACTCTCGGGGGCGTCCGGGGTCGTGCCCTTGGCGGCCCAGGGCACGGTCAGTTTGAGCGTCTGGGGCTGGATGTTCTGCAAGGGCGCCGGAACGGGCGCGGGGCTGTCGGCGACTGCGGTCCCCCCGGTCGCGCCCAGCAGGGTTGCTGTGAGCGCCGCGGTGGCGATCTGGGTGAGTGCGCGGCCACGCTTACGGCCGAGACGGAAACCCACGTACTTCTCCACTTACTTGGACATTAGTTTCTTCATGCCTGATAAGGCGTGATGACATATTATTAACTCAATCTTTACGCAAGGAATCCACATGTCAACTGAGCTACCGGTCTGCTGAGGCTCGCCCCGCTGGCGTCGCTTTGGTGAAACGCCCTGGAGTCTCGTCGGGCGGTTGGCGCCGTGCGTGCCATGAAAGGCCATCAACTTCCTTGCAAGGGCCGGGCGTTGTCATATGGTCGGGGATTTCGGGGAGGGGTCGCGCTTCTCGGGGGGCGGGGCGTCGCCGTCTGGCGGTGGGCCGCTCTGTTCCTGGAGGGGATCCGCCCCCAATGCCCCTTACTGGGCAAAATGGTATTGTCTGCGGCCTACAGGGAACGTTGGCGTGCCTGGGGCGTGTTCGGCGGATCAGGCGGACGTTCGTGTCGTTCGTATCGCGGTGGCCGGTGCTTCCTCCGGGGCGCGGAAGTACGGAAGGTTGGCGGCGAGCGATGGGGTTGCGGTCCGCGCGCAGGTCCGGTCGGAGGCGGGTGCCCCCGTCCGGCGCCCCGCGGCGCGCCGCCCACGGGGCCGCTCGCGTCCCGCGCCCGGCCGCCCCGTCCCTCGCCGCGGCTCGGCCTGCCGCCGGGCGCTGGCTGCTGCGGGGCAAGGACGGCCGGCTCACCGCCTACGCCCTGGCCCCCGGCGCCGTGCTCCGCTGGACCGAGACCCGTCCCGGCGGCCCCGAATGGAGCGGTCCGGACGTCTTCCCCCTCCCTGGTGCGGACAACCTCGCCGTCGCCCAAGGGGGCGACGGCTACGCACACTTGGTGGCGCGGTGCAGCCGGCCGGGTCCCGAGGGCGGCGCGGAGGTGGACCTCGCGCATGCCACCCAGTTCCAGTCCGGGCGCCCCCTCGTCGCCTGGCGTCGCGTGGACAACCCGCACGAAGAGCCGGAGCTCGCCGCGCGACTCGGCGTCCCCACGGCCGCCGTGGGCGCCGACGGGGCGCTGCACGTGTTCGTCCGCAACGCCGGGGGAGGCGTGTTCGCGCTGCGGCAGGGTGCCGCGGGTGAGTGGGCGCAGTGGGAGGACATCCGCGGCTGGCGGGTGCTGGGCGTGATGGCCGCGGTCGCCACGGGCGCGGGACGGGTCGAGCTGCTGGCGCCGGCCGAGACCTCGGTGCTGCGCTGGTGTCAGCCCACGCCGCGCGGCGCGTTCGCGCGGGCCGAGGACGTCCCGGCCGTGCCGCACGATGGCTCCGCGGTCGCCCTGGAGACCGGCCCGGACCGGCTCACGTACTACTGGAGCGATGCCGAGCGCGGGGGGCTCGTCGCCCATCGCCCGGGGGAGGGGACGTTCGCGCTCGGCGGCACGCCCGGCGGCGGGCCGCTCTCCGTGGTCCGCGCCGAGGTCGACGGCCACGACTGCACGGTCCTGGCCCACCGTGGCGCGGACGGCCGCCCGACGCTGGGCGCCTGGGTGACCGGCGCCGAGGCGGGAGGCGTGTGGTGGACGGCGACGGGCGAGGGGTGCGTGGGCCACCCCGCCCTGGCGGCGGACGCGTTCGGCCGCCTGGTGCTCGCGGCCCTCGGCACGGACGGCACCCTCCGGGTGACCCGGCAACGTCCGGAACGGGGCCTGGCGTTGGAGGCGTGGCGGCGGGCGTAGGCCGTTGCCTTCTCCCGGACCGGCCGCCGCCCCCGTTTCCACACCTGGGTCCGGGGGCGGTCAGATGGGGCAGGGCCGGACGGACCCTAGGGCGCTTCTGACGGATCTCCGCGGCGTCGCGGCGCCTGGCACGCCCTCCCCCACGCCTTAAGGGCGCGGGGGGACCCCCATGCGGCGTTGCCGGGATGTCCCCATAGCTCCGCTATGAAGACATCCCGGCGCCTTGCGATCGCACGCACCAGGCGCCGCTCCTTCTTCCACGGAGATCCGTCAGAAGCGCCCTAACCCCCGTGCGCCGGTGACCTCTTGGAGCCGGCGGGGACGGGGCGGTCCTCGCGCAGGGCGTCCCACAGGTCGCGTGCCTGGGGCTGGGCGGCGACCACGCGGTTCGGGTCGGTGGTGTCGTAGTCGACCGGGAGCATCACGGTCTCCATCGTCGAGGTGTCCAGGCCGTTGAGGGATCTGGCGAAGTCGGCGAGCTTGGGGAGCGAGCCCAGCTCGGAGTCCGTGGTGAGCGCCTTGGTCGCGGCGTCGGCGGTCTTGTAGAGCTTGGCGGGGTTGCCGAGCACGTTCTGGCGTTTCAGCTCGGACAGCAGCGCGAGGATGAACTTCTGCTGGAGGCCGATGCGCCCCAGGTCGCTGCCGTCCCCGATGCCGTGCCGGGTGCGGACGAAGGCCAGCGCGCCGGTGCCGTCCAGCCGGTGCGTACCGGCCGAGAGGTCCAGGCCGCTCTCCTTGTCGTGGATCGGGCGGTCGAGGGTGACGGGTACTCCGCCCAGGGCGTCCACCAGGCCCTTGAAGCCCGTGAAGTCCAGCTCGACGTAGTGGTCCATGCGCACGCCGGACATCGACTCGACGGTCTTGACCACGCAGGCCGGACCGCCGCTGGTGTAGACCGAGTTGAACATCACGCGGTCCGCGGCGGGCAGGGCGGAGCCGCTCGCCGTGGTGCACGCGGGGCGGCTCACGAGGGTGTCGCGCGGGATGCTCACCGCGGTCGCCCGCTTCCGGCCCTGCGGGAGGTGGACGACCATCGCGGTGTCCGAGCGGGCCGTGCCGCCCGTGTCGCCGCCCGCCAGGTCCTTGTTGGCGCCCGAGCGGGAGTCCGATCCGAGGATCAGGATGTTGCGCGCACCGTCGTCCACGTCCTTGGGGCGGTCCTTGCCCAGGGCCTGGTTGATGTCGACGGTGCTGAGGTTGTCGGCCAGGTGGGTGTACGCCCAGTAGCCCAGGCCGCCGCCGGCGACCACGAGGGCCAGCACGGTCCAGCCCAGGGCCCGGCGTATGCGCGCGCCGCGGGTGCGCGGCTTGCGGCGGGTCTGTTTGGTCATGCGGTCGGTGTCCTTAGGGGGTGCGACGAGGTGGCTGGTGTCCCGGGCTCACGAGGGCCGGCGGCTCCTCAGGCGGCGCGCCGGTACGCGTTGCCGAGGCGGGAGTTGCGGGCGCTGCCCCGCTCGAATTGGCTCGCGACGGGGAAGTAGCTGGGCAGGAACGCCGCCAGGATGGCGCTCTGTTCGTCGGCGGGGACGTCCCCGTCGTGGTAGTCGTTCAGGCAGAACACGTCGTGCGGGCGGCTGATGAGCAGCCGGTTGAGGCGGGTGTGGTGCTCGCGCAGACCGACGTTGACGAAGCCGCAGTTGATGCCGCCGGGCACGCTGCGCCCGGTGTGGTAGCCGAGGTAGTGGTGCAGCGAGGAGGCGATGGAGATGTCGGTGTGGCTGCGCAGCTGGTTCGCCGCGGTCCGTGCCCACGCCTGGGGGTAGTACGCCGCCACGTCGGCCAGGACGCTGCGCCGCAAGGGGTGCGGCGTATGCAGGAAGGCGTGGGTGAGGGTGCGTCCGAAGACCTGCTCCAGCAGGGCGCGGTTGTTCTTGGCCGCGCTGATGTTGAAGTCGTCCTCGGCGGAGACCGGGGTCATGGGGACGGGTGTGGGCGACAGGAAGTGCTTGGCGACCCCGTTGCCGTGGAAGAACAGGTGGGGCTGGAGCGGTCGGCCCAGGAACACGTCGTCGTTGAAGTAGAGGAAGTGTTCCGACAGGCCCGGGATGCGGTGCAGTTGGCTCTCGATCGCGTGCGAGTTGAACGTCGGCAGCGCGCCGTCCTCGCCGAAGATCTCGCTGTGGTCCACGATGCGCACCCGCGGGTGGGTGAGGTCGAGCCAGGTCGGTACCTGACGGTCCGTCACAATGTAGATGGTGCGGATCCACGGCGCGAACATGTCGAGGGAGCGCAGCGAATAGCGCAGTTCGTCGCGGTCGCGGAAGCGCGCGGAGTCCGTGGCGGCCACCGCCGGGGCCAGCCCGCGCGCGGTCAGCGCCGCGTTCTTGCGCGCCAGCCACGCGGGGTCGTTGCCGTCCACCCATGTGTAGACCGCGTCGACGGGAAAGCCGACGTCGTCGGTGAGGGTGCGGGTGTAGGGCTCGATGGTGCCGTAGCTGCGGCCCGCCACCGTGGTCCGGGCCCGCACCAGGGCGTCGCGCGGCACGGTGTCCCCGATCCGGGTGCGGGTCGGGGAGCGGAAGACCGCGGGGTCCTCCGGGTCGTCCTCCCAGAAGGCGATGTCGCAGCCGTAGACCGTCCCGTAGCGCAGGGTCTGGGAGGGCGTGGTGACGGGCTGGTAGACGCGCACCAGCGGGTGCTGGGGGCCGACGGCCCGCTCGGCCAGGTTCGCCAGGGCGGTGCTCTGCACGGCCTGTCGGGCGTTGAGCGCCGCCACGTAGACCGCGGCGTCGCGGTGGTGCGCGGCGAGCGCGGCGAGCACCGCCTCGCGCTGGGATGCGTGCACCGCCACGGTGTGGCGCAGTGCGTTGTCCCGTACGAGCAGGTGCGGGACGCCCGCGGATTCCAGGGCGCCCACGACCAGGTCGAGGTTGGCCTGCATGACGTCGAAGGGCGTCGCGGTCTCGGTCAGTTTCGCCAACTGCCCACCGCTGCGGACCAGTTCCGGGTGACGTCGGGCCACCCGCTCCTGGTGCGCCCGCTGTTCGCGCGGTGCGACGCCGGTGGGGGTGACCGGCGCGGTCTGCGGCATCCCGCCGGCCCCGGCCGTCGCCGCTTGGAGCGCCTGGCGGTCGGTCTTGGTCGCGGCACCCGGCCCGCGGCGCGCGGCCAGCAGTTCGCGGAAGAGCGCCTCCCAGCGCTCCGTGACGGCCGCTTCGGAGATCCGGTGGACGTGGCCGGCGGCGGCCCGGCCCATCGTGTGCCGCAGCGGTGCGTCCTCGATCAGCCGCAGCAGCGCAGAGGCCAGCCCCTCGATGTCGCCCGGCGGCACCAGCAGGCCGGTCTCGCCGTCGGCGATGATCTCCCGCGGACCGTTGGGGCAGTCATAGGACACCACGGGCACGCCGGCGGCCTGTGCCTCGCCGAGCACCAGCGGGTACGCCTCGTTGCGGGAGGTCAGCAGGGCGATGCCGGCCTTGGCCCACTCCTCCGCCAGGTGGGGGGAGTTGCCGTTGAGCTGGACGCAGTCGTGCAGCCCGAGCTGGTCGATCTGACGGCGCAGCAGCCCGCTGCAGGGGCCGTCGCCGAAGATCCGCAGGGTCCAGAGCGGCTGCTGTCGCGCGACGACGGCCCACGCCTGGAGCGCGTGGTCGATCTGCTTCTCGGCGACGAGCCGGCCGGCGAGCACGACGGTGCGCGACTCGCGGCTGGACTGTGGGCGGTAGCCGGAGGGCAGCGCATTGGGGATGACGTCCAGCCGCGGTGCCCACTGGCCCAGCACCTCGACGAACCAGTCCTTGGTGCGGTGGGTGAGCAGCACCAGCGCATCGAGCTGGGAGGAGAACCGCATCAGCGGTTCGCCGGAGTTGCCGCGCAGTTCGGAGACGCGGTGCTCCTGGTGGACGGTGACCACGTGGGGCGGCGCGAGCTGGACGGCCAGGGCCATCAGCGCCGGGGTGGTGGAGACCAGGATGTCGGTGTCGGTGTGGCGCAGCGCGTGCTGGAGCTCGAAGTCGGTGAGCCGGTTGAAGGCGGCCTCCCAACTGTGGTCGACGAGCTGGCTCGGCTGGGCGGCCAGCGCGGCGCACGCCTCCGCGGACAGCTGCGTGGGCCGCAGCACCCGCGGGGTGGCGCCGCTGGTGTCGACGAGGTGCTCGATGCGCACGCGCGGGTCGGCGTCGAAGAACCGCTCGGCGGAGGTCTTGAAGACGCTCAGCACGCGCACGTCGTGCCGGCCGGCCAGCGCGCCCGCCTGGTTGAGGATGGCTCGCTCGGTGCCGCCGATGGCGTCCGCCGATGTCAGAAGAAAGGTGATCTTCACCGTCGTACCTCGTGCATCTCGGGCATCTGCTCACAGGTGAAGCGCAGCGTGCCCGCGTTCGTGTAGCGCGGCTGTACGCGCATGATCCGGCCCTCGCCGACCGCCATCACGATGTGCCGGATGGCGAAGACCCGCAGCGGGTTGCGGACGTCGTGCAGGCGGCGGCCGAGCGCGACGCGCGGCCCGCCCTTGAGGGGACGGGCGTAGAGCGTCCAGTGCTCCTTGGGCCGCCGCGGGAACATCTCCTCGACCGGCAGGCTGACGCGCAGGACGCCGTCCCCGAGGTGCGCGGCGCGCCGCGTCAGGCTCCGACCGCCCGAGGCGAACTCCACCTCCCAGCGCGACCGTCGGGTGCCCAAGACCCGGAACTCCACGTCCGCACCGGTGTAGCGCAACTCGGTACGGGCGACCTCGGCCTGTGCGGCGGGCGTCGCGCACACCAGCCGCAGGCGCCCGGTGACGGTGCGGCCCGCGCGGTGCCGCATGCCCGTCCGCGGACAGGTCGTCATGGGCCGGGTGGGGCCGCCGTACGGGGTCGCCGGCACGGCGAGCGCGAGGGGGATGCGCTTGCGCCCGCGCGGTCCGCGCAGGACGAGCGTGAGCCGCCAGCGCCCCGGCCGCACCGGCACGCCGTCGAGGTCGGAGCCCAGCAGCACCGTGGCGTCCATGACCAGGCGGCTGTCGCGGTCGCGGTAGACCCGGACCGGAACCCGGTGGCGCTTCCCCCTCCGGGACACCGTCAGTTGGGCCGCACGGCCCTCGACGCCCTCGCGCACGCCGGGCGGCAGGACGGCGTGCAGGCTGAGCGTGTGGCCGTCGAGCACGGCCGCGTACCGCACCGTGGCGGACCAGCGGGAGCGCACCGGGTAGCACACCTTGGCGATCAGCCGGGCGCGGGCCGGTGCGAGCGCGGCGATCAACTTGCGCCGGGCCGCGCGCGGCAGCGCCGACGGCTTCCTGAGGTGCTTGACGGCAGCCGTGGCACGGGACTTGGAACTCAATGGGCCGTATTCGTCGTGGGTGTGGGGGCGGATGAACGGTCGGGCGGAACCGGCGTCTCGGCGGCGCGCGGCGACGGCGACACCGCCATGGCAAGGGGCGCGGCGCGGGGCCGCGCCGGCGTGGAGCGGGGTGGACGGCGAACGAGCGATCAGTCGTCGATCAATGCCTCTAATGCGTCCAACACGTCATCCATCGGTCAAGAAGTCGTCTGTTCTACGTAAACTCGTGAAACCCTAACAAGGCCCTTATTGGCGCCTAATTCTCAATACCGGCAAATCGGACGTCGGGTAGGTAACGAATGAGGATCAGGTGCGTCAAGCCGGAGTGACTCTGTCATCGGTGATGAGAGGAGCAGAAGGAGTGAAAGGGGTGGAAGGGGTAGACGGAGTGGAAGGGGCATAAGGGGGAATGGGAGGGGCGCGCCGGCCCCGGCCCCGGCCCCGGCCCCGTCCACCGCCTCAGCCGGCCCTCATCCGACCCTCAGCCAGGGCGAGAACACCGGTGCCGCCAGGCTGGTCTGCCGGGCGAGGTACAGATGGGCGTCGGCGCCGATCGCGCCGACCATGCCCCGCCCGAGGGAGTCCGTGCTCACCGACGGTGCCCCGATCAGGCCGCCCGCGATGCCGTCCAGGTCGAGGTCGGCCCAGTTCGCCCCGTCGGGGGTGAGGACCGCGCAGCTGACCCCGCCGAAGTCGTTGCGGGTGGCGAGCAGCGCACAGTCCTCCATTCCACTGGTCGTCAGGGCGGTGGCCGCGACCGGGCCGTAACCGCCGCGCCCGCCCCGGCTCTGCGGTCCGTGCGGCCAGCCGCCGCCCGGATCGCCCTGCCGTCCGACGAGCGTCACCGCGCGCTCGGGCTTGCGGTAGAGCGCGATCACCCGCCCGTTGGCCTGTACCGCGCTGCTCGTCGCCCCCGCGGGCGTGGACAGTCTGAAGCGCGGCGTCGGACGGAGCAGCGGCCCGTCCTCGTCCTGGATCCAATGGGCCACCCGGTCGCGGGCGGGCGCGAACAGCTCGATCCGCCCGTCGTGATTGACCGCCGCGCTCAGCCCCTCCTGGAGCTGCGAGCCGCGCAGATCGATCCACTCGCTCCACCCGCCCGCCGGTTCCAGCACCCGGGAGCTGACGCCCTTGCCCCAGTTGCGCGCGAACACATGCAGCCGGCCCTGCCCGTCCACCGCCGCCACCGGTGCCCCCAACTGCCGTACGCGGTCCGCGGAGTCGGCCGGGTTGCCCAGGTCCCGCCACGGTCCGAACGCGCCGCCGGGCTCGGTCTGCGCCAGATGTACGAGCTGGCGGCGGTGCGCGTCGGCGCCCGCCCCCAGGGCCGCGTACCGCAGGCCGACGACGTGCAGCCGCCCGTCCGGGGTGGCGCACACGGACAGCTGGGGTGCCAGCGGCCCGCCGCCCAGCCGCCACGGGCCGCCCCACTGCCCGGTGCCCGGCCCGGTCTCCTGCCACATCACGGCCTCGCCGCCCAGCACCCCGAACGCCGACAGCCGCCCGCCGGCGTCGCGCCGGAGCCAGTCGGTGCCCCCGGCGTACCGGTGCGTGGTGCTCTGCACCCAGCCGGTGCCCCGGGCGCCGAACCCGACCGAGTAGTCGCCGCTGCCGGCCGGGTCGCCGCAGTCGTAGCCGTCGGCGGCGCCGTAGACGTTGAGGTAGTGCTCCTTGCGCGAGCTCGCGTACACACCGAGGTTGTGCGGCCAGCGCTCGTTGTAGTAGCCGCGGTAGGACGTGACGGTGAACGGCCGGGCCGTCCCCGAGGAGCGGTGGCGCTCGATCGCCTCCAGCGAGAACAGCGCGGCGTAGGTGTGGTCCTGGTGGTCGGAGTGGTCCCCGTAGTCGTGCCGCTGCGGGAACTGCGCGTTGTGCTCCTGGTGGTCGGGGTCAGGATCCATGATGCGGACGGCCGTGGGGCGGAAGTGCTCCAGCAGCCCGGCCAGCACGTCGATGAGCGCGTCCCGGTCGTAGACGCACTCCGCCTCGACCGCGCCGCCCGTCGGCACGATGGTGCGCACGGACGGGGCCTGCCCCGTCCACAGCGTGCGCAGCCGCACCTGGGGGTCCTCGGGCGCGTACTGGCGGAGGTTGAGGAAGACCAGCGTGATGTGCGGGGCGCGCTCCAGCCGGCACATCTCCAGCACCGTCCCGTGCGGCCCGCGCAGCGTGCTGCGCGTCCACCGCGCGGCGCGGTCGGCCAGCGCCATCGCGGCGTACGCGCCCAGCAGGCCGTTCTGCCGGGCCTTGGCGTACGCCTCGCGGTCGGCCGGCACCTGGTCGCGCGGCTCCCATGGGCGCGGATTGCGCCCGTCGGACTCGCCGTTGGTGAGATAGACGCTGGTCGTGGGCGCCCCGGAGCGGATCGCCTGCAGGACCTCCGGGTTCATGAAGTACAGGTCGTCGTCGGGGTGGGCGAGGATGCTCAGGTGCGCCGCCCGCAGCGGGGGCCGGTGGTCGGGGTGCGCGTGCGGGTGCGAAGACATGGAGTGGAAGTCCTGGAGGTACGAGCCCGACGCCCCGCGGCACGACGGCGCACGGGGCGCGGGCCGCGCCCGTCGGTCGAGCGGTTGCTGGCGAATCGCAAATCATACAGAACGCCCTCCGAAGGTGAATTCGGATATATGGGGGTTCGCGTCCGTCGTTCGTTGCCGAGGTGCCCGGCGGCCGGGGTGCGCACCCGGAGGCGGCGAGTGTGCCACATGCCACAAACGCGGACAGAGTGCATGAGTAGAACTACTCATGACCGGTGTCCGCAATGCAGGACACGATGGCCGCATGGCCATGACCAGGAATACCGGAGCGCGGATCGGCCTCCTGTCGATAGCGGCGCTGTCCCTGCTCGCCGCGGGCTGCGGAACCGAGCGGCCCGGACACGACATCGCCGCCGGCGCCCCTTCGCGCGCCGCGGCGGCCGAGCCGAGCAGGCCGAGCGCGCCGGTGGACTTCCCCTGTCCCGGCGAAAGCCCCAGCACGGCTCCGGCGCACACCGCAGGTACGTCGGGACCCGCCACGCCCCCTTCCGACCACTACGCCGAAAACCACGGCTTTCGGGACCCGCTGCCCCTCCACGGCCAGCGCCGCTGCGACGGAATCGCCGCCGTCAAGCGGATCAGGAACGCGCTCGAACCCCTGCGCACGCACAACGACATCAGTGCGGACAGCACCCGCCGCGCACTCACCGCTCTCGGCTACCCCGCCGCGAAGGTGGAGTCCTACGCCGTTGATCCCGGCGTCGGATTCCTCGTCAACGGATCCGCTCTGTGTATCGAGGGCAAGGTCAACCCCCACTTCATCGAGGCGAACGCCTTCGCCGGTTACCCCGACGGCACCGACTGCAAGCCCCCCAGGGGAGGGCATTGACGGCCCGCGCACACCGCCCGCCTCCGCTACGAACCGACGTGAAGTGACGGGCAGGTGGGACATGCGAAATCACCCGTGGATTCTGGTTCGTGGGCATGGGAACGAGAATGGGAACGGGAACGGGGAATGGGAATGAGGGCGGGCGCCCGAGGCGATATCCCTATTCCTGCCTCTGGGGGCGTGAGGCAGGGATTCGGCCGTCCTCGCGAGAGCGGAAATCTGTTGATCTCGGTCGACGATCCGTTTGCTCCGAGCATGTGAACCGATGGTCGTCCGGCTGGAGTTGGGCGGCCGTCCGGTCTGTGCGGTGGGCGCCGGCGGTTAAGACGTAAGGGAAAGGAGGGGTGGAGTCCGGAACGCTCGTGTGCGTTCAGTATTCGCGCTGTGGTTTTTGCCACATGGAACAGGTGTTGGCTGTCCTGTGGTCTGTGAAAGCATGAAAAGTGGACAACTCGCTCACCGGTTGACCGGAAGTGGTGAGCTTCTTCGACCATGGGGCGCCCGGACCTGGGCGCTACGGGGGATACGCAATGGCCGAGCGCCGCACAGGGAACAGGCTTGCCGTACTGGACGGGCTGCGGTTGCTTGCCGCGCTGATGGTGGTCTTCTACCACTATGTCGCGCTGGCCCGACCATGGGGCCACAGCACGGACACGATCTTTCCGACCGCCCACCGGCTGGCCCAGTACGGGTGGTTGGGCGTGGAGGTCTTCTTCCTGATCAGCGGCTTCGTCATTTGCATGAGCGTGTGGGGCCGTACGGTGGGCGAATTCGCCGTCTCCCGTCTGACCAGGCTGTTCCCCGCCTACTGGGTCGGGATTCTGGTCACCGTCCTGGTGGTGAAGATGTGGCCGGAGGTCGCTTCTCTCCGTGGCTGGGACACGGTGATCACCAATCTGACCATGCTGCAGGGCGGCAACAACACGCCGAATGTCGATCCGGTGTACTGGACGCTCTTCGTGGAGCTCAAGTTCTACCTGATCATGGTCGTGGTGGTGCTGTTCGGTGTCACCTACCGCAACTGCCTGATCCTGTGCGGCGTATGGACCGCGGCCGCCGCGCTCGCCCCGGTCATGAACACGCCCCTGCTCACCGCGTTCGCGATGCCGCAGTACGCGCCGTTCTTCATAGCCGGTATCGCCTTCTATCTGATGCGGCGCTTCCGGCCGAACGCGATCCTGTGGGCGATCGTGATCCTGCAACTGCTGCTCGCCCAGCGCTATATCGACTACCGCCTGGCCACCAACCTCGGCAGGGCCGCCGTGGACGCCCTGCCCACCTGGCCCGCCCGCTTCCTGATCATCGCGGCCTTCGCCGTCGTCGGCGCGATCGCGCTCGGCGCCTTCGACCGGATCCAGTGGAAGTGGCTCACCACCGCGGGAGCCCTCACCTACCCGCTCTACGTCATCCACATGAACATCGGCATGACCCTCATCCACCACTACCGGAACAGGATCCCCGCGCCGGTCCTGGTGGCCTCGGTGGTCGCACTCATGCTGGTGGCCGCCTGGCTCATCCACCGCTTCGTCGAACGCCCCCTCGGCACGTGGCTGCGCACCACGATGCGTCGAGGGATCGACGACGTCCGCCGGAACGTCGCACCGCGCCGCCGGCACGCCCGGCCGGCCACCACCCCGCCCCCGCCGCCGCCCGCTGTGGCGCACGCCGCGCAGGACGAGCGGACACCGGAGCACGCCCGGGCAGCCGACTCGGCCTAGCAGCCGACTCGGCCTAAAGCCTGTCCGACGGGAGGTCGGACAGGCGGTCGGACGGTCAAAGCGGCGGATCAGGACCGTTCGAACGGCGAACGCACCGGGAAGTACGCGCTGAGGAAGGCGCGCAGCACCCGGTCCTGCTCGTCGGCGGGCACCTCCGCGTCCGCCGACTCGCCTATGCAGAACACGCCGTGGCTCCGGGTGGCCAGCATGCGGCTGAGCCTGGTGTGGTGGGTGTAGTCGCCCGCGTTGACGAACGAGCAGGTCAGGGACGCCGGGGTGGAGCGCCCCGTCAGATAGCCGTAGTGGTGGTGCAGCGAGGACGCCACGGACAGGTCCGTGGTCGCGCGGAACCGGCTGGCCGCGGTGGCCGTGATCTCCTCGGGGAACTTCTCGGCGATCTCCGCCAGCACGCTGCGCCGCAGTGGGTGCGGGGCGTGCAGGAAGCCGTGGGTGGCGGTGCGTCCGTACTCCCGCTGGAGCAGGCGGCGGTTGTTCTTCGCCGCGGCGAAGTACCCCTCGTCGTCCTCGGCGAGCGGGCTGGGCGGGACGGCGGTGGGCGAACGGAAGAAGTGCGCCATGCCGTTGCTGTCGAAGAACGAGCGCGGGGTGAGCGGACGTCCGAGGAAGACGTCGTCGTTGAAGTAGAGGAAGTGTTCGGACAGGCCGTCGATGCGGTGGAGTTGGCTTTCGATGGCGTGGGAGTTGAAGGTGGGCAGCAGTGCGGGGTCGTCGAAGATCTCGCGGTGGCTGACGACCTTGATGCCGGGCAGGGAGGTGTCCAGCCAGGCGGGGGTCTGGTCGTCGGTGACGAGGTAGACGTTGCGCACCCACGGGGCGTACATCGCCAACGACCGCAGCGAGAACCGCAGTTCGTCGCGGTTGCGGAACCGCACGTCACCGCTGTCCGCGCCGCCGTCGGCGAGTCCCGCGGCGCGCTTGGCGGCGTCGCGGCGCGCGCGCCACTCCGGGTCGCTGTCGTCGACCCAGGTGTAGACGACGTCGATGGGGAAGGTGACGTCCCACATGAGGCGGTCGGTGAAGCCGGCCAGGGTGGGGTGGTCGCGCTCGCCGACGCGCAGGGTCGCGTCCGCCTCCAGCGAGGGCAGCCGGGGGCCGAGGAGGGTGGAGCCGCGGGGGGTGCTGCGCCAGCCGGGCATCTCCTCGTCCTCGGCGTTCTCGGTCCAGAACTCCACGGTGCAGCCGAACGCGGGCCCGTAGCGCAGCGTGCGGCTCTCGGTGGTCAGCGGCTTGAAGACGCGCAGGCCCGCCACGTCGCCGGCCTCGCGCAGCCGTTCGGCGAGCACGGCTCCGGGCGCCGCCCCGCGCGGAGTGATCAGTTCCGCGTAGACGGGCCTGCCGTGGAGCTCCGTGGCGAGGGCTTCGAGGACCTGCTCGCGACGCTCGACCTCGACGGCGACGCGGTGGGAGGTTCCGCCGTCGCGCAGCAGGACGTAGGGGATGCCGTGCGCGGTCAGCGCGGAGGTGGCGATCTCCAGGTTCCACTCGGCCATGCGCGGCGCGAGGACGTCGTCGCGCACCTCCGCCAGCCGGCCCGCGGAGCGCACCAGGGCGCCGGTGCGGTCCTGCGCCTGGAGCAGCACCTCGCGCGCCTTCTGCTCGTCCGCGGAACCGGAGAGCACGCTGATCGGCGCGGCCACGTTGAAGCTGCGGCTGCCGCCGGCCGCGATGCGGCGGGCGGTGCGGTCGGCGCGGTCGGCCAGCCGTCGGGGGTCCTCGCGACGGGCCACCAGGCGCGTGAAGAGCTCCTCCCAGCGCGCGGTGATCAGCTCGGCCGAGAAGCGCTCGTGGACCCCCTCGCGGGCGGCCCTGCCGTAGGCCCGTCGGGTCTCGTCGTCGCCCATCAGCTTGTCCATGGCGACGGCGAGGGAGTCCTTGTCGCCGGCCGGGACGAGCAGGCCGTCGACGCCGTGCCGGACGATCTCGGCCGGACCGGTGACGATGTCGTAGGCGATGACCGGCACGCCGGCGGCGAAGACCTCCAGCAGCACCAGCGGGAACGCCTCGTTGCGGGAGGGCAGCAGGGCCAGGCCGGCCTTGGCCCACTCCTGCTCCATCTCCGGCGAACGGCCCAGGAGCTCGACGCGGTCGTGCAGGGCCAGGCCGTCGACGATGCGCCGCAGCCGCACTTCCTGCGGCCCGTCGCCGAAGATGCGCATCGTCCAGTCGGGGTGCTGGTCGGCGAGGGTGGCGAACGCCTCGATGGCGTGGTCGAGTTGCTTCTCCGGCGTCATGCGGGCGGCCAGCACGACGGTCTTGCCGTCCAGGTCGGAGCGCGGCCGGAAGCCGCTGGGGACGGCGTTGGGGATGACCGCCAGCTCGGGAGCCGTGGCGCCGAGCGAATCGGCGAACCAGTCGTTGGTGCGCTCGGTCAGGGAGACCAGTGCGTCGATCCGGGGCGCGTACACCAGCAGCGGTTCGCCGCTGACGCCGCGCAGTTGGGACGCGCGGTGCTCCTGGTGGACCGTGATGACGCGGGAGGGCACCAGCTCGGCCGCGGCGGCCATCAGCGCGGGTGTGGTGGTGACCAGCACATCGGTGTCCAGCGCGCCCAGCGCGGCGGTCATCTCGATGTCGGTGAGCCGGTCGAAGGTGGCCTCCCAGGCCGGCTTGATCAGTTCGCTGGGCAGCGAGGTGAGCGTGCGGCACGCCTGCTCGTCCAGGCCGCTGTCGCGCACCGGGCGGCCGTACGGGCCGGTGCGGTCGACCAGGTACCGGCGCGGGATCGCGCGCCCGGCGGTGAAGAAGGGTTCCTCCCGCGTCTTGAGGACGCTCAGGACCTCGACGTCGTGGCGCGGCGCCAGATGTGCCGCCTGGGTGTAGGTGGCCATTTCGGTGCCACCCATCTCGTCGCCCCAGGTGAGCAGGAACGTGATCTTCATCAGGCGGAGTCCTCGGTGGTGGGGAAGGGGGCGCAGCTGACCGCGAAGGTGCCGGCCGCGGAGAGGTGGGCGTGGACGCGCAGGAGCGCGCCGTCCTCCGTCGCGATCGTCCGGAAGGGGGTGCGGAAGACCTTCTTGGGGCGGCGCACGTCGGTCAGTCGACGCGCGATCCTCAGGCGGGTCCGTCCGCGGCGCAGCTGGAAGTCCCACATGCGCTGGGTCGCGACGCCGCGGGTCATGGCGTCGAGCGGCACGTCGAAGACGAAGCGGTCGCCGTCCCAGGCGGGGGTGAGGGCGAGGGCCGTTCCCGAGCCGCGGCGCACCGCCTCCACCGCGTAGTCGTCGGGCGGCGAGCCGGCGGCGATCAGGCGGCCGTGCACGGTGACCCGGTCCCAGCGCAGGTCGAAGCGGATCAGCTCGGCGTGCTCGCGCGGGCCGGTCACCTTGAGCAGGGCGTGGCCGTCGACGGACCGCACGGGCCGGAAGGAGGCACCGCTGGTCGCGCTGGGCGGGGAGGGGAGCGTGGGGCCGTCAGAGGCCGGCACGTCTGGCGCGGCGATCCCGTAGCGGGTCTCCTGCCCGTCGGCGTCGGTCGCCGCGACGGTCAACCGCCAGATGCCGTCGTCGAGTCGGGGGCCGGGGGCGGTGGCGTCGTCGTGCCGTGCGTGGCGCAACGGCGCGGTGGCGGTGAGCAGGAGCCGGCCGTCCGGCTGCGGTTCCCGTTCCAGGGGGATGCTCTGCCGCCGGCCCCGGCGCTCCAGTACGAGGTGGGCCTCCGTCACGGCGGTGGCGCCCGGAGGCCAGGGCACCGCGAGGTTGAGGGTGCGGCCGACGAGTACCGAGAGGTGCGCCGGGCGGAGGGCCGGTCGGGGGCGGGCGCGGGCGCCGAGCACCGGGACGGTGTTGATCTGCTCCACACGGCGTCGGACCCGGCCCGCGGTGCGGCGGGCGCGCTTGGCCGCCGTCACCGCATGGGACAGCAGGGCTTCACTCATGGCGCTTCGTCATCTCTCCTCTTGGCGCGGTGGCCGGCGCCCAGTGTCGGGCATGTGCATGGCGGCGGCAAAAAAATCACCTGATTCACCTGGATCGCGTGATTCGAATCACTCACACCAGATGCATCCACATCGCCCGATTCGCCCTCTTCCGTGACGGTGAAGCAAGATCACCTTAACGTTCATTTACGTTTCGTGCTAAAGGTAGTGTACTTGTAAAGATTACGTCATTTGACACAAAAACGGTCTTCGTGGCCGGGGGATTGCAAGAGGGAATGAAGCAGATCGAGAGCGTGCGGCCCACGGAGCAGCGCGCAGCAGCAGCCGGACCCCGGCCCGAGCCGCGCGCGACCGGCGCGGTCCCCGGCGGCGACGGCGGGGTCAACACCGAGGCGTCGCCCGTGGTCGCCGTCTACCGCAAGGTCGTTCCCCGGCGGATGCGCCGCGCGATCGCCGGCCGGTACTCCCCCGAAATGCGGCGCAGCGTCAAGCGGTTCGTCAGCGCCGCGGCCGTCGGCCGCAGTGTCCAGCGGGTGGGCTGCGCCGGCCACGCCGTGCAGCACCGCGTCCTGGTCGAGGCTTCGGAAGGCGTCGTCCTGGCCGTGGACGGCCGCCCGCGGATCGCCTGTGTCGAGGAGCGGCTCTCGCCGGAGACGGCCCGCCGCGCCAACCTGGGCGCGATCACCGCCGCGTTGGAGGCCGCGGACATCGACCACTTCTGCGTGCGCGCCGAGTCCGGCGGGACCACGGTGGCGGTCTCCACCGAGGACCGGGGGCGCGTGCTGCGTGCCCTCGCCGACCTCTGCCGGACGCGCCCCGTGTACTTCGGCCCGCGCGGCGAGGACGGCGGGCGCGTCATGCCCGCGTACCGGCTGGCGAGTTGGCGGCGCTACGCCAAGGCCACGTCGCTGCGCCTGTTCTGGTACCGCACCGACCCGGCCCACCGCCTCGTGCTGGGCCCGGAACACGGCTGCGACATCGAGTTCTGGAAGCGCGAGGGCGACCGGCTGACCGCCCCGCGGCGCAACGCGATCACCGACTCCGTGCCCGCCGAGGCCCCCTACCTCCGGGTCCCCATGACCGACTTCACCGCCCCCTTCGGGACGCGGGACACCTCACCGGTGCGGGTGCGCACCCGTCAGGAGTTCACCACGGCGGTGCCCCAGGACATCACCTTCCCCATCGACGTCGTCTACACCTGGGTCGACGGCGCCGACCCCGCGTGGCAGCGGCGCCGGGCCGGGTTCGCCGGCGCGGCGTACCACGAGGAGGCGGCCAACGCCGCGCGCTACGCCGACCACGAGGAACTGCGGTTCTCGCTGCGGTCGTTGGCGATGTACGCCCCGTGGGTGCGCAACGTCTACCTCGTCACCGACGACCAGACCCCCGCCTGGCTGGACACCTCCCTGCCCGGCATCAAGGTCGTCAGCCACCGCGAGATCTTCGACGACCCCGCACTGCTGCCCACCTTCAACTCCCACGCCATCGAAAGCCAACTCCACCGCATCGACGGCCTGTCCGAACACTTCCTCTACTTCAACGACGACGTCTTCCTCGGCGCCGAGCTGACCCCCAAGGACTTCTTCCTCGCCAACGGGCTGACCAAGTTCTTCCCCTCGCCCGCCCTCGTCCCGCTCGGACCGCCCTCGCCGGAGGACGTACCGGTCTCCGTCGCGGGGAAGAACAACCGCGCGCTGATACAGGAGCGCTTCGGCACCACCCCGGTCCGCAAGATGCGCCATGTGCCGCACGCGCTGACCCGGAGCGTCCTGGGCGAGATCGAGCGGGAGTTCGGCGAGCAGCACCGCAGGACGGCCGCACAGCGGTTCCGCAGCGGGACGGACCTGTCCATCCCGTCGTCGCTGTACCACTACTACGCCTTCCACACCCGGCGGGCGCTGCCCGGCGACGTGGAGTACGTCTACCTGGACGTCTCCCACCCCAACACCGCCAACCGGCTCGACCGGCTCCTGCTCCGGCGCGACAAGGGGGTGTTCTGCCTCAACGACACCCTCTCCACGGAGGACGACCTGGAGCGGAGCACGGCTCTGCTGCGCCCCTTCCTGGAGTCGTACTTCCCGGTGCCCAGCCGCTACGAACTACCCCGCTGACCCACAAGAGAGCTCCCGTGCGACCACAGCCCACCCGCCGCACCCTCGTCGCCGGCCTCGTCGCCCTCACCGCGGCGGGGTGCAGCGGCGCCACGCGGACGGCCTCCCTGCCCTCCGCCGGACGCGGCGCGGTGGCGGCCGCCGACGACGGCCGGAGCGGCAGCCGGGTCATGCAGATACTCGCCCACCCGGACGACGACCTGTACTTCATGAACCCGGAGGTCCAGCAGACCATCGGGGCCAACGACCAACTCGTCAGCGTCTACCTGAACTGCGGCGAGACCGGCGGCGTCAACAAGGTGCCGGGCCGGCCGAAGCCCGAGCCCAACCTCGCGGCCTACGCGGGCGCCCGCCGCCAGGGCCTGCGCCAGGCGTACGCGCTCATGGCGACCGGCGACCCGCACGCGGGCTGGGGGATGCAGGCGCTGGCCCTGCCCGACGGCACGCTCATCGAGGTGAACACCCTCGCCGGCCACACCGGTGTCCAGCTGATCTTCCTGGGCGTGCACCAGCACTTCGCCGCCGGGCGCGGCCGCAAGCGCGGCCTGCCGGACCTGTGGGCGGACCCCACGATGGTCACCAGCACCCTGGTCAGCACGGGCTCCCCCGTGCGCCGCTCCCAGAAGATCACCCGGTCCGGGCTGATCGACGTCCTCGTCCAGCTCCTCGACCGGTACCGGCCCACGCTGGTGCGGACCCTGGACCCCGACCCGGACATGCAGGTGCACGACGGAGCGCACCGGCGCCACCACGACCAGGCCGGCTACTCCGACCACCCCGACCACACGGCCGCCGCGCTGTTCACCTACGCCGCCCTGGCGCGCTACAAGGGCCCCGGCGAGGGCCGCCTGCACGCCGTCATGGCGTACCGCGGCTACTACAACGAGCGCTGGCCCGACAACCTTCCCGCGCAGCTCGTCCGCGACAAGGCCGAGGCGCTCAACGCCTATGGCGGAGCGCCGGATTCCTGCGACTTCCCCGCCGGCTGCGGAGACTACGACGTCGGCCGGAACCGCTCCTACCGCACCGGCTGGCTCCAGCGCACCAGCCTGCGCTATCCCACCGCCGCCCCACAGGTGCGGCAGGGCCCCGACGGCCGACTGACCGCCTTCGCCGTGCTCGCCGGGCAGGCCGTCAGATGGCAGCAGACCGGCAAGGGCGACGACACCTGGACGACGCCCGAACCCCTGGGCGGCGACGGGCTGCTGCCGGGGCTGTCCGCCACCCTCACCGAGGACGGCCGCTGGCAGTTGTTCGCCGAACGCATCGCGGCCCTGGGCCCCAAGGCGGCGGACAACCGCCGCGAGATCGTCCTGGCCGAACAGCCGCGCCCGGGCGGCCCGTTCCGCCCCTGGACCTCGCTCGGCACCCCCGACCGCACCCCCGATCACGGCCGCCGGGTCGGCGGTCCCGTCGTGGCCCGGGGCGCCGACGGCACGACGTGGCTCTTCGCCCGCAACTCGGCCAAGGGCGTCTCCGCCCGTCAACGGCGCGGCGACGGCACCTGGAGCGACTGGAGGGACCTGGACCCCGCCGAGGTCCAGGAGGGGCTTTCCGCCGTCACCGACGGCAAGGGGTGCGTCCATGTCTTCGGGTCCGGGCACAACACCGTCCACCACTGGCAGCAGGAGCACCCCGGCGGGAGGTTCTTCCTCCGCCGTACCGGCCTGCCGAGCCCGGCGGACCCGCCCACCGCGCTGGCCCGGCCGGACGGTTCGCTCCTCCTCGCCTTCCGCGAGGCCAAGTCCGCCCGCCCGCTGGTCCATCGGCTGCCGGCCGGCGGCGCGACCTGGCAGGGCGAGCACGTCGGTCTGGTCGCCCGCGGCTACGGGGTCCTCGCCCTGCATCCGGTGGCCGGCGACGTGCTCCTGGCCGCCGGCAACAACGACGGCACCACCAGCCTGGCCACCCTGGGCGCCGGGCACGCCCCGCGGTGGCAGACCCTCACCGGCGCGGTGGTCGGCGCCGCCGCCCTGGCCACCGATGCCGCCGGTCGTCCGGTCCTCGCCCGCCTGGCGCCGAACGCGACGCTGACGACCTCACTGGTACCGCAGAACCGCCGCTGACCAGGAGGTTCGTGGGGGAGGGGCGCGGCGTCGGGCGTTCGGGCGCACGCCCGGCCCGGTCCCGGCGTGTGCACCGACGCGTCCGCCCCCTCGGCGTCCTGCGCGCCGCACCGGTGGGGGTCGGGCGTGTCCGGGTGCGCAGCTCATCGTTCTCATCACACAAGCACATCTCATTCCTTGAGGAGCCTTGATGCGACGAGTTCTGACGGCAGTGGGCATGGCCGCGGCTGCGATGACGCTGGGGTCGACTGCCGGAGCCCACGCCGCCGACGTACCGCAGACCCCCGACCTGGGCGGGCTGACCAACGTGGACCCCGGGGCCCTGGGGAGCGTGGCGGACGGGGCCGCGCAGCAGGCCACGCAGGTCGCGGGCGGGGTCCAGGGCAAGGCCGTCGACAAGGTGGTGCCCGCGGAGACCACGGCGGTCGGCGGGGCCGCGGCGAAGGTGACGCCGCCGGCGGCGGAGGCGGTGGGCGCGACGGCCGGCGCGGCCGGGGACCTGCTGGGACAGACGGCGCAGGCGGCCACCGCCGACGGCGGACTGCTCGGCGGACTGCCCACCGACGCGCTGCCCGGGAAGGGCGGGCAGGGGCTGACCGACGGGCTGCCGGGGAAGGCGGTGACGGACGCGCTCTCCGGGAAGGCGGCGACCGGCGCCCTGCCCACCAAGGGGCTGCCGTCCACGGACCAGCTGCCGCTCAAGGGGCTGCCCGGCCTCGGCTGACGGCGGGTGCCCTGCCGGCCCCGTTCCGCCCCCGCCTGCTCAGGGGGTCGGAGCGGGGCCGTTCTCATGAGGAGGCCGGTCGCCGTCTCCGCGGCCGTGCCGGCCACCGGGCCGCCGGGTGTCCGTCGGGGCGTGCGGGTGGGCCCGTTGCCGGCACGAGCGGGCGCCGTGGGTACCGGCGGGCAGTACCCTCGTGGCTTCCCGGGCAGTCACACGAGGGGGAGCCGAGGTGCTGAAGCACTACTACCGGCTGGTGTATTGGAAGAGACGGATCGCGCGGGCGCTGGGACGGCACCGCGGTCCGGGGACGAGGACGCGGGCGGGGGCGGTGCCCGGGAGGGGCGCGGGGGGCCGGCCGGCGAACCGCGGGCCCGGGCGGGTGCGTCAACTGCTGGTACGGGCCCGGCCGTTGCTGATCTTCGTGGTGCTGGTGCTGATAGTGGTGGTGGCGTCGGCGCTGCTGGGGTGGCGGGACGACACCTTCGGCGCGGGGCACCGGGAGGGCGGGGCGGGCGTCCGGCCGGCCGGCGGCGCCGGGCAGGGCGCGATCACGGTGTCCTGCGCGCCGCGGGGCGGGGCGTGCGGGGGGCCGGGGCGGGGCCTGCCGGGCGCCGGGTGAGCGGGCGGCGGGCCGCCGCGTCCGCCCGCACCCGCACGCCCCGGCGCCGATCCGCGGCCCTAGGCCCCGCGTCCTCAGGCGTCCGTCGCCGAGATCCGGGTGGCGGTGCCGCTGACGTGCGAGCGGGGGTCGCCGGACCGGAGGTCCACCGTCAACAGGCCCGGGCGGCCGAGGTCGTGGCCCTGGTGGAGGGTGAGCGTCACCGGGGCGGTGACCAGGCCCAGGGCGCGGGTGTAGGCGCCGAAGGCGGCGGCCGCGGCGCCCGTCGCCGGGTCCTCCACCACGCCGCCGACCGGGAACGGGTCGCGGACGTGGAAGACCGTGTCGCCCTCCCGCCAGACCAGCTGAAGGGTCGTCAGGTCGAGGCGGTGCATCAGGGCGGCCAGCCGGTCGAAGTCGTAGTCGAGCTTGCCCAGTCGTGCGCGGGTGGCGGCGCCGAGGACCAGGTGGCGCGCGCCGGCGTAGGCGATCCGGGGCGGCAGCGCCGGGTCGAGATCGGCGGCCGGCCAGTCCAGCGCGGCCAGCGCCTCGGCGAGGTCGGCCGGGGCGATCGGCTCGATGCGCGGCTCGACGCTGGTGAGGGTGGCCCGCAGGGCGCCGTCGTGCCGGGCGACGGTGACCGGGACCGGACCGGCCTGGGTGGCGAAGACCAGGTCGCCGGGGCCCTGGCGCTCGGCCAGCGCGACCGCGGTGGCGACCGTGGCGTGGCCGCAGAAGGCGACCTCGGCGAGCGGGCTGAAGTACCGGATGGTGAACGCCCGACCGGGCTCGCCCAGCCCCTCCGGCGGCGCGGTGAGGAACGCGGTCTCGGAGTAGCCCAGTTCGGCGGCGATGGCGAGCTGGGCGGCGTCGTCCAGCCCGGTGGCGTCCAGGACGACCCCGGCCGGATTGCCGCCCGCGGGGTCGGCGGAGAACGCGGTGTAACGCAGGATCTCGGGAGTGCGGGCCGGGCCCCCGGCGGCGGTTTCGAGTGTCATGGCCGGGGAACCACCCGCCACCGCCCGGCTATTCCCGGGCGGCCCGCGGTGCGTCAGCCCCGCCCGATGTAGGGCATCGCGGTCGCCATCACCGTCGCGAACTGCACATTGGCCTCCAACGGGAGCGCCGCCATGTGCGCGACCGTACGGGCGACGTCGGCCGCGTCCATCACCGGTTCGATCTCGGTGCGGCCGTTGGCCTGGAGGATCCCGGCCTGCATCCGGCCGGTCATCTCGGTGGCCGCGTTGCCGATGTCGATCTGGCCGCAGGCGATCCGGTACGGACGGCCGTCCAGGGACAGCGACTTGGTGAGGCCGGTCATCGCGTGCTTGGTGGCGGTGTACGCGATCGAGTGCGGCCGGGGCACATGGGCGGAGACGGAGCCGTTGTTGATGATCCGGCCGCCCTGCGGGTCCTGTTCCTTCATCGTCCGGAACGCGGCCTGGGCGCACAGGAAGGCGCCGCCGAGGTTGACGTCGACCACCGCCCGCCAGTCGTCGTAGGAGAGTTCCTCCACCGGGACCGGGGGGCCGAAGGCGCCCGCGTTGTTGAAGAGCAGGTCCAGCCGGCCGAACCGGTCGCGGATCGTGGTGAAGAGGGCGCCGACCTCCTCGGGGCGGGTGACGTCGGTCGGGACGGGCAGCACCGCGGGGCCCTCGATGCCCGCGTACCCGACCTGGCGGGCGGTCTCCTCCAGGGCGTCGGGGCGCCGGCCGGCCAGGACCACCGTCCAGTTGTCGGCGACCAGCGCCAGGGCCACCGCCCGGCCGATGCCCGAACCCGCGCCGGTGACCAGCGCCACCTTGCGGCCCGCCGCGCCGTCCCCCCTGGCCTCCTTCGGCAGCGCGGACGTCCGCGGGGCCCGGCCCCGGGAGGAGGGTGCCGGGAGCGTCGGCCGGGCCGCGGTCGCGGTACTGCCCACCTGCCCGGCCCGTGCCACCGGTGTCGCCTGTGCCGCCCCTGCCCGCTCTGTGTCATATGCCATGCCGGCAGAGTAACGGCGGACGGGGCGCGAACCGGGCGCGAACCGGGCGGCGTCCGCCAGGAGCCGCGGATCGGGCGGCAGTTGACGGCGGGCTTAGGACCAAAGGACTGCGTCCTGGCGCCCCGGCGGTGTCCGCCGCGTGCCACCATGGTGCCGCCATCACCGAATCATGGAGACGCTCATGACAGAGTCCGGCGCCCCCGCCGCCGAGACCCGGGACGACGCCCCCGGCCAGCCCGCCATATCCGCGCGGGACGCGCCCACCGCTCCGGTCGCCGCCCGCCGCACCAGCCTGCTCGTCACCCTCGTCCTCGGCGGTCTCACCGCGGTCCCGCCGCTCTCCATGGACATGTACCTGCCGGCCCTGCCGCAGGTCACCGCCGCCCTGCACAGTCCGGCCGCCACCGTCCAACTCACCCTCACCACCTGCCTGGCGGGCATGGCCCTGGGGCAGATGATCGTCGGCCCGATGAGCGACAAGTGGGGCCGCCGACGCCCGCTGCTCATCGGCATGGTCGTCTACGTGCTCGCCACCGCCCTGTGCGCGCTCGCCACCGACGCCGAACTCCTCATCGCCTTCCGCCTGCTGCAGGGGCTAGCCGGCGCGGCCGGCATCGTCATCGCGCGGGCGGTGGTGCGCGACCTGTACGACGGGGTGGCGATGGCCCGCTTCTTCGCCACGCTGATGCTGATCTCCGGGGTGGCGCCGGTGGTCGCCCCGCTGATCGGCGGCCAGATCCTCCGGGTCACCGACTGGCGCGGCGTCTTCGTTGTGCTGACCGTGGTCGGGGTGCTGCTCACCCTCCTCGTCTGGCGCCGGCTGGACGAGACGCTGCCGCCGGAGCGCCGCCAGCCCGGCGGCCTCGGCCCGGCCCTGCGCACCATGCGCGACCTCCTCGCCGACCGGGTCTTCTCCGGCTATCTCCTGGTCGGCGCGTTCGCCTTCGCCGCGCTGTTCGCGTACATCTCCGCCTCGCCGTTCGTCGTCCAGGAGATCTACGGCGCCTCCCCGCAGACCTTCAGCCTGCTCTTCGGCCTGAACTCCGTCGGGCTGGTCGCGGTCGGCCAGGTCAACGGCAAGCTGCTGGTCGGCCGGGTCGGCCTGGACAAGGTCCTCGGCGTCGGCCTGGTGCTGGTCGCGCTGGCCGGTGCGGCCCTGTTGCTGCTGTCGTCCGGGATCTTCGGCAAGGTCGGGCTGGTGCCGGTGGCCGCCGGGCTGTTCGTGCTGATGTCCGCCATGGGCCTGGTCATGCCGAGCACCAACACCCTGGCGCTGCTGCGCACCCCGCACGCGGCCGGCTCCGCCTCCGCGCTGCTGGGCACCTCGACGTTCCTGCTCGGTGCGGTGGCCTCGCCGCTGGTGGGCATCGCCGGCGAACGGACGGCCGTTCCGATGGCCGTCGTGCAACTGTCGTGCGCCGTTCTCGCGCTCGTGAGCTTCCTGGGAATGTGCCGTCCGTGGCAGCGTAAGGAGGAACGCACCGCCGGCGAGAGGAACGGGCTCTGAACGCACCGAACGCCCCGAGACTGAGGCCCGGCACACCGGCCGCGGCGGGACTGCACCCCGCCTGGATGGATCGGCTGGTCAGCGGCGTGCGGGCGCTGCCCGAAGGCCGTCCGCCATGGTGCGCCGGAGCGGTGGTGCTGGCCGGCCGGGGCCCGGTGGTCGCCGCCGAGGCCGCCGCCGGCTGGGCGGTGCGCTACCGCGGCTACGACCCTGAGCGGGACCGCGGCCTGGACCTGCCCCGCGACCTGTGGGAGCCGATGCGGGTGGGCACGGTCTTCGACCTCGCCTCGCTCAGCAAGCTCTTCACCGCGATCGCCGCGGTCCAGCAGGCCGAGCGGGGCCGGCTCGCCCTGGACGCGCCGGTCGCCGCCCACCTGCCGGCCTTCGCCCCCGGCATCACCGTCCGGGACCTGCTCCGGCACACCTCCGGCCTCGCCCCCGAGCTGCCCTTCCACGACCACCGGGGCCGCGCCGACCAACTGGCGCTGCTGTGGGCCGAGGCCGCGGCCCCCTCCGGCGGCCCGTACGGCGCGCACCGCTACTCCGACCTCAACCTCATCGCCCTCCAGCTGCTGCTGGAGCGGCTCACCGGCCGCCCCCTGGACGCCCTGGTCCGTGACGGCATCACCGGTCCGCTGGGCCTGACCAGCACCTGCTACGGCCCGCTGGCGCCGCAGGGGGTGGCCGCCACCGAGGACCAGCGGCGGCCGTGGGCCAAGGCGGACCGGGGCCCGCTGCGCGGCGAGGTGCACGACGAGAACGCCTGGGCGCTCGGCGGCGTCGCCGGGCACGCCGGGGTGTTCTCCACCGCCCAGGACCTGGCCGTGCTGTGCCGGACGCTGCTCAACGGCGGGGCGTACGGCACCGCACGGATCCTCGGCCCGGCCGCGGTCGCCGCCCTGCTCGACCCGCCCGGCCTCGGCTTCGCCGTCGACCAGCCGTACTTCATGGGCGAGCTGGCCGGCCGGGGCGCGGCCGGGCACACCGGGTTCACCGGCACCAGCCTGGTCCTGGACCGCGCCACCGACACCTTCCTGGTGCTGCTCGCCAACACCGTCCACCCCCGGCGCCGGTCGGGCGGCAGCGCGCCGCGGGCCGCGGCGGCCACCCACCTCGCCCGCGCGGTGGCGCACGCCGACCCCGCGGGCCGGCCCTGACCCCGTCCCGGCCCGGCGTGGCCTGGCCCGGGACCCCCGTAGACTTTCCCGAATGCACGACGAACTGCGCGCCGCCCTGGCGGGCCTGCTCGACGGCCTGCCGCCCAAGCAGGCCGCGCAGGCCGTCGAGCGGCTGATCGCCAACTACCGTGGCCGCACCCCCACCGACGCCCCGGTGCTCCGGGACCGCGGCGATGTCGCCGCCTACGCCGCCTATCGGATGCCGGCCACCTTCGAGGCGGTGCGGGCCGCGCTGGCCGCCTTCGCCGCCCGCGTCCCCGACTGGTCCCCGGCCACCCACGTCGACGTCGGCGGCGGGACCGGCGCGGCCACCTGGGCCACCGCCGCCACCTGGGACGGCCCGCGCAGCACGGTCCTGGACTGGGCGCAGCCCGCACTCGACCTGGGCCGCGAACTGGCCGCCGGGATCCTGCCGGACGTCACCTGGCGGCGGCAGTCCCTCGGCGAGGGCCTCACCCTCCCCGAGGACACCGACCTGGTCACCGTCTCCTACGTGCTGGGCGAGCTGCGTCCGGAGGACCGTCGCGCGGTGGTCGGCGCGGTGGCCGCCGCCCGGTCCGTGGTCCTGATCGAACCGGGCACCCCCGAGGGCTATCTGCGGATCCGCGAAGCCCGTGAGCAGTTGGTCGCCGCCGGGCTGCGGGTCGTCGCGCCGTGCCCGCACAGCGCCGCCTGCCCGATCGTCCCGGGGGAAGACTGGTGCCACTTCTCCGCCCGGGTCAGCCGCTCCTCGCTGCACCGCCAGGTCAAGGGCGGCTCCCTGGCCTACGAGGACGAGAAGTTCAGCTATGTGGCCGCCACCCGCCTCCCGGCCGAGCCGGCCGCGGCGCGGGTCGTCCGCAGGCCGCAGATCCGCAAGGGCCAGGTGCTGCTGGACCTGTGCACCGCGGACGACGCCCTGCGCCGGGACACCGTCACCAAGCGGCACGGCGCCGCCTATCGCGAGGCCCGCGACGCGGCCTGGGGCGACGCCTGGCCGCACTGACCGAGGTCGGCTGCGGGGGCGGCGTCCGCCCGCCGCCCCGCCCCGATCGATACGGCCCGTCTCGTTGAGACGATACGTCTCGCCTCTCCTCGTTACACTCCCGCCCATGGCCAACAAAGCAGCCCCCGACGCTCCCCCCGGCTCCGCCGGGGGCACCCCCACCCGCCGCTACAGCGAACGCTCCCGCCAGGCGATCTTCGAGGCCGCCCTCGCCCTGGTCGGCGAGGTCGGCTACGAGAAGCTCACCATCGAAGGCATCGCCGCCCGTGCCGGCGTCGGCAAGCAGACCATCTACCGCTGGTGGCCCTCCAAGGCCGCCGTCCTCCTCGACGCCTTCGGCTCCGCCGCCGACGCCTACGAGCACGAGGGGCTCCCCGACACCGGCGACCTCGCCGCCGACCTCAAGGCCGTTCTGCGCGCCACCGTCGACGAGTTCAACGACGCGGCCTGGCAGGCCCCCTACCGTGCCCTGGTCGCGGCCGGCACCAACGACGAGGAGCTCTCCCGCAGCTTCGTCGGCCGCCTCATGGAACCGGGCATCCGCCTCTACGTCGAGCGGCTGCGCGCCGCCCGGGAAGCCGGCGAACTGGACCCGGACGTCGACCTCCGGATCGGCGCCGAGATGCTGCTGAGTCCCTTCTCACAGCGTTGGCTGATGCGCACCGGGGAGCTGACCCACGCCTTCGTCGACACCCTCGTCGACCAGGTGCTCCGCGGTCTGCGCCGGCGCGACTGACGCCCGGGGCGACGGGCGGCGTTGGCGTGAAATGCCCTGTTCGCCCGTACCGCGTTCACCCCGGATCCGCACACCGGTCACCTGGCGCCCAGGATGGTGGCAGCATTGACCCCAGACCACCGCTCGAAGTGAGGGGATTGATGGAACGCAAGAGCAGGTTCTCCCAGTGGCTGCGCCGGCCGAGGAGCGGATCGGGTGGCGATACGGACACGGGATCGGCCGCCGCGCGCGGCCGCGAGGACCTGCTGATGGCGGCGGTGGACGCGGGTTTCCCGGTCGCCCCTGCCGCCCACCCCTCCGGCTACGGCTGTTCCTGTGAGCGCATCGGCTGTCCCACCCCCGGCCGCCACCCCGTCTCCTTCGGCTGGCAGACCGTCGCCACCACCGACCGCGACAAGGTCGCCGCCTGGGTCCGCACCCTCCCGCAGGCCAACTTCATCACCGCCACCGGCATGGCCCACGACGTCCTCGACGTCCCCGTCGAGGCCGGCCGCAGCGCCCTCGGCCGGCTGGAGGCGGCCGGCGTCGACGTCGGCCCGGTCAGCCTCAGCGGCGCCGGCTTCGGCGACGGCCGGATGCTGTTCTTCACCGCCACCCGCGGCACCCCCGACGACGAGGACGAGTGGTGGCCGTGCGAGCTGGACTGCCATCCCGAGACCCTCGACGAGCATCCCGGCTTTCGCTGGCACTGCCGCGGCAGCTACGTCCTCCTGCCGCCGTCCGCCCTCCCCGGCGACCAGCCCGCGGTGACCTGGCTGCGCGGCCCCGAGCTTCCGCTGCCGGACCCGCTGACCCTGCTGGAGACCCTCACCGACGCCTGCGCCGCGTTCATCGACCACGAGGCGGACCACGAGACGGCGGCCTGGCCGATCGGCCGCTGACCCGCCCCCGGCAACGCAAAAGGGCCGCCGGTCGCCCGACGGCCCCTCGCTCCCGCGCACGCGCCGCTCGTCGGGCGGCGCCCACCCGATCCTCTAGAGCGCCTTCGCCGCGGTCTTCGCCTCGATCCGGTTGAGCACCGTGATCTTGCCGCCGGCGCCCTTCGCCGGGACCGTGACCGCCTGGCCCGACACCGTCGTGAACGCCATCCGCATGGTCTTCTTCATCGGCCCCTCCACGATCCCGCGCAGCTCCGGCGGCACCGTGATCATCAGGCCCTGGGAGACCGTCTTCTGCTGGTGGTAGACGGTCGAGAAGAACACCAGCGCCCCGCCGTCGGTGGTCCGCAGCGCCACCGGCGGCAGATCCGACGCCTGGTCCTCCCACTGGATGCGCGCCCCGGGCTGGTTGGCGCCCTGGGCCCGCCGGGCCCGCCACTGGTCGGTCTCCTGGCCCGGCGCGAAGTCGCCCTTACCGGTGCTGAGATAGTCCACGTACGCCTGGCTCAGCTTGCCCGGATCGACGGTCAGCCCCGACGAGCCGTCCAGTGGCACCGGCTCCGCGTAGCCGCCGGTGACCTTCAGCTCCGGGGCGTTGTTGCCGGGGAACGTCGCGAGGTACGTCGCCCGCCACTTCGCGCGGATGCTGTCCCGGCTGAACACCAGGAACCAGCGGGTGTTCTCGCCGCTGCGGTCCCGGCGGTTGCTGAGCCCGTCCCCGACGAAGAACCTCGGCCAGCCCTTCTGCTTGGGCACGGTGAAGTGCGTGTCCGTGAACGAGAGCGGGACGAAGTGGGGGTTGCCGTTGGGGCGGACGCCGTGTGCGGCCTTTATCTGCGCCTGGTCGATGGCGAGCAGCGCGCCGGACTCGATCGAGGTGTTCACGGTCGGATCCAGCGTGCGGTTGGCCTTGTTGAAGCCGTCGGCGAACTGCTTGAGCGCCTTGGCGGCGTCGGCCTGCGACACCGCGGGCAGCACCTCGCGCTCGCCGTGCACCGTCATGCATCCGCTCAGCATGACCAGCGCGGCGGCGGCCGACGTCACTGCTGCGGGCACCCGGAACGGCGACCTGCGTGTCATGGGGCTCGGGCTCCTTCGGGGCGACCGGGGCGACCGGGGCGGACGGACGGCCGCCGGGGTGGCACGGATTCGGCGCAACCATACCCGGTGGCCGACGGCGTACGCGGGGGTCGGGGGGCGTTCGTCCTCGGACGGGCCCGAGGGGCGGGGCCCGCGGCGGGCGGTGCGGAGGCGGCGGCGGACAATGCGGGGGTGAACGAACGAAACGAAGCGCACCGGCGCGGCGGCGCCGCCGACGTGGACCTGCTGCGGGTCTTCTGCGGACCGGACGGCGGCGGGGGCAACCCGCTGGCCGTCGTCCTGGACGGCGCCGCCCTTCCCGGCCGGGCCGACCGGGCCGCCCTCGCCGCCGAACTGGGCTACAGCGAAACGGTGTTCCTCGATCCCCCCGGTGCGAGCACCGGCTCCACCGGAGCGGCTGACGCCGCGCTCAACATCGGCGACGACCCGGCCGCCGGCGCCGTGGACATCCACACCCCCAGCGTCCGGCTGCCGTTCGCCGGGCACCCCCTGGTCGGTCTCGCCTGGCTGCTGCGGAGTTCGGGCCGGCCGGTGCGGTCGCTGCGCCCGCCGGCCGGCGAGGTGGCCGTCCGCTACGACGGCGACCTCACCTGGGTGCGGGCCCGCGCCGAGTGGGTCACCGCGCGCCGTACCGAGCGCCACGGCTCGGCCGCCGAGGTCGACGCGCTGCCCGCGCCGCCGCCCGGCGACGGCTGGCTCTACGCCTGGGCCTGGCAGGACGAGGCGGCGGGCACGGTCCGCGCCCGGGGCTTCCCCCGGCGCGGCGACAACATTGGGGAGGACGAGGCCACCGGCGCCGCCGCCCTCCTGTTGACGCATCAGCTGGGCCGCTCCCTGGACATCCGTCAGGGGGCCGGCTCGCAGTTGTTCACCCGGCCCCTTCCCGACGGGACGATCGAGATCGGCGGCCGGGTGCGCGCCGGGGTGCCGCAGGCGCCGTGAACGAGGCCCGGGGCGGGCGCGGGCGCCGCGCCCGTCACGCGGTGCGCGGGAACTCCTCGCCCAACTCCCGGAAGACCGCGCTGTTCAGCGCGAACGCGCGCTTGCACTCGTCGATCACGCGCTGCTTCTCCAGGTCGTCCAGCGGCAGCCCGTCCAGCAGTTCGCGGTATTCGCGCTTGAAGGCGGCGGGGTTGCCGATGCCCTCGAAGACGTAGAACCGGACGCCGTCGCCCTTGCGCGCGAAGCCCCAGGTCTTCTCGGCGGTGCCGCGGATGATCTGGCCGCCGGAGAGATCGCCGAGGTAGCGGGTGTAGTGGTGGGCGACATAGCCGGCCGGCCAGTCGCGGGCGCAGTCGGCTATGCGCTCGGCGTAGGCGGCGGTGGCCGGCAGCGGCGCGAGGCCGGCGCGCCAGTCCGGGCCGCCGAGGTGGGCCAGATCGCGCTCCAGCTCGACGGTGCGGGCCAGCTCCGGGCGGAGGAAGGGGCCCGCGACCCGGTCCGCGGTGAGCCCCTGCGGGACGTCCTCCAGCGCGCGGTAGACGAACCACAGCTGCTCGGTGTAGCGCCGGTAGGCGGCGACGCCGAGCTCGCCGCCCAGCAGGTGACTCATGAACGCGGAGTTCTCGGCCTCGGTGTGCTGCTCGTGCGACGCCGTGCGGATGGCCGTCGAGAACGACGGGGTCGAGCTGGACGCTTCCAAGGCGGACCTCCGGAGGCCGGGAGAGCGCGGACAGGGACGGAGCGCGCGGTGCGGCCCCGGGAACAGGCCGACGGGCACGCGCAGCCGTCAGGTTAGGGTTACCTAACTACGCAGGGCGGGCCCTGGTCAACCTGTTCCCGACAACCTGTCGGTAAAAACGCTACTCCCGTCCGGATCAGGGCAGCGTAAGAATTTCCGTCCCGGTCTCGGTGACCACCAGGGTGTGCTCGAACTGCGCGGTCCGCCTCCGGTCCTTGGTGACCACGGTCCAGCCGTCCTCCCACATGTCGTACTCGTACGTGCCCAGCGTCAGCATCGGTTCGATGGTGAAGGTCATGCCGGGCTTGATGTCGGTGGTGTGGTGTGGGCTGTCGTAGTGCGGGACGATCAGGCCGGAGTGGAAGGACGAGTTGATGCCGTGCCCGGTGAAGTCGCGGACCACGCCGTAGCCGAAGCGCTTGGCGTAGGACTCGATGACCCGGCCGATGATGTTGATCTGGCGGCCCGGCCGGACGGCCTTGATCGCGCGGTTGAGCGCCTCCCGGGTGCGCTCCACCAGCAGCCGCGAGTCCTCGTCCACGTCACCGCACAGGTACGTGGCGTTGTTGTCGCCGTGCACGCCGTGGATGTACGCGGTCACGTCCAGGTTCACGATGTCGCCGTCCGTGAGGACGGTCGAGTCGGGGATGCCGTGGCAGATGACCTCGTTGACCGAGGAGCACAGGGACTTGGGGAAGCCGCGGTAGCCGAGCGTGGACGGGTACGCGCCGTGGTCGCACATGAACTCGTGGGCGACGCGGTCCAGTTCGTCGGTGGTCACGCCGGGCGCGATGTGCTTGGCGGCTTCCGCCATCGCCTGGGCGGCGATCCGGCCGGCGATCCGCATCCGCTCGATCGTTTCGGCGTCCTGCACCTCCGGTCCCGTATAGGGCGTGGGCGCGGCCTTCCCGACGTACTCGGGGCGCGCGATCGAGGCGGGGACGTGGCGGGTGGGGGAGATGCTCCCCGGGACAAGAAGCGACTGGCCAGACATGCCAGCGAGTGTATCCGCGGGCCGTCGGGCAGGATGGTGGCACGGGAGTCATGCACAGGAGGCGGCAATGGCGCTGTTCAAGCGGCGGACGGTCGGCAAGCCCGGCGAGTGGTTCTACTGCCTGGAGCACCGCACGGTCGAGGAGGGTCCCCAGTGCCGCGCCGCCGACCGCTTCGGCCCGTATGCCACCCGCGAGGAGGCGGCGCACGCCATGGAGACCGCACGCGAGCGGAATCTGGAGTGGGAGACCGACCCCCGGTGGCACGACATGGGCAAGGGTGACAAGGGCGGCAAGGGCGAGGGGGACGGGGCGCCTTAGGACGGGGATGGGGACGGGACGCCCGGGCCGTGTCCGAACCGACGGTTCGGGGTCGGGCCGCGGCTCACCAGCGCGGGGGCGGCGGGGCCGCCAGCGCCTCGGCGAGGCGGGCCAGGCGGTCGCGGAACCTTCGGTGATGCCGCGGCCCGGGCCGGCTGTTCTCGCCGGCGGCGGCGCTGACCAGGTGCTGGACGGTGTCCAGGTCGAGGTCCGGGGGCCGCGGCGGATCCGGGGCGGCCGCCCCGTCGTCCGGTGGTGGCGCGGCGATCAGCGCGTCGTGGGCCAGGGCGTGCAGATCGCGGTCGCCGGAGTCCAGGGCGAGCACCGTGGCGCCGTTGCGGCGCGCGTCGTGCACCTTCTCCAGCAGCCCGGCGTCCGGCGACTCCGGCGTCACCACCAGCAGCGTCGCACCGCGCCCGGCCGCCGCCAGCCGGCCCGGACCCACCGCGAGGTGCGCGGGCGCCCCGGCCGGGACCCGGTGACGGACCAGGGTCGGCGACAGCTCCGGCAGCCCCGACCAGGCCGCCTCGTCGTCCAGGTGGGCGGCCAGGTGCCAGGGCTCGTAGCCGGCGCTGCCGACCAGCAGCAGACCGCCGCCGTGCGGGGCGACGGCGGCCCGCAGCGAACCGGCGAAGCGGTGGGTGGCCTCGATCCACTCGGTCCCGGCCAGGACCTCGCGCAACAGGGCGACGCGTACGGCATCCATGGCGCGGCATGGTGCCGCACGGACGGGCCCCGAGGGGGCCGGGTGCGGTGGGTGTCACCCGTTCGGGGCATCCGCTGCCGACCCGGCGCCGGTGGTGTACGGGGCGCCGCCCGTCTCAGGGGGCGGGCAGCAGCCCCGCCTCGGTCAGCCGACGTCCCACCTCCGCGACCGACTCCTCGCTCAGCGGGAGCTGCGGCACGGCCGTGTCGCGGCAGGCGATCACGCCGAGCAGTCGGAGCGCCGCCTTGAAGCCGCCGAGCGCCGAGGAGCCGCGGCCCATCTCGTCCTCCGGGCCGGTGTCGGTGAGGTCGAAGAGGCGGACCAGCCGCTCCTGCTCGGCGGTCGCCCGGGGCCAGTCGCCGGCGCGGGCGGCGTCGTAGAGCCGGACGTAGCCGGTCGGGTCGATGTTGCCCAGGCCCGGGACGACGCCGTCCGCGCCCGCCAACAGTGCGGCGTCCGCGGTGAGTTCGGAGCCGCTGAGGACGGCGAACGCCGGCGCGGGGCCGGTGTGCCGGCCGGTGCGGCCGCCGAGCGCGACCAGCAGCCGGCGCAGCGTTCCGTCGTCGCCGCTGGAGTCCTTGAGCCCGGCCAGCGTGCCGTCCTCGGCCAGTTCGCGGATCAGGGCCGGGGAGAGCTTGCTGTGCACGGACACCGGGATGTCGTAGGCGATCAGCGGCCGGCCGGTGGCGGTGCGCAGGTGCCGGAAGTGGGCGGCGATCTCGCGGGGGTGGGTGCGGGCGTAGAAGGGGGCGGTGGCGACCAGGGCGTCGGCGCCGAGTGCGACGGCGGTCCGGGCGTGCTCCAGAACGCGCGCGGTGGTGGTGTCGATGACCCCGGCGAGGACCGGGACCCGGCCGGCGGTGGCGGTGACCACCGTCTCCAGGACCGTGGCGCGCTGATGGTTGGTCAGATAGGCCGCCTCGCCGGTGGATCCCAGGGCGAACAGGCCGTGGACGCCGGCGTCGAGGAGGCGGCAGACCAGGCGGGTGAGGGAGGCGGTGTCGACCTCGCCGTGCGGGTCGAGCGGGGTGCAGACCGGAGGGATGACGCCGTGCAGCGGGGCGGTGAGTGCCATGGGGGGCTCCAAGGGCTGCTCTGAGCTGGGACATCAGACATGGGATGTCCGATATCGCGGTTCACAATAGGCATGCGTGCAGGCACCCGGTCAAGGATTTCCGCCCCGGAACGGGCCGAACGGGGCGGCGGCGCGCGGCACATGAGGTGCGCGAGACGGAAGAGGGCGATGAGGATGGCGCGAGGGACGATGTCCGAGGACGTCCAGGCACGGATCAAGCAGCTGATCCTGGACCGTGGGTTGACGCCGGGCGATCCGCTGCCCACGGAGACCGAGCTGGTCGCCATCCTCGACGTCAGCCGCAACTCGGTGCGCGAGGCGCTCAAGGCGCTCCAGGCCATGCGGATCGTCGAGATCCGGCACGGCTTCGGCACCTACGTCGGCGCGCTCACCCTCGAACCGTTCGTCGAGGGCGTCGCCTTCCGGGCCGCGGTCCGCCACCATCAGGGGGAGTCCAGCCTGTACGAGCTGATGGAGGTCCGGGAGGCCCTGGAGGCGGGGCTGATCGGCACGGTGGCGCGCGGCCTGCCGGCCGAGGACCTCGCGGTCCTCAAGGGGCTGGTGCAGCGGATGGCCGAGGAGGCGCGCGGCGGCGAGGTGCTCAGCGCCACCGACCGGGCCTTCCACCTCGCGCTGTACCGGTCGCTCGGCAACCACCTGCTGAGCGAGGTGCTGGACGCGTTCTGGGCGGCGCTGCGCCGGGTCCGCGAGGACCTCGCCGACGTCCGGCCGGACCCGGAGGTGACCTACCGTCAGCACGCGGAGATCGTGGACGCCCTGGAGGCGGGCGACGGGGAGCGGGCGGTCGCGGCGATGCACCGGCACTTCGACGGCATCCGGCGCCGGCTGACCGCGTAGCCGCCGGCCGGGAACCGGACGCCCCGGCGCCGGCCGCGCGGGGGCGCCGGGGTACCGGTTTTTGTCGCGATCATCCCATTCACCGGGATTTCACCCCGCGTCGGCGGTGCCGTTGCCGACACGAGAAAGCGTCATGTGCCGTGCCTTGACGGCCAGTTGGGCCCTTCTTATCGTCCGCAGGACAAGGGACGTCCTACGTCCTGGCCCGGCGGAGGGGGACCCGTGACGTACGAGAGCGCAGACAGCCGCCGCGGCGGGGTCCGCCGGAGAACGGTCCTGGGCGGGGCGGCCGCGGCCGCCGCCGGCCTCGCGCTCGCCGGCTGCGGCGACGACGGCGACGCGCCCCGGGAACGGCGGAAGGGGCAGAAGATCACCCTCACCTTCTGGTCCTGGGTGCCGGGCATCGACCGCCCCGTGGACCTGTGGAACCGCACGCACCCCGAGGTCCAGGTCAAGGTCGAGAAGGTGTCGGCGGTCAACGGCGAGCAGTACGCCAAGATGCACGCCGCCATCAAGGCCGGCGACCCGCCCGACCTGGGCCAGATCGAGTTCCCGGTGATCCCCGGCTTCCTTCTCGACGGCGGACTGCGCGACCTCGCCCCGCTCGGCGCCGCCCGGCACCGCGACGCGTTCTTCGCCTGGCAGTGGGGCCAGTCCGTCTTCGGCTCCGGGATCTACGCCATCCCGCAGGCCAGCGGCCCGATGGGGCTGTTCGTCCGGCAGGACCTCTTCGACCGGTGGGGCATCCCGGTGCCGCGCACATGGGACGCGTACGAGGCCGCGGCCCAGGAGGTCCGCCGGCACGGCGCCTGGATCGAGACCTTCGCCCCGACCAACGGCAACCGCTTCGCCGGCCTGGCCTGGCAGGCCGGCGCCAAGTGGTACGCCACCCACGGCGACACCTGGGTGGTGCACCTCGACGACGCCCCCACCCGTCGGGTCGCCGACTACTGGGAGCAACTGGTCCGCAGGAAGCTCGTCAAGACCATCCCGGACCGCCGGGACGCCTGGTACAAGGACATCCAGACCGGCGCCATCCCGGCCTGGGTGGGCGCCAGTTGGGGCGACGCCCTGCTGGCCGGCAACGCGCCCGGCACCAAGGGGAAGTGGCGGGCCGCCCCGCTGCCCCAGTGGCAGCCCGGCGGCCGGGCGTACGCCAACTGGGGCGGCTCCACCACCGCCGTCTTCGCCAAGGCGAGCTACCCCAAGGACGCCCTGGACTTCGCCGTCTGGCTCAACACCGACCCGGGGTCGATCGCCCTGCTCCTCCGGGGCGGCTACGGCTTCCCCAGCGCCAAGGCCGGCTACGCCGCCACCGCCCTCGACGCCGACAAGGACTTCTTCGGCGGCCAGCCGTACAGCAGGGTCTTCGCCGACGCCGGGGCGCACGTGGACACCAGCTGGCAGTGGGGGCCGGGCGTGGACACCCTCTTCCAGCGGCTCGGGGACGCCTTCACCGACGCGCTCGCCGACGGCAGCTCGTTCCGCTCGGTGCTGACGAAGGTGCAGCGCCAGACCATCTCCGACCTGCGGGACAAGGGGCTGAAGGCGGAGAGCGGCCGGTGAGCGGGCACAGCGGGCTGCCGGCAGGCGCGGCCACCGCGCGGCGCCCGCGCCGGGCCGGGCGCCCCGGTGGCGGCAACGCCCGGGCCGCGGCCGGTTTCGTGCTGCCCTTCCTCGCCGTCTTCGCCCTGTGCTACCTCGCCCCGGTCTGCTACGCCGTGTGGACCAGCCTGCGGCGCATCCGACGCACCGGGCCGCTCGGCCTGGGCACCGAGCACGACACCTTCGCCGGCCTCGCCAACTACGCCCAGGCGCTCGCCGACGACCGGTTCCTGACCGGGTTCGGCCGGGTGCTGCTCTTCGGCGCCGTGCAGATCCCGCTGATGACGCTGCTCGCCACCGTGCTGGCGCTGCTCCTGGAGAGCGCCGCCGCCCGCTGGGTCACCTTCTTCCGCAGCGCCTTCTTCCTGCCCTACGGGGTGCCCGGGGTGATCGCCTCGATCCTGTGGGGCTTCCTCTACGTCCCCGGCCTCAGCCCACTGGTGCGGATCGCCCAGGAGGCCGGCTGGAACGTCGACTTCCTCTCCCGCGGCAGTGTGCTGTGGTCCGTCGCCAACATCGTCACCTGGCAGTTCACCGGCTACACCATGCTGGTGCTGATCGCCCAGCTGAAGTCCGTCCCCGGCGAGCTGTACGAGGCGGCGCGGATCGACGGCGCGAGCGCCTGGCAGGTGGCCCGGTACGTCAAGCTCCCGCTGCTCCGCCCCGCCCTGGTGCTCACCACCGTCTTCAGCATCATCGGCACCCTCCAGCTGTTCGCCGAGCCGATGGTGCTGCGCCCGCTCACCTCCTCCATCGACTCCGGCTACACCCCCAACCTGCACGCCTACAGCGAGGCGTTCGTCGGCAACAACCAGCACCGGGCGGCGGCCGAGGCGGTGCTGCTGGCGCTGGTGGCGTGCGCGGCCTCGTTCGGCTTCCTGCGGCTGGTCGGCGGGCGCGGGAAGGAGCGCGGATGACCCCGTTCCCCCGGCGGACGCGGCCCGGAGCGGCGCTGCCGACCCGGGCCCCCGTGCGCCACCGGATCATCATCGGTGCCCTCCTGGCCACCGCCGCCGTCTACTTCCTCGCGCCCGTCTACTGGCTGGTCGTCTCGGCCACCAAGAACAGCGCCGACCTCTTCGGCACCTTCGGCTTCTGGTTCTCCGACCACCCGCGGCCCCTGCGGTACCTCACCGACGTGCTCACCTACGACCACGGCGTCTACGCCCGCTGGTTCGCCAACTCCCTGCTCTACGCCGGCGTCGGCGCGGTCTGCGCCACCGGGCTGTCCGCCGCGGCGGGCTATGCGCTGGCCAAGTTCCCGTTCCGGGGGCGGGAGACGGTCTTCGGCCTGGTGCTGGCCGGGGTGCTGATCCCGAGCACCGCGCTGGCCCTGCCGCTGTACTTCCTCTTCAGCGCGCTGGGCCTGGCGAACACCTACGCGGCGGTGCTGATCCCCAGTGTGGTCAGCCCGTTCGGGGTCTACCTGTGCCGGATCTACGCGGCCGCCGCGGTGCCCGACTCGCTGCTGGAGGCGGCCCGGATCGACGGCGCGGGCGAGGCGCGGATCTTCGCCGGGCTGGGGCTGCGGCTGATGGGCCCGGCGCTGGTCACCGTCTTCCTGTTCCAGTTCGTGCACATCTGGAACAACTACTTCCTGCCGCTGGTGATGCTCTCCGACTCCGGTCTCTACCCGGTCCAACTGGGGCTGACCACCTGGATCGGCTACGCCGACCGGCAGCCGGTGCTCTACCAGTACACGGTCGGCGGCGCGCTGCTGTCGGTGCTGCCGCTGATGGTCCTGATGACGGTGCTCCAGCGGTACTGGCGCACCGGTTTGACCGAGGGGAGCGTCAAGGCGTGACCGCGCGGCCGGCACCGGGACGGGGCGTGACAGGATCGCCGTCATGACTACTTCCGACGCTGCTGCGACCCCGTCCGCCACCCCGGCGGAGACCCCGGCCGGGACCTCGGCCACGGCCGCCAAGCCCGCCGCCCGCGATCCCTGGGACCTGCCCGACGTCTCCGGTCTGGTGATCGGCGTCCTCGGCGGCACCGGTGACCAGGGCCGCGGCCTGGCCTACCGGTTCGCCCGGGCCGGCCACAAGGTGATCATCGGTTCCCGGGCCGTCGAGCGCGCCCGGGCCGCCGCGGACGAGCCCCAGCTGAGCAGCCTGGGCGTCGAGGGCGCCGCCAACGCCGACTGCGCCCGGCGCAGCGACGTGGTCATCGTCGCGGTGCCCTGGGAGGGTCACGCCAAGACGCTGGAGGCGCTGCGCGAGGAGCTGGCCGGCAAGCTGGTGATCGACTGCGTCAACCCGCTCGGCTTCGACAAGCAGGGCGCCTACGCGCTCAAGCCCGAGGAGGGCAGCGCCGCCGAACAGGCCGCCGCCCTGCTGCCGGACTCCCGGGTCACCGCCGCCTTCCACCACCTCTCCGCCGTCCTGCTCCAGGACCCCGAGATCGCCGAGATCGACACCGATGTGATGGTGCTCGGCGAGCGTCGCGCCGACACCGACGTGGTGCAGGCGCTGACCGCCCGCATCCCCGGCATGCGCGGCGTCTTCGCCGGCCGGCTGCGCAACGCCCACCAGGTCGAGTCGCTGGTCGCCAACCTGATCTCGGTCAACCGCCGCTACAAGGCGCACGCCGGGCTCCGGGTCACCGACGTCTGAGCCGACCCCTCACCGACACCGGGGCCGGAGCGGGGGAGGGGGCGGCGGGGCAGCGCGGGGCGTAAGGGACACTGGAACGGACCGTACGACCCGACAGGAGCCGACCCCATGCCCTCCCTGCCCCCGCCCGGACCGGACCGGCGCCTCGCCGCCCTCGCCCTCGCCGTCTGCCTGCTGGCCGTCGCCGCGGCGGTGGTGTCCTTCGTCGAGGGCAGTTTCGTGGGCATCGTGTGGATCCTGCTGGCCGGCGTCTCCAGCAACATGGCGTGGTTCTACGTCCGCAAGGCGAAGCTGGAGCGGGCCCGCCGGGCCACGGCCTCCGGCTGACCCGCCGGGTCGGCGCTACCCCGCGGCGCCGATCTGCGGGACCTGCGGCTCGCCCTGCCAGAAGCGGAAGAACTCCTGGCCCCAGTAGCTGTCCCAGGCCGACACGCCCAGCCCCCGCAGGACGCCGTGCACCAGCTCGAAGAAGACCTGGCCGACCTCCGGCACCCACAGCAGCCCGAAGACCGCCAGCATGCCGAACGGCGCGTACGGCGCGATGCCCCGCCGCACCCGGTCCGACAGCCACGGCTCGATCACGCCGTAGCCGTCCAGCCCGGGCACCGGGAGGAAGTTCAAGATCGCCGCGGTCACCTGGAGCAGCGCCAGGAACGCCAGCGCGTAGCGGAACGCGTCCGGGATCCCGTCCGCGGCGTGCAGCCAGAACGGCGCGCTGACCACCGCGGCGAACAGCACGTTCGTCAGCGGCCCGGCCGCCGAGACCAGGCTGTGCCGCCAGCGGCCCCGGATCCGGCCGCGCTCGATGAACACCGCACCGCCCGGCAGCCCGATCCCGCCCATCAGCAGGAAGAGCACCGGCAGCACGATGCTCAGCAGCGCGTGCGAGTAGACGAACGGGTTGAGGGTCAGATAGCCCTTGCCGCCCACCGTGACGTCGCCGCCGTGCAGCGCGGTGCGGGCGTGCGCGTACTCGTGCAGGCACAGCGACACCACCCAGCCGGCGGTCACGAACAGGAAGACCGCGAAGCCGGTGCTGGCCGCGAGCGTCCCGCTCCACACGGCCCAGCCGGAGACCGCCAGGACGGCGACGAGCGCGAGGAAGACCGGGCTGACGCGGCGGTCGGCGCGCGGGATTGCGGTGGTCATCGGTAGGGGACTCCCAGGGGGTGGGTCGCGGTCGGGGATCCGGGCCACGGGCCGCGGCGGGCCGCCCCGACCGTATCCGCGGCGCGGTCGCCCGCGCACGGGCCGGGTCGGATGCGGCCCCGGTCCCGGAAACGTCGTGCGGTACCCGGAGAGTTCCGCCGGTGACCGACAATGGCCCGGTGCGCTACGGAATTCTCGGCACCACCCAGGCCGGCCTGGCCGACGGCACCCCCGTCGCCCTGGGCGGTGCCCGGCTGCGCGCCCTGCTCGCCGCGCTCGCGCTGCGCCCCGGCCGGGCGCTGCTCGCGGACGCCCTGATCACCGACGTCTGGGGCATGGACCCGCCGGCCGACGCGCCCGGCGCCCTCCAGGCGCTGGTCGCCCGGCTGCGCCGCGCCCTGGGCCGGTCCGCGATCGCCTCCGTGGACGGCGGCTATCTGCTGTGCGCCGAGCCGGACGCGGTCGACCTGCACCGCTTCGAGCGGCTGACGGCGGAGGGCGGCCGGGCGCTGGACGCCGCCGACCCGGGCCGCGCCGCCGCCCTGCTCGACGAGGCGCTGGCCCTCTGGCGCGGCCCGGCCCTCGCCGATCTGCCCGACGCGGCCGTCGAGGCGGCCCGCGCCGAGAGCCGCCGGCTGGACGCCCTGCGCACCCGCTTCGCCGCCGACCTGGCCCTGGGCCGGGCCGCCCGGGCGCTGCCCTCCCTGGCCGCGCTGTGCCAGGACCACCCGTTGGACGAGCCCCTCCAGGCGCTGCGGCTGCGCGCCCTGCGCGACGCGGGCCGGACCGCCGAGGCGCTCGCCGCGTACGAGGAGATACGCACCGGCCTCGCCGACCGCCTGGGCGCCGACCCGGGCCCGGAGCTGCGCGCCCTGCACGCCGAGCTGCTCCGGCCGGACCGCACGGCGGTGCCGGCGGCCCCGGTCGTCCCCGCGGTCCCGGCGGCTCCAGCGGTGGCCGCCGACGTGCTCACCGCCCCCGCCGGACCGGGCGCCCCCGCCGCGCCCGCCCGGCCCGGCAACCTCCGCGCCCGGCTGACCTCCTTCGTCGGCCGGGAGCACGACCTGGCCGCGCTCCGCGCCGACCTGGCCGGGCACCGGCTGGTGACGCTGCTGGGGCCGGGCGGCGCCGGCAAGACCCGGCTGTCCCAGGAGGGCGCCGAGACCGCCGCGGCCGCCCTGCCGGACGCCTGGCCGCACGGCGTCTGGCTGGCCGAGCTGGCGCCGGTGGACGATCCGCGGACCGTGCCCGAGGCGGTGCTGACCGCGCTCGGGGCCCGCGAGACCGTCGTCCGCGGCACCACCGCCGAGGGGCTGCGGGCCGCCGCCGACCACGCCGTCCGCGACCCGCACGCCCGGCTCGCCGAACACTGCGCCGGCCGCCGGATGCTGCTGGTGCTGGACAACTGCGAGCATGTGATCGGCGCCGCCGCGGAGCTCGCCGAGCGGCTGCTGACCGCCTGCCCGGGCGTGACCGTGCTGGCCACCAGCCGGGAGCCGCTGGCCGTACCGGGCGAGGTGCTGCGGCCGGTGGAGCCGCTGCCCGACCCGGTCGCCCTGCGGCTGCTCGCCGACCGCGGGGCCGCCGCCCGCCCCGGTTTCCGCGTCGACGCCGACGAGGAGACCGCGGTGGCCTGCGCCGAGATCTGCCGCCGGCTGGACGGGCTGCCGCTGGCGATCGAACTCGCCGCCGCCCGGCTCCGCATGATGACGCCTCGTCAGATCGCAGATCGGCTCGACGACCGCTTCCGGCTGCTGACCAGCGGCAGCCGCACGCTGCTGCCGCGTCAGCAGACCCTGCGCGCGGTGGTGGACTGGTCCTGGGACCTCACCGACGAGCCCGAACGGGCGGTGCTGCGGCGGCTGTCGGTGTTCGCCGGGGGCTGCGACCTGGCCGCCGCGGAGGAGGTCTGCGCGGGCGGCGGCGTCGCCGCCGACGAGGTCGCCGGGCTGCTCGGCTCGCTGATCGACAAGTCGCTGGTGGTCGCGGCCCCGGACGCCCCCGGGCCCGCCGGCGGGCCCGCCGGCCAGATGCGCTACCGGCTGCTGGAGACCGTCGCCGAGTACGCCGGCGAGCGGCTGGACGAGGCCGCGGAACGGGCCGACGTCGAGCGCCGCCACCTGGTCTGCTACCGCGAACTGGCCCGCACCGCCGACCCGTTGCTGCGCGGCCCCCGGCAGCGCGCCGCGATCGACCGGCTGGAACGGGAGCACGACAACCTGCGCACCGCGCTGCGCCGGGCCGTCGCCGCCGGCGACGAGCACGAGGCGCTGTGCCTGGTGCTCTCGCTCCAGTGGTTCTGGTCCCTGCGCGACCACCGCCGCGACGCCCACACCTGGTCCCTCGCCGTGGGCTCCCTGGGCCCCAGCCCGTTCGCCCCGCCCGTCGCCCCCGCCCCCGACCTGCACGAGCGGCCGATCGACGCACCCCCGCCGATGGACCCCGAGCAGTTCGCCGAGGCCCGCCGCCAGGTCCGGCTGGTGGCGCTGTCCACCCTGGACAGCGACATGGAGGCGCTGCGCAGCCCTCAGATGCAGGAGGAGCTGTCCGGGATCATCGCCGCCTACCGGGGCGGGATGCCGCAGACCTGCAAGGTGCCCGGGGTGCTGTGGTACTTCGCGGTGCTGCTCACCGGCCGGTGGGAGAACCTGACCGGGCTCCTCGACGACGCGGTCGAGGCGTGCCGCGGCTACGGCTACGACTGGGAGCTGGCCTACGTCCTCCAGCTGCGCTCCAGGGTGCTCAACGACCGGCGCGGCAGGCTGGACCAGGCGACCCGGGACGCCGACGAGGCACTGCGGATCTTCCTCGGGCTGGGCGACGCCTGGGGCGCGTCCGAGGCACTGGCCGGCCGCGGCGAGACCGCCGAGAAGCGCGGCGAGTACGAGGCCGCGGCGCGCGACTTCAAGGCCGCGATGGTGCAGGCCGAGGAGTTGGGCGCGCACGGCCAGACCCTGATGCTGCGCGCCCGGCTGGGCGGCGTGATGACCGAGGTCGGCCGGCCGGAGGAGGGCGAGCGGATGCTGCGCGAGGTGCTGGCCGATGCGCAGGACCGCAACAGTGGCCGGGACGCGGTGCCGTTCACCCGCATGGCGCTGGCCGTGCAGCTGTCGCTCACCGGGCGCACCCAGGAGGCCCGCCGGGAACTCCTCCTCGTGCGGGAGGCGTTCGCCTCGTCCGGTCCGGAGCTCTTCCTGGGGCTGCTGGACGGCCTGTTGGTCGCGTTGGACGTGGACGAGGGGCAGCACGGGGCGGAGCTCCTCCCACGGCTCCGGCGGGCGCTGGAACTGACGCGGGACCCGCTGACGGAGATGGTCGACCCGGATCTGCCGGTGGTGCAGCTGCTGACCGGCGCCCGGGTGCTGGTGGCGGTCCGCGGCGCGGCCGGGGCCCGGGACGCGGCACGGCTGATCGGTGCGTTCGACGCCCTGCGGGCCGGCGCGCTGGTGCCGGCGCTGTCCATCCGCGAGGGCCGGTCCCGCGCCGAGGCGGCCGTCCGCGCGCTGCTGGCCGACCCGGACTACACGGCCGCCCACGCCGAGGGCGGCGGGCTCTCGCTCGACGAGGCCGCCGCCCTCCTCTGACGCGGGCCGGGCGGGCGTCGGCCGCCCGCGGGGAGGTTCCCCGCGGGCGGTGCGTCAGGTCTTGGAGCGGAACTTCCGCACCGCGAGCGGCATGGTGACGGCGGTGATGACGACCGTCCAGCCCAGGGTGATCAGCGCCGGATGGGCCACCGCGCCCTGGCCGTTGATCAGCGCGCGGGCCGCGTCGGCGAGGTTGGACAGCGGGTTGACCTTGGTGAAGCCCTCCAGCCAGCCGGGCATCGACGTCGTCGGCGCGAAGATCGACGAGCCGAACTGGAGCGGCATCAGCACCAGCATCGCCATGCCCTGCACCGCCTGCGGCGTCTTCACGCTGAGCCCCAGCAGGATGAAGATCCACATCAGGGCGGCGCCGAAGACCGTGGACAGCAGGACCGAACCGGCGAACTCCAGCAGCGAGCCGCGTATTTCGAGGCCCAGCAGCAGGCCCATGGCCAGCAGGATCGCGGTGGCCAGCAGCATCCGGAGGATCTCGACCACGATCTTGGCTATCAGGACCGAGGACCGGGCGATCGGCATCGTCCGGAAGCGGTCCATCACGCCCTTGCGGAAGTCCTCGTTGACGCCGGTGCCCACCGCCATGGCGACGTTCATGCCCATCATCGCCATCATGCCGGGCACCAGATACTGCACGTACTCCTGCTGGTTGCCCTTGCCGGCGATGGCGCCGCCGAAGACGTAGACGAACAGCAGGATGAAGATGATCGGCATCAGGAGGACGTCGAACAGCGTCTCCGGGTCGTTCTTGATCTGCACGAGGTTGCGGCGCACCAGCGCGCCGATGTGCCGCAGATTGCCCCGGAGGCCGATCCGGCCCTCGTCGGCGCCGGTCTTCCCGATCGGCGCCGTGATCGTCGCGGTGCTCATACCCCCACCTCCGCGTGGTGTGCGGCCTGCTCGTCGTGCGTGTCGGCATCGGACTCCGGGGTGCCGGCCCCGGAGGTCTTCTGGCCCGTGATGGCCAGGAACACCTCGTCCAGGCTGGGCAGATGGGTGCTGATCCCGGCCAGCGCGAAGCCCCGGGCGCCGAGCAGCGCGACCACCGCGGTCAGTTGCTCGTCGCTGACGATGGGGACGTTGACCACACCCCCGTCGTGGTCGGCGGTGGCCCCGGTGACGCCGTCCAGACCGGCCTGGGCGATGGCGCCCACCATCCGGTCCAGTTCGCCCGCCCCGGTCGGCCGGATCTGCAGCGTCCGGCCGCCGACCTTGGCCTTCAGCTCGTCGACCCGGCCCTCGGCGATGACCCGGCCGCGGTCGACGACCGTCAGCTCGTCGGCGAGCTGCTCGGCCTCCTCCATGTACTGGGTGGTCAACAGGACCGTGGCGCCGTCGCGGACCATCCGCTGGACCTCGTCCCAGACCTCGTTGCGGGTGCGGGGGTCCAGGCCGGTGGTCGGCTCGTCCAGGAAGAGGACCGCCGGTCGGCCGATCATCGAGGCGGCCAGGTCGAGCCGGCGCCGCATGCCGCCGGAGTACTTGCCGGCCGGCCGCCTGGCGGCCTCGGTCAGCGAGAACCGCTCCAGCAACTCGTCGGCGCGGGTGCGGGCGTCCTTGCGGGGCAGGTCCAGCAGCCGCCCGATCATGTAGAGGTTCTCCCAGCCGGAGAGCTTCTCGTCGACCGAGGCGTACTGGCCGGTCAGGCCGATCCGGCGGCGCAGCGCGCGGGGCTGGCGCACCACGTCGCAGCCGGCCACCACGGCGCGGCCGGCGTCCGGCACCAGGAGGGTGGACAGGCAGCGCACGAGGGTCGTCTTGCCCGCGCCGTTGGGGCCGAGGACACCGAGCACGGTGCCCTCCCGCACGTCCAGATCCACGCCGTCGACGGCCTTGACCGCGCCGAAGTGCTTGACCAGACCGCGCACCTCCACGGCGTTGCCGCCCCTGGTGGATATCGTCTGTCGCGTCATGCCCTCAAAGGTGCCAGCCGCCACCGACAACGCACCGACAGGCCGCCGACAGCCCGGGAGGACCGGTTGTCGGCGGCCCGTCGGTCGGGCCTCAGTGGAAGGTGTGCTCCTCGGCCGGGAAGGCGCCGCCGACCACGTCCTCGGCGAACGCCCTGGCCGCGCCGCCCAGCAGCTCGCGCAGCTGGAGGTACTGCTTGACGAACCGCGGCACCCGGCCGGCGGTGAAGCCCGCCATGTCGGTCCACACCAGCACCTGGGCGTCGCACTCGACCCCGGCGCCGATGCCGACGGTGGGGATGTGCAGCGAGCGGGTCACCTCGGCCGCCAGCTCGGCCGGCACCGCCTCCAGGACCACCGCGAAGGCCCCGGCGTCCTGCACCGCCTTGGCGTCCCGCAGCAGCTGCTGGGCGGCCTCCTCGCCGCGGCCCTGGACCGGGTAGCCGCCGTAGGCGTGCACCGACTGCGGGGTCAGCCCGACGTGCGCCATGACGGGGATGCCGGACGAGACCAGCAGCTCCACCTGGTGCGCGGAGCGCTCCCCGCCCTCCAGCTTGACGGCGCTCACCCCGGCCTCCTTGACCAGCCGGGTGGCGCTGCGCAGCGCCTGGACCGGACCTTCCTGGTACGAGCCGAACGGCAGGTCGGCGACGACCAGGGCGCGCTTGGTGCCGCGGACCACCGCCGCGGACAGGATGGCGATCTCGTCCAGCGTGACCGGCACGGTGGACTCGTAGCCGAGGTGGCAGTTGCCCATCGAGTCGCCGACGAGCAGTACCGGGATCCCGGACTCGTCGAAGACCGAGGCGGTCATCGCGTCGTAGGCGGTGAGCATCGGCCACTTCTCGCCCCGCTCCTTGGCGGCGGCGATGTCGCGGACCGTGATCCGGCGCGAACTGGTGCCCCCGTAGAGCGACTTGGGGTTGTCCTTGACGGGCTTGGCGGTGGGCTCGGCGGTGGCCCCCGCGGCCGGCTTCTGGGCAGGCGAAAGCTGCGTCATGGTGACGGCTCCTGTTTCTTCATCTCGAAGCACCCTGACGGTGTCTCCGGACTCCCCTCCATGCTGGCACGCCCCGGCCGGGGAGCAAAAGGGGGCGGAGCGGGGGAGCCGAGGAGCCGGGGCGGCGGGCGGCCCGCTGCGGCGAACCGGTGGCCTTGGCCCGGCTCGCCACCAATACGAAACGGTTCCGTATCGATATAAGCGTATGGTGGCGTCATGGCCACCTCACCGACGCCACCGGACGCGTCCGGCGCCTCAGCAGCCTCCCGCATCCCCGCGCACATCCACCGCCGGCGCTGGCTGATCCTCTGCGTGCTGATGCTCAGCCTGCTGATCGTGGTGCTGGACAACTCCATCCTCAACGTCGCGATGAAGACCATCGCGACCCCGGCCCCCACCGGCCTCGGCGCCACCCAGAGCGAGCTGGAGTGGGCGATCAACTCCTACACGCTGGTCTTCGCCGGGCTGCTGTTCACCTCCGGCCTGCTCGGCGACCGCCTCGGCCGCAAGAAGGTGCTCCTCTTCGGCCTGGCGGTCTTCGGCACCGGCTCGGTGCTCGCCGCGGTCTCCGCCTCGCCCGCCGAACTCATCGCCTTCCGCGCCCTGATGGGCCTGGGCGGCGCGTTCGTCATGCCGGCCACCCTCGCCATCCTGATGAACGTCTTCGAACGCGAGGAGCAGCCCCGGGCGATCGGCGTCTGGGCCGGCGGCGTGGGGCTGGCCATCGCGGTCGGCCCGATCGCCGGCGGGCTGCTGCTGGACCGCTTCTGGTGGGGCTCGGTCTTCCTGATCAACGTCCCGATCGTGGTGTGCGCGCTGGTCGCGATGGTCTTCCTGGTGCCCGACTCCAAGGACCCCGCCCCCGGCAGACTGGACCCGGTCGGGGTGCTGCTCTCGGTGGTCGGCCTGGTCCTGCTGGTCTACGGGATCATCAAGGGCGGGCAGCTCGCCGACTTCACCGTCCCCGAGGTGCTCGCCACGGTCCTCGGCGGCCTGGTGGTACTGGCCGGGTTCGTCGTCCACCAGAGGCGCAGCGACCACCCGTCCATCGACATCGGCTACTTCCGCAAGCCCGCCTTCTCGGCCGCCGTCGCCGCCATCGCGCTGGTCTTCTTCGCGCTGATGGGCGTCACGTTCTTCATCGTCTTCTACGTCCAGAGCGTGCGCGGCTACAGCCCGCTGGAGTCCGGGATGCTGATCCTGCCGCTGGCCGCCGCCCAGCTGATCTTCGCGCCCCGGGCCCGGCTCGCGGTGGACCGCTTCGGCGCCCGCGCGGTGTGCACCGTCGGCATGCTGGTGGTGGCCGTCACGATGGCCGGGATGCTGCTGCTGGGCACGGACACCCCGATCTGGGTGCTGGAGGTGCTGTTCTTCCTCCAGGGCACCGGGATGGCGCACATCATGCCGCCGGTCACCGTCGCGATCATGCAGTCGCTGCCGCGCGAGAAGGCCGGCTCCGGCTCGGCGCTCAACAACATCTTCCGGCAGGTCGGCGGCACCCTCGGCGTGGCCGTCCTGGGCTCGCTGCTCTCCACCACCTACCGCACCGGCATCCAGGACTCCCTCGACGCGCTGCGCGGCGTGCCCGGCCCGGTGCGGAACGCGGCCGGCGAGTCCATCGAGGCCACCCTCGGCCTGGCCGCCCGGCTGCGCCCGCTCGCGGCCCGCGCGCTGACCGTCAAGGCCGACGACGCCTTCCTGCACGCCATGCACGTCACCGCGCTGGGTTCGGCGGCCGTCTCGGTGATCGGGGCCGTGGTGGTCGCGGCATTCCTGCCGGGCAAAATGGCCCCGGGTCCGCACGCGGCGGAGCCGCGGGACGGACAGAAGGCGGGCGCGACACGATGAGCCGGGTGGCGGAAGACCGCGGGCGGACGGCCGGGGCGCGAGCGGGGGCGACGGCCCCCCGGCGCCGGGGCCGCCCGCGCAGCGCCGCCGCCGATTCCGCCATCGTCGAGGCGGTGCTCCGCCTGATCGAGGACGGTGTCCCGATAGCCGAGCTGTCCATGGAGCGGATCGCCCGCGAGGCCGGGGTGGGCAAGGCCACGCTCTACCGCCGCTGGCCCGGCAAGAGCGCGCTGCTGCTGGACGTGATGCGGTCCCAGGACACGCCCCCTCCGCCGCTGGACGGCGACTCGGTCCGCGAGGACCTGGTACGGCTGCTGGAGTTCCTGCGCCGCCGCGGCCTGGCCAAGCGCAGCTCGGCGGTGCTGCGCACCGTCGTCAGCCACGTCCAGGCCCAGCCCGAGCTGTGGGCGGAGTACCACCAGACGGTCGTCCGGGCCCGGCACGAGGCACTGCTCGGAGTGCTCCGGCGCGGGGTGGCCAGCGGTGAGATCCGCGCCGACCAGGACCTGGAGACCCTCGCCGACCTCTTCGTCGGCCCGATGCTGGCCCGCGCCATCCTCCACGAGTGGAAGGAACTCCCCGAGGGGCTCGCCGAGGACATCGTCGACACCGTGCTGGAGGGCGTCCGGCCCCGGCCGGCGACGCGACCGGCGGACGGACCCGCGGACGGACCCGCGGACGGACCCGCGGACGGACCCGCGGACGGACCCGCGACGGGGACCGCACCGGGCGCCCAGTGAGCGCCCGACGACCGGCGCCCGGCCCCGTATGACCGGACCATGCCCGTTGTGTCACAGCCGCTGTCACGAACGGCCCGATCGGAACCCGGGGCGGCGAACCCACCGTCTTCTCCTGCGGGAACGCGAAGACGGGTCCGGCGGAACGCCGATCTAAGAATGCGTTTCACAGCCATCGCCTAGGGTCGAAGATCACAGGTGAGGCGCACCGGAGCAGGGCGGCAAGGCAGTGAGGACAGCGGTATGGCGCAGGCGTACATGACGGAGCCGGGACAGGGTCAGGGGTCCGAGCGGGCCGGTTCCCGGTCCGGACGCCTGCGGAACTGGTGGCGCCGCGAAGGGATGTGGCGGCGCGGCATCATCCTGGCGGTGCTCGCGGTCCTCCTCGGGCTGGCGATGGTCCTGCACGCCCAGATCCCCAACACCGTGGGGAACCTGGGGAGTTTGCTGGAGACCTTCCTGCCGTGGCTGGGACTGGGCGTCCCGCTGCTGCTGCTCTGCGCCCTGTTGCGCCGCTCGGCGACCGCGCTGGTGGCGCTGGTGCTGCCGGCCGTCGCCTGGGTGAGCCTCTTCGGCGGGCAGATCACCGACAAGTCCGGCACCGGCGGCAATCTGACCGTGCTCACCCACAACGTCGACGCGGGCAACGCCGATCCGGCGGGCACCGCCCGGGACATCGTGGCGTCCGGCGCCGACGTGGTCGCCCTGGAGGAGCTGACCGGCACCGCCCTGCCCGTGTACCGCAAGGGCCTGGCCGAGGCGTACCCGTACCACACGGTGCAGGGCACCGTCGGCCTGTGGAGCAAGCGCCCGCTGGCCGACGCCCGACCGGTGGACATCAAGATCGGCTGGGTCCGGGCACTGCGCGCCACGGTCACCGCCCCCGACGGCCGGCAGGTCGCGGTCTACGTCGCCCATATGCCGTCCGTGCGGGTCTACGTCGACAAGGGCTTCACCGCCAACCAGCGGGACGGCAGCGCCCGGGCGCTGGGCGAGGCGATCGCCGCCGACCCGGTCCGCCAGGTCATGCTCCTGGGCGACCTCAACGGCACCATGAACGACCGCTCGCTGGCCCCGCTGACCTCGCAGCTGCGCTCCGCCCAGGGCGCGGCGGGCGACGGCTTCGGCTTCAGCTGGCCGACCGACTTCCCGATGGCCCGGATCGACCAGATCCTGGTGAAGGGGATCGACCCGGTCAAGGCGTGGGTGCTGCCGGCCACCGGCAGCGACCACCGGCCGGTGGCGGCCACCGTGAAGATCTGAGCGCGGTGGGGCGAGAGGCCCGCGTCGGCGGGACGGCCGTCCCGCCGACGCGGGCCTCTCACGTTCCGTCTTCACGTCGGAATATCAGAATATAGGGGGCACTACGAGGTCGCCAGGTTCCGCCGACGAACAAACAAGCGATGAGCCGGCCCCGTAGAGGAGTGAAGATTAATGGACATACGCGCGTTGTCCGACGGATTTCTTGGTACGGTCAAGTCAACTGCTGGGCAGGGGGAGGAGGTTGCGCGTGAGGCGTACTTACAAATTCCTGCTTCGCCCGACCGCCCGGCAAGAGCAGGCACTCCGGGAAATGCTTCGGGATCACTGCTCGATATATAATGCCGCGCTTCAGGAGCGGCGGGACGCCTGGCGGCATAGCTCGAAGACCTCGATCCGCTACGGGCAGCAATCCGCTCAGCTCAAGGAGATCCGAGCCTTCGACCCAGAACGTCAGGGGCGTTGGTCGTTCTCGTCCCAGCAGGCGACCTTACGCCGGCTGCACAAAGCGTTCGCTGGGTTCTTCCGCAGGACCAAGGCCGGCGACGCCCCGGGGTACCCCAGGTTCAAGGGCGTGGGGCATTTCGACACGGTGGAGTTTCCCAAGGACGGGGACGGCTGCCGTTGGGACTCCACCCCGCATGACGCCCGGACCCGTGTACGCCTGCAAGGCGTCGGGCATGTTCGCGTTCACCAGCACCGGGCCGTACGCGGCCGGGTCAAGACAATCAGTGTCAAACGCGAAGGTCGCCGTTGGTACGTCGTTCTCGCCTTTGACGACGTGCCCGTCGAGCCCCTGCCAGCCACAGGAGCGATCACCGGTATCGACATGGGGGTAACGCACTTCCTCACCACCAGTGAGGGAGAGCACGTCGTCAATCCGCGCTTCCTCGGCGCGATGGCTGACCGGCTTGCCGATGCCCAGCGGGTGCTGGATACCTTTCCCAAGCACGCCCGGAAGCGATCGAAGAAGCACCGGGAGGCGGCCCGGAAGGTTGCCAAGCTGCATGCCAAGGTCCGGCGTCAGCGTCTGGACCATCACCACAAGACGGCCCTCGCGCTGGTCCGTGCGTATGACGTGATCGGACACGAGAAGCTAAATACGGCGGGCATGAGCAAGGCGCCCGCGCCCAAGCCCGACCCTGGGCGGCCCGGTGTTTTCCTGCCGAACGGGGCCGCCGCCAAGGCAGGCTTGAACCGAAGCATCCTGGATGCGGGTTGGGGACTGTTCCTCGCGATTCTGGCGAACAAGGCTGAGAGCGCCGGTCGCCGAGTGATCGCGGTGAACGCCCGCAACACCTCGCGTACGTGCCCCGCTTGCGGACACATCGCCAAGGAGAATCGCACCACCCAGGCCGAGTTCGCCTGCGTCAGTTGCGGGTTCCTCGCGCACGCCGACCACGTTGGCGCAGTGAACATTCGGCACAGGGCCGGGCTGGTCCTCTGCGCCGCTGCCTAGCGGCGACGCAGGAAGCCCTCCGCTTCGGCGGCGGGTGGAGTCACGCCCTTGGCTCTGCTCGTGTACGCGTGATCACCAGTGGCCGGGTGTTGCTACGCGACCTTCAGGCGCGCCACGTCCTGGACGCGTGCGGAGAGCTCGCGAACGACGGCCAGTTTCTGGTACGGGCGCAGACCGTTGCGCAACGTCGCGAAGTGCTCGTCGCCGCGCGCGCTGGAGATCCCGGCGTAGTCGTCCAGGAAGCGGCTCCATACCTCGCACGATTCCTCAACGTGCCGCATTCCCAGAAGACGCGTGGCAAGAAGCCCGTTGGCGTGCACGCGGCCTTGCCGTTCCTGCACCGGCCGATACCGGTTGGACCGGCGTAGCGCCTTGACCGATCCAGGGCGGTCGCCGAGTTCCCACAACACATGCGCGACGTGGAATTCGTAGGCCGCACGGTCGTAGCCGCCCACCGCATCGTTTCGACCGTCCGCCCTCGACAGTGCCCTCTCCGTTTCCTCCAATCGCCGGAATGCTTGCCTGCGGTCGTTGACCATAGCCGCGCCGTGAGCCTGCTGGCCTCGTAGGAAGGCAACCAGGCGTGGGCCGGCGGCGGGCGCCGCCTCGGCAGCGGAATCGGCGAGCTCAAGAGCCTTGTTCCCATAGCCGAGGTGCGAGGCTTGAAGTGCCATCCCCCGCAAAGTGCGGCAGTACGTGATGTGGTCCGCACCTTCACCGGCAAGTTCGAGGGCCTTTACGTAATAGCGCTGCCCCAGCCGTTGATGCCGCTCGTACATGGCCATCCAGCCTGTGAGGTAGACGAGATCGGCAGCGGCGGAGCGCATCGCCTTCTGCGTTTCTTCGGTGCCGTCTGCCCGCAGGTAGTTCTGCACCGAATTGACGAGGAACGACGCCGCCATGGGGCGTGCGTGGCCTCCGCCGAGATCGTCAAGGATGTCGGCGATCTTCTCGGTCATGGCACGGACCGTGGCCACGTCGCTCATTCCGATCCGGGCCGTGCGTCCGGCTGCGGTCGCGTGGTACCGGCCGGCCAGGTCGTCGTAGTGAGGCACGATCAGCAGAGCCGAGTAGAGACCTGCGCTGAGCACTGCTCGGCGCGAGGGATCCATGTCCTCCTTCCCAAGGTCGATCAGCCCAGACACCACATCAGCAGAGCTGCTGGGTTCGGCAGCGTTGCCGAGACCCGCGTCGGAGGACGTCACTGGTCGGCGAAGGAGCTGGGAGAGTGCCTCGACGATGGCTGGTCGCGCCTCCGACTTCGGCATGGATCCCTTGAGCCAGTGGGACACCGAGGACTTGTCGTAGTGAAGGGGCACTCCGCTCTCTTTGCCGAGGCGGTTCACGGCACGTGCCAGCTGTGCGTTCTCGATCCGACCCTCTCGCATCAGGCTCGCGAGCGCGGTGTTCGGTGTTCGTTCCCTTCGTGCCATCTCACACCCCTGAGTGCGTTCAACCTGTTCAACCGTCTCCTCACTCTGCTCTCTTACCCAGCGCCGCGTGAGGGGGTTGGGTGAATACCAGTCGTCAGGACTTCTCCGGCGGCCAGTGGACCTGCCCTTCGTCGCCCAGGTTCCCCAACGGACGACGAAAGGCTGGTTCCCCCTCGACTCAAGGTGTTCATGATGACGAAGGCAAGAATCACTGCGCCCGCTTCTGGCTCCAACCGCCCTTTGGGACTGGGGCACTGGGAACACCCTTTGCTCGGCCAACGGGTCATCGACCACGCTCACGACGACCGTGTCGGCGTTCTTCGAGCCCTCGCCCCCGATATCGAACAGTGGGAGCTCGGCCCTGTGACGAGAGTGCCGGTCACGGCACCCATGGCCTGGCTTGCACCGGTGAGCGGGGGAGCGGAGTGGACGACACATCCCGACGCGATCGAGGCGGAGCGGAACGCCGACGTGGAATGGTCACCAGAGACGCGGGTGACGGCCAACGCATCCGGCGCAAGGGCAGCACAGCGGCGTTCCCTTGAGGAGCTGTTCCGCGAGGCCGACAAGTTGCGTGAAGCGATCCAGCAGCACACACGCTACCCCGGAGCCAAGCACCAATGATCTACGGTTCGATGCCCACCTGGCCGGAAGTACCCCAGTCCGTCGCCGACTGCCACCGGTGCCTCACCCTTTACCGGCAGCGTGCCGATGCGATCCGGCGGGGCGACAGGAGCGCCGAGAGTGACTGCAACGTCCTGCTGCGCCGCCACTACACCGAGGCCCATGGCTGATACCGCAGTGGTTGCCCGGCCCCGCATGCGGTGACGGGCATAGCGTCCATGGCTCTGCCGGCCACCGCTGTGGTGCACGCCACGCACCGCATCCGGGAATACGAGGATGCAGCTCGCTGCTGAACGTGAGAGCTTCGAGGGCCGGTGTGCTCACACCGGCCCTTTCCCTGTGCCGACAACGCGGCCGGCCGCCCCTCACACCACCAGCACCCCACCTCGCCGGAGGACCACCGCACTATGCCCCTGGCCCTGCTTGCTCTCGCAGTCGCCGCATTCGGAATAGGCACCACCGAATTCGTGATGATGGGCCTGCTGCCCGACGTCGCGAACGATCTGGGCACCTCCGTGCCCACCGCCGGCTACCTCGTCTCCGCCTACGCCCTCGGCGTCGTCATCGGCGCCCCGCTCCTGACCGCCCTCGGCTCCCGCGTCCCCCGCAAGCGGTGGCTGGTCGTGCTGATGGCGGTCTTCACGGTCGGCAACCTCGCCTCCGCCCTGGCCCCCACCTTCGGCCTGCTGATCGCCGGCCGGCTGCTGGCCGGGCTCCCGCACGGCGCGTTCTTCGGTGTCGGCGCGGTGGTCGCCGCCCGGCTGGTGCGCGAGGGGCGTCAGGCCCGCGCGGTGGCCACCATGTTCCTCGGCCTGACCATCGCCAACATCGTCGGCGTGCCCGCGGCCACCCTGCTCGGCCAGCATCTCGGCTGGCGCGCCACCTTCCTCGTCGTCGCCGTCATCGGCCTGGTCGCGATGGCCTCCCTGGCCCGGCTGATCCCGCCGCTGCCGGCCGACCGGAACACCGGCCTGGGCGGCGAACTGCGCGCCCTGGGCGACCGCCAGGTGCTGCTCGGCCTGCTCACCACCGTCTTCGGCTTCGCCGGGGTCTTCGCCGTCTACAGCTACCTGGCCTCGATGATGACCGAGGTCACCGGCTTCGCCGCCGGCTCGGTCCCGCTGGTCCTGGCCCTCTTCGGCATCGGCATGACGCTCGGCGCACTGGCCGCCGGCCCGCTCACCGACCGGGCCCTGCGCCCCACCCTCTACAGCTCCCTCGGCGCGCTCGCCCTGGTCCTGGTGGTCTTCCACTTCACCGCCCCCGTGAAGTGGGCGGCGCTGGTCACCGTCGTCCTGATCGGTGCCATCGGCTTCCTGACCACCACCCCGCTGCAGATGCTGGTGATGAACAAGGCGCAGCAGGCGCCGACGCTGGCCGCCGCCTCCAACCAGTCGGCGTTCAACCTCGCCAACGCCGGCGGCGCCTGGATCGGCGGCCTGGTCCTCTCGGCGGGCTGGGGCTGGACCTCGCCCACCCTGGCCGGCGCGGTGCTCGCCGCCGCCGGCCTGGTCGTCGCGCTGCTGGCCGGCTTCCTGGACCGCGGAGCACCCGACCCGGCACGGATCGTGGCCCGCGGCGGCGAGACCGCGCCGGAGCCGGCGGCCGCGGCCGCGACTGCGACGGACGCCGTCGGCCGATAGCGCCCCTGCGGCGGGCCGGCCCGTCCGCCGCGCCCGCCTCAGGCGCCCTCGCGCCAGTGGTTGGTGATCGGCAGCCGCCGGTCCTTGCCGAAGCCCTTCGCGGAGATCTTGGTGCCCGGCGGGTACTGCCGGCGCTTGTACTCGGCGTGGTCCACCATCCGCAGCACCCGGGTCACCAGCGCCTCCTCGAAGCCCTGCGCCACGATCTCCTCGCGGCCCCGGTCGCGGTCGACGTACAGCTCCAGGATCCGGTCCAGCACCGCGTAGTCCGGCAGCGAGTCGGTGTCGACCTGGCCGGGCCGCAGCTCGGCGCTGGGCGGCTTGCTGATCGAGTGCTCCGGGATCGGCGGGGTCTGGCCGCGCTCGGCGGCGGCCCGGTTGCGCCAGCGCGCCAGCTCGAAGACGACGGTCTTGTAGACGTCCTTGATCGGGCCGTAGCCGCCGACCGAGTCGCCGTAGAGCGTCGAATAGCCGCACGCCAGCTCGGACTTGTTGCCCGGCGCGAGCACCAGGTGCCCCTCCTGGTTGGACAGCGCCATCAGGGTCGTGCCGCGCAGCCGGGACTGGAGGTTCTCCTCGGCCAGCCCGGTCACCCCCAGCGCCTCCATGTACGCGTCGAACATCGGGCCGATCGGCACCGTGCGGAAGTGCAGTCCGGTGCGGCGGGCCAGTTCGGCGGCGTCGCCGATCGAGTGCTCCGAGGAGTAGCGCGAGGGCATCGCGATCGCGTGCACCTGCGCGGCGCCGACCGCGTCGCAGGCCAGCGCGGCGACCAGCGCGGAGTCGATCCCGCCGGACAGTCCCAGCACCACGCTGCGGAAGCCGTTCTTGGCGACGTAGGCGCGCAGCCCGACCACCAGCGCGGTGTAGATCTCCTCCAGGTCGCCGAGGCGTTCGGCCTGTCCGCCGAGGGTCTGCGGCGGGTAGGGCGGCAGGGGTTCGGCACAGAGCACGACGTGGTCCACCCGCAGCCCGTCGTCCAGCTCCCCGGACGGCGGCTGCGGCGCGGCGGCGGGCAGCTCCAGGTCGACCAGCACGCACCCCTCGGCGAACTGCGGGGCCCGGGCGATCACCCCGCCGTCCCGGTCGACGACGATCGAGTCGCCGTCGAAGACCAACTCGTCCTGCCCGCCGATCATCGCGAGGTAGGCGGTGGTGCAGCCGGCCTCCTGGGCCCGCTTGCGGACCAGCTCCAGCCGGGTGTCGTCCTTGTCCCGCTCGTACGGCGAGGCGTTGAGGGACAGCAGCAGCCCGGCGCCGGCGCTGCGCGCGGCGGGCACCCGGCCGCCCTCCTGCCACAGGTCCTCGCAGATGGCCAGCGCCACGTCGATGCCGTGGACCCGGACGACCGGCAGGGTGTCCCCGGGGACGAAGTAGCGGAACTCGTCGAAGACGCCGTAGTTGGGCAGGTGGTGCTTGGCGAAGGTGAGGGCGACCGCGCCGCGGTGCAGCACCGCCGCCGCGTTCTGCGGGGCGCCGGCCGGCCGGCCGTAGCGGGGCAGCGCCTGCGGGCAGCGGTCGAGGTAGCCGACGACGACCGGGACGTCGCCCAGTCCCTCCGCGGCCAGCCGGGCGGCCAGCGCCGGCAGCGCGGCGCGGCTGGCCTCGACGAACGACGGGCGCAGCGCGAGGTCCTCGACGGGGTAGCCGGTCAGTGCCATCTCGGGGAACGCGACGAGATGCGCGCCCTGGCCGGCGGCGTGCCGGGTCCAGTGCACGATCGTCTCGGCGTTCCGGGCGATGTCGCCGACGCAGGAATCGATCTGATTGAGGGCGAGACGAAGCTGAGGCACCCCGCCAGTCTAATCGTCTTTCTGACGCAATGGGGGGTGTGCGGCGCTACGAGGCCGCGCGCGGCGGGTTCTGTAACGGTGTTACTCGACGTCACTCGGCGTGCGGCGGCCCGGTGGTGGCCAGGCGACGGCCCGGTGGGCCCGGTGGAGTACACCGGGCCCACCGGGCCGCGCGGTCATCCCCGTTGGTAGCCGAGGAGCGTCATCATCCCCGACTCCGAGTGGTAGATGTTGTGGCAGTGCAGCATCCACAGCCCCGGGTTGTCGGCCTCGAACTCGACCGCCAGGCGCTGGCCGGGCCGCATGATCGTGGTGTCCTTGCGCGGCCCGCCGCCGGGGAGCGTGAAGCTGTGCCCGTGCAGGTGCATCGGGTGCCACATCTTGGTCCGGTTGCGGAACACCAGCCGCACCAGCTCGCCCTCCCGGATCGGATAGCGCTGCGACGGGTCGTACGTCCGCCCGTTGATCGCCCAGTCGAAGCGCTCCATGGTGCCGGTGAGCTTCATGGACAGGACGCGGTCCGGCCGCCGGGGCCGGGACCGCACGCGCTCGGCCGCCCGGAGCCGGTCCGCGGTCGTCAGCGGCCCCTCCAACTCCCGGGGGTGGACCGAGGGTTCCGGCGCCCGGCCGCTCCCGGTGCGCAGCAGGGCCAGCGCGGTCTTGTTCCGGCCCTTGCCGTCGGCGACGGCGACCAGCGGGAAGACCCCGGACCCGGCGGTGACCAGGACGTCGTAGCGCTCGGCCATGCCGATGAGCAACTGGTCGGCGCGGAAGTGCTCCACCGGGTTGCCGTCGGTGTGCGTCACCGTCATCCGGTGGCCGCCGAGCGCCACCCGGTAGGCGGTGTCGCCGCCGGCGTTGATGAAGCGGATCCGGATCCGGTCGCCGGGCCGGCAGCGGAAGGTCTCCGGGTCGGCCTTCGTACGGCCGTTGATGAGGTGGTAGGGGTAGTCCACGCTGCCCGGCATGCCGCCCAGCACGCTGCTGCGGGCGTTGGCCGGCAGCAGGCGGGAGGGCCCGTTGTGGCCGCGCCGGGGCCCGGGGCCGCCGGCGCGGAGGGTGCCGCGGGGGGCGCTACGGCTCGCCCGGGCCATCGCCGCGGCGCCCGCGGCGCCCGCGGCCGTGGCCGTGGCGGCCGTCATGCCGTGCAGGGGCAGGCCGCCCAGGCCGATGTTGCGCAGGTTCTTGTCGACGAGGTGCAGGCCCAGGTTGCCCGCGCCCGTGGGGTCCACCTTGGGGAGGATCCCGTCGAGGCCCAGGTCCTTGAGGATCGGCAGGGTCCGGGGAACCCGTTCGTCGTTGCCGATGTCGCCGTTGTGGACGTGGTGCTCGGTCCTGCCGGTCTCGTGGCTGCCGCCGTGGCTGCTGGCATGACTGCTGGCATGGCTGGTGGCGTGGTTGGTGCTCTTGCTGGTGCTCTTGCTGGTGCCGTTGGTCCTGCCGTGGCCCGCGCCGTGGCCGTCGTGGCCGGGCCCCTGGCCGTCGTGCCCCTTGCCGTGGTCGTTCGGGTGCCGGGGCGCGTCGTGCGCGTCGTGCCCGTGCCCCCCGTCCGCGTCGCGTCCGTGCCCCTCGTCCGTGTCGCGTCCGTGGTCGGAGTCGTGCCCGCCGTGATCGGAGTCGTGTCCGTCGTGGTCGCCGCCGTGCATGGAGCCCCGGCCGTGGTTCAGCTCGTTCAGCACCGCGTCCGGGTTGCTGCCGTCCACCCCGTCCAGCCAGTCGTCCAGGACGACGATCCACTCGTGGTCGTACTCCAGCGGCTCCCGCGGGTCGTCGACGATCAGCGGCGCGTAGAGCCCGCGGTCCTGTTGGACGCCGACGTGCGGGTGCATCCAGTAGGTGCCGGGCTGGGTGACCCGGAAGCGGTAGTGGAAGGAGTCGCCGGGCCGGATCGCGCGCTGGGTGACGTCGGGGACGCCGTCCATGTCGTTGCGCACCCACAGTCCGTGCCAGTGCAGCGTGGTGGACTGCGGCAGGCGGTTGAGGAAGGTCATCGACAGGGTGTCGCCCGCGGTGAGCCGGAGCACGTCGCCCGGCAGTCGGTCGCCGTACGCCCAGGTGGGGACGGTCCGGCTGCCGATGTCGATCCGGGTCTCCCGGGCTTCGAGGTGCATCCGGCGCACCCGCCCGGAGGAGTGGCGCCGGTCCTCGACGTCGGCGACCTCCGGGCCGTGCGGGTCGACGTAGCGGCCGGGCGCGATGGGGTCGTCGTGCCGACGGTCGTGCGGGCCGGGGGACGCGCCGGCGGAGGTGGCGAGCAGACCGCTGCCGGCGACCGCGATACCGGCGCCGAGCACGGCGCGGCGGGAGTGCGTATGAAAGGAATCCATGGGGTCAGCACCTCGTGGCGATGTCGGGGGCGGGGGAGCGGGGCGGCGCGGGGCCGTGGGGAGGCCGGGGTCAGCTCGTGCGGACCGAGCCTGCGGCCAGCGGCGAAGCGCCGTGGGCACCGCGGCCCGGGGGTATCGGCCACGGTCCGTGCAGCCGGTGGTCGCGCCGGGCGGCGGCCTTGCGGTGTTCACCCATCGCGGACCTCTCGACGGCCGGTGGCGTACGGACGCACCCTTGTTCCCGGGGTACCGACCCCGGAGGTGGCCCATCGCGCCGCGCTCGCCGCGTACGGTGGACCGTCTGCCTATTCTTGGTCTTCCCGCACCCCCGGCATATCCGGCATTTCGGACGCGCCGTTGGGATCACCCGAACACCAGGAAGTCCGTGAGTCCGATCAGCTCCACCGCAGACGCCCGTACCGGCATCGCCGGGCGGGCCGCCGCCGTCCTGCTGCTGCTCGGCGCGCTCGCCTACACCGCCTGGGTGCTGGAACTGGTGAGCACCACGGGCCTGGACCCGGTACGGGCGTATGTGAGCGAACTGGCCGCCGCCGATCAGCCGCTGGGCGGCCTGTTCCGCGCCACCGACCTGGTCGCCGGGCTGCTGGTGCTGGCCGGCGCGCTCACCGCGCTCGCCGCCGCCCGGCGCCGGCCCTGGACGGTGGCCGGCCTGTGCGCCCTGGCCCTCTTCGGCGCCGCCACCGTGCTGGACTCCCGGCTGCCGCTGAGCTGCGCCCCCACCAGCGACCCGGTCTGCGCCGCCCGGGAGACCGCCGGACTGGTCCCGGCCACCCACACCGCGCACGCCGTCAGCAGCACGCTCGCCATGCTCGGCGCGCTCGCCGCGCTGGTCCTGCTGACCGTCGCGGCCCGCCGCTACGGCCACTGGCCCGCGCTCGCCCGCCTGGGCCCGCCCCTGGTGCTGGCCGAACTCCTCGCCACCGTCTGGACGCTGGCGGAGGTCGCCGTCCTCACCGCGGGCCGGGACACCTGGGCGCTCGGTGTCGGCCAGCGCCTCCAGGTGCTGCTGGTCGCCCTCTACCTCGCCGTGCTCGCCGGCTGCCTGGCCCGCGGCGCCCGCCGCGGCGCCCCCGCCGTGCCCCAGGACCTGCCCCGAGGAGCCTCATGAACCCCCACAACGCCCCCGGTCGGATAGTGCGTGTCGGCGGGCTGCCGCTGCACGTGCTGAGCGAGGGCAGCGGCCCGGTCGTGGTGCTCAGCGCCGGCCTCGGGATGGCGTGGTTCGACTGGGACGCGGTCGCCGCGCTGCTCGTCCCGCACCGCACCGTCGTCCGCTTCGACCGCCCCGGCCTGGGCCTGAGCGCCCCGGCCGCGGCACCGCCGGACCTCGCCGACGAGGCCGACCGGATCGCCGGCCTCCTGGACGCCCTCGGCCACCGGGCGCCGGCCACCGTCGTCGGCCACTCGATGGCCGGCTTCCACGTCGAGGCGTTCGCCCGGCTGCACCCCGACCGGTGCGACGGACTGGTCCTCGTCGACGGCAGCGTCGAGGAGGACCCTCGGCCCCGGCTGCCGCGCGCGGTCCGCGCGGCCTGGGCGCGCGGGGCGGCCGGTGTGCTCTCCGCCGCCGGGCTGCCGCACCTCCTCGGCCCCGCCGCGCGCCGCCTGCTCACCCGCGCCGGGACGGTGGGCCGCCACGGCGGCGGGGACTGGGAGCGGGCCGGCTACCGCACCAGCCGGGTGCTGCGGGCCTGCGCCCTGGAGAACGCCGGCTACCCCTACCAGGCCGCGGACCTGGCGGAGCTGCGCCGGCACCGCCCGCTGCCGGCCGTCCCGGTGACCGTCCTGGCCGCCTACGACGGCAGCGAGTCACCGCGCCAGCTGCGCTGGCTGGCGCGGCAGCGGGCGCTCGCCGCCGAGCTGGGCGGGCGCTGCACGGTCGCCGCCCCGGCCGGCCACCTCGTCATGGCGGACGCGCCGGAGGCGGTCGCGCGGGCGGTGCTGGAGCTGCGCTGAGGGCCGTCCGTGACGGCAGGTGCGAAATGGCCGAACGCCGCCCTACGGACCGCTCAATACCGGGTCAACGGGGCCTTACGGAGCGTCCAAGACTGGGCCAAGGCGCTCGATTCCCCCGCCACCGGGAGCTGACCCTGTTCGCGGCGGGAAGGATGCCCGAAGCAAGCGAGAAGGGGGTCACGGGTCGACGGTTCTGATTCAGGCCAAGGGTGCGTAATGTGACGGTAACCCCCTGACGTGATACTGGTGGGCCGGAACGCGATGATCCCCGCGCGTGGACAGGCCAAATGACCTGCAAGGATTGGTGAACCATGGACAAGCAGCAGGAGTTTGTGCTCCGGACGTTGGAAGAGCGCGACATTCGCTTCGTCCGGCTGTGGTTCACCGACGTCCTGGGATTCCTGAAGTCGGTGGCGGTGGCCCCGGCCGAGCTTGAGCAGGCGTTCGACGAGGGCATCGGCTTCGACGGCTCGGCCATCGAGGGCTTCGCCCGGGTCTACGAGTCCGACATGATCGCCAAGCCGGACCCGGGAACCTTCCAGATCCTGCCGTGGCGCGCCGAGGCCCCGGGCACCGCCCGGATGTTCTGCGACATCCTGATGCCGGACGGCTCGCCCTCGTACGCCGACCCGCGGTTCGTCCTCAAGCGGATCCTGGCCAAGACCTCCGACCTCGGCTTCACCTTCTACACCCACCCCGAGATCGAGTTCTTCCTGCTCAAGGACAAGCCCGTGGACGGCTCCCGGCCGATCCCCGGCGACTCCTCCGGCTACTTCGACCACACCCCGCAGAACGTCGGGATGGACTTCCGCCGCCAGGCGATCACCATGCTGGAGTCGATGGGCATCTCGGTGGAGTTCAGCCACCACGAGGGCGCCCCCGGCCAGCAGGAGATCGACCTGCGCTACGCCGACGCGCTCTCCACCGCCGACAACATCATGACCTTCCGGCTGGTGATGAAGCAGGTCGCGCTGGAACAGGGCGTGCAGGCCACCTTCATGCCCAAGCCGTTCTCCGAGTTCCCGGGCTCGGGCATGCACACCCACCTCTCCCTCTTCGAGGGCGACCGCAACGCCTTCCACGAGTCGGGCTCGGAGTACCAGCTCTCCAAGGTGGGACGCTCCTTCATCGCCGGCCTGCTCAAGCACGCCGGCGAGATCTCCGCCGTCACCAACCAGTGGGTCAACTCCTACAAGCGCATCTGGGGCGGCGCCAACCGCACCGCGGGCGCCGGCGGCGAGGCCCCCTCGTACATCTGCTGGGGCCACAACAATCGCTCCGCCCTCATCCGCGTCCCGATGTACAAGCCCGGCAAGATGGGCTCCACCCGCGTCGAGGTCCGCTCGGTCGACTCCGGCGCCAACCCCTACCTGGCCTACGCCGTCCTGCTCGCGGCCGGCCTGAAGGGCATCGAGCAGGGCTACGAACTCCCGGCCGGCGCCGACGACGACGTGTGGGCGCTGTCCGACTCCGAGCGCCGGGCGATGGGCATCGAGCCGCTGCCGCAGAACCTCGGCGAGGCCATCGAGCTGATGGAGCGCAGCGAACTGGTCGCCGAGACCCTCGGCGAGCACGTCTTCGACTTCTTCCTGCGCAACAAGAAGCAGGAGTGGGAGGAGTACCGCTCCGAGGTCACCGCCTTCGAGCTGCGGAAGATGCTGCCGGTGCTGTAGGGCCTGGACCAGCCCCTGTGTCCGAGCCGACCCGCCACCGAGAGGCCGCCCCATGGCACTACCCGCTCCGCAGGGACGGCGGAGCAGCACCTTCACCCGGCTGCTGAGGCACGGTTTCACCGATCCTTCGGCGGCCGGCACGCTGCTCGACGCCCCCGAACTCGCCCCCGTACGCGACGACTCGGTGCTCCTGGAGGCGCTGGGCGCCACCCCCGACCCCGACCTGGCGCTGCGCGGCCTGGTGCGGCTGGTGGAGGCGCTGTCGCCGGCGGAGCGGCAGGAGCTGCTGGCCACCGTCGCCGCCGCCAAACCGCTGCGCGACCGGCTGCTGGGCGTCCTCGGCGCGTCCGAGGCGCTCGGCGACCACCTGGTCCGGCACCCGGGGGACTGGCGGTCGCTGGTCACCTACGAGTCGGTCGATCTGCACCCGACCACACCGGAGTTCGAGCAGGCGCTCGCCGACGGCGTCTGGGGCGAGCGGGGCGCCGACCGGCCGCGGGCGGACGCCCTGCGCGCCGCCTACCGCCGCAGCCTGCTGGGCATCGCGGCCCGCGACGTGTGCGGCACCACCGACGTCGCGGAGGCCGCGGCGGAGCTCGCCGACCTGGCCACCGCCACCGTCCGCGCCGCCCTGGAGATCGCCTATGAGGAACAGCCCGGCGACGCCGCGCAGTGCCGGCTGGCGGTCATCGGCATGGGCAAGTGCGGCGGCCGGGAGCTGAACTACGTCTCCGACGTGGACGTCATCTTCGTCGCCGAGCCGCGGGAGGGCGCCGAGGAGGCCAAGGCGCTCCAGGCCGCGACCCGGCTCGCCTCCCGGATGATGCGGCTGTGCTCGGACAGCACCGTCGAGGGCACCATCTGGCCGGTGGACGCCAATCTGCGCCCCGAGGGCCGCAACGGGCCGCTGGTGCGCACCCTGACCAGCCACCTCGCGTACTACCAACGGTGGGCCAAGACCTGGGAGTTCCAGGCGCTGCTCAAGGCCCGCCCGATGGCCGGCGACCTGGCGCTGGGCCAGGAGTACGTCGATGCGCTGTCGCCGATGGTGTGGGACGTCGCCGAGCGGGAGAACTTCGTCACCGACGTCCGCCAGATGCGCCGCCGGGTCGTGGCGAACATCCCCGCCGCCCAGGTCGACCGGGAGCTCAAGCTCGGCCCCGGCGGGCTGCGGGACGTCGAATTCGCCGTCCAGCTCCTCCAGTTGGTGCACGGCCGCACCGACGCCACGCTGCGCAGCGCCACCACCCTGGACGCCCTGGCGGCGCTCGCGGCCGGCGGCTACGTGGGCCGCCAGGACGCCGCCGCGCTCGACGCCGCCTACCGCTTCCTGCGCACCCTGGAGCACCGGATCCAGCTGTTCCGGCTGCGCCGCACCCATCTGATGCCCGAGGACGAGTCCGAACTCCGCCGTCTGGCACGGTCGTTGGGGCTGCGCACCGAGCCGGTCGAGTCGCTGCGCCGGGAGTGGAAGTGGCACGCCCGCGAGGTGCGCCGACTGCACGAGAAGCTCTTCTACCGGCCGCTGCTGGACGCCGTCGCCCACCTCGAACTGGGCGAGGCCCGGCTGTCCGCGAAGGCCGCCGGGCACCGCCTGGAGGCCCTCGGCTACGCCGACCCGGTCGCCGCGCTGCGGCACCTGGAGGCGCTGGCGTCCGGGGTGACTCGCAAGGCGGCGATCCAGCGGACGCTGCTGCCGGTGCTGCTCGGCTGGTTCGCGGACTCCGCCGACCCGGACGCCGGTCTGCTGGGCTTCCGCAAGGTCTCCGACGCGCTCGGCAAGACCCCCTGGTACCTGCGGCTGCTGCGCGACGAGGGCGCCGCGGCGGAGAACCTCGCCCGGGTGCTGTCGGCCGGCCGGCTCGCCCCCGACCTGCTGCTGCGCGCCCCCGAGGCGGTGGCCCTGCTGGGCGCCGCCGACGGGCTCCAGCCGCGCGGCCGGGCCGCCCTGGAGCAGGAGGTGCTGGCCGCGGTCGGCCGCGCGGAGGGCGCCGAGGCGGCGGTGGCGGTGGCCCGCGGGGTGCGCCGCCGGGAGCTGTTCCGGACCGCGGCGGCGGACATCATCGGCGCGTACGGCACCGAGTCCAGCCCCGCCGAGACCGACCACGGCCACGCCGTCGACGCGGTCGGCTCGGCGGTCTCCGACGTCAACGCCGCGACCCTGGCCGGCGCCCTGCGGGCCGCGGTCCGCGAGCACTGGGGCGACACCCTGCCCACCCGGTTCACGGTGATCGGCATGGGCCGCTTCGGCGGCCACGAGCTGAGCTACGGCTCGGACGCCGACGTGCTGTTCGTCCACGAGCCGCGCGAGGGCGCCGACGAGCAGGAGGCCGCCAAGGCCGCCCACGCGGTCGCCAACGAGATGCGCCGGCTGCTCCAGCTCCCCTCCTCCGACCCGCCGCTGCCGATCGACGCGGACCTGCGCCCGGAGGGCCGGTCGGGCCCGCTGGTGCGCACCCTCGCCTCGTACGCGGCGTACTACCGGCGCTGGTCGCTGGTGTGGGAGGCGCAGGCGCTGCTGCGCGCCGAGCCGGTGGCCGGCGACGCGGAGCTGGGGCAGCGGTTCGTCGAGCTGATCGACCCGCTGCGCTACCCGGCCGAGGGGCTGGGCGAGGACGCGGTCCGCGAGATCCGCCGGCTCAAGGCGCGGATGGAGTCCGAGCGGCTGCCCCGCGGCGCGGACCCGACCACCCACGCCAAGCTGGGCCGCGGCGGGCTGAGCGACGTGGAGTGGACGGTCCAGCTGTTCCAGATGCGGCACGGCTGGGAGCTGCCCGGACTGCGCACCACCCGCACCCGGGACGCGCTGGCCGCCGCGCACGCCGCCGGGCTGATCGGCACCGACGAGGCCCGGACGCTGGACGAGGCGTGGGTGCTGGCGGCGCGGGTGCGCAACGCGGTGATGCTGGTGCGCGGCCGGCCCGGCGACACCTTCCCGGCGGACGGCCGGGAGCTGGCGGCGGTCGGCCGCTACCTCGGCTACGAGGAGGGGCACGTCGGCGAGATGGTCGACGACTACCGGCGGATCACCCGCCGGGCCCGGGCCGTCGTCGAGGAACTGTTCTACGGGGCCTGACCCCACCGGCGCCCCGGGCCGGCCCACGGTCCGCCCGGGGCCGCCGCCGCACCGTACACGGGGTCACGCCCCGCGCGAGGTCACGCCTTGCGGAGGGTCACGCCTTGAGGGGGCCGAGCTCGGCCGCCCCCACGTACCGCGCCAGCCGGTGCGGCAGCCGCCCGTACCACGCGCAGGCCAGCGCGTAGCCGAACGCCAGGCACAGCACCCCGCCCAGCGCGTCCAGCCAGAAGTGGTTGGCGGTGGAGACGATCACCGTCAGCGTCGTGGCCGGGTAGAGCAGCCCCAGCGCCTTGGCCCACACCGGCTTCGCCAGCAGCGCGATGGTGATGCCGCACCACAGCGACCAGCCGATGTGCATCGACGGCATCGCGGCGTACTGGTTGGACATCGACGCGAGGTTCCCGGACGCCATGGAGCCCCAGGTGCCGTGCTCGATGACGGTGTCGACGAAGCCGCCGTCCGGCATCAGCCGGGGCGGCGCGAGCGGGTAGAAGTAGTAGCCGACCAGGGCGACGCCGGTGGTCGCGAAGAGCGCGAGCCGGGCCGCCGCGTACCGCCCGGGATGCCAGCGGTAGAGCCAGATCAGCACCCCGATCGTCACGATGAAGTGCAGCGTCGCGTAGTAGTAGTTCATCGAGACGATCAACCAGGTCACCGAGTTCACGGCGTGGTTGACGGTGTGCTCGACGGCGATGCCCAGGGCGTGCTCGGCCTGCCAGATCCAGTCGGCGTTCCGCAGCGCCTTGTCCTTCTGCTCGGGCACCGCGTTGCGGATCATGGAGTAGGTCCAGTAGCTGACCGCGATCAGCAGGATCTCGAACCAGAGACGGGGTGAGCGCGGGGTCCGCAGCCGGGCCAGTCGCCCCCTGTCGACCGGACGCTTCGTGTGCTCCCCGCTGGCTGGCGGGGCGGCCTGCAGGTCGTCCAATGTCCTCACATGCGCATCACCCATAGGCAGACAGTCTGCCAGAAAGGGTTTCGCGGCCGATCATCCTCCGGTCGGGTGAGGGACACCTCATATCGACCTTCAGGAGGACGGGCAATCCCCTAGGGGACGACCCGGGAGGCCCGCAGCGGCCGGGGCACCTTCGCCGCGCCGGGCGCCGCCTTCGGCGCCGACGCGGTCGAACCCCGCACCACCAGCTCGGGGTGGAAGACGAACTCGCTGGGCGGCGCCGGGGTGCCCCCGATCTCCTCCAGCAGCGCCCGGACCGCCGCCTGCCCCATGGCCTGGACGGGCTGCCGGATCGTCGTCAGCGGCGGGTCGGTGAACGCGATCAGCGGCGAGTCGTCGAAGCCCACCACGGACATCTCCCGCGGCACGTCCAGCCCGCGCTGCCGGGCGGCCCGGATCGCTCCCAGCGCCATCATGTCGCTGGCGCACACGATCGCCGTCGCGCCCCGCTCGATCAGCGCGGCGGCCGCGGCCTGGCCGCCCTCCAGGGTGTAGAGCGAGTGCTGGACGAACGGCTCCGCCTCCGCCGCGTCCATGCCGAGCCGCTCCTGGGCGCAGCGGAGGAACCCCTCGATCTTGCGCTGGACCGGCACGAACCGCTTCGGCCCGACCGCCAGCCCGATCCGCCGGTGCCCCAGCGCGGTGAGATGGGTCACCGCCAGCTCCACCGCGGCCCGGTCGTCGGGGGAGACGAACGGCGCCCGCACCTTGTCGGAGAAGCCGTTGATGAGGACGAAGGGCACGCCCTGGCCGCGCAGCTGCTCGTAGCGCCCCATGTCGGCGGAGGTGTCGGCGTGCAGTCCGGAGACGAAGATGATGCCGGCCACCCCGCGGTCCACCAGCATCTCGGTGAGCTCGTCCTCGGTGGAGCCGCCCGGGGTCTGGGTGGCCAGCACCGGGGTGTAGCCCTGGCGGGTCAGGGCCTGCCCGATCACCTGGGCGAAGGCCGGGAAGATCGGGTTCTCCAGCTCCGGGGTGATCAGCCCGACCAGCCCCGCACTGCGCCGCCGCAGGCGGACCGGTCGCTCGTAGCCCAGTACGTCGAGGGCGGCAAGCACGGACTGGCGGGTGGTGGCGGAGACGCCGGGCTTCCCGTTGAGAACCCGGCTGACGGTGGCCTCGCTGACACCCGCCTGTGCTGCGATATCGGCCAGCCGGGCGGTCATGACGTGGACTGTACCGGTCGCATGTCAGATTGCCCACCAGCTGCAGCTGTCCCCGGGCAGCACCGCCGACCCGTCGCCGACCGCCACCGGCGCGGTGCCGAGCAGCAGTTCCCCGGGCAGCGGGATCTCGGTGTCCTGACCGCGGGTGTTGACGGTGCACAGCACCCCGGGCCGGCGGAACGCCAACACGCCCTCGGGGGCGGGCTGCCACGTCATCTCCCCGTCGCCCAGGCCCGGCAGACGGCGGCGCAGCTCCAGCGCGTCGCGGTAGAGCTCCAGGGTCGAGGACGGGTCGCCGGCCTGTGCCGCGACGCTCAGCCGGCCCCAGTCAGCGGGCTGCGGCAGCCAACTGCCGCCCGGCCCGAAGCCGTACGGCGGCAGCTCGCCGGACCAGGGCAGCGGCACCCGGCAGCCGTCCCGGAAGCCGTCCTGGCCGCTGGCGCCGGAACAGCCGTCGGCCGCCTGCCCGTCGCCGCCGAGCCGGCCGCGGAAGAACGCCGGGTCCTGACGCACCTCGGCGGGCAGGTCGGTGACCTCGGGCAGGCCGAGTTCCTCGCCCTGGTAGAGGTAGGCCGAGCCGGGCAGCGCCAGCATCAGCAGGGTGGCGGCGCGGGCCCGGTCCAGGCCGCCGCCGAGGCGGGTGGTGTGCCGGACGACGTCGTGGTTGGAGAGCACCCAGGTGGTGGGCGCGCCGACGGCCACGGTGGCGGTCAGCGAGGAGTCGATGACCCCGCGCAGCGCCTCGGCCTCCCACGGGGTGGTCAGGAACTGGAAGTTGAACGCCTGGTGGAGCTCGTCCGGGCGGACGTAGAGGGCCAGCCGCTCGGCGGTGGGCGCCCATGCCTCGGCGACCCCGATCACCTCCTTGTCGTTGGCCTCGCCGTAGGCGTCCAGCAGCCGGCGCCAGGCGCGGTGGATGGCGTGCACGCCGTCCTGGTCGAAGAAGGGCAGGATCTGGCTGCCGATCAGTCGGGCCTGTTCGCCGTGGCCGATGTCGGGCAGTCCGGCTGCCTTGACCATGCCGTGGGCGACGTCCACGCGGAACCCGTCCACGCCCAGGTCCAGCCAGAAGCGCAGGATGGCGGCGAACTCCTCGTGCACCTCGGGCCGCTCCCAGTCCAGGTCGGGCTGTTCGGGCGCGAAGAGGTGCAGGTACCAGTCGCCGCGGTCGGTGCGGGTCCAGGCGGGGCCGCCGAAGACCGACTCCCAGTCGTTGGGCGGCAGTTCGCCGTGCTCACCCTTGCCGGGCCGGAAGACGTAGCGCTGTCGGGCCAGGTCCGGGTCCTGGAACCAGGGGTGGCGGTCGGAGGTGTGGTTGGGGACGATGTCCACGATCACCCGCAGGCCCAGCGCGTGCGCGGTGCCGATCAGGTCGTCGGCGTCCTGGAGGCTGCCGAAGAGCGGGTCGACGGCGCGGTAGTCGGCGACGTCGTACCCGCCGTCGGCCTGCGGCGAGGCGTAGAACGGGGTGAGCCAGACGGCGTCCACGCCCAGGTCCTTGAGGTAGGGGAGCCGGTCGCGCGCCCCGCGCAGATCGCCGACGCCGTCTCCGTCGCTGTCGGCGAAGGACCGGACGTAGACCTGGTAGATGACGGCGTCGCGCCACCATCCCTGGCCTCGGTCGGATCCGGCGGCCTGGGGGGCGGGGCTGGGGGAAGTGAGCTCCTGGGTCATCTGCCGTCCCTGTCAGGTCATGAGGCGAAGGTGCTTCCACGAAGTCAACGCTCCAAGGGGCGGCGGGTGACGGTGCGCCAGGGGCTCGGGGGGTTCCGTTCCGGCCAGCGCACCGCAACTCCTTCCAGAATTCTTGCAGAAAAGTCTCGCAACATCTTTCGGTTTGTTTTCGGCGCTGTTACGTTCCAGACCGCCAACCGAGGCTTTCCCTAAGGAGTTCACATGCGGCGTGGCATACGTGGCGCTCTCGCCACCGCGCTGGTAGCGGGCCTGGCACTGGCGGCGACGGGATGCGGGAGCGGGGGTGACGGCGGCGGCGCGGCCGGAGGTGAACTGTCCGGAACCGTTACCTTCTGGGACACCTCCAACGACGCCGAGAAAGCCACGTACCGGAAGCTTGCGGAGGGTTTCCAGAAGGAGCACCCCAAAGTCCACGTCTCCTATGTGAACGTCCCCTTCGGCGATGCCAACGCCAAGTTCAAGAACGCCGCGGGCGGCGGCGCCGGTGCCCCCGACGTGATGCGCACCGAGGTCGCCTGGGTCGCCGACTTCGCCAACCTCGGCTACCTCGCCCCGCTCGACGGCACCCCGGCCCTGGACAACACCGGCGACTACCTCCCGCAGGCCGTCGGCTCGACCAGGTTCGGCGGCAAGACCTATGCCGCGCCGCAGGTCATCGACACCCTCGCGCTCTTCTACAACAAGCAGCTCCTTCAGGACGCCGGCGTCGCCGTCCCCAAGAACGTCACCGAACTCGCCGCCGCCGCCCGGAAGATCAAGGAGAAGACCGGCGCCACCGCCCTCTACCTGCGCGGCGACGACCCCTACTGGTTCCTGCCCTACCTCTACGGCGAGGGCGGCGACATGGTCGACGCGGCCCACAAGAAGGTCACCATCGACAGCGCCGCCGGCGTCCGCGCGCTGCGCACCATCAAGCAACTGGTGGACTCCAAGGCCGCCGTCACCGACGCCACCGACGGCCAGGAGAACCAGCTCAAGGCCCTCAAGGACGGCACCGTCGCGATGGCGATCGACGGCCCCTGGGACATCGAGGGCGCCCGCGCCGGCAAGGCGTTCCAGGACAAGGGCAACCTCGGCGTCGCCCCCGTCCCCGGCGGCAGCACCGCCCAGGGCTCCCCGCAGGGCGGCTGGGACCTCTCCGTCTACGCCGGCAGCAAGAACCTCCAGGCCGCCTACGCCTTCGTGAAGTACATGAGCTCGGCGAAGGTCCAGCAGGAGACCACCGACAAGCTCAGCCTGCTGCCCACCCGCAAGTCCGTCTACGACGTCCCGGCGGTCAAGCAGAACGAGATGGTCGCGTTCTTCAAGCCCGCCGTCGACGGCGCCGTGCAGCGCCCCTGGATCGCCCAGGGCAACTCCCTCTTCGAACCGCTCAAGGTCCAGATGAACAAGGTGCTCACCGGCGCCGCCACGCCCGAGCAGGCCGCCAAGGCCGTCGGGGACGCCTACCGGAAGCTGCTCAAGGACTACACGTGACGCTCACCGCCCGGATCCGCCGGGCGTTCGGCACCCACTGGTACGCCTGGACGATGGTGGCCCCGGTCGTCCTCGTCATCGGCGTCATCATCGGGATACCCCTCGTCCGCGGCGTCTACCTCTCCCTGACCGACGCCAACGAGGCCAATGTCGAGCGCTCGATCGGCATGAACCACCTCCCCGCCACCTACCACTTCACCGGCCTGGACAACTACCGGGCGGTGCTGGCCGACGGCGTCTTCTGGGACCGCCTCGGCTGGACCGTGGTGTGGACCGTCGGCTGTGTCTCCCTCACCTTCCTCACCGCCCTCGCACTGGCCAACCTGCTCAACCGCCGGATGCGCGGCCGCACCTTCTACCGCCTGGCGCTGATCCTGCCCTGGGCCATCCCCGCCTTCGTCTCCGTCTTCACCTGGCGGATGCTCTACAACGAGAAGAACGGCATCCTCAACAAGCTGCTGTCCGGCGGCGGCCTCGACGCCGTGCCCTGGCTCAACGACCCGACCTGGGCCAAGCTCTCGGTCATCGCGGTCAACGTCTGGCTGGGCGTGCCGTTCATGCTCGTCGCGCTGCTCGGCGGGCTTCAGTCCATCCCCGGCGAGCTCTACGAGGCCGCCGAGATGGACGGCGCCGGCGCCTGGCAGCGCTTCCGCCACATCACCGTGCCCGGTCTGCGCGCGGTCAGCGGCACCGTGATCCTGCTCTCCACCATCTGGACGTTCAACATGTTCCCGGTGATCTTCCTGCTCACCAGGGGCGGACCCGGCGACGCCACCGAGATCCTGGTGACCTACGCCTACCGCCTCTCCTTCGTGGACAGCCCCCGCAACTTCTCCGCCTCCGCGACCTGGGGCATGGTCATCCTCGCCGTCCTCGCCCTCGTCGCCGTCGGCTACCGCCGGGCGCTGCGCAAGCAGGGAGAGGTGTGGTGACCATGGCGCGCACACGCTCCGAACGGCACTGGTCGGCCTCGGTCGGACTGCACCTGGCCCTGGTGCTCGCCGCCGTCGTCGCGGTCTTCCCGCCGCTGTGGCTGCTGGTGACCTCCTTCAAACCCAAGAACGACGCCTTCACCACCAGCCTCGTCACCCACTTCACCCTCGACAACTACACCCACGTCCTGACCGGCACCTCCTTCCTCACCTGGTTCGGCAACTCCGTGGTCGTCGTCGCCCTGACCACCGTCATCGGGGTCTTCACCGCCGCCACCACCGGCTACGCCGTCAGCCGCTTCCGCTTCCCCGGCATGCGCCCGCTGCTGTGGCTGCTGCTGATCACCCAGATGTTCCCGGTCGCGGTGCTGATCGTGCCGCTGTACAACCTGCTCGCCTCCCTCGGCCTGCTCAACCAGCCGCTCGGCCTGGTCCTCACCTACCTCACCATCGCCGTCCCGTTCTGCGCCTGGATGATGAAGGGCTTCTTCGACACCATCCCGGTGGAGATCGACGAAGCGGGCCGGGTGGACGGCCTCACCCCCTTCGGCACCTTCTGGCGACTGGTCCTCCCGCTCGCCCGCCCCGGCCTGGCCGTCACCGGCTTCTACACCTTCGTCACGGCCTGGGCCGAGGTCGCCTACGCCTCCGCCTTCATGACCGGCGAGGACAACCTCACCCTCGCCGGCGGGCTCCAGACCTTCGTCAACCAGTACAGCAACGACTGGGGTTCGATGACCGCCGCCGCCGTGATCATCGCCGTGCCGGCCGCGCTCGTCTTCGCCTTCGCCCAGCGCCACCTCGTCGCCGGACTGACCGCCGGCACCACCAAGGGATGACATGACCCGACAGCCCGACGCCCCCTCCGACACCGCCCCGTACGGGCGCCCCGGACCCGGCGACACCTCCACCGCGGCGGCCACCGAGTGGTGGCGGGACGCCGTGATCTACCAGATCTATCCGCGCAGCTTCGCCGACGGCAACGGCGACGGCATGGGCGACCTGCCCGGTATCCGCGGGCGCCTCGCCCACCTGCGCGACCTGGGCGTGGACGCCGTCTGGCTGAGCCCCTTCTACGCCTCCCCGCAGGCCGACGCCGGCTACGACGTCGCCGACTACCGCGCCACCGACCCCCTCTTCGGCACCCTCGGGGACGCCGAGGCGGTGATCCGCGAGGCCCACGACCAGGGTCTTCGCCTCATCATCGACATCGTCCCCAACCACTGCTCCGACCAGCACGCGTGGTTCCGCCGCGCGGTCGCCGAGGGGCCCGGCTCGGTCCTGCGCGAGCGCTTCCACTTCCGCAAGGGCCGCGGGGACAACGGCGAACTCCCGCCCAACGACTGGGAGTCCGTCTTCGGCGGCCCCGCCTGGACCCGCCTCCCCGACGGCGAGTGGTACCTGCACCTCTTCGCCCCCGAACAGCCCGACTTCAACTGGGACCACCCGGCCGTCCAGGACGAGTTCCGCTCCATCCTGCGCTTCTGGCTGGACCTGGGCGTGGACGGCTTCCGGGTGGACGTCGCCCACGGCATGGTCAAGGCCCCCGGGCTGCCCGACATCGGCCACGGCGAACAGGCCCGGCTGATCGGCAGTCAGATCCTGCCCTTCTTCGACCAGGACGGCGTGCACGCCGTCTACCGCTCCTGGCGGGCGATCCTCGACGAGTACCCGGGGGAGCGGATCGGCGTCGCCGAAGCCTGGGCGCCCACCCTCGAACGCCTCGCCCGCTACGTCCGCCCCGACGAACTCCACCAGGGCTTCAACTTCCACTATCTGAACACCGATTGGGACGCAGGCGCGCTGCGCGCCGCCGTCGACGCCTCCCTCTCCGCCCTGGGCGCCGTCGGCGCACCGGCCACCTGGGTCCTGTCCAACCACGACGTCGTGCGCCACCGCACCCGCCTCGGCGGCGGCCTGGACCGGGCCCGCGCCGCCACCCTGCTGATGCTGGCGCTGCCCGGCTCCGCCTACCTCTACCAAGGCGAGGAACTCGGCCTGCCCGAGGTCACCGAGCTGCCCGACGAGGTCCGCCAGGACCCGTCCTTCTTCCGCGACAGCGGCCAGGACGGCCTCCGCGACGGCTGCCGCGTACCGCTCCCGTGGAGCGGCACGGAACCGCCGTACGGCTTCGGCGCCGGCGACACCTGGCTGCCCCAGCCCGACGACTGGGCGACGCTCACCGTCCAGGCCCAGACCGGCGACCCGCACTCCACCCTGGAGCTGTACCGCAGCGCACTGGCGGTGCGCCGGTCCCACCCCGGCCTCGGCGCGGGGGACGCGGTCGAGTGGCTGCCCGCCCCCGAGGGCGTGCTGGCCTTCCGCCGCCCCGGCGGGCTGATCTGCACGGTGAACACCACGGCGGAGGCCGTGCGGCTGCCACTGCCGCCCGTCCGCCGACTGCTCTCCTCCCGGGCTCCGTTCACCGGCCCCACGCCGACCGGGCCGTCCGCCGCGCCGGTGCGGGAGATTCCCGCGGACACCACGATCTGGTGGGCGGAGTGACCCGTCCGGCACCCCGGCCCACCCCGCGCCTCTCCGACATCGCCGCCCAGGCGGAGGTCAGCGAGGCGACCGCCAGCCGTGTCCTCAACGGCCGGGCGGGCGTGGCGGCGGGCACCCGTCAGCGGGTGCTCGCCGCGCTCGACGTCCTCGGCTACGAACGCCCGGTCCGGCTGCGGCGGCGCAGCGCCGGCCTGGTCGGCCTGGTCATCCCGGAGCTGACCAACCCGATCTTCCCGGCCTTCGCCCAGGTCATCGAGCAGTGCCTGGCGGGACAGGGCTACACACCGGTCCTGTGCACCCAGATGCCGGGCGGAGCCACCGAGGACGAGCTCGTCGAGCAGTTGGAGGAGCGCGGCGTCACCGGCATCGTCTTCCTGTCCGGGCTGCACGCCGACACCGCCGCCGACCCCTCCCGCTACACCCGCCTGACCTCCCGGGGCGTGCCCTACGTCCTGATCAACGGCTACAACGACCGGGTCGACGCGCCCTGTGTCTCGCCCGACGACCACGCCGCGGCCCGGATGGCCGTGCGCCACCTCGTCGAACTGGGCCACGAGCGCATCGGGCTGGCCGTCGGCCCGGCCCGCTACGTGCCCTCCCGCCACAAGGCGGAGGGCTTCACGGCGGCCCTTACGGAGTCGTTCGGCCTGCGGAGGGGCAGGCCGAACGACTCGTCCAGCACACCCTGTTCAGCGTCGAGGGCGGCCACGCCGCGGCCGCCGCCCTGCTCGACGACGGCTGTACGGGCATCGTCTGCGGCAGCGACCTGATGGCGCTGGGCGTGGTGCGCGCGGCCCGGCAGCGGGGGATCGACGTCCCCGGCGAGCTCTCCGTCGTCGGCTTCGACGACTCCCCGCTGATCGCCTTCACCGCCCCGCCGCTGACCACCATCCGGCAGCCGGTGCAGGCGATGGCGACCGCCGCGGTGGGCGCGCTGATCGAGGAGATCCAGGGGAACCCCGTCCAGCGCACGGAGTTCGTCTTCCAGCCGGAACTGGTCGTACGGGGTTCTACCGGCCCTGGGCGGCGGCGTACGTGACGAACGCCGCCCAGCCGGCCGCCGGCACCGCGAGCCGGGGCCCGTCCTTGTCCTTGGAGTCCCGGATGTGGACGGTGGTGGGGCAGGCGGCGATTTCTATGCAGTCGCCGGAGCTACCGCTGCTGTAGCTCGACTTGCGCCAGGAGAGGGCGACTTCTACGCAGTCGTCGCCCGAGCTGCCGCTGTAGCTGCTCTTGAACCAGGTCAGTTCGGGGGTGCTCATAGCGCTCCTCGGATCTGCTTCAGCAGGCTCCCGGAGTCTTCGGGGGTGAGAGCCTGTGAAAGCAGTTTCGCATAGCGCATGTAGAGGACGCTGATCGTCTGTGGGTCGGTGATGAACTGGCTGCTTTCCTGGCCTTCGCAGTAGCCGAACCACTGGTTGTCCGGCGTCTCAAGCAACCGCATCGGTCCGTCCAACCCGGGGTGGACCCCCCGCTCCAGCGGCATCACCTGCACTTCCACGTTCCGGAGCGTCATGCACTCCAAGACGTGGTCGATCGCTCCCCGGACGGTGTCCGCCCCGCCGGTCGGGCGCCTGAGGACATGCTCGTCGATGACGAAGCTGAAGGTCGTGTTCGGCCGGTCCCGCAGCAGTTTCTGCCGCTCCAGACGGGCGGCCACCTGCGTCTCGACCTCCTCCTCGGACAGCAGCGGGACGCGGTTCTCGAACAGCGTCCGCGCGTACGGCTCCGACTGTAAAAGCCCAGGAACCAGGCGGCATTCGTAGGTGTAGAGATTGATCGCCTGCTTCTCCAGCTCCGCCCACTCCCGGAACCACCGCGCCAGCCCCGGCTGCTTCGACAGCCGCTTCGCCGCCTTGCGCAGCACGCCGTTCGCGCCCAGCACCTCCTCCGAGCGGTCGATGAACTTCTTCGAGGGGAGGCGTCGGCCCTGCTCGACGGAGCCGATGTAGTGCGCCGAGTACCGGAGCACCGGCGCCAGGGCCTCCTGGGTGAGTCCCGCGTTCTCGCGGAACCCTTGATAGACGGCACCGAAGGTCCGCAGACTGCCGGAGGGCTCGGGCTTGCCGCCGTCGTAGGCGTCGGTGCTGCTGCTGTCTTCCATGTCGGGTACTCCCGATGTCATTGGTGCTGACGACCCCGCAAGTCACCCATGGTCACGACCCGTTACCCGACCCGTCCACGTACTGCACTCGTACAGGTTCCGAAGTACGACCTGAGTTCCTGGCGTACGAGGCTGCTGACCAGCACCGTTGCCCCCATGTCAGTCCAAGTAGCAGCCCCCGCACACATGTTCACGCAGCGCTTCAGTGCCACCCGGCGGGGTGCTCGCCTCGCGCGCTATCTCGCCGTTCAGCAACTCGACGTGTGGGGCTTTCCGTACGGCGGCGAGGTCTCGGACAGCGCCGCCGCCATCGTCGGCGAACTCGCCGCGAACGCGGCCACCCACGGGCGGGTGCCTGGGCGGGACTTCGAGCTGCGGCTGGTGAAGCTGCCGGGCCCGGGGCGGTCGGGCACCCTGGTGATCGACGTCGCCGACACCCGGACGGAGCGGCGCCCACCGGCCCCGGGTGCGCTCGTTCCGCCGTCGCCCGACTCCGAGACCGGCCGTGGGCTGATCGTCGTCGCCGCGCTCGCGACCAGCTGGACCGTCCTCGACCGGCCCCCAGTCGGCAAGATCGTCCGGGCTGCTCTCGAACTGCCGGAGAGGTGAGGCGCCGCCGTCTCAGGCGGCTGGACGGCGTGCGTGGAAGACGCCCCAGCGCAGCAGGCCGCGACCGGCGATGTCCGCCCACAGGGGGAGATTGGCCAGCAGCTCGTCCACGTAGGCCGGGCTGATGACGTTCCGCAGCTCGGCCGCGCGTCGGTGGACCTCCTCGTCCAGGCGCGCGTAGTGGGTGGCGATGTCCGGGGTGCGGTCCTCGAAGTCGAGGGCGTCGAGGCCGAGTTCGCAGAGCCGCTCCAGATAGAAGGTCGGTGTCGCCGGGGTCTCCACGCCCAGGCGGGAGAACGCGGGCCGTACCGCCTCGGCGGGGGCCTCCTCGGCCGCCATGATGTCCGAGAAGACCAGGGCGCCGCCCGGTTTCAGTACGCGTACGGCCTCGCGCAGGGCGCCCTCCCGGTCCGCCACATGGCACAGCACCTCCAGGGACCAGGCGACGTCGAACCGCTCGTCCTCGTAGGGCAGGTCGTTGAGGGAGCCGGTGGTGACCTCGATCAGGCCGTCCAGCCCGCGTCGGGCGTTGGCCGCACGGTGGCGCCGGTTGTGCTCCTCGCTGAGGTCGAGGGCGACGACGTGGCAGCCGAAGCGGGCGGCCAGCGCGCGGGACGAACCGCCGTATCCGGAGCCGAGGTCGAGCACGGTGGCGTGCGGGCCGAGCAGGTCCGCGGCCTTGTCGGCGGCGCGCTCGACGGTGCGGTGCGAGGCGTCCGCGATCGGCTCGTCGTCCTTGGCGTAGATGCCGATGTGGATGTCCTCGCCGCCCCACACGGCGTCGTAGAAGGCGTCGACGTCGCCGGTGTCGTAATAGCCGCGGGTCGCGGCGTCGTGGTGCTGGTGCGGGGTGCTGCCGTGGGTGTTCTCGGAGGCATTGATCATGACGAGGGGATTCCCTGCCGCGGCCCGGGCAATTCGCCCTGCCTGCCCGATGGGTGACTATGCGCCAACGGGCGTCGTCTGGCGGCCGGTCCGGGCGGCCGGGCGCGTAGGACCCACCGCGTGGTGGGCCTCCGGTCGGCCGGACCGGCTCGCCTGGGAACGTAACACCGTTGCAATCTCTTGCGAAAGGTCTTGCAGCAAGCGTTCTCCGCGACTAGAACCAGGGGCCATGCCCTCCACCGCGCACCGCGCCCGCCGCCGGATCGCCGCCGTCCTCGCCCTGCTGGCCGGCGCCACCGCGCTCGCCCTCCCGCCGCAGCCCCGGGCCCAGGCGGCCCCCTCCGGCCGGGAGGTACGCCAGACGCAGGCGGCGTGAGGAGACGCCCTTGAGAGAGTTGACGAGCTTGGTGACGGCGACCTTGGGTGGGAAGTTCACCAACAGGTGGACATGGTTGGTCTTGCCGTTGAACTCCACCGGCTCGCACTCGAAGTCCGCGCAGACCGACCGCGTGATCTCCTCCATCCCCACCAGGTGATCGTCCGTGAACACGTTGTGCCGGAACTTTGTCACGAAGACCACGTGCGCATGCATCACGAAGCACAGTGGCGACCGGTTCTGATCTCCTGCATCTCTCCCACAACCCAAGTGCGTACGGTGGCTCTCATGCAGCTTCGGTACAGCTTTCGCCTGTACCCGAATCACGCCCAACGCGGCGCGTTGGCAAGGGCATTCGGGTGCGCCCGCGTCGTGTTCAACGACGCCGTGCGCGCCCGCGAGGACGCCAGAGCGGTGGGAGGTCCGTTCCCGAAAGCCGGGGAGTTGTCCACGCGCCTGATCACCCAGGCCAAGCAGACCGAGGCCCGCTCATGGCTGGGCGAGGTCTCCGCGGTCGTGCTCCAGCAGTCCCTGCGCGATGCCGAGACGGCCTACAAGAACTTCTTCGCCTCCCTCAAGGGCGAGCGCAAGGGGCCCAAACTGGGGGCGCCGAGGTTCAAGTCCCGTAAGGATGCCCGGCAGTCGATCCGGTTCACTGCCAACGCCCGCTGGTCGGTCACCGACAGCGGACGACTCAGTCTGCCGAAGATCGGGCCGGTCAAGGTGAAGTGGTCGCGCATCCTGCCCACCACCCCCACCTCCGTCACCGTGATCAAGGACGCGGCCGGGAGGTACTTCGCATCCTTCGTCATCGACACCGACCCGGCTGCCGACGCCGCCCGGACGCCCGACAGTGACCAGAGTGTCGGCATCGACCTCGGGCTGACGCACTTCGCGATCCTCGACGACGGCACGAAGATCGACTCTCCGCGGTTCCTGCGCCGCGCGGAGAAGAAGCTGAAGAAGGCCCAGCGGGAGCTGTCCCGCAAACAGAAGGGATCTAAGAACCGGGAGAAGGCCCGCCTGAAGGTCGCCCGTGCGCATGCCCAAGTCGCCGACGCGCGCCGTGAATTTCACCACCAGCTCTCCACGAAGCTGATCCGCGAGAACCAAGCCATCGGCGTGGAAGACCTGGCGGTGAACGCACTGGCGCGCACCCCGCTGGCCAAGAGTGTGCACGATGCGGGCTGGTCACAGTTCGTGGCCATGCTCGTCTACAAGGCCGACCGGTACGGACGCACGCTGATCAAGATCGGCCGGTTCGTGCCGACCAGCCAGACCTGCTCGCACTGCGACCACGTGGAGGGGCCCAAACCCCTTCACATCCGGGAATGGACCTGCCCCGCCTGCGGGGCCCTCCTCGACCGGGACATCAACTCCGCACGCAACGTGAAAAAGGCCGCCGGACTGGCGGAATCGGCCTGTGGAGCGCCGATAAGACCAGAATCCGTTCTGGCACAGCGCAACGAAGCAGGAAGCCACGGATTCCCTCCCAAAGCCAGTGCCGCCTAGCGGCACAGGCTTTGGGAGGGAAGGCCAGAATCCTCAGGCTTCAGCCCGAGGAGCAAGTCAACTGGTCACCGTCTGGGCCCCGGGCGCCGGCCGGACTGTCACCAACGCGGTCACCGACCCGTACGCTACCGTCCTGACCGCCGACTCCGCCCGCAACCTCGTCATCGACCTCGCCGACCTCAAGCTCGCCCCCAAGGGCTGGACGACGCTGCGTAAACCCGCGCCGGTACCGCTGCGTCGGGCCCGTATCCAGGAACTGCACATCCGAGACTTCTCCATCGAGGACCCCACCTCCCACCACCCCGGCCAGTACCTCGCCTTCGCCGACACCGACTCTGCAGGCATGCGGCACCTGGCGGCCCTCGCCACGGCCGGCACCTCCCACGTCCACCTGCTGCCGGCCTTCGACTTCTCTTCCGTCCCCGAACGCCGCGCCGACCAGCAACGCCCCGACTGCGACCTGTCCGCCCTGCCCGCAGACTCCGAGCGCCAACAGGAGTGCGTGGCGAGGACGGCCGACCGGGACGGCTACAACTGGGGCTAGGGCCTGTCGTCAAATCCCCGTCGTCAAATCCCCGTCGTTCGCCCGGAGGGCGGGCCTCGCGGCGTCTGGTGCGTGCGATCTCAAGGCGGAGGGTCATCCCGGTACCGGGCGTACCGGGATGAGCCCGACAACGCAGAGAGCGTGCGTGCCAGACGCCGCGAGGCAGGCGGGAGTTTGAAGACAGGCCCTAGCCCACCCGCTTCTCCAGCAGCGTCACCCCGTACCGGCTCCCCCCGCCCCCGTCCTTGGACGACTGCTCTCCCACGACCGCATAGCCCGCGCCCTCGTAGTACGGCCGCAGCCGCGGATTGCTCGTCATGCAGTCCAGCCGTGCCCAGGTCCGCCCCGACTCCGCGATCCGCCGCTCGGCCCGGTCCAGCATCGCCCGCCCGGTCCCCGCCGGTGCGCACGCGCGGTCCACCATCAGCCGGTGCACATACCCCGCCACCGGCGGCTGCGACCCCCAGGCCGGCTCGTCCTCCCACCACAGCTCGAAGCCGCCGACGACCCGGCCGGCGGCCTCCGCCAGCCAGACCTCGCCCTGCGCGATCCGCCGCCGGAAGTGCTCCTCGTCCTTGCCGCCGGGCTTCCACTGGTCTATGCCGTGCTCCACCATCCAACGGGCCGCCGCGTCATAGAGGCCGACCAGAACGGCCGGGTCGTCCCCCGCCTCGGCCAGCCGGTACGTGATCTCGTCCATGCCCGGGATTGTGCCGCAGCCCGGGCCCGGCCCGGTCGGCGGCCCGGCGTCACACGGGCTGCGGGAGCTCCAGCAACCGCCCCACCAGATCAGCGAACATCCCGTCGGCGGGCTCGTCCGCCAGCATCCGGCGCACCACCTGCGCCATCTCCTGGTCGTACGCGGCGCTGACCGCCGCCAGCGCGGCGAAGTCGTGCACCAACTGCCGCTCCAGCTCCGCGCGCGGCACCCGGCGGCCGTCCAGCCACAGCAGCGCCGTGGTCTCGGCGAGCGAGATCCAGGAGCGGACCACCAACTCCAGCCGTGGCGAGGGGTCGTGGGCGTCCACGTCGAGATGGCTGAGGATCTGCGTGTAGGCGGCCTGCCGCACGCCGTCGATCAGCGCGCTCGTCCGGGTCGAGCCGATCGCCGGCCCGCCGCGCATCAGCGCCGAGAAGCCGGGCCCGTGCTCCTCCACGAAGGCGAAGTACCGCTCCATGACGCGCAACAGCCGGGCGCCCAGCGGGCCTTCGCGCGGTTCCACGAACCGGGCCGTGAGCTCGTCCGCGGCGCGCCGCAGCGCCGCCTCGTAGAGCTGCTGCTTGCCCGGGAAGTAGTGGTAGACCAGCGGCCGCGATATGCCGGCCGCCTCGGCGATCTCGTCGATCGAGACGTCCTCGGGGGAGCGGTGGCTGAAGAGGCCGAGCGCAACGGCGATCAACTGCTCCCGTCGCTCCTCGACCCCCATCCTGCGGCGTGCCCCGGTCGTCATGGGCTCACCCTAACGACCGGCCGCACACCGGCACCACCGCCCGAACGCCCCCTCCTCCGGCGGGCGGGCGGCCGGTGTCCGCCCGCCCGCGGCCGGATTCACAGGTCCAGGACCAGCCCCGACCCCGGCTTCGCCCGGGAGACGCAGATCAGCAGCGAGTCCGCGCGTTCCGCGTCCGTCAGGAGTTCGTCGCGGTGCGCCACCTCGCCGGCCAGCACGCGCTGCTGGCAGGTGCCGCAGAAGCCCTGCTCACAGGAGTACGGCAGGTCCGGCAGGGCCTCCTCGCGGAGCGCGCGCAGCACACTGGTGCCGGCCGGGACCGTCACGCTGCGGCCGGTCCGCCGCAACTCCACCTCGAACGCCACGTCCTCGCCGGGCCCGGCCCCCGCCTCGGACGCCGCCGGGGCGAAGCGCTCCGTGTGCAGCGTGAGGCCCGCCGGCCCGTGGGGAAGCAGGGTGGCCACGGCGTCCATCAGGGGCTCGGGGCCGCAGCAGTACACGGCGGTGTGCGGGGGCGCGTCGGCGAGCGCCGCGGCCAGGTCGGGCCGGCCCTCCTCGTCCTCCGCGACCACCGTCGACCGTCCGCCACCGGACGCGGCGGCGCCCCCGGCCAGCTTCTCGACCTCCGCCAGGAACGGCATCGACGCCCGCGACCGCCCCGCGTACAGCAGCCGCCAGGGCACCCCCTCCGCCTCGGCCTGCCGCACCATCGGGAGGATCGGGGTGATGCCGATGCCGCCCGCTATGAAGAGGTAGGCGTGGTGGTCCTCCAGGGGGAAGCGGTTGCGGGGCCCGTGCACCTCCACCGTCGTGCCGGCCCGGAGCGCCTCGTGCACCTCCCGCGACCCGCCCCGGCCGTCCTCGATCAGCCGGACCGCGACGGTGTACGACCCGCCGTCCGCCCGTACGGCGTCGGCCGGTTCGCCGCACAGCGAGTACTGCCGCACGGCGCCCGAGGGCAGGACGAGATCGAGGTGCGCGCCCGGTTCCCAGGCGGGGAGCCGGTCGCCCTCCAGGCGGAGGGTCACCACCCCCTCGGCGGCCTCGGTCCGTTCGGCCACCCGCAGGCGCAGCGGGGACGGTCGCCCCTGCTCCGGGGACGGCTCGGCCTCCCGGCGCGCGCTCCAGGACGTCGCCCGGGCCGCCTCCCGGCCCCTCCCGGAGACCGGCTGCTCCAGCGCGGGCAGCGGCCACAGCGGCGACCGTCGGATCCGCCGCCGCAGGGCCCGCCGGACCACCAGGGCGGTGCCGGCGACCACCAGCACGGTACCGAGGCGCGGCAGGCCCTTGCGGGACGGGTCGAGGCGGCCGACGGACGGGGAAACACGGACAGGCGCGGACACTTCAGGCTCCTCCGGGGGCGGCATCGGACTGTGCGGCGGCAGCCGCTCCAGTGGAGCCGGTGCTTGCACCGCGGGTCGCGGCGGGCGAGCGGTCGAGGTAGGCCAGGGCCTGCTCGGTGCTGCCGTGCTGCGAGGGGTGGTAGGCGCGGCTCAGGTACTGGGGGATGGAGCGGGCTATCGCCCCGGTGGTCGGCAGCATGCCCTGCCGCCCGCCCCGTACGAAGTCCTTCAGGGCGGCCTTGCCGTTGCTCAGCGTGGGGTCGTTCGCCATGAAGAAGCGGGTGCCGCGCTGCCACAGGAACACCAGCGCGGTGAAGGCGGTCGCCCAGGTGCGCACCCGTCGCCGGTAGTCGCCGTCCAGGTGCAGGAAGAGGTCGAACGCCACCGACCGGTGCTCGACCTCCTCGGCGCCGTGCCAGCGCAGCAGGTCGAGCATGGTCGGATCGGCGCCCCTGTCGTCCAGGGCGCGGGCGTTGAGCACCCAGTCGCCCAGGAAGGCCGTGTAGTGCTCGATCGCGGCGATCATCGCCACCCGCTCCTTCAGCCACCAGACACGGGCCCGCCCCGGCGGCAGGGTCCGGTCGCCGAGCAGCTTCTCGAAGAGCCAGTCGACCTGCGCGGTGTACGGGGTGGGGTCCAGGCCCTGCTCCTTGAGGTGCGGCAGGACGTCGTCGTGCGCCTGGGAGTGCATGGCCTCCTGGCCGATGAAGCCGATGACGTCCGCGCGCAGTTCGGGGTCGCGGATGTACGGCAGCACCTGCTTGTAGACGTGGACGAACCAGCGCTCGCCGGCCGGCAGCAGCAGGTGCAGCACATTGATCGTGTGGGTGCTGGACGGATCGCCGGGTATCCAGTGCAAGGGGGTGTCCGCCCAGTCGAAGGCCACGTTCCGGGCCTTCAGCGGGGTGTGCTCGGACGCGACCGACCGGGGCCGCAACGAGGCCGTATTAGACATGGCGTCAATGTACTGACGGGTAAGGAATGTCGATACCCCCTGGACGCCGAAAAGACGGGAAAGCGCGCCCGCCGAGGCCGGCGAGCGGCCCCGCCGGCACACCGGACCCCACGGGGCGAGCGGCCCCGCCCACCGCTCACCGCAGCGCGCGCACCGTCCCGCCGCCCGCCAGCCCGCCCGTCAGATCGGCCCGGGCACCCGCCGACGCGGGGACCGCCAGCAGCCGGCCGGACGTCCGGCCCCGCACCCCGCCGCTCGCCGTGATCGAGGTGATCTGTTCGCTGCCCGCCGCCAACAGCCACCACCGACCGCCGGTGCTCCTCCACAGCACGCCCGACAGCACCCGCGGCATCCGCGGGCCACAGGCCGTACCGCCGTCGGCGCGGGCGGTCACCGAACCCGCCGAGTAGGGCTGCCCGTTCGGCGCCGGCGCCTGGAACTGGGCCATCGCCCGGCTGCCGGCCCCGCGCCAGGTCTCCGCCCGGGTGCACAGCCAGGCCGCGACGCCCGCGCCCCCGGGGAGCGGCTGCTGCGCGAACCGCCAGGTGTTCACCGTCCGCACGCCCTGCGAACGGACCCCGGGCAGCTGGCAGGCGGTCCGCGCCCACGCGACGCGGCCCTCCGGCCCGGACACCGCACCCGGCGCGTCCGGCGGGCCGTAGGTGAGCCGGGCGGGGGACAGCTCCCCGAGGTCGGTCAGCAGCTCACCGGCGTTCCGCCCGCCCGGCACCCCGTCGGGCCGCCCGTCCAACTGCCCGCCGACCCGGAGCGCGGGCCAGGCCGAGCACGTCCCGTCGGCGCGCGGCGCCGGGACCGGGGCGGTCAGCCCGTCGGCGCCGACCGCGACCGGCTGGCCCGCCGCGTCCGGCTTCAGCAGGTCCACCAGGTGCACCGACGTCACCCAAGGGGCCGTCAGGTAGCGGACGTTGCCCTGCGTGCGGCCCACCACCAGGGCGCCGGACGAGTCCGCCGCCGCGCCGTCCGCCCGGGCGAAGTCCAGGCCCGCCCCGGCGCCGTCGCCCCGCTGCCGGCCGTCGACGCCCTCGGCGTACCGCACCACCCGCAGCCCGTCGTGGAAGAGCACCACCACCGCGTGGTCCACCACGCCCGCGAAGAGCAGCTGCGGCGGGCCGGCCGCGGGGCCGGTGGGCGTGCCGGGCGTCGAGGTGATCGGCACCCGGGCGCCGGGCCGCGCCCACACCGCCAACGCCCGTCGGAGCAGCGCCTTGTCGGCGGTCCGGTCGCCGCGGGCCGGCCAGGCCGAGAAGTCCGGCCGGGCCGCGGACTTCCAGGCCGTCGCCGAGGAAACCGTCAGCCGGGCCGGATCCAGGGCCGCCTCGGCGGCGGCATTGCGGGCGTACGGCGGGGCCGCGGCGCCGTACGGCCCCCAGCCCTCGCCCGGCAGGCCCAGCAGCGCCCCGCACACCAGCACCGCCACCCCGGCCGCCAGTGCCGCCCGGCCGTTCTGGCGGCGCCGGATCAGGTCCGTCGGCCGGGCCTGCAAGGAGCACGCGTCGAACTCCACCGACTCCAGCAGCGCCCGGTCCCGGCTCCCGGCCGGCAGGACGGCCCCGTCCGCCTCGGCCAGCGCCTCCCGGGCGTCGGCGACCCCCGCCGCCTCCAGCACCCGCCGGGTCTCCTGGACCGTCAGCCGCTCCAGGTCGCGCAGCACGAACGCCGCCCGGGCCGGGCCGGAGAGCGCCGACAGGGCCTGGTCCAGGGCGAGTTCGTCGGCGCCGCCGGAGCGCGGGAACAGCCGCAGGCCCCAGACCTGGGGGAGCGGCGCCGGCGGCCGCCACCACCGCCGCCCGGCGGTCAGCGCAGCCCGCAGCACCCGCAGCCGCATCAGCGCGTAACCGGGATCGACGGCAGGGTCCCCGCCGCGCTGCGCGGGCAGCGCGAGCCCCGGACCGGGCCGCCGGGGCAGCGCCCGCTGCACCACGGCGTGCGCGGCCAGCACCCGCCGCCCGCGGGTGGGGGCCGGCGGCAGCACCAGATAGGCCAGCCGGGCCAGCCGGGGGTAGTGCTCGACCAGGGCCGCCTCGGCCTGCTCGACGTCGATGGGCTCGTCCTCGTCGGCATGCCCGACGGAGGCGCGGTCCGGGCGCGGGGTCACCGCATGCTGCTGCTCCACATTCCGTGGAACGAGTGAATCCTGTGATGGTCACCGACCGCCGGCCCCCCTCGGACGGGTGACCGCGCCCCGCGCGAGGGGGACCGGCGGGCGCCGGCGGACCTCAGGCCGGGTGGTGCCGGTCCAGGTCGAACTCCCCGTCCCGGGCGCCCAGGACGAACGCCCGCCACTCCGCCTCGGTGTAGCGCAGGACCACGTCCGGTTCGGTGGAGTTGCGCATCGCCACCGCGCCGCGCTCCAGGAAGGCGATCTCCACCGCCTCCGCGTCGGGGTCGCCGGGCGGGCGCTGCCAGACGGCGGCGGAGATGTCGAGGCTGTAGAGCCATTCCTTGTCGGCTGCGGTGCCCATGTGCTGCTCCCCTTACTCGCGTGAGCTGTGCCGGTCAGCGTACGCGGCGCCCGGAGGAGCTTTCCAGCGGCGGTACCCGGGCCTGCCGCGGTGCCCGGCACGGGAGTTGGCGGCGCGCGACGGGCACCGCCGGGGCGGGCTCCCCACCCGCCCCTCCCGGTGATTGGCCGAAAAACGCCGCGTCGGTGGTGCCCGTTCGCGGGATGCCATCGATGAGGGCGACGACGCGGGAACCGGCGCGTGACGAGGCATTTTCCCCTTCACCCGCGGCGTCGCCCCGCACACCGCGGCGACCAGTGTTCTGCGGACCCTTACCCGTACGCTCCCTGCGCTTCACGCGGGCGGCCGGCGGGCGCGGGAACAGTCTGCCGCGTAGGAGAACACCAGGTCATTGGGGCGCGCACCCCACCGGGGGTGTCCCCAGCACCACCTACGGAGGCTCTGATGAGCACGGCACCCACCACGACCCACGGCTCGGCCGCCCCGGACACCCCCGCCCCCGAGTACACCGCCCTGATCGCCGACACCCCCGACCTGGTCCGGGCCGCCCAGCGCCTGCGCCACCAGGTCTTCGGCGACGAGCTGGGCGCCGCCCTCGACAGCCCGCTCCCCGGCCACGACATCGACGCGGTCGACGCCCTCGCCGACCACCTCGTCGTCACCCACACCCCCACCGGCGCCGTCGTCGGCACCTACCGGCTGCTGCCCCCGGGGCGCAGCCAACGCCTCTACTCCGACGGCGAGTTCGACCTCACCGCTCTGGACCCGGTGCGCCCCGCCCTCATCGAGGCCGGCCGCTCCTGCGTCCACCCCGACCACCGCAACGGTGCCGTCATCAACCAGATGTGGGCCGCCCTGGCCCGCTACACCCTGCTCTCCGGCCACCGCTACCTCGCCGGCTGCGCCTCCGTACCGCTCGCCGACGGGGGCACCGCCGCCGCCCACGCCTGGGCGCTGGCCCGCACCCGGCACGCCGCGCCGCCGGCGTACCTGGTCACCCCGCACCGCCCCTGGGAGCCCACCGCCCCGCTGCCCGAACGCCCCGCCCTCGCCCAACTGCCCCCGCTGCTGCGCGGCTACCTCCGGATCGGCGCGTGGATCTGCGGCGCCCCCGCCCACGACCCGGACTTCGGGGTCGCCGACTTCTTCACCGTCCTGGACATCGAGCAGCTCGGCGACCGCTACCGCCGCTTCTTCCTGGGGGAGCGGTGAACGGCCCCTGGGACGTCCGCGCGGTGTGCACCCCGCGCTGCGCCGCGCACACCACCGAGCCCCTCCCGCTCCCCGGCACCGCCCGCCGCGCCACCGCGTTCGCCGGCGCGGTGGGCCGCGCCCTGACGGCCGGTCCACGGCTGGCGGACCCCGTTCGGCTCCGGGCGTACGCGCGGGCGCAGCTGGCGGCGCTCTCGGTCGGACTGGAGGTCCGCGGCGCGGCGACCGGGGCGGACCCGCTGACCGTGCCCGGTGCGGCCGGCGCCCCGGGCACCCTGATCGCCCTCAACCACATCTCGTGGCTCGACATCGTCGCGCTGCTCGCGGTCGAACCCGCGACCCTGCTCGCCAAGCGCGAGGTCGGCCACTGGCCGCTGGTCGGCGGCCTGGCCCGCCGCGCCGGCACCCACTTCATCGACCGCACCAGCCCCCGCCGACTCCCGCAGACCGTGCGGGAGTTGTCGGCGCTGCTGGCCGCCGGCCGCTCGGTGGCAGTCTTCCCCCAGGCCACCACCTGGTGCACCGCCGACCAGGGCGCCTTCCGCCGGGCCACCTTCCAGGCCGCCCTGGACGCCGGCGCCCCGGTGCGCCCGGTGACCGTCGACTACGCCCAACAGGGGTGTCCCACCACGGTGGCCGCCTTCTGCGGGGACGACACCTTCGCCGCCTCGCTGCGCCGGGTGATCACCGCCCGCGGGCTGACCGTACGGGTCACCGTGCACCCGGCGCTGCCCACGGCGGGCCGGGGCCTGGACCGCCGGGCGCTGGCCGGCGCCGTCGAGCGGGTGGTGCTCGGCGGCGGCCGGACAGCCGGGGGCGGGGGTGCCGGCGGCGTCCGGCCGGCAGACCGGGCCGGTCACCCGGCCGGCCGGCCCGGTCAGGCGCTCGGCACGTACTTGTAGCCGACCCGCCGGACGGTCACGATCGACCCGCGGTGCTCGGCGCCCAACTTCCGGCGCAGCCGGGCGACGTGTACATCGACGGTGCGGCCGTCGCCGACGTGCCCGTAGCCCCAGACCGTGGTCACCAACTGGTCGCGGGTGTGCACCCGGTGCGGATGCGCGACCAGATGGGCCAGCAGCTCGAATTCGAGGTAGGTCAGGTCCAGTTGCCGTTCGCGGACGTGGGCGGTCCGCTGCTCGGGGTCGATCCGGACGATCTCGTCGCCGGTCCGGGCCGCCGGGGCGGGCCCGGCGGGCGGCTGCGGCGCGACGGGGGCCTGCTCGGCCGGGACCAGCACGAGATAGCCGACCATCGGCGGCTGACCGGGCAGGGCGGGCAGGCTGTGCTGCGGCGCCGGGAGCCAGGTCGCCCCCGAGGCCAGCAGCTCGGCGACGTGCTGCGCACTGTGGCGCGCGGCGACCGTGCCGGGGGCGGTGCCGGGCTGGGGGTATCTCCCGGCAGAGGCCGGGGAGGGCAGGGCCTCGTCGGGCGCCACGGCGCGCAGCCGATGGCGGGGGTGGGGCGGCGGGGGAACGGTGGCCGTGGCGGAACCGGCAGGCACGGTACGGAGATTGGTCATCGAACGTCAGCTCTTTCGCGCAGGGGATCGTCGGGGGACGTCATGCGCGCGGGCAGGGCTGGGGACACCGGTCAGCGGTGTCGGAGAGGGAGGTGCGGGCCCGCGCTCAGTGCGCGCGGCAACACAGACGGTCGAAGGCGTGCGCCTGCCGGGACGGCCAGAACGGCTCAAGGTCGCTGCGACCCGTCGCGATGTCTGTAAGGCTGGCCATGGGGCTATTGAACCAGACGGTCACTGATCTGTCTTTCACACCCCGGCCCGTGGTGACGCGATCCCGCCGGAACCCCGCCCCGCCGGCCGCCGCGCAGGTGCCGGGCGTGCCCCGACTGCCCTCCCGCGCACCGGAGTTGCGGACGGGACCGGTCCGGTGACGTCCCGCCCGGTGGCCGGAATTCGCCCCCGCACGGGGATCCCCGCGGCTCCCATGGCCACCCCGAGCGCCAGCGCCGTCAGATGCCCGACGTCGGTGAACGTCCGGCCGCGGCGGACCACCGGCACCGCGCCCAGCGCCAGCAGCCCGCCGGTCGCCGCCGCCCGCGCCCCACGGTGCGGCACCGAGGCGGCCAGCGCGCCGAGGGTGGCGTAGAAGCCGTAGCTCGCCCCGACGTCCACGGCGTGCGCGGTGCCGGCCCCGCCGGCCGCCTCCGGCGCCGGCCGCGCGGCTGCCCGCCGTGCCCACCGGCGCCCGCGCAGGCCGGCGTAGACCAGCAGGCTCGCGCCGACGTGCCCGGCCGCGAACACCGCCGCCGCGCGCCCGGCGCCCCACCGCGCCTCGGCCGTCCCGAGCGCCGCCAGCAGCGCCACCCCGTACGCCGCCGGCAGCGGCTCCTCCACGAAGGCCGCGCTGGTGGCCAGCGTGCCCCACCGGCCGGCGCGCAGATTGGCGACGTTGGTGGAGTGCGCCCGCAGCAGCTCCGCACGCCGTGGCACCGGCAGCCGGGCGGTGGCATACGCCCCGCACTGCAGCGCCCCCACGTACAACGGCGCCATCCACGGCAGTCCCCCGCTCCACGTTCCGCTCCGCACCCCGCGCCCCCTCCGCTCCCGGTCCTGCCGCCCCCCCCGCCCCGTCGGGGAGCGCACGCACGGGTCCAGCGTGCCATCCGTCACCGACGACCGGTCCCGGGCGCCCGGCCCGCGCCCGCCCGCCGGGGTGCCGCCCGGACATACGGAAGGGGCCGGACCCGCCGGTCCGGCCCCGCTCCACCCCCCGCTCCGGCGGGCGGTCGGTCACGCCTGGGCGCGCCGCTCCAACTCCGTGCAGCAGGTGTCCACGATCAGCCGGGTCACCACGTAGGGGTCCACGTTGGCGTTCGGCCGCCGGTCCTCGATGTAGCCCTTCTTCTCGACCTCGACCTGCCACGGGATGCGCACCGAGGCACCGCGGTCCGAGGCGCCGTAGGAGTACGCGTCCCAGGGCGCGGTCTCGTGGGCGCCGGTCAGCCGCTCCTCGATGCCGGTGCCGTACTGGCGGACGTGCTCCAGCGGCTTGTCGCCCTCGCCCAGCGCCTCGCAGGCGGTGATGATCGGGTCGTAGCCCTCGCGCATCGCGCGGGTGGAGAAGTTGGTGTGCGCGCCCGCGCCGTTCCAGTCGCCCTTGGCCGGCTTGGCGTCCAGGGAGGCGGTGACGCCGTACTCCTCGGCCGTGCGGTGCAGCAGCCAGCGTGCCACCCACAGGTGGTCGGAGACCTCCAGCGGGGCCAGCGCGCCCACCTGGAACTCCCACTGGCCCGGCATCACCTCGGCGTTGATGCCGGACAGCCCGAGGCCGGCCGCCAGGCAGCGGTCGAGGTGCTGCTCGACGATCTCCCGGCCGAAGATCGCGTCGGCGCCCACACCGCAGTAGTAGTCGCCCTGCGGAGCCGGGTAGCCGCCGCCCTCGGGGAAGCCCAGCGGGCGGTCGCCCTTGAGGAAGGTGTACTCCTGCTCGATGCCGAAGATCGGCTCCTGGCCGGCGAACTGCTCGGCCACCGGGCGCAGCAGGGCCCGGGTGTTGGAGGAGTGCGGGGTCAGGTCGGTGTTGAGCACCTCGCACAGCACCAGCAGGTGGTCGCCGCCGCGGATCGGGTCCGGGCAGCTGAAGACCGGGTCGAGCACGAGGTCGGAGGAGTGGCCTTCGGCCTGGTTGGTGCTGGACCCGTCGAAGCCCCACCGCGGCAGCGAACCGCTGTCCGTCAGGATCTTGGTCTTGGAGCGGAGCTTGGCGGTCGGCTGGGTGCCGTCGATCCAGATGTACTCGGCCTTGATGGTCACGGGGTCCTCTTATGCGGGTCGGTGCGGGTACGCGTGCGGGGCGTACCGGAGCACTCTCGCAACAGGCCGTTTCCCGTCCGTTGCCCGCATGTGAACCGCAGGTTACCCAGTCGGACATCCTCTGATTCTGCGGCTATTCGCCACAAAACGCCTGGCATTCCATGCCCGCGGTGCTCGGTCATGCTCCCGCAGCCACCCCAGAACCTCAAGTGCCGTATCCGGCCGGACAGTTCGGCGGCGTCGTCGCCCGTGGTGGCCGCGCCACCCCCCCCGCGGCCGTATCGGTTTTCCGCCACCCCTCATAACCCCAAGTGCATATCCACATGGCGCATTTGGTCGTGGAAGGCATGACCGACCCCGCCTAACGTCACAACCGACCGCCACCCCGCGTGCCGCCTTCCCGAAGGAGCCCACCATGACCGCCGCGCCCACCGACGCCCCGCCCTTCACCAGTTACGTCGACACCCTCCTCACCGTCCTCGCCCGCGACCCCGACCGTCCCGTCGTCACCACGGCCGACGGCCAGGACGTCACGGCCGGCACCCTGCACGCCACCGTCCACCGCATGGCCGCCGTCCTACGCACCCACGGCGTCGATCGCGGCCGAACCGTCTCCGTCCTCAGCCGCAACCGCCCCGAGGCGCTCGCCGCCCGTTACGCCGCCAACCTCCTCGGCGCGCGGGTGGTCCTGCTCTACGAGGGGATGGCCGCCGAAACCCTGTCCCGGATGGTCGAGAGCGCGGAGACCGTCCTCCTCCTGGTCGACCGCGACCTGCACGACACCGCGCGCGCCCTCCTGGACGGCTGCACCGGCTCCCGACCCGAGGCCATGGCCTTCGGCCCGCCTCCCGGGGACGCGGCCCCGCTCGGCCCCGACCTGCTCGCCGCCGGTGCCGCCCTCCCCGCCACCCCGACCGTCCCCGGCGCGGTCCGCCCCGAGGACGACTGGTGCATCCGGCACACCGGCGGAACGACCGGCATCCCCAAGGGGGTGCGGATGACGCACGGCCCGTTCGCCGGGATGCTCGCCCAGCTCACCGGCGGCGCCGGCGGCGAGCCGCCCCGTCTCCTGGCCTGCACCTCGCTGGCCCACATGGCGGGCATCATGGCCGACGTCACCCTCGTGGCCGGCGGCAGCGTCGTCCTCCACCGGGACTTCGACCCCACCGCCGTCCTGGCCACCATCGCCCGCGAACGCATCACCCAGCTCTGGCTGCTGCCGCCGCTCCTCTACCGCCTGCTGGACGACCCCACCCTCCCCGCCACCGACCTCGGTTCCCTCACCCGCATCGTCTACGGGGGGTGCACCGCCTCCGCGCCCCGGATGCGCCGGGCGGCCGAGGTCTTCGGGCCGGTCCTCTACGGGTGCTACGGCCAGTCCGAGGCGATGGCGATCACCGAGGCGGGCCCCGCCGACCACGCCGACATCCGCATCGACGCCCCGATGACCGTCGGCCGCCCGATGCCCGGTGTGACCCTCGCCATCCGCGACGCCGAGGGCCGCGACCTGCCGCCGGGGGAGCCGGGCGAGGTCCACGTCCACTCCGCCGGCGCGATGCGCGGCTACTGGAAGCGCCCCGACCTCACCGCCCAGGTCCTCCGCGACGGCTGGGTGCACACCGGTGACGTCGGCTACCTGGACACCGACGGCCGCCTCTACCTCGTCGACCGCCTCAAGGACGTGATCATCGTCGTCGGCGGCCACGTCCACCCCTCCGAGCTCGAAGACCTCCTCCACACCCACCCCGCCGTCGCCCACGCCGCCGCCTACGGCGTCCGCACCCCCGACGAAACCGAGGAGGTGCACCTCGCCGTCGTCCCCGCCCCCGGCCACGCCGCCGACGAGGTCTCCCTCACCGCCCTGCGCACCTTCATCACCGCCCACAAGGGCGCCCTCTACGCCCCCGCCGCGGTCCACCTCCTCGACACCATCCCGCTCACCCCCGTCGGCAAGCCCGACAAGAAGCTCCTTCGCGCCCGCCCCGTTCCCACCCCCTGAACCGGGCGTCGGACCACCCCCTCCGGCCGCGCCCCGAACCCCCCGCCCGCACACCGGCAAATCCCCCCTGGCCAGGGGCTTTTGTCAGTGCCCGGCAGTAAAATGGGAACCAGTAAGTGAGGGTTCACCAAAGCTCCAGGAGGTCCGCCGGATGGCTGCTGCCACGCTCATGACGAAACCCCTCCCGGCCCACCCGCTGCCCAAGAAACCGCTCCCCGCCGGATGGCCCCGCGAGCGGTACGAATCCCACAACCGCCGCCTGAAGGCCATGCGCCTGGCCATAGCCCTGCTCGACACCGGCGTCTACCGCCCCGAGCACGCCACCAACACCAAGATCCGCACCACCGCCCTCGCCATCGGCGTCCACCGCCCCTCCGACACCACCTGCCGCCTGGTCCGCGCCCTGATCTACGACAACTGCTGACCCCGCCCACCCGGTTGCCCGACGGCCGGCCCGGAACGCCACGCGCCCCGGGCCGGCGCACGTCGGTCCCGGCCCCGCGGCCGCCCCCGGGCGGCGGCGAGGGGGCAGCGGGGCGGTCTCCACCCGTGCAGCGATGCGGAGTTCGAGACTCCGCGGTAGGAAGGATGCGGAGGAAGCGCGGAATCCGGTGCCGTGGCCCGTGCCGTGGACTACCTTTCCCCCGTGGATCAGCTGATTTCCTCAGACCCGACGCACATAGGTCCGTACCGACTGATCGCCCGTCTGGGCGCCGGCGGCATGGGCCTGGTCTATCTGGGCCGTTCCGAGGTCGGGCGGACCGTCGCGGTGAAGGTCGTCCAGGCCGAGCACGCACAACACCCGGAGTTCCGCCGCCGCTTCGCCCGCGAGGTGGCGGCCGCCCGGAAGGTGGGCGGCTCCTGGACGGCGGCCGTGCTCGACGCCGACACCGAGGCCGCGGTCCCCTGGGTGGCGACCCAGTACATCCCCGGACCCGACCTGACCACCGTGGTGGCGCGCGACTTCGGACCGCTGCCCGAGCACTCCGTGCGGGTGCTGGCCAACCGCCTCGCCCTCGCCCTGGAGGCGGTGCACGGGGCGGGCCTGATCCACCGGGACCTCAAACCGTCCAACGTCCTGGTGACGGTGGACGGGCCGCGCGTGATCGACTTCGGTATCGCGCGGGCCATGGACAGCCTCGCCGGGGACAGCCTGCACACCCGCACCGGCATGCTGATCGGTTCCCCCGGCTTCATGTCGCCCGAGCAGGTGCGCGGCCTCGAACTCACCCCCGCCAGCGATGTGTTCTGCCTGGGCGCCGCCCTCGTCTACGCCGCCACCGGCCGCCTGCTCTTCGGCGCCACGGAGACCGGGCTGAACGCCCACCTCTTCCGGATCGCCGAGGAGGAGCCGGACCTGACCGGCGTCCCCGAGTCGCTGCTCGATCTCGTCCGCACGTGCCTCGACAAGGACCCGGCCGCGCGGCCCACCCTCCAGCAGGTCGCGGCCCGCACGGCGGCGGACGCGGACACCGACCAGGGCGCGGGCCCGGACGGGGAATGGCTGCCGGGCACGGTATTGGCCCAACTCGGCCGGCATGCAGCGCAGTTGCTGGACTTCGCCCCCGAGTCGGCCGCCGCCCCCGCCGCCGCACCGGTGCCCCCACCGCCCGTGTACGCACCCACGGCCCCGGCGCACGCCGTCCCCCCGCAGGGTTTCGGACCACCCCCGGGCATGGCCCCCCAGGCGTGGCCCGTGCCGCCCTCCCCGCCCCCCGCCCAGGACCCGCCGCCACCGCACCGCATGCGCTGGTGGGGTCTGGTGGTGGTCGGCCTCGTACAGCTCTTCGTGCTGCTCGACGCGACGTCCCTGCGGATGGCGGCGCCGACGATCATGGCCGATCTGCACCTCCGCGCCGACGACCTGGACGGGCTGTTCGCCGGCTATGGCCTCGCCTTCGGCGGGCTGCTGCTGCTCGGCGGGCACCTCGCCGACCTGGTGGGCCGCAAACGGATGCTGATCATCGGCCTGGCCGGCTTCGCGGTGGCCGGCGTCGTCGGCGGCCTGGCCTTCACCTCCGGCATGCTGCTCTCGGCCCGCGCCCTGCAGGGCGTCTTCGCCGCGCTGCTGTCGCCGGCCGCACTGGCCCTGGTGGCCGCCAACTTCCCCGAGCCGAAGGCCCGCGGCAGGGCCTTCGGGATCTACGCCGCGATCGCCGTCGGCGGCTCGACGGCGAGCCTGCTCGTCGGCGGCTGGCTGGTGGAATTCCTGAGCTGGCGCTGGTGCCTGTTCATCGACGTCCCGCTCGCCCTGATCGCCGTGCTCGGTGTGGCCACCGTGGTCCACGACCGCCCCCTCCGCACCGGCCCCCGCTTCGACGCGCCGGGCCTGCTGCTCGGCTCCGGCGGGATCGCCGCCCTCGTCTACGGCTTCCAGCAGACCGGCTCGCGCGGCTGGGCCGACCTGCTGGTGCTGGCGCTGTTCGCGCTCGGCGTCGCCCTGCTGAGCGTCTTCTTCTGGTGGCAGACCAGGGCGGGCACCCCGCTCCTGCCGCCGTACGCCCTCAGGGACGGCGACCGCGTCGGCTCCTTTGTCACCTTGTTCCTGACCGGCGCCGGCACGCTCACCCTCCTCCCGACCCTGACGGCGTACCTGGAGAACGTCCGCGGCTACTCCCCGATGGGCACCGCCCTGGCGATCCTGCCCACGGCCGTCGCGGTCGTCATCGGCGCCACCCAGGTCTCCGCCCGCCTGCTGCACCGCATCGCGCCGCGCACCCTGATCGTGCCGGGCCTGCTGCTCACCGCGCTCGGCCTGGCGCTGCTGACCTTCCTCACGCCCGACAGCCAGTACGCCGCCCTGGTCCTGCCCGGCATGGTCCTCGCCGGCCTGGGCCTCGGCACGGCCCTGACGCCGCTCCTCTCCCTCGCCACGGCCGGCCTCGCCGCGCCGGACGCGGGCGGGGGCGCGGCAGTGGCCGGCGCGGCCAACCAGGTGGGCGGGGTGCTCGGCGCGGCGCTGTTCGGCAGCGTGCTGTCCTCGGCCATCGCCGCCCGCATGGAACGGGTGCCCGGCCTCGGGCCGAACTTCGCCGAAGCGGCCCGGAGCGGCCGGCTCCTCAACCCGCGAGGGGTTCCGCCGCAGCTGGCGGAGTACCTCACCGATGCAACGCTGGGCGGCTACGCCACCACCCTGTGGTGGTCGATCGGCATCACCCTGCTCGCCGGCCTGGCCGCCGCCCTCCTGATCAGGTCCGCCGCCCCCGCGTTCCCCGGATTCCCCGCACCGCCCCTCCCCGCCTACGACCAGCGGGCCACCCCCTGACCCCACGAGAACGGCCGCCGGCGGCGCCTGCCCGTAAAGGAAAGGACGCCGCCGGCCGATCATGTGCAATCCGGGCGGAAAACACGAGCCACCGGATCGTCGCTTGCGGCACCCTGGAGCCATGAGCCGCTGGAAGCTGCAGGGGCGACCGGTACCTCGATCTCGCCGGCCTCACCCTCGAACAGCTCCGCGAGCGCCGGCCCTTCGCCGCCCGACGCCGAAGCCCGACGCATGGGCCGCACCCCCAAGGCCGCCCGCGATCGGCGCGAGAAACTGCGCGCCGTCCAAGACGAACTCCACCGGCCCGACACCGAAACGCGTCACCACAGCACCCGCACCCCACGGCGCCCGCCGACACGCCCCCGAGCCCGCGACGCAACCACAACAACCCCAGCCGTCAGCCCAGTTGCTCCAGCCCCTCCACCGCCATCCAGGATGGTCGCTCAGGCGGCCCGGAGTCGTTCGAGGAACTCGGGTACGCCGTCGACCTGCTGGTAGGGCTTGAAAGCGGGGGCGAGTTCGCGGACCAGGGTGACGCAGCGGTCGGCGCCGATACGGGTGGCGAGGTCGAGCGACTCGTTGCTGACGGCGAGGGCTTGTTCGACCTCGCGAGCCTGGAGCAGGCTTTGGGCCTCGTAAGTGCGGAAGACCCCGCGCGTCTTGTCCCGAGCCCGTGGAAGCAGGGTCAGGCCCTCGTCGATGCGGGCGCGGGCCTCTTCGGTACGGCCGAGGTCGAGGAGACACTGGCCGGAGTCCACGGCCAGATCCGCAGTGCTCATCCATCGGCACCAGCCGGGCGCGGGGTCGGCCGCGTCGGTCAGTCGATCTGGCTCGGCCATCCCGGGTCCGCCGTGGAACCCTTGAGCCAAGCTTGCCGGCCGCATAGTGCTGACCCTGGTCGAAGCGGTACCAGCCACAGGTGCTGGAGAGGGAGGCCGCCAGGCGGTGTAGGCGCCGGCCGGTGGCCTCGCTGTACCGGGCGCCTTCGAGAAGGTCGGTCACAGTCGTGAGGTGGGCGTCCATCAGCTTGATGGTGTGCTGGCGCTGCTCGGTCGGCAGGGCGGTCAGTTTGGTGCTGGTGTCCTCCAGCCAGTCCACCAGTTCGTCATCAACGCGGCGCCCGCCGAGCGCGGTTGCCAGTCGGTCGGGTTCCAGCTCGGCCCACTGGGAGGCCAGCCCGGCCAGGGCGAGTGCGCTGTAGGTCAGGAAGGTTCGACGTTCGCGGTTCATCGCGGCTCTCTGTGCCTCTCGAAGTGCTTGGACGGTGTACGCCGCCCCGAGCGGGGCCGGTTCGTCCCGGCCCGGGAGCCAGTGGGGCCAGGGGTACCGCTCCAGGTCGGAGACCGGCACGTCGAAGGCGTCCGTGATCAGGAGCTGAGATTCGATGTTCGGCGTTTTGCGGCTGTTCTCCCACTTGCTGACGGCCGCCTTGTCGGTGCCGGAGCGGAGACCCTCGGGCCGCATCGCCGCAGCGCGGTGCAGGCGCGCGACGAGGTCGCTCTGGGACCAGCCGCGTAAGAGGCGGGCGTAGGCGAGGGGATGCCTGATCGGGTCGTCCACGGGAGCAATCCCATCATCGACGGCGACGGCCAGGCTACCGCGCGTACAGGCGGGACAACGCCGGGACTACAGCCAACACCTAGGGCCTGAGCTGGAGTTGGCGCTGTACTCGTCATCACCCGACACGTTCCTCTGTGAAGTGGAAGGAGAACGCGCATGAAACGACGTGCTGCGATCATCGGCCTTGGCCACCAGGCCGCCGAGGATCACCTGCCCGGCTTGCTCGGCTCCAGCCGGGCCGAACTCGTCGCGGTGTGCGACAACAACCCGGATGTCTTGCACCAGCGAGCGGACACCCTCGGAGTGCCCGGGTTCACCCGGGCCGGTGACCTACTGGACGAGACCGCCCCGGACTTCGTGATCGTCGCCGTCCCGCACCACGCCGGGCGCGCGGTGACCGAGGAGTGCGCCGCCCGGGGCGTCCACGTCCTCAAGGAGAAGCCGTTCGCCACCTCTGTCGAGGAGGCCCGCGAGCTGGCCGGGATCTGCCACAAGGGCCGCGTGGAACTGATGGTGACGCTCCAACGCCGGTTCAACCCGATCTACAGCAGCGTGGCCGGGATGCTGGACCAGATCGGCACCCCGTTTCTCGTTGGCGGACACTACTCGTTCCACACGCCCAACCCCGGCGCCGGCTGGCGCGGGGACCTCAAGCAGGCCGGTGGCGGCTGCATCCTCGACATGGGCTACCACCTGATCGACCTGCTCCTGTGGTACTTCGGCCTGCCCAACAGGGTCATCGCGGAGTTCTCCACCACGGCCCTGCCCGAAGGCGGCTACGACGCGGAGGACACCGCCGTCGTCCAGCTCGGCTACGACTCCGGCTTGTACGGATCGCTGGTCCTGTCGCGGTGGATGGCGCCGAAGACGGAGTTCATGCGGGTCGTGGGTACGGCTGGCTCGGTGGTGCTGACGAAGGGAGCGGTGCAGCGGCTCGCTCTGGACGGAACGGTGGTGGAGGAGCTGACCCGACCGCACGCCCCCAGCGTCGCCACCGCACAGATCGACTACTTCTGCCGGGTCCTGGACGGAGAACGGCCCAACGTCTCCGGTCCCGACCAGCACCTCTCCCACGCCGCGTTCATCGCGTCCTGCTATCGGTCCAAGACTGCGGGCCGCTACATCGACCCGAAGGAGACGCTGTGACAAGCCCGCTCGCCCTCCTCGGCGGCACCCCGGCTGTTACGGACGCAGGCCCCCACTTCACCTGGCCCCCGATCGACGACGTCACCCGTATGAAGGTTGTCTCCCAGTTGGATTCGGCCGTCTCCCTCCCCGGCCGGTCCGGGATCGTCGCGGACCTGGAAGACGCCCTCCAAGACTACTTCGACGTGCGGCACGCGATCACCACCAGCTCCGGCACCGCCGCCCTGCACGCCGGCTACTGGGCCGCCCGCATCCGGCCCGGCAACGAGGTGATCGTCCCCGCCTGGACCTTCCACGCCACCGCGTCACCCCTGTTCCAGCTCGGCGCGGTCCCGGTCCTCTGCGAGACGCGCCCGGACGGCAACGTCGACCCCAGCCGGGTGGCCGAGCTGATCACCCCTCGCACCCACGCGATCATGGTCACGCACCTGTGGGGCAAGCCCGCCGAGATGACCGACCTCACCACGCTGGCCAGAGACCGTGACCTGGCCCTGCTGGAGGACGGCTCACACGCTCACGGGGCCAGTCACGGCGGCCAGAAGGTCGGCACGTTCGGCCTGGCCGGTGCCTTCTCCCTCAACGGCCCCAAGCCGCTGTCCGGGGGTGAGGGCGGCTTCGTCCTCACCGACGACGATGACACCTACTACCGCGTTCTCACGTTCGCGCACTCCAACAAGCGGGCCAGGAACGAGATCCCGGAAGGCCATCCGCTCGCGCGGTACGCGGTCACCGGGGCCGGACTCAAGTTCCGCATCCACCCCCTGGCCGCCGCCCTCGCCCACGACCAGCTCTCCCGCCTGAACGCCTACCTCGCCGGCCGCGAGGAGATCGCCGCCTATCTGATTCGAGAGCTCGGGCAGGTACCCGGGCTGGAGGTGAGCCCGATGCCCGAGGGAGTGAAACCATCCTGGTACGCGTTGACGGCTACCTACCGGCCCGACCAGCTCGGCGGCCTGCCTCTCGACCGCTTCTACGCGGCCCTCGTCGCGGAAGGCGCGACCGAGTTCGACCGGCCCGGCTCCACCCGCCCCCTGAACCAGCTCCCGCTGTACCAGCACCCCTCCCACCTCTTCCCCGGCTACCCGAACATCCGCAGCCGATACCGGGAGGGTGACTTCCCCGTCGCTGAGAAGGCGCACACGCACACGATCAAGCTGCCCGTCTGGCACCGTGAACAGGATCTGAAGCTGGCCGAGCAGTACGTCAGCGCTGCCAGGAAGGCCAGCGAACACCACAAGGAGCTCCTGTGACCGTGACCTCCGACCTCGCCCGAACCTTGGCAGAGGAGGCCGAAGCCGAAGGCATCACCACCTTCGTGGCCGCGGCCGTCGTCACCGACGCCGACCGCATCCTCCTGGTCCGCCGCAAGCCGGACGACTTCATGGGCGGCCTGTGGGAGATCCCCTCCGGTCATGTGGACGCCGGAGAGAGCATCCTGGACGCGGCCCGCCGCGAGACGCTGGAGGAGACCGGCCTGACCGTCGACTCCGTGGACCGCTACCTCGGGCACTTCGACTACGAGAACAGCCGCGGCACCACCACCCGCCAGTTCAACTTCGCTGTCACCGTCTCCGAGACCGAGCCGGTCGTCCTGACCGAACACGACCTGTACCAGTGGGCCGCCTCCGGCGACCTGCCGGGCGTCACGGACGGCGTACGGGAGGTTCTGGCCTGCGCGTAAGCCACAGGAGGCCGGCCAAGCCAACGAGGGCCGCTACCCCGGATATGGGGTAGCGGCCCTCGTATCGTCTCTGACATCAAGTCAGAGAACTGGCCAGACGGTGCACACGCGGTGCACAAGGGGGCGGAAAAAAGCTGTGACCTACGAGAACTCACGAGAAGAGTTTCCGCAGGTCACAGCTGGTTTTCCAGAATTACGCCCAGGTCACCGGGCGCCGACTCTTAGATGTCGAAGTACAGCTCGAACTCGTGCGGGTGCGGGCGGAGCTGGATCGGGGCGATCTCGTTGGTGCGCTTGTAGTCGATCCAGGTCTCGATCAGGTCGGAGGTGAAGACGCCGCCCTGCTGCAGGTACTCGTTGTCGTCTTCGAGGGCGTTGAGGACCGCAGGGAGGGAGGTCGGGACCTGCGGGACGCCGGCGTGCTCCTCCGGCGCGAGCTCGTAGAGGTCCTTGTCGATCGGCTCGGCGGGCTCGATCTTGTTCTTGACGCCGTCGAGGCCGGCCAGGAGGAGGGCCGAGAAGGCGAGGTAGGGGTTGGACGACGGGTCCGGGGCGCGGAACTCGACGCGCTTGGCCTTCGGGTTGGAGCCCGTGATCGGGATGCGCATGGCGGCGGAGCGGTTGCGCTGCGAGTAGACCAGGTTGACCGGGGCCTCGAAGCCCGGGACCAGGCGGTGGTAGGAGTTCACGGTGGGGTTGGTGAACGCCAGCAGCGACGGGGCGTGCTTGAGGATGCCGCCGATGTAGTAGCGGGCGGTGTCCGAGAGGCCCGCGTAGCCCTGCTCGTCGTAGAAGAGCGGCTGGCCGCCCTGCCACAGCGACTGGTGGACGTGCATGCCGGAGCCGTTGTCACCGAAGATCGGCTTGGGCATAAAGGTGGCGGTCTTGCCGTTGCGCCAGGCGACGTTCTTCACGATGTACTTGAAGAGCATCAGGTCGTCGGCGGCGGCGAGGAGGGTGTTGAACTTGTAGTTGATCTCCGCCTGGCCGGCGGTGCCGACCTCGTGGTGCTGGCGCTCGACCTGGAGGCCGGACTTCTCCAGCTCCAGGGAGATCTCGGCGCGCAGGTCGGCGAAGTGGTCGACCGGCGGGGCCGGGAAGTAGCCGCCCTTGTAACGGACCTTGTAGCCACGGTTGTCCTCGCGGGCACCGGTGTTCCAGGCGCCGGCCTCGGAGTCGATGTGGTAGAAGCCCTGGTTCGCGGAGGTCTCGAAGCGGACCGAGTCGAAGACGTAGAACTCCGCCTCGGGGCCGAAGTACGCGGTGTCCGCGACGCCGGTGGAGGCGAGGTACGCCTCGGCCTTCTTGGCGATGTTGCGCGGGTCGCGGCTGTACTGCTCGCCCGTGATCGGGTCGTGGATGAAGAAGTTGATGTTGAGGTGCTTCTCCTGGCGGAACGGGTCCAGGCGGGCCGTCGACAGGTCCGGGCGCAGCGCCATGTCCGACTCGTGGATCGCCTGGAAGCCGCGGATCGACGAACCGTCGAACGCCAGCTCCTCGTCCGGGTCGAACGCCGCAGCGGGGATCGTGAAGTGCTGCATCACGCCCGGCAGATCGCAGAAACGGACGTCGACGAACTTCACGTCCTCATCCGCGATGAACTTCTTCGCGTCGTCGGCGTTCTGGAACATCCAACTCCTCCTAGCCCGGTCACCGCTCGGCGGACGCGGGGTTGCGACTCGGAGCGCGTCCATGTGCGGTGGCGCGCTTGCCCGACCATAGGCAGGCGGGATTTCCCAAGCATGACCCATTTGTTTCGCCGAGGTTAACCGGCGCGCTGTCGGCCTCACCCCCAGTGTGCGCCCACGGGCCGGGGCCGGGGAGCGGCCGGACGAGGGTTGGGGACGGTGCGGCGACGAGGCTGGGGGGCGGTGCGGGACGGTGCGGGACAGTGCGGCGACGAGGCTGGGGGGCGGTGCGGGACGGTGCGGGACAGTGCGGCGACGAGGCTACGCCGGGATGGCGTGGACGGGCCCCAGTAGCGGGAGTGGAGTGGACGGGGCCTGGTGGAAGGGCGCTGCGCAGCACTCTCTCCAGGAGAGGGGAGGGAGGGGCGGCCCCTGGGGGACGGTGCGGGAACCCGCTGCCGGGGGAACGTATGCGGTCGCAGTACCGTGGACGGGTGGACAACAGGCAAGCAATCGGATCGTGGATCTCCGGGCCCCGTGCGGCAGCCGAGGACATGGGCGTCGAATTCGGCTACCGCGGGCAGCGGCTCGGGCTGCCCGAGGAGGGCCCGGGCTCGATCGCGCGGGTCGGCCGCCGCTTCGGCGCGCTCTTCATCGACTGGGCGCTGTGCCTGCTCATCGCCTACGGGCTGCTCAGCGGCGGCAAGGCGCAGTCGGCGAGCAACTGGGCACTGCTGGTCTTCGCGGTGATGAGCGTGCTGACCGTCGGCACGGTCGGCTGCACTCCCGGCAAGCGGCTGCTCGGTCTGCGGGTGGTCGCCGAGGGCGGCGGCCGGATCACCCTGCCGCGGGTGGTGCTGCGGACGGTGCTGCTGGTGCTGGTCATCCCGGCGGTGGTCTGGGACCGCGACGGCCGGGGGCTGCACGACCGGCTCGCCCGCGCGGTCGAGGTGCGGATCTGATCCGTGGCGTGGATCTGATCCGTGCTGCGGATCTGACCTCCGTCGCGGTCGCGCGGAGCCGCTCGCGTCGCGCGGAGCCGCTCGCCGTGATAGCGGCGAAGAGACACAGGCGCAGACGCAGACGACGACGCCCCGAGGCCAAGGCCCGGGGCGTCGTCGTCTGTGCCGTGCCGTACAGGCCGTCGGCGGTCAGCGCATCTTGCCGCCGCCCTTGGGCATAGGGCCCTGCCCGCGGGGTGGCGTCGCCTTGCTTTCCGAAGCGGTTTGCCGGCTGATCCGGCGGTTCGGCGCGACGCACCCGTTTGGCAGGAGTCAAGGTGCGCCTCGCCTTCCAACGGGATTTAGTTGCGGCGAACGGCCGACGCGCGGCCTGACCGAAGGGACTCACCATGCCTGAATACACCGTGCGTGTCACGATCGACAAGGATTCCATCAAGGAGATGGACAAGTACACCCTTTACGGGTTCAAGGCAGTGAGGACGTCAGGCGATGCGGAGCCTGTCGTGTGGTTCGCGGACAACTCCTACACCACGGACACCGATATCACTTGGCATACGGAGTACCAGGCGTACGCGTCTCCCTACGCCCAAACGGGCCCGATCAGCACGTACCACCCCGAGGATATTCAGTTGGGGGAGACCTTCGTCGTCGAAAATAAAAAGTGTCTGGGCAAGGTAGATGGGAAGCCGGACCCCACGAAACCCATCACCGTGACAAACAGGGTCCCCGAGACGAAGTTCAGAGTGGGAATCGCGCAGAAGCCGTCGATCAGCGAGGATTTCCGACCCCTTTGCACATCGACGATGATCGCGGATGGAACGAACGCCTTCTCGCCGGTCGAGAAGGTGTTGCTCATTTTTGCAACGGCCGAAATCGACGAAGGTGCTGTCATCACGCGAGCCTTCTCGGCCGGTGCGTTGATCGACCTGACCGGCGCCACAAAGAGGAGCGTCACGTTCAGTACGCAGAAATCGTGGGGCTGGGCGAAAGACGCAAAGTGGGCGGAGAAGATCATGCAAGACGATCCGATCACCAAACACTTGGTTTCCGCAAAACAGCAAAAAATGCTGATGCACGCCTAGCGGTAGTTTGTTGACGGCGGAGTGTGTCTGCGCTATTGCTCCTTGTAGGGGGTGTGGTGTCATGACCGCTCGTGTTCCGTGCCCGCCAGCGCCGGGTCCGCTGGAAGGCTATGCCGCTCGCTTCGACGACTTGTTCGGCACGCTGGCTCAACGCAGAGGATTCCGGCAGTACTTGACGGGCCTGCTCGCACCGCGGGATCGGAACAAGACACTGACGTCTTTAGCGGGCGCCGAGCCGGTCGTCGGGGCCCAGCACCGTGCCGTGCAGCGTCTGCAGTTCTTCCTGTCGGAGTCGACATGGGACTGCGAACGGGTCAACGACCGGCGCCTGGAACTTCTTCTGGATGACCCCGCGACCGCGCCGCACGAACAGGGTGTGCTGGTCATCGACGACTCCGGCGACCGCAAGGACGGGACAGCGACCGCACACGTGGGCCACCAGTGGCTGGGCCGGTACGGCAAGACCGACAACGGTGTGGTCACCGTGACCACCCTGTGGGCCGACGAGCGCCTGTACTACCCACTGCACGCGGTGCCCTACACCCCGGCCCACCACTTCCCCAAGGGCAAGAACGACCCCGCCTTCCGCACAAAATGGCGGATCGCCGCTGCCCTGGCAGGCCAGGCGCAAGCCGCGGGCATCGCGTTCCGCGCAGCGGTCGCGGACTGCGCCTACGGCGACGTGGACGCCTTCCGCGGCGAACTGAGCCAAGCAGGGGTGCCGTTCGTCATGGCCCTCAAACGCCGTCGCGGGGTGTGGGCCTACGGCGACCAGGCATACACCCCCCTCGACGCTGCCCGGAGCCTGGCGTGGAACGGTCCGGACGACCCCCGCGACTGGAGCCCGGTCACCCGCACTTTCCGCGACGGACACACCGTTACCTGGTGGGCCGCCGACGCCACGTTGGGATGGTGGGGCCCGGAGGGAACAACACGGCTGGTAGTGGCCACCACCGACCCAGCCACACTGCCGGACAAGGGCACCTGGTACCTGGCCACCGACCTGCCCCGGCCACAGGGCCCGCGGGCGGCTGACAGCCCCTACCCGCCGGCCGACCTCGCCGAAGTCGTCCGCATCTACGCCGTCCGCAACTGGATCGAGCAAAGCTACAAACAAGTCAAGGACGAACTCGGCTGGGCCGACTTCCAAGTACGCTCCGATACCGCGATCCGCCGCCACCAGACCCTGGTCAACTGCGCGTTCTCCTTCTGCTGGGACGCCTGGTTCGACCAACCAGACCCACCCGAACCCCCACCGGAGTCTCCAACCGACGCAACAGACCGCCGCAACGAGCGGACAGAGAGGGGGGCCACCCCCTTCCCACCAGCCTCAACCACCCTGCTGGCCCAAGGCGATTCGCACAGTCCGCAGCTGGCTGACTCCGTCGATCACCTTACGGCGCTGGTGGCAGGCATGGTCCAACGAACCACCCCCCAACCAACTACAGGCACTGATCGATGCGGTCACCACAGGCAGACCCATCAACCTCTACCACCCTGATTAACAAACTACCGCTAGTTGCGTCTCTCCGGCGCCACGCTACCCCATCTCGACGTGGCAGTGGCGCCGGAGCCGGGAAACCGTGAGAGGGATGTGGCCATGGCCGAGCATGAACTGACCTTGTTTGTTGACGCCAGTACTGCTGGCTCCGGAGGTAAATGGCCCAAGCTCTACGGGTTTAAGGCGGCAGGCGACAATCACCCGCAGAGTAAGCCACTCGTCTGGTTTGGTACCGGTGAATACGCAACCAAAACGTCAATCAAGTGGGATACCCGGTGCTGGGTATACGTCGCCAAGCCTCGCCGCGATAAGGAACCACTGACTTCGTACAGTCCACGCGAACTCCGATGCGGGCAGCAGTTTTTGGTTGATTCGGTAAAGGGGACCGGGGAAGAGCTGAAGTACGAGGACCCCACGCACATGGCTGTAATCAATAAATCAGGGAAGAGTCTCCGGACGGGTCTGGCCGGGGAGGTCTCGGTGGCCGGCGCCCCCATGGAGGCGTCTCCCTACTGTGAGAACCCCCTGGCGGCGGGTGCGATGACTACTTTCAAGCCCGTTGAGAAGGTGATTCTTTTCATCGCCCAATCAAGCGGAGAAGAGGCTGAAATCAAGAAAGGTGTTGTCGTTGAGAATGCGCTGTCGAGCGGTGTGGTGATCGACGCGGCTGCCGCTGATCGCGACGAAGAGGACATGAAAGTGCATTTCAGCGAGAAAAAGGGAATCTGGAGCTGGCCTGAGGGGGTGGCTTGGGCGCGTAGCATCGGGCAGGGGGATGACCTCACCCACTTCATCCATTCCTAGCGTTCCGAGTGAAGTCGCGCTACCAGCGTCGGTGGATCAAAACTCCGGGCCCGCAGGTTCGGCTGTACATCGCATCTCTCACGCGCTGAATGTGGCCACGGATAGGCGTCTCGCCTGTCCGTGGCGTTATGTGGCGCCGAGTTGAAACTTGCCGGGCCCCCGCCGTGCCTGAAGGGACTGGAATGCCCGATCGGGCACTGGTTCCGAGGGGACGACCGCCTGGTGCCGGTGCTCTGTGATCTGTGATCACAGCGGGGAACTCGTGATGGCCTCGGAGGGCCTTCCCCACGGGGGACGGGTTCCTCGTCGGAGGGGCGTACTCGCGCCCTGGACGATCCTTGAGACGTTTCTGGAGAAAGCCCGGACCGGCCGGGGTCGCCCGGCCCGGGCTGAATGACGAGTACGGTTCCACGAGCCTCTTCGGGCACTGGAGGCGCTGGGGGCCTCTGGCCGGTGGGAGCGCGTCATGGGGGAGGCGCTCAAGGGCGCGGAGGGCTTTCCTGCCGCGCCCCGTTACCCTCTCCCGCCCTTGTTCATGACGGGAGAGGGGAAGCCGGGAGTCATCCTCGCGGCGAGCGTCCTCGCATGCCACGCCCGGGAATCGGGCCCTTCGGGACCGGCATGTTGCTCATCAGGTCGCCGAGCGCGCGCAGGCGGTCGTTGACGGCCGTCACCTGGGCGCCGGGGAGGACGCGCGGGAGCTTCAGCAGGTGGGTCCGCAGCTTCTTGAGCGGGACCTGGCCCTCGCCGTCACCGACGACGACGTCGTGCACCGGGGCGTCGGCGACGGTGCGCGCCATGCGCTTCTTCTCGGCGGCCAGCAGGCCGCGCAGCCGGTTCGGGTTGCCCTCGCCGACCAGGACGATGCCGGCCTTGCCGACGGCGCGGTGCACCACGTCCTGGCTGCGGTTCATGGCGACCGCGGGGGTCACCGTCCAGCCGCGGCCGACGTTCTCCAGGACGGCGGCCGCCGCACCGGGCTGGCCCTCCATCTGCCCGAAGGCCGCCCGCTCGGCGCGCCGGCCGAAGATGATCGCCATCGCCAGGAATGCCAGGACGAAGCCCAGGATGCCCGCGTAGACGGGGTGGCCGATCAGGAAGCCGATGGCGAGGAGCACGCCGAAGACGACGATTCCTGTGCCAGCGACGACAAGACCGACCTTGGAATCGACCCGACGGGTCATCTTGTAGGTCAGGGCGATCTGCTTGAGCCGCCCGGGGTTCTCAGCGCCGCCAGCGCCGGTTGCGTTTGCCTTCCTCGCCATACAGCGAAGTTTACGTGGCGTGCGGGCGTCGGGTGGCCGCGGCCTCCAGGACGTACTCGGCGTCGTACCGGTCCCTGGCGCGGCGGCGGTCCTCCAGGACCGACGTCCAGGCATTGCGGCGGGCGGTGCGCTGGCCGCTGCGCAGCAGCACGGCCTCGATGGCACGCAGTGCACCGGTGACGGAGGGGATGGGGCGGGGGGTGGCGCGGAGCGGCGCGGCCTCCATGGTGATGGTCTCCCTCGTACGAACGGAACGATCAGGGGGATGCGTGGGGAGGTGTTGAGCGGTGCGTACATCCATCGTCACTGAAGGGTGTTACCAACGGATGACCTGCCGGTCAAACACCTATGAAACGTTGACGCGGCCCCCACGCCCCCCTGTCAGGGGGAGTGCGGGGCCGCGTCTCTCAGCATGTGCCACGATTCACAAAACGGCGCGCCGGGGCCGTCAAACCGCCTGACTGGACGCCTCGACCTCGCGCCGCTCGATCGCCTGCTGGTACAGGCGGCCGGCACGGTAGGAGGAGCGGACCAGCGGGCCGGACATGACGCCGGCGTAGCCGATCTCCTCGGCCTCCTCCTTGAGCTCCACGAACTCGGCGGGCTTGACCCAGCGCTCGATGGGGTGGTGGCGGACCGAGGGGCGCAGGTACTGGGTGATCGTGATCAGCTCGCAGCCCGCGTCGTGCAGGTCCTGGAGCGCCTGGCTGATCTCCTCGCGGGTCTCGCCCATGCCCAGGATGAGGTTGGACTTGGTGACCAGGCCGGCCTCGCGGGACTTGGAGATGACCTCCAGCGACCGCTCGTAGCGGAAGCCGGGGCGGATCCGCTTGAAGATCCGCGGGACCGTCTCGACGTTGTGGGCCAGCACCTCGGGGCGCGAGGAGAAGACCTCGGCGAGCTGCTCGGGGACCGCGTTGAAGTCGGGGATCAGCAGTTCCACACCGGTGTCGGGCATCGAGGCGTGGATCTGGCGGACGGTCTCGGCGTAGAGCCAGGCGCCGCCGTCCTCCAGGTCGTCGCGGGCGACGCCGGTGATCGTGGCGTACTTCAGGCCCATGGTCTGCACGGACTCGGCGACCCGGCGCGGCTCGTCGCGGTCCAGCTCCTGCGGCTTGCCGGTGTCGATCTGGCAGAAGTCGCAGCGGCGGGTGCACTGGTCACCACCGATGAGGAAGGTCGCCTCGCGGTCCTCCCAGCATTCAAAGATGTTGGGACACCCCGCCTCCTGGCAGACCGTGTGCAGACCCTCGCTCTTGACCAGGCCCTGGAGGTGGTTGTACTCGGGACCCATTTTCGCCCGGGTCTTGATCCACTCGGGCTTGCGCTCGATGGGGGTCTGGCTGTTGCGGACCTCCAGGCGCAGCATCTTGCGTCCGTCGGGTGCGACTGCGGACACGTCGGCTCCCTAACAACTTCGATTCTTCGGCGTACACCAGGGTACGCCCGTCAATTCGCACGCATTTCCACGTGCGGGTGGTGCAGGGCCAACCTCGGACGGGAGGGCGGCATTCCCGCGGCCTCAGCCGCGGGCGGCCCTCAGACCGCGCGGGGGAGCAGGACGGCGCTCTCCAGCACGTCCCGCAGGTGCTTCTCGACGACCGGCAGGACCTCGGCGATGGTGACCTCGCGGCCCAGCTCGCCGGAGAGCGAGGCGACCCCGGCGTCCCGGATGCCGCAGGGCACGATCTTGTCGAACGAGGTGGTGTCCGGATTCACGTTGAGTGCGAAGCCGTGCATGGTGACGCCCTTGGCGACGCGGATGCCGATCGCGGCGAGCTTGCGGTCCTCACCGCGCTGGCCGGCGTTGGACGGCGCGTACTCGGGGCCGCTCAGCCGCGGGTCGAACAGCTCGTCCGCGGCCCGCGGGTCGAAGTCGAGCTGGAGGCCGCCCAGCGCGGGCCGCTGGTCTGCGCCCTCGGTCGCGCTCCGCGGGTCCCCCAGGACCCACACCCCGCTGCGGCCCTCGACCCGGGTGCCCTCGACGCCGAACTCGGCGCAGACCCCGATCAGCGCGTCCTCCAGGCGGCGGACGTGTGCGACCACGTCGACCGGGCGCGGCAGCTTCTGGATCGGGTAGCCCACCAGCTGGCCGGGGCCGTGCCAGGTGATCTTCCCGCCGCGGTCCACGTCGACGACCGGGGTGCCGTCCAGCGGCCGCTCGTCGTCGGAGGTCCGGCGGCCCGCCGTGTAGACGGCCTGGTGCTCCAGGAGGAGGCAGGTGTCGGGGATCTCGTCGGCGAACCGGGCGCTGTGGACCCGACGCTGCTCCGCCCACGCCGACTCGTACTCGACGGCGTCCGTCCCGAAGCCCAGATGCACAAAGCGCAGCCCCTCGGGTGCGGGGGTCTCCCCCCGAGAGATCGCAGTCACGGCAGCTCCTCTTCGAACCCATGTCGCAGTTCCATGCGACGTCTCATGCCCCTCGCGAGGCACTTCCGATGCCACGTCGCGCCCATGCCACTGTACGGCCGCCCTGCGCGCCCCCCACACGGGGTCGACGCGCCGCGCGGCCCCCGACGTGCCCGTGACGTGCTCACACGATCGGATGAACGCGAGGCGCAGGCCGCGAGAAAGGCGCCGAAGGCCGTTACATTCACGCCGTTCCACAAGGGCGAAGAGCACGCCGGACTGGGTCAGTCGAGCCCGGCGGCCCGGCCCGGAAGGCAGGAGACCGGTAAAGCTGATGACGGAACGACCCCCGCACCACACGCCCAACCGACAGCTCGCCGCACTCATCGCCGAGGCGGGCTTCTCCAACGCAGGGCTGGCCAGACGGGTTGATCAACTCGGCATCGAGCACGGCCTCGACCTGCGCTACGACAAGACCTCGGTGACCCGCTGGCTGCGCGGGCAACAGCCCAGAGGCACCACCCCCGCGCTGATCGCGGAGGTCTTCACCCGCCGGCTGGGGCGCCGGCTCTCCGCCCAGGACCTGGGCCTGGACGCCTGCGCGCCGGTGTACGCCGGGCTGGAATTCGCCTCGACCCCCGCCGAGGCGGTGGACATCGTCAGCGGCCTGTGGCGCAAGGACTCCGGCAGCCATGCCGAGCTCCGCAAGATCGCGTTCACCCCGGCCGGGCTGGTGGTGCCCAGCCGGGACTGGCTGATCGGCCGCCCCGACGAGCGCGTCGCGCACGGCGAGCCGGGCGGCGAGGCCGGGGAGCGGGTGCCCGTGCAGGGCGGCCGGCCGTCGGTGCCCCGGCAGCGCCAGACCGAGCGGGTGGACCGTACCCAGGGCGGTCGGGTCACCTCCGGCGACATCGCGGCGCTGCGTTCGGTCGGCGAGCTGTTCCGGGCCCTGGACCACGCCTACGGCGGCGGCCACGCCCGCCAGGCCCTGGTGCGCTACCTGGAGCACGAGGCCGAGCCGATGCTCCGCGGCACCTACGGGGAGACGGTCGGCCGGCGGCTGTTCGCGGCCGCCGCGGACCTGACCCGGCTGGCCGGCTGGACCTCGTACGACATCGCCGCGCACGGGCTGGCGCAGCGGTACTTCGTCCAGGCGCTGCGGCTGTCCCAGGCCGCCGGCGACCGCGCGTACGGCTCCTACGTCCTGGTGACGATGAGTCGGCAGGCGGTCTATCTGGGGCACGGCCGGGAGGCCGTCCAACTGGCCCGGGTCGCCCAGCAGGGCGTCGGCAGCAGTGCGCCGCCCACCGTGCAGGCGCTGCTGCACGCCGCGGAGGCGCGCGGCCACGGCGTCCTGAGCGAGGTCCGGGCCTGCACCGCCGCGCTGGCCCGCGCCGAACGGGCACTGGAGAGCGCTCGCCCCGGGGACGACACCCCGTACTGGGCGCGCTTCTTCGACGAGGCACAGCTCGCCGACGAACTCGCGCACTGCCACCGCGATCTCCAGCAGTACCGCGCGGCCTCCCAGCACGCCGAGCGCTCCCTCCAGCTGCGCGCCGCCGGGTTCGCCCGCAGCCGGCTGTTCTGCCGGGTGGTGCTGGCGACCGCCCGGCTCGGCCTGGGCGAGCTGGAGCAGGCGTGCACGCTCGCCGCCGAGGCGGCCCTCCAGGCATCCGAGATGCGCTCCGTACGGGCCCACGAGTACGTCCGGGACTTCGAGCGGCGGCTGGAGCCGTACCGGGACGCGGCGGCGGTGCGCGGCTACCGCGAGCGGGTGGCCGCGCTGGGATGACGGACGGGCGTCGCACGGCGGGGCCGACCTACGCCGCGGCCCGTACGGCGTCCGGTTCCGGGCGGGCCGGCAGGCCGAAGTCCTGGAGCAGTGCGCGGGCGGCGCGGTGGCCGGAGCGCAGTGCGCCCTGGAGCGTGCCGGTGTCGCGGTGGTCGCCGCACACATAGAGCCCGGCCAGCATCCGTACGGTGCGCTGCGGGTCGTGCGGGGCGGCCATCGCGGGCACCGCGTAGGGGTCGTGATGGCCGGTCAGCAGCCGCCATTCCTCGGCCCGCACCCCGTGGATCCGGTCGAGCTGCGGTCGGACGGTCTTGTCGAGGACGTCCAACGGCAGTGCCGCGGCGGGGCCGAGCACGACGGTGGTGACCAGCGACCGGCCGGGCGGGGTGCGGGACGGGTCGATCGCGCCGGCGAGGTAGGTGAAGCCGATCGGGCCGTCGGTCGGCAGGATCAGGGTGGTGTCCCGGTGGGGGCCGCCGCGGGTGCCGGTCGGGGCGTCCGCGGTGTGGTGCAGCACCGTGACCGGGTGGAAGGCGGGCAGTCGCAGCCCCGGCAGCAGCGCGGCGGCGTCCCGCGCACCGGTCGCCACCACCACCGCCCGGCACGCCGTCCGGCCGTGTTCGCGGGTGCCGACGCCGTTGGCGTCGACGGCCGTGACCTCCACGGACGTCCGGACCGTGCCCGGCGGCAGGCCGGCCGCCAGCAGCTCCGGGACGGCGAAGGCGCCGCCCGTCGGCAGCGTCAGCCGCCCCTCCGCGAAGGTCCGCAGCACCTGCGCGGCGCCCCGGCTGGAGCCGCCCAGCCGGGGGTCGCAGAGCAGCGCGCCCAACAGCGGCCGCAGGAAGGTGTCGTGGGTGCGCGGTGGGAACGCCGGGCGGCCGGCCAGGGCCTCGCTGACCGGAAGGTCGGCGATCCGCTCCGTACGGCGGTCGGCGCGCGTGAGGGCGCGCGCCGCGGACAGTGCGCCCCTCGTGCACCGCAGCGGACTGATGCGCTGCGTCCGCTGGCCGTTGTGGAGGCTCAGTCCGGCCGCGAACGGACGGAGCGTCAACTCGCCCAGGCCCGGTGTCCGGCGCAGCGCGGCGGGGGAGACCGCCAGCGGCCGGCCGCAGCGGTCCAGGCGGAAGCCGTCCACCTCGTCGGTGACGGACCGGCCGCCGACCCGCGGCGCGGCTTCCAGGACGGTGACCGCGAGCCCCGCCGCGGTCAGATGGCGAGCGGCGGCGAGACCGGCCGGCCCGGCCCCCACGATGACGACGTCGACGACCGATGCGGTGCGCAGCACATGCCCCTCCCGAGGTCGGTCCCAGCGGCAGCGCACGGTTCTCATGCCCGGTGCGGCGGTCCGGGATGCCCAGTGGTGTGTCCGAGGACCGTAGGGCGCCGCGGCCCGGCCGACAGGGGCGCCCCGGGGGCGCGTCGGAGCGGCCCCCGCGCCACGTTTCGACCCGCCGCGCCCTACGACGCCAGGGCGGCGCGCACCGCGTCCGCGATCCGCGGGTCCGCGAAGGCGAAACCGGAGTCCAGCAGTTGCCGCGGCACGATCCGCTGACTGCCCAGCACGTCCGCCGCGAACTCCCCGAGGGCGATCCGCAGCACCGGCGCCGGCACCGTGCACAGCGTGGGGCGGCGCAGCACACGGCCCATCACCGCCGTCGCCTCGCGGTTGGTGACCGGCTCCGGCGCGGTGAGGTTGACCGGCCCGGACAGCTCCTCGGTGGCCAGCAGATGGCGGAGCGCCGCGATGTGGTCCCGCAGGGAGATGAAGCTCCAGTACTGGCTGCCGTCGCCGAGCCGACCGCCCAACCCCAGCCGGAACAGCGGGAAGAGCCGCCCCCAGGCACCGCCGGAGCGTGCCACGACCAGACCGGTCCGGGCGAGGACGGTCCGGATGCCGGCCTCCTGGGCGGGCGTCGCGGCGTCCTCCCACGCCACGCAGAGCTCCGGCAGGAAGCCCGAACCGGCCGGCCCGCTCTCGTCGGTGCGCCGGTCGCCGGTGTCGCCGTAGTAGCCGATCGCGCTGCCGGAGACGAGGACCCGCGGCGGGACGTCCATCGCGGCCAGCGCGGTGGCCAGGGTCCGGGTGCCCAGCACCCGGCTGTCGTGGAGCTCCTGCTTGTAGGCGGCGGTCCAGCGGTGGTCGGCGACGCCCGCCCCGGCGAGGTGCACGACCGCCTCGCAGCCGGCCAGCGCGGCCGGGTCCAGCCGTCCCTTGGGGTCCCAGGACACCTCGTCCGCCGCCGTCGGCCGGCGGCGGACGAGCCGGACGACGTCGTGGCCGTCCGCGCGCAGGTTCCGGACGAGCGCCGTGCCGATGAGTCCGGTCGAGCCGGTGATCGCGATCCGCATGGGGCCATCCTGCCCGCAATCGGGGGCGCCACCGGGGAGGGGTCGGGGCGAGCCGGGCGGGAGTCCGCCGCGGCGGCGCGGGGACGTCAGCTGCGGAAGCGGTCCCACAGCAGGGGGAAGCGCTCGGCGAGGGTCGCGTCGTCGTCGAGGTCGAGGTAGGTGCCGAGCGGCTCCGGCGGGGCCGGGGGCAGTTCCAGGTCGGGCATGACGGTGCCGGTCAGCTGCTCGTACGCCTCGTCGGCGGCGTAGCCCAGCTCCTCGGCGTCGCCGTCGGTCTCCTCGTCGAAGTCGCCGACGAGGCCGGCCAACTGGTCCGGATCGTGCAGCGCGCCCTCGAAGACGTGCCGGCCCTGGCCGATCAGCCAGCAGCGGAAGTAGTCGAAGGCGTCGTCGCTGGCGCCGTCCAGCATCAGTGCCGCGGCGGCCCACAGGTCCCAGGTGTAGGCCCGGTTGTAGCGGGCCTCGAAGTGGCGGGCGAAGTCGATGACGCGGTCCGGGTCGAGCCCGAGCAGCCGCTCGACCAGGGCGTCGGCCTGCTCCTCGGGGTCGCCGCCGGCGGCCGCGCGGGAGCCGTCCACCAGCTCCCAGAACTCCGTCTCGTCCATCACCGCTCCAGCATCCGTCCTGCCGCCGCGGCCCGCACGCGGAGTGCACCGGATGCGGCGGCGCGGCGTCCGGGCCGGGGATCCGCGACGTCAGGAGGGTGGTCCGGCGGGTGACCGCGTCGCGGTTCCGTCGTTGTGCGGCATGCAACGACGGCAGCGCAGCCCCCCTCCCCCCACCGCCCACGCAGTGCCCCTCCCACCCCGCGCAGTGCCCTGTGCACTGCCCCGCGCAGTGTCCCTCCCGCCCCACCAGTGCCCCACCCAGCGCTTCTCCCACCCCGTATCCCCCCACTTCGTGAAGGGCGCATCCCGCCATGCCCATGGACGAAAGAACCCGGGCCGAGGTCGAACGTGCCGAGGCGGCCCTCGTCGAGCACTATCCACGGCTGGTCCGCCTGGCCTATCTCGTCCTGCCCCCGTCGATGGGCCGCCACCGCAAGGTCCTCACCGCGCACGGACTGGTGCAGCGGGCCCTGCCGTGGCGCGTGCCGCGCCGGCCGGTCGGTGCGCTGCCCGCCCAGCGCGGCTCGGACGCCGGCTCCGGCTACGACCTGGTCCGCCAACGGACCCTGGAGCTGGCGCTGGCCTACGAGGATCGGCAGCGACCGGCCGTCCTGCTGCCGACCGTGCCGTTCGTGTGGGGCCTGCGGCTCTTCCCGCGTGCCGGCGGCGCCGATGAACTCGCCCTGGACCAGGCCCTGTCGGCGGTCCCGGCCGCGGTCCGCGCCGCCCTGGGGCTGTGGCACCTGGAGGGACTGGAGGCGGACGCGGCGCGCGCGGTCCTGGCGCGGGCCGGGGTCCCGGACCCCGACATGGTGCTGCGGGCGGCCGGGCAGCTGGACCGGCGGACCGGGGCCGGCGCCGGCGCGCTGTTGAACTCGGGCGAGTTCGACCCCTGCACGGTGCAGGCCCGGCCGACGGATCTGCTGCGCCGCCGGCAGCGGGTGCGGGCGACCGGCGTGCTCGCGGCGGTGCTGGTGGTCGGGGCGCTCGCGATGGCGCTGCCCGGCGGCCGGCCCGCGGGCGGGTCCACCCCCACCGCCGCCCAGCAGGCCCTCGACCCCGGCCGGCTGCTGCGCACGCCCAACGAGCAGTGGGCCCGGACCGCCCGGGTGGACTTCACCGCCTGGCCGGCGCGCGGCCGGCAGGCCGGCGACCGGCAGCTGCTGGCGCGGGCGCTGGGGGTGTGGGCCGCGCCGCCCGCCGGCACCCGGATCGTCGCGGCGGCGGACACCTCCACCCGGCCGCCCGCCGCCCCGCCCCGGCTGCTGTACGCCGGACTGATCGACAACGTCATGGTGGTGGTGTTCCACGACGGCGAGCGGCTGGTGCGCTACGCCGAGCCCCAGGACGCCACGCCCACCCTGCACTTCGCCCGGGTCGACAACGCGGACCTCGCCTCCGCCGGCGGGCTGGTGATCGGCCGCGGCAACGGCTGGCAGCGGTATCTGATCGCGCCCTGGGTCGCCGAGGTCGCCGTCCGGGACCTGCTCGCGCCGGACGCCCCGTCGCACGGACTGCACCTGGCCCCGGACGGCGTCACCGACCGCATCCCGACCCCGCCCGTGGACGGCGCCCCCTGCGGGCACTGGCCGGCGGCCGAATTCCGCTCCTCGCCGCGGATCGACGACCGCCGCTCCTTCCTGATGACCGACCTCGGCGACCTGGCGCCGGTGCACCTGACGTCCGTGCCGCCCGCCGCGGCCGGCGGCGGCCCCGGCGAGGCGACCGGCGCGCCCGCGCTGCACAGTTGGGCGCACACCGCCTGCACCCTGCGGTCGCTGCGCGGCACCGGGGTACGGTCCGTCACCAACTGGGCCTACGCCCGGCAGGAGCTCCCGGAGGGCGGCGGCACCGCGACCTGGGTCTGCAACCGTGCCGACACCTGGCGCGGTTCGGGCCGGGCCATGGTGCAGTTCCAGCCGCCGGCCGCCGGACCGGCCGACCCGGGGCGGATCGCCGGCCGGGCCGTCGGCACCGCGGCGTGCAGCCCGTTCGGCCGGCATGTGCTCGCCGACGTCCACTGGCAGGCGAAGTCCGGGAAGTGGTACCTGCTCGCGGCGGGCAGCGGCGAGCTGGCCAAGGTCGACGTGTCCGGCGCGGTCCGGGCCGCGGCCCAGGCGCCGGTGCTGGCGGTCCCGGCGGCCCGGAACACCACGGCGCAGGTCGCCGGGCACCTGCGGGACGGCCGGAGCCTGCCGGCGATGCTGCCGTAGGTCGGGCGGGAGGACCCGGAGAGGCCCGGAAAACCCGACAGGAGATGTCGGCTTTCCCTGTCAGGGTCGCCGTGTACGACCACACAGGACGAGGCGAGGAGCACGACGTGACGGCGCATGAGAGGGCGGAGAGCCGGGCATCGGAGGGGCGGTCGGTGGCCGCGGCAGAGAGCTCGGGGAACGGTGCCGCGCACCGGGGGATGCCCACGGGCGATCTGTCCGGGCGGGTGGCGCTGGTCGCCGGGGCGACCCGGGGCGCCGGCCGGGCGATGGCCGTGGAACTGGGCCGGGCCGGCGCGGTGGTGTACGTCACCGGCCGCACGACCCGGGACGCGGTCAGCGAGGTCGGCCGGTTCTCGGAGACCATCGAGGAGACCGCGGAGCTGGTGACCGCGGCCGGAGCCGAGGGCAACGGCGGCACGGGGATCGCCGTGCCGACCGACCACCTGGAGCCGGCGCGGGTCCGGGCGCTCGTCGAGCGCATCGACCGGGAGCAGGGGCGGCTGGACGTCCTGGTCAACAGCGTCTGGGGCGGCGACCGGCTGATCCAGTTCGACACCAAGGTGTGGGACCTGGACCTGGCGGGCGGGCTGCGGATGTTCCGGCTCGGCATCGACACCCACATCATCACCCACCACTTCGCGCTGCCGCTGCTGATCCGGCGGCCGGGCGGACTGGTCGTCGAGGTCACCGACGGCACCGAGGAGTTCAACCGCGTCTACCGCGACAGCCTCTGCTTCGACATCACCAAGAGCGTCCCGCACCGGATCGCCTTCGGGCTCGCCGGCGAGCTGGCGGAGTACGGCGGTACGGCCGTCTCGCTCACCCCGGGCTTCCTGCGGTCCGAGGAGATGCTGGACCACTTCGGCGTCACCGAGGAGACCTGGCGGGACGCGATCGCCAAGGAGCCGCACTTCGCCATCGCGGAATCCCCGGCCCTCATCGGCCGCGCGGTGCGGGCGCTGGCCGCCGACCCGGAGAAGGCGCGCTTCACCGGCCGGTCGCTCTCCAGCGGCCAACTGGCGCGGGAGTACGGCTTCACCGACACCGACGGCTCGCAGCCGGACTGCTTCCGCTACTTCGCGGAGGTGGTGCGGGGCGGCAAGGACGCCGGTCCCGAGGACTACCGCGTCCCGGCGTCCTCCTCCGGCACCGGGGAATAGAGCGCGGCGGCGCGGCGGGCGGCCGCCGCGAACCGCTCCCGCAGCGCGGCGGGCGCCAGCGCCTCGACCTCCGGGCCGAGCGCCAGCAGTTGGGCGTAGGCGACCTCCTGGGACTCCACGGCGAGGGTGACCGTCAGCCATCCCCGCTCATCGGGCTCGCCCTCGGCCGTCGCCCGCTCGACGGCCTCCTTGGCCGCGACCGGCTCGGTGACGTGGGGCAACTGCCGGACGCCGTGCGGGGAGAGTCGGACCACCGCCTCCTCGCGCAGCAGCGAGTGCCGGAACTGCTCGGCCCGCTCGGCCCAGAACGCGGGCAGGTCGAACCCCGGGTCGCGGACGAAGCGCCCGGTGCGCGCCGGGTCCCCGGCCGTCCGGCCGTCCGGCGGACCGTCCACCGGCACGGCCGGCACGGCCGGCTCGGCCGGCTCGGCCGCGGTGAACCGGTCGACGCGGTAGACCCGGAAGCCGGCGCCGGCGGGCGTGGCGGGGACCGCTTCGGGCGGCCCCGCCACGGCCCGGGCCGCGAGATACCAGACGCCCGCCTTGAGCACGAGGCCGTACGGCTCCAGCTCCCGGGCCACCTCGCGGCCGGCCCGGAGATAACGGGCCGTCAGCCGCCGGTCGTCCCACACCGCGTCGGCGATCACCGGCAGCAGCTCGGGCGTCTGGGGGTCGTGGTACCAGCGCGGCGCGTCCAGGTGGAACCGCTGGGCGGCGCCCGACGCGGCGTCCCGAAGCTCCGGCAGCAGCGCGGCGGAGACCTTCAGCCGGGCCGCGGACCCGACGTCGGCCAGACCCATCTCCCGCAGCGCGGAGGGCACTCCGGACAGGAAGAGCGCCTCCGCCTCGCTGCGGCCGAGCCCGGTCAGCCGGGTGCGGTAGCCGCCTATCAGGCGGTAGCCCCCGGACCGGCCGCGGTCCGCGTAGACGGGCACCCCGGCCTCCGAGAGCGACAGCACGTCCCGGGCGACCGTGCGCTCCGAGACCTCCAGCTCCCGCGCCAGCTCCCCGGCCGTCATCGACGGCCGGGACTGGAGCAGCAACACCATTCTGATCAGCCGTGCGGCACGCATGGATCCATCATGCGGGGCAGCACTGACAACGCCCCGCACACGCGGAACGGAAAGGGTCCCGTGCGAAGACCCCGGGCGCGGTGGGTGGTCTTCGCACGGGAGTGTGTGGGCGGGCGGCCTTCAGAGGACGGGGCTCACAGCCCGTAGCGCTCCCGGGCCTCCTTGACCGACTCCGGCTTGACGTCGCCGCGCCGGGCGAGGGCCGCCAGCGCCTGGACGACCACCGACTGCGGGTCGACGCCGAAGTACCGGCGGGCCGCCTCGCGGGTGTCGGACAGGCCGAAGCCGTCCGTCCCTATGGACGTCCAGTCCTGCTCGACCCACGGGGCGATCTGGTCCGGGACCGCCCGCATCCAGTCGCTCACCGCGACGACCGGACCGGGGGCGCCGGCCAGTGCACGGGTGACGTAGGGGATCCGGTCCTCGCCCTCCAGGCGGGCCGCGTCGCACTCCAGGGCGTCGCGGCGGAGCTCCGTCCAGGACGGGGCGGACCACACGTCCGCCGCCACGCCCCAGTCGGCGGCCAGCAGCGCCTGTGCCTCCAGGGCCCAGTGGATCGCGGTGCCGGAGGCCAGCAGTTGGAGCCGCGGGACCTCGGCGCCCTCGATGGACGTGGCCTCCTTGAAGCGGTAGAGGCCCTTGAGGATGCCCTCCTCGACGCCCTCCGGCATCGCCGGCTGCACCTTGGTCTCGTTGTAGACCGTCAGGTAGTAGAAGACGTCCTCCGCGTCCGGGCCGTACATCCGGCGCAGACCCTCCTTGACGATCACCGCGACCTCGTAGGCGAACGCCGGGTCGTACGAGAGCGCCGCCGGGTTGGTCGAGGCGATCAGGTGCGAGTGGCCGTCGGCGTGCTGGAGGCCCTCACCGGTCATCGTCGTGCGGCCGGCGGTGGCGCCGATCACGAAGCCGCGGCCCAGCTGGTCGGCGAGCGCCCAGAACTGGTCGGCGGTGCGCTGCCAGCCGAACATCGAGTAGAAGATGTAGAAGGGGATCATCGGCTCGCCGTGCGTCGCGTACGACGTCGCGGCGGCGGTGAAGTCGGCCAGCGAACCGGCCTCGGTGATCCCCTCGTTGAGGATCTGGCCGTTCCTGGCCTCCTTGTACCAGAGCAGCTGGTCCCGGTCGACCGGGTCGTAGGTCGCGCCCTTGGGGGAGTAGAGGCCGGCGGTCGGGAAGAGCGACTCCATGCCGAAGGTGCGGGCCTCGTCCGGGACGATCGGGACCCAGCGCTTGCCGGTCTCCTTGTCCCGCATCAGGTCCTTGACCAGCCGGACGAACGCCATGGTGGTGGCGATCTCCTGGCTGCCCGAGCCCTTCTTCAGCGCGTCGAACGCCTTGTCCGCGGGCATCGGCAGCGGCTTGGCCACGACCTTGCGGGCCGGGGCCGGGCCGTCCAGGGCGGCGCGCCGGGTGCGCAGGTACTGCATCTCCGGGGAGTCCTCGGCCGGGCGCCAGTACGGCACCAGGTCGCCCTCCAGGGCGCTGTCCGGGATGGGGAGTTCGAGCAGGTCCCGCATGGTGCGGAACTCCGCCATCGTCAGCTTCTTCATCTGGTGGTTGGCGTTGCGGGACTCGAAGCCCGTGCCCAGGGTGTAGCCCTTGACGGTCTGCGCCAGGATGACCGTCGGCGCGCCCTTGTGCTCGACGGCGGCCCGGTACGCGGCGTACACCTTGCGCGGCTCGTGGCCGGCGCGGGACGTCTGGAACAGCTCCAGCAGCTTGGCGTCGGAGAGCCGCGCGCCGATCGCCTTGAGGGTGTCGCTCGCGCCGAAGAAGTGCTCGCGCAGGTAGGCGGCGTCGCGGGTGGCGTACGTCTGGAACTGCGCGTCCGGGGTCTCACGGAGGCGCTGGATCAGCGCGCCGTCGGTGTCGAGCGCGAAGATCTCGTCCCACGCCTGGCCCCACAGGGCCTTGACGACGTTCCAGCCGGCGGCACGGAACTGGGCCTCCAGCTCCTGCACGATCTTGAAGTTGGGGCGGACCGGGCCGTCCAGGCGCTGCAGGTTGCAGTTGATGACGAAGGTCAGGTTGTCCAGGCCCTCGCGGCCGGCCAGCGCCAGTGCGGCGGTCGACTCCGGCTCGTCCATCTCGCCGTCGCCCAGGAAGGCCCAGACGTGCGAGTTGCCGGTGTCCTTGATGCCGCGGTGCTCCAGGTAGCGGTTGAAGCGCGCCTGGTAGATCGCCGAGAGCGGGCCGAGGCCCATGGAGACGGTGGGGAACTCCCACAGCCAGGGCAGCCGCCGCGGGTGCGGGTAGGAGGGCAGGCCCTCGCCGCCGGCCTCCTGGCGGAAGTGGTCGAGCTGCTCCTCGGTGAGCCGGCCTTCGAGGAAGGCGCGGGCGTAGACGCCGGGGGAGGCGTGGCCCTGGATGTAGAGCTGGTCGCCGCTGCCGTCGCCCTCCTTGCCGCGGAAGAAGTGCTGGAAGCCGGTCTCGTAGAGCCAGGCGGCCGAGGCGAAGGTGGCGATGTGGCCGCCCAGGCCGAGCTTGGAGCCGCGGGTCACCATGGCGGCGGCGTTCCAGCGGTTCCAGGCGGTGATCCGGGCCTCCATCGCCTCGTCACCCGGGAACGCGGGCTCGGCGGAGGTCGGGATGGTGTTGACGTAGTCCGTCTCCACCAGCGAGGGCAGGTCGGTGCCTTCGGTGTGCGCGGTGTGCTCCAGGGCGCGGCGCATCAGGTACGCGGCGCGATGCGGGCCCGCTGCCTTGGTGACGGCGTCCAGCGACTCGCGCCATTCGGCCGTCTCCTCGGGATCGCGGTCCGGGAGCTGGTCGAGCTGGCTGTACGGCAGGCGCACGGGATCGGGCATGGGTGGCCCCTTTCCGGACGGGTGGGAATGCGAGTTCGGCAGGCATTCGGCAGGCAGGGGTGTCGCGCCCCAGTCCTCGACGATAACGCTCTGATCGATGATCGATCAACGTGGATCGGAGGAATAACCGCAGGTCGGCACGGGGTGCCGCAATACGGGGCACCCCGTGCCAGCTCCGGAGTCTCCCTCCGTTACGCCCCGGAGCGCGCCCAACACACCTCGGAATCAAAGATTCCGCATGCCTGGGAACGGCCGGTTCCGCGAGGGTCGCCGCCACACGGCGAAGCGGCCCCGCGGAACACTCCGCAGGGCCGCTTCGCCGGATTCGTCCCCCGGTGCCTCAGACCCGTGGCGCGCAGCTCAGCACGTGCGCCTTGAGCAGCGCGCCGATCCGCGGGTCGCGCCGCCGGAACGCGTCCACCAGCTCCTGGTGGTCCTGCGCGTGCGAGCGCGGCTCCGGGCTGAACCAGCGGATCGACAGCGTCGTCCAGACCTCGACGCCCAGCCCCTCCCAGGTGTGCAGCAGCACGGCGTTCCCGGCCGCCCGCACGATCTCCCGGTGGAAGGCCACCGTGTGCCGCACCTGCGCCTCGCCGTCGCCCGCCGCGTCGGCCTCCCGCAGGGCCGCCACCTCGCGCTCCAGCGCCGCGGTGTCCTCCGCCAGCCGCCCGGCCGCCAGCTCGGCGGCGACCTGCTCCAGCCCGGCCCGCACCGGGTAGCTCTCCTTGAGGTCGTCCGCGGTGAGGTTCCGCACCCGGACGCCCTTGTTCGGCGCCGACTCGATCAGCTGCAGCGACTCCAGCTCCCGCAGTGCCTCCCGGACCGGCGTCTGGCTGACCTCCAGCTCCACCGCGATCCGCCGCTCCACGATCCGCTCGCCCGGCTGCCAGCGCCCGCTGACGATCCCCTCAAGGATGTGCTCGCGGATCTGCTCGCGCAGCGAATGGACGACGGGCGGGGTCATGACGTGCTCCTTCAGAGCGGATGGGGCCGCGAGGGTGGTGCCGGGGTCATTATCGGGGACGCCGACGCACAAAAGGGCCGGCCCCGGCTCGTCGGAACGAGCCGGGGCCGGCCCCGGTGCACAACTCCCGCTTCTCCGAAGGGAGTCGGGAGCAGATGTGATCCTCGATCACACGGAGCGGGTGAGCACCTGCTCAGAGACCGATCTCGGTCTCGAACTCCGCGGCCTCCAGGATCTGCTTGACCGTGGTCAGGTAACGGGCCGCGTCGGCGCCGTCCACCAGACGGTGGTCGTAGGACAGGGCCAGGTAGGTCATGTCACGGACGGCGATGGTCTCGCCGAGGTCCGGGTGGTTGATGACCACCGGACGCTTGACGGTGGCACCGATGCCGAGGATGCCGACCTGGTTCGGGGGCACGATCACGGTGTCGAACAGGGCGCCGCGCGAACCGGTGTTGCTGATGGTGAAGGTCGCGCCGGACAGCTCGTCCGGGGTGATCTTGTTGGCGCGGACCTTGCCCGCCAGCTCCGCGGTCTTCCGGGCGATGCCGGCGATGTTGAGGTCGCCCGCACCCTTGATGACCGGGGTCATCAGGCCCTTCTCCGCGTCCACCGCGATACCGACGTTCTCGGTGTCGAAGTAGGTGATGGTGCCCTCGTCCTCGTTGATCCGGGCGTTGACGACCGGGTGGGCCTTCAGCGCCTGGACAGCGGCCTTGACGAAGAACGGCATCGGGGAGAGCTTGACGCCCTCACGCTGCGCGAAGGCGTCCTTGGCCTTGTTGCGCATCCGCATGATCGCGGTGATGTCCACCTCGACCACGGAGGTCAGCTGCGCCTGGCCGTGCAGGGCCTTCATCATGTTGTCGCCGATGACCTTGCGCATCCGCGGCATCTTGACGGTCTGACCGCGCAGCGGCGAGACCTCCAGCGCCGGGGCCGCAGCAAAGCGCGCGCCAGCTCCGGTGGAGCCGGTGCTTGCACCGGGGGCCGGCGCGGCCGGGGCCGGCACGGCGGCCTTGAGGGCCTCGGCGGCGGCGATGACGTCCTGCTTGCGGATCCGGCCACCGACACCGGAGCCCTTGACCGTGGCGAGGTTGACGCCGTTCTCCGCAGCGAGCTTGCGGACCAGCGGGGTGACGTAGGCGCCGTCCGCCTCACCGGCCGCCGGGGCGGGGGTGACGGGGGCGACCGGGGCCGGAGCCGGCGCGGGGGCCGGAGCCGGGGCCGGGGCAGCGGCGGCCGGAGCCGGAGCCGGGGTGGGCGCCGGAGCCGGGGCCGGAGCGGGCGCCGGAGCCGGAGCGGCTGCCGGGGCCGGGGCGGCCGGGGCGGGGGCGGCGGCCGGAGCCGCGCCCTTGGCGCCGATCACCGCGAGCTTGGCGCCGACCTCGGCGGTCTCGTCCTCGGCCACCAGGATCTCCAGCAGGGTGCCGGAGGTCGGGGCGGGGATCTCGGTGTCGACCTTGTCGGTGGACACCTCCAGCAGGGGCTCGTCCTCGGAGACCTCCTCGCCGACCTCCTTCAGCCAACGGGTGACGGTGCCCTCGGTGACGCTCTCGCCGAGCGCCGGGAGGAGGACATCAGTGCCCTCGGCGCCACCCGCGGGGGCGGCGGCGGGGGCCTCGGCCACGGGGGCCGGAGCCGGCTCGGGCTGCGCGGCCGGGGCCGGGGCCTCGGCGGCGGCCGGCGCCGGCGCGGCCGCCGGAGCACCGGTGCCGTCGTCGATGATGGCCAGCTCGGCGCCGACCTCCACGGTCTCGTCCTCGGCCACCTTGATGGAGGCCAGAATGCCGGAGGCCGGGGCCGGGATCTCGGTGTCGACCTTGTCGGTCGAGACCTCCAGCAGCGGCTCGTCGGCCTCGATACGCTCGCCCTCGGCCTTCAGCCAGCGGGTGACGGTGCCCTCGGTGACGCTCTCGCCGAGCGCCGGCAGGGTTACGGAAACCGCCATGGTTTCAGTTGCTCCTATCGCAAGTACGGATGTGGTCGCGCCCGGGACTGGGGGTCAGTCGTGGGAGTGGAGGGGCTTGCCGGCGAGGGCCAGGTGGGCCTCGCCGAGCGCCTCGTTCTGCGTCGGGTGCGCGTGGATGAGCTGCGCAACCTCGGCCGGCAGGGCTTCCCAGTTGTAGACCAGCTGGGCCTCGCCGACCTGCTCGCCCATACGGTCACCGACCATGTGGACGCCGACCACGGCACCGTCCTTGACCTGGACGAGCTTGATCTCGCCCGCGGTCTTGAGGATCTTGCTCTTGCCGTTGCCCGCAAGGTTGTACTTCAGGGCCACGACCTTGTCCGCGCCGTACAGCTCCTTGGCCTTGGCCTCGGTGATGCCCACCGACGCGACCTCGGGGTGGCAGTACGTGACGCGCGGGACGCCGTCGTAGTCGATCGGGACGACCTTCTGGCCGGCCAGTCGCTCCGCCACCAGCATGCCCTCGGCGAAGCCGACGTGCGCGAGCTGGAGGGTCGGGACGAGGTCGCCGACGGCCGAGACGGTCGGGACGTTGGTCTGCATGTACTCGTCGACCAGGACGTAGCCGCGGTCCATCGCGACGCCCTGCTCCTCGTAGCCCAGACCGGCGGAGACCGGGCCGCGGCCGATGGCGACCAGCAGCACCTCGGCCTCGAAGGTCTTGCCGTCGGCGAGGGTGACCTTGACGCCGTCGGCGGTGTACTCGGCCTTGTCGAAGAAGGTGCCGAGGTTGAACTTGATGCCCCGCTTGCGGAAGGCCCGCTCCAGCAGCTTGGAGCTGTTCTCGTCCTCGACCGGGACGAGGTGCTTGAGGCCCTCGATGACGGTGACGTCGGTGCCGAAGGACTTCCACGCCGAGGCGAACTCGACGCCGATCACGCCGCCGCCCAGGATGATCGCCGACTTCGGGACGCGGTCGAGCGTGAGCGCGTGGTCCGAGGAGATGATGCGGTTGCCGTCGATCTCCAGGCCCGGCAGGGACTTCGGCACGGAGCCGGTCGCCAGCAGGACGTGGCGGCCCTGGACGCGCCGGCCACCCACGTCGACGGAGGTCGGGGAGGACAGCCGGCCCTCGCCCTCGATGTAGGTCACCTTGCGGGAGGCGACCAGACCCTGCAGGCCCTTGTAGAGGCCCGAGATCACGTCGTCCTTGTACTTGTGGACGGCGTTGATGTCGATGCCCTCGAAGGTGGCCTTGACACCGAACTGCTCGGCCTCACGGGCCTGGTCCGCGATCTCGCCGGCGTGCAGCAGAGCCTTGGTGGGGATGCAGCCGTTGTGCAGGCAGGTGCCGCCGAGCTTGTTCTTCTCGATCAGGGCGACGTCCAGGCCCAGCTGCGCCCCGCGCAGGGCAGCGGCGTAACCACCGCTACCGCCTCCGAGGATCACTAGGTCGAAAACGGTGCTGGCGTCGTTCGCCACGTCACGTCCTCCATGCATGGGTGCGCCGGAGCCGGTCGTCGATGACCGGACCGCGGCTGTTGTTCGGCCGCTTTAACTCGGCCCTGGGTAAGGGGGGCCCTGTCCTGCCGAGAACCCATCTTCGCACTTGTTCCACGAAGGCGGGACGCGGGGCCGGGCTCGGGACGGCCGATCCGCCGCTTCACCGGGGTTACTCGTGCGTACGGAAGGCGCAGCGGCGCAAAGCGCCACCTGGGAAGGGTGGCGGTGGGCGACGGGTGGGAGGATTTCGTCGAGGGCGAACATGCCGTGGTCGGCGCACCGACGGCCCCGGGCGTACCCCGGGGCCGTGCGGGCGTGGCGGACCGGCGGGCGGATCAGCCCAGGTCGCCCTCGGCGGTGCGCTCGGCCAGCCGCAGCAGGGTGCGGACCGAGGAGCCGGTGCCGCCCTTGGGGGTGTAGCCCCAGGGCGCGCCCTCGTGGAAGGCCGGGCCGGCGATGTCCAGGTGCGCCCAGGCGATGCCCTCGCCGACGAACTCCTTCAGGAAGAGGCCGGCGACCAGGCCGCCGCCCATCCGCTCGCCCATGTTGGCGAGGTCGGCGACCGGGGAGTCCATGCCCTTGCGGAGGTGGCCGGGCATCGGCATCGGCCAGGAGTCCTCGCCGACCTCCTCGGCGATCTCGTGGATCGAGGTGCGGAAGGCGTCGTCGTTGGCCATGATCCCGAAGTGGCGGTGGCCCAGCGCCAGCACCATCGCCCCGGTGAGCGTCGCCACGTCGACGATCGCGTCCGGCGCCTCCTCCGAGGCCCGGGTCAGCGCGTCGGCCAGCACCAGGCGGCCCTCGGCGTCGGTGTTGAGCACCTCGACGGTCTTGCCGCTGTACATGGTCAGCACGTCGCCGGGGCGGGTGGCGGAGCCGGACGGCATGTTCTCGGCGAGCGCCAGCCAGCCGGTGATGTTCACCGGGAGGTCCAGCCGGGCGGCGGCCACGACCGCGGCGAACACCGCGGCGGCACCGCTCATGTCGCACTTCATGGTCTCGTTGTGGCCGGCCGGCTTGAGCGAGATGCCGCCCGAGTCGTAGGTGATGCCCTTGCCGACCAGCGCCAGCGTGCGCTCCGCGTCCGCGTGCGTGTGCGCGATCCGCACCAGCCGCGGCGGCGCCTCCGAGCCCTGGCCGACGCCCAGCAGACCGCCGTAGCCGCCCTTCTTGAGCGCCTTCTCGTCCAGCACCTCGAAGGTGAGGCCGAACTCCTTGGCCGCGGCCTGCGCTTCGGCGGCGAACTGCTTGGGGTCCAGGGCGTTGGAGGGCGTGTTGATCAGGTCGCGGGCGCGGTTGATCTCCGCGGCCAGCACCTGGGCGCGCTCCGCGGCGGCCTTGAACTCCTTGTCCCGCGGCTTGCCGCCGAGGACGGTGGCCTCGCCCAGCGGCGCCGACTTGGCGTCGCCCTTGCGGCCCTTGGCGCCCTTGCCGTTCCCGCCGTTGCCGCGGAACGCGGTGAAGCTGTACGCGCCCAGCAGCGCGCCCTCGCCGACCGCGGCGGCCGCCCCGGCGTGCTCGACCGGCAGCGCGAAGGCCGCCTTCTTGGCGCCGGCCAGCGTCCGGGCGGCGCTGCCCGCCGCACGGCGCAGCGCCTCGTGGTCGTAGGAGTCGCCCTTGGCCGGGGCGTCGCCCAGGCCGACCGCCAGCACGACCGGCGCCTTGATGCCGTCGGCGGCGGGCAGCTTGGTCACCTCGCCCTCGACACCACTCGCGCCGAGGGTCTCCAGCACGGCGGCGAGCTTGCCGCCGAACGCGTCGTCCACGGCCTCGGCGCCGGGGGCGACCACGACGCCCTTGGCGCCCTTGGCCACGCCGACGACGACGGCATCCGCACGCACCGTTGCGGCGGAAGAAGTACTGAGGCTCAGTGCAGTCACGGTGATGAAGGTCCTGTTCGTCCGGGGAATCCGTTTCGCGCGTCAGCGCTGCTGCGGCCGAGCCTACGCTCGGTGGCGCCGCCTGGCCCGGCCGGTTACGGCACCGGGACCTGACGGGACGTCGCCCGCCGCCCGACGGATGCGCCAACTCGCCGTGAACGCGAGGGGATTGACGGTGGTGCGCGGGCTTTCAGCCGAGTGCGAGCAGCACCAGCGCGGTGAGCCCGGCGGACTCCGCGAGGGCGCCGAAGACATCGCCGGTCACCCCGCCGAACCGCCGCCGGCAGTGCCGCAGCAGCACTTCCCCGCCCGCCAGCCCGAGCAGCGCCGCCACCGCCGCGTGCAGCGCGCCGTACGGGCCGCCGGCCGCCGCGCCGAACGCCGCGCAGCCGGCCGCCACCAGCGCCGCGCAGCCCACCGCGGCCGGCACCGGAACCGCCCCGGCGACCGCGGCCCCCAGCCCCTCCGGGCGGGCCGCCGGCACCCCCGCCCGGGAGGCCAGGGTCAGCGCGCCGCGGGCGGTGACCGCCGCCACCACCGCCCCGGCCGCGCCGCTCGCCCAGCCCGCCGCGTACAGCCCGAAGAGCGCGGCCACTTGGGCGAGCAGCGCGAACAGCAGGGTGATCACGCCGAACGGCCCGATGTCGGACCGCTTCATGATGCGCAGCGCCTCCTCGGCGGGCTTGCCGCTGCCCAGGCCGTCGGCGGTGTCCGCGAGCCCGTCCAGGTGCAGGCCGCGGGTGAGCACCGCCGGCACCACGGCGCTGCCGATCGCGGCCAGCAGCGGCCCGCCGCCGAGCACCAGCAGCACCCCGCCCAGCGCCGCCGCGCACAGGCCGACCACCAGTCCGGCCACCGGCGCGCACAGCATTCCGCCGCGGGCCGCGGCCCGGTCCCAGCGGGTCAGCCGGACCGGCAGCACGGTCAGCGTGCCGAACGCGAAGCGGAGCCCGTCGACGAGGGAGGCGGGCGAGGGCGGCACGGGGGCGGTGTCGTTCACCGCGGCAGGGTACCCGGGGCCGGCGGCGCGGCGGACGGGCCCTCCGCCGCTCACCAGGGGCGGTCCCGGCCGCGGGTGTACTGGGCGTAGTGGACGTCGGAGGGCTTCACCGGCCGCCACCGGTCCCACGCCACGCACAGCGCCAGTACCACCAGCACCGCCGCGACATGCTCCTTGCCCGCCAGGTTGGTCTTGATGAACGCCACCTCGACGAACATCGAGACGACCACCACGACGCAGGTGAAGCGGGCCCGGTAGCGCCAGCAGACGACGACCGCCAGGCCGACCACCGCCGCCGACGGGCCGGTGTCGACCACGAACTTGTCGGAGTCCGGCAGCCCGATCGGGCTGTCCGGGCCGAGCCACAGGCCGATCCGGGCGTACATCGTGCCGGCGAGCGTGGCCGCGTAGGCGACCGTCAGCGTCTGCCAGCGGCCGAGGCAGATCTCGGCGATCCCGAAGACCACCAGGATCTGCGCCAGCGCGCCCCACACCGGCAGGTCCAGCGCCGGGACGAACAGCGACAGCGGGGTCCGCAGCAGCGCCACCCACAGGTGCTCGTACGCCTGCACCGAGCCGATGTTCTGGACGGCGCGGTAGCCCCAGGACTGGTTCTGGACGAAGTGGAAGGCCAGCGTCATGCCGACCGCGGTCAGGGTCAGCGGGATCGCCCGCAGCCGGCGGGCCACCAGCGTCGGCCACACCGTCCTCAGGAGCGGGCCCCACTCGGCCCGCGCGGCGCGCCGCAGGACGGACAGCTCCCGCCGGCCCGCGCCGGGCTCGCTCATCTCCCGTGCTCCAAATGCTTGCGGTTCAGCCACTTCGGCAGACCGGGCGCTTCGAGGAAGCCCTCGGCGCGGGCCGCGGCGATACCGATCCGCAGCACGTCGGTGCTCTTCTCGAAGAGCATGTACCGGGGCTCCCAGACGGGCCGGTATTTCGCGTTGGCGCGATAGAGCGATTCGATTTGCCACCACCGGGAGAAGAAGCCGAGCAAGGAGCGCCACAAACGCAGCACCGGGCCCGCGCCGAGCCGCGACCCCCGTTCGAAGACGGAACGGAACATCGCAAAGTTGAGCGAGATCTGAGTGATCTCCACCTCGTTCGCCCGCTGGATCAGCTCCAGCACCATGAACTCCATGAGCCCGTTGTCGGACTCCCGGTCCCGCCGCATCAGATCCAGCGACAGTCCCTTCCGCCCCCACGGCGCGAAGCTCAGCAGCGCCCGCAACCGGCCCTCGGCGTCGGTGCATTCGAGCATCACGCAGCGCCCGTCCGCCGGATCGCCGAGCCGGCCCAGCGCCATCGAGAAGCCCCGCTCGGTGTCCCCGTCGCGCCAGTCGTCGGCCAGGCGCACCAACCGCGCCATCTCCTCGGCGGGGATGTCCTCGTGCCGCCGGATGCGGACCGTGTGGCCGGCCCGCTGGATCCGGTGGTACGCCTGCCGCACGGTGCGCATGGCCCGGCCGCCCAGGGTGAACTCCGCGGTCTCCACGATCGCCTCGTCGCCCAGCTCCAGCGCGTCCAGCCCGTGCCGGGCGTAGACGGTTCCGCCCTCCTCGCTCGCGCCCATCACCGCCGGCGCCCAGCCGTGCTCCCGGGCCTCGGCCAGCCAGCGCTCGATCGCCCCCGGCCACGCCTCCGGGTCGCCCAGCGGGTCGGCGGAGGCCAGCGACACCCCGCCGACCACCCGGTACGTCACCGCGGCCTTCCCGCTGGGGGAGAAGACCGCGCTCTTGTCGCGGCGCAGCGCGAAGTACCCCAGCGAGTCCCGGTCGCCGTGCCGCGCGAGCAGCCCGCGCAGCTTCTCCTCGTCGTCCGCGGTGATCGGGTCGATGGTGCGCACGGACCGGAACGCCGCCCACAACACGGCCACCAGCAGCGCCGCGCTGAGCACGTTGATGGTGCCGTTGACCCAGTTCGGCGTGGAGATCCCGGGGAAGCCGCGGTCGTCGGCGGCCAGCGACACCAGCCGCAGCAGGCCGTACCGCCAGCGCTCGGCGAACGTCGAGGCGCCGGCGCCCGCACCGGGGGCCTGGTTGGTGACCGTCACCAGCAGCGCCGCCAGCAGCGAGGTGACCAACAGCCCGCCGGCCGCGGTCAGCGCCGCCAGCTTCGGGTTGGCCCGGTCGCCCTTGGCGTAGAACTCCCGCCGGCCGACCAGCAGGGACGCCGTGAACAGCAGCGTCAGCGCCAGCGACACCCAGTTCTGCGGGTGCGTCCGGAATTCCGGGAAGAGCACCATCACCACGGTCACCAGCAGCAGGAAGAGGCCGGACAGCACCACGTTCAGGATCCACGCCGCCCGCTTCCGCCGGCGCAGCGTCACCGCCAGGAACAGCGAGAAGGCGCCCGACGCGAAGCCCGCGGTGAGCAGGTACGGGGTGAAGAAGTCCGCGGCGTTGTGGCGCCGGATGTCGTTGCCGAACGACACCCAGACCGCCCCGAGGACGTTGACGAAGGTGACGAAGCGCAGGTACCAGATGCCGAACGCGGCACCGCGCCGCGCCCACCGGCCGCGGGGGTGGTCTTCCTCCGGACTCAAAGCGATGTCTCCCGATAAATCGTGCAATACGCGATCTTACGGGGGCCGTCGCCGACCGGCGCGGTGCGGTCGCGGGCGGGCGCCGCGCGGGTGCGCCCGGTGGGTGTCAGTCGCCTACCGGGAGCTCCGCGGCCAGTGCGGCCGCCGCCCGTACCAACGGCAGGGCCAGCAGCGCCCCGGTCCCCTCGCCCGCTGTGACGCCGTGATCGAGCAGAGGGTTGAGTGCGATCCGGTCCAGCGCCTTGGCCTGTGCCGGCTCGCCGCTGGCCTGCCCGGCCACCCACCAGTCCGGCGCCCGGAACGCCACCCGCTGCGCCACCAGCGCGCAGGCCGCGGAGACCACGCCGTCCAGGATCACCGGGGTGCGGCGGACCGCGCTCTGCAGCAGGAAGCCGGTGGCCGCGGTCAGGTCGGCGCCGCCGACGGTCGCCAGCAGCTGCAGCTGGTCGCCCAGCACCGGCCGGGCCCGGCGCAGCGCGTCCCGGATCGCCGCGCACTTGCGCATCCAGGCCAGGTCGTCGATGGGCCGACCGCCGCGCCCGGTGACGACCGAGGCGTCCGTCCCGCACAGCGCGGCGATCAGGGTGCCGGCGGCGGTGGTGCCGCCCACGCTCAGATCGCCCAGCACGACCAGGTCGGTGCCGGCGTCCGCCTCCTCGTCCGCGATCGCCATCCCGGCCCGGAACGCCGCCTCGGCCTCCTCGGCGGTCAGCGCGTCCTCGACGTCGATCCGCCCCGAGCCGCGGCGCACCCGGTGCCGGGTGACCTCCTCCGGCAGCTCCGCCGGATCGCAGTCCACCGCCATGTCCACCACCCGCACCGGCACGCCGGCGGTGCGTGCCAGCACCGCCGCCGGGCTCGACCCGTCCAGGACGGCCCGCACCAGGTCCTTGGTGCCGCCGGCCGGCCGGGCCGATACGCCCCGCTGCGCGACGCCGTGGTCGCCGGCGAACAGCAGCGCCCGGGGCCGCTCGACGGGCCGCACCGGCACCTGCTGCTGGACGGCGGCCAGCCACTCGCCCAGCTCGTCCAGCCGCCCCAGGGCGCCGGGCGGCAGGGCCGTCCGGGCCCGCCGTTCCTCGGCGGCGCGGCGCACATCGGCGTCGGGGCGCTCGATCAGTTGGGCGAAGTCATCGAGGTTCAGGGCGCTCATTGGGCGCAGATTACCGGCAACGGCGGGCCGACGGGGCGTCCGTGGGGCGTCCGCGGCGGCCCGCCCCGCCAGCACCGGTGCGGGCCGGGGACGGTGGCGGCGCGTCAGGTGGCGCCACCGGCGGTGAACCGCACCTCGCACACCACCGTCCCCGGCAGCCACCGCCGCCACCGGCCGGGCGACCTGCGGCCCGCCGCCAGGGGGAGGACGCGCACCGCGGCGACGGCCGGGTGGTGGCGGGCCGACCGGGCCACCGCCGCCGTCCACCGGGGCAGCGCGTCTAGGACCAGCGCCCCGCCGGGGAAGCGCGCCGCGCACACGGCGAGCAGGTCCCGCACCGCACCGGCCGGCAGCCCCGCGGGCGTCCGGGGCACCGCCACCACCACCCCGCCCTCCGGCGCGCCCACCACGTCCGGCCAGTCGGCGCCCGATCCCGCGCAGCCGACGGTGCGCCGCCGGGGGCCGTCGGGCAGCAGCAACCTGCGGGCCGCCGCGTCCTCGGGCGGCAGCACCGACAGCCAGGTCAACCGCCCGTTGTCCAGCCGCCGGAAGCCGGTCCCCAGGCCCTCGCCGAGGACGACCACGGTGGCGTCCGGGCGGCGCTCCAGATAGCCGCGGACCGCCGCCTCGGCGGCGTCGCTCAGCTCGCCGGTCCGGCCCGGCCCGACCGGACCGGGGCGCCCGGGGGCGGCAGGCCGGAGGGGGGAACGCCGGCGGTGGGCGCGGTACCCGTGATGTCGGGAAAGTTCGGTCACCGTCCCAGCGCACCCGCCGCCGGCCCCCCGGGCAAGCGGACACGGGCCGGACCGGGCCGCTGTCAGCCGCGCAGCGCAAGCGCCTGGCCCGCGACCACCAGCAGCAGCTGCTCGCACTCCGCGCCGAACGCGGCGTTCAGCCGCCCGAGTTCGTCCCGGAAACGGCGGCCCGCCGGGGTCGCCGGGACCACCCCCGAACCGACCTCGTTGCTCACCGCCACCACCCGCCGGCGGGTCTCCCGCACGGCCGCCACCAGCGCCTCGCAGCGCTCCCGCAGCGCCCGCCGCCCGCCCGCCTCCCAGGCCGCGTCGTCCCACGCCCCGACCTCGTCCATGGCGTCCGTCAGCCACAGCGCCAGGCAGTCGACGAGCAGCGGCGGCGCGGTCGCCGGCTCCGCCAGCAGCGGCAGCAGGTCACAGGTCTCGACGGTCCGCCAGCCGGCCGGGCGCCGCTCCCGGTGCAGCGCCACCCGCCGCGCCCAGTCCTCGTCCCCGTCCCGGCTGCCGCTGGTGGCCACGTACACCACCTCGGGGAAGGCCAGCAGCCGGCGCTCGGCCTCCACCGACTTCCCGCTGCGCGCCCCGCCCAGCACCAGCGTCCGGCGCGGCAGGTCGGGCACCGCGTGGTACTCGCCGACCACGAGGGAGGTGCCGTCCGGCACCGTGCGGGCGCCCAGCGCCGCCAGCCTGCGGTGGAGTTCGGGCCCGGGCGGCACGGCGTGGTCCAGGTGCACCGCGACCACGTCGGTCGCCGCGTCCACCGCCCCGCTCGCCCGCAGCCGGGCCAGCGCCTCCGGTCGCGCCAGCACGTCCAGCAGCACCAGGTCGTACGGTCCCGGGCCGCCCACCGCCGCGGGCCCGCCGTTGCCGGGGCCGGCCTCGCCCCACCCGGCCGGCGCCGCGCCCGGCGGCAGGTACAGCAGCCGCTCGCCGTCGCCGCCGGTGACCTCGTAGCCGGTGCCGGGGACGTCCACCGCGACGGCCCGCACCCGGTGCCCGCCCAGCAGCGCCAGCTCCCGGCCGTCGGCGACCCGGCCCGGCTGCGGCAGCCCCGCCGGCACCTCCAGCGCCGGCCCGTCGTGCGGGTGGGAGAGCAGCACCTGGCGCACCCCGGTGAGCGAGCGGCCCGCACGGGCGGCGGCGAACGCCGGGCCCGGGGTCAGGTCGAGCAGCAGCGCGCCGTCGATGAGCAGGGCGGTCGCCGCCCGTGCCTCGTCGCCGACGGCGGTCGCGCAGGCGGCACACGGGCAGTCGGGGCGCGGCAGCCCCTGAGGGGCCCCGGTGCCGAGGAGAGTGAGGTCCACCCGGGTAAGTCTCTCGCGTCCGGCGCGCACGAGCGCGCGGGGCGCCCACCGACGCCGCCGTTGGGCTTGCGCGGCGCACCGGACGCCGTCCGGCGTCGCCGTCGGGCCGGCGAGAGCGCCGCAACGCCCCTCGACACGGCCGATAGGCTTTCCGATCAAGCGGGGAAGCACGATCCGCAGGCACGGTGTGGCGCGCGGTGCCCGGCGTGTGCGGTGGGATCGGCGGACCCGGCGGACCCGGTGGGACTCCAGGAGGCGCACATGGCGTGGACGTGGCGGTTCGAGAAGGCGGACGGTTCGGAGGCGGTGCCCACCGTGGAACCGGAGGAGTTCACGACCCAGGGGGACGCCGAGTCCTGGATCGGGGAGCAGTGGCGCGACCTCCGCGACGGCGGCATCGACCAGGTCAGGCTGTTCGAGGACAGCACGGAGATCTACCCCGGGCCGATGAGCCTGCACGCCGACGAGGAGTGAGGCGCGGTGGGGGCCGGCGCCGCCGGCCCCCACCGTCCCGAGCCGCCCGGGCTCAGGGTCGCTGGCCGCGCTTGACCTGCGGCTTGGGCAGCCGCAGCCGGCGCATCTGGAGCGTGCGCATCACGGCGTAGGCGCGGGCGCCCTTGAGGTTCTCCTTGGGGAAGCGCTGCTGGAGCAGCTTGCCCAGCCGGAACCAGATCATGATCGAGTCGAGCACGATCAGGACGATGATCACCAGCCACAGCAGCAGCGCGATGCTCTGGATCTGCGGCACCCGGATCATGGTCAGCACCAGGATCACCACGGCGACCGGCAGGAAGAACTCCGCCACGCACCACCGGGCGTCGACGTAGTCCCGGGCGAAACGACGCACCGGGCCCTTGTCGCGGACCGGCAGATAGCGCTCGTCGCCGTTGGCCAGCGCCTCGCGCTGGCGGGCCATGTCGGCACGCCGGGCCTCCCGCTGCGCCTTCACGGCGTCCTTGCGGTTGGTCGGCGTCTGAGCGCGCGTGCGGCGCTGCGACTGGGCGTCGCTGCGCTTGGGCGTCGGACGGCCCTTGGGGGCCTGCGGGTCGCGGGGCTGCTGGGGCTGGGACGCGGTCACCTTGGCGGTCGCGGCCTGCTCATCCTTCGAACGGCTTCGGAACACAACACCCAAGAGTACGTCCTCGCCGCGAATGAGCGATGGGTCGACGGGGAACGATCCGGCAACGGCACCGGCCTGTGCGTGGGGGCAGAAGCGGACAGACCGGGCGGTGCGGCGGCGTCCGGGGGTCGCCCTACTCCCTGGGCTGGAGAAGCCGGACGGCCTGATCGTCCTGGAGGAGGAGCGCATCCGGGCCCGAACAGTGCGGTAATGGAACCAGGGCCCGTACTGTGGGGTCTGTAGATGTGCTGGAGCCTAAGCCCGATGCAAGTCGGTCAGAAGGGGGCGCGCGAGGCCCATGAGCGATGGTGTCATGAAGCGGATGGGGATGATCTTCCGCGCGAAGGCCAACAAGGCCCTTGACCGGGCCGAAGACCCGCGCGAGACCCTCGACTACTCGTACCAGAAGCAGCTCGAACTGCTGCAGAAGGTACGCCGCGGCGTCGCCGACGTGGCGACCTCCCGCAAGCGCCTGGAGCTGCAGCTCAACCAGCTCCAGGGCCAGTCCGCGAAGCTGGAGGACCAGGGCCGCAAGGCGCTGGCGCTCGGCCGCGAGGACCTGGCCCGCGAGGCGCTGACCCGGCGCAGCGCGCTGCAGCAGCAGGTCACCGACCTGGAGACGCAGCACCAGACGCTGCAGGGCGAGGAGGAGAAGCTCACGCTCGCCGCGCAGCGGCTCCAGGCCAAGGTCGACGCCTTCCGCACCAAGAAGGAGACGATCAAGGCCACGTACACGGCCGCCCAGGCGCAGACCCGGATCGGCGAGGCGTTCTCCGGCATCTCCGAGGAGATGGGCGACGTCGGTCTGGCGATCCAGCGGGCCGAGGACCGTACCGCGCAGCTCCAGGCCCGGGCCGGTGCCATCGACGAGCTGATGGCCTCCGGCGCGCTGGACGACCCGACCGGCATGGCCAAGGACGACATCACCGCCGAGCTGGACCGGCTCTCCGGCGGCAGCGACGTCGAGCTGGAGCTGCAGCGGATGAAGGCCGAGCTGGCGGGCGGACCGTCCGCCCAGCAGCAGGCCATCGAGGGCGGCCCGGGCGGCGCCGCCCAGCAGGCCCCGCAGCAGCAGCACCCGCGTCTCGACAAGCAGTGACCGACGGCGGCGGCCCGCCCCGTGCGGAGCGGTCCGCCGTCGCCACCGTGACCCCGCCCGACCGCAACAAGGGAGACCGTCGTGATCGTACGGATCATGGGGGAGGGGCAGGTGAAGCTGGATGACGCCCACTTCATCGAGCTCAACAAGCTGGACGACGAACTGCTCGCCGAGATGGAGAGCGGTGACGAGGCCGGATTCCGGCGCACCCTGGGGGCCCTGCTGGACTCCGTCCGTCGTCTGGGCACCCCGTTGCCGGACGACGCCCTGGAGCCCTCCGAGCTGATCCTGCCCGCGCCGGACGCGAGCCTGGAGGAGGTTCGGGAGATGCTCAGCGACGACGGCCTGATCCCGGGCTGACCAGCAGATACACCGCACACCCAGCGCACTACGGACAGCGCCCCGGCCCCCCGGTGGGACCGGGGCGCTACCGTTGCCTGCTGTGACAGCCCCTCCGTCGCCCGCCACCGCCCAGGACGCGACCCGCGTCGCCCGGCTCCGCCGGTGGCACCGGACGCATCAGCTCACGTTCGACACGGCGGTGGCGGCGGTGGTGTTCGTGGCGATCCTGTGCGGCGCGGTGGCCGGGCCGCACGGCCCGCACGGCGCGCACCTGCCCCGCTTCGGCGTCCGCGAGCTCTCGCCCGTCACCGTGGTGCTGGCCGTCCTCGCCTGCGGCACGCTGGTGCTGCGCCGGCGGCTGCCCCGCACGGTGCTGGCCGCCACCGGCGCGCTGACCGTCGTCGAGCTGGTCGCCCAGTCCAACGCCCCGCGCGCCCCGGTCGCCGTCGCGGCGGTGATCGCCCTGTTCACCGTGGCCTCCCGCACCGATCGGCCCACCACCTGGCGCATCGGCGTGCTCACCTGCCTGGTGCTGACCGCCGCCGCGATGTTCTTCGGGGACCGCTCCTGGTACGCCCAGGAGAACCTCGCGATCTTCGCCTGGACCGGGATGGCCGCGGCGGCCGGCGACGCGGTCCGCAGCCGCCGGGCCTACGTGGACGCCATCCGCGAGCGCGCCGAGCGTGCCGAGCGCACCCGCGAGGAGGAGGCCCGCCGCCGGGTCGCCGAGGAGCGGCTGCGCATCGCCCGCGAGCTGCACGACGTGGTCGCGCACCACATCGCCCTGGTCAACGTCCAGGCCGGGGTCGCCTCGCACGTCATGGACAACCGGCCCGACCAGGCCAAACAGGCGCTGGCGCACGTCCGGGAGGCGTCCCGGTCGGCGCTGGAGGAGCTGCGCGCCACGGTCGGGCTGCTGCGTCAGTCCGACGACCCGACGGCGCCCACCGAGCCCGCGCCCGGCCTCGGCGTCCTGGACCAGCTGATCGACGGGTTCGTCCGGGCCGGCCTGCCGGTCGCCCTGGACCTGCCGCCCGCGCCGCAGCCCGCCCTGCCCGCCTCGGTGGACCTGACCGCCTACCGGGTGGTCCAGGAGGCGCTGACCAACGTCCGCAAGCACGCCGGCGACGGTGCCCGCGCCACCGTGCGGATCGTCCGGACCGACGGTGCGCTGACCGTGACCGTCCAGGACGACGGCCGCGGCGCCGGAGCGGACGCCGCGGTGGCCGCGGACGGGCCGGGGGAGGGGGCCGTGGCGGGGTCCGTCGGCGGCCATGGTCTGATCGGGATGCGCGAACGGGTCCAGGCGCTGCGCGGCACGGTCGTCACCGGCCCCCGGGCGGCCGGCGGCTTCCAGGTGCGGGTCATCCTGCCGCTGGGCGGCGCGCGTACCGGTGAGACGACATGAGCGCGAGGGCGACGGGGACATGACCATCAAGGTGCTGCTGGCCGACGACCAGACGCTGCTGCGCAGCGCGTTCCGCATCCTGGTCGACTCGGAGCCGGACATGCGGGTGGTGGGCGAGGCGTCCGACGGGGCGCAGGCGTACGCCCTGGCCCGCGAGGAGCGCCCCGACGTCGTCCTGATGGACATCCGGATGCCCGGCACCGACGGCCTGGCCGCCACCCGCCTGATCAGCCAGGACCCGGAGCTGACCGGCGTCAGGGTGGTCATCCTGACCACCTTCGAGGTCGACGACTACGTCGTGCAGTCGCTGCGGGCCGGCGCCAGCGGCTTCCTGGGCAAGGGCGCCGAGCCGGACGAGCTGCTGCACGCGATCCGGATCGCGGCCGGCGGCGAGGCGCTGCTCTCGCCCGCCGCCACCAAGGGCCTGATCGCCAAGTTCCTCGCGCAGGGCGAGGGCGCGGCGGGCGACCGGCCCGGCGGCGCGGACGCCGAGCGGCTGGCCACCCTCACCGGCCGGGAGCGCGAGGTGCTGGTGCTGGTGGCCGGCGGACTGTCCAACGACGAGATCGCCGAGCAGCTGGACGTCAGCCCGCTCACCGTCAAGACGCACGTCAACCGCGCGATGGCCAAGCTCGGCGCCCGCGACCGGGCCCAACTGGTGGTCATCGCCTACGAGTCGGGACTGGTGCGCCCGCGGGCGCACTGAACGGAGCAGGCGCCCGTACGCCCAGGGGTGCAGGGCGGGTGGAGCCGTCCGTACTACGGACGCGGTACGGACGGCGGCCGAAAACCGACTTGCGAGCGAGGAAAACCGGGCCGGCCGTGACGGAGGGTGTATGTGGGCCGGTGTCGGCCCTCACACCGGGCCGGACACCCGGCTTCCGCCGGCGTTCCCCCGTCCTCGATACCCGCTTTTCTGAACAGAAGAGAGACCGCCACCCATGTCCTGGCTGTCCCGCATCAGCCTCGTACAACGGGGCCTGATAGCGCTGATGTCGATCGTCGCGATCGCCTTCGGCGCCATCGCGATCCCGCAGCTCAAGCAGCAGCTCCTGCCGTCCATCGACCTGCCGATGGTCTCCGTGATCGCCCCGTACCAGGGCGCCTCGCCCGATGTCGTCGAGAAGCAGGTGGTCGAGCCGCTGGAGAACGGAATCCAGGCGGTCAACGGCATCAAGAGCGTCACCTCGACGTCGAGCGAGGGCTCCGGCGTCATCATGGCGCAGTTCGACTTCGGCAACGACTCCAAGACCCTGGTCGCCGACGTCCAGCAGGCCGTCAACCGGGCCCGGGCCAAGCTGCCCAAGGACGTGGACCCGCAGGTGGTCTCCGGCGGCACGGACGACCTGCCCACGGTCGTCCTCGCGGTCTCCTCCACGACGAAGGACCAGCAGACCCTCGCCGACCAGCTCAACCGCACCGTCGTCCCGGACCTGAAGAACATCGACGGCGTCGGCCAGGTCAACGTCGGCGGCGTGCAGGACCGGATCGTCGCGGTCACCCCGGACGAGGCGAAGCTGGCCGCCGCGGGGCTGAACTCCGCCGCGCTCGGCCAGGCGCTCCAGGCCGGCGGCACGTCGGTGCCGGCCGGCGCCTTCTCCGAGGACGGCCGCAGCAAGACCGTGCAGGTCGGCGCCGGCTTCACCTCGGTGGCGCAGATCAAGGACCTGATGGTCACCCCGGCGGCCGGCCCGATGGGCGGCGGCCAGGGCGGCAAGCCGGTCCGGCTCGGTGACGTCGCCACCGTCCAGGAGACCTCGGCCACCCCGACCTCGATCACCCGCACCGACGGCAAGCCCAGCCTCTCGGTCACCGTGACGATGAACCAGGACGGCAGCGCGGTCGCCATCTCCGACGCGGTCAAGGGCAAGCTGGACACCATCCGCAAGGACCTGGGCGCCGGCGCGAGCGTCACCGTCGCCTCCGACCAGGGCCCGCAGGTCTCCAAGTCCATCGAGTCGCTGACCACCGAGGGACTGCTCGGCCTGGCCATGGCCGTGATCGTGATCCTGGTCTTCCTGCTGAGCCTGCGCTCGACCCTGGTCACCGCGGTCTCCATCCCGCTGTCCGTGGTCATCACCCTGATCGTGCTGTGGACCGGTGACCTCTCCCTGAACATGCTCACCCTGGGCGGCCTGACCATCGCGATCGGCCGGGTCGTGGACGACTCGATCGTCGTCCTGGAGAACATCAAGCGGCACCTGGGCTACGGCGAGGAGCGCCGCGAGGCCATCCTCAAGGCCGTCAAGGAGGTCTCCGGCGCGATCACCTCCTCGACCCTGACCACGGTCGCGGTCTTCCTCCCGATCGGTGTGGTCGGCGGCATGGTCGGCGCCCTCTTCGGCTCCTTCTCGATCACCGTCACGGTCGCCCTGCTGTCCTCGCTGCTGGTCTCGCTGACCGTGGTGCCGGTGCTGTCGTACTGGTTCCTGCGCGCCCCGAAGATCCCGGAGGGCACCGACCCCGAGGAGCTGCGCCGCGCGGCCGAGGAGAAGGAGACCCGCAGCGCGCTGCAGCGGCTCTACGTCCCGGTGCTGCGCTTCGCCACCCGCCGCCGCGCGATCAGCCTGCTGATCGCCGTGGTGATCCTCATCGCCACCTTCGGGATGGCCCCGCTGCTGAAGACCACCTTCTTCGACCAGGGCAAGCAGGACACCCTGAGCATCAAGCAGGAGCTGAAGCCGGGCACCAGCCTGGCCGCCGCCGACGCGCAGGCCAAGCGGGTCGAGAAGGTGCTGGCGGCCGACAAGGACGTCGAGGACTACCAGGTCACCGTCGGCTCCTCCGGGATGATGGCGGCCTTCGGCGGCGGTTCCGGCGCCAACCAGGCCAGCTACCAGGTCAAGCTCAAGAGCTCCGCGAACTCCGACAAGGTCACCGAGAACCTCCGCGACGAACTGGCCAAGCTCGGCCCGTCCGCCGGCGAGGCGTCCGTCTCCGCGGGCGGCGGCGGCTTCGGCAACCAGAACCTCAGCGTGGTCGTCAAGGCCGGCGACGCCGACGTCCTCAAGCGCGCCAGCGAGCAGGTCCGCACGGCCGTCGCGGGCCTGGACCACGTCACCGACGTCCAGAGCGACCTGGCGCAGAGCGTGCCGCGGATCTCCGTGACGCCCAACGACAAGGCCGCCGCGGCCGGTTACACCCAGGCCACGCTCGGCGCGGCCGTCGCCCAGGCGGTCAACGGCACGCCCAGCGGCAAGGCCGTGCTGGACGACACCGAGCGCGACGTGGTGATCAAGTCGGCCCACCCGGCCACCACCGAGGCCCAGTTGAAGGACCTGCCGCTGCCGACCCCGTCCGGGATGGCCCGGCTCGGCGACCTGGCGACCGTCAAGACCGTGGCCGGCCCGGTCCAGATGACCCGGATCGACGGCGCCCGCTCGGCGACCATCACGGCCAAGCCGACCGGCGACAACACCGGTGCGGTCTCCGCCAAGCTCCAGAGCGCGATCAAGTCGCTGAAGCTGCCGTCCGGCGCCACCGCCACCGTCGGCGGCGTCTCCCAGGACCAGACGGACGCGTTCGGCAAGCTCGGCCTGGCCATGCTGGCCGCCATCGCGATCGTCTTCCTGCTGCTGGTGGGCACCTTCCGGTCCATCGTCCAGCCGCTGATCCTGCTGATCTCGATCCCGTTCGCGGCGACCGGTGCGATCGGCCTGCTGGTCGCCACCGGCACCCCGATGGGCGTCCCCGCCATGATCGGCATGCTGATGCTGATCGGCATCGTGGTCACCAACGCCATCGTCCTGATCGACCTGATCAACCAGTACCGGGCACAGGGCTACGGCGTCGTCGAGGCGGTCGTCGAGGGCGGCCGGCACCGTCTGCGCCCGATCCTGATGACGGCCCTGGCCACGATCATGGCGCTGCTGCCGATGGCGCTGTCGATCACCGGCGACGGCGGCTTCATCTCCCAGCCGCTGGCCGTGGTCGTGATCGGCGGTCTGATCACCTCCACCCTGCTCACCCTCCTCCTCGTCCCGACGCTCTACGCGATCATCGAGCTCCGCAAGGAGCGCCGGGCGGAGAAGAAGGCGGCGAAGCGGGCCGGGAAGGGCGGCGGCACCGCGGCTCCCGCGGACGCCGACCGCACCCCGGAGCCGGCCGGGGTCTGACGCCCCGCCCGTCCCGTAGGACCCACGGATCCCCCGCGATCGCACCCGGCGGTCGCGGGGGATCCGCGCGTTGTGGACACCCGGCGCCCGCGCGCTCCGGTGGCGCCGGAGCCGCCGGTGGCACCCGGGGCGGGTGGGGTGGCCGGAAGGCGCTGCTGCGGCCCCCGAGGCGCCGTCGCGCACCACCGTGCGACCGGTGGGCCCGCTTATCATCAGGCGCGCAGTATCGGCGAGTTGACCGCCCAGGCCGGAAGGTTGTCGCATCGTGCTGTTAGAGCCGGAAGGCAAGAGAGTCCCGACGCCCCGTCCCGACGGAGGGCGCGGGCGTCCTCCCTCCGGACCCCTGCCGACGCTCGGTGTCGAGGAGGAGTTCTTCCTCGCCGACCGCGCCACGCGCGCCACGGTCGCGCGGGCGCCCGACGTCATCGCGCGCGCCCGCAAGTCCTTCGGCGAGTACATCGGCGCCGAGCTCTTCACCACCACGGTGGAGACCCGCACCCCGCCCGTCAGCACCCTCGACGACCTCCGGCAGCAGCTCCGCGCGCTGCGCGCGGTCCTGGTGGCCGCCGCCGCCGAGGCCGACTGCCTGGTGGTGGCGTCCGGCACGCCGGTGATCCCGTTCCCCGACCCGCCGGAGATCGCCGACAACGCGCGCTACCGGCACATGGCGGACTACTACGCCCCCCTTGTCGTCGGCGACCGGAACACCGGCGTGTGCGCCTGTCATGTCCATGTAGCAGTGGCCGACCGCGAGGAGGCCGTACAGCTCTGCAACCACTTACGGCCCTGGCTGCCGACACTGCAGGCGCTCGCCGCCAACTCGCCGTTCCAGGACGGCCGGGAGAGCGGATTCGCCGGCTGGCGCACGCTCCATTTCGGTCGATGGCCGCACTCCGGCCCGACACCGCTGTTCCAGGACGCCGCGGCGTACGACACCCTGGTGGACACGCTCGTCGCCTCCGGCATGCTGCTCGACCGGAAACTGGTCTACTGGCACGCCCGCCCCTCCGAACGCTGGCCCACGGTGGAGGTCCGCGTCCCCGACGTCAACGCGGACCTGGACACCGTCGTGCTCCTGGCCGGTCTGACCCGCGCCCTGGCCAGCGTCCTGCTGGTCGACGTCCGCCGGGGCAGACCGGCCCCCGACATCCACGACGCGCTGCTGCGGGCCGCGCACTGGCGCGCCGCCCGCGACGGCGTCTCCGGCTCCGGCCTGGACCTCGCCACCGGCCGCCTGCGGCCCGCCGCGGAACTGGCCGTCGACCTCATCGGCCGGGCCGCGCCGGCCCTGGAGGAGGCCGGCGAGCTGCCCTTCGTCCGGCAGATGTGGCAGCGCCTGCACCGCAGCGGCGGCGGCGCCGAGCGGCAGCGCGCCGCCTACCGCCGGCGCGGCGACCTACGGGACGTCGTCGACCGGCTGAGCCTGGACCTGGCGGCGGACGCCGCGCCCGACCGCCCCTGAACGGCCCGGTGCCGGCGCGGTGGTGACGGCCCGCCCGCTCACCACCGCAGCGCGGTGAAGTCCACCGGCTGCGGGCGCAGCGACCGGGTGCGGTCGGCCAACTCCCGCATCCGCCGCGCCATTTCCTCCTCCGGCAGCCGCCGACGGTCGCCGTGCCCGGGCAGCAGCCACGCGAAGCGCAGCCCCGCCACCGCCCGGTCCAGCGAGGCGGCCAGCTCGGTGATGGAGTACCACGTGACGCTCTCCGCCACCTCGATGTCGCCGGTGGTCCGCGACCAGTAGAAGCTGTCGCCGCTGAAGCAGTACCGCTCGTCCGCGACGTAGAGCACGCTGCCCCGGGTGTGGCCGGGCAGCGGATGGACCACCACGCCCTCGGCGATCTCCATGGGGTCGGTGCCCCGCAGCACCTCGTCGGCGTCCGGCGCCGCCTCCAGGTCCCCTTCGTGGATCCACAGCCGGGCCCCGAACCGGTCGGCGTAGCGGCGGCCGTGCGCGGCGTGGTCCCGGTGCGTGAGCAGCACGTCGGTGACCGCCCCGGCCGCCTCGTAACGCGCGGCCAGCCCCTCGCTGAACCGCGGGGTGTCGATCATCATCTGCGTCCCGCCCGGCCGCCGCAGCAGATACGCGTTGGCCCCCGCGGTGTGCGGCGAGTTGTGCCCGCACAGGTCCACCGCCTCGTCGAGCCGCAACGGGAACGGGTCCAGCTCCGCCGCCACCCGGCCCCCGGTCCACCGCACCGAACGCGTCGGACAGGCGAACGCCACCGCGTGCATCCGCCGCTCCTCCGCCGCCCCGCGCGGCTGCCGGACGACCTCGGACCGGCCGCCGACCTCCCCGATCAGCTCCGGTGCGAGCTGCCGCGCCACATCGCAGTTGGTGCAGCGGTCGTCCACGTACCAGTCGCCCGCGCCGCCGTCTCCCGAGAGTGCCGATCGGTCGTCCTCTGTGGTGTGCACGGTCCGTCCGCCTCCTTGACCCCTGTGCCCTGTCGGGCCTGTTGGTTCCCCCGCTCACGAGGTTCCCCCGGGGCGCCCGGAAAGCGGAAGGGGTACCGGGTCTTGTCCCTGCTGGTCACAGCGTCTCTCACGGCGGACCGTTCGGGCGGCAGCGGAATGTCATAGCCATGACAATCTCGGCCATCCGGCAGGGCCGGCCCCGTGGAGGGGCCCGCCCCGCCCGGACGCGCTACGGCAGCGCCAGCATCCGCTCCAGCGCCAGCTTGGCGAAGTGCTCGGTCTCCTCGTCGACCTGGATGCGGTTGACGACCTTGCCGTCCGCCAGCGACTCCAGCGCCCACACCAGGTGCGGCAGGTCGATGCGGTTCATCGTCGAGCAGAAGCAGACCGTCTTGTCGAGGAAGACGATCTCCTTGTCCTCGGCCGCGAAGCGGTTGGCCAGGCGGCGGACGAGGTTCAGCTCGGTGCCGATGGCCCACTTCGAGCCGGCCGGCGCGGCCTCCAGGGCCTTGATGATGTACTCGGTCGAGCCGACGTGGTCCGCCGCGGCCACGACCTCGTGCTTGCACTCGGGGTGGACCAGGACGTTCACGCCCGGGATGCGCTCGCGCACGTCGTTCACCGAGTCCAGGCTGAAGCGGCCGTGCACCGAGCAGTGGCCGCGCCACAGGATCATCTTCGCCGCCCGCAGCTCCTCGGCGGTCAGTCCGCCGTTCGGCTTGTGCGGGTTGTAGACCACGCAGTCGTCCAGGGACATGCCCAGGTCCCGCACGGCGGTGTTCCGGCCCAGGTGCTGGTCGGGGAGGAACAGCACCTTGCCGGTCGCGGGGTCCACCTGCTCGAAGGCCCACTCCAGCGCCCGCTGGGCGTTGGAGGAGGTGCAGATCGTGCCGCCGTGCCGCCCGGTGAACGCCTTGATGTCCGCCGAGGAGTTCATGTACGAGACCGGCACCACCTGATCGGCGACGCCCGCCTCGGTGAGCACGTCCCAGCACTCGGCGACCTGCTCGGCGGTGGCCATGTCGGCCATCGAGCAGCCTGCGGCCAGGTCGGGGAGGATCACCTGCTGGTCGTCGCCGGTGAGGATGTCGGCCGACTCGGCCATGAAGTGCACACCGCAGAAGACGATGTACTCGGCGTCCGGCCGGGCCGCGGCGTCCCGCGCGAGCTTGAAGGAGTCACCGGTGACGTCCGCGAACTCGATGACCTCGTCGCGCTGGTAGTGGTGCCCGAGGACGAAGACCTTCTCGCCCAGCTTGGCCTTGGCGGCGCGGGCGCGCTCGACCAGGTCCGGGTCGGAGGGCGCCGGCAGGTCACCGGGGCACTCCACGCCGCGCTCGCTCTTCGGGTCGGCCTCGCGGCCGAGGAGGAGCAGCGCCAGCGGGGTCGGCTGGACGTCCAGGGGCTGGGCGGTGGTCACGACACGCACCCTCTCTTCTCTGCGGAATGTCCTTGCGGACGATCTCTGCGGGGACGGCGGGATGCGCTGCGGCACCGCCTTTTCGTCTATTTGACGCTATCTATCATAGCTGGTTCACGTCACTTTGACGATGGCCATAGTGTCGATGTGACGCATCAGCCCCGCGGCCCCGTGGGCGCCCGTGTGCGCCGACGGCCGGCGGCGTTCCGCGGCCGGTGTGCGAGCATGAAGAAAGAGAAGGACAGCTCACGGGCAGCCGGAATTAATCCGGGGCGCCGCCGGTTACAGCTGTTCGCAACCGATGGCAAGCGGTCCGTACAACCCGGGAGAGATGTAGATGAGCGTTCAGGACGAGACCACCGTCAGCGACGGCATCATCCTGTCCGACGCGGCCGCGTCGAAGGTCAAGAGCCTGCTGGAGCAGGAAGGCCGGGAAGACCTCGCGCTGCGGGTGGCGGTCCAGCCCGGCGGCTGCTCCGGTCTGCGTTACCAGCTCTTCTTCGACGAGCGCGCGCTCGACGGCGATGTCGTCAAGGAGTTCGACGGCGTCAAGGTCGTCACCGACCGGATGAGCGCTCCCTACCTGGGCGGCGCCTCGATCGACTTCGTCGACACGATCGAGAAGCAGGGCTTCACGATCGACAACCCGAACGCCACGGGCTCCTGCGCCTGCGGCGACTCCTTCAGCTGACCCGGTCCAGACCCACGGGTCACGACGGGCGAAGGCGGCGCTCCCGGCCGGGAGCGCCGCCTTCGGCGTCTTCACCGTCCTGACTGTCCTGGCTTCACTGTCCTTGCGCGGCGTCCTGGCGCGGCGCCACGGTCCTGCCGGACGAGCCGTCCACGACCTTCCGGCCGTCCAGCGGCTTCTCCAGCGTCACCGTCTTGCTGAAGTCCTTGGCGATCTTCACGCAGATCTGTCCGGGGTGCTCGTCCTTGGCGGTGACCGAGACCCGGACCGTGTCGTCCGACTCCTGCGCGCCGACCTCGTAGGTGCTGCACACCCCGCCCCAGAAGTGGACGGTCAGCTTCCGGCCGCCGTCGGCCACCTCGTAGCCGGACAGCGTCATCGCCGTCGTCCCGGGCGTGGACGGCTTCGGCGCGGGCGGCCGGCTGCCGCGCAGGAACTTCGGGTCCACCGCGGTCCCGGCGATCGTCGAGGTGCTGCCCGCCGTGCCCGCGGCGCCCGGTACGCGCACCGTGTAGAGCCAGGACGGCACCAGCACCTGCCCGCCGTGCGAGTACCGCGTGGCGAGTCCGAAGACCGCGCCGGTCACCTCGGACACCGGCCGGCTGCCGGTCGGCGCCGGCTCGCACGGGGCGATCCCGCCGCCCCCGGGTGCCTTGTCGCCCTTCTGCTGGAACGTGGGCGCGGACGGGCAGTGGGCCAGCGGTCGCATCGTCCGACCGTCGCCGCCCAGCGCGTTCAGGGTCGTGCGGGCGTCCCGGACGGGGTAGCTCGCGCCCTTGACCGGATTGGCCAACTCGCCGCTGCCGCCTATCAGTTGACCGTCCGAACCGACCTGGAGCCGGCTCTGCCAGCCGTACGTCGGCAGCCCACCGATCACCGGATCGGCGGTCACCACCCGCACCGCGGCGTACGTCTGGTGCGCGTCGAGCCGGGCGTCCGGCTGGCCGAGCGCCGCCAGCACCGGCCGGACCGCCTGCCGGGCCTTCGCCTCGGACGCCGGGCCGCTGCCGGCGTTCCCGCTCCCGCCGTCCCCGCCGTCCGCGCCGCCGCGGTAGGAGGGGCAGCCGGGCCGGTCGTCGATCAGCGGGCACTTGGTGCCGTCCCCGCCGCCGTACCGGCTGAAGACCCAGTTCCCCGCGCCGGTCCTGGCGACCCGCAGCGTGGTGCCCCGGCCGTCCGGCCCCGGCGTGCCCACCGTCCACCATGCGCCGTCCGACCGCACGGTTCCGGACACGTCCAGCGCCTTCGCCAGCCGTTCCACGGCGGACCGGTCGACTTCGCCCGCGGGCCGGTACACGGGCGCCGACCGCGGGCCCTCGGGCAGCGTGCCCACCACGTGGTACCGGTCCTGGTGCGGACTCGGCTCGCCGACCGCGATCGACGCGGAGTCCAGTGCCAACGGCGGGGGGTCGCCCTTGGTCGGGCCCGCCTGCCCGGTGCCGCCGGACGCGGACGAGGCCCAGTACGCCGCCCCGCCCCCGGCCACCAGCACCGCGCCGGCCACCGACGCGATCACCAGGGGGGTGCGCCGCCCGCGCCGGGTGGGGCGGGGGGACTGGGGGGTGTCCTGGTTCTGAGGGGTGTCCTCGGTGCTCACCGCTTCGCTCCTTCAGCTCCGCCGGTCGTCTGACGTGCCACCCGGCAGGGTGGACGTCGATGGGACGGAGCGGGGGCGCGGGCGGTTCCCCGCAGGCCGGCCCCCTTGCCCGCCGCCCCGCGCCGGCTGTGATCGCCCTCACAGCCCGGGGTGCCCGGCGGGAGATCGACACCCGCCCGGCGAGCGAAACGCCCTATTATGAGGTGTTTTCGCGCTGTGTCGAGTGTCCAGGAATGAGCAGATGCCGGGACCCCCGCCCGGTAGCGTTGCCCTCCGTCCGCCTACCCCACGCCCTCCGCAGGAGCAGACCCGCCGTGCGTATCGCAGTCTCCGGCTCCATCGCCACCGATCACCTGATGACCTTCCCCGGCCGCTTCGCCGACCAGTTGGTCGCCGATCAGCTGCATACCGTCTCCCTCTCCTTCCTGGTCGACCAGCTCGACGTCCGCCGCGGCGGGGTCGCCCCCAACATCTGCTTCGGCATGGGCCAGCTCGGCATCCGGCCGGTCCTGGTCGGCGCCGCCGGCAACGACTTCGAGGAGTACCGCGCCTGGCTCGACCGGCACGGTGTGGACACCCGCTCGGTGCGCATCTCCGAGGTCCTGCACACCGCCCGCTTCGTCTGCACCACCGACGCCGACCACAACCAGATCGGCTCCTTCTACACCGGCGCCATGAGCGAGGCCCGGCTGATCGAGCTCCAGGCCGTGGCCGACCGGGTCGGCGGCCTGGACCTCGTGCTGATCGGCGCGGACGACCCGGAGGCGATGATCCGGCACACCGAGGAGTGCCGCACCCGCGGGATCCCGTTCGCCGCCGACTTCTCGCAGCAGATCGCCCGGATGGACGGCGAGAACATCCGCACCCTCATGGAGGGCGCCACCTACCTCTTCAACAACGAGTACGAGGCGGGGCTGATCGAGACCAAGACCGGCTGGACCGCCGAGGAGATCCTCGCCAAGGTCGGCACCCGCGTCACCACCCTCGGCTCCAACGGCGTCCGCATCGAGCGGGTGGGCCAGCCGGACATCGAGGTCGGCGTCCCCGAGGAGAAGGTCAAGGCCGACCCGACCGGCGTCGGCGACGCCTTCCGGGCCGGCTTCCTGTCCGGCCTGGCCTGGGGCGTCGGCCTGGAGCGCGCCGCCCAGGTCGGCTGCATGCTGGCCACCCTGGTCATCGAGACCGTCGGCACCCAGGAGTACGAGCTGCACCGCAGCCACTTCATGGACCGCTTCACCAAGGCGTACGGCCACGAGGCCGCCGCCGAGGTCCAGCAGCACCTGCTCTGAACCCCGCCGGGCCCTGCCTCAGACGCGGCGCCGCACCACGTACGCGGCGCCGCGCTCCGCGGGCTCCTCGCCCACGTACTCCTGCTCCCGCATCGCGCACCAGGCGGGGATGTCCTGCCGCGCCGCCGCGTCGTCGGAGAGCACCGTCACCGTGGCGCCGAGGGGCACCTCGCCGATCACCTTCGCCAACTCGATGACCGGAACGGGGCAGCGCCGGCCGAGCGTGTCCACCACCAGCCCGGACGCGGCCGGCTCTGCGGTCGGCTCCCCGGTGCCGGCCGCCCCGCGCGCCGGCTCCTGTGCCGGCACCCCGAACCGCTCCCGCACCGACCGCACCGCCTCCGGCAGCACCGTCAGGAACCGCTCCACGTCCGCCGCCTCCGTGCCGTACGGCAGCGAGACCCGGACGTTCCCCTCCGACAGCACGCCCATCGCGCGCAGCACATGGCTCGGCGTCAGCGTGCTGGACGTACACGACGAACCGGAGGAGACGGAGAAGCCGGCCCGATCCAGCTCGTGCAGCAACGCCTCCCCGTCGACATAGAGACAGGAGAAGGTGACGAGGTGCGGCAGCCGCCGCACCGGATCGCCGACCACCTCCACGTCCGGCACCAGCTCCGGCACCCCGGCACGGATCCGCTCCACCAACCCCCGCAGCCGCGCCGCCTCGTCGGGCCCGCTCTGCGCGGCGGCCCGCAGGGCGCGCAGCGCCGCCGCCGCGGCCACCACCGCCGGAAGGTTGCCGAACCCCGGGCTGCGGCCCGACTCCCGTTCGTCCAGCGGCCCCTGGGGCGCGAACCGGGTCCCCTTGCGGACCACCAGCAGCCCCACCCCGGGCGGCCCGCCCCACTTGTGCGCGCTCGCCGTCAGCACGGACCAGGCACCGGGCACCGGCCCCCACGGCACCGACTGCGCCGCGTCCACCAGCAGCGGCACCCCGGCCTCCCGACAGTGGGCGGCCACCTCCTGCACCGGCTGCTCGGTGCCCACCTCGTGGTTGGCGGACTGCAGGCAGACCAGCGCGGTGCCACCGCCGAGCGCGTCGGCCACCGCGGCCTGCGCCACCCGGCCCGTCCGGTCCACCGGAACCTCCGTCACCGTGCCGCCGGCCGCGGCGTGCACCTCGGCGGCGTGCAGCACCGAGGAGTGCTCGACGGCGGAGTGCACCAGCCGCCGACCGACCCGCCGGCGGGCGGCCAGGACGCCGAACATGCCCGAATGCACCGCATGCGTCCCCGAAGGGGTGAACGTCAGCTCGTCCGGACGGCACCCCACCGCATCGGCGGCGGCCTCCCGCGCCGCGTCCAGCAGCAACCGGGCCCGCCGCCCCTCGCGGTACAGACGCGCCGGGTCGGCCCACCCCTCGTCCAACGCGGCGAGCAGGGCCTCCCGGGCGACGGGATGCAGCGGAGCGGCGGAGGCGGCGTCGAAGTAGGGCACGTACGAGACGGTAGAGCACCGGCCGCCGGGCCGCCGGACGGGTCGCCGGGCGGGCCGTCAGATGCCCGGCGGAGACGGGCGATCGGGGCCCGCCAGGCCCGTCCCGGAAGGGCTCGGCCACCCCTTAGGGGTGCGACGCGGCGCGTTGGGCACCCTCCCCGCGCGACCCCAAATAGCGTCCAGTAGGGTTTGGTCCGCATAAACATCCAAACCCCTGCCCGAAGCAGGGCGGCGACCGACCAGCGAGTAAGGCCGCAGCCGACCGCTCGGGCGAGACTCTCGGGAAGGCGCTACGTGAGTCCCAACGGCTCCGACCGCTCGTCGCGGCGCCCGATGCGGCGGAAGCTGCCGCAGGTGCTTGCTGCGGGCCTGGTCCTGGCGACCGCGACTGGTTGCACATCAAAGGACTTCCCCCGCCTCGGCATGCCAACGCCCGTCACCGACGAGGCGCCGCGGATCCTCTCTCTTTGGCAGGGCTCCTGGGCCGCCGCCCTCGCAACGGGCGTGCTGGTCTGGGGCCTGATCATCTGGAGCGTGATCTTCCACCGTCGTAGCAGGACCAAGGTGGAGGTCCCCGCTCAGACGCGGTACAACATGCCGATCGAGGCGTTGTACACCATTGTCCCGTTCATCATCATCGCGGTGCTCTTCTACTTCACCGCACGTGATGAGAGCGCGCTCCTCAAGACGTCCAAGAAGCCGGACCACGTCATCAACGTCGTGGGCTTCCAGTGGAGCTGGGCGTTCAACTACCTGGAGAACGTGGACGGCAACCCCGCGACCACGAACATCAATTCTCCGGAGCTCGCCGCGATCCCGGACAAGTGGAAGAAGTCCGCGCCCCAGGGTGCGGACGGCGTCTACGACTACGGCACGCCGGCCACGCGCAACCCGCAGACCGGCAACCCGGGCCCGACGCTCTGGCTGCCGAAGGGCGAGACGGTCCAGTTCGTGCTGACCTCGCGGGATGTCATCCACTCCTTCTGGGTGGTGCCGTTCCTGATGAAGCAGGACGTCATCCCGGGCCACACCAACGTCTTCGAGGTGACCCCCAACAAGGAGGGCACCTTCATGGGCAAGTGCGCCGAGCTCTGCGGCGTCGACCACTCCCGGATGCTCTTCAACGTCAAGGTCGTCTCGCCTGCCAAGTACCGGCAGCACCTGAAGGACCTGGCGGCGAAGGGTCAGACCGGATACCTGCCGGCGGGTATCAAGCAGACTGACCACGCCAGGAATGCGGAGACCAAGAACCAGTGAGCATCCTCAACGAACCTCAGGGTGCCGCCGCCGAATCGGCTCCGGCAGCACCACCCGTACGCAAGAAGCAACCCGGTATCGCTGCCGTCAAGTGGCTCACGACCACCGACCACAAGACCATCGGCACGATGTACCTGGTCACGTCGTTCGCGTTCTTCTGCATCGGCGGCCTGATGGCGCTCCTCATGCGCGCCGAGCTGGCCCGTCCGGGTACGCAGATCATGTCGAACGAGCAGTTCAACCAGGCGTTCACGATGCACGGCACGATCATGCTGCTGATGTTCGCGACGCCGTTGTTCGCCGGTTTCGCGAACTGGATCATGCCGCTGCAGATCGGCGCGCCCGACGTGGCGTTCCCGCGGCTGAACATGTTCGCCTACTGGCTCTACCTCTTCGGCTCGCTGATCGCGGTCGCCGGCTTCCTCACCCCGCAGGGCGCGGCGGACTTCGGTTGGTTCGCCTACTCGCCGCTCTCGGACGCGGTGCGTTCGCCGGGCGTCGGCGCGGACATGTGGATCATGGGTCTGGCCTTCTCCGGCTTCGGCACGATCCTCGGTTCGGTCAACTTCATCACCACCATCATCTGCATGCGCGCCCCGGGCATGACGATGTTCCGGATGCCGATCTTCACCTGGAACGTGCTGCTGACCGGTGTGCTGGTCCTGCTCGCCTTCCCGGTGCTGGCCGCCGCGCTGTTCGCCCTGGAGGCGGACCGTAAATTCGGTGCCCATGTCTTCGACGCCGCCAATGGCGGCGCATTGCTCTGGCAACACCTCTTCTGGTTCTTCGGCCATCCAGAGGTGTACATCATCGCCCTGCCGTTCTTCGGCATCATTTCCGAGGTCATTCCGGTCTTCTCGCGGAAGCCGATGTTCGGTTACATCGGTCTGATCGCCGCGACGGTTTCCATTGCCGGTCTTTCGGTGACGGTGTGGGCGCACCACATGTATGTGACGGGCGGCGTGCTGTTGCCGTTCTTCTCCTTCATGACGTTCCTGATCGCCGTTCCGACCGGTGTGAAGTTCTTCAACTGGATCGGCACGATGTGGAAGGGCTCGCTGTCCTTCGAGACGCCGATGCTCTGGGCGATCGGCTTCCTGATCACCTTCACCTTCGGTGGTCTGACCGGCGTCATCCTGGCGTCGCCGCCGATGGACTTCCACATCTCCGACTCGTACTTCGTGGTGGCCCACTTCCACTACGTGGTCTTCGGCACGGTCGTCTTCGCGATGTTCGCCGGATTCCACTTCTGGTGGCCGAAGTTCACCGGCAAGATGCTCGACGAGCGGCTCGGCAAGATCACCTTCTGGACGCTGTTCGTGGGCTTCCACGGCACGTTCCTGGTCCAGCACTGGCTGGGCGCCGAGGGCATGCCCCGCCGCTACGCGGACTACCTCGCCGCCGACGGCTTCACCACGCTGAACACCATCTCCACGATCAGCTCGTTCCTGCTGGGCATGTCGATCCTGCCGTTCCTCTACAACGTCTGGAAGACCGCCAAGTACGGCAAGAAGGTCGGCGTGGACGACCCGTGGGGCTACGGCCGTTCGCTGGAGTGGGCGACGTCCTGCCCGCCGCCGCGGCACAACTTCCTCACCCTGCCGCGCATTCGCTCCGAATCCCCGGCGTTCGATCTGCACCACCCCGAGATCGCGGCGCTGGACGCGCTGCACAACGGTCACGAGGGTGACAAGGCGCTGGCCGGCGGCAAGGAGGCGGGCAAGTGAAGATCCAGGGCAAGATGTTCATCTGGCTGAGCGTCTTCATCCTCGCCATGGCGGTCGTCTACGGCGTGTGGTCGAAGGAGCCGGCCGGTACCACGGCGCTCTTCCTGGCCTTCGGCCTGTGCATCATGGTCGGCTACTACCTGGCCTTCACGGCCCGGCGGGTCGACGCGGGCGCGCAGGACAACGAGGACGCCGAGGTCGCGGACGACGCCGGTGAGCTGGGCTTCTTCAGCCCGCACAGCTGGCAGCCGCTCTCCCTGGCGATCGGTGGCGCACTCGCCTTCCTGGGTGTCGTCTTCGGTTTCTGGCTGCTGTACTTCTCCCTGCCGGTGATCCTCGTGGGTCTCTTCGGCTGGGTCTTCGAGTACTACCACGGCGAGAACCGCACCCAGTAGCACGCTTCACGCGAGCAACGCGGCGGACACGCCGTACGGACGGGCCCGGACACCCCAACAGGTGTCCGGGCCTGACCCGTTTGCAGTCATCCAACGCGCCGCCGAACGGGATACTTCGTACGTTTGGGGCATGAGCCACAGACCTCGAACCCGGACGGTGCTGAGCTGCGGCCTCCTGCTCGTGCCCCTCGCGGTGAGCACCGCCGCGTGCGGGGGCTCGTCGTCGGAACCGCTCTCGGCCAATCCCTACGACGCGTCCGACCAGATATCGACGAACATCCCGGCGGACGGCCGACACAAGGCGGACCCCGACAAGCCGCTTGAGGTCTCCCTCAACGGCGACGATTCCCGGATCACGGATGTGACCGCCACCGACGCGACCGGCCGCTACGTCCACGGCGAACTCAGCGCCGACGGCCGGCGCTGGCGCACCACCGCGCCGCTGGCCGCCGGCACGCGCTACACGGTGCAGGTCAGCACCGAGGAGGAGGACGGCACGCCGGGCCGCAAGACCCTGGTGGTCAACACCAAGGACGCGGACGACCGGCTGACCGTCAAGTTCGGCCCGGAGAGCGGCCAGTACGGCGTCGGCCAGCCGATCACCGCCGAACTCAGCAAGCCCGTCACCGACCCCAAGGCCCGGGCCATCGTCGAGAGCGCCCTGAAGGTCGACTCCTCGCCCCGCGTGGAGGGTTCCTGGCACTGGGTCGACGGCAAGAAACTGCACTTCCGCCCCAAGGAGTACTGGCCCGCCCACGCCACCGTCGCCGTCCACAGCAACCTCGACGGCCTGAAGATCGCCGGCGGGCTCTACGGCGGCCCGGCCAAGCCGATCCGGCTCACCACCGGCGACCGGCTGGAGGCCGTCACCGACGCCGCCGCGCACCAGATGACCGTGCTCCGCAACGGCAAGGCCATCAACACCATCCCGGTCACCACCGGAAAGCCCGGCTTCTCCACCCGCAACGGCGTCAAGGTCGTGCTCGGCAAGGAGAGCTTCGTCCGGATGCGCAGCTCCACCGTGGGCATCGCCTCCGGCAGTTCCGACGCCTACGACCTGCCGGTCCACTGGGCCACCCGGGTCACCTGGAGCGGCGAGTACGTGCACGCCGCGCCCTGGTCGGTCGGCTCCCAGGGGGCCGCCAACGTCAGCCACGGCTGCACCGGCATGTCCACCGGCAACGCCCAGTGGTTCTTCAACACCGTGCGGGTCGGCGACATCGTCAAGGTCGTCAACAGCGGCGGCGCCACCATGACGCCGTTCGACAACGGCTTCGGCGACTGGAACATGCCCTGGAAGGAATGGCGCGCCGGCAGCGCGCTCAAGAACACGGCCCCCACGACCACAGGCGCGGCCGAGCGGGGGCAGAATCCCGCCGCCGACGCCCGGCTGCGCCCGCAGGTCTGAGGGGCGCTCAGCGCCCCCTTGAGGGCCTCGCTCAGGCCGGCACGGTGTCCTGGGTGACCTGGGCGAGCCGCCGTCGGCGCAGCAGCCCGGCCAGTGCGTCGGCGAACGCCACCGGGTCGAGGGGATGGGTCACCGCGGCGTCCGCGCGGCTCCAGGTGGCCAGCCAGGCGTCCTGCGGACGCCCGATCAGCAGCAGCACCGGCGGGCACTGGAAGACCTCGTCCTTGATCTGTCGGCAGACACCCATGCCGCCCGCCGGCGCGGTCTCGCCGTCCAGCACGCAGACGTCGATACCGCCCTGGCCCAGGGCCTCCAGGACGGCCGGGGCGGTGGCGCACTCCAGGATCTCGATCCGCGGGGCGTCGGGGGCCGGACGCCGCCCCGCCGCCAGCCGGACCTGCTCGCGGGTGTTGGCGTTGTCGCTGTAGACCAGCACCGTGGCAGTCGCCTGCATCGTTCCTCCACCTGTGTCGCGGCACCTTCATAGCGGCACGGTTCCCGATCAAACCGTTGCGCGATGCTACTCCCGGACGGGCCCTCGGCAGGAGAGGCCGTACGGCCCCCGGATGCGGTCGACGGCCCGTCAGGACCGGCTTTCCCAGGGGCCGTGGGGTGTTCCCCGGCGCGCGCTTCCCCCCTTCGGGCGACCGCCGCGACCGCTCGAACGAGCAGGCCATATGGCCTTGACACACCGAACGGCACCCCCCGGAGTGAGGGCGGGATAAGCGACCGACATAATGTCGGTCGTGGCGACAGCAACGACAGTAGAAACCGGGCACGCGCACCCGTCGGTCAATCGACCGAACCTCACCAGCGTCGGAACCATCATCTGGCTGAGTTCCGAGCTGATGTTCTTCGCGGCCCTCTTCGCGATGTACTTCACCCTCCGGTCGGTGACGGGCGAGGCGTATTGGAAGGAATCCGCCGATGCGCTGAATCTTCCGTTCTCCGCGACCAACACCACGATCCTGGTGCTCAGCTCCCTGACGTGTCAGCTCGGCGTTTTCGCAGCCGAGCGCGGCGACGTCAAGAAGCTGCGCGCGTGGTTCGCGGTCACCTTCTTCATGGGTGCCATCTTCATCGGCGGTCAGGTCTTCGAGTACACGGAGCTGGTCAAGCACGAGGGCCTCTCGCTCTCGTCCGGCCCGTACGGCTCGGTGTTCTACCTGACCACCGGTTTCCACGGACTGCACGTGACGGGCGGTCTGATCGCCTTCCTGTTGGTCCTGGGCAGGACGTACGCGGCCAAGAGGTTCACCCACACGCAGGCCACCGCGGCCATCGTCGTGTCCTACTACTGGCACTTCGTCGATGTCGTCTGGATCGGCCTCTTCGCCACGATCTACCTGATCCGGTAAGAGGTCCGACCGGACTCGCATATCGGACAGACACATCCAAAGCATCGACGCAGAAGATCCTGACACCGGGGTAATCCGTGAAAAAGCTCTCCGCACGACGGCGCCATCCGCTGGCGGCGCTCGTCGTCCTACTCTTCGCGCTGGCGGTCACTGGGGGGCTGTACGCCGCGTTCGCGCCGGCGGACAAGGCTCAAGCCGATGACACCGCCCAGTCTCTTGCCATCAAGGAGGGCAAGAAGCTCTTCGCCGTAGGCTGCGCAAGCTGCCACGGCACCGGCGGTCAGGGCACCTCCGACGGCCCGAGCCTGGTCGGCGTGGGCGCCGCCGCCGTCGACTTCCAGGTGGGCACCGGCCGTATGCCGGCCCAGCAGCCCGGCGCCCAGGTGCCGCGGAAGCGGAACATCTACAGCAACGCCCAGATCGACCAGCTCGCGGCCTACGTCGCGTCGCTGGGCCCGGGCCCGTCCGTGCCCGACAAGTCGCAGTACAGCGCCGAGGGTGCCGACGTCGCCAAGGGTGGCGAGCTGTTCCGCACCAACTGCGCCCAGTGCCACAACTTCACCGGTAAGGGCGGCGCCCTCACCAACGGCAAGTTCGCACCGACGCTCGAGGGCGTGGACCCCAAGCACATCTACGAGGCCATGCAGACCGGCCCGCAGAACATGCCCTCCTTCGGTGACGGCTCGCTGAGCCCGCAGAACAAGAAGGACATCGTCGCGTACCTCGGCGCCGTCAACGGCGACAAGACCGCGAGCCCCGGCGGTATGGAACTCGGTGGTCTGGGCCCGGTGACCGAAGGTCTCTTCGGCTACATCTTCGGCCTGGGTGCGTGTGTCGCGGTCGCCATCTGGGTCGCAGCCCGGACTACGAAGGCCAAGAAGTCATGAGTGAGACAGAAGAAAACCTTCCCAGTGAGCGGGACGTGGCTCACGAGGGCGCGGTGGGGAAGGCGGACAACCCCTTCGCCGACCCCGGGCTGCCGGCCCACGAGCACCGCGTTCAGGACATCGACGAGCGGGCCGCCAAGCGCTCCGAGCGCACCGTCGCCATGCTCTTCCTGGTGTCCATGCTCGCCACCGTCGCGTTCATCGCGTCGTACGTGGCCATCCCGATCGACAAGATCGTCTACATCTTCCCGCTCGGTCACGTCAGCGGGCTGAACTTCGCGCTCGGTCTGACGCTGGGCGTGGCGCTCTTCTGCATCGGCGCGGGCGCGGTCCACTGGGCCCGCACGCTGATGTCGGACGAGGAGGTCGCCGACGAGCGGCACCCGATCGAGGCCACGCCCGACGTCAAGGCCAAGGTCCTGGCGGACTTCGCCCAGGGCGCCAAGGAGTCGCAGTTCGGCCGGCGGAAGCTGATCCGCAACACGATGTTCGGTGCGCTGGCCCTGGTGCCGCTCTCCGGCGTCGTGCTGCTGCGCGACCTCGGCCCGCTGCCCGAGAAGAAGCTGCGGACCACCGGCTGGAAGAAGGGCATCCGCCTGGTCAACCAGTCGACGAACCTCCCGCTGCGTCCCGAGGACATCGCGGTCGGCTCCCTCACCTTCGCCAAGCCCGAGGGCCTGGAGGAGAGCGACGAGGACTTCGCCAACAAGATCGCGAAGGACGCCCTGATGCTCGTGCGGATCCAGCCGCAGAACATCAAGGACAAGCAGGAACTCGCCTGGTCGCACGAGGGCATCGTGGCGTACTCGAAGATCTGCACCCACGTGGGTTGCCCGATCAGCCTGTACGAGCAGCAGACGCACCACGTGCTCTGCCCGTGCCACCAGTCGACCTTCGACCTTTCCGACGGCGGTCGGGTCATCTTCGGTCCGGCCGGTCACGCCCTGCCGCAGCTGCACATCACGGTGAAGGACGGCTTCCTCGAAGCCGTAAGCGACTTCGCGGAGCCCGTCGGCCCGAGCTTCTGGGAGCGCGGATGAGTAACGAGACAACCGCGACCACTGAGCGCCGTGGCCAGGCGCCACGGGGTGAGCGGATCGCCGACTGGGCCGACGGCCGGCTGGGCATCTACAGCCTGGCCAAGGCCAACATGCGCAAGATCTTCCCGGACCACTGGTCCTTCATGCTGGGCGAGGTCGCGCTCTACAGCTTCATCATCATCATCCTGACCGGTGTCTACCTGACGCTGTTCTTCCACCCGAGCATGGCCGAGGTCACCTACCACGGGTCCTACGTGCCGATGCACGGGATCAAGATGACCCAGGCGTTCGAGTCGACGCTGAACATCAGCTTCGACGTGCGCGGTGGTCTGCTGATCCGGCAGATCCACCACTGGGCGGCGCTGGTCTTCCTGGCCGCGATGATGGTCCACATGATGCGGGTGTTCTTCACCGGTGCGTTCCGCAAGCCGCGTGAGGTCAACTGGCTGTTCGGATTCCTGCTGTTCGTCCTGGGCATGTTCACCGGCTTCACCGGTTACTCGCTCCCCGACGACCTGCTGTCCGGCACCGGTGTCCGCTTCATCGAGGGCGTCATCCTGGCGATGCCGCTGGTCGGCTCGTACCTGCAGATGTTCATCTTCGGCGGCGAGTTCCCCGGGCACGACATCATCCCGCGGTTCTTCACGGTCCACGTGCTGCTGCTGCCGGGCATCATGCTCGGCCTGCTGGTGGCGCACCTGATCCTGGTCTTCTACCACAAGCACACGCAGTTCCCGGGTGCCGGCAAGACCAACAACAACGTGGTCGGCATGCCGCTGCTGCCGGTCTACATGGCCAAGGCCGGAGGCTTCTTCTTCCTGGTCTTCGGTGTGATCTCGGTGATCGCCGCGGTCGCCAGCATCAACCCCGTGTGGGCCATCGGCCCGTACCGGCCGGACCAGGTGTCCACCGGTGCGCAGCCGGACTGGTACATGGGCTTCGCCGAGGGCCTGGTGCGTGTCATGCCGGGCTGGGAGTGGAACTTCTGGGGCCACACCATCAACTTCGGTGTGCTGATCCCGATCCTGGTCTTCCCGCTGGTCCTGGTCGCCATCGCGGTCTACCCGTTCATCGAGTCCTGGGTCCGCGGCGACAAGCGCGAGCACCACATCCTGGACCGCCCGCGCAACGTGCCCACCCGCACCGGCTTCGGTGTGGCCTGGCTCGTCGCGTACTTCGTGATGCTGATCGGTGGCGGCAACGACCTGTGGGCCACCCACTTCCACCTGTCGATCAACTCGATCACCTGGTTCGTCCGGATCGCGTTCTTCGTCGGGCCGGTGCTGGCCTTCATCGCCACCAAGCGGATCTGCCTGGGTCTCCAGCGTCGCGACAAGGACAAGGTGCTGCACGGGCGCGAGTCCGGCATCATCAAGCGCCTGCCGCACGGTGAGTTCATCGAGGTCCACGAGCCGCTCGACCAGGAGCAGCTGCACGTCCTCACCCAGCACGAGCAGCCCGAGCCGCTCGAACTCGGTCCCGAGGTCGACGAGAACGGTGTCCGGCGCAAGTTCACGCGCTCGCAGAAGCTGCGCGCCAAGCTCTCCAAGGGCTACTACGGCGAGGACAACGTCATTCCCAAGCCGACCGTCGAGGAGTACAAGGAGATCACCAGCGGCCACGGCCACCACTGATCCCCGCGGGCGCGGTCACGCGCTCCGCTCGTAGTACGCCACCCAGAGGGCCCCGTCCACGAAGAGGACGGGGCCCTCCGGCGTGCCCGGGGGTCGATAGGGTGAACGGCACAAGCAGGAGACGATCCAGGAGCGTGGACCATGAACGTTGTGACCCCGGCAGGCGGCGGCAGCGTGGCGGACCGCTCCTGGCCGGCCCTGCTGAACGCCCTCCTCGACGCCCGTGACCTCACCGCCGACGACACCGCCTGGGTCATGGACCGGATCATGCGTGGCGAGGCCACCGACGCGCAGATCGCCGGCTTCGCGGTGGCGCTGCGCGCCAAGGGCGAGACGGTCGCCGAGATCTCCGGCCTGGTCCGGGCGATGTACGCGCACGCCAGCCTGATCGAGGTGCCCGGCCCCAGCGTCGACATCGTCGGCACCGGCGGGGACGGCGCGAACACGGTCAACATCTCCACCATGTCGGCCATCGTGGTCGCCGGCACCGGCGCCAAGGTCGTCAAGCACGGCAGCCGCGCCGCGTCCTCGGCCAGCGGGGCCACGGACGTCCTGGAGAAGCTGGGCATCAATCTGGACCTGTCGCCGCGGCGGGTGGTGGAGGTCGCGGAGGAGGCCGGGATCACCTTCTGCTTCGCGGCCAAGTTCCACCCCGCGCTGCGACACGTGGCGGCCGCCCGCGGCCAGCTGGGCATCCGGACGACCTTCAACGTGCTGGGGCCGCTGACCAACCCGGCCCGGGTCGGGGCCCAGGCGACCGGCGTCGCGGACGCCCGGATCGCGCCGATCCTCGCCGGGGTGCTGGCCGAGCGCGGCTCCTCGGCGCTGGTCTTCCGCGGCGACGACGGACTGGACGAGCTGACCACCACCGCCACCTCCCGGGTGTGGGTCGTACGGGACGGCGCGGTCCACGAGGAGTCCTTCGACCCGCGGGACGTCGGCATCGACCTGGTGACGGTGGAGGCGCTGCGCGGCGGGGACGCGTCGTACAACGCGGAGGTGGCCCGGCGGCTGCTGGACGGCGAGACCGGGCCGGTGCGGGAGGCGGTGCTGCTGAACGCGGCGGCCGCGCTGGCCGCGCTGGAGCCGTCCGACGCCCCGCTCACCGAGCGGATCCGGGACGGCCTGCGCAAGGCCGCCGAGTCGATCGACTCCGGCGCGGCCCGGCGGACGCTGGACCGCTGGGTGGCGGCCAGCAACGCCTGACACCCCTCGGATGTGACGCGGGTCCCGGTCCGCAATACGGACCGGGGCTTGCGCCCCGATGATCGTGTGGCATGATTCAGCCCAGGTCACGAGTGACAGCGATGTAGGCCCCGGCCCGCTGTCCGGCAACCCTCCTTCCGTGGCGGGGTGCCCCGGGTGATGACCAGGTCGCAGGCAACGAGGTCTGCGGCAAGCGCGGATCCCTCGCCAGGGATCCTGGTCCCCGAGGGAGTCCTTCCGTGATGAAGCGAATGCGTTAGGGCCGCCGGCCCCGTTACCGCGCCTTTCTCCTTTTCCTTTCACGCTGCGACGCCGTGCCGGGCGGATCCTCCGCACCCTCCGCGTGCCGTACGACGCCCCCGCGCCGCAGCGAACTCGCTTACCTCTCACGGGAGTTCGCCATGTCTGTCGTCACCGCTGCCGCCGACCGCTCCGTTTGTGACCCGCTGCCGGTTCTGGGCCGGGATGTCCTCGTCCCGCTGGTGACCGGCGGCGAAGCCGTCTACGCCGCACTGGACTACGCCGCCAGCGCGCCGGCGCTCCAGCGGGTCTGGGACGACGTCGCCGGCTACGCCCCGTACTACGGCAGCGTCCACCGCGGCGCCGGCTACCTCTCCCAGCTCTCCACCGACCTCTTCGAGAACGCCCGCAGGACCGTCGCCGACTTCCTGGGCTGCCGCATCGAAGGGGGCCCGGGCGAAGCCCGGTCCGACAAGGGCGGTGGTGGGCGACGGGAGGGCGACCAGGTCGTCTTCACCCGGTCCACCACCGACTCGCTGAACCTGCTGGCCGCCACCCTGCCGCAGGGCACCCGGGTGTTCGTCTTCGAGACCGAGCACCACGCCTCGCTGCTGCCCTGGGAACGCCGCGCCGACCTGGCGGTGACCTACCTCAACGCCCCGCGCACCCCGCGGCAGGCGGTGGACACCCTGGAGAAGGCGCTGGCCGCCCGCGAGCCCTACGGCCCGGCGCTGGTCTGCGTCACCGGAGCCTCGAACGTCACCGGCGAACTGTGGCCGGTGCGGGAACTGGCCGCCGCCGCACACGCCCACGGCGCCCGGATCGTGCTGGACGCGGCCCAACTCGCCCCGCACCACCCCGTGGACATCGCGGAGCTGGACGTCGACTGGGTCGCGTTCTCCGGCCACAAGCTCTACGCGCCGTTCGGCTCCGGGGTGTTGGCCGGCCGCGCCGACTGGCTCCAGGAGGCCGAGCCGTACCTGGCCGGCGGCGGCGCCAGCCGGAAGGTCGCCCGGCGGGCCGACGGCGGAGTGGACGTCGACTGGCACACCACCGCCGCCCGGCACGAGGCCGGTTCGCCCAACGTGATCGGCGCCTACGCCATCGCCTCCGCCTGCCGGGCGCTCACCGAGGCCGGCTTCGACGGCCTGGTCGCCCGCGAACAGGAGCTGATCGCCCGGGTCCAGACGGGCCTGGCCGACGTCCCGGAGGTCCGGATCCTCTCCCTCTTCGGCGACGACGCCCCGCGCGTCGGCGTCATCTCCTTCGTCGTCGAGGGCTGGAACAGCTCGCACTTCGCCGCCGCCCTCTCCGCGGAGTACGGCATCGGCGTCCGCGACGGCCTCTTCTGCGCCCACCCGCTGGTACGGACCCTGCTGGGCAGCGAGCCCCAGGAACCGGGGGAGTGCGGCGCCCCCGACGCCGCCGACGCCGCCGAGGCCGCGCCCGGCGAACGGTCCCTGAACGCGATCCGCGTCTCCTTCGGCGCCGGCACCCCCGACGAGCACATCGACCGCTTCCTCCGCGCGGTCAGGGAACTCGTCACGGACGGCGCCCGCTGGAACTACCGCGTCGAGGAAGGCCGTTGCGTGCCGGCCGTCGGCGGGCCCGCCTGACGGCGGGGCGCCGGTCCGCTGCGCGGGGCCGATCCGCTGCGCGGGGCTGTTCGGCCCCGCAGACCCGTCACCTCCCGTGGGTGGTCATGAAGACGGTGGGTGGGCGTTCCCGTGAGTGGTCCCCTGCGGGTGCGTTGTCGAGTGGTGACCGTCAGCGGACCACCGGCATCAGCACCCACGCACCTGTCTTTCCCACCCACTCACGGGAGGTGACGGGTCTGCGGGGTGGTGTGCAGGACGTAAAGCGCAGCAGTCCTGCACACCACCCCCGCAGGCCCGTCACCGCACCCAACAGCCCCGCGCAGCGGACAACAACTCCGCGCAGCGGACACCGCAACAACCCGCCGTCAGGCGGCCCCGGCGCCGCAGGCGCAAAAACGCGAACCCCCACGGCGGGAAAGACAAAAACGTGGGAAGCCAGCCAAGCGCAGCGCTACGCGTCGAGGCCGATGGAGAAGGCAGCCTCCAGGTCGTGCTGCGAATACGTGCGGAACGCAATGTGCGTCTCCGTCGAGGCGACGCCCGGCACCTTGCTGATGCGGCCGGGGATGACGTCGGCCAGATCGTCGTGGTTGGCGACCCGCACCATCGCGATGAGGTCGTACGCGCCGGTGACGGAGTAGACCTCGCTGACGCCGCTCAGCGCGGCGATCCGTTCGGCGATCTCCGGGATCTGATCCACGCTGGTCTTGATGAGCACGATCGACGTGATCACGGCTGGCTCTCTCCCTCGGCCGACGGTCCGTTGTCCCTGGTGGCCCCCACAGTATCCCGCCCGTAGCGGGCCCAGGCGTAGAGGAAGCCGAGGGCGAAGCCGACGACGTGGGCGAGGTAGGCGACGCCGGGGCCGGCCGGGTCGTGGCGGGCGGCCTGCCACTGGAGGCAGAACCAGAACAGCAGCACCAGCCAGGCCGGGAACCGCAGCGGCAGGAAGAACAGGAACGGGAACAGGCTGGTGACCCGGGCCCGGGGGAAGAGGAAGAGGAAGGCGCCCAGGACGCCGGAGATGGAGCCGGAGGCGCCGACCAGCGTCTGGTCGGAGGAGGCGTGTGCGGCGGCGTAGCCCAGCAGCGCCAGGTAGCCGACGGCCAGGTAGAAGGCGGTGAACGGGAGCCGGCCCATCCGGGCCTCGGTCATCCCGCCGAAAACGTACAGAAACAGCATGTTGCCGAGCAGGTGCAGCCAGCTCGCGTGGACGAAGAGTGCGGTGAGCGGGGTGAGCAGGGCCCGCGGTGCGCCGCTCCACAGATCGAGCGGAATCACGCCCCAGTGCTCGTAGTACCTGCTCTGGGCGTGGAACAGCGCGTCACCGGTGCCGTATGTCCGGTTCAGGCCGGAGTCCGGGCCGAGCACGAAGAGTGCGCAGCACAGTCCGATCAGCACGTTCGTCATCCGTGAGAACACCGCGCGCAGCGAGCGGGCGGGGTGGACCGGCGCCGTCATGAAGTGATCATGGCGCAATGCGGGCACACGGGACAGAGCGCCTCGCCGCGTCCCGGCTTCCGGGCGGGCCCGCGCCGGCCCGCTGTCAGGCCGTAGGGTTACAGGCAGTACGTTGCGTATTTCCGCAGTCCGACGGCGCACCGCGTGAACGCACCGCAGCACGAGCACGACGAGCACGAAAGAGGACGACACGATGGCTGTTCCCTTGCCGACGGCGGAAACCCGGTGGCGTTGCACGTTGTGCGGAAACCTCACCCGGTTCGACGTGACCCGTCGGTCCAAGGTCGTGGAGTACGTCCACCTCGACCTGGCAGGGGAGCCGTCGGTGGAGGAGCGCGAGGTCGTCAGCGAGACGATCGAGTCCGTGCGCTGCCGCTGGTGCAACGCGGTCGACCAGATCGAGCTGGTGGACCGCCCGGGCGCGAGCGCCTGAGATCGGAGCGATGCAGCCGTGGTGGAACGTCCAGAAGGGGATCCGGGGGCCGAGCGTGCGGACGCGCCCGGAGGAGTGGTCGACGAGGTGCTCGATCAGCCACTGCCCGAGGGCGTTCGGCACCGCGTCGTGGCGCTCACCGCGGAGTGGTTCGGGGCGCTGACGGTCGCCGAACTGCCGCCCCCCTTGCGGCAGTACGCCCGTTTCACCCCGACTCGTCGGGCCAAGTTCGCCGGTAACGCGATGGCCGCGGCGCTGGAGGGCGACCCGGTCTTCCGGCAGCGGATCGCGGGCAAGCTGCGGGAGGCCCAGCCGGAGCTCGCCGAGGCCCTGGAGCAGGGGACCCCGCCCGCTGCCGCCGATCCGCTGGACGTCGCGGCCGCGGCGTACGTGCTGCGTCCCGAGGGCTGGATCAAGCTGGTCGCGGCGGCCGGCGAGGAGGCGCAGCGGGCGCGCGCCGAACGGGCCGGCGAGGAGGCCGAGCGGGAGCTGGCCCGGCTGCGCGAGGAGCTGGCACAGGCGCGCGGGGAGGCCCGCGCGGAGGCGGACCGGGTCCGCGCCGACCTGGAGGCGGCCCGCAAGGAGAACGAGTCGCTGCAGCGCCGGCTGCGCAGTGCGCTCAGCGACGTCAAGCGCGGCGAGGCGGCGGTCCGCAAGGTCGAGGCGGTGCTGGCCGAGGCCCGGGAGCGGGCGGCGGCGGAGAAGGCCGGGGCCGACAGCGAACTGCGCCGGCTCAAGGCCCGGGTCGCGGAGGTCGAGGCGGCGCTGGAGGCCGGCCGGCGGTCCGTCCGCGAGGGGCGCAGCGTCGAGGACATGCGGCTGCGGCTGCTGCTCGACACCGTGCTGGACGCGGCCCAGGGGCTGCGTCGCGAACTGGCGCTGCCGCCCGCCGCGGGCCGTCCGGCGGACACCGTCGACGCGGTCGCGCCGGGCCGGATGACGCCCAAGGACATCGCGACCCGGGCGCTGTCGGAGACCGACCCGGCGCTGCTGGACCAGCTCCTGGCGCTGCCGCAGGCGCACATGGTGGTGGACGGCTACAACGTCACCAAGACCGGCTATCCGACCATGCCGCTGGAGAAGCAGCGGCTGCGGCTGCTGGGCGGGCTGGCGGTGCTGGCGGCCCAGACCGGCGCGGAGATGACCTGTGTCTTCGACGGGGCGGAGCTGGCCGCGCCGGTGCTGTTGGCGCCGCCGCGCGGGGTGCGGGTGCTGTTCAGCAAACCGGGCGTGACGGCCGACGAGTTGATCCGCCAGCTGGTCCGGGCCGAGCCGTCCGGCCGGCCGGTGGTGGTGGTCTCCTCGGACCGGGAGGTGGCCGACGGGGTCGCCAAGGCGGGCGCCCGGCCGGTGGCATCGGCCTTGCTGCTCAAGCGACTTGCGCGAACCTGACATATCCCATGTTGCCCGGAATGGTGCCGGGGAATGGCGCTCGCCCGTGGTACCGCAGCGTCAATTGGCGCTCACGGGCAGTGTGATGTTGGTAAAAGATGGGGTTCCCGGTGCAGTTTTTCCCCGGGAGGATTTGAAGCGATCACAACTCGGTTACTAAGGTCGGCCTCGAACCTTCATACAGGTGATCATCCAACCGGGATGGTCAGTGAAGGTACCGCCGAGTCCGCGGCGTTCGCGCGGAGCCGGGGCACTCGCTCCCCCCACTCCCGGTAGGCGGCTGGAGGAAGAAGGAGCTCGCCCCCGTGGCGTCCCACCGTCGACCCAAGCAGCCGAGCCGTACTCGTGTGACCGTGCTCACCGCGACCGCCGCCGCTGCCGTCGCCCTCTCGTCGCAGGCGGCGCACGCCGACCCGAGCCAGTCGAAGAAGGACGTCAAGTCCGAGGTCGACAAGCTCTACAGCGATGCGGAGCAGGCCACCGAGAAGTACAACGGCGTCAAGGAGCAGCAGGACAAGCTCCAGAAAGAGGTCGACGACCTCCAGGACAAGGTCGCCCGTGGCCAGGGCGACCTGAACCAGCTCCGCAAGGGGCTGGGCGCCATCGCCTCCGGCCAGTACCGCAGCGGCAGCATCGACCCCTCGGTCCAGCTGTTCCTCTCCGGCGACCCGGACACCTACCTCGAAAAGGCCGCCACCCTCGACCAGTTGAGCGGCAAGCAGGCCGAGCAGCTCAGGACCATCGCGGACAAGCAGCGCCAGCTCGCGCAGGAGCGCGCCGAGGCCGCGAGCAAGATCCAGGACCTCTCCGAGGCCCGCAAGTCGCTCGGCGACAAGAAGGACGAGATCAAGGGCAAGCTCGCCAAGGCGCAGGAGCTGCTCAACACGCTGACCGCCAAGGAGCGGGCGGCCATGCAGGCCGCGGACGACCGCGCCAACCGCAGCAACGACCGGGTCAACCTCGGCGACGACGTGCCCGCCTCGCAGCGCGGTGCGGCCGCCCTGGCCGCCGCCCAGTCGAAGATAGGCTCGCCCTACGTCTGGGGCGCGACCGGCCCGTCCTCCTTCGACTGCTCGGGGCTGACCTCCTGGGCGTACGCGCAGGCCGGCCAGTCGCTGCCGCGCACCTCGCAGGAGCAGGCCAACGCCGGCACCCGCATCGGCTCGGAGAGTGCCCTCAAGCCCGGCGACCTGGTGCTGTTCTACGGCGACCTGCACCACATCGGCCTCTACGCCGGCAACGGCACCGTGCTGCACGCCCCGAAGCCGGGCGCCGCGGTGCGCTACGAGTCGATCAACAACATGCCGTTCCAGTTCGGCGTGCGGGTCTGAAAAGCCTCACATCCCGCACAACTTGCCGCCCGATCGGGCGAATTGCGGCCTTGGTCGCTGACCTGCCGCTCCGCCGGTGACCTGCGAAGTCACCGGCGGAGCGGCTTTTTGCGTACGGAAAGCGGGCTTTGGCCGGCATGCCGCGGCGCGGTTACTGTCTGCCCTCGCAGCTGCCGGATCACCGACCGTCCCGCCCGGGCGGCAGGGGCTGCACACGGAAGGAGTTGCGGCCCTCGTGGTGTCCCATCGCCGTTCCTCGCAGCGCGGCCCGACCACCCTCGCCTCGGTCACCGTCCTGTCCGCCGCCCTGGCGACCGCGGCGGCCGCGCTGTCGGCCGCACCGGCCAGCGCCGACCCCTCCTCCGGCGCCGGTGGCGGCTCCACCGGCCGGGAGGGTGCCGCGGCCCAGGTCGGCAAGCTCTACGAGGAGGCCGAGCGGGCCACCGAGCAGTACAACGGCGCCAGCGCCCGCACCAAGGAGCTGCGCGACGAGGTCTCGGCCCTCCAGGACCGCACCGCCCGCACCCAGGCGCGGGTCAACGGAATGCGGGCCCGGCTCGGCGCGCTGGCCGCCGCCCAGTACCGGTCCGGCGGGATCGACCCCACCGTCCGACTGATGCTCTCCGAGCGGCCCGAGAGCTACCTGGAGAAGGCCGCCGCCCTGGACCGGCTGAGCGGCACCCAGGCCCACGAACTGCACCGGCTCCAGGCCGCCACCCGCGAACTGGAGCAGCAGCGCCACGAGGCGGCCCGGAAGCTGGCCGAGCTGGAGGCCAGCCGCACCGAGGTGGCCCGCCACAAGAAGAACGTCCAGCGGAAGCTGGCCACCGCGCGGCGGCTGCTCAACGCCCTGCCCGCGCAGGCCCGGGCGGCGTACGACCGGGCCTCCCGCAGCGACGGCCGGGACGAGTACATCCCGGACCTCACCGGGATCGTGCCGGGCTCGGGCCGGGCCGAGGCGGCGGTCGCCGCGGTGCGCGCCGCGGTGGGCGCCCCCTACGCCTGGGGCAGCACCGGCCCCTCGTCGTTCGACTGCTCCGGCCTCACCCAATGGGCCTACGGCCAGGCCGGCATCTCGCTGCCGCGCACCTCGCAGGCCCAGCGCGGCGCCGGGGCCCAGGTGCCGCTGTCCCAGGCCCGCCCCGGCGACCTCGTCATCTACCGCTCGGACGCCAGCCACGTCGGGATGTACGTCGGCAACGGACAGGTCGTGCACGCGCCCTACCCGGGCGCCCGGGTGCGCTACGACCCGGTCGACATGATGCCGATCGAGGCGGTCACCCGGCCCTGAGCAGGGCCCCTCCCGGTTTTGCCCCGACGGGGCCGCCCTTACGATCGGCCGCATGGCGGAGCTGAGGGCGCGACGCAGGCGGCCGTGGCGGGCCGCACGGGCGGTCGGCTGCGCGGCGCCGCTGCTGGCGCTGCTCGCCCAGCTCACCGGCTGCGCCCCCGCGGAGGCGCCCACCGCCCAGTACCCCGGTGCCCAGCGGATGCTCGACGCGCGGGCCGACGCCGTCCGTCGGCACGACGCCACCGCCTTCCTGGCCTCCGTCGATCCCCGGGCCACCGCCTTCCGCGGCAGCCAGCGCGCGGTCTTCGACCACCTCGCCGCCGTCCCGCTCGCCGACTGGCGCTACGACCTGATGTCCACCGGCGCCTTTCCGCTCCCGATGGGCGGCGGCCGGCGGCTGGCCGCGCAGGTGCGGCTGCGCTACCGCCTCAAGGGCTTCGACACCGCGCCGGTCACCAGCGTCCAGTACCTCACCCTCACCGAGCGCGACGGCCGGTGGTTGGTCAGCTCCGACTCCGACGGCGCGTCCGACGGCAAGGGCGGCACCCGGCAGCTGTGGGACCAGGGCCCGGTCCGCGTGGTCCGCGGCCGGTACAGCCTGGTCCTGGGCGGGGCCGCGGACCCGGCGCGGCTGCGCGACCTGGCGAACCGGGTGGACGCGGCGGTGCCCGCGGTCTCCGCGGCCTGGAAGGGGGAGTGGGCGCGGAAGGTGGTGGTGGAGGCGCCGGACTCGGTCCAGAAGATGGCGCAGCTGATGGGCGGTGACGATCCGTCCGGGTACGCCGGGATCGCGGCGGTCACCACCGGGGAGGCGGGCGCGTCGTCGGTGGCCCCCGCGGACCGGGTGATCGTCAACCCGGACGCGTACGAGGAACTCAACGAGCTGGGCCGCACGGTCGTCCTCACCCACGAGACCACCCATGTCGCGACCCGCGCGCTCACCACGCCCGCCACCCCGCTGTGGCTCTCCGAGGGGTTCGCGGACTGGGTCGCCTACCGGAAGGTGCACCGCAGGCCGACCATCACCGCGCCGGAGCTCTCCCGCGCGGTCGTGGCCGGGCGGCTGCCGGCGAGCCTGCCCGCCGACGCGGACTTCGGCTTCCGGGCCGGCGCGGAGCGGCTGGCCAAGGCGTACGAGGGCGGCTGGTTGGCCTGCCGGCTGATCGCCGAGAAGTGGGGCGAGGACCGGCTGATCGCCTTCTACCGGGACACCGGGCGGCGCGGGCTCCGCACCGCGGCGGCCCGCCCGGCGAAGCCCCCTTTGGAGGCCCGGACCGCCGCCCCGACGAAACCGGCCGCCTCGGCCACCCCCGCGGTGGGCGGCGTCGGCGCCCGTGGCACTGGCCGCAGCGGCCTGGTCGAGCAGGCGATGCGCGAGCAACTCGGCGTCGGGATGGCGGAGTTCACCGCGATGTGGCGCGCGTATGTGCGCCGCGAGCTGAGCTGAGCGAGGGGCGGGCGACGGGACCTGGCACCGCGGCCCGCCCGGGGCCGGTGTGGGCGCGCAGCCGGCGGCACGCGGCCAGGCACGCCGCCACCAGCAGACCGTTGCGCAGCACCAGCAGCGCGATGCCCCGGGCGTCGCTCGCCACCACGTCCGCGAAGGAGACCGGGAACTCCAGCTGGGTCACCCCGGCGGCCAGCAGCACCAGCACCGCCGGCGGGCCCTGCCGGCTCGCCCGTACGGTCAGACAGACCGCGGCCAGTCCGACCAGCCACAGCAGGTACTGCGGGCTGATCACCCGGCTCGTGGTGGTGAAGAGCAGGACGGCGGTGAAGGCGGCGTCGCACAGCGTCGCGGGGGCGGGCTCCGCGCGCTCCCCGTACTCCGCGCGCTCCCCGAACGGCCCGGCGCGCAGCCGCCAGTGGACCAGCCAGGCCAGTGCGGCCCCGGTGAGCGCCAGCGAGAGGGCGCTGACCAGCGGGACGCCGGGGCCGAGGAACTCCAGCGAGCCGTAGTGGAGTTGCACCTCGCCGGGCCAGCCGGCGTGCCGGGCGAGGTGCAGGACCAGCGCGCCCAGCGACTCGACCTCGGTGCCGCGGTCGCGCTGGAAGGTGAGGAAGGAGAGCGCGCCCGGCGCCGCGACGACCGCGGCCAGCATCAGCCCGGCGGCCCAGCCCGCCGCGCTCCCCCACAGGGCGCGGGCCCGGCGACCGCGCAGCGGCGCCCCGGTCAGCAGCAGCACCGGCCAGACCTTGAGCAGGGCGCCGAGGGCGATCAGCGCGCCCGCGGCGCGCGGCCGGCGGGCCGCCGCGAGCAGCGCCGCCGCGGCCACCGCCGCGACCATCAGGTCGTAGCGGGCGTAGGCGGTCGGGCCGAGCAGGGCGACGCCGGCGATCCACGCCCAGGCGCCGGTCCGGCGGTGCCCCGGTGCGCGTCCGACGCGCAGGAAGAGCGCCAGCGCCGCCGCGTCCACGGCCAGCACCAGCACGGTGAACGCGGTGGTGTACGGCAGGAAGGGCAGCAGGCCGGGGGCGAGCACCGGCAGTGCGGCGGCCGGCGGGTACTGCCAGGTGACGTCGTCCAGCGGGAAGGTGCCGGACCGCAGGACCTCGGACCAGCCGTGGTAGATCTCCGAGACGTCGGTGGTGACGTCCGGCCCGGGCAGCACCAGCACCCGGAAGACGCACAGCAGGAGCAGTGCCCGGGTCGCCGCCCAGGCCGTCCAGGCCGCCGCCGTCCCGCTGCCGGTGCCGGTGCCGGTCATCGTTCCCCCGTCGGTCGTCCTGTCTGCATGATGCCGGGCCGGGCGGGGCACGGTCGGGCAGGCCGGGCGCGGGCGTGGCGGGGCGCGCCACCCGGGTCCGGCCGCCCACCCGGTACTGTCGGCCCCGGACCGTCCGGGGCGCCGCGCGCCCCGCCGCCCCAAGACGCCCCTCGCCGAGAGACCGCCGACCGCCGAGAGACCACCGTGCACAAGACCCTCATCGTCACCAACGACTTCCCGCCCAGGCCCGGCGGAATCCAGGCATTCCTGCACAGCATGGCGCTGCGGCTGGATCCCGACCGGGTCGTCGTCTACGCCTCCACCTGGAAGCGGAGCGAGGAGGGCCGGGCCGCCACCGCGGCCTTCGACGCCGAGCAGCCCTTCCGGGTGGTCCGGGACGCCACGACGATGCTGCTGCCCACGCCCCGGGTGACCCGGCGGGCGGTCTCCCTGCTGCGCGAACACGGCTGCTCCTCGGTGTGGTTCGGGGCCGCCGCGCCGCTGGGGCTGATGGCGCCGGCGCTCCGCGCGGCCGGCGCCCGCCGGATCGTGGCGACCACCCACGGCCACGAGGCCGGCTGGGCCCAGCTGCCCGCCGCCCGGCAGCTGTTGCGCCGGATCGGCGAGGGCACCGACACCCTCACCCACCTCGGCGAGTACACCCGCTCGCGGATCGCCGCCGCGCTCACCCCGGCCGCCGCCGCCCGCATGGTCCAGCTGCCGCCCGGCGTCGACGAGAAGACCTTCCACCCGGACTCGGGCGGCGCCGAGGTCCGGGCCCGGCTCGGGCTCGCCGACCGGCCGGTGGTGGTCTGCGTCTCCCGGCTCGTCCCGCGCAAGGGGCAGGACACCCTGATCGAGGCGATGCCCGCGATCCGCGCCGCGGTGCCGGACGCGGTGCTGCTGATCGTCGGCGGCGGCCCTTACGAGGAGCAGCTGCACGCGCTGGCCCTGGAGAAGGGCGTGGCCGACGCGGTCCGCTTCACCGGGGCCGTCCCGTGGGCGGAGCTGCCCGCCCACTACGGCGCGGGCGACGTCTTCGCGATGCCCTGCCGCACCCGCCGCGGCGGGCTGGACGTCGAGGGCCTGGGCATCGTCTACCTGGAGGCGTCCGCCACCGGGCTCCCGGTCGTCGCGGGCGACTCCGGCGGGGCGCCCGACGCGGTGCTGGACGGCGAGACCGGCTGGGTGGTCCCCGGCGGCTCCCCGGAGGCCGTCGCCGAGCGCCTCGTCACCCTCCTCCGGGACCCCGGGCTGCGCCGCACCATGGGTGCCCGGGGCCGCGTCTGGGTGGAGGAGAAGTGGCGCTGGGACCTGCTGGCCGAGCGGCTCCGGGAGCTGCTCTAGGTCTAGGGCCCGCACACGCGCGTCCGCCGCCGTGGTGCGTGACCACGACGGCGGATTCGACGGTGCGGGGCCGGGCAACCCCGTGCGGGAGGTACCCGCGGGCTACCCGCGGTAGAGCGCCTCGATCTCCTCCGCGAAGTCCTTCGCGACGACGTTCCGCTTCAGCTTCAGCGACGGCGTCACGTGCCCCGACTCCTCGGTGAACTGGGTCGGCAGGATGCGGAACTTGCGGACCGACTCGGCCTTGGAGACCGCCGCGTTGCCGTCGTCGACCGCGCGCTGCACGGCGGCCAGCAGCTCGGGGTCCTCGGCGAGCCGGGCGGGCGTCACGTCGGCCGGGTGGCCGTGCTCCTCGGCCCAGCGGGGCAGGAACTCCTCGTCGAGGGTGATCAGCGCGCCGATGAACGGGCGGCCGTCGCCGACCACCATGCACTCGGCGATCAGCGCGTGGGCGCGGATCCGGTCCTCGATGACGGCCGGCGCGACGTTCTTGCCGCCGGCGGTGACGAGTATCTCCTTCTTGCGGCCGGTGATGGCGAGGTAGCCGTCCTCGTCGAGGGTGCCGAGGTCGCCGGTGTGGAACCAGCCGTCGGACAGCGCCTCGGCGGTGGCCGTCGGGTTGTTCCAGTACTCGCTGAAGAGGTGCTCGCCGTGCAGCAGCACCTCGCCGTCGTCGGCGATCCGGACCACCGAGCCGGGCAGCGGCTGCCCGACCGTGCCGATCTTCTGCCGGTCCCAGGGGTTGAACGCGGTGGCCGCGCAGGACTCCGTCAGGCCGTAGCCCTCCAGAACGGTGAAGCCGATGCCGCGGTAGAAGTGGCCCAGCCGCTCGCCGAGCGGGGCGCCGCCGGAGATGGCGTGGCCGGCCCGGCCGCCGAGCACCGCCCGCAGCTTGCCGTAGACCAGGCGGTCGAAGACCTTGTACTTGAGCTTCAGCCCGAAGGACGGGCCGCCGGGGGTGTCCAGCGCCCGGCTGTAGGCGATCGCGGTCTCCGCCGCCTTGTCGAAGATCTTGCCCTTGCCGTCGGCCTGCGCCTTGGCCCGCGCGGAGTTGTAGACCTTCTCGAAGACCCGGGGGACGCCCAGGATCATCGTCGGCCGGAAGGAGGCCAGGTCGTCGGTGAGGTTCTTGATGTCCGGCGCGTGGCCCAGCTTGATGGGCGCCATGACCGAGGCGACCTCCACCAGCCGGCCGAAGACGTGCGCGACGGGCAGGAAGAGCAGGACCGAGGAGTCGCCGGTGCGGAACAGCGGGCGCAGCCGCTCGACGACGTTGCCGCACTCGGCGAAGAAGCTGCGGTGGCTGAGCACGCACCCCTTGGGACGGCCGGTGGTGCCGGAGGTGTAGACGATGGTGGCGGGGGAGTCCGCGTCGGCCAGCCCGCTGCGCTCGTCGACCTCCTCGTCGGTGATGCCCTCACCGGCCGCCCGCAGCCGGGCGACGGCGTCCCGCTCGATCTGCCAGATGTGCGCCAGGTCCGGCAGTCGGTCGCGGACCGCCTCGACCGTCGCCTCGTGGTCGGGGGTCTCCACCACGATGGCCACCGCGCCGGAGTCGCCGAGGATCCACTGGATCTGCTCGGCGGAGCTGGTCTCGTAGACGGGGACGGTGATGGCGCCGGCGCTCCAGATCGCGAAGTCCAGCAGCGTCCACTCGTAACGGGTGCGCGACATCAGCCCGACCCGGTCGCCCGGCCGGACCCCGGCGGCCATCAGCCCCTTGGCGGCGGCCCGGACCTCGGCGAGGAAGGTGGCGGCGGTGACGTCCTGCCAGGTGCCGTCCACCTTGCGTCCCAGGACCGCGACATCCGGGTACTGTGTGGCGTTGCGGCGGATCAGGTCCGTCAGATTGCCGTCCGCGGGGACCTCGTACAGGGCCGGAAGGCTGAACTCGCGCAAGACTGCTGCTCCTCGAAAGCGCCGGCACCACGACGCTGTGTGCGCACCGGCTGCGGTCCATGATCATGCGGGGGGATTGGACGGCCCGGACGTTACCCATCGGTATTGCTTTTGGGATAGGGGGTTACGGCCAGATGTTCGATGCGTCACATGCTGGGGACACGTCATGGGGGCTGCACGCGCAGACTAGTCCAGCCCTGAGGTGACCCGAAAGTAACCAGGGGGCCGCCCTCCGCCTCCCCTCCGCCGCCCGGCGCGATCTAGGGTGACGCCATGCGCGTGCATGTGGTCAGTGACATCCATGGGAACAGCCGGGACCTGGCGGCGGCCGGGGACGGGGCCGACGCCCTGGTCTGCCTCGGCGACCTGGTCCTCTTCCTCGATTACGCGGACCACTCGCGCGGGATCTTCCCCGACCTCTTCGGCGTCGCCAACGCCGACGCCCTGGTCGAACTGCGCACCGCCCGCCGCTTCGACGAGGCCCGGGAGCTCGGCCGCCGGCTCTGGGCCGAGCTGGACCGCAGCGGCGCCGGCCGGGAGGCGGTCATCGAGGCCGCGGTCCGCCGCCAGTACGCCGACCTCTTCGCCGCGTTCCCCACCCCCACCTACGCCACCTACGGCAACGTCGACATACCGCGTCTGTGGTCCGAGTACGCAGGGCCCGGCACCACCGTCCTCGACGGGGAGCGGGTGGAGATCGGCGGCCGGGTCTTCGGCTTCGTCGGCGGCGGCCTGACCTCGCCGATGAGGACGCCGTACGAGATCAGCGACGAGGAGTACGTCGCCAAGGTCGAGGCGATCGGCGACGTGGACGTGCTGTGCAGCCACATCCCGCCGGACGTCCCCGAGCTCTGCTACGACACCGTCGCCCGCCGCTTCGAACGCGGCAGCGCGGCCCTGTTGCACGCCATCCGCACCACCCGGCCGCGCTACGCCCTGTTCGGTCACGTCCACCAGCCGCTCGTCCACCGGGTCCGGATCGGCGGTACGGAATGCGTCAATGTCGGGCACTTCAACGCGACCGGCCGGCCCTACGTGCTGGAGTGGTGAGGCCGACGGCGGCGGCGCGGCCGGCCCGCGGCGACCGGCCCGCTGGTGTCGGTCCGGGTTCCGCCGCGCGGTAGCCTTCAGCAGCAGAGACACCGCGTAACGGGGTCTCCCCGGCTCACTGGGGGTCCCTCGGCTCACCGGCCCCCTGCCCGCGCGCAGTCGAAGCCGGGGGGAGCGGCCGGGAGCTCGGGGGCGGAGCCGGGAGCTCGGGGAAAAGTCGACGGACCGGCACCAATCGGCATGGAGGAGTCAGGGCGATGGCCGAACACACCAGCTCGAACATCACGATCGAGGCGGCACCGGCCGAGGTGATGGGAGTGATCGCCGACTTCGACCGCTACCCGGAGTGGACCGGGGAGGTCAAGGAGGCCGAGATCCTGGCCACCGACGACCGGGGCCGCGCGGAGAAGGTGCGCCTGGTACTGGACGCCGGCGCCATCAAGGACGACCACACCCTCGCCTACGCCTGGACCGGCGAGAACGAGGTCAGCTGGTCGCTCGTCAAGTCGCAGATGCTGCGGGTCCTCGACGGCTCCTACCGGCTCACCGCCCTGGAGGGCGGCACCCGCACCGAGGTCACCTACCAGCTCACCGTCGACGTCAAGATCCCGATGCTCGGGATGATCAAGCGCAAGGCCGAGAAGGTCATCATCGACCGGGCGCTGGCCGGACTGAAGAAGCGGGTCGAGAGCGGCTCCGCGGCGTCCGATGCCGCGACCGCCGCCGACGAGGCCGAGAAGCACTGAGCGTGCGGACCGTCCTCGTCACCGGCCCCGGCGGCGCGGGCCGCACCACGCTCGCCGCCGCGACCGCCGTGGCCGGTGCCCGACAGGGCGCGCGGACCCTTCTGCTCACCACCCAGAGCAGCGCCCCGGAGGCGGTCCTCGGCACCCGCCCCGGCGTCGCCGAACCCGCGCCGATAGCCTCGGCCCCCGGCCTGTACGCCCGCCGGATCGACCCCGCCGACCGGTTCCGCCAGGAGTTCCTCGCCTTCCAGGAGCGCGCCGGCGCCGCCCTCGACCTGCTCGGTGCGGCCCCGCTCGACGAGGACGAACTCACCGAGCTCCCCGGCTCCGAGCCCTTCGCGCTGCTGCACGCACTGCGCGCCGAGCACGCCTCGGACGCCTGGGACCTGCTGGTCGTCGACATGCCGCCGGCGGCCGAAACGATCCGGCTGCTGGCGCTGCCCGCGCAGGTCCGCCGCTACCTCCGCCGTCTGCTGCCGCCCGAACGCCAGGCGGCCCGCGCGCTGCGCCCGGTCCTCGCCCAGCTCGCCGGCGTCCCCATGCCGGCCCAGAAGCTGTACGAGGCCGCCGAGCGCTGGGAGAGCGAACTCGCCGCCGTCCAGCGGGTGGTGGACGCCCCCGGCACCTCCGTGCGGCTGGTCACCGACGCCGGCCCGGTCGCCAACGCCACCCTGCGCACCCTCCGTGCCGGCCTCGCGCTGCACGGCCGCCGCACCGACGGCGTCCTGGTCAACCGGCTGCTGCCCACCGGCTCCGCCGACCCCTTCCTCGCCGGCCTCTCCGGCAGCCAGCAGACCGCCCTGAAGGCGCTGCGCGAGGAGTTCCCCGACGTCCCCGTCCACGAGGTGCCCCACCTGGGCCGCGACCCCCAGGGCGTGGCGGAGCTCGACGAGTTGATCGACGGGCCGACCGGCGCCGTGCACCCTCCGCCGCCGGCCGCCGACCCCTGGACCGTCGAGGACCGGCTGGCGACCGAGGGCATCCTCGTCTGGCGGGTGCCGCTGCCGGGCGCCGAGCGGGACGGCCTCGGCCTGGTGCGCCGCGGCGACGAGATCGTGGTGACCGTCGGCCGCTTCCGCCGGATCCGGACGCTGCCCTCGGCGCTGCGCCGCTGCACCGTCTCCGGCGCGGCGCTGCGCGACGGCGCCCTGGAGATCCGCTTCACCCCGGACCCGGGACTGTGGCCGCGGACCGCGCCGAGCGACTGAATCCGGCACCCCCGTTCGGGTAACGTCGTAACACGCCCTCGCCGTGCTGCCGCGCGCACGACGGCGCCCTACGTGCCTTACGACAGTGCCCCACGGCACCGTCCCGTCCGTACCGCCTGCAGGAGTCCACGGAGTCCGTCATGAGTGATGCCACCGAGCGCCCCGCCGACCACCGCGCCGAGCCGGAAGCCGACGCCTGGGAGACGGCCTGCGCCGAGGACCTCGCCGCGGAACAGGCCCGCCGCCGGGACGAGTACGGCCCCCAGCCGGGCAGCGCCGCCGAGGAGTTCCGCCGGCTCGCCGAGGCGGTGACCGACAAGCTCGCCGCCATCCAGCTGCCCGGCGCGCTCGGCGGAATGGCCGCCAGCAGCGCGGTGGGCGGGCTGCTGCGGCAGGCCAAGGCCGCCGTCGAGCCGGTCATCGAGCGCAACCCCGACGTCTTCGACCACCTCGCCGCGGCCGGCTCCGAACTCCTCGCCGCCTACCGCTCGGCGGTGACCGGCAGCGAAGGCCGCTGGACCCGCGGCGAGAGCGCCGACGACCGCCCCGAGGGCCAGGCCGCCGATCCGCGCGACGACGGCCCCGCCGGCACCGAGCGCATCGACCTCGACTGACGCCGCCCACCGCCCCGACGGGTGGGAGATCCCCCGCCTCAGCGGCCCTGACCGGCGGGGAAGCTCCCCCTGCCTCCGGTACGGTGGTTCACGGCGGGGTTCGAGCGAAAACTGAGGGACACATGGGACTCACCATCGGCGTCGACATCGGCGGCACGAAGATCGCGGCCGGCGTGGTCGACGAAGAGGGTTCTCTCCTTGAGACGTGCAAGGTTCCGACCCCGCAGGCCACCGACGCGCTGACCGAGGCCATCGCGGACGCCATCCGCACGGTCGGTGCCGGCCACCACGTCGAGGCCGTCGGCATCGGCGCCGCCGGCTACGTCGACGAGAAGCGGGCCACCGTCCTGTTCGCCCCGAACATCGACTGGCGCCACGAGCCGCTCAAGGACAAGGTCGAGCAGCGCGTCGGCCTCCCCGTCGTCGTCGAGAACGACGCCAACGCCGCGGCCTGGGGCGAGTACCGCTTCGGCGCCGGCCAGGGCCACAGCGACGTCATCTGCATCACCCTCGGCACCGGCCTGGGCGGCGGCATCATCATCGGCAACAAGCTGCGCCGCGGCCGGTTCGGCGTCGCCGCCGAGTTCGGCCACATCCGGGTCGTCCCCGACGGCCTGCTGTGCGGCTGCGGCAGCCAGGGCTGCTGGGAGCAGTACGCCTCCGGCCGGGCCCTGCTGCGCTACGCCCGGCAGCGCGCCTTCGCCACGCCGGAGGCCGCCACGGCGCTGCTCGCGCTCGGCGACGGCACCCCCGAGGGCATCGAGGGCAAGCACATCAGCGCCGCCGCCCGCCAGGGCGACCCGGTCGCCATCGACTCGTTCCGCGAACTGGCCCGTTGGGCCGGCGCCGGCCTCGCCGACCTGGCCTCGCTCTTCGACCCGTCCGCCTTCATCGTCGGCGGCGGGGTCTCGGACGAGGGCGAGCTGGTCCTCGAACCGATCCGCAAGTCCTTCCGCCGCTGGCTGGTCGGCAACCAGTACCGGCCGCACGCCCAGGTGCTCGCCGCCCAACTCGGCGGCAAGGCCGGACTGGTCGGCGCCGCCGACCTGGCGCGCCAGGGCTGACGCGGATGGCGGCCGAGCACCCCGGACGGACCGCGTCCGGCGGGACGGACCCCGCCCCCGGCACCGGCGCGACGGCCCCCGTCGCCGGACTCCCGGCCTCCGCCACCGAGGCGGACGGTTCCGCGGTCGTCCGGGTGCTCAGCTACAACATCCGCTCGATGCGCGACGATCAGGCGGCGCTGGCCCGGGTCATCCGGGCCTGCGCCCCCGATCTCGTGCTGGTCCAGGAGGCGCCGCGCTTCTTCCGCTGGCGCAAGGCCGCCGAGCGCCTCGCCCGGGCCAGCGGCCTGGTGTACGTCACCGGCGGCGCCGGCACCGCGGGGCCGATGATCCTCGCCCACCTCCGCGCCCACGTGGAGCGCACCGAGGACGTCCTGCTGCCCCGCACCCCCGGCCTGCACCAGCGCGGCCTGGCCACCGCCGTGCTCCGCTTCGCCGGGGCCCGGCTCGGGGCCGTCAGCTGCCACCTCAGTCTCGATGCGCGGGAGCGGTACGGCCAGGCCGGGCTGCTGCTGGAGCGGGTCGCCGGGCTGGGCGTCCCGCACACGGTGGTCGGCGGCGACCTCAACGACCGGCCGGACGGGCGGAGCTTCCGGCGGATCGCGGGGCTGCTCAGGGACGGTTGGGCGGCCGAGCCGTGGGGCGGGGAGCACACCTCCACGCCGCACCGGCCGCGGCAGCGGATCGACGCGGTGTTCACCACCGACGGCGTCGAGGTACTGGGGTGCGGCGTGCCGCGCGGTCTGCCGGGCCTGCGCACGGCCGACCTGCTGGCCGCCTCGGACCACCTGCCGGTGCTGGCCGCGCTACGGGTGCCGGCCGGCGGCTGACCCCGGCCGGTCCCCGGCTCCAGGACCGGCCGGCGGACTTCCCGCCGGACCCGGCCCTGACCCGTCGGACAGGCTTTAGACCACTGCCCCGCCGCCCGGCATGTCATCGTCGTCGTCCCGGTCGTTGGCCATCCGGGCGAAGAGGGTGGCCAGGCCGCCCAGGAAGCCGCCGATGCCCAGCACCGCGGCCCACCAGGTGAGCGGCTGTTGGAAGACGACCATGCCGAGCAGCAGCAGCGGGCCGCCGAGGACCGCGATCCAGGCGAACTTGGTGGTGGTGTCGGCCTGCGGCAGCGGCGGCGGCTCGGGCGGGGTGAAGTGGCCCTCGTCGGTCTCGTCGAAGTCGTCGTCGGAGGGCTTCTCGGGGGTCCAGTCGCGCGGGCCCACGCCGGGGGCGTAGACCACGAAGCTGCCGGGACGCGACGGGGAGTCCCCGCCGGGCGTGCCGTCGGCGGGGCGCGGGGCGGGGGAGTCCGGGGCGTCCTCGTCCGCCGGCGCGGTGCGCTCCGGCCGCTCCCCGGTGCCCGGGAACTCCGGCCGCTCGCCGTAACCCGCGACGATCTCGGCCCACGCGGCCTCCTCGTCGAGTGGGTCCCGGGGGTCGCGGGGGCTACGCTCCGCCACTGGCCGCCGTGCCCTCCTGGACCTCGTCCGGCCGGGCCTCGGGGGCGAGTCGGGTGATGAAGGAGTAGGTGTCCTGGAAGATCCGCTCCGCGTCGTGGTCGAGCGTGGCGACGTGGTAGCTGTGCTCCAACACCTCGTGCCGGACGTCGCCGGAGGAGACCCGGCTGAGGATGCGCTCGGAGTCGACGGGCGGGACGACGTGGTCCTGGCGGCTGGTCAGCACCAGCAACGGCTGGGTGACGCGCGGGAGTTCGGAGTCGACCAGCGCGAAGAACCGCCGCAGCGAGTGCGCGGCGTGCAGCGGCACCCGGTCGTAACCGACCTCCACCGCACCGGGCTTGGCGATGTCGCTCGCGATCCCCTTGGTCGTGCGGACGACGTGGCGCAGGACGGGCAGCAGCGGCGCCGCCGCGTCGTGGACCCTGTTGCCCGGGTTGACCACGGCCACGCCGCTGATCGCGTCGCCGTGCCGGGCGGCCAGTCGCAGCGCCAGCGCGCCGCCCATGGACAGTCCGCAGACGAAGACCTTGGTGCAGCGCTCGGTCAGCGCGCGCAGCTCCCGGTCGACCTCGGCGTACCAGTCCTGCCAGGTGGTGAGCTGCATGTCCTCCCACCGTGTGCCGTGGCCGGGCAGCAGCGGCGCGCTGACGCTCAGCCCCCGGTCGGCGAGGTACTCGGCCCAGGGGCGGATGGACTGCGGGGAGCCGGTGAAGCCGTGGCAGACGAGGACGCCGACCTCTCCGCCGTCGCGGCGGAACGGCTCGGCTCCGGGGAGGAGCGGCACCGGGGAACTCCGATCGGTGAGGGGACTCGCGGGTTACTTAAGGGTACGCGGAGTGACCGCGGCGGGGTAGGGCCGTGGCCCTACCAGGGGGCGTGGCGAGCGCCGCTCCAGTGATGGGGGCCTCCCCTGCTCGCACGAGTTGAGAGCTTGGGGGACTGGGCCTGCACCGGGGGCAGGTCGGGGGACCCGCGCGGGGGCGCGGACGCCCGCGGACGAGACCCGCGCGCGGTCTCGTGGACGGGTCCCGTGCGCGGCCCGCGGCGGGCCCGCGCGCGCTCTCACGGACCGCCGCGGCCCCCGGGCGTGCCGCGCGGGGGTTAAGGTCATTGCGTCAGACACAGGAGGCAGTCGGTTGATCTACGGCGCAATGAAGTTTTCCATCGGCGGTCCGCTCAGGCTCGCGTTCCGTCCCTGGGTGGAAGGCATCGAGAACGTTCCCGCCGAGGGTCCGGCGATCCTCGCGAGCAACCACCTGTCCTTCTCGGACTCGTTCTTCCTGCCCGCGGTGCTGGACCGCAAGGTCACCTTCATCGCCAAGGCCGAGTACTTCACCTCCCCGGGGGTCAAGGGGAAGTTGACCGCCGCGTTCTTCAAGGGCGTCGGGCAGCTCCCGGTGGACCGCTCGGGCGCGCGCGGCGCGGGCGAGGCGGCGATCAAGAGCGGGATCGAGGTGCTGGAGCGCGGCGAGCTGTTCGGCATCTACCCGGAGGGCACCCGCTCCCCGGACGGGCGGCTCTACCGCGGCAAGCCGGGCGGCCTGGCGCGGGTGGCGCTGGCCACCGGGGCGCCGGTCATCCCGGTGGCGATGATCGACACCGAGAAGGTGCAGCCGCCCGGCAAGGTCCTGCCGAAGATGGTCCGGCCCGGCATCCGGATCGGCAAGCCGCTGGACTTCAGCCGCTACCAGGGCATGGAGGGCGACCGCTACATCCTGCGCTCGATCACCGACGAGGTGATGTACGAGATCATGAAGCTCTCGGGCCAGGAGTACGTCGACATCTACGCGACCGCTGCCAAGCGGCAGATCGCCGAGGCGGCCAAGGCCGCGGAGGCGCAGAAGAAGGCTTAAGGCGAAGGCCGGGGCGGTGCGGCCCCGGTGAGGGGTGGGGGTAGCCCGCATGAAGGATGCCGACATAGAGGACGTCCGGGCCAAGGGCGGCGAGGTGAAGGGCGGCCGGGGCGCGGCACCCGGCGGGGGCCGGAAGGCGCTGCGGATGTCCGTCGAGCTGCCGCTGTGGCGGGCGCTCACCGGCTACCGCATCCTGACCCTGGTCTATGTGCTGGGCCTGTCCGCGGTCGCCTATCCGCGCTACGCGCACCCGCTGGGCGCCGCCGCCTACATGGCCGCGCTCACCCTCTGGACGGCGCTGACCTGGCGCCGTACGACGTCCCCGGAGCGCTGCACCCGGCAGTTCCTGCTCGCCGACCTCGGCTTCGCGGTCGGCGGCATCCTGCTGACGTACGTGATCGACACCCACGCGCGCATCATGGGCGGCGCCCCGACGCTGCCGTCCATCTGGACGGCGGGGGCCGTCCTGGGCTTCGCCATCAAGGGCGGCTGGCGGTGGGCCGCGGTGGCCTCCAGCATCGTGGCGGCGGTCAACCTCGTCGAGCGCCAGGAGCTGGCCCGGGACACCGTCCACAACGTGGTGCTGGTGTGGGTGGCCAGCGTCGCCATCGGCTATGTCGTCGAGGTGGCCCGGGCCAGTGAGCGCACCCTGGCCCACGCCCTCCAGATCGAGGCCGCCACCCGCGAGCGGGAGCGGCTGGCCCGCGACATCCACGACGGCGTGCTCCAGGTGCTCGCCATGGTGCAGCGGCGCGGCGCCGCGCTCGGCGGCGAGGCGGCCGAGTTGGGCCGGATGGCGGGCGAGCAGGAGGTGGCGCTGCGCACCCTGGTCGCCGGCGGGCTGGTGCCCCGGCAGCGGACGGTGCTGGACGTCCCCCAGGACGCCGCGGCCGCGGCCCGCCCAGCGGACCCCGGCCCGCTGCCGGCCGGCCCCTGCGACCTGATGGTGCTGCTCGCCCCGGACGCCGGGGCCGGGGTGACGCTCTCCGGCCCGGGCTCCCCGGTCGAGCTGCCGGCCGCCGCCGCGGTGGAGCTGGCCGCCGCTGTCAGTGCCGCGCTGGACAATGTACGGGTGCACGTGGGGGCCGACGCCCGCGCGTGGATCCTGGTGGAGGACGAACCGGACGCGGTGCTCGTCACGGTGCGCGACGAGGGGCCCGGCATTCCCGAGGGCCGGCTCGCCGCGGCCGAGCGCGAGGGCCGCCTCGGGGTGGCGCTGTCGATCCGCGGCCGGCTGCGGGAGCTGGGCGGCAGCGCCGAGTGGCTCTCGGTCCCCGGCCAGGGCACGGAAGTGGAGTTGAAGGTTCCCAAGGGCATCGCGCCCGAGGGCGGACGACGGGGGAGAGCGCGCGCGTGAGTGACGAGACGGGCCTGCGGGTCATGGTGGTCGACGACCACCCGATGTGGCGGGACGCGGTCGCCCGCGACCTGGCGGAGGCCGGGTTCGACGTGGTGGCGACGGCCGGGGACGGCCTCCAGGCGGTGCGCCGGGCCCAGGCGACGGCGCCCGACGTGCTGGTCCTGGACCTCAACCTGCCGGGGCTGCCCGGTGTCCGGGTGTGCAAGGAACTGGTCGGCGGCAATCCGTCGCTGCGGGTGCTGGTGCTCTCCGCCAGCGGCGAGCACGCCGACGTCCTGGAGGCGGTGAAGTCCGGCGCCACCGGCTATCTGCTGAAGTCGGCCAGCACCGAGGAACTGTTGGACGCGGTCCGCCGCACCGCCGTCGGCGACCCGGTGTTCACCCCGGGCCTGGCCGGCCTGGTCCTCGGCGAGTACCGCCGGCTGGCGACGGAGCCGTCCCCCGCGGCCGCCGACGAACCGGACGCCCCCCGGCTGACGGAGCGGGAGACCGAGGTGCTGCGCCTGGTCGCCAAGGGGCTCTCGTACAAGCAGATCGCCGAGCGGCTGGTCATCTCGCACCGCACGGTGCAGAACCACGTCCAGAACACCCTCGGCAAGCTCCAGTTGCACAACCGCGTCGAGCTGGTGCGGTACGCGATAGAGCGCGGCCTCGACGGCGTCTGAGGCGCCCGCCGTCCCCCTGCACGGGCCGCGCGCCGGCGCTCGTAAGGGTGAACACCTTGTGTCAACTCCCGTGCAATTGGCGGGGATCGACGCACACACCATCCCGGAGTGACCCAGGTCACCATTAGCGTGACCGGCGTTACGCTCACGGACGGCCGTACGGCGGCCACGGACGGGATGAAGGTGAAGCGATGCGGGTCGGAGTACTGACCGGCGGCGGCGACTGCCCGGGTCTGAACGCGGTGATCAGGGGCATCGTCCGCAAGGGCACCCAGGAGTACGGATACGACTTCGTCGGGTTCCGGGACGGCTGGCGCGGACCGTTGGAGGGCCGCAGCATGCGGCTGGACATCCCGGCGGTGCGCGGCATCCTGCCCCGCGGCGGCACCATCCTCGGCTCGTCGCGGACCAACCCCTTCAAGGAGGAGGACGGGGTCCGCCGGATCAAGGAGACGCTCGCCAAGCACGAGGTCGAGGCGCTGATCGCGATCGGCGGCGAGGACACCCTCGGCGTCGCCTCCCGGCTCTTCACGGAGCACGGCGTCCCCTGCGTCGGCGTGCCCAAGACCATCGACAACGACCTGTCGGCCACGGACTACACCTTCGGCTTCGACACCGCGGTCGGGGTCGCCACCGAGGCCATCGACCGGCTGCACACCACCGCCGAATCCCACATGCGGGTGCTGGTCGTCGAGGTGATGGGCCGGCACGCCGGCTGGATCGCGCTGCACTCCGGCCTGGCCGGCGGCGCCAACGTCATCCTCATCCCGGAGCAGCGCTTCGACGTCGACGAGGTCTGCCGCTGGATCGAGTCCCGCTTCAAGGCCAGCTACGCGCCGATCGTGGTGGTCGCCGAGGGCGCCATGCCCAAGGACGGCGAGATGGTGCTCAAGGACGGCAGCACCGACTCCTTCGGGCACGTCCGGCTGTCCGGCGTCGGCGAGTGGCTGGCCAAGGAGATCGAGGGGCGCACCGGCAAGGAGGCCCGGACCACCGTCCTCGGCCACACCCAGCGCGGCGGCACCCCGAGCGCCTTCGACCGCTGGCTGGCCACCCGCTTCGGGCTGCACGCCATCGACGCGGTGCGGGAGGCCGACTACGGCACGATGGTCGCGCTGCGCGGCACCGACATCGTGCGGGTACCGCTGTCGGAGGCGACCGCCAAGCTGAAGACCGTCGATCCGGCGCTCTACGCCGAGGTCGGCGTCTTCTTCGGCTGACCTCCGCCGTTCTCCGGCCGCCGTCCGCCGGCCGAGCGCCGCCGTCCGCGCCCCGGGCGGCACCGCCGGGCGATGGGCCGTATATTCGCCATGACGCGACATATCCGGCCCATTGCCTCCGCGTGGCGCCGCCGCCGGCGGGGGAGAACCGGAGGAGAACGTGGAGATCGTCGCATTCGGCGTGCAGGCGGACGAGCGGCCGCTCCTGGAGCAGGCGTTCGCGGGCCGCCACCAGGTGCGTTGCCTGGACGTCTTCCTCGACCGCGACACCGCCCCCATCGCGCACGGCTACGAGGTCGTCTCCACCAGCGTCAACGACGACCTGAGCGCCGAGGTGCTGCAGACCCTCGCGGCCGGCGGCACCAAGATGGTCGCCCAGCGCTCCACCGGCTTCAACAACATCGACCTGGAGGCCGCGGCCGATCTGGCCCTGACCATCGGCCGGGTCTCCGCGTACTCCCCGTACGCGGTCGCGGAGTTCGCGTGGCTGCTGGCGCTGGCGGTGAACCGGCGGCTGGTGCCCGCCGCCAACCGCACCCGCAACTTCGACTTCCGGCTGGACGGCCTGATGGGCCGCGATCTGCACGGCCGGACGGCCGGGGTGCTCGGCACCGGCAAGATCGGCACCGCCTTCGCCCGGATCGCCCACGGCTTCGGGATGCAGCTGCTGGGGTGGGACCTCGTCGAGAACCCGGAGTGCGCGGCGCTGGGCATGCGCTACGTCCCCCGGGAGCGGCTGTTCGCCGAGGCGGACCTGATCAGCCTGCACGTCCCGCTGACCGAGGACACCCGACACCTGGTCGACGCCGCCGCGCTGGCCGCCATGAAGGACGACGCGATCCTGGTCAACTCCAGCCGCGGCGGGCTGATCGACACCGCGGCCCTGGTCGAGACGCTCAAGGCCCGCCGGCTCACCGGCGTCGGCCTGGACGTCTACGAGGAGGAGGCCGGGTTGTTCTTCTACGACAAGTCCCTGGACGTGGTCGGCGACGACACCCTGGCCCGGCTGATGACCTTCGCGAACGTGCTGGTCACCTCGCACCAGGCGTACTTCACCGAGGAAGCGGTCGGCCAGATCATCCGGACCACCGTGGCCAACGTGGAGGACCACCTGGCCGGCCGCACCAGCGCACACCTGCTGGTCACACGAGGACAGCTGCCAGCAGCTGTGCGGTGACCGCCGCGCCGTCCAGGGTCAGCACCGACTCGGGGTGGAACTGCACCCCCGCGAAGCCCGGGCCGCGCAGCGCGTGCACCTCGCCGCTGGCCTCGTCCCGGCTCAACTCGATGCGGTGCATGGCCAGTTCGGCCGCCGTCCGGTCGTCGCAGCGGGCCGTGAAGGTGTTGTAGAAGCCCACCGTCTCGGGCCGGCCGAAGAAGTCGATCCGCTCCTGCGCGCCCTGGAACGGGACCTCCTTGCGGACGATCTCCAACCCCAGCTCCGCGGCGAGCAGTTCGTGGCCGAGGCAGACCCCGAGAAGACCGTGACCCGAAGGGTCTCGATGAGGGGCGGTGGTCGGGCGACGGGTGGGCCCGTGGCGGTGACCCGCCACCAGGTCGGAGGTCAGGGACCGCAGGAACCGCATCTTGGGGTCGGCGATGTCGGACGGGTTGCCCGGCCCCGGGCCCAGCACCACCGGACCCTGGTGCGCCAGGGCCGCCGCGCGCAGCCCCGGCTCGTCGTAGCGGCGGACCGTCACCGTCAGCCCCGAGGTGCGCAGCAGGTGCGCCAGCATCGCGGTGAAGGTGTCCTCGGCGTCGACCACCAGGGCGTGGCCGCGCAGCCCGGTCGACGGCGCGCCGTCCCCGGCGGTGGTCTGCATCCGCAGCCAGAACGGCGCCAGGTCGGCCCGGCGGGCGTCCAGCGCGGCCCGCACCCGCGGGTCGTCGGCCAGCCGCGGCGCCGGCCCGGCCGCGGCCCGTACGGGCGCCGGCCGGACCCCCAGCGCGGTGAGCACGCCGGCCGCCTTGGCGTGTGTCTCGGCGACCTCGCCGGCCGGGTCGGAGGCGCGGACCAGGGTGGCGCCGACCGGCACCCGCAGCCGCCCCCGCGCGTCCCCGCCGTCGATGTCCGCGGTGCGGATCAGGATCGGGGAGTCCAGCGTCTGCGCCCCGGTCGCGTCCCGGCCGATCAGCGCCAGCGCGCCGGCGTAGTAGCCCCGCCCACGGCCGTCCGGGCCGACCGGCTCGTGCCGCTCGATCACCCGGCAGGCGTTCTGCACCGGCGACCCGGTGACCGTCGCCGCGAACATCGTCTTCTTGAGGACCTCCCGCACGTCCAGGGTGGAGCGGCCGCGCAGCTCGTACTCGGTGTGCGCGAGGTGCGCCATCTCCTTGAGCCGCGGCCCGACGACCACCCCGCCCTGGTCGCCGACGGTGCACATCATCTTCAGTTCCTCGTCGACCACCATCGACAGCTCCTCGACCTCCTTGCGGTCGCCGAGGAACGCCAGCAGGCTCTCCGCGGTGGGGCCCTCGGTCGGGTAGCGGTAGGTCCCGCTGATCGGGTTCATCACGACGGTGCCGCCCACCCGTCGCCCTCCACCACCCACAACCGAGAGCGCTTCGCGCTCGCGGCTCTCACCTGTCATCCGGACGTGCACCTCCGGGCTGGCGCCGACCAGCGTGCGCACGCCGGGCCGGTGCACCACGAAGGTCCAGTACGCCCCGCGCTCGCCGGCCAGCAGCCGTCGGAACAGCGCCAGCGCGTCGGCCGCCGAGAAGTCGGTGATCGTGCCTTCGAAGGTCCGGCGGATGACGAAGTTGGCGCCCTCGCCGGTGCCGATCTCCTCCCGCACCACCCGGTCGACGATCTCCGCGTAGGCCGCGTCGGTGACGTCGAAGGCCCCGCCGTCCACCCGGACGTCGTGCGCCGGGAGCGCCGTCAGCAGCGCGTCCAGTGGCAGCTTGTGGCACTCGGCCGGGCGCAGCACGGCCAGCGGGGTGCCGTCGTCGTGCGCCCGGAAGCCGCGCTCGCGGATCTGCCGGAACGGGACCAGGGCCAGCGCGTCGGTGACCGGCGCGTCCGGCACGCCCTCGCCGAGCGGGATGTCGGCCAGCCGCTCGACCTCGGTCACCTCGCCGATCAGCACCTCGACGGTGCCCCCGTCCCGGCCGGGGGCGCGGCGGCGGAGCAGGGCGAACGGCGGGCAGGCGGGGTCGAGCAGCCGCTGGACCAGCGCGGCGGCGTCGGGTGGGGTCTGGGGCGCGAGGTGCATGGGCGGTTCCTTCCGGGAGAGCTTCCGGTGCGGAGGGAACGGCCGTGGGAACACCGAAGGCCGCCCCTCGGGCGGCCTTCGCGGTCTGTGGGATGCGTACGCGAATCAGTGGGCCGCCGGCTGGGCGGTCCACCACCAGTCCATGTTCACGGTCGGTCGCGTCTGCATGGCCGGCACCCTACCGGATCGTCGACCACGCGGCGTCTCACAGTCCGGATGGCGGACGGACACGGCTCCCGGACCCCGTAATGTGGGGGTGTGACCGTGAACGCTGAATCCCACGCCGGTGGCAACACCTGGCGAGACCTGCCCGCGGCGCAGCAGCCTGACTGGCCGGACCAAGAGGCTCTGCGCGATGTGATCGCGGAGCTTGAGTCCTATCCGCCGCTCGTCTTCGCGGGCGAGTGCGACCAGCTGCGCGAGCGCCTGGGCGCGGTCGCCCGAGGTGAGGCGTTCCTGCTTCAGGGCGGCGACTGCGCGGAGGCGTTCGACGCCGTCTCCGCCGAGCACATCCGCAACAAGCTCAAGACGCTCCTCCAGATGGGCGCCGTGCTGACCTACGCCGGGTCCGTCCCGGTGGTCAAGGTCGGTCGGATCGCCGGCCAGTACAGCAAGCCGCGCTCCAAGCCGACCGAGACCCGTGACGGGGTGACCCTGCCGACCTACCGCGGCGACTCCGTCAACGGCTTCGAGTTCACCGAGGCGGCCCGCATCCCGGACCCGCAGCGGCTCAAGCGGATGTACCACGCCTCCGCGGCGACGCTGAACCTCGTCCGCGCCTTCACCACCGGTGGCTACGCCGACCTGCGCCAGGTGCACGCCTGGAACCAGGACTTCGTGAAGTCCTCGCCCTCCGGCCAGCGGTACGAGGCGCTGGCGCGCGAGATCGACCGGGCGCTGAACTTCATGAACGCCTGCGGGGTGGACCCGGAGGAGTTCCGGACCGTGGAGTTCTACTCCTCGCACGAGGCGCTGATCCTGGACTACGAGTCGGCGCTGACCCGTGTGGACTCCCGCACCGGGAACCTCTACGACGTCTCGGGCCACATGGTCTGGATCGGCGAGCGCACCCGTCAACTGGACGGCGCGCACATCGAGTTCGCCTCCCGGGTCCGCAACCCGATCGGCGTCAAGCTCGGCCCCACGTCCACCGTGGAGGACGCGCTCACCCTGATCGACCGGCTCGACCCGGACCGCGAGCCGGGCCGCCTGACCTTCATCACCAGGATGGGCGCGGACAAGATCCGCGAGAAGCTGCCCGACCTGGTGGAGAAGGTCACCGCCTCCGGCGCGCAGGTCGTGTGGATCTGCGACCCGATGCACGGCAACACCTTCGAGGCGGCCTCGGGTCACAAGACCCGTCGCTTCGACGACGTGCTGGACGAGGTCAAGGGCTTCTTCGAGGTCCACAAGGCCCTCGGCACGCACCCGGGCGGCATCCACGTCGAGCTGACCGGTGACGACGTCACCGAGTGCGTGGGCGGCGGCGACGAGATCTTCGTCGACGACCTGCACCAGCGCTACGAGACGGCCTGCGACCCGCGGCTCAACCGCAGCCAGTCGCTGGACCTGGCCTTCCTGGTGGCGGAGATGTACCGCGACCAGTGACGGTTGCCGAACAACGTGTGGGGCGCGGATCCTGTGATCCGCGCCCCACTGCGTTGCCGCGCATTGTTGCGCGCCCGCCGTCACGGGTAAGGTAAGGGTTACCTCACTGTCGATCACCGGGATCGTCCGAGGCGCCCTTACGGAGGTGAACCCGCGTGTACGTCTGCTCCTGCTTCGGCATCACCGAGCAGCAGGTCCGCGAGCACGCGGACCGGGGCGCCTGTACGCCCCGTCAGGTCGCCTCCGCGTGCAAGGCCGGTACCGACTGCGGCAGCTGCGTCCGGCGCATCCAGGCGCTGCTGGGCCGCGGTGCGTGCCCCCGTCGCGAGCTGATCGACAGCGGCGCCCCCGACGCGCTGCGGTCGGAGTCCGAGCCGTGGAGTCCGGCGCCCGAGGTGCCGGCCGCGCCTTCCGGGCCGCTGGCCGCGGAGGTGGCCGCACCGGCGCCCGCGGGCCTCCGGGCGGCCGCGTAGCCCCCTGGGGCGCCCCGTCGATGTGCATCGCGCCGGGCCGTCAGCTGGGCTGCTCGATCACCTGGGCGAGGTAGAGCGCCTCCCCGAGCTTCTCGACCAGCTCCAGCTGGGTGTCGAGGTAGTCGATGTGGTGCTCCTCGTCCGCCAGGATGTCCTCGAAGATGTTGGCCGAGGTGACGTCCCCCTTGGCGCGCATGATCTCGGTGCCGCGCTTGAGCCGGTCGATCGCCTCCACCTCGACCTGCCGGTCGGCCTGGAACATCTCGGTGACGGTCTGGCCGACCCGGACGTGGAACAGCCGCTGGTAGTTCGGCAGCGCATCGAGGAAGAGGATGCGGTCGGTCAGCGTCTCCGCGTGTTTCATCTCGTCGAAGGACTCGGAGCGGGTGTACTTGGCGAGCTTGTACCAGCCGAAGTTCTCCTGCATCTTCGCGTGCAGGAAGTACTGGTTGATCGCGGTCAGCTCCGCGGTCAGCTGCTCGTTGAGGAATTCGATGACCTCGGGGTCGCCCTGCATGGCTGCGGGCCCCTTTCACGCGAGTTCTGGGCAGGTGCCGCGCATCCTCGCACCGCCCCGAGCGAGCCGTCCAGTAAGTTCACACTTAGTACGAGTTGCCCGATTCCATCCCGCCCTGGTCATCGGCACCCCGTACGGTCTGACACCATGGGGGCATGGGCCAGCCGGAAAGTCGCGACGAGGAGCCTGTGCTGCCTCCGGGACAGCGGCTCCAGAGGGGCTGGCCGGTGACGCACTACGGACCGGTCCCGAAGTTCCGGCCCGAGCGCTGGGAGTTCCGGGTCTTCGGCGCCACCGCCGACGGTGCCAAGCACTGCTGGACCCACGAGGAGTTCACGGCCCTTCCGTACACCACCGTCGTCGCCGACATGCACTGCGTCACCAAGTTCAGCATGCTGGGCGCCGAATGGGGCGGGGTGCTGACCCGCACGATCCTGGAACTGGCGCCCCCCGCGCCCGAGGCCACCCATGTGATGGTGTGGGCCGAGTACGGCTTCAGCTCCAACCTCCGGCTCACCGACTTCGGCGCGCAGGACTGCCTGTTCGCCACCCACCGCTCCGGCGAACTGCTCACCGCCGAACACGGCTTCCCGGTCCGGCTGATCGTGCCGCACCTCTACGCCTGGAAGGGCCCCAAGTGGGTCCGCGGCATCGAGTACATGACGGCCGACCGCCGCGGCTTCTGGGAGGAGCGCGGCTACCACAACCTCGGCGACCCCTGGCGCGAGCAGCGCTACTCCTACCAGGAGGAGCCGGGCGAGGGCCCGGAGCTCTGAGGGCCCGGCCCGCCCGGCCCCGTGCCGGGTTCAGGGCAGCCGCAGTTCCTTCAGCCGCGCCACGTCCGCGGCGTGGCCCTCCTCGCCGCCCGGGGTCTCGATCACCAACGGCACGCCGTCTGTCGCGGGATGCGCGAACAGCGCGGCGAACGGCTCCGCGCCGATGTGGCCGGCGCCGATGTTCGCGTGCCGGTCCTTGTGCGCGCCGACCACGTCCTTGGAGTCATTGGCGTGGATCAGCTTCAGCCGGCCCTCGCCGGTGACCTCCACCAACTCGTCCAGCAGCGCCTTCGTCCCGCCCGGCGCCGCCATGTCGTGCCCGGCCGCGAACGCGTGACAGGTGTCCAGGCAGACCCCGAGCCGCGGATGCCGGTCCAACGCGTCGAAGTACGGGCCCAGGTCCTCCGCCAGCGCGCACAGCGAGGAGCCCTGGCCGGCCGTGGGCTCCAGCAGCAGCCAGGGGTCGTCGTCCCGTGTCAGCTCGTCCAGCAGCGGCCGGACCTGCTCCCTGACCTGCGCCAGTGCCGTCTCCCGCGGGCGTCCGCCGGTCGCCGAGCCGGTGTGCACGACCACCCCGAGCGCGCCGATCTCCCGGCCGCGGCGCAGCGAGTGGCGCAGCGACGCCACGGACTTCTCGACCGTCGCCGGGGTGTGCGACCCGAAGTTGATCAGGTACGGCGCGTGCACATAGGCCGGGATGTCGTCCTGGGCGCAGCGCTCGCGGAACGCCGCGTCCTGCTCGGGGTTGCCGGGCGGCGTCGCCCAGCCGCGCGGATTGGCGACGAAGACCTGGACGACCTCGCAGCCGAGCTGCCGGGCGTACGACAGGCCCACCTTGGCCAGGCCGCCGGCCACCGGCACATGGCCGCCGACCGGATTGCGTGCGCGGGCGCGCAGGGCGGCGCCCTCGGGGGACAGGGGAGTACTCACCCTCCCAGGGTGCCAGGTGCCCCGCGGCCGTCCGCGGGGCACCCGGGCCACCCGGTTCCTACAGCGCGCCCTTGAGCCGGATCGTGATCGTGCTGCCCTTGGGCGCCTGGTCGCCGGCCGCGACCGACTGGGACGCGACGCTGTCCTGCGGGAACAGGAACGGCCGGTCCACCGAGACCTTGAAGCCGGCGTCGGTCAGCGCCTTGGTGGCGTCCGCGGTGTTCATCCCGCCGACGTCCGGCACGGCGACCATCTCCGGGCCCTTGGAGAGCGTCAGGGTGACCGTCTCGCCCTTGCCCAGGGTGCCGCCGGCGCCGGGCGACTGCCGGGCCACGGTGTCCTTGTCCTGCGGCGCGAAGACCGGCTGATCGGCGAACTGCACCCGGAAGCCGGCCTGCTGAAGCGCCGCCGCGGCGTCCTGGCGTCCCTTGCCGACCACGTTCGGCACGTCCACCGGCGCGCCCCGGCTGACGGTGAGCGCCACCGCGGTGTCCGGCCGCCGGGTGCTGCCCGGTGCCGGGTCCGTACGGATCACCGAACCCTTGGCGACCTCGTCGCTGAACGCCCGGGTCTCGGTGCCCGGCACCAGGCCCAGGTCGCGCAGCTTGCGCCGGGCGTCCGCGAGCGGGGTGCCGGCCAGGTCGGGGATGGTGACCTTCTCCGGGCCACGGGAGACGACCAGGGTGACCGTGCCGTTGCCGCGGATCCGCTGGCCCGTCTCCGGCTTCGTCGCCATCACGTGGTCGCGCTGGACGTTGGGGCTGAAGCCGCGCTCGACCTTCACCCGCAGCCCCTCGTCGTGCAGCGCCTTCTGGGCCTTGGCCTGCGTCATGTCCAGCACCGCCGGGACGTGGGTGAACTGGCCGACGTTGATGTACCAGACGCCGGTGCCGATGCCCAGGACCAGCAGCACGGCCGCCACGAGGGTGAGGATCCGCGGCTGCCGGAGCCGCCCCCCGGCCGGGGGCGCGCTGTGCGCCGGCGGTGCCGGCCGCAGCCGGGTGGTCCGGCCGTCCTCGGGTGCGGCGCCCGCCGGCGGCATCTCCAGCCGGCTGGTGCGGTTCAGCTCCGCCTCGCCCTCGACGGGCAGCGCGAGCTGGGTGCCGGTCGGGCGCGGGATCACGTCCGTCCGCTCGTCGTCCGCGGACGCCTCCCTGGCCTGCGGCGGGACGACGTCCAGCTGTGCGTCGGTCAGCCGCGCGCGGACCGCGCGCGCCCGGGCGAGCAGCGCCACCGCGTCCTGTGGGCGCTGCTGCGGGGAGCGGGCGGTGGCCGCCGCGACCAGCTCGTCCAGCTCCGGCGCCAGGCCCGGCACCAGCTCGGAGGGCGGGGTGATGTCGTCGTGCAGATGGCTGTAGAGGATCTGCGCCGCGGAGCCGCCGGTGTGCGGCTTGCCGCCGGTGAGCATCTCGTAGAGCACCACACCGCAGGCGTAGACGTCGACCCGGGCGTCCGCGGTGCCGTGCTCCATCTGCTCGGGGGCGAGGTAGGAGACCGTGCCCAGGATCGAGCCGGTGGAGGCGGTGGTGTGCGTGTCCACGGCGCGCACCAGGCCGAAGTCGGCGACCTTGACCCGGCCGTCGTCGCCGATCAGGACGTTCTCCGGCTTCATGTCGCGGTGCACCAGGCCGGCGCGGTGCGCGGCCCCCAGCGCGGCCAGGATCGGCTCCAGGATGTCCAGGGCGGCCCGCGGCTGCAGGGCGCCCCGCTCGCGCAGCACGTCGCGCAGCGTGCAGCCGGCGACGTACTCCATGGCCAGATAGACGTAGGTGCCGTCGGTGCCCTGGTCGAAGACACCGACCACGTTGGGGTGCGAGAGCCGGGCGACGGACTTGGCCTCCCGGATGAAGCGGTCGACGAACGCCCCGTCCACGGCCAGGCCGGGGTGCATCACCTTCAGCGCCAGCACACGGTCCAGCCGGGTGTCCATGGCCTGGTAGACGGTGGCCATGCCCCCGGCGGCGATGCGCCCCTCGACGCGATAGCGACCGTCGAGCAGCTGGCCCACGAGCGGGTCCTGCAGCGTCGTATCCACGGCAGACGAGTCTACGAGCCCGCGCCGACACGCCGGGCGCCCCGGCCACTCTCCTGGGCTACCGCAGCGGAACCGTGACACGGGGCGGCCGGCGGCCCCGCGCCCCGGGCACGGAATAATCCGGTCCCGGCCGTGGTCGCTCCCCAAGGGTGCGTCACGCGGCACACCGCACCAGAAGGGGGACCTCATGACGACGCTGCTGATGATCGGTGAGCTGGCCCGGCGGACCGGTACCACCGAGCGGCTGCTGCGCTACTACGAGGAGCAGGGGCTGCTCAGCCCCGAGCGGACCGCGGCCGGCTACCGCGTCTACGAGGAGGCCGACATCGCCCAGGTCCGCCGCATCCGCACGCTGCTGACCTCCGGGCTGAACACCGCGACCATCGCGCAGGTGCTGCCCTGTCTGCGCGACGACGACGGCCGCCTGGTGCCGACCTGTCCGCAGCTGGTCGGCGAGCTCCACCGGGAGCGCGCACGGCTCACCGACTCCATCGAGGCCCTGCTGGCCTCCCGGAGCCTGCTGGACGAGGTGATCACCGCCGCCCCGCCGGAGTTCGCCGACCTGGTCGGGGCGGCGGCGGACCGCCCCGGGCCCGCCGGCCGCCCCGCGGCTTAGGGCCTGTCGGCCCTAGAACGCCGGCCGCTCCGGGTCCAGCTCCGGGACGCCCTCGGTGGGCGAGGACGCCAGCGCGAAGTGGCGGCGCGGGATCCGGCCCGCACGGTGGGCCAGCCGGCCCGCCGCCACCGCGTGCCGCATCGCCGCGGCCATCAGCTCCGGCTCCTGCGCGCGGGTCACCGCCGACGCCAGCATCACCGCCGCGCAGCCCAGCTCCATCGCGAGCGCGGCGTCCGAGGCGGTGCCGGCGCCCGCGTCGAGGACGACCGGCACGCCCGCGCGCTCGGTGATCAGCTGGAAGTTGTGCGGATTGCGGATCCCGAGGCCGGAGCCGATCGGCGAGCCGAGCGGCATGATCGCCGCGCAGCCCACGTCCTCCAGCTTCCGGGCCAGCACGGGGTCGTCGTTGGTGTACGGGAGCACCGTGAAACCGTCGTCCACCAGGATCTCGGCGGCGTCCAGCAGCTCCACCGGGTCGGGCAGCAGGGTCCGCTCGTCGGCGACGACCTCCAGCTTGACCCAGTCCGTGCCGAGCGCCTCCCGGGCGAGCCGGGCGGTGAGCACCGCCTCGCCCGCGGTGAAGCAGCCCGCGGTGTTCGGCAGCACCCGGATGCCGTTCCGCTCCAGGACGGACAGCACCGAGCCCTGCACGGTCGGGTCCAGCCGCCGCATGGCGACCGTCGTCAGCTCCGTGCCGGAGGCCAGCAGCGCGCGCTCCAGGACGTCGAGGCTGGGCGCGCCGCCGGTGCCCATGATGAGCCGGGACCGGAAGGAGGTCCCGGCGATGGTGAGCGGGTCGGCGGCGGGGTCCGGGCCGGGCGCCGCGGGGGTGGCGCCCCGTTCGACTGCGATGTCGGTCATGTCGGCGGATCAGCCTCCCTGGACGGCGGTCAGCACCTCGACGCGGTCGCCGTCGCCGAGCGCGGTGGTGGGCCACTGGCTGCGCGGCACCACGGTCTCGTTGACCGCGGCGGCCACCCCGGCCGGGGCCTGGGACAGCGTGGCGACCAGCCGGTCGAGGGTCAGTCCGCCGGGGATCCGGCGGGCCTCCCCGTTGACGGAGACGGACAGCGTGCGGCCCTCGGGGGCATCGGGGCCGTCGGGGGTACCGGGGGCGTTCATACGGGCTGCTCCTCTGGGGCGCGGGTGCGCTCGGCCCCCCGGGCGGTGGGGGAGAAACGCGTGGGGGAGAAGGGGCGGGCCTCTTCCGGGACGGTCCCGGTGGCCAGCACCTCGGCCATCACGTCGCCGGTGACCGGCGTCAGCAGGACGCCGTTGCGGAAGTGGCCGGTGGCCAGGTGGAGGCCGGGCAGCTCGGTCGGCCCGAGCAGCGGCGCGTTGTCCGGGGAGCCGGGGCGCAGCCCGGCGCGGCTCTCGGTCAACGGCAGCTCGGTGAGGCCCGGGATCAGCTCGTGGGCGTCCCGCAGCAGCTCGTAGACGCCGCCCGCGGTGACCGTGGTGTCCCAGCCCAGCTCCTCGCTGGTGGCGCCGAGGACCAGTTCACCGCTCTCCCGGGGCACCAGGTAGAGGGGGTTGCCGCGGACCACGGCCCGTACGGTGCGGGAGAGGAACGGCCGGCCGCCCGGCGGCGGGTCCGGCAGCCGCAGCCGCAGCACCTGCCCCTTGACGGGGCGCACCGGTGGCAGCACGGCCTCCGGCACCCCGGCCAGCCGGCCGCTGCGGCTGCCCCCGGCCAGCACGACCTGACCGGCCGCCAGCCGTGTCCCGTCGGCGAGTTCGGCGCCCGAGGCGCGCCCGCCGGCGGTCGTCAGGCGCTCCGCCCAGCTGCGGTGGAAGACCACCCCGGCCCGCTCGCAGGCGGCCAGCAGGGCGCCCGCCAACCGACGCGGATCGACCTGGTGGTCACCGTCCACCCGGAGGCCGCCGCGCACCCCGGGGGCGAGCATCGGCTCCAGCCGGCGGCACTCGCGTCCGGTCAGCCACTGGGAGTCCAGCCCGGACCGGACCTGGAGGGCGTGCAGTTCCCGCAGATGGGCGCGGTCGTCGGCGTCCAGCGCGACGGCCAGCGTGCCGCACCGCCGGTAGCCGATCCGCTGCCCGCTCGCCTCCTCCAGCTCCTGTGCGAAGCGCGGATAGCGGCGCGCCGAGGCCAGATTGAGCCCCAGCAGCGTCTCCTCGCCGTAGTGCAGCTCGGTGACCGCGGCCAGCATGCCGGCTGCGACGTACGCCGCGCCGCCGCCGGGCGCGGGGTCCGCCACCGCGACCCGCAGCCCGCGGCCGGCCGCCCGCCAGGCGGTGACCAGCCCGATGATGCCGCCCCCGACGACCAGCACGTCGGGGTGCGGTGGTGTGGCGGATGGATGCAATGGATGCATGGGCGTCCAGCCCCTCCCTTCGCCGGCATGACCCGGATCAGGTTCGTACGGTCGGAGGCCGGCCAGCCTCCCTCTCAGCCCGGTCGTCCGGGCTCCCGCGAGTGCGTGCAGCCGCCACCCTAATACGGGCCGCGACGCGCCGTAAGGGAGCGCCCTGGCAGCGCGGCCCCGTACACCTGCCGGCGGTTCCGGACGGTGCCCTGGCGCCACGGCTCATGACGCTGTGCCAGAGATCTCCTTGCGCGGTGCTGCGGGCCGCGTCGTCCGCCGTCCTAGAGTGAGTGGGTGAGCGAGCAGAGCAAGTCTCCCCAGGCCCCTGACCGCACGCCGCGCGTGGTGATCGCCGGCGCGGGGATGGCGGGTGTGCAGACCGCCGTGGCCCTGCGCGAGCAAGGCTGGCGCGGCGCGATCACGCTCCTCGGCGACGAGCCCCACCAGCCCTACGACCGCCCCCCGCTGTCCAAGGCGGTGCTGCTCGGCAAGGCCGAGGGCTCGGCGTTCGACATCGACTTCGCCGGCCTCGGCATCGACCTGCGCCTCGGCTGCCCGGTCACCGCGCTGCGCCCGGCCGAGCGCGTCGTGGAGACCGCCGAGGGCCCGATCCGCTACGACTACGCGGTCATCGCCACCGGTGCCGAACCGATCCGGCTGCCGGGCGGCGACGAGCTCCCCGACGTGCACCTCCTGCGCACCCTGGACGACGCCGAGCGGCTGCGCCCGGTGCTCGCCGCCCAGCACCGGATCGTGGTGGTGGGCGCCGGTTGGATCGGCGCGGAGTTCGCCACCGCGGCCCGTGAGGCGGGCTGCGAGGTCACCGTCGTCGAAGCCGCCGACCATCCGCTGGCCGGCGCGCTGCCCGCCGAGGTCGCCGCGTACATGACCGACTGGTACACGGACGCCGGCGCGGACCTGCGCACCGGCGCCCGGGTCGCCTCCCTCGCGCCCGGCGCGGTGGCGCTGGCCGACGGCACCACCCTGCCCGCCGACGCCGTGGTCGTCGGGGTCGGCGCCCGGCCCGCCACCGGCTGGCTGGCCGGCTCCGGCATCGCCCTCTCGCCCGAGGACGGCTCGGTCCTGGCCGACGAGCGGCTGCGCACCTCCGTCCCCGACGTCTACGCGGTCGGCGACTGCGCCTCCTTCCCGTCGGCCCGTTACGGCACCCGGCTGCTGGTCCACCACTGGGACAACGCCCTCCAGGGGCCCCGCACGGTGGCCGAGAACATCGCCGGCGGCGAGGCGGCGGGCGTGGTCTACGACCCGGTGCCGTACTTCTGGTCCGAGCAGTTCGGGCGGTTCGTGCAGTACGCCGGCCACCACGTGGACGCCGACGAACTCGTCTGGCGCGGCGACCCGGCCGGCGCCGCCTGGTCGGTGATCTGGCTGCGGAGCGAGGGCCAGGACCGGGCGGGGGCGGCCGAGGGCGGCGCCGGGCGACCGGCGGGCCGGCTGGTCGCGCTGCTGGCCGTGGGGCGGCCGCGGGACCTGGCCCAGGGGCGGCGGCTGATCGAGAAGGGCGCGCTGCTCGACCGGGAGCGGGCGGCGGACGCGGCCGTTCCGCTCAAGTCGGCGGTGCGGTAGGGGCGGTCCGCGGCCGTACGGCTCACCCGGCGGTGTGCACGCGGCCCCTGACGGCGATGCCCGGCTACCGGCTGTCAGTGGGAGGTGGCAGGCTTGTCCTGTGACCGAGATTGACGTAAACATCGATGGGCTCGTCCCCGCCTGGCTGACCCTCCCCGACATCGCCGAGGAACTCGGCGTCGAGGTGACGCGCGTGCGGCAGCTGGTGAAGGAGGGCCAGCTGATCGCGGTGCGTCGCGGCGAGAACCGCGTGCTCCAGGTGCCCGCCGAATTCATCCAGGACGGCAAGGTCGTCAAGGGCCTCGCCGGCACGCTGACGCTCCTGCGCGACGACGGCTTCGCCGACGAGGAGATGCTGGAGTGGCTCTTCACCGCCGATGACACCCTGCCCGGCACCCCGGCGCAGGCGCTGCGCGAGAATCGCGGCACGGAGGTCAAGCGCCGGGCCCAGGCCCTGGCCGTCTGACGGAGCCGCGTCCGCCCAGTAACCGCACCACGCATCCGTAACCGCATCCACGCGTCGTACGGACCGGCTCCGGCCGGTCCGTACGACGCCGACGAGGGGGGAAGCCGCCCGATGACCACCGCTCGACAGGCCCTGTCCGACGCCCGGCTCTACCTGTGCACCGACGCGCGCATCCGCCAGGGCGATCTCCCGCAGTTCCTGGACGCGGTGCTGGCCTCGGGCGTGGACATCGTCCAGCTCCGCGACAAGGGCATGGAGGCCGGCCAGGAGCTGCGCCACCTGGAGGTCTTCGCCGATGCCTGCCGGCGGCACGGCAAGCTGCTCGCGGTCAACGACCGCGCGGACGTCGCCCATGCCGCGGGCGCCGAGGTGCTCCACCTCGGCCAGGGGGACCTGCCGGTCCCGGCCGCCCGCGCCCTGCTCGGTCCGGAGCCGCTGATCGGCCGCTCCACCCACGCCGAGGCCGAGGTGGCCGCCGCGCTCACCGAGCCCGGGGTGGACTACTTCTGCACCGGCCCCTGCTGGCCCACGCCGACCAAGCCCGGCCGGCACGCCCCGGGGCTGGACCTGGTCCGGTACGCCGCCGCGCGGAACCCCGAGCGCCCCTGGTTCGCCATCGGCGGCATCGACGCCGGCAACCTCGACGAGGTGCTGGCGGCCGGCGCCCGCCGGGTGGTGGTGGTCCGCGCGATCACCCAGGCCGAGGACCCGGGCGCGGCGGCCACGGAACTGGCCAAGCGGATCCGGTCCTGGCCCGTCTGACCAGGGCGTCCGGCGCCCACCGGGAGACCCCGGAATGGACGGGAGATGTCCACGTAGTGGACAGGAACCGCGTCAACCAGCCATTACGCCGATGCCGGTTGGTGTCCGTCCGGGCTGTGGTTAACCTGCGGGTATGGCCCTAGGTACAGCTTCCACCAGGACTGATCGCGCACGTACCGTGCGCGACCTGCTTGCTTCCGGCAAGCGATCCTATTCATTCGAGTTCGCCGCGCCCAAGACGGAGAAGGGCGAGCGGACGCTGTGGAACGCCATCCGCCGCATCGAGGCCGTCGCCCCGACCTTCGTGTCGGTGACCTACGGCGCCGGCGGCACCTCCCGCGACGGCACGGTCCGTGCCACCGAGCGCATCGCCACCGACACCACCCTCACCCCCGTCGCCCACCTGACCGCGGTCAACCACTCCACCGCCGAGCTGCGCAACATCATCGGCCAGTACGCCGACGCCGGGATCCGCAACATGCTCGCGCTGCGCGGCGATCCGCCGGGCGACCCCATGGGCGAGTGGGTCAAGCACCCCGAGGGCATCAGCTACGCCGCCGACCTGGTCCGGCTGATCAAGGAGTCCGGCGACTTCTGCGTCGGCGTGGCGGCCTTCCCCGAGATGCACCCGCGCTCGACGGAGTGGGACGCCGACATCCGGCACTTCGTCGACAAGTGCCGCGCCGGCGCCGACTTCGCGATCACGCAGATGTTCTTCTATCCGGAGGACTACTTCCGGCTGCGCGACCGGGTCCGCGCCGCGGGTTGCTCGACGCCGATCATTCCGGAGATCATGCCGGTGACCAACGTGCGTCAGATCGAGCGGTTTGCGCAGCTCAGCAACGCCGCGTTCCCGCCCGAGCTCGCCGAGCGCATCCTCGCGGTCAAGGACGACCCGGCGGCGGTACGCTCCATTGGCATCGAGTACGCGACGGACCTGTGTGCGCGCTTGATGGCCGAGGACGTGCCCGGGTTGCACTTCATCACCCTGAACCACTCCACGGCGACCCTGGAAATCTACGAGAACCTGGGGCTGCACCAGCGGCCCTGACCACGGCGGCCGGGATCCGGCGGAAGAGGGGCGCATATGGGCTGGACGATCCTCTACATCGCGTTCGGCCTGGTCGCCCTGTGGCTGCTCGGCGAGGTGCTGTTCCAGAACAAGGCGCCGCTGCGCTGGCGGTTGCTGGCGCTGTGCGGCTTCCTCGGCGTGGTCACCGGCGTGCTCCTCCCCTCGGTCATAGTGATCGCGCTGGGGGGCATCGCCTTCGCGGTGGGGCAGACCTATGTGACGCTCTCCGTCCGCCGCGGCTACATGGACGGCTGGACGATCGGGGGGCGGCCCAAGCCGAACCGCCGGCGCCGCGCGCGCTCCTCCCGCGGTCCCGCGGCCGGGCCGAACCTCCAGGTCTCCGGGCTGACGGAGGAGACGCCCGAGGCCGTCGCGGGAAGCGGCACGCAGCCCACGGCCGGCGCCCACGACGGCGCCCACGACGGCGCCCACGACGGCGCCCACGACGGCGCCCACGACGGCGCCTACGTCGGGGCCCACGACGGTGCCTACGACGGCGTCGGGGCCCCGGACCCGTATCAGCCGCTGCCGGACCCGGTCGGCCCCGGCGAACCGCCCGTCGCCGCACCGGACTTCGCCTCCGCCTCCGCCTTCGCGGACGCCCCCACCGTCTACGCCCCCCAGCCGCTGCCGGACGAGACCGGGGCCTACGGCGTCTACAGCCGCGACTCCCGCCCCGACCCGTTGGCCGCCGCCTCGTACGACGTCTTCGGAAACGTCACTGCGGAGGGCGACGCCAACGCCCATGGCTACGGCGGCGGTTACGGCGCGCCCCCCGGCCAGGGCGAGTACACCGACCCCTACCCGGCCTACGACGACGGCTCCTACCACGGCGGGCAGGCGCCCTACTCGGACCCGTACATCGGCACCCAGCAGTACGCCGCGCACTACGACCCCTACGAGGAGCCCGACGCGTTCGGCGGGACGCCGTACCAGGCGGGGCAGTACGACGGCCTCGGCGGCCAGCCGGCGCAGCAGTACGGCCAGGAGTACTACCACCCGCAGACTCCGGAGACCCCGCAGAACCCGTTGGACGGTGCCTGGGTGCCGCAGCAGCGGGACACCGGGCACGCGGCGGAGCACCCGTCCTACCCGCCCCCGCAGCCGGGGTACGACGAGCAGCGCTACCACTACTGAGCGGCGGGCGGCCGTCGCGTGGCGGCCCGGCCCCGTCGCCGGCCCCGGCATCCCGGGGCCGGGCGCGGGCTCACTCCGAGCCGTGCCAGTCGTCGCCGTTGACGATCAGGCCCGCGACGATCGCCCCGGACATCCCGGCGTGCGCCAGCCCGCCACCGGGGTGGGACCAGCCGCCGACGGCGTAGAGCCCCGGTATCCGGGTGCGGTTGCCGGGCCGCAGGAAGCGCCCTGCCCGGCCCGCCAGCGCCGGGCCGGGCACCGGCCCACCGTCGGCCGGCGAGCGGACCTCCCGCCACAGCACCCGCTCCCGCAGGCCCGGTACGGCCGCCTCGGCACTCGCCACCAGCTCGTCCGCCGCCCGCTCCAGGACCGCGGGATCCCGCCAGTCGACCGGGCCGTGCGGGGCGACGGTGGCGGTGAGCGTCACCGCCTCGTGGGCGTCGTCGGGGCGCGTCGCCGGGTCGTCGGGGCGCAGCACCGTCACCGTCGGCCGGGCGCAGGGGTCCCGCGGGGCGGGCCCGTCGCCGAAGACGCCGGCCAGCTCCGCGGCGCGGTCCGCGGCATGGACCACCGTGCGGTGCACCGCGTCCGCCGGGCGGGCGCCGCGCAGCGCCAGACAGACCGTCAGCCGCGCGCCGACGCCCCGGTCGCCCGGCTCCGGAGCGGGGCGGACGTCGCCGTCGCCCCAGGGCGCGCGGCCCGCGCACAGGTCCGCCAGCCGGACCGGGTCGACGCCCGCGACCACGAACTCCGCCTCGGCGCCCCGGCCGTCGGCCAGCTCCACGCCCGCGGCCCGGCCGTCCTTCTCCACGATCCGGGTCACCTCGGCGTCGAAGGCGAACTCGACCTTGCGGGCCCGGCAGCGCGCGTACAGCGCGTCGGCCAGTGCCCGCATCCCGCCGGCGACGTACCAGCTGCCGAAGGTCTGCTCCATGTACGGCAGCACGGTGGCGCTCGCCGGGGCGGTGCGCGGGTCGAAGCCGTACGCCAGGGCGTGGCTCTCCAGGAGGGCGATCAGCCGGGGATCGGCCAGCTCCCGCCGGGCGACCTCGGCGAGGGTGGCGGTGGTCGGGCCCTTGCCCCCGCCCAGCCCGAACAGGCCGCGCCGGCGCACCGCCGGATACGGGTCGCGCCCCAGCACGTGCCAGTTGGCCCACAGCGGCTCCTCCAGGAGCGGCCGGCGGGTGGCGTCCCACGCCTCGCGGGCGCGGACCATCAGATCGCTCCAGCGCTCGCCGCTGCCGGCGCCCAGGGCCTCGTCCAGCGCGGCCAGGACACCGGCCCGCGAGGCGTTCGGCAGCGTCGCGGCGGTGCCGTCGGCGAAGACGTGCCGGCTCGCGGGGTCGACCTGGGTCAGCTCGACGCAGCTCTCCAGCGGCTCGCGGCCGGTCTTGAGGAACAGATCGCGGTGCACCGCCGGCAGATGCAGCAGGCCGGGCCCCGTGTCGAAGGCGAAGCCGTCCCGCTCGAAGCGGCCCACCGCGCCGCCGTACGTCGCACCGCGCTCGAACACCGCCACCCGGTGGCCCGCGACGGCCAGCCGGGCGGCGGCCGCCATGGCGCCCATCCCGGCGCCGATCACCGCAATCCCTGCCATGCCTGCGACTGTATCCGGCGGCACTGACAGCGGCGTCGACGGCCGGTGTCCCGGCCGGCGGCGGGCTCAGCCGACCGGCGGTGCGGCGCCGTCCGCAGGGGCCGGCCGCTTCGCCGCGCGCCGCTCCCGCCGGCGCCGCAGGTACCGGCGGATCCGCGACCACAGGAAGATCACCACCGTGATGCCCGCGACCAGCAGCACCGCCGCGATGCCCGCCGCGATCCACGGGTGGAACAGCGCGAACGCGATGATCCCCGCGACGCCCAGGTCCTCGGCCAGGCTCAGCACGATGTTGCTCGCCGGCTCCGGCGAGGTGTTGACCGCGATCCGGGTGCCCGCCTTGACCAGATGGCTCACCAGCGCCGTGGAGCCGCCCACCGCACCGGCGGCCAGTTGGGGCAGCGACCCGTCGTGCCCGGCCAGCAGGGCCGCCACCACACCGCCGGCGACGGGCCGGATCACGGTGTGCACGGCGTCCCAGACGGAGTCCACGTAGGGGACCTTGTCGGCGACCGCCTCGGCGACGAAGAGCACCGCCGCGACGATCAGGACATCGGGCCGCTCCAGGGCGGCGGGGACCTCGTCGGAGACGCCGGTCGCGCCGAGCAGGCCGAGCAGCAGGACGACGGCGTAGGCGTTGATCCCGCTCGCCCAGCCGCTGGTGAAGACCAAGGGAAGTACGGACACGCGCCAGATCGTAAGCGGTCGGCGGGGCCCGCCGCCCGGCTCATGAGGCGCGGTGCTCAGCTTTGAGTATCCGTACTCAGACACCGAGATGAGTAGGTACGCGGATGGGCCGGCACCGGCCTGGACGGAAGAGTGGGGGCCACGGACGGGAAGCGGCGCCGCACCGCCGACACGGGGCGGCGGAGCGGTGTGGCTCCCGGACGTGACGGAGGAACCCACGGGGGAAGACGGGGGACTCCACGGGGGAGTACGGGGGAAGGACGGGGGCGGCGCTGCCCTGGTCGGATCGGTCGGGGGAACGATCTGTGCCAGGGCAGCGCTCATGTGCGCGGGGGACCGGGCGCCCGCTCAGGCGGGGCGCCCGGTGACCCGCCCCTGGAGGAGCCGCGACAGTGCCGCGTGCACGTCGTCGATCGACCGGTCCGGCTGGTACGACTGCCAGTCCAGGGCGGCCACCAGGACCATCCCGAACAGCGCCGAGGCGGTCAGCGGGATGTCGATCTCTTCGCTCAGCTCGCCGCCGGCCACCGCCTCCCGCAGCACGTTCTCCACCACCGTGATGGCCCGCTCCCGCACCACCATGAGCGTGGACTGCCAGGCCCGGTTGGTGCGCCACAGCTCGGCGACGTAGAGCTGGGTGAGCGCCGGGTAGCGGGCGATGAAGTCCAGGCCCGCCCGGATCATCGCGTCCAGGGCGTCGACCCGGGTGCCGCCCCGGTCGGTGACCTCGTCGGCGGCCGTCTGGAGGGAGGACGCCAACAACTCGATGCCGTGCCGCAGCAGCTCCTCGAAGAGGACGTTCTTGCTCGCGAAGTTGTAGTACACCGTGCCCTTCGCGACCCCCGCCCGTTCGGCGATCTCGTCCACCGTGGTGGAGGAGAAGCCCTGTTCGGCGATGAGCGTGACCGCGGCCTCGAAGAGCTTGCGCCGGGTGGCGTCGCGGCGTGTGTTGGAGCTGTCCATAGGGGCGATTGTGCCGGTCTTCGCCGGGCGCGCGCTCACAGGCTCAGCTCCGGGTGGAGGTCCTTCATCCGCACCACCTGACGGCCGCGCGCCGCCAGGGAGGTCAGCGCGAGCGCCCCGAGGGTGAAGGCCAGCAGTACCGCGCTGCCCTGCCATACGGGCGCCAGGTCGCCGCCCGTGATGAGCCGGCGCAGCCCCTCGACGATGTAACTCATCGGCAGGAAGGGGTGGATGGCGCCGAAGAAGCCGGGGCTGGTCTGCACCGGGTAGGTGCCGCCGGCCGACGTCAGCTGGAGCATCAGCAGCGCCAGGACGAGGATCCGGCCGGCCGGCCCGAACTTCGCGTTCAACCACTGCACGATCGCCGTGAAACAGGCCGTGACCAGCACCAGGAAGCCGATCGTGCCGGCGGCCCGGACCATCTGGAGGCCGAGCGCGAAGTGCAGCACGCTCATCAGCGCCGCGGTCTGCAGCCCCCCGATGCCGAAGACCGGCAGCCATCCGGACAGCGCCACCCGCCAGGAGGCCGCACCCATCGCCAGCGCCCTCCGGTTGAGCGGCGGGATCAACATGTACGCCACCATCGCGCCGACCCACAGGGACAGCGGGATGAAGTACGGGGCGAACCCGGTGCCGTAGTTGGGCGCCTTGTGGGCGGAACCGGACGCCAGCTGCACCGGGTCGGACATCACCAGGGTGCGCGCGTCGCGGTCCTTCCTGCCGTAGTCGGGGATCCGCCCCGCCCCGTCGTGCAGCCCGCCGGCCAGCTGCGCCGAACCGTCGGACAGCTTGAACATCCCGCCGTCCAGCGTCCGCGCGCCGTCCTTGAGGCGGCCGACGCCGGCGTCCAGGTCGGTCATCCCGGAGGCGGCCCGGCCGGTGCCGTCGTGCAGCTGCCGCGCCCCGTCGTTGAGCCGGTCCGCGCCGCTCGCCAACTGGGCGTTGCCCGCGGCCAGTTTGCGGGCGCCCGCGGAGACCTTGTGGGCGCCGTCGTTGAGGTCGTTGATCTTCCGGACCGCGGCGTCCATGTCGGCGCCGAGGGTCGGCCCGTGCGCGGCCAGTTCGGAGGCCAGGGAGTGCAGGGTGCCCAGGTCCCGGCCGAGCTGGTCGAGGTTCTTCTGGTCGTGGACGTAGCCGCTGACCTCTTCGGCGGTGTCCGCCGCGGTGTTCGCCTGCTCCGTGATCCGCTTCAGTTCGGCGCAGTCGGTCACCAGGGTGACGCCGGTGCCGCAGCGCAGCCGGTAGTACGAGCCGAGGTGGTCGGCGATCCCCTGGGAGAGCTCGGCTCCCGTGGAGGCCGCGGCGGGCAGCTTGTCCAGGTGGTCGCGCACCGCCTGGGCGCCGTCCGCGACCAGCTGCGCGGCCTCCCCGATCTCCTTGCCGTGCGCCCGGACGAACGGTCCCACCTGGTCGACGACCCCGTTGACGGTGTCGGCGAGCTGCTGGGTCCCGTCGGCCACCTGCCCGGCCCCGTCGGCCAGTTGACGCGATCCGTCGGCGGCGGTGCCGGCGCCCCGGGCGAGGTCGGTGCTGCCCCGGCTGAGCCGGCCGGCGCCGGCGTCGAGGTCGCCCAGGCCGCCGACCAGCCGGGCGCTCCCGTTCTTGGCGGTGCCCAGGCCGTCGGCCAGTTTGCCGGTGCCGTCCTTGGCCTGCCCGATGCCGTCCTTGAGGCGGTCCGCGCCGTCGGCGGCCTCCTCCGTCTTCCCGTGCAGGGCCGAGAAGGAGACGAAGATCTTGTCGAGGAAGGTCCGTGACGCCTTGGCCGAGGCCGCCGCGCGCACCTCGGAGAAGACCGTCCGGGAGATCTGCCCGACGATGTAGTTGTTGGCGTCGTTGGTCCGCACCTTCAGGGCACCGGTCTCGGGGTGGCCCCCGGAGCTGGAGGCGATCCGGCGGCTGAAGTCCCGCGGAATGGACAGCGAGAGGTAGTACGTGCCGTCCTCGACGCCCCGGCCGGCCGCGGCGGCGTCCACCTGGTGCCAGTCGAAGGTGTGGCTGTCGCGCAGCCCGGCGACGATGTTGTCGCCCGCGGAGAGGTGCCGCCCGCCGACGTCGGCGCCCGCGTCCTCGTCGACCAGCGCGACCGGGATCTTGTCCAGCCGGCCGTAGGGGTCCCAGAAGGACCACAGGTAGAGCGCGCCGTACAGGAGCGGCAGCAACAGGAGCGCGGCCAGCGCGGCGCGCGGCAGTTTCCCCCTGCCGAACCGCTTCAGCTCAAGCGCGGCCAGCTTCGGCGAGCGCATCGGCCGCCCCCTCCTCGTCGTGCCCGCCGTCCCCGGGGGCGTCGATGGCGTCCGGTTCCGGGCGTCCGGTGCGCACCGGCACCACGCCCGCGGTGTCCGCCGGAGCGGCTGACGCCGCGCAGTCCGTCGGGGGCAGCGGCAGTCCGCCGACCTCGGCGGTGCCGGCCGCGGGCTTCGTCCGGCCGGTGAGCGCCAGCAGCAGGCAGGTCAGGCCGGACCCCGAAGGGCCCTGGACGGCGGTCAGCGCGCCGGGTTCCGCGGTGACGTCGATGTCCCGGAACGCCCATCCGCGGGGGCCCTCGACCCCGAATCCGGCGGCCGTGACCGCCGCGCCGTGCGGGGTGCCGTCCACGATCCCCTCCTTGCACTGACTGGTCAGTTCAAAGTAGGGAGCCCTCCCGCTGTCCGCAAGGGGTTCTCCGGAAATCCGCGAAAACCCGTTCCGGATCCCGGTCGCGATGTCCGTTTTTCCGGCAAAACCGCAGGTCACGGCCGATTGTCAGTGGTGTGCCGCACGATGGGTGCATACGGTCCGCATCGGCCCGCCGGTCCTCAACCCGCGGGCGACGACAGGAGGTTCGTCATGGCAGCTCGTCCCACCGCGGGCAGCTCCGCTGCGTACGGTCCCCCGAGCGATGTCCACCCCGTCCTGCGCCGGGCGTCCGCACCGCCCGCCGCCCTCGACCTGCTCACCAAAGCCCGGCACGGCCTCGACGAGGCCGAGACCCTGGAATCCGCCAACGAACGCTTCGCCACCGCCCACCTGGCCGCGCTGCGCGGCGCCGCCGCCGTCCTCGCCGTGCGCGGCCGACCGGAGCCCACCGCGCGCCGCCGGAAGACCATCCGGAGCGCCTGGGAGGTGCTGCCCGAGGTCGCCCCCGAACTCGCCGAGTGGAGCGCCCTGTTCGCGGCCGGCGCCGCCCGCCGGGCCCGGGCCGAGGCCGGCATAGCGGGCGCGGCCACCCGGCGCGACGCCGACGACCTGCTGCGGGACGCCGGGATGTTCCTCCGCCTGGTCGAGCGGATGCTCCGACTCCAGCCGGTGCTGCCCCCGCAGCGGGCCGGGGACCCCAGCGGCAGTTGGGGCAGGGCCGGCTGACCGCCCGCGCCCGCCCGGCGCGCGGGCCGGACGCCGCACCAGGCACGATACGGAATAGGGTGGTGAACGACTGGATGTCCATGCCCCGCCGAGGAGCCACCCACCGTGTCTGACCCGCTGCGCCCGCGCGCCTCCCTTCGTACCGCCGTGGTCTGGGACGTCCTCAAGGACGCCCTGGAGCGCCGGGTCAAGGCCGCCGGGCGCGACGCCCTGGACGTCCTCGACACCGGCGGCGGCAGCGGTAACTTCGCCGTCCCGGTGGCCCGCCTCGGTCACCGCGTCACCGTCGTCGACCCCAGCCCCAACGCCCTCTTCGCGCTGGAGCGCCGGGCCGCCGAGGCCGGGGTCGCCGACCGGATCCGCGGGGTCCAGGGCGACGCCCACGGGCTGTTCCAGGTCGTCGAGCGCGGTGGCTACGACGCGGTGCTCTGCCACGGCGTGCTGGAGTACGTCGACGACCCCGCCGAGGGTCTGCGCAACGCCGTCGGCGCGCTCCGCCCCGCCGGCACCCTCAGCCTGCTCGCCGCCGGCCTGGGCGGGGCGGTCCTCGCCCGCGCCCTGGCGGGCCACTTCACCGAGGCCCGCCGGGCCCTCACCGACCCCGCCGGCCGCTGGGGCGAGGGCGACCCGGTGCCCCGCCGGTTCACCGCCGAGCAGCTCACCGAGCTGGTCACCGGCACCGGCCTCCAGGTCGGCGCGGTGCACGGCGTGCGGATCTTCGCCGACCTGGTGCCCGGCGTCCTGGTCGACACCGAGCCCGGCGCCCTGGACGCGCTGCTGAAGCTGGAGGTCGCCGCGGCGGAGCAGCCCGCGTTCCACTCGGTCGCCACCCAGCTGCACGTCCTCGCCGAGCGCGACTGACGGCTCACGAGGCCGCAGGGCCGCTCCGCGGTCGTTCCGTTCGCACACGGCTCCGCACCGTACGTACGGCACGCGCCGCTCCCCGCCGAGGCGCCCGCACCGTCGGGTCGCGGACGGCGGGCGGTGCGGCACCGAGGAGCAGCGTCCGCGGCACGCGCGAGCGCCGTCCGCGGGACCCGGTGGCGCCCGCGGGCATCGCGTGTGGTCGGGCACAGGCCACCCGAACAGCCGCTTCGCCCCGTATGATCGGGGTACGACGTTCCGGCATGACGGACTGGCGGGTGGGGAATGCAGCCAGCATCACCACCAGCCGCCGCAGCGGTGCGGACGGTGAATTGGCGTAGAGGGGCGGGTTTCACGGGGGCGATTCCCTGCCTATCCTGAAAGGGTCGCACCCGGTCGCCCCCCGCGACCGACGAGTAGGAGGACTCCGTGCCGCTCTCGGAGCACGAGCAGCGCATGCTCGAGCAAATGGAGCGAGCGCTGTACGCCGAAGATCCCAAGTTCGCGACAGCGCTTGAGGGAAGCGGGCTGCGTACGTACACCCGGCGACGGGTCTACCAAGCGGTCGCGGGCTTCCTGGTGGGTATCGGCCTGCTCATGGCCGGCATGGTTGCGCAGCAGATCTGGTGGGTCAGCGTCATCGGCTTCCTCGTCATGCTCGGCTGCGCGGTGCTGGCCGTCACCGGCTGGCGCAAGGCCCCCAAGCCCGGTGAGCGCGCCGCCGGCACCGGTGGGGCGCAGCCGCGCCGCCAGGCCAGGCCGCGCCGTTCGATGATGAACCGCATCGAGGACCGCTGGCAGCGCCGGCGCGACGAGCAGCAGGGTCACTGACCGGCCGGCTCGACGCCCGGTTCCTCCGCACGGCGAACGCTCGGGCGCGGGCCCGGCCGATTTCTCGGATCCGGCCAGTTTTCCGACGTCTCTCCGGGCTTTTGGCCCCCCGGTCCGTTCGTGTTTATGAAGCCGGTCCGCGCATTCGTTTCGACTTCCGTGGTGTGGCCCCCGAGCGATCGGGGGCCACACCTTTTCCGTTTTCCGGGGGCGCCGTATTCCGCGCGGGATTCCGCGTGTGCGGTGCTGCGCGGAAGGCTTCTCACACAGGAGTGCCACCGCCGGGCACGGGCGGGCCGCGCCCGGCGGGTGCCGGACTACGCCCGCTCGCCGCGCCGTCGTCCCGCCGCCCGCAGCGCGGCCACCGCGCGTCGGGTCGCGGCCGCCGGGCGGCTGTTCCGGCAGCCCAGCCGCAGCGCCGCCCACCGGGCAGCCCAGGACCGGCGGAGCCGCGCCGCCGAGCGCGGCGCGCACCGGGCCCGTAGCCGCAGCGCGCGGGGCGCCCCGGCCCGCAGGCCGGCATGCACCTGCCGGACGTCCGCGGCGAGCCCGGACACCGGGACCGGCCGTGGGGCGTACAGCACCCCCTCGACCGCCGTGGCCACCCGCCGGGCGGCGGCCGCGGCGTCCGGTTGCAGTTCCCCGACGCGAATGATCCGGGCCGCCGCCGTGCGCGGCGTCAGCGACTCGTCCGGGAAGATCCCGAAGTCCCAGCCGGTGTCCAGGAGCTCCTGCCAGGCGGCGAGGGCGCGGGCCGCGGCGTCGCCGTCCGGGCCGCCGGCCAGCCGGCGGGCGCGGACCCGGCTCCGCCACAGCAGTGGCACCGCGGGCAGCGCCAGGACCAGCAGCGCGGCGAGGACCCCGGCGGCGAGCGCCCAGGGCGCGGGGCCGCCGTCCGACGGGCCGGAGGTCGGGTCCGCGGGCGCGACCGCGCAGTCCGGACCGGCGCCCGTCCGCCGGTCGCCGGCGCCGCAGGAGGGGGCAGCGGACGGTCCGGTCGAGGGCACCGCGGACGGCGCCGTCGCGCGGTCCGGTGCGCCGGGACCGGTCGCCTGCGAGGGGTCCGGATAGGCGTAGTCCGGGACGCTGCCGCGGCTCGGGGTCGGCTCGAAGCGGGTCCAGCCGACGCCCTGGAAGTACAGCTCGGGCCAGGCGTGCGCGTCCTTCAGGCCGACCGACGTCGTGCCGTCGGGCTGCGCGGTGCCGGGGGTGAAGCCGACCGCGACCCGGGCCGGAATGCCGAGGGTGCGGGCCATCGCCGCCATGGAGAACGAGAAGTGGACGCAGAAGCCCTCCTTCTCCTCCAGGAAGCGGGCTATCGCCTCGGTTCCGCTGCCCGCCCGGACCTCGGTGTTGTAGGTGAAGCCGCCGTCGACGGCGAACCAGTCCTGGAGCTTGACCGCCTTGTCGTACGCCGTGCGGGCACCGTGGGTGACCTTGCGGGCGGTGCTGCGGACGATCGCGGGGAGGGAGGCCGGGACCTTGGTGTACTCGCGCTGCAGCGCGGCGGGCGGGGCCGGGGCGGTGGCCAGCTGGTGCGCGGTGGGCCGCACCTGGAGGCTCTCGACCTGGTACTGCAGGCCGTGGGTGTTCTGCCCGCGGTCGCCGACCAGGGTGCGGCCCTCGGGCTCGAACCGCCAGCGGCCGGGGATGTCCACCCTGGCCGCCGGATAGGGGAGCGGCAGCCAGTTCTGGGCGTACCAGCGGGCGGTGGACAGGGAGGTGTTGATCCGGGTGACGGGCACGTCGGAGCTGAGGCCGGGCGGTCGGGGCAACTCGGCGGGGACGTCGGTGACCGTGCGCTCGGACGGCTTCCAGGCCGTGCCGTCGAACTGGTCCAGGGCGACGATCCGCAGATACATCTCGCGGGTGTCGGCCGCGGTGGTGCGGTAGTTGAGGACCTCGCGGTCCTCCGGTTGGTTCAGGCTGTCCTGGAGCGAGACCAGGGGGTTCACCGCGGAGATGGTGCCGCCCCCGCCGCCGGGCCCGGCGCTGTCGGCGGTCGGACCGAGCAACCCGCCGCCCAGCGACGGCAGTACGGCGGGCACCAGCAGCGCGATGCCCAGCGCCAGCGCGCCGATCCGGCGGCCGCGGCGGATCGGCACCGGGGCGCCGCCGGCACCGTCGGGCCGGCCCGCGGCCGGACTGCCGAACACCCGGCCCCACTGGGAGAGCCGGTCACGGCCCTCGGCGAGCAGGAGCAGCAGATAGCCGGCGGCGGCCACGACGAACCACCACCAGCCCGCGCCGTCCGGGGACAGTCCCGCCGCCACGGAATACAGCGCGAGCAGCGGCAGTCCGGCGGGCGCGGCGCTGCGGTAGGTGACCGCCAGCGCGTCCACGACGAGGCCGATCAGCAGCACCCCGGAGATCAGCAGCAGCCGGATGCCGGGCGTGACCGGGGCCGGGATGGCGTATCGGCCGACGTCCCGGACGCCGTTGTGCACCAGGTCGGCGAGGGCGGCGACGGCGTCCGGCCCCGGCAGCAGCCCGGCTATCGCCTGGCCGTGGGCGAACACCGCGGTCAGTAGCAGGACGGCCGCCAGCGCCTGGGCGACGACGATCAGCGGCCGGGCCAGCGGAAGTCGTCGGGCCAGCGCCCCCACCCCCGTCACCAGCGCCAGCGCCAGCGCCGCCTGGAACAGCCAGGTGACCGGGTCCACCAGCGGCAGCATCGCGCCCCCGGCACACAGCGTGGCCACCATCGCGCCCAGCGTCAGCCGTCCCCGCCCGTTCATGCGCCCGCCTCGCTTCGTCCGGGGGCGCCGGGGCCGCCCCGCCCCGGCGCCGCGCCGGCCGTCGGGCCCGGTTCCGCCCCCGCCCGGTCCGCCGCCCGCCACAGATCCGCCAGTGCGTCACCGGGCGCCACCGGCAGCGCCGTCCAGCCCGCCTCGCGCAGCAGCCGCACCCGCTCGGCGACCGGTGCCCCGTGGGAGGGACGGATCCCGCCCGGCCCCCGGGACCAGGCGTCGCCGTCCAGGACGAAGGCGACCGCGGTGGCGCTGCGCCGGCGGATCCGGCCGGCCAGCGCGGCCTGCTCCTCGTCCAGTTCGCCGAAGAAGGCGATCAGCAGCCCTTCCGCGCCGCCGCGCAGCGCGTCGTACGCCGCGGAGAGGCCCTCCTCCGCGGAGTGCTCCACGACGGCGAGGGTGTCCAGCAGCAGGCCCGCGGCGTCCGCGGACTCGCCGCCCGCGAAGCCGCCGCCCTCCGGACCGGGCACCGTGTGGCCGGTGTCCGTCAGCAACCGCACCGAGAAGCCCCGCTCCAGCAGGTGCAGGGCCACCGAGGCGGCGCCGGCCACCGCCCATTCGAAGGCCGAATCGGGCCCGGAACCCTCGTGGGCGACCGTGCGGGTGTCGAGCAGGACGGTGCAGCGCGCCTTCTGCGGCTGCTCCTCGCGACGGACCATCAACTCGCCGTGGCGCGCGGTGGACCGCCAGTGGACCCGGCGCAGATCGTCGCCGTGGCGGTAGCCGCGCGGGATGATGTCGTCCTCACCGGCCAGGGCGAGCGAGCGGTGCCGTCCGTCGCCGTACCCGGCGGTCTCGCCGGCCAGCCGGACCGGCGACAGCGGCTCGACGCGCGGCACCACCGTGAGGGTGTCGAACGAGCTGAAGGAGCGGGTCAGCTCGCACATGCCGAATGGGTCGGTCAGGCGCAGCTGCAGCGGCCCCAGCGCATAGCGGCCGCGCAGGTCGGAGCGGACGCGGTAGGACACCTCGCGGTGCCCGCCGGGCTCGACGCGGTCCAGGACGAAGCGCGGCCGGGGCCCGAGGACGTAGGGGACCCGGTCCTGGAGCATCAGCACGCCGGTCGACAGCCGTGCGACGTTCTCCACCCGGAGTCGGACCCGGGCCTCGGCCGCCGCCGAGACCCGCGCCGGCGTGAGGGTGCGGCTGCCCGCGACGCGGTAGCGGGTGCGGTGCAGCACCAGGACGCACACCAGCGGCAGCGCCGCCAGCAGCAGCCCGACCCGCAGCAGATCCGCCTGCCCCAGGAGATACGCGCAGGCCGCGGCGGCCACCCCGGCCGCCAGGAACGACCGGCCGCGGGTCGTCAGCCCCCGGAAGGCGCCGCGCAGCCCGCCCGGCTCGGGCGTCCCGGTGCTCCCCCCGCTGGACATCACAACCCCCGTGCGCCGGGCGGCTGCTGGCCGCGGGCAGCCTGCCGCCACTGCGGGGCGGACGGGTCGGGGACCGGGGTGCGCTGCACGATCTCCAGCACCACCTGCTCGGCCGTGCGGCGGTTCAACTGGGCCTGGGCGGTGGGCAGCAGACGGTGCGCGAGCACCGCCACCGCCAGCGACTGGACGTCGTCCGGCAGCGCGAACTCCCGCCCGGCCATGGCCGCCGCGGCCTTGGCGGCGCGCAGCAGGTGCAGCGTCGCCCGCGGCGAGGCGCCGAGCCGCAGATCGGGATGGCTGCGGGTGGCCGCCACCAGATCGACGGTGTACCGGCGCACCGCCTCGGCGACGTGCACCGCGCGCACCGCCTCGGTCAGTTTGACGATCTCGTGGGCGTGCGCCACCGGGCGCAGCACATCCAGGGGGGAGGCACCGCCGTGCACGTCGAGCATCCGCAGCTCGGCGGCCGGGCTGGGATAGCCGATCGAGACCCGGGCCATGAAGCGGTCCCGCTGGGCCTCCGGGAGCGGGTAGGTGCCCTCCATCTCGACCGGGTTCTGCGTCGCGACGACCATGAAGGGGCTGGGCAGCTCGTAGGTCTGCCCGTCCATGGTGACCTGGCGCTCCTCCATGGACTCCAGGAGCGCCGACTGGGTCTTGGGGGAGGCGCGGTTGATCTCGTCGCCGATCACGATCTGGGCGAAGATCGCGCCGGGCTTGAACTCGAAGTCCTGCTGCTGCTGGTCGTAGACGCTCACGCCGGTGATGTCCGACGGCAGCAGGTCGGGGGTGAACTGGATGCGCCGCACCGAGCAGTCGATGGACCGGGCCAGCGCCTTGGCGAGCATCGTCTTGCCGACGCCGGGCACGTCCTCGATGAGCAGGTGCCCCTCGGCCAACAGAACGGTCAGCGCGAGCCGTACGACCTCCGGCTTGCCCTCGATCACGCCCTCCACCGACCGGTGCACCCGCCCGGCGGTGGTGGTCAGATCGGCAAGGCTCGCTCGTTCGTCATACGTCGTCACTCGGCCCTCCTCGGCCCGTCACCGGGTGGCCGCCGCCCCCTGGATGGACCGGCCCTCCCCGCGCGCATCCCGCCCGGCCTCGGCCGGGGCGATGTCACCTACGCATTCTTGCCGCCCGCGCGGCCTCGCGTCATGGCCTGTGGATAACTCACACCGTTCCGTCCCGGCCAACCGGACAAGCCCGGCGAACCGGGCGTGGGGGAGGGGTGGCGGACGGGGCCCGCCGCCGATCGCGGCAGGTCCCGTCGCAGGTCAGCCCTGCGGGTCGATCTCCCGCAGCAGCCCCGTCGTCACGTCGAACACAAAGCCGCGAACGTCGTCGGTGTGCAGCAGGAAGGGTGAGGTGCGCACCCGCTGCATGGACTGCCGGACGTCCTGGTCGAGGTCCTTGAACGCCTCGACCGCCCAGGTGGGCCGCTGGCCGACCTCGGCCGCCAGCTCGTGCCGGAAGTCCTCGGTCAGGCTGAGCAGGCCGCAGCCGGTGTGGTGGATGAGGACGACGGACCGGGTGCCCAGCGCGCGCTGGCTGATCGTCAGGGAGCGGATGATGTCGTCGGTCACCACGCCGCCGGCGTTGCGGATGGTGTGGCAGTCGCCGAGCTCCAGGCCCAGCGCCGCGTGCAGGTCGAGCCGGGCGTCCATGCAGGCCACGACGGCGACCTTGAGGACCGGTCGGGCGTCCATGCCCGGGTCGGTGAAGGCGGCGGCATAGTGCCGGTTCGCCTCGACGAGGCGGTCGGTGACCGTGCCGTCAGGCGCGGCGGGCGTGCTGTCGGAGGAGGGGGGCAGCGGCTGCGACGCAGGTATGGGCATGGATTCACGGTAATCGTTCATGGCCTGTTCAGCCCCTCCGCACAACAGGCGTAGGGGGCAACATCACACCTTGTGAGGTAATCCACAGGGTTGCACGTCCCCGGATAAAGCCGCACGAAACCTTCGGGCGCACCCTGCGGGGGACGCGCGGAACCAGTTGATTGACCGGGACGGCAGGTGGACTAAAGTGGCGCGAAGTGGGAGGCGTGACGCTCTCCTTGGATCCCGGATCCCTCGCGTGCGTGACCGTACGTACGGTTCGGCCTCCTCCCGCTCCACCGGTCATCCGACGTCACTTCCCCGTCGCCGGAGGGCCACTTCCCCTTCAGAGCGGGCGGGGACCAAGCGGTACGTGCGGCATCCCCCAGCCAACGGCCGGGGACCCACCTGCCGCCCACCATCGGAAGGCGCATGAGCAGCAACACTCGCCACGTACCCGTCATGCTCCAGCGGTGCCTGGACATGCTCGCCCCCGCGCTCGCCGAGCCCGGCGCGGTCGTCGTCGACTGCACCCTCGGCCTCGGTGGGCACAGCGAGGCGCTGCTCGCCACGTTCCCCGAGGCCCAGCTCGTCGCCCTGGACCGCGACCCGGCCGCGCTCCGGCTCGCGGGGGAGCGGCTGGCCCCCTACGGGGACCGCGCCACCCTGGTGCACGCGGTCTACGACGAGCTCCCCGAGGTCCTCGACCGGCTCGGTCTGCCCAAGGTCCAGGCCGTCCTGTTCGACCTCGGGGTCTCCTCCATGCAGCTCGACGAGGCCGACCGCGGCTTCGCCTACGCCCAGGACGCCCCGCTCGACATGCGGATGGACCAGACGACCGGCATCAGCGCCGCCGAGGTCCTCAACACCTACCCGCCCGGGGAACTGGTCCGGATCCTGCGCGCCTACGGGGAGGAGAAGCAGGCCAAGCGGATCGTCGCGGCGGTGGTCCGGGAGCGGGAGAAGGAGCCGTTCAGCAACAGCGCCCGGCTGGTCGAGCTGATCCGTGACGCGCTGCCGCAGGCCGCCAAGCGCACCGGCGGCAATCCGGCCAAGCGCACCTTCCAGGCCCTGCGCATCGAGGTCAACGGCGAGCTGGCCTGCGTCGAACGCGCCATCCCGGCCGCCGTGAAGGCCCTCGCGGTCGGCGGCCGGATCGCCGTGCTCGCCTACCACTCGCTGGAGGACCGGCTGGTCAAGCACGTCTTCGCGGCCGGCGCCAGCAGCACCGCGCCGCCCGGCCTCCCGGTCGTGCCCGAGCGCTACCAGCCCCGGCTCAAGCTGCTGACCCGCGGGGCCGAACTGCCCACCGAGGAGGAGGTCGCCCAGAACCGGCGCGCGGCCCCCGCCCGGCTGCGCGGCGCCGAGCGCATCCGCGAGGACATCGCGTGACAGGGCAGGGGGGTCGTCCGCGCGGCAGGCAGCGCCTGGCCGCGCTGCTGCCCTCCGCCCCCCGCGGCGGCACCGCCGCGCGCACCCCCTTCGTCCTGCTCGTCGTGGTGCTCCTGGGCTCCGGGCTGATCACCCTGCTGCTGCTCAACTCGGCGCTCAACCAAGGGTCGTTCGAGCTGAGCCGGCTGGAGCGGAAGACCGGCGAGCTGACGGACGAGCAGCAGGCGCTCCAGCAGGAGGTGGACGCCTACTCCGCCCCGGACGGGCTGGCGCGGCGGGCCCGCAAACTGGGCATGGTCCCGGGCGGCAACCCGGCGTTCCTGATGCCGGACGGCACGGTCCGCGGCGCGCCGGGCCCGGTCTCGTCCTCCAGCACCTCGCTGTCCGCGTCCGCCGAACCGGGATCGCTCGGCCCGATGATGCTGCGGCCGTCGGCCCCGGAGACCCCGCCGGCGTCCGTGCTCCCGCCGACGTCGCCGGCCGCGCGGCCCGCGATCGGCCCGCTCGCCCCCAGCACCCCGGGCGTCCCGCCGTCGCCGGGCCCGCTGGCGACCCCGGTGGCCCCGGCCTCCGTCCTCCTGCCCGACGCCGCCGCCCAGCCGTCCCCCGCCGGCCGCCCGTCCGCCCTCGCGGCCGGGCCCTCCCCGTCGGCCTCCGGCAGGTGACCGCGTGATGCCCGCCCCCGCCCTCCGCTGCTGCGGTCCCGCCGTCCCGGCCCTCCGGGCGCACGGCGCCGCGCGGCTGCCCGCCACCCCCGTGCCCGCCCCGGAGACCGCGGTATGACCGAGCCCAGGGACCCCCGTCGCGTACCGCGCCCCGCCCGGCCCGCCGGCCGCTCCGGTGCGTCCCGGTCGCCGGCCGCCCGCCGGCCCGCCGTCCAGGGCCGCCCCCGGCCGGCCGGCGGCACGCTGCGGCCGGTCAGCCCGCGCCCCCGGCTGCGGCTGGTCGCCCTGGCGCTGACGCTGGTGATGCTGGCGTTCGTCGTGCGGCTCGTGCAGGTGCAGGCGGTGGACGCCGCGGCCTACTCCGCCAAGGCCAACGAGAACCGCTACGTCCCGGTCAAACTGGCCGCCGAGCGCGGCGCGATCACCGACCGCAACGGGGTGGACCTCGCCACCACCGTGGACGCCTACGACATCACCGCCGACCCCAGCCTCCTGGCGCCCGACAAGCTCAAGATCAAGGACGCCCCGCAGCAGGCCGCCGCGCTGCTCGCGCCGATTCTCGACGAGTCCCGGGAGACCCTCGCCGCCAAGCTCGACCAGCCCGCGTCCCGCTACGTCCTGCTCGCCCGGCAGCGCACCCCCCAGGTGTGGAAGAAGATCAAGGACCTCCGCAAGACGCTGGACGCCAAGGCCGCCGCCCCCAAGAGCGCCCCCCGCCCCAACGTCCTGGTCGGCATCTTCGCCGACAAGCACAGCAAGCGCGTCTACCCGGGCGGCGACCTCGCCGCCGGCCTCCTCGGCTTCGTCAACGGCACGGGCAAGGGCGCCGGCGGCCTGGAGGCCCAGCTCAACAAGGAACTGGCCGGCACGGACGGCAAGCTGGTCTACGCCCAGTCCGGCGGCCGCCGGGTGCCCACCGCCGACACCCAGGAGCACCCCGCCGTCCCCGGCACCGACGTCCAGCTGACCATCGACCGCGACATCCAGTGGGCGGCCCAGCAGGCCATCAGCGACCAGGTGGAGAAGTCCCGCGCCGACCGCGGCTACGTCGTCGTCCAGGACACCCGCACCGGCCAGATCCTGGCGCTGGCCAACGCCCCCGGCTTCGACCCCAACGACCTGTCCAAGGCCGGCCCCGACACGCTCGGCAACCCCGCCCTCACCGACGCCTACGAGCCGGGCTCCACCAGCAAGCTGATGTCGATGGCGGCCGTCCTGGAGGAGGGCGCCGCGAGCCCGTACACCCGGGTCACCGTGCCCAACCGGCTGCACCGCGGCGACCGGCTCTTCTCCGACGACGTCGACCACGACACCTGGCACCTGACGCTCAACGGCGTGCTCGCCAAGTCCAGCAACATCGGCACCATCCTGGCCACCGGCCAACTGGGCACCACCCAGCCGCAGGCCAACCGGGTCCTCTACTCCTACCTGCGGAAATTCGGCATCGGCCAGCCGACCGGGCTCAACTTCCCGGGCGAGACCGACGGCATCCTGGCCAAGCCGGAGAAGTGGAACACCTCCCAGCAGTACACCATCCCGTTCGGCCAGGGCCTGTCCCTCAACGCCGTCCAGGCCGCCTCCGTCTACTCCACCATCGCCAACGGCGGCGAACGGATCGCCCCCACCCTCGTCCGCGGCGCCACCGGGCCGGACGGCCGGTACGTCCCGGCTCCCGCGCCCGCCCAGAGCCGGGTGGTGAGCACGAAGACCGCCACCACCCTCTCCGCCATGCTGGAGTCGGTGGTGGACGACGACGAGGGCACCGGGGCGAAGGCGAAGATCGACGGCTACCGGGTCGGCGGCAAGACCGGCACCTCCAACCGGGTGGACCCGAAGACCGGCCGCTACCACGGCTACACCGCCTCCTTCGCCGGCTTCGCGCCCGCCGACAAGCCCCGCATCACCGTCTACTGCGCCGTGCAGAACCCCACTCACGGCAGCTACTTCGGAGGCCAGGTCTGCGGCCCGATCTTCCAGAAAGTCATGGCGTTCGCGCTCAAGACGCTCCAGGTCCCCCCGACCGGCGCACAGCCGCCGCGGCTGCCGGTCACGTTCAAGCCAGGCGAATGAAAACGAGGCAACACCGCCGTGACGACGATCACTCCCGACGGCCCGCAGCTGCCCGGCGACAGAACCCCGGCGGAGCCCTCACTTCGCCCCGGGCCCGTTCTGCCCGGTACGCTCACCGCCGTGTCACAAGCTGATCAGTCCCCGAAACCCCAGCACGCGGAGAAGGGCGGCCCCGGCAGATATCCGGGTGCGCCGCGCCCTGAGAAGGTCCGTCCCACCCCTCTGGCGGACCTCGCCCAGCAGCTGGCGATCCCGGTCCCCGACGCCGCGCATGTCATGGTCACCGGCATCACCCACGACTCCCGTGCGGTCCGCCCCGGCGACGTCTACGCCGCGCTGCCCGGCGCCCGTCTGCACGGCGCCGACTTCGTCGCCCAGGCCGCCGACCTCGGCGCCGCCGCGATCCTGACCGACCCGTCGGGCGCCGAGCGGGCCGCCGCGACCGGTCTGCCGGTCCTGGCCGTCGACGACCCGCGCGGGCGGATGGGCGCCCTGGCCGTCTCGATCTACGGGGCGCCGGGCGAGGACCTCCTCCAGATCGGTATCACCGGCACCTCCGGCAAGACCACCACCGCGTACCTCATCGAGGGCGGGCTGCGGGCCGCGGCCGCCAAGGAGGCCGACGGCGGTGACGGGCGACGGGCGGGCGGTCTGACCGGCCTGATCGGCACCGTCGAGTCCCGGATCGGCGACGAGCGCCTGAAGTCCGAGCGGACCACCCCCGAGGCCACCGACCTCCAGGCGCTGTTCGCGGTGATGCGCGAGCGCGGCGTCCGCTCGGTCGCCATGGAGGTCTCCAGCCACGCGCTGGTGCTCGGCCGGGTCGACGGCTGCGTCTTCGACGTCGCGGTCTTCAACAACCTCAGCCCGGAGCACATGGAGTTCCACTCCGGCATGGAGGACTACTTCCAGGCCAAGGCCCAGCTGTTCACCAGGGCGCGCAGCAAGGCCGGCGTGGTCAACCTCGACGACGAGTACGGCCGCCGGCTGGCCGCCGGCGAGTCCGAGGTCCCGGTCACCACCTTCTCCGCCGAGGGTCACCCGGACGCCGACTGGCGCGCCGCCGACGTCGAGATCGGCGCGCTCGGCTCGACCTTCACCGTGCACGGCCCCGGCGGTGTGACGCTGCGCGCCGCCAGCCCGATCGCCGGCCCGTTCAACGTCTCCAACGCGCTGGCCGCGATCACCGCGCTGGCCGTCGCCGGCATCGACCCGCAGACCGCGGCCGACGGCGTCGCCGCGATCCCGGGCGTCCCCGGCCGCCTGGAGCGGGTGGACGTCGGCCAGCCCTACCTGGCGGTCGTCGACTACGCGCACAAGACGGACGCCGTCGAATCGGTTCTGCGGGCCCTGCGCAAGGTCACCACCGGCAAGGTGCACGCCGTACTCGGCTGCGGCGGCGACCGCGACCCGCACAAGCGGATGCCGATGGGCGCCGCGGTCGCCCGGCTCGCCGACACCGCCGTGCTGACCTCCGACAACCCCCGCTCCGAGGACCCGCTCGCGATCCTCGCCACCATGCTCGCGGGCGCCGCCGAGGTGCCCGTCCACGAGCGCGGCACCGTCCTGGTCGAAGAGGACCGGGCCGCCGCCGTCGCCGCCGCCGTCGCCCGCGCCGAACCCGGGGACACCGTGATCGTCGCGGGCAAGGGCCACGAACAGGGACAGGACATCGCCGGAGTGGTACGCCCCTTCGACGACCGCCAGGTGCTGCGCGCCGCGATCGAATCCGCGATGGCAGCGCAGAAGTCGCAGCAGTCACAGCAGCCGAACCACCAGGGATGACACACCGCCATGCGCGCACAATCCTCTTGTTGGCACCTCCTGCACGGCCCCGGGGGTGACCTGTGATCTCCCTGTCCCTCGCCGAGATCGCGAGCATCGTCGGCGGGCAGCAGCACGACATACCGGACCCGGACCGCGAGGTCACCGGGCCGGTCGTCTCGGACTCCCGGGCGGTCCGCCCGGGTGGCCTGTTCGTCGCGTTCGCCGGTGAGCGCGTCGACGGCCACGACTTCGCCGTCGGCGCCGTGGAAGCCGGTGCGGTGGCCGTCCTCGCGGCCCGCCCGGTCGGTGTCCCGGCGATCGTCGTCGACGACGTCGTCGCAGCTCTCGGCGCACTCGCCCGGGCCGTCGTGAACAAGTCGGGCGCCACCGTCATCGGTCTGACCGGCTCGGCCGGCAAGACCAGCACCAAGGACCTGATCGCCCAGCTCCTCCAGCGGCACGGTCCGACGGTGTGGCCGGAAGGCAACCTCAACAACGAGATCGGGCTGCCGCTCACCGCGCTGCGCGCCGAGGACACCACCCGGCACCTCGTACTGGAGATGGGCGCCCGCGGCATCGGCCACATCCGCTACCTCGCCGGGCTGACCCCGCCCCGGATCGGGGTGGTCCTCAACGTCGGCACCGCGCACCTCGGCGAGTTCGGCGGGCGCGAGCAGATCGCCCAGGCCAAGGGCGAGCTGGTCGAGTCGCTGCCCGTGGCCGACGAGGAAGGGCCCGAAGGGCTTCCGGCGGAGGGCGGTGGCGGGCGACGGGCGGGCGGCGTGGCGGTGCTCAACGCGGATGATCCGTACGTCCGGGCCATGGCGTCCCGCACGAAGGCCCGTACGGTCTTCTTCGGCGAGTCCGCGGACGCCGCGATCCGTGCCGAGAATGTCCGGCTCAACGGCCTCGGACAGCCCTCCTTCACGCTTCACACACCCTCCGGGTGCAGCGATGTGACCATGCGGCTGTACGGTGAGCACCACGTGTCGAACGCGCTCGCCGCGGCCGCCGTCGCCCATGAGTTGGGCATGCCCGTGGACGAGATCGCCGCCGCGCTCTCCGAAGCCGGCACGCTCTCCCGCTGGCGGATGGAGGTCACCGAGCGCGCGGACGGCGTGACGGTCGTCAACGACGCCTACAACGCGAACCCCGAGTCCATGCGAGCGGCGCTGCGTGCGCTGGTCGCCATGGGCGCCGCCGGCAGGGCGCGGGGGGGCCGGACGTGGGCGGTGCTCGGTGAGATGGCCGAGCTGGGCGAGGAGTCACTCGCCGAACACGACGCGGTCGGGCGGCTGGTCGTCCGGCTCAACGTCAGCAAGCTCGTGGCGGTCGGCGGCAGGGAAGCGGCCTGGCTCGACATGGGCGCCAAGAACGAGGGTTCGTGGGGTGAGGAGTCGGTGCACGTGTCCGACGCGCGGGCGGCGATCGACCTGTTGCGCAGGGAGCTGCGACCGGGAGACGTCGTGCTGGTGAAGGCGTCCAGGTCGGTGGGCCTGGAGCGGGTGGCCGCGGCATTGCTGGACGGCGAGGACGGTTCCGCTGCGACGGGCGGAGCCGCGTCCCGATGAACTCCATGAAGCAGATCCTCTTCTCCGGGATGATCGGGCTCTTCCTGACCCTGATCGGTACCCCGCTGCTGATCAAACTCCTGGCCAAGAAGGGCTACGGGCAGTTCATCCGCGATGACGGCCCCCGCACCCACGGCAGCAAGAAGGGCACGCCCACCATGGGCGGCATCTCCTTCATCCTGGCCACGATCATCGCCTACGCCCTGACGAAGGTGATCACCTCCAGCCACCCGACCTTCTCGGGTGTCCTGGTGCTCTTCCTCTTCGCGGGCATGGGCCTGGTCGGCTTCCTCGACGACTACATCAAGATCGTCAAGCAGCGGTCGCTGGGCCTGCGGGCCAAGGCGAAGATGGCCGGCCAGCTGATCGTCGGCATCGCCTTCGCGGTGCTCTCGCTCCAGTTCGCCGACCTGCGGGGCGCGACCCCGGCCTCCGACCGGCTCTCCTTCACCCAGGACTTCGGCTGGCAGATCGGCCCGGTGCTCTTCGTGCTCTGGGCGCTGTTCATGATCCTGGCGATGTCCAACGGCGTGAACCTCACCGACGGCCTCGACGGCCTGGCCACCGGTGCCTCGGTGATGGTCTTCGGCGCCTACACCTTCATCGGCATCTGGCAGTACCAGGAGTCCTGCGCCAACCAGATCACCGCCGGACCCGGCTGCTACGAGGTCCGCGATCCACTCGATCTCGCGGTGGTCGCCTCCGCCCTGATGGGCGCCTGCTTCGGCTTCCTGTGGTGGAACACCTCGCCCGCCAAGATCTTCATGGGCGACACCGGCTCGCTGGCGCTGGGCGGCGCGCTCGCCGGCCTCGCGATCTGCTCCCGCACGGAGATGCTGCTGGCCGTCCTCGGCGGCCTGTTCGTCCTGATCACCATGTCCGTGGTCATCCAGGTCGGCTCGTTCCGGATGACCGGCAAGCGGGTCTTCCGGATGGCGCCACTCCAACACCACTTCGAACTCAAGGGGTGGTCCGAAGTCCTTGTGGTGGTCCGCTTCTGGATCATCCAGGGCATGTGCGTGATCGTCGGTCTGGGCATCTTCTACGGCGGCTGGCAGGCGGCGAAGTGACCGGGTACGACCCGCAGGACCTCCACGACTTCGCCGGTCGGCACATCACCGTGGCCGGCCTCGGCGTGAGCGGCGTCCCCGCCGCCCGCGCCCTGGCCGGCCTCGGCGCCCGCGTCACCGTCGTCAACGGCACCGACGGCGCCCGCGAACGGGCCCAGGCGGCCGAACTGGAGCAATGGGCAGCGGCGCGAAGCGCCTCCAGGGAGGGTGGTGGTGGGCGACGGGCGGGCGTCACCGTCCGGCTCGGTGACGGGGAGACCCTCCCCGAGGGCACCGAGGTGGTCGTGACCTCCCCCGGGTGGAAGCCCTCCAGCCCGCTCTTCCTGGCCGCCGAGCAGGCCGGCGTCCCGGTCTGGGGCGACGTCGAGCTGGCCTGGCGGCTGCGCGGCTCGGACGCCGCGCCCTGGCTGGCGGTCACCGGCACCAACGGCAAGACCACCACCGTGCGGATGCTGGCCTCGATCCTGGGCGCGGCCGGTCTGCGCACCGCCGCGGTCGGCAACATCGGCGTCCCGCTGGTGGACGTCGTGCTGGGCGAGGGCCGGACGGAGGGCACGTCCTACGACGTCCTCGCCGTCGAGCTCTCCAGCTACCAGCTGCACTGGGCCCCGTCGGTGCGGGCGCACTCCGCGGCCGTCCTCAACCTCGCCCCGGACCACCTGGACTGGCACGGCTCCATGGCCGCGTACGCCGCCGACAAGGGCCGGATCTACGAGGGCAACACCGTCGCCTGCGTCTACAACGTCGCCGACCCCGCCACCGAGGACCTGGTCCGCGAGGCCGACGTCGAGGAGGGCTGCCGGGCCATCGGCTTCACTCTCGGCACCCCCGGCCCGTCCCAACTGGGCATCGTCGACGACATCCTCGTCGACCGCGCCTTCGTGGAGAACCGGCAGCGGCAGGCCCAGGAGCTCGCCGAGGTCGCGGACATCGCCCCCGCCTCCGGGAAGCCGGCTCCGCACAACATCGCCAACGCGCTGGCCGCCGCGGCGCTGGCCCGCGCCTTCGGCGTCCCGGCCGCCGCGGTGCGCGAGGGACTGCGGTCCTTCCACCCGGACGCGCACCGCATCCAGCACATCGCGGACGTCGCCGGGGTCTCCTACATCGACGACTCCAAGGCCACCAACACCCACGCCGCCGAGGCGTCGTTGGCGGCGTACGAGCACATCGTGTGGATCGCCGGCGGCCTGGCGAAGGGCGCCACCTTCGATGAGTTGGTGCGCACGGCCGCCGGGCGGCTGCGCGGGGTGGTCCTGATCGGCGCCGACCGGGCGCTGATCCGCGAAGCGCTGACGCGACACGCCCCCGATGTCCCGGTTGTCGACCTCGACCGGACCGACACTGGGGCGATGTCCGAGGCGGTCAGGGAGGCGGCCCGCCTGGCCGAGCCCGGCGACACCGTGCTGCTGGCCCCGGCCTGTGCCTCGATGGACATGTTCGTCAATTACAACAAGCGGGGCGAGGCGTTCGCCGACGCGGTGGGCGAACTGGCCGCCGCGGGTCACTAGCCCGGTTCTCCCCGCTGCCGTCGTCGCCGGCGGCGAGCGCACCTGTGGAGGGACGAGGATGACCGCCCGATCGGCGAAGCCGGCGTCACCGCGCCCGGCGCGCCGGACCCCCGCGAAGGTGCGCCCGCCGCGGGCGGGCCGGCGTCCGGCCGGCCCGCAAGGGTTCCTCACCCGGGCCAAGCGGGCCTGGGACCGCCCGTTGACGGCCTACTACCTCATCCTCGGCGCCCCGCTGCTGATCACCGTCCTCGGCCTGGTGATGGTCTACTCGGCCTCCCAGATCAAGGCCCTGCAGTCCGGCCTGGCGCCGTCGTACTTCTTCCGCAAACAACTGCTGGCGGCCGCCATCGGCGGCGGGCTGCTGCTGCTCGCGTCCCGTATGCCGGTGCGGCGGCACCGGGCGCTGGCCTACCCGCTGCTCGCCGGCTCGGTGTTCCTGCTCGGCCTGGTGCAGATCCCGGGCATCGGGGTCTCGGTCAACGGCAACCAGAACTGGATCAGCCTCGGCGGCCCCTTCCAGGTGCAACCGAGCGAGTTCGGCAAGCTCGCGCTCGTCCTGTGGGCCGCCGACCTGCTCGCCCGCAAAGAGGACAAGAAGCTACTGACGCAGTGGAAGCATCTGCTGGTTCCGCTGACGCCGGTGACATTTCTCCTGCTCGGGCTGATCATGCTCGGCGGCGACATGGGCACCACGATCATCCTCACCGCGATCCTCTTCGGCCTGCTGTGGCTGGCCGGCGCCCCGACCCGGCTGTTCGCCGGGGTACTGGGCGCCGCGACCGTGCTCAGCGCGCTGCTGATCAAGACCAGCGCCCACCGGATGTCCCGCCTCGCCTGCATCGGGGCGACCGATCCGGGCCCCGGCGACCAGTGCTGGCAGGCCGTGCACGGCATCTATGCGCTGGCCTCCGGCGGACTCTTCGGTTCCGGCCTCGGGGCGAGTATGGAAAAATGGGGAGAACTCCCCGAACCGCACACCGACTTCATCTTCGCCATCACCGGGGAGGAACTGGGACTGGCGGGGACGCTGTCGGTGCTCGCCCTCTTCGCGGCTCTAGGCTATGCGGGTATCCGCGTGGCCGGACGCACGGAGGACCCCTTCGTACGGTACGCAGCGGGCGGTGTGACCACCTGGATCATGGCCCAGGCCGTGATCAACATCGGTGCGGTGCTCGGTCTCCTGCCGATCGCCGGTGTCCCGCTCCCGCTGTTCTCCTACGGGGGCTCCGCGCTGCTGCCGACGATGTTCGCCGTCGGGCTGCTGATCGCCTTCGCGCGTGACGAGCCCGCCGCACGGGCGGCGTTGACGGCTCGGTTGGCGCGGAAGCCGGTTTCCGGCAGGAAGCCGGCTGGGGTGAGATGGAAGACGATGAGACGGCGCGTTAAGAGGCGTCCGTCCGGAGAGCGGTGAATTTCGGTGCATGTCGTACTCGCCGGTGGGGGGACCGCCGGCCACATCGAGCCCGCGCTCGCCCTCGCGGACGCCCTGCGGAGGCAGGACCCGACCGTGGGGATCACGGCACTCGGCACGGAGAAGGGGCTGGAGACCCGCCTGGTCCCCGAGCGCGGTTACGAGCTCGGCCTGATCCCGGCGGTACCGCTGCCCCGTAAGCCCACCCCCGAACTGATCACCGTCCCCGGGCGGCTGCGCGGCACGATCAAGGCCGCCGAGCAGATCCTGGAGCGCACCAAGGCGGACTGCGTCGTCGGCTTTGGTGGCTATGTGGCACTGCCCGGCTACCTGGCCGCCAAGCGGCTCGGGGTGCCGATCGTCGTCCACGAGGCCAACGCCCGGCCCGGCCTGGCCAACAAGATCGGCTCGCGGTACGCCACGTACGTCGCCGTCAGCACCCCGGACAGCAAGCTGCGTGGCGCCCGCTATGTCGGCATTCCGCTGCGCCGGTCCATCGCCACCCTGGACCGTGCCGCGGTCCGCCCCGAGGCGCGCGCCGCGTTCGGACTCGACCCCAACCTGCCGACCCTGCTGGTGTCCGGCGGTTCCCAGGGCGCCCGCCGGCTGAACGAGGTCGTCCAGGCAGCCGTGCCGGCGCTCCAGCGCTCCGGCATCCAGGTGCTGCACGCGGTCGGGCCCAAGAACGAACTGCCGCACGTCGACAACATGCCGGGAATGCCCCCCTACGTCCCGGTACCGTACCTGGACCGGATGGATCTCGCGTACGCCGCGGCCGACATGATGCTCTGCCGCGCGGGCGCGATGACCGTCGCCGAGTTGTCCGCCGTCGGGCTCCCGGCCGCCTTCGTCCCGCTGCCCATCGGCAACGGCGAGCAGCGGCTCAACGCCCAGCCGTTGGTCAACGCCGGCGGCGGCCTGCTGGTCGACGACGCCCAGCTGACCCCGGACTGGGTGCAGAACAACGTGCTCCCGGTGCTGGGCGATCCGCACCGGTTGTACGAGATGTCCCGCTCGGCCTCCGAGTTCGGCCGCCGGGACGCCGACGAGTTGCTGGTCGGCATGGTCTACGAGGCGATCGAGCAGCACCGCAAGTAGCGGACGAGAGAAGGCGGAGAGCGTGGCCGGACCGACCACCGCCAGGCGCGGAGCGAAGAAGTCGCCGTCCGGCCCGCGCCCTTCGCCGCCGTCCGGCGGCCGGCGCTTCCGGCTGCCGCGCCTGCGGGTGCGCCGTCCGCGCCGACGCAGTGTGATCATCATCGCGGTTGCGGCAGTGCTGCTGGGCGGGTTCGGCGCGTGGGTGCTCTACGGCTCGGACTGGCTCCGGCTGGAGGGGGTGCACGCCACGGGCACCGATGTGCTCACGCCGGAGGAGGTGGTCGCCGCCGCGTCCGCCCCCATGAACGCACCGCTCGCCTCCGTGGACACCGAAGCGGTGCGGCGCCGGCTGCTCGCCCGGCTCCCGCGCCTCAAGAGCGTTGACGTCACCCGGTCCTGGCCGCACACCCTCGGTCTGGAAGTGACCGAAAGGACGCCGGAACTGCTGCTGAAAACGAACGGAAAGTTTGTGGAAGTGGACGGCGAGGGCGTCCGATTCGCCACGGTGAGTCGCGCCCCCAAGGGCGTCCCGCTTCTGGAAATGACCGTTTCCGATTCCCCGAGTCTGCACCGCTTCGGAACCGGCCGTTTGCTGCGCGCCGCGGTCACCGTCGCCCGGGACCTCCCGGCCGCCGTCCGCAAGGATGTGCGCACCGTCCGGATGCGTTCCTACGACTCCATCACCCTCGAACTCGCAGGTGACCGCACGGTGATGTGGGGCAGCCGCGAGCAGGGCACCGAAAAGGCGAAGGTGCTGGCCGGCCTGATGAAGGCCGCGCGTGACGCGCGCCACTTCGACATCTCGGTCCCCAGCGCCCCCGCGGTGTCCGGGAGTTGACGTACCGCGACGCAGGCCAGCACCCTGGATGGCTACGACTATGGGTGATCACATAGGGTGAAAAGAAAAACGGGAGGTTCGGCGTGTTCGTTGAACGCGCGCGCCTTGTCGACTTAGTGTCTCGTTCCAAAGGGACCGTGGAACCAGGAACACAGGCACAGTAACCCTAAACTTCAGGGTTAGGGTTCGGGTCGGCAGAGCGGACCATCCCTTCGGCATCAGTCGGCGTCCACACGCAATGTGCGGCGACGACACGTAAATCGAGGCGAGAGGCCTTCGACGTGGCAGCACCGCAGAACTACCTCGCAGTCATCAAGGTCGTCGGCATCGGCGGCGGTGGCGTGAACGCCATCAACCGGATGATCGAGGTCGGGCTCAAGGGCGTCGAGTTCATCGCGATCAACACCGATGCGCAGGCGTTGCTGATGAGCGACGCCGACGTCAAGCTCGACGTCGGCCGCGAGATGACGCGCGGACTCGGCGCCGGCGCCAACCCGGACGTGGGCCGCAAGGCGGCCGAGGACCACCGCGAGGAGATCGAGGAGGTCCTCAAGGGGGCCGACATGGTCTTCGTGACCGCGGGCGAGGGCGGCGGCACCGGCACCGGCGGTGCCCCGGTCGTCGCCAACATCGCCCGCTCGCTGGGCGCCCTGACGATCGGTGTGGTCACCCGGCCGTTCACCTTCGAGGGCCGCCGCCGCGCCAACCAGGCCGAGGACGGCATCGCGAGCCTTCGCGAAGAGGTCGACACCCTCATCGTGATCCCCAACGACCGTCTGCTGTCCATCTCGGACCGCCAGGTGAGCGTGCTCGACGCGTTCAAGTCCGCGGACCAGGTGCTGCTGTCGGGTGTCCAGGGCATCACCGACCTGATCACCACCCCGGGTCTGATCAACCTCGACTTCGCCGACGTCAAGTCCGTGATGTCGGAGGCCGGCTCGGCGCTGATGGGCATCGGCTCGGCGCGCGGCGACGACCGTGCGGTGGCCGCGGCCGAGATGGCGATCTCCTCGCCGCTGCTGGAGGCGTCGATCGACGGCGCCCGCGGTGTGCTGCTCTCCATCTCCGGCGGCTCCGACCTCGGTCTCTTCGAGATCAACGAGGCCGCGCAGCTGGTCAGCGAGGCCGCGCACCCCGAGGCCAACATCATCTTCGGTGCGGTCATCGACGACGCGCTGGGCGACGAGGTCCGGGTGACCGTCATCGCCGCGGGCTTCGACGGCGGTCAGCCGCCGGCCCGCCGCGACTCCCAGCAGGCCGGGATGCCGTCCCCGAAGCGCGAGGAGCCCGCCCCGGCGCCGGCCCGTCCGACCGTGCCCCCGGTCGAGCCGCCGCGCACCGCACCGTCGTTCGGCGGTCTCGGCGCGGTCCCGCAGATCCGGGACGAGGCCCCGGCGTCGTCCGACTCCCCGTCGCTGGGCGAGGTGTCCACCTCGCCGACCGGCGGCCCCTCGGTTCCCCCGGCCCGTCCGTACTCGGACTCCGCGGCCGAGGAGCTGGACGTCCCCGACTTCCTGAAGTGACGTAAAGCACCGACGTGATAGGGCAACAGCACCACGTGAGCGGCGCGCACTTCGCCTTCACCGACAGGTGGGGCGGGGTGAGCGCCGCTCCGTATGAGCAGCTCAACCTGGGCGGCGCGGTGGGCGACGACCCCGCGGCCGTCCGCGCCAACCGCGACCTGGTGGCCCGGGAACTGGGCCTGGACCCGGCCGCGGTGGTCTGGATGAACCAGGTCCACGGCCGGGATGTCGCCGTGGTCGACGGACCCTGGGGGGAGGGCGAGCCCCCGTGCGTGGACGCGGTGGTGACGACCCGCCGGGGTCTGGCGCTGGCCGTGCTGACCGCCGACTGCACCCCGGTCCTGCTCGCCGACCCGGCCGCCGGGATCGCGGGCGCCGCGCACGCCGGCCGGCCGGGCCTGGTCGCCGGGGTCGTGCCGGCGGTCGTCGCGGCCATGGTCGAGCGGGGCGCCGAGCCGTCCCGGATCGTCGGGTACACCGGGCCCGCGGTCTGCGGGCGCTGCTACGAGGTGCCCGAGGCGATGCGCGCCGAGGTGGCCGCGGCGGTGCCGCAGGCGTGGGCGACCACCTCCTGGGGCACCCCGTCGGTGGACGTGGCCGCGGGGGTGCGAGCCCAACTCGCCGCGGCCGGCGTGCAGTTGCGTGGGGAATCCCACATCTGCACCCTCGAATCGGCGGACCACTACTCGTACCGACGCGACCGCACGACCGGGCGGCTCGCGAGTTACGTATGGCTCGGGGACGCCCCCGGAGAGGCTGCGCCGTGACCGAGGACCGCAGAACGCAGCTGGCCGACAACATGGCGCGGGTGGAGGATCGTATCTCCACCGCCTGTGCCAAGGCCGGCCGGTCACGCGACGAGGTCACGCTGATCGTCGTCACCAAGACCTACCCCGCGAGCGACGTCCGACTGCTCGCGGAGTTGGGGGTGCGCCAGGTCGCGGAGAACCGCGATCAGGAAGCGGCCCCCAAAGCGGCCGAATGTGCCGATTTGCCGCTGACTTGGCACTTCGTCGGTCAATTGCAGACCAACAAGGTGCGGTCGGTGGCCGGTTACGCCGGGGTCGTCCAGTCCGTCGACCGGCCCCGGCTCGTCACCGCGCTCTCCAAGGAGGCGGTCCGTGTCGGGCGGGAGCTGGGCTGCCTGATCCAGGTGGCGTTTGACGTCGAGTCAGGGCAAAACGGGCGGATGGTAGGAGATCGTGGCGGGGTGGCGCCGGAGGGCGTCGCGGAACTCGCCGAGGTGATCGCCGGTTCTCAAGGGCTGCGTCTGGACGGCGTGATGACGGTCGCGCCGCTGGCCGGGCCGTATGCCGGACGTCAACGCGCCGCTTTCGAGCGGCTCGTGGAAATCTCATCCGACCTGCGCGCGACCCATCCTGCTGCCACCATGGTGTCGGCAGGTATGAGTGCGGACCTCGAGGACGCGGTGGCGGCCGGGGCGACACATGTGCGCATCGGCACCGCGGTACTCGGAGTCCGACCACGGCTCGGGTAACGTCGCCAAGCAAGTCGGACCACAGCACAAAATATGGTCATTCCCGCAGGAAGCGGGCAGGCCGAGTGGATCCAGGGCCCCCGGTGACGGAGCCGATCCACCACAGAGCGGAGGACGCAGAGAATGGCCGGCGCGATGCGCAAGATGGCGGTCTACCTCGGCCTCGTGGAGGACGATGGGTACGACGGCCGGGGGTTCGACCCCGACGACGAGTTCGAGCCCGAGCTTGACCCGGAGCCGGATCGAGGGCGGCGACAGCAGCACCAAGTGCCGGCCGAAACACGCCCGGAACGGGAAGAACCGGTCCGAGCCGTGACGCCTCCCGCGCCGCGTGAACCCGCCCCGCTCGCCGCGGAAAGCGGACGACCCGCGCGTATCGCCCCCGTGGCATCCATCACACCCGAACGTCCCAACCTAGAGAAGAACGCACCGGTGATCATGCCCAAAGTTGTGTCCGAGCGGGAGCCTTACCGCATCACCACACTGCACCCCCGGACCTACAACGAAGCCCGTACCATCGGGGAACACTTCCGTGAGGGCACTCCGGTGATCATGAATCTCACGGAGATGGACGACACGGACGCGAAGCGACTTGTCGACTTTGCGGCCGGTCTGGTCTTCGGACTGCACGGGAGCATTGAGCGGGTGACGCAGAAGGTGTTCCTGTTGTCGCCTGCTAACGTCGATGTCACGGCGGAGGACAAGGCCCGTATCGCAGAGGGCGGGTTCTTCAACCAGAGCTGAGACGCAACACCGGGCACACCAGGGCCGTAAGGTCTGCACAGGAACAAGGGGAGAGGGAAGCGCGAGATGAGTGTCGCTGGTCAAGTGATCTACATCGCGCTGTACTGCTTCCTCATCCTGCTGATCTTCCGCCTGGTGATGGACTATGTCTTCCAGTTCGCCCGCTCATGGCAACCCGGCAAGGCAATGGTGGTGATTCTTGAGGCCACCTACACTGTCACCGATCCGCCACTCAAGCTTCTGCGGCGGGTCATCCCGCCGCTGCGTCTCGGGGGCGTGGCGCTCGACCTGTCCTTCTTCGTATTGATGATCATCGTCTACATCCTGATCACCGTCGTGAGGTCGGTGTTGTTGGTGTGAACGATACGGTCTTGCCGATTGCCGACGACTACGTTGAGGTGAAGTAGAGATGCCGTTGACCCCCGAGGACGTGCGGAACAAGCAGTTCACGACCGTCCGCCTCCGAGAAGGCTATGACGAGGACGAGGTCGATGCCTTCCTCGACGAGGTCGAGGCCGAACTGACCCGCCTGCTGCGGGAGAACGAGGACCTGCGCGCCAAGCTGGCCGCCGCCACTCGGGCCGCCGCGCAGAACCAGCAGCAGGGGCTGCGCAAGGGTCCCGACCAGCAGCAGGACCAGCCGCAGCGGCCGGGGGCCCCGGTGCCCGCCGCCATATCCGGTCCGCAGCCGGTTCCGCCGCAGCAGCAGGGGATGGGTGGCCCGCCCCAACTGCCCGGTGGTGCACCGCAGCTGCCCCCCGGTCCCAGTGGCCACGGTCCGCAGGGTCCGCACGGTCCCGGTCCCATGGGCCAGGGCGGCCCGATGGGCCAGGGCGGTCCCTTGGGCGGTCCGCTCGGCGGCCCCGCGCAGCAACTGCCGCAGCAGGCTCCGCCGCAGCAGGGCGGCCCCGGCGGTGACAGTGCGGCGCGCGTGCTGTCGCTGGCACAGCAGACCGCGGACCAGGCGATCGCGGAGGCCCGTTCCGAGGCCAACAAGATCGTCGGCGAGGCGCGCAGCCGTGCCGAGGGCCTGGAGCGGGACGCCCGCGCCAAGGCCGACGCGCTGGAGCGGGACGCGCAGGAGAAGCACCGCGTGGCGATGGGCTCGCTGGAGTCGGCCCGCGCGACGCTGGAGCGCAAGGTCGAGGACCTGCGCGGCTTCGAGCGCGAGTACCGCACGCGTCTGAAGTCGTACCTGGAGAGCCAGCTGCGTCAGCTGGAGAACCAGTCCGACGAGTCGCTGGCCCCGCCGCGGACCCCGTCCGCCCCCTCGCTGCCGCCGTCGCCGTCGATGGCGTCGGCCGGTGCGGGCACCATGGGCGGCAACCACACCATGGGTGGCGGCCCGTCCATGGGCGGCAACCACTCCATGAGCAGCCCGTCCAGCGGTGGTCCGTCCTACGGCGGTCAGCAGCAGATGTCGCCGGCGATGACCCAGCCGATGGCGCCGGTGCGGCCGCAGGGTCCGTCGCCGATGCAGCAGACGCCGTCGCCGATGCGCGGCTTCCTCATCGACGAGGACGACAACTGACGGACGGCTGACGCCGGTACGGCGCGCAGAGTCGGCAATCAGGGCCGGGCCCCGAGGGAACTCCCTCGGGGCCCGGCCCTGTTCGTACCGCTTTGACCCCGTCTGTCGTCGCGTCCCCCGTCCCGTCGTTCCCTGTGAGGGGCGCGGTGGTGGTACGCGGGGGGCGGACAAGAGCGCAGGCCCCGGCGCGGAGTGCGCCGGGGCCTGGTCGTGCTCCGTCGTGCTTCCGTGCTCCGTTATGCCTTGCGGAGGTGGAAGGTCAGGGACAGTGCCTCGTCCGTGAAGGCCGGGCCGTAGGAACCGTCCGGTTCACCGGCGGCGAAGTCGCTGGCCAGCACCTCGTCGGCGATCAGCGCGGCGTGGTCGGTCAGCGCCGTCCGCAGCTCGTCGTCGGCGGCGGCCCAGCGCAGCGCGATCCGGTCGGCGACGTCCAGGCCGCTGTTCTTGCGGGCCTCCTGGATCAGCCGGATCGCGTCGCGGGCCAGGCCGGCGCGGCGCAGCTCCGGGGTGATCTCCAGGTCGAGGGCGACCGTCGCGCCCGCGTCCGAGGCCACCGACCAGCCCTCGCGCGGGGTTTCGGTGATGATGACCTCTTCGGGGCTCAGGCCGACGGTCTCGCCGTCCACCTCGACGCTCGCCGTGCCCTCGCGCAGCGCGAGCGAGAGAGCGGCGGCGTCCGCGGCGGCGACGGCCTTGGCCACCGCCTGGACGCCCTTGCCGAACCGCTTGCCCAGGGCCCGGAAGTTGGCCTTGGCGGTGGTGTCGACCAGGGAGCCGCCACCCGCTGCACCAGCGGAGGAATCAGCGAGCGAGGCCAGCGAGCTGACGTTGAGCTCCTCGGCGATCTGGGCGCGCAGGTCCTCGGAGAGGTCCGCGAAGCCGTGCGCGCCGACCAGCGCGCGGGACAGCGGCTGGCGGGTCTTCACCCCGGACTCGGCGCGGGTGGCGCGGCCCAGCTCGACCAGCCGGCGCACCAGTTGCATCTGCGCGGAGAGCGCCGGGTCGATCAGCGCGCGGTCGGCCACCGGCCAGGTGGCGAGGTGGACCGAATCCGGGGCGTCCGGGGTGACCGGGACGACCAGGTCCTGCCAGACCCGCTCGGTGATGAACGGGACGAGCGGGGCCATCAGCCGGGTGACCGTCTCGATGACGTCGTGGAGGGTGCGCAGCGCGGCGGCGTCACCCTGCCAGAAGCGGCGGCGCGAGCGGCGGACGTACCAGTTGGAGAGGTCGTCGACGAACGCGGACAGCAGCTTGCCGGCGCGCTGGGTGTCGTAGCTCTCCAGCGCACCGGTCACCTCGTCGACGAGGGTGTGCAACTCGCCGAGCAGCCAGCGGTCCAGCAGCGGGCGGTCGGCCGGGGCCGGATCGGCCGCGGACGGCGCCCAGTTGGAGGTGCGGGCGTAGAGCGCCTGGAAGGCGACGGTGTTCCAGTACGTCAGCAGGGTCTTGCGGACGACTTCCTGGATGGTGTTGTGACCGACCCGGCGGGCCGACCACGGGGAGCCGCCGGCCGCCATGAACCAGCGGACCGCGTCGGCGCCGTGCTGGTCCATGAGCGGGATCGGCTGGAGGATGTTGCCCAGGTGCTTGGACATCTTCCGGCCGTCCTCGGCGAGGATGTGGCCCAGGCAGACCACGTTCTCGTAGGACGACTTGTCGAAGACGAGCGTGCCGACGGCCATCAGCGTGTAGAACCAGCCGCGGGTCTGGTCGATGGCCTCGGAGATGAACTGCGCCGGGTACCGCTTCTCGAAGAGCTCCTTGTTGCGGTACGGGTAGCCCCACTGCGCGAACGGCATCGAGCCGGAGTCGTACCAGGCGTCGATGACCTCCGGGACGCGGACCGCGGTCAGCGTGCAGCCCTCGTGGGTGCAGCCGAAGGTGATCGCGTCGATGAACGGGCGGTGCGGGTCCAGGCCGGACTGGTCGGCGCCGGTCAGCTCGGACAGCTCGGTGAGCGAGCCGACGCAGGTGAGGTGGCCCTCCTCGCAGCGCCAGATGGGCAGCGGGGTGCCCCAGTAGCGGTTGCGGGACAGCGCCCAGTCGATGTTGTTGTTCAGCCAGTCGCCGAACCGGCCGTGCTTGACCGAGTCCGGGAACCAGTTGGTGTTCTCGTTCTCCCGCAGCAGGGCGTCCTTGACCGCGGTGGTGCGGATGTACCAGGACGGCTGGGCGTAGTAGAGCAGCGCGGTGTGGCAGCGCCAGCAGTGCGGGTAGCTGTGCTCGTACGCGACGTGGCGGAAGAGCAGGCCGCGTGCGTCCAGGTCGGCGACCAGCGCCTCGTCGGCCTTCTTGAAGAACTGGCCGCCGACGAGCGGCAGCTGCTCCTCGAAGGTGCCGTCCGGGCGGACCGGGTTGACCACCGGGAGGCCGTACGCTCGGCAGGTCCGCAGGTCGTCCTCGCCGAAGGCGGGGGCCTGGTGGACGAGGCCGGTGCCGTCGTCGGTGGTGACGTACTCGGCGTTGACGACGAAGTTGGCGCCGTCGAGGTCGAGCAGCCGGAAGGGGCGCTCGTAGGACCAGCGCTCCATCTCGCGGCCGGTGAAGGACTCGCCGGTGGCCGTCCAGCCCTCGCCCAGCGCCTTCTCCAGCAGCGGCTCGGCGACGACCAGCTGCTCGGTGCCGTCGGTGGCGACGACGTAGGTGACGTCGGGGTGGGCGGCGACCGCGGTGTTGGAGACCAGGGTCCAGGGGGTGGTCGTCCAGATCAGCAGGGCGGCGCGGCCGGCCAGCGGGCCGGAGGTCAGCGGGAGGCGGACGAAGACCGAGGGGTCCACGACCGTCTCGTAGCCCTGCGCGAGCTCGTGGTCCGACAGGCCGGTGCCGCAGCGCGGGCACCAGGGGGCGACGCGGTGGTCCTGGACCAGCAGGCCCTTGGTGAAGATCTCCTTCAGCGACCACCACACCGACTCGATGTAGTCGGGGTCCATCGTGCGGTACGGGTCGTCCAGGTCGGTCCAGTAGCCCATGCGGGTCGTGAGCTCGGCGAAGGCGTCGGTGTGCCGGGTCACCGACTCGCGGCACTTGGCGTTGAACTCGGCGATGCCGTACGCCTCGATGTCCTTCTTGCCGCTGAAGCCCAGCTCCTTCTCCACGGCCAGCTCGACCGGGAGGCCGTGGCAGTCCCAGCCGGCCTTGCGGTCGACGTGGTAGCCCTGCATCGTGCGGAACCGGGGGAAGACGTCCTTGAAGACCCGGGCCTCGATGTGGTGCGCGCCGGGCATGCCGTTGGCCGTCGGGGGGCCCTCGTAGAAGACCCACTCGGGGCGGCCCTCGGACTGCTGCAGGGTGCGGGCGAAGACCTTCCGCTCCTGCCAGAAGTCGAGCACCGCGTGTTCCAGGGCGGGCAGGTCTACCTGGGCTGGTACCTGGCGGTACTGGGGTGTGGGACTCATCGGTTCCTCCGGCGGACACCTGGGTGCGTTCTCCGACCGGAGGGACGAGAGCACGTGCTCCCGCGGTACCACCCTCCTTGGCGGTGCGCGCCGCACCGCCCCCTCATTGGGGTCGCGCTGCCGGTTCTAGTCGCCCTGGCGGCCCGTGGGTCCTGCCCACTGTCCAGAGCTTTCTTCCGGCGGCTCCGGGCTGATCTTCACGTCATGCACGCCCCCGGGCTCGCACCGTCCCCGGGTCGCTGCAGGCTGCGTATGACGCTACTCGTCCCATCGACGCCTTTCGCTGCGCCCCGAGCTCTCGGCTTCTCCCCCGGCCGTCGGCCGGGAGGTGCCCCCAGAGCAGGGGGTGCCCCCACAGTGTACGGGGCCGCGCCGAGGGCGGCCGACCGGATTTCCCGGCCGCCGACCCCCGGGAGGGGGACCGGGCGGGGGCCGCCGCCCGGCGGGTGACCCGAATGGCGAGCATCTCCGGACCGGGTCGTTCCGGGCGGATTACGGCGCGGGGAGCGGGGCACAACCGAGGCAGACCGGACGTACGGGCCCGGCGGCGGGGGTGGTCGGGCGGTGCGTCTCGTTGCCGCGTGCCGTGAGGCGATTTATCGTTCCCGTCACGATTCGCGAACTAGATCACATATGTGAAGGGATCGCGGCCATGGTGGCGAAAAAGACCGCCGCGGAGAAGATCACGACGTCCGGCGGGCCTGCTGACGAGGGCGTCGTGCAGCGGTCCGTCCGCCAGGAGGCGATCGGGGACCCGGCGGCGCCGGAGCAGCACGAGAAGGCCGCCCCGGAGAAGGCGGCCGTGAAGAAGGCACCGGCCAAGAAGGCGGCGCCCGCCAAGACCGCAGCCAAGAAGACCGCCGTCAAGAAGACCGCGGCGAAGAAGGCGGCGGCCAAGAAGACCACGGCGAAGAAGACCACGGCGAAGAAGGCGACCGCCAAGAAGGTGGCGGCCGCGAGGGCGACCGGGCAGGCGCCGGCGGCGGAGAAGACGGGAGCCAACACGGTGGTGGCGAAGAAGACGGCGCAGGACGCGTCGGTCGCGCACGGCGCGGACTCCGCGGTGCCCCCGGCCCGTGCGGCCGCGACACCCGGTGAACTCGCGGTGCGGCCCGGCGAGGATCCCTGGACGCCGGCGGAGGTGGCCGAGGCACGGTCCGCCCTGATGGAAGAGGTGGGCCGGCTGCGGGCCGAGATCGTCGCCGCGGAGGACGCGATCGCCGGGCTGATGCGGGACTCGGGTGACGGCGCGGGCGACGACGAGGCCGACACCGGCACCAAGAACATCACCCGCGAGCACGAGCTGGCGCTGGCCTCCAACGCCCGCGAGATGCTGCACCAGACCGAGCGGGCGCTCGGCCGGCTGGACGCCGGCACGTACGGCCTGTGCGAGAACTGCGGGCAGCCGATCGGCAAGGCGCGGATGCAGGCGTTCCCGCGCGCGACGCTCTGCGTGGAGTGCAAGCAGAAGCAGGAAAGGCGCTGATCGGTGTGCGCCCGTGGCGCGTAGCGGGCCGGCACCTGTCCGGCCCGCCGGCGCAGGCGTGTGCCGTACTCTCGTGGGCAGCCGGGCTGGGCCTGGTGAAGGACTCGACGGGCTGAGGGACGCACACGTGGCAGAGGCGGAACGCATCACCGGTACGCCGGAATCCGAGCCGGGTTCCGGGGCGGATCCCACGACGGGATCCGAAGGGGGACGGCCGGCGGAGGGCGAGCGGCCCACCGGGCGGGGCAAGCGGCGGATCGCCGCGCTGCTGCTGGTGGCCGCGATCGTCTACCTGCTCGACCTGGGCAGCAAGCTCGCGGTGGTCGCCAAGCTGGAGCACCACGCGCCGGTCGAGGTCATCGGGACGCTGCTGCAGTTCAGCGTGATCCGCAACCGCGGGGCGGCCTTCGGCTTCGGCGAGGCGCTGACGGTCCTGCTGACGGTGATCGCCGCGGTGGTGATCGTGGTGATCGCCCGGATCGCCCGCAAGCTCTACAGCCTTCCCTGGGCGATCGCGCTGGGACTGCTGCTGGGCGGTGCGTTCGGCAACCTCACCGACCGGGTCTTCCGCTCGCCGGGCGTCTTCCGGGGTGCGGTGGTGGACTTCATCGCCCCCGCGCACTTCGCGGTCTTCAACCTCGCCGACTCCGCGATCGTCTGCGGCGGCGTGCTGATCGTGCTGCTGTCCTTCCGGGGCCTGGACCCCGACGGGACGGTCCACAAGGACTGACTCCGCGCCCGGCTGCACAGCCCGCTTCCGCGCCGGTGTCCCGGCCCCGGAGACCTCGCCGGGCAGGGCAGTACCGCGGGACTGCCATACTCGTGGGGTGAGCAGCTTCCCCGAGATCCGCACCCTGCCCGTACCGGACGGCCTGGAGGGCGAGCGCGTGGACGCCGCGCTGGCCCGCATGTTCGGCTTCTCCCGGACGAAGGCGGCCGAGCTCGCGTCGGCCGGCAAGGTCCGGGTCGACGGCGCCGAGGTGATGAAGTCCGAGCGGGTGCGCGGGGGCGCCTGGCTGGAGGTCGAGATGCCGGCCGCCGCCGCGCCGGTCGAGATCGTGGCCGAGCCCGTCGAGGGCATGGAGATCGTGCACGACGACGACGACATCGTGGTGATCGTCAAGCCGGTGGGGGTCGCCGCGCACCCCAGCCCCGGCTGGAGCGGCACCACCGTCATCGGCGGTCTGGCCGCGGCCGGCTACCGGATCTCCACTTCGGGGGCGGCCGAGCGGCAGGGCATCGTGCACCGCCTCGACGTCGGGACCTCCGGGCTGATGGTGGTCGCCAAGTCGGAGCGCGCGTACACCTCGCTGAAGCGGCAGTTCAAGGAGCGGGTGCCGGACAAGCGCTACCACGCGCTGGTGCAGGGCCACCCGGACCCGATGAGCGGCACCATCGACGCCCCCATCGGGCGGCACCCCCACCACGACTACAAGTGGGCGGTCATCGCCGACGGCAAGCCCTCGGTCACCCACTACGACCTGATCGAGGCGTTCCGGGCGGCCAGCCTGCTGGACATCAAGCTGGAGACCGGCCGGACGCACCAGATCCGGGTGCACATGTCCGCGCACCGGCACCCCTGCGTGGGCGACATGACCTACGGCGCGGACCCCACCCTCGCCAAGCGGCTGGGCGTGGCCCGGCAGTGGCTGCACGCGGTGCGGCTGGGCTTCGAGCACCCCTCGGACGGGCGCTGGGTCGAGTTCGAGAGCGCGTACCCGGCGGACCTCCAGCGTGCGCTGGACACCGTCCGGGAAGAGAGCTACTGACGTCGGTACCGCGCCCGAGTCGGGGTAACTCCGGACATCTCGGCCGGCAAAAGCGGGCATCTGATCACTTCATGGCAGGCTTGGGGCGGAATGTGATCGAAATCGACCGCCCCGGAGCGTAGCCACCGTGGATCAGTTGGCCCTGCTGTTCGTCCTGCTGTTCGGAGCGGTGGTGATGGTTCCGGTCGGCGACCGGCTGGGTCTGCCCTCGCCGGTGCTGATGACGCTCGCCGGCGCGGTGCTGGCGCTGCTGCCGTTCGTGCCCAACGTCGAGGTGCCGCCCGAGTACATCCTGCCGATCGTGCTGCCGCCGCTGCTCTACGCGGCCGTCCAGCGCACCTCCTGGCGGCAGTTCACCGCCAACCTGCGGCCGATCTTCCTGCTCGCCGTGCTGCTGGTGTTCGCCACCACGGCGGCGGTCGCGGCGGTCGCCCAGGCGGTGGTGCCGGGGATGCCGGTGGCCGCCGCGGTGGTGCTGGGCGCGCTGGTCGCCCCGCCGGACCCGGTCGCCGCCACCGCGGTGGCCGGCAAGCTCGGACTGCCCCGCCGCATGGTCTCCATCCTGGAGGGCGAGGGGCTGTTCAACGACGTCACCGCGATCGTGCTGTACCACGTCGCACTGGCCGCGGTGATCAGCGGGAGCTTCTCGGTGCCCGGCGCGGTGGGCTCGCTGGTGCTCTCCGCCGTCGTCGCCATAGCGGTCGGCCTGGTGCTCGGCTGGGTCACGAACCAGCTGATGGGGCGGCTCGGCGACCCGACGCTGCAGATCGGGCTGACGCTGCTGGTGCCGTTCGTGGCGTACGTCCTGGCCGAGGAGTTCAAGGGGTCGGGCGTGCTCGCGGTGCTGACCTGCGCGCTGTTCCTGGCCGAGTACGCGGTCGACGCGGACGACGTGCTGGGCCGGCTGGCCGGCTACACCTTCTGGGAGGTGGTCGACACCCTCGTCACCGGCGTCGCGTTCGGGCTGATCGGCCTGGAGCTGCACAACATCCTCGGTGCCGCCGCCGGCCGTTGGGGCTCGCTGCTGGGCGCCGGCGCCGCGGTGGTCGGGGTGGTCGTCGCGGTGCGGCTGGTGTGGCTGCTGCCCGCCGCCTGGCTCGCCAAGCGGATGCACAAGCGCCGGGACTACGACGAGGACATCCCGATGAGCTGGCGCGAGACGGTCATCATGTGGTGGTCCGGGATGCGCGGGGTGGCTTCGGTGGCGCTGGCCCTGGCCATCCCCTACGGGATCGACGGCGGGCCCTTCCCGGCCCGCGACGAGATCCTGTTCATCGCCTTCGCGGTGGTCCTGTCCACGCTGATCATCCAGGGGCTGACGCTGCCCTGGCTGGTGCGCAAGCTGCGAGTGCGGGCCGACACCGACGCCGCGGACGAGCTGGAGCGGGAGCTGGCGCTGCGGGTCATCAAGGCGTCCAAGCACCGGCTGAAGGAGATCCTGGAGGTCGAGGAGGTCTCCGACGAGGTCGCCGACCAACTGGCCCGCCGGGCCTACGACATCGGGGCCCGGATCGCGCCGGACATCGTCGACGAGGAGCGGCGGGAGCTGTTCGAGAAGCGCATCTCCCGGCTGAAGAAGGTCCAGCGGATCCAGAACGAGATGCTCTCGGCCGCCCGGCACGAGGTGCTGGCGGCCCGCAGCGAGCCGGGCACCGACCCGGAGATCGTCGACCGGGTGCTGCGCCACCTGGACGTGCGGAGCCTGCGGGCGACCCCGTAGGCGCGGCGGGGTGGTGCACCGGACGGGCGGCCGGTCAGTGGGCCCCGGCGCCGTCCGGGCCGGCCGCCGGACCGGGCGGCATCGCGCGCCGGTTCTCCTCGGCGGACGGCGCGGGCGCGGTGGCGATCCGCGGCAGCGCGTAGGCGTGCTCGGTCCGCAGCCACTCGATCATCCGCTCGCGGATCTGGCAGCGCACCGTCCACACGGCGTCCGCGTCCCGGGCGGTGACCAGGGCGCGCACCACGATGGTGGACGGGGTGGTGTCGGTGACCACCAGGCTCCAGGACCGGCCGTCCCACTCCGGGCACTCCTGGAGCAGCTCGTGCAGACGCTGCCGCATCTTCTCCACCGGGGCGGAGTGGTCGAGGTGGAAGAAGACCGCGCCGGTCATCTGCGCGCCGCCGCGCGACCAGTTCTCAAACGGCTTGCTGGTGAAGTACGACACCGGCATGGTGATCCGCCGCTCGTCCCAGGTCCGCACGCTCAGGAACGTCAGGGTGATCTCCTCGACCGTGCCCCACTGGCCGTCCACGACCACGGTGTCCCCGATGCGCACCATGTCGCCGAACGCGATCTGCAGCCCGGCGAAGAGGTTGCCCAGGGTGGACTGGGCGGCGATACCGGCGACGATGCCCAGCAGGCCGGCCGAGGCCAGCATGGACGTGCCCACCGCCCGCATCTGCGGGAACGTCAGCAGCATGGAGGCCGCCGCGACGACGATCACCACCGCGGTGACCACCCGCTGGATCAGCGTCACCTGGGTCCGCACCCGCCGCACCCGTGCCGCGTCCCGGGCACCCGCCGCGTAGCGGGCGTACGACGACTCCACGATGGCCGCCGCGGCCCGCACCAGCAGCCAGGCGGTGGCCGCTATCAGCACCAGCGTCAGGGCCTGGCCGATGCCCACCGCGTGGTGCACCACGACCGGGATCCCGGTCTGGCCGAAGGAGCCGAGCAACAGGGCGGCGGCGAGCATCAGTCGGAGCGGTATCCGGCAGCGACGCAGCAGTCCCCACAGCGGGGTCTCCGGGTGCCGGGTGTCGATCCGCAGCAGGGTCCGGTCGATCAGCCGGACCACGACGAGCGCGACCACGAGCGAGCCGCCGACGACGGTGATCGGGCGCAGCACGGCCTCCAGGGACACGGTCTCCTCCTCGGTGCGGTGTGCTCCTGCCGGACCCGACGACGGTAGCTGGCACGATGGGGGGAGAGCGATCCAACCCCAGGGAAGTGATGTCTGTGCCCGCCTCCGTCGAGCCCGCGACCAGCGGTTCCTCCACCATCGTGCTGTTTCATTCGGTGTGCGGGCTGCGCCCCGCGGTGCACGCCGGCGCGGACCGGTTGCGGGCCGCGGGCCATGAGGTGATCGTCCCGGACCTGTTCGGCGGGCGGACCGCCGACTCGGTCGCCGACGGCATCGTGATCAAGGACGAGTTCGGCAAGGAGGAGCTGCTCCGGCGCGCCGTCGCGGCCGTCGCCCCGTACTCCGACCGCGGGCTGGTCTACGCCGGGTTCTCCTTCGGCGGCGCGGTCGCGCAGAACCTCGCCCTCGGCGACGAGAAGGCCCGCGGGCTGCTCCTGCTGCACGGCACCTCCGACATCGCCGACGGCGCCGCCGCCGACGAACTGCCGGTGCAGCTGCACGTCGCCGACCCCGACCCGTACGAGCCGCACGACTGGCTCAACGCCTGGTACCTGCGGATGCGCCGGGCCGGTGCCGACGTCGAGGTGTTCCGCTACGCCGGCGCCGGCCACCTCTTCACCGACCCCGAACTGCCGGACTACGACGAGGAGGCGGCGGAGAGCGCCTGGAAGGTCGCGCTGGGGTTCCTGGCCGACCTGCCCGAGCGGGGCTGAACGACGGCCGGGCCCCGGGCGGCCGGCTTCCGGTATGCCCGGAACGCCGGCCCTGCCGCCAGGTCATCTAGGCGCGAGGGGCCCCGATCGGCCTGCCGCCGCGGTCAGTTGCCGCCGGTCGGGTCCTTCTCGCCCTTGGCGATGCCCTGGCCGCCGCCGTCCTTGCCGGCGTCCTGGCCCTTGCCCGCGGCGCCGCCCTTCGCCGGGCCGAACTCCGCGTCGATCATCTTGCGGAAGTTGGCCCGCGCGAGCTGGTTGTACTGCTCCTGCGTCATCTTCTGCTGCGGGATCTCCGCCATCGTCAGCTTCTTGTCGCCGTGCATGAAGGTGGGGGTGCCGCGTACGCCCTTGCGCCCGAACAGCGCGGTCATCTCCATCGCCCAGCGGTCGTAGGTGCCGTCCTCGACCTGCTTCTCGAACGCCTTGTTGCCCTTCAACTCCGGTACGTCGCCGGCCACTTTGAGCAGCTCGGAGTCCTTGGCGTAGAGGTCCTCGCGCTCGTCGGGGTGGTACTTGGTGGAGTACAGCGCCGACTTGTACCTCAAGAACGCCTCCGGGCTGACGTTCAGCGCCGCGCCCAGCGCGCTCAGCGCGTTCTTGGAGCCCTCGCCGCCCTGCATGTCGTCGATGAACGAGTACATCGTGTAGCGGACCTTGAAGCGGCCGTCGTGGAGGTCCTTGAGCAACTCCTCGCCGGTGCTCTGCTCGAAGGCCGCGCACGCCGGGCAGCGGACGTCCTCGAACACCTCCAGCGTCTGCTTGGCGTTCTTGTCGCCGATCAGGATCTCGGTGCCCTTGTCGCCCTGGGTGTGCGCCGGGGTGACCAACTTGGCCTCCTTGGCGGCCTCCCAGCCGGTCGGCTGGTTCGCCTTCATCACGGCGAAGCCGATGCCGCCGGCGACCGCAAGGACGCCGACGGCCGAGACCGCCACGATGAGTTGGCGGCGCAGCCGCTCCTTCTTCTTCTCCTTCTCGCGCTGGGCGCGGATCCGCTCGCGGGCGGCCTGCTTGTTCTCCTGGGTGTTGCGGTTGCTCATGGGGGGTGTCCGATCCTTCGGTGCGACGCTGGCTGGGGCGATGCGGGTGTCAGACGGCGGCCGGGACGGCGGGCCGCGGCGGCGTACCCCGTGCGCGAACAGCCCGCCGGCCAGGTGCCCGACGAGCGGAGGTACCCCCCTCACCCCCGGTCGGCCCCCCGGCCGGACCGCCGGGTGGACTCCCCTCCCCTGCATGGCCGGGAGTCTGCCATGAGCACGACGGGAAACCGGGTCAAGATTTGGCATCGGCCGGCGTGCGCGGTGCACGCCGGCCGATGCCGGTGCCGGGGGTGTGACCCGGCGTCAGGACCCGGGGGTCACTTCTTGAGGTTCTTCTCCACCTGCGCGTTGAAGTCCGCGACCGTGGACGGCGCCACCGGCCCCTGGGCGGACTGGGTGCCCAGGACCGTGCCGTTCATCCGCACCGTCGGGGTGCTGCGGACGTCCTTGTGCGAGTCGAACTCCTTGGACATCGCCATCGCCCAGGCGTCGTACGTGCCGCCCTTGACGGCCTTCTGGAAGGCGGCGTTGCCCTTCAGCGCGGGGACGGTGTCGGCCACCTTGATCAGGTAGCTGTCATCGGCGAACTTGTCCGGGCCCATCTCCTCCGGGTGGAACTCCTTGGAGTACAGCGCGTACTTGTACTTCAGGAAGGCGTCCGGGGAGACGTTCAGCGCGGCGCCCAGCGCGCTCAGCGCGTTCTTGGAACCGGTGCCCTGGAGGTTGCCGTCCAGGAAGGTGCCCAGGTGGTACGTCGCCTTGTACTTGCCGTCGCTGACGTCCTTCTCGATCTGGGAGCCGACGGTCTCCTCGAAGGCGGCGCAGCCGGGGCACCGCGGGTCCTCGAAGAGCTCCAGGCTGTTCTTGGCGTCGGACTTGCCGACGACCACGGTGGTGCCGTTGGGGCCGCTGGTGTTCGCCGGCGGGACCGGCTTGGCCTTGGCGGCCTTCGCCCAGACGTCGGCGCCCGAGCCGCCGCCGCTGTCACCACCGCCGGAGTTGGCGACCGCCAGACCGATGCCGCCGGCCACCGCCAGCACCGCGACGACCGAGCCGCCGACGATCAGCTGCCGGCGGGTGCGCTCCTTCTTGGCCTGCCGCTCGCGCTCGGCGCGCAGCCGCTCGCGGGCTGCCTGCTTGTTGGCCTGACTGTTGCGGTTGCTCATGACTGTTCTGCTCCGTGGGTTCCGTGGTCCGTGGGGACGGGGGTGCGTGCTACCGGGAGGCGTCTGCGCCCTGGGGGCGTGCGCCGGCCGCCGGGCCCGGGAGGCCCTAGGGCCTGTCGTCAAACTCCCGCCTGCCTCGCGACGCCTGGCACGCACGCTCTCTGCGTTGTCGGGCTCATCCCGGTACGCCCGGTACCGGGATGACCCTCCGCCTTGAGATCGCACGCACCAGACGCCGCGAGGCCCGCCCTCCGGGCGAACGGCGGGAGTTTGACGACAAGCCCTAGGCGGCGAGCGCGCAGGGCGGCCCGCGGCGCACCACGGAGTGCACGAGCAGGGGAACGGACCGGGCGACCGGACCGCTCCGCACGGGGGCGGGCACCGGGCGGCGCGGCGTCAGGACCCGGCCCAGGACCGCGGCCGCGATCAGCAGCGGACGGGAGGCGAAGCCGGCCACCGCGCCCAGCAGCCGCACCAGCGCGGCCTCGCCGCGGCGCAGCCAGCCGGCCGCCAGCAGCCCGACGGCCAGGTGCGCGGCGAGCAGCAGCAGCCAGACCTGGGCCGGGGCGCCGCCCTCGCGGGAGAGCTGGGCCAGCGGGCCGCCGACCGGTCCGCCGCCGCAGAGCAGCATCGTGCTCAGCGCGTGGACCGGGGCGGCCGGGGTCCCGTCCGGGCCGTAGCAGGTGTGCTGGCCGAGGCTGAAGACCGCGTCGGCGGCGAGCTCCAGGGGGAGCAGCAGCCCGGCGATCCGCCAGTAGCCGCGCTCGCGGCCGGCCAGCGCGTAGGCGAGCGCGAACACCGCGACGCCGGTCACGGCGACGGTGACCGGCGGCAGCGGCATACGGGAGAGCAGCACGTGGGACGCCGAGGACAGCGTCACGCACAGCGCCGTGAAGAGCGCCGCGCGCAGTGCCCGCAGGTGTGCCGCAGAGATGTCCATCGTCAGCGAGTGTGCCATGGGACGGGCTAAAGGGTCATTAAGGGGGCGGGCCGGATGGGCTAGGAGACCGGGAACCGACCGTCCCGGAGCAGCTCGACGAAGAGCGCGTGGTCGGCGCGGGCGCGGGCCGCACAGGAGTGCGCGAAGTCCGCCAGCAGCGGGCCGAAGCCGTCCTCGTCGGCCGCCAGGGCCGCGTCGATGGCCCGCTCGGGCCGGAACGGCACCAGCGGATGCCGGGCCTTGCCGTCCCCCGCGGCGTGCGCCGCTGCGGTGACCCGGCCCAGCCCGACGACGGCCGCGGCGAACTCCTCGGGGTCCTCCAGGCCGGACCAGTCCAGCCCGGTGGTGTACGGCGAGACCTCGCCGACCACCAGGCCCGCGCCGTCCAGCGCGGTCCAGCCCAGCCAGGGATCGGCGTGCGTCTGGAGGGCGCACCGCGCCAGCACCGCCAGCTGTCCGTCGTGCCGGACGTGCTCGGCGACGTCGGGGAGGGGGCGGTACCGGGCGAGGGACGGGGTCCGCGCCCGCCGCATGGTGAGCACCACATCGCTCTCCAGGACGTCGCTGCCGCCCTCCAGCAGCAGGTCGTACGCCTCCGCGTCGGCCGTGCCGGTGCCGCGCCGGCCCACCACGTCCTTGATCCGGTACGCCTCCGGGCGGGTCAGGGAGCTCTCCGGCAGCGTCTCCAGATAGCCGTCGAACGCCGCCAGGATCGTGTAGCGGGCCGCCGCGTCCAGCTCGACGCCGTCGGGCCCGACCGCGAGGCGCCGCTCGCCGTCGCACCGCTCGGTCCGCGACGCCAGCAGCCCGGCCCGGGTCCGGCCGCGGGCCGCGCGCAGCACCGCGAGCAGCGGGCCGTCGGCGGTGTCCAGGGTGCACGGCGGCGCGGTGTCCGCGTCGGAGGCCAGCGCGTGGACGTGCTCCCGATAGGCCGCGGCGAAGGCCCGCACCAGCTCGGTGATCCGGGCGTCGCTCAGCCCCCGGGCGTGACCGAGCAGCGCCACCGAGGCCGCGCACCGCTTCAGGTCCCAGGTGAACGGGCCGACGTAGGACTCACCCGATCCGGTGACGCCGAACACCAGACGGCCCGTGGCGTCCAGATACCCGCCGAAGCTCCCGGCGTGCAGATCGCCGTGGATCCACACCCGGGCGGTCCGTTCGTCCAGATACGGCGTGCCCTGCGCGCCCGCGCCGGACTCCGCCAGGTCGTGGTGGAACAGGGCCGCCGCGCCCCGGAAGAACGCGGCGGGGGAGCCGGCCATCCGGCGCAGGGCGCCTTCGGGGGCGGTGTCGAGGGCGGCGAGGATCTCCCCGTCGCGCCGGGCGGTGTCCTGGCCGGGCCGCGCGGTGTCCCGCGTCGGGGCGTGTGGGATCGGCATCGCTGGCTGCCTCCTGCAGTGCCGGGAAAGCGAATCGGAGATCAGCGGGACAACGCACGGGGCGGCCCGTGAGTGCCCGGCCGCCGGTCGTCCCGTCGGGGGCGCCGTGCGCACCGCTGCGGGCCCCCGCTGTCAGTGCCGGGTCGTAGACTTCAACACCGTCCCACCCATCCCTCGCGATGTCTTCCGCCCATCCCTGCGGACGGCTTCCGCCGCTCCCGGCGGACCCGTCCCGTCCATCCCGCCCGACCAGTCCCGACAACTGCCGTTCCCGGAGGTTCAGCGCCGTGGCCCCCTCGTCCAGGCCCCCCTTCACGCACCTGCACGTCCACACCCAGTACTCGCTGCTGGACGGTGCCGCGCGGCTCTCCGACATGTTCAAGGCGTGCAAGGACATGGGGATGACGCACATCGCCATGTCCGACCACGGCAACCTCCATGGCGCGTACGACTTCTTCCACTCCGCGCAGAAGGCCGGGGTCACCCCGATCATCGGCATCGAGGCGTACGTCGCGCCGGAGTCGCGGCGCAACAAGCGCAAGATCCAGTGGGGTCAGCCGCACCAGAAGCGCGACGACGTCTCCGGTTCCGGTGGTTACACCCACAAGACGATCTGGGCGGCGAACAGCACGGGGCTGCACAACCTCTTCAAGCTCTCCTCGGACGCGTACGCCGAGGGCTGGCTGCAGAAGTGGCCGCGCATGGACAAGGAGACGATCTCCCAGTGGAGCGAGGGCCTGATCGCCTCCACCGGGTGCCCCTCCGGCGAGCTGCAGACCCGGCTGCGCCTCGGCCAGTTCGACGAGGCCCTGAAGTCGGCCGCCGAGTACCAGGAGATCTTCGGCAAGGACCGGTACTTCCTGGAGCTGATGGACCACGGCATCGAGATCGAGCGCCGGGTCCGTGACGGCCTGCTGGAGATCGGCAAGAAGCTCGGCATCCCCCCGCTGGTCACCAACGACTCGCACTACACCTACGCCCACGAGTCGACCGCGCACGACGCGCTGCTGTGCATCCAGACCGGCAAGAACCTCTCCGACCCGGACCGCTTCCGCTTCGACGGCACCGGCTACTACCTCAAGTCCACCGAGGAGATGTACGCCATCGACTCCTCGGACGCCTGGCAGGAGGGCTGCCGCAACACCCTCCTGGTCGCCGAGCAGGTCGACACCACCGGCATGTTCGAGAAGCGCGACCTCATGCCGAGGTTCGACATCCCGGAAGAGGGCTACACCAACACCACGTGGTTCAAGGAGGAAGTGCGCCGCGGCATGCTGCGCCGCTTCCCCGGAGGCGTCCCCGAGGACCGGCAGAAGCAGGCCGAGTACGAGATGGACGTCATCATCCAGATGGGGTTCCCGGGCTACTTCCTGGTGGTCGCCGACTTCATCATGTGGGCGAAGAACAACGGCATCGCGGTCGGCCCCGGCCGTGGCTCCGCGGCCGGTTCGATCGTCGCCTACGCCATGGGCATCACCGACCTCGACCCGATCGAGCACGGCCTGATCTTCGAGCGGTTCCTCAACCCCGAGCGCGTCTCCATGCCCGACGTCGACATCGACTTCGACGAGCGTAGGCGCGTCGAAGTCATCAGGTACGTCACCGAGAAGTACGGCGCCGACAAGGTCGCCATGATCGGCACCTACGGCAAGATCAAGGCCAAGAACGCCATCAAGGACTCCGCCCGCGTCCTCGGCTACCCGTACGCCATGGGCGACCGCCTCACCAAGGCGATGCCCGCCGACGTCCTCGGCAAGGGCATCGACCTCGACGGCATCACCAACCCCTCGCACCCGCGCTACAACGAAGCCGGCGAGATCCGGGGGATGTACGAGAACGAGCCGGACGTCAAGAAGGTCATCGACACCGCCAAGGGCGTCGAGGGCCTGGTCCGGCAGATGGGCGTGCACGCCGCTGGCGTCATCATGTCCAGCGAGCCGATCATCGATCACGCCCCGATCTGGGTGCGGCACACCGACGGCGTCACCATCACACAGTGGGACTACCCGCAGTGCGAGTCGCTCGGCCTGATCAAGATGGACTTCCTGGGCCTGCGGAACCTCACCATCATGGACGACGCCGTGAAGATGGTGGAGGCCAACAAGGGCATCAATCTGAAGCTCCTCGAGGTCCCGCTCGACGACCCGAAGACGTACGAACTGCTCTGCCGCGGTGACACGCTCGGTGTGTTCCAGTTCGACGGCGGCCCGATGCGCTCGCTGCTGCGCCAGATGCAGCCCGACAACTTCGAGGACATCTCCGCCGTCTCGGCCCTGTACCGGCCGGGCCCGATGGGCATGAACTCGCACATCAACTACGCCGAGCGCAAGAACGGCCGGCAGGAGATCACGCCGATCCACCCGGAGCTCGAAGAGCCTCTGAAGGAGACGCTGGGTCTGACCTACGGCCTCATCGTGTACCAGGAGCAGGTGCAGAAGGCCGCGCAGATCGTCGCCGGCTACTCCCTCGGCGAGGCCGACATCCTGCGCCGCGTGATGGGCAAGAAGAAGCCCGAGGAACTGGCGAAGAACTTCACCATCTTCCAGGCGGGCGCCCGCAAGAACGGCTACAGCGACGCCGCGATCCAGGCCCTGTGGGACGTCCTGGTCCCGTTCGCCGGCTACGCCTTCAACAAGGCGCACTCCTCCGCGTACGGCCTGGTCACCTACTGGACCGCCTACCTCAAGGCCAACTACCCGGCCGAGTACATGTCCGCGCTGCTGACCTCCGTGCGCGACGACAAGGACAAGTCCGCCGTCTATCTGAACGAGTGCCGGCGGATGGGCATCAAGGTGCTCCCGCCGAACGTCAACGAGTCCGAGGCCAACTTCGCCGCCCAGGGCGACGACGTCATCCTCTTCGGCCTCACCGCCGTCCGGAACGTCGGCCAGAACGTCGTCGAATCGATCATCCGCTGCCGCAAGGCCAAGGGGAAGTACTCCTCCTTCCCCGACTACCTCGACAAGGTCGACGCGGTGGTCTGCAACAAGCGCACCACCGAATCGCTGATCAAGGCCGGCGCCTTCGACGAGATGGGCCACACCCGCAAGGGCCTCACGGCGCACTACGAGCCGATGATCGACAACGTCGTCCAGGTCAAGCGCAAGGAGGCGGAGGGGCAGTTCGACCTCTTCGGCGGGATGGGCGACGACTCCACCGACGACGGGCCGGGCTTCGGGCTGGACGTGGAATTCTCCGAGGACGAGTGGGACAAGACCTATCTGCTCGCCCAGGAGCGCGAGATGCTCGGCCTCTACGTCTCCGACCACCCGCTCTTCGGGCTGGAGCACGTGCTGAGCGACAAGGCGGACGCCGCCATCGCCCAGCTGACCGGCGGCGACTACTCGGACGGCTCGATCGTCACCATCGGCGGCATCATCTCGGGCCTGCAGCGCAAGATGACCAAGCAGGGCAACGCCTGGGCCATCGCCACCGTCGAGGACCTCGCCGGCTCCCTCGACTGCATGTTCTTCCCGGCGACCTACCAGCTGGTGTCCACCCAACTCGTCGAGGACGCCGTGGTGTTCGTCAAGGGCCGGCTCGACAAGCGGGAGGACGTGCCGCGGCTGGTCGCCATGGAGATGATGGTCCCCGACCTCTCGGAGGCCGGCGCCAACGCCCCGGTGACGATCACCATCCCGGCGGTGAAGGTCACCCCGCCGATGGTCGAGAAGCTCGGTGAGGTGCTCAGCAGCCACCGCGGTTCGACCGAGGTCCGCATCCGGCTCCAGGGCGTACGGAAGACCACGGTGCTCCGCCTGGACCGCCACCGGGTCACCGCCGACCCGTCGTTGTTCGGAGATCTGAAGGTGCTGCTCGGCCCGTCCTGCCTGGCCGGCTGAGCATCCGGCCGGGGCGTCGCCGCCGCCCCGGCCCCCGGTACGACGAGGGGCGCGCCCGCACGGTTCGGGCGCGCCCCTCGGCAAGTCATCGGTGGTGCGGGGCAGTTGGGGTGCTGCCGGGTGGCCTCACCGGGATGTGTCAGTTGTGGCCGAAGCGGCGCTGGTGCTTGCGCGCGACGTCCGCCGGGCTGCCCTGGGCCTGCGAGTGCGAGATCGCGTCGAGCGTCGCCTTCTCGGACTGCTGCTGGCCGCGTTCGCTCTGACTCTCCTTGGGCTGCTTCCGTTCCTTCTTGTTCTTGGCCATGATCGTGCCTCCTGAGGGGGATCTTGGGATCGGCCGGAATCAGACTTACACGGCAGACACATCACTGCATTTCGGGCAATTACCCTGAGTGATGGCGGCAGTTACGCGACGTGCGACTGGCCGAACGTGAATCCGCCACGCCGAAGATCGAGTTCGTGCAGATAACCCCCGTTCGGTCGGGCAGACTCGAAGGAAGCCGAAGAGCACTCGTGCCACGGGCGGAGCCGGGGGGCGTCCGGACTTCAGCACCTCAGGGAAGAGGGTGGAACGTGGACCGCTGCGTCGTCCTGGTCGACGCCGGGTATCTGCTCGGTGCCGCCGCCAGCCTGCTCGCCGGAGAACCCGCCCGTTCCCGGATCACCGTCGACCACGCCGCCCTCATCCAGGGCCTGCGCCAGCGCGCCGAGGCCGACACCGAACGGCCGCTGCTGCGGATCTACTGGTTCGACGGCGCCCCCGACCGCGTCCCGCAGCCCGAACACCGCCGACTGCGGGTGATGCCCCGGGTCACCGTCCGGCTGGGTGCCCTGACCCGCAGCGACGGACGCTGGGCGCAGAAGGGCGTGGACGCCGCCATGCACGCCGAGCTGACCGAACTCGCCCGCAACCGCGCCTGCTCCGACATCGTCCTGGTCACCGGCGACGGCGATCTGCTGCCCGGCCTGATGTCCGCCAAGGAGCACGGCGTCGCCGTCCACCTCTGGGCCGTCCAGGCCGCCGACGGCGACTACAACCAGTCCGAGGACCTGGTCGCCGAGGCCGACGAGCGGCGGGTGCTGGACCGCGCCTGGATCACCGGCGCGGTCCGCGCCAAGGAACTGGGCGGACCCTGCGCCCCGCCGCCCGCCCCGCGCCCCGAGATCGCCGCGATCCTCTCCGCCCCGCTCCCGGAGACCGCGGTCGCCGCGGCGGCGGCCGCCGCGTCCGGCTCCGGACCGGACCCCGCGGGCGGCGGCAACGGCGCCACCCGCCCGGTGCCCGACGGCGACCGCGAGGCGTCCTCCGGCGAGACCGGCTCCGGCGGCTCCCGCGGCGTCCCCACCCCCAAGGACCTCGCCGGCCTCGGCCGCCCCGCGCACGTCGTCCAGGGCTCCGCCCCGAACTCCGCCCCGAACGGCACCCAGCCCGCCGCCACCCTCCGCTGGTCCTCCGACAAGGGCTGGATCGAGCGCGGCGGCCCGCTCGGCGAACCGGCCGAGACCGCCTCGCTGCCCACCCTCGCCCAGCTCACCAGCGCCGAGCAGCGCTGGGCCGACCGCGAGGAGGACATCACCGCGGTCGGCGGCGACCCCTTCGAGGTCGGCCAGGTCTTCGCCCGCCGCTGGACCGAGCGGCTCTCCGACTCCGTCCACCTCCAGCAGCTCTCGACGGAGTACCCCCGCATCCCGCACCGCATCGACGGGGAACTGCTCCGCTACGCCGCCCGCTTCGGCCTGCTCGCCCACAAGGACGACCAGATCGACGAGCACGACCGCTACGCCATCCGGGCCGGCTTCTGGCGCGAGGTCGACCTCCGCACCGCCGCCGAACACACCCCGATCGGCGACTGACCGCCCGCCCGCACGCGGCGCGCCGGCCGTACGCGCCCGTCCCGCGGAGCCCCAGGGACCGGCGGCCGCCCGGGGCCGCGTACTCTCGTCACTCGTGAAGACGGGCGCAAAACAGGTGGAGCACGGCGCGCCGGTGTGCGTCGTGCGGGACTTGGTCAAGACCTATCCCGCGCTGCGCGGGCGGCGCGGGGCGGACCGGGCGCCCGCGGTGCGCGCCAGCGACGGCATCAGCCTGGACGTCCGGCGCGGCGAGATCTTCGGGCTGCTCGGCCCCAACGGCGCCGGCAAGTCCACCCTGGTCCGCCAGCTGACCGGACTGCTCAGGCCGGACTCCGGCAGCATCGTCGTCCTCGGCCACGACCTGGTGCGGCACCCGGAACGGGCCGCCCGGCTGCTGGGCTACCTGGGCCAGGAGTCGACCGCGCTGGACGAGCTGACCGTCTCCCTCGCCGTGGAGACCACCGGCCGGCTGCGCGGCCTGGACGCCGGCGCCGCCCGCGCCGAACGCGACGCGGTCCTCGACGAGCTGGGCCTGGGCCCGATCGCCGGCCGGGCGCTGAAGAAGCTCTCCGGCGGCCAGCGGCGGCTGGCCTGTTTCGCCACCGCGCTGATCGGCGAGCGCCCGCTGCTGGTGCTCGACGAGCCGACCACCGGCATGGACCCGGTCGCCCGGCGCGCCGTGTGGGCCGCGGTGGACCGCCGCCGCGCCGAGCGGGGCTCAGCCGTCGTCCTGGTCACCCACAACGTCCTGGAGGCCGAGAGCGTGCTCGACCGGGTCGCGGTGATCGACCAGGGCCGGGTGATCGCCTGCGACACGCCGGGCCGGCTGAAGGAACTGGTGGGGGAGGAGGTCCGGCTGGAGCTGGTCTGGCGGGACCGGCCCCCGCTCGACGTCCCCGAGGTCGCCGCCCTCGCCGCCGAGGCCCGCACCGCCGGCCGCCGCTGGACCCTGCGGCTGCCCGCCGACCGGGCCCGCACCGCGGTCACCGCGGTCACCGCCGGGCCCGCCTTCGCGGCCCTGGACGACTTCACCCTGGCCACGCCGAGCCTGGAGGACGTCTATGTCTCCCTGGGCGGGCGCGCGGAGGGGCTGGTAAAAGCGTGAGCGCGGCGGTACCCCCGGCTGGAGGCCGGACGAGGACTGGCCACAGCGGGCGCCCGCTCGCCCGTACGACGGACCGACGGTGGGTCGGGGAAAGCTGGGTGACGGCGTGAGTGTGGTGTCCGCGCGGGCGGCGACCGGGATCGGAGCCGAACCGGATGGCGGCGGGGTCGGCGAGGTCGCCCCGCTCGCGCCCCGGGCCCGGCTGCTGCCCGCGCTGGGCGCCGTCTACCGCGCCCAGCTCTCCCGGGCCCGGGTCGCCCGGATACCGCTGCTGTTCGTGGCCACCTTCCAGTCCGTCGGGATCATGGTCCTGCTGCGCGGGGTGGTCAGCGGCGGCGACCCGGCCTGGTCGGTGGTCGCCGGCTCCGCGGTGCTGGTCGTCGCCTTCGTCGCGCTGAACCTGCTGGCCCAGTACTTCGGTCAGCTGCGGGCCGGCGGCGGCCTCGACCACTACGCGACGCTGCCGGTGCCGCCGGCCGCCGTGGTGCTCGGCGCGGCCGCCGCGTACGCGTCCTTCACGGTGCCGGGGACGGTGGTCACCGCGGTCGTCGGCTGCCTGCTCTTCCAGCTGCCGATGGCCCACCTGTGGGTGCTGGTCGCCGTGGTCCCGCTCGCCGGTGCGGCGCTGTCCGGGCTGGGCGCGGCCCTCGGGCTGCTCGCCCCGCGCCAGGAACTCGCCACCCTCGGCGGGCAGTTGGGCATGTCGGCGGCGCTGCTGCTGGGAGTGCTGCCGGCCGGGCGGATGCCCGAGCCGATCGGCTGGGCCCGCGATCTGCTGCCCTCCACCTACGGGGTGGAGGCGCTGGCACGGACCTTCGCCCCGCATCCCGACTGGTTGGCGGTCGCCGGCGACCTGGGCATCTGCGCGGCCGTCGGGGTGCTCTCGCTGGCCCTGGCGACGTGGGCGTACCGCCGGGCGGCGGTCCGGTGAGCGCGGCCGCCGACCCTCATGGGGGCCTTGGGTGTCCTGCTGCCGGAACCACGGCGTCGGCCTGGCACGATGACGGGGTGACCGCAGCGCAGACGCCCCACGAGAACCAGCCGCCCCACAAGAACCAACCGCCCGACGAGCCGCACCGGCAGCAGGACGCCCCCGCCCAGGGGCCCGCTGCCGCCGCCGACCCCGCAGCCGGCCCCGAACTCGCCCGCGAGCTGCGGGAGGGCGTGCTGATCGCGCTCGCGGTCGCGGTGAGCGGGGTGCTGCTGGGCGTGCTGTGGGCCTGGCTGGCGCCGCGCGTCCCGCTGATCGCGGACACCCGCAACGTCTACCTCAAGAACACCGAGGGCGAGGAGGCGATCGGCGCCGACGGCACCTTCGTCCTGCTCGCGTTCGGCTTCGGCGTGCTCAGCGCGGCCGTGGTCTTCCTCTTCCGGCGCCGCGGCGGCATTCCGCTGGTGGTGTCGCTGGCCGTGGGCGGGCTGCTGGCCGCCGTGCTGGGCTGGCTCACCGGCATGTGGCTGGGCCCCACCCCGGACGTGGTCGCGCACGCCAAGCAGGTCGGCGCCGGGGTCGTCTTCGACGGCCCGCTGCGGCTCCAGGCCAAGGGCGCCCTGCTGGCCTGGCCGATCGCCGGCATGCTCACCCAGATCGCGCTGAGCGGGCTGTTCGGGCCGCGCGACCCGGAACCGGACGGGCTGATGGTGCCGGACTGGTCCGGGCACCACCAGCAGCCGCCGACGGCCGACTGACCGTTCCGCCGGCCGCCCCTCAGGACGGCCGGCGACCGTGGTTGGCCCGCCCCTTCCGGACGCGCCACTTCCGCTTACGGGTCCGCTTCGACATGGCGTACCTCCTCCCCGGTCGTAGCCGAGGGCGGGGTGCGGCAGGAAGCCCCGGTGCGGTGCGGCCGGCGGCAACCGGGGGCGCGCGGCGGCGCCGGCGGGGCGCTCAGGGCCTGTCGTCAAACTCCCGCCTGCCTCGCGACGAACGACGGGAGTTTGACGACAGGCCCTAGCCCCGCGCGATCGGTGCCAGTCGGGCGCCCGTCAGCGCGACCAGGTCGTCGGGGGCGAGCTCGACCTCCAGCCCGCGCCGGCCCGCCGAGACGCACACCGTCGGCCGGCCCTGCGCCGAGGCGTCCAGCACCGTCCGCAGCCGCTTGCGCTGTCCCAGCGGCGAGATCCCGCCCCGCACATAGCCGGTGCTGCGCTCGGCCGCCGCCGGATCGGCCATCGTGGCCCGCTTGCCGCCCACCGCGGCGGCCAGCGCCTTCAGGTCCAGCGAGCCGGAGACCGGCACCACGGCCACCGTGAGGGTGCCGTCGACGTCCGCCAGCAGCGTCTTGAACACCTGGTCGGGGGAGACCCCGAGCGCCTCCGCGGCCTCCTCGCCGTACGAGGCCGCCGCCGGGTCGTGCTCGTAGGCGTGCACCGTGAAGGGGACGCCGGCCGCGGTCAGCGCCACCGTCGCCGGCGTGCCGCCGGACTGCGGGCCGGCCTTCTTCCCCTGCTTCGCCTTCTTCGCCACGGTGCCCTCGCCTCGTTCGCCCGCGGAGCCGGCGGCCCCGGGGCCGGAGACCCGCGAGCCGGTGTGTCAGTTGGGACTGGTCGGCTGCCGGGTCAGCTCCACGGCCGGCAGCGACGGGAGCTTACCGATCACCGTCGCCTCCTGGCGAAGCAGTTTCAGCTCCTGCCGCAGCCGGTCCGCGGTGTCCGGCGCCGCCAGCAGCTCCTGCTTGGCCGGCACGCCCAGCACCGCCGCGGCGGCGACCAGGTACGACAGCACCGCCGGGTCGGCGGGCAGGTCCTGGCCGCTGGCGAGGGTCCGCTCGTTCGCCCAGGCCAGCCGCTTCTGATAGGTGCGGAAGGCCCGCACCACGCCGGAGGCCAGCGCGCCCGCGCCCTCCCCGTGGTCCTCCTCCAGCGGCTCCAGCTCACCGGTCAGATAGGGCCCGGAGGCGTCCACCGACAGCAGCTGGAAGCGGGTGGTGCCGGTGGCCAGGACCTCGTAGCCGCCGCCCGACTTCTCCTGGATGGTGGCCGCGTCCGCGACGCAGCCGACGGCGTGGAAGGCCCGGACCGGATCGTCGCCGAAGCCCGCCGCCGGGCCGGTGGCGGTCGGCGCGGTGGCGTCCGGCAGCCCCGGCGCGGTGAACGCCACCTCGCGGCCGTCCCGGATGGCGACCACCGCGAACCGGCGGTCGTCCTCGGGCCGCTCCAGCAGATCGCGCATCATCGCCCGGTAGCGCGCCTCGAAGATGTTCAGCGGCAGCACCAGACCCGGGAACAGCACCGAGTTGAGCGGGAACAGCGGCAGACGCAGGGAGGACACAGCCCGTAAGCCTAGAGCCTGTGCCTGGGCGCGCCATCACCCGCACCCGGCTCGGGCTCGTCCGCCGGGTCCCGCCGGGCGCGCCCGCCCCCGCAAAACCGGCTCTACTGCCGCCGCAGCAACCGGGACGCGCCGGTCGCGACCGTCGTCGCCAACACCCACCCGGCCATGATCATCACCGCCGCCACCCACTGGGCGGCGCCGCCCGGTTTCCACGCGCCGCCCTGATAGAGGTCTATGACCGGCAGCAGCAGGTCCAGGGAGTACAGGTAGGGGTTCCACGGCGGCGCCTCGTCGTGCTTGAGGGGCGGCGGCGGGTTCGAGGCGAAGTACGCGGTGCCGATCGCCCACAGGATCGCCATCCACACCGTGGCCCGCCCCGGGCGGTAGCCGTAGGCCACCGTCCAGTCCTGGAGGAAGCCCCACGTCTTCGCCGCCAGCGGCAGCGTCTCGCGCCGCCGCCGCTGCTTGGCCAGCAGCACCTCCCGGGCGTCCGCGTCCTCGCCCATCGCGCGCAGCGAGGCGGCCAGCATCTCGTACGGTTCGGGTGCGTACTCCGGGGTCGCCGCGGCCACCCACTGGAGCCGCAGCGCCAGCGGGAAGTGGCCGCGCGGGATCAGCGTCTCGTAGGAGAAGCCGGCCATCATCAGCCCGCCCAGCCCGGGCCAGCTCGCCGATTTGTCGACGAGGTTGACGACCCGGGCGCCGGAGAGGATCACCCGGCCGCGCTGCGGGCGCTCGCCGAGGAACCGCAGCTCCGGCGTCTGGATGCGGCGCAGCGACAGCTCCTGGTCGGACTCCATGATGAACCGGGCGTGCTCCAGGTCCACCGCGTCCCCGAACCGTCCGTCGTCCAGCCGCACCCCGCCCTCGCACTCGAAGCGCTGCATCCGGGTGCCGCGGGCGGGGGTGTGGGTGATCCCGTACGGGGGCGTGGCGCCGCTGGAGAACGGGGAGTTGGCCAGGCCCGCGGCGGTGAGGTAGAGGGTCCGCTCGACGGTCAGCTGGGGGGCGTTCAGCGCCCGGCGGCCGAACGGATTGCTCAGATGGCTGCCGCGCAGGCTCAGCGACACCCCGACGGTGGCGCCGCGCAGCGACAGCTCGCCGTAGGACTCCAGCATCTCCGCCTGGAGGTCCTGGGCGACGGTCATCCCGTCCGCCATGATCGAGCGGCCCTGCCGGTCCTTGTGCACCACCACCTGATTGAGCATCAGATCGGTGCCGATGTGCGCGTCGGTCAGCCGGATCCCGGAGTGCACCACACAGCGCGGCAGGTGCAGATCGCCCTCAGTGTGCAGCCGGGCCGCCTCCAGCCGGGGTATCGCACAGTTCACCATCCGCAGGGTGGTGAAGCGGCTCTCCGGCAGCAGCACCTCGGCCTCGAAGCGGCAGTCCCGCAGCTCCACGAATGGCTTGATCGTGCCGCCCGCGAGGTCGAGAGTGTCCGTGATGTACGCACCGGTGAGCTTCAGCCCGGACACCCGGCCCGGTTGCGCCGGTGGCCCGTCGAGCAGCAGCAGCGCCACCACCCTGGCCCGGACCCGACGCTCCGGGCCCCACAGGTGCTGCCCGTGCGGGTCGTCCCGGGACGGCTCGCCGCTGCTGAGGTCGCAGGTACTGCCGTTGCGGAACGCCTGCCACATGCTCCACTCCGCGGACGTCAGTCGCAGGTCGGCGGGCGCGTCGCCGTCCCTGGCTCCGGTCACTGTGGCTCCCCCTCGCTCTCGCGGTGCCTGCCGGCAGGCCGCCTGTGGTGGTCGATCGCTGGTCGTCCGGTGGTCGCCGTGCGGTGCTGCGGTGCGGCGGTCGCCCGCTCCGGGGCGTCCGGCGGCCGGGGCCCGCGCCCCGGACGGCCGGCATCCGGTCGCGATACCTGTTCGGGCGTGTCCCGGCGGGCGCTCCGGTGCCCGCCCCGGGAGCCTCCCGGTACGCCCGCACCGACCCCTTGCCCGCCCGGTGACCGGTTGAACACGCGTGGTCAGGGCCAACTCCGGTCAACTTCGCGGACCGGTCCCGAGGCGGTCGGGCCCGCGTGTCACTGCGTATCACTGAGTGATACGGGCGCTCGGGGGCATCGGCGGGTCTGAGACACTGGGGGAGTGATCTCCCGAATCGATCTGCGTGGCGCCGCCCTCCCCGAGGGTGCCGCCCTGCGCGACCTGCTGCCCCGTGCCGAGTTCGACGTGGAAGCCGCCCTGGAGCAGGTGCGGCCGATCTGCGAGGACGTACGCCATCGCGGCACCGCGGCGCTGATCGACTACGCGCGGCGGTTCGACGGTGTCGAGATCGAGCGGGTCCGGGTCCCGGCCGAGGCCCTCACCGAGGCCCTCGACACGCTGGACCCGAAGGTCCGCGCCGCCCTGGAGGAGTCCATCCGGCGCGCCCGGATCGTCCACCGCGAGCAGCGGCGCACCGACGTCACCACCAAGGTGGTGCCCGGCGGCACGGTCACCGAGCGCTGGGTCCCGGTCGAGCGGGTCGGCCTCTACGTCCCCGGCGGCCGGTCGGTCTACCCCTCCTCCGTCGTCATGAACGTCGTCCCCGCCCAGGAGGCCGGCGTCGGCTCGCTGGCCGTCGCCTCCCCGCCGCAGGCCGACTTCGCAGGGCTGCCGCACCCCACGATCCTGGCCGCCTGCGCCCTGCTCGGCGTCGACGAGGTCTACGCCGCGGGCGGCGCCCAGGCCGTCGCGATGTTCGCGTACGGCACCGACGAGTGCGCCCCGGTCGCCCTCGTCACCGGCCCCGGCAACATCTACGTCGCCGCCGCCAAGCGCCTCCTCAAGGGCCGGATCGGCATCGACTCCGAGGCCGGGCCCACCGAGATCGCGGTCCTCGCCGACCGCACCGCCGACCCGGTCCACGTCGCCGCCGACCTGATCAGCCAGGCCGAGCACGACCCGATGGCCGCCGCGGTCCTGGTCACCGACTCCGAGGAGCTGGCCGACCGCACCGAGAAGGAGCTGGCCCCGCAGATCGAGGCCACCAAGCACGTCGAGGACCGCATCGTGCCGGCGCTGTCCGGCCGGCAGTCCGCGATCGTCCTGGTGGACGGCCTCGACGAGGGCCTGAAGGTGGTGGACGCCTACGGCGCCGAGCACCTGGAGATCCAGACCGCCGACGCCGCCGCGGTCGCCGCCCGGGTCCGCAACGCCGGCGCGATCTTCGTCGGCCCGCACGCCCCGGTCTCCCTCGGCGACTACTGCGCCGGCTCCAACCACGTCCTGCCCACCGGCGGTTGCGCCTGCCACTCCTCGGGCCTGTCCGTCCAGTCGTTCCTGCGCGGCATCCACGTCGTGGACTACTCGCGGGAGGCGCTGGCCGAGGTCGCCCACCATGTGGTGACCCTCGCCGAGGCCGAGGACCTCCCGGCCCACGGCGCGGCGATCAAGGCGAGGTTCGACTGGACGGTCCCCCAGAGCAAGTGAGCAGGCACGTGACCAAGAACTCCCCGGTGTCCCGTATGGACGAGCTCCCCATCCGGGACGAGCTGCGCGGCAAGTCCCCCTACGGCGCGCCGCAGCTGGACGTCCCGGTGCGCCTCAACACCAACGAGAACCCCTACCCGCTCCCCGAGCCGCTGGTGCGGCGGATCGCCGAGCGGGTGACCGAGGCCGCCCGCCACCTCAACCGCTACCCCGACCGGGACGCGATCGAGCTGCGCACCGCGCTGGCCGCCTACCTCACCCGCACCGCCGGCCACGAGGTCACCACCGAGCAGGTGTGGGCCGCCAACGGCTCCAACGAGGTCATCCAGCAGCTGCTGCAGACCTTCGGCGGCCCCGGCCGCACCGCGCTCGGCTTCGAGCCGTCGTACTCCATGCACGCGCTGATCTCGCGCGGCACCGGCACCGGCTGGATCTCCGGCCCGCGCAACGACGACTTCACCGTCGATGTCGAGGCGGCCCGGGCGGCCATCGCCGAGCACCGCCCCGACGTGGTCTTCGTCTGCTCGCCGAACAACCCCACCGGCACCGCCGTCGAGGCCGACACCGTCCTCGCGCTGTACGAGGCGGCACAGGCCGCCCGGGCGGACACCGCGGGGGCGCTGGTGGTGGTCGACGAGGCGTACGTCGAGTTCAGCCACCACCCGTCGCTGCTGCGGCTGATCGAGGGCCGGCCGAACCTGGTGCTCTCCCGGACGATGTCCAAGGCGTTCGGCGCCGCCGGGCTCCGGCTGGGCTACCTCGCCGCCGACCCGGCCGTGGTCGACGCCGTCCAGCTGGTCCGGCTGCCGTACCACCTCTCGTCCGTCACCCAGGCCACCGCGCTCGCCGCCCTGGAGCACACCGATACGCTCCTGGGGTACGTCGCGCAGCTCAAGGGCGAGCGGGACCGCCTGGTCGCCGAACTGCGCGCGCTCGGCTGCCAGGTCGTCGCGTCGGACGCCAACTTCGTCCAGTTCGGCCTCTTCGACGACGCGCACGCCGTCTGGCAGGCGATCCTCGACCACGGCGTGCTGGTCCGCGACAACGGCGTACCGGGCTGGCTGCGGGTCACCGCCGGCACCCCGGCCGAGAACGACGCGTTCCTGGACGCGGTGCGCGCGGTGCTCAAAGAACGCAGCCTGAAGGAGAACAAGCGATGAGCGGGGATACCGCCCGCGTGGGGCGCGTGGAGCGCACCACCAAGGAGACGACGGTGCTGGTCGAGATCGACCTCGACGGCACCGGCCAGGTCGACGTCTCGACCGGCGTCGGCTTCTACGACCACATGCTCGACCAGCTCGGCCGGCACGGCCTCTTCGACCTCAAGGTCAAGACCGACGGCGATCTGCACATCGACACCCACCACACCATCGAGGACACCGCCCTCGCGCTGGGCGCCGCCTTCAAGCAGGCGCTCGGCGACAAGGTCGGCATCTACCGCTTCGGCAACTGCACCGTCCCGCTGGACGAGTCGCTGGCCCAGGTCACCGTCGACCTCTCCGGTCGCCCCTACCTGGTGCACACCGAGCCGGAGAACATGGCGCCGATGATCGGCACCTACGACACCACGATGACCCGGCACATACTCGAGTCGTTCGTCGCCCAGGCCCAGATCGCGCTGCACGTCCACGTCCCGTACGGCCGCAACGCCCACCACATCGTGGAGTGCCAGTTCAAGGCGCTCGCCCGGGCCCTGCGCTACGCCAGCGAACGCGACGCGCGCGCGGCCGGCATTCTGCCCTCCACGAAGGGCGCCCTCTGATGAACGGCCTGTCCACCGTCTTCATTCTCGTGGGTCTCTTCCTCCTCGGCGGGGTGTACTCCTTCTGGAAGCAGAAGATCCCCAGGAGCGTGATCATCCTGATGGCCATCGCGTCGGCGATGTGCCTGGCGGCCGGTGTGCTGCGACTGGAGGTATGGAATTGAGCGCCGCGCAGCAGTCCCCCGGGCGGAGGTCCGCGGGCAAGGCCGCCAAGAAGGTCGTCGTCTTCGACTACGGCTTCGGCAACGTCCGGTCCGCTGAGCGCGCCCTGGCACACGTCGGCGCGGACGTGGAGATCACCCGCGACTACGACACCGCGATGAACGCCGACGGGCTGCTGGTGCCCGGCGTCGGCGCGTTCGCCGCGTGCATGCGCGGGCTGAAGGAGGCCCGTGGCGACTGGGTCGTCGGCCGCCGACTGTCCGGTGGCCGTCCGGTGATGGGCATCTGCGTCGGTATGCAGATCCTCTTCGGGCGCGGCATCGAGCACGGCGTGGAGACCGACGGCCTCGACGAGTGGCCCGGCACGGTCGGCCCGCTCAAGGCCGAGGTCGTCCCGCACATGGGCTGGAACACCGTCCGCCCCGCCGAGGGCTCGCGGCTGTTCGCGGGGATGCCCGCCGACGCGCGCTACTACTTCGTGCACTCCTACGCGGTCCACGACTGGGAGCTGGAGATCGGCAACGCCGCCCTCGCCGCCCCCAAGGTCACCTGGTCCACGCACGGCGAGCCGTTCGTGGCCGCGGTCGAGAACGGTCCGCTGTGGGCCACCCAGTTCCACCCCGAGAAGTCCGGCGACGCCGGTGCCCAACTCCTCACCAACTGGATCGAAACGCTGTGAACGCTGCGAACAAGCTTGAACTGCTGCCCGCCGTCGACGTCCGCGACGGCCAGGCCGTCCGCCTGGTGCACGGCGAGTCCGGCTCGGAGACCTCCTACGGCGACCCGCTGCAGGCCGCGCTGGCCTGGCAGGCGGCCGGCGCCGAGTGGCTGCACCTGGTCGACCTGGACGCCGCCTTCGGCACCGGCGACAACCGGGCGCAGATCGCCCAGGTCGCCCGCTCCATGGACATCAAGGTCGAGCTGTCCGGCGGGATCCGCGACGACGACTCGCTGGCCGCCGCGCTGGCCACGGGCTGCACCCGGGTCAACATCGGCACCGCGGCGCTGGAGGACCCCGAGTGGGTCGCCAAGATCATCGCCGAGCACGGCGACAAGATCGCGGTGGGCCTGGACGTCCGCGGCACGACCCTGCGCGGCCGCGGCTGGACCCGCGACGGCGGCGACCTCTACGAGACGCTGGCCCGCCTGGACTCCGAGGGCTGCGCCCGCTACGTCGTCACCGACATCAACAAGGACGGCACGCTCCAGGGCCCCAACCTGGAGCTGCTGAAGAACGTCTGCGCGGCCACCGACCGCCCGGTCGTCGCCTCCGGCGGCGTCTCCTCCCTCGACGACCTGCGGGCGATCGCCGCGCTGGTGCCGGAGGGTGTCGAGGGCTCCATCGTCGGCAAGGCGCTCTACGCGAAGGCGTTCACCCTCGAAGAGGCACTGGCGGCCGTGTAGTAGACCGCGGGTGCCGCAACCGGCCACATGGGAGGCGGCGTGATGAGCATCGAGCGCGTACGGACCGACAGTCCCTGGGAAGAGACCATTGGCTTCGCGCGTGCGGTGGCGGCCGGCGACCGGGTCCTGGTCTCCGGCACCATGCCGCTGGTCGGCGGCGTCCTCCAGGGCGAGGGCGACCCCTACGTCCAGACCAAGGTCGCCTTCGGGAACGCGTTGGCGGCGCTCAAACCCTTCGGGGTGGGCGTCGCCGAGGTGCTGCGCACCCGGATGTACCTGACCCACCTGCGCGACGCGGACGCCGCCGCCCGCGCCCACCGCGAGCTGTTCGAAGCCGCGCCGCCCGCCACGACCGTGGTCGTGGTCTCCGGCTTCGTCGACTCCCGCGTCCTGGTGGAAGTAGAACTAGAAGCGTTCCGGGCCCTGTCCCCGGAAACCGAGCGAGAGGGCTGAACGACATGACCCTGGCGGTCCGCGTCATTCCCTGCCTGGACGTCGACAACGGCCGCGTCGTCAAGGGCGTCAACTTCCAGAACCTGCGCGACGCCGGGGACCCGGTCGAGATGGCGAAGGTCTACGGCGAGGAGGGTGCCGACGAGCTGACCTTCCTCGACATCACCGCCTCCTCCGGCAACCGCGAGACGACCTACGACGTGGTCCGCCGCACCGCCGAGCAGGTCTTCATCCCGCTGACCGTCGGCGGTGGGGTGCGCACCGCGGAGGACGTCGACAAGCTGCTGCGGGCCGGCGCCGACAAGGTCGGGGTCAACACCGCGGCGATCGCCCGCCCGGAGCTGATCAAGGAGATCGCCGAGCGCTTCGGCAGCCAGGTGCTGGTGCTGTCCGTGGATGCCCGCCGTACCGCCGCCGGGACGTTCGAGGTCACCACGCACGGCGGGCGCCGCTCGGCCGGGATCGACGCCGTCGAGTGGGCGCACCGCGCCGCGGAGCTGGGCGCCGGGGAGATCCTGCTGAACTCCATGGACGCCGACGGCACCAAGGACGGCTACGACGTGGAGATGATCGAGGCGGTCCGCAGGCACGTGAGCGTGCCGGTGATCGCCTCCGGCGGCGCCGGCAAGCTCGCCGACTTCGCGCCCGCCGTGGCGGCCGGCGCCGACGCCGTGCTGGCCGCCTCCGTCTTCCACTTCGGCGACCTGCGCATCGGCCAGGTCAAGGACGCACTGCGGGAGGCCGGCCACCCGGTGCGGTGACCGGCGCCCCCGGTGCCCGCCCACGGCCCGCACGAGGCCCCCGCCGCGTCCTGCGGAGGGGGCCGTCGCGTGCTCGGCGGTCGGTGGGCGGGCGGTGCGCTCAGCGGCCCTTGCGCGCCGCCCGGAGGAACTCCCGGTTCATCTTCGTGATGCTGAACAGCGGGATGCCCTTGGGGCAGGCGGTGGCGCACTCGCCGGCCAGGGTGCAGCCGCCGAAGCCCTCCTCGTCCATCTGGGCCACCATGTCCAGCACCCGGGACGCGCGCTCCGGCGCGCCCTGCGGCAGCACGTTGAGGTGGTTGACCTTCGCGGACGTGAAGAGCATCGCCGCGCCGTTGGGGCAGGCCGCGACGCAGGCGCCGCAGCCGATGCACTCGGCGTGCTCGAAGGCGAAGTCGGCGTCCGGCTTGGGCACCGGCGTGGCGTGCGCCTCGGGGGCGGCCCCGGTCGGCGCGGTGACGTAGCCGCCGGCCTGGATGATCCGGTCGAACGCCGAGCGGTCGACGACCAGGTCCTTCACGACCGGGAAGGCCGCGGCCCGCCACGGCTCGACGTCGATGGTGTCGCCGTCCTCGAAGGACCGCATGTGGAGCTGGCAGGTGGTGGTCCGCTCCGGGCCGTGCGCGTCGCCGTTGATGACGAGCGAGCAGGCCCCGCAGATGCCCTCCCGGCAGTCGTGGTCGAAGGCGACCGGGTCCTCACCGGTGAGGATGAGCTCCTCGTTGAGGGTGTCGAGCATCTCCAGGAAGGACATGTCGGGGGAGACGCCGTCCACCTCGTACGTGGACATGGCGCCGTCGGCGTCGGCGTTCTGCTGCCGCCAGACGCGCAGGGTGAGCTTCATGCGTAGCTCCGCTGGGTGGGGTGGACGTACTCGAAGACCAGGTCTTCCCTGTGCAGGGTGGGGGCCGCGCCGGTGCCGGTGAACTCCCAGGCGGCGGCGTAGGAGAACTCCTCGTCCCGGCGGGCCGCCTCGCCGTCGGGGGTCTGCGACTCCTCCCGGAAGTGGCCGCCGCAGGACTCGCGGCGGTGCAGTGCGTCGAGGCACATCAGCTCGGCGAGCTCCAGGTAGTCGACGATGCGGTTGGCCTTCTCCAGCGACTGGTTGAACTCCACGCCGGTGCCGGGCACCTTGATGCGCCGCCAGAACTCCTCGCGGATCTGCGGGATCCGGTCCAGCGCCTTGCGCAGGCCCTCGTCGGTGCGGGCCATCCCGCAGTACTCCCACATGAGTTCGCCGATCTCGCGGTGGAAGGAGTCCGGGGTGCGGTCGCCGTCGACGGCGAGCAGCAGGTTCAGCCGGTCCTCGGTCTCGGTCAGCGCCTCCGTCACCACCGGGTGGTCGGCGGTGACGGCCTCCTGGTGCGGGTTGCGCGCCAGGTAGTCGTTGATGGTGGACGGCAGGACGAAGTAGCCGTCGGCCAGGCCCTGCATCAGGGCGCTGGCGCCCAGCCGGTTGGCGCCGTGGTCGGAGAAGTTGGCCTCGCCGATCGCGAACAGGCCCGGGACGGTGGTCTGGAGGTCGTAGTCGACCCACAGCCCGCCCATCGTGTAGTGCACGGCCGGGTAGATGCGCATCGGCACCCGGTACGGATCCTCGTCGGTGATCCGCTGGTACATGTCGAAGAGGTTGCCGTACTTGGCCTCGACGGCCTTGCGGCCCATGCGCGCGATCGCGTCGGCGAAGTCGAGGTAGACGCCCTGTCCGCCGGGGCCGACGCCGCGGCCCTCGTCGCAGACGTTCTTCGCGGCGCGGGAGGCGATGTCGCGGGGCACGAGGTTGCCGAACGACGGGTAGATCCGCTCCAGGTAGTAGTCGCGCTCGTCCTCGGGGATCTCGTTCGCCGGGCGGCTGTCGCCCTTCGCCTTCGGGACCCAGATCCGGCCGTCGTTGCGCAGCGACTCGCTCATCAGCGTCAGCTTGGACTGGTGGTCACCGGTGCGCGGGATGCAGGTCGGGTGGATCTGCGTGAAGCAGGGGTTGGCGAAGTACGCGCCGCGCCGGTGCGCCCGCCAGACCGCCGTGGCGTTGGAGTTCATGGCGTTCGTCGACAGGTAGAAGACGTTGCCGTAGCCGCCGGAGGCCAGCACCACCGCGTCGGCGAAGTAGCTGGAGATCTTCCCGGTGATCAGGTCCCGCGCCACGATGCCGCGCGCCCGCCCGTCCACGACGATCAGGTCCAGCATCTCGGTGCGCGGGTGCATCTCGACGTTCCCGGCGGCGATCTGCCGCGACAGCGCCTGGTAGGCGCCGAGCAGCAGCTGCTGTCCCGTCTGGCCGCGGGCGTAGAAGGTGCGGGAGACCTGGACGCCGCCGAAGGAGCGGGTGTCGAGGAGGCCGCCGTACTCGCGGGCGAAGGGGACGCCCTGGGCGACGCACTGGTCGATGATCTCGACGGAGACCTGGGCGAGCCGGTGCACGTTGGACTCGCGGGCGCGGAAGTCGCCGCCCTTGACGGTGTCGTAGAAGAGACGGTGGACGGAGTCGCCGTCGTTGCGGTAGTTCTTCGCCGCGTTGATGCCGCCCTGCGCGGCGATGGAGTGGGCCCGGCGCGGCGAGTCCTGGTAGCAGAACTGGACGACGTGGTAGCCCTGTTCGGCCAGGGTGGCGCCGGCCGAGCCGCCGGCCAGTCCGGTCCCGACGACGATGACGGTGTGCTTGCGGCGGTTGGCCGGGTTGACCAGCTTGGCCTCGAAGCGCCGGGTGTCCCAGCGCTCGGCTATCGGGCCGGCCGGGGCGGTGGTGTCGGCGACCGGCTCCCCGGTCGCGAAGTCGGAGTAGGTCATGGGTCAGCTCACCAATCCGGTCATGACGCCGACGGGGACGGCGATGAAGCCCGCGGTCAGCACCAGCGCGAGCAGGTTCGCCACGGTCTTCAGGAGGCGGTCGCGGCTCCGGCTGCCGGCGCCGAGGGTCTGCGCGGCGCTCCAGAAGCCGTGCCGGACGTGCAGGCCCAGGGCGAGCATCGCGACGAGGTAGATGACGTTGCCGTACCAGGTGGAGAAGGTGTCCACGACGTTCTGGTACGGGTGGCCCGGCTGGAAGCCGCCCGGGTGCACGGTGCCGGTGGTCAGGTCGAGGATGTGCCAGACGATGAACAGGCCGAGGATGATCCCGCCCCAGCGCATGGTGCGGGTGGCGTAGCTCGCCCGGGGCTTCTTGTGGACGTACCCGGTGGGGCGCGCCCTGATGTCGCGGCGGCTGAGCTGGTACGCGGAGACGGCGTGCGCGACCACGGCGACGACCAGCACGACGCGGACCAGCCACAGCGTCCACTCGTAGTGCATGAAGGGTTCGCCGACGGTGCGCAGCCAGTGCGCGTAGTGGTTGAACTCCCCGGGACCGAAGAAGATCTTGAGGTTGCCGATCACATGGGCGACCAGGTACAGCAGCATGATCACGCCGCTGACGGCCATGACCGTCTTCTTGCCGACGGAGCTGTCCCACAGGGTGCGCCCGCCCGGAGGCCGACCACCGCCCCTGCGCTGATGCGACGACGGCCGTCGGTCCGTCCGCGTTGCCAGTGCCATGACTCCGGACGCTAGGGCCGAACGACCCGATCGGTCCAAGACATGGTCCAGCTCATCTCCATAGGCTGTCCCTATCGCTGCTTTATATTCCTCTTATGCAGTTGCAGCAGCTCCGCTACTTCACGGCCGTGGCCGACACCCGCCACTTCACCCGCGCCGCCGAACGCGAACACGTCGCCCAGCCCTCGCTCTCCCAGCAGATCCGCGCCCTGGAACGGGAGTTGGGCGCCGAGCTGTTCCACCGCGCCCGCGGCCACATCACCCTCACCGACGCCGGCGAGACCCTGCTGCCGCTGGCCCGCCGGATCCTCGCCGACACCGAGACCGCCCGCCGCGAGGTCCAGGAGGTCGCCCAGCTGCGGCGCGGCCGGCTCCGCCTCGGCGCCCCGCCCAGCCTCTGCGCCAGCCTCGTCCCGGACGTGCTGAGCGCCTTCCACGCCACCTACCCGGGCGTCGACCTGATCGTCAGCGAGGACGGCTCCCAGGACCTCGTCCGGGCCCTGGCCGACGGCGAGCTGGACCTGGCGCTGATCATCACCCCGCTGCCCGGCCAGGCACCGGCGCTGGCCACCGCGGAGCTGCTGCGCGAGGAACTGGTGGTGGTCTCCGCGCCGGGCCGCCCGGCACCGGTGGCCGGCCGACGCACCCGGATCCGCGTCGAGGACCTCCGCGGCCGTCCGCTGGCGATGTTCCGCCGCGGCTACGACCTGCGGGAATTCACCACCGCCGCGTGCCGCGCGGCCGGCTTCGAGCCGACCTTCACCGTCGAGGGCGGCGAGATGGACGCCGTCCTCGGCTTCGTCCGGGCCGGGCTCGGCATCGCCGTCGTGCCCAGCATGGTCGCCGAGCGCTCCGGGCTGCGCGTCACCCCGTTCGCCACCCCCGGCATGCACCGGGTGGTCTCGGTCGCGCACCGCGGCGACGTCTCACCGCCGCGCGCCGCCCGCGAACTGGACCGCATCCTGCGCGCGCACCTGACGGACGGCACGCCCTGAGGGGCGCGCTCGCGCGGCGGGCGCCTCAGGGCACACCCCCAGGTCAGGGGCCGGCGCACCCCGAGATCAGACCCCCAGCTGCGCCGCCCGCAGCTTCGCCACCGCGTCCTCGTCCCCGTCCAGCTCCACCTTCGCCGCGTCCAGCCGGCCGAAGGCGAACAGCGTCAGCTCGCCCGGCTCACCGGTGACCGTCACCACCGGGGTGCCCCGGTGCGCCACCGCGGTCTGCCCGTCCGGCCGCCGCAGCACCACCCCCACCGGCGCCTTCCGGCCCAGCACCCGGGCCGCCCGCTCCAGCCGCACCCACAGCGCGTCCGCGAAGACCGGGTCCAGCTCGCGCGGCGACCAGTCCGGCTGGGCCCGCCGCACGTCCTCGGCGTGGACGTAGAACTCCACGGTGTTGGACGCCTCGTCGACCTGCTTGAGTGCGAACGGGGACATCTTCGGCGGACCGGTCCTGATGAGCTGGAGCAGCTCCTCGTACGGCTTCGCCGCGAACTCGGCCTGCACCCGCGCGAGCCGCGCCGCCAGCGGCTTGACCACGATCCCCGCGGACGCGTCGGCGCGCCGCTCGCGCACCACCACGTGCGCGGCCAGATCCCGCGTCGTCCAGCCCTCGCACAGCGTCGGCGCCTCGGGGCCCGCGCTCTCCAACAAGTCGGCCAGAAGGAGCCGTTCACGCTTCGCATGGGTCGACATACGGCCAGCCTACGACTGCCCCGCCCGGCCTGCCACGGCGCACACCCCCGTCACCACCGGGCGGGGCCCCACCGCGCCGTGCGGACACCGTCACCCCCGCAGCACCAGCAACCCCACCACCACCGCGGCCACCAGCGCCGCCGCGAACACCGCCACCATCACCCGCAGCGCCACCTTCGCCACCCGGTCCGGGTCCGGCGGCCGTGGCGCGGCGGGGCGCGCGGCACCGCCCGGCCCGGTGCCGGAGGTCTCCCCGGAGCCGGGAACGCGCGAAGCCGTGCCTGCGTCCGGGGGCGGCTGCTGTTCCATTCCAGCAGGATGCCGCACGGCACAATGGACCCATGACCAGCAGCCGCGCCACCACCCCCGATCCCACCACCCCCGGCCTGGACCCCGCCGTCGCCGCCCGCCTCAAGCGCGGCGCCGACGGCCTGTTCCCGGCCATCGCCCAGCAGTACGACACCGGCGAGGTGCTGATGCTCGGCTGGATGGACGACGAGGCGCTGCACCGCACCCTGACCACCGGCCGCTGCACCTACTGGTCCCGCAGCCGCCAGGAGTACTGGGTCAAGGGCGACACCTCCGGGCACGCCCAGTACGTCAAGTCCGTCGCCCTGGACTGCGACGCCGACACCGTCCTGGTCAAGGTCGACCAGGTCGGCGCCGCCTGCCACACCGGGGCCCGCACCTGCTTCGACGAGGACGTGCTGGCCGGCGCGACGCACCCGTCCCAGTAGTCCCCCACCCACCCGTCCCAGTAATCCCCCGCCCACCCATCCCAGTAAGCTCCGCTGCCATGACCACGGGAACCACCGGCACCGCCGCACCGGACCTCGACGCCTTCCGCACGCTCGCCAAGGACCGGCGGGTCATCCCCGTCACCCGGCGCCTCCTGGCGGACGGCGACACCCCGGTCGGCCTCTACCGCAAGCTCACCGCCGAGCGCCCCGGCACCTTCCTGCTCGAATCCGCCGAGAACGGCCGTACGTGGTCGCGGTACTCGTTCATCGGCGTGCGCAGTGCCGCGACGCTCACCGCCCGCGACGGGCAGGCCCACTGGCTCGGCACCCCGCCGGTCGGCGTCCCCACCGACGGCGACCCGCTCGCCGCGCTGCGCGCCACCGTCGAGACCCTGCACACTCCCCATGACCTCATCGAGGGCGAGGGGCTGCCCCCGTTCACCGGCGGCATGGTCGGCTACCTCGGCTACGACGTCGTGCGCCGCCTGGAGAAGGTCGGCGAGCACACCACCGACGACCTCGGCCTGCCCGAGCTCACCATGCTGCTCACCTCCGACCTCGCCGTGCTGGACCACTGGAGCGGCACGGTCCTGCTGATCGCCAACGCGATCAACCACAACGACCTGGCGACCGGCGTCGACGAGGCGTACGCGGACGCGGTGGCCCGACTGGACGCGATGGCCGACGACCTCGCCCGCCCCGCGCCCGCCAGCGCCGCAGCCCTCCCGCCGTCCGCCGTGCCCCCGTACACCGGCAAGTGGGGCGCCGACTCCTTCATGGCCGCCGTCGAGGACGTCAAGGAGCGCATCCGGGCCGGCGAGGCGTTCCAGGTGGTGCCCTCCCAGCGGTTCGAAACCCCCTGCACGGCAAGCGCGTTGGACGTCTACCGCGTGCTGCGGGCCACCAACCCCAGCCCCTATATGTACCTCTTCCGCTTCGAGGGCGCGGACGGCCGCCCCTTCGACGTGGTCGGCTCCAGCCCCGAGGCGCTGGTCAAGGTCGAGAACGGCCGGGCGATGGTGCACCCGATCGCCGGCACCCGCCCGCGCGGCGCATCCGTCCAGGAGGACCAGGCGCTCGCCGACGAGCTGATGGCCGACCCCAAGGAGCGCGCCGAGCACCTGATGCTGGTGGACCTGGGCCGCAACGACCTGGGCCGGGTCTGCGAACCGGGCAGCGTCGAGGTCGTCGACTTCATGTCCGTCGAGCGCTACAGCCACGTCATGCACATCGTCTCGACGGTCACCGGCACGGTCGCCGAGGGCCGTACCGCCTTCGACGTGCTCACCGCCTGCTTCCCCGCCGGCACCCTCTCCGGCGCCCCCAAGCCGCGCGCCCTGCAGATCATCGAGGAGCTGGAGCCGACCCGGCGCGGCCTGTACGGCGGCTGCGTGGGCTATCTGGACTTCGCCGGCGACTCCGACACCGCCATCGCCATCCGCACCGCCCTGCTGCGCGACGGCACCGCCTACGTCCAGGCCGGCGCCGGCATCGTCGCCGACTCCGACCCGGTCGCCGAGGACACCGAGTGCCGCAACAAGGCCGCGGCCGTCCTCCGCGCCGTCCACACCGCCAACCACCTGGGGAAATGATCCCGCGCACCCCCGCGCGCCGGCCCGCCCCGGCCGGTAGGCGATAGTGGTACGCGTGAGTGCCGTACCCCAGCCCCGTACCGACACCGAGCCGACCCCGGCCCGGCCCGCGCGCAGCGCCAAGCGCTCCCTCGCCCTGGCGCTGCTGCTCGGCGCCGCCGGCGCCGGCCTGGCACTGCTGGCCTCCGGCCGCATCTGGGCCCGGGGCACCGCGGTGCTGGCCCAGGGCGAACTGCCGCGCACCGTGACCGGCGCCGACGTGACCGGGGTGCCCGGCGCGCTGGCGGTGGTCGGCCTGGCCGCCCTGGTCGCGGTCTTCGCGGTCCGCCGGGTCGGCCGGATCGTGGTCGCCGCCCTGCTGGCCCTCAGCGGCCTGGGCGTCACCGTCGCCGCCGCGCTCGGCAACGCCGACACCTCGGCGCTGCGCGAGAAGGCCGCCGACGCGGTCGGCCTGGCCGGCGCCGACGTGCATCACGTCACCCACACCGTCTGGCCCTGGGTGGCCGCCGCCGGCGGCCTGCTGCTACTCCTGGCCGGGGCGCTGGCCCTGGTCTTCGGCCGCTCCTGGCCCGCGATGTCGGGCCGGTACGAGCGCACCCCCGGCGGCGCCCGCGGCCCGCGGCGCGCCCCGGCGGCGCCGGACCTGGAGCGCCCCGAGGAGATCTGGAAGTCCCTGGACCGCGGCGAGGACCCCACCCGGTAAAAGGGTTCCGTCCGGCATCGGTGACAATGGACGACGACATTCGCGCGCCCGGACCCCGGCGCGACAGAGCAACGAGGAGCACTCCATGTCGAGCAGTGGCCACGGACACACCCCCGCCGCCTGGACCGGCGTCATCATCGCGTTCATCGGCTTCTGTGTGGCCGGTGCCTTCATCGTGATGGCCAACGTGGCCGGCTTCTGGGCGGGCATGGTGCTGATCGCCGCCGGTGCCGTCGTGGGTGGCCTGATGCGCGCCGCCGGTATGGGCCAGGAGCCCAAGCGCTCCGCCAAGATCGCCCCGGCCAAGGCCCAGCCGCAGGAGGGCTGAGCCCCGCTCGCCGGGAACCCGAAGGCGCCGCTTCCCGCCGCGTACGGCCCGTGCCCCCGTACGGCCCGTGCCCCCGTACGGCCCGTGCCCCCGTACGGCCCGTGCCCCGTACGGCGGCCGAGAAGCTGCGCCTTCCCGCGTCCGGTAGCACCATCGGCACCGTGAGCGATCCCGTGGTCCCGCTGCGACCGGACGTCTCCCGCGGCCCGGTGCGCCGGCTCGCGGCACCGGTCGGCACCCTGGCGGCGGTGGCCGCCGCCTTCACCTGGGTCGGCGTGATCGACCCAGGCGAACCGGGCCACTACCCGGTCTGCCCGCTGCGGCACCTCACCGGCCTGCTCTGTCCGGCCTGCGGCGGGCTGCGCAGCGCGCACGCCGTCGCGCACGGCGACCTGCTCGCGGCGCTCGCCGCCAACGCCCCCGCGGTGGCCGGCTACGCTGCGTTCGCGCTCTTCTGGCTGGTCTGGCTGGCCCGCGCGGCGCGCGGGCGGCCCACCGCGGGTCCGCGGCCCCGGCCGGCCCACTGGTGGGCGCTGGGCGCCCTGCTGCTGGCCTTCACGGTCGTCCGCAACCTCCCCTTCGGCGCCGGACTGCGCCCGTGAGGCGCGCGCCGTGCGGCCCGGCCCGCCCCCGGGGGCGAACCACCGGGAATCCCGGAGATGTCCAGGTTCTGGGACCGCGGTCAACCGGATGCGGGACCTGACCCCGGCGGCGGATACCATCGGAGAACCGGCCGGGGCAGTGGTTGAGTCCCACAGGCCGCTGTCCACCTCCACCGTCCAGACAGGAGGCCGCTCGCGTGAGCGTGCTCGATGAGATCATCGACGGAGTCCGCGCCGACCTCGCAGAGCGGCAGGCGCGCGTCGGCCTCGACGAGCTCAAGGAACGGGCCCGCAAGGCGCGACCGGCCAAGGACGGCGTCGCCGCGCTGAAGGGCGAGGGCGTCCGGGTGATCTGCGAGGTGAAGCGCTCCAGCCCGTCCAAGGGCGCGCTGGCCGCGATCGCCGACCCCGCGGGCCTGGCCGCCGACTACGAGGCGGGCGGCGCCGCGGTGATCTCCGTCCTCACCGAGCAGCGCCGGTTCGGCGGCTCGCTGGCCGACCTGGAAGCCGTCCGCGCCAAGGTGGACATCCCGGTCCTGCGCAAGGACTTCATCGTCACCGCCTACCAGCTCTGGGAGGCCCGGGCCTACGGCGCCGACCTCGCGCTGCTGATCGTCGCGGCGCTGGAGCAGGAGGCGCTGGTCTCGCTGATCGAGCGGGCCGAGTCGATCGGGCTGACGCCGCTGGTCGAGGTGCACGACGAGGACGAGGTGCAGCGCGCGGTGGACGCCGGCGCCCGGATCATCGGGGTCAACGCCCGCAACCTCAAGACCCTGGAGGTCGACCGGGGCACCTTCGCCCGGGTCGCCCCCGAGATCCCCGACCACATCGTCAAGGTCGCCGAGTCCGGTGTGCGCGGCCCGCACGACCTGATCGCCTACGCCAACGAGGGCGCCGACGCCGTCCTGGTGGGCGAGTCGCTGGTCACCGGCAAGGACCCCAGGACCGCGGTCGCCGACCTGGTCGCGGCCGGCTCCCACCCGGCGATCCGGCACGGCCGGGACTGACCCCGGCCACCCCAGGACAGGGCAGACCGAGATGACCGCCGCCCCCCGCCGCCCCGTGGCCAAGCTCGTCCGCTCGCGACGTCGTTCGAGCGGGGGGTCGCCGATCGCGCTGCCCTCGTGGCACCGCGGCTGCCGGGCACCCGGCCGGCGGATCCGGGGACGCCGGGTCCGGTACCACATCGGCTCCGAACCGGGCCAGATCAACGGGATGCGATGGCGTCCGGGGACCGTGCGCTGAGGCGCCGTCCCCGTAGCGGCGGCGCGTCACTGCGCTCAGCAGTCGTCACCTCATCCCGATAAACCGGACCTCCGGGGCGGTACGCCCTGGTTGAGGAGTGCCCAGATGTCCTCCGAAAGTTCCCGTTTCTTCCTTCCTGATCCGGAAGGTCAAGTGCCCAGCGCCGAGGGCTACTTCGGCGCCTTCGGCGGCAAGTTCATCCCCGAGGCGCTGGTCGCCGCGGTGGACGAGGTCGCCGCCGAGTACGAGAAGGCCAAGGCGGACCCCGCGTTCGCCGCCGAGCTCGACGACCTGATGGTCAACTACACCGGCCGGCCCAGTGCGCTCACCGAGGTGCCGCGGTTCGCCGAACACGCCGGCGGGGCCCGGGTGTTCCTCAAGCGCGAGGACCTCAACCACACCGGCTCGCACAAGATCAACAACGTGCTGGGTCAGGCGCTGCTCACCAAGCGGATGGGCAAGACCCGGGTCATCGCCGAGACCGGCGCCGGCCAGCACGGCGTCGCCACCGCCACCGCCTGCGCCCTCTTCGGCCTCGAATGCACCATCTACATGGGCGAGGTCGACACCCAGCGGCAGGCCCTGAACGTGGCCCGGATGCGGATGCTCGGCGCCGAGGTCATCGCCGTGAAGTCCGGCAGCCGCACCCTCAAGGACGCCATCAACGAGGCGTTCCGCGACTGGGTCGCCAACGTCGACCGCACCCACTACCTCTTCGGCACGGTCGCCGGCCCGCACCCCTTCCCAGCCCTGGTCCGCGACTTCCACCGGGTCATCGGCGTCGAGGCCCGCCGGCAGATCCTGGAGCGCACCGGCCGGCTGCCGGACGCCGCCCTGGCCTGCGTCGGCGGCGGCTCCAACGCCATCGGCCTGTTCCACGCCTTCCTGCCCGACGCCGGCGTCCGCCTGATCGGCTGCGAGCCCGGCGGCCACGGCATCGAGACCGGCGAGCACGCCGCCACCCTCACCGAGGGCACCCCCGGCATCCTGCACGGCTCCCGCTCCTACGTCCTCCAGGACGAGGACGGCCAGATCACCGAGCCGTACTCGATCTCGGCCGGCCTGGACTACCCCGGCATCGGCCCCGAGCACGCCTACCTCAAGGACGTCGGCCGCGCCGAGTACCGCGCGGTGACCGACGACGCGGCGATGCAGGCCCTGCGGCTGCTGTCCCGCACCGAGGGCATCATCCCGGCCATCGAGAGCGCCCACGCGCTGGCCGGCGCCCTGGAGGTCGGCCGGGAGCTGGGCCCCGACGGCCTGCTGCTGGTCAACCTCTCCGGGCGCGGCGACAAGGACATGGACACCGCAGCCCGCTACTTCGGGCTCTACGGCAACGACGACCAGACCGGCGAGGGGGACAAGTGATGGCGGGCAACATCGAACTCCTGACGTCCGTCCTGGCGCAGGCCCGCGCCGAGGACCGGGCCGCGCTGGTCGGCTACCTCCCGGCCGGCTTCCCCACCATCGACGGCGGCATCCGGGCCATGACCGAGATGCTGGACGGCGGCTGCGACATCGTCGAGGTCGGGCTGCCGCACAGCGACCCGGTCCTGGACGGCCCGGTGATCCAGACCGCCGACGACATCGCGCTGCGCGCCGGCATCCGGATCACCGACGTGCTCCGCACGGTCCGCGAGGTGCACGCCGCCACCGGGGCGCCGGTGCTCTGCATGACGTACTGGAACCCCGTCGACCGCTACGGCGTCGAGCGGTTCGCCGCCGACCTCGCCGAGGCGGGCGGCGCCGGCTGCATCCTGCCGGACCTCCCGGTCGAGGAGTCCGAGGTCTGGCGGAAGGCCGCCGAGCAGCACGGCCTGGCCACCGTCTTCGTGGTCGCGCCGAGCAGCCGGGACGAGCGGCTCGCCAAGATCACCGCGGCCGGCAGCGGCTTCGTCTACGCCGCCTCCCTGATGGGCGTCACCGGCACCCGCGCGTCCGTCGGCCGCGAGGCGGCGGACCTGGTGGCCCGCACCCGCGCCACCACCGACCTGCCGGTCTGCGTCGGACTCGGCGTCTCCAACGCCGAGCAGGCCCGTGAGGTGGCCGCCTTCGCCGACGGTGTGATCGTCGGCTCGGCGTTCGTCAAGTGCCTGCTGGCGGCCGACGGCGACGTTGACGCCGGACTCGCCGCGGTGCGGGCCCTCGCCGGCCAACTCGGCGACGGCGTGCGCCGGCGCGGCGCGACCCGGGACTGACCCCGACGGGATCGTCCGATCGAGCGAACCTCGGAGCGGAGGGGTGCGACTGCCCCCCTCCGCTTCGTTGTCCACGGGCGTGAACCAGAAGAACCAAGACGGCCAGAACCGTGACGGAACGAGCAGCGCCCGCGAGCGGCTGCAGGCCCAGCGCATCAAGGAGAAGTCGCGCGCCCGGCGGGTCCGCCAGGCCGTCGTCGGCGGCGCGGTGGTGGCGGCGCTCGCGGTGGCCGGCGGGGTCGCCGTGTGGGTGTCCTCCGGCGGCGGGTCCGGCAGCACCGCCGAGACCGCGTTCGCCCTCCCCAAGAAGGCCAGCGACGGCGACAAGCCCGCCGTCCCGGTGGGCGCGCCCGGCGCGCACTCCACCCTCGTGGTCTGGGAGGACTTCCGCTGCCCGGCCTGCCAGCAGTTCGAGACCGGCTTCCGCCCGGTGATCCACCAGCTCCAGGACTCCGGCCAGCTCAAGGTGGAGTACCACCTCGCCACCCTCATCGACGGCAACGCCGGCGGCTCCGGCTCGCTGAACGCCGGCAACGCCGCCCTGTGCGCCCAGGACGCCGGGAAGTTCCGCGACTACCACGACGTCCTCTACTCCCACCAGCCGCCCGAGCAGCAGGACCGCTTCAGCGACAAGAAGTACCTGATCCAGCTGGCCGGGAAGGTCGGCGGCCTGGCGTCGCCCGCCTTCACCAAGTGCGTCAACGGCGGCCGGTACGACGCCTTCGTCCGCAAGTCCAACGAGGCGTTCACCAGCGCCGGGTTCCGCGGCACCCCGACCGTCCTGCTCAACGGCAAGGACCTCGCCCAGGTCCAGGGCGGCCGGGTCACCCCGGCCGAGCTCAAGAAGATGGTCCTGGAAGCCAACAAGGGCAAGCAGCCCGGGAAGGGCTGACCCGCCGGGCGGCCGGTACGGGCCGCCGTCCGGACGGGGTCGTTACGCAGCCGTTGCCGGGCCGGGTTGTCGTCAACCCGGCCCGGCGCGGTAGCGTCGGTCCTGCCATGGACCTCGCATTCATTCCCAGCCCGTCGGTCGGTGTCGTCCACCTCGGCCCGATCCCGCTGCGCGGCTACGCGTTCTGCATCATCATCGGCGTGTTCGTCGGCGTCTGGCTCGGCAATCGGCGCTGGGTGCAGCGCGGTGGCCGCACCGGCACCGTCGCCGACATCGCCGTCTGGGCGGTGCCCTTCGGCCTGGTCGGCGGGCGCCTCTACCACGTCATCACGACGTACGAGCCGTACTTCGGCAAGAACGGCCATCCGCTCGACGCCTTCAAGGTGTGGCAGGGCGGCCTCGGCATCTGGGGCGCGGTCGCGCTGGGCGCGCTCGGTGCCTGGATCGGCTGCCGCCGTCGGGGCATCCCGATGCCGGCCTACGCCGACGCGCTGGCGCCGGGCCTGGCCATCGGGCAGGCGATCGGCCGCTGGGGCAACTGGTTCAACCAGGAGCTGTACGGCAAGCCCACCGACCTCCCGTGGGCGCTGAAGATCGACCCGGACCCGGCCATCGGCCGCATCGGCGGCACCTACCACCCGACGTTCCTCTACGAGTCCCTGTGGTGCCTGGGCGTCGCGGCGCTGGTGATCTGGGCGGACAAGCGCTTCCGCCTCGGCCACGGCCGGGTCTTCGCGCTCTACGTCGCCGCCTACTGCACGGGCCGCGCCTGGATCGAGTACATGCGGGTCGACGAGGCGCACCACATCCTGGGCATGCGGCTGAACGTCTGGACCGCGCTGATCGTCTTCGTCCTGGCGGTCGTCTACATGATCGTCTCGGCGAAGAAGGCCCCGGGCCGCGAGGAGATCGTCGAGCCGGAGTGGCAGCTCGGCGAGGGCGCCCAGAACGGCGCCGAGGGCACCGGAGCCGACAAGGGCGTCAAGCTGGACAAGGCTGACAAGGCTGGCGGGGCTGACAAGGCCGAGAAGTCGGAGAAGTCAGACAAGGCCGAGAAGATCGATAAGGCCGCCGGGAGCGCCGGCGGCGCGAAGTCCTGACGCCGGCGAAGGCCATCCAGCCGACCGGAGCGCCGGGCGGACCCGTTCACCGCGGGATCGCCCGGCGCTCCGCCGTATCCGCCGGCGGACGCCGGCCGGCGCGCCGTCAGCGCCCGCTGGCCTCGTTCGGCGCCGTCCGCGCCGCGATGGCGCCGAACGCCTGCTCGTGGCGTAGCTGCCGGGCCCGGTCGCGGGCGAACACCTCGCGGGTGACGGCGGCCAGCGCGGTGGCCGGGGCGTGCAGGTCGAGCCGGCTGGCCCGGGCGACCTCGGTGCTCCACTCGGCGGGCACCGCCGCCGCGCCGCGGAGGGCGCCGGCGAGCGCACCGGCCATGGTGGCGATGGCGGCGCAGTCGCGCCCGTAGTTGACCGCGCCGAGCGCGGTGGCCCGGTAGTCGCCGTCGGCGACCAGCAGCATGCCCAGGGCGATGGGGAGCTCCTCGACGGCGTGCAGCCGGGAGGGCCGGCGGGCGCCCAGCGACGGTTCGCGGTAGTCGGGGCCGACGGTGTCGAACGGGGCGACCGCGGCCCGCAGCGGGACCAGCGCGGACTCGTAGTCGGTATGCGGCGCGGCGACGTCGCAGACCGCCTCGATCGCCGCCCGGGTGCCGTCCTTCGCCAGCCGCAGCGCGTGCCCGACGACCGAGGCCGCGGTGGCGTCCGGCAGGAACGCGGCGGCCACCGCGGCGGCGAACACCCCCGCCGCCTCCCGGCCGTAGGAGGACTGGTGGGCGGCGGAGATGTCCAGTGCCTCGGCGTAAGCCCGGTCCGGATTGCCGGCGTTGACCACGCCGACCGGCGTCATGTACATCGCCGCACCGGAGTTGACGATGTTTCCGACGCCGGCCTCGCGCGGATCGGCGTGCCCGTAGTGCAGCCGCGCCACGATCCACTTCTCGGCGAGGAAGATCCGCTGCAACGGCAGCGCCTCGGCCTCCAGTTCGGGGATCCAGCGGGGCGTGCCGATCAGGTCGGGGACGAGGTGGTCGGCGACGTCGTAGGCGTCGAGGTGGTCGCGGACCGTCTCGTAGACGCGGACCAGCGCATGGGTCATCAGGGTGTCGTCGGTGATGTGGCCGTCGCCCTTGTGGTACGGCGCGAGCGGCCGGGCGGTGCGCCAGTCCGTGTGGAACGGCCCGACGATGCCCTCGATCCGGCCGCCGTGCCGGGCCACGATCTGTTCCGGCGTCAGGCCCTCGACCGGCCCGCCGAGGGCGTCGCCGACCGCGGCCCCGACGAGCGCGCCGGCCGCCCGGTCCTCCAACTGGGGGACCTCGGGCGGCGGGGCGGCCGGCCCGGCCGCCGGGGCGTCGTCGTACGGCGCCGGGAGCCGGGCCGGGTCCGGTGGTTCCGGGTCCGGTTGCGTCGCGGTGGCGGTGGTGGTGGCGTCCGTCATCGGGGAGTCCTTTCACGGGATCGAGGGGGGCGAGGGGGCTGCGGGGATCGGGGGGCGGGAGGGCGTGTGGGCGGTCCGGCCGGAGGGGCCGGCTGCGGCCGTCGCGCGGCCCGGCATCCCGGTATCCGTCCCCCGCGGCGGTCCGGCTCTCCTGTCCGGGGCGGCAGGGTCACCCGGTCGACCGTGCCGGACGGCGCCCGATGGCCGCCGGAAGCCCTCGTGAGCCAGATCACAAGCTCCTCGCTCCGACAAAACCGCAGGTCAGCTGGGTAAGTTCGGCCTTCCTTGCTAGCGGAGGAGGGCAATTCGCGCATAACTTCGAGGCGTTGGAGGGGGAAGAGCCGCCATCGGCCCACACCTCGCAGAGCAGGGAGCAGGTCTCGATATGTCGGTCATGGAGATCATGGACACGGCCGCGCCGACCCACGTGGCGCACCGCGACAACCACACCCACCGTGATGTCAACGGTGGCTGGCTGCGCCCCGCGGTCTTCGGCGCGATGGACGGCCTGGTGTCCAACCTCGCCCTGATGACGGGAGTGGCCGGCGGCGCGGTGTCGCAGCAGACGATCGTCATTACCGGCCTGGCGGGGCTGGCGGCCGGCGCCTTCTCGATGGCCGCGGGGGAGTACACCTCGGTGGCTTCGCAGCGTGAGCTGGTGGTCGCGGAGCTGGACATCGAGCGGGCCGAACTGCGCAAGCACCCGAAGGACGAGCAGGAGGAGCTGGCGGCCCTCTACGAGTCCCGCGGGGTGGAGCCGGAGCTCGCCCGGAAGGTGGCCGAACAGCTCTCCCGCGACCCCGAGCAGGCGCTGGAGATCCATGCGCGCGAGGAATTGGGAATCGACCCGTCGGACCTTCCTTCTCCGACCGTTGCCGCCATCTCCTCCTTTGGTTCCTTTGCTCTGGGCGCGCTTCTGCCTGTCCTTCCTTACCTGTTGGGGGCCAGTACCCTCTGGCCTGCGGTGCTGCTGGCGCTGCTCGGGCTCTTCGGCTGCGGCGCCGTGGTGGCGCGCGTGACGGCCCGTTCGTGGTGGTTCAGCGGGCTGCGTCAACTGGCTCTGGGCGGCGCCGCGGCGGGCGTGACGTACGGCCTCGGCGCGCTGTTCGGAACGGTGATGGGTTGACGTCCCATTCGGGTGACCGCATCATGGCCGCATTACCGAGCGGTTTCGGTTTGTTGACGACCGGGCATAAGGCCCTGGCGTCGCGGGCAATGTCGCCCGCCGAACGCCGCCGCAGAGGGCGGCTCCCAGTCCGAGAAGAAGCGGCCGTCCGCATACCCAGATATCCCGGCCCATCGCCGGTGCGGTGTCCGAATGTTGGAAGGCATCTTCCGCTTTTCGAGAAGCGAGCCATCCTGTAACCTGCACGAAATTTCGCGGAGGGCCAACGTCGTCCCTCGGCAACGCCTATGCCACGACGACGTTGGGAGAGCCGATGCGCTTCGCGTCCACGCACTCCGCGACCACCAGCAGCGCCGCCGCCGCTTGGTCGCCCATGGACGGGCGCCCCGCCCAGCAGGGGATGTACGACCCGCGCAACGAGCACGACGCCTGCGGCGTCGGCTTTGTGGCCACCCTCACCGGTGAGGCCAGCCACGCCCTGGTCGAACAGGCGCTGACGGTGCTGACCAACCTGGAGCACCGCGGCGCCACCGGCTCCGAGCCCGACTCGGGCGACGGCGCGGGCATCCTGCTCCAGATCCCGGACGCGTTCCTTCGCGAAGAGGTCACCTTCGAGCTCCCCGCGGCCGGCTCCTACGCCGCCGGCATCGCCTTCCTGCCCTCCGATGCCCACGAGGCGGCCGACGCCGTCTCACGGATCGAGACGCTTGCCGGTGAGGAGGGCCTCACGGTCCTCGGCTGGCGGGTCGTCCCGGTCGCCCCGCAGCTGCTGGGCAACGGCGCCCGCGCCACCATGCCGGCGTTCTCCCAGCTGTTCGTCGCGGACCGGCGCGGCGTCGCCGACGGCGGGGACACCGGGCTGGCGCTGGACCGCAAGGCGTTCGCGCTGCGCAAGCGCGCCGAGCGGGAGGCCGGGGTGTACTTCCCCTCGCTGTCCGCCCGCACGATCGTCTACAAGGGCATGCTGACCACCGGCCAGCTGGAGCCCTTCTTCCCGGACCTGTCCGACCGCCGGTTCGCCACCGCCGTCGCGCTGGTCCACTCGCGGTTCTCCACCAACACCTTCCCGAGCTGGCCGCTGGCCCACCCGTACCGCTTCGTCGCCCACAACGGCGAGATCAACACGGTCAAGGGCAACCGCAACTGGATGCGCGCCCGCGAGTCCCAGCTGGCCAGCGCGCTGTTCGGCGACGGGGCCCCGGAGAACCTCGACCGGCTCTTCCCGGTCTGCACCCCGGACGCCTCCGACTCCGCCTCCTTCGACGAGGTCCTGGAACTGCTCCACCTCGGTGGGCGCTCGCTGCCGCACGCGGTGCTGATGATGGTCCCCGAGGCGTGGGAGAACGCCACCGCCATGGACCCGGCCCGGCGGGCCTTCTACCAGTACCACTCCACGATGATGGAGCCCTGGGACGGCCCGGCCTGTGTCACCTTCACCGACGGCACCCAGGTCGGCGCGGTCCTGGACCGCAACGGTCTGCGCCCGGGTCGCTACTGGGTCACCGACGACGGCCTGGTCGTGCTCTCCTCCGAGGTCGGCGTCCTGGACATCGACCCGGCCAGGGTCGTCCGCAAGGGCCGCCTCCAGCCCGGCAAGATGTTCCTCGTCGACACCGCCGAGCACCGCATCATCGAGGACGACGAGATCAAGGCCCAGCTGGCCGCCGAGCACCCCTACCAGGAGTGGCTGGACGCCGGCCTGATCGACCTGGCCGACCTGCCCGAGCGCGAGCACATCGTGCACACCCACGCCTCGGTCACCCGCCGCCAGCAGACCTTCGGCTACACCGAGGAAGAGCTCCGGGTCATCCTCGCCCCGATGGCCAAGGCCGGCGCCGAGCCGATCGGCTCGATGGGCACCGACTCGCCGATCGCCGCGCTCTCCGAGCGCCCCCGGCTGCTCTTCGACTACTTCACCCAGCTCTTCGCGCAGGTCACCAACCCGCCGCTGGACGCCATCCGGGAAGAGCTGGTCACCTCCCTGGTCTCCTCCCTCGGCCCGCAGGGAAACCTGCTGGAGCCCACCGCGGCCTCCTGCCGCAGCGTGACCCTGCCGTTCCCGGTCATCGACAACGACGAGCTGGCCAAGCTCGTCCACATCAACGCCGACGGCGACATGCCCGGCATGAAGGCCGTGACCCTCGCCGGCCTCTACCGGGTCTCCGGCGGCGGCGAGTCGCTGGCCGCCCGGATCGAGGAGATCTGCGCCGAGGCCGACGCCGCCATCGCCGACGGCGCCCGGCTGATCGTGCTCTCCGACCGGCACTCGGACGCCGAGCACGCGCCGATCCCGTCGCTGCTGCTGACCGCCGCGGTCCACCACCACCTCATCGCCACCCAGACCCGCACCCAGGTCGGGCTGCTGGTCGAGGCCGGCGACGTCCGCGAGGTGCACCACGTCGCGCTGCTGATCGGCTACGGCGCCGCCGCGGTCAACCCGTACCTGGCGATGGAGTCCGTCGAGGACCTCGTCCGCGCCGGCACCTTCCTGCCCGGCGTGGAGGCCGACACCGCCATCAAGAACCTGATCAAGGCGCTCGGCAAGGGCGTCCTGAAGGTGATGTCCAAGATGGGCATCTCCACCGTCGCCTCCTACCGCGGCGCGCAGGTCTTCGAGGCCGTCGGCCTGGACGACGCGTTCGTCGCGCAGTACTTCCACGGCACCGCCACCAAGATCGGCGGCGCCGGCCTGGACGTCGTCGCCAAGGAGGTCGCGGCCCGGCACGCCAAGGCGTACCCGGCGTCCGGCATCGCCGCCACCCACCGCGCGCTGGAGATCGGCGGCGAGTACCAGTGGCGCCGCGAGGGCGAGCCGCACCTCTTCGACCCGGAGACCGTCTTCCGGCTCCAGCACTCCACCCGGGCGCGCCGTTACGACATCTTCAAGCAGTACACCGAACGGGTGAATGAGCAGGCGGAGCGGCTGATGACGCTGCGCGGTCTGTTCTCCTTCGCCGCGGACCGCCCGTCGATCCCCCTGGACGAGGTCGAGCCGGCCTCCGAGATCGTCAAGCGGTTCTCCACCGGCGCGATGTCCTACGGCTCGATCTCCCGCGAGGCGCACGAGACCCTCGCGATCGCCATGAACCAGCTCGGCGCCAAGTCCAACACCGGTGAGGGCGGCGAGGACCCGGAGCGCCTGTACGACCCGGCGCGCCGCTCCAGCATCAAGCAGGTCGCCTCCGGCCGCTTCGGCGTGACCTCCGAGTACCTGGTCAACGCCGACGACATCCAGATCAAGATGGCCCAGGGCGCCAAGCCCGGCGAGGGCGGCCAGCTGCCCGGCCACAAGGTCTACCCGTGGGTCGCCAAGACCCGGCACTCCACCCCGGGCGTCGGCCTGATCTCGCCGCCGCCGCACCACGACATCTACTCCATCGAGGACCTCGCCCAGCTCATCCACGACCTGAAGAACGCCAACCCGGCCGCCCGCATCCACGTGAAGCTGGTCTCCGAGGTCGGCGTCGGCACGGTCGCGGCGGGCGTCTCCAAGGCGCACGCCGACGTGGTCCTCATCTCCGGCCACGACGGCGGCACCGGCGCCTCCCCGCTGACCTCGCTGAAGCACGCCGGCGGCCCCTGGGAGCTCGGCCTGGCCGAGACCCAGCAGACCCTGCTGCTCAACGGCCTGCGCGACCGCATCGTGGTGCAGACCGACGGCCAGCTGAAGACCGGCCGCGACGTCGTCATCGCCGCGCTGCTGGGCGCCGAGGAGTTCGGCTTCGCCACCGCGCCGCTCGTCGTCTCCGGCTGCGTCATGATGCGCGTCTGCCACCTGGACACCTGCCCGGTCGGCATCGCCACCCAGAACCCGGTGTTGCGCGAGCGGTTCAACGGCAAGGCCGAGTTCGTCGTCAACTTCTTCGAGTTCATCGCCGAGGAGGTCCGCGAGCTCCTCGCCGAGCTGGGCTTCCGCAGCCTGGACGAGGCCGTCGGCCACGCCGAGGTCCTCGACGTCGCCCGGGCGGTGGACCACTGGAAGGCCCAGGGCCTGGACCTCGCCCCGCTGCTGCACGTCCCCGACCTGGCCGAGGGCGCGGTCCGCCACCAGATCACCACCCAGGACCACGGCCTGGAGAAGGCGCTGGACAACGAGCTGATCAAGCTCGCCGCGGACGCGCTGTCCGCGGACACCGCCGAGGCCGCCCAGCCGGTCCGCGCCCAGGTCGCGATCCGCAACATCAACCGCACCGCCGGCACCATGCTCGGCCACGAGGTCACCAAGAAGTTCGGTGGCGCGGGCCTGCCCGACGACACCATCGACCTCACCTTCACCGGCTCGGCCGGCCAGTCGTTCGGCGCGTTCCTGCCCCGCGGCATCACCCTCCGTCTGGAGGGCGACGCCAACGACTACGTCGGCAAGGGCCTGTCCGGCGGCCGGATCGTGGTCCGCCCGGACCGCGGGGCCGACCACCTCGCCGAGTACTCCACCATCGCCGGCAACACCCTCGCCTACGGTGCCACCGGCGGCGAGCTGTACCTGCGCGGCCGGGTCGGCGAGCGGTTCTGCGTCCGCAACTCCGGTGCCACGGTGGTCTCCGAGGGCGTCGGCGACCACGGGTGCGAGTACATGACCGGCGGCCACGCCGTCGTCCTGGGCGAGACCGGCCGCAACTTCGCGGCGGGCATGTCCGGCGGTACCGCCTACGTCGTCGACCTCGACCCGGACAACGTCAACAAGGAGCTGGCCGACGCGGTCCGCCCGCTCGACGCCGCCGACAGGCAGTGGCTGCACGATGTCGTGCGCCGCCACCAGGAGGAGACCGGCTCCACCGTCGCCGAGAAGCTCCTCGCCGACTGGGACGCGGCGGCCGCCCGCTTCCGCAAGGTCGTCCCGGCCACCTACCAGGCAGTGCTCGCCGCCAAGGACGCCGCCGAGCGAGCCGGGCTCTCCGAGTCCGAGACCCACGAGAAGATGATGGAGGCGGCGACCAATGGCTGACCCCAAGGGCTTCCTGAACCACGAGCGCGAGATCGCCAGGACCCGCCCCGTCCAGGAGCGCGTCAAGGACTGGAGCGAGGTCTACCAGCCCGGCTCCCTGCTGCCGATCATCACCAAGCAGGCGTCGCGCTGCATGGACTGCGGCATCCCGTTCTGCCACAACGGCTGTCCGCTCGGGAACCTCATCCCGGAGTGGAACGACTACGCCTACCGCGGGGACTGGACCGCGGCCAGCGAGCGGCTGCACGCGACCAACAACTTCCCGGAGTTCACCGGTCGGCTGTGCCCCGCGCCCTGCGAGGCGGCCTGCGTGCTGGGCATCAACCAGCAGCCGGTCACCATCAAGAACGTCGAGGTCTCCATCATCGACAAGGCGTGGGACGCCGGTGACGTCACCCCGCAGCCGCCGGAGCGGCTCTCCGGCAAGACCGTCGCGGTCATCGGCTCCGGCCCGGCCGGCCTGGCCGCCGCCCAGCAGCTGACCCGCGCCGGCCACACCGTCGCCGTGTACGAGCGCGCGGACCGCATCGGCGGTCTGCTGCGCTACGGCATCCCCGAGTTCAAGATGGAGAAGCGGCACATCAACCGCCGCATCGAGCAGATGCGCGCGGAGGGCACCAAGTTCCGCACGGAGGTGGAGATCGGCCGGGACATCGACGCGGCCAAGCTCCGCAAGCGCTACGACGCGGTGGTCGTCGCGGCCGGCGCCACCACCTCCCGCGACCTCCCGGTGCCCGGCCGTGAGCTGAACGGCATCCACTTCGCCATGGAGTACCTGCCGCTGGCCAACAAGGTGCAGGAGGGCGACCTGACGGTCGCGCCGATCAGCGCCGAGGGCAAGCACGTGGTCGTCATCGGCGGCGGCGACACCGGCGCGGACTGCGTCGGCACCGCGCACCGCCAGGGCGCGGCGTCGGTGACCCAGCTGGAGATCATGCCCAGGCCCGGCGAGGAGCGGAACGCGGGCCAGCCCTGGCCGACCTTCCCCATGCTCTACAAGGTCACCTCCGCGCACGAGGAGGGTGGCGAGCGGGTCTACTCGGTGTCCACCACCCACTTCGAGGGCGACGAGGACGGCAACGTCCAGTGGCTGCACCTGACCGAGGTGGAGTTCAAGGACGGCAAGCTGGAGCAGAAGCCCGGCACCGAGCGGAGGATCCCGGCCCAGCTGGTCACCCTCGCGATGGGCTTCACCGGCACCGACCAGCAGAACGGCCTGGTCGAGCAGTTCGGACTGGAGCTGGACGCGCGCGGCAACGTCGCCCGCGACGCGGACTTCGCCACCAACGTCCCCGGTGTCTTCGTCGCCGGTGACGCCGGTCGCGGCCAGTCGCTGATCGTGTGGGCCATCGCCGAGGGCCGCTCCGCCGCCCGCGGTGTGGACCGCTTCCTCACCGGAGCCAGCGCCCTGCCGGCTCCGATCAAGCCGACGGACCGCGCCCTGGCGGTGTGAGCGTCCGTCACCGGATGTCCCGTACAGCGTCGTACGGAGGCACGGGGACCGGGTGAGAGCCCGGCCCCCGTACGGCGGCGCCTGTCCCCTCCACCCCGACCGGAGGGCAGGCGCCGCGCTGTCTTTTCCGGCGCCGGCGGGACGTGGCGGACACGCCCTAGTGGTCCCGCTGGGTGGGGAAGCGCCGCCCCAACTGCCGGGCCATCTCCCGGGCGGGCACCGGGACGGGCTCCGGCGGGGGAGTGACCGGCGGCCGGAAGTCGTGCACCGGCGCCCGCCAGGCCGATACGTCGATGCTGCCGTCGCCCAGCGGCAGCACCCAGCGCGGGTCCGCATGGACCCGCAGCACCTGTGCCTCGATCTGGGTCCAGGCGCCGTCGGTCATCGTCCGCTCGCCGACCCGGCGGGCCTCCAACTGCACCGGGCAGTGCGCCAGTCGGGGCGGCCGGACCAGCTCGGACGGCTCCGTCCAGGGCGCCTCCGGCTCGGCGCCGCCCTCCGCCCCCTCCTGCGCGGCGGCCCCTTCGGGCGGCAGGTTGAAGACAACGTCGGGGCGTACTGCGAGGTTCTGCGCGGTGCGCCCCCGGGCGGGCAGCCAGACGCTCACCACCGGCCCGAGGTCCCACCGGATCTGCAGCGCGACCAGCACGAACGTCCCGTCGTCGTTCTCCGTGGACAGCAGCGCCGGCACGACCGAACTGCTTTTCTCCAGCGCGGATTTCATACTCCTGAGGATAGAAGCCGGACGATTCGGCGCTCACCGAAGTGTTATATGTGATTACGCTCTGCACATGATTCGATGGGACGCCGATCACGAAAGCACTGCGGAAACTCCCGATCTGGCCGCCCTCGCGGCGCTGCTCGCGGACCGTACCCGCGCCGCCATCTGCATCGCCCTGCTCGACGGCGGCACCTGGACCGCCGGCGAGCTGGCCGAGTACGCCGGGGTGGCGCCGTCCACCGCGACCGAGCACCTCAACCTCCTGGTCGCCGGCGGCCTGTTGGCCGAGGAGCGACAGGGGCGCCGGCGCTACGTCAGACTGGCCGGGCCGGACACCGCGGAGACCCTGGAGAACCTCGCCGGGCTCGCCCCCTACCGCCAGGTGCGGATCCGCTCGTTGGCCGAGGCCAACCACCGCCGGGCCCTGCACCACGCCCGCACCTGCTACGACCACATCGCCGGGGCGCTCGGGGTGGCCCTGGCCGAGACGATGCTCGAACGCGGCCTGCTGGTACGGGAGTACGGGCTGGAGCTGACCACCGCCGGCGCCGCGTGGCTGGCCGACCTGGGCATCCCGCACCCCGGCCAGTCGCCGGCCCACCGGGCGCACGTGCGCACCTGCCTGGACTGGACCTCGCGCCGCCAGCACCTGTCCGGCGCGGTCGGCGCCGCCCTCTACCGGCACGCGCTGGAGCACCGCTGGATCATCAAGGCCCCGGCCAGCCGCATCCTCGCGGTCACCGAGGTCGGCAGAGCCGCCTTCCGGGAGCGGCTGGGGCTGCCCGACGAGGTGCTCACGCCCACGCCGGCGACCCCGCCGCCGCGCGACCGCATGGAGGTCAGTCCTCGCCGACCTGGGTGATCCGGTCGTCGCCCAGGCGGTGCTGGACGTCCAGGAGGAGGATCCGCAGCAGCTCGGTCAACTGCTCCTGCTGTTCGGGGGAGAGCGCCTGGAGCAACTCGGCTTCGCGGCCGAGTACTTGGTCGACGGTGGACTCGACGACGTCGTGGCCGGTCGGGGTCAGTTCGACCAGCACGCTGCGCGGGCGGCCCTCCCCGGGCCGGCGGGTGACCAGGCCCTCGCGTTCGGCGCGGGCCACCCGCTGGGAGATCGCCCCGGCGGTGACCATGGAGCGCCGGCTCAACTCCCGGGTGCTCAGGGTGTACGGGGGGCCGCTGCGGCGCAGCACGCTGAGCAGGTCGAGGGTGGCGATGTCCACCCCGGCGCGGTTGAGCACCCGGCGCCGGTCGTCGCCAAGCAGCTTCGCCAGCCGCCAGATGGGCGTGACGATCCCGATGGAGGAGACCGGCGTGCCGGGGCGCTCGCGCTGCCAGGCGGCGGTGATCTCCTCCACGGGATAGGCGGAGTCGGGGGGTGCCGGGCGGTCGTCGCCGTCCTGCGCCTGGGGTTCGCTTGCCACCGGACCTCCTGGGAGTGTTATGTTCAGGTCTAAATTTAGCTCTGAACGCAGGGTTGCGAGCTATGTATTTAGACCTAAAAATTACGGACGGAGCACAGCATATGGCACGCACCATCCTGATCACCGGCGGCGGCACCGGCATCGGACGCGCCCTCGCCGAGCACTTCGCGGCCCACGGCGACCGCGTCGTCATCACCGGCCGGCGGCCCGGCCCGCTCAAGGAGACCGCGGACGCCCTCACCGGGGTGACCGCCGCGGTCTGCGACCACACCGACCCCGCGGCGCTCCACCGGCTCGCCGCCGAACTGCCCGAGTGCCTCGACGTCCTGGTCAACAACGCCGGCGGCCAGACCGACTTCGACGCCGACGGCGCCACCGACCTGGCCTCCTACGCCCGGGACTTCCGGGCCAACCTCGACGCCAACCTGCTCAGCGCCGCGCTGACCACCCGGGCCGTCGACGACCGGCTGGCGGCCGGCGGCGCGGTGATCCACATCGGGTCCATCGCCGCCGACCAGGGCTCCGGCTCCTACGGCGCGGCCAAGGCCGGACTCGCCTCCTGGAACATCGACCTGGCCCGGACCCTCGGCCCGCGCGGGATCACCGCCAACGTGGTCTCGCCCGGCTACATCGCGGGCACCGAGTTCTTCCGCGACCAGCTCGCCGACGCGCGCCGGGAGCACCTGATCGCGGCCACCGCCACCGGCCGGCCCGGCGCCCTGGACGACATCACCGGCGCGGTCGCCTTCCTGGCGTCGCCGGCGGCCCGGCACGTCACCGGTCAGGTGCTGAACGTCAACGGAGGCGCCTGCCCCACCCGTTGACGCCGGGCCGGCGCGACGACCGGCCCGTCAGGCGCCGTCGCCGGCCACCAGACGGGCCGGGAAGCCGCCGGTCGCGATCGGGCCCCAGCGCCGCGGCGTCACCCGGATCAGGGACTTGCCCTGCTTGCGCATCGCGGCACGGTACTCGTCCCAGTCCGGGTGCTCACCGGCGATGTTCCGGTAGTACTCGACCAGCGGCTCGATGGAGTCCGGGGTGTCGATCACCTCGGCCTCGCCGTCGACCTGCACCCACGGCCCGGTCCATTCGTCGGACAGCACGAGCACGCTGACCGACGGGATCCGGCGGACGTTGCGGACCTTCGCCCGCTCTGGGTACGTCGACATCACCAGCCGACCGGAGTCGTCCACCCCGCAGGTCAGCGGCGAACCCTGCGGGGTGCCGTCGGAACGGCGGGTGAGCAGGATCGCGCGGTGCCGCGGGCGGACGAACTCCAGTAGCTCGGACAGGTCGACACGGGTGGTGGTGGCGATGGAAGGGCTCATGACGCGAGCCTAAGGTGTGTCCCTGCGATCGGCCCGGAGCGGGAAGTGGTGTCCGGTCGTCGTGGTCAGCCCGTCAGCAGGCGCTTGCCGGTGGCCGCGTCCACCACCGTGCGGCCCGCCAACGGGCCGTCCAGCCGGATCTTCGCCCGGTCCGTGGCCAACTGCTCGGTGCACATCCCCTTGGGGTTCTTCTTCCTGCCCCACCCCGAGACCACGACCAGCTCCTTGGACTCCCGCACCCGGGCGCCGTAGCCCGCGTCGCAGGCGCTGTGGCCGACGGTCACCGTGAACTCCCTGGCGTCTGGGCTCTTGGGGCGCTCGGCGCCGGCCAGCGGCAGCAACGCCTCCTGGCGGCCGGGGACGGGGGAGACCTTCGGCCAGTCCCGGACGATCTGCGCGGCCCGTTGGTCGAAGGCGTCCGGGGTGTGCTGCGGCGGAGAGGAGTGCACCGCCTGGGTGGCCCGGCCGCAGCCGGAGAGCGCGACGGCGCCGGCCGCGGCGAGGGAGACGGCCAGGGCGGTCGCACGGGTGCGCGGGCGGGTGCGGTGGACGGTGTGCGGCATGACGTGCCTCCTCGGGTCGGTCGCGGATGGGACGTGTCAGGGGCACGATGGGTTCCTGCCCCCCCCGTCACACCGCGCGCTCGATCCGGCCACGGCGCAAAGCTCCGGGCCGCGGACCTCCGGCGATCAGCGTTGTGATCATGGACGCCCTCGACCGGACTGGCGGTGAGGCCGGCGGGGCGAGCACCACGCGGTCGTCGGACCGACGGCCCAACCACCGTGCGACTCATGTCATGTGACGGTGCGTCATGCGGAGTCGCGGGGCACGAGGTGGAAGGTTCCCAGGCGGTGGGCGGCCGGCGGGGCGGACGGGTCCCGGATGAGGGCGTCGACCAGGTGGGCGATCCGGTCCGGGGCGGCGGTCTCGGCCCGGACGGTGGTCAGCCGGGGGCGCAGCAGCCGGGCCAGCAGCAGGTCGTCCGCACCGACCACCGCGATCCGCCCCCGGGAGGCGCCGACGGCGTGCCCGGCGTCCTGGAGGGCGCGCAGCAGCAGCATCGCGTACTCGTCGTTGTAGGCGAACACCGCGTCCAGGTCGAGCGCCGGCCACCGTGCGGCGAGCCGGGCTGCGGACTCCTCGGTGCGCGCCAGGACCAGGGGGCGGACCTCGGCGCCGGGGTGCGCGGCGGCCGCGTCCCGTACGCCGGCGAGCCGCGGCTCGGCGAAGGCGGTCAGGCGGGGATCGGCCGGGAGCACCACCCCGATGCGGCGGCGGCCGGCGGCCAGGAGGTGCGCACCGGCCCGCAGGCCGGCCTCGCGCTGGTCCAGCAGCAGGGCGTGGGCGCCGGGCGGCGCCTGCGGGCCGGTGGTGAGCACCGCCGCGGTCCCGGACCGCTTCAGCAGCTCGACGGCGGCGGCGTCCAACGGCGGTCCGTGCAGCGCCAGTACGGCGGCGGGCCGCAGCTCGGCCCAGTCGCGGGCGGCGGCCAGCGGGGAGGCGGCGGGCGCGCCGTGCAGCACACCGGTGTAGCCCAGGTGGTGCAGCGCGGCCTGGAACCCGGCGAGGAAGTCGGCGAACAGCGGGCCGAACGCGGGCACCGCGTCGGCCGGTGCGGCCAGCAGCACGATCCGGCCCCGGCCGGCCCGCAGGCTGCGCGCCGCCGCGTGCGGCACGTACCCCAGCTCCTCGGCGGCGGCCCGCACCCGGGCCTGGGTACGGGCCCCGACGCGCCCGGCGGCCTGGCCGTTGAGCACGTACGAGACGGTCGCGCGCGACACCCCGGCGCGGCGGGCAACGGCCGCACTGGTCGGGGGTGTTGGGGTGGCCTCGGGGCCGGCTGGGTCGGTCATGCCGGGGGGCATCCTCGCACAGCGGATGCCGGCCGGCACCGCGCGCCGGGCTGCCCTCCCGTCGCCCGACCTCCACCCCCAGATGACGGCGCTGCGCGCCGGGCTGCTCTCTCGTCGCCCGACCTCCACCCCCAGATGACGGCGCTGCGCGCCGCCGGGCTGCGCTCCCGACGACTTACACGTGTAACTTCGGTCGTGCGGCCGTGCCGGAGAGCCGCTGGAGCCCGACGTGCGGCGCGCCGGCGCGGGTGGAGACGAGCGGAACGGCGGAAGAGGGGCACGGATGCAGCTGCACACCCACGAGTGGGGCGCCGGTGAGCGGATCGCGGTGCTGATCCACGGGATCATGTCCGACCACCGCACCTGGCACCGGGTCGGCCCGGCCCTCGCCGAGCGGGGCTACCGCGTCATCGCCGTCGATCTGCGCGGCCACGGCCGCAGCCCGCGCGGCGACTACGGCCCCGAGCTCTTCGCCGACGACCTCGTGGACACCCTGCCGGTCGGCGTCGAGGTCGCCCTGGGGCACTCGTTGGGCGGTCTGGCGCTGTCCCTGGCGGTCGAGCGGCTGCGGCCGCGGCGGGTGATCTACAGCGATCCGGCGTGGTCGCTGACGGGCGTGCGGCAGACCGTGGACCCGGCGGTGTTCGTGACGTTCAAGAAGGCCGATCCCACCGTGGTGCGGTACTTCAACCCGCGCTGGGACGACGTCGACGTCGACATCGAGCTGGCCACCCTCGCGGACTGGGACACCGGGACGGCGCTGGCGCTGTCCGGCGGCCATCTGCGGGACCGGACGCCGGAGCGGCCGGTGGTGCCGTCGCTGGTGCAGATCGCGGGGAAGGGGTTCCTCTTCACCGAGGAGACGGGCAAGGAGCTCGCCGGCCGCGGTTTCGAGGTGCGCACGGTGGACGGTGCCGGGCACACCATCCACCGGGACGACCTGCCGGGGTTCCTGGCCGGGCTGGAGGGCTGGATCTGACCCCGTGGGTCGTCCGGCGGGCCCGGGGTGCTGACATGACGCATCGTCAGGTATCGCAGTCCAGCAGGGTCTTGCACAGGCCGCAGCGGGCCTGGAGGTGGCCGCGGACCGGGACGCGGATCCGCTGCCAGCAGGTCGGGCAGGGGAAGGACACCCGCAGCGGCGCACCGGTGCCGGCGGCGGGCTCGAAGGCGTAGCCGTCGCCGGGGCCGGCGGCGGGCCCGGCGGCGCGGCGCGGGTCCTGGGCCGCGCGGCGGTCCTTGGCGTAGCGGAGCCGGGCGGCCCAGCCGGCGCCGGCGAGCGGTGGCCGCCGGGCGTCCTGCCGGGCCCGCGCCCGCCCGGCGGTGTAGGCGTCGTACGCCTGCGGGCTGGTGAACCACGGTGCGGGGTCCTCGTCGAAGAAGTCGGCGCGCTTGGCCAGCACGTAGCCGAACTCCTCGGGCGTCAGATAGCCCAACTTCTGTGAGAACGGGCCGTGCTCGCGGTAGGCGTCCAGCAGTAGCCAGCCGGCGCCGAGGTAGGCGGCGGCGGTGTCGGTGAGGATCTCGTTGTCACGGGTGCCGGGGAAGGACAGGTCCAGCCGGTGCAGCCAGACGTGGGTCACCTCGTGGGCGAGGGCGGCGCCGATGTCCTTGCGGTGCCGCCGGAAGCGGTCGTTGAGTTCGACGAAGTACTCCGGCCCCGCGGTCAGTTCGACGGTCGCGGCGTGCTCCATCTCGCGGAAGGTGATCACGATCCGGGCGTCCGGCAGGTGCAGCTGGTGGACCATGGCGCGGGCGATCCGCTGCGCGCCCAGGTGCACGTCCTCGGTGTCGTCGAAGGCGACGTCCACCGGGAGGACGCTGGTGGGGAAGGTGCTCACGGTGTCGTGGGACAGGCGCCGGAAGAGCGCCGTGAGGGCCGCGCGGACCGTGTCGAGATGGGGGAAGCCGTGTGCGATCCCGCTGCCGCCGGTGGTCATCCGGACACTGTACGGCCGGCGCCCGGGCCGACGGTACGGGGCGTACGGGGCGTATGGGGTAGGGGAGTTGGCCGGATGTTGACCCTTGTCACTCTGATCCCCCACTCCACATAATCACAGGGCGCTTTACGGGTTCATTGCCTGGATACCCGAAGGCTTTGCGGTGTGCTGCCGTCGTCCGTGCGCATTTTGCGACGGCCATGCCCGGCGCTGGGGTTGGCATGACTCTGTCATTGCGCTACGCGACCCCCCACGAAAGGAACAGTCCGTTGCGCAGCACCCGGAAGCACCTCAAGAGAACCACCGCCGCCGGCGCGATCGCCCTGGCCGCCGTCAGCCTCCAGCCGGCCGCGGCGCAGGCCGCCCCCGCGCCCACCCCCGGCGGCTCCGTGCACACCCACGTCGTCGGCGGCACCCGCGCCGACCAGGGTGAATTCCCCTTCATGGTCCGGCTGTCGATGGGCTGCGGCGGCGCCCTCTACACCAAGGACATCGTGCTCACCGCGGCGCACTGCGTCGACGGCAGCGGCAACGACACCTCCATCACCGCCACCGGCGGCGTCGTCGACCTGGAGGACTCGGCCGCCGTCAAGGTCAACTCCACCCAGGTCCTCCAGGCCCCCGGCTACAACGGCAAGGGCAAGGACTGGGCCCTCATCAAGCTCGCCAAGCCCATCGACCAGCCCACCCTGAAGATCGCCGAGAACGACACCTACAACAAGGGCGACTTCACCATCGCCGGCTGGGGCGCCGACAAGGAAGGCGGCGACCAGCAGCGCTACCTGCTCAAGGCCACCGTCCCGTTCGTCGACGACGCCACCTGCCAGCAGGCATACGGCGACTCCCTCACGCCCGGCGACGAGATATGCGCCGGCAAGCTCGACACCGGCGGCGTCGACACCTGCCAGGGCGACTCCGGCGGCCCGATGTTCCGCAAGGACGACGCCGGCCAGTGGCTCCAGGTCGGCATCGTCTCCTGGGGCGAGGGCTGCGCCCGCCCCGGCAAGCCCGGCGTCTACACCGAGGTGAGCGCCTTCGCGGCCGACATCAAGAAGGCCGCTGCCGGGCTCGGCAGCTGACCCGCCCGCACCACCGACGGCCGGGGCCCGGGCACACCACCGGGCCCCGGCCCCTCCGCCATCCGCCGCCGCGGCTTGCGGGCCCCGGTCGACCCGGGTCCGATGGAGCCATGCCGATCAGCGTGGTCATCGCCGACGACCAGGAGATGGTCCGGACGGGCTTCCGGATGATCCTGGAGAGCCAGCCCGACATCGAGGTCCTCGACGACGTCACCGACGGCGCCGCCGCCCTGGAAGCCGTCGAACGGCTCCAGCCCGACGTGCTCCTGCTCGACATCCGGATGCCCGAACCGGACGGCCTGGAGGTCACCCGCCGGCTCGCCGAGCGCGCCGCCACCCACCCCGAGCACCACGACCGCCCCAGGATCGTCATCGTCACCACCTTCGACCTCGACGAGTACGTGCACGCCGCGCTGCACGGCGGCGCCTGCGGCTTCCTCCTCAAGGACGCCAGCCCCGCCCTGCTCGTCGAGGGCGTCCGCGCCGCGGCCGCCGGCGACGCCCTGGTCTCGCCCGCCATCACCCTGCGGCTGCTGCGCACCATGGCCCCCACCGCCGGCCGCTCCGCCAAAGCCCCCTCCGAGCCGCTCACCGACCGCGAGGAACAGGTCGTCCGCGCCCTGGCCACCGGCCGCACCAACGCCGAGATCGCCGACGAACTCTTCGTCTCGCTCTCCACCGTCAAGACCCATCTCGCCAACGTGCAGGCCAAGCTGGCCGCCCGCAACCGCGTCGAGATCGCCGCCTGGGCCTGGGAAACCGGGCTGGCCACCGGCGGATGAGCCCGATGTCCGGGTGGGCCCGCACCCACCCCCACAAGGCCGCCGCCGCCAAGACCGCCCTCGCCGGGGTCCTGCTCTTCCTCGTCGGCGTGGAGGCGGTGGTCCTCACCCAACAGCCCACCCGCCCGCACGCCGTCGTCGTCGCGGCCGCCGTCGTGGTCTGCCTGTGCGCCGTCCCCTACCGCCGGATCCCGCTCAGCACCCGGGCCCGGATCGCGGTCGCGGTGTCCCTGGCCGCCTCCGCCGTCCTGATCGCCGGCCAGCACGCCCTGCGGGTCTGGGGCCTGGGCGAGGGCATCGCCCTGCTCGTCCTGCTCACCGCCGTGGTCCGCGGGGCCCCCGGCCGCACCGCCGCCGTCCTCGGCCCCCTGCTCGGCCTGGCCTGCGTCCTGGCTCCCATGCGCGACATCCGGATGGGCGTCTTCACCGTCCTCTACGGCGTCCTCACCGTCGTCGTCACCGCCTACTCGCTGATCCTGCGCTGGCAGGACGCCGGCCGGCTGCGCGACCTGGCCGCCGTACGGGACGCCGAACGCCTGGAACTGGCCAGGGAACTGCACGACGTCGTCGCCCACCACGTCACCGGCATCGTCGTGCAGGCCCGCGCGGCCCGCTTCACCGCCCTCGACGGGCCGCGGGCCGGCGCCGCCTTCGCCCGGATCGAAACCTCCGGCGGCGAGGCGCTCGGCGCCATGCGCCGCCTGGTGCGGGTGCTGCGCGAGGGCGAGGCCCGCACCGCACCGGTCGCCGGACTCGCCGAGGTCCGCACCCTCGCCGACGCGTTCGCCCGCACTGGACCGCCGGTCGTCCTGGACCTCGAACCCGGCCTGGACCGCACCCTGCCCCCCGAGGTGGCCGCCGCCGTCCACCGCATCGTCCGCGAGGCCCTCACCAACGTCCGCAAGCACGCCGCCGACGCCACCGCCGTCCGGATCACCGTGCACACCGTCCCCCGCGGCACCGAACTGCGCATCGCCAACGACGGCGGCGCCGCCGCGCGCCTGTCCGAGCAGGCCCGCGGCGGAGGCTTCGGCCTGGCCGGCCTCACCGAACGCGCCGAGGCCCTCGGCGGCACCCTCACCGCCGGCCCCGCACCGGAAGGCGGCTGGGAGGTCGTCGCCGTCCTCCCCACGACCGGCCCGGACGACACCTGACCGCGCGACCGCCGCCGCACATCTGTCCAACACCTCCCGCGCCTTAGTCCATGGGCCTGCGCCCCGCCCGCCCCGCACGCTGTCCGCCGACAGGCCGCACCGCCACCGAGGAGGACGCGCGTGACCGCACAGCCAGGGCCCAGCCGCAGACAACTCGTCGCCGCCACCGCACTCGCCGGCGTCGCCACCACCCTCCCCCTCGGCAGCCGCACCGCGACCGCCGCCCCGCGCACCGGCGAGACGGTCCTGCACTCCGCCGCGCTGGACGTCCGCGTCGACCCCGCCTTCCCCCGCATCGTCTCCTACACCGACCGCGCCACCGGCGCCGTCCTGCACGGCCAGGAGACCCCCGTCACCCAGATCCTCATCGACGGCACCGCGCACACCCCCCGCGTCACCCACCGGGCCCGCGCCGACCGCGCCACCTACACCCTCGCCCTCGACGGCGGCACCACCCTCACCGCCGAGATCACCGTCGACGGCTGGCAGGTCACCTGGCGCCTGACCGCCATCGACGACACCCCCGCGCTGCGCGTCGGCACCCTCCAGATACCCGGCCTCGCCCTGCTCAGCGTCCGCAGCGACCAGCCCGGCGCCCACCTCCTCGCCGCCCGCCTCCAACTCGACAAGGCCACCAGCGGCGACACCCTCGTCCGCGTCACCCCCGACACCCCCGCCGAGCCCGCCCCCACCGGCTGCGCCTACGCCGTCGTCGCCACCGACCAGCTCGCCGCCGGCATCGAGACCAACACCGTCCACGACACCCCCACCGCCGCCACCAGCTGGGAGAACGGCCGACTCTGGCGGCAGACCCTGCGCGGCGACGGCTACCTCAAGGCCCAACTCGCCCCCGGCCCATGGACCCACCGCGCCGCCGGCCAACCCACCGACGCCACCGAACCCCTCCCGTACGCCACCGTCATCCTCACCCGCGACCGCAACGGCGACGGCCGCACCGACTGGCAGGACGCCGCGATCGCCCTGCGCGACATCATGGTCGTCCCGCTCGGCGCCGACACCCAGCACCTGCGGGTCGTCCCGCACATCCCCTTCAACTTCGCCAGCCAGGCCACCAACCCGTTCCTCGCCACCCTCGACAACGTCAAACGGATCGCCCTGGCCACCGACGGCCTGCGCCAGTTCACCCTCCTCAAGGGCTACCAGTCCGAAGGCCACGACTCCGCCCACCCCGACTACGGCGGCAACTACAACGCGCGCGCCGGCGGCCTGGCCGACCTCAACACCCTGCTCCGCGCCGGGAAGAAGTGGCACAGCGACTTCGCCGTCCACGTCAACGCCACCGAGTCCTACCCCGTCGCGCACGCCTTCTCCGAGACGCTCGTCGACAAGAACGACAAGCAGTGGGACTGGCTCGACCAGTCCTACCGGATCAACGCCCGCCGCGACCTGACCGCAGGCACCATCGCCGCCCGCTTCGCCCAGCTCCGCAAGGAGACCGACCCCGCCCTGAACACCGTCTACCTCGACGTCTTCCGCGAATCCGGCTGGAACTCCGACCGCCTCCAACGCCACCTGCGCGACCAGGGCTGGCAGATCGCCACCGAATGGGGCCACGGCCTGGAACGCTCCGCCCTGTGGTCGCACTGGGCCAACGAGACCGACTACGGCCCCGACACCTCCCGCGGCATCAACTCCCGCCTCGTCCGCTTCCTCCGCAACCACCAGAAGGACGTCTTCGCCGACAAGTGGCCCACCCTCCTCGGCGCCCCCCGCATGGGCAACTTCGAGGGCTGGACCGGCAAGAACGACTGGCACGCCTTCCACACCATCGTCTGGAACGACGCCCTGCCCGCCAAATACCTCCAGGCGTACCCCATCCGCACCTGGACCGACCACGAGATCACCTTCGAAGGCCCCACCCGCACCGCCGTCACCGACACCGACGGCACCCGCCGCATCACCACCGACGGCCGCCTCGTCTACGACGGCGGCAGCTACCTGCTGCCCTGGGAACCCCGCAGCGCCACCGACCCCACCAAGCTCTACCACTACAACCCCCGCGGCGGACGCAGCAGTTGGCGGCTCCCCCGCGGCTGGTCGGGCGCCCCCGCGGTGCACGTCTACCGGCTCACCGACCAGGGCCGCACCGACCGGACCCGGATCCCCGTCACCGACGGGCAGATCACCCTCACCGCCCGCCCCGGCACCGCCTACGTCGTCTACCGCACCGAGGCCCCCACCCCACCCGACCCCCACTGGGGCGAGGGCACCCCCCTGACCGACCCCGGCTTCCACGCCGGCGACCTCGCCGCCTGGCAGACCACCGGCCCCGCCACCGTCGAGATCAACGACCGCGGCGACTACGAACTCGTCATCGGCCCCGGCGCCGCCGCCACCGTCGCCCAACGCCTGGCCCGCCTCGCCCCCGGCGACTACGCCGCCTCCGTCCAGGTCGAGGTCGGCGCCACAGCGGGGGAGCGGCGCCGCGCCGGCCTGACGGTCCGCACCGCCGACGGCGTCACCGCCACCAACTGGACCGACACCTCCACCGCCACCAACCACGTCGCCGCCGACCGCAAGACCGGCACCCGCTTCCAGCGCATGACCACCCGCTTCACCGTGCCCGACGGCGGCGGCCCCGCCACCCTCGGCCTCACCGCCGCCCCCGGCCGGGCCCGGATCCGCTTCGACAACGTCCGCGTCGTCGCCGCACCCCGCCCCACCGCCCCGCCCGCCACGCCCGGCACCCCCGCCACCCTCGTCCACGAAGACTTCGCACACGTCCCCCAGGGCTGGGGCCCGTTCGTCAAGGGCGACGCCGGCGGCTCCACCGACCCCCGCACCCACCTCGCCCAGCGCCACGCCCCCTACACCCAACGCGGCTGGAACGGGAAGGCGATCGACGACGTCATCGACGGCGGCCAGTCCCTGAAGTCCCGCGGTGAGAACACCGGCCTGGTCTACCGCACCGTCCCGCACACCGTCCGCTTCACCCCCGGCCGCCGCTACCGCGTCACCTTCCGCTACGAGAACGAGAAGGCCGGCCAGTACGCCTGGATCACCGCCGTCGACGAGCCCACCGCCCGCGAACTGCGCCGGCAGCCCCTGCCCGTCGCCACCCGACCCACCACCCTCGACTACGAGTTCACCGCGCCCGAGAGCGGCGACGCCTGGGTCGGCCTGCGCAAGACCGGCAGCGACGGCACCGCCGAGTTCGTCCTCGACGCCTTCCACGTCACCGAGGCGTGAACCGAGGCGGGCCGGGCACCGGGAGGCGCACGCGCCCCCGGCGCCCGGCCCGCCTCACGGCACCAGCCGCGGCGCCCGCGCGGCCCCGTCGGCGCCCTCCGGCCCCTCCAACTCCAGCACCAACACCTCGTTCACCCCCTCCCGCAACACCGGGCCCGGCACGAACAACCCCCGCTGCGGCCCCGCCGACCAGTACCGCCCCACTGGAAAGCCCCCCACCCACACGAACCCCCGCGTCCACCCCTCCAACTCCAGCACCGCATCCCCCACCCCGCCCGCCGGCACCCTCACCGTGCCCCGGTGCAACCCGCGCGCCCCCGCCGCCGGCGCACCGAACCCCAGGCCGGCCACCGCCACGGCCCCCGCCGCCCCCTCCAGCACCGCCAGCCGCAACCCCTGCGCCCGCACCCCGTGCAGATACTGCCGCTCGTGCAGCACCCCGCCCGTGACGCCCTTCGCCTCACCCAGCCGCGGCCCGTAATTGACCCGCCCCAGCGACTCCACCCACAGCTCCACCTCCGCAGGCCCCGGCACCGCCGCCAGCACCGTGCCGCCGTCGTCGGCGCCATCGGGCGAGCAGTCCTCCACCAGCACCGGCCCCCGCACCCCGTCCACCACCGTCACCGCCCGGTCCCGCAACCCCACCACCCGCAGCGGATACGGCCGCCGCGGCCCCGGCACCGCCACCCGATACCGCACCACCCCCCGATCGACCCCCAACTCCTCGAACGTCGGCGGCACCCCCGCGCACACCTCCGGATCCCCCAACGCCGCCACCACCGCATCCGCCGACAGCCACCCCGACAGCGTCACCTCCAGCGGCCCCGCCACCACCGGCTCCGGCTCCGGCACCGCCGGCAGCGGCCCCTCCGCGAACGGGGCCAGCACCTCCCGCATCCGCCAGAACTTCTCCGTCGGACGCCCCCGCTCGTCCACCGGCGCCCCGTAGTCGTACGACGTCACCGTCGGCAACAACGCCCCGTCCTGCAACGCACCCGCCCGGTTCGCCCCCGCCCAACCACCGAAGCTCGTCCCGCCGTGCGCCATGTACACATTCACCGACGCCCCGCACTCCAACACCTCCCGCAGCGCCGCAGCCGCGTCCCGCGCCGCCCGCGGCACCCCCGCCCGCCCCCAGTGCGCGAACCACCCGCACCAGAACTCCATGCACATCAACGGCCCCCGCGTCCGATGCCGGCGCAACGCCGCGAACGCCGCCCGCGCCCCCGACCCGAAATTGACCGTCGCCAACACCCCCGGCACGCTCCCGCCGGTCAGCATGTGGTCCTCCGCCCCGTCCGACGTACACAGCGGCACCGTCACCCCCAACTCGCCGAGCCGCCCCGCCAGATGCGCCAGATACGCGGCATCCGACCCGTACGACCCGTACTCGTTCTCCACCTGGACCAGCACCACCGGCCCACCCCGGTCGCACTGCCGCGCCACCACCTGCGGCAACAGCACCTCCCACCAGCCGTCCACCGCCCGCAGGAACGCCGCGTCCCGGGTCCGCACCCGCCGCCCCAACGCCCCCGTCAACCACGCCGGCAACCCCCCGTTCTCCCACTCCGCGCAGATGTACGGACCCGGCCGCACGATCGCCCACAACCCCGCCGCCCCCGCCGCGTCCAGGAACCGCCCCAGCGCCCCGACGTCCCGCATCTCGCCCGGCCGCGGCTCGTGCCAGTTCCACGGCACGTACGTCTCCACACAGTTCAGCCCCATCGCCCGCAACATCGCCAGCCGGTGCCCCCACTGCGCCTCGTGCACCCGGAAGTAGTGCAACGCCCCCGACAGCAGCCGCACCGGCCGCCCGTCCACCTCGAAGTCCCGCTCCCCCACGGCAAACCGCACCGCACGCCTCCTCGATCGTCACGCCCCGCCGGCCCCCGATCGCCCACACCCTCATCCCTGGCGGCCCGCCGGTCTATGGACAAAGATCGATGCCCGTTGGACGGATCGACACCGCGGCAGGCCGGTCGGCCGTCCGGACACAGTGGCGGACCGCCGCCGTACGGACGGTGCGGCGGCGCACGGCGACGGGAGGCCCGCCGGCATGTACCACACCTGGATGCGCTACTTCACCCCCAGCCCGCTCCACCACCGGCTCGGCCTGGTCTGCCTGGGCGTCGGCCTGCAACACGGCACCCTGCCCCCCGTCGGACCCCGCACCCTCGACCACCACGTCGCCGTCGTCATCAGCGCCGGCCGCGGCTGGCTCACCACCCCCGACGGCCACCGCCGCACCGTCACCGCCCCCGCCCTCCTCTGGCTCCTCCCCGACGTCCCCCACCACTACGGCGCCGACCCCGACACCGGCTGGGACGAAAGCTTCGTCGACTTCACCGGCCCCGCCGCCGCCACCTACACCGAACTCGGCTACATCGACCCGCACCAACCCCTCGTCCCGCTCACCGACACCGGCCCCGCCCGCACCGCGATCGGCCGCATCGCCCGAGCCGCCCGCCGCGGCAACCCCCTCCTGGACGTCGAGACCGCCGCCGCCGTCCACGAACTCCTCGTCGCCCTGCGCCGCGCCCGCGCCGACACCGACGCCGACGGCGAACCCGTCCTGGCCGCCCTCGCCCGCGACGCCTTCCTCTCGCTCTCGGTCGCCGAACACGCCGCCCGCCACGGCATGACCCCCGCCGCACTGCGCACCGCGGTGCGCCGCGGAGCCGGCTGCAGCCCCAAGGACTACCTCCTCGGCATCCGCCTGGGCCGCGCCAAGGAACTCCTCGTCGCCACCGAACTCCCCGTCGCCGCCGTCGCCCGCCGCGTCGGCTACGACGACCCCGCCTACTTCAGCCGCCTGTTCACCCGCCGCGTCGGCCTCGCCCCGGCCCGCTTCCGCGAGCGCCAGAACCGCCGCGTCCCCGGCGGCTGGTCGACCCAGATACCCGACCCCGCCCACCCCCCGACGGTGGAATGACGCCGCCGACCGCCACCCCCGGCACACCCCGCCCGGCGCCGCCGAGCGCACCCGACCCCGCCCGCCGAAATACCCCGCACCACCCCAACCCCGACGTGGGAAGCTGCACGGCATGCCCGTACTCCAGCGCCCCGAAGCCGAAGCCCGCGCCCAACTCCTCCACGTCGACCACTACGAGATCGCCCTCGACCTCACCCACGGCGACGAGGAGTTCGCCTCCCGCACCACCGTCCACTTCACCGCCCGCACGGCCGGCGACACCTTCGTCGAGATCAGACCCGCCGCACTCCACACCGCCACCCTCGACGGCCACCCCCTGGACCCCACCGCCCTCGACGACAACCGCCTGCCGCTGACCGGCCTGACCCCCGGCCCCCACGAACTGCGCCTCGACGCCACCATGCGCTACTCCCGCACCGGCGAGGGCATGCACCGCTTCACCGACCCCGCCGACGGCGAGAGCTACGTCTACACCCAGCTCTTCATGGACGACGTCCAACGCGTCTTCGGCGCCTTCGACCAGCCCGACCTCAAGGCCACCTTCGCGCTGACCGTCACCGCCCCGCCCACCTGGACCGTGCTCGCCAACGGCCGCACCGAACAACTCCCCGACGGCACCTGGCGGACCGCCACCACCCCGCGCATCAGCACCTACCTCGTCGCCGTCGCCGGCGGCCCCTGGCACTCCGTCCGCACCGAACACGCCGGCCTCCCCTTCGGCATCCACTGCCGGGCCAGCCTCGCCCCCCACCTCGACGCCGACGCCGAGGAGATCCTCGACCTCACCCGCCGCTGCTACGACCGCTACCACCAGATCTTCCAGGAGCCCTACCCCTTCGACTCCTACGACCAGGCATTCGTCCCCGAGTTCAACGCCGGCGCCATGGAGAACCCCGGCCTGGTCACCTTCCGCGACGAATTCGTCTTCCGCTCCGCCGTCACCGACACCGAGCGCCAGACCCGCGGCATGGTCATCGCCCACGAGATGGCCCACATGTGGTTCGGCGACCTCGTCACCCTCCAGTGGTGGGACGACATCTGGCTGAACGAGTCCTTCGCCGAGTACATGGGCTACCAGGTGCTCTCCGAAGCCACCCGCTTCACCGACACCTGGACCGACTTCGCCATCGCCCGCAAGGGCTGGGGCTACGACGCCGACCAGCGCCCCTCCACCCACCCCGTCGCCCCGGCCCCCCAGGACGTCCCCGACACCGCCTCCGCCCTCCTCAACTTCGACGGCATCTCCTACGCCAAGGGCGCCTCGGCACTGCGCCAACTCGTCGCCTGGATGGGGGAGAAGGACTTCCTCGCCGGCATCAACGACCACTTCGCCCGACACCGCTTCGGCAACGCCACCCTCGCCGACTTCATCGACTCCCTGGCCCGCTCCACCGACCGCGACGTCCACGCCTGGGCCGAACGCTGGCTGCGCACCACCGGCGTCGACACCCTCACCCCGGCCGTCGCCGAGGAACCCGGCACCTGGCACCTGGACATCGCACACACCGGCAACCGCCCGCACCGCATCGCCGTCGGCGCCTACGACCCGGACCCCGGCCACCCCGACCGGCTGGCCCTGCGCGACCGCTTCGACGTGGACATCCCGGCCGACGGCCACCCCACCCGCCACACCTTTCCCCAGGCCGCCCCCGCCCTCGTCGTCCTCAACGACGGCGACCTCACCTACGCCAAGGTCCGCTTCGACGCCGCCTCCTGGGAAACCGCCGCCCGCGCCCTGTCCGGACTGCCCGACCCGCTGACCCGCGCCGTCGTCTGGAACGCCGCCCGCGACCTGGTCCGCGACGGCGAACTGCCGCCCACCGCCTACCTGGACGCCGCCCGCACCCACCTCCCGCACGAGACCGACCTCGCCATCGTCCAGGGCGTCCTCTCCTTCGCCCGCACCCAGATCGCCGACCGCTACCTCCCCTCCCCGACCCCCTCGACCCCGCACGCACCAGGCGACCCCCGCACCGCCCGACACACCGCCCTGACCACCCTCACCGCCCTCAGCCGCGACCTCCTGCGCCGCACCGAAGGCCCCGGCCACGGCCCCGAAGCCGGACTGCGGCTGACCGCCGTCCGCGCCTTCATCGACAGCGCCACCGGCCCCGAGAGCCTCCAGGAATGGCTCCACGACGGCAGCGTCCCCGGCGGCCCCGACCTCGACCACGAACTGCGCTGGCGCATCCTCGGCCGGCTCGCCACCCTCGGCGCCGCACCCATCGACGAACTCGACGCCGCCATCGCCGCCGAACTCGCCCGCGACCAGAGCGCCACCGGCCAGGAGGGCGCCGCCCGCTGCCGCGCCGCACTCCCCGACCCGGACGCCAAACAGGCCGCCTGGGAAGCCCTGTTCACCACCGACGAGGAGTCCGCACTCTCCAACTACCTCTTCACCGCCACCGCCGCCGGCTTCTGGGCCCCCGAGCAGCAGGACCTGCTCCGCCCCTACGTCGCCCGCTACTTCGCCGAGGTCCCCGCCCTCGCCGCCCGCCGCGGACCCGCCCTCGCCAAGGCCGCCGGACGGTACGCCTTCCCCGCCGTCCTCGTCGAGGACGCCACCCTCCGCCACGGCGAGCGCTGCCTGGCCGAGGGCGACCCGACACCGGCCCTGCGACGCACCCTCGACGACCAACTGGACGACCTGCGAAGGGCGTTGAAGGTACTGGCGGGCAACGCGAGCTAGCGCGGAGCGCGGGTGTCGTCGGCCCACAGGGGCCGCCGACGGCACCCGCGCCCTCTCCGCGTCACCTGCCCGGCACCCGTTCCTCGACGGTGCGCAAGACCGCAGGCAACCGAACATCTGCGGGACACCCATCCCACGAACGGGTGATACCGGCGCAACGGGTGGATACCCGCCGTACCGGGACAGTAACTTAGGGCGGCCTAAGACCCGGTGCCCATGCACCCAACTCCCTTTGAAGAAGAGCCCCTTGATGTCAGTCGCCCCTGCCGGCACCGCCCTTGCAGGCGGCGCCGACGGCCCCCGCGCACTCCGCCCCTTCCTCGACACCGTCCTCGACGCCCTCACCACCGGCGCCCAGGACCGCTCCGGCCCCCTCCCGCCCGGCGGCCCGGACGCCGTCGCCCGGGCCGTCCGCGACGCCTGCCTCCCCCTCCTCCCCGAACAGGGCGCCGGCCCGCACACCGCACTGCGCACCCTCGTCCACACCCTCGCCGCCGGCGCAGCCGACCCCGCCGACCCGCACTGCGCCGCCCACCTGCACTGCCCCCCACTGGCCCTGGCCACCGCCGCCGACCTCGCCGCCGGCGCCCTCAACCCCTCCATGGACTCCTGGGACCAGGCCCCGGCCGCCTCCGAACTCGAAGTCCTCACCGCCCGCGCCCTCGCCGGCCTCGTCTACCCCGCGGCCGACCAGCCCGACGCCCTGGTCACCACCGGCGGCACCGAGTCCAACCAGCTCGCCGTCCTGCTCGCCCGCGAAGCCCCCCGCCCCCCGCACACCACCGGCCCCCTACGAATCGTCTGCGGCGCCAACGCCCACCACAGCATCCACCGCGCCGCCTGGCTCCTCGGCCTCCCCGAGCCCCTCACCCTCCCCACCCCCGACGGCACCCTCGACCCCGCCACCGTCCACACCTGCCTCGCCGAACTCGCCGGCCGCACCGGTCACGTACTCCTCACCGCCACCGCGGGCACCACCGACGCCGGCGCCCTCGACCCCCTCCCGGCCCTCGCCGACCTCGCCGACAAACACGGCGCCCGCTTCCACGTCGACGCCTCCTACGGCGGCCCGCTCCTCTTCAGCGACACCCACCGCACCGCCCTGACCGGCCTCGACCGCGCCCACACCGTCACCGTCGACCTGCACAAACTCGGCTGGCAACCCGTCGCCGCCGGCCTCCTCGCCGTACCCACCCCGACCACCCTCACCCCCCTCGCCCACCAGGCCGACTACCTCAACGCCGACGACGACACCGAAGCCGGCCTCCCCGACCTCCTGGGCCGCTCCCTGCGCACCACCCGCCGCCCCGACATCCTCAAGATCGCCGTCACCCTCAAGGCCCTCGGCCGCCAGGGCCTGGGCGACCTCGTCGACCGCACCCTCACCGCCGCCCGGACCCTCGCCGACCTCATCGACGCCCACCCCGGCTACGAACTCCACTCCCGCCCCACCCTCACCACCGTCCTCTTCCGCCCCCACGGCGCCGACGACGCCACCCTCGCCACCATCCGCCGCACCCTGCTCACCGAAGGCCACGCCGTCCTCGGCCGTGCCACCACCCCCACCGGCCTCTGGCTCAAAGCCACCCTCCTCAACCCCCACACCCAACCCGGAGACCTCACCACCCTCCTCAAACTCGTGGAAGGCCACACCCCCCGATGAACACCCCTCCGCACACCGAGCCCGGCACCGCCACCGACACCCCCGGCCCCGACCAACCCCTCGACCTCGCCGGCATCGGCATCGGCCCCTTCAACCTCTCCCTCGCCGCCCTCGCCCACCCCCTCACCCAGCTCCGCACCGCCTTCTACGACCAGCACCCCGCCTTCCACTGGCACCCCGGCCTCCTCATCGACGGCGCCACCCTCCAAGTCCCCTTCCTCGCCGACCTCGTCACCCTCGCCGACCCCACCAGCCCCTGGACCTTCCTCAACTACCTCAAAACCCGCGAACGCCTCTTCCCCTTCTACTTCGCCGAGCGCTTCCACATCCACCGCGCCGAATACGACGCCTACTGCCGCTGGGTCAGCGAAAACCTCCCCTCCCTCCACTTCGGCCACCACATCGACGCCGTCCGCTGGAACCACGAACGCAACCTCTTCGAAATCGACTTCACCCAACTCGACGCCGACGGCGAAGCCGAAGCCCTCGGCCGCACCTACGCCCGCAACCTCGTCCTCGGCATCGGCACCGCACCCCACATCCCCGTCCCCCTCCGCCCCCTCGCCGAGGCCCCCACCGTCCCCGTCATCCACTCCGCCGACTACCTCGACCACCGCGAACGCCTCCTCGCCGCCGACCACCTCACCGTCATCGGCGCCGGCCAGTCAGGCGCGGAAATCTTCCTCGACCAACTCCGCGCCCGCCCCACCGGCCGCGAAAACCTCCACTGGCTCGCCCGCACCCCCGCCTTCGCGCCCATGGAATACAGCAAACTCGGCCTGGAACACTTCACCCCCGACTACACCCGCTACTTCCACGCCCTCCCCGAACGCGCCCGCGACGAGCTCCTCCCCGCCCAATGGCAGCTCTACAAGGGCATCGACCACGACACCCTCGCCGCCATCCACGACGAGCTCTACCGCCGCACCCTCGACGGCGGCTGGCCCAACGCCGTCCTCACCCCCGGCGTCCAGGTCCGCACCGCCGGCCGCGTCGGCACCACCAAAGTCGAACTCCACCTCGAACACGCCCAACAAGGCAGCCGCTCCCGCCTCACCACCGACGCCGTCGTCCTCGCCACCGGCTACCGCGAACGCCGCCTCGACACCCTCCTCGCCGCCCTCGACCCCTACCTCCGCCGCGACGCCTCCGAACGCCCCCGCGTCGACGAACACCACCGCCTCGTCCTCGACCCCGCCATCACCGGCTCCCTCTACGTCCAAAACGCCGAACGCCACACCCACGGCGTCGGCACCCCCGACCTCGGCCTCGCCGCCTGGCGCAGCGCCACCATCCTCAACTCCCTGACCGCCAAGCCCACCTACCCCCTCCCACCCCGCACCGCCTTCACCACCTTCGGCCTCGCCCACCCCCCGACCCGCCGCACCGGCACCGTCCCCCGCCAGGGCTCCACGCTCGTCCCGCGCCACTGAACGCCACCGCCCCTCCCACCCCGACCGAACCAACCCGGACCGGGGGAGAGGGGCGGGCCGCCGCACCACAACGACACAGCCCCAAGGGCCGTCCCCTGCCTCAGGGCCGGACAGGCCCTAGAACACCGGCACCCCCTCCCGCGTCAGCTTCCACTCCACCGAAGCGAACGCCGCCGGATCGATCACCCCACTCGCCTCCACCCACGCGATGATCAGGTTCCGGATCTCCTCCGACGTCGACCACACCTGCTCGGCCGACGCCACATGCGGAAAACCACCACCCCCACTCGCCCGGTAGTTGTTCACCGCCAGCACGAACCGCGCGGCATCCGCCACCGGCTTCCCCCCGAACGTCAACTTCCCGATCCGGCGACCCACCGGCTGCGCAATATCGATCTCGTACGAAACCCCGCTCACCGCGTCGTAGTTGTAATCCGGCGTACCGTCCGCATTGGTGATCCGCGACGGATCCACCGGACCCCCCGGCGCCGTCTGCACGTAATACCGCGCCGAGAACTCCAGGTACTCCCGCAACTGCTTCCCCGTCAACACCCGTGCCTCCAAGGTGTTGTCGAACGGATACAACGCCGCCATCGACCGGATCGACACATCCCCCACCGGGACCGTCGCCGACCGAGAAAAACACGACGCCTGCGACAACACCGGCAACGACGCGTTCGCCGACCCGGAAAGCGCCTTACGCACCGCATCCGCCTGCACGAACGCGATGAAATCCAGAATCGGCGTGTCCTTCACCGGCGCCTCGGCCGCCGACATCTCCGCCTTCGACTTCCCGATCACCCGGTTCACATACGCCACGACCTTGGCGTGCTCCGCCCGCAACATCCCCGTGATCCGCGGATCCTCCGCCACCGCGTTGGAATTCAGCACCTTCGACGCCACCGACGCCACCGCCCAACGGCCCCGACGCCACTCCACCTCCACGTCGAAGCACGTCAACCGCTGCCCCCACTTCAACGGCTCCGACAACACCACCTCCCGGCCGGTCGCCTTGTTCACCACCCGCCGCTCCGGGATCTCCACATGCGCATGCCCCACCAAAATCGCATCGATCCCCGGCACCTGCTCCGCCACCAACGCCGCCGCGTTCTCCACATACGGCAACTGATCCCCGTACGACGACGAGCCGCTGGCTCCCGAATGCGCCGCCACGATCACCACATCGGCACCCATCGACCGCAACTTCGGCACCCACTTCGCGGCCTGCTCCTCAAGCCCCGGAAACGCCAGCTTCCCCTGCACGTTCGCCTTGTCCCAGATCGCGATCCCCGGATTCGTCAGGCCCAGCACCGCCACCCGCACATCCCGCCCCCGCGGCGTCCGCAAACGCTTGATCACATACGGCCGGAACGCCGGCCGCAGCGTCCTGGCATCCACCGCATTCGCCCCCAGCAGCGGAAAACGGCAGCTCTCCTCGAACTTCCGCAGCACCGGAATCCCGTAATTGAACTCGTGATTCCCCAGCGCCGCCGCGTCATAGCCCATCGCGTTCATCGCCCGGGCCATCGGATGCACCGGACCATGCGGACCGGTGATCGGATCCACCTTCGCGTAGTAATACGCCAGCTGCGTCCCCTGAATGGTGTCACCCGCGTCGATCAGCAGGGTGTTCTCCCGCCCCTTCGCCCGGCGGACGTCATTCACCAGCGTGGAAATCTTCGCCAGCCCCACATCGTTGTGGTCCTTGTCGTCGAACTCGGCGTTCGTGGCGTAATCCCAGTTGAAGACGTTCCCGTGCAGATCCGTCGTCCCCATCACCGTGAACGCGTACCGCCCCCGGCCCGCACCGCCCTCCTTCCGGACCGGCACCGCCGACGCGGACGCCGCCGGCGCACCCGCCCCCGCGAGCACCACCGCCGCCCCCGTCACCACGGAACCACCCAGGAACTTCCTCCGGTCGAACGTCATACCAACTCCCAGAAAGAACACGGCAGATGTCCATGCGCACACCGCGCACGACCGCCCCGGACACCCGGCCCGGGCAACGCGCGTAGATTCTGGCCCAGCCGACCCCCGCGCAACACCCCCCGCGGATGGCGATCCGATGACCACCCCCACCCCGCCCCCTGTGCAACCCTGCAACCCCGGCCCCACCACCCCGGCCCCGGCACCGAAAGGACACCCGCCACCCATGACCGACCCCACCGCCCCCGCCCTCCCCTACGGCACCCCCGACGCCCCCCGCCTCGCCGTCCGCGGCGAAGCCCGCCTCGAAGTCGATCCCGAAATCGCCCGCATCACCGTCACCGTCAGCGCCCGTGGCACCGACCGCACCGCCGCCCTCACCGACCTCACCCGCCGCAACGAACACGCCCTCACCCTCATCAAGAGCTACGCCGACGCCGTCGAACAACTCGAAACCGGCAGCTTCACCCTCACCCCCGAACTCACCGACAAAGGCCGCCACGAACGCATCCGCGCCTACCACGGACGCGTCACCCTCACCGCCACCCTCAACGACTTCACCGCCCTCGGCGAACTCACCACCCGCCTGGCCGACCTCGAACTCACCCGCGTCGACGGCCCCTGGTGGGCCCTCCGCCCCGACTCGCCCGCCCACCGCAGCGCCCGCACCCAAGCCGTCCACGAAGCCGTCCAACGCGCCCGCGAGTACGCCGAGGCCCTCGGCGCCCACCTCGACGCCGTCCTCGAAATCGCCGACGTCGGCGCCGAGAGCCAGCCCCACCAACAGGGCTACGGCTACGCGGCCCCCGCCGGCGCCCGCGGCGGCACCCTCGAATCCGCCCCCGCCCTCGACCTCGAACCCCGCCGCCAGACCGTCCACGCCAGCGTCAACGCACGCTTCACCATGACCCGTCCCGCACTGTGAGACGACACCCCGCGAAGCCGAATTTCCGCTCATCGGAGCGGCTTCGCGCCCATTCCAAAACTTGTCAACAGCCTTTCACCAAGCGGTCGTTGAGCAGTCATGTCTCCACAGCTCCCTACCGCCGGGTAAGTCATAGGGTCGAACCATGCGCCGAGCAAAGATCGTCTGCACACTGGGACCCGCCACCGACTCGTACGAGCAGATCAAAGCCCTCGTCGACGCCGGAATGGACATCGCCCGCTTCAACCTCAGCCACGGCACCTACGCCGACCACGAAGCGCGCTTCGACCGGGTCCGCAAAGCATCCGAAGAATCCCGCCGCAGTGTCGGAATCCTCGCCGACCTTCAAGGCCCGAAGATCCGCCTGGGCCGATTCCGCGAAGGCCCCGTACTCCTTGAACGCGACGACACCTTCACCATCACCGTCGAAGACGGCATCGAAGGCGACCGACAGACCTGCGGCACCACCTACCCCGGCCTCGCCGGCGACGTCACCCCCGGCGAACGCATCCTCGTCGACGACGGCAAGGTCACCCTCGAAGTCACCGCCGTCGAGGGACCCCGCGTCCACACCAAGGTCATCGAAGGCGGCATGGTCTCCGACCACAAGGGACTCAACCTCCCCGGCGTCGCCGTCTCCGTCCCCGCCCTCTCCGCCAAGGACCAGGACGACCTCCGCTGGGCCCTGCACTACGGCGCCGACGTGATCGCCCTCTCCTTCGTCCGCAGCGGTCGCGACATCGAGGACGTCCACCGCATCATGCGCGAGGAGGACCGCCACCTCCCCGTCATCGCCAAGGTCGAAAAGCCCCAGGCCGTCGAGAACATCGACGACATCGTCGCCGCCTTCGACGGCATCATGGTCGCCCGCGGCGACCTCGGCGTCGAAATGCCCCTGGAAACCGTGCCGATCGTCCAGAAGCGCGCCATCAAACTCGCCAAGCGCAACGCCAAACCGGTCATCGTCGCCACCCAGATGCTCGACTCGATGATCGACAACTCCCGCCCCACCAGGGCCGAGGCGAGCGACGTGGCCAACGCGGTCATCGACGGCACCGACGCCGTGATGCTCTCCGGCGAGACCAGCGTCGGCAAGTTCCCCACCGAGACGGTCCGCACCATGAGCCGCATCGTCGAGGCCGCCGAGGAGGACATCCTCGCCAAGGGACTCCCGCCGCTGACCGAACGCAGCAAGCCCCGTACCCAGGGCGGCGCCGTCGCCCGAGCCGCCGCCGAAATGGGCGACTTCCTCGGCGCCAAGTTCCTCGTCGCCTTCACCCAGTCCGGCGACACCGTCCGCCGCCTCTCCCGCTACCGCTCGCCCATCCCCCTCCTCGCCTTCACCCCCGACCCCGCCACCCGCTCCCAACTCAACCTCACCTGGGGCGTGGAGACCTTCCTCGGCCCCACCGTCGACTCCACCGACGAGATGGTCGCCCAGGTAGACGAGCAACTCCTGAAGATCGGCCGCTGCAAGAAGGGCGACGTCGTCATCATCACCGCCGGCTCCCCGCCCGGGGTCCCCGGCTCCACCAACCTCGTCCGCGTCCACCACATCGGCGAGGACGACATCCACCCCCCGCGGTAACCCCGCGCCACCACACACGGCGACACACCGCACCACGAAGAGCTGGGCCGAGGTACCTGACTGCCGTCCCTGTCAGTACTTCGGCCCGATGTGTTGATCCATGAGCGCCACGGAGGCGCGCTTGGCGACGGAGATGTTGTAGGTCTCACTGCCGCGCCGGGTGGTTTTCCACTCGACGCCGACTCTGTCCAGCGTTTCCGAGTAGAGCCGGCGGATGTCCGCGGACTTGTTCGTGAAGAAGTACCGCGGGTACTCGTAGCGCTTGCGCTCGCCGCCGACCGTCCGCGTCGTCCAGTTGGTGATCCGACATCCGTCGGAGTGCACGAGCCCCCGGATGAACTCCCAGGGATGGGCGCCCACGATTCCCTGCTGCCACTCTTCGAGGGTGATCGGCCGCTCGTGCTTCTTGCCGGGGCCGTGCTGAGGGAACATGCACCATAAGTGCTTGGAGTAGACCTTCACGTTGTGGCAGCCCTTCTTGCGCGCCCGGCAGACCGAGTTGTCGGGGAAGACCGTCTGCATCGCGGTCTCGCAGTCGTCCATGAGCCCGGGCCAGTTGTCGTCGCACGTGATCATGAGGCTCGGCACGCGGTGCCCCGAGTACTGGATGACGTGGCCGTCGCCGAGGTAGAGCGCCAGGAGGTAGGAGTAGGCCGCTTCGTCGAGCTCGCAGCCGTCGCATCGCGGGCATTGGGGGTCGTGGCGACCCGGACACTCTCCGCGTTTGGCGCGATCCATATGTCGCCAGTAGCTGATGGTTCCGAGAGGGACGCCCAGGGCGCGGGCGACGTCTGCGTTTTTCGCCCCCGCGCGGAGCCGGACAACCGCCTGTTGTCGTACGTCTGTGTCGTGAAATCGCATACCGTCACTGTGCGTGACGGAGCGCGTGGAAGGGAGGATTCCTGTCGAATTTCACGCGAAGGTGAAACTCCGTTTGATCAGGGAGTGCCCGGTGTGGGATTCGAACCCACATGCCCCAAAGGGCACGGCGGTTTGAGCGCCGCGTGTCTCACCAGTTCCACCAACCGGGCCAGCTGCGTACGACACCATACCGTGTAAGTAACGATGACCGCCCCTAGGTAGGCTGCAATGGCACCACCTGCCTGGAACGAGGAGTCCCCTTGAGCGCCGCCGAGCCCCAGCAGCCTGTCGCCGATGGCGATCAGTCGCATGTCCCGCCGCTGACCACGCGCGTCGTGATCGCCGAGGACGAGGCACTCATCCGCCTCGACCTCAAGGAGATGCTGGAGGAGGAGGGCTACACCGTCGTCGGTGAGGCCGGGGACGGCCAGAAAGCCGTGGAGCTGGCCCGCGAGCACCGTCCCGATCTGGTGATCCTGGACGTGAAGATGCCGATTCTGGACGGCATCTCGGCGGCCGAGAAGATCGCCGAGGAGAGCATCGCGCCGGTCCTGATGCTGACCGCTTTCTCGCAGCGCGAGCTGGTGGAGCGGGCCCGGGACGCGGGCGCCATGGCATACCTGGTGAAGCCGTTCAGCAAGAGCGACGTCGTGCCCGCGATCGAGATGGCGGTGTCGCGCTTCACCGAGCTGAGGGCGTTGGAGAAGGAGGTCGTCGACCTCACCCAGCGGCTGGAGACGCGGAAGCTGGTGGACCGGGCGAAGAGCGTTCTGCAGACCCAGTACGGGTTGACGGAGCCGGCCGCGTTCCGGTGGATCCAGAAGACGTCGATGGACCGGCGGCTGTCGATGCACCAGGTGGCCGAGGCGGTCATCCAGGACGCGGCGGAGCGTCAGCAGCAGAAGGACCAGCAGAAGGAGCAGGCGAAGGAGCAGGGGAAGGGCCAGTAGGTCCAACGTCCCGTTCCGGGGTTGATCGCCGGCGGTGCCTGTGGGCGCCGTCGGCGTTTTTTTGTGGGTTCGTCGATGTCCTTGTGGGTGGGGGTGGGTGGGCGTCGTGCGGGGGTGGGGTCAGTCCTCGCCGAGGTAGGTCTTGCGGACGGATGCGTCGTGGAGGAGGTGGGCGCCGGTGCCGGAGAGGGCGATGCGGCCGGTCTCCATGACGTGGCCCTCGTCGGCGAGGGAGAGCGCGGCGTGGGCGTTCTGTTCGACGAGGAGGATGGTGGTGCCCTGGTCGCGAAGGGCGCGGATGGTGTCCATGATCTTCCGCATCATGATCGGTGAGAGGCCCATGGAGGGTTCGTCGAGCATGAGGAGTTTGGGGCGGGACATCAGGGCGCGGCCCATGGCGAGCATTTGTTGTTCGCCGCCGGAGAGGGTGCCGGAGGGTTGGCGGTGGCGTTCGCCGAGGACGGGGAAGAGGTCGTAGACGCGTTGGATGTCGGCGGCGATGCCGTGGGTGTCCTTGCGGAGGAAGGCGCCGAGTTGGAGGTTCTCGGCGATGGTGAGGCGGGGGAAGAGGCGGCGGCCTTCGGGGGAGTGGGCGAGGCCGCGTTCGACGATCTTGTGGGCGGGGACGTCGTCGAGGGGGTGTCCGTCGAAGGTGATTTTTCCGGTGCGGGGGGTGAGGAGGCCGGAGAGGGTGCGCAGGGTGGTGGTTTTTCCGGCGCCGTTGGTGCCGATGAGGGTGACGACCTGGCCGGCGTGGACGGTGAAGGAGATGCCTTTGACGGCTTCGATCTTGCCGTAGGCGACGTGGAGGTCCTCGACTTCGAGGAGGGGGGTGGTCATGGGGTGTCTCCGGTGGGGTCGCCCGGGGTGGTGTTGTCGTCGGTGGTGCCGAGGTAGGCGGCGATGACGCGGTCGTCGGCCTGGACGGTGCGGGGGGTGCCTTCGGTGAGTTTGCGGCCTTGGACGAGGACGGCGACGCGGTCGCAGAGGCTGAAGATGAAGCGCATGTCGTGCTCGATGACGAGGACGGCGGTGCCGTGGTCGCGGATGGCGTGGACGAGGTCCTGGGTGGCGCGGGTTTCTTGGGGGTTCATGCCGGCGGTGGGTTCGTCGAGGAGGAGGAGTCCGGGTTCGCTGGCGAGGGCGCGGGCGATTTCGAGCTTGCGTTGTTCGCCGTAGGGGAGGTTGCGGGCGAGGTGGTCGCGTTTGAGGGCGAGGCCGGTGAAGTCGAGGAGTTCGAGGGCGCGTTGGGTGCTGTGGTGTTCGGCGCGGGTGAAGGCGGGGGTGCGGAGGAGGGCGGACCAGAGTCCTTCTTTGGTGCGGGTGTGGCGTCCTACGAGGACGTTTTCCAGGACGGTCATGTTGGCGAAGAGGCGGATGTTCTGGAAGGTGCGGGCGATGCCTGCCTGGGTGACGAGGTGGGGTTTGCGGGAGAGGCGGGTGCCGCGGTAGGCGACGGTGCCTTCGGTGGGGGTGTAGAGGCCGGTGAGGCAGTTGAAGAAGGTGGTTTTGCCGGCGCCGTTGGGGCCGATGAGGCCAACGATTTCGCCGGTGTGGACGGTGAGGTCGACGCCTTGCACTGCGGTGAGGCCGCCGAAGCGCATGGTGACGTCGGTGGCTTGGAGGAGGGGGTGGGTGGCGGGTGGCGGGGTGGGGTTGGTGGTGGGTGTGGGCGTGGTCATGGGGGTCACCCCTTTGCCTGGGCGGTGCCGAGGGGGCCGGTGGGGTCGGTGGGGTTCCCGTTGAGTCCCGTCGGGGGGTTTCCGGGGTCGGGGGTGTCGGGGCGGTCGGTGTCGTGGAATTCGAGTCGTTTGCGGCGGTCGGGGATGAGTCCTTCAGGGCGGAGGCGCATGAGGAGGACGAGGGCGATGCCGAAGAGGAGGAGTTGGTAGTCCTGGAGGAAGTCGAGTTTGGCGGGGATGAGGAAGAGGAGGGCGGCGCCGACGAGGGGTCCGCTGAGGGTGCCCATGCCGCCGAGGATGACGGCGGCGAGGAGGAAGGCGGAGTTGGGGGGTTGGGGGCCGGCGAACTGGAATTGTTCGGGGGTGGCGGTCGTTACTACGTGTGCATGGACGGTTCCGGCGAGTCCGGCGAGGGCGGCGCCGAGGGCGAAGGCGAGGAGGCGGAGGCGGAAGCTGTTGATGCCCATGGCGACGGCTGCGGTTTCGTCCTCGCGAATGGCGATCCAGGCGCGGCCGATGCGGGAGGCGGCGGCGCGGCGGAAGACGAGGACGACGAGGGCGGTGACGAGGATCATCAGCAGGTAGTAGTTGCCGTAGGGGGCGATGGGGATGCCGAGGATGTGGTGGGGTTCGCCGAAGTTGAAGCCGAGGATTTCCAGGTTGGGGATGTTGGGGATGCCCATGGCGCCGTTGGTGATGTCGGGGCCGGTGGTGCCGTTGAGGTTGAGCATGGCGATGCGGAAGATCTCGCCGAAGCCGAGGGTGACGATGGCGAGGTAGTCGCCGCGGAGGCGGAGGGTGGGGGCGCCGATGAGGACGCCGAAGGCGAGGGAGGCGGCGGCGCCGGTGAGCAGGGCTGCCCAGAAGGGGAAGTGGAGGCCGAGGGCGGATTCGGGGGAGCCGGAGACGAGGGCTGCGGCGTAGGCGCCGACGCCGAGGAAGGCGACGTAGCCGAGGTCGAGGAGTCCGGCGAGGCCGACGACGACGTTGAGGCCCAGGGCGACGGTGGCGAAGATCAGGATGTTGGCGCCGATGAGGGTGTATTGGTCGGTGTCCTGGGTGAAGGGGAAGGCCGTGGCGGCGAGGAAGGCGGCGGCCAGGGCGGTGCCGCGGTGTCGGTGGGTGAGGGCGGTGAGGCGGGCGAGGAGTCCGGCGCGGTGGAGGGCGGGGACGGCGAGGGCGACGAGGAGGAGGTAGCCGATGAAGGGGGCGCCGTCGTCGGTGTCGATGCCGTAGGTGAAGGCGAGGAGTGCGGCGGCGAAGGCGGCGGTGATGGTCAGGTGCTCGGCCCAGGTGGGGAGTTGGCGGGTGGCGGGGCGTGGGGGGCCGGCGATGAGGGCTGCGGTGAGGCGTTGTCGTGGGGTGGTGGGGGTGGGGTCGGTGGGGTGGTCGGGGGGTAGGCCGAGGGCGCCGATGAGGGTGAGGAGGGCGGTGGCGCCGGCGAGGTAGCCGCCGGGTTCGAGGTTCACCAGGCCGCCGAGTTGGATGGCGATGGCGGTGAGGGTGAAGGCGGTGGTGGCGAAGGTGCCGAGGGCGGCGAGGAGGGTGGGGGCGGTGCGGCCGGCGGGGGTGAGCCAGCGCAGTCCGGGGAGGCCGTGTGCGGAGGCGGCGAGGAGCAGGGTGAGGAGGGCGCCGGTGAGGGTGACGAGTTGGAGGCCGGCGGGGGCGCCGTAGTAGGTGAGGTCGCCGGGGAAGTCGCTGGTCCAGGTCCAGGCGAGGCCGGTGGTGGCGGCGGTGGCGAGGGCGCCGGTGGCGGTGGTGAGGTGGGCGGTGCGGGCGGGGAGGGGGAGGAGGCCCTTGGGCTGGGCGGTGGTTGTGGTCATCGGTATCACGCCCGATCCGCGACGCGTTCGCCCAGGAGCCCCTGGGGCCGCAGGAGGAGTACGAGGATGAGGAGGACGAAGGCCCAGACGTCTTTCCAGGCGCCGCCGCCGAATTGCTGCATGCCGGGGATGTGTTCGATGTAGGCGGTGGCGAGGGCTTCGGCGATGCCGAGGACGATGCCGCCGAGCATGGCGCCGTAGATGTTGCCGATGCCGCCGAGGACGGCGGCGGTGAAGGCTTTGAGGCCCATGATGAAGCCCATGCGGAATTGGACTTCGCCGGTGCGCAGGCCGTAGGCGACGGCGGCGACGCCGGCGAAGGCGGCGCCGATGGCGAAGGCGAGGACGATGATGCGGTCGGTGTTGATGCCCATGAGGCGGGCGGTGTCGGGGTCCTGCGCGGTGGCTTGCATGGCGCGGCCGCTGCGGGTGCGGGTGACGTAGAGGCCGAGGGCGGTCATGCACAGGGGGGCGGCGATGAGGACGAAGAGGTCGCCGCGTTGGACGGTGGCGCCGAGGATGTCGAGGGCGTGGCCTTTGAACTGGGGGAAGACGCGGGCCTGTTTGCCGTCGGGGTACCACTTCCAGATGGCTTGTTGGAGGGCGATGGACAGGCCGATGGCGGTGATGAGGGGGGCGAGGCGGGGGGCGCCGCGGAGCGGGCGGTAGGCGAAGCGTTCGGCGGCGATGGCGATGAGGACGGATGTCGCGATGCCGCCGAGGAGCATGGTGGGGAGGGCGAGGGCGAGGGGGGTGTTGGTGGGGAGGGCGAGGTAGACGGTGAGGGCGCCGAATCCGCCGACCATGAAGATCTCGCCGTGGGCGAAGTTGATGAGCTGGACGATGCCGTAGACCATCGTGTAGCCGATCGCGATGAGGCCGTACATCGCGCCGAGGATGAGTCCGTTGGCCAGCTGTTGCGGCAGTTCGGTCACCGCGGGGCCTCCGTGGGATGGGAAGGTGGGCGTTTCCGTGGTGCCGTGGTGCCGTGGTGCGGGGGGCCGCGCCGGGGTGGGGCGCGGCCCGGGGCGCCGGGGTGGGCGGTCAGCTCTTGTCGAATTTCTTGAATTCGGCGCTGAAGCGGGAGACCCAGGCGCCCTTGTCGACCTGGTAGGCGGTGATCATGGTGTTGGTGGTGTCGCCGTATTTGTCGAAGGCGACGTGGCCGGTGACGCCGTCGAAGGTGACGGTGTTCAGGGCGGTGGGGATTTTCTTGCGGGCGTCGTCGGGGAGTTTGCCGTTGTTGTCGGCGACGACTTTCTTGACGGCTTGGATGAGGGCCCAGGTGGCGTCGTAGGTGGAGCCGCCGTATGCCTCGTAGGGTTCTTTGAAGCCGGCGGCTTTGTAGTCGGCGATGAACTTCTTGGCGGAGGCGAGCTGTTCGACGGGTTTGCCGACCGAGGAGGCGTAGTCGCCCTGGGCTTTTTTGTTGAGTTTGATGTAGTCGGCGCTGTACATGCCGTCGCCGCCCATGAGGGGGGCGGTGACGCCGCCGTCCTTGAGTTGTTGGCTGAGTGGGCCGGAGGCGGGGTATTCGCCGCCGTAGAAGACCATGTCGGGGGTGGCTGAGCGGACCTTGGAGACCACGGCTTTGAAGTCGCGGTCGTCGGGGCTGATGTGTTCGGTGCCGACGATGGTGCCGCCGAGTTTGGTGAACTGGTCCTTGAAGGAGGAGGCGAGGCCGGTGCCGTAGGTCTTCTGGTCGTCGATGACGTAGGCCCTCTTGGCCTTCATTTTCTCCCAGGCGTATTGGCCGTCGAAGGCGCCTTGTACTTCGTCGGTGGTGGCGGTGCGGAAGTACGTGGGGAATTGCCTGGCGCGTTTGTTCTCTTTCCAGTTCTTGCCCTGGGTGAGGTCGGGGGTGGTGTTGGCGGGGGATATGAGGGTGAGGCCGTTTTGTTGGGAGACTTGTTGCATGGATTGGGCGACGCCGGAGTTGAGCGGGCCGACGATGCCGAGGACGTCTTTGTCGCCGGCGAGTTTGGTGGCGTTCTGTTGGCCGACGTTGGGCAGTGCCTTGTCGTCGAGGGGTTCGAGTTTGAAGGTGACGCCTTTGATTTCGCCGTTTTTGTTGGCGGTGTCGACGGCGAGTTGGGCGGAGTTGCGGATGCCGAGGCCGAGGGCGGAGAGTTCGCCGGTGGTCGGGGCGTCGACGCCGATGACGACGGTGGTGTGGTGGCCGTCGGCGTTCTTGTTGTCGCCGCGGGATCCGCAGGCGGTGAGGGTGAGGGCGCCGGTGGTGAGTGCGGTGGTGAGGAGGAGCAAGGAACGGTGACGCACGATCAGTCCTTTCCTTGGCCGCGGCCGCGGCTGCACGCCTGGCCGGTTCGCGCGCCGGGCCGTACGGTGCGGTACAGGTTCCGTGCTCGCAGCGCGCCCGGCGGTGCGGTGACTGGCGGTGAACTCTAGAGTGCCGACCGCCGGGTCGGAACTGACGCCGTCGAGCTTGTGACGCTCTTGTTATGACCTTCGATGAGCGTTTTGCCGTTATGGTCCTTACAGGGCGATCGGGCGCTGAGCGGAGGGCGAACTCGCACTTCTGGCGGTGGTTTGACGGTGTGTCGGCGCGGCGCGGGGCCGGCGTCGGATTGGCGGAGGTGGCGGGCGTCCGGCGCGGCGGGCGCGGGGCGCGACTGTGACGCAGCGTTACGGGAATGCGGACGGCCCCGCTCCCGGGGGTCCGGGTGCGGGGCCGTGGCGGCGGGCGGCGGGGCGCCGGCCGGGTGGCTGATATGCGACGTCAGGCGCGGTACATGGCGGGGTCGGCGTCGCGCAGCAGACAGGTCAGACGGGCGGTGCAGACCCGCTTGTCCTGCTCGTCGGTGATGACGATCTCGTAGGTGGTGGTGGACCGGCCGCGGTGTACGGGAGTGGCGACGCCGGTGACCAGTCCGGAGCGGATGCCGCGGTGGTGGGTGCAGTTGAGGTCGACGCCGACGGCCGCCTTGGTGGGGCCGCCGTGGAGCATGGCCCCGACGGAGCCGAGGGTCTCGGCCAGGACGGCGGAGGCGCCGCCGTGCAGCAGCCCGTAGGGCTGGGTGTTGCCCTCGACGGGCATGGTGCCGACGACGCGCTCCGGGGCGGCCTCGGTGACCTGGACGCTCATGCGTTCGCCGAGGTGCCCGGCGGAGAACAGGGCGGGCAGGTCGACCCCGATGCCGGCCCACTGATCGAGGATCTCCTGCGGGAACGTGGTCGTGCTCTGCTCACCCATGGACTGCTCCGTTTCGCTCGCCCTTGAACGTGGCCGTGTCTGTGCCCTTGATCGTCGTGGATCTGTGCCTGTTCCTATCAGGCCGCGTCCCGGGCGCCCGTCGCGGGGTGCCCGAGCGCCGGTGCCGGCCGCGCGCCGGGCGGCCGGCGGTCAGCCTTCGCGTGCGGCCTCCAGCCGGATGACCAGGGACTTCGAGGCGGGGGTGTTGCTGGTGTCGGCGGTGTGGTCCAGCGGGACCAGGACGTTGGTCTCGGGGTAGTAGGCGGCGGCGCAGCCCCGGGCGGTGGGGTAGTGCACCACCCGGAAGCCGGGGGCGCGCCGCTCGCTGCCGTCGGTCCATTCGCTGACCAGGTCGGCGTAGGAGCCGTCGGCGAAGCCCAGGTGGTGGGCGTCGTCGGGGTGGACGAGGACGACGCGGCGGCCGTTCTTGATGCCGCGGTAGCGGTCGTCGAGGCCGTAGATGGTGGTGTTGTACTGGTCGTGGGAGCGCAGTGTCTGGAGGAGCAGGCGCCCTTCGGGGGCGGTGGGGTGTTCCACGGGGGCGGCGGTGAAGTTGGCCTTCCCGGTGGCGGTGGGGAAGCTGCGGCTGTCCCGGGGGGCGTGCGGCAGGGTGAAGCCTCCGGGGCGGGCGACCTTGGCGTTGAAGTCCTCGAAGCCGGGGACGACGCGGGCGATCCGGTCGCGGATGGTGGCGTAGTCCTTCTCGAACGCCTGCCAGGGGGTGTTGCTGCGGTCGCCGAGGACGCGGTGGGCGAGGCGGGCGACGATGGCGGGCTCGGAGAGCAGTTGGGGGCCGGCGGGCTCCAGGCGGCCGCGGGAGGCGTGCACCATGCCCATGGAGTCCTCGACGGTCACGAACTGGTCGCCGCTCGCCTGGCGGTCGCGTTCGGTGCGGCCCAGGGTCGGCAGGATCAGGGCGCGGGCGCCGGTGACGGCGTGGGAGCGGTTGAGCTTGGTGGAGACGTGCACGGTGAGGCGGGCGCGTCGGACGGCGGCTTCGGTGACGTCGGTGTCGGGGGTGGCGGAGACGAAGTTGCCGCCCATGGCGAAGAAGACCTTGGCCTGTCCGTCGCGCAGGGCGCGGATGGCGCGGACGACGTCGTAGCCGTGCTCGCGAGGCGGCGTGAAGCCGAACTCCTTCTCCAAGGCGTCCAGGAAGGCCGGTGCGGGCCGTTCGAAGATGCCCATGGTGCGGTCGCCCTGGACGTTGCTGTGGCCGCGTACGGGGCAGACGCCGGCTCCGGGGCGGCCGATGTTGCCGCGCAGCAGCAGGAAGTTGACGACTTCCTGGATGGTGGGGACGGAGTGCTTGTGCTGGGTCAGGCCCATCGCCCAGCACACGATGGTGCGGCGGGAGGCGAGGACCATGGCGGCGGCGCGTTCGATCTCGTCGTGGGTGAGTCCGGTGGCGCGCAGCGTGTCGTCGGCGTCGTCGCCCGCGCGGACCAGGTCCGCGAACTCCTCGAAGCCGTGGGTGTGGTCGCGGATGAAGTCCTCGTCGAGGGCGCCTTCGGTCTGCAGGATGCGACGGTTGAGGGCGCGGAAGAGGGCCTGGTCGCCGCCGATGCGCACCTGGAGGAAGAGGTCGGTCAGGGCGGTGCCGCCGCCGGCCAGGCCGCGCGGGGTCTGGGGGTTCTTGAAGCGTTCCAGGCCGGCCTCGGGCAGCGGGTTGATCGAGATGATCTTGGCGCCGCCGGCCTTGGCCTTCTCCAGGGCGCTGAGCATCCGCGGGTGGTTGGTGCCCGGGTTCTGGCCGGCGACGATGATCAGGTCGGCCTTGTAGAGGTCCTCCAACAGGACGCTGCCCTTGCCGACGCCCAGGGTGGCGGTGAGCGCCGAGCCCGAGGACTCGTGGCACATGTTGGAGCAGTCCGGGAGGTTGTTGGTGCCGAACTCGCGGGCGAAGAGCTGGTAGAGGAAGGCGGCCTCGTTGCTCGTCCGGCCGGAGGTGTAGAAGACGGCCTCGTCGGGGGAGGCGAGGGCGGTGAGGTCCTCGGCGATGAGGTCGAAGGCGCGGTCCCAGGTGACGGGTTCGTAGTGGTCGGCGCCCTCGGGGAGGTACATGGGGTGGGTGAGGCGGCCCTGTTGGCCGAGCCAGTAGCCGCTGCGGGAGGCGAGGTCGGCGACGGAGTGGGCGGCGAAGAAGTCCGGGGTGACCCGTCGCAGGGTGGCTTCCTCGGCGACGGCCTTGGCGCCGTTCTCGCAGAACTCGGCGGCGTGCCGCTTGTCGTCCTCGGGCCAGGCGCAGCCGGGGCAGTCGAAGCCGTTCTTCTGGTTGACCCGCAGCAGGGTGAGGGCGGTGCGGCGGACGCCCATCTGCTGCTGGGAGATCTTCAGCGCGTGGGTGATGGCCGGGATGCCGACCGCGGAGTGCTGGGGCGCGCCGACCTCGGGCGCGTCCTGGACGGGGTCCGACGCGGGCGGCTTGCCTGCCATGCGCTCTCCCTGGGGTCGTGTGCCGGGCGGGCCGCCGGGGGTGGGGCGGATCGTTGCCGTGCGCATCTGATTGGTGCGTCTCAGATCCTGTCACGGACCGGGGCGGGCCAGTAAGGGGAGTGCGCGGCGGCGGGTGCGGCGCGGCGGGTGTGGCGCGGTGGGTCGGGCGGTCCGGTGTCGCCCGGCGCGGCGGGGATTGTCAGTGGGGCGTGGCAGGATCGGGGGCGTGGCAGGAAAGGCAGTGAAGATGAGCGAAGCGACCGGCACCGAGGCGGCGGGCGGCCGTCGTCGCCTGCTCCTGATGGACGGGCATTCCATGGCATACCGGGCGTTCTTCGCCCTGCCCGTGGAGAATTTCACCACCGCGACCGGGCAACCGACCAACGCGATCTACGGCTTCGCGTCGATGCTCGCGAACACCCTGCGTGACGAGGCGCCCACCCACTTCGCGGTGGCGTTCGACGTCTCCCGCAAGACGTGGCGCTCCGAGGAGTTCCCCGAGTACAAGGCGAACCGCTCCAAGACGCCCGACGAGTTCAAGGGCCAGGTCGAGCTGATCGGCGAGCTGCTGGACGCGATGCACGTCAAGCGCTTCGCGGTGGACGGCTTCGAGGCCGACGACGTCATCGCCACCCTGGCCACCCAGGCCACCGCCGAGGGCTTCGAGGTGGCGATCGTCACCGGCGACCGCGACTCCTTCCAGCTGGTCTCCGAGGACGTCACGGTCCTCTACCCCACCAAGGGCGTCTCCGAGCTGACGCGCTTCACCCCGGAGAAGGTCGCCGAGAAGTACGGCCTGACCCCCACCCAGTACCCGGACTTCGCCGCGCTGCGCGGTGACCCGTCGGACAACCTCCCCGGCATCCCCGGTGTCGGCGAGAAGACCGCCACCAAGTGGATCAACCAGTTCGGTTCGTTCGCCGAGCTGGTGGCGCGGGCCGACGAGGTCAAGGGCAAGGCGGGGCAGAATCTCCGCGACCACCTGGAGTCGGTGAAGCTCAACCGCCGCCTGACGGAGATGGTCCGCGACGTCGAGCTGTCCTGCGGCCCCGCCGAGCTCACCCGCCAGCCCTACGACCGCGAGGCCCTTAAGGTCTTCCTGAACGCCCTGGAGATCCGCAACCAGGGCCTGCGGGACCGCCTCCTGGCCGTGGACCCCGGCGCCGCCGAGAGCGCGGAGAGCGCCGAGCCGGCCGCCGGCGTCGAGGTGGACGGCGCGGTCCTGGGCACCGGTGAGCTGGCCCCGTGGCTGGCCGAGCACGGCACCGGGCCGCTGGGCGTGGCCACCGTCGACGTGTGGACACTGGGCAGCGGCAGCGTTGCCGAGGTGGCGCTGGCCACCGGGCACGGCCCGGCCGCCTGGTTCGACCCGTCGCAGCTGGACGAAGCCGACGAGCGGGCCTTCGCCGCCTGGATCGCCGACCCGGCCCGGCCCAAGGTGATGCACAACGCCAAGGGCCTGATGCGGGTCTTCGGCGAGCACGGCTGGCGCATCGACGGCGTCGGCATGGACACCGCCCTCGCCGCCTATCTGGTCAAGCCCGGCCGCCGCTCCTTCGCCCTGGACGCCCTCTCCGTCGAGTACCTGGGCCGCGATCTCGCCCCGGCCGCGGCCGGGGACGGCCAGCTGGCGTTCGGCGCGGACGAGGAGGCCGAGGCGGAGGCCCTGATGGGGCAGGCCCGCACGGTCCTCGACCTCGGGACGGCGTTCGGCGCGAAGCTGGCCGAGGTCGGCGCGGCCGATCTGCTGCGCGACGTGGAGCTGCCCACCAGTGAGCTGCTGGCCCGGATGGAGCGGGCCGGCATCGCCGCCGACCGCGGCTGGCTGGAGCGCATGGAGCAGCAGTTCGCCGGCGCCGTGCAGCAGGCCGTCAAGGAGGCGCACGCCGCGGCCGGCCACGAGTTCAACCTCGGCTCGCCCAAGCAGCTCCAGGAGGTCCTCTTCGGCGAGCTGGGCCTGCCCAAGACCAAGAAGACCAAGACCGGCTACACCACCGACGCCGACGCCCTGGCCTGGCTGGCCTCCCAGACCGACAACGAACTCCCGGTGATCATGCTCCGCCACCGGGAGCAGGCCAAGCTGCGCACCACGGTCGAGGGCCTGATCAAGACCATCGCCGCCGACGGCCGGATCCACACCACCTTCAACCAGACCGTCGCGGCCACCGGCCGGCTGTCCTCCACCGACCCCAATCTGCAGAACATCCCCGTGCGGACGGACGAGGGCCGGGCGATCCGCCGCGGCTTCGTCGTCGGCGACGGCTTCGAGTCGCTGCTGACCGCCGACTACAGCCAGATCGAGCTGCGGGTGATGGCGCACCTCTCCGAGGACGAGGGCCTGATCGAGGCGTTCACCTCCGGCGAGGACCTGCACACCACCGTCGCCTCCCAGGTCTTCTCGGTCGCCAAGACCGAGGTCGACCCGGAGATGCGCCGCAAGATCAAGGCGATGTCGTACGGCCTGGCCTACGGGCTGTCCGCGTTCGGTCTCTCCCAGCAGCTGGGCATCCAGCCCGACGAGGCCCGCAAGCTGATGGACAACTTCTTCGAGCGGTTCGGCGGGGTGCGCGACTACCTCCAGCGCGTCGTCGAGGAGGCCCGCGCCACCGGCTACACCGAGACGATCCTCGGCCGTCGCCGCTATCTGCCCGACCTCAACAGCGACAACCGCCAGCGCCGCGAGATGGCCGAGCGGATGGCGTTGAACGCCCCCATCCAGGGCACCGCCGCCGACATCGTCAAGATCGCGATGCTGCGGGTCGACGCGGCGCTGCGCGCGGCGGAGCTGTCCTCCCGGATGCTGCTCCAGGTCCACGACGAAATCGTGGTCGAGGTCGCCCCCGGCGAGCGCGCCCAGGTCGAGGAGCTGGTCCGGAAGGAGATGGCCGCGGCCGTCGAACTCCGCGCCCCGCTCGACGTCTCGGTCGGCGCCGGCGCGGACTGGGAGTCGGCGGCGCACTGACCGCCGCCCCGGGGTGCGTACGGAGTCCGTGCCGTACGCACCCCGGCGGGTCTGCTCCCGTCAGGCCGCCTCGGCCCCCGCGCCCGCCGGCCGGCCCGGCGCGCCGCCGTCCGCCGCGGCCCCGCCCCGCCGTGCCCGCCGCCCCAGCAGCCGTATCGCCCCGGCGCTGACGAGCAGCCCCGGCACGAGACCGGCGCCCGCCCCGAAGAGCGCGTCCGGCAGGTAGTCGAACCACCCCACCGCCGCCCCGTGGACGGCGTACGCCCGCAGCGTGCGGTACGCGGCGCCGAGCAGCACCGCCAGGACCACCGGGGCGGTGAGCAACAGCCGCAGCCGCACGGGCAGTTCGGGCGCAGCGGCGCCGGCGCCGTCGGCCCCGGCCGCGGACCCGACCCGCAGCGCCGACCACAGGAACCATCCGATGCCCACCAGGGCCAGCGCCGAGGTCGCGTACTGCAGGTACATGGCCAGCGGCCGGTCGCCCACCACGGTGTTGAGCGCGGGCAGCAAGCGGGTGCCCCAGCGTCCGGGATGGGTGAAGGCGTCCCAGACCACATGGGACACCGAACCGAGCACCGCCGAGGCGACGAACCAGCCTGCCGAAGCCGCCCGTTCGCGGACCGGGGCCGGCGTCCGGGGTCGGCCCCGGAGGAACGCCCCGAGCCGCTCCCGCCCGGCCCGTGGCAGCAGTGCCAGGAGCGGCTCGCGCACCAGCAGCCAACCGCCCACCAGCCCCGCGGTCAGCAGCACGTCCACCGTCAGCACGCCGGGCAGGGAGTGCGTGAACGCACCGAATGCCATGCCGCCGGGAACCACCGTGCCCGCGTAGTACGTCACATCCGGTGCGAACGACCCCGCGACCAACGCCGAGGCGACCAAGGAGCCGCGGCCCGCACCGGTTCGACGGATCAGTGGCAGGACGGCGGCGGCATGACTCAGCGTGAACGGCATCTGCCCCTCCTTGATCGATTAGGATCATTATGTGGCTGATGGGAGTGGTGGCTGCGCGGCCCGAGTTGTCGTAGTGTCGCCGGAGTTGAGGCGCTGGGGAGCGCGATACGGCGTCACGCACAAGTGGCCAGGCACCGGCGATCAGGTGTGCACGCGGTAGGTCGACACGGAGGGGACACCAGGTATGGCAGCCACATTCCGGCGGCGGCTCCAAAGAGGAGCGGCCTCGACGGCCGTGGCGGCAGCGGCGCTGGCCGCGCTGACCGCCTCTCAGGCGCCCGGTGCCGCCGACCATCCGGCGGCCCGCGCCGACCGCAGCCCCGCACCGCCCGCCGACACCCCCATCGACGGCGGCTCTTCGTACTTCACCGACCGACCGCCCCTCAAGACCCCCGCCCCGCCGAAAGGTTCCGGCCACTCCGGCGACACCGGCAGCGGGACGCACGCCCCGTCCCAGGCGGGCATCCCGGCCACCGTCCTGGCCGCCTACAAGAAGGCCGAGGCGGACCTCCGGGCCTCCGACCCGAGCTGCCGGCTGCCCTGGCAACTGCTCGCCGCGATCGGCGAGGTGGAGTCCGGTCACGCCCGCGGCGGCGCGGTCGACGCGCAGGGCACCACCCTCCGGCCGATCCTCGGCCCCCAGCTCAACGGCCGTGGCTTCGCCCTGATACCCGACACCGACGGCGGTCGCTACGACGGCGACACCACCCACGACCGCGCCGTCGGCCCGATGCAGTTCATCCCCTCCACCTGGTCCCAGGGCGGGCCCCACGGCACGGGCTGGGGCGCCGACGGCAACGGCGACGGCATCAAGGACCCCAACAACGTCTTCGACGCGACCCTCGCCGCCGGCCGCTACCTCTGCGCCGACGGCCGCGACCTGTCCGACCGGGCCGACCTCGACCGGGCCGTGCTCGGCTACAACGACTCCACCGCGTACCTGAACCTGGTGCTGTCCTGGTACACGTTCTACCGGAACGGCACGTTCGAGGTACCGGACGGCAAGGGGCCGCTCCCCGTCCACCGCGGCGGCACCTCCGACACCGTCGGCGGCCCCGGCGACCAGCGCCGCGGCGAGGCGAAGGGCACACCCCCGACCCCCGGCGGCAAGGGCGGACAGCACACGCCCGACGAGCCGGCGACACCGGGCGGTTCGTCCGGAACCCCCGGCTCCACCGGTCCTGGCCATGACGGCGGCACGACGGCCCCCGCGCCGTCCCCGAAGCCGAAGCCCACGCCGGACCCCAAGCCCACCCCGGACCCGAAGCCGAAGCCGAAGCCGCCCACGAAGCCGGCCCCGCTCACCGCCCTGGAGGCCGTCGCCGACAAGGACGGCACGCGCCTGACGGCCACCGTGGGCACCGACTTCGCCACCGCGCCGCGGGTCCGCGCCAAGGACGCCGACGGCAAGCCGGTGGCCGGCGCCACCGTCCGCTTCACCCTCACCGGCAGCACCGGAACCGTCCCCCACGGTCTCACCTTCGTTCGAGCAGGGGGTGCCCCCATCCCCGGCGGCGCCACCACGGTCACCGTCACCACCGGCAAGGACGGCCTGGCCACCGCCCCGACGCTGCACGCCGGCGACACCGCCGGCCCGTTCACCGTCCGTGCCACCGCCGCCGTCCGCGACGTGCGCCCGGTCGACTTCGCCGGCACGGTCACGGCCAAGCCCGCGCCGAAGGCCGACGCCCTCGCCCGGACCTCCGACAAGGCGCTGACCACGGCGGCCGGCGGTGCGTACGCCGACGACGCCGTCCAGATCAAGGCGACCTACCAGGGCAAGGCAGCGGCCGGCGTCCCGATCACCGCCACCCTGGTCACCGACGACCCGAAGAAGCCCGTCGAGAACGACCGGGGCCCCTACTTCAAGGACCCCAAGGCCACCGGCGCCGACAAGGACAAGCCGGTCCGCACGCTCACCGGACTCACCACCGACGCCAACGGCCAGCTCACCCTCCCGAAGCTCTACACCGACTCCCACCCGGGCACCTTCCGGCTCCGGCTGACCACCGCCGACGGCACCGTGCTGACGGTCGCCCTCACGGTGACGGCACCGCCCGCCGCCTCCTGACCGCCCGGTCCACGCCCCCGGCCCTCGTGGCCGTACCGCCACCGCCGTCCCGCCCGTACACCCGGGCGGGGCGGCGGTGGCGGTGAAACGTGTTCTCATCTCGGCCGCCCGTTGCTACCGTGCCCCCGCCCTGACGCTGCATCAGTTCAGTTCTCCGGGAGGACGGCCATGCGCGCCCTGACAGCAGCCGCGATCGGCCTGGCCGCGGCGCTCGCCCTCATCTTCACCGTCACCGCGATCGGCGCCCCCGAGGGCCGGACGTCCCCCGAGCCGCTGTTGACCACCGTCCCCGCACACCCCTGAGGGAGGGACGCCACCGCCATGCGCCGAACCCCGCCCGGCACCGGGGCGCACGCGTCGAAGCCGCGAAGAGGGATGCGCCGCACCGCGAGCCTCGTCCTGCTCGGCCTCGCCGCCTTCTTCACCGCGCTGTCCCCGCTGATGCGCTGGTACGCCTTCCCCCGCCTCGCGAAGATCCCACCCAGCCAGTACCAGGCCATGGTCCTGGAGGCCAGGCCCGCCACCCTCCTCGACTACGGCACCATGAAGGCCCGACAGGTCCCCGAGGTCACCATCGTCCAGACCCTCAAGGGCAACGTCGCCGAGGCCCACCGGGTCGAGCAGGCCACCGGCCGCGACGTCGTGGTCTGGGACGCCCTCTCCTTCGTGGCTGGCCCCGACGGCAAGATGGTCTCCGAGATCCCCGAGCGCTACGTCTTCGACGCGCACTCCCAGGAACCCGTCCACGCCGCCGGCGAGATGGTCGACGGCGACCCCGTGCGCCGCTCCGGCATCGAGTACAAGTGGCCGTTCCTCACCGAGAAACGCGACTACGCCTACTTCGACGCCCAGACCCGCACCTCGGCCCCCATCCACTACAAGGGGACCCGGACCTTCCACGGCCTGGAGGTCTACTACTTCGAGCAGACCATCCCCTGGACCAAGGTCCCGCTGCCCAAGAAGATGCCGGTCAAGGGCATCACCCCGGAGGCCGTCCAGAAGATGGGCACCACCCGCTGGTACTCCACCACGCGGATGTTCTGGGTCGACCCGGTCACCGGCGCCCCCGTCAACGGCGAGGAGATCCACAAGGAAGAGCTGCGCGGCGGCCAACTGCTCCCCGGCGGCGGCAAGGTCACCGCATTCGCCGGCCATGTGAAGATGCGCGCCGACTACGTCGACTCCACCCTGGCCCTGGTGAAGTCCCAGCGCACCCTCGTCCTGCTCCTCACCAGCTACCTCCCCTGGGGCTTCCTGGCCCTCGGCGCCCTCCTCCTCGCCGCCAGCCTGCACCTCGAGGCCCGCGGCCGGCGCCCCGGCCCACAGGACCCGGCGCAACCTGCGGTCGAGGGCGTTGTCAGTGGCGGGCCGTAGCGTGGAGACATGACACCGACGAACCGCCCGCAGAAGCTCCGAACGCCGTCCTGCCGAGGGGAGTTGGCGTACCCGCACGCCCCAGACGTCGGGGTAGGAGCGGGCGCCCGGGCCCGTCCGGCGCGCGGCGGGACCGCCCCGCCCGGCGGGCTCTCACCCCCGCCGCAGCCGCGCCGAGGTGTGCCGGGTCGGTTCGGCCGTCGAAGGGTCCTCCGGCCAGGGGTGCTTGGGGTAGCGACCGCGCAGCTCCGCCCGGACGGCCCGGTAGCCGTCCCGCCAGAAGGAGGCCAGGTCCGCCGTGACCGCCGCCGGCCGCCCCGCCGGCGAGAGCAGGTGCACCAGCACCGGCACCCGCCCGCCCGCCACCCGCGGCGACTCCCGCAGCCCGAACAACTCCTGCAGTTTGACCGCCAGTACGGGCTGCTCGCCGCCGTAGTCCACCCGCACCCGGGAACCACTCGGCACCTCGATCCGCTCCGGCGCCAGCTCCTCGAAGCGCACCGCCTCACCGGTCGCCCACGGCAGCAGCCGGGTCAGCGCCTGTCCCGCGTCCACCCGCGCCAGATCGGCCCGCCGCCGGGCCCGCCCCAGCTCGGTCCCCAGCCAGTCCTCGACGCGCTCCAGCAGCGCCGCGTCCGACACCTCCGGCCACGGCGCGCCCAACTCCCGGTGCAGGAACGCCATGCGCTGCCGCACCGCGGTCGCCCCGGCCGTCCACCGCAGCAGCCCGAGCCCCTCCCGCCGCAGGCCCTCGACGACCGCGTCCCGCAGCAGCCCGGGATCCGGTGCGCTCAGCGCACGGGCCGACAGCTCGATCGCGCCGAGCCGGGTCACCTGCCGGGCCACCACCTCGCCGTCCGCCCAGTGCACCTCCTCCCCGGCGGAATACAGTGCCCCGGCCGCGGCGCGGGCGGTCTCCTCGTCGATCACGGCCGCCAGCCGGACCCGCGCGGACGCCGCGGCGACCGGCCGGTCCGCCACCGCGACCGCCAGCCAGGCCGCGTCCCGCAGCCGCGATCCGTCCCCGGCCCGGCCCCCGGCCCCCGCCCCGGCCAGATCGGCCCCGGTCCCGGACGCCATCAGGTAGCTGCCGGCCCCGCGCGCCCGGGCCACCCGCTCCGGGAAGGCCAGCGCCGCGAGCAGTCCGGCGACCGCGTCCTCGGACGCGGCGCCCCCGGCCGCCGGCCCCCGCCGCTCCCCGGGGCCCCGCTCCGGCTCCCCGGCGGCCGCCGCCAGCCGCCGCGTCTCCTGCCGCCACCGCGCGGCGTAGGCGTCGCCGCCCCGGCGCGCGGTGCGCCACGCGGCCGCCAGATCGTCCCCGTAGGACCGCGGCGGCTCCTCGCTCAGCAGCGCCACCACCTCCGCCGCGCGCCGCACACCGACCTCGGTCGCGCCGTCCAGCAGTGCGCGGGCCAGTCGGGGGTGCAGTCCCAGCCGCGCCATCCGCACGCCCCGCTCGGTCGCCCGGCCCGCCGCGTCCACCGCGCCGATCGCCGTCAGCACCTCCCGGGCCGCGGCCAGCGCCCCGGCCGGCGGTGCGTCCAGCAGCGCCAGCCCGCTCGCCGTCGGATCGCCCCAACAGGCCGTCTGAAGGGCGAACGCGGTCAGATCGGCGACCTTGATCTCCGGATCCGGGAAGCGCGGCAGCCGTCCGTCCTCCCCCTCGGCCCAGCAGCGGTAGACCACCCCGGGCTCCTGCCGGCCGGCCCGCCCGGCCCGCTGCCGCGCCGCCGCCCGAGAGGCACGGACGGTCGTCAGCGCGCTGAGCCCACGCGCGTGGTCCATCCGCGGCACCCGCGCCAGCCCGCTGTCCACCACGACCCGCACCCCGGGCACGGTCAGGCTGGACTCCGCCACGGAGGTCGCCAGGACGACCCGGCGGGCCCCTCCTCCCTTCTCGGCATCGCTCGAACGGGAGGTACCCCCACCGCCCGCCAACACCGCGTCCTGCACCTCGGCCGGCGCCCGCCCGTGCACCTGCAGCACCTCGGCGTCCACCCCCGCCAACTGCCCCGCCACCCGTGCGATCTCGCCGACCCCGGGCAGGAAGCACAGCACGTCACCGGCCTGTTCCCGCAGCGCCCGCCGCACCACGGCGGCGACGTGCGCCAGCAGCGCCGGATCCACCCGCATCCCGTGCGGCGGCGCGACCGGCCGCTCCGGCGGCGCCCACACCACCTCCACCGGGTGCGAGACCCCCGTCGCGGCCACCACCGGAGCCGGCTCCCCGCCGCCCAGAAGCCGAGCCCACCCCTCCGCGTCGGTCGTCGCGGAGGCCGCCAGCAGCCGCAGCTCCGGCCGCAGCGCCGCCCGTACGTCCAACAGGAAGGCCGCGCAGGTGTCGGCGTCCAGATGCCGCTCGTGGCACTCGTCCAGCACCACGACGTCCACCCCGGCCAGCTCCGGATCGCGCTGCAGCCGCTGCAACAGCACCCCGGTGGTCACCACCTCCACCGCCGTACGCGGCCCGGCCCGCCGCTCCCCGCGCACGGTGAAGCCGACGCGGTCGCCCACCCGCTCGCCCAGCAGCCACGCCATCCGCCGGGCCGCCGCGCGCGCCGCGATCCGGCGCGGCTCGGCGACGACCACCCGCCGCCGCGGCCCCTCGCCGGTCAGCCCGGCGAGCTCCAGCGGCACCAGGGTCGTCTTGCCGGTGCCCGGCGGCGCGCACAGCACCGCGGCACCGGTCGTGTCGAGAGCGTCGCGCAGCGCGGGCAGCGCACTGCGGACGGGCAGCTGGGCGAGGGCGGCGCCGGGCGTCCCGGCGGCCGGGGAAGGGCTGAGGCTCACCGCTCCAGTCTGCCGCCCGGCCGCTACGCCCCGGCCGCCCGCCCCGGGAGCATCACGCCCCGTCCGCCGCACACACGAAGATCGCCGTCCCCGGGATCAGATGCCCCCGCAGCGGCGACCAGCCGCCCCACTCCTGGGTGTTCCACTCCGGCCACTCCGGTTCGACGAGGTCCACCAGCCGGAAGCCGGCCGCCACCACGTCCCGCACCCGGTCGCCCAGCGTCCGGTGGTGCTCCACGTACACCGCCCGCCCGCTCTCGTCCTGCTCGACGTACGGCGTGCGGTCGAAGTACGACGCCGCCACCGACAGCCCCTCCGGCCCCGGCTCGTCGGGGAACGCCCAGCGGATCGGATGGGTCACCGAGAAGACGAACCGCCCGCCCGGCCGTAGCACCCGCCGCACCTCGCGCAGCACCTGCACCGGCTCGGCGACGAACGGCAGCGCCCCGTAGGCGGAACACGCCAGGTCGAAGGAGTCGTCGCGGAACGGCAGCGCGCCCGCGTCCGCCTCCACCAGGTCGACGGGGCCGTCGGCCGTCCCGCCGGCGATCCGCAGCGCGTGCTGGAGCTGTCGGTGGGAGAGGTCCAGGGCCACCGGGAACGCCCCCTGGGCCGCCAGCCAGCGGGAGCACTGCGCCGCGCCGGCGCCGATTTCCAGGACGCGCCGTCCCTTCAGTTCGGCGGCCGGCCCCAGGAGCGCGGCGTCCGCCTCGTCGAGCCCCTCCGGGCCCCAGACGAACCGGTCGTCCCCGAGGAACGCGCCGTGCTCCCTCTGGTACTCGTCCGCATTGCGGTCCCACCAGCCGCGACTGGCCCGGCTGCTCTCGGCGTCCGAGGCGTCACGGCGAGTCGCCTCCGGCTCGTTGTCCATTGCGTATTGGCTCATCGCGCCCGTCGTCGTAGTCTTCGCTGTGCTTGTCGCAGCGGGGGACTGTGAGGCCGTACGACCTCGCGGAACATCGCGTGCGCCGGTTATGGAGCGTTCTGTCCCCGGTGTGCGCCTTTCGCGCATTGACCCTGTCCGGCTGCCCCCGTATGCTACAAGTTGCGCTGCGGGCCTGCGCGCCTCGGACGGAGCAGGCCGCGCTCGCATCTGTATGAATGTCCCCTCGGTTTTGAGGCGTTTCGGGATGCTCCGGTTTTGCGGGGCTTCCGGAGGATGCGCCTTAGACGCTGTCCGGTCTGATGCAGAGGCGATACGGGCTCTCGGCGTAGCAGTACCTACGACTTCAATGTCCGTACCGGAGCCCTTTCCCACATGACGAGCAGCACCGAGACCACCGCCACCACCCCGCAGGTTGCGGTCAACGACATCGGTAACGAGGAAGCTTTCCTCGCCGCGATCGACGAGACGATCAAGTACTTCAACGACGGCGACATCGTCGACGGCGTCATCGTGAAGGTCGACCGGGACGAGGTCCTGCTCGACATCGGTTACAAGACCGAAGGCGTCATCCCGAGCCGTGAGCTCTCGATCAAGCACGACGTCGACCCCAACGAGGTCGTCGCCGTCGGTGACGAGATCGAGGCCCTTGTCCTTCAGAAGGAGGACAAGGAAGGCCGCCTGATCCTCTCGAAGAAGCGCGCCCAGTACGAGCGTGCCTGGGGCACCATCGAGAAGATCAAGGAAGAGGACGGGATCGTCACCGGTACCGTCATCGAGGTCGTCAAGGGTGGTCTCATCCTCGACATCGGCCTCCGCGGCTTCCTCCCGGCCTCCCTGGTCGAGATGCGCCGTGTCCGCGACCTTCAGCCCTACGTGGGCAAGGAGCTCGAGGCCAAGATCATCGAGCTGGACAAGAACCGCAACAACGTGGTCCTGTCCCGCCGCGCCTGGCTGGAGCAGACCCAGAGCGAGGTCCGTCAGACCTTCCTCACCACCCTCCAGAAGGGTCAGGTGCGCTCCGGCGTCGTCTCCTCCATCGTCAACTTCGGTGCCTTCGTGGACCTGGGTGGCGTCGACGGTCTCGTCCACGTCTCCGAGCTGTCCTGGAAGCACATCGACCACCCGTCCGAGGTTGTCGAGGTCGGCCAGGAGGTCACGGTCGAGGTCCTGGACGTCGACATGGACCGCGAGCGCGTCTCCCTGTCGCTCAAGGCGACCCAGGAAGACCCGTGGCAGCAGTTCGCCCGCACCCACCAGATCGGCCAGGTCGTGCCCGGCAAGGTCACGAAGCTGGTGCCGTTCGGTGCGTTCGTCCGCGTGGACGAGGGCATCGAGGGTCTGGTCCACATCTCCGAGCTGGCCGAGCGCCACGTGGAGATCCCGGAGCAGGTCGTCCAGGTCAACGACGAGATCTTCGTCAAGGTCATCGACATCGACCTCGAGCGTCGTCGCATCAGCCTCTCGCTGAAGCAGGCCAACGAGTCCTTCGGTGCCGACCCGTCGGCGGTCGAGTTCGACCCGACCCTGTACGGCATGGCCGCGTCCTACGACGACCAGGGCAACTACATCTACCCCGAGGGCTTCGACCCCGAGACCAACGACTGGCTCGAGGGCTACGAGACGCAGCGCGAGGCCTGGGAGAACCAGTACGCCGAGGCGCAGCAGCGCTTCGAGCAGCACCAGGCCCAGGTCATCAAGTCCCGCGAGGCCGACGAGCAGGCTGCGGCCGAGGGTGCTGCCGCTCCGGCGGCCGGCGGCCAGGGCGGCGGCGGCAACGTCTCCGGTGGCTCGTACTCCTCGGAGTCGGCGGACAACTCCGGCGCCCTGGCGTCGGACGAGGCCCTTGCCGCGCTCCGCGAGAAGCTGGCCGGCGGCCAGAGCTGAACGGTTCCACCCGTCAGCGCTAGCCGGTTGAGGTAGCTGAAGACGTGAGGCCCGCTCCCTTCGGGGGGCGGGCCTTCGTCATGGCGTGGGCCGGTGCCGGTGCCGGTGGGCCGGAGCGGATCGGAATGCGTCGGATCGGCCGCGGGGTGGGCGCGTCGCTGGGCGGGCGCGTCGCTGGGCGGGCGCGGCGCGCCAGCCGACGGGGATTCCCGGGTCGGCGACGCCCCGGCCGCCGCTGACCGTGTTGTCACCCGCGATGGCGACCGGGCAGTCGCCCGCGTCGTAGTGGGTGACGCTGAAGCCGTAGCGGCCCACGCCGGTGGCTCCGCCCAGATCGGAGCGGTTGCCGCGGAAGACCGTGCCCTGGACGTTGTCGCTCCTGTCGTCCGTGCCGCCCGCGCTGCCCGCATAGACGCCCTCGCCCATCCCCCGGCCGTCCTTGCCGGTGTCACGGACGGTGGAGTTCCGGATGATCCCGTCCTTGCCGGACGTGCGGAAGTGCACGCGCTCCATGGCCAGGCCGTGGACGGTGACCGTGCCGATCACCACGCCGTTCACGGAGTCCATCACGATGCCCTTCTGGCCGCCGGCGACGGTGATGTCCTGGACGGTCCAGTAGGGCGCCCCGTCCAGATGGAGGCCGTAGCCGCCGCTGTCGGTGAGCACGGCCTGACCGAACCGGTCAGGGTGATGCGGGCCGCGACGCTGCCGGCCGTGATGGCCGAGAAGTTGCCGTGGTGGGTGCCGTCGGCGAGCCGGATGGTGTCGCCGGGTGCGGCGGCGGCCAGCGCGCTCTTGAGCTGTGCGGCGGTCGAAACCTCGACGGTGCGGGCGGGGGAGGGCGTCGCGGAGACGGAGGCGGAGGCAGTGGTGCCGGCCGGGGCGGGCGTCCCCTGGGCGGTGCCCAGGGAGTCGGCCATGAGCAGGAGCGTGGCGGCGGCGAGGGGCCCGGTGTGTATTCAACTGCCCGTCCATATATGAACGTTGGGCGGGAATGCGCATCGCGGGAGCGGTGGCGAAGCTAGAGGCACGGACCAAGGGGCGTCAAGGGTTCGGGGTGGAGCGGGATGGCGTGGAGGGGCGCCTGAGGTGGGGCGGGAGTGAAGGCGTGGCGTGGCAACTGGGTGGGGAGGCGCGGGGGTTCATCGACGTGAACGACGGGGCGCTGGCGGTGGTGGGGGACTGCCGGAGCGGGAGGGGGCCCGGGTGATCTCGGAGGGGCGGACGGGAGGGGCGGACGGGAGGGAGTTCCGGAGAAAGGGGGCGGGAATGCCGGCTCGGGAATGCCGGGGCCCCTCCGGGACGTTCTTGCCCTTGGACACGAGGAGGAGCGGTCACTGTGTTGGATCCCCAGGGTTTGTACGAATGGGAGCCGAGCGGGCTCGCGGCGGTCGAGGCGATCACGGCCAGGGACTCCGCCGGTCTGGTGCTGCTGTACCACTTCGACGGCTACATCGATGCCGGCGAGACCGGCGACCAGATCGTGGAGAGGCTGTTGGACGGCCTGCCGCACCGGGTCGTGGCGCGCTTCGACCACGACCGGCTGGTCGACTACCGTGCGCGCCGGCCGCTGCTCACCTTCGAACGGCACCGCTGGACCTCGTACGAGGCCCCGCGCATCGAACTGCACCTGGTCCAGGACGCCACCGGGGCGCCCTTCCTGCTGCTGTCCGGGCCCGAACCGGACGTGGAGTGGGAGCGGTTCGCCGCGGCGGTGCGCCTGATAGTGGAGCGGCTCGGCGTCCGGCTGTCGGTCAACTTCCACGGCATCCCGATGGGTGTGCCGCACACCCGGCCGGTGGGGCTCACCCCGCACGGCAACCGCACGGACCTGATGCCGGGGCACAGCAGCTTCTTCGACGAGGCCCAGGTGCCCGGCAGCGCGGAGTCCCTGGTCGAGTTCCGGCTGGCCGAGGCGGGGCACGACGTCCTGGGCGTGGCGGCGCACGTGCCGCACTACATCGCCCGGTCCGCGTACCCGGACGCCGCGCTGACCGCACTGGAGGCGGTGACCGCCGCCACCGGACTGGTGCTGCCGAACGCCGCGCACGCGCTGCGCACGGAGGCGCTGCGGACGCAGGAGGAGATCGAGCGACAGATCTCCGAGGGCGACGAGGAACTGGTCGCCCTGGTCAGCGGCCTTGAGCACCAGTACGACGCGGTGGCCGGGGCGGAGACCCGGGGCAATCTCGTCGCCGAGCCGGTGGAACTCCCGTCGGCCGACGAGATCGGCCGGGAATTCGAACGATTCCTGGCGGAGCGCGAGGCCGAAGGCGGCGGGGGCGCGATCTGAGGCGGGTGCGGGGCAGGGCCGGGCCGGGCGACTTCCGCTGTCGGGCTTCTCTGTCGGGCTTCTTCCCTGCCTTGCTCTGCCCTGCCCTGCTGTGCCGTGTCTTGCCTTTGCCGGTACGGATGGTGGGGGTGGTGCGGCGTCGGTCGGGTGTGGAGTGCCGCCCGGGAGTTCTGCCGCGGGTGCAGGCGTATAGCGTGGGGCCATGGTGAAGGTGGGGCTGACCGGCGGGATCGGTGCCGGCAAGAGTGAAGTGTCGCGGCTGCTGGCGTCGTACGGCGCGGTGATCGTGGATGCGGACAAGATCGCACGCGAGGTCGTCGAGCCCGGGACCCCTGGACTCGCGGCCGTGGTCGAGGAGTTCGGGGCGGAGGTCCTCGCGGCTGACGGCACCCTGGACCGGCCGAAGCTGGGCGCGTTGGTCTTCTCCGACCAGGAGAAGTTGAAGGCGCTCAACGCGATCGTGCACCCGCTCGTGGGCACGCGGTCGGCCGAACTCGAGGCGTCGGCCGGGCCGGACGCCGTGGTCGTCCACGACGTGCCGCTCCTGACCGAGAACGGTCTGGCGCCGCTCTACGACCTGGTGGTGGTCGTCGACGCGACACCGCAGACCCAGCTGGACCGGTTGGTGCGGCTGCGCGGTATGGCGGAGGACGAGGTGAGGCGGCGGATGGCGGCGCAGGCCACCCGCGAGGAACGCCTGGCCATCGCCGACCTGGTGATTGACAACGACGGCCCGCTGGAGGCGTTGGAGCCCCAGGTCCGCGAGGTGTGGGAGCGCCTGCGGGGCGCCTGAGACCGGGCGGTAGCCTCACCGCCATGACAGCAGCTACCGATCTCGATTCCGAGACCCCCGCCGCAGCGGCGTCCGGCCCTGCCGCCGGCGGTGCCGATGCCGCTCCCGCCTCCTTCGTGGTGAACGTCCCCGGCCTCGCCGACGCCGACCTGGAGCCCGAGCCCCTCGACCCCGAACAGGTCGTCTCCGGCGACCCGGTGGTGACCGGCAAGGTGCTGTGGGAGTCGCCGGACGGCAGCCAGATCCGGGGCATCTGGCAGATCACGCCGGGCGTGGTGACGGACACCGAGGCCAACGAGCTGTTCGTGGTCGTCAGCGGACGCGCCACCATCGAGGTCGAGGGCGGTCAGGTACTCGAGGTGGGGCCGGGCGACGCCTGCGTCCTGCGCGAGGGCGACCGCACCCGGTGGACGGTGCACGAGACGCTGCGCAAGACCTACCACATCAGCCTCTAGCGGCGGGTGCATCGGCGTCAGCGTGAGGGGCTGACGTCGGTGCGGGACGCGCCACCGGTGGCCGGGTACCCGACGGGACGAGACCGTCGGACCGGGAATGCGGCAACAAACCCCGAGTGTTAACGACGTGGTTGTTGCACCGCACAGATCGCGGTACGGAGCATGGTCATCCCTGGCATGCCCGACGACACCCGGAGAGGAGACGGTCCGTGCCCGAGCGCAGTCCCGCGACGCACGTCATCGACTACCGTGCCGCCGAGCAGCTGCTGGCCGCCCGTGATCCACGAGGCGCGATCCGGCTGCTCGATTCCGTCATCACCGCACACCCCGAGAACACCGCAGCCCGACTGCTGCGCGCCCGCGCCTTCTTTCTCGCCGCCCAACTCCGTGCCGCGGAGCTGGAGTTCCAGATCGTGCTGGAACGCGAGCCGGACAACGCCTTCGCGCACTTCGCCCTCGCCCGCACCCTGGAACGCGGCAGCCGGCCCGACGAGGCCCTGCGTCACTTCCGCCTGGCAGCGGCCCTCGAACCGCGCCCGGAATTCCTCGAAGCGGCCCGCTTCGCGCCGGGCCGGGGCAACGGTGACCGAGCGGGCGGCCCGGACGACGGAACTCCGTGAGCACCGCCCATGAGCGCACCACCCACCGCCGGTGACGGTCGCGACTACGGCCTGGAGTCGCGCCGTCGGCCGGCGGCGCGACGTATCTCGTTGCGTCCCCGGTCGGGCTCGTAGGGCGGAATGTTCCTGCCGGGCTGGTAGTGAGGCCCCTGGCGGATGTGTCGGATCACCATGACCAGGTCCGCGGCGGCGACCGCCGCGAGTGCCGCGCAGGCGGCCGCCCACTGCGGCCGGCCGGCCATCACGAAGGCCACGGTGCCGGCGACGGCCCACAAAAGTCCCCACAGCGCCAGCCCGCACCGAATTCTCAGTGGGCTGCGTGCGTGAAGAGGCTCATCACCCGAGCGCATCGCTCCCCATCTCCTCCCTCCAGCATCCTCCGGATCGATACGCGTGTCATGTGTCGCGTCCTCCCTTGCCGACCGCCGCTCTCGGGCGTCGTCCTTCCTTCCCCGGCGGGGCGCCGCCTTCGGGGCGGGGATCGCCCGCCGGGTGGGTGTTGATCCAGGACAGCCCGCCGATGTCGAGCCGCGAGCGGGCGCGGGTCACCGCGACATAGGCCAGGCGTGCCTCGTCGAGGTCGATCGGGCCGGGCAGCGGCGCGCCGTCCTCGTCGCGCTCGTCGACATCGTCGGGGCAGGTGAAGTCGTCGGCGATGCGTACGCTCGACCACTCGCGGCCCTTGGCGCGGTGGGCCGTGGACACCGTCACCTCGGCGGACGCCTCGGGCGAGAGCCGGTCCAGGGCACCCAGCACGGTGTCCGCGCCGTGTTCGTCGATGAGCTCCACCAGGGGCAGCAGGTCGCGTCCCGCCGGGTCGAACTCCGCGTACTCGCGCAGCTCGCACCAGCTCTCGAAGAGCATCAGCTCGGGGTGAGCGGTGCGCCGGCCCGATGCGAGATCGTGTGCGGCACGGGCCAAGGCGCTCAGGGGCTCACCACCGCCCGCGAGCGCGACCCGCCGATGGGCGTCCAACTGCCGTATCACCTCGACCATGGCGCCCACATTCGTCCGGCACAGGATCGCGTCGGGCGCGGCGAGCCGGCACAACTCGGTCTCCTGGCGGGGCGACCCGGTGAGGCGGATGGGCGCGTCGATGATCGCCAGCCAGCGGTTGGCCTCGGACGCCAGGGTGGGGCCGAAGCGGAAGGATCGCGAGAGGCTCAGGTGGGTGCCGTCGAAGCCGGTCATCACGTCGCGGGCGCCGCGCCAGCCGTAGATGGCCTGCGCGGAGTCCCCGACCAGGACCAGCTGGGCGTGGGCGCGCTGCGCGGTGAGGACCTGTTCGACGACCGGGTTGGTGTCCTGTGCCTCGTCCAGGAGGAGGAAGTCGGCCGGGATGACGGGGGCGCTCAGCGCCCACATCTTGAGGTAGTGGTCGTGCTCGAAGCGGACCACGCCGTGGTCGGGACGGTGCAGATCGGCCCAGGCCCTGCGGGCGTAGGGCAGGACGAGGCCGGCGAGCTGGGTGTGCAGCGGCTCGGACTCGGCTCCGCGCAGCGGGGGGACGTGATGGTGGGCGATCTCCTTGTCGGCGGACTGGCAGAAGCGGGTGACGGTGCGCAGGACGGTGTAGGAGAGGGCTTTGTTGTTGACCTTGCGCGGGCCGATGCGTAAGCACATGCCCTCCTCGATGCCGAGGGCGGCGCCGGTGCGCCAGCCCGCCAGGCGTGGGGCGTTCAGGCGCGCCTGGTAGTGCCTGCCCACCGCGGTGTACGCGAGGGCGTGGGCGGTTCCGCAGGTCACCTCGGTGGGGAAGGCACGGGCGGCGTGGCGGGCGACGGCGCGGTTGAAGGCGAGGTAGCGGCCGGTGCGGCGCTGTCGGCGCGCGGTGTGCGCCAGCATCGCGAGGGTCGTCGTCTTCCCGGTGCCGGCGCCGGCCTGGATCACGAGATGGGCGCCGGTCGGAAAGGCTTCGGCCGCGGCGGTCTGCTCGGGGGTGGGGGTGTGCATGGGGACTCCTCATCGGGTTCGGTCGACGGGCTGCGGTGGTTGTGGTGGGCCGTGGTGGTGTGCGGTGGGCAGCCGCGGGCAGCAGTGCTTTGCCGTGCGCGGCGGTGAGCCGGCGGATGTCGCGGGTGGCCACCCCGCGAGCAATTTCGTCACTGAATGTAATCGACTTGGCGCGGGGGTGGGCGGGGCGCCTTCGGCCTGTGGATAACTTCGTCGTGGAGCTTCCGCGTGTCGTCCGATGGGTGCCATCGACGCGTCTTTGTGCTGGTCGGACGGGTGTGGCCGGAGGGTGACGGGTGTGCCGCGGCGCTGCGTGCGGGCTGCGCGGGAGGCTGGGCGCGGCGGATTGTCAGTGGCGTCTGCTTTCCTCGACATCACGCAGAGCCGCGACGGCGGAAGCGCCGGGGAAGACCGCGAGGGAACCGCAAGAGCACCAAGAGAGACGAGGGGAGGGGAGGGCGGAAGCGAAGCCAGCAAGGGAGGCGCGGGGCGGCCCTTCGAGGAACGCGCCGCGGCCGTCGGTGATCGCCGCGGCCGCCGGAGAACGACGGGGGAGGACGACATGGCGACGACCGTAGACTCGCAGGTCGGGGACGTAGCAGAAGGCAGGCGGGCACGAGGGGCCCGGTGGGCGCCGTTACCGGCGCCGAAGGATCCGACGGCAGGGGACGGCATGGCGAGGTGGCAGGAGGCGTCGAGAGGGGCGCCTCGGCCGTCGATCACCCCTGCCGAGGGAGCGCCCATGGCGGCGCGTGCGGCAGACGGGGCGGCACCGGACGTGGCGGGGTGTGCCGCGATCTTCCTGCCCGCCCGGACGCCGCGCGCCGGGGCGGTCGCCTTCTGGCGGCCGGACGGCGGGCCGCTGCCCGACACCGTGGCCGGCACGACCGAGGGGGACGAGGGCCAGGAGGCGGGGCCGCAGGGCGAGGTCGCGCAGCTGACCGTCGCCCGGCGGCACGGCAACGGGGCACGGAGCCGTACGGTGCCGGCCCTGGTGCTTCCCCTGCCCGAAGCCGTTCCGGTGCTGGTCCGGGCCCGGCACGCCCCCGACGCCCACCCCGCCGCGGTCTGCTGGGGCGCGGCCACCCTGCACGCCCTGCACCTCGCCGCCCGCGGCCGCCTGCTGCCGGGGCTGACCGGAGAGGACGCCGACGCCTGGCGAGCCGGCCCGCTCGACCCGGACGACGTCGCGCACCTGCGGGCCATCGCCGCCGCCATGCCGGGAGAGGCGTACGCCGCACCGCTGCCCGACAGCCGGCCACTGCAACTCCCCGATCCGGCCGCCCTGGTGCGACAGTTCGTCGATGCCGTCGTGGACACCCTGCCGCGCACTCCGGCCGCGGCACTGGTGGCCGCTGCCCCGTTCGCCGCGACGGCGCCGCAGTACCTCCCCGCCGCCCGGGAGTGGGCGGCCGAGGTCGCGGCCGGTACCGACGCCGGGGTGGGGCTCTCGCTCCGCCTCGACCTTGCCCCGCACCAGCTCTTCGACGGCAGGGCGGAGGACACGCCCGCGGAGGAGGGCGTGCCGGGCGGGGCCGGGGGAGCGGCGACGTCCGGAGCCGCCGAGGAGCGCCGCGCCGCGGCGGCCGTCCTCCAGGTCCACAGCCGCACCGACCCGACCCTGGTGGCCGACGCCCGCCAGCTGTGGGAAGGCGAGGCACCCGACCCCTTCGGCCCGCGGTCCTGCGCCGACACGCTCCTCGCGCTACGCCGCGCCACCCGCGTCTGGCCCCCGCTCGGCCGCCTTCTGGAGCGCCCCGTCCCCGACGTGCTCCCGCTCAGCGAGGACGAGTTGTACGACCTGCTGGCCGAGGCGGCGGGGCGCCTCGGTGCCGCCGGGGTGGCCGTCCACTGGCCCAGGGAGCTGACCCGCGGCCTGACGGCGACAGCGGTGCTGCGACCCGCGCCGGGGTCGGCGGCGGACGGTTTCGGCTTCTTCGACGCCGGCCAACTAGCTCAGTTCCGATGGCAGTTGGCCATGGACGGCGTGCCGCTCAGCGAGGCCGAGATGGACGCCCTCGCCGAGGCGCACCGCCCGATGGTGCGGCTGCGCGACCAGTGGGTCCTGGTCGACCCCGGGCTGGTCCGCAAGGCACGCAAACGCGAACTGGGCTATCTGGACCCGGCCGGAGCGCTCGTCGCGACGCTCGACGGCACCGCGGAGGTGGACGGCGAGACGGTCGAGGTGGTGCCCCTGGGCGCGCTCGCCGCCCTGCGCTCCCGGCTCACCACCCAGGAGCGTCCGCTGCCCCAGCCGCCCGGACTCCGCGCGACCCTGCGCGACTACCAACTGCGCGGCATGGCCTGGCTCGACACCATGGTCTCGATCGGGCTGGGCGGTTGCCTGGCCGACGACATGGGCCTGGGCAAGACCATCACCGTCATCGCACTCCACCTCCACCGGCGGCCCTCCGCGCCCGTCCTCGTCGTCTGCCCCGCCTCCCTGCTCGGCAACTGGCAGCGCGAGATCGAGCGCTTCGCCCCCGGCACGCCCGTGCGCCGCTTCCACGGCGCCGGCCGCAGCCTCGACGGCGTGGACGGCGGCTTCGTGCTCACGACCTACGGCACGATGCGCAGCAGCGCCACCGAACTGGGCGGCCGTAGCTGGGCATGGGTCGTCGCCGACGAGGCGCAGCACGTGAAGAACCCGCGTTCCTCGACCGCCAGGGCGCTGCGCGGCATCAAGGCCCCGGCGCGGATCGCGCTCACCGGCACGCCCGTCGAGAACAACCTCTCCGAGCTGTGGGCGCTGCTGGACTGGACGACCCCCGGGCTGCTCGGCCCGCTCAAGACGTTCCGTGCGCTGCACGCCCGGGAGGTCGAGGGCGGCGAGGACCCGCACGCGGCGGAGCGACTGGCCCGATTGGTGCGGCCGTTCATCCTGCGCCGCAAGAAGTCCGACCCCGGGATCGTGCCCGAGCTCCCGCCCAAGACCGAGACGGACCATCCGGTCCCGCTGGGGCGCGAACAGGCCGCCCTGTATCAGGCCGTGGTGCGCGAGACCCTGGCCCGGATCGAGAGCGCCGAGGGCATGGCGCGGCGCGGCCTGGTGATGAAGCTGCTCACCGCCCTCAAGCAGATCTGCAATCACCCCGCGCAGTACCTCAAGGAGACCGCTCCGGGACTCGCCGCGCGTTCCGGGAAGCTCGAACTGCTCGACGAACTCCTGGCCACCATCCTCGCGGAGGGCGGCGCCACCCTGGTCTTCACGCAGTACGTCGGGATGGCTCGGCTGCTCGAACGCCATCTCGCGGTCCGGGGCATCCCCCACCAACTCCTGCACGGGGGAACGCCGGTGGCCGAACGGGAGAGGATGGTCGAGCGCTTCCAGTCGGGCCGGACCCCGGTCTTCCTGCTGTCCCTGAAGGCGGCCGGCACGGGGCTGAACCTCACCCGCGCCGGACACGTCATCCACTACGACCGCTGGTGGAACCCCGCGGTGGAGGAGCAGGCCACCGACCGTGCCTACCGCATCGGCCAGACCCAACCCGTCCAGGTCCACCGGCTGATCACCGAGGGCACCGTGGAGGACAACATCGCCCAGCTCCTCACCGCGAAGAAGGCGCTCGCCGACGCGGTGCTCTCCGGTGGCGAGGGCGCACTCACCGAGCTGACCGACGCCGAACTCGCCGATCTCGTCTCCCTGAGGAGGGCCGGATGAGTCCCGGACACCTGCGCCGGGCCGTGGCCCCGGGGCGTGCCGCGGCGGCGGACCGGCTGGTCCGCGCCGACCGTTCGCGCACCTTCCCGCCGCTGCCGGGCCCCGACGGCCCCGACGGGTCGCAGACGGAATCCTGGTGGGGCCGGGCCTGGCTGACGGCGCTGGAGAGCAGTGCGCTCGATGCCGCCCGCCTGGGCCGGGGCCGGGCCTACGCCCGCGACGGGCACGTCGACACGATCAACATCACCCCGGGCCGGGTGATCGCCACCGTACGGGGCAGCCGCCCCCGCCCGTACAGCGCCGAGGTCCGCGTCAGGACGCTGACCGAGCAGGAGTGGGATGCCCTCCTGGACGGCGTCGCAGCCCGTCCCGACCGGCTCACCGCGCTGCTGGCAAAGGAGTTGCCGCGTGCGCTGGCCGAGGGGGAGGTGTCGCTCCTCCCTGGGGCGGGGGAGTTGACGCCCCGCTGCTCGTGCCCGGACAGCGGCCGGCCCTGCAAGCACGCCGCAGCGCTCTGCTTCCAGGTGGCCCGGTTGCTGGACGCCGACCCCTTCGTCCTGCTGCTGATCCGTGGCCGGGGCGAGCGGGAGCTCCTCGACGAGCTCGCGCGCCGCAACGCCGGTCACGGGGCACGGGAGGACCGGGGGCGGGCCGCGGCCCTGGCCGCCATGGCACCCGGGAGCGGAGGGGCATCCTCGGAGTCCGCGTCCGGTGCGGAGCCAGGGGGCCCCTCGGCGACCGGGCGTGCGCCCGTGCCCGGGCCCGGCGTTGCCGGTGCGTCCGGATCCGGAGCGGCGGGCCGCACCGCATCGCCCGGTGCGGTGCGGCCCGGAACGGCCGTCGAGAGCGGTGGACGGACCGCGTCACCGGCGGCCGCCTCCCGCGGTGTCCTCGCCCGGGAGGCGCTCGCCGATCGGCCCCGGCCGTCGCTTCCGCCGCCCGCTGCGTTGCCGGCCGAGCCCGGTCGACCACCGGCCCTCCCGGACACCGGCGATCTCCCGTTCGACGCCGCCACCCTCGAACTCCTCGCCGCCGACGCCGTGGCACGCGCCCATGCCTTCCTGGCCGCAGCCGGGCCCACCGGGGGCGGCGATCCGGCCGGCCCCGGTCCGTTCGCGACGCTGCCCGTCTGGGAGGACGCCGTCCGGCTGGCCGCGACGGCCCACCCCACGGCCGGTCTGACCGCCACCACGCGCGCCCTGTACCGCGAGGTCGCGGCGGCGACCGGCCGCACCCCCGCGGACATCGCGCGTTCCGTCGCCGCCTGGCGACAGGGCGGCCCCGAAGGACTCGCCCTCCTGGAGCGCACCTGGAATCCCCCGGCCGGCGACTTCGACCGGGCCCGCAGCGCCCTCCTGGCCGCCGGACTGCCGGCGCTGCGCCCGCACCACAACCACCTCACCGACGCCGTTCGCGGCCTCCAGCTGCGCTTCGGCCGCGACCACCGCTGGTATCCCTACGAGTCCGAGCCCGGGGCCGAGGACTGGTGGCCCACCGGCCCCGCGGCACCGGACCCCGTGGGCGCCCTGACCACTCTGCTGGCACGATGACTAACCTCAAGGTCGTGGAAGGTCTCGACGCACTCACCCGCTCCCTCGCGCAGCGCACCCCCGAACAGCTCGCCGCACTCCTCACCCGGCACGCCGAGCCGCTCGCCCGCCGGCCCGCGCCCACCGAACTCCGCGGCCTGGCAGGCGCGTTGTGGTCCTACGAAACCCTCCACCACGTGGTGCTGCACCTGGATCACCCCCGGCTGCAGGTGCTCGCCACCGCGGCCCGCATCAGCCAGCAGCGGGCCGCCCGGGACGCCGCCGCGCCCGCCGCCCCCGCCCCGGGCGCCGACTACCAGTCCCTGATGGCCCACCGACTGTCCTTCCCGCAGCTGGCCAGTGAACCGGTCCGCCCCGAGGACATCTACGCGGCGCTCGGCGCCACCGCCCCCGGAGCCGGGCGGAGCGTCGCCGAAGCCGCCCTGGACGCCCTCTGCGCGGACGGCCTCGCCGCCGCCACCGAGGACGGCGCCGTCGTCGTGCCGCCGCGCGTCCCGCAACTCCTCGCCGCCCACGACCTCGGCCCGTTCACGCCGCACGCCCCGGCGCCCCTCCCCGAGGGCGCGTCGCCGCACGACCGGCGTCCCGGCGCCCCGACCGTGCCCGCCCCGCGCACCTCGGCGCACGACGAATCCCAGGCGTCCGCGGCACACCTGGCCACCACCGTGGAGCGGCTGCTCGCCTCCCTGGCCACCGAGCCCGCCACGCTCCGCAAATCAGGCGGGCTGACCGTCCGCGAGGTCAAGCGCCTGGCCAAGGCGGCCGGCGCCACCGAACCGCACACCCGACTCCTGCTCGATCTCGCCCTGGCCGCGGGCCTGATCGCGCTGACCCGCAGCCCGTCGGGGATCACCGCGCTGCCCACCCACGCCTACGACGACTGGCTCGGCCGTCCGCCCGGCGCCCGCCTCGCGCCCGTCCTGGCCGCCTGGCTCGCCCTCTGGGACGTCCCCACCCACACCCCGTTCGGCGAGACCCCGACCGCCCTGATCCGTGGCCACGACCGGCACGCCCCCGCGCTCCGGCACGCCCTCCTCGCCGCCCTGGCCGAGGTCCCCACGGGCGCCGGCGGCCCGACGTGCCCGCCCCTGCCGTTGCCCGACTCGCCGGAGGACGAGGCCGCCCTCGTGTCCCTGCGGCACCTGCTCCGGACGGCGGACTGGCACCGTCCGCTCGCCGTCACCGAGCAGCCGACGGCCGAGGAGCGCGCCCTCCACACCCTCCACGAGGCGGCCTCCCTCGGGCTCACCGCCCACGGCACCCTCACCCCGCTCGGCCGGGCCCTGCTCGCCGACCCGACGGACCTCGACGAGCCGCTGCGCGACCTGCTCCCGCCGCCCGTCGAACGGGCCCACCTCCAGGCCGACCTGACCGCCGTCGTGCCCGGCCGGCCCGCCCCCGCGCTCGCCGACCTGCTCACCTCCGCCGCCGACCGCGAGTCCGAGGGCCACGCCGTGACCTGGCGCTTCACCCCCGGCTCGGTCCGCCGCGCGCTGGACTCCGGCCACACCGCCGACACCCTCCGCGACGCCCTCACCGCCGCCTCGGCCACCGGCACCCTGCCGCAGCCCCTGGGCTACCTCGTCCAGGACACCGCCCGCACCCACGGCCGGATGCGGGTGGTGCCCGCCGCCTGCTGCATCCGCTCCGACGATGCGTCCCTGATCGCCGAACTCGCCGCCCACCACGCCCTGCGCGCGTTGGAGCTGCGTGCCCTCGCCCCGACCGTCCTGGTCAGCGCCCGCCCGCCGGCCGCCACCCTGGACGCCCTGCGCGCCGCGGGCTACGCCCCCGCGCTGGAGGCCGGCACCGGCGCCGCCACCGTCGAACGGCTCCCCGTCCACCGCACCGCGGCGCCCGGCCCCGCCCGCGATCCGCACGCCGCGCTCGCGCTCGCCCGGCGCCTCCTGGGGCAGCGGGCGGCGTCCCAGGAGAGCGCCACAAGTGGAGGCAGCTGATCCGTCCCGCGCCGTCGCGGGCGGTGCGGGCGGCGCGTCGCCCGGCTACTCGTACTCCGTGCCGCCCTTGCGGGTCAGATAGGCGTCGCCGACCATCTTGGCGATGGCCCGCCCGCCCAGTTCCGTGCTGTGGCGGCCGGACAGCGGACGGACCACCACCCCCTCCCGGAGGTGCACCGCCCGCCCGGACACCGTCTCGCGGCCCTCGGCCAACTCCCGCACCCGCTGCGCCTCGTACGGGCCGCTGAACAGCGTCGGCACCACCGGAAGCCGCCCGTCCAGGACCCTCGTCAACTCCTGCGGATCCAGCCACCGCACCCCGTCGCCGTCGGCCACCGCGATGTCGAAGACCGCGTACCCCGGAACTCCCCGCCGGCCGTCCGTGCCGTAGCCGAGGTCCTGGACGCCGTCGCCGTACACCTCGCCGAAGATGCCGACCCGCGACGCCCCCAGCTCCCCGGCCAGTTCCGCGGCGACCTTCGGGAGGCCGTGCCCGTGCACCGCCCGCCAGTACAGGTTCCCGGGGGCCTCGGCCAGCGCCAGCCGCTGCGCGCCCAGCCCCTTGGACGTCACCTGTATCCGGTCGTCGCCGGCGTGGTAGGTCAGGCTGCAGGCGGTGCCGTGCACCTTCTCGGTGATCGCCACCGGCTCGCCCTCGGGGAACGCCGTCGGATACCGCTTCAGGTTCTCGATGTCGATCCACGGCAGCAGATCCGGCGCCGGCTCGACGTCCCCGCTCATCGAAATCGGCACCGGCGGGACCCACTTCACGATCCCGAGCTCCGCCGCGAGGTCCGTGCCGTCGCGGTGCGCCCGGGCCAGATCGACGCCGGTCAGCGCCCGCGGGCGGCACACGATGCCCTGCGACAGCTCGCCGCGCAGACGGATCGCCTTGACCCGGTTGGCGGCGGCGCCGGCCAGCCTGCCCGTCAGGCCCAACTCGGCCAGCAGCCCCTCGGGGAGCACCGCCTGCTCCGGTATGTAGACCGCGAAGTCGCCCGTCCGGTAGGCCCCCTTGGCGACGACCGCCCTGTACAGGCCCACCTGCGCGAGCTCCAGCGCGTCGGCGTTGGGATGCTCATGGACCGTCAGTTCCTCGACCGTGACGCGCAGCGTCGACATGCCGTCCCCCGTTCCCCGTTGCTGTTTCCGTGGCGAGGCGCTCCGTGCCGGGCGTCGCCAGGCCGGAGTCCCGGATCCACTGTGATCGAGCCGCCGTCGACCGGCGACCGATTTTTCCCGCTGTCGACCGGTTGCGATGGGGAACTGGGGGAGGGAGACGAAGGCGGCGTCCGCGCGACCACCGCCGCGCCGCGTTGTCAGTGGCGTCAAGTAGCGTTTTCCCGTACGGAGTCGACCGAGGTGAGGGGGACCGGCGTGGGGAACGACGGCGCGGACGCCGAGCGCGTCCGGAACGACTTCAGTGGCACCGCGCACGGCCCGGTGATCCAGGCCGGGGTGATCGAGGGCGGCGTGCGGATCGAGATGTCACGGCCGGAGCAACCGGTGCCGCGGCAGGTGCCGGTCGGGTCGCCGCAGTTCGTCGACCGCGAGCCGGTGCTGGCGGAGATCGACGGCTGGGTGGGCGCCGGCGGGGGTCTGGCGGTGCTCAGCGGCCTGCCCGGGGTGGGCAAGAGCGCGACCGTACGGAGATGGGCGCACGAGGAGCGCGGCCGGTTCCCCGGCGGCGAGTTCTACGTGGACTTCGCCGAGCTGCGGGCCCAGGCCGGCGGCGACGTCTCGGCCGGGGTGAGCCGATGCCTGCGGGCACTCGGCGTCGAGGACCGCTATCTGCCCGCCGGCCTGGGCGAGTTGACCGGCTTGCTGCGCACCCTGACGGCGGACAAGCGGGTGCTGATGGTCCTCGACGACGTCACCGAGCCGGCGCAGGTGCGGGCGCTGCTCCCGGGCGCCCCCGGCAGCGTGGTCCTCGCGACCAGCCAGTCGATGCTCGGGGAACTGCTCGGCGACGGCGCCCGCCTGATGCCGTTGGAACCGCTGTCGCCGGAGCACGGGCTGCAACTCCTCCGCCGGCTGTGCGGGGAGGAGCGCATCGCGGCGGGCGGCGAGGCCGCGGCCCGGCGGATCGTCGCGAGCTGCGGCGGACTGCCGGTGGCCCTGCAGGTCGCCGCCGCGCGATTGGTGATGCATCCACGTTTGCCGGTGGCCGCGCTGGCCGAGGAATTGGCCGACGACCGGCGCCGGTTGGACGCCCTGCGCCGGGGAGGGGAGCGCACCGTGTCCACCGTCTTCGGAGTGGCCTATGCGGCACTGCCCGCACCCGCCGCGCGGCTCTACCGCCTGCTGGGCCTGCATCCCGGACGCCACTGGGACGCCGGATCGGCCGCCGCGGCAGCCGGCACGACCGTCGCCCACACCGCCGAGCAGCTCGACGTCCTGGAGACCGCGAGCCTGATCACGATGACCGCCGACGGGCGCTACGAGTTCCACGACCTGGTGCGCCTGCACGCCCGCGAACGGGCCGCCCAGGACGACGACGAGGCCGAGCGCACCGCCGCCGTGGCCCGCGTCGTCGACCATCTGCTCACCCGGGCCGCCCAGGCCGATCTCGCCGTCATGGGCCGCCGGATGCGCATCGGCGCCTACACCGATCGGCTGGGCGAGGCCGACCGAGCCACCGCCTTCGCCCACCGGGACGAGGCGCTCGACTGGCTGGACGCCTGGCGCGGCGAGCTGCTGTCCGCCCAGCAGGCCGCCGCCGACCACGGATGGCACCGCCGGGTGTGGGAGCTCGCCGAGGCGCTGACCGCGCTCTTCCTCAACCGCAGATACCTCAACGACTGGGTCAGAAGCGGCGACTTGGGTGCCCGGCACGCCGCCGAGGACGGCAACCCCGCAGCCGAGGCCCGCCTGCGCGCACTGCTGTCCCGCCCCCTGATGGACCGCGACGAACTGCGCCGGGCCCGCCGGGAATTGGAGACCGCCGTCGCCCGGGCCGACGCGTCCGGCCACACCCTGCTGCGCGCCTCCGTCCGGGAGTTCCACGGCCGCTACTGGGACCGCTGCGACCCGGCCCGCGCCGTGACCACCTACGAGGAGGCGATGGTCTACTACCGCGCCGCGGGCGACGAGCGCGGCATCGCCATCGGCCGCTTCTTCATGGGCTGCGCCCAACACGCGGTCGGCCGCACCGAGGAGGCCCGAGCCACCCTGCAGGACGCCTACGACGGGTTCATGGCCCTCGACGACCGGCGGATGGGCGCCCGCGCGCTGGCCGCCATCGGGGGCGTACGCCGCGACCTGGGTCAGATCGCGGAGGCCGTGGCGGCCTTGGAGGAGGCCGTCGCCATGCTGCGCGAGCGCGGCGCTGTCCACTACGAGGCGCAGGTGTGCGAGACGCTGGCGGAGCTGGCCGAGGAACGCGGTGATCACGAGCGTTGGCGGCGCCATCTGACCCGGGCCCTGGAGATATACGAGGCGGGCGGCGGCCCGCGCGCCGCGGAACTGCGCCGCAGACTGACGGACGCCACCGCCGACGGCACGGAGGAATGACGCGGACGGCGCGGCGGGCCGGAGCACCGGGGGAGCGCCCGTCCGCACGCGGATCCGTCAGCCGCCGGGGCGCGGCCGGCTCGCCCGTCGGGTGAGGCGGAGCACCGCGTCCTCCGTGCGGTCGCCGAGCGCGAGGGTGGCGAAGCCCTCCGGCGGCCGTCCGGCGCGCAGGCAGGCGTAGACGGCGGAGGCCAGGACGGTGGCGTCGTCCAACCGGCCGGTGGCGGACACCTCCACCGTCCGGCCGTCGCGCAGACCGGCCCGACAGCCGCGACCGGCGACGGTGACGGCGGCGAGCAGACAGCCGGGGTAGCGGGCGAGCGTGTCGTCGATCCACCGGTCGGCGGCCACGACGGTGTCGGCCGGATCCCGGCGGACCAGGACGGATGCGCTCTCCGGCCACTGCCGGTCGCGCTCGTCGTCCGCACAGGACAGATGGCGGAACGGACCCTCGGGGGCATCGCCGCGCGCCCCGCAGGAGTGGGCGGCCACCGCGGCCGGGGTGCGTTCGACGGATATCCGCGGGCCGTCCGGCCCGTCGGGGTCCCCGGTGAGGGAGGTGTGGACGTGGCAGGCGGTGGTCGGTTCCGGGCGGTCCTGCGGGACCGGTGGCTCTGGTGCGCGGCGCGGTGGCGGGCCGGTCGGTTCGGAGAGGTCCAGCAGGTCGTAGACGGCCGACCGCAGGAGTGCCAGGGCCCGACCCGGGGCGGCGAAGGCGCTCTCGCCGACCTTGCGCAGCCGCTCTGCGGTGTCGTCGCCGGCCGCCCGGCCCCTGCCGAGTGCCCGCTCGATCTGCGGTCGCAGCGGTGCGTCGGGACGCAGGCGCGGGGCGATCCGGCCCAGCTCCGCCATGGGGGTTCCGGCAACGGCCTCGTCGTCGCCGAACGCGCCGAGCAGCAGGGGGGTGCCGAGCGCCGCTCCGTAGAAGGTCACCGACCCGTGGTCGCCGATCAGCAGGTCGGCGGCGAGCAGGGTGGCCTGCCAGCCGGCGGTCGGTGGAATGGTCAGCAGTCCGGCGTCGTGCGCGGAGTCGAGGTGCGACCGGAGGGCCTGACGGCCGTGGGCGGAGGTGATGTTGGGGTGGGTGACCAGCGCCACGGCGTAGTCGTCCAACGGGAGTTCGGCGAGCAGACGGGCCGGGAGGGCGGCGTCCCGGCCCAGGACCGAGTGATCGCGCCAGGTCGAGCTGAGCATGATCAGGCGGCGCCCGTCCGCGACGCCGAGCGCCCGGCGGTACTGTCCGCGCAGGGCCCGTCCGTCGAGCAGCGCGTCATAGCAGGGGTCGCCGACGAGCAGGGTGCGACCGGCAGTCGCGGGGTGGACGGCGGCGAGCTGGGCCGCCTGGTCCGGGTGGGAGATCGCGAGCCGGGCGCGGCCACTGCGCAGCAGCTCGTCCGGGACGACGCCGGCCAGCCGGTCCCGGTCGCTGCGGGAGTCGGGGACGACCTTGTGGAAGCCGACGCCGTGTGGCAGCACCAGTACCGGGCAGGTGTGGGGCGCGGTGGTGAGGTCGGCGTTCTCGGTCGCCGTGATGATCAGGTGGGGATCGGTCCGGGGGAGCTGGTGCCACGGCAGCACCCGGGCACCGACCGAGCGGAGCAGGGCGTGGACGCCGTCGTTGAAGGCGGAGGTGGGATCGAAGGCGAAGACCAGATGGACCCGCGGGTCGTCGCGCAGCACCGGGCGGAGGACGTCGAGGACCCGGACGGTGGAGGTGACGGTGCGGGCGACGGCGACGACCAGCCGCTCGCCGGGGAAGGTCCGCCACCGTTCGGGATCGTCGCCCACCGGCACCCGCAGCGGCGGCAACAGCCCGTGGGTGGTGTCAGCCGCAGCCCCGGACGCCCCTCCACCGGCGCCGCCGCTTCCGCCCGGCCCCGGCCCCGGCCCCGGTTCGCGGTTCGCGGTTCGCGGTTCGCGGTTCGCGGTTCGCGGTTCGCGGTTCGCGGTTCGCGGTTCGCGGTTCGCGGCCAGACTGCGATTAGCGCGTATCACCGTATTCCGCAACCCCTTGATGGTGACGCTCTCCGACGGCCGGGCCACCGGTGAGCGGACGTGTCCGGGGCCCACGGTAGTTCAGCCCCGGCGCCGCGCCGGGGTCAGGGCCGGGCCTCAGGCGCCGTCGGGCTTCCGCCTGCCGCCGTTGAGCCGACGCAGCCGCAGCGACGCCGGGCCGAAGCCGAGGGGCCGGGGCAGCCGGCGGGGAGCCCGCTCGGCGTCGGGGCCGGGGCCGGCCGGCGCGGCCGGGGACGGTGGCACGGTGAGCGCCGCGGCGGGGGCGGTGAACAGGGACGGCAGGTCGGACGGCGCGTCCGTGCTGTCCGGGGTGTCGAGGTCCGGCGACCGCACCGCGGACGCCGCTTGCGGGGTGAACGGGCGCGGCAGACGCGCGACCGGGACGGTGGGGGTGACCACGTCGACGTAGGCGCGGCAGACCGGTGGCAGGCCGGCGGCCGGGGTGCGCAGTCCGCTCATGGCGCCGCGTACGACGCGGGTGGCCAGCGGCGTCCGGGGCGCGCCGGGGCGGGGGGACGGCACCGGCTCGGCGCCGGTGGCCAGCACCCACGGCGCCTCGACGAGCCGGCCGACGGTGCGCTGCACCCTGCGGGCCAGCGCGGGGTCGTCCAGGCCGTACCGCCGCAGCGCCGCGCGCAGCGCTGCGGCGCCATGGGCGGCGAGCGACAGCCCCTGGCCGTAGTCCGGGTTGACCGAGGCCACGGCGCCGCCGAGGGCGAGGAACCCGCTGGGCCAGTACGCCAGTTGCTCGTAGCGGTGGCGGCGGCTGGAGGTGTCGCGGGTCAGCCGCACCTCGCTCAGTGGCTCGGCGTCGGTGACGAGGTCGGCGATGGCCGTGTGGACCCCGCGGGCGAACGGCACGAAGCGGTCGGCGCGTTCGGAGGGGCGCTCGTCGCCGGTGCCGGTGCCGGTGAGGGTGACCAGCCAGCGTCCGTCCTCGATGGGGACCAGCGTCGCCGTCCGGGCGGCCGGGAGCAGGGATGCGGGTGCGGGGGCGCTGCCGGCCGCGCCGTCGGCCCGACGGTGGCCCGAACGGGCGGTGAGCACCGAGCAGTTCTCGTATCCGGCCGGGACGCGGAAGACGCGGGTGGCGCAGACGATGCCGGGGTCCCGGACGTCCTCGGGGACGGTGGGCAGCCCCAGCGCCGACAGCCGGTCCGGGGTGGTGGAGGAGCGGCCGGTGGCGTCGACCACGAGATCGGCGTCCAGGCGGTACGTTTCGCCACTGGTGGTGTCCCGGACCCACACGCCGGTGACGTGTTCGGCGGTGCCGGTCAGCCGCTCGGCGTCCGTGCCGTCGAGGACCCGCACCCCGGGGAGGGCGGGCACCTGCTCGCGCAGGACCCGGTCGAGCAGATCACGGGAGCAGGCGAACACCTGCCGGGTACGGGCCCGTCGGACGGGCCGGCCGGGCAGCAGCGGAGCGGTGGGCTCCGACGGCATCGGGAGCAGACGGGCGCCCGCGGTCAGCCAACCGTCGATCGTGCCGGGCAGCAGGCTCTCCACGACGCGGGCGCCGTCCGTCGCCAGTAAGTGGGTGTGCCGCGGCTGCGGAAGATCCGTGGGCAGCACGGGAGTCCGCGGCAGCCGCTCCCGCTCGACCACGACCACATCGGCGTACTCGGACAGCGCGGCGGCGGCGAGCATGCCGGTGAATCCGCCGCCGAGCACCACGGCGAGGTACGGGTGCGTGAATTGGAGCCCGGCGCTGGTCGTACTGCTCGACGCGTTCATGGGCGGTCCCTTTCTCGGCGGTGGCGCGCGAGCCCCTGGCGGGGCCGGGCCGCGTCCAGAAAGGGCGGCGCGGCGTACGGCCGGGCGTGGCGGCGCGCGGCGGCGATGACGGCGTCGGCGGCGTCGGTGACCCGTGTGGTCAGCGACGGCAGGGAAGCAGACGCGGTCCGCAGCATGCGCAGAGGTGCCGGCGGAAGAGGCAGAGCCCGTTGTGGGTCCCGGCAGGCCGGTGCGAACGCCGGCCTGCCGCCCCCCGATTTCCCCATCATGATTCCCCCTCAGGCCGTGCCCGCCCCGGCGAGGCCCGAGCCTCGTCCTCCGCCACTCCCCACCCGGGGCACCAGGTGGGACGGGCCGGCACCGCTGCCTCGCGCGCCATGCTCCGCCCTGGGGAACGCGGCCGTCGGATCTCGTCAACGGCGGACACACGTCCGGATCGTAGGCGGCGGCGATCACTTCTGGTAGCCGGAATCGAGTGAGAGATGTGTGGGAGCCACCCGCCGTATACCGCCGGGTAGATCTACACCAAAACGGTGCAATGGGCTGAAAATGCTCCCCTGTTTTCTCGCAGAGCGAGAAAACCTCCGGGAATCGGGGGCGGCCGGAAGTCCATCGGTCCTGAAAAGTCCGAAGGGTTGGCGCGAAATGATCGGGATGCGGCGGGCCGGCCGCCGCCGTGCCTACCCTGTGCGGGCACCGCACCGGAGAATCTGAGGGAGAGTCGTGCGCGCGATCGTGATGCGAGAATTCGGCGGCCCGGACGTGCTCCGCCTGGAGGACGCCCCGGAGCCGACGCCCCGCGCCGGGCACGCGCTCGTCGACGTCACCCTGGCCGGTGTCAACTACGCCGATGTGCACGTCCGCGGGGACACCTACCTCGCCCCGGTCGAACTTCCCTACATACCCGGCAACGAGGTCGTCGGAACCGTCGACGGCGGCCGGCGGGTGGTCGGGCTCACCCGCGGCGGCGGATACGCGGAACGGGCCCTGCTGCACCGCCGCGTCACCTGGGACATCCCCGACGCCGTCAGCGACGAGCAGGCGGTCGCGCTGGCCCTCCAGGGCAACAGCGCCTGGCACCTGCTCTTCACCGCGCTGCGCCTCGTCGAGGGCGAGAGCGTCGTCGTCCCGGCCGCGGCCGGCGGGGTCGGCACGCTGGCCGTCCAGCTCGCGGCGCGCGCCGGCGCGAAGGTCATCGGCCTCGCCGGCACCGCGGCCAAGCGCCAACTCGCCCTGGACCTGGGCGCCCACGCGGTCGTCGACTCCACCGCCGAGGACCTCACCGAGCGCATCCTGGACGCGGCCGGCGGCCCGGTCGAGACGGCGCTGGAGATGACCGGCGGCGCCACCTTCGCCCGGACCCTGGCCGCCGTCGCACCGCGCGGCCGGCTCGCCGTCTACGGCTTCGCCGGCGGCGAGCTGGCGAACGTCTCCACCCGGGAACTGATGGAGCGCTCCCTCACCGTCTCGGGCTTCTGGCTGCCCCAGCTCTACGCCGACCGGACGGCGCTGCCGACCTCCATGCGGGCGCTGTTCGACGCCGTCGCCGACGGCTCCCTCACGACACTGACCGGCACCACCTACGCGCTCGGGGACGCGGTCCAAGCGCACCACGACCTCGCCGCCCGCACACCGACCGGGAAACTCGCCCTCGACGTCACCCGCTGACGCCGGTGCCCTCAGGGGCGGGGCACCGAGCACCGCACACGCCGTGCGCCTTCGGGCGCTGATCACTGCCAAGGGAGAGAGCACACGATGGGCCATCGCACCGCAGCGTCGCAGTCCACGGCTCCGGAGGCCGCGCAGCGCACCGGCCAGGCAGCCAAGAGCGCGGCCGCCGCCGGCTCCCGGACGTCGGGATCCGGCCATGCCGAACGGGTCTTCCTCGTCCAGACCGCCTTCGCCGAGCTGGGCGGATCCGCCCACGGGCCCGGTGAGATCGCGGAGTTCACCGGCCTGGACGACTCCGTCGTCTACCGCATCCTGCAGTCCGGCATCTACCAGCGGGTCTTCGAGCGGGTGGACCGCGGCCTCTACCGGCTGCGGACCTCCGCCGCCCAGCTCGCCTTCACCGCGCTCGACCACCGGCTCGACGGCGCGCAGACGGTCCTCGCCGAACTGCGCGAGGCAAGCGACAACGGGCTGGTCTTCCTCTACATGGTGGCGCCGTTCTCCGGCGCGCAGCGGCAGTGCGTCGACATGGCCGTCGGCGACTCCGACCTCGCCGAACTGGGCATGACACCGCGCGACGTGCTGTCCGTGACCCGCTCCCTGCGCACCGGTGCCTCCGGGCGCACCATCCTCGCCTACCTCCCCGAGGTCCTCCAGCAGCGGGTGCTGGCCGAGCCCGTCCCCGAACAGGCCGGCCCGGGCGTCTACCGGGACAACGACGCGCTGCTCGCCTCCCTGGCGGAGGTCCGCGACCTCGGCCACGCGCTCGGCTACGAGGAGTGCATGGCCGGCTGGAACTCCTGCGCGGCACCGATCATGTGGGACGGGGCCATCATGGGCGCGGTGCTGCTGCTCAAGCAGAAGACCGTGATGCCGGAAGCCCCCGACAGCGTCATCGAGGCGACGAAGGAGGCGGCGGCCGTGCTCAGCCGCCACGGAGCGGCCGGGCCGGCGCACAGCTGAACCCGGATCGCGGCGCACGGCCGGGCGGCTGTTCATGAGGCCGTCCGCCTCTCTACCGTGGCACCACGCGCGGCACACGGCGCGCACGACATCCAAGGGGGTCCGATGGAAGCGGAATTGGTGGCGCTCGCCACGGCCGGGGCGACGATGCTGGTGCAGCAGATGGCGACCGAGGGCTGGGCCACGGTCCGCCGGCGGATGGCCGCCGTGCTCGCCCGCCGCCGCGGCGCGGAGGAGGAGGCGGAGGTCGAACGCGAGCTGGACCAGGCGCGCACCGACGTCATCAGCGCCCGGGAGGACGGCGACGAGGAAGTGCCCCAGGGGGTGGCCGTGGTCTGGAAGGCCCGGCTGCGGCGGCTGCTCGCGGAGGACCCGGCCGCGGCGGCCGAACTGCGCCGACTGCTCGACGAGGTGGCGCCCCAGGGCACCCAGAGCGTCGTGCGGGACGTGCACAACACGATCAGCGGCGGTGTGATGACCGGCCCCGTGGTGCAGGCCGGTGTCGTCTTCGACCACCGCGGCACCCCGCCCGGCGGACCGCAATCCCGCTGACCCCGGGGGGCCCGCCGTCCGCCGGCGGGGCAGAATGGCCGGGTGCGGCTCGAAGCGATCACCTGGGAACGGCTCACCGACGCGCTCGCCGCGCGCATCGACGCGCTGACGGCGCACGACGGGAGCCCCTGGCTGCGGGTGGCGGTCGACGGGGCTCCCGCAGCCGCCCCCGGCGACCTCGCCGGGCGGCTCGCCGAGGCGCTGCGGCTCCGGGGGCGGGCGGTGCACAAGGCCGACGCCCACGGCTTCCTGCGACCCGCCTCGCTGCGCTTGGAGTACGGCCGTGAGGACCCGGACGCCTACTACGACGAGTGGTTCGACCGGCGGGCCCTGTGGCGCGAGATCTTCCAGCCGCTGGAGCCGGGCGGCACCGGGCGGGTGCTCCCCGACCTGTGGGACCCGGAGACGGACCGGGCGACGCGCAGCGCCTACGTGGAACTGCCGCCCGGCGGCTTGGTGTTGCTGCACGGCCCGCTGCTGCTCGGGCAGTGGTTCCCCTTCGACCTCTCGGCGCACCTGAAGCTGTCGCCGGCGGCGCTCGCCCGCCGCACCCCGGAGGACCAGCGCTGGACACTGCCGGCGTTCGCCCGCTACGAGGCCGAGGTCCACCCCGAGGAGTCCGCGGACGTCGTCGTCCGGGCTGACGACCCCCGCCGGCCGGCCTGGAGTGGAGCGCCCGGCTGACCGGTCGGGCCGCCGGGCGAACGGCCGGTGCGCGAACCTCCCGGGACGGGCCGCGACCGCGGTGCCGCGCGGACGGTCCCCGCTCGACTCCTGCGCCCCGCAGCCCTCTTGAGGCAACTCCGGATGCGTCCTGGTCCCGTACATCGCGCCCCCTCCCGGGCGATCCCGGCGACCGCCCCGCTGAAAAAACCGTACGGCCGACCACTGACAGTCGACCGCGGACGGCCGAACGCGGCCCGCCGATCAGCGCGTTCGGCACGGCCGGTAGCGTGCGGGGGATGACCACTTCGTTCAACGCAGCAGACGAGCACGCGCCGTTGCCCGGCAGCCAGGGGCCCACCGCCACCGTCGAGGTCCCGCCGCGCGCCGTCGGCGCCGTGGCGATGGCCTACGCACCCGACCCGGACGGCGACCCGGACCCCGGCGAGATCGTCTGGACCTGGGTCCCGTTCGAGGAGAACGACGGGCGCGGCAAGGACCGACCGGTCCTGGTCGTGGCCCGGGAGGCGGCGGGCACGCTGCTGGCCGTGCAGCTGTCGAGCAAGCGGCACAACGAGGACCGGGACTGGGTGGCGATCGGCGCCGGCCCCTGGGACCGCGCGGGGCGCGACTCCTGGGTCGCCGTGGACCGGGTGCTGCGGGTCCACCCGGACGGCATGCGGCGGGAGGCGTGCGCGCTCGACCGGGGCCGCTTCAACCTCGTCGCCAACCGGCTGCGGGAACTCCACGGCTGGCGCTGAGGCCCGCGCGGGTCGGGGCGCGTCGGCCGGGCGGTCAGGCGTCGGCCAGCGCCAGCAGCTTGGTGACGGTGTTCCAGTTGCGCGCGGTGGCCGTCACCCCGAGCCGGGCGCGGCCGACCGCCTCGGCGAGCCTGGAGCGCCCGCTGCCGCCCGGGCACCACAGGAACAGCTCGCGGCCGATCAACCGGAACTGATCCGGCGCGTAGGCGGCCCGGTCGAGCGCGTCCAGCCGGTCGGTGTCGGTCGGCGCCGCCGACAGGAACGTCACGTGCAGGGTCTTGCGCTCCGGCACGGCCGACGGGAACGGATTCCCGGCGACCGTGGCGGCCAGCTCGTCGCGGGTCCGCACGAGCACCGGCACCGTCAGGCCCAGCTCGGCCGCGATCCGCTCCTCGAACCGCCGGGCGGTCTCCTCCGGCGGCGTCCCCGGATCGGCGAAGACGATGTTGCCCGTCTGCAGCAGGACGGTGACGTCCGCCAGCCCCAGGGAACGGGCCAGCTCCAGCTGGCGGGCCTTGGGGAAGGAGTTGTGGCCTCCGACGTTGATACCGCGGAGCAGGGCGATCTGACGGGACATGCGCGGCCCTTCGTGGAACGGTGCCGGCCGGCGGGACGGATTCCGGTGGCACGGACGGGATACGGGACGGATCCGGGCGGACGGCGGCCGGGTCGGCGCTCAGAACAACGGAGCGGGCAGCACGCCCTCCAGGGCCAGCAGCAGCCGCTTGGTCTCCAGGCCGCCGCCGAAGCCGCCGATCCCGCCGTCGCTGGCGACGACCCGGTGGCAGGGAACGACCACGGGGAGCGGGTTGGAGCCCATCGCCGCGCCCACCGCCCGGGCCGCGCCCGGCTCCCCGACCCGGTCGGCGAGGTCCTGATAGCCGACCACGCTGCCGTACGCCACGCCGTCGGCCAGCGCGTGCAGCACCCGGGCGTTGAAGCCCCCGGACAGCGACCAGTCCAGCGGGACCGTGAAGGTGCGCAGCTCGCCGGAGAAGTAGCGGGCGAGCTCGGCGGCGGCCGTCGCCAGATGCGGTATCTCCGGGAGCGGCGGCCCGCCGAAGGCGTACTCCAGGCGGGCCAGTGCCCGCCGGGCCTTCCGCTCGTCGGCATGGAAGACCACCTGGACCAGGCCCTCCCGGGTCGCCGCGAGCAGCAGCGGGCCGATCGGGGTCCGAAGGTGCGTCCAGGCCCAGTCGCGGCGGGCCGGGACGGCCGCCTCCGGGGCGGCGTCCGGCGCCGCGGCCGGCGCTGGACCGTGCTCTGTGTTCGTCACGTGCCCAGACTAGGACCGGCCACTGACAACGCGGCGGGGAACGGTCCGACGGCCACCGCCGGACCCGCACCCCGCCGCGCCGGGACGGTCAGGAGTCGGTGCCGCCGAGCGCCTTGCGCACCACGTCGGGCTTGTTGCTGATGAGCCCCTCGACGCCGAGGTCGGCGGTGCTGACCGCGGCCTTGGCGTCGTCGACGGTCCAGGTGTAGAGCTCCAGCCGCCGGTGGTGCGGGCCCTGGAGCGCGTGCACCGCCTTGACGTACTTACGGGTGACGGCGGTGTGGGGCGGATTGATCTGGTCGCAGTAGGCGGCGTACTTGGGCAGGTCGGCCACCGAGGGGCTGCCCAGGAAGCCCGTCTTGATCGCCGGGTTCAGGCGGTGGACCTTCTTGATCGCGTCGGCGTTGAAGCTCTGGACGATCAGGCGGCGCTTGAGGTGCTCCTGGTCGAGCCAGCCGTCGTGGCGCAGCTCCCGCAGCGCCTGCCGCTCGATCCCCGGGTAGAGCTCGGGGTTCTTCAGCTCCATCAGCAGACTCTGGCCGTTGTCCTCGACCTCTTCCAGGTACTCCTCCAGGGTCGGCACCCGCTCGCCCTTGAACTTCGCGCCGAACCAGCTGCCCGCGTCCAGCTTCTCGATCTCACGGAGCGTGAAGTCGCCGACGTTCCACGAGGAGCGGTCCGGGAAGACCTTCTTGACGTTGGTCGTCCTCGCCAGCGAGGTGTCGTGCAGGACGACCAGCTCGCCGTCCTTGGTGCGCTGGACGTCGTTCTCGACCCAGGCGATGCCGAGCCGGCTGGCCGTGTCGACCGAGGCGAGCGTGTTCTCGGGCGCGTACGCCGCGGCACCACGATGGCCGACCACCACAGGGGGGTGCCCATGGGCCGCGGCCTGGGCGCCCGTGGCAGGCAGGGCGAACGCGGACAGACCCATGAGCGCGCCGGCGACGGCGACGACGGGGCGAATACGCATACGGACTCCTCGTGACGTCGTGGAAGTGAGCTGACGTGAAGTGAGGTGAACGGGGCGGACGGTCGGAGGCTCGCAGCCGGGCCGGAGGGGGAGGGGGACGTGCGGTGGACGGACGCTGAACGAATGGCTGGTATTCCGTGCGGAGCGTCGCAGTTGCAGGGTGCCCGAAATGGCCGTGCAGCAGACATACGTCCCGACGTCGTCCAACTTGCCGGAGCCGCGGCATCCGCGCATCTCGGCCGACGGTGAGTCACCCGTCGCGCATATGACCGTTTTTGCCGGCCGAGTCCAGGGCATACCCCGTGGCCGGCCGCGGCGACACCGGTCCTCGGCCGCCTCCCCGGCTGTCATGATCGTGTCGGGCGGCGCCCCCCACCGTCCGGCCGCGGGCCGGTCCGCTCGCCCCGTCGCTCCGCAGGCCCTCGGGAAACCGCAGGTCAGATCCGATGCGGCACCGATTGTCAGTGGCGGGTCGTACGGTGGATCCCATGCGGCCCGTTTCAAAGATCGAACGCACCGTGGCGCCCTTCGAGGTCGTCAGCTCCTACCAGCCCAGCGGCGACCAGCCGGCGGCCATCGCCGAGCTGGACCGGCGCATCCGCGGTGGTGAGAAGGACGTCGTCCTGCTGGGCGCGACCGGTACCGGCAAGTCGGCGACCACCGCGTGGATGATCGAGAAGCTGCAGCGCCCGACGCTGGTGATGGCGCCCAACAAGACCCTCGCGGCGCAGCTCGCCAACGAGTTCCGCGAACTGCTGCCGAACAACGCCGTCGAGTATTTCGTCTCCTACTACGACTACTACCAGCCCGAGGCGTACGTCCCGCAGTCCGATACGTACATCGAGAAGGACTCCTCCATCAACGAGGAAGTCGAACGGCTGCGCCATTCCGCGACGAACTCGCTCCTCACCCGGCGGGACGTGGTCGTCGTCGCCTCGGTGTCCTGCATCTACGGTCTGGGCACACCCCAGGAGTACGTCGACCGGATGGTCCCCCTCAGGGTCGGCGACGAGATCGACCGCGACCAGCTGCTGCGCCGCTTCGTCGACATTCAGTACACCCGCAACGACCTGGCGTTCACCCGGGGCACCTTCCGGGTCCGCGGCGACACCATCGAGATCTTCCCGGTCTACGAGGAGCTGGCCGTCCGGATCGAGATGTTCGGCGACGAGATCGAGGCGCTGTCCACCCTGCACCCGCTCACCGGCGAGGTGATCAGCGAGGACCAGCAGTTGTACGTCTTCCCCGCCAGCCACTACATCGCCGGCCCCGAGCGCATGGAGAAGGCCGTCGCCGGGATCGAGGCCGAGCTGGCCGACCGGCTCGCCACCCTGGAGAAGCAGGGCAAGCTGCTGGAGGCCCAGCGGCTGCGCATGCGCACCACGTACGACATCGAGATGATGCGGCAGATCGGCTCCTGCTCGGGCATCGAGAACTACTCGATGCACCTGGACGACCGCGAGCCGGGCTCGGCGCCCAACACCCTCCTGGACTACTTCCCGGAGGACTTCCTCCTGGTCATCGACGAGTCGCACGTCACCGTCCCGCAGATCGGCGCCATGTACGAGGGCGACGCCTCCCGCAAGCGGACCCTCGTCGACCACGGCTTCCGGCTCCCGTCCGCGCTGGACAACCGGCCGCTGAAGTGGGAGGAGTTCCTGGGCCGGGTCGGTCAGACGGTCTACCTCTCCGCGACGCCCGGCCCGTACGAGCTGTCCCGCAGCGACGGCTTCGTGGAGCAGATCATCCGGCCGACCGGCCTGGTCGACCCGGAGGTGGTGGTCAAGCCCACCGACGGGCAGATCGACGACCTGGTGCACGAGATCCGCAAGCGCACCGAGAAGGACGAGCGCGTCCTGGTCACCACCCTCACCAAGAAGATGGCGGAGGACCTCACCGACTACTTCCTGGAGCTCGGCATCCAGGTCCGCTACCTGCACAGCGACGTGGACACCCTGCGGCGGGTGGAGCTGCTGCGCGAGCTGCGGTCCGGCGAGTTCGACGTGCTGGTCGGCATCAACCTCCTCCGGGAGGGCCTGGACCTGCCGGAGGTCTCCCTGGTGGCGATCCTGGACGCCGACAAGGAGGGCTTCCTGCGCTCCGGCACCTCGCTGATCCAGACCATCGGCCGGGCGGCCCGTAACGTCTCCGGCCAGGTCCATATGTACGCCGACAAGATCACCCCGGCGATGGAGAAGGCCATCGACGAGACCAACCGCCGCCGGGAGAAGCAGCTGGCGTACAACAAGGAGAACGGCATCGACCCGCAGCCGCTCCGGAAGAAGATCGGCGACATCGTCGCCACCCTCGCCCGCGAGGAGATCGACACCCAGGAGCTGCTGGGCAGCGGCTACCGCAAGCCCGGCGACAAGGACGGCAAGGGCAAGGCGCCGGTCCCGGCGCTCGGCGGGAAGGCCGGGAAGGCGGGCAAGGCCGCCAAGGGCAAGGCCGCCAAGGGCAAGGCCGGCAAGGGCGGCGAGGTCCTGACGGACCGGCCCGCCGCCGAACTCGCCGACACGATCGAGGAGCTGACCGAGCGGATGCGGGCCGCCGCCGCGGAGCTGCAGTTCGAGGTCGCGGCCCGGCTCCGGGACGAGGTCAGCGAGCTGAAGAAGGAGCTGCGGCAGATGAGGGAGGCCGGACTGAAGTAGCGGCGGGAGCACCGGCGAGGCGACCGCGGCCCGCCCCGGGGCACCGGGCGGGCCGCGGACCTGCCCGGATGTGGTGCAGATCCGCCACGATGGCCGGGCCCGGCGCGCTCGGGCCCGGCCCCCTGCATAGGGTCGGGGACAGGGCCGTCGGACCGGCGGGACGCGGACGGCGAGAAGCGACCCGTACGACCCGTACGACATGCAAGGGGAGAACGATGACGGCGGAGCTGGTCCGGGGGCAGAACCACCCGCTGGACCGCACCCGTGTGGAGATCCGGATCGCGGCCGACGGGCCCGTCCTGGCCGGGGTCACGCTCGGCGACGAACAGGGCCGGTTGTCGGGCGCCGAGGCAGTGGCCCATCCGGGCGCGCCCCGCCGCGCGGGCGTCGAGGTGCCCTCGGCGCCGGCCGCCGTCCAGCGCATCGCCGTCGATCTCGGTGTGCTGCCCGGCGCGGTGCACCGGGTGAGCGTGCTGCTGGCGCTGCCGGGCGGGCCCGGCGCACCGCGCGGCTTCGGCGCCGCCGCCGCGCCGTCGGTCGCCGTGACGACCCCCGACGGCATCCCCCTCGCCGGGTACACCGTCACCGGCCTGGGCCCCGAATCCGCGCTGGTCGCCGTGGAGCTGTACCGACGACAGGGCGCCTGGCGGATCCGTGCCGTGGGCCAGGGGTACGCCGGCGGGCTGGCGGAGCTGCTGCGCGACCAGGGACTGCCGGGGGCCGCGGAGCTGGCCGCGCGGATCGAGGAGGCGACCGGCACAGGACGCGCCCCGGTGGCGGCCCCCGACCCGCCGGCCGCGCCCGACCCGGTGCCGGCGGTCCGCCCCGAGCGCCCGACCCTCGGGCCCACCGCCTTCGCGCCGGAGACCGAGTCCCTCGCCGGTGCCCCCGACGCCCCGGCGGTCGGCCTGGGTGCCCCGCCGGCCGGTGCCCGCCTCGACTACCGCCACCCCCGACGCCCCGCCGCTTCCACGGTCGCCCCCGTGGCCCCGCCCGCTCCGGCCCCGCCCGCGGCAGCCGGCGGCCCGGACGGCCCGGCCGCCCCGGTCGCCGGTGACGCCAACGGCTGGAGCATGGAGGAGCGGCTCTACAACCAGGTCCGGGGCATGTTCGAGGACCTGGCCCGGTCGGTCGCGGCGTACCGCAGCGCCGCCGGCTTCGCCGCCTCCCGTCTGGAGCGGGAGCTCGACGAGGCGCTCGCCGACCCCCGCGCCCGCCTGGGCGGCGCCACCGAGGCCGCCCGCGTCACCGCCCGGGACCGGCACGCCGACCTGGTCGGCCGGGCCCGCGCCGTCCTCGACCGCGACCTGGCCCAGCTCGCCGCCGAGTCGGAGGTGGTGGAGCCCGCACTGCCGCCCGCGCTCGCCCGTTGGGACAACCCGGTGTGGCACGCCTACGAGGTGCCGCGGCAGCCCCCGATGGCGGTCCGACTGGGCGATCTGCACCTCCCCGAGGCCCCGGAGCTGCGCATTCCGCTGCTCGTCCGGCTCCCCCTGGAGCGCGGACTGTGGATCGACAGCGGTCCCGGGCCGTATCCCCGTGCCGGGCGGGACCCCGAGCGGGAGTTCGGCCGCCGGGAGCTGGGCAGCGCGCTGACCGACGCGGCGCCCGACGAGGCCGCGCTGGGGCGGCTCGCCCTGGAGACCGCCGTCGCGGTCGCAGCCCGGCTGCTGGCCGCCCACCCGCCGGGCGGGTATGCCGTCCAGGTCCTCGACCCCGCCGGCTCGGCCGGGCCGGCGCTGGCCCCGCTGCGGGAGAGCGGCGCGCTGCCCGAGCCTCCGGCCGCCGGTGCCCGGGGCGTGGCCGCGGTGCTGGCGGCGCTGACCCGGCGGGTCGACCTCCTCCAGATGGCGGTGCGCCACCGCGCGACGGAGGCCCTGCCGCCGGAGCTGGACCCGGCCGAGCAGCTGCTGATCGTCCATGACTTCCCGCACGGCTTCGACGACCGCGCGCTGAACCAGCTGCGCTATCTGGCCGACGAGGGCCCCGCGGTCGGGGTCCACCTGATGATGGTCGCCGACCGGAGCCGGGCACGGGAGTACGGCCCGGTCCTGGATCCGCTCTGGCGCGCCCTGCTGCGGCTCACACCGGTCCCGGACACCCATCTCGCCGATCCGTGGGTCGGCCACGCCTGGACGTACGAGCCGCCGCTCGCGCCCCGGCGCAGCGAGGTGATCCGCCGGGTGCTGGACCGCGTCGCCGAGGCCCGCCGCGCCGCGGACCCGCAGACCGGCTGACACCGCCGTCATCAGTTCAAGGTCAAGCCCCTCACCAGCGGCTTTATCCTTTCCTTTGCCATTTCATGAACCTCCTTTACCATTTCTTGTACGGAGGGGCGTCGGAGTCCCCCGGCAGCGACGACGCTGTGTGTGCCGTATGACCCTGCCGGAGGAGCAGTGGACGTTTCCCTGAACCTGTGGGTGCTGACCATCCTCGGTCTGTGCGCCCTGATCGCCGTCGACTTCTTCATCGGCGGACGCAAACCCCATGAGGTGTCCCTCAAGGAAGCCGGTATCTGGACCGGTGTCTGGATGGGACTCGCCGTGCTGTTCGGGCTCGGCCTGCTGGTGTTCGGCGGGAGTGCGCCGGCCGGCGAGTTCTTCGCGGGCTTCATCACCGAGAAGTCGCTGAGCGTCGACAACCTCTTCGTCTTCGTCCTGATCATGAGCAAGTTCGCGGTGCCGGCCGTCTACCAGCAGCGGGTGCTGATGGTCGGGGTGCTGATCGCGCTGGTGCTGCGCGCCGGGTTCATCGGCGCCGGCGCGGCGATCATCGCCAACTTCTCCTGGGTGTTCTACCTCTTCGGCGCGTTCCTCATCTGGACCGCCTGGAAGCTGATCCAGGAGGCGCGGGCCGGCCAGGAGGACGAGGAGTTCGAGGAGAACCGCTTCCTGAAGGCGGTCGAGCGCCGCTTCCCGTCCACCGACCGGTACCACGGCACCAAGCTGTTCATCGTGGAGAACGGCCGGCGGCTGATGACGCCGATGCTGATCGTCATGCTGGCGATCGGCACCACCGACGTCCTCTTCGCCCTGGACTCCATCCCGGCGATCTTCGGCCTGACCCAGGACCCGTACATCGTCTTCACCGCCAACGCCTTCGCCCTGATGGGCCTGCGGCAGTTGTACTTCCTGATCGGCGGGCTGCTGAAGAAGCTGGTGCACCTCTCCTACGGCCTGTCGGTGATCCTCGGGTTCATCGGCGTCAAGCTGGTGCTGCACGCCCTGCACGAGTCGGGGGTGGCCGTCCCGGAGATCAGCATTCCGGTCTCGCTGGGCATGATCTGCGCGGTGCTGGCCATCACGACGGTGACCAGCCTGCGGGCCTCGCGGCGCGCGGCGGCGGCCGGGCCGGAGACCGGGGAGCCCGCGGTGTCGGCGGACGCGGACCGGTCGGACGCCCGCCGGTAACGGCACGGGCCCGGCGGGCGACGATCCGCCCGCCGGGCCCGGAACCGGGCGTTCGGCCGCTACCAGCCGCGCTCCCGCCACTCGGCGAGGTGCGGCCGCTCGGCGCCGAGCGTGGTGTCGGAGCCGTGGCCCGGATAGATCCAGGTCTCGTCCGGCAACGCGTCGAAGAGCTTGCGCTGCACGCCGTCGAGCAGCGTGCCGAACCGCTCGGCATCGCCCCAGGTGTTGCCGACCCCGCCGGGGAAGAGACAGTCCCCGGTGAAGACGTGCGGATGGCCGTGCGGGTCGTCGTAGACCAGCGCGATGCTGCCCGGAGTGTGCCCGACCAGATGACGTGCGGTCAGCCGGACACGGCCGACGGTCAACGTGTCGCCGTCCTCGACCAGCACGTCCGTGGGGACGGGGATGCCCTCGGCGTCGAACCGCCCGGCGTACGTCCGCGCGCCGGTGGCGTCGACGACCTCGCGCAACGCGCCCCAGTGGTCGCCGTGCTGGTGCGTGGTGACCACGGACGCCAGACCGCTGTCACCGATCAGGGTGAGCAGCGTGTGCGGCTCGGCGGCCGCGTCGATCAGCAGCTGCTCGTCGGTGGCCCGGCACCGCAGTACGTACGCGTTGTTGTTCGTGGGACCGACCGCGACCTTCGAGATCATCAGGTCGGTCAGCTCGTGCACGTCGGCCGGTCCGCCGACCTTCACTGCTCCGCTGTAGGTCATGGCACCAACTCTAGAGCGGGGGGATGACCGGCAGCGGCGCGCCGTGGGTGTCCAGCAGGCCGCCGTCGGCGCGCCCGGTCAGCCAGCCGACCAGGTCCCGCGCCGAGCCGCTCACCACCACAGGACCGGCTGACGCCCCGTCGGCGGAACCGCGGCCTCCGGTGCGCCACCGGCGGCCGTCGTCGGCATGCAGCTCCAGTGCCGTCAGCCCCGGGTGGCGGGCGAACTTGATCCCGGTGAGGAACTCCAACTCGCTGTCCACGAAGTCGTCCGGCAGCTGCTCGACGGTGTAGCCGACGCCCAGGTCGACGTGGTGCAGTTCCACCTCGGCCAGCCGGCGCAGCGCCAGCCGATCGGCCCGCTCGACGACGCCGTTGCGCATCTCGACCTCGTACGCCCGGCGGTTCTCCGGCAGGGCCCGCGCCGCGGCCTCGAAGCGGGCCGCGCTCTCCCCGAGGTCCTCCAGGTGGGCCTTCAGCGGACGGTCGGCGCCCCGCTCGATGTCCTCGTCGCGCGCCGCGGCGCTGGCGTACATCGGTGTGGGGACGCCGGTCCGCGCCCAGTTCAGGAGGTTGACCAGGGCGTCGGCGTTGCGGGCCAGATGGGCCAGGACGTGGCCCCGGGTCCACCCGGGGAGCAGCGACGGCTCGCCGACCGCGGCGTCGTCGAGCTTGCCCAGGGAGACCAGCAGACGGTCGGTGGAGTCGTGGACGGCGGCCACGTCGCGCGCGAAATCAGGGATGGTCATGGTTCGACGCTAGCGCCGCTCGGGCGGGTCCGGGAGACAGACGCAAACCTTCCGGGTGGCAATGAGGTGGTGACCGGTGGCACGAGTGGTGCGCGCGGGCGTGGAAGGGGCGGACGGGATACCGCCCTTCCCACGCCTGTACGCCGGCCGGGGCGTGCCCGCACAGCGGACCCGACCTATGCCGGCACCGGGGCGGGCGCCCCGAACCACCGGCCCAGCGCCGCGTCCAACTCCTCGTGGCCGCCGGGCGCGTCGGCCGCCCACGCGGTGCAGCCGTCCGGGCGCACCAGGAGGCCGGCCAGGTCGGGCCGGTCCGGGCAGCCCGCGGTCACGATCCGCACCCGGTCGCGGTGGCCGGCCGCGCGTTCGCGCAGCGCCGGGTCATCGGCGAGGTCGAGCAACAGGCCCTGGCCGCCGTGCAGATGGTCGGCGAGCCGGCGGCCGTCGGACAGCTCCAGGTCGGGGGCGCTGCGGCCGGTCAGCGGGTGCGTACCGGGCAGGTCGTAGCGCTGCCAGACGCCGGAGATCTTCTTGACGAAGAAGGTGGTGGCGTCGGGCGTCCCGGACAGCTCGGCGATCACCTGGCGCAGCGCCCCGGCGTGCGACTCCGGCCGCATCAGCGCCACTTGGGCCCGGGTCCAGTCCAGCACCCACGCGCCGATGGGGTGCCGCTCGGCGGTGTAGGTGTCGAGCAGCCCCTCAGGAGCCCGGCCGTGCACCGTGGCGGCCAGCTTCCAGCCGAGGTTCATCGCGTCGCCGATGCCGAGGTTGAGGCCCTGGCCGCCGAACGGCGAGTGCACATGGGCCGCGTCACCGGCCAGCAGCACCCGGCCGCGGCGGTAGGTGGACGCCTGTCGGGCGTTGTCGGTGAACCGGGTCGCCGAGATCACCTTGGTGACCGTCACGTCCGGGACGCCCGAGACCCGGCGCAGCGAGGTCTGCAACTCCTCGGCGGTGATCGGGGCTTCGCGGTCCTTGGGCGGGCCGTCGAACTCCACGGTCAGGATCCGGCCGGGCATCGGCCCGTGCACATACGTCCCGGTGTCGGTCCAGTTCCAGCCGGCCCCCAGGGCGTCGGCGCCGGTCAGCTCCACGATGGCCTGGTGGCCGGTGATCGAGGGGTCGGTCCCGGGGAAGGGGAAGTCGGCGAGCCGGCGCACCGTGCTGCGACCGCCGTCGCAGCCCACCAGCCAGCCGGCGCGCAGCGACCCCTCCGAGGTGTGGACGTGGACGGCGCCGCCGTCGGTGTCGTCGGTGTCGAGGCCGGTGAGGGTCACTCCGCGGCGCACGGTGACGCCCAGTTCGGCGGCGCGTTCGCCGAGGATCCGCTCCAGGGCCTCCTGGGGTATCAGGCCGACCTCGCCGGCCGGGCCGCTGGTGCCGAAGTCCGCGTCCGACTCGTCGAGGAGGTCCCCGCGGAGCATGATGCCCGCGAAGTGCCCGGCGAACTTCGGTGCCGGCCCCGGTGCGGCGGCGCCGGCCGCCTGCCGCTGCCGGACGAACGAGCCGAACCGCGCCATGGTGGCCTTCTGCACCTCCACCAGGGGCGGCAGCAGCCCGCGCCGGTAGAAGGCTTCCGCGCTGGGGGTGTTGATCGCCCCCGCCTTGATCGTGGTGTCCACCTCGGTCAGTCGCTCCAGGACGACGACCGAGACGTCCGCCAGTGCCAATTCGCAGGCGAGCATCAGCCCCACCGGGCCGCCCCCTGCCACTACTACGTCTGCGTCGCGCTTCATGAGCAAGAGTGTAGTGACTAAAAATTTATTCTCGCTACAATTTTCCTTTCGGAAGGAGAGACGGTGGCGGAGAAGAAGTCGACGGGGGAGCGGGAGCCGGGGCGGCCCGCGGCGCGGCCGGTGGTGCGGCCGGCGGCCGGGAGTGCGGACGACGACGGGCAGCTGGGCCTGCGCGAGCGCAAGAAGCTGCTCACCCGACAGCGGATCTCCGGCGAGGCCACGCTGCTCTTCATCGAGCGCGGCTTCGACAACGTCGCCGTCGCCGAGATCGCCCATGCCGCCGGGGTGTCCACGATGACGGTCTTCAACTACTTCCCGCGCAAGGAGGACCTCTTCCTCGACCGGGTCCCCGAGGCCGTCGAGCTGGTCGTCGGCGCGGTGCGGGGGCGCGGCGCGGACGAGACGCCGCTGGCCGCGCTGCGCCGGCTGGCGCTGGAGCTGCTGGCGCAGCGGCACCCGCTGGGCGGCCCGGGGGAGGGGTTCGAGCACTTCTACCGGACCGTGCTGGAGGCGCCATCGCTGCGGGCGCGGGCGCGGGAGGCGGTGCAGGAGGTCGAGGCCGCGCTGGCCGGGGCACTCGCCGAGGCGGCCGGCGGCGACCTCGCGCGACCCGGTCGGGACGCCCGGTTGGCCGCGGCGCTGATCATCGCGGGCTGGCGGACGTTCTTCGCGGAGGCCGTCGTCCGGCAACTGGAGGGTGACCCCGCGGACGAGGTGGCCGTTGACCACGAAGCAGTGATCCGGCACACGTTCGACGTGCTGGAGCGGGCGCTGCCCGACGGGGGGCTCGGGCGGGGTTGATCGCGGGCGCACCCCGGGGGTGCCGGCCGCTGAACGGCGTAACGGCTGGTCATCGCGGTGGGAAGGTTGCGGGGCCGCCACACGTTTGGGTGAAGAGGGCTTGCGAGGCCCGTAAATCGAATGCGCGTGCTATAGGCTCGTGTGTGGCATCCCAAAGACAGTGCCGCGGCGGCCCCCATACCCTTGGTCCGGGGCCCGCTCCGCTCCGCCGCCTCTGCTCGCTCACCGCGCGGTGGACGCAGCCCGTGGCTTCCGCCCCTCTCCAAGAAAGGTGCCGACCGGCGTGGCCGACCGTCTCATCGTCCGTGGCGCTCGCGAGCACAACCTCCGCAACGTCTCGCTCGACCTCCCCCGCGACTCCCTCATCGTCTTCACGGGGCTCTCCGGGTCGGGCAAGTCCTCGCTCGCCTTCGACACGATCTTCGCCGAGGGGCAGCGGCGCTATGTCGAGTCGCTCTCCTCGTACGCCCGGCAGTTCCTCGGGCAGATGGACAAGCCCGATGTGGACTTCATCGAGGGGCTGTCCCCCGCGGTCTCGATCGACCAGAAGTCGACCTCGCGCAACCCGCGCTCGACGGTCGGCACGATCACCGAGGTCTACGACTACCTCCGGCTGCTCTTCGCCCGGATCGGCAAGCCGCACTGCCCGCAGTGCGCGCGGCCGATCGCCCGGCAGTCGCCCCAGGCCATCGTCGACAAGGTCCTGGAGCTCCCCGAGGGCAGCCGCTTCCAGGTGCTCTCGCCGCTGGTGCGCGAGCGCAAGGGCGAGTTCGTCGACCTCTTCTCCGACCTCCAGACCAAGGGCTACAGCCGCGCCCGGGTCGACGGGGAGACCGTCCAGCTCACCGATCCGCCGAAGCTGAAGAAGCAGGAGAAGCACACCATCGAGGTGGTCATCGACCGCCTCACGGTCAAGGAGAGCGCCAAACGCCGGCTGACCGACTCCGTCGAGACCGCCCTCGGGCTCTCCGGCGGCATGGTCATCCTCGACTTCGTCGACCTCGACGCCGACGACCCGCAGCGCGAGCGGATGTACTCCGAGCACCTCTACTGCGCCTACGACGACCTCTCCTTCGAGGAGCTGGAGCCCCGCTCCTTCTCCTTCAACTCGCCCTTCGGCGCCTGCCCGGACTGCACCGGCATCGGCACCCGCATGGAGGTCGACCCCGAGCTGATCATCCCGGACGAGGAGCGGTCCCTCGACGAGGGCGCCATCCACCCCTGGTCCGGCGGCCACACCAAGGACTACTTCGGCCGCCTGGTCGGCGCGCTCGCCGACGCCCTGGGCTTCCGCACGGACATCCCCTGGGCCGGCCTGCCGCAGCGCGCCAAGAAGGCCCTGCTCCACGGCCACAAGACCCAGATCGAGGTCCGCTACCGCAACCGCTACGGCCGCCAACGGGCCTACACCACCGCCTTCGAGGGCGCGGTGCCGTTCGTCAAGCGGCGGCACAGCGAGGCGGAGAGCGACAGCAGCCGGGAGCGCTTCGAGGGCTATATGCGCGAGGTGCCCTGCCCGACCTGCGAGGGCACCCGGCTCAAGCCGATCGTGCTCGCCGTGACGGTCCAGGAGAAGTCGATCGCCGAGGTCGCGGCCATGTCGATCAGCGACTGCGCCGACTTCCTGCGCTCGATGACGCTCAACTCCCGCGAGAAGACCATCGCCGAGCGGGTCCTCAAGGAGGTCAACGAGCGGCTGAAGTTCCTGGTCGACGTCGGCCTGGACTACCTCTCGCTGAACCGCGCGGCCGGCACCCTCTCCGGCGGCGAGGCCCAGCGCATCCGCCTCGCCACCCAGATCGGCTCCGGCCTGGTGGGCGTGCTCTACGTCCTGGACGAGCCGTCGATCGGCCTGCACCAGCGCGACAACCACCGGCTGATCGAGACCCTGGTGCGGCTGCGCGACATGGGCAACACCCTGATCGTGGTGGAGCACGACGAGGACACCATCAAGGTCGCGGACTGGGTGGTCGACATCGGCCCGGGCGCCGGTGAGCACGGCGGCAAGGTCGTCCACAGCGGCCCCATGAAGCAGCTGCTGGCCAACAAGGACTCGATCACCGGCCAGTACCTCTCCGGGAAGAAGGCCATCGCGACCCCGGACGTCCGCCGTCCCACCGACCCGTCCCGCCGGCTGACCGTCCACGGCGCGAAGGAGAACAACCTCCGCGACATCGACGTCTCCTTCCCGCTCGGGGTGCTCTCCGCCGTCACCGGCGTCTCCGGCTCCGGCAAGTCGACGCTGGTCAACGACATCCTCTACACCCACCTCGCGCGCGAGCTGAACGGCGCCAAGTCGGTCCCCGGCCGGCACACCCGGGTCGCCGGCGACGACCTCGTCGACAAGGTGGTGCACGTCGACCAGTCGCCGATCGGCCGGACCCCGCGCTCCAACCCGGCCACCTACACCGGCGTCTTCGACCACGTCCGCAAGCTCTTCGCGGAGACGATGGAGGCCAAGGTCCGCGGCTATCTGCCGGGCCGCTTCTCCTTCAACGTCAAGGGCGGCCGCTGCGAGAACTGCTCCGGCGACGGCACCATCAAGATCGAGATGAACTTCCTCCCGGACGTGTACGTCCCGTGCGAGGTCTGCCACGGCGCGCGCTACAACCGCGAGACGCTGGAGGTGCACTACAAGGGCAAGTCCATCGCCGAGGTGCTGGACATGCCGATCGAGGAGGCGTTGAGCTTCTTCGAGGCGGTGCCGACCATCGCCCGCCACCTCAGGACGCTCAACGAGGTCGGTCTCGGCTACGTCCGGCTCGGCCAGTCCGCGCCGACCCTCTCCGGCGGTGAGGCGCAGCGCGTCAAGCTGGCCAGCGAACTCCAGAAGCGCTCCACCGGCAGCACCGTCTACGTCCTCGACGAGCCCACCACGGGTCTGCACTTCGAGGACATCAGCAAGCTCATCAAGGTGCTCTCCGGCCTGGTCGACAAGGGCAACACGGTGATCGTCATCGAGCACAACCTCGATGTGATCAAGACCGCGGACTGGGTCATCGACATGGGCCCCGAGGGCGGCAGCGGCGGCGGCATGGTCGTCGCCGAGGGCACCCCGGAGCAGGTCGCGTCGATCCCGGCCAGCCACACCGGCAAGTTCCTGCGGGACATCCTCGGCGACCGGGTCAGCGACGCGGCGCTGGTCGACGGCGGGCCCCGGAAGCCGGCCGCCCGGAAGACCGCGGCGAAGAAGGCCGTGGCCGCCGCTTCCGCCGGGAAGACGACGGTGACCGCCTCGACCGCGGCCAAGAAGGCGACGGCCAAGAAGGCGACGGCGAAGAAGACCGCGGCCAAGAAGGACGCCGCCTCGACCGCGGCCGAGAAGGCCCCGGCGAAGAAGACCGCGGCCAAGAAGACGGCGACGCGGGCCCGCCGGGCCTCCTGACGCCGCACCGCAACACCGCCGCACGCGGCACAGCGGGGGCGGAGCCTCTTCCCGGGGCTCCGCCCCCGCCGTGCTGCCCGCGGCCCGTCAGGCGACGGGCCCGTCGGCCCCTCGCTCCGTCAGCTCCGTCAGCTCCGCGGCGAACGGCGGCTCGGCGCCCGCCCGGGAGCAGGTGACGGCGGCCGCCCGGGCGGCGAAGCGCAGGATGTCCTCCCAGTCGCCGTCGCCGAGCGCCTCGACCGCCGCGTACGACAGCGCGCCATGGACGTCCAGCCGGTGCAGCAGCGCCGCGTTGACGGTGTCGCCCGCGCCGATGGTGTCGACGACGGTGATCCGCTCGCCGGGTACCGCCACCTCGCCGCCGGCCCGGGTCAGCACCGTCAACCCGTCGCCGCCGTGGGTGAGCACGATCGCCGCGGGCCCGACGGCCAGCCACTCCCGGGCCGCCGCGCGGACCGCCGCCCGATCGGCCCCGGGCGCCCCCGGCGCGCCCGCGTCCGCACCTGCCCCCGGACCGGCCCCGGCCAGCCACAGCGCGTCCTCGTCGGACAGCTTCAGCAGCGCCACGTCCGACAGCCAGGAGCGGAAGCGCGCCCGATAGGCGTCCGGATCGGGGATCAGGCCCGGGCGGATGTTGGGGTCGAGCGCGGTGAACACCCCGCGCCGGGCCTCCCGGCGCAGCAGCGCCTCGTACGCCCCGGCGCCCGGCTCCAGTACCAGCGAACAGGTGCCCAGGGAGAGGGCCCGCACCGCCCCGGGCAGCGCCGGCGGCAGGGTGAAGAGCCGGTCGGCGGTGCCCTCCACGTAGAAGCCGTAGCCGGCCGAACCGTCCGGGCTGATGTCCGCGACCGCCAGGGTGGTCGGCTCCGGGCCGCGTTGCACCAACGAGGTGTCCACCCCGCCGTCGCGCAGACCGCGCAGCAGCGACGCCCCGAAGGTGTCGGTGGAGACCCGGGAGCAGAACGCGGCGGGCGAGCCCAGCCGCCCCAGCGCCAGCGCGGTGTTGTACGGCCCGCCGCCGCGCCGCGGCAGCAGCGCCGGCAACGTCCCGTCCGGGGAGGGCTGTTGACTGGGGACGAGGTCGATCAGGGCCTCGCCGGCGACGACGATCACGGGGTGCGGGTCCTTTCCTGCGGCGGCCGGGGCCGGCCGGGGCGTGGCGGGCGGGGGCCCGTCCGGGCCCTGGGGCCGTCCGGCGGGGCGGTGTGCCCGGCCCACCGGACGGCCGCTAAGCGGTCTCGGGGCAGCCGCACGAGGTGCGGTGCACGAAGGTGCAGGGCAGTCGGACGGTGCGCGGCGGCCGGTGCGGGTCGTCCAGCCGCTCCAGCAGCAGCCGGACCGCCGCCGTCCCGAGTTCCTTGCTGGGCTGGGCGATCGCGGTCAGCCGCGGGGTGAAGAGGTCCGCCCAGGAGAAGTCGTCGAAGCAGGCCAGGGCGATGTCCCGGGGCACCTCCAGGCCCAGGCCGCGCAGCGCCTGGAGGGCGCCGATGGTCATCGCGTTGTTGGCGGTGATGATCGCGGTGGGCGGCTCCGGCGCGGCGAGCAGGTGCCGGGTGGCGTCCTGCGCGCCCTCCGCCTCGGAGTTGCCGCCGGCCAACAGCTCGGGCGCGAACGGCAGTCCGCGGGCGCGCAGCCCCTCGCGGTAGCCCTGGACCCGCTCGGTGGTGGTGCTGAGCCCGGGCAGCCCCGCCACCAGGCCGATCCGGGTGTGGCCCGCGTCGGCCAGGTGCTCGACGAGTCGGCGGACCGGACCGGCGCTCTCCGCGCAGACCTGGTCGAAGCCGTCGCCGACCAGCCGGTCGAGGAAGACCGTAGGCACCTGACGCTTCGTCACATAGTCGACCATCTCGGCCGGCGCCGCGGACGGCGCGACGATCATGCCGTCCACCCGCCGCTCGTGCAGCAGCTGGACGACCTTGCGCTCGTGCCGCGGATCGTCGTGCGGATCGGCGATCAGCAGGCTGTATCCGGCCTCCAGCGCGCCGGCCTCCACGCCCTGGAGGATCTCGGTGAAGTACGGGTTGCTGATCGCCGAGACCGCCAGGCCGATGGAGCGGGTGCGGGAGGTGACCAGTGAACGGGCGAGGGTGTTGTGGGTGTAGCCGAGCTCCTCGATGGCGGCCAGCACCGCGGCCCGGGTGTCCGGACGCACCGGCCGGGTGTCGTTCACCACGTGCGAGACCGTGGCGACCGAGACGCCCGCGCGCCGTGCCACATCCACCATCGTCGTCATCCGGCTCTTTCCTCCCCGCCGCCCCGGTGCTCGGTGCGCCGGCTCCCGGCGGTCGGCCTCCGTGCCCGTTCGCCGCAGTCCATCACAGTACGTCTGCCGAAGGCCAAACGTAAACGCTTGCGTAAGCGTTTACGCGATGGCGGATCTTCTGTAGTGTCCCCGCCATCGCAATCCGCACGACGTCGTGAGGAGGCGCCGATGCGCGCTCTCGTGGTCACCGCACCGGGCCCCCGGGGCACCGCCGCTGTCACCGAACTGCCCGATCCCCGCCCGGAGCCCGACGAGGTGGTCGTCCGCGTCACCTCCTGCGGCCTGTGCGGCACCGACATGCACGTCCTCGGCGGCGAGCTGCCGGTGGTCGGCTACCCGCTGGTCCCCGGCCACGAGCTGGCCGGCGAGATCGTCGCGGTGGGCTCGGCGGTGCGGGACCGGGCGGTCGGCGAGCGGGTCGCGGTCGACCCCAACATGCCGTGCGGCGCCTGCCACTACTGCCGGATCGGCCGCGGCAACCTCTGCGAGGACTACACCGCGATCGGCGTCACCCGGGCCGGCGGCTTCGCCGAACTGGTCGCCGTTCCGGCCCGTTGCTGCCACGTCCTGCCGGCCCACCTCTCGGAGGCCGCCGCCGGACTCGTCGAGCCGCTGTCCTGCGCCGTGCACGGCCTGAACCGGCTGCCGCGCCGCCCCGGCGAGCACTACCTGATCTACGGGGCGGGCACCATGGGCCTGATGATGGCCGCGTTGGTGCGGACCGCGGGCGCCGCCTCGGTCTCCGTCGTGGACCTCAACGAGGAACGGCTGGCGTTCGCCCGGTCCTTCGGCGTGGACGCGGCGGTGACCGGCGCCGACGCCCTCGACCGGGCCCCCGGTTTCGAGGTGGTGATCGACGCGACCGGGGTGATCGCGGCCATCGAGGACGGCCTGGGCCGGGTGCGCCGCGGTGGCACCTTCCTCCAGTTCGGCGTCGCCGACCCGGCCCGCGGCGCGTCCTTCTCGCCGTACCGCGTCTACAGCCAGGAGATCGACATCATCGGCTCGATGGCGGTGCACAACAGCTTCCAGCCGGCCGTCGACCTGCTGGCCGCCGGCCTCGATCTGGACCCGCTGGTCTCCGACGTCTACGGGCTGGACGACTTCGAGGAGGCGGTGGCCCGCTTCCGGGCCGGCACCGGCCGCAAGATCCACATCGCCCCGCAGAAGGGCTGAGCGCCGTGCCCGCATCCGTCAAGGCTCTGCCCGTGTCCCTCAAGAACGCGCTGATCTGGGTCTTCGGTGCCCTCGGGGGCATCCTCTGGGGCTACGACACCGGCGTCATCTCCGGCGCCATGCTCTTCCTCAAGCGCGATATCGCGCTCACCCCGCTCCTGGAGGGCCTGGTCGTCTCCGGTCTCCTCGTAGGGGCGATGCTCGGCGCCGGCCTCGCGGGGCGGCTGTCCGACTCCTGGGGGCGCCGCCGGCTGATCCTGGTCGCCTCCGGGGTCTTCATCCTCGGCACCCTCGGCGCGGCCTGCGCCACCGGGGCCGCCGCGCTGATCGCGTTCCGCTTCGTGATCGGGGTCGGCGTGGGCATCGCCTCCGTCGTCGTCCCGCTCTACCTCACCGAGCTCGCGCCCAAGCACCTGCGCGGCGGGCTCACCTCGCTGATGCAGCTGCTGGTGACGGTCGGCATCTTCGTCGCCTACGTCACCGACTACCTGCTCGCCGACTCCGGGGCCTGGCGCTGGATGATCGGCCTGGGCGTGGTCCCGGCCGCGGTGCTGGCGCTGGGCATCCTCACCCAGCCGGAGAGTCCGCGCTGGCTGGTGGGCAGGGGCCGGGGCGGACAGGCCCGCGAGGTGCTGACGCGGCTGCGCGGGGACGCCGCGGCGGCGGGCGAGGAGCTGGCCGAGATCGAGCGGACCGAGCGCGCCGAACGGGAGGCCGGCGAGCCGCTGAGCCTGCGGCGGCTGCTGTCGCCGCAGCTGCGGCGGGTGTTCACGGTCGGGATGCTGCTGGTGTTCTTCCAGAACTTCGTCGGCATCAACACGATCATCTACTACGCACCGACCCTGCTCACCGACATCGGGTTCGGGTCCGGCGGCGCCATCCTCGCCAACGTCGGCATCGGCCTGCTCAACATGCTGATGACGCTGCCGGCGATGCGGCTGATCGACCGCAGGGGGCGCAAGCCGCTGCTGCGGATCGGGGCGCTGGGCATGTGCGCGGCCATGGTGGTGCTGGCCGCCACCAACCTCTCCGGGCTCGGCTACGGCGCGCTGCTCTCCACCCTGACGCTGCTGGGCATCGCCCTCTACATCGCCTCGTTCGCGGTCTCCTGGGGACCGGTGCAGTGGGTGATGCTGCCGGAGCTGTTCCCGATGCGGATCCGGGCCGCCGCGGTCAGCCTGTGCGTGCTGTCCAACTGGCTGTTCAACATGATCGTGGCGCTGGTCTTCCCCTCACTGCTGCACGCCTGGGGCGCCGGGGTCAACTTCCTCTTCTTCGCCGGGACGACGCTGCTGGCGTATCTCTTCGTCCAGCGGCTGCTGCCGGAGACCAAGGGCCGCAGCCTGGAGGAGATCGGGGCGGAGCTGCTCCGGGGCGGGCAGGACCGCCGTCCGGCCGAGCGGACCGCCCCGGTATCGTCGGGGGCCGACGTCGCCCACTGACCAGGAGGTTCCCCATGAGTGCGTCCCCGGACCGCCGGACCGTGCTGCGCGGGGCCGCGCTCGCCGGCATCGCGTGCTTCGGAGCCGCCGCCTGCGCCGCGGGGGAGCAGGGGTCGGGCGCCCGGCCGTCCTCGGACGCGCCGGTCGAGCTGGGCCCGGCCGCGGAGGTGCCGGTCGGCGGCGCCAAGCTCTACGCCGCGCAGCGGCTGCTGGTCTCGCAGCCCGCCAAGGGCGAGTTCAAGTGCTTCAGCGCCGTGTGCACGCACATGGGCGGGACGCTGAACAAGATCGAGAAGGGGCAGGCCGTCTGCCCCCTGCACGGCAGCCACTTCGAGGTGGCCACCGGCAAGGTCGCCCAGGGCCCGGCGTCCAGCCCCCTGGAGGAGGTCCCGGTCAAGGTCGAGGGCGGCAAGCTGGTCGCGGGCTGAGCCGCCGCCCCGTTCACCCCCAGTCCCAGGCGATCCCCAGGATTCCGGGCCGCACCCCCTGCTCGACCACGTGCACCGCGTGGTGCCGGCCGCTCAGCGTCAGCTCCTGCCGGCCGGCGCGCGGGGCGCCGGCCGACGCCTGGGTGAAGCGGTAGCAGCGCACCGGCAGCGCCGCGTCGTCGAACCGCACCTGGAGGACGTACTGGCCGCCGGCGAAGCTGAAGCCGCGCACGTACTCGGCGCTGGGGCCGCCGCTGCCGTCCTCGAAGGCGTAGCCGAAGACGTGGGTGTCGCCGGCCCGCAGCCGGGTGTCGAAGAGCAGCTCGGCGACGATCACGCCGTTCGCCGCGTCCCCGCGCACCCGCCCCAGCCGGCAGTTCTCGGTGGCCCGCACCCGCACCCGGGACGGGTCGCAGCCCGGGTCGCCCCGGTGGATGGCGACATAGCGGTCCACCCCGTCCCGGTGGGCGCGCACCACCTGCAGCGACTCGCGTTCGCTCAGCTCGCGCCGGGCCCCGATCCGTACCCGCTCGTGGTGGCCGACGGTGTGCACCCCGCCGTCCGCGGGGGTCTCCAGCTCGGCGAACAGCTGTTGCAGGCAGTCGGCCGGGGCCACCAGGGAGCGGTACGAGCGGCCCGGTGGCCGCTCGGTCTCCGGGCGGGCGCCGCCCTCGGGCACCAGGAGTCGGTGCAGCGACCGGTCGGGCAGGCCGAGGACGTCCTCCAGGGCGCGGACCGCGCGCAGCGACTCGGGGCGCTGGGGGCGCCGGGCGCCCTGTTGCCAGTAGCTCAGGCTGGTGACGCCGATGGTGATGCCGCGCTGGGCGAGCTTGTGCTGGACGCGGGTGAGGGCCAGCCCGCGGGCGGTGAGCGCGCTGCGCAGGGCGAGATGGAAGGGGCCGGTCCGCAGCAGTTGGGCCAGCTCGGCCGAAACATGAGGGTTCTGCGCGGTATCGGGAGTGTTCTGTGCCATTGCCTCAATCCTCCGGCGCGCGCGGTGAATGTTCACAACCGGAACGCACGGCGCGCGCTCTCCCTGCTCGTTCACTGCAGGACGCCGGGCACCGGCCGTTCACATCCGGGCCCGCTCGTCCACACCCCCATGTCACCTCGCATTGAAGCGTGTTGACCTGCCTGCGACAACACCTGATGCTCCTCAACAGCATCCGGATGCGCTCCTCTCCCCCTCACCCCTCACGGGAGGAACGCCATGCTCCACTCTCTGTTCGCCCCGCGCGGGCGCCGCAGATGGCTGTCGGCCGCGGCGCTGACCGTCGTGGCGCTGGCCGGGCTGCCCGGCGCCGCCAACGCCGCCCCGCAGTCGGCCAACCGCCTGAACATCACGATGCAGGCCCAGGAGAAGACCAACTGGTGCTGGGCCGGCTCGGGCAACACCATCGCGACCTGGTACGGCCGGAACTACAGCCAGAACCAGTTCTGCAACGCCGCGTTCAACCGCCAACAGGGCTCCACCTGCCCCAACAACCAGGCCACGCTGGGCAATGTGCAGAACGCACTTGACTGGATGGGCATCAATCCTGGCTCATATGTGACCGGTTGGCTCCGCTACAGCACCGTCCAGAACGAGATCAACGCCAATCGGCCCATCGAGACCCGCATCCAGTGGTCGTCCGGTGGCGGCCACATGCACGTCATCTACGGTTTCGACACGTCCCGCAACTGGGTGTACTGGGGCGACCCCTGGGCCACCAACAACCGTTACAACTGGGGCGACTTCGACAACTACGTGAACGGAAGCTCCTTCTCCTGGACCCACTCCCTCTACCAGATAGGAGCCTGAGGCATGACGAAGCGCATCGTCGTCCGCGCCGCCGCCACGGGCACCCTCGCCGCCGCCTTCCTGGCCCTCGCCCCGCACGCCGCCCTGGCCGCCGTGCCGGCCCCGCCCGCCCCGGCCCGCACCAGCGTGTCCGCCGCCCACGACGCGGCCGCCGACCCGGCGACCCTGGACACCCTGGCCCGCTTCTTCGCCGCCGCCCCGGCCAAGGGCGGCAAGGGCGGCGCCGGACTCGCCGCCCCGGCCCGGACCGCCCCGCACGTCGAGGGCGCCACCGTCCCGGTCTACGTCCTCTCGCCCGACTTCGTCCGCGGCAAGGCCGACGCGCCCGTCGCCCGGCTGGAGTTCATGGCCACCAAGGCCGTCGCCGGCGACGGCCGCACGGCGTCGGTGTGGACCGCGCACCGCGGCGCGTCCTGGAAGGTCGTCAACATCGCCACCGGCGACGACGAGACCCGCTACGCCGCGGCCGGCGCCGGTCAGGGCGGCGGAACGGTTTTCCACGAGCCGCAGATCGACGCCTGGTACGTCCAGCGCGGCGACCGCGTGGAGCCGCTGGACGACGCGGCCCGCAAGGCCGTGGGCGCGCACGGCACCACCGTCGCCGCCTACCAGAAGCGGGTCGCCCGCGACTACGGCGACAAGCTCCCGGGCTCCGCGTACGACAAGCGCGGCGAGGCCGGCGGCTTTGGGCCCGGCGCCGCACCGGCCGGCCCCGACACCGGCCGTGCCCCGCACCCGCTCGCCGCGGACGCGGCCGGTCCGGTGGACACCGCGGACACCACGGCCGACGACACCTTCCCGGTGGCCGCCGCCTCGACCGTCGCGGGGGCCGCCGCCGTGCTCGCCCTGGGCCTGTCGACCAGGGCGGCGCTGCGCCGGCGCCGCACCCGCTGACCGGACGCCCCACCGGAGCCCGTCCTTCCGCCCCTTCACCGGGTTTCGGAGGGGCGGGCTCCGCCGCCTCGGCCCTGATTGTCGGTGGCGGTCAGTAGGGTGGAGGGCATGGCAGACCCCAGTAGCTACCGACCCAAGCCGGGACAGATCCCCGACTCGCCGGGGGTCTATAAATTCCGCGACGAGCACGGCCGGGTCATCTACGTAGGCAAGGCCAAGAGCCTGCGCCAGCGCCTGGCCAACTACTTCCAGGACCTGGCCGGTCTCCACCCGCGCACCCGCACGATGGTGACCACCGCCGCCTCGGTGGAGTGGACCGTGGTCTCCACCGAGGTCGAGGCGCTCCAGCTCGAATACAGCTGGATCAAGGAGTTCGACCCGCGGTTCAACGTCAAGTACCGCGACGACAAGAGCTATCCGTACCTCGCGGTGACCCTGGGCGAGGAGTTCCCCCGCGTCCAGGTGATGCGCGGCGCCAAGAAGAAGGGCGTGCGCTACTTCGGCCCCTACGCCCACGCCTGGGCCATCCGCGAGACCGTCGACCTGCTGCTGCGGGTCTTCCCCGTGCGGACCTGCTCCGCCGGCGTCTTCAAGCGCTCCGCCCAGATCGGCCGCCCCTGCCTGCTCGGCTACATCGGCAAGTGCTCCGCCCCCTGCGTCGGCCGGGTCTCCCCCGAGGAGCACCGCGAACTCGCCGAGGAGTTCTGCGACTTCATGGCCGGCCGCACCGGCGCCCACCTCCGCCGCCTGGAGCGCGGGATGCAGGAGGCCGCCGAGGAGATGGAGTACGAGCGCGCCGCCCGTCTGCGGGACGACATAGGCGCGCTCAGGCGCGCCATGGAGAAGAGCGCGGTGGTCCTCGCCGACGCCACCGACGCCGACCTGATCGCCCTCGCCGAGGACGAACTCGAAGCCGCCGTCCAGATCTTCCACGTCCGCGGCGGCCGGGTGCGCGGCCAGCGCGGCTGGGTCACCGACAAGGTCGAGGCGGTCACCACCGGCGATCTGGTCGAGCACGCCCTCCAGCAGCTCTACGGCGAGGAGCAGGGCGACGCGGTCCCCAAGGAGGTGCTGGTCCCGGCGCTGCCCGAGCCGGTGGAGCCGGTCGCCCAGTGGCTCACCCAGCGCCGCGGCTCCCAGGTCTCGCTGCGCATCCCCCAGCGCGGCGACAAGAAGGACCTGATGGCCACGGTCGAGCGCAACGCCCAGCAGGCGCTCGCGCTGCACAAGACCAGGCGCGCCTCGGACCTGACCACCCGCTCCCGCGCCCTGGAGGAGATCGCCCAGGCCCTCGACCTGGACACCGTCCCGCTGCGCATCGAGTGCTTCGACATCTCGCACCTCCAGGGGGAGGACGTCGTCGCCTCGATGGTGGTGTTCGAGGACGGCCTCGCCCGGAAGAGCGAATACCGCCGTTTCCAGATCAAGGGATTCGCCGGGCAGGACGATGTCCGCGCCATGCACGAGGTCATCGGCCGCCGCTTCAGGCGCTACCTCCACGAGAAGCAGAAGTCGGGGGAGTGGACCGAGGAGCCCACCGAGGGCGTCGACGGAGCGGGGGCCGCCGGGGTGGCGGACGCGACCGGGCCGACCGCCGTCGCGGACCCCGCGGTGGACTCCGACATCGACGCCACGGACCCCACCGACCCCACCGACCGCCTCACCGACGAGGACGGCCGCCCCAAGCGCTTCGCCTACCCGCCCCAGCTGGTGGTCGTCGACGGCGGCGCCCCGCAGGTGGCGGCGGCCCGCCGGGCCATGGACGAACTGGGCATCGACGACGTCGCGGTCTGCGGCCTGGCCAAGCGCCTGGAGGAGGTCTGGCTGCCCGGCGAGGACGACCCGGTGGTGCTGCCGCGCAGCAGCGAGGGGCTCTACCTCCTCCAGCGAGTCCGCGACGAGGCGCACCGCTTCGCGATCACCTACCAGCGCAGCAAGCGCGGCAAGCGGCTGAAGTCCTCCCCGCTCGACGCCGTCCCCGGGCTCGGCGAGACCCGCCGCCAGGCGCTCCTGAAGCACTTCGGCTCGCTGAAGAAGCTGCGGGCCGCCACGGTGGAGGAGATCTGCCAGGTCCCGGGCGTCGGCCGGAAGACCGCCGAGACGGTCGCCGCGGCACTGGCCACCGCGGCTCCGTCCGCCCCTGCGGTGAACACCGCCACAGGAGAGATCATTGAGGATGACGGGGCCCCACCGGCCGCGTTGTCAGCAGAACGGGGGCAGGACCGATGAGCACACCGCACGACACGCAGGAACCCGAGAGAGACGGTGCACAGGTGAGTACGGGCACGATGCGCGAAGCCGACCAGGGCGAGAGCGCCGCGATCCCCGAGCTGGTGATCATCTCCGGCATGTCCGGCGCCGGCCGCAGCACGGCCGCGAAGTGCCTGGAGGACCTCGGCTGGTTCGTCGTCGACAACATCCCGCCCGAGCTGATCCCGCCGATGGTCGAGCTGGGCGCCCGCTCGCAGGGCAACGTCGCCAAGATCGCCGTGGTCGTCGACGTCCGCGGCCGCCGCTTCTTCGCCAACCTCAAGGAGTCGCTGGCCACCCTCGACGCGCAGAACGTCAAGCGCCGCATCGTCTTCCTGGAGTCCTCCGACGAGGCCCTGGTGCGCCGCTTCGAGTCGGTCCGCCGCCCGCACCCCCTCCAGGGCGACGGCCGGATCGTCGACGGCATCGCCGCCGAGCGCGACCTGCTGCGCGAGCTGCGCGGCGACGCCGACCTGGTCATCGACACCTCCAGCCTCAACGTCCACGAACTCCGCGCCAAGCTCGACGCCCAGTTCGCCGGGGAGGAGGTCCCCGAGCTGCGCGCCACGGTCATGTCCTTCGGCTTCAAGTACGGCCTGCCGGTCGACGCCGACATGGTCATCGACTGCCGCTTCATCCCCAACCCGCACTGGGTCCCCGAGCTGCGCCCCTTCACGGGCCTGAACGACGAGGTCTCCAACTACGTCTTCAACCAGCCCGGTTCCAAGGAGTTCCTGGACGGCTACACCGAGCTGCTGCGGCTGGTCGCGGCCGGCTACCGCCGCGAGGGCAAGCGCTATGTGACGATCGCGGTCGGCTGCACCGGCGGCAAGCACCGTAGCGTCGCGATGTCCGAGAAGCTGGCCCGCCGACTGGTCTCCGAGGGCGTCGAAACGGTCGTCGTGCACCGGGACATGGGGCGCGAGTGACCTCCCGTACACCGCGGCTGCGCCGGGTCCGCCGCTTCGTCCCCAGTGGCCGCGCGACGAAGGGCGCCACCCCCAAGGTGGTGGCGCTCGGCGGCGGCATGGGCCTGTCCGCCTCGCTCGCCGCGCTGCGCCGGATCACCCGTGACCTGACCGCCGTGGTCACCGTCGCCGACGACGGCGGCTCCAGCGGCCGGCTCCGCGACGAGCTGGGCGTGCTGCCCCCCGGCGACCTGCGCAAGGCCCTGGCCGCGCTGTGCGGCGACGACGACTGGGGCCAGACCTGGGCCCGGGTGATCCAGCACCGTTTCCAGAGCGAGGGCGAGCTGCACGACCACGCGGTGGGCAATCTGCTGATCGTCGCGCTGTGGGAGCAGCTCGGCGACCACGTCCAGGCCCTCGACCTGGTCGGCAAGCTGCTCGGCGCGCACGGCCGGGTGCTGCCCATGTCGGCGGTGCCGCTGGAACTCCAGGCCCAGGTCAAGGGGCTGGACAAGGATCACCCGGACGAGATCAGCACGGTCCGTGGCCAGGCCACGGTCGCCCTCACCCCCGGCGAGGTGCAGTCCGTCCACGTCGTCCCCGAGGATCCGCCGGCCGTCCCGGAGGCGGTCGCCGCGGTCCGCGACGCCGACTGGGTGGTGTTGGGTCCCGGTTCGTGGTTCTCCTCCGTCATCCCGCACCTGCTCGTGCCCGAGTTGCGCGAGGCCCTGGAGCAGACCCAGGCCCGGAAGGTGCTCTCGCTCAACCTCGCGCCCCAGCCGGGCGAAACCGAGGGGTTCTCCCCGCAGCGTCATTTGGAGGTTTTGGCCCGACACGCCCCTAAACTCGCCTTCGACGTGGTGCTGGCCGACGAGGCCGCGGTGCCCGACATCGACAGTCTGACGGTTGCCGCCAAGCAACTGGTGGGCAGCGAGGTCGAGCTGGCCGCGATCGCCGCACGCGGAGACGACGCCCGGTCCGCCGGGGGAGCCCCCGACCGGCACGATCCGGAACTGCTGGCAGCCGCGTACGACCGTATTTTTCGGATGCATGGAAGGATCGGCCCATGGCGATGACGGCTGCGGTGAAGGATGAGATCTCCCGGCTCCCCGTCACCCGGACCTGCTGCCGGAAGTCGGAGGTCTCGTCGATCCTGCGGTTCGCGGGTGGTCTGCACCTGGTCAGCGGCCGCATTGTGATCGAGGCGGAGCTCGACACGGGCATCGCCGCCCGCCGGCTCCGCAAGGACATCCTGGAGATCTTCGGGCACTCCTCCGACCTGGTGGTGATGGCCCCCGGCGGACTGCGGCGCGGCAGCCGCTACGTCGTCCGGGTGGTGGCCGGCGGCGACCAGCTGGCCCGGCAGACCGGCCTGGTGGATGGCCGCGGGCGCCCGATCCGCGGCCTGCCACCGCAGGTGGTCTCCGGCGCGACCTGTGACGCCGAGGCCGCCTGGCGCGGCGCCTTCCTGGCCCACGGCTCGCTGACCGAGCCCGGCCGCTCGTCCTCCCTGGAGGTCACCTGCCCCGGCCCCGAGGCCGCCCTCGCCCTGGTCGGCGCGGCCCGCCGGCTCGGCATCGGCGCCAAGGCCCGCGAGGTGCGCAGCGTCGATCGCGTGGTCGTCCGTGACGGTGACGCGATCGGTGCGCTGCTGACGCGGCTCGGCGCCCACGAGTCGGTGCTCGCCTGGGAGGAGCGGCGGATGCGCCGCGAGGTCCGGGCCACCGCCAACCGCCTCGCCAACTTCGACGACGCCAACCTCCGCCGCTCGGCGCGGGCCGCGGTCGCCGCCGGCGCCCGGGTCCAGCGCGCCCTGGAGATCCTCGGCGAGGAGGTCCCCGAGCACCTCGCCGCCGCCGGTCGGCTGCGCATGGAGCACAAGCAGGCGTCCCTGGAGGAGCTCGGCGCGCTCGCCGACCCGCCGCTGACCAAGGACGCGGTCGCGGGCCGGATCCGCCGTCTGCTGGCGATGGCCGACAAGCGGGCCCAGGACCTGGGCATCCCCGGCACCGAGTCCAACCTCACCGAGGAACTCGCGGACGGCATGGTCGGCTGAACCACGGCGGCCCTCCGCACGCACGCGCCCCCGGCACCCACACAGGGTGTCGGGGGCGCGTGCATGCGGGCGCCGTGCGGCGACGCGCAGGGGTGGGCGTCAGAGGGGCTCGAAGCCGCTCACTTGAGCATCTTTGGGCGCCGATGTCAATGTCACGTACGTCTCTTCCAGGGGGTAGGGTCGTAGGCGGTCGGGGACAGCCCATACAGCTCGCCGGTATCCAAAACCGGCGTACCAACGAGGAGATCGGTTCGTGACGATCCGCGTAGGCATCAACGGATTCGGCCGCATTGGTCGCAACTACTTCCGCGCGCTCCTGGAGCAGGGTGCGGACATCGAGATCGTCGGTGTCAACGACCTGACCGACAACGCCACCCTGGTCCACCTGCTGAAGTACGACACCATCCTGGGTCGCCTCAAGCAGGACGTCAGCCACACCGACGACTCCATCACGGTCGGCAACCAGACCTTCAAGACGATGGCCGAGCGCGACCCGGCCAACCTCCCCTGGGGGGAGCTGGGCGCCGACATCGTGATCGAGTCGACCGGCATCTTCACCAAGCGCGAGGACGCCGCCAAGCACCTCGCCGCCGGCGCCAAGAAGGTCATCATCTCCGCGCCCGCCAAGGGCGAGGACATCACCATCGTGATGGGCGTCAACCAGGACAAGTACGACGCGGCCAACCACCACGTCATCTCCAACGCCTCCTGCACCACCAACTGTGTGGCGCCGATGGCGAAGGTCCTCGACGAGCACTTCGGCATCGTCAAGGGCATGATGACCACGGTCCACGCGTACACCAACGACCAGCGCATCCTGGACTTCCCGCACAAGGACCTGCGCCGCGCCCGGGCCGCCGCGGAGAACATCATCCCGACCTCGACGGGCGCCGCCAAGGCCACCGCCCTGGTCCTCCCGCAGCTCAAGGGCAAGCTGGACGGCATCGCCATGCGCGTCCCGGTTCCCACCGGCTCGGTCACCGACCTCGTCCTGGAGCTCGACCGCGAGACCACCAAGGAAGAGATCAACGCCGCCTTCCAGAAGGCCGCCGAGGGTCAGCTCAAGGGCGTCCTGGAGTACACCGAGGACCCGATCGTCTCCTCGGACATCGTGAACTGGCCGGCCTCCTGCACCTTCGACTCGCAGCTCACGATGGTCCAGGGCAAGCAGGTCAAGGTCGTCGGCTGGTACGACAACGAGTGGGGCTACTCCAACCGCCTGGTGGACCTCACCGTGTTCGTCGGCGGCCAGCTCTGAGCCTGCCCGACAACGGGCACGGCACCGGAACGTGAAGACGGGGCTCGTAGGGCGCGGGAACGCGTCGTACGGGCCCCGTCCCATGACGGATAGAGTCCCTTGACGGACTACAACGGAGTCACTTCACATGAAGACGATCGACGATCTCGCCACGGAAGGCGTTGCGGGTAAGCGGGTTTTCGTCCGCGCCGACCTCAACGTTCCCCTGGAGGGCACCACCATCACCGACGACGGCCGGATCCGCGCCGTCGCCCCGACGATCGCCAAGCTCAGCGCACTGGGCGCCAAGGTGATCGTCGCCTCCCACCTGGGCCGTCCCAAGGGCGCCCCGGACCCCGCCTTCTCGCTGGCCCCCGCGGCCGAGCGGCTCGGCGAAATCCTGGGCAAGGGCGTGGCGTTCGCCACCGACACGGTCGGTGAGTCCGCCGCGTCCGTGGTCGCGGGTCTGGCCGACGGCGAGGTGGCCGTCCTGGAGAACCTCCGCTTCAACCCGGGCGAGACCAGCAAGGACGACGCCGAGCGCGGCGCCTTCGCCGACCAGCTCGCCGAGCTCGCCGACCTCTACGTCGGCGACGGCTTCGGTGCCGTGCACCGCAAGCACGCCTCGGTCTTCGACCTGCCCAAGCGGCTGCCGCACGCCGCCGGCGACCTGATCGCCACCGAGGTCGGCGTGTTGAAGAAGCTCACCGACGAAGTCCGGCGCCCCTACGTGGTGGTGCTCGGCGGCGCCAAGGTCTCCGACAAGCTCGGCGTCATCGACAACCTGCTCAAGAAGGCCGACCGCATCCTGATCGGCGGCGGCATGGCGTACACCTTCCTGGCGGCCAAGGGCCACGAGGTCGGCATCTCGCTGCTGCAGAAGGACCAGATCCCGGTCTGCCTGGAATACCTGGCGGAGGCCGAGAAGCGCGGCGTGGAGTTCGTGCTCCCCGTCGACGTCCTGGTGTCGGCCGACTTCCCGGACCTGAAGACCAAGGCCCCGGCCAACCCCGAGCTCGTCGCCGCGGACGCCATCCCGGCCGACAAGGAGGGCCTGGACATCGGCCCGAAGACCCGCGAGCTCTACGCCGCGAAGCTCGCCGACGCGGGCACCGTGTTCTGGAACGGCCCGATGGGCGTCTTCGAGCACCCCGACTACGCGAACGGCACCAAGGCCGTCGCCCAGGGGCTGCTGGACTCGGACGCCTTCACCGTCGTCGGCGGTGGTGACTCGGCCGCCGCGGTGCGCCTGCTCGGCTTCGACGAGAATGCTTTCGGCCACATTTCGACCGGCGGCGGCGCCAGCCTCGAGTACCTCGAGGGCAAGACGCTCCCCGGCCTCGCCGCTCTGGAGGACTGAACAACCGTGAGTGACCGCACCCCGCTGATGGCGGGCAACTGGAAGATGAACCTCAACCACCTTGAGGCCATCGCACACGTCCAGAAGCTCGCCTTCGCCCTCAACGACAAGGACTTCGACCAGGTGGAGGTCGCGGTCCTGCCGCCCTTCACCGACCTGCGCTCGGTGCAGACCCTCGTCGACGGCGACAAGCTCAAGATCAAGTACGGCGCCCAGGACCTGTCGGCGCACGACTCCGGCGCCTACACCGGCGAGATCTCCGGCGCGATGCTGGCCAAGCTCAAGTGCGCCTACGTGGCCGTCGGCCACAGCGAGCGCCGCCAGTACCACGGCGAGGACGAGGAGATCTGCAACGCCAAGGTCAAGGCCGCGTTCCAGCACGGCCTGACCCCGATCCTGTGCGTCGGCGAGGGCCTGGACGTCCGCAAGGCCGGCAACCAGGTCGCGCACACCCTCGCCCAGGTCGACGGCGGCCTGAAGGACGTCCCGGCCGAGCAGGCCGAGACGATCGTGATCGCCTACGAGCCGGTGTGGGCCATCGGCACCGGCGAGGTCGCCACGCCCGAGGACGCGCAGGAGGTCTGCGGTGCCATCCGCGGCCGCCTCGCCGAGCTCTACAGCCAGGAGCTGGCCGACAAGGTCCGCATCCAGTACGGCGGCTCGGTGAAGTCCGGCAACGTCGCGGCGATCATGGCGCAGCCGGACGTCGACGGCGCCCTGGTCGGCGGCGCGGCCCTGGACGCGGACGAATTCGTGAAGATCGTCCGCTTCCGCGATCAGTAGCAGCTATGACGACGGGCCCGGCCCGTCGTACCCTGTCGGGGCCGGGCCCGGTGTCGTGCGCACCGCCCGGCCCCGCACCGTCCGGCCCCGTCGGCCGGTCGGCCCGTTCCGTCCGAAAGTCCTCAGAGAGTTGGTCCAGCCGTGGTCATCGGTTTCTCGATCGCCCTCATCGTCTTCAGCGTGCTGCTGATGATGCTGGTGCTCATGCACAAGGGGAAGGGCGGCGGTCTGTCCGACATGTTCGGCGGCGGCATGCAGTCCTCGGTCGGCGGCTCCTCCGTCGCCGAGCGCAACCTCGACCGCATCACCATCGTGATCGGTCTGCTGTGGTTCGCCTGCATCGTGGTGCTCGGCATCCTGGTCAAGCTCGGCAGCTGACACGGCGTCGGGGGCGCGGCCTATCATGAAGGCAGCGTCCCGGGACGGTAACTCGTGTCACTGGACGCGCGTTGGGCCTTACGTAGACTGGGGCGCCCGCAGCGCAGTCGCTGTGAGAGGCACGCGGCACCATTACGCAGGGAGTTACGACCGTGGCAAGTGGCAACGCGATCCGAGGAAGTCGGGTCGGGGCGGGGCCGATGGGGGAGGCCGAGCGCGGCGAGTCCGCGCCGCGCATCCGCATCTCCTTCTGGTGCTCCAACGGGCACGAGACGCAGCCCAGCTTCGCCGGCGATGCCCAGGTGCCGGACACCTGGGACTGCCCCCGCTGTGGTTTTCCGGCCGGCAAGGACCGGGACAGCCCGCCGGACCCGCCGCGCACCGAGCCGTACAAGACGCACCTCGCCTACGTCCGGGAGCGCCGCAGCGACGCCGACGGCGAGGCGATCCTGGCCGAGGCGCTCGCCAAGCTCCGCGGCGAGATCTGACGGAACCGCGGCGCACCGCGCACACCGCTCACGACGACCGGCCCGGCCGGAGGGGACATCGCGCCCCCTCCGCCGGGCCGTTCGCGTGCCCGGGGCCGCTCGTATCTGAGGAGTGGGATAGGGACGTTGCCCCAGGCCCGTTGTCAGTGGCCGCCCCTACGGTCGGGAGGAGCGGCGGATCCCGCTCGGGGGTCCCGGGGAAGTGTGGTACGGGGGGGCGGGCCATGGCGCGGGCGGCGGAAGCGGGCGGCGCGGCGGGTGTTGGTGCGTGCGTCCGGCGCGGCGGGTTCGGGCGGCTGCGGAGCGCCGCGGCCGTGTCCCGCTTCGGCGATGCGCTGCGGGGTACCGCCCTGCCGCTGCTCGCCCACGCGTTGACGTCCGATCCGCTGCTGATCGCGCTGGTCGCCGCCTTCGGCTTCGCGCCGTGGCTGCTCTTCGGGCTGCTCGGCGGTGCGATCGCCGACCGGGTGGACCAGCGGCGCGCGATGTGGGCGGTCGATGTCCTGCGCGGGCTGCTGATGGGCGGCTTCGCGCTGGCCTTGGCGGCCGGTGCGGCCCGCATCGGGCTGCTGCTGGCGCTGGCCTTCGCGCTCACCACCCTCCAGACGCTCTTCGACAACGCCGCCACGGCCCTGCTGCCCGCGGTGGTGCCCAGGGAGTCGCTGACCTCCGCCAACGCCCGTCTGATGACCGGCCAGGAGGTCGCCGGCCGGTTCGTCGGGGGACCGGTGGCGCCGCTGCTCATCGGGGTGGGCGCGGCGCTGCCCTTCGCGGTCGACGCGGCGACGTACCTGATCGCCGCGGCCCTGGTGGCCTCGCTGCGCACCGGCTCACCGCCCCGGCCGCCGGCCGCCTCCGGGCGCACCCTGCGGAGGGAAATCGCCGAGGGCATACGGGCGTTGTGGGGCGACCGGGCGCTGCGGGGGCTCTGCCTGTCGGTGGCGCTGGCCAACGTCGGCATGGGCGCGCTGATCGCGGAGCTGGTCGTGGTCGTCAAGGACTGGCTGGGTGCCGGGGACTTCGGCTATGTCGCGGTGACGACGGGGTACGGCGCCGGCACGGTCCTCGGCGGGCTGCTGGTCGGCCACGTTGTCGCCGCGGTCGGCGGCCGGTTCCGCACCCTGCTGGTCGTCGGCTTGGTACAGACCGCGGTGCTGGTGGTGTTCGGCACGGTGCGGGCACTGTGGCCCGCGGCCCTGGCGCTGGCCCTGTTCGGCTGCGCCGGCACGGTGTGGAACGTCCTGGAGACCACGCTGGTGCAGCAGCGCGCCCCCGAGGCGATGCTGGGCCGGATCAGTTCCGCCTTCCGCACGGTCTCGATCGCGGGCACACCGGCGGGCGCGCTGCTGGGCGGTGCCGCGGCGGTGGCCTGGGGGCCCAACTCCCCGGCGCTGGTGGCGGCCGTGCTGCTGGGGGCGGGTGCGGTGGTGCTGATACCGGTTGTTCGGGGCGGCGAGGGCACCCCGTCCCACAGCGGAAAGATACCTCTCCCCCACTCTTGACTTCGCCCGAGCGGGCGGTGCCCCCATCGCGCTCTGATCAATTAGGTTGGAGGGTGGCGGGGCCGCTAACGAGATGAAGAAGGCTGATGTCCGAATGAACGCAGAAGGCCGCAGCAGGCTCGACCAGATGCCTGAGTGGACCGCGTTGAGCAAGCACCGCGAGCAGATGGGGGAGGTGCATCTGCGCGAGCTGTTCGCCAAGGACCCCGGCCGCGCCGGGCGCTTCACCCTCCAGGTCGGCGATCTGCACCTGGACTACTCCAAGCACCTGGTCACCGACGAGACCCTGCGGCTGCTCCGCGAACTCGCCGCCGCGACCGACGTGGCCGGGCTGCGGGACGCGATGTTCCGCGGCGAGAAGATCAACATCACCGAGCACCGCTCGGTGCTGCACACCGCGCTGCGCGCACCGGGCTCGGCGGTCATCGCCACCGACGGGGAGAACGTCGTCCCCGCCGTGCAGCACGTCCTGACGAGGATGGGCACCTTCGCCGACCGGGTCCGCTCGGGCGCCTGGAAGGGCCACACCGGCCGGCGGATCAAGACGGTCGTCAACATCGGTATCGGCGGCTCGGACCTGGGCCCGGCGATGGCGTACGAGGCGCTGCGCGCCTACACCCACCGGGACATGCAGTTCCGCTTCGTCTCCAACGTGGACGGCGCCGACCTGCACGAGGCGGTCCGCGATCTGGACCCGGCCGAGACGCTGTTCATCGTCGCCTCGAAGACCTTCACCACCATCGAGACGATCACCAACGCCACCTCCGCCCGCGACTGGCTGCTGAGCGGCCTCGGGGCCGGCCAGGAGGCCGTCACCAAGCACTTCGTGGCGCTGTCGACCAACTCCGAGAAGGTCTCCGAGTTCGGCATCGACACGGACAACATGTTCGAGTTCTGGGACTGGGTCGGCGGCCGCTACTCCTACGACTCCGCCATCGGTCTGTCGCTGATGATCGCGATCGGTCCGGAGCGGTTCCGCGAGATGCTGGCCGGCTTCCACCTGGTCGACGAGCACTTCCGGACCGCCCCGCCGGAGGAGAACGCCCCGCTGCTGCTGGGCCTGCTGGGCATCTGGTACGGCAACTTCTGGGACGCCCAGTCGCACGCCGTGCTGCCCTACAGCCACTACCTCTCCAAGTTCACCGCCTACCTCCAGCAGCTGGACATGGAGTCCAACGGCAAGTCCGTGGACCGCGCGGGCCGCCCGGTCGGCTGGCAGACCGGCCCGGTCGTCTGGGGCACCCCCGGCACCAACGGCCAGCACGCCTACTACCAGTTGCTCCACCAGGGCACCAAGATGATCCCGGCCGATCTGCTGGGCTTCGCCCGGCCGGTCGAGGACCTCCAGCCGCATCTGGTCGCCCAGCACGACCTGCTGATGGCCAATCTCTTCGCGCAGGGCCAGGCGCTGGCGTTCGGCAAGACGGCGGACGAGGTGCGCGCCGAGGGCGTGGCCGAGGAACTGGTGCCGCACCGCACCTTCCAGGGCAACCACCCCACCACCACGATCCTGGCGTCGGAGCTCAGCCCGTCCGTGCTGGGCCAGTTGATCGCGCTCTACGAGCACAAGGTGTTCGTCCAGGGCGCGGTGTGGAACATCAACTCCTTCGACCAGTGGGGCGTCGAGCTGGGCAAGGTGCTCGCCAAGCGCGTCGAGCCGGCGCTGACCCAGGGCGCGGACGTGCCGGGCCTGGACGCCTCCACGGCCGGGCTGGTCGCCAAGTACCGCGAGCTGCACGGACGTTGAGACAGGACGCCGACGGCCCCACCCCCCGCGCAGGGGTGGGGCCGTCGGCGTGTGCGCGGCGCGCCGGTGGGTCCGGCGCGCCGTCCGGCTCAGGAGGACGCCGGGGGGTAGAGGTCGCGCGGCAACTGGGTTGCGGCGGCCTCGTCCAGCAGCCACAGCGTCCGGCTGCGACCGCGGGCGCCGGCCGCCGGGGCCTGCACCTCGCCGGCGCCGGAGAGCGCGATGGCCGCGGCGTTGGCCTTGTCCTCGCCGGCCGCGAGCAGCCAGACCTCCCGTGCCGCGCGGATCGCGGGCAGGGTCAGCGAGATCCGGGTGGGCGGCGGCTTGGGGGCACCGTGCACCCCGACCACCGTCCGCTCCTGCTCGTAGACGGCGGGGAGCTCGGGGAAGAGCGAGGCGACATGGGTGTCCGGGCCGACGCCCAGCAGCAGGACGTCGAAGGACGGCACCGCGCCGCCCGCGGCGGTGGCCGCTGATTGATAGTGTTCCGGGCCCGCGACGGCGGTGAGTTCGGCCGCGTACGCCTCGGCGGCGGCGTCCGCGTCATGGCCGAACGGGCCGTCCGAGGGCGCCATCGGGTGCACCCGGTCCGGGTCCAGCGGGACGCTGTCCAGCAGCACCTCGCGGGCCTGGGTGTAGTTGCGCTCCGGGTCGCCGTCGGGCAGGAACCTTTCGTCGCCCCACCACAGGTCCAGCCGGGACCAGTCGATCGCGTCCCGGGCGGGCGCCTCGGCCAGGGCCGCGAGCAGCCCGTTGCCGTTGCGCCCGCCGGTCAGCACGACGGAGGCGGAGCCGCGGGCCGACTGGGCATCGACGATCTTGGTGATCAGCCGGGCCGCGGCGGCCTTCGCCATCAGCTCCTTGTCGCGGTGGACGACGACCTGGGGTGTGCTCACTTGGCGGCTGCCTTCTTGGCCGGGGCCTTCTTCGCCACCGGCTTGGCGGGCGCGTCCCCGGCCTCCGCCGCGGGCTGCCCGTCGGCGGCGGGCGTCCCGGCGCCCGGCAGCTGGAGCCGGTCCACGCCGTACTTCAGCGCGGCGGCGTAGATGTCGTCCGGGTCGAGCCGGCGCAGCTCCTCGGCGAGCAGCTCGGAGGTCTCCCGGCGCTTGAGCGCCACCGCCCGGTCCGGTTGGCCGGGCATGGCGAGCGTGGCCAACGAGGCGTCCGGGCGGCCCAGGACGATCGTTCCGGCGGTGGTCTCCAGGCGCACCTCGGTGAGCCCGGGGCCGGGCGAGACGGTGCGGGTCACCGGCACGTCCAACCGGCCGGCGAGCCACATGCCGAGCAGCTCGCAGCTGGGGTTGAACTCCTCGCCCTCGACCACGGCCGAGGTCACCTTGCACGGCGACTGGTCGAGCGCCGCCGCCAGCATCGAGCGCCAGGGGGTGATCCGGGTCCAGGACAGGTCGGTGTCGCCGGGGGTGTAGGTGTCGGCGCGGCCGGTCAGCTCCGCGATGGGCTGCTCGGCGGCGTAGGCGTCGGTGACGCGGCGCTGGGCCAGCGCGCCGAGCGGGTCCTTGGCCGGGTTCAGCGGGGCGTTGACCGCCCACCAGACCACGACCGGGGCGTCCGGCAGCAGCAGCGGCAGCACCACGGACTGGGCGTGGTCGATCGCCTCGCCGTACAGCCGCAGCAGCACCGTCTCGCCGGTGCCGGCGTCCGTGCCCACCCGCACCTCGGCGTCGAGCCGGGCCTTGGCGCGGTTGCGCGGCGTCCGGCTGACCCGCTTGATGACGACGAGGGTGCGCGAGGGGTGCTCGCGGGACGCGTCGTTGGCCGCCCTGAGGGCGTCGTAGGCGTTCTCCTCGTCGGTGACGATGACGAGGGTGAGCACCATGCCGATGGCCGGGGTGCCGATGGCGCGGCGGCCCTGGACCAGTGCCTTGTTGATCGCGCTGGCCGTGGTTTCCGTCAGATCGATCTTCATGGCCGACGCCAGCTCCGTCCGTCTCGTGCGAGCATTTCGTCCGCCTCGATGGGGCCCCAGGTGCCCGCCGGGTACTGCGCGGGCTTGCCGTGCCTGTCCCAGAACTCCTCGATCGGGTCGAGGATCTTCCAGGACAGCTCGACCTCCTCCAGCCGCGGGAAGAGGTTGGCGTCGCCGAGCAGCACATCGAGGATCAGCCGCTCGTACGCCTCGGGGCTGGACTCCGTGAAGGACTCGCCGTACGCGAAGTCCATCGACACGTCGCGCACCTCCATGGAGGTGCCGGGGACCTTGGAACCGAACCGCACGGTCACGCCCTCGTCCGGCTGGACGCGGATGACCAGGGCGTTCTGCCCCAGCTCCTCGGTGGCGGTGTGGTCGAAGGGGGAGTGCGGAGCGCGCTGGAAGACCACCGCGATCTCGGTCACCCGACGGCCCAGGCGCTTGCCGGTCCGCAGGTAGAACGGGACGCCCGCCCAGCGGCGGTTGTCGATCCCCAGCTTGATCGCGGCGTAGGTGTCGGTCTTCGACTTGGCGTCGATGCCGTCTTCCTGGAGGTAGCCGACGACCTTCTCGCCACCCTGCCAGCCCTCGGCGTACTGCGCCCGGACGGTCTCCTTGCCCAGGTCCTTGGGCAGCCGGACCGCGCCCAGCACCTTGGTCTTCTCCGCCACCAGCGCGTCCGCCTCGAAGGAGGCGGGCTCCTCCATGGCGGTCAGCGCGAGCAGCTGGAGGAGGTGGTTCTGGATGACGTCGCGGGCCGCGCCGATGCCGTCGTAGTAGCCGGCCCGGCCGCCGATGCCGATGTCCTCGGCCATCGTGATCTGCACGTGGTCGACGTAGGAGCGGTTCCACAGCGGCTCGAACATGGTGTTGGCGAACCGCAGCGCCAGGATGTTCTGGACCGTCTCCTTGCCCAGGTAGTGGTCGATCCGGAAGACCTCGTTGGGCGGGAAGACCTCGTGGACGATCTGGTTGAGCTCCTGGGCGCTCTTCAGGTCGTGGCCGAACGGCTTCTCGATGACCGCGCGGCGCCAGGAGCCTTCCTTCTGCTCGGCCAGCCCGTGCTTCTTGAGCTGCTGGACGACCTTGGGGAAGAACTTCGGCGGCACCGAGAGGTAGAAGGCGTAGTTGCCGCCGGTGCCCTGGGCCTTGTCGAGCTCGTTGATGGTGTCCTTGAGGGTCTCGAACGCCTCGTCGTCGTCGAAGTTGCCCTGGACGAAGCGGCAGCCCTGGACCAGCTGCTGCCAGACCTCCTCGCGGAACGGGGTGCGCGAGTGCTGCTTGACAGCCTCGTACACCACCTGCGCGAAGTCCTCGTCCTCCCACTCGCGACGGGCGAAGCCGATCAGCGAGAAGCCCGGCGGCAGCAGACCCCGGTTCGCGAGGTCGTAGACCGCGGGCATCAGCTTTTTGCGTGACAAATCACCCGTGACGCCGAAGATGACCAGGCCCGACGGCCCCGCGATGCGCGGGAGCCGTCGGTCCGCGGCGTCACGGAGCGGGTTCGCTCCATGAACAGCGGTCAAGGGGATCAGCCCTCCGAGGGAGCGAGGCGCGCCAGCTCCGCCTCGGTCGACTTGAGCAGGTCGTTCCAGGACGCCTCGAACTTCTCCACGCCCTCGTCCTCCAGGAGCTGCACGACGTCGTCGTACGAGATCCCGAGCGCGCCGAGCGCGTCGAGGTCGGCCTGGGCGGCGGCGTAGGTGCCGCGCACCGTGTCGCCCGTGATCTGACCGCGGGCGGCGGTGGCCTCCAGGGTGGCCTCCGGCATGGTGTTGACCGTGCCCGGGGCGACCAGTTCGTCCACGTACAGGGTGTCCTTGTACGCGGGGTCCTTCACGCCGGTCGAGGCCCACAGCGGACGCTGCTTGTGGGCGCCCGCCTTGTCGAGGGCGGCCCAGCGCGCGGAGGAGAAGACCTCCTCGAACGCCTGGTAGGCCAGGCGGGCGTTGGCGAGGGCGGCCTTGCCCTTGAGGGCCTTGGCCTCGTCGGTGCCGATCTTCTCCAGGCGCTTGTCGATCTCGGAGTCCACGCGGGACACGAAGAACGACGCCACCGAACGGATCTTGGACAGGTCCAGGCCCGCGGCCTTGGCCTTCTCCAGACCGGCGAGGTAGGCGTCCATCACCTCGCGGTAGCGCTCCAGCGAGAAGATCAGCGTGACGTTGACGCTGATGCCCAGGCCGATCACCTCGGTGATCGCCGGCAGACCCGCCTTGGTGGCCGGGATCTTGATCAGCGTGTTCGGGCGGTCCACCAGCCACGCGAGCTGCTTGGCCTCGGCGATGGTCGCCACGGTGTGGTGCGCCAGCCGCGGGTCGACCTCGATGGAGACCCGGCCGTCCTGGCCACCGGTGGCGTCGAAGACCGGGCGCAGCACGTCGGCGGCGTCCCGGACATCGGCCGTGGTGATCATGCGGATCGCCTCGTCCACGGTGACCTTGCGGGCCGCCAGGTCGGCCAGCTGCTGGCTGTAGCCGTCGCCCGAGGAGATCGCCTTCTGGAAGATCGAGGGGTTGGTGGTGACGCCGACGACGTGCTGCTGGTCGATCAGCTCGGCCAGGTTGCCGGACGTGATGCGCTTGCGCGACAGGTCGTCCAGCCAGATCGCCACGCCTTCGTCGGAGAGGCGCTTGAGTGCGTCTGTCATGGGTTTAAGCATCTCCTACTTGTCGTATACGGGCGTCAGCGCGCGGCGTCGGCCAGCGATTCGCGGGCGGCGGCGGCCACCGCTTCGGGGGTGAAGCCGAACTCGCGGTACAGCAGCTTGCCGTCGGCCGAGGCGCCGAAGTGTTCCAGCGAGACGATCCGGCCGGCGTCGCCGACGTAGCGGTGCCAGGTCAGCCCGATGCCCGCCTCCACGGCGACCCGGGCCTTCACGGACGGCGGCAGCACGCTGTCCTTGTACGCCTGGTCCTGCTCCTCGAACCACTCCACCGACGGCATCGACACCACGCGGGTCGGCACGCCCTCGGCCTGGAGCCGCTCGCGGGCCTCGACGGCCAGCTGCAGCTCGGAACCGGTGGCGATCAGCACGACCTGCGGCTCGCCGCCCTCGGCCTCGAAGCGGACGTAACCACCCTTGGCGGTGTTCTCGTCGGCCTCGTACGTCGGCACGCCCTGACGGGTCAGCGCCAGACCGTGCGGGGCGCCCACGCCGAACTCCTTCGTCCAGCGGCGCATGATCTCGCGCCAGGCGAGGGCGGTCTCGTTGGCGTCGGCCGGGCGCACGATGTTCAGGCCCGGGATGGCGCGCAGCGTGGCCAGGTGCTCGACCGGCTGGTGGGTCGGACCGTCCTCGCCCAGGCCGATGGAGTCGTGCGTCCACACGTACGTCACCGGCAGGTGCATCAGCGCGGACAGCCGGACGGCGTTGCGCATGTAGTCGGAGAACACCAGGAAGGTGCCGCCGTAGATGCGGGTGTTGCCGTGCAGCGCGATGCCGTTCATCTCCGCGGCCATGGAGTGCTCGCGGATGCCGAAGTGGAGGGTGCGGCCGTACGGGTCGGCGCCCGGCAGCGGGTTGCCCTTCGGCAGGAACGACGAGGTCTTGTCGATCGTCGTGTTGTTCGACCCGGCGAGGTCGGCGGAGCCGCCCCACAGCTCGGGGATGACCGCGCCCAGTGCCTGCAGCACCTTGCCGGACGCGGCACGGGTGGCGACGGACTTGCCGGTCTCGAACGACGGGACGTGGTCCGCCCAGCCCGCGGGCAGCTCGCCCGCGGCGATCCGGTCGAACTCGGCGGCGCGCTCGGGGTTGGCGGTGCGCCAGGCGGCGAACGACTTCTCCCACTCGGCGCGGGCCTCGCGGCCGCGGTCCAGGGCGCCACGGGTGTGCGCCAGCACCTCGTCGGCCACCTCGAACGTCTGCTCCGGGTCGAAGCCCATGACGCGCTTGGTGGCGGCGATCTCCTCCTCGCCCAGCGCCGAGCCGTGCGCGGCCTCGGTGTTCTGGGCGTTCGGGGCCGGCCAGGCGATGATCGAGCGGGCCGCGATGAACGACGGGCGCTCGGTCTCGGCCTTGGCGGCCTCCAGGGCCGCGGCCAGACCGGCCGGGTCCAGGTCGCCGTTGGGCAGCTGCGCGACGCGCTGGACGTGCCAGCCGTACGCCTCGTAGCGCGCGCAGGTGTCCTCGGAGACGGCGGTCTCGGTGTCGCCCTCGATGGAGATGTGGTTGTCGTCCCACAGCATCACGAGGTTGCCGAGCTTCTGGTGGCCGGCCATGGAGGACGCCTCGGCGGCGATGCCCTCCTGGAGGCAGCCGTCACCGGCGATGACGTACACCATGTGGTCGAACGGGGAGGTGCCCGCCGCGGCCTCGGGGTCGAACAGGCCGCGCTCGTAGCGGGCCGCCATCGCCATGCCCACGGCGTTGGCGACACCCTGGCCCAGCGGGCCGGTGGTGGTCTCCACGCCGGTGGTGTGGCCGTACTCCGGGTGACCGGGGGTCTTCGAGCCCCAGGTGCGGAAGCTCTTCAAGTCGTCCAGCTCCAGGCCGAAACCGGCGAGGTAGAGCTGGATGTAGAGGGTCAGGCTGGAGTGGCCCGCGGAGAGGACGAACCGGTCCCGGCCGGTCCAGTCCGCATCGGCGGGGTCGTGCCGCATCAGCTTCTGGAACAGAACGTAGGCGGCGGGCGCCAGGCTCATGGCCGTACCCGGATGGCCGTTACCGACCTTCTGCACGGAATCCATGGCCAGGACTCGGACGGTATCCACAGCCCGCTGGTCCAGTTCGGTCCACTCGAAATCTGTGGTGGTCGGCTTGGTGCTCACCCTGAGTCAGGGCTCCTCTCCACATGTCGAACGCGGACGGCATGTCCGCCCAGGCGGTGTCGAGCCTACCCCCGCGAATGCGCCCGCCTTTTCGACGCTCAGTCGGCGATTTCGGCGCTCAGTCGGTGCTCAGTCGGCGGTCCTGGCGCTCACTCGGTGGGCGGTGTCGCCGTCGCGGGATCATCTATCGCTTAGGGCAACTAAAGCGGCGCTCGGGGCATTCCTGGCGTCGGTTCGCGCCCTACGCACCAGACTGCCGGGCCCCGGGCGCCTCCGCCTCCCGAACGCCGGGTGAACGGGCCGGGAAAGCTCCGGACAATCCGCCGCCGGGCCCGCCTGGAATGTCGCCGCCGCCGGCCCGCGGCCGGGCGCCCAACACGACCCCACCCCCGCGAGAGTCGCCGTATGGCCAACGTCTAAAGTGGCGTGGTAAGCGCAAGCCTTTACCGGGTGTTCACCGCCGGCGGAGCTTGCTGGCCTTATCTCCGCGGCTCAGGCCGCAGACGTTACTTCCAGGGGTGTGCGTGACGGCCGTCGAAACCCGTCCTGCGGGGGGGCTCTCTCAGGTCCCCGGGAGTCCCGGTAACCGGCCGTTCGGGGCCCGCGTCAAGGCGTTCATCGCGCTGACCAAGCCGCGGGTCATCGAACTGTTGTTGATGACGACGGTGCCGGTGATGTTCCTGGCGGCCGGCGGAGTGCCGGACCTGTGGCTGGTGCTGGCCACCTGCATCGGCGGCTACCTGTCCGCCGGCGGTGCCGCGGCGTACAACATGTACCTCGACCGCGACATCGACGCGATGATGGACCGCACCTCCCAGCGCCCGCTGGTGACCGGCATGGTCTCGCCGCGCGAGTGCCTGGTCTTCGCCACCGTCCTCGCGGTCGGTTCCACGGCGTGGTTCTGGTACCTCGTCAACCCGCTGTCGGCGATGCTCTCCCTCGGGGCGCTGCTCTTCTACGTCGTCGTCTACACGATGATCCTCAAGCGGCGGACGACGCAGAACATCGTCTGGGGCGGCATCGCGGGCTGCATGCCCGTCTTCATCGGCTGGTCCTCGGTGACCAACACCGTCTCCTGGGCCTCCTTCATCCTCTTCCTCGTCATCTTCTTCTGGACGCCGCCGCATTACTGGCCGCTGTCGATGAAGGTCACGGAGGACTACAAGCGGGTCGGCGTGCCGATGCTGCCGGCGGTGGCGGGCAACAAGGTCGTCGCCCGACAGATCGTCCTCTACAGCTGGGTGATGGTCGGGGTCTCGCTGCTGCTCCAGCCGCTGGGCTACACCGGCTGGTTCTACACCGGGGTCGCGGTCGCCTGCGGCGCGTTCTGGCTGTGGGAGGCGCACGCCCTCCAGGTCCGCGCCAAGGCCGGCCTCACCGGGGCCAAGCTCAAGGAGATGCGGCTGTTCCACTGGTCCATCACCTATGTGTCGCTGCTGTTCGTCGCCGTCGCGGTGGACCCCTTCCTCCGCTAGGAGCTGCCGTCGCCTCCCGTCCCCCTTCGGTGTCGGCGGGAGGTGTGGCGGATCACCCCCACAAAGGCGGTACCGGTGGGTAACATGCTGACCATGGCAGACACCCAGCAGGCTGACGAGCAGGCGGCGGGCGGCGCGGCCGCCGCGACGCCGGCGGAGAAGCGGGCCGACAAGCAGGCGGCCCGGCTCGCCCGGCAGATGCGTTCCTTCGCGAGCAGCCACGGCGGCAGCGCCGAGGGCCAGCTCGCCCACATCGGCCGCGGCCGCACCCGGATCGCCCTGGTCGGCGCCAACGGCGAGTGGGGCAATCTGGTCGCGGACAGCTACCTCGCCGCCAAGAAGGCCGCCGAGCAGGCCGGCATCGCCCTCCAGGACGACTTCGACGGCGAGTTGGCCGCCAAGGTCCGCACCGGCCGCTACGAGTGGTCGCGGATGGCCGGCCTCCAGCTGGGCGGCCCGGCCAACGCCTGAGCCCCACGCGCCCGCCCCGGTGCCGTGCGCCGGGGCGCATCGCCCGCTACCTCACCACCCGCTCGCCCGTTAAGCTCACCAGGCGCGGTGGACCGGCCACGCCCGGCGGGCCGACGGCGAGGAGGGGCGGATGGACACACTCCCCCCGCTCATCGACCAGCACAGTCACGGCGCCGTCCACGGTGAACTGGGCCTCGGTTCCTTCGAGGCCCAACTGGGCGCCGCGGCCGGGGCCCGGGGCCCGGCCCCCGCGGGCACCAGCCACTTCGACACCCGCACCGGTCTCGCGATACGCCGCTGGTGCCCGCCCCTGCTCGGCCTGGAGCCGCACTGCGCGCCGGTGCGCTATCTGGCCCGGCGGCGCGAGGTGGGCGCCTTCCGCGCGGGCCGGATGTTGCTCCGCGGCGCCGGCATCGAGACGTTCCTGGTGGAATCCGGTGCCCCCGGCGGTCTGACGTCCGCCGCCGAACTCGCCGACGCCGCCGATGCCCGCGCCCACGAGGTCGTCCGGCTCGAACCGCTCGCCGAACAGGTCGCCGACACCTCCGGCAGCGTCGACGCCTTCCTCGGCTACACCGCCGAGGCCCTCTACTCCGCCGCCCAGCACGCGACCGCCTTCGCCTGCGGGGGCACGTACTGCGAGGGGCGGGCGCCCGATGGGGGCGCGGTGCGGCGCGCCGCGGACCGCTGGCTGCGCGATCGTCGCCCGGGGGAGCCGCTGGCGGAGCCCGCGCTTCTCCGGCACCTGTTGTGGAGCGCGGTGGCGACCGGGCTCCCGGTGCAGCTGCACTGCGCAGATCCGCAGCCGTTGGCGGACTTCCTGCGGGCCACCGCCGGGCTCGGCTCCGGCTCCGATCTCGTTCTGCTGCCCCAGGCCCCGCACCACCGGCGGGCCGCGCAACTGGCCGCCGTGCACGCCCACGTCTACACGGACGTCGGCCCGTGTCCCGAGGAGACGCTGGGCCAGGCGCCGTTCGGCAAGCTGCTGTTCTCCTCGGGGGCGCGCGGGCTGCCCGAGCTCTACGTCACCGCGGCCCGCCTCTTCCGGCGGGCCGTGGATCGCGTCGTGGGGGAGTGGACCGCCGAGGGGCTGTGCGCCCCGGCGGACGGGCGGCGGATCGCCGAGATGGTCGGCTCCGGCACCGCCCGCCGGGTCTACGGACTGTCCTCTGCGACCTAGGTCGTGCCCTAAGCGGCGGTCGTGGCGGCCGGTCGGGCCTCTGCGGCCTCGTCGTCGACGGGTGCGTCCGGCGCGGCGGGCACCGGGCCGCGGTCGCGCAGGGTGAGGAAGACCCGCAACACCGCGATCCAGACCAGCGTCGAGCCGAACATGTGCAGTCCGACGACCAGCGTCGGCAGGCTCAGGAAGTACTGGACGTAGCCGACGACGCCCTGGAAGGCGAGGGCGGCGAACAGGGCCAGGGCGGCGCGGCGCGGGGCCGGCGGCGCCTTGACCGCGCGCAGGGTGAAGAAGAGGGCGACGGTCAGCCCGACGACGATGTACACGAAGTCGACGTGGAGCTGGGTCACCTCCTGCCAGTCCAGCGGGATCCGGTGGACCTTGTGGGCGTCGCCCGCGTGCGGACCGGTGCCGGTGACGACGGTGCCGATCACCGTCAGCGCGGCCACCGCGACCACCAGCACCCAGGAGAGCTGCCGGACCGCGGGGGAGACCAGGTCGCGCGGCTCCCCGTCGCCCTCCTTGGCGCGCTGCCAGGACAGCACGCAGACCGTCAACAGGGCGCTGGTGAGCAGGAAGTGCGCGGCGACGAGGTACGGGTTCAGGCCGGTGAGCACGACGATGCCGCCCCAGACCGCGTTGCCCATCACGATCCAGAACTGCGCCCAGCCGAGCCGGGTGAGCGAGTGGCGGCGCGGTGCGCGGGCCCGTGCCGCCACGATGAACAGCCCGATGAAGGCGCACAGGACGTAGGTCAGCAGGCGGTTGCCGAACTCGATGAGGCCGTGGATGCCCATCTCGGCGGTCGGGGTGAGGCTGTCCGGCGTGCACTGGGGCCACGTCGAGCAGCCCAGCCCGGACTCGGTCAGCCGGACCGCACCACCGGTCACGACGATGACCACGGCCATCACGACGGTGGCGAGCGCCGCCCGCTCGACGAAGCGCGCGGAGGGCTGCCAGCGGCGGGCGATCAGCTCAAAGGGATTCAGCGTGTTCGGCACGGGAGTCATCGTAGGCGGCGGCTTGTGCGCGTTTTCACGAGGGTCGGGTCTGCGGCGTTCGGGCCGGTCCGGCGGGCGGCGGGGTCACTCCCAGCGGAAGAACTTCGCCGCCGCGCCCAGCCCCAGGACGGCCCAGGCCGCCAGGATCCCGAGGTCCGCCCAGGGCACCCCGGCCCCGTGCTGGAGCACCTCCCGCAGGCCGTCCGAGAGCGCGGAGATCGGCAGGAACTGGAGCACCTGCTGGGCCGCGGCCGGGAACTTCGCCAGCGGGACGATCACCCCGCCGCCGACGAGCAGCAGCAGGAAGACCAGGTTGGCGGCGGCCAGGGTGGCCTCGGCCTTGAGGGTGCCGGCCATCAGCAGGCCCAGGCCGGAGAACGCGGCGGTGCCCAACAGGAGCAGCAGGACCACGGAGGCCACGCCGGAGAGGGACGCGGCGCCCTGCGGGGACCAGCCCAGCGCCAGGGCGACCACGGTCAGCAGGACGACCTGGAGGACCTCGGTGACCAGCACCGCGCAGGTCTTCGCGGTCATCAGCCCCCAGCGCGGCAGCGGCGAGGCGGCCAGCCGCTTGAGGACGCCGTAGCGCCGCTCGAATCCGGTGGCGATGGCCTGGCCGGTGAACGCCGTGGACATCACGGCCAGCCCCAGCACGCCCGGCGTGAGGAAGTCCACCGACCTGCCGGCGCCGGTGTCGATGATGCGGACGGCGGAGAACAGCACCAGCAGCAGCGTCGGGATGATGACGGTCAGCAGCAGCTGCTCGCCGTTGCGCAGCAGCATCCTGGTCTCCAGGGCGGCCTGCGCGCGGATCATCCTGGGCAGCGGGGCCGCGCCGGGCCGGGGGGCGAACGTACCGCTCGCGGTGGTCATGCGCGCAGCTCCTTACCGGTGAGCTCGAGAAAGACGTCCTCCAGGGTGTGGCGCTCGACGGCTATCGCGTCGGGCAGCACGCCGTTCTGCGCGCACCAGGAGGTCACGGTGGCCAGCAGCTGCGGGTCGATCCGGCCCTGGACGCGGTAGATGCCGGCGGTCAGCTCGGCGGCGGCGCTGTCGGCCGGCAGTGCCTTGAGGAGCGAGGCGACGTCCAGACCGGGCCGGCCGGTGAAGCGCAGGCTGTTCTCGGCGCCGCCCTTGCACAGCTCCTCCGGGCTGCCCTGGGTGACGACCTTGCCGCCGTCGATGATCGCGACGTCGTCGGCGAGCTGCTCGGCCTCGTCCATGAAGTGGGTGGTCAGCACCACGCTGACGCCGTCGGCGCGCAGCTCCCGGACGAGGTCCCAGGTGGCGCGGCGGGCCTGCGGGTCGAGGCCGGCGGTCGGCTCGTCCAGGAACACCAGCTCGGGGCGGCCGACCACGGCCATCGCCAGGGCGAGCCGCTGCTGCTGGCCGCCGGACAGCCGCCGGTAGGGCGTCCGTCCGCAGCTGCCCAGGCCCAGCCGTTCCATCAGCGCGACCACGTCGAGGGGGTGGGCGTGGAGGGTGGCGGTGTGCCGCAGCATCTCCTCGGCCCGGGCTCCGGCGTAGACCCCGCCCGACTGGAGCATCACGCCGATCCGGGGGCGCAGCGCCGCGGCGTCGGCGACCGGGTCCAGTCCCAGGACGCGGACCCGACCGGCGTCCGGGCGCCGATAGCCTTCGCAGGTCTCGACGGTGGTGGTCTTCCCGGCGCCGTTGGGGCCGAGGACGGCGGTCACGGTGCCGCGTGCGACGGTGAGGTCGAGCCCGTCCACGGCGGTCTTGGACCCGTACCGCTTGACCAGGCCGACGACCTCGACGGCAGGCTCGCGGCCGGGCGAGCGGGGGGCGTCCCCTGGGGAGGTGCTGGGCATGCCGGGCAGTCTACGGAGCGGGCGGGGGCGCCGGGAGCGGGGGCCGGAAGCTGTCCGGGAGCCGTTCCGTGCGGGTCCGCCGGCGGGCCTCCTGGGTGGCCGGCGGCGGTTCCGGAGCGTGACCGGGAGCCCCGAAATTAGGTAACCCTTAGTGACGGAGGCCACCGGTCCGTGATCCCGTACGGGGTTGAATCGATTTGGCGAATTACGCAACAATGGTGTTGTGAAAAACGTGAGCGAGGATCGGAAGAGGCCCGCGGCCCGGCAGACCGCCGGCCCGGTTCCGACCGCCCCTGCGCACGACGACCAGCACGGCACCCGCAACCGCGTCGCCCGCTCCATCCTCGACCACGGCCCGTCCACCGCGGCCGAGCTGGCGCTCCGCCTGGAGCTGACCCAGGCCGCCGTCCGCCGGCACCTGGACGCGCTGGTCGCCGAGGGCGTCGTGGAGCCCCGCGAGAAGCGGGTCTACGGCGGCCGCGGCCGCGGCCGTCCGGCCAAGGCGTTCGCCCTCACCGACTGCGGACGGGGCACCTTCTACCAGGCGTACGACGGGCTCGCCGCCGACGCGCTGCGCTGGATCGCGCAGAGCGCGGGCGGCGGCGCCGAGGGCGAGGCGGCGGTCGCCGCGTTCGCCCGCGCCCGGCTCGCCGCGCAGGCCGAGGGGTACCGCGAGGCGGTCGAGGGCGCCGAGCCCGAGGCCCGCACCCAGGCCCTTGCGAAGGCGTTGACCGCGGACGGGTACGCTGCTACGGCGCGCAGTGCGCCCAATCCCCAGCTCGGTGAGCAGCTCTGCCAGCACCACTGCCCGGTCGTCCACGTCGCCGAGCAGTACCCGCAGCTGTGCGAGGCGGAGACCGAGGTCTTCTCCCGATTGCTCGGGACCCATGTACAGCGCCTTGCCACCATCGCCCACGGCGACGGGGTGTGCACGACCTTCATCCCGAAGGCCGGTGCCGGCAAAGCAGCTCACCGCACCGGTGAGCGCCCCACACAGACCACCACAGCATCCGCTAGCACGGCCGGGAGGAACCCCGCATGACGCTCCCCACGGAGACTGCTCACCCTGAGCTCGAGGGTCTGGGCAACTACGAATACGGCTGGGCCGACTCCGACGTCGCCGGTGCCGCCGCCAAGCGCGGCCTCTCCGAGGCGGTCGTCCGCGACATCTCGGCGAAGAAGAGCGAGCCGGAATGGATGCTCAAGCTGCGTCTCAAGGGCCTGAAGCTGTTCGACAAGAAGCCCATGCCGACCTGGGGCTCGGACCTGTCGGGCATCGACTTCGACAACATCAAGTACTTCGTCCGCTCCACCGAGCAGCAGGCCGCCTCCTGGGAGGAGCTGCCCGAGGACATCAAGAACACCTACGACAAGCTGGGCATCCCGGAGGCGGAGAAGCAGCGCCTGGTCGCCGGTGTCGCCGCGCAGTACGAGTCCGAGGTGGTCTACCACCAGATCCGCGAGGACCTGGAGAAGCAGGGCGTCATCTTCCTGGACACCGACACGGCGCTCAAGGAGCACCCGGAGCTGTTCCAGGAGTACTTCGGCACGGTCATCCCGGTCGGTGACAACAAGTTCGCGTCGCTGAACACCGCGGTGTGGTCCGGCGGCTCGTTCATCTACGTCCCCAAGGGCGTGCAGGTCGACATCCCGCTCCAGGCCTACTTCCGGATCAACACCGAGAACATGGGCCAGTTCGAGCGGACGCTGATCATCGTCGACGAGGACGCCTACGTCCACTACGTCGAGGGCTGCACCGCGCCGATCTACAAGTCCGACTCGCTGCACTCCGCGGTCGTCGAGATCATCGTGAAGAAGGGCGGCCGCTGCCGCTACACGACGATCCAGAACTGGTCGAACAACGTCTACAACCTGGTGACCAAGCGCGCCGTCGCCTACGAGGGCGCGACGATGGAGTGGGTGGACGGCAACCTCGGCTCCAAGGTCACCATGAAGTACCCCGCGGTCTACCTCATGGGTGAGCACGCCAAGGGCGAGACGCTCTCGATCGCCTTCGCGGGCGAGGGCCAGCACCAGGACGCCGGCTCCAAGATGGTCCACATGGCGCCGAACACCTCCTCCAACATCGTCTCCAAGTCGGTGGCGCGGGGCGGCGGCCGGACCTCCTACCGCGGCCTGGTCGAGATCGGCGAGGGCGCCGCGGGCTCCAAGTCCAACGTGCTGTGCGACGCGCTGCTGGTCGACACCATCTCCCGCTCCGACACCTACCCCTACGTCGACGTCCGCGAGGACGACGTGTCGATGGGCCACGAGGCGACCGTCTCCAAGGTGAGCGAGGACCAGCTCTTCTACCTGATGAGCCGCGGCCTGAGCGAGCAGGAGGCCATGGCGATGATCGTCCGCGGCTTCGTCGAGCCGATCGCCCGTGAGCTGCCGATGGAGTACGCGCTGGAGCTCAACCGGCTGATCGAGCTGCAGATGGAAGGCGCGGTCGGCTGACCCCGGCCCACGCAGCGAACGACTCCCGACAGAACGCAGAAAGCGAGCTAGACGACAGCCATGGCTGAGGCTCAGACGACCATCCCGGCGGGTTCCACGACCTCCGGCTCCATCGCGGTGGCCGCGGAGTCCACCGTCGCCACCCGGATGAGCGCCCCGCCGTCCTACGACGTGGCGGACTTCCCCGTTCCGCACGGCCGCGAGGAGGAGTGGCGGTTCACGCCGCTGGCGCGGCTGCGCGGGCTGCACGACGGCACCGCCACCGCCGGCGGCCCCGACCTGAAGGTCGACATCACCGCGCCCGAGGGCGTCACCCACGAGCTCGTCGACCGCGCCGACCCGCGGGTCGGCAAGGCCGGCAAGCCGGTGGACCGGGTCGCCGCCCAGGCGTACAGCGCGTTCGAGAAGGCGTCGGTGGTCACCGTCCCCAAGGAGACGCAGCTCACCGAGCCGATCCGGATCCGGGTGCACGGCGAGGGCGGCACCGCCTTCGGCCACCAGGTCGTCGAGCTGGGCGCGTTCGCCGAGGCCGTCGTGGTCATCGACCACACCGGTGACGGCGTGCTCGCCGCCAACGTCGACTACGTCCTCGGCGACGGCGCCAAGCTGACCGTGGTCTCGGTCCAGGACTGGGACGACACCGCCGTCCACTGCGGCCAGCACAACGCCCTGGTCGGCCGGGACGCCACCTTCAAGTCCGTGGTCGTCACCTTCGGCGGCGACCTCGTCCGCCTGCACCCGCGGATCGACTACGCGGGCCCCGGCGCCGAGGCCGAGCTCTACGGCCTGTACTTCACCGAGCAGGGCCAGCACCAGGAGCACCGCCTGTTCGTGGACCACGACACCCCGAACTGCCGCTCGCACGTGACGTACAAGGGCGCGCTGCAGGGCCAGGACGCGCACGCGGTCTGGATCGGCGACGTCCTGATCCAGGCGGCGGCCACCGGCACGGACACCTACGAGCTCAACCGCAACCTCGTCCTGACCGACGGCGCGCGGGTCGACTCGGTGCCCAACCTGGAGATCGAGACCGGCGAGATCGTCGGCGCCGGCCACGCCTCGGCGACCGGCCGGTTCGACGACGAGCAGCTGTTCTACCTGATGGCCCGCGGCATCCCCGCCGACGAGGCGCGCCGTCTGGTCGTCCGCGGCTTCTTCGCCGAGCTGGTCCAGCAGATCGGTCTCCCGGACGTCGAGGAGCGTCTGATGAACAAGATCGAAGCCGAGCTGGAAGCATCCGCGGCATGAGCTACGTACGCGCGGCCGCGCTGAGCGAGCTGGAGGAGGACACCCCCAAGAGGGTGGAGATCGCCGGCACGCCGATCTCGCTGGTCCGTACCGAGGGCGAGGTGTTCGCGATCAACGACATCTGCTCGCACGCCAACGTCTCCCTCTCCGAGGGCGAGGTCGAGGACTGCGCGATCGAGTGCTGGCTGCACGGCTCCAGCTTCGACCTGCGCACCGGCAAGCCGTCCGGCCTCCCCGCGACGCGCCCCGTCCCCGTTTACCCCGTAAAGATCGAAGGGGACGACGTGCTCGTCTCCATCACCCAGGAGTCCTGAGTCACCCATGGCAACGCTTGAGATCCACGACCTGCACGTCTCCGTCGAGGCCGAGAACGGCCAGCGGGAGATCCTGAAGGGCGTCGACCTGACCGTGAAGCAGGGCGAGACGCACGCCATCATGGGCCCCAACGGCTCCGGCAAGTCGACCCTCGCCTACTCCCTCGCGGGACACCCGAAGTACACGATCACCGGCGGCATCGTCACCCTCGACGGCGAGGACGTCCTTGCGATGTCCGTCGACGAGCGCGCCCGGGCCGGCGTCTTCCTCGCCATGCAGTACCCGGTCGAGGTCCCCGGCGTCTCGGTCTCCAACTTCCTGCGCACCTCCGCCACCGCCATCCGCGGCGAGGCCCCCAAGCTGCGGCTGTGGGTCAAGGAGGTCAAGGAAGCCATGGAGCGCCTGCACATGGACCCCGCCTTCGCCGAGCGCAACGTCAACGAGGGCTTCTCCGGCGGTGAGAAGAAGCGCCACGAGATCCTCCAGCTGGAGCTGCTCCAGCCGAAGATCGCGATCCTCGACGAGACCGACTCCGGTCTGGACGTCGACGCGCTGCGGATCGTCTCCGAGGGCGTCAACCGCGTCCGCGAGACGGGTCAGGTCGGCACTCTGCTGATCACCCACTACACGCGCATCCTGCGCTACATCAAGCCCGACCACGTCCACGTCTTCGCCAACGGCCGGATCGCCGAGTCCGGCGGCCCGGAGCTGGCGGACAAGCTGGAGGCCGAGGGCTACGAGGCATACGTGAAGGGTGGTACGACCGCGTGACACAGCTGCCGGGCCTCCTCGACACAGAGGCGATCCGCAAGGACTTCCCCCTTCTGGACCGTCAGGTCCACGACGGGAAGAAGATCGTGTACCTGGACAACGCGGCGACCTCGCAGAAGCCGCGCCAGGTGCTGGACGCCCTGAGCGCCTACTACGAACGCCACAACGCCAACGTCCACCGCGGCGTGCATGTGCTCGCCGAGGAGGCCACGGCGCTGTACGAAGGCGCCCGCGACAAGGTCGCCGCCTTCATCAACGCGCCCAGCCGCGACGAGGTGATCTTCACCAAGAACGCCTCGGAGTCGCTCAACCTCGTGGCCAACATGCTGGGTTGGGCCGACGAGCCCTACCGGGTGGACCGCGAGACCGAGATCGTCATCACGGAGATGGAGCACCACTCCAACATCGTGCCGTGGCAGCTGCTCTCGCAGCGCACCGGCGCGAAGCTGAAGTGGTTCGGGCTGACCGACGACGGCCGGCTGGACCTCTCCAACATCGACGAGGTCATCACCGAGCGCACCAAGGTGGTCTCCTTCACCCTGGTGTCCAACCTCCTGGGCACGTACAACCCGGTCGAGACGATCATCCGTCGCGCCCAGGAAGTCGGCGCGCTGGTCTGCATAGACGCCTCGCAGGCCGCGCCGCACATGCCGCTGGACGTGCAGGCGCTGCAGGCGGACTTCGTGGCCTTCACCGGCCACAAGATGTGCGGCCCGACCGGAATCGGCGTGCTGTGGGGCCGCCAGGAGCTGCTGGAGGACCTCCCGCCGTTCCTCGGCGGCGGCGAGATGATCGAGACCGTCTCGATGCACTCCTCCACCTACGCCCCGGCGCCGCACAAGTTCGAGGCGGGTACGCCCCCGATCGCCCAGGCCGTCGGCCTCGGCGCCGCGGTGGACTACCTGACCGCGATCGGCATGGACAAGATCGCCGCGCATGAGCACGCGATCACCGAGTACGCCGTCAAGCGGCTGCTGGAGGTCCCCGACCTGAAGATCATCGGCCCGAGCACGGCCGAGGACCGCGGGGCGACGATCTCCTTCACGCTGGGTGACATCCACCCGCACGACGTGGGCCAGGTGCTGGACGAGCAGGGCATCGCGGTCCGGGTGGGACACCACTGCGCGCGCCCGGTCTGCCTGCGCTACGGAATTCCCGCGACCACGCGGGCGTCGTTCTATCTGTACTCCACCCCGGCGGAGGTCGACGCCCTGGTCGACGGCCTGGAGCACGTCCGCAACTTCTTCGGTTGACGGACACCGCACGAGCACAGCGGATGAGGACGAGGACTGACTGAGTCGTGAAGCTGGATTCCATGTACCAGGACGTCATCCTGGACCACTACAAGCACCCCCATGGGCGCGGTCTTCGGGACGGCGACGCCGAGGTGCACCACGTCAACCCCACGTGCGGCGACGAGATCACCCTGCGCGTGAAGTACGACGGCACGACGATCGAGGATGTGTCCTACGAGGGCCAGGGCTGCTCCATCAGCCAGGCCAGCGCGTCGGTGCTCAACGACCTCCTGGTCGGCAAGGAGCTCGGCGAGGCGCAGCGGATCCAGGAGACCTTCCTGGAACTGATGCAGTCCAAGGGCCAGGTGGAACCGGACGACGCGATGGAGGAGGTGCTGGAGGACGCGGTGGCGTTCGCCGGCGTCTCCAAGTACCCGGCGCGCGTGAAGTGCGCCCTGCTCAGCTGGATGGCCTGGAAGGACGCCACGGCCAAGGCCCTTTCCCAGGAGGCGAAGACCGCATGACCGACACCCCGACCACCACCAAGCCGGCCTCGGAGGAAGAGGTCCGCGAGGCGCTGTACGACGTCGTCGACCCGGAGCTGGGCATCGACGTCGTCAACCTCGGGCTGATCTACGGCATCCACATCGACGACGCCAACATCGCGACCATCGACATGACGCTGACCTCGGCGGCCTGCCCGCTGACCGACGTCATCGAGGACCAGGCGAAGTCGGCCACGGACGGCATCGTCAACGAGCTGAAGATCAACTGGGTCTGGATGCCGCCGTGGGGCCCGGACAAGATCACCGACGACGGTCGCGAACAGCTGCGTGCGCTGGGGTTCAACGTCTGAGCTTCGCTCCGCGGCGCTGCCGCACGGTCTTCGACGGCCGTGTCCACCGGTTCTCCGGCGGGCACGGCCGTTCCGTCGTTCCGGGCGGGCCGGCGCTCGTTGTGTACGGCCGTACGCAACGCTGTGTACGCTCGTACGCATGGCCTATGTGACGCTCGCCGGCGCGATCCTCTCCGAGATCCTCGCGACCACCTCGATGAAGTACAGCCACGGCTTCAGCAGGCTGTGGCCCTCGCTCGGCACCGCGGTCGGCTATGTCGTGGCCTTCGCGCTGCTGGCCCAGACGCTGAAGTCGATGAGCGTCGGGACCGCGTACGCGATCTGGTCCGGGGCCGGCACCGCGGTGATCGCCGCGATCGGCATGGTCTTCCTGGGCGAGAGCACCAGCGCGCTCAAGGTCCTCGGGGTGCTGCTGGTGATCGCCGGCGTGGTGGTGCTCAACCTCGACGGTGCGCACTGATGGCCCGGCGCTACGACCCGGACCGGCGGCAGCGGATCATCGACGCGGCGCTCGCGGTGGTCCGGGAGCGGGGCATCGCCGGGCTCAGCCACCGCGCGGTGGCCGCCGCCGCGGACGTCCCGCTGGGCTCCACGACGTACCACTTCGCGACCCTCGACGACCTGCTGGTCGCCGCGCTGCGACAGTCCAACGGCCGGTGGCTGGCGGACTTCGCACGCTGGGTGGACGGCATCGACCTCGCGGTGCCGCTCGCCGACGAGGTGGCCCGACTGGTCGGCGAGACCCTCGCCGGGGACCGTTCGCGGGTGGAGCTGGAGTACGACCTGTATCTGGCCGCGCTGCGGCACGAGGCGGTGCGGCCGATCGCCGCCGAGTGCCTGGACGAGATGGAGACGCTGCTGGCCCGGCGGATCGGCGACCGGGCCACCGCCCGGGCGGTGGTGGCCTTCACCGACGGGCTGCTGCTCCAGCACCTGCTCACCGACCGACCCTTCCAACCGGGCGTGGTGCGCGAGGGGTTGGCGGGGGTGCTGGGCGCCTCCCGCTGACCGGCGGCGACGGCCGGGTGACTGGTGCGACCGTACGAGAGGGGCGGTGCCGGCGGGCCCCCGGGATCGTGCGACCGTACGGGCCGGGACCGACCGCTGAGACCGGTTCGCCTCCGCGGGCCGGCTCCGGTTAGGTTTCCAGCATGACCGATGCTGCAACTCTTCGTACGACCGGCGCCGTCGCCGCCGGGCTCGCCACCGTCGCCTCCGACGGCACCGTTCTCGACACCTGGTTCCCCGCGCCCCAGCTGGTCGACGCGCCCGGCCCGGCCGGCACCGAGCAGCTGGCGGACGACCGCGCCGCCGAGCTGCTGGGCGACGCCGTCCGCAAGGCGATCGGCCCCGACCCGGTCCGCGGCGTGGAGGTCGTCGCCGTCCGCACGGTCATCGCCTCCCTGGACGACAAGCCGCTGGACGCGCACGACGCCTACCTGCGCCTGCACCTGCTCAGCCACCGCCTGGTCAAGCCGCACGGCCAGAGCCTGGAGGGCGTCTTCGGCCTGCTGGCCAACGTCGCCTGGACCTCGCTCGGCCCGGTGCCCGTCGACCAGCTGGAGACGGCCCGGCTGAACGCCCGCGCCGAGGGTCTGCACCTCCAGGTCACCAGCGTCGACAAGTTCCCGCGGATGACCGACTACGTGGCGCCCGCCGGCGTCCGGATCGCCGACGCCGACCGGGTGCGGCTGGGCGCCCACCTCGCGGCCGGCACCACCGTCATGCACGAGGGCTTCGTCAACTTCAACGCCGGCACGCTGGGCACCTCCATGATCGAGGGCCGGATCAGCGCCGGCGTGGTGATCGGCGACGGCACCGACATCGGCGGCGGCGCCTCCACGATGGGCACCCTCTCCGGCGGCGGCAAGCAGATCATCTCGATCGGCGAGCGCTGCCTGCTCGGCGCCGAGTCCGGCATCGGCATCGCGCTGGGCGACGAGTGCGTGGTCGAGGCCGGCCTGTACGTGACCGCGGGCACCCGGGTCACGCTGCCCGACGGCCAGATCGTCAAGGCGCTGGAGCTGTCCGGTGCCGACAACATCCTCTTCCGCCGGAACTCCACCACCGGCACCGTCGAGGCCCGCCCGAACAAGGCGGTCTGGGGCGGTCTGAACGAGATCCTGCACAGCCACAACTGACCGGGCACGCCTGCGCAGTTGCCGCCCCGGGCCCACCGGCCCGGGGCGCGCGCATGCCGGGCGCCGGACGGCAGCGGGACGTTGCGGACACGACCATAGGGTGGGGCCATGCGTGATCTGGTAGCAGGGATGCGGTATCTGGGGCGGGGCATGCGCTGGACGGCGCAGCACGGCCGGTGGTGGGGGTTCGGGCTGATTCCCGCACTGGTCGCACTGGTGCTGTACGCGGGGGCGCTCATCGGGCTGGCCCTGTGGTCCGGCGACCTCGCCGCCTGGGCGACCCCGTTCGCCGACGGCTGGGGCTCCCCGTGGCAGGGGCTGCTGCGGGGGCTGTTCGTGGCGCTGCTGCTGGCCGGCGGGCTGATGCTGTCGGTGCTGACGTTCACCGTCGTCACCCTGCTGATCGGCGACCCCTTCTACGAGTCGCTGTCGGAGCAGGTCGAGCGCAGCGAGGGCCACTGCCCGCCCGGCCCGGACCGCCCGCTGTGGCGGGAGATCGGCATCGCGGTGCGGGAGATGATCCCGGTGCTGCTGCGGGCCGCCGGGTTCGGGGTGCTGTTCTTCCTCCTGGGCTTCCTGCCGGTCGTCGGGCAGACCGTCGTTCCGGCCGTCGGCTTCTGCGTCTCCGGCTTCTTCCTCGCCGTGGAGCTGACCACGGTGGCGATGCAGCGCCGGGAGGTGCCGGTGCGCGAGCGGCTGCGGCTGCTGCGCGGCCGGCCGGGCCTGGCGGTCGGCTTCGGGACGCCGCTGGTGCTGCTGTTCCTGATCCCGTTCGTGGCGGTGCTGCTGATGCCGGGCGCGGTGGCCGGGGCCACCCTGCTGGTGCGGGACCTGGTGCCCGCCGGGCCGGGCGCGGGGCCGGACGCCGGGCCGGCGGTCGCGGACGGGGACGAGCCCGAGGGACGGGCGGTGCCCGCAGCCCGGTGACCGCGCCCCACGGGCGCCCGGAACGACGGAAGCGGCCGCCGCACCGGTGAGTGCGGCGGCCGCTCGGGCGTACTGCCCTACCCGTGTCAGTCAGCCTTGCGCGACCGCGGCTTCAGGTCCTGGGTGCGCTCTGCTGCGGACTCCTCCGACCGCGGCCGGTGCTGGTCGGAGCGCCGCTCGGCGGCCCGGTCCTGCTTGCCCGACTTACGGTTCTGCGACTTCGGCATCATGACTCCCTTTGTCTCGCCGAAAATGGTGCTTACCAGCCCAGTACCGCACCCCCGGGAGCGATCGGCCCCCGGAGGTGGGCCGGTGGAGTGACGGGACGGTCACCCCGGGTGAGGCGAGGGGCAGGGGTGTCGGGCGTCAGGGCTTGATCCGCAGCACCTGCGGGTCGTGGTCGCTGGTCTGGTCCGCGTACTCGGCGTTGATGTGCACGATGTCGTAGTCGGTCCGGGTCAGCGCCTGGCTGGTGAGCAGGTGGTCCAGCACCTGCGAGTTGCCCTGGTAGACGTAGCTGTAGCGCTCGGCGACCGGCAGCCTGGTGACCTGGTCGGTGAGCACGCCGCCGCCGGTGAGGGTCTTCAACGCCGGTGAGAACTGGTAGTCGTTGAGGTCACCGGCCACCACCACGTCGGCCTTCGGGTCCTTGGCCAGAAGCCCCTTGACGAAGCCGTTGACCAGCTTCGCCTGGGCGGTGCGCTGGGTCTCCGAGGTCCGGGCCGGCGGTTGGAAGCGGCTGTCCAGGCCCTGGTCGCCGCCCTTGGAGTTGAAGTGGTTGGCGATCACGAAGACCCGGCGGTCGGGCTTGCCGCGCAGCGCGAACTCGCCGACCAGCGGCTTGCGGCTGGACTTCCACGCCGCGTCGGCCGGCGCGATCCGGCCCGGCGACGCCGACAGCCCGGCCCGGCCGTGGTCGTCGACGACCTTGACCGGCGTGGTCGCGTCGCCGCCCTTGACGTCCGTGAACGCCACCCGCTGCGGGTTGAAGAGGAACGCCACCCGGATGTTGCCGCCCGGCTGGCCGCCGTCCTGGTCGTTCTGCGGGTCGATGGACCGCCACTCGTACGCCGGGCCGCCGGCCGCCTTGACGGCGTCGGTGAGCTTCTTGAGGGTGACGCCCGCGGTGACCGTCCCGTCGTCCTTGGCGCCGCTGTCGTCCTGGACCTCCTCCAGGGCGACGACGTCCGGCGCTGCGAGGTTGTGCACCAGCCCCTTCGCCAGCCGGTCGAACTTGGACTGCGGGTTGTCCGGCGCGAGGTTCTCGACGTTGTACGTGGCCACCGCCAGCTCGTCGGCCGTCTGCTTGCGGGTGACCTCCGGCGCCGGGGTGTGGGCGGCGAGCGTGCCCAGTTCGGTGGCCTGGACGGTGTAGCCGCCGAAGTTGTCGTAGTCCAGCGGGCCGGCGGTGGTGCCGGTCAGCCGGTCGCCGACGTCGGCCACCGGGAACGGCCGTTGGGAGAAGGGGATCAGCGACTGGACCTTGATCCGGCCGCCGTTGGGGTCGGCGTAGGAGCCGTAGAGGGTGCCGCCGCGGGCGGTGCGGTGGTGGTCGGGGGTGGCGGTCGCCCACAGCTCGTGGTGGGTGTTGGTGGGGCCGACGACCCGGGCGTCGGAGAGCGCGACCCGCATGCCCTCCAGCGACTCCAGGCGGTCCAGGGCGTACTTGGTGGGCCGCAGGGTGAGCGATTCGATGCTCCTGCCGCCCGCTCGGGGCGCGTAGGCCGCGGGAATCGTGGACGCGTCGAGCTTGACCGGGGTCGGCAGCGGCTGCTTGCCGGCGCCGACCGTCCAGGTGGCGTCGGTGATCTCGGTGACGGACTGGCCACCGGCGTCCTTGCCGCCCGGGTAGTACTCGCTGACCGTGCCGCCGAAGGTGAGCGCGTCGCCGACCGCGACCGCGGGCGTCTCCTTGCCGGTGAAGACGAAGACCGCCTCGCTGGTCGCCGGATCGTTGTCCGGGTGCGGGTCCTGTACCCAGAAGCCGCGGGACGAGCCGAACGCCCGGACCGCGGTCACGATGCCGGGCACGTCGCCGACCTGCTTCCCGACCAGCGGGGATATCCGGGTCCTGCCTTGTATGTCGTGGATCCGGGTGCCGGCCGCCGAAGCGGACTGCACGCTGAGCAGTCCGCCGGCGAGGGCGGCACAGGCGGCCACCGCACTGAGGGCGACCGGCCTGCGGAGCGTACGACGGGATGGCATCCAAGCCTCCGGAGAAAGGGGGGTAGGGGGGTGGAAGAAGCGGCGGAGCGGGACCGGCGCTCGCGCTACGCGCGTCAATCTCTTGTGTGCGCAAGGGAGTTGTCAAGGTTCTCCCGGTGGACGGGAGCGTACGGGAGGGTGAACCGCCCGAGATGGGGAGAATTCCGTCTACGCTTGGGCGGCGCACAAGCCGACGTCCGTCCGAGGAGCTGAGCCCGATGCCCGCAGACCGCCCCACCATGCCGCCGGTGCGGCTGCACCCCGAAGCGGAGCTGGCCCGCGACGCGCTGAGCGCCCCGCTGCTGGCCCGGGCCGCCAGGCTCGCGCGCTGGGCCGGGACCGGCGTCCCGGTCGGCGTCGGCGGCGAGCTGGTCGACAAGTCGCTGGTCGCCGCCACCGAGCACCTGGGCCTGGCCGGCGACGAGGAGGGCCCGGCCTACACCGCCGAGGCGTGGCAGCTGGCGGTCGACACCGGACTGGTCGAGATCACCGAGGACGACGAGCTCGACGACGCCGCCGCGGTGGACCTCCCCGACGACGCCGCGGTCGGCACCGCCACCCCCGGCGAGGAGCTGGCCCTGCTCACCTCCGGCAGCCCCCAGGACGTCCTGGACATCTGGCTCGGCGGCATGGAGACGGTGCTCGCCGACGCGGTCGCCCCGGACCTCTCCGACATCGCCGAACAGCTCGCCGACGGCGGCGAACTGGACCTGGACGCCCTGGACTGGAACCCGGAGGAGGAGGCCGAACTGCTGGACGGCATCCTCGGCAACCTCTACCTCCTCAGCGCCCTGAACGAGGTCCCGGGCCAGGACGTCCCGCTGCCCGCGCTGGCCGCCTCCATGATCGTCCCGGACGACATGGACGAGCCCACCGACGAGATCCTCGAAGAGGTCTCCGCGGCGATGATGCGGCTCGACGACCAGTTCCGGGTGCTGGAGCCGATCGGACTGGTCGCCTACCGGCCGGTCGACGAGGCGCTCATCGAGGAACTGGACGAGGACGGCGACACGGTCCGGGCCGCCGAGCCGCTGGCGGACGAGGACGTCGCCCGGTACGGCATGGTCCGGCTCACCCCGCTCGGCGTCTGGGCGGTCCGCGCCCGGATGCTGGACGCCGGCGTGGACGCCCCCGCCGTCGGCGACCTCGCCGACAAGAACGCAGACGCCCTGCTGGCCGCGCTGCCCGACTACCCCGAGGTACTGGCCCAGGCGGAGTCCGAGCAGTGGCTGGCCGCCCGCACCCCGCTGGACGCCGCCCGGGACCTGCTCGCGGCGGCCCGCGGCGACGACGAGTACGGCCCGCTGCGCCGGCTCGCCGCCCAGCAGACCCTCTCGCTGGTCGCCCCCGAGGCCGAGCCGGCGCTGCGCGAGGTGCTCGACGACCGGTACCTGGGCGGACTGGCCCGGGTCTGGCTCGCCGAGCGCGGGCTGCCCGACATCCCCGAGCCGTCCCAGGACATGGTCTTCTGGCTGACGGTGGACACCATCGCGGCCCAGCTGGGCGACACCGACGACGCGGCGACGGCCGAACTCCGCGAGCTGGTGCAGGGCCTGACCGAGCAGCACAGCGGGTTCTTCGACGAGGTCTGGCGGGTGGACCACCCGGCCACCGCGGAGGTGCTGGAGGTCATGGGGCAGCTCCACCCGGACAAGAAGGCCGCCAAGGAGGCACGCAAGGCCGCCTTCAAGGCGCGGTCGCGGCAGGCCGACTGACGCGGGGCCGGCCGGGGCGCGGCGTCAGTCGCTCCGGTGCGGCCGGTGGTTGCGCCGGAGCTCAGTCGCCCGGCGCCGCCGCAGTGATCAAGTAGTAGTCCAGCAGCCCCGTCTGATACGCCGTCAGGTACTGCCGGGGCCACTTGTCGCGCAGCTCCGGCCGCTGCTCCATGTAGCGGTCGTAGGGCTCCCAGACGCCGTCGCCGATCGGGGTCACCGCGACGTCCCGCAGCCCGGCCGCGTCGAACGTGGCGGCCACGTCGTCCACCAGGTGCGGGACGTCCAGCCCGTCGGCGTACGGGGGCAGCAGCTCGGGCAGCACCCGGACCGCCTCCGGGACCCGGGCGAAGAACGTGGTCAGCGCGAACTGGCCGGCCGGGCGGAGCACCCGCACCGCCTCCCGTGCGAAGCCGGCCAGGTCGCGGAAGTGCTGGGCGGCCTCGACGGAGTAGACGAAGTCGGCGCAGGCGTCCGGCAGCGGCATCCGCTGGGCCGGGCCGAGCACGAACTCCAGCCGGCGGGGGCCGGCGTCCTCGCGGAGCAGTTCGGCGTTGGCCTCCAGGGCGCGGGCGATCTGGTCCGGGTGGGCGTCCAGGCCGATCAGCGACCCGAAGTCGAACTCCCGCAGGGCCAGCGCACAGCCCAGCCCGCGTCCGCAGCCGACCTCCAGGGCGGTGCGGCCGCGCGGCCGGTCGAAGGTGTCCAGCACCAGCCGGTAGAGGTCCTGCTCGCTGCGGACCCGGTCCTCCTCGGTCAGCGGGCGGTCCGCGAGCTCGGGCAGCCAGGCCCAGTAGCCGAAGTTGATGAAGCCGCCGGCGAACGCGGGGACGGTGCTGAGGTCCTCCTCGCCGTAGGTGGCGGCGACCCGCTCGGGGAGGTCCGGGCGGGCTGCGCCGTCCGGGTGGTCCGGGTGCCCGGGCCGGTCGGGTCCGCCGGCCGGGGGCGGCTGCTGGGTCATCGGACGCTCCTCGTCGTAAGCCGTGGGGGAGGGGGGCCGAGGGGGACGGGATCCCGGGTGTGTGCGGAGGGTGGGGGGAAGGCGGGCGCGACGGTGTCGACGACACAATTCTCGGTCCTCGACCGCTCCCGCACCAGGGCGGCACACCCGCCGGCGGCGGTGCCGACCGACCGGGGCCGGCCGGTGGGGCGGGTGCGGGACGGGGCGGCCCCGCACCCACCACGGGCGCGGGCTACAGCGCGGCGGCCGCGGGCTTGACCATGCCGCGCACCGTACGGGCGTCGACGAAGTCGCCCAGCGCGGTCATCTCCCACTCGCCGGAGTACTGCCGGATCAGCTTGGCCATCATCACGCCGGTGTGCGGCTCGGCGCCGGTCAGGTCGAAGCGGACCAGCTCCTCGCCGGTCTGCGCGTCGGTCAGCCGGCAGTACGCCTTGGTGACCTCGGAGAACTTCTGGCCGGAGAAGGAGTTGACGACGAAGACCAGGCCGGTGACCTCCGGGGGGATCCCGCCGAGGTGGACGGTGATCACCTCGTCGTCGCCGGCGCCGTCGCCGGTGAGGTTGTCGCCGGAGTGCTGGATCGCCGCGTCGAGGATCCTGAGCTTGCCGAAGTAGCAGGCGTCGATCTTGCCGCGGTCCGGGCCGTAGGCGATCACCGAGGCGTCCAGGTCGATGCTCCGGCCGCGGCGGGCGGGCTCCCAGCCCAGGCCCATCCGGACCGAGCTGAGCAGCGGGCGGCCGCCCTTGACCAGGGAGACGGTCTGGTTCTTCCGGAGGCTGACCCGGCCCTTGTCGAGGTTGACCTTGCCGGCGGCCGGCGGGACCGGCGCGGCGGGCTCGCCGGGGGCCTGCGGCGGCGGGGCGACCGGGGCGGGGGCGCCGACGGGCGGTGCCCACTGCTCCGGCGGGACGGGCGCCGGGGGCGCCGGCGGGGTCTGGGGGGCCGGCGGCGCCTGGGCCGCGGGCGGGGCGGCCGGCTCCTCCACGCTCACGCCGAAGTCGGTGGCGATGCCGGCGAGGCCGTCCGCATACCCCTGGCCGACCGCGCGGACCTTCCAGCCGCCGCCGCGGCGGTAGATCTCCACCACGACCAGCGCGGTCTCCGTGCCCAGCTGCGGCGGGGTGAAGGCGGCCAGCACGCCGCCGCCGTCGGCGTCGCGGACCGTGCCGGTCGGCTCGGTGCCGGCGAAGGTCGCGCCGGGCGCGTCCAGGCTCGCGGTGACCACGACCTTGTCGATGTCCGCGGGCACCGCGGCGGTGTCCACCGTGATGGTGTCGCCGTCCGGCGCCGAGCGATGGCTCACCCCGGGCCCCGCGGGCTGGTTGTAGAACACGAAGTCGTCGTCGGAGCGCACCTTGCCGCCGGCCGTCAGCAGCAGGCCCGACACGTCCAGCCGCACGGGGGCGGTGACGGTCACCGCCACCCGCGCGGCGGTGAGCGGGAGGTTCGAGCCAGGAGTCATTGCGGTCATGCCAGCCCTAACGGTCAGCGGGCGTACGCGGTTCCCTGCGGGGGCCGTCCCGGAACCGTCCGGGGCGGCCGTCCCCGCCGGTCAGCGTCGGGCCCGGGAGTTGCCGAAGAGCAGCCGGTAGGCGATCAGCAGGACCAGGGCGCCGGCCACCGCGGCGATCCACATGGCCGGGTCGTAGAAGTCCTTGGGTATCGGGCGGTGCAGGATGCGGGTGGAGAGCCAGCCGCCGATGAAGGAGCCGGCGATGCCGATCAGGGTGGTGCCGACGAGGCCGCCCGGGTCCCGCCCCGGCAGCAGGACCTTGGCGATCACGCCCGCGATCAGGCCCAGGACGAGCCAGCTGACGATGCCCATGGTGTGTTACCTCGTTCTCGCGTGGTGTGCTTGCGCCTGCCGGAACGCGGGGTGCCGGCAGGCGTCGTGCCCTCAAGGACGCCGGGGGGCGGGGACGAGGTTCCGTAGGGTGGTGGATCATCCGGAATCGCGGTCAGTGCTGCCACATGGGAGGGTTTGTGCAGAAAGATCCGCCGAGGTGGGCGTGTTCGGGGTCGTCCGGGTCGAGCTCCCCTTGTGCGGCGAGGAGTTGCGCGGCGTACGGCTCGGAGTCGTCCTGCGGGTCGTAGCCCAGTGCGCGGGCGGTCGTCAGGTCCCACCACAGCCGGGTGTTGGCGGAGGAGGCGTAGGCGATGGTGTGGCCGACGTGTTCGGCGGTGAGCGCGGCGTGCAGCAGTCGGGCGCAGTCCGCCGGGCTCAGCCAGAGGGAGAGCATCCGCACGGTGGTCGGCTCCGGGAAGCACGAGCCGATGCGCAGGGAGACGGTCTCGATGCCGTGCCGGTCCCAGTAGAGGGCGGCGAGGTCCTCGCCGAAGCCCTTGGAGAGGCCGTAGAAGGTGTCCGGGCGGTGCGGGGTGTCGACCGGGATGGCCGCGGAACCGTCCGGCGGGCGCGGGGTGAAGCCGACGGCGTGGTTGGAGGAGGCGAAGACCACCCGGCGCACGCCCGCCTCGCGGGCCGCCTCGTAGAGCCGGTAGGTGCCCTCGATGTTGGCCCGCAGGATCTTCTCGAACGACGACTCCAGGGAGATGCCGGCGAGGTGGACGATCGCGTCGACCCCGTGGACCGCCGCGCGCAGCGCCTCGGTGTCGGCCAACTCCGCGGTGACGGCGTCCGGTTCGCCCTCGATCGGCCGCTGGTCGAACAGCCGCAGCCGGTAGCCGTACGGCGGCAGCAGCGCGCGCATCAGGGTGCCGACGCCGCCGGCGGCGCCGGTGAGCAGGACGGTGCGGGGTGCGGTCATGGGCGGAACTCCTCCGACTGGTCGGTGCGGCCGTATGCACGGACCAGGTTCATATGGATGGACGAGGTGGATGGAGGGACACGCTAGGGAGCACCTCCGGGCCGGTCAAGACACTTGATCGGGCGGTCAAATCGGCTTGTGCGGCACGGGATTGGGACCCTTGACCCGCCCGGGCGGCCGGAATACCGTTACGTCGACCCACGATGTTCAGAAATGTAGACACCGATCAGGAACGTAATCAATCGGAAGCATCATCGACCGGAAACGTCTGCGAGAACGCGTCCGCGCACGTCAGGGAGAGCCCGTGACCGCACATCCTCCGTCGGCCACCGCCGGGCGGCACCACCAGCTCGCCGACCGCCTCGACGGACCGCTGTTCTTCCCCGTGACCGCGTACGCGCCGGACGGCGCACTGGACCTGGACGCCTTCCGGGCGCATCTGCGCGGCGGCATCGACGCCGGCGCGGGCGCCGTCTTCGCCTGTTGCGGCACCGGCGAGTTCCACGCCCTGACCCCCGGGGAGTACGCCGCCTGCGTCGCCGCGGCCGTCGCGGAGGCCGCAGGACGGGTCCCGGTCCTCGCCGGCACCGGCTACGGCACCGCGCTCGCCGCCCACTTCGCCGGCCTCGCGCACACCGCCGGCGCCGACGGGCTGCTGGCCATGCCGCCGTACCTCGTCCGGGCCGACCAGCCCGGCCTGCTCCGCCACTACACCGAACTCGCCGCCGCCACCCCGCTCCCGGTCATCGTCTACCAGCGCGACAACGCCGTCTTCACGCCGGACACCGTCGCCGCCCTGGCCCGCACCCCCGGCGTCATCGGCCTCAAGGACGGCCTGGGCGACCTGGAACTGCTCCAGCGCATCATCAGCACGGTCCGCACCGACGCCCCCGGCCGGCCGTTCCTCTACTTCAACGGCCTGCCCACCGCCGAACTCACCGGCGCCGCCTACCGGGGGCTGGGCGTCCACCTCTACTCCTCGGCCGTGTTCGCCTTCGCCCCCGAGATCGCGCTCGCCTTCCACCGGGCGATGGCCGACGGCGACGACGCCACCGCCACCCGGCTGCTGGACGGCTTCTACCGGCCGCTGGTGGAGCTCCGCAACGAGGGCAGCGGCTACGCCGTCGCGCTGGTCAAGGCCGGCGTGGGGCTGCGCGGCGGGCCGGCCGTCGGCGGGGCGCGGCCACCGCTCAGCGACCCCGCGCCGGCGCACGTCGAGCGCCTGTCGCACCTGCTCGACCACGGCCTGGCGCTGGCCGCGGCCGCCCCCGGGAGCGGCGCCTGATGCGCACCGCCGCCTTCCTCTACCCCTGGGACGTGGTCGGCGACCCGGACGCCCCCGCCCGCCTCGCCGAACTGGGCCTCGCGCAGGTCACACTGGCCGCCGCCTACCACTCCACCCGCGCCCTCACCCCGCGCCACCCCCACCACCGCATCGTCACCGCCCGGCACTCCGCGGTCCTCTACCCGCCCGACCCGGACCGCTGGGCGGGCCGCCGGCTGCGCCCGTACCCCCAGGACTGGATCGCGGACCCGGACCCCTTCGGCACCGCGGCGCGGGCGCTGACCGCGGCCGGCCTGGAGGTGCACAGCTGGGTCGTGCTGGCCCACAACTCCCGCCTGGGCGCGGACCATCCCGCCTTGGTCGTCCGCAACGTCTACGGCGACCGCTATCCGTGGGCGCCCTGCATCGCCCGCCCCGAGGTGCGCGACCACCTCGTCCGGCTGGCCGCCGAGGCCGCCGTCCGGCCCGGCGCCCGGGGCGTGGAGCTGGAGTCCTGCGGCTGGTACGGGCTGGCGCACCTGCACGGCCACGACAAGATCGGCGGGGTCGGCCTGGGCGGCGTCGCGGAGTACCTGATGTCGCTGTGCTGCTGCCCGGTGTGCCTCGCCGGCTACGCCGAACTGGGCTTGGACGAAAGCGAGTTGCGGGCACGGGTGCGGCGGGCGCTGGAGCCGGTGTGGGCCGGGGCGGCGCTCCCGGACGCCGGCGGCCGGGCGGGGGAGTGGGCCGCCGTCGAGGAACTGCTGGGCCCGGGGCCGGCGGGCGCGGTGCGCGCCTGGCGGGACCGGGCGGCGGACGAGCTGCGGCGCGCGGTGGTGGGCGCCGTGCGGGCCGCCGCGGCCCGGGCGTCGGTGGACGGCTTCCGGGTGCTGCTGCACGCCGATCCCGCCCCGCACCGCTGCGGGGCCAACCCGGGCGTGGCCCCGGCGGCGGCCCTGGCCTGCGCGGACGGGGTGGTGGTGCCCTGCACCGGGGACGCCGAGGCGCGGGCCGAGGCGCTGCGCCCGTTCGCGGAGCGCCCCGCGGGCGCGACCGTGGCCGCCAATCTCACCGTGGTCGCCGGGCTGGGCGGCCGCCCCGACCGCCTCGCCGCCGACGCCGCGCACGCCGCCTCGCTCGGCGCGGACGAACTGCGGCTCTACCACGCGGGGTTGGCGGGACCGGCGGACCTGGTGGCGGTACGGGGCGCGCTGCGGGCGCTGAACCGGTCGGCCGGCGGACGGGCCCAGGGCAGCGGCGCGGAGCCCGCGCCCCGTGCCTGACTGTCCGTCAGGTGCGCGAAGACCACGACGTTGCCCAGGTACTCCTGCCGGGTCCGGCTGAAGCCGCCGCCGCAGGTGATCAGGCGGAGCTCGGGGCGGTGGGCCTCGCCGTAGACCTTCTCGTCGGGGAAGTGCCGGCCGTCGTAGACCTCCACCGCATCGACGGTGAACACCGCGACCCGCCCGTCGGCGCGCAGGATCCGCACGGTGTGCCCCTTCTTCAGGGCGCCCAGGCGGTAGAAGACCGCGGGGCCCGCGCGGGTGTCCACGTGGCCGGCGACCAGGGCGGTGCCGGTGGCGCCGGGCGGGGTGCCGTCCGCGTACCAGCCCGCCAGGTTCCGGTCGCTCTCCGGCGGCGGGGCGAGGCTGCCGTCCGCGGCCAGCCCCAGCCGGGTCAGCGGCGCGTCGATGCCCAGGGACGGCACCGCCACCCGGAGCGGCTCGGCGGCCGGCAGCGGTGACGCGGCCCGCTCGGTGGCCGCCTCGCCGCCCGGCGGTCGGGCGGTGAACCCCTGCGCGACGGACGGTTGGGGCGGCGCGGTGTCCCGGCTGCCGTTGACGATCAGCCAGACGCCGGTGCCGCACGCGGCGGCGGTGACGGCGGCCGCCACCGCACCGGCCGGCCGAGCCCAGACCCGGCGCCGGCCGGCCCGCCGCGCGTGGAGCGGGGCCCGGATCAGTACCGGCCGCCGGGCCGGCGGCGGCGCACCAGCCAGACCGCGCAGGCCGCCGCTGCCACCACCACACCGGCGCCGGCCGCGATCTCGGTGGTGTTGATGCCGTCCTCGCTCGTGGAGCCCTCGCCGGTCTTCATCTTGCCCTTGGGCGGCGTGGTGGGGCCGGCGCCGCCCTTCGCGGGCATGCTGGGGTGCTCCTTGGCCGGCATGCTCGGGGCCGCGCTGCCGTGCCCCATGCCGGGGCTCATGCTCATGCTCGGACTCGCGCTCATACCGGGGCTCATGCTCGGGCCGGCGGACGCGCCCTGCTCGCCGACCCGGACCGTGCCGGTCAGCTCCTTGCCGTCGGCGCACTTGCCGCCGATCCCGTAGTTGCCGGGCTTGGTACCGGGTTTGACCATCACCTTCCCCACCAGGGAGCCCTTGGCGGTGCCCGGGGCGAAGGCGACCGTGCCCCCGCCCAGGGCGGTGGCGTCCACGCTCGCCGAGCGGCTGGCCCCGCACCCCGTGGTGGACAGGGAGACCGTGGAGCCGGCCGCGGCCGTCCCCGGAGAGACCTCGATGGTGCCGAAGTCGCCGGCGTACGCCGCGGTGGCGGCCAGACCCAGCGTGGCGGCGGACAACACGGCACCGGTGAGCAGTCGGGTGGAACCCATGGGAACAACCTCCGCGAAGCGCGGACGTGACACAGGTGTGCCACTGGGGGAATCGGCGGAGTTCCGCGCCTCCACCCACGAGATAAGCCCGCGACGGCCGGCCGGTCCTGCTGGCCTACGGTGAACGGGTGAGCGGGACCGGCCGGTTGCGCCGTCCGGTGGCCGCGACCGCCCCGGCCGCCGGGTCTCAGAGGCGCCGGGTGGCCAGCGTCAGCCGGTCCCGGGCGTCGAACAGCGCGTCCTTGATCGTCTGCTCGTGGGCGGGGGTCAGCCGGGCCACCGGCACCGAGCAGCTGATCGCGTCCCGGGCCGGGGTGCGGTAGGGGATCGCCACGCCGAAGCAGCGCAGGCCGACGGTGTTCTCCTCGCGGTCGACCGCGAACCCCTGCTCGCGCACCGCGTGCAGCTCCTCGATCAGCTGCTCGCGGTCGGTGATCGTGTGCTCGGTCAGCGCGGGCAGGGTGGCCGGCAGCATCGCCCGCACCTGGTCGTCGGTGCAGGTGGCGAGCAGTGCCTTGCCCAGCGACGTGGAGTGCGCGGGCAGCCGGCGGCCGACCCGGGTGAACGGGCGCAGGTAGTGCTGCGACTGGCGGGTGGCGAGGTAGACGACGTTGACGCCGTCGAGCCGGGCGAGGTGGATGGTCTCGGTGGTGTCGTCGGAGAGCCGGTCCAGGGTCGGCCGCGCGGCGGCCACCACCTCGTCGCCGTCGATGTACGAGGTGCCGACCAGCAGGGCGCGCACGCCGATGCCGTAGCGGGTGCCGGTGGCGTCGGTCTCCACCCAGCCGAGGTCGACCAGGGTGCGCAGCAGCATGTAGAGGCTGGACTTGGGATATCCGACGGCTTCCTGGACGGAGGCGAGGCTGTGCATGCCGGGGCGGCCCGCGAAGTACTCGAGCAACTCCACCGTCCGCACAGCGGACTTGACCTGCGCTCCACCGGTCTCGGCAGCCGACATCGCCCTTGACCCCTCTGTTCGGACAGTCATAGAGTCCCAGATATTCACCATCTGGGACATCGTTCAGCATATAGAACGCCGTCAGCGCTGTCCCGTGCGCAGCAAGGGTTCGCGCAGCACTGACTTCGCCCGGGAGGGACGCGCGGTGACAGCAGCAGAGGCAGCGCCGGTGGCAGCACCAGTCTGGAGCGTGGACCCCCGAACCGGGAAGCGTCGGGAGCGGGTTGCGGTGGAGGCCACAGCCGACGCGGTGGACGCCGCGGTCCGCGCCGCGCACACCGCCCGGGGCCCGCTCGCCGACCGCGGCCGGCGGGCCGCCCTACTGCGCCGCGCCGCCGACCTCCTGGAAGCCGACGCCGGCCCGGTCGTCGCGGACGCCGACGCCGAGACCGCCCTCGGCATCCCCCGCCTGACCGGTGAACTCGCCCGCACCGCCTACCAGTTGCGGTCCTTCGCGGACCTGGTCGACGAGGGCGCCTTCCTCGACGTCCGGATCGACCACGCCGACCCCGGCCTCGCCCCGCCCCGCCCCGACCTGCGCCGCTACAAGATCCCGCTGGGCGTGGTCGCCGTCTACGCCGCCAGCAACTTCCCGCTCGCCTTCTCCGTGCCCGGCGGCGACACCGCCAGCGCCCTCGCGGCCGGCTGCCCGGTCGTCGTCAAGGCCCACCCCGACCACCCGGCCACCTCCGAGCGGTGCGCCGCCCTGCTGCGCCGCGCCGCCACCGAGACCGGACTGCCCGCGGACACCGTGGTCCTGGTGCACGGCTTCCGGGCCGGGCTCGACCTGGTCCGCCACCCGCTGGTCACGGCGGCCGGCTTCACCGGCTCGATCCGCGGCGGACGCGCCCTCTACGACGCCGCCGCGGCCCGCCCCCACCCGATCCCCTTCCACGGCGAACTGGGCAGTCTCAACCCCGTGGTGGTCACCGAGGCCGCGGCCGCTGAACGCGCCGACGAGATCGGTACCGGGCTGGCCGGCTCCATGACGCTGGGCACCGGGCAGTTCTGCGTCAAGCCGGGGCTCGTCCTGGTGCCCGACGGCCCGCACGGCGACCGGCTGCTGGCCGCGCTCACCGCCGCCGCCACCGGGCCGGGCGTCATGCTCGACCACCGGATGCGCGACGCGTTCCTGGCCGGCATCCGCGAACGGGCCCAACTCCCGGGCGTCCAGGCCCCGTTGCTGCCCTCGGCGGAGGATGGCGGGCACACCGTCGGCGCCGCCGTGCTCACCGTCGACGCGGCCCGCCTCGCCGCCCCCGGCCCGCACGACCTCCTGCTGGAGGAGTGCTTCGGCCCGGTCACCGTCCTCGCCCGCTGCGCCGACGAGGACGAGGCCGCCGCGCTCCTCGCCCGCGTCCCCGGCACCCTCTCCGCCACCCTCCAGCTCTCCGCCGCCGAGAGCGCCGGCACCGACCCCGCCGGCCGCGGCGCCCGGCTGCTCGCCGCGGTCACCCCGCTCGCCGGCCGGGTCGTGGTCAACGGCTGGCCCACCGGCGTCGCGGTCGCCCCCGCCCAGCACCACGGCGGCCCCTACCCGGCCACCACCTCCACCGCCACCTCCGTCGGCGCCACCGCCGTCGAACGCTGGCTGCGCCCGGTCGCCTACCAGGACACCCCGCCGGCCCTCCTCCCGCCCGAGCTGCGCGACGCCAACCCGCTGGAGCTGCCGCGCCGGGTCGACGGCCGGGCCGAGGAGCCGCGCGGGCACCGTGCCGGTGGCCCGCCGGCAGGGGAGGGGACCGGCCCGTGAACCCCGCCGCACCGCACCCCGCCCCGCAGGTCCGCCCCGCCACCCCCGCCGACCTGGAGCAGATCGCCGCACTGCACACCGCCGCCCGCGCCGCCTACCTCCGCGGCCGGGTGCCGGACGCGCCGTTCGACGCGCCCGCCGAGCACGCCCGCTGGCGGGACGCCTGGGCCCGGGTGCTGCACCGCGACGAGGCCCCCACCCTCTGCGCCGTCCACCGCGACACCGTCCTCGGCGCCGCCTCCTACCGCCCCCATCGGGAACACTCCCCTCGCACCGACCCCGCGACCACCGTCGCGCTGCACCAGCTGCACGTCGATCCGGCCCACTGGGGCACCGGCGTGGGCCGTGCCCTGCACGCCGCCTGTCTGCACGCCTGGCGCGCCGCCGGCCACTCCCGGGCCGTCCTCGACGTCCTCTGGCACAACCACCGCGCCCGCAGCTTCTACACCCGGCTCGGCTGGCGCCCCGACCCGGACCGCCGCCCCGCCCCCGACGCCACCCACCTGGCACTCACCCTGTGCCTGACTCCGCCGGAGCACCGGCCGGCTCCCGCCGGGCCATGATCTGCAGCCGCTCGGCGGTACGGCCGTCCAGCGTCGGCACCACCGTGCGGCGCTCCCGCAGCACCGCGAAACCCGCCTCCCGCAGCAGCCCCCGCAGCCACTCCGGCGGATGGTGCCGGAACACCCCGCCGTCCTCCGTCTCGAACACCCCGTACGTCCCGTACCGCGCCGCGAACCGCTCGTACTGCCCGCGGTGGAACGCGTCGTCCTGCAGCGGCACATCGCTCACGTAGAGCACCCCACCGGGCCGCACCAGCCGCCCCAACTCCCCGACGATCGCCCGCTGGCCGGCGTCGTCCGGCACACAGGTCAGCACCGCGAACAGCAGCGCCGCGTCGAAGCTGCGGTCCGTGAACGGCAGCGGGAACCCGGCCCAGCGCATCAGGGCCAGCCCCGGATGCTCCCGCCGCCCCCGCGCGATCAGCGCCGCGGACCGGTCCACCCCGCGCACCGACCGGTACCCCGACCCGACCAGTTCGGCGGTGAGCCGCCCGTACCCGCAGCCGTAGTCCAGCACCCGTGCGGTCCGCGGTACGAACTCCGCCAGCAGCTCGGCGTCGAGCGGATGCGTGAACGTCTTGGTGGCCCCGGTCGACTCCCAGAACCCGTCGGTCGCGTGCGGTGGTGGCGTGCCCATAGCGGGACGGTACCGCCCGGCCGACGCGCATCCGGCGCATCGCGCGGCGGCCGACCCGTTCGGGACGCCCGGGGGCTTTCCGGAATAAGCCCCCCGCCGGCACCGTTGCACCCCTTCGTACCCCTGATCGGCCGCGGGCCGGTCCCCCCGAGGAAAGTCATCGAGAGTCATCCCCATGCGCGTCGAAATCTGGTCGGACATCGCCTGCCCCTGGTGCTACATCGGCAAGGCCCGGTTCGAGGCCGGTCTGGCGGCCTTCGCCCAGCGGGCGGACGTCGAGGTCGTCCACCGTTCCTTCGAACTGGACCCGGCCGCCCCGCCGGCCACCGACGTCCCGGTCCTGGACATGCTCGCGACGAAGTACGGCGTGAGCCGGGAACAGGCCGAGGCGATGGAGGCCCGGGTGGCCGAGGCGGCGGCCGGCGAGGGGCTGGGCTACCGCTCCGACCGCATCCACGGCAACACCTTCGACCTGCACCGGCTGCTCCACCTGGCCAAGGCGCACGGCGTCCAGGGCGCGCTGCTCACCGCCCTCTACCACGCCAACTTCGCCGAGGCCCGGCAGCTCGCGGACCCCGCGGTGCTGACCGGGATCGCGGTCGGGGCCGGCGTGCCCGAGACCGAGGCCGCGCGGGTCCTCGCCGACCCGGACGCCTACGCCGACGAGGTCCGTGCCGACGAGCGCGCCGCCGCCGAGCTGGGCGCCACCGGCGTCCCCTTCTTCGTCATCGACCGCCGCTACGGCGTCTCCGGCGCCCAGCCCGCCGACGTCTTCCGCCAGGCCCTGGAGCGGGCGCACGCCGACTCCGCCGTCCAGGTGCCGGCCGCCGCCGACGACGACGCTGACAGCTGCGGCGACGGGAGCTGCGCGGTCTGACCCACCGGCCGGTCCGCCCCGGCGTCGTGGCCCGGGCATTCCCGTGGACGCCGGGGCGGTCACCGAGCAGAGTGGGGCCATGCAGCGACACATGGCACTGGGCGGCGACGAGTTCGCGCCCGAGACGGTCTATCTGAACTCGGCGTCCTGCGGGCTGCTGCCCGCGCGGAGCGCCGCCGCGCTGGCCGCCGCCGTGGCGGAGTCGGCGTCACACGGGACGATGGGGCGCGACTACCTCGGGACGGGCGCCCGGGTGCGCGGCGCCTTCGCCCGGCTGATGGGGGTGCCCGAGGAGCGGGTGGCGCTGGGCAGTTCGGTCGCGGTGCAGTCGGCGTTCGTCGCGGGCTCGCTGCCGGCCGGCAGCGAAGTGCTGGTCGCCGAGGGGGACTTCAGCTCCCTGGTGAACCCGCTGGCGGCGCGCGCCGGGTGCACGGTGCGGGCGGTGCCGTGGGAGGCGCTCGCCGACGCGGTGCGGCCCGGGACGGCACTGGTCGCGGTGAGCGCGGTGCACGCGCTGGACGGCCGGATCGCCGACCTGGCCGCCGTCCGGGACGCCGCCCGGGCGCACGGGGCGCTGACGTATGTCGACATCACACAGGCGGCGGGCTGGCTGCCGCTGCGGCTCGCGGACTTCGACTACGTGGCGTGCGGGGCGTTCAAGTGGCTGCTGTGCCCGCGCGGGACGACGTTCATGGTCTTCGGCGGGGAGCGGGGGGAGCCGGGCGGCCCGGGGTGGCCGGTGCCGGCGCACGCGGGGTGGGTCGCCGGGGAGGACCCGGGGGAGTCCAACTACGGTCCGGTCGACCGGCCGGCGGCGACCGCCCGCCGCTACGACGAGCCGCACGCCCACTACTCCTACGTGGCCGCCGAGCACTCCCTCGGGCTGCTCGCGGAGCTCGGCGTGGACACCGTCCACGCCCACAACGTCGCGCTGGCGCAGCAGTACCGGGCCGGGCTGGAGGCCGCCGGCTTCACCCCGCGGGCCGCGCCCGGGTCCGCGATCGTCTCCACCCCGGGGCTGGCGGACGCCGAACCGCGGCTGGCCCGGGCCGGGGTGCGGGTCTCGGTCCGCGGCGGGCTGCTCCGGGCGGCGTTCCACCTCTACAACTCGACCGAGGACGTGAGCCGGGCGCTGTCCCTGCTGGTTCCTTGACGGGCGGTTCGGGGCCCCGGGGGAATACGGCCCCAGGGGAATACGGGGCGGGGGTCGACCGCTTGAGGTAATGGCCAATGGGTCAGCTCGACAGCCGAGTTGACGAACCATGACAAACCGCTGAAAGGCCGTCAGTGACCACTGCGTTCGACCCCATAGAACTCGCCGGTATACCGCTCGCCAACCGCATCGTCATGGCGCCGATGACCCGCAACCGCGCCACCGCCGAGGGTGTCCCCACCCCGTCCATGGTCGAGTACTACACCCAGCGGGCCTCGGCCGGCCTGATCATCACCGAGGCCACCCAGACCGAGGTGGTCGGCCGCGGCTACCCGCTCACCCCGGGGCTGCACACCGCGGACCAGGTCGCCGGCTGGCGCCGGGTCACCGACTCCGTCCACGCCGCCGGCGGCCGGATCTTCGCCCAGCTGTGGCACGGCGGCCGGATCGGCCACCCGGTGCTGCTGCCCGACGGGCTGGAGCCGGTCGGCCCGTCCGCGGTGAAGGCGGCGGGCCAGGGCTTCACCCAGAACGGCCCGACGGACTTCGTCACCCCGCGGGAGCTGACCGACGAGGAGATCCGCGCGACCGTCGACGGTTTCGCCGCCGCGGCCCGCAACGCCATCGAGGCCGGCTTCGACGGCGTGGAGATCCACGGCGCCAACGGCTACCTGGTCCACCAGTTCCTGGCTCCCAACGCCAACCGGCGCACCGACGCGTGGGGCGGCTCCGACGAGGCCCGCGCCCGGTTCGCCATCGAGGTGGTCAAGGCGGTCGCCGGCGCGGTCGGCGCGCACCGCACCGGTCTGCGGCTCTCGCCCGGCAACCCGTTCAACGACATCGACGAGCCCGCGCCCGAGGCCACCTACACCGCGCTGATCGAGGCCGTCGCCCCGCTGGGTCTGGCCTATCTGCACACCTGCGACGTGACCGACCTGGGGCTGCTGGCCCGGCTGCGGAAGCGGTTCGACGGCCCGTTCCTGCTCAACCCGGCCACCGAAGGCCGGCCCACCGGCCCCGAGGAGCTCCCGCTCGTCGAGCGCGGCGAGGCCGATCTGCTCGCGTACGGCGCGCTGTTCATCGCCAACCCCGACCTGCCCCGCCGGCTGGCCGCCGGCGGCCCGTTCAACACCCCGGACCGAGCCGGCTTCTACGGCGGCGACGACCGCGGCTACCTGGACTACCCCGCGCTGGACGACGAGAACTGACGGAGCGTCGGTCACGGCCGTCGCGACGTGGTCGAGGCCCCGCGAAGCGGCGGCCGCCACACCGCACCCCAGTGGTGCCGTGCGGCGGCCGCGCGCGGGGCCTCCCCGCTTCCCCGCCCGGTGCCGGAGCACCGGCCGTCCCCTATTTGACCGGGACGAACGGGGCGCGCGCCCCGATGTACTCCGGGCGCCGGACCGGCGCCGCGAACGGCTCCACCGCGGGGTTCTCCACGCTGTTGAAGACGATGAAGACGTTGCTGCGCGGGTACGGCGTGATGTTGTCGCCGGAGCCGTGCATGGCGTTGCAGTCGAACCAGGTCGCCGAGCCGGCCCGGCCGGTGAACAGGCGGATGCCGTGCCGGTCCGCCATCGTCGTCAGCGCCTCGTCCGACGGCGTCCCCGCGTCCTGCATCTGGAGCGACTTCTTGTAGTTGTCCTTCGGGGTGGCGCCCTCGCACCCGACGAAGTACCGGTGCGACCCGGGCATGATCATCAGGCCGCCGTTGGTGTCGTAGTTCTCGGTCAGCGCGATCGAGACCGACACCGTGCGCATGTGCGGCAGCCCGTCCTCGGCGTGCCAGGTCTCGAAGTCCGAGTGCCAGTAGAAGCCGGAGGCACCGAACCCGGGCTTGACGTTGATCCGCGACTGGTGGACGTAGACGTCCGAGCCGAGGATCTGCCGGGCCCGGCCGACCACCCGGGGGTCGGCGACCAGTTCCGCGAACACCTCGCTGATCCGGTGGACTTCGAAGACCGAGCGGACGGCCTGCGACGTCGGCTCGACGATCGAGCGCGGGTCGGCGCGCATCGCCGGGTCGCCCACCAGCCGGTCCAGCTCGGCGCGGTACACCGCGACCTCGTCCGCGGTGAGCAGCTCCGGCAGCGCGAAGAAGCCGTCACGGTCGAAGTCGCTCAGCTCGGCAGCGGCGAAGGGCCCCTCGACTCCGGGCCGCGACCACACCACCGGGTCCTTCCGCGGGGTGATGACCTCGGAGGTCCCACGGGTCGGGTACAGGTCGGCGGTGCGCTCGGGTGCGGTGGTCATGGTGGTGCCTTCCTCTCCTAATTCTCTTGGAGTGGTTCCGGCGGGACGGGATGCGTCTGCCGGACTGTTCGAAGGTGGAACGCGACGTCTACCGCATTCCGGGCGATTGACGCCTTTAGAGAGAGCGGCGCGCGTTCCTGCACCGGTCGTGGTCGTCGGATGGTGCCTGGTGGATGCCTTTTCCTCTCCTGGCAGTTGGATGCCTCACGAGAGAGCGGCAACACTCGGCGCCTGTCCGGCGACCACCACCGGTCGTGGCGGCGGTTCGTTGAACTCCGTGGTGCGAGCCCGCTGCACGGTGACCTCTCGCCAGTCCCGGGCCGCTGAGCCCTGGGCAAGACCGAGGCCCGTGCGGTGCGCTGGTGCCACGAACGGCTAGTGCGATGTCGACCCGATCGAGGTCTGGAATTAGGGAGCCGCGTGGCCCGCATGCGCTCGTGACCAGCGCAGACACCTGCACCAAGGGGAGGAACACCTTGATCTTCTGTGGCATCGACTGGGCCGAAAAACACCACGACGTCGCCTTGGTCGACGACACCGGGCACCTGCTGGCCAAGCGTCGCATCAGCGACGACGCGGCCGGCTACCGGATCCTGCTCGACCTGCTCGCCGAGTACGGCGACACCGAGCACGACCCGATCCCGGTGGCGATCGAGACCTCCCGCGGCCTGCTCGTCGCCGTCCTGCGGCAGGGCCAGCGGCAGGTGTTCGCGATCAACCCGATGGCCGCCGCCCGCTATCGCGACCGTCACGGCGTGAGCCGTAAGAAGTCCGACCCGGGCGACGCCCTGGTCCTGGCGAACATCCTGCGCACCGACATGCCCATGCACCGGCCGCTGCCCCAGGACAGCGACCTGGCCCGCGCGATTGCCGTCCTGGCCCGCGCTCAGCAGGACGCGACGTGGAATCGCCAGCAGATCGCCAACCAACTCCGGTCGCTGCTGCGGGAGTTCTACCCCGCCTCCTTGGACGCCTTCGCCGGATGGCAGAACGGCCTGTGCCGGCCCGAGGCCCGTGAACTGCTGCGGCTCGCTCCGACCCCCAGCCGGGCGGCCCGGCTCTCGGCCGCCCAGCTCCGCTCGGCGCTCAAGCGCGCCGGCCGCCAACGCGGCATCGAGGCCGAGGCCCAGCGCCTGCGCGACGTCCTCCGCGGCGACTACGCCCACCAGCCCCCACCGGTCGAAGACGCTCTGGGCAAGCAGATGCTTGCCCTGCTGGGCCAGCTGGAAGCCGCCTGCACCGCCGCCGACGACCTGGCCAAGGCGGTGCAGGAGGCGTTCCCTGAGCACCCGGACGCCGAGGTGATCCTGAGCTTCCCCGGGCTCGGCATCCAGCTCGGCGCCCGGATCCTGGCCGAGATCGGGGACGACCGCGACCGCTTCGCAGACGCCCGCGGCCTGAAGGCATACGCAGGCTCGGCACCCATCACCCGGGCCTCGGGCAAGAAGCACCACGTGGGCCGCCGCATGGTCAAGAACGACCGCCTCAACCACGCCGGCTACCTGTGGGCGTTCTCCGCGATCACAGCCTCGCCCGGAGCCAAGGCCCACTACGGGCGCCGCCGCGAGAAGGGAGACTGGCACGCGCAGGCCCAACGGCACTTGTTCAACCGCATGATCGGCCAGCTCTACCACTGCATCCGTACAGGCGAACAGTTCGACGAACACGTCGCGTTTCCCTCCCTCCTCGCGGAAGCGGCTTGACTACTTGGCCCCGTGCGATGTCTCTCGTACGGAATCTCATGGCAGCGCGGCGGCCCGCGGCGGTGCGGTGCCGCTCAGCCCGCCTCGGGCTCGGTGAGCTGGGGGTCCCCCCAGGCATTCGGCTCTGGGGGAGGGTAGACGCCGTTCTCGTCGTGGTCCTCGCGACCGGTGACCGGCGGGTTGAAGACGCACAGGCAGCGGAAGTCCTCCTTGATCCGCATGGTGTGCTTCTCGTGCCCGTCGAGCAGGTACATCACGCCGGGCGTGATGAGGTGCTTCTCGCCGGTCTCGTCGTTGGTCAGCTCGGCGACGCCCTCGACGCAGACCACGGCCTCGATGTGGTTGGCGTACCACATGGACGTCTCGGTGCCGGCGTAGAGGACCGTCTCATGGAGCGAGAAGCCGACCCGCTCCTTGGCGAGCACGATGCGCTTGCTCTCCCACGTGCCGGACTTGGCCTTGACGTGGCGGTCGGTGCCTTCGATCTCCTGGAACGAGCGGACGATCATGGTGCGTCGGATGCCTTTCTGTGGTTCGGCGGGGGATGTGGGCGCAGGGCTGCGGTCAGGCGCAGTCGCGGACCGCGCGGGCGAGGATCCGCAGGCCCTCGTCCAGTTCCTCGGGGGTGGTCGTCAGCGCGGGCAGCAGTTTGACGACCTCGCTCTGCGGGCCGGAGGTCTCGATCAGCAGACCCAGCTCGAAGGCGCGCCCCGCGATCTTGTTGGCGAGGCTCTTGTCGGTGCACTCCAGGCCCCACACCAGACCGCGGCCGCGGTACTCGGCGAAGGCGCCCGGGTGCTCCTCGGCGATGGCCTTCAGGTGCGCCTCGACGATCTCACCGCGGGCCAGCGTCTGCTTCTCCATCTGGCCGTCGGCCCAGTACGTGTCCAGGGCGGCGGCCGCGGTGACGAACGCCGGGTTGTTGCCGCGGAAGGTGCCGTTGTGCTCGCCGGGCTCCCAGATGTCCAGCTCCGGCCTGAACAGGGTGAGCGCCATCGGCAGTCCGTAGCCGCTGATGGACTTGGAGACGGTGACGATGTCCGGCACGATGCCCGCCTCCTCGAAGGAGAAGAAGGCACCCGTACGGCCGCAGCCCATCTGGATGTCGTCGACGATCAGCAGCATGTCCTGGCGCTGGCACAGGGCGGCCAGGGCGCGCAGCCACTCGGTGCGGGCGACGTTGATCCCGCCCTCGCCCTGCACGGTCTCCACGATCACGGCCGCGGGCTTGTTCAGGCCCGAGCCCTGGTCCTCCAGCAGCCGCTCGAACCACAGGAAGTCCGGCGTCTGGCCGTCGAGGTAGTTGTCGAACGGCATCGGGGTGCCGTGCACCAGCGGGATGCCGGCGCCGGCCCGCTTCATGGAGTTGCCGGTGACCGCGAGGGCGCCCAGCGACATGCCGTGGAAGGCGTTGGTGAAGGACACGATCGACTCGCGGCCCTTGACCTTCCGGGCCAGCTTGAGCGCGGCCTCGACGGAGTTGGCGCCCGTCGGGCCCGGGAACATGACCTTGTAGGGCAGGTCGCGCGGCCGCAGGATGATGTTCTGGAACGACTCCAGGAAGGCCCGCTTGGCCGTGGTGGACATGTCCAGGCCGTGGGTGATGCCGTCCCGCTCGATGTAGTCGAGCAGGGCGCGTTTGAGGACCGCGTTGTTGTGCCCGTAGTTGAGCGAACCGGCACCGGCGAAGAAGTCCAGGTAGGTGTGGCCGTCCTCGTCGGTCAGGCGGCTGCCCTGGGCGCGGTCGAAGATGGTGGGCCAGCCACGGCAGTAGCTGCGCACCTCCGACTCGACGGTTTCGAAGACGCTCAGATCAGGCTGGGTGAGGGTCACAGCATGCTCCTGGGAGATGAGTGCGGGAGGGAGAGGTCCGGGGGTGGCGCCGTGCGCGCGGCCAGGGTCAGCGTCTGCTGCCGGGCGGCGCCTCGAACGGGCCTATGAGGTGCAGGACCTCCGCCTCGTGGCCCTGCTCGGGGAAGAGCGCCGCGTCGAAGAGCATCTCGCGCTCGATCGGCACCGAGTGCCGCTCGGCGAAGGAGGCGAACAGCCGGTTGGAGGCGGTGTTGCCGGGCGAGATCGTGGTCTCCACGCGGCGGACCCCCAGTTCGTCGACGGCACGGGTGGTCAGCCCGTCCAGCAGGGCGGCGGCCAGGCCCCGCCCGCGGTGCGCCGCGTCGACGGCGACCTGCCAGACGACGAGGGTGTCCGGGCGGTCCGGGCGCAGATAGCCGGTGATGAACGCGGCCGGCTCGCCCGTCGCGTCGCGGGCGACGGCGGAGGTGGCGGCGAAGTCGCGGCACCACAGGAGGTAGCTGTAGGAGGAGTTCAGGTCCAGCGTCTTCGAGTCGCGGGCGATGCGCCAGATCGCGGCCCCGTCCTCCACCCGGGGGGTGTCGAGCTTGAAGCCCTCCGGTATTGCTCTGATTTCGCTTCGGGCACCGGCATGGTCTGCTTGTGCGGCGGTCATGGAAATTAAATTTACCGAGGCGAAAAGCAAATTGCATCGCGGGCAGGGGTTACGTGAGAACCTGATCTGTGTTATCACGCGGGGGTGCACGAGCGCGCGAACCGGTTGCAAAGTGTCACGGTTTGGTCCGATAGTTCGGGGCGAAACGGACACGCTGTGTAGTCAGTCACAGCTTCGTAACGCTCCCGCGAAGTGCCTGAATTATGAGACTCGGTACTAGCGAAATCTTGGCGTTTGAGCTTGAGGAAAGCGGGCATAAGAATACGGGGAGCTGCTCTCCTGAGGAATAGGGAATTCGCCGGTAGAAGGCATCCTGGGCGCTTCCTCAAAAGGCGTGCGAGAAGTTCCGCCAAACGCTTCCGACGAGACGCGGGAAGCCCCGCGCTTCGATGCGTCCCGGGCGCGCTGCGGGTTTTTGCGAAAACCGCCCGGAGTATGGCCGGCGCGGGCCCTTCGCACACCGTGGCCGCCGGCTCGGGCCCCCGCATACAGTGCGTGCATGACGTCCATGAGCGAAGGTGCGGTGCTGCACCTCAAGGGGAGGGTCCTCGTCGGGCCGGACGACGTCCGCGACGAGCTGTGGGTCATCGACGGCCGGGTCACCTTCGAGCGGCCGGCCCTGGCACGCGATGCCAGGACCGTGACCGGCTGGGTGCTGCCGGGCCTGGTCGACGCCCACTGCCACGTCGGACTGGACGCGCACGGACCGGTGGACGACGCCACCAGCGAGAAGCAGGCGCTCACCGACCGGGACGCCGGCACCCTCCTGGTCCGGGACGCCGGCTCGCCCTCGGACACCCGCTGGATCGACGACCGCCCCGACCTGCCGCGGATCATCCGCGCCGGCCGGCACATCGCCCGCACCCGGCGCTACATCCGCAACTACGCCCACGAGATCGAGCCGGCCGACCTGGTCGCCTACGTCGCCCAGGAGGCCCGGCGCGGCGACGGCTGGGTCAAGCTCGTCGGCGACTGGATCGACCGCTCCACCGGCGACCTGGCCGCCTGCTGGCCGCCCGGCGAGGTGGCCGCCGCCATCGCCGAGGCGCACCGGCTCGGCGCCCGGGTCACCGCCCACTGCTTCGCCGAGGAGTCCCTCGCCCCGCTGGTCGAGGCCGGCATCGACTGCATCGAGCACGCCACCGGCCTGACCGAGGACACCATCCCGCTCTTCGCCGAGCGCCAGGTCGCGATCGTCCCCACACTGGTCAACATCGCGACCTTCCCGCAGCTCGCGGCCGGCGGCGAGACGAAGTTCCCGCGCTGGGCGGACCACATGCGCCGGCTGCACGCCCGGCGCTACGACACCGTGCGGGCCGCCTACGACGCCGGCGTCCCGATCTTCGCCGGCACCGACGCCGGCGGCTCGCTGCCGCACGGCCTGGTCGCCGACGAGGTCGCCGAGCTGATGAAGGCGGGGCTGCCCGTCGAGGCCGCCCTCTCGGCGACCACCTGGGGCGCCCGGGACTGGCTCGGCCGCCCCGGGCTCACCGAGGGCGCCTCCGCGGACCTGGTCGTCTACGAGGCCGACCCGCGGGCCGACGTCCGGGTGCTGGCGGCGCCGCGCCTGGTGGTGCTGCGCGGCCGGGTCGTGGGCTGAGCGACCTTCGACGCCCCGCCCGGCGGGCCGTGCCGGGCCCCCGCGGCCCGGTACGGCTGTGGCGGAGGAGGTCCGCCGGGGCAGAGGGGTCGGGGGAAATCGAATGAAAGCGCGAAAACCACCCTTTGGGGTGAACTAACCTCGCGTGGCCAACCATTCACCCTCCGTGCGTACACGATGTGCGAGTCGATGCCGTCGGCCCGCGTGATGTCCCCCATTGGCGCGGTCGGCGGCGCCATCTCTCATGTGGGGGTTCCACACACGTGTCCACCCGTTCCACCAGATTCGCCGGCTCCACCGGCACCACTGGGCGGCTCGGCGCCGCACTGGCCGCCGCCGTCCTCACGGCCGGTCCCGCCGTCGCCCTCGCCGCCGCGCCCGCCGCGTACGCCACCGGCGACGACGCCCGTGGCCACGGCACCTCGGGGGCGGTGGTGCTGCGCACCGCCCTGGACGTCAACCTGCTCGACAAGAGCCTGAACGTCCCCGTCCGGGCCGTCCTCGACGAGGTCCACGCCCCGGCCTCGGCCGACAAGACCGCGCTCACCGTCCGGCTGGACGGCATCGACGGCGGCCGGCCGGTCAGCCTGCTGCGGGCCGACGTCGCCACCGCCCGGGCCACCGCCGACGGGCGGACCACCGAGGGCCACGCCAATCTCGTCCGCGCCAAGGTCCAGCTCCCCGGCCTGCCGGCGCTGCCGCTGGCCGAGGTCCAGCAGGTCACCGCCCGCGCCGTCTGCACCGCCGGACAACATCCGCGGGCCGAGTCCCAGGTGCTGGGTGACGTCGTGGTGCTGGGCAAGCGGGTCGCGCTCCGTGCCGGCGGGACCGCCGAGGTCGATGTGCCCGGTGTCGGCGACGTCCGGCTCGACCTGTCGCAGAAGAGCACCACCTCGGCGAGCGCCGCCGCCACCGCGCTCCAACTCCGGGTCTCCGTCAACCCGTTGAAGCTCAACGTCGCGGAGGTCCACGGCCAGGTCACGCTGGCCCAGGCCACCTGCACCACCCCGCACGGCACCCCGGACAAGCCCGGCACCCCGGCGCACCCCGGTCAGCCCCACGAGCCGGGCACCGGCACCCAGGCGCACCCCGGGGGCGGCGCCCGCCCGGCCACCGAGAACCTCGCCGAGACCGGCGGCAGCGCCGCCACCCCGTACCTCGTCGGCGGCGCGGTCCTGCTGGTCGCCGGCGGCGCCGGGGCGATGGTCTACACCCGCCGCCGGAGCGCCGCGCCGGACGGGCGCGGCTGACGGACCCTCCCCTCGCCGCACGGCGGGGGGAGGCATCCCCAGCGCATCGGTGCCGTGGGGGGCGCCGGGCGCTGGTGGGGACGGGTGCGCCGCGTGGGCCCGCGCGGCGCACCCCGCCCGCTCTACCGGGCCGGGTCGCCGAGCACGTCAGCCAGAGCGGCCACGAAGCGGTCGGTGGTCGCCCGGTCCCGGACGGCCAACCGGAGCCAGTCCGGGCCCAGTCCGGGGAAGGTGTCGCCGCGGCGCACCGCGAACCCGCGGGCCCGCAGCCCGGCCCGGACCGCCGTTGCCCCGGGCAGCCGCACCAGCACGAACGGCCCCGCCGCCGGACCGGCCACCGCCACCGCGGGGAACCCGGCCAGCCGGGCCAGCAGATGGGCCCGGTCCGCGGCGATCTCCTCGGCCGCCGCGGCCGCCTCGGCCAGCGCCGCCGGCGCACAACACGCCTCGGCGGCGGCCAGCGCCGGACTGGAGACCGGCCACAGCGGCTGGGCCCGCTCCAGCGCCGCCACGGTCCCCTCGTCGGCCAGCACATAGCCGACCCGCAGACCGGCCAGCCCCCAGGTCTTGGTGAGACTGCGCAGCACCACCAGCCCCGGCAGCTGGCCCACCCGTCCCGCCAGGGACTCCCGCTCCCCGGGCACCGCGTCCATGAACGCCTCGTCCACCACCAGGGTGCGGCCGGGCCGCGCCAGGGCGGCCACCGCGCCCGCCGGATGCAGCACCGAGGTGGGATTGGTCGGATTGCCGACGACGACCAGGTCCGCGTCGTCCGGCACCGCCGCCGGATCCAGCCGGAAGCCGTCCCGCTCCGCCAGCAGCACCCGCCCGACCTCGTACCCGGCGTCCCGCAGCGCCGCCTCCGGCTCGGTGAACTGCGGATGCACCACCACCGGCCGGCGGGCCCGCAGCGCCCGCGCCACCAGCACGAACGCCTCGGCGGCGCCGGCCGTCAGCAGCACCCGCCGCACCGGCAGCCCGTGCCGCGCGGCGACCGCCCGGCGGGCCGCCCGGCCGTCCGGGTACGCGGCCAGCCCGTCCAGCGACGCGGCGATCCGATCCTTCAGCCAGGCCGGGGGCGTGCCCGCGCGGACATTGACCGCCAGGTCCGTCAGATCCGCCGGATCCGTGCCGCGCACCTCGGCGTCGCCGTGGTGCCGCAGATCCACCTCCCCGGAGTCGGGCCCGCTGTGCGCTGTCGACAGGGCCGGTCCGGTCACGCCTGGCCCCCCGTGGCGCTCAGCGCGGCGCCCGGCAGCGGGCCGGTCGTCGGCCGGGCGTCCCCCGCCGCCGCCCGGCCGTGCCCCGCCGCCTCGTCCGCCACCGTCGCCCGGTAGCGCTCCATGATCACCGCGGCCAGTTCCGGCGCCGCGCCGATCGGCTCCGCGGCCAGCACCTCGGCCCACGGATGCGCCGCCGCCCAGCCCTCGGTCTGCATCCGCAGCCGCTCCAGCAGGTCACCGGCGAAGAAGAAGAACGGCAGGACCACGATCCGCCCCGGACCCGAGGCGCCCGGCGCCGCCGCGGCCAGCACCCGGCACCGGTCCAGCCCGGCCGGCACGTCCGGCGCCGCCAGGGTGACGAACGCGGTCTCCACGCCCGCGAAGCCGCGGCCCTCCCACAACAGTCGGGCGGCCCGGACCACTTCGGCATTGGCGTAGGGATCGGCCGCGCCCCGGCCCACCAGCAGCACCGTGGTGCGGGCCCGGTCCGCGGGCCGCCGCGCGCCGCCGCCCAGCGCCTCGTCCAGCCGCCGCTCCAGCACCTCCAGCAGCCGGGGGTGCGGCCCCAGCTCGGGCAGGCACACCGAGCCGAGACCGGGGTGCGCCGCGACCGCCCGCGCCACCGCCTCCGGCAGCGAATCCCGTATCGGCCCGGTGGGCGCCATCAGCAGCGGCACCACGATCAGCCGGGTCGCGCCCCGCGCGGCCAACTCGTCGACCGCGCCGGACAGCGGCAGCGGCGACGCCGTGGCGCCGAAGAAGCCGCCGGCGACCGGCACTTCGGGGTGCCGCTCGGCGAGCGTGCGCACCAGCGTGCGCAGGGCGCCGGCCGCCCCTTCGTGACGGGTGCCGTGACCGGCGATGAGCAGTGCGGGACGGGTGGTCACAACGTCTCCTTGGTGCCAGGGGCTTCGCTGTCGGGGCGGTGGCCGCCGCCCTCCGCCGCCCACCGGGCCTCGCCGGACGGGGAGCGCGGCGTCAGCCGCTCCGGTGGAGCCGGTGCGTCGGGGGAGGGGACGACGACGATAGCGGGACCCGCCGTGGGTATGTCGGCCGCGCCCGCCGTACCGGAGGTAATGGCGGGAATGTCCCGGGTGTTCGGGGCGGCGGGGGCCGCCAGGGCGCAGGTCGCCGCGGCCGGCCGGCCCGCCGGCGCCGACACCCGCTTGCCGACGACCAGCCGGGCCCCGGGCCCCGCGGCCAGCAGCGCGGCCGCCTCGGCGACGCTCGGCGTACCGGCCACGGCCCGGACCGCGGCGGACGGCGCCGGGACCGGCACCGCCGCCAACTCCACCGCCGGGAACGACCACAGCGGAACCCCGAGTTCCCGCGCCGCGGCCACCAGCCCCGGCTCGGCCGCCCTGGCGTCGACGGTGGCCAGCCCGGCCAGCGCGGCCGGCGCCCGGCCCACCGCCGCCAGCGCCGCCCCGATCAGCTCCAGCACCTCCGCCGCCGGCACCCCGCGCCGGGCCCCCACCCCCGCGACCAGCACGCCGCCCGGCCGCCGCGGGACCGCGGCCGCGCCGCTCATGCCGCGACGGCTCCCCGCCCGAGCGTCACCGGGGCGCGCCGCCCGACCAGGGCGCCGGTCGCCCCGGCGACCTCGGCGACCTCGGCGCTCACCGGGCGCCGTCCGCGGCCGGCGCCGCGACCCGGGCCGCGGACGTCACCAGCCGCCCGGCCAGGGCCGGTTCCGCCGCCCAGTGCACATGCAGATACGAGGCGTGCACCCCGCCGGAGACGAAGCCCTCCACGCCGCGCCGGGGGTGCGTCACGCCCCACGCCGGGGACGCCCCCGCGCCCGGCTCCAGCACCGTCCGGTGGAACTCGTGGCCCCGCACCCGGGTCCCGGCCGCCGCCAGCGCGTTGTCGGTCAGCGCCACCGCCTCCCGGTAGCCGAGGGTCAGCCGCTCGGTCATCCGGCCGTCGGCGGGCAGCACCCCGCACATCGGCTTCCCGTCGAGCGAGCGGGAGAGATAGAGCAACCCGGCGCACTCCGCGGCGACCGGCGCCCCGGACGCCGCCAGCGCGGCCACCGCCGCCCGCAGCGGCGCGTTCGCCGACAGCTCCGGCGCGTACATCTCCGGGAAGCCGCCGCCGATCACCAACCCCCGGGTGCCGGACGGCAGTTGCTCGTCCCGCAGCGGGTCGAACGGCACCACCTCGGCGCCCGCCGCGGTCAGCAGTTCGGCGTGCTCGGCGTACGAGAACGTGAACGCGGGGCCGCCGGCCACCGCGACCACCGGCCGGCCGGTGTCCACGGCGGGCGCCGGCACCGCCCGGGCCGGGTCCCACGGCCGGTCCGGCAGCTCCGGCACCGAGCGCGCCAGCGCCAGCAGCGCCTCCAGATCGCAGCCCTCGCGCACCCGCGCGGCCAGCGCCCGCACCGAGTCCAGGGCCTCGGCGCGCCGCTCGGCGACCGGCACCAGACCCAGGTGCCGGGACGGCGTACGGGCCTGCTCGGTACGGCGCAGCGCCCCGAGCACCGGCACCCCGGAGGAGCCCATGGCGTCCCGCAGCAGCTCCTCGTGCCGGTCCGAACCGACCTTGTTGAGGATCACCCCGGCCAGCCGCACCTCCGGGTCCCACGACGCGAAGCCGTGCACCAGCGCCGCCACCGACCGGGACTGCGAGGAGGCGTCCACCACGAGCACCACCGGCGCCCGCAGCACCTTCGCCACCTGCGCGGTCGAGGACAGCTCGCCCCTCCCCGACGCCCCGTCGAACAGCCCCATCACGCCCTCGACCAGCGCCAGGTCCGCGCCCGCCGCCCCGTGCAGGAACAGCGGCGCGATCTGTTGCGGGCCGCACAGATAGGCGTCCAGGTTGCGGCCGGGCCGGCCGGTGGCCAGCGAGTGGTACCCCGGATCGATGTAGTCCGGCCCCACCTTGTGCGGCGACACCGCAAGGCCCGCCTCGGCGAACGCCGCCATCAGGCCGGTGGCCACGGTCGTCTTCCCGGCGCCCGAGGACGGCGCGGCGATCACCAGCCGGGGCACGGCGCCGCCGCTCATGACGAGCTCACCATTCGATGCCCCGCTGGCCCTTCTGGCCCGCGTCCATCGGGTGCTTGACCTTCGTCATGTCCGTCACCAGGTCCGCGAGGTCCAGCAGCGCCTCGGGCGCGTCCCGCCCGGTGATGACGACGTGCTGCGCACCGGGCCGCTCGCGCAGCACCGCCACCACCTCGTCGACGTCCACCCAGCCCCACTTCATCGGGTAGGCGAACTCGTCCAGCACCAGCAGCCGGTAGGTCTCGGCCGCCAGGTCCCGCTTGACCTGCTCCCAACCCTCCCGGGCCGCCTCCTCGTTGCTGAACTGGGAGTCGCGCTGCACCCAGGACCAGCCCTCGCCCATCTTGTGCCAGTCGACGGTGCCGCCCTCCCCGGTGGCGCCCAGCACCTTCAGCGCCCGCTCCTCGCCGACCTTCCACTTCGCCGACTTCACGAACTGGAACACCCCGACCGGCCAGCCCTGGTTCCAGGCCCGCAGCGCCAGCCCGAAGGCGGCGGTGGACTTGCCCTTGCCCTTGCCCGTGTGGACCAGGACCAGCGGGCGGTTGCGGCGCTGGCGGGTGGTGAGCCCGTCGTCCGGTACGACGGACGGCTGTCCCTGCGGCATTACGCGGCCTTCTCCCTGTTGACGTGATCGTGATCCCGGCCCCGGCCGGCACTGCTGCCGCCGCGGACGGGCCTGCCCTGCACGGTCCTTACGAGCGCGGAGACGCTGTCCGCGCGCAGCTCGTCGAGGGTGACGGCGGTGCCGCCGAGCTCCCGGGCCAGCTCCCCGGCCAGCCCCAGCCGCACCGGCCCCGCCTCGCAGTCCACCACCACCGACGCGACGCCCCCGCCGGCCAGCAGCCCCGCCGCCCGGTGCGCCCGCCCCAGCGGGTCCGGGCCGCCGGTCGCCCGGCCGTCGGTGACCACCACCAGCAGCGGCCGGCGCGACGGATCCCGCATCCGCTCCACCCGCAGCACCTCATGGGCCCGCAGCAGCCCCTCCGACAGCGGCGTCCGGCCGCCGGTCGGCAGCTGCGCCAGCCGCGCCGCGCCCGCCTCGACCGACGACGTCGGCGGCAGCGCCAACTCGGCACCGGAACCCCGGAAGGTGATCATCCCGATCTTGTCCCGCCGCTGGTACGCGTCGAGCAGCAGCGACAGCACCGCCCCCTTGACGGCGCCCATCCGCTTCCGCGCCGCCATCGACCCGGACGCGTCCACCACGAACAGCACGAGGTTGCCCTCGCGCCCCTCGCGCACCGCCTCCCGCAGGTCGTCCCGGCGCACCACCAGCCCCGGGCCGCGCCGCCCGCGGGCCCACTGGTGCGGCGCCGCGGCCTGCACGGTCGCCGCCAGGTGCAGCTTGCCCAGGGCCCCTTGGGGCCGGCGCGCCCCGGTCGTCCGGCCGTGCGCGGTGCGCGCCCGGGACCGTCGGCCGTCCGCGCCCTCGCCCAGCCCCGGCACGTCCAGCCGCCGGGTCCGGAACGGCTCGGTGGCGCCCACCGCGGCCTGCTCCCGGCCCGGCCCGGAGGCCGCCGGCTCGCCCGCCGGCTCCCGCTCCGGGCCCTCCGCACGCGCCGGACGCTCCGGTTCGGGCTGCCGCGGCAGCTCGGGGGCCGGCGCGTCCGCCGGCTGCTCCCGGGGCCCGCCGTCCTGCGGCGGCAGCCCGCCGGGACCGCCGTCGGGCCCGCCGCCCGGGCCGCCGTCCGGGCCCTCCGGCTCCGGATCGTCGTCGCCGTCCGGGTCCTGCCCGCCGGACTCCTCCAGCACCTGATCGAGCTTGTCCTCGTCGAGCCCCGGCGCGTCGAACGGGGCCCGCCTCCGCCGGTGCGGCAGCGCCAGCAGCGCCGCCTGACGGACGTCCTCCGGGAGCACCTCGGTCCGCCCGTCCCAGGCCGCCAGCGCGGTCGCCGTGCGGGCCATCACGATGTCCGCCCGCATCCCGTCCACCTCGAACGCCGCGCAGGTCGCCGCGATCTGCCGCAGCGCCGTGTCGCCGAGCGACACCGACGGCAGCAACTCACGGGCCCGCGCGATCCGTTCCCGCAGCTGACGCTCCTCGTCCGCCCAGCGCGCCGCGAAGCCCGCCGGGTCGTCGTCGTAGGCCAGCCGGCGGCGGACCACCGCCACCCGTTGCTCCGGGTCCCGGGACGCCGCGACCTCCACGGTCAGCCCGAACCGGTCCAGCAACTGCGGCCGCAGCTCGCCCTCCTCGGGGTTCATCGTCCCCACGAGCAGGAACCGGGCGGCATGCCGCACGGAGACGCCCTCCCGCTCCACGTAGGAGGCGCCCATGGCGGCGGCGTCCAGCAGGAGGTCCACCAGGTGGTCGTGGAGGAGGTTGACCTCGTCCACGTAGAGGACACCGCGGTGCGCATCGGCCAGCAGGCCCGGCTCGAACGCCTTCACGCCCTCGGACAGGGCCCGTTCGATGTCCAGCGCGCCGACCAGTCGGTCCTCGGACGCGCCCACCGGCAGCTCGACCATCCGCGTCGGCCGCTGCTCGGCGTCGGCCGCGGCGTGCGGACCGTCCGGGCAGGCGGGGTCCGGCGCGCTCGGCGCACACGCGAAGCGGCAGCCGGCGACCACGTCCACGGCCGGCATCAGCTCCGCCAGCCCGCGCACCATCGTCGACTTCGCGGTGCCCTTCTCACCCCGGACGAGCACCCCGCCGATCGCCGGCGAGATCGCGTTCAGCAGGAGTCCCAGGCGCATGTCGTCCATGCCGACGACCGCCGTGAACGGGTACTGCCGGGTCGGGTTCTGCGTCGTTGTCATGCCTTGTCGTCCTCCACGTCGCCGGCCGGCTCCTGTCGTGTCCCCTGGATCGTGCTCACGGCGCCCCCGGAGGAACGAACGGCAGCCCCTCCGGCACCCCCTCCTCGATCAGCCGCAGCAGCGCCTTGGTGTCCGCGTGCTCCTCGATCAGATCGCCCAGCCGGTCCAGCTGCTCCTCGCGCAGCGCGCCGAAGCGGGTGTCCGGGGCCGGCACGAACCGGCGGCCGGCCGCCCGGGCCACCTCCCGCAGGAACGCCCGCCGGAACCCGTCGCTCTCCAGGGAGCCGTGCCAGTGCGTGCCCCACACGGACCCCACCCGGCACCCGTCCAAGCTGTTTCCTTGGTCATCAGAGATGAACGCCTCGTCGCCCCCGGCCACTTCGGCGACGCCGTGGTGGATCTCGTATCCCTCCACCCGCTCGCCAAGTGCCTGGCCCACCGGCCTCGCGAGGCACTTCTCGCGGGCGAACCGCACCCGGACCGGCAGCAGCCCCAGCCCGTCCACCGTGCCCGCCCGCGACTCGACCTCGTCCTCGATGCGCTCGCCGAGCATCTGGAAACCGCCGCAGACGCCCAGCACCGGGCGGCCCTCCGCGGCCCGCCGGACCACCGCGTCCGCCAGCCCGCGCTCCCGCAACCAGGCCAGCGCGCGGACCGTGCCGCGGGTCCCCGGCAGCACCACCAGGTCCGCGTCGGCCAACTCCTCGGGCCGGTCCACGAACCGCACCACCACGCCCGGTTCGGCCGCCAGCGCGTCCACGTCGGTGAAGTTGGACATCAGCGGCACCGCGCACACCGCGACCCGGAGGATGTCCTCGCCGGCCGGCGGCGCCACCACCGACTCGCGGACCGCGCCGCGCAGCGACACCCTCAGTCCGTCCTCCTCGTCGATGCCGAGCCCGTGCGCGTACGGCAGGACGCCGTACGTGGCCCGCCCGGTGAGCCCGCGCAGCATCTCCAGCCCCGGCTCCAGCAGCGTCACATCGCCGCGGAACTTGTTGACGAGATAGCCGGCGACCAGCGCCTGGTCCTCCTCCGACAGCAGCGCGGTGGTGCCGAAGAACGACGCGAAGACCCCGCCCCGGTCGATGTCGCCGACCACCACCACCGGGATCCGTGCCGCCCGGGCGATGCCCATGTTGACGATGTCGGTCCGCCGCAGGTTGATCTCGGCGGGGCTGCCGGCGCCCTCGCAGATCACCGCGTCGTGGGTGCGCCGCAGCTCCGCCAGACAGTCCGTCACCGTGCCCAGCAACTGCTCCTGCCGGCCGGAGTGGTAGCCGCGCGCGCTCAGCTCGCCCACCGGCTTCCCCAGCAGCACCACCTGGCTGCTGCGGTCGCTGCCCGGCTTGAGCAGCACCGGGTTCATCAGCGCGGTCGGCTCGACCCGGGCCGCGGCCGCCTGCATCGCCTGCGCCCGGCCGATCTCCGCGCCCTCCCGGGTCACGAACGAGTTCAGCGACATGTTCTGCGCCTTGAAGGGCGCCACCGAGACGCCCTGCCGGACCAGCCAACGGCAGATGCCGGCGGTCACCACGCTCTTGCCGGCGTCGGACGTCGTCCCGGCCACCAGCAGCCCGCCGCCCACGGCCCCGCCGGCCGCCCTCCTCCGCCCGTTCACCGGGTTCTCCTCCCGTTCCCGCGCAGGCTCCTGCGCCGTACCGTGCCCGCCGCCAGCCGGCCCGCCACCGTGACGCCCAGCGCCAGCAGGCCCACCCGCCGGGACAGGCGCACCGCCCGCTCGATGTCGGGCACCTGGGGCGGCCGTGCGCCGCCGTTGAGCACCGGCCGGTGCTCCACCCGCCCGCCGTACGCCAGGGTGCCGCCCAGGCGGACGCCCAGCGCCCCCGCGAACGACGCCTCCACCGGGCCCGCGTTGGGGCTCGGATGGGCCCCGCCGTCCGCCCGCCAGGCCCGCAGCGCACCGCGCCGGTCCGGGCCCGCCAGGACCGCCAGCGCCGCGGTCAGCCGGGCGCCGGGCCAGCCGGCGACATCGTCGAGACGGGCCGCCGCCCAGCCGAACCGCCGGTAGCGCGGCGACTTGTGACCCACCATCGCGTCCAGGGTGTTCACCGCCCGGAACGCCACCAGGCCGGGCACGCCGCCGAGGGCGCCCCACACCAGGGCGCCCACCACCGCGTCCGAGGTGTTCTCGGCGACCGACTCCACCACCGCACGGGCCATCTGCGGCCCGTCCAGGGACTGCGGATCGCGCCCGCACAGATGCGGCAGCCGTTCCCGCGCCACGTCCAGGTCACCGACGGCCAGCGCACCGCCCACGGCCCGCGCCTCCCGGCCGAGCGAGGTGCCGCCCAGCACGGCCCACACGGCCGCCGCGGTCAGCGCGGTCCGGGCGCCCGGACGGTCCCGCAGGGCGCGCTCCAGCAGTGCGGCGCCGACGGCCGCGCCGCCCGCGCAGACCAGGGTGTGCGCCGTCCCGTGGCCGCGGTGGTCGCGCCACAGCCGGCGTTCGACGGCGCCCGCGGCCCGGCCGAACGCGGCCACCGGATGGCCGCGCCGCGGATCCGCCGCGATCAGGTCGCCGAGGTAGCCGAGGACCGCGCCGCACGCATATCCCGCGTGTTCGCCGCGCATCGGATCAGGCCGCCGTCCGCCCTCGGAGGGACCCGGCGGCAGCGGGCAGGGGAGCTCTCGACGGGCAGCCGGGCATGGCGGTATGTCCTCACTCAGGGTCCGCGCCCTGGCTCGACGTGACGGCGACCAGAGTCTCCTGGCTCCCGGATCGGCGCCGCCCCCGGCCTTCCCGCCCGTACGGAGTACGGGCCGTGGCCCTCGTCGGAGGAGCGCTCCCCGGTGACAGTGGCGGGACCGCGCCGGATTCGCACCGGACTTCCTCTGCTGTCGCCGATTGGCCCCGGCAGTCCACCACGCCCCGCGAAGGCCCGTCAACTCACCCTTGACCTGCGCAGCAGCCCCACCGCCGGACCTGTGGCCAAAGCCACAGGGTGGCCGCCGGCTCACGGACGGTTGCCCCTGGCACGCCTCCCGCGCCACTATCTGGTGCACGGTGGGCGAAGGGGCCCGCCGGGAGGGGGACCGGGGGATGCCGGAGAGCGCCGACCGCCACGAGATCCGCATCAGGGTCACGGGTACCAACAATCCGAGCCAGGACATCGACGACCTCACCGCATGGCTGGAGCGCGAGCCCTGGCTGACGCGGCACCAGCACGACTGGCAGCGCCGGCCCCGCCCCGAGGAGGGCCCCGGCCGCGACGCCGCCGACGGCGCGATGGCGGTCGGCGTCGACGACCTGATCCTGGTCGTCGTCGGGGCGGTCGCCGCCGAGATCACCAAGGGACTGGGCATCGCCTTACGCGAGTGGCTGCGCCGCCGCCGGGAGGCCCGCGAGGAGGGCGAGGAGCCCTCGGTCGCGGTCGGCGCCGGCCCGCAGGTGCACGACCTCGGCGAGGGCCCGCAGCAGCCGGCCGGCCCGGGGTCCGCGCGCCCCCGCACCGGAAGCCGTGCGGACGAGGACGGCAGCACCGGCGAGGACTGACCCGGATGTCCGAGTACGACGCCCGGGGCAAGGTCAACCGCGCCCTGCTGATCTGCGTCCACGACTACGAGACGCTGACCCGCCTGCCCGCCGTCGAGGACAACGCCGAGGCGCTCCGCCACGCCCTGACCCGCCCCGGCACCGACCTGTTCACCGCCGACGAGGTGGTGGTCTGCCGGCCGCACCGGCCCGAGGACCTCAGCACCGCCCTGCGCACCGCCGCCGACGAGGCGCGCGGCCTGCTGCTGGTGTACTTCTCCGGCCACGGCTGGGTCGGCAACGACGGCGCCGACCTCCAGCTGATGGTGGGCGCCTCGGACACCCGCCAGAGCCACACCACCGTCTCCTGGCAGGACACCGTGCTCTCCTGCCTCGACAACGCCCGCGCCGACCGCGTCGTGATCGTCCTGGAGTGCTGCTACTCCGGCAACGCCGACAGCGCCTTCCACGCCCTGCGCAAGCCCGTCTCGCTGCTGATGGCCGCCCAGCCCAACCGCCGGATCTTCAGCGGCGAGGAAGGGGCCGGCGGCACCGCCTTCACCCGCGCCGTGGTGCGGATCCTCGAACAGGGCCGCGCCGACCGGCCGTTCGTCACCTTCGACGACCTCGCCGGCGCCCTGCGCGACGAACTCGCCGACGAACGGACCCCGATGGGCGAGGCGTGGGAGCCGCGCGCCGCCAAACAGAACACCCTCGACGACGTCGTCCTCTCCTTCGCCACCCCCGAGAACCGGCCGGCCACCCCGCTGAAGGTCCGGCTGCGCCGCTGGTCCAACCAACACCTGCGGCGCCGCGCCAAGCTCCTCGTCGCCCTCGCCGCGGTGTGCGCGCTGGTCGCCGCGGGCCTGGTCGCGGCCCGCGTGCTGACCCCGCCCGCACCCTGCCCGCCCGCCCTGGAGCTGCGGCTGCTCACCGCGCCCGAGGCCGAGCCCGCCCTGCGCCGGGCCGCGTTCGACTACGAGATGTCCCCGCTCAACACCCGCCCGCTGGACGGCGAGGGGGACCTCCCCGACGGCTGCCGGCGGGCCCAGATCACCGTCTACTCCGCCGCCAAGGACCAGGTCGACCAGGGCTTCGCCGCCGCCGACCGCTGGCAGGGCGAGGCGCACGGGGGCGCCCCCGGGGCCCCCGCCAGGTCCACCGCCCCCGACCCCCTCTACCGGCCCGGCCCGCAGCCGGACCTGTGGATCCCCGAATCCACCGCCGACTACGAGGAGGCCCGCCGCGGCATGCCGTCCACCGGCTCCCCGGCCGCCCTGCACGACACCGGCCCGGTCGCCTACAGCCCCCTGGTCGTCGGCATCCCCGCCGGCACCCAACTCGACGGCGTCGAACGGGTCGACGCACCCTGGAAGGACCTGCTGACCAGCACCGACAGCGACCACCAGAACCTGCGGCTGCTGCGCCCCAGCCCGGTCCTCTCCGGCACCGGGCTGCTGCACACCCTCGGCCTCTACCTCGCCGGCGACGGCGCCCCCATCGGGCCGTCCGGCGCCCCCGACCCCACCCGCGCCCAGAACGCCGAACGCCGCCTGGTCGCCCCCGGCAGCCAGTACGCCGGCAGCCCCGAACTCCTGTGCTCGCTGCGCCAGGACGGCGGCCCGGACCAGGCCCCGGACCGGCCCGGCAACGGCCGGAGCCCGCACTCCGCCCCCCTGGTCTCCGAGAAGTCCCTCGCCGACTTCAACCTCGGCCACGCCCTCGGCGGCTGCCCCGCCCTCGACGCCCCGCCGCCCCTCGGCGACCGCTACTACGCCTACTACCCCAAGAACGTCCCGGCGCTGGACCACCCGCTGATCCGCGTGGACTGGGCCGGCACCGCCGACGCCGCACCCCGCCGGGCCGCCGTCGCCCGGTTCGCCGACTGGCTGCGCGACCCGGCCGGCGGCCAGCGGTCGCTCACCGCGCAGGGCTACCGCGGCCTCCCCGAGAAGGACGGCTCGGCGCCCCGCCCCGACCCCGCGTCCCCGCTCCTCAACCCCCGTGCCGACACCGACCCCACCGCCCCCGTCACCCGCTTCACCGCCGGCCCCGACCAGGTCGCCCAGGTGCTGACCGACTACAACCGGGCACAACGCGCCAGCCGGCTGCTGATCCTGATGGACACCTCCACCTCGATGGCCGACGGCGGCAAACTCCCGATCGTGGTCGGCGCCGCCGCCCGCGCCCTGGAGATGGTCGGCGCCCACCACACCTACGGCCTGTGGACCTTCCCCGACCCCGCGCACCCCGGCGCCCCGGCGGCGGTCCGCCGGGCCGTCCCGCTCGGCAGCACCGACCCCGCGCCCGGCCGGGCCGCCCTGGACCGGATCGCCAAGGGCGAACTGGTCGACCACGGCGCCGCGATGGAGGAGGTGCTGACCACCGCGGTGACCGAGATGAAGAAACCGGGCGAGGGCAACAGCGCCATCGTGCTGCTCATCGACGAGGACGACGGCGGCCCCCGGCGGGCCGCGGGCGTGGAACAGAAGCTCACCACCCTGCTGAAGGAGGCCCCCGAGGTGCCGGTGCTGACCGTGGTGATGGGCCGGGTGGGCTGCGACACCTTCGTCTTCCAGGGGCTGGCCCGCGCCTCCTCCGGGCAGTGCGTGCCCGGCGGCCCGGCCGCGCCCGACCTGCTGGCCGGGCTGGTGGCCTCGGTCGGCACCGCGGGGACGGTGCGGCGGTGAGGGCCCGGGCCGCGCTGCCGGCCGCCGCCCTCGCGCTGCTCCTGACCGCCGCGGTCGGCGGCTGCACGTCCGGACGACCCGCCCCCGAACAGGGCCCGATCGTCCTGGCCACCGGCAGCGACCTCAGCAGCTCCGGCGTCCGCCAGGACCTCATCCACGCCTGGGAGCGCCGCACCGGCCGCACCGTGCGGATCGTCAAACTCCCCGACACCGCCGACGCCCAGCGCAGCCAGCTGCTGGCCGCCGGACAGTCCGGCAACAGCGGCTACGACGTGCTCAACATCGACGTGGCCTGGACCGCGGAGTTCGCCGCCGCGCACGTCATCCGCCCCTGGGACGGCGGCCTGGACGGCGACTTCCTGCCCAGCGTGGTCAAGACCGCCACCGGCGACGACGGAAAGATCTGGGCGGTCCCCTTCAACACCGACGCCGGGCTCCTCTACTACCGCAAGGACATCCTGAAGAAGTACCACCACTCCGCCGAACCCCCCTCCAACTGGGGCGAGTTGAAGAACGTCGCCGTCGAGGTGACCAACGCCTACAACCGCGAGGCCGCGCGGGCCGCCAAGGCCGCCGGCAAGGAACCGCCACCCACCCTCTACGGCATGGTCGCCCAGTTGCGCCCCTACGAGGGGCTGACCGTGAACACCCTGGAGGCCGCCTGGGCCAACGGCGGCAACCCGGACGCCACCAGCTTCAGCAAGGGCGAGCAGATCGGCGCGCTCCAGATGGGCGTCGCCGAGCTCAAGGGCCGGCTCGACACGATCATGCCGCACGAGACCACCGCGATGGACGAGACCGAGAGCCGCCGCTGGTTCGCCGACGGCCGCGCGCTGTTCATGCGCAACTGGCCGGTGGAGTACGCCTCGATCGCCGAGAAGCTGACCCCGCTCGTCCAGTTCGACGTCGCCCAGCTGCCCGCCCGGCCCGACGGCAGGCGGATGTCGGTGCTGGGCGGGCAGAACCTCGCGATCGCCGCCGACAGCACCCACCCGTCCGGCGCCCGGGCCCTGATCGAGGCGCTGACCGACCCGGAGAGCGAACGCTGCCTGCTGGAACGGGGCTTCGCGGCGACCCGCAGCTCGGCCTACCGTACGGCCGGCGGGGCGCCGCACTGCCCGCTGCCGCCGGGCGACGCCCAGCGCGGCGAGCACGGCGCGGGCGGCGCGCCGTCCGCCCCGCCCGACGGGCCGCCGCCCTACACGCAGGTGCTCAAAGGGGCCCTGCTCGCCGCCGAGCCGCGACCGCGCAGCGCCCACTACCAGACCTTCAGCAAGGTCGTGCAGATCCGGGTCTCGGAGTACCTCGACAGCCAGGGCGGCACCGCCATCGCCGACGAGCTCGCCAAGGAGGCCGACCAGGCGCTCAGCGGCCGGGAGTGACGCATGCGAACGGGGCGCCCGAGGGCCGCGGCTGCTGCCGTGCCTTCTCGGACGCCCCGTCCGTTACCGGATCCGCCGGCGTCGGTCTCAGGCGGCGACGATCAGGTAGATCCCGTACGCCACGGCGGCCGCGCAGAGCGCGAAGGCCGCCAGTGCCCCGGCGCGCGCCCCGGCGGCCGGTGCGGTGGGCGTGGCCGCCGGCGCGCCCTCCGTTGCGGGCTTGCGGGAGACCCCCACGATCCCGACGGTGAACAGGCCCACGAGCCCCACCGTCACCACGAGGCTGACGCCGAAGACCTGGCCGAGAGCTGCCCAGTCGATGTGCATTGCGTAGTCCTTAGGTCAGGGGGGTCGGCGTCAGGAGGTGGCCGCCGCGGGCCGGGCGGGGGATTGCGCCGGGTCCGGGTGGGTGGGAGTGACGACAGGGTCCGGGTGGGTGGGAGTGACGACTGCCTCGGTGGCCGCCGGAGCGGTGGCCGCCGTGACGACCGGGCCCGCCGGGGGCGGGGCGACGGTCTGCAGCGCCGTGGTGACGACACCGGCCGGCTCCGCCGCCGGACCGTCGTTGACGTTGGTGTGGTCCACCGGCTTGCGCCGGGAGGCCGCCCAGATGCCGCCGCCGATCGCCAGGGCCAGCACGGCGACCGCCGTCACGCCCCAGGTGCCCTGGTCGGCGAGGAAGGCGGCACCCGCGGAGACCAGGCCGGCGGCCGGCAGGGTCAGCCCCCAGGCCACGACCATCCGCCCGGCCGTGGACCAGCGCACCACGCCGCCCTTGCGGCCCAGCCCGGAGCCCATCACGGCGCCGGAGCAGACCTGGGTGGTGGAGAGCGCGAAGCCGAGGTGGGAGGAGGCCAGGATGGTGGCCGCGGCGCCGGTCTGGGCGGCGAAGCCCTGCGGCGGCTGGATGTCGGTGATGCCCTTGCCCATGGTGCGGATGATCCGCCAGCCGCCCAGGTAGGTGCCGAGCGCGATGGCCAGGCCCGCGGAGGCGATGACCCACATCGGCGGGTCGGAGTGCGGGGCGACGACCCCGCCGGTGATCAGCGCGAGGGTGATCACACCCATCGTCTTCTGCGCGTCGTTGGTGCCGTGGGCCAGCGAGACTAGGGCCGCCGAGGCGATCTGCCCGGCGCGGTAGCCCTTGGCGGTGTCGGCCTCGGCGCGGGTGCGGGTCAGCCGGTAGGTGAGCCGGGTCGCCGCCATCGAGGCGAGCCCCGCGACGAACGGAGCGGCCACCGCCGGGATCAGGACCTTCATCACCACGGCCTGGCCGTGCACCCCGTGGGTGCCGACGGAGACCAGCGTCGCGCCGATCAGACCGCCGAAGAGGGCGTGGGACGAACTGGAGGGGAGACCGGCGAGCCAGGTCAGGAGGTTCCAGATGATGGCGCCGACCAGACCGGCGAAGATCACTTCAGGTCTGATGCCGGAGCTCTCGTCGATGATGCCGCCGGAGATGGTCTTGGCCACCTCGACGGAGAGGAACGCCCCGACGAGATTGAGTCCCGCCGACATCGCCACCGCGGTCTTGGGTCGCAGGGCCCCGGTGGAGATGGTGGTGGCCATAGCGTTGGCCGTGTCGTGGAAGCCGTTCGTAAAGTCGAACACCAAGGCCGTGACGATCACGATCCCGATGAGAAGCGTGATGTGTTCCATTCACCCAGGCAATCCGTTTGGAAGGTCAGTGTCGTCGGGACCGTACGGACGACGGGTGAACGGAAAGTGAACTGGGCCGGGCGCCGCGGTGACACCCCCGCAGTGTTCACGCGGAGGCGCCTCAGCTGCCACTTCCGTCTCACCCGTCGGCAAACTTCTTGAGCTGGGCCAGGGTCCCGTTCCAGCGGTCCTGATCGCCCGGCAGCGGCCCGTGGGAGGCGTACTGCCGGAGGGTCGGGTACGACCAGCCGGCGGGCGGCCGCACCGCGTCCGAGTAGTCCGCCAGCCAGAGCGGATGGGTCGCGCCGAAGGCCCGGTTGCCGCCCGTGCAGCGATTCCACCACCGGGTTGTGGTGTAGATCACCGGCCGCCGGCCCGTGGTGCGCCGCACCTCGTCGCTGAACGCCCGTATCCAACGGACCATCGCCGCCCGGCCCAGCCCGAAGCACGGCTGCCGGGCGTCGTGCGGGTTGTGCTCGATGTCGAGGGCGGGCGGCAGGGTCCAGCCGTCGGCCTTCCAGTGGCCGCCGTGCCGGAGGAAGTACCGGGCCTGCGCGGTGCCCGACGACGCGCTGGGCACCGCGAAGTGGTAGGCGCCGCGCAGCAACCCGGCCGCCCGGGAGCCGTCGTACTGCGCCGAGAAGTACGGATTGCGGTAGCCGTCCGACTCGGTGGCCTTGGCGTACACGAACCGCGCGCCCTTCGCCCGGGCCGCCCGCCAGTCGACGTGCTTCTGGTGCGAGGAGACGTCGTGGCCCAGCGGCCGGCCGTCCGCGGCGGCCCGGGCGGGATGTTCGGCGAGTGCGGTGCCGGCCAGCGAGGCCACCGCTATCGCGGTCGCCCACCTGGCCCGGGGGGTGGTGCGGTCACAAGTCACGGATCCCCCTGGGTGAGGACATGTGAGGGGTGCAGTGCGCTCGACGTTAATGGATGATCGACGCAAGGTGGTCGATCTCCGGCCAATTCGGCTGAGAGGAAGAGGTATCCCCATATGGCGGATACCAGGTGGATGGTGCCATGGCGTACAGTGCCCCGGCCCGCCCGTACGGTGTAGTGGATCACCCTCGTGCGTTTCCGCACGTCCCGCAGCGTCGCACCGGAGGACCCATGAAGGACCACCCCGACCACCTCGCCGACGCCTGGAGTGAGCTCGTCGCCACCGCTCGCCGGACCGCCGCGGACGGGCTCGTCGTCGGCACCTCGGGCAACGTCTCGGTCCGCGTCAGGGACCTGATCCTGGTCACCCCCAGCGGTGTCCCCTACGACCGGCTCGGCCCCTCCGACATCACCGGGGTGGACCTCGAAGGCCGCCCGATCATCGGCCGGCTGCGCCCGACCAGCGAACTTCCGCTCCACCTGGCCGTCTACCGGCACACCCCGGCGACCGCGATCGTGCACACCCACGCCCCGCACGCCACCGCCGTCTCCACCCTCGTCCCCGAACTCCCGCCCATCCACTACATGGCCGCCGCGCTCGGCGGACCCGTGCGCGTCGCCCCCTACGCGCTCTACGGCAGCGACGAACTCGCCGCCCACATGCTCGACGCGCTCCGCGACCGCACCGCCGCACTCCTGCAGAACCACGGCACCATCGCCTACGGCGACCACCTCGCCCAGGCACTGGACCGCACCGCCCAACTGGAGTGGATGTGCCGGGTCTGGCTCACCGCCGTCTCCGTGCCCGGCCACACCCCCAGCCTGCTGTCGCCCGCCCAACTGGACGCCGCGGGGGAGCGGCTGCGCGGCTACGGCCAGCACGGTCACGCCCCCGCGTAACGCTCCGCCGAGCGCGTCGCACAGGACCCGGGGCAGCCCCCGCCCGGCCCCGTGACCGGCACGACACCGCTGGTCCGGCGCCCGGCCCCGGGCGCCCGGTGGCCGGGACCGGCGGCGCTGCGCACACTGGAGGGGTGCGACGGGGAACCGTGGCGGCGGTGACCGCCACCACAGTGATCGGTGCCGGGGCGGCCGCCGTGGCGGCCGGGCGGTACGCCGGCGACGTTGCCCTGAAACCGTCGCCCGGCCACCCCTTCCCGGGCGACTCCCGGCTCACCGTCCACTCCGCCGCCGGCGACCGCATCGCCCTCACCCGCAGCCTGGTGTCCCTCAGGCCCGGCACCTACGGCCTCTCCGGCGCCGGCTGCCATGCGGTGGTCGGCCCCGTCGTCCACGGCGGCCCGCACCCCGCCGACGCCGTCGTACGCCGCCTGGAGCGGGTCACCCACGGCACTCTGCGGCCCGGCGCCCGGATGCGGCTGACCCCGCAGGTGCACATCGGCAACCCCCACGACACCCTCGGCATCACCTGTGCCGACGTCGACATCCCCGGCGAACTGGGCGCGCTGCCCGCATGGTTCGTGCCGGGCGCCCGCGACACCTGGGTCATCGCCGTCCACGGCATCGGCACCACCCGCGAACACCCCATGGTGGTGCTGCCGTTCCTGCACCACCACCGCTTCCCCGTCCTCGTCCTCTCCTACCGCAACGACCCCGGCGCCCCGCGCACCGCCGACGGCATCCACCACCTCGGCGAAACCGAGTGGCGCGACCTGGACGCCGCGATCCGCTACGCCGTCCGCTACGGCGCCCGCAGGGTCGTCCTGTACGGCTGGTCCGCCGGCGCCACCATGGCGCTGCGCGCCGCCGTCAACTCCGCCCTGGGCCACCGCGTCTCCGGCCTCGTCCTGGACTCCCCGGTCCTGGACCGGGACGCCACCGTCCGCGCGCTGGCCGCCGCCCGGCGCATCCCGCGGGCCCTGCTCCCGCTGGCCGTCCGCGCCGCCGAGGGCCACACCGGACTGCCCGTCGACCGCCCGGCCGACGCCGTCGACCCCGAAGAGCTCGACGTGCCCGTCCTCCTCTTCCACGGCCCCGAGGACCTCCTCGCCCCCTGGGACGCCTCCCGGCGCTTCGCGGCCCGCCGCCCGGAGCTGATCACCCTTCAGCCCGTCCCGCACGCCCCGCACGCCGCGATGTGGAACGCCGCCCCGGACCGCTACGAGGAGACCCTGCGCCGCTTCCTCACGCCCCTCATGTGACGGCGCCGCCCGGCGGAGGTGGACGGGCGGACAACTCCCCCTGTCGGGGATGGGGCGGCGGGGTGACGCGCACCGGAAGAGCCGCAAGCCGGGTTCCGATTGGGTTTTCGGGCCGTCAGCGGCAAGACTGCTCTTGTGACGTCCCGTACACCGCGCGACTCCCGGCTCCGACTCGTCCCCCGCCAACCGATTGCGGCCGCCCGCCGGGCGGTGAGCACCCGGGCCACCCGCCCGGCGCCCCGGCCACCCGAGGGCACCCCGTCGCCCGCGGAACTGGCCCGCCAGGCCCGTGCCGCACTGGCCGGCGCGGCCCGGCTCGCGCGCTGGGCCGACCGCGCGGGCAGCCTCCGCGCCGGCCCCGACGGATCGCTCCCGCAGGCCGCCGCGGACGGCGCCGCCGAGGCCCTGGGCCTGACGCCCCACCAGGTCCGAACCGACTGGGACCGGGCCCGGCTCGCCGGACTCGTCGAACTCCACGACGGCCTCGCCCGCCCCGGCTGGCGGCTGCGCGCCTGGGACCGCGACGACACCGCCGCGCTGCGCGGCTGGGTCGCGCTCTTCGACGCCTGGTCGCTGGCCCTGCCGGCCCCGGCGGCGGCCGGCCCGGCCGCCGTCGCCGAGGTCGTCGAGGCCGTCCCGCAGCTGCTGTCCCTGCTGCACCTGTCCGCCGGGCCGGTACGCCTGCCGGTGCTGCTCGACATGCTCGACCAGCGCGTCGCCGAACTGCGCACCGAACGCTGCGAGGTCCCCTACGGCGCGGACCCGGCCCCGGACGGCGCCGACGCCGCGGGAACGGCGAGCGACGCCGCGGGGGCGCCGCTCGCCGACCTGCTGCGCTGGGCGCTGGACGCCCTGCGCGCGGTCGGCGCGCTGATGCCGCCGGCGGGCGCCGGCGGGGCGGCCCACCAGGGCGCCGAAGAAGCCGGCCGGCACGGCCAGGAGGCGCAGCTGACGCCGCTCGGCAACTGGTCGGTGTGGGTCAAGCTGGAGCAGATCTGCGTCGCCGCGCAGAGCCCGGCCGGCAACATCGAGCAGTCCGCGGAGGCGATGCTGCGCGGCTGCGCCCGGCTGACCCCGGGCCCGGCCCGCGCCGAATACCGTGCCTGGCTCGCCGCCCGCTCCGTCGGCGCCGCCGTCGAGGAACTGCTCGCCGTCGCCCGCGGCGAGGACGCGCTGCTGCGCGGGCTGGCCTTCGAGGCGCTGCGCGCGGTCGGCGCCCCCGCGGAACCGGCCGTGCGCACCGCCGCGGAGGAGCCGGGCCTGCGCCCCTACGCCCTGCTGTGGCTCTTCGAGCACGAGGGCGGCGACCCGGAGACCGCGCCCGACGTCCTCACCCGCGAGGAGTCGACCTGGCTGTGGGTGGACACCGCGGCGGCCGTGGCCGACCACGGCGAGACCCAACTGCTCGTCCGGCACCTGGACTCGGCCGTCCAGGGCTCGGTGCCGCGACTGCTGGAGGAGGTCCGCGCCGTCGGCCACCCGCGCACCGTCCAGGTGCTGGTGGCGCTGGCCGCCGCCCACCCCGACCCGGCGCTCGCCAAGGCCGTCCGCCGGGCGGCCTTCCAGGTCCACACCGGCGGCGCGTGACGGCCCGGGCACTCCGGCCGGGCGGGGCGGGCTCTCACCCCGCCCCGCCCGGCCGGTAGGTGCCGAAGCTCCAGACATTGCCCTCGGCGTCCCGGGCGAGGTAGTCCCGCGCGCCGTAGTCCTGGTCCGTGGGCGGCACCAGGATCTCCACCCCGGCCCGCCGGGCCCGCTCGCAGTGCGCGTCGGGATCCTCGACGACGACGTAGACGCCGCTCGGTCCGGCGCCCTTCATCGCCTCGTCGAACGGGCTGCCGCGGCCCTTCGAACCGACCATCACCACCCCGTCGCCGTAGGCGAGTTCGGCGTGCAGCACCTGTCCGTCCGCGCCGTCGTACCGCACGGCGACGGCGAATCCGAACGCCTCCGTCAACTGTCCGAGGGCGCCCGGGACGTCCCGGTAGAGCAGAGTGGGGAACATCGTCGGCGTGCCTGCCATGCTGATCACCGTGCCTCTCGCGCGCCGGACGGCACCCCACCGCCCGGACTCCTGTGTCCTGGCTCACAGTCTCGCAGCGGGGACCGACAACGCCGGAAAACGACTTGCACCGGCCCGTTAGACTGCCTGCATGGCAGTTCTCCTTTGGGTTCATTAGACGGCGTAGACCGCTCTCGGACCGTCCGTCCAACCCGCCGTCTTCCTGCCCTGGAGTTTTTCCGTGATCACCGCTTCCGGCCTTGAGCTGCGCGCCGGCGCCCGCATCCTCATCGAGTCCGCCTCCTTCCGCATCGCCCGCGGCGACCGCATCGGCCTGGTCGGCCGCAACGGCGCCGGCAAGACCACCCTCACCAAGGTGCTGGCCGGCCAGGGCATGCCGGCCAGCGGCACGGTCACCCGCTCCGGCGAGGTCGGCTACCTCCCGCAGGACCCGCGCACCGGCGACCTGGACGTCCTGGCCCGCGACCGCATCCTCTCCGCCCGCGGCCTGGACGCCGTCCTGCGCAAGATGCGGGAGAACGAGGACCGGATGGCGAACGGCAAGGGCGCCACCCGCGAGAAGGCCATGAAGAAGTACGAGCGGCTGGAGACCGAGTTCCTCACCAAGGGCGGGTACGCCGCCGAGGCCGAGGCCGCCACCATCGCCGCCAGCCTGGGCCTGCCCGACCGCATCCTCGGCCAGCCCCTGCACACCCTCTCCGGCGGACAGCGGCGCCGCGTCGAGCTGGCCCGGATCCTCTTCTCGGACTCCGACATCCTGCTGCTCGACGAGCCGACCAACCACCTCGACGCCGACTCCATCGCGTGGCTGCGCGACTACCTCAAGACCTACCGCGGCGGCTTCATCGTCATCTCGCACGACGTCGACCTGGTCGAGACCGTCGTGAACAAGGTGTTCTACCTCGACGCCAACCGCTCGCAGATCGACGTCTACAACATGGGCTGGAAGCTCTACCAGCAGCAGCGCGAGGCCGACGAGAAGCGCCGCAAGCGCGAGCGCGCCAACGCCGAGAAGAAGGCCGCGGCGCTCAACTCCCAGGCCGACAAGATGCGGGCCAAGGCCACCAAGACCGTCGCCGCGCAGAACATGGCCAAGCGCGCCGACAAGCTGCTCGCCGGCCTGGAGGCGGTGCGCGCCTCCGACAAGGTCGCCAAGCTGCGCTTCCCGGACCCGGCGCCGTGCGGCAAGACCCCGCTGACCGCCGAGGGCCTGTCCAAGTCGTACGGTTCCCTGGAGATCTTCACCGACGTCGACCTGGCCATCGACAAGGGCTCCCGGGTCGTCATCCTGGGCCTCAACGGCGCCGGCAAGACCACCCTGCTGCGGATGCTGGCGGGCGTGGAGACGCCCGACACCGGCGAGGTCCGCCCCGGCCACGGCCTCAAGCTCGGCTACTACGCCCAGGAGCACGAGACCCTGGACCCGGACCGCACGGTCCTGGAGAACATGCGCTCCGCCGCGCCCGACATGGACCTCGTCGAGGTCCGCAAGGTGCTGGGTTCCTTCCTGTTCTCCGGCGACGACGTCGACAAGCCCGCCGGCGTGCTCTCCGGCGGCGAGAAGACCCGCCTGGCGCTGGCGACGCTGGTCGTCTCCTCCGCCAACGTCCTGCTGCTCGACGAGCCCACCAACAACCTCGACCCGGCCAGCCGCGAGGAGATCCTCGGTGCGCTGCGCACCTTCACGGGCGCGGTGGTCCTGGTGACGCACGACGAGGGCGCGGTGGACGCGCTGTCGCCGGAGCGGATCATCCTGCTGCCGGACGGCGTGGAGGACCTGTGGGGCCAGGACTACGCGGACCTGGTCGCACTGGCCTGATCACCGCCGTACCGGTGCCGCCGGATGGATCACGCTCGCTGGATCATTCGGCCCATGGGTGATCCATCATCTGAGTGAGAACGGCTCGTACACCGGCGAGCCTGCGGCTTGCGGCCGGGCCCTGTGGGCCCGGCCGTCGCCTTTTCTGCGGCATGCCACCTGACCTGGCATTTCTCGCGTATCGGGGCGCGCGTGGGCGCGGCGGGGCGCGCGGAAGAACGAATTCCGACCGTGCCGGGCGCCCGGGGGACGGCAAAGGATGTCCTACGGACCTCGCGGAATGGGTGGCCAGGAAGCCGAGGAGGGGTGATCATGAGAGTCCAGAGCGCACTTCCCACGAGGAGGCACGGGTGGCCGAGACTCTGAAGAAGGGCAGCCGGGTGACCGGCGCCGCGCGCGAGAAGCTCGCGGCAGACCTGAAGAAGAAGTACGACTCCGGAGCGAGCATCCGGGCGCTGGCCGAGGAAACCGGCCGCTCCTACGGATTCGTGCACCGGATGCTCAGCGAATCCGGCGTGGTCCTGCGCGGCCGCGGCGGAGCCACGAGGGGCAAGAAGGCCGCCTCAGTCTGACGGCCGCGACTCCGGGTGCAGTGGTGCCCCCCGGCCGTCCGAGGAGTCGGCCGGGAGGTTACCGTTCAGTCACTTACGCACGCAGGTGCGGTGGCTGACTCGGAGGCGCCCTCATGACTCTGCTCGACAAGCACGGTGTGCGGCTCACCGTGGACGACGCGATCGCCACGGTGACCCTCGCCAACGCGGCCAAGCGCAATGCGCAGAGCCCTGCCCTGTGGCGGGCGCTGGCCGAGGCGGGTTCGCTGCTGCCGGGAAACGTACGGATCGTGGTGCTCCGCGGTGAGGGCAAGTCGTTCTCCGCGGGGCTGGACCGGCAGGCGTTCACGCCCGAAGGGTTCGACGGCGAGCCGTCGTTCCTCGATCTGGCACGCGGTACGGACGAGGCGCTGGACGCCACGATCGCCGAGTACCAGGAAGCGTTCACCTGGTGGCGGCGGAACGACCTGGTGTCCATCGCCGCCGTCCAGGGCCATGCCATCGGTGCGGGCTTCCAGCTCGCCCTCGCCTGCGACCTGCGGGTCGCCGCCGAGGACGCCCAGTTCGCGATGCGCGAGACCAGCCTGGGCCTGGTCCCGGACCTGACCGGCACGCATCCCCTGGTCGGCTTGGTCGGCTACGCCCGGGCGCTGGAGATCTGCGCCACCGGGCGCTTCGTGCATGCCGCGGAGGCCGAGCGGATCGGCCTGGCCAACCTCGTCGTGCCCGGCGCCGAACTCGACGCCGCGGTGGCCGACCTGGCCGCCGCGCTCACCGCCGCGCCCCGGGACGCCGTCATCGAGACCAAGGCCCTGCTGGCCGGTGCCATGGACCGCACCTACGAGGAGCAGCGCCGTGCCGAGCGTGCCGCCCAGGCGCGGCGGCTGCGGGATCTGGCCGGCGTCGGGGACTGATCACCCGCACCCGCCCCGCGGTCACCGGCCGTCAGTCGCTCGCCACCGCGGTGACCAGCACCGCCGCCGACTCCGGCGCCGGCGGCAGGACACGGCACTCCGCTGCCGCGTCCCCGGAGCGCACCCCGTCGTCCGCCCCTACTGTGGGCAGGGAACGAACAGGGTGAAAGGTGCATATCTCCTGGTGGTCGCAGCGCCCCGCGGGCGTGGCGCGAGGTGCGCATAGCGAGGCGCGGCCGTGACCCGTCAGGTGGCACGTCCGGGATGCGGCGCAGAAGGGACGCACGGCGATGACCGAGAGCCAGCAGGGCGCGGACGCCACGAAGCCGCCGGTGAAGCGGGGCGGTGGTGACCCCGGCACGCGCGGCCGCACCACCATCGCCGACGGCGTCGTGGAGAAGATCGCCGGACTCGCCGCCCGCGATGTGCTCGGCGTCCACGCGCTGGGCAGCGGGTTCGCCCGCACGCTCGGCGCGGTGCGCGACCGGGTGCCCGGCGGCGGGCGCTCGGCCCGCGGGGTGAAGGCCGAGGTCGGCGAGGTGCAGACCGCGCTGGACCTGGAGATCGTGGTCGATTACGGGGTGGCCATCGCGGAGGTGGCCCGGGCCGTCCGGGAGAACGTGATCTCCGCCGTGGAGCGGATGACGGGCCTGGAGGTCGTCGAGGTCAACATCGCGGTGAGCGACGTGAAGCTGCCCGACGAGGACGACGGGGACGACGGGACCGGGGAGGCGGGGCCGCGGCTCCAGTGACCGGGCCCGACCGGAGCGGTAGCGAAGGAGCGCACGATGAGCATGGCCGTGATCGGCCTCGTGGCCGGGATGGCGCTGGGCTTCGCCGGGTACTTCGGCGGGTTCGGGGCCTTCATCCTGGTGGCGGCGCTGGGCGCCGTCGGGTTCGTGGCCGGCAGGTTTCTGGAGGGGGACCTGGAGGTCGGGGACTTCTTCCGCACCCGCACCGGCGACCGCGACGACCGGCGGCGGTGACCCCGGATGGCGACGGTGTCCCCGCCCTCCGCCGGGGCCGACGTACCGGCCGGTGAGCGCGGCGCCACCAGGGTCGCCGACCGGGTGGTCGCCAAGATCGCCGCGCGGGCGGCCCGCGAGGCGCTGCGCGAGGCGGCCCCCGGCGCCCCCGGCGACGCCCACGCGACGGTGACGGTGGCCCACCGCGACGTCCACCCGCCGTTCGGCGAGGCCCGGCTGCGGATCGCCGTGGAGCTGTCCTACCCCGCCCCCATCGGCGCCCGGTGCGGCCTGGTGCGCCGTCATGTGACCGAACGCGTAAGGGCGTTGGCGGGCATGACGGTCGCCGAGGTGGCGGTTCAGGTCGAGCGGCTGAACTCACCGCTGCTGACGGACCGGGAGCGGGTGCGATGAGCGGGCCGGGGAGCGCGGAGGAGGCCGGGGCCGGCGCGGGGACGGGCGAGCGGCCCGGCGCCGCCGGCGGGTTGCCGTCGCAGCAGCCGGACGCCGCGGAACCCGGCCCGGACTCCGGTGCACCCGCCGGGCGTTTCTGGTCGGCCCGCCGGGTGCCCGCCGGACTGGTCGCGCTGGTCCTGCTGGGCGCCGCGGGCCTGCTGCTCTACGACGTGGCCGCGGTGCGGGCCGGCCGCACCGCGATGGCCTGGCGCCGGTGGCTGGCCCACGAACTGGCCGTCCGGCACCTCGACGACCCCTGGGTGCTGGGCGCCGCGGCGACCGCGACGGCCCTGGGGATCTGGCTGCTGGTGCTCGCCGTCACCCCGGGGCTGCGCGCGGTGCTGCCGATGCGGCGCACCGCCCCCGGCGTCCGGGCCGGGCTCGACCGGTCGGCCGCCGTGCTGGTGCTGCGCGACCGGGCCATGGAGGTCTCCGGTGTGCAGTCCGTACGGATGACCGTCGGCCGGCGGCGGGCCCGGGCGCGGGCCGTGGCGCACTTCCGCGCGCTCGACGTGGTCCGCGGCGACCTCGGCACGGTGCTGGGCGACGGCCTGCGGGAGCTGGGGCTGGTGCGTCGGCTGCGGCTGACCGTCGACGTCCGGCGCCCGAAGAGGAGGTGAGCGCGCCGTGCGCACCGCCCGCGCGACCGTCAACCGGGTGCTGCTCGGGCTGGTCGGCCTTCTCCTGCTCGGCACCGGCGGGTCGGTCCTGATGGGCGGCCTCGACCTGCCCGCCCGCCGGCACCTCGACCTGCCGTCCGGCTGGCCCTGGACGCGCCCGGACGGCGTGCTGCTCCCCGCGGCGGACCGCACCCGGTTCACGGACCGGGGCTGGTGGTGGCCGACGGTCGTCGCCGGACTGGCCGTGCTGGTGCTGTTGCTGCTGTGGTGGCTGCTGGCGCAGCTCCGGCTGCGCCGGCTCGGCACGGTGCTGGTCGACAGCGGCGACGGGGAGGGCGCGACGGTGCGCGGGCCGGCGCTGGAGGCGGTCCTGGCGGCCGAGGCGGTGGCGGTGGACGGCGTGGACCGGGCGGCCGTCGTGCTGACCGGCCGCCCGACGGCACCGCAGGTGCGCGCCCTGCTGGTGCTCGCCCCGCACGCCGACCCCGGGACCGTGGTGCTGCGGTTGGCCGACGGGGCGGTGGCGCACGCCCGCACCGCGACCGGCCTGGACGCGCTGCCGACGGAGGTCCGTCTGCGCGCGGTGCGCCATCGGGCGGAGCGGGTCAGCTAGGGCGCTTCTGACGGATCTCCGCGGCGTCGCGGCGCCTGGCACGCCCGCTCGCTGCGTTGCCGGGATGTCCCCATAGCTCCGCTATGAAGACATCCCGGCGCCTTGCGATCGCACGCACCAGGCGCCGCTCCTTCTTCCACGGAGATCCGTCAGAAGCGCCCTAGGTCGGGTCCGCAAAGTCCCCTCGTTCGTCCGTAGGGCGGGCCGAACACCGCCCGGCAGGCGGGACTTTGCGGATCCGACCTACGGCCCCGGAAGCCGCCCGGTCCGCCCGGCTCTCAGAAGCCGCGTCGGGCGCCGCCGTCCACCGGGACCATCACGCCGGTCACGTAGGACGCGGCGGGGGACAGCAGGAAGGCGGCGGTGCGGCCGAATTCCGCGGGGTCGCCGTAGCGGCGGAGCGGGATGGTGGTGGAGTTGCGGGCGCGGGAGCCCTCGGGGTCGCCGGAGAGCGCGTCGAGCTGGGTCATCCGGTCGGTGGCGATCCGGCCGGGGAGGACGCCGACGACGCGGATGCCGCGCGGCCCCACCTCGTCGGCCAGGGACTTGGCGAAGCCGGCGAGGCCCGGGCGGAGGCCGTTGGAGATGGTGAGCCCGCCGATCGGCTCGTAGACGGAGCCGGAGAGGACGAAGCCGATGACGCCGCCCTCGCCCAGCTCGGCGGCGGCGGTCCGGGCGAACCGCACCGCGCCGAGGAAGACCGTCTCGAAGGCGGTCTGCCACTGCTCGTCGGTGTTGTCGGCGGCGGTGCCGGGCGGCGGGCCGCCCACGCTGATCAGGACGCCGTCGAAGCGGCCGAAGCGCTCCCGGGCGGCCGCCACCAGGCGGGCCGGGGCCTGCGGGTCGGAGTTGTCGGCGGCGAGCCCCAGGGCCCGCTCGCCCAGGGAGGCGGCGGCCTTTGCCGCGGCCTCCTCGGAGCGCCCGGTGAGCACCACATTGGCGCCGTCGGCGACCAGTTCGCGGGCGGTGGCGAAGCCCAGGCCCCGGGTGGCGCCGGTGACGAGATACGTCCGGTCGGTGAGTCCAAGATCCATGGCCCTAGTCTGCCCCCGGCCCGCCGCGCAACGCGAAGGCGGTCCCCACCAGTCCGATGTGGCTGAACGCCTGCGGGAAGTTGCCCAACTGGCGCCCGGCGACCGGGTCGTACTCCTCCGCCAGCAGCCCCACGTCGTTCCGCAGCGCCAGCAGCCGCTCGAACAGCTCCCGGGCCTCCCGCCGGCACCCGGTCAGCAGCAGCGCGTCCGCCAGCCAGAACGAGCAGACCAGGAACGTGCCCTCGCCGCCCGGCAGCCCGTCCACCGACTGCCCCTCGGTGCTGTAACGGCGTACCAGGCTGTCGTGCGACAGCTCGCGGCGGACCGTTTCGACGGTGGAGACCACCCGCGGGTCGTCGCCCGGAAGGAAGCCGACCCGCGGGATGAGCAGCGTCGCGGCGTCCAGTTCGGGCGAGCCGTAGGACTGGGTGAAGGTGCCCCGCTCGGCGTCGTAGCCGCGGGCGCAGACCTCCCGGTGCACCTCCTCGCGCATCGCCCGCCAGCGGTCGGTGTTCCCGCCGAGCCGCGGGAACTGCTCCACCGCCCGTACCGCGCGGTCGGCCGCGACCCAGGCCATCACCTTGGAGTGCACGAAGTGCCGCTGGGGGCCGCGGATCTCCCAGATGCCGTCGTCGGGGTCGCGCCAGGTGGACTCCAGGTAGTCCATCAGCGTCCGTTGGATGCTCCAGGTGTGCGGCTCGGTGGGCACCCCCGCGGTGTGCGCGAGGTGGAACGAGTCGATCACCTCGCCGTAGACGTCGAGCTGCCGCTGGTCGACGGCGGCGTTGCCGATCCGCACCGGCAACGAGCCCTCGTACCCGGACAGCCAGGGCACCTCGAACTCCGGCAGCCGCCGCTCCCCGGCCAGCCCGTACATGATCTGGAGGTCCTCGGGGGCGCCGGCCACCGCGCGCAGCAGCCAGTCCCGCCAGGCCCCGGCCTCGTCGTGGTACCCGGCGGCGAGCAGCGAGTTCAGCGTCAGGCTGGCGTCGCGCAGCCAGCAGTAGCGGTAGTCCCAGTTGCGCACCCCGCCGGGCTCCTCGGGCAGCGAGGTGGTGGGGGCCGCCACGATCCCGCCGGTGGGCGCGTAGGTGAGGGCCTTGAGGGTGATCAGGGAGCGGATCACCGCGGCGCGGTACGGGCCGTCGTAGCGGCACCGCGCGGACCAGGCGTGCCAGTCCTCGGTGGTGTCCGCCAGCGCCTGGAACGGGTCGATCTGGACGGGCCGGGGCTCGTGCGAGGGGTGCCAGGTCAGCACGAACGCGGTGCGCTCGCCGGCGGCGAGCGTGAAGTCCGAGCGGGTGCTGAAGTCCTTGCCGTAGGTGGTGCCCTGGGACGGGGTGCGCAGCCACACCGAGTCCGGGCCGGCGATCGCCACCCGGGAGCCCTCGGTGGCGCGCACCCACGGCACCACCAGCCCGTAGTCGAACCGCAGCCGCAGCACCCCGCGCATCTCCACCCGGCCGCGCAGCCCCTCCACGACGCGTACGACGTCGGGCATGCGGTCGCGCTGCGGCATGAAGTCGGTGACCCGGACGCTGCCCTCGGGGGTCTCCCACACGGTGTCGAGGATCAACGAGTCCCCGCGGTAGCTGCGCTCGGCGCGGGCCTCGCCGGACCGGGGCGCGAGCGTCCAGTGGCCGTTGTGCTTGTCGCCGACGAGGGCGGCGAAGCAGGCGGGGGAGTCGAAGCGCGGCAGGCACAGCCAGTCGATGGAGCCGTCCCGGCCGACGAGCGCGGCGGTCTGCAGATCGCCGATGAGTGCGTAGTCCTCGATGCGTGAGTGCACTCCGCGGCCCTTCCCGCGCGGCGGGTGCGTTAGTCGGGGGCGACGGCCGTCCGGGCTACGGGCTCCGCGTCGGTGGCTTCGGCCTTGGCCTCGGCGGCCTCGGCGTCGGCGGGCGCGGCGTCCGCGGGCTCGGCCGCTCCGGCGCCCTCCGCCTCCTTGGCCGCGGCGGCCAGCCGGTCGCGGCGCTCCCGGCGGACCAGGACGACCCAGCCGACCGGCACCGCCGCGGCGAACAGCCACCACTGGATCGCGTACGCCATGTGCGGGCCGATGGAGCTGTAGTCCGGCTCGGGCACCTGCTCGGGGGTGTCGCTCTTGGGCGCGGTCTGCTCGATGTAGCCGCCGAGCATCGGCCGGCCCACCCGCTTCGCCTGCTCCGTGCTGTTGATCAGCATGACCTGGCGGGGCGGCAGGCCCCTGGTGTCCTTGATGCCGCTGGCCGCGGTGGTCTCGTCGGCCATCATCCGGCCGGTGACCGTGACGGTGCCCTTGGGGGCGGCCGGCACCCGCGGGAACTTGGTGAGGTCGTTGCCGGCCTCGATCCAGCCGCGGTTGACCAGCACGGCGTCGCCGTTGCCCAGCACCAGCGGCGTCAGGACGTAGTAGCCGATGGACTGCTCGTCGGCGGCGGTGCGCTGGCGGACCACGACCTCGTGCGCGGTGTCGTAGCTTCCGGTGGCGGTGACCTGGCGCCACATGTCGCCGTGCGGCAGCGTCCGGCCGACGGCCGCCAGCTCGGTCACCGGGACCGGGGTGGCGTGCACGTTGTGCTCGATCTGCGCGTTCTGCGCGACCTTGTGCTGATGGCGGTGGTACTGCCAGAACCCCAGCTTGATCATGACGGGGATCAGGACGAGGCCCACGAGGGTGAGGATCACCCACTGCCGGGTCAACAGGAAGCGGTACACGGCAGCGACGGTACCTGGCGCCCCCGGGCGCCCCGCCCGCGGGTCCCCCCGGCGGCGACCGGCACCGGCCCCGCCGGGGGACCCGGACACCGCAGCGCCGCCGCGATCCGGACCGGCGTCAGACCCGGTCGACGATGCCCACCCGCCCCGCCGAGCGGGCGCAGTGCGCCCCGCAGTACCACTGGCCCTCGGCCTCCACGCCCTGCCCGATGATCTGCACCCGGCAGTGCTCGCAGATCGGCGCCATGCGGTGGATCGCGCAGGCGAAGCAGTCGAAGACGTGCACCGCGCCCTGCGCGTGCACCTCGAACGTCATCCCGTAGTCGTTTCCGCAGACCTCACAACGTGCCATGCGCCACAGACTGCGGGCGGGGCCCACCCGGGGCGAGGTGGCGCCGGGTGTGTTGGTCGGGCTTCACCCGGACGACGGTGCCGACGCTGCCGGCCGGACGTCCTGGAGCAGCTGCATGAACGCCGCCTCGTCGACGACGGCCGTGCCGAACGTGGTGGCCTTGATCGTCTTGGACGTCCGGGCCTCCGGGTCGTTGGTCACCAGCAGGCTCGTCAGCCGGGACACGCTCGTCGCCACGTGCAGCCCGGCCTCGATCGCCCGATCCTCCAGCAGCTCGCGGTCCACGGAGGTGTCGCCCGAGAAGGCGACCCGCATGCCCTGGACGAGCCGGCCGCCGGGCTCGTAGCGCCCCGGGTTGGGGTACGGGCAGGCCGGGCGCTTGCGGGCCGGCCGCCAGGTGCTCGGGCGGTAGGACGAGCCGGTGGGGTGCGAGCGGGGCGCGGGGGCGTCCGACCACTCCGTCAGCGGCTGGCAGGTCAGCAGCGGCAGCCGGGCGTTCGTCTGCGCGGCCCGGCGCAGGCTGGGGCGGAACGCCTCGGACAGCACCCGGGCGTCGTCCAGCGCGTGGTGGGCGCGCTCCTGTATGACGCCGAAGTGCGCTGCCAGGGACTCCAGCTTGTGGTTGGGCAGCGGCAGGCCCAGCTCCTTGGACAGCGCGATGGTGCACAGCCGCTGGCGCACCGGGGCGACCGCGGCGGCGCGGGCGTACTCCCGGGCCAGCATCGACCAGTCGAACATGGCGTTGTGCGCGACCAGCACCCGGTCCGCCAGCCGCGCCGACAGCTCCGGCACGATCTCGGGGAAGAGCGGCGCGTCCGCCAGCACCTCGCTCGTCAGACCGTGGATCCAGACCGGTCCGGGATCGCGCTGGGGGTTGACGAGGGTGTACCAGGAGTCCTGGAACTCGCCCTGGGCGTCGAGTTGGTACACGGCGGCGGAGATGATCCGGTCGTCGCGGGCCAGGCCGGTGGTCTCGACGTCGACCACCGCGTATCCCTGGGGATACCCGGTCGGCCAGTCGGCCGGCGGCGTCTGCGGGCCCGGCTGCCGGCCGATCTTCGGCGCGATCGAGGGGGCGGCTGCGCTGCGGTCTTCGAGCATGGTCATTGAGGATACGGGCCGGCACCGACAGCCACCGCATCGCCGGGGCACATCCGGCCGGGCCGTCGCGCGCCACCGTGTCCGTACTGCGGCCGCAGTACGGCCGCGGTACGGCCGTGGCTCGGCCGGAGGGAGCCGCCCGGAGTCCGTGCCGAGGCCCCTCACGCCGGCCTTCGGTCCGGCCCCAGCAGTGACGAGACCAGCGCCTCCAGGGAGACCAGGAAGAGCCGTTCGGCGTCGGCCGGTGCGGCCAGGGCGCGGGCCAGTGCCGGGTCCCGCCCGGCGGCGGGGGAGTCCCACAGCTCGCGCTCGCTGGGGTGCTGGGCCGGCGACCGGGCGCGGTTGCGGTCCACCAGGACCGAGCCGACGACCAGGAACTGCACGGCGCGCACCGCCTCGGCGGCGCGCTCCCCGCGCAGCCCGGCCGCGTGCACCTCGTGGACCAGCGCCTGCTGCGCGGGGAGGAACATCCGCTCGGTCAGCCCGCGTTCGTGCACCATCGCGATCAGGTGCGGGCGCTCGCCGAGCGCCGTGCGCAGCGCGCGGGCCACCGAGACGACGCGCGCCCGGGGCGTGCCGCCGCTCGGCCGGATCTCGCCCATCTCCTGGAGGGTGCGGGCCACCAGCGCGTCCAGCAGGGACTCGCGGTTGCCGACGTGCCAGTAGATGGAGGTGACGGCGGTGCCGAGTTCGGTGGCGAGCCGGCGCATGGTCAGGGTCTCCGGGCCGTGCGCCCGGACCAGCCGGGCGGCCGTCGCCAGGACCTCTTCACCGGTCAGCGCACTGCGTGTCATAGCACCCCACTATCGCCCAACTCCGTTCGCTGCACGGCTCTTTACCCTTCATCGGAGGCGGTGTAACTGTGTTACAGACGCCTCGCACAACCCCCGCGCGTCACGGACGACGAAGGGTGGTACGCCATGGCGCGCATTCGCTACGGAGCCCGCACCGAGGCGGAGATCGCCGCGACCCGCGCCGCCGGCGCCCGGCTCCCCGACATCTGGTCCACCGGTGTGGTGGCCCTGTGGGAGACCGACCCGGACGCGGTCGCGGCCGTCCTCCCGCCTCCGCTCACCCCCACCGGACGCCCGCTGGTCCGGGCCACCATCAGCACCGTCAACCTCCCCGGCTATCCGCTGGGCGCCGGCTCGGTCGCGGTCGCGGCCGCCCACGACGGCACCGAGGGCTGGTATCCGCTGGTCATGCCGATGACCCACGAGCGGGCGCTGACCGGCGGCCGGGAGGTCTTCGGCGAGCCCAAGAAGCTCGGCGAGGTCACCGTGGAGCGCGACGGCCTGACCGTCCGCGCCGCCCTCGCCCGGCACGGCATCGCCTTCGTGGAGGTGCGCGGCGCGGTCGGCGGCCAGCTGCCGCCGCCGGCACCGGAGACCCGGACCGACTTCTACTTCAAGTTCCTGCCCGCCGTGGACGGTTCGGGCTTCGACGGCGACCCGGTCCTGGTGCACTGCCGGCGCACCGAGAAGGTCCGCACGCTGGAGCGGATCACCGGCGACGTGGTGCTGCGCGAGTCGATGTACGACCCCGTCGCCGACCTCCCGGTGCAGGCCCTGGTCGGGATCACCCTGGGAGAGAAGACCTCCGACCAGAGCGGCAAGGTCGTCCGGCGGGTCCCCGCCGAGGCCCTGCTGCCCTACGTCCACCAGCGCTACGACGACCCGCGGCAGGTCCTGGACGCCCCGCCGGAAGGGAGCGTCTGATGGAGCTGCGGGCCGGGCAGGTCGCGGTGGTCACCGGCGCGGCGGGAGGCATCGGCCGGGCGATGGCCCGCCGCTTCGCCGCCGAGGGCCTGAAGGTCGTCCTCGCCGACGTCGAGGAGGGGCCGCTGCGCGCCGCCGCCGACGAACTCGCAGCGGACGGCGTGGAGTTGATGGCGCGCACCGTGGACGTCGGCGTCCGCGAGGAGGTCGAGGCGCTGGCCGGCGCCGCGTACGAGACCTTCGGCGCCGTCCACGTGCTCTGCAACAACGCCGGGGTGGGCTCCGGCGCCGAGGGGCGGATGTGGGAGCACGACCCCAGCGACTGGCGGTGGGCGTTCGAGGTCAACGTCTGGGGCGTCTTCCACGGCGTCCAGTGCTTCCTGCCGCGGATGCTGGCCTCCGGGGAGCCCGGGCACGTCGTCAACACCTCCTCCACGGACGGCGGGATCGCGCCGCTGCCCACCGCCTCCGTCTACGCCGTCACCAAGGCCGCCGTGGTGACCCTGACCGAGTCCCTGTACGCGCACCTGGCGGCCGAGGGCGCCCCCGTCGGGGCGTCGGTGCTCTTCCCCGGGCCGCACATGCTGCGCACCGGCCTGTGGGAGTCGCACCGCAACCGGCCCGCGCGGCACGCCAAGTCCCGCCCGCGCAGGGCGCCCTACCGCACCCTCGTGGCGTGGGAGGCGGCCATGAAGGAGGCCGGGCAGGAGGTGGCGTTCACGCCCGTCGAGGACGTCGCCGAGCAGGTCGTGGCCGGCATCCGGGCCGGCCGCTTCTGGCTGCTGCCGCCCAGCGCGCACACCGACGCACAGATCCGGGCGCGGGCGCGGTCCCAGCTGGACCGCACCGCCCCCACGTACCTGGAGCACTTCATCCTCGACGACGAGTGAGGGACCGCCATGAGCGACCCGTACCAGGACCCCGCCGCACCGCGCCCCGCCCCACCGGGCGGCAGCCCTGCGGACCCCGGGTCCCAGGACCCCTACCTGATCATCTCCTCGGACTGCCACGCCGGACTGCCCACCGAGGAGTACCGCCCCTATCTGGAGCGTCGCTTCCACCGGGCCTTCGACGACTTCCTGGCCGGCCGGGACGCCCGGCGCGCGGCCATGACCCGGCTCGGCGTCCGCAACGAGACCTTCGCCACCCGGTGGTTCGAGGACCACGAGGAAGGGCTGCGCGGCGGCTGGGACCCGGCGCAGCGGGCCAAGGAGCTCGACGGCGACGGGGTGGCCGCCGAGGTCGTCTTCCCCGACGCGGACGCCGTGGACAGCTCGACCGCCGCGCCCTTCGGCGTCGGCCTCGGCCTGTCCGGCGACCAGGACCCGGAACTGGGCATGGCCGGCGCCCGGGCCCACAACCGCTGGCTCGCGGAGTTCTGCGCCACCGACCCCGAACGGCACTGCGGCGTCGCGCTGTTGCCCCTCACCGGCGAGGTCGACACCGTCGTCGCCGAGCTGCGCCGGGCCCGCGACGACGGGCTGGGCGCCCTGATGGTCCCCGCCATGTGGGGCGCCGGCGCCCCCTACCACGACCGGCGCTACGACCCGGTGTGGGCCGCCGCGGCCGAGGCCGGGATGCCGGTGGTCACCCACTCCGGCGCCGCCCCGCGCGAGGAGTACGGCGACCACCTCGGCATCTTCGTCAGCGAGGTGACCTGGTGGCCGGCCCGTCCGCTGTGGTTCCTGCTCTGGTCCGGGGTCTTCGAACGCCACCCCGGACTGCGCTTCGGCATCGCCGAGTCCGGCTGCTGGTGGCTGCCGAACCTGCTGTGGTTCATGGACCGGCTCTACCTGGGCGCGCACGGCGGCAAGAAGCTCTCCCCGTTCGCCGGACTGAAGCGCCCGCCGCACGAGTACCTCGACCGCAACGTCTTCGTCTGCGCCACCAACACCAAGCGCCGCGAACTGGCCCAGCGCTACGAGATCGGCGTCGGCAACATCCTCTGGGGCAGCGACTTCCCGCACCCGGAGGGCACCTGGCCGCGCACCCGGGAGTGGCTGGCGAACACCTTCCACGACATCCCGATCGACGAGACCCGCCGCATCCTCGGCACGTCCGCCGCCGAGGTCTTCGGCTTCGACCCGGCCAGACTCGCCCCGCACGCCCGCCGCATCGGCCCCACCCCGGCGGAACTGGGCCAGCCTGCCGACCAGGAACCGGTCGCGGCGTCCTGGCGGCGCGCCCGCGAGACCGGCCGCCACTGGCTCACCGGACAGGACTTCCCGTACGTGGGGGTGACCCATGCCTGAGCACACCGCCGTGCCCGGCGCGCCCACCGACGCGCCCCGCTACACCGTCGTCTCCGCCGACTGCCACGCCGGTGCCGACCTCCTCGACTACCGCTCCTACCTCCCCTCCGGCCACCACGAGGCGTTCGACGCCTGGGCCGCCGGCTACGTCAACCCGCACGAGGACCTGCTCGCCGACACCGCCGACCGCAACTGGAACTCCGACCGGCGACTGGCCGAGCAGGAGGCCGACGGCATCGTCGCCGAGGTCGTCTTCCCCAACACCATCCCGCCGTTCTTCCCCAGCGCGTCCCTGATGGCGCCGCCGCCCACCCCCGCCGACTTCGCGCTGCGCTGGGCCGGCCTGCGCGCCCACAACCGGTGGCTGGCGGACTTCTGCGCCCAGGCCCCCGGCCGCCGCGCGGGCGTCGCCCAGATCCTCCTCAACGACGTCGACGAGGCGGTCCGCGAGGTCCGCCGCACCAAGGAGGCCGGCCTCACCGGCGGCATCATGCTCCCCGGCACCCCGCCCGGCTCCGGGCTGCCCGAACTCCACTCGCCGTACTACGACCCGCTGTGGGCGGTCTGCGCCGAACTCGGCGTGCCCGTCAACCACCACGGCGGTTCGGCCTCCCCGCCGCTCGGCGACGAACCGGCCGCCCGCGCGGTGTTCATGGTGGAGACCACCTGGTTCTCCCACCGGGCGCTGTGGCACCTCGTCTTCGGCGGCGTCTTCACCCGCCACCCGGGGCTGACCCTGGTGCTGACCGAGCAGGGCTCCGGCTGGATCCCCGGCGTCCTCGACATGCTGGACTACTACCACGGCCGCCTGGTCGCCTCCGCCTCCCGCGCCACCACAGCGGAATCCCGCTTCGGCGCCGGGCTGGCCGCCTCCCTGGACCGCACCCCCACCGAGATCTGGCACGCCAACTGCTACGTCGGCGCCAGCTTCATGCGCCCGCACGAGGTCCCGCTGCGCGACCGGATCGGCCTCGACAAGATCATGTGGGGCAGCGACTACCCCCACGACGAGGGCACCCACCCGTACTCCCGGCACGCCCTGCGCGCCGCCTATGCCGGCCTCCCGCCGGCCGAGATCGCCGCCATGACCGGCGGCAACGCCGCCCGCGTCTACGGCTTCGACCTCACCGCCCTCGACACCGTCGCGGCCCGTGTGGGCCCCACGGTCACCGAGATCGCCGAACCGCTGGAAACGGTCCCGCCGGACGCGACGAGCCCGGCGTTCGCGCGGGGCGGCGCGGCGCGGGTGTGGTGACGGGCCGCCGCTGCCCGCGATCACCCACAGTGATGTGGCGCGACAAGTCGAAGGGGGGTAATTTTCTCTTCCCGCAACGCCTGTTGCCGGGAAGATGACCCAACTCGACTGAATCCAGGGGGCGTTCGGTGATCCCAGAAGTCCTTGGCCAGCTTGCCGCGGCCGGCGGCACGGCGCTGATCGGAGCGATGGCGACGGACGCGTGGCACTCGGTGCGGACGGGCTTCGCCGAACTGCTCGGGCGCGGGGACCAGGGCCGTACGCAGGAGGCGGACCGCCGGCTGGAGAACGCGGCGGCCGCCCTCGCCCGCGCCGACGACGCGGAACGCGCGCTCGTCCGCCGGTGGCAGGCCGAGCAGTGGGCGGGCGAACTGCACGCGCTGCTGGCCGAACGGCCGGACGCCGCGGAACGGCTGCGTGAACTGGTGGCCCTGGTACCCGCCGACGGCGGCCCGGCGGCCCGGCAGACCTTCGTACAGCACAACACCGCCGAGGCGGGCGGCACCCAGAACATCCTCCAGAGCGGCACCATCAACGTCCACACCGGCCCCGGGAATGCCGGATGACGACCCCGGGGGCCCAGCACAACCGGGCCCAGGGCGACGGCCGGCAGAACATCACCGGCAGCGGGGACGTCAACGACCGCTCCGACAACCGGCAGTACACCTTCGTCACCCTCCCCGCGGAGCCGCCGCGACCGCCCCGCCCCCGACTGTTCCGGCCGGTGCCGCTGGTCGCGGGCGGGGTGCTGCTGGCCGCGGTGGCGTTCGCCCTGGGGGGCCAGAAGTGGTTCGGCGGGCCGGCCGGCGTGGCGGACACCGCGCGGTCGGACCCCATGGCAACGGCGCGGGGCGGCTCGGCCACGCCGCAGTCGAGCCGGCCGGCGGGCCCGTCCGGCACGGCGACGCCGACGGAACGGCCCTCGACGGCCGAGCCGTCCGGGCAGTCCGCCTCCGCGGAGCGGAAACGGCCCGCCCCGCCGTCGACGTCCGGCTCCCCGCAACTTCAGGCGTCACCCATCAGCACGTATCCGCACACGGATGTCTACTGCGGGGACTGGCGTGGCTCGGGATCCAGCGGTCTGGACATCAGCCCGTGTGTGCAGGCCGTGAACCACAGGGGCACCGCACAGTTCGGGGTCAGGGTCCGCAATACGCGCTCGGTACAGGCCGTGGTGTCCGTGGACGTCGCCTGGCTCCGGAAGGGGACGCTCAGGGAATGCGAGACGGGAAGTGCGCTGCGGCAACGCATCGTGATCAACCCGGACACGATCTGGTACAGCCCCCTGTCGTGTTCGGCCGACGCCGTGGAGGGCTACGCGGTCCAGGCGGCCGCGTGGGCGGTCGCCGAGCCCGAAGCCGATGCCACCCTCCGGACGCGCGGAGACCGCCAGCTCTCACCCACCGCCCAGATCCAGGCCGACGGCGCCGTGAAAGGGCCGCAGTCCTGAAGGCCGCACGACCCCACGGGGCTACCGCCGGTAGGCATCTGCCCGAATGCTGACACCGCGTCTTACATACTTCTGAGTAACAACCTCTAGCGGTACGCCCGTCGGCGCACTTATGGTGCGGGGCATGCCGCACCTGCCCGATGTCGTGTTGTGGTCCGTACCCGCCTTCGTCCTGCTCACCGTCGTCGAGATGGTGAGCTACCGCCTGCACCCCGACGAGGACGCGCAGGGCTACGAGACCAAGGACGCGACGACCAGCATCACCATGGGGCTGGGCAGCCTGGTCTTCGACGCGCTGTGGAAGATACCGATCGTGGCGATCTACGCCGCGGTCTACGAGCTGACCCCGCTGCGCATCCCCGTCCTGTGGTGGACGGTGCTCCTGATGCTGCTCGCCCAGGACTTCTTCTACTACTGGTCGCACCGCGGCCACCACGTCGTCCGCGTCCTGTGGGCCTGCCACGTGGTCCACCACTCCAGCGAGAAGTTCAACTTCACCACCGCGCTGCGGCAGCCCTGGACGACCTGGACGGTCTGGCCGTTCTACGTGCCGATGGTCGCGCTGGGCGTGCACCCGGCGGCGATCGCCTTCACCTCCGGCGCCAACCTCGTCTACCAGTTCTGGGTGCACACCGAGCGGATCGGCACACTGCCCCGCCCCGTCGAGTTCGTGTTCAACACGCCCTCGCACCACCGCGTCCACCATGCCTCCCAAGGCGGCTACCTGGACCGCAACTTCGGCGGCATCCTGATCGTCTGGGACCGGATGTTCGGCTCGTTCGTCCCCGAGACCGACCGGCCCGTCTACGGCCTCACCAAGAACATCAAGACCCACAACCCGCTGCGGGTCGCCACCCACGAGTACGCCGCCATCGCCCGCGACATCCGGGCCGCGGAGAGCTGGGGCGAGCGCGCCGGGCGGGTGTTCCGCGGGCCCGGCTGGCAGCCGGCCCGGCTCCGGGCCGCCGAGGCCGCGGCCGCCGCTGCGGCGGAGCGGGCCGGCGCGCCCACCGGCAGCCGCCCGGCCGCGGACCGGACCGCCGCCGGGCCGGCCGTGGGGGAGACCGCGGCGTGAGCCCGCTCGCGCCCCGCCCGCGCGCCGCACGGGCCCTGCTCGTCGCCTTCGCCGTCCTGGCCGTCGGCCACCTCGCCGCCCTCGTGGCGCACGCCGCCGCCGCGCCCGGCGGCGGCCCCGCGACCCTGGCGGACACCGCCGTCCACGTCACCAAGCCGGCCCTGATGCCGCTGCTGGCCGGGCACGTCCTGCTCCGCGGCGGGCCGCCGCTGCTGGCCGGGGCGCTGCTGTTCGGCTGCGGCGGCGACACCTTCCTCCAGATCGGCGGCGAGGGGGCGTTCCGCGTCGGCATGGGGTCGTTCGCCGCCGGACACCTCTGCTACCTGCTGCTCTTCGCCCGGCACGGCGGCCCCGGACGGTCGCGCACCGCGCTGGCCGCCGCGCTGTACGCGGCGGCCCTGGTCACCACCGTGCTGCTGCTGTGGCCCGACCTGCCGGCCGCCCTGCGGATCCCCGTGGCCGGCTACAGCCTGCTGCTCACCGCGATGGCGTTCGGCGCGCTCCGGGTCGGCCCCCTGGTCGCCGTCGGCGGGCTGCTCTTCCTGCTCTCCGACTCCCTGATCGCCGGCGGCATCGCCCGGTGGCCCCAGCTGCCCGCCCCACAGTTCTGGATCATGCTCACCTACACGGCGGCCCAATACGCCCTCGCCGTCGGGGTGTTGGCGGCCGCGGCCGGTCCGGACGCACCGGCGTCGGCGGAGCCCCGCCCGACGGCGGCGTACCGTGCCCCTTGAGTCTCCCCCCGTGGGAGACCCGAAGGTGGGGGCATGTACGAGGACGGCACGGAACTGCTCTCGATCGGCGCGCTGTCGCGTCTGACCGGAGTCTGCGTCAAGACCATACGGAACTGGTCGGACCAGGACCTGCTGCCGCCCACCGCCCGCACCCCCGCGGGCTACCGCCTCTACGGACCGGACGCCCCGGCCCGCCTGGAGATCGTGCGCAGCCTGCGCGACCTGGGCGTCGGGACGGCGGCGATCCGCGCCGTCCTGCACCGCGAACGCACCCTCGCCGACACGGCGGCGCGTTCCGCGGACGCCCTGGACGCGCAGATCGCCGCGCTGCGCGCGCAGCGCGCCGTCCTCCGGGCGGTGGCCGCGGGGGGCACCGCAGCAGAGGAACTGCCGCAGATGACCCGACTCGCCCGCCTGACCGCCGAGGAACGCCGCCGCATCGTCGCCGACGTCATCGACGACGCGCTGGACGGCGTACCCGCCCCCGCCTACCGCAGCGGCCTGCTGGCCGCCACCCCCGACCTTCCCGACGACCCCACCCCCGATCAGCTCCACGCCTGGAACGAACTGGCGTTGCTGGTCCGCGACCCGGAGTTCCGCGCCGCCCTGCGCCGCCTGGCCGTCTACAGCGCCCGAACGGCCCCCGGCACCGTTGCCCCAGCGCTCCACTCCTCTCCCACCGGCGAGACGGCGGCCGACATCGAGGCCGCCGAGCGGGTCGCCGCCCTGATGCACGCCCGCGCCGAGGCCGCCGTCGCCGACGGCATCGCGCCGGACTCGCCGGCCGCCGAGCCGATCGTCGCGGAGCTGGTCGCCGCCTGGCTCCCCACCCAGAAAGCCCCGCCCGCGGAGGACGCCCCGCCCGCCGAGGACGGCCCGGTCACCCGGACCCGTCTGCTGGAGCAGCTGGAGACCGTCGCCGAACCCCTCGTCGCGCGCTACTGGCGACTGCTGTGCACCGCCACCGGCCGCCCCGCGCCGCCCCGTTGGGAGACCGCCGGCGCCTGGACCGCCGCCGCGCTGCGCGCCCACCGCACCCCCGTCCTGGTGGACCGCGCCGCGTTCGGCGCCCCCGACCCGGAGCGGGTGCTCTACGCCTACCAGCGGGTCGTCCACGCCGTCGGCGCGCTGGTCGCGCAGGTGCGGCCGGCGGACCTCGCGCGGCCCACGCCGTGCGCCGACTGGACCGTCCGGGAACTGCTCGACCACATGGTGTGGGAGAGCCTGATGGTCACCTCCATCGCCGAGGGGGCGCCGCGCACCGACCACACCGCCGACCACCTCGGCGACGACCCGCGTGCCGCCTTCGAGGAGTCCGCCCGGGCCGCGCTCGCCGCCTTCCGGAGCAGCGGGATGACGGAGCGCACCTTCGGCCCCTACGAGGCGCCCGGCGCGCTCCTCGTCCAGCAGGTGGTGGTCGAACTCCTCGCGCACGGCGGGGACTTGGCGCGGGCGCTCGGTGCGCCGACCGCACTGGCACCGGAGGTCGCCGAGGAGACCCTGGAGGCGGCGCGCCGGATCTACGGGGCCGCGCCCCGCACCGAGGGCGGCTCGTTCGCCCCGGAGCGGCCCGCGCCGCCCGGCGCCGCCGCGGCGGACCGGCTCGCCGCCTTTCTGGGCCGCGAGGTGTGACGGGCCGGGCGGTCGACCGCCCGGCCCGCGGTGCCGCCCGGGCCGCCGCACCGGCGGTCCGGGCCGGCGGCTACTTCACGGCCTTCAGCGCGTTGACGATCCCGTAGCCGAAGTGGCTGTTGACCTGCGGGGTGCCGGTGCAGGTGGCGTCACCCGCCGGGCAGCCGGGGTTGTCGGCCTGCTCCTTGAGCAGCCACTGGATCTCCTGCGGGCTCGCCTTCGGGTGGGTGCTCTTCAGGAGCGCCGCCACGCCCGCGACATGCGGCGAGGCCATGGACGTACCGGCGTAGAAGGCCCAGTCACCACCGGGGATGGTGGAGAGGACGTTGCCGTTCTTGGCGGGCAGTTCGGGCACCTGCTTGGCGTCGCCGCCCGGCGCCGCGACGTCGATCTGGCCGAGGCCGTAGTTGGAGTAGCCGGACTTCAGGCCGTGCGAACCGGTCGCCGCGACCGTCACCGTCCCCGGCAGCTGGGTCGGCACGTCCCAGCAGGTCTTGGGGCTGAGGGCGCGGCTGACCGGGGTGGAGTCGTTGGGACTGCTGGCGTCGGTGAGCTTGTCGGCCCCGAGGTCGGAGTTGGCGTTGCCCGCCGCGGCGACGTTCACCACGCCCTTGTCCTGCGCGTACTTCGCCGCCCGGCCGACCGCGTCAATGATGGCCGCCTGGTCGGCGTCGTCCTTGCAGTTGAACATCCACGGGTCGACGTAATAGCTGTTGTTGGTGACCTGGACGCCGTGGTCGGCGGCGAAGACGAAGGCGCAGACCACGCTCTCCGCATAGAAGAAGCTGGTCTTGGGCTCGCTCACCTTGATGGCGGAGACCTTCACGCCCGGCGCGACGCCGGTCACCCCGATGCCGTTGCGGGCCGCGGCGATGGTGCCCGCCACATGCGTGCCGTGGGCGTCGCCGACCGGGTCGTAGGGCCGCCAGGCCCCGGGGGAGGTGTCGGGCACCCCGCCCACGCAGTTGGCGGACTGCCGGGCCGAGAAGTTCGGTTTGAGGTCCGGGTGGGTGTCGTCCACGCCGGTGTCGATGACCGCCACGGTCACCTTGGGGCTGCCGGGGTTCACCTTGGCCGCCCGGTCGGCCTTGATGGCGCGGATGTCCCACTGGAGCGGCTCCAGCGGCTCCTCGCCCTTGGCCTTGGCGGTCCGCTCGGCCGCGGCGAGTTGGGCCGCGGTCAGCCGCTGCGGCTTGCCGAAGTCGGTCGTGCCGGACTGCTTGAGCGGCGCGGTGCGGGTCGCGCCCGCCGACTGCACGCCCGCCACCGTCCGGAGGGTGGCGGCGAACCGCGGGTTGGCCGAGTGGGCGACGATCACGCCTATCCGCTCGTGGGCGGTGATCACCTTGCCGCCGGCCCGGACTATCGCCTGCTCGACCTTGTCGACCGTGGCGTGGCCGGGGGCGGTGTTCACGACGTACGACAGCAGCGGGCCACTGTCCTGGGGTGCGGCGCCGGCCGCGTCCGGCAGGGTGCCGAGGAACCCGGTCGTTGCGGTCAGCGCCAGCCCGAGCGGTACGGCCAGGGCCCGCAGGCGTCTGTTCCGGGGATGTGCAAGGGGACGTGCCATGGGGTACTCCACCTCATCCGTCGGACCGCCCGGGCGCGGGACGCGCACGGGCGGCTACACGACAGGTGAAGCTATCGGCGATCACCGGCGCACAACAATGGAACGCGGAGAAAACCGCTCAGGAGCAGGAAATTGACGGGCAGTCAGGCGACGGCCGGACGGCCGGTCGGCGCGCGGCCAGGGCGCGGTACCCGGCCTCAGTCCCGGCGGCCCGCCCCGTCGCGCCGCCGCAGGGTGCCCATGCTCAGCGGCGGCAGCGGGACCCGCGGGCCGTACCAGCGCCGGGCGCCCGCCCCGGGGTGCGGTCGCGTCGGGGCGACGGCGACCGGCGCGGACAGTCGGACGCTGCCGTACGGGCGCCGGCGGGGGGCGTGCGGAGCCGGGTCCGGTGAGGGCGGCGGAGTCATGACCGGCTCAACGAAGCGTCGCCCGAGCGGTGGCGGCCGGTGCACCCATTCCCCCGATTTCTTCGGGAATTCAACCATCCATCGTCTGTCGCATCGCGCCCGGCCGCCCTACGATGCGTGATCCATGTCACTTATCCGGGCCTTACCGTCGGCCCCGTACCAGCTCATCGAGCGTCAGGAGACTCCGTGATCACCGCACCCAACGCCGACCCGGGGCAGCACGACCCGCCCGACTACCCACAGGTGCAGTCGAGTCCGGAGTTCGCCGAACTCCGGCGCGCCCACCGCTCGTTCGCCTTCCCGCTCACCCTCGCCTTCGTCCTCTGGTACCTCGGCTATGTGCTGCTGTCGAGCTACGCCGGCGACTTCATGGCCACCAGGGTCGCGGGCCACCTCAACGTCGCCCTCCTGCTCGGCATCGCCCAGTTCGTCACCACGTTCCTGATCGCCTGGTGGTACTCCCGGCACGCCGCCGCCCGGCTCGACCCCCGCGCCGAGGCCATCAAGGCCCGCCTGGAGGGAACGACCCCCGCCCCGCAGACCGCCGCCCGGCAGGCCGGCGCGGCACAGGCCGACGCCCCGGGGGACGGCCCCGAGCAGACCGGCGTACAGGAGGCCGGCGCATGAACCTCACCCCGCACCTCGCCGCGGGTGCCGCCGGCGAGCACCGCACCCTGATCGTCACCCTCTTCGCCGTCTTCGTCGCCGCCACCCTCGGCCTCACCGTCTGGGCCGGCCGGCAGACCAAGGGCACGGACGACTTCTACGCCGGCGGACGGCAGTTCAGCGGATTCCAGAACGGCCTGGCCATCTCCGGCGACTACATGTCCGCCGCGTCCTTCCTCGGCATCGCCGGTGCCATCGCCCTCTTCGGCTACGACGGCTTCCTCTACTCCATCGGCTTCCTCGTCGCCTGGCTCGTCGCGCTCCTCCTCGTCGCCGAACCGCTGCGCAACTCCGGCCGCTTCACCATGGGCGACGTGCTCGCCTACCGGATGCGCCAACGCCCCGTCCGGACCGCCGCCGGCACCTCCACCATCGTCGTCTCGATCTTCTACCTGCTCGCGCAGATGGCCGGCGCCGGCGCCCTGGTGACCCTGCTCCTGGGCATCACCAGCGAGACCGGCAAGATCCTCGTCGTCGTCCTCGTCGGCATCGTGATGATTCTCTACGTCACCATCGGCGGCATGAAGGGCACCACCTGGGTCCAGATGATCAAGGCCGTCCTGCTGATCGCCGGCACCTTGCTGATCACCTTCCTGGTGGCATGGAAGTTCCACTTCAACCCCTCCGCGCTGCTCGGCGCCGCGGCCGAGAACAGCGGCAAGGGCTCCGCCTTCCTGGAGCCCGGCCTCAAGTACGGCGCCACCGCCACCTCGAAGATCGACTTCATCTCGCTGGGCCTCGCCCTCGTCCTGGGCACCGCGGGCCTGCCGCACATCCTCATCCGCTTCTACACGGTCCCCACCGCCAAGGCCGCCCGGAAGTCGGTGAACTGGGCGATCGGCATCATCGGCGTCTTCTACCTGATGACCCTGGCCCTCGGCTTCGGCGCCGCGGCCCTCCTCAAGCCCGGCGTCATCACCCACGACAACAAGGCCGGCAACACCGCGGCCCCGCTGCTGGCCCAGGAGATCGGCGGCGGCGCGGGCTCCACCGGCGGCGCCGTCCTGCTCGCCGTCATCTCCGCCGTCGCCTTCGCCACCATCCTCGCCGTGGTCGCCGGCCTCACCCTCGCCTCGTCCTCCTCCTTCGCCCACGACATCTACGTCAACGTCCTCCGCAAGGGGCAGGCCACCGAGAAGGAAGAGGTCGGCGCGGCCCGCTGGGCGACCGTCGGCATCGGCGCGGTCGCCATCGTCCTCGGCGTCTTCGCCCGCAGCCTGAACGTCGCCGGCCTGGTGGCGCTCGCCTTCGCGGTCGCCGCCTCCGCCAACCTCCCGACCCTCCTCTACAGCCTCTTCTGGAAGCGCTTCACCACCCAGGGCGCCCTCTGGTCCATCTACGGCGGCCTGTTCGCCTCCGTCCTCCTCGTCCTCTTCTCGCCCGTCGTCTCCGGCAAGGAGACCTCGATGTTCCCCGGCGCCCACTTCGCGGTGTTCCCCCTGGAGAACCCGGGCCTGATCTCCATCCCCCTGGGCTTCCTCCTCGGCTGGCTCGGCTCCCTGCTCTCCAAGGAACAACCGGACGCCGCCAAGTACGCCGAACTCGAAGTCCGCTCCCTGACCGGCACCGGCGCCCACTGACCCCTCCCCACGGGCACTGAGCCGTCCCTACAGCCGACGGGCGGGGTGACCTCGTAGAGATCTACGAGGTCACCCCGCCCACCTCGTGCTTCTCACGCCTCCTCACGGCCGGACCCATCGCGTAGTCTCGAAGGCGTACTGATCGACAGACCGATCCACACTCTCGGGGAGGGGGCCCAGTGCTCATCGACACCTACGGCCGCGTCGCCACCGACCTGCGGGTCTCGCTGACCGATCGGTGCAATCTGCGGTGCACCTACTGCATGCCCGAAGAGGGCCTGCAATGGCTCGCCAAGCCCGACCTGCTGACCGACGACGAGATAGTCCGCCTGATCACCGTCGCCGTCCGCGACCTCGGCGTCGAGGAGGTCCGCTTCACCGGCGGCGAGCCGCTGCTCCGCCCCGGCCTGGTCGGCATCGTCGAGCGGGTCGCCGCCCTCGACCCCCGCCCCCAGATGTCGCTGACCACCAACGGCATCGGCCTGGAGCGCACCGCCGCCGCCCTGCGCGCCGCCGGCCTGGACCGCGTCAACGTCTCCCTCGACACCCTCCGGCCCGACGTCTTCACCGCCCTGACCCGCCGCAAGCGGCACGCCGACGTCCTCCGCGGCCTCGAAGCCGCCCGCGCCGCCGGCCTCACCCCGGTCAAGGTCAACACCGTCCTGATGCCCGGCCTCAACGACGACGAGGCCCCCGACCTCCTGGCCTGGGCCGTCGCCCACGACTACGAGCTGCGGTTCATCGAGCAGATGCCGCTCGACGCGCAACACGGCTGGCAGCGCGACGGAATGATCACCGCCGGCGACATCCTGGACTCGCTGCGCACCCGCTTCACCCTCACCCCCGAGGGCCAGGACGAGCGCGGCTCCGCCCCCGCCGAGCGCTGGGTCGTCGACGGCGGTCCGCACCGCGTCGGCGTGATCGGGTCGGTGACCCGCCCCTTCTGCCGCGCCTGCGACCGCACCCGGCTCACCGCCGACGGTCAGATCCGCACCTGCCTCTTCGCCACCGAGGAGACGGACCTGCGCGCCGCGCTGCGCTCCGGCGCCCCCGACGCCGAGATAGCCCGCATCTGGAAGCTGGCCATGTGGGGCAAAAAGGCGGGATCCGGTCTCGACGACCCCGCCTTCCTCCAGCCGGAGCGCCCGATGTCAGCCATCGGCGGCTGACCGCCGCTCCCACTCCTCCAACGTCACCACGTCCTTGAGGAACCCGCGCACGGCGAGGAACTGCGACAGATGCTCCCGGTGCTCGTCGCACGCCAGCCAGGTCTTGCGCCGGTCCGGAGTGTGCAACTTGGGGTTGTTCCAGGCCACCACCCACACCGCGGCGGCGTGGCAGCCCTTGGCGGAGCAGACGGTCAGAGTCTCGGGATCGTTCGGGGAGTTCACTCCTCAACCCTACGTCCCGGCCCGTGAGCGCCCCGTCGCCCTCTTCCGTGCGACATCGCCAACTCCCGCTGCGGACATGACGACGCCGGGCAGCCACGGGGGGAGCCGCCCGGCGTCGGTCCGTCGCTCCGACGGGGGATGCGGAGCGCGTACGCAGTATGTCATGGGGAATGGCGCGCGGCGCAGCCGAACCGCATGATTGATCTGAGCTTTTCTTGAGCTTTGCTGTGCCCGCCGCGCCCGGCGGCACTCAGCCCCGTTCGTCCCGCGACTGCGAACGCCCCTCCGCGGGCCGTTCCGCAACGGATTCCGCGGGGCCCTCGGTCAGCGCCGGACGCGTGGGCGTGACCAGCGTCGACGGCAGCGAAGGGACGTTCTCCCGACCGGCGTTGGCGATCACCACCGCGATGTACGGGAGCCCCAGGCCGATCACGAGCGTTGCAATGGCAATCGGCCGCTCGACGTTCCAGAGCACGGCGGTGAGCACCACGGCCACGGTCCGCACCGCCATCGAGATCACATAGCGCCGCTGGCGACCCCGCACGTCCTCGGTCAGCCCCTGACGGGCCCCGGTGATCCGGAAGGTTTCGACGCCGCCGCTCTGCTTCCGCATCACGTTCCACCACCTGCTCGGTCCCGCCGGATTCTCCCCGCATTCCGGTCAGATCCCACGGTACGCCGCCCTTTTCCACGCGACGAGACCGGGTCGTGCCGTCGGCGTACGCGGCGGTACCCCGAACGACGTAGGCGCGCGTCGACCTCCCCGCCCCTGCGGAAAGGCCGACGCGCGCCCGTCTGCTCCCAGGCCCTAGCGGCCCTCGACCTGGGCGAGCTTGCGCCCGGCCTTCAGGTAGGCCACGCCCTCGGCGTCGGACAGCTTCTCCGCGAGGACCTCGGAGAGCGGCCGCACCGCGTCGGCCTCGGCCAGCACCACCGTCGACTGACCGGACCCGCCCTCGACCACCAGCCGCAGCGCGTTCTGCTTCGCCAACCGCCGCGCCGCCGAGGCGCTCGGGGTGAACTCCAGCACCGTCGTCAGCACCGCCGCGACCGTCAGGGCGCCGTGCTCGCCGGCGTCCACCACCGGCAGGGACTCCACGTCCCCGAACGACTTCTTGGAGAACTGCGCCACGAAACCGGCCCGGGCCGCCATCGCCGCGTCCAGCCCGTAGAGCGCCGCCACGACCTCGCCCGCGAGGACCTTCTTGAGGTCCATCGGGTGCAGCGAGCGGTCACCGACCCGACCCAGGGCCAGGGCGATCTCCTCGTCCGTCCACTCCGTCCATGCCTTGAGGTACGGCTCCATCAGCCGGTCCGGCACCGACATGATCTTGCCGAAGACATCGTCGGCGGGCGAGCTCAGCCCGACGTAATTGCCCTTGGACTTCGACATCTTGGCGCCGGTGCCGTCCGTGCCCTCGATCAGCGGCATGGTCACCACCAGCTGCGGCCGCTGCCCGCGCAGCTCCATCAGCTTGCGGCCCATCTGGAGGTTGAGCAGCTGGTCGGAGCCGCCCAGCTCCACGTCGCACTCCAGCGCCACCGAGTCCAGGCCCTGCGCGATCGGGTACAGCAGCTCGGTCATGGTCAGGCCCGAGCCGGCCGCCAGCCGGTTGCGGAAGTCCTCGCGCTGCAGCAGCTGCGAGGCCGGCACCTGGGCGAGCAGCCCCAGCAGCTCCGGGAAGGTGTACGGCGCCAGCCACTCGCTGTTCTGCCGGAAGCTGACCTTCTCGAAGTCGAAGAACGGGCGCACCTGCTCGCGGTAGGTGGCGAGGTTGTGCGCGATGTCGTCGTCGGTCAGCGGCGGGCGCTCGGCCGTACGGCCCGACGGGTCGCCGATCTTGGCGGTGAAGTCGCCGATGATGAGGGTGACGTCGTGGCCGAGGCGCTGGAACCGGCTCAGGATGATCAGCGGCACCGCGTGCCCCAGGTGCACATCGGTCGCCGTCGGGTCGATGCCCAGCTTGACGTGCAGACCCTTGCCGGCCGCCCGGCGCTCCTCGATCCGCTCGGCCAGCTTCTCCACGCCCGGCAGCACCTCGACCGTCCGGGACGCGATCAGTTCGGCCTGCTCCTTGGACGACAGGTCCGTCAGGTCGAGATAGCGCCGCTCACCGGTCTCCTGGAGCAGCTCCCGGACGGTGGCGTCCGAGGAGAGGTCGGCGGAGAGCAGCGTGCTGGCGCGGGCGACGGATTCGCCGAGGCGTGTCATGGCGTCCCTGATCGATCGTGGTTCCCCGAGGGGAGGACAGGGCGACAGTCTATTAGGCCGGGATGCGCCGCTCACCGCGATATCCGCCCGCCCGGACGCAGGTCGGGGCGGGCGGCGCCGCGCACCGCCCCGACCCCGGCCCGGCCGCGCCGCCGCCCGGGGGCCGGGCGGCGGCGGACCCTCACACGCCCCGGCTGACCGAACTCATGTTGAAGTCCGGCACCCGCAGCGGCGGCATCGCGGTCCGCGGGAAGTAGTCGCCCCACTCCCGCGACAGCGTCCGCTCGGTGCGGCCCGCCGCCACCGCCCGGCCCAGCAGGTCCACCGGCGACTCGTTGAACCGGAAGTTGTTGACCTCACCGACGACCTCGCCGTTCTCGACCAGGTAGACGCCGTCCCGGGTGAGCCCGGTCAGCAGCAGCGTCGCCGGATCGACCTCGCGGATGTACCACATGCACGTCAGCAGCAGCGTCGGGCCGTCGTGGCCCGCCGCGGCCACCATCTCGTCGAGGGTCCCCGAACCGCCGCCCTCCAACAGGAGGTTGTCGATGGCCGGGGCCACCGGCAGCCCCGTCAGCGCGGCACCGTGCCGGGTGGCCACCAGCCGGTCCAGGACCCCCTCGCGCACCCATTCGGTGGCGGTCAGCGGCAGCCCGTTGTCGAAGACCGAGGCGTCCGCGCCGGAGGAGTGCGCCAGGACGAACGGCGCGCACTCCAGGCCGGGGGCCGCCGGATCGCTGCGCAGCGTCAGCGGCAGCCCGGAGAGCCGATCGCCGATCCGGGTCCGGCCGGCGCCCTCCTCGCCACCGGCCTTGGAGAAGACCGTGCGGCCCTCGGCGGCGTCCCGGGCGGTGGCCGACCACTGCTGGTAGATCAGCAGGTCGGCGACGGTGCTGGGCGGCAGCAGCGTGTCGTAGCGGCCGGCGGGCAGCTCGATCCGACGTGCGGCCCAGCCCAGCCGCCGGGCCAGCTCGGCGTCCAGCTCCCGCGGGTCGGTGTCGGCGAAGTCCCGGGTGGCCCGGCCGGCCCAGGCCGACCGGGTGCGGTCCGGTGACTTGGCGTTCAGCTCCAACGTCCCGGACGGCTGGTCGTGCCGCAGCCGCAGCCCGGTGGAGGTGCCCAGGTACGACGAGACGACCGTGTGCTGGGCGAAGCCGTACAGCTCACGGCCGCCGCCGGCGGCCTGCCGGAAGGACTCCCCGAGGGCCGGGGCGAACGCGGCGAAGACCTCCGAGGAGGTCTCGGCCGGGGCGTCGGTGAAGTCGGCCGCCGGCCGGCCGCCGGTGACCAGCGGCCGGGCGTCCTCGGCCGGACCGGCGTCCCGGGCGGCCGCCTCCGCGGCCCGCACCAGCGGCTCCAGGTCCTGCGCGGTCACCGCCGACCGCGAGACCACCCCCGACGCGGTGCCCTGGGCGCCGTCCACGGTCGCCACCACCGTGACCGTCCGGCCGCGGGTGGTGCCGTTGGTGGTGAGGGCGTTGCCCGCCCAGCGCAGATTGGCGCTGGAGCGCTCCTCGGCGATGACCGCACAGCCGTCGGCGCGGGACAGCTCCAGCGCCCGCTCGACGATCTCGTACGGCCGGTTGCTGCGCGAACCGCGCGGACTCATCGTCCTGCCTCCTGTGTCGTGTTGAGCACGTTCACGCCCTCGAACACCGCCGAGGGACAGCCGTGGGAGACCGCCGCGATCTGGCCCGGCTGGGCCTTGCCGCAGTTGAAGGCGCCGCCCAGGACGTAGGTCTGCGGGCCGCCGAGCGCGACCATCGACCCCCAGAAGTCGGTGGTGGTGGCCTGGTAGGCGACGTCCCGCAGCTGCCCGGCCAGCCGCCCGTTCCGGACGAGGTACGCCCGCTGCTGGGTGAATTGAAAGTTGTAGCGCTGCATGTCGATGGACCAGGAGCGGTCGCCGACGAGGTAGATCCCGCGCTCCACCCCGGCGATCAGCTCCTCGGTGGACGGGCCGTCCGGCGCCGGACGGAGCGAGACGTTGGCCATCCGCTGGACCGGCACATGGCTGGGGGAGTCCGCGTACGCGCAGCCGTTGGAGCGCGGGAAGCCCGTCAACTTCGCCATTCTGCGGTCGAGTTGGTAGCCGGTGAGGATGCCGTCCTTGATCAGGTCCCAGGACTGGGCGGCCACGCCCTCGTCGTCGTAGCCGACCGTGGCGAGCCCGTGCTCGACGGTCCGGTCGCCGGTGACCTGCATGATCGGCGAACCGTAGACCAGCGAACCGAGCTGGTCGAAGGTGGCGAACGAGGTACCGGCGTACGCCGCCTCGTAGCCCAGCGCCCGATCCAGCTCGGTGGCGTGGCCGATCGACTCGTGGATCGTCAGCCAGAGGTTGGACGGGTCGATCACCAGGTCGTAGCTGCCGGGCTCGACGCTCGGCGCACGCAGCTTCTCGGCGAGGTGCTCGGGCATCCGGTCCAGCTCGCCCGCCCAGTCGTAGCCGCCGGTCAGGTACTCCCAGCCGCGGCCGACCGGCGGCGCGAGGGTCCGCATCGACTCGAAGTCGCCGGTGGCCGGGTCCACCGCGACCGCGGTCAACTCCGGGTGCAGCCGGATCCGCTGCTGGGTGGTGCTGGTGCCGGCGGTGTCCGCGTAGAACTTGTTCTCCTGCGCGGCCAGCAGCTGCGCGTCGACGTGCGCCACGCCCGGTGCCGCCAGCAGCCGGGCGCTCCACTCCGCCAACAGCCCGGTCTTCTCGGCATCCGGGACGCCGAAGGGGTCGATCTCGTACGAGGAGACCCAGGTGCGGTCCGGGTGGACGGGCTCGTCGGCCAGCTCCACCTTCCCGCCCGTCACCCACCGCCGCCCTTCGGCAGATGTGCTCGGCGCCGCCGTTCCGGTGCCCGCCGCCTCGGCCACCTTGGCGGACAGCTTCGCCATCGCCACCGCCTGGCCGGCCACCCGCGCGGCGGCGTCCATCGTCAGGTCGACGCCGGCGGCGAAGCCCCAGGCGCCGTTGTGCACCACGCGCACCGCGTAGCCCAGGTCGGTGGTGTCGGAGGTGGCCGACGTGCGGGCGTCCCGCAGGCGCCACATCGCGCTGCGCACCCGTTCCAGGCGGAAGTCGGCGTGTTCCGCGCCCAGTGCGCGGGCCCGCGCCAGTGCGGCGTCGGCCAGTGCGCGCAGCGGCAGCGCGAGGAAGGTCTGGTCAAGGTCATGGGGTGCGGCTGGCACGGCATCCTCCCGTAGTCGGCGGGTGCATCATGCCGTGCTTCTGTGGGGACCCGACAGTGAACCGGGGCGTGCCGCTGTGTGGCCTCGATTCCCCGGAAGGGCGCCCCGACCGATAGTTTCGTACCGAACGCAAGACGGACAGGACACGGAAAGGGTGATCTCTTGAGCCGCTCGGTTCTGGTCACCGGAGGCAACCGCGGCATTGGCCTCGCCATTGCCCGCGCCTTCGCCGAGGCAGGCGACAAGGTCGCCATCACCTACCGCTCGGGCGAGCCCCCGGCGGGATTTTTGGCCGTGAAGTGCGACATCACGGACACCGAGCAGGTCGAGCAGGCGTACAAGGAGATCGAGGAGAAGCACGGCCCGGTCGAGGTGCTGGTGGCCAACGCCGGCATCACCCGCGACCAGCTCCTGATGCGGATGTCCGAGGAGGACTTCAGCGCCGTCCTCGACACCAACCTGACCGGCACGTTCCGTGTGGTCAAGCGCGCCAACCGGGCGATGCTGCGCGCCCGTAAGGGCCGGATCGTCCTGATCTCGTCGGTGGTCGGCCTGATGGGCGCGGCGGGGCAGGCGAACTACGCCGCCTCCAAGGCCGCGCTGGTCGGCTTCTCCCGCTCGCTCGCCCGTGAGCTGGGCAGCCGCAACATCACCGTCAACGTCGTCGCCCCCGGCTTCGTCGACACCGACATGACCCGGGTGCTCAGCGACGAGCAGCGGGAGAGCATCGTGAAGCAGGTGCCGCTGGCGCGTTACGCCCAGCCCGAGGAGGTCGCCGCCTCGGTCCGCTTCCTGGCCTCCGAGGAGGCCGCGTACATCACCGGAGCCGTCATTCCTGTCGACGGCGGATTGGGCATGGGGCACTGATCAGCATGAGTGGAATCCTCGCAGGCAAGCGCATCCTGGTCACCGGTGTGCTGACCGAGTCGTCGATCGCGTTCCAGGCGGCCAAGGTCGCCCAGAACGAGGGCGCCGACGTCATCCTCACCGGCTTCGGCCGGCTCTCCCTGGTCGAGCGGATCGCCAAGCGGCTGCCCAAGCCCGCCCCGGTCATCGAGCTGGACGTGACCAACCAGGAGCACCTGGACGGGCTGGCCGGCAAGATCCGCGAGCACCTGGGCGAGGACGCCCGCCTCGACGGCATCGTGCACTCCATCGCCTTCGGCCCGCAGGGCGCCTTCAACTTCCTGGCGGCCGACTGGGACGACGTCTCGACGGCCGTGCAGGTTTCGGCGTACTCCTACAAGTCGCTGACGATGGCCTGCCTGCCGCTCATGAGCAACGGTGCCTCGATCGTCGGCCTGACCTTCGACGCGCAGATCGCCTGGCCCAAGTACGACTGGATGGGCGTGGCCAAGGCGGCGCTGGAGAGCACCAACCGCTACCTGGCGCGCGACCTGGGCCCGAAGGGCATCCGCTGCAACCTGGTCTCGGCCGGCCCGATCAAGTCGATGGCCGCCAAGTCCATCCCCGGCTTCGAGGAGCTGGCGGACGTGTGGAACCACCGCGCCCCGATCGGCTGGGACCTGGCCGACCCGGAGCCGGCCGGCCGCGGTGTCGTCGGCCTGCTGTCCGACTTCTTCCCCCGCACGACGGGCGAGATCGTGCACGTCGACGGCGGCGTGCACATGATGGGCGCCTGACGCCCACCACCCGCCGACACCGCCCGTCCCGGTCCACCGGGGCGGGCGGTGTCGCATTCCGGAGCGGAGACGACCGGGTGCCCGGCCGCCTCCGCTCCGCGTCGGCGCGTGGGGACCCCCACCGCGCGCGTGCGCCGGCGGGGCGTCCCCACCGTGCGCGTGTGCGCTGCCGCGTCGCCACCGCTGTGCGTGCGCCGGCGGGGCGCCTCCGCTGCGTGTGCGTGCGCTGCCTGGTCGCCTGCGCCGCGCGTGCGCCGGCGGTGCATCCGTTGCCCCGCTGGGAACCCCCGCCCGGGAATAGCCCCCGGCCCCCGCCCCGTTGTGGCCCCGAGGGGGCGCCGACGCCCCCTACGGAGTCTGTTCGACTCCCCCTAGGGCCCCCGGGCCCGGTCGGCAGCCGTAGGGGTGCGCGCTCGCCTCGGCGGCGGCCCGCTCCCCGTCCCCGGCGCGGATCGCCTCCACCAGACGGGAGTGGTCCATGTGCGCCTCGGGCCGCAGCACGGCGCCGACGTCGGCCCGCAGGAAGTCGCGCAGCACGCCGCCCAGATCGGCGTAGATCGCGGCCAGCACGTCGTTGTGGGAGGCCGCCACCACCGCCATGTGCAAGGTCGCGTCGGCCTCCACGAACGCCTCGGCGGCGCCCGACTCCCAGGCCCGCTCGCGCCGCTCCAGCAGGGCGTCGAGCTGGCGCAGATCCTGTTCCGTGCGGCGGTACGCGGCGAGCCGGGCGGCCTCGGCCTCCAGGGCGGAGCGCAGCTCGGCGACGTGCCCGGGGTCGGCGTCGGCGAACCGGCGGTTCATCACCCCGGCCAGCTCACTGGTGGCCACGACGTAGGTGCCCGAGCCCTGCCGGATGTCGAGCAGGCCGTTGTGGGCCAGCGCCCGGACGGCCTCGCGGACGGTGTTGCGGGCCACCCCGAGCTGCTCGACGAGCTCCGGCTCGGTCGGGATGCGGGACCCCACCGGCCACTCGCCGGACGTGATCTGGGCGCGCAGCTGCGCGATCACCTGGTCGGCCAGCGCGGACCGGCGGGGCGAGGTCAGGGGCATGGCAGGGCTCCGGGGTGCTGGGCCCGGGGGTCCGGGCGGACGGAGGCGGCGCGGACAGGGGAGGGGCGGCGGGGTCCGGGGCGCCGTGGAGGTGTGCAGAGGCTATCGATTTCCCCTGGACAACTATTCATCCCATGATTCTATGATGTCCCCTATGGCAGACGAAGACCTCGCGACCCTCGGCCCGGCCGCCGAGCCCCTGACCCCCGCCGCCCCGCCCGCCCGGGACACCGGTGCGGTGCACCCCAACGCCGTCCCCGAGCGCGTCCCGGAGTCCGGGCCCGCCGCCGGTTGGCTCACCGGGATCGTGATCGCGGGTCTCGTTCTCGCCGCGCTCAACCTCCGTCCGGCGATCACCAGCCTCGGCGCGCTGCTGAAGGAGGTCCGCGACGGGCTCGGCATGAGCGGCACCGTCGCCGGCCTGTTGACGTCCGTCCCGGCCCTGTGCTTCGCCGTCTTCGGCTTCGCCGCGCCCCGGCTGGCCCGGCGCTGGGGACCCGGCGCGGTCGTCTGCGCCGGCATGGCCGCGATCGCGGTGGGTGTCGTGGTGCGCCCGTTCGCCGGCGGTACGCCCGGCTTCCTGGCCGGCAGCGCGCTGGCGCTGGCCGGCATCGCGGTCAGCAACGTGCTGCTGCCGGTGGTCATCAAGACCTGGTTCCCCGACCGGGTCGGGCCGATGACCGGGCTCTACTCGATGGCGCTGGCCCTGGGGACCTCGCTCGCCGCGGCGCTCACCGTCCCCATGACGGCGGCGCTGGGCGGCAGTTGGCGCACCGGCCTGGCCGTGTGGGCGCTGCTCGCCGCGCTCGCGGTGCTGCCCTGGCTGGTGCTGCTGCTGCGGCGGCGGCCGGCAGGGATGGCGCCGGGGAGCGGCAGGCCGGGCACCGGGGAACCGCCCATCCGGATCACCTCGTCGCCGACCGCCTGGGCGCTCGCGGTCTTCTTCGGCCTCCAGGCGACCGCCGCCTACATCACCATGGGGTGGATGCCGCAGATCTTCCGCGACGCCGGGGTCTCGGCGGGCACCGCGGGGGTGCTGCTGGCCGTCACCATGGCGATGGGCGTGCCGCTCTCCTTCGTGCTGCCCCGGCTCGCGTCCCGGATGCGGCACCAGGGTCCCCTGGTGGTCGCGCTCGGCGTCTGCGGGCTGGCCGGCTACACCGGTCTGTGGCTGGCGCCGGCCGCCGGCGCCTGGGGCTGGGCGCTGTTGATGGGCATCTCCAACTGCGCCTTCCCGCTTGCCCTGACGATGATCGGGATGCGCTCCGCCACCCCGGCCGGGGTGGTCAAGCTCTCCGCCTTCGCGCAGAGCGTCGGCTATCTGATCTCCATCCCCGGTCCGCTGCTGGTCGGCACGCTCTACCAGCACAGCGGTGGCTGGGGGCTGCCGATCGCGCTGATGGTGGGGCTGATGGTGCCGCAGATCGCGGTCGGCGTACTGGCGGGGCGGAACCGCCGCATCGAGGACGAGCGGTGACGGCGCCGGCCGGCGGCTGAACCGCCCGGTCACGGGTCCCCTCCGGGCGGCTTCCGAGGTGCCGCACCGCGCCCCCCGCACCCGCTCGCGAGCCCTGGCCGGTGCGGTGCGGAGGGCGGGTGCGACACTGGGCGCATGCCAGTGCTCGAACCGAATCCGCAGGGCAGCCAGAAGAAGCTGCTGCTCGTCCTGGGTCTGATGCTCGGGGTCACCGTCATCGTGGCGATCGTCGCGAGCATCGCCGCGCCATGATCCGGCGGCCGGCTCCCCGGTGCGGTCGCCGGTCGGACGCCGCGGGGTGGGGGTGTCCCCCCGTCCCCTAGGGGGCGGGTATCAGGGACGAATGGGGGGCTTCCCGGATGGGAACGGCGGCCGGAGATCCGTAGCGTCGGAGTCACACCGCGGCACCGCGGTGGGCGCGCCGCCGCTCGTGGGGCGCGCCGTCCCCGCGACTTCCTCCTGGAGCCCGCCATGTCCGCCGCGTTCAGCCGTTCGTCCGCAGCGAAGGCACCGCGCCTGCGGAAGGCGCTGCCGTGGTGGGGGCTGGCGCTGCCGGTGGTCTCCTTCATAGCCCTGCTGGTGCTGGTGGCGAGTCCCGGCGAGGCCGGTGCGGCCGGCGCCGAGCGGGCCACGCAGAGCCTCGCGCCGCTGCTGGAATTCCTCGCCCGGATGCTCCGGCTCGGGGGGTGAGCGGGGCCCGCGCGGGGGCGCCTGCCGGCGCCGGCGGCGAGCATCACCCGGCCGAGCGCAGCGCTTCAACACCCCGCGCCGGTCGGCGGGTTTCATGCGAAGCTGGGACGCATGAGCGTCGATACACCCCGCCGGATTGTCCTGCTCCGACACGCCAAGGCCGAATGGTCCGACGAGAGCGATCATCAGCGTCCGCTCGCCGACCGCGGCCGCAAGGACGCCCCGGTCGCCGGCCGCTGGCTTGCCGGAGCCGGTGTCACCCCCGAACTGACCCTCTGCTCGACGGCCGCCCGCACCCGCGAGACCTGGAAGCTGGTCGTCTCCGAGCTGCCGCACCGCCCGAAGACCGTCTACGACGAGCGGCTCTACGAAGCCTCCCTCGGCGAGCTCATCGCGATCCTGAACGAGACCTCCGACGAAGTGAGCGACCTGCTGGTCGTCGGGCACAACCCCGGCGTGCACGCCCTCGCCGACGCCCTGGCGGGGGAGGCCGAGGGGGATCTGCTGGCGCGGATGAACCGCAGCGGCTTCCCGACGGCGTCGATGGCCGTGCTGACCTTCAACGGCACCTGGAAGGCGGTCGAGCACGGCATCGGCCGGCTCGTCGCGTTCTGGTCGCCGCACGCCTGAGGCCACCCCCGGCGCCTTCCCGGACGCCGGGCGAGCCGACGGTGCCCGACCCGCGGCGGGCGGGTGACATGCGACGGGGCCCCGGCGCGCATCGTGCGCACCGGGGCCCCGTCGCTCGTCCGGTAGCCGGCGGTGGGCCGGGAGGGGCGGCGGGCCGGGCCCGGCCGCTCACTCCGCGTGGGTGTCCGCCGCCTCCACCTCTTCGCGGGTGATCCCCAGCAGATAGAGCACGGTGTCCAGGAACGGCACGTTGACCGCGGTGTGCGCGGCCTCGCGGACCACCGGCTTGGCGTTGAAGGCGACCCCCAGCCCGGCGGCGTTGAGCATGTCCAGGTCATTGGCGCCGTCGCCGATCGCGACGGTCTGCGCCAGCGGCACCCCGGCCTCGTGGGCGAACCGCCGCAGCAGCCGGGCCTTGCCGGCCCGGTCCACGATGTCGCCGGTGACCCGCCCGGTGAGCTTGCCGTCGACGATCTCCAGGGTGTTGGCGGAGGCGAAGTCCAGCCCCAGTTCCTCCTGGAGCGCGTCGGTGACCTGGGTGAAGCCGCCGGAGACCACGCCCACTTGGTAGCCGAGCCGCTTGAGCGTGCGGACGAGGGTGCGGGCCCCCGGCGTGAGCCGCACCTCCTTGCGGACCAGGTCCACCACGGACGCGTCCAGCCCGCGGAGCAGCTCGACCCGGGCGTGCAGCGACTGCTCGAAGTCCAACTCGCCGCGCATCGCGGCGGTGGTCACCTCGGCGACCTCGGCCTCGCAGCCGGCGTGCGCCGCGAACAGCTCGATGACCTCGTCCTGGATGAGCGTGGAGTCCACGTCCATCACCACCAGCCGCTGCGCCCGGCGCTGCAGTCCGGCCGCGACCACCGCGACGTCCACCCCGAGCTGGGCCGCCTCCGGGGCCAGCACCGTGCGCAGCGCCTCGGTCTCCGCGCCGGAGACGGCGAACTCGACCGCCGTCACCGGATACTTGGCGAGCCGGAAAATACGGTCGATATTGCCCCCGGTGGCCGTTATGGCCGAGGCGATGGCGGCGGTGGACTCCGCGGTGAGCGGGTGGCCCAGCACGGTGACGTGGGAGCGGCCGACGCCGCGCGGACGGTTGTCGCCACGACCGGAGATGATCTCGGCCTGGAGGTTCAGCGACTCGGCCCAGCTGTGCACGGTGGCCCGGAGGTCGCCCTCGGAGGACCCGGTGGTGCCCTGGTCGGGGGAGGGGGCGGTGACCAGCACGCACAGGGTGATGCGGCCCCGGGTCACCACCTGCTCGATGTCCACGACATCGACGGAGTAGGCGGCGAGGGTGTCGAAGAGGCCCGCGGTGATGCCGGGCCGGTCCTTCCCGAAGATCTTGACGAGGAGTGTCGGTACGTCTTCGCCTGGTGCGGCGGCGGCAGGCGGGGTCTGCGATGCGCTCATGGTGCCCCCACGGTATCCGGCGGGCGGTCGCGGCCGTACGGGTGTCCGGGGTTCGGACCCCGCGTCTCCGGGGCGCCGGGCCGGTGCCCGGCCTGCCGTGCGCCGGGTCCCGGGGGCGCGGCGCGATCGTTATGCACTCGTGTCGCGTCCGCCCGGTTGCACCGGTGCGAGGGACCGGGCTGGCACTCCAACTCCCCTTTTGGTATGGCGCCTTCGGGGCCCGGAGGGCGTCCGACGCCACCCGCGGTGCGCCAAATGCCCAGAATTCCGGCTATCGCAGACACCACGGGCCCTTCCGGCTCTCCGGGAGGGTTCGCCGGATGCCGGCGGGTGCACCCCGTGCGCCGGCGCCGTCCCGGTTTCCGGTCCGCGGGCCGAGCCTGAAATAGTTCCTCACGATGTTTCGCCATCCCTAGACTTCCCGCACAGGGCGTCACTCGGGGGACTATGTAATGGGGCTGGAGTGCCTGAACTCGTACTGGAATTGAACGGAAGGACCTGGCCGCTCGACCCGTCCAGGACCTACAGCGTGGGCCGGGATCCGCAGGGCGACATGGTGCTCGACGACGCCAGGGTCTCCTGGCGGCACGCCACCATCCGGTGGTCCGGTCGCAGCTGGCTCATCGAAGACCACGGCAGCACCAACGGCACCTACGTCCAGGGCCAGCGCATCCAGCAGCTGGAGATCGGCCCTGGCTCCGCCGTCCACCTGGGCAACGCCACCGACGGCCCGCGGCTGAGCCTGTCCGGCGCCGCGGCGCCCGCCGACGCCTTCAGCGCGCAGCCCGCCGCGACCGCACCGCAGCAGGGCTGGCAGCCGCCGCCCGCGCAGCAGCCGCCGGCCCAGCAGAACTGGCAGGCCCCGGCCCCGGCCCAGCAGCCGCCGTACGTCCCGCCCCAGCAGGCCCAACAGGCCCGCCAGCCGCAGCAGGGCGTGCCCCAGCAGGCCGCCCCCGCCCAGCAGTCGGGGCAGCCGCAGCAGCGCCCGGCCCCGCAGGCCCAGGGCGGCGACCGCAGCCCGACCACCTTCCACCGCCTGGACTCGGGCCGGGTGATGCGGATCGGTCGTGCGCTCGACAACGAGCTGGTCGTCTCCGACCTCCAGGTCTCCCGGCACCACGCGGAGTTCCGCGCCACCCCCGACGGCCGGTTCGAGATCCGCGACCTGGGCAGCCACAACGGCACCTACGTCAACGGCCAGCCGGTCCCCAAGTCCGGCACCGCGCCGGTCGGTCCGAACGACACCGTCGGCGTCGGCCACTCCACCTTCCGGCTGGTCGGCGACCGCCTGGAGGAGTTCGTCGACACCGGCGAGGTCTCCTTCTCGGCCCGCCACCTCACCGTCACCGTCGACGGCGGCAAGAAGATCCTCAAGGACGTCTCCTTCGGCGTCCCCGAGAAGTCGCTGGTCGCCGTCATCGGCCCCTCCGGTTCCGGCAAGTCCACGCTGCTCAAGGCGCTGACCGGCTACCGCCCGGCCAACGAGGGCGAGGTCCTCTACGACAACCGGAACCTCTACAAGCACTTCGCCGAGCTGCGCCAGCGCGTCGGCCTGGTCCCGCAGGACGACATCCTCCACAAGGAGTTGACCGTCCAGAAGGCGCTCCGCTACGCCGCCAAGCTCCGCTTCCCCGGCGACACCGCGGAGTCCGAGCGCGAGGCACGGATCGGCGAGGTGCTGCGCGAGCTCAAGCTCGACGTCCACAAGGACAAGAAGGTCACCTCGCTCTCCGGCGGCCAGCGCAAGCGCGTCTCGGTCGCCCTGGAGCTGCTGACCAAGCCGTCGCTGATCTTCCTGGACGAGCCCACCTCGGGCCTCGACCCGGGCATGGACCGCGACGTCATGCAGCTGCTGCGCGGCCTCGCCGACGACGGCCGCACGGTCCTGGTCGTCACCCACTCGGTGGCCGAACTCGCCCTGTGCGACCGGCTGTTGGTGATGGCGCCGGGCGGCTCGGTGGCCTACTTCGGCCCGCCCGAGGAGGCGCTGAACTTCTTCCAGTACGAGACCTGGGCCGACGTCTTCTCGGCGTTCGAGAACTACCGCGACTACGACTGGGCGGGCCGCTGGCGCGGCTCCCCGCACTACCAGATGTACGCCGCGGACCTCGACGCCGCCCCGCCGCAGTCGGTCAGCGTCCAGGCCCCGCCGGCCCGCATACAGAAGTCGCAGAGCTGGGGTTCCCAGCTGTGGACCCTGATGCGGCGCTATGTCTCGGTGCTCGCCTCCGACCGGGGCTTCCTCGCCCTGATGGTGATCCTGCCGGCGGTGCTCGGCGTGGTCTCCCTGCTGATCCCCAGCGACTACGGCCTCGGGTACGGCCCGGTCTCCAAGCACCAGACCAACCGCGACGCGAGCACCATCTCGCTGATCCTCGCGGTCGGCATGTGCTTCTCCGGCGCGGCCAACTCGGTCCGTGAGCTGATCAAGGAGCGGGTCATCTACGAGCGCGAACGGGCCACCGGCCTGTCGCGGTCGGCGTACCTGATGTCCAAGATCATCGTGTTGGGCGTGGCCACCGCCCTCCAGGGCGTGATCATCGCGGCCATCGGCTTCTCCACCCGGAAGATGCCGACCCAGGGCCTGATCGTGGCCAAGGTCCCGGCCGTCGAGATGACGATCGCGATCATCGCCCTCGGCTTCACCTCGATGATGGTCGGCCTGATCATCTCGTCGCTGGTCAAGACGGCCGAGAAGACCATGCCGCTGCTGGTCATGTTCGCCATCGTCCAGGTCGTCTTCACCGGTGTCCTCTTCCAGCTCTTCGACACCGTCGGCGTCTCCCAGGTCTCCTGGCTGATGCCGTCCCGTTGGGCGGTCGCCGCGCTCGGCGCCACCGAGGACATGAACACCCTGCTGCCGTGGGAGCCGGGCACCCCCGACCCGCTGTGGAAGCACCAGACCGGCGTCTACGTGATGGACGTGATCATCCTGGTCGCCCTGGGCGTGACACTCGCCCTCGTCGTCTCGCGGCTGCTGCGCCGCCACGAGCCGGAGGTCATGCGCAAGTAGCGCCCGCGACCACCGCGCACACCGCCGAGGGGCGGCACCCGGAATCGGGTGCCGCCCCTCGGCGGTGTGCGCGGGTGCTGTGGTCCGCGGTGAACGTCCGGCTCAGTAGGCCGAGTTGACGTTGTCCATCGAGCCGTAGCGGGCGGCCGCGTAGTTGCAGGCTGCGGTGATGTTGGCGACCGGGTCGTAGATGTTCCAGGAGGTACCGGAGACGTGGTATGTGCGGAACGTCGGGTCGATGACCTGGAGCAGGCCCTTGGAGGGTATGCCCGCCTGGGCGTTGGAGTCCCAGAGGTTGATCGCCTTGGGGTTGCCGGACGACTCGCGCATCAGGTTGCGGTAGATGCCGTTGTAGCTGCCCGGGATGTTGTGCTTGGCCATGACGTCCAGCGACTCGCGGATCCAGCCGTCCAGGGTGTTCGGGTAGACCTTGGCCGGCTTCTCGACGGCGGCGGGGATGGCCTGGCGGACGGCGGCGCGGCTCGCGGCCGCCTCGACCTGGCGCTCCTTCTCGGCCTTCGCCTTCGCCTCGGCCTCGGCCCGCTTCTTGGCGGCGGCTGCCTCGGCCTTGCCCTGCGCGGCGGAGGCGTCGGCCTGCTGGGCGATGGTGGCCTGCTGGGCGCGGGCGGCAGTGTCGACGGCGCTGAAGGCCACCGGCTTGACGTTCAGGCTGGCAGAGGCGGCCTCGGCCTTGCTCTGGCCGGCGTCGGCACCCGGGACGGCGGTGAAGACCAGCGCGGCGGCACCCGCGGCGGCGATGCCGGCGGCGGTGAGCTTGTGGACGCGGGTCAGATTCAGACCGGAGACGGCGTACTTGGGCATGGCGGCTCGACCTCTTCCAATGGGGGGCGTCGCACGGGCCATGAGCGGCGGCATTACGCCGAGTTCCGATCCGGCGCCGAGCGACGGGAGCCATTCTTAGCGGCCGAAAATTCGCCGAGCAATGGTGTGACGTACGACCCCGGTTAGTGGAACCGACCTTGCCCGGATTGCGTCGGGACGGGAATATTCCCAGTTCAAGGCGGATTTGCTAGTCCACTAACCGGGGTCGTAAGTGACCTGCGCCCTATGCGCGGGGTCACATCGGGTCGAGGTTTATCTCGCCGGTAGTAATTGCAATCGCACAGACTGTGCGTACTTTGTGGGCCGGCTGTGCGGCTCAGACCTCGACCAGCACCTGGTCAAGGGACTTTCGGACCAAATCGGGCACCTGGCAGTCCGGTGCCGGGTACCCCACGGGGATCACCGCGAACGCCTTCTCGTTGGCCGGCCGCCCCAGCACCTCCTGGAGGAACCGCATCGGGCTCGGCGTGTGCACCAGCGCCGCCAGCCCCGACAGATGCAGCGCGGACAGCAGCATGCCGACCGCGATGCCCACCGACTCGTCCACGTAGTAGTGCTTGCGCTTGGTGCCGTCCGGTCCCAGCCAGTGCCGCTGCTGGAAGACCACGATCAGGTGCGGGGCGTCGGTCAGGTGCGGTTTGACCTCGTCCGTGCCCAGCGGCCGCAGCGCCGCCAGCCACTCCTCGCCCAGCCGCCCCTCGTAGGAGCGCTGCTCCTCGGCCTCCGCCGCCGCCCTGATCCGGCGGCGCACCTCGGGGTCCTTGACCAGGACGAACGTCCACGGCTGCTGATGGGCCCCGGACGGTGCGGTGGCCGCACAGCCGATCGCGTCCCGGACCACCTGCTCCGGCACCGGATCGGGGGCGAACTGCCGCACCGTCCGACGGCCGTCCATCCGGGCCCGCAGCTCGGCGGCGCGGGCCAGCGACTCGGCCGCGGGCATCCGCTCGGGCCGGTACGGCACCGGGCGGTAGGGCTCTCCGTGGGTCGGCGTCCAACGCTCGGGGGGTGTCGGCGCGGTGCGCGCCTGCGGTGAAGAGGACATGCCCAGAGTGTGGGGCGACGACGGCGGCGTGAGACGCGGATCACCGAATTCCCGCCGAGACCCCACGCGTCCAGGACGAGATCGACGCGAAGCCGTCCTCGGTATCACGCACTCTGTCCTCATTAATCCCCTTCACCCCTATATAAGGGGAAAGATTCCGATTGCCGGCTCCCGTATCCGCCCCCGCGCCGGGGCGCCCTTCCATCGCTCCCCTGCATCGATCCCCCGCATCGATCCTCTCCGTCGAACCCCTCTATATGGGGCCCTCTATATAAGGGGACACAACAGGCAACGTAAGGGGGTGTAAGGCATACATAAGAGCGAATCGGTATAAACCAGGCTCCGGTGTGGTGCGCGCACGGCTGTGAGCGGGGCGTTCGGCCTAGGGCCGCCGGCGTAGGCACGCAGCGTCGGCGGACCGATACCGGCCGCTCGGCGCGCCGGTACGGTGAACGCATGAGCAACGGACCGGGAGCCGGGATTCCCGCGGTGAGCACCGCGATCCTGGCCATGAGCAGGCATCTGGAGGTGCGCGACGTCCTCAAGACGATCGTCGCCTCGGCCCGTGAGCTGCTGGACGCCGAGTACGCCGCGCTCGGCGTGCCGGACGACCACGGGGGCTTCGCGCAGTTCGTCGTGGACGGCGTCAGCGCCGAGCAGTGGAAGGCCATCGGCCCGCTGCCCCGCCAGCACGGCATCCTCGCCGCGATGCTGCACAACGCCACCCCCGAGCGGCTCGCCGACGTCCGCGAGGACCCCCGCTTCGGCGGCTGGCCCGCCGCCCACCCGGACATGTCCGACTTCCTCGGCCTGCCGGTCGCCGACGGCGACGAGATCCTCGGCGCCCTCTTCCTGGCCAACAAGCGCTGCCCCAAGCCCACCGGCGGCTGCGGATTCACCGAGGAGGACGAACGGCTCCTGGGGATACTCGCCCAGCACGCCGCCATCGCCCTGACCAACGCCCGCCTCTACGAGCGCAGCCGCGAGCTGACCATCGCCGGCGAGCGCGCCCGGCTCGCCCACGAGCTGCACGACGCGGTCTCCCAGAAGCTCTTCTCGCTCCGGCTCACCGCCCAGGCCGCGACCGCCCTGGTCGACCGCGACCCGGCCCGCGCCAAGGACGAGCTCCACCAGGTCGCCGCGCTGGCCGCGGAGGCCGCCGACGAGCTGCGCGCCGCCGTCGTCGAGCTGCGCCCCGCGGCACTGGACGAGGACGGGCTGGTGGCCACCCTGCGCTCCCAGATCCAGGTCCTCGACCGGGCCCACTCCGCCCGCGTCACCTTCACCGCCCAGGGCGTACGGGCCCTCCCCAGCGCCCAGGAGGAGGCGATGCTCCGGGTCGCCCAGGAGGCGCTGCACAACGCGCTCCGGCACTCCGGCGCCGAGCGCGTCGAGGTCAGCCTCGGTCGGGCCGGACAGGGCACCCTGCTGAAGATCGCCGACAACGGGCGGGGCTTCGACACCCGGGTGGTCCGCCGGGCCGGTCGGCATCTGGGACTGGTGTCGATGCGCGACCGCGCCGGCGGTGTCGGTGGCAAGCTCACCGTGGAATCGGAGCCCGGCAAGGGCACCACTGTCGAGATGGAGGTGCCCGGTGGCTGACCACACGCGGGGCGGTACGGAACGGGCCACGGGCGAAGGGCGCGCGATCCGCGTGCTGCTGGTCGACGATCACCAGGTGGTGCGCCGCGGCCTGCGGACGTTCCTGGAGGTCCAGGACGACATCGAGGTGGTGGGGGAGGCGTCGGACGGTGCCGAGGGCATCGCGGCCACCGAGCAACTGCGGCCGGACGTCGTCCTGATGGACATCAAGATGCCCGGCATGGACGGCATCGAGGCCCTCCGCCAGCTCCGCACCCTCGACAACCCGGCCAAGGTGCTGGTCGTCACCAGCTTCACCGAGCAGCGCACCGTCGTCCCGGCCCTGCGCGCCGGCGCGGCCGGCTACGTCTACAAGGACATCGACCCCGACGCCCTGGCTGGCGCCATCCGCTCGGTGCACGCCGGGCACGTCCTGCTCCAGCCCGAGGTGGCCGGCGCGCTGCTCTCCCAGGAGGACGGCAACGGTGGCCAGGGACGCGGGAGTTCGCTCACCGAGCGGGAGGGCGAGGTGCTGGGCCTGATCGCGGACGGCCGCTCCAACCGCGAGATCGCCCGCGCGCTGGTGCTGTCGGAGAAGACCGTCAAGACCCACGTCTCCAACATCCTGATGAAACTCGACCTCGCCGACCGCACCCAGGCCGCCCTGTGGGCCGTGCGACACGGCATCGGGGCCTGAAACACAGGGGAGTGCGGCGCACTGACGGACCATCAAAGCTATTAGCCGAACGTCGCCTCGCGGATCCGAGATTCATACTGTCGTGTATACGTAGCCCGTTTGGCGTATCCCCGCTCCGTGCCGGGCCGTTTCCCAGTGCAGTCGTGGCGGCTGGCCACGGCATCGGCAACGAGGAGCAAGAGAAGTGAAGAACATCAAGCGGATTGCGGCCATCACGATGGCGGGGGCCGGCCTCGTCCTGGCGGGCGCCGGCATCGCCTCCGCGCACGACGCCCCGCAGTCCCAGGGTGCCGCGGTGCAGTCCCCGGGCGTCCTCTCCGGCAACGTCGTCCAGTCTCCGGTGGACACCGACACGAACGTCTGCGGCAACACCCTCTCCATCGTCGGCCTGCTCAACCCGGCCTTCGGCAACACCTGCGTCAACAAGTGATCGTCGGAGCGTCCGCTCCGACCACCTGACCCCTGCGCCGGGCCGCCCACCGGCCCGCGCGGGTCATCCGGACCGGCCCCGCCAGCCCTGGCCGTGCGGCCGGTCCGCTCTCCACCGTCACCGTCATTCCGGCCCTGTGCCACCACGTGAGGAACACGCCACCATGAACAGCGTCAAAAAGGCCGCCCTTGTCCTTGCCACCACCGGTCTCGCCGTCGGTGCCGCCGCCGGTTCGGCGTTCGCCCACGACGGCGGGCACGCCAAGGGTGAGGCCGTGAACTCCCCGGGCGTCGGTTCGGGCAACGTCGTCCAGGGCCCGGTGCACGTGCCCGTGAACGCCACCGGCAACAGCGTCAACGTCGGGGGCGTGCTCAACCCCGCCTTCGGCAACGCGTCCGTCAACAACTGACACCGCCGGCCCGGGGCCAACTCCCGGGCCGCCCAGGGCTCTTCAGCCCGGCTCTCCTGTGGGTCCCGCCGGCCGCGCCATGGCCGGCGGGACCTTCGCCGTTCACCCCCGGCGGCGCTCCTGCTCCTCCACCGCGGAGTTGTACGCGGCCACCTGCGCCCGGCGGGCCGTGCGCTCCACCGGCCGCAGCGCCTCGGCGCGGGCCGCGATCTCCGACGAACTGACCGCCGCGCCGTGCTCCCGGCCGTCCCCGCCCGCGCTCCGGGCGATGTCGATCAACGCGCCGACCCGCTGGGCCAGCTCCAGCACCCGCACCGCCCGCGGCGGATAGCCCGGCGCCAGCACCTGCCGGCCGGCCTCCGCCCGCGCCCGGTAGGCCGCCAGCGCCGCGTCCGCCACCGGGCCGGATCCGGCCACGTCCAGCCGCGAGAGCACCTCCGTCGCCTCCCGCAGGGCCTCCGCCAGCTCCCGCTCGGCCTCGCCCAGCGAGGGCACATCGGCCGGCGGCGCCTCGCGCGCCGGCAGGCAGTGCCAGACCACCTCGACATGCACATCGGGGCCGGCCGCACCCTCGGGGCCCGCCTCGAACACCTCCGGGACCAGGCCCAGACCGGCGCCCTGGGCGACCACCGCCTCCTCGGCCTCCAGGGCCCGCGCGTTGAACTCCGGCGGGCCGCTGAGCCCCAGCGGGTGCCCCGGCACCGGCAGTGCCACCCGCAGGCCGGTCGCGCCGAGCGTCCGCAGTCGCCCCAGGGCGAGCGTCAGGCCGACCGGGGCGTCTTCCCCGGGCAGGCCCGAGACGCGGTGCACCGCGTCGTCGCCGGCGATCCGGTGCGCGGCATCATCAGGTGAGACAAATCCGGCCAAAAGGGCATTTCCCCATGCCGCCAGCCGTCCTGAACGAGGTTCGTCGAGCATGGTCCCCAGCCTAGGGAACGGCACTGACATCGAGTGGCGTAGGTTTGCAGGGGGGCTGCGCCTACAGGCGCACACGACGACCGAGAAGCAATGGGAGACAGTGCGCTCATGAGCGATGTGCTGGAGCTGGTGGACGTATCCGTGGTCCGCGAAGGACGGGCTCTGGTCGACCAGGTCTCCTGGTCGGTGAAGGAGGGGGAACGCTGGGTGATCCTCGGCCCCAACGGCGCCGGCAAGACCACCCTGCTGAACGTCGCTTCCAGTTACCTCTTCCCGAGCGCCGGCTCCGCCCGGATCCTCGGTGAGCAGCTGGGTCGCGTCGACGTCTTCGACCTGCGGCCGCGCATCGGCATCGCCGGCATCGCGCTCGCCGACAAGCTGCCGCGCAGCCAGACGGTGCTGCAGACCGTCCTCACCGCCGCCTACGGCATGACCGCCAGCTGGCGGGAGGACTACGACGAGGTCGACGAGCAGCGCGCCCGGGCCTTCCTCGACCGCCTCGGGATGAACGCCTACCTGGACCGGAAGTTCGGCACCCTCTCCGAGGGCGAGCGCAAGCGCACCCTGATCGCCCGCGCGATGATGACCGACCCCGAGCTGCTCCTCCTGGACGAGCCCGCCGCCGGCCTCGACCTCGGCGGCCGCGAGGACCTGGTGCGCCGCCTGGGCCGGCTCGCCCGCGACCCCTACGCACCCTCGATGATCATGGTCACCCACCACGTCGAGGAGATCCCGCCGGGCTTCACCCATGTCCTGATGATCCGTCAGGGCAAGGTGCTGTCCGCCGGCCCGCTCGACCTGGAGCTGACCTCCAGCAACCTCTCGCACTGCTTCGGCCTCCCGCTCGTCGTCGAGCGCAACGGCGCCGACCGCTGGACCGCGCAGGGGCTGCCCCTCAAGTGACCGCCACCGCCCGAGCGGAAGCTCCCCCAGACTTCGTCCGGGGGTACCCCCATCGCGCAGCGGCCACCGGTCGCTGACCGATCGCGCCCTGTCCCCGGGCCGCCCGCCGGACCTACCATGAGGCCGTGGATCCATGGGTGTGGTGGCTGATCGCCGCCGTAGGTCTGGGCATTCCGCTCGTCGTGACCGCGCTGCCCGAATTCGGGATGTTCGCGGTCGGCGCCGTCGCCGGTGCCGTCACCGCAGCGCTCGGTGGCGGCACCGTCGCACAATTCCTGGTGTTCGTGGTGGTGTCGGTGGCGTTGGTCGCCGTCGTCCGGCCGATCGCCAACCGCCACCGCGGCCAGGGCCCGCGCCTCGCCTCCGGCATCGACGCCCTCAAGGGCAGGACCGCCACGGTCCTCGAACGGGTCGACGCGGGGAGCGGCGGCCGCATCAAACTCGCCGGAGAAGTCTGGTCCGCCCGTGCCCTCGACGGCGACCGGGTCTACGAACCGGGCCAACAGGTCGACGTGGTGGAAATCGAGGGTGCCACCGCCCTTGTCATCTGACCGAACCCGGTGCACGACGCCCCGCACCTCTGAAAGACTGATCAACAGAAAGCCGGCCGCGGCCGGACGGGCCAGCAACGAAGGGCAACGGGAGCCGCTGTGGATATCATCATCGTCCTGATCATCCTGGTGGTGCTCGTCTTCATCGCACTCCTCAAAACGATCCAGGTCATCCCCCAGGCCAGCGCCGCCATCGTCGAGCGCTTCGGCCGCTACACCCGCACGCTCAACGCGGGCCTGAACATCGTCGTCCCGTTCATCGACACCATCCGCAACCGCATCGACCTGCGCGAACAGGTCGTGCCGTTCCCGCCGCAGCCGGTGATCACGCAGGACAACCTCGTCGTCAACATCGACACGGTCATCTACTACCAGGTCACCGACGCCCGCGCCGCCACCTACGAAGTCGCCAGCTACATCCAGGCGATCGAGCAGCTCACCGTCACCACCCTGCGCAACATCATCGGCGGCATGGACCTCGAACGCACCCTGACCTCCCGCGAGGAGATCAACGCGGCGCTGCGCGGCGTCCTGGACGAGGCCACCGGCAAGTGGGGCATCCGCGTCAACCGCGTCGAGCTCAAGGCGATCGAGCCGCCCACCTCCATCCAGGACTCGATGGAGAAGCAGATGCGCGCCGACCGCGACAAGCGCGCCGCCATCCTCCAGGCCGAAGGTGTCCGGCAGTCCGAGATCCTCACCGCCGAGGGCCAGAAGCAGTCCGCGATCCTCCGCGCCGAGGGTGAGGCCAAGGCCGCGGCCCTGCGCGCCGAGGGCGAGGCCCAGGCGATCCGGGTGGTCTTCGAGTCCATCCACGCCGGCGACCCGGACCAGAAGCTGCTGTCGTACCAGTACCTCCAGATGCTCCCGAAGATCGCCGAGGGCGACGCCAACAAGCTCTGGATCGTCCCCAGCGAGATCGGCGACGCGCTCAAGGGCCTCGGCGGCGCCCTCGGCAACTTCAACCCCGCGGGCGGCGCCAACATCCCCAAGCCCGGCGGCCCCGAGCGCCAGGCGCCTCCGATCGACTGACGCCGCGACACCCCTCGTGCATGATCAGGGTTGCCCAGCGCCCTAAGGGCGGGGAGGCAACCCTGATCATGTGAGGAGATGGACTTGTCCCTCTGGGAAGCAGTCGCAGTCTTCGTCGCCGGCCTGGGCGCCGGCACCATCAACACCATCGTCGGTTCCGGCACCCTGATCACCTTCCCCGTCCTGCTCGCCGTCGGCCTCCCGCCGGTGACCGCCAACGTCTCCAACTCCCTTGGCCTGGTGCCCGGTTCGATCAGCGGCGCAATAGGGTACCGCCGCGAGCTGCGCGGCCAGGGGCGCCGGGTGCTGCGCCTCGCGACCGCCGCCCTCATCGGCGGCCTGACGGGTGCCGTCCTGCTGCTGGCCCTGCCCTCCCGCACCTTCGACACGGTCGTCCCGGCCCTGATCGCCGTCGCCCTGGTGCTCGTCGTCGCGCAGCCTCGGCTCGCCGCCGCGGTCCGCGCCCGCCGTGCCCGCAACGGCACCGCCGCCCACCGCGACGGCGGCCTCGCCCTCTTCGCCGGCCTGCTGCTGGCCAGCGTCTACGGCGGCTACTTCGGCGCCGCCCAGGGCATCATCTACCTCTCCCTGATGGGCGTCCTGCTCAGCGACGACCTCCAGCGCGTCAACGCGCTCAAGAACGTCCTCACCGCGCTCGTCAACGGCGTCGCGGCGATCTTCTTCCTCTTCGTCGCCGACTTCGACTGGACCGCGGTCGCCCTGATCGCGATCGGCTCCGCCCTCGGCGGCCAGCTGGGGGCCACGATCGGCCGACGCCTCCCGCCGACCGCCCTGCGTGCCGTGATCGTCGCGGTGGGACTGGTGGCCATCGTCCAACTCCTCCTGAAGTAGGGGGAGTTGGACGCCCTTTTGTCGGCCGGTCGGCCAGCCGTCCGCGGCGCTACGCCGGGAGCGCCCCCAGCCACTCCGGCAGCTCGTCCCGCGCGGACACCCCCAGGGCCGACACCAGTGCGTCCGCCGGCGTCGGCACGAAGGGCCGCCGGAGCAGCCGCATCCCCGCCTGCTCCGGCGTCCGGTCCGCCTTGCGGTGGTTGTCCTCCGCACACGAAGCGACGGTATTCAGCCAGGTGTCCCCACCGCCGTGCGACCGCGGCAGCACGTGGTCCACGGTCATCGCCCGCTTCCCGCAGTACGCGCATCGATGCTGGTCACGGGCCAGCACCCCGCGCCGGGACCACGACGCCTGTCTTCGGAACGGCACCCGGACGTACCTGCTGAGCCTGATCACCCGCGGCACCGGTACGTCCACCGACGCCGCCCGGATCCGCAGCCCCGGGTGGGCGTGCTCGACGACCGCCTTGTCCTGCATCACCAGCACCACCGCACGCCGCAGCGACACCGTCGCCAGCGGCTCGAAGCTCGCATTCAGCACCAGCGTCTCGCGCATCCCGTCCACCTCCCGGACCCTGATCGCCGCCGTGGCGAAGTGGCTCCACTGTGCAGGGGCAGGTATTTCCCGGACAACGCAATTTCCGTGTGCCACAAGGGAAATGGCGGGTGAGGGCAGGGTGAAGAAGAGGTGTGCCGCAGCGACGGCGGGGGCGCCGCGAAGACACACAAAAGGGTGCGCTCCGAGTCCCGTCCCCCGTGACGCACGGAACCCGGAGCGAACGACAGCCGGTACGGACGTCCGGCGCGTGCGGACTCCGGACGGGGCACCCTCCCGTGCTCCTGAGGCACGGGGGAGGGGGCGAACACACCTGCGCCCCAGCACTCCCGCCCACGGTGGTACCAGCTGCCCGCCGCCTCGTGGAGGCGGCGGCACGCGTACCACTGTGCGCGCGGGGAGCGCCGGGGCGCAACGCATTTCTCCCGGGCCCGACGGCCCGGCCGGCACCGGCGTCAGCCGGCGGCGGGCACCTCGTACTCGCCGATCAGCTGGGCCCGCCCGATCGCGTGGAACCGCAGGTTGAAGCCGACCACCGCGGGCGAGACGTCCGCGTCCGGACCCAACCTCTCCTGGTCCACCGCGTACACGGTGAACACATAGCGGTGCGGACCGTCACCGGGCGGCGGCGCCGCACCGCCGAAGTCCCGCGTCCCGTAGTCGTTGCGGACGTGCACGGCACCCTCGGGGAGCCCCTTCATGTCACCGCTGCCCGCCCCGGCCGGCAGCTCCGTCACCGACGCCGGGATGTCGAACAGCACCCAGTGCCAGAACCCGCTGCCGGTCGGCGCGTCCGGGTCGTAGCAGGTGACGGCGTAGCTCCTGGTCCCCGCGGGAGCACCCTCCCACCGCAGCTGCGGCGAGCGGTTCCCCGCGGCGTGGACCTGCTCCGGCCGCAGCGTCCCGCCCGGCTGCACCTCCTCGCTCACCACGGTGAACTCCGCCACCGGCGGGTGGAAATCGTGCGGGAGCGGCCGCCGCTTCAGCTCGGACACCTCGGACCTCCTGGTCGCTTGCTGACACTCTGTCCGGCCAGGTTAGAGCCAGTTGCGCCGCCCGCCGACCTCGGCCAGCCAGTGGTTGAGATAACCGGCCCAGTCGGTCCCCTCGAAGTCGTGCAGCCCCACCGTGAACGACCGATAGGTGTCCGACCCCTCGCTGAACAGCCCCGGCTTCTTGTCCATCTCCAGCACCACGTCCATCTCCCGGCCGTCGGCCACGAAGGACAGCTCGACCTCGCTCAGCCCGCGGTACTGCGGCGGCGCCGAGAACTCGATCTCCTGGTAGAAGGGCAGTTGCTGACGCGTCCCGTGGATCCGCCCCTGCTCCAGGTCCGCCGTCTTGAACCGGAACCCGAGTCGCCCGAAGGCGTCCAGGATCGCCTGCTGCGCCGGCAGCGGGTGCACCTGCACCGGGTCGAGATCACTGGAGTCCACCGCCCGCGCGATCGCCAGGTCGGTCGTCACCCCCACGCTCACCCCGGGCAGCTGATGCCCCGGGAAGGTGGTCATCGGCGTCTCCCAGGGGATCTCCAGCCCGAACGGCACCGTGTGCACGGCCCCCGCCTGCACCTCGAACGCCCCGCCCAACTTCAGCCGGGCGAATGCGACGTCCCGCCTGACCTGCTCGTCCCCGCGCTCGACCTCCACCCGCGCCTGCAGCCCGACGGACAGCCCCTGGATCGCCTGCGGCACCGACCCGCCCTGGAGCCGGACCTCCCCCTGCACCACCCCGCCGGGCACCACGTTCTCCTCGAAGAGCACCGTCTCCACGGACGCGCCCCCGGCCCCCAGACTCGCCAGCAACTTCCTGAACCCCATGCTCGCCCTCCCCTGACGCAGTCCGCGCCCCGTACAGCCGGCCGATCGTGGCCCGATCCTTACGCACCCCGAACCGATCGGCCCAATTCCGTTTCCACAACCGCCCAAACCGCCCCGCCGCCCACCCGCGCCCCTCCACTACGCTCGGGATCCATGACCGACGTACCGGGCCGCACCCCCCTCCCGCGCGACTTCTTCGACCGCCCCGTCCTGGACGTCGCCCCGGCCCTGCTCGGCCGCACCCTGGTACGTCACAGCCCCGCCGGCCCGATCGAACTCCGCCTCACCGAGGTCGAGGCGTACGACGGCGAGACCGACCCCGGCTCGCACGCCTACCGCGGCCGCACCGCCCGCAACGCCACGATGTACGGCCCGCCCGGCCACGCGTACGTCTACTTCATCTACGGCATGTGGTTCAGCATCAACCTGGTCTGCGGTCCCGAGGGCAAGGCCGGCGCGGTCCTGCTGCGCGCCGGCGAGATCCTCACCGGTGCGCCCCTGGCCGCCGGCCGCCGCCCCAAGGCCCGCAACACCGACGAGCTCGCCAAGGGCCCGGCCCGGCTGGCCACCGCTCTCGACATCGACCGTTCCCTGGACGGCGTCGACGTCTGCGCCCCGGCCCACAGCCCGCTCACGATCCTCCACGGCACCCCCGCCCCGCGCGATCGGGTGTGCAACGGTCCCCGCACCGGCGTCGGCGGCGACGGTGCCGACCACCCGTGGCGCTACTGGATCGACGGTGACCCCACCGTCAGCACCTACCGCCCCCACACGCCCAGGCGACGCACCGCCACGACGACTTGACTCTGTCCCGCCAAACGCCTAACGTATCCCGAGCCGCTGAACCCGGGCAGTGCTATCTGCACACCCGAGGCGGCACCACCACTACTTCGAACGACTCCCTGGCGGGTTTCTTTCGGCGTTGCCGAAATTCACCCCGATCGGCTCGATTATGAGCCGTCAGGAAAAGCCGCTAAAGTAGTGACCACGCCGAAAGGCGAACCCCTCCGACGAAAATCGGAACCGAATTCGAAGCCGGTAGCGCCCCTCGGGAAGCGGCCCGGAAACGAAAAAGGATCTGATAAAGTCGGAACCGCGAGGAAGCCGAAAGGCCGAATCGCACCGGCGAAAATCGGAGCCGAAAGGATCTGATAGAGTCGGAGACGCAAGACCGAAGGGAAGCGCCCGGAGGAAGCCCGAGAGGGTGGCCGAAGGAAGCGTCCGTTCCTTGAGAACTCAACAGCGTGCCAAAAGTCAACGCCAGATATGTTGATACCCCGTCTCCATCATGGAGATGAGGTTCCTTTGAAAAGTCCTTCCAATGGCTTTGGGAGGCGCACAGCGAGGACGCTGTGAACCGCGAGGATTATTCCTCCTTGTGGTTCCGCTCAACGCGAGTGTTGATACCGGCAGTTTTTAATTAAACGCAGGCCGGTAAGCATTCACGGAGAGTTTGATCCTGGCTCAGGACGAACGCTGGCGGCGTGCTTAACACATGCAAGTCGAACGATGAACCGGCTTCGGTTGGGGATTAGTGGCGAACGGGTGAGTAACACGTGGGCAATCTGCCCTTCACTCTGGGACAAGCCCTGGAAACGGGGTCTAATACCGGATATGACACGGGGTCGCATGATCTCCGTGTGGAAAGCTCCGGCGGTGAAGGATGAGCCCGCGGCCTATCAGCTTGTTGGTGAGGTAGTGGCTCACCAAGGCGACGACGGGTAGCCGGCCTGAGAGGGCGACCGGCCACACTGGGACTGAGACACGGCCCAGACTCCTACGGGAGGCAGCAGTGGGGAATATTGCACAATGGGCGAAAGCCTGATGCAGCGACGCCGCGTGAGGGATGACGGCCTTCGGGTTGTAAACCTCTTTCAGCAGGGAAGAAGCGAGAGTGACGGTACCTGCAGAAGAAGCGCCGGCTAACTACGTGCCAGCAGCCGCGGTAATACGTAGGGCGCGAGCGTTGTCCGGAATTATTGGGCGTAAAGAGCTCGTAGGCGGCTTGTCACGTCGGATGTGAAAGCCCGGGGCTTAACCCCGGGTCTGCATTCGATACGGGCAGGCTAGAGTTCGGTAGGGGAGATCGGAATTCCTGGTGTAGCGGTGAAATGCGCAGATATCAGGAGGAACACCGGTGGCGAAGGCGGATCTCTGGGCCGATACTGACGCTGAGGAGCGAAAGCGTGGGGAGCGAACAGGATTAGATACCCTGGTAGTCCACGCCGTAAACGTTGGGAACTAGGTGTGGGCGACATTCCACGTCGTCCGTGCCGCAGCTAACGCATTAAGTTCCCCGCCTGGGGAGTACGGCCGCAAGGCTAAAACTCAAAGGAATTGACGGGGGCCCGCACAAGCAGCGGAGCATGTGGCTTAATTCGACGCAACGCGAAGAACCTTACCAAGGCTTGACATACACCGGAAAACCGTGGAGACACGGTCCCCCTTGTGGTCGGTGTACAGGTGGTGCATGGCTGTCGTCAGCTCGTGTCGTGAGATGTTGGGTTAAGTCCCGCAACGAGCGCAACCCTTGTTCTGTGTTGCCAGCATGCCTTTCGGGGTGATGGGGACTCACAGGAGACTGCCGGGGTCAACTCGGAGGAAGGTGGGGACGACGTCAAGTCATCATGCCCCTTATGTCTTGGGCTGCACACGTGCTACAATGGCCGGTACAATGAGCTGCGATACCGCGAGGTGGAGCGAATCTCAAAAAGCCGGTCTCAGTTCGGATTGGGGTCTGCAACTCGACCCCATGAAGTCGGAGTTGCTAGTAATCGCAGATCAGCATTGCTGCGGTGAATACGTTCCCGGGCCTTGTACACACCGCCCGTCACGTCACGAAAGTCGGTAACACCCGAAGCCGGTGGCCCAACCCCTTGTGGGAGGGAATCGTCGAAGGTGGGACTGGCGATTGGGACGAAGTCGTAACAAGGTAGCCGTACCGGAAGGTGCGGCTGGATCACCTCCTTTCTAAGGAGCACTTCTTACCGAGCTTTGTGCTTGGTCAGAGGCCAGTACATCAGCGAGTGTCTGATGCTGGTTGCTCATGGGTGGAACGTTGACTACTCGGCCTGTTCAGGGTCATGGCTCGTTAGTACTGCTTCGGCGTGGAACACGGGACTGTGGGTTGAACTGGTCGGGCACGCTGTTGGGTGTCTGAGGGTGCGGACTTATGGTCTGAACCTTCGCGATGCCGGCCCCGGTGAAGCGCCTCTTGTGGGTGTGTGACGGGTGGCTGGTCGTTGCTTGAGAACTGCACAGTGGACGCGAGCATCTGTGGCCAAGTTTTTAAGGGCGCACGGTGGATGCCTTGGCACCAGGAACCGATGAAGGACGTGGGAGGCCGCGATAGGCCCCGGGGAGCTGTCAACCGAGCTTTGATCCGGGGGTGTCCGAATGGGGAAACCCGGCAGTCGTCATGGGCTGTCACCCGCTGCTGAACACATAGGCAGTGTGGAGGGAACGCGGGGAAGTGAAACATCTCAGTACCCGCAGGAAGAGAAAACAACCGTGATTCCGGGAGTAGTGGCGAGCGAAACTGGATGAGGCTAAACCAGTCACGTGTGATACCCGGCAGGGGTTGCGTGGTTGGGGTTGTGGGAGCTTTCTTGATCGGTCTGCCGGCCGGTCGGTGAGTCAGAAACCGTTGATGTAGGCGAAGGACATGCGAAAGGTCCGGCGTAGAGGGTAAGACCCCCGTAGCTGAAACGTCAGCGGCTTGCTTGAGAGCCACCCAAGTAGCACGGGGCCCGAGAAATCCCGTGTGAATCTGGCGGGACCACCCGTTAAGCCTAAATATTCCCTGGTGACCGATAGCGGATAGTACCGTGAGGGAATGGTGAAAAGTACCGCGGGAGCGGAGTGAAATAGTACCTGAAACCGTGTGCCTACAAGCCGTGGGAGCGTCGCGCAGAGACTTGTTCTTTGCGTCGTGACTGCGTGCCTTTTGAAGAATGAGCCTGCGAGTTTGCGGTATGTTGCGAGGTTAACCCGTGTGGGGAAGCCGTAGCGAAAGCGAGTCCGAATAGGGCGTTGGAGTAGCATGCTCAAGACCCGAAGCGGAGTGATCTAGCCATGGGCAGGTTGAAGCGGAGGTAAGACTTCGTGGAGGACCGAACCCACCAGGGTTGAAAACCTGGGGATGACCTGTGGTTAGGGGTGAAAGGCCAATCAAACTCCGTGATAGCTGGTTCTCCCCGAAATGCATTTAGGTGCAGCGTCGTGTGTTTCTTGCCGGAGGTAGAGCACTGGATAGGCGATGGGCCCTACCGGGTTACTGACCTTAGCCAAACTCCGAATGCCGGTAAGTGAGAGCGCGGCAGTGAGACTGTGGGGGATAAGCTCCATGGTCGAGAGGGAAACAGCCCAGAGCATCGACTAAGGCCCCTAAGCGTGTGCTAAGTGGGAAAGGATGTGGAGTCGCAGAGACAACCAGGAGGTTGGCTTAGAAGCAGCCACCCTTGAAAGAGTGCGTAATAGCTCACTGGTCAAGTGATTCCGCGCCGACAATGTAGCGGGGCTCAAGTACACCGCCGAAGTCGTGTCATTGCAGCATGAGGGCTAACGCCTGTTGTGATGGGTAGGGGAGCGTCGTGTGCCGGGTGAAGCAGCCGTGGAAACGAGTTGTGGACGGTTCACGAGTGAGAATGCAGGCATGAGTAGCGATACAAGAGTGGGAAACTCTTGCGCCGATTGACTAAGGGTTCCTGGGTCAAGCTGATCTGCCCAGGGTAAGTCGGGACCTAAGGCGAGGCCGACAGGCGTAGTCGATGGACAACCGGTTGATATTCCGGTACCCGCTTTGAAGCGCCCAATACTGAATCAGGCGATGCTAAGTCCGTGAAGCCGTCCTGGATCCTTCGGGTGAAGGGGAGTGGTGGAGCCGACGGACCAGACTTGTAGTAGGTAAGCGATGGGGTGACGCAGGAAGGTAGTCCAGCCCGGGCGGTGGTTGTCCCGGGGTAAGGGTGTAGCCCGAGAGATAGGCAAATCCGTCTCTCATGCAGGGTGAGACCTGATGCCGAGCCGATTGTGGTGAAGTGGATGATCCTATGCTGTCGAGAAAAGCCTCTAGTGAGTTTCAAGGCGGCCCGTACCCTAAACCGACTCAGGTGGTCAGGTAGAGAATACCGAGGCGTTCGGGTGAACTATGGTTAAGGAACTCGGCAAAATGCCCCCGTAACTTCGGGAGAAGGGGGGCCATTTCTGGTGATGACATTTGCTGTCTGAGCTGGGGGTGGCCGCAGAGACCAGCGAGAAGCGACTGTTTACTAAAAACACAGGTCCGTGCGAAGCCGTAAGGCGATGTATACGGACTGACGCCTGCCCGGTGCTGGAACGTTAAGGGGACCGGTTAGCTCCATTTCGGTGGGGCGAAGCTGAGAACTTAAGCGCCAGTAAACGGCGGTGGTAACTATAACCATCCTAAGGTAGCGAAATTCCTTGTCGGGTAAGTTCCGACCTGCACGAATGGCGTAACGACTTCTCGACTGTCTCAACCATAGGCCCGGTGAAATTGCATTACGAGTAAAGATGCTCGTTTCGCGCAGCAGGACGGAAAGACCCCGGGACCTTTACTATAGCTTGATATTGGTGTTCGGTTCGGCTTGTGTAGGATAGGTGGGAGACTTTGAAGCGCCAACGCCAGTTGGTGTGGAGTCGTTGTTGAAATACCACTCTGGTCGTGCTGGATGTCTAACCTGGGTCCGTGATCCGGATCAGGGACAGTGTCTGGTGGGTAGTTTAACTGGGGCGGTTGCCTCCTAAAGGGTAACGGAGGCGCCCAAAGGTTCCCTCAGCCTGGTTGGTAATCAGGTGTTGAGTGTAAGTGCACAAGGGAGCTTGACTGTGAGACTGACGGGTCGAGCAGGTACGAAAGTAGGGACTAGTGATCCGGCGGTGGCTTGTGGAAGCGCCGTCGCTCAACGGATAAAAGGTACCCCGGGGATAACAGGCTGATCTTCCCCAAGAGTCCATATCGACGGGATGGTTTGGCACCTCGATGTCGGCTCGTCGCATCCTGGGGCTGGAGTCGGTCCCAAGGGTTGGGCTGTTCGCCCATTAAAGCGGTACGCGAGCTGGGTTTAGAACGTCGTGAGACAGTTCGGTCCCTATCCGCTGCGCGCGTAGGAGTCTTGAGAAGGGCTGTCCCTAGTACGAGAGGACCGGGACGGACGGACCTCTGGTGTGCCAGTTGTTCTGCCAAGGGCATGGCTGGTTGGCTACGTTCGGAAAGGATAACCGCTGAAAGCATCTAAGCGGGAAGCCTGCTTCGAGATGAGGGCTCCCACCCACTTGATGGGGTAAGGCTCCCAGTAGATGACTGGGTTGATAGGCCAGATATGGAAGCGCCGTAAGGTGTGGAGTTGACTGGTACTAATAGGCCGAGGGCTTGTCCTCAGTTGCTCGCGTCCACTGTGTTGTTCCCGGGTTGCGAACAGTCGCAGCGTCGGTACACGAACTGATATCCCGCTCCGCGGGGTGGCGGTTCCACTTCTTTAACTGAAGAGTGTGCTTGTTCGCTTGAACCCGAATGGGTTTCGGTGGTTATAGCGTTAGGGAAACGCCCGGTTACATTCCGAACCCGGAAGCTAAGCCTTTCAGCGCCGATGGTACTGCAGGGGGGACCCTGTGGGAGAGTAGGACGCCGCCGAACAATTTTTCAAGGACCCTTGGTCCCAGCGTTCACGCTGGGACCAAGGGTCCTTTTGTTTTGCCGAAGCGCGCCGAACGGGTCGGTGCGTGAGAATGAATGCAGTACCGAAGACAGGAGTCACGTCGATGTCCACCAACCCTTCCGACGATCGTTCGGAGCGCCGGCCGAGGCGCGACGGCGGTGACCGTGGTGGTTTCCGACGGGACGACCGTGGGCCGCGGCGCGACAGCAGGGACAACCGCGACAGCCGTGACAACCGTGGTGGTGAGCGCGGTGGCTACCGGCGCGACGACCGCGGTGAGCGGGGCGAGCGCGGTGACCGGGGCGAGCGCGGTGACCGGGGCGGCTACCGCGGTGGGTTCCGTCGGGACGACCGTGGCGGTGGCGAGCGTCGCGACGACCGCGGTGGGTTCCGGCGTGACGAGCGCCGGGACGACCGTGGCGACCGGGGCGGGTTCCGGCGGGACGACCGCGGTGGGGGCGAGCGTCGCGACGACCGTGGCGGTTTCCGGCGTGACGACCGTGGCGACCGGGGCGAGCGCGGTGGCTTCCGGCGTGACGACCGCTTCGAGCGGCGTGACGACCGTGGCGGGTTCCGTCGGGACGAGCGGCCCGAGCGGCGCGATGACCGTGGCGGTTTCCGGCGCGATGAGCGGGACGACCGGGGCGGTTTCCGGCGTGACGAGCGCCGGGACGACCGCGGCGACCGGGGCGGGTTCCGGCGGGACGAGCGCGGTGGGGGTCGTGGTGGGTTCCGGCGTGATGAGCGGGACGACCGTGGTGGGTTCCGGCGGGATGACCGTCCGCGGGCGCCGCGTCGGGACGACGAGCGTGGTGGCTTCCGTCGGGACGACGATCGTGGTGGTTTCCGGCGTGACGAGCGCCGCGACGACCGGGGCGAGCGCGGCGGGTTCCGGCGTGATGATGAGCGCGGCGGATTCCGGCGGGACGATCGGGGGCCGCGGCGGGACGACCGCGGTGGTTTCCGGCGGGACGACGAGCGCGGGGCGCGGCGGCCGTACGGCGGTGGGCGCGGCCGGGACGACCGCCGGGACGACCGTCGGGACGGGCCGCGTCGGGACGAGCGGCGGGACTACGACCGGGACCGGGAGCCGATCAAGCGGCTGCCGATTCCGGAGGACGTGACCGGCGAGGAGATCGACAAGGCGGTGCGGCAGGAGCTGCAGAGCCTGCCGAAGACGCTGGCCGAGGACGTCGCCAAGAACCTGGTGATGGTCGCGCGGCTGCTCGACGAGGAGCCGGAGGAGGCGTACGGGTACGCGCGGGTCGCGCTGCGGCTGGCGTCCCGGGTCGCGGCGGTGCGCGAGGCCGCCGGCTTCGCGGCGTACGGGACCGGCAAGTACGCCGAGGCGCTGAAGGAGTTCCGGGCGGCGCGGCGGATGACCGGCAGCGCGGAACTGTGGCCCCTCATGGCGGACTGCGAGCGGGGGCTCGGTCGGCCGGAGAAGGCGTTGGCGATGGCCGGTGAGCCCGAGGTGCAGAAGCTGGACCGGGCCGGGCAGGTCGAGATGCGGCTGGTCGCGGCCGGGGCCCGGCGGGACATGGGGCAGGCGGACGCTGCGGTGGTGACGCTGCAGAGCCCCGAGCTGGCGTCGAACGCGGTGCACCCGTGGACCGCGCGGCTGCGGTACGCGTACGCGGACGCGCTGCTGGAGGTCGGGCGCGAGGGCGAGGCGCGGGACTGGTTCGCCAAGGCGCTTGAGGCCGATCAGGCGGGCACCACGGATGCATCGGACCGGCTGGCCGAGATGGACGGCGTGCAGTTCACCGATGCGCTGGTCGAAGACGAGGCCGAGGACGAGGTCGAGGACGAGAAGGGTGCCGGAGAGCCGCGGGCCGAGGCTGAGGCCGAGGCCGGCGGTGAGGCGCAGTCCGGTGGCGGGTCGGAGAAGACCGAGTAGCTGAGTGACGAGAGAAGGGCGGACCCGGTGCGGGTCCGCCCTTCTTCGTATGTCTGCGGGGGTGGGGTCAGGGGGCGTAGCGGGCGATGGGGTTGTGCAGGGTGCCGATGAGCTGGAGGGCGCCGGCCGGGTCCTGGAGGTCGACCATCTGCTGGTTGTTGCGCAGCTGGAGGCGGTTGAGGCAGGAGAGGGCGAACTCGGGGGCGAACATGTCGTACTCGGCGAACTTGTCGGCGAGTTCGGGGTGGGCCGCCTGGTAGTCGGTGACGGTGGCGGCGACGGTGCGCCAGAAGGTGTCCTCGTCGAGGACGCCGCGGTCGGCGAGGGTGGCGCCGAGGAAGCGGAAGAAGCAGTCGAAGACGTCGGTGAAGACCGAGAGCAGCTTCTTGTCGTCGGGGACGTCGGCGCGGATGCGTTCGACGGTGGGCGGCAGGACCGCGTCGGCGGACATCACGGCGATCTCCTCGGCGATGTCCTTGAAGATCACTCGGGCCACCGCGCCGTCCTCGATGACCAGGATGGCGTTCTCGCCGTGCGGCATGAAGACCAGGTCGTAGGCGTAGAAGGCGTGCAGGACCGGGGTGAGGTAGCCGTCGAGGTAGCGGCGGAGCCAGGCTTCGGGGGCCAGGCCGGATTCCGCGACGAGGGCGGCGGCGAAGGAGTCGCCGTCCCGGTCCACGTGGAGGAGGGAGGCCATGGTGGCCAGCCGCTGGCCCGGTTCGAGGGTGGGGACCGGGCTCTCGCGCCAGAGGGCGGCGAGCATCTTGCGGTACGGGGAGCCCTTGTCGGTGGCGGCCTCGTACTGGCGGTGGTGGTAGCCGATGGCGGCGCGCTCGCGGATGATCGAGAAGCGGGCGGCGCGGAAGGTGTCGTCGGCGTCGATCAGGCGGGCCAGCCAGTCGTTGATGGCCGGGGTGGCTTCCATGTAGGAGGCGGACAGGCCGCGCATGAAGCCCATGTTGAGGACCGACAGGGCGGTTTTGACGTAGTGCCTGGTGGGCTGGGTGGTGTTGAAGAAGGTGCGGATGGACTGCTGGGCGAGGTACTGGTCGTCGCCGGGGCCCAGGCAGACCAGGCGGCGCTGGGCGACCTCGGCGGCGAAGGTGACGGAGAGTTTGTTCCACCACTGCCAGGGGTGGGTGGGGAAGAAGTAGTAGGCGTCCGGGTCGAGGCCGAGGTCGGTGAGGGTGGCGGTGAAGCGGGCCCGGGTCGCGGCGGGGAGCTCGGCGTCGATCAGGGTGTCGTAGTCGAGGTCGGCGCCGGCGGTGAAGGTGCTGTGGTCGCGGTGGGCGGCCAGCCAGAGGAGCTGGAGCGGGGCGGCGGCCTCGGGGGCGTAGGCGTGGTACTCGTGGATGCCGAAGCCGAGGCGGCCGTTGTTGGCGACGAAGCAGGGGTGGCCCTCGGTCATGCCGGTCTCGACGGCCTGGAAGTCGGCGCTGGCGAGTTCGGCGGCGGTGGGGGCCTTGCCAGCGAGCTTGTAGGCGGTGCCGGAGAGGGTGGAGCTGATCTCCTCCAGGTAGACCGGGAGGACGTCCGGGGACAGGCCCAGGGTCGTGTGGAACTCGGTGATGAAGTCCAGGGCGTCCAGGGGGAGTTCGGCGTCGTCGCGGTGGCGGGTGATGCTCTCGGCGTCGATCTGCCAGTGGTCGAGGGCCTGTCTGCGGGCGGTGAAGCGGTAGCTGGTGGTGGCGTCGTCGCTGTGGACGGCGTAGCGGCCGTCGTCGGCCAGCGGCTCGGGGGTCAGCAGGCGTTCGTGGGCGAACTCGGCGAGGGCCTTGCGGACCAGGGCGCGGTTGGCGCGGGCCCACAGCTCCGGGGTGAGGTGGGCGACGGCGTCCTGGGCGGGCTGCTCCGGGGCGGTGGGGGCGGGCATCAGCGGTCTCCTCGGGTGGCCAGGAACTGTTCGCGGGTGCAGGTGCTGAGATAGGCGTCTTTGGACGGGAGCGAGACGGTGCGGACGACCTCGAAGCCGACGGCCTTGTTGAGGGCGTGGACCGCGGTGTTGCGGGTGTCGGGTTCGACGACCACGCGCCGGACGTCGGGGTCGGCGAAGAGGCTCTCCATGACCGTGGTGATGACGGCGTGGGTGAAGCCGTGGACGGGGGTGTCCGTGGGGGCGGTCAGGAAGTGCATGCCGACGTCGCCGGGCCGGGCGGCGTGGATGCCGACCAGTTCGCGGTGGGCGGGGTCGTAGCGCTCCATGAGGAAGGCCGGGGTGCCGTTGTGCAGGCCGAGGAGGGCGTCGTGGTGCGGGTCGGCGTCGATCCGGGTGAACTCCTTCTCGACCGCGGCCAGGTCGCAGTCCTGCATCAGCCAGAAGGCGGCCTTGGGGTGGGTGACCCAGGAGTGCAGGACGGGGGCGTCGGCGGCGGGGTCGACGGGCCGCAGGGCGAACTCCCCCAGCGCGGGGTCGGTGCGGGTGAAGGCGGGGGCGTTCATGCGGATATCTCCATCGGGTCGTGCGGGCCGGCCGGGGCGGCGAACTCCTGGAAGGCGATGGCCTTCTCGACCGGGTAGTACTCGCGGCCGAGCAGCTCGCGGATGATGCAGGAGTTGCGGTAGGCGGCCATGCCGAGGTCGGGGGTGACGAAGCCGTGGGTGTGCAGCTCGGCGTTCTGCACGAAGATGTCCCGGCCGGTGGTGTCGATGCTGTAGTTGCGGGCGACGTCGTAGCGGCCGGCGGCGTCCCAGGCGATGCGGTCGCGGACCGGGTCCAGGAAGTCGGGGACGCGGTAGCGGTAGCCGGTGGCGAGGACGAGGCCCTGGGTGGCGAGGGTGAAGTCCCGCCCCTGCTCCTCCTGGCGCAGGCCGAGGGTGTAGGTGCCGGTGGCCTCGTCGTAACGGGCCTCCTGGAGCGCGGAGTTGGTCAGCAGGCGGGTGCGGACCGGGCCGGCCAGACGCTTCTGGTAGAGCAGGTCGAAGATGTCGTTGATCAGCTCCGAGTCGACGCCCTTGTAGAGGTGCTTCTGGGTGGCGTTGAGGTGGTCGCGGGTGGCGGCGGGGAGGGCGTGGAAGTAGTCCACGTACTCCGGGGAGGTCATCTCCAGGGTGAGCTTGGTGTATTCGAGGGGGAAGAAGCGGGGGGAGCGGGTGGCCCAGGTCAGGTGGTAGCCGTGGGTGTCGATGTCCTGGAGGAGGTCGTAGTAGATCTCGGCGGCGCTCTGGCCGCTGCCCACGATGGTGATGCTGTCCTTGGCCTGGAGGGTGGTCTTGGCGTCCAGGTAGCCGGCGTTGTGCAGGGCGTCGCCGCCCAGGTCCCGGCAGGCGTCGGGGAGGTGCGGCGGGGTGCCGGTGCCCAGGACGAGCCTGCGGGCCCGGAAGGTGCGCCGTTCGCCCTGGTGGTCGGCGTGGACGAGGTAGACCTCGGCGCGCTCGTCGTACTCGACGGTGGTGACCTTGTGGGAGAAGCGGACGGTGTCGAGCTTGCCGGCGGCCCAGCGGCAGTAGTCGTTGAACTCGGCGCGCAGCGGATAGAAGTTCTCGCGGATGTAGAAGGAGTACATCCGGCCCGATTCCTTCAGGTAGTTGAGGAAGGAGAAGGGCGAGGTGGGGTCGGCGAGGGTGACCAGGTCGGCCATGAACGGCACCTGGAGGTGGGTGCTGTCCAGCATCATGCCGGGGTGCCAGTCGAAGCCCGGCCGGTCGTCGAGGAAGAGGCCGTCGAGTCCGTCGATGGGGGCGGTCAGGCAGGCCAGGCCGAGGTTGAACGGGCCGAGTCCGATGGCGAGGAAGTCGTAGGGGGCATCGTGGGGGACGGTCACGGGGGGGGGCTCTCTTCGGAGATGGTCGGTCGGTGGGGAGGTCAGGGGGCGCTGAGGGCGGGCGCCGGGCGGTCGACGACGGGCTGCTCGGCCAGGTGGCGGCCGGCGTGCTCGGCGATCAGGTCGAGGACGGTGGCGATGTCGTCGAGCGTGGTCTCCGGGTTGAGCAGGGTGAACTTGAGGTAGTGCCGGCCGTCGACCTTGGTGCCGGCGACGATCGCGTCACCGGAGGCGAAGAGGGCCTCCCGGGCGTGCAGATTGATCCGGTCGGTGAGCTCGGGGTCCTGGGGGCCGCCGGGGAGGTAGCGGAAGACCAGGGTGCTCAGCTGGGGCTCGACCACGACCTCGAAGCGCGGGTCGTCGTGCAGCAGTTTCCAGGCGTCGGCGGCCCGGTCGATGACCTCGTCGAAGAGTTCGCCGACGGCCTGGGCGCCCATGATGCGCAGGGTCAGCCAGAGTTTGAGGGCGTCGAAGCGGCGGGTGGTCTGGAGCGACTTGTCGACCTGGTTGGGGATCCGCTTCTCGACCATCCGGCGCGGGTTGAGGTAGTCCGCGTGGTAGGTGACGTGCCGGAGCGTGGCGCGGTCGCGGACCAGGACGGCGCTGGAACTGACCGGCTGGAAGAAGGACTTGTGGTAGTCGACGGTGACCGAGTCGGCGCGCTCGATGCCGGTGAGCAGGTCGCGGCGGCGGGAGACCAGCAGGCCGCAGCCGTAGGCGGCGTCCACGTGCATCCAGGCGCCGTGGCGGGCGGCCAGGTCGGCGATCTCCGGGAGCGGGTCGATGGAGCCGAAGTCGGTGGTGCCGGCGGTGGCGACGACCGCCATGGGTATCAGGCCCTCGCGGCGGCAGCGCTCCAGTTCGGCGGCGAGCGCGTCGGTGCGCATCCGCTTGGTGGCGTCGGCGGGGACGGCGATGACGGCCTCCGCGCCCAGGCCGAGCAGGGTGGCGGACTTGCGGATGCTGAAGTGGCTGCAGGCGGAGGTGAGGATGCGCAGCCGGGGGAGCAGGTCGGTGAGCCGGGCGCCGTCCGGGGAATCCGGGCGGGCCAGTTCGCGGCGGCAGGTCTCGTCCCGGGCGAGCAGCATGGCCTGGAGGTTGGACTGGCTGCCGCCGCTGGTGAAGATGCCGTCGGCGGTCGGGCCGAGGCCGATCCGCTCGGCCGTCCAGTCGACCAGGCGGCGCTCGATGAGGGTGCCGCCGGCGCTCTGGTCCCAGGTGTCGAGGGAGGAGTTGACGGCGGAGAGCACCGCCTCGCCGACGAGGGCCGGGATCACCACCGGGCAGTTGAGGTGCGCGAGGTAGCGCGGGTGGTGGAAGTAGATCGCGTCGCGGAGGTAGACGCGTTCCAGCTCGTCGAGGGCGGCGGCCGGGTCGTGGAGCGGGGCGTCGAGGTCGACGGCGGCGACGGTGGGCGCCAGCTCGTCGACGGAGACGCCGGTGAAGGGGCGCTCGGTGGTGGCGAACCGGTCGCTGAGCCGGGTGACGCTCTCGGTGACGGCGGAGCGATAGCGGTCGGCGGTACGGTTGTTGAGGAGATAGGTGCGGCTGTCGGCCGGGTCCTCGGCGGGGTGCTCGAGGCGACTCATGAAGTGCCCTCCCTGGTGCGGGGTCAACCGCGTCCTGTGCAGGGTGCGGAGGTGTGCACAGGGGCAGGGGGACCCGCCCGGTGACGCAGTGAGGTAAGCCTAACCTAACTGGATCACCGGGTGAGTGCGGGGTGCCGTCCGGGACGGGCTCCCGCGGAGGGTCAGCTCCCTTCGTCGTCCAGGGTGCGCAGCACCAGACCGGTCGCCGGCTTGGGGCCGAACGAGGTGGACTTGCGGGGCATCGTCACGCCCTGCTGGGCGAGTTGACGGACCGTCTCCTCCGAAGTGGCGCGCATCAGGACCGCCGTCCCGCCGTGCCGGGCGGCCTGCGCCACCGCCGCCCCGGTGTGATGCAGATAGCCGATGTCCGACGGGTGGTCCGGGATCCGCCAGACCTCGTCCAGCAGCACCGAGTGCAGCACCGTCGCGTCCAGCCGCCGCCACGCCTCGGGCCGGTCGGTGCGGATCGCCCGGTCCAGCAGGCCGGGGTCGGGGCGGTCCAGGAGGTGGAAGGAGTCCGGGCCGCCGGACAGCACGAAGGCGGTTCCGGGCGTCCGGGCCAGTGCCTCCAGGGCGGCGGCCGGGTCGTCGGGCAGCCGGCTGACCCGGAACGCGCCGGCCACGTCCGCCAGTGCCTTGTCGGGCGACAGGTGCGGCAGCACCCGGTGGATCGCCCGGACCTGGAGCGGATAACGGGCGGTGTCGACCAGCAGCACCAGCCCGGATGCCCACGGGGAGTCCGGGCCGGCCTCCGGCCGCTGCTCGTGGAGCCGTTGGTAGGTCGCCCAGCGGTGGTGGCCGTCGGCGATCAGCGCCTGCCGCTGGGCCAGGTCCGCGTCGACGGCGGCCAGCTCGGCGGGGTCGGTGACCGCCCACAGGCGGTGCGCGAAGCCGTCCTCGGTGGTGGTGGCCAGCAGCGGGGCGTGCTGGACCGTGCGCTCGATGACCGCGGTGGCGCCGTTCGCGGTGCCCTGGCCGCGGTACGACAGCAGCAGTGGCTCGAAGTTGGCCGCCGCGGCGCCCATCAGGGCGGCCCGGTCCTCGACCACCTCGGGGATGACGTCCTCGTGGGGCAGTACCGGGCCGTCCAGTCGGAGCGCGCCGATCAGGCCGCGCTGGAGGGTGTCGCCGCCGCGCTGCTCGTAGACGTACAGCGCGGGCTCCGGATCCGGTGTGAGGATTCCCTCGTCGCGCCAGCGGCGCAGGGTCTCGGCGGCCTGGCGGTGGCGGGCGGTGGGGTCCGCGGTGTGCGGCAGGATCAGCCGGACGATGTTGTACGGATCGGAGGTCTCCAACTCGCGGACCCCGTCCGGGCGGACCACGACGTCGTAGGGCGGGGAGGTGACCGCGGTGAGGCTGCTGACCCGGTCCGGGGCGTAGCGCAGGCCGCGGAACGGGAGGAGGCGGAGGCCGTCGGTACTGGTCATTGAAGAATGCTATGCCGGGAGCGGGTGCGGGATGATCGGGGGAGCGGCCGTGAATCGGCCGGAATTATCGGTGGCCGCGCGACGGCGGAGGGACCGGCCCGGGGGGCGCCGGACGGCCCGCGCACGGAGTGCGGGGCGAGCCTCCGTGCGGCACGGAGGAGCGAGGAGCAGGACGGCATGGAAGAGGTTCGCAGGCGGCCCGACGGATGCCGGCGCGCGCTGAGCGAGGCGTACGACACGGCGCTGCTGGATCTGGACGGGGTGGTCTATGCCGGTGGACGGGCCATAGAGCACGCCGTGGCGTCGCTCACCACGGCGCGGGAGGGCGGCATGCACCTCGCGTATGTGACCAACAACGCTTCCCGGACCCCGCAGGCGGTGGCCGGCCAACTGTCCGGATTCGGTCTCCCCACGACCGCCGAGGACGTGATCACCTCGGCGCAGGCGGTGGCCCGCTTGATCTCCGAGCAGGTGCCGGCCGGCTCCCGGGTGCTGGCCGTCGGGGGCGAGGGGCTGCGGGTGGCGCTGCGCGAGCGCGGGCTGGTGCCGGTGGCGTCGGCGGATGACGACCCGGCGGCGGTGGTCCAGGGCTTCGACCCGGCGCTGGACTGGGAGCGGCTGGCGGAGGCCGCCTACGCGGTGCAGCGGGGGGTGCCGTGGTTCGCCTCCAACACCGACCTGACCATCCCCAAGGAGCGCGGGATCGCGCCGGGCAACGGCGCGCTGGTGGAGGTGGTGCGGATCGCCGCCGGCGGGGCGCCGCAGGTCGCGGGCAAGCCGCGGCCGCCGATGCACCGCGAGACGGTGCTGCGGACCGGCGCGCAGCGGCCGTTGGTGATCGGGGACCGGCTCGACACCGACATCGAGGGCGCCTGGAACGGCGGCGTGGACTCCCTGCTGGTGCTCACCGGCATCACCACCCCGGCGGCCCTGCTGGCCGCGCCGCCCGAGCACCGGCCGACGTACGTGGACGCGGACCTGCGGGGGCTGCTGCGACCGCAGCCGGAGGTGGCGGCGGACGGCACCGGCTTCCGCTGCGGCGACTGGCGGGCCGAGGCGGCCGGCGACGAACTGGTCCTGGACGGCGTGGGGGAGCCGCTGGACGGGCTGCGGGCGCTGTGCGCGGCGGCCTGGACCGCGGCGGGCACCGGGAGTTGTCCGGCCGACGCGACCAAGTCCCTGCGCGCGCTCGGTATGTGACGGCACGTCATATTACTTACGGCGCGGGCCGGAAGGCCGGCGGGCCCCGTCGCGAGGAGCGGCGGGGCCGTGCGGGGGACGGGCGGGCCGGTGGGTCACTCCTTGCCGGCGGCGGCCGTGGCGGCCGCGGTCAGCTCCGCGATCAGGTCCTCCTCGGTGGCGCCGCGCCGCCAGTAGCCGGTGAACTTCACCGCGCGGCGGTCGAATCCGCGCTCCCCGACGAGATGCCGGCGCACCGCCTTGACGGTGCCGGCCTCGCCGGCGATCCAGGAGTACGGGGTGCCCTCGGGCAGGTCGGCGGCGCGCAGCGCGTCCAGGACGGGCCCGCCGTCCGCGCCGTCGCGGCCGTGGGAGCGGACCAGCCAGGTGGCCTCGACGTCGGCGAAGGTCGGCAGCGGCTGCCGGTCGTCCTCGTGCCCGACCTCGATCCACACCTTGGCCACCGTGCCGGGCGAGAGCCAGGACAGGATCCCGGCGATGGCCGGCAGGGCGGTCTCGTCACCGGTCAGCAGGATCCAGTCGGTGCCGGGCGGCGGCCGGAAGTCCACCCCGCCGTTGTCCTCGACGGCCGGGGCCAGGACGGTCAGCCGGTCGCCCGGCCGGGCCCGGAGCGCCCAGCGGCTGGCCGGTCCGCCGGAGGCGAGGGCGGGGGACGCCGGGTCGTCGGCGCCGTGCAGCGCGAAGTCCACGTCGAACTCGCAAGGGTCGGGGCGCTGTTCGCGGATCGTGTACGAGCGCATCACCGGGCGCTCGGCCGGGTCCTGCGCCCGCCAGGCGGTGTACCAGCCGTCCCCCATGTCGTCGAAGACCGGCGCGGTCTGGTGGGGCTGCGGGAGGAACAGTTTGAAGCGCTGGTCCCGGCCGCCGGACGCCAGCTCCGCCAGCCGTTCGCCGGTGAAGGTGATCCGGACCATGGAGGGGCCCAGTCGCCGGGTGCGGGCGACCTGGACGTCGAAGAAGCGGAACGGCGCGGTGGTGGGGGTGGCGGTCGCGGTCATTCGGGAACCTCCCGGGACGGTGCGGGGCGGGGTGGGGTGACCGGGCCGGCGGCGAAGCCGGCCCGGCGGTGCGTCAGTTGACCTTCTTCGCGTGCTCGACGGCCTGGGCGAGCGACTCCAGGAGCGGGGCGGCGCCGGCGTAGGAGAAGCGCGGCTCGCTGGCCCAGGGGGTGATCTGGCCGGCCTTGACGGCGGGCAGTCGGGCCCAGGACGGCTTGGCGGCCAGGTCCTTGGGCTGGAGGGTGGCGGTCCGGTTGTCCAGCAGGAGGACGTCGGCCTGGTACTTGTCGGCGTTCTCCCAGCTCAGGCTCTCGAAGTAGCCGCCCTTGTCGAGGTGGTCGGGGACGATCAGGTCCACGCCGAGGGACCTGAAGTACATCAGGTCCGCGCTGATGCCGGGGTTGGAGGCGTAGAAGAAGTCGGCGCTGCCGGAGCAGGCGAGGACCTTGACCGGGTGGGCGGTGGCGGCCTTGCGCAGCCGCGCCGCGGCCTGCTCGAAGCGGGCCTTGGCGTCGGTGACCTTCTTGGCCTTCAGGTCCGCGCCGAGCGACGCGGCGAACTCCGCGTACCGCCCGATGATCCGGTCCAGCGGCACCCTCGACGAGGTGAGGGCCACGGACCTGGCCAGCTTGGTGATCTTGTCCTTGCTGCTGTCCGGGACGAACCAGAGCGCGCCGGGCTCGTACATGTTGGTGACCAGCAGATCGGGGCCGAGGCCGGCGTACTTCTCGACGTTGAACTGGTCGTAGGCGTTGCCGAGGATGGTGACCTTGTCGACGTCGAGGTCGCCGGCCTGCGGGTCGGGCTTGCCGTTCGGCAGCTTGGTGGGGCCGAAGACGCCGACGATCCGGTCGTCGATCCCGAAGTCGTGCAGGGCCGCGGCGCTGCCGGTGAAGGCGACGATCCGCTGCGGTGTCCCGGGCAGCGAGACCTTCTGCCCGCGGTCGTCGGTGAAGGACCACGGGCCGCCCTTGCCGCCGTCGGAACCCCCGGACCCTGCGGACCCCTTGCTCCCCCCGCAGGCGGCGAGCAGCGCGCCGATGCCGAGGGCACCGCCGGCGGCCAGGACACCGCGTCGGGACGGGGATACGCTTCGGGGGGTTCTCATGACGTGCGTGCTCCTCTCTGGAGGCGGAGCGCCCCAACGGGCATGGCGGACGGGCCGAACCGCAAGGGCCGGTAGATCGACTGCTTGTGAGGGTAGGCTAACCTAACTGGCGTGTTGGTTGACAGTCCTCCCGTCGACAGTTCCACCGACGCGGCGACGGCCCCCACCGCACCCCGGCGGCGGCCCGCCGCCCGCGCCGCGGGACTGGCCGCCTGCCTCGCGCTCCTCGCCGGCGTCGCCGTCCTGGGCATCGCCGTCGGCGCCAAGGCGATCCCCCTCGACCAGGTCTGGCACGGGGTGTTCCACTACTCCGGCTCCGACACCGACGTCGTCATCCGCGACGTACGGCTGCCGCGCACGCTCCTCGGACTGCTGGTCGGCGCCGCGCTCGGCCTGGCCGGCACCGTCATGCAGGCGGTCACCCGCAACCCGCTCGCCGACCCCGGCATCCTCGGCATCAACGCCGGCGCTTCGGCCGCGGTGGTCTCCGCCATCAGCTTCCTCGGCGTCACCTCGCTGACCGGCTATGTGTGGTTCGCCTTCGCCGGCGCCGCGCTGGTCTCCGTCGCGGTCCACGTGCTCGGCGGCACCCGCAACGTCACCCCGGTCCGGCTCGCGCTGGCCGGCACCGCGCTGACCGCCGTCCTCACCGGCTACCTCAACGCCGTCAACCTCATGGACTCCGCGGCACTGGACCGGATGCGGTTCTGGACGGTCGGCTCGCTGGCCAACGCGACCCTGCCGACGGTGACGCGGATCGCGCCGTTCCTGGCCGTCGGCGCGCTGCTCGCGCTGCTGCTCGCCCGCCCGCTCAACGCCGTTGCGCTCGGCGACGACCAGGCCCGGGCACTGGGCGCCCGGCTGACCCGCACCCGGGTGCTGGCCATGCTCGTGGTCACCCTGCTGTGCGGCGGGGCCACCGCGGTCTGCGGCCCGATCGTCTACCTCGGCCTGATGGTGCCGCACGCGGTCCGCGTCCTCACCGGGCCGGACCTGCGCTGGATCCTGCCGTACTCGGCGGTGCTCTCGCCGGTGCTGCTGGTCGGCGCGGACGTGCTCGGGCGCGTGCTGGCCCGGCCCGGCGAACTCCAGGTCGGCATCGTCACCGCCGTCATCGGCGGCCCGGTCTTCATCCTCCTCGTCCGACGCCGACGGATGGCCCAACTGTGAGCGTCGCGCGTGCGGCCGCCGGGCTGCTGACGGGTACGAGAGGCGCGCTGCCGCGCCGCGCGGGCGGAGAAGCGGGCGGGGGAGCGCTGTGAACGGACGCGGCGAGCGAGGAGAGGCAGTGCACACGACAGTGAAGCCGGACGGGTCCGGGACCCCGGGACGGCCGGCGGAGACCGCCGCGGCCGGGCCGCGGAACGGGGTGCCGAGCGGGGCGCCGGCCGGCCGGCGGACCCGGGTGGTGCGGACCGCGGGCGGGCTCTCGCTCCGCCTGGACCTGCGCGCCGTCCTGTCCGGGGCGCTGCTGCTGGCCGTCGCGGTGGCCGCCACCGTCGCCCTGATCGGCTCCGGCGACTACCCGATGACCCCCTCGGAGGTGCTCACCACCCTGACCGGCGGCGGCACCACCGGCCAGGAGTTCATCGTGCACGAACTGCGGCTGCCGCGGGTGCTGGTGGGGCTGCTGGTCGGCGCCGCCTTCGGGATCGCCGGCGCGGCCTTCCAGGCCGTCTCCCGCAACCCGCTGGGCAGCCCGGACATGCTCGGGCTCTCCCAGGGAGCCTCGGTCGGCGCGCTGGTCGTCCTCGTGTGGTTCCACGGCGAGCCCCGCACGGTGGCCGCCGGCGCGGTCGTCGGCGGCGTGATCACCGGCCTGGCCCTCTTCCTGCTCGCCTGGAAGCGCGGCGTCCACGGCTACCGCTTCGTCCTCGTCGGCATCGGCACCGCCGCCATGCTCTACGCCGTCGTGCTCTACCTCCTGACGAAGTCCACCCTCTACGACGCGGCCCGGGCCACCCTCTGGATGACCGGCTCGCTGAGCGGCCGCGACTGGAGCCAGGTCGGCCCGCTGGCCGCGGTCTGCGCGGTGCTGGTCCCGGTGGCGCTGCTGTGCGCGCGGCCGCTGCGGATGCTGGAGATGGGCGACGACGCGGCCGCCGCGCTGGGCGTCCGCACCGAACGGGTGCGGATCACCGTCCTGTTGGTCGCCGTGGTCCTCGTCGCGGCCGGTACCGCCGCGGCCGGCCCGATCTCCTTCGTGGCCCTCACCGCACCCCAACTCGCCCGCCGGCTGACCCGCGCGCCCGGCCCCAACCTGCTGCCCGCCGCGCTGATGGGCGCCGCACTGCTGGTCGGCGCGGACTGGGCCGCCCAGCGGCTCTTCGGCGCCGACCAACTGCCGGTCGGCGTGCTGACCGGCGTCCTCGGCGGCGGCTATCTGCTGTGGCTGCTGGTCGCCGAGCGCAAGGCGGGACGGGTGTGAGCGGCCGGCCGCCCGTCATCGCGGCCCCCGGCGACCCCAGCGATCCGACCACCCCCATCACCTCAGGAGCCATCCAGTGAGCCGTCTCACGGCCGAGGGCCTCACCCTCGCCTACGACCAGCGGACCATCGCCGAGAACCTCTCGGTCGCCATCCCCGACCACTCCTTCACCGTCATCGTCGGCCCCAACGCCTGCGGCAAGTCCACGCTGTTGCGCGCGCTGTCGCGGATGCTCAAGCCGGCCGCCGGCGCGGTCCTGCTCGACGGCCAGGCGATCTCCTCGCTGCCGGCCAAGCAGGTCGCCCGCACGCTGGGCCTGCTGCCGCAGTCCTCGGTCGCCCCCGACGGCATCACCGTCGCCGACCTGGTGGCCCGCGGCCGCTACCCGCACCAGGGACTGCTGCGCCAGTGGTCGGCCGAGGACGAGCGGATCGTCCAGGAGTCGATGGCCGCGACCGGCGTGGCCGCGCTGGCCGACCGCTACGTCGACGAGCTCTCCGGCGGGCAGCGGCAGCGGGTCTGGATCGCCATGGCGCTGGCCCAGCAGACCCCGCTGTTCCTCCTCGACGAGCCGACCACCTACCTCGACATCCAGCACCAGATCGAGGTGCTGGACCTGTGCGCCACCCTCCACGAGGACCAGGGCCGCACCCTGGTCGCGGTGCTGCACGACCTCAACCAGGCGGCCCGCTACGCCACCCACCTGATCGCCATGAAGGACGGCGAGGTGATCGCCGAGGGCGCGCCGTCGGACATCGTCACCGCCGACCTGGTGGGCCGGGTCTTCGGCATCGACTGCCGGATCATCGACGACCCCGAGAGCGGCACCCCGCTGGTCGTGCCGGCCGCCCGCCGACCCCGGGAGGCCGCCGCGGCGGCGTCGGCCACCGCGTCGGCTACAGCAGGGCCCTGAGCCGCAGCAGGTCGCGCAGGCCGGCCTCCAGCTTCACCCGGCCGCTGCCCCAGGCCCGGGCGAAGTTGAGCCGGCCGTCCACCAGCGCGACCAGGTCGTCCCCGGCCATCGCCAGCCGGATCTCGGCCTTCTGGGGCGGCGGTCCGGCGACGCAGATCACGTCCCGCAGGCTGCCGCCGGCCAGCCGGCCGACGAAGGTGGTGTCGAGGTCGGTGATGCGGCAGCTGACGGAGCGGTCGAGCGCCGTGGCGCTGCGCACCTCGCCGTCCGCCGACGCAAGGTTGTGGGCCAGCCGGTCGAGCGCGGCGCGGCACTGGTCGAGAGTTGCCATCGCGCCCGACGATACGCCAGGTCACGGACGGCCGGGGGCGCACGGCCGAGGTAGCGTCGGGGGCATGGCAGACCCGACGAACGGCCCGGCGCAGGCGGCCCCCGACACCCCGGACGCAGCACCGGAGCCGGCCCCCCGGCAGGCCCCCGAGGCCGCCGCGGCCCCCGAGGCCCCCGAGGCTGTGGAGCCCGCCGAGCCGGCCGGCCCCCGGCCGCTCGGGCTGGCGGTGACCCCCACCGGCCAGGCCGCGGTCGACGGCGGCCTGCGGCGCCTGACCGAAGCCGACCACCTCCCGGTGAGCGGCCACCTGGACATGTACGAGGATGTCCACCGTGGGCTGCGCGACGTGCTGGCCGGCCTCGACCAGCACCCCGGGCCGCCCGTCCCGTCCCCGTCCCCGACGCACGACCGTCCCGGCCGTCCCGGCCGGCTCGAACAGTAGGAGCTGAACCACAGGTGGCAGGAGTGGCACGACGCCGTCTCGACGCGGAGCTGGTACGCCGCAAGCTGGCCCGCTCGCGGGAGCACGCGAGCCAGCTGATCGCCGCGGGCCGGGTGACGGTCGGCGGGACGACCGCGACCAAGCCGGCCACCCAGGTGGAGACCAGCGCGGCCCTGGTCGTCCGGGCGGACGAGAGCGACCCGGAGTACGTCTCGCGCGGCGGTCACAAGCTCGCCGGGGCGCTGGCCGCCTTCGTCCCGCGCGGGCTGCGCGTCGAGGGCCGCCGGGCGCTCGACGCCGGCGCCTCCACCGGCGGCTTCACCGACGTCCTGCTGCGGTCCGGCGCCGGCCATGTCGTCGCGGTGGACGTCGGCTACGGGCAGCTCGCCTGGCAGCTGCAGAGCGACGAGCGGGTCACCGTCAAGGACCGCACCAACGTCCGCGAGCTGACCCTCGATCAGATCGACGACCGGCCCGTCGACCTGGTCGTCGGCGACCTCTCCTTCATCCCGCTGGGCCTGGTGCTGCCCGCGCTGGTGCGCTGCGCGGCGCCCGACGCCGACCTGGTGCTGATGGTCAAGCCGCAGTTCGAGGTCGGCAAGGAGCGGCTGGGCAGCGGCGGGGTGGTGCGCAGCGCGGCACTGCGGGCCGAGGCGGTGCGCGGCGTCGCGGACCGCGCGGCCGGGCTGGGGCTGGGCGTCCTCGGCGTGACCGCGAGCCCGTTGCCCGGTCCCTCGGGCAATGTCGAGTACTTTCTGTGGCTGCGCGCCGGGGCGCCTGCACTCGACCCGGCGGATGTCGACCGTGCAGTGGCGGAGGGGCCCAGTTGACCACTACCCAGGCAGTTGAAGGCAGCGCAGCACCGCAGAGCGGCGGCGCCGGGCGGACGGTGTTCCTGCTCGCGCACACCGGGCGCCCGGCGGCCGTCCGCAGCGCCGAACTCGTCGTCCAGGGGCTGCTGAGAAGCGGGATCGGCGTGCGGGTACTGGCCGAGGAGGCCACCGACCTGCCGCTGCCGGACCCGGTCGAGCGCGTGGAGTCCGAGCCCTGCGCGGCCGAGGGCTGCGAACTGCTGGTCGTCCTCGGCGGGGACGGCACGCTGCTGCGCGGCGCCGACTTCGCCCGGACGTCCGGCGTGCCGATGCTCGGCGTCAACCTCGGCCGGGTCGGCTTCCTCGCCGAGGCCGAGCGCGACGACCTCGACAAGGTCGTCGACCGGGTCGTCACCCGCTCCTACGAGGTCGAGGAGCGGATGACCCTCGACGTCCTGGTGCGCAACAACGGCGCCGTGGTGCACACCGACTGGGCGCTCAACGAGGCGTCCGTGGAGAAGGCCGCCCGCGAGCGGATGCTGGAGGTCGTCACCGAGGTGGACGGCCGGCCGGTCTCCCGCTTCGGCGGCGACGGGGTGGTCTGCGCGACCCCGACCGGCTCGACCGCGTACGCCTTCTCGGCCGGCGGCCCGGTCGTCTGGCCGGAGGTCGAGGCGCTGCTGATGGTGCCGATCAGCGCCCACGCGCTGTTCGCCAAGCCGCTGGTCACCTCGCCGACCTCGGTGCTGGCCGTCGAGGTCCAGCCCAAGACCCCGCACGGGGTGCTGTGGTGCGACGGTCGGCGCAGCGTCGAGCTCCCCGCCGGCGCCCGGGTGGAGGTCCGCCGCGGCGCGGTCCCGGTCCGTCTGGCCCGGCTGCACCACGCCTCCTTCACCGACCGGCTGGTCGCCAAGTTCGCCCTCCCGGTGGCCGGCTGGCGGGGCGCGCCCCACTGACCCGACAGGGCCTCGTCAGGACGACGCCGCCCCGGTGCCGCGCGCCAGCAGCTCCCGCGCCCGGGCCAGGGCGGTGTCGCGCCCGGCCGTCAGTTCCGCGTCGGTGAAGACCGGGGTGCGGACGGCGGGCGGGATGCCGGGGCCGTCGAAGGTCCGGCCGTCGGCCGTCAGGAACTCCTCGTCGGGCAGGCCGAAGCTCCAGCCGTTCGGCAGCGCCCGCTCCAGCACGTCGGAGAAGACGCCCTGGGTGTTCTCGCCGATCCGGGTGGGCGCGGGGGAGCGGCCCATCAGGGACTGGGTGAAGGTCTCGCCCGCGCTGATCGTCAGCCGGCCGGTGAGCACGGCCAGCGGTCCGGTGTAGAGCGGGCCGCGGTGCGGACGGACGCTGATCGGCTCCGGCGCGGTGAACCCGCCCGGGTGCCGCGGGTCGTTCCGGACCCGCTTGCGGTACGCGGTGTAGGGCCGGTCGGTGAGCCGGGAGGCGATCCGCAGGCCCAGGGCGTCCGAGCCGCCGCCGTTGAGCCGCAGGTCCAGGACGAGTCCGCGCAGCGCGGTGGGGCCCTGGGTGCGGGCCCTGGTGAAGATCGCGTCCAGTGCCCGGTCGAGCTCGGCGACGTCCCCCGCGTAGTCGCCCCGCTCGGTGTACTTGGCGAACTGGGTGACCCGGAAGTAGCCGATCCGGCCGGGCAGATCGGCGTAGGAGAGCCTGCCGCCGGCCCAGTGCCGCTGGACGGCGCCCGGCCCGAGGTTCGCGGCGATCGCCCGGTCGACGCGGGCGGTGAACTCGGGCGTGGGCAGCACGGTGCCGGGACGGCTGCCGGCGAACCACCGGTCCGGTCCGGCGACGACCCGGGTGTGCGCGTCGTGCAGCGGCTCGATCATCGCGCGCAGCACCGCGAAGAGTTCGGCGTCCGTCGTCGTGGCGGTGATCCGGGGGCGGTAGCGGTCCCGGACCGCGTTCCAGTCGATGCCCTTCGCCCGGAAAAAGGGGTAGTTCTCCGCGTACGTCTGCCAGAAGACGTCGAAGACCGCCCGCGGGTCCCGGGCCGGCCGGGCAGCGCAGCGCTTCGGCAGCGCCCCGGCCCGGCGCAGTGCGTGGTGGCCGACGTTGTCCTCGAAGGCCATCCGGGCGCGGTCGGTGCCCGCCGGGGCCACGGTCAGCGGCGCGGAGTCCGGCACGGTGAAGCGGAGCGTGCCGTCCGCGCCGGGGGCGCCGGCCCGGCTGCCGGTGACCGCGCCCGGCAGGCAGCTGAGCGCGGTGGTCTCGTACGTCTTCAGGGTGCGGCCCTCGATCGTGACGAGGGTGCCGTAGCCGTCCGTCCGCCAGACGCCGTCCAGGGAGGGCGCGGCGGCCCCCGCGGCGCGGGCGGGGGCCGCCGGGGCGGCACAGGCGGTGAGCGCGGTGACGGTGGCCAGCGCGGTGGCCAGGAGGACGGCGGTGCGCGGGCGGCGGGCCGGGCGGGGCGCTGCCGGGTCGCTCATGGGAGTACCTCGGGGAAGTCGGAGCGGATTGCGGCACGGGCCGCGGTGTCCCCTCAGCGTGCCGTTCGGGCCCGGCCGGGCGCACTGCGGCGGCCACCCCGTTCCATGGTGCGGTTTTCCGCACGTCCCGGGCCTGCGCGGCGTCCGGACCGGGCGGGACGGGGGCCGGAGCCGGGAAGCGGTGTGGGGGAGGCCGTCGCGGGGCGGCCCCCGGACCTCGTAAGGTCATACCCGTGTTGGAGGAGATGCGGATCCGGTCCCTGGGTGTCATCGACGACGCGGTCGTCGAGCTGTCCCCGGGCTTCACGGCGGTGACCGGCGAGACCGGCGCCGGCAAGACCATGGTCGTCACCAGCCTCGGCCTGCTGCTGGGCGGGCGCGCGGACCCCGCCCTGGTGCGGATCGGGGCCAGGGCGGCGGTGGTCGAGGGCACGATCGTCCTCAATTCCTCGTCCCCCGCGGCCGTGCGGGCCGAGGAGGCCGGCGCGGAGCTGGACGACGGTGCGCTGCTGATCAGCCGCACGGTCTCCGCCGAGGGCCGCTCGCGGGCCCATGTGGGCGGCCGCTCGGTACCGGTCGGGGTGCTCGGCGAACTCGCCGACGACCTGGTCGCGGTGCACGGCCAGACCGACCAGCAGGGCCTGCTGCGGCCGGCCCGCCAGCGCCAGGCCCTGGACCGCTACGCCGGGGACGCGGTCGCCGTCCCGCTCGCCAAGTACACCGCCGCGCACCGCCGGCTGCGCACCGTCGCCGCCGAGCTGGACGAGCTGACCACCCGGGCCCGCGAGCGCGCCCAGGAAGCCGATCTGCTCCGCTTCGGCCTGGACGAGATCGCCGCCACCGAGCCGCTGCCCGGCGAGGACACCGAACTCGCCGCCGAGGCCGAACGGCTCGGCCACGCCGAGGCGCTGGCGTCCGCCGCGGTCGCCGGGCACGCCGCGCTGGCCGGCAACCCCGAGGACCCCGAGGGCGTCGACGCCACCACCCTGGTCGCCGGCGCCCACCGCGCCCTGGAGTCGGTCCGCGGCCACGACCGCGACCTGGCCGCACTGGCCGACCGGCTCGGCGAGATCGGCATCCTGATGGCCGACGTCGCCACCGAACTCGCCGGCTACGCGGACGGCCTGGACGCCGACCCGCGGCGACTGGCCGCCGTGGAGGAGCGCCGCGCCGCCCTGAACCACCTCACCCGCAAGTACGGCGAGGACATCACCGCGGTGCTGGCCTGGGCCGAGCAGAGCGCCGCCCGGCTCGCCGAACTCGACGGCGACGACGACCGGATCGCCGAGCTGACCGCCGAGCGCGACGCCCTCCGCGCCGAACTGGGCGAACTGGCCCAGCAGTTGACCGACGCCCGGGCCGCCTCCGCGGAGCGCTTCGCGGACGCGGTCACCGCCGAACTGGGTGAACTGGCCATGCCGCACGCCCGGGTGAGCGTCGCCCTGCACCAGACCGAGCTCGCCGAGGACGCCGACGAGGCCGACGGCATCGAGGTGAACGGCCGCACCGTGGCCTACGGCCCGGCCGGCGCCGACGAGGTCGAGATCCTGCTGGCCCCGCACCCGGGCGCCCCGCCCCGGCCGATCGCCAAGGGCGCCTCCGGCGGTGAGCTCTCCCGGGTGATGCTGGCCGTGGAGGTCGTCTTCGCCGGCTCGGACCCGGTGCCGACCTACCTCTTCGACGAGGTGGACGCGGGCGTCGGCGGCAAGGCGGCCGTCGAGGTCGGCCGGCGGCTGGCCCGGCTCGCGAAGTCGGCGCAGGTCGTGGTGGTCACCCACCTCCCGCAGGTCGCCGCGTTCGCCGACCGGCAGCTGCTGGTGGAGAAGACCAACGACGGGTCGGTGACCCGCAGCGGCGTCACCGTCCTGGAGGGCGAGGACCGGATCCGCGAGCTGTCCCGGATGCTGGCCGGCCAGGAGGACTCCGAAACGGCCCGCGCGCACGCCGAGGAACTGCTGGAGACCGCCCGCACCAGCCGGTAGCGGCACCGGTACGGGGAGAAACGGGGAGAAGGGGAGGGGCGATGACGGTGGGAGCGGCCGGCGGGACGCCGGCCCGGAGCGCGGCGCTGCTCGTGGCGGCCGGCGCGACCCGGGCGGTCTACGGGGTGCTGCGGCGCCGGCCACCGGGCGGCGCCGCCCGGTGGGAGCGGAAGAACTACGCGGGCCGGACGGTCACCCTGCACGCCGGCCCGGCCGCCGCGCTCGGCGTCGCGCTGGCCGCGGCCGGCGCGCCGGGGCTGCCCGCCCGGGCCCGTGGCGCGGCGGCGCTGGCCGTCCTGGCCGCCGGCGGCTGCGGGGCCTACGACGACATCGCCGGCGCCGGGGACCCGCGGCGCGGCTTCCGGGCACACCTGACCGCGCTGCGGCACGGCGAGGTCACCAGCGGCGCGGTCAAGCTCTTCGGGATCGGCGCCGCCGGGCTCGCCGCCGGCGCCCTGCTCAAGGACCGCCCGGCCGACAAGCTGCTGGCCGGCGTGGTGATCGCCGGCTCGGCCCACCTGGTCAACCTCCTGGACGTCCGGCCGGGCCGGGCCGCCGGCGCCGCGCTGGCGCTGGCCGCACCGGGGCTGCTGCGCCGCGGGCCGGCCGGTCCGCTCTCCGCCGTCCCCATGGGCGCCGCCGCCGCGGTCGTCGCGGACGACCTCCGGGAGCGGACGATGCTCGGGGACGCCGGGGCGCATGCGCTCGGCGCCGCCCTGGGGGTGGCCGCCGTCGCGGGATGGGGGTCCGCCCGCTCCGGCGGGGTCGAGAGCGGAGCAGGCCGCGCGGGGCTGGCCGCGCACGCCGCCGCGCTGGTCGCCGCGGCGGCCGCCGGCGACCGGATCAGCCGGCTGGCCGGGGCGCTCTGACCGGGCCCGGTGCCCGCGCCGGGTGTCGCTCGGCCCCGCGGAAGATCCGGAGCGACCCGATCCGGACAGTGAAGGGCGGGTTCCGGACAGCGGCGGAGGTGGACCGGAAGGGGGGCTTCACCCCTTTCGGGCTGCGGTCCGCTCACGCGCCGGGTCGCCCATGTGGGTGAATCCGGGGAACGGCGGGTGAGACTTCCCACCGGAACGGCGTCCGCACGGTGCCGAATTGACGTCGCCGGACTGGCATCCTGGGCGCGGTGCGCGGAGCCGGAGCGTGCCCGCCCCGACCTGCCCGCAGGCCGGTGCGTCGCTCTGCCCCGGCGCATCGCAGCACCTCGCAGTGCCAAACCGCCCCGCCGGTACGGTCCGTACCGCACCCCCCGACCCAGGAGCCCGACGCCGTGACCAGCACCCCGACCCCGCCGCACGGGCTCGCGCCGCTGCGCACGGTCCAGGTGCTCGGCCACGGCGGAGCCGGCAGCGCGGCCCACGTCCGCTCGCTGGCCGAGGGGCTGGCCGCCCGCGGGGTCCGGGTGACCGTGTGCGCCCCACCCGAGGCCGAGGAGGCGTACCGCTTCACCGCGGCGGGCGCCCGGTTCGTGCCGGTCGCCCCGCGGATGGACCCGGCGAACATGACCGTCCTGCGCGGCGCCTGTTGGGACACCGACCTGGTCCATGCGCACGGTCTGCGGGCGGGGCTGCGCGCGTCGATGGCGCTGCGCGGGCTGCGCGGCCCGCGCGGCGGGAGGGTCCCGCTCGTCATCACCTGGCACACCAAGGCGCACACCGAGGGCGCGCGGGCCGGGTTGGTGCACCTGATGGAGCGGCGGGTGGCCCGGGCCGCGGCGGTCGTCCTGGGCGTCTGCTCCGACCTCGTCGACCGGGCGCGCGAACGGGGTGCCCGGGACGCCCGCCTCGCGCCGGTCGCCATCCCGCGCCCCCGGCCCGGCCGGGTCGCCGCCGCCGACCCCGACCGCAGCCGCGACAAGGAGCGCGCCGAACTGGGCGTGGTGGACCGGCCGTTGCTGCTCGCGGTCGGCCGGCTCGACCCCGCCCAGGGCCATGACCTGCTGCTGGACGCGGCCCACGCCTGGTGCGGTCTGGACCCCCAGCCGCTGCTCGCCATCGCGGGCGAGGGCGGCCAACGGGCCGCGCTGCAGCGCCGGATCGACAGCGAACGGCTGCCCGTCCAACTGCTCGGCCGCCGCGACGACGTGCCCGCACTCCTCGCCGCCGCCGACCTGGTGGTGCTGCCCAGCCGTTGGGAGGCGCGCTCGCTGATCGCCCAGGAGGCGCTGCGCGCCGGCGTCCCCTTGGTGGCCACCGACACCGGCGGCACCCCCGAACTGGTCGGCCGGGCCGCCGCCCTGGTCCGCTACGGCGACGCCTCCGCCCTGGCCCACACGGTCCTCGACCTGCTGGCCGACCCGGTGCGCCGGGACGCGCTGGCCGTGGCCGGCCGCGCCCAGGCCGCCGGCTGGCCCAGCGAGAACGACACCGTCGCCCAGGTCCTCAGCGTCTACGACGAGCTGACCCAGCCGCGGTCGGCGCAACGGTCGGCCTGACCCCGGGCGGCATGGGGCCCTACCGCTCGGTGTGCCGCCGTGCCCGCAGCGCCAGCCGCAGCCCCAGCACGGTCTGCGGATCGTCCAGGTCGGTCCCCAGCAGCTGGGCGATCCGCGCCAGCCGGTCGTAGAGGGTCTGCCGGTTGACGTTCAGATCGCGGGCGGTCTCGGCCTTGCGGCCGGCGCTGGCCAGATACGCCTCCAGGGTCGGCAGCAGCGGCTGGCGGGCGCCCCGGTCGTGGGCCAGCAGCGGGCCGATGGCGCGCTCGACGAAGTCGGTGAGCACCCCCTGCTCGCCGTGCTCCCGCATCCGCCACAGCAGCAGTTCGATGTCCAGGCGACGGGCGTCGTACCAGGACGCCTCCGGCAGGCCCTGGGCAGCGGCCGCCGCCTCCGCCGCGTGCCGCAGCCCGGGACCGGCCGCCGCCCAGTCGCCCGCCGTGCCGACCACCACCACCGGGCGGTGCGCGGACGGCCGGTCCAGGCCGGCCCGGACGACCCCGGCCCGCAGCGCCTCGGCGACCCGGTCGGCCAGCGCCGCCCGGTCCTGGCCCGCCCGCAGCGCCACCAGCAGCGGCACCCGGCCCTCCACGGGCCGCACACCGAGCAGCACCGGCACGCCGGGGGCGGCCAGCTCCTCGCGCAGCGCCTGGGCGAGCACCGCCCAGCTGCCGGGGGAGGGCAGCGCGGCCGGCAGCCGCATCACCACCGGCAGCACCGGGTCGGCGCCCGGCCGGAATCCGAGCAGGCGGGCCTGCGCCGGCGCCTCGGACGCGGAGATCCGGCCCTCGGCGAGCTCGGCGAGGAAGTCCCCGCGGCCCCGGGCGGCCAGCACCTCCTCCTGCCGGGACTGGAGCATCACCACGGCCAGCAGATCGGCGGCCCGCTCGGCGGCGATCCGGTGCACCGGCTCCAGCGGCCCGTTCACCGGGAGCAGCACCAGTCGGGCGCGCACCGTGTCGGGCCCGTGTCCGCCGCCGGGCACCTCGATCCGCAGGCCGGATTCCCGCAGCCCCTCCCAGGCCAGCAGGGGGTCGGCGTCCGCGCCGCCGTCGTCGCCCTCCGGCCCGGCCGCGTACAGCGGGCTGCCGTCGGGGGCCTCCAGGCACAGCGGATTGCCGGTGAAGACGGCGAGCAGCCGCAGCACCTCCGGGGCGCCGCCGCCCCGCAGCAGCACGTCGGTGCAGCGCCGCAACAACTCGTCGGCGCGCCGCAGCAGGGTGTAGTGGCCGTTGATGATCTCGGTGTGGATCTCCTCGGTGACCGTGACGTACGGGACCTCGCGGTGCAGTTGGATCAGCGGCAGCCCGCAGTCCCGCGCGGCGTCGATCAGCGCCGTCGGCAGCGCGTCGAACCGCGAACCCAGCTCCACGACCAGCGCGGCGACGTCCCGGTCCGCGAGCTTGCGGATGAAGGCGCGCTGCTCGGACGGCCGGGTGCCCACGCCGAGGCCGGTGGTCAGCAGCAGCTCGCCGCCCTTGAGCAGCGAGGCGATGTGCGGGACCTCGCCGGCGTGTACCCAGCGCACCGGCCGGCCCAGCCGGTCCTCGCCGGCCAGCACCTCGGGCAGGCCGCGCCGCAGCGCCGGCAGTTCCAGCGCCCTGCGCACCGTGATGTCGGCGTCGGTCCTCGCATGCGGCCCCATGGCGCGAACGCTACCGCGCGTACGACCATCCGGAGGAATGTGATCCGGATGGCCCCCGGCGGCCCCGGGAGAGGGCCGCCCCGCCCCACCCGGCGCGTTTCCCAACTCCCGCCCCCGGCGGTCCACTTGACGAGATCGGCGGCAACTGGGCAGGGTGCCCGCACGTCCCACCGAGAGCGCTCACCCCACCCCCCACAAGGAGCCGCCTCATGATCACCCGTCGCACCCTGCTCGGCGGACTCACCGCCGGCGCCGCCACCGCCGTCCTCGCCGGCCGCGCCGCCGGCGCCCCCGCCCGCCCCGCCGCGGCGCCCCTCCCGCTGCACGTCGTCAACAACTCCGGCGCCTACGCCAACGGCTCCGTCTGGATCTACCTCCTCGGCAACGACGGCACCCAGCAGATCCGGGTCACCCCGGACGGCCGCCCCGCCCCCGTCGCCCTGGCCGACAACGGCCCGGACGGCTACACCGACTACGCGATACCGCTCGCCGCCAACGGCCCCACCACCCTCGCGCTGCCCCCGATGTCCGGCCGGATCTACGTCAGCCTGGGGGCCAAGCTCAAGATCAAGGCGGTCGCCGACGGCAACGGCCGGCCCGCGCTGGCCTACCCGGCGGGCTGGGTCGCCTCCGACCCCAACTACGACGTCCTGCACGACTGCGCCGAGTTCACCCACACCCCCGACGGGATGTACTGCAACACCACCATGGTCGACATGTTCAGCGTCCCGCTCGCCCTGCGGCTCACCGGCGCCGCCGACCAGACCACCGGCACGCTCAAGGACGGCGCCCGGGCCCGGATCTTCGCCGACGTCAAGGCCGCCGCGGGCTTCGACCGCCTGGTCGTCGGCGACCGGCGGGTGATCGCCCCCGGCCACGGCCTGGACAGCGTCCTGTTCGCCGCCGACTACTTCGCCCCCGCCATCGACGCCGCCTGGTCCGCGTACGCCGCCAAGGACCTGACCGTCACCACCACCGCCGGCGCCTTCACCGGCCGGACCGACGGGGGCCGGCTCACCTTCACCGGCCCCCGAGGCCCCAAGGGCCGGGGTGGGGGTGCCCCCGTCGGCAGATGGGGGAGCGCCCCCGTCGGCACGGTCGCCTTCGACAAACCGTCCACCCGCGACGTCCTCTTCTGCGACGGCGCCCTGGCCGCCCCCAACGACGGCACCCGAGGCCCGGTGGCCGCCGTCCTCGGCGCCGCCCTCAACCGCGCCACCCTGGCGACCCACGCCGCCCAGCCCGTCACCGACCCGGCCGCCTTCTACCAGCAGCCGCTCGCCAACCACTACGCCCGCGCCATGCACGCCGCGACGTCGGACGGCAAGGCGTACGGCTTCGCCTTCGACGACGTCGCCGGCTTCGCCTCCTACATCGAGGACCACGCCCCCAAGGAGCTGACCCTCACCCTGACGCCGTTCTGACCGACGGAAAGCCACCCACGGAAAGCCACCCGCGGAATGCCGGCATCCGACGGCAGCGAAGGCCGCCGGGAGGTTGGCGCCCCGAAGGGGCGTGTAGGTTTCACTGATCTGACCCATCGTTAGGTCTCCTGACCTGGGATTTCATAGAGCGGTCCTGCCGTTGTGTCGGTGGTTTCGTCCCGCGGTGCTGTCGTTTTCCTCGGCGCCGCGGGACGTCGGGTGATCGTGGAAGCGGCTTGATGCGCCGCGGTGGTGAGTGAGTAGAACGTTCGTCGGCGTGCGGAGCCTGGCCGTTCGGCACGGGTTTCGAGGCGGCTTGTGAGCCAGCCGGCTGCTTCCAGGCGCTTGACCTGCTTATAGACGGTGGTGAACGGAATGCCGGTGGCGGTGTGGATCTGGGCTGAGGAGGTTTCCTGGTCGCTTTGTGTCAGCAGGTGGTCGAGGAGAGGGTGCAGGGACGAGGGGATGTTCAAGCGCTGAGGGGCGGTGCGTGCGGGTGCAGAACCGTGAGGGCGGCGCGTTCGCCGTCGACGACTGCTGTCGCGAAGTCGACCGCGTCGGGAGCTGGTAGTGGATCTAGGCGAGATCCGAGTGCGTCTTGCATGAGCGCCCGGACCTGGCTGTTGTCGAGGTCTTGAAGGAGCGCCGTGCCTCGGGCGGTGGGCCGCTGAGGCGAGTGGCGGACAGACCGGTGGAACAGCTGGGTGCCGATGTCCTGCTCCAGTTGGTGGAACTGGCTGGCCAGCGCGCTCGGCATGACGTCGAGGTGCTGGGCTGCGGCCGTGAGGGTGGGGAAGACCATGTTGATCTGGAACCTGCGGAGGCGGAGCCAGCCGTGCAGGGTTCCTTCGACCGCTGCTCGGATGTCGGCAGGCACCGATTCGTCCAGCTTCGCGTTGAGCGCCGTCAGGCTGCGTGCGCTGAACGGGCGCCGGGGGATGCCGAGTGCCTCAAGGTGGCGGATGACGACGTTGCCGTTGGTGCCGATCTCTTGGGCGATGTCGTCGATGCCTCGGGCCCGGTCGAGGTACTGCTCGCGGAGCCATTCCTCGTTGTCGATGGTGCGAGGACGGTTTCCGCGGAAGATGGTGACGCCGAGTTCCCTGGTGTGCTGGATGACGTGCTTGATCGGGAGCCCGTGGCTCTTGGCGATCGCGTGGAGAGGTGTCTGGCCTTCCACGTATTCGCGATTCAGGAAGTCGGGGGTCAGGATGGTGCGTCGTCGCTCCTGTAGTCGCCAGATTCCGAGTCCAGTGTTGAGGTCAGTGACGTCGGTGAGCGTGTTCTGCCAGGCATCTCGGGCAGCGTCGTTCAGGGAGAGCAGGTCGGTAGCGGTCAGTGACTCCATCAACGGTGATAGGCACTTGTCGACTTTTGAGAAGGTTCGGTCGGGGTCCATCCGTTGGTGGACGGGGAGAGAGTCGAGCTGATCCTGGGCCTGCAGCAGAGGGTGCCCGTGGGGGAGGGCGAGGGCAGGGAGTTCGCCGAGGTCGGCTCCGCAGACTGTCCTGAGGCCGGTGCGGCGCATGCAGCGCCCGGGCGGGTGCAGGTGAACGGACCTGGGCAGGAACCCGCGAGGTTCGGCGTGGCAGCTGGGGCAGTGTCTGTGCAGGAGCACCTGGTGCTTGGTGCAGGCGAAGGTCCAGGGTAGCCACCAACGCGTCGGGAAGCGCCCTTGTCCCTCGTTGAGGCATTGCGGACAGAATCGCCAGTGGGGCGCTCGGCGCCCGAAGAGAGCGGGCGGGACGGCAGACTGCTCAAGCACTCTAACGCGCAGGTTCAGCTGTTTCTTCAGCCGTTGAAACATCTCCGGAGGCAGCCCCGTCAAGAGGTAGTGAGTACGTTCCTCCGTCGGCAGTCCGAGAGCGTCCAGCAGTGCGGACAGCGATGTCCAGGAGCGGCGGGCGAGGGCCTCGAGCCAGCTGTCCAGGCTCTCGCCGGGCTGCGGGAGGACGCGGATCGCCAGAGTTCGGGGTTCGCTCACGACACCTTCTTCTGCTTCTGCCCGGGCCGACTGACGAGCCGGCCGGCCTCGAGGGCGTCCTGCCATTCCTGGCGGGCCCGTTCGGACGCGGCGTCGTTCTTCACCTGGTCCAGTAGTTTCGTGTCCAGACGCTCGACGCCGGTGCGTACGGCTCTTTGACAGCCGCGGTTGACCAGCGTCATGAGGGAGCCGATATGCCCGGTGCTGCGGGCGAAGAGATAGTCGGACAGTTCGTCCGCGATCATGCCGGGGTGCTTGTGCGCAAGGACGACGCGTTTCTCGATTGCGAGGAGGATGTCGCGCCAATCGCGGCGCCCCTTCTCGGTCTTGATGTCGAACGCTTCCAGGCCCAGTCGCGTCGTGCGGCGTCCGGTCTGGGCGAGGACCGCGTCTTCGTAGCTTGCTCCCTCGCTGAACAGACCCCGCTTCTCCAGGCCGACGCCGACCATCAGCAAGGTCACTGGGAACTCGTTGGCAATGTATTTGAAGTGGTTGCTGACCTCGATCCCGCTCTTGTTCCGCCACTTCAGGAAGTGCAGGTCGTCCACGATCAGCAGATTCGTCTGCGCGGACAAGACGGAATCGAGCGCGCGATAGCCGAATTCGGCAGTCGTGCCGCGGTGACGGCCTGGGTGCCCGTAGTACTCCAGGATGGCCCGGTTGAAATCGCGCATTCCGGTGTTGCTGGTCAGGCCGACGCGGCAGACCGGCCAGCGTTCATGGCCATCGTCGGTGTACTGGCCCTCTTCCTTGATGATGCGACGGTGGAGCTTGCGGGCGAAAGCGAGAACGGCCGTGGTCTTGCCCAGACCGGGAAAGGCGTCGAGAGCGATCCCGCCCTTGACCTTGTCACCGTCCTGGTCGTTGCTGTCGAAGATGTCCCAGAGGTCTTCGTGCAGGGCCTGCATCTGCGGGGTGTCCAGCGGGCCGAGGTTCGCATGCCACTTGCGGCGGGCGCGGTTGTACTCGGTCAGCGCCTCATCACACAGCTTCTTCAACTGCCGACGAGACAGCAGATCCGGACGGATCCGGCGCGGGGCATCGGCAAAGCGGCCGAAGCCCTCCTTCCGGGACAGCGTGAGGTGATCCAGGCGGGAACGCAGATCGGCTTCCTCGGCCAGGGCCCGGGGCGTTCTACTCATCGTCATCAACGTCCTTCAAAGCCGTGGCGTAGAAGTCGATTTCCTCGTCCAGCTCCTCCAGGTCGTCGGCGTCGTCATCCCCCAGTTCGGCCTCGTCGGACTCGGCAGCCGGAGGCGAGGGTTGTTCAGGAAGGGACAGCACCCGGGCGACCGACGGCAAGACGTTGACCTCGGAGGCTTCTTCCTCGGGCAGATCCACGGCGGCCTGTTCACGAGAGAGTCGCAGGGCCATGCGCCGTTCGACCAAGGAATTGCCGAGCCCGAGATTCCACCGCTCCAGCAGCAGCGCGACGGCGAGCCGGTCGTTGGGGTAGGTGTACTGCTTCGCGGCCAGGCGCCGGGCGAACTGCAACGCTTCCTCGCTCAACGGCATCTGGAGACTCGCCGCGTGTTCCCACTTCAGCGTGTGCCACTTGCGCTCCTCGTCGCGGAAGTAGATGCGGGTGACGTCATCGGGGTCGGCGAAGAACGGGAGCCGTCGCTTGGCCAGCTCGACGTCCGATCCGGCCATGTCCTTCAGGCCAGCAAGCCCCGGACCGTCGTAGCGGCGTCCCTTGATCTCGACGCCGTAGTGCTGGACGGTCCGCATCGTGACCTCCAGGAACTCGTAGGCGAGATCCGGATCACGCGGCACTTCGATGTAGCCGGCCCGGGCGAGGCCGTGCTCGAACATCGCGGCCGGTGACAGATCCACATTCGGCAGGTGCGGATCGACGAGACCGCTGTGCGGTCTGCGGTGATACACACACGCCACCCACTCGCGGATGATCGCCTCGAGTTCGTGCAGGAAGAAGAAGGCGTCCTTTTCAGGATTGAGCCCCCGTGAATGAATGTCGGGGCCCTTGTAGCCGGGCAGCACCTGCAGCAGGTCTTCCCGCACGGTCCTGAAGAATCTTTCGACCGGCCCCTTGTCCCGGCCCGTCCGTAGTCGGGCCGGCTGGATCGACATGCCCAACCGACGGCAGACGCTGGTCAGGTGGGCGGAGAGATAGATCTTGCCGTGGTCGACGATGACCGTCTCCGCCGCTAATGCAGGGCCGACGGCTCCCGTGACGGGACCATGGACTGCCTCGGCATCCACCAGGACACCGCGGGGGATCCCGTGATCGGGCCAGGCCGCTTCCTTCGGCCAGGACTCAGGGATGGGCCGGGGCCGGTAGGTCTGGAAGAGAACGGCAGCCGCGTCAACGGCCTTCGTCGACACCGGAGTGACACGGATGCCGGTGATGCAGCGGGTGTACCAGTCCATCGCGACCGTCAGCTCCGCCTGCACCCACTTCAAAGTCACCGGGTCGAAGGCGAAGACATCCAGTCGCGTGGTGTCCATCAGCACGTACTCGCCGGGCCGCGTGGGCCGCAGCTTCCCGTAGACACCGTCGGGACGATCCGCGATCTCCCGGTTGCGCTTTGTACTCAACCGGAACGTCGGATGACGCCGCTCGAGCTCGTGCATCCACCGATACCCCGCCGTCCGCTTCGGCAGCGGCACCGCGTCCGGCCCGAAACGCTCCTCCAGCCGGGCCTGCACCCGCTCCAACACGAGCTTCACGGAGGGCCGGGACTCTTCCTTGTACTCGCCCAGAACCTCTTCAGCCACCTCCACCCAGCGCGGATCGGCATGAGACAGCCCACCCTCCACCTGTGCCTTCTTCGGGGCGAGCCCCACCTCACCGCCCTCAAGGAATGCACGTGCCCACCGCTCCACCGACCGCACGGTCAGGCCCAGTTCGGCCGCCTTGGCCGCGTAGCGCTTCCCCAACGACAGGCCGGGAGCGTACTCAGGCCGTGGCTCACCCGGCCTTGCCAACTCCTCGCATCCCGAGCGGTAACCCGTCAGCATCTCCCGGACGTGCTCGGCCCGTTCAAGAACCTCTTTCCGTTCCTCCTTGGTCAGCCGACCCAGCACCACGGCAGCCAACTCAACGTCGTCGGCGGCCGGACCCCCGTCCTTGGGGATCACCTCAGCTCGATCCGAGGTCAGCAGTTCCCGTACCGACATCCGCGCCAGCCGGTCACGGGCGTCCTTGAGGATGACCTCCATACCCGTAGCCAGGCTCGCGAGCTCCACGACCTCGACCGTCTCGCCGTCGAGCCTGAAGCGCGTGCCGACACCAAGCCGTGTTCCCGCCCCGCTCATGCGGCCCTCCTCAACACGTGCCCCGAGCTGAGCGGCCGGTCCAGCTCCGTCGTCACGTGCCCAGACCACAGCAGGTGCAGCACCGCCGACTTCACCAGCGGCCGGGGACGATCGGGCAGCAGCCGGAAAGCCTCACGCAGCGACCGTCCCTCCAGCTCACAGGCCCGCAGGCCGTCCAAGAGGCCCGGATCGAACAACCAGTCCCTGCGGTAGCCGGCGAGGAAGCGGATGTTCTCCAGCTCATGAAGGTCCGGTTCACTCCAGACCTCGTAACGCCACCCGCGGGAGGCGACCGCCGCACGAGTCCACGCGAACGTGAACGCGACTTTGGGCCGCTCCAGCCGATGCCGCGGCTTGACATCCACGACCACCGGCCCGTCATCCGTCAACAGCAGATAGTCCGGGATGTGCCGCCGTAGCTTGCCCTCAACCTCTGCCTTGAGCAGGAAAGGCTGAGCGACGACATGCCGGACGTTCGGGGCGAAGTCCGCGAACAGCAGCCGTGCCAGTTCCAACCGCGACTCGTAGATCACATGGTCGCGTACCGTCGCCGCCCAGTACGTGCCCGAGTAGTGCTGCTGGCCCTTGTGCCAGCGGAACGTCCGCCACGGCTGTGCCTTCCGCAGGAGATCGAGTGGCACGGACGCCCACTCCAGATCCTCCACCACGGACTCGTCGGTCTTCCGGACACTCACCTGTAACGACGTAGCCAGATCTGTCGTGCTCATCGGACCCCAAACTCGCGTTCTCCAGGGCGGCTTGATCGACCGCCGAACGCCGTTGGCATGCCCCGGTCGTCTGCGTTGATGACGACCGGGACGCTCCGGTACACAAAGAGGGGAACTACTAGAGAAGGAGGCATGAATCCCGTCCGCATGTCGTATCCGACACAGCTACGACATTCCCGCGCGGAATCCGACGCGGGAAACGGGATCCCACAGGGCGTCAACCTCCGTACGCCCCGCTGGCGGTCAGCCGCAGCGCCGTGTCGATCAGCGGAACGTGGCTGAACGCCTGCGGGAAGTTCCCCACCTGGCGCTGGAGCCGGGAATCCCACTCCTCCGCGAGCAGCCCGAGGTCGTTGCGGAGCGAGAGCAGCTTCTCGAAGAGCCTGCGGGCCTCCTCCACCCGGCCGATCATCGCCAGGTCGTCGGCGAGCCAGAACGAGCAGGCCAGGAACGCCCCCTCGTCGCCTTCGAGGCCGTCCACGCCGAGCCCCTCGCCGGCCGTCGGGTAGCGCAGCACGAACCCGTCCTCGGTGGACAGCTCCCGCTGGATCGCCTCGATGGTGCCGATCACCCGCTTGTCGTCCGGCGGCAGGAACCCCACCTGCGGGATCAGCAGCAGCGACGCGTCCAGCTCCTCCGACCCGTAGGACTGGGTGAAGGTGTTCCGCTCCTTGTCGTACCCGTTCTCGCAGACGTCCCGGTGGATGGTCTCCCGCAGGTCCTTCCAGCGCTCCAGCGGCCCGTCGACGTCCCCGGACTCGATCAGCTTGACCGTGCGGTCGACCGCGACCCAGGTCATCACCTTGGAGTGGACGAAGTGCCGGCGCGGCCCGCGCACCTCCCAGATGCCCTCGTCCGGCTCGTCCCAGTGCTTCTCCACCCACGCGATCAACTTGATCTGGAGCAGCGAGGCGTAGTCGTTGCGGGCCAGCCCGGTCATGTGCGCCAGGTGCAGCGCCTCGGTGACCTCGCCGTAGACGTCCAGCTGGAGCTGGCCGGCGGCGCCGTTGCCGACCCGCACCGGGCGCGAATCCTCGTACCCGGGCAGCCACTTGAGCTCGGTCTCGCCCAGCTCCCGCTCACCGGCGATGCCGTACATGATCTGGAGGTTCTCCGGGTCGCCGGCCACCGCCCGCAGCAGCCACTCGCGCCACGCCCGGGCCTCCTCGCGGTAGCCGGTGCGCAGCAGCGACGACAGGGTGATCGCCGCGTCCCGCAGCCAGGTGAAGCGGTAGTCCCAGTTGCGGATCCCGCCGATGCACTCCGGCAGGGACGTCGTCGGGGCCGCCACGATCCCGCCGGTCGGCGCGTACGTCAGCGCCTTGAGCGTGATCAGCGAGCGCACCACCGCGTCCCGGTAGGGCCCGTGGTAGGTGCAGTGCTCGACCCACTCCCGCCAGAAGTCCTCGGTCGCCGCCAGCGACCCCTCCGGATCCGCCACGGCCGGCGGCTGCTTGTGCGAGGGCTCCCAGCTGAGCGTGAACGCGATCCGTTCCCCGGGCGCGACGGTGAAGTCGGAGTACGTCGTCAGATCCTTGCCGTACGTCTCCACGGACGTGTCCAGCCACACCGAATCGGGCCCGGCGACCGCCACCGTCCGGCCGTCCACCTTGTGGACCCACGGCACCACCCAGCCGTACGCGAACCGCATCCGCAGCTCCGAGCGCATCGGGACCCGGCCGCTGACACCCTCCACGATCCGGATCACCTGCGGCGCACCGTCCCGCGGCGGCATGAAGTCGATCACCCGGACGGTACCGCGCGGGGTGTCCCACTCGGATTCCAGAACGAGTGAATCCCCCCGGTAGCGCCGCCGGTCCGCGGCCCGGGGGGCGCCGTCCCCGCCGGCCGGGCCCATCTGCCAGAAGCCGTGCTCGTCGGTGCCCAGCAGCCCCGCGAAGACCGCCGGTGAGTCGAAACGCGGCAGACACAGCCAGTCGACCGTGCCGTCCCGGCACACGAGAGCGGCGGTCTGCATATCACCGATAAGTGCGTAGTCCTCGATGCGCCCGGCCACGTGCATCTCCCGTCGAACTGGAGTCACGCCCCCCATGGGACGTTGTGTGCTGTCCGTCCTGCCCATGAAACGTCGCCGAGCAGCGGGACCGGAAATCGGGCTGGGGGCACTCCCCCAGCTATCGCTGGGGGCACCCCCACCCAGCGGTGGCTGGGGCAGGGTGGTGCCTTCCCGGACGGCTCGTAGCGAGTGTCCGAGCAGGATACGACGCAGGGGAGTGCTGCGCGCGATGCTCACGTCGAGTGGGGGTGCTCCGAAAGAGTGGCCTGCGGAACGACCCCCTCCGGTGCGTGGCCGGACGCGACCATGCCCGGTCGCTGATAGCCTGGTACCCCGTGGACCGGTGGGCCCCAGCAGAAATGCGGCACCCCCGAACCGCAGCGAAGGCACCCCCTGAACCCCAGGGCCGGCGCCGCATCGCACCTCTCCACCTCGCGACCACGGGAGCCCCCTCTTGGCCATGCCGCCCACTGCCTTTCGTCATAACGCAGGCACGACGACCAAGCACCTCTTCGTCACCGGGGGCGTCGCCTCCTCGCTCGGCAAGGGGCTCACCGCCTCCAGCCTGGGTGCGCTCCTGAAGGCGCGCGGTCTGCGGGTCACGATGCAGAAGCTCGACCCCTACCTCAACGTCGACCCCGGGACGATGAACCCGTTCCAGCACGGTGAGGTCTTCGTCACCAACGACGGCGCCGAGACCGACCTGGACATCGGCCACTACGAGCGCTTCCTCGACGTCGACCTCGACGGCTCGGCCAACGTCACCACCGGCCAGGTCTACAACACCGTGATCGCCAAGGAGCGGCGCGGCGAGTACCTCGGTGACACCGTGCAGGTCATCCCGCACATCACCAACGAGATCAAGCACCGCATCCGGCGGATGGCGACCGAGGACGTCGACGTCGTGATCACCGAGGTCGGTGGCACCGTCGGCGACATCGAGTCGCTGCCGTTCCTGGAGACCGTCCGCCAGGTCCGCCACGAGGTCGGCCGGGACAACGTCTTCGTCGTGCACATCTCGCTGCTCCCCTACATCGGCCCGTCCGGCGAGCTGAAGACCAAGCCGACCCAGCACTCGGTCGCCGCGCTGCGCAACATCGGCATCCAGCCCGACGCGATCGTGCTGCGCGCCGACCGCGAGGTGCCCACCGCCATCAAGCGCAAGATCTCGCTGATGTGCGACGTCGACGAGGCCGCGGTGGTCGCCGCCATCGACGCCCCCTCGATCTACGACATCCCCAAGGTCCTGCACGCCGAGGGCCTGGACGCCTACGTCGTCCGCAAGCTGGACCTGCCGTTCCGCGACGTGGACTGGACCCAGTGGGCGGACCTGCTCGACCGCGTCCACAACCCCGACCACGAGGTCAAGATCGCGCTGGTCGGCAAGTACATCGACCTGCCCGACGCCTACCTCTCGGTCACCGAGGCGCTGCGCGCCGGCGGCTTCGCCAACAAGGCCCGCGTCAAGATCAAGTGGGTCACCTCCGACGACTGCAAGACCCCGGCCGGCGCCCGTGCGCAGCTCTCCGACTGCGACGCGGTCTGCGTCCCCGGCGGCTTCGGCGACCGTGGCGTGGACGGCAAGGTCGGCGCGATCACCTACGCCCGCGAGAACAAGCTCCCGCTGCTCGGCCTCTGCCTGGGCCTGCAGTGCGTGGTGATCGAGGCGGCCCGCAACCTCGCCGGCATCGAGGGTGCCAACTCCACCGAGTTCGACCCGGCCGCCACCCACCCGGTGATCTCCACGATGGCCGAGCAGATGGACATCGTCGCCGGTGAGGGCGACATGGGCGGCACCATGCGGCTGGGCATGTACCCGGCCAAGCTCGCCGAGGGCTCCATCGTCCGCGAGGTCTACGGCGGCGAGCCCTACGTCGAGGAGCGCCACCGCCACCGCTACGAGGTCAACAACGCCTACCGCGGCGAGCTGGAGAAGAAGGCCGGCCTGCTGTTCTCCGGCACCTCCCCGGACAACAAGCTGGTCGAGTACGTCGAGTACCCGCGCGAGGTCCACCCCTACCTGGTCGCCACCCAGGCGCACCCGGAGCTGCGGTCCCGCCCGACCCGTCCGCACCCGCTCTTCGCCGGCCTGGTGAAGGCGGCCGTCGAGCGGCAGGAGGCGGCCCGGAAGCCGGGCGCCAAGAAGTAGGCGCCGACACGCCGGATACGGTTGCCGGGGTACGGCCTCACCTCGTGGGGCGGTACCCCGGTTTCCGTTGTGGCACAGGCACCTACAGGAGGACGCGCATGGCGATCAAGGACACCCCGGAGGAATGGACGGTCACCGGGACCACCACGCCGTTCACCGGGGCGAAGACGAGCGTGCGCACCGACCGTGTCGTGATGCCGGACGGTTCCACCGCCACCCGCGACTACCAGGTCCACCCCGGCTCGGTGGCGGTCCTCGCCCTCGACGACGCCGGCCAGGTGCTGGTGCTGCGCCAGTACCGCCACCCGGTGCGGCAGAAGCTGTGGGAGATCCCCGCCGGCCTGCTCGACGTCCCCGGGGAGAACCCGCTGCACGCCGCACAGCGCGAGCTGTACGAGGAGGCGCACGTCGAGGCCGCGGACTGGCGGGTGCTGACCGACGTCTACACCACCCCGGGCGGCTGCGACGAGGCGGTGCGGATCTTCCTCGCCCGCGGGCTGTCCGAGGCCGCGGGCGAGCGCTTCGAGGTCTCCGAGGAGGAGGCCGACATGGAGCTGGCGCGGGTGTCGGTCGACGAGCTGGTCCGCGGGGTGCTCGCCGGCGAGCTGCACAACAACTGCCTGGTCGTGGGGGTGCTGGCACTCACCGCGGCGCGCGCCGGCGACGGCCTGGACGCCCTCCGGCCGGCCGACGCGCCCTGGCCGGCCCGTCCCTTCGCGGCCTGACCCGGCCCGGGGCCCCTCCCGTCTCCCGGTCGGATGATCGGCCGATCCGATCGAGTGACTCAACGGCCCTGCTCCGCACGGTGCGTGACGGATCGTGAACTACGCTCGACAGGGTTCCCGTACGCGCCCGCGACGGGAACCCAAGCGCGCGGGCGGACGGGAGCGTGACCGGTGACGGACCAGGCGGTGGACGGGGGGCACCGTGCGCCGGATGCGGCGCGCGGGCCCGGCGCGGCGGCCCGCGAACGGCGGGCGACGCTGCCCCGCCAGGACGCTGCCGCCGCCCGCTCCGGCCTCCCGGGATTCGCCGGCCGCCGTCATGAACTCAAGGCGCTGCGCGCCGACATCGGGCGGGCCGGCCTGGACACCCTCACCGGTCGCCGGGGCGCCCGCAGCCGCGTCCTGCTGATCGCCGGCCGCCCCGGCTCCGGCCGCACCACCCTGGCCGAGGCGCTGCTGCGGGAGATCGCCGACGGGTACCCGGACGGGGTGCTGCGCGCCGTCCTGACCGGCCGGGACGCCGCCCCGACGGGCCTCGCCCGGACCGCCCGCGACCTGCTCGCCGCGCTGGGCGCCGACGCCCCGCCGGGCGCCGACGAGGACGAACTGGCCGAGGCGGTGCGCACGGCGCTGGCCGGGCGCCGGACGGTGCTCCTGCTGGACGACGCGCCGGGCGCCGAGCACGTCGAACCGCTGATCCCGGACGCCCCGGACTGCCTGGTCGTGGTGGTCTCGCAGGGCCCGTTGACCGGCATCCCGGACGTCCGGCCGTGCGCCCTGGGCGGGTTGGACACCGCGGCCGCCGTCGAGGTGCTGTGTCACTACGCGGGGCCGACCCGCATCACCGTCGATCCGCGGACCGCGGAGGCCGTCGCCGAGGAGTGCGGCGGCCAGCCCGCGGCGCTGATACTGGCGGGCGCCTGGCTCGCCGCCCGCCCCAAGCTCTCCGTCGCCGACCTGCGCCAGGCGCTGCTCGCCGTCCCGCTGCCGCCGGACCTGCCGGCCGGCGACCGCCCCCTGCACCGCGCCTTCCGCCTCACCTACGACGCGCTGCCCCAACCCGCCGCCCGGATACTGCGCCTGGCCACGCTCGCGCCGGACGGCCTGGTGGATCCGCACACCGCCGCCGCGCTGGGCGGCTGCACGGTCCCGGCCGCCGCCGCGGTGCTGCACGACTTCGCCGCGCTCGGCCTGGTGCGGCCGGTCCCCGAGGACGACGGCCCGCACGTCCCGCCCGCCGACGCCGCGATCGGTCCCCGCTACCGGCTCCCCGGCTGCCTCGTGCCGCTCTCCCGGGAACTGATCCACGGGCACGAGCGGCCGGCCGACGTGCAGTTGGCCCGGGCCCGGATGCTGGAGCGCACGGTGCGACTGGTCCAGTCCTGCCGGGCGGCCGCCGAACCGTCCGGTTCGCCCGCCCGCCGCAGGGCCGGGGAGCTGCCCCGCTCGCTGCGCTTCGCCACCAGGGCCGCCGCCGCGCACTGGCTGCACACCCGCCGCGGCGCCCTGCTGGACGCGGCCCGGATGGCCGTCGCGGACGGCCAACTCGACACGCTGGACCGGCGGTTGATCGCCACGCTGACCCGCGCCCTGCTCGCCCACTACGGCCCCGAGGCCGCCGCGCCCGACCTCTACACCCTGCATGCGCTGCTCCTTGAGGTCGCCGAGCGGCGCGCCCTGCCGCGCGAGCGGGCCGCCGCCCTGCTCAACCTCGGCGACCTGGACGCCGGGGCCGGCCGGCGGGAGCAGGCGCTCACCCGCTACCGGGGGGCCCTGGAGTCGGCCCGCGCGGTCAAGGACCCCCTGGCCACCGGTCGGGCACTGGAGTCGCTGGGCGACACCTACGCCGAGTTGGGCGACTGGGTCCGGGCCGCGGACTGGTACGGGCGGGCGCTGGAGCTCCGGCTGGCCCGGGGCGAGCGGGCCGACGCGGCCCGGCTGCACGCCCGGATCGGTGCCGCGCACGGCCGCGCCGGCCGCCACGAGCAGGCGCTGAAGGACTGCCGGGCGGCCGCCCGGACCTCCCGCAGGCTCGGCGACGCCGCAGGTCAGGCGCGTGCGGCGGAGGTGGCGGCGGACGTCCACGAGCACGTCGGGCAGCTCGACGGGGCGCTGCGCAGCCTGCTGGAGGCCCTCGATTTCGCCCGCGCGGCGGCCGACGGGGCGCTGGAGGTGCGCCTCCAGCTACGGATTGCGGAGATCCTCGACCGGCTCGGCGACCCAGCAGCGGCACGGCTGCATCGGGCGGCGGGGGAGCGGCGACGGGAGGAGCACCCCGAGTGACCTACGAAATCGGTAGTGGCCTTCCGGAAAATTATGTCTTTGCAAGGCTAGACAACGTGACGTCCTTCAATAGACTGGTCGGGCCGCGTACGGCGCGGTCAGTTCCGTCATGCATCGCATGAGGGATAATTCCTTCTGCAAGCTCTCATTCAAGGACCGTGATCGACGTGAAGGTCGGCATCCCCCGCGAGGTCAAGAACAACGAGTTCCGCGTGGCCATCACGCCCGCCGGAGTCCACGAGCTCGTCCGCAACGGCCACCAGGTCGTCATTGAGAAGGACGCCGGTCTCGGCTCGTCCATCACGAACGAGGAGTACGTCGCCGCCGGCGCCACCATCCTCGACACCGCCGACGAGGTCTGGGGCACCGCCGACCTGCTGCTGAAGGTCAAGGAGCCGATCGCGGAGGAGTATCACCGCCTCCGCAAGGACCAGACCCTGTTCACCTACCTGCACCTGGCCGCGTCCAAGGAGTGCACGGACGCCCTGCTGGAGTCCGGTACCACCGCCATCGCCTACGAGACGGTCGAGACCGCCAACCGCGCGCTGCCGCTGCTGGCCCCGATGTCCGAGGTCGCGGGCCGGATCGCCCCGCAGGTCGGCGCCTACCACCTGATGCGCCAGGCCGGCGGCCGCGGCGTGCTGCCCGGTGGCGTCCCCGGCGTCCAGGCCGGCAAGGCCGTCGTCATCGGCGGTGGCGTCTCCGGTTGGAACGCGGTGCAGATCGCCGTGGGCCTCGGCTTCCACGTCACCCTGCTCGACAGGGACATCAACAAGCTGCGCGAGGCCGACAAGATCTTCGGCACCAAGGTGCAGACGATCGTCTCCAACGCCTTCGAGCTGGAGAAGGCCGTCGTCGAGGCCGACCTGGTCGTCGGTGCGGTCCTGATCCCGGGCGCCAAGGCCCCCAAGCTCGTCACCAACGAGCTGGTCGCCAAGATGAAGCCCGGTAGTGTCCTTGTCGACATCGCGATCGACCAGGGCGGCTGCTTCGAGGACTCCAAGCCGACCACGCACGCCGAGCCGACCTTCCAGGTCCACAACTCGGTCTTCTACTGCGTCGCCAACATGCCCGGCGCGGTGCCCAACACCTCCACCTACGCCCTCACCAACGCCACGATGCCCTACATCGTGGAGCTGGCGAACCGCGGCTGGGTCGAGGCGCTGCGCCGTGACCCCGCGCTGGCCAAGGGCCTGAACACCCACGACGGCAAGGTCGTCTACCCCGAGGTCGCCCAGGCCCACGGTCTGGAGTACGTGGAGCTGCGCACCCTCCTCGGCTAAGGGCGTCAACCGCACGCGTCAAGCGCCGCACGACCGGCCGGGCCCCCTCGACAGGGCCCGGCCGGTCGCATGTGCGACGCGCCCCGGGGGCGGCTCCCGGCGGCCAACTCTCAACTCGCCGTGAACGTAACCCTTTAACCTATTCGCGCACCCCCGAAACATGCGTCTTGTGCGCTGTGCACTCTTGACATCGGGGGCTTCCATTACCGACACATCGGGCCGGGTCCGGCGGATTGTGTTGCTGCGGACGCCCGACACGCCATAGAGTCGCCAACCGTCGGCATGGTGCCACGCTGACCTATCGATAAGTTTCCTGGTCACATCCAAGGAGGTAAGACGACTTGTGAATGAGTCGACATTTACTCCCGGAGGCGGTCGGCCAGGAGCGGTTGTACGGGGCCAGGGTCCCTCGGGGCGCGAGGCTGTCGGCTCCGTGGCGGTCCACCCCTTCGCAGCCCCCCAGAGCACTTCCACGACAGCCCACCAGAGTATGGACGGCCAACACGTGAACGCCATGGCCGGCGACCGGGGCAGTGGAGAGCCCACCCGTCTCGCCGACTACGACGACCTGCCCGAAGGGCACTTCTACGACCCGGACGCCGAGTACGAGCCGGACCCCGAATACGCGGCGACGCTCGCGCCGGACGCGGCGCGCCAGCGCCGTGAGCGGGTCGGCCCGACCGGACGCCCGCTGCCTTACTTCCCCATCCCGGGACCGCTGTCCGAACACGGCCCGGCGAAGATCATCGCGATGTGCAACCAGAAGGGCGGGGTCGGCAAGACCACCTCGACCATCAACCTGGGTGCCGCACTCGCCGAATACGGCCGCCGGGTGCTGCTAGTCGACTTCGACCCGCAGGGTGCCCTGTCCGTCGGACTCGGCGTCAACCCGATGGAACTGGACCTGACGGTCTACAACCTGCTCATGGAGCGGGGCATGTCGGCCGACGAGGTGCTGCTCAAGACCGCGGTCCCCAACATGGACCTGCTGCCCAGCAATATCGATTTGTCAGCGGCAGAGGTGCAGTTGGTCAGCGAGGTCGCCCGCGAGTCGACCCTCCAGCGGGCCCTGAAGCCCCTGCTGCCCGACTACGACTACATCGTCATCGACTGTCAGCCCTCGCTCGGCCTGCTGACCGTCAACGCCCTGACGGCCGCTCACAAGGTCATCGTGCCGCTGGAGTGCGAGTTCTTCGCGCTGCGCGGGGTCGCGCTGCTCACCGAGACGATCGAGAAGGTCCAGGAGCGGCTCAACCCCGACCTCCAGCTGGACGGCATCCTGGCGACGATGTACGACTCCCGGACGGTGCACAGTCGCGAGGTCCTGGCGCGCGTCGTCGAGGCGTTCGACGATCACGTCTACCACACCGTCATCGGCCGTACGGTCCGCTTCCCGGAGACCACCGTCGCCGGTGAGCCGATCACCACCTACGCCTCCAACTCCGTGGGGGCCGCGGCCTATCGCCAGCTCGCCAGGGAGGTGCTCGCCCGGTGTCACGCCGAGTGAGTCTGCCCGGAGCCGACGAACTGTTCCGCACCACCGGGGGAGTGGGCCTGCAGTCGTCCGCTCCCCGCCGTACGAACGGCGGTCCGGCCGGCGGCGAGGACGCCCGGGTGCCCGCCCCGGCCGGTGAGTCGGACCCATCGTCGGACGCGGCCGAGGACGCCCCCGGGGCGCGCCGGTCGCGGGCCGGGGCCGGCGCGGACGCCGATGCCCCGACGGCCGACGACGGTGCCCCGGGCGCGCCGCGTACGGCGTCGGCCGAGCACAGCGGCCGCGAGGCGGAGTCGGAGGCTTCCGCCGGGCACCGGACGACGGCCGGCCTCGCGGCCCGCGCCGAGCGGGAGGCCGCGGCGCCCGCGGTGCCGGCCGGGGCGTCGGGCCGCCGTCGGGGACGCGGCGCCAACCGCCGCCCCAGCGGCAGGGAACGGCACGACGAGAAGATCACCGTCTATGTCTCCGCCGAGGAGCTCATGGACCTCGAACACGCCCGTCTGGTGCTGCGCGGCGAGCACGGCCTGGCGGTCGACCGCGGCCGGATCGTCCGCGAGGCGGTGGCCGTGGTCCTCGCCGACCTGGAGTCGCGCGGGGACGCCAGCATCCTGGTCCGGCGGCTCCGCGGCCGCTAGGGCCCGCCCGACACGCCCTGGGAGCCAGCCTCCGGCGCGTGGCGGGATAGCCTGCCTCTCCGGCGGGGTGTCCCGCCCGTGACCGACCCGCCGCCCCGGCGCGGGACCGCAGCACACTGGACCGCCATGCCGACCGACGCCGCCGACGAGACCGCCCCCGCCCCGCGCCGCACCCGCCGCGCTCTCGGGCGGGGGCCGGACAGCGCCCTGGAGGCCCCTGAGGCCAGCGAGGCCCCCGCGCCGGACGTGATGGACGTGGCGGACGCCGCCGCGGCTCCGGTCGAGCGGACCGCGGAGGCGACCGCGGACGAGGCCGTGGAGACGGCGGAGGCGCCGGAGACAACCGGGGGCGAGGCCGCCGCGGCGCCCTCCGGGGACGGCCGGTTCACGCTCCGGCTGGACAACTTCGAGGGGCCCTTCGACCTCCTGCTCCAGCTCATCTCCCGGCACAAGCTGGACGTCACCGAGGTCGCGCTGTCCAAGGTGACCGACGAGTTCATGGCCCACATCCGGGCCATGGGGCCGGACTGGGACCTCGACCAGACCACCGAGTTCCTGGTCGTCGCGGCCACCCTGCTCGACCTCAAGGCGGCCCGGCTGCTGCCCGTCGCCGAAGTGGAGGACGAGGCCGACCTCGCCCTCCTGGAGGCCCGCGACCTGCTCTTCGCCCGGCTGCTCCAGTACCGCGCGTACAAGCGGATCGCCGAGATCTTCAGCGGGCGGCTGGCCGAGGAGACGCGCTGCCACCCCCGGACCGTGGGGCTGGAGCCGCACCTCGCGGAGCTGCTGCCCGAGGTCGTCCTCGGTATCGGGGCGGAGGGCTTCGCCCGGCTCGCGGCGCGGGCGATGCAGCCCAGGGCGAAGCCGCAGGTCTACGTCGACCACATCCACGCGCCGCTGGTCAGCGTCCGGGAGCAGGCCGAGGTGGTGGTGGCCCGGCTGCGCACGGCCGGCGCCGCCGACTTCCGGGATCTGGTCGCCGACGCCCCCGACACCCTCACCGTCGTCGCGCGCTTCCTGGCCCTGCTGGAGCTCTACCGGGAGCGGGTGGTGGCCCTGGACCAGGAGGAGGCGCTGGGGACGCTGACGGCCCGCTGGACGGGCGTGGAGGGGGCCGCCCCACAGGTCACCGACGAGTTCGACCGGGAACCGGGCGAAGGGCCCGACAAGGACGGCGGCGCGGACGCGACGGACCGCCCGAAGGCGGAGGAACAGGAGGAGCCGGCGTGAGCGGCACGGGATACGAGATCACCGAGCAGGGGCCGGGGGAGCACCGCGCGCCCCAGGAGCCGCCGGCCGGCGCGCTGGGCGTGGCCGATCTGGAGCTGAAGCCCGCGCTGGAGGCCGTCCTCATGGTCGTCGACGAGCCGGCGACCGAGGAGCACCTGGCCAGGGTGCTCCAGCGGTCCCGCCGGGCGGTGGCGCTGGCGCTGCGCGAGCTGTCCGAGGACTACACCCGCCAGGGCCGCGGCTTCGACCTGCGGCTGGTGGCCGGTGGCTGGCGGTTCTCCTCTCGCGCGGCCTACGCGGACGCGGTGGAGGGCTTCGTCCTGGACGGTCAGCAGGCCCGGCTGACCCAGGCCGCATTGGAGACTCTGGCCGTGGTCGCGTACCGTCAGCCGGTCAGCCGTTCCCGCGTCTCGGCCGTCCGCGGGGTCAACTGCGACGGCGTGATGCGCACGCTCCTCCAGCGCGGCCTGGTGGAGGAGGCGGGGACGGAACCTGAAACAGGTGCGATCCTGTACAGGACGACGAATTACTTCCTGGAGCGGATGGGCCTGCGCGGCCTGGACGAGCTCCCTGAGCTCGCACCGTTCCTCCCGGAGGCGGACGCGGTCGAGGGCGACTCCGCGGAAGGCATCCCGTCGTTCGACGTAGACGACAGCGGCAACTCTCAGACGGATCATTGATGCGAAGCAGCGGCAGTAACAGCAGGGGCAGCGGCGGCGGCAGGGGCAACTACCGCGGCGCGGGCAACAAGCGGGACGAGAAGCAGCAGCGCGCGGGCCGCCCCCGTCCCGAGGAGCGCCGCTACGACGTGGGCGGGTCCCAGGGCGGCGACGAGCGACGGGGCGGCGGCAAGAGCGGTGCCCGGGGCGAGGCGGCCCGCGGCGGCGCCAAGGGCGGCCCCCGCACGGGCGCGTCCCGGGGCGGGCGGCCGGGCGGCGCCGGCGGCGCGGGCGGTCAGCAGCGCGGCCGTGGTCAGGGGCCCGCGCGGTCCCGCGAGTACGACGCCAAGATCGAGGAGCGCAACCGCGCCCGCTACGACAAGCCGCAGATCAAGACCCCCAAGACCTTCGGCGAGCAGGAGGGCGAGCGGCTCCAGAAGGTGCTGGCCAGGGCCGGTATGGGCTCTCGCCGCGCCTGTGAGGAGCTGATCGACCAGGCCCGGGTCGAGGTCAACGGCAAGATCGTCACGGAGCAGGGCGTCCGGGTCGACCCGGAGAAGGACGAGATCAAGGTCGACGGCCTGACGGTCGCCACCCAGTCCTACCTCTTCTTCGCGCTGAACAAGCCCGCCGGTGTGGTCTCCACGATGGAGGACCCGGACGGCCGCCAGTGCCTGGGCGACTACGTGACCAACCGGGAGACCCGGCTGTTCCACGTCGGCCGGCTGGACACCGAGACCGAGGGCATCATCCTGCTCACCAACCACGGCGAGCTGGCCCACCGCCTCACGCACCCGCGCTACGGCGTCACCAAGACCTACCTGGCCGCCATCCAGGGCCCGCTCCCGCGCGACCTGGGCAAGCGGCTCAAGGACGGCATCCCGCTGGAGGACGGCTACGCCCGCGCCGACCACTTCCGGGTCGTGGAGAACACCGGCAAGAACTACCTCGTCGAGGTCACCCTCCACGAGGGCCGCAAGCACATCGTGCGCCGGATGCTGGCCGAGGCCGGCTTCCCGGTGGACAAGCTGGTCCGGACGCACTTCGGCCCGATCGCCCTGGGCGACCAGAAGTCGGGCTGGCTGCGCCGGATGACCAACACCGAGGTCGGGATGCTGATGCGCGAGGTGGACCTCTAAGGTCCGGCCCGCCGCGGTCCGTCCGGGCCGGTCGCCGTTTGCGGTGGCCGGCCACCACCCCTTAATGTCATCGTGACGATTAAGGGGTGGTTTTTCATGGGGGCATCGATGACGGCGACCGGATCGCTGGTCGGGCTGGCGCTCGGTGACGCGCTCGGCTTCCCGACGGAGTTCAACGACGTACCGGCGATCCTCGCGAAGTGCGGTCCCTGGCGGGAGATGGACCTGCCCGACCCCGCCCTTGTCACCGACGACACCCAGATGACGCTGGCCCTGGGGCACGGACTGCGCACCGCCCTGGACGGCGGCGGGCTGACCGCCGCCACGCTCGAACCGCCGGTCCGGCGCGCGTACGTGGCCTGGTGGCGCTCGCCCGACAACAACCGGGCACCGGGCAACACCTGCCTCCGCGCCTGCCAACTCCTCAGCGACGAGCACCGGTCCTGGGCCGACGCCAGCCAGATCGGGTCCAAGGGCTGCGGCGCCAACATGCGGGTGGCGCCCCTCGGGCTGGTGCCCGGACTGACCCCGGAGCAGCGCTCCGGTGCCGCCCAGCTCCAGTCCGCGCTGACCCACGGACACCCCACCGCGCTCGCCGCCAGCGACCTCACCGCGTACGCCGTGCGCGCCCTCGCCGACGGCGCCCGCCCCGCCGAACTGCCCGGCCTGCTGCGGGCCCACGCCCACGCCCAGCGCACCACCTACCGCGAGGACTGGCTCGGCGACCTCTGGCGGCGCTCCCAGGACCCGTCGCCGACGGCGTTCATCGCCCGCGGCTGGGACGACTGCCTGGGCGTCCTGGACCGGCTCGACGCGGCGCTCGCCGCACCGGACCGGGAGGCCGACCCGTGCCTGGCCACCGGCGCCGGCTGGATCGCCGAGGAGGCGCTGGCCACCGGCCTGCTCTGCTTCCTGCTCTTCCCCGACGAGCCGGTCACCGCGCTGCGCCGGGCCGCCTGCAGCTCCGGGGACTCCGACTCGCTCGCCTGCCTCGCCGGCGCGTTCGCGGGCGCCGCGCTCGGCGCCGGCGCCTGGCCGCAGGAGTGGACCGCCCGCATCGAGTACCGCGCGGAACTCCTCGCCCTCGGGGCGGCCTGGGATGCCTGAGACGTCCGTGGCCCCCGCCGCCGGCCGGGACGCGGTCCTGCGGGCCGCCGGACTCCCCGCCGTCGACCTGGACGCCCTCCTCGCGCGGCAGCGCGATCCGCTGCTCTTCGCCACGGTCTCCGGCGCCCATCTGTACGGCTTCCCCTCCCGCGACTCCGACGTGGACCTGCGCGGCGTCCACCTGCTGCCGGTGGCCGACCTCGTGGGGCTGCGGGAGCCGGCGGAGACCAGGACGTTGATGGGGGAGCACGACGGCGTCGAGACGGATCTCGTCACGCACGACCTGCGGAAGTTCGTCCGGCTGCTGCTGCGCCGCAACGGCTACGTCCTGGAGCAGCTGCTCTCCCCTCTGGTCGTGCACAGCACGCCCGTCCACGAGGAACTGGTCGCGCTCGCCCCCGGCCTGTTCACCTCCCACCACGCCCACCACTACCGGGGCTTCGCGGGCACCCAGTGGCGGCTCTTCGAGAAGACCGGCGAACTGAAGCCGCTGCTGTACACCCTGCGGGTCCTGCTGACCGGCATCCACCTCATGGCCACCGGCCGGCTGGTGGCCCACCTGCCCACCCTGGCCGGCGGGCCGGACGCCCCCGCCTACGTGTCGGAACTGGTCGCGGCCAAGGAGGCGGCCGAACACGGGCCGACCGGCGACCTGGTGCCCCCGGACCGGCTGCGCGCCGACGTCGAGGCGCTGCACGCCCGGCTGGACGCCGCGCAGGCCGCCACCGCCCTGCCGGACACGCCGGCCGGCCGGGACGCGCTGCACGACCTGGTGGTGCGGGCCCGGCTGGACGGTGCCGCGGCCGGCGGCTGAACGGCCCGACCGATCGGCGCGGTCCGTACGGCCGGCGGCGTCAGCCGCGGAGGGCCGAGGCCCGGCGCGTCCGGTGCAGGAAGTCCGCGACCCGGGCCCGGTCCGGCCCGGCGGGCAGCGGCGAGCCGGGCAGCGCCGCCTCCGCCTCCGCCGACAGCGCCGCCACCCGGTGCTCCACCGCCTCCCAGGGCACCTCGCCGCGGCGCACCGCCAGCAGCTCCTCCCGGGCCGTGCCGACCTCCAGGGTCAGCTCGCCGGTACGCAGCAGGTCACGGGCGCAGGCCAGGAGGCGCAGCAGATGCATCGCCTGCTTCCAGCGGGGTGCGCCGTGCCGCGCCCGGTCGGCCCGCAGCTGCTTCAACCGGCCGGTGGCGTAGCGGACATAGGTGCCGTGCACCTCGCGGGAGAGGAACGCGTCGCGCAGCGCGAGCAGCTCGCGGCCGGTGGCGTCGGCATGTTCCACCAGGGGGGAGTGCAGGCACTCCAGGGCGGTGGGGTTGGCGCGCAGCGCCAGCTCGCAGAACCGTTCCAGCTCCCAGGAGAATTCTCGAACCGCCAGAAGAGGGCGGTGGGCGCGAGATAGACCCCGCGCCGGTCGGTGTCGCTGGCCTCGGTGGCCAGACCGAAGGCGCGCGAGCCCATCACACACGCGTAGACGGTGTGCCCGGTGACGAGTTCATGGCCGGAGGGGGCGGGAGGAGCGGTCGACATGTCAGGGATTGTCGCCGGACGGGGACCCCGGGGGCCACCGGATTCCCCGGAGCTCGGGACACGGTTGTCGGTGGCGCTGGTTACGCTGAGCAGTGCGTACGCGGACGTGTACGCGGCACACGACGCAGGGGAGCAGGGACGTGGCGGTACGGGCCGTGCGCGGGGCCGTCCAGCTGGAGCGGGACGACGCGGAGCACATGCGGGAGCAGGTCGGCGCGCTGCTCACCGCGATATTGGAGCGCAACGGCCTGGCGCCGGACGACCTGATCAGCATGTGGTTCACCGCCACCCCCGACCTGCACAGCGACTTCCCGGCCGCCGCCGCGCGCGCCCTGGGCATCACGGACGTCCCGCTGCTCTGCGCCCAGGAGCTGGACGTGGCCGGTGCCATGGCTCGGGTGGTGCGGGTGCTCGCCCACGTCGAGACCGGGCGGTCCAAGCCCGAGATCGCCCACGTCTACCTCGGCGCGGCCGCGGCGCTCCGGAAGGACATCGCCCAGTGAGAACCGCACTCGTCATCGGAACGGGCCTGATCGGCACCTCGGCCGCCCTCGCGCTCAGCGCCCGCGGCGTGCAGGTCCACCTGGCGGACCACGACCACGCCCAGGCCCTGACGGCCGCCGCGCTCGGCGCCGGCACCGCCGAGCCGCCGCAGGACACCGTGGACCTCGCCATCGTGGCCGTGCCCCCGGCGCACGTCGCGGCGGCGCTGGCCGAGGCGATCCGGCGCGGTGCGGCCCGGGCGTACATCGATGTCGCCAGCGTCAAGGGCGGCCCGCGCCGCGAGCTGGAGGCGCTCGGCTGCGACCTGTCCGGCTACCTCGGCACGCACCCGATGGCCGGCAAGGAGCGCTCCGGCCCGCTGGCCGCGACGGCCGACCTCTTCGAGGGCCGCCCCTGGGTGCTCACCCCGTCCCCCGGCGGCGACACCGAGGTGCTCAACCTCGCCCTGGAGCTGGTCGCGCTGTGCCGGGCCGTCCCGGTGGTGATGGACGCGGACGCGCACGACCGCGCCGTCGCCCTGGTCTCGCACACCCCGCAGCTGGTCTCCAGCCTGGTCGCGGCCCGCCTCAAGGGCGCCGACGAGACCGCCGTCCGGCTCTGCGGCCAGGGCATCCGGGACGTGACGCGGATCGCCGCCTCCGACCCCGCGATGTGGATCGACATCCTCTCCGCCAACCCCGGCCCGGTCGCCGACGTCCTGGCCGAGATCGCCGCCGACCTGGACGCCACGGTCCGGTCGCTGCGCTCCCTCCAGTCCGCCGACGACGAGAAGCGCGGCAGTGGCGCCCACGGCATCGCGGACGTGCTCCGCCGCGGCAACGCCGGCCGCGAGCGGGTCCCCGGCAAGCACGGCGCCGCCCCGTCCGTCTACGACGTCGTCGCGGTCTACATCGGCGACCAGCCCGGTGAGCTGGCCCGGATCTTCGCCGACGCCGGCCGCGTCGGGGTCAACATCGAGGACGTCCGCATCGAGCACGCCACCGGCCAGCAGGCCGGCTTCATCCAGCTGATGGTCGAACCGCAGGCGGTCCCGGCGCTGACCGCGGAGCTGCGGGAGCGGGGGTGGTCGATCCGGCAGTGACACCGTGGACGGCGCGCTGCGGCCGAGCCAGTAACCTTGTCCGAGGCCCCAGTCCCTTCGTCGGCCCCCTCGTCGCTCTCCCGACCGCCGGTCGACGACCGGACCTGGCGCCCTGGACCGCGCCCCGTGTGTATCAAGAAAGGTGTTCGTCACCGTGGAAACCGCCGATCGGACCGCCCCGGCTGCAGTGATTGTCGCCATCGACGGCCCCGCAGGCACGGGCAAGTCCAGCACGTCCAAGGCCGTCGCCGGCAAGCTGGGCCTGGGCTACCTCGACACCGGCGCGCAGTACCGCGCGATCACCTGGTGGATGCTGACCAACGGCATCGACGTCAACGACCCGGTCGCGGTGGCCGACGCCTGTGCCAAGCCCGTGATCGTCTCCGGCACCGACCCGGCGGCGCCGACCATCACCGTGGACGGGGCGGACGCCGCCGGCCCGATCCGCAGCGCGGAGGTCACCGCCGCGGTCAGCGCGGTCAGCGCGGTCCCCGAGGTGCGTGCCGCGATCACCGACCTCCAGCGCAGCATCGCCGCCGAGGCGCCGCTGGGCATCGTCGTCGAGGGCCGGGACATCGGCATAACCGTCCTGCCGGACGCCGATCTCAAGATCTACCTCACCGCCTCAGCGGAGGCCCGGGCGGCCCGCCGCAACGGCGAGCTCAAGGGCAAGGAGGCCGGTGACCTGGCCGCCACCCGCGAGGCGCTGATCAAGCGGGACGCCGCCGACTCCTCCCGCAAGACCTCGCCGCTGGCCAAGGCGGACGACGCCGTCGAGGTCGACACCACCGACCTGACGCTGGATCAGGTCATCGAGTGCGTGGTCACCCTCATCGAGGGTGTCAGCGCCGAGAAGGCGGGGCGGGACATCCGGTGACCGACGGCGGCAGGGCGCCGAGCCCCCGCGGGGCCGCGATCGGCCGGCGGATCGGCATCGGGCTGATGTACGGCCTGTGGAAGCCGCGGGTGCTGGGCGCCTGGCGGGTGCCGGCCTCCGGACCGGTCATCCTCGCCGTCAACCACTCCCACGGCATCGACGGCCCGATGCTGATGGGCACCGCACCCCGACCGGTGCACTTCCTGATCAAGAAGGAAGCCTTCGTCGGCCCGCTGGACCCGTTCCTGCGGGGCATCGGCCAGCTGAAGGTGGACCGCCAGGCAGCCGACCGCAAGGCGATCACCGACGCGCTCGACGTGCTGGCGGGCGGCGGCGTGCTGGGGATCTTCCCGGAGGGCACCCGCGGCGAGGGCGACTTCGCCTCCCTGCGGGCCGGCCTCGCGTACTTCGCGGTGCGCTCCGGCGCCCAGGTCGTCCCGGTGGCGGTGCTCGGCAGCACCGACCGCCCCAGCCGGCTCACCCCGGCCATGCCGCGGCTGCGCGGCCGCATCGACGTCGTCTTCGGCGACGCCTTCGAGGCGGGCGACGGCAGCGGGCGGCGCACCCGTAAGGCGCTGGACGAGGCGACCGTACGGATCCAGGAGCGGTTGACCGCCCACCTGGCACAGGCCCGGCGCCTTACCGGGCGCTGACCGACACTTGAGCAGTGGGCCCTCCACCAAGCGGCCCACCGACCACATGGATGAACGAGGAACGGACTTCATGAACGAGCAGATCCCCGCCGGCGACGAGCACGGTGCGCTTGGCGACGCCGAGTACGCGGAGTTCATGGAGCTCGCCGCGGAAGAGGGCTTCGACCTGGAGGAGGTCGGGGGCGACATCGCCGCGGCCGGCCACGGCCCGCTCCCGGTCCTCGCCGTCATCGGCCGCCCCAACGTCGGCAAGTCGACGCTGGTGAACCGCATCATCGGCCGCCGCGAGGCGGTCGTCGAGGACCGGCCGGGCGTCACCCGCGACCGGGTCACCTACGAGGCCGACTGGAACGGCCGCCGCTTCAAGGTCGTCGACACCGGCGGCTGGGAGCAGGACGTCCTCGGCATCGACGCGTCGGTCGCGATGCAGGCCGAGTTCGCCATCGAGGCCGCCGACGCGGTGGTCTTCGTGGTGGACTCCAAGGTCGGCGCCACCGACACCGACGAGGCCGTGGTCAAGCTGCTGCGCCGCTCCGGCAAGCCGGTGGTCCTGGTCGCCAACAAGGTCGACGGCGCGTCCGGCGAGGCCGACGCCGCCATGCTCTGGTCGCTGGGCCTGGGCGAGCCGTACCCGGTCTCCGCGCTGCACGGCCGGGGCACCGGCGACATGCTCGACGCGGCGCTGGACGCGCTCCCCGAGGCGCCCGCGCAGACCTTCGGCGGCGGCGTCGGCGGCCCCCGCCGGATCGCCCTGATCGGCCGCCCGAACGTCGGCAAGTCGTCGCTGCTGAACAAGCTCGCCCGCGAGGAGCGGGTGGTCGTCAACGAGCTCGCCGGCACCACCCGCGACCCGGTCGACGAGCTGATCGAACTGGGCGGCAAGACCTGGAAGTTCGTGGACACCGCCGGCATCCGCCGCCGGGTGCACCTCCAGGAGGGCGCCGACTACTACGCCTCGCTGCGCACCGCCGCGGCCGTGGAGAAGGCCGAGGTGGCGGTCGTCCTGATCGACGCCGGCGAGTCCATCAGCGTCCAGGACCAGCGGATCATCACGATGGCCGTGGAGGCCGGCCGGGCCCTGGTCATCGCCTACAACAAGTGGGACAACCTCGACGAGGAGCGCCGCTTCTACCTGGAGCGGGAGATCGAGCGGGACCTCGTCCAGATCCCGTGGGCGATGCGGGTCAACGTCTCCGCGCGCACCGGCCGGCACATGGAGAAGCTGGTGCCGGCGATCGAGACCGCGCTGGCCGGCTGGGAGACCCGGATCCCCACCGGGCGGCTGAACGCCTTCCTCGGCGAGATCGTGTCCTCCCACCCGCACCCGATCCGCGGCGGCAAGCAGCCCCGGATCCTCTTCGGCACCCAGGCCGGCACCAAGCCGCCGCGCTTCGTGCTCTTCGCCTCGGGCTTCCTGGAGGCGGGCTACCGTCGCTTCGTCGAGCGCCGGCTGCGCGAGGAATTCGGCTTCGAGGGGACGCCGATCCACATCTCGGTGCGGGTGCGCGAGAAGCGCGGCACCAAGAACAGCAAGAAGAAGTAGCAGCGACGCTCCCGCCCGCGGCGGCCCGGCCGGTGTCAGCGGCCGCCGTGGGGTCGGGAGCCGTCCCGCGGCCCCGGCGGCAGCGCCGCCGGCAACTGCCCCCGCGGCCGGAACGGCTGCCGGCCCACCACCTCCCACTGCGTCGGTGCCGCCGTACCGCCGCCCCAGTTGCCGCCGCGCAACGCCTCCGGGACCTCCGGCTCGTCCGTACGGTCCCCGGGCAGCGCCCGGAAGGCGCGGCGGTACTCGGCGTACAGCGCGTCATAGATCGGCGTGGCCGAACCGCGGTCGACGCCGCGCGGCGCCGCGGCTTCCCGGGACGGACGCATGCCGGGGATGGGGTGCGGGAACGGGGCGCGGGAGGGGGGCTCGTATGCGTGCACGTAGGTGCCAACGACCCCGGTGCCCCCGGGATGCGGCTTTCGGGAGGAAATGGCCGATCGCGGGCGCAATCCCGCCCCGTTGGACGGTCATGCTCCCGCGATCGGATTGCGGACGGTCAGGTTCCGGCCAGCGGCATCGAGGCCGCGACCAGCAGGCCCTTGGCGGCCGCCTGCTCCAGCGCCTGGCGCATCAGGTCCTCGCGTGGCTGATGGCCGATGGTCCCCGAGGGCGCGGCGTACATCAGCACGGTCCGCGCCTTGTTGGCCGCGGTGCGCCAGCCGTCCGAGACGGCCAACGGCTGATGGGCCTGCCACCAGGCGGACTGGCTGCCGGCCGTGCCGGGCTGGAGCACGGCGTGCAGCTTGCCCATGGCCAGCAGCGCGGACCAGCCCTCGATCGGGGCGGGGAGCGTGTTCATGTCCCGCACCGGGGTGAAGCCGTGCTCCAGGAGGAGCGGCAGGAAGTCGTCGTCCAGGCTGGTCGAACCCGGGCGGGCGATCGGGCCGTTGGGCTCCACCACGAGGGCGGGGTGCAGCTCGTCCTTGATCAGCACCAGGCCGCAGGTGATGCCCAGGGTGGCCTGGCGGTCGCTGGTGGGGATCGGGGCGGCCGGGGCACCGGCGGAGTTGTCGCCGGTGATGGAGCGCACGGCCCCGCGGAGCTGCTCCTCGGCGACCGGCACGACCTGCGAGGGGATGCACGTGGCATGGGCGAACGCGAGCACCGCGGTCTCCTCGCCGACGAACAGGACGGTGCTGGTGCGCTCCTGCTCGCTGTTGCCGGGCGTGCGGCACGAGGTGCAGTCGTAGCTGCCGGGGGCGTCTTCTCCGGCCAGCAGGCGGTCGGCCTCTTCGTCGCCGATCTCGGCGCGAACGTCGTCGCTGACGTCGAGCATGCGCGGCACGGGTGGCTCCTCGATCTTCATGAGCGGCTGCCGGGTGGTCTCCCGGCTCGTACAAGGACAACGGGCGACCCCCGGCAGAGTCACGCGCGGACGCGAACAGAATCGAACCATGCGGCCCCTGGCGGAGAACCGGTGAAAAGCCGTCATCGGGATGGTCACGCACCGCCAATTCCTGCGCAGAACCTGGCGCAGGTGGCCGCGTTTTGTACACCGGACGGGGTGGGGTCGTCCCCTGGAAGGGCGCGGCGCGCCAGCGCCCGGCGACCCGCTGCCTACCGTCACCGGCTATGTCGGACATCTCTTCGGCGCCGCGGCGCCGCGTGGAATCCGTCGGGCTGTTGATCGCGGCGGCCGCCGCACTGATCCTGTCCCTGCCCGGCGGCGCCGCCGCCGACGGGGCGCCGGGCGGGGACGGCGGCGGGGACGACGGCGGTCGGCCGTCCTACGCCTGCGCCGACGACCAGTGGCCCTGGGGCTGCCTCGCCGAGTGCGAGAGCGGCGGCGACTGGCACATCAACACCGGCAACGACTACTACGGTGGGCTCCAGTTCTGGCAGCCCACCTGGGAGCGGTACGGCGGCCTGAAGTACGCCGACCGGGCCGACCTCGCCAGCCGGGACGAGCAGATCGAGATCGCCAAGCGGGTCCAGGCCGACCAGGGCTGGGGCGCCTGGCCCACGTGCGCCCGGCGCTACGGCCTCCTCGACGACGTCGACGATCACGGCCACGTCGTCCGCCGCGGCGACACCCTCGCCGGGATCGCGCGCCGGCGCCGCGTCAAGGGCGGCTGGCGGGCGCTGTACGAGGCGAACCGGGAGGCCATCGGGGACGACCCGAGGCACCTGACCGTCGGCATCCGGCTCGCGCTCGACTGAGCCGCGCACGGCGTCCGGGGAACGGTGCCCCGCTCCCCGGAAAGAGTTCCCGCCGTGCCATACCGATGCCCTAACTTTTTCGGCACGACTTGGCCAATACCCCCAACCCCGAAGGCCGTTTTGCGGTCTTACCTTTCAACAGCCTGACGCCGGGCGCCGCCACCAGGGCGGCCGTCCGGATCGCGGGGGGACCAGGAAGAGCGCGAGGGACCAGGGGGCACCGGGACGGATGCACATCTCATTCCTGCTTCACCATGCCTACGGCATCGGTGAGACGGTCCGGGCCACCTTCAGCCTGGCGGACGCCCTCGCCGCCCACCACGACGTGGAGATCGTCTCCGTCCTGCGGCACCGCGACGCCCCGACGCTCGACCTCGACCGCCGGGTCGCGCTGCGGCACCTGGTGGACCTCCGCGAGCACGCCCCGGCCGGGGACCGGACGGACCCGGCGCACACCCGGCCCGCCAAGGTCTTCCCGGCCGCCGAACCGTGCTTCGGCCAGTACAGCGAGCTCACCGACCGCCGGATCGTCGCGCACCTGCGCCGGACCGAGGCCGACGTGGTGATCGGCACCCGGCCCGGCCTCACCGTGCACATCGCCCGGCAGACCCGCCGCGGGCCGCTCCGGGTCGGCCAGGAGCCGCACTGCCTGGCCGCCCACGGCCGGGAGCTGCGGTTGGCGCTGCGCGGCGCCTACCCGCGGCTGGACGCGCTGGTCACCGCCACCGAGGCGGACGCCCGCGCCCACCTGCGCCGGCTGCGGCTGCCCGGCGTCCGCGTCGCGGCGGTGCCCCGCGCGGTCCCGGCACCGCGGCTGGCGCCCGCCGACGGCACCGGCCGGTGGGTGGTCGCCGCCGGCCGGCTCACCCGGGCCAAGCGCTACGACGTGCTCGTCCGGGCCTTCGCCGCGGTGGTCGCCGAACGCCCCGACTGGCGCCTGCGGATCTACGGCGGCGGGCCGGAGAAGCCCGCGCTGCGCGCCCTGATCGACGAACTCGACCTCTACAACCACGTCTTCCTGATGGGACCGGCCGGCCCGCTGGAGTCCGAGTGGGCCAAGGGCGCCGTCGCCGTGGACCCCGCCGACCGGGAGCCCGCCGGGACGGACCTCGCCGAGGCGCTGCGCTGCGGACTGCCCGCCGTCGCCACCGACAGCCCCTACGGGCCGGGCGAGCTCGTCGAGGACGGGGCCACCGGCCGGCTGGTGCCCGCCGGCCACCCCGCGGCGCTGGCCGCGGCCCTGCTGGAGCTGATCGGCGACACCGCCGGCCGGACCCGGATGGGCGCCGCCGCGCTCGCCGCGTCCGCCCGCTTCGACCCGGCCGCGGTCGCCGGGCGGCACGCCGCGCTCTTCGGCGAACTGCTCGACCGGCGGCGCGGCAGCGGACTGCGCGGCTCCCTGCACCGCGTGCGGGGAACCCTGATCGGCGGCGCCTACGCCACCAAGGATGCGGCCCGCGCCGCGGTGAGAGGGGTGCGGACGGTATGAACGCCTCGACGCAGTCACCCGTGACCGGGCCCGGAGCGGCCGACCGACCGCGGCGGACCGCCGCGGCAGGAGGAGGGGCGCCGGTGCCCGTGGACCTGAAGGCCGACTGCATCGCGGACTCCGCGGGCGGCCTCACCTTCGATCTGAACGTCCCCCAGGGCACCGGCACCACCTGGAGCGCGGCCCTGGTGCTGCGGCTGCGGGCCGGCACCGACGACACCGGTGCCGTCGCCGGCGGCACGGACGACACCGCCGCCGACAACGAGGTGCGGCTGCCGCTCGGGCCCAACGGCCCCGGTCGGCTGCGCGCCGTCCTGCCCAGCACCGTCGCGCTGGCCGAGGGCCGCTGGCACGCCTTCGCCGACCTCGGAGACGGCGCCGACCCGCGCCGGCTGCTGCCCGGCGTCAACGATCTGCGGTCGCTGGTGGACCGCCGGCCGCTGGCGGCCATCGGCCGGCTCGGCGTGCGCATCCCCTACGCCACCAAGCTGGGCAACCTCGCACTGCGCAGTTGGCTGCGCGGGCCGCACGCCGAGGCCGGCGACATCCTGGTCGGCCCCGAGGGCATCACCGTCACCGGCCGCCTGTACGGGGCGAGTCCGGCGGCCGGCGCCCATGCGGAGGCCCGCGCCCGCCGTGCCGGTCAGGACCCGGTCGCCGTCCCGCTGACCGTCGAGGGACCGACCTTCCGCTTCACCCTCCCCTACGGGGAGTTGGCCGCCCACTGGCGGCGCGGCAGCGAGCCCTGGGACCTGTGGCTGTGCCCCGCCGAGGACCTGCCGCCGGTCCGGATCGCCCGGCTCCTGGACGACGTCCCGGAGAAGGAGCAGGTGTTCAGCTATCCGGCGCGGCCGGTGCCGGCGCCGGCCGGGGAGCTCAGGATCGGCCCGTACTACACGCTCGACAACGACCTGGCCGTACGGGTCACCGGTCCGGTCGGCCGGGAGTAGGGGCGGCCCGTGGACGGGGAGTGCGGTGCGGCGCCGCTGGGGATCGGGGAGTTGGCCCGCCGCGCGGGGGTGACGGTCAGGACCGTGCGGCACTACTCCGACGCCGGGCTGCTGCCGGAGGCCGGCCGCAGCGCCGGCGGGCACCGCCGCTACGGTCCGGACGCCCTGGACCGGCTGCACCGGATCCGCGATCTGCGGGCCGTCGGGATGCCGCTGCCCGCCGTGGCCCAGGCGCTGGCGGGCGGTTCCTTGGAGCACGCCCTGGCCGCCCAACTCGACGCCGTCGGCGGCCAGCTGACCGCGCTGCGCTGGCGGGAGGCCGCGCTGCGCGCGCTGACCGCCGCCCCCGAGGAGCGCCGTCCGGAGCTGCTGCGCCTGGTGGGCGGTCTGCCGCAGCCGCCCACCAGCGACGCGCTGGTCCGGTTCTGGCACCGGCAGTTGCCCCGTGCGCTGCCGCCCGCGGTGCGCGCCGCCGTGGTCGACGCCGCGGTGCCCGCCCCGCCCGCCGACCCCCGGCCCGCCCAGGTCGTCGGCTACGCCCGGCTCCACGCGCTCGCCATGGACCGCGACGGCGGGCTGGCCGCGCGCTGCCGCCGGGTGCGCGCGGCCGCCGCGCTGCCGGGGGAGACGGACCCGGTGGTGCTCTACGAGGGGCTGGGCGAGGCGTACGCGCTGGCCGGGGCGGCGCTCGCCGCGGGCCGCCGGCCGGCGCCCGGGGCCGAGGTGGACTCCTTCGTGGCCGCGCACGCCCGTGCGTACCGGCGGCGGGACGGCGTCGCCTTCCGCGCCGGGCTGCGGGCGGCCCTGGCGGCCGGCGACGATCCGCGGATGCGGGCGTACTGGCGGTACGCCGGAGAGGTGGCCGGTGGCGAGGTCCCGTCGCTGGGGGCCGCGCACGACTGGCTGGTCGCCGGCCTCGGGGCCGGGGCGCCGACCGGAGCCGGGGAATCCGCCGGGCCCTGACGCCGAGAAGGCGCGGCGCCGGGCCTTTGTGGCCCCGGCCTGGGCCCTGGACGCCCTAGGCCCCGGAGCTCCCGGGTGACGGGATGCCGGTGGGTCGTTCGGTCATCTCCGGGTGGTGCAGGTCGAAGGCTGGGGACTCGGAGCGGATCCGGGGCAGGGCGGCGAAGTTGTGGCGCGGCGGCGGGCAGGAGGTGGCCCACTCCAGGGAGCGGCCGAAGCCCCAGGGGTCGTCCACGGTGACCCGGGCGCCGTAGTGCCGGGTCCGCCAGACGTTGTAGAGGAACGGCAGGGTGGAGGCGCCGAGCAGGAAGGCGCCGATGGTGGAGAGGGTGTTGAGCGCGGTGAAGCCGTCGGTGGCGAGGTAGTCGGCGTAGCGGCGGGGCATGCCCGCCACGCCCAGCCAGTGCTGGACGAGGAAGGTGGTGTGGAAGCCGGTGAAGAGCATCCAGAAGTGGATCTTCCCCAGGCGTTCGTCGAGCATCCTGCCGGTGAACTTGGGCCACCAGAAGTAGAAGCCGGCGAAGGTCGCGAAGGTCACCGTGCCGAAGACCACGTAGTGGAAGTGGCCGACGACGAAGTAGCTGTCGGTGACGTGGAAGTCCAGCGGCGGGGAGGCCAGGATGACGCCGGTGAGCCCGCCGAACAGGAAGCTCACCAGGAAGCCCACCGACCACAGCATCGGGGTCTCGAAGGAGACCGAGCCGTGCCACATGGTCCCGATCCAGTTGAAGAACTTCACCCCGGTCGGCACCGCGATCAGGAACGACAGCAGGGAGAAGAACGGCAGCAGCACCGCGCCGGTCGCGAACATGTGGTGGGCCCAGACCATCGCCGACAGCGCCGTGATGGCCATCGTCGCGCCGATCAGCGTGATGTAGCCGAAGATCGGTTTGCGAGAGAAGACCGGGATGATCTCGGTGATCACGCCGAAGAACGGCAGCGCGATGATGTAGACCTCGGGGTGGCCGAAGAACCAGAAGAGGTGCTGCCACAGCAGCGCCCCGCCCCAGCGGGCGTCGAAGACCACCGCGCCGAACTTCCGGTCCGCCTCCAGCACCAGCAGGGCCGCGGCCAGCACGGGGAACGCCATCAGCACCAGGACCGAGGTGAACAGGACGTTCCAGGTGAACACCGGCATGCGGAACATCGTCATGCCCGGCGCCCGCAGGGTGATGATCGTGGCGATGAAGTTGACCGCGCCGAGGATGGTGCCGAAGCCGGCGAACGCCAGCCCCATGATCCACAGGTCGGTACCGATGCCGGGCATCCGGACCGTGGAGTTCAGTGGGGCGTACGCGGTCCACCCGTAGGAGGGTCCGCCCTCCGGGGTGAGCAGGCCGCCCAGCACCATCAGGCCGCCGAAGAGGAAAAACCAGTACGAGAGCATGTTCAGCCGGGGGAAGGCGACGTCCGGGGAGCCGATCTGGAGCGGCATGATCTCGTTGGCGAAGCCGGCGAAGGCCGGGGTGGCGAAGAGCAGCAGCATGATCGTGCCGTGCAGGGTCACCGCCTGGTTGAACTGGTCGGCGCTGACGAACTGGAGGCCGGGGCGGGCCAGCTCGGCTCGCATCACCAGTGCCAGCAGCCCGCCCACGAGGAAGAACCCGAACGACGTGATCAGGTAGAGGTGCCCGATCTTCTTGTGGTCGGTGGTCGACAGCCAGTCCGCCAGTACCGCCCCGCGGCGTCGGGTCCGGCGCCGCCGGGTGTGCTCCCGGGAGATCTCGCTGACCATCGGCTCCACCTCGCTCGGCGGGGGTGTCTCGGTGCCCGGTCATGATCCTCGGGCGGGGGGCGCAGTGCGAGGGGACGCTCCGGTCCGTTCCGGTGGCATCCGTCCGGTGGTGACCCGGTCCGCGGGGTGATGTGCGGGAAATGTGTGTGGAATGTGTCTCGTTCGCCAATTCCGGGACGGCCGGAAAAGGACGTCGGGTAAGGGGAATCCGGAGGAGTCGGACGATTAATTCCGGCGCGCTGTCCGGCCTTGCCCGAACCGTCGACACACCCTTCCGCAGCTGATCAAGAAGGAATTCCGGCCGCTTTGTTTTCCGCCTGGTCGCGGTGACGCACGGCGCGTAAGGGTGAGGGGGTTCCGGCAAACGCAGGAGCGTTCGCTGTGACACAAGTGTGACCAATGACGGACCGCCACGGCACGGCGATGTGCAGGGGACGGGCCTTCCACGCGCCGCCGCGGGCGCCTACGGTGGCTGCCATGGCACCCGAACCGAACCTTCCCGGCGACCTGCCGGAAATACAGGACGACCCCGAGACGTACGCCGGTCTGACCCAGGAGGCGGCCGAGGAGCGGGCCCGGGCCCGGGGCTGGACCACCGTCCGGGCCGTCCCACCGGGGGCGATGATCACCATGGACTACCTCGTCGGCCGGATCAATTTCGAGGTCAAGGACGGCGTGGTGGTACGCGGCTGGGAGGGCTGACGGACCGCCCCCCGCCCTGCCGACACGGCGAAGGCCCCGGCCGCTCCGAGGTGGAGCGGCCGGGGCCTTCGTGCGGGGCGGGGTGTGCGTACCGGGCCCCGGGAGCGGTCAGCCGGCGCCGTTGCGGGGGCGGCCGGCGGTCGGGCCGAACGGTGCGGCGCCGCGCGGGACGCGGTCCGCGTGCGGCGGCCGGCGGCTGCCGGTCGGGGTGACCGGGGTGCGCTCGGCGCGCGAGGTGTGCGGGCGCGGCGGGTGGTGCGGCCAGCCCTCGGGCGCGTGCGCGGTGCGACCGCCGGTGGCGGCGCCGACCGCCTCCCGCACCAGGACCTCCCCGTCCGGGGCGATCCGCTGCCGGGCGACCTCGGAGGCCAGCGCGCCGGCGGGCAGCGGGCCGCGCAGCGAGTCGGGGCGGAGCCGCAGCCACAGCCGCAGCAGGATGCCCATGAGCCGGTCCTCGACCCAGGTGATGCCGGGCTCCAGCCACGGCATCGCCAGCAGCACCAGCAGCCCCGCGGCCCAGCCCAGCAGGACGTCGCTGACCCAGTGGGTGCCGAGGTAGACCGTGGTCATCCCGACGCCCAGCGCGCCCAGCGCGGCGATCACCGACAGGGTGCGGCGGCGCAGCGGGGTGGTCGCCAGATAGGCCAGTACGCCCCAGGTGACGACGGCGTTCGCGGTGTGGCCGGAGGGGAATATGTCGCCGCCGAGCCACATCTCGTTGGAGCCGACCGTCGTCGCGTAGTGCGGGCCGAGACGGCCCATCCCGAGCTTGGCGGCGCCGACGGTGATGTTCAGCAGCAGCAGTGAGGCGCCCAGCACCAGCAGCGGGTGGAGGTTGCGCTGCCGCCAGCAGCGCCAGCCCAGCCAGGCCGCGACCGCCACCGCGGTCGGGCCGCGCTGCCCCAGCACGACGAAGTAGTCGAGGAAGGCATGGATCTCCGGCCACTGCTTGTACGGCCGGAACAGCATGAGCTGCCAGTCGATCGTGACCAGGGAGGTGTCGGCCAGTACCCCGACGACGATCGCCGCGTACACCGCCAGCGTGCCCCAGAACAGCCACAGCCGGGTCCGGGTCATGCGCGGCGGTCTGACGCGATCGGTCGGGAGGCGCTCCTCCATCTGGTCGAGCTTGTCATCGGTACGCACTCAAACGACGTTACCGCCTGTGATGTATGCACTTGGTCAAACCGTGCGCTTTGTAATGACGATGTGATGTGGAATGGGTCTCAATCCGGGCCGGGTTCCCGGGATTTCGAAGAGAATTTCTTGGGTACTGGATTCCGTTCCGGCCATCCGCGTGTCGCCGCCATAGACGCTTATCTGTTTTTCGCTGGCGGAGTTTATCTGTCATTCGCACGGGTGTCGCAGCGCGTTTTCCTCGGGGCGGCGATTACGGAGCGGGATCTTCCGGTCACGGCGGGCCGGAGCCGTTGAGCCAGAACGCGCCGTAGACCGCCGAGCCGACCGCCACCACCCCGATGACCAGCCACGCCCGCGCCGGGCGCCAGCGGGCCAGCCCCGCGGCGAGCGGCAGCAGCAGCGGGAAGGCGGGCATCATCAGCCGCGGTTTCGACCCGAAATAGCCCTTGGCGGTGAGCGCGATCAGCAGCACCGTCCCGCCGTAGACGGCCAGCGGCAGCGGCTGGCCCTTCCGTACGCCGTGCACATACAGCCAGATGACCAGCGCGACGCCGAGCAGCAGGCCGAGGCCGGCGGCGAAGGCGGGCCCGGTGAGCTGGTGCCAGACGAAGGTGCCGAAGGCGATCCCGCCGTCGAAGCCGTTGTGCCAGCCGGCCTGGACGTCCAGATATCCGGTGAGCGACCCCTGGCGGACGCTTACCCACGCGACGTAGCCGCACCAGCCGAGCGGTGCCAGCAGCACGCCGAGCAGCATCCGCCGGTGCCGGCCGCGCAGGAAGGCGCGCGGCCGGACCCCGCCGGCCCGCTCGTTCGCCACCGTCACCGCCGCGGTGATCCACACCGCGGCGACCACCGCGGCGCCCACCGGCCGGGTCAGCCCGGCCAGCGAGGCCAGTACGCCCGCCGCCACCCAGCGGCCGGTCAGCACGCAGTAGACGCCCCACGCCGCGAGGGCGGTGAACAGCGACTCCGAGTAGGCCATCGACTGGACGACGCCGACCGGCAGTGCGGCCCACAGCGCGGCCAGCAGCACTCCGGCCCGCGGCCCGTGCAGCCGCTCCCCGGTGAGGTAGAGCGCCAGCGCCGCGGCCAGCGACGCCAGCCAGGCCACCGCCATCCCGGCGTCCGCGGCGGACAGCGGGGTGAGTGCCGACAGGCCCCGCTCCAGCCAGGGCAGCAGCGGGAAGAACGCCAGGTTGGAGTGGACGTCGCCGTTGGCCAGATGGACGGTGTAGCCGTAGCCCTGTTCGGCGACCCGGGTGTACCAGAGGGAGTCCCAACGGGCGGTCAGCAGGACGTGCCAGTCCTTGCCCTCGGAGGCCGACCACGCCCCGAGCGCGACCAGCCCCAGCAGCCGGATCGCCGCGTACGCCGCCAGGCCGGGGACGGCGCGGCGGAGCGCGGCACGGACGGCGGGCGGACACAGGGCCCGGCCGGGTGCGGCGGTGGAGGCAAGATCGTTCACCCGGTCGATTATCCAGGTGGCGCGGGCGCGACCGTCCGGCGCGACCGCGGGAACGTCGGGGCTGCGACGAGCGTCTCACCGTGAGGTGGGCCACGCGGGTCCCGCGGGGACTCGCGTAGTCTGACGTCTCAACTCGCCCGTACCGCCGGTTCCGCCGGCGCGTCGTCGCGCCCGGGACCGGGGCCGCGAGAGCAGCACGGCGAGCGCATGACAGGAGGTTCTGGATGTCAGGGACGACCGCGTCCGGCAGGGGGCGGACGGCTGGTGTTCCCCGGCACACAGGCGGCGGTGTGAACCGCTGGACGGTGCTGACCGTGCTCTGCGTCAGCCTGCTCTTCGTCGCGCTGGACACCACCATCCTCTACGTGGCGGTGCCCTCCATCACCGAGGACCTGCGCCCCGGACCGGTCGAGCTGTTGTGGATCGTCGACGTCTACCCGCTGATCGCGGCCTCGCTGCTGATCCTCTTCGGCACGCTGGGCGACCGCGTCGGCCGCCGCCGCGTCCTGCTGCTCGGCTACGGGCTCTTCGCCCTGGCCTCGGCCGCCGCCGCGCTCGCGCCCAACCCGCAGATCCTGATGGCGGCCCGCGCGCTGCTCGGCATCGGCGGCGCCATGATCATGCCCGCGACGCTGTCGATCCTGCGTCAGGTCTTCCCCGACCGGCGGGAGCGGGCGGTCGCGATCGGGGTGTGGAGCGCGGTGGCCGCGGTCGGCGCCGCGGTCGGGCCGGTGCTCGGCGGCTTCCTGGTCGAGAACTTCTGGTGGGGCTCGGTCTTCCTGATCAACATCCCGATGATGGCGGCGATGTTCCTGATAGGGCGCTGGCTGCTGCCGGAGTCCCGCGGCGAGCGCAACGGCCCCTGGGACCTGCTCGGCGCGGTGATCGCGGCGCTCGGCGTGCTGGGCATCGTCTTCGGCGTCAAGCGGCTGGGCAGCGGTGCCCCGGTGGTCGGGGTGACGACGCTGCTGCCGATCGTCATCGGGGTCGTGCTGCTGATCCTCTTCGTCCGTCGGCAGGGTCGTCGGGCCCATCCGCTGATCGACATGCGGCTGTTCGCCCGGCCGGCGTTCGGCACCTCCATCGGCTGCATCGTGCTCGCCATGCTCGCGCTCGTCGGCCTCCAGCTGATCGCCGTCCAGTACCTCCAGCTGGTGCTGCACCTGAGCCCGTTGGAGACCGGGCTGCGGATGCTGCCGCTGGTGTTCTCCGCGATGGCCGCCGGCCTGACCGGCTCCAAGCTGCTCCAGGCCCTCGGCCCGCGGGTGATGGTCGTCGGCGGTTTCACCCTCACCGCGCTCGCGGTGCTCTCGCTGACCGCGCTCGGCTCCCAGGACCACTTCTGGCAGCTGTCCCTCGGCTTCGTGCTGCTCGGCTTCGGCTTCCAGTCCACGCTGTTCGGCGCCTACGAGTCGATGCTCAGCGAGGCCCCGGCCGCGCAGTCCGGCGGTGCGGCGGCGCTCGGCGAGACCGCCTACCAGTTGGGCGCCGGGATCGGTGTGGCGCTGCTCGGCAGCGTGATGAACGCCGCCTACGCGCCGGGCCTGGGCCGCGTCGAGGGGGTCTCCGACCTGGCCGCCCGCTCGGCCTCGCACTCGCTCGGCGAGGCGTACAAGGTCGCCGCCGGACTGGGCGAGCACGCCCGGGAGGCGCTGCGGGTGGCCGCCCGGGACTCCTTCGTCCACGGCCTGCGGGTCACCCTCGTCGCCAGCGCCGTGCTGCTGCTGGTCGGCGCCGGGATCGCGCTGCGGCTGCCGCGCCGGGCCGCGGCGGAGTCCGTGGAGCGGGACGCCGCCGAGGAGGGCGCGACGGCCACCGAGGAGAGCGCTCCGGCCGTGGGGTGCGAGGGGACGCCGGCCCCCGCGAGCACCGGCCGCTGAGCCGGGCGGCACCCTCTCGCCGCACCGCGCGGCGGGGACCCTTGCCGGGCGGTGCCGGGGACCGTACCGTCGGACGCGCGTAACTACCACTGCTAGTTTTTCGCGCGAGCGCTGAATCCGCCGGAGGCCCGCCATGCCCGCAACGCCGTCCCCGCTTCCGCCGTTCGACCCCAGCGACCCCCTGGGCCTGGACGACCTGCTCACCGACGAGGACCGCGCGGTCCGCTCCACCGTCCGCCAGTGGGCCGCCGACCGGGTCCTGCCGCACATCGCCGACTGGTACGAGCGCGGCGAACTCCCCGACATCCGCGAACTCGCCCGGGAGCTGGGCGCGATCGGCGCCCTGGGCATGTCCCTGACCGGCTACGGCTGCGCCGGCGCCTCGCACGTCCAGTACGGGCTGGCCTGCCTGGAGCTGGAGGCCGCCGACTCCGGCATCCGCTCGCTGGTCTCCGTCCAGGGCTCGCTGGCCATGTACGCGATCTGGCGCTTCGGTTCGGAGGAGCAGAAGCGGCAGTGGCTGCCGCGGATGGCCTCCGGCGAGGTCATCGGCTGCTTCGGGCTGACCGAGCCGGACCACGGCTCCGACCCGGCGGGCATGCGCACCCACGCCAAGCGGGACGGCACGGACTGGGTGCTGACCGGGCGCAAGATGTGGATCACCAACGGGTCGGTGGCCGGCGTCGCGGTGGTCTGGGCCCGCACCGACGAGGGCATCCGTGGCTTCCTCGTCCCCACGGACAGCGCCGGCTTCTCCGCCCCCGAGATCAAGCACAAGTGGTCGCTGCGCGCCTCGGTCACCAGCGAGTTGGTGCTGGACGAGGTGCGGCTGCCCGCCGACGCGCTGCTGCCGGAGGCCCGGGGGCTGGGCGGCCCGCTGCGGTGCCTGAGCCACGCCCGCTACGGGATCGTCTGGGGCTCGATGGGGGCGGCGCGGTCCTGCTTCGAGGCGGCGCTCGACTACGCCCGCACCCGCGAGCAGTTCGGCAAGCCCATCGGCGCCTTCCAGCTCACCCAGGCCAAGCTCGCCGACATGGCGCTGGAACTCCACAAGGGCGTGCTGCTCGCCCACCACCTCGGGCGGCGGTTCGACGCCCGGCGGCTGCTGCCGGAGCAGATCAGCTTCGGCAAGCTCAACAACGTCCGCGAGGCGCTCGACATCTGCCGCACCGCGCGGACGATCCTCGGCGCCAACGGGATCTCCCTCGAATACCCCGTCATGCGGCACGCCACCAACCTGGAGTCGGTGCTGACCTACGAGGGCACCGCGGAGATGCACCAACTGGTGCTGGGCAAGGCGCTCACCGGTCTGGACGCCTTCCGGTGAGCCCCTCGCCGGGCGCCGTGCCCGGCGCTTCCCGGGGGACGCGGTAACCGGCCGCGGCCCCGCCGCGAGCCGGCCCCCGGCCGGAACGGACCCCGCGCCCTCCTCAACTCTGGTTGAAGAAACCGCCGTTGCGGTGGCCGCGGGCCTCACCGGTGACGACCTTGTAGTCGGCGGGGGTGAGCAGGAACACCCGGGTGGCGACCCGCTCGATGGAGCCGCGCAGGCCGAAGGTCAGGCCGGCGGCGAAGTCCACCACCCGCTTGGCGTCGGCGGACTCCATGGCCGTCAGGTTGACGATCACCGGGACGCCGTCCCGGAAGAGCTCCCCGATGCCGCGGGCGTCCCGGAAGGAGGCCGGGGTGATCGTGGCGATGCGGGTGCCCTGGCTCTGGGCGGCCTCGTCGGCCACCTGGACCCGGGGGTCGGTCACCCAGGGGTTGCCACCCGAGTCGGCGGACTCGTGCCCCTCGGCGTAGTCGTCGTCGTAGTAGCGCTCGTCATCGTTGTCGTCCACGAGGCCAAGCCAGGCACTTGCCTTGCGTACCGATCCCATTGACGCCTCCTCTCACCCGCGGCGTGTGTGTTCCGTTCTCCCTATCGTCGTCCATGAGGGCGAGGGTGTGCCAAGCGGATAGCCGCCGCACGGGGGGTTCGTGACATATCTGGTGCAAAGAGGGTGGTGCGCCGTCAGCTCGCGTGCCCTGGCGGTGAACTGACAGTACGAAAGGCATCACGGTCGGTGCCCAGGTCATGGTGTCGACAAGTTGACCGCTCCGGATCGGGCCGACGCGCGAGGAGGTTCGGGGGCGGGACCAGGGCGTATGTCGGTCCGGGCGGCCGGTGTGGACGTCGCCCGTCCGGCGGGGGCCCGGCGCGGGTCGCCGCGATCCGGGTCCGGGCCGCCGACGGGTGCCGGGGTGCGGTGCGGGGTCAGCGGATCTCCGGTGGGCTGATCCGCGATGTCGCGATGGCCGAGGGGGTGGTGCCCCACTTCTTGAGGATCCGGTCGTAGGTCCCGTCCTTCTTCAGCCGGTTGACCGCGGCCTGGAAGGCGGGTGCCAGCGGCGTCCCCTTCTTGAAGGCGAAGCCGACGTCCAACCGTTTGAACTCGTTGAGGAAGCGCAGGCCAGGCTGCTGCTGCACCGCGTAGCGCAGCCCGTTGATGGTGCTCATCACCACGTCGCTGCGGCCCTGTTGGAGCGAGATCCACAGTGCGCCCTGGTCGGCGTAGGTCTTGACGTCGTAGGGCTGCTCGCCGGCGTCCGCGCACCGGTGCTTGTTCTCCTCCAGGGTCGTCTCGAAGGTGGTGCCGGCGCCGGTGGCCACCGTCAGGCCGCACAGCCGGGTCAGCGTGGCGACCTTCTTCAGCGGGCTGTCCCGGCGGGCCGCGAAGCCCTGGCCGTCGTTGACGTAGGTGACGAAGTCGAGGGTCTTGCGGCGTTCGTCGGTGACGCCGAAGTTGCCGGTGCCCACGTCGTACTTGCCGCTGTCCAGGGCCGGCAGGATCGCCTCGAAGCTGGCCACCTCGCGGGTGAGTTTCAGGCCGAGGACCTTGCCGACCGCGTCCGCGAAGTCGATGTCCTGGCCGGCCAGGGTCCTGCCGTCGGGCAGATAGGTGGCGCCGGGCGGGGTGCCGACGCTGCTGGCCAGGGCGAGGGTGCCGCGGGCGCGGACGTCGGCGGGCAGCAGCGCGGCGGCGGCCGGGTCCTCGCGCACGCCGGAGACCACGTCGGTGGTGGGGATCCGGGCGCTCGCCGCGGCCGGTCCGGCGTCCCGGGCGTCGGGGGCGGCGCCGCCCGCACCGCAGGCGGTGACCGTCAGGGCCGCGGTGACCAGGAGCGCCGCGGTGCGCAGCGCGGTGGCGGACGGACGGGTGGTGGTCATGGGCGCGGAATCTCCAGGTGCTTCTCGAACGGCAGCGGGCCGATCGACTCCGGGTCGGCGGTCAGGTCGAACAGGGGGCGGTAACCCGCCGCGAGGTAGAGGTGTTTGGCCTCCGGTTGGCGGGGGCCGGTGGTCAGGTGGAGCCGGGTGTAGCCGCGGCCGGCGGCGTGCTGCTCCAGGGCGGTCAGGACGCGGCGGGCCAGTCCGCGGCGGCGGTGCGCGTGGTGCGTCCAGATCCGTTTGAGCTCGGCGGTGTCCGGGGCGTAGCGGCGGTAGGCGCCGCCGGCTACCGGCTCGCCGTCCTCCAGGAGCAGCAGGAACGCGCCCCCGGGCGGGCCGAATTCGGCGGCCGGGTACTCCAGGTCCAGGTCGACGGGACGGCCGTAGCGGGTGCTGTATTCGTGGGTGAGCTCGTCCAGCAGGGGGCGGGCGAGCGGGTCGGTGACGGCGGTGTGATGGATCGTCAGGCGGGCCGCGCGGGGCGGCCGTGGCGCGGTGGTCATCGGGGCGCCTCCGTGGCCGGCGGCGACACTCGGGGCGTCCGAGCGCGCCGGATGGACGAGGGAGAACAGGGAGGGAGGGCGGGGGAGAACCGCAGGGAGGGCGGGGGAGATCCGGAGGAAGGGTGGGGCGGTCGAACGGTGGAACGGTAGAGCGAGGGGAGGGGCGCGCCGAACGGCGCGTGGAGGTGTGAAGGCGCGCGGCGGGAAGGAAGGAGAACCGCGGGGACGGCCCGGCCTGCGGCGACGGGCCTCAAGGGCAGGGGGTCAGCTCAACAGGACGACGACCACACGCGACCGAAGTCGATGTGGTCACGGGTGACCAGCCGCTGCCATGGATACATGCGACCAAGTGGAACAGGCATCCGTTTCCGCGTCAACCGCGAAGTGACGCATCGCTCACCGCGCGGACGCCGTCCGAACTCCCCTTGACAACCGGCCGTGTTCACCGCATAGCCTCAAAGGCCGGTCGTGCTGAGGGGCGCGACCCGTTCCGCCTGTGTGAAGGCGCTCGACTCCCGTGCTCGATCTGAAGCGTCCACGGAGCCTTCGCATGCCTTCCGACATCCTCGACGCCCCCGCCGTGTCCGCGGCGCCGCCCGGTGAACCGGACCGCGCCGCCCCGCGCATCGTGCCGCGCCGCCGCACCGGCCAGTGGGCGTCCGCCGCCGTCCTCCTCGCCCTGCTGGCGCTGGCCCTCGTCTCCGTCGTCCGCAACCCCGCCTTCCAGTGGGACGTGGTCGCCGACTACTTCCTGACCTCCGCCGTGCTGCGCGGCCTGGGTCTGACGCTCTGGCTGACCGCCGTGGTGATGGCGCTCGGCTTCGCGCTGGGCACCCTGCTCGCGGTGCTGCGGCTGTCCGCCAACCCCGTGCTGCGCGGCATCGGTTGGGGCTACGTCTGGCTGTTCCGGTCGATGCCGATCCTGGTGCAGCTGCTCTTCTGGTTCAACATCGGGGCGCTGTACCCGGTCGTCCTCGGCGTCAGGACCGTCGATCTGCTCTCGCCGGTGGCCGTCGCGGTCATCGGGCTCACCCTGCACGAGGCCGCGTACGCCGCGGAGGTGGTCCGCGGCGGTGTGCTCTCCGTCGACAAGGGCCAGTTGGAGGCCGCCCAGGCGCTGGGCCTGGGGGCCGGGCGGCGGCTGCGTCGGATCGTGCTGCCGCAGGCGATGCGGTCGATCGTGCCACCGGCCGGGAACATGCTGATCGGCACCCTCAAGGGCACCTCCATCGTCAGCGTCATCGCCGTCCAGGACCTGCTCTACTCCGTCCAGTTGGTCTACCACCGCACCTATCAGGTCATCCCGCTGCTGCTGGTGGCGACCCTCTGGTACGTCCTGGTCACCTCGGTCCTGAGTGTCGGTCAGCGCCACGTCGAGCGGCACTACGCCCGCGGGACGGCCGGTGCCCGGTGAGCGCGCCGGACCCCCGCCGGCCGTCCGTGGTGATCGTGGGCGCCGGCCCGCGGGGCACCGGGGTGCTGGAGCGGATCGCCGCCAACGCCCCCGAACTGTGGGGCGATGCGCCCCTGGACCTGCACCTGGTCGATCCGCATCCGCCCGGCGGCGGCCGGATCTGGCGCCATGAGCAGTCTCCGCTGCTGTGGATGAACTCCACGGCCGAGGACGTCACCATGTTCACCGACGAGACCGTCGAGCAGGACGGTCCGGTGCGGCCGGGCCCCTCGCTCGCCGCGTGGGCCCGCGCGGTGCGGGACGGGGAGCGCCCCGCCCCGCCCGGCCTCGCCGACGCCGTGGCGGCGCTGGGCCCGCGGGACTTCGCCGGCCGGCGGCTGCTCAGCGGCTATCTGCGCTGGGTCCACGAGGACGCGGTGGCCGCGCTGCCGCCCCGGGTCGCCGTGCACGAGCACCGGACCACCGCGCTGCGGGTCTCCGGGGCGCGCGAGGGGCGCCAGCGGGTGTGGCTGGCGGGCCGCCGCGCCCCGCTCCTCGCCGACCTGGTGGTGCTGACGCTGGGCCATCTGGAGTCCCAACCCGCCGAACAGGACCGGGAGTTCGCCGGGTTCGCGGCCCGGCACGGGCTGACGTACCTGCCGCCGGCGTTCACCGCCGACAGCGACCTGGGCGCGCTGCGGCCCGGCGAACCGGTGCTGGTGCGCGGCTTCGGGCTGGCCTTCGTCGACCTGATGGTGCTGCTGACCGAGGGGCGCGGCGGGAGGTACACCACCGGCCGCGACGGCGCCTTGACCTACCACCCCTCCGGCCGCGAACCGGTGCTGCACGTCGGGTCCCGGCGCGGCGTCCCCTACCACTCCAAGATCGGCTACCCGCCGTCCGGCGAACGGCCGCCGCTGCCGCGGTTCTTCGGGCCCGCCGAGGTCGAGGCGCTGCTCGCCCGCCCTGGGGGGATCGACTTCGACCGGGACGTCCGGCCGCTGATCGACAAGGAGTTGGGCTTCGCCCACTACCACCGGCTGTTCACCGCGCACCCCGCGCGCACCCGGATGGCGTGGCCGGACTTCGAGGCGAAGTACGCCGCCGGCGAACCGGGCGGCGCCGCCCTGCAGGCGCTGGTCCGCGCCGCCGTCCCCGACCCGGCCGACCGGCTCGACCTGGACGCGCTGGATCACCCGCTGGACGGCATCCGCTACGCCGACGGCGCGGCCCTCCAGGCGGGGTTGCGCGGCCACATCGAGGCCGACCTGGCGCGCCGGCACGACCCCGCGCACAGCCCCGACCTGGCGGTCTTCCTCGCGCTGCTGTCGGTCTACGGCCAGCTGACCCGGCTCGGCGACCACGGGCCCTGGTGGCACGGCTTCTTCAGCTTCCTCGCCTCCGGGCCGCCCGGGCCCCGGCTGCGGCAGCTGCTGGCGCTGTCCCGGGCCGGGGTGGTGCGCTTCCTGGGCGCCGGCCTCACCGTCACCGCCGACGAGGCCCGCGGGGTGTTCCGCGCCGAGTCCGTCAGCGTGCCGGGGGAGCGGACCGAGGCCCGGGCGCTGGTGGAGGCGCGGCTGCCGGAACCGTCCGTGGCGCGCACCCGGGACCGGCTGCTGCACGCCCTGCACGCCGACGGCGCCCGTGCCACGGCCGGCGGTCTGCTGGCCGTCGACCCGACCGACGGCCGGATCCTGGACCGGGCCGGCCGCCCGCACCCGCGCCGGTTCGCCCTCGGCCCGCACACCGACGCCCGCGCCGGTGGTGCCTTCGCCCGCCCCCGCACCAACGCGCCCGCCTTCCGGCAGAACGACGCGACCGCGCGGGCCCTGCTCACCTTCCTCCGCGACCGCACCGCCCCACCGGTCCCGGTCCCCGCACTCACCCCGAGGACTGACCATGCCGTTGACCAGTGATCCCGCCGTCACCGGCGATCCCCCCGCCGGACCGGCCGCGACCACCCGCCCCGCCCCGCGGCGCGCCGGGCCACCGGGGGCCGATGACCCGGCGGACCTGAAGGTCGTCCCCGTGCGCCATCCCTGGCGCTGGGCGGGGGTGGCGGTGACCGCGGTGCTGCTCGCCCAGTTCGCGCACGGTCTGATCACCAACCCCGCCTGGGAATGGGGGGTGTTCGCCCGGTTCTTCGCCAACGGAACGATCCTCAAGTCGGTCGGTACCACCCTCCAACTCACCGTCTACGGCACCGCCCTCGGCTTCGCGCTGGGCCTGGTACTGGCCCTGATGCGGCTGTCCGCCAGCCCGTTCCTGCGCTGGGTGGCCTTCGGCTACATCTGGGCCTTCCGGTCCATCCCGCTCATCGTCCAGCTGCTGTTCTGGTTCAACCTCGCCTACCTCTACAAGCGGCTGGACTTCGGGATCCCGTTCGGCCCCGGCCTCTTCCACTTCGACACCATGGGGCTGGTCGGCGCGATGGGTGCGGCGGTGCTCGGGCTGGCGCTGCACCAGGCCGCCTACGCCGCCGAGATCGTCCGGGCCGGTGTGCAGGCCGTGGACGCCGGCCAGTTGGAGGCCGCCGCCGCGCTCGGCCTGCCGCGGGCCCGCCGACTGCGCCGGATCGTGCTGCCGCAGGCGATGCGCTCGATCCTGCCGAACGCCACCAACGAGGTGATCTCCCTCTTCAAGGGCACCTCGATCGTCTCGGTGATGGCGATCGGCGAACTCTTCTACCAGGTCCAGGTCGTCTACGGACGGAACGGCCGGGTGGTGCCCCTGCTGATGGTCGCCACCGCCTGGTACATCCTCCTCACCACCGTGCTCTCCGTCCTCCAGCACTACGTCGAACGCCACTACGCCAAGGGGGCCGCGCGATGAGCGCAATGGTCGAGATCCGTTCCGTCCACAAGAGCTTCGGTTCCGTCGAGGTGCTGCGCGGCATCGATCTGGAGATCGCGGCCGGCCGGGTGACGGTGGTGCTCGGCCCGTCCGGGTCGGGCAAGTCCACGCTGCTGCGCACCATCAACCACCTGGAGAAGGTCGACCGCGGCTGGATCAGCGTGGACGGGGCGCTGGTCGGCTATCGCAAGTCCGGCGACAAACTGTACGAGTTGCGGGAGCGGGAGATCCTCAAGCAGCGCACCGGGATCGGGTTCGTCTTCCAGAACTTCAACCTCTTCCCCCATCTGACGGTGCTGGAGAACCTCGTCGAGGCGCCGCTGGCGGTGCAGCGCCGCCCGCGCAAGGAGGCCGAGGCCACCGCCCGCCGGCTGCTCACGCGGGTGGGCCTGGCGGAGAAGGCGGACGCCTATCCCCGGCAGCTCTCCGGCGGACAGCAGCAGCGGGTCGCCATCGCCCGGGCGCTCGCCCTGGAACCCAAGCTGCTGCTCTTCGACGAGCCGACCTCGGCGCTCGACCCCGAGCTGGTCGGGGAAGTCCTGGACGTCATCAAGGACTTGGCGCACCAGGGCACCACCATGATCGTCGTCACCCATGAGATCGGCTTCGCCCGCGAGGTCGCCGACACCGTCGTCTTCATGGACGGCGGGCGGATCGTCGAGCAGGGCCCGCCCGCGCAGGTGCTCGACCGTCCGCGCCACGAGCGCACCCGCTCCTTCCTCTCCAAGGTCCTGTGACCGTGCCCGCCGTCCCCGCCGTCCCGTCACCGCCCGTACCGTTCCGAAGGAGATCCCCCGTGATCCGCCGCACGCTCGCCGCCACCCTCGCCCTCGCCGCCGGCTCCGTCCTGCTCACCGGCTGCGGCAGCGGCGACGCGGCGAGCGCGGAGGTCGGCGTCGGGAGCGCCGGCACGAAGATCAACATCGGGCCCGACCAGCACCGCGTCCGCGGCACCGAGGACCCCAGCAGCGCCGCGCTGGTGCCCGCCGCCGTCCGGCGCACCGGCGAACTGCGGATCGGGGTGGGTGCCGAGAGCAGCCCCCCGCTGAGCTTCTACGCCACCGACGACAAGACCCTGATCGGCGTCGAGGAGGACCTGGCCACCCTCGTCGCCGACACCCTGGGGCTGAAACCGCACTTCGAGCCGCTGTCCTGGGAGAACCTCTTCGTCGGCCTGGACAGCGGCAAGCTCGACGCGGTCTTCGGCAATGTCACGGTCACCGAGGAGCGCAAGGACAAGTACGACTTCGCCACCTACCGGCTCGACCAGTTGGCCATGGAGACGAAGAAGGGCAGCGGCTGGAAGGTCCGCGGCGCCGCGGACGTGGCGGGCCGGACCATCGCGGTCGGCTCCGGCACCAACCAGGAGAAGATCCTGCTCGACTGGAGCAAGGAGGACGAGCGGGCCGGCCGCAAGCCGGTGGACGTCAAGTACTTCCAGAAGCCCTCGGACGTCTACCTCGCGCTCCAATCGGGCCGGATCGACGGCTACTTCGGCCCCAACCCGACCGTCGCTTACCACATCGCCACCGCCGGCGGGACCGAGAGCGCCGGCACCTTCTCCGGCGGCGGCGCCCACCTCAAGGGCGAGATCGCCGCCACCACCCGCAAGGGCAGCGGCCTGGTCGGGGCGTACGCCGCCGCCCTGCGCAAGGTCATCGACGACGGCCGCTACGCCAAGGTGCTGGCCCGCTGGGGGCTGTCCGGCGAGGCCGTGACGACCTCGCGGATCAACCCGCCCGGCCTGCCCAGGACCGCCGACTAAGGCCCGTCCGCCGTTCGTCGCTCCCCCCGGCCAACGCCGGGAGGTGCCCCAGGCACGCACTTCGGCGGCACCCCCGTACCGCACAGGAAGGCCCCACCCCATGCCCGAACCGCACCACCGGCCGCGGCTGGCCGTCGCACTGGACGCCCCGGGCGTCCCGCCCCGCCACGACGCCGCCCACTACACCGCCCTCGCCCGGCTCGCCGAGCACGGCACCCTGGACTTCGTCACCCTCGGCGACCGGTTCGGCGGCCCCGGCCCGGACGCCCTCGCGGTGCTCGCCCGGATCGCCCCGGACACCGAACGGATCGGCCTGGTCCCCACGGTGACCACCACCCACACCGAGCCCTTCCACGTCTCCACCGCCGTGGCGACCCTGGACTGGGTCAGCCGCGGCCGGGCCGGCTGGACGGTGGAGGTGTCCACCACCGAGGCCGAGGCCGCGCTCGTCGGGCGCCCCCAACTTCTCGGCTTCGCTCGAACAGGGAGGGACCCCCGTCCGGCCGCCTCGCCCGCCGAGGTCTGGTCGGAGGCCGGCGAGGTCGCCGACGTCGCCGGGCGGCTGTGGGACAGCTGGGAGGACGACGCGGAGATCCGCGACCGGGCCACCGGCCGCTTCGTGGACCGCGCCAAGCTCCACCACGTCGACTTCACCGGCCGCGCCTTCTCGGTCCGCGGGCCGTCCATCGTCCCCCGGCCGCCGCAGGGCCGCCCGGTGACCGTCGTCGACGTGACCGGGGAGACCGACGGGCCGGACGGGGGTCCCTCCCCGAGCACGGGGGACCTCCCGCGCGGGGGGAGCCGGGAGCGGGGGAGAAGCCGGGACCTCGGGGAAGGAGCCCGCCGGGAGGTGGCCGCCGCCCGGGCCGATGTCGCGCTGGTCAGGGCCGAGGATCCGCAGACCGCCGGTGCCGCCCGCGCCGACCTGCTCGCCCGCGCCCGGGCGCACGGCCGCGCCCTCGGGGGGCCGCTGGTGCTGGCCTCGCTGCCCGTCGAGCTGGAGTCGTCCGGCGACGCCGCCGGGCTCGCCGACCTGCTCGGCGACTGGTTCGCCCAGGGCGTCGCGGACGGCTTCCACCTGCGCCTAGCCGACCCCGTACGGGACCTGCCCCGGTTCGTCGAGGGCACCGTCCCGCTCCTTCGGGAGCGCGGTCTGCTCCGTCGCTCCTACGAGGGCACGACCCTGCGCGAGCACCTCGGTCTGCCGCGCCCCGCCAGTATCTACGCCCTCGCCCGGGAGGCCGCCCGATGAGCCCCGACGCCCGTCCCCGCAAGCAGGTCCACCTCGCCGCGCACTTCCCCGGCGTCAACAACACCACCGTCTGGGCCGACCCGCCCGCCGGCCGTCCGACCTTCCCCGAGCTCTCAACTCCGTTCGAGCAGGGGATACCCCATTCCCCGGCGGGAGGGACTTCGCCGGGCTCCTCCCTCGGGAGCCAGATCGACTTCGCCTCCTTCGTGCATCTGGCGCGGACCGCGGAGCGCGGCCGGTTCGACTTCTTCTTCCTGGCCGAGGGGCTGCGGCTGCGCGAGCACAAGGGCCGGATCCACGACCTCGACGTGCTCGGCCGGCCCGAGTCGCTCACCGTGCTGAACGCCCTGGCGGCGGTCACCGAGCGGCTGGGCCTGGCCGGCACGGTCAGCGCCACCTTCAACGAGCCCTACGAACTCGCCCGCCGGTTCGCCTCCCTGGACCACCTCAGCGGCGGCCGGGCCGCCTGGAACATCGTCACCACCTCCGACGCCTTCACCGGGGAGAACTTCCGGCGCGGCGGCTATCTCGACCACGCCGACCGCTACACCCGCGCCGCCGAATTCCTCGCCACCGCACGTGCGTTGTGGGACTCCGGACCGGCCGGCGGGCCGCCGCGCCAGGTGGACCACAGCGGTCGGCACTTCGCCGTCCGCGGCGAGTTCGGCGTCGCGCGCAGCCCGCAGGGCCACCCCGTCGTCATCCAGGCCGGGGACTCCGCCGAGGGCCGGGAGTTCGCCGCCTCCGCCGCCGACGTGATCTTCACCCGGCACAGCGGGCCGGAGGCCGGCCGGGCCTTCTACGCGGACGTCAAGCGCCGGCTCCCGGCGTACGGGCGGCGGCCCGAGGACCTCAAGATCATGCCGGGTGTCACCTTCGTCCTCGGCGACACCCTCGCCGAGGCCCAGGAGCGGGCCGTGGAGATCCGCCGGCAGCAGGTCTCCCCGCAGACCGCGCTGCTCACCCTGGAGCAGGTCTGGGGCGTGGACCTGTCCTCCTACGACCCGGACGGGCCGCTGCCGGACATCGACCCGGATCCGCACGGCGAGCTGGCCCAGGGCCGGGTCCGGATCGCCGATCCGCAGGCCGTCGCCGACCGGTGGCGGGCGCTCTCCCGCGCCAAGGGGCTGTCCATCCGGGAGACCGTCATCGAGACCACCGGGCGGCAGTCCTTCGTCGGCACCCCGGACAGCGTCGCCCGCGAGATGGACCACTTCGTGCAGAGCGACGCCGCCGACGGCTTCATCCTGGTGCCGCACCTCACGCCCGACGGGCTCGACCCATTCGTGGAGCGGGTCGTTCCGCTGCTCCAGGAGCGCGGCGTCCACCGCACGGAATACACCGGGACCACCCTGCGCTCCCACTTGGGGCTGCCGGATCCGGCGCGCCCCGCACGGAAGGACTGAGATGACCAGCACAACGCAGCCGGACGCCGTCCAGGAGTGGCAGGAGTGGCGCGAGGGGCGCCGGGCCGCGGTCACCGGGCCGTACGGTCCGCTCGCGCTCGCCGGCACGCACTGGCTCGCCGACCACCCAGGCGGCCGGATCGCGGGGCTGCCGGGCCGCTGGACGGTCGCCGCCGACGGCGCCGCGGTGCTCCTGGAGGCCGGGCCCGAGGACGGGCTCACCGTGGACGGCGCGCCGGCGGCCGGTGCGCACCGGCTCGACCAGGACGCCGGGCCGGCGGTGGCCCGGGTCGGCCATGGGGCGCGCCGCCTGGTGGTGCTGCGCCGCGAGGGGCTGTGGGCGGTCCGCGACTTCGACCCGGACGCCCCGGCCCGGCGCGCCTTCGCCGGGATCGACGCCTACCCCTACGAGGAGCGCTGGGTGCGGCCGGGCCTGTTCCGCCCGTACGGCGAGCGGCGGACCGTCCAGGTGGCCAACGCAGACGGGCAGGAGCGGGGCTTCGTCCTCGGCGGGGAACTGGCCTTCACCCTCGACGGCGACGAGCACACCCTCCAGGTCGCGGTGGAGCCGGACGGCTCACTGTGGGCGGTGCTGGCCGACGCCACCAGTGGCACCGACAGCTATCGCTTCCGCTTCCTGCGCCCGCCCGCGCCGGCCGCCGACGGCACCGTGCCGGTGGACCTCAACCGCACCCAGCTGCCGCCCTGCGCCTTCGCCGACCACTTCATCTGCCCCTTCCCGCCGCCCGGCAACACCCTGCCGTTCGCCCTGCGGGCGGGGGAGCGGAACACCCTCGTCGACTGAGTCGGGGACCGTCCCGTCCGCGGAGCGCGCCGCCCCGGTAGCCGTCAACTCGGCTGCCGGGGCGGTGTGTTGGGGGCGCCCGGCGGGGTGGTGCGGGGGGCGCGCAATCGGGGCGGCCCTCTTGCGCCGCGGGGTCGGCGCACCGGACACTCCCGGTCAGGAGCGTTTGTCAGGGGCACGCAAAGAATGCGGGGGCGTCCCCTCCCGCGTGCGTCGCAGTGCCCTTCGGCTGCGCCTCACGGGCCGCCCCTCGGCGGTCCCCGAATCCCCCTCGGAGGAATCAGTGAGGAACGAGCGCACCATCCCCCACAGCGGCGTGGCGAGACGCACCCGGCTGATCGCCGTGGCGTCCGGACTGGTGGCCCTCGGTGCCGTCGCCGTCCCGACCGCCGCCGGCGCCCAGACCCCCGCCCCCGCCACGACGTTCAGCGCCGCCCAGCTCACCGCCGCGAGCAACGCGGTCCGCGGCGCGGACGTCGCGGGCACCGCCTGGCGGGTGGACCCGGCGACCCGCACCCTGGTCGTCACCGCCGACAGCACCGTCTCCACGGCCCAGATCGCCAGGATCCGGCAGGCCGCGGGGAGCACCGCGGGCGCGGTCCGGATCGAGCGCACCGCGGGCCGGATCCGCAAGCTGATCTCCGGCGGCGACGCCATCTACGCACCGAGCTGGCGCTGCTCGCTCGGCTTCAACGTCCGCAGCGGCAGCACCTATTACTTCCTGACGGCCGGTCACTGCACCGACGGCAAACCCTCCTGGTACACCAACTCCTCCGGCAGCACCAGCATCGGGCCGACCACCGGCTCCAGCTTCCCCGGCAACGACTACGGCATCGTCAAGTACACCAACTCCTCGGTGGCGCACGCCGGTACGGTCGGCAGCCAGGACATCACCAGCGCCGGGAACCCCACGGTCGGCCAGACGGTCACCCGCCGCGGCTCCACCACCGGCGTCCACAGCGGCAGGGTCACCGGCCTGAACGCCACGGTGAACTACGGCAGCGGCGAGATCGTCTCCGGCCTCATCCAGACCACGGTCTGCGCCGAGCCCGGCGACAGCGGCGGCCCCCTCTACGCGGGCACCAAGGCGCTCGGCCTGACCTCCGGCGGCAGCGGCGACTGCACCAGCGGCGGCACCACCTTCTTCCAGCCCGTCACCGAGGCGCTCAGCGCGTACGGCGTGAGCGTCTACTGACCGGCTGAGGACCGAACGGCCGCACTGACGCAAGGGCCCCCGCCGACCGGCCGGCGGGGGCCCCTGCGTCAGTGCCGCGAGCCTCGACCGGTCCCTGGGCCGGGCCTACCATGGGAGACGAAGGTGACTCGGGCGACGTAACGGCACACTTCAGGGGGCCGTGATGGTCGGAGAACTGGTGGCGGCCGGGGTGGCGCTGGCCTCCGCGGGGACGGTCTATCTGATGGCCGCGGCGCGGGTGGTCAAGCAGTACGAGCGCGGTGTGGTGCTCCGGCTGGGGCGGCTGACCTCCCCGGTGCGCGGCCCCGGCTTCACCATGATCATCCCGGCCGTCGACCGGATGCGTAAGGTCAACATGCAGATCGTCACGATGCCGGTGCCCGCGCAGGAGGGCATCACCCGGGACAACGTCACCGTCCGGGTCGACGCGGTGGTCTATTTCAAGGTCGTGGACGCCGCCGACGCGGTCGTCCGGGTCGAGGACTACCGCTTCGCGGTCTCCCAGATGGCGCAGACCTCGCTGCGGTCGATCATCGGCAAGAGCGAGCTGGACGATCTGCTGTCCAACCGCGAGAAGCTCAACCAGGGCCTGGAGCTGATGATGGACAGCCCGGCCATCGGCTGGGGCGTGAGCGTCGACCGCGTCGAGATCAAGGACGTGTCGCTGCCGGAGACGATGAAGCGCTCGATGGCCCGGCAGGCGGAGGCCACCCGGGACCGCCGGGCCCGGGTGATCAACGCCGATGCCGAGCTCCAGGCGTCGCGGAAGCTGGCCGAGGCCGCCGCGGCCATGTCCGACCAGCCCGCCGCGCTGCAACTGCGGCTGCTCCAGACCGTGGTGGCGGTCGCCGCGGAGAAGAACTCCACCCTCGTCCTGCCCTTCCCCGTGGAGCTGCTGCGGTTCCTGGAGCGCTCCGGACTCCAGGCCCAGGCGCAGACCGAGCAGGTGGAGGCGGAGACCGAACGGGTCCGCGCGCAGCGGCCGGTGACCCGCGACGCCGCCCCGGCTCCGGCCCCGGTGGAGAACGGCCAGGTGAGCGACGACCTGCCGGTGCTGGAGGAGCTCCCGGAGGCGGAGAACCTCCCGTAGGGCCCCGTGAGCCCCGCCGTCCCTCTCCCGTTCGCAGCGTTCGCAGCCCTGTAACACCGTCATAGGCGACCGCCGCGCCCCGCCGCGCCCCTCCGCGCGGCGGTTCCGTGCCGCCCGACGATGTCGGCCCCGTGTCATCGGCCCGCCGGCGTCGGTCCCGTTCGCGGTGGTGGGGTCGCTTTCCGGACAGGTGTGGCCCTCACACTTCGCGCGCCGCCGGGCGGTCCGCGTGCCCTCTGATGTCCGCACTCAGGACTCGGCCGCGCGGATATCGGCGTGAACGACGTGTGCCGAAAACGTGAACTCCCGCACCTGAGACCGGAACCCGGTCTTGTGCACGAGTGGGGCGGATGGGAATACTCGGCTCTGTTGGCATGGACGCGACGCCCTACGGCGGCTGCCACGGGGCCGACCCGTCTGTGCTCGGTACCTCACACCTCACTCTCGGGCCCGCGCGACTCCCCACGGTCAGGGCCCATCCCCCCACGGGAGGCACTGAGTTGAAGCACCGACGCATACCCCACCGCCGCACGATACTGGCCAGCGCGGGCGCGCTCGCGCTCGCCGCCACCGCGACCGTCACCCTCGCCAACGCCCACGCCGCCCCCGCCCCCTCGGTGGCCACGCTCTCCCCGGCGGCCGCGACCACCCTGGCGTCGCAGCTCAAGACCGGTACGGCCGGCGCGTTCTACGACGCCAAGGCCCAGAAGCTGGTCGTCAACGTGGTGGACGAGGCATCCGCCGCGGCCGTCCGGGCCAAGGGCGCGGAGGCCAGAATCGTCAAGCACTCGATGGCCCAACTCGACGCGGCCCGGCAGACGCTGAAGACCGGGGCGACCATCCCCGGCACCGCCTGGGCCATGGACCCCAAGGCCAACAAGGTCGTGGTGACCGCCGACCGCACGGTCACCGGCGCCAAGCTGGACCGGCTCACCAAGGTCGCCAAGGGCCTCGGCGACACCGTCGAGATCCGCCACTCCCAGGGCGAGTTCAAGCCCCTCATCGCCGGTGGCGACGCGATCTGGGGCAGCAGCGCCCGCTGCTCGCTCGGCTTCAACGTGACCAAGGGCGGCCAGCCGTACATCCTGACCGCCGGCCACTGCGGCAACGCCGTCCAGGAGTGGTCCGACCAGCAGGGCGGCCAGACGATCGCGACCACCGAGGACTCCAAGTTCCCCGGCAACGACTACTCGATCGCCAAGTACACGGGCAACACCGACCACCCCAGCGAGGTCGACCTCTACAACGGCAGCACCCAGAAGATCACCAAGGCGGCGGAGGCCACCGTCGGCGAGAAGGTGCAGCGCAGCGGCAGCACCACCCAGGTGCACGACGGCACCGTCAAGGGGCTGAACGCCACCGTCAACTACCAGGAGGGCACGGTCAACGGCCTGATAGACACCGACGTCTGCGCCGAGCCCGGTGACAGCGGCGGCGCCCTCTTCGACGGCGAGAGCGCCCTCGGCCTCACCTCCGGCGGCAGCGGCGACTGCACCAACGGTGGCGAGACCTTCTTCCAGCCGGTGCCGGCCGCCCTCCAGGCGACGGGCACGCAGATCGGCTGACCTGCACGGCCGATCGGCTCCGGCCCACGGCGCGAACCGGCCCCCGGACGCTCTCCTCGTCCGGGGGCCGGTGCCGTTCCGCCGTGTCGGCGCGTCATTGCGTCGACGCATCGACCCGACGGATCAGAACTCGAAGACCGAGCCCTTTCCGTCCGTCATCTCACAGGAGTTGGCGAAGACGTGGGTGTACGCGATCCGGCGGCCCTGCCAGACGCCGTCCGCGGTGACCACGACGGGGGCCCAGATCTTGTTGCAGATCCGCCCGCTCGCGACCTCGGTCACCTTGTTGAAGTCGCCGGAGGCCGTGCGCAGTTGGGCGCAGGCGGCCTTCGCGTACGGGTGGCTTCCGGATGCCGTCGGCATACAGCTCAGTGTCGCCGCGCGCAGCGACGTGGTGGTCGCGCGGCTGTCGCCCTGGCCAATCGTCAGGACCATTTCGGTGGGTGCGTAGAGGCCACCGGTCCGGGCGGGCTGGGCCGGCGCGGCGGCGGCCTGCGCGGTGGTGGACAGCGCGCCCAGAACCAGCGCTGCGCCGAGCGCGATCGTCCCAGTGATGTGCCGCATGACGAACTCCCTTGTTCGTGGGTGAAGATGCCGGACGGGAGTCTGGCCCAACCGCACCTCAAACGCACGCGGCCCGATCACTTTCGGTCGATAGATGAAAGCTGAGGGTAATGGCGCGAAAGTGTCCGGGGGTGGGGGAGCGGGGTGCCCGCGGGAGCGGTGCGGCCAGCGCGGTTGAGGGTCCTCCGGTGCGACCGGAGTCGTTCCCGGGAGGGGGGATTCGGCCGCCGACCGGTCGTTCGGGCGGTATACGATCTCCGGCGATTGGCCGGGGGCGGAGCTAGTTGCCGCCCGGACTGTCCTGGTTGCCCGGGCCCTGTGGGTCCTGTGGGCCGTCCAGTTCGGGCAGTCCCGCGGTGAGCGCCCGCATCCCGCGGACGACCAGTTCGGCGGGGCCGTGCGGGCCGTCCGCCGGCTGGTCGCCCGCGGCCCACTCCTCGACCGCGACCCGCAGCGCGGTGTTCGCGGCGGCCGCGGCCAGCCGCACCACCAGCGGATCGGCGCCGGTGAGCCGCGCCAGGACCGGCCGCAACTCCTCCTCGGAGTCGTGGTGCACGCGGTGCCAGACCGCGCGCAGCGCCGGTTCGCCGGGCATCGCCCGCAGCAGCCCGCGGGTCCAGCGCAGCGCCTCCTCGGCCGGCTCGTCGGCGGGGGTCAGCGCCCGCCGGGCGGCCCGCTCCAGCGCCACCCGGGGCGACGGCGCGCCCGGCCCGGCGGTGGCGGCGGCCAGGTCGCCGATCCACTGCCGGACGCCGACCGCGAGCAGCGGGGCCACGGCGTCCTCCTTGGTGCGGAAGTACCGGTAGAAGGTGCGCAGCGCGACGCCCGAGGCGCGGGCGATCTCGTCGGCGGTGACCCCGGGGCCGCGGTCCGCGAACAGGGCCGCCGCGGTGCGGGCGATCTCCAGCTGGGTCTCGGCCTTGCGGCGCTCGGTGAGGGAGGGACGCGCGGGGGTGGGCGCGGCTGTGGGGCGTGGTGCGGTGGGCATGGGCTCAGCTTACGGAGCGCGATGGCGCATCGGCATGTAGTGCGAATATGGCACATCATGCCAAGTAGGCGTACGGTGCGGACCGAGCCCCCAGAGGCACTTCACGAACGGAGCAGCACCATGAACCGCTTTGACGGACGCCGCGCACTGATCACCGGCGCCGGCTCGGGCATCGGACAGGCCACCGTCCACCGGATCCTCGCCGAGGGCGGCCGGGTCGTCGCGGTGGACGTCGACGAGGCGGGCCTGGCGGCCACCGCCGAGCGGGCCGCCGCGGACGGCGCCGCCGACCGCCTGGAGACCGCGCGGCTGGACATCGCGGACGAGGCCGGGGTGCGGTCCGGCGTGGCCGCCGCGGTGGCGCACCTGGGCGGGCTGGACGTGCTGGTCAACGCGGCCGGCATCCTGCGCTCCGCGCACACCCACGCGACCACGCTGGAGTTCTTCAACAAGGTCGTCTCGGTCAATCTGACCGGCACCTTCCTGATGATCCGCGAGGCGCTGCCGGCCCTGCTGGAGGGGCAGGCGCCGGTGATCGTCAACTTCAGCTCCACCTCGGCCTCGTTCGCCCACCCGTACATGGCGGCGTACGCGGCCAGCAAGGGCGGCGTCCAGTCGATGACCCACGCCATCGCCAGCGAGTACAGCAAGCAGGGGCTGCGGGCGGTGTGCGTGGCGCCGGGCTCGATCGCCAGCAACATGACCACCGGTCGCGGCCCGGGGCTGCCCGAGGACGCCGACATGAGCCTGTTCATGAAGCTCGCCCCGGCCATCGGGCAGGGCTTCGCCGGCCCGGAGACCGTCGCCGGCGTGATCGCGATGCTCGCGTCGGAGGACGGCGCGTTCATCACCGGCACCGAGATCCGCATCGACGGCGGCACGCACATGTGACGGATCCGCGATGGCCGGGAGCTGACGGCCCGTAGGGGATCACCCGCGGGCCGCGCCGGCCGAGCGGGAGAATGGGCAACGGCGCCTCGTGCGTGCCGCGTCGGGAGGGGCGTGGCAGGCGCGGGGCGCTTCTCGTTCGTGCCGGGCGCCCGGGCTCAGGCCGGCGGACGCTCCCCGGCGCCGGCCGTCCCGTCGTCGGCTCGCTCGCCGTCGGCCCGCTCGCCGGCCGTCCGGTGCAGCGTCGCCAGGACGACGGTGACCAGCGCGCCGCCCACCGCCCAGGCGGAGAGCACCAGCAGCGGTCCGGTCAGCGCCTGGCCCCGGAAGTACGCGATCGAGCGCGCCGCCCAGGTGCCGGCGCCCGGCGGCAGCGCGGGCCCGATCGCCCGCCAGAACGGCGGCAGCAGCGGATACGGATAGGCGCCGCCCGCGCTCGGGTTGCCGAACACCACGATCACCAGGATCGCCAGGCCGATGCCGATGATGCCCAGCAGCCCCTGGAAGGCCAGGGTGGTGGCGCCCACCGCGAAGACGGTCAGCGCGCCCAGCCCCCACAGGCCGAAGAGGCTGCCGGGCAGCGCGCCGAGGACCGGGCCGACCACGAGCGCCCCGGCCAGCCCGGCGGCAATCGCGTAGAGCGCCAGCGCGGCCAGCCGGATGACCGCCCGCTGCCGGTTGGCCGGGCGCGCCCCGGCGCTGATCGCCAGGATCGCGGCGCACAGGTAGCCGCCCACGCACCACCCCACGACCAGGTAGAAGGACGACAGGCTGCGGCCGTCGCCGGCGTCGGCCGGGACCACGTCCTCGGTGCGCACGGTCCGCCGCTGCTGCTTCTCGGCCGCCGTCACCACCGCCTCGACCGCCTGCGAGAGCGAGGCGCCGCCGCCGCTGGCGACCAGCAGCCGGTCGGTGGTGCCGCGCGGGTCGACGAGCAGCGCGGCGTCGAGGGTGCGGTCCTCGATCCGGCGCCGGGCGGCCTGTTCGGAGGCGACCGGGCGCGGGTCCAGCGGCGCGCCCGGGAGCCGGTCGAGGGTGCGCACCAGCTCCGCGCGGACCTGGGCGGGGGCGACCACGCCGAGCGGCACCCGGTCCGGCTTCGGGCGGTGGAAGGCGCCGGCGTACGACGTGATGAACGCGACCATCAGGCCCAGCACCCCGATCACCAGGAGCGCCGCCCGGGTCGTCACCGCGCTCTTCACCTCCTCGACGAGGGTGGGGCGAGTGCCGTCGTCGGTCGTGGCCATGCGCCGCTCCGTTCTGGGATTCGCAGCTGTTCAGGGGCTTTATATCCCTTTCGGTCGGTATCTCCTGGTCGTCGTGATCTCCGGGCGTGTGTTCGTACGGATGTTCGAAAGAAGCGTTATGGTGGAGGAAGTGAAACGAGGGACGCGAATACAGCCGGGGGGCGTATGAGGTGCAGGAGGTGCGGATGCCCGGGTTCACGCATCTGCACACCGCTTCGGGCTTCTCGCTGCGCTACGGCGCCTCCCACCCCGAGCGGCTGGCCGAGCGCGCCGCCGAGCGCGGGATGGACGCCCTCGCGCTGACCGACCGGGACGGGCTCTCCGGCGCCGTACGGTTCGCCAAGGCCGCCGCCGAGGCCGGCGTCCGCCCCCTGTTCGGCGCCGAACTGGCCGTCGCGGAGCGGGAACCGGCGCCCCGGCCCACCCCCCGCCCCCGCACCCCGGTGCGCGGCGGCGCCTTCCTCGACGAGTCCGCCGCCCGCGCCGTCTTCCTGGCCCGGGACGGCGCCGCCGGCTGGGCCGCCCTGTGCCGGCTGGTCTCGGCCGCCCACGCGGCCCGCCCCGCCCGGCCCGTCGCCCCCTGGAGCGCCCTGGACTCCGCCACCGACGGGCTGACCGTCCTGCTCGGACCGGACTCCGAGGTCGGCCGGGCGCTGGCCGCCGGCCGCCCGGACCGCGCCGCGGAGCTCCTCGCCCCCTGGCGCGAGCGGTACGGCGACGCGCTCCGCCTGGAGGTCGTTGACCACCACCGCCCCGGCAGCGGCCCCGGCTCCCCGCGGCTGGCCGCCCGCACCCTCGGCTTCGCCGTCGACCAGGGCGTCCGCGCCGTCCTGACCAACGCGGTCCGCTACGCCGACCCCGGCCAGGGCCCGGTCGCCGACGTACTGGACTCCGCCCGCCGCCTGGTGCCGGTGGACCGGCACCGCCCCGAGACCTGGGACAGCGGCGAGCGCTGGCTCAAGGACGCCGCCGCGATGGGCCGCACCGCCGAGCGGATCGCCGAGGCGGCCGGCCACCGGCGCGACCTCGCCCACCGGCTGCTCGCCATGACCGAACAGACCGCAGGGGAGTGCCTGGTGGACCCCCGGGACGACATCGGGCTGGGCCGCATCCACTTCCCCGAGCCCCGGCTGGTCGGCGCCGAACACCGCACCGCCGCCCGGGTGCTGCGCTCCCGCTGCGCCGCCGCGATGGTGCTGCGCGGCTACGACCGCGACCGCACCCGCTGGGCCCGGCTGCACGACGAACTGCGCACCGTCGAACGGCTCGGCTACCCCTCGTACTTCCTGACGGTGGCTCAGGTCGTGGACGACATCCGGCAGCGGGGGATCCGGGTGGCCGCCCGGGGCTCCGGCGCCGGCTCCCTGGTCAACCACCTGCTGGGCATCGCCCACGCCGACCCGGTCGAACACGGGCTGCTGATGGAGCGGTTCCTGTCCGAGCGGCGGGCCGCGCTGCCGGACATCGACATCGACGTCGAGTCGGCCCGCCGGCTGGAGGTCTACCACGCGATCTTCGACCGCTTCGGCGCCGAGCGGGTGGCGACCGTCTCGATGCCCGAGACCTACCGCGTCCGGCACGCCGTACGGGACGTGGGCGCCGCGCTCGGCCTGGACCCGGCGCGGGTGGACCACCTCGCCAAGGCGTTCCCGCACATCCGGGCCCGGGACGCCCGCGCCGCGCTGGCCGAACTCCCCGAGCTGCGCGGGGTGCGGGAGGGCGCCGACGAACGGCTGTGGCAGCTGGTCGAGGCGCTGGACGCGCTGCCCCGCGGGATGGCCATGCACCCGTGCGGGGTGCTGCTCTCCGACGCCACGCTGCTGGACCGCACCCCCGTCGTGCCCACCAGCGGCGAGGTCCCCCATAGCCTTAAGGGCATGGGAGGTACCCCCATCGCGATGTCCCAGTTCGACAAGGAGGACGTGGAGGACCTCGGGCTGCTCAAGCTCGACGTGCTGGGCGTGCGGATGCAGTCCGCGATGGCGCACGCGGTCGCCGAGATCGGCCGGACCACCGGGGTCCGCCTCGACCTGGACGACCCGGCGCAGGTGCCGCCCGGCGACCCGGCCACCTACGGCCTGATCCGCTCGACCGAGACGCTGGGCTGCTTCCAGATCGAGTCGCCCGGGCAGCGCGACCTGGTCGGCCGGCTCCAGCCCACCACCTTCCACGACCTGGTCGTCGACATCTCGCTCTTCCGGCCGGGCCCGGTCGCCGCCGACATGGTGCGCCCCTTCATCGACGCCCGGCACGGCCGCGCGGCCGTCCGCTACCCGCACCCCGACCTGGAGGAACCGCTGCGCGAGACCTACGGGGTGGTGGTCTTCCACGAGCAGATCATCGAGATCCTGCGGATCATGACCGGATGCCGGCGGGACGAGGCGGACGAGCAGCGGCGCGCGCTGTCGGACCCGGAGAAGCAGGGCCGGGTGCGCGCCTGGTTCGCCGGGCGGGCCGAGCGGCGCGGATACGCACCCGACGTCATCGCGCACACCTGGGAGATCGTCGAGGCGTTCGGCGCGTACGGCTTCTGCAAGGCGCACGCGGTGGCGTTCGCGGTGCCCACCTACCAGTCCGCCTGGCTCAAGGCGCACCACCCCGCGGCCTTCTACGCCGGGCTGCTCACCCACGACCCCGGGATGTACCCCAAGCGGCTGCTGCTCGCCGACGCCCGGCGGCGCGGGGTGCCGGTGCTGCCGCTGGACGTGAACCGGTCGGCGGTCACCCACCGGATCGAACTGGTGTCCGGTAGAGAGGGTGCTCCGGACGCCTGGGGGCTGCGGCTGGCCCTCTCCGACGTGTACGGAATGAGCCAGGTCGAGGCCCGGCGGATCGCGGACGGTCAGCCCTACCGCTCGCTCCAGGACCTCTGGCAGCGGGCCCGGCCGAGCCGCCCGGTGGCCGAACGCCTCGCCCGGGTCGGCGCGTTGGACGCCTTCGGCGCCAACCGCCGGGACCTGCTGCTGCACCTCGCCGAACTGCACCGGCACGGACACGGCGCCCCCAGCGGGCAGTTGACGCTCCACCTGGACGACCGGACGGAGGTCGAGCCGGTCGAGCCGGCCGGCCTGCCCGACCTCGACGACGTGGAACGGCTCAGCGCCGAACTGGGCGTCCTCGGCATGGACACCTCCCGCCATCTGATGGCCGATCACCGGGAGTTCCTCGCCGAACTCGGCGCGGTGCCGGCCCGGCGGCTGCGCGACGCCCGGCACGGCGAGACGGTGCTGGTCGCCGGGGCCAAGGCGGCCACCCAGACACCGCCGATCCGCTCCGGCCGCCGGGTCATCTTCACCACCCTCGACGACAGCACCGGCCTGGTCGACTGCGCCTTCTTCGACGCTCCCCCAGGCCCGGGGGGCCTGGGAGGTACCCCCAGCCCCCTTGCGGCGTGCGCCCGTACCGTCTTCCACTCCTGGCTGCTGCTGGTGCGCGGCACGGTCCAGCGGCGTGGCCCGCGCAGCCTCAGTGTGGTCGGCAGCGCCGCCTGGAACCTCGCCGAACTGGCCGAACTCCGCCGCACCGGCGGCCTGGAGGCGGTCACCGCCCGGCTCGCCGCCGCGCCGGAGCCGTCCGACGCGGGCGCCGTTCCGCTTGCCGGCCCCGGCCGCACCATCCGCCTGGAGACCGGCTACGAGATGCACCCGTGGGCGGACCTCCAGCCGCCCGGTGAACGCGCCGCCACCGGGCGCAGGCTGTGGCACGCCAGCCCCGGGAGCGCCGGATGACCCCGCCCGGCGCCCGGCGGTCGCCCGGCACGCTGTACGTCCGTTTCCGGACCGCCGCCGACGGGCCCGTCGACGCGCGCCAGTACGAGCAACTGCTCGGCCTGATAGGCCAGTTCACCCCCGTCGTGCAGGCGCTGCCGCCGGACGCCGCGCTCGCCGACGTCCGCGGCGCGCTGCGCTACTTCGACCGGGACGCGGCGGGCATCGCCGCGCTGATCCGGCTGCGCGCGCTGGCCTGGCACGGCGTGCGGTGCACCATCGGCGTCGGCGACAACCCGCAGCTCGCCCGGATCGCGGCCCAGGACGCCCCGCCCGGCGGGATCCGGTCGGTGCCCGCCGACCCCCGGGCCGTCGCCGCCTTCCTCGACCGCCGCCCGGCCTCCGCGCTGTACGGCGTCGGGCCGGCGGCCGCCCGCGCGCTGTCCGCCTACGGGCTCGACAGCATCGGCCGGATCGCCGCCGCCCCGCCCGCCACCCTCCAGCGGATCCTGGGCGCCAGGGCCGGCCGCGCGGTCTCCGAACGGGCCCGCGGAATCGACCCCACCCCCGTCACCCCCAACGCGGCGGCCCGCTCGATCGCCGCCGAACACCGCTTCGCCCACGACGAGTTGGACCCGGACCGGCGCCGCCGGGCGCTGCTCTGCCTCGCCGACGAACTCGGCGCCCGGCTGCGGGCGAGCGGACAGGCGGCCCGCGCGCTCACCCTCACCGTCCGCTACGCCGACCGCTCCACCACGACCCGCACCCGGCGGCTGGACGGGCCGACCGCGCACGGCCCCGCGCTGACCGCGGCCGCCTACGCGCTGCACGCCGCACTCGGCCTCCAGCGGGCCCGGGTGCGCACGCTGGCCCTGCGGGCCGAGGACCTGTGCCGCGCCGAACACGCCGCCCGCCAGCTGACCTTCGACCCCGTCGACGACAAGGCGCACCGCATCGAAGCGGCCGCCGACCGCGCCCGGGCCCGCTTCGGCGCCACGGCGGTACGTCCCGCCGGGACGTTCGGACCGGTCCCGGGGCGGACCCCGCCGCGCCGCCCGGCCCGCTCGTAGGCGCCACCGCCGTCGGCCGGCATTTCCCCGACACACAACCGGAGTTGCGCACCCGGTCATGCGGTGCGGATCCGGTGCGTCTTCCTTCACCGTCACGCCACTGGTACGCCGTGCTTACCCGCCCGTAACTTACTTGCAAGTCACCACGTTGGCCCTTGCGATCCGGATCGCAGGTGAACGGCTCGCCGAGCACCTCGGAGTCCCCTCACCCCGCAAGGAGCACCGTATGAAGCTGCGTTGGTCGAGACTGCGCGCCGCCCTCCCGGCGGTCGCCCTGGCCCTGGGTCTCACCACGGCAACCCCCGCGGCGGCGTCCCCCACCGTCAGCAGCGGATGGAACGACTTCTCCTGCAAGCCCTCCAGTGCCCACCCCCGCCCCGTCGTCCTCGTCCACGGCACCTTCGGCAACGCCATCGACAACTGGGTAGGCCTCGCACCCTACTTGGTCGCCCGCGGCTACTGCGTCTTCTCCCTGGACTACGGCCAACTGCCCGGCGTCCCGGTCTTCCACGGGCTCGGCCCGATCGACGCCTCGGCACAGCAACTCGCCACGTACGTCGACCAGGTGCGGGCCGCGACCGGTTCGGACAAGGTGGACCTCGTCGGGCACTCGCAGGGCGGCATGATGCCGCGGGTCTACCTGAAGTTCCACGGCGGCGCGGACAAGGTGCACACGCTGGTCGGGCTGGCCCCCGACAACCACGGCACCACCCTCAGCGGTCTGACCAAACTGCTGGACCTCTTCCCCGGCGCCAAGCAGTACCTCGACAAGTTCACCCCGGGGCTGACCGACCAGGCCACCGGCTCCGACCTCCTCAACCGCCTCAACGCCGGCGGCGACACCGTCCCCGGCATCCACTACACCGTCGTCGCCACCCGGTACGACGAGGTCGTCACGCCCTACGCCTCCGGGTTCCTCAACGGCCCCGACGTCCACAACGTCATGCTCCAGGGCCTGTGCGCGGTCGACCTCTCCGAGCACGTGGCCATCGGGACCCTCGACCGGATCGCCTTCCACGAGACGGCCAACGCGCTCGACCCGGCGCACGCCACCCCGACCACCTGCGCCTCCGCCGCGAGTTAGGGCCGCTCGGCCGCGCGCCGGACCCTGCGCCGTCCCGGCCCGCGGTCGGCGCGCGGGCCGGGACGGCGGGTCGGGCGCACCCGCCCGCGGTTCAGCGGGTGCCCCGGCCCGTCCGGCGCAGCGTCAGGAAGCCGACCGCGGCGACCGCCAGCGCCACCGGGATCAGCAGCAGCCACCCGGAGAAGGCGAGCACCCCCGCGGTCAGCACGGCACTGGCCAGCCCGCCGAACCACAGCGGGGTGCGCCGCGGCAGCAGCACCAGCGCGGCGGCCAGCCCCGCCAGGGTCACCGCGGCCAGGCAGGTCGCGGTGGCCCGCATCAGCAGGTCCAGGTCGGCGGCGCCGGTGGCGGCCGGCACCGCCAGCCCCGCCGCCACCACGCCCAGCACCGCCAGCGACCGGCGCGGCACCTCGCCCGGCGCGCCGCCCTTGGCCAGCCAGCGCGGGGCCGCGCCGTCCCGGCCGAGCGCCGCGCCGAGCCGGGAGGCCCCGGCCAGATAGGAGTTGACCGCCCCGAAGGTGAGGAACAGCGCCGCCGCTGCCGCCACCGGGCGGGCGGCGGTCCCCACGCTCTGTTCGAGCAGCGCGGTCAGCGGGGTGTCGGTCCGGGCGGCGGCCGGCCCCAGCGCCCCGATGGTGGTGACCGCCAGCCCCAGGTAGAGCACGGTGATCACGGCGAGCGTACGGCGGGTCACCCGCGGCAGGTCCCGTGCCGGGTCGGCGAACTCGCCGGAGAGGTGGCTGGCCGCCTCCCACCCGGCGAACGCGAAGAACAGCACCGAGGCCGCCGACCCCACCGACGCCCAGCCGCCCGGCAGGAACGGCGTGAAGTGCGCCGCGGACACCCGCGGCGCGGCAGCCAGCACCGCGCACAGCAGCACCGCCGCCAGCAGCCCGCCGAGCAGCAGTTGGACCCGGCCCGACATCCGCAGCCCGACCGCGTTGGAGACCAGCGCGCCGACCAGCACCACGGCGCCGACCACGGCCGCACCGGTCCGGCCCCAACCGGCCGCGTCGGCCACGTACGTGCCGCCGATCCAGGCGGCCGAGACCACGCCGAGCGGCACCGCCCCGTAGAACCACCACCCGACCACCGCCGCGGCCCGCGGCCCGATCGCCCGGTGCACGAAGGTCGCCACGCCGCCGCCGTCGGGGAACCGGGCGCCCAGCGCCGCGAACGACGCGGCCACCGGCACGCACATGGCCAGCAGCACGACCCAGGCCAGCAGGGAGGCGGGACCGGCCGCGGCGGCGGCCAGCGACGGCAGCGTCAGCACACCGGGACCCAGGACGGCACCGGCGCACAGCGCGGTACCGCTCCCGATACCCAGCCGCCGTACATCCGGCCGCGCAGAAGCAGTGAGAGATGTTTCTTGTACGGACACGGCCGCAGACGCTAGCCGGAACGTTGATCAAACGGGGCCGGGGCCGAACGAAATTCGACGGCGACCGGCACCATGGGGGCATGGACGACATTGATTCGGCGATTGTCCGGGAACTGCAGCGCGATGCACGGCAGACCAACCGCGAACTGGCCGGCAAACTGAACATCGCCCCCTCCACCTGTCTGGAGCGGGTCCGCGCCCTGCGCGCCCGAGGGGTGATCACCGGCTACCGCGCCACCGTGGACCTGCGCGCCCTCAACCGCCCCGTACAGGCGCTGCTGACGGTCCGGATCCGGCCCATGAACCGCGAGGTGATCGAGCGGTTCAAGGCGTTCCTGACCTCCCTGCCCGAGGTGCTCACCGTCTATGTCGTGGCGGGCGGCGACGACTTCCTGGTGCATGTCGCCGTCCCGGACGTGGACCGGCTGCACGCCCTGCTGATGGACCGGATCTTCAAGCGCCGCGAAGTCGTCGACTGCCGTAGCTCGGTGATCTACCAGCACGTCGCCAACGACATCATCGAGCCGCTGCCGCCCGAGCGGCCCTGACGGGACCGGACGGGCGGCAGCGGCGGGCGACCTCAGCCCTGGTGGCGGGCGGCCTTGCGGCGGGTGGCCAGGAACAGCACCCCGGCACCCAGGGCGAGCACCGCGGCGCCCCCGACGGCCAGCGGCGCGGTGCTGCCGTCGCCACCGGTCTCGGCCAGGTGCTTCCCGCCGACCGGCCGCGCCACGCCGTCCGGGTGCGGCCCGCCCGCGCCGGAACCGGCATCCGCAGCCGGGGCAGCCGGGGCCTGGGCGCCGGCCGGCCGGTCGCCGCCACCCATGGCGTGGTCGTGGTGGCTCATGTCCATCGAGGACCTGTCGGCGCCCGCGGCGATCTGCCGGTCGGTCGGGGCGGACGCGGTCGGCGCGGGCGCCGAGGGGCTCCCGGCGCCGCCGTTGTCCTTGCCGAAGACCACGTCGGAGCAGGTGTAGAAGGCTTCCGGGCTGTCCGAGCGCTGCCAGATGCTGTAGACGAGGTGGCGGCCGGACCGGGCGGGCACGGTGCCGTCGAAGACGTACTCCCCGTTGGTCAGCGTCGGGTCGGTGGCCTTCGCGAACGGCCGGGCCTCCAGGTCCGACCACTTCAGCGGCTTCCTCGGGTCGTAGCCGTCCTTGGTGAGGTACAGCTCGAACGTGCCCTTGTGCGGCGCGGTCGCCTTGTAGTGGAAGGTGTGCTTGCCCGCCTTCATCGGGGTGGACGGCCAGTCGGCGCGCGGCAGGTCCAGCCCCCTGTACTCGTCGTTGCCGGCGCTGCACAGCTTGCCGTCCGGGATCCGCTCCTTCGACTTGCCGCCGGCGTTGCCGTCCCGGACGGCGTTCCAGTCGTAGAGCGCCTGGGCGCCGCCGACCTGCACGGCGGCCTTGCACGCGGCGGACTCGGGGTGCTCGGGGCCCTCGGCGTAGCAGGCCGCGACGCGGCTGACCGGGTCCGACATCGACCCGTGCGCGGCGGCCGGGGTCGCGGTGAGCACGGTGAACGCCAAGGGGGCGACGCCGAGCAGCGCGAGCACCGTGACGTTGCGGCGAGCGGTCATCGTGGGGGGTCTCCTTCATCGGGTGTGTCGGTTGCGGGCGCGCGGCGCACCGAGGGGGCCCTGCTCCGGGGGAGCGCGGGGCGGTGCGCCGCGCGCGCAGGGGCGGCGGGCGGTGGGGGGTCGGGCGGCGAACGGTACCGGTGCCGCCCTCCGGCGAACGGCACCGGCCGGCCCGCGAACCCGCCGTGCGGAGCTGACGCTAGCCGCCCTGAGCAGCGGATTTGAGGCCCGAAGGCCGATCCGGCGGATCCTTATGGCGCCGTTAAGGGATGCGTAAGGAGCGTCTAAGCGGGGGCGCCGGAGCGGGGGCCGGTCGGCGGGCCGTCGAGGCCGTCGGCGAGTGTGCCGAACGCCTTCGCGGCGGCGTCGGGGCCGGCGTCCAGCGGGAGTTCGGCCCAGATGAACTTGCCCTGCGGGGTGTAGCGGGCGCCCCACCGCCGGGCGTACCCGGCGATCAGGAAGAGCCCCCGGCCGCCCTCGTCGGTGGTCCGGGCGTGCCGCAGGTGCGGCGCGGTGCTGCTGCCGTCGGAGACCTCGCAGATCAGCGACTCCGCCCGGATCATCCGCAGCCCGATCGGTCCGGAGGCGTGCCGGATGGCGTTGGTGACCAGTTCGCTGACGATCAGCTCGGTGGAGAACTCCAGCCCCGTCAGCCCCCACCGGGCCAACTGGTCGGCGGCGGACCGACGGGCCTCGCCGACCGCCGACGGGTCCGCGGGGATGTCCCAGGTGGCCAACTGCTCCTGCGGCAGCGCCCGGGTGCGGGCCAGCAGCAGCGCCACGTCGTCCACCGGCCGGGCGCCGGGCAGGGAGTTGACGACCCGTTCGCAGATCTCCTCCAACGGGGCCTGCGGATCGGAGAGCGCGGTCCGCAGCCGGGTGATCCCGCCGTCCAGGTCGAGCGCCTTCCCCAGCAGCAGCCCGTTGGTGTAGAGCGCCAGCAAACTGCCCTCGGGCAGCGGCAGTTCGACGGACTCGAAGGGCATCCCGCCCAGCCCCAGCGGCGGCCCGGTCGGCAGCTCCAGCACCTGGCAGCCGCCCGCCGGACCGACCAGCAGCGGCGCGGGGTGCCCGGCCCGGGCCAGGGTGCAGGAGCAGGCGACCGGGTCGTAGACCGCGTACAGGCAGGTCGCCCCGACCATCCCTTCGTCGCTGTGCGCGTCGTGCGCGACCCGGTTGACCATGTCGTCCAGGTGGGCCAGCACCTCCTCGGGGGACAGGTCCAGATCGGCCAGCGCCTGCACGGCGGCGCGCAGCCGGCCCATCGTGGCCGCGGCGTGCACCCCGTGCCCGACCACGTCGCCGACCACCAGCGCCACCCGCGCCCCGGACAGCGGGATCACATCGAACCAGTCGCCGCCCACCCCGGACCGCGAGTCGGCCGGCAGGTAGCGGTACGCCGCCTCCACCGCGCTCTGTTCGGGCAGGTCGCGCGGCAGCAGACTGCGCTGGAGGGCGAGCGCCGCGGCGTGCTCCCGGGTGTACCGGCGGGCGTTGTCGATGGAGTTCGCCGCGCGGGTGACGAACTCCTCGGCCAGGACCAGGTCGTCGGGGTGGAACGGGCCGGTGGGCCGCCAGCGCGCGAACGTCGCCGCGCCCAGGAAGTTGCCCCGGGCCCGCAGCGGCACCACCATCAGCGAGTGGAAGCCGAGCGCGCGCAGTTGCCCGGCCCGGACCGGATCGTCGGCCGCCCAGTCGGCCCGGTCCAGGTCCAGGGCCGGGACCAGCACCGACTCGCCCTCGGTCAGGCTCAGCACCACCGGCGCCGACGGCGGGTAGGCGGCCCGCTCCCCGACCGCGATCACCGCCTCCGGGCAGCCCTCCCGCACGGACTGCTGACCGGCCCGGCGCATGGTGAACAGGGTGGCGGGCTCGATCGGCCCGGGCGCGGGCTCCTCACCGGTGAGCATCGCCTCCAGCAGGTCGACGGTGACGAAGTCGGCGAGGTCCGGGACCGCCACGTCCGCCAGTTCCTGGGCGGTCTGCCAGACGTCCAGGGATCCGCCGATCCGCTCCCCGGCGCGGTTGAGCAGCGCCATCCGCTGCCGGGCGCGGTAGCCCTCGGTGACGTCGAGGACCATGTAGCAGATGCCGAGCACCCCGCCGGACTCGTCCTCCAACCGGAAGAAGGACGTCGAGTAGGCGTGCTCGCGCTGCGGATCGGACTCCGGGCGCCCGAGGTACTCGTAGCCCAGGGAGGGCACCCCGGTCCGCAGCACCCGCCGCATCTCCGCCTCGACGGACTCCACCGCCAGGTCCGGCAGCACCTCGCCCAGCCGCCTGCCCAGCCGATCGGTGCGCGCGGTGCCGCCCATCCGTTCCAGGGCGTCGTTCAGCCAGACGTACCGCAGTTCGCGGTCGAGCATCGCCACCCCGATCGGCGACACCCCCAGGATGCCGTTCAGCAGCGACCGGGCCGCCCCCGACCAGGGCGTCCGGGCCATCTCCGAGGCCAGCACCAGCCGCGCGGCGGGTTCCCGGCCGGCCAGCACGGGCAGCACCCGCACCTCCAGGTCGAGCCGCTGCCCCGCGCGGTCGAGCACCGCCGCCAGCCCGCTCCAGCCGCCCTCCGCCGCCAGCCGGTCCGCCCAGACCCGATGCCCGGACGCCGCCTGCGGGTTCGCCGGGGCGAACAGCTCCGCCAGCGGACGGCCGACGGCCCATGACGCCGGATGACCGAGCAGCCGCTCGGCGCCCGCGGTCCAGCCCCGTACCACCCCCGTCCGATCGGCCATCACCACGGCGGTCCGGGTGAGGTCGAAGGCTTCGTCTCCGGGGAGGCGGTTGCTCGGGGAGGCACTCATACAAGACCGTTCCCATGCCGGCGCAAGGCCCCGCGACGGCCCTGCCACCGGCCCGTCACCGCGTACCACCAGCGCCTTCAACGGTACTCCCGGAACCTGTCGGGGCGCTTGCCCAGCGGCCCCCGCCAGCGGCCCGCTCCCGCAGGTCACCGGCGGTTGTCAGTGGCAGCTGGCACCCTGACGGACATGAGCACCGACACCCCGTTCGACCGGGCGACACCGCCCCTGCCCGACCCGTCCGCCGCCTACTGGCAGGCCGCCGCCGCGACCTACGACGACGAGCCCGACCACGGCCTCGGCGACCCGGCCGTCCGCGCCGCCTGGGCCGCCCGGCTGCGCGCCTGGCTGCCGGCCGCCCCCGGCGACGTCCTCGACCTGGGCTGCGGCACCGGCAGCCTGGCCCTGCTCGCCACCGAGCAGGGCCACCGGGTCACCGGCGTCGACCGCTCACCGGCCATGCTCGCCCGCGCCCGGACGAAGCTCGCCGGGCGGCCCGCCACCTTCGTCGTCGGCGACGCCGCCCAACCGCCCGTGGGGGAGCGCCGGTTCGACGCCGTCCTGGTGCGCCATGTGCTGTGGGCGCTGCCGGACCCGTCGGCGGCCCTGCACCACTGGGCGGCACTGCTCGCCCCCGGCGGCCGACTGGTGCTGGTGGAGGGCCGCTGGGGCGAGTCCGCCCCGATGGGCCTGACCGCCGCCGAACTCACCGCCCTGACCGCACCGTTGGCGTCCCGCACGGAGCTGATACCCCTCTCCGGCGACCCGACGCTGTGGGGCCGGGAGGTCTCCGACGAGCGGTATGCGGTGGTCGCCCATGTCGCTGCCCGACGCGGGGCGTGATCGACGTCACCTCCGCCCCAACTCCCGCACATGCCGCACCTCCCCGCCGCACCCCCGGTAGCCGAAGCCGCGGTTGACGGCGAGCATCGGGGCGTTGGTGGTGTCGTTGCCGGTGAACGCCTCGGTGCAGCCGGCGTCGCGGGCGCGGTGCAGGGCGTCGGTCTTGGCGAGCTTCGCCAGGCCCCGGCCGCGGAAGGCGCGCCGGCAGCCGGTCATCGTGGTCAGGTAGCGGCCCAGGCCGTCGGTGGCGGCGAGGGTGTACGCGGCGACCTCGCCGTCGACGGTGACCACGCTGGTCAGGCCCAGGTCGAGGTCGGGGTTCTCCCAGGTGGTGCGGAGCCAGTCCGGGTAGGTGACGGCGTCCGCGGCGACGTCGGCCGGTTCGTCGGCGCCGGCCTCGGCGTCCGCCTCGTACAGGGGGCGCGGATCGGCGCCGAAGTCCGCGCCGGTGCGCAGCCGGACGCCGGGTGGCAGGGCGGCGGGCAGCGGCGGCAGCGCGGTGTGTGCCAGGTCGAGCCGGAGGAAGTCGGCCCGGCGGGTGGGGCGGTAGCCGTGCCGGGCGGCGAAGACCAGTGAGCCGGGTTCGTCGACCGTCCAGGCGTACCCGTGGGTGGCGCCGACCGTGCTCAGGTGCTCCTCGCCGGCGGCCAGCAGCGCGCTGCCGGCGCCGTGCCCCCGGTGGTCGGGATGGACCAGGGGGGTGGCCATGCCCTGTCCCGGTCGGCTGCTGTCGTGCAGCAGCGAGGCATTGATCTGGCCGATCACCCGTCCGTCGCGCACCGCGACCAGCGACCGCAGCCGCTTCGCCGGGGGCGCGGCGGCGATCTGCCAGGCGACGCCTTGCGGGGTCGAGAGGAGGAACCGCAGGGCGGCCCGTCGCAGGTCGGCGACGGGCTTCGCGTCGGCGGGGCGGAAGTCGCGCAGGGTGAGCGTCATGGCGCGGACGGTACGCCGGCGCGGTCCGTTCCGCCGCCCGATTTCCGGGCGCCGGTGGTGGCCGGGGTGGCTTCTGCCGTGCGGGACAAGGGAGTTGACGGCGGTCTGTCGGTGGGCGGTGGGGGTGTGGCTCATTCCGGACGGTCGCCCAGATGTATAGGTGGTCCCTGCAACTACCTGGGCGTACGGTGATCGCGCCGGGCGCCGCCGGGAGCGCGGCGGCCCGCCGTAACCCGAAGGAGGAGCCGCGAGCATGTGCGGAATCACCGGATGGATCTCCTACGACAACGACCTCACCACGCAGCGCCCCGTCCTTGAGGCGATGACCCGGACCATGGCCTGCCGCGGTCCGGACGCCGGCGGCACATGGCTCGCCCCGCACGCCGCGTTCGGGCACCGCCGGCTCGCCGTCATCGACATCGACGGCGGCAGGCAGCCGATGAGCGTCGAGCAGGACGGCCGCACCCTGGTCGTCACCACCTACAGCGGCGAGGTCTACAACTACCGCGAACTCCGCGCCGAGTTGACCGGGCTGGGCCATGCCTTCCGGACGAACAGCGACACCGAGGTCGTGCTGCACGCCTACCTCCAGTGGGGCGAGGCGTTCGTCGAGCGCCTCAACGGCATGTACGCCTTCGCGCTCTGGGACCCGCGCACCGAACAACTCCTGCTGGTCCGCGACCGGATGGGCATCAAGCCGCTCTTCTACTACCCGACCCGCGACGGCGTCCTGTTCGGCTCCGAGCCCAAGGCGGTGCACGCCCACCCTGACGTCCGCCCGGCCGTCGACGCCGAGGGCCTGGCCGAGCTGATCACCTTCACCAAGACCCCCGGCCACGGCGTCTACAAGGGGCTGCACGAGGTCCGCCCCGGCCACCTGGTGCGCATCGACCGCAACGGCGTCCACGTCAGCCGCTACTGGGCCCTTACGGCCCGCGAGCACACCGACGACCTCGACACCACCGTCGCCCGGGTCCGCGAACTCCTCGACGACATCGTCGCCCGCCAGCTGATCGCCGACGTCCCCTTGTGCACCCTGCTCTCCGGCGGCCTGGACTCCTCGGCCATCACCGCGCTCGCCGCCAAGGCGCTGGGCGCCCAGGGCAGCGGCCCGGTCCGCTCGTTCGCCGTCGACTTCACCGGCTACACCGAGAACTTCAAGCCCGACGACCTGCGCGGCACCCCCGACGGGCCGTACGCGCACGCCCTGGCCGAGCACGTCCGCTCCGACCACCACGACATCGTGCTGGACACCGCGGCCCTGATGGACCCGGCGCACCGCGCCGCGGTCCTGGCCGCCCGCGACCTGCCCAACGGGTTCGGCGACGGCGACACCTCGCTCTACCTGCTGTTCAAGGCGGTCCGCGAGCAGTCCACGGTCGCCCTCTCCGGCGAGTCCGCGGACGAGGTGTTCGGCGGCTACCGCTGGTTCCACGACCCGGAGTCGGTCAACGCCGACACCTTCCCCTGGGTCGCCGCGGGAGTCTCCGGCCGGTTCGCCGGCGGCAACGCGGTCCGCGAGGCGCTGCTCGACCGCGCCCTGCTCAAGCGGCTCGACCTGCCCGGCTACGAGCGCCGCCGCTACCGCGAGGCGCTCGCCGAAGTCCCCTACCTGGACGACGACATCGGCCACCAGCGCCGGATGCGCGAGGTCAGCTATCTGCACCTGACCCGCTTCGTGCAGATCCTGCTGGACCGCAAGGACCGCGCCAGCATGGCCGTCGGACTGGAGGTCCGGGTCCCGTTCTGCGACCACCGCCTGGTCGACTACGTCTTCAACACCCCCTGGGCGATGAAGACGTTCGACGGCCGGGAGAAGTCGCTGCTGCGGGCCGCCACCCGCGACGTGCTGCCCGACGTGGTCGCCGACCGCGTCAAGAGCCCCTACCCCAGCACCCAGGACCCCGGCTACAACGAGGCGCTGCGCGACGAACTCAGGGAACTGACCGCCGACCGCGACGCCCCGGTCCGCCCGCTGCTGGACTCCGGAGTGCTCGCCGAGGCCACCGCCGACGGCGCCGACCAGGACATCCGCCCGGGCGCCGAACTCGTCCTCGGCATGGACGCCTGGCTGCGCAGCACCGGCACCACCCTGGAGCTGTAGGCCGCGGACTTCCGCTGTCCCCGGGCACGGTGGCCGCTCCTGGCGCACAATGGATGCGACAAAACCGCGCACCCGCGCCGGCGGATCCGCGCACCCCGCGCGCCCGCCGACCGCGCCACCACCAGCACCAGGAGCGCCACCGTGTCCCCGCAGACGCTGACGATCACCATCGACCCGGCGGCGGCCGAGGCCCCGTTCGAGCAGGTCCGCACCCAGATCGCCGACCAGGCCCGGACCGGCACCCTGCCGGTCGGCCACAAACTGCCCACCGTCCGCGGCCTCGCCGAGGAACTGGGCCTGGCCGCCAACACCGTCGCCAAGGCGTACCGCGCCCTGGAGACCGACGGCGTGATCGAGACCCGCGGCCGCAACGGCAGCTTCGTCGCCGCCGCCGGTGACGCCGCCGCCAAGGAGGCCGCCGCGGCCGCCGCGGTCTACGCCCACCGCGCCCAGCGCCTGGGCCTGGACCGCGCCGCCGCGCTCGCCGCCGTCACCGACGCCCTGCGCGCCAGCTACGACAGCGGGGACTGACCGCACCGGCACCCGAACCCGGCGGGCCGCCCCGACCCGCCGACCCGGCCCGCACCCGCCCCGGAGGAGCCCATGCCCAGTCGGCACGCCCTCGTCCGACGCCCCGGTCCCCGCCTCGCCGAGGGCCTGGTCACCCATATGGACCGCCGACCGGTCGACGTCGCGCTGGCGCTGCGCCAGTGGGAGGCGTACGTCCAGGTGCTGCACGACCACGGCTGGCGGACCACCGAGGTGGCGCCCGCCGACGACTGCCCGGACGCGGTCTTCGTCGAGGACACCATGGTCGTCTTCCGCAACGTCGCCCTGCTCGCCCGCTCCGGCGCCGACTCCCGCAGACCCGAGCTCCCGGCCGCCCGCGAGGCCGCCGAGGCGCTCGGCTGCTCCCTCAACGCGGTCCGCGCCCCCGGCACGCTCGACGGCGGCGACGTCCTGAAGGTCGGGGACACCCTGTACGTGGGCCGCGGCTGCCGCACCAACCTCGACGGGGTCCGGCAACTCCGCGCCGCCTTCGAGCCGTTGGGCGCCCGGGTGATCGCCGTACCGGTCAGCCGGGTGCTGCACCTGAAGTCCGCGGTCACCGCCCTCCCCGACGACACCGTCATCGGCTACCCGCCACTGGTCGAGGACTCGTCGGTCTTCCCGCACTTCCGCCCGGTCCTGGAGGAGACCGGGGCGCACGTCGTCCTCCTGGGCGGCGACGCGCTGCTGATGGCCGCCTCCGCACCCCGGACCGCCCAGCTGTTCACCCGCCTCGGCTACCGCCCGGTGCCCGTCGACATCAGCGAGTTCGAGAAGCGGGAGGGCTGTGTCACCTGCCTGTCGGTGCGCCTGCGCGAACTGACGGAGTGAGCGGCGCACGGAGCTGACGGAACCTCATCCGCGCGGCCCGGCAGCGGGCATCCTTGCCCCATGAGCAACCTCGACCTCCGCCCCACCCCCACCCGGTGCGGCGGCAACCGCCGCACCGGCCCGGTCCGCGAACTCCAGGCCGGCAAACAGGTACCGCTCGGCGAGAGCACCGTGGTCCGCCGCCTGCTGCCCAACCTGGGCCGACGGATGGTCGGCGCCTGGTGCTTCGTGGACCTCCCCCATGCCTGAAGGGCATGGGCGGTGCCCCCATCGGCCCCGACAACATCGCCGACGAGCCGGGCATGCAGGTCCCGCCGCACCCGCACATGGGCCTGCAGACCGTCAGCTGGCTGCACGACGGGGAGGTCCTGCACCGCGACAGCCTCGGCTCCCTCCAGACCGTCCGCCCCGGTGAACTGGGCCTGATGACCGCGGGCCGCGCCATCGCCCACTCCGAGGAGTCCCCGCGCCGGCACCCTGCCGTCCTGCACGGCGCCCAGCTGTGGGTCGCCCTGCCCGACGCCCACCGCACCACCGCCCCCGCCTTCGAGCACCACGCCGACCTCCCCGTCCTCACCGGGGGCGGCGGCCTCAGCGCCACCGTCATCCTCGGCGAACTGGACGGCGCCGCCTCGCCCGGCACCACCTTCACCCCGCTGATGGGCGCCGACCTCGCCCTCGCCGCGGGCACCGACGCCCGGCTCCCGCTCGACCCCGACTTCGAGTACGCCGCCCTCACCATCTCCGGCGCCCCCGAGGTCGACGGCGTCCCGCTGACCCCCGGTTCGCTGCTCTACCTGGGCTGCGGCCGCACCGAGCTCCCGCTGCGCGCCACCGAGCCCGGCAGTCTGCTCCTCCTCGGCGGCGAGCCGTTCGAGGAGGAGATCGTCATGTGGTGGAACTTCGTGGGGCGCACCGGCGACGAGATCGCCGACGCCCGCGCGGCGTGGAACGCCGGCGGCGAACGCTTCGGCGCCGTCCACGGCTACGCCGGCGACCGGCTGCTCGCCCCGGAACTCCCGCCCGTGCCGCTCAAACCGCGCGGCCGGGCCCGCTGACCGGCGCCGAGCCCGCCCTCCGTAACGGCGTTACAGATACAGCCCCGATGCCGTGCCCCGGGGCTGGGTCGGCAGCCCGGCGGGCCGGGTGCCGCGGCGGAGGGCGTAGAGCTCGGCCAGGGTGGCGCCGTCGCGGCCGACGCCCTCCTCGGTGCCGAGCCAGGCGACGGCCTCCGGGCGGGTCAGCGGGCCGACCTCGATCCGGGCCAGGCAGCGGCCGGGGCGGACCACCGCGGGGTGCATCCGCTCCAGGTCCTCGTTGGTGGTGACGCCGACCAGGACGTTGCGGCCCTGGCCCAGGAGGCCGTCGGTGAGGTTGAGCAGGCGGGAGAGCGCCTGGCCCGCGGCGTGCTTGGCCTCGCCGCGGATCAGTTCGTCGCAGTCCTCCAGCAGGAGCAGCCGCCAGCGGCTGCGGCCGGTGGCGTCGTCCTCCCCGATGGCGATGTCCATCAGATAGCCGATGTCGCCGAACAGCCGCTCCGGGTCCAGTACGCAGTCCACCTGGCACCACTCCCGCCAGGACCGGGCGAGGGTGCGCAGCGCGGAGGTCTTGCCCGTGCCGGGCGGGCCGTGCAGCAACAGCAGCCGACCGGCGATCTCCTCGGGGGAGACCGCCATCAGCCGGTCCAGCTCCGCGGCCACCGGCGCGGTGTAGTTGGCGCGGATCTCCTCCCACGTCCCGGCGCCGATCTGCCGGGTGGTGCGGTGCGGGCCGCGGCGCGGGGAGTAGTACCAAAAGCCCATCGGGACGTTCTCCGGCCGGGGGTCGGGGGCGTCCTCGGCGCCCTCCGTGGCCTGCCCGAGCACCTTCTCGGCGAGTTCGTCGGTGACCGCGGTGACCGTCACGTCGGCGCCGCGGTTCCAGCGGGAGACCAGCAGCGTGAAGCCGTCGCCCTCGGCGAGGGTGGCGCCGCGGTCGTCGTCCCGGGCCGAGCGCAGGATCCGGACCCCGGGCGGCAGCAGCGTCCGCCCGGACTTCACCCGGTCCACCGTGCGGCTCCGGGCGTACGGCTGCTCGCCGTTGGCGAACCGGCCCAGGAAGAGCGCGTCGACGACGTCGGACGGGGAGTCGCTGTCGTCCATCGTCAGCCGGAGCGGCAGGGATTCCTCGGCACGGGAGGACGGGACCCGATCGGCACACATACCGGCATGATCCGCCAGACCGGCCACCCGCGTACAAGGATTATCCGAGCCACGCCGGCCGCCCGGCGCCGGACCGGTTGTCCGCGGGCGGTGCGCGCGCCGGAACGCGCCCTGTGCGCGCCCGTCGGACCCGCCCTAGGGTGGTCCGCCGTGCGACGTCGAGGTGGGGAACGTCAGGGGCGGCCGGACGGGCCGGAGCGAGCGGGCGGCGGGCGCCTGCGGGGGCGCCGGGGGACGGCCTTCGGGGTGGCGGTGGTGGTCGGGGTGGCCGCGCTGGCGCTGCTGCTGGTGATGTGCGGGGCGGGGGGTGGGCACCGGGACGCCTCCCGGGCGAGAACGGCGCCAGGGATCGCCACCGGCCGCCGCTGACGGGCCGTCCGGGCGGGGCGCCCACTGACGGCGCAATGGGCCCGGTGCCGCGCCGGCCCTCCGGAGACTGGCAGGACGCCGATCCGAGGTGCCCGGTGGAAGGAGCCGATCCCGTGGAGCCGCCGAGCGGAGCCGCCCTGACGGTGGTCATGGTGTGCCTGACCGTGGTGACCGGCGTGCTCGACGCCGCCAGCTTCCTGACCCTCGGTCATGTCTTCACCGCGACCCAGACCGGCAATCTGCTCTTCCTCGGGTTCGGCATCTCCGGGCAGGGCGGGCTGCCGGTGGCCGCGACGGTGGTCTCGCTCGGCGCGTTCCTGGCCGGGGCGGTCACCGGGGCCCGGCTGGAGTCCGCGCTGGCCACCCGTCGGCGGCCGTGGTTCCCGATGGCCCTGCTGGTCGAGGCGGCGCTGCTGGCCGGCGCGGCGGCGGCGTGCTGGGGGTCCGGCCCGGTCCGCGGGCTGACGGCCGGTCAGCGCTATGCGGCCATCGCGCTGATGGCGCTGGCGATGGGGATGCGCAACGTCACCGCGATGCGGGTGGCCGCCCCGGACCTGACCACGACGGTGGAGACCCGTGCGATGACGGCCCTGGTGAGCGGTTCGGCGCTGGGCGGCGACCGGCTGCTGGGCTACGGCAGCCACGCCGTGCCCCGGCGCCTCAGCTCGGTGGGCGCGATGCTGCTGGGCGGGTTGCTGGGCGCCTGGCTGATCGGGCTGGGCACCCGTACGCCGCTGGTGGTGCTGCTGGCGGCGGTGACGGTGGCGGCCACCGCCCTGCTCGTCCCCGGGCTCGCCCACGGGCGGAACGCCGACGGCTGACCGGCCGGCCGTCGGCGTCCGCACCCGCCGGGCCCCCGACGGGGCCCGCTACCGGGTGGCCCGCAGGGGGCGCCCCGCTACGGGACGATCTTCAGCAGCTTGTTGGGCGAGCCGCTGCCGGGGTTGGTCACGGTCCCGGAGGTGGCGCCGTTCACCAGGGCCGTGGCGACCTGGGCCGGAGTGGCCGTGGGGTGCCCGGCGAGATAGACCGCGGCGGCGCCCGCGACGTGCGGGGTGGCCATCGAGGTCCCGGAGATGGTGTTGGTGGCGGTGTCGCTGGTGTTCCAGGCGCTGGTGATGCTGCTGCCGGGCGCGAAGAGGTCCACCCGGGAGCCGTAGTTGGAGTACGAGGCACGGGCGTCGGTCGAGGTCGTCGCGCCGACGGTGATGGCCTCGGGGACCCGCGCGGGGGAGTAGTTCTGTGCGTTGGCCCCCGAATTGCCGGCCGCGATGGCGTAGGTCACGCCGCTCTTGATGGAGTTCTGCACGGCGGCGTCCAGGGCCGCGTCCGGGCCGCCGCCCAGCGACACGTTCGCCGCCGACGGGCCCTTGTGGTTCTTGGTGACCCAGTCGATGCCCGCGACCACCTGGGCGGTGGTGCCGGAGCCGGAGTCGTCCAGCACCCGCACGGCGACGATCTTCGCCTTCTTGGCGACGCCGTACGACGAGCCGGCGATGTTCGCCGCGACGTGGGTGCCGTGGCCGTTGCCGTCCTGGGCGACGTTGTCGTTGTCGATCGCGTCGTAGCCGTTGGACGCCCGGCCGCCGAACTCCTGGTGGGAGATCCGGACCCCGGTGTCGATGACGTACACGGTGGCGCCGGAGCCGGCGGTGGCGGGGTAGGTGTACTTCTTGTCCAGCGGCAGCTTCGCCTGGTCGATCCGGTCCAGGCCCCAGGACGGCGGGTTGTTCTGGGTGTCCAGGGCGTGCACGGTGCGGTCCTGGTAGACGCGGTCGACGGCGGGGTCGGCCGCCAGCCGTCTCGCCTGGGCCTCGGACAGGGTGGCGGCATAGCCGTTGAGCGCGGCCGTATAGGTGCGCTTGACGGTGCCTCCGTAGGCGGATATCACGCCGCGGCCGTCCGCCGACGCGGCCTTGAGACCGGCGGTCGGCTTGAGCGTGACGAGGTAGCTGCCGTGCACCGCGTCGGCGGCACCGGCACCGACGACGGTGCCCTGGGCGGGCGCCGCCTGGGCGGGCAGGGCCAGGACGCCGAGGGTGGCGGCGGCCGTGGCGGCGGTGACCGCCGTGGCGATCCGCAGGGTGGTGGAACGCCGGCGGGCGGCGTGGGGGGTGGTGGAACGCATCACTGCCATCGCGAGGGAGTCCTCCTCATCGGTGGCGCGCTGTGGTGCGCGCGCAGGGTGGGCGTACGGGTCCGTACGCAATCGGCCGATCCGTGAAAGTCCGTGACCGTCCGTCAAAAGATTCGATGAGTCGCACGCAGGTATCAAGAGTCCCAACGGGATGTCATATGCGCGTCATGGAAAGGCAATGCCGCCGCAGTGAGCAACCTGACAGAACAGCAGATTTGTCATGAACTCTGTACGAGTTTTGGCATGGACACTTCCGGCCACGCGGGACTCCTGGTACCACGGATCGCGCAGAGATCCTGCTATGGGAGGTTCCATGAGAGTGTCCCGTTTTGCGGCATTGACATCCGCCTTCTTCGTTGCTTCGTCGCTCGCGCTCACCGGCGCAGGCGCCGCGGCGGCAGCCCAACTCCCCGCCGCCGGGGGCTATGTGGCCCTCGGCGACTCCTACTCCTCCGGCGTCGGCGCCGGCGGTTACGACAGCGGCAGCGGTGCCTGTAAACGCAGCACCAAGTCCTATCCGGCCCTCTGGGCGGCGGCGCACTCCCCGTCGTCCTTCGCTTTCACCGCATGTTCAGGGGCCCGAACGGGTGATGTCGTCAGTGGTCAGCTCGGCCCGCTCAACTCCGCCACGAGCCTGGTCAGCATCACCATCGGCGGCAACGACGCCGGATTCGCCGACACCATGACGACCTGTGCCCTCCAGGGCGAGAGCGCCTGCCTCGCCCGGGTCGGCCAGGCCCGCACCTACATCGACAACACCCTCCCCGGCAAGCTCGACACCGTGTACGGGGCCATCGCCGACAAGGCGCCGTCCGCCCGTGTCGTCGCCCTGGGGTACCCGCACTTCTACAAGCTCGACGGTTCCTGTGTGGCCGGCCTGACCGAGAAGTCCCGCGCCGCCATCAACGACGCCGCCGACGCCATCAACGGCGTCATCGCCAAGCGCGCCGCCGACCACGGCTTCACCTTCGCCGATGTCAACTCCACCTTCGCCGGCCACGAGCTGTGCTCCGGCAGCCCGTGGTTGCACAGCGTGACCTACCCCGTCGACGAGTCCTACCACCCCACCGCCGCCGGTCAAGCCGGCGGCTACCTCCCGGTGTTCGGCTCCGCTGCGTGACCTTCCGTGCACAGGGCGCGGGGGAGGGGGCTTCCTCCTCCGCGCTCCGGTCTCCCCGGAAACCTCCCGCGGGCGCCCAACTCGCCCTGGCACGCGCGCTGTACGTGACATTCCGTATGGTGTTCGTCAACGTCAAGGCATGGCAGGTGAATCCGTTGACCGGTCTGCACGCGTGTCCTCCAAGAGAGATAGGGTTACCCTGCCCGTTGGCCGGGTGCCCTCGTACGGGTGGGGAGAGTCATGGAACAGATAACAATGCGCAGCAGGGCGCGGGTCCCTGCCATCACATGCGGGAGCAGCGCGTCCAGCGCGCGGCTCGACCGCCATCTCGCGGTGCTCGGCGGTCCCGCCATTCCGCAGCGCGAGGTGGAGGGGGCCACCTCGTTGATGCAGGAGCTCACCGCGCGTGACCACACGCGCATCACGAAGAGCCGCGGCCACCGGGTGTCGCTGTTCGCACCGCTGCGCAGGCTTCGCCGCTCGCTCTTCGGCGGCCACAGCTGAGCAGTCCCTGAAGCGGCACCACCGGCTCAGGCAGCCCACCGTCCCGGCTCGGCGCAGCACCGCCGCCCGGTGCCGCCTTCTCACCACCCGTCACCTCGTGGCGGGTGGTCCTTTGTGTGCCCGCGGGCGCGCCGTGCCCACCGGCTCGGCGCACGACTCACAAGAGCGCGAACTGGCCGTCCGGGCCCTCTTCCCGGTGGTCCAGCACGGACGCCGGCCGGGCCGCCGCGGCCGGCACCGGCAGCACCCCGGCGGACCGTAGCTCCGCCGTCCCGATCCGTGGACCGGCCGCCACCGCCCGCGCCAACTGCGCCACCTGCGGCGCGAGTTCGGCCAGCAGTGCCAGGACGGTGACCAGCTCCAGCAGTTCCGAGGTCCACTCCTGCGGCCAGGCCGCGGGCCGCAGCGCCGCCAGCGAACCGGCCTCGGCGGACGCGCCGCCGGCCGCGCCGGCCGCACCGGTCGCGCAGCGCTGTGCGAACCACTCCTCCAGCACCCGCACGCCCCCGGCGTGGAACTCCCAGGCACCGGCCGGCACCGGCGAGATCCGGCCGCTGCCGAGCAGCAGTGCCTGGTCGTCGGGGTCGTAGGCGAGGGTCCCGGGCAGCTCGCGGGCGGGCAGCGCGGCCCGCACGTAGGGGCGCCGACCGCCCGGCAGGCGTGGTCGCCCGCCGGGCCCGTTCGGGCCGTCGCCCTGGTGGGCGCCCCAGGTGCACAGCCACAGCAGCCGTCCGCCGAGCGCCGTCCCGCGGTCCCAGAGCGCCGGGTCGGCGGTGAGCGGCACCGCGGTGCCGGCGGGGGAGTGCTCCGCGGTGGCGACGATCCAGGCGAGCAGCTCGACCGGGCGGACCGGACGGCCCAGGCGGCGGGCGAGGAGGTCCGTCAGCCCGGGGGCGAGGTTGGGCTCGGCGCCGCCGGGCCGGCGGTGGAGCGGGTGGATCCGGCCGGGCCGGCCGGCCGGGGAGCGTCCGTCCGGGAGCAGCGCGGAGGGCACCACCGCCGGACCCGGGGTCTGCGGGACGTGACCCAACTCCACCAGGAACAGTTGGTGTTCGTCGGTGACCCGCCACAACTCCGGGCGGGCCGCGTCGATCAGCCGGTGGTCGGGCAGCAGCCACTGCCGGTCGAACGGCCCGTGCAGCACCCGCACCGGCTCCGGGCACGGGCCGACCGCCCGGGACAGCCGCGCGGTCGGGGTGGCCCGACCGGGGAGCTGGCCGACCGCGGAGTGCAGGGTGCGGGCCCGGGAGGGGCGGAACAGCCGCTCGCGCGCCGCCGGGTCCGCGGCGTCCGCCAGGGCCTGCCAACGGGCGCGCAGGGTGGCCGGATCCGGGCCCATCACCCAGGAGCGGCCGAGCCGCAGCGGCGCCACGGACCACGGCATCAGATCGGACAGCCGTGGCGCGTCACGTCCTGGCGCGCCCTGCTTCGCCGTCACGCGGAGCCCCTCCCGGAACCGTTGGTCGACCCCGGCATGGTAGGCCCTGGCGGTGCACTCCCGCCCGCCGGCCGTCGCCCGGACCGGCATCGGCGCCGGGGGCGCCCGGTCGCCAGGAGCGCCCCGAGGCGGTCTTCCGCGTGCTGATCTTGGCGGAGTACCGTCCTGACCGGAACACCTGCCCAGGGAGGGCCGCCATGACGGACATCGCCTCCTCCGCGCCCGGACGGCGCCGGGGGACCTCCATCGAGGCCCGGGCCGCCGCACGGCTGGACCGGCTGCCACCGTCCCGCTGGCACCGCCGGATCACCCTCGTCGTCGGCATCGGCGCCTTCTTCGACCTCTACGAGATCTTCCTGGGCGGGGTGCTCGCCGCGGTACTGGCCGACCGGTGGGGCCTGGGGCACACCGCGAAGTCCTGGGTGATCGCCGCCGGTTTCCTGGGGATGTTCGTCGGCGCCACTGTGCTGTCGGTGCTCGCCGACCGGCTCGGCCGGCGCCGGATGTTCCTGGTCAACCTGGGCGGCTACGCGCTCTTCTCGCTGGCCGCGGCGTGCGCGCCGGATCTGGGCTGGCTGCTCGTCCTGCGCTGTCTGTCCGGACTCGGGCTCGGCGCCGAACTCGTCCTGGTCGATACCTATTTGGCGGAATTCCTGCCGCGGGCGGTCCGCGGTCGATACCTCGCCTACGCCTACACCCTCGGCTTCGTCGGCGTCCCGGTGGCGGCGCTGCTGGGTGCCCGCCTGGTGGCCGGGCACGCGGTGCTGGGGGTGGACGGCTGGCGCTGGCTGCTGATCGCCGGCGCGCTGGGCGCCGCCTTCCTGCAACTGATGCGACGTCAGCTCCCGGAGTCGCCACGCTGGTTGACCGTCCAGGGCCGCCAGGAGGAGGCCGACCGGATCGTCACCGACATCGAGCGGCGGGTGGCGGCGGAGACCGGCAACAGCCTGCCCTCCGTCCCGGACGTCGCGGAGGTCCCGGAACGGAAGGTGCCGCTGGGGGAGATGTTCCGCGGCGAGTACCGGCGCCGGACGCTCATGTGGTGGATCTTCCAGGTGCTCCAGACCGTCGGCTACTACGGCTTCGGCTCGCTGGCGCCGGTGGTGCTCACCGCCAAGGGGCACACCGTCACCGACTCGCTGATGTACGCGGCGCTGAGCTACTGCGGCTATCCGATCGGCTCCGCGCTGTCCGTCCCGCTGATCGACCGGGTCGAGCGCCGGACGCTGATCGTCGCCGCCGCGCTCGGCATGGCCGGCTGCGGTCTGGCCTTCGGCTTCGCCACCGCCACCTGGGCGATCGTCGCCTTCGGCCTCCTGCTGACGGTGTGCAGCAACGTCTTCTCCAACGCCTTCCACGTCTACCAGACCGAGATCTTCCCGACCGGGCTGCGCGGCAGCGCGATCGGCATCGCCTACTCGCTGTCCCGGCTCACCTCGGTCGTGCTGCCGTTCGTCGCGCTGGGCGTGCTGGCCGACTTCGGCGCGGCCGCGGTCTTCGTCGGCTCCGCGGTGCTGCTGGTGCTGCTGTGCCTGGACGTGGCGCTGCTCGGGCCGCGCAGCACCGGGCGGAGCCTGGAGCGGATCTGAAGGGGCGTCGGCGGCGCCGGGGGCGGCCCCGGGCGCGGCCCGCGGGTCAGTGCGCGTCCAGCGTCACCGTGAACGAGAACCGGTCGCCGCGGTAGTGGATCAGGGCGACGTCCAGCACCCGCCCGGACTCGTCGTAGGTGATCCCGGTGTAGTGCAGGATCGGGCTGAGCAGCGGCACGTGCAGCAGCCGGGCGGTCTCGGGGTCGGCCAGCCGGGCCTCGACGGTGTCGGTGATCCGCCCGATCCGGATGCCCACCGCGTCCCGCAGCACCTTCGTCATCGGCCACCGCTCCAGGTCCGCCAGGTCGATCCGGGCGGCCACGTCGGGGCGTACGTAGTTGCGCGCGTGGTTGGTCGGCTCGTCCGTCGCCTCGTCGCTGCGCAGTCGCCGAAAACCGGCCACCTCCGCCAGGTCCGGGAAGTATTCGGCCAGTTCGGCGGGGACCGCGACCGGTCCGTGCTCCAGCAGAACGGTCCGCATCCCGGACTGCTGGGCCACGATCGCGTCCACGGACCCGAGCAGTCGCACCGGCGCACCGCGCCGCGCATGCGGCTCGATGAAGGTGCCCCGGCGCCGGTGCCGGCTGATCAGCCCCTCCTCCTCCAGCTCCTTGAGCGCCTGGCGCATCGTCAGCACGCTGACGCCGTAGTGCGCGGCGAGCGCGTCCTCGGTGGGCAGCCGGAGCGGTGCCTCCGGGGAGCGGCCCAGTATGGAGGCGCGCAGCGACTGCGAGACCTGGTACCACAGCGGCAGCTTGCGGTTCAGGGCGAGCGAGTCGGGAGCGAAGGTGGTCAAGGGCGTTCCCCGGTCTGCGGTGCTGGTCCCGGTGCTACGGGCGGAAGTGGCGCTGGAGACCCTGCCACACGTCGTCGTAGCCGCGCTGACGGTGTCCGGCGTCCCGGGCCTGCTCGGTGAGGGTCAGCGGCCAGCGGGTCTCGAACATGAAGGCCAGCCCGTCGTCGATCTTCTGCGGGGCCAGTTCGGCGGCGCTGGCCCGCTCGAAGGTCTCCTGGTCCGGGCCGTGCGCGGACATCATGTTGTGCAGCGAGCCGCCGCCCGGCACGAAGCCGACCGCCTTCGCGTCGTAGGCGCCCTCGATGAGGCCCATGTACTCGGTCATCACGTTGCGGTGGAAGTACGGCGGGCGGAAGGTGTCCTCGCCGACCAGCCAGCGCGGGGCGAACACCACGAAGTCCACCCCGGCCAGCCCCGGGGTGTCCGAGGGCGAGGTCAGCACGGTGAAGATCGACGGGTCCGGGTGGTCGTAGCTGATCGAGCCGATGACGTTGAAGCGGCGCAGGTCGTAGACGTAGGGCACGTGGTTGCCGTGCCAGGCGACCACGTCCAGCGGCGAGTGGTCGTAGGTCGCGGTCCACAGGTGGCCGCAGAACTTGTTGACCACCTCGACCGGCCCCTCGACGTCCTCGTAGGCGGCGGTCGGGGCGAGGAAGTCCCGTGCGTTGGCCAGGCCGTTGGCGCCGATCGGGCCGAGGTGGGGGAGTTCGAAGGGGCGGCCGTAGTTCTCGCAGACATAGCCGCGAGCCGTCGGGCCCGTTCCGTCGGGCGCGGCGTCCAGCAGCTCGACCCGGAAGCGGACGCCGCGCGGGATCAGCGCCACATGGCCCGGTTCGACCCGCAGCAGGCCGAACTCGGTGCGCAGCAGCAGCCCGCCGCGCTCCGGCACGATCAGCAGCTCGCCGTCCGCGTTGCCGAACACCCGGCGTTCCATGGAGGCGTTGACGTGGTAGAGGTGCACCGCCATGCCGGTGCGCTGGGTGGCGTCGCCGTTGCCGCCCAGCGTCCACAGGCCGTCGACGAAGTCCGTGGGGTCGGCGGGCGCGGGGAGCGGGTCCCAGCGCAGCCGGTTGGGGTCCGGCAGGCACTCGGTGAACGGCGCGGAGCGGATCTCGCCGCGGTTGGCGCGGACGAACGGCGGGTGCGCGGCCGACGGCCGGATGCGGTAGAGCCAGGACCGGCGGTTGTGGCTCCGGGGTTCGGTGAACGCGGAACCGCTGAGCTGCTCGGCGTACAGCCCGAGGGGGGCCCGCTGGGGGGAGTTGCGGCCCACCGGCAGGGCGCCGGGGACCGCCTCCGAGCTGTGCTCGTTGCCGAACCCGGAGGAGTAGGCGAGGCCCTCGGCCGCCTTCCTGGCCCGCTCGTTGTCCGTACCTGTCATCGCACGCTCCCGCCGCTCACGGATCAAGACGTCCACGGAATCCAAGGCACCACGGGGTCCGAGGAGGACCTCGGGGAATCCTATGCAAGACCTTAGGATTGGGGCGGGGGTCCGTCAACGGCGGCGCTCCCTCCCCGGTCGGGCGAGGTCGGGCACGCCGGGGGATCCCGGCCGCGGTGGCCGGATCGCCCCGCTCGCCCCGCCCCGGTGCGCATGGCGGGCAAGATGACCACGTGCAGCCTTCGACGCCCCCGCCCGTCCCGCCGTCCACCCCCGCTCCGCAGCCCGCTCCCGCCCCAGCCGCCCTGCCCGACCTGCCCGCACCGCCCCTGCTCCGCCGTGCGCCCGTCCAGCGGCGCAGCGCCCAGCGCCTGGCCCGGATCCTCGACGCCTGCGCCGAGCTGCTGGACGAGACCGGCTACGAGGACCTGAGCACCCGCGCGGTGGCCGGCCGCGCCGGGGTCCCGATCGGCTCCGTCTACCGCTTCTTCCCCAACAAGCGCGCCATGGCCGAGGCGCTCGCCCGGCGCAACCTCGACGCCTACGCGGACCGGATCAGCGCCCGGCTGACCGCTCCGGAGCAGCCGCCGGGCTGGCGCGCCGCGATGGACGTGGTGATCGACGAGTACCTGGCCATGAAGCGGACGGTGTCGGGCTTCGCCCTGGTGGAGTTCACCGTCCCCGCCCCGCGCGAGTCCCGGCAGGCCAACTACGAGGTCGCCGACCGACTGCTGCGGCTGCTCGCCGGGCGGCTCGGCCTGGATCCCGCCGACGCCCGGCTGCGCACCGTCTTCCTGGTCGGCGTGGAGACCGCCGACGCGCTGCTCCAGCTCGCCTTCCGCATCGACCCGGCGGGCGATCCGGCGATCGTCACGGAGGCCAAGGAGCTGCTGCGGGCCTATCTGGCGCGCTATCTGGACGGGCCGGACGGCGGATCGGGCGAGGGCGCGGCAGGGGAGGCCGGCCCCGGCGGCGGGGCCGGGTGAGGGCGGCGCGTCCGCGCCGCGGAGGGCCCGGGCGGGCGGAGGGTGCCGCTGGCGGACACGAAACTACCGACGCTAGTTTGGAGGGTGTCCCCCTAGGAAGTGCCCCAGGGCGCCCCTAGGGTGCCGATCATCACCAGCCGGCCCGGGAGGAACGCAACGTGCAGCACCACGAGGCGATGTACATCGACGGACGCTGGCGGCCCGCCGCGGGCAGCGACACGATCGAGGTCGTCAACCCGGCCGACGAGCAGGTCATCGCCACCGTCCCGGCCGGCTCAGCGGAGGACGTGGACGCCGCGGTGCGGGCCGCCCGCGCCGCCCTGCCCGGCTGGGCCGCCACCCCGCCCGCGGCCCGCGCCGAGCGGCTGGCCGCGCTGCGCGACCAACTCGCCGCCCGCGCCGAGGAGATCGCGCAGACCGTCACCGCGGAACTCGGCGCGCCGCTCGCCTTCAGCCGGACCGTGCACGCCGGTGCGCCGATCGCGGTCTGCGGCTCGTACGCCGAGATCGCCCGCGAGTACGCCTTCGAGGAGACCCTCGGCAACTCCACCGTGCTGCACGAGCCGGTCGGCGTGGTGGGCGCGATCACCCCGTGGAACTACCCGCTGCACCAGATCGTCGCCAAGGCGGCCCCGGCGCTGGCGGCCGGCTGCACGGTCGTCCTCAAGCCCGCCGAGGACACCCCACTGGTGGCCCGGCTGTTCGCCGAGTGCGTCGAGGCGGTCGGGATACCCGCCGGCGTCGTCAACCTCGTCACCGGACTCGGACCGGTCGCCGGCCGGGCGCTGGCCGAGCACGACGGCGTCGACATGGTCTCCTTCACTGGCTCGACCGCGGTGGGCCGGACCATCGGCGCGCTCGCCGGCGGCGCGGTCAAGCGGGTGGCCCTGGAACTGGGCGGCAAGTCCGCCAACGTCATCCTGCCCGACGCGGACCTCGGCAGGGCGGTGGCGGTCGGCGTCGCCAACGTCATGGCCAACTCCGGCCAGACGTGCAGCGCCTGGACCCGGATGCTGGTGCACAGGGACCAGTACGACGAGGCGGTCGCGCTGGCCGCCGCCGCGACCGCCAAGTACGTCCCCGGCGAGCGGCTCGGCCCGCTGGTCAGCGCCCGCCAGCGGGACCGGGTGGTCGGCTACCTCGAACGCGGCGTCGCCGAGGGCGCCCGGCCCGTCGTGGGCGGACCGCGGACGCCCGAGGGGCCCGGCTTCTACGTCCACCCCACCGTCTTCGCCGACGTCACCCCGGAGATGACCATCGCCCAGGAGGAGATCTTCGGCCCGGTCCTCACCGTCCTGCGCTACGAGGACGAGGACGACGCGGTGCGGATCGCCAACGGCACTGTCTACGGCCTGGCCGGCGCGGTCTGGGCCGGCGACGACGCCCGGGCGGTCGCCTTCGCCCGCCGGCTGGAGACCGGCCAGGTCGACATCAACGGCGGCCGGTTCAACCCGCTCGCCCCGTTCGGCGGGTACAAGCAGTCCGGGATCGGCCGGGAGCTGGGGCCGCACGGCCTGACCGAGTACCTCCAGACCAAGTCCCTCCAGTTCTGACAGCCCGTTCCCGCACCGGGCCGGCACGCCCCGCCGCCCGTCACACCCGCCCCGCCGCCGACGCCCCGAGGAGACCCCGTGGTCCGCGCCGCCGTCCTGCCCGCCGTCAACGCCCCGCTCCGGGTGACCGAGATCGAACTGCCGGAGCCCGGCCCCGGCCAGGTCCGGATCAGGCTCGCCGCCGCCGGCGTCTGCCACTCCGACCTGTCGCTGTCCAACGGGACGCTGCGCCAGCCCGCCCCCGCCGTGCTCGGGCACGAGGGCGCGGGCACCGTCAGCGCGGTGGGGCCGGACGTGATTGGGGTGGCGGTCGGCGACCGGGTGGTCCTCAACTGGGCGCCGTCCTGCGGCGATTGCCACTTCTGCGGACTGGCCGAGCCCTGGCTGTGCGCCCATGCCGGCCGGGCCGCGGGCGCCCCGTACGCCACCCTCGGCGCCGACGGCAGCGCGCTCTACCCGGGCCTGGGCACCGCCGCGTTCGCCGAGGAGACCGTGGTGCCCGCGCACGCCGCGCTGCCGCTGCCGGACGGCATCCCGCTGGCCGACGCGGCCCTGCTCGGCTGTGCGGTGCTCACCGGCTGGGGAGCCGTCCACCACAGCGCCCGGGTCCGGGCGGGGGAGTCGGTGCTGGTCGTCGGCGTCGGCGGGGTGGGGCTGGCGACCCTGCAGGCGGCCCGGATCGCCGGGGCGGGCCCGATCGTGGCGGTGGACGTCTCGCCGGCGAAGGAGGAGTTGGCCCGGGCGGCCGGCGCCACCGACTTCCTGGTCGCCGACGGCCCGGCGTTCTTCGAGAAGGAGGGCGCCAAGCGGATCCGGGCGCTCACCGGCGGCGTCGGCGCCGATGTCGCCGTGGAGTGCGTGGGCCGCGCGGAGACCATCCGCGCGGCCTGGTCCGCCACCCGGCGCGGCGGCCGGACGACGGTGGTGGGCATCGGCGGCAAGGACCAGCAGGTCGCCTTCTCCGCCCTGGAGTTGTTCTACTTCGGCCGGACGCTCTCCGGCTGCGTCTACGGCAACAGCGATCCGGCCCGCGACCTGCCGGTGATCGCCGAGCACGTCCGCTCCGGCGCGCTCGACCTCTCCGCGCTGGTCACCGACCGGATCGGGCTGGACGGGATCCCGGCCGCCTTCGAGGCGATGCTCGCCGGGAAGGGCGGCCGGGCGCTGGTGGTGTTCTGAGCGGTCCGATGCACCGCCGGCCGCCGGCCGGTCAGCCCGTGGCCCGGCGCAGCCGCGGGAAGGCCGGCACGGCGGCCAGGAACACCAGCGACACCAGCACGAACGGCCAGGTGAAGGCGTGCCCGCCGGACGGCGCGAAGAGCGCGCCGAGCGCCGGGCTGAGCACGGTGGCGGTGATCGCACCGACCATCGCGTACCCCACGCTCCAGGCGTCGGTGACCAGGAAGACCCCGCCCAGCGCCATCGCCACCAGCACCGCGTCGTAGCCCATCAGGCCCTGGCGCACCTGGTCGGCGGGGGCGCCCAGCACCCAGGACGTCAGGATGCCGACGGCGCTGCCGGCGCAGGCCAGGGCGCCCATCCGGCGGTCGGCGAGGAAGATGCCGACGAGGAAGATCAGGCCGACGTACCACTGCGGCATCAGGAAGATCTCGCCGAAGTTGGCGAAGAAGGCGTGCCACAGGTCGGTGAAGCCGAGCGCGGTGGGCCCGGACGCGGTGCCGGGCAGCGCCGCCAGGGCGTCGGACAGGTGCCAGACGTGTTGGAAGCCCGGCGCGGCGACGGTGAGCGCGGTGGCCGTCAGGCAGAACGGCAGGGTGAAGGTGGGCAGTTCCCAGGTGCCCAGGAGCCGTGCGGCGGCGGCCGTGACGACCGTGACCGCCGCGCTGGCGGCGACCGCGACCAGCAGGGTCGACAGGTGGTCGGCGTGCAGGAAGACCGCGCAGGCGACCCCGACCAGGCAGGAGTTGAAGCCCTCCAGCCCGGCCGCGACCCGGCCGCGGTCCACGCCCAGCAGGCGCGCGGTGCCGGTGCCCACGGCCGCGCCCAGCAGCCCGTAGACGCCGTACCGCCATCCCGCGGCGCACAGCGCGATCGAGAAGACCAGCCCGGTCAGTGCGCTGGGCAGGAGGTCGACCTGCGCCTGTCCGCGCAGCACCTCCACGACGAACCGGCCCCAGCGGGGCGTCGACGGACGGGTCGCTGAGGGGTCGTGACTCTTGGCAACCGACGCTCCGTCGGCCGTGCTCGGCTGGCGCATATCCGCCTCCGCAGGACGCACATCGTCCCTGCCCGCCAGGGACTGATGCACTTTACATTCAAATCCTGGGCGGTCGTCCGGGTGGTGCCAGTTCCGGGTGATGCAGCGTCAGGCCGTCCACCAGCGCCAGCAGTCCGGCCTCGAACGCGCCCTCGTCCACCCGGCGTTGATGCTCGGCCAGCAGGTGCGCCTGGCCGAGGTGCGGGTAGGCGGCCGGGTCGTAGGCGCGCGGGTCGTCCACGAAGCCGCGGGCGAACGAGCCCAGCGCCGAGCCGGCGACGAAGTACCGCACCATGGCGCAGACCTTGGTGGCCAGGGCGGGCGGCCAGCCCGCCTCCACCATGCCGCCGAACGCCGTGTCGGCCATCTTCAGCCCGGCCGGCCGCAGGCCGGGGCCCTGGGCGAGGAACGGCACGATGTGCGGGTGGGCGGCCAGCGCGGCGCGGTAGGAGCGGGCCCAGTCCAGCAGGCCGGCCCGCCAGTCGGCGCCGGACGCCAGGGTCGAGACGTCGACCTGCGCGATGACCGTGTCGGCCACCGCGTCGAGGATCTCGTCCTTGGTCGTGAAGTGGTTGTAGAGGGAGGGGCCGCTCACGCCCAGTTCCGCCGCCAGCCGCCGGGTGGAGAGCGCCGCGAGCCCCTCCGCGTCGATCAGTGCCAGCGCGGTGGTGACGATGCGCTCGCGGCTCAGCAGGGGCTTGCGGGGTCGGGCCATGCCGCACATAGTAGGGGCTGCCCCACAAAAACTAGCACCGCTAATTAACGGTCCATCCCGCTCCCGCTCCGTTCCCGCCGACAAAGGGCCTGAGGACAACTTTCTTGGGCGCGGGCCCTTGCTTTGGCTGGGGGGAGCTCCTCGCTAGGCTGCTCTGGCCTGCGCTAATGATGTGAGAATTGGTCAACTTAGCGGTTTCGAGGTGGTGTTGCCGTGCTGTCCGGTCGCCGATATCGTCTCGCGCTCACGCCTGAGTAGGCGGAGTTGTGCGAGGAGTTCGGGAACATCTGCCGTGCGGTATGGAACGTCGCCCTCGACCAGCGCCGACAGTATCGGCGGCGGGGTGCGTGGATGAACTACGTGCCGCAGGCCGCCGAGTTGGCCGACGCCAAGAAGGAACATCTCTGGCTGAAGGCTGCGCCGTCGCATGTTCTGCAACAGACCCTCCGGGACCTCGACAAGGCGTGCCGGGAGCACGGCACGTTCAAGGTTTGCTGGCGGTCCAAGGCGCGTTGGTCTCCCTCGTTCCGGTTCCCCGCCGGAAACCGGGTCGTCGTGGAGCGCCTCGGCCGCAAATGGGGGCAGGCGAAGCTGCCGAAGCTGGGATGGGTGCGCTTTCGCTGGTCGCGTCCGCTCGGCGGTGAGATCCGTTCGGCTACCGTCAGCCGAAAGGGCCGTCACTGGTTCGTGTCGTTCCTCGTGGACGACGGCCTGAAGACGCCCGAGCGGCACGCTATACCCGGCACAGCGGTCGGGATTGACCGGGGCGTGAAAGCGGCGGCCGTCACCTCCGACGGCGACTTCCACGACCGGCCGTTCATCACCGATGGCGAGACCAAGCGGTACCGGCGTCTTCGGCAGCGCCTCGCCCGGGCGCAGAAGGGCAGCCGGAACCGCCGTAAGACGCTCGACGCGATGAACCAGATCACGGGCCGCGTCACGGACCGGCGCGGTGACTTCTGCGCGCAGACCGCCACCCGGATCGTCACAAAGAACGCCCTGGTGGTCCTCGAAGACCTGCGGATCAAGAACATGTCCGCCTCCGCGTCCGGAACCATCGAGGCCCCAGGTTCCCGCGTGGCCCAGAAACGGGGCCTGAACCGGGCCATCCTCGACAAGGGATGGCACCGCCTCGAACTCACCCTCACCAGCGCGGCCCGCTATACCGGCACGCGCGTGGTGAAGGTCAATCCCGCGTACACGTCGCAGCGGTGCTCCGCCTGCGGCTTCGTCGCCGAGAACAACCGCGAAAGCCAAGCGGTCTTCCGGTGCAAAGCCGCAGGCTGCGGACACACCGCGCACGCCGATGTCAACGCCGCCATCACCATCAAACACGCGGCCGGGCAGGCCGTGTCAGCCTGTGGAGACCTCGGCATCAGCCAGTCTGCGAAGCAGGAACCCGTAAGCCGGGCGACCGGCCGAACCCCCTCATAGGAGAATCCCCCGCGTTCACGAGGGGGAGGAAGCCAAGACCCTCTACGAGGCACCACCAACCACCACCAGCACCCAGCCAGATCCAGAAGCTCCTCATCGGCCGCGCCCTGACCGGCGTCTCCGCCTTCTGGCCGGCCCGTCCGCCGCCCGCCGGGAGCCCGGCGAGCGGCCCTAAGCGCTTGCTCAGCGACGCGGTATGGTGTTCGATCCGGCAGAGGAAGGCCCCTGGCGGATCGAGGAGCGGGGAGCGGCGATGAGTGCGGCCGAGCGGGCGGCGGAGGAGAGCGGCGAGTGGTCCGGGGTGACCCCGGACGCCGCACGGCGGCTGGTCAGCGCGGCCGTCCAGGCGTTCGCCGAGCGCGGCTACCACGCCACCACCACCCGTGACATCGCCGGCCGCGCCGGGATGAGCCCGGCCGCGCTCTACATCCACTACAAGACCAAGGAAGAGCTGCTCTACCGGATCAGCAGCACCGGCCACGAGAAGGCGCTGCGCATCATGGGCGCCGCCGCCGAGGCCGGGGGCAGCGCCACCGACCGGCTCCGCGACGCGGTGCGCACCTTCGCCCGCTGGCACGCCGAGCACCACACCACCGCCCGGGTCATCCAGTACGAGCTCCAGGCGCTCGGCCCGGACCACTACGCCGAGATCGCCGGGCTGCGCCGGCGCACCGACCGGCTGCTCCGGCAGATCATCCAGGACGGCGCGGACAGCGGGGAGTTCCGGGTGGACGACGTCCCCGGCACCACCCTGGCCGTGCTGTCGCTGTGCGTGGACGTCGCCCGCTGGTTCTCCGCCGACGGCCCGCGGACGCCCGACGAGGTCGGCGCGCTCTACGCCGACCTCGTCCTGCGGATGGTCGGCGGCTCCGTCTGAGAGCCGCCCACCGACCAGGCCCTGCCCGGTGGGGCAGGGACGGACGGCGACGACCTACAGATGGAACCGGCTGACCGACTCCGCCACGCACACCGGCTTCTCGCCGCCCTCCCGCTCGACCGTCACCAGCGTGGTGAGCTGCACCCCGCCGGTCACCTCGGCCACCTCCGCGATCCGGGCCCGGGCCCGCAGCCGGGAGCCGACCGGGACGATGGCCGGGAAGCGCACCTTGTTGGTGCCGTAGTTGATGCCCATCTTCACGTTGTCCACCCGCATCAGCTGCGGGACCAGGACCGGCAGCAGCGACAGGGTCAGATACCCGTGCGCGATGGTCGTGCCGAACGGGCCGGCCGCGGCCTTCTCCGCATCGACGTGGATCCACTGGTGGTCGCCGGTGGCCTCCGCGAACAGGTCGATCCGCTTCTGGTCGATCTCCAGCCAGTCGCTGGGGCCCAGCTCCTCGCCGATCGCCGCCCGCAGCTCCTCGACCGACCCGAACACCCGGGGCTCTGCCATCCTCGTCCGCCTCCTCAGCCGATTACTAAGCGCTTGCTCAGCATGCGAGGGCGGGCGCCCGCTGTCAACGCCCCGGCCGCAGGCCGCCCCGGAGGTCCCCCGGACAGGCCGTAGGGTGGGCCGCGTGCCCCAGCTTCCGTTCAAGGTCCACGAACTCTCCGTCGGCCAGCTCTCCGCGCGCAGCGGCGCGGCCGTCTCCGCCCTGCACTTCTACGAGTCCAAGGGACTGATCAGCAGCACCCGCACGGCCGGCAACCAGCGCCGCTACACCCGCGAGACGCTGCGCCGGGTCGCCTTCATCCGGGCCGCCCAACGGGTCGGGATCCCGCTCGCGGTGATCCGCGACGCCCTGGCCGAGCTGCCGGACGAGCGCACCCCCAACCGCGAGGACTGGGCGCGGCTCTCGGAGGTCTGGCGCACCGAACTCGACGAGCGGATCGGCCAACTCGTCGAGCTGCGCGACCGGCTGACCGACTGCATCGGCTGCGGCTGCCTCTCGCTGCAGACCTGCGCGCTGTCCAACCCCTACGACAACCTCGGCGAACAGGGCCCCGGCGCCCGCCGGCTGCGGGTGGACCGCCGCACCGTCGACCCGACGCCGACGCCCGCGCCGCACGACGACACCGACGCCCACGCCGGCACCCGCGCCCCGGACGCGCTGAGCTGCGCGCCCGGGGAGGAGTGCTAGGGCCTGTCGTCGAACTCCCGCTGTTCCGGCCGTCGGTTCACCAGACGGGCGGCTTGCGGTGTGCCCACGGGCGGGCCGCCTCCAACTGCGCGGAGAGCGCGATCAAGGTGGCCTCGTCGCCGTAGCGGCCGGCCAGCATCACGCCGATCGGCAGCCCCTCGGCGTTCCAGTGCAGCGGGACGTTGACCGCGGGCTGGCCGGTGGCGTTGTAGAAGGCGGTGAACGGCGTGAAGCGGCCGATCGCGGCGAACTCGGCCTGCGGATCGGCGTCGTCGCGCAGCGCGCCGACCAGGGGCGGCGGCGCGGCCACGGTGGGGGAGAGGATCACGTCGTAGCCGGTGCCGGGCGGCATCAGCTCGTCGGCGAGGGTCTGGGCGAGGGCCCGGAAGGCGTACAGGGAGCTGCCGAAGGCGGTGCCGGAGACGTCCCGGCCGCGGGCCCGCAGATAGCGGGTGAGCGGCATCAGCAGCTCCTCGCCGCCCGGCGGGACCGGGCGGTTGGCGGCCATCACCGACCAGACCCGGGTGAAGGCGTGCAGGATCCGGTCGTCGACCGGGAAGCTCAACTCCTCGGGCCGGTGGCCGAGTTCGTCGAGCAGTGTCACGGTCTCGTCGACCGCGGTGCGGCAGTCCGGGTGCACCTCGACGTCCGGGAGCGGCGCCTGGGCCAGCACCGCTATCCGCAGGCTGCCGGGGTCCCGGCGGACCTGGCCGGCGAAGGTCTCCCCGGGCGGCAGGGACGGGGCGGCGTACGGGTCGCCGGGCCGGGTGCCCGCCAACACGTCCAGCAGCGCCGCCGCGTCGGCCACCGTGCGGGCCAGCGGGCCGGAGGTGCTCAGGCCCGTGACGTCGTGCAGCACCGGGCCGCCGCTGACCCGGCCGCGGCTGGGCTTGATGCCGTAGAGCCCGCACGCCGACGCCGGGATGCGGATCGAACCGCCGCCGTCGCTGGCGTGCGCGACCGGCGCCAGCCCGCCGGCCACCGCCGCGGCCGCGCCACCGCTGGAGCCGCCCGCCGAGCGGGTCGGGTCCCAGGGGGTGCGGGCGGGCGGGGCGAGCGCGTTCTCGGTGTAGCAGGGCAGCCCGAACTCGGGGGTGTTGGTCTTGCCCAGCAGGACGGTGCCGGCCCGGCGCAGCGCGGCGGCGACATGGTCGTCGACGTCCGGGACATGGTCGGCCAGCGCGGCCGACCCCATCGTGCAGCGCACCCCGGCGACCTGGTTGAGGTCCTTCACGGGCACCGGGACGCCGTGCAGCGGCGGCAGCGCGCGGCCCTCGCGACGGGCCGCGACGGCCTCGCTCTCGGCCTCCGCGGCCTGCTTGCGGGCGATCTCGGGGGTACGGGTGAGGAAGGCGCCCAGGGTGTCGTCCAGCCGGTCGATCCGCGCGAGGTAGTGCTCGGTGAGCTCGACCGGGGACAGCTCCCCGGACCGGATCTCCTCGGCCTGTTCGAGCGCGGTCAGGTCGTGCAGTTCGGCCATGGACGTCCACACCCTCTCGTCAGGGCCCGTGCGGCCCGGATGCCGCACGGGTGGGGCGGGCCGGCCCCGGCGCGCGCGACCTCCGGTGATCAGCCCGTCAACAGTGTTTCAGTTTGCGGGTCAACTCTTGGTGTGCTTCCCGGCTTGGGGGCCGGGGATGCCCGTTGCGGTCGTTTGACCGTCGCGATGGCTTCCTGCTTCAACGCGCTGTGCCGGGACTTTCGTCTCGGTCTTAACCTGTGCTCCGCGAGGCGTTTAACCTGCCCTCAAACATTGATCGTGTGCGGCAGAATAAACATCATGCGACTGTGCGGGAAGGGCTGTGGAAGGCCAACCATCAAGGATGGCGATCGATACTGTCGAGAGTGCCGGAATGCCTACAACCGAGAGTGGCGCAAGGCCAACCCGGGCAAGAGGAGTGCCTCCCACCGAAAGTGGCGGGATAAGCAGGCTCTCCTGAACAGGTGTCACAAGTGCACCCGCACCGTCTGCGAGTTCTCCACAGATCGCTGCTTGGTCCACTACCTTGCCCGCCGGGCACGGAAGGCTCTAGGGGCCGAAACGGTGGCTGGCGCGAAACGCCTGATCGCTGCTTTTGAACAGCAGGAGGGTCGTTGCCCCTACACCGGACGGAAGCTGACCTACGGGACGGCCGAGATCGACCACGTACACCCGCGTTCGAAGGGAGGGCGTGAGGCTCTGACCGTGGACAACGTGGAGTGGGTCCATCCAGACGTGAATCGAGCAAAGTCGGGTATGAGCCGCGAGGAGTTCATCGAGCTCTGCCATGACATCGCGGCGTGGCTTGGTCCGCGGACCTAGAGGACGGTCGGTGTGGCAGGCAGCGGCCGGGACCACGCCACCTTGATGTTCCCGACCTTAGCCACATACACCGCGCCGTTCTCCCCAACGGAGAACGCGTTGGTGGTCACACGGATTGACTGCCGGGACTCCTTCTTCGACTTGTACCGGGGTGGCGCGACCTTCGGACCGCTACGGCTGCCCCTGACCGAGTCGAAAAAATTCTTGTAGGCGGTGTCCAGATCCCGCAAGGACTGCTGAAGAACGACCGCCGACACCTCGGCGAGCCAGGCGCGTTCCTCGGTCTGCTTCGCCTGTGTGATGCGAAACCGCGACAACTCGGCCGACTTCACGTAGGGCAGCCCCGCCGCATGCGCGTCTTTCCGGTCGCGCAGGCAGTCGTTCCATACAACACGGGCACACCCGAACGCACGCGCCAACGCGCGACGTTGAGAGGCGTTCGGGTACGCACGGTAGTTGTAGCGAAGCTGCATGCACGCAAGCCTACGAGGGTTGGCCTCACGGATCAGGAGAACGAGTTTCTTCGTGGACGGTAGGTAGGTTCAGTGGTGCCCGTGTACTGGAATTCGTGGGTGCGGCACCACGGGGCGGTCGGGGACGCGCATGCCGCGGAACGTACCGGCTGGATCAGGCGCGGGGAAGGCCGCCCGTCAACGCGACGGCACAGGACACCAGAGAGCCGTTGCCGACGGCTGGCGAGCCGTCGGGCAGCGCGAGGGTGTCCTCGACGCCGATGCGGCTGGCCAGGCCCAACTCCCCGGCCAGCCGCAGCACCGGCCAGGCGCCGCCGTCGAAGCCGTGCAGCAGCACCGGGCGGCCGTGCGGTATCCGCGCCAGCTCGGCGAGCAGCGCCCGGGCGGTGTCGGGCGCGGTGCGCGGGTCGGTGTCGTCGATGACCTCGGCCAGCACCCGCAGCACCCGTGGTGCGAAGGGCGACGCGGCGAACCGGGCGGCGGCCTCGGTGTCCGCCCAGATGCCCGCCTCTATGGCGACGCCGCGCTCCAGCAGCGCGGCGGCGACCGTATCGGCGCCGTCCTCGTGCCAGTTGACCGAGGCGTGGTCGGGGAGCACCGTCCAGGACGCGATCCGCTCCGCCCGGCGCCGGGGGTCTGGCTCGGCCCAGGCGCCGGTCGTCACGCCCACCGGGACGTCCACCGCCTCCCGTATCGCCTCCAGGGCCGGGCCGACCACCCCCGGCGAGAGGGAATCCTGGCCGCACGGGGTCTTGGGATGGACATGGACGTCCTGCGCGCCGGCCGCGACCGCCTGCCGCGCCGCTTCCGCGAGCGCGGCCGGCGACAGCGGCACGGCCGACGAATCGGCGGCCGTGCGGGCGCCGTTGAGACATACCTGAAGCATCTGGAGCATGTGTCCGATGATGGCAGAGGGGTCCGACAAGCGCCCCGTGCACGGGGGGACGGCGCCGCGCGGAGCGGGGGTCAGGCCGCCGCGGCGGCCCGCGCGCCGGGCATTCCGGCGGCGGTGTGCAGCGCCTCCGGGGTCAGTACGGACGCCGGGGCCAGCACCCCGCACTCCCGGCAGGCCGGGCCGGTGGCCGGGCAGCCGTCCGGGCCGGGGACCCACGCGAAGCGGGTGCCGCCGCAGACCGGGCAGTCGCGGCGCGGGCGGCCCGCCTCCATCGCCGCGATCATGCGGCGCAGCACCTCGGAGAGGCGGGCCGCCGGGTGCCGCTGCGGGGAGGCGCAGGGCACGATGTCGTAGCCGCCCCAGGTGCGGCGGTGCCATTCGTCCAGCGCGCTGGGCTGGCGGATGCCGTGGTGCTTCTCGCGGCGGCGCCGGGCGGCGAACTCCTCCTCGTAGGCGAGCCAGAGGGCGCGCGCCTCTTCCAGCTCGGCGAGCGCGGCCATCAGCCGCGCCGGATCGGGGTCGCGGTCCTGGAGGGCGAATCCGGCCCTGGTGCACAGATGGTGCCACGTCGCGCGGTGCCCGTAAGGGGCGAAGCGCTCCAGGCACTTGCGCAGGGCGGTGCGCCGCCGAACGGTGACGAGTCGCGGATTACGGACCTGTTCTGCGAGGGCTCTGAAACCGGCCATGGTGCTTCCACCTCCGAGGAGGATCCCGACTGGACAGGGAATGGACGTAGTCGGCCGCCACCTGGATCCATCGAACTCTCTTGCGGTTTTGGGTGGCGATGTGACGGGGTGTCCGGCCGTGCGACGCCCACCGACATCTGCCCGCTGTGGGGAATTCGAAAAGGTGACTGTTGTTCATCTTCCCGTCATGAGTAACCGCCGGTAACGTCCGGCCCACCTTCCCCGGGCTCTCCAAGAGCAGCGGGACCCCCTCGAGGAGCAGGAATGCAGCGACGTACCGGAAGGCTCAGGACCGCCGCAACGGCAGCCCTGTTCGCCTTGGGTGCCACGTTCTTGGCACCGCCCCCCATCGCGACCGCGGCCGTGCCGCACGACGTCGACGACTACTGCCAGGGCCAGTGCGCGGACATCCTGCCGCCCGGCGCGACGGGCAACGCCACCCTGGTGCAGATCCTCGGCAACAAGCTGTTCGGCACCCATCCGCCGCACGCCACCGACCAGATCGCCCCCTACAACGCCCTGGCCGGCGGCTACCGTTCGCTCACCGACGACACCCTCACCGACTTCTTCAACGACGCCTCCTTCGGCGTCCCGAAGGACCAGGTCGCCTCGGTGAGCACCCCGCGTCCGGACGTCAGCATCACCCGCGACAAGAAGACCGGCGTCCCGCACATCAAGGGCACCACCCGCTACGGCACCGAGTACGGCGCCGGCTACGCCGCGGGCCAGGACCGGCTGTGGCTGATGGACCTCTTCCGGCACATCGGACGCGGCGAGCTGACCTCCTTCGCCGGCGGCGCCCTCGCCAACCAGGGCCTGGAGCAGCAGTTCTGGCCCTCGGCCCCGTACACCGAGGCCGACCTCCAGGCGCAGGTCGACGCCATCCGCAACAACAACGGTGCGCGCGGCAAGCAGGCCATGGCGGACGCCCAGGCGTACGTGGACGGCATCAACGCCTACCGCGAACAGTCCAAGAACGGCCGCTACTTCCCCGGCGAGTACGTCGTCACCGGCCACATCGACGCGCTCACCAACGCCGGTGAGATCCAGCCGTTCAAGCTCACCGACCTGATAGCCCTGGCCTCCGTCGTCGGCGGCCTCTTCGGCAACGGCGGCGGCGGCGAGGTGCCGTCCGCCCTCGCCCTGCTCTCCGCCCAGCAGCAGTACGGCCTGGAGAAGGGCACCAAGGTCTGGGAGTCCTTCCGCGAGCGGAACGACCCCGAGGCGGTCAAGACCCTGCACGACGGCCAGAGCTTCCCCTACGCCGTCAAGCCCGCCAAGGCCAAGGGCACCGCGCTGCCCGACCGTGGCTCGGTCACCCCCGAGCCGCTGGTCTTCGACCGCACCGGCGCCGCCGCCTCCAAGAGCGCCACCCCGCCCCGCGACCCGGTCAAGGCCCCGGAGAAGTACCGGAAGTTGGAGGGCCTCTTCAAGGACGGCGTGCTGCCCAAGGGGAGCTTCGACCCGACCCAGCACCGCGGGATGTCCAACGCCCTGCTGGTCTCCGGCAAGCACACCGCCAGCGGCCACCCGGTCGCCGTCTTCGGCCCGCAGACCGGCTACTTCGCGCCCCAGCTGCTGATGCTCCAGGAGATCCAGGGCCCCGGCATCAGCGCCCGCGGCGCCTCGTTCGCCGGCGTCGGGATGTACGTCCAGCTCGGCCGCGGCCAGGACTACGCCTGGAGCGCCACCTCCGCCGGCCAGGACATCACCGACACCTACGCCGTCGACCTGTGCAACGCGGACGGCTCGCAGCCCACCAGGGAGTCCACCTCCTACCGCTACCACGGCCGCTGCCTGCCGATGGAGAAGCTGGAGCGCACCAACTCCTGGAAGCCCACCGTCGCCGACCCCACCGCGGCCGGCTCGTACCGGATGCAGGTCTTCCGCACCACGTACGGCACCGTCACCCACCGCGCCACCATCGGCGGCAAGCCCGTCGCCTACACGGCGCTGCGCTCCACCTACCGCCACGAGGCCGACTCCATCATCGGCTTCCAGATGCTCAACGACCCGTCGTACGTCCACGACGCCAAGAGCTTCCAGCAGGCCGCGCAGCACATCGGCTACGCCTTCAACTGGTTCTACGCCGACTCCCGCGACATCGCGTACTACAACAGCGGCCTCAACCCCGTCCGCAACCCCGATGTCGACCCGGCGCTGCCGGTCAAGGCCGAACCGGCCTACGAGTGGAAGGGCTTCGACCCCGCCACCAACACCACCGCCTACACCCCGCCCGCCCAGCACCCGCAGTCGATCGACCAGGACTACTACGTCTCCTGGAACAACAAGCAGGCCAAGGACTACGACTCGGCCGGCTTCGGCAACGGCCCGGTGCACCGCGCCAACCTGCTCGACGACCGGGTGCGCGCGCTCACCCGGGACGGCGGGGTCACCCGGGCCTCCCTGACCCGGGCGATGGCCGACGCCGCCCTCACCGACCTGCGCGGCGAGGACGTCCTGCCCGAACTGCTGCGGGTCCTGGGCAGCAAGCCGGTCACCGACCCCGCGCTGCGCGGTGCGATCCAGCGGCTGGACGCCTGGCGCAAGGACGGCGCCCAGCGCCGCGAGACCACCCCCGGCTCGCACACCTACGCCCACTCCGACGCGGTCCGGCTGATGGACGCCTGGTGGCCGCTGATGGTCCAGGAGACCTTCCGGCCCGGCCTCGGCACCGACCTCTACGACGCGGTGCGCGCCAACCTCGCGATCGACGAGTCCCCGTCGGCCGGCCACGGCCCCACCGGCGCGCACGCCGGATCGGCCTTCCAGTACGGCTGGTGGAGCTATGTCGACAAGGACCTGCGCGCGGTGCTCGGCGACCGCGTCCAGGGCCCGCTCGCCGCACGCTACTGCGGCAACGGCGACCTCTCCGCCTGCCGCGACACGCTCCTGGCCACCCTCCGCCAGGCCGACGCGCGGACCGCCGCCCAGGTCTACCCGGGCGACGACAACTGCAAGGCCGGCGACCAGTGGTGCGCGGACTCGATCGTCCACCGCGCGGTGGGCGGTCTGACCCACGACAAGATGAGCTGGCAGAACCGCCCCACCTACCAGCAGGTGGTGGAATTCCCCGCCCACAGGTAGCGGAGCGAACGACACGGGCCCCGGGGTGCGCACACCCCGGGGCCCCGCTGTATTTCCCAGCGGTTTCCGCGATGAGCCGGAAACCGCCTCGGCTCCGGACGAGTTTTCGGGACGGCTATGCTGCTCATCCCTGAATCTGGGGGAAGGGAAAGCGAGTAGGGGCACATGGCCGCGTCAGGTCCGCAGCAGTACCCGAGTCCGCAGCAGTACCCGACGGAGCTGCTGGACACCACGATGGACCAGCTGCGCACGCTGATCACGGTGCACGAGGAGGGCACCGCGCTGGCTGCGGCCCGCCGGCTGGGCCGCGAGCAGTCCAGCGTGCAGAAGCAACTCGACACCATGAACCGCACCTTCGCGGCGCTCTGCGGCGAGGAGTTGGTCCTCAAGCAGGGCCGGGGCCGCGATGCGCTGTTCACCGCCACCGGCGAGGCCCTGGTCGAACTGGCCCGGCGCACCCTCGGCGCGTGGTCCGCGGGCGTCCACGGCGCCCGCCGCCGCCTCGGCCGCACGCTCTCCGTCGGCACCACCCGCTACACCCTCGGCTTCCTCCTGGACGCCGTGGAGTACGTCAGCGAGGACTTCGACCGCGAGGGCGTCGACCTGAAGATCACCCATGTCCGCACCGCCGACCTCTTCACCAAGCTCCGCTCCCAGGAGCTGGACCTGGTGTGCGGCAGCGTCGTGGTCACCGAGGGCGAGGAGGCCGCCCAACTCGCCCCGTACGAGGTGATGGAGTGGCGGCGCAGCGGGCTGTCCCTGCTCACCAACCTGCCGCCGGAGCGGCTGCCCGGCGGCTCGTTCCCCGCCGGTGAACTGCCGCGGCTGCCGCTGGTGGTCTCCACGGGCGGGCTGATCGACCGCTTCCTGACCGCCTGGTACGGCAGCGACTACCGCCAGAAGCTGACCGTGGCCGCCGAGATCGAGGCCGCCCACTACGGCTTCGAGCTGCTCCGCTCTGGGGTGGTCAGCGGCGCGATGCTGGTCACCAGGGGCCTGGGGGAGGCGGCGTCGGACGGTCACCTCCCGGAGGCCGGCGGCCTGCGCACCCTGGAGGTCACCGGGGACGTCGGCCCCCGCACGGAGGTCCTGGTCGGCGTCTTCACCCGGCGCGGCGAGCGGGACTCCTACGGGCCGGAGCACCCGCTCAACCGCCTCTGGGAGGTGCTCTCCTGGGAGAGCGAGCGCTGGTGGCTCCGGCCCTGAAGGCCCCCAAGGGGGCGGGTCAGCCCAGGAGTTCGCGTTCCCTGGTCTCCGGCAGCGCCAGCACGCATCCCAGCGACACCAGCGCCATCGCGCTCACGTACCACCCCACCGACGCCGAACCGAACGCCGCCTGGAGCCGGGTGGCGACCAGCGGCGCGACCGCCCCGCCCAGCACCCCGCCGAGGTTGTAGGCGAGCGACGCGCCCGAGTAGCGGACCGTGGTCCCGAACAGCTCCGGCAGATAGGCGCCCATCGGGCCGTAGACCACGCCCATGCAGAACAGCGCGCCGCCGATGCCCAGGGCGATCAGCACCGGCTGCCGGGTGTCCAGCAGCGGGAAGAGGGCCGGCCCCCACACCAGCGCGAGCCCGGAGCCGCCCAGGATCAGCGTGCGGCGTCCGCGGCCGTCGGAACGGGTGGCCGCCAGCCAGGTGCCCGCCGCCAGGAACAGGCAGGCGACCAGGGAGAGTCCGAGCATGGTGGTGCGGGGGATCCCCAGGGTGCCGGTGGCGTATGCGAGGCAGTAGGTCGTGGCGGTGTAGAAGAGCCCGTAGGCGATGACCATCCCGCCGGCACCCAGCAGCAGCTCCCGCGGATGCCGCCGGAAGACGTCCACGGCCGGGACCCGGCTGGCCTCCTGGGCGTCCAGCACCTTGGCGAAGACCGGCGTCTCGCTGATCTTCAGCCGGACGAACAGCCCCACCCCCACCAGCAGGAACGACAGCAGGAACGGCACCCGCCAGCCCCACGACCGGAAGGCCGCGTCGCTCATCGCCTCGGACAGCAGCCAGAACACCCCGGTCGCCGCGAAGAAACCGACGGACGGCCCGAGTTGCGGGAAGGCGGCGTACAGCCCCCGCCGTCCGCGCGGCGCGTGCTCGACGGCCAGCAGCGCCGCCCCGCCCCACTCGCCGCCCAGCCCGATCCCCTGGAGGAAGCGCAGCAGGATCAGCAGCAGCGGCGCCCAGATCCCCCACGTCCCGTAACCGGGCAGCAGGCCGACGAGCGCCGTGGACAGGCCCATCAGCAGCAGCGAGGCGACCAGTACCGACTTGCGGCCGACCCGGTCGCCGAAGTGCCCGAAGACCACCGACCCGAGCGGTCGGGCGGCGAACGCCACCGCATAGGTGGAGAACGACGCGAGGGTGGCGTTGACCGGGTCGAGCGTCGGGAAGAACGCCTGGTTGAGCACCAGGGCCGCGGCCGTGCCGTAGATGTAGAAGTCGTAGAACTCGATGGCGGTCCCGATGAACGAGGCCACGGCCACCCGCCGCAGGCTCTCCCCGCCGGCCGGCGCCGCGTCCGGGGACGCCGCCGGCTTCGCTGATGTCGCGTCACTGTGCACGAGCCGCACTCTCTTGGTCGGTGCACGGGGCAGTCAATAGCCGAAATGATCTATCTCGGATGGTGAGATATCGGGCACGGCCCTGCCGTTCGGCCACCACACCTGCCCGGACCGCCCCGAACGTCCCCGAACGCCCCCGCACAACCCCGTCCACCGCCAACGGCCCCTACGGATACCGCAGATACCGCTCCCGCACCCGCCGGAAGCGCCCGAGCCGCTCCGCCCAGGCCCCCGCGATCTCCTCGACCCCCGCGCCCGCGTCGATCATCGTGCGGACGGTGTCGGTGCCGGCCAGTCGGTCGAAGTGGTCGGCGCGCCAGGCGAAGTCCTTCCACAGGCGCCGGACGGTGACCAGGAGCCCGATGCCGGTCCGCACCGGGTCGAAGACGGCCCGGTCGTGGACGTGGAGTTGGAGGCCGCCGATCGTCCTGCCCTGGAACTTGGAGAAGGTCGGGGCGAAGTACGCCTCGCGGAAGTACACGCCGGGCAGGCCCAGTTCGGCGGCGGCCTCGGCCCAGCGGCGGTCCAGGCCCTCGGCGCCGAGGAGTTCGAAGGGGCGGGTGGTGCCGCGGCCCTCGGAGAGGTTGGTGCCCTCGAACAGGCAGGTACCGGCGTAGGCCAGGGCGGTGTCGGGGGTGGGCATGTTGGGGCTCGGGGGCACCCAGGGGAGCCCGGTCGCGTCGAAGAAGTCGGTGCGGCGCCAGCCGGTCATCCGGACCGTCTCCAGCGGCACCGGGCGCCCGGCGGCGGCCGGCACGAACACGCCGTTGAAGAGCAGCGCCAGCTCGACCACCGTCATGCCGTGCGCCTGCGCGATCGGCTCCCGGCCGACGAAGGAGGAGTACCGCCGGTCCAGCACGGGCCCGGCCGCGGCCCGGCCGGTCACCGGGTTGGGGCGGTCCAGCACCACGAACCGCTTGCCGGCCAGGACGGCCGCCACCATGCAGTCGTAGAGCGTCCAGATGTAGGTGTAGAAGCGGGCGCCGACGTCCTGGATGTCGAAGACCACGGTGTCCACGCCGGAGGCGATGAAGATGTCGGCGAGCTCCCGGCCGCTCTTGTCGTAGGTGTCGTAGACGGGCAGGCCGGTGGCCGGGTCGTCGTAGCGGCCCTCCGAGCCGCCGGCCTGGGCGGTGCCCCGGAAGCCGTGCTCCGGCCCGAAGACGGCGGCGAGCCGGACCCGGGGGTCGGCGTGCATCACGTCCACGATGTGCCGGATCCCCCCGCGCCCGGCCTCGCTCGCGCGGGAGGTGCCCCCACTCGTGACGCCGGTGGGGTTGGTGACGATGCCGACCCGCCGGCCGTCCAGGAGGCGGTAGCCGTCGGCGGCCAGGCGGTCGAAGCCGGTGCGCACCCGCCGGCCGTGGGCACCCGGCGCGGCCTGGGCGGCGGCCGGGCCCGCGGAGACCGCTGCCGCGGCCGCCCCGGTCGCCGCCAACTGCCCCAGCAGAACACGTCTCGACAGAGCCATGCGCACACCTCCGTGAGCGGTGGTCGACTCGATGTGTGTCGTGGGCACGCTAACGCTCGGCGGCCCGGTGCGGAACGCGCCGGGCCGGTCCTCGTGGCGGAGCGGGGCGGGCGGCGTCGGCCGGGGCGGTCAGTCCTCCAGCGCGAGCGCGCGCTTGGCCCGGTCGACGGAAGCCTCGGAGGCCGGTCCGCCGGGATTCTCCACGGCGAGCGCCTGGTTGAGCGCGACGAACGGGCGCATCCGCTCCTCGTAGCGGGCGAAGGCCGCGCGGTGGTCGTCGCCCGCACCGCGCAGGGCGGCGGCCAGGACATGCGCCCCCACGAGGGCGAGGCTGGTCCCCTGGCCGGACAGCGGCGAGGCGCAGTACCCCGCGTCGCCGAGCAGCACGGTCCTGCCGTGCGACCAGCGGTCCATGTGGACCTGCGTCATCGCGTCGGAGTAGAAGTCGGACGCCTCCCACAGGGCCTTCAGTAGCCGCGGGGTCTCCCAGCGCAGGGCCGCCATCCGGTCGGCGACGAGGCGCTTGTGCGCCGCGGTGTCGAGCGGCCCGGCGGGCAGCGGCCCGGCCGCGAAGCCGAACGAGATCCGCAGCTCGGTGTTGTCGCGCACCGGGTAGATGCCGTAGCCGGCCTCGCCGTCCCTGAGCCACAGTTGCCAGTCGTCCAGGCCCAGGAAGTTGTCCGCGGTGAAGATCGCCAGGTGCATGCCCAGGTGGCGGGTGAACCGCTCCTTCGGTCCGAAGCCCAGCCGCCGCACCGCCGAATGCAGGCCGTCGGCCCCCACGACCAGGTCGAACGTGCGGGGGCGGCCCCGCTCGAAGGTGACGCGTATCCCGCCCCCTGCCCCTCCGTCCTCGTCCTGGTCCAGCGCCGTGATGCGGTCGTCGAAGACGAACTCGACGCCGGCACCGGCCTGTTCGTGCAGGACGTGGACCAGGTCCTCGCGCAGCAGCTCGATGTCCTCGCTCGCCAGCCGGCCGCTGCTGAAGGTCGTCTCGGTCGAGCGGTGGACCTCCCTGCCGTCCCCGTCCAGCACCGACATGCCGCGCATCCGGGTGCGGTGCGCGCGGACCCGGTCCAGCAGCCCCATCCGCTCGACGACATCGAGTGCGGTGCCCCGGATGTCGACGGCCTGGCCGCCGCGGCGCCGGCCCGGCGTGTGTTCCACCACCGTCACGGCGACCCCGTCGCGGTGCAGCCAGTGGGCGAGTGCGGATCCGGCGACCCCGGCGCCGGAGATGAGCACGGTCTTCATACACGCTCCTTCATACGCTGTACGCGCCTGAATGTACGGCGTATGCGCAGCGCCGCCAACTGCCCATTTCCCCTTTCTGTTCTATGTCAGATGCCGCTCCCTGGCCCTCCGCGCTGGTAGCGTCTGAACTAGTACAGATCTGGTGGGCGCGAAAAAAATCCCGAGGAGTCGACCGCATGGCCGCACAGACCCATCCGCCGTACCGGCGCATCGCCGACGAGATCGCCCGGCGCATCGCCGACGGCACGCTCGCCCCGGGCGACCGCGTGCCCTCGACGCGCCGGATCGCCCGCGAATGGGGCGTCGCGCTCGCCACCGCCACCAAGGCCCTCACCACGCTGCGCCTGGAGGGGCTGGTCGAGGCCCGCCCCCGGGTCGGCACCGTGGTGGCGGCCCGCGACCGGGCGGCGTCGACGGAGCACCGCGCCCCCACCACGCGCCGGACGCCGTCCACGGCCCTGCCCGATCGCTACCTGAGCCGCGAACGGATCGTCCGGGCCGCCGTGGACCTCGCGGACGCCGAGGGGCTGGCCGCGGTGTCCATGCGCAGCGTCGCCGCCAGGCTCGGCGTCGCCGCCATGTCCCCGTACCGCCACGTCACCGGCAAGGACGACCTGGTGCTGCTGATGGCGGACGCGGCGTTCGGCGAGGAGACCTATCCGGCCCCGCCGCCGGAGGGCTGGCGGGCCCGGCTGGAACTCGGCGCGCGCACCCTGTGGACGATCTACCGCCGGCATCCCTGGCTCGCCCAGGTCGGCTCCCTCACCCGCCCCCTGATGCTGCCGTCCCTGATGGTCCACGCGGAATGGGCGCTCTCCGCCCTCGACGGCCACGGCCTCGCACCGGAGACCATGCTCGACCTGCACGTCCTGTTCTACAGCTACATCCAGGGGATCGCGGTGCACCTGGAGCGGGAGGCCCAGGCCGAGGCCGCCACCGGACTGTCCGAGGACCAGTGGATGGACCGGCAGGCCCTCGCCTTCCAAACGATCACCGCGTCGACCCGCTACCCCGTCTTCACCAGGCTCACCAGCAGCTTCGCGGACGGTTACGAGCTCGACCTGGACGCGCTGTTCGCCTTCGGCCTCACGCCGCTCCTGGACGGCATCGCCCTCCTCATCGCGGACCCGCCGTCCGGCCGCGCGCCCTCGTGACCGGGAGCGCTCGCCTGTCCCCACCGGCCGACCGCTACTCCGCAATCCCGGCAGTGACGGAAAACAGAGGCTTCCGCTGGGACATACCGACTGGTTAGTCTGCCCCTGCCGGTGAGCCGGTGGAGCCGGTGGAGTCAGCCGACCGAGGGAGACGCAGCGTGGCAGTCGTACGGGACAAGGCCGTTGTCGTGACCGGAGCGGGCGGGGGGATCGGCGCCGCGCTGGCCCGCCGGTTCGCCGCCGAGGGCGCCCGGGTCGTGGTGAACGACCTGGACGAGGCCAAGGCCCGCAGAACCGCGGAGGAGATCGGGGCGGTCGCCGTCCCCGGCGACGCCTCCGCCGCCGTCGGCCCGGCCCGCGAGGCGCTCGGCGGCGCCATCGACGTCTTCTGCGCCAATGCCGGCGTCGGCACCGGCGGCGGTCCCGAAGCGCCCGAGGACGACTGGGCGCTGGCCTGGGACGTCAACGTGATGGCCCACGTGCGGGCCGCCCGCGCGCTGCTGCCGGAATGGCTGGCGCGCGGCAGCGGCCGGTTCGTCTCCACGGTGTCCGCCGCCGGCCTGCTCACCATGGTCGCCGCCGCCCCCTACAGCGTCACCAAGCACGGCGCCTACGCCTTCGCCGAGTGGCTGTCGCTGACCTACCGCCACCGCGGCATCGACGTGCACGCCATCTGCCCGCAGGGCGTGCGGACCGACATGCTCGCCGCCACCGGCATCGCCGGCGACCTCGTCCTGACCCCCACCGCCATCGAGCCGGACGCCGTCGCCGACGCCCTCTTCTCGGCCATGGAGGCGGGCCGCTTCCTGGTCCTGCCGCACCCCGAGGTGGGCGACTACTACACCGCCCGCGCCACCGACCCGGACCGCTGGCTGGCCGGGATGAACCACCTCCAGCAGAAACTGGAGGCACGCGAGGGGGAGGCCCGGTGACCACCTACCAGGACAAGCCGTGGCTGGCCCTGCTCACCGACGCCCAGCGCGCCCCCGTCCAGCCGCCGCCCTCGCCGCTGCACGCCTTCCGCGCCGCGGTCCGCCGCGCCCCCGACCGCACCGCGCTCGCCTACTTCGACGGCCGGATCGACTACGCCGAGGCCGACGCGCTCTCCGACGGCCTCGCCGGCCACCTCGCCGCCCGTGGGCTCCGGCCCGGCGACCGCGCCGCGGTCATGCTCCAGAACACCCCGCACTTCGTGCTCGCGGTGCTCGCCGTCTGGAAGGCCGGCGGTGTGGTCGTCCCCGTCAACCCCATGTACAAGGCGGCGGAGATCCGGCACATCCTCGACGACGCGGAGGTCACCGCCGTCCTCTGCGCGGACCGCACCTGGGCCGGCTTCCTGCGCGCCACCGCCGCCGAGGCCGGCTCCGTCCGGATCGCGGTCACCGCCGACGAACGCGGACTCCAGACCCGCGACGACGTCCGGGTGCTGCGCGACGAACCGGCCGGCCCCCAGGACGGCGCCGACGACCTGCTCACCGCCGCCCGGACCGGCGGAGGGGCGCCCACCGTCCCCGAGCCCGCCGCCGCCGACATCGCACTCATCAGCTACACCTCCGGCACCAGCGGCGCGCCCAAGGGCGCCACCAACACCCACGGCAACATCAGCTACAACGCCGAACGGATGCGCACCGGCCTCGAACTCGCCGAGGGCGCCACCTACTTCGCGCTCGCCCCGCTCTTCCACATCACCGGCATGGTCTGCGAACTGGCCACCTGCCTCGCCAACGCCGGCACCCTGGCCCTGGCCTACCGCTTCGAGGCCGGCACCGTCCTGGACGCCTTCCTGGAGCACCGCCCGGCCTTCACCGTCGGCCCGGCCACCGCCTACATGGCACTGATGGCCCACCCGTCGGCCACCCCAGGGCACTTCACCTCCTTCCGGACCGTGAGCTCCGGCGGCGCGCCGCTGCCGCCGGCCCTGGTCGAGAAGTTCCGCACCGCCTTCGGCCCGCACATCCACAACGGCTACGGCCTGACCGAGTGCACCGCGCCCTGCGCCACCGTCCCGCCCGGCAGACAGGCGCCGGTCGACAAGGTCTCCGGCACCCTCGCGGTCGGCGTCCCCGGCCCGGACACCGTGGTGCGGATCATCGACGAGGCCGGCCGCGATCTGCCGTTCGGCGAGCAGGGCGAGATAGCGGTCCGCGGCCCCCAGGTCGTGCCCGGCTACTGGCGCCGCCCGGACGCCACCGCCGAGGCCGTCCCGGACGGCGAACTGCGCACCGGCGACATCGGCTTCATGGACCGCGACGGCTGGCTGTACGTCGTCGACCGCAAGAAGGACATGATCAACGCGTCCGGCTTCAAGGTGTGGCCCCGCGAGGTCGAGGACGTCCTCTACACCCATCCCGCGGTGCGCGAGGCGGCCGTCGTCGGGGTGCCCGACCCCTACCGCGGGGAGACCGTCAAGGCGTACGTCAGCCTGCGCCCCGGCGCCTCCCCCGACCCCGCCGAGCTGGCCGCCTACTGCAAGGAACGGCTCGCGGCGTACAAATATCCCCGAGTGGTGGAGATCCTGCCGGAGCTTCCCAAGACCACGAGTGGCAAGATCCTTCGACGGGAGTTGCGCCGGCGCGCATGACGGCAGGGCGGTCGGCGCGCACGACGGACGCATGTGAGGAACGTAAGGAACGGGTGAGGGCGATGGCCGGCATCAAGGACGGCACCAGCAACGGCAACGGCACCACGAAGCCCGTCGCGCAGCGACTGCTGGCCACCGCCACCAGGCTCTTCGCGGAGCAGGGCTACGACCGCACCTCGGTCCAGGAGATCGTGGACACGGCGGGCGTCACCAAGGGCGCCCTCTACCACTACTTCGGCTCCAAGGAGGATCTGCTCCACGAGGTCTACGGCCGGGTGCTGCGGCTCCAGCAGGAGCGGCTGGACCGCTTCGCGGACGCCGACGCGCCGGTGGAGCAGCGGCTGCGGGACGCCGCCGCCGACGTGGTGGTCACCACCATCGAGAACCTCGACGACACCAAGATCTTCTTCCGCTCGATGCACCATCTGAGCCCGGAGAAGGACAAGCAGGTGCGGGCCGAGCGGCGCCGCTACCACGAGCGGTTCCGGGCGCTGATCGAGGAGGGGCAGCGCACCGGCGTGTTCACCGCCGACGTCCCCGCCGACCTGGTCGTCGACTACCACTTCGGCTCGGTGCACCACCTGGGCACCTGGTACCGCGAGGACGGCCCCCTGAGCCCGCAGCAGGTCGCCGACCACTTGGCCGGACTCCTGCTGCGGGCCCTGCGGCCCTAGCGGGAATACCCCGCCCCTCCACCCCCGTTGAGGCCCCGCAGGGGGCGCGCCCGACCCCTACGGGGAGTGTTCGACCGCCCCCTACGGCCCCCGCGCCCTACAGGTAGCGCTTGATCTCGCGCCGTGCCAGCGACCGCTGGTGCACCTCGTCGGGGCCGTCCGCCAGTTGGAGCGTACGGGCGCCGGCCCACAGCTCCGCCAGCGGGAAGTCCTGGCTGACCCCGCCCGCGCCGTGCAGCTGGACCGCCTTGTCGAGGATGCCCACGACCGTCCGCGGCGTGGCGATCTTGATGGCCTGGATCTCGGTGTGCGCGCCCTTGTTGCCGACGGTGTCCATCAGCCAGGCGGTCTTCAGCACCAGCAGCCGCAGCTGCTCCACCGCCACCCGGGCGTCCGCGATCCACTCCTGGACCACGCCCTGCTGCGCCAGCGGCTTGCCGAACGCCGTACGGGCCACCGCCCGCCGGCACATCAGCTCGATCGCCCGCTCGGCCATCCCGATCAGCCGCATGCAGTGGTGGATCCGGCCCGGCCCCAGCCGCGCCTGCGCGATGCCGAAGCCGCCGCCCTCCTCGCCGATCAGGTTGCCGACCGGCACCCGGACGTCCTCGAAGAGCACCTCCGCGTGCCCGCCGTGGTAGTGGTCCTCGTAGCCGTAGACCTGCATCGCGCGCTTGACCGTCAGTCCGGGGGTGTCCCGCGGCACCAGCACCATCGACTGCTGGCGGCGGAGGTCCGGGCCATCCGGGTCGGTCTTGCCCATCACGATGAAGATCTCGCACAGCGGGTTCATCGCGCCGGAGATGTACCACTTGCGGCCGTTGATGACGTAGCTTCCCCCGCTCTCGGCTCCGCTCGAGCGGGAGGTGCCCCCATCGTCCCGCACGATCCGGGTCTCGATGTTGGTGGCGTCCGACGAGGCCACCTCCGGCTCGGTCATCGCGAACGCCGAGCGGATCTCACCCGCCAGCAGCGGCTCCAGCCACCGCTTCTTCTGTTCGGCGTCGCCGAACTGCGCCAGCACCTCCATGTTGCCGGTGTCCGGCGCCGCGCAGTTCAGCGCGGTCGGCGCCAACTGCGGGCTGCGGCCGGTGATCTCGGCCAGCGGCGCGTACTGGAGGTTGGTCAGCCCCGCGCCGTGCTCCTCGTCCGGCAGGAACAGGTTCCACAGGCCCTGCCGACGGGCCTCGGCCTTGAGCTCCTCCACCACCGGCGGGGTGTCCCACGGCGAGGCCAGCGCGGCCCGCTGCTCCTCCACGATCCGTTCGGCCGGGTACACGTGCGCGGTCATGAACGCTTCGAGCTTCGCGCGCAGTTCTTCGGTGCGGGCGTCGAATGCGAAGTCCATCGGTGCCTCAGCCTTCCTTGAGAGTGGTCAGTCCGCGGTCGATGAAGACGGGCACCAGCTCGCCGATCCGGTCGAAGCCCGCGCCGACCGTCTGGCCGAGCGTGTAGCGGTAGTGGATCCCTTCGAGGATCACCGCGAGCTTGAACCACGCGAACGCGGTGTACCAGGCGATCCGCGAGGTGTCCCGGCCCGAGCGCTCGGCGTAGCGCGCGATCAGCTCCTCCGGGCTGGGGTGCCCCGGTGCGCCGCTGGTGGTGCTGACCGGCGACTTCGGCAGCCCGAGGTCGGTGCAGTACATCGCCAGCAGCCCGAGGTCGGTCAGCGGGTCGCCGAGCGTGGACATCTCCCAGTCCAGTACGGCGGTGATGGTGTCGTCGGCGCCGACCAGGACGTTGTCCAGCCGGTAGTCGCCGTGCACGACGGTCGGCGCGGGGGAGGGGGGCAGCTCCCGGCCCAGCGCCTCGTGGAGCGCGTCGATGCCGGGCAGTGCGCGGTTCTTGGAGGCCGCCAACTGCTTTCCCCAGCGCCGGAGTTGGCGCTCCAGGAAGCCGTCCGGGCGCCCGAAGTCGGCCAGTCCGGCCGCCTCCGGCTCCACCGCGTGCAGCGCCACCAGCGTGTCGACCAGCGACAGCACCACCGCCCGGGTCCGCTCCGGGCCCAGCGGAACCAGCTGCTCCGTGGTCCGGTACGGGGTGCCCGCCACCAGCTCCATCACGTAGAACGGCGCGCCGACGACGGTCTCGTCCTCGCACAGCAGCAGCGTCTGTGGCACCGGCACGGCGGTGTCGTGCAGGGCGCTGATCACCCGGTGCTCGCGGCGCATGTCGTGCGCGGTGGCCAGCACATGGCCGAGCGGCGGGCGGCGGACGACCCAGGAGTCGGTGCCGTCGGTGACCCGGTAGGTGAGGTTGGACCGTCCGCCCTCGATGAGCTGCGCGCGCAGCGGGCCGGAGACCAGGCCCGGACGCTCCCGGTCCAGATGCTCCCGCAGGCGCTCCGGATCGAGGCCGGGCGGCGCCTCCCCGGCGGCCGACGGGGGCGGTGTGCCGTTGCTCATCGTGCTTCCTCCGTACGGAGTGGACGGTTGGCGGTCCGGGGCCGGCGGGCCCGTTCCGCCCGATCATGCCGACTAGTCGGTATGGAGTCCAGTGCTCCGTCGTGGGGCGTCGGTCACCCGACGCATTTCCGCCACCGGGCCCGGCGCGCGGGCGCGGGCGGGGGGCGACCGCCGGCGCCCCGGCCGGCCCCCGCTCAGGCGTGACAGGCCGGCAGCACCCCGCCGTTCAGCTCCGCCATCGCCCCGAACCCGGCCGCCGCGTCCAGCGGCGCACCCGGCGCCGCGCCCGCCAACTCGGCGTAGGCCCGCAGCAGGTTGGCCACCAGCCGCTCGCTCTCCGCCAGTCCCCCGAACGCCCCCGGGTCCGCTTCCCGGGCCACCTCCAACGGCGTCCGCCCGGCCGCGCGGCCCTCCCGCGCCAACTCCCCGACGTACCGCAGATACCGCTCGACCTCGTCGTAGACCTCCGGCCCGGCCACCGGGCCGTGCCCCGGCACGACCGTCTCGGCGCCGAGCGACCGCAGCAGCTCGATCGCCCGCAGCGACCCGCTCAGCGAGCCCATCAGGAGGAACGGCGTGCCCCCGTGGAAGATCAGGTCTCCGGTGAAGACCACCCGCTGCCGCGGCAGCCAGACGATGGTGTCGCCGGGCGTGTGCGCCGGCCCGGGGTGGATCAGCCGCACCTCGCACTCCCCGACGTGCACGGTCAGGCGGTCCTCGAAGGTCACCTCCGGCGGGGTCAGTCGGATGTCGCCGTACGTCACCTCGGGCCACACCGCGTGCAGCTGGTAGCCGGCGGCCAGCACCTCCCGCCGGCAGGCCGCGTGCCCGATGATCGTCGCCTCCGGTGCGAACACGCCGTTGCCGTAGGTGTGGTCGCCGTGGTGGTGGGTGTTGACGAGGGTGCGCGGCGCGGGGGCGCCGCTCTCCGCGATCCGGCGGCGCAGCAGCCGCGCCCGGCGCTCGGTGGCGGCGGTGTCCACGACCAGGGTGGCGGTGCCGTCGGTGACGAACCCCGCGTTGTTCAGGCACCAGCCGCCGTCCGGCTGGACGAACGCGTGGACGCCCGGGGCGAGTTCGGTGAGGTAGGGCTCGGCGACGGCGGCGGTGCCGTTCGCGTCGGCCCCCGCGGCCTGCTGATGGTCCGTCATGTTCCGCTCCCGGGGGATGGGTCGGTCGGTCCGTGCGGATACCGCGGCCGGCCGCCGGATCCCGGAGCCGGGCCGGTGCCGCGCGGGCCCGCTCACCGTACCGCCGTCCGCGATCTCACCGCCCCGGTAGCAGCAGCGCCGCGCCGCCCGCCGCCAGTCCGACCGTGCAACCGGCCACCAGCAGGGCCAGCCGCGCCGGCAGGGCCGCCGGCCGCCCGGCCGCCATCGTCCGCATCCGCAGGTCCGCGGCGACCGCGAACGCCACCCACACCAGCGCCACCAGCGCCGCCAAGGTCACCTCGACCGGGCCCGGGGCCCCGCTGCGCAGTACCTGCCGGCCGGCCAGCACCGCCACCACCGCGGCCGACAGCACCGTCCGCCGCCAGGCCAGCCGGGTCCGCTCCGGCTGGAGCCCCGGGTCCCGGTCGGCCGTCGGCCGCGGCGCCCGGCCGCCCCCCTGGGGCGCGCCCATCGCTTCCCCCACCCGCTAGTTCGTCCAGCCGATCAGCGTCAGCACGACCACCGCCACCGCCAGCAGCCCGACGCACAGCGCCAGCACGGCCGGGAAGCGGGAGAGCGGCAGGTCCTCGCCGCGTCGCATCGCCCGCTCGCAGCGCACCCAGTGGTTGACCGCGCGCAGCGCGCACAGTGCCCCGCCCACCAGCAGGACGACGGTGAAGGCGAGCCGCAGGCTGCCGTGCAACCGCGGCAGGAACTGGTCCACCGCGAAGCCCCCGCCGACCAGCGCCAGCCCGGTGCGCAGCCAGGCGAGGAAGGTCCGCTCGTTGGCGAGCGAGAACCGGTAGTCGGGGGTGGTGCCCTCCTCACGCACCCGCCCCGGGGAGAACCACAGGCGTATGCCCTGACCCATCGGCTCAGCCCTCCCCGGCCGCCCGCCGGGCCGTCAGCTCCCGGTACGCGGCCAGCCCGTCCGGGGTCCACGGCCACACGTCCAGCTGCCGGGCCAGCTCCTCCTCGGGCAGGAAGGCGTGCCAGTCGATCTCCGTCTCCTGGGGCGCCACCGGAAGCGTGCAGCGCACCTGGTAGACCGCCGACCACCAGGTGTGTTCGGGCGTCTCGTACAGGAAGCGGAAGAGCGGCTCCGGACGCGGCAGCCCGGACACCCCGAGCTCCTCCTCGGCCTCCCGCAGCGCCGCCTGGTCATAGCTCTCGCCGGTGCCCACCACACCGCCCACGAACATGTCGTAGTGCGAGGGGAACACCAGCTTCCGGGGCGTCCGCCGGTGCACGAAGATCCGGTCCTCGGCGTCCCGGACCAGGACGAACGCGCACCGGGTGCGCAGCCGGCGGGCGTACGCCACCGCCCGCGGGGCCTGCCCCACGACCCGGTCCTGCTCGTCGACGACATCGAGGACTTCGTCCGCGTTGAGCGGCTCCTGCGCGGTGCGCGGTCGCTGATCGGTCATGGGGCCATCGAACCACCCGTGGCGGCGCGCGGACCTGCCGGGGACGCCGCCACCGCGTCTTCGGCTCACTGCCCCATGACGTACTTCACGGTCGGCCCGGTGGTCCAGCCGCCGTCCACCGCCAGCTCGGCGCCGGTGATGTACGAGGCGGCGTCGGAGAGCAGGAAGACCACCGCGCCGGCGATCTCGTGCGCCTCGCCGACCCGGGCCATCGGCGTGTTGGGGTACTTGCCCTCGCCGACCTCGATGCCGACCCGGGCGGTCATCGGGGTGTAGGTCATCCCGGGGTGCACGGAGTTCACCCGGACCCGCGCGGTGCCCCACTCCACCGCGCCGATCTTGGTCAGGCCGCGGACGCCCCACTTCGACGCGCCGTAGCCCCCGGTCATCGCCAGGCCCATCAGCCCGGCCGCCGACGAGATGTTCACGATCGAGCCGGCGCCGCGCTCCTTCATGGCCGGCAGCACGGTCTTCATCCCGATGAAGACGCCGGTGAGGTTGACGTCCAGGACCTTGCGGAAGAAGTCGGTGGAGAGCGTCTCCAGGGGCGCGCCGGTCGATATCCCGGCGTTGTTCACCAGCCCGTCGATCCCGCCGAACTCCGCCACCGCGAAGTCCGCGACCCGCTGCCAGTCCTCCTCGGAGGTGACGTCGTGGGCCAGGAAGCGGGCCCGTTCGCCGAGCCGCTCCGCGGTCGCCGCGCCCTCCTCCTGGAGGACGTCGGTGAGGACGACGTGGGCGCCGGCCGCGACGGCCTGCTCGGCGGCCGCGGCACCCAGCCCGCGGGCCGCACCGGTGAGGACGACGGTCTTGCCGGTCAGGTCCGCGGCCGGGGCCGCCGGGGTGGACTCGCTCATGGGAACTCCTTCGGTTCGGGGGCGGCGGCGAGCAGGAACGCCGTCGTCGTCCCGGTGAGGTCGGCGAGAAACAGCTCCTCGCCCGTCAGGGGTGCGGCACCGTCGAGGTAGTGCCGGGCCCGGTCGGCCAGCGCCGCGCCGATCAGCGTCAGCGCCAGGTCCAGCCGCTCCAGCCGCACCGGCTCCGCCAGCCCGGCGGCGGCCAGCGCCGCCGCCACCCGGCAGATCAGCCGCCAGTAGGCGGTCCCGGCGAGCGTGGGGTGCGGGACCCCGGTACGGACCCCGCTCTCGTGGCTGAGCTGCGCGGAGATCCGCAGACAGCGCCGCCCGCGGTCGGTGCGCAGCTCGGTGGCCTCCGCCGTGACCAGGAGCCCGATCAGCTCCCGGAGCGCCGGTTCGCCGGCCTCCGCCGCGGTCAGCGGCGGCGCCAGGGCCGCCTCCGTACGGGCCAGCCGGCCGGCCATCACGGCGTCCAGTAGTCCGGCCCGGGAGCCGAAGTGGTACTGCACCGCCGAGGGATTGCTCTGGCCGGCGAGCGCCACGATGTCGCGCAGCTGGGCGCCGTCCACGCCTTGCGCCGCGAAGACCTCTTCGGCGGCGCGGATCAACTTCTCCCGGGTCTCGGGGCCTGATGTCCTGGGCATGCGCCGATTCTAATGTCGAACATTAATAAACGGGGAAGGGGGTGGTGGTGTGTCGGTCGGCGCGCGGTGCGGCTCGCGCGGTGCGGACGGTGTGGCGCGACTGCGCGCGCAGGACGGGGCGCGGCAGGGGACCTTGCGGACACGCCCTAGCGGGGCTGGAGCTCCCGCGAGGAGTCGGTCGCCCCGGCTCCCGGCGGCATCGCCGGATGGCTGCCGATCAGTACGATTCCCGCCACCACCGCGGCGATCCCGGCCGACTGGAAGGCCAGTGCCCCGGGCGTCACCCGCAGCTGGTCGCCGAGGAAGCCCACCCCGCAGGCGATGCCCGCCAGCGGCTGGGCGGCGGTCAGCGCGGGCAGCGACATCCGCAGCGGCGCCGACTCGAAGGCGCTCTGCACCATCACCAGCGCCAGCACCCCGAGCACCACGATCGCGTACGGGTGCCAGCTCGTCAGCAGCGCGCGCCAGCCGCCCGCGCCGAACCGCAGGCCGCTGATCCGGGTCAGCGCGTCCTGCAGTCCGTACAGCAGCCCGGCCGCCACCCCCAGCAGTGCGGCCTCCAGGCTCACATGCACCCGTTCCCGCTTGGCGATCGCCGCCAGCAGCAGGGCGGCGGACAGCACCCCGCCCATGATCAACCACTGGGCCAGCTGCCCCACCTCGCTGTTGCGCCCGCCGTGCGGCTGCCCGGCCACGATGAACGCGGTCACCCCGCCCGCCAGCAGCCACAGGCCGGCCCAGCCGCTGCGGCCCAGTCGCTGCCGGGAGAGCCGGCGCGCCAGCGCCATCGCGAACAGCAGGTTGGTCGCCATCAGCGGTTCGACCAGGGTGATGTCGCCCATGCCCAGCGCCACCGCGCCCAGCGCCATCCCCGTCACCATCAGCACGATTCCGGCCACCCAGCGGGGCATCCGCACCAGGTCCAGCAGCAGCCGGAAGGAGAGGTAGTCCTGCGGCGGGGCGTGCTGCGCCGCGATCTGCTGGAGGACGAACCCGGTGCCCAGACAGCAAGCCGCGGCAAGGGCGAGCAGGATCACCGTCACGTCGCACACCTCGTATCGCGCGGGGCGGGGGATGCGCCCGAGGATAGTCAGCCACGGTGGCCGAAACGCGGCCGTCGGCCCCGCCATTCTCGCGCGCACCCGTCTGTACCACCGACCACCGGCCGTTGCGGGCAACGGCCCCCGCCCACCGCCGTTTGCGGAGAACTCTTTGCAGAGACACCTATGCAGAGAAGTCTCTGCATCCCTACGCTGAGGCCATGACGACCCACGACGAGGGGCCGCGCGCCGCGCCGCGCCCCACCCGCCGGATGGACGCCCGCAGTCTGCGCGGCCTCGCCCACCCGCTGCGGATGCGCATCCTGGAGCTGCTGACCCTCGACGGCCCGGACACCGCCACCGGGCTCTCCCGGCGGCTCGGCGAGAACACCGGCACGGTCAGCTGGCACCTGCGCCAGCTCGCCGCACACGACTTCATCGAGGAGGAGACCGGCCGCGGCACCAGGCGCGAGCGCTGGTGGCGGGCGGTCGCGGTCTCCCACCAGCTCAACACCACGGACTTCCGCGACGATCCGGACGCCCGCGGCCCGCTCTCGGTCTACGTCCACGAACTCGTCCAGCAGCACTTCCACCAGGTCGTCGGCTACCTCGCCGAGGACTGGGGCCCGGAGTGGCGCGACGCCGGCGCCATCGCGCAGTGGCACGACCTGCGGCTGACGCCCGATCAGTTGGCGGCGCTGAACAAGGAGGTGGAGGACGTCGTCGACCGGCACCGGGCCGCCGCGCGGGCCGCGGCGGCCGAGCGGGCGTCCGCGGCCCCCGGCGCGAGTGCCGCGCGGCCCGTCATCGTCCAGCTCCAGTCCTTCCCCCGGACGTCGCGGGCGGACCGCTCGGCGCGGTCGGACGCCGCCGCGCACCCGGACCGCGCCGACCGCACGGACGACGCCGGGCGGACCTGGCGGTGAGCGGCCTGCTCCGTCGCCACCGCGACTTCCGGCTGCTGTGGTGCGGGGAGACCGCGGGCAAGTTCGGCACCGCGGTCACCGGGGTGGCGATGCCGCTGACCGCGGTCGCCGCACTGCGCGCCGACACCTTCGCGGTCGGCCTGCTGAGCGCCTGCGGCTGGCTGCCCTGGCTGCTGATCGGGCTGCCGGTCGGGGTCTGGGTGGACCGCACCCGCCGCCGGCCCCTGATGCTGGGCGCCGCCGGGCTCTCCCTGGTGGTCTTCGCCGCCGTCCCGGTCCTCGCCTGGTGCGGCGGGCTCGGCCTCGGCCTGCTGGGCGGCGCGGCCCTGCTGAGCGGCGCCGCCGCGGTGGTCTTCCAGACCGCCTACAGCGCCTACCTCCCCGGCCTGCTCGCCCCCGCCGACCAGAGCGAGGGCAACGCCACACTGCACGGCAGCGCCTCCGCGGCGCAGCTCGTCGGGCAGGGCGGGGGCGGCTTCCTGGTCCAACTCGTCGGCGCCGCCAACGGATTGCTCGCCACCGCGGCCACCTTCCTGGTGTCGCTGCTCTGCCTGCTCGGCATCCGGTACCGCGAACCGCGCCCGGACCGCACGGGGGAGCGCACCCGGCGGTCCCTGCGCGCCGAGGTCGCCGAGGGGCTGCGGCTGGTCTCCGGCGACGTCTGGCTCCGCACCCTGACGCTCTTCGGCGCCGCCTCCAACCTCGCCCTGATGGGGTACCAGTCGATCCTGCCGGTCTTCCTGGTCCGCACCGCCGGGCTGTCGCCGGGCACCGTCGGCACCCTGCTGGCGGTGGCCGGCACCGGCGGGATCGCGGGCGCCCTCGCGGTCCGCCGGGCCGCCGCCCGGATCGGCACCGCCCGCGCCACCCTGCTCTTCGAACTCGGCCTGCCCGCCGCGGCGTTGCTCATCCCGCTCACCACCTCCGGGCCCGGCGTCGTCCTGTACGCCGTCGGCGGCTTCGGGGTCAGCGCGGGAGTGGTCGGCGGCAACATCCTCAAGGCGAGCTTCCAGCAGGCGTACTGCCCGCCGGCGCTGCTCGGCCGGGTGACCGCCAGCGCCGCCTTCCTCAACTACGGCACCCTGCCGCTGGGCGCCCTGCTCGGCGGCGCGCTCGGCGCGGCGCTCGGCGTCCGCACGGCCCTGTGGATCACCACCGCGGGCGTCCCGCTCGCCGCCCTGATCCTGCTGGCCTCGCCGATCCGTACGGCCCGCGACCTGCCCTCCCGCCGTGCGGCCGAAGGCGTCGACGCGCCCGACGGCGACCGCCTCGCGCGGCCCTGAGCCGCCGCACTACCCGCCGGGCTCGCCGGGTGCACCGGCTGTACCGGCCACACCGGATGCACTACAGCCGGGATCCCGCGGCCGGTCGGGCCGACCCCGTCATGCGGCCCGGTCGTCCGACGGCCCGGTCACCCGGCCCGTCACCCGGCCCACGGCCGGTCCCGGAGGCCGCCCGGCGCGGCATCGGCCGCCCCGCCCACCGGCACCGTCTCCCCGGCGGGTGCGCCCGCGCCCGCCGGGACCGCCTCGCCGCCCCCGGCGCCGAAGCGGTAGCCGGACCCCCACACCTCCGTCAGCGGACCCGGCGCGCCCGGACCCGCCGCCAGTTCCGTCCGCAGCCGCGCCAGCAGCGCCGCCACCGCCGACAGATCGCCGAAGTCCCGCCCCCAGACCCGCCGGAGCAACTGCTCCCGGGAGAAGACCCGCCCCGGGTGCCGCATCAGGAACACCAGCAGCGCGAACTCGTCCGCCGTCAGGGAGAGTTCCCGACCGGCCCGCACCGCCCGCCCGGTCCCGGGATCGGCGGTCAGGTCCCCGGCCCGCAGGACGGGCGCGGCCTCGGCGCCCGTCGCCGCACGCCCGGCCCGGCGCAGCGCCTCGGCCACCCGCGCCACCAGCTGCGGCGCCCCCGCGCGGCCCGCCGCCGCTCCCGCCGCCCCGCCACCCGCGGGCAACGACACCACGGGGACCGGCGCCCGAGCGCCGCTGCGCAGCCGGCGGCGCAGCCCCAGACCATGGATCCCCGGCAGCGCCGGATCGAGCACGACGACGTGCGGATGGAAGTCCGCGGCCAGTTCGAGGGCGGTGAAGCCGTCGGTGGCGTACGCGGTGGTGTGGCCGGCGCGGGCCAGGGCCGCGGTGGCGGCCGTGGCGACGGCCGGGTCGTCCGCGACCACCAGGACACGGTGCGGCGGCCCCGGTGCCGGATCCGGGGGAGCGGGCGGTACTGCCCGGCGCACCGTTCAGCCCGCCGTTCCCGGAAGGCGCGTCCGGCGGCGCGCCGTCAGGAGGGACCGCATACCTCCAGCCAACACCCGTCGGCCCGCCGCCGCGCGCCGAGGCCGGGTCCCGCCCGGCCGGGGCTCCCCGCTACTTCTCCAGCTGCTCCCGCACCCGCCGGGACACCGTCAGCGCGTACAGGTCCAGCACGCCGGGCGGCTCCGCCAGGCCCGGCCCGCCGGCCCGCACCCAGGCGGCGATGTCCGCCAGCGCGTCGTCGTCGTTGACCAGCCCCAGCCACACCGGCCGCCCGCCCGCGGCCCGCCCGGCCGCCGAGGGCTGCACCACGACCACGTTCGCCTGGTCGCAGACGTCCAGGCACTCCGAGGCGCGGACCGGCGCCGCCCCGTCGAGCGCGGCCCGCAGCCGCGGTATCTGCCCGGTGTGGTCGACCCCCGGGATCTTCGCCGCGTCACCGCAGCAGCAGCCGCGGCAGACGGTCACCCGGCACTGTTGCGCGGTGGCCCGCTCCGCCCGCCCGGCACGCTTTTCGATCATCAGGCCATGCTACGTGCCGCCGCCGCGCCGCCCGCCGGCTCCCGGCCACCCGCCCCACCGCCCCCGGTCGTCCCTCCCGGCCGCCCGTTACCCACTCGACGCCGGGGTACGACATTCCCGGGCCCGTTCCTGGATAGGAATCGGGGCATGTCCCTGACCAACTCCTCGTCCGGCGCCGGCGCCGGCGCGGCGCAGACGCCCGGCGGCGGCGCCCCGGCCGCCATCCCCGGACCCGCCGGGCTCCCCGTGATCGGCTCCCTGCTCGACCTGCGCCGCGACTCCCTCGGCGCCTTCTTAAGAGCCCAGCGCGAACACGGCGACGTGGTCCGGCTGGAGGCCGGCCCGCCCGGACTCCGCAGCGTCTTCTACGCCGTCTTCGCGCCCGAAGGCGTCCAGCAGATCCTCGGCACCCAGGCCGCCAACTTCCGCAAGGACCACCCGCTCTACGAGGAGGTCCGCCAGGCGTTCGGCAACGGCCTGCTCACCAGCCAGGACGACGACTACCTCCGCCAGCGCCGGCTGGTCCAGCCGCTGTTCACCAAGCGCCGGGTCGACGGCTACGCAACGGCCGTCACCACCGAGGCCGACGCGGTCGCGGCCCGCTGGCGGTCGGCCGAGGAGGGCGTGGTCGACCTCGTCCCCGAGATGAACCGGCTCGCCCTGCGCACCGTCGCCCGGATCCTCTTCGGCCTGGACGTGGAGGCCGCGGTGGCCGCCATCCACCACTCCGCCCCCGTCATCAACGACTACGTCGTACGCCGTGCCTACGCCCCCCTGAAGGTCCCCCGCGACTGGCCCACCCCCAGGAACCTCGGCAACCGCCGGGCCACCGCCGAACTCAACGCGCTGTGCGACCGGATCATCGCCGAACGCCGCGCGGCCGCCGCCGGCGGTGAGGTCTCCGACCACGACGACCTGCTCTCCCTGCTGGCCGCGGCCGGCAACGACGAGGACGGCACCCTCGACGCCACCGAGGTCCGCGAACAGGTCCTGATCTTCCTGCTGGCCGGCCACGAGACCACCGCCACCTCCATGGCCTTCACCCTCCATCTGCTCGCCCGGCACCCCGGCGAACAGACCCGGATCCGCGCCGAACTCTCCCGGGTGCTCGGCGACCGCACCCCCACCGCCGCAGACCTGGACCGCCTGCCGCGACTCACCCGGGCCTTCAAGGAGTCCATGCGGCTCTACCCGGCGGCCCCGGTCGTCAGCCGCCGCGCCGTCGAGGCCACCGAGGTCGCCGGCTTCACGCTGCCGGCCGGCGCCGACGTCGTCGTCGCCCCCTGGGTCACCCACCGCCACCCGGACCTCTGGGAGGACCCCGAGCGGTTCGACCCGGACCGCTTCGCCCCCGAGCGCGAGGCGGAGCGCCACCGCTACGCCTGGTTCCCGTTCGGCGGCGGCCCGCGCGCCTGCATCGGCCAGCACTTCTCGATGCTGGAGTCCGTCCTGGCCCTGGCGACGCTGCTGCGCTCCCACGAGCTGGAGGCCATCGACCAGGACGTACCGGTCGCCGCCGGCATCACCCTCCAGGCCACCGGTCCGGCCCGGGTCCGCCTGCGCGCCCTCTGACGACCGCGCCGCACCCGACGCCCGTCTGCGCGCGGCCGGCGTCGGGACAGCGGAGAATGTAAACGCAACAAAAATAGCGTTTGCCTTCCCGCCGGTCAGCCTCTACGGTCGTAGTCGTCCACCCCGCCCGGGCAGCGCCCCGGCGGGTTCCCCTCCCGACAGGAGAAGGCCGTTGCTCGTCTGAGGTCCGGAAGACACCGCGCCCGCGACCGGCGATTCGCTCCGCGATCCCGCCCCGCGCGCCCCGTCCGCGACCTCGGCGTACGCACGGCGTACCCGAACCCCGGCACTGCCGCGGTGTCTCCCTGCGCACGCATCGCCCGCCCGCGCACACCTCCCTGGAGACCCGCATGTCAAAGCCCCCCACCGCCCCCTCCGCGGCCGTCGTCTGCACCCGCACCGGCTTCGACTGGCCCGACGGCACCCCCGTCCTGGACGACTTCCAGTTCTCCGTCGGCCCCGGTCGCACCGGCCTCATCGGCCTCAACGGCTCGGGGAAATCCACCCTGTTGAAGCTGATCGCCGGCGAGCTGACCCCGACCGCCGGCAGCGTCAAGGTCGTCGGCGAGGTCGGCTACCTCCCGCAGCACGCCTCCCTCGACACCCACCTCAGGGTCGACGAGGCGCTCGGCATCGCCGCCACCCGCGCCGCCCTGCACGCCATCGAGAACGGCGATGGGGGTCCCCCCTGTTCGAGCGAAGTCGAGAGCTTGGGGGAGCGCGAGGAGCACTTCACCACCGTCGGCGACGACTGGGACGTCGAGGAGCGCGCCCGCGCCACCCTCGACCAACTCGGCCTGCACGCCCTCGACCTCGACCGCACCATCGGCGAGGTCTCCGGCGGCGAGTCCGTCCTCCTCCGCCTCAGCGCCCTGCTGCTCCGCCGCCCCGACGTGCTCCTCCTCGACGAGCCCACCAACAACCTCGACCTGCCCGCCCGCCGCCGCCTCCACGACGCGGTCTCCGTCTGGTCCGGGGTCCTCCTCGTGGTCAGCCACGACCGCGAACTCCTCGAACGCGTCGACCGGATCGCCGACCTCCGAGGCGGGGAGGTCCACTGGTACGGCGGCAACTTCACCGCCTACGAACAGGCCCTCGCCGTCGAGCAGGAGGCGGCCGAGCGGATGGTCCGGGCAGCCGGGGCCGACGTCGCCCGCCAGCGGCGCGAACTGGCCGACGCCCAGGTCAAACTGGCCCGCCGGGTCCGCTACGGCGACAAGATGTACGCCCGGAAGCGCGAACCCAAGATCGTCATGAACAGCCGCAAGCAGGAGGCCCAGGTCTCGGCCGGCAAACACCGCGCCCTGCACACCGAACGCCTCCAGGAGGCCCGGGAACGCCTCGTCGAGGCGACCGAGGCCGTCCGCGACGACGACGAGATCCGCATCGACCTCCCGTACACCGCGGTCCCACCGGGCCGCACCGTCCTCACCCTCACCGGCCTGCGCACCCGTTACGGCACCCGTGCCGACCTGGAGGTGCGCGGCCCCGAACGGATCGCCCTCACCGGCCGCAACGGCTCCGGCAAGACCACCCTGCTGCGCACCCTCGCCGGCGAACTCCCGCCGGCTGCCGGCACCGCGGAGGTCCACGTCCCCCACCGCTTCCTCCCGCAGCGTCTCGACGAGGTCCTCGACCACGACCTCACCGTCGTCGAGAACGTCGCCCGCTACGCCCCCGACGCCACCGACAACCGCATCCGCGCCCGCCTGGCCCGCTTCCTGTTCAAGGGCGCCCGCGCCGACCAACAGGCCGGCACCCTCTCCGGCGGCGAACGCTTCCGGGCCGCCCTGGCCGCCCTGATGCTCGCCGAACCGCCCCCCCAGCTCCTCCTCCTCGACGAACCGACCAACAACCTCGACATGTCCTCCGTCCGCCGCCTGGTCACCGCCCTGCACTCCTACGAGGGCGCCCTCCTCGTGGTCAGCCACGACCACCGCTTCCTGCGCGAGCTGTCGCTCACCCGCTGGCTGACCGTCGAATCCGGCGGACTCACCGCCACCGACCCGCTCTGACCCGCGCCCGGCCCCGGCCGGGGATGGGGCCCGGCCGTGCCCCTCGGTGGCCGACCGGGCCCCGGCCCCTCCTGCCGGACGTTCAGAAGTGCCGCACCAACTCCCGGAACGCCCCCAGCCGCAACACCTTCTCGTCCCCCGGGTCCAACTCCTCGTGCTCCAGCACCCAGGTGTGGTCGTGCGGGATGAACACCGCGTTCAGCCCCGCCGACCGCGCCGGCAGGATGTCCGACTTCGGGGAGTTCCCGATCATCCACGTCCGCTCCGGCGCCAGCCCGTAGCCGCGGGTCAGCTCCTCGTAGGCGGCCACGTTCTTCTCCGGCACGATGTGCACCCCGCGGAAGTGCCCGGTCAGCCCCGACGCGGTCACCTTCCGCTGCTGTTCCTCCTGGTCCCCCTTGGTCAGCAACAGCAGTTCGTGCCGCCCCGCCAGCTCCGCCAGCGTCTCGGCCACCCCCGGGATCAGCTCCACCCGATCCCCCGCGAAGGCCGCCTCCCACCCGGTGATCCGCGCCCGCTCCGCCGCCGTGGCCGCCCGCCCCCGCAGCCGCTCCACGCACTCCCCGAGGCTCCGCAGGAACATCTTGCTCCCGTACCCCAGCGTCCTGGTGTTGACCGCCTCGATCTCGTCCAACACGGCCCGCACCGCTGCCCGATCGGTCCCCGGCCCCGCCATCCACGCCGTGAACTCGTCGATCACCCGCTCGAAGATCACGTTGTTCTCCCACAACGTGTCGTCCGCATCAAAGATCAACATCACTCGCGCCCCTCTCGCCGTCCATGAACGGGGGCACCCTACGGACGGTCCCGCCACACCCGCACCGGAAATACGGGTCCGAGGTGGAAGGGAACGGCCTACTCGCCGCCGGAGGTGAGGCTGTCGATGCTCGACCCCGTAGCGAGGTCCAACCGTCGGATCCGGTCTCCTCGTGGAAGTGCTCGACGCGCCCAACGAGGTCGCGCTCGCGACGGACCCCGCCGCTCCGAACTCATCGAGCCCCCTCGTGAAATGCGTCACCCCTACCGGGTTCGGCTGCGCCGGCGGGCTGGAGGCCGCCCTTCGGCGCGAGCGCTCCTCCTCACGAGGGCAGGGCCGTACCCCGGAATGGCGGGCGAGGCGCGTCCGCCTGGAAGATGTCCCGCTCACGCCTGTGCGCCATGCCGGTGACCACCGGTGCCCGGGAAAAGCACCAGGCCCCAGATCCGAAGATCTGGGGCCTGATTGCCTCATGGTGTCCGAGGGGGGACTTGAACCCCCACGCCCGATAAAGGGCACTAGCACCTCAAGCTAGCGCGTCTGCCATTCCGCCACCCGGACAAGGTGTCTGTCGTTGCGGCCTCCGGGCCGTTCCGACGAGGAAAACAATAGCAAACGTTCGGGGGTGGTCGATCACGCGTGGTCCGGGGCCGCCGCGGGGCTGTGACCAGCGCATGTCGGGAGTATTGCGGCCTTGGGCGGAGCGGGTGCGGGGTGGAGGATGGCGGTGGACCCCGCCGTGGCGTGCCCGTGGAGGGTGCCGCGGCCGTGAACCCAGAGGAGGCAGTGTGAGCGAGCTCCGCGAGCGAACCAAGGATCGGTGCGAGCCCTGCGGATGCGGGGCCGAGCGAAGCGAGGTCTCGGCATGAGCGAGTCACAGCAGGCCCGTACGGTCACCGGCGAGGACGAGGTCGTCGATCTGTGCCGGGATCTGATCAGGATCGACACCAGCAACTACGGCGACCACTCGGGGCCGGGGGAGCGGGTCGCCGCCGAGTACGTCGCGGAGAAGCTCGCCGAGGTCGGCCTGGAGCCGCGGATCTTCGAGTCCCACAAGGGGCGCGCCTCGACCGTCGCGCGGATCGAGGGGGAGGACCGCTCGCGGCCGGCGCTGCTGATCCACGGGCACACCGACGTGGTGCCGGCCAACGCGGACGACTGGACCCACCACCCGTTCTCCGGGGAGATCGCGGACGGGTGCGTGTGGGGCCGCGGCGCGGTCGACATGAAGGACATGGACGCGATGACCCTGGCGGTGGTGCGCGACCGGCTGCGCACGGGGCGCAAGCCGCCGCGGGACATCGTGCTGGCGTTCCTCGCGGACGAGGAGGCCGGTGGCACGTACGGCGCGCGCTACCTCGTCGACCACCACCCGGAGCTGTTCGAGGGGGTGACCGAGGCGATCAGCGAGGTCGGAGGGTTCTCCTTCACCGTCAACGAGAACCTGCGGCTGTACCTCGTCGAGACGGCCCAGAAGGGCATGCACTGGATGAAGCTGACCGTGGCCGGCTCGGCCGGGCACGGTTCGATGATCCACAGGGACAATGCGATCACCGAACTGTCCGAGGCCGTCGGGCGGTTGGGCCGGTACGAGTTCCCGGTGCGGGTGACCAAGACGCTGCGGGCCTTCCTCGACGAGCTCGGGGACGCGCTGGGCACCGAGCTGGACCCGGAGAACATGGACGAGACGCTGGCCAAGCTCGGCGGGATCGCCAAGCTGATCGGCGCATCGCTGCGGAACACCGCCAACCCCACGCAGCTGGGCGCCGGTTACAAGATCAACGTGATTCCGGGCGAGGCCACCGCCCACGTGGACGGCCGCTTCCTGCCCGGGTTCGAGGAGGAGTTCCTGGCGGACCTGGACCGGATCCTCGGGCCGCGGGTCAGGCGCGAGGACGTCCACGCGGACAAGGCGCTGGAGACCACTTTCGACGGCGCCCTGGTGGACGCGATGCAGTCGGCGCTGCAGGCCGAGGACCCGATCGCGCGGGCCGTGCCGTACATGCTCTCCGCGGGGACCGACGCCAAGTCCTTCGACGACCTGGGGATCCGCGGGTTCGGGTTCGCGCCGCTGAAGCTGCCGCCGGAGCTGGACTTCGCCGGGATGTTCCACGGCGTGGACGAGCGGGTGCCGGTGGACGGGCTGAAGTTCGGGGTGCGGGTGCTCGACCGGTTCATCGAACTGAGTTGAGTCGAAACGGTTCGCCGGGAAGCGGTTCTCCGATCGGGGGGACGGTGCGGTGCGCGGTGCGTGGGCTGGTGCGGATGAGGGTGAAGTCGGCGTGAATTTCCTGCCTTTCGCGTTGACTTCGCTGAAACGAGTGAACGCCGCGGTGTGTTCGTATCTTCAACGGCCTGGCCTCCGTTGACGTCATTGCGGTCCGCGGCTGGGACCGCAATGCCTACAAGGAGGAACCATGATCAAGAAGGTCGTCGCCGCTGCTGCGGTCGCCGGTGGAGTCGTATTCGCCGGCGCCGGCCTTGCCGTTGCCGACGCGCAGAGCCAGGGTGCCGCGGTGCACTCCCCGGGCGTGCTCTCCGGCAACGTCGTCCAGGCCCCGGTGCACGTTCCGGTGAACGTCTGCGGCAACACGATCTCCGTGATCGGCCTGCTGAACCCGACCTTCGGCAACACCTGTGTGAACAGCTGACGTTACCGACGGCCTCACCGGCCCTTTGAGGGCCCGGCCCGGTCCGGCTCCGGAATGTCGCTCCGACGTTCCGGAGCCTCTGGGTATTTCGCGGCGGGTGAACCTCCTCAAGAGGCAGTCCGCGGAGTTGATCTCACCTCCGCCGGCCGCCACCCGTCCGCATTCATGTAAGGCACTAGGCAGGGGAAAACTATGAGGCAGGTCGCGAGAAAAGGCCTGATCACCATGGCGGCGGCCGGCGGCGCGCTCGCCATGGCCGCCGGATACGCGCACGCGGACTCCGCGGCCGCGGGGGGTGCGACGCATTCGCCCGGTGTCGGATCCGGCAACGTGATCCAGGCTCCGATCGACGTCCCGATCAACGTCTGCGGCAACACCGTCAATGTCGTCGGCGCGCTCAACCCGTCGTTCGGCAACCACTGCGCGAACGGCTCCGACGGGCGGCACGGGCACGGTCCGGGCGGCAAGCACCGGCGGACGCCCGGTGGGCACGGCGGTGCCAGCGCCACGGGCGGGGCGGCGCATTCGCCCGGTGTCGGATCCGGCAATGTGATCCAGGCTCCGGTCGACGTCCCGATCAACGTCTGCGGCAACAGCGTTGACGTCGTCGGCGCGATGAACCCGTCCTTCGGCAACGACTGCGACAACGCCTCGCCGGGGGGCCCGGGCCGTTCGCACCACCCCGGTCACCCGTCGCAGCCCGGTCAGCCGGAGCCGGGCCACCCGCACGGCCCCGGCACGCCCCACCACCCGGGCACGCCGCACCAACCGGGCTCCGCACACCACCCGGGGCACCCGGCGCAGCCCGGCGGCCCGCACGCGCCGCGGTCCGTCACCCCGCAGACCCCGGACGCGCCGGGGCCGCGGACGCACACCGCGGGCGCCCGTGGGGCGCACGCCCAGGCCGCGGCGACGCCGGAGCACGGTGCGCGGCAGCTCGCGCACACCGGTGCCGGGGCGCTGGGCTATGCGGTGCCGATCAGTGCCGGGCTGCTGCTCGGTGGCGCCGTCCTCTACCGGCGGGCCCGTACCGTCCGTAGCTGATCAGCGGCGCTCCGTGTGAGCGCGCGAGGGAGCGGGCCCCGTCTTCGACCGGGCCCGCTCTGCTGCGATCACACCCTTCCGGCGGTCACCACGTGGCGCGGAGCTGTCGGATGATCCGGCGACGCAGCCGCACCCGGCGGCTACCGTCGGGATTGAGACGAAGTCGGTCCAACTCCCAGTGTCCGTACTCGGCATGGTCGGTCAGCAGGCGTGTGGCGGCCTTGCGGGAGACGCCCCGGGGCACGTACACATCGCAGAATTCGTATTCCGGCATCGCATCTATTGTGCGGGACCGGCCCCGGTACGGATAGCGTCTGCACTATGTCTGATGCTGCGCAGCCTTCCGCTGCCGAGGTTCGTGCCGCCGCTGAGGCGGTCAAAGCCGCGCTGGACCGTCACCTCGCCGCGGTCGAACGCCGCGCGGGGGCGGACGATCCCGCCGTCTATGCCGCGTTCGACGAACTCGCCGCGGCTGCCGAGCGCTATGACGAGCTGCTCTACGACACCTACGACGAGGTCACCCCCTTCGAGATCCCCGGTAACGACGCCCTGCCCGCGTATGCGGGTCCCGAGGAGCCGAGCGCGCTGAGCGTGCTGATCCGACGCGACTACACCGTCGCCGAGCCGCAGCGCCTGCTGCATCAGGCACAGCGCATCGCGGCCCTGGACCCGGACGCCGCCGACGACGCCACGGGCAACGCCCCCGATGCCGCCGCGCTCGTCGGCAGCAGCGCCTACGCCGCGCTCGGGGTGCTCTTCGGGGAGTACGAACCGGATGAGATCGCCTCCCGGCACAAGGAGTTCGGCCTGGAGGAGGGCGACTCCACGCTGTGGGTGGCGGCCGTCGACGAGCCGGCCGAGCCGGGGGAGTGGCTCGCCGCGCCGTTCGACCAGGCGGATCCGCAGCGGGTGGTGTGCCGCTTCGACGTCAGCACCGTCTTCGACGAGGAAGAACTCGACGACGGGGACGACGATCTGCTGGAGCCGGCCGACGGGAGGCGGTGAGGCGCCCGGCGGAACGGGCCCGCGGGGCGGACGGCCGGTGCGCCGCCGCCCCGTGGGCCCACCGCTCGGGCCGCGTGGTCAGTCCGCCGCCGGGTCCGCCGACTGCTCCTCGGCCTGGAGCCGCAGCAGCGTCCGCAGTCGGGTGGTGCGCTCCTTGGCGGGGAGTTCGGCGACCGCGCGGGACAGCGCCTGGCCCACGCCCTGGACCACCGACAGATGCCGTTCGGCGCGGCCGAAGGCGGTGTGGACCCAGGCGCGGGTCAGCCCGCCGGCGGCGTCGCCGGGGAGCACCACGACCGCGGCGGGCCAGCGCGACCCGGCCGCCTGATGGGCGGTGAGCGCCCAGCCGTGCCGGACCGCGCCGGAGCCGACCTGCTCGCGCGGGACGACCACGGCGGTGCCCGCGCAGTCGAGGTGCAGGCCGTCGGCCTCGGCGCCGGTGACCGTGCCGAGGAGCGTACGGCCCAGCGCCGGGGAGTAGGCCGCGCGGTCGCCGGGGTCGAAGCCGCCGAACCGGCCGGGGCCGGCGTTCAGCCGCTCCTTGAGCGCGGCGTTCAGCGCGCGGGTGCCGGCGGCGCCGCCGTGGCCGACGGTGATGACCTGCGTCTGCTCGGCGGGGATGCCCAGCGCCCGGGGCACCGAGTCGGCGACCAGCTGGACCGTGCGGTGCACCGCCTCGGCGGCGTCCCGCACCGGGACGGTCACCACCTCCTTGCCGGGCGCATCGACCTCGGTGAGCTCGCCGACGCTGATGCCCGACACCAGCTCGCCGATCGGCCCGAAGTCCGGCGTGCGGGAGGCGACCTGGGGGCAGAACCGGGACTGCAGGACGTCCTGGAACAGCCGCCCGGGGCCCGCGGACCACAGGACGCCCGGGTCGCCGCTGAGCACCAGGCGCGTCCCGTCGGTCAGCGATTCGACGAGCAGGGCGGTGGTCTCCAGGTCGAGCTGCGGGGCGTCCAGCACGACGAGCAGGTCGAGGGCGAGCGCGCCGTCCGCGTCCCGGCCCGGGCCCTCGGCGCCGGACAGCAGGCCGGAGACGGTCACCGCGGCCGCGGCCGGGCCGGCGGGCTCCCCGGGGGCGGTGTCCGGTGCGACCTCGGCGAGGTGCGCGGCCAGCCGGCGGCGGCCGTCGGCGGTGTGGGCCGCGCCGTACGCCCGCAGCCCCAGGGCGCGGGCCGCGGCGATCAGCGCGGCGGGCTCGGCGCGGGCCGCCTCGCCGCCGGTGTGGGTCACCAGTCCGCTGAGCGCGACGGTCTGGATCAGCTCCGCGGCGCAGCCCGAGGGAGCGGCCGTCGCGACGGCCGCCCAGGCGCCGGCGGAGGGGCGGACCCGGGGGCCGGAGGCGTCCGTGTCGTCCGTGTCGTCCGCGGCATCTGTGGCATCCACGGCGTCCGTGGTGTCGCTTTCCGGGGCGGCGGCCTCGGTGTCGTCGGCGGCCGGGGTGTCCTGGGGGGCCGGGGCCGCGTCGTCCGCCCCGGTGTCGTCCGGTGCGGTGCCCGGCGCGATCCTGGACCGTTCGTCCGCCGGGGGTTCGAAGGTGTTCAGCAGCCGGGCCAGTCCGTCGGCGACGCTCTCCTCGGCCATGGCGAGCCGGTCCAGGCCGAGCAGCACGCGGATCGGCTGCTCCTCGTCGTCGTCCGTGGCGGCCCGGGGGCGGCCCGGGGTGTCCAGGGCGTCCTGGAAGACCAGTACCGCGCCGTCCGCGATGGCGCTCTGGAGGGCCTCGTCCGGCTCCGGGACGGCGCGCTGGGCGAGGGCGGCGCGCAGTGCGGACGTCTCCAGGGCGGAGTGGCCGGCGACCGCGGCCTGCTCCAGCAGCCAGCCGATCAGCGCCTGGGCGCGCCGCTCGTCGCCCGGCCCGCAGGCGGGGCCGAGCAGTGCGCGGGCGAAGCCGTCGGCCTGCTCGGGGCGCACCCCGGGCACCGTGAGCAGTTGCCAGGGGTCCTCGGTCAGTGCCTCGGCGGCCTGTTGACCGAGCGCCTCCGCGGCGCGCTCCGCGAGCGCCTCGGGGGCGCCGCCGGCCGCCAGCACCCGCCGGACGCCCTCGATGCCGGGGGCCGGGACGAGCGCGGGACGGGCCGCCGGGACCGTGGGGTCGGCCGTGGCGCCCTGGGCGCCAGGCTCGGGCGCGGACGGACGGGCCGGGGCGGGCGGCGGCCCGGCGGGCGCTGCGCGGCCTCCTCGCGGGCCGGGCCCGCCGACGCCGCCTGTGGTGCCTGCTGCGGGGCCGATGCCGGGGCCGCGCCGGCCGCGCCGTCCCGCGCCGGGCGGGCGGCGGGGGCCTTGGCGGACCGCGGGGTCTCGGCGAAGAACGAGGCGGCGGAGCGCTCGCCGCTCTCCACGGCCCGCACCGCCGCCGCCAGGGACGCCAGGGACGCGGCGGAGTCGGACCGTGGTGCTGGTGCGCCGCCGGCCTCGCGGCCCGCCTCGCCACCGGGCGCGGCGGCCTCCTGCTCGGGCGGGTTGTCGCCGGCGCGGTCGGTACTCACAGCGTGCTCCAGTCGTGGTCGGGATAGTGGTGCACCGGAGCCGACACATCGTCCAGCGCCCGGCGGATCTCGTCAGGAAGACTAAGCGCCTCCACTGACAATGCGGCTCTGAGCTGCTGCGCCGTGCGGGCGCCGAGCAGCGGGGCGGTGACCCCGGGGCGGTCGCGGAGCCAGGAGAGCGCGACCTGGAGGGGGGTGACGGCCAGTCCGTCGGCGGCGGTGGCGACCGCGTCGACGACCCGGCCGGCGTCCTCGTCGAGATAGGGCGCCACGAACGGCGCGAGGTGCTCCGAGCCGCCCCGGGAGTCGGCCGGGGTGGCGTGGCGGTACTTGCCGGTGAGCACCCCGCGGCCCAACGGGGACGACGGCAGCAGGCCGAGGCCCAGGTCCAGGGCGGCGGGGAGCACCTCCCGTTCGACGCCGCGCTGGAGGAGGGAGTACTCCATCTGCGTGCTCGCCAGCCGGTTGCGGACGTCGGGGGCGGCCAGCTGCCAGGTGGCGGCCTTGGCGAGCTGCCAGCCGGAGAAGTTCGACAGGCCCACATAGCGTGCCCGGCCGCTCGTCACCGCCACGTCGAGGGCCTGGAGGGTCTCCTCCAGCGGGGTGTGCGGGTCGAAGGCGTGCAGCTGCCAGAGGTCCACGTAGTCGGTGCCCAGGCGCTCCAGGGAGGCGTCCAGTGCGGCGAGCAGGTGGCGGCGCGAGCCGTCGACCCGGCGGTCCGGCTCCAGGACGCTGCCGGCCTTGGTGGCGACGACCAGGTCGGAACGCGGCACCAGTCCTTCGAGCAGCCGGCCCAGGAGGTACTCGGCGCCGCCGTCGGCGTAGATGTCGGCGGTGTCCACCAGGGTGCCGCCGGCCTCCCAGAACATCTTGAGCTGCTCGGCGGCGTCCTGTTCGCCGGTGTCGCGTGCCCAGTTCAGGGTGCCCAGCCCGAGGCGGGACACGCGCAGGCCCGTGCGGCCGAGGTGCCTTTGCTCCATGGGCCCAGACCCTACGCGCCGGGCCCCACGATCAGGGGACCTGTGGACAAAGGCCGGACGGCGGTGTGCGGACCGGGTTCCGGCCTGCCGGTGACGGCCGCGGCACCCGCACGCTAGAGTCCCCGCAACAGCGACGTTACTGATGGGTAAGGGGAGCGGCATGAGGCTCGGCATCAACCTCGGCTACTGGGGCGCCGGCATGGACTCCGACAATCTCGCGGTGGCGCAGGAGGCCGACCGCCTCGGCTACGCGGTCTGCTGGGCGGCCGAGGCGTACGGCTCCGACGCCCCCACGGTGCTCTCCTGGGTGGCCGCGCAGACCGAGCGGATCGACGTCGGTTCGGCGATCTTCCAGATCCCCGCCCGCACGCCCGCGATGACCGCGATGACCGCGGCGACCCTGGACTCGCTCTCCGGCGGCCGCTTCCGGCTCGGCCTGGGCGTCTCCGGCCCGCAGGTCTCCGAGGGCTGGTACGGCGTGAAGTTCGACAAGCCGCTGGCCCGCACCCGGGAGTACGTGGAGATCGTCCGCAGGGCCATGTCCCGCGAGCGGCTCTCCTACGAGGGCGAGCACTGGACGCTGCCGCTGCCGGGCGGCCCGGGCAAGCCGATCAAGCTCACCGTCCACCCGCAGCGCGAGCACATCCCGCTCTACATCGCCGCGATCGGGCCCAAGAACCTCCGGCAGACCGGCGAGATCGCCGACGGCGCGCTGCTGATCTTCCCCTCCGCCGACCACCTGGAGGAGACCGCGATCTCCCACATCCGGGCGGGCCGGGAGGCGGCCGGCAAGACCATGGACGGCTTCGACGTCTGCCCCACCCTCCCGCTGGCCCTCGGCGAGGACAAGGACGTCAGCGCGCTCGCCGACACCTTCCGCCCGTACACCGCGCTGTACGTCGGCGGCATGGGCAGCCGGAAGCAGAACTTCTACAACCAGCTCGCGCGGCGGATGGGGTACGAGAAGGAGGCCGCCGAGATCCAGGACAAGTACCTGGCCGGGGACAAGGCCGGCGCCGCCGCTGCCGTCCCCGAGCGGCTGATCGACCAGACCACCCTGCTCGGCTCGGTCGACCGGATCGCCGAGCGGATGCAGGCGTACGCGGCGGCCGGGGTGACCACCCTGACCGTGGCGCCGGCCGGGTTCACGCTGGAGGAGCGGATGGCCGCGCTCCGCGCGGGCACCGAGGCCCTGGAGCGGGCCGGCCTGGCGTAGCCCCGGACGGGGCCCGGACGCGCGAGAGCCCGGCGCCTGGGCGCCGGGCGGAGGAAGCGCTGCGGCCGTGGTGGGGGCTCGGGGGTCTTCCCCGCCACGGCCGTCACGGAACTCAACGGCTCAGGGGCGGGCGGGTTACGGGGCCCGCCCCGCGCGGGTCAGGCGAACGGGCGCAGCCGGCCGCGCCCCCGGTTGCCGGCGGCGAAAGGCGGCATTTGGCTTTCCCTCTACGGGCGTGTCCGTTCGGAGGTGACGCTGATGTTCTCGGCCAGGAGCCTGTTCCAGGAGATCGTCGACAACGACGCCTCCTACCGTCTCTTCTGCTCCATCGCGGCCAGCGGGGAGGCGCAGGGCGGCTGGGAGAACGGGCGGATCGCCGCGCTGCTCCCGGACTCCCAGCGCGCCCTGGCGCCCAAGGTCGCCCGGCACGGCGCCGACGAGGACAAGCACGGCCGGATCTTCAACGCCCTGCTCCGCAAGCGCGGGCTGACGCCCGTAGAGGTCCCCGCCGCCACCGACTACACCATGCTGCTGGAGCGGCGGGGCATCGGGCTGGCCCACGACAGGCTCCGCCGCGACGAGCCGCTCAGCGAGCGGGACATCGTCACCTACCTCGCGCACAGCCGGGTCACCGAGCAGCGCGCGGCCGAGCAGATGGTGCTGCTGCGCAGGTACTTCGGCGACCACCCCGAGGTGGGCCGGGCGGTCCGGATGATCTGCCACGACGAGGAGAACCACCTCGCGTACTGCCACGAGGAACTGCTCCGGCTGGCCGGGGCCGGGCACGGGCGGGCGATCCAGCGGACCCTGCGGGAGTGCGCACTGGCCGAGATCGCCGTCCACCGGGACGTCAGCCTGGCCGTGATGGCGCGGATGGGCCGCATCCTGGGGTGGTCGAGGGCCAGGTCCGCGCTGCTCCGGGCCGGGATCGCGGCGCTCTACGGCTACGAGCGGCTGTTCGGCTGGCGGCGGATGGTCAGCCTGGCGATGCCCGAGCGGCAAAACGCGCTGGGCGGTCCGGCCACCGCCGCGCCGGAGTTCGCCTGAGCGGTGCGCCGGTCCGCCCCCTCACAGCCAGCCGCGGCGCTTGAACAGCCGGTAGAGCGAGACCTCGATGACCGCCATCATCAGCAGGACCATCGGGTAGCCCAGTGACCAGGACAGTTCCGGCATGTCCCGGAAGTTCATGCCGTAGATGCCCGCGATCAGGGTCGGCACCGCGGCCAGCGCGGCCCACGCCGAGATCTTGCGCATGTCGTCGTTCTGCCGGACCCCCATCTGCGCCAGATGGGCGGCCAGGATGTCCGAGAGCAGCCGGTCCAGGCCCTCCACCGACTCGTTGGCGCGGGTCAGGTGGTCGCCGACGTCCCGGAAGAACGGCCGGGCGTGGTCGTGTACGAAGGGCACGCCGGGGCTCTGGAGACGGGACATCGGGTCGGCCAACGGGACGGTGGCCCGGCGGAATTCGAGGACCTCGCGCTTGAACGCGTAGATCTGGGCGGCGGTGTTCCTGGTCTCCCGTCGGATCGGGGCGAACACCTCCGCCTCCAACTCCTCAAGATCCACCTGGAGTTCGCCGGCCACCTCGATGTAGTGGTCCACCACCGCGTCGCTGACCGCGTACAGCACCGCCCCGGGGCCGTGCCGCAGGATCTCCGGGTGGTGCTCCAGCCGCCGCCGGACCGCCGCCAGCGGACTTGCCGTCCCGTGCCGGACGGTGACCACGAACGAGTCGCCGACGAAGACCATCAGCTCCGAGGCGGTCACGGTGTCGGCCGTGACGTCGTAGGTGATCGGTTTCAGCACCATGAACAGCGAGTCGTCGTAGACCTCCAGCTTCGGCCGCTGGTGGGCGTTCAGGGCGTCCTCCACGGCCAGCGGGTGCAGCCCGAACTCGCTGCTGACCTGGTCGAACTCGTGCTGGGTCGGCTCGTACATGCCCAGCCACAGGAAGGAGTGGCCCTCCGCCCGCGCCGCCTCCAGCGCGCGGGAGAAATCCGTCGCGCACTCATGGCGGCGGCCCTCGCGGTAGATGGCGCAGTCCACGATCACATCAGGCATTCTCGCCCGTCGCAGGGGGCCCTGCCAGGGAAGCCGGGCCGGGACGGGGGCGGACGCAGGGCGGACCGCGGGCGGACCGAGGGCGGACCGAGCGCTGTGGAGTGGGCCCGGCCACCCCCGATCCGCCGGACAGGCCCTAGTGTTGCGGTCATGCCCACGCTGATCCTGGTGCGGCACGGCCGCTCCACCGCCAACACCGCCGGGGTGCTCGCCGGCCGGACCCCCGCTGTCGCCCTCGACGAGCGGGGCGCCGCCCAGGCCGCGGCGCTGCCCGCCCGGCTCGCGGGGATCCCGCTTGCCGTCGCTGTCACCAGCCCGCTGCAACGCTGCCGGGAGACCCTGGGGCCGCTGGTGGACGCCCGCCCCGGGCTGCGCCTGGAGAACGACGAGCGGATCACCGAGTGCGACTACGGCGACTGGTCGGGCCGCAAGCTCGGGGAGCTGGCCGACGAGCCGCTGATGGAGGTCGTCCAGCAGCACCCCTCCGCCGCCGGCTTCCCCGGCGGCGAGTCGATGCGGGAGATGCAGGCCCGCGCGGTGGCCGCGGTCCGGGACTGGAACGCCCGGGTCGAGGAGACGTCCGGCGCCGAGGCGACCTACCTCATGTGCTCCCACGGTGACATCATCAAATCCCTGGTCGCCGACGCCCTCGGCATGCACCTGGACCTCTTCCAGCGGATCTCCGTGGAGCCGTGCTCGGTGACCGTGATCCGCTACACCCGGCTGCGCCCCTACCTCGTACGGCTCGGCGACACCGGCGACCTCGCCTCGCTGGTGCCCCGCGAGGAGGGCGGCGGGGCCGGGAGCGAGCGGGACGCGGCCATCGGTGGTGGTGCGGGCGCAGCGTGATCAGCGGGCGCAGTAGGGTGGTGCGACGGCGCTGCCCGCGACGCCCGTGTGATCCGCGCAGTACCCCTCCGGAACGCAGCGACCGCAGCGACCGCACTGACCCAGCAGTCGAGACAAACGGAGCAGGACGTTGTCCCGTCAGGTGTTCTTCTACGACCTACCGGACCGCTTCGTGGCCGGTACGGTCGGGCTGCCTGGCCGCCGTAGCTTCTTCCTCCAGGCCACCGCGAGCGGTCGCACCACCAGCGTCGCCCTGGAGAAGACGCAGGTGGCGGCGCTCGCCGAGCGGATCGACGAGCTCCTGGACGAGGTGGTGCGGCGCAGCGGCGGCAGCGCCCCGGTGCCCGCCGTCTCCCCGACCGAGATGGCCGACACCGCGCCGCTGGAGTCGCCGGTGGAGGAGGAGTTCCGGGTCGGCACCATGGCGTTGGCCTGGGACGGCGAGGAAGAGCGGATGATCGTCGAGGCCCAGGCGCTGGTCGAGCTGGAGGCCGACAGCGACGAGGACCTCGCCGACGCCGAGGAGCGGCTGCTCCAGGACGACGAGAACGGCCCGCCGATGCTGCGGGTGCGGCTGACCGGCACCATGGCCCGGGCGTTCGCCAAGCGGGCGCTGGACGTCGTCAACGCCGGCCGCCCGCCGTGCCCGCTGTGCAGCCTGCCGCTCGATCCGGAGGGACACGTATGCCCGCGCCAGAACGGATACCGGCGGGACGCCTGAGCCCCATGGAGCCCACCGTCGAACCGGTGCCCACGCCCACGGACCCGCAGCAGCCGCCGGCGCCCGCCGCCGAGCCCGTCGGGAGCCTGGCGCCGTCGCTGCTCGCCGAGGGCGAGCTGACCGTCCGCGGCCAGATCCCGGACGCCTCCAACGCGGTGCTCTACTGCACCGTCGAACTGGACGGCCGCAGCGCCGCCTGCGTCTACAAGCCGGTCGCCGGGGAGCGCCCGCTGTGGGACTTCCCGGACGGCACGCTCGCCCAGCGCGAGGTCGCCGCCTACGAGGTCTCCCGGGCCTGCGGCTGGGACCTCATCCCCACCACGGTGCTGCGGGACGGCCCGTACGGCACCGGCATGGTCCAGGAGTGGATAGCGCCGCCGGGGGACGGCGACGTGGCGCCCGAGCTGCTGGCGCTGGTCGCCGAGGACGAGCCGGCGCCGGGCTGGAAGGCGGTCGGCCGGGCGGACATCGGCGCCGGCCGCACCGCGCTGTTGGTCCACGCCGACCACCCCCGGCTGCGGCGGCTGGCCGTCCTCGACGCGGTGATCAACAACGGCGACCGCAAGGGCGGCCATCTGCTGCCCGGTGCCGATGGCGCGTTCTTCGCGATCGATCACGGTGTGACGTTCAACTCGGCCGACAAGCTGCGCACGCTGCTGTGGGGCTGGGCCGGGGAACCGCTGACCGACGAGGCGTCGGCGGTGCTGCGCGGCCTGGCCAAGGCGCTGGCGGACGGGGCGCCGCTCGCCGTCCGGCTGGCCGAACTCATCACGGACGCCGAGCTGGCGGCGCTGCGGGCGCGGGTGGACGGGATGCTGAGCAGCGGGCGGCACCCGGAGCCGAGCGGGGAGTGGCCGGCGATTCCCTGGCCGCCGGTCTGAACAGCGGTCCGCCGGGCAGCCGGTGCGGGCACCGCCGCCCGATGTCCCGACCGCACCGGATCAGGGAGACCCCCGACACCGGGCGCGGCTGACGCCGCACCATGTGCTGCCGCTTGCCCTTGGCACATCCGGCGGCGGAACACAAGACCGCCTTTCCGGCCAGAGGGACCCCTCCGGTTCGTATGCGGAACATGCATCCGGTTACGCTCAAGGCATGCATGCATGGCCCGCTTCTGAGGTCCCCGCCCTGCCCGGTCAGGGCCGCGACCTGAGGATCCACGACACCGCGACCGGCGGACGGGTAACCCTCGACCCCGGTCCCGTCGCCCGTATCTACGTCTGCGGCATCACGCCGTACGACGCCACCCACATGGGGCACGCGGCGACCTACAACGCGTTCGACCTCGTTCAGCGCATGTGGCTCGACACGAAGCGTCAGGTGCACTACGTGCAGAACGTCACCGACGTCGACGACCCGCTGCTGGAGCGGGCGGTGGCGACCGGCGACGATTGGACCGCGCTCGCCGAGCGCGAGACCGCCCTGTTCCGCGAGGACATGACGGCGCTGCGGATGCTGCCGCCGCGGCACTACATAGGCGCCGTCGAGTCGATACCGCGCATCGTCCCGCTGGTCGAGCGGCTGCGCGACGCCGGCGCCGCCTACGAGCTGGACGGCGACATCTACTTCTCGGTCGCCGCCGACCCGCACTTCGGCGGGGTCTCCGGCCTGGACGCCGAGGCGATGCGGCTGCTGTCCGCGGAGCGCGGCGGCGACCCGGAGCGCGAGGGCAAGAAGAACCCGCTCGACCCGATGCTGTGGATGGCCGCCCGCGACGGCGAGCCGAGCTGGGACGGCGGCTCGCTGGGCCGCGGCCGGCCCGGTTGGCACATCGAGTGCGTCGCCATCGCCCTGGACCACTTCGGCATGGGCTTCGACGTCCAGGGCGGCGGTTCCGACCTCGTCTTCCCGCACCACGAGATGGGCGCCTCGCACGCCCAGGCGCTGACCGGTGAACACCCCTTCGCCAAGACCTATGTGCACGCCGGCATGGTCGCGCTGAACGGCGCGAAGATGTCCAAGTCCAAGGGCAACCTGGTCTTCGTCTCGGCGCTGCGCCGGGACGGTGTCGACCCGGCGGCGATCCGCCTGGCGCTGCTGGCCCACCACTACCGCAGCGACTGGGAGTGGACCGACGAGGCGATCCCGGAGGCCGAGGCCCGGCTGGCCCGCTGGCGGGCCGCCGTGTCCCGCCCCGACGGTCCGCCCGCCGAGGCCCTGCTGGCGGAGGTCCGCGCCGCCCTCGCCGACGACCTGGACGCGCCCGCCGCCCTGGCCGCGGTGGACCGCTGGGCCGCCGCGCAGCAGGCCGACGGGGGCACGGACGAGAGCGCTCCCGGGCTCGTCACCCGTGCGGTGGACGCGCTGCTCGGCGTCGCGCTGTAGGGACGCCCGCGGTCGGATACGTCAGGGGCGCCCCCGCCGGATGGTGGGGGCGCCCCTTCGTCGTGCCGGCGCGGGGCCGGGCGGCCGGTCAGCGCTCGGTGCCGGGGTCCTCCGGGCCGTCGGCGTCGGTGTGCCCGCCGTCCTCTCCGGTGCCCTCGCCGGGCGCCGGGCCGTCGGCCGCCTTCGGGGGCGGCCCGGACTCCTCCGGCGACCGGGGCTCGCGCGGCTCCTTGGACGCGGCGCGGGGGTGCCGGGTGCGTCCGCTGGCGGGGTCGCGGAGGTAGGAGCTGTCCCGGCCGTCGGCGACGCCGCCCTCGCTCCCCACCCCCGGGCCGGCCTGCGGGTCGCGGCGGCGCAGATAGCGCTCGAACTCGCGGGCGATGGCCTCGCCGGACGCCTCCGGCAGTTCGGCGGTGTCCCGGGCCTCCTCCAGCGACTGGACGTACTCGGCGACCTCGCTGTCCTCCGCGGCGAGTTGGTCCACGCCCAGCTGCCAGGCGCGGGCGTCCTCGGTCAGCTCGCCGAGCGGGATCCGCAGGTCGAGCAGGTCCTCCAGGCGGTTGAGGAGGGCGAGGGTGGCCTTGGGGTTGGGCGGCTGGGAGACGTAGTGCGGCACCGCGGCCCACAGGCTGACCGCCGGGACGCCGGCGTGTGTGCACGCCTCCTGGAGGATGCCGACGATGCCCGTCGGGCCCTCGTAGCGGGACTCCTCCAGATCCAGCCGGCGCGCCACGTCGGCGTCGGAGGTGACCCCGCTGACCGGGACCGGCCGGGTGTGCGGGGTGTCGCCCAGCAGGGAGCCCAGCACCACCACCATCTCGACGCCCAATTCATGGGCGAAGCCGAGGAGTTCGTTGCAGAACGAGCGCCAGCGCATGCTCGGCTCGATGCCGCGGACCAGGACCAGGTCGCGGGGGTTCCCCTTGCCGTCGGCGTCGCCGACGCGGACGACGGAGAGCCGCGTGGTGGGCCAGGTGATCTTGCGGACGCCGTTCTCCAGGAAGACCGTCGGGCGGTTCACCTGGAAGTCGTAGTAGTCCTCCGCGTCGAGCGCGGCGAAGACCTCGCCCTTCCATTCCCGGTCCAGGTGGGCGACCGCGGCGGAGGCGGCGTCGCCGGCGTCGTTCCAGCCCTCGAACGCGGCCACCATGACCGGGTCGATCAGCTCGGGCACCCCCTCCAGCTCGATCACCCAGCCCCTCCTTCCGGCCGGCCCCGCCGCCTTGGGGCGGCCGCCGGCAGCAGTTCCGTTGCGTGCGCTCCCAAGACTACGGCTTCCCGGGTGCCGATCCGCAGCCCCTTTACGAGCGTGTGTGCGGAGAGGCCGGTCGGAGAGAGGTCCGATCTGTGGTAGGGGAGGAGCGGAGGGCTCCGGTCAACACCCGTGGAATTCCCGGTGGATTCGGGTACGGGGTCTGGACGCGCTCTCCGGGGCGGGTCTATACATCGGAGGACCGGGAAAGGTCCGATGTTCTCCGCGAGATCCGCGCGACATCCCAGGGGGCGTGCCCATGGCCGTAACCGACATCGTCACCGGGCTGGAGGTCCACGACGTCCGCTTCCCCACCTCCGACCAACTGCACGGGTCGGACGCGATGCATCCCGATCCCGACTACTCCGCCGCCTATGTCGTGCTGCGCACCGCCGACGGGCCGGACGGGCACGGCCTCTGCTTCACCCTCGGGCGCGGCAACGACGTCATGGCCGCCGCGATCGGCGCCCTGGCCCCGTACGTCGTCGGCCGCCCCGCCCCGGCCACCGTCGGCCGGCTCGGCGCGCTGCACCGCGCCCTCACCCACGACTCCCAGCTGCGCTGGCTCGGCCCGGAGAAGGGCGTGGCGCAGATGGCCGCCGGGGCGGTGGTCAACGCCGCCTGGGACCTGGCCGCGCGCCGCGCCGGCCGGCCGGTCTGGGAGCTGCTGGCCGGGCTGAGTCCCGAAGAGCTGGTCGGGCTGGTGGACTTCCGCTACCTGACCGACGCGCTGACGCCCACCGAGGCGCTGGACCTGCTGCGCGCCGCCGAGCCCGGCCGGGCCGGGCGCACCGCCCGCCTCAAGGCCGAGGGCTATCCCGCCTACACCACCTCGCCCGGCTGGCTCGGCCACGACGACGCGACCCTGGTCCGGCTCGCCGAGGCCGCGGTCGCCGACGGCTTCGGCCAGATCAAGCTCAAGGTGGGCGCCGACCTCGACGACGACCTGCGGCGGCTGCGACTGGCCCGGGACGCGGTCGGGCCCGGCGTGCGGATCGCGGTCGACGCCAACCAGCGCTGGGACGTGGCCGAGGCGGTCCGCTGGATGACCGCGCTGGCGCCCTACGCCCCGCACTGGATCGAGGAGCCGACCAGCCCGGACGACGTCCTGGGCCACGCCGCGGTGCGCGCCGGCCAGCCGGTGAAGGTCGCCACCGGCGAACACGTCGCCAACCGCGTGGTGTTCAAGCAGCTGCTGCAGGCCGGCGCGGTGGACTTCGTGCAGCTCGACGCGGTCCGGGTGGCCGGGGTCAACGACAACCTGGCGATTTTGCTGCTGGCCGCGAAGTACGGGGTGCCGGTGTGCCCGCACGCCGGCGGGGTGGGGCTGTGCGAGCTGGTGCAGCACCTGGCGATGTTCGACTACGTGGCGGTGTCCGGGAGTTGGGAGGACCGGGTGATCGAGTACGTGGACCACCTGCACGAGCACTTCACCGATCCGGCGGTCCTCGCGCGCGGCCGCTACCGCGCGCCCGTCGCGCCCGGCTTCTCCGCCCGGATGAAGCCGGCGTCGCTGGCCGCGTACCGCTTCCCCGACGGGCCGGTGTGGCGGGCCCGCGGGCCGCGCCGGGAAGCCGGGGTACCGGCATGAACGGGCCGGCCGGAGCGGACGACTTCGCGGGCCTGGCCGCCCTGGTGACCGGCGGCGGTTCGGGGATCGGCGCGGCCACCGCCGCCCTGCTGCTGGCCCGTGGCGCCCGGGTCGCCGTCCTGGACCGCGACCCGGCCGGGGCGCCCCCGGGGGCGCTGCGGATCGCCGCGGACGTCACCGACGACGCCGGTGTCCGGGCCGCGGTCGCGACGGCGGCGGCGGAGCTGGGCGCCCTGCACACCCTCGTCGGCAACGCCGGGATCGGCGCCGTGGGCACCGTCGAGGACAACGACGACGCCGAGTGGGGCCGCGTCCTGGACGTCAACGTCCTGGGGCTGGTGCGCACCGCCCGGGCCGCGCTGCCGCACCTGCGGCGGGCCGCGGCCGACGCGCCCGGCGCGGTCTCCATCACCCACACCTGCTCCATCGCCGCCACCGCCGGGCTGCCGCAGCGGGCGCTGTACGGCGCGAGCAAGGGGGCGGTGCTCGCGCTGACCCTGGCGATGGCGGCCGACCACCTCCGGGACGGCATCCGCGTCAACTGCGTCAACCCCGGCACCGCGGACACCCCCTGGGTCGCCCGGTTGCTCGACCGGGCCGCCGACCCGGCGGCCGAACGGGCCGCGCTGCACGCCCGTCAGCCCCTGGGCCGGATGGTCACCGCGCAGGAGGTCGCCGCCGCCCTCGTCCACCTGGCCTCCCCGGCCGCCTCCGGCGTCACCGGCACCGCGCTGGCCGTGGACGGCGGGATGCAGGGGCTGCGGCCGCGCCCGGCCCGTTGAGCCACCCCGGAGGCCACCCGGAGGCCGAGGCCCGGACGCCGCCCGCCCACCGCCGTCGCCCCATGACCGCCGCCCGCCACGACCGAGGGACCACCGACCCGACGCGAGGGACCCCCATGAGACTGCGTACCCGCACCACCGGCGCGGCGGTCGCAGCCGCGGTGCTCGCCCTGGCCCTGCTGGCCGGGGCGGCCGTGCTGACCGGCTGCAACCGGGCCAGCGACGCCACCGGCCGGATCGGCATCGACGTGCCGCGCACCGACACCGACTTCTGGGACTCCTACCAGGACCACCTGAAGGCCGACCTGGCGCACGGCGGCCCGGCCGCGCTGCCGCTGGCCAACTCGCAGAACGACATCGGCAAGGTCGTCTCCGACGTCCAGGCGCTGACCGGCCAGGGCGCCCGGGCGATCGTGATCGCCCCGCAGGACACCGGCGCCATCACCGCCGAACTCCGGCGCCTGGCCGACCGGAGGATCCCGGTCGTCAGCATCGACACCCGCCCCGACGACGGCCCGGTCTACATGGTCGTCCGGGCCGACAACCGCGCCTACGGGGAGCGGTCCTGCGTGTTCCTGGGCGAGCGGCTCGGCGGCCACGGCCGGGTCGCCGAACTCCAGGGCGACCTCAGCTCGATCAACGGGCGGGACCGCTCGGAGGCGTTCGCGGCCTGCATGAAGCGGAGGTACCCCGGCATCACCGTGCACGAGCTGGCCACCGACTGGAAGGGCGAGGTCGCCTCCGCCAAGCTCCAGAGCCTGCTGGCCCAGCACCACGACCTCGACGGCGTCTACCTCCAGGCCGGCGGCGCCTTCCTCCAGCCGGTGCTGGCCCTGTTGCGGCAGCGCGGGCTGCTCGAACCCGTCGGGACACCGGGGCACCTCACCCTCGTCTCCAACGACGGCATCCCCGACGAACTGGCCGCCATCCGGGCCGGCACCCTGGACGCCACCCTCTCCCAGCCGGCCGACCTCTACGCCCGGTACGCGCTGTACTACGCCCGGGCGGCGCTCGCCGGGAAGACCTTCCGGCCCGGGCCGACCGACCACGGCTCGACCATCGTGCGGATCAAGAACGGGTTGGAGGACCAGCTGCCCGCGCCGCTGGTCACCAAGGAGAACGTCGACGACCCCCACCTGTGGGCCAATCAGTCGGAGCAGGGGAAGTGACGGCCGCGCCCGGCGGCCCGGCGCCCGAGGAGCCGGCCCGTGAGCCGGCGGTCGCCGAGCCCGCGGCGGTGCGGGCCGAGGGCATCGTCAAGCGCTACGGGCCCACCCTCGCCCTCGACGGGGTCCACCTGGCCGTCCGGCCCGGCGAGGCGCACGCCCTGGTCGGCCGCAACGGCGCCGGCAAGTCCACCCTGGTGTCGGTGCTGACCGGGATGGCCCGGCCGGACGCCGGGCGGGTCGCCTTCGGCGGGGTCCCCGCGCCCCGTTGGGGCGACCCCGCCGCCTGGCAGCGCCAGGTCGCCTGCGTCCACCAGCGGTCGATGACCGTGCCCGGCCTGACGGTGGCCGAGAACCTCTTCCTCAACCACTTCCCCGGCGGCCCCGCCCTCCGCTGGCGGGCGCTGCGCGAGCGGGCGCGGGACCTGCTCGCCGGCTACGGCGTGGACGTCGACCCGGCCGTCCGGCTCGAAGAACTCGACGTCGAACAGCGCCAGTTCGTCGAGATCGCCCGCGCCCTCTCGCGCGGTGCCCGGCTGATCGTCCTGGACGAGCCGACCGCGCGGCTGGACGCACCCGGCATCACCCGGCTCTTCGGCCGGCTGCGGGAACTGCGCGCACAGGGGGTGGCGTTCCTGTTCATCTCCCACCACCTCCAGGAGGTCCGGGCCCTCTGTGACACCGTTACAGTCCTCCGGGACGCCCGCCGGGTGCTGACCGCCCCGGTCGCCGAGCTCGGCGAGGACGCCCTGGTGGCGGCGATGACGGGGGAGGGCACCGGGCACCGGCGCCCGGTATGCGCCCCGGCACCGCCGGCGCCACCCGCCCCGCGCACCGACGGCGCGCCGGTGCTGCGGGCCGAAGGACTGGCGCTGCGCGGACACTTCGGCCCGCTGGACCTGACCGTGGGGGCCGGCGAGGTGGTGGGCCTGGCGGGCGCCGCCGCCGGCGGGACCACCGCGGTCGCCGAGGCCCTGGCGGGACTCCGGTCCCCGGACGCCGGGCGGATCACCGTGCGCGGCCGACCGGTACGCCCCGGGAGCGTGCCGCACGCCCTCGACGCCGGCATCGGCTACGTCCCCGAGGACCGGCACCGCGAGGGACTGGTCCCCGCCCGCAGCGTCGCGGAGAACGCCACCCTGGCCGTCACCGGGCAGTTGGGGCCGTGCGGGACCGTCCTGCCCGCCCGGACCCGGGAGTTCGCCCGGCGGATGATCGCGGCGCTGGACATCAGGACCACCGGGCCCGACCAGCCGGTCTCCGGGCTCTCCGGCGGCAACCAGCAGAAGGTGGTGGTGGCCCGCGCGCTGGCCCGCGACCCCGCCGTCCTGGTCGCCGTCCGCCCCACCAACGGCGTGGACGTCCGGTCCAAGGAGGCGCTGCTGGGCGTCGTACGGCAGGTCGCGGACGGCGGGCGCGGCGCGCTGATCGTCTCCGACGAACCGGCCGACCTGCGGATCTGCGACCGGGTGGTGGCGGTCTTCCGCGGCCGGGTCCGGGCCGAGTTCGGCCGCGGCTGGCGCGAGGCGGACCTGGTGGCCGCCATGGAGGGCGTCACCGCCGGCACACCCGTCCCGCCCGCCGCACCGGACACCCCCACGACGGAAGGGACCGCGCCATGACCGAGACCACGGCCCCACCGGCCGCCGACGCGCCGCCGGCCGGCCCGGCGCGCCGCCCCCGGATCACGCCCGGCCGCTGGCGGGACGTCTCGCTCGTCCCGGTGATCCTGCTCCTCGGCGTCGTCGGCTTCATCGTCTCGCCGGCCTTCCTCACCGGGGACAACCTCATCGGCGTGGTCCAACAGTCCACCGAGCTCGGCCTGTTGGTGCTGGGCGAGGCGCTGGTCCTGATCAGCGGGCGGATGGACCTGTCGCTGGAGTCGACGATCGGCCTGGCGCCGGTGGTCGCGCTGTGGCTGGTCCTGCCCGCCCACGGCGGCCGGTTCGCCGGCCTGGGGCTGCTGCCCTCCTGGACGGCGGTCCCGCTGTGCCTGGCCGTGGGCGCGGCGATCGGCGCCGCCAACGGCTTCCTCATGCTCCGGCTGCGGGTCAACGGCTTCATCGCCACCCTCGGCATGCTCACCATGCTGCGCGGCCTGCACCTGGGCCTCTCCGAGGGCCGCTCGCTCGCCGACGTCCCGGACTCCTTCTCCTACCTGGGCCGGACCTCCTGGCTGGGCGTCCCGGCCGCCGTCTGGATCTGCCTGGCGCTCTTCGCGCTCGGCGGCGCGGCGCTCGGCTACCTCCGGCACGGCCGGGCGCTCTACGCGATCGGCGGCAACCCGGAGGCGGCCCGCGCGGCCGGCATCCGCACCGACCGGATCACCTGGACCGTCCTGGTGCTGGCCGGCGTCCTCGCCGCCTTCGCCGGCGTCCTGTACACCGGCCACTACGGCGCGGTCTCCGCCAGCCAGGGCAGCGGCTGGATCTTCCAGGTCTTCGCCGCCGCGGTGATCGGCGGCATCAGCCTCAAGGGCGGTCGCGGCACCCTCTTCGGGGCGCTCACCGGCGTGCTGACCCTCCAACTCGTCATCAACGTGATGACGCTGGGCGGGGTGCCGCCGCTGTGGACGCAGTTCCTCAACGGCGCGATCATCCTCCTCGCGCTCGTCGTCTCCCGCTTCACCAGCGGCGAGAAGCAGGAGTGAAGGGACCGCCGCCATGAACCGTCCGCCCCAAGGGCCACGGGAGTTGGGCCGCAGCGGCGTCGTCGTCCCGCCGCTGGGCCTGGGCTGCGCCCCGCTCGGCAACCTCTACCGCGCCGTTCCCGAGGAGCGCGCCGAGGCGGTCGTCCGCACCGCCCTGGCCACCGGCGCCCGCTACCTCGACACCGCCCCGCACTACGGCGTCGGCCTCTCCGAGGAGCGCCTGGGCCGGGCGCTGCGCGGCGTCGACCGCGCCGGCTACGTGCTGTCCACCAAGGTCGGCCGCCGGCTCCGCCCGCTCGCGCCCGGCGAGACAGCGGCCGGCGAGGGCTTCGTGGCCACCCCCGCCCGGGCCCGCGTCCGCGACCTGACCCGCGACGGCATCCGCGCCACCCTGGAGGCGTCCCTGGACCGGCTCGGCGTGGCCGCGGTGGACATCGTCTACCTCCACGACGTCGAGGACCATCTGCGCGAGGTCTACGAGACCGGCTACCCGGCCCTGGCCGCCCTCCGCGCCGAGGGCACCGTCCGCGCCATCGGCTTCGGCATGAACCACAGCGGCGTGCTGGCCCGTCTGGTCGCCGACCTGGACGTCGACGTGGTGCTCTGCGCCGGCCGCTGGACGCTGCTGGAGCGGACCGCCGTCGACGACCTGCTGCCGGTGTGTGCCCGGCGCGGCACCTCGGTGGTGGTCGGCGGGGTCTACAACTCCGGGCTGCTCGCCGACCCGTCGCCCGGCGCCCCCTACGACTACGCCCCGGCGCCGCCGGCGGTCCTGGCCCGGGCCCGCCGACTGGCCGCCGTCTGCGCCGAGTTCGACGTGCCCCTGAAGGCGGCGGCGCTCCGCTTCCCGTTCGGGCATCCGGCCGTCGCCGCGGCGGTGGTCGGCGCCGCCGCGCCCGCCGAGGCCGCCGAGAACGCCGCCCTCTTCCGCCACCCCGTGCCCGACGGCCTCTGGCACGCCCTCGTCGCCCGTGGTCTGCTCGACCCGGACCTGCCGCTGCCGCTGGGGCCTGTCGCCGACGCCTGACGCCCCGCCCGCCGACCCCGACCGGGGGAGCCGCCCGATGCGCATCGACGCCCACCACCACCTCTGGGACCCCACCCGCCGCGCGCAGCCGTGGATGGACGGCCCCTGGGCCGACCCGATCCGCCGCCGCTACACCCAGGCCGACCTCGTCCCGCACCTCGCGGCGCACCGCATCGACGGCACCGTCCTGGTGCAGTCCGCCGCCTCGGACCGGGAGACTCTCGAACTCCTCGCCGTCGCCGCCGCGGACGGCCCGGTGCGCGGCGTCGTCGGCTGGGCCGACCTCACCGCCCCCGGGCTGCCGGACGCGCTCGCGGCGCTGCCCGCCGGGCTCGTCGGCCTGCGCCACCAGGTCCAGGACGAGCCCGACCCGGACTGGCTCGGCCGCCCCGAGGTCCGGCGCGGCCTGCGCACCCTGGCGGACCGCGGCCTGGTCTACGACCTGCTGGTCACCCCGCGCGAACTGCCCGCCGCACAGGCCGTCGTGCGGGCCCTGCCCGAGCTGCCGTTCGTGCTGGACCACGCCGCCAAACCGGCCGTCGCCCGCGGCGACTGGCAGCCCTGGGCGTCCGCGCTCACCGCCCTGGCCGCCCTCCCCAACGTCGCCTGCAAGCTGTCCGGGCTGGTCACCGAGGCCGACTGGGCCGCCTGGCGGCCGCGGCAGATCCTGCCCTACGCCCGGCACGCCCTGGACGCCTTCGGCCCGGACCGGGTGATGTTCGGCTCCGACTGGCCGGTCTGCACCCTGGCCGCCGACTACGCCGACGTCGTCGCCCTCGCCGAGGCCGCCACCGACCGGCTCACCGCGCCCGAGCGCAGGGCCGTCTTCGGGGGCACCGCGACCCGGGTCTACGGCCTCGCCGCACTGCCGCGGACCCGGCCATGATCCAGCGGAAGGCCGCGGCGTCCGGATTCCGCCAGCACCGCCCGCCGCCCTGCCGGAGGATCGAGCCGTACCGCGGAGGAAGCCCCCGGAAGCAGAGAAAGCATCCCGGATCTCACCGAACCGGTACGTATTGCTCGGATTTCGATATCAGACAAGGTGATGACGATGACGACGGCCACGACCCCCGCACCCACCGCATCCGGCACCCGCCCGCTGACCGGCAAGGCGGCCCTGGTGACCGGCGGCAGCCGGGGCATCGGCGCGGCGATCGCGGTGCGGCTGGCGGCCGACGGGGCGATGGTGGCGCTGACCTACCGGAACCGGGACGACCTGGCCGCCCAGGTGGTCAAGGAGATCACGGAGGCCGGCGGGCGGGCCTGGGCGATCCGGGCCGACGGCGCCGACCCGGAGGCGGTGCGCGCCTCGGTCGCCGCCGCGGCCGACCGGATGGGGCGGCTGGACATCCTGGTCAACAACGCGGGCACGGGCGTCATGGGCCCCTTCGAGGGGATCGCCCTCGACGACGTGGACCGGGTGCTGGCGACCAACGTCCGGGCCCCGTTCCTGACCGCGCAGGCCGCCGCCGCCCACCTCGGCGACGGCGGCCGGATCATCTCGATCGGCAGCTGCATGGCCGAGCGGGTGGCCTTCCCCGGCGGTTCCCTCTACGCCACCAGCAAGGCCGCGCTCGTCGGCCTGACCAAGGCCCTGGCCCGGGAGCTGGGGCCGCGCGGCATCACCGTCAACGTCGTCCACCCCGGGCCCGTCGACACCGACATGAACCCCGCGGACGGCGAGAACGCCGCGTTCCAGGCGCAGTTGACCTCGCTCGGCAGGTACGGGCAGCCGGCGGAGGTGGCGGCGACGGTGGCCCACCTGGCGGGCGACGGCGGACGGTACATCACCGGTGCCGCGCTCGCGGTCGACGGCGGCTACGCGGCCTGACCGCCGGCCGCAGCGGCCCTCACAGCGACGCCCGCAGCCACTGCTCCACGCTCGCGACGTGCACCGTCGCCCAGGCCCGCGCCGCCTCGGCGTCCCCGTCGCGCAGCGCGCCGAGGATCGCCCGGTGCTCGGTGAGGGTGCGGGCCACCGCGCCCTCCTGGGTCAGCCCGCGCCAGATCCTGGCGCGGGTGGTCGGGCCGGACAGGCCGTCCAGGAGGGAGCAGAGCACCGAGTTCCCGGACGCGGCGACGATCCGGTGGTGGAACTCCAGGTCGCCGGCGACCAGCTCCTCCACCGACGGCGCCGGGCCCAGCGCGTCCAACTGCGCCTGGAGCGCGTCCAGTTCCGCCACCGCGATCCGGCCGGCCGCCAGGCCCGTGGCGGCCGGCTCCAGGATCCGGCGGACGGCCAGGAACTCCAGCACCGTGTCGTCGCGGTGGAAGTCCACCACGAAGCTCATCGCCTCCAGCAGGAGTTGCGGGTCCAGGCTGGTGACGTAGGTGCCGTCGCCCTGGCGGACGTCCAGGACCCGGATCAGCGACAGCGCCCGCACCGCCTCCCGCAGGGAGTTGCGGGACAGCCCCAGTTCCGCGGCGAGTTCGCTCTCCTTGGGCAGCCGGTCGCCCGGCCGCAGCGCACCGGAGACGATCATCCCCTTGATCTTCTCGATGGCCTCGTCGGTGACCGCCATGGTCGTCCTCCCCGTCCGGACCCGCCCGGACGCCGCGGGCCCGCCCACAGACATCCGATGTCTGGGGGCATTATGGCCCGCGGGACGCGCTCAGCGCCCGTACCCGCCCGCGTCGCCGTCCGCCGCGCCGTCCCGCGCCGCGTCCTGTGCGTCTTGCGCGTCCGGCGCTGCGTCGGCCGCCTCCCACAGCGTGCTGGGCGCCTCGCGGCGGACCACGGGGGCGATCTCCTCGGCGAACCGCTGGAGCGTCTCCAGCTGTTCGGCGTGCGCCAGGCCGAAGCCGTCCACGCTGATCGACTGGAGGTCGTGCCCGTACACCGCGTGACAGCCGAGGATCTTGTCGATGATCTGCTGCGGCGAGCCGATCAGCTGCGGACCGTCCGCGATGGCGTCCTCGATGGTGCGGAACGGGGTGTTGTAGCCCGCCCTGCCCGCCAGCTGCGGTTGGAAGGTCTGGGCGACCTTCGCCTCGTAGAGGTCCTTGTAGCGGGCGATCGCCTCCCGTTCGCTGTTCGCGATCAGCAGCCCGCCGGAGCCGGCGGCCACCCGGGCCCGCGCCGGGTCGTGCCCGTACGCGGCGAACCGCTCCCGGTAGTGCGCGATCAGCTCGGCGTAGGCGGCGCGCGGCTGGATCGCGTTGGCGGTGAACAGCGGATCGCCGTACTTCGCGGCGAGCTCGGGGGAGTTGCGGCTGGTGGCGGAGCCGTGCCAGATCCGCGGCGGTCCGCCGTACGGGCGCGGCACGGTCGTCACGTTCTTCAACGGCGGCCGGAACTCGCCCTCCCAGTCGACGTTCTCCTCGCTCCACAGCCGCCGCAGCAGGGCGTACTTCTCGGCCTGGAGGTCCCACTGCCGCTCCTCGTCGAGCCCGAAGAGGGCGAAGTGCCCGGCCTCCGCGCCCTTGCCGATGACCAGCTCCAGCCGCCCGCGGGCGAGTTGGGTGAGCGTGGCGTAGTCCTCGGCGACCCGCACCGGGTCGAGGATCGCCACGACGGCGACCCCGGTCTGCAGCCGGATCCGGGACGTCCGCGCGGCCAGCGCGCCCAGCACCACCGACGGGCTGGAGGAGAGGAACGGCCCGGCGTGCCGTTCGCCGACGGCGTACGCGTCGAAGCCGAGCTGCTCGGCCGCCACGGCGGTCTCGACGACCTCCGCGAACCGGTCGGCGGGGGCGGGGAGCCTGCCGGTCAGCGGGTGCGGTGCATGGCCGATCAGGGAGAGCACGGAGAATTTCATGGCGTCCTTCCGGCGTGGGGGCCACCCCGGCGGTGGTCCTCCCACTGTGCGCGCCGGACGTTGCCGCGGTGTGTCGGCCGCGTGGCACCGTGCCGCCGGACGGCCGCGGCGCGCGCCCCGAACGGGGACGCGCGCCGCGGTGTGCTCCGGGAAAAGGGGTCGGGGCGGCCCGTGGACCGCCCCGACTCACCTCACCCGTGCAGGTTTCTGACTATTCGTCAGCGCTCCAGCATGCTCTCGACCCGGGCGCGGATGTCGTCCGTGGCCAGGCCGCGGATGGTCAGCGTGGTCCGGCGGCGCAGCACGTCGTCGGCGGTCTCGGCCCACTCGTGGTCCCGGGCGTAGGCGACCTGCGCCCAGATCTCCGGCGCGTCCGGGTGGATCCGCTCGGCCAGCGCCGGGTCCTCGTTCGCCAGCCGGGCGATGTCGAAGGAGAGCGAGCCGTAGTGGGTGGCCAGGTGGCGCGCGGTGTCGGCGGACATCCGCGGCCCGGGGGTGCCGCCGTCGATCAGCAGCCGGTGCGCGACCGCGTTGGGGTTGGCGATACCGGGCAGCGGGAGCTTCTTCGGCAGCTGCGAGATCGGCTCCATGTCCTCGGCCAGCGGGTGGCCGGGCAGCGCGGCGAGCTTGTTCATCACCGTGCGGCCGATGTGCCGGAAGGTCGTCCACTTGCCGCCGGCCACCGACAGCATCCCGCCGCGGCCCTCGGTGACCACCGTCTCGCGCTTGGCCTTGGAGGTGTCGCCGGGGCCGCCGGGCAGCACCCGCAGACCGGCGAACGAGTAGGTGATCAGGTCGCGGGAGAGCTGCTGGTCGCGGACGGAGAAGGCGGCCTCGTCCAGGATCTGGGCGGTGTCCTTCTCGGTGACCGCGACGTCCGCCGGGTCGCCCTCGTACTCCTCGTCGGTGGTACCGAGCAGCAGCATGTCCTCCCAGGGGAGGGCGAAGGTGATGCGGTACTTGTCGATCGGGGTGGCCAGCGCGGCCTTCCAGGGGGAGGTGCGCTTGAGGACCAGGTGCGCGCCCTTGGACAGGCGGATGGAGGGCGCCGCGTTGGGGTCCTCCAGCTTGCGCAGGTGGTCGACCCAGGGGCCGGTGGCGTTGAGCACCAGGCGGGCGTTGACGCCGAACTCGGTGCCGTCCAGGCGGTCCTTGAGCTCGGCGCCGGTGACCCGGCCCTGGGTGAAGCGCAGGCCGGTGACCTCGGAGTGGTTCAGGACCGTGGCGCCGGCGGCGACCGCCGCGCGGACGGTCATCAGCGCCATCCGGGAGTCGTTCATCTGGTCGTCGCCGTACACGGCCACGGCCTTGAGGTTCTCGGTGCGCAGCTCCGGCACGTCGCGCTGGGCCTTGGCCGGGGTTATGACGTGGCCGACGCCGTCGCCGAACGCGGAGAGCGCGGAGTAGGCGAAGACGCCCGCGCCGAGCTTGGCGGCGCCGTGCGGGCCGCCCTTGTAGACCGGCAGGTAGAAGGTGAGCGGGTTGGCCAGGTGCGGGGCCACCTCGCGGGAGACCGCGCGGCGCTCGAAGTGGTTCTCCGCGACCAGCTTGACCGCACCGGTCTGCAGGTAGCGCAGACCGCCGTGCAGCAGCTTGGAGGAGGCGGAGGAGGTGGCGCCGGCGAAGTCGCCGGCGTCCACCAGGGCAACCCGCAGTCCGGCCTGCGCGGCATGCCAGGCGGTGGAGATGCCCAGGATGCCGCCGCCGATGACCAGGAGGTCGTACGTCGCCTTGGACAGCTGCTCCCGGGTTTCGGCGCGGCTCGGCAGGGAACCGGCGGCCGGGTGCGTCCCGAGGGCCGGGACGCTCTGCAGGGTGCTCATGATGTGCTCCTCGTCAGCTCTCGTCGTCGAGCCAGCCCATGGTCCGCTCAACGGCCTTGAGCCAGTTCTTGTACTCGCGGTCACGGATGGCCGCGTCCATGCGGGGGGTCCATTCGGCGGCCCGACGCCAGTTGGCGCGCAGTTCGTCGGTGCTGGACCAGAAGCCGACGGCCAGTCCGGCCGCGTAGGCAGCGCCGAGGCAGGTGGTCTCGGCGACCATCGGGCGCACCACGGGTGCGTCCAGGAAGTCCGAGATGGTCTGCATCAGCAGGTTGTTGGAGGTCATTCCGCCGTCGACCTTGAGCGCGGTCAGGTCGACACCGGAGTCCTTGGTCATGGCGTCGGTGATCTCGCGGGTCTGCCAGGCGGTGGCCTCAAGGACGGCACGGGCGATGTGCGCCTTGGTGACGTAACGGGTCAGGCCGGCGATGACGCCGCGGGCGTCGGAGCGCCAGTAGGGGGCGAACAGGCCGGAGAAGGCTGGCACGAAGTAGGCGCCGCCGTTGTCCTCGACGGTGCTGGCCAGCGTCTCGATCTCGGCCGCGCTGTTGATGAGCCCCATCTGGTCGCGCATCCACTGGACGAGCGAGCCGGTGACGGCGATGGAGCCCTCCAGGGCGTAGACCGGCTGCTCGTCGCCGATCCGGTAACCGACCGTGGTCAGCAGCCCGTTGTAGGAGTTCACCGGCTGGTGGCCGGTGTTCATCAGCATGAAGGTGCCGGTGCCGTAGGTGGACTTGGCCTCGCCCTCGGCGAAGCAGGTCTGGCCGAAGAGCGCGGCCTGCTGGTCGCCGAGCGCGGAGGCGACCGGGACGCCTTCGAGCACTCCGGTGGCGGTGGTGCCGTAGACCTCGGCGGAGGAACGGATCTCCGGCAGCACGGCCGCCGGGATCTCCAGCGAATCCAGGATCCGCTCGTCCCACTGGAGGGTGTGCAGGTTCATCAGGAGGGTGCGGGAGGCGTTGGTGACGTCCGTGACGTGCACGCCGCCGTTGACGCCGCCGGTGAGGTTCCAGATGACCCAGGAGTCCATGGTGCCGAAGAGGATGTCGCCGCGCTCGGCGCGCTCGCGCAGCCCCTCGACGTTGTCCAGCAGCCAGCGGACCTTCGGGCCGGCGAAGTACGAGGCCAGCGGCAGGCCGGTCTCCCGGCGGAAGCGGTCCTGGCCGACGTTGCGGCCCAGCTCGCGGCAGAGCCCGTCGGTGCGGGTGTCCTGCCAGACGATGGCGTTGTGGACCGGCTCACCGGTGTTCTTGTCCCAAAGGAGGGTGGTCTCGCGCTGGTTGGTGATGCCGATGGCCTTGACGTCGGCCGAGGTGAAGCCGGGGTTGCTCTGCGCGGCCTTCTCGATGGCGCCCTCGACGACCTGCTGGACGTTGGCCCAGATCTCGGTGGCGTTGTGTTCGACCCAGCCCGGCTTGGGGAAGATCTGCTCGTGTTCCTTCTGGTCGACCGAGACGATCCGGCCGTCCCGGTCGAAGACGATGCAGCGGCTGGACGTGGTGCCCTGGTCGATCGCGGCGATGAACGGACCGTGGCCGTGCGAGGAGGTGCTGGGGGTGTCGCTCATGGTGTGCTCCAGGTTTCGGTGCAGGCGGAGGCGTGGTGGGCGGGGCGGCTCAGGCGAACGCCAACTGGTAGATGCCCCCGGCGAGGGCTCCGCCGATCAGCGGGCCGACGACCGGGATCCAGGCGTAGCCCCAGTCGGATCCGCCCTTGTTCGGCAGCGGCAGCAGCGCGTGCACGATGCGCGGACCGAGGTCGCGGACCGGGTTGATGGCGTAGCCGGTCGGTCCGCCCAGGGAGAGGCCGATGCCGGTGACGACCAGGGCGACCAGCAGTGTGCCGATCGCGCCCACGCCCTTGCCGTTGTCGCTCAGCCCGAGGGTGAGGATCGCCAGCACGAGCACGATGGTGGCGATGATCTCGGTGACGAGGTTCTGCACCACGTTCCGGATCTCCGGGCCGGTGGAGAAGATGCCCAGCACGGGGCCGGCCTTGGGAGCGGCGGCAGGGTCGACCATGCCCTCCTCGCCGAAGTGGCCGGACACCACCTCCGGGTCGGTCAGATGCGCCCGGAACTGCCCGTAGTACACCAGCCAGACCAGCACCGCGCCGATCATGGCCCCGAGGAACTCGCCGGCGAAGTACACCGGCACCTGACTCCACTCGATGCCGCCCTTGATCGCGAGACCGATGGTGACGGCGGGGTTGAGATGCGCGCCGGACTTGGCGGCGATGTAGGCACCCGTGAGGACGGCGAAGCCCCACCCGAAGGCGATGGCGACCCATCCGGCGTTGAACGCCTTGGAGCGCTTGAAGGTGACGGCGGCGCAGACGCCACCGCCCATCAAGATCAGAACAGCGGTACCGATGGTCTCGCTGATGAAGATGTCGGAGCTGGACACCCGCGACTCCTTTGTCCTTCGTCCAGGGGAAGGCGAACCCCGGGTCCCTCCGGTGGTCCGCACCCTCCGAGAGGGCGTTGGTCGGCCCGCGGCAGTCCACACCATAACGCTTATTGCCGTTAGGTGTTCGGCAATGCCGACCGACGAACGGCAGTTTTATTTACCTCCCAGACCTCGTCAAGGGTTCTGTGGCCAAAAACTTAGGTGAACAACTGGGGCGTAAGGGGTCAAAATCGCCCTGCGCCGAGGTCACGAGAGACCGCACGTGCGCAATCCCTCACAGCAGCGACGATTTCCGGCCGCAGCTCGCCGTCCCGGCACACCCGCTCCACGGCCCCGGTGACACCCACCGCGCCCACCGGCATCCGGCGCCGATCGTGGATCGGCGCGGCGATCGAGGCCACGCCCTCCCAGGTCTCCTCCACGTCCGCGGCCCAGCCGCGCGCCCGCGTGAGATCCAGCACCGTCTCGAAGTCCGGCAGTCCGGTCGTGGTCCGCGGCGTGAACGCCTCCCGTGCAGTCTCCACGGCCTCGCTGTGCGCCACCGGGTCGTAGGCCGACAGCACCTTGCCCAGCGCGGTGCTGTGCAGTGGCTGCATCGCGCCGACCTCCAGCACCTGCCGGCTGTCGTCGGGCCGGAAGACGTGGTGCACGATCAGTACGCCCTGCTGGTGCAGGACGCCCAGGTAGACGCTCTCCCCGCTGGAGCGGGCCAGATCGTCGGTCCACACCAGGGCGCGGGCCCGCAGCTCGTGGACGTCCAGGTAGCTGTTGCCCAGCCGTAGCAGCTCGGCGCCCAGCTGATAGCGACCCGAGGTCGCGTCCTGCTCCACGAAGCCCTCCTGTTGGAGGGTGCGCAGGATGCCGTGGGCGGTGCCCTTGGCCAGGCCCAGTGAGGAGGAGATGTCGGAGAGACCCAGCCGCCGTTCTCCCCCGGCGAGCAGTCGCAGCATGGCGGCTGCTCGCTCCAGCGACTGGATGGTGCGTGCCATCGGGGCGACCTCCGAAGTATCTGGTTCGACAATGCTGAACGATATCGGCCCATGCCGACCATGGGGAGTGGGCAGGGCGATCAACGATCATGGATAGCGGACCGGGCCGCGGTCGATAACCGCTGTCCACGCCGTGGAATGGAGAACACCTGTCCCGGCCCGGAAGCTACGCTGGCCGGGTGCGCCCTCTTCAGGAGGGGTGCAAAGCCGACAGCCGTCGCAACCACGGGAGCACCTCCATGGCTTCGAATACGCCCTCGTCCACCAGCTCGTCCCGCGTCACCGCGCTCCGCGAGGCCCTCGCCTCACGGGTGGTGGTCGCCGACGGCGCCATGGGAACGATGCTCCAGGCGCAGGATCCGACCCTGGAGGACTTCCAGCAGCTGGAGGGCTGCAACGAGATCCTCAACCTCACCCGCCCCGACATCGTGCGCTCGGTCCACGAGGAGTACTTCGCGGTGGGCGTGGACTGCGTGGAGACCAACACCTTCGGCGCCAACTTCGCCGCCCTGGCCGAGTACGACATCCCCGAGCGGGTCTTCGAGCTCTCCGAGGCCGGTGCGGCGATCGCCCGCGAGGTGGCCGACGAGTTCACCGCCTCGACCGGCCAGCAGCGCTACGTCCTCGGCTCCATGGGCCCGGGCACCAAGCTCCCCACCCTCGGCCACGTCGACTACCTCACCCTGCGGGACGCCTACCAGCGCAACGCCGAGGGCATGATCGCCGGTGGCGCGGACGCCCTGCTGGTGGAGACCACCCAGGACCTCCTCCAGACCAAGGCCGCCGTGCTGGGCGCCCGCCGCGCCCTGGAGGCGACCGGCACCCACCTGCCGATCATCTGCTCGGTCACCGTCGAGACCACCGGCACGATGCTGCTGGGCTCGGAGATCGGCGCCGCGCTCACCGCGCTGGAGCCCCTGGGCATCGACATGATCGGCCTGAACTGCGCCACCGGCCCGGCCGAGATGAGCGAGCACCTGCGCTACCTGGCCCGGCACTCCCGCATCCCGCTGTCCTGCATGCCCAACGCCGGCCTGCCGGTCCTGGGCAAGGACGGCGCGCACTACCCGCTGAGCGCCGCCGAGCTGGCCGACGCCCAGGAGACCTTCGTCGGCGAGTACGGGCTGTCCCTGGTGGGCGGCTGCTGCGGTACCACCCCCGAGCACCTGCGGCAGGTCGTCGAGCGGGTCCGGGGCATGGCGCCCACCGTGCGCGAACCGCGCCCCGAGCCCGGCGCGGCCTCCCTCTACCAGACCGTCCCGTTCCGCCAGGACACCTCCTACCTGGCGATCGGCGAGCGGACCAACGCCAACGGGTCGAAGAAGTTCCGCGACGCGATGCTGGACGGCCGCTGGGACGACTGCGTGGAGATGGCCCGCGACCAGATCCGCGAGGGCGCGCACATGCTCGACCTGTGCGTGGACTACGTGGGCCGGGACGGCGTCGCCGACATGGAGGAGCTGGCCGGCCGCTTCGCCACCGCCTCCACGCTCCCGATCGTCCTGGACTCCACCGAGGTCGACGTCCTGCAAGCCGGGCTGCAGAAGCTCGGCGGCCGCGCGGTGATCAACTCCGTCAACTACGAGGACGGCGACGGCCCGGAGTCCCGCTTCGCGAAGGTGACGCGGCTGGCGGCCGAGCACGGCGCGGCCCTGATCGCGCTGACCATCGACGAGGAGGGCCAGGCCCGCACCCCCGAGAAGAAGGTGGAGATCGCCGAGCGGCTGATCGACGACCTGACCGGCAACTGGGGCGTCCACGAGTCCGACATCCTCATCGACACCCTGACCTTCACCATCTGCACCGGCCAGGAGGAGTCGCGCAAGGACGGCATCGCCACCATCGAGGCGATCCGGGAGCTGAAGCGGCGCCACCCCGACGTCCAGACCACCCTCGGCCTGTCCAACATCTCCTTCGGCCTGAACCCGGCCGCCCGCATCGTCCTGAACTCCGTCTTCCTGGACGAGTGCGTCAAGGCTGGCCTGGACTCGGCGATCGTGCACGCCTCGAAGATCCTGCCGATCGCCCGCTTCGACGAGGAGCAGGTCACCACGGCGCTCGACCTGATCTACGACCGGCGACGCCCCGCGCGAGGGGACGAGCCGGCCTACGACCCGCTGCAGCGGCTGATGGAGCTCTTCGAGGGCGCCACCGCCAAGTCCCTCAAGGCCGACAAGGCCGCCGAGCTGGCCGCGCTGCCGCTGGAGGAGCGGCTCAAGCGGCGCATCATCGACGGCGAGAAGAACGGCCTGGAGGCCGACCTCGAAACGGCCCTGGTGGACCGCCCGGCCCTCGACATCGTCAACGGGACCCTGCTGGACGGCATGAAGGTCGTCGGCGAGCTGTTCGGCTCCGGCCAGATGCAGCTGCCGTTCGTGCTCCAGTCCGCCGAGGTCATGAAGAGCGCGGTGGCCTACCTGGAGCCGCACATGGAGAAGTCCGACGACGAGGGCAAGGGCACCATCGTGCTGGCCACCGTCCGCGGCGACGTCCACGACATCGGCAAGAACCTCGTCGACATCATCCTGTCCAACAACGGCTACAACGTCGTCAACCTCGGCATCAAGCAGCCCGTCTCCGCGATCCTGGAGGCCGCCGAGGAGCACAAGGCCGACGTCATCGGGATGTCCGGGCTCCTGGTCAAGTCCACGGTGATCATGAAGGAGAACCTGGAGGAGCTCAACCAGCGCAAGATGGCGGCCGACTACCCCGTCATCCTCGGCGGCGCCGCCCTCACCCGCGCCTACGTCGAACAGGACCTCCACGAGATCTACGAGGGCGAGGTCCGCTACGCCCGCGACGCCTTCGAGGGCCTGCGGCTGATGGACGCCCTGATCGCCGTCAAGCGCGGCGTGCCGGGCGCGACCCTGCCCGAGCTCAAGCAGCGGCGGGTGCCCCAGCGCGCGACACCGGCGGCCGGCGCCGCGGGCCGGAGCACCGACCCGGAGCCCGATCAGGGCGCCGTCCGCTCGGACGTGGCCACCGACAACCCGGTGCCCACCCCGCCGTTCTGGGGCACCCGGGTCATCAAGGGCATCCAGCTCGCCGACTACGCCTCCTGGCTGGACGAGGGCGCGCTCTTCAAGGGCCAGTGGGGGCTCAAGCAGGCCCGCACCGGCGAAGGCCCCACGTACGAGGAGCTGGTGGAGACCGAGGGCCGGCCGCGGCTGCGCGGCTGGCTGGACAAGCTCCAGACCGAGAACCTCCTGGAGGCGGCCGTGGTCTACGGCTACTTCCCCTGCGTCTCCAAGGGCGACGACCTGATCCTGCTGGGCGAGGACGGCACCGAGCGGACCCGCTTCACCTTCCCCCGCCAGCGCCGCGGCCGCCGCCTGTGCCTGGCCGACTTCTTCCGTCCGGAGGAGTCCGGCGAGAGCGACGTGGTCGGCCTCCAGGTGGTCACCGTCGGATCGAGGATCGGCGAGGCCACGGCCGAGCTGTTCGCGGCCAACTCCTACCGCGACTACCTCGAACTGCACGGCCTGTCCGTCCAGTTGGCCGAGGCGCTGGCCGAGTACTGGCACGCCCGGGTCCGGGCCGAGCTGGGCTTCGCGGGCGAGGACCCGGCGGACGTCGAGGACATGTTCGCGCTGAAGTACCGCGGCGCGCGCTTCTCCCTCGGCTACGGCGCCTGCCCCGACCTGGAGGACCGGGCCAAGATCGCGGACCTGCTGCAGCCGGAGCGCATCGGCGTCCAGCTCTCCGAGGAGTTCCAGCTCCACCCCGAGCAGTCCACCGACGCCATCGTCATCCACCACCCGGAAGCCAAGTACTTCAACGCGCGGTGACGCACCGTAGCCGGCCGGCCCGTCGGGACGCCCGGCGCGGCGCCCGGGGAAGCGGACCTTCCGCCTTCCCCGGGCGTTCCGGCGCGCACGGTCGTACACTGGTCGATCCGGTAGTGGCCGGTCGTTTTCCCCCAGCCGGGGGTGGCGGCCGGCCTTTTCGTCCCTCCGGGGACGTCCCCACGGAGGTGGACGGATGACCAGCAGCATCCCCGCAGTCGGCGCCTCTCCCCAAGCTCTCGGCTCCGCGCGAACAGGGAAGACCCCCATGGCCGAAGCCGTGACCCTCCAGGCCGTGTTCCTCGATCTGGACGGCACCCTCGTGGACACCGAGGGCTTCTGGTGGGAGGCCGAGGCCGAGGTCTTCGCGCGGCTCGGCCACGTCCTGGACGACGGCCACCGGGAGGTCGTGGTCGGCGGGCCGATGTCCCGCAGCGCCGGCTATCTGCTGCGGGAGACCGGCGCCGACATCGGCCTGACGGAGCTGAGCACCCTGCTCAACGAGGCGTTCGTGGCCCGGATCGGCCGCGGCGTCCCGCTGATGCCGGGCGCCCGCCGACTGCTGTGCGAGCTGGCCGCGCACCGGGTGCCGGCCGCCCTGGTCTCCGCCTCGCACCGGACCATCATCGACCGGATGCTGGACTCCCTCGGCCCGGAGAACTTCGTCCTCACGGTCGCCGGCGACGACCTGATGCGCACCAAGCCGCACCCGGACCCGTATCTGACCGCCGCCGCCCGGCTGGGGGTGGACCCGACCCGCTGCGCCGTCGTCGAGGACACCCTGACCGGGGTGCGGGCGGGGGAGGCGGCCGGCTGCCGGGTGGTCGCGGTGCCGTCCGTGACGCCCATCCCGCCGGCTCCCGGGCGGACCGTGGTGCGCTCCCTCGAAGAAGTCGATCTCCCTTTTCTCCAGGCGCTCATCACGGAAAGCCAAGGGTCCGTGCACTGAGCGTGCTGTGCGGAATGCCCGGGAACTCACGGCAGCGATCCGCTTATTTTCCGTGACGAATACCCGGGCGAATTCTCAGCGCTACGGGGCCGCTAGGATGCGTGACGTTTCTCACGTGCCGGGCCGTCGACAGCGGCCCCGGCAGGTGATCCACCGGGTCCCGGTGGTGGTTTCTACGGGGGTAAGTGTCCGGATTGGTGGGGCAACGTGCGATACGTTCCGCCGTCCGGATATCGATCACGCTGTCACCGTTATCCCACCGCCTTATCGATGTAACTTCCTTGCGTCGATGAGCCGCTGGCGGTGCCTACTAATCTCGACGCGAGCAACACCTCTGCGCTGATAAGGAACCTGCCGACGATGAATCGCAAGACCTTGGTGCTGCCGGCGCTGGCTGCCGGTCTCCTCGCCCCGGCTCTCGCTGCTTGCGGCAACACCGACGGCGCGGGCTCGGACGGCTCGCCGATAGTGGTCGGCGTCGCCTCGCAGATCGAGGCCACCAAGGCGGCGCCCGCGCCGCTGGATCCTGCGCAGGCGTACGACGTCGACGCCTGGAACGTGTTGCGCAGCACCTTCCAGACGCTGATGCGGCTGCCCCGGACCGGTACCGCCGTGGTGCCCGAGGCCGCCGAGTCGTGCGGCTTCCGGGACACCCAGAACGAGCAGTACCGCTGCACCCTGCGCAGCGGGCTGAAGTTCTCCAACGGCCACGACCTGACGGCCCAGGACGTGAAGTTCTCCTTCGACCGGATGCGGGCCATCAACTACACCAACGGCCCGGTGTCGCTGCTCGACGACATCGACCGGGTCGAGACGCCCAGCGACCGCGAGGTGGTCTTCCACCTCACCAAGCCGGACGCCACCTTCCCGCAGAAGCTCGCCACCCCCGCCGCGGCCATCGTCGACAGCCAGGTGTACCCCAGGAACAGCCTCTACAAGGGCTGGGAGACGGTCGGCTCGGGCCCGTACACCGTCAAGACCGAGCACAGCGGCGACCGCCTCACCAAGGCCGTCTTCACCAAGAACCCCGAGTACAAGGGCGGGCTGACGGTGAAGAACGACCAGGTCGAGATGCGGTTCTTCGACGACTCGGCGGGCATGGCGGCGGCGCTCCGCAAGGGCGACGTCGACCTGCTGAGCCGCGGCCTGACGCCCGACGAGGTCAAGGGCCTGCAGAACTCCTCGGACAAGCACCTCACGCTCCAGGAGATGCCCGGCCAGGAGATCCGCTACATCGCCTTCAACATCAAGGACCCGGCCGTCTCCAACAAGGCCGTCCGGCAGGCGATCGCCCAGGTCGTCAACCGCTCCCAGCTGGTGCGCGACGTCTACTCGTACACCGGTGACCCGCTCTACTCGCTCGTCCCCACCGGCCTCACCGGGCACATCAACTCCTTCTACACCAAGTACGGCAACCCCGACGTCGCCGCCGCCCGGCAGACCCTCCAGCAGGCGAACATCACCACCCCGGTGAAGTTCACCCTGACCTACAGCAAGAACCACTACGGCCCCAACACGGCCAAGGAGTTCGCCGCCCTCCAGCAGCAGCTCAACAGCACCAAGCTGTTCGACGTCAGCATCAAGGGCGTCGACCGCTGGCAGCAGTTCCGCACCGACGGGTCGAGCGGCAAGTACGCCGCGTACGGCATGGGGTGGTTCGCCGACATCCCCGACGCGGACAACTACATCGCGCCGTTCGTGGGCAAGGGGAACTTCCTCAACTCCCCCTACCGCAACGACAAGATCGAGTCGCAGCTGATCCCCACCACCCGCCAGCAGACCGACCGCAACGCCGCCGGGGCCGGCTTCAAGCAGGCCCAGGACATCCTCGCCGAGGACGTCCCGTACCTCCCGCTGTGGCAGGGCAAGCAGTACGTCGCCGCCCGTGACAACATCACCGGCGTCGAATGGGCCGTCAACTCCGCCTCGGCGCTGCAGATCTGGGAGCTGGGCCGCGGCGTCTCCAGCTGACCGCCGGCCCGCCCCGCACCGTCCACCGTCGCGGCACCCCGCCGCGACCCGATCGGCACCACCAGAACGTGAGGAACCACCGAGTGAAGCGTGACCAGTGGCTGGCCGCCCCGATCGGAGCGGGGCTGGCGACAGTCCTGCTCGCGGTCGCCGGGTGCGGCACCGACACCTCGGCGTCGTCCGGCCACGGCGAGCCCGTCGTCATGGGCACGACCGGCAAGGTCGTGGCCACCGACCCAGCCTCGGGTTATGACCCCGACTCCTGGCTGCTGTTCAACAACGTCTTCCAGTCGCTGCTCAGCTTCCCCAAGGGCCAGACGACGCCGGAACCGGAGGCCGCCGAGAGCTGCGGCTTCACCGGCTCCGACAGCAGGGTCTACCGCTGCACCCTCAAGGACGGCCTGACCTTCAGCAACGGTGACCAGCTCACCTCACAGGACGTCAAGTTCTCCTTCGACCGCATCCAGCGCATCAAGGACGACAAGGGTCCCGCCGTGATGTTCTCCGCCCTGGAGAGCGTCGAGACGCCGGACGCCAAGACGGTGGTCTTCCACCTCAAGTCGCCCGACGCCACCTTCCCCATGAAGATCGCCTCGGGCGCCGGCTCCATCGTCGACCACACCGCCTACCCCGCCGACCGGCTGCGCACCGACGGCAAGGCCGTCGGCTCGGGCGTCTACACCCTCGACTCCTACGGCCCCGAGCAGGCCAAGCTCTCGGTCAACTCGTCCTACAAGGGCCCCGCCAAGGCCAAGAACTCCGGGATGACCCTGAAGTTCTACGCCAGCCGCGACCAGCTCAAGAAGGCCGTCCAGAGCGGCGGCATCGACCTGGCCTACCGCGGCCTGGCCATGAAGGACATCGCCGCGCTGGACCAGGCGTCCCTGCACCAGCAGCACGGCACCCAGGTCGTCGAGGGCGGCAGCGCCGAGGTCATGCACCTGGTCTTCAACCTCAAGGACCCGGTCGCCGGCAAGCTCGGCGTCCGCAAGGCCATCGCCTACCTCCTGGACCGCTCCACCCTGGTCCGGGACGTGTACCAGCGCACCGCCGAACCGCTGTACTCGGTCGTCCCGGCCGGCATCACCGGCCACAACACCGCCTTCTTCAACACCTACGGCGACCGCCCGCAGCCCGACAAGGCCGCCGCCGCACTGCGCGACGCCGGCGTCCAGGGCAAGGTCCCGCTGACCCTGTGGGCCACCCCGGACCGGTACGGCCCCGGCACCGTCGCCGCCGTCCAGGAGATCGCCGAACAGCTCAACGCCAGCGGCCTGTTCGAGGCCACGGTGCACAGCGTGCCCACCCAGGAGTACGACCAGGGCATGGCCGGCGGAAAGTTCGGCGTCTACGTCAAGGGCTGGATCCCGGACTACCCGGACCCGGACAACTTCACCCAGCCGTTCTTCGGCAAGGACAGCGTGCTGGCCAACCACTACAGCTCGCCCGACATCACCGGCCGGCTGCTGCCCGAGACGGCCGACCAGCCCAACCGCGGCGCCACCAAGGCCGCCTTCCGCGAGCTCCAGGACATCATCGCCAAGGACCTGCCGGTCATACCGATCTGGCAGGGCAAGCAGTACGCGGTGGCCCGCCAGGGAGTCTCCGGCCTGGAATGGACCCTGGACTCCTCGACCGTCTTCCGCTTCTGGGAGATCAGCAAGTCGAACGACGCCTGAGCCGGCCCGGCGGCACGCCGGAGCAGCACGGCGGCGGGGCCGGTCCGGGACATCCCGGGCCGGCCCCGCCGCCGTGGGTGACGCCTCCGCCTGCGCGGGGCCCTACTGGGCGCCGGGCCGCACCAGCCCGCTCTCGTAGGCGTACACCGCCGCCTGCACCCGGTCCCGCAGCCCCAGTTTCGTCAGCACGTGGCCGACGTGGGTCTTGACCGTCGTCTCGCTGACGAACAGGTCCGCCGCGATCTCCGCGTTCGACAGGCCGCGGGCCACCAGCTTCAGCACCTCCACCTCCCGCTCGGTGAGCGTGTGGAGGGTGTTCGGCACCGATTCCTCGCCCGACGGCAGATGGCCGGCGTACTTGTCCAGCAGGCGCCGGGTGATGCTGGGCGCGAGCATCGCCTCGCCCGCCGCCACCACCCGGATCGCCTGCACCAGCTCGTGCGCGGGGGCGTCCTTGAGCAGGAAGCCGCTGGCCCCGGCCCGCAGCGCCTCGACGACGTACTCGTCCAGGTCGAACGTGGTCAGCACCAGCACCTTCGCCGGGCCGTCCTTCGCCGGGCCGGTGATCTGCCGGGTCGCCTCGACCCCGTCCATCCGCGGCATCCGGATGTCCATCAGCACCACATCGGGCTGCAGCGCCCGCACCTGTTCCAGTGCCTGGAGTCCGTCGCCCGCCTCACCGACGACCGCCAGATCCTGCTCGGCCTCCAGAATCATCCGGAAACCCGTACGCAGCAGGGGCTGGTCGTCGACCAGCAGGACGCGGATTGCCACTAGCTCTCCTTCGAGGGGGAGGGATCTACTCGATCCGCTCCATTCTGCCCTGTGGCCCGGCCCCGCCGTCCGCCGGGCGCACCGACTGCCTCTCCCGGGGCACCGCCCCGGGCGCTCCGACCGGCTCGGCCGCCGCCGCCCGCACGGGCAACGGATACACCGGGGGAGTGCCGCCGAACTCCGGGCAGTGCGCCTGGTGGTCGCACCAGCCGCACAGCTTCGTCGGCCGCGGACGCCACTCACCGGTCTCCGTCGCCTGCCGGATCGCCTCCCACAGCGCCAGCAACTTCCGCTCCACGCCCCGCAGATCGCGCTCGTCCGGGTCGTACGTCAGCACCTCGCCGTTGCCCAGATACACCAGTTGCAGCCGGCGCGGCACCACGCCCCGCAACCGCCACACCACCAGCGCGTAGAACTTCATCTGGAACAGCGCGCCCTCGGCGAACTGCGGCCGGGGCGCCTTGCCGGTCTTGTAGTCGACCAGCCGCACCTCGCCCGTCGGCGCCACATCGACCCGGTCGATGAACCCCCGCAGCCGCAGCCCGGACTCCAGCACCGTCTCGACGTACAGCTCGCGGTCGGCCGGCTCCAGCCGCGTCGGATCCTCCAGCGTGAACCAGCGGTCCACCAGTGCCTCGGCCTCCGCCAGCCACTGCCCCAACCGCTCCCCGTCCGCGTCGTCCGCGAACAGCTCGGCCAGCTCGGGGCGCTTGGCCAGCAGCTTCTCCCACTCGACCGGCACCAGCGCGCGGGCCCCGACGGCCGTGCGCTGCGCCGCGGGGGCGTCGAAGAGCCGCTCCAGCACCGCGTGCACCACCGTGCCCCGGGTCGCCGCCGGGCTCGGCTTCTCCGGCAACCTGTCGATCACGCGGAAGCGGTAGAGCAGCGGGCACTGCATGAAGTCGCTCGCCCGCGACGGCGACAGCGCCACCGGCGGCTGCGCCCCGCCCCGCGCCGGCACCACGGCCCCCGCCGGCACCGCACCCTGCGCCGGCACCGCGGCCGGCTCCGGACCGGCGCCCGGCGCCTCCGCCTCGGTCTTCTCCGTGCTCCATCCCATGCACAGAACCCTACGGCCCGCCACTGACAATCGCCGACGCGTCACCGACGGTGAGACCCCTGCCCGACCCCGCGGCCGAGCGCGGCCGGAAGCTCCGCATACCATCGACGTCGGGCACCTTTGCCCTGCATGATCGAGTTGTCAGACAGTGCAGGTGCCGTAGCCGTATTCGACGAGGGGACGCCGTGGACGAGAGCGGGAAGCCGCAGGACCCCCAGGAGTCCGGGCCGGACCGGCCGCCCCAGCCGACCGAACACGCCCCCGACGGACCCCAGCCGCCGTCCCCGGGCACCCCGGGAACTCCAGGGCGAGCGGACCGGGCGCACGCCGAGCCGAAGGCCCCCGGCGGCGGCATCCTCATGGGCCGCCCCTTCGGCGTGCCCGTCTACGTCGCGCCCAGCTGGTTCCTGGTCGCCGCCCTGATCACCTGGGTGTTCGGCGGCCAGTTGGAGCGGGTCCTGCCCGAGCTGGGCGCCGCCCGCTACCTGGTCTCCCTGTTCTTCGCGGTCGCCTTCTACGCCTCGGTGCTCGTCCACGAACTCGCGCACACCGTCGCGGCGATCCGCTTCAAGCTCCCCGTCCGCCGGATCCAGCTCCAGTTCTTCGGCGGCGTCTCGGAGATAGAGAAGGAGACCGAGACCCCCGGGCGGGAGTTCGTCCTGGCCTTCGTCGGCCCGCTCCTCTCCCTGGTCCTCGCCGGCGTCTTCTACGTGGGCATGCAGCTGGTCGAACCGGGCACGGTCCCCGGCGTGCTGCTCGCCGGCCTGATGATCTCCAACCTCATCGTCGCCGTCTTCAACCTGCTCCCCGGCCTCCCGCTGGACGGCGGCCGGATGCTGCGCGCCGTCGTCTGGAAGCTCACCGGCAAGCCGATGAGCGGCACCGTCGCCGCCGCCTGGGTCGGCCGCGCGCTGGCCGTCACCGTCCTCATCGGCCTGCCGCTGCTCACCCACACCGGCGCCCTCGGCCGGGCCCCCGAGGAGATCGGCGGCGCCGACTCGCTCACCGACGCCCTGCTCGCCGCGATCCTCGCCGCGATCATCTGGACCGGCGCCGGCAACAGCCTCCGCATGGCCCGCCTGCGCGAACGCCTCCCCGACCTCACCGCCCGTACGCTCACCCGGCGCGCCATCCCGGTCGAGACCGACACCCCGCTGTCCGAGGCGCTGCGCCGCGCCGACGACGCCGGCGCCCGCGCCCTGGTCGTCGTCGACCGGCAGGGCTCCCCCACCGCCCTGGTCCGCGAGGCCGCCATCATCGGCATCCCCGAGCACCGCCGCCCCTGGGTCACGGTCGGCACCCTCGCCCAGGACCTCAAGGACGGCATGCGGGTCGGCGCCGAACTCGCCGGCGAGGGCCTCCTGGACCACCTGCGCGCCACCCCCGCCACGGAATACCTCGTCGTCGAGCACTCCGGCGAGATCTACGGCGTCCTGTCCACCACCGACGTGGAACGCGCCTTCGTGGCCGCCATGGCCCGCACGCCCTGACCGATCGCCCCGGAACACCCGCCCCGGAACGCCGGTCCGGAACCCGCGACCCGGTGCACCCGGCCGCTCCTCCGACGCCCGGCCCGGGCGGCCGCCCCGCGGGCACCCGGTTCCGGGCGGGCATGACCGGGCCCGCCCCTGGGCAGCCCCCAGCCGGGGGGCCGGCCCCGTTCGACGGGCCCTGGGGAGAGCCCGGTCCGGCGCCCGCGGTACGGGGGACGCCAAACGGCCGGTAGGCTGGTCACATGTCCGAACCGACCGGTGCCGCCCGCCGTCGCGGGCCCTTCAAGGTCGGGGACCAGGTCCAGCTCACCGACCCCAAGGGACGCCACTACACCTTCACGCTCGAAGAGGGCAAGAGCTTCCACACCCACAAGGGAGCCTTCCCCCACGACGAGCTGATCGGCGCGCCCGAGGGCAGTGTTGTCCGTACCACCGGAAACGTCGCTTACCTCGCGCTGCGTCCCCTGCTCCCCGACTACGTCCTGTCCATGCCCCGCGGTGCCGCCGTGGTCTACCCCAAGGACGCGGGGCAGATCCTGGCGATGGCCGACATCTTCCCCGGCGCCCGCGTCGTCGAGGCGGGGGTGGGATCCGGCTCGCTCAGCAGCTTCCTGCTGCGCGCCATCGGCGACGACGGCATGCTGCACTCCTACGAGCGCCGCGCCGACTTCGCCGAGATCGCCACCCAGAACGTGGAGCGCTACTTCGGCGGTCCGCACCCCGCCTGGACGCTCACCGTCGGCGACCTCCAGGACAACCTCTCCGACACCGACGTCGACCGGGTCATCCTGGACATGCTGGCCCCCTGGGAGTGCCTGGAGGCCGTCTCCAAGGCCCTGGTGCCCGGCGGCATCCTCTGTGCCTACGTGGCGACGACGACGCAGCTGGCCCGCACCGTGGAGGCGATCCGCGAACACGGCACCTTCAACGAGCCGTCGGCCTGGGAGACCATGGTCCGCACCTGGCACGTGGAGGGCCTGGCCGTCCGCCCCGACCACCGCATGATCGGCCACACCGGCTTCCTGCTGACCGCCCGCCGGCTGGCGGACGGCGTCGAGCCCCCGCTGCGCCGCCGCCGGCCCGCGAAGGGCGCTTACGGCGAGGACTACACCGGGCCGGGCGGGCGGGAACAGGCAGTGCCGGGCGGGCGGGAACAGGCAGCGTCGGGCGGGCGGGAGAAGAGCGCCCCCGGCAAGCCCGACGGCGCCGCCGCGGCCGACCTCACCGCCGACCTCGCGGACGGGTCGCCCGAGCGCGGCTGACGCCGGCCGGCAGGCCACCGAACCGACCGGCGCCGCCGACGAGTTCCCCCGAGCGGGAACCGTCGGCGGCGCCGCTTCGTTCCCCTCACGAACCGGTGCGGAAATCGTGGAAAACTCCGCCCCCGCCGGTTCCTTGCCGCCGCCCGCTGTGGAACGATGCTGGGCACTCCCACCGCCACAGCACCTCACAGGAGTTACCCCGCGTGCAGCCCTTGGCAGGCCAGGACCTGTTGCACACCCAGCCCCACCCCATGCACTGGCTCGCCACCGCCACCGCCATCTCGGCCGTGATCGCGGTCTCGTCCCTCGTCCAACCCCCCAGTGCCACCGCCACCGCCGCCAGTGCGTCGTCCGTCAAGGACGCCCCGGTCGCCGCGGCGGCCCCCGACCCGGGGCGGGTGGCCTTCCCCGTCAACTGCGGACCCAACCGCCTCGACGTGGTCCGCAAGGTCTCCGGGGACCTCGACGGCGCGGGCGGCATCCAGACCGTCGCCGTGGTCCGCTGCCACAGCGGGGCCGGCACCCCGCCCAGCGGCGTCTACGTCCTCGCCCAGCCCTCCGACCCCAAGGCCGCTCCGCGCATCGTGGCGACGCTCCTGGCGCCCGCCCAGCGGCTCTCCGTCCAGGACATCGACCTGGAGGGCCGCGTCGTCTCCGCGACCGTCCAGGGCTATTCGTCACCCGACGTGCCGCGCTACATGCCGGACGTGCACAAGACCGTCAAGTGGCAATGGCAAGGCGGGAAGTTCGTCCAGAGCGAACTCCCCGCCGATACGGCAACCGAGGGTGCCTGATTCCTCACACGGTGTGCGGGCGTCCCGTGTTCCGCTACGCCGTGCCTACGTCGTCTCTACGCCGCGTCCGCGCCGCGTCTACTCCGCGTCGGCGCGGCCGGTCACTCCGCGTCCGGCCCGTAGACCTCGACGAGATCCGCGACCCGGCGCACGTGGATGCAGTCGCCGGGGCACTCCTTGGCCGAGTCCCGCACGTCGTTGAGCAGCGGCAACGGCACGCGCGTTGTGGCGCCCTTCTCCTGCAGGAGCTCGTCGTCGGGGCTCTTGACATACGCCAGGCCGTCGATGTCCAGCTCGAAGACCTCCGGCGCGTACTGCGCGCAGATCCCGTCCCCGGTGCACAGGTCCTGGTCGATCCAGACTTCCAGCTCCGGTGCTTCGTCCTGCGCGGTCATCTCGCCTGCCGTTCTTGCGTACGTGAACCGTTTTTGCCTAAGTGGCGCCAGCCCTGACGGGTGTTGACCGACTCGACGATACAACCGCTCGCTTTCCGATGTTGTTGGGTGGGTATTCCCCTGGCGTGAGGACGTGCGCAAGGGTGAAGATCGGACACACCCCGACAGTCTTTTCGATCTAGGGGTTTCAACCTGCACCGGCCCAGGTAGGGTCTGGAAGCGTCCAGCTCCTTGGAGGAGGTGAGGACCGTGGCAGCCCACGACGACGACATCAACCGCGGCATCCGGCCGGGGCGCGGGTCTGAAGATCCAGCCGGTCAGGTTGCCTATCTTGAGCAGGAGATCGCCGTCCTGCGACGCAAGCTCGCCGACTCTCCGCGGCACACGAGGATTCTCGAAGAGCGGATCGTCGAGCTGCAGACCAACCTGGCCGGCGTTTCCGCCCAGAATGAACGCCTCGCCAATACGCTCCGCGAGGCCCGCGACCAGATCGTCGCCCTCAAGGAAGAGGTCGACCGGCTCGCGCAGCCGCCGGCGGGTTTCGGTGTCTTCCTGCAGGCGAACGAGGACGGCACCGTCGACATCTTCACCGGGGGCCGCAAGCTCCGGGTGAACGTCAGCCCCAGCGTCGAGGCCGAGGACCTCCGGCGCGGCCAAGAGGTGATGCTCAACGAAGCACTCAACGTGGTCGAGGCCATGGAGTTCGAGAGTGCCGGCGACATCGTCACCCTCAAGGAAGTCCTGGAGGACGGCGAGCGCGCGCTGGTCATCGGGCACACCGACGAGGAGCGGGTGGTGCGGCTCGCCGAGCCGCTGCTGGACATCACCATCCGCCCCGGCGACGCCCTGCTGCTCGACTCCCGCTCCGGCTACGTCTACGAGGTCATCCCCAAGAGCGAGGTCGAGGAACTGGTCCTCGAAGAGGTCCCGGACATCGACTACACCAAGATCGGCGGTCTGAGCGGTCAGATCGAGCTGATCCGGGACGCGGTCGAGCTCCCCTACCTCTACCCGGACCTCTTCAAGGAGCACGAACTCCGCCCGCCCAAGGGCGTCTTGCTCTACGGCCCGCCCGGCTGTGGCAAGACCCTCATCGCCAAGGCAGTCGCCAACTCCCTTGCCAAGAAGGTCGCCGAGGTGACCGGGCAGCCCGCCGGGAAGAGCTTCTTCCTGAACATCAAGGGCCCCGAGCTGCTCAACAAGTACGTCGGCGAAACCGAGCGGCACATCCGCCTGGTCTTCCAACGGGCCAGGGAGAAGGCCAGCGAGGGCACGCCCGTCATCGTCTTCTTCGACGAGATGGACTCCCTCTTCCGGACCCGTGGCTCCGGAGTCAGCTCGGACGTGGAGAACACCATCGTCCCGCAGCTGCTCTCCGAGATCGACGGCGTCGAGGGCCTGGAGAACGTGATCGTGATCGGCGCCTCGAACCGCGAGGACATGATCGACCCCGCGATCCTGCGCCCCGGTCGCCTCGACGTGAAGATCAAGATCGAGCGTCCGGACGCGGAGGCCGCCAAGGACATCTTCTCGAAGTACCTCACGGAAAATCTCCCGCTGCATGCCGACGATCTCGCCGAGCACGGAAATTCCCGCAAGGCGGCGGTCAGCGGAATGATCCAGTCGGTCGTCGAGCAGATGTACGCGGAATCCGAGGAAAACCGTTTCCTGGAGGTCACCTATGCCAATGGTGACAAGGAAGTCCTCTACTTCAAGGACTTCAACTCCGGCGCGATGATCGAAAACATCGTGGGTCGTGCCAAGAAGATGGCCATCAAGGCTTTCCTGGAGCACAACCAGAAAGGTCTGCGGGTCTCCCACCTCCTCCAGGCATGCGTGGACGAGTTCAAGGAGAACGAGGACCTGCCCAACACCACCAACCCGGACGACTGGGCCCGGATCTCCGGAAAGAAGGGTGAGCGGATCGTCTACATCCGCACCCTGGTCACCGGAAAGCAAGGCGCGGACACCGGTCGCTCCATCGACACGGTGGCGAATACCGGCCAATACCTGTAACACCGCTCGCCGGCTGCGGATGTCCTGCACGGGGCGTCCGCAGCCGGACGCATTTCCGGGGGCGGCGGATCGCCCCGGCGAGCCGGCGACGGATCAGGGAAAACCGGACTGGAGCAATGACTGTAATGATCTCCCCAGCGCCGCAAAGGCGTTCTAGGCTCTTCGGTACCGCTGCGTCTCGCTGTGCGGGCGCGGGGAACGGACACGGACCGGAAGCGCAGCGGTTTTCGAGCGCCTGCCCCATCCGGGGGCGCCGCCGGGCAAGGAGGGCCGCATGACCGTACGGCGAGTAATGGGCATCGAGACGGAGTACGGGATCTCCGTCCCCGGCCACCCGAACGCCAATGCCATGCTCACCTCGTCCCAGGTCGTCAACGCCTACGCGGCGGCGATGCACCGGGCACGACGTGCCCGCTGGGACTTCGAGGAGGAGAACCCGCTGCGGGACGCCCGCGGCTTCGACCTCGCCCGCGAGGCCGCCGACTCCAGCCAGCTGACGGACGAGGACATCGGCCTGGCCAATGTCATCCTCACCAACGGGGCCAGGCTCTACGTCGACCACGCACACCCCGAGTACAGCGCGCCCGAGGTCACCAACCCGCGGGACGCGGTCCTGTGGGACAAGGCCGGCGAGCGGATCATGGCCGAGGCCGCCGAGCGTGCCGCCCAGGTCCCCGGTGCCCAGCCCATCCACCTCTACAAGAACAACACCGACAACAAGGGCGCCTCCTACGGGACGCACGAGAACTACCTGATGAAACGGGAGACCCCGTTCTCGGACATCGTGCGCCACCTGACGCCGTTCTTCGTCTCCCGGCAGGTGGTCACCGGCGCCGGACGCGTCGGCATCGGCCAGGACGGCCACGAGCACGGCTTCCAGCTCAGCCAGCGCGCCGACTACTTCGAGGTGGAGGTGGGCCTGGAGACGACCCTCAAGCGGCCCATCATCAACACCCGCGACGAGCCGCACGCGGACGCCGAGAAGTACCGCCGGCTGCACGTGATCATCGGCGACGCCAACCTCTCCGAGATCTCGACGTACCTGAAGTTGGGCACCACCGCGCTGGTGCTGTCCATGATCGAGGACGGCTTCATCGCCGTCGATCTCGCCGTCGACCAGCCGGTACGCACCCTCCACCACGTCTCGCACGACCCGTCGCTGCGCCATCTGATCACCCTCCGCAGCGGGCGCACGCTGACCGCGGTGCAGCTCCAGATGGAGTACTTCGAGCTGGCCCGCAAGTACGTCGAGGACCGCTACGGCGCGGACGCCGACGAGCAGACCCGGGACGTGCTCTCCCGTTGGGAGGACGTGCTGGGACGGCTGGAGAACGACCCGATGAGCCTGTCGGGCGAGCTGGACTGGGTCGCCAAGCGGGAGCTGATGGAGGGCTACCGCCGCCGTGACGGCCTGGACTGGGACGCCGCGCGGCTGCACCTCATCGACCTCCAGTACGCCGACGTGCGCCCCGAGAAGGGCCTGTACAACCGTCTGGTGGCCCGCGGCAGGATGAAGCGGCTGCTGGACGAGCCGGCGGTCGAGCAGGCCGAGCTGAAGCCCCCGGAGGACACCAGGGCCTACTTCCGCGGCCGCTGCCTGGAGCAGTACGCGGACGACGTGGCCGCAGCCTCCTGGGATTCGGTCATCTTCGACCTGCCCGGCCGTGACTCTCTGCAACGGGTGCCCACGCTGGAGCCGCTGCGCGGGACCCGTAAGCATGTGAAGGAGCTGCTGGACCGCTGCCGGACGGCAGAAGAGCTGGTCAGGACGTTGTCCGGGCGCTGAAGCGGGGCAGGTTCATGGCAAATGCACCATGATCCACGGCCGATCCACGGCTGAAACGACCGCGGTGCGGGAATCATCGAGGTGACTCCCGGGCGTTGCAGCAAGTGCAGGGCCGATGTCGGACCCTGCTTGTAGGGTCGGATCTTGAAGGTCACATCGAGCGGGGCAAACCGAGCGGGGTGAGGGATATGGCGACCAAGGACAGCGGCGGCGGACAGCAGCGGGCCACCCGGTCCACCGAAGAGGTCGAGGAGCAGACGCAGGACGCGCAGGCGTCGGGGGACCTCAAGGAACGCCAGGAGAAATTGTCCGACGACGTGGATTCCGTCCTGGACGAGATTGACGACGTCCTCGAAGAAAACGCTGAGGATTTCGTGCGGTCATTTGTCCAAAAAGGCGGACAGTAGCCGCAAAACGGGCGCATATATCTGACGCCCGCCGGTCGGTGTGCCGTGCGCGGTGGGAAGAGAAATTCCCGCGCACGGTGCCCGGCCGGCGCGCACGGCTTCGGGCGGTGCCGCCCGGTCCGTTCGATATCGGGATCCCACGATGTGGATCACGGCTCCGGGGCGGGTAGGGTCCGAGGCGTACTCTGCTTCAGCTGCAACGCAACCTTGGGTCAATTCAAGGAGTCGGCCGGACGTACCTCGGGCGGGCGGCCGAGTATCCGGAAGGAAACGTGTGGAAGCCAACACTCCAAGCACCGGGCGTCTGCCGGCTGCCTTCCTGACGCCTGGATCCTCGTCCTTCGTGGACTTCCTCGGGCAGCACGCGCCCCAACTACTGCCGGGCAACCGCCCGCTGCCGTCGGTGCAGGGGGTCATCGAGGCCCCGCACGGCACGACCATCGTGGCGGCCTCGTTCCCCGGCGGTGTGGTGCTCGCCGGCGACCGCCGGGCGACGATGGGCAACGTCATCGCACAGCGCGACATCGAGAAGGTCTTCCCGGCCGACGAGTACTCGGCGGTCGGCATCGCGGGCACGGCAGGTCTCGCGGTGGAGATGGTCAAGCTGTTCCAGCTGGAACTGGAGCACTTCGAGAAGGTCGAGGGGGCCCAACTCTCCCTGGAGGGCAAGGCGAACCGGCTCTCGACGATGATCCGCAGCAACCTCGGGATGGCCATGCAGGGCCTCGCCGTGGTGCCGCTGTTCGCCGGCTACGACCTCGACCGCGAGAAGGGCCGGATCTTCTCCTACGACGTCACCGGCGGGCGCTCGGAGGAGCACGGTTTCGCGGCGACCGGCTCCGGCTCGGTCTTCGCGCGCAGCGCGCTCAAGAAGCTCTTCCGGGAGGACTTCACGGAGCATCAGGCCGCCACCGCCGTCGTGCAGGCGCTCTACGACGCCGCCGACGACGACTCGGCGACCGGTGGGCCGGACATGGCGCGGCGGATCTACCCCATCGTCACGGTGATCACCGAAGAGGGCTTCAAGAAGCTGACCGAGGCCGAGGTCTCGGAGATCGCCCGTGCCGTTCACGAGCGCCGCCTCGAACAGCCCGACGGCCCGCGCGCCGCGCTGCTCTGACGGGACGGACGGTTCCGCGGTGCGCCCCCAGACAGCGAGAGAGCTTTTGACAGGAAGGGACGGATAGCCGGTGTCGACGCCGTTCTATGTCTCACCCCAGCAGGCCATGGCCGACCGCGCCGAGTACGCCCGCAAGGGCATCGCGCGCGGCCGCAGCGTGGTGGTGCTGCAGTACACCGACGGCGTGCTCTTCGTCGCCGAGAATCCCTCCCGCGCCCTCCACAAGGTCAGCGAGATCTACGACCGGATCGCCTTCGCGGCGGTCGGCAAGTACAACGAGTTCGAGAACCTGCGGATCGGCGGCGTCCGCTACGCCGACCTGCGTGGTTACACCTACGACCGGGAGGACGTGACCGCCCGCGGGCTGGCCAACGTCTATGCCCAGACGCTCGGCACGATCTTCTCCAGCGCGGCCGAGAAGCCCTACGAGGTCGAGCTGATCGTCGCCGAGGTCGGCAACGCCCCCGAGGACGACCAGATCTACCGGCTGCCGCACGACGGCTCGATCGTGGACGAGCACGGCTCGGTCGCGGTGGGCGGCAACGCCGACCAGATCAGCAGCTACCTCGACCAGCGCCACCGGGACGGCATGACCCTGGCGGAGGCGCTCCGGCTGGCGGTGGACTCGCTCTCCCGGGACACCAACGGCGGCGAGCGCACGCTGACCGCCGAGCACCTCGAAGTGGCGGTACTGGACCGCACCCGCCCGCAGAAGCGGAAGTTCAAGCGGATCCTGGGGCGGCAGCTGTCCCGGCTGCTGGACGAGCACGCCGCCGGGGAGCAGGAGAAGGACCGGCCCGGGGAGGGCGCGGGAGAGTCCTCGGACACCGGCTCCACCGGAGGGAACGGCAAGGGCGCCGGCAAGGGCGGCGCCGCGGGGAAGAACGGCTCCGGCGCGTCCGCGGCGGACGCCGACGAGCCGGAGTCCGGCGCCGCGGACGACTGAGGACCGCGGCACACCGCTTCCGGGCCGGCCGCCCGGACCACGCGCCCCGGTGGGTCATCACCCGCCGGGGCGCGCGGTGTTGTGCGGGGCGCCCGGCGGCGGCGCCGTGGAGCCGCGCGGGACGAGGGCGACGGGAAGGGTGGCGGTGTCGGTCGGGGCGCCGTCCAGGACGGCCATCAGGGCCCGCATCCCGGCCTCGCCGAACTCCTCGGCGGGCAGCCGCACGGTCGTCAGCTCCGGCTCCACGGCGACCGCGAGGGCCAGGTCGTCGAAGCCGGTGACCGAGACGTCCTCGGGGACCCGCAGGCCGAGGCGGCGCACCGCCTTGCAGGCGCCGGCGGCGATGATGTCGTCGTCGCACAGCAGCGCGGTGGGGCGGGGCCCGGGGGCGGTCAGCGCGGTGTGTGCGGCCCGCAGGCCGGCGTCCACGCCCAGCGCGGTGGGCACCCGGTGCACGACCGCGTCCGGGGTGCCGGCCAGGGCGTCGGTGAGGGTCCGGGTGCGGACGGCGAAGGTCCAGGAGTCCACGTCGGCCGCGAGGTGGGCGATCCGGCGGTGTCCGAGGCCGGTGAGGTGGGCGGCCAACTGCCGTACGCCGTCGGCGATGTCGAGGTTCACGGTGGCCGAGGCGGTGGCGTCGCCCGGGTCGCTGTCGAGCATGACCAGCGGCAGTCCGGCGCCGCGCAGCGCGGCCAGGGCGTCGGCCGCCATCGACGAGGCGATCACGCCGTCCAGGGCGGCCGAGGCGGAGGCGAAGGGGTCGGGAACCAAAGGGGCTCGAACGGGCCTTCCGCTGTGGGCGGTGGAGGGCGACGGGCGGGCCGGGCCGATGCCCTCGGGCGAGGGGTAGAGGACCACGCCGAAGTCGTGGTCGGCGGCGATCCGGGCGGCTCCCGTATAGACCCGCGCGAAGAACTCCGTGGTGAGCGCGGGGACGACGAGCAGCGCGGTGCGGGTGCGGCCGGTACGCAGGCTGCGGGCGGCGAGGTTGGGGCGGTAGCCCAGTTCGCGGGCGGCGGCCCGGACCGCCTCGGCCTTGCCGGGGGAGACCCGGCCGCGCCATTTGTCGCCGAGGACCAGGGAGACCGCGGCCTGCGAGACGCCGGCGGCGCGGGCGACGTCGCGGCTGGTGACCCGGGCGGCGGCCCGGCCGGGGGTGCCTGCCCGCGCGAGCTCGGGGACGGCGGGCACGGCGCCCTCGTGGCTGCTCACCGGGTGCGTCACTCCTTGGGTCCGGCACTGCGGGGTGGACCCGCGGGTTGCCGCCATGGTACGTATGACGCCGTAAGTTATACGTAACACTTCCCGGTGTCGGACCGGGCGGAGAGGGGCAGGCGTGGCCGCGGGATATGCGGATTTGCTCAGGACCCGGTATGCCGCCCGGCTGCTGGCCGGGACCCTGATCGGCCGGTTGCCGAACGCCACCGCGGCGCTGGCGCTGGTGCTCTTCGTCCGGGGGCAGGGCGGCAGTTACGCCCTGGCCGGCGCGCTGTCCGCGATCTACGGCGTCTGCAACGCCGTCGGCCAGCCACTGCTCGGCCGCGCCGTGGACCTCTGCGGCCAGCCCCGGGTGATGCTGCCCGCCTCGGTGCTCTCCGCGCTCGGCATGGCGCTGCTCGCCGCCGTCGGGGTGGAGCCGCGCTGGGCCGCCTACGGGGCGGTGGCGATCGCCGGGTTCTTCACCCCGCCGCTGGAGGGCGGGCTGCGGGCGCTGTGGCCCGGCGTGCTCCAGCGGGCGGACCGGGTGCACGCCGCGTACGCGCTCGACGCGGTGGCCCAGGAAGTCATGTTCACGGTCGGGCCGTTGCTGGTCACGCTCTGCGTGGCGGCCTGGTCGGCGGGGGCTGCGCTGCTGGTGATCAACGCGATCGGGGTGCTCGGCGCGCTCTCCGTCGCGGTCTCCGCGCCGTCGCGGCAGTGGCGCAGCGCGCCCCGGGACGCGCACTGGCTCGGCGCCCTGCGCTCGCCCGGGATGCTGGTGCTGATCGGTGCGTTCTTCTTCGTCGGGCTGGCGCTGGGGTCGATCGCGGTGGCGGCGGTCGCCTACTCCGACCGGCACGGCGGCGGGATGGTCTCCAGCTGTCTGCTCTCCGCGCTCGGCCTGGGCGCGCTGCTCGGCGGCCTGGTCTACGGCGCCCGGCAGTGGCCGGGGCGCCCGGAGGCGCGGCTGCGGCTGCTCGTGGCGCTGCTGGCGCTGGGCTATCTCCCGCTGTTCCTGGTGCCCGGGGTGGCCGGGATGACGGCGCTGACCGGTCTCGCCGGGGTGTTCCTGGCGCCCTCCCTGGCCTGCGCGTTCGTGGTGGTGGACCGGCATGCGCCCAAGGGGACGGTGACGGAGGCGTTCTCCTGGTTGGTGACGACGTTCGGGGTCGGCTCGGCGGTGGGCGCCTCGGTGGCCGGCCCGGTGCTGGAGGACGGCGGACCGGCCTCGGGGTTCGCGGTCGCCGGCGCCTCCGGAGTCGCCGCGCTGCTGGTGCTTTTGTCGATGAAGCGATTCCTCGGGGAACCGGTGGTGCCCGCCGCCGGTGCGGTCCGGGCGGAAAATGATCGAAACGGGGCTGTCGAACCCGGTTTCAGAGCAGGCCATCAGGCGTAATGTTCAGTCATGGACCGCCGCATTTTCGGGCTGGAGAACGAGTACGGCGTCACGTGCACGTTCAGGGGACAGCGCCGACTGTCGCCTGACGAAGTGGCGCGGTACCTCTTCCGCCGTGTCGTGTCATGGGGCCGCAGCAGCAATGTCTTCCTGCGGAACGGCGCCCGCCTGTACTTGGACGTGGGTTCACACCCGGAATACGCAACTCCCGAGTGCGACAACGTGACCGAGCTGGTCACCCACGACAAGGCCGGCGAACGCATTCTCGAAGGTCTGCTCGTCGACGCCGAACGCCGCCTGCACGAGGAGGGAATCGCGGGCGACGTCTATCTCTTCAAGAACAACACCGATTCGGCGGGAAACTCCTACGGCTGCCACGAGAACTATCTCGTGGCCCGGCACGGCGAGTTCTCCCGGCTCGCGGACATCCTCATTCCGTTCCTCGTCACCCGGCAGCTGCTGTGCGGCGCCGGCAAGGTGCTGCAGACGCCGCGTGGCGCGGTCTACTGCGTCAGTCAGCGCGCCGAGCACATCTGGGAGGGCGTCTCCTCGGCGACCACCCGCTCCCGGCCGATCATCAACACCCGGGACGAACCGCACGCGGACGCCGAGCGCTACCGCCGTCTGCACGTCATCGTCGGTGACTCCAACATGTCCGAGACCACGATGATGCTCAAGGTCGGGGCCACCGACCTCGTGCTGCGGATGATCGAGGCGGGCACCGTCATGCGCGATCTGACGCTGGAGAACCCGATCCGGGCGATCCGCGAGGTCAGTCACGACACCACCGGCCAGCGCAAGGTGCGGTTGGCCAGCGGACGTGAGGCGTCCGCGCTCGAAGTGCAACAGGAGTACTACGAAAAGGCCGTGGATTTCTGCGACCGCCGCGGAATCCGCACGGGCACCGTCGAGCGCGTCCTGGAGTTGTGGGGCCGCACGCTGGAAGCCGTTCGCGACCAGGAGCTCGACCGTATTGCGACCGAGATCGACTGGGTGATGAAACATCAGCTCATCGAGCGGTATCGCGCGAAGCACAACATCAGCATGTCCCATCCACGCGTGGCCCAGATAGACCTCGCGTATCACGACATCCACCGCCGCCGGGGCCTTTACTACCTCCTGGAGCGGAAGGGACAAGCGGCACGGATCTGCAACGACTTGAAGATCTTCGAGGGCAAGTCGGTTCCGCCGCAGACCACGCGCGCGCGGTTGCGCGGCGACTTCATTCGCCGGGCCCAGGAACAGCGTCGTGATTTCACGGTCGACTGGGTGCATCTGAAGCTCAATGACCAGGCGCAGCGCACGGTCCTGTGCAAGGACCCGTTCCGTTCCGTGGACGACCGGGTGGAGAAGCTGATCGCCGGAATGTGAGTGTCCGGAATGCGCAGCGGTGCGCCGGGAGCGTGAATGCTCCCGGCGCATCGCCGTGTCGCGCCGGGCTGCTGTGTTTACCGGAAGCGGCCACAGCGACAGGTCGTAGAGTGGCGGGCATTGCCCATCTACCCCACGAGCCCGAGTTGGACAGATGCTGAATTCTCCCGGGGGGCGCTTCCCCCGCCCCTTCGCCACGCACACCCGTCGCGCCGTCGCTGCCGCGCTGGCGGTGCCCGTTCTGCTCCTCACCGCCGCCTGCGGGTCCGACGACGGCAAGACCTCCGACGAGGCGGTGGTCAAGGTGACGGGCAAGCCCGGTGCGAAGCCGACGATCTCCGTGCCCAAGGACGCCAAGCCGGCCGACAAGGCCGTCACCAAGACCCTGGTCGAGGGCAAGGGCGCGGTGGTCAACAAGGGCGATCTGGTTCGGCTGGACTTCTCCGCGCAGACCATGAAGGGCCAGAACCTCGGCAGCAGCTGGACGCCGCAGCCGGGCACCAAGCCGGGTGCGGCGCGCACCCAGGTCGTCACCGAGGTCACCGACCAGATGACGCAGCAGATGCTGCCGCCGAAGGTGTTGACCGCCGCGGCCGGGCAGAAGGTCGGCGGCCGGTTCGAGGTCGAGGGCACCGCCAAGGCGCTGATCGGCGAGGGCCTCAACCCGCAGTCGGGGATCAAGCCGGAGGACGGCCTGGTCTGGGTCGTCGACGTGGTCGGCGCGAAGAAGGTGGACAAGAAGGCGAAGGCCGAGGGCACCCAGGCGGCGCCGGAGGACGGGATGCCGGAGGTCAAGGCCGAGGACGACAAGGCGGCGACGATCACCATCCCCAAGGGGGAGAAGGCGCCCACCGACCTCAAGCAGCAGGTGCTGATCCAGGGCAAGGGCCCGGAGGTCAAGGCCGGTGACGGCCTGATCGCCCAGTACACCGGCGTGAAGTGGGAGGACGGGAAGAAGTTCGACTCGTCGTGGGACCACGGTGGCGCGACCGCCTTCCAGATCGGCACCGGGCAGGTCGTCCAGGGCTGGGACCAGGCGCTGGTCGGCAAGCACGTCGGGGACCGGGTGGAGATCGTGATCCCGCCGAAGCTGGGCTACGGCGCCAGCCCGCAGCACGAGCTGGCGAAGAACACCCTGGTCTTCGTGGTCGACATCGTCGGCACGGTCTGACCCGGGTGACCTGCGCGATCTGCCAGACTGACCCGGTAATCGCAAAGATTCGCAAGTAGGAGCACATACGTGAACATCGACAAGCCCGAGATCGACTTCCCCGAGGGCCCGGTTCCCACTGACCTGGAGATCGTGGACCTGTGGGAGGGCGACGGGCCGGTCGCCAAGGCCGGGGACATGGTCTCCGTGCACTACGTCGGCGTCTCCTTCAGCACCGGCGAGGAGTTCGACGCGAGCTGGAACCGCGGCAAGCCGCTCCAGTTCCAGCTGGGCGCCGGCCAGGTCATCGCGGGCTGGGACCAGGGTGTGCAGGGCATGAAGGTGGGCGGCCGGCGCCGGCTGACCATCCCGCCGCACCTCGCCTACGGCGAGCGCGGCGCCGGCGGTGGCCGGATCGCGCCCAACGAGTCGCTGATCTTCGTCTGCGACCTGGTCGCCGTCTGAGACGCCCGTAGGACGCAGTGAGGGTCCGCGCCGACCGGCGCGGGCCCTCCGCTTTTGCGGTACGCACCCAGGGCGGTACGGTCACCCGTTGGGAGCCAACGAGAAAGGGCGTCGATGGCGATTGCCAAGGCCGAGCGGCTGATGAATCTGGCGCTGTGCCTGCTGGGGACGCGACGCCCGCTGACCAAGCACGAGCTGCGGTCGTCGATCGAGGCCTACGTCGAAGCCTTCGGGCCGGGCGCGGGGACGGGCTTCGGGACGGGGAGCACCGCCGGCGACGACTCCTTCAACCGGATGTTCGAGCGGGACAAGGACGACCTGCGCGAGCTGGGCCTGGTCATCGAGACCGTGGACGGCATCGACGGCGAGGTCGGCTACCTCGCCCGCCGCGACAGCAACCGGCTGCCCCCGATCACGCTGGACGCCGAGGAGTCCGCGGCCCTCGGGCTGGCCGCCAAGGTCTGGCAGCAGGCCCGGCTGGCCGGCGCGGCCAGCGGCGCCCTGCAGAAGCTGCGGGCGGCCGGGATGCCGCTGGCCGGGGAGCGCGACGAGGTGGAGGCCGGGGCGCCGCACAGCGCGCTGGAGCCCCGCATCCCCACCCACGAGGCGGCCTTCGAACCGCTGATGCTGGCCTGCCGGGACCGCCGCCCGGTCATCTTCGACTACCGCAAGTCCAACGCCGCCCACCCCGAGCAGCGGCACATCGAGCCCTGGATCCTGGAGTGCTGGCGCGGCCACTGGTACGTCGCCGGTTGGGACCGGGACCGCGGCGCCGAGCGGGTCTTCCGGCTCTCCCGGATCACCGGCAAGGTCCGTTCCCGGCAAGGGAAGTTCACCGCGCCGGTGCCCGACCACGTCACCGTCCGCGAGACCGTCGAGCGCTGGGCGGGGGAGACCGCCACCGGCACCGCGCGGATCAAGCTCCGCACCGGGCACGGCTATCCGCTGCGCGCCCGGGCGCTGGCCGTCCGCGCGCTGGACGGCGACTGGGACGAGCTGGAGATCCCCTACGGGCACGGACTCGACGCCTGGCTGGTGGAGTTCGGGCCCGATGTGGTCGTACTGGAACCGGCGGAGCTGCGGGCCGAGGTCATCGACCGGCTGCGCGCGGTGGCCAAGGGCTGAGTGGGGGACGGAACATGGCTACGAACGCGATCGACCAGACCCGCCGGATGCTGTCGCTGGTGACCTATCTGCGCGAGCGCCCCGGCGCCCGCGTCGAGGACGTCGCCCGGGCCTTCGGCATCACCGAGGACGAGCTGATCGCCGACCTCGACGTGCTGCCGATGTGCGGGACGAGCTTCCGCGGCGGCGATCTGATGGACATCGACACCGACGGCGACCGGATCTGGTGGCACAACCCCGACGACGTCGCCGAGCCGCTGCGGCTGGCCGCCGACGAGGCCACCGCGCTGCTGGTGGCGGCCCGTGCGGTGGCCACCCTCCCGGGGCTGCGCGAGGGCGACCGGCAGGCGCTGCTGCGGGCCACCGCCAAGCTGGAGGCGGCGGCCGGCGAGGCGGCCGGGGCCAGCTCCCGGCTGTCGGTGACCTTCGAGTCCGAGGGCGGGGTCTTCGCCGACGTGGACCGCGCCATCGCCGAGCGGCGCCGACTGTGGCTGCGCTACTACTCCCCGGCCCGCGACGAGCTGACCGAGCGCGAGGTGGACCCGATCCGGCTCTTCGCCGTCGGCCACACCTACATGGAGGCGTGGTGCCGGCTCTCCGAGGCCCGGCGCACCTTCCGCCTCGACCGGGTCGCCGAGATCAAACTGCTGGACGCGCCCGCCGACCCGCCGCCGGTCGAGCTGCGCGACCTCTCGGAGGGGCTGGTCCAGCCCGCGGCCGAGGATCCCGAGGTCGCCGTCGAGGTCGGGCCCGGCGGCCGATGGGTCGCCGAGTACTACCCGCACGACAGTGCCGAGGAACTCCCCGACGGGGGCCTGCGGATCACCCTGCGCACGCCCGACCCGGCGTCGCTGCGCCGGCTGGCGTTGCGGCTGGGCGGGGACGGCCGGATCGTGTCGCCGCCGGCGCTGGCGGCCAGCGCCCGGCAGGCCGCCCGGCAGGCGCTCACGGCGTACGGCGAGTGAGACCGGCCCGCCCTGGTGGCGGGCCGGCGCACCGATGACCGTAGGAGGCAGCGAAGGATGACGACCACGATGGCGACGACCACCCTGGCGGACATGGCCGCTCCGGTGCTCTTCAAGGCGGCCTGCCCGGAGTGCCGGGGGCGCTTCGAGCTGGCCTCGGACGCCTTCCGGCTGGCCATCGGCGCCAGCCGCCGCACCACCTTCTACTCCTTCACCTGCCCCGACTGCGGCCGGGCGGTGCGCCGGCCGGCCGGGGAGCGGATCGTCGAGCTGCTGACCGGCGGCGGGGTGCGCACGCTGCGGCTGCACACCGGCTGATCGGTGCCGCGCGCCGCCCGCCGGGCCTTTCGGGCCGGGGCGGCCGATAGGCTCGCCCCATGCTCTGGCCCATGATCGCTGTCGCCCTCGGATTCCTGGGGATCGCCGTCCTCGGAGTCCTCGCCCTCCGCGTCTTCGCGGAGGTGCGGCGGCTGGCCAGGGAGGTCGGCACGGCGACCGAGCGGATCCAGCGGGCCGCACAGGACCTGGAACGGGCCGCGGTGCCGCTCGCCTCCCGGATGCACGACGTGGGACGCGACCGTAGCTGACGGCGGCAGCACCCTGCTGACCCGGACGTCCGGAAGGTAGGCTGCTCAGCGGTTCAGACACCACGGTGGCGCGGTCAATCCACAGGATGCACGGGGATTGCCGGACGTTCACCGCCGAACGTTACGATCGAGGCACCACCAGGACGCCAGTCCGACTCCATCGGCAGGCACCACAGGAGACGCCGCCCCGGCGAGAAGGTAGTCGCACATGCTAGCCAACCTGAGGCTCCCCGAGATTCTGCTGATCATCGCCGTGATCTTTCTGCTGTTCGGCGCGAAGAAGCTTCCGGACATGGCGCGTTCGCTCGGCAAGTCGGCCCGCATCCTCAAGAGCGAGGCCAAGGCGATGAAGAAGGAGAGCGAGGCGGAGCGGACGGCTGACGCCGGCACCGCGTCGCAGGCTCCGGCGGACGCCGCCCAGCAGGCGCCTCGTACGATTCAGGCTGCGCCCGGTGACGTGGCCAGCTCGCGCCCCGTGGCAGAGCCGAACCGCACCAACCAGAGCTGACCCAGCCGATCCCGGCCGTGCCGACGCCGTCGGTGCGGCTGACGTACGAGACGAGGAAGTGGGTTGCTCAAGTCTGCCCGCAATCAGCAGAAGGACCCCGAGGGGCGGATGCCCCTCGCGGCGCATCTGCGTGAGCTGCGCAACCGGCTGCTGAAATCGGTGCTCGCGATCCTCGTGGTCACCGTCGTCGCCATGTGGCAGTACGACCCCATCGCCCATTTCATCACCGGGCCGACCATCGCGGCCGTGGGCTGCCCCAAGGGTGGTGCTTCCGCCGGCGGGCAGCCCCATCCGTGCGCGGAGATCGTCGCGAACGGCTTCATCGCGCCGTTCACGATCATGCTCAAGCTGTCGCTGACCGTGGGCCTGGTCGCGGCCAGCCCGCTCTGGCTTTACCAGCTGTGGGCCTTCCTCGCTCCCGGCCTGCACAAGCACGAGAAGAAGTACGCGCTGAGCTTCGTGGCCGCCGGTGCGCCGCTCTTCCTGGGTGGCGCCTACCTCGCCTACGCGGTGCTGCCGACCACCGCGGGCGCGCTGGTCGGCCTGACCCCGAGCGACTGGTCCAACCTCTTCCCGGCCGACGACTTCTTCGACATCGTCACGCGGATGGTCCTGGTCTTCGGACTGTCCTTCGAGCTGCCGCTGCTGCTGGTGCTGCTGAATTTCGGTGGTGTGCTCACCGGTAAGCGGGTGCTGAGCTGGTGGCGGTTCATGGTGCTCGGCATCACGATCTTCGCGGCGGTCGCCACGCCGACCGGTGACCCGCTGACGATGTCGCTGCTGGCCGCGCCGATCGTGCTGCTGTACTTCGGCGCCGTGGGCATCTGCCTGTTCAACGACCGCCGCCGGCGGCTGGCCAACCCCGACCGGGAGCTGGACGACGACGAGGCGTCCGAGCTCGACCTGACGCCCACCGACATCGAGGCGATCGAGCCGGTCGCGCCGACCCGGATGCTGCCGGAGCAGGCCGACGGGGACGGTGCCCAGGACGGGCGCCGCGGTTACGACGACGTCACGTGAGGTGATGGGTAGTCGCGGGGTCACGTGAAGTGACCTTCCGCGGAACGGATTTCGCGGCCCCCGCGCTCTTCGAGCCGGGGGCCGCTGCTGTGGGGGCGGTGGTCGGGTGACGTGACGGGTGGGCAGGTACGGGTGGGCAGGTAAAGGGCCGCCATAAAGATCCGGTCGATGTCAGAGGTGGCCGGTAGTCTCGTAAGCACGATGACCGAGGACATGTCCCCTGCTGAGCGCTATGCCGCCGCCAAAATCCGCGCGGCCGAGCAGGCCACCGCACTCGCGCCGTTCCGGGAGCTGTACGACTTCGAGCTGGACCCGTACCAGGTCGAGGCGTGCCAGGCCCTGGAGGCCGGAAAGGGTGTGCTGGTCGCCGCTCCCACCGGATCCGGCAAGACGATCGTCGGCGAGTTCGCCGTCCACCTGGCCCTGACACAGGGCCGAAAATGTTTCTACACCACGCCGATCAAGGCGTTGTCCAACCAGAAGTTCCAGGACCTGGTCAAGCGCTACGGTCCCGAGAAGGTCGGTCTGCTGACCGGCGACAACAGCGTCAACGGCGACGCCCCGGTGGTCGTGATGACCACCGAGGTGCTGCGCAACATGCTCTACGCCGGCTCGCAGTCGCTGACCGGCCTGGGCCATGTCGTCATGGACGAGGTGCACTACCTCTCCGACCGCTTCCGCGGCGCCGTCTGGGAAGAGGTGATCATCCACCTCCCGGAGTCGGTGACGCTGGTCTCGCTGTCGGCGACGGTCTCCAACGCCGAGGAGTTCGGCGACTGGTTGGACACCGTCCGCGGCGACACTTCAGTGATCGTCTCCGAGCACCGCCCGGTCCCGCTGTGGCAGCACGTCCTCGCCGGCCGCCGGGTCTACGACCTCTTCGAGGAGCGGAACGGTGCCGCCGGCAGCCGCCGCGAGGTCAACCCCGACCTGGAGCGGCTGGCCCGGATGGAGGGCAGCCGGCCGACGTTCGGCCGGGACAAGCGGCGCGGCCGCACGATGCGCGAGGCCGACCGGGAGCGGGAGCGGCGGCAGCGCGCCCGGATCTGGACGCCGAGCCGGCCCGAGGTGATCGACCGGCTGGACAACGAGGGCCTGCTGCCGGCGATCACCTTCATCTTCAGCCGCGCCGGCTGCGAGGCGGCCGTCCAACAGTGCCTGCACTCCGGCCTGCGGCTCAACGACACGGAGGCCCGGGAGAAGGTCCGCCGGATAGTCGAGGCCCGGACGGCCGGCATTCCGGACGACGACCTGCACGTGCTCGGCTACTTCGAGTGGCTGGAGGGCCTGGAGCGGGGCATCGCGGCGCACCACGCCGGGATGCTGCCCACCTTCAAGGAGGTCGTCGAGGAGCTGTTCGTCAAGGGCCTGGTCAAGGCCGTCTTCGCGACCGAGACGCTGGCGCTGGGCATCAACATGCCCGCGCGGTCGGTGGTGTTGGAGAAGCTCGTCAAGTGGAACGGCGAACAGCACGCCGACATCACCCCCGGCGAGTACACCCAGCTGACCGGCCGGGCCGGGCGGCGCGGGATCGACGTCGAGGGCCATGCGGTGGTGCTGTGGCAGCGCGGGATGAACCCGGCCGCGCTGGCCGGTCTCGCCGGGACCCGGACGTACCCGCTGCGCTCCTCCTTCAAGCCGTCGTACAACATGGCGGTCAATCTCGTCTCGCAGTTCGGGCGGCATCGTTCGCGGGAGCTGCTGGAGATGTCGTTCGCGCAGTTCCAGGCCGACAGGTCGGTGGTCGGCATCACCCGCCAGGTGCAGCGGAACGAGGAGGGCCTGGGCGGATACCGCGAGGCGATGATCTGCCACCTCGGCGACTTCGAGGAGTACTCGCGGCTGCGGCGGGAGTTGAAGGACCGCGAGACCGAACTCGCCAAGCAGGGCGCGGTCCAGCGGCGGGCGGCCGCCGCGGCGGCGCTGGAGAAGCTCCGGCCGGGCGATGTCATCCACGTGCCGACGGGCAAGTACGCCGGACTGGCGCTGGTGCTGGATCCCGGTATGCCCTCCGGGCGGACCAACGGCCACCGCGGTCTGGACGCCCACGACGGCCCGCGGCCACTGGTGCTCACCGCCGAGCGGCAGGTCAAGCGGCTCGCTTCGATCGACTTCCCGGTGCCGGTGACGGCCCTGGACCGGATGCGGATCCCGCGCACCTTCAACGCCCGCAGCCCGCAGTCGCGCCGCGATCTGGCGTCCGCGCTGCGCACCAAGGCCGGCCATCTGGTGCCCTCGCGGCACCGCAAGCCGCGTGCGGAGGCGGCCGACGACCGCGAGGTCGCCCGGCTGCGCAAGGATATCCGCGCGCACCCCTGCCACGGCTGCGACGAGCGGGAGGACCACGCCCGCTGGGCGGAGCGCTACCACCGGCTGCTGCGGGACACCCGCCAGCTGGAGCGCCGGATCGAGGGCCGGACGAACACCATCGCCCGCACTTTCGACCGGATCTGCGCGCTGCTGACCGAGCTGGACTACCTGGAAGGCGACACCGTCACCGACGAGGGCCGCCGACTGGGCCGCCTCTACGGCGAGTTGGACCTGCTGGCCAGCGAGTGTCTGCGGGAGGGCGTCTGGGAGGACCTCGGCCCCGCGGAGCTGGCGGCCTGTGCCTCGGCGCTGGTCTACGAGGCGCGGCAGGCGGACGACGCGGTGGCGCCCAAGCTCCCGGCCGGCAAGGCGCGGGACGCGCTGGCGGAGATGGTGCACATCTGGGGCCGGCTGGACGCCCTGGAGGAGGACCACAAGATCAGCCAGGCGGAGGGGGTCGGCCAGCGGGAGCCCGATCTGGGCTTCGCCTGGGCGGCGTACCGCTGGGCCTCCGGCTTCGGCCTCGACGAGGTGCTGAGCGAGGCGGACATGCCGGCCGGCGACTTCGTCCGCTGGTGCAAGCAACTGGTGGACGTCCTCGGGCAGATCGCGGCGGCGGCGCCGACCGAGGGCACGGTGGCGCGGTCCGCGCGCAAGGCGATGGACGGGGTGCTGCGCGGAGTCGTGGCGTACTCGTCGGTCGGCTGAGCGGCTGAGCGGCCGCCGGACCGCGGCGTCGGAGCGGGATGTTCCGACGCCGCGGCCCGGCGGGCGCCGTGGCGGCAGCGGTCAGGACGCCGTGCGCTCCGCCGCCCGTTCGGCGCCGCGCCGGGCGTCGCGCTTGGCGACCTCCTCGCGGACGATCGGGATGACGTGCCGTCCGAAGTCGACGGCGTCGTCGAGCAGGTCGTAGCCGCGCGCGGAGAGGATGGTCACGCCCAGGTCGTAGTAGTCCAGCAGGGCCTGGGCGACGGTCTCCGGCGTGCCGACCAGGGCGGTGGAGTTGCCGGCGCCGCCGGTCTCCGCGGCGGTCGGCGTCCACAGCGCCCGGTCGTGCCGCTCGCCCTGCGCGGCCACCGCCAACAGCCGCTGCGAGCCAGCGTTCTGAGGACTCGTCAGCGGATGGCGGCGGCTGAGTGCGCCGCCCGCCTTGCGGGCCTTGATCCGGGCCAGGGTGTGGTGTGCCTTCTCCCAGGCCAGCTCCTCGGTGGGCGCGATGATCGGCCGGAATGCGACCTGGATCCTGGGCACGTCGGTGCGGCCGGCCGCGGCGGCGGCCGCCTTGACCGAGGCGATCTGCTCGGCGGTCTGCGCCAGCGGCTCGCCCCACAGGCAGTAGATGTCCGCCTCGGCGCCCCCCGCCGCGTAGGCCGCCGGAGACGAGCCGCCGAACGACACCCGCGGATGCGGCTGCTGTACGGGGAAGGTGTCGGAGACGAAGTCCTGGAAGCGGTAGTGCGCGCCCTCGTGGTCGAAGGGCTCCCGGCTCGTCCAGACCTTCTTGACGATCCGGATGTACTCGCGGGTGCGGGCGTAGCGCTCGTCCTTGGTGAGGGTGTCGCCCTCGCGGCGCTGCTCGTGGTCGTTGCCGCCGGTGATGAAGTGCACCGCGAGCCGGCCGTCGCTGATCCGGTCCAGCGTGGCGAAGGTCTTGGCGGCGAACGTCGGGTAGGAGACGTTGGGTCGGTGCGCCACCAGGAGCTGGAGCCGCTCGGTGTGGGCCGCGACGTAGGCGGCGGCCGGGGAGGGGTCGGGGGAGCCGGAGCCGTAGGCGAACAGGACCCGGTCCCAGCCGTACTCCTCGTGGGCGCGGGCGAGTTCGAGGGTGTAGTCCTTGTTGAAGGAGGCGCCGGAGCGCGGGGTGACTTCGGAGCCGTCGTGGGTGGCGGCTATGCCGAGGAACTCGACAGGCATGGGTGCGGCCTCGTCTTCTCGTCGATCATGCGTGGGCGGGCATGCGAGGGCATGCGCGGTGCGCGGGAATACCGGCAGGGCGACATGCGGGTGTGCGGGGCGGTGCGCCCGGCGCGACACCGTGACGTCAGAGGCAACAGGAGGCGGACCACACGCGACCGAAGTCGATGTGGTCCCGGGTGACCAGCCGTTGCTGAGGTCGCATGGGGCCAGTGGAACAGGCAGGTCCATGCGCCGTCAACCATTGCTGGGGAAAGCATGTGCCGTCGGAAGTCGGGCGCTTCTGCGGGCTCGGCCGCTTGCCCGTCCCAACGTGCCCGACGGAGGCGTTAGTTCGGCGCCAGTGGTCGCCGCTGCCGGCCTCGTAGCCGGAGCGTGCCGCGCAGGCACAGGAAGAGCAGGACACCGAAGGGGGAGAGCAGGATGGTCAGGGCCAGGAGCGGACCCATCACCAAGGGGTGGATGCCCAGGGTGCGCGCCTCGCGGTACATCCACTGGCCGAGGAAGAGGTCCCAGGCGATCAGCTGCGCCCAGATCGCCCCGGCGCCGCCGCCGAGGGCCAGCAGCTGCTGGAAGCCGGCCAGGTCAGGGCGGCTCACCGCGGCCCACAGCTGCGGGAAGACCGGTATGGCCAGGGCGAGGTAGACGCCGATGACCGGCACCATCGGCAGCGGTGAGGCGGCGATCCGGTCGGTCCAGCGGCGGCCGGGTGCGAGGATCAGCAGGGCCCAGAACGGGGCCGCGAGGGCGAACGCGAGGCTGAAGAGGGTGCGGTCGGTCATCGGGTCAACTCCGTTGGGCGGGAGGTCTGTTCGGTGCCGGTGGTGGCATCGGCGGCGGGGGAGGGGCGGAGCGCCGCGCAGCCGCCGGCCGTGGTGGCGACGGCGAGGGCGGTCAGCGCGCTGAGGGTGACCGCGTCGGGGTGGATCAGGGCCTGGCCGCGCAGTGCCTGCCAGGTCACCAGCGCGAGCAGCCCGGTGAGGAAACCGGCCGCGGTGAGCACCAGCCGCAGCCGGACCCGCTCGCCCCGCAGTCGGGCGCTGCGGCGGGCCAGCGCCTCCATCGCGTAGAGGAAGAGCGGCAGGGCCTGGAGGGCGTGCATGCCGACGAAGTGCGGGATGCGCAGATCGCCGCCGGTGGTGTTCCAGCCGGTCAGCGGCATGGCCGGGCCGCCGTCGGGGACGCCGACGCTGTGCGCGCCGATGAGGGTGGGCGCGAGGCCCGCGGCCTGCTGGGCCCGCTGCTCGGGGGTGGGCATCACCATCAGCCCGCCGAGCAGCAGTCCGGCCAGGGCGATCAGTGCGCCGAGCCGGATCGCCCAGGTCGTGGCGCGGTCGCCCAGCCGGGCCCGGAACAGCAGCACCGCCAGGACCAGGGTGGCGGTCCACAGGGCGACGATGGTGCCGCCCATGACCAGGAACAGGCCCCGGTCCAGCGGGGTTTCGACGTTGAAGTGGCTGCGCCGGCCGCGCAGCGTCTGGCCGACGATGATCGCCATCTCGATCAGGCCGGCGACCACGACGGTGTGCGCGGCCCAGGTGCCGGCCCGGCCCGGGGCGGGGTGGCGGGACAGCATCCAGGCCAGCGTCAGCCCGTAGGCGGCGAACGACACCGCGAACTTCAGCGGTTTGAACCAGATCGGCGCGCCGACCAGCACCCGGTCGTCGACGATCATCCCGACCGCCGCGATCACGGCCAGTGCGGCCATCGCCCATGAGAAGCCGAGCAGCGAACGGTATCTGGACATGCGCACGGAACCCCCTGGAAGAGTAGTGGATAGTTGCACTACGGATAGTGGCGCTCTCCACTATCTGATAGCGCGACTATCTATGATGGGAGGCCGGTTGGCAAGACTGGGTGGTGGTGGGGCACCCGGACATTCCGGAACACGCGGATCCCGGGACCGGGGTCCGGGACGGAGAGGGCATCGGATGCGCATCGGTGAGTTGGGTCGCGAGACGGGCGTGGCGGTCCCGACGATCAAGTTCTACGTCCGCGAGGGGCTGCTGCCCGCGGGCCGGCTCACCAGCCCCAACCAGGCCAGCTACGACGAGAGTCACGTCCGCCGGCTGCGGCTGATCCGCGGGCTGATCGACGTCGGTGGTCTCTCGGTCGCGGCGGTGCGCGAGGTGCTGGCCGCCGTGGACGCACCAGGTGGGGCGGTGCACAAGGTGCTCGGGGCGGCGCACGACGCGATCACCCCGGTGCCGCCTGGCCGCCCGGAAGGGCTGCCGCAGGCCCGCCGGACGGTCGCGGAGCTGATCCGTCGGCGCGGCTGGCTGGCCGAGGAGGACCACCCGGCCGCCGAGGCCATGGCGGTCGCGCTGGCCGCCTTCCAGGACCTCGGGCAGGGCGCGTTCGTGGAGGTGCTCGACGACTACGCCGAGGCCTGCGAGCGGATCGCCGACGCCGACCTGGCGTACGTGGGGCGCCACGCGGACGTGGAGGAACTGGTGGAGAGCGTGGTGGTGGGAACCGTCCTCGGGGACGCGGTGCTCACCGCGCTGCGGCGGCTGGCGCACGTCGACCGCTCGGCGCGGCGGTACGAGGGGTACGGGGAGGGCCGGCCGGTGGCGGGGGGCGGCGCGGACGAGGGTGTGGAGAAGGGCGGCGCCGACCCGTCCCGGGTCGTGCCGCCCTCGGAGTGATGGAGCGTCAGGCCGCCGCCGCGGGCTCCTGCTCCGCCTCCACCTGGTCGTTCCAGGCGCGCTTGCCGGCCTGCCAGCCGTCCTCGTCGTGGCCGGTGCGCCAGTAGCCGGAGATCGACAGCGCCTCGCGGGGGACGGCGTGCTCGACGCGGAGCAGCTTGCGCAGCTCCTTCACGCAGCCCGCCTCGCCGTGCACGAACGCCTGGACCCGGCCCTGGGGGAACTCCAACGCCCGTACGGCGGCGACCAGTTCGCGGCCGACCGGGGCGGCGCCGCGGAACAGCCAGCTGACCGTCACGCCGGGCGGCGCGGTCAGCTCCTGCCGCTCCTCGGGGTCGGCGACCTCGACGAAGGCGTGCCCCACCGCGTCCGCCGGCATCCCGGCCAGTGCCGCGGCGATGGCCGGCAGGGCGCTCTCGTCGCCGGCCAGCAGATGCCAGTCGGCGGCGGCGTCCGGGGCGTAGGCGCCGCCGGGGCCGAGGAAGGTGATCTCGTCGCCCGGCCGCGCGGCCAGCGCCCACGGCCCGGCCAGCCCCGTGTCGCCGTGGACGACGAAGTCCACGGTCAGCTCGCGCGCCGCCGGGTCCCAGGCGCGCACGGTGTAGGTGCGCGTCCGGGGCCACTGGTCGCGCGGCAGCTCGGCCCGGATGCGGCCCATGTCGAAGGGCTCGGGGTAGCTGACGTGCGGCAGCGGGAAGACCAGCTTGACGTAGTGGTCGGTGTAGGTGCCCGCGTCGAACGCGGCCAGTCCCTCGCCGCCCAGGACGACCCGCATCATGTGCGGGGTGAGCCGCTCGGTGCGCCGCACCCGGGCGCGGTGCAGTGTGGGCGTGCTGCGGGCCGGTCGCTCTGCTGCCACGGTGGTCTCCCCTGACGCGGTCGAGGGCGGGCGCGCTTGCGGGCGGCACCGCCGGTTAGGTTTACCTAACCTAACAGGTCACCGTCGCAGTGTGACCAACAACCGCTGCAATGCGCCACCCAGGCCCCACTGTGCGGCCAGCGCCTCCAGCCGCTCCGGGTCGGCCGGCTCGTCCGGCAGCGCGTGGTCGACGTCCGGCACCGGGACGTCGGTCGCCACCCGGACCACCTTCGGGGCCACCGCCAGATAGGGGCGCGCCTCGGTGAGCCGCTTGCGCTGCGCCGGGGTGATCTTGGAGGACGGGTCCTCGGCGGCGGCGAGGATCCCGGCCAGGTCGCCGTAGGCGTCCAGCAGCTTGGCGGCGGTCTTCTCGCCGACGCCCGGGACGCCCGGCAGGCCGTCGCTGGGGTCGCCGCGCAGCAGCGCCAGGTCCGCGTAGCCGGGGCCGTCCACGCCGTACTTCTCGTGCAGCAGCGCCCCGTCGGTGAGTTGGAGGGTGCCGACGCCCTTGAGGGGGTACAGGACGCGGATGCCGCGGGCGTCATCGACGAGCTGGAAGAGGTCGCGGTCGCCGGTGACGATGTCGACCGGGCCCTTCGCCCGCGCGGTCAGGGTGCCGATGACGTCGTCGGCCTCGTAGCCCGCGGCGCCGATCCGGGCGATGCCCAGCGCGTCGAGCACCTCCTCGATCACCGGGACCTGCGGGGAGAGGGTGTCCGGGATCTCTTCCGCGTCGGGCGCGGCCGAGCCCGCGGGGGCCTCCTCGGCGACCCGGTGCGCCTTGTAGGAGGGGATCAGATCGACCCGCCACTGGGGGCGCCAGTCGAAGTCCATGCAGGCGACCAGGTCGTCGGGGTGGTGGTCCTGGACGAGCCGGGCGATGAAGTCCAGCAGTCCGCGCACCGCGTTCACCGGGGTGCCGTCCGGGGCCTTGACCGATTCCGGTACCCCGAAATAGGCGCGGAAGTACAGGGAGGCGGTGTCGAGGAGCATCAGGCGTCGAGTCACACCCCGCATGATGCCGTATGCCCCAAACGCGCCTGTGTTGTGAGCTGAATCACCGATGCGTTTGAGCCCTAAAAAGCCGGGCAGGCGCGCAGCCGGAGCGGGCCCGGCCGAACTTTTCCCACACCGCCGGTGAAGGCGAGCGGAACTCGTCCCGCACCACGACCTGCCGACCCATCGGACGGACCCTGCGGGGGGTGGCAGGTCGTTTCTCGTGCGACAAGAGAGGTATATGTGTCCAGGCTGCAAGCCGAGCACCTGTACAAGGTGTTCGGCAGACGACCCGAGGACGCGGTCCGCACACTCCAGGCCGGCGCCGGCCGGGACGAGTTGCGGGCCGAAGGCACCACCGCCGCGGTGATCGACGCCTCCATCGAGGTGGACGAGGGCCAGATCTTCGTCGTCATGGGTCTGTCCGGATCCGGCAAGTCCACGCTGCTGCGCATGCTGAACGGGCTGCTGGAACCGACCTCGGGCACCGTCCGCTTCGACGGCCAGGACCTCACCTCGCTCAGCGACAAGGAACTGCGCACCGTCCGCTCCCGGAAGATCTCCATGGTCTTCCAGCACTTCGCGCTCTTCCCGCACCGCAGCGTGCTGGAGAACGCCGCCTACGGTCTGGAGGTCCAGGGCGTGGCGCGCGCCGAGCGGGAGCGGCGCGCGACCCAGGCGCTGGAGCTCGCCGGACTCAAGGGCTGGGAGAAGTCCTGGCCGGACGAGCTCTCCGGCGGTATGCAGCAGCGGGTCGGCCTGGCCCGCGCGCTGGCCACCGACGCCGACCTGCTGCTGATGGACGAGTCCTTCAGCGCGCTCGACCCGCTGATCCGCCGCGACATGCAGGACCAGCTGCTGGAGCTCCAGAAGACGCTGAAGAAGACCATCGTCTTCATCACCCACGACCTCAACGAGGCGATGCGGCTCGGCGACCGGATCGCGGTCATGCGCGACGGCCGGATCGTCCAGACCGGCAGCGCCGAGGACATCCTCGTCCGGCCCGCCAACGACTATGTCGCCTCCTTCATCCAGGACGTGGACCGCAGTCGGGTGCTGACCGCCGGTGCGGTCATGGCGGAGGTCGGCACCGTCCTCGGCATGACCTGCCAGGACGGGACGAAGCTCGGCACCGCCGCCGAGTTCCGGGCCGCCGCGCCCGCCACCGTCGGCACCGAGACCCCGCTCGTGGAGCTGTTCAGCGCCTGTTCGGCCAGCGACATACCGGTCGCGGTTACCGACGAGCGCGGCGAACTGGCCGGCGCGGTCACCGCCGAGCGGCTGCTCGCCGTGCTGGGGGAGCCGGGGCGGCCGGCGGCACAGGCCGCTGCGGTGCCGTCCCCGTCGGGCCCGGCGTCCGCCGACGAGGCCGAGGGGACGGTGGCCGCCGATGCCTAGGATCCAGATAGGCAGCTGGGCCAACGACGCCGTCAACTGGCTGCGGGACAACCTCGACTGGCTGTTCAACCTCATCACCACGGTCCTGAACGGCCTCTACAACGCCATCCACACCGTCCTCGCGGCCCCGGAACCGCTGATCCTGGCAGGCATCCTGGCGGTGCTCGCCTGGTGGCTGCGCGGGCTGCCGGCCGCGGTGCTCACCTTCCTCGGCTTCGCGCTGATCGACTCCATCCAGCAGTGGAACCCGACCATCGAGTCGCTCTCGCTGGTGCTGGTGGCCTGCCTGATCACCGTCGTGGTCGCGGTGCCGCTGGGCATCTGGGCGGCCCGCAGCAAGGTCGTCGGCGGGGTGCTGCGCCCCGTGCTGGACCTGATGCAGACCATGCCGGCGATGGTCTACCTCATCCCCGGCATCCTCTTCTTCGGCCTCGGTGTCGTCCCCGGCATCGTCGCCACCATCGTCTTCTCCATGCCGCCCGCGGTGCGGATGACCGAGCTGGGCATCCGGCAGGTGGACGAGGAACTGGTCGAGGCGGCCGAGGCGTTCGGCACCCACCCGCGGCGCACCCTCCTGCGGGTGCAGCTGCCGCTGGCGCTGCCCACGATCATGGCCGGAATCAACCAGGTCATCATGCTCGCGCTGTCCATGGTCGTGATCGCCGGCATGGTCGGCGGCGGTGGCCTGGGCGCCTCCGTCTACAACGCCATCAGCTCGGTCAACGTGGCCCTGGGCGCCGAGGCCGGCCTCGCCGTGGTCATCCTCGCCATGTACCTGGACCGGATGACCGGCGCGCTCAACCAGCGGGTCTCGCCGCTCGGCCGGCGGGCGCTGGCCAAGGCGCAGGCGGCGCTGGGCGGATGGAAGTTCCTGCACTGGCGGCCGGCGACCTCGGTGGCCATGGTCGGCGTCGTCGTCCTGGCGTTGCTGGCCGGCGGGATGAGCTTTCTGGGCAAGAGCGGCGACGCCGCGTCCGGCGGCAACGGCAAGCCGATCACCCTGGGCTACGTCAACTGGGACGAGGGCAAGGCCACCACGTACCTCTGGAAGGAGATCCTGGAGGAGCGCGGCTACAAGCCCAAGGTCCAGGCGCTGGAGGCCGGCCCGCTCTTCGCCGGGCAGGCCCGCGGCGACATCGACGTCCAGACCAACGCCTGGCTGCCGGTGACCCACGCCGAGTACTGGAACAAGTACAAGGACAAGCTGGAGGACCTCGGCACCTGGTACGACAAGACCTCGCTGGAGATCGCGGTCCCGTCGTACGTCAAGGACGTCAAGACGCTCGACGACCTCAAGGGCAAGGCCGCCGAGTTCGGCGGAAAGATCACCGGCATCGAGCCGGGCGCCGGCGAGATGAAGATCCTCAAGGACAAGGTCCTCAAGGACTACGGCCTCGGCGGCGAGTACCAGGTGCAGGAGTCCAGCACCGCCTCCATGCTGAGCGAGCTGGACCGCGCCCTCCACAACAAGAAGCCGATCGCGGTCACCCTGTGGTCCCCGCACTGGGCGTACGACAAGTACCCGCTCACCAAGCTCAAGGACCCCAAGGGCTCCTTCGGCTCCGGCGACGGCCTGCACCTGATCGGCCGCAAGGGCTTCAGCAAGGACCTGCCCGAGGTCGCGAAGTGGATGAAGAACTTCCACCTCGACGAGAAGCAGCTCACCAGCCTGGAGAACGACATCAAGTCGGCCGGTGAGGGCCATGAGCAGGACGGCGTCCGCACCTGGCTGAAGAAGAACCCGGGCCTGGTCGAGAAGATCGCCCCGTCCGCGCACGCCAGCTACGCCAAGGGCAAGGACGCCGGCAAGGCCCCCCACATCGGGTACCCGGCGTGGGACGAGGGCATCGCCACCGCCTACCTGTGGAAGAACGTCCTGGAGAAGCGCGGCTACCGCCCCGACCTGCGCAACCTCGACGTCGGACCGATGTGGACCGGCCTGTCCACCGGCCAGATCGACGTGGAGACCGACGGCTGGCTGCCGGTCGCCCAGAAGCAGTACTGGGACAAGTACCAGAACGACCTCACCGACGTCGGCGCCTGGTACGACAAGACCTCGCTGGAGATCGCCGTCCCCTCGTACGTCAAGGACGTCAAGTCCATGGACGACCTGCGGAAGCACAAGGACGAGTTCAAGGGCAAGATCATCGGCATCGAGCCGGGCACCGGCGAGATGCAGCGCCTGAAGAGCACCGTGCTGCCCGCCTACGGCCTGACGGACTTCGAGGTCACCTCGGCCGGCACCAGCGCGATGCTCGCGGAGCTGGACCGGGCGTACCACAAGAAGGAGCCGATCGCGGTCGTCCTGTGGTCGCCGCACTGGGCGTACAGCAAGTACCAGCTCACCAAGCTCGCCGACCCCAAGGGCACCTGGGGCGCCAACAACCAGATCAAGACGCTCGCCAACAAGAGCTTCCCGGACAAGTTCCCGGAGTTCCACGGCTGGCTGAAGAACTGGAAGATGACCCCCGACGAGCTCGGCAGCCTGGAGCAGGACATCCAGGACGCCGGAAAGGGCAACGAGGACAAGGGCGTCGAGAAGTGGATCGACGACCACCCGGGCATCGTCGACAAGATGGCACCGGTGAAGTAGCCCCGGTCCACGGGCACATGGCGGCGCGCCCCGCCCCGGCAGCGGCCGGCGGCGGGGCGCGCCGTCGTTCCCGGACACGGTGGCGGCGATCCGCCACCTGACTGGGCGCGTCCGCCTGGCCCGGCGGGCCGGCCGGTGGTTCGCTCGCCCTGTGCCGGTGTCCGTCCTCGGCGGCCACAGTGGCCGCGACCGGCCCGGGAGCCGACCGTGAACCCTGCCCGACCGACCGCCGCCGTGCTGCTCGGCCTCCTCGCGGTCACCCTGGCCGCACCGGCGGCCCGGGCCACGGCCGAGCCCGATCCGGTGGTGGCCGGCGAGCGGGTCAGCATCAACGACGGCGGGTGGTGCGGGCCGATCCGGCAGGCCACCGCGGCCTCGGAGCTGTTCGGGGCGGTGGCGCTGCGGCCCGGGGCCCGGGGAATGGCCGCGGAGGTCCGGGTCGGCCAGGAGGTGGCGCCGGGCCGCTACCAGGTGACCATCGAGTGCGGGCGCGGCGGGGCCCGGCACGTCGACAGCGTGACGGTGACCGAGGGACGGGCCGACTCCGTCGGCGCGGCGCAGGTGATCGGGGGACTGGCGCTGCTGGCGGTGGCGGGCGGGGCGGCGTATCGGCTGCGGCGCCGGGGGGCCGCGGCGCTTGGTTGACATCCCACGTTGTCGGCTTTCCCGAAGCTCGAAACTGGTACTTCTGTGACGGGCCTGAGAGTGCCCCGCCCGGAGATGGCCCGGACGGGGCGGAGGTAGTGCGGTGCTAGCGGGTCCGGATCACGTCATCCGGGGTCGGCCCCGCGCCGAGCTTCACGGCGTGATCGGGGCAGGCGTACAGCGTCGTTCCGGGGCCGCTAGTGCTCTCGATCCACCGGACGGGGATCGGGGCGCGAGTGAGTGCCTTGCACTCGATGCACAGCGCCGCAATGCCGGACAGGGTGCCGGGGAACGCTTCCTCGGCGATCATGCGGCGCTCCCCTCCGTGATAGCGGCGGAGTGCGACCCTTCGAAGGCGTATGGGTAGTCCTCGCCGAACAGCACGGCAGCGGCGAGAGCTTTTCGGCGTTCGCACACCTTCCGCAGCGTGAGCGTGGTTTCTGTGAACACGTAGGGCCGGATGGGGTGCGATTCCTCGCCGGGGATGGGCGTGTGCCGTTCGATGACGTGCTGTGGTGTGGGAGTCGTCCAGGGCTTCGACCATGGGCTGACGGGTGCGGGCTCGGGGGCGGGCTGGTCGGCGAGGTGTGCGGCGGTGTGACGTCCCGGTCGGCGGGTCCAGGGCAGTAAGGCGAGCTCCCAGGTAAGGGCGCGGGCGATAGCATCGCGCATGGCTGTTTCAGCTCCTGTGTAGCTGTTTCGGCAAGCCCCGGCGGACCGCGTAGGACCGGTCTTCCGGGGCGTTTTCGTGTCCGACGGTAGCGGGGTGCATGCAGGGATGTCTACGTACAGGTATATACAGGAGTCTCTATGCAGCCACTGGAGGTGATAGGTAGGTTCCGCGCGTGTTTGAGTTCGACCCCACCCGTCCCAAGTGGCACCAGATCGCTGAAGTAGTGCGGCGACGCATTGAAAGAGGCGAGTACCCGGCGCGGCACCTGGTATCCGAGGTTCAGCTAGACGAGTCTTTCCGAATGCCTGCGGGCATGAGACGAGGGTGCTCAAGATCCGTTTGTGACGACGAACTTGACCACCCTCGTAACCGCACTGTACGTGAAGATCGACGATGACTCGGCCGGGATCGCCCGACTGCCAGGCAGGCCGCCGAAACTGAGCCACTCCGAGTTGCTGTGCCTGGCCGTCATGCAGGCCCTGCTCGGCTTCCACAGCGAGGCCCGCTGGCTGCGGCACGTACGCGCCCACTACCGCGGCATGTTCCCGTACATCCCGCAGGACGCCGGCTACAACAAGCGCCTGCGGGCGGCCTTGCCGCAGGTCAAACGCCTCATCCGGGTCCTGGCCAGGGACACAGACTTCTGGCATGACACCGTGTGGCTCTGCGACTCCACCCCCGTGCCCTGCGGCACGTCGCGGCCCACGGTGAAGCGGTCGGAGGTGGCGGGCTGGGCGAACTACGGCTACTGCTCGTCCCACTCACGGTTCTACTGGGGGCTGCGGCTGTTCCTGGTGTGCACCCCAACCGGGATGCCAGTCCTGTGGGCCCTGGCCAGCCCGAAGATCGACGAGCGCGAAGTCCTGGCTGCCATGCTGGAGGTCGATGCCCCGCTCGTGCGTGAGCGGCCCGGCCTGCTGCTGATCACGGACAAGGGCTTTGCGTCCAGAGCCTTCGAGCGGTCATTGTCCGAGCACGGCATTTCGCTGCTGCGGCCGTCGATGAAACGCGAGGCCGCCCGCCCCGGAGAGCCGATGCTCAAGAAGGTCCGCCAGCTGATCGAGTCGGTGAACGACACCCTCAAGGGCCAGCTTGACCTGGAACAACACGGCGGCCGCACATGCGAAGGCGTTGCCGTGCGCGTCGCGCAGCGCGTCCTCGCGCTGGCCACCGCGATCTGGCACAACTTCCAGACCGGCCAGGCGGTCAGCCGCTCACTGACCGCCTACGACCACTAAACGTGTTCGGAAAGACTCGTCTAGAGAACGAGTTCGGCGTGACCCGGACCACGGTCCGCAAGGCGACTGCGGCGCTGCGCGAGGAGGGGCTGATCACCACCACGCCTGGGATGGGGTCATTCGTCAGCGAACGCGCTGCCGACCAGAACAGCGATTAGCCCCGCCCGCATGCCGCGGGAGCAGCGCACGGACGGGGCGATACGAGTAGTCAGTTGTCCTCGGGCGGAATGATGAAGCCACGCATAGGGCCTGCCTGGGGCTTCCCAGGCGGCTCCGGGTTGGCCTCCCGGAACTTCGCTACGAAGGCGGCCAGAACATCAGCGGTGATGTCCTTGCGGATCGCGGGATCGGCGCCGTCGTACACCCGCCACGCGCCCGCTGCGTTCTCCGGGTCCTCCGGGGCGACCACTCCCGGGATGCCGAGCCGCCGGAGCGTGGCGTCCACCTGCCGGGCTTGTTCCGCGTTCATGCCATCACCCTTCCGCCGTACGTTCCCGGAGCCTAGCTACCGTCACCGCCGTGCGTGGCGCAGTTCCCGGGGTTGATCGGTCCGCAGCCGCCGGGCTTCGGGGTGTGGGAGCAGTTGGCCCCTACTGCCACCAGAGCTTCGGTCGGGCCGGTCCACAGTTCGTGGTCGATCTGGTGCCCGGCTTCCTCGATCAGGGCCACCGTACGTGTGAGCGCCTGCGCATCGTGACGCTCGGGGGCGGGCCGCTCCGGGTAGTGGTGCACGAAGCGTCCCAAGCCCTCACACAGCTTGGCGTACGGCCCGGTGTGCAGGATCAAGGCGTGCCAGCCTTCGTCTACCACGTTCGACGGCGTGATCTTCATGGTGGGGAACTTGGCTGCTGCGTCGACGAACTTCAGCGCTTCCGTAACGATCCGGACCGCCGTAGGCTCCTCCATGCCCGGGTTGTTGTCGAGGACCGTTGCGACAACACCCCCGAACGCAGCAGGGGTGAGTAACGCGCGTACATCGTGCATGTGCCTTCCTCCTTGTTGTGGTTCATCAATGGCCCGCCCCGGCCGCTGACCTGCCGGGGTTCCCGAGTCGGGGCGGGCGGGTGGATGCTTCGGCTTCCCTGGGTCCGAAGTGTTCGCCCTCACCGCCCAGGGCGGCACCCCAGCTAAGGGGCGGACCGGGGCGGGAGCCTGAGCACGTCCGCTCAGTCCGGGCACGTCTGCCCGTACTCCCAGGCTTGTCCGGTCGGGGGCCTTCCGGCCGTCTGCTCCGAGGCAGCGCGCCGGTGTATATGGGCTGAGGGGGCGGCTCCAGGGTGCTCACGTCGGCTCGCCGTGTCGCCGGCTGTGATTCCTGATCTCCCGTGCAGCAGCACAAGCGGCAGTCCAGTCGTTCCGCCTCCGCGCCTCGCTCCGCTGGAGGTTCAGGGCGGTGCACACCTTGCAGCCGGGTGCCGGAATGCCTTCCAACAGCCAGTTGTCCAGAGGGAGTTCAACGGGTGACTGGCTATACCGAATCGGGTTGCTCATGACTTCTCGCCGTCCCCTCGCGCGTGTCGGTGCACGGAGCATCCCGCCGCCCAGTGGCACCCCCTAGGGGCATGCCTAGGGGCAAGTAAGCCACCCAAGACGAATGTTGATCCGCCAGTGGCAGGCGTAGGGGCAAGATGGACTCATGGCCATCGGGGAACTGATCACGGACCTCCGCAAAGCGCGCGGCTGGTCGCAGGGACGGCTGGCGTCAGCGATCAACGATGCCTTCGGCACGAATCTGGACAGGGAGTACATCAGCCGCTGGGAGCGTTCCAAGGTGACGCCGGGGCGGTTCTACCTCCGGTGTCTCTCGGCCGTCCTCGACGTGCCCTTGGCAGTGCTGGAGGGTGAAGTGAAGCGACGTAAGTTCTTGTCTGATGTGGCAGCGACCGCCATAGCACCAGTAGTGGCCTCCGATCTGCTGACCGCGGGATTCAGCGCCCGACTTGACGGCGGGCCATCTGCGGACGACTGGGAAGGCAAGCTGACGACGTATGGCACCGAGTACATGAGTCTCGGCGCCGCCGACATCCAGCGGCGTGTGTCCGGCGAGTTGGTCGTTGTGCAGCAGCAACTGGACACCCCGCACCTCTGGTCCGTTGCCTCCCGACTCATGACCCTCTACGCCAAGACGTTCCCCGGCTCCGACGGTTCCAAGGCCGTGAACTGGTACCGCATGGCAGCCAAGGCTGCCGACCGATCCGGGGACGCTCAGGCTCGGGTGTGGGTTCGGGGACGCGCAGCGATCGCGCTCGGGTACGAGGGGGCCTCACTCGGAGTCGCCGACGTGCTTGCCGATCAGGCAATGGCCATCAGCGACAAACCGTCACTGGGGCTCCTCAACGCCATCATGGGCAAGGCTCACGCGGCGGCGATCCGTGGCGACCGCGCAACGGCACGAAAGCTGATGAACCAGGGGCGCCGGGTCTTCGACAAGGCAGCGTCATACGAGCAGACGTCGGACTACGCAGTTCCGTGGTGGCGGATGAACGTGTTTGTCTCGCTGCTGGCCGCACGACTCGGAGATGAGGGCACGGCAGTGGCGGCGCAAGATGCGGCTCGGCGAGAGTTGCCCGCCACACTGCCTCGCTTCGCAACGCACCTTGAGATGCACAGGGGACTCATGCTCGCCCGATCGGGCGACAAGGCGGGGGGAACGGCGTATGCACGGGCGGCGTTGGACGCTCTGCCGCCCGAAAAGCACTCCCTGACGTTGCGACTGCTGATGACAGAGGTAGAGGCGTCCTGAGTTGAGGGGCGCGTCTCCGAATACGCCAAAAGCCCCCGCACCCGTCGCCCGGTGAAGGGTGACGAGCGCGGGGGCTCTCAGTGGTTCATCCGGCGAGGACGTTGGTCAGGCGGGCGGCTGCCTTGCCCCCGAACAGGGCCAGACCACAGTAGAAATCGATGCGAGTGCGGTAGACGGGCTTGTCGTGGGACTCGCCCAGATCGGTGACCTGGACGCCGCCGTTGGTCAGTCCCGAGACTCCAGCGTCAGCTTCGGTCGCCCCAAAGCGAACCGCGTAGATATCGCCGGTCTGCTTTCCGTCAGCGCCCGTCGTCAGTGGCAGTACGTCGCTACCGTCCAGCTTCTGCCCGGCGTCCAGGAGAGGCATACCCTTCCACGTGACAGTGCGCTTTCCGGCGATCTCCTCTCTCAGTAGTTCGCCGCCGCCGAGTCGGCGGAACCCGGACTCGACCTTCGCCCGGAGTGCAGCGTTCATGTAGAGCGCTCCGTTGGAACCGTTGATACCTCGCACCTGCGCTGTCAGCGCATCCAACGTGTCAAAGAAGTCATAGCCGTTGACGACCGGCCCCGTTTCCTTTGCGTCCAGCACCTGAGAGCCGAACAGTCGCTTCCGCAGACCATCGAAACCCTTCGGGTTGACTTCGACATCACCGTTGAAGAACTGGTCCGCGAAGTGGACGGACGCGGCCTTGACCTTGAGTGCAGTCTGTACCGCCCGCTGGTCGTTGAGGTTACCCCGCGTCTGGACGATGAACTTGTCCACGTCCACATCCCCACCAAAGATGGCCAGGGTTTCAACCTGCTGATTCAGCGTGCCCGTGCTCTCCGGGTACGCCTCGTTCACAGCCCGGAAGGAAACCCCAGGCAGAATCGATTCCTCGTTGTACTTGTAGGCGTTACCCGCTACCTGGATCAGTGGCATCCGGTCCAGGATCGGAGATTCCTGTACGAAAGTTTCGATTACTCCGCGCTGCAACTGGTCAAGGGACAGCTTGGCTGATCCGGCGAGAGTAAGAGACATAGGCATTCTCCTTTAGAGGTGCCCGCGATCGGTTTTCACGCGAGCATGGATTAATTGGCGATGACTGAAGCGTCCACAAGAACTCCATAATTAGCCATGCGAAAGAAATTTCTCCCTGCCGCTCAGTCAGCGGAGGGGATGGGGGTACCCGCCTGGTCAGAAGGCGGACGCTCCCCGGATTCGCGGCGGGAAATAAATTCAGCAGCGAATCCACCGCGCTGATTCCTCGCCGTCTCCGTGTTATGACACGCGATACACAAAGGCCGAAGATGCTTCGCCGCATCCGGATTCGAGTCACCTCGCGCGATCAACTCCGGTCTACTCAAAGGGAAATGATCCGCAACGTTCGCAGCAGCACCGCACAGCACGCACCACGGGTTCGCCTACAGGTACGCCTTACGGATGCGCTGCCAACGAGTCGTGTAGACAGCGCCACCACGCGACGCACGTTCCCGGTTCGCCTGCCGCTGGTGTCGGTCGCAGGGTCCGCCGGCCCGGGTCAGCTCGGGGCACCCGGGGACAGAGCAAGGGGGGCGGGGTCTTCGGGACATGGGGGGATCACCTCCAGGACGGGGCACACATCGTGTGGCACTGGAACAACGCAGGTGAACAGGGCCATCAGGTCGTCACTGACGACATGCTGTCCCTGGCCGACTCAGTTACGTGGAACCACCCCGCCTTAGCGCACTTCTGATCAGCAATGGTCGATGCCGCTGCCCTGACACATGGCCCCCACCACGCCATTTCGGCTGCTCATGCTCCACAAGGTCTAAGTTTGGGATGACGTTTTGTACACACACGGCTCATGACGGGCCCCCTGCGCGGGGCGCCAAAATGGGGCATGACCTCGAAACCGAGCACCACCAGACAGCGTCCGCAGTTCGAACTCCGCTGCGGCGGCCTGCACTTGATCATTCAGCGCGTCCCCGGGTGGCTCATCACGCTCGCGACTGCAGCCATCGGTAGCGGCGCCGCCTGGTGGACGAGCCGGTGAACCGAGGTAGGCGGCGTCCGCCGTTCTGCGTCAGCTCAGGGCACCCGGGACCAGCGGATGCGTCAGCAGGACAGGCAGGGAGAGCAACCGGAGCAACAAGAGGCAACCGGAGGCAACATGATTTTGTAGCGGGCGGTCGTCGATGCATGGTGCGCTGTAGCCATGCGACGAAACCTCAACCAGAACACCACCCAACCGACCTTCGAACTCCGTTGTGGTGGCCTGCACTTGACCATCCAGCGAGTACCCGCGTGGCTCGTCGCACTCGCGACAGCAGCGGGCGGTTCAGGAGTCGCCTGGTGGACGAGCCGTTAGGCAGTCGCCCCAAACTCCGCCTCGGTCTTCAACCGACGACACCCACGACACAACACCTGAACGTTTCCGTCCGTGTCGGTCCCTCCCGACGCGAGGGGCCGCACGTGATCCACATCGACATCGGACGCGGGGAAGGCGTCCCGGCACCAGGCGCACCAGCCGTGCCCCTTGCGATCAAGACGGTGGGTGGGGGCCGGCGTGAGTGGTGCCGATGGGGTGGTGGGGTGGGGTTCTCTGGTGGGGTGGGAGTGGGTGCGTACGGTGGGGGAATGGAGCTGCATGGAGGCGGGCGGCGGGTGGTGTCGCTGGTGCCGTCGTTGACCGAGGCGGTGGCGGTGAGTGCGCCGGGGATGGTGGTCGGGGCGACCGACTGGTGCAGTCATCCGGTGGGGCTGGATGTCGTGCGGATCGGTGGGACCAAGAACCCCGATACCGAACGGATCGCCCGTCTGGCGCCGGATCTGGTGATCGCCAATGAGGAGGAGAACCGTCCGCAGGACCTCGACGCGCTGCGGGCGGCGGGGCTGGCCGTCATGGTCACCGAGGTCCGCACCCTGGAGCAGGCGTTCCGGGAGCTGGCGCGGGTGCTGGTGGAGGGCTGCGGGCTGGCCCGGCCCGGGTGGTTGGACGCCGCCGAGGAGGCATGGCGGGCGCTGCCGGGCGGGCCGCCGGAGCGGGCCGCGGTGGTGCCGATCTGGCGGCGGCCGTGGATGGTGCTGGGGCGGGACACCTTCGCCGGGGACGTGCTGGCCCGGCTCGGGGTGTGCAACGTCCACGCCGGGCACGCCGAGCGGTATCCGCGGATCCCGCTGGAGGACCTCCGTGCCGCGTCGGCGGACCTGGTCGTGCTGCCCGACGAGCCCTACCGCTTCACCGCGGAGGACGGGCCCGAGGCGTTCCCCGGGCTGCCCGCCGCACTGCTCAGCGGGCGCCATCTGACCTGGTACGGGCCCTCGTTGGTGGAGGCGCCGAAGGTGCTGGCGGCGGCCCTGGACGGGCCGGCGCTGCTCCGCGGCACCGGCCCCTGAACCGTCAGGCCGCCGTCCGTCGGGGCGCCGTCCGTCGGGGCGCCGTCGGTCGGGGCGCCGCGGCGGGCGGCGGGGCCAGCAGCGTGCCGCGCAGCAGGCCGTGGGCGGTGCGCGTGCCGGCCACCGCGACCGCGGTGACCAGGAGCGCGAACAGCGCCGTCGCGAGCCAGCCGAAGGCCGTCAGCCCGGTGTGCCGGGCCAGGCCCGCGGCGCCGGTGACGCAGGTGCCGAGGGGGAAGGTGAAGCCCCACCAGGTCATCGCGAAGCCCATGCCGTGCCGGACGGCGCGCACCACCAGCGCCGTCGCCAGCACCAGCCACAGCAGCGCGAAGCCCAGCACCGGCACCCCGTAGAGCACCGCGAAGGCGCTCATGGCGTGCGCGTACGAGGGGACGACGACGCCGGGGGCGGCGTCGGCGAGGTTGTTGACGGCGGTGGTGGACTGGCCCAGCGGACCCAGGACGAGGAAGAGGGTGGGGGTGAGGGCGAGCGGTAGCGGCCCGTGGTGGATCAGCCGGCTGAGCACCAGCGGCAGCACCAGCACGGTCATCAGCAGCGACATCCCGAAGAGCGCGTAGCACCCCAGCAGCAGCGTCTCGCGCGGCTGGCCGGGCGGCAGGTGCGGCACCAGCGCGGGGCCCAGCGCGGCCGAGACCATCGGGGCGACCAGCGGCAGCAGCCACACCGGTGAGGCGCTGCCCACGGTGATCCGGTGCCGGACCACCATCAGGTACGGGATGCCCGCGGCGGCGGCCAGGCCGACCGCGGTTCCCACGGACCACAGCACCGCGTCGGCCGCGACCGCGGCGGGCTCGCCGAGCACGTCCTTGCCGACCGCCAGGGTGCCGCCGCCGACCGCGAGCAGCGCCATGGACAGGCACCCGTAGAACGGCGCGACGGTCGGGTCGAGCAGGTGGCGGCGGGCCTGGTCGCGGTGGCGGATCCAGTGGACGGTGCGGGCGGCCAACAGGGTGAGCAGCATCAGCGCCGACAGCGCCCAGACCACCTGGTACGCCGTGCGGAGGCCGGGGGCGGCGAGGGGCAGCGTCGCGCCGGCGTTGGCGACGATCGCGGTGCCCATGACGGCGGCGTACCAGTTCGGGCCGAGGTGACGGACCGAGGGGCCGGTGCCGGGGGAGCCGCCGCTGGTGGCGGGGTTCCGGGACGGGGTGGGGGCGAGCGTTGGCATGTCTCCAGGTTCGCCGGAGCGGGGCGTGCCCACCAGGGATCTTGTCTCTATGAGGGCATAAGCTGGGGTTATGACTGGGGAGACCAAGGGGCGGCCGGTCGAGCCGCCGGACGCCGGCGTGCCGCTGCACCACCGGGTGCCCGACCTCGGGGCGCTGGAGCTGCTGCTCGCCGTCGCCCGGCTCGGCAGTCTGGGCCGGGCCGCCCGAACCCTGGGCATCACCCAGCCGGCCGCCAGCAGCCGGATCCGGTCCATGGAGCGGCAGTTGGGAGTGGCGCTGGTCGAGCGGTCGCCGCGCGGCTCCCGGCTCACCGACGCCGGGGTGCTGGTCACCGACTGGGCGCGCCGGGTGGTGGAGGCCGCCGAGGCGTTCGACGCGGGCACCCAGGCGCTGCGCGGGCGGCGCGACTCCCGGCTGCGGGTCGCGGCCAGCATGACCATCGCCGAGTACCTGCTGCCCGGCTGGCTGATCGCGCTGCGCGCCCAGCGCCCGGGGACGGCCGTGTCGCTGCTGGCCGGGAACTCCCGGGTGGTCGCCGAGCGGCTGCTGGCGGGCGAGGCGGACCTCGGCTTCGTGGAGGGGCTGGACGTCCCGGCGGGACTGGACGGCGCGGTGATCGGCCACGACCGGCTGATCGTGGTGGCCGCCCCGTCCCACCCCTGGGCCCGGCGGCGCACCGAGCTGACCGCCGTCGAGCTGGCCGCCACGCCGCTGATCCTGCGGGAGCGCGGCTCGGGCACCCGCCAGGTGCTGGACGCGGCACTGGCCGAGGCGGGCGGGCTGGCCGAGCCGCTGCTGGAGCTGGCCTCGACCACCGCGGTGAAGTCGGCGGTGGTCAGCGAGGCGGCCCCGTCCGTGGTGAGCGAGCTGGCGGTCCGCGAGGAGCTGACCGCTGGCCGGCTGGTGGAGGTCCCGGTGCGTGCGCTGCGGCTGGGCCGGGAGCTGCGCGCGGTGTGGCCGGCCGGCCAGCGCCCGGTGGGACCGGCCCGTGATCTGCTGGGGCTGACCCGGCGCGTGTCCTGACCCGGCCGGGGCCGGCCGCGGCCGTCAGCCCGCCCCGGCCGGTGCGGTCCGGCCGCCCGCGTCCAGCCGGCCGAAGAGCGCCGAGAGCAGCGCCGCGGTGAGCGCGGCGGCCGGTACGCCGCTGCCGAAGAGGGTGTGCGCCCAGTCGGGGTGGGGGCACCTCCCATGCCCGTTCAGGGCTATGGGGGAGGCGCGTACAGCCGCGGGGCCAGGACGGGGAGCAGGCCGGCCAGGAGGGCCAGGGCGACGACGGTGGAGGCGGCGCGGTCGGTGAGGTCGGTGCGGCGCAGCATGTCGATGCCCATGGCGGCGATCACCGCGTAGATCACCAGGGCGGCGCCGCCGACGACCGGCACCGGTAGCGCCGCCAGCAGCCGGGTGACCGGGGCCAGCAGCCCGCAGACGACCAGCAGCGCCCCGGCCGCCGCGGTCACGAACCGGCTGCGCACGCCGGTGAGTCGGACGATGCCGATGTTCTCCGCGCTGGTCACCATCGTCGTGCCGCCGAGCAGCCCGGCGGCGAGCGAGGCCACCGCGTCCGCGCGGGCGGTGCGCGGCACGTCGCGGGCCGGCTCCGGGGCCCGGCCCACCGCCTCGCTGTTGAGCACCGTCTGACCGGTGGCCTCGGCGAGCGAGGCGAGCGCGAAGACCAGCAGCGGGAGCGCGGCGAGCAGATCGAAGTGCGGCGCGCCGTACGGGAGGAGGCGGGGGAGGGCCAGCACCGCGTCTCCCGGTACCGCGCGGAACGGGGCGCCGGTCAGGGCCGCGGCGGCGGTGCCCACCGCCATGCCCAACAGGACCGACAGCTGGCGCAGGACGCCGCGCAGCAGCACGAGGCCCAGCGCGGTGGCGGCGACGGTGACCAGCGCCGGACCGCTGCCGACGGCCGCCATCGGGGCCGCCGCGGCGACCATGTTGACGCCGATGACCAGCACCGTGGTGCCCATCACCAGCGGCGGGAAGAACCGCACGATCCGCCCGTACAGCGGCAGGACGGCCAGCAGCAGCGCGGCCGCGAGCAGCACCGCGCCGGAGGCGGTGGCCGGTCCGTGCTCCCGGGCGATCTGGAGGAAGAGGGCCGCCGCCGCGCCGCCGGGCAGCATCATGAACGGCAGCCGGGCGCCGATCCGCAGCACCCCGAAGGACTGCAGCAGTGCCCCGATGCCGCACAGCACGAGGGTGGCGCTGAGCAGGGCGGCGGTGCGGTCGGGCGGCAGGCGCAACCCGCCGGCCAGCAGGAAGACGGTGGAGACCGGCGCGGCGAGCATCGCCAGGACGTGCTGGGCGGCGAGCGGCACCAGCCGGGCTGGGGGCACCCGTGCGTCCACCGGCGCCACGGCGGGCGCGGGGCGGCCATCGCTCACACCTGCCGCTTCAGCCAGGGGAGTTCCCCGGCGGCGTAGCGGTAGGCGCGGAAGACCGCGTTGTGCCGGCTGGGGAACAGCTCGCCGACCTCCGGCTCGTGGTAGCCGCCGAACTCCGGGACGACGTACTCCCAGCACACCTGCCCCTCGGCGGTGACCTCGAAGAGCCGGCCGGCGGGGGAGTCGGTCACCAGGGTGTTGCCGTTGGGCAGTCGCTGGGCGCTGCCCATGAACGGCGCGAAGAACGCCTCCCGGGCCGGGTCGTGGTACTCCCAGACCACCGCGCCGGTGGCCCGTTCCACCTCGATGACGCGGGAGTGGGGCACGTCGCAGCCGGGCCGGAAGACGCCGTTGTCGAAGATCAGGAAGTTGCCGTTCGGCAGCTCGGTGGGATGGTGCTGCTGGGAGACCACGCCGGGCCCGGTGCGCCAGAGCACCTCGCCGGTCGCCCGGCTGATGACGATCACCGCCGAGGTGCTGCGCAGGCTGGCCAGCACGTTGCCGTCGGCGAGCGGCAGCACGGAGTTGATCAGCGGCCAGTGCTCGCGGGAGTAGGCGGGGTGCAGGGCGTGGTCGTCCGGGTCGAGGTGGTCGGCGGCGTTCCAGGACCACAACAGCCGCCCGTCCGCGTCGACTTCGCGGAGGGTGTCGGCGTACACCGTGCCGTCCGGCGCGGAGCCGGGGACGCCGCCGCGGACCGCCGCGGACCGGTCGCCGGTGAGCGGCTCCAGCGCGGAGTAGAGGATCCGCCCGTCGCCGTGGTGGTGGGCGTCGTGGTGCTGGAGCGGATCGGTGAAGGAGCGCAGCACCGTGCCGTCCGGGGCGATCTCCTGCATCAGCCCGCCGCGGTACTTGTGCCACATCGGGAAGAGCGCGTGCTGGTCCGGGAGGGTGGCGTTGTAGGCGAGGTTGCCGTTGGGGAGGATGCGGGCGTGACGGCCGGGGCGGTGCGGCAGCTGCCAGCGGTGGACGACGGTGCCGCGCAGGTCGATCAGCAGGACCTGGCCGCCGCCGGTGAGCGGGGCGTAGAGCGTGTAGCCGTCGTACGCGGCGGTGGCGTCGAGCGCGATCAGGCCGGTGCCGCGGCGGCGCCGTGTGTTTTGATCGACTGCGGTAGGGCCGGAGGTCATGCCGAATTCCCCTCGTCAAACTACGTCTTGTCAAACTTTGTTTGATGGGATCAAACAGCGTAGACGCTAGGGGCGGAGTGTTGCAGCGCCGTGAACGGCTCGATAAGGAGTGTGCGGGTGCGCGAGGGAGTCGGTGAGGAGCGAGGGATGGGCGGGGCCGAGGCCGGGGCGGAGGTCCCGCGGGTGGGGGCGGCGGTCCGCCGGCGGCGCCGCGCGCGGGAGTTGACGCTGGCCGACCTCGCCCGCGCCACCGGGCTGTCCGCGCCCTTCCTCAGTCAGGTCGAGAACGACCGGGCCCGACCGAGCATGCGCTCGCTCCAACTGATCGCCGACGCCCTGGAGACGACCGCCGTCCGGCTGCTGGCCGCCGCCGACGGGCCGCGCACGGTCGATGTGGTGCGGGCCGACTCCGCCGCGGTCCCCGAGGACGGCGAGGCCGGCCGGGTGCGCCCGCTGGTCCGCGGCCACCAGCAGCTGCACGCCCTGGAGTTCACCGGCCGGCACGACTGGCGGCGTGAATTCCGGCATCCGCACGACGAGTTGATGTACGTCGTCCAGGGCGCGGTGGAGGCCGAGGCGGACGGCCACCGCTACGAGCTCGGGCCGGGCGACACCCTCTACTGCTCCGGCGGGGTCACCCACCGCTGGCGGGCGCTGGTCCCGGAGAGCCGGGTGCTGCTGGTGGGGGTGTCGGACGACTTCGGGGGCTGAGCCGCCGAGGGTCAGGACCGGACCCTGTGCGACGGGCGTTGTCGGACCCGCACGCTACTGTGTGCGCAATCGTCGATCGCGGCCGTTCCGGCGGCCGCGGTGAGGACTGACGCACCGTCACCGGACAACAGGGGGATGCCGCGGCATCCGCGGCTGGATACCCCGCGGCTGCACGGTGAACCGCGCCTAGGGCCTGACCCGTCGGACAGGCCCTGGGGCGTGTCCGACGAAGCGGACGGCCCGGTGGTCGGGCGCCCGCCGGGCCGTCCGGGGTTCACACCCCGGCCGGGGACGCCTCGCGGGCCGCCGCCACCAGCGCGTCCATCACCCGGGTGTCCTCGCCGGCCTCCGGATGCCACTGCACCGCCAGTGTGAAGGCCGGTGCGTCCGGCAGCTCCACCGCCTCGATGGTGCCGTCCGCCGCGTGGGCCGAGGCCACCAGCCCGCGGCCGAGCCGGTCCACCGCCTGGTGGTGGTAGGTCGGCACGGCCACCGGCTCGGGCAGCGCGGCGGCCAGCAGCGTGCCGGGCACCGGCTCGATGTCGTGCCGGCCGAAGACCCCGGGCGGACCGGAGTGCCCGTCCAGGTGCTGGACGAGGGTGCCGCCGAGCGCCACGTTCAGCAGCTGGAGCCCCCGGCAGATCCCCAGCAGCGGCACCCGGGCCGCCAACGCCGCCTCGATCAGGGCCAGTTCCCAGGCGTCCCGGTCCGGTGCGGGCGGGCCGGTCCGGGGGTGCGGCTCCGCCCCGTAGCGGTCCGGGGCGATGTCCGCGCCGCCGGCGATCACCAGCCCGTCCAGCCGGGCGACGGTCGCCGCGGCGGTCTCCGGGTCGCCCGGCGGCAACAGCGCCGCCAGCCCGCCCGAGCGCCGCACCAGGCGGGGATATCCGGCGGGCACCAGCGCGGCGGGCAGCGTCCACACCCCCCACCGGGCCTCTTCCTGGTAGGTGCTGATGCCGATGAGGGGCGGCTGCGGCTGGGACATCGGGTGGTTCCTCCGTACGGTGCGGTGCGGGGCGGGTCAGTCGCGTTCGAGTTCGGCCTCGGCGGCGGCCAGCGCCGCGAACTCCTCCTCGGGCGCGGCGGCCACCAGCCGGTGGCGGGAGTAGAAGGCGAAATAGGCCAGGGCGACCCCGTAGACGCCGAGCGCGATGAACGCGGCCTCCTTGTCGACCAGGAACGTCGCCACCAGCGCCGAGCATGCCAGCACGAAGGCGACGGCGGAGGTCAGCATGCCGCCGGGGGTGCGGTACGGGCGGTGCAGACCGGGCTCGCGACGGCGCAGTACGAGGTGCGAAAGGGCCATCAGCGCATAGGAGATGGTGGCCCCGAAGACCGCGACGTTGAGCATCCGGGCGCCGTCGCCGGTCGCCGCGGCGAGTCCGAAGCCCAGCGCGCCGGGGACCAGCAGCCCCAGGTAGGGCGCCTTGCGGCGGCTGGTCAGGGAGAGGAAGCGGGGCAGATAGCCGGCCCGGGAGAGCGCGAAGAGCTGCCGGGAGCCGGCGAAGATCAGGGAGAAGAAGGACGCCACCAGGCCGGCCAGCCCGGCGTAGTTGACGATCCGGCTGACCGTGGTCGGGGTGCCGTGCGGCTGGAGCGCCTGGACCAGCGGGTCGCCGACGGACTGGATCGCGGCCGAGCCGCGCGCCCCGGTCGCCGCGACGAAGGTGATCAGCGCGAGCAGCAGCAGGATGCCCATCGCGGCGGCCATCGCCCTGGGCAGCGAGCGGACCGGGTCCTTGGTCTCCTCGGCCGCCAGCGGCACTCCCTCCACGCCCAGGAAGAACCACATGCCGAACGGGAACGCCGCCCAGATCCCCAACACGCCGAACGGCAGCCAGGAACTCGCCCCGAAGGCACCGGACCTGACCGGGATGTCGTTGAGCGCGTCCACATGGAAGTCGCTGAGCGCGGCGACCGCGAAGACCAGCAGCGCGGCGACCGCGATCGCGGTGACGATCAGGCTGAACCGCAGCGCCTCGCCCACGCCCCACAGATGGATCCCGATGAAGATCACGAAGCAGGCGAGATAGACCGGCCAGCTGGAGTGCAGCCCGAACAGACCCAGCGATTCGACGTAGTCGCCGATGAAGATGGAGATCGCGGCCGGCGCCAGCACGTACTCGATCAGGATCGCGGTGCCGGTCAGGAAGCCGCCCCAGGTGCCCAGCGCGCGCCGGGCGAAGCCGTAGCCGCCGCCCGCGGTGGGCAGGATCGAGGCCAGCTCCGCCAGCGCGAAGACCAGGCAGGTGTACATCAGGCCCATCAGGACGGCGGCTATCGCCAGCCCGCCGAAACCGCCCTGTGCCAGCCCGTTGTTCCAGCCGGAGAAGTCGCCGGAGACGACGTAGGCGACCCCCAGGCCGGTCAGCAGCAGCGGGCCGGCGCTGCCGCGGCGCAGCGTCCGCCGCTCCAGATAGGCGTCGCCGTCGCCCGGGGGCCCGCCACCGGGGGACGCTGCGGTCTGCGCACGGGTGCTGTCGGCCATGAGCCGCTCCTGCCTCGCGGGGACATCCGGAGTAAAGGTTTAGCCGCATACCTTTGCTGTCCGGGTGGCTCAGCGCAAGACCCCTGCGTAAAAGACTGGTTACGGGGCGGCGGAGCGCGGGCCGCGGGGCCGGTGCGGCAGGGGCTACGGGGCCGGCGCCGCCAGGAAGCCGCGCAGCAGGGCCGCGGTGCCGCAGCAGTGCTCCCGCATCACCTCGCGGGCGCCGTCCGCGTCGCCCTCCAGCACCGCCTCCACCAGCGCGGCGTGCTGGTTCTGGGAGTGCTCCAGATTCCGCACCAGCAGCGGGATGCAGTCCAGCAGGTCGTTGACGCCGGCCCGGACCGCGGCGTACTGGGCGGCCAGCGACGCCGACCCGGACAGCTCCGCCAGGGTCAGGTGGAGCAGCGTGTCGCGCCGGCGGTAGTCGGCCAGCGGTGCGTCCTGGGTCGCGGCCAGCGCCTCCCGCAGCCGCTCCGCCTGGTCGTCCGACAGTCCGTGCGTCGCGCACAGCCCGGCCGCGCCGACCTCCAGCACCTCGCGGAAGCGCAGCACGTCCTCCACGTCGATGCCCTCGACCCGGCGGCGCAGCTCCGCCTCGCCCGGATTCTCGGTGCGCACCCGCACGAAGGTGCCCCCGTACCGGCCGCGCCGGCTCTCCACCAAACCCTCGTCCTGGAGGACCTTGAGCACCTCGCGCAGGGTGACCCGGCTGATCTGCAGCCGCTCCGCCAACTCCCGCTCGGCGGGCAGCCGTTCGCCCTGCGGCACCAGCCCGAGCCGGACGATCTGGAGTATCTGCTCCAGCGCCTCCTCGAAGCCGTTGCCCGCCCGGACCGGCCGCAGCACCGGCGCCAGCCGATCGGCCGCACCGTCCATCTGAACCCCTTCCCAATCAATGGTTCGTGTGCCTACCTTATGACCTCCGGATGCAGCGACAGGAGGCACCACCGTGGCAGACCGCAGGCCCCCGCTCTCCGTCGAGGAGCTCACCGCCCTCGTCGACAACGGGGAGATCGACACTGTCGTCCTCGCCTTCACCGATATGCAAGGCAGGCTCCAGGGCAAGCGGTTCGCCGCCCGCTACTTCCTCGACACCGTCCTCGAACACGGCACGGAGGGCTGCAACTACCTCCTCGCCGTCGACGTCGACCTGAACACCGTCGACGGCTATGCGATGTCCTCCTGGGAGCGCGGCTACGGCGACTTCGCCATGCACGGCGACCCCGCCACCCTCCGCCGCACCCCCTGGAACCCCGGCACCGCCCTGATCACCGCCGATCTCGCCTGGCACGACGGCTCCCCGGTCGTCGCCTCCCCCCGGCAGATCCTCCGCCGTCAGCTCGACCGGCTGGCCGAGCGCGGCTGGACCGCCCACGCCGGCACCGAGCTGGAGTTCATGATCTTCAAGGACTCCTACGAGGACGCCTGGACGCGCGGCTACCGGGGGATGACCCCGGCCAACCAGTGGAACGGCGACTACTCGGTCCTCGGCACCGGCCGGGTCGAGCCCGTCCTGCGCCGGATCCGCAACGAGATGGGCGCGGCCGGCATGACCGTCGAGTCCGCCAAGGGCGAGTGCAACCTCGGCCAGCACGAGATCGTGTTCGTCTACGACGAGGCGCTCACCACCTGCGACCAGCACAGCATCTACAAGACCGGCGCCAAGGAGATCGCCGCCCAGGAGGGCATGGCGCTCACCTTCATGGCCAAGTACGACGAGCGCGAGGGCAATTCCTGTCACATCCACCTCTCGCTCCAGGACGAGCAGGGCCGGCCGGTGCTGGCCGACGACGCGGGACCGCACGGCATGTCGCGGACCATGCAGCACTTCCTCGCCGGCCAACTCGCCGCGATGCGCGACTTCACGCTGCTGTACGCGCCCAACATCAACTCCTACAAGCGGTTCCGCCCCGGCTCCTTCGCGCCCACCGCCGTCGCCTGGGGCCCGGACAACCGCACCTGCGCCCTGCGGGTGGTCGGCCACGGCCGCTCCCACCGCCTGGAGAACCGCCTGCCCGGCGGCGACGTCAACCCCTACCTCGCGGTCGCCGGCATGGTCGCAGCCGGCCTGTACGGCATAGAGCACGAGCTGGAGCTCCCCGACGCCACCACCGGCAACGCCTACACGGGGGGTGCCGCGCACGTCCCCACCACCCTCCGCGAGGCCGCCGAACTGTGGGAGAACAGCTCGATCGCCCGCGCCGCCTTCGGCGACGAGGTCGTCGACCACTACCGCCACATGGCCCGCGTCGAACAGGACGCCTACGACGCCGCCGTCACGGACTGGGAGCGCTTCCGCTCCTTCGAGCGCATGTAAGGAACGCCCGTGTTGCAAGAGCTGACCATCCTCAACCCGGCGACCGAGGAGGTGGTGGCCACCGTCCCCACCACCTCGCCCGCCGAGGTCGACGCGGCCGTCCGCCGGGCCGCCGCCGCGCAGGAAGCCTGGGCCGCGGTGGCGCCCGGCGACCGGGCCCGCCTGCTGCGCCGGTTCGCCGACGTCGTCGACGCGGCGATCGAACCCCTCGCCGCGCTGGAACTGCGCGAGGCCGGCCACCCGCTGGGCAACGCCCGCTGGGAGGCGGGCAACGTCCGCGACCTGCTGCACTACGCGGCCGGGGGAGTGGAGCGCCTGACCGGTACGCAGATCCCGGTCGCCGGCGGCCTGAACATCACCCTCCAGGAACCGCTCGGCGTGGTCGCCGTCATCGCCCCCTGGAACTTCCCGATGCCGATCGCCGCCTGGGGCACCGCCCCCGCCCTCGCGGCCGGCAACGCCGTCCTCCTCAAGCCCGCCGAGACCACCCCGCTCACCGCGCTCCGGCTCGCCGAACTCGCCCTGGAGGCCGGGCTCCCCGAGGGCCTCTTCCAGGTCCTGCCCGGCGAGGGCCCGGTCACCGGCAGCGCACTGGTCGACCACCCCGGCGTGGCCAAGGTCGTCTTCACCGGCTCCACCGCCACCGGCCGCCGGATCGCCGCCCAGTGCGCCGCGCAGACCAAGCGGCTCACCCTCGAACTCGGCGGCAAGAGCCCCAACATCGTCTTCGCCGACGCCGACATCGAGGCCGCCGCGGCCGCCGCCCCCGGCTCCTTCCTCGACAACACCGGCCAGGACTGCTGCGCCCGCAGCCGGATCCTGGTCCAGCGCGGCGTCTACGACCGCTTCCTGGAGCTGCTGGAGCCCGCCGTCAAGGCGTTCACCGTCGGCGACCCGAGCGACCCCGCCACCCAGATGGGCCCGCTGATCTCCGCCGCCCAGCGCGACCGCGTACGGTCCTACGTCCCCGAGGACGCCCCCGCCGCCATCCGCGGCGAGGCCCCGGCCGGCAAGGGCTTCTGGTACCCGGCCACCGTCCTGGAGGGCCGCCCCGAGGACCGCGCCGCCGTCGAGGAGATCTTCGGCCCGGTCGCGGTGGCCATCCCCTTCGACGACGAGGCCGACGCGATCCGGATCGCCAACGCCACCGACTACGGCCTCTCCGGCTCGCTGTGGACCCGCGACGTCGGCCGCGCACTGCGCGTCTCGCGGGCCGTCGCGGCCGGCAACCTCTCCGTCAACTCCCACAGCAGCGTGCGCTACTGGACCCCCTTCGGCGGGTTCAAGCAGTCCGGACTCGGCCGCGAGCTCGGCCCGGACGCGCTGGCCGCCTTCACCGAGACCAAGAACGTCTTCATCGCCACCGAGCCGGCCGGCTCGTGATCCGCACCGCAACCAGCACCACCACCACCCGCGAGGAGAGCAAGTGACCGACCAGACCGCCGTGTGCCGCCGCCTCGTCGGCCGTACCGCCGTGATCACCGGGGCCGGCAGCGGCATCGGCCTGGCCACCGCCCGCCGGCTGGCCTCCGAGGGCGCCAACGTCGTCTGCGCCGACATCGACGAGACGGCCGGCAAGGCCGCCGCCGAAGAGGTCGGCGGCACCTTCGTCCAGGTCGACGTCACCGACGCCGAGCAGGTCGAGGCGCTCTACAAGACCGCCTTCGACACCTACGGCTCGGTGGACATCGCCTTCAACAACGCCGGCATCTCGCCGCCCGACGACGACTCCATCCTCACCACCGGGATCGACGCCTGGAAGCGCGTCCAGGAGGTCAACCTCACCTCGGTCTACCTCTGCTGCAAGCACGCCCTGCCCTACATGCAGCGCCAGTTCGAGCAGACCGGGCGCGGCGGCTCCATCATCAACACCGCCTCCTTCGTGGCCGTGATGGGCGCCGCCACCTCGCAGATCAGCTACACCGCCTCCAAGGGCGGCGTGCTGGCCATGTCCCGCGAGCTGGGCGTGCAGTTCGCCCGCGAGGGCATCCGCGTCAACGCGCTCTGCCCGGGGCCGGTCAACACCCCGCTGCTGAAGGAGCTGTTCGCCAAGGACCCCGAGCGCGCCGCGCGCCGCCTGGTGCACGTCCCGGTCGGCCGGTTCGCCGAGCCGGAGGAGATCGCGTCCGCGGTCGCCTTCCTCGCCAGCGACGACTCCTCGTTCGTCAACGCCGCCGAATTCCTGGTCGACGGAGGCATCGCGGGTGCCTACGTCACCCCCCTGTAGGCTCCATGATCAACAGCGGGACCGGCACCACCGGGTGCCGGTCCCGCCGTGCTTCCCCCCTTGACCACGGAGGACCCATGACGACACCTCTCAGGCGGCTGCTCGCCCTCGGCCTCGCCGGCACCGCCGCGCTCGCCGCCCTCACGGCCACCACGCCGGCCACCGCCGCCGCACCCGGCTCGGCGCCGACCCGCGCCCGCTGCCCGCAGCTCTCCAAGGACCTCCCCTGGTACGGCGACAACCGCGCCAAGCTCCAGAAGATGATCGACGAACGCGGCACCTGCTCGGCGTCCCACGACGGCCCCCGCCCGGTCGCCGCCTTCGACTGGGACAACACCGTCGTCAAGAACGACATCTCCGACGCCACGCTGGCCTGGATGCTGCGGCACGACAAGCTGCCCCGGCCCACGAGTTGGCGGGACACCAGCCGCTGGCTCACCCCCGCCGCCGACCGCGCGCTGACCCGCGCCTGCGGCACCGGCACCCCCGGCCGCCCGCTGCCGACCTCCCGCAACGCCGCCTGCGCCGACGAGATCATGGAGATCCGCGGCGAGGCACGGACCATGAGCGGCGCCGCGGCCTTCGCCGGCGACTGGAACCACCGCCGCACGGTCCCCGAATACGCCTGGGTGCCCCAGCTGTTCGCCGGTCTGAAGCCCGCCACCCTCACCGCGTACGCCAAGCGGGCCCGGGCCGAGAACCTCGCCGCGCCCGTCGGCGCCGTACAGACCGTCGGCACCCACAAGCTGGCCGGGTACATCCGCTACTACGACCAGCAGAAGGACCTGATCCGCACGCTCAAGGCGGCCGGCTTCGACGTCTACATCGTCTCCGCGTCGTCCGAGACCGTCGCCGAGGCGTGGTCCGGCGGTGTCGGGGTGGACGCCCGGCACACCCTCGGCATACGCAACCGCGTCCGCCACGGCCGCCTCACCACCACCATCGCCGGCTGCGGCGACGTCAAGGACGGCGAGGGCGAGGTCATCCCCTACGTCGACGGCAAGCGCTGCTGGATCAACCAGGAGATCTACGGGATCAAGGGCGCCGAGGCGTGGCGGAAGCAGGACCCCGCGCACCGCATCGCCCTGGGCGGCGGCGACGCCAACACCGACGTCACCTTCGTCGACGACGCCACCGGCGCCCACCTGGCGATCAACCGCAACAAGGACGAGCTGATGTGCCGCGGCTACGACAACGCCGACGGCCGCTGGGTGGTCAACCCGATGTTCATCGACCCGCTGCCCCGCAAGTCCGGCGCCTACCCGTGCGCCACCAAGGGCTACACCAACACCGACGGCACCCACGGCCCGGTCCGCCGCCCCGACGGCACGGTCGTCGCCGACCAACTGGACCGGATCCACGGCTGACCCGGCCGCGCCGGCCACCCGAGGAGCGGCCGCGGCCCCACCCGGCAGGGCGGGGCCGTGCCGCGCCCTATAACGCCGTTACAGGAAGGTGTGGCCCTCGCCCCGGTACGTCGGCACCGTCCCCACCACCCGGTCCCCCTCGATCAGGTGCAGCTCCGCGAACCGCTCGCACAGCTCCCCGGCCTTGGCGTGCCGGAACCACACCTTGTCGCCGACCGCCAGCCCGTCCGCCGCCGCCCCCAGCAGCGGCGTCTGCACCTCGCCCGGCCCCTCCTGCGGGTCGTAGCGCAGCCCGGCCGGCAGATACGGCTCCGGCAGCCGATCCGCACCGGCCACCCCCGACGCCGGATACCCGCCCCCCAGCACCGTGACGACCCCGGGCCCCGGCCGCCGCACCACCGGCTGGGCGAACAGCGCCGCCGGACGCCCGTGGAACGACCGGAAGTTGTCGAACAGCCGCGGGACGTACAGCCCCGAACCGGCCGCGATCTCGGTGACCGCCGCCTCCGCCGCGGTGTGCTGCACGCTCCCCGTCCCGCCGCCGTTGACGAACTCCAGCCGCGGCGCCACCGCCCGCACCGCCCGCACCGCCTCCCAGCGCCGCCGCGCCAGCTCCTTGCGGGCCGCCGCCTGCATCACCCGTATCGCCCGCGAGAACACCGGCTTCCCGGCGACCTCGTCGCCCACCCCCGCCACGTGCCCCTCGTAGGCCATCAGCCCCACCAGCCGGAACCCGGGGCGCCGGACCACCGTCCGGGCCAGCGCGGCGAGCGCCCCCGGATCCCGCAGCGGCGACCGCCGCGCCCCGACCCGGACCCGCCCGGCCAGCACCCGGTACGAGGTGTCCAGCTCCAGGCAGACCCGGATCTCCTCGCCCCGGCCCGGACCGGCCGGGCGCGCGGCGTCGATCAGATCCAGCTGCGCCGGGTCGTCGACCATCACCGTCACCGCCGCCGCGAGCCCCGGGTCACCGGCCAGCTCGGCGAACCCGGCCCGGTCCGCCGACGGATACGCCAGCAGCACGTCCGGGAACCCCGACCGCGCCAGCCACAGCGACTCGGCCAGCGTGAAACTCATGATCCCCGCGAAGCCCTCGCGCGCCAGCACCCGCTCCAGCAGCGCCCGGCAGCGCACCGACTTGCTCGCCACCCGGATCGGCTTCCCCTTCGAACGGCGCACCAGATCGGCGGCGTTGGCGTCGAAGGCCGTCAGATCGACGACGGCCAGCGGCGCGTCGAGGTGGGCGGTGGCCCGGTCGTACGGGGTCTGCCCGGCGCGCGGGAGTCCCCCCTGCACGAGCGGGGAGGGGCGCTCGGGGGAGCGGCGGCGGGCCCGGGGAAGGGCGCTGTCGGCGGGCGCGTCGGTGGAGTGCGGGGACATGGCCGCAGCCTGCCAGACCCCGCTACCACTGGGTAGGGGGACGAACCGCATCGGAAGTGACGCCGGAGCGCCGAGGGGTTGGAGCAGTGACCGGGCCAGCCCTTACAGTGGCTCGACACCGCAACCAGCAGGTCAGCGGCGTGATGTCCGGATACGAACCACCCTGCCCCGATTGTCTGTCGGGTCCGGGGCACACCGTGCGAAGGGGAGCGCTGGTGAGCGCCGACGCCGATTACGCCGATGCTCCGCGCATCCCACCCATACCCCCGCGCCCGCCGCACCGCCCCGCCGCGCCGCCCGCCGACGAGGACCCCAGGACCACCGTCCTGCGCCCGGTCCCCGCCGACCCCACCGTCCCCCCGCCCGCGGCCCCGGCCACCCCCTCCGCCACGCCGCCCGCCGCCCGGCAGCCGCTCCCCGCCGAGACCGCCCCGGCCCCGGCCGCCCCGCCCCGCCCGTCGGCCCCGCCGACCACCCCGCCCCCGCCGCGCACCGAGCCGCCGGCCGCCCCGCCGCGCCCCGGCCGCGCCCCCGGTCGTTCCGCGACACCGCCGCCTTCCACCTGGCCAACAGCGCCCCCCTGTGGGACGAGTCGTCCGACCACCCCGCGAGCCCCCCGCCGCCCGCCGCGCCCCCGCCCCCGCCTCCCCCGGCCTGGCCGGCACCTCCCGCCCGCCCCACGGCGGACGAGCCCGCCCCCCGTCGCCCGCTGGCCGACCGGCTGCCCGGCACCCGGGTCGTCGCCGCGGCCGCCGGCCTGGTCCTCGGCGTCGGCCTGATCGTCGGCGCGGCGGCCGGCAGCTGGCTCGCCGAAGCCCCCGCCAAGGGCGCCCCGACGCCCGAGAGCATCTTCGCCAAGGGCCAGGACGCCTGGCGCAACACCCCCGTCGACACCCTCTTCCCGCGCACCGTCGAGGGCCTGGCCGCCGGCCCCGGCGGCGCCGACCGGACCTGGACGCGGATCGCCGTCGCCCCCGACACCGACTGCACCGCCCGCTACGAGGGCCCCCTCGCCAAGGAACTCGCCCCGGCCGGCTGCGCCCGCCTGCTGCGCGCCACCTACGTCGACGCCACCCGCACCCACGTCATCACCGTCGGCGCCCAGACCACCAGGGCCGACCGGTCCGGGATGATGGACCTCAACGCCCGCTTCAGCACCAACGACCTGGCCGACCACAAGGCCCTGATGCCGCTGCCGCTGGCCGCCAAGGGCACCCCGGCAGAGGACTTCGGCCCCGCCCAGCGGGCCAGCTGGACGGTGCGGATACTCACCGACGTCCCGGTCGTGGTCTACACCGTCTCCGGCTTCGCGGACGGCCGAGAGATCACCGACCCGCAGCCCGCCGACGCCGCGGTCCAGCCCGGGACCGCCACCACCGCCGCCGAGTCCGGACTCGGCCACGACGCCAAGGGCCTCGCGGACAAGATCAGCGCGGCCTTCCGCACCGCGTCCGGCGTCCCCGCCCGGTCCACGGAGGTGGCGTCATGATCAAGTCCGCGCTGCGGGCCGCGACCATCGCCCTGACCTCCGCCGCCCTGGCCGTCCTGCCCGCGCTGCCCGCCCGGGCGGACGCCATCCGCGCCCAGCAGTGGGGCCTGACCGCCATCCACGCCCAGGAAGCCTGGCAGACCACCAAGGGCGCCGGGATCACCGTCGCCGTCCTGGACACCGGCGTGGACGCGGACCACCCCGACCTCAAGGGCCAGGTGCTGCCGGAGAAGGACCTGATCGGCTTCGGCGCCCGCCCCGGCGACGACGCCTGGGCCCAGCACGGCACCGGCATGGCCAGCGTCATCGCCGGCCACGGCCACGGCACCGGCCGCTCCGACGGCATCCTCGGCGTCGCCCCCGAGGCCAGGATCCTGCCGATCCGGGTGATCCTGGAGGACCACGACCCCGACCGCCGGCGGGCCCGCGACCAGAAGCCCGGCGCCCTCGCCGACGGCATCCGCTGGGCCGCCGACCACGGCGCCGACGTGATCAACATGTCCCTGGGCGACGACAGCGAGACCGCCCACCCCGACCCCCGCGAGGACTCCGCGATCCAATACGCCCTCGGCAAGGGCATCCCGGTGGTCGCCTCGGCCGGCAACGGCGGCGAGAAGGGCAACCACATCTCCTACCCGGCGGCCTACCCGGGCGTCATCGCGGCCACCGCCGTCACCCACCTGGACGCCCGCGCCTCGTTCTCCACCAGCCACTGGTACGCCACGGTCAGCGCGCCCGGCTACGACATCCTCATGGACGACCACGGCACCGGCTACCTCTCCGGCCAGGGCACCAGCCCCGCCGCCGCCTTCGTCTCCGGCGCCATCGCACTGATCCGCTCCGCGCACCGCGACCTCAGCCCCGCACAGATCCGCGACCTGCTGACCAGCACGGCCCAGCACCGCCCCGAAGACGGCCGCAACGACGACTTCGGCGCCGGCCTCGTCGACCCCGCCGCCGCCCTCAAGGCCGCCGCGGACCTCGCCCCCACCCCCCAGAAGCCGGCCCCCGTCGCCTACCCCCACCGCTACTTCGGCCCCGGCCCCGTCACCGACCCCGCCGACGACACCCCCGTCAACTGGCTCCCCTGGACCCTCGCCGCCACCGGCCTGGCCCTCACCACCGCCTCCTACTTCGCCTGGCGCACCCGCCCCACCGGCCCCCCGAGGCACACCCCCACCCACCCGTAACCCACCCACAACAACCCACCCGCCACCGCACCCAACAACCCCGCACCGCAGGCGCACAAGGCGAACCCCCACGGCGGGAAATCCCGACAACGTGGGGAGCCGCCGACCGCAGGCCCACGGCGGGAAACTCAACAACGTGGGAAGCAGCCAGCCGCAGGCGGATACGCTCAGGACCGTGCAAAAGAACATCCCCAACCCCGGTTTCGCCGACGACGACGGCTCCGCCGACCCCGCCCTCGGCGCGGCGCTCGCGGCCTACGCGACGGACCCGGCCACCGAACCCGCCCTGCTCGCCGCCCTGGCGGACGCCCGCCTCCTCGTCCCGGTCGTGGCGGTCCTCGGCGAGGTCGAGACCGGCCCCGACGGGCTGCGCCGGGAGAAGACCAGCGACATGGCGGTGCCCACCCTCACCGCCCCCGACGGTCGCCGCGCCCTGCCCGCCTTCACCTCCATGGAGACCCTCCAGCGCTGGCGGCCGGACGCCCGCCCGGTCGCGGTGCCGCTCCGCCAGGCGCTGCTGGCCGCCGCGCACGAGCAGGCCGACACCGTCGTCCTCGACCTGGCCGGACCGGTCACCTACCAGCTCACCGGCGCCGCCCTCCGGGCCCTCGCGGAGGGCCGGACCAGCGCCGACCCGCTCGCCGACCCGGCCGTCACCGAGGCGCTGCGCGCCCTCCTCGTCGCCGAGCCGGCGGTGCACGTCGCGCGTCTGACGCGGTCCGCGGAGACCGACGGCACCCTCGCCCTGGGCCTCGCCCCCGGCGCCGTCCCCGCCGAGGCCGCCCAGCGCCTGGCCCAGGCGCTCGCCACCGACGAGACGCTGCGCGCCCGACTCGTCCGCGGCCTCGACCTGGCCCTTCTGCCGCCCGGCGCCGACGCCTCCGGAGACCTCCTCTACCAGCGCTGATCCGCCGGCAGCCGGGCCGGCCGGACGCTCCTCGCGGCGGGCCCGACGGCTCGCCCGCCGCCCGCGCCCAACGGGCGGCGCCGCTCTCCGGGCCGCACAATGCCAGGAGAGCTCAAGATCCACGCGAGGAGAGCCCATGGAGACCACGGAGACCCGCACGGTCGTATCCGAATTCCTCGGCACGTTGCTCCTGGTGTTCTTCGCCGTCGGCGCGGCAGTGCTGGCCGGCGAATACATCGGCACCTTCGGCATCGCCCTGGCCTTCGGCTTCGTCATGCTGGCGCTTGCCTACGCGCTAGGCCCGATCTCGGGCTGCCACATCAACCCCGCGGTGACGCTCGGCATGCTGGTGGCCCGGCGCATCACGGTCCGGACCGCCGTCGAGTACTGGATCGCGCAGATCCTCGGCGGCATCGTCGGCGCGGCCCTGCTCTTCCTGGTCGCCAAGCAGGTCCCGGGGCTGCAGACCCACGCGGCCTTCGGCACGAACGGCTGGGGCGACCGTTCGGCGGTGCACATCAACCTCGGCGGCGCGTTCGTGGCCGAGATCGTGATGACCTTCCTGTTCGTCTTCGTCGTGCTCGGCGTCACGCACAAAGTGGCGGTGGTGGGCTTCGGCGGCCTGGCGATCGGTCTGGCCCTGGCCACCGTCCACCTCATCGGCATCCCGCTGGACGGCACCTCGGTGAACCCGGCGCGGAGCCTGGGCCCGGCCCTGTTCGCGGGCGGCGCGGCGATCACCCAGGTGTGGTTGTTCCTCATCGCGCCACTGATCGGCGGTGCGCTGGCGGCAGTGGTGCACCAGATCACCCACCCGCCCCAGGAGCCGGTCGTGGTCGCCGACCGGGCCGCCCGCGGCGAAGCGAAGACTTCGGGCGAGCCGCCGGCCTCCGGCGACCGCGCCTGAGGGCGCGGGTCGTGGCCCCGTACGCACACGAGCCCCGGCCGGAGCGGATCCGGCCGGGGCTCGTCGTCGCCGTGCGGGGCTACCCGCCGGGCTCAGCCGTATACCGGCCCGGTGAACTTCTCCCCGGGGCCCTGGCCCGGCTCGTCCGGGACCACCGACGCCTCGCGGAAGGCGAGCTGGAGCGACTTCAGGCCGTCCCGCAGCGGCGCCGCGTGGTAGGAGCCGATCTCGGTGGCGCTGGCGGTGACCAGCCCGGCCAGCGCGTGGATGAGCTTGCGGGCCTCGTCCAGGTCCTTGTGGTCCTCGCCGCCCTCGGCGAGCCCGAGGTTGACCGCCGCCGAGCTCATCAGGTGCACCGCGACCGTGGTGATCACCTCGACCGCCGGCACGTCCGCGATGTCCCGGGTCATGGTCTCGAAGTCGGGCCGGGCCGCGTCGCCGGTCTCCGGGGCGGTCGGCTGCTGGGGGGTCTGCTCGCTCATGTGCTGGCGCTTCACTTCCTGCTGGACGGGTCGCCCCCAGCCTATGGCCCCGGTCCGGCGACCCCGCGCCCGGGAGCGCCGGACAGGCGCCGGCGGGGCGGCGGCGGGCAGCGGCGGGCGCCGGACCGGGCGAGGGCCCGGCGCACAGGAGTGGGGCTGCCCTCTTGACTCGTGTATTCTGGTGTTCCGACCGGCCGGACACGCATGTGACCGGCCCACAAGTGGAGGCTCCGATCTCCCACCCGACCGATCTCAGGTTGGCGGGTCAACGGTCTGGCTGCGCCCCGCGGAGATTTCGCGGCGGTGCTCCTGATCCACGTGGAGCCCCGCCTGTGTCCCGTCCGGGGCGTTTTTCGTATGCCGGCGCGGTTGGTCACACCGAAACAGACGTTACGCGGCAGTCCGCCAGGCCGTCGCGTGGTGCTACCGAGGAGGATCCATCAGCGCCGAGCCCCGCATCAACGACCGGATTCGCGTCCCCGAGGTGCGACTCGTCGGTCCCAGTGGCGAGCAGGTCGGCATTGTGCCGCTTGCCAAGGCCCTGGAGCTTGCGCAGGAGTACGACCTCGACCTGGTCGAGGTGGCGGCGAACGCCCGTCCGCCGGTCTGCAAGCTCATGGACTACGGAAAGTTCAAGTACGAGTCGGCCATGAAGGCCCGTGAGGCGCGCAAGAACCAGGCGCACACGGTCATCAAGGAGATGAAGCTCCGGCCGAAGATCGACCCGCACGACTACGACACCAAAAAGGGTCACGTCGTCCGGTTCCTCAAGCAGGGTGACAAGGTCAAGATCACGATCATGTTCCGTGGTCGTGAGCAGTCGCGCCCCGAGCTGGGCTTCCGACTGCTCCAGCGGCTCGCGGAGGACGTCCAGGACCTCGGCTTCATCGAGTCGAACCCGAAGCAGGACGGCCGGAACATGATCATGGTCCTCGGTCCGCACAAGAAGAAGACCGAGGCGATGGCCGAGGCCCGCGAGGCGCAGGCCGCCCGCAAGGCGGAGCGCCAGGGCGTTGCTCCCGCGGAGCCCGCTGAGGAGCACGCCGAGGCGTGAGCTCTTGGGTGAGCCGCCCCGGATCCAGGCCGGGGCGCCAGCCCCGGAACAACCGATACATCTGACGCTCCCGCGTGCCGGTCCCCGCCGGTGGGAGCGCCACTGACGAGGAGAGAACGGCGCATGCCGAAGAACAAGACGCACAGCGGTGCCAGCAAGCGCTTCAAGGTCACCGGCTCCGGCAAGGTCCTGCGCGAGCGCGCCGGCAAGCGCCACCTGCTCGAGCACAAGTCGTCCCGCGTGACGCGTCGCCTCACCGGCAACGCCGAGATGGCCCCGGGCGACGCCGCGAAGATCAAGAAGCTTCTCGGCAAGTGAGCCGGGGCGCTCCGCCGCACGGGCGGGGCGCACCGTCCCGACCGGGACCTAACGTCGATTCGGGCTGTGTGACGAACAACCACGGCCCCGCTACAAGGAGTTAACAAGTGGCACGCGTCAAGCGGGCAGTCAACGCTCACAAGAAGCGCCGGGCGATCCTGGAGCAGGCCAGCGGCTACCGCGGTCAGCGCTCCCGCCTGTACCGCAAGGCCAAGGAGCAGGTCACCCACTCCTTCGTCTACAACTACAACGACCGCAAGAAGCGCAAGGGCGACTTCCGTCAGCTGTGGATCCAGCGCATCAACGCCGCTGCCCGCGCCAACGGCATGACCTACAACCGCTTCATCCAGGGTCTGAAGGCCGCCAGCATCGAGGTGGACCGCAAGATCCTCGCCGACCTCGCCGTGAACGACGCCGGTGCGTTCGCCGCGCTGGTCGAGGTGGCCCAGAAGGCGCTGCCGAGCGACGTCAACGCCCCGAAGGCTGCTGCCTGAATCGCGGCCTGACGGCGTCGTGACGATGTGACGACGTTGTGATTGCGGACCCGCGGGCCCCGGCCTGCGGGTCCGCCGCGTTTCCGGGACTCCCGGGCCCTTCCCCCCCGCGCTCTCGACCCCGTTCGAGCGGGGGCGACCCCCCTCGTCCGCACCGGGCCCCCGCACCGAACGAAAGAAGCGAGCCGCCGCCCATGGGCACCCCCGAGCTGATCTCCCCGCGTTCCCCGCGAGTCGCCGCCGCCCGGCGGCTGGCCCGGCGGCACTTCCGGGGCAAGGAACGCCGGTTCATCGCCGAGGGCCCGCAGGCCGTCCGCGAGGCCGTCGCGCACCGCGCCGGCGGATCGCCCACCCTCATCGAGCTGTTCGCCACCGTCGAGGCCGCCGAGCGGCACGCCGAGATCGTCGAGGCGGCCCGGGCGGCGGGGGCGCTGGTGCACTTCGCCGACGACAGGACCGTCGCGGACGTCTCGCAGACCGTCACCCCGCAGGGGCTGGTGGGCGTCTGCCGGTTCCTGGACTCGCCGTTCGAGGAGATCCTCGCCGCCCGCCCGCGGCTGGTGGCCGTGCTGGCCAACGTGCGCGACCCCGGCAACGCCGGCACGGTGCTGCGCTGCGCGGACGCCGCGGGCGCCGACGCGGTGGTGCTGACCGACGCGTCCGTGGACCTCTACAACCCCAAGTCGGTGCGGGCGTCGGTGGGTTCGCTGTTCCACCTGCCGGTCGCGGTGGGCGTGCCGGTGGAGCAGGTGGTGACCGGACTGCGGGGCGCCGGGGTGCGGATCCTGGCCGCCGACGGGGCCGGCGACCGCGACCTGGACGCGGAGCTGGACGCCGGTTCCATGGGCGGGCCGACCGCCTGGATCTTCGGCAACGAGGCGTGGGGGCTGCCCGAGGAGACCCGGGCGCTGGCCGACGCCGTCGTCCGGGTGCCGATCCACGGCAGGGCCGAGAGCCTCAACCTCGCGACCGCCGCCGCGGTCTGCCTGTACGCCTCCGCGCGGGCCCAGCGCGCCACCGGAGGGTGCCGCGCGACGTCACCCGCCGGAGGGGCGTAGCCGCGAACCCGACGGTGGGGCCGGGCCGAGCTAGTAGTCTTGCCAGCTCCGGCCCGGGAGGGGGTAACACGGCGATGACGGCGAGGACTTCGGCCAGTACTGCCACCGCTGGTGGCTGCCCGCCCGAGGAGTCCGGCGCGGATCTCGGGCTGGCCCCGGACGACCTCCCCGACGGTCTGGTCGTCGCCGACGAACACGGCCGGGTGATCTGCTTCAACGCCGCCGCCGCCCGGATCACCGGCATCGAGCCGCCGCAGGCGCTGGGCCGCCCGGTCGGCGACGCCCTGCCGCTGCAGGACATCGAGGGGCGCCGCTGGTGGCAGCTGACCGACCCGTACGGGGGACTGGCCATCCGCCGCGGCCAGCCGGAGCGGAACCTGCTGCTGGGCGGTCGCGAGGTGCTGGTCTCGGCCCGTTACGTCCGCAGTCGGCCCACCGGCCCGGTGCGGCGGCTGGTGATCGCGCTGCGCGGCACCGAGGCCCGGCGGCGCACCGAGCTGAGCCACGCCGAGCTGATCGCCACCGTCGCCCACGAGCTGCGTTCGCCGCTGACCTCCGTCAAGGGCTTCACCGCGACCCTCCTCCAGAAGTGGGAACGGTTCACCGACGACCAGAAGCGGCTGATGCTGGAGACGGTGGACGCCGACGCCAACCGCGTCACCCGGCTCATCGCCGAGCTGCTGGACATCTCCCGGATCGACTCCGGGCGGCTGGAGGTCCGCCGGCAGCGGGTGGACATGATCGCCGCGGTCCGGCGGCACGTACAGGCGCAGACCACCGCGGGCCAGCTGCCGGACCGCTTCCTGATCCGGATGATGGAGCCGCTGCCCGATCTGTGGGCAGACCCGGACAAGGTGGACCAGGTCCTGGGCAATCTCCTGGAAAACGCCGTGCGTCACGGCGAGGGAACGGTCACCATCGAGGTGGGACCGGCGAAGGAGACCGGCGGCGGAGAGGGGACGAGCGTCACCGTGAGCGACGAGGGCCCCGGCATCCCCGAGGAGTCGATGAGCCGCGTTTTCACCCGTTTCTGGCGGGGCAGCAAGCGCGGCGGCACCGGGCTGGGCCTGTACATCGTCAAGGGCATCGTCGAGGCGCACGGCGGCACGATCACGGTCGGCCGGGCCCCGGCCGGCGGCGCCCAGTTCCGATTCAGCCTGCCCGTCGCGGCCCCTGCCTTCCTGGCATGAAGAGGGGCCGCGAAGCGTCGGACAGGGGTGGTGGCCGGGCGACGGGCGGGCGGCGGGCGCCGCGCGACGGCCCGGACAGGGCCGACGGCGGGTCCGGGAGGGTCCGCCCCTTAGACTTGACCTTTGGCGCACAGGCATCGCGGACACGCGGGCGCAGAGCCGAGGCGAAGCGAGCCGCGCCAAGCCACACCACCGGAAGCACGGGAAGAGATGTCCGCACCCAATAAGTCGTACGACCCTGTCGAGGTCGAAGCCCTGAAACCGGAAGAGATCGCCCGACGGGTCGACGAGGCGCTGGCCGCCATCGCCGCCGCGGGTGACCTCGACGCGCTCGCCCAGGCGAAGATCGCGCACGCCGGTGGCACATCGCCGCTCGCCCTCGCCAACCGCGAGATCGGCGCCCTCCCCCCGCAGGCCAAGGCGGACGCCGGCAAGCGCGTCGGCCAGGCCCGCGGCCGGGTCAACCAGGCGCTCAAGGCCCGCCAGGAAGAGCTGGAGGCGGAGCGTGACGCGCGCGTCCTGGTCGAGGAGGCGGTGGACGTCACCCTGCCGTACGACCGGGTCGCGCCCGGCGCCCGGCACCCGCTGACCGCCTTCATGGAGCGGGTCGCGGACGTCTTCGTGGCGATGGGCTACGAGATCGCCGAGGGCCCCGAGGTCGAGGCCGAGTGGTTCAACTTCGACGCCCTGAACTTCGTGCCGGACCACCCGGCGCGGCAGATGCAGGACACCTTCTTCGTCCAGGGCAACGGCACCCAGGGCGACGAGTCGGGCGTGGTGCTGCGCACCCACACCTCGCCGGTGCAGGCCCGCACGCTGGTCGACCGCGAGCCGCCGGTCTACGTCGTCTGCCCGGGGCGGGTCTACCGCACCGACGAGCTGGACGCCACGCACTCCCCGGTCTTCCACCAGATCGAGCTGCTGGCCGTCGACGAGGGCCTGACCATGGCGGACCTGAAGGGCACCCTGGACCACATGGTCCGGGCGCTGTTCGGCCCGGACATGAAGACCCGGCTGCGGCCCAACTACTTCCCGTTCACCGAGCCGTCCGCCGAGATGGACATGGTCTGCTACGTCTGCCGCGGCGCGTCCGTGGGCGACCCGGACCGGCCGTGCCGCACCTGCTCCAGCGAGGGCTGGATCGAGCTGGGCGGCTGCGGCATGGTCAACCCCAAGGTGCTGGTCGCCTGCGGCGTCGACCCCGAGAAGTACAGCGGCTTCGCCTTCGGGTTCGGAATCGACCGGATGCTGATGTTCCGGCACAACGTGGAAGACATGCGCGACATGTTCGAGGGCGACGTCCGGTTCACCCGGCCGTTCGGGATGGAGATCTGATGCGGGTCCCGCTTTCTTGGCTGCGGGAATACGTCGACCTGCCGGCGACGACGACCGGCCGCGACGTCCAGGAGAAGCTGATCGGGGTCGGCCTGGAGGTCGAGACCGTCGAGCAGCTCGGCGAGGGCCTGAGCGGTCCGCTGGTCGTCGGCCAGGTGCTGACCATCGAGGAGCTGGAGGGCTTCAAGAAGCCGATCCGCTTCTGCACGGTGGACGTCCGCCAGGCCAACGGCACTGGTGAGCCGCAGGAGATCGTCTGCGGTGCGCGGAACTTCGCGGTCGGCGACAAGGTCGTCGTGGTGCTGCCCGGCGCGGTGCTGCCCGGCGACTTCAAGATCGCCGCTCGCAAGACCTACGGCAGGACGTCGCACGGCATGATCTGCTCCGGCGACGAGCTGGGCATGGGCGACGACGGCACGCACGGCATCATCGTGCTGCCGCCGGAGTACGAGGTCGGCATCGACGCCATCGAGCTGCTGGAGCTCCGCGACGAGGTGCTGGACATCGCCGTCACCCCGGACCGCGGCTACTGCCTGTCGATGCGCGGCGTGGCCCGTGAGGCGGCCATCGCGTTCGGGCTGCCGCTGCGCGACCCGGCGCTGCTGGACGTGGCGCCGCCGAACGCCGGTGGCTACCCGGTCCAGGTCGGCGACCCGATCGGCTGCGACCGCTTCACCGCGCGTACGGTGACCGGTCTGGACCCGGAGGCCCGCACCCCGCTCTGGATGCAGCGCCGGCTGCAGAAGGCCGGGATGCGGCCGGTGTCGCTCGCCGTGGACATCACCAACTACGTGATGCTGGAGCTGGGCCAGCCGCTGCACGCCTACGACCGGACGACCGTCGAGGGTCCGATCGGCGTCCGCCGCGCCACGCCCGGCGAGGAGCTGGTCACCCTGGACGGCACCAAGCGGGTGCTGGACGGCGAGGACCTGGTCATCACCGACAACCGCGGCCCGATCGGGCTGGCCGGCGTGATGGGCGGCGCCAACACGGAGATCGCCGCGCCGGTCGCCGACCCCGGGACCGGGCGGGTGCACGGCACCACCGACGTGGTGATCGAGGCCGCGCACTTTGACGCGATCTCCATCGCCCGGACCGCCCGCCGCCACCGGCTGTCCTCCGAGGCCGCCAAGCGCTTCGAGCGCGGGGTGGACCCGGAGGCGGCGTCCGCGGCGGCCCAGCGGACCGTGGACCTGCTGGTGCTGCTCGCCGGCGGCACCGCCGAGGAGGGCGTCACCGAGGTCGTCTCGCCGCGCGGGCCGCGGACGATCACCATCCCGGCGGACCACCCGGACAAGGTCGCCGGTGTGGCGTACGGGCGGGAGACCGTCGTCCGCCGCCTTCAGCAGGTCGGCTGCGATGTCTACGGGCAGGACGAGCTGGTGGTCACCGTGCCGTCCTGGCGGCCCGACCTCGGCGACCCGAACGACCTGGCCGAGGAGGTCATCCGGCTGGAGGGCTACGAGAACCTGCCCTCCACGCTGCCGCTGCCGCCCGCCGGCCGTGGGCTGACCGAGCGTCAGCGACTGCACCGCCGGGTCGGCCGGGCACTGGCCGGCGCCGGATACGTCGAGACGCTGAACTACCCGTTCACCGGCCCGGCCGTCCTCGACCAGCTCGGCATCGAGCCGGACGACCCGCGACGGGACGCGGTCACCCTGGTGAACCCGCTCTCGGACGAGGAGCCGGACCTCCGCACGACCCTGATCCCGGGGCTGCTGGCCGCGCTGCGCCGCAACTACGGGCGGGGCAACCACGATCTGGCGCTCTTCGAGACCGGTCCGGTGTTCCGGGCGACCGGCACGGAGCTGCCGGCCCGCCGGCTGGTGGTCGACCGCCGGCCGACCGACGACGAGATCGCCTCGCTGGACGCCTCGCTGCCGCAGCAGCCGCGCCGGGCCGCGGTGGTCCTGGCCGGCGCCCGCGAGCAGGCCGGCTGGTGGGGTGCCGGGTACCCGTCCGGGTGGGCCGACGCCGTCGAGGCCGGTCGGGCCGTCGCGCGGGAGGCGGGCGTCGAGCTGATCGTCCGTCAGGACCAGCACGCCCCGTGGCACCCCGGCCGGTGCGCGGCGCTGCTCGCCCTGGTCGACGGCGAGGAGGTGCTCGTCGGCAACGCCGGTGAGCTGCACCCCCGGGTCGTCAAGACCCTCGGACTGCCGGAGCGCACCAGCGCGATGGAGATCGACCTGGACCGGCTGGAGCGGGCCTCGGCCGGTTCGCTGCAGGCGCCGCGGATCTCCACCTTCCCGGTCGCCACGCAGGACGTCGCGCTGATCGTCGACGCCTCGGTGGCGGCGGCGGACGTCGAGGCCGCCCTGCGGGACGGCGCCGGCGAACTGCTGGAGTCGGTGCGGCTGTTCGACGTCTTCACCGGTGAGCAGGTGGGCGACGGCAAGAAGTCGCTGGCCTACGCGCTGCGGTTCCGGGCGGACGACCGGACGCTGACCGCCGAGGAGGCCACCGCGGCCCGGGACGCGGCGGTCGCCGTCGCGGTCGAGCGGGTGGGCGCGGCCCTGCGCGGCTGACGCCCCGCGGCCCCCGTGCCTCGTACGGGCCCCCGTCCACGCTGGTGGGCGGGGGCCCGTCGTGCTGTGCGGGCGGGCGCCGCCGGCCGGTTCGGCGCCGCTTCACACGGGGTGTGAACTCCCCCTGATTACGCTGGACTTACGGAGTCCGTACGTCCTTGGGGGCGAGGCATGGAGCCCAACACGCTGCTCGACGCGATCCTGGACGAGGCCGGTATCTCGCACGCCGGGCTCGCGGCGCGGATCAACCACCTCGGGCGGCGGCGCGGGCTCGCGCTGCGCTACGAGCACACGGCCGTGGCGCGGTGGCTCAAGGGGCAGCGGCCGCGCGGGCAGGTGCCCGACCTGATCTGCGAGATCCTCGGCGAGCGGCTGCACCGGCCGGTGGGCCTGGCCGACATCGGGCTCAGCGTGCCGGGGGCGCGCCAGGCCCCGGGCACCCCGCTGTCCGGGTTCGTCGAGCGGGCCACCGCGCTGTGGCGGTCCGACGAGCAGCAGCGGCCGCACGTGGTCGCGGCGCCCGCGCTCACCGGGACCTCGGCGATCATCCCGGTGTGGGAGTGGGAGAACCCGCCGGAGGACTTCGACGTCTCGCGCGACGGGGTGACCCGGGTCGGGATGGCCGACATCGAGATGCTGCGGGTCGCGCGGACCCACTACGAGCAGATGTACCGGAAGGCGGGTGGTATCGCTACCAGAGCGCGCATCGTCGGATTCCTCAACACCGAGGCGGCGCCGCTGCTGCGGGGCAGCTACAGCGACGCGACGGGGCGTCAGCTGCACCGGGCGACCGGTGGGCTGGTGGCCGTCGCGGGCATCTGCGCGTACGACTCGGACGCTCTCGGGCTGGCCCAGCGCTACTTCCATCAGGCGCTGCGGCTGGCCAAGGCCAGCGGGGACCGCGGACTCGGCGCGTATGTGATCGCGCTGTTGGTCAACCAGTCCCTCTTCGTACGGGAGTACCGCCAGGCGGTCGCCTTCGCGGAGGCGGCCCTGCGCACCGCCGGCGGGCAGCTCACCCCGGCGCTCTCGGCCGACCTCTACGCCATGCAGGCCAAGGCGTATGCGCGGCTGGGCGACGGCGCGGGCGCGCTGGACTGCATCCGGCGGGCCGAGGCCGCGGCGGAGCGGATCCGCCCGGGGCTGGAGCCCGCCGAGACGGGCTATGTGCAGCCGGGCCTGGTGAACGTACAGGTGGCGGAGGCGCTGCTCAGCCTCGGGGACCTGCGGTCCGCCCGGGAGCAGGCGGACGCCGCCGTGGACACCCCCGCACACGACCGCGGCCGGGTTCACCGGCTGGCCATGCTCACTCATATCGAGCTGCGCCAAGGGGATGCGGACCGGGCCGTGGCCAACGCCGCGGAGATGACGGAGCAGGCTCGGGGCATGGAGTCGCAACGCCTGCGGGACCGGCTGCGGGCGGTGCGCGAGCATCTGGCGGAGACCGGGAGCTCCGCGACGGACGCGGCTGCCGATCTCATCGACGAGGTGCTGCGCGTTCCGCTGTGACCGGGCTCGTGTCACCTTGCCGGCCCTCAAGCGGAAGGTGGCAGTTACGTGCGTTGGAACAATCTCAGCGAAAAGCCGGTCTACGCGAATCCCTGGTTCCGGGTCAATCTGGCCGATGTGGAACTCCCCGACGGCCGTCACCTGGATCACTTCCTGATCCGGATGCGGCCGGTGGCGGTGGCCACCGCGGTCAACGAGGCTAATGAGGTGTTGCTGCTGTGGCGGCACCGGTTCATCACCGACAGCTGGGGCTGGGAACTGGCCGCCGGCGTGGTGGAGGACGGGGAGGACCCGGTCGCCGCGGCCGCGCGGGAGATGGAGGAGGAGACCGGGTGGCGACCCGGACCCCTCCAACACCTCCTCTCGGTGGAGCCGTCCAACGGCCTCACCGACGCGCGGCACCACATCTACTGGTCCGACCGGGCGGAGTACCTCGGCGCGCCGCAGGACGACTTCGAATCGGACCGGCGGGAGTGGATCGACCTCAAGCTGGTGCCCGACATGGTCGCGAGGGGGGAGGTGCCGGCCGCGAACATGGCCGCGGCGCTGCTGATGCTGCACCACATCCGGCTCGGCTGAGGCCGGCCGGCCTCAGCGCCCGGACGCCTGCCACAAGGCGGCCGCCATCGCCGCGAGTCCCGTGAGCGCGGCGAGCGAGGGCAGCGGCCAGCGGCGGCTCTCCAACCGCGTGATGCGGGCCTGGAGTTCGTCCGCGTCCCGAGTGTTCTGTTCGCAGCGTTGGGCCTGCAGCCTGAGCTGGCCGTCGACCGTGGCGGTGCGTACGTCGAGTAGGCGTCGCAGCTCCGCTAAGTCGGCGGCGATCGTATCGGGGTCCCGATGGGCGGTCACGTTCCGCTCCTCTTTCCTTCTCCGAGTGACGGTCGGGTGGTTACCCGCACCAGTCAACTACCCAGGGAGGGAAGGCGGGAGCGTGTGCGGCGGGCGGATCCGGGTCAGCGGTTCACACCCCGTGCGAAGTGACACAGCGTGAGCGTTTCGCACGGGGTGCGAACCAGGCGCACGGAGATGGCGCATTCACACGCTGTCATCAACGGCGGGAAGGGAGTTGACTCTTAGTACGGGGGCCGAAGCCGGCGGTCGGGCGCCCGCCGGCCGGGTCCGCCCGCCGAACCATCCCCCGAGCGGCGGGCGGACGGCCCCCGTTTCCCCGTACGTCCTGGCGCTGCGGCTGGTAACGGCCGCCGAGCCACAGGTGCGGGGTGGTGCCCGGGACGTCGTCCCCACCACCCCGCACCGCTGTCAGGTGAAGGAGCGTACGGGGAGCGGGGCGGGGCCGGCGTGGGTGGTACGGGTGAGGTTGATTTCGCATGCGGGACGGTGGTCCTGGTACGCGCCGCGGCCCTCCCGCTGCCCCCGGACGACGCCCCCGAGGGGCGGTCACGGTCGTCCGACGGGGCCCCGTACGACGAGGACCGGCTGCGCCGGCGGATAGCCGAACTCGCCGCCGACCCAGGGCTCATGGAGGCGGTGGGCCTGGCCAGCGCGGGCCTGGCGGCGGAGGTCGACCGCGCCGTCGCGGGGGAGCGGCTCAGGCTCAAGTCCCTGCGCCGGATCGCGCTCTCGCTGACCAAGTACCACTCGCGGATGTCCCACCGACCCACGCCTTTCGGCCTCTTCGCGGGGGTCGGCCTCGCCGGGTTCGGCTCCGTGCCCGCGCGCGAGCCGATCGGCGGCGGGCACCGGGTGACCCGGCCGGACGCGGCCTGGCTGGACGGCGTTCTGGAGACGCTGCTCGACGTCCCCGCCGTGCTGGAGCGTTCGCTGCTCACGGCCAACAACCTGCATGTCGTACGGGACGGCCGGCTGGTGCTGGTCGACGACCACGACCGCGACGGCGAGCGGCAGTTGGCCGGGTCGGTGCGCCACACCAGGGTGGTCCGGCAGCTCCTGGCGGCCGCGGCGCACCCCACGCCCCATCCCCGGCTGGTGGAGGCGGCCAGGCGGGAGTTCCCGCACGCGCCACAGGGCGCGATCGAGGACAGCATCCGGCAACTCGTCCGCGGCCACTTCCTGCTCGGCGACCTGACCCCGCCGCCCGACTGCACCGCCCCCCTCGACCACGTATGCGACCGGCTGCGGGGAGTCGATCACCCCACGGCCCACGAACTGCACGGCCTGCGCGCCGAGTTGCGCTCCCTGGACGCCGCGCCGCCGGACGGCCGGCGCGCCCGGCTGACCGCGGTCGGTGCGCGGATGCGGGCGGTGCGGCCCGGCGCGGACGTCCTCCAGACGGACCTGGCGCCGGCGGTGCGGCTGACCCTGCCGCAGGAAGTGGCCCGGGAAGCGGAACGGGCCGCGACGGTGCTGTGGCGGACCTCTCCCGTCCACCGCGGCAATCCGCACCTGCGCGACTACCACCTGGACTTCCTGGAGCGGTACGGCACCGACCGGTCGGTGCCGGTCCTGGAACTGCTCGACGACGTCCGCGGGCTGGGGCTGCCCCGCGACTACCGTCGGCCCCCCGTACCACCGCCCGCCCCCGGGGCCGCCACGCGCGACCTGGTGCTCGGCGAGCTGCTGATGGCCGCGGCCCGCGGCGGCGGCCGGGAAGTGGTGCTCGACGAGGAGACCGTGCGCGCCCTGGAGCCGGCGGAACGGGGGGCCGCCCCGCCGAGCATGGAGGTGGGAGCCGAGCTGCTGACACCGGGCTGGGACGCCCTGTGCGGCGGGGACTTCCGTCTGGTGCTCGCGCCCGATGCGGTCTCCCCGCTGGCCGGGGCGACCTTCAGCCGGTTCGCGCCGGTGCTCGGCCGGTCGGCCGCACAGGTCCGGGAGCTGGCGCTGCGCACCGAGCGGAGCGCACCGCAGGACGAGATCCCCGCCTGTGTCGCCTTCCGGCCCAGGGTGATGCGGTCCGCCAATGTGTCCGCCGTCCCCCAATGGCTCTCCCATCGCATCCCGTTGGGGGTCGGACCCGCCGCGGCGGGGACGGCCCACGACCTGCGCCTGGAGCACCTGGCGGTCTGCGCGGACACCGACGGCCTCCGGCTCGTCGACACCGTGACCGGCCGAAGGGCCCGGCCGCTGTCGTACTCGATGCTCAACCCCAGCGGCCGCCATCTTCCGTACGTGGCACGGTTCCTGCTGGAGATCGGGCAGGAGGGGCGGTCCTTCTGCGCGCCGTGGAGCTGGGGAGGCTGGGCCGCGGCCCCCGCGCTGCCGCGGGTGCGCCACGGCCGGACCGTGCTCTCCCCGGCGCGCTGGCTGCCGGACCGCGCGCTGCGTGCCGCGGCCGACCGCGGGGACGCGGAGTGGAGCGGACAGGTCGGGCGGTGGCGGCGGCGCTGGGACGTCCCCCGGCGGGTGCTGCTCACCAAGGCCGACCACCGCGTCGCGGTCGATCTCGACGACCCGCTGCACCTCCTGGTGTTCCGCGACGAGGTGCGGCGGGCGGCCCGGACTGACGGTGGTGGAGCGGTACGCAGGGCCGGCGGAACGGCAGTGGTTCCGGGGCCCCGAGGGTGCCCATGCCGCCGAGTTCTTCTTCCCCGTCTTCGCCAGGCCCACCGGCCCGGGCCCGGCGCGCGGCACCCGGCCGGCCGGTCCCGCCGCTTCCGGGCGACGCCGCCACGGGCCGCGGAGCGCGTGCCCATCTGCCCGGTGGCGCGTGGCTCTACGCGAAGATCCATGTGCCGCAGGCCCGCCAGGCGGAGGTGCTGGCCCGCCACCTCGGGCCGTTGACCGATCCCGGGCTGCTGCGCAGGGCCGGCGTCGACCTCTGGTTCTTCGTCCGCTACGAGGATCCGGCCCCGCACATCCGGCTGCGCTTCCACGGCACCCCGGAGTCCCTGTGGCCGGTGCTGCTGCCCGAACTCCACGCCTGGGCGCGGGCGCACGAGGAGGCGGGGGTCGTCGGGAAGGTGGTCCTGGACACCTACGAGCCCGAGGTCGAACGGTACGGGGGACCGGCCGCCCTCCCGCATGCCGAGCGCTTCTTCCACGCCGACAGCGAGGCCGTCGTCGCGCTGCTCGCCGGGTCCGCCGCCCGGCCTGACGATCCGACGTCGGCGGCAGTGCCGGGCATACTCGACATCGTCACCCGCCTCGGCTCCCCGGACGAGGCGCTCGGCTGGCTCAGCAGCCCGGCGGTGCTGGCGCGCCGGGGGGACGTCCCGCGGGAGCGGAAGCAGGCCGTCGCCGCTCTGCTGGACTCCCGCGCCAGGCCCCGGCCGCCGGCCCCGGCGGACGGCGGGGACGCGGGGTGGAGCGCCCGCGCCGCCGCGCTGTCCGGTCTGCGCGAGGTGCTGTCCGCCGACGCGCCGGACCCCGGGCGGCGGGCACGGATCGCCCTGAGCCTGGCCCATATGCACGTCAACCGGCTGCTCGGCCCCCGGCCCGAGCAGGAACTGACCGCGCAGGTGACGGCCCGTGAGGCGCTCGCGCTGTGGCTCGGCCGGAAGCGGAACACCGGATGACCGCACCCCGCGCCCTGTGCGACGAGGCATCGGACACCGCCCACCGCGTCGCCGAGCTGCTGAGCTCGCCGGAGCGGGTGGCCGGCGCCGCCCGTAGCGCGTTCGCCGCGCTGCCGTCCGAGGTGCCGCCGCCCGCCTGGCAGCCCGCATCGCTGCTGCTGGGGCACCCCGGCATAGCGCTGCTGCACACCAGGTGCGCCCGGAACGACGCACGGTACGCGGCGATCGGGCACGCCCATCTCGCGGCCGCCGTGGCGGCGACCACCGACGCCGGCCCGGCCGCGGTCGGTGACCTGCTGCTGCCCGCACGGCTCCATGCGCACGCCCACGGCGGGTACACCCGGCTGCTGGCGCGCTCCGCCGAGGTGCACGCCGCATACGTCGGAGCGCGCGTCGCCCGGCTCGTGACGCGGCGGCAGGAGCACGGCCCGGGGCTGGCGTACGGCGACTACGACGTGATCTCGGGCCTGGCGGGACGGGCACGCGGCCTGTTGGCGGCGGCCGACGACGGCGACGAGCGGTGCGCGCGGGTACTCCACGACGTCCTGGGCTTCCTGGTCGGGATGACGCACCCCGTGCGGCCCGCGGAAGGCGACGGGAGCCGGGTGCCGGGGTGGTGGTGCGCGCCCGACCGCTATCTCCTCCCGCGCGATCGCGCGGAGTTCCCCCGAGGCGACCTCAACGTCGGCGTCGCCCACGGGATCTGCGGTCCGCTCGCCCTGATGTCGCTGGCGTACCGCGCCGGACACCGGGTGCCGGGCATGCGGGACGCCCTGCGCTGCATGGCCGACTGGGTGGTGGGCGTGGGCCGTGCCGACGACCGCGGCAGCCGGTGGCCCGGCCGCGTCGCCGCCTACCCGAGGGCGCCCGGGGAGACCTCCCCGCCGCCCCGGCCGTCCGGGGAAGCGGGCGGGAGCAGCTCACCGGGATGGTGTTACGGGACATCCGGGATCGCCTGGACCCTGCAACTGGCCGGGCAGGCGCTCGACGACCACCGGTTGACGACCCTGGCCCGGGACGCGGTCCGCGGCCTCGTGCACCGCCAGCGGGACGCGGTCACCGCCGTCGATCCGGGCTTCTGCCACGGCCGCGCGGGCATCCTGCACGTCGTCGGTCGGATGGCCGCCGCCGGCGGGTCGGCGGAGTTGTGGGCGGCGGCGGACGCCCTCGCCCGGGAACTCGTGGCGGACTTCGACGCCCGAACTCCCTTCGGCTACCGCCAGGTTCTGCCGCCCTCCGGCACGTCGCGGCCGGCACCGCACCGGGTCCACCACCCGGGGCTGCTGGACGGCGCCGCCGGCATCGCCCTCGCCCTGGCCGACTACGCCGACGCCCGCCGCGGAGAGGCGATCGAGGACACCGCCGGCTGGGACGCGGCGTTCCTCATGAGCTGAAGCGCCCGCCCCCTCCCCGCCGCCCGGGCACGACCACGCGGCCGAACGGGCCGGGTGCCCAGGGACTTCTCAGGGACATGGGCCCGCCGGGACCTCGGTCCGGACGGGCCCACGCCGGTGATTTCTTCAGGCGTCCTGCCTGAAGGACGGGTTGCAGATGGTCGGGGCAGCAGCGGTTGACGTCTCGTGGGCGGCGCGGGTGTGTGTTGCGGACGGTACGACGACTGTCGATGGGTGGGTCGTGGAGGGTGCTTGGTCGGCGGCCGTCGCCACCGTCGGAATAAGGGCGAGCAGGCCGATAGCGGCAGCACGCATCATGAGGTTAGCCTTACTTTACTTCATGCCCCATTATCCGTGCGCACATGTGAAGCCACGGCTAATGGGGTCGAGGAATCAATGAAATGCATGAGCGACGCTACACGGGGCCGCACGGCATTGCGAAATCCAGTTCATAGGTCCTGGAGGGAACCTTTAAGACTCAGTCCGTCGCCCCATTCGAGGTCTGTTGAAGCCGGCCGCTCACGCGTGCGGCCGCGCCCTCGTCGCCGAGGTCGTGGAATATGCCAAGGGCATTTTTCCAGAGCGTCTGCGCTGAATCGAGGGCGCCCTCGTCGTGCCGGATTTCCGCCAGGGCCTCCGAAGCTCGCCCGGTTTCCTCGGGATCCTGGGTGCGGCGGGCCAGGAGGAGCGCGGACTCGAAGTGCTCGGCGGCCGGCCCCAGCTGTCGCATGGCGGCTTCCGCGTTCCCCAGGTGGCGCAGGGCTCGGCACTCCTCGTAGCGGGCACCGATGCTACGTGCGAGGTCAAGTGCCCGGGTGTGGTATTCGATGGCCTCGGGGAAGCGCCCCAGATGGTGCAGGGCCGCGCCGAGGCCGATGAGTCCGTTGGCCTCGTTCTTCCGGTCACCGAGCCGCTGAAAATCGAGGAGGCAGTCACGATAGAGCTTTGATGCTTCCTCGGCGTTTCCGGCGAGTGCCGTAATGTCTGCGAGGTTGAATCGAGCTATCGCTTCGTCGAGCGGGTTTCTGATTTCCTTGGCGATGTCGAGCGCTTCCTCGATACACCGTCGAGCGAATGAGATATTTCCCATGCGTACATGGAGATCGCCCAGGTTGTTCTTCGTTTTACCGACAGTCCTCGTATCGCCGACCCGCTGGGATTCGTCAATGGCTTCCAGGAAACGCTCCTGCGCCTTTTGGTACTCGCCCAGGTGCAGCAGGACGATGGCGATGTTGTTCACGTACTTGGCGCGGTTCGCGGCGCTCCCGGATTCATTCTGTACGGCCAGCGCCTGCAAGTAGAAGTCCAGGGCCGTCCGGTACTCTCCGCGATTCCAGTCGAGCACGCCGAGCGCGCGCAGCGCCTCGCTCTCCGCATCCGGGTCGCCCAGGGTGCGGGCCAGTTCCAGTGCGCGGTGGCAGGCTTCCTCGGCCTGCGGGTAGTGGCCGGTCTGTGCGTGCGCGCCGCCCAGATCCAGCAGGGCGAGGCAGAGCGCGCGCCGGTCATCGGTGCGCTGCCAGTGGCTGACGGCGTGTCCGTGCAGCCGGTCGGCGTGTGTCCAGTGGCATTCGGCGTCGAGGAAGCCGGCCAGTATGTGACAGAGCTGGGCGGCGCGCCCGGGGGAGCCGTGAACGCGGTTGTAGTGCTCTGTGGTGAGGAGGTTGGCGCGTTCGAGGCTCAGCCATGACCGGGCGTCGTCAACATCCCCGAAGATCGGTAACGGCCAGGGTCCTGGGGCGAGTTCATGGGCCGAGCGCAGCCGCTGAGGGTAGATCAGGGCGTCGGCCCGTGACGCGGTGCACAGATAGAAATCGGTCAATCGGTCGAGGGCATTACACCGCTCGGCGTCGTCGTCCTCGGAGTTGACCAGGGCACGCGCGTACTCACCCAGAAGATCATGGAATCGGTACCGGTTCGGGGCGGGTTCCTGCAGCAGGTGACACTGTAGTAAGGCTTCGAGAAGTCGCTCGGTTGCCTCCAGCGACCGGTTCAGCAGGGCGGCAGCCGCGTGTGGTCCGAACTCCGATCCCAAATGCAGGCCGAGAAGGCGGAATGCGGACCGCTGGCCGGGCGTCAGCGTGTGGTACGAGATTTCGAATGCGCGGCCTATTTCGCGGAAGCCGTCCCGGATTTCTCCCAGCCGACCCGAACCGCGTGTGAGGCGCTCGCGGAGGGTGGCCAGCGTCCACGACGGGTGGGCGCTGAAGCGGTTGGCGACCAGCTCGATCGCCAGCGGCAAATGCCCGCAAAGGTGGACGATTTGGTCGACCTCTCTGATGTCCTGGCTGCGGTGCTCCCCGGCGAACTGCAGAAAGAGCGCCATCGCGTCCTGTGGCGGCAGTACGTCCAGAGCCAGCGAGTGGGCGCCGGGCAGGCCGGCCAGGTGCCATCGGCTCGTGACGATCGCCAGGCTGCGGGAGTCGCTGGGGAGGAGGGGGATGACCTGGGAGGGCGAGGCGGCATCGTCCAGGACGAGGATCACGCGCCGGCGCGCCAGCATGGTGCGCCACAGTGCGGTGCGTTCCTCGATGTCGGCGGGGATGGCGTCGGCGGGAACGCCCAGCAGTCGCAGCAGCATGGCGAGTGCCTGGCCGGCCTCCAGCGGTTCCTGTACGCGGGCGTGGGCGCGGAGATCGAGATAGAGCTGCCCGTCGGGGAACCGGTCGCCCATGTGCCGCGCGGCATTGATCGCCAGCGCCGTCTTGCCGATCCCGGCCATCCCGGAGATCGATTCCAGGGTGACCACCGACCCGTGGTCGGCAACCGCTTCGACGGTCTGGCTCAGCCGCCGTAGCTCCGCCTGCCGTCCGACGAGGGCGGATTGCCGAGGCAGATTGTGCGGTGCGGGCATCGCTACGGGCGGCACGGCGCCGGAGGGGGCCGCGACGGACCACGTCGCCGCGGTGGCGCCGGCGGACGCGGCGGACGCGAGGGGCATGGTGGGCCCTGTGGGCCCCGTGGCCCCGGTGGATCCGGCGGACTCGGCGCTCCCGGGAAGCAGGTCCTGCAGCGGCGCGCGCCGGAGGATGCGCTGATGGATGTGCGCCAGTTCCTCACCCGGCTCCGTGCCCAGTTCGGCGCGCAGTCTGCGTAAGGCGACCTGGTAGGCGCGGAGGGCGTCGGCGTGCCGTCCGCATCCGTAGTAGGCGACCATGAGGTGGCCGATCAGCGTCTCGTCGTCGGGGTGCTGGTCCACCAGGTCGGCCAGGTCCCCGACGACGTCGGCGAAACGGTGCAACCGCAGTTCGAGGGCGATCCGGGAGGACGTGACACCAAGGCGCCGCTGGGCGAGCTTCCTCCGTGTGCGCTCGGGCCACAGCCCGGGCAGCCCGGCGAGCGCGTCGCCACGCCAGAGATCGTCGGCCTGGTGCAGGAGGTCGACGGCGGCTTCGGCCTCCCCGCGGTCCGCTGTGGAGCGGGCCTGGGAGGTCAGGTGTTGGAAGCGGTGCCAGTCGATCGAGCCCGCGTTCACGCGCAGCGCGTAGGTGTGCGCATGACGTGCGATATGTGGTGAATCGGGTCCGGCGCCGTACTCGCGCAGTGCCTTGCGGATGCGCGATACGTAGACGTGCACGTTCTTGCGGTCGTTGGCCGGCGAATCGCCCTCCCAGAGGCGATCGATGAGCGCATCCAGCGAGACCGGACGGCCGGCTTCCAGAGCGAGTGAGGCCAGGATCAGACGTTCTTTGTCCGAACCGAGGCCGAAACGGCGACTTTGTGCCACGAGTCCGACCGGGCCGAGCACTTGGATTTCCACCAGCGCCTCCCCCCTGGCAGCGCACACCCCGCCGAGAGCGACTATGACAGGGGTCACAAAAGAGGGGCCAGAGGGCCTGGCGCAATGGCCGAATTACTATGCCATCGCTCTATGTCAGGGTCTCTGTGCCGTACTTGATGGGTAGTCCCCTTCCGATCAATGTGCGGCCGATCGCCCGTCCGCAACCGATCCGTGAGCGAGTCGATCCACTTTTTGGTGCAGAGGTGATCGGTAGTGGGGTTGGCGGAACAGGGGGGCGGATGCGTCGGGACGGGAACGTGGTCGGCGGCAAGGCGCAGCTCAACGGCCCCGTCATCCAGGCGGGAGAGGTCACCGGCGGCATCCATCTGCATGGCGCCGAGCGGCGGCCACCCCTTCCGGTGCCACGCCAACTCCCGCCCCTCACGGCCCATTTCATGGGCCGCGACGACGACCTGGCGGCCCTGGACGCTCTGCGCTCCCGGCACGATGGACACGCGGCGCCGCTGATCGTGGTCAGCGGCCCTGCCGGCGTCGGGAAGACGGCGTTGGTGACACGGTGGCTGCACGATACCGACGAGACGTATCCGGACGGCCACCTCTACGCCGACCTGCGCGGGCACTCCCCCGAGGGGCCAGCCGAGCCCGGAGAGATTCTCGGCCAGTTCTTACGGGCCCTCGGAGTGGGCCCGGTCCCGGCCGGGCTGGCCGAACAAGCCGCGCTCTGGCGCTCGGTCACCGCGAACCTCCGGATCGGCCTAGTGATCGACAACGTTCTGTCCGCGGCCCAGGTCCGGCCCGTCCTGCCCGGCGGCAGAGGCGGCCTCACCGTCGTGACCAGCAGAAACCGGCTGACCGGACTGGGCGTGGACGGCGCTCTGGTGTACCACCTGGGCGTCTTGGACCCGGCGGCGGCCGAGGAACTCCTGTCGCGTGGAGTGGGTCGGGAACGGGTGCAGAAAGAGGCCGCGGCGGCTCGCGAGGTGGTTCTGCTGTGCGCCGGCCTCCCCCTGGCCGTATGCCTGGCCGCCGCGCGTCTCGCGGCGCGGCCCCAGCAGCCGCTGCGCGCCCTGGTCGACGCGCTCGCCGAGGATCGCGATCGCCTGGAGGAGCTGACAGTGGAAGGGGAAAAGGCGGTACGCAGCGGACTGGACGGCTCGTACGCGGTCCTGTCGGAGGGCGCCGCGCGGCTGTACCGGCGCTGGGGCCTGCTGCCGGTGCGGGTGTTCGAAGTACGCAGCGCGGCGGCGGTCTGCGGGGTGCCCCTGCGGGTGGCCGAGCGGCTGATCGACGCGCTGGTCGAGGCCAATCTGATCGAGGAGTCCGGACCTGACGCCTATCGCTTCCATGACCTGGTGCGGCTCCATGCGCGCGAGCGCGGTCTCCTGGACGAGACGGACGGCGGCCGCAGCGAGACCCTGCGCCGGGCGTGCGACTGGTACCTGGCGACCGCCACCGAGGCGCAACGGCTGCTGACGCCCATTCAGCTCACCCTGCGGCGGGACTTCGCCTTCTGTCCCGATGGTCTCCCGCTCCCGTTCGACGACGAGATCGGGGCGCTGGAGTGGCTGGCCGCACACCGGCTGGACCTGCTGGAAGCCGTCCGCACCGCGACCGGACAGGGCTGGTACGACACGGGCTGGCAGATCGTCGACGCGATGTGGCCGCTGTTTCTGCGGCTGAGACACTACGGCCTGTGGATCGAGGCCCACGAACTGGGACTTGCCGCCGCGGAGCGCGCCGGTGACCGGGCCGCGGAGCGCCAGATGCTCAACTCCGGCGCCATCGGCTTCACCAGCGCGCATCGCATCGACGACGCCATCGACTGGTACCACCGGTCCCTGATCGCCGCGCGCGAGGCCGGCGATGTGCGGGACGAAGGACAGGCGCTGCACGGTCTGGGCACGTGCCATCGCGAGGCGGGCCGCACCGGGCAGGCCGTCTCGTACCTCGCCCAGGCCATCACTGCGTGGGAGAGCTGCGGCTATCGGCGCGGTGCCGCGCTGTCCCGGATCATTGTCGGTGAGATCGCCCTGGAGGGCGACGACATCGACCGCGCCGTCGGCTGCTTCTCCCAGGCGCACACCGTGCTGACCGACGTACGGGACCCGTACGACGCGGCGCGGGCGCTGGCCTTCCTCGGATACGCGCACACACTGGCCGCAAGCCCGAGGAAGCGGGCCGCAGACGCCGGGGCCGACGCCTACGAGCGAGGCATCGGCGAACTCCGGGAGGCACTGGCCGTGTTCGAGGCGTCGGGAGCGACGCACTGGCAGGCCAGGGCCTTGGAACTGCTCGGCCGGAGTGCCCAGCACCATGGCGACACGGATGCCGCCCGGGAGTTCTACGAGCGTTCCCGGGCGGCTCACCTGCCGCACAGCCCCGATGAGGCGGAGCGGCTGGCGGGGCGGTTGGGCGAGCTGGGCGGGTGAAGCTGCTGGGGGCGGACACTCCCCAGGGGCGCTCGAACACAACCCGTAGGGGGTGCGAGCACCCCCTACGGGTCCACAACGCGGCGGGCGGCGGCGGTCTTCCCGTTGCTCGGCGCGTGAGCGACCCGTTGGCGCCTCGGTACGTACCAGGCTCTCAGGCTGTGTACGTAGCGCGGGTGAGTACGACCATCGACGCCAGCCTGCCCCATGGCTGCCCCGCTGCCGCCCAGCCGTACAGGCAAGAGGGAAGCAACGCGCGGTCCGCGGCCGTGGGCGGACTTCCGCACCAGGACGGCGCGGGCACCAGGCACGGTCGCACCTGCCCCCGGCCGCCCCGGCGTTCCGCCACCGCCCAGCCCCCGTCATCCAGGGGCAGCGTGGCGAGCCGGCAGCCGACCCGGTCGGCGAGGACGTCCGTCACCCAGCGCAGGGCGTGCTCACGTGGGCGGGGGACGCTGCCGTGCAGCAGGTCGGCGCACCCGAGCCAGCGTTCGTCGGCACAGAGGTCGATATCGACCGCGAAGTGGTCATGCAGGCAGGGCAGTCGGCCTGCGTCGACGCGTTCATCGGCGGTCCCGGCCGTCGCGTCGCCCTGTGCGTCGACGACGTACACGCCTTCCCGCACGGCCGCCACCACATAGGCGCCCCCCGGCGTGCCGAGGACCATCCGCAGCGTCGGCGCCCCGGTGCCGGGCAGGGCCCACCGGCCGCCCGCTGCCGTGGCCGGTTCGACGCTCACCAGCCGGCCGCCGCGCCGCACCCATCGGGGCGCATCGGACGTGGACGCAGTCATGCCGGGACCTCCGACTCTCCCGCGTGCCAGGCGTCCCCGTCGTCCCTCGCCACCCAGGTCTCCAACGCCGGCGGAAGCGGCAGGCGCCGGGTGAGGGCCGGGAACGCGGGCTGGCCGAGGCCCAGGACGCGGTACATCAGCCGCCGCATGTTCCGGCTGAACCGACCGGGTTCGGAGGTGATGCGCGCGGCGATGGCGGCGTAGTCCTGCCGTCGGTACTCGGCCGCCGCGTAGTCCAGTTGCTCCAGCAGCCCATGGGCGGGCGACAGCGTCGGTGCGGTGAGGGCGAGCGCGGCGGCCGGCGAGGCAGGGTTGATCTCCGCTTCCGGTGACGCCGCCAGCAGGATCGGCGCGTGGGTGAGCGTGCCGTAGAGCGTGACCGAGCCGTGGTCCCCGATGATGCCGTCGGCCGCGATCAGGACCGTGCGCCAGTCCGCCTCGGGCGGCACCACCGCGATGCCCCGCGTCCGGCATTGCGCCAGCCAGGCGCGTACCTGCCAGGCCCCGTGCCCGGACCACACATTGGGGTGGACGAGGACGGCCACCCGTAGCGAGTCGTCGTTCAGCTCGCTCAGGAGCCGGGGCAACAGCGTCTCGAACGAGCCGAAGGACGAATGCGGACCCCAGGTGGAGACCACGCCGATCAGCCGCTCCCGGGCACCGAGGCCGAGCGCCCTACGGTAGGCATCGCGCTGCGGCAGGCTGATCGCCATCCGGTCATGCGCCGGGTCACCGGCCACGACCGCCACGGGAAGGGCCGCCGGGCAGTGACGTGCCAGTTCGCCCGCATCGTCCTCGTGGGGCAGTACGACGGCGGCCGGCAGCGGCCTGCCGTCCGGGACGATGTCCCGCCGGGACAGCCCCGCCACCCACTGCTTGCCCGAAGGCCCCACCCGCTTGAGGTAGTTGGCGCCATGAGGCAGTGTGATCAGCGGTCCCCGGATCTCCTCCACGCCGCGTGGACCGGCGGCCAGTACGAGATCGAACTCCATCCGCACCGCTTCCTGCCAGGTGAGCTGCACACTGCCCAGCCGGCGGAGCAACTGCGCTACCCCGTCACCGAACTCGTGCGGCGGCGCGGTGAACATCACCTGGACGCGGAAGTCCGACTCCAGCAGCGAGAACACCTCCCGCAGTCGCTTCCCGTAGGTCACGGTGTGCACGATGACCAGGACGCGTTTGCGGCCGACCAGCGTCAGCCACTCGCGCTTGTGCTCCGGTTTCTGGCTCTCCCGTCCCAGCCCGTAGGACGTGGTGATTGCCGACATGACATCCCCCAATGCCTGCTGTCCGCCGCCGTCGTCGTGACGGCCGCCTCCCGTTGCCCCCTGCCGATCCGCGGGGGTATGGAGGAGGTGCCCGGGTGGGTGTGCGAAAGGCTTGCCGGGGGGTTGCAGAAAACTTGCGGCGCGGGCGACGCCGACAGGTCCTGGCGCGTTTGCGCCGGTCAGGGGTTGTTGTTGTCGCAGGTGGCCGGCCGGCGGGGTGGTTCGAACGGGTCGGCGTGCACGCCGCGTTTCCGTGCCGCTGACGTGAGCACCCACCAGGCACGGTCGTCGCCGACCGGGGCTTCGGCGCCGCGGCCGACGACCAGGCCCGGGTGCCCTCCAACAGCTCCGACTGCGTGGACGAGTTGCCTGCGGGAGGGGGCAGCGGCGCCTGGTCGCACACGTTGCTCGCCGGTCAGGTGGCGCTCTTGGGCCGGGTGGGGTTCTTGCCCAAACGGACCGGGCGGCCGTAGCAGGCAGATGGTGGCCGGCTCGGCGGGCGAAAGACCGGGACGGCCCTCGCGCGGGTACCAGCCGGCGAAGTCCTCGTCGTGCCACAGCCCGTCCAAGGGGTCCCGCACCCACATCGCCGGCGTGCCCTTCGCATTGCTCGCCCGCGCGATCTGCGCGGTCAGAGAAGGGACTTGCTCACCGGAACGGGGACGGACGGACAACGGACACCCCAACAACTGCATCGGCCTGCGGAACAGCCCCGAGCATGCCCGTCGATCATGCCGTCGCACCGGGAAACTCCAGTATCACCGACAGCATCAAGGTAAGAGCCTGTCGGTCGGGACAGTGGGGAAGGAGCCGTCCGGACACGACGCAGTAACCGTCAGGACTGTTCTGTGAGGAAGGCCACCACAGCGTCCACGAACTCCGCCTGCGCTTCGACGTTCGCCATGTGCACCGTGGGCAGGACGGTGAACCGCGCGCCGGGGACGGTCGCGGCGAGTTCCTTCCCGTGGTCGGCGGACGTGACGGTGTCGTGCTCGCCCGCGACGACCAGTGTCGGGTTGTGGATGAGCGTGGCCGTGCGGCGCAGGTCGTAGTCGCGCACCGCAGCCCAGCTCCCGGCCACGCCCTCGCGCTGGGTGGCGAGCAGGGTGCGGCGGAAGCCCTCGACAACCTCGTCGTCGCCTTGCAGCATGCGGGCCGGGAACCAGTTGTGCAGGAACCTCTCCGCGGTGACCTGCATGTCGGAGGCTTCCAGCAGTTCGGCGATCGGTCGATCCCACTGATTCGCCGGGCCGAGGTACGCGGCGGTGTTGGAGAGCACCAGGCGGTCAACGCGCTCCGGAACGTGGATTCCCAACCACTGCGCGACGATTCCGCCCAGAGACAGGCCCAGCACGTGCACCCGCTGCAGGCCCAGGGCATCCAGCAGTTCCACCACGTCGCGCCCCAGTCGGTCCAGGGAATACGGGCCGCTCGGGACATCGGAAGCGCCGTGGCCGCGCGCGTCGTAGCGCAGCAGCCGGAAGTGCTCGGTCAGAGCCGACACCTGGCCATCCCACATGTGCAGGTCGGTGCCGATGGAGTTCGAGAGCAGCAGCACCGGCTTGTTCTCGTCACCGTCGAAGCGGTAGACGATGCGGACGCCATCGCCGGTGGTGATGGCAGTACGGGTCTGAGAAGTCATGTCAGCTCCAGTGATCTAGCGGGTATGCGCTCAGCCTATGAACACCACCTGCAGAGTTCTATTACAAAGATCGAACGAGCCCTGTAGGTTGGCTGGACAATGTCAAACTTCACGCTCCACGAGTTGCAGTGCTTCAACGCCGTTGTGCTCGACGGCGGCTTCCAGGCCGCCGCCGAGCGGCTGCACCGCTCGCACCCTTCTGTGTTCGCAGCAGTCGCCAAGCTGGAGCGCCAGCTGGGCCTGGAACTGCTGGATCGCTCGGGCTATCGGGTTCAGCTCACCGAGGCGGGGCACGCCTTCCACCGCAAGGTGCGCTTCCTGCTGCACGAGGCCGAGGAGCTGCAGACCTACGCCGCGCAGTTGGCGATGGGCGAAGAGGCCGAACTACGCGTGGTGCTAGGGGACCTGTGTCCACTCCCGCCGGTGTTGGAGATGCTCAGCCGCTTCTTCGCGCAAGTCCCGCAGACACGACTGCACCTGCAGTTCGAGACGGTCACCGGCCCCTGGGAGCGGCTGCTGGAGGACGAAGCCGACCTCATCGTGCACCGCGTCCCCAAAAGCGACGTGCGGATGGAGTGGATCGATCTCGGCCGCGTCGCGCTGGTGCCCGTCGTGGCGCCCGGTTTCCTGCCCTTCCCTCCGGACACCGACATCACACCGCAGCGGATGCAGGCCTTCACCCAGTGCGTGGTCCGGGATTCGGCGCGGCATCCGTCGGAGCAAGGCCATTTCCTGGTCGAAGGCGCGCCCCGGAGCTCCGTTCCGGACCACCTCATGAAGAAGGAGCTGATCTTGCACGGCATGGCGTGGGGACACGTGCCGCGGTTCATGATCGAGACCGAGTTGCGTGACGGAAGCCTGCTTTCCATCGCCGGACGGCACTTTCCCGGTGTGGTTGAGGAACTCTCGGCAGCTCGCCGGCGCGACCGGCCGCACGGGCCGGTCGCTGACCAGCTGTGGGACTTCTTGGCCCGCCAAGCACCGGTCCTACGGCCGACGCTAGGCCATGTGCCCAAGGCGAAGAAAGCGCCGGAACACTACAGGTGACATCGCCACGACCACCGTTGGGGTGTACCAAGGTCGCTTCTGCGCGTCGTCAAGTGGGTTGGGGAGGCGGCGGGCTGACGCCGGTGAGGGCGGCGAAGGCTGCGTCGTTGCGGCACCGCCCGGCGTAGGGACCACGACATGATCGTTGCTGTCGCGGCGGTGTTGCCCAGCCGGTGAGCGAAGCAATCGCAGGGTGGCACGCCAAAGTTGGACGGTGGCCGGCCGCCGCTGCCAGGCGCCGGTCGAGCTCGTCGTCGAGGTCCTGCTCCTCGCCCGACGTGGGTGCGTATCCGTTCCACTCCTGCGGCACCGCCTTGGTCTTCTCCGCCCGCTCGGCACGCTCGGCCGGGGTCAGGAGGGTCTCGGCCAGCCGCGCCAGCTAGGCGCGCAACGACAGTCCTTCGGCGGCGGCGATGGCGGCGCGGCGGTCTTTGGCTTCTTCGGGGATGCGGATGCTCGCATCGGACATCGCCGGGCTCCCTTCCACGCCACCAGCATGCGGGCACGTACCCGTACCCGTGCCGGCGTAGGGAGATCGGGAGGGCCCCACTTCGCCCTGCCGCCCCCGGGCTGTCTACGTCGGCACTGTTGCGCAAGCCCCGTCCGCCCTCCAGGGCCGAGGCGTCTGGCGGTGGTGGGCCTGTTCGCCCCGCGGTCGGCGAGCTTCAGTGGCTGTTCGCCTCGAACTCCTTTGGGAGTCGGGGTGGTTGGCCGTGTTGAGCCCTCAGTCGCTGCGTTCGGTGTCCACTTCCGCCAGGTCCCGCAGTAGCGGCAGGAGTTCGTCCACTCGCTGTGCGCCGAGCCGGTCGGTGAGCCAGTGGTTGGCGCGGTCGGCTGCGGGGGCGACGCGACGCAGGAGGGCGTGCCCCTCGGGCGTGAGCCGGACCTGGTGGCGGCGGCGGTGGGCGGGGTCGACCTCGCGCGTGATCCAACCGCGGGAGGTGAGCCGGTCGAGCATGGTGGTCATGGTGGACCGGTCGATCGCGGTGGCCTTGCTGAGCTCGACCTGGGTGAGGCAGGGGGAGTCGGCGAGGACGGTGAGGACGGCGTACTGGGGGGCGGTGAGGTCGGGGACCTCGGCCTGCCAGACCGCGGTGAGCTGCTGTAGCGCGCGGCGCAGGAGGTGCATCGGGGTGTCGGTGAGGGGCTGCTGGGCCATGACCGCAGTATCTCCGACCGTTGCGGCGCAGGTGGGGGTGGGGCGGGGACGGCGTGCGGGTTCCTGACGAAGACCACTTGGCGCAGCCGGCCGGGAGCAGGGCGAATGCGCAGGCTCGACCAGGCATGTCCGTACACGGAATGTCTGTGCACTGATGTTCGTGTACTGTGAGTTTGTGTACTGATGATCTGTGTACGTGCAGATGGTCTTCGTCAAGGAGGTACCCGTGCAGCATCCGTCCGATCTTCGCGAGCACATCGAGGCGTTGGAGAAGCTGGGCGATCTCGACCGCGTCCACGATGAGGTGGACTGGAACCTGGAGGCCGCCGCCCAGACCCGATACAGCACCGAGCACCACCTCCCGGCCCCGCTCTTCGAGAACGTCGCGGGCGTCGCCGAGGGCTTCCGTCTGCTCGGCGCCCCGGCCGCACTGAGCTCCGACCCGAGCCGGCCGTACGCGCGGGTCGCGCTCAGCGTCGGCCTGCGACCGGAGGCCACCGGGCGCGAGGTCGTCGAGCACCTGGTCGCCACCCGGCACCGCCCGGGTGTGCCGCCGGTCGCGGTCGCCGCCGAGGCGGCCCCGGTCAAGGCGAACGTCCTGCTGGGAGAGGAAGCGGACCTCAACCGCTTTCCCGTCCCCTTCGTGCACGAGGGCGACGGCAACCGCTACGCCAACACCTACGGCGTGATCATCGCCCAGACCCCGGACGGCTCGTGGACCAACTGGTCCATCGCCCGGATCATGATGATCGACGGCAAGCACATGACCGGTCTCGTCATGCACCCCCAGCACATCGCGCAGGTCTGGCAGCAATGGGCCGACCTCGGCAAGCCCATGCCCTATGCGCTGGTCCAGGGCGGCGACCCGGCGATCCCGTACGTCGGCGGCATCCCGATCGGGGACGGCGTGGCGGAATCCGCGTACATCGGCGCGCTGATCGGCCGCCCGCTGGAGGTGGTCAAGGCGGAGCTGTCCGACCTGATGGTCCCGGCCGGCGCCGAGATCGTCATCGAGGGTCACCTGTCCGTCCAACGGGACGGAGTGGAGGGCCCGTTCGGCGAGTTCGCCGGCTACATCCCGCGCGAGACCAGCCTCCAGCCGGTCTACACCGTGGAAGCCATCACCCACCGGGACGCACCGATCTGGCCGCTGGTCGCGGAGGGCAAGCCGACGGACGACTTCCACACCGTGACCGGGATCGGCGAAGCCGCCGGCGCGCTGGACGCGATCCGTGAGGCCGGCCTGCCCGTGGCCTCCGCCTGGGCGCCGTTGAGTGCCGCCAGCCACTGGTTGGTCGTCACCGCGCCGGGGAACTGGCGCGAGCTGCTGCCCGGGGTCAGCGAGGAGCAGTACGCGCGCCGCGTCGGCGAGGCGGTGTTCGGTACCAAGTTCGGCTCCTGCCTCCCGCAGGTCTTCCTGCTGGACGACGACTTCGACCCCACCGACGATGCCGACCTGCTGTGGGCGCTGGCCACCCGCGTCCACCCCGACGGGCGCGTGGTCCGCTTCGAGGACGGCCCGGTCCTGCCTCTGCTCACCTGCTACACCCCTCAGGAGCGGCACGCCGCCCGTGCGACCAAGGTGGTCCACGAGGCCCTCCTCTCCGCGCCCGGCGAACGCGAGCCGCAGAGCACCTTCGCGGACGCGTATCCGGCCGAGGTACGGGCCAAGGTGCAGGCACGGTACCCAAACTGACGCAGCGAGGAGGCCGGTGCGATGAGCAAGCAGGGCCACTGAACGACACAACGAAGCGAGAAGCACCCGAAAGGTTGTCTGATGCGACTGATCGTCGGAATGACCGGAGCCACCGGGGCCGTGCTCGGCATCCGACTCCTGCAACAACTGCGGGAACAACCGGACGTGGAGACACACTTGGTCATGAGCCGCTGGGCGAAGCCAACCATCGCCATGGAAACGGGATGGACGTCCCGGGACGTTGCCGCCCTCGCCGACGTCACGCATGGCGCGGACGACCAAACGGCGTCGATCTCCAGCGGTTCCTTCCGCACCGACGGCATGGTGATCCTGCCGTGCAGCGCGAAGACCCTCGCGGCGATCCGGGCCGGCTACGGCAGTGACCTGATCGCGCGGGCCGCGGACGTCGTCCTCAAGGAAGGCCGGCGCCTCGTGCTCGGTGTCCGCGAGACGCCCCTGTCTACCATCCACCTGGAGAACATGCTGGCCATGTCCCGTATGGGCGCGACGATCCTGCCGCCGATGCCGGCCTTCTACAACAAGCCGGAGACCATCGACGACCTCGTCGACCACATCGTCGCCCGTGTCATGGACCAGTTCGACCTGGACAGCGAGCGAGCCGTGCGCTGGGAAGGCCCCTCCACGGCCCGCGGCCCGCGCACCCGCCGTACTCCTCGCCCGGCCGGCCCCCCGGCGAACGTCACCGGTTGAGAAGTCGTCTCATGTGGTGAGTCTGCGGTAGCAGATGAGGCTGCAGGCGATGGTGGTGAAGGCGAGGAAGTGTTCGGCTTTGCGCTCGTAGCGGCGGTGCAGGGGGCCGCAGCCGGCGAGCCAGGACATCGTGCGTCGGCGCGGTCCGCGTCGCGAGCGGATCGGTGGGTCGTACAGCTCGTCCGGCACCAAGCGTTCCACGATCAGCACGAGCTCAGACTACCGACGAGGCCAGATGAGACGACGTCCAAGTGGCGCCGCTCCAGATGAACTCCCCCTGAAGCAGCGCCACTTGGCGGCGTCGTCGCGCGTGCTAGTACGAGTAGAACCCCGACCCGCTCTTGCGCCCGAGCCGGCCCGCGTCCACCATGCGCTGGAGGAGCGGGGGAGCGGCGTAGAGGGGCTCCTTGTACTCCTCGTACATGGAGGCGGCGACCGAGGCCACGGTGTCCAGGCCGATCAGGTCGGAGAGCCTGAGCGGGCCCATCGGGTGGGCGCAGCCCATCTCCATGCCGTGGTCGATGTCCTCGCGGCTGGCCATGCCGGACTCGAACATCCGGATCGCGGAGAGCAGGTACGGGATGAGCAGGGCGTTCACCACGAAGCCGGAGCGGTCCTGGGCGCGGATGGCGTGCTTGCCGAGCACGTCCTGGACCAGCGACTCGGCGCGCTTGAGGGTCTCCTCCCCGGTGGTCAGGGCGGGGATCAGCTCGACGAGCTTCTGCACCGGTGCGGGGTTGAAGAAGTGGATGCCGATGACCTGGTCGGGCCGCGAGGTCGCCACCGCCAGCTTCACCAGCGGGATGGACGAGGTGTTGGAGGCCAGGATCGCGTCCGAGCGGACCACCACCTGGTCGAGCACCTGGAAGATCTCCGTCTTGACCTGCTCGTTCTCCACCACGGCCTCGATGACGAGGTCGCGGTCGGCGAACTCACCGAGGTCGGTGGTGAAGCTGAGCCGGCCGAGCGTCGCATCGCGCTCGGCCACGGTGATCTTGCCGCGTTCGGCGGCTTTGCCGAGGGAGTTGGTCAGGCGGGTACGCCCCAGCTCCAATGCCTCGCCGGTGGTCTCCGCGACCTTGACGTCCAGCCCGGCGCGGGCGCACACCTCGGCGATGCCAGCGCCCATCTGGCCGCAGCCGACCACTCCGACGCGTGCAATGTCGGCGAATGAGTCCGTCACCTCGTGCCTTTCGCTGATCTTCAGGACCGGCGGTACGCCGTAAGGGTCCGGCGCCCGCCTCGCCCCCGACGTTACTCCGCGAGGTGCTGGGAGGACGGCGCCGGGGCGGGCATTCTGAGCCTGCCACATCGGACGAAACGGACAAGATGGGGGCTTTTCATGCGAGGGATCACACGCCGCGGGTTCGGCGCCGCGACACTGGGCGCGGCCTCCTGGCTGCTGGGCGCGGGCGCCGAGGTCGCCCGGGCCGCCGAGGGCGCGCCGGGCGCGCGGGAACTGCGCGGGATGTGGCTGGCGACGGTCGCCAACCTGGACTGGCCGACCCGCCCCGGCCTGGACCGCTCCACCCAGCAGCGGCAACTGATCATGCTGCTGGACACCGCGGTCGAGCGGCGGCTGAACGCGGTGTTCTTCCAGGTGCGGCCGACGGCGGACGCGCTGTGGCCGTCGCGGTACGAGCCCTGGGCGCAGTACCTGACCGGGGTCCAGGGCCGTGACCCGGGCTGGGACCCGCTGGGGTTCGCGGTCCGCGAGGCCCACCGGCGCGACCTGGAGCTGCACGCCTGGTTCAACCCGTACCGGGTGGCCAACCACACCGACCTCGGCCGGCTGAGCCCCGACCACCCCGCCCGCCGGCACCCGGGCTGGATCGTCCCCTACGGCGGCAAGCTCTACTACAACCCCGGGCTGCCCGAGGTCCGCCGCTTCGTCCAGGACGCGATGCTGGACGCGGTGCGCCGCTACCCCGTCGACGGGGTGCACTTCGACGACTACTTCTACCCGTACCCGGTCGCCGGCCAGGCGTTCCGCGACGACGCGGCCTATGAGGCGTACGGCGCGGACTTCGCCTCCCGAGCCGACTGGCGGCGGGACAACATCGACCTGCTGATCCGGGAGATGGGGCAGCGGATGGTGGCGATCGACCGGCGGGTGCGCCTCGGCGTCAGCCCGTTCGCGGTCTGGCGCAACGCCGCGACCGACCCGCGCGGCTCCCGGACCGAGGCCGGGGTACAGACCTACGACGACCTCTACGCCGACACCCGGCGCTGGGTGCGGCAGGGCTGGATCGACTACATCGTGCCGCAGGTGTACTGGCCGCTGGGCTTCGCCGCGGCCGACTACGCGGAGCTGGTGCCGTGGTGGGCCCGGACCGTGGCGGGCACCCAGGTGGAGCTCTACATCGGCGAGGCCCTCTACAAGGCGGACCGGAACGCGCAATCGGAAGCCTGGCGGAACCCGGCCGAGCTCTCCCGCCATGTCTCCTTCGCCCACCGCTACCCGCAGGTTCGCGGGCACGTCTACTTCTCGGCCAAGGACGTGGTGCGGGACCCGCTGGGCGCGCTGGCCCGGGTCGTCGAGGACCACTACGGGGGCCCGGCCCGGCGGTGACCGCGGCGGTGGCACGGACGCGGCGGTGGCGGGCCGCCCGCCACCGCCGCGAGGTCCGTCAGTGGATGGTGTGGGGTTCGGTCGACTTGGGGTGCTGGACGACGCAGTCCGGGCCGGGCCACATGATCGTTTCGTGGCCGTCCTCGGCGCGGATGCGGTAGGGCGGTTCGCCGTTGGTCCCCAGCACTTCCACGATCTCGACCATGTGGTCGCCGTGACCGACGGTTCTGCCGTGCACCAGCAGCCGGTCGCCCTTGCTCGCGTGCATCTGGGCTCCTCCCGCCTCGGGTGGCCGCCGACCGGGGCGGCCGACGCGCACGACGGCCGGGCGGTGGAACGGCCAAACGGATTGCGGGCCCGGGAACGGCCCGGACGGCACGACTGCCGTCGCCGCCAGTTTATGTCCGCACGCCCGGGGCGCACCCGGTGAAGCGGGCCCGCGCCCCGGCCCGCGGCCCCGCCGCCCGGGCCCGTCAGGTGCGCGCCCGCTGGGTGACCACGATGCACGCCAGGACCGCCAGCGCGGTCAGCGGCGCGGCCGGCGGCAGCTGCTCGCCGAGCAGCACCACCGACCACACCAGGGTCAGCAGCGGCTGGGCGAGCTGGAGCTGGCTGGCCCGGGAGACGCCGATGGCGGCCATCCCGCGGTACCAGACCACCATCCCCAGGAACGTCGAGCCGACCGCCAGCCACAGCAGCCCGGCCACCGCGCGGCCCGTCAGGTGCGGCGGCTCGGCGCACAGCGCCCACACCGCGCCCGGCCCGGTCACCGGCAGCGCCAGCACCAGGGCCCAGCCGATCACCTGCCACCCCGGCATGTGGCGGGCCAGCCGGCCGCCCTCGGCGTAGCCCGCCGCGCACACCAGCAGCGCCGCGAAGAGATACAGGTCGCCGGTGGTCGGCGCGCCGCCGCTCTGCTGCAGCGCGAAGGCGATCACGGCGGCGGCGCCGACCGACGCGGCGATCCAGAACGTGCGCGAGGGCCGGGCCCCGGTGCGCGCCACCGAGCAGGCGGCGGTGGCCAGCGGCAGCAGGCCGATCACCACGGCGGCGTGCGAGGTGGTGGAGGTCTTCAGCGCGAGGGTGGTCAGCAGCGGGAAGCCCAGCACCACCCCGCCGGCGACCACCGCGATGCCGGCCCAGTGGCGGCGTTCGGGCACCCGGGCCCGGCACACCGCCAGGCACGTCCCGGCCAGGGCGGCGGCCAGCACGCTGCGCAGCATCACCACCGTCCAGGCGCCCATGCCCGTCAGCGCCCAGGCGGTCGCCGGGAAGGTCAGCGAGAAGGTGGCGACCCCGAGGGCGGCGAGCAGGGCGCCGGAGCCGGACGCGCGGGCCGGGGGCGCCGAGCGCGGTGCGGCGGGGCCGGCGGCCGGGGTGGGATCCGGGGCGGTGACCGCTATCGGCGTGGCGGCAGTAGCGCTATCGTTGGCTCTCATGCATGAGCGTAGCAGTGGTGCCGAGCTGGCCGCGATCCTGCGAGAGGAGCTGAAGCGCTACTCTCCCGGTGAGAAGCTGCCGTCGAGTCGCGCCCTGGTCGAGCGGCACCGGGTCAGCCCGGTGACGGTCTCCCGGGCGCTCGCCGAACTGGCCGCCGAGGGGCTGGTCGTCACCCGCCCCGGTGCCGGGGCCTTCCGCGCCGAGCCGCGCCGCGCGACCCCGCCCCCGGTCGACACCTCCTGGCAGGAGATCGCGCTGAGCGCCGAACCGGCCGGCGACCAGGTGCCGCGCAGCGTCGACGCCTCCGGGGTCCTGGCCACGCTCTCCGCCCCCGGGCCCGGCGTCATCGAGCTCAACGGCGGCTATCTGCCGCCCACCCTCCAGCCCGAACGCGCCCTGGCCGCCGCGCTGGCGCGGGCCGGCCGGCGGCCCGGCGCCTGGAGCCGCCCGGCGGTCGACGGGGTGCCGGAGCTGCGGGCCTGGTTCGCCCGGGAGATCGGCGGCCCCGGCGGCCCGCTCTCCGCCAACGACGTGCTGATCACCGCCGGCGGCCAGAGTGCCCTGACCGCCGCGCTGCGCGCCCTCGCCGCGCCCGGCGCCCCGGTCCTCGTCGAGTCGCCGACCTACCCCGGCATGCTCGCCGTCGCCCGGGCCTCCGGGCTGCGCCCGGTGCCGGTCCCGATGGACGCCGACGGCGTCCGCACCGATCTGCTCGCCGACGCCTTCCGGGTCAGCGGCGCCCGACTGTTCGTCTGTCAGCCGCTGTTCCAGAACCCGTCCGGCGCGGTGCTGGCCGCCGAGCGCCGCCGGGAGGTGCTGCGGGTGGCCCGGGCGGCCGGCGCCTTCGTCGTCGAGGACGACTTCGCCCGGCTGCTGGGGCACGCCGACGCGCCCCCGCTGCCGCCGACCCTGCTCGCCGACGACCCGGACGGCACCGTGGTGCACGTCCGCTCGCTGACCAAGGCGACCTCGCCGAGCCTGCGGGTGGGCGCCCTGGCGGCCCGCGGCCCGGTGTTCGACCGGCTGCGCGCCATCCAGGTCGTCGACAGCTTCTTCGTGCCCGGCCCGCTCCAGGAGGCCGCACTGGAACTCGTCGGCTCGCCCGCCTGGCCGCGTCACCTCCGCCTGATCGCGGGCGAGCTGACCTCCCGTCGGCAGACCGTCCGGGCCGCCCTGCAGCGCGAACTGCCGGCGCTGGCCGTGGCGGGCGCAGGGCAGCGCACCGCACTCGGCGGCTACCACCTGTGGCTGCGGCTGCCGGACGGCACCGACGAGGCGGCGCTGACCGGCGCCGCACTGCACGCGGGCGTCGCGGTCGCGGCCGGCCGCCCCTACTTCGCCGCCGAGCCGCCGGCCGCCCACCTCCGGCTGAGCTACGCCTCCGCGGCCGGCGCCGCCGAGCTGACCGAGGGGGTCCGCCGGCTCCGCACCGCCTGCGACGAACTGGGCGTACCGGTGGCCTGAACGGGACGGCGGGGCCGGGCCCGGCAACCCGTTCGACGCGGGCCCGACCCTTCTGCCAGGCTCCGGGCATGACTGCCCGCGCCCTCGACGGCTACGAGATCTCCACCGACCCGGACCGCCTCGACTCCGGCCTGGTCCACGACTGGCTCGCAGGCGACTCCTACTGGGCCCTGGGCCGTACCCGCGCGCACCACGACCGCGCCGTCGCCGGCTCGCTCAACTTCGGCCTGTACGAGGCGGCTTCGGGCCGTCAGGTCGCCTACGCCCGGGTCGTCACGGACCACGCCACCTTCGCCTGGCTCTGCGACGTCTACGTCTCCCCCGACGACCGCGGCAAGGGCCTGGGCACCGCCCTGGTCGAGGAGGTCGCCGAGCACCTGGCGTCGCACGGACTGGCCCGGCTCACCCTCGCCACCAAGGACGCGCACGGCGTCTACGAGAAGGTCGGCTTCCGGCCGCTGGCCGCCCCGGAGCAGTGGATGACGCTGGGGCTGCTCGACCCGGGCCCGGTCGGCCCCTGACCCGCGGCCGGGCGGTCGCCGGATGGTCCGGCCCCGATGCCGGACCTCGGCACCGAGATCCTCGACGGGCTGCGGGGCGCCCGCCGTCCCGTCCCGCGGCGGCGGCCCGCCCGGTGCCTCACGCCCCGGCGTCCGGCCCCCGGCCCGGCTGCCCGGCCTCCCGCATCAGCCAGGCGTTGGCCGCCGCGACCCGGCCGCCCACCCGCAGCTTGGCGTAGGCGTGCTCCAGGTGCTTGTCCACCGTGCGGGGGCTGATCGCCAGCCGGTGCGCGATCTGCTGGTTGGTCAGACCGTCGGCGAGCAGGCGCAGCACGGCCGATTCGCGGCGGGTGACCAGGTCCCGGGCCGGGGCCGGGGCCGGGGCCGGCGGGGCGAGGCGGCCCATGACCCGGCTGAGGCGGGTGCGCAGCAGCACCGCTGCGGCCACGTCCGCGTCGCTGAAGTCGCTGCCGTGGCGGTCGCGGCTGACCACCACCGAGACCCGCCGCGGAACGCCCGCGGCATAGCCCGCCGGGAAGGACATCGCCAGCTGCCGCTCGGCCCCGAACGGCCGGTAGACATCGGAGTAGACCGGGAGCGCGTGGAACTCGCCGGGGGTCTGCAGCGCCGAGCGGCGCAGCGGGACGCCGCTGCCGATCCGGGTGTGCCGGACGAAGGAGTCGCACCACCAGCCGCGGTCGAACGCGTCCAGCACGTCCTGGCTCAGCAGGTCGTCCGGGAGGGTGCGCAGCGGATGGGCGGGGTCGGGGCGGGGCGACCAGATGATGCTGTCGCCCGGCAGCGCGCCGAGCAGCAGCGGCAGCAGCGCCGGAACCAGGGTGTCCTCGTCCACGGCGTCGATCAGGAGGTCGACGACGGAGAGGATGCGCCGCAGGCCGGCCTCCGCGGCCGCGCTCATACGTCCAGCCTGCCGAGCCCTCCGGCCCGGGTCAAGGCCGCTCGGAGCGGCTCCCGGGGCGTTGCCGTGAACCGCCCGGAGCGGGGCCGCCCGGCCGGCCGGGGGAAGACCGGCCGGGGGCGTCGGGCGGGTCAGCGCCCGACGGCATAGACGCGGTTGACCGGGCTCTGGGCCGCCAGCCGCCAGTGGTGCAGCCCGGCCGCGTCGGCGAGTTCCCGCAACGCCCGCTCGCCCGCGTGGTTCCCCAGCGCCTGCGGGCCGTGCTGGGCCAGCGCGGACGGCAGGCAGACGGCCACCGAGGCGGCGGTCAGCACCCGGCCGACCGGGGTGGCGTTCTCGTCGGCGTGCGGGGAGGCGTTCGGTTCCACGATCATGCAGGTGCCGCCCTCGGCGAGGGCGTGCTCGGCGTGCCGGAGCGCGGCGCCCGGGTCGCCGATGTCGTGCAGGCAGTCGAAGTAGGTGATCAGGTCGAAGTCCTCGCCGGGGAAGTCGTCGGCGCCCGCCACCTCGAAGGTCACCCGGTCGGCCACGCCCTGCTCGGCGGCGATCCCGCGGGCCGCCTCCACGGACGGGCGGTGGAAGTCGTAGCCGGTGAAGCGGGAGTGGGGGAACGCCCGCGCCATCAGCGCCGTCGAGTAGCCGTAACCGCATCCGACGTCCGCCACCGCGGCCCCGCGCTCCAGCTTCTCCACCACACCGTCCAGCGAGGCCAGCCACTCGGGCACCAGCGACGCCGCGTAACCGGGGCGGAAGAACTTCGCGGTGCCCTCGAACAGCGCCGCTCCGTGTTCCTCCCAGCCGATGCCCTCGCCGGTGCGGAACGCGTCCATCAGGCTGTCCTCGGTGGCGTACAGCGCCTGGAGCATGGTGAAGAAGCCGGCCGCGTAGCTGGGCAGCCCGGGCTCGGCGAGGACCGCGGCGTGCTCGTCCGGGAGCAGGTAGGTGTCGCGGTCCGGCGCGTACGTCACGTACCCGCCGGCCACCTGGGCCGCCAGCCACTCCCGGACGTATCGCTCGACCAGCCCGGTGCGGGCGGCGAGCTGGGCGGAGGTCAGCGGGCCGACGCCGGCCATCGCCCGGTACAGCCCGAGCCGGTCGCCGAGAGAGGTGCACAGGCCCGCGACCGCGGCCCCGCCGTCGGTGATCACCCGTTCCAGGAACGCGCTCACCCGTTCCTGCCGGGTGGTCCCGCCGCCACCGACGGCGCCCGGTGCGGCCGGGGCGGACACCGCCATGGCCGTCACCTCCTCGCCTTGCTGCTTCCACTGCACCAGCTCCGACCGCCGTCGCGCCATACGCGGTTCCCCGTATACGCGCGGCGCGGCGGGCCCCGGCGGCCGACACTGGGGACGAGGAGGTGGTGGTGATGCGCAAGTTGATCGACTGCCGGGACCACCCCAGTGAGACGCGGTGCAGCCTCGTCCTCATCGGCGAGGAGGAGGAAGTGCTCCGCGCCGCCACGGAGCACGCGATCTCCGCGCACGGCCGCACGGACGGCCCCGAACTGCGCGCACAGCTCCGCAGGTCCCTCAGGAACGAGACGCCGCAGCCCGCCTGAGCCGACGGGGGAGCGGTGGCCCGTGCCCGGCCGTCCCCGCGGGGCGGCCGGGCCCCGTGTGCCCCGGGCGGGCCCCCGATGCCCGCGTTCGGGCCCGCTGCGGTCGTCCGGCCGCGCCGCCGGGCGCAGGATCGTCCTGGGACGGATCGTCCCGGGACGGACCAGGCACCAGGAACGCACGGACGGGAGCGACCCGATGGCGGACGGCGCCGCACGCGACGCGGGGGAGCACCGCGCCGCGGACCGGCCGCCCGCCGGCCTGGACCGCCGGCACTTCCTCGGCGCCGCCACCGGCATCGCGGCCCTGGCCACCGGCCTGACCGGCTGCGACTCCCCGGGCGGCACCCGCGGCCACCGGCCCGCGGACCCGCTCACCGCCGAGCGCACCCGCCCCGGCAGCCCGGACTGGCGGCTGCGCGCCACCGGCCCGCCGGACGCGATCGAGGGCTATGCGGACCGGGTGAGCGTGCTGCCCGGCGAGGAGTTCGGCCTGCACGTCTCCACCACCGCGCCCGGCTTCCGCATTCGCGCCTACCGGGTCGGCTGGTACGGCGGCGCCCAGGCGCGGCTGGTGTGGCGCTCGGCGCGGCTCGCCGGGCGGCGCGGCCCGGACCCGCGGCTGCTGGCCGCGACCCGCACGGTGGTGGCCGGCTGGCCGCGCACCACGGCCGTCCGCACCGACGGCTGGCCGCCCGGCGCCTATCTGCTCCGCCTCGACACCGACCACGGCCACCAGCGGTACGTCCCGCTGATCGTCCGCTCGGCCGGCGCCGCGGGCCGCACCGCCCTGATGCACGCGGTGACGACCTGGCAGGCGTACAACGCCTGGGGCGGCCACAGCCTCTACCGGGGCCGGGACGGCGCCTACGCCACCCGCTCGCTGGCGGTCACCTTCGACCGCCCCTACGACGCCACCGGCGCCGAGAAGTTCCTGGTCTACGAGCGCGCCCTGGTGGTGCTGGCCGAACGCCTGGGCCTGCCGCTGGCCTACACCACCTCGGTGGACGTCCACCGCGACCCGTCCGCGCTGCGCGGCGCCACCGCCGTGCTCTCCCTCGGCCACGACGAATACTGGACGCCGCAGCAGCGTGCGCACGTCACCCGGGCCCGCGACAGCGGCACCAACCTCGCCTTCCTGGGCGCCAACGCCTGCTTCCGCCGGGTCCGTCTGGACGCCGGCGAGGACGGCCCGCTGCGCACCGTGACCTGCTACAAGACCGCCTACCGCGACGACCCGGGGTTCGCCGACCGCGGCGACCCGCCCACCCACGACTTCCGCGCACCGCCCGCCGCCGACCCGGAGTCGGCCCTGACCGGCGTGTTCTACGAGGGCTACCCGACGGACGCGCCCTACGTGGTGCACGGCGCCGGCCACTGGCTCTTCGAGGGCACCGGCGTCAGGACCGGCGACGCCTTCCCGCACCTGGTCGGCGTGGAGTACGACCGGGTCACGCCCGAGGTCCCCACCCCCGCCGACCTGGAGATCGTCGCGCACTCCCCGCTGGTCTGCCAGGGCCGCGCCAGCCACGCCGACTCCGCCTACTACACCGTCCCCGGCGGAGCCGGCGTCTTCGCCACCGGCACCATGCGCTGGGTCGAGGCCCTCATGGCGGGCACCCGGGACGACGGCCGCGACCACGGCATGGACCGCCGCACCGGCGCCTTCGTCACCCGCACCACCGAGAACCTGCTGCGCGCCTTCGCCGCGGGCCCGGCGGCGCACCACCGCCCGGCGCCGGAACCGAACACCGGCCGGGTGTACGGGAGATGAGCCGGCCGGCCCCCGGTCTTGCTCGGGTGAGCACAACGTCTTGCTCGGGCGAGCAAACCCGGCTACCGTCTTGCTCATGCAAGCAAAGAACAGTACGGCCAAGCAAAAGGCGACGCGCAAGACCGGCCGGCCCTCGTTCACCGAGTCGGGCCGCCGGGCCCAGATCGTCGCCGCGGCGATCGACGTCATCGCCGAGATCGGCTATCACCGGGCCTCGTTCGCGAAGATCGCGGAGCGCGCCGGGCTGAGCAGCACGGGGATGATCTCCTACCACTTCGACGGCCGGGACGACCTGATGCGCGAGGTCGTCACCGAGGTGATGCGGCTCGCGGACGGCTTCGTCCGCCCCCGCATCGAGGCCCACGAGAGCTACGCGGCCCGCCTGCGCGCCTCCATCGAGGGCAACCTCGACCTGTTCGCCGAGTACCCCAACCACCTCGCGGCGATCGTCGAGATCCTCGGCAACCTCCGCGGCGAGGACCCCGGCATGGTCGCCTTCCTCGGCACGACGGAGGCGAACCTCGCCGTCCAGGTGGAGCAGCTCCGCAAGGCGCAGCGCGCCGGCGAGTTCTGCGACTTCGACCCGTGGGTGATGATGCGCGCGATCCGCGCCGCCATCGACGACGTGGTGCGCCGCGCCACCCACGATCCCGATCTCGATGTACGGGCCGCCGGCCGGGAGTTGGCGGACCTGTTCGACCGCGCCACCAGGAGGGCGTCATGACCGCAGACACGGGGGCACACACCATGGCCACGCACCGGGCACCACGGACCGAAGCGGACGGGGCCCCCGCCGCGGCCGCCCGGCGCCGCACGAAGGCGCTGCGCCGCCGGCTCGCCGCGCAGCTCCTCTTCGAACTGGCCCTCCCGCTCGGCTCCTACTACGGACTGCGCGCGGCCGGCCTCGACCAGTGGCTCGCGATGGCCGTCGGCGGCGCGCTGCTGCTGCCGTGGATCGTCTACGGCGTCGTGCGGCAGCGCCGGGTGGAGGCGATGGCGGTGTTCACGCTGAGCCTGGTGGTGATCGGCACGGTGCTGACCCTGATCTCCGGCAGCCCCCGGGTGGTGATGATCCGGGACAGCTGGCTGACCGCGTCGATCGGCCTCTGGGTGCTCGGCACGCTGCTCACCCGGCGCCCGTTCATCATGACCGCCTCGCGCGGCATCGTCATCGCCAAGGTCGGCGAGGCCGGACTGGTCGAGTGGGAGGCGCGGTGGGACACCGGGCCGACGTTCCGTCATCGCCTACGGCTGGTCACGGCGGTGTGGGGCGCGGTCTTCCTGCTCGACGCGGTGCTGCGGGTGGTGCTGGCGTACACGATCCCGGTGGACGCCTTCCCGCTCACCAGCACCGTGCTGTGGCTGGTGATGCTCGGTGGGCTGCTCACCTGGCACAACTGGTATGTCACCCGACACGGCATGAAGCTGTAGGGGAGCCGTGGACACCGACTACGAGGTACTGATCGCGGGGGCGGGCCCGACCGGCCTGCTGCTCGCCAACGAGCTGGGCCTGGCCGGAGTGCGGGCGGCCGTCGTGGAACGGCTGCCCTTGCGCACCGGCCGGTCCAAGGCGCTCAACCTCCAGCCGCGCACCGCCGAGGTGCTGGACTGCCGAGGCTGGCTGGACCCGGTCCTGGACCGGTCGCTGACGCTGCTCCCCGCCGGCCACTTCGCCGGACTGCCGCTCCACTACGACGCGCTGGACACGCCGTTCCCGCACCAGGTCGGCATCCCGCAGGCCCGGGTCGAGGAGTTCCTGGAGGACCACCTCGCCGAGTACGGCGTCCCGGTGCTGCGGGGACGGGAGTTGACGTCGTTCCGACAGGACGAGGGCGGCGTCACCGCCACCCTCCTCGGGCCCGACGGCGCGGAGCGCACCGTCCGGGCCGGGTACCTGGTGGGCGCGGACGGCGGACGCAGCACCGTGCGCCGCGTCCTGGGCACGCCCTTCCCGGGGTGGGACGGCCGGATCGGCATGGCCGTCGCCGACGTCGAACTCGTCGCGCCCGCCGCGGCGGAGGCCGGATCCGCCGGCCCCGGCGAGGCATGGCGCCTGCCCGACCTCACCCCGGACCCCGCGGGCGTCGCCTTCCTGCTCCCGCTCGGCGACGGGGTGCACCGGCTGCTCCTCGGCGGCCCCGAGCAGCAGGGCGTCGACCGCGACGCCCCGGTCACCGAGGACGAGGTGCGCACGGCGCTGGCCCGCTGCCCCGGCCCGCCGCGCGAACTGCGCGCCGTCCGCTGGGCGTCCCGCTTCACCGACGCCGCCCGGCAGGCCGAGCGGTACGCCGACGGCCGGGTGCTGCTGGCCGGCGACGCGGCCCACATCCACGCCCCCGCCGGCGGGCAGGGCCTCAACCTCGGCATGCAGGACGCGTTCAACCTGGGCTGGAAGCTGGCCGCGGTGATCCGCGGCCGGGCCCCGGACGGCCTGCTGGCCACCTACCACGCCGAGCGGCACCCGGTCGGCGCCCGGGTGCTCGCCAACACCCGCGCACAGACGGTGCTGACGCTCCCCGACCCGGATGCCGTGGTGGTCCGCGAGGTGTTCGCCGACCTGCTCGCCGTGCCGGAGGCCAACCGCCGCGTCGCCGCCATGATCGCCGGCACGGACATCCGCTACCCGATGCCCGACGCGCCGGACCACCCGTTGCTGGGGGCGCGGGTGCCCGGCGTCCGGCTGCCGTCCGGCCGCGGCGTCCTGCTGGCCGGCGCCGCCTCGACGGCCGCCGCCGCGACGGACGGCTGGGCGGACCGGGTCGACCGCGCCGACGCCGGTCCCGCGGTGGGCGCCGGCGAGGCGCTGCTGGTCCGCCCGGACGGGCACGTCTGCTGGGCCCGCCGGGATGGCGAAGCAGGCGGCCTGCGCGCCGCCCTCGCCCGGTGGTTCGGCGCGCCCCGTCCGGGCCCCTCGCCCGGCATTGCATAAAACTGCAATCATCCGTATAGTCATGCCATCGAGACGGAGGGTCCAGGGGTCATGACGGTACGAGCAGCAGTCGCCGGTGCGAGCGGATACGCGGGAGGGGAACTCCTGCGCCTGCTCCTGGGGCACCCGGAGGTCGAGATCGGCGCGGTGACCGGGCACTCCAACGCGGGACAGCGCCTGGCCGCGCTCCAGCCGCACCTGGCCCCGCTGGCCGACCGCGTGCTGGCGCCGACCTCGCCCGAGGCGCTGGCCGGCCACGACGTGGTGTTCCTCGCGCTGCCGCACGGCCAGTCCGCGGCGGTCGCCGAGCAGCTCGGCCCCGAGGTGCTGGTGGTGGACTGCGGCGCGGACTTCCGGCTGAAGGACGCCGCCGACTGGGAGGCGTTCTACGGCTCGCCGCACGCCGGCACCTGGCCGTACGGCCTCCCGGAGCTGCCCGGCGGTCGCGCGGCGCTGCAGGGGTCCAAGCGCATCGCGGTCCCGGGCTGCTACCCCACCGCCGTCTCGCTCGCGCTGTTCCCGGCCTACGCGGCCGGCCTCGCCGAGCCGGAGGCCGTGATCGTCGCCGCGTCCGGCACCTCCGGCGCGGGCAAGGCCCTCAAGCCGCACCTCCTCGGCTCCGAGGTCATGGGCTCGATGAGTCCGTACGGCGTCGGCGGCGGACACCGGCACACCCCGGAGATGATCCAGAACCTCAGCGCGGCGGCCGGCGAGCCGGTCACGGTGTCCTTCACCCCGACCCTGGCGCCGATGCCCCGCGGCATCCTCGCCACCTGCTCGGCCAAGGCCCGACCCGGCACGGACGCCGAGGCGGTACGCGCCGCCTACGAGAAGGCGCTGGCCGGCGAACCGTTCGTCCGGCTGCTGCCCGAGGGACAGTGGCCCACCACCGCCGCCGTGTACGGCTCCAACGCCGCACAGATCCAGGTGGCCCTCGATCCGGCGGCCGGCCGGATCATCGCGATCAGCGCCATCGACAACCTGACCAAGGGGACCGCGGGCGGCGCGGTCCAGAGCATGAACATCGCCCTCGGCCTCCCCGAGGAGCTGGGGCTTTCCGCGACGGGAGTCGCGCCGTGAGCGTCGCACGCGCGGCCACCGGCCGGCGGACGAGCGGGGGCAACTCCCAGGCCCTTGAGGCACTGGGGGAGGATGCCGCGCCGCTGCGCTGCGCGGGCGAGAAGGACACGAGCCGCTGCGGCGGCGGGGCGAACGAGGAGAAGCAGTGAGTGTGACGGCAGCGCAGGGATTCCTCGCGGCGGGCATCGCCGCCGGGATCAAGGAGAACGGCAACCCCGATCTCGCCCTGGTGGTCAACAGCGGGCCGCGCCTGGCCGCCGCCGGCGTGTTCACCTCGAACCGCGTCAAGGCGGCGCCGGTGCGGTGGTCCGAGCAGGTCCTCAAGGGCGGCCGGGTCTCCGCGGTGATCCTCAACTCCGGTGGCGCCAACGCCTGTACGGGACCGCTCGGCTTCCAGGACACCCACGCGACCGCGGAGAAGGTCGCCGAGGTGCTGGACGGGCACAGCGCCGCCGAGGTCGCGGTGGCCTCCACCGGCCTGATCGGCGTGCGACTGCCCATGGACAGGCTGCTGCCCGGCGTCGAGAAGGCCGCGGCCGAACTCACCGGCCACGGCGGCGAGAAGGCCGCGATCGCCATCAAGACCACCGACAGCGTCCACAAGACCGCCCAGGTCACCAAGGACGGCTGGACGGTCGGCGGGATGGCCAAGGGCGCCGGCATGCTCGCCCCCGGCCTGGCCACCATGCTCGCCGTGCTGACCACCGACGCCGACGTGCCGGCCGAGCAGCTGGACGCCGCGCTGCGCGCCGCCACCCGCGCCACCTTCGACCGGGTCGACTCCGACGGCTGCATGTCCACCAACGACACGGTGCTGCTGCTGGCCTCCGGCGCCTCCGGTGTCGTGCCGGACCAGGACGCCTTCGCCGAGGCGGTCCGGGAGGTCTGCGACGACCTGGCCCGGCAGCTGATCGGCGACGCGGAGGGCGCCAGCAAGGACATCCGCATCGAGGTGATCAACGCCGCCGACGAGGACGACGCGGTCGAGGTCGGCCGCTCCATCGCCCGCAACAACCTGCTCAAGTGCGCCATCCACGGCGAGGACCCCAACTGGGGCCGGGTGCTCTCCGCGATCGGCACCACCACCGCCGCCTTCGACCCGGACCGGCTCAACGTCGCGATCAACGACGTCTGGGTCTGCAAGAACGGTTCGGTGGGCGAGGACCGGGAGCTGGTGGACATGCGCTACCGCGAGGTGCGGATCACCGCCGACCTCGCCGCCGGCACGGAGTCCGCGGTCATCTGGGCCAACGACCTCACCGCCGACTACGTCCACGAGAACAGCGCGTACTCCTCATGACCGGACCCGCCGCGCACCGGCGCGTACCGGACGGACACCCCACGGAGCGGAACGAGGCCGCCGCATGACCACCCGTAAGCACACCGCGCTCCCCAAGGCCCGCACGCTCGTCGAGGCGCTGCCCTGGCTGACCCGGCACCACGGCAAGACCGTGGTGATCAAGTTCGGCGGCAACGCCATGGTCGACGACGAGCTCAAGCGCGCCTTCGCCCAGGACGTGGTCTTCCTGCGGCACGCCGGACTGCGCCCGGTCGTCGTCCACGGCGGCGGCCCGCAGATCAGCGCCCAGCTCGAACTCCTCGGCCTGCAGTCGGAGTTCAAGGCCGGGTTGCGGGTCACCTCGCCCGAGGCGATGAACGTCGTCCGGATGGTGCTGGCCGGCCAGGTCCAGCGCGAGCTGGTCGGCCTGCTCAACGAGCACGGCCCGCTCGCCGTCGGCATGACCGGCGAGGACGCCCGGCTGATGTCCGCCACCAAGCACTACGCGGACGTCGACGGGGAGCGGATCGACATCGGCCGGGTCGGCGAGATCACCGCCATCGACCCCGGCGCGGTGCAGGCGCTGCTGGACGACGGCCGGATCCCGGTGATCTCGTCCGTCGCCCGCAGCAGCGACGACGGCGACGGCGCCGGCGTCTTCAACGTCAACGCCGACACCGCCGCAGCCGCCCTGGCGGCGGCGCTCGGCGCGGAGACCCTGATGGTGCTCACCGACGTCGAGGGCCTCTACGAGGACTGGCCGCACAGCGACGAGGTGATCTCCCGGCTCACCGCGAGCCAGCTGGAGAAGCTGCTGCCCGACCTGGCCAGCGGCATGGTCCCGAAGATGCGGGGCTGCCTGCACGCCGTGCGCAACGGCGTGCGCAACGCCCGGGTCATCGACGGGCGGGTCCAGCACTCGATCCTGCTGGAGATCTTCACCGACGAGGGCATCGGCACGATGGTGGTCCCGGACCCCGATCCGGCGTCGGCCACCGGCCGGCACGGCAGCACCACACACCACACTGCGGAGGGGACGGCATGAGCAACGGCACGGCGGCGGACACCCCGGCCACCCGGGGCACGGTGACCGGCGGAGGACCGGTCACCAACGAGGGGCTCACCGGGCGCTGGCAGGGCGCCATGATGGACAACTTCGGCACCCCGCGCGTCCCGCTCGTCCGCGGCGAGGGCGTCACCGTCTGGGACGCCGACGGCAATGCCTACCTCGACTTCCTCGGCGGGATCGCGGTCAACGCGCTCGGCCACGCCCACCCCGCGGTGGTCCGCGCGGTCTCCGACCAGATCGCCACCCTCGGCCATGTGTCGAACCTCTTCGTCGCCGAACCCACCGTGGCCCTCGCCGAGCGCCTGCTCGCGCTCACCGGCCGGCCCGGCCGGGTCTACTTCTCCAACTCCGGTGCCGAGGCGAACGAGGCCGCCTTCAAGATCGGCCGGCTGACCGGCCGCACCCACATGGTCAGCGCCACCGGCGGCTTCCACGGCCGCACCATGGGCGCCCTGGCCCTCACCGGCCAGCCCGCCAAGCAGGACCCGTTCCGCCCGCTGCCCGGCGACGTCGACCACGTCCCGTACGGCGACGTGGACGCCCTGCGGGCCGCCGTCACCACCGACACCGCCATGGTCGTCCTGGAGCCGATCCAGGGCGAGAACGGCGTGGTCGTCCCGCCGCCCGGCTACCTCCGGGCCGCCCGCGAGATCACCGCCGCCACCGGCACCCTGCTGGTCCTCGACGAGATCCAGACCGGCATCGGCCGCACCGGCCACTGGCTGGCGTCCACGGCCCAGGGCGTCGAGGCCGACGTCATCACCCTCGCCAAGGGCCTCGGCGGCGGCCTCCCCATCGGCGCCACCCTCGCCTTCGGCCCGGCCGCCGACCTGCTCACCCCCGGCTCGCACGGCTCGACGTTCAGCGGCAACCCGGTCGTCTGCGCCGGCGCCCTCGCCGTCCTGGACACCATCGAGGCGGACGGCCTCCTCGACCACGTCCAGCGGGTCGGTGCGCGCCTGCGCGCCGACATCGCCGCCCTGGAGCACCCGTTGGTCGGCCAGGTCCGCGGCGCCGGGCTGCTCCTCGGTATCGTCTTGACCGGGCCCCTCGCGTCACACGTGCAGCAGGCGGCCCAGGACGCGGGCCTTCTGGTCAACGCGGTCGCGCCGGACGTCATCCGGCTCGCCCCGCCGCTGATCGTCTCCGACGAGCAGGTGGAGACCTTCCTCCAGAAGCTCCCCGGCGTCCTCAAGAAGGCCGAGGAATCGGCCAACGGGGAACGAGCATCCGGAGACTGACGCAACGATGACCGAGCCGCAGGGCAACGAGTCGCACACCAGCGGCCCGGCCGTACCGCAGACCCGCACCGCCCGCCACCGCCGGATCGTGGACATCCTCAACCGGCAACCCGTCCGCTCCCAGAGCCAGCTCGCCAAGCTGCTCGCCGACGACGGGCTCTCCGTCACCCAGGCGACGCTCTCCCGCGACCTGGACGAACTGGGCGCGGTCAAGATCCGCAACACCGGCGGGGAGCTGATCTACGCGGTACCGAGCGAGGGCGGCGACCGCAAGCCGCGGGCGCCGCTGGGGGAGTCCGCCAAGGAGGAGCGGATGCGCCGCCTCTCCGGCGAACTCCTCATCTCCGCCGAGGCGTCCGCCAACCTCGTTGTCCTGCGCACCCCGCCGGGCGCCGCCCAGTTCCTGGCCTCCGCCATCGACCAGGCGGAACTCCACGACATCCTCGGCACCATCGCGGGCGACGACACCCTGATGCTGATCAGCCGCGACCCGTCGGGCGGGCAGGCGCTCGCGGACCATCTGCTGCGGCTGGCGCAGAAGGACGACCGCGGGGCGCCGTGACCGCCCCACAGCGGCAATCACCATCCGTAGGCATATAAGTGCATATAGTGACTGAGGGTGCGGTGGTGGCTCCGGCGCTCACCGCCGTGCGAGCTGCCGCCGTACGGACGGACGCCGCGACGGTGCGGCGTCATCACCCTCAGCTGCGTCGGCCGGGGCCGGTCCGCAGGAAGGAGCGCTGCACAGTGAAGCCTCAGCGGAAGGCCGGCCCGCGCACCAGGGCCCTCGGAGCGGTGGCCGTGTGCGGCGCCCTCGCCCTCACGGCCTGCGGTGCGAACGGCGGCTCGGCCCCCTCCCCCCGCCCGTCCGCCCCGCCCCCCAGCCCGTCCGCCGCCACGGGCGCCATCGCCTGCGGCAAGGCGGCCACCCTGCGGGCCTCCGGCTCGACGGCCCAGCAGTACGCGATGAAGTACTGGATCACCACCTACACGCGGGCCTGCGCCGGCACCAAGATCGCTTACGACGGCAACGGCTCGGGGGCCGGCCAGGACGACTTCCTGCACGGTCGGACGGCCTTCGCCGGCTCGGACTCCCCGCTCGACGCCGACCAGGTCAAGCAGTCCGAGAAGGTCTGCGCGGACGGCGGCCGCGCCATCCACCTGCCGATCGTCGGCGGGCCGATCGCGGTCGCCTTCCACCTCCCCGGGGTCGATCGGCTGGTCCTCGACGCCCCCACCCTCGCCAAGATCTTCAACGGCCGGATCACGCGGTGGGACGACCCGGCGATCGCCGGGCTCAACAAGGACGCCAAGCTCCCCGCCACGCCGATCCGGACGTTCCACCGCTCCGACTCCTCCGGCACGACCGACAACTTCACGGCGTACCTCGCCGCCACCGCCCGGGACGCCTGGCCGTATCCGCACGCCAAGGAGTGGCCGGCGCAGGGCGGCGGATCCGCCAAGGGCTCCGCGGACCTCGCCGCCCAGGTGCAGCGGACCACGGGCGGGATCGGCTACGTCGAACTGCCGTACGCGGTGGACCGGATGCTGCGCACCGTCTCGGTCGCCACCGGCGCGGCGACCCCCGCCGACGCCAACGTGATCGCGGCATCCCACGCGATCGCCGGTGCCCGGACGGTCAACACCGGCCATGACGTCATCCTCGACCTCGACTACGGGACCAAGGTCCCCGGCGCCTATCCCATCGACGTGGTCACCTACGAGATCGTCTGCGACAAGGGCAACAAGCCGGAGACCTGGCCCGCGACCAAGGCGTTCCTGGCGTACATGGCCAGCCAGAAGGGCCAGCAGAACCTGACCTTCCAGGGCTATGCGACGCTCCCGGCCAAGGTCGTGGACGCGGTCCGGCGCGAGATCGGCACGCTGTCCTGAGCCCCGCGCGGCCAGCTGACGGGCCGTGAGCTCGCGGTCCGGAAGCGTGCGGCCCGACGCCGCGCCCCATACGGCGCAAGGCCCGTCGATCCGGGATTCCTCCCGGATCGACGGGCCTTGCGACACCGTCGGGACGACAGGATTTGAACCTGCGACCCCTTGACCCCCAGTCAAGTGCGCTACCAAGCTGCGCCACGTCCCGGTGCCGTGTTCCGACCGGAGACTCCCGGTCGGGCCGTGCAGACAGAAAAATACCCTGTCCGGGCCGATGAATCCAAAGCGGGTCCCCTTTGGGGTGCTCCGGGGCCTCCCGGCGGGTCCGCGGCGACCGTGTTCTGATGGGAATATGCCGGCAAAAGCGCAGAAAACGAAGAAAACAAACAGGTCGCGCACGGTCGAGGTGCGCCGGGTGTATGACCCGCCGGAACCTGCGGACGGGGCGCGGGTCCTGGTGGACCGGCTGTGGCCCCGGGGGATGGCGAAGGGCGACGAGCGGGTCGCCGACGCCGAGTGGTGCAAGGACGTGGCGCCCTCGACGGAGCTGCGCAAGTGGTACGGGCACGACGAGGCGCGGTTCGAGGAGTTCGCCGAGCGGTACCGGGCCGAACTGGCCGAGGGGGCGCCGGGCGCGGCGCTGGAGCACCTGCGGGAGCTGGCGGCGGACGGCCCGCTGACGCTGCTGACGGCGACGAAGGAAGTGCCGCTGAGCCATACGGCGGTGCTGCTGGAAGCGCTCCGCAAGGGCTGAGGGGTGCGGCGCGGCACTTCGGGGGTGGGTCCCGCGTCCGTGTGGGGCCGCTGGCAGCGGCGCTGACCTGGGGTTTTCCGAATCCGTTGACGAAGCATGCAGTGGAGTGCATACTTATGCCTAGCAGTGAATGCACCGTAAGGAGAAACCCATGACCGAGCGTGTCGTACTCGCCTATTCGGGCGGCCTGGACACCTCCGTCTGCATCGGCTGGATAGCCGAGGAGACGGGCGCCGAGGTCATCGCCGTTGCCGTGGACGTCGGCCAGGGCGGCGAGGACCTGGACGTCATCCGCAAGCGCGCGCTCGCCTGCGGTGCGGTGGAGGCCGAGGTCGCCGACGCCAAGGACGAGTTCGCCGAGGGGTACTGCCTCCCGGCGATCAAGGCCAACGCCCTCTACATGGACCGCTACCCGCTGGTCTCCGCGCTCTCCCGGCCGGCCATCGTCAAGCACCTGGTCGCCGCCGCCGAGAAGCACGGCGCGACCACGGTCGCGCACGGTTGCACCGGCAAGGGGAACGACCAGGTCCGGTTCGAGGCGGGCATCTCCTCGCTCGCCCCCGGCCTGAAGTGCATCGCCCCGGTCCGCGACTACGCGATGACCCGGGACAAGGCGATCGCCTTCGCCGAGAAGGCCGAACTGCCGATCGCCACCACCAAGAAGTCGCCGTACTCCATCGACCAGAACGTCTTCGGGCGGGCCGTGGAGACCGGCTTCCTGGAGGACATCTGGAACGCGCCGATCGAGGACCTCTACGAGTACACCGAGAACCCGGCCACCCCGCGCGAGGCCGACGAGGTCGTGATCACCTTCAAGGAAGGCGCGCCGGTCGCCCTCGACGGCAGGCCGGTCACCGTCCTCCAGGCCGTCCAGGAGCTCAACGCGCGGGCCGGCGCCCAGGGCGTCGGCCGGATCGACATGGTCGAGGACCGCCTGGTCGGCATCAAGTCCCGCGAGGTGTACGAGGCCCCGGGCGCGATCGCGCTGATCACCGCGCACCAGGAGCTGGAGAACGTCACCGTCGAGCGCGAACTGGCCCGCTACAAGCGGCAGGTCGAGCAGCGCTGGGGCGAGCTGGTCTACGACGGCCTGTGGTTCTCGCCGCTCAAGCGGGCCCTGGACGGCTTCCTCGACGAGGCCAACGCGGCGGTCTCCGGCGACATCCGGATGACCCTGCACGGCGGTCGCGCGGTGGTCACCGGCCGGCGCTCCGCGCAGTCGCTGTACGACTTCAACCTGGCCACCTACGACACCGGCGACACGTTCGACCAGTCGCTCTCCAAGGGCTTCATCGAGCTCTTCGGCATGTCGAGCAAGATTGCCGCGCAGCGCGACCTGGCAGGCTGACCCTTCCGGGATCCGGCGCACGGGGCCGACCCGCCCGCCGTTCGAGCGCCGAACGGGCTGATCGTCAGTCCGTCCGGCGCTCGCCGTGAATCCACCACCGACGAGGAGCACAGCAAGTGAGCAGCAACAACGGCGACGTCCGGCTCTGGGGCGGTCGCTTCGCCGACGGACCGGCCGAGGCGCTGGCCAAACTCTCCGCCTCCGTCCACTTCGACTGGCGGCTGGCCCCGTACGACATCGCCGGCTCCCGCGCGCACGCCCGCGTGCTGCACAAGGCCGGACTGCTCACTGCCGACGAACTGGCCCGCATGATCGAGGGGTTGGACCGGCTCGAACGGGACGTCGCCGACGGCTCGTTCACCGGCACCATCGCCGACGAGGACGTGCACACCGCCCTGGAGCGCGGGCTGCTGGAACGGCTCGGCCCGGACCTCGGCGGCAAGCTGCGGGCCGGCCGGTCCCGCAACGACCAGGTCGCCACGCTCTTCCGGATGTATCTGCGGGACCACGCCCGGATCGTCGGGGGGCTGCTGGCCGACCTCCAGGAGGCGCTGATCGGCCTCGCCGAGGCGCACCCGGACGTCGCGATGCCCGGCCGCACCCACCTCCAGCACGCCCAGCCGGTGCTCTTCGCCCACCACGTGCTCGCCCATGTGCAGTCGCTGTCCCGGGACGCCGAGCGGCTGCGGCAGTGGGACGAGCGGACCGCGGTCTCGCCGTACGGCTCCGGCGCGCTGGCCGGCAGCAGCCTCGGCCTCGACCCGGAGGCGGTCGCCGCGGACCTGGGCTTCGAGCGGGGCTCGGCGGGGAACTCCATCGACGGCACGGCCTCCCGGGACTTCGTCGCGGAGTTCGCCTTCATCACCGCGATGATCGGGGTCAACCTCTCCCGGATCGCGGAGGAGGTCATCATCTGGAACACGAAGGAGTTCTCCTTCGTCACGCTGCACGACGCCTTCTCCACCGGCTCGTCGATCATGCCGCAGAAGAAGAACCCGGACATCGCGGAGCTGGCGCGGGGCAAGTCGGGGCGTCTGATCGGCAACCTGACGGGGCTGCTGGCGACGCTCAAGGCCCTGCCGCTCGCCTACAACCGCGACCTCCAGGAGGACAAGGAGCCGGTCTTCGACTCCTGCGACCAACTGGAGGTGCTGCTTCCGGCGTTCACCGGGATGATGGCCACGCTGACCGTCAACCGCGCGCGGATGGAGGAACTGGCGCCGGCCGGCTTCTCGCTCGCCACCGATGTCGCCGAGTGGCTGGTCAAGCAGGGCGTGCCGTTCCGGGTGGCGCACGAGGTGGCCGGCGAGTGCGTCAAGGAGTGCGAGGCGCAGGGCATCGAGCTGGACGAGCTGACCGACGAGCAGTTCGCCAAGATCTCGCCGCACCTGACGCCCGAGGTCCGGGGCGTCCTCAACGTCCCCGGTGCGCTCGCGGCGCGCGACGGCCGCGGCGGCACCGCGCCGTCGGCGGTGGCGGTGCAGCTCGCCGAGGTGCGGGCGGACCTGGTGCGGCAGCAGGAGTGGGCCGCGGCCAAGAAGTGACGGCGCGGCCGGCGCGGCCCGCGCCGGCCGACGAGGGCGGCCCCACCTGATCAGGTGCGGCCGCCCTCGCGTTTCCCGTGGTGCCCGGCCGGGCCCGGCGCGGTGGCCCGGAGGGCGCCCGCATGCGACAGCGCGGAATTGAATGAGACGTCAATGTCTCATTCGGGTATCCTCTGTCTCATGCCCGTGGACAGAGAACACGTACTCACCGAAGCCGCCGCCCTGCTCGCCCGGCGCGCGACGACGTCGATGGACGAGATCGCCCGCGCCGCGGGCATCAGCCGGGCGACCCTGCACCGGCACTTCGCGGGCCGCGACGCGCTGATCCGCGCCCTGGAGGAGCACGGGATCGAGCGGTTCGCCCGGGCCATCGACACCGCCCGGCTCGACGAGGGGGACGCCGCCGGCGCGCTGCGCCGACTGGTCCGCGAGGCCGAGCCGGTCGCCGGCGTGCTGGCCTTCCTCTTCACCGAGAACCAGCTCTTCGAGAACGAGCCGGTCAACGCCGGCTGGGCCCAGCTCGACGCCCGGCTCACCGCACTGTTCCGGCGCGGCCAGGAGGAGGGCACCTTCCGGGTCGACCTCAGCGCGATCTGGCTGACCGAGGCGTTCTACGGCCTCCTCGGCGCCGGCGCCTGGGCGGTGCACGAAGGCCGCGTCGCCCGGAACGACCTCGACCACTCGATCGCCGAGCTGCTGCTCGGCGGCATCCGACGGAGCATGGAGAAATGAGCGATCCCATAGCCGAAAGGCGGGCTGGTTCGGCCCATGTGGACGACCAGCCCCGGCCGGGCCGTTGGCTCGCCCTCTCGGTCCTGGTCCTGGCGGTCCTGCTGGTCGGCGTCGACGCCACCGTGCTCGGCCTGGCCACCCCGTTCCTGAGCGAGGACCTGAAGCCGTCCGGCACCCAGCTGCTGTGGATCGGTGACATCTACTCGTTCGTCATCGCCGGACTGCTGGTCTCCATGGGCAGCCTCGGCGACCGGATCGGCCGGAAGAAGCTGCTGCTCATCGGCTCGGTGGCGTTCGGCGCGCTGTCGGTGCTCGCCGCCTACGCCACCAGCCCGTCGATGATGATCATCGCCCGCGGCCTCCAGGGCGTGGCCGGGGCGACGCTGATGCCCTCCACCCTCGCCCTGATCCGCAACCTCTTCCACGACCCCAAGGAACGCAGCCTGGCGGTCGGCATCTGGGGCGCCATGGCCTCGGCCGGCACGGCGGTCGGGCCGGTCCTCGGCGGCTTCCTGCTGGGCCACTTCTGGTGGGGCTCGGTCTTCCTGATCAACCTCCCGGTGATGGCGCTGCTGGTCGTCGTCGGCGCCAAGGTGATCCCCGAGTCCCGCAACCCCGACCCCGGTCCGTGGGACGTCCCCAGCGTCGTGCTGTCGCTGGTGGGCATCGTCGGCGTCGTCTACGCCATCAAGGAAGCGGCGGTGCACGGCTTCCGCTGGGACATCGGGCCGGCCGCCGTCATCGGCGTGCTCGCCCTGCTGCTGTTCGTCCGCCGCCAGCACACCCTCGCCTCGCCGCTGCTGAACATGAAGCTCTTCCAGCACCGGGGCTTCTCCGGCGCGGTGCTGGCCGACCTGCTGACCATCCTCGGACTGTCCGGTCTGGTCTTCTTCCTCTCCCAGTTCCTCCAGATGGTGCAGATGCGCTCGCCGTTCAACGCCGGGCTGGTCGAACTCCCGGCCGCGGTCGGCGCGGTGGGCGCCGGCCTGGCCGCCGGCTGGGTCGCCCGCCGGCTGTCGGTGCGCCTGGTGGTGGCCGGCGGCCTCGCGGTGGTCGGCCTCTCGCTCGCCGGCTGCATGGCCCTGCACGCCGACACCGGCACCCTCGCGCTGTGCGTCATCCTCTTCGTCGTGGGCGTCGGCGCCGGCTTCGCCTTCACCGTCACCGCCGACGTCATCCTCTCCAGCGTGCCCAAGGAGGAGGCCGGTTCCGCCTCCGCGGTCTCCGAGACCGCCTACGAGCTGGGCGCCGCGCTCGGCATCGCCCTGCTGGGCTCCATCGTCACCAGCATGTACCAGGGCTTCAGCGTCCCCGCCGGCGTGCCCGAACACGCCGCCGAGGCCGCCCGCTCCTCGCTCGGCGGCGCCGTGGACGCCGCCGCCCACCTCCCCGCCGAGCAGGGCGCCGCCCTGCTGAAGGCCGCTCAGGACTCCTTCGTCAACGGCGTGGACACCGCGGCCGGACTGGGCGCGGTGGTGCTGCTGGGCGCCGCGGTGGCCGCGTGGTTCCTGCTCCGCGGCCAGACCCTGGCCGACAGCGCGGAGCCGCAGCCCGCGCCGGAGGCCGAGGCCGCTCCGGTGGCCGGCTCCGGCTCCACCGCCGGTGGCCCGAACGGGCACCCGTAAGGGCCCCACCCGGCGGGCGAACGAGGGACACCACCCCGCCCCCTGCCCCCGCACAGGCGTGTCCCGTGGATCGTGACCGCGCGCACCGGCCATGATCCACAGGACACGCCCCTGGGGGCGACTGTCCCCTGCCGTTCACGCCCGGTACGCGTCCTGGTGACCGGTTGTCCCGCACGGCTCGTTTGACTCTCGCGTCGTCCCCCCAACGGTCGGACCCGCTCAGGAGAGTGACGCAGTGCGCGACATCGGACGACGGTCCTTCGTAACCGCCGCGGGGGCGATGGCCACCGCCAGCGCGATCGGCAGCAACGCCTACGCCACCGGCCACGCCCGCGACGCCGCCACGGCCGACGAGTACGTCGACGTCCAGCTGCTCAACATCACCGATCTGCACGGCTATCTACAGGGCGCCCCGGGCGCCAACTCCGTCATCACCGGCACCGGCGGCAAGCGCCACACCGTCGGCGGCGTCGCCTACATGGCCGCCCACCTGGAGCGGCTGCGCGCCGGACGGCGCAACTCTCTCTTCTTCGCCCCCGGCGACCTCTTCTCCGGCTGGGAGTTCGACGCCGCCGCCTTCGCCGACGAGCCCACCATCGAGGCCCTCAACGCCCTGCAGATGGACTTCGCCTCGGCCGGCAACCACGAGTTCGACAAGTCGACGGTCTTCCTGCGGGAGCACATGGAGCGCGGCCGGCCGTTCCCGGTCGTCGGCCGCGACGTCTCCTTCACCGACTCCACCGGCCACCGCTTCCGCGGCGCGAACTTCCCCTACTACAGCGCCAACATGGTCTGGCACGACACCGGCGAACGGGTGCTGCCGCCGTACAACATCGTGCACGTGGACGCCGGCCGCGGCCGCCGGCTGCCGATCGGCTTCATCCACCTGACCGCCATCGGCACCGAGTCCTTCCCCGGCTCCTACCAGCCCCAACTGCGCACCCTGGACGAACTGGAGACCGCCAACCGCTGCGCGGCGGCCCTCAAGAGCCGGGGCGTCAACGCGATCGTCCTCAGCATGCACGACGGCGCGGTCGCCGGCAGCAACTTCGAAAGCGGCACCAACCCCTCCGGCCCCGCCTACGAACTGGCGCTGCGGGTCTCGCCCGCCATCGACGCCATCGTCACCGGCCACTGGCACTGCGCCTTCACCATGATGCTGCCCGACCCCAAGGGCGTGCCCCGCCCGTTCGTCGAGGCCGGCTGCTACGGCCAGATCATCAACGAGATCAACCTGCGGCTGGACCCGGTCTCGGGCAGGGTGATCCGGGAGCTGACCACCTCCGTCAACCACCCCAACACCCGTGATGTGACGCCGGATCCGGAGCTGAAGTCGATCGCCGACTACTGGGCCGGTTACGGCGCCCGCCGCGCCCGCGCCCGTATCGGCACCCAGACCGCCTCGTTCACCCGGCGGCGCAACGCGATGGGGGAGTCCACCATGGGCAACCTCGTCGCCGACTGGGCACTGTGGGCGGGCGGCCGACCGCACGGCCCGATGGACGACCGCGGAGGGCACCGCAACGTCCCCGCCGAACTCGCCGTCATCGCGCTGGCCCCGCGGGTCGGTGCCGCGATCATCGCCGGCGACCTGGTGCGTGACGAGGCGTCGGACGGCGTGGTCACCTTCGGGCAGGCGTGGAACGCGGTCGGCTTCGGCGACCCGATCATGACCGTCACGGTCACCGGCCGACAGATCCACGACGCCCTGGAACAGCAGTGGGCCCCCACCCCCGGCGGCGGGATGTCCTTCTCCCCGCTGGCCGTCTCCGGCAACGTCCGCTACACCTTCGACGCCACCGGCCCGGCCGGCCACCGGATCGACCCCGCCGACGTCCTCGTCGACGGCGAGCCGCTGGACCCCGCCCGCCGCTACCGCCTCGCCGCACCCTCCTACACCCTCATCAACCAGGACGGGTTCAGCGCCTTCACCGGCTTCACCGAACCCGTCCGGCACACCCGGGACTTCGAGAGCTTCGTCTCCTACGTCCGCACCCGGCGGAGGCTGTCCCCGTCCGAACCGAACCGCGTCATGGCCAAGAACGCCCATCGCCCCGGTGCCCACGTCGGTTCCGTGGCCGAGCACCAGCAGCTCCTGCAGGCCGACGCCCACCACGTCCCGCGCCCGGAGGTGGCCCTGCGCGCCGCGCTGACCGGCGACGCCGAGGGGCAGCGCGCGCCCGGCGGCTTCCAGGTGCCCTGCTGACCGCCCGGTAGCGGCGAGGGGCCCCGTCCGGGATACGGACGGGGCCCCTGGCGGCGTGGGACGGGTCAGGCGGCGGCGCGGGCCTTGGTGGCGTACACGTCGACGTACTCCTGGCCGGACAGCTCCATGACGTCGCTCATCACCTCGTCGGTGACCGCCCGCAGCACATAGCGGTCCCGGTCCATGCCCTCGTAGCGCGAGAAGTCCAGCGGCTCGCCGAACCGCACGGTCACCGGGGCGATGTGCGGACGGCCCTTGCCGCCGGGCTGCACCTTGTCCGTGCCGATCATGGCGAACGGGACGACCGGGGCGCCGGTCATCAGCGCGAGCCGGGCGACGCCGGTCCGGCCGCGGTACAGGCGGCCGTCGGGGGAGCGGGTGCCCTCCGGGTAGATGCCGAAGGCGTGGCCCTCGTCCAGGATCCGGCGGCCGGTCATCAGCGCCGCCACCCCGCCGTGTCCGCCGTCGCGGTCCACCGGGACCATCCCGGCGGTGGTGAAGAACCAGGCCATCAGCCGGCCCTTGATCCCCTTGCCGGTGACGTACTCGTCCTTGCCGATGAAGAACACCGGGCGCTTGACCACGAGGCTGAGGAAGATCGAGTCGATGAACGTGACGTGGTTCCCGGCCATGATCACCGAGCCGGTACCCGGAATCCGCTCGATGCCCTCGACCTTCGGGCGGAACAGGACACGCATCATCAGTCCGAGGATCGCCTTCAGCACAATGCGGGACAACGGGCCCTCCGGGTCGTGGCTGGACAGGATCAGGGCGACGCAGCGCTCTGCAGCCCAGGACCATACTCGCGGGTCACTCCCGCGCGCACATCGGGTTCACGGGGCCGATACGCAGAGTTGACGTGCGTCACGTCCATGTTCCGCGCGGTACCCCCGCACGTCTCCCCGGCATCACCCGTCCGTGCTTACGATCAAGGCGCTTCCGGGAGATGTGCGTATACAGCTCGCGGGACACCTTGATACACCGGAACGCCCTGGAACACCCGGAACATCACCGGGCCGGCCGGGGCACGACGCAGAACGAGGAGCACGGGCATGGAGAAGCGGCACGAGCCGGGGCGGCGGACAGTACTGGGAGCCGCCGCCCTGGGCGCGGGGGCGGCGGTACTGGCCGGCGCGGGACAGGCCCAGGCCGCCGGCCCGGCGGAGCGGGCGGCGGGCCCGGCGGCCCGGCCGGCGCCCGCCGGACGGCCCGACAAGCTGCCGGTCCCGCTGGTCGTCGGCCACCGGGGCGCCAGCGGCTACCGCCCCGAGCACACCTTCGGCTCCTACCAACTGGCCCTCGACATGGGCGCGGACGTCATCGAGGCCGGTGACCTCGTCCCCACCAAGGACGGGCACCTGGTCTGCCGGCACGAGAACGACATCTCCGCCACCACCGACGTCGCCGACCACCGCGAGTTCGCCGGTCGCAGGACCACCAAGACCGTGGACGGCAAGAAGCTCACCGGCTGGTTCACCGAGGACTTCACGCTCGCCGAGCTGAAGACCCTGCGCGCCAAGGAGCGCATCCCCGACGTCCGCCAGCACAACACCCTGTACAACGGCCACTGGCAGATACCCACCTTCGAAGAGGTCCTCCAGTGGGCCGAGCGCGAGGGACGTCGCCGCGGCCGCCCCGTCTGGATCTACCCCGAGACCAAGCACCCCACCTACTTCCGCAAGCTGGGCCTGGGCATCGAGGAGCCGCTCGCCAAGCTGCTGCGCCGCTACGGCCGGCACACCGCGCACGCCCCGAACTTCGTGCAGTCCTTCGAGCCCAGCAGCATCCAGCGGCTCGGCACACTCGGCGTGAAGTGCCCCAAGGTCGTCCTGCTCGACGAGCCTTCCGTCAAGCCCTGGGACTTCGTCGAGTCCGGCGACCCGCGCACCACCGCCGACCTCCTCACGCCCGAGGGGCTCAAGTGGATCTCCGGCTTCGCCCAGGGCATCGGCCCCTGGCTGCCGCAGATCATCGCGCAGGACGAACAGGGCAAGCTCGGCAAGCCCACCACCCTCGTCCGTGACGCGCACGCCGCGGGTCTGGTCCTCCACCCGTACACCGTGCGGAACGAGAACACCTTCCTGCCGCTGGACTTCAGGGTCGGCAAGAACCCGGGCGACTACGGCAACTCGCTCGCGTACTTCAAGGCGCTCTTCGCCACCGGCATCGACGGGCTCTTCTCCGACAACCCGGACACCGCGCTGCTGGCCGCCGAGGAGTTCCGCCGGCACTAGGCCGCGCCCGGACCGGCGCCCGGCCCCATCCACCCGCGTACTCATCCGAGTTGGGAATGTCACAGGGGAGCTTGGCGCCGGTCCGTTCCGCTTGTCCCGAATGCCTGCGCAGAATGCCCGCGGCGGAGATTGCCACCGCCGAATGCCGGGGAGTCCGGAAGCGGACAGCGAACCCAAAAAGGGGAGGCAGACGCGCATGGGCACGAGCGTGACCATCTCGACGGCGACCGACGACGACGGCGAGCAGATCCTCAAACTCCAGTACCTCTGTTACCAGGCCGAGGCCGCGCTCTACGACGACTACGGCATCGAGCCGCTGACCCAGACGCTGGACTCCCTGCGCGCCGAACTCGCCGAGGGCTGCGTCATGGTGGCCAGACTCGGCCGGGAGGTCGTCGGGTCGGTGCGCGGCACCGTGGACGCCGACGGCACCGCGAAGATCGGCAAGCTGATCGTGCACCCCCGGCTCCAGCGGCACGGCCTCGGCGGCCGGCTGCTGGCGGCCGTCGAGCGGCGGCTGGCCGAGGAGCGCTCCGCCAAGCGCTACCGCCTCTTCACCGGCCACCGCAGCGAGGGCAACCTCCGGCTCTACCGCAACCACGGCTACGCGCCGGTCGGCACCGAGCAGCTGACCCACCGGCTGAGCCTGGTCACCCTGGAGAAGGAGCCGAGCGCCGCGCCGTGACCCGGGACCGGGCCCGCGTCCACGGCGGGCCCGGACGTCCGACCGTGCGCTACGCCGTCGCCGTACGGGCCCGGCGCAGCCACATCAGCCCGGTGACCGGCAGCGCGACCGGGATGAAGAGGTAGTCCATGCCGAAGTACGACCAGACCGTGGAGTCCGCGAACGCCGCCGGGTCCACCAGCGTCCAGGTGCCGATGCCGACCACCCCGATCAGCTCCAGCGCACAGCAGGCCACCGCCGCCCGCCGGGCCCCCTCACCGCCGCGCACCAGCGAGAACGTGATGAAGCCGTAGACCAGCGCGGAGACCGCCGACAGCAGGTACGCCAGCGGGGCGCGGTCGAACTGGGCGATCAGCTGGTAGAGCGAGCGGGACGCGGCGGCCACGGTGAAGACGCCGTAGAGGGTGACCAGCAGCCGCCCCGGGCCCGCGCCCAGCTTCGTGACCGGATCCCGGCCGGTGTTCTCGTCCGCGGCACCGGCCGCCGTGGTCCTCGGCGCAGTCTCAGGCACTGCCGCCTCCCCAGATGTCGAAGAGCCGTACTTCCAGAACGGCCAGCACCACGGAGCCCGCGGCGACGGTGGCCGAGCCCCACCGGGTGCGCTCGGAGAGCGACATGAACCCGGTCGCCGGGACGCACGCGGCCGCCCCCAGCAGATACGCCAGGAAGAGCGCGGTGCCCTTGTCCGGGTGCTGCCCGCGCGCCAACTGCACGACGGCGACGGCCAGTTGGACGACGCACAGCACGGACACCACGGCCATGCCGATGAAGTGCCAGTCCTTGGTGGGTTCGTTGCGGTACGCGGCGAGGCCGCACCAGGCGGCCAGCGCGAGAGCGGTCACGCCGACCGCGAGCGTCAGCGCGTCGATCACCGCGGCCTCCGGGCGAGGCGGCCGCGCGCCGTGGGGTTGTGGGGCATGCGCCCGATGCTAATCGGCGCCGGGCCGGGCACCGCGTCCGGCCCCGCCGCGGCCGGACGCGGCACCCGCCGGGACGGGCGCCGCCCCGGCGGCCGTGGCGTTGGCCACAGCCCGCCCCGCACCGCACCGGCCGACCGGGCGCCGTGCCCCCGCCCCGCCGGCGGCATCCGCGCAGGCCACGCGCGGACCGGCCGAGATCATCCGGGGCGGGCGGGGCCCGGTCCAGGCTCCGGTCGCCGCCGTCCGCTATACGGACAGGCTTGATCGGGCCACACCGCTGTCTGGTTTACTGACCGCCATGACCACGACGAGCAGCCGCACCCCTGCGACCGAGGCGCTTCCCGCGCCCGGTGCTCGTTGCATGTGTCGAATGTGTGACCGCTGAGGGCCCCCGTCCGAGCCTCGCGCCCCGAAGCGAGACCTCCCGCCATGAGCCGAACGTCGCACCCCGGCGCCATCGGCCGCCCCGCGTCACCGGAACCAGGAGCCGGGCCCCGCGCCCACCGCCGCTCCCCGTTTCCCCCTGCCGCACTCGCAAGAATGCCCCGTGCCCGGCGGGCCAGCCGCCGAGCACTCGACAGTGACGGAATTCCCCTGTGATCACCACAACGGGCCTGACCAAGGTCTACCGATCGGGAGGCCGTGAGGTCACCGCCCTGGACGGCGTCGATCTGCACGTCCGAGAGGGCGAGGTGTACGGCGTCGTCGGCCAGAGCGGCGCCGGCAAGTCCACCCTCATCCGCTGCCTCAACCTCCTGGAGCGCCCCACCTCCGGCACGGTCACCGTGGCCGGCCAGGACCTCACCGCCCTCGGCGGACGGGGGCTGCGCGCGGGCGCCGCGCTGCGCGCCGCGCGCAGCCACATCGGCATGGTCTTCCAGCACTTCAACCTGCTGTCCTCGCGCACCGTCCAGGACAACGTCGAACTGCCCCTGGAGATCCTCAAGGTCGGCCGCCGCGACCGCGCCGCCAAGGCGCTGGAACTCCTGGACCTGGTCGGCCTCGCCGACAAGGCCGACGCCTACCCCGCCCAGCTCTCCGGCGGCCAGAAGCAGCGCGTCGGCATCGCCCGCGCCCTGGCCGGCGACCCCAAGGTGCTGCTCTCCGACGAGGCCACCAGCGCCCTCGACCCGGAGACCACCCGCTCCATCCTGACGCTGCTGCGCGACCTCAACCAGCAGCTCGGCCTCACCGTCGTCCTCATCACGCACGAGATGGACGTCGTCAAGACCATCTGCGACTCCGCCGCGCTGATGAAGGGCGGCCGGGTCGTCGAGCAGGGCACCGTCGCCGAGCTCCTCGCCACCCCCGGCTCCGAGCTGGCCCGCGAGCTGTTCCCGGTCGGCGGCGAGCCCTCCGCCGAGGACCGCACCGTCGTCGACGTCACCTTCCACGGCGCGGCCGCCACCCGCCCGGTGATCTCCGAGCTGGCCCGCACCTACAACGTCGACATCTCCATCCTCGGCGCCGCCATGGACACCATCGGCGGCAGGCAGGTCGGCCGGATGCGCATCGAGCTGCCCGGCCGCTTCGAGGACAACGTCGTGCCCATCGGCTACCTGCGCGAGCAGGGCCTCCAGGTCGACGTCGTCGACGGCGCCGCCGCCGACGCCGCCCCGGCGACCACCCCGCTCCAGAAGGAAGATGCCAAGTGAGCTGGAACGACATGCAGCCGCTGCTGTACGACAACACCCTCGACACCCTCTTCATGGTGTGGTGGTCCACGTTCTACGCGGTCCTCATCGGCATTCCCGTCGGCGTCCTGCTCCACCTGACCGACCGCGGCGCGATGCTCCAGAACGTCGTGGTCAACAAGGTCCTCGGCGCGATCGTGAACATCGGACGGTCCTTCCCGTTCCTGATCCTGATCGTGGTGCTGATCCCCTTCACCCGGCTCGTCGTCGGCGTCTCCATCGGCCCGACCGGCGCGGTGGTGCCGCTCGCCATCGCCGCCATCCCGTTCTTCGCCCGCCTGGTGGAGGCCGCGCTGCGCGAGGTCGAGCACGGCCTGGTCGAGGCCGCCCAGGCGATGGGCGGCGGCACCTGGACCGTCGTCTTCAAGGTGCTGCTCCCGCAGGCGCTGCCCGCCCTGATCGCGGCCGTCACCACCACCGTCATCACGCTGATCGGCTACTCGGCGATCGCCGGCGCGGTCGGCGGCGGCGGACTGGGCAACCTCGCCTACACCTACGGCTACCAGCAGTACGAGACCTCGCTGATGATCATCACCGTGGTGGAGCTGATCCTGCTGGTCACCCTCGTCCAGCTGCTCGGCGACCTGATCGTCCGCCGGCTCGCCGCCCGCGGCACCCGCTCCTCCGCCCTGCGGGTCGGCCTGCGCCGGGTCCGCACCGAGGAGCCGACCCGGGTCACCGAGGCCGCCTGACCCCACGCACCACCCGCGTCACCCGCATCCCCAAAGCCCGGACCCTTTGCCGGGCGCAGCCCACACGGATCCCCGTGTGCACAAGAAAGAGGCACTCTTCGTGCGTAACACCATCAAGACCACCGTGGCGATAGCCGCCGCCTCCGCCGTCGCCCTCGGCGCGAGCGCCTGCAGCGCCCCCTCCGACGTCAGCGCGAGCGGCGACAAGGGCGACAAGAACGCCCCGCTGGTCATCGCCGCCAGCCCCACCCCGCACGCGACGATCCTCGACTACGTCAAGGAGAAGCTGGCGCCCCAGGTGGGTCTCAAGCTGGTCGTCAAGACCTTCAACGACTACAAGCTCCCCAACAAGGTCACCGACGACGGCCAGGTCGACGCCAACTTCTTCCAGCACAAGCCGTTCCTGGACACCTTCAACAAGGAGAACGGCACCCACATCGTCCCGGTCGTGAACGTCGAGATCGAGCCGCTGGGCGTCTACTCCAAGAAGATCCACAAGCTCTCCGACCTCAAGGCCGGCTCCACCGTCTCGGTGCCCAACGACCCGTCCAACGAGGGCCGCGCGCTCAAGCTGCTCGCCGAGAACGGTGTGATCACCCTCAAGCCCGGCGTCGGCTCCGACGCCACGCTGACCGACGTCAAGGACAACAAGGGCATCAAGATCACCGAGCTGGAGGCCGCCCAGACCGCGCCGCGTCTCGCCGACGTCGACGCCGCCGTCATCAACGGCAACTTCGCGGTCGGCGCCCACCTCAAGCCCTCCAGCGACGCGCTGGCGCTGGAGAAGGCGCAGGGCAACCCCTACGCCAACTTCCTCGCCGTCAAGCAGGGCAACGAGAACGACCCGCGGATCAAGAAGCTCGCCAAGCTCCTCAACTCCGACGAGGTCAAGAAGTTCATCGAGGACAAGTACAAGGACGGCTCGGTCATCCCGGCCTTCGGTCCCGTCAAGGGTTGACGCCCCGATACCGGGAGGCGGGGCGCGTCCCCGCTCCACGCGGCCGCCCCACCGTGCCTCCCTTTCCTCTCCGCGCCGCCCGCCCCTGCCACAGGGGTGGGCGGCCGCGGTCACGGGCCCCGGCCGCGCCCGCCCGCGCGGACGGGGCCCGGGCGCGTGGCACGCCCGCGGGCCCATGCTGCATGCTGGTGCATTCAAGACGGTCAGGACGGCCCCGGCCGCGCGGTGCACACGGCCCGCGACATCCCGGGGCACCCCAGTCAACGGCGTTGGAGCAGCGGCATGACATCCACCTTTCCGGACATCTCCCTCAGCACGGACCGGTTGGTGCTGCGCGCGCTCGACGAGGACGACATCCCCGCCCTGGCCGCGATGATGAACGACGAACTCGTCGCCGCCTGGACCGCGGTGCCCCAGCCGTACACCGAGGACGCCGCCCGCACCTGGGTCACCGCGTACGCACCCACCGAACGCATCGCCGGCCGCGGCCTCGACCTCGCGGTCACCGAGTTCCTCACCCAGCGCCTGGTCGGCATCGTCCAGCTCGGCCACACCAACTGGCGGGTCCGCTCCACCGAGATCTCCTACATCGTCGCCTCCTGGGCCCGCGGCGAGGGCTACGCCTCCGAGGCGGCCCTCGCCACCGCCCGCTGGCTCTTCGAGGACCAGAAGTTCGAGCGCCTGGAGCTGCGCACCGCCGCCGGCAACACCGCCTCCCAACAGGTCGCCCAGAAGATCGGCTGCATCAGCGAGGGCGTGCTGCGCAACGCCTGCATAGCCCGCACCCGTGCCGACGACGGCGGCTGGACCGACGTCCGCACGGATCAGATCCTCTGGAGCCTGCTCCCCGAAGACCTCGACGGGCCGCCCGCCCGGACGGTCGACGCCAACGGCTTCGCCTACCCCGAGTGGAACTGACCGCGCGGCACCTCCCACCCCCGGTCGCCGGGGTACCCTCGGCCTGCCGGACGGCGGCCGGGCCCGCCCCGACCAGCGCGGACCGGCACCCCGCAGCACCCCCGGACGGCGGCCACCGCACCCGTCAACCGCCCCAGGAATTCCCACCAGCCCCAGGAGACTGACGAGTATGGCCGACCGGGTCACGGTGATCGGATGGGACGGCTCGACGCTGACCGCCGCCGGCCGCTCCGCCCTCGCCGCCGCGACCCTCGTCGCCGGTGCCGCCCACCACCTCGCGCTGCCCGAAGTCCCGCCGGCCGCCGAACGGATCCGGCTCGGCAGCGCCACCCTCGCCGCCCGCCGCATCGCCCAGCACCGCGGCACCGCCGTCGTCCTCGCCGACGGCGACCCCGGCTTCTTCGGCGTGGTCCGCACCCTGCGCGACCCCGAATACGGCCTGGAGGTCGAGGTCGTACCGGCCGTCTCCTCCGTCGCCGCCGCCTTCGCCCGCGCCGGCATGCCCTGGGACGACGCCCAGATCGTCGTCGCCCACAGCCGCGACCTGCGCCGCGCGGTCAACGTCTGCCGCGCCCACCCCAAGGTCGCGGTGCTCACCTCGCCCGGCGCCGGACCCGCCGAACTCGCCCTCCTCCTGGAAGGCGTGCACCGCACCTTCGTCATCTGCGAGGACCTGGGCACCGAACGGGAACGGGTGACGGTCCTCACATCCGACAAGGTCGCCGACCACGTCTGGCGCGACCCCAACGTCGTCATCGTCGTCGGCGGTTCGCCGTCCGGCGCCGCCGCCCAGGGCACCGGCTGGATCGCCGGAACCCCCGGCAACGCCGCGGGCCACCCCACCGGCCCGCGCGGCTGGGGACTTCCGGACCGCGCCTACGGCGGAGCACTCGGCGAGGGCGAGGCCGTCCAGCTGCGCACCGCCCAACTCGCCCGCCTCGGGCCGCGGGTGGGCGACCTGGTCTGGGACATCGGGTCCGGCAGCGGGGCCGCGGCGGTCGAGGCCGCGCGGTTCGGCGCCGCGGTCATCGCGGTCGACGCCGACCCCGACGCCTGCGGCCGCGCCACCGCCCTCGCCCGCCGGTACGGCGTCCAACTCCAGGCCGTGCACGGCCTGGCACCACAGATCCTGGAGGACCTCCCGGAGCCCGACGTGGTGCGCGTCGGCGCCGGGGGAGCGGCCGTGGTCGCCGCCTGCGCGACCCGTCGCCCCGAACGGATCGTCACCCACGCCGCCACCCGCGACGAGGCCGAGGCGCTCGGCCGCGCCCTCGCCGACGGCGGCTACGAAGTCGAGTGCGCCCTTCTGCAGTCCGTGGAACTCGACACCTCCGTCTGGGTCGAACGTGAACGCTCTGTGGTGTTTTTGCTGAGCGGCTATCGCGTTCCTCACCCGTGACCAGGAAGGCCACCCGCGCGCGGTAGGCTGGCGGATCGTTGCGCCGCCGTTCCGCGTTCGGCTTCGTACGCCAATATCCGGAAATTGCCGTGGTTTTGGACGAAAATGAAGCACTTGAGTGCGGACGTGCCGGGAGGCGTGCTCGCTCGTTCTCGCTATCGGGGCGTCGGTGCGCACCGGTCGGCGCGTCGCACGAGCGGTTGGAAGGAGCACTAGCAGTGGGCGAGGGGTACGCATGACCGACACCGGCCAGGTCCCGGGCCAGGGACAGCCGGAGAACGCAGGCGGACACCGCGGGCAGCCGCAGGCCGTTCCCACCCCTGCCGACCCCGGACCCACCCAGCACCCCGGCGACTATCCCTACCTCGGCCCGGCCGACGGCGTCGTCGAGGACGACGACCTGCTGATGCCCGGTGCCCAGGGCGCCTGGAGCGAGCAGGGCGCCCAGCAGATGCCGCAGCCCGCCCAGCCGCTTCCCCAACCGCAGGCCGTACCGCCGCAGCAGGCCGTGCCGTTCGACCCCGCCGCCGGCGACCACGAGAGCGGCGGCCGGGACACCGGCGCCGTCGACCTCACTGCCGTCCGCGCCCCGCAGCCCACCGTCCCGCAGCAGGTCCGCGCGCACGCCGGCGAGCAGACCGCCGCCGCGCCCCGCCGCCCGCTCCACATGGGCCCGCCGGTCCCGGACGCGACCGGCGGCGTGGTCCGTTCGCTGGCCGACCGCGGGCCCGCCGAGGCGCCCCAGCAGGCCGTCCGGCAGAGCGCCCGCCCGACCGGCGGCCCCGAGTACCTCGACGTCCCGGCCGAGACCCCCCAGCCGGTACCGCTCCCCGCCCAGGAACAGCCCGCCGCCGCGCCGGCCGTCGAGCCGCAGCCGGTTGACGACGGGTCGGCCGCCGCGCAGGCCGTGCCCGCCCAGCCGTTCCCGGAGCAGGCCGCCCCCGTGGACACCGCCCACCAGGAGTCGCCGGCCGCCCCGGTGACGCCGTACGGCCAGCAGCCCTACGAAGGCCAGTTGTACGCCGAGCAGTCCTACGGGGCAGCGGGCCAGGGCCCGTTGCCCGGCCCGCAGCTGGGCGAGATCCCGTCCCATGTGCCGGCCCAGGTACAGCCGTGGGGCGAGGCGTCCGCCCAGGTCGCCGCGGTGCCCGTCGCGGAGCCGACGGCCGCCCCGGTCGCCCCGGCCGGCGGCGAAGCGGTCGCGCCCGAGGCACAGCCGCCCGCCCAGGAGGGCACGCCCGCCGAGCAGCCCACCGCCGAGCAGCCGCCTGCCGAGCTGCCCGCCGACCAGCCGACGGCCGAGCAGGTACCGGCCGCGCAGCCGCAGGAGCAGCCCGCGCCGGTGCCCACCGAGGTCGCGCCGGCCGTCGCCGAGGACGCCGCCGCCCCGGTCGTCGCGGAGCCGGTCGAGACCGACCCCGCCGCCCAGGCGCAGGCCCCGGCGGCGGAGCCCGCTGCCGAGCAGCCGCAGGCCGTGGACGCGCCCACCGAGGCCGTCGCCGCCCCGGACCCCGCCGCTCAGCAGCCCGCCGCCGAGCAGCCCGCACCGGAGCAGACCGCCCCCGAGCCGGCCGCCGCCGCGCAGCCGGTCGCGGACCCGCCCACCCCGGCCCAGGCCGCGCCGGAGGCCGCTCCCGAGCAGCCCGAGGCGGCGGCGCAGGAGGCCGCGGTGGCGAGTCCGGAGGCCGTCCAGCCGCCGGCCGCCGAGCCCCAGCCGGCGCCGGCGACCGCCGAGGCGCCCCAGGCCCCGCAGGACGCGGCCCAGCCCGAGGCCCAGCCCGTGGTGGAGCAGCCCGCCGAGCAGCCGGCGGCCGACGCCCCGGTCCAGGCCCCGACGGCGGATCAGCCGCAGCCCGAGGCCCCGGCCGAGCAGCCCGCCCCCGAGGCCGCCACCCCGGCCGCGCAGCCCGAACCCCCCACCGCCGAGGGCCAGGCCACCGCGCCGCAGCCCGTCGAGGACGGCACCGTGGCCGAGGTCGAGCAGGCCGCCGTCGAGACCGAGCCGGCCCCCGTCGAGGTCGAGCCGGCCCCGGCGGACGCCACGCCCGCCCCCCAGGAAGCCGACGCCGCGCCGGCCCCGGAGCAGACGCCCCGGCAGCCCGTCATAGAGGCAGTCGCAACGCCGTCACAGGACGCCGGACAGCCGGAGCCCACCGCCCCCGAGGACGCCGCGGGCCGGCAGCCCGCAGAGGAGGCGGCGACACCGCAGCCCGCCCCCGAGGACGCGCAGCCCGCGCCGGCCGCCGACGCCGCCCCGGAGCACCCCGGCGAGCCGGCCGAGGCCCCCGCCCCGCCGGCCGCCGACGAGACCGCCGACCAGGCACCCCTGCCCGCCGCGGCGGCCCCCGCCCCGCAGGACCCCGCCCAGGCGACCCCCGAGCCGGCCGTCGCCGCGCCGCAGCCCGCCGCCGACCAGGCAGCGCAGGCCCCCGAAGCCGACCCCGTCGCCGCCGAAGCCCGCCCGCACGAGCAGGACGACGCCCAGCTCGTCGAACACGCCGAGGGCGACGACACGCACCCGGCCGAGGCCCCTGCCGCCGAGCCGGCGCCCGCCACGGCCCCCGCGCCCGGCTACGACGACTCCGAGCGCGCCGCCGTCCACCGCGTCATCCGCGAACGCCGCGACATCCGCAACGGCTTCCGCTCCGACCCGATCCCCAACGAGGTCCTGCTGCGCGTCCTGGAAGCGGCCCACACCGCCCCCAGCGTCGGCCACTCCCAGCCCTGGGACTTCGTCGTCATCCGCTCCGACGAGACCCGCGGCAAGATGCACGAGCTCGCCATGCGGCAGCGCGACGCCTACGCCAAGTCGCTGCCCAAGGCCCGGGCCAAGCAGTTCCGCGAGCTGAAGATCGAGGCCATCCTCGAAACGCCGGTGAACATCGTCGTCACCGCCGACGCCACCCGCGGCGGCCGCCACACCCTCGGCCGGCACACCCAGCCGCAGATGGCCCCGTACTCCTCCGCGCTCGCCGTCGAGAACCTCTGGCTCGCCGCCCGCGCCGAGGGCCTGGGCGTCGGCTGGGTCAGCTTCTTCGACGAGCGGGAGATGGTCCGCGAACTGGGCCTGCCCGACCACCTGGAGATCGTCGCCTACCTCTGCGTCGGCTACGTTGACGAGTTCCCGGACGAGCCCGAACTGCTCCAGGCCGGCTGGTCCAAGCGCCGCCCGCTGTCGTGGGTCGTCCACGAGGAGACCTACGGACGCCGCGCCCTGCCCGGCGAGGACCCGCACGACCTCCTCCAGGAGACCCTCGCCGGCATCCGCCCGCTGGACGCCAAGGCGCTCGGCGAGGCGTGGGAGCGGCAGAAGCGGATGACCAAGCCGGCCGGCGCGCTCGGCATGCTGGAGATCATCTCCGCGCAGCTCAGCGGCCTGTCCCGCAAGTGCCCGCCGCCCATCCCGGAGCCGGCCGCGGTCGCCATCTTCGCCGGCGACCACGGCGTGCACGCCCAGGGCGTGACCCCCTGGCCCCAGGAGGTCACCGGCCAGATGGTCGCCAACTTCCTGGGCGGCGGCGCGGTCTGCAACGCCTTCGCCAACCAGGTCGGCGCCGAGGTCTGCGTGGTCGACGTCGGTGTGGCCGGCGACCTGCCCGCCACCCCCGGACTGCTGCCCCGCAAGGTCCGCCCCGGCACCGCCGACTTCACCCAGGGCCCGGCGATGACCCAGGAGGAGGCCCTCAAGGCCATCGAGGTCGGCATCGAGACCGCCCGGGACCTCGTCGCCGCCGGCAACAAGGCGCTGCTGACCGGTGAGATGGGCATCGCCAACACCACCGCCTCGGCCGCCCTGATCGCCGTCTACACCGGCGTCGACCCGGCCGAGGTCACCGGCCGCGGCACCGGCATCAACGACGAGACGCACGCCCGCAAGGTCGAGGTGGTCCGCCGCGCCCTGGAGTTCCACCAGCCGGACCCGGCCGACCCGATCGGCGTCCTCACCGCCCTCGGCGGCCTGGAGCACGCGGCCATGATCGGTCTGATCCTCGGCGGCGCCTCCCTGCGCACGCCGGTGATCCTCGACGGCGTCAGCGCCGGTGCCGCCGCCCTGGTGGCCCGGGCCATCGCCCCCGAGGCGCTGGCCGCCTGCATCGCCGGCCACCGCAGCGCCGAGCCCGGCCACGTCGCGGCCCTCAACAAGCTGGGCCTGCGCCCGCTGGTCGACCTCGACCTGCGGCTGGGCGAGGGCACCGGCGCCCTGCTCGCCCTGCCCGTCGTGCAGAGCGCCGCCCGCGCCATGCACGAGGTCGCCACCTTCGACTCCGCCGGAGTCACCGAGAAGAGCTGACACCGGGGCCGACCCCAGCCGAGGCCGCCCCGCATGACCCCCGGCCCGCAGCCCCCTGCCTGTCGGCGCACCCCCGTCTGTCGTCCCTCCGGGCGCACGGCGGGAGCGCGCCGACAGGCCCTAGGCTGTGGGCTGGGGCCGTAAGCTCCCACGGGCACGCCCCGAAGGGCCGCACCACCCCTCAGCCGCTCCGGCGCCGCAGCGACTGAACGGTCGTCGAATTCGCACCACCGCACAAGGAGCCCACCCCACCATGGCCGAGCCTGCTGCCGAACACGCTGCCTACCCCGTCGGACTGCGGCTGTCCGGCCGCCGTGTGGTCGTCCTGGGCGCCGGCCAGGTCGCCCAGCGCCGGCTCCCCGCGCTGCTCGCCGCGGGCGCCGACGTCCTGCTGGTCTCCCCGTCCGCCACCCCCTCCGTCGAGGCGATGGCCGACGCCGGCGAACTCCGCTGGGAGCGCCGCCGCTACCGCGCCGGCGACCTCGACGGCGCCTGGTACGCGCTGATCTCCACCGACGACCCCGAGGCCAACGCCGCCGCCTCCCAGGAGGCCGAGGAGCGCCGCGTCTGGGCCGTCCGCTCCGACGACGCCGAGGCCGCCACCGCCTGGACGCCGGCCACCGGCCGCAGCGAAGGCGTCACCGTGGCCGTCCTCACCGGCCGCGACCCGCGCCGCTCCGCCGCCGTCCGCGACGCCATCGTCGAGGGCCTGCGCGACGGCAGCATCGCCGCCCCGCACCACCGCCGCCCGCACACCCCCGGTGTGGCGCTGGTCGGCGGCGGCCCCGGCGACCCCGACCTGATCACCGTCCGCGGCCGTCGGCTGCTGGCCGAGGCGGACGTGGTCATCGCCGACCGGCTCGGGCCGCGCGACCTGCTCGCCGAACTCCCGCCGCACGTCGAGGTCATCGACGCCGCCAAGATCCCCTACGGGCGGTTCATGGCCCAGGAGGCCATCAACAACGCCCTGATCGAGCACGCCAAGGCCGGCAAGGCCGTGGTCCGCCTCAAGGGCGGCGACCCGTTCGTCTTCGGCCGCGGCATGGAGGAGGCCCAGGCGCTCGCCGACGCGGGCATCCCCTGCACCGTCGTCCCCGGCATCTCCAGCACCATCTCCGTCCCCGGCGCCGCCGGCATCCCCGTCACCCACCGCGGTGTCGCCCACGAGTTCACCGTGGTCAGCGGCCATGTCGCCCCGGAGGACGAGCGTTCCCTGGTGGACTGGGCGGCGCTCGCCAAGCTGCGCGGCACCCTCGTCGTCCTGATGGGCGTGGAGAACAGCGGCGCCATCGCCGCCAAGCTCATAGAGTGCGGCCGCCCCGCCGACACCCCGGTCGCCGTCGTCCAGGAGGGCACCACCGCCGCCCAGCGCCGCGTGGACGCCACCCTCGCCACCCTCGGCGAGACGGTACGGGCCGAGGGCGTCCGCCCGCCGGCCGTCATCGTCATCGGCGAGGTCGTCGCCCTGACCCCCGCCGCGCCCGCCCAGTAACCGGACCGCTCCCCGGCATAGGCTCCTCGACACCGACAAGGCACTATCTCCCCGTGGCAGAAATCATCACCGTCGATGACCCGGACGACCCGCGGCTGCGCGACTACACCGGCCTCACCGACGTCGAGCTGCGGCGCCGCCGCGAACCGGCCGAAGGACTCTTCATCGCCGAGGGCGAGAAGGTCATCCGCCGCGCCCGGCACGCCGGCTACGAGATGCGCTCCATGCTGCTCTCGGCCAAGTGGGTCGACGTCATGCGCGACGTCATCGACGAGGTCCCGGCCCCGGTCTACGCCGTCAGCCCGGACCTCGCCGAGCGGGTGACGGGCTATCACGTGCACCGCGGCGCGCTCGCCTCCATGCAGCGCAAGCCGCTGCCCACGGCCGCCGAACTCCTCGCCGGCACCCGCCGGATCGCGGTCATGGAGGCGGTCAACGACCACACCAACATGTGTGACACAGCATCATACCCAAGGGCGCAAGGGGCTCTGACCTGCGAAAACGTGGCGCCACCTCGCCGGATCGCCCTCCTGGAGGGCATCGTGGACCACGCGAACCTGGGCACGGTGTACCGAAGCGCTGCCGCCCTGGGCATCGACGCTGTGCTGCTGTCCTCTGACTGTGCCGACCCGCTCTACCGGCGGGCCGTGAAGGTCTCCATGGGCGCGGTGTTCACTATCCCCTACGCCCGACTTGAACCTGGCCCTCGCGCCCTTGAGGTGGTGAGGGAAGCAGGCTTCAAAATGTTGGCATTGACGCCCGACGTGAAGGCAACACTGCTCGACGAGGTCAACCAAGAGGAACTCGGAAAATTCGGAGTGATGCTGGGTTCTGAGGGGCACGGGCTCTCGCCGAACTGGCTGCGAGCCGCCGATGAATGGGTACGTATTCCCATGTCCCACGGAGTTGACTCCCTCAACATCGCTGCTGCGGCAGCGATCAGCTTCTACACGCTGCGGTGATCAACTGGCCCAGTAGGGCGCGCCGGGGGATTCGTCATTGCTGTCGGCGTTCAAGGGACGTCCGTCGTGCGAGGCTCCACGAGGGCACAGCTCATGAAGCCTCGTACTGCATACGTGGCTAGGGCCTGTCCGGCGGATCATGCCGGACGGCCCACTGGCGCTGAATCGCTGTAGCGACCCGCCAGGCAAGGAGCTAGATGGATCAGGTTGGGACCGTCGATAAATGCCTCGACACCGGTCGTGGTGATCGGGGACGCTTCGCGCGATGACCAGAATCGATGACACGCCGCCCGCGTGGGACGAGCATACCCAGCTCACCACCTTTCTCGACTACGCACGTGACACCGCCCGCGCCAAGTGTGATGGCGTCTCTGCGGAGAACGCCCGTAAGGCGCTCCTGCCGGGCTCACCGCTGATGACGATGAGCGGAGTGATCAACCACCTCCGCTGGGTCGAGTACTACTGGTTCCAGGTGGTCTTCCTCGGCGAGGAAGACCGGGCTCCCATGACGGATGAGGACCCCGACCGCGAGATGCGTATCGCCGTCGACTTCCCGCTCACGCAGTTGCTCGACGAATACGCGGAACAGAGCGCCCGCTACCGCGAACTGGTCGCCGGGAGTGGCCTGGACAAGCAGGCCCAGCGAGCCATCCGCGACGGTCTCCATGTCGACCTGCGCTGGATCCTCCTCCACCTCACCGAGGAGATCGCCCGCCACAACGGCCACTTGGACATCCTGCGCGAGATGCTCGATGGCACCACCGGCGGCTAGATCCGGCGGAGATCACGGGCGGAGCCAGAGTCGGATCGAGGCGACGGTGACAGTGCCGTGGAAGACGTAGCCGCGTTTGTCGAACCGCGTGGCCACGGCCCGGGAGTTCTTCAACGCGTTGATCGTCCGCTCGACTTCGTTCCTTCGCTTGTAAATCGTCTTGTCGAAGCCTGCGGGTCGACCGCCCTTGCTGCCCCTTCGTTGGCGGTTGGCCCGCTGGTTCTTCGGTTCAGGAATGGTGTGCTTGATCTGGCGTCGTCGCAGGTAGCGGCGGTTGCGACGGGAGGAGTACGCCTTGTCGCCGCCGAGATGGTCGGGCCGGGTGCGCGGGTGGCCGCCACCGAGGCGGCCGACGCGGATGCGTTCCATGACCGGGATGAGCTGCGGCGCGTCGCCCCACTGACCCGGCGTGATCAGCAGGGCCAGCGGGCGGCGCCCACCCTCCCCGGCCAGGTGGATCTTGCAGGTCAGGCCGCCCCGGGAGCGTCCAAGTCCCTCATCGGGACGGTGCTGCCGGGGCGTGCGTCTTTTCCCGGCACTCGTGGCGGTTTCCTACGAGCCCCGGCGGCGTGCTGATGGGCCCGGCAGGAGGTCGAATCGACGCTCACCATTGACCAGTCGATCCGGCCTTCCGCATCGGCGTCGGCCAGGACAGCCGCGAAGAGCCTGTCCCATGTGCCATCCGCCGACCAGCGTCGATGCCGCTCGTACACGGTCTTCCATCTACCGAAACGTGCAGGCAGATCCCGCCACGGCACCCCGGTCCTGTTCCGGTACAGGACCCCGTTGATGATCCTGCGGTGGCTGGCCCAACGACCCCCGCGCTGCCCGGACTTCGGCAGATGCGACTTCAGTCGGGCCCATTCTTCGCTTGTCAGATCTCCCCGCCCCATGAGCATGCCAACGAGCCATGGTCGAGGCGGTCACATGATCCGCCGGACAGGCTTAGTCGGATGTTCCGTCGGTGGCGAGATGCACCTCCGCTTCGAACCTCTGTGCAATGTTGATGAGCGCTGCGCGCCGAGCTGAACTGCCATTGCCTTCAACGTCACTGAGCACGACGCCCTTGTGCTCTTGCGAACGGAGGTCGTTCAGGAGGCCCAAGTACCGATCATGCTCACCTACGGAATCGCAGGACTCTACGACCTGGAGGGCGGCGGCTACGACCGCGTGGCGCTGGCGCTGATGCACGCCATCGCCGGCGATTCCGGACGGCGGCTGATCCTCGACGTCTGCAACGGGACGACGGTGCCACAGCTGGCGCCGGACGCGATCGTGGAGACGGTCTGCGAGGTGACCGCCAAGGGGGCCCGGACGCTGTCCTGCGCGCCGCTGCGAGAGGGGGGCCGGGGGCCCGGTAGTACTCGCCGAAAGAACAACGAAGTGCCATCTGACCTGCTGAAATGCGGTGCGGTCGTCACTTGACGGGTCCGGCAGGCCGGGGCAGTTCAGGTGTTGTGGCTGCCATGGCGAGCGCGAGTCGGCCACCTTTCAGCTCGGGCACGTACTTGTAGATCGTGTTCCGGGAGACGCTGAGGAGCGGGGCGATCGAGGTGACGGTGGTCTCGGGCCGGGTGAGCAGGTCGCGTGCGTGGCGGATCCGTTCTTCGGTCATGGCTGGCGGGCGGCCAAGCCGTGCGTCGCGGTCACGGGCCGCGTCCAGGCCCTCGTGGATGCCCTGGACGATGAGTTCGCGGATGTACTCCGCCAGGGCGGCGAAGACGTGGAAGGCCAAGCGCCCGCCGGGTGTGGTCGTGTCGAGTGTCTCGTGGAGCGAGGTGAGGCCGACGCCGCGCTTGCGAAGGCAAGCGACGATGGCGATGAGGTCCTGGATGGAGCGGCCGAGCCGGTCGAGGGAGGGGACGACGAGGGCGGGTAGTCACCGCGGGGAACGGTGAGGCGTACGTCGCCGAGTACGGCGAGCCTGTGTAGGCGTCCCGGTTCGTGGGTTCGGCCTCTGCGCCGGGGCCGTACCCGAGGATCCCGGGTGGGACCTTCCTCGGCCGCCTGCTCCGTTGCGGGTGCCGGGGCGGTCAGGAGAAGTGGCGGACGTAGATGTGCGACTTGCCTTTGGTGTCGCCGGGCATGATGTCGCCGGCCGTGGACTGGAAGACCACGTCGTGCCCGTCGGCACTTACCGCGTCGGTCTCGGCCGAGGCGGGCTGGTTCGAGACGACCGCGTCGGTGCCTGTTTGCAGGTCGCGCAGCGTGAGCGACGGTCCGTTCGTGTCGTTCGGGGCGTACAGCAGGTAGCGGCCGGTGGGATCGATGGCCACGCCCCGCACATTCGGCACCAGTTGGGCGGTGCCCGAGCGCACGTCGTAGACGTAGGTGTCGGAGCCCGAGAGGTAGACGACCTTGCTGCCGTCCTTGCTGAGCTGGACCAGTGACGCCCCCTCGGACGAGTCCTCGATCGGGCCGGAGGTGGTGCCGCTGGTCCGGTCCCACACGAAGACCTCGTTCGCCTCGCCGTCCTGGTAGGCGACGTAGCGGCCGTCGCCGCTGATGGACGGCCGCGACGGGTAGGTGTGGTCGAACTCGGCGACGGTCGCCTTGGTGCCGCCGGTGTTCCAGTCCTGAACCTCGATGGTCTGGTGCTCGGGCAACGACGGTCGCTTGATGAGGATGGCCAGGGCGGTGTGCTGGCCGTCCGCGCTCAGCGACGGCTGGTTGCAGCTGTAGGCCGAGCAGTTGGCGGAAGCCGTCCTTCCCGTGCTCACCTGATACTGGCGAACCCGTACGTCTCTCATCCACTTCACCGTATAGGCGACGTATTCCCCGTCACCGCTGATCACCGGGGGCTGGAGCGGGGTCAGGTCCCCCATCCGCTTGAACTGCCCCGTCCTCTGGTCGCGGACGTACACCCTGTCGCGCCCCGTCGTGCCGTTGGGCGTGAGGTTCTGCGCCGACGACGAGAAGACGGCGTGGCGGCCGTCGGACGTGATCGAGGCGCCGGCGGAGTTGTCGTCGGCCAGGGTGCCGTCGGCCGCGACACTGATCCTCTCGACACCGGCTCCGAGGCCGCCCGCCACGGCCGTGGGCTCGGCCGAGGCGGCGGCGGGCAGCACCGCGGTGACCGCGCAGACCACGACCGCCGCGCTCAGGGCGGCCCCCACCCGTCTGGCGGTGCTTCGGTTCGCGTTGCTCCTCATTTTCCCCCCAGAAAGGACACAGTCTCTCCTCCAGTTCGCTACCAGAGGACCACAGGGATCCAACCGCGATGGCACTGTAGGGTCAATGCGTACATGACATATCGAGAGGCGCATTCCGGCCACATCAGCCGGGCCGACCTTCGCCCGTGCCACCAGAGCGTGACCTCCGCGAGCCTCGCAAGAAACGGCGTGCTTCGCCTGTCGACCCAGCTCACAGCACCCAGACGTCCCGAAGGAGAGCGGGAGGAGCACTTTCGGCGGTACGCGGCTACCTTCGCCGTCCCCCGTGTCCCCATTCGGTGAAGAAGTCCCGGAACCGGCGGCGGGCAGTCTGGTCCACGGGGTAGTCGCCGTTGCCTTCGTCCGTATGGCCGATCACCGTCCAGCTCACTGCGGAGACCGCGGGTTCCAGTGACAGCCGGCTGACGGCCGCTTCGAGAAGGGAGTCATCACGACGCTCGGTGGTGAGTTCCGCAGCAACGGTCACTTTGTCCTCCTCCGCGAACACCGAGCGCAGCCGGAAGCCAGGCCGGGCGACGGCCTGGACGACCAAGGCTCTGATGTGCGCCTCCTCCGCCTTGGTGCACACGGCCTCGAAGTAGTAGTCGGTGACGACCTCAGCGCCGCCGCGCGGCACCTGGTCCAAGTGCCGACCCAGCGGTCGCAGCAGCAGGTTGGCGCACACCACCGCCACCGTGCCGAGCCCCGCAAGGACGTACAACCCCGTACCAGCCAGAGCGCCTACCGCAGCCGCACACCACAGCGTGGCCGCGGTATTGAGCCTGCGCACGCTCAGCCCATCCCTGATGATGACACCGGCACCGAGGAAGCCGATATCGGAGACGATCTGAGCCGCGACCCGCGAGCCGTCATAACCGACAGTGCTGGTGGCCTGCGCGAAACCGTAGTTGGACAACAGGACAAAGAGCGCGGACCCGGCGGCCACCAGTGCGTTCGTCCGCAGCCCAGCCATCCGGGCCCGCCACTGCCGCTCAAGGCCGATGACAGCGCCGAAGCCTCGGGGGTGTACGCGCTCCCCTTCCACCCCCGAGGCGGCAAGTCGTTCGGGTCACTGGTGACCAGCGGCTCCCGGAGAGTGTTTGACGATGTTCAGGTGTTCCGCATGCCAGCCGTTCTCGTCTTCCACGGGCACGTAGGTCACCCGCAGCCCTTCGACGACGAAGGTTCCGTCTTCGATGGCGCGGCTGTCCACCCTGATCTCGCGGTCGTCGTCCCCGTCGATGTATCCCACGCCTCGGGCCTGGTTGTACCACCGGACGACACCACTGACCCTGTCAGCCATCTGTTCGCCTCTAACTTTCCCAATTGCGCAAATGGTTTACTGTCGCGGATGTCATTCCCCTCCTGATGCCGTAGGCACCCTGCCCCGATGCATCAACTTCGCCACAGTCGACCACTGTTGCCCGACAGTCCCGCCTCGGTGCCCCCATAGCGGTTCAGGGGCACCGCTTGTCGGGGCTCCTAGGCCCTGTCCGATGGGTCAGACCGTCGCGCGAGTGGCGACGGGTCGGCCGGGGATTGGCCCTCATGCCAAGCGGCTCGGACGCAAATGGCCGACGCCGAGCGTGCTGAGGTCGCGGTGCCCGTCCTCAGTGAGGGAGTGAAGGGCTGGCGCGCGGGCGGGCAGCATCGCATCGCGATACTGCCTGCGCTGGTCGACAGTCGATGTGGAGGCTGCGGGCTTTTGCCTGCCACACCGGCAAGGCGGCGAACCGCGAGGAAGTGCCGGCCAGGTGATCGGTGGGCCCTTGGTGCCTGCGAAGCGTGCGCGCTGAACGCGTTGGCCGGAGGTCAGCTGCCGGCTCTGAGGGCGTCCAGGTGCCGTCGCAGTACCTGCCGGAGCAGCTTGGATGGATAGCGGTCCGGCAGCAGCGTTGCCTGGAGGGTGAGGCCGTCGAGGAGGGCGGCCAGCCGCGTGCTTTCCAGTTCGATGTCCATGTTGCCTGGCAGCCCGCCGGCGCGCCGGGCTTCGTGCAGCACGCGCGTCATCAGGGTGTGCAGGTCGGCTTGCATCTCGGCGGCGCAGGGCCGCAGTTGAGGACGGGTGTGTGCGGCGGCGGTGAAGGCGAGCCAGAGCGCGGACTCCTGGCGGCGGGCCTCGTCCAGGGGGAGGAACTCGGCCAGGAGCTCTTCTGTTCCGGCCCGGCGGTCGGTACTGCCGTCGGGAGTCAGGAGCCGCTCGGCATGGATGCGGATGCGGTCGCCGATGCGCCGGCTCAGCTCCCTCATCGTGAAGGTCATCAACTCGTCGTGGTCGGCGAAGTAGTGGCGGACCGAACCGATGGCGAGTCTGGCTTCATCGGCGACGTTGCGCAGCGACGCATGCTCCAGCCCCTGCCGGGCGGCGACGGACAGGACGGCCTGCGCCACTGCCCTGCGGCGGGCTACGGGATCGACGATCTTCGGCACGTTGCCCTTTATAGCACGGCCGAGCTAATATTTTTTAGCGTAACCGTGCTATAAAGATGGGTGGTATCTGCGTGAACCCCTGGCTGCTCGCTGCGATCATCGCGGTGGTCGTGATCGCGGTCGTGATCAAACGGATGACCGGTGAACCGGTCAACGCGAAGGACCTCTTCATCACCCCGGCGATCTTGACCGGGATCGGCATCCTGTCCCTCGTCAAGAACACGGACCTGACCGACACCGACCTCGCCTGGGTCATCGCGGGCGCCGTCCTCGGCGTGGCACTCGACGCACTCCGCGGCGCCACCGTTCAACTCGTCGACAAGGGAGGTTTCCTGTGGCAGCGATACACCGGCCGCACCTTCCTCACCCTGATCGGCGCCCTGGCGGTCACGGCCGGCTTCAATATCCTGGCGGTGAAGATGGGCATGCACGAGAACGCACGCCCCCTCCAGCTCTCCATCGGCGTGAGCTTCCTCGGCGAGGCCCTCATGGTCGGCTATCGCGGCATGACCTCGGGAATCCCCTTCGCCCCGGCACGTACTCGCTGACTCATCGCCATACCCCGTGCCCGCACCGTCCGGCAGGTCACGAGCAGAGCCAGAGACGGATGACAGCAACGGGGGCTGGCGACGGAGAAACAGCCACCGCTCCAGGCCCCGTCGCTACTCAGGCGTTGCCGGGCAGTACGGCCATGACGTCGCGGGCACGGGGACCCGGCACCATGCCGAGTTTCCACGCCTGCCAGCCGTCCTCCGGCTCCACGCCTTGCTCCAAGACCAGGGAGTAGGCCCGCGTCGCTTCCTTCAGTGCGGGGTCGACCGGCCAGTCTGCTGTGTGGATCTCGTCCTGTAGGGCGGTTAGTTCCTCGTTGGCCACTGCTGTTCCGACTACCGAGCCGCCCGGTGAGGCGAGCGGCAGCAGGGTGCAGCGCAGGAAGCGGGCCCAGCTTGCGCCATGCCGGTCGCTGTAGCTGGTAAACAGCTGCGTGGCTGCGTCCGCGAGTTTAAGTGCCGCCCCGGGGTTGTCGTTGCCGGCGTCGATGACAGCCAGCTCCAGGCATGACCATGCCTCGCCGTGGGGGACGCCTGCGCGGTGAAAGTCGGTGCGGGCTTCCTGCAGCAGTTGCCGGGCGTAGCCGCTGTTGCGCAGTGAGCCGGTCTGGGCGGCCCGTTGGTCGCGGGAGACGCGGCCGGATTCGTGTCGGGCGCAGCCCAGTCCATACATATCGTGCATGCGGTTGAACATGGTGCGTGCGCGCTCCAGTTCGCGTACTGCCGCCGTGCGGTCGCCCAGGTCTTCGAGGGTTTGGCCGAGGTAGTACAGGGTCCACGCCTCGCCGCGGGTGTCCTCGTGCTGCCGGAGCCGGGTGGCGGCCTGCCGGAGCTGTTCGGCTGCTGCGGCGGCGTCGCCGTTGGCGAAGGAGGTGCGTGCGAGGTGGGTCAGGGTCCATGCCTCGCCGCGTGCGTCATGGGTGCTCCGGTGCAGCTGCAGCGCCTGGGTGAGTTCCTCGTGCGCTGCGTCTGGCTGGCGGGTGCCTAGCCGCAGCTGGCCCAGTTGGAGGTGCGCCCATGCTTGGCCGTGCAGGCTTTCGCTCTCGCGGTGCAGCTGCAGGGAGTCGTTCAGCAGTGTGAGCGCCTGGGCGAGCTGTCCGCGGTCCCGTTCTACCGCCGCCAGCGCGTGCATCGTCCAGGCGCGGTCGCCGCTGAGCTCGGGCGCGGCCTGCAGATCCAGCGCTTGGTGCAGCTTTTCTTCTGCTTGGGGAAGCTGCCCCTGGTGGTGAAGGGTGACGCCCAGGTCGCGCAGGGCCAGGGCTGCCTCTTCCTGGTTGTGGGTTTGGAGGTGCAGGTCGACCACCGCGGTCAGGGTCGCCCGCGACTTGTCCAGCTCGCCCAGCTGGCGCGCGGCGATACCGGTGCGCCACTGCACGGAGCGCGAGAGCAGCCCTTTGTCCATGGCCCGGGTGAGTTCGCTCAGTTCGCCGAGCCGGTGGAGGTCGCCGCGCAGCAGGCAGTAGTCGCACAGAGCGCTCAACAGACGCTGGATCACGGCCTGGTCCACGCCCTGGGCGTGCCGCAGGGAGGAGGTGATGAAGCCCGATTCGTCGTCCATCCAGCCAAGCGCCACGTCGAGCGAGGTGAAGCCGTGTCCTCCGGCCGCGCCCCTGGCGAAGACTCCAGTGCGGGTGGTGGTCTTGCCGTCGACCATGCGGATGACGGTATCCGCGAGGTCCGCGTAGCTGCTGAACAGCCGCCCTTGCGCGTCGGCGCGTTCACCGGGCTCGTCCTCTTCGTGCAACCTGGCCTGGGCAAAGGCGCGCACCAGGTCGTGCATCCGGTACCGGTTGGCGCGCACGGGTTCGATCAACCCCGTACGTGCCAGCTCCGCCAGCCCCTGCGTGGCTTCCTGCTCGTCCTGTCCGAGCAGGGCCGCGGCGGCGGCCGGGCCCAGCGAGGCCCGCCCGGCCAGGGCCAGACGGCGCAGCAGCCGTCGTGTGCCCTCGCTTTGGTCGAGGTAGCGCAGCCACAGGGCTCGCTCAATGGGGTCGGACTGCCCTGCGGCTGCCAGTTCGGCGCCCAGGACGGACAGGGTTCGCGGCCCCAGGGCGGTGCCCGCCACGCGCAGCGCCAGCGGCAGCCCGCCGCACAGCTCCCGCACGTGGGCCAGCGCCTGTACCTGGAACCCACCTAGCTCGGGTTCCTGCGCGACGGCCTTGAGTAGTTCCTCCGTGCCGGGCGGGTCCAACGGGCCGAGCTGGAGTTCGTGCACCCAGGCCACCAGATCTGGGGGCAGGGACAGCGGGGTGCGGGCGGTGACAAGGACGAGACTGTCGGAGCGCTGCGGGATCAGCGCACGGACCTGTTCGGTATCGGAGGCGTCGTTGAGCACGATGACGGCCGCCATGCCGGCGAGGTGCCGGTCGTAGAGTTCCGACAGCCGGTGCGCGTGCTGTTCGGAGGTGGAGCTTTCCCGTAGGAGCAGTTGTTCGCGTGGTGCACCGAGTTGGCGCAGCAGCTGCATGAGCGCTTCCCTGCCCGGCAGAGGCCGCTCGTCGGGGCTTGCACCTCGCAGGTCGACGACGCCGGCGCCGCGGAACTGGTCGCGCAGATGGTGTGCGACGTGCATCGCAAGGGTGGATCGGCCGGATCCTGGCGGCCCGTGCAGCACTACCACCGTCGGCTTGGTCTCCGTGCTCGCCCGCGCCTGTTGCACCCAGCGGTTGATTTGAGCCAGTTGGGTCCGGCGACCCACGAACGGCCCTGAGGCTTGGGGAAGACGGTCGAACGAGCGGGAGAGGGCATGGCGCTGATGTGCTGCCGTGCTGCGGTCCTTGCCGCGCAGGACCGGCCCCCGACCGGTACTTTCGGCGCGCATGTCCGGTTTGCTGCTACGGGTGCGCGTCGCGCCCGTCACCATACGCTGATGGTCCAAAAACGGACGTACACCACGCACGTCGATGGCCGACAGCCATTGCAGGCGCAACTGTTCGGTGCCGTCCGGCTGTCCCCGCTTGGCCGCCCGCCGGTGTGCGGCCGACCAGCGCCCGGCCGTCAGCTTCACGACAGTGGTGACCGAGCCCGCCACAGCTACCGCTAGGCCCGTGCCGAAGGCCGTGCCCGACGAGGTCTCATATCCGAGGTCGGCTCCGTACGCGGCCACTGCGGCTACTGCCGTGACCAGCATGGGGGTGCCGAGCGAGGCCCTCGACAGGTGGCTGACCAGTGGCCGGACCGACGCTTCCTCCTCGTCCAGGGCCTGTACATATGCGGCGTACTCCTCGGCGGCGCTCGCTGCGAGAGCGTCCGTCTCACCACGTGCCCGCCGAAGCAGCACCTCGCCGTTCGCGCGCCCGCCCGAGCGGCGCACTTCCTCTTCGACGGCCCGCGTCAGCAGGCTCTCTACGTCCCTGCGGTGTTCCTCCCGCAAACCGCTCGGCGCGCCTGGCATGCTGGGCCCCTTTCCCGACACGTGGTGTGCCAAGTCTTCCGCGTCGGCGGCCGTTTCGGCAGGGTATCGGGCAAGTCCGTGGCACAGAACGTGGTTTACGTGGGTGGCAGGGGCCCGGCGCCGGCTTCGTCCTGTCGTCTGCCACGGGTGGTGTGTGCCGTGATCCATGCGGCTCCGCGGGCTGCAAGCAGCCGACGCCGTTCCCGCCGAGATAGGCGCCGGGGAACCTGGCCTCTGCCCGACGAGATGCGCGCCAGATCTGCGAGGCGCTGTGCGACCCAGGCGAGATCAAGCAGGAGCCGCGTCCGATGGGATTCGTGTCGGGCAGTGCGCAGCTCTGCGTACAGGTCCTCGATCTGGGACACGGCACCCCGTATGCGCGGCGACGGCCCCTGCGCCGACGCCGTCTTCTCCTGCTCATGTGCCACCTGTGAACTCCCTATTTCTTTTGGACACCCTGCCTGGCCTGACCACGGCACCGCTTGATGTTCAGGGGCCGACAGCGATCAGCTGGTAGAGGCCCGCTGCGCTGACCAGCGTGATTAGCACAGCGATGGACCATCCGGCGGTCTTCATCCCGGTGCCGATGGCGTGTCCGTCCATCAGCTCGGAGTTCGAAGCGACGCCCACGAGCACAGCTAGTCCCACAGGGGCTCCGAAGGCGCCAACAACCCCGGCCCAGTAAAGAAGTTGGATGGGGGACATCCCGGCGGAGGCGGCAGCCAGGCCGACCAACACCGATGCACCCATGGCGGCGAAGAACTTGGGCGCTTCCCGAGGCCGCAGGGACAGACCCCGCCGCCAGTTGAGGTGGGTGCCCGTGACGTACGCGGTGGTGGCGATGATGACCGGCAGCGCCACCAGGGCGGATGCCAACAGTCCCAGAGCAAAGAGAGAACCGGCCCAGGCCCCGGCGACCGGGCGCAGCGACCGGGCGGCGTCCTGAGCGGTTTCGACGCTCAACCCGTTCACGCCCAAGGTGGCTCCCGTGGCCACCAGGATGAACCAGAACACCACCGTGGCGAAGAGGCTGCCCGCCACAGCGTCGAACTGCCGGACGCGGTGCCAGTGCCAGGGAATCTTCTCCTCGGACTGGGAGATGGTCTGCCACACGTAGACATAGCTCGTGGCGGTGGTGCCGATCAGCGACAGCACGTTGAACAGGAAGTCACGGTTCCACTGCACCCGCGGGACAAGGCTGCCCCGGGCCACCGCGCCCCAGTCGGGGTGCGCCAGCACCGCGGTCGCCGCGTAGGCGAGCAGGACCAACAGCAGGTATTTCATGGCCCGTTGCAGTGCGTGGTATCCGAGCAGCATCACTGCCGCCAGCAGCACCACGGACAAGGGGGCGGCGAACAAGCGCCAGTCCCCGCCGGTGAGAAGCCCCAGAGCGGCGGCACCAGCCTCCAGGTCGGCGGCGATGGTGACGATATTGACGACCAGGATCGACCCCAAAAGCAGCCAGCCAAGGGCCGGGCGGTAGATCGCCCTGACGGCGGCCTGCAGGTCAAGCCGTCCGGCCACCCCCACCCGGGTGGCGATCGACTGGATCACCGCAATGACTGGGAAGAGCAGTAGCACGCACCAGCCCATGCCGTAGACAGTGCCGGCCCCGATGATGGCGATGGTCGCCACCGTCGTCGGATCGGTATCCGAGGCGCCGGCGATCAGTCCCGGACCGACCGCACGCAGATACGTCCGCCAGGTGACGGCCCAGGTCCGCCGGTCGTGCGAACGACCAACCTCGCCCGATATCTCGGAGGATATCGAGTCGGTTGTGGTCTTCGGCTCGGGCGTGGACGACATGACGATATCCCTTCACCTGCGATGTTCGGTTCGATTTGGCGCAAGACCTGTCACCGGTGCGCGACACCGGCGGACATATGTGGCTACGGCTACGGAAGTGATTTTCTGTCGTTCACGGCGCGGCTTTATGCCCACGCGCCCATTGCAGGCCCCACCCGTAGAGCCGGTCGATGTCGGCCTGGTAGCCGTAGACGTACCGCGCCTCCCGACGCATGAACAGCCGACCCTCGCGGTTTTCGATCAATGCGACCGCACACGAACGGGCATGGTGGACACGCTCGCGAAGCTCGACCACGAAGCGTTGCCCCGTTGGCGGAAGGAAGCTGACGGCCGCGTGCACCCGACTGAAGGCGGGTGCACCGCTGTAGATGTAGGCGAAGATCAGCAAGCGCCTGAACTGGTCGGCCCTGTCGAGATTGATGTAGAGGGTTTCTCCCGAAGCTGCGCCGAACCGGTTGTCGTTGCCCAGGGTGATGTACGGCGGGCCATGCAGGTCCCCGCACAGACCGCCGAGCGGTTGCACCACGCCCTTACGCCCATCGGCCAGCTCGTACAGGCAGGCCAGGTCCAAGTCCACGGTCACCATGACCGGCCCCTGCGGCTGTCCCCACACAGTGTCCCGTTTGGGGCGGCGAGGGAGCGACGGTGACGCCTTGTCCGGAAGGTACTCGGCTGACGGGACCTGCCAGGTCAGATTGACGCGCAGATTACCCGCCGTTACTCCGTGGTCGGTGAGAGAGACGACGGGGTGGCCTATCGACAGTCGGTGGTGCAGAGGATCGTCGCCGAAGGCGCTTGTTCGGGGCCGGGCGCGGACGAGGTAGCTCCAGAGGCTGCAGTCCGTCTCCACCGACGACGGGCCGGGCTTTTGCATCCCGGAGAACCCCGACGTCCTCTTGCGCCAGTATTCCCACATCGTATTCCACTCCCCTTCCCAGCGATCTCCTCCGACGGCAAACAGAACTGCGATATGGTGAGCAAGTCGGCAAATAAGGAGAAGGTGAAGTGTCCGGTGCTGCCCAGGCGATACTGGAATGAAGTCTTGTGCAGTCAGAACTGCCAGCTTCGTCGCTTTTGGGTAGGCGAAAGTCCGGGGTCAACGATGAGTTAGTTACAGCCTGGCTAACTCGGGAAACGGCAGGTGTTCGACCCCAGCCCCGGGGTTCAATTCGGACACGACTCGAAGTATAAGAATACGCAGCAGTGGAAGCAAGGTGGGTACCCCACCGAAAGTGGAGCCCACCTCTTTGCCGATTCTGTACGAATGAATTTTCTAACGCGATGCCTGCGTGGTCGAATACTGCCACAAATCAACATCGTCAATAATGAATTCGGGTGGCGCGGAAGGTCCTGGAATCGCGCGAGGCGCGTGTAGCAGCGTCCACCTCGCCTCGCGCGCCCCTTTTCCTGCGACCTCAGAGGTTGACGCCGAAGTCCTTGGCGATACCGAACAGACCCGAGGCATATTCACGCCCGAGCGCCCGGAACTTCCATTCCGGCCCATCACGGTAGACCTCGCCGAACAGGACGGCAGTCTGTGCGGAGGCGTCCTCGCTAAGGTTGCAGCGGGCGACCTCCCGGCGGTCCTCCTGGTTCGTCACTCGGACGAAGGCGTCGCGCACCTGTCCGAAGCACTGTTCCCGTTTCTCGGCCTCATGGATGGAAACCGGAAAGACGATCCTGGCGACCTCGGCCGGCACGGTGGAAAGACAAACGAGAATCTGTTCGTCATCGCCGCCGCCGTCACCGCCGTTGATACTGTCGCCCGTGTGCCAGACCGAGCCGTCCGGGCTGCGGAGGTTGTTGTAGAAGACGAAGTGCCGGTCCGAGAGGACCTTACCGGACTCGTCGCACAGCAGCGCGGAGAGATCCAAGTCCCAGTCCGGAGCCGGGGCATCGGCGCCGTTCCAGCCTAGGCCGACCGTCACGGCGGTCAGTCCGGTGGCCGCTTCGTCCGGCAGCCTGGCGCTGTCCTGTGGCAGAGAATCGTTCACTGGCTTCCTCCCGTGTCAAGGGGGCTCCGGTCCGTCCTCTGGCGGGGCGCCAAAGCGCACTGGCCCCCAACTGCACCGCCCCTAAGTGTTGGCACCCGCCGGAGGCGCCGCAACGGCTTGAAATGCACGGTGAGGGCGCGCGGTAGGCGTGCGATCCGCGCCGGGCTCCGACTGTCTCCGATCGGGCGGACGTGCGGGACGTGACACCGGCTAGCGAGCGGCCCGGAACATACCCGTGCAAGCCCTGACGGCAAGTCATCGAGGTGGTCAATGAGACCTTCAAGAGCCAGCTGGGCCGCGAACGGCACCGCGGCCGTACACCGCGCGATGGTCCGCGTCCTACTGGTGCTGGCGCCTTTTGTGCCGGTCGGCCGGGTACTGCAACCGCCCGACCTGCGGTGGAGGTTGCTGCGGACGAGGGCGTTGTGCAGGTGTTGATCGGGCCATGGTTCTCGGACGGAAGATGAAGGTGCCGTTGTTGGCCGGTGCGTCGTTGGCGCCGGGACAGGTGGGGACGCTGGTGTCGGTGGAGTGCCCATTGGGACATTTCCATCTTGATTTCTGCAGGTCACAGGGACTGGGGTGAGTGACGGATGCGATGCTCCGGCCGGTCGGCGGCCTGATCGCGTCGAGATGACTGTTTACCACCGGGCGACCGCAGTGTTCGTCAGTACCAGCAACGCTTGGTAGCAACAGGGGCGTGTGACGGGCATTCATCCGGATGAGATTGATCCCATGACACCAAGCACTCGCCAGCATAGGAATATTGATGATCCGTCAGGAGACGATCCAGTAGTCGACTGGCCGGATGGGCAGGTGCCATCATGTGCGGGGCTGCGGCAGCAGTCTCGGCATCTATCGTGGGGGCAGGCATGAGCGCAGCCGATACGGTGACGGATCTGCCGCGGCAGCAGCCGGTGACGATCGCCGACGAGCGGGTCGGTTTCAATGGTGCCTTCGCGGCCGCGCTGACGCGAGCGGCGGGTTCGATGCCCGCCTTATATGTGACCCTGGCTGTCGTCGGCGGATGGATGGCCTTGGCGACCTGGGGCCCGCTGCACCGGGTCGATCCCTATCCGTTCGGGTTTCTGCTGTTCCTGGACAACGTGGTCCAGCTTGTTCTCTGTCTTGTGATCATGGTCGGTCAGCGCGTGCTGGGCGCGGCTGCTGACCGTCGGGCGGTCCAGACGTATGAGAACGCTGAGGGGATCTTCGAGCGGGTCGCGGATCTCCAGGCGCACCTGGACCGGCACGACCGTGCGCTCGGTCGTGGGGTGAGCCTGCTGGAGTCGAGTCCGCACCCGTGGATCGAGCGGCACCGGGTGCAGCCGCCGCCCCAGGCCATGGATCAGGTCGCGGGTGTGAACGGCCGGATCGCTGCCTGGCTGACGCAGCGGCTGGGCAGTATGTGGGCCTTCTACATCGCCGTCGGGACCCAGGTGGTCTGGATGGGCATGTCGCTGTTGGGCCTGCAGGGGTTCGATCCGTACCCGTTCGCCTTCATGAGCTTCCTGTCCACCCTGGCCCAACTCCTCTTCATGATCGTGATCATGGTCGGGCAGGACGTGCTGGGCCAGGCCGCGGACCGCCGTGCGGAGCAGACCCTCCTGGACGCCGAGGCCATCTTGCACGAGTGCCGCCGGATGAAGGCACGTCTGATGGCACAGGACCGCGTCATCAACAGCCTTGCTGACTACGCCAGTGCCCAGGTCACCGGACACCTGGCGCGGGCCATCCATCAGAGCAGGCTCCTGGCCGCCCTTGATGACGGCCAGGAGCCTGACAGCGGGACCGCGTTGCGCCCTTGGGACGAGCTGCCGGAAGAATTGAAAGAGGCGAACCGTCTTCAGGCGCACCAGCTCGGTGACCGGCTGGCCGCGATCGGTTGCCTGATGGTCCCCGCATCCGATCCAACGCTCACCACCGCCTTCACCGAGGAGGAGGCGCAGGTGCTGGCCCGGCTGGAGTACGAGCACCGCTTGCCCGGACACGGCACTTACGGAGCGGCCGGCCTGCCCGGACAGCGTGACGGCAGGCAACCCGACATGGTGCCCTGGGAGGACCTCTCCGACCACGCACGGGCGCAGGCCGTGGAAGCGGCCGGGCGCGTTCCCGCCGTGCTGGCCGACGTCGGCTTCCAGGTCCTGCGCACGGGGCAGGGCGCCGACGGTGTCGGGGAGTTGGACTTCACCCCTGAGGAGTGGGCGACGCTGGGGAAGTCCTTGATGGCCTCAGGAGTACTGGTGGCGCTCGCCGAGGGCGTCGCCGATCCCGAGGAGATCTTCGCGCTGGTCAAGCTGCTGCGGGAGGCCAGCATCAGCCATTCCAGGCGATTGATCCGCGAACTTGCGGAGGCGTCCACCTTCGACACCGGACTCCAGCCGGGCACCAGGTACGCCGACTACGCGGGACCCGCGTTGCAAACGATCCGTGAGGCCACGGGCATCGTCGCCCACACCGCGCCGGAGGAACTCACCGATTTCCGCGCATTCCTGATGGACATCACCGCGACCGTCGCGGACGCCAACAACGAAGGCGGCTTCCTGGGTCTGGGTGCCCGGCCCCGCGTACCGAACGAGGTCGCGGCGATGGAAGCCGTCAAAGCGGCAACAGAGCTTGATCAGGCGGAAATCGCGCCCGCTGCGGCGTGCCGGGGGCAGGAGTTGTAGCCGCGGGCGTGTCGGTGTCCCCGCGCGATCCACCGGTCCCTCTCCCCCCACGGAATCGGACGGCTCAGCGGATCGCGGCGAGGACGCCGGAGCCGAGCAGAATGATGACGCCGATGGTGATGAAGACGGTGGGGATGATCCAGTGTCCCCACCGCCCGATGACTTCGACGATCTTCCGATGGGAGCCGAGCCAGGAGCCGAGCGCGCACCACAGCACCACGCCGCCGCCGAACACGACGAGGGTGACCACGGCCGAGCCGACGCCGATGGTCCGCAACACCGGAGGATAGACACTGAGGTTGTCGGCCCCATTGATCACGGTCAGGACCATCACCGACACCGGACCCGTGGCCGCAACCGCCGGAACCGGCTCGCCGGAGCGCCGTGCCCGTGCAACTCTGACCAAGCCCAAGCCCCCCAGAACCAGCGGGACAAGGCCAAGCAGACCGACCCATCTGTCGGGGACGACGGCCAAGCCAAGCGCGGCGCTCACCGAGACGGCCACCAGGACGGTGAACCCGGCGGCCTGCCCCGCCCAGATCTGCCCGGACCTGAGCACCCCGGTAGCCCGGCTGGACAGAAACAGCACCGCCAGCACCACAAGGTCATCGACGTTGGTCCCGGCGAACAGCCCCACCGCCGTGGCCGCCGTCGCCACGACACCGGCCACCTAGAGCCATCCCGCGACGAACGGGCCGACAGAGTCGACGGCCGCCAAGGCGCACGTCATGGCTGGACCACATGGGAGGAGACCGATAAGCGCCGCTGGATGGGCTGGTGCACACCATCCTCCTGTGTCGTCACGAGCGCGAGGACAAGCTACCAGGAGTGGACTGCGCCCACGAGGGCCTTGACACAGCCAAGACGCACCGGCGAAGTCGGCCCCGCCCACGAAGCCAGCCGGTCCGGTGAAGCGAATCGGTGGCTATCGCCGACCTCTGCGAATGGGCAAATTCCAACCCGAAGTCACAGATCGCTGGCCTGGGTAGGTGGGGTGCTCGGACCGGTCCGCGACGTGATCGTTTCGCGGTGATGGTTTCAAAGCCGCTGCGTTTAACGTGGTGGTCGAGATACAAGTCGGTCACGTCGCCGAGGACCCCTCGCATACCTTCGGTATCGGGCCTCCAACTCCCGCCCGCTCGCCGCCTCAGTAGACGACAGCTCTCGCGCGAGGGTCGGATAGCGAATGGCGGCCGGAGACAGATGGCCGAGATGGATCTCGCATCCGGGCTCTCGATTGAGGACGATCCTCTCGCCCGTACCGGACGTAACGGGATCGACTCAGGGAAGGTTCCTCATGTTCAAGCGCATGATCGGGATAGCCACCGCATCGATCGCACTCGGCCTTGCCATTGCCGCACCCGCTATGGCCCAGGAGAGCACTGGCACAACCGGCGGCCTGACGGCACGGCCCGCCATCACCAACCCCGTCTGCGACGGCAGTGACTATGTCACCGTGTACTCCGACTCCGGTTCCACCTGCTACGCCAATGCCGGTAGCACCCACCCCAACATCCACAACGTCCAGCAGGTGTGCAGCGGGAACAACGACATCACCGTCACCTTCGGCTCAGGCGGGCCGGTGGGCCAGTTCATCCAACGGCACGACTGCTACTCCCTCATGGGCTGGGCTGGCGACTCTTACCTCACCTATCTGTGGATCCACTGAACAGCACACGGCCAGCGTCAGCCCGGTAGCCGCTGCCCTCTGGGGGCGAACGGGCTGATTACCGCCTCGTTCATGTGGACAGTCGCAGGTCAAGGGGGTTGAGGGAGGCAACGGGACGCCTGTAGATCAACGAATCGGCGAAGCAAGTCGATCAAGGTCAGGGGTCCCGTTGCGGGAGAAGCCGGTCATCACGCGGGTGGTCGCGGTAGCGGCCGGGGTGTTCGCGCCGGGGCATCTGGGCGAGCTCACGCAGGTGGTGGACTTCGCAGTCGTACCACCACCGGCCATGCCGGTCGGGCCAGCACTGCGTCACTGCCACCCGGATCCGTTGGCCGTCCGGGAACTGGACCTCGGCCCGAGGGTAGGAGGGCTCGTGCTCCCCCATCGCGCTACGTCGGGTTGCTCCCGTCCTCGTCTTGGGCGCGTTGGTAGAGCTTGGCGATGTCGTTGTCGAAGTACGCGGCGTAGGAGACGTCGTCCTCGTCGCCGCCGCCTTCGTGGCCGCCCAGGACGCCGATGACGGTGCCGGTGTGGCTCTTGGGGTCGTAGTCGGCGAGCCAGGGGCTGCCGCTGGTGCCGCCCTCGAAGCCGGTGCACTGGATGCGCAGTTGGGTGTTGCTGAATTTCGTGGTGCGGTTCTGGCAGGAGATCGGGGTGTCACGGCTGGTGGGGTAGCCGGTAATCTTGACGTCGTTGTTGAAGCCGCGGTCTATGCCGAGGCTGTTGCCGCCCAGGACGTCCTGGATGTTCTTGCCGTCCTTCGGGTCGAGTATGAGGAAGGCGACGTCGAGGTCTTCGTCCTGTGATTTGGCCCAGCGGTCGTCGACGGTGACCGTGTTGACCTTCCACAGGCCGGTGGGTTCGTCGCCGTTGCGGTAGCCGGGGGCGAAGACCAGGTCGCTCACTGGCTTGCCGGCGTCGGCGTCGAAGGCGCAGTGGGCCGCGGTGATCAGCATGTTCCGGCCGGGGCTCTGCACCACGCTCGCGGTGCAGAAGTGGGCGCCGTGGTCGTCCTTCTCGAAGACCGTGCCGATCCGGGCGTTCTCCTCGGTCCTGCGTGGGGTGTACGCGGTGCCGTCCTGGGCGGTGGCGGTCGCGGAGGGGTCCTGGTCCTGGGGCACCTGGCCCGGCTCCGCGGTGTAGCCCACCACTGCGGCTGCCCCGACGATGACCAGCGTCAGGGGCAGGACGGACTTCCTGGCAAGCGAGCGCACTCGGTCATTATCGACGTGGGCCCGGGCTTGGGGAGGTGCTTCAGCGGGAGGCTCCCGTCACAATTCACCGCCCGGAGCGGGCGCGCAGCCACAGGGTCAGCATCCGCACGGCCATCATGAGGGCCACCGCCCGTTTCCCTAAGCGGCGCGGCGAGCAGCGCGAGTTCGGCTACCTGCTGCTCCGGTTGGTCACGCTGGTCGAGACCCGGCACCCGCGCGATACTGGCCGCCGCGTTCGGGCCCGAGGCCGACGGCGAACTCGCCTACGCCGCCCTCCTGCTGAACCGCCTGGAGCCGCGGATGCTGGTGCTCGCGGGCGCCGCCTTCGACGTCATCGCCTTCCTGCGCGACGTCCGCGCCACCGGTATGCCAGTCCTGTGGGCCCTGGCCAGCCCGAAGATCGACGAGCGCGAAGTCCTGGCTGCCATGTTGGAGGTCGACGCCCCGCTCGTGCGTGAGCGGCCCGGCCTGCTGCTGATCACGGACAAGGGCTTCGCGTCCAGAGTCTTCGAGCGGTCATTGTGCGAGCGGGGCATTTCGCTGCTGCGGCCGTCGGTGAAACGTGAGTTCGCCCGCCCCGGAGAGCCAATGCTCAAGTAGGTCCGCCAGCTGATCGAGTCGGTGAACGACCCTCTCAAGGGCCAGCTCGACCTGGAACAACACGGTGGCCGCACATGCGAGGGCGTTGCCGTGCGCGTCGCGCAGGGCGTCATCGCGCTGACCGCCGCGATCTGGCACAACTTCCAGACAGGCCAGGCGGTCAGCCGCTCGCTGACTGCCTACGACCACTAAACGTGTTCGGAAAGACTCGTCTAAGAGTTGTCCCGTAAATGATCTCCGAGTGGCCTCGGGCATGCTCGGTGGTCGTGTGGTCGGCGCTTCTATCCGACGAGGGCGAGGTTGTGCATCCGCGCGATGCCGAGCATGGCCTGGTGAACGCCCTCGCCTTTGAGGCGGCAGTCGCGGAGGATCTTCCACGTCATCCGGGCGAAGACGTGCTCGACGCGGGCCCGCACCTGCTTGTGGAACTTGTTGTGTTGCTCTTTCCAATCCGGGGGTTCGGCCTGGCCGCGCTCGCGGCGGTGTGGCATGACGAGTCCGGTGCCCGGGTAGCCGCCGTCGGCGATCGTCAGGGTCTTGCCGACGGCGGCCTTGGCGCCGGACTCCTCCCATGCCTTGCAGTCGTTGCGGTTCCCGGCGAGCGGCCGGCCGACCACGACGACGAGGCGGGTGTCGGCGTCGATGACAACCTGGTGGTTGGTGGAGTACCGGTAGTTTTTCGACTTTGCGGCGATGGTGTGGTCGCGGGTGGGGACCAGGGTTCCGTCCACGAGGAGGACAGTGTTTTTGCCAAACCGCTCACGGGGTCGAAGCGCGAGCATCGGCCCGAGGTGGTCGATGCTGCGGTCAGCGGCCGACTTCGGGACCCCGAGCAGCGGTGCGAGCTGCCGCATCGTCAGGTTCGTTCGCCAGTAGGCCGCGACCAGCAGTGCCCGGTCCTCCAGTGGAAGGCTCCACGGCCGGCCCCTGCGGACCATGTCCGCACCCTTGCGCCGCAGATGCGTCACCAGCTTGCCGAACTGCCGCGGGCTCAGCCCGGTGAACGGGGCTATCCAGGACGGCTCCGACGCCGTGATCACACCAGCCACGGCAAGATCATTCCACTGTGGCTGGTCCCTCCAGCCGGCGAGGCCGGAGGCGAAGGCGGACCTCATCATTGACCAGCTCGGGCCGATGCTCGCGCTCCAGCCCCGCCAGCAGCACGACCAACGCGCTCTTGACCGGAACGAGCGGAAGCAGCGCCACGTCCAGCCCAGACCACATCGTCGTTCGACTGCCCAAGGAGGTCACATTCGAGAACGCCGAGCGCATCGGGAAGGAGCTCCAGGTGGCTATCAGCTCCGGGCCCGGTGTCATTGAAGTCGACCTCGTTGGTGTCAGTCACCTCAGCGGCGATGGCGGAGCGGCCTTCTTCACGGCTCTCCTGGCGGCACGCTGGCACGGTACGCGAGTGATCGCCACCCATGCCGGACGCCAGGTGCGCCATACCCTCGACCTACGATGCTCGTCCCCGAGGGCGACTTGCTCATCCGCCTGGCGGACACCCGGCCCGCGATCGTCGGTCAAGTGATCACCTCGGCCCCCGGTCGGCCGTCGGCCCTCGACCGTATCCTGACGATCGGGTGGAATCCTCGGGCGGCCAAGATCATCACGTTGCTGGACTGCCTGGTCGAGCCCGGCTCGCCGATCGACATTGCAGCGCCCCTGCGTCCCAAGGAGGACCTCCAGGAGCAGTTGGAGAACCTCGCCGTGGGCCACAAGCCGTGAGAACTGGCCCTCCGGCCGTCGCTGGAGCCCCTGGGCCTGGACGGCTACCGGCACATCGTCGTCCTGATCGACGAATTCCGGTGGTGGACCGGCCTCGGTGGATCTCCGTAAGGGGGGAGACGTGGATGCGCTCCAGGGGCGGCGCCCGCCCTTCGACGCCAACGCGACTTGACGGGCCAGGTGGTCCGGGGCGGCCTCTCTCAGGCGCAGAGGTGGCGCAGATGGGCCGGTTGCTGCTGTCGAGGGCGGGCAGCGAGCTGGGCGAACAGGAGCCGGACCACCGTCACCACATCGGGATCGTCGATGAGATAGACGACCCGTCGGCCTTCCCTGCGCGAGCGCACCAGGCCAGCCAGCTTCAGCTTCGACAGGTGCTGGCTCACCGCCGGCCGCGCGCCACCCACCCGCTCCGCGAGTCCGCTGACATCGCTCTCACCCTGGGCCAGCGCCCAGACGATGTGCAACCGCCGGGGAGAGCCCAGCAAACTGAACATCGCGGCCACCTCGGCCAGCACCTCGGCGGACGAATCGGCCATGGAGTCCGCCTCCTTACCTGCGCCTTCGATGCTCTTCACCACTTGAGGCTGCCCCCCGTGTCCTCACCCCACCCCGCCCCGGAACGTCCAGCTTAGGGCCTGTCGGTGGGCCATGGACGGGTCCGCGCCGTACGGCCCGGGGCCGTCGCCGTACGGCCGGACCGTGGTGAGAATCAGCGACGGGCAGGCCGACCTGGCATCGTTCGTGATCTGACGTCACGTCAGAGAGGTGCTTCTCCGGCTCGGTCGGCGGGACCTGGGGCCGCGTCCCGCCGACCGCATCGTTGGCACGTCAGTTGACGCAGGGGATGCCGCCCTCCTTGACGGAGTCGCCCGCGAAGGCGTTCGACGGGACCGGGGACGGCGCGCCGCCCGAATTGCCGCTGTCGCCCGAGCTCCCCGAGGAGCCGTCCGAACCCGTCGCGGGAGGCCCGGTGAAGTCCTTGCCGAGGACGACGTGGACGTGTCCGGCGGGGACGGACGGCGAGGAGACGGCCGCGGCCGTCCCGAGTTTGGAGGCGATCTGCTGGGCGGCCTCCTGGGCGCCGGAGCCGTAGACGACTGCGGTCTTCTGACGGGGCGCGAAGTTGGACGTCCGGCCCGCCGAGTAGCCGAGGTCGGTCAGCGCCTTGAGCTCGCCCGCCGCGGCGCCGGTCTTGCCGGAGCCATTGAGGACGTCGACGGTGGCCGGGGCAGCCTTCGCGGGCGGCTTGGACCCGTCCGAGTCGCCCGAGCCGTCCGAGGACCCGGGCTTGTCGCCGATCATCGCCTTCACAATGGACTGGATCTTGGGGACGTCCACGAGATTGACGGACTCGCGGTTGCGGGTGCCGAAACCGGCGATGGGCAGGGTATGGAACTCGACGTTTCCGCCGGTGAGGTTGGTGGCTTGCTGGGCGAAGTCCAGGATGTCGAATTTGCTGTCGATGACCAGGTCCTTCTTCACCACGTCGAACAGCCCCTGGAGCTTCCCGAGGTCGCCGAACATCCCCTGGCTCTTCAGCTTGTGGGTGACCGACGAGATGAATGCCTGCTGGCGGTGGGTGCGGTCCAGGTCGCCGCCTTGGAGGCCGTGCCGCTGCCGGACAAACGCGAGTGCCTGCTTGGGGTTGAGCTGCTGGTGTCCGGCTTGGAAGTCGGCGCCGGAGTAGCGGTCCTTGACCGGGTGCTTCAGGCAGACCTCGATCGGCTGGAGCACCTTGGCGATGTCGTAGAAGCCCAGCAGGTTGACCTCGGCGAAGTGGTCGATCGGCACCTGGAGGAAGTTCTGCACCGTCGCCAGCGTCGCCTCCCGGCCGGCCTCCCGGCTCCGGCTCTCCAGGTCGGCGCCCTTGACCCCCTGGGCGGAGAACTTGTCGTGGGCGCCCGTATAGGCGTTGGCGTACGCCTCCTTGATCTTGAAGTGCCCCTGGGAGGTGCCGTCCCCGTTGAAGGTCTGCACATAGTCGTCGCGCGGGACGGAGAACGCGGTGACCTTCCCGCCGTCCGCCGGGATGTGCATCAGGATCAGGGTGTTGGTGTTGTAGTAGCCGATGTCGCTGGACCCGGCGTGCAGCTGGTCCTTGACGAACTCCCGCGGCAGGTCGTTGCCGTTCATGTCCTTGCGCGAATCCAGGCCGATCAGCAGCAGGTTGACCGAATTGTCCAGGTGCTTGGGTGCGTTCTTGCCGCCGATGGCGTTGAGCGCGTCGGAGGTGTTCAGTCCGCTGCTGACCCAGCTGTACGCCGCCCAGGACACCCCGCTCGCCAGCAGGACGACCGCCGAGGAGAGCGCGAGCGCGGTCCGTCCCACGACGACGAGCGGAGAGCGCCGCTGTCCGCCCTGTACCGCACCACCGCCGGCCGACTGTCGCCGGGCCGCCCGCCCGCCCGTTCCGCCGCGTTCCTCCGGGCCCGGCCCGTAGGGGCTCGCCCCGTACCGGCTCTGCTCGTCACGCACCGCTATTCCTCCTGCTTCCGTTCCTCCCGCTTTGCCGCCTGGTCCCGACGAGCCGCGCCACCAGCACGACGGTCAGCACGGTCTCGGCCGCCGCCATGGCGGGGAACCCGTCCACGGCCCAGCGCACCGCCGTGGTTGTCAGCCCCTTGCCCTGTACGGAGGTGGTTCCCGCGACCTGCTCACATGCCGCGGTGATCATCGCCACCACCAGCGGGGGAGCGGATATCAGCCACCAGGCGCCCGCTCGCGTACACGCCTTCGCGGCGAGGGCGGCCCCGAGCGCAGCGGTGACCGCGAACACCCACCCCGGCCGCGAGGCGATCGCCATATCGGCGAGTGCGCCCGCGATCGCCAGGACCAGCGCCACCAGAGTCGCGCTGCCCGCTCTGCCCCTTCTGTCCGCCCGGCCCACGCGTGCCGAGCGGGTGCCGTCCTGGACGGCATAGCCGTAGGACCAGTCCTCATCCGGACTCAGGCCCTGCGTCCCCCGGCGTCGTGGACCTGGTACCTGGCGTGACACCTGTGCAGGGTCTCGCGCCAGGTCGCCGTACCCGTTGGGGGTATCGCTGCGCTGACCTGTCATTCGCATCCCTCATACGGCCGACCGACGTGTCGGTCGTGTGCGCCTCCTGCCCAGTGGGTCAGGAGATGACGATTCCGACGTGAAAGACGCTGGACGCGCCGGGCCGGTTGCTGATTCGACTGCTCAATTGCGCAATCTAGCAAGCGTGGGCGGCGGCATGAACACCAGCGCCGGGTTCGTCCGGCGAACGTGCGGAGTTCAGCGTCTCAAGGCTCGGCTACCTGCTGGGCCAAGCCGTCAACGACCACGTAGCTCCATCCCTTCGGCACGGGGCACGGACAGAGGTGTGTCAAGGCTTGGTTAATTAGTTGCGTCGGCGTGCAAGTACCAGGCACACTTATGGGCGTTTGAAGAAGGCACCTCGTTCGGTGAGGCGTCTGCACGGACACAGGCCACTGACCCCACGACGTCGAGAGACGCCCAGGTTCAGGACAGGTCTCCCCGACCTAAGGGGTGACCCCAAGTGGCTTCCCCGCAAGGGGATTACGCCGTGCAGTGCCAAAGCTCTGACGAGTTGGGGTGAGCCTGTCCCTGGGACAGGTCCGCTCCTTGCCGAGTCGTATGGCGCCATCGCGCGCCCTGGCCGGGAGGAGGCGAGAAACATGGATTGCAGTTGCAGTAGTCCGGGCCACAGTAGGCCCCTGATCCGTATCCGTACGTCGTTCTCGACCTCCGGTACGCGGTAACCAGCACTCCCGACGCGTTCGCGAACCCTCTTTGCCAGGCACCCGTGTGGCTTTCGCCGACCCGGGCGGCCGGGCTGCGCGCTCGCAGGGCGGGCGTCTTCCGTGCGCCGTCAACACCTCTCCCAGACCAGGCATGCGGCGGGGTTTCGCCATGACCTTCGCCGCCAGCCCCCGATCCGAGGGAAGCAGCCATGAACCTCCACCACCGATCGGTCCGCCGCACCCTACTGGGCCGGCCTTCCAGCGTGCGTTGGCTCCACGCCGTTCCACATCCACTGGCGTCCCCGCATGAGGCCGCGGATCTGCCCCGGGCGCCGGTCCACCGCATCCGCGGCCTTGTCGTCGACTGCGATTCCCGCCGAGTGTCGGTCGACGGACGCCAACTTGAGCTCACCTGCATGGAGTTCGAGCTGCTCGCCCATCTGGTGGCCAACCAGCGCCGGGTCTACACCCGCGGGCAGCTGATGGCACTGGTGTGGCAGCAGACCGCCACAGGGGACATGCGCACGGTCGACGTACACATCGCCCGCCTGCGCCAAAAGCTCGGCCCCGGACACCGGACACCGGGCACTGATCCGCACCGTACGGCAGATCGGCTACGCCTTCGAGCCGCCGGCCACGACCAAGCTCCGCCCCTGATGAAGGGACGATGGACGAGCGGCTCGTTGGTCTTCCTGGCGCTTAGCTTCCAAGGGATACCGTCATGAGATTCCTGCCCCGTTGCCTCCGCAAGCAGGCCAGGCCCCCCGGCGCCGAGACGACGGCGTCCCGGTCCCGCGAACTGGTCACCTTCCACGTCCACTGCGACCGGGGAGCGGAGACCAAGGTGCGTGCGCTGTGCGTGCTGGCTCTCAGCCGACCCAGCGCCCGTGTCGAGGCCGTGCACACCGGTCCGTACGACGCGTTCACCACTAACGTGCAAATGCTGCTCACCCTGGACGGCCCGGAGACCGGCCTGCTGGACCGGCTCGTAGACATGCTCTCCGGCGTATCGTCCGTGCGCGACGTGCATTGGCACCGCCACGACGAACCCGCCGCCCTCGCCTACGCCGCGGAAAGGGGACTGCCCGGTGCATGTGCTCACTGAGCCTGACGTCGTCCTCCTCCCGGCGCACACGACAACCGCGCCACTCAAAGACAACGAAATCGCCACCGTGACAATGGTGTTGAAGGCAGTCGCCGGCCCTATCCGGCTCCGGCTGCTGCAGGCTCTGGCTGACGAGCGGGAGTTCTCGGTCGGGGAGCTGACGGAGCGCGTCGGAGCGCATTATGCGGCCGTTTCCCAGCATCTCGCGCGCCTGCGGGCGGCGGGCCTGGTCGCGGTACGCCGCAGCGGCCACCGCGTGCTCTACCGCACCGCCAACCCGCACCTCCCGGCCCTGCTCGCCGCCGCCCGGCACTTGGCGGCCTACCCGACGCCTACGCGGCCGGGCAGCCCTGGTGAGCACGCGGCGGCACAACAGCACACGTAAATACAGCGGCGAGGCGGTCGGCGACGTGGGTGGGGATGCCCCGTCACCGACCGCCTCGCCGGATCGTCCCAGGTTGCGGTGCCGAGACAGGTCACGGGTGTCACGCCGACCCGGCGGCGCCCGGTACCGGTGGATGCCGGGGCACCGCACACCGGGGCGTCGTCTTACGATCCGCCGACCCACTTCTTACGGCCCACCGCTGGCTGCCTTCCGGCCTTGTCGAACGTGCAGAAGCGGTCGAAGCCAGGGTAGCCCTGTTCCCCGGTGACCGGGTGTCCGTGGTCTTCCATGTGGTCGACGAGGTTGCCGAGGCGGCGTACCAGGAACGCCGGGCGGGCTTTGCGGAACGGGCGGAGGTCGGTCTCAGTCACCAGGTGGGCTTCCAGGCCGCCGCCGCGGAGTCAGCATCCGTCCAGACTCTCCGTGTCCGGGGGTTTGTCCAGTTCGGGTATCCCCAGCAGATCTCGCCAGAACACGCGGCTCGGCCCTCGTCGCCCGGCGGTATGGCGAGCTGCACGTGATGCACGCCGCTGAGGGTGAAGTGGCTGCAGGTATGGACAGTCATGACACTCTCGTCCCGTTCGGAAGGTGTCGGGCCTGAGGAGCCGGGGCGAAGTCCGTTCTCACGCAGGAGGGTCGCCGATGTTCGTGGGCCGTTGCTCGCTCCGGGCGGACGGTCAGGCAGTGCTCGGAGGGATGTTGTCGGGGTACAGGTGCCAGCGCAGATCACGCACCTGGGGTTCGTGTGTCAGGTGGACGACCAGTCGTTCCAGGGCAGCGGCTGCGGGGCTTTCCGGGGTGAGTGTCATCTGCAGGAGAACACCGACGCTGCCGTCCCGATTGATGGTGTGCACACTGTGCAGGCACGTGTCGGTGTCCGCGAACGCGAGGAAGCACAGGGCGCGTACCTTCTTCTCGACGCTGCGGTCGCACACGGCCTGGAGCGTGCAGTGGGTCGGTACGGGACGCACGACGACCGTCGTGCGCCGGGTAAGCGGGCGAAACCGGATTTTCATGCGGGCACCTTGCGAGCTGACCGGCTAACGGAGCCTGGTAGGTGAGCAGTTGGCTGCCGTTACAGCCGGTTTGCTCTCCGCGCAGGGGTCGTGGGCTGCACGGGCTGTCGTGACGTGGGCCTTCCAGGGGCGACGGTGTCCAGGTGCCAGTGGAGTTCGTGGACGGCGGGATTCAGCCAGACGTCGGCGATCAGTTGGCCCAGTGGCGCCGTGATGGGGCCTGAGGTCGTGAAATGCGCCTCCAGGTGGACGACGTCCGGACCGGCAGCCAGGACGCGGGGCTCGCCGGTTCCCACGCCGTGGGCTTGAAGGGCCTGGGAGAGCCGGGCCCGTATGTGAGGCTCCGCTTCGGGGTCGCAGCGGGCATGGACAGTCGCCACAACGGTGGGCTCGGTGGGAGAAGGCGGGGAGCGGTCGATGAGTTGTCTGACGCTGGCGAGCAGCAGAGCGTTCACAAAGGCCATGGCGGGGCCTCCTCTCCGTCGTCGGGCGTTGTGGTTGCCGTGGTCAAGAAGCCGAATGCCGAGGGGACTTGAGGTGCCCGACACCGTCCGCGATCCGCCGAACGGTCTGGTGGAGGAGGGACCGCACGGCACGGATGACGCGTGGCGCCGCGTACCAGGGACGGGCAAGGAAGAGGACGGACATCGAGGTCACCTCCTTGAGGCGGCATACCGGCAGCTGGGCATGGAACACCGAGAAGTAGCGGGCGGTCAGTGGGGACGCCAGGGAAGTCGGCGACCGGGGACGGTGATGGTGTGTCAGTGGGCGTGCGGGCGAGCGGACCGCTCCTTGTCGGTGGCCCTGGTGACAGAGGCCGGGCCGGGGAGAGTGCGCAGGACGGGGCTGTCGAGGGGGCTGTCGGCGATGCGCCGTACCACTGTGGCGAGCAGACCGAGGATGGCGCGGCCGGTGTTCCGGCTTCGGGCGGAGGGGCGGTGGATGGCGGGGCGGTGGATGTGGACAGCGGTGAAGACGGACATGCGGGAGATTCACCTCCGATAAGCGGCGCGGTCGGCTGCGGGCAGGCGTGGCCGAGGGCGGGTGAACGATTCAGTGGTGTGCGGGCTTCAGCGTCCGCGCGGCGCTGGGGCCCGAGTCAGGCGTGGACGGCCAGGGTGATGGCTTCGGTGATGCGCTCGGCCGCAGGGAGCGGCAGGTCGGTGAAGCGGGCGAGCCAGTGGGCGCCGTGGCCCTGCCGGGCAAGGACATAGGCCAGGTGCACGCGTGGTTCGTAGCGGGCGTGTGGGCCCTGGGGGTGGGGGCAGGTGCTGGGGACGTCGAGCAGGTAGTCCCGCTCGGTGCCGTCGTACAGGGCCAGGCGCACACGCGGACAGATGTGGCCGGTGGCGTTCGGGCCGGGCCCGTTGTCGGTGATGTGGTGGTGTCGTCGGGCCGGTGCGGTGAGTTTGGTCAGGTGCGGGAGAAAGCGCATCGGTGGCCTCCCTTCTCCGTGAGGGGGCGGTGGGCGGGGAGGTCCCGCCACCACCCGGCCAGGTGAGTGGTCAGTTACCGAGGGCGACCTGGACGATCTTGATGACGACCAGGACCATCGCGATCAGCAGGTAGGTGCGCAGAGCGCCCATGCCGATCTTGCGGCCGGTGGACATGACCGGCCGGGTCAGCGTCTCCAGCGGCGGCATCCGCCACGAGTCGCGGCCGGTGCGGTCGATCGGGTCTTCCTTGGTGGCGGTGCGCCGGCGGGTGAAGGCGTAGCCGGCGGCCAGCACCCCGGCGACACCGCAGCCGGCCATGATGTCCAGGATCATGTTGGAGCTGATGCCCGGGAAGAGCACCGAGGCGGTCAGGATGATCGACAGCGACACCAGGACACCGACGACCGCCGCCGTGAAGGCGTTGGTCTTCGGGCCGTTCACCCACGGTCCCAGGACCTGCTTGTCGTTGCAGAGCAGCAGCAGGAAGACGGAGGCGGAGGGCAGCAGGACGCCGGCGAGGGTCTGCACCCCCTGGGTGAGCAGACCGAGCGGGGAGCCGGGGATCAGCACGATGGTGGCCGCGGCGGCGACCAGGCCGGCGTAGACGGCGTAGAAGCCCTTGGCGCCCTTGACCCCCCGGTGCAGGGAGTGCTTCATCCCGAACACGTCACCGATCGCGTACGCGGTGGACAGCGACACCGCGAACGCGCCGATGATCGAGGCATCCAGCAGGGCGATCGCGAAGAGGACGCCGGCGACCTTGCCGGCCTTGGCCGAGATGCCGGTGATCAGGCCCGCGGTGTCGTCGAAGTTCCCGAACCCCTTCGTCCCGGCGAACGCTGCCGCCACCAGGCCCATCAGGGCGGCCGCACCGATGACGACGATGGCGATGCCGATCCACAGGTCGGCCTTCTCGTACTTCATGAAGCGCGGGGTGATGCGCTTGTCGATCACGTACGACTGCTGAAAGAACAACTGCCAGGGCGCCACCGTGGTGCCCACGATCCCGATGATCAGCAGCATCACGGTCGCTAGCTCGCCGCTGCCGCCGGGGATGACCGGGGTCACGAAGTCGTGCGCCATCTGCGAGGTCTTGGGGTGGAGCATGAAGTAGAGCGGGACCAGGAGCAGCGAGGCGGCGCACAGGGCCACGGCGATCCGCTCAAAACGGCGGAAGGAGCCGGTGAACGCGGAGGCGATGATGATGGCGGCGGCCAGGATCACCGAGGCGGCCTTCGGCAGGCCCAGATAGTCCGCGGCCATGGTGATGCCGATGAACTCCGTCACCAGCGTCAGCGCGTTGAGCAGGAACAGGTCGATGACGGAGAACGCGCCCCAGAACTTCCCGAACCGCTCCAGGATCAGCCGCGCGTGCCCCACCCCGGTCACCGCGCCGAGACGCAGCACCATCTCCTGGTTGACGTACAGGACGGGGATGAGCAGGAGCAGGGTCCACAGCAGCTGGGTGCCGTAGTTCTGACCGGCCTGGCCGTAGGTGGCGAAGGCGCCGGCGTCGTTGTCACCGACCATCACGATCAGGCCGGGGCCGACGATCGCCAGCAGCGTCTTGAACTTCGCGGACAGACCCCGGCGCTCTCCGGTGTCGTCGTGCTTGATGGTGCCGAGCGCACCGCGGATGTCGCCCACGTGCGCGTCGTCGAGGACTGCGCTGCGCTGTGCGGGAGCGGTGGGGTGGGTGAGCGTCGTTTCGGTCATGACAGACCTCCCGTTCCCCCGAAGGGGGAGGTTTTGGGCATGCCTGGGCAACGCGCACGCTGCACGCGCAGGCCGGCGGCCCGGGACGGCGTCAAGCCGCACGGGTGCCGGGCGCTGGAACAGGGACGCGAGTACGCGCAGAAGGTGGTTACCGCATGCCGGGACAGGGCGAGAACAGGCGGAGGCGGGGCCTACTGTGGCCCGGACTACTGCAACCGCAATCCATGTCTCTCGCCTCCTCCCGGCCGGGGCGCGCAATCGCGCCAATCGACTCGGCAAAGAGCAGACCGGCCCGCATGGCCGGTTCACCCCAACTCGTCAGAGCTTTGGCACTGCACGGCGTAATCCTGTGGGGGCAGCCACTTGGGGTCACCCCTTAAGTCGGGGAGACCTGTCCTGAACCTGGGCGTCTCTCGACGTCGTGGGGTCAGTGGCCTGTGTCCGTGCAGACGCCTCACCGAACGAGGTGCCTTGTTTCAAACCTCCACGAGTGTGCCTGCCACTTGCATATCGACGCAACTACTTGACTCATTCTTGACCACCGCTGCCCGGTGCGGCACCTCTCACGGTGCTGTTCCGACTGGGGGTGGTGCAGCATCGGGTCGATGGTCCGTGCCGGCAAGCCTTCGAGGGCCTCGGAGATCGCGCCCGGGATAACTCTTGCAGTGCAGCTGGCGGCGGTATCGCGGCGGGCGACCGAGGGCAGTTCCCCCGTGTGGCAATCCCCATAGACCTCGCTCGGTTGCGCGATCTTGCAACTAACGTGGAGCCCTGATGCGTCCCATTTGTCATCGACAGATCACCGGATGGCCGATCGGACAGACTGGGTACATGCAAGAGCGGCAAGCCGGAGCGACGGCCAGCGGCAGGGTATGGGGAGAAGGCCAGCAGTCGACATGTCCCTCCTGGGTGGTATCGGCGCCCGCCACAACGTACCGATCTTCTCCGGCGGCGAGAGGATCCAGAGGCTCCGGCCGCCGAGGATGTCTGGTGGGGCTGACCCTCTGCGCCGTACTCGTGATCGCCGCCGCCCTTGGCGTCGTCTGGTGGCTGACCCGGCCGCCTGCACTGCCCACTATTCCCCCTCAGTATCTGGCGACCGTTCAGTCGGCCACCAAAGCCTGCCCGGAGCTGAGCGTTCCGATGTTGGCCGCGCAACTCGACGCGGAGAGCCACTGGAACCCGCAGGCAGACTCTGGCCAAGCCCAGGGCATCGCCCAGTTCCACCCGTCGACCTGGGCGGAGTGGGGCAAGGACCACACCGGTGATGGCAAGGCCGACGTGTGGAACCCAGCCGACGCCATCCCGGCTCAGGGCGCCTACATGTGCCACCTGTTCAAGGAGGCCAAGGGCATCCCCGGCGACCCCACCCAGCTTGCCCTCGCCGCGTACAACGCGGGCCCCGGCGCGGTGCTCAAGGCCCAGGGCATCCCACGGATCCCCGAGACGCAGAACTACGTCAAACGGATCGAGGCACTGATCCCGAAGTACACCCAGACCTATGCCAAGCAGATCAGCGTGGCACCCAGCCCTCCGGGCAACTGACGACCACACAGTTAGCGCCAAGCGAAACAGCAGGATTGGGCATGACGCCGAGAGAGGTGAACCAGGCGTCGCCCACGCCTTCCGGCGACCGTGGCCGGCCCTGCGGCTTCCCCGGATGGTGGCGTAGGTGCACCCGGACGGCGACTGCGGCGAAGAGCGCGACGGCCGGTACCAGCACCACACATTCGACCATGAGCCGGTCACAGGCTGGGGCAGGCCGAGGGCCGTCCATGCGAGCAGCGCGACCCGGACGGTACCGAGCCCCGCCGCACCCTGAACGGTGCGCGGGAGGCGGCGTACGAAGCGGATGCCGAGTGCTCTCCTGCTTCATCCGAGGCGTCTACCGCCCGGTCCGTGCCGCTTACTGTGATGCACTGCCACAGAGCGCGGGCCGACGGCTGTCCCGACTGTCCATTCATCGATGGTGGCTAGATCCAGATCGGCATCGTGGGCGATGTCCTCGTGTCGGAACGGTTCAGTGTGCGGCGAGCACGGCCTGGCGCAGAGCGTCCGCGCCGGGCGGCGAGCCCGGTAGGCAGCGTCTTGGCACCGGCAAAGGTGAGGACGGGGGCACCTTCGGCGAGGAGATGAGGGGCTTGGCGTATGGCACGGCGACCGGCCTCCTCAGCTACCGAAGAAGCCATCCGCAGCGCAGCGATGAGCGAACCGGGAGAGCAACAGGGCGAGATCGCCCGCCAGGGCAATGCACTCCACGACCAGGCCACCCTGGCGACCTTTGCGTCCGTCCGCCTCTCAGACATGCAAGATCACGATCCCGAAGCGCCTCCACAGTTGGAGCCCGCGATCACCCTGCAGACGGTGCACGAGATCCTCACCTGAAACCCTCTCGCCAACCCACGACTCAGCCCGGTCGAGGAGCAATCCGCGGTGTACGTATTCGAACTCAAGGGTGGGGCTTTGTGGCCCCGACTCCGAGCGAGTCGCGCCGGCCACGTGAGAGGGAGCGGCGCACTCTCCAGCGAGTTCACGGAGAAGGCGTCACGACAGGTTAGACCAATCGAGCTTGCCTGGTCCGTCCTCAAGAACGTCGTGTGAATCTCGACTCGTCACGCCGCCCCTACCTTTGCGTTCGTGGCCTTCGCGCGTGTCCGCGCATGTAAGGACATGAACGGTCACCGCTAAAGGGGGGTGGGTGGATGCCGGGTTACTGCTGGCTGGCGTGTACGAGGGTGGAGAAGACGGCCGTGCAGGGTGCGCAGTGCGCTTCGGTGAGCGTGGTGCGGGTCCCCCTCCCTATCCTTGGAAACTCGGAGGCCGACCAGGTGGTCATCTTCTACCGCATACTCGTCAAATGAGACGATTTCTAAGGCTAAGACGCTACGTGCGTAGCAACTCCCCTCGGATGCCCCGGTCTGGTGGCCAGGAGGAATTCCCAGGTCGCATCTCGTGGCTGTCGGCAGTATCAGTTAGCCTGAGCTAGTCGGCTTAGTGTCATTTCACGGCACAGTGAAAGCCATCCGTCCGCTATGCATGACGTAATGGCTGTTGGCTCGTAAGCTTGGCACGGGTGAAGTGCCCCCCCACCCTTAAATGTTCGCAGTTCAGCGAGGTCCCCTGACTCCTCTCGTGGCTGGCATGGTAGTAGTCGAGGCAGTATCAGCACGCTTCAACGACGATCCGTAGCACGACGTCTGCCCAAGTACTTCCCTATGTGGAGAGCTGTCAACGACCGTCAGGTATGGTTCTGCCGTACGGCCAAGAAATACTTCCTTAAAGGGGTGCTTGAAGGCTCGTCAGGAATGAGTGGTATTCCTAGTCGACCCTTGATGGGCCGAGCTGGTAAGCCCGTGTTGCTTCGCCTGCTTGCCCGGCGTCTCACCGAACAGCATCAGTACCTTGAAACGCTGATGATCGTCGGCGACTGCCGACGCGCACTGCATCAACTGGCTCAGGGCCCTGTGCTGCACTACGACCTCGCCTCGGCGTCCTCGAAGCCGACATCAATCTCCCCGCCCGCCCCTTCAAGTCGCATGCGCGCCGCACCGGTAGCACTCTCAAAGCCCTGGTTGAACATCTCTCCTGCACCTGCAACATCGACCTCCGCATCAACGTCTCCTGTAACTGCACCGATGCCATCCAGGGCGCAGTCAACCGCGCAGCGATACGTAGAGAGACGGTCAGCAGGACCTGCTGCGTACCAACTTCCAGAGAATTGTTGGTGTGGGCCACTTCATAGAGACTGCGGGAATGACACGCCGAGTCGAAAGCGTTTCTCTAACCAGTCGGACCACCACTGGTCAGTCGGCCTCGGCTTGTAACGACAAGTCTCTGGCCTGGTCATGTAGTCCCACCCGAGTGGAGTGAGGGTTAGGCAGCGAAGCTGCCGCCTTCGTCTCTCCAACTCTGAGTGGATAACAATTTCTTGCCCTCCTGAGCTTGCGAAGGATGGGGCGAAGCCCCCTCTCTCGGCCGCGACGTGAGGAGAAACAGCGCGGTCGGGTACACGTCCATTGCCGGCTCAGAGGAGGGGCTTCGCCCCTATCGCTTCGCCTGCGGCTCGCGAGCGCATAAGCGGTAACGAGGCTGTACAACTTGCTCAACAATCGGTCCGCCGACCTCGGATACCTTGATCACGCGGAATCTCCGTCCTTCGGGCTCTGATTCCTAACCCTCGCTCCGCTCGGGTGAGGCAAGGACAGGTATCAACTGCTATGAATTACATGGCGGAGTATTCTTGGAGCCCACGGCGACTTGAGCCCAAGCCTCGTTAGCAACGCGAGGACCCCGACGCGGATCTCAACCCCATGGTGGTCATCCAGCAACCCTCTGGGAAGAGAAGGCTCCCGTCCAGAGTCTGCGGCCGAGGAACACCGACAAGCCGCTAGAGGAGTGAACCACCCGTACCCTCCTTGCCTATTGGGGCCAGCGCATATCCCGCGCCACACGGGCAACCCACCTCGTCGGCCACACCGACCGCGCCGCCCTCGTAAAAACCTTCCGCGAGGCGCAGCAGGCCGGAACAGCCCAGCGGTGCTCAAGGCACCGTCGACCTGTACCTCGACACCCTCCAAGTATGACCACGTCAACTGTCCACGGGCCCACTACCGCCCGGTCATGAACAGACCAACCGCGCTGCGGAGATGTTCAACTCCATTGGCAGGTCCCGTCTGTCCCGTACGGCGCCACAAGCTCTCCACCAACGCGGCGCCCAGGTGATGTACGAACGGATCGGCTGGCAACCTCCTCCTCCATGACACTGCAGATCGCAGGCCACGGCACCGGAAGATTCGCGCTGGCCGCCCAATGCTGGTGGAACACTCGGACAATGGCGCTGACCCCCAGCCGTACAAGGCCGGGCGGGATGGTCGCGATCACTCGCCGGGCGACGCCGCCGGCGCCCCTCGCCGAGGGGGTGATGCCGCTCCCCAGGAGCAGTGTCGCCGTCCGGACCGCGTCCAGGACGGAGGCGGGCGCAGCCGAGGCGAACGAGCCGAACGCCAGCTCGTTCCAGTCCCGACGGGCCCGCGCCCAGGCGAGGCGTTCGAGCCCTGTACCGAGGTCCAGGGCCATGCGCTCGGGATATTCCGTGTTCCATAGGAGAACGAGGTCGCCGATGGTGAGGTCCAGGTGGTTGAACATCAGGGTCACTCCCGCGACCTGCCTGCGATGCCATACCTCGACGCGCCCATGGATCTCCATGTGCCTTGCATGGAAACCGAGTTGGGAGAGGACGAAGAGCCAGTCATCCAGTGCCTCGGCATAGTCGCCAATGCTGGTGATGGGCTGGACCCGGGAGACGTTGACGAAGGCCGTCAGGAAACCGTCGAGCAAGTCTCCGCGTTCATCGCGCTCTCCGGTGAAACGGACCACGGGCTGAGGGAGGAAGCCCTTGCGGTACGTGAGGGTGCGACCGCCCTTTAGCAATGGATCGAGGGCCTGCACAGCAGAGATCGTCAGCTCGGTCTCACGGCCCCAGCGCAAAGGTAGGCACTCATCCCGTATGACGCCTCGTGCGGCGAAAGCCGTGGTGAGGGTGGTCAGCAGGTCGGTCCACGAAGGAGTCGAGCGCGGCGGGATGTACGGAGTGCCGCGGTCACGGTGACAGATCTCGAAAGTGCCGTCGGCAAGGGAGAACTCCCACTGAGGGCCGAGCACTTGGCGTAAGGCGGCAACTGCCTGGTGGGCTCGCGAGTGGCTCTCCATCAGAGCGCCGCCAGAGCCTTGAAGTGGCTCGCGGGGTCGAAGCGCGCCAATCCCGTTGCCTGTACCTCGACGTGGTCGAGTGAGGAGGCGTGCTCGATGGCCTGGGCGAGCGCATGGGCTGCGCTCTCGTCGTCGGCTGCGGGGTCGCCGACGATGGTTGCTCCAGTGCGGTCGCAGAGTGCTGCTTGAGCGCAGGTGCCGTCACGCCAGGTCAAGGCGGCGATGGGGGTTCCGGCCCGCAGGGACTCTCCGAAGACGGCTGCGCCGGCCTCGACGTAGTTCCGCGCGTAGGTGTAGACGAAGACTGAGCCCTCGGCGATGGCGGCGGTCTTGGCCGCTCCGCCCAGTTCCCCGACCCATTCCACGTGGTCCGAAGCGAAGGTCGTCTCGTGGCGGCTTAGGTACTCCTCGTCGAAGATCGGGCCGACGATGTGTATGCGACGTCCGAGAATCTGCGCCGCCCGAACGGCGAGGTGGGGTGCCTTGTCCTCGTCTATTCGTCCGAGCCACACAAGGTCTCGGCCCTTCACGGCCGGGGGTTCCTCTTCGTCGAGCCCCAGGTGGACGGCGAGTTCGGCGGTCGGGTTGTGGGCGGCGTACCGCTCGATCATCTCGGGCGAGTAGCAGTGGAGCCGTGAGCGATCGCCGTCGAAGGCGGTGGGGGCGTGCCGGAACGTCGGCGAGTGTTGGAAGGTGGCGACGTCGCAGTCCAGCTCGCGCCAGGTTCGGACCCATGCCGGCCGGGATGGGTATTCGTGGCCGACGACGAGGAGGTCGTAGCCGGCGGACTTCAGGTCGCGCTCGGCGAGGGAGCCCGGGGTGATGTCCTCAAGGCGGACCGGCTTGCGGACCCATTGATCTTCGAGGTCCGTAAGCCAGCCCGGCCCGAGGAGATGCACGTCGGCGCCTGCGGTGCGGGCTCCTACGGCGACTGCCCAGAGCCATCGTTCGATCCCGCCGTATCCGGCCGGGGGGAATGCGTAACTACCGGGGAAGTCGCAGACGCCGACTAGCACCTATTCCTCCGAGGGGGTTCCGTCCGCCTTGATCCGGCGGTAGCCGAGGTACTTCACGAGGGATTCGGGCAGCAGGACCGAGCCGTCGGCCTGCTGGTGCTGCTCAAGGACGGCCGCGAGGGTGCGGCCGATCGGTAGTCCGGAGCCGTTGATCGTGGCTGCCGGGGTGGGCTTGCCGTTCTCGTCGCGGGTGCGGATGCCCGCGCGGCGGCCCTGGAAGGTGCCGAAGTCGGAGACCGAGGAGATCTCGCGGTAGGTGGCCTGGCTGGGCAGCCAGACTTCGAGGTCGTACGTGAGCTGGGCGGAGAAGCCGGTGTCGCCGGCGGCGAGCGTGACCACTCGGTAGGCCAGGTCCAGTTCCTTCAGGCACGCCTCGGCGTGGCTGACCATCTTCTCCATCTCGGCGCTGGCCTGGTCCGGTGCGGCGATACGCACCATCTCGACCTTGGCGAACTGGTGTTGGCGGATCAGGCCGCGGGTGTCGCGGCCGTACGAGCCGGCCTCTGAGCGGAAGCACTGGGTGTGCGCGGTCAGCGCGACCGGGAGCTCAGTCGGCGGGATGATCTCGTCCGCGTACAGGTTCGTGAGGGGGACCTCGGCCGTGGGGATCAGGAACAGGTCCCGGTCCGCGACGCCCGTCTTGAACAGGTCCTCCTCGAACTTCGGCAGCTGGCCCGTCCCGGTCATCGTCTTGCGGCTGACCAGAAACGGCACCGAGTGCTCGACGTAGCCGTGGCGGCGGGTGTGCAGGTCGAGGAACAGCGTCGCCAGCGCGCGCTCCAGGGCCGCGCCGACACCGCGCAGGACGCTGAAGCGTGGCCCGGACAGCTTGGTCGCCCGGCCGAAGTCCAGGATGCCCATGGCCTCGCCGAGGTCGACGTGGTCCTTGGGCTCGAAGGAGAAAGCCGGCGGGGTGCCGACGCGGCGCTGCTCGACGGCGAACTCCTCCGAGTCGCCGTCGGGTGCCTCGTCGGCTGGCAGGTTGGGGATGGTGAGCAGCAGCTCGGTCAGCTCCTGCTGGATGCGCTCCTGCTCGGCTTCGGTCTCCCGAATCTGCTCCTTGAGCTTGCGTGCGGTCTCCTTGAGGGTGGAGATGTCGCCGCCTGCCTTCGCCGTCTGCTGGACCTCCTGCGCGATGCGCTTCGACTCGGAGCGCAGCTCGTCACCGGACTGGATGCTCTTGTTCCGACGGGACTGGAGGCTCTCCAGAGAGGAGAGGTCCAGCGTGTAGCCGCGGCGGGCCAGGCGGCGGACGGCGTCCTCGCCCATGTCGATCAGAACGCGAGCATCATGCATCGGGAAGTTCCCTCTGTGCGTGCGGGTGGTTTACCCGATCGAAGGTAGCAACATCCAGTTCCGACTCCGCCCGGGTTTTCTCCGCATCACCCCGCGGCCCCGAATCACTTTCGGGTCCTGCGGCAATGTCGGCGAGGAGGCTCCTCACACAGCTCTGCAGGTCCTCGTCTTCGAACGAGATCGGCTGGACGTACGGCGCCTCCGGGAAGAACAGCGGCATGGGGTCGCCAGCGGACCGCTCCCGGTGCCAGTGGAGAACCGAGACCAGCAGCCCGTGGCAGACAATCACCCGTGGGCTGGGATGCTCCACAGCTGCCTGAAGCCCTACGAGCATGCGTTTGATGCCTTCCCACTGGGACTCGCGCGCTCCCGGCGGCCGATGCCCCGCGCCGTGCTGCTCCAGCCAGGAGGCGTACTTCAGGAACGGCCCCCCTTCGAAGTCGCCGTAGTCCAGCTCGTTGAGCCGCGGGTCGACGACCGGGCCCGGCTCCGGGACACCCATCAGCCTCGAAGCCGTCTGACGGGCCCGCGGAAACTCGCTGGAGATCCACGTGGACACCCGCCGCAAGGGCAGCATGTGCCAGACCTGGCCGCAGGACATGACGCCGTCCTTGCTGAGCGGGATCGGACGCGTCGGGTCCCCGTTCACGAGGTACTGGCGGCTGCAGTGGGTCTCCCCGTGGCGCAGGATGTGCGTCGTCATTCGAACCCCTCACCCCTCCAAGCCTGATGCCATCAGCGCGACCAGGACGTCCGCTGCCAGTTCCTGAGCCTCATCGCCGATCTCCGTGTAATAGAGGAGCCCGTCCAGGGCGACGGCCCGGCACCAGGCCGAGATCTCCGGAACCGGGATCCGGGATATCCGCGACGCGATCGCCATGCGGTGGAAAGTCGCCTGACCGAGGTCGTAATAGACGCTCCAGAACGCCCAGTCGTATACGGCGTCACCGACCATCGGATGCGGATCGATGAGCCGGGCGTTCCGCCGGGCATCAAAGATCACGTTCTCCCGGTAGAGATCGGCATGGAGAACCGTCGTACGAGCGGGCGACTCCCTGAGCGCCTGAAGCTCGGGCATTGCCTCACGTACGAGCCACTCTCGCCGCCCGAGATCGAGGGTCACCACCCGTCTGGCAACACGCGGCAGCACCGTGTGCTGGAGATGATCTCCCAGCCGAGGGAGCGCTGGTCGGCCCTGCTTCGCACCAACCGCATGGAGCCCCTGGATCACCGCGGCCACCATCTGGACTTCCCGCTCGGGCCTGGCCGTGCCGCCCGGCCTGCCGCCCACCAGTTCCATCGAGGCCACCGACAGGTCATCCGCACTCTCAATGACATCCGCCGTCGGGCCACCGCCCCACAGACGCAGCGCGGTGACCTCGTCGCGGTAGCGGGAAGATTCGTACCAGGCTTTGAGCAGGACGGGGGTGTCCTGGCTATCTCTGGCCACGGCGACCACCGAGGAATGCCCCGCGTCGTAGTAGCCCCGCAACGTCAGCTTCCATCGCTCGGCTGCCTCCTCCAGGAGCTGCGGGGCAGCGTCGAGCCACTCACCGGCACCGGGACCGTAGTGAGCCAGAAGTCGGTCCCGTGCTCCCGGGAGGACGCTGCCGAGCGATCGTGCCGTCATCAGCTCAGCACCATCCCGTCCGAGACGAGCTCGTCGGTCAGAGCAGGGAACTCGTCCATGGCCTCGTTGACGAGTGCCTGCACCTTGTCGACCTCCACATCAGCCGACGAGAGCCGCACCAGAATGCGCCACGGCTGGTCGAGCCGCTGCCCGGTCGTGCTGACAAGGTGGACCTCGGCGTGCTCACCCGTGGCCTCGTGCAGCCGGTGCGCCAGCCGCTGCGCCGCGATGTTGTAGAGCTTGCCGACGTGGTAGACGGGGTTCTTGCCGTTGGCGCCCTCCAGGTTCATAGGTCGCAGCGGCGTGATCAGACCGTTGACCCGATTCCCCCGGCCGACGACTCCCTCGTCCCCGGATTCGATTGAGCTGCCGGTGTAGGTGAGGTACAGCTCGTCCTTCTCGGGGACGTCACGGGCGTTGAGCCGGAAGCCGACCGTGACACCGGGCAGCCGGAGCGCGGCCATGCGGTGGCACTCGTCGAGCACGGTCTCGGTGTTGCGGATGTACTCCGCCCGGCTCGCGACGTGTCGTGATTTCTGGGGGACGCACAATACGGCGTCGGCTTGCTCCCCGTCCCAGTAGCCCATGAGCTTGACGTCGGAGCCGCACCAGGGGTGGGCGCGGGTGAAGTCGCTGTCGCCGGAGAAGTGGTCCACGAGCTCCCGTACGAACGACTCGAAGGCGTTCTCCGGTGCCCATCCCGTCCCCAGCGACGTGTCGTTCGACAGCCGTATCCGCCGCTCGCGCAGGTCCGCGATCGAGCGCGGGTTGAACCACCGCGTTCGGTCGGGGACTGCGTCACCGGTGAGTACGGCTCCGGGGCTGGAGTTGCTGGTGATGTTGAAGACGATGTCGAGGTGGTCCGAGACCTCGGGGAGCCGCTCGGCGAAGAACGCCCGGATCTCGGTCTCGACGATCTCGGTGACGGGGATGCGCTCACCGCCACACATGGGCGCCGCCCTGCCGTTGACCAGAACCCGGACGGGCGCGGTCATACCCCCACCGCCGTACCGGACCTCGCTGGCGCCCCCGAGCAGGGCGAGCTTGTCGAAGTTGTGGTGGAGGACAGCGCCGAAGTGGCGCACGGTGTACCGGCTGTAGGCCCGGGACAGCCTCTCGGCCAGATGGTCGGCGAGGGTGTCGGGGTGACCGAGCCCCTTGCGCTCCACGATCGTGGTCGCGTCGGGCCGGGCTGTACCGGTTTCGATCACCAGGTGGCTGTTGCCGAAGGTCGTGCTCGTGCGGGGCATGGACGTGCTCCCATCTCAAGGTCGACGGCTGAGCGGCTGATGACGAGTGAAGCCGTCTGGCGATCGGGCGGGAACGTTTCTAGGGGGTTTCTCTCGGAGCTGAGGGCTCTCATGCGCACGTCGGCGTGGGTAATCTCCCCATCACTGCACGGAGTTGACGGGAGACATGTCGTGGCTGGTGAGTCGTTAGCAATGCACCCACTGACCTTCGTCCGCCAGTCGAGCGGATGGGGGAAGGCCGAGCTCGCCCGACTCATGCAGGCGCGAGGGAAGGAACTGGGCGTCCCTCTGGCGACCAACCGCACCACCGTGTGGAAGTGGGAGCAGGGCCAAGAACCGGACGCCGACGCTCAGCGCGTCCTCGCCGACCTGCTGTGCGTTCCGCACGAACGGGCCCAGGCGGAAGGATGGCCGCGCTGGCTTCCCGTATGGGAGGTCACCGGGCTTACTGTTCCCTGGACAGAGGCCGGTACCGTCGAGGCACTGGCTGACCTGGTGGGGAGTGGCCGCATGGACCGTCGAGTTTTTCTGACCATCACCGGTGCCGCTCTGACGGGGCTTGCAGCGAGCTGGGCCGAGGCGCCCTCCGCCTTCGCATCCGCCCTCAACGGAGATCGAGTCACCGACACGATGGTCTCGACGATCGAGCAGCGCATCAGTACATTGCGCACGCTCGACGACCAACTCGGGGGAGCCCGACTCCTGGAGCAGGCTCGCGGCGACCTCGCCCTGATCACCAGTCTCCTGAGTGCCGGCCGATACACGGACAAGATCCGCACCCGTCTCTACGCGCTGGCTGCTCGCGTATCGCATCTGACCGGCTGGATGGCTTACGACGCAGGGCTGCGCTCCGCGGGACAGCGGTACTACGTCGGGGCCATGCGCAGCGCCCGCACCGCCGGCGACGACGCCTTCGGGGCCTTCGTCCTGGCGGAGATGGGCGTCCACGTCTCCGAGGCCGGACGGACCGCCGAGCGAGTCGATCTCATCTCGACCGCCATCGACAACGCGCCACGAACGCTGTCGCCCTACACCCAATCCTTCCTCTACCTGCACAAAGCCGAGGCGCTTTCCCGCGACGGCGATCACCAGAGGGCAGGTACGGCGCTCAACCGCGCCGCTTCCCTCTGGGAGCGCCACACCGTGGAGGAAAACCCCGACTGGCTCGACTGGTTCGGCGAGGCGCAACTGAAGTCGACCGAGGGCAAAGTCCTGTTGCGCGCAGGACAGTTGGAGCGCGCGACGAGCTCACTGGAGACCTCCGTCAAGAAGGCCGCCCCTCGCGACAAGGCTGTACGATCCGCCCGTCTGGCCGAAGCCCGTCTCGCTGGCAACGACCTGGACGGAGCCCTTGACGCCGCCAACTATGGCGCCGAGCTCCTCGAAGACAAGGTCAGCTCCGTGCGCGCCAAGGACCGCCTGAAGGAGTTTTCCGAGCAGCTTCACCCCCACAAGTCCGTCCCGGCCGTCCGTGAATTCCGCGAGCGCCTCCAGGCGTTGCCCGACGCGGCCTGATCGGTACGGGTTACGCGCCCCGAAAGAGCCCTCTCGGAACAGGTGGCTGAGATGCCAGGATGGACCGCATGACGACGATCAACGGTGAGGTCGCAGCCGGGTTCGAGCCAGTACGCGAAGCGTTCGCGGCGAACTTCGATCAACATGGGGACATCGGCGCGGCCGTGTGCGTTTACAAGGATGGCCTGCCGGTAGTGGACCTGTGGGGTGGGATAGGCGACCCCACCACCGGTCGTCCGTGGGAGCGGGACACCCTGCAACTGGTTTACTCGGCGACCAAGGGTGCAACGGCCACCGCAGCGCATTTGCTAGTCCAGCGAGGCGCGCTCGAACTGGACACCCCGGTGGCCAAGTACTGGCCGGAGTTCGCCGCGAATGGCAAGGCGGATATTCCGGTGCGGTGGCTGTTGTCCCACCAGGCCGGCTTGGTCGCGCTGGACCAACCGGTGCCGCTGGCCGATGCACTGGCCTGGCAGCCGATGGCGGACGCACTGGCCGCTCAACGTCCTCTGTGGACCCCCGGCACGGCTCACGGGTATCACGGCCGGACCTGGGGATGGTTGGTCGGCGAGGTTATCCGCCGAGTATCTGGCCGTACGCCAGGCCGTTTCTTCGCGGACGAGATCGCCGCCCCCCTGGGTCTGGACTTCTTCATCGGATTGCCGGCGAGCGAACGCGCCCGTGTCAGCCAGATGGTGTACCAGCAGCCCGAGATCGACCTCACCACGCTGCCCACGGAGTCGGTCCCCGAGGAGCTCCGCGAACAGGTCGCGGCCTGGCGCGACCCGAACTCATTCAGCAACAAGGCGTACCAGGTAACCGAGCCAGCTGCGATCGACTTCAACTCCCCCGAGGTGCAGGCCGCGGAACTCCCGGCCTCCAACGGCATCAGCACCGCACGCGGACTGGCGCGCATGTACGCCGCGGTAATCGGCGAGGTGGACGGCGTGCACTTGCTTACTCCGGAGACCCTCACATCGGCGGCCAAGGAGCAGGCCAGCGGAAGGGACCAGGTGTTGGTGGCGCCGAGCCGGTTCAGCTCCGGGTACATGCTGCCCACCGAGACCATCCCCATGATCGGCCCGAGCTCCTTCGGGCACACCGGCCGAGGCGGCTCACTCGGCTTCGCCGACCCGGAACACGGCATCGCGTTCGGCTACGCGATGAACAACATCATCGGAGGCCCTGACGATGTCCGTGCGGCGTTGCTGGTTGACGCGGTGCGAAGGTCACTGGCGTAACTGAGCACGGACGCGGCAGCTGTTCGCTCCATGGCCGGGCCGCGGGCAGCGATCCGGAGGGGGCGGCCAGTGCTCCGCGAGGAGCACAAGCTCGCTGTCAGTGCTCCCTGGCAAGCTGGCCACCGCCGCACCTCGTCGTCAGGAGGAGAAGCGTGATAGCCAACCTTGGACCAATGTCCGTCAATCGCCGCAGCGGTAGCGAGCCGATACACGCCAATGGCAAGACGGTCGGTGTGCTCGCCGACTTCTGGAGCTGGGCATGGTCAGACCTGGCCAACAACACCAAGCGTGGCATTCTTGCCGAGTACCTCGTCGCTACCGCACTAAACGCCGCCACCGGCACCCGCACCGAATGGGAGAGCGTGGATATTCACACGCCCGAAGGGTGGCGCGTCGAAGTGAAGTCAGCGGCCTACTTGCAGTCGTGGGCGCAGTCCAAGCCGTCGAACATCAAGTTCCGCATCGCTCCGGCTTCCGGCTGGGAGCATCAGACCGGCCGCGCCTCACCCCAGGTACGGCGTCGCTCGGAAATCTACGTCTTCTGCCTGCTGCATCACCAAGACAAGGAAACCCTCGACCCTTTGGACCTCGACTAGTGGACCTTCTACGTCCTGCCTAGCCACATCCTTGACGAGCGATGCCCGAGCCAAAAGACTATTGCGCTCTCCATCCTTGAACGACTCAATCCGCTCCAGACCGACTTCACAGGTCTTCCCAAGGCTGTCGCCGCCTGCGCCGACGACGCCCAGTAACCCTCGCGGAGCGACGGCTCACTCCGCGCGACGCTCCTTGCCGACAGCATTCGCCCGATCGGATGCTCACCGATTTTGCCCGATCCCTGGACACTTCACGAGCCACTGGGCTGAGCCCATCGCCAGTCCAACAGTCGGCTCTGTGCTCGGTTCCGCGGTCGTCCTGGGACGAAGGCCATAACCTTTTCTCCGGCTTCCACCAAGGTCCTCGAATTTGCCGTCTACGTCTGGAACAGATTGCGGAGTAAGTACCCATCCCGAACTGGAAGTCGAAGAAAAGCGGATCTGGTGCCCAGTACAGTTGATACGCATGCCTTGGAAGAGCGGCACGAGGGAGTAACTCCTGTGCCCGCTTGGAGACGCGACGAGCCGCTCCGTGTTCATACCAGAGATCAGCTCGCAGACGCTGAGGCCAGCGTCCTGGAACTCCAACTCGGGCGTGTCTACAAGCGGGCCCGTCAAGGAGAGTCGTACCAGGATGGCGAACTCGACCCCGTTCTCTCCGAAGAGATCGACAGGTGGAGCAATCTAGTAGCCAAGAAACGCAAGGCAGATGAGACCTCGTTCTCCATCTCCATCAAAGCCTCCCGGAAGGGCGAGGCTCAGGCCGGCCTCATTTCCCGGCTGTTCGGACGCGAAGACTCTCCATCTGAGCAAGCCTCCCCGCCCCGGAGATGGCGACACCTAGGCGCAGATCATCCACGCCGACATCGTTGAGGACGGCCATGCCGAGTAAGTACGCAACCGAGACGGCGACGTGGAACGACACTTACGTAGATCCGGGGAACTCAGAGAAGCCCTGCCCAGCTGCCGAGGTCGCTACTCACAGATAGACGCCTGTGTCGAATGGGAGGGTAACGGAACTGTGATCGAGGAGCACTAAGCGGGTTGGACGAAGTCGAGTGCTGATTCCTGTGAGCGCCAGGGAGCGCACCTGTATGGGGCGAGAGGAGCCAGCACGGGGCCTCCCCCAAAGCCGCTTACCTGTTCACATTCCAGATAGGTACGGTTTCGTCACTGCTGGCGATGGCGAGGGTTTTACCGTCGTGGCTGAATGCCACCGATTCGGCGAAGCGGGTGTGGCCGGTGAGGGTGGCGATGGTCTTCCAGGTAGCCACGTCCCATAACTGCACCGGGTCGTCGTAGCCGCCAGCGGTGGTGGCCAGCGTTTTGCCGTCGTGGCTGAACGCCAACGATGACACACCGTCGTCGACCTTGAGGGTGGCGATAGTCTTCCTGGTCGCCACGTCCCATAACTGCACCCCGTCGTAGGGGCTGCCGGTGGCGAGGGTCTTGCCGTCGGGGCTGAACGCCAACGATCTCGCCTGGTCGACGTTGAGGGTGGCGGTCCTCTTCCTTGTGGCCACATCCCACAACCACACGGTGCCGTTGTCGCGATCGGTGGCGAGAGTCTTACCGTCAGGGCTGAACGCCGCTATGCGGTCGCCGTTGGTGTAGTCGTCGTTGAAAGTGGCGGTGATCTTCCTTGTCGCCACATCCCACAACCGCATCTCCATGTGGCCGGTGGCGAGGGTCTTGCCATCGGGGCTGAACGCCATAGACGGGCCGCTATCAGCGTCGGTGAGTGTGGCCGTGGTCCTCCTGGTCGGCACGTCCCACAACCGCACCGTGTTGTCGGCACTGCCGGTGGCGAGGATCTTGCCATCGGGGCTGAACGCCACCGAATCGACGCGGTCGGTGTGGCCGGTGAGGGTGGCGATGGTCTTCCAGGTAGCCACGTCCCACAACCGTGCCGTGTGGTCGCTGCTGCCAGTGGCGAGAGTTTCGCCGTCGGGACTGAACGCCACCGATCCAACGGGGCCGGTGTGGCCGGTGAGGATGACAGTCGGGCCGTTGTCTAACAGCAGGACTGCTGAGGCCACACCACCCGCCAGTGCCGCTACTCCGAGAACGCCGACGAGCACGGTCCGCCGGGATAGCGCCACTGGAGCGGCGGGGACGCGTTCACTGCTGTTCTCCGAGGCGGAAAGTGGGGTGGTCGGCACCCGCTCCGCGGATGCTTGAGAGCTCGGGAGCCCCGGGGGCACCGATGGCGAAGGGGCCTGTTGCGCAGAGTGCCCGTGGGCGGTCTCAGCTGGGACACCGCTCCGAGATGGACCGCTCGAGCCCAGGGACGGTTGCCGCACGGCTTCATCTGCGAGCGGCACCGCAGGGACAGCCTCATCTGCGCTTGTCGCAGACGGGCCCAGGACTCCCTCGGAGTGCGTCGGAGGCTCGACTGTGCGGGCGACAGGCTCTGCGGGAGGATCCGCCGGGGTGACAGGAACTGCCGAACTTCGGCCCTCCACAGTCCGTGCCAGGACAGTCGGCATCCAATCCGAGTCGAACACACTCCCCGCGTCATGTAACCCCATATGGCTCGACACGGCCAGCTGCTCCAACAGGCCGGCTATGGAAGGACGTTGAGCGGGATGCTTAGCCAGGCACCGAGCCACCAGCTCACGAAGTCGCTCAGGGATACCGGCCAGGTCCGGCTCCTCGTGCACGATACGGAACATCAGGCCCTGCACCGGCCCTCCGCCGAACGGCGCTTCTCCACACGAGGCAAAGGCCAGCACGGCCCCCAGGGAGAACACATCACTCGGTGTCCCGATCGGCTCGCCGGTCAACTGCTCCGGAGACATGAACCCCGGTGTGCCCACCACTCCACCCGTACGCGTTAAGGCACTCGCTTCGGTCGTGAGCGAGATGCCAAAGTCGATCACCCGTGGCCCGTCCGCGGACAGTAGGACGTTGGACGGTTTCAAATCCCGATGGATCACTCCAGCGGCGTGGATCGCCTCCAGCGCCTCTGCCAGACCAGCGCCCAAGGCGGCCACCGCGGTCTCCGGCAAAGGCCCGTGCTCGACGACCGTCTCCGACAACGCCACGCCTGGCACGTACACCGTCGCCAGCCAGGCCACGTCACCGTCGGGATCGGCGTCGACCACCCCTGCGGTGAACAGACCGTTCACTCGCCGCGCTGCATCCACCTCACGGGCGAACCGCCGCCGAAAGCCGCGCTCTTCGGCGAGCTCCGGCCGGACCACCTTCACCGCTACCAGCCGACCACCCTTCGAGCGCCCCAGGTAGACACGGCCCATCCCACCCGCACCCAACCGGCCCACGACCCGGTACGGCCCGATCTCCGCCGGATCGGACGGCTCCAACCTCGTTATCCCACCCACACTTACATGCTGCCGTACCTATGCAGCATCTCGCACCCCATTGGTTGATCTCGGCGAGTTCAACTCCCCATGGAGGTAGACACGTTGACGGAAGGATGACGATGGTGAAGATCCTGACAGTGCAGTTGAACTCCGAGCAGCAAGCCGAGGTGCGTCGGCGGCTGGTCGGCATGATGCAACACAGAACGAGCAGCGACGGCAACGAACCCGCATCCAAGGATCAGCAGCGAACTTCGTAAACCCGCTTAGGTGCACAGAGGGGCCCGGTTCTTCGGACCCCTCTTTTCGTCAGGTCGGGGCTTACGCTGGCGCCTCCTTCTGTCAGCTTCGATCAGGCTGTGACAATCCAGGGGTCAGACAAGATGTGAACCTCCAGAAATGAAGAAGCCCCCACCGTCAGATGATGGTGGGGGCTGCATGAGGGTAGATAACACTTTTCTAAGCGTCCGCCATAGCGTTCCCGTGTTCGAACGAGAAACGGGAGTCGAGATGGCGAACGAGAATCCACAGCCCGCGGAACAACAGTGCTGGGACAACTTCTGGACCGTCATCGCCCACGCGGCGCTCGAACGACAGAAGAGGTGGGAGCAGGGGCAGCAACCCCCACTCCCGCCTCTCAGTGACGCCGTTTAATCGGCTTCATCCGAAGGATGGACCGGAGAGGGCGGAGCGAGTCTGTCGTGCTCCTCCGCCCACAGTGGAACCACGCGAATTCGCGGCTTGCTGCGCCTCCTATCCCGGTACACCCAGAAGTGGGATATCACGGTCGACAAAGCCTGCCGCTTCCGTGAATACGTCATATGCTCCCACTCCTCAATCAAGCCGAGGAACCGGGCCTGCGCAGGACGCAGCGTAACTACCTTCCCGGACGAGCGCTCCAGGCGCTCCCGAGCCTCAGAGATCTCCGACTCGATCCGCTGCTTCTCCTCGACGTACTTATCCTCGTCGATGATCCCTTTCGTGTAGCCACGCACCAAACGCGATGACTCCTCGTCCAACTCCTTGAGCTGTTTAGCTACCTCTTCCTGCTCATCCGCTGAGCCCTTCAAGGCGAACTGGTCCCTCGCTGTGGCCATCTTCTCGTCGACCGATGCTGCGCCCTTGGCTTGCTGCGTCAACCAATCGAGTAGCTCCCGCTCGGCACGGGCGACACCAATTGACCCGCTGCCTGTACAGTCCTTATAGAGGGCCCCATGAGTGCAGCGGAAGTACACCGTGTGAGGATTTCGGTCTCCGTTAGGAAGCGGTGGGTACTGCTCGATACGCTCCTTGCCCCGGGAGAAGGCCCCCTCGTTGCGCCCGCAGACCGCATGCTTCCACTTCCCGCGTTCCCGAGTGATCTCGAAGAGACGCAGCCCCGTGCATCGAGCAAGACCAGAGATGCTGTACTTCGGGTCGTGGTGCGACTTGGGGAGTTGAGGAGAGCCGAAGCGCTTGGACAGATAGGTCAGCCAGAGAATCTCCCGTTCATTGGGGTCCTTGATGACAGGCTCATGCGCCCCGGTCACCCAGACATCGAAGTACTCCGGGCGCGAACTGCGGTAGTAGTTCTTCCTACCCTCTCGGACTACCTTCTTGTCCTGGAGGATCTTCTCCTTGGACCGCCAGCGAACCCAACCGAGGCTGAAGCCACTGTCCAGCCACTTGTACATCTGGGTAGGCGTGATCCGCTCTCCACTCTCCGTCCGATAGCCGCGTTCCCATAGGTCATCGCAGATGCGCTTCATCGGCTCGTTCTGGAACGTGAAGCGCCGCCACACCTCGGCGAGCACATCCTTCGTGGCAGGATCCAGCTTCTGGATGCCCTCGCGGCACTCGTTGCACTTGTTGCGGCGCTCGCCTGGCTCATTCGGCGGGCACGTAAAACAGATCTTGTAACCGAACGTCTTGAACCCGCTGTGGGGGAGACCCTTCTTACGCCGGTACTTGTGGGCGGACTGCCAGTTCTCGCCGATCTGGTCGGATTGGAACTGCGCCCAGCCGAGCATCTGGGTGATCTGGAGACGGCCTACGCTCGTCCTACCGTCAAAGTCCTCCGTTGCGGCGCGGACATCCCCGCCTGCGTCGTAAATGCGCTGAATGTTGAGTAGCGACTGGAGGGTGTTACGTCCGAACCGGCTCCACTTCCAGAGAAGCACGACATCGATCAGGCGGGCTTCGACGTCTTCGACGAGCTTGTTGATCTGTCGCTCTTCGAACTCGCGACCGGATAGTCCGAGATCCTGGAGTGGCTCGGCTACCTGTTCGATGTTCTCGCGCTCTGCGAGGAGATCGATCTCGTCCTGTTGGATTTCCGGGCTGATCATGTCCCGGCGTTTCTTCGAGACGCGTATGTATCCACGTCCCTTTCGGCGCGGCTTGTCCCGCACGTCGACCATTCAGGTGCCCCTCGTGTGTCGTGATGATCCTTTTTCACACACACGTCGGCTTGGTAGTTAACTTGTGCCACCGACCAACATCGGCGCCATCTTCCGCAGCGCCGCGGCCCTCGGCATGGACGCCGTCCTGCTGTCCCCGGACTGCGCCGACCCGCTCTACCGCCGCTCGGTGAAGGTCTCCATGGGCGCGGTGTTCTCGGTCCCGTACGCCCGCCTGGAGAGCTGGCCGCGCGACCTGGCCGTCGTACGGGAGGCGGGCTTCAAGCTGCTCGCGCTGACCCCGGCCGAAGGGGCCACCGGCATCGACGAGATCGCCCCGCACACCCTCGAACGCGTCGCCCTGATGCTCGGCGCGGAGGGCGGCGGCCTGACCACGGGCGCCCTGCGCGCCGCCGACGAATGGGTCCGCATCCCCATGGCCCACGGCGTGGACTCCCTCAACGTAGGCGCCGCCGCCGCGGTCGCCTTCTACGCGGTCTCCACGCCCCGCCGGCCCCCGGAATAATCCCCCCACCCACGCCCGTTGTGGCCCCGCAGGGGGCCCACGCACCCCCTGCCGTCAGGGACGCTGGGCTCCGCCACCGGGCGTGCCGCCGCCGTCGTGCGACGCGACACTCACCGGCCGCTCCACACCCAGCCCGCGGGTCGGCCCCTGACACCCCTGGGCCGCCGCGATCCCGAGCGCCACCAGCAGCGTCACCACCACGAACACCACGACGCGCTGCCGCAGCAGCCGACGGTCCGGGCCCGGCCGCCGGCCGCCCGCGCCGGTGCGCACCGGGGTACGCGAACCGTTTCGCCCGGTGGGGCGGGAGGCCGGCCCCCGCCCGGTGTTCCGCCCGCCGGTCCGCGAGTTGGCCCCCGACGCCGGGCCCTGCGCCCGCGCCGCCCCGCCGCGGGACGCCGCGTCCCGGGACGCCGCCGGCCGGGCCGGCCGGGGACGCGGCGCGGGTGTGCCGTCCGCACCCCGCTCGGTCCGCTGGCGCGCGTACTCCTCGGCGCGCTGTCCGGTCGGACGCCCCGACGGCCGCCGCTCCGCGCGCTCCCAGCCGTCCCCGCCCCCCGAACCGTTCTCCCAGGCCCCGCCCGAGTGCCCGTGCGCCTCACGGGCCGCGATCTCCTTCAGCCGCAGCGACAGCGACAGCGTGCTGGGCCGGTCCGCCGGGTCCTTGGCGAGGCAGGCCGCGAGCAGCGGCGCCAGCGCGTCCGGCACCCCGGCCAGCTGCGCCTCCTCGTGGACCACGCGGTAGAGCATGACCTCCGAACTGCCCTGTCCGAACGGCGAGTCCGCGGTGCAGGCGTAGGCGAGCGTGGCGCCCAACGAGAAGATGTCGGTGGCCGGCGTCACCGCGGCGCCGCGCACCTGCTCCGGCGCCAGGAAGCCGGGCGACCCGACGGCCGTCCCGACGTGCGTCAACGTGCTGGCCCCGGTGGCCCAGGCGATGCCGAAGTCGATGATCCGCGGGCCCTTGGGCGACAGCAGGATGTTGGACGGCTTCAGGTCCCGGTGCACCACGCCCGCGTCATGGACGGCCAGCAGCCCCTCGGACAGCGCCGCGCCGATGGCGGCGACCTGCGCGGGGGAGAGCGGCCCCTCCTCGTTCACCTTGTCGTGCAGCGAGGGGCCGGGGACGTACTGGGTGGCGAACCACGGGCGGTCGGCGTCCAGGTCGGCCGCCACCAGCCGCGCCGTGCAGCCGCCGCGGATCCGCCGGGCGGCCGAGACCTCGCGGGCGAACCGCGACCGGAATTCCTGATCCTCCGCCAGATCCGGCCGGATCACCTTCAGGGCCACCCGCTGCCCGCGCTTGTCCGAGCCGAGGTAGACCACGCCCATCCCGCCCGCGCCGAGCCGGCGGTGCAGTCGGAACGAGCCGACGACACGCGGGTCCTCGCGTCGGAGCCGCATCATCGCCATGTCCGTCCCCTGCCTGCGGTGGGGAGGCCCCACTCCGCTCAACCGTCTGACGTGGCACAGCTTACGGATTGCCGGCTCGCTGTGCTGAGAGGCCGCGCATGCGTCGGCAACCGGATTACCCGCGGCCGTCCCGATCCCCGCCGCACGGAAGGAAATCGGCCCGCCCCCCGGCCTCGCTACCCGCACCGCCCCCCAATGATCCCTTTCCCAAGGGAGTTTGACGGTGCGAAAGGTGCGGGGGCGGCGCGGGCCTCGGATCCCGCGCGCCCCACCCCGCGGCGGGGGCGGCCGGCCGCGGGGGAGCGCCCCGAGTGATCGAAGTCACCGTTTCGACACCCTTGCGCCCGGCAAACCCGATACCCGCCGTCGCGCCGCCCACCTGCGCCGTGCGCCCCTGTCAGGGATCTCTCCGGGCCCCGCCCCCGTTCTCTCCACCCAGGGGAGTACTCCGGGCCCCCTCCCGTCATCCTCCCGGAGGCCCGCCAAGCGGTACGACGGCATGACGCCCGCTACCCCCACGCCCGCCTAGGCTTGAGGTCAAGCGGCGGGTGCAGCACTCGTCCCCCGAGGTCAGACGCCCGCCGCCCTGGAACACGACAGGAGCAGAAGGATGGCGGACAGTACGGGGCGGACGGCCCTCCGGACGCGGGGCCGCGAGGCCACCACCGCGCTCGGCGGCAGCCGGCCCGCCGGCACCCGCCATCCCCTCATAGCGGTCGCCATGGTGCTGCCGCTGGTGTTCCTCCTGGCCGTGGTCTTCGGCGGCTGGGAGGCCGTCGTCACACAGGCGTCGTCCGTGGTCGGAATGCTGGGGCGCTGAGCGGCGCCCCGGTCCTGGGAGAGCGGCCCGGGACGGGGACTTCCGGCCGAAACCCCGTGGGGACGGGGGTGCGGCGGACGGCACGAGTGGCCGGGCATCTGGGGAGATGCCCGGCCATCGGGCTTTCGGGAACCGCCCGTCGGGCCTGTCGGGAACTGCCTCGCCGCCTGGGGGAGTTGGCCGCCGCAATGCGGTGACACAAACGACCGAGGGCCGGAGCTGCTGCTCCGGCCCTCGGGCTTCGGTGTGGACGATACTGGGATTGAACCAGTGACCTCTTCCGTGTCAGGGAAGCGCTCTCCCGCTGAGCTAATCGTCCTCGGGACCGCGGATCTCAAAGATCACCGCGGGTACTGCGTGCGCGATACTGGGATTGAACCAGTGACCTCTTCCGTGTCAGGGAAGCGCTCTCCCGCTGAGCTAATCGCGCGGGGATCCGGCGTTACCGGATCAGTGGACGATACTGGGATTGAACCAGTGACCTCTTCCGTGTCAGGGAAGCGCTCTCCCGCTGAGCTAATCGTCCTTGGAGGTGGAGACGGGATTTGAACCCGTGTAGACGGCTTTGCAGGCCGTTGCCTCGCCTCTCGGCCACTCCACCAGGAGTGTGTGCAGGGGGTTCGGGATGATCCCCCACATCGAGCGGACGACGAGACTCGAACTCGCGACATCCACCTTGGCAAGGTGGTGCTCTACCAACTGAGCTACGTCCGCGGGCGGCTCTCCCTGACTAGGTCGGGAAGCTACCTGGCCTCCGGGGCGCTTCCGCGTCCCGGCGACGTGTTGAACTCTAGCGGATTCCTGGGCCAGTACAAAAACGCGTTTGTGCAGCGTGCTGCGGTGCTCGGTCGGCCCGGGCGATCGAGGGTGCCCCGCCATAGACTCACTGACGTGCACGATTTCGCTCCGATGGCCCGCTTCGGCGGCCTGATAGCCACCGACCTGCGCGATGTGACCAGCGATCCGGCGGCACTGGATTCCGCGGGCTGGTGGGCGGTGACCGCCGACTTCGAGGGGGGCGTGGTCTGCGCCCGCTTCGGCGACGTACGCCCCGCCACCGCCGCGGACGCCCCGGCGCCCGGCGCCTGGCGCGGCCCCGCCCCGGCCGACTGGCGCAGCTCGCTGGACCGCGCCGCCTATACGGAAGGCGTCCGGCGCATCCGGGCCCACATCGCGGCCGGCACGGTCTATCAGGTGAACCTCTGCCGGGTCCTGACCGCGCCGTTGCCCGACCCCGAGCGCGCCGACGTGGACGCGCTCTCCGCGGTCCTGGCGCACGGCAACCCCGCGCCCTACGCAGGAACGATTCGTTTGCCCGGTCACGGCGTCGAGATCGCGACCGCCTCCCCGGAGCTCTTCCTGCGCCGGGACGGCCGCACCGTCGAGTCCGGTCCCATCAAGGGGACCGGCCGCATCGCCGCGGACCTCTCGGAGAAGGACCGGGCGGAGAACGTGATGATCGTTGACCTGGTCCGCAACGACCTCGGGCGGGTCTGCGCCAGCGGCTCGGTGACCGTCCCCGCCCTGTGCGCGGTGGAGGAGCACCCCGGCCTGGTCCACCTCGTCTCCACCGTGCGCGGTGAACTGGCCGAGGCACACGAGAAGACGGCGTGGGCCGATCTGCTCGGTGCCACCTTCCCGCCCGGGTCGGTCACCGGAGCCCCCAAGTCCAGCGCGCTGCGGATCATCGACGAGTTGGAGACCGCCCCGCGCGGTCCGTACTGCGGCGGCATCGGCTGGGTGGACGCCGACCGCCGTACCGGCTGGCTCAACGTCGGCATCCGCACGTTCTGGATCGACCGCGCCACCGCCGAGGGGCCGGTGCTCCGCTTCGGCGCGGGGGCCGGGATCATCTGGGACTCGGACCCGGAGCGGGAGTGGGCGGAGACCGAGTTGAAGGCGCGGCGGCTGCTGGCGGTAGCGTCAGGTGAGCACGAAGTGACGGAAGGACCCAAGCGATGAAGATCTGGCTCGACGGGGAACTGCGGGACGCCGAGGGCGCCCGCGTCTCGGTCTTCGACCACGGCCTCACGGTCGGCGACGGGGTCTTCGAGACGATCAAGGCCGAGCGGGGGCGGGCCTTCGCCCTCACCCGCCACCTGGAGCGCCTGGCCACCTCCGCCCGCGGGCTCGGCCTGCCCGAACCCGACCTGGACGAGGTGCGGCGCGGCTGCACGGCCGTCCTGGACGCCAACCCGATGCCGCTGGGCCGGCTGCGGATCACCTACACCGGCGGCGTCTCGCCGCTCGGCTCGGATCGCGGCGAGGCCGGCCCGACCCTGGTCGTCGCCGTCTCCGCGACCAGCCGGCGGCCGGACACCACCGCCGCCGTCACGGTCCCCTGGACCCGCAACGAGCGCGGCGCCCTCGCCGGCCTGAAGAGCACGTCGTACGGCGAGAACGTGGTCGCCCTGGCCCGCGCCCGCGAACAGGGCGCCTCCGAGGCGCTGTTCGCCAACACCACCGGCGCGCTCTGCGAGGGCACCGGCTCCAACGTCTTCGTCGTCCTCGACGGCGAACTGCACACCCCGCCGCTGGCCGCCGGCTGCCTGGCCGGCATCACCCGTGCCCTGACCGTCGCCTGGGCCGGCGCCAAGGAGACCGACCTGCCGCTGGACGTCCTGGAGAGCGCCGAGGAGATCTTCCTGACCTCCACGTTGCGCGACGTCCAGGCCGTGACCCGGATCGACGGCCGCCAACTCGCCGACGAGCCGGGCCCGGTGACCGCCGAGGCGATGCGGATCTTCGACCGGGAGTCGGCCGCGGACTTCGACCCGCGCTGAGGGTGACGGGCCTGCGGGCGGGCGAGTAGAAAGTCCTTCGTGACCACTACGCTGCGCCCTGCGGGCCCCGAAGTACGACACGACGACGGCCGCCGGTCCCGCCCCTACGACATCTGCGTCAACAGCCGCCGGGTCGGCGGGATCCAGCTGGCCACGGACGCCCGCTTCGGGCCCACCGCCGGCCGGATCGAGGCCCTGCACGTCGAGGCCCCCGACCGGCACCGGGGCCGCGCCACGGTCGCCGCGCTGGCCGCCGAGGAGGTGCTGCGCGGCTGGGGCTGCCGACAGATCGAACTGACCGTGCCCACGGACGCCGAGGCCGCGGTGCGGCTCTCGGCGGCGCTGGGCTACACCGAACGAGGCCGGATCATGACCCGGGCCCTCACCCTCCCGGGCGGGCTCCCCGACGGCAGCGTCGACCGGCCGATGTCCCAGGACGGGTACCCGGCCTGGCGGGACGCCGCGATCGCCGAGCGCGTCCGGCAGCAGACCGCCGAGGGGATGTCCCGCGAACGCGCCGAGGCGACCGTGCCCGCCGAGCACGCGGCACTGCTCCCCGAGGGCGCGGCCACCCCCGGTCACGTCCTGCGGGTCCTCGCCCACGAGGGCACCGACGTCGGCACCCTGTGGCTCGCGCTGCGGCTCCCCGGGCAGCCCGGCGGGTACGTGATGGACGTGCGGGTGGCGCCCGAGCGTCGTGGCGAGGGACACGGCCGCAGCCTGATGCTCGTCGCCGAACGGGAGACCCTGGCCGCGGGCCGCTCCTCGCTGGCGCTCAACGTCCACGCGGACAACGCCGCGGCGCTGGGTCTGTACCGCTCGCTGGGCTACCGGACCACCGCGTACCGGATGTGGAAGCCGATCCTCTGACCCGCTCCACCGACCGGCCCGCGGGGGCCTGACGGGCCCGACCGGGGCGGGCGGCCGGGCCGCGGTCGCGTCAGCCGGCGGCGGGGTCCGGCCCGGCCAGCAGCCGCTCGGCGATCTCCTCGATACGGGCGCGCAGCCCCTCCTGGCTCTTGCCGCCGTCCAGCCGCTCGCCGCCGATCTCGTACGTCGGGGTGCCGGTCACCCCGATCGCCTTGCCCTCGGCCTCGTCCGCGTCCACCGCCAGCAGATGCCGCCCGTCGACCAGCGCGGTGTCGATCTCCTCGGCGTCCAGCCCCAGCTCCCCGGCGACGTCGAGCAGCACCTTCTCGCCGTGCTTGCCGAGCTCCGCGGTCCGCGCCAGCAACGCCTCGATGTACGGCCAGCCCTGCCCCTGTTCGGCGGCCTCCTCGGCGGCCTGTGCGGCCGCGTAGGCGTGCTTGTGCTTGGCCAGCGGGAAGTGCCGCAGCCGGATCTCCAGCCGGTCGCCGAAGCGCTCGCGCAGCGCCCGTACGTCCGCGAGGGCGGTGGCACAGTCCGGGCACTGCAGATCGCACCACACGTCGAGGACGGGGCTGACAGGGCGGTCGGGGCTGACGGGACTGGTGGGGCCGGAGGCGGCGGCGTCGTTCATACGGCCAGTCTTCCAGCCCGCCGCCCTGGGGAGGAAACCCGGACCTGCGGAGGAGAGCGACCCGGAGATCTCCCTGAGGTCCTGGCCCGGACGTGGCCTGTGCGGGGTCGGAGGGGGCAGGATGGAGGGGAGCGCGGAACGCCCGCTCGCCCATGGGACCGGCAGGAGGACCGGATGCTGACCTCGACAGTCTGTGCCGCGGTGTCGGCAGCGGGCCTGGGTATCGCCGCGCTGACCGCCTATCGCAAGCGTTTCCTGGCCGCGACCCGGATCGCCGCCTTCGCCCTGATCCCGATCGGCCTGGTCATGACGGGCGTCATCGACTGGGTCACCAGCATCGTCTTCAAGCCCACGGTCTGGGCCGGGTTCGGGGTGCTCGCGCTCTCCGCGGGGCTGTTCGCGATCAGCAGGCTGGTGGAGCGGCGCCGCGGGATAGCCGGTCGCAAGGAGCGCCGGGCCGCGGCGGGTTCTGGGGCGCCGGCGGTGGCGCCGGCCGCCTCCGCACCGTCCCTCGGCCCCGGCCGGAAGGCCCCGAAGAGCACCCCCGCGCCGAGCGCGGGCAGCGCTCCCAAGGATGACTTCTCGGACATCGAAGCGATCCTGAAAAAACACGGGATCTGATGAACTCCCGCTGCTGAGCGGCCTCTTGCGGCTTCCGGGACGATCATCTGCGCGATGATGCGCGCGAGATGAACGATGAGTGCGCCCTCGCCCAAGACGACGCCCCGTCCCCCGAGCCACGCGGTTGCCTGTTCGCGCTGTCCCAGCCGCCGCTGATGCTCTTCCTAGCCGTGATCGGCCTACTGCTCCTCCTAGGCGCGGTACACGACCTCTACATCCTCTGAGGTCCGCACGGGCCGGGTGCGGACCCGGCCCGTCGGTCACCGTGCGACCGCGGGCCGTACCCGCCGCGGTCGCTCAGCCCGCCGCCTCCCGCCGCCGTGCGCGGTACGCCGCGACGTGCAGCCGGTTCCCGCAGGTCCGGCTGTCGCAGTAGCGCCGCGAGCGGTTGCGGGAGAGGTCGACGAAGGCGTGCCGGCAGTCCGGCGCCTCGCAGCGCCGCAGCCGCTCGCGCTCCCCGGCGACGAGGATGAAGGACAGCGCCATCCCGCCGTCCGCGGCCAGGTGGTCGGCGACCGAGGCGCCCGGCGCGAAGTAGTGGACGTGCCAGTCGTAGCCGTCGTGGTCGGTCAGTCGCGGGGTGGTGCCCGCCGAGGCGACCAGCGTGTTCAGCCGTGCGGCGGCGGCGCGGTCGTCGCCGGCGGCGAAGACCTCCGCGAACCGCGCCCGGACGGCCCGTACGGCCGCCAGGTCGTCCGGGCCGAGGGATCCGACGTCGCTGACGTCGTTGCGCCGGACGAACTCCGCGAGGGACGCGAGGTCGGTCAGGCTGTCCGGGGCGCCGGGGGAGTCGCCCTCGGGGGCGGTGTTCAGCAGATCGACGACCGCGTCCAGCGCGCACCGGGTGTCATGGGTGATCATCACGGTTCCGCTCCCTGGCCGGGTGGGGTCGGCCGCTGCCGCCCCGGTGTCGTTGGCGAATGGTCGCCGACTCTAGCGCCTGGGACAAGCCTCGGCGCCGTCCCCGCGGTGGGTCCGCGGCGACGGCGCCGAAGTGTGCCGTGTGAACTTGTCGGTCCTGCGCCGTCTCCCCGAGTCGGACGGTCGCAAGTGTGAGCGGGTGGATGCGGTGGGTGTGCGTGCTGCGTCTCAGCTCTCCGCCAGGATGTGGGAGAGCTCGGTGTCGAGGTCGAAATGCCGGTGTTCCGTACCGGGCGGTACGGCGGCATCCGTCCGCTTGAGGAACGATTCCAATGCCCGCGCCGGCGCCTCCAGGAGGGCTTCCCCCTCCGGGGAGCTCAGGGCGATGCAGACGACGCCCTGTCCGTGGCTCCGGGACGGCCACACGCGGACGTCTCCGGTGCCCGTGGGCCGATGCAGGCCCTCGGCGAGGAGGTCGCGGGCGAAGACCCACTCAACCGTTTCCTCGGCTCCGGTGTGGAAGGTGGCGTGCACGGCATACGGATCGGCCGTGTCATACCGCAGGCCCGCGGGTACAGGCAGTGAGGACTCGCTCGACACAACGAGGCGCAGGTGCAGCTCGCAGCTGACCGTGGTGTTCATAAGCGCCAGGGCCTTTCGCTCAGTGTGCGCTCGGGGATTCGCACGTCGGCGAAATCGACATGCCACCTACGGTGCCGTTGTAAACCCCTCTGACGGTTTTGTGTGGCTTCAGGTACCTCTTACGGCGGATTGCGCGAGCGTCCTCGGTGGTGAGTTCGGCCAGGCGAACATGCCGGTCGCATAGGCGATACGAATACGCAGAGTAATGGAGCGGGGAGCGCTTCGCGACGATCTCGGGCGGTTCGGCGTGCCGGGCGTCGGGGGCCGGTGCATGGCGCACGGCCGGGTGCCCGGTGCGTGCCGGGTGGAGATCGGCGATGCCGCGACGGTGGTCAGGAGCGCCCCCGACGTGCGGTAATGTTGTCGATGCGCCCGGGCGATTAGCTCAGTGGGAGAGCGCTTCGTTCACACCGAAGAGGTCACTGGTTCGAACCCAGTATCGCCCACCCCGGACGACGGCCCGGAGACTTCAAGTCTCCGGGCCGTTGCGGTTGTTGGGCCGTTCCCGGGCGGCGGGGGCGCACACTGGGATCATGCCCGACTCGTCAGGTCGATCGTGCCGTCTGCACCGCTACCGCTTCCGTAGCGTCTGGCTGCTGCCTGCCCCGCCCGCCGTCGTCTACGCGGTACTGGGGCGTGCCGAGGCGTATCCCCGCTGGTGGCCGCAGGTGCGCGAGGTCGTCCCGCTCGACGATCGCAGCGGCACCGCGCGGTTCCGGTCCTTCCTGCCGTACGAGCTGACCGTGGTGGCGACCGAGACCCTGCGGGATCCGGCGGCCCGGGTGCTGGAAATAGGGATGCGCGGGGACCTGGCCGGCTGGGCGCGCTGGACGGTCATGCCGGGGGAGGGCGGTACGCGGGCCGTCTTCGAGCAGGAGGTGGAGGTCCGCAAGCCGGTGCTGCGGCGCTGGGCGCTGCTGGGGCGGCCGGTGTTCCGGGTCAATCACGCGCTGATGATGCGGGCCGGGCGGCGCGGTCTGAGGGCCTGGCTGGCCCGCGGCTGAGGGCGGCGGGACAGGAATTTGATGGAAGGGCGTGACGACCTGTATCGTTCAGGTCGTTCGCGGGGGAAACCCCGCCGACACCCGGGCGATTAGCTCAGTGGGAGAGCGCTTCGTTCACACCGAAGAGGTCACTGGTTCGAACCCAGTATCGCCCACCGGGATCGAGAACCGGGCCGCCAAAAGGCGGTCCGGTTCTTTTTGTTGGTCGGGTGCGGCCGTGATCCGGGGCGGGCGATTGCGCGGTCGACGGCGGTGGCCCGCGGGGAAGGCGCGGTGGGAATCCTGATGAGGGATCAGGCCGCGGAGGGGAGTTCCGGCCGCAGCGGCCAGTGCGGATCGACCGGCTCGGGGGAGCCGCTGCGGGCGAACCACGCCTGGAGGCCGCGGGCCTGGGCCGCGTGCCAGACCGCCTGCCGGGTGTGCAGCTCGGCCGGCTGCAGCCCCTCCAGCCGTTCGGCGAAGCGCAGGCCCAGCTCCCGGACCACCCGCAGCGCGGCCAGTGCGTCCGCCGCCGCCTCGTGGGCGTCGGTCAGCTCGACCTCGTAGTGCGCGCAGAGATCGGTGAGGGTGCGGCGGCCCTTGCGGTAGCGGTCCAGGTGCTTGTCCAGGACGCGCGGGTCGAGGACGTGCAGGGGGTACGCCCCCAGATAGGCGCTCAGCGAGCTGGCGCGGTGGCGCTTCAACTCCCGCTCCAGGAGCGTGAGATCGAACGGGGCGTTCATCACCACCAGCGGACGACCGGCCACCGCCTGGGCGGCCAGTGCGCGGGCCAACTCCTCCAGCACCGGCGCCGGCCAGCGGCCGTGCAGTGCGAGGTGATCGGCCGTGAGTCCGTGCACCGCGGTCGCGGCCTCGGGTATCTCCACCCCCGGGTTGATCAGCCAGCGGGTGATGCGCGGGGCGGCGCGCGGGGTCTCCTGGACGACCAGGGCGGCCGAGACGATGCGATCGCGCTCCACGTCGATGCCCGTCGTCTCGGTGTCGAAGGCGGCAAGTGGACCGTCATACCAGCGCGGCATCATCCAACTCCTCGCGGTCGTACGGGGGATGACGGTGCACGTCACCCGAGCTGGTGATACCCGAGACCAGGTCGGCTCGAACCGCCCTTGTTTGCGGCCGGTCTGACGCGGAGACAACCACAGTGACGGGCCGGCGCACACCGCGCGGCCCGGCGTCTCCCCCGCGCCGGGTCCCGCCCCGCCGCCCCGCCGCATCGATTCGGCACGGCCCGGAAGGCATCCCGCGATGACCCTCGCGCAGCCCGAACCGGGCGGGCTGTCCCCCGCAAGCGGGCGGTACCCCCGGCCCTCCCTCACCTCGCAGCGCGGTGGCCTGGCCACCACGGCCTGCATGGAAACCCTCCAGGTGGGCTACCTGCACGCGGTCGCCGCCGCCTCCGGGTGCTCGCTGGCCCAGCCCTTCCCGGACAACGGAATCGACTGGCACGTCAGCCACGCCGCGCCCGACCACGCCGTCGACGACGAGGTGACCATCAAGGTGCAGCTCAAGTGCACCTACCAGACCGCCCCGCGCCCGCCCGGGCCCACCTTCGCCTTCACGCTCGACAACGACCACCTGGTGAAGCTGGCCCGCACGCCGGTGGCGGTGCACAAGATCCTCGTCGTGATGCTCGTCCCGCGGGATCCGGATGACTGGCTGCGGGCCGGGCACGACCACCTCGAACTACGGCACTGCTGCTACTGGATCAACCTCGCCGGCCATCCGGTGACCGGCCGGCGCAGGACCACTGTGCGGATCCCGACCACGCGGATCTTCGACGACCGCGCGCTCCGCGAGATCATGACGCGGGTCGGGGCGGGAGGGAGGCCCTGATGGACCGGCCGATCGACGACTACGGCGCGCGGTCACCGGACCCCGCGCGACTCGACCCGGCGGTGCTCGGCGCCCTGCTGGCCCGGCACGGCTGGCGGCGCCGCGGCGGTCCGGCCGGCGACTACGCCCGCTGGATCCCGCCGGACGGGACGGGCGGCACCAGCCTGCTGGTGCCCCACGACCGACTCTTTCCGGACAGCGCCGAGCTGCTGGCCGAGGCGTTGGCGGCGCTGGAGCGGAGCGCCGCGCCCTCGGCCCGGGAGGTGCTGGTCGGGCTGGCGGTGCCCAGCGACGAGGTCCGCTGGGAGCGCGAGGTGCCCGACGGCGGTCCCGGCACCGCGCACTGGGTGGCGCAGGAGCAGCTGCGCGGCGCGGCCCGAGCCCTGCTGACCGCCGGCGCGCTGGGCAGCTACTCCCGGGCCGGCTTCTACGGCGCCCGGCACAAGCGGCGGGCCGAGGGGTTCCTGGGCCAGGTGCTGGTCGGCCCGGCGCCGGCGGGGCGGCACCTGGCCGCGTTCGTCCCCGTACCGGCCGGGCGGGACGTGGTCGCCGGGCTCCAGCGGGCGCTGCACGCGGCCCGGGACGCCACCGACTACCAGCGGGCCACCGGCGGCATGGAGGCGTTCGACGCGGCGGTCGGGCTGGGCGTCTGCCACGAGCTGGCGCAGGCGCTGATCGCGCTGGTGCGGGGCGCGGAGGGGGTGCGGATCAGCATCGCCTGGTCGCCCGCGGCCGGCGCCCCGGCCGGCTCCGCGGCCCGCCCCGAACCGGTCGAGTTCTCCCCCGGCGACCTGCCCGCGCTCCAGCAGGCGGCCCGGCGCTACGTCCGCACCGAGCCGTCGCTGCCGGTGCGGGTGACCGGCACCGTCGTGCGGCTGCGCCGGGAACGGCCGGACGGCCCGGGGTCGGTGCGGCTGCGGGTGATCACCGGGGCGGACGTGGGGCAGGTGCGGGCCGCGCTGGAGGAGGAGGACTACCGCATCGCCGGGCACGCGCATCTGGCCGGGCTGCCGATCCGGGTCAGCGGCCGGCTGGAGAGCCGGGGCGGCTTCCGGCGGATCACCGGCGGCCGGGACGTCACCCCCGTACAGGTCGATCCGGCCGACCGCGACCGGCTGCTGAAGGCGCTCAGAGAGGAGCCCGGGGACGGGGGATTCGACGACGCCGACGAGGCGTGCGGCGGGTCGCCGGCGGACGCCTGAGCGGGCGGGGGCAATCCGTTTCGCGGTGCGGTCCTGCGGCTCGGTACGATTCGGGAGCGCAGCAAACGCTGACGCGAGTAAGACATGAGTCAGGAGAGACCGGTGTCAGACGTCCGTGTGACCGTCCAACGCGATTCCGAGCGGGAAGAACGCGTGGTGACCACGGGCACTACGGCCGCCGACCTCTTCCAGGGCGAGCGCAGCATCGTGGCCGCACGGGTGGCCGGCGAGCTGAAGGACCTCACCCACGAGCTGGCCGACGGCGACGAGGTCGAGCCCGTGGAGATCACCTCCGCGGACGGCCTGAACATCCTGCGGCACTCCGCCGCGCACGTGATGGCCCAGGCCGTGCAGGAGCTCTTCCCGGAGGCCAAGCTCGGCATCGGTCCGCCGATCAAGGACGGCTTCTACTACGACTTCGACGTCGAGAAGCCCTTCCACCCGGACGATCTCAAGCGCATCGAGAAGAAGATGCAGGAGATCCAGAAGCGCGGGCAGAAGTTCGCCCGCCGTGTGGTGTCCGACGACGAGGCCCGCGCCGAGCTGGTGGACGAGCCGTACAAGCTGGAGCTGATCGGCCTCAAGGGCTCCGCGGCGGACGCCGCCGAGGGCGCCTCCGCCGAGGTCGGCGCCGGCGAGCTGAGCATCTACGACAACCTCGACGCCAAGACCGGCGAGCTGTGCTGGAAGGACCTGTGCCGCGGCCCGCACCTGCCCAGCACCCGGCACATCCCGGTCTTCAAGCTGATGCGGTCCGCCGCCGCCTACTGGCGCGGCAGCGAGAAGAACCCGCAGCTCCAGCGCATCTACGGCACCGCCTGGCCGACCAAGGACGAGCTCAAGGCGTACCTGGACTTCCTCGCCGAGGCCGAGAAGCGCGACCACCGCAAGCTCGGTGCCGAGCTGGACCTCTTCTCCATCCCGGAGGAGCTGGGCTCCGGCCTCGCCGTCTTCCACCCCAAGGGCGGCGTCGTGCGCCGGGTGATGGAGGACTACTCCCGCAAGCGGCACGAGCTGTCGGACTACGAGTTCGTCAACACCCCGCACATCACCAAGGAAGCTCTCTTCGAGACCTCGGGGCACCTGCCGAACTACGGCGAGGCGATGTTCCCGCCGCTGGAGTTCGACGGGCAGAACTACCGCCTCAAGGCGATGAACTGCCCCATGCACAACCTGATCTTCAAGGCGCGCGGCCGGTCGTACCGCGAACTCCCGCTGCGCCTCTTCGAGTTCGGCACGGTCTACCGCTACGAGAAGTCGGGCGTCGTGCACGGCCTGACCCGCGCCCGCGGCTTCACCCAGGACGACTCGCACATCTACTGCACCAAGGAGCAGATGGCGGACGAGCTGGACAGCCTGCTCACCTTCGTCCTGGACCTGCTGCGCGACTACGGCCTGACCGACTTCGAGCTGGAACTGTCCACCCGCGACCCCGAGTCCGACAAGTTCATCGGCGAGGACGCGGAGTGGGAGGAGGCCACCGAGGCGCTGCGCCAGGCGGCCGAGAAGCAGGGGCTGCCGCTGGTCCCCGACCCGGGCGGCGCCGCGTTCTACGGGCCGAAGATCTCGGTGCAGGCGAAGGACGCCATCGGCAGGTCCTGGCAGATGTCGACGATCCAGGTCGACTTCCAGCAGCCCGCCCGCTTCGGCCTGGAGTACACCGCGGCGGACGGCTCCAAGCAGCAGCCTGTCATGATCCACCGGGCGCTGTTCGGCTCCATCGAGCGGTTCTTCGCGGTGCTGCTGGAGCACTACGCGGGTGCCTTCCCGGCGTGGCTGGCCCCGGTGCAGGCGACCTGCATCCCGATCGGCGACGCCCACGTCCCGTACCTGGAGGAGTTCGCCGCCCAGGCGAAGGCCAAGGGGCTGCGGGTCGAGGTGGACTCCTCCTCGGACCGGATGCAGAAGAAGATCCGGAACGCGCAGAAGGCCAAGGTGCCGTTCATGATCCTCGCCGGCGACGAGGACATGGCCGCAGGGGCGGTGTCGTTCCGCTACCGCGACGGTTCGCAGGAGAACGGGATCCCGCGCGAGCAGGCGATCGCCAAGCTGCTGGACGTGGTGGAGCGCCGCGTCCAGGTCTGACGCAGTCCAGGTGACGAGGGGCGGTCCCGGTGGGACCGCCCCTCGCCGCCTCCCCCGCCGGCCGGGGAGAATATGCTTCGCAACATGACGAGTGAGCCGGAACAGCAGATCGGAGTCGGGACGCAGGACGCCTTCCAGCGCCTGTGGACGCCCCACCGGATGGCCTACATCCAGGGGGAGAACAAGCCGAGCGGCCCGGGCGCCGAGGACGGCTGTCCGTTCTGCACCATTCCCTCGAAGTCGGACGAGGACGGCCTCGTGGTCGCCCGCGGTACGTACGTGTACGCGGTGCTGAACCTCTACCCGTACAACGGCGGCCACCTCATGGTCGTCCCGTTCCGCCACGTCGCCGACTACACCGACCTCGACGAGCCGGAGACGGCGGAGCTGGCGGACTTCACCAAGCGGGCGATGACGGCGCTGCGCGGCGCGTCCGGGGCGCACGGCTTCAACATCGGGATGAACCAGGGAGCGGTCGCCGGCGCCGGCATCGCCGCCCACCTCCACCAGCACGTCGTTCCCCGCTGGGGCGGCGACACCAACTTCATGCCGGTGGTCGGGCACACCAAGGTGCTGCCCCAACTCCTCGCCGACACCCGGGCGATGCTGGCCGCGGCCTGGCCGGCGTAGCCGGGGTGCACGCCGGGTGAACGGGGCGACACGCGCCCGGATGAATCGTATGAATCGCCCCGATTGGGAATTCTTGCCCCTCTAATGGGGTGGTGACCTCCCTGGATCGTCGCTCCGTGCTGCGCGTGGCCGCCTCGGCCGCGGCGGCCGGTGCGCTTGCGTCGGGCTGCGACCCCAAGCGATCGGCGGACTCCGCCCCCTCCGTACGGGCCGCCGGCGGACCGAGCCCCCGGGAGACGGGCCGGTCCGCCCCCGCCCGACACCCCGCCGCCCGGCCCCCGACCCGCGCGCCCGGCCTGCCCGCGGAGATCGAACACGGGCCGCGGGACGGCCACGCGGTGGCCCTCACCTTCCACGGCCGGGGCGACCCCAAGCTGGCCGAGGCGCTGCTCGGCGAGGTCGAGCGGGCCGGCGCCCGGATCACCGTGCTCGCGGTCGGCGACTGGCTCGACGCGCAGCCCGCGATGGCCCGCCGCATCCTGGACGGCGGCCATGAGCTGGGCAACCACACCATGCACCACCGCAACATCTGCGCGCTGCCCGCCGACGCCGCGTACGCCGAGATCAGCCAGTGCGCCGACCGGCTGCACAAGCTCACCGGCAGCATCGGCAGCTGGTTCCGCCCCTCGCAGACCCAGCGGGCCACCGGGCAGGTGATCCGGCTGGCGGGTCGGGCGGGCTATCCGCACGTCCTGTCGTACGACGTGGACTCCCTCGATGCGAACGACCCCGGCGCCCCGGCCGTCCAGCGCACGGTCCTGGACGGCATCCGCCCGGGCTCGGTCGTCAGTCTCCACCTCGGGCACGCCGGCACGGTGGCCGCGCTGCCCCCGATCCTCGACGGCCTCCGCCGGCGCGGTCTGCGCGCGGTGACGACAACGGAGCTTGTGACCTGATGGCTGACCGGAACCGTACCCACCCCCGCCCGACCGGCTCCCGCCCCGACCGCCCCACCCGCCGGGCCGCACTGCTGGTCGTGGCCTGCGCCCTGGTGGCGGCGGGCTGCGCCGGCGGCGGGGCGCAGTCCGCCCCCACGCGCCCCGTCGGGCCCTCGCCCCACAAGGCCGTCACCCAGGGCCTGCCCGGGATGCCGCCGCCGCTGGACGACCACGACCTGTACGCCGCGGACCGGCCCAACCGGCTGGCGCCGCAGGTCAAGCACTACCCGTCGCGGGTGTACGTGCCCAACACCGGCTCCGACACGGTCAGCGTCATCGACCCCAAGACGTACAAGGTCATCGAGACGATCCCGGTGGGCGTGCAGCCGCAGCACGTGGTGCCGTCCTGGGACATGAAGACCCTGTGGGTCAACAACAACCGGGGGCACGACCTGACCCCGATCGACCCGGCCACCGGCAAGGCCGGCAAGCCGGTCAAGGTCCACGACCCGTACAACCTCTACTTCACGCCGGACGGGAAGTACGCGGTGGTGATGGCGTCGATGGACAAGCAGCTGGTGTTCCGGGACCCGCACACGATGGAGGTCCGCAAGACCGTCCCGGTCAGCTGCGCGGGCGTCAACCACGCCGATTTCTCGCCGGACGGGAAGTACTTCATCGTCTCCTGCGAGTTCTCCGGCGAGCTGCTCAAGGTCGACACCGCGAAGATGGCGGTGATCGGCCAGCAGAAGCTGCCGTTCGAGGGCGCCATGCCCCAGGACGTGAAGATCTCCCCGGACGGAAGGACCTGGTACGTCGCCGACATGATGGCGGACGGCGTGTGGATCCTGAACGGCGACACCTTCGGCCGGCCCAAGCTGCTGCCCACCGGCAAGGGCACGCACGGGCTCTACGTCAGCCGCGACTCCCGCACCATGTACATCTCCAACCGGGGCGAGGGGTCCATCTCGCTGCTGAACTTCAAGACCGGCGAACTCGCCGACAAGTGGCACATCCGCGGCGGCGGCAGCCCCGACATGGGCGGGGTCTCCTCGGACGGCAACGTGCTGTGGCTGTCCGGGCGGTACAACTCCGAGGTCTACGCGCTCGACACTCACACCGGGAAGACCCTGGCGAAGATCCCGGTGGGGCTGGGCCCGCACGGGCTGGCGGTGTACCCGCAGCCGGGGCGGTACTCGCTGGGGCACACCGGGATCTTCCGCTAGCGAAGGGACGGGCGCGCGCACGGCGGGAGGCCGTGCGCGCGCCCGCCCGTGCGGTGCGCGGGGTGGCGCTACGCGTGGTACTCGTCGGCGTTCTTCGGCTCGGCGCTCTGGACCATGCCGCTGAGCACCAGGGAGCGGTTGTCGAAGCGCTCGGTGTTGACGCCGTGCTCCTGCAGGACGCTCATCGCGGCGGCGTGCACCGCCCGCAGCACCGGGGTCGCGGCGCGCAGCGCGTCATCGGCCATGAAGCGGTGGCGCCAGGGCTTGTCGGCCCAGACGTGGCGCAGGCCGAACGGCTCGGGGAGGGCGAGTTTGCCGCCGAGGAAGTCCAGCACCGGCGGGAACCACGTCAGCGGGGCGCGGGCGGCGAGCCGGACCACCTCCGATGGCTCGATCAGCGGCAGCGTCTGGGTCCTGGTCTCCCAGAACCGGACGACCTTGGCGATCTCCTTGGTCTTGGGCTCCGGCTTGCTGGTGAAGAGGGAGTGGACCGGACCGAGGGCATGACCGCTGACCTCGATGCGCAGCGTCTCGTGCAGGACGGTGACGGTGATCATCAGCGTGAGCACCAACTGGCCGTCCCACAGGACGAATTGGACGCCGAGGTAGTGGCGGTCGCCGCTGCCGAACTGCTGCTCGTTGCAGATCCGCTCTATCTCGTGGCCGCGGACCTCGTACCCGTCGACGTGGGCGCCGTCGGGGCGGCCGACGGCCTTGGCCTTCTCACCCACCGGGGAGACGATCCAGTGGCGGACGGACGGCGGCTGCTGGAATCCGCCGGTGTGCAGCGGGCTGCGCTCCAGCAGGCGCAGCCGGTCGTGGATCGCGCGGATCACGTCCCAGCTGCGGAAGGGGTGGATGTCGGTGCCCTCCTGGGCCGGCCGGAGCTCCTCGGCCAGCTGCCAGCTGCCCCAGCGGGTGCCCATGCCGAGTATGCCCTTGGGGCCGGCGTAGAAGACGACGTTGCTGCGCTGCTCGGCGGAGACCTTGGCGAGGTTGTGCCGGAGGGTCTCGGCGGAGGTGTGGTTGGGGTCCTGCGGCACCGCCTCGGGGATCTTCGCGGCGACCCCGCCGCCCTCCAGCAGCCCCTTCCACGCCTCCCGCAGGGTCACCGCGGTCCGTTCGCAGATCTGCTTGGCCAGCCACCAGCCCACCACCGGGGCGATGAGCATGCCGCGGGCGTACAGCGGCCAGAAGCCGGTGAACGGCAGCTTGACCATGAAGAACACGCCGGCCAGCGCGAGCAGGACCAGCAGCGCGCCGCCCGCCAGGGAGATGCCCTTGCCCTCGCCGTCCTTGGAGAACATCTTCCGGAGCTGGAAGGCGCCCAGCCAGAGCAGCACACCGGGCAGGAACAGCAGCCCGCACACCACCATCAGGACCGTCAGCCGGCTGTCGCGCTGCTTGCGGATGCGGGTGGCCGACAGGCAGTGCTCGACGATCGTCTGCGGCTCCGTCCCGAAGGACTGGATCAGCGGCTTGCGGCCGCCGCCGAGCATCCGCACCTGGACGGCGCGGGAGAACGCCTCGCCGAGGTTGGGCGCGAACAGCGACAGCTTCGGCTTCTTGATCTCGGACTTCCCTGAATCGGAGTCCGCCTCGGAGATCTTGGAGAGCTTGCAGTCGCGGTAGGCGGCCGAGGCCAGGGCCTGGGTCGCCGCCGTCTGCCCGGCACCGCCCGAGATGGGGACCTGCGCCCCCGGACTGAAGTCAAAGCCGTCTGCCACTACCCGCCCCCATCACGCGCGTATCCGCTGATGCGCTCTACCCGACTACGCCGACGCGCACACCTGCCCGGCCGGCGTACTCGCAGGTTGGCCCGGAACGCGCGGCGCGGCGGTGGAGTCCCAGCGTACAGCCGCCGGCCCGGCCCAAGTGGGCTGTCCGGGACGGCGGCTGACCGACCGTTAACTACGCGCTGACCGCCTCCTGTTCCCGCATCCGGGCGGCGAGCTGGCCGGGCATCGGCTCATGCCGCAGGTAGCCGCGGCTGAAGCGGCCGGTGCCGTGGGAGAGCGACCGCAGATCGACGGCGTACCGTCCGATCTCGATCTCCGGCACCTCCGCGCGGACCAGGGTGCGGCCGGCGCCGGACTGCTCGGTGCCCACCACCCGTCCGCGGCGGCCGGAGAGGTCGCTGAGCACCGGGCCGACGTACTCGTCCGGAATCAGGACGCGTACCTCGGAGACCGGTTCCAGCAGGTCGATCCTGGTCTGCGCGGCGGCCTCCCGCAGCGCCAACGCGCCCGCCGTCTGGAACGCGGCGTCCGAGGAGTCCACCGAGTGGGACTTGCCATCGAGCAGGGTGACCCGGATGTCGACGAGCGGGTTCCCGGCGGCGATCCCGCGGGCGGCCTGGGCGCGGACGCCCTTCTCCACGGACGGGATGAACTGCCGGGGGACCGCGCCGCCGACGACCTTGTCGACGAACTCGATGCCGGAGCCGCCCGGCAGCGGTTCGACCTGGATCTCGCAGATCGCGAACTGGCCGTGGCCGCCGGACTGTTTGACGTGCCGGCCGCGGCCCGCGGCGGAGCCGCTGAAGGTCTCCCGGAGCGCGACCTTGTGCTCGACGGCGTCGACCTGGACGCCGTAGCGCGAGCGCAGCCGCTCCAGGGCCACGTCGGTGTGCGCCTCGCCCATGCACCACAGGACGACCTGGCGGGTGTCCTGGTTGTGCTCCAGACGCATCGTGGGGTCCTCGGCGACCAGCCGCGCCAGGCCCTGGGAGAGCTTGTCCTCGTCCGCCTTGCTGTGCGCCCGGATGGCGATCGGCAGCAGCGGGTCCGGCATCGCCCACGGCTCCATCAGCAGCGGGTCGTCCTTGGCGGAGAGGGTGTCGCCGGTCTCGGCGCGGGTGAGCTTGGCGACGCAGGCCAGATCGCCGGCGACGGCCAGGGGGAGCGGCCGCTGCTGCTTGCCGAACGGCGCGGACAGCGCGCCGACCCGCTCGTCGACGTCGTGGTCCTCGTGGCCGCGGTCCGTCAGGCCGTGCCCGGAGACATGCACCGTGTCGTCCGGGCGCAGGGTGCCGGAGAAGACCCGGACCAAGGAGAGCCGGCCCACGTACGGGTCGGAGGAGGTCTTGACCACCTCGGCGGCCAGCGGACCCTCCGGGTCGCAGCCCAGGCTCGGCCGCGGCGAGCCGTCCGGGCCGGTGACCGCGGGGGCCTCGCGCTCCGCGGGGGTGGGGAAGCCACCGGTGATCAGCTCCAGCAGTTCGACGGTGCCCAGCCCCTGCTTGGCGCCGTCGACGGCCGGGGCGGCGGCCAGCACGGGGTGGAAGGAACCCCGGGCGACCGCGGTCTCCAGGTCCCCGACGAGCGTCTTGAGGTCGATGTCCTCGCCCGCGAGGTAGCGGTCCATGAGGGTCTCGTCCTCGCTCTCGGCGATGATCCCCTCGATGAGGCGGTTGCGGGCCGCTTCGATCAGCGGGAGCTCGTCGTCGGTGGGCGCGCGCTCGGTGCGGGTGCCCGAGGAGTAGTCGAAGACGCGCTGGGAGAGCAGGCCGATCAGGCCGTCGACGGGGGCGTGGCCGTCGGACCCGGGGGTGCCGTACAGCGGCAGGTACAGGGGCAGGACGGCGTCCAGGTCGTCGCCGCCGAAGGTCAGCGCGCACCGCCGGGTCATCTCGTCGAAGTCGGCGCGGGCGGCTTCCAGGTGGGTGACCACCAGGGCGCGCGGCATGCCGACGGCCGCGCACTCGTCCCAGACCATCCGGGTCGCGCCGGCCACGCCGTCGGCGGCCGAGACGACGAAAAGGGCCGCGTCCGCCGCGCGCAGACCGGCCCTGAGTTCCCCGACGAAATCGGCATATCCGGGGGTGTCCAACAGATTGATCTTGATTCCGCCCCAGTCGACCGGGACGAGGGAGAGCTGTACGGAGCGTTGCTGCCGGTGCTCGATCTCGTCGTAGTCGGACAGGGTGCCACCGTCCTCGACCCGGCCCGCCCGGTTGACCGCGCCGGACGCCTGTGCCAGGGCCTCGACCAGAGTGGTCTTTCCCGAGCCGCTGTGGCCGACCAGCACCACATTGCGCAGGGCGGCGGGCCGGTCGGCCGCCGGTGCCCTTCCGGCGGCTCCTGGGTTCGTACTCGACTTCTCGCTCATGTGTCTCGCCTCCAGGTCGACACTTTGCGGTGATTCGAGCTTTCCACCGGGTTCAGGATGCGTCCATACGTGGCACGTGCGCGCGGTGCGCTCAAGGGGGCCGTCGGCCGTCCTCCGGGGCCCGCCGGCGCGCTCGCGGGCGCGCGGGGGCCGGTCCGAGCCGCGGGATGCACCCCGCGCCGCGATGCGTTCGCGGTGCCCCACGGCCTCGTGGCTACGATGGGCCAGCCGGTGGCCCCTTGACCGCGCGGCCCGTATCGACTTTCCGGGAAGGTCATGCTGAACAAGTACGCGCGTGCGTTCTTCACGCGTGTTCTCACACCGTTCGCCGCCCTGCTCATCCGTCTCGGGGTCAGCCCGGACGCGGTCACCCTCGTCGGGACCGGCGGTGTGGTCGCCGGCGCCCTGGTCTTCTACCCCCGGGGCGAGTTCTTCTGGGGCACGGTCGTGATCACGCTGTTCGTCTTCTCCGACCTGGTCGACGGCAACATGGCGCGGCAGCTGGGGCGCTCCAGCCGGTGGGGCGCCTTCCTGGACTCCACCCTCGACCGGGTCGCCGACTCGGCGATCTTCGGCGGGCTGGCCCTGTGGTACGCCGGCCGCGGCGACAGCCTGGCGCTCTGCGCGATCGCCATCTTCTGCCTCGCCAGCGGCCAGGTCGTCTCGTACACCAAGGCGCGCGGTGAGGCCATCGGGCTGCCGGTGGACGTCAACGGTCTGGTGGAGCGGGCCGAGCGGCTGGTCATCACGCTGGTCGCCTGCGGTCTGTCCGGGTTGCACACGTTCGGCGTGCCGGGCGTCGAGGTCCTGCTGCCGATCGCCCTGTGGGTGGTCGCCGTCGGCAGCGCCGTCACCCTCGGCCAGCGCGTGGTGACGGTACGCCGGGAGTCGGCCGAGGCCGACGCCGTGGCGCAAGGGGGGAACGGCTGATGCGGATCGACACCGACAAGCTGACGGACGGGCTGTACGGCCTGGGCTGGAGCACCGTCAAGCGGCTGCCCGAAGGAGTCGCGGTGCAGCTCGGGCGGCAGCTCGCCGACCTGGCCTGGCGACGCCGCGGCAAGGGCGTCCAGCGCCTGGAGTCCAACCTCGCCCGGGTCGTCCCGGACGCCTCCCCGGAGCGACTGGCCGAGCTGTCCCGGGCCGGGATGCGGTCGTACATGCGCTACTGGATGGAGTCCTTCCGGCTGCCGGTGTGGAGCCCGGAGCGGATAAAGGCCGGTTTCACCCCCGAGGACGTGCACCACCTGGAGGACGGCCTCAAGAGCGACCGCGGGGTGATCCTGGCGCTGCCCCACATGGGCAACTACGACCTCGCCGGCGTCTGGGTCACCACCAAGCTCGACACCCCGTTCACCACCGTCGCCGAGCGCCTCAAGCCGGAGTCCCTCTACGACCGGTTCGTCGCCTACCGCGAAGGACTGGGCATGGAGGTGCTGCCGCACACCGGAGGCGCCGCGTTCGGCACGCTGGCCCGGCGGCTGCGCGCCGGCGGCCTGGTCTGCCTGGTCGCTGACCGCGACCTGTCCAGCTCCGGGATACCGGTGAAGTTCTTCGGCGAGGAGACGAAGATGCCGGCCGGGCCCGCGATGCTGGCCCTCCAGACCGGCGCGATGCTGCTGCCGGTCACCCTCTGGTACGACGACACCCCCATCATGCGCGGCCGGGTCCACCCGGAGATCGAGGTGCCGCAGAACGGCACCCGCACCGAGAAGGCCGCCCTCATGACCCAGGCGCTGGCCGACGCCTTCGCCTCCGGCATCGCCGACCACCCCACGGACTGGCACATGCTCCAGCGCCTGTGGCTCGCCGATCTGGAGCCGCGCGGCGGCGCCGCCGAAACGGAGCCCGCGTGAAGATCGGCATCGTCTGCCCGTACTCCTGGGACGTCCCCGGCGGTGTGCAGTTCCACATCCGCGACCTGGCCGAGCACCTGATCCGCCTCGGCCACGAGGTCTCCGTCCTGGCCCCCGCCGACGACGAGACCCCGCTGCCGCCCTACGTCGTCCCGGCCGGCCGCGCCGTCCCCGTGCCCTACAACGGCTCGGTCGCCCGCCTCAACTTCGGCTTCCTCTCCGCCGCCCGGGTCCGCCGCTGGCTCCAGAACGGCGCCTTCGACGTCATCCACATCCACGAGCCTGCCTCGCCGTCCCTGGGCCTGCTCGCGTGCTGGGCGGCGCAGGGCCCGATCGTGGCGACGTTCCACACCTCCAACCCGCGCTCCCGCGCCATGATCGCCGCGTACCCGATTCTGCAGCCCGCCCTGGAGAAGATCAGCGCCCGGATCGCGGTCAGCGAGTACGCCCGCCGGACCCTGGTCGAGCACCTCGGCGGCGACGCGGTGGTCATCCCCAACGGCGTGGACGTGGACTTCTTCGCCCGGGCCGAGCCCCGGCCGGAATGGCAGGGCCGCACCATCGGCTTCATCGGCCGGATCGACGAGCCCCGCAAGGGCCTGCCGGTCCTGATGAAGGCGCTGCCCGCGATCCTCGCCGCGGTCCCCGACGCCCGACTGCTGGTCGCCGGCCGCGGCGACCAGGACGAGGCCGTCGCCGGCCTGCCCGCCGAACTGCGCTCCCGCGTCGAGTTCCTCGGCATGGTCTCCGACGAGGACAAGGCACGACTGCTGCGCAGCGTCGACGTCTACGTCGCGCCCAACACGGGCGGCGAGTCCTTCGGCATCGTCCTCGTGGAGGCGTTGTCCGCCGCGGCCCCCGTACTGGCCAGCGACCTCGACGCGTTCGCCCAGGTCCTGGACCAGGGCGAGGCCGGCGAACTCTTCGCCAACGAGGACGCCGCCGCGCTCGCCGCCGCGGCCGTCCGCCTGCTGAACACCCCGGACCGCCTCGCCGAACTCCGCGAACGCGGCGCCAAGCACGTCCGCCGCTTCGACTGGACCACGGTCGGCGCCGACATCCTCGCCGTCTACGAGACGGTGACGACGGGCGCCTCGGCAGTGGCGACCGACGAACGAGTGGGAGCCCGGGGCCGTCGCTGGCCATAGCGCTGCGCTTGGCTGGCTTCCCACGTAGCCGGTGTTTCCGCCGTAGGGGTTCGCCGCCGTTTTTGCGCCTGCGGCGCGGGGCCGCCTGACGGCGGGTGTTGCGGTGTCCGCTGCGCGGGGCTGTTGGGTGCGGTGACGGGCCTGCGGGGGTGGTGTGCAGGACTGCTGCGCTTTACGTCCTGCACACCACCCCCTCCGACCCGTCCCCTCCCGTGGAGGGTGGGAAAAACAGGCACGCGGACGCCAATGCCGGTGGTCCGCTGACGGTCACCACTCAGCAATGAGCCAGCAGGGACCCACTGGCGCCCGCCCCCACCCACCGTCTTCATGACCACCCACGGGAGGGGACGGGTCTGTGGGGTGGGGGATGTGCGGACGTAAAGCGCAGCAGTCCGCACATCCCCCACCCCACAGACCCGGCACCGCGGCCGAAAAGCCCCGCGCAGCGGACCCGCCCCGCGCAGCGGAACCGGCACACCCCGCCGTCAGGCGGCCCCGCCGCAGGCGCAAAGGCGCGAACCCCCACGGCGGGATAGCCAACAACGTGGGACGCCAGCCAAGCGCAGCGGACGGGTAACGTGACCCCGCGTGACCACGTTTATCTGGATCGCCGCCGCGATCGTCCTCATCGGTGTCTACCTGAGCTGGACGGCCGGTCGGCTCGACCGACTGCATGCGCGCATCGACGCGGCGAAGGCGGCGCTGGACGCCCAGTTGCTGCGGCGGGCCTCGGTCGCGCAGGAGGTGGGCACGTCGGGGGTGTTGGATCCGGCCGCGTCGATCGTGTTGTACCAGGCCGCGCACGAGGCCCGGCAGGCGGCGGAGGATCATCGCGAGGTCGCGGAGAGCGAGCTGAGTCAGGCGCTGCGTGCGGTGTTCGAGGACGAGGCGCAGTTGGAGGCGGTGCGGGAGGCCCCGGGCGGGGAGCGGACGGTCGCGGAGCTGATCGCGGCGGTGCGGCGGGTGCCGATGGCGCGCCGGTTCCACAACGACGCGGTGCGGGCCGCGCGGGCGGTCCGTCGGCACCGGTTGGTCCGCTATCTGCGGCTGGCCGGCCACGCGCCGTTCCCGATGGCCTTCGAGATGGACGACGAGCCGCCGGCCGTCCTGGACGACCGCTCGGGCGGGAACTGACCGACCACGAAGCGGAAGTGGTGCGTCCGGATGTCGAGACGGCAGACCCGACAGGCCACCGGCCTCTAATTGGCCCTTTTCCCGGGCCGCTGACCAACGGTTGTGTGGGCGGCGAAGTACAACCACCCGCACTGAGTGAGGTCAACGTGTCCAGCACGCCCACCACGCCCCAGACCCCCGAGACCGGAACCGCGCGCGTCAAGCGCGGAATGGCCGAGCAGCTCAAGGGCGGCGTGATCATGGACGTCGTCACGCCGGAAGAGGCGAAGATCGCCGAGGACGCCGGTGCCGTCGCCGTCATGGCCCTGGAGCGGGTCCCGGCCGACATCCGCAAGGACGGCGGGGTGGCCCGGATGTCCGACCCGGACATGATCGACGGCATCATCAACGCCGTCTCCATCCCGGTCATGGCCAAGTCCCGGATCGGCCACTTCGTCGAGGCCCAGGTCCTGCAGTCGCTCGGCGTCGACTACATCGACGAGTCCGAGGTCCTCACCCCGGCCGACGAGGTCAACCACTCCGACAAGTGGGCCTTCACCACCCCCTTCGTCTGCGGTGCCACCAACCTCGGTGAGGCGCTGCGCCGGATCGCCGAGGGTGCGGCCATGATCCGCTCCAAGGGCGAGGCCGGCACCGGCAACGTCGTCGAGGCGGTCCGTCACCTGCGTCAGATCAAGGGCGAGATCGCCAAGCTGCGCGGCTGCGACCACAACGAGCTGTTCGCCGCCGCCAAGGAGCTGCGCGCCCCCTACGAGCTCGTCAAGGAGGTCGCCGAACTGGGCAAGCTCCCCGTCGTGCTGTTCTCCGCCGGTGGTGTCGCCACCCCGGCCGACGCCGCGCTGATGCGCCAGCTGGGCGCCGAGGGCGTCTTCGTCGGCTCCGGCATCTTCAAGTCCGGCGACCCGGCCAAGCGCGCCGCCGCGATCGTGAAGGCCACCACCTTCTACGACGACCCGAAGGTCATCGCGGACGTCTCCCGCAACCTGGGCGAGGCCATGGTCGGCATCAACTGCGACACCCTCCCCGAGGCCGAGCGCTACGCCAACCGCGGCTGGTAAGGACGCAGAAACTGATGAGCACCACTCCCACCATCGGTGTGCTGGCGCTCCAGGGCGACGTCCGCGAGCACCTCACGGCGCTCGCGGACGCCGGCGCCCGGGCGCTGCCGGTACGCCGTCCCGAGGAGCTCGCCGGCGTCGACGGCCTGGTCATACCGGGCGGCGAGTCCACCACCATGTCCAAACTGGCGGTCGCGTTCGGGATGTTGGAGCCCCTGCGCGCCTTCGTCCGGGCCGGCCGGCCGGTCTACGGCACCTGCGCCGGCATGATCATGGTCGCCGACAAGCTGCTGGACGCCCGCGAGGACCAGGAGACGCTCGGCGGCATCGACATGATCGTGCGCCGCAACGCCTTCGGGCGGCAGAACGAGTCGTTCGAGGCGGCCGTCGAGGTCGCCGGGATCGACGGCGGCCCGGTGGAGGGCGTCTTCATCCGGGCGCCCTGGGTCGAGTCGGTCGGTGCCTCCGTCGATGTCCTTGCGACGTACGGTGGACATACGGTGGCAGTGCGGCAGGGTAACGTCCTGGCCACGTCGTTCCATCCAGAGTTGACCGGCGATCACCGCATCCACGCGTTCTTCGTGGACATGGTGCGTGCGGGGGCCTGACGCAATCCCGGTAGGATCTGGGGCGATCGTTTCTGAAATGGGTTACGCGAAGGAGACAGGCGGATGTCCGGCCACTCTAAATGGGCTACGACGAAGCACAAGAAGGCCGTGATCGATGCCAAGCGCGGCAAGCTCTTCGCGAAGCTGATCAAGAACGTCGAGGTCGCGGCGCGGATGGGCGGCGTCGACCTGGAAGGCAACCCGACGCTGTACGACGCCGTGCAGAAGGCGAAGAAGCAGTCGGTCCCGAACAAGAACATCGACTCCGCGATCAAGCGTGGTGGCGGTCTCGAAGCCGGCGGCGCCGACTACGAGACGATCATGTACGAGGGCTACGGCCCCAACGGCGTCGCCGTCCTGATCGAGTGCCTCACCGACAACCGCAACCGTGCCGCGTCCGACGTCCGGGTCGCGATGACCCGCAACGGCGGCTCGATGGCCGACCCGGGCTCGGTCTCGTACCTGTTCAACCGCAAGGGCGTGGTGATCGTCCCCAAGGGCGAGCTGTCCGAGGACGACGTGCTGGACGCGGTCCTGGAGGCCGGTGCCGAGGAGGTCAACGACCTCGGTGAGTCCTTCGAGGTGCTCAGCGAGGCCACCGACCTGGTCGCGGTGCGCACCGCGCTCCAGGAGGCCGGCATCGACTACGACTCGGCCGAGGCCAACTTCGTCCCGACCCTGCAGGTCGAGCTGGAGGAAGAGGGCGCGCGCAAGATCTTCAAGCTGATCGACGCGCTGGAGGACAGCGACGACGTGCAGAACGTCTTCGCCAACTTCGACGTGTCCGACGAGGTCATGGCCAAGGTCGACGCCTGACGGCCACGGGCTTACCGGTCTACGACGGGCCGGCGGGGACACACCCCGCCGGCCCGTCGGTTTGTCAGTGGCAGCCACTAACCTGCAGGAACATAAGGAACAGGCGACCGAACGACGGCGAGGGGCGGGGCCGATGAAGGTGCTGGGGGTGGACCCGGGACTGACCCGGTGCGGGGTCGGCGTGGTGGACGGGGTCGCCGGGCGTCCCCTGACCATGGTCGGCGTCGGCGTCGTGCGGACCCCGTCGGACGCGGACACCGCGCACCGCCTGGTGCTGATCGAGCGCGGCATAGACGAGTGGCTCGACACCCACCGCCCCGAATACGTCGCCGTGGAGCGGGTGTTCAGCCAGCACAACGTCCGTACGGTCATGGGCACCGCCCAGGCCAGCGCGGTCGCCATGCTGTGTGCAGCCCGCCGCGGACTGCCGGTCGCGCTGCACACCCCCAGCGAGGTCAAGGCCGCCGTCACCGGCTCGGGACGGGCCGACAAGGCGCAGGTCGGCGCGATGGTCACCCGCCTGCTGCGGCTCGCCGAGCCGCCCAGGCCGGCCGACGCCGCCGACGCCCTCGCCCTGGCCATCTGCCACATCTGGCGCGCCCCCGCGGTCAACCGCCTCCAGCAGGCCCGGGCCGCGGCCCGTCGCACCCCCGCTCCCGTACGCACGCTGAAGGGCACCCGATGATCGCCTTTGTCTCCGGCCCGGTCGCGGCCCTCGCACCGGATCTCGCCGTCGTCGAGGTCGGCGGTGTGGGCATGGCCGTCCAGTGCACGCCGAACACCCTCTCCGGCCTCCGGGTCGGCGAGCACGCCAAGCTCGCCACCTCCCTCGTCGTCCGCGAGGACTCGCTCACCCTCTACGGCTTCGCCGACGACGACGAGCGGCAGACCTTCGAACTGCTGCAGACCGCCAGCGGCGTCGGCCCCCGGCTCGCCCAGGCGATGCTCGCGGTGCACTCCCCGGACGCGCTGCGACTCGCGGTGTCCACCGGGGACGAGAAGTCGCTGACGGCCGTACCGGGCATCGGCAAGAAGGGCGCGCAGAAGCTGCTGCTGGAGCTCAAGGACCGGCTCGGCGCACCGACCGGCGCCGCCCGCCCGGTGGCCCGGGCCGCGGCGCCGGCCGGCTGGCGCGATCAGCTCCAGGCCGCGCTGATGGGGCTGGGCTATGCCGCGCGGGAGGCCGACGAGGCGGTCGCCGCGGTGGCGCCGCAGGCCGAGGCGGCCGCCGCCGCGGGCGGCACGCCGCAGGTGCCGCAGCTGCTCAAGGCGGCCCTCCAGACCCTCAACCGGGCCCGCTGACCGACGCGCTCCGGCGCCCCCGACCCCACGACCACGCAGGCGGCCCGGCCGCCCCGACCCCGCGAGGCAATCCGCAGTGAACTGGGACGACACCGCACCGTCGACCGCCGAGGAGAGCGCCGGCGCCCCGGCCGACCGGCTGGTGGCGGCCGACGCCGATGGCGAGGAGAACGCCGTCGAGGCCGCGCTGCGGCCCAAGGACCTGGACGAGTTCGTCGGCCAGGAGCGGGTGCGCGAGCAGCTCGACCTGGTGCTGAAGGCGGCCCTGGCGCGTGGCGCCACCGCCGACCACGTCCTGCTCTCCGGGGCGCCCGGGCTCGGCAAGACCACCCTCTCCATGATCATCGCGGCGGAGATGGGCGCCCCGATCCGGATCACCTCCGGCCCCGCCATCCAGCACGCCGGCGACCTGGCGGCGATCCTCTCCTCCCTCCAGGAGGGCGAGGTGCTCTTCCTCGACGAGATCCACCGGATGTCCCGGCCCGCCGAGGAGATGCTCTACATGGCGATGGAGGACTTCCGGGTCGACGTGATCGTCGGCAAGGGGCCGGGCGCCACCGCCATCCCGCTGGAGCTCCCGCCGTTCACGCTGGTCGGGGCGACGACCCGGGCGGGGCTGCTGCCGCCGCCGCTGCGCGACCGGTTCGGCTTCACCGGCCACATGGAGTTCTACGCCCCGGCCGAGCTCCAGCGCGTCATCCACCGTTCCGCCGGCCTGCTGGACGTGGCGATAGAGCCCGAGGGCGCCGCCGAGATCGCCGGCCGCTCCCGCGGCACGCCCCGGATCGCCAACCGCCTGCTGCGCCGGGTCCGCGACTACGCCCAGGTCAAGGCCGACGGCGTGATCACCCGCGAGGTCGCGGCGCAGGCCCTGGGGGTCTACGAGGTCGACGGCCGCGGGCTGGACCGGCTCGACCGGGCGGTGCTCACCGCCCTGCTCAAGCTGTTCGGCGGCGGCCCGGTCGGGCTGTCCACCCTCGCGGTCGCGGTGGGGGAGGAGCGCGAGACGGTCGAGGAGGTCGCCGAGCCCTTCCTGGTGCGCGAGGGGCTGCTGGCCCGTACGCCGCGCGGCCGGATCGCGACCCCGGCGGCCTGGGCCCACCTCGGGCTGGTGCCGCCGCAGCAGGCGGGCGGCGGCGGACAGCACGGCCTGTTCGAGGCATGACGGCGCGGAGACTCGCCCGGTCAGGAACTGCGGTGCGATGCTGGGCGTTGTTCCTGTGGTGCGGACTCGCTTAGACTCCGCCGATGCCGTCCGTCAGGATCGGTATACCCACCCCGCTATATGAGACCGCGAGAGAAGCGGTCGTGCGAAGGATTTCCGTCCCGTGCCCAATATCGTGACTCTCCTCCCCTTCATCGTCCTCATCGGGGCCATGTTCCTGATGACGCGGTCCGCCAAGAAGAAGCAGCAGGCGGCCCAGCAGATGCGCAATGAGATGCAGCCCGGCACCGGCGTCCGGACGATCGGTGGCATGTACGCCACCGTGAAGGAAATCCACGAGGACACCGTCCTCCTGGAGGTCGCTCCCGGCGTGCACGCCATCTACGCGAAGAACGCCATCGGCGCGGTGCTCGCGGATGAGGAGTACAACCGCATTCTGGACGGTGCCGACCCGATCGTCGCCGAGGAGAGCCCGGTCGTACCGGACGATGTCTCGTCGCTGACCGGTGACGGTGCCGACAAGGCCACCGAAAAGGGTGACAAGTCCGGCAAGATCGACCTGGGCAAGGCCGAGGCCGGCGAGGGCACCGAGCCCACCGCCGACAAGGCCGAGGCCGCCGAGGGCGACAAGGCCGGAAAGGCCGACGAGCCGGCCGCCGAGACCGGCAAGGACAAGAAGGCCGGCGACGCCGACGCGAAGTAGTCCGTTCCGTAACGTGGAACCGCGGCACGCCCCCGATCGGGCGCACCGCGGTTCCCGGACGGTCTAGGCTCCGGCGGGGGCACGTCCCCACAAGACTTCGTGGCCGCTCGGCAGACATCCCAGGCCGAGGGGTTGGACAGGGAGAAACGACAAGGTGGCAGCACCGAAGAAGGGCCGCAGGGCGCCCGCGAGCCAGGGGCATCCGGGGCGCACCCTGATCCTGGTCCTGATCGCGATGGCGGCGCTCGTCGGAGGCATGTTCTACTCCGGCACGAAGACTCCCCGCCTGGGCATCGACCTGGCGGGCGGCACGAGCTTCACGCTGGCGGCGCAGAACCAGCCGGGCAAGCCCAACGCGATCAACGAGACCAACATGAACACCGCCGCCGGCATCATGGAGCGGCGGGTCAACGGTCTCGGTGTGACCGAGTCCGAGGTCCAGACCCAGGGCAGCAACCACATCATCGTGAACATCCCCAAGGGGACGGACGCGAAACAGGCTCGCCAACAGGTCGGTACCACCGCCCAGCTCGCGTTCCGGCCGGTGCTGACCACCGCCGCCGGCACCAAGGCCCCCGAGCCCACGCCCGGCCCCTCGAAGGGCGGCAAGGGCAAGGAGGGCGAGAAGGCCACCGGCGGCAAGGGCTCGCAGCAGAGCGCCTCGCCGACCCCGAGCGCCAGCTCCACCAGCCAGGGCCGCGCGGTCACCGACGCGCTGAAGAAGCCGTCCGCCCCGCCCTCGGCCTCCGCGTCGGACAAGCCCTCGACGCCGCCGACTCCGCCCGTCCCCGGCGGCGCGGACATCCCGCCCGCGCTGCAGAAGCAGTTCGCGGCGCTGGACTGCTCCACGAAGAAGGGCCTGGCCCAGGCCAATGAGCAGGCCGCCGGCTCCAAGCCCACCGACCCGGTCGTGGCCTGCAAGGACGATGGTTCCCAGAAGTACGTGCTCGGCCCGGTGGGCGTCGAGGGCACGGACGTCAAGGACGCCAAGGCGGTCTTCGACAGCCAGCAGGGCCAGGGCTGGATCGTCCAGATGGACTTCACCTCCGACGGCGGCAAGAAGTTCGCGGACATCACCGGCAAGCTCGCCACCAAGACGCCGCCGCAGAACCAGTTCGCGATCGTGCTGGACGGCGCGGTGGTCTCCGACCCGCGCGTCCAAGAGCGGCTGAACGGCGGCAACGCCACCATCTCCGGCGGCTTCACCCAGCAGTCCGCCGAGGACCTCGGCAACATGCTGTCCTACGGTGCGCTGCCGCTCTCGTTCAAGATCGACGACGAGACCACGGTCACCGCGGCGCTCGGTGGCGAGCAGCTGCACGCCGGTCTGATCGCCGGTGCCATCGGCCTCGCGCTGGTCATCGTCTACCTGGTCGCCTACTACCGCGGGCTGGCGCTGGTCGCGCTGGCGAGCCTGGGCGTCTCGGCGATCCTGACGTACACGATCATGACGTTGCTCGGCCCGGCCATCGGGTTCGCGCTGAACCTCCCGGCGGTCTGCGGCGCGATCGTCGCCATCGGTATCACCGCCGACTCGTTCATCGTCTACTTCGAGCGCATCCGGGACGAGATCCGCGAGGGTCGCACGCTGCGCCCGGCCGTCGAGCGCGGTTGGCCGCGGGCCCGCCGCACGATCCTGGTCTCCGACTTCGTGTCGTTCCTGGCCGCGGCGGTGCTGTTCATCGTCACCGTCGGCAAGGTGCAGGGCTTCGCGTTCACGCTCGGCCTGACCACCCTGCTCGACGTCGTCGTGGTCTTCCTGTTCACCAAGCCGCTGATGACGCTGCTGGCCCGGCGGAAGTTCTTCTCCGACGGCCACTCCTGGTCCGGTCTCGATCCCAAGCGCCTGGGCGCCAAGCCCCCGCTGCGTCGTCGTCGCACCGCCCCCACCCAGACGAAGGAGGCGTGAGATGTCCAAGCTCGGCAACATCGGCGCCCGGCTCTACCGCGGCGAGGTCGGCTACGACTTCATCGGCAAGCGCAAGATCTGGTACGGCGTCTCGATCCTGATCACCATCACGGCCATCGTCGGCCTGGCGGTGCGCGGCCTGAACATGGGCATCGAGTTCTCCGGCGGCGCGGTCTTCACCACCCCGAACACCTCGGTCTCCACCTCGGAGGCCCAGCACCACGCCGAGTCGGCCGCTCCCGGCCACCAGGCCACGGTGCAGAAGCTCGGCGGCGGCGCGCTGCGCATCCAGATCAGTGGTCTGGACACCAAGCAGTCGCTGCCCGTCCAGGAGGAGATCGCCAAGGACCTCAAGGTCCCGGTCAAGGACGTCAACGCCCAGCTGGTCGGCCCGAGTTGGGGCGAGCAGATCGCCAACAAGGCGTGGCTGGGCCTGGGGATCTTCATGGTCCTCGTGGTGCTCTACCTGGCCATCGCCTTCGAGTGGCGGATGGCGGTCGCGGCACTGGTCGCGCTGATCCACGACCTGACGATCACCGTCGGCGTCTACGCCCTGGTCGGCTTCGAGGTCACCCCGGGCACGGTCATCGGTCTGCTGACCATCCTCGGCTACTCGCTCTACGACACCGTGGTGGTCTTCGACAGCCTGAAGGAAGCCTCCAAGGACATCGCCAAGCAGAGCCGCTTCACCTACAGCGAGATCGCCAACCGCAGCATCAACGGCACCCTGGTGCGCTCGATCAACACCACCGTCGTGGCGCTGCTCCCGGTCGCCGGGCTGCTCTTCGTCGGCGGCGGCGTCCTGGGCGCGGGCATGCTGAACGACATCTCGCTGGCCCTGTTCGTGGGTCTGGCCGCCGGCGCCTACTCGTCGATCTTCATCGCGACGCCGCTGGTCGCCGACCTGAAGAACAGCGAGCCGGAGATGAAGGCGCTGGCCAAGCGGGTCGCCGCCAAGCGCGCCTCGGCCGCCGCCAAGGAAGCCGCCCGTCAGGACGAGGGCGGCGCCGGTGAGGCGGAGGGCGCCGAGGACGACGCCGAGGGCCCCGCGGTGGTCGGCCAGCGCGGACAGACCGACACCCGTGGCCGCGGCCGCGGCGGCCGTCCCTCGGGGAGGCGTCGATGAGCGCCCCCGTCGAGCTGCGCGAGCTGCTGCTCAGCCGGATCTCGGACGTCCCGGACTACCCGCAGCCGGGCGTGATGTTCAAGGACATCACCCCGCTGCTCGCCGATCCGTCCGCGTTCCGCGCCCTGACCGCTGCCTTCGTCGACCTGTGCGAGCGTTTCCGGGCGGACAAGGTGGTGGGCCTGGAGGCCCGCGGCTTCATCCTCGCCGCACCGGTCGCGGTGGCCGCCGGCATCGGTTTCGTCCCGGTCCGCAAGGCCGGCAAGCTGCCCGGCGCGACGCTCGGCCAGGCGTACGAGCTGGAGTACGGCACCGCGGAGATCGAGATCCACGCGGACGCGCTGGCGCCCGGCGACCGGGTCCTGGTGATCGACGACGTGCTGGCCACCGGGGGCACCGCGGACGCCTCGCTCCAGCTCATCCGACGGGCCGGCGCCGAGGTGGCGGGCCTGGCGGTGCTGCTGGAGCTGGGTTTCCTGGACGGCCGGCAGCGGCTGGAGGAGGGCCTGAAGGGCGCTCCGCTGGAGGCCCTGATCACCGTCTGAGAGCCCGCTCGGGGCTCGTCGCCGGCACCGTCCGGCACCCGTGGCGACAGCGGGGGCATTCGGAACATTCCGGATGCCCCCGCTGCTGTGTCATGTACGGACCCATGGCCGCGGGGCAGCCATGGCCATGGGCTCGATACCATGGCACCCCGGCCGCTTCGAGGCCCTGGGGTCCGTACCCGCATGAGGAGTGCCCTTGCCAGACGAGGCCCAGCCGCTCTCCCCCGGACCGCGTCCGACGGGAACCCCCGCCGTGCGTCCGGACGAGCCGAAGCCGCAGTCCGCGGTTTCCTCCGACGCGCCGAAGCCCGAGCGGCAGGGCGCGGCCGACGGCACCGCCGCGCCCACCGCGTCCCAGGCCCCCGCCGGCCGGTCCCGCCCGTCCCCGGCGTCGCAGCCGCCGGCCAGGAACCTGCCGGCCGGCCCGGTCGGCCGCTCCGGCTCGCCCAACCGCGTCCGGGCCCGCCTCGCCCGTCTGGGCGTCCAGCGCTCCAGCCCGTACAACCCGGTCCTGGAGCCGCTGCTGCGGGCCGTGCGCAGCAACGACCCCAAGATCGAGACGGCCACCCTGCGCCAGGTCGAGCGGGCCTACCAGGTCGCCGAGCGCTGGCACCGCGGCCAGAAGCGCAAGAGCGGCGACCCGTACATCACCCACCCGCTCGCGGTCACCACCATCCTCGCCGAGCTGGGCATGGACCCGGCGACGCTGATGGCGGGGCTGCTGCACGACACCGTCGAGGACACCGAGTACGGGCTCGACACCCTGCGCCGGGACTTCGGCGACCAGGTCGCGCTGCTCGTCGACGGCGTCACCAAGCTGGACAAGGTCAAGTTCGGCGAGGCGGCGCAGGCCGAGACGGTCCGCAAGATGGTCGTGGCGATGGCCAAGGACCCGCGGGTGCTGGTCATCAAGCTCGCCGACCGGCTGCACAACATGCGCACGATGCGCTACCTCAAGCGGGAGAAGCAGGAGAAGAAGGCCCGCGAGACGCTGGAGATCTACGCCCCGCTGGCGCACCGGCTGGGCATGAACACCATCAAGTGGGAGCTGGAGGACCTCGCCTTCGCGATCCTCTACCCCAAGATGTACGACGAGATCGTCCGGCTGGTCGCCGAGCGGGCGCCCAAACGGGACGAGTACCTCGCGATAGTGACCGACGAGGTCCAGGCCGATCTGCGGGCCGCCCGCATCAAGGCCACCGTCACCGGCCGACCCAAGCACTACTACAGCGTCTACCAGAAGATGATCGTGCGCGGCCGCGACTTCGCCGAGATCTACGACCTGGTGGGCATCCGCGTCCTCGTCGACACGGTCCGGGACTGCTACGCGGCCCTGGGCACCATCCACGCGCGGTGGAATCCGGTCCCCGGCCGGTTCAAGGACTACATCGCGATGCCCAAGTTCAACATGTACCAGTCGCTGCACACGACGGTGATCGGCCCCAGCGGCAAGCCCGTTGAACTCCAGATCCGCACCTTCGACATGCACCGGCGCGCCGAGTACGGCATCGCCGCGCACTGGAAGTACAAGCAGGAGGCGGTCGCCGGCGCCTCCAAGGTGCGCACCGACGCGCCCAAGGGCAGCGGCAAGGGCGTCGGCCAGGACACCGTCAACGACATGGCCTGGCTGCGGCAGTTGCTGGACTGGCAGAAGGAGACCGAGGACCCGGGCGAGTTCCTGGAGTCGCTGCGCTTCGACCTCTCGCGCAACGAGGTCTTCGTCTTCACGCCCAAGGGCGACGTGATAGCGCTGCCCGCCGGCGCCACCCCGGTCGACTTCGCGTACGCGGTGCACACCGAGGTCGGCCACCGCACGATAGGGGCGCGGGTCAACGGCCGCCTCGTCCCGCTCGAATCGACGCTGGACAACGGCGACTTGGTGGAGGTCTTCACCTCCAAGGCGCCCGGCGCGGGCCCGTCCCGCGACTGGCTGAGCTTCGTGAAGTCGCCGCGCGCCCGCAACAAGATCCGCGCATGGTTCTCCAAGGAGCGCCGCGACGAGGCCATCGAGCAGGGCAAGGACGCCATCGCGCGGGCGATGCGCAAGCAGAACCTCCCGATCCAGCGGATCCTGACCGGCGACTCCCTGGTCACGCTCGCGCACGAGATGCGCTACCCGGACATCTCCTCGCTCTACGCCGCCATCGGCGAGGGCCATGTCGCCGCGCAGGGCGTCGTCCAGAAGCTGGTGCAGGCGCTCGGCGGCCAGGACGAGGCCACCGAGGACATCGCCGAGTCGACGCCGATCCGGCCGCGCTCCAAGCGCCGGTCCAGCGCGGACCCGGGCGTGGTTGTCAAGGGCGTGGACGACGTCTGGGTCAAGCTGGCCCGCTGCTGTACGCCGGTGCCGGGCGACCCCATCATCGGGTTCGTCACCCGCGGCAGCGGTGTCTCGGTGCACCGCGGTGACTGCGTCAACGTCGACTCGCTCTCCCAGCAGCCCGAGCGGATCCTGGAGGTCGAGTGGGCGCCGACCCAGTCCTCGGTCTTCCTCGTCGCCATCCAGGTGGAGGCGCTGGACCGCTCCCGGCTGCTGTCGGACGTCACCCGGGTCCTCTCCGACCAGCACGTCAACATCCTCTCCGCGGCCGTGCAGACCTCCCGCGACCGGGTCGCCACCTCCCGCTTCACCTTCGAGATGGGCGACCCCAAGCACCTGGGCCATGTGCTCAAGGCGGTCCGGGGCGTCGAGGGGGTCTACGACGTCTACCGGGTGACCTCGGCACGGCGGCCCTGAGCGCGGCGCGGGGCGGACGGCGGGGGAGACGAGGGGGAGGGCGATGGGGGAGGACGTGCTCGGCGGGCGGTACCGCCTGGTCCGGCTGATCGGCCGGGGCGGGATGGGCGCCGTCCACGAGGCGGTGGACACCGGTCTGGACCGCCGGGTGGCGGTCAAACGGCTGCTGTCCGTGGGCGGTCCGGACGCGGCCTCGACGGCCCTGCGGCGCTTCCGGCGGGAGGCCCAGGGACTGGCTCGGATCAGCCACCCGGGAGTGGTGCACGTCTACGACAGCGGCGTCCACGAGGGCACGCCGTACATCGTGATGGAGCTGCTCGACGGGGTGGGGCTGGCGGAACTGGTCGAGAGCCACGGGCCGCTGCCGCCACCGCTGGCCGCCGAGGTCGGGCTGGGCATGTGCCGGGCGCTGGCCGCCGCCCACGCGGCCGGTGTGCTGCACCGCGACGTCAAACCGACCAACGTCGCGATCACCCGCGCCGGCCGGGTGGTGCTCCAGGACTTCGGCCTGGCACGGCTCGTCGAGGAACCGGCCATCACCCAGGCCGGTGCGCTGATCGGCACCCCGCAGTACATGGCCCCGGACCTGATGCGGGGCGAACTCCCCGGCGCCGCCGCCGACTTGTACGGGCTCGGCGCCTGCCTGTACCTGATGCTGACCGGCACGCCGCCGCTGGGCACCGAGGCCGTCGACGTCGGCGCGCTGGTGGAGCTGGCGGTCGGCCCGGGCGTCCCGCGGTTGGCCGGCCGGGCCGGCGGCGGGCTCCCGGAGGAGCTGGCGCGGCTGGTGGACGCGCTGTGCCGGCAGGATCCGCGGGACCGGCCCTCCGCGGCGGAGACCGAGGCGGCGCTGGCGGAGCTGCTGGACGCGGACGACGGGCGGGGACTGCGGGAACTGGTGGCGCGCTGCGTCCGCGAGCAGGCCGTGGAGTTCGTCTACAGCCCGCCGGCCCTGGACGCCTCCGCGCCCGAGCTGCTGGACTGGGCGGCGATCCCGCAGTCGGAGCCGGCCGGCCCGGACGTCCACCGGCAGCTGACGCTCAGCGACGGCACCCGCCAGCTGCTGCTGCGCAGCATGTCGGCGGAGAGCGCCCGGTCCCGCCAGCGCGAGGCGGTCAACCTCGTCCTGCGCGGCGACATCCAGGAAGCGGTGCGGATGATCACCGCGGTCGCCCAGGTCTGTGCCTCGGCCCTGGGGCCGGATCATCCGACCACCCTGACCAGCCAGTACTGGCAGGCGGTGTGCCTGGCGCGGCTCGGGGCCGGCGCGGAGGCACTGGAACTGTTCTCACGGGTCAACGCGGCAACCGAACACAGGAGGGGGCGGGATCGTGACTGATCTCGACGTACGGGCGGCAACGGAACCGGGCGGCGACCCGGAGGAGGAACTCCGTTCCCTGATGCGGTGGTTGCACGAGGACGAGGGGCTGCACCGCCAGGTGCGCGGCACCCTCACCGCCTCCCGCGGCCCCCGGCCCGGAGAGATGGGCCTCGGCTTCGACCTGCTCCAACTGGCCCTCGGCACCGCGGTCTCCGGCGGCTCGCTCGCGGTGTCGATCTTCCAGTGGCGGGACGCCCGCCGCCGCGCCCCGGAACTCACCCTGCGCGCCGGCGAGATCGAGATCCGCATCCCGCGCGACGCGGCCGGCGACCCGGAGACGGTGCGCCGGATCGCCGCCCTGCTCGACGAGGCCCGGGAGCCCGGGGGCGATGACCGGACTGCCTGATCCGGCCACCTCCCGGGCCGTACTGCTCGGCACCGCCTCCTACCGCCACCTCGACGCGCTCCCGTCCGTCGAGGCCAACCTGCGCGACCTGGCGGCCACCCTCGGCGACGCCACGGTCTGGGGCCTGCCGGAGCCGCACTGCGAGGTGGTGCTCGATCCGGGCAGTGCCGACGCGATGCTCGACCCCGTGCACCGCGCCGGCGACGAGGCCACCGACACCCTCGTCGTCTACTACGCCGGCCACGGCATGCGGGACACCGAGTCGGCCGACCTCTACCTCGGCCTGACCGGCTCCCGGGACGGCGTCGGCTACACCGCGGTCGCCTACCAGCACCTGCGCGGCGCCATCCGGTCCGCCCGGGCCCGCCGCAAGATCATCGTCCTGGACTGCTGCTTCAGCGGCCGGGCCGTCCGCACGCTCGCCGGCCAGGGCGACGTCCTGGCCGCCCGGGCCGCGGTGGACGGCGCGTACGTCCTGACCGCCTCCCCACGGGACCGGGTCGCCCTGGCCCCGGACGGCGAGCGGCACACCGCCTTCACCGGCGAACTGCTCGGCATCCTCCGGCACGGCCTCACCGACGGCCCCGAACTGCTCGACCTTGACACCCTCTACCGGGCGCTGACCGAGCGGCTGGGCGCCAAGAACCGGCCCCTGCCGCAGCGGGCGCAGGAGAACGGCGTGGGACGGCTGCCGCTGGCCCGCAACCGGGCGCTGGCGCAGCGCCGCGCCCCCGCCGGGCCGGTGCTCGACGCCGAGGTCCGCGCCGCCATGGTGGCGTCCGGCCTCGGCCTGGCGCGGATGCTGCGGGCGACCGGCAACAGCCGCGACGCGCTGCCGGTGCTCCGGCTCGCCCTCAGGGAGCGCGCCCCGCAGGACGCGGGCAGCCTGCTGCCGGTGCAGCTGGAGCTCTCCGAACTCCTCGCCGAGACCGGGCAGATCAAGGAGGCCATCGAGGTCCTGGAGCAGGCGTTCCACCAGGCCCGGCAGGTCTACGGACCGGAGGCCGTGCTGGTCTGCCGGCGGTTGGCCGACCTGCTCCAGGAGTCCGGCAACCACATCCAGGCGTGCGAGGTGCTCAAGCACGCCCTGGACCTGATGGAGACGGGCCATCGCAGCCGACTGTGAAACGCCCCGAAATCACGGAACGGCCCGCCGGGAATCCCGGCGGGCCGTCACTGTGCGACACATCAGCCATCAGTTGAGGAACCCCGACGGCGAACAACCACCTCCGCCAAAGCGGCGGCGGCCAAGCCGCAAAGAGGGGCGCGGCTCAGCCGCCGAACTCCTCCAGGCCCTTCAACGCCTGGTCCAGCAGCGCCTTGCGGCCCTCCAACTCCCGACCGAGCTTGTCGGCCTTGGCGGTGTTGCCGGCCGCCCGGGCCTGGTCGATCTGCTTCTGGAGCTTGTCGACGGCGTCCTGGAGCTGACCGGTCAGCCCCGCGGCGCGGGCCCGCGCCTCAGGGTTGGTCCGCCGCCACTCGGCCTCCTCGGCGTCCTGGATGGCCCGCTCGACGGCGTGCATCCGGCCCTCGATCTTGGGACGCGCGTCCCGCGGCACGTGGCCGATGGCCTCCCACCGCTCGTTGATCCCCCGGAACGCGGCCCGGGCCGCCTTCAGTTCGGTGACCGGGAGCAGCTTCTCCGCCTCGGCGGCCAGCTCCTCCTTGCGGGTCAGGTTCTCCCGCTGCTCGGCGTCGCGCTCCGCGAAGACCTCGCCGCGCGCCTGGAAGAAGACGTCCTGCGCACCGCGGAAGCGGTTCCACAGGTCGTCCTCGTGCTCGCGCTGGGCGCGCCCGGCGGCCTTCCAGTCCTGCATCAGCTCGCGGTAGCGGGCGGCGGTGGCCCCCCAGTCCGTGGAGCCGGACAGCGACTCGGCCTCGGCGACCAGCTTCTCCTTGGCCTTGCGGGAGTCCTCGCGCTGCGCGTCCAGCGAGGCGAAGTGCGCCTTGCGCCGCTTGGAGAACGCCGACCGGGCGTGCGAGAAGCGGTGCCACAGCTCGTCGTCGGTCTTGCGGTCCAGCCGCGGCAGGCCCTTCCAGGTGTCCACCAGCGCCCGCAGCCGCTCGCCGGCCACCCGCCACTGCTCGCTGGCGGCCAGCTCCTCGGCCTCGGCGACCAGCTTCTCCTTGGACTGCCGGGCCTCGTCCGTCTGCCGGGCCTTGGCCGCCCGGCGCTCCTCGCGCCGCGAGTCGACCACGGCTACCAGCGCGTCCAGCCGCTTGCCCAGCGTCGCCAGATCGCCCACCGCGTGGTGCTCGTCGACCTGCTGGCGCAGGTGGTCGATGGCGGTCTGCGCGTCCTTCGCCGAGAGGTCGGTGGTCCTGACCCGCCGTTCCAGGAGGTCGATCTCCACGACCAGGCCCTCATACTTGCGCTCGAAGTAGGCGAGGGCCTCCTCGGGAGTTCCCGCCTGCCACGATCCGACGACCTGCTCGCCGTCGGCGGTACGCACGTACACGGTCCCCGTCTCATCGACGCGGCCCCATGGGTCGCTGCTCACAGCGCCTCCTCCACATGATGCCGACGCGGGCCTGTGGCCCCCCGGCATCGTCCACAGTTTCTGTCCGGCGGGGCAGCGCCCCGGCCGGTCCGACGGGCTGAATTGCGGTGAGGGTGGCAGGCCGTCGGAGCAGGCACCCTACACAACGCCAATCTAGGCGACCGGAGGTCGGCTGTCCGCATCCAGCACGACCGAAATTGCAGCCGGGACGCCGGAACGCGCCCCCGGCCGGCCCGATCGCTTCAGGATTTGCCGACCGTCGCCCGGTCGATGACCACCGTGGCGTTGGGCGCGGTGTTGCCGGTCGCCGGTTCGGGGTGCGAACCGGCGTCGGCGATCTTCTTCAGGACGTCCGTCCCACCGGTGACCCGGCCGAACGGCGTGTAGTTCGGCGGCAGCTGGCTGTCCTTGTAGACGAGGAAGAACTGACTGCCGCCGGAATTGCGGGTCTTGGGGTTCGTGCCGTCGTAGCGGTTGGCCATGGCGACCGTGCCCGCCGGATAGACATTGCCCTTGATCCGCGGGTCCTTGAGGTTCTCGTCCGGCAGGGTGTAGCCGGGCGTGCCCTCGCCGGTGCCCTTGGGGTCGCCGCACTGCAGGACGTAGATGTTCTGGTCGACCAGCCGGTGGCAGCGGCTGTGGTCGAAGTAGCCCTGGCCCGCGAGGAAGGCGAACGAGTTCACGGTGTGCGGCGCCTTGGCCGCGTCCATCGTGAACGTGATCTGCCCGCAGGTGGTGGCCAGCCGGGCGGTGTACGGCGCCGAGGCGTCGATCGCCATCGCCGGCTCCTTCGGCCAGGTCTTCTTCGACGGCGTGCCCGGGGCGGGCCGGGCACACGGGTCGGCGGACGCGTCGTCGGTGGTCGACCGGTCGCCGCCGATCAGCTTGACGGACGCGTAGGCGGTGGCGCCCGCGGCCAGGGCCACGGCCACGACGCCCGCGATGAGCACGTTGCGGCGCTTGGCCCGCTGCGCGGACTCGACCCTCCGCTGCTGCTGGCGCGCGTACTTCTGCCGGGCGAGTTCGCGCCGCCGCCGGTCCTTGTCGACCACCGGTCGCCTCCTTGTCCTGGGCGTCGATCGCTGCCGCCGGGCCCTCGCGCCGGACTCCCGCCCGCCGTTCCGGGCGGACGGCGGGAGGTACGACGACAGGCGCCGGTCGTGGCCGTACCGTATACGGGTTCGCCCTGCCGGGAGTCCCGCCGGTAGGCTCTGGAGCTGCCGAGATGTTCCGGGCGCGGCCCCGCTGGCCGCTCCCCGCCGATCTTTAAGGACGAACGTGCTGATTGCCGGGTTCCCCGCCGGGGCCTGGGGGACCAACTGCTACTTGGTCGCCCCCGCCGCCGGCGAGGAGTGCGTGATCATCGACCCGGGCCACCAAGCGGCCCCCGGGGTCGAGGACGCGCTCAGGAAGCATCGGCTCAAGCCCGTCGCGGTGATCCTCACGCACGGCCACATCGACCACGTGGCGTCCGTCGTCCCGGTGTGCGGTGCGCACGACGTCCCCGCCTGGATCCACCCCGAGGACCGCTACATGATGAGCGACCCGGAGAAGGCCCTGGGCCGCTCCATCGGTCAGCGGCTCATGGGCGAGCTGACCGTGGGCGAGCCGGACGACGTCAAGGAACTGGCCGACGGCAGCCTCCTGGAACTGGCCGGAATGGAGTTCTCGGTTGCGCACGCCCCGGGCCATACCAAGGGGTCGGTGACCTTCCGGATGCCCGAGCAGGCCGACATCCCCTCGGTCTTCTTCTCGGGCGACCTGCTGTTCGCCGGCTCCATCGGACGTACCGACATGCCGGGCGGCGACCACGCCGAGATCCTCACGTCGCTGGCACGCGTGTGCCTGCCGCTGGAGGACTCCACCGTCGTCCTGTCCGGCCACGGCCCCCAGACCACCATCGGCCGCGAGCGCGCCACCAACCCCTTCCTCCGGCAGGTGGCCGCCGGCCTCGGAGACGGCATCCCGACCGCCGCTCCGCGACGAGGAATGTGACGAGAACCTTCCGTGAGCACCTTTCAGGCACCCAAGGGCACCTACGACCTGATCCCGCCGAACTCCGCGACGTACCTCGCGGTGCGCGAGGCGATCTCCGTACCGCTGAGGAACTCCGGCTACGGCTACATCGAGACGCCCGGCTTCGAGAACGTCGAGCTGTTCGCCCGCGGTGTCGGTGAGTCCACCGACATCGTCACCAAGGAGATGTACGCCTTCGAGACCAAGGGCGGCGACAAGCTCGCCCTGCGGCCCGAGGGCACCGCCTCCGTGCTGCGCGCCGCGCTGGAGGCCAACCTCCACAAGGGCGGCAACCTCCCGGTCAAGCTCTGGTACTCCGGCTCGTACTACCGCTACGAGCGCCCGCAGAAGGGCCGCTACCGGCACTTCTCGCAGGTCGGCGCCGAGGCGATCGGCGCGGAGGACCCGGCGCTGGACGCCGAGCTGATCATCCTGGCCCACCAGGCGTACCGCTCGCTGGGCCTGCGCGACTTCCGGATCCTGCTGAACTCGCTCGGCGACAAGGAGTGCCGCCCCGTCTACCGCGCCGCGCTCCAGGACTTCCTGCGCGGGCTGCAGCTGGACGAGGACACCCGCCGCCGGATCGAGATCAACCCGCTGCGGGTCCTGGACGACAAGCGCGAGGCGGTCCAGGAGCAGCTGATCGGCGCGCCGATGCTGCGCGACTACCTCTGCGAGGCGTGCAAGACCTACCACGAGCAGGTGCGCGAGCTGCTGACCGCGGCGGGCGTGGCCTTCGAGGACGACCCGAAGCTGGTCCGCGGCCTGGACTACTACACCCGCACCACCTTCGAGTTCGTCCACGACGGCCTGGGCTCGCAGTCCGCGGTGGGCGGCGGCGGCCGCTACGACGGCCTGTCCGAGATGATCGGCGGCCCCGCGCTGCCGTCCGTCGGCTGGGCGCTGGGCGTGGACCGCACGGTGCTGGCCCTGGAGGCCGAGGGCATCACCCTCGACATCCCGGCCGCCACCGCCGTCTACGCCGTCCCGCTCGGCGAGGAGGCCCGCCGGGTGCTGTTCGGCAAGGTCACCGAGCTGCGTCGGGCCGGTGTCGCGACCGACTTCGCCTACGGCGGCAAGGGCCTGAAGAACGCCATGAAGTCCGCCAACCGCTCCGGTGCCCGGCTGGCCCTGGTCGCCGGCGAGCGGGACCTGGCCGAGGGCGTGGTCCAGCTCAAGGACCTGGTGAGCGGCGAGCAGACCGCGATCGCGCTGGACGCGGTGGTCGACGAGGTCCGGCGGGCACTGGGCTGAGCCCGACCCGGCAGATCCCGAGGGGCCCGGACGGCAGTGCGCCGTCCGGGCCCCTCGCGTCAACGGCGGCCGCGCCGCATCACCCCGCATCCGCGCAGAGCGCCCCGGGTTCACAGGGAGGTGCGGCACAATGAAGGTCGCGGCCGGGTCCGCCGGCCGGGTGACACCTCCCACGGGACCGACGGAACGGCCATATGACGACGACAGAGCTTGACGACGTGTCCACCGACGACGACCACGTGGGCGCCGCGGAGACGACCGGCTCCGGTCGCGCCTTCGCCCTGCTCCTGGTGATCACCGGTGCGCTCGGCGGGCTGGCCGCCTGGGTCATCACCCTGGACAAGTTCGAGCTGCTGAAGGACCCGAACTTCAAGCCGGCCTGCAGCCTGAACCCGATCATCTCCTGCGGCAGCGTCATGCAGAGCAAGCAGGCGGAGGTCTTCGGCTTCCCCAACCCGATGGCCGGACTGGTCGGCTTCGGGGTGGTCGTCGCGATCGGCATGGCCCTGCTGGCCGGTGCCCGCTTCCGCCGCTGGTACTGGCTCGGCCTCAACGTCGGCACGCTGCTGGCCGCGGTCTTCTGCATGTGGCTGATGACCCAGTCGCTCTACGACATCAACGCGCTCTGCCTGTGGTGCACGCTGACCTGGTGCGTGACCATCCTGATGTTCTGGTACACCACCGTGCACAACCTCAAGCACGGCATCATCCCGGCGCCCCGGGGGCTGCGCGACGCGGTCCTGGAGTTCCACTGGGTGGTCCCGGTGCTCTGGTACGGCGTGATCGCGCTGCTGATCCTGACCCGCTGGTGGTCGTACTGGAGCAGCCTGCTCTGAGCCGCCCCGGAGCCTGTCCGGACCCGTCCGGAACCGCCCCCCGCCCCGGCCCGCCGACCCCGGCGGCCGGGGCGTTGTCAGTGGGGTGACATAGGCTCCGTAGGCGTGGAGCCCGACCTGTTCACCGCCGCCGCGGAAGACCGTCAGGAGAAGGACCCAGCGGGGTCCCCTCTCGCCGTACGCATGCGCCCCCGCACCCTCGACGAGGTCGTCGGGCAGCAGCATCTGCTCAAGCCCGGCTCGCCGCTGCGGCGGCTGGTCGGCGAGGGAGCCGGAGGACCCGCGGGCCCGTCGTCGGTGTTCCTGTGGGGCCCGCCCGGCATCGGCAAGACGACCCTGGCGTACGTCGTCAGCCAGGCGACGAACAAGCGCTTCGTGGAGCTCTCCGCGATCACGGCCGGCGTCAAGGAGGTCCGGGCGGTCATCGACGGCGCCCGCCGCGCCTCGGGCGGCTACGGCAAGGACACCGTCCTCTTCCTCGACGAGATCCACCGCTTCAGCAAGGCCCAGCAGGACTCCCTGCTGCCCGCGGTGGAGAACCGCTGGGTGACGCTGATCGCCGCCACCACCGAGAACCCGTACTTCTCGGTGATCTCCCCGCTGCTCTCCCGCTCCCTGCTGCTGACCCTCGAACCGCTCACCGACGACGACCTGCGGGGCCTGTTGCGCCGGGCGCTGACCGACGAGCGCGGGCTCGGCGGGGCGGTCACCCTCCCCGAGGACTCCGAGGCCCATCTGCTGCGGATCGCGGGCGGCGACGCCCGGCGGGCGCTCACGGCCCTGGAGGCCGGCGCCGGATCCGCGCTGGCCAAGCGGGAGCAGGAGATCACCCTCCAGACGCTGGAGGAGGCGGTGGACCGCGCGGCGGTGAAGTACGACCGGGCCGGCGACCAGCACTACGACGTCGCCAGCGCCCTGATCAAGTCCATCCGCGGCTCCGACGTGGACGCCGCGCTGCACTATCTGGCGCGGATGATCGAGGCGGGGGAGGACCCGCGGTTCATCGCCCGCCGCCTGATGATCTCGGCCAGCGAGGACATCGGCCTGGCCGACCCGACGGCGCTGCAGACGGCGGTGGCCGCCGCCCAGGCGGTGGCGCTGATCGGCTTCCCCGAGGCCCGGATCACGCTGAGCCAGGCCACCATCGCGCTCGCCCTCGCCCCGAAGTCGAACGCCGCGTATCTGGCGATAGACGCCGCGCTGGCGGACGTCCGGGCCGGCAAGGCCGGGCCGGTCCCCGCCCACCTGCGCGACGGTCACTACCAGGGCGCCCAGAAGCTCGGTCACGGCCAGGGCTATCAGTACCCGCACGACCTGCCGGGCGGCATCGCGGCCCAGCAGTACGCCCCGGACGCGGTGCACGGCACGCGCTACTACACCCCCACCCGGCACGGCACCGAGGCCCGCTACGCCGATGTCGCCGAGCGGGTGCGGGCCCGGCTGCGCGGCGAGAGCGGCGGCGACTGAGCGGCCGGTGCCGGCCGGGGCCGGGGCGGGCGGTCAGCTCGCCGCGGCCTCGAAGAGGACGTGCATCGCCCGGCGCAGCTCGACGATGTCCCGGACCGGCTCGGGGAAGTCGAAGCGGGCGTCGAAGGTCCGCCGGTCGCCCTCGGTGAAGCGGACCCGCAGCCCGAAGCGGTCCAGGCCCACCGGCACGGCCCGGTCGCGCAGCCCGCAGACCTCGCCGCGCTCGCCGAGCAGCGCGCACAGCCCGCGCACCTGCTCGGCGTGGGCCGTGTGCAGGTGCTGGAGCAGCTCCGCCTCGTGGGCGACCAGCGGGTCGGGTGCCGCGGCGGCGAACTCCTCCGGTTCGAAGGACTCCGCGCCCCACAGGTCGTCCACCGCGCCCTCGCCGACCTCCAGGCGCAGCAGCATCCAGGCGGGCCGCCCGTAGAGGCCCGGTGCCGGGTCCGGTGCCAGGGCCTCGTCGATGCCCAGCAATTCGCCGACCGGGTGCCGCTCGGCGAGCAGCATCGCGGCCCGGGCGCGCTGCTCGTTGCGCACGGGGGTGAGCCAGCCGGCCACCCAGGCCCGGCCGCGGATCCGATGTGGCACCGAAACCGGCGCCACATCCGTGATCTCCATCACGGCGGGAAGGTCGTCGTCCTGGGCGTGCGCGGCGGCCCGAGCGGCCGCGGAACCCCCAGGAACCAAGAGCAGCACGTCTCCTTCGGGCGTCACGGTCCGGCAGACGGGAGCCGAGAGGCCGGTCTCGTCGGAATCCTCGACTCCGGGGATGTCCAGCGACGCCATACCATGGGAGTCGACGAGAGTTCGTACGCGCTCAGCCGCCGAGGGCCGCTGGGCGTCTTCCACGGGACGCGGCTGACCCGTCCCGGTGCGGTCCGCGCCGGGCAGGTGGATCCCAGGTCGAAACATGCGTTCTCCTCGCGCTAAGGTAAGCCTCACCTAACTTACATGGAGGAACGTTCCACGTGAACCAGTCGCGTCCCAAGGTCAAGAAGTCCCGTGCGCTCGGCATCGCGCTGACGCCGAAGGCCGTCAAGTACTTCGAGGCCCGTCCCTACCCGCCCGGCGAGCACGGCCGTGGCCGCAAGCAGAGCAGCGACTACAAGGTCCGACTGCTGGAGAAGCAGCGTCTGCGCGCTCAGTACGACATCAGTGAGCGCCAGATGGTCCGTGCCTACGACCGCGCTCGGAAGGTCGAAGGCAAGACGGGCGAGGCCCTGATCATCGAGCTTGAGCGCCGTCTGGACGCGCTCGTCCTGCGTTCCGGCCTGGCCCGGACCATCTACCAGGCCCGCCAGATGGTCGTCCACGGCCACATCTCGGTGAACGACCGCAAGGTCGACAAGCCGTCCTTCCGCGTCCGCCCCGGCGACGTCGTGATGGTCCGCGAGCGCAGCCGCGAGAAGCACCCCTTCCAGGTTGCCCGCGAGGGTGGCTACGCCACCGACGGCGAGACCCCGCGCTACCTGGAGGTCAACCTCCAGGCGCTGGCGTTCCGCCTGGACCGGGACCCCAACCGCAAGGAGATCCCGGTGATCTGCGACGAGCAGCTCGTCGTCGAGTACTACGCCCGCTGATCCACTCGGCCGGCACACCGCTCAGCCCGCCGGCTCCCCTCCACTCGTGGACGGGGGGCCGGCGGGCCGGCGCGTTTCCGGGGCGGTGATCCGCGCCTCCCGGGCTGCCGATCCGGCGGTCAACTCCCTTCCGGCGTCCGGGAGTTCAGGGGTGGCCGAGTCCCGTCCCCGGTGGCTGTGCGCGGCCGCCGTCGTGCCGGACCGTCCGGCGAGGGGCGATGGCCGCACCCCGCGACGGAAGGCGCCGCCGCCGCGCGAGGCGCCGCACGCCGACGGAGCGTGGTCGCCTCGCAACGGACCGTGCGCTCCCCCCTCTTGGCGACCCGGACGGGAACGGCGACGCGGTACGGACGGACAGTCACGGCGCGATAAGGTCAAGGTTGCCGTTCGAGCAGGACGAGACCAGACCAGAGCAGACCAGTCGGAGTGTGGTGCCAGCGTGTCCGGTGGAGAGGTGGCCGGGATCCTCGTGGCCGTCTTCTGGGCGATCCTCGTGTCGTTCCTCGCCCTCGTGCTGGTGAGGCTCGCACAGACCCTCAAGGCGACCACCAAGATGGTGACCCAGGTGTCCGAGCAGGCCGTTCCGCTCCTCGCCGACGCGTCCGAGACCGTCCGCTCCGCGCACACCCAGCTCGCCCGCGTCGACGCCATCGCCGCCGACGTCCAAGAGGTCACCGCCAACGCCTCGGCGCTCTCCTCGACCGTCTCCTCCGCCTTCGGCGGGCCGCTGGTCAAGGTCGCCGCGTTCGGCTACGGCGTACGGCGCGCGATCGGCAAGAAGGGCCTGCCCGAGCCGGACCCCACCGTCGTCGTCGGCCGCACCCTGCCCGGCGCCCGCCGTGGCGGGCGCCGCTCCCGTCGCTCCAAGGACTGATCACCGCGATGTTCCGCCGTGCATTCTGGTTCACCACCGGCGCCGCCGCCGGGGTGTGGGCCACCAACAAGGTCCACCAGAAGCTGCGCAAGCTGCAGCCCGACAGCCTCGCCGCGCAGGCCGCGGACAAGGCCGTCGAGACCGGACACCGGCTGCGTCAATTTGCATTGGACGTACGGGCCGGAATGGCGGACCGTGAAGAGCAACTGCACGACGCCCTCGGGCTCGCGGAGCCCACCGAGGTGCGCGAGCTGCCCGCACCGCGCCGCGCGGTGCCTCACCTGCCCTACCGAACCACGAGAACACCCGGCCTGACCGGACCGACCGGAAATGAGGACCACTGATGGAGTCGGCTGAAATCCGCCGCCGCTGGCTGCGCTTCTTCGAAGAGCGCGGGCACACCGTCGTGCCGTCGGCGTCGCTCATCGCGGACGACCCGACGCTGCTCCTGGTCCCGGCGGGCATGGTCCCCTTCAAGCCGTACTTCCTCGGCGAGGTCAAGCCCCCGTTCAAGACCGCCACCAGCGTCCAGAAGTGCGTCCGCACGCCGGACATCGAAGAGGTCGGCAAGACCACCCGGCACGGCACGTTCTTCCAGATGTGCGGCAACTTCTCCTTCGGCGACTACTTCAAGGAAGGCGCCATCAAGTACGCCTGGGAGCTGCTGACGTCTCCCGTGGCGGAGGGCGGCTACGGCCTGGAGCCCGAGAAGCTCTGGATCACCGTCTACCTCGACGACGACGAGGCCGAGCGCATCTGGCACGAGGTCGTCGGGGTGCCCAAGGAGCGCATCCAGCGCCTGGGCAAGAAGGAGAACTACTGGTCCATGGGCGTCCCGGGCCCCTGCGGCCCGTGCTCGGAGATCAACTACGACCGGGGCCCCGAGTTCGGCGTCGAGGGCGGCCCGGCCGTCAACGACGAGCGCTACGTGGAGATCTGGAACCTGGTCTTCATGCAGTACGAGCGCGGCCAGGGCATCGGCAAGGAGGACTTCGAGATCCTCGGCGAGCTGCCGTCGAAGAACATCGACACCGGCCTCGGCCTGGAACGCCTCGCCATGATCCTGCAGGGCGTGCACAACATGTACGAGACCGACACCCTCCGCGTGGTCATCGACAAGGCCGGCGAGCTCACCGGCGTCCGCTACGGCGCCGCCGTCGACTCCGACGTCTCGCTGCGCGTGGTCGCCGACCACATGCGCACCTCCACGATGCTCATCGGCGACGGCGTCACCCCCGGCAACGAGGGCCGCGGCTACGTCCTGCGCCGCATCATGCGCCGCGCCATCCGCAACATGCGCCTGCTCGGCGCCACCGGCCTGGTCGTCGGCGACCTGCTCGACGTGGTCATCCGGGCGATGGGGCAGCAGTACCCGGAGCTCCTGGAGGACCGCAAGCGGATCGAGACGGTCGCCCTCGCCGAGGAGGCCGCCTTCCTCAAGACCCTCAAGGCCGGCACCAACATCCTCGACACCGCGGTGACCGAGACCAAGGCCGGCGGCGGCACGGTGCTCGCCGGCGACAAGGCGTTCCTGCTCCACGACACCTGGGGCTTCCCGATCGACCTCACCCTCGAAATGGCCGCCGAGCAGGGCCTGTCGGTGGACGAGGACGGCTTCCGCCGCCTGATGAAGGAGCAGCGGGAGCGCGCCAAGGCCGACGCCCAGGCCAAGAAGCACGGCCACGCCGACATGTCGGCGTACCGCGAGATCGCCGACACCTCCGGCTCCTCGGTCTTCACCGGCTACACCGACACCGAGGGCGAGTCCACCGTCGTCGGCCTGGTGGTCAACGGCGCCTCCGCCCCGGCCGCCCACGAGGGCGACGACGTCGAGGTCGTGCTGGACCGCACGCCGTTCTACGCCGAGGGCGGCGGTCAGCTCGCCGACACCGGCCGCATCAAGCTGGACAACGGCGCCGTCGTCGAGGTGCGCGACGTCCAGCAGCCGGTCCCCGGCGTCATCGTCCACAAGGGCGTGGTGCAGGTCGGCGAGGTGGTGCTCGGCTCCGCCGCGTACGCCGGCATCGACATCCAGCGCCGCCGGGCCATCGCCCGCGCCCACAGCGCCACCCACCTCACCCACCAGGCGCTGCGCGACGCCCTGGGCCCGACGGCCGCCCAGGCCGGTTCGGAGAACTCCCCGGGCCGCTTCCGCTTCGACTTCGGCTCGCCGACGGCCGTGCCCGGCTCGGTCCTCACCGACGTCGAGCAGAAGATCAACGACGTCCTGGCCCGTGAACTCGACGTGCACGCCGAGGTCATGAGCATGGACGAGGCCAAGAAGCAGGGCGCCATCGCCGAGTTCGGCGAGAAGTACGGCGAGCGGGTCCGCGTGGTCACCATCGGTGACTTCTCCAAGGAGCTGTGCGGCGGCACGCACGTCCACAACACCGCCCAGCTGGGCCTGGTGAAGCTGCTCGGCGAGTCCTCCATCGGCTCCGGCGTGCGCCGCGTCGAGGCCCTGGTCGGCGTGGACGCCTACCGCTTCCTGGCCCGTGAGCACACCGTCGTCTCGCAGCTCACCGAGCTGGTCAAGGGGCGCCCCGAGGAGCTGCCGGAGAAGATCTCCGGTGTCCTGGCCAAGCTGAAGGACGCCGAGAAGGAGATCGAGAAGTACCGCGCGGAGAAGGTGCTGCAGGCCGCGGCCGGGCTGGCCGAGGGCGCCAAGGACGTCCGCGGGGTGGCCCTGGTCGCCGCCCGGGTCCAGGACGGCACCTCCGCCGACGACCTGCGCAAGCTGGTCCTCGACGTGCGCGGCCGGATCCAGGGCGACCGCGCCGTCGTGGTGGCCCTGTTCACCGTGGCGAACGGCCGCCCGCTGACCGTCATCGCCACCAACGAGGCCGCCCGCGAGCGCGGCATCAAGGCCGGCGACCTGGTCCGCACCGCGGCCAAGACGCTCGGCGGCGGTGGCGGCGGCAAGCCGGACGTCGCCCAGGGCGGCGGGCAGAACGCCGCCGCGGTGCCCGAGGCCGTCGAGGCCGTCGAGCGCCTCGTGGCCGAGGCGGCCTGACGGCCGTGAGTGAGATGCGACGCGGCCGCCGCATCGCCGTGGATGTCGGGGACGCCCGGATCGGGGTCGCCTCGTGCGACCCCGACGGGGTCCTCGCCACCCCCGTCGAGACCGTGCCGGGGCGGGACGCCCCGGCGGCGCACCGGCGGCTCAAGGCGATCGTCGAGGAGTACGAGCCGCTCGAAGTCGTGGTCGGCCTGCCCCGCTCCCTCAGTGGGGGAGAGGGGCCGGCCGCGGCCAAGGTCCGGGCCTTCGCCCGGGAACTCGCCGGGAACATCGCCCCCGTCGGGGTCCGGTTGGTCGACGAGCGGATGTCGACGGTCACCGCGACCCACGGGCTGCGGGCCTCCGGCGTCCGCAGCAAGAAGGGCCGCTCGGTGGTCGACCAGGCCGCCGCGGTGGTCATCCTCCAGAGCGCGTTGGAGACCGAACGGACCTCCGGGCGACCGCCCGGGGAGCACGTCGAAGTGGTCATCTGATCGCGGTACGGTAACGTTCCGCGCGTTGTGGCGGCGGTTCGAACAGCCGCGCGTGCAAGTAGAGGCGGAACGGTACGTCAGGCGCTGCCCGGATGGAGCGCCCCGCCTCGCGGCTCTAGGGGATCGATGACCGAGTATGGCCGGGGCTACGGCTCCGAACCGTGGCATCCCGACGACCCGCTCTACGGAGACCGGGGTCAGTACGGAGGCCAGGATCAGCAGCCGCAGTGGGCCGGACAGCAGCCCGCCGGGTATCCCCAACAGCAGTACCCCCACCCGCAGCACCAGCAGCACCAGCAGCAGCACCAGCAGCAGCACCCCCAGCAACACCCCCAGCAGTACCCGGCGGGCCACGGCGGCTGGGACGGCACCCAGCAGCCGGGCGGCCAGGGGTCGTACGACCCGTACGACCCCTACGGGCAGCACCCGCAGGCCGATCCGTACCTCCAGCCGGGCCAGGACTACCGGGCCCCGCAGCACACCGGCCAGCAGCACCCCGGCCAGCACTACGCCGGCCAGGAGTACGCGGGCCAGGAGTACTACGCCGGCCACGACGGCTATGCGCTCGACGGGACCCAGCAGATGCCCGCCCAGCCGCCGGCCCCGCAGCACGGGGTGCCGGAGCAGGCCCCGGCGGACCCGCACCGACAGCCTTACGGACAGGCCCCGCACCCGCAGCGGCCGGGCGACTACCCGCCGGGCCCCGGACCGCAGCAGCACCCGCAGGCCGGCCCGCACCACGACGAGCCGGGCGCCGGCGACGACTGGCGGGCGGCACCGGACGCCGACGAGCGGGAGCCGCGCGCCCCGGAGCGGGACCACCCGTTCTTCGCCGACGACCCGGACGCCGAGGACGACGACGAGGACGACCGGCAGTCCGGCCGCGATCGCCGGGGCCGGAAGAGCAAGAACAAGAAGAACAAGCGGCGCAGCGGTACCGCCTGCCTGGTCGTGACCCTCGCCCTGGCCGGTGTCGTCGGCGGCGTCGGCTACTTCGGCTACGACTTCTTCATGCGCCACTTCGGCTCGTCCCCCGACTACGAGGGCGAGGGCAGCGGCGAGGTCCAGGTGGACATTCCGGACGGGGTGCCGCTCTCCGAGATGGGCACGATCCTCGCCCGCGACGGCGTGATCAAGAGCGCCGGCGCGTTCACCGAGGCGGCCCGCGACAACAAGAAGGCGCAGAGCCTCCAGCCCGGGACGTACTCGCTGCGCAAGCAGATGTCGGCGGCGTCCGCCATCGACCTCATGCTGGATCCCAAGAGCCGCAACGGTCTGACGATCCGGGAGGGCCTGCGGTCCAGCGCGGTCTACGAGCTGATCGACAAGAAGCTCAAGCTCAAGACGGGCACCACCAAGGAGATCGCGCACAGCCAGGCCAAGAACCTCGGCCTGCCGTCCTGGGCCGGCGACTCCCCGAAGATCAAGGACCCGCTGGAGGGCTTCCTCTACCCCTCGACGTACAGCGTCGGCGATCACGCCAAACCCGCGGACGTGCTCAAGCAGATGATCTCGCGGGCCACCCAGGAATACCAGAAGTACGATCTCGAAACGAACGCCAAGAAATTCCATCTGGATTCTCCGCTCCAGCTCATCACCGTCGCCAGCCTCACCCAGGCCGAGGGCATGACGCACGATGACTTCCGGAAGATGGCGGCCGTCGTCTACAACCGACTGGCCCCGACAAACACCGCCACGAACCAGAAGCTGGAATTCGACTCGACGTTCAACTACCTCAAGAACCAGAGCAAGATCAATATCGGTACGAAGGAGATCCGGAACTTCGACGACCTCTACAACACGTACTTCTACCGGGGGTTGCCGCCCGGTCCGATCGGAAACCCCGGCGCGGACGCGCTGAAGGCGACGATCAATCCGGACGACTCGGAGAAGTGGCTCTACTTCATCTCGGTGGACGGCAAGAAGACGGACTTCACCACCAACTACGCCGACCACTCGAAGCTCGTCCAGGAATTCAACAAGCGGCAGCAGGAACAGAAGCAGAACGGAAACTGAAGGCCGACCGGTGTCCCACAGCCCCGAGCACAAGAAGGCGGCGGTCCTCGGATCGCCCATCGCGCACTCCCTCTCGCCGGTGCTGCACCGCGCCGCCTACGACGAACTCGGTCTGACCGGCTGGGAGTACGGCCGGCACGAGGTCGACGAGGCGGCCCTGCCCGCGTTCCTGGAGAAGCTCGGCCCCCAGTGGGCGGGTCTGTCGCTGACCATGCCGCTCAAGCGCGCGGTGATCCCGCTGCTGGACGAGATCAGCCCCACCGCGGCCTCCGTGGAGGCGGTCAACACCGTCGTGTTCACCCCCGACGGGCGCCGGCGCGGCGACAACACCGACATCCCCGGCATGCTCGCCGCGCTGCGCGAACGCGGCGTCCAGCAGGTCGAGCGGGCCGCCGTGCTCGGCGCCGGCGCCACCGCCTCCTCGGCGCTGGCCGCGCTCGCCCGGATCTGCACCGGCGAGGTCACCGCGTACGTCCGCAGCGCGGCGCGCGCCGACGAGATGCGCGGCTGGGGCGAGCGGCTGGGGGTCCCGGTCCGCACCGCCCCCTGGGACGACGCCGCCGCGGCCTTCGAGGCGCCGCTGGTCATCGCCACCACCCCGGCGGGCAGCACCGACCCGCTCGCCGCCGCTGTCCCCGACCGCCCCGGCACCCTCTTCGACGTGCTCTACGAGCCCTGGCCGACCGCGCTGGCCGCCGCCTGGGCCGACCGCGGCGGCGCCGTCGTCGGCGGTCTGGACCTCCTGGTCCACCAGGCCGTCCTCCAGGTCGAGCAGATGACCGGCCGGGCGCCGGCGCCGCTCGCCGCGATGCGTCGGGCCGGCGAGTCGGCGCTCGCGGCCCGCTGACCGGTCGCTTCGGTCCGCACCCTGGACGGCGCGCCGCGCGGCCGGTGCGACGTGGGAGGATCAGAGGAGACCGTACGCGGATGAGCAGCATATGAGCAGTACTGAGGAGCACCGTTGAGCAGGTTGCGCTGGCTGACGGCGGGGGAGTCGCACGGCCCCGCACTCGTGGCGACGCTGGAGGGCCTTCCCGCCGGCGTGCCGATCACCACGGAGATGGTGGCGGACGCCCTGGCCCGCCGCCGGCTCGGCTATGGCCGCGGTGCCCGGATGAAGTTCGAGCAGGACGAGGTCACCTTCCTCGGCGGCGTGCGGCACGGCCGGACGCTGGGCTCTCCGGTGGCGATCATGGTCGGCAACACCGAGTGGCCCAAGTGGGAGCAGGTCATGGCGGCCGACCCGGTGGACGAGGCGGAGCTGGCCGCGCTGGCCCGCAACGCCCCGCTGACCCGGCCCCGCCCCGGCCACGCCGACCTCGCCGGCATGCAGAAGTACGGCTTCGACGAGGCCCGCCCGATCCTGGAGCGCGCCTCCGCCCGCGAGACCGCCGCCAGGGTCGCCCTGGGCACCGTCGCCCGCTCCTTCCTCAAGGAGACGGCCGGCATCGAGATCGTCTCGCACGTCGTCGAGCTGGCCTCGGCCAAGGCCCCCTACGGCGTCTACCCCACGCCCGCCGACGTCGAGAAGCTGGACGCCGACCCGGTGCGCTGCCTGGACGCCGACGCGTCGAAGGCGATGGTCGCCGAGATCGACCAGGCCCACAAGGACGGCGACACGCTCGGTGGCGTCGTCGAGGTGCTGGCCTACGGCGTGCCGGTCGGCCTCGGCTCGCACGTCCACTGGGACCGCCGGCTGGACGCCCGGCTGGCCGCCGCCCTCATGGGCATCCAGGCCATCAAGGGCGTCGAGGTCGGCGACGGCTTCGACCTGGCGCGAGTGCCCGGCTCCAAGGCGCACGACGAGATCGTCGCCACCGACGAGGGCATCAGGCGCGCCTCCGGCCGCTCCGGCGGCACCGAGGGCGGCCTGACCACCGGTGAACTCCTGCGCGTCCGGGCCGCGATGAAGCCCATCGCGACCGTGCCGCGGGCGCTGGCGACGATCGACGTCACCACCGGCGAGGCCACCAAGGCGCACCACCAGCGCTCCGACGTCTGTGCGGTCCCGGCCGCCGGCATCGTCGCCGAGGCGATGGTGGCGCTGGTGCTGGCCGACGCGGTGGTGGAGAAGTTCGGCGGCGACAGCGTGCCGGAGACCCACCGCAACGTCCGGAGCTTCCTCGACAACCTGGCGATCAAGTGACCGCGCCCGTCGTCGTGCTGGTCGGCCCGCCCGGGGCCGGCAAGTCCACCGTGGGCGCGCTGCTGGCCGAGCGGCTCGGCGTCGGCTACCGCGACACCGACGCCGACATCGTCGTCACCGCCGGCAAGCCGATCGCCGAGATCTTCATCGAGGACGGCGAGGGGCACTTCCGCGCGCTGGAGCGGGAGGCGGTCCGCACCGCCCTCGACACCCACCCCGGCGTGCTGTCGCTCGGCGGCGGCGCGATCATGGACGACGGCACCCGGAAGCTGCTGACCGGCCTGCCGGTGGTCTTCCTGGACGTCGAACTCGCCGACGCCGTCAAGCGGGTGGGGCTGGACGCGCCGCGCCCGCTGCTCGCGGTCAACCCGCGCAAGCAGTGGCGCGAGCTGATGGAGCGGCGCCGCCCGCTCTACACCGAGGTCGCCCGGGCCGTGATCGCCACCGGGGACCGCCCCCCCGCGGCCGTCGCCGACGCGATCGTGGACGCTTTGGAGCTACGGCCGGCCGCGGAGCCCGCGCGCCCCGCCGGCAGGGAGGAACAGGCATGACGGAGCACGCCACCCGCATCCAGGTCGGCGGTACCGCCGGCACCGATCCGTACGAGGTCCTCGTCGGGCGGCAGCTGCTGGGCGAACTCCCCGGCCTGATCGGCACCGGAGCCAAGCGCGTCGCCGTGCTGCACCCCGAGGCGCTGGCCGCCACCGGCGAGGCGCTGCGCGAGGACCTGGCCGCGCAGGGCTACGAGGCGATCGCCATCCAGCTGCCCAACGCCGAGGAGGCCAAGACCGCCGAGGTCGCCGCCTACTGCTGGAAGGCGCTCGGCCAGACCGGCTTCACCCGCACCGACGTGATCGTCGGCGTGGGCGGCGGTGCCACCACCGACCTCGCCGGCTTCGTCGCCGCGACCTGGCTGCGCGGAGTGCGCTGGATCGCCGTCCCGACCACCGTCCTGGGCATGGTGGACGCCGCGGTCGGCGGCAAGACCGGCATCAACACCGCCGAGGGCAAGAACCTCGTCGGTGCCTTCCACCCGCCGGCCGGGGTGCTGTGCGACCTGGCCGCGCTCGACAGCCTCCCGGTCCACGACTACGTCTCCGGACTGGCCGAGGTCATCAAGGCCGGCTTCATCGCCGACCCGGTGATCCTCGACCTGATCGAGGCGGACCCGGAGGGCGCCAAGCGCCCCGACGGCCCGCACACCGCCGAGCTGATCGAGCGGGCCATCCGGGTCAAGGCCGAGGTGGTCTCCGCCGACCTCAAGGAGTCCGGTCTGCGGGAGATCCTCAACTACGGCCACACCCTGGCCCACGCCATCGAGAAGAACGAGCGCTACAACTGGCGGCACGGCGCCGCGGTCTCCGTCGGCATGGTCTTCGCCGCCGAACTCGGCCGGATCGCCGGCCGGTTGGACGACGCCACCGCCGACCGGCACCGCGCCGTCCTGGCCTCCGTCGGACTGCCGCTGAGCTACCGCGGCGACCAGTGGCCCAAGCTGCTGGAGACCATGAAGGTCGACAAGAAGTCCCGCGGCGACCGGCTCCGCTTCATCGTCCTGGACGGCCTGGCCAAGCCGGTCGTCCTGGAGAGCCCGGACCCGGCGATGCTGCTCGCCGCGCATGCGGAGATCGCCTCATGAGCCGCCGGGTGCTGGTCCTCAACGGTCCCAACCTCGGCCGGCTGGGCTCCCGCGAGCCCGACGTCTACGGCGCCACCTCCTATGCCGGGCTGGTCGCCGAGTGCGCCCGGCTCGGCAAGGAGCTGGGCCTGGAGACCGAGGTCCGGGAGACCAACGACGAGGGCGAGATGGTCCGCTGGCTGCACGAGGCGGCCGACGGCTCCCTCCCGGTCGTCATCAACCCCGGTGCCTTCACGCACTACTCGTACGCGATGCGGGACGCGGCGGCCCAGCGGACCGCCCCGCTGATCGAGGTGCACATCTCCAACCCGTACGCCCGCGAGGAGTTCCGCCACACCTCGGTCATCGCGGCCGTCGCCAGCGGCACCGTCGCCGGCTTCGGCATCGGCTCGTACCGCCTCGCGCTGCGCGCCCTCGCCGAGGAACTGGACGCCTGACCGGCGCGTCGGCCACACACCCGTCCCCTCGGCCGTTCATTCGACGGACGCCGGGGGTAGGGACACCTTCCGGCAGCCGCCGGGGGAGTACGGTTCACCGCAGCACCACCCGGCGGTGGGGCACCAACGGCCCGTGCCCGCCCCGTAGTTGCCGCCACGGCGCACCGGGCCGCCCCGCCCGGTGCGCCGCCCCGCACCACGTCGACCGCACGAGACGGAGAGCCACCGGATGCAGTACGCAGTGGGGGCTCCGCTGCCACCGCCCCGCGGCCCGCTTCACACCCAAGGCGCCGGCATGAGCATGAACTGGACGCCGCACCCCGGCCAGCCCCACCCGCCCGGCGCGCCGCACGCCCCCGCGGTCCCGCCGCCGCCTCCCGCCCCGCCGGTGCCCGCCGCCCCGGGCCAGGGCGGCTGGCCCGCCCCCGCACCCCACCAGGCCCCGCCCGCCGCGCCGCACCCGAACCAGCCCGCCGCGCCGCACCCGAGCTCGCCCAGCCCGCACAGCGGGGACATCACCGGCCACATCCAGCTGCCCCCCGGCGCCCTCGTCCCGGTACCCAGCAACGCCACCCCGGACGCCGCGCACGCCGCCGTCGCGGTGCTGCTGATCGGCCCGGCCGGCGCCGGCAAGACCAGCGTCGCCCGGCACTGGGCCGACACCCGGCGGGTGCCGACCGCGCACATCAGCCTGGACGACGTCCGGGAATGGGTCCGGGCCGGTTTCGCGGACCCGCAGTCCGGCTGGAACGACAACTCCGAGGCGCAGTACCGGCTCGCCCGCCGCACCTGCGGCTTCGCCGCCCGCAACTTCCTCGCCAACGGCATCTCCTGCATCCTCGACGACGCGGTCTTCCCGGACCGCCCGGTGGTCGGCCTCGGCGGCTGGAAACGCCACGTCGGCCCCGGCCTGCTGCCGATCGTGCTGCTCCCGGGCCTGGAGGTCGTCCTGGAGCGCAACGCCCGGCGCACCGGCAACCGCCGTCTCTCCGACGAGGAAGTGGCCCGGATCCACGGCCGGATGGCCGGCTGGTACGGCTCCGGCCTGCCGATCATCGACAACTCCCAGCACGACGTCGCCACCACCGTGCGCGCCCTCGACGAGGTCGTCGCCCGCGGCCTCGCCAGCCCGCCCAGCTGGTAGCCGGTCCCGTCCCCCGGCCGGCCGTCTCGAACGGCCGCCCGGGGAGAGCGGTCGTACGCTGGCGATATGTCCGAGTTGTACGCAGTCCGACGCGCGCAGCTGCGCGACCGCTGCGCCGCAACCGGAAGTACCGCCGCCCTGATCTCCCGCCCCGCCAACGTCCGCTATCTCACCGGCTGCACCCCGCCCGGCGCCGCCCTGCTGCTCGGCCCCGGCGGTCCCGGCGGCCCCGGCGGCGATGTTCTGGTCTGCTGCCGTCCGCTGACCGGCGACCCCACCGAGGGGCGGCCCGCCGACGACGTACGGGTCACGGTGCTGCCCGCCCGCGACACCGACCCCGTCGTGGCCGCCGCCGGCCTGGCCGCCAAGGCGGGCGCGGAGGTCCTGGCCGTCGAGGAGCACCACCTCACCGTCACCCGCCACCGGGCGCTGTCCCAGGTCGCCCCACGGATGCGGCTCGCCGACCTGGCCTGCGCCGTCGAGGCGCAGCGGCTGGTGAAGGACGACGACGAGATCGCCTGCCTGCGGATCGCCGCCGAGATCAGCGACCAGGCGCTGGGCGAACTCCTGGAGTCGATCCTGGTCGGCCGCACCGAGCGGCACCTCGCGCTCGAACTGGAGCGCCGCCTGGTCGACCACGGCGCGGACGGCCCGGCCTTCGCCACCTCCGTCGCCACCGGTCCGAACTCCGGGCGTGCCGGGCACCTGCCCACCGACCGGCGCGTCGAGGAGGGCGACTTCCTGACCGTCGGGCTGGGCGCGAACTACCGCGGCTACCGCTGCGAGATCGGCCGCACCTTCGTCATCGGCACCACCCCGGCGGACTGGCAGATCGAGCTGTACGACCTGGTCTTCGCCGCCCAGAAGGCCGGTCGGGAGGCGCTGGCGCCGGGCGTGGAGTGCCACGAGGTGGACCGGGTGACCCGTCATATCCTGGAGACGGCGGGCCACGGAGACGGCCTCGGACCGTGGACCGGGCACGGTGTCGGACTCGAAATCGACGAGGACCCTCAGTTGTCACCCGGCGCCATGGGTAAACTGGACGCTTGCGTGCCGGTCACCGTCGAGCCAGGGGTCCACATCCCGGGCCGTGGGGGTGTCCGGATCGACGACACCCTCGTCGTCCGCCCCGAGGCGGACGGCGGACCCGAGCTACTCACGATCACGACCAAGGAGCTGCTCGCCCTGTGAGCCACCGGGCTCGCTGCGGGCGGTTCCTCGGTATCCACCACCTGTAGTCCAGGAGATTCCGCAACCGTGGCTTCCACGAACGACCTCAAGAACGGCATGGTGCTCAAGCTCGAAGGCGGCCAGCTCTGGTCCGTCGTCGAGTTCCAGCACGTCAAGCCCGGTAAGGGCCCGGCCTTCGTCCGTACCAAGCTCAAGCACGTGCTCTCCGGCAAGGTGGTGGACAAGACCTTCAACGCCGGCACCAAGGTCGAGACGGCGACCGTCGACAAGCGGGGCATGCAGTTCTCGTACATGGACGGCGACTACTTCGTCTTCATGGACATGGACACCTACGATCAGCTGCACATCGACCGCAAGACCGTCGGTGACGCCGCCAACTTCCTGCTTGAGGGCTTCGAGGCCGTCGTCGCGCAGAACGAGGGCCAGGTCCTCTACGTCGAGCTGCCGGCCGCCGTCGAGCTGGTCATCAAGGAGACCGAGCCGGGCCTCCAGGGCGACCGCTCCACCGGTGGCACCAAGCCCGCCACGCTGGAGACCGGCTACGAGATCCAGGTCCCGCTCTTCATCACCACCGGTGAGAAGATCAAGGTCGACACCCGTACCGGCGACTACCTCGGCCGGGTGAACAGCTAACCGTGGCTGCCCGCACCAAGGCCCGTAAGCGCGCCTTCCAGATCCTCTTCGAGGCCGACCAGCGCGGTGCCGATGTGCAGTCCGTGCTCGCGGACTGGATGCGCCATGCCCGGACCGACCCCCGGCAGCCGCCGGTGCACGAGTACACCCTGGAACTGGTCGAGGGGTACGCGGACCACGTCGCCCGCATCGACGAGCTGATCTCCACCTACTCGGTCGACTGGGACCTGGACCGGATGCCGGCGGCCGACCGCTCCATCCTGCGGCTCGGGGCCTACGAGCTGTTGTGGGTGGACGGCACGCCGGACGCGGTGGCGATCGACGAGGCCGTGCAGCTGGCCAAGGAGTTCTCCACGGACGACTCGCCGTCCTTCGTCAACGGCCTGCTGGCCCGGCTCAAGGAGCTGAAGCCGGGGCTGCGCCGCGAGGAGACGCGCTGATCCGGTCGTACGGCCGCTGATCGGCTTGAGACCCGAGGCACCGAACGGGCCCGGAGCGATGCGACATCGCTCCGGGCCCGTTCGTCTGCCGCGTGCGTCCCTCTCCGAGCGCCCCGGGGGCCGTGACAGCCCCGGATACGCCGACCGCCGCCCCGGGCAGCCCGGAGCGGCGGTACGTTTCTGCTGGTGAAGCGAAGGGGCGAGGCCGGTCAGATCTCCTCGTGCTGCACGGCCCGGCGGGCATCCGCGTCCAGCACGCCCCAGCTGATCAGCTGCTCGGTGAGCACCGAAGGCGACTGGTCGTAGATCACCGCGAGGGTGCGCAGGTCGTCCTGGCGGATCGAGAGGACCTTGCCGTTGTAGTCCCCGCGCTGGCTCTGGATGGTGGCGGCATAGCGCTGGAGCGGGCCGGCCTTCTCCTGCGGTACGTGGGCCAGGCGCTCCAGGTCCAGCACGAGCTTCGGCGGCGGCTCTGCGGCGCCGCCCGGCGTCGTGCCCGGCAGCAGCTCCTGCACCGGCACGCCGTAGAAGTCCGCGAGCTCCGCGAGGCGCTGGACGGTCACGGCACGGTCGCCGCGCTCGTACGACCCCACGACCACGGCCTTCCACCGGCCCTGGGACTTCTCCTCGACGCCATGGAGAGAGAGGCCCTGCTGGGTACGGATGGCGCGGAGCTTGGCCCCGAGCTGTTTAGCGTATTCGCTGGACATAAAGCTCCCCAGACGGCTGTATCGACATGCGGCTCCGCCGCGTGGCTGGTAACTCACTGTGAGGTTACGCAGCGTAATCTGACTTCGTCAAGCCGAATGGGGCAGACCATCACCCGTCAGGGGGGCGTACGGGTCTCCGAGGGCCTCCTGATAGCCTGAACCTCGTAATTCCGACGTCCTTTAAAGTCCGTCCCGTGAGGCGGAGAAGGAGGTCCGTTTCGTATGGACGCACGCAGTTCCGACTCGCGCACGCAAGCTCCCGCCCGGCCGGTGCTCGAAGGCCCCGACATCGCGCGGATGCTGACCCGTATTGCCCACGAAATCGTCGAGCGCGCCAAGGGCGCGGACGATGTGGTGCTGCTGGGAATCCCCACCCGCGGCGTATTCCTCGCCCGGCGGCTGGCCGCCAAGCTCGAGGAGATCACCGGTCGCGCCATTCCGGTCGGCTCGCTCGACATCACGATGTACCGCGACGACCTCCGCCTGGGTCCGGCCCGCACGCTGGCCCGCACGGAGATCCCCACCGACGGCATCGAGGGCCGGCTGGTCCTCCTCGTCGACGACGTCCTCTTCTCCGGACGCACCATCCGCGCCGCCCTGGACGCCCTGGGCGACATCGGGCGCCCGCGTGCCGTGCAGCTCGCCGTCCTGGTCGACCGCGGCCACCGGGAGCTGCCGATCCGCGCCGACTACGTGGGCAAGAACCTCCCCACGTCGCTGCGGGAGGCGGTCAAGGTCCAGCTCACCGAGGAGGACGGCCGCGACGCCGTGCTGCTCGGCCTGCGCTCCGCGCCGTCCCGCCCCGGCTCCGACGCCGCGTCCTCGGCGGCCGAGCAGACCGTCCCGGCCGACGAGCGCTAGCGCACGCGCGTACGGACCCGGTGACCCCGGGCCCGCACCCATGCCTGCTCAACGGACATTCCCGTACACCTCCCTCACACCCGGAGATAACCGGATGAAGCGTCACCTCATCTCGGCCGCCGATCTCACGCGGGACGACGCCGTGCTGATCCTCGACACCGCCGAGGAAATGGCCCGGGTCGCCGACCGGCCGATCAAGAAGCTCCCCGCCCTGCGCGGACGCACCGTCTGCAACCTCTTCTTCGAGGACTCGACCCGGACCCGGATCTCCTTCGAGGCCGCCGAGAAGCGGCTCTCCGCGGACGTCATCAACTTCGCCGCCAAGGGGTCCAGCGTCTCCAAGGGCGAGTCGCTCAAGGACACCGCCCAGACCCTGGAGGCGATGGGCGTCGACGCCGTCGTCATCCGGCACAGCGCCTCCGGCGCCCCCTACCGGCTGGCCACCTCCGGCTGGATCGACGCCCCCGTGATCAACGCCGGCGACGGCACCCACCAGCACCCCACCCAGGCCCTGCTGGACGCCTTCACCATGCGGCGCCGGCTCGTCGGCCCGGACGCCGGGCTCGGCCAGGACCTCGCCGGGAAGCGCATCACCCTCGTCGGCGACGTCCTGCACAGCCGCGTCGCCCGCTCCAACGTCGACCTGCTGCACACCCTCGGCGCCGAGGTCACCCTCGTCGCGCCGCCCACCCTGGTGCCGGTCGGCGTCGAGACCTGGCCGTGCGAGGTCTCCTACGACCTCGACAGCGTGCTGCCCAAGTCCGACGCCGTGATGATGCTGCGGGTGCAGCGCGAGCGGATGAACGCCGCCTTCTTCCCGACCGAGCGCGAGTACTCGCGCCGCTACGGCCTGGACGGCGACCGGATGGCGCGGATGCCCGAGCACGCCATCGTGATGCACCCCGGCCCGATGGTCCGCGGCATGGAGATCACCGCCGAGGTCGCCGACTCCGACCGCTGCACGGTCGTCGAACAGGTCGCCAACGGCGTCTCCATCCGGATGGCCGTCCTCTACCTGCTGCTCGGCGGCAACGAGCCCGCCCTCACCAACCCCCGTACCGAGGAGAAGTAAGACCCATGAGCAAGATCCTGATCCGCGGTGCGAAGGTGCTCGGTGGTGCGCCGCAGGACGTCCTGATCGACGGGGAGTTCATCGAGGCGGTGGGCACCGGTCTGTCCGCCGAGGGCGCCGAGGTCATCGAGGCCGACGGCAAGGTCCTGCTGCCGGGCCTGGTCGACCTGCACACCCATCTGCGCGAGCCCGGCCGGGAGGACTCCGAGACCGTCCTGACCGGCACCCGGGCCGCGGCCAGCGGCGGCTACACCGCGGTGTTCGCCATGGCCAACACCTTCCCGGTCGCCGACACCGCCGGCGTCGTCGAGCAGGTCTACCGGCTGGGCAAGGAGTCCGGCTACTGCGACGTGCAGCCCATCGGCGCGGTCACCGTCGGCCTGGCGGGCAAGAAGCTCGCCGAGCTGGGCGCGATGCACGAGTCCGCGGCCGGCGTCACGGTCTTCTCCGACGACGGCAAGTGCGTCGACGACGCGGTGATCATGCGGCGCGCCCTGGAGTACGTGAAGGCGTTCGGCGGTGTCGTCGCCCAGCACGCCCAGGAGCCGCGGCTGACCGAGGGCGCTCAGATGAACGAGGGCATCGTCTCGGCCGAACTGGGGCTGGGCGGCTGGCCGGCCGTCGCCGAGGAGTCGATCATCGCCCGGGACGTGCTGCTCGCCGAGCACGTCGGCTCCCGGGTCCACATCTGCCACCTCTCGACCGCCGGCAGCGTGGAGATCGTCCGCTGGGCCAAGTCCCGCGGCATCGACGTGACCGCCGAGGTCACCCCGCACCACCTGCTTCTCACCGACGAGCTGGTGCGCAGCTACAACCCGGTCTACAAGGTCAACCCGCCGCTGCGCACCGAGCGCGACGTGCTGGCGCTGCGCGAGGCCCTCGCCGACGGCACCATCGACATCGTCGCCACCGACCACGCCCCGCACCCGCACGAGGACAAGGACTGCGAGTGGGCCGCGGCGGCGATGGGCATGGTGGGCCTGGAGACCGCGCTGTCGGTCGTCCAGCACACCATGGTCGAGACCGGGCTGCTGGACTGGGCCGGCGTCGCCGACCGGATGTCCGCCACCCCGGCCCGGATCGGGCAGCTGGCCGGCCACGGGCGCCCCGTCTCGGCCGGCGAGCCCGCCAACCTCACGCTGGTCGATTCCGCTTACCGTGGAGAGGTGGACCCCGCCGGTTTCGCCTCCCGCAGCCGCAACACCCCCTACGAGGGCCGTGAGCTGCCGGGACGCGTCACCCACACCTTCCTGCGGGGCCGCGCAACGGTCGTCGACGGGAAGCTGGCGTGACTCCTTCACTCATCCACGTGGCCGCGGCCCCGCACTCCGCCCCGGTCACCGACTGGGCCGGACGCATCGCCTGGGTGGTCGGTCTGCTGGTCTTCGTCGTCTTCGTCTACTGGCTGATGCGCCAGGGCTGGAAGTGGCGCGGCACCCTCCAGGGCGATCTGCCCGAGCTGCCGACCGCGCCCGACGACGCGGCCGAGCCGCGGCTGACCCTCAGCGGCCGCTACCACGGCTCGACCACCGCCGGGCAGTGGCTCGACCGGATCGTCGCCCGTGACCTGGGCACCCGCAGCAAGGCCGAACTGACCCTGACCGAACAGGGCCTGGACGTCGTGCGGCCCGGCGCCACCGACTTCTTCGTACCGGCCGCCGCCCTGCGCGGCGCCCGCCTGGAGGCGGGCATCGCCGGCAAGGTCCTCCCCGAGGGCGGCCTGCTGGTCGTCACCTGGGAGCACGGCGGCAAGCAGATCGACTCCGGCTTCCGCTCCGACCGGGCCGGCGAACACCCCGCCTGGGTCGAGGCCATCAACCAGCTCAGCAGCACCGAGCACACCACCGAGCACACCGAAACGGAAGGCGCACGATGACGACCTCCACCAAGGGGACCGGCAAAATCCCCGCCGTACTCGTCCTGGAGGACGGCCGCACCTTCCGCGGCCGTGCCTACGGGGCCGTGGGGGAGACCTTCGGCGAGGCGGTGTTCTCCACCGGCATGACCGGCTACCAGGAGACGCTGACCGACCCCTCGTACCACCGCCAGGTCGTCGTCATGACCTCCCCGCACGTCGGCAACACCGGCGTGAACGACGAGGACCCCGAGTCCGCGCGGATCTGGGTCTCCGGCTACGTCGTCCGCGACCCCGCCCGGGTCCCGTCCAACTGGCGCTCCCGCCGCTCCCTCGACGAGGAGCTGCGCCACCAGGGCGTCGTCGGCATCTGCGGCATCGACACCCGCGCGCTCACCCGCCACCTGCGCGAGCGCGGCGCGATGCGGGCCGGCATCTTCTCCGGCAACGCGCTGCCCGACGAGGGCACGATGCTCGCCGAGGTGCGCCAGCAGCCCGAGATGCAGGGCGCCGACCTCTCCGCGCAGGTCGCCACCAAGGAGCCGTACGTCGTGCCGGCGATCGGTGCGAAGAAGTTCACCGTCGCCGCGGTCGACCTCGGCATCAAGGGCATGACCCCGCACCGGATGGCCGAGCGCGGCATCGAGGTGCACGTCCTGCCGGCCACCGCCACCGCCGAGGACGTCTACGCGGTCAACCCCGACGGCGTGTTCTTCTCCAACGGGCCGGGCGACCCGGCCACCGCCGACCACCCGGTCGCCGTGATGCGCGAGGTGCTCTCCCGGAAGACGCCGCTGTTCGGCATCTGCTTCGGCAACCAGATCCTGGGCCGGGCGCTGGGCTTCGGCACGTACAAGCTCAAGTACGGGCACCGCGGCATCAACCAGCCGGTGCAGGACCGCACGACCGGCAAGGTCGAGATCACCGCGCACAACCACGGGTTCGCCGTGGACGCCCCGCTCGACAAGGTTTCCGACACTCCCTTCGGCCGCGCCGAGGTCTCCCACGTCTGCCTCAATGACAACGTGGTGGAGGGGCTCCAGCTCCTGGACCAGCCGGCCTTCAGCGTTCAGTACCACCCCGAGGCGGCCGCCGGCCCGCACGACGCCGCGTACCTCTTCGACCGGTTCGTCGAGCTTATGCGAGACAACAATCAGCACAGCGTTTCTCTGATGGAGGGCCAGCGTGCCTAAGCGCACCGATATCCAGTCCGTCCTGGTCATCGGCTCCGGCCCGATCGTCATCGGTCAGGCCGCCGAGTTCGACTACTCCGGCACCCAGGCATGCCGGGTCCTCAAGTCCGAGGGCCTGCGCGTCGTCCTGGTCAACTCCAACCCGGCCACGATCATGACCGACCCGGAGATCGCCGACGCCACGTACGTCGAGCCGATCACCCCGGAGTTCGTCGAGAAGATCATCGCCAAGGAGCGCCCCGACGCGCTCCTGCCCACCCTCGGGGGTCAGACGGCCCTGAACACCGCGATCTCCCTGCACGGGTCCGGCGTCCTCGACAAGTACGGCGTGGAGCTGATCGGCGCCCATGTCGAGGCGATCCACAAGGGCGAGGACCGCGACCTGTTCAAGGAGGTCGTCGAGGAGGTCAACCGCAAGATCGGCCACGGCGAGTCCGCCCGCTCGGTCATCTGCCACTCCATGGACGACGTCCTGGCGGGCGTCGAGGAGCTCGGCGGCTACCCGGTCGTCGTCCGCCCGTCCTTCACCATGGGCGGCGCCGGCTCCGGCTTCGCGCACGACGAGGAGGAACTGCGCCGGATCGCCGGCCAGGGCCTGACGCTCTCCCCGACCACCGAGGTGCTCCTGGAGGAGTCCATCCTCGGCTGGAAGGAGTACGAGCTGGAGCTGATGCGCGACAAGCACGACAACGTCGTGGTCGTCTGCTCCATCGAGAACTTCGACCCGATGGGCGTGCACACCGGCGACTCGATCACCGTCGCGCCGGCGATGACGCTCACCGACCGCGAGTACCAGATCCTGCGGGACGTCGGCATCGCGATCATCCGCGAGGTCGGCGTCGACACCGGCGGCTGCAACATCCAGTTCGCGGTGAACCCCGAGGACGGTCGCGTGATCGTCATCGAGATGAACCCGCGGGTGTCGCGCTCGTCCGCCCTCGCCTCCAAGGCCACCGGCTTCCCGATCGCGAAGATCGCGGCGAAGCTGGCCGTCGGCTACACCCTGGACGAGATCCCCAACGACATCACCCGGGAGACCCCGGCGTCGTTCGAGCCCACCCTCGACTACGTCGTGGTCAAGGTGCCGCGGTTCGCCTTCGAGAAGTTCCCGGCCGCCGACGCCACCCTCACCACCACCATGAAGTCGGTCGGCGAGGCGATGGCCATCGGCCGCAACTTCACCGAGGCGCTCAACAAGGCGCTGCGCTCGCTGGAGAAGAAGGGCAGCCAGTTCGCCTTCACCGGCGAGCCCGGTGACAAGGCCGAGCTGCTGGAGCGGGCCCAGGTCCCGACCGACGGCCGGATCAACACGGTCATGGCGGCGATCCGGGCCGGCGCCACCCCGCAGGAGGTCTTCGACGCCACCAAGATCGACCCGTGGTTCGTCGACCAGCTCTTCCTGATCAAGGAGGTCGCGGACGAGATCGCGGCCGCCGACAAGCTCGAACCGGAAATCCTTGCGGAAGCAAAGCGTCACGGCTTCTCGGACGCCCAGATCGCGGCCGTCCGCGACCTGCGCGAGGACGTCGTCCGCGAGGTCCGGCACGCGCTGGGCATCCGCCCGGTCTACAAGACGGTCGACACCTGCGCGGCCGAGTTCGCGGCGCGGACCCCGTACTTCTACTCGTCCTACGACGAGGAGACCGAGGTCGCCTCCCGCGAGAAGCCCGCGGTGATCATCCTCGGCTCCGGCCCCAACCGCATCGGCCAGGGCATCGAGTTCGACTACTCCTGCGTCCACGCCAGCTTCGCGCTCAGCGACGCCGGCTACGAGACCGTGATGGTCAACTGCAACCCGGAGACCGTCTCCACCGACTACGACACCTCCGACCGGCTCTACTTCGAGCCGCTCACCCTGGAGGACGTGCTGGAGATCGTGCACGCCGAGTCCCAGGCGGGCCCGGTCGCCGGCGTGATCGTCCAGCTCGGCGGGCAGACCCCGCTCGGCCTGGCGCAGGCCCTCAAGGACAACGGCGTGCCGATCGTCGGCACCTCGCCCGAGGCCATCGACCTCGCCGAGGAGCGCGGCGCGTTCGGCCGGGTGCTGACCGAGGCCGGGCTGCCGGCCCCCAAGTACGGCACCGCCTTCTCCTTCGCCGAGGCCAAGGACATCGCCGCCGAGATCGGCTACCCGGTCATGGTCCGCCCCTCCTACGTGCTCGGCGGCCGCGGCATGGAGATCGTGTACGACGAGCCCTCGCTGGCCGAGTACCTGGAGCGGCACGCCGGCCTGATCGACCGGCACCCGGTCCTCATCGACCGGTTCCTCGACGACGCCATCGAGATCGACGTGGACGCGCTCTACGACGGCCACGAGCTCTACCTCGGCGGCGTCATGGAGCACATCGAGGAGGCCGGCATCCACTCCGGCGACTCCGCCTGCGCGCTGCCCCCGATCACCCTCGGCGGCTTCGACATCAAGCGGCTGCGAGCCTCCACCGAGGCCATCGCCAAGGGCGTCGGCGTCCGCGGACTGATCAACATCCAGTTCGCGATGGCCGGGGACATCCTCTACGTCCTCGAAGCCAACCCGCGCGCCTCACGCACCGTGCCCTTCACCTCGAAGGCCACCGCGGTCCCGCTGGCCAAGGCGGCCGCCCGGATCTCGCTCGGCGCCACCATCGCCGAGCTGCGGGCCGAGGGCATGCTGCCCAGGACCGGTGACGGCGGCACGCTGCCGATGGACGCGCCGATCTCCGTCAAGGAGGCGGTCATGCCCTGGTCGCGGTTCCGGGACGCCTCGGGCCGCGGCGTGGACACCGTCCTCGGCCCGGAGATGCGCTCCACCGGCGAGGTCATGGGCATCGACTCGGTCTTCGGCAGGGCGTACGCCAAGTCGCAGGCCGGCGCCTACGGCGCGCTGCCCACCAAGGGCCGGGCGTTCGTCTCCGTCGCCAACCGCGACAAGCGCTCGATGATCTTCCCCGCCCGCGAGCTGGTCGCCCACGGCTTCGAGCTGCTGGCCACCTCCGGCACCGCCGAGGTGCTGCGCCGCAACGGCATCAAGGCCACCGTGGTGCGCAAGCAGTCCGAGGGCCAGGGCCCGAACGGCGAGAAGACCATCGTCCAGCTGATCCACGACGGCCAGGTCGACCTGATCGTCAACACCCCCTACGGGACCGGCGGTCGGCTCGACGGCTACGACATCCGCACCGCCTCCGTGGCCCGCGGCATCCCGTGCCTGACCACGGTCCAGGCGCTGGCCGCCGCCGTCCAGGGCATCGAGGCGACGTCCCGCGGCGACGTCGGGGTGCGCTCCCTCCAGGAGCACGCCCGGCAACTGACCGCGGCCCGCGAGGAGTAGGCCGGGAGAGGGGGACACCGCAGCGGTGTCCCCCTCTTCATGAGCCCACCCGACCCCTCGCGCAAAGGCCCTGCCACCACCATGTACCGCCTGTTCTTCCAGCTGGTCTTCCAGCGCATGGACCCCGAGAAGGCCCACCACCTGGCCTTCCGCTGGATCCGCCTGGCCGCCCGCCTCCCCGTGCTGCGCACCTTCGTCGCGGCCGCCCTCGCCCCCCGCCACAAGGAGCTGCGCACCGAGGCCCTGGGCCGCCGGATGCACGGCCCGTTCGGCCTGGCCGCCGGCTTCGACAAGAACGCCGTCGCCATCGACGGCATGACCATGCTCGGCTTCGACCACGTCGAGATCGGCACGGTCACCGCCCAGCCGCAGCCCGGCAACCCCAAGAAGCGGCTGTTCCGGCTGGTGCCGGACCGCGCGCTGATCAACCGGATGGGGTTCAACAACGACGGCTCGGCGGCGGTCGCGGCCCGGCTGGCCGCCCGCAACCCGGTCTTCCGGACCACCGTCGGCGTCAACATCGGCAAGACCAAGATCGTTCCGGAGTCCGAGGCGATCGGCGACTACGTCACCTCCACCGAGCGCCTGGCCCGGCACGCCGACTACCTGGTCGTCAACGTCTCCTCGCCGAACACGCCGGGGCTGCGCAACCTCCAAGCCGTCGACCACCTGCGCCCGCTGCTCACCGCGGTCCGCGAGGCCGCCGACCGCACGGTCACCGACCGCCGGGTCCCGCTGCTGGTCAAGATCGCCCCCGACCTCGCGGACGAGGACGTGGACGCGGTCGCCGACCTCGCCCTGGAACTGGGCCTGGACGGCATCATCGCCACCAACACCACCATCGCCCGCGACGGCCTGGGCCTGACCTCCGACCCCAAGCTGACCGCCGAGACCGGCGGCCTCTCCGGCGCCCCCCTCAAGGAGCGCTCCCTGGAGGTCCTGCGCCGCCTCTACGCCCGGGTCGGCGACCGGATCACCCTGATCGGCGTCGGCGGCATCGAGACCGCCGAGGACGCCTGGCAGCGCATCCTCGCCGGCGCCACCCTCGTCCAGGGCTACAGCGCCTTCATCTACCAGGGCCCGTTCTGGTGCCGCGCGATCCACAAGGGCCTGGCCGCGCGCCTGCGCAACAGCCCGTACGCCACCCTCGCCGACGCGGTCGGCGCCGACCACAAGAAGGTGACCTCATGACGGCCAGCCCCGAGCCCTTCGGCGCCCGCCTCCGCCGTGCCATGGACGAGCGCGGCCCGCTGTGCGTCGGCATCGACCCGCACGCCTCGCTGCTGGCCGACTGGGGCCTGAACGACGACGTCGCGGGCCTGGCCCGGTTCACCCGGACCGTGGTGGAGGCGCTCGGCGAGCACGTCGCGGTCTTCAAGCCGCAGTCGGCCTTCTTCGAGCGGTTCGGCTCGCGCGGCATCGCCGTCCTGGAGACCGCCGTCGAGGAGGCCCGGGACCGCGGTGCGCTCATCCTCATGGACGCCAAGCGCGGCGACATCGGTTCCACCATGAGCGCCTACGCCGAGGCGTTCCTGCGCCCGGACTCGCCGCTGTTCTCGGACGCGCTCACGGTCTCCCCGTACCTCGGCTACGGCTCCTTGCGGCCCGCCGTGGAGCTGGCGCGGCAGAGCGGCGCGGGGCTCTTCGTGCTCGGCCTGACCTCCAACCCGGAGGGCGCGGAGGTCCAGCGGGCGGTCCGCGAGGACGGCCGCAGCGTCGCCGCGACCATGCTCGGCCACCTGGCCGCCGAGAACGCCGGAGCCGAGCCGCTGGGGTCCTTCGGCGCGGTCGTCGGCGCCACCCTCGGCGATCTCTCCGCCTTCGACCTGGCGATCAACGGCCCGCTGCTGGCGCCCGGCATCGGGGCGCAGGGCGCCACCCCCGCGGACCTGCCCACCGTCTTCGGCAAGGCGGTCCGCAACGTGGTCCCGAGCGTGAGCCGGGGAGTGCTGAAGCACGGTCCGGACACCGGCGCGCTGCGCGCGGCGGCGGCCCGCTGCGCCGACGAAGTGCGCGCGGCCGTCGCATAACGCGGTTATTTGGTCCCGAAATGTCCTGGTCAGCTGAGTCTGACCAGGACTTTTCGTCTGTTCTCGCTGACTCCAGCGCGATCGGCCGCTAGTCTCCGTCGAGAGCACTGCACGTAAGCGCGTTGCTCGTTGCTCCGCTGTTGCGGGGCGACTAGGTTCCACACCGGTCCGTATCCGACAGTTCGACATCCGAGGTGACGTAGGCGTGGCTCTTCCGCCCCTTACCCCTGAACAGCGCGCTGCCGCGCTCGAAAAGGCCGCCGCGGCTCGCCGGGAGCGCGCCGAGGTCAAGAATCGGCTCAAGCACTCCGGGGCCTCCCTGCACGAGGTCATCCAGCAGGGCCAGAAAAACGATGTCATCGGCAAGATGAAGGTCTCCGCCCTCCTGGAGTCCCTGCCGGGCGTGGGCAAGGTCCGCGCGAAGCAGATCATGGAGCGACTCGGCATCTCCGAGAGCCGCCGGGTCCGCGGTCTGGGGTCCAACCAGATCGCATCGCTGGAGCGCGAGTTCGGCGGCAGCGGCGCCTGAGTTTTCCGGCACCGCCGGGAAGCTGGAATAATCGCTGCATGAGTTCAGCAGTCTCCCGGGGGTCCGCCCCCGTACCCCCGGCCAGACAACCGCGCCTGACCGTGCTCTCCGGCCCCTCGGGGGTCGGCAAGAGCACGGTCGTCGCGCATCTGCGCAAGGTCCATCCGGAAATCTGGCTCTCGGTCTCGGCCACCACCCGTAGGCCGCGCCCGGGGGAGCGTCACGGCGTCCAGTACTTCTTCGTCGAGGACGAGGAGTTCGACAAGCTCATCGCCAACGGTGAGCTGCTGGAATGGGCCGAGTTCGCCGGCAACCGCTACGGCACCCCGCGCAAGGCGGTGCTGGACCGGCTGGAGGCCGGCGAGCCGGTCCTGCTGGAGATCGACCTGCAGGGCGCCCGTCAGGTGCGCGAGTCCATGTCGGACGCCAATCTGGTCTTCCTGGCCCCGCCGAGCTGGGAGGAGCTGGTCCGCCGGCTCACCGGCCGCGGCACGGAGGCGCCCGAGGTCATCGACCGGCGCCTGGAGGCGGCCCGGATCGAACTCGCGGCGGAGAAGGAGTTCGACGTGACGCTCGTCAACACCTCCGTCGAGGACGTCAGCCGTGAGCTGCTAGCCTTGATGCTGCGCCGCCCTGAAGACCGGACCACCGGCGACTGACTCCGGTCCCGATCGCGGCGCCACGGATTTCGGCGCCTGTGCGCCATCACCTGCTTCATCCCCTTTCGGAAGGTAGAGAGTGTCCTCTTCCATCACCGCACCCGAGGGCATCATCAACCCGCCCATTGATGAGCTGCTCGAGGCCACCGACTCGAAGTACAGCCTCGTGATCTACGCCGCCAAGCGTGCGCGCCAGATCAACGCGTACTACTCCCAGCTCGGCGAGGGCCTGCTGGAGTACGTCGGCCCGCTGGTCGACACCCACGTGCACGAGAAGCCGCTGTCGATCGCGCTCCGCGAGATCAACGCCGGTCTGCTGACCTCGGAGGCCATCGAGGGCCCGGCCGGCCAGTAAGCGGCACCGCAACCCTCACCAAGGGCCCGGCAGGTTCCCCCAGCTCCACGTTGGGGGTGCCCCTGCCGGGCCCTTGGTGTGCCGGGAGGGCATAGGTTGAGGGTCATGCGTGCGGACCTAGGCTCGGGGAGCGGGGAAACGATGGACAAGCGGGAGCGACCCAGGGTCGTCCTGGGGGTGAGCGGCGGGATCGCCGCCTACAAGGCGTGCGAGCTGCTGCGCCGGCTCACGGAGTCCGGCCACGACGTGCGCGTCGTGCCGACCGCCTCGGCGCTGCACTTCGTCGGGGAGGCCACCTGGTCGGCGCTGTCCGGCAACCCGGCCACCACCGAGGTCTGGGAGTCCGTCCACGAGGTCCCGCACGTCCGCATCGGTCAGGCCGCCGACCTCGTCGTGGTCGCCCCGGCCACCGCCGACATGCTGGCCAAGGCCGCCCACGGCCTCGCCGACGACCTGCTGACCAACACCCTGCTCACCGCCCGCTGCCCGGTGATCTTCGCGCCCGCGATGCACACCGAGATGTGGGAGAACCCCGCCACCCAGGAGAACGTCGCCACGCTGCGGCGCCGCGGCGCGCTGGTCATCGAGCCCGCGGTGGGCCGGCTCACCGGCGTCGACACCGGCAAGGGCCGCTTCCCCGACCCGGTGGAGATCTTCGAGCTGTGCCGCCACGTGCTGGCCCGTGGTGCCAAGGGCCTGCCGCAGGACCTGGCCGGCCGCCACGTCGTGGTCAGCGCCGGCGGCACCCGCGAGCCGCTGGACCCGGTGCGCTACCTGGGCAACCGCTCCTCCGGCAAGCAGGGCTACGCCCTCGCCCGCACCGCCGCGGCCCGCGGCGCCCGGGTCACCCTGGTCGCCGGCAACACCGAGCTGCCCGACCCGGCCGGCGTGGACGTGGTCCGCATCGGCACCGCCCGGCAGCTGCGCGAGGCCGTGCTGAAGGCCGCCGCGGACGCCGACGCGGTGGTGATGGCCGCCGCGGTCGCCGACTTCCGCCCCGCCGTCTACGCCACCGGCAAGATCAAGAAGCAGGAGGGCCAGGAGCCGGAACCGGTCGCCCTGGTACGGAATCCGGACATCCTCGCCGAGCTCTCCGCCGACCGGGCCCGCCCCGGCCAGCTGGTCGTCGGCTTCGCCGCCGAGACCGACGACGTGCTCGCCAACGGCCGCGCCAAGCTCGCCCGCAAGGGCTGCGACCTCCTGGTCGTCAACGAGGTCGGCGAGCACAAGACCTTCGGCTCGACTGAGAACGAGGCCGTGATCCTGGCCACTGACGGCACCGAGACCCCCGTCCCGTACGGTCCGAAAGAAGCCCTCGCGGACACCGTCTGGGACCTGGTCGTCCCCCGACTGGCCGAGTCCCGCCCCTGACGCCGCCGACCCGTACGGAACCTCCGTGGCGGGCCGCCGAGGATGCGTATTCGGCCACCAAAAATCGGTGTGCCCCCTTGACCCGACCGATCCGCAAGGTGATCGTCACTACCGTGAGTCAGTGGTGTCCCAGGTCACGGGGGTTCCATAAATCGAGACTGATTGCCCGGACGCCACATTCGACCGATAAACTGGCAGCGGATCCGGCCGAGCGCAGCTCTCGGCCGTTCCGCTAAATGATCAGCCAGCAGCCGCTGCAACCCCAGGGAGCGATGTGTCCCGCCGCCTGTTCACCTCGGAGTCCGTCACCGAGGGCCACCCCGACAAGATCGCTGACCAGATCAGCGACACGATTCTCGACGCGCTCCTGAAGGAGGACCCGACTTCCCGGGTCGCCGTGGAGACGTTGATCACCACCGGCCTGGTGCACGTCGCCGGCGAGGTGACGACCAAGGCGTACGCCGACATCCCCAACCTTGTCCGGAACAAGATTCTGGAGATCGGCTACGACTCGTCCAAGAAGGGCTTCGACGGTGCCTCCTGCGGCGTGTCGGTGTCCATCGGCGCGCAGTCCCCGGACATCGCCCAGGGTGTCGACACCGCCCACGAGTTCCGCGTCGAGGGCGACGACGACGAGCTGGACCGCCAGGGCGCGGGCGACCAGGGCCTGATGTTCGGTTTCGCCTGCGACGAGACCCCCGAGCTGATGCCGCTCCCGATCTACCTGGCGCACCGTCTCTCGCGCCGGCTCTCGGAGGTCCGCAAGAACGGGACGATCCCCTACCTCCGCCCTGACGGCAAGACCCAGGTCACCATCGAGTACGACGGCAACAAGGCCGTCCGCCTCGACACCGTGGTGGTCTCCTCCCAGCACGCCAGCGACATCGACCTGGACTCGCTGCTGGCGCCCGACATCCGCGAGTTCGTCGTCGAGTACGTCCTCAACGAGCTCGTCGAGGACGGCATCAAGCTGGACACCGACGGCTACCGCCTGCTGGTCAACCCGACCGGTCGCTTCGAGATCGGCGGCCCGATGGGCGACGCCGGCCTGACCGGTCGCAAGATCATCATCGACACCTACGGCGGCATGGCCCGCCACGGTGGCGGCGCCTTCTCCGGCAAGGACCCGTCCAAGGTCGACCGCTCCGCCGCGTACGCGATGCGCTGGGTCGCCAAGAACGTGGTCGCCGCCGGCCTCGCCTCGCGCTGCGAGGTCCAGGTCGCCTACGCGATCGGCAAGGCCGAGCCGGTCGGTCTCTTCGTCGAGACCTTCGGTACCAACGCGGTCGACACCGACAAGATCGAGCAGGCCATCGGCGAGGTCTTCGACCTCCGCCCGGCCGCGATCATCCGCGCCCTCGACCTGCTCCGCCCGATCTACTCCCAGACCGCCGCCTACGGCCACTTCGGCCGTGAGCTGGAGGACTTCACCTGGGAGCGCACCGACCGGGTGGAGGCCCTCCGCAAGGCCGCTGGCCTCTAAGGCTCCGCACCACCAGGGCTACCACCGAGGGCCCCGGACCGCTGGTCGGTCCGGGGCCCTCGGCCGTTCCCGCGCACCCGCCGTTGTCGGTGCCGTCTGCTAAGACTGGTTGCTGTGAGCAGGGAGAACGGGCGGGAACCGGGGGAGCAGGGCGAGCAACTGGCCCTGATCCGGGAGACCGTGCGGGAGACGAAGGCGGAGCGGGCCAAGCCGCGTACCTGGCGGGGGGCCGCGCTGGCGCCCCGGCTGCCGGTGGCAAGGGTGCTGGTGGACAAGGGCCCCGTGCACCTGGACAAGCTCTGGGACTACGCGGTGCCCGCCGCCATGGACGCCGAGGCCCAGCCCGGGGTGCGGGTGCGGGTGCGGTTCGGCGCGGGCACCGGCAAGGTGCGCGAGGGGCGCCGCGAGGGCGGGGGACTGCTCGACGGGTACCTCGTCGAGCGGATCCCGGAGTCCGACTACCGCGGGCCGCTCGCCGCGCTCGCCCAGGTCGTCTCGCCGGAGCCGGTGCTCAGCGAGCCGTTGCTGGCGCTGTGCCGGGCGGTGGCCGACCGCTACGCCGGCTCGCTCGCCGACGTCCTGCAACTCGCCCTCCCACCGCGGAACGCCAAGGCCGAGGCGGCCCGCTTCCCGGTGCCCCCGCCGCCGCCCGCGGCCCCGGCGCCGGCGAGCTGGAGCCGGTATCCGGCCGGACCGGCGTTCCTGGAGGCGCTCGCCCGTGGGGACGCGCCACGGGCCGTGTGGACCGCCCTCCCGGGGCCGCACTGGCCGGCCGAGCTCGCCACCGCGGTGGCCGCCACCCTGGCGTCCGGCCGCGGCGCCCTGGTCGTGATGCCCGACGGGCGGTCGGCGGCCCGGGTCGAGGCGGCGCTGACCGAGCTGATCGGGTCGGGGCGGCACACCTTGCTGGTGGCGGAGTCGGGCCCCGAGGAGCGCTACCGCCGCTGGCTGGCGATACGCCGCGGCGCGGTGCGGGCCGTGGTCGGGACCCGCGCCGCCATGTACGCACCGGTCGCGGACCTCGGGCTCGTCGCCATCTGGGACGACGGCAATGGCAGCCACAGCGAGATCCACGCACCGCATCCGCACGCCCGGGACGTGCTCCTGCTCCGTGCCGTCCATGAGAAGGCCGCGTGCCTGGTCGGGGACGTGGGCCGCACGGTCGAGGCCACCCAGCTGGTGGAGAACGGCTGGGCGCGCTCGCTGGCGGCCGACCGCGAGGTGGTGCGCAGGGTGGCGCCGCTGGTCCGCACCGTCGACGAGACCGAGGAGGCGCGGGACGAGGCGGCGCGCGCCGCCCGGCTGCCGTCGCTCGCCTGGCAGACGGCGCGCCAGGCACTGGCCCGGGGGCCGGTCCTGGTGCAGGTCCCCCGGCGGGGGTACGTCCCCCGGCTGGCGTGCGGGCGCTGTCGGGAGCCGGCCCGGTGCCGGCACTGCGCGGGGCCGCTGGAGGCGCAGAGCCAGGGCAGCGCGCTGTGCTGCGGCTGGTGCGGGCAGGCGGCGCCGGACTGGGCCTGCCCGGAGTGCGGCGGCACCCGGCTGCGGGCGCAGATCGTCGGCGCGCGGCGGACGGCGGAGGAGCTCGGGCGGGCGTTTCCCGGCGTGCCGGTCCGCACCTCGGGCCGGGACCACATCCTGGAGACGGTCCCCGACCTGCCCGCGCTGGTGGTGAGCACGCCCGGCGCCGAACCGCTCGCCGAGGGCGCGGGCTATGCCGCGGCGCTGCTGCTGGACGGCTGGGCGCTGCTGGGCCGGCCGGATCTCCGCGCCGGTGAGGAGGCGCTGCGCCGCTGGTTGGGCGCGGCGGCGCTGGTCCGCGGCCAGGCGGAGGGCGGCACGGTGGTGGTGATCGCGGAGCCGACGCTGCGGCCCGTGCAGGCATTGGTACGCTGGGATCCGGTCGGCCATGCGGTCCGCGAGCTGGCCGAGCGGGCGGAGCTGGGGTTCCCGCCGGTGTCGAGGATGGCTTCCGTGGCGGGCCGTGCCGAGGATGTGGCGGGGCTGTTGGCGGCGGCCGAACTCCCTGCGGATGCCGAGGTGTTGGGCCCCGTTCCGGTGCCGGTGCCGGATCCCGGACGGCCCCGCCGGCCGGGGGATCCTCCGCCGGGCGAGGAGTGGGAGCGGGTGCTCGTACGGGTCCGACCGGGCCGGGGCGGGGCGCTGGCGGCGGCGCTGAAGGCGGCGCAGGCGGCCCGGCTGGTCAAGCGGGAGGGGCAGCCGCTCCGGGTGCGGGTCGATCCGCTGGACCTGGGCTGAGGGGCGCCGCGCGGTCCGGTGGGCGCCGCGTCGGCCGCGCGCGCGAACGGCCCGGTGTCGCACCATGCAGCGCACCGGGACCGTAGTCGGCAGGCGGTCCCGGGTGCCGGCGCGCGGTGCGGCACGGGGCGTGGTGTCCGGGGGCGGGGGAGTCGTTCAGCCGTTGCGGGGGCCGGGGAAGGCGCCGGGGCGGGCCTCGTCGCGGGAGGACGCGGTGGGCTGGGTGGGCATGGAGCGGGCGGCGGGGACGGCGGCGGGGCCGGTCAGGCCGCCGGCCATGCTGACCGCGCGGGCAGCGGAGGCCGCCGAGGCGTCCGGGGAGCGCACCGCCTCGTCGCCGCTGTCGCCGGACGGCTGGGTGGCGGCCCGCCGGGCGCCGTAACGCCGGTGCACCGCCTGCTTGGTGACGCCGAGCGCGGAGCCCACCGCGTCCCAGGAGAAGCCCAGCGAACGGTCGAAGTCGACTGCCGCGGTGACGAGCGTCTCGACGCTGTCGCGCAGCTCCTGGGCGAGGCGCACGGTGGGGGCGGGTGCCCGTCCGTAGACGACGAAGCCCGCGGAGGGGCCGGTGCGCCGCGGCCGGTAGACGTTGCCGAGCTGCGCGGTGAGCGTGCGCAGGGCGTCCACCTGCCGGCGGACCCGCTCGATGTCCCGCACCAGGAGATGCAGGCTGGCGCGCGCCTGGGCGTCGTGGGTTGCGTGGTCGGCCATGAGCAAGCCTCTCGAACCGGCGTGGAAAGGAAGGGGGAAAGCGATCGGGCCGCCAAAGCGGCCCGTGAAGCGGTCAATGCTGCTTGACCAACGCGCCAGCAGCGACTCTGGTCACGGTGCAGGGGCGTACGAGCGTGTGCGCGGGGCGCGGGCGACTTCGCACGCCCCCTGGCGTTCCGGCCCATGACCTGCGCCAAGGCCCATAGACTGGTGCGTCGTTCCGCAGCGCGTGAGAGGTAGTCCGTCACCCATGAGGCTTGTCTTCGCCGGTACCCCCGAGGTCGCCGTACCCGCTCTCGATGCCCTGATCGCCTCGGACCGGCACGAGGTGGTGGCCGTGGTGACCCGGCCCGACGCGCCGGCCGGGCGGGGCCGCCGGCTGGTCGCCAGCCCCGTCGCCGAGCGCGCGGAGGAGGCCGGCATCGAGGTGCTCAAGCCCGTCAAGCCGCGGGACGAGGACTTCCTCGCCCGGCTGCGGGAGATCGCGCCGGACTGCTGCCCGGTGGTCGCCTACGGAGCGCTGCTGCCCAAGGCGGCGCTGGACATCCCGACCCACGGCTGGGTCAATCTGCACTTCTCGCTGCTGCCGGCGTGGCGGGGCGCCGCGCCGGTGCAGCACGCGGTGCTCGCCGGCGACGAGATCACCGGCGCCACCACCTTCCAGATCGAGCAGGGGCTGGACTCCGGCCCGGTGTACGGGGTGCTCACCGAGGAGATCCGGTCCGCGGACACCAGCGGCGATCTGCTGACCCGGCTGGCGTTCGCCGGTTCCGGTCTGCTCGTCGCCACGATGGACGGCATCGAGGACGGCACCCTCAAGGCGGTGCCGCAGCCGGCGGAGGGGGTCACCCTCGCCCCGAAGATCGAGGTCGAGGACGCCCGGATCGACTGGACGGCGCCCGCGCTGCGGGTGGACCGGGTGGTCCGCGGGTGTGCGCCGGCGCCCGGCGCCTGGACGGTCTTCCGCGGCGAGCGGCTGAAGGTGATGGCGGCCGCGCCGGCCGCCGGGCACGACGGACCGGCCCTGGAGCCGGGCGAACTGGGCGTCACCAAGAAGACGGTGCACGTCGGCAGCGGCAGCCACCCCGTGCAGCTGCTCTGGGTCCAGCCGCAGGGCAAGAAGCCCATGCAGGCCGCGGACTGGGCGCGCGGCGTGCGGATCGCGGCCGGGGAGCGCCTGGGCGACTAGGGCGCTTCTGCGGTGCGCCGCCGGGGGCCGTCCGCCCGCGCCGCCGGCTTCCGGCCCGCGTAGGCTGGGGCGGACCCCGTCCCGTAATACCGGAGCACCTTTCTGTGAGTCAGCAGCCGCCGCGTCGTCACGGCACCCGCAAGCCCTACCGCCGCCCGAAGAAGGACCCGGTCCGGATCCTCGCGTTCGAGGCGCTGCGGGCCGTGGACGAGCGGGACGCGTACGCGAATCTGGTCCTGCCGCCGCTGCTGCGCAAGGCGCGGGAGGCCGGCGACTTCGACGCCCGGGACGCGGCGCTGGCCACCGAGTTGGTCTACGGTTCGCTGCGCCGCCAGGGCACCTACGACGCGATCCTGGCGCGCTGCGTGGACCGGCCGCTGCGCGAGGTGGACCCGCCGGTGCTGGACGTGCTGACGCTCGGCGCACACCAGTTGCTCGGCACCCGGATCCCGCCGCACGCCGCGGTCAGCGCCACCGTGGAGCTGGCCAGGGTGGTGCTCGGCGACGGCCGGGCGAAGTTCGTCAACGCGGTGCTGCGCAAGGTCACGGCGCACGATCTGGACGACTGGCTGGAGCGGGTGGCGCCGGAGTACGACGAGGATCCCGAGGAGCACCTGGGGATCGTGCACGCGCACCCGCGCTGGGTCGTCTCCGCGCTCTGGGACGCCCTGGGCGGCGGTCGCGCGGGCATCGAGGAGCTGTTGGCCGCGGACAACGAGCGCCCCGAGGTGACGCTGGTGGCGCGGCCCGGCCGGTCCACGGCGGCGGAACTGCTGGCGGCCGCGGGCGAGGACGGCGCGGTGCCGGGCCGGTGGTCGCCGTACGCGGTCCGGCTCGCCGAGGGCGGGGAGCCGGGCGCGCTGGACGCGGTGCGCGAGGGGCGCGCCGGAGTGCAGGACGAGGGCAGCCAGTTGGTCGCGCTGGCGCTGGCCGGCGCGCCGCTGGACGGCCCGGACCGCACCTGGCTGGACGGCTGCGCGGGACCGGGCGGCAAGGCGGCGCTGCTGGCCGCGCTGGCGGCGCAGCGGGGCGCGGCGCTGCTGGCGTCGGAGAAGCAGCCGCACCGGGCCCGGCTGGTGGCCCGGGCGTTGGAGGGCAACCCCGGGCCGTACGCGGTGATCGCCGCCGACGGCACGCGTCCGGCGTGGCGGCCGGGTGCCTTCGACCGTGTGCTGGTGGACGTGCCGTGCACCGGTCTGGGCGCGCTGCGCCGCCGGCCCGAGGCGCGCTGGCGGCGCCGCCCCGAGGACCTGGACGGCTTCGCGCCGCTCCAGCGGGAGCTGCTGCGGCAGGCACTGGCGGCGGTGCGGGTCGGCGGCGTGGTCGGCTATGCGACCTGTTCGCCGCATCCGGCGGAGACCCGGGCGGTGGTGGAGGACGTCCTCAAGGGGCGCGGCGGCCCGGCGGTCGAGGCCGAGTGGATCGACGCCCGGCCGCTGATGCCGGGTGTTCCGGAGCTCGGCGACGGGCCGGACGTCCAGCTGTGGCCGCATCGGCACGGGACCGACGCGATGTATCTGGCGCTGTTGCGGCGGACCGGCTGACGGGCCCGTTCCCGCGGTGGGCGGCCCCGGTCGTACGAGGGGCCGCACCGCCGCGGGAGCGGATCGGGGCACCAGATATCTTGATGTCGAGCAATCTTGATATCTTGACGTCGAGCAATATTTGAGACGTGGATGGAGCGGAGTACCCGGTGACTGACTCGACCATCATTTACACCCACACTGACGAGGCCCCGGCCCTGGCGACGTACTCGTTCCTGCCGGTGGTGGAGGCGTACGCCGCGAAGGCCGGGGTGACGCTGGAGACCCGCGACATCTCCCTGTCGGGCCGGATCATCGCCAGCTTCCCCGAGCGCCTGAAGGAGGACCAGCGGATCGCCGACGCTCTCGCGGAGCTCGGCCAGCTGGCCAAGACCCCCGGCGCGAACATCATCAAGCTGCCGAACATCTCGGCCTCCATCCCGCAGCTCAAGGCGGCCATCGCCGAGCTCCAGGAGCAGGGCTACGCGCTGCCGGACTACCCGGACGACCCGAAGACCGACGAGGAGCGCGAGACCCGCGCCCGCTACGACAAGGTCAAGGGCAGCGCCGTCAACCCCGTGCTGCGCGAGGGCAATTCGGACCGCCGGGCGCCCGCGTCGGTGAAGAACTACGCCAAGGCGCACCCGCACCGCATGGGTGCCTGGACCGCCGACTCCAAGACCAACGTCGCGACCATGGGCGAGAACGACTTCCGCGCCACCGAGAAGTCCGCCGTGATCGCCGAGGACGGCTCCCTGCGCATCGAGCTGGTGGCCGAGGACGGCACCACCACCGTGCTGCGCGAGTCCGTGCCGGTGCTCGCGGGCGAGGTGGTGGACGCCTCCGTCATGCGCGTCGCCCAGCTCCGTGAGTTCCTCGCCGCCCAGGTCGTGCGCGCCAAGGCGGAGGGTGTGCTGTTCTCCGTGCACCTGAAGGCCACGATGATGAAGGTCTCCGACCCGATCGTCTTCGGCCACGTCGTACGGGCCTTCTTCCCCAAGACCTTCGCCCAGTACGGCGAGGCACTGGCCGCGGCCGGCCTCACCCCGAACGACGGCCTCGGCGGCATCTTCAAGGGCCTGGAGGCGCTGTCCAACGGCGCCGAGATCAAGGCGTCCTTCGACGCCGAGCTGGCCGAGGGCCCGGAGCTGGCCATGGTCGACTCCGACCGCGGCATCACCAACCTGCACGTCCCCAGCGACGTCATCGTGGACGCGTCCATGCCCGCGATGATCCGCACCTCCGGCCACATGTGGGGCCCGGACGGCCAGGAGGCGGACACCCTCGCGGTGCTCCCCGACAGCAGCTACGCCGGCATCTACCAGGCCGTCATCGACGACTGCCGGGCGCACGGCGCGTTCGACCCGGCCACCATGGGCTCGGTGCCGAACGTCGGCCTGATGGCGCAGAAGGCCGAGGAGTACGGCTCCCACGACAAGACCTTCGAGGTCGCGGCCGCGGGCACCGTCCGCCTGGTCGACGCGCAGGGCAACGTCGTCATCGAGCAGGCCGTCGCCGCCGGTGACATCTTCCGCGCCTGCCAGACCAAGGACGCGCCGATCAAGGACTGGGTCAAGCTGGCCGTCAGCCGCGCCCGCGCCACCGGCGACCCGGCGGTGTTCTGGCTCGACGAGACCCGCGCGCACGACGCCCAGCTGATCGCGAAGATCAACGCCTACCTCCCGGAGCACGACACCGAGGGCCTGGAGATCAAGATCCTGGCCCCGGTCGAGGCGACCGCGTTCTCCCTGGAGCGGATCCGCCGCGGCGCGGACACCATCTCGGTCACCGGCAACGTCCTGCGCGACTACCTGACCGACCTGTTCCCGATCCTGGAGCTGGGCACCAGCGCCAAGATGCTCTCGGTCGTCCCGCTGATGAACGGCGGCGGCCTGTTCGAGACCGGTGCCGGTGGTTCCGCGCCCAAGCACGTCCAGCAGCTGGTCAAGGAGAACTACCTGCGCTGGGACAGCCTGGGCGAGTTCCTCGCGCTCGCGGTCAGCTTCGAGCACCTCGCGACGACCACGGACAACACCCGTGCCAAGGTCCTCGCCGACACCCTCGACCGCGCGACCGGTTCGTTCCTCAACGAGAACAAGTCGCCGAGCCGCAAGCTGGGCGGCATCGACAACCGCGGCAGCCACTTCTACCTGGCGCTCTACTGGGCCCAGGAGCTGGCCAAGCAGACCGACGACGCGCAGCTCGCCGAGGCGTTCGGGCCGCTGGCCAAGACGCTGACCGAGCAGGAGCAGACCATCGTCGACGAGCTGATCGCGGTGCAGGGCTCCCCGGTCGACATCGGCGGCTACTTCCGCCCCGACCCGGCCAAGGCGTCCGCGGTGATGCGTCCCTCGAAGACGCTGAACCAGGCGCTGGCGGCCCTGCGGGGCTGAGCACCGTAGCACCACCTCGTCCGCCCCGGCCGGGCCGCGCGTCCGGCCGGGGCGGCCCGGTGCCGCCGGGGTGACGGGGCTCTCGCGGCCCGGCGCGGTCGGTCCGTGACGGGACCGCCATACTGGGGGCATGGCCTTGATCAACCCCAGCATCCTGTCCGCGGACTTCGCCCGCCTCGCCGAGGAGGCGAGGGCCGTCGAGGGCGCCGACTGGCTCCATGTCGACGTGATGGACAACCACTTCGTCCCCAACCTCACGCTCGGCGTGCCGATCGTCGAGTCGCTGAGCAAGGCGACGGACACCCCCCTCGACCTGCACCTGATGATCGAGGACCCGGACCGCTGGGCGCCGCAGTACGTGGAGGCCGGGGCCGGCTCGGTCACCTTCCACGCGGAGGCGGCCGGGGCGCCGGTGCGGCTGGCGCGGGAGATCCGGGCCAAGGGTGCGCGGGCGTCGATGGCGCTGAAGCCGGCGACCCCGATCGAGCCGTTCGAGGACCTGCTGCCCGAACTCGACATGCTGCTGATCATGACCGTCGAGCCCGGCTTCGGCGGTCAGGCGTTCCTGGACATCATGCTGCCGAAGATCCGCCGCACCCGGGAGCTCATCTCGCGGCACGGTCTTCAGATGTGGCTCCAGGTGGACGGCGGGGTCTCGGCGGAGACCATCGAGCGGTGCGCGGAGGCCGGCGCCGACGTGTTCGTGGCCGGTTCCGCGGTGTACGGCGCGGACGATCCGGCCAAGGCCGTCCGCGACCTGCGGGAGAAGGCCGAGGCGGCGACGGCCGCGAGCTGGGGCTGCGCCCACTGATCGAGTCGCCCGGCTCGTCACGGGGCCCGGGACCGGACCGTCCGGCGCGCTGCGTGCCGGCGGTTGACCTGGTGGCAACCGAGCGTTCATGCCCGTCGTGCCGCTCTTGGTCCCCGTACACCTCGGGTTTCTGAAAGGATGAGCAAAGACTCGATCAGATGCGCAAAAGGGGAGAATTTCGTGGTAGCCAGCCGCCCGCAGTCCGGAATGGGCCCCGCCGAGCTGGTGCAGGCCGCGGCCATGGCCCGCCGCTTCTATCTCGAGGGCAAGTCCAAGATCCAGATCGCGGAGGAGTTCGGCGTCAGCCGCTTCAAGGTCGCCCGTGTCCTGGAGACGGCCCTGGAGCGTGATCTCGTACGGATCGAGATCCGGGTGCCCTCCGAACTGGACGCGGAGCGCTCCGACGCCCTGCGTGCCCGCTACGGCCTGCGGCACGCGGTCGTCGTCGAATCGCCCGCGGACGCCTCGGAGGACGCCGCTGACCCGGAGAACCTCGGCGAGGTGGCCGCCGACCTCCTCGGCGAACTCGTCGCCGAGGGCGATGTGCTGGGCCTCGCCTGGGGCCGCTCGATGATCCACATGGCGGCGGCGCTGCACCACCTCCCGCCGTGCACCGTCGTCCAGCTGACCGGGGTCTACGACGCCGGCACCGCCGACCGCGGCTCGGTCGAGGCGGTGCGCCGCGCGGCCGACGTCTCCGGTGGCGAGGCGCACCCGATCTACGCGCCGATGCTGCTGCCCGACTCGGCGACCGCCGCCGCGCTGCGCGGCCAGACCGGCATCGCCCGCGCCTTCGAGTACTTCGACAAGGTCACCGTCGCCTGCGTCTCCATCGGCTCCTGGGAGCCGGGCGTCTCGACCGTCTACGACATGCTGTCGGAGGAGGAGCGGGAGCACTACGCCTCGCTGGGCGCGGTCGCCGAGTCGTCCTCGCACCTCTTCGACGCCGAGGGCCGGCGGGTCGGCCGTGACCTCGGGGAGCGGTGCATCACCGTCGAGGCGGACCGGCTGCGCCGCATCCCGGAGGTCGTGGCGATCGCCGGCGGCCGGCGCAAGGCCGCGGCCATCGGCGCGGTGCTCCGCTCCGGGCTTGTGACGAGCCTGGTGACGGACACCGCGGCCGCCGACCACCTGCTGCTGGAGACCGGTCCCGGCCCGCGGCCGGCCCTGGACCGGGCGGACCCCGACGGGAAGTGAAGCGGGTCCCCGGCGCCCGCCGGCGAGCAGCCCGCGCGTGGCTGTGACAGCATCGGCGCATGCTGATCCACACCGCCCCGCGCCGGGCCGCCGCCCTTGTCGGCGCGCTGTTCGCCGCGCTGCTCCTCGTCCTGACCGGTTGTTCCACCGGCGGTGACGGCAAAGGGAGTTCGGCCGGCACGCACCGGCCGTCCGCGTCCGCCAGCCGGCCGTCCGGCGGCACCACCGCACCGGGCTGGGCGAAGGGCCTGCCGACCGTCCCGGTCGGCCGGCTGCCCGCCGAGGCGCAGCACACCCTCAAGCTGATCGACGCCGGCGGGCCGTTCCCGTACCCGAAGGACGGCACCGTCTTCGGCAACTACGAGAAGCGGCTGCCCAGCGAGCCGCGCGGCTACTACCACGAGTACACGGTCGACACCCCGGGCGCCCGCAACCGCGGCGCCCGCCGCCTGATCACCGGCAAGCACCACGAGTTCTTCTACACCGACGACCACTACAAGAACTTCAAGGCGGTGCTGCGGTGAGCCCCGAGGTACCCCCGGCACTGGCCGCGGTGCTCGACGGGCGGACGCCGGCGGGGGTGCTGCCCTGGCCGGCCGACCGCCCGGTGGCGGACGCCCTGGCCGCGGCCGAGGACGCCGGCTGGAGCGCTGCCGCGCTGGATCTCGACGGGGTCGCGGACAAGGCCGGGTTCCTCGACCGGTGCGCCGCCGCCCTGGACTTCCCGGCGTACTTCGGCCACAACTGGGACGCGCTGGCCGACTGTCTGACCGATCTGTCCTGGTGCCCCCCGGCGCGCGGCCGGCTGCTGGTCGTCACCGACTGGCAGGGGTACGCGGGCGCTGTGCCGGAGGACTGGAGCGTGTTCGAGCAGGTGCTGGCGGACGCCGTGGGCTACTGGCGGGACACCGACACCGGGCTCTCGGTGATCATGGCCGGCGGGCGCGGCCGGCAGGGGACGTAGCCGGGGGCACGGCCCCACGGGACGCCGTTCCGCGTCGTTCCGCGACGTGACGCATGCGTCCCGTGAGGCGGCGTCCCGGTGGGTGGACCGCGGATTGGCGGATCGCACACACGGCCCAGGGTGGCCGTAGGACTATCACATGAGTCCTGGTCAGGGCCCGTATCCTGGCGGTATGCGATTCCTCAATCCGAAGAACGGCGCCCTCGAAGAGAGTTCTTCGGTGCCCTACGACCTGACCTACGACGATGTCTTCATGGTGCCCAGCCGCTCGTCGGTGGGCTCCCGCCAGGCCGTGGACCTCGCCTCGCGCGACGGCTCCGGCACGACGATCCCCCTCGTGGTCGCCAACATGACGGCGATCGCCGGCCGCCGCATGGCCGAGACGGTCGCCCGCCGCGGCGGCCTGGTCGTCATCCCGCAGGACATCCCGATCGACGTCGTCACCGACGTCATCACCTGGGTCAAGCAGCGCCACCTGGTGCTGGACACGCCGATCGTGCTGTCCCCGGTCTCGACCGTGGCGGACGCGCTGTCGCTGCTGCCCAAGCGCGCGCACGGCGCGGGCATCGTCGTCGAGAGCGGCCGGCCGGTCGGTGTCGTCACCGAGCACGACCTGGCCGGGGTGGACCGCTTCACCCAGGTGTCCGAGGTCATGTCCAAGGACCTGCTGGTCCTGGACGCGGACATCGACCCGCGCGAGGCGTTCAACCGCCTCGACGCCGCCAACCGCAAGCTGGCCCCCGCGGTCGACGCGGACGGCATGCTGGTCGGCATCCTGACCCGCAAGGGCGCGCTGCGCGCCACCCTGTACACCCCCGCCACGGACGCGGACGGCAAGCTGCGGATCGCGGCGGCCGTGGGCATCAACGGCGATGTGGCCGGCAAGGCCAAGGCGCTGCTGGAAGCCGGCGTGGACACGCTCGTCGTGGACACCGCGCACGGCCACCAGGAGTCGATGATCAGCGCGATCAAGGCCGTTCGAGCGCTGGACCCGCAGGTCCCGATCGTCGCGGGCAACATCGTCGCCGCCGCCGGCGTGCGCGACCTCATCGAGGCCGGCGCGGACATCATCAAGGTCGGTGTCGGGCCCGGCGCGATGTGCACCACCCGCATGATGACCGGCGTGGGCCGCCCGCAGTTCTCCGCGGTGCTGGAGTGCGCCGCCGAGGCCCGCAAGTACGGCAAGCACGTCTGGGCCGACGGCGGTGTCCGGCACCCCCGCGACGTGGCCATGGCGCTGGCCGCGGGCGCGTCCAACGTCATGATCGGCTCGTGGTTCGCGGGCACCCTGGAGTCGCCCGGCGACCTCCAGCACACCGCCGAGGGTCAGCCGTACAAGGAGAGCTTCGGCATGGCCTCCGCGCGTGCGGTGCGCAACCGCACCAGCGAGGAGTCGTCCTACGACCGCGCCCGCAAGGCGCTGTTCGAGGAGGGCATCTCCACCTCGCGGATGTTCGTCGACCCGGCCCGTCCCGGCGTCGAGGACCTGATCGACTCGATCATCGCGGGCGTCCGCAGCTCCTGCACCTACGCCGGCGCCGCCTCGGTCGAGGAGTTCGCCGAGAAGGCCGTGGTCGGCGTGCAGAGCGCCGCCGGCTACGCCGAGGGCAAGCCCCTGCACAACAGCTGGAGCTGACCTCCAGGAGCCCGCTGCCGGCTCCGCCAGCGCCGCTCACCGGCCCCGCACCGACCTGGTGCGGGGCCGGTTGCGTTCTGCGGGCGGGACCGTGATTCACTGAGGTGGAGCGCAACGTTCCGCCGCCCTTCGCCGCCGTGCGCAACGTTCCACCGCGGTTGCGCAAGGATCCTGCATTACGGCAGGTCAACGAGGGGCCGTAAGGTCATGCGCTGTACGTGGAGTGGCGGAGACCGCCTGCTCGGCGGTCTCCTGCTGCAGGGTGGTTCGTCCTGCCTGCCTGGCCGCTGCGGTCCTGTCACCGGAATGTGCCGGAATGTGTCAGTCTGACCGGCAGCGACGAAGGAGCCCCTGTGTTGGAGAACGGCGCAGTCCCGCCCCCGCGGGACAGCTATTCCGGGCCGCCCGCCGCCGGAGGAATCGGCACTCGGCTGATGCGCCGCAAGCCGGTGGAGCGGCTGGTCGCCGAGGGCGGCCAGGGCGAGGGGGGCACCCTCCGCCGCTCGATGGGCGTCTGGCAGCTGACGATGATCAGCATCGGTGCCACGCTCGGCACCGGCATCTTCGTGGTCCTCGGCCAGGCCGTCCCGGACGCCGGGCCCGCGGTCGTCCTCTCGTTCGTCATCGCCGGCATCACGGCGCTGTTCTCCGCGCTCTCCTACGCCGAGCTGGCCGGCACCATCCCGGTCTCGGGCTCGTCCTACTCCTACGCCTATGCCACCCTCGGCGAGCTGGTCGCCTGGGTCTGCGGCTGGTGCCTGATCCTGGAGTACGGCGTCTCGGTGGCGGCCGTCGCGGTCGGCTGGGGCCAGTACCTCAACGAGTTCCTCGACGGCACGCTGGGCTTCACCATCCCCGACGCGCTCTCCGCGCCGCCGGGCCAGGGCGGCTACTTCAACCTGCCGGCCCTGCTGGTCGTGGTGCTGGCGATGGTGTTCCTGCTGGGCGGCGCCAGGGAGAGCGCCCGGGCGAACACCATCATGGTGATCGTCAAGATCGCCACGCTGCTGCTCTTCTGCGGCGTCGCGATCCAGGGCGTGAAGTCCGGCAACTACGCCAACTTCATGCCGATGGGCATGGCGGGGGTCAGCGCCGCCGGCGCCACCCTGTTCTTCTCCTACATCGGCTTCGACGCCGCCTCCACGGCGGGCGAGGAGGCCAAGAACCCGCAGCGCGACCTGCCTCGCGCGATCATGCTGTCGCTGGTGATCGTCACCGCCCTGTACTGCCTGGTCGCGGCCATCGCGGTGGGCGCCCTGCCGTGGCAGGAGTTCAAGGGCTCGGAGGCGGCGCTCGCCGGGATCCTCAAGACCGTCACCGGTCACGGCTACTGGTCGGTGCTGCTGGCCTTCGGCGCCGTCGTCGCCATCGCCAGCGTCGTGCTGACCGTGCTCTACGGCCAGACCCGGATCCTCTTCGCGATGTCCCGGGACGGGCTGGTGCCCAAGTCGTTCTCCAAGGTTCACCCCAAGAGCGGCGTGCCGCGGGTGAACACCGTGATCGTCTGCCTCTTCTGCGGCGTGCTCGCCGCCGCGGTGCCGCTCGGCGAGCTGGCCGACGCCACCAGCATCGGCACGCTCTTCGCGTTCGCGCTGGTCAACGTGGCCGTGATCGTGCTGCGCAAGACCCGTCCCGACATGCCGCGGGCGTTCCGTACCCCGTTCTCCCCGCTCTTCCCGGCGATCGGTTTCCTGCTCTGCGCCTTCATGATGACCCAGCTCGGCCCGGTGACCTGGGTGGTCTTCGGTGTCTGGATGGTGGTCGGCCTTGTGATCTACTTCGGATACGGCATGCGCCGCTCCCGATTGGCCACCGCAGAGAAGTGATCCACCCGCAGTGCGACTGAACGATCTCGACGAACGCATCGTCCACGCCCTCGCCGAGGACGCCCGCCGCAGCTACGCGGACATCGGCCAGGAGGTCGGGCTGTCCGCTCCGGCGGTCAAGCGCCGGGTGGACCGGCTGCGGGCGGACGGCGCGATCACCGGGTTCACGGTGCGCGTCGACCCCGCCGCCCTCGGCTGGGAGACCGAGGGGTTCATCGAGATCTTCTGCCGCCGCAACACCTCGCCCGAGGCGATCCACCGCGGCCTGTCGCGCTATCCGGAAGTGGCGTCCGCCTCCACCGTCACCGGTGAGGCGGACGCCCTGGTGCAGGTCTTCGCCGCCGACATGCGGCACTTCGAACGGGTCCTGGAGCGGATCGCCGGCGAACCGTTCGTCGAGCGCACCAAGTCCGTCCTGGTCCTCTCCCCGCTGCTGCGCCGCTACGGGGCGGGGACGCCCGGCTGAGGTCCGGCGCTCAGGCGGCGTCCGCCGGTCCCATACCCGCCGGCAGGCGCGGCGGGGTGCCCCGGGTCCATGCGACGCGCAGGGCGCAGGCGGCGATCCGCCAGCCGTCCGGGGTGCGCACCAGCTCGGTCTCGGCCTGGCCGCCGGAGACGAAGAGCGCCTCGGACCCGTCCGCCAGCACATGGGTGCTCAGCTGGGGTCCGTGGGCGGTCGCCCGATCGCCGTCGATCTCGATGACCGGGGTGCCGCCCAGGTGCATGGTCCGGTCGAACAGCGCCATCCCCGCACGGATCCGCGCCACGATGGCGTCCCGGCCGCGGACGGTGCCGAGCGGCATCTCGGCGGTGGCGTCCGCGGTGAAGTAGGCGCGGCCCCACGCCTCGTCGAACACCCCCTCGTCCAGGGAGCGCAGCTGGCGGCCCAGCAGGTCGGCGACGGCGGCGCGGTCGGTGAGGTGGCGCAGCTGCCGCGCCGTCTCGGCGGCCTCGGCGGCGGGGGTGATCGGGGCGGTGGTCGCGTTCTCATGTGTGGTCATGCCGCGATCCTGCGACCTCAAGCGAACTTGAGGTCAAGTGCGGGGAGCGTGCGGCGCCGGTCGACGGCGGTGCTGACGTGATCATGGGCCGCGCGTAGAGTCCCGCTCAGTTGATCTCAACTGCAAGGTGTGCCGCCATGATTGCGCGATACGCAAACATCGACCTCAATCTGCTGATCGCCCTGGACGCACTCCTGGAGGAAGAGAGCGTCACCGGCGCCGCCGGCCGGATCGGGCTCTCCGGGCCCGCGATGAGCCGGGCGCTCGGCCGGATCCGGCGGACGGTCGGCGATCCGATCCTGGTCCGCGCCGGCCGCCACATGGTGCCGACCCCGCACGCCCTGGAGATCAAGGCCGAGGTGCGGCGGCTGGTCGAGGCCGCGCAGGTGGTGCTGACCCCGTCCGCCCCCGTCGACCCGGCGCGGCTGACCCGGAGCTTCGCCATCAACGCCAGCGACCTCTTCGTCACCCTCCTCGGGCCCGCGCTGCTCGCCCGGGTCGCCCGGCAGGCGCCGGGGGTGGTGCTGCGGTTCCTCAGCGAGGGGCATGTCGATCTGCCGCTGCTGCGGGACGGCGCGGCCGACCTGGAACTGGGCGTGGGCGGCGGCCCGCAGTCGGAGATCCGCACCGTGCCGCTGTTCACCGACCGCGCGGTCGCGGTCGTCCGCGACGGACACCCGCTGACCGCCGGACCGCTGACCGTCCGCCGGTACGCCGACGCGCCGCACCTCAACTTCTCCCGGCGTGGGCGGCTGACCGGCCCCATCGACGCCGCACTGGCCGACCACGGGCTGCGCCGCCGGGTGATCGCCACCGTCCCGACCCTGGCGGCGGCGCTGATGATGGTGCGGGACAGCGACGCGGTGGGCATGGGCCCGGAGCGCGCCGGGGCCTCGATGATCAGGGAACTGGGTCTGCGCACCCTGCCCGTCCCGCTGGACCTCCCGCCGCTGCGGATGGTGATGGCCTGGCACCCCCGGCAGGACGCCGACCCGGGCCATGTGTGGCTGCGCGGGGTGGTGCGCGCGACGGTGGCCGCCGTGGTGGCCTGAACCACTCCGCGGGCGCCCCGCCCGACCGGCGCGCATGCCCCGTGCAACGAATCGCCGCGGTGGCCCTTGAAGGCGCAACGAATCGTCCGCCGCCGCGCAACGGAGGCGCCTTGTCCCGGATCGTCGGCGCCCCGTACCGTCAATGCGTCCCGCCCGCACCGCCGTCACCGAGGGGTCCCATGCCGCCACTGCACACCGCCCTGCTCCAGAGTTCGGGACGGCCCGGCGACGTGGCGCACAACCTGAAGGTCCTCGACGAGGCGGCCCGCGAGGCGGCCGCGACCGGCGCCCGGCTGCTCGCCTGCCCCGAGCTGTTCCTCACCGGCTACGCGATCGGCGGCGACCTGCACCGCCTAGCCGAGCCGGCCGACGGCGCCAGCGCCCGGGCCGTCGCCGAGATCGCCGCCGAACACCGGATCGCGGTGCTCTACGGCTACCCCGAGCGCGCCCCCGAAGAGCACGGCGTGGTCTACAACTCTGCGCAGCTGATCGGCCCCGACGGCGCCCCGCTGGCCAACTACCGCAAGACCCACCTCTTCGGCTGCTTCGAGCGCGAGTGGTTCACCCCGGGGGACCGGCAGGTCGTCCAGGCGGAGCTGGACGGGCTCCGGATCGGCCTGCTGATCTGCTACGACGTGGAGTTCCCGGAGAACGTCCGGGCGCACGCGCTGGCCGGCACCGATCTGCTGCTGGTGCCCACCGCGCAGATGCACCCCTTCCAGATCGTGCCGGAGCAGATGATCCCGGTCCGCGCCTTCGAGAACCAGATGTACGTGGCGTACGTCAACCGGGTCGGCGCGGAGGGCGAGTTCGAGTTCGTCGGCCTCAGCTGCCTGGCCGGACCCGACGGGGTCGTCCGCACCCGCGCCGGGCGCTCCGAGCAGCTGGTGCAGGCCGCGGTGGACCCGGACTTCCTGAAGGAAGCGCGGGAGAACAACCCCTACCTCCAGGACCGGAGGCCGGAGCTCTACACCGACCTCGCCTGACCGGCGCCGCACCGCGCCCGCCGCCCCCGCCCGCACCGCCCCCGGTCCGCCGTCGCGGCCTGAAGCACCCCCCGCCCACGAGGGCGTCCCGGCGCGCCCGCCAGCGCCCGATACGCCCCGTTATGCCCGCCCCCTCGCAAGGAGTCCGCCCGATGACGTCCACGGTGCCCCCCGCCGTCCCGCACACCACCGCGCAGCCGCCGATCACCATGTTCGGCCCGGACTTCCCCTACGCGTACGACGACTACCTCGCGCACCCGGCGGGCCTGGGCCAGATACCGGCGACCGAGCACGGCACCGAGGTCGCCATCGTCGGCGGCGGCCTCTCCGGCATCGTCACCGCGTACGAGCTGATGAAGATGGGCCTCAAGCCCGTCGTCTACGAGGCGGACCAGATAGGCGGCCGGCTGCGCACGGTCGGCTTCGACGGCTGCTCCGCCGCAGGTGACGAAGGTGTCCTGAACTGCGAGCTGGGCGCGATGCGCTTCCCGCCGTCCTCCACCGCGCTCCAGCACTACATCGACCTGGTGGGCCTCACGACCCAGCCGTTCCCCAACCCGCTCGCCGAGTCCACCCCCTCGACCGTCGTCGACCTCAAGGGCGAGTCGCACTACGCCGAGACCCTCGACGACCTGCCCGCGGTCTACCGCCAGGTCGCCGAGGCGTGGAACGCCTGCCTGGAGGAGGGCGCCGACTTCTCCGACATGAACCAGGCCATGCGCGAGCGCGACGTCCCGCGTATCCGCGAGATCTGGGCGCAGCTCGTCGAGAAGCTCGACAACCAGACCTTCTACGGCTTCCTCTGCGACTCCAAGGCGTTCACGTCCTTCCGGCACCGCGAGATCTTCGGCCAGGTCGGCTTCGGCACCGGCGGCTGGGACACCGACTTCCCCAACTCCATCCTGGAGATCCTGCGGGTCGTCTACACCGAGGCCGACGACCACCACCGCGGCATCGTCGGCGGCTCCCAGCAGCTGCCGCTGCGCCTGTGGGAGCGCGAGCCGCGCAAGATCGTGCACTGGGCGCCGGGCACCTCGCTGTCGTCGCTGCACGGCGGCGCGCCGCGGCCGGCCGTGACCCGGCTGCACCGCACCGCCGGCAACCGCATCACCGTCACCGACGCCTCCGGCGACATCCGCTCCTACAAGGCGGTGGTCTTCACCGCGCAGAGCTGGATGCTGCTGTCGAAGATCGACTGCGACGACGACCTGTTCCCGATCGACCACTGGACGGCGATCGAGCGCACCCACTACATGGAGTCCAGCAAGCTCTTCGTCCCCGTCGACCGGCCGTTCTGGCTGGACAAGGACGAGCAGACGGGCCGGGACGTCATGTCGATGACGCTCACCGACCGCATGACGCGCGGGACGTACCTCCTCGACAACGGCCCGGACCAGCCGGCCGTCATCTGCCTCTCCTACACCTGGTGCGACGACAGCCTGAAGTGGCTGCCGCTGTCGGCGAACGAGCGCATGGAGGTCATGCTCAAGTCGCTCGGCGAGATCTATCCCAAGGTCGACATCCGCAAGCACATCATCGGCAACCCGGTGACCGTGTCCTGGGAGAACGAGCCCTACTTCATGGGCGCGTTCAAGGCCAACCTGCCCGGCCACTACCGCTACCAGCGGCGCCTGTTCACCCACTTCATGCAGGAGCTGCTCCCCGAGGACAAGCGCGGCATCTTCCTCGCCGGCGACGACATCTCCTGGACGGCGGGCTGGGCCGAGGGCGCCATCCAGACCGCCCTGAACGCGGTCTGGGGCGTGATGCACCACCTCGGCGGTGGCACCGACGCGACCAACCCCGGCCCCGGCGACGTCTACGACGAGATCGCTCCCGTGGAGCTCCCGGAGGACTGAGCGGTCCCAGGGCGCCGCGTCGGCACGAGCGCCAACTGAGGTGCGCGGGGCCCCGGTCGATCCGGGGCCCCGCGCACCTCCGCTTCCGCCCGGCCGGTCGCGCCCGCCGGCCCGGTGCTACAGCCCGGCCGCCCGGATCCGCCCGTACAGGTCGGCGGCCCGGTCGGTCAGCTCCCTGCCGTCCCGGCAGTGCACCTGGAAGTCCAGCAGGACCTCCCCGGCACCGGCGTCGGAGGCACCGGCCAGATCCGCCAGCACCTGTTCGTGGCTGCCGGTGTACGGACGGCGGCCGTCCTCCGGCAGCGGCGCGCCGGTCAGGTCGACCCCGACCCGCAGGACGACGTCCAGCTCCCCGGCGTCCCGGCCGTGCCGTTCGGCCGCCGCCCGCAACCTCCCCAGGAGCGGGGCGAGTTGGGCGCCCGTCAGATGGCCGGGGAGCCAGCCGTCGGCGCGCCGCGCCACCCGCTCCAGGGCCCGGCCGTTGCTCCCGGCCAGGTAGACCGGGACCGGACGGGCCGGCTTGGGGCCGACCGCGGCCGGCGCGATCTCCGTCCAACGGCCCCGGTACGCGACCGGGTCGGGGCCCCAGACCGCCGCGCAGACCTCCAGCAGCTCGTCCAGCTGGGCGCCGCGGTCGGCGTACGCGGTGACCCCGGCGGCCCGGTACTCGTCCTGGGACCAGCCGGTCCCCAGGCCCGCCAGCACCCGCCCGCCGCTGGCCGCGTCCAGCGTCGCCAGCATCCGGGCGAGCGGGAACGGCGCGTGCAGCCCGGAGACCAGCACGCTGCTGCCCAGCCAGACCCGGTCGGTGACGGCGGCGGCCAGCGTCAGGGTGACCAACGGGTCGGCGCAGTGGCGGTAGAAGTCGGGCCAGGGCTGGCCCGGGACGCCGTAGAGCCCGTCCAGCGGCTCGTTCGGGACCAGCGTCCGCTCGAAGCCCCAGACGCTGTCGAATCCGATCTCCTCCGCGGCGCGGGCCACGTCCCGCACATCGCGCCGCGGGTCGTACTGCGGCATCTGGGGCAACCCCAGTCCCAGTCGTAACGTCATGGACCGCACCCTACGACGGGGCGCCCGGCCGCGGAACGACGTCGGCGCCGAGCGCTTCGACGCCCCTCGGGCACGCCCTAGCCGAGCGGAGTCAGCAGACAGCGCCCGATCAGGCCGACGCTCGCGTCCAGGCGGTCGGCGAACTCCTCGGCCACGTCGGGGAGCCGGCGGGCGCCCCACAGCATCCGGGCCGCGGCCCAGGCGCCGTCGCGGGCCATCTCCAGGCTCCAGGAGCCGACGAGATGGGTGAGCGGATCGGCGATGTCCAGGAGGTCGGGACCAGGCATCAGGGTCTCCCGGATGCCCTCCTCCAGGCCGGTCAGGAGCGTGCCGATGCGGTCGAAGTCGCCTTCCAGGGCGGGGGGTTCGCACTCCAGCGCCCGGCAGGTGTCCACCACCGCCAGTGCGAGGTCGTGGCCGATGTGCGCGTTGATGCCGGCGAGGGCGAACTGGAGCGGGCGGATCCGGGGGTGTCGGCGCAGTTGGAACAGCGGCCGCCAGCAGGCCGGCGGGCGCAGCCCGGTGGCGTCGGCGTCCACCGCGGTGAAGTAGCGGCGGGCGAACCGCACGTCCAGTTCGCCGGCGGCCCGGGGGTCCTCGAAGGCGTCGTCGCCGACCCGCTCGGCGACGGCCTCGGTGACGGCCAGGTAGACCCGGTTGAACACGGCCACCCCGTCGTCGGTGGGCAGCGCCCGGTCCAGCGCCCGCATCCGTTCCCGTACCTGCGCCACTCCTGCGGTCGTCGCAGGTCCGGCGCCGCCGGCGGGCCCGGCAACGGATTCCGCGGTGGTGTGCGGCGGGCCGTTTCCGACATGTTGCTGAAAGGTCGTCATCCGTTCAGCGTGGCATTGGCATACCCCTGAATATGCCTAATCCCGTGGACAGTTGACCGGAACGGAGTAATAATCGGCCCGCCGTCTTGAGGCTCTTCCCACCGATCTGCGCCGGGCTCGTCCCGCGGTACCCACTGCCGCGTCGATTCGCGCTGCGCATTTCCGGTCCGGCCGCAGGAGACGGCGAAGTCTCCGCCATGTCCTTTGAGAACACCCACATCCATGTGGCATGCCAGAAAGCGCCGCCCGAACGCGGCGTGGATTTCCGGAGGTTGATTCGTGTCCCGAAGACTCGTCGCCACGCTGGTCACACCGTTACTCGCGGTCTCCGCGCTGGCCGTGGCCGCCGCCCCGGCCCAGGCCGCCCCCGCCGACAAACCGCAGGTGATGGCGAGTTTCACGCAGACCAGCGCGGCGAGTTACGACAACTGGCTGGCGGCCCGCAACAATCAGGCGAAATGGGCCGCCTACGATTTCGACTGGTCCACCGACTATTGCTCCAAGTCCCCGGACAATCCCTTCGGATTCCCTTTCAAGCTCTCCTGCGCCCGGCATGACTTCGGCTACCGCAACTACAAGCAGGCGGGCACCTTCTCCGCCAACAAGGCGCGTTTGGACAGCGCCCTCTACGAGGACCTGAAGCGGGTCTGCGCGGGATATTCCGGCGCGACGAAGACGTCCTGCAACGCGCTGGCCTGGACGTACTACGAGGCCGTCAAGAACCTCGGTTCGTGAGCGGAGCGACGGCCCGGGGCGCACCCCGGGCCGTCGCGTCGTCACGACCGCTCGTCCGGGCCGTCCGTCGCGTCGTACGCGGAGGTGCCCTCGTCCAGCAGCGGTTGCTGTTGCTTGAGGTGCGCCGGCGCCAGGGCGCGCAGAACGTGGTAGCCGGTGAGCACCACGATGGTGCCCAGGGCGATCCCGCCCAGTTCGAAGTTGTCGCCCAGCCGCAGGTTGACCCCGCCGATGCCGATGATGATGCCCGCGGCGACCGGGACGAGGTTGAGCGGATTGCGCAGGTCCACCTTGTTGTGCACCCAGATCTGGGCGCCCAGCAGGCCGATCATGCCGTAGAGGATCACCGTGATGCCGCCCAGCACCCCGCCGGGGATGGCGGCGACCACCGCGCCGAACTTCGGGCACAGGCCGAAGAGGAGCGCGAAGCCGGCGGCCGCCCAGTAGGCCGCGGTGGAGTAGACCCGGGTCGCCGCCATCACGCCGATGTTCTCGGAGTAGGTGGTGTTCGGCGGGCCGCCCAGCGCGGTGGAGAGCACCGAGGCCGCGCCGTCGGCGGAGATCGCGGTGCCGAGCTTGTCGTCCAGCGGGTCACCGGTCATCTCGCCGACCGCCTTGACGTGTCCGGCGTTCTCCGCGACCAGCGCGATCACGACGGGCAGCGCCACCAGGATCGCCGACCACTGGAAACTCGGGCCGTGGAAGGACGGCAGGCCGATCCAGTCCGCCTTGCCGACAGCGGAGAAGTCCAGCCGCCAGTGGTCGGTCACCTTCCCCGCGCCGTTGACGGAGTGGATCATTCCGAAGGCCCGGTCGAAGATCCACGAGATGGCGTAGCCGAAGACCAGGCCGAGGAAGATCGCGATCCGCGACCAGAACCCGCGCAGGCACACCACCGCGAACCCGGTCGCCAGCATGGTCAGCAGCGCCACCCACTGGTCCTGCGGCCAGTACGTGGTCGCCGTCACCGGCGCGAGGTTGAAGCCGATCAGCATCACCACGGCGCCGGTCACCACCGGCGGCATCGCGGCGTGGATGATCCGAGCCCCGAACCGCTGGACGGCAAGACCGACCAGGAAGAGCGCGACCCCGACCACCAGGACCGCACCGGTCACCGTGGCACTGGTGCCGCCCTGCGCCCGGATGACGGCCGCGACACCGACGAACGACAGCGAGCAGCCCAGGTACGAGGGCACCCGGCCGCGGGTGGCCAGCAGGAAGATGACGGTGGCGACGCCCGACATCATGATCGCGAGGTTGGGGTCGAGGCCCATCAGGACGGGGGCGACGAAACTCGCCCCGAACATCGCCACGACGTGCTGCGCACCCAGCCCCACCGTCCGCGGCCACGACAGCCGTTCGTCCGGTCTGACCACGGCGCCGGGGGCCGGGTTGCGCCCGTCGCCGTGCACGGTCCAGCGCACACCGAGGCCCATGACTGCTCCAGTTGTTCATGTGTTCTTCACAGGGGGACGCGAAGCATTCTAAGCAGCCGCTTACGATGGCTCGGGCTTGTCGCGCCGGCCCCGTCGGCCGCGCCAGCACCGGACCACCCCCTTGAGAACCCCAGGAGCACCACCCGTGAGCGTCGAACCCCTCCAGGCCGCCGGCCCCGTCACCTACGGGCAGCTGGTCCCCGTCACCGTCCACTTCGACGACCTCGACGCGCTCGGCATGCTCCACAACTCCCGCTACCCGCTGCTGGCCGAGCGGGCCTGGGCCGAGTACTGGCACGGCTTCGGCTTCGGCTTCGACGGCGACTGGACCGCCGCGGGCGACATGTGCAACGTCATCAAGGAGATGAAGGTCTCCTACGAGCGCCCGGTCACCAGCGCCGGCGGCTACGCCGTGCACCTGTGGGTCGAGCGCCTCGGCCGCACCGGCCTGACGTACGGCTTCCGGCTCTGCTCCGCCGACGGCGCCGAGACCCACGCCCGCGGCCACCGGGTCCTGGTCCGGGTCGACCCGCAGGCGCTGCGCCCCACACCCTGGTCGGACCGGGCCCGGGCGATCGCCGCGGACCTGCTCCGGCCGGAGCAGGCCGACGCCGGCGCCGACGCGGCCTGAGCCGCCACGGTCAGGAGCGCTTCGGGGCGCGTCCGCGGTCGGCGGCGGCCGGCGCGCCCGCCGCGGCCGTGCGGCCCGGCACCCGTAGCACCCCGGCCCCCGCCACCAGACCCAGGATCAGCGCCGTCACCAGCAGGAACGAGCCGGTCAGCGAGGTTGCCTGGGCGATGCCGCCGATCGCCGAGGGGGCGATCAGGCCGGAGGTGTAGGTGACGGTGGCGACTCCCGCGATGGCCTGGCTGGGGGCCGGGCCGCTGTGCCCGGCCGCCGCGAACGCCAGCGGGACCACCACCGCGATCCCCAGGCCGACCAGCCCGAAGCCGGTCATCGCCTGCGCCGGACGGCCGGCGGTGACGATCAGCAGCCCGCCGGCGGTGGCCAGCACCCCGCCCGCCCGGACCGTGCGCACCGGGCCGAAGCGGGCCACCACCTTGTCCCCGGCCAGCCGGACGGCGGCCATCGTGCAGGAGAACGCGGTGGTGCAGGCCGCCGCCAGCCCGGCGTCGGTGCCCAGCCGGTCGCGGAGGTAGACCGCCGACCAGTCCAGCGAGGCGCCCTCGGCGAACACCGCGCAGAACCCTATGGCGCCGATGACCAACGCCGACCGGGGCGGCAGCGCGAACCGCGGCGGCGGATGCTCCTCGGGGGCGCTGCGCAGGTCCAGCACGCCCCGGCAGGCCAGCACCCCGAGCAGCGTCGCCACCAGGGCGGCGCCCGCGAGGTGCAGCCGGGCGTCGGTCCCGGTGTGCGCGGCGACGGTGCCGGCCGCCGACCCGAGCAGTGCGCCCACGCTCCACATGCCGTGCAGCCCGGACATGATCGGCCGGCCCAGCCGGTCCTCGGTCTCCACGCCCAGCGCGTTCATCGCCACGTCCGCCATGCCCGAGGCGCCGCCGTAGACCAACAGCGCGCCGCAGAGCGCCGGCAGGCCGGGGGCGAGGGCGGGCAGCGCCAGTGACAGCGTCCACAGCGCGAGCAGTCCGCGCAGCGCGGCGCGGGCCCCGAAGCGGTGTCCGATCCGGCCGGCCAGCGGCATCGCCAGCGACGCGCCGATCGCGGGGAAGGCCAGGGCCAGACCGAGCTGGCCCGGGGGGATCTGGGTGTGGTCCTGGATCCAGGGGATCCGGGTGGCGAAGTTTCCGGTGACCGAGCCGTGGACGAGGAACACCGCGGCTATCGCCCAGCGGGCACGGCGCAGTCGGCGGTCGGGGAGTGGGGGCTGCGGGGCACGGGGAGTGGCGTCGGGAACGCCGTTGCCAGCCATGGCCGGCAAATTATCAGGAACCCTGCCTGATAATAAGGGTGACCGCCCGTGAGGAGGGAAGGCTCCAGCCATGCATGCACCGCTCGCGACAGCCGCCGGCCGCACCGCCTCCCCGACCACCGCCCGGCTGATCAACGACCGGCTGGCCCTGCAACTCCTGCAGTCCGAGGGCAATTTGACAGCAAGTCAGCTCAGGCAGCTGACCGGCCTGTCCCGGCCCACCGTCGCCGATCTGGTCGACCGCCTCCAGGAGGCCGGGCTGATCGCCGTCGTCGGCGAGAGCGGCGCTCGGCGACGCGGGCCCAACGCCCGCCTCTACGGCATCGTCGCCGACCGGGCCCACCTGGTCGGCCTCGACCTGCGCACCCACAGCCTCACCGTCGCGGTCGCCGACCTCCTCGGGCGGCTGCGCGCCGAACGCACCGTCCCCATCGGCCCGTTCGGCACGCCCGGGGACGGCGATCGACCCGCCCGCGACGCACCCGACCCCACCGCGGCGGCCCGCACCGCCGCGCTCGCCGCCGTCGACGCGACCCTCGCCGAGGCCGGCGCCGCCGGCCCGCACACCCTCGCCATCGGCGCGCCGGGCCTGATCGATCCGGCCACCGGGCGGCTCGGCGGCTCCACCCCCGCCTGGCACGACGCGCTGATCGGCGCCCTGCGCGACCGCGGGGCCGGCACCGTCCTGCTGGAGAACGAGGTCAACCTCGCTGCCCTCGCCGAACAGCGGGACGGCGCCGCCCGCGACCGCGACACCTTCGTCCTGTTCTGGCTCGGCCACGGCACCGGCGCCGCGGTGGTGCTGGACGGGACGCTGCGCCGCGGCGCCTCCGGCGGCGCCGGCGAGATCGGCTTCCTGCCCGTCCCCGGCACCGGCGGACTGCCCTCCGCCACCGGCTGCGACGGCGGCTTCCACTCCCTCGCCGGCTCCGCCGCGATCGTCCGGCTCGCCGCCGAACACGGCCTCGCGCCCGCCCCCGGCGACACCCCGGAACGCGCCGCCGCGCCGCCCGCCGAGGCCCTGGTCCGGGACGCGGTGACCGCCGGCGGCCCCGCCGCCTTCCTCGACGCGCTGGCCGCCCGGATCGCGCTCGGCGTGTCGGGCGTGTGCGCGGTGCTCGACCCCGGGTGCGTCGTCCTCGGCGGCGAGATCGGCCGGGCCGGCGGCGACCCGCTGGCCGCACGCGTCGCCGCACGGCTGACCCGACTCTCCCCGCTGCGCACCGACGTCCGCGCCGGGACGGTCGGCGGCCGGGCGGTGCTGCGCGGCGCGGTGCTCGCCGCCCGGGACGCCGCCCAGGACGACCTCTTCGGCTCCACCCCCTGAGCCGCCCCGACGCGCCCCGCGGCCGGCGCCTCGCCGCACCGCCCGGCCGCCGCGCTCACCCGCCCACCTGCGCACCCGCCCGCTCCGCCAGGAACTCCGCGTAGGTGCGCCGGCCCACCGCGTGCTCCGGGGCGAGGTTCTCCCCGCGCCGCAGCGCCGCCGCCGAGGGGCCCGGCAGCCACACCGGCAGCGGCAACCGGTGCCGCCCGCCCGCCGCCAGCGTCATCCGGACCACCTCGCCGGCCGTCAGCACCTCGGGCCCGCCCATGTCGGCGACGTGCCCGGCCGGCCCGCCCAGCGCCAACTCGACCAGCCGGTCGGCCACTTCGCCGACGTCGACGGGCTGCACACGGGTCCCGGCCGGCAGCGGCACGACCGGCGACCGGGCGCCCGTCCTGACCAGCCGCAGCAGCAGGTCGTGGAACTGCGTCGTGCGCAGCACCGTCCAGCCGAGCCCGGACTGCTCCACCAGCCGCTCCACGGCGAGCTTCGCGCGGTAGTGGCGCAGCGGGATCCGGTCCACGCCGACGATCGAGACGTACACCAGGTGCCGGACCCCGGCCCGGCGCGCCGCCTCGACGAGCCGCCCCGCCGCCTCGGTGTCGCCGCCGGAAGGGGTGGAGGCGCAGTGCACCACCGTGTCCACCCCCGCCACCGCCTCCGCCAGCCCGGTGCCGTCCCGCAGATCGACCGCGTACGACCGCGGGCGGCGGCGCCCGGTGCCGGTGTGCGGATGCCGGCTCAGCGACCGGACGCCATGGCCGCCGTCCAGCAGCCGGCCGACCACGGCGCGCCCGAGGGTGCCCGTGCCGCCGGTGACGAGGATGTCCGTCGTGACCGTCATCGCGGTTCCGTCCGTCCTGAGAGAGGGGGAGAGGGGTACCCGCCCTATGACGGAACATCGGTGGCGGCTCCGACAGGCGGCGCGCCCGCATCCTGTGAGGCAGCCCACAGGGCTTCGCTCGCATGGGGGACGATCAGCCGTGGCAGACTGGGCCTGTACTGACATAAGCAGCAGCGCACTCCGGGGTCGGTGTAATTCCGAACCGGCGGTAATAGTCCGCGACCCGTCCGCAGCCAGCGGCCGGTTGAGCAGGTGGAATTCCTGCACCGACGGTGAAAGTCCGGATGGGAGGCAGTGCGCGGCGGGCGAGTTCGAGTACACCGCCGTCGGCGGCGCGTCCGGACGTCCTTTTCCGGTCGGGCCGTGCTTTTCCGGCCCCGGTGTGCGCGGCTTCAGCGTCCGCTCCTGTCGTCCAGACAGCCCCGGAGTCCGTGCCCGAAGAGGCAGGAGGACCCGGTGGCCACCCCAGCCCCCGAAGAGACCGCGGCGATGCGCCGGGCCATCGAGCTCGCCGCCCGTGGTCTCGGTCGCACCAGCCCGAACCCGGTCGTCGGCTGTGTCGTCCTGGACTCCGCGGGCCGCACCGCGGGCGAGGGCTGGCACCAGCGGGCCGGCGGACCGCACGCCGAGATCCACGCCCTGCAGGCCGCCGGCGAGCGCGCCCGGGGCGGCACCGCCCTGGTCACCCTGGAGCCCTGCAACCACACCGGTCGCACCGGCCCCTGTGCCCAGGCACTGATCGACGCCGGTGTCGCCCGGGTCGTCTACGCCGTCGCCGACCCCAACCCCACCGCCACCGGCGGCGCGCTGACCCTGGCCCGGGCCGGGATCGACGTCGAGGGCGGACTCCTCGCCGACGAGGCCGCGGCCGGCAACGAGGCGTGGCTGACCTCGGTGCTGCGCGGCCGCCCGTTCGTGCTGTGGAAGTACGCCGCCACCCTGGACGGCCGGATCGCCGCCGCCGACGGCACCAGCCGCTGGATCTCCTCGCCCGAGTCCCGCGCCGACGTGCACCGGCTGCGCGCCGCGGCGGACGCCGTGATCGTCGGTTCCGGCACCGCCCGCGCCGACGACCCGCAGCTCGGCGCGCGGGTCGCCGGGCTGTCCGACGACGAGATCAGCCAGCCGCTGCGGGTCGTGGTGGACTCCGGCGCCACCGCCGTCAAGGCTGGCGCGCGGGTCCTGGACGGCACCGCGCCCACCCTGATCGCGGTCGCCGAGGACGCGGACGCGGAGCATCTCGAAGGGCTCGCCCCGCTCGTCCGGCTGCCGCGCGCCCCCCAAGGGCGCGGGCTGTCCATCCCGGCCCTGCTCCAGGCCCTGTTCGCCCGCGACGTGCGGTCCGTCCTGCTCGAAGGCGGACCCACGCTCGCCGGGGCGTTCCTCGCCGCCGGAGCCGTCGACAAGGTCGTCGGCTACCTCGCCCCGGTGCTGCTCGGCGCCGGCCCGGCCGCGGTCGGCGACGCCGGAATCACCACCATCGCCCAGGCGTTGCGGCTCGATGTGACCGCCACCGCCCGCCTCGGCCCCGACCTTCGCATCACCGCCACCCCCATCCGCCACGCCCGTCCCGAGGAGAACTGACGTGTTCACCGGAATCGTCGAAGAACTGGGTGAGGTCGTCGCCGTCGAGAACCTCGGCGACGCCGCCCGCTTCCGCCTGCGCGGCCCCGTCGTCACCGAGGGCGCCAAGCACGGTGACTCGATCGCCGTCAACGGCGTCTGTCTGACGGTCGTGGACACCGCGGACGGCGAGTTCACCGCCGACGTGATGGCCGAGACCCTCCACCGCTCCAGCCTCGGCGCGCTGACCACCGGCTCCCGGGTCAACCTGGAGCGCCCGATGGCGCTCGGCGGGCGGCTCGGCGGACACCTCGTCCAGGGCCATGTCGACGGCACCGGCACCCTCGTCGAGCGCACCCCGGGTGTGGGGGCACCCCCGGCGGTAGCTGGGGGACACTGGGAGCTGGTGAAGGTCGCGCTGCCGACCCAACTCGCCCGCTACGTCGTCGAGAAGGGCTCCATCACCGTCGACGGCGTCAGCCTCACCGTCGTGGACGCCGCCGACGACTACTTCACCATCAGCCTCATCCCCACCACCCTCGCCCTGACCACCCTCGGCATCAAGCAGCCCGGCGACCCGGTCAACCTTGAGGTGGACGTGCTCGCCAAGTACGTCGAGCGGCTGCTCGGCCGGGGCGACAAGGACGCCGACGACCTCGCGGAGATCAAGGAGATGGACCGGTGAGCGTCCTGAACTGGCTCAACGGCCCGGCCTTCACGGTCTTCGGCCAGCGGGTCATCTGGTCCGACATGATCGGCAACACCATCGGCCTGGCCGCCCTGGCGCTCGGCTGGCGGCGCTCGATATGGTCCTGGCCCGCCCAGTTCCTCTCCGGCGTCATCCTCGTCGCCGCCTACGCCTCCGCCCACCTCAGCGGCGGCGTCGGCAAGCAACTGCTGGTCATCGGGGTGGCGGTGTGGGGCTGGCGGCAGTGGCAGCGCGGCCGCCGACAGGCGCAGGACGGCTCGATCGCCGTCCGGTTCGCCACCTGGCGCGAGCGCGGGCTGCTGATCGGCGGCACCGCCCTGGGCACCCTGGCCGTCGGCGGACTGTTCACCCTGGTCCCGCAGCTGTCCTGGAACCCCTGGCCGGACGCCTACATCTTCGTCGGCACGCTCGCCGCGATGGTCGCCCAGGCCCGCGGGCTGGTCGAGTTCTGGTTCGCCTGGCTACTGGTCGACGTGGTCGGCGTCCCGCTCGCCTTCAGCAGCGGCCTGGCCTTCTCCGGCCTCGTCTACGTCGTCTACCTCGCCCTCGTCGCCTGGGGCATGCGCGACTGGTGGCTCCGCTCGCGGACCACCGCCGAGCGCCCCGCACTGGAAGGAGTCGCGGCATGACCGCACTGCAGAGCTGGTACGCCGAGGCCGAGACCGGCGACCTCACGCTGGACCCGGTCGAGCGGGCCATCGCCGACATCGCCGCCGGCCGGCCGGTCGTGGTGGTGGACGACGAGAACCGCGAGAACGAGGGCGACCTGATCGTCGCGGCCGAGAAGGCCACCCCGGAGATCGTCGCGTTCATGATGAGCGAGTGCCGCGGTCTGATCTGCGCCCCCATGGAGGGCGCCGACCTGGACCGGCTCGACCTCCCGCAGATGGTCGAGCGGAACACCGAGTCGATGGGCACCGCCTTCACCGTCTCGGTCGACGCCACCGCCGCGCACGGCGTCTCCACCGGCATCTCCGCCGCCGACCGCGCCACCACCCTGCGGCTGCTGGCCGCCGGCGGCTCGGCCCCCGGCGACTTCGTCCGGCCCGGCCACGTCTTCCCGCTGCGCGCCAGGCCCGGCGGCGTCCTGGCCCGCGACGGCCACACCGAGGCCGGGGTGGACCTCGCCCGGCTCGCCGGACTCCGCCCGGCCGCCGCCATCGTCGAGATCGCCGGCGAGGACGGCACCATGCTGCGGCTGCCCGAACTGGTCCCGTTCGCCCGCAAGCACGGCCTGACGATCATCTCCATCGAGGACCTGATCGCCTACCGCCGGTCCCCCGAGCTCTCGGCTCCTCCCCCACTCTCAACTTCGTTCGAGCAGGGGGACCCCCATGCGCAGGGGGGACCCCCGTCCGAACCCACCGTCCGCCGTGAGGCCGCCACCTGGCTGCCGACCGCGCACGGCGAGTTCACCGCGTACGGCTACCGCTCCACGGCCGACGGCATCGAGCACGTCGCGCTGGTCGCCGGGGAGCTCGGCGACGGCGAGGACGTCCTGGTCCGGGTCCACTCCGAGTGCCTGACCGGCGACGTCTTCCACTCGCTGCGCTGCGACTGCGGCCCCCAACTGGAGGCGTCGCTGCGCCGGATCAGCGAGGCCGGCCGCGGCGTGGTGGTCTACCTCCGCGGCCACGAGGGGCGCGGCATCGGGCTGCTGTCCAAGCTGCGCGCCTACGAGCTCCAGGAGCGCGGCCGGGACACCCTCGACGCCAACCTCGAACTGGGCCTGCCGGCCGACTCCCGGGACTACGGCGCCGGCGCCCAGATGCTCCGCGACCTCGGCGTCCGCTCGCTGCGCCTGATGACCAACAACCCGGAGAAGACCGCCGCCCTGGTGCGGCACGGCCTGACCGTCACCGGCCGCGAGCCGATGCCTGTCCAGGCCGGCGAGCACAACCTGCGCTACCTGCGCACCAAGCGCGACCGGATGGGCCACGACCTGCCCTGGCTGGAGGGCACCCCCGGCGCCGGCACGGGTACCGCCGGCACCGCGACCACCTGCGACAACCAGTAACCACCGTCAGCCGGGCACCGGCACATCACTCGTACGAGGAGAACCATGAGCGGCAAGGGCGCACCCGAACTGTCCGTGAAGAACTGTGGCGACCTGCGGGTGGCCGTGATCGCCGCGCAGTGGCACCAGCAGGTCATGGACGGCCTGGTGGACGGCGCGCTGCGGGCCCTGCACGAGCTGGGCATCGACGAGCCCACGCTGCTGCGGGTGCCCGGCACCTTCGAGCTGCCGGTGGTCGCCAAGGTCCTGGCCGGCCGCGGCTACGACGCGGTGGTCGCGCTCGGCGTGGTCATCCGGGGCGGCACCCCGCACTTCGACTACGTCTGCCAGGGCGTCACCCAGGGCCTCACCCAGGTCGCGGTGGACACCGGCGTCCCGGTCGGCTTCGGCGTGCTGACCTGCGACACCGAGGCGCAGGCGCTGGACCGTGCCGGACTGCCCGGATCCACCGAGGACAAGGGCCACGAGGCGGTCACCGCGGCGGTCGCCACCGCCGCCACACTCCGTACGGTCTCCGAGCCCTGGCGATGAGTGGCCGCCCGTCTCACCCCGCGGGCCTTCAACCGAGGCGCTGCGCGCCGCCCGCCCGTCTCCCACCACCACCCTTCAATCGAGGCGCTGCGCGCCGCAGTGACCTCACCGCGTAGGGTAGGCGGCATCATGTCCAAGAAGACGTTCGAGGAGCTCTTCGCCGAGCTCCAGCAGAAGGCCGCCACCGGCGACCCCGCCACCTCCCGGACCGCCGAGCTGGTGCAGGCCGGTGTCCATACGATCGGCAAGAAGATCGTCGAAGAGGCCGCCGAGGTGTGGATGGCCGCGGAGCACGAGTCGCACGACGCCGCCGCCGAGGAGATCTCCCAGCTCCTCTACCACCTCCAGGTGATGATGGTCGCCAAGGGGATCTCCCTCGACGACGTCTACGCCCACCTCTGAGCCAGCCCCCTCCGCAATCCCCCAACTCTCCCAGCTGCAAAGGAAATCGCTGTCATGCTGCGCATCGCTGTCCCCAACAAGGGTTCACTGTCCGAGCCTGCGTCGGCGATGCTCCATGAGGCCGGCTACCGCCAGCGCAAGGACCGCCGTGAACTGGTCCTGGTCGACGCGGAGAACGAGGTCGAGTTCTTCTTCCTCCGCCCCCGCGACATCGCGGTCTACGTCGGCTCCGGCAAGCTCGACATCGGCATCACCGGCCGCGACCTGCTGCTGGACTCCGGCTCGCCGGCCGAGGAGATCCTCCAGCTCGGCTTCGCCTCCTCCACCTTCCGCTACGCCACCCGCCCCGGCACCGCCAAGGACGTCGGCGACTTCGGCGGCATGACCATCGCCACCTCGTTCTCCGGCCTGGTCACCCAGCACCTCGCCGACAACGGCGTGGACGCCTCCGTCGTCCACCTCGACGGCGCGGTGGAGACCGCCATCCAGCTCGGCGTCGCCGAGATCATCGCGGACGTCGTGGAGACCGGCACCACCCTGCGCAACGCCGGTCTGGAGATCATCGGCGAGCCGATCCTGAAGTCCGAGGCCGTGGTCATCCGCGGCACCGGAGCCCCGGACGACGACCCGAAGGTCCGCCAGTTCCTCCGCCGGATGCAGGGCGTCCTGGTGGCCCGCCGCTACGTGATGATGGACTACGACATCCGGGTCGAGCACGTCGAGAAGGCCGTGGCGCTCACCCCGGGCCTGGAGTCCCCGACCGTCTCCCCGCTGCACCACGAAGGCTGGGTCGCGGTCCGTTCCATGGTCCCGTCCAAGGACGCCCAGCGCATCATGGACGAGCTCTACGACCTCGGCGCCCGCGCGATCCTGACCACCGGCATCCACGCCTGCCGGCTCTGACGCACCGCCGCCCGCACTCCCACCCCCTCCGACGGAAGACGACACGTGTCCGCGCCCGCGTCCCCCGCTGACTCCCTGCCCGGCCTGCCGGTGACCTTCCGGCCGGCCCGCACCCGGGCCGTCCTGTACGCCGTGGGCATCGCCCAGCTCGCCGCCCTCGCCGCGGTCGCGCTACTGCTGCCGGAGCTGACCGGCGGCGAGCGGGTCAGCTTCGTCGGCACCGGGGTCCTGGTGGGCGCCGTCCTCCTGCTGCTCAGCCGCCCCAGGGTGGTCGCGCGGCAGGAGGGCGTCACGGTCGTCAACCTCACCACCCGGCGCGACCTGGCCTGGGCCCAGGTCCTGCGCGTCAACCTCCGGGCCGGCGACCCCTGGGTCCATCTGGACCTCGCCGACGGCACCAGCTTGCCCGCGATGGGCATCCAGCCCGGCATCGCCCGGGAGCAGGCCATCCGCGACGCGCGCGCCCTGCGCGATCTCGTCGAGATCCACGGTGCCGTCGACCACACGGCCCGCTGACCCTGCCCCAACGCGGGCCCCGCTGTTTACTCTGTTCTCCGGGGTGCGCCCGCGCCCCGCCCCTCAGGGGACCCAACGAACCGAGGAGTGACTCCCTCCGGCAATGGACGGATCGTCCTGTAGTACCTGCGCCGCCCCTCCCGAACCCCCGCATACGACGGAGGCGGCGGCATGATCGGCCCCCTGCTGCTCCTCCTTGCGGCACTTGCGCTCATCCTCGCGAACGGCTTCTTCGTGGCCGCCGAGTTCGGACTCGTCACCGTCGAGAAGGCGGACGCCGAACGGGCCGCGGCCAACGGCGACCGCCGGGCCGACACCGTCGTCTCCGCACTGCGGGAACTCTCCTTCCAGCTCTCCGGCACCCAACTCGGCATCACCATCACCTCGTTGGTGGTCGGCATGCTCGCCGAGCCGGCGCTGGCCGGGCTGCTGTCCGGACCGCTGCTCGCCCTGGGCCTGCCCAAGGGCGCCGTCCCGGGCATAGCGGTGGTCATCGGCATGCTGCTGGCCTCCGCCGTCCAGATGGTCATCGGCGAACTGGTGCCCAAGAACTGGGCGGTCTCCAAGCCGCTCCAGGTCGCCCGGTTCGTCGCCGGCCCGCAGGACGCCTTCTCCCGCTTCTTCCGGCCGGTGATCACCCTGCTGAACACCGTCGCCAACCGGCTGGTCCGCGCCCTGGGCGTGGAACCGACCGACGAACTGGCCTCCGCCCGCACCCCCGGCGAGCTGGTCTCGCTGGCCCGGCACTCCGCCCGGGCCGGGGCGATCGAGCAGGACACCGCGGACCTCTTCGTCCGCACCCTCTCGCTGGCCGACCTCACCGCGGAGAACGTGATGACGCCCCGCGTCCGGGTCAGCGCCCTCCAGGCCACCGCCACCGCCGAGGACGTCGTCAACCTCACCCGCGCCACCGGGCTCTCCCGCTTCCCCGTCTACCGCACCCGGCTCGACGAGATCGTCGGCATGGTGCACCTCAAGGACGCGCTGGCGGTCCCCGCCGAGGAGCGGCTGCGCATCCCGGCGGCCCGGATCGCCGTGCCGCCGCTGCTGGTGCCCGAGACGCTGCCGGTGCAGCCGCTGCTGGAACGGCTGCGCAGCGAGCAGCCGATCGCGGTGGTCGTCGACGAGTACGGCGGCACCGCCGGCGTGGTGACCCTGGAGGACATCATCGAGGAACTCGTCGGTGAGGTCCGCGACGAACACGACCGGGTGGACCTGCCCGAACTGGGCCAGGCCCCGCCCGAGGACGGCCGTCCGGCGTGGGACGCCGACGGCGGCTGCCGGGTCGACACCCTGCGCCGGATCGGTCTGGAGGCCCCCGACGGCCCGTACGAGACCGTCGCGGGGCTGGTCGCCCACATACTCGGCCGGATCCCGGCCCCCGGTGACACCGCCGAGCTCGACGGCTGGCGGCTGCGGGTGCGGCTGGTCGCCCACCACCGCGCCGAGCGGATACGACTGGTGCGGCTGGCGCCCGCCGCCCCCGCCGTCCCCGAGGCCGCCCGCGAGCGGGTCGCGGCCGGAGCGGAGGTGGCCCGATGAGCGCGGCCCAGCTCCTCTTCGCGGTTCTGCTCGTGCTCGCCAACGGCTTCTTCGTCGGCGCCGAGTTCGCCCTGGTCTCGGTCCGCCGCAGCCAGATCGAGCCGCTCGCCACGATGGGCTCCAAGCGGGCCCGCCGGGTCCTGCACGGCCTGGAGAACCTCCCGCAGATGATGGCCGCCGCCCAGTTCGGCATCACCGTCTGCTCCCTGACGCTCGGCGCGGTCGCCGAGCCGACCGTCGCGCACCTGCTGGAACCGGTCTTCGAGGCCGTCCGGCTGCCCGCGGCTCTGGTCCACCCGCTCGGCTACGCCCTCGCCCTGGCCCTGGTGGTCTTCCTCCACCTGGTCATCGGCGAGATGGTCCCGAAGAACCTGGCGATGGCCGCACCCGAGAAGACCGCCCTGTGGTTCAGCCCCGGCCTGGTCGCCTTCGCCCGGCTGTGCCGCCCGGTCACCGCGCTGCTCGGCGCGCTGGCCCACGGCGTGCTGCGGCTCTTCCGCGTCGAGCCCAAGGACGAGGTCGAGGCGGTCTTCACCAGCGAGCAGCTCACCCACCTCGTCGAGGACTCCGGCCAGGCGGGCCTGCTCGACCCCGGGGAGCAGGAGCGGCTCTCCGACGCCCTGGAGCTCGGCAGCCGCCCGGTCACCGACGTGCTCCTGGACCCCGCGGGGCTGATCACCGTCAAGCCCACGGTGACGCCCCGCCAGGTGGAGGAGCTGACCGTACGGACCGGCTACTCCCGCTTCCCGGTCTGCGCGCCGGGCGGCGCCTACATGGGCTATCTGCATGTCAAGGACGTCCTGGACCTGGAGGAACGGGACCGGGCGGTGCCGCAGCGGATCTGGCACCCGATGGCCACCCTCCGCGCCGAACTGCCCCTGGACGACGCGCTGACCGCGATGCGCCGGGCCGCCTCCCACCTTGCCGCGGTCGCCGACGCAGGCGGCCGGGTGCTCGGCCTGGTCGCGCTGGAGGACGTCCTGGAGATGCTGGTCGGCGAGGTCCGGGACCCTGCGCACCGCACGGAGCGGACGGCCGGTCCGGCGCCCCGGGAGGGGGCCGGGCGGGTCGGCGAGCCGCGTGAGGGGGCGGCGGTGACGGCCGAGGATCCCGCGCTGGCGGGCTGAGCCACGCCGGACCCGACGGAGGGGCGCGCCGGATCACCGGCGCGCCCCTCCGCCTTCCCGGCGGCTACAGGTCCAGCCCCTTCGGCGGCGCCTGCGGATCCGGCCCGCGGCCCGAGAGCACCTCGCCGTACGCCTGCATCAGGTCCGGCAGCCGAAGGGTGGCCAGATCGTCCCGGGTCGGGATGCCCTGCCAGGTGGACAGCCGCAGATCGCGGTAGGCGCAGCTCTTCTCGTACAGGGTGCGCAGGAAGCGGCCGTTGCCCAACTCGTCGATCCAGCCCTGCTCGACGACGTGGCCGTTGATGCTGGACAGCTCGTCGCGGGCCTCCTCGTCCCAGCGGTCGCCGTTCTCCGCGGCCAGCACCTCGCCGATCCTGGTGAGTTCCAGCGGACGGTAGCTGGGGAAGTCCACCCGGCTGGTGAAGCGGGAGGAGAGGCCGGGGTTGGTGGCCAGCAGCCGGTCCATGCCCTCGGGGTAGCCGGCCAGGATGACCACCAGCCGGTCGCGGTTGTCCTCGGCCCGCTTGAGCAGCACCTGGAGGGCCTCGTCGCCGTACGCGTCGCCCTTGCTGTAGCCGGAGTTGGACAGGCTGTACGCCTCGTCGACGAAGAGCACCCCGCCCAGCGCCGAGTCGATCAGCTCGTTCGCCTTGACCGCGGTCTGGCCGAGGAACTCGCCGACCAGGTCGGCGCGTTGGGCCTCCACGAGATGGTCGCCGCCGAGCAGCCCCAGCGCGTAGAAGACCCGGCCGAGTATCCGGGCCACCGTGGTCTTGCCCGTTCCCGAGGGGCCGGAGAAGACGAAGTGCCGTTTCGGGGGCGCCACCGGCAGGCCCTGGCCGGCCCGCAGCCGGGCCATCCGCAGCTGCGCCGACAGCGCCCTGACGTGCCGCTTGACCGGCTCCATGCCGACCATCCGCTCCAGCTCCGCCAGGGCCTTCTCCAGCAGCACCGGATCGGCCGGCCCGGTGGGCAGGAGCTCGCCGCCGCGACGGCCCGCCGCGGTCGTCTTGATCCGGGCGGTGCCGCCGTCCCCGGCGGACGGTCCGGCCGGCTCCGCCTGCGCGCCGGCCGGTTCGCCGGCCACCAGCAGCTCCCGGCCGTCCACCGGGTCCAGCGGCGCCAGCGGGTCGAGGTCGCCGCCGACCTCCTGGGCCGGGCCCTGGGCGGAGACCGGCGCCAGGCCGGCGCCCTCGTCCAGCCCGTCCGCCTCCGCGATGGCGGCGAGCCGGGCCGCGGTGTCCATGAACGTCGGATCGACCCGGTGCACCGCGCGGTAGAGGGGGAGCGCGGCGGCGCTGCGGCCGGTGCCCTCGTAGGCGCGGGCGAGCCAGTAGCGCAGTTCCTTGCGCTGCGGCTGCTCGCTGCGGCAGCGCATCAGCGCGGTGGCCAGCAGCGGCTCGGCCTGCCCGTACGTCTCCAGCCGCACCCGCGCCATCCCGCCGAACAGCCCCGCCTCGATGCCCAGCGTCGGATCGCCGAGCAGCGGTTCGGTGTGCCGGACGAGCTGCTCCCAGTCCTTGACGAGGTAGGCGCGGCAGGCGTGCAGGAAGCGCACCTGGGGGTCGGTCTCCACCGGTGGGCAGCCGGCCAGCGCCTGGTCCAGCTCGGCGACGTGCCGGCCGTCGAGCCAGTGGGAGGCGTGCGCCAGCAGCAGATCGCGGCTGGTCTCCAGCACCGGCTGGACCCACCAGCCCAGCCAGTACCAGGAGTTCAGGGCGCGTCGGTGGCGGGCGCGCTGCTCGCCGAAGCGGTCGCGGTGCTGGTGCATCCGCAGCAGCGCCATGGAGGTGTCCGCGCGCAGCGCGTGGAGTCCGAGCCAGGCGTCGGCCATCGACGGATCGAGCCGTACCGCGGCCCGGAACTCCTCCTCGGCCTGGGGGTAGGCCCCCATGGTGTAGGCGTCGACCGCGCGCAGCCAGGCGAGTTCAGCCGGAGCGGGCGAACCCTGAGCGCCGACATCCATCCCGTCCCCCCACAAAACGTCCCCCCGTGGTGTACCACCGGACGTGTGCCGCGCCGTGGGCCCGGGGCCTGGCCGGCCCTTGGCGAACCGGCGTGCGGCGGGCGGGAGTTGCCCTGCCACGCACCCGGGTCCGGGTCCTGCGGTGGCACAGACTCGCATCGTACCTGCGCTGTCGGTGCAGGTCGTAGAGGGCCGCACGAGGTGGAGACGGGGGAGTGAAAGGGGGCGCATCGGCGCGAAGCGAGCGGTGACCCTGGGTGAGGGAAGTGCCGTGCGGCGAGCGCCGCGCAATGTGCTTTCACACAGGACGAAGCCCCCGATCACGGGGGAACAACCGGGGGCTTCGCGTCTGCAGGCGGTCCGTTGAACCGCACATTGAGAACGTAAGTCCTGTACGCCCCCCAGGTCAAGCCGAGTTGGGGTACTCGGCGGGTCCCGGTCAACGACTGGCGGCGTGTCAGCCATGGTCGGCTACGCACGGTGAAATCCGGGCCCGGTCAAGGCTACTTGACGGGTCCCACGCACACCTCGTACCCCATCTGCCCCTGGTGCACCAGGAGATCGGCATACGGCCGGGACGGATCCGCCGCGAAGTGCGCGCGCTCCGCCGGAATCCAGCCATCCCAGAACGCGGAGAGCCCCGGACCGTCCCGGAGTTGACCCCGTTCCCATGAATGCTCGCGCGCCAGTTCCATCCACAGCAGGCACGCGACGTACGGCCGCAACTCGCGTCGCCCGGTGCCCACGCCCTCGACCAGTACCACCGGCTCGGGCGCCAGCTCCCGCACCGTGGCGAACTCCCGGCGCACCCAGTCGTAGACCTCGTAGCGCGCCGTCCCGCCCCGGGACAGCGGCGCCAGTACCTGCTCCCGGAACCGGCCGCTCCACGCGAACAGCTCCTCGTGCGTCGCGAGGTCGTCGGTGTGCACCACCGGAGCGCCGCCGAGCGCCTCCGCCAGCCGCCCGGCGAAGGTGCTCTTCCCCGATCCCGCGTGTCCGTCCACCGCGACCAGACGCACCGGGCCGCACGACGGCGGGAGGGTGCGCAGCCGGGCGGCCAGCGAGGTCAGCACGGGGTCCGGGGCGGGGGTCATCCCACCAGCGTACGCCAGTGGTCCACACCAATATTCGTGGCGCGACGCGCGTCGAACCGCCTTCCTAAGCCCGCCCGGAACGGAGATAGTTGAGCGCATCCGCCGCACCGCACCGGACCCGACCGCCCGCACCGCGAGCCGTCCGCACCGACTGGGGGACCTCATATGACCAGCTCCGCGCCCCGGCGCACCGTCCTGGCCGCCGCGCTCGCCGTCGCCGCGGGCGCCGCCGCGAGCCCCCTGGCCCGCGCCACCGGCGAGCCCGCCGGCCGGCCCGCCCTGCCGGTTCCCGAGACCGCCCCGCGCCGATCGAAGAGCCCCGTGGACTACCACGCCTGGACCACCGCCGCCGACTGGCACCAGGGCACCGGCCACGGCACCCGTGTGGTGTCCGGCCGCCGCCCCGGCATCGCCCTCGCCCGCCCCGCCGGGACCACCGAGTACCACGACCCGCACACCGGCAAGACCGCCACCTGGGAGTACGCCACCTGGACCAGCCCGGTGCGCCGCCTCCCGGTCCCGGCCACCGAGGCCGTCGCCTCCTGGAACGCGCACACCCCCGCCGGCACCTGGATCGCCGTCGAACTGCGCGGCACGTACTCGGACGGCGGCCACACCCCCTGGTACGTCATGGGCCGCTGGACCGCCGGCGACGGCGAGACCGACATCCGGCGCACCTCGGTCGACGGCCAGAAGGACGGCCGCAGCGCCGTCTCCACCGACACCTTCGCCCTGGACGACCCCGCGAGCGGCCTCCGCCTGGCCGCCTACCAGCTCCGCCTCACCCTCTACCGCCGCCCCGGCACCACCGCCACCCCCACCGTCTGGCGACTGGGCGCGATGGCCTCCGACCTCCCCGACCGCTTCGAGGTGCCGGCCTCCAAACCCGGCCTCGTCGGCTGCGAACTGCACGTCCCCCGCTACTCGCAGGAGATCCACAAGGGCCAGTACCCCCAGTACGACAGCGGGGGAGAGGCGTGGTGCAGCCCCACCTCCTCCGAAATGATCATCGAGTACTGGGGCCACCGCCCCACCCGCCGACAGCTCTCCTGGGTGGACCCCTCCTACGCCGACCCCCAGGTCTGCCACGCCGCCCGCTACACCTACGACTACCAATACGAGGGCTGCGGCAACTGGCCCTTCAACGCCGCCTACGCCGCCACCTACCCCGACCTCCAGGGCGTCGTCACCCGGCTGTCCTCCCTCACCGACGCCGAACGCCTCGTCCACGCCGGCATCCCCGTCATCACCTCCCAGTCCTTCCTCAAGACCGAACTCGACGGCGCGGGCTACGGCACCGCCGGCCACCTGATGACCGTCATCGGCTTCACCCCGACCGGCGACGTGATCGCCAACGACCCGGCCTCCCCCACCGACCCCGCCGTCCGCCGCGTCTACAAGCGCCACCAGTTCGAGAACATCTGGCTCCGCACCAAGCGCCACGACGACAAGGGCCAGGTCAAGAGCGGTTCCGGGGGTGTCTGCTACCTCTACTTCCCCGTCAACTCAGCACCAACTCAGCACCGCGTCCTGCGCGAGCTCGGAATCCGGTAACGCTCATGCCGCCAAGCCGACCGCCAGCTCCTGCGGCAGGTATGGGGAAGCGGTCGGCATAGGCGGCGAAGAATTCCGGCAGGGGGACATCGCGCCATTCCCCTTCCTTCCGGTGCTTCAAGGACGCATAGCGTGCTGCGTAGACTCCGTCCATATCCCGATACCGGACTATCTGCCGCCGCAGACGCAGCGTGCCGTCCTGAAAGTCCTCGGGAAAGACGTCAAGCGATTCGCCGATACGGAGACCGCCGCAAGCCATCAGCCATATAGCCGGTTCCAGGCGCGGCCCGATCGAGTGCGCTATGGCCTGGATCTCTTCAAGACCCGGAAGGCCCCGCTCGTCGACCGGAACCACGAGATTAGCGGGCTTCTCCGCCTCCTGAACGGGATTGTTGGCGATTCGCTTGTGGCGCACCGCGTGCGAGAAGAGCGACGACAGGGCGATGCTCCGGGCCTCGATCGTGTTCGGTTTGGCCCCCGCCTTCGCCCAGCGGGCGTACAACTCCTCCACACCGGCCGCCGTCACCTGAGCCATGGTCTTGCGCCCCAGGTGCGGCAGGACGTGCAGCCGCAGGATCCGGCGGCAGTCGCCGCGACCTGGTGGCGTATCCACACGGCGGCGGCTCGTAGGCGGACCCTCGTGACGGGCACAGCAGAACCCGAGAACCGCCCCAGCCGCCCAGCCAGGCGATCTTCACCGTGGACACCGGTCGCCGACCAGCGTGAGCATGCCGACATCCACGCACACCAGCCCACCTGACCGGGAAACTCCACGGTCAGAGGGCCCGCCCGGCAGCCCGTCGTGCAGCCGCTGAAGGACTCCGGCCGGGGGCTTCGCCCCGGGGAGCGGGACGTTGCTGCTCCGACATCCGGCACCGCTGCCGTTTGCCTGAAGGCGGCGAGTCGCGAACACCGCTGGTGGGCGGCCGGGTTCATGATGTGGACTGGCGTTGACGGCGGGTGGGAGCCCCGCTAACTTCGCGGCATGCGGAAGCACTCCACTGCCCTGACAACTCGCGGTCACATCGACCTCAAGCGAGTCTGTTCGGCTGCCTGTCGCTCCTGCTGAGGGCTTCGCCCCCTTCTCCAGAGTCTCCTCCGCCCTGCGGGCCTACGTGCCTTAGCGGACTGGTACGGCCTCCCTGTGTGTCCTCACCCGGTGGCAGCCGCCCTCCACGACTGGATCCATCCAAGTGCCGCTGACGGCCGTCGTGCGTGATCCCAACGTCTGGTAGGCCACGCACAGTTGACACGTGTCGTCATGCCCTCCTCTCCCCAAGAGGCAGCGGCTTCCTGCATCACAACCCCTGAGCCGGCGACGGTTCTCGCCCACCGCGCACGGGGACATGGCTCGTTGCTGTCGACGAACAGTCCCGAAACCCCTACTCAGCTTCGGACTTCACAGAAGGAGCATCATGCGAAAGAGAACCTGGGCCGCACCGATGACGCTCGCTGCGGCGGCGACCGCGGCACTCTCGGGCGCGGTGCCCGCGACCGGAGCCTGGGCGTCGGAGCCGGGCAGCCGCCCACTGCCGCCTGTGCACGTCCTGGCCGACAAGGTGGGGACCGGCAGCGGGGACATCTTCGTCTCGCCGAACTCGGCCACGAGCAAGTACGCGAGTGGCGTGGAGATCCTCAGCCATGACGGCAAGAAGGTCGTCTGGTCGCACGCGGTGCCGTCCGGACAGGAGGCCGCCGACTTCCGCAAGCAGACCTACCACGGCAAGCCGGTGCTGACCTGGTGGCAGGGCACCAACCTCGGTGGGCTCGCCAGCGGCGTCGACTACGTCTACAACGACCAGTACCAGAAGATCGCCGAAGTCCGGGCTGGGAACGGCTACACCGCCGACGGCCACGAGTTCCTGATCACGCCGCGGAACACCGCGCTGATCCTGGCCTACAAGGAAGCCACCGCCGACCTCACGTCCATCGGCGGCTCCGCTCACCAGAAGGTGATCAACGGGGCCGCGCAGGAGGTCGACATCCGCACCGGCAAGGTGCTGTTCCAGTGGAACAGCGCCGACCACGTGCCGTACGCACAGAGCAAGCAGCCGCTGCCGTCCTCGGCGACCACGCCGTGGGACTGGTTCCACATCAACGCCGTCAAGCCGGACGGCAAGGGGAAGCTGCTCATCGACGCACGCAACACGTGGACCACATACCAGGTGTCGCGGCACACCGGCAAGATCTTCTGGCAACTCGGCGGCAAGGCGAGCTCGTTCAAGCTGAAGGCCGCACCCGGCCAGGTGCTGAACGAGGCCGGGAAGATCTTCGCCTGGCAGCATGACCCGGAGCCGGTCGAGAACGGCCTGTACACGCTCTTCGACAACGAGGCCGCAGGTGCTGGGAACACGGGCTCCGGGACCGTCCGGGAGCTGCCGTACAGCCGCGTGGTGACGGTGCGCCTGAACGCCAAGACCCACGAGGCGACGCTGGTGCGTTCCGTCGATCAGCCGACGAAGCTCAGTGCCTCGTCCCAGGGGAACGCGCAGACGATGCGCAACGGCGACCTTCTCGTTGGTTGGGGATCGCTGCCCTACGTCTCCGAGTTCAGCCGATCCGGCAAGCTGCTCTTCAACGCTCAGTTCCCCACGGGGGTGAACACCTACCGGGCGTACCGGTTTGACTGGAAATGACCGGGCGAGGCACCGAGCACGCAAAAGCACCTAGGGCTCTTGTATCGAGTCATGATCAATCGACGGGATCCGTCCCCGCGGCGGGGCTCGGACCGGTAGATCGTCCGGCATGACGGGCCGAAGTCTGTCCAGCGGGGACTCGCGGGTCGGTCCGTGTGCATCAGCTGAGCGTATCCGTGGGTTCGGTGGGAACCGTGGGGTGGGTTGCGAGGCGGCGGGCTTCGCCCGTGACCTCGGCATCGACCTCGTCCACGGTTCTGTCGCCGTATTCGAGGACGTCGTACTCATCGTCGAGTTCGGCCAGCCGCTCAGTCAGGGGCAGCTCATGTCCGTAGCGCTGATGAATCCGGAAAGTGAACTCCCGAGGCGTGAGTTCGCCGGCGAGCATACGGCGTGCAAGGACTCGGGCGGCGGCTTCCTGGCCGGCCTCGCTGGCGATCGGAAAGAAGGTGAGGCCAAGTTCGTCGAGTGCTGCGGGAAGCAAGTCGTGGACGTCGTAGTCCGCCTCGGCGCGCGTGCAGGCGGCGAGGATCCGAAGGCCGGGGGTGTCGAGTCCGGCGACGAGCGCATCACAGGCGGCATCGACAACCTCGCTCGCGCGGATTTCCCCCGTGCTCCAGAGGACGGCATGGTCTTGTAGAGCGATTGCTGCTGCTTCGGTCGACGTCACTCGTCCATTTTCCCTTTGCGGTGCGTCCCGGTCGAGCAGATTTCATCGAAGGTGCTGGTCAGTGGCCTGTTCCAGCAGGCTCGTGCGGATTCCGCGTAGCGCCTCGCGGTCTTCTCGTCGAGTCCGAAGACTTCGGAAAGATGGAGCGGGTCGGGCCCATGGACCAGGAACTCTTCGAGTTGTCGGTCGACGCGGAGTCGCTCCAGCGTCGCGTCCTGCCCCCGCATCGGAGCGCTGATCCAGTGGTTGCTGGCCCGGCCGGTCGTGTTGGCGGTCTGGTTGTCGATCAGCAGGTGGAGGTTCGCGGTGTTCGGCCACCGGATTCGCCGGTGCTGCCACCAGTCCAGCAGCGGTTTCAAGGTGAGGTCGTCGAGCGGGCGGGCGCGTCCGGCGATGGTCAGCCGACGGTTGCCGAGATCGACGTCGTCGAGCATGAGGGTGGCGATCTAGGCGACCCTGGCGGCGTTAGGAGCGGGTGGCGGTAGCGCAGTCGCTGCCCGTGGCCGTCGTGCCGTTACCCGTGTCGATCGGCTTGCTGCGGTCGTACGGATCGATTTGGTGGGCCTCGTCGGCGGGCTGTTCCTTGGCCGTGCCGAAGGGCGGCACGAAGTAGCCAGTCGGGGCGGAGCAGCCACCGTTGGTCATGTCGACCGCGTGCGAGATGAGAGACATCGTGCCCGGTTCGGTGATGACTTCGGCCGGGTCGTCCCAGCTCATCACGATCGTGCGCCGCACGATCGTACGGACGACCTCGGCGTCACGCCCGCCGTTGCCCGCTGGGGTGACCGGGTACACAAAGGTGACGTCCGCCGTCACCTCGACCGCCCCTCGCTTCCCTTCCCGGTACGTCAGCCGGCCGCGCGTCTTGACCACGTCACCGACCAGCCGCGTCTGCTCCGGACGGAAGCGGCTGAACAACAACAGCGGGTTGGTCTCGGGAGCGGGCGCCGTCGACGACAGTGCGGTGCGCAGGTACTCCTGGACGTCCTCCTGGTGAGGGTTCAGCAGCGCAATCGCCTTCGTGGGGCGCTCGCCGCGCAGCACGCGGGAGTCGAGCCCCGTGGCCACCATGAAGTCCCGACTCTGCCGCAATGCCCGCTCGACCTGAGCGGGATCCATCCAGCCGGTCGCTTTGGCCGAGGGCACCGTGATCCCTGCCGCTCCGTCGGCCCAGTGAGCGGCAGGCGAGCCCCGGAAGGGCTCGGCGAGGGTAGGGCGCAGAGCGGGCTCGGCGCCGGGAGCCTCCCGCGGACTTTCCGACTCGGCAGCCAACGGCGCTCCGTCCCGCCCGCCGTCGTTGCCACCGAACCAGCCGACGACTTCCTGCGGGAAGAGCCCCACGACCAGGAGGGCCAGGCCCGCCACCAGTCCGGTCACGTACCAGCCCATTCTGCGCTGGGGGCGGGCCGGTGAACCCGTACGCCACCCCTCCGGCTGCCCGGAGCCCTCCCGCAGACGCCGCCCTACTTCACGGGCGCGCGCCGACGGCTCCACGGGGGCCCCGGCCGCACCCGTCACCGATTCACGTAGGAACCGCTCCCACTCCTCTTCAGGCACGGACGACCCGTCCTGCCCCCCAGCCCCGCTCACACCGCACTCCCGTTCTCGCTCAATTCCCGATGACTCGATCACTCGACCACCTGATCCGTTGATGGCGCACCGGTCGATCCAGAGTCGCTCACATGATCACATGGCCAAGCCCCTGATCTGCCCCGTTCCATCCGCTATGGCAATATGTGAGGCATGACGAACAATCACGGGAGCAATGCCGCGTAGGGCCCCACGCGCCGTCCGGGCCGGGTTGCCCGCCCGCCGACCAAGTCGTGACGCTTCGGCCGACATCGATGGCTTGTCCGCACGAACCATGCGCGCGATCCGATGCATTGAGCGCACCCGCACTTTCCTGGAACCAGGGCAGACAGTTGCAGCAGTGCGGCTATGGAAGGAACATGTATCCCTCCCCAAGCGTGAGTTGTGGCGCGACTGGGAGTGGGGAGATGAACTGCAACTGCACTGGGACTGTTGCGGCAACCCTTTCCACGCCAGGTATCTCCTGGAGTACCTGCTCAACGCCCTGCCGGCTCGCAGCGCAGCCGAACTGCGCAGTCTGGTCAAACAGCTCGACACATTGGCCGGACCTCAAGACCTACCGCGCCGAGTACCGCCAGCACAGCCACCATGGCACGTGTGGTGACGAGGCCCGCGCCAGCGAGCCACTTGCCGGTCAGCGCGTGACATGAAGAGGTCCTGATAAAGGTGTTGGACGTGTCTGTGGGTGATGAGCATGTGGTGAGGCCGCCGAAGGCTTCGTGGATGGCGGGGCCGGCCAGGATGCCGAGGTAGCCGAGGCCGGCGACCTGGGAGACGCTGGTGCCGGCGTTGTCCGGGTCGGGCCACGTCCTCAATGCGAATGGCCCCGACGGAGTTCGTGCGCGAAGTCTCGATGGGGCTCCCAGTGCACATTGTTGGAAAACCGTTCCGGAGCAGCCCGCTTGACGTCCAAGCGTGCCGGCAGAGCCCTGCCGGCCATCGTTTTCCGGCGCTTCCCGGTTCGTTTGTCCGTGCCGCTTCCGAGCCGGGGACAGGTGAATCGCAGGGACCGAAACAGGTCTGCTGCGGACGTCAATTGGTTTGGTGGTGCCTGGGGGAGAGGGTCGCACCGCGAGCGATATTGTGCTGCATCGGTGAAAATTCCGTGGAAGTGATGTCGGTGGGGCCGTTTATGCTGCGCCAGAAGATCACGTGGGGCCAGGAAAGGGCGCGGCATGTTCAGCAAGTTGTTCGGCAGGGGTGCGGAGAGGCCGTTGGCGAATCCGCATGCCCTTCCGGTCCCTCGCAGGCAGAAGAACGGGATCTACCCGCTGCACGCACTTGGGGACGCGCGGGTGCTCGCGCTGGTTGAGGCTGCCACCGCGGGTGACTGGGAGGCGGTCAAGGCGGCGCTGGCCCCCTTCGACCTTGGCCATGACCACCAGGTCCTCGGTCAGCTGGCCGACGTGGACGGTGTGCAGGATTGGATCGGCCGAGCCGTCGAGGAGGACGGGGAACACCGGGCGACGGCACTGCTGATATCCGGGACGCGTCACCTCAGCTGGGGCTGGGAGGCGCGCACCGCCGAGCTCGCCAGGAACGTCGCACAGGAGCAGTGGCGGATCTTTCACGAGCGGCTCCGGATCGCCGAGGAACAGCTGCTCCAAGCCGCTGAGTTGCGGCCGGATTGGATCACGCCGTGGTGCCACCTCCTCACCTCCGGCCGTGGCATGTCGCTGTCTCCCGCTGTCAGCGAAGTCCGGCTCCACGCCGCCCTGCGTCGTGACCCGCTGGACCTGGAGACCCACCTTGAGTGGGTGTCGCAGTTGCAGCCCCGCTGGGGAGGGGAGCCCGGCCAGGCTCTGGCGTTCGCCCGCGGCGCGCTGGCCCACACCCCGCAGGGGCATCGCCTGGGCTGCGTGCTCGCCATGGCACACATCGAGGACTGGGTCGAGTCGGACGAGGGGGACTGCCTCGTCAACGCCGCCGTCCAGGCCGAGTTGCGGGCTGCGGCCGACCACAGCATCCTTCACCCTGCCTATGCGTATCGCCCGGGCTGGCAGCACGACTTCCACCTGTTCGCCATGGCCCTGGCGCTGGCCGGTGAAGACCACACGGTCCGGCGCGTCCTCCGGGTGCTCGACGGCGCCTACACCAGCTGGCCCTGGAGCTACTTCGAGGAGCCCGAGAAGCAGTTTGCCCGCCTCCACCGTCGCGCCTGAGCGCGCGCCGGCCCCGCTTCGCCCGTCAACCCGTCTCCCTTCCCTCCGGACCACCCGATGACTCTGCCTCACACCGACACCAACACGACCGGCGTCGACCGCACCTTCCAGGTGGATCTGCGTGGCCTGGTCGATCTCCTCTCCCGCCACCTCTACTCCAGCCCCCGCGTCTACCTGCGCGAATTGATGCAGAACGCGGTGGACGCACTGACCGCCCGGCACGCCCTCGCACCGGAGGAACCCGCCGACGCCTTCGGCATCCGTCTGTACGCCGATGGTTCGGTGGTGCGTGTCGAGGACGACGGCGTGGGCCTCACCGAGGCCGACGTGCACGCCTTCCTCGCCACGATCGGCCGCAGCAGCAAGCGCGCCGAGGGGATCGTCGAGCAACGGGGGGACTTCATCGGCCAGTTCGGCATCGGCCTGCTCTCCTGCTTCTTGGTCGCGGACGAGATCCAGGTCCTGAGCCGCTCCGCCCGCACGCCCGACGCCCCCGCCGTGGAGTGGCGGGGACGCGGCGACGGCAGCTACACCGTCCGCACCCTGCCCGCCTCCGCCCGCCCTGAGCCCGGCACGACCGTCACGCTGACGCCGCGTGCCGACGCCGGCGAGTGGACCCGGCCGGCACAAGTACACGCGCTGGCCCGGCACTTCGGCTCTCTGCTGCGCCACCCGGTGTCCTTCACCGACGGCACAGGCGGCCCAGGTGCGTCGGTGAACCCCGAGCCGGCACCCTGGGCGCGTACCCACCGCACACCGGGAGCTCGCTCCCGCGCACTGGCCGAGTACGGCGAGGAGGTCTTCGGATTCACGCCGCTGGACACCATCGAGCTGGACCTGCCGGCCGTGGGCCTGAAAGGCATCGCGTGCGTGCTGACCGAGGCCGTGCCGGTCGGACGCCGCCACGGCCATCGCGTGCACGTCAAGGGCATGCTGCTGTCCGAGCAGGCCGAGGAGATCCTGCCCGAGTGGGCGTTCTTCGTCCGCTGCGTCATTGACGCCGAGAGCCTGCGCCCGACGGCGTCCCGCGAGTCCCTGTACGAGGACGACACCCTCGCGGCCGTCCGCGACGCCCTCGCCGAGCGGCTGCGCGCGTGGATCGCGCGGACCGCCGCCAGCGACCCCGATCTGCTCGCCCGTTTCCTCCAGGCCCACCACCTGGCCGTGAAGTCCCTCGCGGTGCACGACGACGACATCCTGCGAATGCTGCTGCCCTGGCTGCCGTTCGAGACCACTGACGGCCACACCACCCTCGACGAGTTCGCCCGCACCCACCGCACCGTGCTCGTGACGTCGAGTGTGGAGGAGTTCCGGCAGGTCGCGGCGATCGCCTCGGCCGCCGGCCTCGGCGTCGTCAACGGCGGCTACACCTACGACCGTGAACTGGTCCACCGGATACCCGAGATCAGGCCCGAAGTCAGCGTCGCAGACCTCGACCCGGCCACCCTCACCGCCCACCTCGACCCCGTCGACCGGGAGACGGAACTGGCCGCTGCGGCCTATCTCGCACAGGCCCGCGACGCCCTCGCCGCCTTCGACTGCGAAGTGGCGCTGCGCACCTTCCAGCCCGCCTCCGCCCCCGCCCTCCTCGTCGACAGCCGCGAGGCCCGGCACGAGCGCACCCGCTCCCAGCTCGCCCGCGAGCAACAAGGCGGCCTGTGGGGCGACATCCTCGGTGCCCTGCACCAGGAGGCGCCACGAGCCCAGCTGATCCTCAATCAGCTCAATCCGCTGGTGCGCACCGCCCTCGCCATCGACGAACCCGAGCTCGCCCGCACCAGTGCCGAAGCCCTCTACGGGCAGGCCGCGCTGCTGTCCCGGCGCCCGCTCAGGCCCGCCGAATCGAGCCTGATCAACCGCTCCTTCCTCGACCTTCTCGCCCACGCCCTGCGCAAGGACCGCTGACGATGCCGACCGCACCCCAGACCACCGACGAGCTGTACCGGGCGCTCCAGGAGAACGACCGGCGCCCCTACGGCCGGGGCCGCACCGTCACCGCCGAGGAGCTCGTCGACGCCGCCGAGCACTTCGCGGAACCCGTCCCGCTCGTCCACGCGCTCCTCGAACTCCACGAGGCGTACACCTACGGCTCCGAACCCCGGAAGTCGCCCGTCGTCTTCGCCCGCCTGCTCACCCTCTTCGACGAGCAGCCCGACATCTTCGACGAGCGCCTGCGCCACACGTTGTTCTGGCGCTTCAAGTGGCTGGCCAACGCCCTGCGCGCGCTGCCCGAGATACCGCTGGCCAGCCTGCACCAGTGGCTGACCGAGATGCGCGACCGGTACGAAGAGGCCGGCCTCGGCCTCCAGCCCTACTACGGACAGGCGTACCAACTCGCCGCCCACACCGGCGAGGACACCACCCTGGCCTACGAACTGTGGGCCGGCCGCGCCCGCACCGAGCTCAGCGACTGCCAGGCATGCGAGATCTGCGAGCGCGCGCAGTACCACCTGACGGCGGGCGACGACGAACGGGCGCTGCGCACCTGGGAGCCCGTCCTGTCCGGGCAGGAATCCTGCAAGGAGGAGCCGGCCCGGTCCGTCTCGTACGCGCTGTTGCCCCTGCTGCGCACCGGCCGCACCGATCGGGCCCGTGAACTGCACCTCACCGGCTACCGCGCCTGCCGCCGCAACCCCTCGATGTCCGGGGAGGTCGGCAGGCACCTGGAGTTCTGCGCGCTGACCGGCAACGAGGCACGCGGCCTGGAACTGCTCGCCGAGAACCGCAACTTGTTCGACGACGTCGACTCCCCGCTGGACCTGCTCCACTTCCTCACCGGCGTCGAAGTGCTGCTCCAGCGCGTCGGGCAGCTCGGCCATGGCGACCTGCCCGCCTCCGGAAACACGGGCCGCACTTGGACGGTAGCCAGTCTGCACGCCGAGGTGCACCGCCGCGCTGACGACCTCGCTGCGCGCTTCGACACCCGCAACGGAACCACGACCCACGCCGACCACCGCAGAACCCGCCTCGACCGCGCCCCGCTCCTGGCGGCGCTGGAACTGACCCTGCGCAGCCGCAGCCTCGACGACGTGGCCGTGTTCGTCCCGCTCGCCACGTCTCCCGCCCCCACCGCCGCCACCGTCCCCGACACACTTCCCGAACTCATCACGCGCGCAAGGGAATTGGACCAGCAAGGACATCCGGACGCCGAGGCATGCTGGGCGCGCCTGCGCACGCTCGTCGCCGTCCGCGACTACACCCACCCCGACGACCCGGCCGTGGGGCCGCTCACGCAACTGCGCGCAGATCTGCTGGCCGACGAGGCGAACCGGGCCGGTGAGAAGGACGAGTTCGAGGCCGCAGCAGCCCTCCACGAGGAGGCCGCGAACTTGTACGACGAAGCCGGAGCGCCGGGTGACGCGACGCTCGCCCGCGCCTGCGCCTTGTTGGCCACCGCCGAGATTCCCACCCAGGGTGGCGACGGGGCGGAGGCGAAGACCGCCGCGCTGACCGTCGCGCACACATCCATGGTCCGCCTGCACCAGGAGACGCCCGCACTCGCCCCGTACCAGGAGGCCCGCCTGCTGCGGCTGCGGGCGACCGCGCTCGGCCTGCGCCTGCAGTCCTCGGGAGATGACGAGCACATCGCGCCGGCCCTCGCCGAGGTGGACCTGCTGCACGCCTTCGCCACCCAGCACGACGTCACCGGCCAGATTTCCGGCGCACAGGTGCTGCGGGCCAGCACCTACGCCGTCTCCGGCGACCTGCCCGCCGCGGTCACCGAAATCGACGCCCTCCTCGACCGGCTGAAGGCGCACGGCCCCGCTTGGCACCTGCCCCGCGCGCTCGGACTGCGCGGTCGACTCCAGCTCGGCCTCCAGGCCGCGCAGGCCGCACACGCGGACCTGACCGAAAGCCTGCGCCTGGCCACTGACTGGCCGGCCGGCGCGGTGAACACCGCTCGCCTCCACGGTGATCTGGCGGAGGCATGCATGCACTTGGGACGTCCCGAGGAGGCACTGCGTCACCTGACACGCTCCGCAGAGCTGGAACTTCGCCGCGGCAGCCGGACGGACGCGTACTGCACCTACGGCAACGCGGCCCAACTCAGTCTCGACCTCGGGCGCGTCGAGGACTGCATCGCTCTGCTCGACTCCCTGCTGGTCGAACCAGATGTTGCTGCCGAAGAGTTGGACGACCGGCTTGTCGCCCAGCTGCGCCTGACCCGCGCCCGCGCGCTGCACGCGGGAGAGGACCTCAAGGCCGCCACGACGGAGTTCGTCGCCCTCGCGGCCGAGTCGGCCGAATGGGACGACGATCCGGGAAGCCACGCCATGATCGCCGCGGAGACTGCCGTACTCCTCGGCGAGTCCGGGGAGTACGCCCAGGCCCGCAAGGCCGCAGACCAGGCACTCGCCGCCCACGCCCAGGCCCCGCGCTACGAGCAGCTCAGCGGCTGCCTGCGCGAACTCGCCCGCCTCCAGGCCCAGCAGCAGGGCGGCGACGGCCTGGCCGACGCCCTCGCCTTCCTCGCCGACGCCGGCCGGATCGCTGACGAGGCCCGCGCCGCCGGATACCAGGCCCGCGGCCGCTCCCTGGACACCGCTCTGGCCTACGAGCACGGACGGGTCAACGCCTACGCCGGTGCGTTCGAAGATGCCCTGGCTGCCCTGGAGCAGGCCCTAGCCCTGCTCGGCGAGCCGGGGCCGGATCAGGACCACGCCGGCGAGTGGGCCGAGTGCGTCCGCCTCGCGGGCGCCATCGAGGGCATCTACCTGGAACGCCCCGCCCCCGCCCTCACCCGCCTCGACGCGGCGGTTTCCCGCCTCACGACCCTTGGCCACAACGAGGAAACCGAGCCGCTGCTCTCTCTGGCCACCCAGCTGCGCAACGAGTAATGGTGTCGCGGTGACGCCGTGGGTCCGGTGACGGGGCGACAGCTCGCCCCGTCACCAGACCCTTCACTACGCACGGCCACCGAAGCCCGTTCGAACCGCGATGCCGCCCTCCACCGTGATCACGACGGCCGAGCCTCACCGAGCCGCCGTCGGCACCGGCGAACCAGGCTGGAATCCGTCCGTGGTCCGGATCGTCGAATTCGCCGTGCTCAGGAGATGGCCCGCAGGCGGGTCGGGGCCGGCTGGGTGAGTCGGTCGAGGTGGGCGGCGGTGTCCTCGTCGGCGGGGAGGAGGACGAGGAGCTGCTGGGCGTCGGCGGTGAGGTCCAAGGTCTCGCGCAGCAGGCGGAGTTCGGGCCCGGCCGGGTGCTGGAGGCGGAGTGGGCCGCGGCGGGGGACGCGGTGGTTGCCCAGGCGGCGGGTGAACTCGGGGCCGGCCACGGGGGCGAGTTCGGTGCTGAGCCACTCGGAGTTCTCGGCCGAGGGACCGAGCCAGAGGTCGAAGGCCTGCTCGTCGGCGACCTCGTCCCAGTCGGGGAAGAGGCTGCGGGACCGGGGGTCGGTGAAGACGTAGCGGGTGAGGTTCGGAGCCGGTGCGTCCAGCAGGCCGGCCGCGCCGAGGACGGCGGCGTAGCCGGGGGTGTGGGCGAGGATGTCGCCGAGGCGGTTGGTAACGGCGGCGACGCCCGGTTCGAGCAGGCGGAGGGTGTCGCGGACGGTGGGGCGGACCTCGCGGGAGGGCGGGGCCGGGCGGACATGGTTGGGGCAGGCGCCACCGGTGATCTTCGCGAGGTAGCGCAGGTGGCCGCGCTCGGCGGGGTCGAGGCTGAGGGCGTCGGCGAGCGCGTGGACCACGGCCGGGGAGGGGTTGCGGTCTCGGCCCTGCTCCAGCCGGGTCAGGTACTCGACGCTGATGCCGGCGCGGACGGCCAGGTCGGTGCGTCGCAGCCCGGGCGAGCGGCGGCGGCCGTGGTCGACCAGCCCGAGCGTATCCGGCTGGATGCTGTCGCGCTTGGCGCGGATGAAGTCCCCCAGAGGTGTGCCCATGTGACGAGCGTACGGCTTGCGGCAGTGCGGAGGGTGGCCCTGTGGGGGCCAGCCTGGGCACGGTCTGGTTGCGGCCGGCCGGCGGGCCGATGGTGGTGGACATGGAGAAGAACACGCACAAGCTGGTGATCCTCGTCGGCAGCGTCCGGGAGGGTCGGTTCGGCCCGGTGGTGTCCTCGTGGGTGGCCGAACAGGCCGTCGCGCACGGCGGGTTCGAGGTCGACGTGGTCGACCTGGCCGAGGTGGACCTCCCACTGGCGCTGCCCGCTGCCCCGCCGAAGTTCGCGGGTGTCGACTACCCCCGCCCGGCCGGGATGGCCGGGCTGACCCAGGCCCTGGAGGGCGCCGACGCCTTCCTGATCGTCACGCCGGAGTACAACCACAGCTACCCCGCCTCGCTGAAGGCCGCCATCGACTGGCACTTCACCCAGTGGACGGCCAAGCCGGTCGCCTTCGTGAGCTACGGCGGCGCGGCCGGCGGCCGGCATGCCGTGCTGCACCTGGAGAACGTGCTGACCGAGCTGCACGCGGTGACCATCCGGGACGGCCTGGCCTTCCCGAACTACTTCACCGCCTGGACGGACGGCCGCCCGGACGACCCGCAGGCGGCCGGCTACGCCAAGACCATGCTCGACCAACTGTCCTGGTGGGCAGGCGCGTTGAAGCACGCGCGGGCCGCCGAACCGTACCCGGCCTGAGACGGGGGCGACGATGGAATACGTCAAGCTCGGCGGCACCGACCTGACGGTCAGCCGGATCGCGCTCGGCTGCATGGGCTTCGGCGGCAGTGGCCGCGGGCACAACCCGTGGGCGCTGGACGAGGAGGCCGCGGCGCCCGTCTTCCGGCGGGCGGTCGAGCTCGGCATCACCTTCTGGGACACCGCCAACGTGTACGGCGGCGGTGCCTCGGAGGAGCTGGTCGGCCGCGCGGTGCGACGGTACACCCGGCGCGAAGACGTCGTCCTCGCGACGAAGGTGGGCCTGCCGATGCACGACGGCCCGGGCGGCTCCGGGCTGTCCCGCGAGGCGATCCTGGCGCAGGTGGACGGCTCGCTGACCCGCCTCGGCACCGACTACCTGGACCTCTACCAGCTGCACCGCTTCGACCCGGTAACCCCGGTCGAGGAGACCGTGGCGGCCCTGCGGGAGGTGGTCGCGGCCGGGAAGGTCCGGTACGTCGGCGCCTCCTCGATGTGGGCCTGGCGGTTCGCCAAGCTGCAGCACACCGCGGCGCGGGACGGCGGCCCGGCCTTCGTATCGATGCAGCACCAGTACAGCCTGGTGCAGCGCGAGGAGGAGCGGGAGATGTTCCCGCTGCTCGCCGACCAGGGGGTGGGCAGTCTGGTGTGGTGCCCGCTGGCCTCCGGGCGGCTGGCCCGCCCGTATGGGCAGGCGACGGCCCGCTCGGCCGGGGATCCGGTCGCCAGGCGGTTCTTCGCGGACGCCGACCGGCCGATCGTGGACGCCGTGCAGTCCGTCGCAGGGGCCCGGGGCCTGCCGATGGCACAGGTCGCGCTCGGCTGGGTGCTGGGCAACCCGGTGGTCACCGCCCCGATCGTCGGCGCGACCCGCCCGGGCCACCTGGACGACGCGACGGCCGCGCTGGACGTCCGGCTGACCGGCGACGAACTCGCGGCGCTGGAGCGTCCGTACACGCCCCGAACACCCACCGGGTTCTGAGCACGAGGTCCGGGAAGACTGGGGCGTCGGCGGTGGCTGGCTCCGCCTGTTCAACTCCCAGCCACCCGACGACGATCAGTCCACGATCCACAGGTCTTGACAATCACTCGGCGAACATGGACGACCTCTCGTTGCCCGATGGGCCTGCTCTCGCGTACCCGTGTGTGTTTGACGACGCGGACGGTGTCGTCGTTCGACTCGGAGCGGGATCTCTTTTGGCACTGCGAGCCCATGAGGCGACTCCGCGGTTCATCTTGTCCCCTTCGTCGCCAAGATCGCAGCGGAAGCCAGCACGAACTCAGCACGGCCCGGCTTGGGCTCGTTCGACGTGAACGAGCCCAAGCCTTTGTGTGCTGGCGTCGGTGGGGTGCGCTGAGACGCCGTCGGGCGGGGCGTCAGGCGCGGAGTGCGAGGCGCCGGCCGAGCCGGGTACGCAGACGGGCGGAGGCCCCGCGGAGCGTCCCGAGCCGCCGGACCTCTTCCGTCGCGAGTTCGGTTCGTGCTGCCAGGGCGAGCACGGCGGCATAGGGGCGTTCGCCCTCGGTGAGCTTCGCGGCCACGACATCGCGCACGGCTCGCAACACCATGAGGTCCGCACCCGGATGCTCCGCCAGCAGGCACAGGAGCTTGTTGTCGTTCCAGGTGCTGTCGTGGGCCGCGCTCAGTTCCACCAGGGTCTCGGGCGCGGTACGGGGATTGACCGCCAGCGCATGCCAGACGAAGGGGTACGGGCACTGCGCAAGTCGATGCAGGGCGGTGCTGTCGTCCTCGGTGCGTGCCAGTTCCAGATAGTCGGCAGGGGTGCGCACGGATGGATTCCCCTCAGGATCGTCGAAATGGCCATCCTTGCAGGGGGTTTGGCCACTCGTGGCGGGGGCGGCTTCCGCAGGCGGCCGAAGGGCGGGAAGTCGCCCGTGGATATTTCTCGGCGCGGCGGGTGCTGACGGGTTTCTCGGCGAGGTTGGTCCTGGTGGATCGGCCGCTCTAGCCCAGCCAGGCTACGGTGGTCGCCGCACGGTGACGTTGTTGCCCGTGGTTCGTTGGCACGACATGAAAAATACGCGTTGTGCACTCGTCGGTCTCGTGCTCGCGACCGCACTTCTCGGCTCCATGTCGGTGCAGGCCGTGGCCGTCCCCAATGACGAAACCCCGCTTCAGACGAACCTCACGATGCCGCTGAGCAGTCTCCTGACGGAAAACGGCACTCCGGCCGATTGGAGAATCCTCGGCTACCGACTCTGAAAAGCCGTGCTCGTGGCGTCGGTGCTTGTCGGCGCTTGCCGGTGTTTGTGGGTGCTGGTCAGTGGTTCGTGTGGTGGGCCGCCGGTGCGAATGCCTGGGTCACGGCGAGGCTGTCCTCGTAGACGTGGTGGCGGGTGATCAGGCCGTTGTCGACGGTGAGGTGGAGGGCGAAGCGGGCGCGGTAGGCGCGTCCGGTGGTCCGTGCGGTCTGGCGGATCTCGCCGAGGACGACGGCGTCCGGTCCGTCCACGAGGATCCGCTCGATCTCGGTGGCCGCGGCCTCGGGGAGGTGGTGCTCGGCGAGTTCGCGGTAGTGGGCGGCGGCGTCGGTGCGGGTGGTGCGGTGACGGATCCAGGGCGTGGCGGCGCGGCCGTGCTCGGCCTCCGGCCAGTCCAACTTCCAGTCGGCGTCGTCGGCGTACAGCTCTGCGATGCGCTCCGGGTCGCCCTCGCCGATCCGGTGCAGCAGCTTCTCCACCACGGAGCGGGTGGTCGGCGGAGTGGTCGCGGTCATGAGGGGTGCGTCCCTTCGGATGGTTGATGCGGTGCGTGCGGGTGCGGGTGCGGGTGGCTGGGGTGGGTGTGTCGGGGGTGTCTCCATCTTGTCGAGGGGGGAGGAGGGGGGCGATTACCTCGGAGGTAAGGAGGCGTGGTCGACGGCCTCCCGTGGGTGTCCGGGCGTGGGGGAGACGCTGATCGAGGCATATGGGGAGCTGAGGGCGACGGGGCCAGCGGTCCCGAAGGCGTCCGTGCCGTTCCGGTGTGTGCGGGGGACGGCCCGTCAGGTCACCGAGAAGCCGCCGTCCACGAACACCGTCTGGCCGGTCACGAACGCCGCGCTCGGGCCGGCCAGGAAGACCGCGGCGCCCGCGAAGTCGGACAGTTCGCCGTTGCGGCCGGTCATCGTCCGGCGGGCCATCGCCTCGGTGCGCGTCGGGTCGGCGAAGACCGCCTCGGTGAGCGGGGTGCGCACGAAGCCCGGGGCCAGGGCATTGACGGTCACGCCGCGCCCGGACCACGCCTCGGCCTGGGAGCGGGCCAGCGCCGCCACACCCGCCTTGGACACCCCGTAGGCCCCGCTGTTGCCGAACGCCCGGATGCTCTGCTGGGAGGCGAGGTGCAGGATCCGCCCCCAGCCCCGCTCCGCCATCCCGGGCCCGAAGCGCTGGCCCAGCAGGAACGGGGCGTCGAGGTTGACGGCCATCGTGCGGTCCCAGTCCTCGGTGCTCAACGCGTCCATGTGCGGGCGGGGGTTGACCCCGGCGGCGTTGACGAGGATGTCCGGTTCGCCGCAGCGCTCCGCCACCTCGTCGGCGCCCGTCCGCACCGCCGCCCGGTCGCCGAGGTCGGCGGCGACCCAGTCCGCCGTGCAGCCCGCCGCCCGCAACCCCTCGGCGGCGGCCCGCAGCGGTTCCGGTCGGCGTGCCATCAGGACGACCTCGGCGCCGGCCCGGCCCAGCGCCTCGGCGATCGCCCACCCGATCCCGGAGCTGCCCCCGGTCACCAGGGCCCGGCGCCCGGCGAGCGAGAACAGTGCGTCGAGGTACGGGGCGGGGGTGGGCATGGGCCGGCCTCCTGGTCGGAACGGGGCGTGCGGGTCCGGTGCGGTGGTCGCGGCGCGTCGCGCGCCCGGGCCGCACCGGCAGACGATCACACACCGGTCGGGCGGCGCGCCACCCCCGTCCGGCGTCGCCCCTGCCCGGTGGGGCGGCCCGGCCCCGTGCGCGCGCTGCTCAGCCGATCAGGTCCAACACCGGGCGCAGGCCATCGGGGCGGCGGTGCACGGGGAGGTGGTCCACCGGGAAGTAGGCGCAGCCGACGGCGGTGGCGCCCCCGTCGGCGGTGCGGTCGTCGCCGACCATCAGCACGTGCGGCGGCGCCACCCCCAACTCCCGGCAGGCGAGCTCGAAGAGCCGCGGGTCCGGCTTCTGCAGGGCGTGCTCGAAGGAGAGCACGCAGGCGGAGAGGTGGCGGTCGAGGCCGTGCGCGCGCAGGACCGGGCGGAGGTCCCAGCCGATGTTGCTCAGGACGCCGGTGCGGATGCCGCGCAGATGGAGCGCGGCCAGCACCTCGGCGGCGTCGGGGTAGGGCAACCAGGCGTCGGGCGTCATGTGGCGGTCGTAGAGGGCGTCGTAGAGGGAGCGCCCGGCGCTCGGCGGGTCGTACAACTCGGCCCGGGGAAGCGGTACTTGGCGGGCCAGGCCGGTGTAGACGGCGCGGTGGTGGCGGGCGTCGCGGTCGCGGAGGTCCCACAGGGCGGTCAGCTCGTCGGGAAGCGTGGCCGGCGAGGCGCCGCCGGGGAGGGCGCCGGCCCGCTCCAGGGCTGCGGCCAGCTGGACGATCTCGCCGTCGGCGAGGGGGCAGGGCGGCGTTCCGGGGGCGGCGTGGAAGGCGGCGAGGGACGCGCGGAGCCAGGACTCGGCCGGCTCGATGCGCAGCAGCGTCCCGGAGAAGTCGAACAGGACGCCGTCGATCCCGCCGCCGGCCGTACCGCCGGGCGCGCCGTTGATGGTGGTCATGGTCTCCATGGTGACGGTTGTCCGGTGGCCGGTCAGGTGAGCGCGTGCAGCCCGGGGCCGAACGCCACCAGCAGCGGGACGGCCGGCAGCAGCAGCGCATAGGCCGTCATCCGCAGGCGGCGGCCGGGGGTCAGGCGGGCGGCCGGGGCCAGCAGCCGGTTCACCCGCTGTGGGACCTGGGCCAGTTGGGGCGGGCAGGGCCCGAACACCCCGCTGTCCTCGTTGAGTTCGACCAGTGCCAGGGCGATGGTCAGCCGGCCGAAGCGGCGCGAGGCGACGTCGTCGGCGGCCATCTCGACCAGCCGGTGCACCTGGTCGCGGAACGCCGCGAACACCGGGATCTGCGGGAAGCCGGCGGCCAGCGCCGACGCGCAGTGCAGCAGGACGTCGTGCCGGGCCCGCAGGTGCCCCTGCTCGTGGGCGATCAGCGCATCGAGCTGACGGCCCCTCAGGCGTTGCAACGCCGAGGTGGTGATGACGAGTTGGGGCGAGGGGTGGTGCAGCAGGAACGCTCCTGGCCGGTCGCCCTCCAGGACCACCAGGCGACTGCCGCGCGGGTCCTCGCCGGGCAGCAGCGGCGAGCGGCGCAGCAGTTCGCTCCGGCGTCGCCGGCGGCGGGCCCGCGCCGCCCGCACCTCGCGGGTCAGCGCCACCACCGTCCACGCGCCGCCGCCCGCCAGCAGCAGCGCCAGCACACCGGCCCACGGCCCGTACGTGTTGAGCGCGTACGCCTCGACGACCACCCGCGGGGCGAATCCGAAGACCGGGCTGCGCACCGCGTCCCAGGCGGCGGCCGCGCTCAGCGCCATGGCGAGCACACAGCACAGCAGCACACCCGCCACCACGCACTGCCACACCCACAGGGCCAGCACCGGCTCGCGGTCGGGCCAGTCCGAACGGGCCATCACGCGCGGCGCCATCGCCGCGGCCAGCACGCCGAGGATCATCAGCGTGAGGGGGACCATCATGGCGCCAGCCTATGAGCGGCCCGCTACCGGTTGGTACGGTCCTGCGACGGAAGTGACGTACACCACGCCCCGCGGAGGCGTGCGGCGCGCGGGGCGGCGCGGCCGAGGGCGCGCGACGGGCCTCAGAGCGCCAGGAGCATGGCGAGCATGCCCAGCCCCATGGCCACCTGACAGGCCCGCAGGACGACGGGCGGGCCGGCGCAGGCGACGGAGGTCCCGGCGGCGGCGCCCGGTGCGCCCGGCGCGCCGGCGGGGGCCAGCCGGATCCCGGCGGCGAGCACATAGACCGTGTAGTAGACGAGCAGCAGGCCGGTCAGCAGCGGGATGCCGGCGGGCGCGCCATGCGACCCCCCGGTCATCCCCGCCATCCCGTGCGCGCCGTGCATCCCCGGTATCTCCGCCGTGCCGGACGCGGCGTGCATCCCCGGCATGTCCTGCATGCCGACCATCGCCAGCGCCATGTAGACCATCGCCAGCGCCCCCACCGCGTGGTGCAGATGGCGCCGCACCAACGCCCAGAGCGCCGACGTGCCGAACACCGCCGTGTACACCCAGGGCGACCATGCCGGCGGCGCCACCGCGGAGGCCGGCAGCGCCATCACCGCCATGCCCAACGCCATCAGCGCCTCGCCGCGGGCCGTGGCCCGCTGTTCCGGGGGGCCGGTGCGGGTACGGGACAGGCAGTAGCCGCCGGTGGCTGCGCACAGCAGCACCAACAACCAGCCGACCAGTGACGGTGTGTGCATGGAACACCTCCCGGACCGGGGGACGGTGAGCACCCGCAGGATGCCCGGCAGGGGCGTGGCATACAGCAGCGCACAGGCGCAATCCGGGAGCGCAGGAAGCCCGGTCCGCACCGCCGGTCGGCGCGGTGGTGCCCAGGCGCGCCCCGGTCAGTCCGCGGCCGCCCGCTCCGGCCCGCACCAGGCGGTCAGCGCCGCGCGCAGCGCGTCCTCCGCCACCGGCCCGTCGCTCGCCCAGGCGAGATAGCCGTCCGGCCGCACCAACAGCGCCGCCGGGGAGGGCGCCTGGGTGGCGGCCGGGACGATCTCGACCCGGTCGGCCCACCCCGCCGCGGCCTTGAGGGAACCGTCCGCATCCGGCCCCTCCAGCCCCAGCAGCAACGGCCGCCCCGGGTGCAGCAGTTCCGCCAGCCGCGTCGTGCCGTCCGCCGTCGTCACCGGCAGATCGCGGGCGAACGTCCCCGTCAACGGATGTCCCTCGGGCCCGGCCGGGTAGCGGATGCCGGTGCCGTAGATGACGTCGCTGAGGTACTTGTTGACCTCGTCCATCGCCATCAGCCGAGTGAACAGCGCGCGCAGCGCGTCCACCTGCGGGCCGGGCCGCATCAGCGCGACCTGGGCGCGGGTGTTCTCCAGCACCTCCGCGGCGACCGGGTGCCGCTCCGCGTGATAGCTGTCCAACAGCCCCTCCGGCGCCCGGCCCCGGCACACCGCGGCCAACTTCCAGCCCAGGTTGAACGCGTCCTGCAGGCCGAGGTTGACGCCCTGCCCACCGGCCGGGAAGTGGATGTGCGCCGCGTCGCCGGCCAGCAGCACCCGGTCCACGCGGAACCGGTCCGCCTGGCGCGCGCTGTCGGTGAAGCGCGTCACGAAGTCCACATCGCTCAGGGTGACCCGCTGCCCGGTCACCCGCTCGATGCCCCGGGCCAGTTCGTCGACGGTCTCCGGACTCTCCAGGTCCTTCGGCGGCTCCCACTCGGTGACGGCGATCCGCCCGTCGGGCATCCGCATGAACCAGCCCCCGTCGGTGCGCTGCCAGGCGGCCGGCAGCTCCCCGCCCCCGTGGACCTCGACCCGGCCGCGCCCCATCCGGGACACCAACGACGGGTCGGTGCCCGGGAAGCCGATCCCGGCGTCCTTGCGCACGACGCTGCGCCCGCCGTCGCAGCCGACCAGGAAGTCCGCGCGCACCGTGGTGTCGCCGTCCGCGGTCCGCACGTGGACGGTGACGCCGTCCGCGTCCTGGGCCAGGCCGGTCACCTCCTGGTCGTAGCGGACCACCGCGCCGAGGTCCTCGGCCCGCCGGGCGAGCAGGTTCTTGAGGACCTGGTGGGGGAGGGCCAGGCCGTGCGGCTGCTCGGCCGGCTCCGCCGAGTGCCGACCGAGCAGGTACAGGCCGGCGAAGTGGCCGCGCGCGGCCCGGTCGTCGAGTTGCCGCCGGAAGTCCGCCAGCCCCGGCAGGCTCTCCTGGGCGCGGGTGAACTTCGCCAGCAGGCCCCGCCGGTCCAGCGTCTCCAGCGTCCGGGAGTGCAGTACCAGCGTGCGCGGCTCGCCCTCCCCACGCCGCCCCCGCTCCAGGACGAGCGCCGCGACGCCCTGCAGTCTCAACTCCGCGGCCAGTGTCAGGCCGACCGGTCCGCCGCCGGCGATGACGACGTCGAAGTGCTCCCCGCCTATGGGGGATTCCGTGGTGGTCATACCCGCGACGCTAGCGACCGCGGGGACCCACCACCAGTGACCTTTGTGCAACCCAGAGTTGCACCGGACGCACTCCGGCCCGCGCCACCGGGCGCGGGCCGGTCCGCCGGCTCAGGGCCGGTAGCGCAGCGGATGGTCGGCAGGGACCTCGGTCACCACGATCCGGTGCCCGTCCGGGTCGGCAGACGGGCACTGCCGCACTGTCCACCAGCGGGGAGGACGAGCACCGCACGATTTCCTGGACAAGCGGAGCTGACGGTGGGACCGGCTGGCGAAGTGCGGGCGGAGCCGTTCAGAACGTGGGCTGGAATGCGGTGAAGCGGTGGCCGTCGGTGGCTGACGGGCCCGTAGCAGGTCGTCCCGGCCGGGCGTGGCGTCCTTGCGCTTTCCGGTACGGCGTGTGCGGCCGAGAGCTCTGGCTGCCGCGGTGCGGGCTGCCCTGGAGTGAGACTCTCCCGGGTCGAGGCGGCTACTGCCGGGGGCGCCGGTGGGGCGGGCATCGCGCACGACTACGGGCCCGCCAGGGTCGATGGTCGCGCCGTCCGTCTGCCCGCGCCGTCCGTCAGGCCGTTCCGTCCGTGCTGTGTTCCTGCGTGCCGTTCACGTAGAGCCTGGTGTCGAAGTAGGGGTCGTCCGGTGAGGCCAGGGTCTCGCCGAGCTGGATCCAGGGTGACGGACCGTCGAGAGCCGCCAGCAGGCCCGCGCCCACCAGGCACAGGACGGCCTGACGGGGATGACTCCGGACTGAAGCCTCGATGTTGCGGAGGACCTGCTGCGCGACGGCGACCGTGAAGGGCTCGTAGAAGTAGAAGAAGGATGCGTCGTCGGGGATCGTGAAAGCTGCGGCGTCCTGGCATCGCACGTCGACGGTGCCGCATTTCCGCGGGCCGCGGTAGCGTTCGACGTTCTCCCTCGCGGTTTCGCAGAGACGGCGGGAGAACTCCACGCCGATGACCTTCCTGAAAGGAAATTCGGAGGCAACGAGCATCGCCCGGCCCTTGCCGGAGCCGAAGTCAACGAAAGATATGTCCTCGTACCGTAGGGGAGAAGCTGCAATGGCCTGACGGATCGTCCGGACCGGTGTGGGGGAGTAGCGGGAGTTGTTGAGCAAAGTGGTGTCGTTGGCTTCCTCGATCTCCCAGGGTTCCACGGGGCGGTTGGTCTCGACGCCGAGGGAGGTGTCGAATGCTTCGGCGTCGTCGATTTTCGCCAGGAGGGCGTCGAAGCGTTCCTTGGATGCGAGGGAGTCGAGACCTCGCTGCCGGGTACTGTCCTGCGTCATGGTGCTTCCTCATGTTCCTTTTCGGCATTGCGCGGTGTGATGATTTAGTGTCAAGTGCCACACAGAATGAGGCGCCGGCCTGTCAGGAGACCGCGTCCGGTGTACGGCTCTGGCTTTCGTCCGCGGTGTGGGTCTCCGGTTGCTGATGCGCCGTTGGCGGATGTGGCGATCTCGGATGAACGCGCTGGAGGAGCGGCCCGGTTATCACGGTGGTGAACACAGCCATGAGGACCATGGCGGTGAACAGGCGGGAGTCGAGGACCCCCAGGGAAAGGCCGACGTTGAGGATGACGAGTTCCGTCAGGCCACGGGTGTTGAGGAGGATTCCCAGGGTGATCGATTCACGTCCGGACGCCCCGGTGAGACGTGCCGCGCCGGACGCACCAACGAATTTGCCGATGCAGGCTACCGTGACCACGGCGAGGACCATGACCATGCCCCGGACGCCGAGTCCGCCGAGGTTTACCGACAGGCCGGTGACGGTGAAGAAGGCCGGCAGGAGGAAAAGGCTGCTCTGCTCGATGCGTTCGGGGACCTCGGGGGCCAGTGCGTCGATCTGCCGGCGCGGGACCGCGGCGCCGAAGGCGAAGGCACCGAACACCGCATGCAGACCGATCTTGTCGGTGGCGCAGGCGGAGAGCAGCAGGCCGACTACGAGTGTGGCGTGAGTGGCGGGGGCTCCGGCCCAGCGGCGTTCCGGGGCCAGCAGCCAGGTGAGGCCGGGGCGGACGACGTAGATGAGACCGAGCAGGAACGCGACCGATTCGAGGGCCAGGAGGGCCAGTGGCCAGCCGCCGGTGGAATTCACGATGGCAATGACTACGGCGAGAATGCACCAGGCGAGGACGTCCTGAATGGCCGCACAGGCGAGGGACATGATCCCGATGCGATCCTTGTGCATGTCATGCTCGGTGATGATCCGGGCGAGCACGGGAAACGCGGTGATGGACATCGCGGCGCCGAGGAAGAGGGCGGGCGCCAGTAATCCATCGGTCTTCATTTCCCGGGTGATGAACCAGGGAAGGAGGAGCGCCGCCAGCCCCATTCCCAAGGCGAAGGGGAGGGCTACCGAGCTCAGGGACACCGCGGTGATCCGGCGGCTGACCCCTCGCAGATGGGAGACATCCAGCTGATAGCCGATGCCGAACATAAAGAGGACCAGGCCCAATTGGGACAGGATGTTCAGATACGGCAGGACGGGGGCGGGGAAAAGCAGATGAGTAAGGTGTCCCGGGAGCAGGCCGAGCAGACTGGGGCCCAGGGCGAGACCGGCGACGATCTCGCCCACCACGGCAGGCTGGCGAAGGCGCTGGGCAAGTCTGGCGAAAAGATAGGCGGCGGCGAGGATAGCGGCCAGGGATGCCAATACGCTGCCGCTGATAGAGGCAGCCGACCCAGCGGCTATGACGGAGGTTTCCACCGTTCTCAGCTCTCTCCTGCGGTGTCAGTGGGCATCCCCGACGAGGGGGCATTCTTGGCACGGGTGTGTAATCCCGCCGGGATTCGGCAGGTCCGTGACTTTCCCGAGATCACTGGGGAGCGAGGGCCTTGTTGAGGGCGTTGAAGACCGCGGTGGCGACAGCGGTGTGAGAATCGGGATCGATTCCCGCGCCATGGGCGGTGGATGTGCCGGTGGTCAGCTGGACGTAGGCAGCGGTCCGGGGGGTGGCGTGGTCGTCAACAGTGTGGTGGGTGAGCTGATGGAGCCGGATGTCATGGCCCAGATAGGCGAGAGCGTCCAGGAGTGCGTCACTGAACTGGTCTCCGATGCCGGTGAGTTCGCGTTCCCGGCCGCCCGGTTCCGCCAGGGTGACGGTCACGCCGACGCGGTTGCCCTGGGGTGATTCCTCGACCTCCTTGAGCAGGAGGCCGGGACGGGGTTCGAGGTAGGTCTCGGTGAATACTTCCCACAGGTGACGCGAGGAGACCTCGACACCGGTCTCGTCGGTGACCTCTTGGACCGCCTTGGCCAGCTCCACACGCAGGGTGCGGGGCAGGTCGAGGCCATAGTGGGTCTTGAGGACGTGGGCCACACCGCCCTTACCGGACTGGCTGTTGACGCGAACCACCGATTCGTAGGTGCGGCCGACGTCCTTGGGATCGATGGGGAGGTAGGGCACCTCCCAGGGAAGCTCGGCCGCGGACCGGCCGGTGCGGGCGGACCGCTTGTCCAGGGCGGCGAACCCCTTGCCGATCGCGTCCTGGTGCGTACCGGAGAAGGCGGTATAGACCAGGTCGCCGGCGTAGGGGTGGCGTGCCGGGACGGGCATCTGGTTGCACTGCTCGACCGTCCGGCGGATGGCATCGATGTCAGAGAAGTCCAGTTGCGGGTCGATGCCTCGGCTGAAGAGGTTCAGGGCGAGGGTGGCCAGGCAGACGTTGCCGGTCCGTTCGCCGTTGCCGAAGAGGGTGCCCTCGATGCGGTCCGCGCCGGCCATCACCGCCAGCTCGGCCGAGGCCACCGCGGTGCCCCGGTCGTTGTGCGGGTGCACGGAAAGGATCACCGATTCCCGCCGGTTGAGATTCCGGTGCATCCATTCGACCTGGTCGGCGAAGACATTGGGGGAGTCGGTCTCCACCGTGGCCGGCAGGTTCAGGGTCACCGGGCGATCGGGAGTGGCGTCCCAGACCGCGCTGACCGCGTCGCAGACCTCCAGCGCGAACTCGGGCTCAGTGACGTTGAACGTCTCCGGTGAGTACTCGAACCGAAGCTGTGAACCGGGCATGCCGTCCGCCAGCGCCGCCACATGCCTTGCTGCCTGGAGGGTGAACTCCCGCAGCTCCGGGGCGGTCATGGAGAACACCGCCTCGCGCCACAGACACGCGGTGGCCAGGCACAGGTGCACCATCGCCCGCTTGGCGCCCTGGACGGCTTCGAAGGTACGGTCGATCAGATCCAGCCGGGCCGGTGTGAACACCACGATCGTCACATCGTCGGGGACCAGGTCCTGGGTGATCAGTTCCCGGATGAAGGAGAAGTCCGCCGCACTCGACGCCGGGTAGCCGACCTCGATCTCCTTGAAGCCCATCCCGACGAGGAGATCGAACATCCGCCGCTTGCGCCGGGCGTCCATCGGGTTGGCCAGTGCCTGGTTGCCGTCGCGCAGGTCGACCGAGGCCCATAGCGGGGGCCGCGCGATCTCCCGTTCCGGCCAGCTCCGGTCGGCCAACCCCTGTGGCAACCGCGGTTCTTCACGGATGTAGCGGTGGGCCGGCATCGAGGACGCCTGCTGTGGATTCCACCATGGTTGTCCGGTCCCCGCTCCACTTGACGGCTCTCGCACCCCAGACAACCCCATGAGCTCGGACACTCTCGCCAACCCCCAAGGCCAGCCGACGGTCACCCGCCGGCGACGGAATCAACCATCCGGATCTTTGCACCCTAACCATTAGTGCCGCCCCAACTATCAATAAACGAGTGCATAGTTGGGGGTTGAGCTGCCGACGGTGCGCCTGATGGACAGGCAGTGGCCAAGAGCATGTCTGCCAGGAGCTGCGCGGGGCCGGGTGCCGGCCGACGATCGGACTGGCAGGTACGTCCCTGCGCCGTCGTGCGCGGATCCTGTCGTTCACCGCCGCGCGAGCAGCCATCTGCCCCGGGCACGGCCACCGCAACAGCGCATCGCCAACGTTCGAACGGATCATGGCACGAACAGTGAAGTCTCCACCAGCCCGACAGGTCAATACTTTTGAGCATCCCCGGCTTCCCCGCATTTCCGTAGCACAGCCGGAGTGCGGTGGTAGCGTTCGATCCCACCCGGCGGTTCGGGGCCCTCCTACCGTTGCCGCTCGCCCGGCTGAACGCGGCCCCGGCCGTGCGCTATCGCCGGGTGCCGTTGTGCGCGCCCCCTGGGCGGCCACCTCCTTCCCGCTATCCCCGGCGAAACTCGCCGAACCGATTCGCCGGACAGCCGGACCGGTCCGTCGGACACTCCATGAACGTACCGAACCGAAAGTGAGCTGGTCGTAGCATGGCCATTCAAGAGGCGCCCAGCCTGCTCAAACTCTTCACTCCGGGAAACGCGGCCAACCCGTACGCCTTTTATCGGGAGGTCCGAGAGAAAAGTCCGGTCTACTACGACAAGTTGATGCGCAGCTGGGTGGTTCTCGGGTACGAGGAGATCAGCGCGCTTTCCAAGGATGACCGGCTCTCCGGAGCCCGGATCGAAAGCTTCCATGAACAGTTGCCGGCTGCGGCGCGCGCCGAACTCAAGCCGTTAAAGGATGCGCTGGCGGACATGATGGTATTCCATGAGCCGCCGCGGCACACCAAGCTCCGGAATTTGATCAGACCGGGCCTGACACCGCGCTTCATTCGGGAGATTCGGCCAGTCATCGAGAATCTCACGGAGGAACTGCTCGACCGGGTGGTGGAGCAGGGGAGGATGGATGTCATCCATGACTTCTCCGAACCGCTGACCAGGGGAGTGATCGCGCGGCTGGCCGGGGTTCCCGACCATGCCGTCCATTTGCTGGAGAACTGGCAGGGACTGCTGATGGAGTTCTTCGCCCAGTCCCGCAAGGAAATACCGCGGGTGGAAAAGCTCCGGGAGGCGTTCGACGGGAGAGCCCAGGAGCGCCGTGCCGGGACCGAAACGGACTTCTTCACCCAGATGATCGCCGAGCAGATCCAGAGTGGCGACTACACCGACGACGAGATCTTCGCCAACTTCCTGCTGCTCATCGACGCCGGGCAGGCCACCACGACGCATCTCATCGGCAACGCCGTCCTGGCTCTGCTCCGGAACCCTGACCAGCTGGAACTGTTGCGCGGCAGGCCCGACCTGGGCTTCAAGGCCGCCCATGAGCTGCTGCGCTACGACAGCTCCGTACAGTTCACCACCCGGGTGGCACTGACCGACATCGAGGTTCTGGGAAAGGGGATTCCCGAGGGCGAGTCGGTCACCCTGGTACTGGGGTCAGGAAATCACGATCCGCTCAAATTCGAGAATCCCGACCAGCTCGACATCACCCGGGGCGCCGCCGACCATCTCTCGTTCGGCCATGGCATCCACTATTGTCTCGGCGCCTCGCTCGCGGTCACCGAGGTCGAGACAGCACTGTCCGCATTGCTGCGGCGGACCAAGGAACTTCGCCTGCTGGAGAGCCGTCCCAGGTGGCAGGAGAACATCAACTTCCGTTTTCTCAAGGGCCTGCCGGTGGCGTTCGAGGCGGTGCGCTGAGCGCCCAGAGGAAACGTCGGCATCTGCCAGCACGTAATGAGTTCGACGGCATCAGGCAACCAGATACGAGGAGTTAGTGCGTGAACACGTCAACCGCTGAGCAATTCGACCTTGTTGTGGTTGGTGGCGGGCCGTCCGGGGCCACACTCGCCGCTCTGGTGGCGATGCGCGGACACCGGGTCATGCTGCTGGAAAAGGAGCGCTTTCCGCGCTACCAGATCGGTGAGTCGCTGCTGCCGGCGACGGTCCACGGTGTCGGCAAGCTGCTGGGTGTGACCGAGGAGCTGGAAAAGGCAAGTTTCACCAAGAAGCTGGGCGGGACCTTCCGCTGGGGATCCAAGCCCGAGCCGTGGACCTTCACCTTCGCCATATCGCAGAAGCTCGCCGGGCCGACGTCGCACGCGTACCAGGTGGAGCGGATGAAGTTCGACAAGATTCTGCTCGACAACGCCCGCCGGGTAGGGGTGGACGTGCGGGAAGAATGCTCGGTGAACGACGTCATCAAGGCCGGTGACCGGGTGACCGGCCTGCGGTACACGGACGCCGACGGAATAGTGCGGGAGGTGTCAGCGACATTCGTGGCGGATGCCTCCGGTAACCGCAGCCGTCTGCACAAGAACACCGGCGGCAAGCGTGTCTACTCGGAGTTCTTCCAGAACGTGGCGCTGTTCGGCTATTTCGAGGGTGGTAAGAGGCTGCCCGCCCCGCGCAGCGGAAACATCCTGTCGGCGGCTTTTGACGACGGCTGGTTCTGGTACATCCCGCTCACCGAGAAGCTGACCAGTGTCGGTGCGGTGGTGGCGAGGGAACGGGCCGACCAGATCCAGGGCGACCCTGAGAAGGCCCTGTTGAAGCTGATCGACCGCTGCCCGGAGGTCCGGGACATGCTGTCGGAAGCGCGTCGGGTCACCGAGGGGACGTACGGAGAAATCCGGGTGCGGAAGGACTACTCCTACTGTGGTACGGCTTTCTGGAGCCCGGGGATGGTGCTCGTCGGGGATGCCGCCTGCTTTGTCGATCCCGTGTTTTCCTCCGGTGTCCATCTTGCGACCTACAGCGGTTTGCTGGCAGCCCGCTCGATCAACAGTGTGCTGGCCGGCGAGATCGATGAGAAGCGCAGCTTCGAGGAGTTCGAGCAGCGTTACCGTCGGGAGTACGGACTGTTCTACGAATTCCTGGTCGGCTTCTACGACATGCACCACGACGAGGAGTCCTACTTCTGGAAGGCCAAGAAGGTAACCAAAGCCAACACCAGTGATATCGAAGCCTTTGTGGAGCTGGTCGGAGGCGCGGCCTCCGGCGATTCCTCACTGGCCGGTATGCGCCTGGAGCAGACAGCCGGGCAACTGGCCGCCGCGGTGGACTCGGTGGGCGTGGAGGCCCGTCGTGACGGGGAGCAGAACGCCCCGCTCTTCAGGTCCGCGATCGTCGGTGAAGTGATGCAGGAGAGCGCACGGGTGCAGGCACGTGCCGCGCTGGGGCATGCGCTGAACGACGAGGACCCGCTGTTCAGCGGCGGCCTGGTGCCCTCCGGAGACGGGATGGCCTGGGTGGTTCCGGCCGTCTGATCGGCCGCCGGGTGCCTGCCGGAGGGGCGGCGGGCACCCGGCACGTGGCATCCCAACCTTGCGGCTACCAGGGCGAGTTCGCGAGTCTCAGAACTCACTTGACGCTCCCCGGATCGGCTGATTGGATCACAGTGATCGCTTGAGACCGCTGCTGAGCGACCTTGACGGTTTTACTCACCTAACGGGGGTTGAGTTCCATGACCGAAGGCTATCTGCGGACGCGACGATGCCGTGTGCATTCCTACGCTTCGCTTCTCGTCGTCACCGGCCGGCCCGTCGGCGCCTTCATGCGAGATGCGCTGAACGGCGCGCTGTGCGCACCGACTGCCCTCTCCGGGCGAAGCCGCACGGCTGATCCTGTCACTTGACGGGCGCACAGCGCCTGGTACGGACTGAACTCCGGCCGCTTCTCCGGTTGACCCCCGGATCCGGCCGATGTCCGGTCGAGCGGCCTTTCCCTGGGTGCTGAAGAGGAACCCAGAAGCTGTCTTGCCCTGTGGCGGATTCCTCGCGTTACCGTCGATTTACTTCAACTTGCATTCTAAATTTCAGGCACTTTGCCATTTCCGCCCCTTGCATGGTCCGCCCTGCGGTAAGTCTCGGCGGCCGCGCCGTGGCATGCGATGCCAGGGCCTTTCTCCGTAAGCAGGAAGAAGGAAGAGCTCGTGATCCCGTTGTCCTTTGCGCAGCGCCGGTTGTGGTTCCTGCACAAGTTGGAGGGGGCCTCGGCTACCTACAACATGCCGCTTGCGCTGCGACTGAAGGGGGAGGTGGACACGGAGGCCCTCCGGGCCGCCCTGCTGGATGTGCTGGAGCGGCACGAGTCGCTGCGCACCGTGTTCCCCGAAGTCGAAGGTGAACCCCACCAGTTGGTGCTTGAATCGGAAGACGTCCAGCTCAACTGGGTGCACCGCACGGTGACCGAGGACGCGCTTCCGAAGGTGCTGGAGGAGGCCGCCCGCCACGCCTTCGACCTGGCATCCGAAGTCCCGGTCCGGGCCTGGCTGCTGGAGACGGGCACCAACGACTTAGTGTTGATGGTGCTCATGCATCACATAGCGGGTGATGGCTGGTCGATGGGCCCGCTCGCACGGGACATCGCCGAGGCGTACACCGCCCGTGTCGAGCGGCGCGCCCCCGGCTGGTCCGAACTTCCCGTCCAGTACGTGGACTACACCCTGTGGCAGCGCGAGCTGCTCGGCGACGAGTCCGACCCCGATAGTGTCCTCAACTGTCAAGTCAGCTATTGGAAGGACAGGTTGGCGGACCTGCCCGAGCAGGTCACCTTCCCGGCCGACCGTCCCCGCCCCGCCGTCGCCTCCTACGAGGGCGCCCAGCTGACCTTCGCACTGGACGAGGAGCTGCACCGCCGACTCGTCGAACTGGCCCGGAACGCCAACGGGACCGTGTTCATGGTGCTGCAGGCCGCCATGGCGGCCCTGCTGACCCGGCTGGGCGCAGGCTCGGACATCCCCCTCGGCAGCGGTATCGCCGGCCGTACCGACGAGGCCCTCGACGACCTCATCGGCTTCTTCGTCAACATGTTCGTGCTGCGTACGGACACCTCGGGCGACCCCGCCTTCAAGGACCTGCTCGGGCGCGTCCGCGAGGCCAGCCTGGCCGCCTACGAGCACCAGGACCTCCCGTTCGAGCACTTGGTGGAGCTCCTCAACCCCGAACGGTCGCCCGCCCACCACCCCCTCTTCCAGGTGGCGCTCGTCCTGCAGAACGCGCCCAGCGGCGCCTTCGAACTCCCCGGCATCCAGGTCCAGGCAGAGGTCCTCAGCTCCGGCACCTCCCGTTTCGACATGCTGGTCTCGCTCACCGAACGGCACCACCCGGCCGACGGCCCGCAGGGCATCGAGGTGCTGGTCGAGTACGCCACCGACCTCTTCGACCGCTCCACCGTCGAGGGCCTGCTGGCCCGGTGGACCCGTCTGCTGGAGCAGGTTGTCGAGGACCCGACGCGCACCATCGGCGAGCTCGACCTGCTGGCCGAGGCGGAGCGCAGCACGATGCTGACGGCGTGGAACGACACCGCCACCGAGGTCCCGGAAGCCTCCATGGCCGGGCTCTTCGAGAGGCAGGTCCGGCGCGCCCCCGAGTCCACCGCGGTGGTTCGCGGGACGGAAACGTTGTCATATCGCGAGCTCAACGCCCGCGCCAACCGGCTGGCCCACTGGCTGATCGAGCAGGGCGTCGGCCCCGAGCACAAGGTCGGCGTGATGCTGCCCAGGTCCGTCGACCTCGTGGTGGCCGTCCTCGCCGTCCTCAAGGCCGGCGGTGCCTACGTTCCCGTCGACCTGGAATACCCGGCCGAACGGCGTGCCTTCATCCTCGCCGATGCCGCTCCGGTGCTGTCCCTGGACGAAAAAGCACTGCACACCGATGTCTCCGGATACCCGGACACCGACCCCGACGTCACGCTGTCCATGGACCACCCCTCGTACGTCATCTACACCTCCGGCTCCACCGGCATCCCGAAGGGCGTGGTGGTCTCCCACCGTGGCGTCGCCAGCCTCGCCCACACCCAGGTCCAGATGCTGGGAATCAACCCCGCCAGCCGCGTCCTGCAGTTCGCCTCACCCAGCTTCGACACCGCGTTCTGGGACATGCTGGTCGCCTTCTCCTCCGGCGCAGCACTGGTCGTCCCCGAACGCGGCCGCCTGGTCGGCCAGGAACTCCAGACCGTGCTGGCCGAGGGACGGGTCACCCATGCGCTGATCCCACCGTCGGTCGTGGCCACCCTCCCGCCCGGCGCCAGCGAGGAACTGACCGACCTGGAATGCCTGGTGGTCGGCGCCGAGGCGGTACCGCCGGAACTGGTCGTGCGCTGGTCGCCCGGCCGCCGCGTGATGAACGCCTACGGCCCCACCGAGTCCACCGTCATCGTCACCATGGCCGGCCCGCTCGACGAGGGCGACGTACCGATCGGCCGCCCGGTGGCCAACTCCCAGGTCTACGTCCTCGACGAGGGCCTGCGCCCGGTGCCGGTGGGCGTCGCGGGCGAACTCTACGTATCGGGCGCCGGCCTTGCCCGCGGCTACGTCAAACGCGCCGCGCTCACCTCCGAGCGGTTCGTGGCCTCCCCGCTGGAGCCCGGCGCGCGGATGTACCGGACGGGAGACCTGGTCCGCTGGCGCCGCGACGGCCAGCTGGAGTACATGGGCCGGGTCGACCAGCAGGTCAAGGTCCGCGGATTCCGGATCGAGCCCGGCGAGATCGAATCGCTGCTGGTCGCCTATGAAGGCGTCCGCCAGGCCGCCGTCGTGGCCCGCGAGGACACCCCCGGCGACCAGCGTCTGGTCGCCTATGTCGTACCCGACCTGGAGGCCGCCGCGGCGGCCTCCCCTGCACCCGCCTCCGACACACCCGCCTCCGACACCGGCGCGGACGCCCAGGTCGAGGAGTGGCGCGAGATCTACGACTCGGTCTACGCCGGGTCGGGCGCCGGCCGGTTCGGCGAGGACTTCTCCGGCTGGGACAGCTCCTACACGGGCGACCCCATCCCGCTCGACGAGATGCGGGCCTGGCGGGACGCCATCGTCGACCAGGTGCGCGCCACGGGCGCCCGCCGGATCCTGGAGATCGGCGTCGGCTCGGGTCTGCTGATGGCCCACCTGGCCCCGGACGCCGAGGAATACTGGGGCACCGACCTCTCTGGCGCGGTCATCGGCCGGCTCTCCCGTCAGGTGTCCGAGGCCGGTCTCGCTGACCGGGTACGGCTGCGCTGCCAGACCGCGGACACCACCGAGGGGCTGCCCCCGGCGTACTTCGACACCGTGCTGATCAACTCGGTCGTCCAGTACTTCCCCGACGGCGGCTACCTCGCCCAGGTGATCGACCAGGCCATGGGACTGCTCGCCCCCGGCGGCCGACTGATCATCGGCGATGTCCGGAACGCCGGATCGCTGCGGGTCCTGCACGCCGCGGTCGACGCCGGCCGCGGCGCCGCCGCCCGCGCCGTCGTGGACCGCGCGGTCCTCCTGGAGAAGGAACTCGTCGCCGCACCGGAATTCTTCATCGGGATCGCCCAGCGCGACGACCGCGTCGGCGCCATCGACATCCGCCTCAAGCGCGGCGGCTACCACAACGAACTGACCCGGCACCGCTACGAGGTCATCCTCCACAAGTCACCGGACAGCACCGTCGACCTGTCCGACGCCCGGCAGCTGCCCTGGACCCCCGGCCTGGACCTGGCCGAACTGTTCGCGGACCTCAACTCCCCGGTCCGCGTCACCGGAATCCCCAACGCCCGGCTCATCGGCGAGGTGGCTGCGGAGCGCGCCCTCGACGGCCACGACGCCGAGGAGTACGGAACCGGGACCGACCCCGAAGACCTGGTGGCCTGGGGACAGGAGCGCGGCCAGCGTGTAGTCACCACCTGGTCGTCCCGGTCGGTCGCCCTCTTCGACGCCGTGATCCTCCCGGCCCAGATGAACGACGCCGTCCTCACCGGCGTCTACCTGCCGGCCACCGCGGGCGGCCCGTGGGTGAACAATCCGGCAGCCGTCCGAGCCATCGGCGAGGTGGTCGAGGCCGCCCGCGAACGTCTCGCGGAGGGCCTGCCGGACTACATGGTCCCGTCTGCCGTCATGGTCCTGGACCGGCTCCCGCTGACCCCCAACGGCAAGCTCGACCGCCGTGCCCTGCCGGTACCGGACTACGCCGCCACCGCCGGCGGCCGGGGCCCGCGCAATCCGCGGGAAGAGGTCCTCTGCGGCCTGTTCGCCGAGGTGCTGGGTGTGGAGCGGGTCGGTATCGACGACAGCTTCTTCGACCTCGGCGGGCACTCCCTCCTCGCCACCCGGCTGGTCAGTCGGGTACGGAGCGTGCTGGGCGTGGAGCTGCCGATCAAGGACGTCTTCGTCGCCCCCACCGTCGCCGGCCTCGTTGCCCGCCTCGGCGTCGGTGAGGGTCGCTCCCGCGCGGCCCTCGTACCCGCGGTGCGCCCGGACATCGTTCCGCTGTCGTTCGCCCAGCGCCGCCTCTGGTTCCTGCACAAGCTTGAAGGACCCTCCGCCACCTACAACGTGCCCCTGGTACTGCGGCTGCACGGCGCGGTGGACGCCGAGGCCCTGCACACCGCGCTCCGCGACGTCATCGCCCGCCATGAGTCGCTGCGTACCGTCTTCCCGGAAGTCGACGGCGAACCGCGGCAGCTGGTGCTGGACCCGGCCGACGTCCGCTTCGGCTGGGAACACCGGTCCCTCCCCGAGGAGGCACTCCCCCAGGCACTGGAGGAAGCGGCCCGCCATGGTTTCGAGCTGGCCGCCGAAATCCCGGTCCGAGCCTGGCTGTTCGAGAGCGGACCGGAAGAGAGCGTCCTCCTTCTCCTCGTCCACCACATTGCCGGCGACGGCTGGTCGATGGGTCCACTGGCGCGCGATGTGGTCACCGCGTACACGGTCCGTACCGAGGGCGGCGCACCGCAATGGTCGGCGCTGCCGGTCCAGTACGCCGACTACACCCTGTGGCAGCGCGAGCTGCTGGGCGAGGAGTCCGACCCGCACAGCATCTACGCCCAGCAGGTCGGCTACTGGCGGGAGCAACTGGCCGGCCTCCCCGAGCAGGTGACCTTCCCGACCGACCGGCCCCGCCCGGCCGTCGCCTCCTACGAAGGCGCCCATCTGACGTTCGCACTCGATGCCAAGCTGCACCGCCGGCTGATCAGGCTCGCTCGTCGCTCGAACGCGACGGTGTTCATGGTGTTGCAGGCCGCCATGGCGGCCTTGCTGACCCGGCTGGGTGCTGGTACGGACATCCCGCTCGGTTCGCCGATCGCCGGCCGTCGGGACGACGCGCTCGACGACCTCGTCGGCTTCTTTGTCAATACGCTCGTTCTGCGCACGGACACCTCCGGTGATCCTGGTTTCGAGGAACTCCTCGGGCGGGTCCGTGAGGCGAGCCTCGCTGCGTACGAGCACCAGGACGTGCCGTTCGAGCACCTGGTGGAGTTGCTCAACCCGCAGCGCTCCACCTCCCACCATCCTCTCTTCCAGGTCATCCTCGGCTTGCAGAACGCGGCGGAGCCGTCCTTCTCCCTCCCCGGCCTCCAGGTCGAACTCGAAGGGGTGGATCTCCAGGTCTCCCGCGCCGACTCGGTTGTCAATGTCACCGAGCGCCGCGACCGGGTGGGCAACCCCGCCGGCATCGACGTCCTGGTCGAGTACGCGACCGCGCTCTTCGACCGTTCGACGGTCGAGGGGTTGTTGGCGCGGTGGGTGCGGTTGTTGGAGCAGGTGGTGGCGGATCCGTCGTTGCCGTTGAGTCGGGTGGAGCTGCTTGGTGGGTCCGAGCGGCGGGAGTTGGTGGAGGTGTGGAGCGGTACGGGGGTTGAGGTTCCGGAGGCGACGTTGGCGGGGCTTTTCGAGGCTCGGGTGCGTTGTGTGCCGGAGGCGACTGCGGTGGTGGTCGGTGATCGGTCGGTTTCTTATGGTGAGTTGAATGTGCGGGCGAACCGGTTGGCGCATTGGCTGATCGGTGAGGGTGTTGGTCCGGAGAAGCTGGTGGCGGTGGAGTTGCCGCGCTCGGTGGATCTGGTGGTGGCGGTTCTTGGGGTCCTGAAGGCCGGTGGTGCGTACGTGCCGGTGGACCCGGACTATCCGGTGGAGCGGCGGGCGTTCATGCTGGCCGATGCCGACCCGGTGCTGGTGCTGGACGAGGCGGCGCTCGGCCGCGACCTGTCCGGCTTCTCGGATGCCGATCCTGTGGTGGACGTTGAGTTGGGTCATCCGGCCTATGTGATCTACACCTCTGGTTCTACCGGCATGCCGAAGGGTGTGGTGGTTTCCCATCGTGGTGTGGGGAGCTTGGTGTCGTCGCAGGTGGAGCGGTTCGGTGTGACGTCGGGAAGCCGGGTGCTGCAGTTCGCGTCCCCGAGTTTTGATGCTGCGTTCTCCGAGTTGGCGATGGCTCTTTCCTCGGGTGCGGCTTTGGTTGTCGCGGAGACTGGGCCGCTTGCGGGCGAGGTGCTGCTCGTGGTGCTGGAGGGTCAGCGGGTGACGCATGTGACGGTGCCGCCGTCGGTGTTGGGTGCGTTGCCGTTGGGTGTGGAGTCGGTGTTGTCGGGGTTGGAGACGGTGGTGTTGGCCGGTGAGGCGGCGTCGCCGGAGTTGGTGGCGCGGTGGGCTGCGGGCCGTCGGGTGGTCAACGCCTATGGTCCGACGGAGTCCACTGTCTGTGTGTCGATGAGTGAGGGTCTGTCGGGCGCTGGTGATGGTGTGGTGCCGATGGGACGTCCGTTGGCGAACACCCGGGTGTTCGTTCTGGATGAGGCGTTGCGTCCGGTTCCGGCGGGTGTTGCGGGTGAGTTGTACGTTTCGGGTGCTGGTTTGGCGCGTGGGTATGTCAGGCGGGCCGGGTTGACCGCGGAGCGGTTTGTTGCTTCTCCGTTCGAGTCTGGTGTGCGGATGTACCGGACCGGTGATGTGGTGCGGTGGCGTGCGGACGGCCAGTTGGAGTATGTGGGTCGTGCCGATGAGCAGGTGAAGGTGCGCGGCTTCCGGATTGAGCCCGGTGAGGTGGAGGCGCTGTTGGTCGCCTCTGCGGGGGTCCGGCAGGCAGCGGTGGTGGTCCGTGAGGACTCTCCGGGCGACCAGCGGGTCGTGGCCTACGTCGTGCCGGATGGCGAGGGGCTGGTGGATGCCGCCGTGCTGCTCGCTCAACTCGGGGAGCGGTTGCCGGCGTTCATGGTTCCCTCGGTTGTGGTGTCGCTCGATGGGCTGCCGTTGACCCCCAACGGCAAGCTGGACCGGCGGGCGCTTCCGGTACCGGACTACGCCGCCACCGCCGGTGGCCGTGGGCCGCGTACCCCGCAGGAGGAAGTCCTCTGCGGCCTGTTCGCCGAGGTGCTGGGTGTGGAGCGGGTCGGTATCGACGACAGCTTCTTCGACCTCGGCGGACACTCCCTCCTCGCCACCCGCCTGGTGAGCCGGGTGCGCAGCGTCCTGGGTGTGGAACTGCCGATCAAGGAGGTGTTCGGGGCCCCCACGGTCGCCGGCTTGGTGGCCCGACTGGATGCGGCGGGGGGGCGCTCCCGTACGGCGCTGGTCCCCGTGGCGCGGCCGGAGGTCGTGCCGCTGTCGTTCGCGCAGCGCCGGCTGTGGTTCCTGCACAAGCTGGAGGGCCCGTCCGCGACGTACAACATGCCGCTGCCGCTTCGCCTCAAGGGCGCGGTGGACGCCGAGGCGATGCGGGATGCGCTGCTCGACGTGATCGGGCGGCACGAGTCGCTGCGTACGGTGTTCCCCGAAGTGGACGGCCAGCCCGGCCAGTTGGTACTGGACCCGGCCGACGTCCGGCTCGGCTGGGAGCGGCGTACGGTGTCGAAGGCGGACCTGTCGACGGCGCTGGACGAGGCGGCCCGCCACGGGTTCGACCTGTCGTCGGAGATCCCGGTGCGGGCCTGGCTGTTCGAGGTCGGCGCGGAGGAGAGCGTCCTGTTGCTGCTGATGCACCACATCGGCAGCGACGGCTGGTCGATGGGTCCGCTGGCCCGCGACGTGGTCACCGCGTACACGGCACGGGCCGAACGCCAGGTCCCGGAGTGGTCCCCGCTTCCGGTCCAGTACGCCGACTACACCCTCTGGCAGCGCGAGCTGCTGGGTGATGCGTCCGACGAGAACAGCCTGTTCGAGAGCCAGGTCGGCTACTGGCGCAAGCAGCTCGACGGGCTGCCCGAGCAGGTCACCTTCCCCGCCGACCGGCCCCGCCCGGCCGTCGCCTCCTACCAGGGCGCGCTGCTCTCGTTCGAGCTGGACGCGGAGCTGCACCGGCGGATGGTCGGGCTGGCCCGCCGTTCGAACGCCACGGTGTTCATGGTGTTGCAGGCGGCGATGGCGGCGCTTCTGACGCGGCTGGGCGCCGGTACGGACATCGCGCTCGGTTCGCCGATCGCCGGCCGTCGGGACGATGCGCTGGACGACTTGGTCGGCTTCTTCATCAATACGTTGGTGTTGCGCACGGACACCTCTGGTGACCCTGCCTTTGAGGAGTTGTTGGGCCGGGTTCGGGAGGCGAGCCTGGCGGCGTACGAGCACCAGGACGTGCCGTTCGAGCACCTGGTGGAGCTGCTCAACCCGCAGCGTTCGACGTCCCATCACCCGCTCTTCCAGGTCATCCTCGGCCTGCAGAACGCCCCCGAGGCGGCCTTCGCCCTCCCCGGCCTCCAGGTCGAACTGGAGGGCCTGGACCTGAACGTGGCCAAGGCCGACCTTGAGCTGAACGTCATCGAGCGCCGCGATGCGGACGGCGAGCCCGCGGGCGTGATCTCGGCCGTCCAGTACGCCACCGATCTGTTTGACCGGGGCACGGTCGAGGGGTTGTTGGCGCGTTGGGTGCGGTTGTTGGAGCAGGTGGTGGCGGATCCGTCGCTGCCGATCGGGCGGGTGGAGTTGCTCGGTGAGGCCGAGCGGCGGGAGCTGGTGACGGCGTGGAACGACACTGCGGTGGAGGTTCCCGAGCTGACGCTGTCCGAGTTGTTCGAGACCCAGGCACGGCGGGCTCCGGATGCGATCGCCCTGGTGAGCGGCGACGAGTCCCTCTCGTACGGGGAGTTGAACGCGCGGGCGAACCGGTTGGCGCACTGGTTGGTCGGTGAGGGTGTTGGTCCGGAGAAGCTGGTTGCGGTGGTGTTGCCGCGTTCGGTGGATCTGGTGGTGGCGGTGTTGGCCGTTCTCAAGGCCGGTGGTGCGTACGTGCCGGTGGACCCGGAGTATCCGGTGGAGCGGCGGGCGTTCATGCTGGCCGATGCCGACCCGGTGCTGGTGCTGGACGAGGCGGCGCTCGGCCGCGACCTGTCCGGCTTCTCGGATGCCGATCCTGTGGTGGACGTTGAGTTGGGTCATCCGGCCTATGTGATCTACACCTCTGGTTCTACCGGCATGCCGAAGGGTGTGGTGGTTTCCCATCGTGGTGTGGGGAGCTTGGTGTCGTCGCAGGTGGAGCGGTTCGGTGTGACGTCGTCGAGTCGGGTGTTGCAGTTCGCGTCGCCGAGCTTCGACGCCGCGTTCTCCGAGCTGGCGATGGCCCTCACCTCCGGGGCTGTGTTGGTGCTGCCGGAGGCCGGTGGACTGGCTGGTGATGCGCTCGTGGACGCACTGACTGCGCACCGGGTGACGCATGTGACGGTGCCGCCGTCGGTGTTGGGTGCGTTGCCGTTGGGTGTGGAGTCGGTGTTGTCGGGGTTGGAGACGGTGGTGTTGGCCGGTGAGGCGGCGTCGCCGGAGTTGGTGGCGCGGTGGGCTGCGGGCCGTCGGGTGGTCAACGCCTATGGTCCGACGGAGTCCACTGTCTGTGTGTCGATGAGTGAGGGTCTGTCGGGCGCTGGTGATGGTGTGGTGCCGATGGGACGTCCGTTGGCGAACACCCGGGTGTTCGTTCTGGATGAGGCGTTGCGTCCGGTTCCGGCGGGTGTTGCGGGTGAGTTGTACGTTTCGGGTGCTGGTTTGGCGCGTGGGTATGTCAGGCGGGCCGGGTTGACCGCGGAGCGGTTTGTTGCTTCTCCGTTCGAGTCTGGTGTGCGGATGTACCGGACCGGTGATGTGGTGCGGTGGCGTGCGGACGGCCAGTTGGAGTATGTGGGTCGTGCCGATGAGCAGGTGAAGGTGCGCGGCTTCCGGATTGAGCCCGGTGAGGTGGAGGCGCTGTTGGTCGCCTCTGCGGGGGTCCGGCAGGCAGCGGTGGTGGTCCGTGAGGACTCTCCGGGCGACCAGCGGGTCGTGGCCTACGTCGTGCCGGATGGCGAGGGGCTGGTGGATGCCGCCGTGCTGCTCGCTCAACTCGGGGAGCGGTTGCCGGCGTTCATGGTTCCCTCGGTTGTGGTGTCGCTCGATGGGCTGCCGTTGACCCCCAACGGCAAGCTGGACCGGCGGGCGCTTCCGGTACCGGACTACGCCGCCACCGCCGGTGGCCGTGGGCCGCGTACCCCGCAGGAGGAAGTCCTCTGCGGCCTGTTCGCCGAGGTGCTGGGTGTGGAGCGGGTCGGTATCGACGACAGCTTCTTCGACCTCGGCGGACACTCCCTCCTCGCCACCCGCCTGGTCAACCGCGTCCGCTCCGAGCTGGATGTGGAGATCCCCTTCTATGTGATGTTCGAGTCGCCGACGGTGGCCGGGCTGGTGGAGGAGTTGGGGCTCGGTGGCGGCGTCACGCGGACCGCGCTGGCGCCAATGGCGCGGCCCGACGTCGTGCCGCTGTCGTTCGCGCAGCGCCGGCTGTGGTTCCTGCACAAGCTGGAGGGCCCGTCCGCGACGTACAACATGCCGCTGCCGCTTCGCCTCAAGGGCGCGGTGGACGCCGAGGCGATGCGGGATGCGCTGCTCGACGTGATCGGGCGGCACGAGTCGCTGCGCACCGTCTTCGGCGAGACCGACGGCGAGCCGTACCAGGTGGTGCGGGACGCCGCGGACGCCGGGTTCGGCTGGGAGCGGCGTTCGGTGTCGGAGGCGGAGCTGCCGGCGGCGCTGGAGGAGGCGGCCCGGCACGGGTTCGACCTGGCCACCGAGATACCCTTCCGTGCCTGCCTGTTCGAGATCGGGCCGGATGACTGTGTGCTGTTGTTGCTGCTGCACCACATCGCCGGTGACGGCTGGTCGATGGGTGCGCTGGCCCGCGACACGGTGGAGGCGTACCGGGCACGGAAGCAGGGCGACGCCCCGCAGTGGCCGGACCTTCCCGTGCAGTACATCGACTACACCCTGTGGCAGCGGGAACTCCTCGGTGACGAGGATGCCCCGGAGAGCCTGTACGGCCGGCAGCTGGCGTACTGGCGGGAGACCCTGGCGGGGCTGCCCGAGCAGATCAGCCTGCCCGCCGACCGGTCCCGCCCGGCGCAGGCGTCGTCCGTGGGCGCGTCGGTGAACTTCACGCTCGGCGCGGAACTGCACCAGCGGCTGGCGGAGCTGGCCCGGGAGTCGGGTGCCACGGTCTTCATGGCCGTACAGGCGGCGATGGCGGCCCTGCTGACGCGGCTGGGCGCCGGTACGGACATTCCGCTGGGTTCGCCGATCGCCGGGCGCCGGGACGAGGCGCTGGACGACCTCGTCGGGTTCTTCGTCAACACGTTGGTGTTGCGCACCGACACCTCCGGTGACCCAGGGTTCGAGGAGCTTCTGGGCCGGGTTCGGGAGGCGAGCCTGGCGGCGTACGAGCACCAGGACGTGCCGTTCGAGCACCTGGTGGAGCTGCTCAACCCGCAGCGGTCGAGCTCCCATCACCCGCTGTTCCAGGTGATGTTGGTCCTCCAGGACAACCCGGTCGCGGAGTTCGGGCTGCCGGGTCTGGAGGTCAGCGGGGAGCCGGTCGACATCGAGACCGCCAAGGTCGACCTGTCGGTCAATGTGATGGAGCGTCATGACACGGCCGGAACCCCGGCCGGCATCGTGGGCGCGATCAAGTACTCCACCGATCTGTTCGACCGGGCCACGGTCGAGGGGCTGTTGGCCCGCTGGACCCGTCTGCTGGAGCAGGTGGTGGCGGATCCGTCGCTGCCGATCGGGCGGGTGGAGTTGCTCGGTGAGGCCGAGCGGCAGGAACTGGTGACGGCGTGGAACGACACTGCGGTGGAGGTTCCCGAGCTGACGCTGTCCGAGTTGTTCGAGACCCAGGCACGGCGGGCTCCGGATGCGATCGCCCTGGTGAGCGGCGACGAGTCCCTCTCGTACGGGGAGTTGAACGCGCGGGCGAACCGGCTGGCGCACTGGCTGGTCGGCGAGGGGGTCGGTCCGGAGAAGCTGGTTGCGGTGGTGCTGCCGCGCTCGGTGGAGCTGATCGTGGCGCTGCTCGCGGTCCTCAAGGCCGGTGGTGCGTATGTGCCGGTGGATCCGGACTATCCGGCGGAGCGGCGGGCGTTCATGCTGGCCGACGCTGACCCGGTGCTGGTGCTGGACGAGGCGGCGCTCGGCCGCGACCTGTCCGGCTTCCCGGACGAGGACCCCGAGGTCGAGGTGGCGATGGAGCACCCGGCCTACGTCATCTACACCTCCGGCTCGACCGGCACACCCAAGGGCGTGATGGTGGAGCACCGGGCGGTCGCCAACTACCTCAACTGGACCGCCCACCACTATCCGGCGGCCCGCGGCGCGACGCTGGTTCCCACCTCGATCGCCTTCGACCTGACCGTCACCGGCCTCTACACCACCCTCACCGTCGGCGGCCGGGTCTACCTCGACGCGCTGGACGACCTCGCACACCGCGAGAACGCCGTCCCGGTGGCGTTCCTGAAGGCCACCCCGTCCCATCTGCCGCTGCTGGGCGACCTGCCGAAGCAGTGGTCGCCGGGCGAGATGCTGATCCTGGGCGGCGAGGCGCTGTCCGGTGAGGTGCTGGCGCAGTGGCGCAGGGAACACCGGCGGGTCACCGTCGTCAACGCCTACGGGCCGACCGAGACCACCGTCAACTGCACCGAGTACCGCGTCGGGCCGAAGGAGAAGCTGCCCGAGGGGCCGGTGCCGATCGGCAAGCCGTTCTGGAACACGCGGGCCTATGTGCTCGACGAGCGGCTCCGGCCGGTTCCGACGGGTGTGGTCGGTGAGCTGTATGTCGCGGGTGCGCAGCTGGCCCGCGGCTACCTGGGCCAGCCCGGGCTGACCGCGGAGCGCTTCCTGGCCAGCCCGTTCGAGCCCGGGGTGCGGATGTACCGGACCGGCGACCTGGCGCGCTGGCGGCCGGACGGGAACCTGGAGTACGCCGGCCGGGCCGACGAACAGCTCAAGATCCGCGGCTTCCGGATCGACCCGGGGGAGATCGCGGCGACCCTGCAGGACCACCCCGACGTCCGCCAGGCCGCCGTCGCGGCTCGCGAGACGGACCAGGGGGACACCCAGCTCGTCGGCTACGCCGTCCCGAACAAGGACACCGGCACGGCCGGGCTCGACACCGCTGCGCTCCGCGCCTACCTGGCGGAGCGGCTGCCCGAGTACATGGTCCCGGCGGCGGTGGTGGCCCTCGATGCGATCCCGTTGACGCCGAACGGAAAGCTGGACCGCCGGGCGCTGCCCGCACCGGACTTCGGCGCCCTCAGCACCGGCCGCGCCCCGCGCACACCGCAGGAAGAGCTGCTGTGCGGGCTGTTCGCCGGGGTCCTGGGGGTGGATCGGGTCGGCATCGACGACAGTTTCTTCGCGCTGGGCGGGCACTCGCTGCTCGCCACCCGGCTGGTCAGCCGGATCCGCGCGGCCCTGGGCGTGGAGATCCCGATCTCCGAGGTCTTCGCCTCGCCGACCGTGGCCGGGCTGGCCACCCGGCTCGATGCCGGCGGCCGGGCTCGTACGGCGCTGGCGCCGATGCCGAGGCCGGACGCGGTGCCGCTGTCCTTCGCGCAGCGCCGCCTGTGGTTCCTGCACCAGCTGGAGGGGCCCTCGGCGGCGTACAACTGGCCGTTCGCGATGCGGCTGTCCGGCGAGCTGGACCGGGAGGCCCTTCAGGAGGCGCTGCAGGACCTGGTGGCCCGCCACGAGTCGCTGCGGACGGTGTTCCGCGCCACCGACGGCGAGCCCCGGCAGGTGGTGCTCGATCCTGCTGAGGCCCAACTGTCGCTGACTGTCGAGGAGCTGGCTCCGGAGCGGCTGCACCGGGCCGTACAGGAGGCCGCCGGCCACCGCTTCGTCCTGGACTCCGAACCGCCCGTACGGGCCTGGCTGTTCGTCCCGGTCGCGGGCCACGGGCCGGCGGGTGACGAGGAGCGCGACCCGGTGCTGGTGCTGCTGATGCACCACATCGTCGCCGACGGCGCCTCGCGGGCACCGCTGATGCGGGACCTCGCCGCCGCGTACGAGGCGCGGCTGGCCGGCTCGCTCCCCGGCGGGCAGCCGCTGCCGGTGCAGTACGTGGACTACGCGATCTGGCAGCAGGAACTCCTGGGCCGTGCCGACGACCCCGACAGCCTGGTGTCGCAGCAGCTCACCTACTGGAAGGAAGCACTGGACGGCATCCCGTCGCTGCTGGAACTGCCCACCGACCGCCCGCGGCCGGCGATCGCCGGCTACCACGGCGACTTCCTGCCCTTGACCCTCGACGCCGAACTCCACGCCGGGCTGCGCAAGGTCGCCGCGGACACCCGCGCCACCCTCTTCATGGTGCTGCAGGCCGGCTTCGCCGCCTTGCTCACCCGACTCGGCGCCGGCCCCGACATCCCCGTCGGCGTGCCGATCGCGGGCCGTACCGACGAGGCCCTGGCCGACCTCGTGGGGTTCTTCGTCAACACCCTCGTCCTGCGCACCGACACCGCCGGCAACCCGCCGTTCGAGACGCTCCTCGGCCGCGCCCGGGACACCGCGCTCGGCGCCTACGCACACCAGGACCTGCCGTTCGAGTACCTCGTGGAGGCGCTGAACCCGGTCCGGTCGCAGGCGAGCAACGCCCTGTTCCAGGTGATGTTCGCGCTCCAGAACACCGAGACCGCCACCCTGCGCATGCAGGACATCGAGGTCACGCCGTATCCGCTGGACAGTGAGAGCGCCAAGTTCGACCTCTTCCTCAGCCTGACCGAGGTCCTGGACGACGACGGCGCACCCGCCGGACTCAGCGCGACCCTGGAGTACGCCACCGAACTCTTCGACCGGGCCACGGTGCTGCGGATCGCCGCCTGGTACGAGCGGTTCCTGCGCGCCGTGGTGCGTGACCCGGCGGCGCGCATCGGCGACATCGAACTGCTCTCCGCCGACGAACGGACCACGGCGCTCCAGTCCCGCAACGGCACCGCGACCGAGCCGCCCTCCGAGTGGCCGCACCAGAAGATCGCCCGGCAGGCGGCCCGGACCCCGGATGCGCTCGCGGTCCGCGCCGGCCACGAGGAGGTGACATACGGGCAGTTGAACCGGCGCGCCAACCAGCTGGCACGGCTGCTCCTCGACCACGGCATCGGCCACGAGTGCGTGGTGGCATTGGCGCTGCCCCGGTCGACGGACCTGGTCGTCGCCCTGCTGGCGGTCCAGAAGGCCGGCGCGACCTACCTGCCGCTGGACCCTGCCCACCCCGCCGACCGGCTGGCGTACCTCGTCGGGGACGCCGCACCCGCCGCGCTGATCACCACGGCCGCGGTCCGCGCGACCCTGCCCGAACCGCTGCCGGAACTCTCCATCCAGCTCGGTGACCCCGAGGCCGAGCGCCGGCTGACGGCCCTGGCGGACACCGACGTGACCGACGCCGACCGGCGCACCCCTGTCCACCCGGCCCACGCCGCCTACGTCATCTACACCTCCGGCTCCACCGGCTACCCCAAGGGTGTGGTGGTCTCCCACGCGAACCTCGCCCACTTCCTCGACGCGGTCACCGCACGCGTCCCGCTGACACCCGACGACCACATGGTGGCCGCGACCACCATCACCTTCGACATCGCGGCCGTGGAGATCTACGCACCGCTGCTCGGTGGCGCCAGCGTGGAGATCGCCACCGACCGGGTCGGCAAGGACCCGGTCGCCCTGCGCCGGCTGATCACCGAGTGCGGTGCGACCGTCTTCCAGGCCACCCCGTCCATGTACCGCTCGCTGCTGGCCCAGGACCTCGGGGGACTGGCCGGCGTCCGGCTGCTGGTCGGCGGCGAGGCCCTGCCCGCCGCCCTGGCCGAGCAGCTGCACGCCCAGGGCGGCGGCGCGGTCAACCTCTACGGCCCGACCGAGGCCACCGTCTGGATCACCGCCGCCGACGTGACCGGCCCGGAACGCCCGCCGCTGATCGGCCTGCCGCTGAACAACGCCCGGGTGTACGTCCTGGACGACCGGCTGCGGCCGGTACCCGACGGCGTCGCCGGCGAGCTGTACCTGGCCGGCCCGTTCCTGGCCCGCGGCTACCTCGACCGGCGCGCCCTGACCGCCGAACGCTTCGTGGCCACCCCCTACGGGACGCCCGGCGAGCGCATGTACCGCACCGGCGACCTCGTCAAATGGCGCGCCGACGGCGGCCTGGAGTTCCTCGGCCGGGCCGACGACCAGGCCAAGGTCCGCGGCTTCCGTATCGAACTCGGCGAGATCGAGGCCGCGCTCTCCCGGCAGCCCGGCATCGCCGCGGCCACCGTCATGGTCCGCGAGGACGGCGGCACCCCGCAGCTCGTCGGCTATGTCGTCCCCGACCAGGACCGGTCGGAGGGCCGCGACCGCGCCGAGGACCGCCGTCAGGTGGCGTCCTGGCAGGAGGTCTACGACGCGGTCTACCGCGACCAGGCGGCCGGCGGCGGCTTCTGGGAGGACTTCGGGATCTGGAAGAGCAGCTACGACGGCACCCCGATCCCGCTCACCGAGATGCACGAGTGGCGCTCCGCGGCCGTCGACGCGATCCTCCGCCTCGCCCCGCGCCACGTCCTCGAACTCGGCGTCGGCAACGGCCTGATCCTCTCCCAGGTCGCCCCGCACGTCGATGCCTACTGGGGCACCGACCTCTCGGCGCCGGCCGTCGAGAGCCTGCGCGCGCGAACGGCCGGCGACCCGGAACTGGCCGGCCGGACCGAACTCCGCGCCCAGCCCGCCGACGACACCACCGGCCTGCCGGAGGGCTACTTCGACACCATCGTCCTCAACTCCGTCGCCCAGTACTTCCCGCACGCCGACTACCTCACCGACGTCATCCGCAAGAGCCTGGACCTGCTCGCCCCCGGCGGCGCGCTCTTCCTCGGCGACATCCGCAACCTGCGGCTGCTGCGCCACCTCCAGGCCGGGGTGACCGCCCGCCGGCTGGGCCCGGACGCCGATCCGGACGCCGCCCGGGCACTGCTGGAGCAGAAGGTCGCCGACGAGGAGGAACTCCTGCTCGCCCCGGACTACTTCGTCCGACTCGGCGAGACCCTGGACGACATCGGCGGCGTCGACATCCGGCTCAAGCGCGCCGGCCACGCCAACGAACTCTCCCGCTACCGCTACGACGTCGTGCTGCACAAGTCCCCGGCCGGTGCTGCACCGCTCGCCGACCTGCCGGAGCTGACCTGGGACGCGGCGGGCGCCACTGCGGACGGGCTCACCGCCGCCCTGCGCGCCCACCCGGACGGGCTGCGGCTGACCGATGTGCCCAACGCCCGGCTGCTCGCCGACCACACCGCACTGCGCGCCATCGAAGGCGGCGGCGATACCGGCGCGCCGATCCCGCCCACCCCCGGCCTGGACCCGGAGGCGGTGCACGACCTCGCCGCCGCCCACGGCATGGACGCCGTGACCACCTGGGCCGAGTCCGGCCGTGACGACCGCTTCGACGCGGTCCTCCGGCCCGCCGGCGGCACCACCCCGGTGGCCGCCTACCGCGGCTCCGCCACCACCCGCGCCGCCGCCCCGTACGCCAACAGCCCCGCCCGGTCCCGCCGGCTGCTCGACCTCAACCGGGAACTCCGGTCCGGGCTGCGCAGCTGGCTGCCCGAGTACATGGTCCCGGCCGCCTTCGTCGTCCTCGACCGGCTGCCGCTGTCCCCGATCGGCAAGCTCGACCGCAAGGCCCTGCCCGCCCCCGACTACGGGGCGCTCAGCGTCGGCCGAGAGCCCCGGACCCCTCAGGAAGCCGAACTGTGCGGCCTGTTCGCCGAGGTCCTCGGCCTGGAGCGGGTCGGCATCGACGACAGCTTCTTCGACCTCGGCGGGCACTCCCTGCTCGCCACCCGCCTGGTCAGCAGGATCCGCGCGGTGTTCGGAGTGGAGGTGCCCATCGGCACCGTCTTCGACGATCCCACCGTCGCCGGACTCGCCCAGCGGCTGGACGGCAGCGGACAGGCCCGCGCCGCACTGGTGCCGATGGCCCGCTCCGAGGCCGTACCGCTGTCGTACGCGCAGCGCCGGCTGTGGTTCCTGCACCAGCTGGAGGGCCCCTCGGCGACCTACAACATGCCGCTGGCGCTGCGGCTGACCGGCCGGATCGATCAGCAGGCGCTGCACGCCGCGCTGCGCGACGTCGTCGCCCGGCACGAGTCGCTGCGCACCGTCTTCCCCGAAGTCGGCGGTGAGCCACGGCAGTTGGTGCTCGACCCGGACCGGGCCGACATCGGCTGGGAGGTCCGGACGCTCGACGAGAGCGAACTGCCCGCGGCACTGGAGGCCGCCGCCCGCCACGGATTCGACCTCGCCACCGAGCCGCCGGTCCGCGCCTGGCTCTTCAGGACCGGACCCGACCGCCATGTCCTGCTGGTCCTGATGCACCACATCGCGTCCGACGGCTGGTCTCTGGCCCCGCTCGCCAAGGACCTGGTCACCGCGTACACCGCCCGGCAGGACGGCGCCGCGCCCCAGTGGCGCGAACTTCCGGTGCAGTACGCCGACTTCACCCTCTGGCAGCGGGAGGTCCTCGGCAGCGAGGACAACCCGGACAGCGCCCTCGCCCAGCAGGTCGCCTTCTGGCGGCGGATGCTGGCCGGCGCCCCCGAGGAACTGGCCCTCCCCACTTCCCGGCCCCGCCCGGACCAGCCCAGCCACCGCGGCGAGACCGTCGGCTTCGAACTGCCCGCCGAGGTCCACCGCGGCCTGGTGGAGCTGGCGGCCCGCACCGGCACCAGCGTCTTCATGACGCTCCAGGCCACCATGGGGGTCCTGCTCTCCCGGCTCGGCGCCGGCGACGACATCGTCATGGGCGCCCCGATCGCCGGCCGCACCGACGAGGCCCTCGACGACCTGATCGGATTCTTCGTCAACACCCTGGTGCTGCGCACCGATCTGTCGGGCAACCCCGGTTTCACCGAACTGCTCGCCCGGGTCCGCCGTACCGACCTCGCCGTCTACGCCCATCAGGACCTCTCGTTCGAGCGGCTGGTGGAGCTCATCAACCCGGACCGGTCGTCGTCCCGGCACCCGCTGTTCCAGGTGATGATGTCCCTCGGCAACACCGGACGACCGGAACTGACCCTGCCCGGACTCGACGTCGGTTTCGCCGACGCCGGCACCGGAGCCGCCAAGTTCGACCTGGACTTCCTGTTCAGCGAGAGCTTCACCGACGACGGCGCCCCCGCCGGACTCGGCGGCGTCCTGCGCTACGCCACCGACCTGTTCGACCCGGACGCCGCACAGGCCATCGTGACCCGCCTCGGCATGGTCGCGGAGGCCGTCACCGCCGACTCGGAGCGGCCCGTCGGCGAGATCGAGATCCTCACCGACGCTGAACGGCACACCGCCCTGGAGGAGTGGAACGCCACCGACCACCCCGTCCCGGACACCACCCTCGTCGGCCTCTTCGAGCAGTGCGCCGCGGCTCACCCGCACGCGATCGCCGTCGAGTCCGGGGGCACCCGGCTCACCTACGCGCAGCTCAACGCCTGCGCCAACCAACTCGCCCGGCACCTCGTCCGGGCCGGCGCCGGCCCGGAGCAGTTCATCGGCCTGGCCGTGCCCACCTCGGTCGAGACCCTGGTGGCCCTCCTCGCGGTCCTCAAGTCCGGCGCCGCCTACCTGCCCCTCGACCTCAAGCACCCGGCCGACCGGCTCGCGCACGCCCTCGACGACACCCGGCCGCGCCAGCTGCTCACCACGACCGAGGCGCAGACCCTGCTCCCGGACACCGACCACCCCCGGCTGCTGCTGGACTCCCCGGAGACCACCGAGCTGCTCGCCGCCCTGCCGTCGCACGACCTCACCGACGCCGACCGCACCACCCCGCTACGGCCCGGCAACCCCGCCTACGTCATCCGCACCTCCGGATCGACCGGGCGCCCCAAGGGCGTGGTGGTCGAGCACCGCTCGGTGGTCAACTACCTGACCTGGACGACGGAGCACTACCCCGCCGCCCGTGGAGCGACCGTGGTGCACTCCACGCTCGCCTTCGACCTCACCGTCACCACGCTCTACACCACCCTGCTCAGTGGCGGCCGGGTCCACCTCACCGCCCTGGAGGACCTCCCGGCCGGGGAACAGCCCGCCGAGGACGCACCGCTCACCTTCCTCAAGGCGACCCCGTCGCATCTGCCGCTGCTGGCGGCCCTGCCCGACCGTTGGTCACCGGCCGAGCTGCTCATCCTCGGCGGCGAGGCGCTCACCGGCGCGGCGGTCGCCCCCTGGCGCGCCGTCCATCCCGACGTCACCCTCGTCAACGCCTACGGACCCACCGAACTCACCGTCAACTGCGCCGAGTTCGAGATCCCGCCGGGCGCCGAGCTGCCGTCCGGACCGGTACCGATCGGCCGGCCGTTCTGGAACATGCGCGCCTACGTCCTCGACGCCGGGCTGCGACCCGTACCGCCGGGCGTGGTGGGCGAGCTGTACGTCTCCGGTGCCCAGGTCGCCCGCGGTTACCTCGGCCGCCCGGGGCTCACCGCCGAACGGTTCGTGCCCAGCCCCTTCGAGCCCGGGGTGCGGATGTACCGCACCGGCGACCTGGCACGCCGGCGCCCCGACGGGCAGTTGGAGTTCGCCGGCCGCGCGGACGAACAGGTCAAGGTCCGCGGCTTCCGCATCGAACCCGGCGAGGTCGCTGCCGTCCTGACCGCGCACCCCTCGGTACGCCAGGCGGTGGTCGTCGCCCGCGAGGACGGCGCCACCGGAGTGCAGCTGGTGGGCTACGCCGTCCCCGCCGACCCCACGGCCGGACTGGACGCACGGGAACTGCGGGCGCACATCGCGGCCCAACTCCCCGACTACATGGTCCCGTCCGCGGTCGTCGCCCTCGACGAGGTGCCGCTGACCCCCAACGGCAAACTGGACCGCAAGGCCCTGCCCGCCCCTGACTTCACCGGCGCCGGCCCAGGGCGCGCGCCCCGCACCCCGCGCGAGGAAGTGCTCAGCGGACTGTTCGCCGAGGTCCTCGGCCTGGACCGGGTCGGCATCGACGACAGCTTCTTCGACCTCGGCGGCCACTCGCTGCTCGCCACCCGCCTGATGAGCCGGATCCGCAGCGTCCTCGGTGTGGACCTGCCGCTGCGGGCACTCTTCGGCACGCCCACCGTGGCCGGGCTCGCCGACCGGTTCGACACCGGCGGCGAGGAGAACGCCCTCGAAGTCCTGCTCCCGCTACGGACCGCGGGCCGGCACCGTCCGCTGTTCTGCATCCACCCCGGCAGCGGCCTCGGCTGGACCTATGCCGGACTCCTGCAGTACATCGACCAGGACATCCCGGTCCACGCGCTCCAGGCCCGCGGCCTGACCGGCAGCGAGGAACTCCCGGATACCGTCGAGGAAATGGCCGAGGACTACCTGGAGCACATTCTCCGGGTCCAGCCCGAAGGCCCCTATTACCTCCTCGGCTGGTCGTTCGGCGGCGTGGTCGCACACACTCTGGCGGGACTACTGGAAAAGAGCGGCCGACAGGTGGCCCAACTGACCCTGCTCGACTGCCATCCGGTCAATCCGGTGAGCCGCCGGGAAGTGGAAGAGGCGATGACCAAGGTCCGGGTGGCCGACGTCTACCGGGCCATGCTGGATCTCTTCGACGTCGAACTCGACGACGAGGAAACCGAAAACCTCACCCACGAGAACGCCATGAGCATGCTGCGTGCCAAGAACTCCGCACTGGCCGGCCTCACCGAGACCGAGGCCAAGGCCCTCATGGAGGTCACCCTGAACAACTCACTCCTGGGCATCGACGCCACCCCGCAGCCGGTTGCCGCGCCCACGCTCATCCTGGCCGCGACCGGGGGAGAACACGACCACACGCTGGAACCCGGGGTCTGGGACCGCTATCTCACCGGCCCCGTCGAATTTCGGAGGACAGCCTGCAGGCACACGCACATGATGAACCCCGAACCACTGCGGGAGATCGGCCCGATCATCGCGGAAAAACTTCGGAAAAACCTCACCGACGGGTCCTGAACCACCCCGCGGTGAAACGAGGTACCGGCCCGTATGGCAGCTTTCCCTGCCGTACGGGCGGGCCGCTCCACGCATTCCCGCCCGTGGAGTCCGTACCCGAGAAATCCCTTACCAGCGCGTCTTGTTGACCTTGACGCTGTCCCGGGCGAATGGTTGACTCGAACGCCTACGGGCCTCTTGTGACCCGCCCGGGAGATATTCAGAAGTCCCGGCCGAAAAAACTGGTTGCATTCCACCGGCCGCCCCGGCGAAGCACATCCGGCTGACCCCCGGTAGATGGCTTGCGGCCAGGCGGATATGACCTGTCGGACGGATCTCGTCCGGAAAGAAAAGGGGAGCGAGAAGTTGGACGCCAAGGAATCCCTCTCGCGCGAAGAAGTGCTGTGCGGCCTCTTCGCGGAGGTGCTGGGGGTGGACCACGTAGGCCCCCAGGACGACCTCTTCGAGCGCGGCGGCCACTCGCTGACCGCGATCCGGCTGCTCGTCCGGATCCGCACCACCCTGGGTGCAGAGCTGATGATCAAGGACGTCTTCGACTCGCCCACCCCGGCCGCACTGGCCGGACGGCTGGACGAAGCGGCCGCCGGCACCGCCCGCGCCGCCCTGGCGCCGATGGCCCGGCCGGACCTGATCCCGCTCTCGTTCGCCCAGCGCCGGCTGTGGTTCCTGCACAAGCTGGAGGGTCGCTCGGCGACCTACAACGTCCCGCTCGCCCTGCGCCTCACCGGCTCCGTCGACGCCGAGGCGCTCCGCACGGCACTGCTCGATGTGATCGTCCGTCACGAGTCGCTGCGGACGGTGTTCCCGGAGGTCGACGGCGAACCCCACCAGCTGATCCTGGACCCGGCCGACGCTCACTTCACCTGGGAACACCGCCCGGTCCCCGCCGCCGACCTGCCCGACACCCTCCGCGAGGCAGCCCGCTACGGCTTCGACCTCGCCACCGAACTCCCGCTGCGGGCCTGGCTGTTCGAGACGGCCGTGGACCAGAGCACCCTGTTACTGCTGCTGCACCACATCGCCGGCGACGGCTGGTCGATGGCCCCGCTCGCCCGCGACGTGGTCAACGCCTACACCGCCCGCGCCGAGGGCCAGGCACCCCAGTGGTCCGAACTCCCCGTCCAGTACGCCGACTACACCCTCTGGCAACGCGAACAGCTCGGCGACGCCGACGACCCCGACAGCGTCTACGCCGACCAGGTCTCCTACTGGCGCGACGAGTTGACGGACCTCCCGACCGAGGTCAGCTTCCCCACGGACCGCCCCCGGCCCGCCGTCGCCCGCTTCACCGGCGCACGCCTCGACCACCGTCTCGACGCCGCCCTGCACCAGCGCGTCGTCGAACTGGCCCGCCGCACCAACACCACCGTCTTCATGGTGCTCCAGGCCGGCCTGGCCGCACTGCTGACCCGCCTCGGCGCGGGGACCGACATCCCGCTGGGCAGCGGCGTCGCCGGCCGCACCGACGAGGCACTGGACGACCTGGTCGGCCTCTTCGTCAACACCTTCGTGCTGCGCACCGACACCTCGGGCGACCCCGCCTTCGACGAGCTGCTGACCCGGGTCCGCGAACGCAGCGTCGCCGCCCACGAACGGCAGGACGTCCCCTTCGAGCACCTGGTGGAGGTCCTCAACCCCCAGCGCTCCACCAGTCACCACCCGCTGTTCCAGATCGCGATGGTGCTCCAGAACGCCCCGTCCGAGGAGTTCCTGCTGCCGCGGCTCCAGGTCCGCAGCGAGTTCATCGGCACCGGCACCTCCCGCTTCGACATGCTGGTCGAGATGTACGAGCGCCACGACCCCGCCGGCGCCGCGACCGGCATCGAAACGTACGTGGAGTACTCCACCGACCTCTTCGACCGCTCGACCGTCCAGGGGCTGCTGGCCCGCTGGGAGCGCCTGCTGGAGCAGGTGGTGGCCGACCCGTCGCTGCCGATCGGCCAGGTGGCGCTGCTCTCGGACGACGAGCGCGCGCAGCTGCTCACTGCCTGGAACGACACCGCCGCCGAGGTGCCCGGGGCGACCCTTGCCCAGCTCTTCGAGAACCGGGCGCGTCATGACGCGGCAGCCACCGCCCTCGTCCACGGCGAACGATCCCTCACCTATGGCGAGTTGAACGCCCGGGCCAACCGGCTCGCGCACTGGCTGATCGGCCAGGGCGTCGGCCCGGAGAAGCTGGTGGCGGTCGAACTGCCCCGCTCGGCCGACATGGCCGTCGCCGCCCTCGCCATCCTCAAGGCCGGCGGCGCCTACGTCCCCCTCGACCCCGACTACCCGTCCGAACGCCGCGCGTTCATGCTCGCCGACGCCAACCCCGTCCTCGTCTTGGACGGGACCGCGCTCCACCGCGACCTCTCCGGATTCCCCGAGCACAACCCCGGGACCGCGATACGTCTGGACCAACCCGCCTACGTCATCTACACCTCCGGCTCCACCGGCCTCCCCAAGGGCGTCGTCGTCTCCCACACCGGCGTGGCGAGCCTGGCCCATGCCCAGGCCGAGCGGCTGGACGTCAACTCCCGCAGCCGCGTGCTCCAGTTCGCGTCGCCCAGCTTCGACGCGGCTTTCTGGGAGCTGGTGCTCGCCTTCGCCTCCGGCGCCGCGCTGGTGGTGCCCGAGGACGGCCGCCTGGTGGGCGAGGCCCTGCGCAGCGTCCTCGAAGGACAGCAGATCACCCATGTCACCCTTCCGCCGTCGGTGCTCGGCGCACTGCCCGCGGGCGCCGAATCGACGTTGCCCCTGCTGAGAACGGTGGTCCTCGCCGGCGAGGCATGCCCGCCCGAACTGGTGGCGGGCTGGTCCGTGGACCGGCGGGTGGTCAACGCCTACGGCCCCACCGAATCCACCGTCTGCGTCTCGATGAGCGACACCTCCACCGACGGCGTGATGCCGATCGGCGAGCCGGTGACGAACACCCGCGCCTATGTCCTCGATGAGGCGCTGCGTCCGGTCCCGGTGGGTGTGGTGGGTGAGTTGTATGCCTCGGGTGCGGGTCTGGCGCGTGGTTATGCCGGTCGGGCTGCCCTGACTGCGGAGCGGTTTGTGGCTTCGCCGTTTGAGGTGGGGGTGCGGATGTATCGCACGGGTGACTTGGCGCGGTGGCGGGCCGATGGGCAGTTGGAGTATGTGGGGCGTGCGGACGAGCAGGTCAAGGTCCGTGGTTTCCGTATCGAGCCTGGTGAGATCGAGTCGTTGTTGACGGCTTCGGAGGGTGTGCGTCAGGCGGTTGTGCTGGCGCGTGAGGATGTTCCGGGTGACCAGCGTCTGGCGGCCTACGTCGTCCCGGATCTGGCTGCGGCGGCCGCGGCGGGGGTCGATGTCGAGGCGGATGCCCAGGTGGAGGAGTGGCGCGAGATCTACGACTCGGTGTATGCGGGTGTGGGTTCGGGCGGTTTCGGTGAGGACTTCGGCGGTTGGGACAGTTCGTACTCCGGTGAGTCGATTCCGTTGGGTGAGATGCGTGCCTGGCGCGATGCGGTTGTCGAGCGGGTGCGTGACCTTGGTGGTCGGCGGGTGTTGGAGATCGGTGTGGGTTCCGGTCTGCTGATGGCCCATCTGGCCGGGGGAGTGGACGAGTACTGGGGTACGGACCTCTCCGCTGCGGTCATCGACCGGCTGTCCGTGCAGGTGGCGGAGGCCGGCCTGGCGGAGCGCGTGCGGTTGCGCGCTCAGCCGGCGGATGTGGTCGAGGGTTTGCCTGCCGGTCATTTCGACACGGTTCTGATCAACTCGGTGGTGCAGTACTTCCCGGATGGGGAGTATCTGGCTCGTGTGGTCGATCGGGCGTTGGGGTTGTTGGTGCCGGGTGGCCGTCTGGTCATCGGTGATGTCCGTAACGCTGGTTCGCTTCGGGTGTTGCACGCTGCGGTGCATTCCGGCCGTGGTGCGTCGGCCCGTGCGGTCGTCGATCGTGCGGTGTTGTTGGAGAAGGAACTGGTGGTGGCGCCGGAGTTCTTCACGGAGTTGGCGTCTGAGGATGTGCGGGTGGGGGCGGTGGACATTCGGCTGAAGCGGGGTGACTACCACAATGAGTTGACCCGGCATCGTTATGAGGTGGTGCTGCACAAGGCGCCGGGGGAGGTGTTGGATGTCGGGGCTGTGCCGCGGGTTGCTTGGACGCCGGGGTTGGATCCGGCGGTGCTGGAGGTGCCGGTTCGTGTCACGGGTATCCCCAATGCCCGTCTGGTGGCCGAGGTCGCCGTCGAGCGTCGGTTGGACGGTCTGGACGCGGACGACTTTGGCCCGGCGGTCGATCCGGAGGAGTTGGTGGCCCAGGGTGCGGAGTGCGGTCTGCGGATCGTCACCACCTGGTCGTCGCGGTCCGTGGCCCTCTTCGACGCCGTCGTCCTCCCGAAGGAGGCGAACGGGGCGACGGATGCGGAGACGAGCAACGAGCCCGTCCTCACGGGTGTCTACACGCCCGGTGCGGCACCTGGTCTTCGGGTCAACAACCCGGGTGCTGCCCGCGGTATCGGTGCGGTGGTGAAGGCGGCGCGGGAGCGGCTGGCCGAGCGGCTGCCCGAGTACATGGTTCCGTCCGCGGTGATGGTGCTGGACCGGCTGCCGTTGACCCCCAACGGGAAGTTGGACCGCAAGGCACTGCCGGTGCCGGACTACGCGGCCACCGCCGGTGGCCGGGGCCCGCGCACTCCGCAGGAGGAGACGCTGTGTGCCCTGTTCGCCGAGGTGCTGGGCGTGGACCGGGTCGGGATCGACGACAGCTTCTTCGACCTCGGCGGGCACTCGCTCCTCGCCACCCGCCTGGTCAGCCGCATCCGCAGCGTGCTCGGCACGGAACTGCCGATCAAGGACGTCTTCGAGGCGCCCACCGTGGCGCGGCTGGTGGCACTGCTGAACCGGGGCGGCGGGACCCGCACCGCCCTGGTCGCGGTGGAGCGCCCCGAGGTGGTGCCGCTGTCGTTCGCGCAGCGCCGGCTGTGGTTCCTGCACAAGCTGGAGGGCCGTTCGGCGACGTACAACATGCCGCTGGCCTTCCGCCTCACCGGCGCCGTGGACGCCGAGGCGCTGCATGCCGCGCTGCTCGATGTGATCGGCCGGCACGAATCGCTGCGCACCGTGTTCCCCGAAATCGACGGCGAGCCACACCAGTTGGTGCTGGATCCGGCGGACGCCCGGTTCGGCTGGGAGCACCGCTCGGTCTCCGAGGCGGAGCTGCCCGGCGCCCTGGCAGAGCCGGCCCGCCACGGCTTCGACCTCGCCTCTGAAATACCGGTCCGTGCCTGGCTGTTCGAGACGGCCGCGGACCAGAGCACCCTGTTGTTGCTGCTGCACCACATCGCCGCCGACGGCTGGTCGATGGGGCCGCTGGCCCGCGACGTCGTCGCTGCCTACACCGCCCGTGCGCAGGGTGAGGCCCCGCGGTGGTCCGAACTGCCCGTCCAGTACGTCGACTACACCCTGTGGCAGCGTGAGCTGCTGGGTGTCGAGTCCGACCCGGACAGCCTGTTTGCCCAGCAGGTCGACTACTGGCGCCGACAGCTGCACGACCTGCCCGAGCAGGTCGGTTTCCCCAGCGACCGGCCCCGTCCCGCGGTCGCCTCCTACGAGGGCGCCTGCGTCACGCTCACCGTCGAGGGAGAGCTACACCGGCGGATGGCGGAGCTGGCCCGGCGGACCAACAGCACCGTGTTCATGGTGTTGCAGGCCGGTATGGCGGCGCTGCTGACCCGCCTCGGTGCGGGGACCGACATCCCGCTGGGCAGTGGTGTCGCCGGCCGCACGGACGAGGCACTGGATGACTTGGTCGGGTTGTTCGTCAACACCTTCGTGTTGCGTACCGACACCTCGGGCGATCCGGCTTTCGAGGAGTTGTTGGGGCGGGTGCGGGAGGCCAGCCTGGCCGCCTACGCCCACCAGGACGTGCCGTTCGAGAACCTGGTGGAGCTGCTCAACCCGCAGCGCTCCACCTCCCACCACCCGCTCTTCCAGATCGCGCTGGTCCTCCAGAACACCGCCCAGGGCGACTTCACCCTCCCGGCACTCAGGGTCCACACCACCGAGGTGGACCCCGGTACCGCGCGGTTCGACATGCTCTTCTCGCTCACCGAGCGCCATGACGCCGCGGGGAACCCGGCCGGCATCGAGAGCGTGGTGGAGTTCGCCACCGACCTGTTCGACCGGTGCACCGTCGAGCGGCTCTTCGACCGGTGGATACGCCTCCTTGAACAGGCGCTGAGCGCCCCGGCCGAGCCGATCAGCCGAGCCGGCCTGCTGACCGAGACCGAGCGGCACCAGGTACTGACGGAGTGGAACGACACCGGCGTCGAGGTCCGCCAGGACACCCTGGTCGCACTCCTCGAAGCGCAGGTGCGGCGCACCCCCGACGCCACCGCCGTGCGCTTCGGCGAGACCACCCTCAGCTACGCCGAGCTGAACGCCCGGTCCAACCAACTGGCCCGGTATCTCGTCGAGTTGGGTGTCGGCCCGGAGAAGCTGGTGGCGGTGGCGCTGCCCCGCTCCACCGACACCGTGGTGGGCCTGCTCGCGGTGCTCAAGGCCGGCGGCGCCTACCTCCCGCTCGACCCCGACGACCCGGCCGAGCGGCTGCGGTACACCCTGCGTGACGCCCGTCCCGTACTGGCCCTGATCGCCCGCGGAAGCGGCCTCGACGCCCTGGACGACGAGCTGCCGTTCCTCGCCGTCGACGACGAGGAGACCCGCGGCGCCGTCGCCCGCCAGTCCCCCGAGGACCTGACGGACGCCGACCGCACCGCCCCGCTCACCCCCGCCCACCCGCTCTACGTCATCTACACCTCGGGCTCCACCGGCCTCCCCAAGGGCGTACTCGTCGAACACCGCGGACTGGCCAACAACCTCCAGTGGATGCAGGACGCCTACCCGGTCGGTCCCGGCGACGTACTGCTGTTCCGCACCTCGGTCCGGTTCGACTCCGTGGGTCTGGAGATCTGGTTCCCGCTGCTCAACGGCGCCGCGATCTGCGTCGCGCCGGGTGAAGTGATCCGCGACCCGCAACAACTGGTCGCCTTTCTCGCGGAGCACGGCGTCACCGTTGCCCAGTTCCCGCCTTCCCTGCTCGCCAACCTGCCGCAGCCCCCCGCCGGCCACCAGGTCAGCCGCATCTGGTCCAGCGGCGAGGCCCTGCGCCCGGATCTCGCGGCGCGGATCAGCGAGGACTGGAACAGCGCTCTCTTCAACCTCTACGGCCCGACCGAGATGACCATCCAGGTCGCCTCCTCCGTCTGGCAGAGCACCGACGACCCGACACACAACGTCCCCATCGGACGGCCCACTTGGAACACCCGGATGTTCGTCCTGGATGGCGGACTCCAGCCCGTACCGGTGGGCGTCGTGGGCGAGCTGTACGTCACCGGCGCCCAGGTGGCCCGCGGTTACGTGGGGCGCGCCGCCCTGACCGCGGAGCGCTTCGTGGCCTGCCCGTTCGAGCCGGGGGCGCGGATGTACCGCACCGGCGACCTGGTCCGCTGGCGCGCCGACGGACAGCTGGAGTTCGCCGGCCGTGCGGACGAGCAGGTCAAACTGCGTGGTTTCCGTATCGAGCCTGGTGAGATCGAGTCGTTGTTGACGGCTTCGGAGGGTGTGCGTCAGGCGGTCGTGCTGGCGCGTGAGGATGTTCCGGGTGACCAGCGTCTGGCGGCCTACGTTGTCCCGGATCTGGCTGCGGCGGCCGCGGCGGGGGTCGATGTCGAGGCGGATGCCCAGGTGGAGGAGTGGCGCGAGATCTACGACTCGGTGTATGCGGGTGTGGGTTCGGGTGGCTTCGGTGAGGACTTCGGCGGTTGGGACAGTTCGTACTCCGGTGAGTCGATTCCGTTGGGTGAGATGCGTGCCTGGCGCGATGCGGTTGTCGAGCGGGTGCGTGAGCTTGGTGGTCGGCGGGTGTTGGAGATCGGTGTGGGTTCCGGTCTGCTGATGGCCCATCTGGCTGGGGGAGTGGACGAGTACTGGGGTACGGACCTCTCCGCTGCGGTCATCGACCGGTTGTCCGTGCAGGTTGTGGAGGCCGGCCTGGCGGAGCGCGTGCGGTTGCGCGCTCAGCCGGCGGATGTGGTCGAGGGTTTGCCTGCCGGTCATTTCGACACGGTTCTGATCAACTCGGTGGTGCAGTACTTCCCGGATGGGGAGTATCTGGCTCGTGTGGTTGATCGGGCGTTGGGGTTGTTGGTGCCGGGTGGCCGTCTGGTCATCGGTGATGTCCGTAACGCTGGTTCGCTTCGGGTGTTGCACGCTGCGGTGCATTCCGGCCGTGGTGCGTCGGCCCGTGCGGTCGTCGATCGTGCGGTGTTGTTGGAGAAGGAACTGGTGGTGGCGCCGGAGTTCTTCACGGAGTTGGCGTCTGAGGATGTGCGGGTGGGGGCGGTGGACATCCGGTTGAAGCGGGGTGACTACCACAATGAGTTGACCCGGCATCGTTATGAGGTGGTGCTGCACAAGGCGCCGGGGGAGGTGTTGGATGTCGGGGCTGTGCCGCGGGTTGCTTGGACGCCGGGGTTGGATCCGGCGGTGCTGGAGGTGCCGGTTCGTGTCACGGGTATCCCCAATGCCCGTCTGGTGGCCGAGGTCGCCGTCGAGCGTCGGTTGGACGGTCTGGACGCGGACGACTTTGGCCCGGCGGTCGATCCGGAGGAGTTGGTGGCCCAGGGTGCGGAGTGCGGTCTGCGGATCGTCACCACCTGGTCGTCGCGGTCCGTGGCCCTCTTCGACGCCGTCGTCCTTGCGGGCGACTCGGGTCGGGCCGCACTGTCGGGGGTCTACGTTCCGGCCGGCTCGGGTGGTCCCTGGGTGAACAGTCCCGGTGCCGCTCGCGGTATCGGTGCGGTGGTGAAGGCGGCGCGGGAGCGGCTGGCCGAGCGGCTGCCCGAGTACATGGTTCCGTCCGCGGTGATGGTGCTGGACCGGCTGCCGTTGACCCCCAACGGGAAGTTGGACCGCAAGGCACTGCCGGTGCCGGACTACGCGGCCACCGCCGGCGGCCGGGGCCCGCGCACTGCGCAGGAAGAGGTGCTCTGCGGCCTGTTCGCCGAGGTGCTGGGCGTGGACCGGGTCGGGATCGACGACAGCTTCTTCGACCTCGGCGGGCACTCGCTCCTCACCACCCGCCTGGTCAGCCGCATCCGCAGCGCGCTCGGCGTGGAAGTCCCGATCGCCGCGGTCTTCGAGGCCCCCACGGTCGCCGGTCTGGCGCCCCGCCTCACCGGCAACGGCCGAACGCGTACCGCACTGGTGCCGATGGCGCGGCCGGACGTGGTGCCGCTGTCGTTCGCGCAGCGCCGGCTGTGGTTCCTGCACAAGCTGGAGGGCCGCTCGGCGACCTACAACATGCCGCTGGCGCTGCGCCTGTCGGGCGGTGTGGACGCGGAGGCGCTCCGCGGCGCGCTGAAGGACCTCATCGGCCGGCACGAGTCGCTGCGCACTGTCTTCCCCGAGATCAACGGGGAACCGCACCAGTCGGTGCTCGATATGCAACGGGTGGAGCTGGACTGGGAGCGCCGCCCGGTGACGGAGACGGAGCTGCCCGGGGCACTGGAGGAGGCGGCCCGCTACGGCTTCGATCTCGCCGCCGAAATCCCCGTCCGTGCCTGGCTGTTCGAGATCCGACCGGACGAGAGCGTGCTGTTGCTGCTGGTGCACCACATCGCCGGTGACGGTTGGTCGATGGGGCCGATAGCGCGCGACCTCGTCGCCGCCTACACCGCCCGTGCGCAGGGGGAGGCCCCGCGGTGGTCCGAACTGCCCGTCCAGTACGTCGACTACACCCTGTGGCAGCGTGAGCTGCTGGGTGCCGAGTCCGACCCGGACAGCCTCTACGCCCAGCAGGTCGGCTACTGGCGCAAGCAGCTCGACGGGCTGCCCGAGCAGGTCACCTTCCCCGCCGACCGCGCCCGCCCGGCCGTCGCCTCGTTCGACGGCACCCACCTTCAGTTCGACATGACGGCCGACCTGCACCAGCGCCTGGTGCGGCTGGCCCGTCGCACCAACACCACCGTCTTCATGGTGTTGCAGGCCGGTATGGCGGCGCTGCTGACCCGCCTCGGCGCGGGGACCGACATCCCGCTGGGCAGTGGTGTCGCCGGCCGCACGGACGAGGCACTGGATGACTTGGTCGGGTTGTTCGTCAACACCTTCGTGTTGCGTACCGACACCTCGGGCGATCCGGCTTTCGAGGAGTTGTTGGGGCGGGTGCGGGAGGCCAGCCTGGCCGCCTACGCCCACCAGGACGTGCCGTTCGAGAACCTGGTGGAGCTGCTCAACCCGCAGCGCTCCACCTCCCACCACCCGCTCTTCCAGGTCGCCCTGGTCCTCCAGAACGCCCCCGAAGGCGACTTCGACCTGCCGGATCTGCGGGTCCGCCCCGAAGAGGTCGGCATCGGCCGGTCCCGCTTCGACATGCTGCTCAGCCTCGCCGAACGCGCAGGCGAGCAGGGCGTCACCGGCACCATCGAGTACTCCACCGACCTCTTCGACCGCTCGACCGTCGAGGGACTGCTGGCCCGGTGGGTGCGGCTGCTGGAGCAGGTGGTGGCCGACCCGTCGCTGCCGATCGGCCAGGTGGCGCTGCTCTCGGACGACGAGCGCGCGCAGCTGCTCACTGTCTGGAACGACACCGCCGCCGAGGTGCCCGGGGCGACCCTTGCCCAGCTCTTCGCGTCCCAGGCACGGCGGGACGCGGCGTCCACCGCGCTGATCAACGGTGAACATGTCCTCTCCTACGGCGAGTTGAACGCCCGGGCCAACCGGCTCGCGCACTGGCTGATCGGCCAGGGCGTCGGCCCGGAGAAGCTGGTGGCGGTCGAACTGCCCCGCTCGGCCGAGATGGTGATCGCGGTCCTGGCCGTCCTCAAGGCCGGTGGTGCCTACGTGCCCCTCGACCCGGCCTACCCGGCCGAACGCCGCGCCTTCATGCTCGCCGACGCGGCGCCGCTGCTCGTCCTGGGTGCCGAGGCGTCGGCCCGGGACCTGTCCGGCTTCCCGGACACCGACCCCGAGGTCGTCGTGGACCCGGCGAACCCGGCCTACGTCATCTACACCTCCGGCTCCACCGGCCTCCCCAAGGGCGTGGTGGTGTCCCACCGCGGCATGGCCAGCCTGGCGCACACCCAGCTTGAGCGCCTGGGAGCCACCTCCCGCAGCCGCGTCCTTCAGTTCGCCTCGCCGAGCTTCGACGCCGCCGTGTGGGAACTGGTGGTCACGTTCGCCGCCGGCGCCGCCCTGGTGGTGCCCGACAGCGGGCGCCTGGTGGGCGAGGCCCTGCGCGACCTTCTGGCCGCCCAGCGGATCACCCACGCGCTGATCCCGCCCTCCGTGGTTGCCACCCTGCCCGCCGAGGCGGCCGGGGAACTCACCGACTTCACGTGCCTGGTCGTCGGTGCCGAAGCGACTCCGCCGGAGCTGGTGGCCCGCTGGGCCGCCGCCGGCCGCCGCGTCGTCAACGCCTACGGCCCGACCGAATCGACCGTGGCCATCTCGATGAGCGGCGCCCTCTCCGGCGGCGTGGTACCCATCGGCCGCCCCGTCGCCAACACCCGCGCCTATGTCCTCGATGAGGCGCTGCGTCCGGTCCCGGTGGGTGTGGTGGGTGAGTTGTATGCCTCGGGTGCGGGTCTGGCGCGTGGTTATGCCGGTCGGGCTGCCCTGACTGCGGAGCGGTTTGTGGCTTCGCCGTTTGAGGTGGGGGTGCGGATGTATCGCACGGGTGACTTGGCGCGGTGGCGGGCCGATGGGCAGTTGGAGTATGTGGGGCGTGCGGACGAGCAGGTCAAGGTCCGTGGTTTCCGTATCGAGCCTGGTGAGATCGAGTCGTTGTTGACGGCTTCGGAGGGTGTGCGTCAGGCGGTCGTGCTGGCGCGTGAGGATGTTCCGGGTGACCAGCGTCTGGCGGCCTACGTCGTCCCGGACCTGGCTGCGGCGGCCAAGGCCGGAGTCGTCGAGGAGGCGCCATCCGCCGGGGACGCCCAGGTCGGCGAATGGCGCGAGATCTACGACTCGGTGTATGCCGGTGCGGGCTCGGGCGGTTTCGGTGAGGACTTCGGCGGCTGGGACAGTTCGTACACCGGCAAGCCCATTCCCCTCGACCAGATGCGTGCCTGGCGCGATGCCGTCGTCCAGCGCGTACGCGACCTCGGCGGCAGCCGGATCATGGAGATCGGTGTGGGTTCCGGTCTGTTGATGGGGCATCTGGCCGGGGGAGTGGACGAGTACTGGGGTACGGACCTCTCGGGTGCGGTCATCGAGCGGCTTCGGCATCAGGTGGCTGAGGCGGGCCTGTCCGACCGGGTCCGGCTACGGTGCCAAGCCGCGGATGTGGTCGAGGGTTTGCCTGCCGGTCATTTCGACACGGTTCTGATCAACTCGGTGGTGCAGTACTTCCCGGATGGGGAGTATCTGGCTCGTGTGGTCGATCGGGCGTTGGGGTTGTTGGTGCCGGGTGGCCGTCTGGTCATCGGTGACGTCCGTAACGCTGGTTCGCTTCGGGTGTTGCACGCTGCGGTGCATTCCGGCCGTGGTGCGTCGGCCCGTGCGGTCGTCGATCGTGCGGTGTTGCTGGAGAAGGAACTGGTGGTGGCGCCGGAGTTCTTCACGGAGTTGGCGTCTGAGGATGTGCGGGTGGGGGCGGTGGACATTCGGTTGAAGCGGGGTGATTACCACAATGAGTTGACCCGGCATCGTTATGAGGTGGTGCTGCACAAGGTGCCGGGGGAGGTGTTGGATGTCGGGGCTGTGCCGCGGGTTGCTTGGACGCCGGGGTTGGATCCGGCGGTGCTGGAGGTGCCGGTTCGTGTCACGGGTATCCCCAATGCCCGTCTGGTGGCCGAGGTCGCCGTCGAGCGTCGGTTGGACGGTCTGGACGCGGTCGACTTTGGCCCGGCGGTCGATCCGGAGGAGTTGGTGGCCCAGGGTGCGGAGTGCGGTCTGCGGATCGTCACCACCTGGTCGTCGCGGTCCGTGGCCCTCTTCGACGCCGTCGTCCTTGCGGGCGACTCGGGTCGGGCCGCACTGTCGGGGGTCTACGTTCCGGCCGGCTCGGGTGGTCCCTGGGTGAACAGTCCCGGTGCCGCTCGCGGTATCGGTGCGGTGGTGAAGGCGGCGCGGGAGCGGCTGGCCGAGCGGCTGCCCGAGTACATGGTTCCGTCCGCGGTGATGGTGCTGGACCGGCTGCCGTTGACCCCCAACGGGAAGTTGGACCGCAAGGCACTGCCGGTGCCGGACTACGCGGCCACCGCCGGTGGCCGGGGCCCGCGCACTGCGCAGGAAGAGGTGCTCTGCGGCCTGTTCGCCGAGGTGCTGGGCGTGGACCGGGTCGGGATCGACGACAGCTTCTTCGACCTCGGCGGGCACTCGCTCCTCGCCACCCGCCTGGTCAGCCGCATCCGCAGCGAGCTGAACGCCGAAGTGGCGATCGGCACGCTCTTCACCGCACCGACCGTCGCCGGACTGGTCGAGCGGATGGCGGAGGAACCCCGGACCGCCGCCAAGAAACGACCGGCGCTGCGCCGCATGGCACGGCCGACCGGCAAGTCCTGAGGAATTCCCGGGAAGGGCAAGGGCCTTTCCCGGGGCTGGCCCATCCACCGAGAGATGAATGAGGAAGAGATCATGAGCAACCCCTTCGAGAACCCGGACGCCACCTACCTCGTGCTCGTCAACGACGAGGGCCAGCACTCGCTGTGGCCCGAGTCCATCGAGGTGCCCGCCGGCTGGACCGTCGCCAAGACCGCGGACACCCGGGACGCCTGCCTGGCGTACGTCGAGGAGACCTGGACGGACATGCGCCCGGCCAGCCTGGTCAAGGCGATGGCCGCAGCGGAGGCCTGAGCCGGCCTCAGCCGGACCCGCCGCATCATCGGTGGCGCTCTTCTCCCCGGAGAGCGCCACCGGTCACCTACCTCTCTCGTGAAGGCAGCAGGAACTATGGGCATACCCACCGACGCCGGCCCGGACAGGGAATCGGGGATCGTCACCGCCATTCCGTGGTGGCGCACCGCACCACGGCAAGACGCCTTGCCGACGACCGAGTACGCGTGCCTGGTCCCCGCGGGCACGGTCGAGGGGCTGACCGGGCTCGCCGAGCGCCTGCGAGTGGGATTCGGCTCCGTACTGCTGGCGGCGCATGCCAAGGTGCTGGCCGCGCTCACCGGTGAGTCGGATGTCCTGACCGGATACGCCGCGCCCGGTGGCGACGGTCAACCGTTGCCGCACCGGCTGCCGGTGACGGACGGCAGCTGGCGGAAGCTGGTACTGACCGTCCATCAGACCGTTCGGGGGGAGCAGCGGAACCCGGCGGCGGAGGCGGGGGCGGCCGCGCCGGAGTACGAGGTGGTTCTCGATCTCTCCGCGCTGGACGCGGCGACTGGTGTTGCTGGGCGGGTGCCTGACGGAGGACTGGCCGACGGCCGCCCGCTGCCGGCTCCCCTCGTACTGCGCATCGCCGTCACCCCGGCACCCCACGGCGGATTGCGGCTGCGGCTCACCGGCCGCGGCGATGTCCTCGACCTGCCGTACGCACAGCGGATCGCAGGCTACCTGCTGACCGCCCTGACACTGATGACCGGTGACGACACCGCCGGGCACCACTGCGGGCGCCTCCTCTCCCCGGACGAACTCGCCCACCAGATCGACGGCTTGGCCGGGCCGGTGCGTGACCTTCCGGACCGCCGGATGCACGAGCTGTTCGAGGAGCGGGTACGGCAGCACCCCGACCTGATCGCCGCCGTCCACGACGGGACGGAGTGGACGTACGGCGAGGTGAACCGCCGGGCCAACCGCATCGCCCACGCACTGCTGGACCGGGGGCTCCGGCCCGAGGACGTGGTCGCCGTGGTCACCGAACGGAACCTCGGCTGGCTGGCGGCAGCGCTGGGCGTCTTCAAGGCGGGAGGGGTCTACCTCCCGGTGGAACCGCACTTCCCGGCCTCCCGCATCGCCGCGATGCTCGGCCGCAGCGAGTGCCGGTTCGTCCTCACCGAACCGGGCAGCACCGGCAACCTCGACCAGGCCCTGACGGGGCTCGGCGAGCCCCCGCGGTTGCTCATCGCCGACCTCGTCACCGAGGCCCGTCCGGAGGGCCGGGACGACACCGCGCCCGTGGAGCGCGAGCACCGTGAGACGGACCCGGGCGTTCCGGTCTCTGCCGGCCAACTCGCCTACGTGTACTTCACCTCAGGCTCCACCGGCGAGCCGAAGGGCGCGATGTGCGAGCACGCCGGCATGCTCAACCATCTGCTCGCCAAGATCGAGGATCTGGAGATCGGCCCCGGCCAGACGGTCGCTCAGACGGCACCGCAGTGCTTCGACATCTCGCTGTGGCAGCTGGTGAGCGGGCTCCTGGTGGGCGCCCGGACCTTGATCATCGGCCAGAAGGAGGTCCTGGACGTCCGGCGCTGTGTCGACACCCTTGTCGAGGGCGAGGTCGAGGTGCTCCAGGTCGTCCCGTCGTATCTGGAGGTGATGCTCACCTACCTGGAGGAGCATCCGCGCAGCCTGGGCCGGTTGCGCAGTGTCTCGGCGACTGGCGAGGCGTTGAAGAAGGAGCTGGTCGAGCGCTGGTTCGCCGCGTACCCGGACATCAGACTGGTCAACGCGTACGGCTTGACCGAGACCTCCGACGACACCAACCACGAGGTGATGGAGCGGGTGCCCGGCCGTGACCGGGTGCCGCTCGGATCGGCGGTCCGCAACGTCCGGGTGTATGTGGTGGACGAGCACCTGGAGCCGGTTCCGCTGGGCGCGCCGGGCGAGATCGTGTTCTCCGGGGTCTGTGTGGGCCGCGGGTACATCAACGACCCGGAGCGGACCGCTGCGGCCTTCGGGACCGATCCGCACCGCCCGGGTGAGCGGCTCTACCGCTCGGGGGACATCGGCCGGTGGCTGCCGGAAGGGACGTTGGAGTTCCTCGGCCGGCGGGACGCCCAGACCAAGATCCGGGGATTCCGGATCGAGATCGGTGAGATCGAGAACCATCTGCTGCGGGTGCCGGGGGTACGGGACTCCGCGGTGGTCGTGGCGGAAAGCCCCGACCGGGAAAAGCACTTGGTCGCGTTCTACGCCGCAGACGTCCCGCTGGACGCGGATGCGATCCGGCAGGCCCTGGCCGACACGCTGCCTCCCTACATGGTGCCGGGGATCTACCGGCACCGGGACGCCCTGCCGCTGACCGGCAACGGCAAGATCGACAAGAAGGCGCTGACCCGGGACGGGACCACCCTCATCGCCGCCACGGCAGCCACCGCTTCCCCCGAGGGACCGCTCTCCGCCGGCCCGGTCGGCGACGACGCCCCGCGCACGGCGACCGAGCAGCGGCTGGCCCGGATCTGGGCGCAGGTGCTCAGCCTGCCGGTCACCGAGATCACCCGAAACCACCACTTCTTCGCGTCCGGCGGTACCTCGCTGTCGGCGGTACGCCTCGGGATCGCGCTCGGCGGACCGGTGACGCTTCAGGACATCGTCGACCACCCGGTCCTGGCCGAGCTCGCCTCGGCCATGGACGAGAGGGACGAGAAGGCACCGCAGGAGGGCGAGGCCGCGCCGCCGGCCGGCGCGCACACACCACAGGACCAGGGGACGACGGCGCCGACCTGGTCGCCCGCCGCACCGGCCGCCACCGGAGCCGGGGAACTCGGCCTGGAACTGGCCCCCGGCAAACCCCCGGTCCTGCGGGTCACCGAGGACGTCGCGCCCGGCCGTTTAGCCGACTGGACCGGCGAGCGCAGGGCCGCGCTGGAAGCCGCGCTGCTGGAGCACGGCGCCGTACTGATCCGCGGCCTCGGCGTGCGCGATGCCGCCGCGCTCGGCTCGATCGGCGAACGGCTCTCGGGATCGGTGCCGGCGGAGCGGGAAGCGTTCGCCCGGCGCCGCCCGCTCGGCGGGCGGGTGCTCTCCTCCCTGGAATGGCCGGCTGACCAGCCCATGTGCATGCACCACGAGTTGAGCTACGGGCTGGAATTCCCCCGGCTGCTCACCATCGGCTGCTTCACCGCACCGGCCACCGGCGGCGTCACCGGCCTCGCCGACGCCCAGGCGGTCCTCGCCGGCCTGCCGCAGCCGCTCGTCGAACGCTTCACCGACCACGGCTGGTCACTGCTCCGCTCCTACAACGACCTGGTCGGCGTTGGCTGGCAGGAGGCGCTGGCCGCAGCCGACCGGGCGGCCGCGGAGGCGTACTGCCGAGCCAACGGAACCGCCTTCGCGTGGCAGCCGGACGGCGGACTGCACACCACCCAGCGTCGCTCCGCGGTGATCCGGCATCCGTTGACCGGACGCCCGGTCTGGTTCAACCAGATCGCGTTCCTCAACGAATGGACCATGGACCCCGCCGTCCGGGAGTATCTGGTGATGCAGTTCGGCGAGCAGGGACTGCCGTTCAACACCTGCTTCGGCGACGGCTCGCCCATCGACCGGGACACCATCGCGACCATCAACGAGGTCTACGAGGCCGCGACGCTGCGCGAGCCCTGGCAGGCCGGTGACGTCCTCCTCGTGGACAACATCCGCATGGCCCACAGCCGCGAACCGTACGAGGGGCAGCGCGAAGTGGGCATGGTCCTCGGCGCCCCCGTACGCCTCGCCGACTGCTCTCCCACCCACCAGCCGGTCGCCATCCCCTGACCGCCCGTCCCGTCCGCCGATCCCCTCTGAAACGGAGCCGTCCATCGTCATGAACGCACAGATCCCCTCGTTCGCCGTGGTTCCCGGCGCCCAGGTCCACCAGGTGCTGACCGGATACGAGCAGCAGATCATCGAGCTGGTCGAGGAGGCTTACCGGGCGCACGGCGAGGGCGATTCGGTCAACCCGCCGTCGTACTTCCTGCGGTTCCCCGACCGGCCGTCCTCAAGGATCATCGCGCTGCCCGCCTCACTCGGTGGCCGCACCCAGGTCGACGGCATGAAGTGGATCTCCAGCTTTCCGGAGAACATCCACGCCGGGATCCCCCGCGCCTCTGCCGTACTGGTCCTCAACGACCAGCGCACCGGCTATCCGCTCGCCTGCATGGAGAGCTCCATCATCAGCGCCACCCGGACGGCGGCCTCCGCGGCGTTGGCCGCCGACCGGCTCACCCGGGGCCGGGAGCGCGGCCGCCCGCGCCGGGTCGGATTCCTCGGCGTCGGACTCATCGCCCGGTACATCCACAGCTATCTCCGGGGCGCCGGCTGGGAGTTCGACGAGCTCGGCATCCACGACCTCGACGCGGAGAACGCCCAGGGCTTCCGCGGGTACCTGGAACGCGGCGGGTCGGGCGGCCGGATCACCGTGCACGGGTCCGCCGAGGAGCTGATCCGCGCAAGCGACCTGGTGGTCTTCGCCACGGTCGCCGGCACCCCGCATGTCACCGACCCCGGCTGGTTCACCCACAACCCCCTTGTCCTCCACATCTCGCTGCGCGACCTGGCACCCGAGATCATCCTCGCCTCGGCCAACGTCGTGGACGACGTCGAGCACTGCCTCAAGGCCGACACCTCCCCGCACCTGGCCGAACAGGCGGCGGGAAACCGGTCGTTCATCGACGGGACGCTCTTCGACGTGATGTCCGGCCGGGTGACCCTGCCCGAGGACCGGCCCGTGATCTTCTCCCCGTTCGGCCTCGGCGTCCTGGACCTCGCGGTCGGCAAGTACGTCTACGACCACCTCCGGGCGCGCGGCGAACTCCGGGTCGTGGCGGACTTCTTCCACGACGTCAGCCGTTACGGCGAGAACGACGATCCGCGCGGCGGCAGTGATGAATGAGCGGAGGTGGCCGTCTTGCCGGTGATCACCTCGCCCGAGGAGTTCAACACCGAGGACCTCTACGTCGATCTGCGCCCGGTCCTTGGCAGCCCGGTGTACCTGAAGTGCGAGGGGTTCAACTTCGCTGGGTCCATCAAGCTCAAGGCCGCCGCGACCATGGTGGAGGAGGCCGAGAAGGCGGGACTGCTCACCCGGGACTCCATTCTTGTGGAGTCCTCCTCGGGCAACCTCGGCGTGGCACTGAGCATGATCGCCGCCACTAGGGGCTACCGCTTCCTGTGTGTGACGGACAGCCGCTGCAACCCCGCCACCCGGCGGATGATGGAAGCGCTGGGCGCCGAGGTGCACACGGTGACCGAACCCGACGGCGAGGGCGGCTTCCTCGGCGCCCGGCTCAGCCACGTCCATGACCTGTGCGCCGCCGACTCGCGGTATGTCTGGCTGAACCAGTACACCAACGAGTTCAACTGGATCGCCCACCACCGCATCACCGCCCCGGCCATCGCCCAGCGCTTCCCCAACCTCGATGTGCTCTTCGTCGGTGCCGGCACCACGGGCACCCTGATGGGCTGCGCCAGGTACTTCCGGGAGTCGGGGCGTCCGGTGACTGTCGTCGCGGTCGACACGGTCGGCTCGGTGACCTTCGGCGGCCTGCCCCAGCCCCGAATGATCCCCGGTCTGGGCGCCGGAGTGCGTCCCCAACTCCTCGATCCCGCCTGTATAGACGACGTGGTCATGGTCCCGGAACCGGAGACCGTCCGCGCCTGCCACCGGCTCGCCGCGGCCGGCTTCCTCTTCGGTGGATCCACCGGCACCGTCGTCGCCGGCGCCCAGCGGTGGCTGGCCAGGCACCGCCCGGACGCCGAACTCACCGCCGTGGCCATCGCCCCCGACCTCGGCGAACGCTATCTGGACACGCTCTACCAGGAAACCTGGGTTCGCGAGGTCTATGGCGACGACGCACCACTCGCCCCGCTGACCGTGACGAGAGGCTGACCGTTGACCGAGCGACTGGCGCTGACCTCTGCCCAGACCGGTGTGTGGGTTGCACAGCAACTGAACCCCGGCGACACATCATTCACGTGCACGGAGTACTGCGACATCGCAGGGCCGGTCGACCCCGATCGCTTCAGGGCGGCATTGTGCGAGGTAGTGGCCGCCACTCCGGCGTTGCGGGCTGGATTCGACCTCGGAGACGAAGGCCTGGTCCAGCACATCGACGACACGGTCGACATACCCATGCATTATCTCGATCTGAGCCGGGAATCGGACGCCTATGCGGCAGCCAGGTGCTGGATGGCCAGGCATCGCGAGAATCATGGATTTGACCTCACCAAAGGTCCGCTTGCTACTTGGGCGCTTTTCAAGGCAGCCTCAGATCGCTTCATCTGGTACAGGGCTGTTCACCACATTGCTGTCGACGGTCTCGGACACTCGCTGATCGCTTCTGCCGTTGCCGATTCCTACACGGCGTTGAGCACCGGCCGCCGTCGGCGCACAGCTCCGGTGGGCACCCTCCGGCAGGTGGTCGAGGCGGATATCGCCTACCAGCGATCCGATGCGTTCAGACGCGACGGCGAGTTCTGGGCCGCGTACCTGGAAAATCGGATGGACACCGTGAGTCTGACCGACTGGCGACTGCCACCCAACGGGGCTGCTATCCGGGAGAGTGCATACCTTGAGCCTGCGGAAGTAGGCATGCTCAGGTCCGTCGCGCGAGACCTCGTCCTTCCTTGGCCGGCGGTTGTCGTCGCGGTCCTCGCTGTCCAGCTGCACCGGGCTACCGGAGTGCGACGCATGACTCTCAGCCTGCCGGTGACCGCCCGGACGGAACCTGCTCTGCGTACGGTGCCCGCGATGGTGTCGAACACGGTGCCACTGCGCCTCGACCTGACGGCGAAAGCAGATTTCAAGACTGTTGCGGAACAGGCGGCAGAAGGCCTAAAAGAGGTGCTGCGCCACCAGCGCTACCCAATGGAGCGGCTGGCCCGACTTGTACCCGGCCTCCCGGCCGGAAGACGCCAGTTCGGCCCGGAAATCAACATCATGTCATTCCACTACGATGACGACTATGCGGGCTCTCGGGCCACTGTCCACAGCCTGAACTCAGGCCCGGTAGAGGATCTGACAATTAACATCTACCACCGGGGTTGGAGTCAGGGCATGCACATTGCTTTCGATGGAAACTCTGCTCTCTATGGTCGGGCCGAATTGTCTCACCACGTCGAAGAATTTGCGTCATTGCTGCGCTCGGTCAGGGGTCTCCTCGACGGTGGCCTCATCACTTCGTGAGTGGCAGTGCTGCGCGGCAGGGACGCGGTACGGCGAGAATCGGACGCAAGTCAGGATCCGATCTCCTCTGCGGTTTCTACGGCAGCAGTGGAGGTCACCGAATCTCTGAACCAATATCGAAAATTCTGTCGGAGGTATGTGAATGAGTGGGAAAATGCTGACCCGTTCCGAAATTCGTGCCGCGCTGCAGGCGAGTGGTGAGCAGCAGCAAGAGCTTTTCGCCGAGGCCCGGCGACGTCGCCAGGAACATTTCGGCCGACGTATCGTGGTCCGCGGAGTCATCGAGATCACCAATGTCTGTCGCGTGAACTGTGATTATTGCCCTATGCGTCGCGACAACGTTCAGGATAACGACCGGTTCTTCATGAGCAGCGAAAACATACAACGCTGCGCCCGGTCAATCCGCGATGCCGGAATAAATGTGGTGCTACTCCAGGGCGGCGAGACCACACGTGTGCTGTCCGTGCTCAGGGAGTCGATACCGGCTATCAGGGAAATTTATGACGGTGACGTCGAGATTCTGCTCAACGTCGGGAACTTGACCAGAGCTCAGTACAAGAATCTTCGGGAACTGGGGGCCGTAAGCTACATCATCAAACACGAGACCAGTGATCCGGAATTGTTCAGGGCGATACGTCACGAGGATCTCGAGCAGCGTCTCCGGTGCATGCGCGATCTACTCGATCTCGGGTACCGGGTCGGTACCGGTCTCATCTCTGGACTTCCGGGACAGAGCATTGAGAGCATCATCGATGACATTGAACTGGCTGGTGAGCTCGGTGTGCACATGTGCAGCGTGAGCCCCTTTGTTCCGGCCCCGGATACTCCGCTTTCCATCGCGCCGGCAGGATCGAATGAATTAGCGTTGAACATCATCGCGATACTGCGGATCTGCTACCCGCACCTCCTCATCCCCTCGGTGAGCGCACTTGAAAAAACTGATTCGGGTGGCCAGTCCCGCGGTCTGGACGCCGGGGCGAACGTCCTGACCGTGAATTTCACCGGCGAGGCCGACCGCGATCGCTACCTGATCTATGGAAACAAGCGCTTCGTAGTGGGATTGGAGCACGCCAGGAAGCTGGCCGACAACGCGGGGCTGATCATGGGTCGCTCGATCTTTATCGGTGATGGAGATGAACGTATGAGGTGGGAGTGAAGTGCACAGCGCACGCCAGAACCTAGTTGATCGCATCATTCGCAGCGGAGCGCGGCTGGGCGGACGTTCCGTCTCCGCGGTCCTGGAAGATCTGAGCCGGATTGCCGACGATCTCCTTGAGGCCGGCGTCGAAGCGGGAAATATCGTGGTGCTGGAGGACCTCCAAGGCCCACATCTCCTTGCGGTGCTTTTGAAGGTGTGGCAGCTCGACGCGATTCCCGTGCTGTGCACCAAGCGTCCCGACTTACCGCAGGGCGGCGCTTCATTCCTTGTCGACAAAAATTTCACGGTTAGGGCTCCGGAGTCGGGAATCCCGACCCAAGGGCTCGAGACCACCGCGCTCATGCACGTCAGTTCCGGTTCGACCGGGAAGCCGAAAATCGTGAGGCGCGGTGTCGCCAGCGTTCTGGCAGAGGCGATGGGGTACCGAACCCTGCTGCCGATGGCGCCTGAGGATAACGTGATCGTCCCCGTACCGGTGGTGCACTCATATGGCTCGGGATTCGCACTCAGCGCACTGATCAATGGTTGTACCGTCGATGCTGAACCAGTGGTGCGTGTCTCACGGCTGGTGCATAGGATCGACTCCGGAGCCTCTGTGGTTCTTGCGCTTTCGGCGCCACTCGCCCGCCTCCTCGCCGACGTCGAAGACGCGGGCGCCAAACCTGACCTGCGCGTGGCCATGGTAGGTGCCGGCCAGGTTAGCGAAGCACTGACTCGGAAGTTCGCCGCACGATTTGGTGTCCGCCTCATGCGGAACTACGGTTCGTCGGAAACCGGCGCGATCATGATGGGGGATCGAGGAATAGGGAGGCCGATTCCCGGGGTTGAGATTATCCACCCCGGGTGCGGGGAGGTCGGTGAACTCCAAGTAAGTTCAGTCGCCCCCATTGAGGGATGCATGGCAGACGCTGAAACCCCGGCCACGGTGTGGCGGACAGGCGACATCGTCGAATACCGCAGGGACGGCACGATCGAATTCATTGAACGCCGTCGGGGCGCGCTCCGCATTAATGGACGTTTTATCGATGCGCACGCAATTGAGAATGCCTTGCGTCAGATCCCTGGGGTCGATGATGTGTATCTCCTGGTGGTAGCGCGGACAGGTGCCGACGAGATCGATGATTTCCATGCTTTTGTCGCCGGAGCGGCTGTCGAGTCGGTCAAAATCGATGCGGCACTCATGCGACTTTCCGCTGACATGCCAAGACCGCGTGTGATGCGTTGTGAAAAGCTTCCGGTCAACGCGATAGGGAAGCCTGATAGGGCGGAGATGGAAAAAATGACACAGAAGGGTGTCCGGTAGCGATGGAAAAAGGGCGCATGAACGCCTGTGAGCGCCTGGTGGCAGCCACCCTCATCGAAATCATGAAAGCAAAAGGTGAGATCGCGCTGCAAGAGATTGATCTCGTTGAGGACGAAACGCTACGGGGCAAGGATTTCGCGCTTTTCGGTCTGAGTTCGCTTGACTGGATGGAGCTTGCCTCGCGGGTGGAGAAGCTTGCCGGCGTGGAGCTGGACGATGCGGTGATGATCGATCCCGAGATTCGCTCCATTGCCGGCTGGTCCGCCTGCCTCTACAGGGCCGGCGCTCTGTCCTGATGTGGCGGAGGCGCCGAGGTCGGGCGGCTGATCCATCGTCACCCCGGAACTCTCCGACCGGTGGTGACGGACACACCTCCGACGCCGCGCACACGGCGGATGAGCGGCAGCCCGTGAACCGCCTGGACACCGCACTCACCGCCGTGGCCATCGCCCCCGACCCCGGCGAACGCTGTCTGGACATGCTCCGCCAGGAAACCTGGTCCGCGATGTCCACGGCGACGACGCACCACCCCCAATGACCGTGACGAGAGGCTGACCGATGACCGAACAACTGGCGCTGACCTCCGCCCAGACCGGTGTATGGGTCGCACAGCAACTGAACCCCGACGACCGTTGCTTCACCTTTGCCGAATACTGCGACATCGCCGGCCCGGTCGACCCGGCACTCTTCGCCGAGACACTCCGCGAAGTGGCCGCCGCCACCCCCGCCCTGCGAGCCCGCTTCGACCTCGGCGACGAAGGGCTGGTCCAGTACATCGAGGACACCGTCGAGATCCCGTTCCACCACCTCGACCTCAGTGCCGAGCCGGACCCCCTGGCCGCGGCCCACCGCTGGATGACCGAACACCAGCGGACCACCACCTACGACCTGGTCAAGGGTCCCCTGGCGACCTGGGCCCTGCTCAGGCTCACCCACCGGCGCCACCTCTGGTACCGCTCCCTCCACCACATCGTCCTCGACGGCTTCGGCTACTCGCTCATCGCCTCGCACGCCGCTGACGTCTATACCGCACTGGCGTCCGGCCGGCCGCTCCCGCCCCGCCCGGCCGGCACCCTCCGCCAGGTCGTCGAAGCCGACACCGCCTACCAGCAGTCCGCGGCGTTCCGTGCCGCCGCCGAGTTCTGGCGCACCCGCCTGGCCGGCCAGACCGAGACGGTCAGCCTGACCGACTGGCGTCCCGCACCCACCAACGAATCGCTCCGCGAAACCGCCCGCCTTGGCCCCGCCGACGTCACCGCACTCCGCTCCCTCGCGAGCCGCCTCGACGTCCGGTGGCCCGCCGTCGTCGTCGCCGCGGTCGGCGTACAGCTGCACCGCGCCACCGGCGTCCGCCGGATGGCCGTCGGCCTGCCGGTCGCCGCCCGCACGGACACCGCCCTGCGCCAGATCCCGGCCATGGTCTCCAACACCGTGCCGCTGCGGCTCTCCCTCACCCCCGACCTCGACTTCGCCTCGCTCATCCGACAGGCTGCGGCAGAAGTCACCACGGCCCTCCAGCACCAGCGCTACCCCTTGGAGCGACTGGCCCGGGACCTCCCCCAACTCGCCCGAAACAGGCGTCAATTCGGCCCGGACATCAACCTCATGTCCTTCGCCTACCGGAACAGCTACGCCGGTTCCCCTGCCACCGTCCACACCCTGAACTCAGGCCCGGTCCAGGACCTGACCTTCAACGTCTACAACCGTGGCATGGAAGAGGGGATGCACCTCGCCCTCGACGGCAACGCTGCCCTCTACACTCGCTGGCAACTCGCTGATCACCTCGACGACTTCGTCACTCTGCTCCGCTCGGCTCCGGGCCTGGCCGAGGCAGGGCCGATCGCGCCCTGAACGCAGCCTTTCAGTCCGGCGCGGCCGACACCCGCCTCGTGGCCAGGTCGACCGGCCCTGCCCGGCAACCGCAACGACTGCAAGGCGTGGCAGCTGTCCGGAGCGAAAGCCGCCGTCGGCCACACGACAGTGATCGTCAACGGCGGCCACTGCGGTACTGGGCTGGTCATCCCGCACCGTCGCGAACCCGGCCAGCGCGAACTCCCGGGCTGGCAGGAGGAACACAATCGCTCACACCGCAAAGTCCGTGCCCGCATCGAGTCCGCCTTCGCTGGAAACTTCGCGCAGACGGGCGCCCTGTTCGCGCGCGAATGGCCTTGGAGAGCACAAGGACTTCCTGCAGGGACAGCCACTTGACCTACCCCGTGGTGCGGTTCCTGCGACTGGTGGCACTGCTTGTGCTGTGGGGCGCTTTTCAAGCCGTGGAGGTGAAACACGAGTACGTTGTGAAAGGCGCCCTCGCTCGTTGACAAGGGGGAGGGGTGAGGGTGCGCTATGCGGCGATTTCTTCGGGCGAGCCGGCTTGGGTGCTCTCTTTATGAGGTTGAAAGGCATTCCTCGCCGGCGAGATCGGACATGCCGCCTCGGCCTGTACGCAGAGGGCGAGTGGGTGCTGGTGTGGGATTCGCCTAAGGGTTGTCCCGTAATCCCTGGTGGATCAGCGCACGGCGTCAGATGCGGTGCATCGCAAGGCGGAGGGGCAAGCGGATACCGGGCGTATCCGGATGTTCCGACAACGCGGCGTGGGGGGTACCTCCCGGCGACAGTTGGGGGGAGGGCCGTAGCTGTCGTCGTGCGCCCGCCAGGGATTACGGGACACCCCTTAGGCTTTTCGAGGCGGGGCTAACGGAACCTCGGTGGCGGCCCGTTCAGCCGATGCCGACACGGGATCTGGGCCTCGGTGGAGTTTCGAGGAGCTGTGTGGCACCCAGATACTGCCCCTGGCGGGTCAGCTTCGCGGTCCTTGCCGGGGGAGTGTGCCCGCGATGGAGCATCTCTGCGGGGAAAGCGGCCCCATTCGCACACGATTGGCTGTAATGGCTGCGCAGCGCCCCGGCAAGGGCGGCAACTTCGAAGAGCCTATGGAATGTGCCCCGAGGTCCCGTTAGGCTGCGTTTTGTCAGGGTCGGTATCGGAGTGGATGGTCCGCTGGGACTTCCACGATTACAACTTTGTGCCCGTCCGGGTCGGCGATCCACATCTCGATCAACCCCCACGGCTCGCGCACCGGCGGCCGCAGCACCGCCACCCCGCGCCCCACCAGCTCCTCGTGCGCCCGTGCCGCGTCGTCCACCTGGAGCCACAACTGGAGGGTCGGCGTCGGGGCGTCCGTGGCTCGCCCGGAGACCTCCAGGAAGCCGCCGCCGAGGAAGTACACCGTGCCGCGCTCCGGACCGGTGCCGAACTCCCGGTAGATCGCCAGCCCCAGCGCCTCGCCGTAGAACTTCCGCGACCGCTCCGGATCGGCCGGCCGCACCAGAATCCTGCTGCTCAGTACCTGCACCATGGCTGGACCCTACGCCGCAGGGACCGTCCGGCCCTGCCGTCGGCCGGCGCGTCTTGTTAGCCTCGATCTTTCCGCCATCGCCACGGCCGAGAGGACCCCGCTCCCATGCCCACCACCTCGCTGACCTTCCGCAACGCCACCGAGGCCGACGTCCCCGCGCTCGTCGCGCTCGTGGAGTCGGCCTACCGCGGGGACGCCAGCCGGGCCGGGTGGACGACCGAGGCCGATCTGCTGGACGGCCAGCGCACCGACCCGGACGGCGTCGCCGAGGTGGTGCGCAACGAGAGCGGCCGGCTGCTGGTCGCCGAGCGGGACGGCGAGCTGATCGCCTGCTGCCAGCTGGAGCACCGCGGCGACCACGCCTACTTCGGGATGTTCGCGGTCCGCCCGGACCTCCAGGGCGCCGGCCTGGGCAAGGTGATCATGGCCGAGGCCGAGCGCACCGCACTGACCGCCTGGGGCACCCCGGAGATGCGGATGACCGTCATCCGGCAGCGCGAGGAACTCATCGCCTGGTACGAGCGCCGGGGCTACCGCCGCACCGGCCGGTTCAGCCCGTTCCCGTACGGCGACGAGCGGTTCGGCATACCGCAGCGCGCCGACCTGGAATTCGAGCTGCTGGTCAAGCCGCTGGGCTGACCACCGCCCCGACCGCGGCCCCGACCGCGGCCCCGACCGGACGGACCGGGCGGCCCGTAACGCGCCGTCCGGCCGCCCGCCCGCGTACCGCGCCGGCTACGCCGTGAAGCGCACCGCCCGCCGGATCTCCGGCTGGTCGGTCACCACCCCGTCCAGCCCCAGCCCGCGCGCCAGCCGCAGCTGGTCATGGGTGTTCACCGTCCAGCCCAGCACCTTCAACTGCGCGGCGTGCGCCCGCTCGACCAGATCGAGGGTGAGCCGCCGGATGTCCAGCGACACCAACTCCGCACCCACCGCCGTGGCGCGGTCCACGACATCGGCGCCGTACCGCTCGGCGACCAGCCCGGTGCGCACCCCCGGCAGCAGCGTGCGGATCGCCGCCAGCGCCTCGTCGTGGAACGAGATGATCTCCACCCGGTCGGTCAGATCGCGCGACCGCACCACCTCGGCCAGCGCCTGCGCCGCCGCCACGTCCTTGATCTCCGCCTGGAGCGGCAGCCGCACCGTGTCCACCACCTGCTCGAACACCGGGATCCGCTCGCCCCGCCCGGCGTCCAGCTCCCGCAGCTCGGCGAGGGTGCGATCGGCGATCGCACCGGTGCCGTCGGTGGTCCGGTCGACGTCCGGATCGTGCATCACCACCAGTGCACCGTCCTTGCTCAGGTGCAGGTCCAGTTCGATGACGTCGACGCCCTCGCGTTCGGCGCGTACGAAGGAGCGCAGGGTGTTCTCCGGCTCCACACCCATCATTCCGCGGTGCCCGATGGTGAGAAAGGACAAGGCTGCCTCGCTTTGTGTCGGCTCGGTTGCGGTCGGCTCCGTGCACATGTCGCCGCCGGCGCACTGCCGCCCGAAATGGCGCACAGCCTAATCCGCTGACGAGCGGCAGCGACGTAGGGACAAGTGCCCTCTAGCCCGTACGAGTGCCCCCGTGCCGCGCCGTCTACGCCCCGCCGGCCGTCCGGGCCGTGCCATCCGCGCCAGATCCGCCGGCATCGCCCCGGCACCTTCCTCCCGGGCCCGGGCGGGGCGCCGCTCCACCCGCCCCTCCTGCGTCTGACGACAGGTCATATCACCGCCTGAAAGTGCGAGTCAGCCGCGCCGACAGGGCGAACGGCCCTTCCGCCAAGGCAAGTTGACATGACGGCAGGCATTGAGCCGGCGACAGGCGCTGGGCTCGGGCGCCCTCGTCATGCGCTGCGCCGGACCGGACGAGGTCGCCCGGCTGCGCCCCGCCCGTGACGCCGCGCGCCGCTCACGCCGTCGGTCTGCGCGGCCGGCGCAGACGAGAGGTGATGTGCCTGATCCGGATGGGCACCGTGCCCCAGGAAGTCTGCCCGGGGGTCATCCGGCAACGGGGTGAGCAGGTCATCCCGCACTTCACCGGGCCCGGTCCGGCCCGGCGCCCGCCACCCGCCCGGACGCTCTGTGATCCCCACTTCTACCCCCGTCCGTGCCGGAGAAAACGCGGAATCCCTCGCCATGAAGGGCAGGAAGTGAGGTCGAACCCGTACCCCACAGGAAGAACAGTCGTGACCATGGGGTGTCCGCAGAATATTTTTCGCCGACCCCACTTGAACGGGCGATCCTTGGCTGGTTACGGTGTCTCCACAGGACGATCTACCGCCGGAGGGCAGTCATGACGGAAATTCTTTCGCCTGTGGGTGTCCGGGGCGGCACCCTGTCCGATGAGTCCGTGGTCGCGCACCCCGCCTGGCCCGTGCTGAAGGACGCCATCGAGAGCATCCGCCCGTGGCAGTCCAAGGACGGTGCGATCGACCTCGCCGCGGACGGCGCGCCCAGTGCCGCGGCCGTGCGCCACGAGGTCGACTGCGCCATAGCGGCCATCCGCGAGCTCGCCCCGCTGCTCCCGCACAACGCGGCCTACCACCAGGCGCTCGTCGAAGACCTGCGCCGCTGGGCCGACGAGGGCTTCGGGATCCCCGACTTCCTCGACTCGCTGCTCGCCTTCCAGCCCGCCCAGCAGCGCGCCGACGGCCTCCAGCACCTCGTCGTCTTCCCCATGTACACCCAGAACGGCAACCCGAACCGCAACTTCGAGGCCGTCGTACTGCGCATGGTCTGGCCTGACTGGCTCGCCGAGCTGGAGCGCACCCGCTACGACAACCCCCTGTTCTGCGGGATCACCTTCGAGGACTTCACCGCCGGCTACGACACCAACTCCGCCGTCCTCTTCCCCGAGACCATCGCGGTCCGCCAGGCCCCCGAGCGGTTCAGCTGGGGCGGCATCTTCTGCGACCGCGAGGCCGCCCGCTTCCGCCGGGTCAGCGAGGCCGCCGTGGAGATCCTCGGCGTCGAACTCCCCGCGGACGTCGCGGCCATGCTCGACGACCAGCAGCGCTGCCAGCAGGCGTTCGTCCTCTGGGACATGATCCACGACCGCACCCACAGCCATGGCGACCTGCCGTTCGACCCGTTCATGATCAAGCAGCGGCAGCCGTTCTGGATGTACGGCCTGGAGGAGCTGCGCTGCGACCTCACCGCCTTCAAGGAGGCCGTGAAGCTGGAGGCCGAGGGCTACCCGCAGGCCCGGGACGTGCAGTTCGCGGTGATCTTCGACCGGATGTTCCGCTTCCCGGTCACCGGCGACCGGGTGCGCAATTATGACGGCCTCGGCGGCCAGCTGCTCTTCGCCTACCTCCACAAGCACGACGTCGTACGCTGGACGGACAACACACTGCACATCGACTGGGAGCGGGCGCCCAAGGTCACCAACCAGCTCTGCGGTGAGATCGAGCAGCTCTACCGCGACGGCATCGACCGGCCCAAGCTGGTCCACTGGTTCGCCGCCTACGGCCTCGTCTCGACCTACCTCGCCCCGCACCCGGGCTCGGTCTGGGCCAAGGGTCCGGACGCCCTCAACCTGGACCAGCCGCCGCGCAAACTCGTGGACGACGTGCTTCCCGACGAGTTCCCGCTGAGCATGTTCTACGAGGCGCTCGCCAAGAAGCTGCGCTCCGTGATCGCCTCGACCAAGGGCATCACCGCCCACAGCGAAGCGCCGGCGGCGGCGTGACGAGCGTGCGGACCGAGCAGGATCAGAACATGCAGCACAGCGATCGGAACACCCGGCCGACGGCCGTCCAGGGGCAGGACGAGGAGGCGACGGAGATGGTTACTTCGACGGGCGGCCAGGGGCCGCTGGAGGGTGCGGTCATCGCGGTGGCCGGAGCGGCCGGCCCGGCGGGCCGCGCCACCCTGCTGCGGCTGGCCGAGGCCGGGGCGGTGGTGGTCGGCTCGGACGCCAACCCCGAGCGGCTGGCCGAGGCCGTCGACGCGGCCCGCTACGCCCACGGCGGCGCCACGGTCATCGGCGAGACCGTCGACCTCCTCGACCTCGACCAGACCCGCGAATGGGCGGCCCGTACGGAGAAGGAATTCGGCCGGGTGGACGGCGTCGTCCACCTCGTCGGCGGCTGGCGCGGCTGCTCGACGTTCACCGAGACCGACCTGGCGGACTGGGACACCCTGCACAAGCTGCTGATCCGCACCGTCCAGCACACCTCCCTCGCCTTCAGCGAGGCGCTCGAACGCAGCGGCAACGGCCGCTACGTGCTGATCAGCGCGGCCGGCGCCAGCAAGCCCACCGCGGGCAACGCCGCCTACGCCGCGTCCAAGGCGGCCGCCGAGGCGTGGACCCTCGCCATGGCCGACGGCTTCCGCAAGGCGGGGGGCGAGGGCGGACCGCGCGCCGCGGCTGCCATCCTGATCGTGAAGGCGCTCGTCAACGACCAGATGCGCGCCGAGCGACCGAACGCCAAGTTCGCGGGCTTCACCGACGTCACGGAGCTGGCCGAGGCCATCGCCGGTGTCTGGGACCGGCCCGCCCAGGAAGTGAATGGACAGCGTCTGTGGCTGACCCCCAAGCCGTGAACCGGGCGAAGACCGACGCCCGGCAGCACCACGACCCGCAGATACGCGGCTTCGCCAGCGACAACTACGCCGGTGCGCACCCCGAGGTGCTCGCCGCGCTCGCCCTCGCCAACGGCGGCCACCAGGTCGCCTACGGCGAGGACGACTACACCGAGCACCTCCAGCGCGTCTTCCGCAGCCACTTCGGGCAGCGCGCCCAGGTGTTCCCGGTGTTCAACGGCACCGGCGCCAACGTCGTCGCGCTCCAGGCCGTCACCGACCGCTGGGGCGCGGTGATCGCCGCCGACACCGCGCACATCAACATCGACGAGTGCGGTGCCCCGGAGCGGATCGGCGGCCTCAAGCTGCTCACCGTCCCCACCCCGGACGGCAAGCTCACCCCCGAGCTGATCGACCGCCAGGCGTGGGGCTGGGACGACGAGCACCGCGCCATGCCGCAGGTCGTCTCGATCACCCAGAGCACCGAACTCGGCACCGTCTACACCCCGGACGAGGTCCGCGCCATCTGCGACCACGCCCACGAGCGCAACATGCTCGTCCACCTCGACGGCTCCCGGATAGCCAACGCCGCCGCCACCCTCGACGTCCCCATGCGCGCCTTCACCAACGCCGTGGGCGTCGACATCCTCTCCTTCGGTGGCACCAAGAACGGCGCGGTCTTCGGCGAGGCCGTCGTGGTCCTCAACCCGGACGCGGTCCGCGCCATGAAGCACCTGCGCAAGCTCTCCATGCAACTGGCGTCCAAGATGCGCTTCGTCTCCGTCCAACTGGAGGCGCTGCTGGCCAAGGACCTCTGGCTCCGCAACGCCCGTCAGGCCAACACCATGGCCCAGCGCCTGGCCGCCGGCGTCCGCGAGATCCCCGGCATCGAGATCCTCTACCCCGTCCAGTCCAACGGCGTCTTCGCCCGCCTCCCGCACGAGGTCAGTGAGCGCCTTCAGAAGCGCTTCCGCTTCTACTTCTGGGACGAGCAGGACGGGGTGGTCCGCTGGATGTGCGCCTTCGACACGACGGAGTCCGACGTGGACGCGTTCCTTTCGGCGATCCGCGAGGAGATGGGCCGATAACGGGCTGCTAGCGGCCCGGTTTTTCCCCACGTTGTCGGCTGCCCCGCCGTGTCCGCCTGGCGGCGGGTTGTGCCGGTTCTGCTGGGCGGGTGGGTCCGCTGCGCGGGGCGTTTCGGGTGCGGTGCGGATCCGCTGCGCGGGGCTGTTGGGTGCGGTGCCGGGTCTGCGGGGCAGGGGTTGTCCGGACTGCTGCGCTTTACGTCCGGTCAACCCCTGCCCCGCAGACCCGTCCCCTCCCGTGGGTGGTCATGGAAAGGGTTGGTGGGGGTGTATGCCCGGTGGTCCGCTGCGGGTTCGTCGCTGAGTGGTGACCGTCACCGGACCACCCGGCATCGATGCCCGCGTGCCTGTCTTTCCCACCCGTCACCGCACCCAACAGCCCCGCGCAGCGGACAACGCAACACGGTGGAGGCCGACAACGTGGGAGGCAGTCCAATACGCTGGACCTAGGGGTACCGTTTGCTGAACTGTCCGTCGGTGTGCTCCAATGCCGGGGGAGGTCGTCGCTCGGCCTCGACTTTGGTGGATGTTCCCGAGAGCTCCGAGGTACGGCCCATGATCCGCACCCTGCACGTCGCCGACGAGGTGCGTGCCCTCGCGCCCGGTTTCGGCTATCTCGCCGTGGAGGCGCACGGCCTGACCAACGGGCCCAGCGACGAGTTCAGTTCGGCGCTGCTGGACGAGGCCGCCCGGCGGCTCGTCGCGCGGCTCGACGGCCGGGCGCCGCAGGACGATCCGCACATCGCCGCCTGGCGCGCCGCGTACACCGCGTTCGGCTGCAAGCCCTCCCGTACGCGCAATTCCGCCGAGGCGCTCGCCAAGCGCGCCCTCGCCGACGGCGGGCTGCCGCGGATCAACCGGCTGGTCGACGTCTACAACGCGATCAGCGTCGCGCATCTGATCCCGGTCGGCGGTGAGGACCTGGACCGCATCCAGGGGGAGATGCGGCTCGTCCGGGCCACCGGCGAGGAGCCGTTCGCCACCGCCGCCGGCGGGGCGGAGGTGGTGGAGCACCCCGAGGCGGGCGAGGTGGTCTGGTGCGACGACGAGGGCGTGACCTGTCGGCGCTGGAACTGGCGGCAGGGCGTGCGCACCCGGCTCACCGAGGAGTCGGTCGACGCGCTCTTCCTGCTGGAGCGGATGGCGCCGATGACGTGGGACGAGCTGCGGACCGCGGGCACCGAGCTCGCCGAGGCGCTGGAGAAGGCGTGCCCGGGTGCCCGCGTCGAGGTGGGAGAGGTCTGGGCGCAGGAATCCTGAGCCCGGGAGACTATGCGCGGCCGCCGGGGGCCGGGGCCGTGCCGCCGAGGTGGGCCGGGATCCACCAGGTGTCCTCGGCGTCCCGGGGGCGTACGGGGTAGGCGCGCTGGGCGGCCTCCAGCAGGTCCTGGACGCGGGCCCGCAGCCGGTCGGTGATCTTCTCGGCCTGCTCGGCCGGGTCGGCCTCGACCGGCTCGCCCACCCGGATCGTTATCGGGAAGTGCTGGCGGCCCAACTGGCGCTTGTGGCCCTTGGTCCACAGCCGCTGGGTGCCCCACAGCGCCATTGGGAGCAGCGGGACGCCGGCCTCCTGGGCCAGCCGTGCCGCGCCCGACTTGAAGTTCTTCAGGGTGAACGACTCGGAGATCGTCGCCTCCGGGAAGACCCCGATGATCTCGCCGGAACGCAGCGCGGAGAGCGCGTGCTTGTAGGCGTGCATGCCCTGCGTCCGGTCCACCGGGATGTGCTTCATGGCCCGCATCAGCGGCCCGGAGACCTTGTGGCGGAAGACCGATTCCTTCGCCATGAAGCGCACCAGGCGCTTGGCCGGGCGCGCCGCCAGCCCGCAGAAGACGAAGTCCAGGTAGCCGATGTGATTGCTCACCAGTACCGCCCCTCCGCGCTGCGGGATGTGCTCGGTGCCGGCGATGTCGAACTTCAAGTCCATCGTCTTGAAGAGCGTGCGGGCGGCGCCGATGACGGGCGGGTAGACGAACTCGGCCATTCCGGGGGACCCCTTCTCTGTGCCTGGGGAGGGTTCTCCCGGCGGAAACCTACGCAGTCGTAACTCTGCGGCTCCGGAGATCGTGCCCGATGTCCGCCCCGGCGGCCAGCGCCCGAGCCCCCCGGAGCGGGAGATTCTCGTCACGTGGGCGGGGAAAACCGCAGGTCTCGGCCGGTTGCCCGCCGCAGGGGAAGGCACCCCTCGCCCTCGGGCAGCAGCCCGGCCACCGGCCCGCCTCCGTGCCCGTGTGTGCGGGGTGTCCGTCCTGCCGGCCCCGCTCGCCGTCGGGTCGATCCGCCGTTGCGCGCGGGCGGAACCCCGTCCGCCGACGTCCGGTGGGCGATCCCGGGAATCTTTGTGGTCGCCTGAACGCTGCACCCTGGGATGACGGGGACGGCAGGGCGCCTCGTGTGCGTCGGTCGCGGTGCTCGTGACGGCGGGTCCGGCGCCCTGGGCCTGCCCTCCGTCACCGCGACGGAGGGACGACGGAGGGACGAAGGTGCGCAAGCGGGACGACGAGGCGCGGCTGGATGCCGCGGGGATCGGCGCGGAGCTGGGGGAGCGGGCGACCCTCGTCCAGTTCTCCAGCGCCTTCTGCCAGCCCTGCCGGGCCACCCGGCGCATCCTCGCCGAGGTCGCCGGGATGGTCGACGGCGTGGCCCATGTGGAGATCGACGCGGAGGACCGGCTGGAGCTGGTGCGGCGCCTTGGCGTCCTCCGCACGCCCACGGTCCTGGTGCTCGACCGGCACGGTGCGATCGTCCGCCGCGCCTCGGGCCAGCCGCGGAAGGCCGACGTCATCGCGGCGTTGGGGGCGGCGGTCAGTGATTGATCTCCCAGATGTCCGGCGGCACTTGACGCTGCGGGGCGCGCCTCGTCAGCCTGACGTGATGCGGCCAGGAATTCCCCTCCTTCTGTACGGACGCGCACACGTCGACCTTCTGCGGACCGCCAGCGCGCGCTGTCCCGGCGCGTGAGCAGCGACGACACCCCTGCCGCCGCCCGCCGTTCGGCCGCCGGCGGCCCCGCCCGGGCTCGTAGCCCACAGCAGAAGGACAACTCCATGACGGCCTCGCCCGATGTCGGCACGCCCCGCACCGCCTCCCCCGAACTTCTGCGTTCCGTCTTCCGTCAGCACGCCGCGGGCGTCGCGGTGATCACCGCGACCGGTTCCGGACCCGTCGGCTTCACCGCCACCTCCCTCACCTCGGTGGCCGCCGAGCCCCCGCTGCTCTCCTTCGGCATAGGCACCGGCGCCTCCAGTTGGCCGACCGTCTCCGAGGCCGAGCACATAGGCGTCCACATCCTCGGCGAGCACCAGCAGGAGCTGGCCGCCACGTTCGCCCGCAGCGGCGCCGACCGGTTCGGCCCGGCCACCTCCTGGCGCACCGGTCCCGAGGGCGTGCCCCTGTTGGACGGTGTGCTGGCCTGGTTGGTGTGCAGGGTCGTGGCCCGGATCCCGGCCGGCGACCACCGGATCGTGCTCGCCCAGCCGGTCGTCGGCGACCCCGCGGGGCCGGGCCGGCCGCTCCTCTACCACCAGGGCCGCTTCAACGCGTTGCGCGACTGACGGGTTCCTCCGGACCTGCTTCGTCGCCCGGTCGGGGCCGTTGGGAAGGTCACATTTCGACGGCCTTGATTCGGGGCGACAGAGTGTATGTACTGGCGAGTAATATGACGGTCGGCGCGGGGATCCGTATCCGACCGGGAGCCGCCCCGTGAGGCGCCTATGCTGCCAGCACAAGGCAGTTCTGAAGAGACGAAGCAGGTAGGAGAGCCGGCGTGAGCTTGAGGATCGTTGTCTGTGTGAAGTACGTGCCCGACGCCACCGGCGACCGGCACTTCGCCGAGGACCTGACCGTCGACCGGGACGACGTGGACGGTCTCCTCTCGGAGCTCGACGAGTACGCCGTCGAGCAGGCCCTGCAGATCAAGGAAGCCAACGACGGCGAGGCCGAGATCACGGTCCTGACCGTCGGTCCCGAGGACGCCACCGACGCGCTGCGCAAGGCGCTGTCGATGGGTGCCGACAAGGCCGTCCACGTCGAGGACGACGACCTGCACGGCACCGACGCGCTCGGCACCTCGCTCGTGCTCGCCAAGGCCATCGAGAAGACCGGCTACGACGTCGTGGTCTGCGGTATGGCCTCCACCGACGGCACCATGGGCGTGCTGCCCGCGCTGCTCGCCGAGCGGCTCGGCGTCCCGCAGGTGACCCAGCTCTCCCAGGTCGCCGTCGCCGACGGCAAGGTCACCGGCCGCCGGGACGGCGACACCGCCAGCGAGCAGCTGGAGGCCGCGCTGCCGGCCGTCGTCTCCGTCACCGACCAGTCGGGCGAGGCGCGTTACCCCTCCTTCAAGGGCATCATGGCGGCGAAGAAGAAGCCGCTGGAGACCCTGGACCTGGACGACCTGGACATCGAGGCGGACGAGGTCGGCCTGGAGGGCGCCTGGACCAAGGTCGAGTCGGCCGACGAGCGCCCGGCCCGCACCAAGGGCACGATCGTCACGGACGAGGGCGAGGGCGCCAAGCAGCTCGCCGAGTTCCTCGCGGGCCAGAAGTTCATCTAGGCCGCGCGGCCGGGGCCCGGCCCCGGCCCGGTACCGCTTCCGCGGTCGGGGTCGGGCGTCATCTCCCGCCTCCCCGCCCGCAATTGACGGTCCGTCGGAACCATCCGTCCTCCCTTCGCCCGCACTCTTCCTGCAGGAGCAATTCCCATGGCTGAAGTCCTTGTCTACGTCGACCACGTGGACGGCGCCGTCCGCAAGCCCACCCTCGAACTGCTCACCCTCGCCCGCCGCATCGGCGAGCCGGTGGCCGTGCACCTCGGTGCCGGCGTGGACACCGCCGCCCCCGTGCTCGCCGAGCACGGCGCGGTGAAGGTCCTCACCGCCGACGCCCCGGAGTTCGCCGACTACCTCGTCGCCCCCAAGGTCGACGCCCTCCAGGCCGCCTACGACGCGGTCTCGCCGGCCGCCGTCCTGCTGCCGTCCTCCGCCGAGGGCAAGGAGATCGGCGCCCGCCTGGCCGTCCGCATCGGCTCCGGCATCATCACCGACGCCGTGGACGTCGAGGCCGGCGACGAGGGCCCGGTGGCCACCCAGTCGGTCTTCGCGGCCTCGTACACCACCAAGTCGCGGATCACCAAGGGCACCCCGGTCATCACCGTCAAGCCCAACTCCGCCGCCCCGGAGGCCGCCCCGGCCGCCGGCGCGGTCGAGCAGCTCGCGGTGACCGTCGCCGACGCCTCCAAGGGCACCAAGATCGTCTCGCGCACCCCGCGCGAGTCGACCGGCCGTCCGGAGCTGACCGAGGCCGCGATCGTGGTCTCCGGTGGTCGCGGCGTCAACGGCGCCGAGAACTTCCCGGTCATCGAGGCGCTCGCCGACTCGCTCGGCGCGGCCGTCGGCGCCTCCCGCGCCGCGGTGGACGCCGGCTGGTACCCGCACACCAACCAGGTCGGCCAGACCGGTAAGTCGGTCTCGCCGCAGCTGTACATCGCGGCGGGCATCTCCGGCGCGATCCAGCACCGCGCCGGTATGCAGACCTCGAAGACCATCGTCGCCATCAACAAGGACGCCGAGGCGCCGATCTTCGACCTGGTCGACTACGGCGTGGTCGGCGACCTCTTCGACGTCGTCCCGGCGCTCACCGACGAGGTCAAGTCCCGCAAGGGCTGACCCGACCGGGCCCGCCGAGGCCACCGGCACCGCATGGCCGAAGGCCCCGTACGCACCGGACGTACGGGGCCTTCGGCCGTGCGGCTTCCTTCCGGCCGCTGTCGCGGTCAGTCCCCGGTCTCGCCGTCCAGCGCCTCGCGCAGCAGGTCCGCGTGCCCGTTGTGCCGCGCGTACTCCTCGATCATGTGGACGTACACCCAGCGCAGGTTGAGGGTGCGGCCGCTGGCGGTGGTGAAGGTCTCGTCCAGGCCGCGGCCGGCGGCCACCGCGTCGCAGGCCGCGATCTCCGCGCGGAAGGCGGCGTGCTCCGCCTCGGCCCGGGCCGGGTCGAGGTCGTCGAAGTCGGCGTCCGGGGCGTCGTCGGTGCAGTAGAGGCGGTCGATCCGCTCGCCGGCGAACCGCTGCCGGAACCAGACGCGTTCGACGTAGGTCAGATGACGCACCAGGCCGAGCAGGGTGAGCGGGGACGGCGGGGTGGTGGCCCGGGCGAGCTGTTCGCCGGTGAGGCCCGCGCACTTGCTGAGCAGGGTGCCGCGGTGAAAATCGAGCCAGCCCTGCAACATCGCGCGCTCGCTCGCCGCGGCGGGTATGTCCCGGCGTTCGATCCGGGGTGCGGTCCATGTCATGACGGGGATTGTGGGGTGCGGCGGGCGGGTCGCGCCAGGGAGTTGTCGGGGCGGTCCAGGCCGGTGACCTGGGTCGGCACGGCCGGGAAGGGTGTTGACCTCACCAACCGACAGCATTAGCTTCGCTATGCGGATTGTTGATTCCGTTAGACGGAACTGCTCGGGTCGATGGCGGCAGCGGGCACAAGCAACGGGAGGGTACCGAAATGGGGCAGCAGGAGACCGTGGCGACGAGCCTCGCGGACACCGTACGCGAGGGCATCGGAGCCGCCCTCGCCCAGGTGGACGCCGACCTGGCACGGCGCTACCCGGGCGACCCCGGCACCCGCCAGCCGATCCACACGGTCTATGTCCCCGGCGACGCCTTCGCCGCCGGCACCCTCCGCTCCTGGGGCGACCAGGCGCTGGCCATGCTCGACGAACACGCCCCCGACGCCACCGCCCTCGCGGGCGTCCTCGGCCTCTCCGACGAGCTCGCCGGCCCGGTCTACGAACGGGTCCGCGCCAAGCTGGAGCGCGAGCCCGTCGAGGACCTGCGCATCGACTTCGAGGACGGCTACGGCCTGCGGTCCGACGCCGAGGAGGACGAGACCGCCGCCCGCGCCGCCGCGCTGGTCGCCGCCGCGTACCGGGACGGCACCGCCGCCCCCTACATGGGCATCCGCATGAAGTGCATGGAGGCGGCCGTCCGCGACCGCGGCATCCGCACCCTGGACATCTTCCTCACCGGCCTGATGGAGGCCGGCGGCCTGCCCGACGGCCTGGTCCTCACCCTCCCCAAGGTGACCTACGCCGAGCAGGTCACCGCCATGGTCCGCCTGCTGGAGGCGTTCGAGAAGGCGCGCGGCCTCGCGCCCGGCCGGATCGGCTTCGAGATCCAGATCGAGACCACCCAGGCCATCCTGGGCGGCGACGGCCGCGCCACCGTCGCCCGCATGATCGAGGCCGCCGAGGGCCGCGCCACCTCCCTCCACTACGGCACCTTCGACTACAGCGCCTCCTGCGGCGTCAGCGCCGCCTACCAGGCCAGCGACCACCCCGCCGCCGACCACGCCAAGGCCGTCATGCAGGTCGCCGCCGCCGGCACCGGCGTCCGCCTCTCGGACGGCTCCACCAACGTCCTGCCGGTCGGCCCCACCGCCCAGGTCCACGAAGCCTGGAAGCTGCACCACGGCCTCACCCGCCGTGCCCTGGCCCGCGCCTACTACCAGGGCTGGGACATGCACCCGGGCCACCTCCCGACCCGCTACGCCGCCGTCTACGCCTTCTACCGCGAGGGCCTGGAGAAGGCCGCAGCCCGGCTCGCCGCCTACGTCGCCAAGGCCGGCGGCGACGTCATGGACGAACCCGCCACCGCCAAGGCCCTCAGCGCCTACCTCCTCCGCGGCCTCGACTGCGGCGCCGTCGACACCGCCGAGGTCGCCCGCCTCACCGGCCTCACCCGCACCGACCTCGACGGGCTGGCGGGGCGGGGGGTGATGTCGGCCTGAACCCCTCGTCTCCGTCCCACGCGCCTTCGGGAACGCGGGACGGGGACGTCGTCACTCCGGAGGCTTGCTGTACCGCTCCAGCGTGGCCTTGCTGGTGGAGCGGTCCATCAGGCGCAGCTCCCACGGCCCGGTGTTCACGTCGAAGTCCTTGCCGAAGCCGACCCACTTGCCGGCCATCCGGCGGCCGGTCGGCTCGACCAGCATCTGAAGTGCGCCGTGGTAGCGGGCGCCGTTGTAGTAGCCGTCAGCGGCGGTCTGCTCCACCCATGTGCCCGTGACCACGTTCCGGTCCACTGTCAGGTCCAGTGCGAGCGGGCTGTCCGGATTGCCGCTCGCGCCGGGCAGACTCTGGACGGTCAGACGGTTCCCGTGCTGCACGATCACCACGTGGTGCTTGCCCTCGAAGGTGGCGTCCCGGCTGGACGAGTGGAATTCGTACCGACTGAGCCACACGCCTGTGAACATCGCCTCGCTCGACTGCGAGACCTTCTGGGGGCCCGCGGTAGCGGCGGCGACACCTTCCACTCCGGCGTCCATGTCATGCCCTCCTGTTCCGTCTGCGTGGACCCGTGCCATCGGTACCGGCAGGGAGAATCCGAGAGCTTCCACGGGGCGGCCCGTGGACCTTTCCAAAGCCCGTGCGTACACCCCTCGCGGTGTCTTGCTGATGCCGGATTCCCAGCGCTGCACCAGCCGCTTCGACGCCTCGTTCGGCTCCCCTAATTCGTCGCCGGCGCGCCGCAGCGCGGTCGCGAACTCGTCCTGACTCATGCGCAGGCCCATCCGTACGGCCCGCAGCACATCATTCGGCACCGCAGCAGTCGTCGTCATGACGTCCAAGCTAGACCGAACGACCGTCAAATGACACCGGTTTGACGCCCATCGGAGCGTCACGGAGACCTTTCCGAGTGACGCCCCGGCGACGCCCGAAGTGTCGTCGTCACGCCCGTTCGGCAGCGAGAACATCGAACGCGTCAAAGGGGTCGAGGGAGAGGGCGGTACATGACCGAACGCAAGAGGGGAACCCCGGGGAGCGGCGTCGGCGCGGCGGTCCATCTCGCGCTGCCGGCGTCGCAGCCGACTCCTGTCGAAGGCTGTGCCGCCTGCGGCGCCCTCGCAATACAGCGAAAGGCCGCCGCCGAGCAAGGGGACCTGTCCGCGGTGACGGACGCCAACGTACGGCTCCGGAATCACCGCTCCCACTCGGGGAGCCTCCCGTGACCATGACCCTGCGTGTCTCACGCGACTCCGGCAGAACGTGGGAAGCCGCGATCAGCTACCCCGTCAGCACCACCCGAAGGTCACTGCTCCCGGACACCTCCGGCACGTGGCCGCCCTGCAAATGCCCTCGTTGCAAACGAACTTCGGAGGATTCCGTCCCCGTCCGCCCGGTGCGGCGGTGGGCGGGCAGCCCCCGACCGGACAAGGTCCGAACAGGGGAAGGCCGTTCCCCGTCTGAGCTGACGCGCTCAGGTTCACCCCCGGTCCGCCCTTGAGCGGGTGCCGCCCTGGCGGTGAGGGCACCGCTCCGGCGCCAGGGCAAGCCGGAGCAACCGGACTTCCGCCATACGGGACGGGTCCGACGAACGATCACACACCATCCGACACGGAAGGCAAAGACGTGACGATCACCCACGACAGCACGACCAACGTCTTCGAGTTGATCGGTCCGGGCACGCGGGCCGACCTGATCCAGAGCGTGCGCGAGAGCCACTGGACGGAGCTCACCGACGACCTCGGCGAGCGCGGAGTGGACCAGATGCTCGCATTCCTCGCCACCAGCGCCGGCACGGACACGAAGCTGGCCCCCAGCCTCCGAGTGGACCTCTTCTGGCACGCCTTTGTCCTGCTCACGAAGCCGTACGCGGATTTCTGCGCGGCACTCGGCAGCTTTGTGCACCATGTGCCGGTCCGGGGAAGCCACAGCCCTGCCGAAGGCCGCGCCGTACTCGCCCGGACGAAGGAAGCCATCCGCGCCGCCGGATACCAGATCGACCCCGAGTTCTGGCCGAGCGAGAGCAGTGCGGACTGCTCGGCCGACTGCTCGCAGTGCCACGCGGGCTGCACTGACAGCCCCGTGAAGAAGTAGCGTCGCGACAAGCGACCCGCAGTGAACTGCGGCGGCCGCCCGAACTCAACTCAGGGCGGCTGCCGCCATGACAAGGGGACGGACGCACGTGACGGACACCCGCAGCGCCGCATGGGACACCTACGCGAAGAGCAGGCCCCACCGACGCGCGATCAACTCCAGAGGCGAAACCACATGGTTCAACTGGACCCAGTACCCCGACCATGGGCCCGGCGCCGAACTCCTTGCCCTGCCGCCCGGCGGAAGCGCCCTGGACCTGGGATGCGGAAGCGGTGGGAACCTCGCGCACCTCGCCACGCTCGGAATGCGGGCGGTGGGAGTGGATCTCTCGCCGGCCCAACTCGCCAAGGCCCGCGGGCGCTGGAACGGCGTCGAAGGCATGGCACTGCACCGCGGCGACGCGCTGGACTTCCTCGCCGCCGCGGAGCCGTTCGACGCGATCTACTCGGTGTTCGGGGCCGCGCACTTCACCGACCCGGCCCTCATGCTGCCCGCCGTCTTCGCCAAACTCCGACCGGGTGCTGTGTTCGCCATGTCCCAACAACCAGCCGTAGAAGGCTGTTATGGATGCCAGGCGTCCTCTATTCCCCGCGGGCCGGACGAGGACCCCGCCGTCGTCAAACGCTGGGACTACCCAGTGGAGAGGTGGCCCGCTCTGCTCGGGGAGTATGGCTTTGGGGACTGCCGCGCGACGGTTGTTCCGGCCCCTCTCACGGGGAAGAGGAAGAGCGGAACGCTCGTTGTCCGGGCGGTGCGCGAGCATTAGGGCCTGTCCGGCGGATCAGGGTCGGAAGGGCCGTGGCACAGCCTGCGCAACGGTCGCACACCGCTCGCGCATCAGGAGCGGACAGCCCTGGAGGGTGTGCGGCCCGTCAGCCCTCCGGCGGTCCGATTTCACCCGAGCCGCGGGGGATCAGTCGGGTGGGGAGCTCCAGGCGCTGCGGGGGGTCGTCGATGCCGTCGAGGCGGCGGAAGAGCAGGCCGGCGGCGGTGCGGCCGAGGTGGGCGGAGTCCTGGGCGACGACCGTGATGGCGGGGTGGACCAGGTCGGCCAGCTCGAAGTCGTCGAAGCCGACCAGGGCGACCGGGCGGGGATGGTCGCGCAGGACCCGGACGGCGGTGACGGTGACGCGGTTGTTGCCGGAGAACAGGGCGGTGACCGGCTCGGGCGCGGCGAGCATGGCCGTGGCCGCGGCGCGGACCCGGTCGGGGGCGGTCGGGCCGAGGGAGACCCAGGAGTCGGCGACCGGCAGTCCGGCGTCGGCCATCGCGGTGCGGTAGCCGCGCAGCCGCTCCTTGGCGGTGTGGATGCGCGGCTGGTCGCCGATGAAGCCGATCCGGCGGTGGCCGTGCGCGATCAGGTGGGCGACCGCGGCCTGGGCGCCGCCGAAGTTGTCGGAGAGGACCACGTCGGCGTCGATCCGACCGGCCGGGCGGTCGACGAAGACGGTCGCGACGCCGGCGGCTATCTCCGGTGCCAGATAGCGGTGGTCGTCGCCGGCCGGGATGACGACCAGCCCGTCCACCCGGCGGGCGCACAGCGCCAGCACCAACTCCTGCTCGCGGGCCGGGTCCTCGGCGCTGGAGCCGTTGATCAGCAGGGCGCCGTGGCTGCGCGCGACCTCCTCCACGGCGCGGCTGAGCGGGCCGTAGAAGGGGTCGGCGAGGTCTTCGAGGACCAGGCCGATGCTGGCCGTCCGGCCCTTGCGCAGGATCCTCGCGGAGTCGTTGCGGCGGAAGCCGAGCGCGGTGATGGCCTCCTGGACGCGACGTTCGGTGTCCGGGGTGACGCCCGGTTCGCCGTTGACCACCCGGGAGACGGTCTTCAGGCCGACGCCGGCGCGCGCCGCGACATCCTTCATCGTGGGGCGGGTGCCGTAGCGATGGGAGGTACCGCGGGCGGTCTCGGTCACGTGTGCGGTCCTGTCTGGCGGGGGACGGATGCGGTGGTGGGCGCGGCCGGACGGGGCGCGCGGCCGGCCGCCGTGTGGCGACGAGCATAGCCCCTAGACAACGTTGTCAAATGCCGGAAGACTGGCGTTCTCACGCCGGCCGGTACCCCGGCCCCCCATGCCCACCAGGAGAATTCGACACCGATGCAGACGGACCTCAGCGCAGCGCTGGACATTGGCGGCACCAAGATCGCCGGCGCTCTGGTGGACGCGCAGGGCAGACTCGTCGTCCGGGCCGCCCGGCCGACCCCCGCGGACCAGGACGGGGCCACCGTGATGCGTGCGGTGGCCGAGGTCGTCCGCGAGCTGGCCGCCGCGCCGGAGTGGGCACGGGTGGCGGCCGTCGGCATCGGCAGCGCCGGCCCGGTGGACGCCGGGGCCGGCACCGTCAGCCCGGTCAACATCCCCGGCTGGCGCGGCTTCCCGCTGGTCGCCGGGGTGCGGGCGCTGGTGGGGGAGCTCCCGGTGACGCTGGTCGGCGACGGGGTCGCGATGACCGCGGCGGAGCACTGGCAGGGCGCCGCCCGGGGCCACGACAACGCGCTGTGCATGGTCGTCTCCACCGGGGTCGGCGGCGGGCTGGTCCTCGACGGGCGGCTGCATCCGGGCCCCTCGGGCAACGCGGGCCACATCGGGCACATCAGCGTCGATCTCGACGGCGACCCGTGTCCGTGCGGCGCGCGCGGCTGCGTGGAGCGGATCGCCAGCGGTCCCAACATCGCCCGCCGCGCACTGGCCAACGGCTGGCGGCCGGGCCCCGACGGGGACGCCAGCGCCGCCGCGGTCGCCGCCGCGGCGCGCGCCGGCGACCCCGTCGCGCTGCGCTCCTTCGAACGGGCCGGCCAGGCGCTGGCCGCCGGCATCGCCGCCACCGCCACCCTCGTCGAGATCGACATAGCGGTCATCGGCGGCGGGGTCGCGGGCGCCGGGGATGTCCTTTTCGACCCGCTGCGCACCGCCCTGCGGGACTACGCGACGCTGTCCTTCGTCTCCGGGCTGACCGTGGTCCCCGCCCAAATGGGAACCGACGCCGGGGTGGTGGGCGCCGCCGCGGCCGCCGCACAACGGTCCCGTCTCGATGCGTTCACCCCTGCCCCATAAGGGCACCGGTCGCCCCCCTCCGCCCCGTAGTCTGGTGCCGGCCGTCCGGGGCCGCGGCGAACGCCCCGGCGTTCCAGGACGCACAGGCCGCTGTGGGGCACGGATTCGGGTAGCGAGGGGATCGGCACGGTGACTTCGGGGGAGCACGAGCAGCACGGTGCGAACGGGTCCGGTGCGGCGGCCGGTGCGAACGGCCCCGGGCCGGCGGGTGAGGTGCCCGGCGGCGGTGTGCCGCGGGCCGCTTCCCGCAGCGGACCCCAGCGCGGCAACGACGACGACCTGACCGGGCGGGTGCTCGGCGGCCGCTACCGCGTCACCGGGCGGATCGGCCGCGGCGGCATGGGCGTGGTCTGCCGGGCCGACGACCAGGTGCTGGGCCGTGAGGTCGCGCTCAAGGTCCTGCGGGCCTACACGGACGCCTCCGCGCCCGAACTCGCCGACCTGCGCACCCGTATGCAGCGCGAGGCGCGGGCCGCGGCCCGGATCCGGCACTCCGGCGTGGTGACCGTCCACGACGTCATCGAGGAGGGCGGGCGTCCGGTCATCGTCATGGAGCTGGTGGACGGCCCGTCGATGGACGACGCCGTCGGCGAGCACGGGCCGCTGGACCCCCGGGAGGCCGCCCGGATCGGCGCCGCCGTGATGGACGCGCTGGACGCCGCCCACCAGGTGGGCGTGCTGCACCGCGACGTCAAACCGGGCAACGTCCTGCTGGAGGGATGGGGGCACCCCGCAGGCCGTTCGGGCCCCGGGAGGGGTCGGGTGGTGCTCACCGACTTCGGCATCGCCAGCATCGAGGCCCCCGGCGACGGCGCCACCACCAACATCACCCGCAGCGGCGAACTGGTCGGCTCGCTGGACTACCTGCCGCCCGAGCGCGCCCAGGGCATGGACCCCACCCCGGCCTCGGACATCTGGTCGCTGGGCATGACGCTCTACGCGGCGATCGAGGGCGGCAGCGCGCCGTTCCGCCGTACGTCGGTGTACTCGACGCTGACCGCGATCGTCACCGAACCGCTCCCCACACCGCGCCGGGCCGGCCCGCTGGCGCCCGTCCTGCACGCCCTGATGGCCAAGAACCCGGCCGACCGCCCGTCCGCCGCCCAGGCCCGCAGCATGCTCCAGGCGGTGGCCGAGGGCCGCGACCCCGGTGTGACGCCGCCCGCCCCGCCGCCGGTCGCCCCGTCCGGCCTGCCGTACGCGCCCACCGCCACGGACGTCACGGCGGGTGCCGGGCCGGTGCCCGGTCCCGCAGGTGCCGCGGCGCCGGCCGGCTGGCTCGGCGGGCCCGGTGCGCAGGGCGGCCCCGTGCCGCAGCCGCCGGCCCCGTACGCGCCGCCGGCCCCTGCGCGGGCCGCTCACGGCCCGTCGGCCACGGCCGCCGTCGGCATGGCCGGGGCCACCGGCCCGCACCCGTATCCGGGCGGACCGGACGGCGACACCACCCGGCTGCCGGCCCGCCGGCGCCGCCGGGTGCTGCTGGCGGTGGCCGCCGTCCTCGCGGTGCTGGCCGCCGGCGGCGGGATCACCTACGGATTGGTCGGCGGGGGCTCCGGCGACCGGGACACCGCGGGCGGACGGCACCCGGCGGCACCGGCCACCACGCCGACGGCGGGCCGACCGAGCGTGTCCGCCGGCAAGGGCGGGGTCGGTGGCGACGGCAAGGCCACCGACCCGTCGCCGTCCGACGCGGCGAGCCCCTCGGGCGACACCTCTCCGTCCGGCCACCCCAAGCCCGGTGTCCCGGGCGGCAGTACGGGCGGCCAGACCGACGGGGGCCGGACCGGCGGCCAGGGCGGCACGGACGGCGGCGGCGCCTCGGGCGGCGGCCAGGGCGGCACTGGGGGCGGTGCGCACGGCGGTACCACCACCGGCGGGTCGGGGTCCACGGCCGGCGGTGCCGGCGGCGGAAGCGGCGGTACCGGCGGCGGGGGACCGACCCGCGGCCCGTCCTGCACCGACGTCGGCGGCGGCAAGGCCAACTGCGACGTGTGGCGCACCGCGAACTCCTACACCGCGTCCTTCCAGCAGGTCGGCCACCTCAACATGGGTACCAACTACTTCTACTGCCAGGCGAAGCTGGGCCGTCGCGAGACGTACGGGAAGTGGACCAACGTGTGGTGGGCCAAGACCGATGACGACAGCGGCAATTCCGGTGTCTACGTCAGCGTCGTCTACCTCACCGGAGGGGAGAACGACCAGCCGGTCCCGGGACTGCGGACCTGCTGAGCCCGCGCCGGTGCTCCCCGGACGCCGAGATCCCCATGGGACTCCGGCATATGCGACGTACCGCCCCGCCCGCGGCTGGCCGGAGGCCGTGCGCGGGTGGGGGTTTCGGTGCTGAAGGGGCGGGGGAGCGCTTGTTTGCCGGGGCTTCGCGGCGGGGGAGACGGACCGGGATCCCCCGTGCGGTGTGTTCTTCGAGGCGGTGTTCCCGGTGCTGTGCGCGGCCCGTGGCCCCGAGCGTTTCCGTGGCAGGGTGTTGCGGGCAACTCACCTGGGTCTAGGGAAGAGGGGAAACCGTGATCGTCTGGCTGAACGGCACGTTCGGTGCGGGCAAGACCACTGCGGCTCAAGAATTGCTCGACCTGCTTCCCGGAAGCACGCTCTACGACCCCGAACTCCTCGGCAGCGGGCTGCGGTTGATGCTGCCGGCCAAGCGGTTCGAGGAGGTGGACGACTACCAGGACCTGCCGTCCTGGCGGCGCATGGTGGTGGACACCGCCGCGGCACTGCTCACCGAGGTGCCGGGCCCGCTGGTGACGCCGATGACGCTGCTGCGCCAGGAGTACCGCGACGAGATCTTCGGCTCCCTCGCCGCCCGCCGGATACCCGTCCGACATGTCTTGATCCATGCGGAGGAAACGATCCTGCGCGAGCGCATAGGGCGCCGCGAGGAGACGCCCGGCGACCCCGAGGGCAGCGCGTCCGTGCGCCGCTGGTGCCTGGAACACCTGGAGCCCTACGCGCAGGCCCTGGACTGGCTCAAGAGCGACGCGCACGTCGTGGACACCTCGGCGCTGACCCCCCGCCAGACCGCAGAACGGGTCGCCGAGGCCGTCCGCACCGGCGCCGGCGCCTGCGACATCGTGCAGACCCCCGAGCCCACCGCGGAGACCCTCGCCGCCGGAGTGCTCCTCTTCGACGACCAGGACCGCGTCCTGCTGGTCGACCCGACGTACAAGCCCGGCTGGGAGTTCCCCGGCGGCATCGTGGAACCGGGCGAGGCACCCGCCCGCGCCGGCATACGCGAGGTGGCCGAGGAACTGGGCATCCAACTCCCGTGCGCCCCCAAGCTGTTGGTCCTCGACTGGGAGGCCCCCAAGCCCCCCGGCTTCGGCGGCCTGCGCCTGCTCTTCGACGGCGGCACGCTCACCGCCGCCCAGATCCGGGAACTGCTGCTTCCCGGCTCCGAACTGCGCGAATGGCGCTTCGTCACCGAAGCCGAGGCGGAGTCCATGCTGCCGCCAGTCCGCTGGAACCGACTCCGATGGGCCCTACGGGCGCGGGAGCGGGGGTGCCCGTTGCACCTTGAGGCCGGTATTCCTGTGGGGTAGCCAGTTCGCTGCGCTTGGCTGGCCTCCCACGTAGTCGGCGTTCCCGCCGTGGGGTTCGCGCCTTTGCGCCTGCGGCGCGGGGCGGGTCCGCTGCGCGGGGCTGTTGGGTGCGGTGCCGGGTCTGCGGGGCAGGGGTTGTCCGGACTGCTGCGCTTTACGTCCGGTCAACCCCTGCCCCGCAGACCCGTCCCCTCCCGTGGGTGGTCATGGAAAGGGTGGGTGGGGGTGTCTGTTGGTGGGGCCCTGTGGGTTCGTTGTGGAGTGGTGGCCGTCAGGGGACCACCGGCATCGGCGCCCGCGTGCCTGTCTTTCCCACCCACTCACGGGAGGGGACGGGTCGGAGGGGGTGGTGTGCAGGACGTAAAGCGCAGCAGTCCTGCACACCACCCCCGCAGGCCCGTCACCGCACCCGAAAGCCCCGCGCAGCGGACAACAACTCCGCGCAGCGGACGAAACACCCGCCGTCAGACGGACACGCGCCGCAGGCGCAAAAGGCGAACCCCTACGGCGGGGAAGCCGACAACGTGGGCTCAGCCCCGACTTTCGGCATAGCTCCGCAGGAAAAGGGCCTCGGCCAGCGACAGCCTCCGCAGTTCCTCCGGGCACACGCTCTCGTTGACGGCGTGGATCTGGGCCTCGGGCTCGCTGAGGCCGATCAGCAGGATCTCCGCGTCGGGGTAGAGGGCGGTCAGCGTGTTGCACAGCGGGATCGAGCCGCCCATGCCGGAGGTCTGCATCTCCTGGCCGTCGTACGCCTCGCTCAGCGCCGCCGCCATCGAGGCGTAGGCGGGGCTGCTGGTGTCCGCGCGGAACGGCTGGCCCTGGCCGACCTGCTCGGCCGTGACCCGTGCGCTCCACGGGGCGGCGCTCTCCAGGTGGGCGGTCAGCAGCTTGGTGGCCTCGGCGGCGTCGGAGCCCGGGGGCACCCGCAGGCTCACCAGGGCGCGCGCCGAGGCGTGTACGGACGGGGTGGCGCCGACCACGGGCGGGCAGTCGATGCCGAGGACCGTCACGGCGGGCCGGGCCCAGAGGCGGTCGGCGACGGTGCCGGTGCCGATCAGTTCGACGCCGTCCAGGACCTTGGCGTCCGAGCGGAAGTCCGCCTCGGGGTACTGCAGGCCCTCCCAGGTGGCGTCCGTGGCCAGCCCGCGCACGGTCGTCGAGCCGTCCTCGGCGCGCAGCGAGTCCAGGATCCGGATCAGGGCGGCCAGTGCGTCGGGGGCCGCACCGCCGAACTGGCCGGAGTGCAGATTGCCGGCCAGGGTGTCGACCCGGACCTGCATCAGGGTCATGCCGCGCAGCGTCGCGGTGACCGTCGGGAGCCCGGCCCGGAAGTTGCCGGCGTCGCCGATGACGATGGCGTCGGCGGTCAGCAGCTCGGGGTGCGCCTCGGCGTACCGCTCCAGGCCGCCGGTGCCCTGCTCCTCCGAACCCTCCACGATCACCTTGATGTTGACCGGGACGCCGCCGTGCTCCTTGAGGGCGCGCAGCGCGGTCAGGTGCATGATCACGCCGCCCTTGCAGTCCGCGGCGCCGCGCCCGTACCAGCGGCCGTCGCGCTCGGTCAGTTCGAACGGCGGGGAGACCCAGGCGGCCTCGTCCAGCGGCGGCTGGACGTCGTAGTGCGCGTACAGCAGGACGGTGGGGGCGCCGGCCGGGCCGGGGAGGTGGCCGTAGACGGACTGGGTGCCGTCGGGGGTGTCCAGGAGTGCCACGTCCTGGAAGCCCTCGGCCTGGAGGGCGTCCACGATCCAGCGGGCCGCGCCCTCGCTCTCGCTCTTGGGGAACTGCGCGAAGTCCGCGACCGACTTGAAGGCCACCAGCTCGGCGAGCTCGGTCCTGGCCCGTGGTTGCAGTGCGGCGACGGTCTGGGCGAGCGGGCTGTCAGACATGGAACGCTCCTTGTGGGCGCGACGTTGGGTACATGGGGCACGTCCGGCGGGGTGAGCCGGGCGGGCCGGACGTACGTGTGCGTGCCACCGATCTTCCCACAGGCGGTTCGGCCGGACGCGGCCCGTAGGATGCGGGCGGTACGCGCAGCCAGGCATCGGACGGGAGCGGAAGCACAGGTGAGCAGCGAGCAGGCAGCCGAGGGCGAGCAGCAGGTGTGGGACGTGGTGGTGGTGGGCGCGGGGCCCGCGGGCGCCTCGGCGGCACACGCCGCGGCGTGTACGGGGCGCCGGGTCCTGCTCCTGGAGAAGGCCGAACTCCCCCGCTACAAGACCTGCGGCGGCGGCATCATCGGCCCGTCCCGGGATTCCCTGCCGCCCGGTTTCGAACTGCCGTTGCGCGATCGGGTGCATGCCGTCACCTTCTCGCTCAACGGCAAGCTGACGCGCACCCGCCGCTCCAGGAACACGCTCTTCGGGCTGGTCGACCGCCCCGAGTTCGACGCCGCGCTGGTGGAGTCCGCCAAGGACGCCGGCGCCCGGGTCCGGACCGGTGTCACCGTCTCGCGGGTCGAGCAGCACGGCGCCAACGTCCCCGACCGGCGGACCGTCGCGGTGGTGCTCGCCGACGGCGAGGTGGTGCTGGCCCGGTCCGTGATCGGCGCGGACGGCAGCGCGAGCCGGATAGCCGCGCACGTCGGCGTCAAGGTGGACCAGGTCGACCTCGGGCTGGAGGTCGAGATCCCGGTGCCGGAGACGGTCGCCGAGGACTGGGCGGGCCGGGTGCTCATCGACTGGGGCCCGCTGCCCGGCAGTTACGGCTGGGTCTTCCCCAAGGGCGACACCCTCACCGTCGGTGTGATCTCCGCCCGTGGCGAGGGCGCGGCCACCAAGCGCTATCTGGACGACTTCGTCGGCCGGCTCGGCCTGGCCGGCTTCGAGCCCGCGATCTCCTCCGGCCATCTGACCCGCTGCCGTGCCGACGACTCCCCGCTCTCCCGCGGTCGGGTGCTGGTCTGCGGGGACGCGGCGGGCCTGCTGGAGCCCTGGACCCGCGAGGGCATCTCCTTCGCGCTCCGCTCCGGGCGGCTGGCGGGCGAGTGGGCGGTGCGGATCTCCGAGGCGCACGACGCGGTCGACGCCCGCCGTCAGGCGCTGAACTACGCCTTCGCGATCAAGGCCGGGCTGGGTGTGGAGATGGGCGTCGGCCGCCGGATGCTGGCGGCCTTCGCGCGCCGCCCCGGGATGTTCCACGCCGCGGTGACGGGGCTGCGGCCGGCGTGGCGGGCCTTCGCGAAGATCACCCGCGGTCAGGCCACGCTCGCCGACCTGGTCCGCGCGCATCCGGTGGCGCGGCGCGCGCTGGACGCCTTCGACCGGGCGGAGGCGTCCCGGGAGACCGCGCCGGCCGCCCCGCCTGCGGAGGTCGGTGACCAGGAGCCGGTGGCCGAACGGCGGTGAGGAGTCAGGCGGCGCCGGGCCGCGCCGCCGTCCTCGTAGGGGCGCGGCGCCGCCGTGAGTGCCGCGCGGGCGCCGTCCCGGGCGTCCGGGCCGGTGGCCTGACGTCCGGCCGGGTACTCCACCGGGAGTAGGCGCGACCACCGCGCCGGGCGGACGCCGCCGCGCCCGTCGCGGTCTAGCGTTGCGGCATGGACAACGCACGGCCGCCGTGGGCGCGGCGCTGCCTCGGCGCGGCGGGGGAGCTGTGGGCGGCGGCCCCGCAACCCGGAAGACGGGCGGACGGCCGGCTGCCGTGGCGCTCGACACTCGCGGTGACGCTGCTGGTCACCCTCGGCAGCAACGCCGCCGCCCGCAATCCGCACGGACGTGTCCCGCTCGACTCCTTCGGCCATGCGCTGCTCCTCGCCGGCGCCCTGCTGCTGCTCTTCCGGCACCGCTACCCGCGGGCCACGGCGCTGGGCACCGCCGCCTGCTGCGCCGCCTACTTCGCGGCCGGCTACCCGTACGGGCCGGTGTTCGTCACCCTGGCCCTCGGCGCCTACGCGGCGATCGTCGCCGGGTACCGGGCGGTCGCCTGGTGCGCGGTGGGCGGGGTGTGGCTGGTCCACCTCCTGGTCGCGCACTGGCTCTACCGCTGGCTGCCCCCGTACCTCGGACCGGCGCCCTGGGCCCAGGAACTGCTCGTCACCGCCTGGGTGGCGGCCGTGCTGGCGGCCTCCGAACTCGCCCGGGTGCGCCGCGAGCAACTGGCCAGGATGCGGGCTGAACGCGCCGCCGCCGAGCGCCGTCGGGCCGACGAGGAGCGGCTGCGGATCGCCCGGGAACTGCACGACGTCCTCGCGCACAGCATCTCGGTCATCAACGTCCAGGCGGGCGTCGGGCTGGCGCTGCTGGACTCCGACCCCGAGCAGGCCCGGACCGCGCTGTCCACCATCAAGGCCGCGAGCAAGGAGGCGCTGGGCGAGGTCCGGCAGGTCCTCGACACCCTGCGCACCCCGGGAGACGCCCCGCGCGCCCCGGCCCCGGGCCTGGACCGGCTGCCCGAACTCACCGAGCAGGCCCGGGGAGCGGGCCTCGCCGTGGACGTCGCCACCGAGGGCACCCCCGCGGCCCTGCCGCCCGGCACCGACCTCGCGGCCTTCCGGATCGTCCAGGAGGCGCTGACCAACATCGTCCGGCACTCGGGCTCGCGCACCGCCCGGGTGCGGCTCCGCTACGCTCCCGGTGCGCTGGAGATCCTGGTCGACGACGACGGCCCGGCCACCGCCGGTACCAAGGAGCTGACCGGCGGCGGCAACGGGCTGGCCGGGATGCGGGAGCGCGCCGCGGCGCTCGGCGGCACCGTCGAGGCGGGGCCGCGGCCGGACGGCGGCTTCCGGGTCCGGGCCCGCATCCCGCTCGCCGCCGCGGCCCGCACCGTCATCGAGGAGGAGTCGTGATCCGGGTACTGCTCGCCGACGACCAGCTGTTGGTCCGGGCCGGCTTCAAGGCGCTGCTGAACGCCCAGTCCGACATCGAGGTGGTCGGCGAGGCGGCGGACGGCCAGGAGGCGCTGACCGCCGTCCGCGCGCACCGGCCGGACGTGGTCCTGATGGACATCCGGATGCCGGTCGTCGACGGCCTGGCCGCCACCCGGCGGATCACCGAGGACCCGACACTGCGGGACGTCAAGGTCGTCATGCTGACCACCTTCGAACTCGACGAGTACGTCTTCGAGGCGATCCGCTCCGGCGCCTCCGGCTTCCTGGTCAAGGACACCGAACCGGAGGAGTTGTTGAGGGCGGTGCGCGCGGCGGTGGCCGGCGACGCGCTGCTCTCGCCGGGGGTGACCCGCCGGCTGATCGCGGAGTTCGCCGCCCGCTCCAAGGAGCCGGCGCCGTCCGCCGAACTCGCCGCGCTCACCGAACGCGAGCGGGAGGTGATGGCCCTGGTGGGCATCGGGCTCTCCAACGAGGAGATCGCCCGCCGGCTGGTGGTCAGCCCGCTCACCGCCAAGACACACGTCAGCCGCACCATGGTCAAGCTGGGCGCCCGCGACCGCGCCCAACTCGTGGTACTGGCCTATGAGTCGGGGCTGGTGCGCCCGGGTTGGCTCGGGTAGTCGGGCGCTCCTCGCCCGGCCACCCGCGGCTGGCCCGTCGGACACCGGTCAGATGCCCGCCCGCTCCTGCCACAGCGTCCGCAGGGACGCATCGCCGGAGACCGTCAGCCCGTCCCAGGGGAGGCGGTTCCACAGCGTCAGATACAGCCGCTCGGCCGGGCCCTCTATGGTGCAGTCGGCGGTGGCCCCGGCCTCGGTCGCGTCGGGCGTCCGGACCGTGCGCGGCGGTGCGTCGGGGGTGAGGTGCACCGTCCAGTCCGCGCCGGGGGTGTCGGTGGCGCGCAGCCGCAGCGTCCGGGGCGCGTCCGGGCGCAGCCGGCTGCGGTCACCGGCGTGGAAGCCCGCCACGAGCTCGTCGACACCGTCGGCGGCGAACCGCGCCGGCAGCGGCGTGAGCGGGACGCCGGCCGCCTGCTGGGCGTCGACCCGGTGCACCGACGTCTCGTGGGCCTGCCGGCGCGCCCAGAAGGCCAGCGGGGACGGCGCGGGCAGGAACGCCCATGTCCGCAGGTCCGTCGGCGCGGTGTGCAGCGCCACGACGAGGTGGTGGTGCCCCTCGCGCAGCCACGGCACCAGCTTGTCGTCGGACAGCTCCGGGGTCTCCGGGAAAGGCATCCGCTGATCCCCGGGCTCGGTCACGAACCCCGCCGCCCAGCGGTGGACCCGCCCCATGTGCAGCACCAGATCGCGCATCCGCCACTCGGGGCACGCCGGCACGGGGGCGTCGGGCCCGGCCTCGTCGGCGGCGTCCGCGAGCAGCCCGCCGTCCAGTCGCAGCGTTTCGACGAACTCAGTGATCTCCATGCCCCCGAGTGTGCCAGCCACCACCGACAACGCACCGCCCCGGGCCGCCCGCCGCCCCGGCGCACCCTGCGGTGGAGCCCGCCGACACGTCACCGCAAAGTGCGAGCCCGTCGCAGTCGGCCACAACATCGGCCACAACATCGGCCACAACACCCCGTCGTCCTAGGGATGATGACGATTCGTCACCCAGCCCGTACGCGCAAACCGGCTCAGGGCCGTGCGACCTCGCTCCGATGTGCCCCGCGCGTCAGATGCGCGACCAGCGCCGCCACCGCGGCCAGCAGCGCGACCGTGGTCAGCGCCACCGGCAGGCCCCACACCTCGGCCAGGAAGCCGATGGCGGGCGGCCCCAGCAGCATGCCGCCGTAGCCGATCGTCGAGGCCACCGCGACCCCGTCCGGGCCGCCCGTCGCCCCGGCCCGTGCGATGGCGATCGGGAAGATGTTGGCCAGCCCCAAACCGGCGACCGCGAATCCGGCGCAGGCGCCCCACGCGGTCGGCGCCAGCGCCCCCAACAGCATCCCGGCCGCCGCCGTGCCGCCGCCCGCGACCAGGGCCCGCGCCGCGCCGAAGCGCTCGACGAGCACGGTCCCGGAGAGCCGCCCGGCGGTCATCGCCAGCGCGAACACCGCATAGCCGGCGGCCGCGAGGCCCGGTGAGGCGGCCAGGTCCTGGGAGAGGTGCAGCGCGCCCCAGTCGGCCAGCGCACCCTCGCCGTACGCGGTGCACAGCGCGATCACGCCGAAGACGAGCACGAGCCGGCGGGTCCGATCGGGCACCCTGGACCCCCGCGGCCGATCGGGTGCCGCCGGGCAGCGCCGCTCCACGCGTTCCTCGGGGGGAGCCGCCGGCGTCCCCGCTCCCGTACGCCGTCGCAGCAGCGCGACGCCCGCGACGGCCGTCACCAGCAGTCCGCACACCGCCAGCACCAGCAGGTGCACGAAGGGCGAGAGGTGCGCCGCGACCAGCCCGCCGAGCCCGGCGCCGACCATCCCGCCCAGGCTGAAGGCGGCGTGGAAGCCGGACATCACCGGGCGGCGCAGGGTCGCGATCAGTTCGACGGCGGCGCTGTTCATGGCGACGTTGAGGGAGCCGTACGCCGCGCCGAAGACCAGCAGCACCAGGCCCAGCGCGGTGGCCGAACGGGCGAGCGGGGGCAGCAGGATGCTCAACGCGAGCGCGGCACCGGAGGCCACGGTCACGGCATGACTGCCGAAGCGCCGGCACAGCCGCCCGGTGAGCATCATGAACGCCACCGCCCCGACCGAGACGCCCAGCAGCGCCAGGCCCAGCGTGCCCGCGCCGGCGCCGGTCTGCGCCTTGATCGCGGGGATCCGGACGACCCAGCCGGCGAAGAGGAAGCCGTCCATGGCGAAGAACGCGGTGATCGCGGCGCGCAGCCGGGCCGACCCGGGGGCGACCGGTCCCGGGACGGCGCGCGCCGTCCGGCCATGCGGTGATGGAGGGGATTGCGGGGAGTCGGAGGGGATGTGGGCCCGATTGAGGGTCAAGGCCGTGCGTATTTTGTTTAGCGTCGGCACAAAGCCAGAATAGAGGCGTGACCCAGACTCGGACAACCAGGCTGGAGCGGGGCCGCAGCGCCCTCGGACCCGCACTGGAGCTCGTACACACCGGACGCGCGCCCACCCGTGCCGTCCTGACCACCGAACTCGGCGTGACCCGCGCGACCGCCGGGGCGGTGGCCGCCGAGCTCGAAGCGCTCGGCCTGATCACCGTCGACTCCCGGCCGCACGCCTCCGCGGGCTCCCAGGGACGACCCTCCCACCGGTTGTCGGTCAACGAGAACGGCCCGGTCGTACTCGCCGCGCAGATCCACGCCGACGGGTACCGCGCCGCCCTGGTCGGCCTCGGCGGCCGGATCGTCGCCACCACGCCCAGCTGCGGCATCATCCCCGCGGACCCCGCGCAGGTCCTCGCCGAGGTGGTGGAGGCAGGCGCCGCCCTGCTGCGCGACACCGGGCGACGCTGCCTGGGCGCCGGCCTCGCGGTGCCCTCCGCGGTCGCCGAACCGGACGGCGAGGCGCTCAACCCGCTCCACCTGGCCTGGCCTTCGGGCGCCCCGGTACGCGAACTCTTCCTGCGCGCGCTGGCCGACGCCGGCATCCCCGGCGTCACCGAGAAGATCGGCTTCACCGGCAACGACGTCAACCTCGGCGCGCTCGCCGAACACCGGCACGGCGCCGGCCGCGGCGCCCGCCACCTGCTGTGCGTCGCCTCCGGCCACCGGGGCGTCGGCGGGGCGCTGGTGCTCGACGGCCGCCTGCACAGCGGAAGTTCGGGCCTCGCCCTGGAGGTCGGCCACCTCACCGTCCACCCCGAGGGCACGCCCTGCCACTGCGGCAGCCGCGGCTGCCTGGACGTCGAGGCCGACCCGCTCGCCTTCCTCGTCGCCGCCGGCCGGGAGCCCGGACCGGAGGTCTCCCTCCTCCACCAGGCCGGCGAACTCCTCCGCAACGAGTACACCGACCCGGGCGTACGCGCCGCCGCCGACCTGCTCATCGACCGCCTCGGCCTGGGCCTCGCGGGGCTGGTCAACATCCTCAACCCCGACCGCATCATCCTCGGCGGCCTCCACCGGGCGCTCGTCGAAGCCGACCCCGAACGCCTCCGAGCAGTGGTCGCCGACCGCAGCCTGTGGGGCCGCAGCGGCGGCGTCCCCATCCTCCCGTGCAGCCTGGACCACAACAGCCTCGTGGGCGCGGCGGAACTGGCGTGGCAGCCGATCCTGGACGATCCGCTGGTCATCCTCGACGGGGCCGCCTGACGGCGGGGTGTTGCGTTGTCCGCTGCGCGGGGCTGTTGGGTGCGGTGCCGGGTCTGCGGGGCAGGGGTTGTCCGGACTGCTGCGCTTTACGTCCGGTCAACCCCTGCCCCGCAGACCCGTCCCCTCCCGTGGGTGGTCATGGAAACGGTGGGTCGGGGCGCATGCCGGTGGGTCCCTGCGGGTTCGTTGTGGAGTGGTGGCCGTCAGCGGACCACCGGCATCGGCGCCCGCGTGCCTGTCTTTCCCACCCACTCACGGGAGGGGACGGGCCGGAGGGGGTGGTGTGCAGGACGTAAAGCGCAGCAGTCCTGCACACCACCCCCGCAGGCCCGTCACCGCACCCAACAGCCCCGCGCAGCGGACAACGCAACAACCCGCCGTCAGGCGGACACGCAGCGGACAACGCAACACCCCGCCGCCAGGCGGACACGCAGCGGGACTCACGGCCACTCGGCCGCAAACGCCCGGGCCGGATTGGTGGTGAGCATCCGGGTCACCGCCGCCGTCCCCACGGCGAGTTCGAGCCGTGGTCGGAGCCTGCGCAGCAGATACCGCATGCCGGGGCCGCCGTTGACCGCGCGGGCGGCGGCCGTCGTGGTGTCGCCGCCGAGCAGGATGCGGTCGGCGAATCCGGCGTCGCAGAGCGCTGCCACCGCGTCCGGCATCCGCCAGTCCGTGCCGTGGTTGGCGCGCGACGGTCCGTCGAAGGCGAGGTACGCGCCGGCCTCGGCGGCCATCCGGTGCACGGCGGGGTCGGGCGAGCGGTTGAGGTGGCCGAGGATCACCCGGTCTGGCGGGACCGCCAGTTCGCCGCAGAGCAGGTCGAGGACGTCCAGCGCCCCGGTGCCCAGCTCCAGGTGGATGCCGATGGCCGCGCCGGTCGCCCGGTGGGCCTCGGCGGCGGCCGTCATGGTGCGCCGGGCGTGGCGGTCCAGTCCGTGGAAGCCGCCGGCCACCTTGATCATGCCGGCCCGTGGCCGGGGCTCCGGATCGTCGCCGGTGATGGCGCCGATCCCCTCGGTCAGTTCGGTGACGAACAGCGCGGCCGGATCTGTCGGGAGTCCTTCCAGGACCCCGGGGCCGTAGTGCGCCGCCTGGTGCAGGCCGGTCGCGGCGACGATCGTCACTCCCGACTCCCGTGCCAGCCGCGGGAGTTCGGCGGCGTGCCGCCCCATGCCGTAGGGCGTCCACTGGATCACGGCCGTCCCGCCGGCCGCCCGGAAGGCGTGCAGTTCGGCGCCGGCCGCCGCGGTGTCGGCCAGCTCCTGGCCGGGCAACTGGGGACTGCTCAGGAAGAGGTGGTCGTGCGCGTCGCAGACGCCGAGCCGGTCGGGGGCGAGGTCGCCCAGGACGGTGCGGACGGTGGGGCCGGCGGGCGCGGTGCGGTGGCCGGGGGCGGATGCGGGGCGCGGGGTCACCACTGCCGTCCGCCGCCCAGTCGTGCGAGGCCCGGCGTGGACAGGTGCAGCACCTGGAAGCGTTGGCCGGCCGCGGACTCGGGGGCGGCGTCCGTCCAGAGGGTGAAGTGGACCAGTTCCCAGTGGTGGGGGTCGAGGCCCAGCGCAGTGGTGTGCACTGCCTCCGTGGCCGCCAGTTTCTCGTGGGTGGCGAGTGCGTCCTCGATGGCGGTCGCCACGTCGGCGCTCTCCGGGAGCCGTTCGGTCCACCGGGTGAAGGTGCCCGGGGTGCGGCCGGCCGCGGGGCCCGGACGGTGGTACAGGCCCTGCCAGTTGTGGACCGCCGGCCGCCCGAAGTCCCGGATCACGCCGCGGAACCCGTCGCCCGTCAGGAAGCGGTTCATCGCCGCCTGATCGGCCCAGAGGTAGAACGGCGCGTACTGGTTGACCGGCGAGCCGTCGGTGCCGCGCTCCCGGATGCCGTACGCCTTCAGGCCGAGGCCCTCGAAGGTGTCCAGCAGGTGGCCCTTGGTCCGCACCCGGTGCCGGATGATCTCCATGTCGTAGTCGGCGGGCAGGGTGACGCTGTACTGCATGGCGTGCATGGGGACTCCAAGGAGGAGAGGGCAGGTCAGGGGGCCGGCGTGGTCTGCGCGGCCAGCAGCGCGAGCAGGCCGTGCACGGCCGCGTCGAAGGGTGCGGGGTCCTCGGCCGCCCGGGCCAGGACGTAGCCGCCCTGGACGACCGCGGCGACGCTGGCCGCGACGGCCGACGGATCGAGGGCGTCGGACAGTTCGCCGTGCCGCTGCCCCTCGGTGAGGACCTCGGCGATCCGGTGCCGGAGCCAGCCGAACATCTCGTCCAGCGGCGCCCGGAGTTCGGGGTCCTGCACCACGTCGCGGTCCTGCGTCATCCGCCCGATCGGGCAGCCGCGCAGCACCTGCCGCTCCCGCAGCAGATAGGCCGCGACGCGGTCGTACGCCGTGCCGGGAGCGGAGAAGATTTCCTCGGCCGCCGCCCGCATGTCGCCCGCGGTGCGCCGGATCGCCGCCAGCGCGAGGTCGGACTTGCCCGCGAAGTGGTGGTACATGCTGCCCTGGCCCACCCCCGCGCGCTGAAGGATCGCCTTGGGGCTGGTGCCGACGTAGCCGCGCTCCCACAGGAGTTCCTGGGTGCTGATGACGAGCCGTTCCTGAGTGCTGCCGGGCGGGGGCGTGCCGGCCGCCGCTGCGCTGTCCCGTGTGCTGCTCATACGGCGACTGTACATACCAGTAGTTACATAGATCAAGAGGGGGGTGGAAGGGTGTGGGCGGGGAGCGGCTCCGGGCGGGGTACTCCCGGGGGCGGGGGCGGTACCCCGTGCGTCGTACGCGCACTGTCGCCGGGCGTACGACGACGCGCGGGGCCGGGGGAGCGAGTCTCGAAGGCGTATCCCGGAGACTCCGGCCGGCCCGCGGGCGGAGGTCGTCCGGCGCGTCCCGTCAAGGAGCTGACATCCATGAACGCATTGGCAGAACACTGGTCCGGCGGCGGCCCGGGTCCCTGGATCCTGTTCGTCCCGCTCGTCTGGGCGGCCGTCGCCTTCGGCGTGGTGACCCTGCTGCGCCGCACCGTGTGGCGGCACGGCGGCCCCGGCCGGGCCTTCCGCGGCCCGTGGCCCGGCCCCCGGCCAGCGGGCGGCGGTGACACCCCGACGCCGATCGCCGTCCTCGGGCGCCGGTTCGCCGCCGGCGAGATCGACGAGGAGGAGTACTGGCGGCGGCTGTCCGTACTGGAGGAGCACTTCGGCGCCGGCCGCAAGGGGGGCGCGGCGGTCTAGGCCGCGTCGTCAGCCGACCCTCGCGCTCCGGTTCCGGGGGCGGGGGTCGGTGCCCGCTTCCTCCAGTGGCGCGGTGTCCCAGTGGGTGCGCAGCGCGCGGGCCGCTTCGGGGGCGGTGGTCAGGGCGGGGAGGGTGAACCAGACGACCTTGCCCGGGGCGTGCGGGCGCACCCCCCAGCTCTCGCTGAGCGCCGCGATCAGCGCCAGCCCGCGGCCGGAGGTCTCCCAGCTGTCGGCGGTCCGCAGGCGCGGCAGTCGGGGATCGAGATCGTGCACCGAGACCGTCAACTGGTCGAGCAGGACACAGAGTTCGACGGTGCACTGCTTGCTGGGGCGGGCGTGCCGGTGGACGTTGGCCAGGAGCTCGGTCACCCCGAGCGAGGCCGGGTCGATCAAGGCGTCGAGATGCCAGTGCCGCAGCTGCGCGGAGACGATCCCGCGCACATGGCCGATGCGGGCCGGGACGGCCTGGAGCTCCACCGTGCAGTGTCTGCTGGGCTGCCTGATCACGACCGCGACTCCCTGATGAGGCCGGGCGCCCCTCGTACCGGGGAGGGGCGAAGATCGGAACCAGCGATACCGGCTGCGCCACAGCGTCATCGCTGGTGAACCCTCAGTGATACGTGTCCAGGGTCGGGCAGGCGGTGCACCGCCGCAACCGCACCGCCTGCGCCGTGGGGGCTGTCCGGTGTATCGGGGCGGACGGGCCCCGGCCGGCGTTCACGCGCGTGGCCGACGGGCCGCCTGTACGGCGCTGAGGAAGCGGTCCCGGGCGCCCAGCGTGAGGGAGTAGCGGTTGCCGTTGAGGATGGCGAGTGCCCGGTCGCGGGCCGCGAACAGGGGCTTGTGGGCCTCCACCGCGCCGAGCGGGGCGCTGTCGATCTCCCTGCCGTAGCTGGTCAGCAGCGCCAGCCGGCCGCCGCTGATGCGGACCTGCCCCGCTCTGGTCAAGGACCGCAGCGACCGCTCGATCCGTACGCCGGTCGCGTTGTATTCCGGCTCGGCCATCCTCACCACTCCCCGGTGTCGCGGGCCGGTGTCGTCCACCGCCCCCCGTAGGGAAGTTTGCCGCCACCGCGCCCCTTACACCAGTGCCGCATGGGGCGCAAAGGCGCACAACACCCTTCCCCCAGGGCCTCCTTGGGGCCTCTCAAAGCGATGTTTATGCAGGTGAGAAGCGTGCGCCGGGTGGTTATAGTCGAAACCGGCCCGACCTTCCAAGCGGGCCCGTAGACCCCTGGAGGAGCGCGCCGGTGAGCACCGCACAACAGCCGCAGAGCCGGCCTGGAGACCAGGAGACGGCCCCGTCGGTCCAGCCGACCGTCGATGTGGACCGCTCGGATCAGGGCTACCGGGACTGGCTCAACGAAGCCGTCCGCAAGGTCCAGGCGGACGCCAACCGCACCGCCGACACCCATCTGCTGCGCTTCCCGCTGCCCGAGAAGTGGGGCATCGACCTCTACCTCAAGGACGAGTCGACGCACCCCACCGGCAGCCTCAAGCACCGGCTGGCCCGCTCGCTCTTCCTCTACGGGCTGTGCAACGGCTGGATCCGCCCCGGGAAGCCGGTGATCGAGTCCTCCAGCGGCTCCACGGCCGTCTCGGAGGCGTACTTCGCGTCGCTGATCGGCGTGCCGTTCATCGCGGTGATGCCGGCCACCACCAGCCGGGAGAAGACCCGGTTGATCGAGTTCCACGGCGGCACCTGTCACCTGGTCCAGGACCCGCGGACGGTCTACGAGGTCTCCGCCCGGCTCGCCGCCGAGTCCGGCGGCCACTACATGGACCAGTTCACCTACGCCGAGCGGGCCACCGACTGGCGGGGCAACAACAACATCGCCGAGTCGATCTACCAGCAGCTGCGGCTGGAGCGCTACCCCGAGCCGACCTGGATCGTCGCCACCGCCGGCACCGGCGGCACCTCCGCGACCATCGCCCGCTACGTCCACTACATGCAGTACGACACCCGGATCTGCGTCCCCGACCCGGAGAACTCCTGCTTCTTCGACGGCTGGCTCACCGGCGACGCCTCGACCGACTGCGCCACCGCGTCCCGGATCGAGGGCATCGGCCGGCCGCGCATGGAGCCGAGCTTCCTGCCCGGCGCGATCGACCGGATGATGAAGGTCCCGGACGCGGCCAGCGTCGCCGCCGTCCGCGCGCTGGAGCGGGCGATCGGCCGCAAGGCGGGCGGCTCGACCGGCACCGGGCTGTGGAGCGCCCTGAAGATCGTCGCGGAGATGGTCGCCGAGGGCCGCACCGGTTCCGTGGTGACGCTGCTGTGCGACCCCGGCGACCGCTACCTCGACAAGTACTACTCGGACGACTGGCTGGCCGAGCAGGGGCTCGACATCGCCCCCTACACCCGGACCATCGAGCACTTCCTCGGCACCGGCTCCTGGGGCGACTGAGGCGCCAGCGCCGGCCGGGCCGGGCCGTCAGCCGCCGGCGAGCCGCCGGTCCAGGGCCCGTATCGAGGCGCGGAAGGAGCGCCCGAGGGCCGGCCGGGCCAGCGGCATCAGCCAGCGGAACGGCGCCGGGCCGTCCGCCGCGAACGTCCACCGCACCCGGGTCCCGGCGCCGGCCGGCGTCAGTCGCCAGTCCTCCAACAGGGCCCGCAGGGCAGGGGCGTTGGTGGTGTCGACCCGGTAGGCGTAGCGCGCGGCGGGCTCGGCGGCCATGATCGTCTCGCTGAACCGGGTGCCGCCGGTGAGGCGCACCTCGCGGCCGAGGCCGTCATCCGTCGGTGCGGCCCGGGCGACGCCGGTGAACCAATCCGCCCAGCCCGGTACGTCGTCCGCCAGTGCGGCGTAGACGACCTTGGGCGGGGCGGCGGCCTCTGCGGTGAACGCCAGCCGCAGCGGCGCCGATGCGGCGAAGTCGAGCGCGACGGGGCGGAGCCGTCGGGTCATGGGGCGCCCACCTCCTGGGGACGGGGCCTGCTGCGCCGGACACCATAGTTGACGGGGCGTCAGTTGTCTGCATCGCCCGTCGGCTCGCCCGCCACCACCAGCTCCGTCGACCGGTCCGCGAACTCCGCCCGCGCCTCGGCGGACAGTCCGGCGTCCGTCACCAGCACGTCCACCTCGTCCAGCGCGGCGAACGAACTCAGGCCGACCGTGCCCCACTTGGTGTGGTCGGCGACCACCACCACCCGCCGCGCGGACCGCACGAAATGCCGGTTGGTCTCCGCCTCCGCGAGATTGGGCGTGGACAGTCCCGCCTCCACCGATATGCCGTGCACCCCGAGGAAGAGCAGGTCGAAGTGGAGCGACCGGATCGCGGCGTCCGCCACCGGGCCGACGAGGGTGTCCGACGGCGTGCGCATCCCGCCCGTCAGCACCACCGTCGCCGCCTCCGCGGCCGGCCGGCCCTCGCCGCCGCTGGCCGCCGCCCGCTGGGCGTTGTAGAACACATCGGCCACCCGCACCGAATTCGTCACCACCGTCAGCTCCGGCACCTCCAGCAGCCGTTGTGCCAGCGCGTACGCCGTCGTGCCGCCCGCCAGCGCGATCGCGCTGCCCGGCACCGCCAACTCGGCCGCCGCCTTGGCGATCTCCGCCTTGGCGCTCAGCTCCAGCCCCGACTTCACCTCGAAACCCGGCTCGTGCGCGCTGGGGTCGCTCACCGGAAGGGCGCCGCCGTGCACCTTCTCGATCATGCCCTGGCGGGCGAGTGCGTCCAGATCGCGACGGACCGTCATGTCCGAGACGCTCAGCCGTCGGGTCAGTTCGTTGACCCGCACGCCGCCGCGTCGCCTGACCTCATCGAGGATCAGGGCCCGCCGCTGCTCCGCGAGGAGATTCTGGTTGTCGCCCACCGCGGCCCGTCCCTTCCACCCGGCTCACCGCCCCGGGTCCTTCCGCCGGCTGTCCGCCGCCTGCGATCTGTGCTGACCACATCCTCGCACGCGGGTCCGACAGCCACCCCGATCCGGGCACACCGCGACCGGGCACACCACAAGCGGGGTACGGCAACCGGCGTCCCGGGAGCCACAACCGGCGCCCCGGGAACCGGAACCGGGGTGCGAACGCTCCCAGAGGGCAGGGACAATCCGAAGAGGCGGCCCACCGCACCACCGACCACGACCGACCCCGGCCGCCCCACAACACCACACCGCACCGCACTGACATCGGGGGACAGCCAGTGGAGACCGCGGCCACCACACCACCACCCGCCCGCTCGACGGATCCCGGTCCGACGAGGGGCGCACCACCGGCCACCGCACCGCAGCCGCAGCTCGCCCTGGAGCTGCTGGTCCACGGCGTCGGCGGCACCACCCCGCAGGAGATGCTCGGCGACCCGCGGGTCCAGCGGATCTCCGGCGACGACACCGCCGCCTGCTACCGCCGCACCGACGACGCGGACGCCGAACAGCGGCCCGACGACTACCGGACCGAGCCGGTCCGCGAGGCGTACTGCTGGTCCAACCTCACCTCCGGCAACGGCGCCCGCGCGCTCTGGCTGATCCTGCTGCCGTTCATGGTCGCCAACCTCGCCCACTGGATGCGCCCGGACGCCCCGCCCGACCACCGGGGCCAGCGGATCTACGACCTCCTGGTGCGGCTGCTCGCCCTCACCCTCACCGTCCTGCTGGCCGCCGCGGCCTGCGAGGTCGCCCTCGACCTCAGCGCCTGGCAGTGCGCCGGCACCCCGGTCTGCGTCACCGGCAAGTCCTGGCTGGGCTTCCTCAACCCCGCGGGCGGCGGCTGGTGGAGCACCCCGGGCCGCCGCCTGGTCCTCGCCTCCCTGCTGCCCCTGCTGGTCGTCGGCTTCCTGTGGTGGCTCTCGCACCGCACCTGGAGCGCCTACGAGTCCGCCTCCCCGCCGCCGCGCCGCCCCGGCGCCTCCCGCGACACCCCCGCCCACGAGCGCACCGCGCTGGGCCTGGACGGCTTCTGGTACGGCCGCCGGCTCGTCGCCCGGCTGCGCGCCGCGCACTCCGCGGCCGGGGTGCTGACCCTCGCCGCCGCCCTGCTCGTCGCCTCCCTCCGGGCCGACAGCCGGGCCGGCGCCACCGCCCTGACCGCCGTCGGCCGGACCCTGACCGGCCTGGTCCTGCTGCTCGCCGCCGGCACCCTGGTCATCGTCTGGCGCACCGCCCGCAGCGAGGCGGCCCGCGACGAGGAGACCGACCGCCTCGCCGTGCGGGCGCTGCCGTACGCCGCGCTGGCGGTGCTCGCGCTCACCGCCGGCTATGCCGCCTGGGCCCGGCCGGCGGCGCGGAGCCACGGCCCGCTGCCCGGTGTCGCGGCGTTCGGCGGGATCGCCGTCTGCCAGAGCGTGCTGGTGCTGGCCCTGGTGGTGACCGCCTGGTTCCTCCAGCGCGCCGCCCGGGACGAGACCCGGACCGCGCTGCGCGGCATGGGCGGGCCGGCCGTCGCGCTGCTGTCCTGCGCGGTCGCCGGGGTGCTGTCCGGGGGAGTGGCCCAGCGGTTCGCCGACTGGATCGACGGGCCCGCCACCCCCGGCCAGGACCACGCCCCGATCCCCGGGCCCCCGGTGGTGCTCTCCTGGCAGGCGTCGGTACTGCCCGCGCTGCTGGTGGTGGTCGCGGCCGTCGCCGTCCTGGCCGGCGTCCGGGTGCTGGCCGTCCGCAAACGCGTCGCCAGGGACGTCCCCGGCCTCTACGACCCGCGCGAGCGCCCCGACGTGCTGCGCACCGAGCGCATCGCGGGCACCATCGCCCGCGCCGGGCTCACCGACGCGGCGCCGGTCCTGGTGGCCGCCATCGCCGCCGTCACCCTCGTCCTGGGCGCCGGCGCGGTGGCCGGCGCCTGGCTCACCGACCGCGCCCCCGGCCGCGCCACCGAGGGCGCCGCGCCGTTCGTGCACGCCGCCGCCGAGACCGCCGAGTCCCTCGGCTCCTGGCTGATGGGCGCCGGCGTGATCCTGCTGCTCACCATGGGCCGGCGCGCCTACCGCGACCACTCCGCCCGCCGCACCATCGGCATCCTCTGGGACGTCGGCACCTTCTGGCCGCGCGCCGCGCACCCCTTCGCGCCGCCCTGTTACGCCGAGCGCGCCGTCCCCGACCTCACCTGGCGGATGGCCACCTGGACCGAGCAGTACGACGGCCGGCTGGTGATCTCCGGCCACTCCCAGGGCAGCGTGCTGGCCGCGGCGGCCGTCTGGCAGCTGGATCTCGTCACCCGCAGCCGGGTCGCCCTGCTCACCTACGGCAGCCCGCTGGAACGCCTCTACGGCCGTTGGTTCCCCGCCTACTTCGGCCCGCCCGCCCTCACCGGCCTGCACCGCGAGATGGACGACTGGCGCAACCTGTGGCGCTTCACCGACCCCATCGGCGGCCCGATCCTGCTCTCCTGCGAGGACGGCCGGGCCGTCGACGAGGGACCGCTGCGCGACCCGCTCGCCTTCGGTCGCACCCTGCAGAACCCGCTGCCCGCCCAGATCCTGGGCCACGGCGACTACCAGGCCGATCCGGTCTTCGACCGGGTGCGCGCCGAACTGCTCGCCCGGCTGGGCCCGGGGATACCGGCCCAGCGCACCAACTGCACCGGGAGTCAGGCGAGTTCGGGCAGGTCCTCGGCGTAGAGCAGGGTCAGGTCGTCGGTGCTCGGGTCGGTGAGCTCGGCGACCCGACCCGCGTGCCGCTCGACCATCGCCTCGAACGTCTGCCGTGCCGTCCGGCCGTTGCCGAACGACGGCCCCTTGGGCAGCGCCGTGAAGTACTTGAGCAGCGCCTCGCCGGCCCCGTCGGCGAGGCGGTACTCGTGCTCCTCGCCCTGCTGCTCGACGATCCGCAGCAGTTCCTCCGGCGCGTAGTCACCGAACCTGATGGTCCGTGAGAAACGCGACGAGATACCCGGGTTGACCGCCAGGAACCGTTCCATCTCCGCGGTGTAGCCGGCCACGATGACCACCACCGCGTCCCGGTGGTCCTCCATCAGCTTCACCAGGGTGTCGATGGCCTCCTTGCCGAAGTCCCGCCCGGAGTCCTCGGGGGAGAGGGCGTACGCCTCGTCGACGAACAGCACCCCGCCGCGGGCCCGGTCGAACGCCTCCTGGGTGCGGATCGCCGTCGAGCCGATGTGCTCGCCCACCAGGTCCACCCGCGACACCTCGACCAGATGGCCGCGCTCCAACACCCCCAGGGAGTGCAGGATCTCGCCGTACAGCCGGGCCACCGTGGTCTTGCCGGTCCCGGGGGAGCCGGTGAACACCAGATGGCGGCGGACGGACGCGGCCTTCAGGCCGGCCTCCTGCCGGCGGCGCCCCACCTCGATCATGTTGATCAGGGTGCGCACCTCCCGCTTGACGCTGTCCAGCCCCACCAGGGTGTCCAGTTCGCCCAGCACCTCTTCGGCGGGCCGGCCGGTCGCCGGCGCCTCCGGGGGCGCGGCGGCGGTCGGTGCCGGGCGCGGTGCCGGGACGTTGCCCAGCAGCCCGGCGGTCTGGGTGGCCTGCTGCACCGCCGGGGCGGTCACCGTCGGCTCCTGCGTGGCCCGGCTCTCGTCGCTGGTGCAGTCCTCGACCGTGGGCCCGCCGTTACTGCCGTCGCCGAGCGCGTCGGCGAACTCGTACCCGCCGCGCGCGCACCGCTCCGTACGGCACCGGGTCAGCGTCGTCCGGCAGCCGTCGATCACATGGAAGCCGAAGCCGGAACTGCCGGTGACCCGGCAGCTGTGGAAGGTGCCGCGGCCCTCCGCCGAGACGTAGAAGCCGGCCTCGGTCGGCGAACTGACCGTGCACCCCTCGATGGTGGGGTCCGCGCCCTTGGTGACGATCACGCCGGTCTGTGCCCCGTCGACGGTGCAGTTGGCGAGCGTGCCGCCGCTGCCGTGGTCGCGGAACCACGCACCGGTCGAGACCTCCCGGATGCGGCAGTCGTCCAGCTGGACGGTGGCGCCGTCGCTCACCGACACCGCGGTGTTGCGGACCTGCGCGATGTCGCAGTCCACGACGTCGGCCCGGGAGCCCCGGTCCAGGACGAACAGTGCGTCGGGGACGTCGTGCACCCGCGTCGAGTCCAGCACCGCGGTCGCGCCGTCGCTGACCCACACCGCCGGGTAGTCGCCCGTACTGTCGTGGATCTCGCACTGGTTGGCGTCCACCCGGGTGCCCGGGTCCCACACCGACAGGCCGTTGCGCCCGAAGTGCCGCACGGTGCTGCGGGTCAGCGTCAGTACCGACCGGGACCGCAGGTCCACCGCGTTCTCCGGGATGTCGTGGATGTCGCAGTCGGCGAGGGTGAGCACCGCGTCGGTGTCCAGGGTGACGCCGTCCGCGGTGGTGCGGTGCACCGTGCAGTCGGTGAGGTGGCCGGCGGCCCGCGCCGCGACCTGGATGCCGGTGCCCTTGATCTCGTACAGCTCGCAGCCCACCGCCTCGACCGCGCTGCCCTCGCCCGACAGCGACAGCCCGGCGCCCGAGGTGTGGTGGATCCGGCAGTTCTCCAGCCGCGGGTGGGCGCCGCCGCGCACCGCCACCCCGGCCTGGCCGGCGGCCATCACCTCGCACTCCTCGAAGACCCCGCCGGCGCCGTCCAGGACGCTGATGCCGACCCCGCCGGCGTTGTCGACCGTGCAGCGCCGCACCGTCGGACGGGCCCCGCCGCGCACCTCGATCCCGGCCGCGGACCGGGTCACCACCCGGATGTCCGTCAACTCGGGGGCGCCGTCCTCCACCAGCAGCGCCGGCGACGCCGAGTCGGTCGCCTCCAGGTGCAGGTCGTGGACGGTGGCCGAGGCCCGTATCGTCAGCGCCACCCCGTCGGCCGGCGCGATCCGCACCGAGCCGCGCGACCCCTCCGGCCCGCGCAGCGTCACCGTGCGCTGGAGCACCAGGTTCTCCCGGTAGGTACCGGCCGGCACGGTCAGGACGTCACCGTCCCCGGCGGCCTCCAGGGCGGCGGCGAGCGAACTGTACTCACCGGTGCGGCGCCGCCAACGCGACGTTCCGGAGTGCGTCACCTGGACCGAGCCCTGTGCCATGGCGGTGTCGTGTCCCCACTTCGTACGGTGGATGTCGGCCCGGCAGTCATCCGTCCGCGGATGTCCGCTTTGCGGGCTGCGAGGCCCCAGCCGCGAGGCTGGAGGCACCACCGTAGCGCGCCGGAGGGGTGCCGGCCGACACGGTCCACCGCCTGGTCAGCACCGCCTCAACTCCCGGCGTCGGCCCGTCCCCAGTCCTGCCCGGCGCGCGCCCAGGCCGCCTCCCAACACCGGAACCGACGCGCCATCAGCTGCCGTACGGCCAGCCGCCGGCCGCCCTCGACGAGCCCGCCGGCGGCCGCCGCGGCGCCCAGCGCGGCCAGTGCCGTGTGCGTCTGCGCGGTGCCCTCGTCCAGCGGTCGCGGCACCGCCCGCCCCCGGTCGTCGGTCCACAGGCGGAACCGGTCACCGGGCTCCACCGGCCGCGGCGCCGCGACCTCCCCGGTCCGCGGGCCGCCGTCCGGCCCCGTCCAGCGGGCGACCACCCGCAGGTGCGCGGCGCGCTGCGGGACCGTCTCCGCAGCCGGGTCGACCGGGGTGCCGGGCGCCGGCCGGTCCGCGACCGCCCACACCGGGCGGCGCTGCCGGTGTTCGAGCCGTACGGCCTCCAGGAGGGCGTCGTGCGCGGCCCGGCCGGCGAACCAGCCGGCGCAGGGCGCCCCGACGGCGATCAGCAGCGCGGCGGCCAGCGCCAGCCAGGCTTCCACCTGGTCGGTCCGACGGCGGAGCGGATTGTGCCGCCAGCGCCGGATGCCCCTGATCGCCCGCATCGTGCCCCCTCTCGTCTCCGTGCATACCGCATGGCGGGGCGCCCCGGCGGGCGTTCCGGGAAGAGGAGGGCGACATCGCGCCGCGGGCACCGCCGACCGTCGGGAACCACCCGCCCCAGCCGTCCCACCCGTTCGCCAACTCCCGGTGCCCCGCGGCCGATTGGCGGCCTTTCGGTGCGCTTGCGGCGCCTGTGCGACGGGGCCGGATCCCGCCCCGCGGGACGGTGCCCTCAGCGCAGCCGGACCGCCACCGTCACCACCGCGCCCTGCGCTTCCTCCGTGCCGGAACCGGGGGCGACCGCGAACCGGTCCGCCACCAGTCGCGCCAGCCACAACCCGCGCCCCTTGGGCGCGCCGTCCAGGCCCGGCAGCAACTCCGGGATCACCGCCTCGCTGAAACCGGGGCCGGCGTCGCTGATCCGGCACTCCAACTCGTCCCCCACCCGCCGCAGCACCAGCCGCCCGGCGCCGCCGGCGTGCTCCACGGCGTTCCCGGCGATCTCGTCCACCGCCAGCACGAACTCCCCGCGCCGGGGCTCGTTCAGCCCCTCGCTGGCGGCGCACTCCTCGACCAGCAGTCGCAGCTGCGGCAGCAGTCGCGCGGTGAAGCGCCGCTGCAGCAGCCGTCGGCCGGACTCCTCCGCCGGCGCCTTCGCCCGATCGTGACCGGCCGGTTCCGGATTCAGCACGGCCCTACCGCCTCCCTCGGCGCCAGCCGCGGCACCGCATCGGCGCCCAGCCGCCGCAGCATCTGGCGCTGCCCGCGGTCGCAGCGCACCTCGACCAGATCGTGGCCCGTGGCGCCCCGGGCCAGGGTGAGCAGACCTACCGCGCAGCCCACCGACAGGAAGTGCAACCGCGTCAGGTCGACGGTGAGCCGGCGGGTCGCCGCCGTCCGCGCCAGCGCGATCTCCAGCGACCGGGCGAACGCGGCCCGGTTGGCGCCGTCCGCCTCGCCGACGAAGCACAGCACCTCGTCCGGCCCGCGCACCGCCCGCAGACTGCCCAGCCGCTCCAGCACGGCGTGCGGATGCGCCCGCTCCATCGCGGCCACCATCGACCGGTCGAACCGCCGGCGGTCGTACGCGCAGACCTCGGTGTACGGCCGCCCGGCGAACAGCGCTCCGGCGCCGGTCTCCCGCCGGGCCACCGTCGCGACGTCGGCGCCGAGCGCGGCCACCCAGCCCATGTCGATGAACGCCCGTAACCCGGTGTACCCCTCGGCCGTCGCCCGGTCGGTCGCCAGGCGCAGCCGCCCCATCTGTCGGGCGGCGGTGAACTCGACGTCCGGCCAGATGAGTTCCCGCATGCTGGTGACCACCAGCTGGCCGCGCTCGCGCGCCCGGACCGTGCTGCGGCTGGGGAAGTCGATCCTGGCCAGCACCTCGTCCTCCGGCACGTCGGGGCACGGCAGGACGAGGACCTTCTCGCCGCGCGCCAGACCGAGCCGGACGAAGGCCGTGACGGTCTCCCAGCGCACCTCGTCGTCGCCGTAGCCGACGAAGGCATGGTCGCCGGGGCGCAGGCGTTGCACGGGGATGAGGTGATCACTCAACGCGTCCCTGGCAGGCATCGGCACAGCAGCTCTCTGTCTCCCCCCGCGGCCCGTCCCGTCGGCGGCGCTGTGCGCTCACTGTAGGCAGCCGCCGACCAGCCCGCAATGAGGGCGGCGGCGACCGCGCGCGGCCGTCAGCCGAGTATCTCGAACGGGTCGCCCACGCGGAGCGTGCCGGCCCCGCGGGGGATCAGATTCTGGCCGAACACCAGTTGGTCGCCGAAGCGGCGGTGCCGGGCGAGGGTCCGCAGCGGCTCCTTGCCGCGCTCGGCGGTGCGCTGGTCGGTGGTGGTCACCACGCAGCGGCCACTGGGCTTGGCCACCTGGAACTCCACGCCGCCGATCCGCACCCGCCGCCAGTCGTCCTCTGCCCAGGGCGCGGTGCCTTCGATGACCACATTGGGCCGGAAACGGTTCATCGGGAGGGGGCCCTCGTCGGCGTGGTCGCCCTGCGCGATGAGGGAGTTGAGGGCGTCGAGCGAGGCGGAGGTGGTCAGCAGCAGCGGATAGCCGTCGGCGAAGCCGACCGTGTCGCCGGGCCGGCCGTAGCGCGGGTCCACGGGACGGCGCCGCTCCGGGGCGTCCATGTGCATCAGGCGGGACTCGACGCCGAGGAAGCCCCGCCACCAGACGGCGGCCTCGAGGGACGCGGGCACCGCCTCGACGACGTTGCCGAAGATCTCGACCGGGGCGGTGCCCGTCGGCTCGGGCACCTGGACCACCAGCGGCGGCATTCCCGGCGCGGTCAGCCGCAGGGTGCCGCCGGGCAGCTCCTCGGCACGGGCCAACGCCAGCCTCCGCTGCTGGCGTTGGGTGATCTGTCGACCCTCGGCGTCGACCACCAGCCAACGCCGATCCCCGGCGAGCCCCCACGGCTCGACCACCGCTTCGCCGGGACCGGACCCCGCAAGGGCCTTGACCGGATAGACGTGCAGCGACTGGACGTGTGGCGTGGGCATATGCCCATCTTGCCAGCCGCTTCGGACATCCGGTCGAACGGCCGGTTCAGTACCCCCGCGGGTACTGGCGGCCGTACCCCGGGTCGTCGAACGGCGAGCCGGGCCGCGGCGCGACCGGCGCGGCCGGGCGCATCGCCTCGTACCCCGTGCCCGGTGCCGGGCGCTGGTACTGCTGCTGCGGCGGCGGGTAGCCGCGGGTGCCGGCCTGCTGCGGGATGTACGGGGCGGGGGTGTGCTGCAGCGGGGCGACCGGCTGCGCCGCGGCGCCCGGGTACCCGTGGCCCGGGGCCGGCTGGGAGGGCGCGGCCGGAAGTGCGGGCAGCGCCGAGGGGAGCGCCGGCAGCGAGGAGGAGCCGGTGTCCCAGGGCGACGGGTTTACGCGGATCGGGGCGATCTGCGGAGTACCCCGCTCTGCGACAAGGCTGTCGTAGATGGGGGTGTCCGGGAAGGAAGGCGATGCGTAGTAGCCGCCGCTGTAAGTGGAGCGGGGGGAGGTCATGCCTCATAAGTTAAGCCCACGATGTGTCGATTGGGGAGCCTGACAAGAGGGTTGTTTTACGGGTTCGGAGCGGCCCCGGGTCACCAAACCGAGCGAACCTGTGAAAATCGGTCGCGATCGCCCGTAGGGATCGTGTAAAGACCGCCCTTCCCGCAGATGAACAGTGGGCGTTCGGGGCGTTCCCGGCCAAGTAGGTTGGTGGGGGCCACCGGTGACGGGGCGCGAGGCCACCAGGACGACAGGAAGGTGCGGCGATGTCGATGCTCAAGGGCGGCAATGTCCCGATTCCGGCGCCGGCGGTCCGGGTGGAGCTGGGCTGGCAGCCGGCCCCCGGGGCGCCGGACGTGGACGCCTCCGCGCTGCTGCTGGTGTCCGGCCGGGTCCGCGACGACGCCGACTTCGTCTTCTACAACCAGCCCGCGCACGCCTCCGGCGCGGTGCGCCACGAGGGCAAGCGCCCGGCCGGCGGGACGAGCACCGACACCCTCCGCGTGGACCTGGCCGCCGTCGAGCCCGCCGTCGACACCGTGGTCCTGGCCGCCTCCGCCGACGGCGGCAGCTTCGGCGCCGTGCCGGGCCTGTACGTACGGGTGCTGGACGCGGGCAGCGGCGCAGAACTGGCCCGGTTCGACAGTCGGGACGCCAGTACCGAGACCGCCTTCGTGCTCGGCGAGCTCTACCGCCGGCAGGGCGGCTGGAAGTTCCGCGCGGTGGGGCAGGGGTACGCCACCGGGCTCGCGGGGCTGGCCACGGACTTCGGCATCAGCGTGGCGGACGGGCCCGCGCCAGCGCCGCAGCCTCCGGTCGCGCCGCCGATCGCCCCGCCGCCCGCGGCCCCCGCGCCCCCGTTGCCGACCGGTCAACCGGTGGCGTCAATTCCGCCCCCGCCCGGACAGGCCGCGCCGGCGCCCGCGCCGGCTCCCGTCCGGCTGACGAAAGTCACCCTCACGAAGGATGCCCCGGCCGTCTCGTTGACGAAGCAGGGTGGCACGTCCGGAGCGATGCGGGTCAACCTCAACTGGAGCGCGGGCGGGGCCGGCAAGCGCCTCGGCAAGAAGTTCGGCCGCAAGGCGATGGAGGCACTGGGCGCCCGCGGCGCGCTGCTGCCGCCCTCCGGCGACCTCGACCTCGACCTGTGCGCGCTCTACGAACTCACCGACGGCACGGCCGGCGTGGTGCACCCGCTCGCCCAGGCATTCGGCGACCTGCACGCCCCGCCGTACATCCAGCTCGACCGGGACGACCGCACCGGCGCCGTCGCCACCGGCGAGAACCTCACCATCAACCTCGACCACCAGGCCCGCTTCCGGCGCATCCTGATCTTCGTGACGATCTACTCCGGCGCCCGCAGCTTCGAGGGCCTGGACGCCACCGTCACCCTCCGGCCGCAGCACGGCGCCCCGGTCGAGTTCACGCTCGACGCCTGCACGGTGCCGGCCACCGTGTGCGCGCTGGCCCTGATCACCCACACCGGCGGCGAACTCGTCGTCCAGCGCGAGGCCCGCTACCTCGTCCCCGCGCCCGGCGTCAGCCCCCAGCGCACCGTCGACCACGCCTACGGCTGGGGCCTGAACTGGTCCCCGGCCAGCAAGTGACCGCTCACGGCGCCCCGTAGGTGCGGCCCTTCCAGGCCGCGCCGCGCCCCCGGTAGTGCCGCACGGCCGAGTCCACGGTCATCAGGAGGTAGAGCAGCGCGGTGAACGGGAGCAGCGGCGCCGCCCACGGCGGCTGCCGGTAGTAGCGCAGCATCGGCAGGTAGGTCCCGCACATCACCGCCCAGGCCGCGCCGCCCGGCGCCGCCACCACCGGGTCACCGGCCGCGACGCCGGCCAACAGGGCGGCCGGCGGCGCCAGATAGACCAGTGCCAGCCCCAGGACCGTGCCCAGCAGGAGCAGCGGCCGGTGCCGGAGCTGGGCGTAGGCGCTGCGGGACACCATCCGCCACAGTTCCGCCAGCCGCGGATACGGGCGCACGCTGGTCACCCGGTCCGCCAACCCCAGCCAGACGGTCCCGCCCGAACCCTGTACGGCCCGCGCCAGCGACACGTCGTCGATCACCGCGTGCCGGATCGCCTCCGGCACGCCCGCCCGCTCCGCCGCCTCCCGCCGCAGCAGCACGCACCCGCCGGCCGCCGCCGCGGTCCGGGCGCCGCGCCGGTTGACCCACCGGAACGGATAGAGCTGCCCGAAGAAGTACACGAAGGCCGGCACGATCAGCCGCTCCCAGGGGGTCGCCACCCGCAGCCGGGCCATCTGGGACACCAGGTCCAGCCCCGCGGAGCGGGCCGCGGCGACCAACTCCCGCAGGCTGTCCGGCTCGTGGGCGATGTCCGCGTCGGTCAGCAGCAGGTACTCCGGGGCGGTGCGCTCCCGGGCCAGCGCGATGCCGTGCCGGACCGCCCACAGCTTCCCGGTCCAGCCCGGCTCCGGCTCACCGGGCGAGGCGACGGTCAGCGGCAGCCCGCCCGCGCCGGCCGCCAGCTCACGGGCGAGCGCGCCGGTCCCGTCCGTGCTCCCGTCGTCGATCAGGAAGACCTCGGCGCGGCCCGGGTACTTCTGGGCCAGCAGCGTCGGCAGGCTCGCCGGCAGCACCGCCGCCTCGTCCCGGGCCGGCACCACCACCGCGACGGAAGGCCAACGGTCCGGATCCCGGCGGGCCGGCAGCCGGACGTCGGTCCGCCAGAAGAAGCCCTGTCCCAGCAGCAGCCACAGCCAGGCCAGCAGGGACCCGGCACCGATCCACGCGATCGCTTCCACGGGCGCAGTCTGCCCCACCGGGCCCGCCGCGGACCGGCGCCCGACACGGGCCGTCGGGGTCCGTGCCGTTCCGGTCCTTCCCGGCCCGGTATGACAAGAGGGGCGGACCGTTGAGTAAAGTGTCCGGGTGAAGATCGCGCTGATGGACTCCGGAACCGGCCTGCTCCCGGCGGCCGCCGCCGTGCGGCGCCTGCGGCCCGACGCGGACCTGGTGCTCTCCACCGACCCCGACGGCCTGCCTTGGGGTCCGCGGACTCCCGACGACGTCACCGCGCACGCCCTGGCCGTGGCCCGGGCCGCCGCCGCGCTCCGCCCGGACGCGCTGATCGTCGCCTGCAACACCGCCTCCGTGCACGCGCTGCCCGCGCTCCGCGCCGCGCTGGAGCCGGACATCCCGGTCATCGGCACCGTCCCGGCGATCAAGCCCGCCGCGGCCGGCGGCGGCCCGGTCGCCATCTGGGCCACCCCGGCCACCACCGGCAGCCCCTACCAGCAGGACCTGATCGCCCGCTTCGCCCAGGGCGTCGAGGTCACCGGAGTGCCCTGCCCGGGCCTCGCCGACGCCGTCGAGCAGGCCGACGACGCCGCGATCGACGCCGCGGTGGCCGCCGCCGCGCAGCTCACCCCGCGCGACATCCGGGCCGTCGTGCTGGGCTGCACCCACTACGAGCTGGTCGCCGAACGCATCCGGGCCGCCCTCCAGCAGCCCGGCACCCCGCCCCTGGTCCTGCACGGCTCCGCCGAGGCGGTGGCCGCCCAGGCACTCCGCCGGATCGGCGCCGAGCCGGCCCCCGCGGCCGCCCCCACCGGCACCCTCGACGTGCTCCTCAGCGGCCGCCCGGGCACCCTGCCCGACGAGGTCCTGGCCTACGAGGAGGGCCGGCTGCTCACCGGCGCCGTCCCGGCCGCCCCGCGCACCGTCTGACACCACGGGGGACCCCACGGGTGGCGCACCGCACGGCGCCGGCGTACTGCCCCAGGGTGCGAAGGCGCGTACGCTGCGTCTCATGAGGGACCACCCCCACGAGGGGGCCGCAGCCCCCGGTGAGCACGGAAGCACGGACGGCGTCCCGACCGGTGTCCGGCCGGCCGGCGGCTCCCCTGCGGAGATTCCCGAGGTCTGGCACGGCAGTGCCACCAACCGCTTCCAGTGGCTGTTGGCCGCCATCGGCGCGGCCTGTCTGGCACTGGGCGTCGGCTTGGCCGTCAACAGCACCTGGACCTCCGGCCTGGCGCCGCTGGTGATGGCCGTGGTCGGCTGTGTCGCCGCCGGCCTGCTGGTGCTCTTCGGCACCCTCGCCTTCGTCCACGTCGCGGTCCGGGTGGACGACGACTGCCTGGAGGTGCGGTGCGGCCACCTGGGGGTGCCGCGCCGCCGGATTCCCCTGGACACCGTCGTCGGCGCCGACTTCGCGCCCCGGGTCACCCCGCGCCACTGGGGCGGCTGGGGCTACCGCTGGCGCCCCGAGCAGGGCACCGCCGTGGTCGTCCGCCGTGGCGAGGCGATGGTGCTGCGGCTCGGTGACGGGCGCACCTTCACGGTCACCGTCGACGACGCCGAGGGCGCGGTGCGCTGCGTCCGCGAGCGGCTCCGACTGCGCCGCCCGGCCTCGACGGCGTAGCGCGGCGGCGCGGCGCCGGCTGCTCGGGTCGCCGCCCGGCCCCGGCCTCCTGTCCCCGTCGGTCTCGGTAGGTCTGCGCGGGTCCGCACGCGTTGCCGTCCGGTGAGTCGTCCGGGGGCGTCCCGTAGGGTCGGGGCATGGCAATCCCCGATTTCATCCGTGACCTCCGGGCCGACATCGGCACCAAGTTGCTGTGGCTGCCCGGGGTGAGCGCGGTCGTCCTCGACGACGCCGGCCGGGTGCTGCTGGGCAAGCGAGTGGACACCGGTGGCTGGTCGGTGATCGGCGGTATCCCGGAGCCCGGGGAGCAGCCCGCCGAGACCGCGGTCCGCGAGGTCTACGAGGAGACCGCGGTGCGGGTCGTCCCCGAGGGCGTGGTCCTCGTCGAGGCCATGCCGCCGACCCGGTACCCCAACGGCGACATGTGCCAGTTCCTGGACGTGACGCTGCGCTGCCGGGCGGTCGGCGGCGAGGCGCGGGTCAACGACGACGAGTCGCTGGCGGTCGGCTGGTTCGCGAGGGACGCCCTGCCGGAGCTGGACGACTACGCGCTGGCGCGGATCAAGAAGGCGCTGGACGCCGGGCCGACGTGGTTCCACGGCATGGCGGAGGCGGAGGCGGAGGCGCAGACGTAGGCGGAGGTCGGGTCCCGCGGTCAGGGCCCGGTGGCCGGAAGCGCCCTAGATGTCGGTGGTCGACGGTTCCTCCATGGGGGGCGAGGACTCGTCGGGCAGGCCGGGCAGTTCGGACGCGCCCGGCGGGCCGCTGGGGCCGGTGGACCGGCCGGCGTCCTCGGTGTGCATCTCGCGCTCGTCGCGCCGGCAGTCGGTGATCCAGGTGCCGGTGGGGCCGCCGTCGTACTGGCAGGACCAGCCCCGCACGGCCAGCGCCCCCTGTTGCCCGGCCGTCTGCGGGGGCGCCCGTAGGAAGAACTCCTTCATCACCCCGCGGGCCTCGTCGCAGCCCACCGCGCCGGTCGGGGCGGGGTCCGCGAACAGCGCGACGCCGTGCGCCTTGCCCAGCACGTCGGCGATCTCGCCGCAGCTCACCGGCTGGCCCGGGATGGTGGGGGAGCCCTGGGGCCCCGGCGTGCCGTTCGGGGCCATGCCCGGGTCCGATGCGGACGAGACGGTCGGCGCGTCCTGACGGTCCTCTCCGGCACAGCCGGCGGCGGCCAGGGCGAGCAGCACGGTCGGCACGGCGATCAGCCTCCGCATGGCGGCCTCCTTGTGGCGGCGGTGCGCAGTCGGCGCGTTGCGTCGTTCGACGCTAGTAAGGCCCGCGGGTGCGAGGCGATCCGGGGCGGCCATTTGGGTGAACGGCCGAACGGCCACGGAGGTCCGACGAGGGGCTGTCGGGGCGCGGATCGCGCCGGGATCATGCGCGGACGAGCGCGGGCGACGGCCCCGGTGGGCCGGAGAGCCCGGGCAGCCCTCCTGCGGGGAGCCGAGCGGGCTTCGCGGGGCGGCCGGGGGCCGCGGGGGCTTCGCGGGGCGGCCGGGGGTGGTACGTACGGGTATGGCGGCAGTGGTGCGGGATTGTGGGGCGGCGGACCGGCAGCGGGGGCCGGGGCGCCGAGCGCATGGTTTCGGCCAACCGCCATACTGCGTGCGATCCTCCGCCCGGCCCGAAGGGAACCACCCGCCGTGTCCTCGCCCGCACCACGTCCCGCCGCCCCGCCTTTCTCCCGCGCCTCCGTCGTCATCGTCGGGGCCGGGCCCGCCGGGCTCACCGTGGCCAATGTGCTGCGGGCCGCCGGTGTCGACTGCGTCGTACTGGAGGCGGAGAGCCGGGAGTTCATCGAGCGGCGGCCGCGGGCCGGGTTCGTCGAGGAGTGGGCGGTGCGCGCGCTGGGCCGGCACGGGCTCGCCGAGCGGCTGCTCGAACGCGCCCATACCCAGGGGGAGTTCGAGTTCCGCTTCGACGGCGGTCGGCACCCGGTGCGCACCGCCCGGCTGTCGGGGCGGCGGCATTTCGTCTATCCGCAGCCGCTGTTGGTCGGCGATCTGCTCGCCGCTTACGCGGACCGGGCCGGCGGTGCGGTGCACTTCGGGGTGCGCGACGTACGGCTGCACGACATCGACGGGCCGCACCCCGCGGTCTCGTTCGGCGATCCGGTCACCGGCGCACGGCACCGGATCGCCTGCGACCACATCGTCGGCGCCGACGGGGCGCGCGGGGTGAGCCGGGCGGCGATACCCGAGGGGCGGGTGCGGACCACCCGTCATGACCACGGGGTCGCCTGGCTCGCGGTGCTGGCCGAGGCGCCGCCGTCAGCGGACGGCGTGGTCTTCGGCATCCACCCGCGGGGATTCGGCGCGCACATGGCGCGCAGCGCGCACGTCACCCGCTACTACCTGGAGGTTCCGGCCGGGGACGGGGTCGCGGACTGGCCGGACGAGCGGGTGTGGTCGGAACTCCACCTCCGGCTGGCCGCCGACGGCGCCCGGCCGCTGCGCGAGGGGCCGTTGAGCGAGAAGACCGTGCTGGCGATGCACAACTACGTGGTGGAGCCGATGACCTACGGCCGGCTGCACCTGGCCGGGGACGCGGCGCACCTGCTCGCGCCGATCGCGGCCAAGGGCATGAACCTCGCGATCAACGACGCCCTGTTGCTCGGTGACGCGCTGATCGCCCACTACAAGGGCGACGATCGCGGGCTGGCCGGCTACTCGGCCGCGAGCCTGCGGCGGGTGTGGCAGTACCTGGAGTTCTCGCAGTGGCTCTCGGAGGTGCTGCACGGCGCTTCGTCGGGCGATCGGTTCCGCGCCGGGACGGCCGCGGCCCGGCTGCGGCGGCTGCTCGGCTCGGAGGCCGCGGCCAAGGCGTTCGCCGGGCTCTACCTCGGGGAGGAGGCGGATCTCTAGGGTGCCGCGCCAGGGGCCGCCAGCGGCCGGGTGCCGTGCCGGGCGCGGAAAGGGTGCCCGTCGGCCGCTGGGGCGGGCGCGTCAGGCGGTCGCGTAGACGCGGGTGGCGAATTCGGCGACCTGCGCGTCGGTGAGGTTCTTGGCCAGGTTGGCCTCGGTGATCATGCCCACCAGCTGGTGACCGCCCTTGGTGTCGATCACCGGGAGGCGCTTGATCCGGTGCTGTTCCATGGTGCGCAGGACGTCGGCGGCGTCCGCCTCGGCGTCGATCCAGTGGATCTTGCTCTGTAGGGAACCCGCCTGCACCGTGGACGGGTCGATGCCCTCGGCGCAGCACTTGATGACGATGTCACGGTCGGTGATCATCCCCGTCAGTCTGTTGTTGTCGCCGCAGATGGGCAGCGCGCCGACCTTCAGGTCGCGCATCATCTTCGCTGCATCCTGCAACGACTGGTGCGCGCCGACGCATTGCACGCCGCCGGTCATGATGTCCCGGGCTCGCAGCTTGCCGGCCATGATTCCTCCCGCTGTCGCAGCGTTCTTCTCTGGGTTCTTCTCGGGGTTCTTCTCTGGCTCCTCCGGAGCGTTCGTCGCATGGCGTCCGCGTGGTTCGCAGGGCGCCCACCCTTCGATGACACCACGGATGGCGCAAGGTCGCTTCCGGGGCCGGGACGCCGGTGACCGGCCCGAAATCCCGCTGCCGCACGGCCGCGACGCGGCTGCCGCCGCACCTGCTGCCCCACCGGAGAAACGGGCATATCGTTCATAGTGTGATAGAGCGCCGGGGGTCGGGCGAGGCTATCCGAAGGGGCCGCTCCGGACGGTCCGGACTCCTCGATTCCGCGCTCTGCAGCGCTCCTTGAACCCGTATCCGTGAATCCGCTCCGAGAATCCGTTCCGTGAATCCGCTCCGTGAATCCGCTCACCGAAAGAAGGGTTCCGATGCATGCTGCGCTCAGCCCTGCTGAACTCGCCAAGCTTCGCCGGCAGCGGCCCTACCCCGCCGTGTCGGTGCTGATGCCCACGCATCGCCGTGAGCCGGACAACGCACAGGACCCGGTCCTGCTGCGGAACATGCTCGCCGAGGCCAAGGAGCGGCTGCAGGCCGATCCGGACGTCTCCAGGGAGCGACGGATCGACGTCATCGAGCAGTTGGACAAGGCGGCGTCGGAGGTCGATCTGACCCATGCCGAGGAGGGCATGGTCCTCTTCGCGGCGCCGGGGGAGCACCAGGTGTGGTCGCTGGGCCGCACCGTCCCGGCCCGGGTGGTGCTCTCGGACACCTTCCTCACCCGCAACCTCGTCGCCGCGCACGCCGCCGAGCACCCCTTCTGGGTGCTGGCGGTCTCCGCCGACCACGTCAGCCTGTGGAGCGGCGCGCTGGACCGCCTCACCGAGGTGCGGCGCGGCGCCTTCCCGCTCACCCGCAGCCTGGCCGATCCCGACCCCGAGGACCAGTTGCAGGTGGGCGAGGTGCCCAGCACCTTCCGTGACGAGCACACCCGCAAGTTCCTGCGCGAGGCGGACACCGCGCTGGCCACCGTCCTCAAGGCCGACCCCCGGCCGCTGTACGTGGTCGGCAAGGCGGCGGCGCTCTCGCTCCTCGACGACGTGGGGACAGTCATGCGGGGCGGCACCGGCACCAAGGTCACGGTGACGCAGGTGCCGCAGGCCGGGCTGGCCGCCGGACCGCCCGAGCCGCTCTGGCAGGCCGTCCGCCCGTACGCGGAGAAGCGCGCGGAGGCCGAAGTCGCCGATGTGCTGGCCGAACTGGACCGGGCGCGCGGGCGCCGGGCCTTCGCCGCCGGACTGGACGAGATCCGGCAGAACGCGGAGACCGGCCGGGTCGCCCTGCTGGCCGTGGAGGAGAACTACCGGGAGACCGTGCGGGACACCGGCGGCCATCTGATGCCGGCCGAGCGCGGTGAACGGGACGCCGTCGACGACATCGTGGACTCGATCGTGGAGCGCTCCCTGGACACCGGCGCGGAGGTGCGGTTCGTACCGGACGGCGCGCTCGCCGGAGTGGGCGGGATCGCGGGGACGCTCCGGTACTAGCCGGGGGACGCTCCGGTACTAGCCGTCAGGTGCGAGCACAACAGTGGCCAACGGGTTGCCCGTTGGCCACTGTCTGTCGCGCCGGCTCCGCGCCGGTCGTCGCCGTCCGCTCCACCGCTACGCCGGGAGCAGGTGGAAGTGGCGGGTGAACCAGTCGCGGGCCAGCGTGGACACCTTGTCCAGGGCGCCCCGCTCCTCGAAGAGGTGCGTCGCGCCGGGGACGATTTCGAGCTTGTTCTCGCAGGTCAGCGCGGACTGTGCCTGACGGTTGAGATCCAGTACCAGGGTGTCGGCGCCGCCGACGATCAGCAGCGTCGGGGCCTCCACGGAGGAGAGCAGCGAGCGGCCCGCGAGGTCGGGCCGGCCGCCGCGGGAGACCACGGCGGCGATGCCCGCGTCGGGGTAGGCGGCGGCCCGCAGGGCGGCCGCGGCGCCGGTGCTCGCGCCGAAGTAGCCGATCGGGACGGACTCCCGGGCCCGCAGCCAGCGGGTGGCGTCGGCCAGGCGCCGGGCCAGCGTGTCGATGTCGAAGACGTTGGCCCGGTCGGCCTCCTCGGCCGGGGTGAGCAGGTCGAAGAGGAGGGTGCCCAGGCCCGCGCGGTTCAGCGCGGTGGCCACCGCACGGTTGCGCGGGCTGTGCCGGCTGCTGCCGGAGCCGTGCGCGAACATCACGACCGGCCCGCCCGGTACCGGCAGGGTGAGATCCCCGGTCAGCACGACCGGCCCGGCCTCGACCCGCACCTCCTCCCAGTCACCGGCGCGGTGCGCCGTCCTGGCCCGCCTGCCGCCCGCCGCACCGGCCAGCGGAGCGGTGCCGGCGGCGGCCTGGGAGAGCAGCGAGACCACCTCGTCGTCCGACGTCTGGGAGAAGTCCTGGTACCACTCGCCGACCGCGGAGAACGCATAGGGGGTGGACAGGCAGACGAACTCGTCGGCGGCGGTGCGCAGGCGCTCGGCGGCGTCCGGCGGGGCCACCGGCACCGCCAGCACGACCCGGGCCGCGCCCTGGGCGCGGACCACCTGGCAGGCGGCCGCCGCCGTCGCCCCGGTCGCGATGCCGTCGTCGATCACGACCACGGTCCGGCCGTCGAGCGCACGCCGCTGCCGGCCGGCCCGGAACCGCTCGGCCTGGCGCGCCAGTTCCGCCTCCTCGGTGCGCTGCACCGCGTCGACGTCCTCGGGGCCGACCCGGCCCCGGCTGATGATGTCCTGGCTCAGTACGCGCACGCCGCCCTCGCCGATCGCGCCGAACCCCAGCTCCCGCTGGTACGGGACGCCGAGCTTGCGGACCACGATCACATCGAGGGGCGCGTCGAGGGCCTGGGCCACCTGATAGGCCACCGGGACTCCGCCCCGCGGCAGGCCCAGGACGACGGGATTTTCCTTCGCCACATGGCGCAGCGCCTCGGCCAGTCGCCGTCCGGCGTCCGCGCGGTCAGTGAACAGCACAGTGTGCACCCCCTACCCAGGGGAGACGAAAGCCACGTCCACACCTGACTCCGGCATAACTCCACCCGCGGTCATTCCGCAAGTCGGGACCGCGCGGGCGGGGCGGCCGGGGCGGACCCAGCCGGGTCCGCGGTCAGCAGGGCCGCGATCTTGGGTGCCGACCACCGAGGGTGCACCCCCGGGCACGTGGCGAGATACGCCGCGGTCCGGCGCGGGGGCCAGCCGTGCGCGGCGCCGATGCCCGCCGCGATATGGCGCAGATAGGCGGCGGCGGGCGGGTTGGGCGGGACCTCGGTGCTGCGCCAGGGGGCGGTGAAGGTCAGCACCGGGTGGCCGTCGAGGAGGCCGGCGCAGACCAGCGTCTCGTAGCGGCCGGGGCCCAGCCGGTCGCGCCCGCGGGCCAGGACCCGCGTCAGGTCCAGGTCCCGGTCCGGCTCCCGGTACATCTCCTGCGCCGCGATGTCGGAGAACTGAGAAACCGTCAGGAGATAGGCGTGGGCGGGGAGTTCGCCGTCCGCCTCGGGGTCGTAGAAGGCCCGGCCGCCGGTCCACACCGCGGACTCGGTGGCGAAGTACAGCCGCCCGCGCAGCAGTACCGGCGCGCTGCGCCGCGGCCGGCGGGGATCGCGGCACCCCGGGACATCCCGCCGCCCGCCCGGCGGGCGGCCCCCGGCGAGGTAGCAGTCGAGCCGTTCCGGGTGGGTGTTGGAGCCGTACGCGGCGTACCAGACATGGGTGACGGGGCCCGGGCGGGAGGCGTTCCCGGCGGCGTCGAAGGGTTCCGGGACACGGGGCGCGGTCACCCCCTCACGGTAGCGCCCCGGCGGCCCGGCCGGCGCGACTGCTCGGGCCGGGCGCTCGGGTGCGGGTTCGCGGGCCGGTCCGTTGCGGGAGCGGTGGCGGCGCCGCGGGGGCACGATGACCGTATGTTGCTCGCCGCTCTCGCCCGGGTGTCGGCGGAGGTCGCCGCCACCTCGGCCCGGTCGCGGAAGACCGCGCTGCTGGCCGAGCTGTTCTCGGCCGCGGACCCGGTGGACGCCCCGCTGGTCATCTCCTATCTGGCCGGACGGCTGCCCCAGGGCCGGATCGGCGTCGGCTGGAGCGCGCTGCGCGACCCGCCGCCGCCCGCCGACCGGCCCACCCTCACCGTCCGCGACGTGGACGCCGCGCTGACCGCGCTGGCCGGGGTCGCCGGCCCCGGCGCCCAGGCCGAGCGGCGGCGGCTGGTCGGCGGCCTGCTCGCCGCCGCCACCGACCAGGAGCAGCGGTTCCTGTACGGGCTGCTGACCGGCGAGGTCCGGCAGGGCGCGCTGGACGCGCTCGCCGTCGAAGGGCTCGCCGCCGCCACCGGCGCGCCCCCGGACGCGGTGCGGCGGGCCGTGATGCTCGCCGGCTCACTGCCCGACGTGGCCCGGGCCCTGCTCTCCGACGGCCCGCCGGCGCTGGCCGGATTCCGGCTCACCGTCGGCCGGCCGGTCGGGCCGATGCTCGCGCGGACCGCCGCGTCCGTGGCCGAGGCGATCGACCGGCTCGGCCGCTGCGCGGTGGAGGAGAAGCTCGACGGCATCCGGGTGCAGGTGCACCGGGACGGCCCGCACGTCCGCATCCACACCCGCACCCTGGACGAGGTCACCGACCGGCTGCCCGAGGTCGCCGCCCTGGTTCGGGAGTTGCCCGCCGAGCGCCTCGTCCTCGACGGCGAGGTGATCGCGCTGGGCGCGGACGGGCGTCCGGTGCCGTTCCAGCGGGTCGCCGGCCGGTTCGGCTCCCGGACGGACGTCGCCGCGGCCCGCGCCGCCCTCCCGCTGACCCCGGTCTTCTTCGACCTCCTCGCGCTCGGCGACCGCGCGCTGCTGGACCTCCCCGGCGACCGCCGGCACGCCGAACTCGCCGCCCTGGTACCGGAGTCGACCCGGGTGCGGCGCTGCGTCGTCGAGGACCCGGACGACCCCGCAGCGCGCGCCGCCGCCGCGGACTTCTTCGACCGCACCCTGCGCCGCGGCCACGAGGGCGTCGTGGTCAAGGCCCTCGACGCGCCCTACAGCGCCGGCCGCCGGGGCGCCGCCTGGCTGAAGGTGAAGCCCGTGCACACCCTGGACCTGGTGGTCCTGGCCGCGGAGTGGGGCCACGGCCGCCGCACCGGCAAGCTCTCCAACCTGCACCTCGGGGCGCGGGCCGCAGGCGGCGGCTTCGTCATGCTCGGCAAGACCTTCAAGGGGCTCACCGACGCCACCCTGGGCTGGCAGACCGAGCGGCTCGGGCAACTGGCGGTGGCGGACGACGGCCATGTGGTGACGGTCCGTCCGGAACTCGTCGTGGAGATCGCCTACGACGGGCTCCAGACCTCGCCCCGCTACCCGGCCGGCGTCACCCTGCGGTTCGCCCGCGTGGTGCGCTACCGCGAGGACAAGACGGCCGCCGAGGCCGACACCCTCGACACCGTGCTCGCCGCGCACAGGTGACGCGTCGGGAGCGGAGAACGGGACGAAGGGAGCGCCGGAGAGGATGGCCGGGAAGCGGAGCGCCGGACTGCTGCTGCACCGCAGCGGCGCCGACGGCGGCACCGAGGTGCTGCTGGCGCACATGGGCGGCCCGCTGTGGGCGCGCCGGGACGCCGGCGCCTGGTCGGTGCCCAAGGGCGAGTACGCACCGCCGGAGGAGCCGCTGGCCGCGGCCCGCCGGGAGTTCGCCGAGGAGCTGGGCATGCCGCCGCCGGACGGGCGGTACGTACCCCTGGGGGACGTCCGCCAGTCCGGCGGCAAGGTGGTGACCGTGTGGGCCGTCGCGGGCGACCTCGACCCGGACCGGATCGAGCCGGGCACCTTCGAGCTGGAGTGGCCGCGCGGCTCGGGGGTGATCCGCAGTTTCCCGGAGATCGACCGGGTCGCGTGGTGCACCCCGGAGCAGGCGCGCGCCCGGCTGGTCACGGCCCAGCGGGAATTCCTGGACCGGCTGGCGGAGGCGCTCGCCGCCGGGCGCGCCGACGCCGGCTGACCGCCCGCACCACCCGGGCGGGCGGCCCGGTCCCGGTCACTTCACCGCGCCCAGCGACAGGCCCTGCACCAGCTTGTCCTGGGCGGCGAAACCGGCGACCAGCACCGGCAGCGACACCACGGTGGCCGCCGCGCACACCTTCGCCAGGAACAGCCCCTGGCTGGTGACCAGCCCGGTCAGGAACACCGGGGAGGTGCCGGCCACGATGCCGGTCAGCACCCGCGCGAACAGCAGCTCGTTCCAGCTGAAGATGAAGGAGATCAGCGCGGTCGCGGCGATGCCCGGCAGGGCGACCGGCGCCACGATCCGCACCAGCGTGGTGGGCAGCCCCGCCCCGTCGATCGAGGCGGCCTCCAGGATCTCCACCGGCACCTCGGCCAGGAAGGACCGCATCATCCACACCGCGATCGGCAGGTTCATCGAGGTGTAGAGGATGACCAGCAGCCAGATGTCGTCCAGCATCCGGGTGTTCTGGGCGACCAGGTAGATCGGCAGCAGTCCCGCCACCAGCGGCAGCATCTTCGTGGAGAGGAAGAAGAACAGCACGTCGCGCCACTTGCGTACCGGCCGGAGGGACAGCGCGTACGCCGCCGGCACCGCCAGCACCAGCACCAGCAGCGTCGAGGCCGCCGACGCGGTCAGGGAGTTGAGCAGCGGCGGCCAGGGGCTCACGCCGGCGCCGCCGACGCCGAAGAACTCCCGGTAGCCGTGCAGGGTGAGTGGCGCGGCCAGGCTCGGCGGATTGGTCGCGGCGTCGGTCTCGCGGTGGAAGGAGGTCAGCACCATCCATGCCACCGGCAGGAAGAAGGCGATCCCGCACAGCCAGGCCGTCAGACCCAGCGCCGCCCCGCGCACCCGCCGTCCGCCCCTGCGGTCTCCTCGCGTCATCGGGTGATCTCCTCGCGCAGCAGGGACGACACGGTGCGCAGGGCGAAGTTCGCCACCAGCAGTGAGCAGAGCACCACCACGACGCCCTGCGCGGACGCCCGGCCGTAGTCGTGGGCCTGGTAGAAGGTCTGGTAGAGGGTGTACGGCAGGTTGGCGGTGCCCAGTCCGCCGGAGGTGAGGGTGAACACCGCGTCGAAGTTCTGCACGATGTACACCGTCCCCAGCAGCGCCGCCAGTTCGAGGTAGCGCCGCAGGTGCGGCAGGGTGAGGTGGCGGAAGATGTCGAAGGCGGTGGCCCCGTCCATCCGGGCCGCCTCCACCGCGTCCGCCGGCCGGCTCTGCAACCCCGCCAGCAGGATCAGCATCATGAACGGCGTCCACTGCCAGATCAGCGACAGCTCCACGGACAGCAGCGGGGAGTCGGTCATCCAGTCCGGCTGCGGCGGCTCGCCGGCGCCGAACAGTTGCCACAGCCACGTCAACGCCCCGTTGAACAGCCCGTACGAGGCGTTGTAGAGCGCGTGCTTCCACAGCAGCGCGGCGGCCACCGGCACCACGAGGAACGGGGTGATCAGCAGGGTGCGGACGATGCCCCGGCCGCGGAAGCTCCGGTCCAGCAGCAGTGCCAGCCCCAGCCCCAGCCCCAGGCTGACCAGCACCACCGACGCCGTCAGCAGCACCGTCGTGCCCACCGACGACCGCAGCGCCGGATCGGTGACCACCGCCCGGTAGTTGTCGAGGGCGGCGAACCCGCGGTGGTCGGGGGCCAGCGCGTTCCAGCGCATGAACGAGATCACCACCGTTGCCACGAACGGGAGTTGGGTGACCACGACCAGGAAGACCAGGGCGGGCAGCAGCGGGGCGCGCCGGGCCCAGCCCTTGGCCCGCTCAGCGACGGGTGTACGCATCGGACACCTCCCGCGCCAGTCGCTGGCCCGCCCGCAGCGCGTCGTCCACGCTCTGCTTGCCGGCGATCGCCGAGCTGATCTCCTGCGACACCTTGGTCCCCAGGTCCGAGAACTCCGGTATGCCCACGAACTGGATCCCGGGCGCCGGCCGCGGCTGCACCCCCGGGTCGTCCGGCCGCGCCGAGGTGATCGCCCGCTCGGTCGCCCCCGCGAACGCCCCGGCCTCCTTGAGGTAGTCGGGGTCGCGGTAGGTCGAGGCCCGCTTCCCGGCCGGCGCCCGGGACCAGCCCAGTTCCCGGCCCGCCAGCCGCTCGTAGGACTTCCCGGACGCCCAGCGGACGAACTCCCAGGCGGCCTTCTGGTGCGTGCTGGCCTTCTGGATGCCCCAGGCCCAGGTGTAGAGCCAGCCCGCGCCGGCGGTCCGCTCGACCGGTGCCGGGGCGTACCCGATCCGGCCGGCGACCGGGGAGTCGGCGCTCTCCAGCGACCCGGCGCCGGCGGTCGCGTCATACCACATCGCGACCTTGCCCTGCTGCATGTCGTTGAGGCACTCGGTGTACCCGGCCTGCGGCGCGCCGGGCTCGCCGTGCGCGCGGACCAGCCCGACGTAGAACCGGGTCGCCCGGGCGAACTCCGGGGCGTCCAGCCGCGCCCGCCAGTCCTTGTCGAACCAGGTCCCGCCGAAGGTGTTGACCACGGTCGTCAGCGGCGCCGCCAGCTGGCCCCAGCCGGGCTGGCCGCGCAGGCAGATGCCCTTTTGGCCCTTGCGGAAGCCGTCCAACGTGGCGGCCATGGCGGCCACCTGGGTCCAGGTCGGCCGGGCGGGCATGGTCAGCCCGGCCGCCTTGAGCAGGTCCTTGCGGTACATCAGGAACGACGACTCGCCGTAGAAGGGTTCCGCGTAGACCTCGCCGTCGGCCGCGGTGAGCGAGGACCGCACCGGCGCGAGAACGTCCTTCTGGTCGAACTCGCGGTCCCTGTCGGCCAGTTGCCCCAGCGGGGTGAGCCAGCCGTTGCGGGCGTAGATGGGCGTCTCGTAGTTGCTGAGGCTGGCCACGTCGTACTGCCCGGCCTGGCTGGAGAAGTCCTGGCTCATCTTGTCGCGGAGGTCGTCCTCCGGCAGCACGGTGAAGTGGACCCGGATGCCGGTCTCCTTGGTGAAGTGCTCGGCGGTGAGCCGTTGGAGGTCCACCATCTGCGGGTTGTTCACCATCAGCACGTTGAGGGTGTGCAGCCCGTCGTGGCCGGTGTCACCGGCGCCGCGGTAGCAGCCGGTGACCGCCAGGGAGAGAGCGGCCGCGAGGGCGGCCAGCCGGCTCGCCCGGCGGCCCGCGCCGCCGACAGCTCCGGGGGATCGTGCGCGCACGGCTCCTGCCTTTCCAGGTGATTCGGCCCGAGGGGGACGGGCGTGGGCATGCCGGACGGGCCGCCGGCCCGGCCGACGGCGGTGAGGGGAGGAGGGGAGGTCAGACCCGGAGCACCTGCGGCCCCAGGAGCGAGTACCGGTGTGCTTCCGGCGCGGAGAGCCCCGTGTCGGTGACGATCACGTCCACTTCGTCGATGCCGGCGAACCGGCAGAAGCTGCTGGCCCCGAACTTGCTGTGCACCCCGACCAGCACCCGCCGCCGCGAGGAGCGCACCGCCTGCGCCTTCACGTCGGCGACCGCGGGATCGGGGGTGGTCAACCCGTACTCCCGGGAGATCCCGTTGGCCCCCAGGAACGCCAGGTCGACCACGAAGCCGGCGAGCATGTCCCGGCACCACGGCCCGACCGTCGCCTGGGTCCCGGCCCGCACCCGCCCGCCGGCCAGGAGGACGGTCGTCGAGTCGGACGCCGAGACCAGCGACGCGGTGCGCAGCGACGCGGTCAGCACGGTCAGCGGCCGGTCCGTCGGCAGCAGCATCGCGACCAGCTCGGGCGTGTACCCCTCGTCGACGAAGACCGTCTCCGCCTCGCCGACCAACTGCGCCGCGGCCGCCGCGATCCGCCGCTTCTCGGGCACCTGCTGGGTCTCCCGCCGTGCCAGGGTGGTCTCGTACCCCGCGCTCTCGACCGGGTACGCCGCGCCGTGCGTCCGCCGCACCAGCCCTCGGCGCTCCAGGTCCCGCAGATCGCGCCGCACGGTCTCGCGGGCCACCCCGAACTCCGCGGCCGCCTCGGCGACCTCGACGCGTCCGGACTGGCGGGCGAGCACGAGGAGGCGGCTCTGGCGTTCCTCGGCCCTCATGGCTCTCTCCCCACTCCGGGCGGGATGTGCCCGCCCGCTTCCGACCGCCGTCTTCCGTTCGGTCACGTTCCGTGTGGATCGCTTTCCGTTCGGTCGCGACGGTGCCCGCTTCTGCCCGCAGCCAGGTTTATAGCAACAGTTGGACTGCCCGCTGGGGTCCGCAACGGAACCAAACCCGCCCGTTTCTGCCCGCCTCCGAGCGCCGTTCTTCGGGCCCGTGCCCCGTGGAACGGCCCGTTTCACCCGGTCTGCGTGCCCGCGGGCGCCGCCCCGGCCCGCCCGCGCACGCTGGTGGGACGCCGGTGGTGCGGTGCACGGGGGCGCTTAGGCTGGACGCCATGAGCTCGGAGATGCGGTCGTTGGCGGTCACCGCACTCGTCCAGGAGGACGAGTGCGCGGTGCTGCGGGTCAGCGGGGAGCTGGACCTCCGCACCGAGCAGGCGTTCCTCGCCGAGGCCCGGTCCATCGTCTCGGCCGGCCACCGCTTCCTCGTGCTCGATCTGACCGCCCTGCGGTTCTGCGACTCCCGGGGCCTGAGCTGCCTGCTGGCCCTGGAATGGCTCTGCCGCCGCCTGGAGGGCCGGCTGCTGCTGGCGTCCCTGGGCGTGCGGATGCTCAAGCTGCTGGTGGGCACGCAGTCCCTCGGGGTCTTCTCCTGCTACCCGACGGTCGGCCACGCCCTGGCCGCGGTCCCCGACAGCAGCCGCCCGACCTGGCCGCCGCCCGCGGCGGACTGACCGCGTCCCGGGGCCACTGCGCCATGTGGGGGAGCACTCACGCCTGCGAGCGAAGCACCGCCGCCGGGCCGTGCTGACCCCTGCGTGTGACGTTCCCGCCACCCGGCACCGGACCGCCGCCCGGCACCGTCCCCGGGCCCGTGCCCGCCGCCCGCTCCGTCTCCGGGCCCACTCCCTCCGGGCCCACCCCCGACTCCGCGCCCGCCCGCAGCGCCGCGATCAGCGCCGCGACCGAGGGCCGGGCCCGGGCCGCCGTCCCCACCGCCACCACGATGTGCCGCTCGACGGTCTCCCGCAGCGGCACCACCGTGATCCCCTCCGACCGCAGCCGCAGCATCAGCCCGGTCAGCGGCGCCACCCCCAGCCCCGCCCCGACCATCGCCAGCGACGTCGCGGTGTCCGTCACCTCGTGGACCACCCGCGGCTCGCAGCCGGCCCGGCGGCAGGCCGTCCGGATCGCCCGCCCGTAGTACGAGCCGGCCGCCGGCAGGATCCAGTCGTACGCCCCGGCCTCCGCCAGCGCCAGCGGCGCCCGGCCCGCCCCCGCCGCCCCGGCCGGCACCGCCAACGAGAACCGCTCCGTCCGCAGCCGCACCAGCTCCACCGCGCCGTCCCGGGCCAGCGGCGCGTCCGGATAGTCCAGGCCGAGCGCCAGATCCACCCGCCCGGCCAGCACCTCCACGTACGCCTGGTCCACGTCCACCTCGCGGCTGGCCACCCGCACCGCGGGATGCCGGGCCGCCAGCCGGCGCAGGGCCGGCGGCAGCAGCACCGCGGCCGCGGTCCCGAAGACCCCCAGCCGCAGGTGCCCGCCCACCTCCCCGCGGGCCCGCTCCAGGGCCGCCACCGCCTCCGCCTGCGCGCCCAGGATCCGCTCGGCGTGCTCGGCCAGCGTCCGCCCGGCGTCCGTCAGCTCCACCCGGCGCCCGACCCGCCGGACCAGCTCGCTGCCGGTGCTCCGCTCCAGCGCGGCGATGTGCTGGGAGACCGCGCCCGGCGTGTATCCGAGCGCCGCGGCCGCCGCGGTCATCGTGCGGCTCCGGGTCAGCTCCAGCAGCGTCCGCAGCTGCACCCCCGGCAATTCCACGGCGGGACCCTACCCAGCGGCCACCGGCGCCACCCGCGCCCCGCCGGGCCCTGATCCACCGGACGGGCCCCAAACCCCCGGGGCCCCACACCTCCTCATAGATCACTTCCAACGACTCTGCATGGACGGCCGACCACCGGCCGGTCACCATCGAAGGGCACCGGCCCCGCTGCTGTGTCGGCGACCGGAGCACCCACGCGACCACGCGACGACGGGAAGGCGGCCCGGATGGCCCACCCCACGGCTTCGACTCCCTCGGACCCCGACCCGCACTCCGCCCCGCTCCCCGCCTGTGCCGACGTCGTGATCGTCGGCGGTGGGGTGATCGGCGCGAGCATCGCCTTCCACCTGGCCGAGGCCGGCGCCGGCCGGGTGCTGCTGCTGGAGCGCGACCTGCCCGCCTCCGGCTCGTCCGGCAAACCCCTCGGCGGGGTCCGCGCGCAGTTCTCCGACCCGCTCAACATCCGGCTCGGCGTGCGCAGCCTGGCCGCCTGGCGGGACTTCGCCCGCCGCCCCGGCGCCGACATCGGCCTGGACTCCGTCGGCTACCTCTTCCTCCTCGGCGACGAGGCCGAACGGGACACCTTCGCCCGGGGCGTCGAGATCCAGAACTCCCACGGCGTGCCCAGCCGCCTCCTCACCCCCCGCGCCGCCCGCGACCTCTGCCCCTACGTCGACCCCGGCACCCTGGTCGCCGCCGCCTACTCGCCCACCGACGGCTACGCCACCCCCAAGGCCGCCGTCGCCGGCTACCTCCGTGCGGCCCGCCGGCTCGGCGCCACCGTCCGCACCCGCTGCCCGGTCACCGCCATCGACACCGCCGACGGCCACCTGACGGCCGTCCGCACCCCGCACGGCACCGTCCGCACCCCCACCGTGATCTGCTGCGCCGGCGCCTGGTCCGCCGAGGTCGGCGCCCTGGCCGGGGTCGCCCTGCCGGTCACCCCGCTGCGCCGCCAGATCGCCTTCACCGGGCCGCTGAGCCCCCGCCCGCCCCGCATCCCCTTCACCCTCGACTACGCCTCCACCCTCTACTTCCACAACGACGGCGCCGACGGACTGCTCGTCGGCCTCTCCGACCCAGACCAACAGCCGGGATACGCCCGGGAGTTCAGCCGCGAATGGCTCACCCCGTTCCGTGCCGCCGCGGCCCGCCGGGCGCCGGCACTGGCCGACCTGCCGGTCACCGGCGGCTGGGCCGGCCTCTACGAGATGACCCCCGACCGCAACGCCCTCATCGGCGAGGCCCCGCACCCCGGCCGCTTCCTCTACGCCACCGGCTTCTCCGGCCACGGCTTCCTCCAGGCCCCCGCCGTCGGCGAGATCGTCCGCGACCTCTACCTGCGCCGCGAACCCTTCCTCGACGTCGGACCGCTCGCCGCCACCCGCTTCGACGGCCGGCCCGCCACCCGCCCCGAAGCCCACGTCATCTAGCGCCTGTCGTCGAACTCCCGTCGTTCGCCCGGAGGCAGGCGGGAGTTTGACGACAGGCCCCAGGTCGGCTCCGACCACGAACCACCGGGCAGGCCCGCACCCCGCCGGACCCGGGAAAGGAGACCCCATGGCCCTGATCCCCACCTGGCGGCTGCGCGCCGCGTTCGCCCGTCGGCTCTCCGACATGTACGGCACCGAAGTCCCCGCCTACACCACCCTCCTGGAGGTCGCCGGGCAGATCAACGACGAGGTCGCCGGCCGCGACCCGGACGCCGGCCGGCTCGGCAGCATCGACCGGGTCACCGCCGAGCGGCACGGCGCCATCCGCGTCGGCACCCCCGCCGAACTCCGCCAGGCCGCCCAGGTCTTCGCCGCACTCGGCATGCGCCCGGTCGGCTTCTACGACCTCCGGGACGGCGACATCGGCGCGGTCCCCGTCGTCTCCACCGCCTTCCGCCCCATCGACCCCGACGAACTCGACCGCAACCCCTTCCGCGTCTTCACCTCCCTCCTCACCACCGGCGACCGCCGCTTCTTCGACCCGGACCTCGAAGCCCGCCTGGACGCCTTCCTCGCCCGCCGCCGGCTCTTCCCGCCCGAACTCCTGGACCTCGCCGAGCGCGCGGAACGCGACCACGGCCTGGACGAACCCGCGGCGGAACGCTTCCTCGCGCTTGCCGTCGGCGCGTTCACCCTCTCCACCGAGCCCGTCGACCGCGCCTGGTACGCCGAACTGGAACGGATCTCCGCGGTCGCCGCCGACATCGGCGGGGTCACCACCACCCACGTCAACCACCTCACCCCGCGCGTCCTGGACATCGACGCCCTCTACCGGCAGATGGGGGAGCGCGGCATCACCATGATCGACCGCATCCAGGGACCCCCGCGCTGGGCCGGCCCCGACGTGCTGCTGCGCCAGACCTCCTTCCGGGCCCTGGCCGAACCCCGGACCTTCCGCGACCCCGACGGCCGGCTCACCCGCGGCGCCCTGCGCGTGCGCTTCGGCGAGGTCGAGGCCCGCGGCATCGCCCTCACCCCCGGCGGCCGGGCCCGCTACGACGCCCTCATGGCCGAGACCGACCGCCGGACCGCCGACCGGCCCGACGCCGACCGGCAGGCCACCGCCCGCGCCCTGTGGGAGCGCGACTTCCCTCGCACCGAGACCCGACTCGCCGCTGAACGGCTGGCGTTCTTCACCTACCACCCGGTGACCGACCGCCCCCGCGACGGCCGCCGCCCGCCCGCCGCCCTCGCCGACCTGCTCGCCGACGGCTGGCTGACCGCCCACCCCCTCGTCTACGAGGACTTCCTGCCCCGCTCCGCCGCCGGCATCTTCCACTCCAACCTCACCGGCGACGGCACCCGCGACCCGCGCCGCGACGGCACCCCCTTCGACGCCCACCGCCTCTCCGCGGCCCTGGACCGCCCGGTCCTCGACCCGTTCGCGCTCTACGCCGAACAGCAGGACCGCTCCCTGCGCCGGGCCCTGTCCGCCCTGCACGCCGACGCCGCCCTCCGCACCCTGGACGCCCCGACCACCGCCACCACGCCCACCACGCCCTAGCGACCTTCGCAGTCAAGGGAGTTATCGATGACCGTCAGCGCGCACCCCGCCACCCTCGGCCTCCCCGGCACCGACGCCCTGCGGGCCCGCGCCGGCACCGCGCTGCGCCACTGCGGCGCCGCCGGACTCGACGCGTACCCGGAGCAGGACCCCGGAACCGGCGCCACGGTCGCCGCCCGCACTCCGCTCACGGGCGCCGTCCTCGCCCATCTGCCCGCCACCACCCCCGAACAGGCCGAGGCCGCCCTCGCCGACGCCCACCGCACCTTCCTCGCCTGGCGCACCGTCCCCGCCCCGGTCCGCGGTGCCCTGGTCAAGCGGCTCGGCGAACTCCTCACCGCCCACCAGGAGGACCTGGCCGACCTCGTCACCCTCGAAGCCGGCAAGATCCGCTCCGAGGCGCTCGGCGAGGTCCGGGAGATGATCGACATCTGCGACTTCGCGGTCGGCCTCTCCCGCCAGCTCTACGGCCGGACCATCGCCGGCGAACGCCCCGGCCACCGCCTCTCCGAGAGCTGGCACCCGCTCGGCGTCGCCGGAGTGATCTCCGCCTTCAACTTCCCCGTCGCCGTGTGGTCCTGGAACACCGCCATCGCCCTGGTCTGCGGCGACCCGGTGGTCTGGAAGCCGTCCGAGCTGACCCCGCTCACCGCGCTCGCCTGCACCGCCCTGCTCGCCCGCGCCGCCGCCGACACCGGCGCCCCGCCCGGCGTCCACCACCTGCTGCTCGGCGGACCGGAGCACGGTGAACTGCTCGCCGACGACCCCCGGGTGGCCCTGGTCAGCGCCACCGGCTCGGTGCGGATGGGACGGCAGGTGGCACCCCGGGTCGCCGCCCGCTTCGGCCGCTGCCTTCTGGAGCTCGGCGGCAACAACGCCGCCGTCGTCACCCCCTCGGCCGACCTCGACCTCACCGTCCGCGGCGTGGTCTTCGCGGCCGCCGGCACCGCGGGTCAGCGCTGCACCACCCTGCGCCGGCTGATCGTCCACGAGGACCTCGCCGACCGCCTCGTCGAGCGCATCGCGCACGCCTACGCGCAGCTGCCGATCGGCGACCCCTACCACCCGGACACCCTCGTCGGACCGCTGATCGGCACCGCCGCGCACACCGCGATGACCGAGGCGCTGGCCGAGGCGCGGCGCGCCGGCGGCACCGTGCTCGTCGGCGGCGACCGCCACTTCGCCGACGAGGCCCCGGACGCCGCCTACGTCCGCCCCGCCCTCGTCCGGATGCCCGCCCAGACCGGGATCGTCGCCACCGAGACCTTCGCGCCGATCCTCTACGTCCTGACCTACCGCACCCTCGACGAGGCCATCGCCCTGCAGAACGGCGTACCGCAGGGCCTGTCCTCCAGCATCTTCACCCGCGACCAGCGGGAGGCCGAGCGGTTCCTGGCCGCCGACGGCTCCGACTGCGGCATCGCCAACGTCAACATCGGCACCTCGGGGGCGGAGATCGGCGGCGCCTTCGGCGGCGAGAAGGAGACCGGCGGCGGCCGGGAGTCCGGCTCCGACGCCTGGCGCGCCTACATGCGCCGGGCCACCAACACCGTCAACTACTCCGCCGACCTCCCGCTCGCCCAAGGCGTCAACTTCCTCTGAGCGTGCGGCCGTCGACGTCAGTGGAGGGCCCGCCCCAGGTCCTCCACCAGCGTCGGCGACGGCCGGGGGATGGCCCCGAAGTCCTCGTCGTCCCCCTCCACCACCAGCCGGTTGATCACGTTCTCCAGCGCGGTCGGCAGGGTCGGTGCCAGCCCGCTGTGCCACTGGACGAGGAGGTTGTGCCGGGCCTCGTCCGGCAGCAGCTGCTTCTCGTCGAACGCCGCCACCGCCCGGGGCTCCTCGTCGGGCGCGTGCGCGGCCTGCTCGCGCCAGTACGTGGCGTCGCGGAACTCGCCGTCCCCGCGGTGCGCCAGATACAGGCAGTACGCGGCGGTCCGGCTGCCGGCCCCGGCGCCGAACAGCCACCAGAAGCGCGCCGCCGCGGACCGCCCGGTGATGTGCAGCAGGCAGCCGAAGACCAGCGCCCCCTCCGGATCGATGTGGTGGTCGTTCACCAGCCGCTCCAGGCTCGCCGCGGCCGCCGCCGCGTTCACCACCAGCGCGCAGGCCAGCTGGAGCTCGTGGACGGCCTCGTCCCGCGCGGTGGGATACCCGCTGGGGGCGGCCCGCCCCGGGCCCGGCGGCGGCACCACCGCGGGCGGCAGCTCCGCGCCCCGCCCCGCCGCCGCGGGCGCCAGACAGCCCAGCCCGTCGAGCGCCCCCGCGTCGTCCAGCGCGCTGAAGTCGGCCAGCCCGTCGATCCCGGCCACCGCCGCCGCGGCGCTGAGCAGCGACTCGACGGTCTCCCGCCGCCCGCCCGGGTACCGGTGCGCTCTCGTCATCTTCCGTTCCCCCATGTTCGACTCCCGCTGAACCGTCCGGCCGTTCCCGGGCCGGCTATCCCTGATCGATGCCGAGCGCGGCGGCCAGCTTCCGCTTGCCCCGGCTCGCGTACGAGCGCACGGTGACCTCGTCCACCCCCAGCAGCGCGGCGATCTGCGCGTCGCCGTAGCCGATGACGTGCCGGAGCACGATCACGTCGCACTGCCGCTCCGGCAGCCGCGAGATCGCCGCATAGAGCCCCAACTGGCTCTCCAGCATCGCGAACTGCTGCTGGCACTCGCGCAGCAGGGCGTGGGTGACGACGGCGAAGGCGGCGGTCTCGGTGAGCGCGGTCGGCTGCTGACGGTCGTAGAGCCACTCCATGACCCGTTCCTTGAGCACCGCCCAGGCGTACGCCTCCACCGACGCCTGCCGCAGCGCGTGCGGCCACACCCGGCCGAGTTGTTCGTACGCGGCCCGGGTCACCTCGTGGGCCGCGTCCTCGCTGCCGGTGTGCAGATAGGCGTAGGCCAGCCACTTCCGGGCGTGGGTCGTCAGGAACGCCTGGAAGGTGAGCGCCAGCCGCCGACCCGATTCCTGCGGGGCGACTATCTCCGGCAGGGCGGCACGGTCCGGCCGTCTGGCCGGCAGAAGTCGGTTCCGGTGTGTGCTCACGCGCCGTCCTCGTTCCGTTTGCCGTGCACCGGCGCGGCGCCACCGAGGACGGCGACCGCGTCGGGAGGACGGTTTGCCCTCACCGTCCAATCAACAGGAAACCAAGCCGTTTTGTGGCACCCGGCGACAAATATTCCTGCGCTCCGTATTCATATGACTACTCGTGACCGAGAACGACCAGATCCCGCGCGCCGCCGCCCACCCGCGACCACCGGGCCCGGCGCGGACGGCAGGTGCCCGCGCCCGGGTGGTGCACCGGCGCATGAACGCGCACCCACCGGGCAGTGCTCTCCCCGTCGGACGCCGCTCGCGCGGGCGGTGCCCGGCCGGCGACCCATCCGACGGCGGGGAGGCAGCGCGCGATGACCGAGCACGAGCCCGTGGTGGACCTGCAGTTGGACCGGGCGCACTCGGCCCGCATCTACGACTACATGCTGGGCGGCAAGACCAACTTCCTGGCCGACCGGATGGCCGCCGGCAGGGTCCTGGGCGTCTTCCCCGCAGCCCTGGTGGCCGCCCGGATCAACCGCGAGTTCATGCACCGGGCCACCCGGCACCTCGCCGGCGCCGGCCTGCGCCAGTTCCTGGACATCGGCACGGGCATCCCCACCCCGCCCAACCTCCACGAGATCGCCCAGCACACCGCCCCCGACGCCCGCATCGTCTACACCGACAACGACCCCATCGTCCTCGCCCATGCCGCGGCCCTGCTCCGCGGCACCCCCCAGGGCCGCACCGCCTACGTGCCCGCCGACGTCACCGAGCCCGCCGGCATCCTGAGCGCCCCGCAGCTCCTCGACACGCTCGACCTGACCCGGCCGGTCGCCCTGAGCCTCAACGCCCTGATGCACTTCGTCACCGACGACGGCCGGGACCGCGCGCACACCGTCGTGGAAACCCTCAAGGCCGCCCTCCCCAGCGGCAGCACGCTGGCGATGACCCACGCCACCTCGGACTACAGCCCCGACACCATGCACCGGATCCTCGGGATCTACCGCGAGGCGGGCACCGAGCTCCAGTTCCGCACCCGCGCCGAGTTCCTCCGCTTCTTCGACGGCTGGGAACTCCTCGACCCCGGCGTCACCCTCTCCCACCAGTGGCGCCCCGACTGCCCCGAGGACGCCACCCACGTCACCGACGCCGAGGCCGCCTGCTACGCCGCGGTCGCCCGCAAACCCTGAGCGCGCGCCCGCGGGGCCGGGCGCTCACCGCTTGCGGTAGCCGTACGCCTCCTCGGCCGCCGCCACGACCGCCGCCAGGTCCGCCCCGGCCGACGCGCTGACCACGGCGGCCACCGTCCCCTCGACGAACGGCGCGTCCACCAGCCGGGCGTCCGCCGGGAGTTCGTCGCCCTCCGCGATCAGCGCCTTCACCGTCAGCACCGCGCTGCCGAGGTCGACCAGCAGCGCGACCCCCGCGCCGCGGTCCACCTCCCGCGCCGCCGACGCGATCAGCTCGGCGCTCGTCCCCAGCCCCCCGTCCGGCGTTCCGCCGGCCGCGGCCACCGGCACCTTCGGGCCGTCCCCGGTCAGCCCGACCGCCAGCTCCGCGACCGCCTCCGCGACCGCCTTGCTGTGCGACACCAGCACCACACCCACCACGCGGTCCTCGCCGCTCATCGCGCCACCTCCGCGAGGGCCGCGAACAGCAGCGCCGAGGACGTCGCACCCGGGTCCTGATGCCCGATGCTGCGCTCCCCGAGATAGCTGGCCCGCCCCTTCTGCGCGCGCATCGGCACGGTCGCCAACGCCCCCTCCTCGGCCGCCCCGGCCGCCGCGTCGAGCGAGGTCCCCAGCGCCGCCACGCCCGGCAGCAGGGCATCGACCATGGTCTTGTCGCCGGGCGCGGCACCCCCGAGCTCCCGCACCGACTCGACCCCGGCCCGCAGCCCCGCCTGCAACTCCGCGACCGTCACCTCCGACGCCTCGCCCAGGCTCTTCCCGGCCCGCCGCAGCAGCGTCCCGTACAGCGGCCCCGAGGCACCCCCCACCGTCGAGATCAGCTGCCGCCCCGCGATGACCAGCACCGCCCCGGGCGTGGCGGGCGGCTCGCTCTCCAGCGTCTTCACCACCGCGGCGAACCCCCGCTGCATGTTGGTTCCGTGATCGGCGTCGCCGATGGCCGAGTCCAGCTCCGTGAGCCGCCCGGCCTCCTGCTCGACCAGACCGGCCGCCGCCACCATCCACCGTACGAAGAACCCGGCGTCAAACCCCGTGTTCACCACACCATCACCCCTCTGCACACCCGACTCCCAAGTGACTGCCGCCTTTTGCGACACCCACGTACCGCCAACGGCGACCCACCGCCGCCCACGACACCCCACTCCGCCCCGGCTCACCCCCGTGCCGCACGCCCTAGCGCCCCCACCGCAGCCCGGCCGTCGCCACCGGCGCGTCCCACAACCGCAGCAACTCCTCGTCGACCTGACACAACGTCACCGAGCAGCCGGCCATGTCCAGCGACGTCACATAGTTCCCCACCAACGTACGGGCGACCGTCACCCCGCGCTCGTCGAGCACCCGGTGCACCTCCGCGCTGAAGCCGTACAGCTCCAGCAGCGGCGTCGCCCCCATCCCGTTCACCAGCACCAGCACCGGCAGCCGCGGTCGCAGATCCTCCAGGATCGCGTCCACCGCGAAGTCCGCGATCTCGTGCGAGGTCATCATCGCCCGACGCTCCCGCCCCGGCTCGCCGTGGATCCCCACCCCCAACTCCAGCTCGCCCGGCGGAAGATCGAACGTCGGGCTGCCCTTGGCCGGCGTCGAGCAGGCGCTCAGCGCCACCCCGAAACTCCGCGACGACGCCACGACCTTCCGGGCCACCGCCTCCACCCGCTCCAGCGGCATCCCCTCCTCCGCCGCCGCCCCCGCGATCTTCTCCACGAACAGCGTCGCCCCGGTCCCGCGCCGCCCGGCGGTGAAGGTCGAGTCGCGCACCGCGACGTCGTCGTCGACCAGCACGCTGGCGACCTGCACCCCCTCGTCCTCCGCCAGCTCCGCCGCCATCCGGAAATTCAGCACGTCGCCGGTGTAGTTCTTCACCACGAACAACACCCCGCGCCCGGCGTCCACCGCCGTCGCGGCCCGCACCATCTGATCCGGCACCGGCGAGGTGAACACCTCCCCCGGACACGCCGCGTCCAACATCCCCGGCCCCACGAACCCCCCGTGCAGCGGCTCGTGCCCGCTCCCTCCGCCGGAGAGCAGCGCCACCTTCCCGGCCACCGGCGCGTCCCGCCGCACGATCACCCGGTTCGCCACGTCCACCACCAGCTCCGGATGCGCCGCGGCCATCCCGCGCAGGGCGTCCGCCACCACGGTCTCGGCGACGTTGATCAACATCCTCATGGGCACCTTCCAGGGATCCTCAACAAGCACGGCCATGGCTTGATTTCTTGCTGGTCAGACGCGTCTTCGCAGGTTCTCGATCTTGGCGCCCCAGGGCGCCGAACGGCGGCTTCCGGCGGGACTGATGCTGACCTCATGCTGACGTTCCTGATGGGTGATCAGCCAATCGGGTGACCTTTCCGTCGGACGGCTCCGGCGGATCAAGTATCGGGCCGCGAGCAGCCGGCTGCACCGTCGTCCACAAGGTTGCTCCACCGCAAGGGGCGCCCGCCGACCGACGCCCGCCCCTCCCGACGAACGCGCGCTCCGTCACCCAAGCGATCCACCAACACCCCGCCGGCCGTGCGCCGCTCGGCGAGAACCGGCGCCCGGCCACCCGAACGGCGCATGCGGGGCTCGCCGACGGACACGGGACGTCGCGCCGCCGGACGACAGGCGACCTTCGCGCCGCGGTCTCACCGTGTGGTGTAACCCCCGTCGATGACCAGCGGAGACCCCATGGCGAAGCTCGCGGCGTCCGACAGCAACCAGACGATCGCGTTGGCGATCTCCTCGGGCCGGGCGATGCGGCCGATGGGATGGGCGGCCGCGGTCTGATCCATCAGGTTGGGATTGAGCGCCGAGAACCGCTGCACCATCGGGGTGTCGATGCCTCCCGGCAGCACCGCGTTGACCCGCACCCCTTGACCGATGAACTCCAGCGCTGCGGACCGGGTCAGTCCGAGGACCGCGTGCTCGGAAGCCACGTAGAAGGCCACTCCGGCCGCGGCGGTGGTGGGACACCCTCGCCCGGATACTGCGGAAAGCCGTCCGCCGCGCGGGTCAGGACCTGCGGAGTTCGCTGGGCGTCACATTCCAGGCACGTCGCAGGGTGCGTGTCAGCGCCCATCTTGCCACCCGACGCAGCCAACAGGCGCAATCCGTCGAGGCGTTGTGGCAGGCACCAGCCAGGCGGTTGAGTCCGACGTGATCGATCCCGTGGGGTGGCCAACTCCAGGGTGGGCGTGCTGGCTTCTGAGTGGTGCCGACGGTGGCGTGCTGGTGGTGATCCGCTGCGGCGTCCGGCTCGCCTACGTGGGGAGCGCTGCGCCAGAGCACCCGGTCTCAAGCCGGTCGGCGCTGGTCGTGGACCTTGCCGAGCCGCACCACCACGACGAGCGTCGCGACCAGCAGGGCGGAGCTCAGGACCGGGACCAGGTCGACGGGCAAGGTGTAGGACATGGGCGTGTCCGCAGTGTCCCGTCGTTGGCCCGGGTGCGGCCGGGCGGTGTCCGGTGCGGCGAACGTGGGTGCCGGGCGTCGGCCTGGCGGGGGCCGCGGGGCTCGGTGCCGCACTGCGCCGGTATGCCGCGGCGGCGTATCGCCAAAGCTGCACGACGACTTGACGATGGCGGCACGGCCGTGCGTCACACCCGGTGCGGCGCATCGGCTGGACTGCTTCGCCGACAGCGGAACCGGGATCTTGGGACACGGAGGGGGCGTTCTGTGGGCAGGGTGCCCCGGTCCTGCCGGCAGGACCGGGTTCCCGCGGTACTGACCGGACGAGATCAGGAGTCAGCGCATGTCCGCATCATCCGCCGTCCCGGCGACTCATCGAGAGGTCCACCTCGTCACCCGTCCCACGGGTGCGCCCTCCGAGGAGCACTTCACCGTCGTGGAGGTCCCGGTGCCCGTGCCGGGGCCGGGCCAGGTGCTCGTCCGCACCACCACACTGGCCGTCCTCACCATCATGAGCGAACTGATCCGTGGCCGCGGCGAGTTGCCGATGCCGCCGTTCGACGTCGGCGCCTGCGTGCCGGGACCCGGTATTGCAGAGGTCGTGGACGCAGGTGACAGTGGTTTGCAGGTGGGGGATCTGGTCGCCAGCCAGACCGGTGGCTGGCGGGAGTACGCGGTGCTGGATGCGCAGGCCGTCCAGTGCCTGGACCCGGGTGCGCTGCCCTTCCCGGCCGCGCACCTTTCGCAGGGCGCCGCGGCCTACCTGGGCGTCGTGCGTGCCGGTGAAGTCCGCCAGGGCGACACGGTGTTCGTGACCAGCGCGGCAGGTGGTGTGGGCTCGCTGGCCGGGCAGATCGCCAGGCTGCGCGGCGCGGCCCGGGTCATCGGCTCCACCAGCTCACAGCGCAAGGCCGACATCCTGACGAAGGAACTGGGCTACGACGCCGTCGTGCTGCGCAACGCGGGCTCCCTCGACGAACAGCTGCGGGCCGCTGCGCCGGACGGGCTCGACGTGGTCGTCGACAACGTGGGCGGCGAGCAGCTGAAGTCGGCGATGGCGTTGGCCCGACGCGGGGCACGCATTGCGTTGATCGGCGCACTGGCCGGGCAGTTGGGCGACTCGGCCGTCACGGAGATCGACCCCCATGCCCTCATCTCAGGCAGCGTCACGTTGCGCGGCGCGGCGCTCTTCGACCACCTCGACGTCATCCCCGAGTGGACCGACTTCTTCGGCCGCGCGCTGCGGGACGGCACGCTCACCTTCCCCCGCACCGTGCTGACCGGGCTCGACCAGGCACCGCGCGCGCTGCGGGAGCTGGTGGAGGGCCGGCACGTAGGCGCGGTGCACGTGGAGCTCTGACCCGCTTCCGGGCCAGGCACAAAACCACTTCGGCGAGGGACACAGCAGCGGCCAACAGGGGCCGCCTTCCCGCAACATGCGCATCCACGCCGGGAGATGAGTGGATTGATCCCCCCTGCTATGGTGCGCCGATGTCATCGATCAGGCAGGTCCAAGTCACTTTCGACTGCGCAGAACCTGAGCGCGTCGCCCGTTTCTGGTGCGAGGTGTTGGGGTACGTCGTACCGCCGCCACCGGAGGGGTTCGCCACGTGGGACGCCTACGATCGCTCGCTGCCGCCTGAGCGCCAGGGTTCGGCGTTCGCCTGTATCGATCCCTCAGGTGCGGGCCCGCGGCTGTTCTTTCAACGCGTTCCCGAGGGCAAGGTCGTCAAGAACCGGGTGCATCTCGACGTGCGGGTCGGCACCGGACTCGTGGGTGAAGAGCGCCTGGCCGCGCTTGAGGTCGAGTGCACACGACTGGTCGCGCTCGGCGCGGTACGCGTGCAACTGCTGCGTGCCGATGGCGTCAATGAGTCCTGCATCGCGATGCAGGACATCGAGGGCAACGAGTTCTGTCTCGACTGAGCATCCTCCGGGCCGGCAAGGCAGTTTGCTCCGGCCGACGGCGGCCTTCGCACCGGATGGTTCCCATGCCGTGCGGTCGTTGCGGTTGCGGCGCCCCCCACCAGTAGGACGGGGAAGGGAAAACGCGTGATACCCGGAGCTCGGTACGAAGAAGGCGTCGAATACCGTCGACGGGGGGCAGTCAACGCAAATGCCGCGTAATGATCCGTCGATTTTCGATAATGCGATGCGTGCATTTGTGTTAGCGTGGCGTGTGCGTCACGCCTGGCATGCCGGTGCGTGTGAATGCATGCGTGCAGTCGTCGGCGTGATAGCGGTGGAATGGCTGCTTCCCAATCGGTTCCGCTTTCAGTGCCGCTATGGGCGGGTGTCGGTGCAGACGGGCATCTGCTCGTGATCAAAATACATGGATGCAAGGAATGGTCGTTGGGAAGTCGCATTCCCTTCGTCCGACTTTGGGGGAAGGTCCAGAAAATGCATGGCAAAACGGGGATGTGCAAACTCGCGGCTTGTGCCGCTGCGGGAGCAGCCGTCCTGGCCGCCGTGCCCGCACAGGCCGCCGTGGCCCTCGGCGGGTCGACGCGGACGGCTTCAGCCGACATCGGAAAAGCCCGCACTCCCGCAGTCGGCTCGGGTGACCCTGTGGTGCAGCGAGCGTGCACCACGGGCGACATCGGGGCGTCGGGCGGGGCGGACATCTACAACTGGCACGGGCCAAGCGCAACCCTCAGCGTCAAGATGGACCTGGCGGACGGCAGGGCCGACGGTCGCTATGCGGCGATTCGAATCCTCATAGTGGACATGCACGGGAAAACCGTGCAGGGCCGCTGGAACAAGGTTTCCGGCTATGGCAAACACAAGGAGGGGTGGACGTCGGTCAAGTACAAGGGTGGCATCGACAATATTGGAGTTCAGGTCGCCACATTCAAGGGCAGTCGCATGATGAGCTACTGCGTTGATTTGGGTGGAGCTGACTGACGCCGGTGCGGTAGTCGCCGGCCCGTTGAGCCCCCTTGCGTCATGAGCGAGGGGGCTCAATTCCGTGTGGAGATCTCCACCGGCTCCGTGCTCAGGAAGCCGGCCGCACATGATGTAGGCGTCATCACTCTTATTCGTGGCGCATTGGTGAAGAGCCGCGGCGCAGGCTAATAGCTCGAACGAGGCGCATCCCCGTGAGCTGAGGCGCGAAATGATGCCGGGGGAACCTGGTAGGAACTGGTCCGGTAGCGGCTGCGGAATTCGGCCAGCAGCTCATCGGTCGCTTCGGCCCCGGCGCTCACCGCGGCGTGGACGTCGCGGAAGTAGTCCTCGTAGCCGGCGGGAGTGTAGAGACACAGGGCGCGTGCGGGGACCGTGCCCGCATTGCGGAAGCCGTGCGGGGTGCCGCGGGTCGCGGCGAGCAGATGCCCGGGGCCGGCCGTTACCTCGCCGTCCCCGGTGTGCAGCGTCAACTCGCCGTCGAGGACGTAGAAGTACTCGTCGTGCCCATCGTGCACATGCGGTCTGGCGCCGATCACTCCAGGGGCGAGGCTGAACTCCTCGAAGGCGAAGTGCCCGCCCGTGTGTTCGCCGGTCAACCGGAAGAAGTGCGCGACACCGGCGACGTCTATGAGCTCACCGTCCTGGGGGCGACGCAGCAGTGCACGGGCGGGAATTCGGGACTGATCATCGGTCATGGGGGCATTGTGGCGCACTGCCCAACGCCACGTAGGGGAAAGCCAGTTGATCTCCCGCGTGCCGCAACGAGGGCGTCGTCCGGCCGAGCTTCCTACTCCACCGCGTACAGCAGCCTGTACTCGGCGCCGTCCGCCCTGAAGCGCAGAGTGCGCTCGCCGGGCGTGTCCGTGATCCACTGCTCCCCGAGCTTGCCGTCCCCGCCCGAGGTGCCGGCCTCCCCGAGGGAGACGGCAATGGTCCCCGTGAAGTCGCAGTCGTACTTGACGGTGTACATCCGATCTCCCAGCACCGTTCCATTCCACACGGTGCCGCGGTCCTGGACGACGAGCCTCGGTTCATCGAAGCCGCTCCAGCCCTCGGTCGTGACGCACGTGAGCTTCTCCAGATACAGCTTGGCCATACCGTCCCCTGCGCAGGATCCTTCTCGACGCTCCACATCCTGCCGAGCCGCAATAAACGATCACTAAACATCTCGCGCGGCAGTCGTCGGACGAGCGACGTCAACGGGGCGGCGCGCGCAGAGAGGGGGTACGGAGTCCGGGTGCGGCTGCGCGTGCAGGCGCGGGTTCGAGGTGTCGGCCTGGGGGCACGAGCCGACGACCTAAGCCCGAGGCTCCCGGCGAAACAGCAGGGCAGGCCCCTGTTTCCTTGGTATCGGTGTCGCCGTCGGCGTGGTGCTGTTGTGCACGTGCGTGTTCGTCGTACAGCGCAAGCGAGGTGGGCGTGGTTGACTCGGCCTGGCCCGGAGAACAGCTGATCGTCGCCGCGCAGCGCGGCGAGGTCGGGGCGATCTCCGCGCTGGTGTCGGGCTCGCACCCGAACGTGCAGCGCTTCGCCCGTTCCCTCTGCGCGACGCCGGAGGACGCCGAGGACGCCGCGCAGGAAGCCCTGATCATCCTCTACCGCAGGATCGGGATGCTGCGGGCCTCCGGCGCACTGGCGTCGTGGATGTTCCGGATCGTCCGCAACGAGTGCCTCCGACGCGCACGGAGCCGGGTGTGGGACCGCCCACCGGTGCCGGACACCGCCGTGGAATCGGCCGAGGCGGAGGCGCTGCGCCGCCTGGAGGCGGACCGGGTGGCGGCGGCGGTCGCCGCGCTGCCGCCCGACCAGCGCCGGGTGCTGATCATGCGCGACCTACAGGGCCACAGCGGACGCACGGTCGCCGATGCGCTGGGCCTCAGCACGGCGGCGATGAAATCGCGTCTGCACCGGGCCCGCGCGGCGGTCCAGCACGCACTCGGTGTCACACCCGACTCGACCCCCGGAGGACAGCGATGACGGGAATGACGGAACCCAAGGTCGACGTGACGGAACCGAAGGCCGAAGTGACGGATCCCCAGGCCGGAGTGGCGGAAACGAAGGCCGACGGTCGCGACTTCGCGAGCACCTCGCTGACCCGGCACCTGGTGCGCGGGGCGGTGGGGTTCGGCGCGCTGGCCGGCTCGGTGGCGCTCCTCCCGGCCGTCGGCCCGGCGAGCCCGGTGCTGCTGCCGGTCGGCCTGTTCGCCTTGCGCGGGTGCCCGATGTGCTGGGCGGTCGGGCTGATGCAGACCCTGTCCCGGGGCCGCCTCCGGCGCTCCTGCGAGAACGGCCGATGCACACTGACCACCGCGGGCCGGGGGACGTACCCGGGCGCGTCGCCGCCGGCGGGGGACAGGTCCCAGGTCGTCTCCGCTAGCCACCCAGGAACGCCGCGACCAGGCCGCCGGCCTCCGCGCGGCGCTCGTGGAAGTAGGCGTGCCGGGCACCGCGGAAGAGGTGCGTCCTGGCGTCCGGGATGCGGGCGGCGAGCAGCGGGACGTTGTCCGGCGGGGTGAGTCGGTCCTGGTCGCCGTGGAGGATCAGGGTGGGCGCGCCGATGTCGGGGAGCGCGTCCCAGGCATCGTGCGCGTTGCTGGCCACCAGGTGTCCGCGGCGGGCGTGCGGGGGCATGTCGGGGTCGCCGAGGGTCGGGTAGGGGCCGGGGTGGTCGGCGCGCCAGGCGGGGGAGTACATCAGGTCCACCAGGGTCCGGCGCGCGGTCTCCGGGTGGGGGTGGGCCAGGGCGCGCCGCACGGAAGCGTCGCATTCCACGGCGTGCGGGCCGCCCGGGGAGGTGCAGCCCAGGATGAGCCGCCGGACCCGCTCGGGGTACCGCGCGGCGACCCACTGGGCGACCCGGCCGCCCATGGAGGTCCCGTAGACGTCGGCCCGCTCGACACCCGAGGCGTCGAGCACCGCGATGACGTCGTCCGCGAACTGCCGTGTGGAGTAGCCGCCCTGCGGTGCATCGCTGTCACCGGTGCCGCGGTAGTCGAGGGTGATCGTGGTGTGCGTGCCGTGGAAGTCCGCCCGCACCGGGTCCCACCAGTGGTGGTTGTTGGCCTGCCCGGGCAGCAGGACGAGGGGGTGTCCCGCACCCCGGCGCTGGTAGGCGAGCCGGGTGCCGTCGGCGGCGCGGGCGAGGTCGGGAACGCGCGGGGCGCTGTCGGTCATGGGCCTTCCTCCGGGTTCGGCGAGGGCGGCCGGACGCCGGCGGGTGGGCCGGGCGAGGCACGTGGCCGTCGACCACCGTCCGCGCCGGCCGCCCGTCGCCCGTCCCCCGCATGGCGGCATCCCCCGTTGCCCGCCCCTCGCTGCTCGCGTGAGCATGCACGAGGGTATCCGGCCGAACGGAGCGCGTTCCGGCCGCAGTCGAGGACCCGGTGGAGACAAGGAGCGTCGCGGATGAGCACCCTCGATGTCCTCTCGGAGGACGAGCAGAGCGTCGTCGGCACGGTGCACGACTTCGTCGACAGGGACGTCAAACCCGTCGTCCGGGAACTGGAGCACGGCGACATCTACCCCGAGGCACTGATCGAGCAGATGAAGCGGCTCGGCGTCTTCGGTCTCGCCGTCCCCGAGGAGTACGGCGGCACGCCCGTCTCCACCCCGTGCTACGTCCTGGTCACCGAGGAGTTGGCGCGCGGTTGGATGAGTCTGGCCGGCGCGATGGGCGGCCACACCGTCGTCGCCAAGCTGCTGGTGCGCTACGGCACCGAGGGGCAGAAGCGCCGCTATCTGCCGAAGATGGCCACCGGCGAGATCCGGGCCACCATGGCGCTGACCGAACCGGGCGGGGGCTCCGATCTCCAGGCCCTGCGCACCGTCGCCCGCAAGGACGCGCGCGGCGGGGGCTACCTGATCAACGGGACGAAGACCTGGATCACCAACTCCCGCCGCTCGCAACTGATCGCGCTGCTGTGCAAGACGGACCCGACCGCAGCCCCCGCGCACCGGGGCATCTCCCTCCTCCTCGTCGAGCACGGCCCAGGGCTCACCGTCTCCCGGGACCTGCCCAAGCTCGGCTACAAGGGCGTGGAGAGCTGCGAGCTGTCGTTCGAGGACTGCCGGGCGCCCGACGACGCCCTGCTGGGCGGCGTCGAGGGCAAGGGTTTTGGCCAGATGATGAAGGGCCTGGAGACCGGCCGGCTCCAGGTCGCCGCCCGGGCCCTCGGCGTCGGACGCGCGGCCCTGGAGGACGCGCTCGCCTACGCCCGGCAGCGCGAGGCGTTCGGCAAGCCGATCTGGCAGCACCAGTCCATCGGCAACTACCTCGCGGACATGGCCACGTCGCTCACCGCGGCCCGTCAGCTCACCCTGTACGCGGCGCGCGAGGCGGACGCCGGCCGACGGGTGGACATGGAGGCCGGCATGGCCAAGCTCTTCGCGTCCGAGACCGCCCTGCAGATCGCCCTCAACGCGGTGCGCATCCACGGCGGTTACGGCTATTCCACCGAGTTCGACGTGGAGCGATACTTCCGTGACGCGCCGCTGATGATCGTGGGGGAGGGCACCAACGAGATCCAGCGCAATGTGATCGCCGGCCAGCTGGTCAAGCGCGGCGGCCTCGACGCGTGAGCGGGGAGAACCGCCGTGCACGTCGCCCCGCTGGACCTGGCCGACCCCGCGTCGATCGACGCGTTCGCCGCCGCCGGCGCGGCGCGCATCGGTACTTCGTCGACTGCAACGAGACCGAGACAGTGGACCGCCGCACCGGGACGCTCCACGGCGTGGCCCGCTACGCCGTCGATCCCGAGGCCGCGCGGCGCCTGTGGACCCTGTCCGAGTCGCTGCTCGCCACGGCGGAGGCGGGCTGACGGTTGGCGGGGGGGGGAGGGCGTGGGCGCGCCCGCGGGGGCTGCCCGATTCAGGCGCCTGCCGTCAGCCCCTTGCGGAAGACCGTGGAACTGCGCCTGACCGTCATGCCCACCCGCAGGTACAGGGTGAGCGCGCCGGTGTCCGAGTGGGTCCACAGGGTGCAGGTCCGCCGGCCCTGCCGGTGGAAGGCGCGGAAGGCGTGGCGCAACAGGAGGCGGGCCACGCCCCGGTTGCGGTGGTCGCTGCGGACCGCGAGCTGCTCCAGATGGCCTTCGCCCGTGTCGTTCAGGTCCAACGACATGACGGCGCCGACGAGTTGGCCGTCGGCGAAGGCGAGTGGCGACATGGCAGGCGCGAAGGTGGGCCGGTCGACGGTGTGTCGGGCCCACTCCTCGTACGGCATGCGGCGCGGTTGCCATGCGGCGAAGGCGTCCTCGACGAGCCGGTGCGCGGCGTGCTCGTCGCCGGCGCGGAACGACCGGATCGTGACGCCCGGCGGCGGCTCGGGCAACTCGGGCGCCGCCGGCTCGTCGGGCATCGTGAACTCCAGCAGCCAGGCGGTCACCAGCGGCGCGTACCCGCGCGACCGCAGCAGCGCGACGGCGTGCGTGTCGTCGTCCGGCACGGTCTGGACGATCCCCTCGCTCCCGGCCCGGCGGGCCCGGGCCTCGGCCCAGTCCAGCAGCGCGGCCCCCAGGCCGCGACCCCGGTGCACGGGGTGGACGTCCACCTCGGAACGCCGGTTCACCCAGGCCCGGGCGGCCAACCGGCCCACCCCGTCGTGGACCAGCAGGGTGTCCGACTCGGGCACCAGGCCCGGCCTGTTGAAGTCCGCGGCGATGCCGCCGGGGTCGGTCTGTGCCTGGCCGTGCAGTGCGCGCTCGCACTCCGCGACCAGGCGGTGGATCGTCGGCACGTCGTCGGCGGTGGCCGGCCGCCCCTGGTAGCCGGCCGGCAGCGCCGGCGTGGGTTCGGGCATCCGCGGAGACTACTGCTGGTGCGGCCGGGCCCGCCACGGCCTCACTCCGCTTCGGCGCCGGAGCCGGTGGTGGAGTCGGAGCTGCTGGTGGAGTCGGAGTCGGTGGCGGTGCGGCCGGCCAGTCGTTCGTAGCGCTGCCGGGCGGCCTGCGGGGTGCCGAGGCCAAGGCCGAAGGAGATCTCCTGCCAGGTCATGCCGCGGCCGCGCGCCATCTGGAGGAGCCCGGTTTCCAGTTCGTCCATGTCGCCGCGCGCCATGGGCACCAGGCTCAGCGCGGCGGTGATGTCGGCGCGGTCCACCTCCGCTTCGCCGTCGTGGAGTTGGGCGGCGCCGCTGAGCAGGAACGAGACGATCCGGACGGCTTCGTGGGGGCCGATGAGCGAGGGGTGGGCCTGGCGGCGGCGCTGCTCGTCGGTGGCCGCATGGCGTTCGGCGATGCGGAAGAGGGCGGCGTGGGCGCGGTGCGCGCGGGCCTGGCCGGGATCGGGGGGAGTGAACGGGTCGGCCGGGCGGGCGGACGCGGGCTGCTGTTCCGAGGTCGATGACATGCCGTCAGAGTGCCGCCGTGCGCACCTCGTTGTCAACGGAATATTGTGAACGAGTTGTTTAAGTGAGTCGTTTAAGCGGGTCGTTTGAGCGGGTCGTTCACGTGAGACAGGTGGCGGGCGGCCGGGATGGCGGATGCTGGCAGACTTCCCGGGATGAAGCCGGAAACCGTCGTGCTGGACGAGGTGGACACGGGGCTGGTGCACGCCCTGGAGATCGACGGCCGGGCGCCGTTCCGGCTCGTCGGGGCCGCCCTCGGGGTCTCCGAGAACACCGTCGCCCGCCGCTACCGCCGGCTGCGCACCGCGGGCGTGCTGCGCGTCGTCGGCGTCCTCAACGGTGCCCGGCTCGGCCACAGCGCCTGGACCCTCCGGCTGCGCTGCACACCGGACGCGGCGACCGCGCTCGCCGACGCCCTGGCGGCCCGCCCCGACACCTCCTACGTCCATCTGCTCTCCGGCGGCACCGAGATCTCCTGCAGCGTCCAGACGCCCACCGCCGACCGCGGCGAGGAACTGTTGCTGCGTAAGCTCCCCGGGACCGGCCGGGTCACCTCGGTCACCGCCCACCTGCTGCTCGGCCTCCCGCGGGGGCCCGGCGTCGCGCGGCCCGGGGGCGGCCCCGTGGCACTGCCGGCGGGCGCCGCGCGGCTCACCCCGGAACAGGTCGCCCTGCTCGCCCCGCCGGCCGCGGACGAGGCGTTCGGAGCGGACGGGGACGTCCCGGGCACCGAGGAGGGCGGGCGCGCGCTCGGGCCGGCGGACCGGGCGCTCGTCGAGGTGCTGTCGCGGGACGGCCGGGCCGGCCACACCGAACTCGCCGCCGCGGCCGGGGTGTCCGAGTCGACCGTGCGCCGCCGCCTGGCCGTGCTGCGGCGGGCCGGCGTGCTCGCCTTCCTCGTCGACATCCCGCCCGCCGCCCTCGGCTTCCGCACCGAGGCCCGGCTGTGGATGTCGGTACGGCCCTCCCGGCTCACCGAGGTGGTCGCGGCGATGGCCGGGCACCCCGAGGTGTCCTTCGTCGCGATGACCACCGGGCCGACCAATCTGGTGGCCGCCGTCAACTGCCGGGACCCGCTCGACCTCGCCCACTATCTGACCGGGCGGATCGCGTCGTTGGACGCCATCCGGACGCTGGAGACCGCCCCGGTCATCCGCACCGTGAAACGCGCCGGGGCGCTGCTGCCGCTGCGGCGCTGACCGCGGGCGGCGCCAGCCCTGGGCCGCCGCGCGGAAGCGGGCCGCCGCCCCGCATCCCGCCGACCGGGCGGTTGCCCCGCATCCCGGTGCCGGCCGCCGGGCCGGCGCGGCCCCGCGTCCGGATGCCTGTTCGGGTGCCCGGCCCTACCCTCGGGGTATGCCGGGTCTTCGCGGATCCCTCGCGGTGCTGGCGGCGGGCGCGCTGTCCGGCGCCCTGGCCGGGATTCCGGCCGCGGTGGCGTCCCCCGGCCCGGCCCCGGCCGCCGCCGGCCCGGACCTCACCCGCTTCTACGCGCAGCAGCCGGCCTGGCAGCCCTGCCCGGCGGGCTTCCCCGGCACCGGCCCGTCCCCGTCCTCGCACGGCTCGCCGCCACCGACCGGCGCCGCGCCGCCGTCCGCCGGCGCGCGCCGCTTCCAGTGCGCCCGGCTGGAGGTCCCGCGCGACTACGCCCACCCCGAGCGCGGCACGCTGCGCGTGCAACTGGTCCGGCTGCCGGCGACCGGGCCCGGCAAGCGGCTCGGCTCGCTGGTCATCAACCCCGGCGGCCCCGGCGACTCGGGCGTGAACTACCTCATCGGCAACAGCGACGGCTTCGCCCACCTCGGCCAGCGCTACGACCTGGTGAGCTTCGACCCGCGCGGCACCGGCCACACCGAACCGATCTCCTGCGGCACCGGCTACACCCCGGCCGGCGGCACCGGCGCGGAGGGCCTCGCCGCCAACGAGAAGCGCATCAACGAAGCCTGCGGCCGGTACTCCGGCGAGCTGCTGCCCTGGGTCGGCACCCCCGACGTCGCCCGGGACATGGACGTCCTGCGGTCCGCCGTCGGCGACCGCAAGCTCACCTACCTGGGCTTCTCCTACGGCACCCGGCTCGGCTCGGTCTACGCCCACATCTTCCCCCGCACTGCCGGCCGGTTGGTGCTGGACAGCGTCGAGGACCCGACCAGGAACACCTGGCAGACCGCGGTCGCCCAGGCCCGCGGCTTCCAGCGGCTGCTCGACGACTTCGCCACCGACTGCGTGCACACCGGCCACTGCCCGCTGGGCTCCGACGATGCGACCGTGCGACGTCAACTCGCCGACTGGTACCAGAAGTTGACGGACCATCCGCTGCGGGTGCGGGGCACGCAGGTCGACGGCACGGCCTATGTCTACGCGCTGCGGCAGTCCCTCTACAGCCGGGACAGCTGGCCCGCCCTGCGGGACGCCCTGGCGCAGCTGCGCGACGGGGACGGGTCCGGGATCCTCCAGCTGAGCGGCAGCGGCAGCGGCAGCGGCGGCGCGGGCGGCAGCACCGGCACCGCCGCCCGTCGCCCCGGGCTCACCGCGACCGCGGCGATGCCCTCCCAGGACCAACTGGCCCTCCGGGCGATCAGCTGCCGGGACACCTCCGAGCGCTACGGCCCCGCCGACTTCCCGCGCGCCCGGCGCGAACTCACCCAGGCGTCCCCGCTCTTCGGCCCGGACATCGCCCCGACCCTGCTGGACTGCTACGGCTGGCCCGTCCCGGGCGACGACTCCTCCCGCGACGTGGCGGCCCACGACGCACCGCCCGCCCTGCTCGTCGCCACCACCGACGACCCGGCCACGCCGTACGAGGGCGCCGCGCACATGGCCCGGGCGCTGGGCAACGCCAGCGTGGTGCTGACGTACCACGGCCAGGGACACGCCGCGTACCCCTCCGGCAACCCGTGCGTGCGGCAGAAGGTGGACGCGTTCCTGATCGACGGGGCGCTGCCGGTCGGCGGCACCGGCTGCCGCTGACCGGCCGGGTCGCCGCCTGCGGCAACCCGGCCCGGCGTGGGCCTCAGCCCGCCTTCCGCCCGCGGCCGGTGGCCCGCTTGGCCGCCGTGGCCTTCCGGGCCGTTCCCGCGGCCTTCTGCGCGCCGCTGCCCTTGGCCGCCGCGGTCGTCTTCTTCCCGGCCGCGGCAGCGGCCTTCGCCGTCCCCGTGCCCGCCGCCGTGGCCTTCGCGGGCTTGCGCTGCGCGGTCTTTCCCGCGGCGGCGGCCTTCCGGGAAGCGGTCTTGCGGGCCGCCGTCCTCGTCGCCGTACGGCCGGCCGGCCGCCCGTCGCCGCTCCCGTTCGCCTCCGCCGCCTCGTCGATCTCGCCGCGGGCCCGCTTCGCGGCCCGCACGCTGTCCTGGAGCGCCGCCATCAGGTCCATCACCCGGCCCGCCGGCGGCTCCTCGCCGGCCTCGAACTCCGGCGCGCGGTGCGCGAGCTTGGCCGCGACGATCTCCTCCAGGGCCTCCCGGTAGTGGTCGTGCACGTCCTCCTCGGACAGCCCGCCGAAGGAGTCCATCAACGTCTCCGCCGCCCGCACCTCGTCGGCGGCGACCTTCACCTCCCGCTCGGGGAGGACACCGGTCATCGGACGGATCTGGTGCGGCCACAGCAGCACCTGCATGACCAGCACGTCCTCCACCGGCCGGATCATGGCCAGGGTCTCCCGGCCGTGCAGCGCGATCTTGCCCAGGCCCACCCGCCGGTGCCGCTCCATCGCGTCCCGCAGCAGGGCGTAGGGCTTGGCCGCCGCGGGGCCGTCGGCGCCCAGGTAGTAGCCCTTGCCGATCTGGAGCGGATCGATGTCGCCGCCGGCGACGAAGGCCAGGATGGTCAGGGTCCTGGCGGTCGGCAGCGGCAGCGCGTCCAGGTCGTCGTCGGTCAGCGGGACGATGGTGTCGTCGTCGGTCCGGTAGCCGCGGCCGATCTCGTCCGGGGAGACCTCGGTGCCTTCGAGGGAGCAGACCGGCTGGTTGCGGACCCGCCCGCCGTCCGCCGTGTGGATCCGCACGAAGCTGACCGAGGCGGCGGTGTCGGTGGCGTTGTAGGCGGCCACCGGGATCGTGACCAGGCCGAAGCTGAGGGAGAACTTCGCGGTGGGCCGCATGGGAGCCGCCTTCGTGGTGCGGTTCGGTGCCGTACCAGCCTAGGTCGAGTCCGCGACGTCCCGCCTGCCGGCCGGCGCCTACCACCCGGACGCCCTAGCATCCCGGCCGGGCCGACCGGGTACCCCGCCCGCAGTGGTCGGCCGTGGCGCAGCGCGGTCGGTCGTTCCGCGCCGCCCCGAGCGCCCGGAGGCGGCGCCGACCCGATGCCCGCCCGAACCCCGGAGGCACCCGATGAGCCCGCGCCCCGCCCACCAGGACCTCGTCCGCGCCCTGCTGGACCGCCACGGGCGGACCTACGCCGCCGAGGCCGGGATCCGTCTGCGCGACACCCCGCAACCGCTCTACCAGCTCCTGGTCCTCGCCGACCTGCTCGGTGCGCGGATCCGCGCCTCGGTGGCGGTGGCGGCGGCCCGCGCCCTGTTCGACGCCGGGCTGGGCACGCCCCGGCGGATGGCCGACGCGCCCTGGCGGCAGCGGGTCGAGGCGCTCGGCGCGGGCGGCTACCGCCGCTACGACGAGAGCACCGCCACCCGTCTCGGCGACGGGGCGCGACTCCTGCTGGACCGCCACGGCGGCGATCTGCGGCGGATGCGGGCGGCGGCCGACGGCGACCTCGGGGCGCTGCGCGGCGCGCTCCAGGAACTGCCGGGCGTCGGGCCGGCCGGCTCCGGCATCTTCGTCCGCGAAGTGCAGGGCGTATGGCCGGAGTTCGCCCCGTACCTCGACGCCAAGGCCCTCCAGGGCGCCGGGCGGTTGGGGCTGCCGGAGGACCCGGACCGGCTGCGCCGGCTGGTGCCCGCGGCCGAGACCGCCGCGCTGGCCTCGGCGCTGGTGCGCGCGGCGCTGGACCGGTCGGTGGTCGAGGAGGTGCGGGAACGGGCCGGGCAGTTCGCCTGACGGACCGTCAAGAAGCGGGCGGAGAAGGTGAGAACGGGCGGCGGTCACCCCGTCCAGGTCCACTCCGCGACTTCCGGCAGGTCCGTGCCGTGCTCCCGGATCCAGGCGTGGTGCCGGGTCCGGGCGTCCGCCATCGCCTGCCGCAGCGCCACCGCGTGGGCGCCCAGCCCCGGCACCCGGTCCACCACGTCCATCACCAGCCGGAACCGGTCGAGGTCGTTGAGGACGACCATGTCGAACGGCGTGGTGGTGGTGCCCTGCTCCTTGTAGCCGTGGACGTGCAGGTGTCGGTGGCCGGTCCGGCGGTAGCAGAGCCGGTGGATCAGCCAGGGGTAGCCGTGGTAGGCGAAGATGATCGGCTTGTCGGGGGTGAACAGGGCGTCGAACTCGGAGTCCGGCATCCCGTGCGGATGGACGTCCGCCGGCAGCAACCGGGTCATGTCGACGACGTTGACCACCCGCACGGCCAGCTCCGGCAGATGGCGGCGCAGCAGGTCGGCGGCGGCCAGCGTCTCCTGCGTCGGCACGTCCCCGGCGCAGGCCAGCACCACGTCCGGGGGCGAGGCGTCGGTGCTCCGCGCGGGGGCGAGGCCGCGCGGAGGCCCGCCGTTCTCGGTGCCCGCCCACTCCCAGACACCGGCGCCGCGGGCGCAGTGCACCCGGGCCTGGTCGAGGGTGAGCCAGTCGAAGCAGGGCTGCTTGCCGGCCACGATCACATTGACGTGGTCGCGGCTGCGCAGCGCGTGGTCGGCCACCACCAGCAGGGTGTTGGCGTCCGGCGGCAGATAGACCCGGACGACCTCGGGACTCTTGTTGAGGACGTGGTCGACGAAGCCGGGGTCCTGGTGGGAGAAGCCGTTGTGGTCCTGCCGCCAGACGTGCGAGGTGAGGAGGTAGTTCAGGGAGGCGACGGGCCGCCGCCAGGGCAGCCGGCGCGCCGTCCGCAGCCACTTGACGTGCTGGTTGACCATCGAGTCGACGATGTGCGCGAACGCCTCGTAGCTGGAGAACAACCCGTGCCGCCCGGTGAGCAGATAGCCCTCCAACCAGCCCTGGCAGAGGTGTTCGGAGAGCACCTCCATCACCCGGCCGTCGCGCGCGAGGTGCTCGTCGGTGGGGAGCGTGGCCGCCTGCCACGCCTTGGCGGTGACGCCGTAGACGGCGTCCAGCCGGTTCGAGGCGGTCTCGTCCGGGCCGACGAGCCGGAAGTCGCGGCGCCCGGCGGTCGCCGCCATGACGTCGGCCAGCAGGGTGCCGAGCACCCGGGTCGGCTCGTGCAGCGCGGTGCCGGGCTTGGCCACCTCCACCGCGTGCCGTTCCAGCGGCGGCAGCGGCAGCTCGCGCAGCAGCAGGCCGCCGTTGGCGTGCGGGGAGGCGCCCAGCCGGCGCCGGCCCTCGGGCAGGCACGCCAGCACCGCCGGCCGGGGCCGCCCCGCCTCGTCGAACAGTTCCTCCGGCCGGTACGAGCGCAGCCACTGCTCCAGTTGGTGGCGGTGGTCGGCGTGGTCGCGCACCCCGGCCAGCGGGACCTGGTGGGCGCGCCAGGTGCCCTCCACGGGCTGCCCGTCCACCTCCCGCGGACCGGTCCAGCCCTTGGGCGTGCGCAGCACGATCGCCGGCCACCGGGGCCGCCCGGCGTCGCCGTCCGCGCGGGCCCGCCGCTGGATCGCCGCAATCCGGTCCAGCGCCAGGTCCAGGGCGGCGGCCATCGCCTGGTGCACCGCGGCCGGGTCGTCGCCGGTGACGTGCAGCGGGTCGTGGCCGTAGCCGCGCAGCAGGGCGTCCAGCTCGTCCTCGGGGATGCGGGCCAGCACCGTCGGATTGGCGATCTTGTAGCCGTTGAGGTGCAGGATCGGCAGCACCGCGCCGTCGTGCACCGGGTCCAGGAACTTGGTGGCGTGCCAGGACGCGGCGAGCGGTCCGGTCTCGGCCTCACCGTCGCCGATCACGCAGGCGACCAGCAGTTCCGGGTTGTCGAAGGCCGCGCCGTAGGCATGGGTGAGGGAGTAGCCCAGTTCGCCGCCCTCGTGGATGGAGCCCGGGGTCTCGGGCGCGACATGGCTCGGCACCCCGCCGGGGAACGAGAACTGCCGGAACAGCCGCGCCATCCCCGCCGCGTCCCGGGTCACGTCCGGGTACGTCTCGGTGTACGTCCCGTCCAGCCAGGAGTTGGCCAGGACCGCCGGCCCGCCGTGCCCCGGCCCCCAGACGCACAGTGCGTCCAGCTCCCGGGCCTTGATCACCCGGTTGAGGTGGGTGTGCACGAGGTTCAGACCGGGGGAGGTGCCCCAGTGGCCCAGCAGCCGGGGTTTGATGTGCTCCGGGCGCAGCGGCTCGGACAGCAGCGGGTTGGCCATCAGGTAGATCTGCCCGGCGGAGAGGTAGTTGGCGGCCCGCCAGTGCGCGTCGAGGGCGTTCAGCTCGCTCGGGCCGAGCGGGGCGGCGGGGTCGGCCGCGCCGGCCGCCGAGGGCGGCGACGCGGTGGTCGTCGGGTTTCCGGGGTGTCCCACGCTCGGCTCCTCGGTTCGCGCGGCGGCTTGGCCCGGCGCGCCCTACGGGTTGCGCCGTTCGACGGTTCGGGGCGCCGCCCGATCGGTCGCGAGGTACTGCTCCGCCTCGATGATCGCCTCGTGGACGGTGCGCCGGCCCATCAGCACGCACAGCGTGTACGCGAGGTCCTCCAGCCGACGCCGGGCCACCGGGTCGTGCGGGTCGGCGAGCACCACCCGCTCCCAGACGCGGTAGCGCCGCAGCAGCGAGGCGAGTACGGACTTGTCCGGCAGCAGCATGCCGTCTTCTTCTCCCGACATCGGCCCGGCGTGCGTGCCCGGGGCGGCTGGCGGGCGCGTCGAGGTGCGCCCGGACCGGAGTGGCTCCCACCTTGCGCCGGACGGGCGGTCGCTGCAACCGGAAGGGCCCGCCGCCGGCCGCCCGGCCTCAGTCGGGCGGCTCGGGCGCCGGGTCCTCGCCGGGGCGGGCGCCGGGCGGCTCCTCGGGGGCCGTACCGGGGTCCTCCGCGGGCTCCTCGGCCGGCTCGGGCGTCCCCGGGTCGTGCGGCACCGGCCGCGGTCCACTGGGCACGGGCCCCGGCCCGTCACCCGTCGTCGCGCTGCTCATGCTGGTGGTACTCCCTCCTGGGTGGTTCCATCGTGCGCCGGTCCGCCGCCCGCCGCCCTTTCGCGGGATCCGCCCGCCCGCGGCGCCGACCCGTTGATACGTTCACGTCATGGATGAGCGCGCGTGCGACGGCAGTGCCGGCGATGTGGACTACGGCGCCGTCGGCGGGGGCTACGCCGAGCACCGCCGCCCCGACCCGCGGATCGCCGCCCGGATCGACCGGGCCCTGGGCGCCGCGCGCACGGTGGTGAACGTCGGAGCCGGCGCCGGCTCCTACGAAGCGACCTCCCGCGAGGTCACCGCCGTCGAGCCGTCCGCGGCGATGCGCGCCCAGCGGCCGCCCCACCTCGCCCCGGCGATCGACGCGGTCGCCGAACAACTCCCCTTCGCCGACGACTCCTTCGACGCCGCGATGACCACCTTCAGCGTCCACCAGTGGAGCGACCCGGCGGCCGGGCTGCGCGAGCTGCGCCGGGTGGCCCGCGGCCCGGTCGTCGTGCTGACCTGCGACCCGCGGCGGGTCCGGGACTTCTGGCTGTACGCCTACTGCCCCGAGGTCCTGGACACCGAGGCCCGCCGCTACCCCGGGATCGACGCGCTGGCGTCCGCCCTCGGCGGCACCGTCGCCGTCGAGCCGGTCCCGATCCCCCTGGACTGCTCCGACGGCTTCAACGAGGCGTACTACGGGCGCCCCGAGCGCCTCCTGGACCCCGGCGCCCGCCGGGCGTGCTCCGCCTGGAGCTTCGTCGACGAGCCGGCCCGCACCCGCTTCGCCGACGCGCTCCGCCGCGACCTGGCCGACGGCACCTGGGACGCCCGCCACGGCGCACTGCGCGAACAACGCTTCCTGGAGGGTTCGTTGGTCCTGCTCAGGGCCCTCCCGGACTGACCCTCGCGGGCCCGCCGACCGGCACCGATCGCACTTTCGGGGCGGCTGTGCTCCTCTGGTAGCGAGGACGGTCCCGGTGCGGGCGTCGGACCGCGGGCCGAGGAGCACCGAGGAGCGCCGCGCCATGCCCCCCACCACCTTCCGCATCGCGATCATCGGGGCCGGCCCCGGCGGGCTGGTCTGCGCCCGGGTGCTCCAGCGGCACGGGGTCCCGGTGACGGTCTTCGAGCGGGCCCTCGGCCCGGTGGGCGTCGCGCCCGGCGGCCCCCTGGAGCTGCGGGCGGCGACCGGGCAGGCGGCGCTGCGCGTGGCCGGGCTGGAGCGGGAGTTCCGCGCCGCGGCCCGGCCCGTCGGCCAGGAGCTCCGGCTGCTCGACCGCACCGGCGCGGTGCTCCACCGGGACCTGCCCGAACCCGGCACGCCCGCCGAGCGCCCGGAGATCGGCCGGCGCGAGCTGTGCCGGCTGCTGGTGGACTCGCTCGCCCCCGGCACGGTCCGCTGGGGCTCCTACCTGCGGACGCTGCACCCGCGCGGCGGCGGCCGGCACCAGGCGGTCTTCGACGACGGCGGGTCGGCCACCTTCGACCTGGTCGTCGGCGCCGACGGGACGTGGTCCCGGGTCCGCCCGCTGCTGTCCGAGGCGACCCCGCACTACTCCGGCGTGACCTTCGTCGAGACCGGCCTCGACGACGTCGACGCCCGGCACCCGGCGATCGCCCGGCTGGTCGGCCGCGGCACCATGATGGCGCTGTCCGGGGGGAAGGGGCTGATCGCCCGGCGCGACGGCCGCGGCCGGGTCCGGGTCTACGCGGCCCTCCGCGGATCCGAGGACTGGGCGCGGGAGGCCGGGGTGAACACCGCGGACGCCGAGGCGGTCCGCGGCGCGCTGCTGACCGCGTTCGCCGGATGGCACGAGCGGCTGCTGGCGCTGCTGCGGGACGGCGGCGAGGGGTTCGCCAACCGCCCGCTGTTCGCGCTGCCGGTGCCGCACACCTGGCCGCACACCCCGGGCCTGACGCTGCTGGGCGACGCCGCGCACCTGATGACCCCGCTCGCCGGTCCGGGCGCGGACCTGGCCCTCCAGGACGGCTGCGAGCTCGCCCAGCACCTCGCTGAGGCGCACACCTGGCAGACCGATCCGGACCGCGCGGTGCGGGTGTACGAGGCGGCGCTCTTCCCCCGCTCGACCGCGGCCGCGGAGGGGGCCGCCCGCGGCCTGGAGGCCGCCCTCGCGCCGGACGCCCCGCGCCGCGCGCACCACCTGCTCCGCCGCCGGCACCTGCACCCGCACCGCCCCTGACCCGGCCCCGTCGTGCCGGGTTGCGGGCCCGCACCGCCCGTCGGACGATCGGCAGCGGAGGGACGCCGGGGGCGGCGTGTCCGCGCTCCGCCCGCCCGGCCCGTGGCACCGAGGGACGGAGCAGCGCGTGAAGATCACCGAGATCACGCCGGGCGCGCCCTGCTGGGTGGAGCTGGTCACCTCGGACGTGGCCGCGGCCGCGGTCTACTACCGCGAGGTCTTCGGCTGGCACGCCGAGGCCGACCCGCGGGCGGCGGCCGGCGGCTACACGCTCTTCTCGGTGGGCGACGCCCGGGTCGCCGCGGCGACCCCGCTGTACGCGCCGGGCCAGCCGACCGCGTGGACCGTCACCTTCGCCACCGGCGACGCCGAGGCGCTGGCCGCGGCCGTGACCGAGGCCGGCGGCAGCGTGCTGGTGGGTCCGCGGGACGTCTTCGACCTGGGCCGGTTCGCGGTGCTGGCCGATCCAGCGGGCGCGGCCTTCGCGGTCTGGCAGGCCCGCGGCTTCGCCGGCGCCGAGCTGCTGAACGCGCCCGGCGCGCTCGGCTGGGTCGAACTCGCCACCGACGACGCCGAGTCCGCGGTGGCGTTCTACTCCCGGGTCCTCGGATGGACCGTCAGGGCCCATGGCACGTACACCCAGTGGGGGATCGGCGGCGCCGACTTCGGGGGGATGAGCACCGTGGAGGCGCGCGACCGGGAGGACGTCCGGCCGCACTGGCTGCCGTACTTCGCGGTCGAGTCGGTCGACGGGACCGAGGCGCGGGCCGCCGAGTCCGGGGGGATGGTGCTGATGGCGCCGACGGACGTCCCGGACGGGCCGCGGATCGCGATGGTGCGGGATCCGCAGGGCGCGGTCTTCGGGATCCACCAGGCGGGTACGGAGGGTTGACCGCGCGCACCGGCGCGCCGGGGGGCGAGTGAATTCCTTCGGCCGACGGGCCCATGCGGTGTCACACGGTCGGCCGTGTTTCGTCGTTTCACCACACTGTTTGCGGTGTTTGCGCGTAATGTCCGCAACGCACCGATGGGTGGCACTGCGCGGCAACGCATCGCGCGTCGAGAACAGGAGACCCCTATGTCCACGACCGACGTCCTCGTGGCCCGAGGCAAGAAGCTCGCAGCCGGCGCGGGCGCACTGACCACGGCCGTCGCCCTGGGGGCGACGCTGTTCGCAGCGACTCCGGCCCAGGCGACGCCCCACCCCCTGCCCAGCCCTCAATCGCAGCCCTTTCCCCAGGAGTTGACCGGTCCGGACTACACGTACGGCACCGTCACCGCCGGCCGCGGGATGAACGAGCGCGAATACCCCAGCACCGACTCCGCGTCCCGCGGATACCTCCGCAACGGCGCCCGGGTCTACCTGGTCTGCAAGGTCCGCGCCCAGAACATCCGCGGCAACGAGGTCTGGTACCTGGTCCGCGGCAGCCGCCGGACCTGGATCGCGGCCAAGCACGTGACGAACACCGGCGCCGTCAAGTACTGCGGCGACGGGCGTCGCGACCGCGTCCAGGGCAACGAGGCCGCCCGGCACGCCGGCTGAGGCCGCCCCGCGCGGCGGGCTCCGGAACGGGCCCGGCCCGGCACCCCTCCAGGTGTCGCGCCGGGCCCGGTGCGCGCCCGCGCCCGACCGGTCACCGCCCTTCCGTATTACTGGAACGCGTTCTACTGTGCCCCCGACCCCGGAATCCGACGGGCCGTCAGCACCCGGGCGGCCACCGGGCGACGGGACGAGTGGACCGGACGACTGGTGGAGGGGCCGTGCACCTGGACTACACCCCGGAACAGCAGCGACTGCGCGCCGAACTGCGCACGTACTTCGGCGAACTGGTACCGGACAACGCCTACGCCCGGTACGCCGACCCGGCCGCCCAGAAGCGCTTCTACCGCGCCACGGTGCGCCGGCTCGGCTCCGACGGCTGGTTGGGCGTCGGCTGGCCCAGGGAGTACGGCGGGCGCGGGATGACGCCCATGGAGCAGTTCATCTTCTTCGACGAGGCGGCCCAGGCCGGGGTGCCGCTGCCGCTGATGGCGCTGAACACCGTCGGCCCCACCCTCATGCGGTTCGGGACCGAGGAGCAGAAGGCGTACTTCCTGCCCCGGATCCTCTCCGGCGAGATCGACTTCGCGATCGGCTACAGCGAACCCGACGCCGGCACCGACCTGGCCGCCCTGAAGACCCGCGCGGTGCGCGAGGGCGACGAGGAGACCGGCCACTACGTCGTCAACGGCCAGAAGATCTGGACCACCAACGGGGACACCGCCGACTGGGTCTGGCTCGCCGTCCGCACCGATCCGGACGCCCCGCCCCACAAGGGCATCACCATGCTCCTGGTCCCCACCAGCGACCCCGGCTACTCCTGCACCCTGATCAACACCCTCGCCTCGCACGACACCACCGCCAGCTACTACGAGAACATCACCGTCCCCGCCACCCGCCGGGTCGGCCAGGAGAACAAGGGCTGGCGGATCATCACCAACCAGCTCAACCACGAACGGGTCACCCTCGCCGCCCACGGCACCATGGCCATCCGCGCCCTCCACGACGTCCAGCGCTGGGCGGCCGGCACCAAGCTCGCCGACGGCCGCCGGGTCATCGACCTGGGCTGGGTGCGCGGGCGACTGGCCCGCACCCACACCCGACTGGAGGCCATGAAGCTGCTGAACTGGCGGATGGTCGACGCGCTCCAGCGGGGCACGCTGACCCCCCAGGACGCCTCCGCGGTCAAGGTCTACGGCTCCGAGGCCCGCCGGGACGCCTACGCCTGGCTGATGGAGGTGGCCGGCGCCGCCGGATCCCTGACCGAGGGCTCGGCGGGCGCGGTGCTCCACGGCGAACTGGAACGCGGCTACCGCTCCGCGGTCATCTTCACGTTCGGCGGCGGCAACAACGAGATCCAGCGCGAGATCATCTCGTGGATCGGCCTGGGCATGCCCCGGGTGCGGCGGTGACCGGCCGGCGGGCGGCGCGGTGACGGCCGGCGACCCCGGGCTCTTCGGGCCCCGCTCGGTGACCTGGCAGCTGCACGCCGACCCGATGATGTGGATCGCCGGCGTCCGGGCCCTCTACCTCCAGGCGCTGCACCCGCGCGCGGTGCGCGGCGTGCGGCAGAACTCGGCGGCCTTCCGGATGGACGACCGGGGCCGGCGCGATGCCTGGGGCCGACTGATGCGCACCGCCGACTTCGTCGGCACCCTCACCTACGGCACCACCGACGCCGCCGAACGGGCCGGTGCCGCGGTCCGCGGCCTGCACCGCCGACTGACCGCCACCGACCCGGCCACCGGCGAGCGCTACCGGATCGACGAACCGGAACTGCTGCGGTGGGTGCACTGCGCCGAGGTGGACTCCTACCTCCAGGTGCTGCGCCGCTCCGGCCACCCGCTCACCGACCGGCAGGCCGACCGCTATCTCGACGAACAGCGCACCGGGGCCCGGCTCGTCGGCCTGGACCCGGACACCGTGCCCGGCGACCGGGCCGCGCTCGCCGCCTACTTCGCCCGGATCCGCCCCGAGCTCGCGCTCACCCCCGAAGCCCGCCAGGTCGACGCCTTCCTACGGCGCCCGCCGGTGCCGCCCGCACTCGTCCCGGCCCGCGCGCTGCTCTGGCGGCCGGTGGCCGAGCTCGCCTACGCGGCGCTGCCGGGCCACGCGCACCGGCTCTACGGCCGGCCGGCACCCCCGCCGGCCCTCGCCACCCGCCGGCTGCGCACCGCCGGCCGGCTGCTGCGCGCGGTACCGGCCACGGTCCGCTGGCAGCTGCCGCCGCGGCACGTCCTGCGGGCGGTGGCGCGGCTCGGCCCCGGCGCGCGGCCGGGTCCCTTCAAGCTCCGGGACTCCGCCGCCATACTGGACGGGCACGACACACAGGGGGATCCACGCGGCTGAACGCGGGAGCGGGGGCGGCGACAGGGATGGCGGAGCACAGGCTGATTCAGGGGCGGTACCGGCTGCTCGACACCATCGGGCGCGGCGGCATGGGGGAGGTGTGGCGGGCCCGCGACGAGGCGCTGGGCCGGCTGGTCGCCGTCAAGTGCCTCAAGCCGATGGGGCAGCGGCAGGAGCCCGGATTCCTCCGGGTGTTGCGGGAGCGCTTCCGGCGCGAGGCCCGGGTCGCGGCCGCGCTGCAGCACCGCGGGATCACCGTCGTGCACGACTTCGGCGAGGACCACGGCATCCTCTTCATCGTCATGGAGCTGCTGAACGGCCGTAACCTCAGTCAGCTGCTGGACGACAACCGGCGCCAGCCGCTGCCCGTCCCGGACGTCATCGAGGTCGCCGAGCAGATCGCCGCCGCCCTCGCCTACACCCACGAACAGGCCGTGGTGCACCGCGATCTGAAACCGGCCAACATCGTCCGGACCACCGACGGCACGGTCAAGATCTGCGACTTCGGCATCGCCCGGCTCGGCCACGACATCGGCTTCACCGCCCGGCTCACCGGCACCGGCATCGCCATGGGCAGCCCGCACTACATGTCGCCCGAGCAGATCGGCGCCGGCACCGTCGACCACCGCAGCGACCTGTACTCCCTCGGGTGCGTGCTCTACGAGATCGCCACCGGCGCCCCGCCGTTCGCCCAGGGCGACGCCTGGGCGGTGCTGGTCGGCCACCGCGACACGCCCCCGGAACCGCCGCGCGCGGTCCGCCCCGATCTGCCCGAGGCGTACGAGCGGATCGTCCTCGACCTGCTCGCCAAGGACCCGGACGAGCGCCCGCGGGACGCCGACGAGCTCGCCAAGCGGCTGGCGGACGCCCGCCACCGGCGCCCCCCGCGCGGCGCCGGCCCCGCGCCGGACGACCTGACGCTGCCCACCCCGCGGCTGCCCTCCTGGACCCGCGGGATCACCGCCGGTGCCCCGGCCGTCCGCGCCCGGGCGCCGCACCGCCCCTGGACGGATCCGGCGGTCGCGGTCCTCACCGACGTCTGGACCTCGGCCCGCGACCCGCTGCGCGGCGAGGCGTCCCCGGCCCTCGGCCCCGACCGGCCGAGCCCGCCCGGCGACCACCACGCCCTCCTCGCCACCCTGGCCGGCCGGCTGGCGCACGCCCACACCCTGACCCGGGCGAGCCGGCACTTCGAGGCGCAGGAACTCTTCACCGAGGTGCTGGCCGGGCGCGAGCGGCTGCTCGGCCCGGACCACCCCGACACCCTCGGCTGCCGCCACCACCTCGCGGTCGGCCTCGGCCGGCTGGGCCGCCTGGAGGAGTGCCGGACCGCCGCCCGTGAGGTCGCCGAGGCGCGCGCCCGGGTGCTCGGCGCCCACCACCCCGACACCCTCGCCTCGCGCTGGCAACACGCCTTTGTCTCAGGGCAGTTGGGGCGCTGGCCGGAGGCGCTCGCGGCCTACCACGACGTGGCCGCGGGGCGCGCGGCGGCGCTCGGCCCGGACCACCCGGACACCCTCGCCGCCCGCTACGAGACCGGTGTCGCCCTGGGCCGGCTGGGCCGCAGCGCGGAGGCGCTGGCCCACTACCGCGACCTGGTGGCGGCCCGCACCCGCGCCCAGGGCCCCGACGACCCGGAGACCCTCCGCGCCCGGCACGGCCTGGGCGTCAACTACGGCCGTCAGGACCGCTGGCACGAGGCGCTGACCGAGGCCCGTGAGGTCGCCGCGGCCCGCGCCCGGGTGCTCGGCGCCGACCACCCCGACACCCTGGCCAGCCGCCGGGAGATCGCCGTGGCGCTGGGCCGGCTCGCCCGCTGGGCCGAGGCGCTGGACGTCTACCGCCAGGTCGCCGACGCCCGCGCCCGGACCCTGGGCCCGGACCACCTCGACGCGCTGGCCAGCCGCGGCGAGCAGGCCCAGTGCCTGGCGCGGCTGGGGCGGACGGACGAGGCGGACGCGCTGCACCGCCGGGTCGCGGCACTGCGCCGGGAGCGCGCCGGACACCGGCGGTAGCGGACGCCCCTGCGGGCCCTTGCGGACGACACAGGGGCCCGCAGGGGACCGCAGGATCAGCGCTCCGGTCGGACCCGGTAGAGCACGGTGGCGTGCGGCGGAACCTTTCGGGCGATGATGGTCCGGGCGGTCCGCACGCTGCGCCCGGTGACCAGATCGCGCAGCCGGTAGGACTGCGCCGCCGGCAGCCCGGCCGCGCCCGCCGTGATCGACAGCGTGCGGGCGGTGCTGCCCCCGTTGAACAGCGCGACCGCCCGGTCGCCGTTCCGCAGCGGCTTGGACAGCACCGCCGCGTCCCCGTCCTGCTGGACGATGTGGCCCTGGACGCCCAGCGGGTCCTGGTCCACCGCGATCACCTCGCGGTTCCCGAGGATCGCCAGCGCCGCCGGGGAGAGCTTGCCCAGGTCGGTGCTGGAGATCAGCGGCGCGGCCATCATCGCCCACAGCGACATCTGGCTCTGCATCTCGTCGCGGCTCAGGCCGGAGTCGCCGACCAGCAGGAAGTCGGGGTCGTTCCAGCGCCCGGGGCGCTGGAGGTCGGCGAGGTTGGCGTTGTAGCGGAAGTTGCCGCTGATGGACGCCCACTTCGCGGCCGGGGTGCTCTGCTGGAGCGCGATGTCCGCGCCGCCCCGCCACAGGTTGCCCAGCTGCCCGGACCACGTGATGACCCGGTGCCAGACCGCGTCCCCGGCGAACTGGAAGTAGGCGGGCGCGGAGATCGAGAAGGTGATGGGCCGCCCGGTGGCCCGCAGTGCCCGGCTCTGCTGCGTGTACAGGTCGTGGAAGATCTTCTCCTTGCTCTGTCCCGAGGGCACCGGGACGTTGCAGCCGTCGGCCTTGAGGTAGTCCACCCCCCAGCTCGCGAAGAGCTTGGCGTCCGCCTCGAAGTGCCCGAGGCTGCCCGGGTACTTCCCGCAGGTCAGCTTGCCGACGTCCTCGTAGATGCCGAACTTCAGCCCCATTCTGTGGAGTTGCGCTCCGACGTACGCCATGCCGTGCGGGAACTTCGCCGTGTCGGCGACCAGCTCGCCCTGCGGGCCGCGCTCCTTGGTCATCCAGCAGTCGTCGACGGTGACGGTGCGGTAGCCCTTGTGCGCCAGCCCGCTGCGGACCAGCGCCCGCGCGTTGTCCAGGACCACCTGCTCGTTGAGGCCGCCGCACTGGTAGTACGACCAGTTGTTCCAGCCCATCGGGGGCGTGGGGGCGAGGTTGGGGTAGTCGGACTCGTGGGCGGTGCCGGGGGCGCGGGCGGCGGAGGCCGGCGCGGTGGCCGCCAGCAGCCCCGCCGAACAGGCGGCGACGGTGGTGAGTCCGAGGAGGGTGCGGCCGATGCGGGATACCGACGGATGGGACACAGGTCACCTCACGTGGCGGGTGGGCCGGCCGGTGAGAACGGCCGACGGGGGCGGTTCCAGGGCGCGCACGGCCGGACGCTAGAAGCGGACTGACGAGTGGTCAAGAAGCCGCACCGCCCGGAACAAACGATTCATTCGGCCGGCGCCGCGCGTTTCCTCCCTGGTGGTCGCCGGACCTCCGTGCTACCAAGAGGCATGCCGGAACGGACTTCGTACGATGTCGTCATCGTCGGCGGCGGGCACAACGGACTGGTGGCCGCCGCCTATCTCGCCCGCGCCGGGCGGAGCGTGCTGGTGCTGGAGCGGCTGGACCACACCGGCGGCGCCGCCGTCTCCACCCGGGCCTTCACCGGGATCGACGCCCGACTGTCCCGCTACTCCTACCTCGTCAGCCTGCTGCCGCCGAAGATCGTGCGGGACCTCGGGCTCCGCTTCGCGGTCCGCAAGCGCACCGTCTCCTCGTACACCCCGGTCGTGCGCGCCGGCCGGCCCACCGGCCTGCTGGTCGGCGGCGGGGCCGCCCGCACCCGGGCCTCGTTCGCCGAACTCACCGGCTCCGACCGTGAGTTCGATGCCTGGCAGGACTTCTACGCCACCACCCGACGGCTCGCCGAGCGGGTCTTCCCCACGCTCACCGCACCGCTGCCCACCCGCGCCGGGCTCCGCGCCCGGATCGACGACGACGCCACCTGGCACGCCCTCTTCGAGCGGCCCCTGGGCGAGCTGATCGAGAAGACCTTCCACGACGACCTGGTGCGCGGCGTGGTCCTCACCGACGCGCTGATCGGCACCTTCGCCACCGCCCACGACCCGACGCTCCGTCAGAACCGCTGTTTCCTCTACCACGTCGTCGGCGGCGGCACCGGCGACTGGGACGTCCCCCTCGGCGGGATGGGCGCCCTCACCGACGCCCTCGCCGACGCCGCCCGCCGGGCCGGCGCCGAGATCGTCACCGGCTGCCCGGTCACCGCCCTCGCCACCGACGGCCGCACCGCGGAGGTCACCGGTGAGGGGTGCGGCACGATCGGCGCCCGCCACGTCCTGGTCAACGCCGCGCCCCGGGAACTGGCCCGGCTGCTCGGCGAGCCCGCGCCGCCGCCCGTCGAGGGCGCCCAGCTCAAGGTGAACATGCTGCTCACCCGGCTGCCCCGGCTCCGCGACCCGCGCACCGACCCGCGCGAGGCGTTCTCCGGCACCTTCCACATCGCCGAGGGGTACGACCAGTTGGAGACCGCCCACGGGGAGGCCGCGGCCGGCCGGCTGCCCAGTGTGCCGCCCTCGGAGATCTACTGCCACTCCCTGACCGACCCCTCCATCCTGGGCGCCGACCTGGTCCGCCGGGGCCACCACACCCTCACCCTCTTCGGACTGCACACCCCGGCCCGGCTGTTCGCCGCCGACACCGCCGAGGAACCGGTCACCCGGGACAAGCTGCTGGCCGCCACCCTCGCCCAACTCGACGCGCAGCTGGCCGAACCGCTCGCCGACTGCCTGGCCGAGGACGCCGACGGTCGCCCGTGCGTCGAGGCGCGCAGTCCCCTCGACCTCGACCGCGAACTGGGCCTGCCCGGCGGCAACATCTTCCACCGCGAGCTGGCCTTCCCCTACGCCGACGAGGCGGACGACCTCGGCACCGCCGCCGCCCGCTGGGGCGTCGCCACCGGCCACGCCAACGTCCTGCTGTGCGGCGCGGGCGCGCTCCGCGGCGGCGGGGTGAGCGGCATCCCCGGCCACAACGCGGCGATGGCGGTGCTGGAGGAGTCGGCGGCGCGGTGAGGGCGACCAGTTTCTGACGTAGCATCAGAAAATCTCTTCCCTCGTGCGGCCCGCTGCGGCATCCTGCGCCCATGCAGACGGAGCTGAGCAACGCGCTGGGAGTCGAGCACGCCGTCTTCGGGTTCACGCCGTTCCCCGCGGTGGCCGCCGCGATCACCCGGGCCGGCGGGTTCGGGGTGCTCGGCGCGGTCCGCTACACCGCCCCCGGTGAACTGGCCCGCGACCTGGACTGGATGCAGGAGCACACCGACGGACTGCCGTACGGCCTCGACGTGGTGATGCCCGCCAAGAAGGTCGAGGCCCCGCAGGGCCACCCACTGAGCGAGGCCGACGTCGAGGCGATGATCCCGCAGGAGCACCGCGCGTACGTCGCGGCGCTCCTGGACACGTACGACGTGCCGCCGCTCGCCCCCGGCGAGGCGTCCGGCTGGCGGATCACCGGCTGGATGGAACAGGTCGCCCGCACCCAGCTCGACGTCGCCTTCGACTACCCCATCAAACTGCTCGCCAACGCCCTGGGCTCCCCGCCCGCCGACGTCGTCGAGCGCGCCCACCGGCACGGCGTCCGGGTCGCCGCCCTGGCCGGCAGCCCGCGCCACGCGCTGCACCACAAGGCCGCCGGGATCGACGTCGTCGTGGCCCAGGGCTACGAGGCCGGCGGCCACACCGGGGAGATCGCCACCATGGTGCTCACCCCGGAAGTGGTGGCCGCCGTCGATCCGCTGCCGGTGCTCGCCGCCGGCGGGATCGGCACCGGCGAGCAGATCGCGGCCGGACTCGCCCTGGGCGCCCAGGGCGTCTGGCTCGGCTCGATCTGGCTCACCACCGAGGAGGCCGATCTGCACTCCCGGCGACTGACCGCGAAGCTGCTCGCCGCCGGCCCCGGCGACACCGTCCGCTCCCGCGCCCTGACCGGCAAGCCCGCCCGCCAGCTGCGCACCGCCTGGACCGACGCCTGGGACGACCCCGACGGCCCCGGCACCCTCCCGATGCCGCTCCAGGGGCTGCTGGTCGCCGAGGCCAACTCCCGCATCCAACGGCACGAGGTCGAGCCGCTGCTGGGCACCCCGGTCGGCCAGATCGTCGGCCGGATGACCAGCGAGCGCAGCGTCCAGGCGGTCTTCGACGACCTCACCCGCGGCTTCGAGCGGGCCATCGACCGCATCAACCGCATCGCCGGACGCGCCTGATCCGCCGATCCGTCGATCCGCGATCCGACGATCCACCGATCCGCCGATTCGTCACTGCCCGAGGAGGACCCGACCATGACCGACACCCCCAACGGCTTCTGGGCGCAGGCCACCGCCGACCCCGGCCGGACGGTCCTGATCGCGCCGGACGGCGGAGAGTGGACCGCCGGCCGCCTGCACGCCGCCGCCAACCGGCTGGTCCACGGGCTGCGCGCGGCCGGCCTGGAACGGGGCGACGCCTTCGCCGTGGTCCTCCCCAACGGCGTGGAGTTCTTCACCGCCTACCTCGCCGCCTCCCAGGCCGGCTTCTACCTCGTCCCGGTCAACCACCACCTGGTCGGCCCGGAGATCGCCTGGATCGTGGCCGACTCCGGCGCCAAGGTGCTGATCGCCCACGAGCGGTTCGGCGACGCGGCCCGGCAGGCGGCCGACGAGGCGGGCCTGGCGGCCGGGCGACGCTACGCCGTCGGCGCCGTCCCCGGCTTCCGCCCGTACGCCCAACTCCTCGACGGTGGGCCCGAGTCCGCGCCCGCCGACCGGACCCTGGGCTGGGTGATGAACTACACCTCCGGCACCACCGGCCGCCCCCGCGGCATCCGCCGCCCGCTGCCCGGCAAGCCCCCCGAGGAGACCTTCCTCGGCGGCTTCCTCGGCATCTTCGGCATCCGGCCGTTCGACGACAACGTCCACCTGGTCTGCTCGCCGCTCTACCACACCGCGGTCCTGCAATTCGCCGGTGCCTCCCTGCACATCGGGCACCGCGTCGTCCTCATGGACAAGTGGGCGCCGGAGGAGATGCTGCGCCTGATGGCCCGGCACCGCTGCACCCACACCCATATGGTCCCCACCCAGTTCCACCGCCTCCTCGCGCTCCCCGAGGAGGTCCGCCGCGGCTACGACGTCTCGTCGATGCGGCACGCCATCCACGGCGCCGCGCCCTGCCCCGACCACGTCAAACGCGCCATGATCGACTGGTGGGGCGGCTGCGTCGAGGAGTACTACGCGGCCAGTGAGGGCGGCGGCGCCTTCGCCACCGCCGAGGACTGGCTGAAGAAGCCCGGCACGGTCGGCCGGGCCTGGCCGATCAGCGAGCTCGCGGTCTTCGACGACGACGGCAACCGGCTCCCGGCCGGTCAACTCGGCACCGTCTACATGAAGATGACCACGGGCGGCTTCGCGTACCACAAGGACGAGGGCAAGACGCGGAAGAACCGCATCGGCGACTTCTTCACCGTCGGCGACCTCGGCTACCTCGACGAGGACGGCTACCTCTTCCTCCGCGACCGCAAGATCGACATGATCATCTCCGGCGGGGTGAACATCTACCCCGCCGAGATCGAGTCGGCGCTCCTCGCCCACCCGGCCGTCGCCGACGCCGCCGCCTTCGGCATCCCGCACGACGACTGGGGCGAGGAGGTCAAGGCGGTCGTCGAGCCCGCCGAAGGCCACCGGGCCGGACCGGAGTTGGCCGCCGAGATCCTCGACCACTGCGCCCGCCTGCTGGCCGGCTACAAGCGCCCCCGCTCCGTCGACTTCACCGCCGCCATGCCCCGCGACCCCAACGGCAAGCTCTACAAGCGACGGCTGCGCGACCCGTACTGGGAGGGCCGGGAGCGCGCCGTGTGACCGACGGCCGCACCGCACGCCTACCCCCCCGAGGCGACGCGAGCCGCTCCGGCCGCAACGGCTAGCCTGGACCCCTGACACGGCTCGTGCCGAGGAAACTCATCGGAGTGCGCACACGGTCCTCAGGGGGAAGTCGAACAGGTGGAGCAACCGGCGCAAGACCTCGGGGACGAGCTGCGGCAGCTGTACCGCGCGGCCGGAAGTCCGGCCGTGGACAAGCTCGTCGAGCTGTCCCAGGGGCAGCTGCCGGTCAGCCAGTGGCCGACCCCGTCGGCCGTCCACGGCTGGTTCCACGCCGGCGCGGTGCCCACCTCGTGCGCCGCCCTGCTGGCCTTCGTCGAACTGCTGGACGGCTTCGCCCGGCAGGCCAGCGACGGCGCCCATCTGCCGCGCTCCGCCCAGTGGTGGGAGCTGCTGTGGTACCGCACCACGCGGCCACCGGCGGACGCCCCGGGGACGGGGACGGGGGGCGGCAACCTCGTCGAGGGACACGCCCGACTCCTCGGCCCCACGGTGCAGGCCGGGGCCATCAACGGCGGTGTGCACGTCCATCCGCCGGCCGACCCGGGCGGCGCGCCGCCCCCGTCGCAGCCACCCGGCGTACCGTCGCAACGGGACCCCCGGGTCGTCATCCGCGTACAACGGGGCACCGAGACCATCGAGTTCTACGACGAGGGGCTCGCGCGCATCTGGATCACCGCGGTACTCGACCAGCGGCACGCCGAAGACGGGAAGCGCAACGATGAGCACTGACCACGGGATCGATCCGGCGACGGCACTGCGGGCCGCGGAGATCCTGGAATCCCCGCGCCGGCTGCACCGGGGGCTGGAGGAGACGGACGACGCCATCGCCACCCTGGACAAGGTGCTCACCGCCACCCCGCCGGGACCGCTGCGCATCACCATCCTGTCCAACCTGGGCCTGATCCGGATGGTCCGCTTCCAACTCACCTCCTCCGTGGCCGACCTGGACGCCGCCATCCACTGCTTCCGGGAGGCCCAGACGGCACACACCGCCCAGCTGCCCGAGGGCAGCCACCCCGAGCTGACCGCCACCATCCCCAACCTGATCGGCGCCCTGCACGCCCGGGCCGAGTACACCGGCAACTGGGACGACCTCGACGAGGCGATCGTCCTGGGGCGCGAGGCGGCGGTCCGCATCCCGCCCGGTCTGCCCCAGCGCTCCGCCGCGCTCGCCAGCCTCAGCAGCGCGCTGCGCATCCGCTACGAGCGCGCCGGCTACGAAGGCGATCTGACGGAGGCCATCGACCTGGGCCGGCAGGCCAGCGCGGACCTGCCCGCCGACCACCCGCGGCAGGGCGCGGTGCTCTCCAACCTCGGCAGTTCCCTGCTGGCGGCGGGACTGTCGGCGGACGCCGTGCGCGCGTACGAGCAGGCGGTCGAGCGGTTCGCGGCGGCGGGCAACCGGCACGGCCGGGCCCGCACGCTCACCAACCTCGCCGGGGCGCTGGCCCAGGACGGCCGGATCGAGCAGGCGCTGGCGGCGTCCTGGCAGGCCCTGGCCGAGTTCCGGACCCTCGGCGACGCGTCCGGCGAGGCCCGGGTGAAGAAGAACGTCGCCTCGTCCCTCGCCGTGTGGGAGGAGTCCGCCGCGCAGGACGCGCACCACACCCGGGAGGTGTACGCGCACGCCCTCGCGGACTGCGCGCGGGTCCTGGGGGCGGACGACGCCACCACCCGGGCCCTGACGGACCGGCTCGCCGTCCTGCGGCGCGGCGCGGCACCCGCCGCCGACGTGCCGTGACCCGCCCCGTCCAGTACCTTGACCGGCCCCCGGGCGCACCGCAGGATCGCCGCATGACGGATGCGAGGGACGCGCCCGGAGCGCGCAGCAACACGGTCGACGGGGTCCTGCGGCGCAGCGCGCGCCGGGTGCCGGAACGGACCGCGGTCCGGTACGCGGGGCGGAGCTGGAGCTACCGCGCTCTGGACGACGCGGTGACCGCCGCCGCGCGGGTGTTGCGCTCCGAGGGGCTGCGCCCCGGCGACCGGGTGGCGTCCTACGGGCACAACTCCGACGCGTATCTGATCGGCTTCCTGGCCTGCGCCCGCGCCGGGCTGGTGCACGTGCCGGTCAACCACGGCCTCACCGGCGAGGAACTGGCGTACCTGCTGGACCAGTCCGGCAGCGCCCTGGTGCTCACGGACGTCGCGCTGGCGTCCCGGTTGCCGGCCGGGACCCGGGCCGTGCCACTGCACGGCGCGCCGGACGGGCTGCTGGAGCGGCTGGCGGAGCAGCCGGCGGAGGACGGGGCGGCGGCCGGCGCCGGTGCGCTGCCCGAGGCGTCCGAGGACACCCTGGTCCAGCTGCTCTACACCTCGGGCACCACCGCGCTCCCCAAGGGCGCGATGATGACCCACCGGGCGCTGGTGCACGAGTACACCAGCGCCATCGTCGCCCTCGACCTCAAGGAGAGCGACCGCCCCGTCCACTCGCTGCCGCTCTACCACTCCGCGCAGATGCACGTCTTCCTGCTGCCCTATCTGGCGGTCGGGGCGGAGAACACCCTCCTGGACGGGCCCGATCCGGAGCGGATCTTCGCGCTGGTGGAAGCGGGCGAGGCGGACAGCCTGTTCGCCCCGCCCACGGTGTGGATCGCGTTGACCCGGCACGCCGGCTTCGACACCCGGGACCTCGGCGGGCTGCGCAAGGCGTACTACGGCGCGTCGATCATGCCGGTGCCCGTACTGGAACGGCTCCGCGCCCGGGTGCCGCACCTCGCCTTCTACAACTGCTTCGGCCAGAGCGAGATCGGCCCGCTGGCCACCGTCCTGGGCCCGGACGAGCACGAGGGCCGGATGGAGTCCTGCGGCCGTCCGGTGCTGTTCGTCGAGGCCCGGGTGGTGGACGAGGACGGCCGGGAGGTGCCGGACGGCACCCGTGGCGAGGTCGTCTACCGCTCGCCGCAGCTGTGCACCGGCTACTGGGACAAGCCGAGCGAGACCGCGGAGGCGTTCCGGGACGGCTGGTTCCACTCGGGGGACCTGGCCGTCCGGGACGCGGCGGGCTATTTCACGGTGGTCGACCGGGTCAAGGACGTCATCAACTCCGGTGGCGTCCTGGTCGCCTCGCGCCAGGTGGAGGACGCGCTCTACGCCCATCCGCAGGTCGCCGAGGTCGCGGTCATCGGGCTGCCGGACGAGCGGTGGATCGAGGCGGTGACCGCGGTGGTGGTCCGGCGCACCGACGGCACGGAGGAGAACGGCGTGGTCGGGGAGGCGGAGCTGATCGCGGCGGCGCGGGCCCGGCTGGCGCCGTTCAAGGTGCCCAAGCGGGTGGTGTTCGTGGACGCGCTGCCGCGCAACGCCTCCGGCAAGGTCCTCAAGCGTGCGCTGCGCGAGCGGTTCGACACCCGCCGGGCGGCGCGCTGAGGGCGGCTGTCAGTGCCCGCTGCCATGCTGGGAACCGGTACTGACCAGCGCGTGATGGGAGCTCCACTGATGCTGACGACCCACTTCGTCCCGGGCTCGCCGAACTGGCTCGACCTCGGCGCGCCCGACGTCGACGCCGCCGCGGCCTTCTACTCCGCGGTGTTCGGCTGGACCTTCCAGTTGGCCGGCCCGGAGAGCGGTGGTTACGGCTTCTTCCAGCTCGACGGCAGAACGGTCGGCGCGGTCGGCCCGCTGACGGAGGAGGGCGCGAGCCCGTCCTGGACGCCGTACTTCCACACCGCGGACGCGGACGCCACCTGCAAGGCGGTGGAGCAGGCCGGCGGCCGGGTCCGGGTCGCGCCGATGGACGTCTTCACCGCCGGCCGGCTGGCCATGCTCACCGATCTGACCGGCGCCGACTTCGCCGTCTGGCAGCCCGGCGAGGTCAAGGGCCTGGAGGCGGTCATGGAGCCCGACACCCTGTGTTGGACGGAGCTCTACACCACCGACGCCGCCGCGGCGAAGGAGTTCTACGCCTCGGTGTTCTCATGGAGATACCAGGACATGCCGATGGGCGGCGGCCCCGTCTACAGCCTCGCCTCCGCCCCCGGCGCCGGACAGGGCGAGGACACCGCGCACGGCGGCATCATGCAGCTCCCGCAGGAGAATCTGGACGCCGGCTCGACGCCCGAGTGGCACCCGTACTTCGGCGTGACCGACTGCGACGCCACCTTCAACGCCGCCGTCCAGCACGGCGGCACGCCGCTCATCGCCCCGATGGACGTGCCCGGCGTCGGCCGGCTGGCGATGCTGATGGATCCGGCGGGCGCCCCCTTCGCGCTGATCAAGGGGGACCCGTCGATGACCTGACGTCACCCGCTCCGGCGCGCGTCCACGATGCGCTTGAACTTCCCGACCGAGCGCTCCAGCGTCTCCGGATCGACGATCTCGACGGCGACCGTGACGCCGATGCCGTCCTTCACGCCGCGGGCGATCCGGTCGGCGGCGGCCGTCCGGTCGTCCGCCGTGGCGCCCGGCCGGGCCTCGGCGCGGACGGTCAGCTCGTCCAGCCGGCCCTCGCGGGTCAGCCGGAGCTGGAAGTGCGGGGCGACCCCCGGGGTGCGCAGCACGATCTCCTCGATCTGCGCCGGGAAGAGATTGACCCCGCGTAGGATGATCATGTCGTCGCTGCGCCCGGTGACCTTCTCCATGCGGCGGAAGGCCGGGCGGGCGGTGCCGGGCAGCAGCCGGGTCAGATCCCGGGTGCGGTAGCGGATGACCGGCATCGCCTCCTTGGTCAGGGAGGTGAGGACCAGTTCGCCGTGCTCGCCGTCCGGCAGCACCTCCCCGGTGATCGGATCGACCACCTCGGGATAGAAGTGGTCCTCCCAGATGTGCAGTCCGTCCTTGGTCTCCACGCACTCCTGTGCCACGCCGGGGCCCATCACCTCCGACAGGCCGTAGATGTCGACGGCGTCGATGGCGAACCGCTCCTCGATCTCCCGGCGCATCTCCTGGGTCCAGGGCTCGGCGCCGAAGATGCCGACCTTCAGCGAGGTCGAACGGGGGTCCACGCCCTGCCGCTCGAACTCGTCGAGCAGGGTGAGCATGTAGGACGGCGTGACCATGATGATCTCGGGGCGGAAGTCCTGGATGAGCCGCACCTGACGGCTGGTCATCCCGCTGGACGCCGGGACGACCGTGCAGCCGAGCCGCTCCGCGCCGTAGTGCGCCCCGAGTCCGCCGGTGAACAGCCCGTACCCGTAGGCGATGTGGACGGTGTGCCCCGGTCGGCCGCCCGCCGCGCGGATCGAACGGGCCACCAGGTCCGCCCAGTCCGAGAGGTCCCGCTCGGTGTAGCCCACGACCGTCGGCCGCCCGGTGGTGCCGCTGGAGGCGTGCAGCCGCCGCACCCGCTCCTTGGGGACGGCGAACATCCCGAACGGGTAGTGCGCCCGCAGATCGTCCTTGACGGTGAACGGGAAGCGGGCCAGGTCCGCCGTCGAGCGGCAGTCCTCGGGCCGCACCCCCGCCCGGTCGAACGCCTCGCGGTAGAAGGGGACGTGTTCGTAGGCGTGCCGCAACGTGGCTCGTAGCCGGGTGACTTGGAGCGTGTGCAGGGCGTCCGTCGAGAGCCGCTCCGCGTCGTCGCACCAGTCGGTCCCGCAGGTCCCGAGGTTCGCCCCGCTGTCCGTCGCCGTTTCCGGCATGGATCTCACCGCCTCGTCTCCCTACCGATCATTCGGTAGCTGCGTGCGGGTCCAAGTAATCAGCGCGCGGCGAACACGTCAAGAGGCGTGCCGAGGAAGGCCCACGGGTAGCGTCGGGCGCATGGGTGACCTACGGAAGGTGCAGGTGGGCGACGTCCGGCTGGCATACCGCGGATGGGGCGCAGTGGACGCGCCGCCGGTGGTCCTGCTGCACTGCCTCGGGGAGGACGGCGAGGACTGGCGCGGCGTGGTCGGGCGACTGGCCACCACGCACCGGGTCCTCGCCCTCGACCAGCGCGGACACGGCCGCAGCGACTGGCCGGGGGAGTACGGCTTCGAGCACTGGCGGGACGACGCGATCGGCTTCGTCGAGACGCTCGGCCTCGGCCCCGTCACCCTCGTCGGCCACTCCGCGGGGGCCACCGCCGCCCTCCTGCTGGCCGCCCACCGCCCGGACCTGGTCACCCGCCTGATCGTGGAGGAGCCCGCCCCGCCGGTCCCCGCCGACCCGCCGCAGGAGGTCCCCGAGCCACCGCCCGGCCCGCCGACCTTCGACTGGCAGGCCAAGATCGCCGTGGTGGCCGAACGGAACGCCCCCGCCCCGCACTGGCGCGACGGCCTGCCCGCCATCACCGCCCCCACCCTCGTCATCGCCGGCGGCCCCACCAGCCACATCCCCCAGCACCATCTCGCCGAACTGGCCGGCACCATCCCCGACGCCCACCTGGTCACCATCGACGCCGGCCACCTCGTCCACGAGGAGCGGCCGGCCGCCTACCTGGCGGCGGTCACGTCGTTCCTGGCGGGCGGCCGGTGAGAGCCCGGCGGGGCGGCGCCCGGCGCCTGGCGCGGAGGCCGGGGCGGCCGTAGGCTCCCGGCGTCCGCACCCCCCCCGTGGCCCGCGCGTCGTTCACCGGGCCGCGGTTCCCAGAAAGGCTCGATGTGCAGGTGACCACCTCGATACGCCGTGCGCTGCTCGCCGGGACCGCCGCGGCGGTGCTGTTCGCCGGGGCCGGGAGCGCCGTCGCGGCGCCGGCCGCCGGGGCCGCGCGTCCGGTGAGCGCGCCGGTCGGCGCCGCACCCGCGCCGATCGGGCAGCTCCGGCCGCTGGTCGCGCTCTCCGCCGAGCGGCTGGCCACCGCCGATCTGGTGGCCGCCGCCAAGTGGGGCACCGGCAGCCCGATCGACGACCCGGCGCGGGAGCGGGAGGTGCTGGAAGCGGTGGCGGCCCTGGCCCGCCGGCTGGGCGCCGACCCGGCCGCGACCGTGCGGATCTTCCGGGACCAGATCGAGGCGAGCAAGGTCGTCCAGCGCGGCCTGCACCGCCGCTGGACCGCCGACCCGGCGCAGGCGCCCACCACCCGGCCGGACCTCGCGCGGATCCGCACGGAGATCAACCGCATCAACGGGGAGCTGGTGCGGGCCATCGCCGCGTCCCCGCAGGCCCGCACGGCGCCCGGCTGCGCGCCGCGACTGGCGCTGTCCGCGCTGTGGGTGGGCCACGAGCGCCGGCTGGACGCGCTGCACGCGGCGGGGCTGGCCCGGTCGCTGCGCTCGGTCTGCGGGGGCTAAGGGGTGTCCGCGAAGTGGACACGGGCCGGGGTCCGCAACGTTGCGCCCGCCGCCCGGTCGGTCGCTCACGCCTCCCGTTCGCCCGCCGCCACCGCCTTCGCCCAGCGGTAGTCCGCCTTGCCGCTGGGCGACCGTTGGATGCGGTCGGCGAAGACGACCTGGCGCGGCACCTTGTAGCCGGCCAGCCGGGTCCGGCAGTGCGTCTGGAGGGCGGTGAGGTCCAACGGGCCCGAGCCTGGGCGGAGTTGGACGACGGCGGCGACCCGGTTGCCCCAGCGGTCGTCCGGGACGCCGGCCACCAGCGCGTCGTAGACGTCCGGATGCGCCTTGAGGGCCTGCTCGACCTCCTCCGGATAGATCTTCTCCCCGCCGGAGTTGATGCACTGCGAGCCCCGGCCGAGCACGGTGACCACGCCGTCGGCGCCGAGGGTGGCCATGTCGCCGAGCAGCACCCACCGGTCGCCGTCGGCCTCGAAGAACGTCTCGGCGGTCTTGGTCGGGTCGTTGTGGTAGCCGAGCGGGACGTGGCCGCGCAGCGCGAGCCGGCCCGGTTCGCCGACCGCTGAGCGCCGGTGGGTGGCCGGATCCACCACGGCCATCCGGGAGTTGACGTTCAGTCGGAAGCCCTTGTCCGGGCCGGAGTCGTCGGTGGCGGTGCCGTTGAACCCGGACTCCGAGGAGCCGAAGTTGTTCAGCAGTAACGCGTTCGGTACCAGCGCGGCGAACTGGGCGCGGACCGTGTCGGAGAGGACCGCCCCGGAGCTGCTGACGCTGAACAGGGACGAGCAGTCGGTCCCCTTGAGCGGTCCGGCAAGGGCGTCCACCAGTGGCCGCAGCATCGCGTCGCCCACCAGGGAGACGCTGGTGACCCGCTCCCGCTCGATGGTGCGCAACACTTCCTCGGGCACGAACTTGCGGTGGACGACGACCTTCTGGCCGAAGTGGAAGGCGATGAACGCGGTGAGCGTCGAGGTGCCGTGCATCAGCGGCGGCGTCGGGAAGAAGACCAGGCCCTCGCCGCCGGCCGCCACCCGCTCGGCCAGTTCCTGCGGGCGGCCGACCGGCTCCCCGGTCGGCGCGCCGCCGCCCATCCCGGAGAAGAAGATGTCCTCGTGGCGCCAGACGACGCCCTTGGGCATCCCGGTGGTCCCGCCGGTGTAGATGACGATGCGGTCGTCGGCGGAGCGCGGCCCGAAGCCGCGGGCGGGGGAGCCGGCCGCCACGGCCTGCGCCAGCGGCACCGGCGCGATCGACGGCTCGGCGGCCCCCGCGGGCGGGGCGCCGACCCGCACCAGGTGCCGCAGCCCCGGCGCCCGCGGCAGCGCCCCGGCGACCCGCTCGGTGAACTCCCCGTCGAAGACCAGTGCCACCAGGTCGGCATCGCGGTAGAGGTAGGCCAACTCCTCCTCTACATAGCGGTAGTTGACGTTGACCGGGACGGCGCGGATCTTCAGGCAGGCGTAGGCGGTCTGGAGGTACTCGACGCCGTTGTAGAGGTGCAGGCCGACGTGGTCGCCGGGGCCGACGCCCTGGCCGGCGAGGTGGTGGGCCAGGCGGTTGGCGGCCCGGTCCAGCTCCGCGTAGGTCAGTCGCCGCTCGGCGCCGGTGCCCGGATGGTCGAGGTGTACCAGCGCCTCGCGGTCGGGGACGGTGTCGACGATCGACTCGAAGAGGTCGGCGAGGTTGTACTCCATGGCTCCTCCAGACCGGGCGGGCGTCGGCTCGGGCGTCATTAGAGCGTCGTGGCGAAGCACAGGGAAGGGCCCCGACCAAGAAAACTGACTGGTCGTCAGAAAAGCCTTGAACTCACCGTGCGGCTACTGCAACCTGTTCTACGTCGTGAGACGGGAGGACGGAATGGGCGGGACCGAACACGCCGCGACCGCACCGGCTCGGCCGGAGGACGCGGGCACCGAACACCTCACCGTGACGCGCACCGGCGCGACACTGGTGCTCACCCTCGACCGGCCGGAGGCGAAGAACGCGCTGTCCCTGCCGATGCTCGTCGGCCTCCATGACGGCTGGCTCGCCGCCGACGCCGACGACGGCATCCGGTCGATCGTGCTGACCGGCGCCGGCGGCTCCTTCTGCGCCGGCATGGACCTCAAGGCGCTGGCCGGCGACGGGATGACCGGCGAGGCGTACCGGGAACGGCTGCGCGCCGACCCCGACCTGCACTGGAAGGCGATGCTGCGCCACCACCGCCCGCGCAAACCCGTCATCGCCGCCGTCGAGGGCCACTGCGTCGCCGGCGGCACCGAGATCCTCCAGGGCACCGACATCCGGGTCGCCGGCGAGGGCGCCACCTTCGGGCTCTACGAGGTCCGGCGCGGCCTGTTCCCCATCGGCGGCTCCACCGTCCGCCTGGCCCGCCAGATCCCCCGCACCCACGCCCTGGAGATGCTGCTCACCGGCCGCCCCTACCCGGCCCCCGAGGCCGCCCGGATCGGCCTGATCGGCCACGTCGTCCCCGACGGCACCGCACTGGAGAAGGCCCTGGAGATCGCCGAACGGATCAACGCCTGCGGCCCGCTCGCCGTCGAGGCGGTCAAGGCGTCCGTCTACGAGACCGCGGAACTGACCGAGGCCGACGGGCTGGCCGCCGAACTCGCCCGCGGCTGGCCGATCTTCGACACCGCCGACGCCAAGGAGGGCGCCCGCGCCTTCGCCGAGAAGCGGCCACCGGTCTTCCGGCGCGCCTGATCCCACCCGACCGAGGAGTCCGCCATGCCAGAGGTCCTCACCGCACCGCTCGTCGTGGAATTCCCCTTCACCCGCTCACTCGGGCCGGTCCAGGGCGCCTTCCTGACCGGACTGCGCGAACGCACCGTCCTCGGGATCCGGGCCCGCGACGGCCGGGTGGTGGTGCCGCCCGTCGAGTACGACCCGGTCACCGCCGACGAACTGCGCGACCTGGTCGAGGTCGCCCCGACCGGCACCGTCACCACCTGGGCCTGGAACCCCTCACCGCGCCGCGGCCAGCCGCTGGCCACCCCCTTCGCCTGGGTCCTGGTCCGGCTCGACGGCGCCGACACCGCCCTGCTGCACGCCCTCGACGCGCCCGCCCCGGAGGCCGTGCGCACCGGGATGCGGGTCCGGATCCGCTGGGCCGTCGAACGCACCGGCGCCATCACCGACATCGCCTGCTTCGAGCCCGCCGACGGTGCCGCGGCCGATCACCAAGTCACCTCACACAGCGGTGGGTTCGCCGACCCCGTCACCGGCATCACCGCCCCGGCCCGGCTCGACTACACCTACGCGCCCGGCGGCGCCCAGTCCCGCTACATCCAGGCGCTCGCCGAACGGAAGACCGTCGGCGAACGCTGCCCGTCCTGCCGCAAGGTGTACGTGCCGCCCCGCGGTGCCTGCCCCACCTGCGGCGTGGCGACCGGCGAACAGGTCGAGGTCGGCCCCCGCGGCACCGTCACCACCTTCTGCATCGTCAACATCAAGGCCCGCAACCTCGACATCGAGGTGCCCTACGTCTACGCCCACATCGCCCTGGACGGCGCCGACCTGGCGCTGCACGCCCGGATCGGCGGCATCCCCTACGACCAGGTGCGGATGGGGCTGCGCGTCGAACCCGTATGGACCGAGGGCGCACGGTTCCCCGACCACTACCGCCCCACCGGCGAGCCCGACGCCGACTACGACAGCTACAAGGAGCTGATCTGATGTCCGAGCCAGTGCGCGGCCCGGTGCGCGAGGTCGCCGTCGTCGCCTTCGGGCAGAGCGAGCACGTCCCGGACAGCGCGGAGACCTCCGAGGTCGAGATGCTGATGCCGGTCCTGCACGACGTGCTCGCGCAGACCGGCCTGAAGGCCCGGGACATCGACTTTACCTGCTCCGGCTCCTCCGACTACCTCGCCGGCCGCGCCTTCTCCTTCACCATGGCCCTGGACGGCGTCGGGGCCTGGCCGCCGATCGCCGAGTCCCACGTCGAGATGGACGGCGCCTGGGCGCTGTACGAAGCCTGGGTCAAGATCCTCACCGGCGAGGCCGACACCGCACTGGTCTACGCCTACGGCAAGTCCTCGCCCGGCGACCTGCGCGAGGTCCTCACCCGCCAGCTCGACCCGTACTACGTCGCCCCGCTCTGGCCCGACTCGGTGGCGCTCGCCGCCCTCCAGGCCCAGGCCCTGATCGACACCGGGATCACCGACGCCCGCGAACTGGCCGGGATCGGCGCGCGCAGCCGCGGCGGCACGGACGCCGACCCCGGCCGGCAGGTCGTCGGACCGCTGCGCACCGGCGACTGCCCGCCGGTCGTGGACGGCGCCGCCGCGGTGATCCTCGCCGCCGGCGACACCGCCCGCCGCCTGGCCGACCGCCCCGCCTGGATCCGCGGCATCGACCACCGCATCGAGGCGCACAGCCTGGGTGTCCGCGACCTGACCGACTCGCCCTCCACCCGGCTCGCCGCCGAACGCGCCGGGGCCTTCGAGGCGCCGGTGGACACCGCGGAACTGCACGCCCCGTTCACCTCCCAGGAGGTCGTGCTGCGCCGCGCGCTGCGCCTCGACGCCGCCGGCGGCACGGTCCGCGTCAACCCGTCCGGCGGCGCGCTGGCCGCCAATCCCGTGATGGCGGCCGGGCTGATCCGCCTCGGGGAGGCCGCCGCCGCCATCCACCGCGGCGCCTCCGACCGCGCCCTGGCGCACGCCACCTCGGGGCCCTGCCTACAACAGAACCTGGTCGCCGTCCTGGAGGGGGAGCGATGAACAACGCAGCGACCGCGAAGGAGCCGGTGGCCGTCGTCGGCGTCGGCCAGACCAAGCACGTCGCCGCCCGGCGCGACGTCTCGATCGCCGGACTCGTCCGGGAGGCCGCCCAACGCACCCTGGAAGACGCCGAGTTGACCTGGGCGGAGATCGACGCCGTGGTGATCGGCAAGGCCCCCGACTTCTTCGAGGGGGTGATGATGCCCGAGCTGTACCTCGCCGACGCGCTCGGCGCCGTCGGCAAACCGATGCTCCGGGTGCACACCGCCGGCTCGGTCGGCGGCTCCACCGCCCTGGTCGCCGCCAACCTCGTCGCCGCCCGGGTGCACCGCACGGTCCTCACCCTCGCCTTCGAGAAGCAGTCCGAATCCAACGCGATGTGGGGGCTGTCCCTGCCGATCCCGTTCCAGCAGCCGCTGCTGGCCGGCGCCGGCGGGTTCTTCGCCCCGCACGTCCGCGCCTACATGCGGCGCACCGGGGCCCCCGACACCATCGGCTCCCTGGTCGCCTACAAGGACCGCCGCAACGCCCTGAAGAACCCCTACGCCCACCTCCACGAGCACGACCTGACCCTGGAGAAGGTCCAGTCCTCGCCGATGCTCTGGGACCCGATCCGCTACTCCGAGACCTGCCCCTCCTCCGACGGCGCCTGCGCCATGGTCCTCACCGACCGGGCCGGCGCGGCCCGCGCCCCGCGCCCGCCGGCCTGGGTGCACGGCGGGGCGATGCGCAGCGAACCGACCCTCTTCGCCGGCAAGGACTTCGTCTCCCCGCAGGCCGGCAAGGACTGTGCGGCGGACGTCTACCGGCAGGCCGGCATCACCGATCCGCGCCGCCAGATCGACGCCGTCGAGATGTACGTCCCGTTCTCCTGGTACGAGCCGATGTGGCTGGAGAACCTGGGCTTCGCCGCGGAGGGCGAGGGCTGGAAGCTCACCGAGTCCGGGGTCACCGAACTCGACGGCGACCTGCCCGTCAACCCCTCCGGCGGGGTGCTCTCCACCAACCCCATCGGCGCCTCCGGAATGATCCGCTTCGCCGAGGCCGCCCTCCAGGTCCGCGGCCGGGCCGGCGAGCACCAGGTGGACGGCGCCCGACGGGCGTTGGGACACGCCTACGGCGGCGGCGCACAGTTCTTCTCGATGTGGCTGGTGGGCGCCGAGCCCCCGGTCGGCTGACGGCCCCGCAGCGGCCGGACGTCCCCTGTCCGTCCCGGGGCCCAGTCGTTACCCTGGCCACCGACGACGACCGGGAGGAGTGGTTACGTGGCCGACACGATCACCGACCAGCGGCTCGCGGGCGGGCCCAGGCCCGCACTCGACCTCACCCACGCGGAGTGGCAGACGAGCACGCGGGGTGTGGGGGGAGACGTCCAGATCGCCTTCGTCGAGGGCTATGTCGCGATGCGCAACGGCCGCAGCCCGGAGATCCCGGCGTTGATCTTCACCCCCGCGGAGTGGCGCGGCTTCGTCCTCGGCGCCCGTGCGGGCGAATTCGACCTGACCTGATCCCGGCAGGTCCGCCCCGGGCGGGTCCGACCGGACTGCCGCCGGCGCGTGATGACCGAGGCCGACCCCGCCCGACGGCGAGGGCCGGCCCGTCACGTGAGCACCACGCACCCCCGCTCCCGTAGCGCCCGGACCGGCGCGGCCGCGTCGTCCACCGCGTTCCAGCGCAGATCCAGCTTCTCCAGGGACGGCAGCCCGGCGATCCACGGCGGCAGCGCGTCGATCCGATTGCCGCGCAGGTCCAGCCGCCGCAGCAGGGGCAGCCCGCGCAGCGCCCCGGGGACGTGCGGCAGCGCGTTGTCGCGCAGCTCCAGCTCGCGCAGCGCGCCGAGCCCGGCGACCCCGTCCGGCAGTCCGGTCAGCGCATTGCCGCCCAGCCACAGCTCACGGAGCCCGCGCAGCCGTCCCACCGACTCCGGAAGGGCCGCCAACCCCGCCCGCTGCACCCGGAGTTCGACCAGTCCGGCCATCGCCCCGATCCCCTCCGGCAGCCGCCCGAGCGGATTGTCCCCGGCATTGAGATACCCCAGCCGGTCCAGCCGGCACAGCGCGTCCGGCAGGGCGGTGAGGCGGTTGTCGTGGACGTAGAGGAAGCGGGCCAGGCTGCCGGCCAGCGCGCCGATCTCCTCGGGCAGCTCGGTGAGCGCGTTGTGCCCGAGGTCGAGGGTGTTGCAGGCGGCGCAGCCGGCCGAGGCCGGCGGGGAGCCGGGTGAGGCGGTTGTCGGCCAGGATCAGGACCTCGCAGTCCTGGTGCCGCCACACCTCCTCCGGTACCGAACCCAGGCCCGCCCGCCAGTAGTTGAGGTGCCCCGGAGCGGGCCGCGGCGTCAGGGCCACGGCCGCAGTTCCGGCAGCGGACCGGTGACGCCCGCCCGCACGCACCCGAGCGGGGTGTGCGGGGCGCGGCCGGCCAGCCAGGCGGCGAGCGCGGTGAGCGGACCGCGCACGGTCACCACCGGCGCGTCGGTGGGACCGTACCGAAGCGCCGCCGCCTCGCCCGCCGGTTCCAGCACCAGCCGGACGCCCTCGGGCGCCCGGGGCGCCAGATGGGCCAGGAGGTGGTGGCACAGCTCCGGCGGCCACCGGTCCGTCCCGTGCCCCAGGTCGGCGTCCGACGTGTGGATCACCAGCTCCCGCCACCAGGCCAGCAGCGCGTCGCGCAGCGCGCCGTCGCGGTAGCGCACCGGGCGGGACCAGTCGCCCGGACCGACCGCCGCCCAGGCCGCGGACGCCTCCGCCAGCGCGTCGCCGACCGCCGTCCGCAGTGCCGCGGCATCGCGCCGGGCGCCCTCCTCGATGGCGGCGGTGCGGGCCGGGAACCCGCCGTCGTACGGCTCGATCAGCTCCCCGCGCAGGGCGTAGCGGGCCTGGCGGGCCATCGCCCGGCCGATGCCCTCGATGTGCGCGAGGACATGGGCCCGGGACCAGCCCGGCAGGGCGCTGGGCGCGCGCACCGCGGCGTCGGTGAGCCCGGGCAGCAGGGCGCGCAGCCGGGCGTGCCCGGCCTCGACGGCGTCCCGTACGGCCTCGGCGGCAAGGGGTGCGCCCGCCGGCGTGCCGGCGGCGCGGTGGGTCATGGCCACAGCAGCTCCTTCGTCCATGCGGTCCTGGTACGGCGGTACGCCGGCCGGGTGTCGTCGGGCGTCGCCACCGCATCGAAATCCGGCGGCCCGTCGTCCCCGAACACCGGCGGATCGCACAGCGGTTGACGGACATCGGCCATGCTTCCTCCTCGGGTGTTAATGGTTGAGCGAGACCGTACCATTAGCGTCATGGACGCAACACGGCTCGCTCTGGATCTCGCCGTCACCATCCGCCACGACGGAAACGGCGGCGTCGCCGACGACCTGGCCGACACCGCCGGGCTCGCGGCCTGGACGGCCGACCGGGCCGCCGCCCTGGACTGCGCCGAGGACGGCCCGCCCCCGGCGGACGAGGCGCTGCTCACCGCAGTACGGGAGCTGCGGGCCGCGGTCCGCTCACTGTTCGCCCGCGCCGTCCGCCCCGGCCCGCCCAGCTCCGCCGACGCCCACCGGCTGCTCCCGGAGGACGAGGCGCTCGCCCGACTGAACGCCGCCGCCGCCCGGGTCCCGACCGCCCCCCGACTCGTCTGGGAACCCGGCGCACCCCCCGTCCTGCGCGACCTCCCGGCCGGCGCCCCGCCCGCCGCCGACCGGCTCACCGCCGCACTGGCCCGGGCCGCCCTCGCCTTCCTCGCCGGCCCGGACCGCGACCTGCTGCGGGCCTGCCCGGCCCCGCGCTGCGTGCGTTACTTCGTGAAGGACCACGCCCGCCAGGAGTGGTGCAAACCCTCCTGCGGCAACCGCGCCAGGGTCGCCCGCCACCACGAGCGGCGCCGGCGGAGCGGGGACGTCTGAGAGCGCGCCACGGGGGTGCGCCGGGGGCGGGCGCCCGCGCGGTGCGCCGGGCCGGGCCACGTACGATGGCGGCATGTCCTTCCTCCGCCGCCGCAGCGCCACTCCCGCCGGTCCAGACTTCGACGTACTCGCCATGGACCCGGGAGACTGGCCCGGCAATCTCGGGGCCGGGCTGCTGCCCGCGCCCGACGGGAGCTGCCAGGGCGTGTTCCTGCGCTACGACCTGTTCGGCGGCCGCGGCCCGGCGATGATCATCGGCAATCTGCCGGAGGGCTCCCCGGCCCGCGAGGCCGAGGAGGGACAGGTGCCCTTCGAGGTCGCCCAACTGCTCGCGGCGCTCGGCAACGACGAGCCGGTGACGGTCGTCGAGACCGAGGACACCCCCGTGATGCACCAGGACAACCTCCTGATCGTCAAGCGCATCAAGTGCTCCGAGAGCCGCATCTCCTGCGTGCAGTTCGACCGGAACGACGGGGTGCTGGTCACCATCGCCAGTTGGGACCGCCCGATCACCGACGACCTCTACGCCCTGCTCAAGCCGCTGCCCGCGGAGCTCTTCCAGCAGGGCTGACCCGACGGCGGACCGGCGGCGCACGCAACGCGCCCGGTGGGGCCCCAGGGCCACCACCGGGCGCGTTGCGTTCCCGCCCGTCAGGGCGCTACGCCCCCGAGGACCGGACGTCCACGTCGTCCGCCCGCACATAGCCGACCCGGTGCCCGACCTGGATCTCGTAGTACACGTCCCGGCCCCGGACCACCGCGTGCTTGGTCACGTCGAAGGTCGGGGAGTAGAAGTACTCCGACCGCACCCGCCCGCCGACCGCGTACTCCTGGCCGGCCAGCAGCCGGTACGGCAGCGGGGTGACCGCCTGCACCGGCACCTGCGCCGGATACGCCTCCTTCTCCGGGTACGCCCGCCCGTAGACCGGGATCTCCGCCCGGCCCGCCTTCGGCGTGGCCACCAGGCCCTTGGCGTTCACCGCCGTCGGATGCGAGCGCGGGTTGTGGAACCACGCCCGCTGCCCGAGGTACCAGATCGCCGTCCAGTCGCCGGACCGGCCCGCCACCGCGAACCGCTGGCCGGTCGTGGCCCGCGCCCCGGTGTCGTTCACCCCGGTCGTGGAGGCGGAGCCGTCCGGGTGCAGCCCGATGTCCTGGACCAGCGGCGCGCTCTCGCTGGGCGCGGTGTACAGCCGCACCGCGCCGGACCCGTGCGCCGCACAGGGCTGCCCGGCCTTCTCGCAGTCGGTGTAGACCGGCCGGTTGCGGTCGTAGGACGGGCGGATGGTGACCAGGCCGCCGCGCGGGCCCGCGGTACGGGCGAACGGCCGGCCCAGCAGGGTGAAGTAGTGCGCCCAGTCCCAGTACGGGCCGGGGTCGGTGTGCATCCCCGGGATCGTCGAGGGGACCGTGCCGGGCACGTTGTCGTGGCCCAGGATGTGCTGCCGGTCCAGCGGGATGCCGTACTTCCTCGCCAGGTACTTCACCAGGCGGGCCGAGGCGCGGTACATCGCCTCCGTGTACCAGGCGTCCGGCGACGCGAGGAACCCCTCGTGCTCGATGCCGATCGAGTGCGAGTTGAGGTACCAGTTGCCGGCGTGCCAGGCGACGTCCTGGGTCCGCACGTGCTGCGCGATCAGCCCGTCCGCCGAGCGGACGGTGTAGTGCCAGGACACGTACTTGGGGTCCTTGATCAGCCGCAGCGTGGTCTCCCACGACCCCTCGGTGTCATGGATGACGATGGCGTCGATCCGCTGGTCCTTCGGGCGGTCGGCCAGATCGTGGTTGCCGTAGTTGGTCCCGTCGTCGTACTGCTCGTACGGGGCCGGCCAGGACTCGCAGGCCACCGACCAGGGGCATTCCAACGCCCCGCCGGCACCGGACGCGGCGGCGCGGCGGGCGGTGGCGGCGCTGCTGAGACGTTTCTCTTGGGCGGCGTCGGCGGTCAGCCGGGGCGCCGCGGCCAGCGTGACCCGCTGGCCCGCGTCCGTGGTGCGGCTCAGCCCCTGCCGCATCACCCCGAAGACGTCCCGGGCGAAGGCCGCGCCGCTGCGCGGATCGTCCCCGCTGCCGTAGCGCGCCACCGCCGTGTACCACTTCGCCGGGTCGCTGCTGGTCGGCAACCCCAGCGCGCGCTGCGCGGCGGCCAGCAGGGCGGCCCCGCCCAGCACGTTCGCCGCCGGATCGGTGCGCAGCCTCGCCGCCGGCAGCCCGGTCAGTCGCGCCGCGGTCGGCAACGTCCGCAGCCGGGAGGGGAGTTCGGCGGGCAGCGCCACCCGCCGGGACGGCGACCGCCCGGCCGTGCGCGGGGGCCGCGCGCCGTCGCCGCGGGCGTCCTCGTCGTCCGCGCTGTACTCCGGCGCCCGCGCCACGGCCGCCCGGGCGTCGGTCAGGTGCATCGGCCCGTAGCCCCCGGAGACGCTGGGCGCACCACCGTGGGCATCCCAGCGGGACTCCAGGTACGAGACGCCCAGCAGCACGCTGCGCGGGACGTGGTAGCGCGCGGCGGCGTCACCGAAGGCCCGCTCCAGGGCGCCGGTCGGGGGCTCGCCGGCCCGCGCGGACGGGGCCGCGGCGAGCAGGGGCAGCAGCAGCGCCGCGGCGGCGACGGCGGTGGCGGATCTGCGTAGGGCGGGGTGGCGGGTTCTCGGCGCGTCTTCCGGTGCGGATCCTCGCAAAACAGCCTCCTCAAGCCGGCCCGAGCCGGGGCGGTGTGACGGTGGTGTGCCAGGGCCTGCCCGGTGGTGCGTGAACCGGCCAGGCCGCGGTCGCGCGGGAGAACCCGAGAGTAAGGCCCCGGTCGGCCGAGAACCATAGATTTGCCGACGCGCCGTCAATCACCCCACCCGGTTGGGTTTTCGCATGTCAGGGCAGCACCGCCAGGAGCCTTCCCGAAGTCGGCCCGGGACCTGCGGGGCATCAGTGGAATGGACCAATACACGGGTGAGCGGCGCGGCCCGGGTACGGGCGCGCCGCTCACAGATTTCCCCTTGGGCACCGGTCGGCACCCGGCGGTCAGCGGGTGCCGACCGCCGCCCGCACCGCCCGCCGCGCCATCTGCGCGTCGTCGTGCAGCCTGCGCAGCAGCAGTCGCTGCTCCTCGCCCGCCGTGGGCGCCCCGGGGTGGTGGCCCGCCCCCGGAGTGGTGGTCGGCGCGGGCTCGCGCATGGTCCGCTGCACCGCGGTCTCGTACCGCCGGATCTCGCGGGTGAGCACCAGCATGAGGTTCACCAGGAAGGCGTCCCGCGCGGTGGTGCCCGCCGCCTGGGCGAGCTGGCTGATGTGCCGGCGGGCCACCGGCGCGTCGCCGAGGACCGTCCACAGCGTCGCCAGGTCGTAACCCGGCAGGTACCAGCCCGCGTTGTCCCAGTCCAGCAGCACCGGGCCGGCGGGCGAGAGCAGGACGTTGTTCAACAGGGCGTCGCCGTGGCAGAACTGGCCCTGGGTGTGCGCCAGCCCGTGCAGCAGCTTCTGCAGATCGCCCATGTCGCGGTCGGTGAGCAGTCCCAGATCGTGATAACGCCCGATCCGGCCGGCGTAGTCCAGCGGGGCGTCGAACAGCCCGGCGGGCGGACGCCAGGTGTTGACCCGGCAGATCGCCGCCAGCGCGGCCCGCACATCGGCCCGCGGCGGGGCCTCGGAGGGGTGCCGCGCCAGGGCCGCCACCCGCCCCGGCATGCGCTCCACCACCAGCGTGCAGTTGTCGGGGTCGGCCGCCACCAGCCGCGGCACCCGGACCGGCGGACGGTGCCGGACGAACGCCCGGTACGCGCTTATTTCCTGCCGGAAGCTCTCGGCCCACGCGGGGGAGTGGTCCAGTAAACACTTGGCGACGGCGCTCATCCGACCGGTCGTCCCCAGGAGCAGTACGGACTTCCCGCCGCGGCGCAGCACCTGGACCGGATTGAACTCCGGGCAGATGCGGTGCACCGAGGCGACGGCGGCGCGCAGCTGGGCGCCCTGGGGGCCGGACAAATCGAGTCTCCCGCTGAGCGGTTGGGTGCCCATCCCCTGCGCCCGCCGGTTCCGGCCGCCGGGGAGCCCGGTCACCGCCCCCGCGGCCGGGGAGGGATCGAGATACGGCCCGCTGCCGTGAGGGTGCGGGCGGTACGTCCGGGTGGGGGCGGTCACGGCGGACGATGCTGCATACATGGGTGAGACAGGTCCCTTCGTGCGCCGACGAGTTGCGTGCGCTCCCGGCCCGGTGGCGGGAACCCGTGAACGGGCCCCGTACAGGCGGCCGATCCGTAGGTCCCCGTGCAGGGCACGCACCCTGGGGAATGCGGTCCCGTCACCGGGCCGGGGGCTGCACACCTACCGAACACGCGGGTGCGGGTGGCAGACCATCTGGCGCACCCTGGCGAACCCTGGCGAATGCTCGCAGCCCATGTCAGCGGCCGTTAGTGTCAACTCAGTCGAGGAACCTGGGGGCTTGACGTGAGCAGGGAGCCGAACACCCGTCTCGCGGACCTTTTCGGCCTGGCCGGCTGGTCCAAGGGAGAACTCGCGAGGTTGGTCAACCGGCAGGCGGCGGCCATGGGTCATCCGCAGCTGGCGACCGACACCTCGCGGGTCCGGCGCTGGATCGACATGGGCGAGACGCCCAGGGACCCGGTGCCCAAGGTCCTCGCCTCCCTCTTCACCGAGCGCCTCGGCCGTGTCGTAACCATCGAGGACCTCGGGTTCGCCCGGTCAGGTCGCGCGGGGAAGCGCCAGGCCATGGACGGTCTGCCGTGGGCGCCCGAGCGGACCGCTGCGGTCCTCACGGAATTCACGGGAATGGACCTCATGCTCAATCGACGCGGCTTGGTGGGGGCGGGCGCGGCGCTCGCCGCGGGCTCCGCACTCACCGGCGCCATGCACGACTGGCTGCACACCGACCCCGCCCCGATGGCCCTCCGCCACGACGATCCGCTCGCCCACGAATCCCTGCACGAACTCGACCAGATCGGCCTCGACCGCTACGAGGCGGCCCCCGTGGGGTCACAGGAGATCGACGCCCTGGAGCACTCCGTCGAGGTGTTCCGCCGGTGGGACGCGGCCCGCGGCGGCGGCCTCCAGCGCAAAGCGGTGGTGGGCCAGCTCAACGAGGTCGGCGGGATGCTCGCCTACCGCCACCCCGACCACCTCCAGCGCCGGCTCTGGGGCGTGGCCGCCAACCTCGCGGTGCTGGCCGGCTGGATGTCGCACGACGTGGGCCTGGAGCCCACCGCGCAGAAGTACTTCATCATCGCCGCGCACGCGGCCCGCGAGGGCGGCGACCGCCCGCGCGCCGGCGAGGCACTGTCCCGCGCCGCCCGCCAGATGGTCCACCTGGGCCGCCCGGACGACGCCCTCGACCTGATGAAGCTGGCCCAGTCCGGTTCCGGCCAGGAGACCCTGCCGCGCACCCGCGCCATGCTGCACACCATCGAGGCGTGGGCCCATGCGTCCAAGGGCCACGGCCAGGCGATGCGCCGCACCCTCGGCGAGGCCGAGGAACTGTTCGTCTCGGACAAGGGCGATGTGCCGCCGCCGGCCTGGATGCAGATGTTCGACGAGGCGGACATGCACGGCATGCAGGCGCTGGCCTTCCGCACCCTCGCGGAGCACGATCCGGCCGCCGCCAGGATCGCCCAGGGGCACGCCAAGAAGGCGCTCCAACTGCGCAGGAACGGTCACCAGCGGTCGCAGATCTTCGACTACATCTCGATGGCCTCGGCCTGTTTCATCGGCGGCGACCCCGAACAGGCCGACACCTACGCCCGGTTGGCGCTGGTCTCCATCGGTGAGAACTCCTCGCACCGCACCTGGGACCGGCTCCGGGAGATGTTCCGGCTCACCGGCCAGTACGCCGGCTGCGGCAAGATCCAGGAGCTCCGTGAGGAGCTCCAGCAGGTCCTGCCGAAACCGCGGCCCAAGGGGCAGGCGGCGGGGCTGGGGTCGAGCATCGGGCCGGAGCTGGGGCCGAACTTCTCACTCTGAGCGCCGCCGTGCGACCCGCCCCCGCGCCCCGACGGCGTGGGGCGGTCCGTCCTCGATCCTTGTCCACCGACCGATGTCCACCGACCGACGTTCAGCGGACCGTCCGCCGGGCGCCCTGCCAACCATGCTGCGTCAGCTGATATATGACACCCCGTCAATGACCGGGGCCTCTCGGGGCGGCCGGCTCTCGCGCGGCCGGTCCGCCCTGGACGGTCGCGCCGTGCGTCAGTCGCCGACCTTGGCGATCAGGACACAGGCGTCGTCCTCGCGCTCGGTCGCGCCGAACTCCTCGACCACGATGCGGACGCTGTCCTGCGCACTGCGGGCCGCGCTGAACCGCGGTGCCAGGTCCAGCAGCCGCTCGGTGCCCTCATGGGCGCTCTCCGGGCCGAGGGCGCGGCGCGGGACCAGTCCATCGGTGTGCAGCACCAGCAGGTCGCCGGGCTCCAGCTGTTCGGTGTGCTGGCCGTAGTGCGCGCCGGTCGTGGCGCCGAGCAGTACGCCTTCCGGCGGGTCCAGCGCGCGCCCCGTGCCGCCGCGGAACAGCAGCGGTGCGGGGTGCCCGGCCTGGCCCCACTCCAGCGCCCGCGTCGCGGGATCGAACTGGCAGCACACCGCGCTGCCCAGCGCCGGCTGGGCGGCGGTGTCCAGCAGCTGGTTGAGGAAGCCCATCAGCTGCCCCGGCCGGTGGCCGGCCACGGCCATCCCGCGCAGCGCGCCCAGCACCATCGCCATCCCGGACGTCGCCGCGACCCCGTGCCCGGTGAGGTCGCCGACGCTCAACAGCGTGCGCCCGTCGGGGAGTTGCAGCGCGTCGTACCATCCGCCGCCGATCAGTGCGGAGCTACCGGCGGGGAGGTAGCGGCCGGCGAGGTCCAGGGTGACCGGGCCGCCCTCGGGGAAGCGCAGCGAGCCGCGCCAGGGCGGCAGCACGGCCTCCTGGAGCTCGACCGCGAGCCGGTGCTCGGTCTGTGCGATGTGCCGCTGGCGCTGGAGCGAGTCACCGGTCTCGCGCACCGCCATCTGGCTGCGGCGCAGCTCGCTGACGTCGCGCAGGACGGCCCACATGCAGGCCGTGCCGCCGTCGGAGTCGAGCACCGGTTCGCCGACCATGTGGACGGTGCGGATGCCGGAGTCGGTGCGCACGATCCGGAACTCGCCGTCGATGGGTCGGCCGTCCACCAGGCAGTCGGTGACCATCACGGCCAGCTTCTCCTGGTCGTCGGGGTGCACCAGGGACGGCAGCTCGTCCAGGGTCAGCGGCCCGTCGGCGGGCTCCCGGCCGACCATCGTGAAGAGCTCGTCGGACCAGGTCACCTCGTCGGTGAGCAGATTCCACTCGGCGCTGCCCACCCGGCGCAGCAGCGCGCCCCGCTCGGGCGCCGCGGGCTCCGGCGGCGCCGCCGGCAGCTCGACGGGCGGCTCCACGACGTCGGTCAGGTCGGCGGGCAGGCCCTCTCTGAGCTGGTCGAGGTGGCCGCCGAGGTCGTCCAGGTGGTGGACGGCGAGGTCGCACAGCGCCCGCTGCCAGCGCAGCTGCGGGTCGGCGGCGAGGTCACCGGCCACCGAGGACTCTCTGCGTACCGCATCGAGGCCACCGCGCAGGGTGCGGGCCTGCGAGATGAGTGCCTCGACCGTGTCACGCTCGGGGGTCCGATCGGCTGGGTGATCCGCGAAGAGAGGGGGCGGCATGACGTACTCCGTGATCAGGCGGCGCCGGAACGTATGGGCCGGTTACGACTCTTGCACAGGCTGCGACCGTCCGTAAGGGATTTGGCATTACCCGATACGGTGGTGCACCTGGCATATGTCAACGGCCTCCCTTCGGTGGTCGGGCCGAATCGGCGGAATAACGCGTTCCACGCTAGGCTTCGGCCGCCGTACAGCTGTCTACCCCGCCGATCCATGGGGGGAACGACGCATAGGGCCCGCAGTCACCGGCAAGAATGCCGGTCAGCGGAAATCCCGTTGCCAGCCTGTCCCCCGCACCGGATGCTGACCTCATGTTCGATCCAGACATAGCGCCCAGTGGCACCCTGCTCGGCCTCCTTCAGCGAGGCCGCGGCGACGGGACCCTGCATGCCCTCGCGGCGCCGCGGGCCGAGGCGCTCGCGGCACTCAACGACAGTGTGCTGTGCGACTCGCGCCGGGACTGGCAGGTGGAGAACCGCTCGCTCTACTACGCGCGCCTCTACATGCAGCTCGACGGCGGCCTGGAGGAGATCGAACGGCACCTGTTCCACCCCGACGACCTCACCGACACCGGCGAGGAGCGCACCGGCCTCGCCCTCTCGGTCCTCGGCCACCTCGCCGCGTACGGCAGGGACGCCGCCCGCCTGCTGCTGCGCAGCTACGCCGCGGTCGGCGGCAACTGGCGCTGGGCCCTCGACGAGCTCGCGCTGCGGGACGACGACGCCGGGCTGATCGGGCTGGCGCCGGCCGTCCTGGCCCGCTTCCCCGAGACGCCGGAGGGCGACGCCCAGCTGGCCACCGCCGTCCGCGACGCCTTCGAGCCCCGCCCCTGGCGGCTGTGGGCCGAGGACCCCCGCTACCGCGCGCGGCTGGCCGCCGCCGGGGAACAGGGCTCCTTCGACCGCTGGCAGCGGCAGCTCCGGCCGCGCGGACCGCGCCCCGGCTGGAGCGTGACCGAGGTGCTGGAGTGGGCCCAGCAGGAGCTCGAACCGCGCCCCGGGGAGCACCGCTACATCGCCGCCGCCCGCTGCCTGAGCGCCGTCGCCGGCCCCGAGGACCGCGCCGAGCTGTTGCGGGCCGGCCGTGGCGGACCGGACGCGGCGCGCGCCGCCGTCCTGCACCACCTCGCCGAACGCGGCGACCCGGAGGTCCTCGACCTCGTCGAGGCCGCCGTCACCGATCCGCTCTCCGCCGAACCGCTGGTCGCCGCCGCGCTCTCCTCGTACGAGCGGATGCGCAGCGTGGCCGCCGTCGAGCGGGCCCGGGGGTGGGCCGCGCGCACCGACCGGCTGGGCGCGTCCGCCGCCGGGATGCTCGCCCGGCGCGGGGCCCGCCGCGACACCGACCTGGTGCTGGCCGCGCTGCGCCGCACCGTGCGGGAGGACGGCCCGGACGCCGACGCGCTGTGGGAGCTGGTGGACGGGGCCGGCCGCCTCGGGATCACCTGCGCCGCCCCCGTATTGCGCCACCTCTACCGCGAGACCTCCTCCTCCCATCTGCGCGGCCGGGCCGCCGCCGCGCTCGCCGTCACCGACCCCGGGTTCGCCGCCGGCTTCGCCGTCGAGTGCCTGTGGGACTGCGAGGAGACCACCCGGGAACTGGCCGCCCGGCACGCGGCCACCGGCGACGACCGGGTCGTCGAACAGCTCCGCCGGCTCGCCGCCGACCCGGCCGAGGAGGCCGAGGTGCAGACCGCGGTCCGCGCCCGCATCGGCCCGGACGCCTCGGCGGTGTGACGCCGCGGGCGATGCCCGCCTGATCGGGCGCAGCGGCGAACGCTCATGGGACGTTCGCCGGTTGGAAAGATCCCCTTGGCCCGGTCCACGCACGGCCCCCCGACAACAGCGGTATGCGTGTCGCCCTGGTCACCGAATCCTTCCCGCCCGACGTCAACGGCGTCGCGCACTGTGCCCTGGAAACCGCCCGTCACCTCGTCCGACGCGGGCACGAGCCGCTGGTCATCGCGCCGCTGGCGAACTCCGCGCCGGCCACCGCCGCGCTCGCCTACGAGAGCCCGTGCCCGGTGGTGCGGGTGCCCTCGATGCCGCTGCCCGGATACCCGCAGGTGCGGATCGCGCTGCCGGGGCGGCGGCTGTCCGCGGCGCTGGACGGACACCGGCCCGATCTGGTCCACCTGGCCAGCCCGTTCGTGCTCGGGGCGCGCGGGATGGCGGCCGCGGCCCGGCGGGGGGTGCCGGCGGTCGCGGTGTACCAGACCGACATGGCGCGTTATGCGCGGACCTACCTGGGGCGCGGCGCGGCGGCGGCCTGGCGGCGGATCCGGGCGGTGCACGCCGCCGCCGACCTCACCCTGGCCCCGTCCAGCGCGGCGCTGCTGGACCTGACCGAGCACGGGGTGCCCCGGGTGCGGCTGTGGCCGCGCGGGGTCGACTCGGCGCGGTTCCACCCGGGGCGGCGGGACGCGGTGCTGCGCAGCTCGCTGCTGGCGGGGCGGGAGATGTTGGTGGGGTACGTGGGGCGGCTGGCGCCGGAGAAGGACGTCCGGCTGCTGGCCGAGACCTCCCGGCTCCCCGGCGTCCGCACCGTGGTGATCGGGGAGGGGCCCAGCGCCGCAGCCCTCCGGGCCCAGCTGCCCGAGGTGCGCTTCCTGGGCCGCCGGACGGGCGACGAACTGGCCCGGTTGTACGCCTCGTTGGACGTCTTCGTGCACACCGGGCCGTACGAGACCTTCTGCCAGACCGTGCAGGAGGCGATGGCCTCCGGCGTCCCGGTGGTCGCGCCGGCCGCCGGCGGGCCGCTGGACCTCGTCGACCACGGCCGGACCGGGCTGCTGGTCCCGCCCGGGGACGGCGGCGCCCTGCGGGACGCGGTACGGGCGCTGGGCGGCGACGCGGAGCTGCGGGTGCGGTACGGCGCCGCCGCCCGGCAGGCGGTCGCGGCCCGCACCTGGGAGGCGGTCGGCGACCAGCTGCTGGGCCACTACGCGGACGTGCTGGCCGACCGGACGGCGGTGGCGGCGTGACCGCCCGCCGGTCCCGGGACGCCCGGGCCGGACTGCGGATCGTCCGGATCGCCAACTTCGTCGCCCCGGCCTCCGGCGGGCTGCGCACCGCGCTGCGCGAACTGGGCGCCGGCTACCGGGCCGCCGGCCACGAGCCGCTGCTCATCGTGCCCGGCCCGCCGGACGCGCTGGGGCCGCGCGGCATACGGGACGAGGAGAGCGCGCAGGGCCGGGTGCTGACCCTCCCCGGGCCGCTGGTGCCCGGCAGCGGCGGCTACCGGGTGCTGACCGACCGCCCCCGGCTCCGACGACTGCTGGCGGAGCTGGCCCCGGACCGGCTGGAGGTCTCGGACCGCACGACGCTGCGCTGGACGGGGGAGTGGTCCCGGCGGGCCCGGGTCCCCGCGGTGATGGTGTCGCACGAGAGCGTGGACGGGGTGCTGCACACCTGGGGCGTGCCGCGCCCGCTGGCCCGCGCCGTCGCCGACCGCGTCAACTCCCGTACCGCGTATGCCTACAGTCGGGTGGTGTGCACCACCGAGTGGGCGGCGGCGGAGTTCCTGCGGGCCGGCGCGCGCAACGTGGTGCGGGCGCCGCTCGGCGTCGATCTCACCGCCCGGCATCCGGGCCTGCGCAGCCCGGCCGTGCGCGACCGGTACGCCGAAGGCGCCGCCGTGCTGCTGCTGATGTGTTCCCGGCTGTCGACGGAGAAGCGGCCCGGGCGGGCCCTGGACGCGCTCGTCGAACTGCGCCGGCGGGGCGTCGACGCGGCGCTGGTGGTGGCCGGCGACGGGCCGCTGCGGGCCCGGCTGGAGCACCGGGCGCGGACCGGGCGGCTGCCGGTGACGTTCCTCGGGCACCTCGCCGACCCGGGCCGGCTGGCGGCGCTCCAGGCCAGTGCCGACCTGGCCCTGGCGCCCGGCCCGGCCGAGACGTTCGGGCTCGCCGCGCTGGAGGCGCTGGCCTGCGGCACCCCGGCGGTCGCCAGCGCGGCCTCGGCGCTGGGCGGCCTGGTGGGCGACGGCGGGGACACCGCGCTGGACGACGGCCCGTCCTTCGCCGACGCGGTGCAGCGGGTGCTGGCGCGGCCCGAGCCGGCCCGCCGCGCCGCCGCGCGGCGGCGCGCCGAGGGCTACGGCTGGCAGCCGGCGGTGGCCGCGTTCCTGGCGGCCCACGACGCACCACGGCCGGCCGGCGGGCGACTGGCCGGGAGGCCCGGGCCGCGGGCCGTGGGTCCCTGGAGTGCCTGGTGACGCCCCGGTTCGTGGCCCTGGGGGACTCGTTGACCGAGGGGCTCGGCGACCCCGTGGCGGGCGGCGGCTGGCGGGGCTGGGCGGCACTGCTCGCCGACGCGCTGGGGGAACGGCCGGGCGGTGTGGGGCTGGTGAACCTCGCGCGCAGCGGGGCGCTGGCCGACGAGGTGGCGCGCGAGCAGCTGCCGGTGGCCCGGGAGCTCGCCCCGCGCTTCGCGTCGCTCCTGGCCGGCGCCAACGACACGCTGCGCGCGGCGTTCGCCATCGAGCGGGTGGCCGCCGCGCTGGACCGGACGCACGGCACGTTGAGCGCCGACGGCACCGTGGTGCTGACGGCCTGTCTGCCCGACCCCGGGCGGATGCTGGGGCTGCCCGGGCCGCTGGCCCGCCCCCTGGCCCGCCGGATGCGCGCCGTCAACACCGTGGTGCACGCGGTCTCCGCGCGCTACGGAGGCGTCCACGTCCACCTCGCCGAGCATCCGTGGGTGGCCGACCGGGCCACCTGGAGCGTGGACCGGCTGCACCCCAGCGAGCGCGGCCACCGGTTGCTGGCCCGCGACTTCCACACCGCGCTCGCCGCCCGTGGACTGGCCGCCGGCCCGCCGCCCCCGCTGGACCTGGACGGCCCGCCGCCGACCCGGGCCGGTGCCGCGCTGTGGATGGCGACCCGCGGCACCCGGTGGGTGGCCGACCGGTGCACCGACCTGCTGCCCGGCCTGCTGGCGCTGGCCGTCCGGGAGTGCCGGTACGGCCTGGCCGGATCCGGTCGGCTGCTGGACGCCGCCGCCGAGCGGGCCACCCGCAGTGCGCTCGCGGCCCTGTCCGAACCGGGCGGCGCTGCCACAATGGCGAGGTGACCGGACGCTGGGAGTTCTGGATCGACCGCGGCGGTACCTTCACGGACGTGGTGGGCCGGCGCCCGGACGGGCGCCTGGTCACCGGCAAGCTGCTCTCCCACCACCCCGAGCGCTACCGGGACGCCGCGGTCGCCGGGATCCGGATGATGCTGGGGCTCGCCCCGGACGCGCCGGTGCCCGCCGAGCGGGTCTCGGTCGTCCGGATGGGGACCACCGTCGCCACCAACGCCCTCCTGGAGCGCACCGGCGAGCCGACGGTGCTGCTGACCACCGAGGGCTTCCGGGACGCGCTGCGGATCGCGTACCAGAACCGGCCGCGGATCTTCGACCGGCGGATCGTGCTGCCCGAGGCGCTCTACGACCGGGTCATCGAGGTGCCGGAACGGGTCGGCGCCCGCGGGGAGCCGGTCCGGCCGCTCGACCGGGAGCCGGTCCGCCGGGAGTTGCTCCGGGCGCGCGCGGACGGCCTGCGCAGCGCCGCCGTGGTGCTGCTGCACGGCTACCGCCACCCCGCGCACGAACGGGCGGTCGCCGAGCTGGCGGAGGAGGCGGGCTTCACCCAGGTCAGCTGCTCGCACGAGGTCAGTCCGCTGATGAAGCTGGTGTCGCGCGGCGACACCACGGTCGTCGACGCCTACCTCTCGCCGATCCTGCGGCGGTACGTCGACGAGGTCGCCGCCCAACTCCCCGGCATCCGGCTGCTGTTCATGCAGTCCAACGGCGGGCTGCGGGAGGCCACCCACTTCCGGGGCAAGGACGCGGTGCTGTCCGGTCCGGCGGGCGGGGTGGTCGGCATGGTGCGGACGGCCGCGGAGGCCGGCGGTCCGGACGGCGGCTTCGACCGGGTGATCGGCTTCGACATGGGCGGCACCTCCACCGATGTGTCGCACTACGCGGGCGAGTTCGAGCGGATCTTCGGCAGCGAGGTGGCCGGGGTGCGGATGCGCGCCCCGATGATGAACATCCACACCGTCGCGGCCGGCGGCGGATCCGTGCTGCACTTCGACGGCCGCCGCTACCGGGTCGGCCCCGACTCGGCCGGCGCGGACCCCGGACCGGCCTGCTACCGGCGCGGCGGCCCGCTCACCCTCACCGACGCCAACGTGATGCTCGGCCGCATCCAACCCGACCACTTCCCCGCGGTGTTCGGACCCGAGGGCGACCAGCCGCTGGACCCCGCCACGGTCCGCACCCGGTTCGCCGAGCTGGCCGTCCGGGCCGCCGCCGCGACCGGCGACGACCGCGGCCCCGAGGACGTCGCCGCCGGCTTCCTGGACATCGCGGTGCTCAACATGGCCAACGCGGTCAAGAAGATCTCCGTCCAGCGCGGCCGGGACATCACCCGCTACGCGCTGGTCAGCTTCGGCGGCGCCGGCGGCCAGCACGCCTGCGCGGTCGCCGACGCGCTGGGCGTCGGCACCGTCCTGGTCCCGCCGCTGGCCGGGGTGCTCTCCGCGTACGGCATCGGGGTCGCCGACGCCACCGCGATGCGGGAACAGGCCGTCGAGGAGCCGTTCGCGGAAGCCGGCGCGATGGACCGGGTCCGCGCGGTCTGCGACGCCCTCGCCCGGCAGACCCGGCGCGAGCTCCTCGACGACGGCGTGCCGGCCGCGTCGCTCACCACCCGCGCCCGGGTCCTGGTCCGCTACGCCGGGACCGACGCCGCCCTCGCCGTGCCGCTCGCCGACCCCGCCACCATGGCCGCCGCGTTCGTCCGGGCACACCGCGAGCGGTACGCCTTCACCATGGACAAGCCGCTGGTCGCCGAGGCGGTGTCGGTGGAGGCGCGCGGCGCGGCCGGCGGCGCGACCGGCTACGACGTCCGACTGGCCGAGCGGGTCCGGGAGTTGGCGCCCGTGGCGACCGTCCGGATGTACGTCGGCGGGCGCTGGCGGGACGCCGCGCTCCATCGCCGCGGCGACCTGCGGCCCGGCGACGTCCTCACCGGCCCGGCGATCATCGCCGAGGAGAACGCCACCACCGTCCTCGACCCCGACTGGCGGGCCGCCGTCGGCGAGCGCGGCCACCTGCTGCTCACCCGGGCCCGGCCGCGCCCCGACCGGACCGCCGTCGGCACCGCGGCGGACCCCGTACTGCTGGAGGTCTTCAACAGCCTCTTCATGGCCATCGCCGAGCAGATGGGCGTCCGCCTGGAGAACACCGCGCACTCCGTCAACATCAAGGAGCGGCTGGACTTCTCCTGCGCACTCTTCGACGCCGAGGGCAACCTGATCGCCAACGCCCCGCACATCCCCGTCCATCTGGGCTCGATGGGGGAGTCCATCAAGGAGGTGCTGCGGCGGCGCGGTGACGATCTGCGGCCGGGCGACGTCTACGCGATCAACGACCCGTACCACGGCGGGACGCACCTGCCGGACATCACCGTCGTCACCCCGGTGTTCGACACCGACGGGCGCGAGCTGCTGTTCCTCGTCGCCTCCCGCGGGCACCACGCCGAGATCGGCGGGATCACCCCCGGTTCGATGCCCGCGTTCAGCAGCACCATCCAGGAGGAGGGGGTCCTCTTCGACAACTGGCTGCTGGTCCGGGACGGCAGGCTGCGCGAGCGGGAGACCCGCGAACTGCTCTGCTCCGGGCCGTATCCGTCCCGCGCCCCGGACGTCAACCTCGCCGATCTGCGCGCCCAGATCGCCGCCAACGAGAAGGGCATTCACGAACTGCGGCGGATGACCGACCAGTTCGGGCTGGACGTCGTACGGGCCTACATGCGGCACGTCCAGGACAACGCCGAGGAGTCGGTGCGCGCGATCCTGGCCCGGCTGCCGGACGGGCACTACCGCTACGAGACGGACGGCGGCGCCGAGATCCGCGTCGCGGTGACCGTGGACCGCGCCGCCCGCAGCGCGGTGCTGGACTTCGCCGGCACCTCGCCGCAGCAGCCCGGCAACACCAACGCGCCCAGCTCGGTGGTGATGGCGGCGGTGCTGTACGTGCTGCGGACCCTGGTCGCCGAGGACATCCCGCTCAACAGCGGCTGCCTCAAGCCCGTCGAGGTGCGCATCCCGGAGGGCTCGATGCTGGCGCCCGTCTTCCCGGCGGCCACCGTCGCGGGGAACGTGGAGACCTCCCAGGCGGTCACCGGCGCGCTCTACGCCGCCCTCGGCGTGCAGGCCGAGGGCTCGGGCACGATGAACAACCTCACCTTCGGCAACGACCGGGTGCAGTACTACGAGACCGTCGCCAGCGGCTCCGGCGCCGGGGACGGCTTCGACGGCGCGGACGCCGTCCAGACCCACATGACCAACTCCCGGCTCACCGACCCCGAGGTGCTGGAGTGGCGCTATCCGGTCCGCGTCGACGGCTTCGCGCTGCGCGACGGCAGTGGCGGCACCGGACGCTGGCACGGCGGGCGCGGGGTCGAGCGGCGGCTGCGGTTCCTGGAGCCGATGACCGTCGCCCTGCTCTCCGGCCACCGCCGGGTCCCCCCGTACGGGATGGCGGGCGGCGGGCCGGGGGCGCTGGGCGCCAACTTCCTGGAGCGGGCGGACGGTTCACGGCAGGAGCTGCGGGGGTGCGACACGGCCGAGGTCGGGGTGGACGACGTGCTGGTGATCCGCACACCGGGCGGCGGCGGGTACGGGGTGGCCTAGGTCTGCCCTAGGTCTGCCCTAGGTCTGTCCGACCCTGCGCCGCGTCCGCGAAGTCCCGTCCGTCGGTCCGCGCCGCCGTCACCGGGGGCGCGCCGCCCGCTCCGGCCGTCGGCCGATCCGTGCGAACCGGACCGGAGTCCCCGGTGCGGCCTGCGCCGCCGCAGCCAGGAAGCGCTCCGGGACGACCCCCACGACCGGGTAGCCGCCGGTCGTGGGGTGATCGTGCAGGAACAGCACCGGCAGGCCGTTCGGCGGCACCTGGAGCGCGCCCAACGGCATGCCCTCGCTGGCGAGTTCGCCGTCCCGGGCGCGTTCCAGGGACGGGCCCTCGGTGCGCAGCCCGATCCGGTTGGAGGCAGCGGAGACCCGGAACCGGCCGGCGGCCAGCGTGCGCAGCCCGGCCGCGGTGAACCAGTCGTCGCGCGGACCGGGCAGGAACGGCAGCACGAGTTCGGCCGCCGGCCCGGCGTGCGGGACCGCGTCGGCCGCCGCCGGGGGACCGTGCGGCGATCCCAGCGGGAGCACCGCGCCGTCCGCGAGCGGGTCCGGGCCCAGGCCGGAGAGGAGGTCGGTGGCGCAGCTGCCGAGCACCGGCTCGGCGTCGATGCCGCCGGCGACGGCGAGGTAGGCGCGCAGCCCGTGGGTGGCCGTCCCGGCCTCCAGCACGGCGCCGGCCGGGACGTGGACCGGGGCGCACCACGGGGCGGGGCGGCCGTCCACCGTCACCGGGCAGGCGGCGCCGGTGACCGCGACGGTGGCGGCGGTCCGCAGCCGGACGGCGCAGCCGGTGAGGGTGGTCTCCAGGGTGGCCGCCGAAGCGGGGTTGCCCACGAGGCGGTTGGCGAGCCGGTGCGCGGGCCCGTCCAGCGCACCGGAGTGCGGCACCCCCAGGTGGGCGTGGCCGGGCCGGCCGAGGTCCTGGACGGTGGTGAGCGCACCGGCCCGGACCACCGAGAGCGCGCGGTCGGTCATCGGGCGGGCTCCTCGGGTGCGCGGTCGGGGCGGGACGGGGCGGTGCGCGGGGCCGGGACGGTGGCGTCCACGGGGACGAAGCGGACCGGGGTGCCGGGGGCGAGCAGCGCCGCCGGTTCGCGCCGGGGATCCCACAGGACGGCGTCGGTACGGCCGATCAACCGCCAGCCGCCGGGGGAGGAGCGCGGATAGATCCCGGTGTACGCGCCGGCCAGGCCGACCGAGCCGACCGGGACCCGGGTGCGGGGGTTCTCCCGTCGGGGGACGTGCAGGTGCGCGGGAAGCCCCGTCAGATAGCCGAAGCCGGGCGCGAATCCGCAGAACGCGACCCGGAAGGTGGTGCCGGAGTGCAGGCGGACCACCTCGTCGGCGGACATCCCCCACAGCGCGGCGACCTCGGCGAGGTCGGGACCGTCGTAGTGGACCGGGAGTTCCACGGCGGGGCGGTCGTCGGTGGTCGGCGGCGGGATCCGCCAGCCGGCCAACTCCGCGGCCAGCGCGGACGGGTCGGCCAGGCCGTCGAGGAAGACCGTGCGGGCGGCCGGCACCATCTCGCGGACCGCGGGGAGGGCGCCGGCGGCGGCCCGGCGCAGCAGCTCGGCGTGCAGCGCCTCGACGTCCCGGGAGGTCGGCAGTTCGATCAGCAGCCCGTGGTCGCCGACCGGCAGCGTCGTCAGGGGCGGCCGCCCGGCCCCGCCGGTCGCCGCCCCCGCGCCCTGGGACGTCATACGAAGCTCCGGATGTGGACGCCGGCCGCGGTCAGCTCGGACCGGACCCGTCGGGCCAGCTCCGCGGCGCCCGGGGTGTCGCCGTGCAGACAGAGGGAGCGCGCGGCGACCGCGATCCGGGTGCCGCCCAGGGAGGTGACCGCCCGGTCGCGGGCCAGGCCCACGGCGCGCTTGACCACCGTGTCGGGGTCGTGGACGACCGCGCCCGGCTCCCGGCGCGGCACGAGCGTGCCCCGGTCGGTGTAGGCGCGGTCGGCGAACGCCTCGCCGACGACCGGGAGTCGGGCCTGTGCGGCGGCCCGGTGCAGTGGGGACCCGGGCAGCCCGAGGACCGGCAGGCGGCCGCCCGCTGCACGGATCCCGGCGACCACCGCGGCGGCCTGTTCGGCGTCGTGGACGCAGCGGTTGTAGAGCGCGCCGTGCGGTTTGACGTAGCCGACGCGGGCGCCGGCGGCGCGGGCGAAGACCTCCAGCGCGCCGATCTGGTAGGTGATCTCGTCGGCCAGCTCCTCGGGCGGCACGTCCATGGCACGGCGGCCGAAGCCGGCCAGGTCGCGGTAGGAGACCTGGGCGCCGATCACCACCCCGCGCTCGGCGGCCAGGGCGCAGACCCGGCGCATCGTGCTCGGGTCGCCGGCGTGGAAGCCGCAGGCGACGTTGGCGCTGGTGACGACGGACAGCAGGGCCTCGTCGTCGGTGAGCTGCCAGCGGCCGAACCCTTCGCCGAGGTCGGCGTTGAGGTCGATGAGGGGAGGGGCCGCGGAGTCGCTCATGGATGTCCGTTCCGGGTGCGCGGGTGCGGGGATGCGGGGATGCGGAGGGGAGGGTGACAGCAAGCGAGAGGGGGAGGGGGAGGGGAATGGGGGGGGGAAGAACGTGGGGGCCGCAGCGCAAGTCAACGTACAGATCGTTGAACGATCCGACAAGAGGTGTGTTGTCCCGTCCCGTCATCTGGGATTGACTTCGGCTGACAGCGCAGCGGGACGGGCCTCGCCGGTCCGTCCGAACGGACGGAGCGGACAGCGGTATGGCCGGCGGAGTGGCGAAGAACGATCAGCGGCGGCTCGCCGAGGTCGCGGGACTGGAACGGGACCGCGCCCTGCTCGGCCGCGCCAGCACGGCCGAGCGGGTCGCCGACATCCTGCGCGAACGGATCACCGAGGGCTACTTCCCGCCCGGCGTGCGGCTGTCGGAGGAGAGCATCGGCGGTGCGCTGGGCGTCTCGCGCAACACCCTGCGCGAGTCGTTCCGGCTGCTCACCCACGAGCGGCTGCTGGAACACCGGCTCAACCGCGGGGTCTTCGTGCGGATGGTGACCGTCGAGGACCTCGACGACATCTTCCGGGTACGGATGCTGGTGGAGTGCGCCGCGGTGCGCGGGCTGGGACCGGGGCCGTACGACGCCGCGACCACCCGGTCGGTGGCGGCGATCGAGGAGGCCGTGCGGGCCGGCGAGGAGGCCGCGGCGGACCGCGTCTGGGCCGAGCTGTCGACCGCCAACCTCCGCTTCCACCAGGCCGTCGTCGCGCTGGCGGGCAGCCCGCGCACCGACGAGCTGATGCGCGGCGTGCTGGCCGAACTCCGCCTGGTCTTCCACGTGATGGACGACCCGCGGCGCTTCCACTCGCCCTATCTGGTCCGCAATCGGCAGATCGCCGAGACCCTGCTGGCCGGCGACGCGGTCGAGGCCGAACGGCTGCTGCGCGCCTATCTGGAGGACTCGCGCGCCCAGCTGTCCGCCGCGTACGCCCAGCGCATCGCCGAGGGCTAGGGCCTGTCGTCAAACTCCCGCCTGCCTCGCGACGCCTGGCACGCACTCCCCCACGCCTTAAGGGCGCGGGGGGACCCCCATGCTGCGTTGTCGGGCTCATCCCGGTACGCCCGGTACCGGGATGACCCTCCGCCTTGAGATCGCACGCACCAGACGCCGCGAGGCCCGCCCTCCGGGCGAACGACGGGAGTTTGACGACAGGCCCTAGGGCGCTTCCGACCCTGGCCCATCGGGTTCCGACCCTGGCCCATCGGGCGGAGCCATCGGGCGGAGCCGGCGGACCGACCCTCGGTCCTGTTTTGTCGTCGCCAACCCCTTGTCGGATCGTTCAACAATCGCATAGCCTCCGCTGCAATTCCTGAGCAACCCCTCAACGCTCCCCCAGTGTCCGCTGCCCGTCGCCGTCGCGGCGCGCATCCGCGGGGGACCCGTCTACGCGGAAGGCGGATCCATGATCGTCCTCCTCGGCGTGCTCGTGGTCGTGATCGGCTTCGCCACGAAACGCAATGCCCTGCTGGTCGTCGCGGCGGCCGGCATCATCACCGGCCTGCTCGGCGGGCTCTCGCCCGCGAAGGTGCTGGCCGCCTTCGGCGAGGGCTTCGCCGGCAGCCGCGCGGTGACCATCTTCGCGATCACCCTGCCGGTCATCGGCCTCCTGGAGCGCTACGGCCTCCAGGAGCAGGCTCGCACCCTGATCGCCCGGTTCGGCCGGCTCACCACCGGGCGGTTCCTCGCGCTCTACCTGGGCCTGCGGCAGATCGGCGCGGCCGTGGGACTGACCAACGTCTTCGGGCACGCCCAGACCGTCCGCCCGCTGGCGGTCCCGATGGCGGAGGGCGCCGCCGAGCGCCGCTACGGCCAACTCCCCGCCCGCACCCGGGAGAAGATCCGCTCGTTCGCGGCCGGCGCGGACAACGTCGGCCTCTTCTTCGGGGAGGACGTCTTCCTCGCCGTCGGCTCGATCCTGCTGATCACCGGCTTCGTCAACACCACCTACGGGACCCACCTCGAACCGCTGCACCTGGCGCTGTGGGCGATCCCCACCGCGCTGTGCGCCTTCGTCGTCCACGGCTGGCGGCTGCTGCGACTGGACCGCTTCCTGGAGCGCGAACTGCTCGCCGCCAACGTCCGCCCCGCCACCGCAGAAGGGGCCGCCCGATGATCAAGGCAGAGTGGTTCTACTGGCTCGTCGGCCTCAGCTTCCTGGTGATGGCCGCCCAGATGGTCACCGACCGCAGCAACCCCAAGCGCTTCGGCACCGGCGCCTTCTGGGGCCTGATCGGCGCCGGGTTCATCTACAGCAGCTGGGTCGTCACCAAGCAGGCGCCGGCCGAACCGCTGGGCGCCGCGGTGCTCGTCATGGCCGTCCTCGCCGGCTTCGGCTTCACCGGCCGCGGCACCCCGCGCACCACCACCCCCGAGGAGCGCGCGGCGAGCGCCGCCCGGCTCGGCAACAAGCTCTTCGTCCCGGCCCTGACCATTCCGGTCGTCGCGATGGCCTGCGCGATCGGCGTCAAGCACCTGTCCATCGGGGGCGAACCGGTCCTCCAGACGGGCAGCGAGACCATCCTCGGCCTCGGCCTCGGCGCGGTCGTCGCGCTCGTCGTCGGCATGGTGCTGCTGCGCGAGAAGCGCCTCTCGGTGCCCGTGCAGTCCGGTCGCACCATGCTGGAGGCGATGGGCTGGGCGATGCTGCTGCCGCAGATGCTGGCCACGCTCGGCGCCATCTTCCAGGTGTCCGGCGTCGGCGGGCAGGTCGGCAAGCTCGCCACCGCCGTGCTGCCGAAGGACTCCCTCTACGTCGCCGTGGTCGTCTACTGCGTGGGCATGTTCGCCTTCACGCTCATCATGGGCAACGCCTTCGCCGCCTTCCCCGTGATGACCGCCGCCGTCGGCTGGCCCGTCCTGATCGGGCACTTCCACGGCAACCCGGCCGCCGTCCTGGCCCTCGGCATGCTCGCCGGCTTCTGCGGGACGCTGGTCACCCCGATGGCCGCCAACTTCAACATCGTCCCGGCGGCGCTACTGGAACTGAAGGACCAGTACGGGCCCATCAAGGCGCAGTTGCCGACCGCCGGCATCCTGCTGGGCTGCAACATCGTGATCATGGCGCTGTTCGCGTTCTGACCCGCCCCGACGGTCGTCCACGGTCGACGACGACCGCTCCGTCCGCTTCGCCCGCCTCCGCACCGCCCGAGAGGGACCGCATGACCTCCGCCACCCCGCCGAGCCGCACGACTCCCACCCCGCCCACCCGCGTCCTGTTCACCGGCTTCGAGCCGTTCGGCGGCGAAGCCGCCAATCCGTCCTGGCGCGCGGTGCGCGCCGCGGTGGCCGCCCCGCTCGACGGGCTGGCGCTGCACGCCGCCGAACTCCCCTGCGTCTACGGCGACTCGCTGACCGCCCTGCGCACGGCGATCGACGAGGTGGGTCCGGACATCGTGGTATGTGTCGGACAGGCGGGCGGGCGCCCGGACCTCACCGTCGAACGTGTCGCCCTCAACGTGGACGACGCCCGCATCCCCGACAACGCGGGCGCGGAACCGATCGACGCGCCGATCGTGCCGGGCGGGCCCGCCGCCTACTTCGCCACCCTGCCGATCAAGGCGTGCGTGGCCGCGGTGCGCGCCGCGGGCCTGCCGGCCTCGGTCTCCAACACCGCCGGGACCTTCGTCTGCAACCACGTCTTCTACGGGCTCGCCCACCTCATCGCCACCGAACTGCCCCATGTGCGCGGCGGGTTCGTGCACATCCCCTACGCGCCCGAGCAGGTCACCGACCGCGCCCAGCCGTCGCTGCCGGTCGACGCGGTCGCCACCGCGCTGCGCGAGATCGCCGTCACCACCGCCCGCACCCGCACCGACCTGCGGGTCGCCGAGGGGGCCACGCACTGAGCCACCGGCGCCGCCGGTAAAATGACCGGTCGGCCGGCCCGTGGGCCCCGTCGGGAATCCGGCGGCGGTCCGCCCATGAGTCGATCCGCGCCGTTTCGTCCGTTGTCGGTGCCAGCGCCTACTCTGTGCGACGTGACTTTCTCCGCCCCGGGGGCCGCTGCGCCCCAGCTCAACGGCCACGGCCGGCCCGCGCCGGGCCCGGCCGCCGACGAAGGACTGGCCCGCCGGCTGCGCGCGCTGGCGTGCACCGCGCCGCTGCACGACCTCGACGCGCGCAAGGCCAACCTCGCGGGCGAGTACGGGGTCTACGCGATGGCGGAGGTGGCGCTCGCCGTCATCGACCTGGTCACCCTGAACATGGACTTCGACACCGGCGCCGACCACGAGGAGATAGTGGCCAAGGTCCTCCCGCGGATCGCCGCCCAGGCCCCGGACCGCCCCGCCGCGGAGCACGAGCGGGTGGCCCGCTGGGTGCTGGAGAACCTCATCAACGTCGGCAGCGTCGACCGCGGCTTCCGCGCCGTCTACGGCACGTTCGACACCGACGGCGCATACGTCCGCCGCGACTACGACTTCAAGCTCGTCGAGGAGGTCCCCGGCGCCGGCGGCACGGTCTACCTCCGCGCCACCGACGAGGCGGTCAACGTCCTCGTCGGCGCCCTCGACACGGACGTCACCAGCGCCCAGATCGCCGCCGAGGTCAAGCTGGAGGTGCTGATCAGCCGGGGCCGGCTGGCCGACGCCCAGCTCGCCGCCGAGCAGGCCCGCTACCGCACCGTCCAGTACGCCGAGACCCTCCGCAAGACCCTGGAGGCCACCCGGCGCAACGTCCGCTCGGTCGACTGGCTGCGCACCGTCCCCGACATGATCAACGAGGCCCTGGACCACGTCGCGGACCGCTACCGCCACGAGAACGCCATCCTCACCAACATCCGCAAGGCCCGCGACGAGGCCGAGGCCGTCGACGCGCGCACCGGCGAGCACAAGCGGCGCGCCGCCGAGCTGGTCGACATCGTCAAGGACTGCATCCGCCGGCACACCCAGCTCCAGTCCCGGCTCCTGGAGGCCGGTCCGCTCTTCCGGGCCGAGCAGGACCGCCAGGCGTTCGCCGCCCCCGCCGCCCGCAGCGGCCTCGACCTCTACGGCCAGCTCGTCGCCCCCGTCCTCCCGCTCCCCGTCGAGCAGGCCACCCGGGTCACCGACGCCTTCTTCGCCCGCGGCACCGGCCTGCGCACCCCCGCCGCCGTCCGGGTCGCCGACCTCGTCGAGGTGCTGCTCACCCCGCCCGTGGAGCGCGAGCACCTGGGCGCCGAGATGCCCGAGCCCGACCTGGTCGCCACGCCCGACGACAGCCGCTTCAGCGAGGCCCAGCTCGACGCCGCGATGGCGCTGCTCGCGCTGCCCGCCGACGCCCCCCGCCGGCTCTCCGGCCTGCTCGCCGAGGCCCGCCGCGACGACCCCGAACTCCCGTATCTGGTCGCCCTGTTGGCGGTGCACGCCGCCAGCCCCCCGGTCGGCACCGCCTACCGCCAGGGCGAGCAGCAGCTGCTCTTCGCCGTCGACGACGGCACCGAGCTGATCGACCCCGAGTTCGGCGGCGCCGACCTCATCGTCGGCACCGCCCTGCTGGACGCGGCCGGGATGGCCGCCGACCGCTCCGAGGTCGCCTGATGCCCGCCGCGCAGCCCCGCCTCCTGATAGCGGCCGGACCGCCCCCGCTCCGCTCCGCGATACCCCCGACCGTCCCCCGCAAGGAGCTCCTCCCGTGACCCAGTACGACGCCGACGAGGTGCCGCAGCCCGACCCGGCGCCGGACACCGGCGAAACGGCCTGGGGCGCGCCCGCCGACGCCCCCGAAACGACCCCGGCGGACCAGGGGCGGCCCCAACCGCTCACCCCGGCCGACGCCGCCGACGCCGCCCGGCTGGTCTCCTTCGGCCTCCAGCCCAAGCTGCTGCCGGCCCGGGACGTCGAGTACGCCGACCTGCTCCGCCGCTATCGGGACGAGCCCGCCTTCGCCCGGCTCGCCGACGCCGTCGCCGGCGGCCTCGGCCTGGTCGTCCTGGAGGTCTCCACCCGCGCCGGGATGGCCGTCACCGCCGCCGAGGACTCCGTCTTCGCGGTCCGGATGGGCGACTACGCCCGCCGCGCCTCCGCCGACTCCGCCGACCGCTTCCTGCACGGCCTGGCCCATCTGGCGATCGCCGCGATGTCCTTCCCGCGCCCCGAGGACCTCGCCGACGACGGCTACATCGGCCGGATCACCGTCAACGGCGTCGACGCCTTCGTCCGCCAGGCGTGCCGCCGCCTTACGGAGCGCGCCGAGCAGGACGGCGAGAACACCGACCCGGTCACCGACGCCCCCGGCCTGGAGTCCGCCTGGCGGGTCTACGCCCGGCGCAGCGCCACCGGCGCCACCAAGGACGCCCGGCGGCTGGCCGGTTCGACCACCGGCATCATCGCCAAGGCCATCACCTTCCTCGTCGACTCCGGCTTCCTCCAGCGCACCGGCGACGACGCCGGCGGCGCCTACCGCACCACCGCCCGCTATCAGCTCCAGGTCCGCGACATGGCCGGCACCGCCGCCATGGCCGAGCTGCTGGAGCTGGGCATCGTGCCGGTCTCCGACGGCAGCGCCTCGCTGCTGCCCGGCGAGGAGACCGACGACCTCGACCTGGTCGCCGAGGCCGGCCTGCCGTTCCACTCCGGCTGACCACCCGCCGCCGCCCACCCCGCCCACCGACCCCTCCACACACCAACGAGAGTCCGCCATGTACGAGCTGTCCCGGGTCCGTCTCTACTCCATCGGGCCCGCCGGTGCGCGTTACGCCGACACCGTCCTGGACCTGCGCGGGGTCGGCGCGCCGGTGCCGCAGCCGGCCCCGGCCCAGGCGGACTTCTTCGAGGACGAACCGGTCGGCCCGCCGCGCCGCCCGGCCCCGGCCGGCGTGCTCTTCCTGGAGAACGGCGGCGGCAAGTCCGTCCTGCTCAAGCTGATCTTCTCGGTGATGCTGCCGGGCCACCGCAACACCCTCGGCGGCGCCAGCTCCGGCGTGCTGCGCAAGTTCCTGCTGGCCGACGACTGCGGCCACGTCGCCCTGGAATGGCAGCACGTCGTCACCGGCGAGTCCGTCGTGGTCGGCAAGGTCAGCGAATGGCGCGGCCGCCAGGTCTCCAACGACCCCCGCAAGTTCGCCGAGGCGTGGTACAGCTTCCGCCCCGGCCCCGGGATGAGCCTGGACTCCCTCCCGGTCGCCGAGGCCACCCTCGTCCGCCCCCGGACGGAGCACGGCGAGGGCGGCTCCGGCGCCCACGGCCGCCGCCGCACGATGAAGGGCTTCCGCGACGCGCTCACCGAGGCCGGCAAGAACTACCCCAACCTCGACGTGGTCTGGGAAGAGGTCCACGAGCGCTGGAACGAACACCTCGGCGACCTCGGCCTGGACCCCGAACTCTTCCGGTACCAGCGGGAGATGAACGCCGACGAGGGCGAGGCGGCCGGCCTCTTCGCGGTCAAGAACGACTCCGACTTCACCGACCTGCTGCTGCGCGCCGTCACCGACACCCGGGACACCGACGGCCTCGCCGACCTCGTCCACGGCTTCGCCCACAAGCTCGGCCGCCGCGCCGAACTCACCGCCGAACGCGACTTCACCGCCGGCTCGCTGGACCTGCTCTCGAAGATCGTCGAGGCCGCCGAGGCGCGCGAACGGGCCCGCGAGGTGCACGCCGGCGCCGAGCGCCGCACCCGCGGCCTGGCCCAGCGGCTGCACGCCCGCGGCACCGAGGAGCGCGGCCGGGCCGCCGAGCTGGCCGAGGCGGTCGCCGCCGCCGCGCACCGGGTCACCGACGCCGAGCGCGGCCGCGAGCGCCGCGCCCTGGTCTCCGCCGAACTCGCCTACCGGCACGCCTCGTTGGCGCTGACCGCCGCCGAGAAGGGCGCCACCGCCCAGCGCCGCGAGCTCAACGACGCCCGGACGCTGCACAGCGCCTGGCAGGCCGCCGAGATCGCGCTGCGGCACCGGGCCGCCGCCGACCGCTCCGCCCGGGTCGCCGCCGCCATCCGCGAGGCCGAGCGGGACGCCGCCCCGGCGCTGGCCGCCCGCGCCACCGCCGCCGCCGACCTGGTCCGCGCCCTGCACGGCGCCGCCGAGGCCGGCGAACGCGTCGCCAACGAGGAGGAGGAGCGCTCCGCCGCCCTCCAGGAGACCGGCGAGTCCGCGCACCGCGACGCCACCGCCGCCGCCACCCGCGCCCAGCGCGCCCGCAGCGAGTCCGACCACCTCAAGCAGCGGCTCGCCGAGGTCGCCGAGGAGACCGCGGAGGCGGTCCGGGCCGGCTGGCTCGACGACACCGCGCCGGACGCCGACCCGGCCCGCGCCGCGCTCGCCGCCTCCGACGCCGAGAAGACCGCCGTCGAGGCGTGGGACGCGGCCCGCGAGTCCGCCCGGCACGCCACCGACCGGGCCCGCGAGACCGCAGCGAGGCACTCCGCCGCCGAACTCGCCGCGGCCCGCGCCGAGGACGCCGCCCAGGCCGCCGAGCGGGCCCACGACGCCGAGCGGCGGGCCGCCGAGTCGATCGGCGCCGAGCAGCGGCTCACCGAACTCCTCGGCCTCCCCGAGGCGTCAACGATCGCCCTGCCCGGCCCCCGCACGGCCGACGGCACCGGATCCGCGGCCCCGCGCCGCGCCGCCGGCCCGCTCACCGCGGAGGAACTGGACCGCAGCGCCGACGCCCTGCACGAGCTGCTGGAGCAGGGCGTCGCCACCGCCGAGCGCCAGCTGTTCGACCTGCGCACGGCCGCCGCCGACGACGCCCGCATCCTGGGCGCACTGGGGGACGGCGGGCTGTTGCCGCCCGGCCCCGACGTACTGGCCGCGGTGGAGTACCTGGGCGAGCACGGCATCCCCGCGCTGCCCGGCTGGCGCTATCTCGCCCAGTCCGTCGACCCCGCCGACCACGCCCGGGTGCTGGCCGCCCGTCCCGAGCTGGTCGACGGCGTGATCATCACCGACCCCGACACCCACGCCCGGGCCCGCGAGGTGCTGGCGCAGGCCGCGCTGCTGCCCCGCTCCGCCGTCGCGGTGGGCACCGCCGCCGCGCTGCTGGCCCCCACCCCGGCCCCCGACGCCCAGGACAGCAGCGTCTCCGGTGTGTTTCTCGTCCCGCCGAACCCGGCCATGCACGACGAGTCCGCCGCCGACGAGGAGCGCCGCGCGCTGCGCACCTGCGCCACCGAGCGCGACGAGGAGATCCGGGTGCTGGCCGCCCGCCTCGCCGGCGACCGCGCGTTCGCCGCCCGCCTCGGCTCCTGGCGCGCGGGCTGCCCGGCCGGCCGGCTCACCGAGCTCGCCGAGGCCGCGGAGGCCGCCCGGACCACCGCGGAGGAGGCCGCCGCCGAGCTGGCCGAGGCCCGCACGGCCCGTGCCGAGGCCGACGAGGTCGCCACCGAGGCCACCCGGGTGCGCGACGAGCGGCAGGAGGCCGCCCAGCGCGCCCGGCGCGCCGCCGACCTGCTCGCCGGCCTCGCCCACCGGCTCCGCGAGCGCGCCGGCTGGCAGTCCCGGATGCGGGAACTGGCCGACGAGGCAGTGGAGTTCGAGGCCCGCGCCGAGGAGTGCGTGGACCGCGCCCGGGCCGCCGACGAGGACCGCCGGGCCGCCCAGCGGGCCGCCGACGACGCCCGCCGCACCGCCCGCGCGCTGCGCGCCGAGCGCGCCGAGATCGCCGGCGTCCCCGACGACCTGGGCGAGGCCCCGCAGGAGCCGACCGCCTCGCTGCCCGCGCTCCGCGAGGCGTACCGCGCCGCCTCCCAGCTCTACGAGAAGGTCGGCGTCGGCGCCGATCTGCGCGCCGAGCAGGCCCGCGCCGAGGGCGACGAGTCCGCCGCCCTGGCCGAGCTCAATCGCCTCACCAACAAGGTCCGCACCCGCGCCGAGCAGCTACTCCAGAGCCCGGACGCCGCCGACGGCCCGTCCCGGCAGGCCGCCGCGGGCCGCGCCGAGTCGCTGGTGCAGATGCTGGAGACCCGTGCCTCGGCCGCCAGCGAGCAGCTCGGCCGGCTGCGCGGCGAGGCGGAGCGACTGGCCCCCACCGACGGCGAGGCGCACACCGAGCTCCCCGAGGAGCTGGCGCCCGCCGACGCCGACCGGGCCAAGGAGCTGCTGCGCACCGCCAACGGCGAACTGGCCACCGCCACCGAGGCACTTGAGGCCGCCCGCGCCGAGCACGAGGAGCTGCTGCGCGCACACCGCGGCGCCGAGGACGCGGCCGGCGGCTTCGACGAGACCGCCGCGCTGCTGCGCGATCTGCTGCGGGACCACCCGGACGCCGAAAAGGGAGCGGAGGGCGAGGACGCCGCCATCGAGCCGTACGCCGGCGGTCCGGCCGAGGCCCGGCAGGCCGCCGCGGAGTCCCGCCGCTCGCTGCGCGGCTGCGCCGCCGACCTCTCCGCCGCCGAGGGCGCGGTCCGCGAGGCCGCCGACGTCCTCGTCCGGCACGCCAACGCCACCCGCTACGAGCAGGTGCGCACCCCCGCCCGGCAGCAGATCCGGGAGCTGCCGGCCGCGGCGCTGCCGGACCACGCCGCCAAGTGGGCCGAGGCGTTCGCGCCCCGCCTGCGGGTGCTCACCGACGAGCTGGCGCAGCTGGAGCGCAACCGCGACTCCATCGTCGACCGGCTGCGCGGCCTGGTCGAGTCGTCGCTGACCACGCTGCGCTCCGCCCAGCGGCTGTCCCGGCTGCCGGAGGGGCTGGGGGAGTGGTCCGGCCAGGAGTTCCTGCGGATCCGCTTCGAGGACCCCGACCAGGCCACGCTGACCGACCGGTTGGGCGAGGTCATCGACGAGGCGACCCGCTCGGCGGTCAGGAAGAACAGCGACCTGCGGCGGGACGGGATGTCCCTGCTGCTGCGCGGGGTGCAGGCCGCGCTCCAGCCGCGCGGGGTGGCGGTGGAGATCCTCAAGCCGGACGCGGTGCTGCGCGCCGAGCGGGTGCCGGTGGGACAGATGGGCGACGTCTTCTCCGGCGGTCAGCTGCTGACCGCCGCCATCGCCCTGTACTGCACGATGGCGGCGCTGCGCAGCAACGACCGGGGCCGCGACAAGCAGCGGCACGCCGGCACGCTGTTCCTCGACAACCCCATCGGCCGCGCCAACGCCACCTATCTGCTGGAGCTCCAGCGCGCCGTCGCCGACGCCCTGGGCGTCCAACTCCTCTACACCACGGGCCTGTTCGACACCACCGCGCTCGCGGAGTTCCCGCTGGTGATCCGGCTGCGCAACGACGCGGACCTGCGGGCGGGCCTGAAGTACATCAGCGTCGAGGAGCACCTGCGGCCGGGCCTGCCGCAGGCGGACCCGTCCGGCGAGGTGGTGCACGGGGAGATCACGGCGACGCGGATGTACCGCCGCCCGGAGGAGCCGGCGGGGGCCGCGCCGACCGCCGGCTGAGCGGGCCGCCCCGGCCGAACGGGCGGGGCGGCCACCGCGCCCGGGCTCAGCCGCCGTACCCCATCCGGCGGGAGAGCTCGGCCGCGGCCTTCACCGCGGCCTTCGCCAGCTCCGGGAGATGTTCCCGGGCCATCCGGTAGGCGGGCCCGGAGACCCCGATCGCCCCGATGACCGTCCCGTCGTAGGAGTGGACGGGCGCCGCGACGGCGTTCAGCCCGGTCTCGAACTCCTCGGTGGTGCAGGCGAATCCGTCCTCGCGGGCGGCGGCCAGCTGCTCCCGGACGGCGGCCGGGGCGGTCAGGGTGTCGCCGGTGAACCGCGGCAGCTTGCGGCCCAGCAGTGCCTCCCGGCGCTCCCGGGGCAGGTGGGCCAGCAGGACCTTGCCGCTGGCGGTGGCGTGCAACGGGGTGCGGCGGCCCAGCCAGTTGTGGGCGGTCACCGCGGCGGAGCCCCGGGCCTGCATGATGTTGACCGCGGCGTCGCCGTCCAGCACCGCGATGTTGGCGGTCTCCCCGGTCTCGTCGGCCAGCGCCCGGCACACCGGCTGGCCCTCCTGCGAGATGTCCAGCCGGATCGCCGCCGCGCCGGCCAGCCGCAGCACCCCGGCGCCCAGGAAGTACTTCCCGCGCTCCCTCTCCTGCTCGACCAGGCCGCGGTTCTCCAGGACGCCCAGGATCCGGAACGCCGTCGACTTGTGCACGCCCAGTTCGTCGGCGAGTTCGGTCACCCCGGCCTCGCCCAGCCTGGCCAGGCTCTCCAGCACGCTCACCGCGCGGTCCACGGACTGGACGGAACTCGCCCCGCGCCGCTCCTCGGCGCGCCGCTCCGCCGCATCTGTCGTGTTCGCCATGGCTCTTCGCCTCACCACCCGTTGCCCCCGACGGACCCGCCTCGGGGCCGTTCGCCGGGAAGGAAGCCCTCGACGGGGCGCCGCCCGGCCTGGATCTCTGTTGCGCATCGCGCGACGTCATGCGCAATTCACAACGTGATGATACCGATCGGTGCCCGGGGGGACAGGGCGTCGCCCCGCACGCCCCGCGGCCCGGTCCTCGGTCCGTCAGGCCGCCGCGCGGTCCGTCCGCGACGGCCCCTCCGGTGGCCGCCGGCGCTCCTGCCGGCGGGCCTCCCGGCGCTCCCGGCGCAATTCCCGGGCGGTGCTGCTCGGCTCGGACCGCACCCCGTGCCGCTGGACCCAGACCTGGCGCGTCACCCAGACGTCCAGCACCGCCCACGTGGCGACGATCGTGCTGGCGACCGTCGAGAGGACCGCGGGGAACGCGAACCAGGACCCCGCCAGCGTGCACAGGAAGGCCACCATGGCCTGGATCAGGGTGACCGCCACGATGATGACGGCGCGCACCGCGGCCGTCCGCACCGGATCGGCCATCCGGCGCCGAGCCGTCGGCTCCACCTGCCACAAGGGACGCCTGCCGCCGTCCATCGCGTCACTCTCCCCGCACTCTCCCCGCACCCGGGGCCGCCCGACTCCTCGGTGGCTGCCCGGGTTTCACCGGATACATGCCACACGAGGCGGGCTCCTGTCCACTCCGCGTCCCCCTCCGGCGTCACACACCGGGGTGCGCGGAAGCGCCGCGCAGGGCCGGCACGGGCCGCGCGCCCGGGTGGCCATGGCCACACTCACCGGCAGGCCCTCCGGGCATCGCCGGACAACTCGTGACGATCCCGCCCCACCCGCATCCCCCGCCGCGCCGCCGGGCCTCGGAACGTTCCCCCGACAGTAGTAGGCTCGCGCCGCTGTTGACGGAACACCGCCCCCGTCCACCGGGGTTGACGTAGGGGAGGCCATGCGCTTTCGCGGGAGGTCGGTCCGCCGGAAGATCGTGGCGCTGCTGCTCGTGCCGCTGGTGTCCCTCACGCTGATGTGGAGCATCACCACCTACGTCACCGGCCGCGAGGCCAACCAGCTCCTCGACGTCGGCACCGTCGTCCGCGGCCTGGGCTACCCGATCGAGGACGTCATCCAGGCCCTCCAGCGCGAACGCCGCCAGAGCCTGACCTACCTCGCCGACCGCCGCGGCGCCAACGCCCTCAACGAACTCCGCGGCCAGACCCGGGCCACCGACGACGCCGTGGCCCGGCTCCACGACGAGGTGGACGCCGCGGACGTCCGCTCGGACCTGGCCGGCCCGGCCGCCGGCCGGGTCACCGACCTCGTCAAGGGCCTGGATGGCCTGGACGCCCTGCGCAGCCAGGTCGAGGACAACCAGGTCGGCCGCGACGAGGCCATGGAGTCCTACAACGCCCTGGTCGACCCCGGCTACGACCTGCTCGCCGCCCTCCATTCGCTGGAGAACGTCGAGATGGACAAGCAGGGCCGCGCCCTGGTCAACATCACCCGCGCCCGCGAGGCGTTCTCCCGCGAGGACGCGCTGATGTCCGCGATCCTCACCTCCGGCAGCATCGACCAGCGCGACCAGCGCGCCCTCTCCGACCGGGTCGCCGAGCGCCGCATCCTCTACAGCACCAACCTGCCGCTGCTGCCCGCCACCGACCGCGGCCTCTACGAGGACTACTGGCGCTCCGCCGGCGCCCGCGAACTGACCTCCTCCGAGGACCGGGTGATCGCCGCCGACCCCGCGACCGCCGCCCACACGGTCAACGCCGACCGCTGGAACACCGCAGCGGAAAAGCTCCTCGGCGACCTCGGACGGATGGGCAAGGACGCCGGCGAGCGCTACCAGCAGCGGGTCGCGCCGATCGCCACCCGGATCGTCCTCAAGGCCGTCGCCACCGGCGTCCTCGGCTTCGTCGCGCTGCTGGTCTCGGTCATCGTCTCGCTGCGGATCGGCCGCCGGCACGTCCGGGACCTGACCCGGCTCCGCAAGACCGCCCACGAGGTCTCCGGCGTCCGACTGCCCAGCGTGATGCGCCGGTTGGCGGCCGGCGAACACGTCGACGTGGAGACCGAGGCGCCCCGCCTGGAGTTCGGCCCGGAAGAGACCGGCCAGGTCGGCCAGGCCCTCAACACCCTCCAACGGGCCGCCGTCGAAGCCGCCGTCAAACAGGCCGACATGCGCCGCGGCGTCTCCGAGGTGTTCGTCAACCTCGCCCGCCGCAGCCAGGTCCTGCTGCACCGCCAACTGACGCTCCTGGACGCCATGGAACGGCGCACCGAGGACACCGACGAACTCGCCGACCTGTTCCGGCTCGACCACATGACGACCCGCATGCGCCGGCACGCCGAGGGCCTGGTCATCCTCTCCGGCGCGGCCCCCTCCCGGCAGTGGCGCAAGCCGGTCCAGCTGATGGACGTGGTGCGCGCGGCGGTCGCCGAGGTCGAGGACTACGAGCGCATCGAGGTCCGCCGGCTGCCCCGGCTCGCGGTGGACGGCCCCGCGGTCTCCGACCTCACCCACCTGATCGCCGAACTCCTGGAGAACGCCACCGTCTTCTCCCCGCCGCACACCGCCGTCCAGGTGCTGGGCGAGCGGGTCTCCCACGGCTACACCCTGGAGATCCACGACCGCGGCCTGGGCATGGCCCCCGACCAGCTGCTGGACGCCAACCTCCGGCTCGCCGAGACGCCCGAGTTCGAACTGTCCGACACCGACCGGCTGGGACTGTTCGTCGTCAGCCGGCTCGCCCAGCGACAGGGCGTCCGGGTCTCCCTCCAGCCCTCGCCGTACGGCGGCACCACCGCGGTGGTCCTCGTCCCCGGCGCGATCCTCACCGACACCGGCGAGGGCGCCCGCGACTCCGAGCCGGCCGTCGCCGACGCCGCGGCCGATACCGCGGCCGGCCCCGAGCACGCCGAGGACACCCCTCTCGATCCGCTCGCCCAGGTCCCGGTGCCGCTCGCCCGGCGCACCCGGCGCGGGGCCCTCGCCGGCCCCGTCGAACTGGAGGCCCCTGTGTCGCAGGCCGACCCGGCCGCACCGGACGCCGCGCCGCACGGCCCCAGGGCCGTCCCGAAGCCCGCCCTCGTCCCGTCCGGCGAACAGCACCAGCAGGCTGGCGACCAGGTGCCGAACGGCCAACTCGCCCCGCTGCCGCGCCGCTCCCGCACACCGGTCCTGGTCTCCGACCACGGCCGGACCGTGGACGGCGCCCGGACACCGGACGACCCCGGCGGCGAGCCGCGCCCCGAGCCCGACGCAGGCCCGGCCGCCGGGCAGCACACCCCCGACCGGACCCCCGCCGACGCCGCCCCCGCGGCCCCGGCCACCACCCCCAAGGGCCTGCCCCGCCGGGTGCGCCAGGCCAGCCTCGCCCCGCAGCTCAAGTCCGACCAGGGCACCGAGCCCCCGGCGGACCGGCCGGCCGCCCCGGCCGAGGACGACCGCGACGCGGAGGCGGTCCGGGCCCGCATGGCCTCGCTCCAGCGCGGCTGGCAGCGCGGCCGCCGGGAGAACGGCGAAACCCCGCACACCCCCACACCTCCGGACCCGGGCACCCCACAGGGCGCCCCCGGGAGCGCAACCGCACCACCACGAACCACATCGGGAGAGGACGGTCCATGACCGCACCGAAGGCATCCGCTTCCACCGCAGCCTCGCCGCACGGATCCGGGGAGCTGAACTGGCTCCTGGACGAGCTGGTCGAGCGGGTCGGCAGCATCCGCAAGGCACTGATCCTCTCCAGCGACGGCCTGCCCACCGGCGCCTCCAAGGACCTCACCCGCGAGGACAGCGAGCACCTGGCCGCGGTCGCCTCCGGCTTCCACAGCCTCGCCAAGGGCGTCGGCCGGCACTTCAACGCCGGCGGGGTCCGACAGACCCTGATCGAGCTCGACGACGCGTTCCTGTTCGTCAGCGCGGCCGGCGACGGCAGTTGCCTGGCGGTCCTCGCCGACGCCGACTCCGACGTCGGGCTGATCGCCTACGAGATGACCCTGCTCGTCAAGCGCGTCGGCACGCACCTGGGCACCGCGCCCCGGTCCTGACCGCCGGCCGAGTACGACTACGGTGACGCCATGACCGATCAGGAGGGCCGGCCGGCACCGGAACGGCAACCGGCCCGTTGGTTCGACGACGACGCGGGACCGGTCGTCCGCCCGTACGCGATGACGCGCGGGCGCACCCGTACGGCCGCCGAGGGGCGGCTGGACCTGATCGCGCTGGTGATCGCCGAGAGCCGCGCCGACGGGCCGATCGCCGACCAGACGCTGTCCCCGGAGCAGGTGGACATCGTCGAGCTGTGCCGGGCGGCGCCGCAGTCGGTCGCCGAGCTGGCGGCCGAGTTCGACCTGCCGGTCGGCGTGGTCCGGGTCCTCATCGGCGATCTGCTGGACGCCGGGCTGGTCCATGTGACCCGCCCGGTGCCGCCGGCCGAGCTGCCGGACGAACAGGTGCTGCGCGAGGTCATCGACGGCCTGCGCGCACTGTGACGACCCGGCGGACGCCGCCGCGCACCGCCCCAGCCGCCCGCCCCGCCCCGGGCGGGCGGCACCCCCGCCTCCGCTTCCCTGCTCCCTGTTGAGCGCGCGCTCGGCGGCGGACTACGGTTGCCGTCGATCATGTGCCGTCCCGCGCCGGCCGCCACCGCGTGCCCCGTGCCGTGGCCGGCACCCGGAACCGAGGAGCCCGCCGCCATGGCCGCCGACGCCACCCCCCTCCAGCCCCTGCGGATCACCGCCGGACCCCACACCTTCGACGCCCTGGCCTGCGGTCCCGCCGACGGCGAGGTCGTCCTGCTGCTGCACGGCTGGCCCGAGTTCGCCGACTCCTGGAGCGGGGTGCTGCCCGCCCTGGGCGCCGCCGGGTACCGCGCGGTCGCCGTCGACCAGCGCGGCTACTCCCCGGACGCCCGCCCGCCGCGGATCGCCGACTACGCCGTCCCCGAACTCGTCGCCGACGCCCTCGCCTTCGCCGACGCCCTGGGCGCCGAGCGCTGCCACCTCGTCTCCCACGACTGGGGCGGCATGGTCGCCTGGGCGCTGGCCGGCGCCCACCCCGAGCGGCTGGCGTCGCTGACCGTCCTCGCCACCCCGCACCCCGAGGCGCTCGACCGCGCCGCCGCCGACGACCCCGAACAGCACCACCGGCTGGACTACGTCCGCTTCTTCCGTCGCCCGGACGGCGCCGCCGAGTCCGCCCTGCTCGCCGACGCGGCGGCCCGGCTGCGCGCCGTCTACGGCGGCAAGGTCCCCGCGGAGCTGGTCGAGGCCAACATCCGGCGGCTCTCCGAGCCCGGCGCGCTGACCGCGACCCTCAACTGGTACCGCGCCCCCGAGGCGGTGATCTCCGTCCCGGCCGGGCGGATCGCGGTGCCCACCCTCTTCCTGTGGGGCAGCGAGGACATCGCCCTGGGCCGCGGCGCGGCCGAGTCGACGGGGGAGTGGGTGGACGCTCCCTACCGCTTCGAGGCCCTGGAGGGCGCCAGCCACTGGCTGCCCGAAGAGGTCCCGGCACTGGTCACGCCCAAGATCCTCGACCACCTCGCCGCCCACCGACAGCGCTGATCCGCCTGCCGCGCCGTCCTTTTGGGACGGTTGGCGGCCTTGGCCCGGCAGCCCCGCGTGATCGGAGCGGACCTCAAGTGGGCGCCGTACGGAGCACGTTGTACGGTGCACTGGCGACCGCCGTCAGCGACGGCCGCCCCGCGCTCGGGACATCTCGCGCTGCCCCCGTGCGCCCCGCATCCCCGGCAACCAGGAGAAGGAAACCCATGGTCTTCGGGCGTTCTGAGCGCCGTCCCCGGCCCGCCCCGGCCGAACCGGTGACGCTCAAGATCCTGGTCGCGGGCGGCTTCGGCGCCGGCAAGACCACCCTGGTGGGCGCGGTCAGCGAGATCCGGCCGCTGCGGACCGAGGAGCGGCTGACCGAGGCCGGCCGCCCGCTCGACGACCTCCACGGCGTCGAGGCCAAGTCCACCACCACCGTCGCCATGGACTTCGGCCGGATCACGGTCCGCGACGAACTGGTCCTGTACCTCTTCGGCACCCCGGGCCAGGACCGCTTCTGGTTCCTGTGGGACGAGTTGGCCCGCGGCGCGCTCGGCGCGGTGGTGCTCGCCGACACCCGCCGCCTGGCGGACAGCTTCGCCGCCATCGACTACTTCGAGCGCCGCGGCCTGCCCTTCGTCGTCGCCGTCAACTGCTTCGAGGGCGCCGACCGCTACCCCGCCGAGGCCGTCCGGGACGCCCTGGACCTCGACGACGCCGTCCCGGTGATGCTCTGCGACGCCCGGGTGCGGGAATCCGCGCGGGACGTGCTGGTCGCCGTCGTCGAGCACGCGATGCGGCGCGGCGCCCAGCAGCGGGAGCCCGCCCTGCCCTGACCGGCGCCGCCCCCGGACCCGCGCTTCCCTGACGGGGCGCGGAAGTACGGCCCGTACCCCGCCGCCCGGGGTACGGGCCGTACGCCTTCGCGGCCCGCCGACGTCAGGACGCGGCGCCGCCGTCCGCCGCCAGCCAGCCGAAGCTCCGCTCCACCGCCCGGCGCCAGTTGCCGTACTCGCGCTCGCGGTCCGCAGCGGCCAACCGCGGCGTCCACTCGGTGTCGGGCTGCCAGTGGGAGCGCAGTTCGTCCAGGTCCCGCCAGACCCCGGTGGCGAGCCCGGCCGCGTACGCGGCGCCCAGGCACGTCGTCTCCGGGACGACCGGGCGGATCACCGGCACCCCCAGCACATCCGCCTGATGCTGCATCAGCAGGCGGTTGGCGGTCATCCCGCCGTCGGCCTTCAGCCGGGTGATCCGCACCCCCGAGTCCTGGTACATCGCGTCCACCACCTCACGGGTCTGCCAACTGGTCGCCTCCAGCACCGCCCGGGCCAGGTGCGCCTTGGTGACGTAGCCGGTCAGCCCGGTGATCACCCCGCGCGCGTCGGCCCGCCAGTACGGCGCGAACAGCCCCGAGAACGCGGGGACGACATAGGCGCCGCCGTTGTCCGGCACGCTCGCCGCCAGCTCCTCGATCTCGGCCGCGGACCCGATCAGCCCGAGCTGGTCGCGGAACCACTGCACCAGCGCGCCCGTGATGGCGATCGAGCCCTCCAGGCAGTAGACGGGCGCCTCCCCGCCGAGTTGGTAGCCCAGGGTCGTCAGCAGCCCGTGCTTCGACGCCACCGGCCGGTGGCCGGTGTTCAGCAGCAGGAACGAGCCGGTGCCGTAGGTGTTCTTGGCCTCCCCGACGCCGAAGCACGTCTGCCCGAAGACCGCAGCCTGCTGATCCCCCAGCGCCGACGCCACCGGGACGCCCGCCAACGGCCCGACCGCCGTGCCGTACACCTCGGCCGACGACCTGATCTCCGGCAGCATCGCCTCCGGTATCCGCATCGCGGAGAGGATCGCCGGATCCCACTGCAGGGTCGTCAGGTCCATCAGCAGGGTGCGGCTGGCGTTGGTGACGTCCGTGACGTGCACCCCGCCGTCGGTGCCACCGGTCAGGTTCCAGATCAACCAGGAGTCGACGGTGCCGAACGCGATCTCGCCGCGCTCGGCGCGCGCCCGCAGCCCCGGCACCTCGTCCAGCAGCCAGGCCGCCTTCGGCCCGGAGAAGTAGCTCGCCAGCGGCAGCCCGGTGGTCTCCCGGAAGCGGTCCTGACCGGCCGCCCCGCCCAACTCGGCGCACAGCCGGTCGGTACGGGTGTCCTGCCAGACCACGGCGTGGTGCACCGGCCGGCCGGTGGCCCGGTCCCACAGCACCGTGGTCTCCCGCTGGTTGGTGATGCCCAGCGCGCTCAGCTGGTCGGCCCGCAGCCCCGCCCGGGCCAGTGCACCCGCCACCACGTCCTGCACCTTGGCCCAGATCTCGGTGGCGTCGTGCTCCACCCAACCGGGTCTGGGGAAGATCTGGCGGTGCTCGCGCCGGTCGACGGCGACCACCGCGCCGGCGCGGTCGAAGACGATGCAGCGGCTCGACGTGGTGCCCTGGTCGATCGCGGCGACATACGTCCCGGCTGCGCAGTCCGTCCCGGTGTGCTGGCTGCTCATCCGTCCCGCCTCCCGAAGTCATGGCCGGTACCGGCCGATTGCGGTCCGCCCCGGCGCCGCCCGCCGTCAGAACACCGCCGTGTACACCAGCCCCGACAGCACCGCGCCGAGCAGCGGCCCGGCCACCGGGATCCAGGCGTAACCCCAGTCCGAGGAGCCCTTGTTGGGGATCGGCAGCAGCGCGTGCGCGATCCGCGGGCCGAGGTCGCGGGCGGGGTTGATGGCGTAGCCGGTCGGACCGCCGAGCGACAGCCCGATGCCGACCACGAGCAGCGCCACCAGCAGGACGTTGATCCCGGAGCCGTAGACGCCCGCCCGCGCGCCCGGCACCTGGCCGATCCCGATGCCCTGGTTGCGGCCGAAGAACAGCAGCGGCAGCACCAGCCCGACGGTGGCGATGACCTCGGTGACGAGGTTGGCGCCCGGCCGGCGGATCTCCGGCGCGGTGGCGAAGACCCCCAGCGTCGGCTGGGCCCTGCCCGGCTCGGCATTGGCGGCGAACTGCGCGAAGTACAGCGCCCAGGCCAGCACCGCCCCGAGCACCGCGCCCACCAGCTGCGCCAGCACGTACAGCGGCACCTTCGCCCACGGGGTGCCGCCGGCCACCGCCGAGCCCAGCGTCACCGCCGGATTCAGGTGCCCGCCGGACAGCGGCGCCGCGGTGTAGGCACCGGCCAGCACGCCCAGGCCCCAGCCGAAGGCGATCACCACCCAGCCCGCGCCCCTGGCCTTCGAATGGTGCAGGGTGACGGCGGCGCACACCCCGGACCCGAACAGGATCAGGAGCGCGGTACCGATCACCTCACCGACGACGATGTCCCCATTGGTGTACATGGCGGCTCCTCGGCCGTTGCCCGGGGCGGGCCCCGGTCCTCCGTGCAGGATGCGTGCCATGCCTGAGTACGGCGGTGCCCGCGGGCATCCGGCGACCGGCACCCGGAAGTGTTCTCCGTGGCTGAGGGAGCGTCAAGCACGTGTACACAAAGGGGGTTGGCGTTTTCGGCAGCGGCGCACCGTGCGGCGCGGAACGGAGGCCGAGGCTCAGCCGCGGGCCCGCGCGCCCTCCTGCCCCGCGTCCGCCCCCTCCGGCGCCCCCGCCGGCTCCGGCACCCGCGCGCTCGCCCCCCGCCGCACCTCCGTACGCTCCGACCCCAACTGCCCGACCACCCAGCTCGCCCCCGGCAGGTCCTTGGCGGCCTTCTTCAACGGCGCCAGCGCGGCCGCCGCCGGCCCGTGCCCGGTGACGCCGCCGGGCGGACAGACCACCGTCGCCAGCGACAGCGTCACCTGCATCTCGCCCGCCGACCAGGCCACGTCCACCAGCGCCTTGGCGAACGGCTCCAGCCCGTCCGGCTCGGTCAGCACCAGGAAGTCGTCCCCGCCGATGTGCCCCACCCGGCTGGTCGGCTCGCCCGCCGCCACCTCCGCCAGGGTCCGCCCCACCGACCGGATCAGCTCGTCCCCCGCCGCGAACCCGGCACCGTCGTTGACCTGCTTGAAACCGTCCACGTCCAGCCAGCTCAGGGCGAACTCCCGGCCCTCGGCGACCCGCCGGTCCACCTCGCCGTTGACCGCGTCCGAACCCGGCAGCCGGGTCAGCGGATTGAGCCGGGCCGCCTCCTCCACCCGGCTCTCGGCCAGCGCCCGCAGGATGTCGGCGAGGTGCACCACCCCGATGCAGCGGCCGCGCTCGTCCACCACCGCCACGTCGTCGCCGGTACGGTCCCGCTCCCCGTCGGCGATCATGTCCAGCACCTGCCAGGCGGTGGCGTCCGCGCCCACCGTCCGCGGCCGGTCCGCCAGCCGCAGCGCCGGCCGATCCGCGTACAGCGCGTGCCCGTACCGCCCGGACAGCGACAGCAGGAAGCGGTCCCGGTCGATCGCCCGCACCGGCACCCCGTCCGCGTCCACCAACAGCACCCCCGACACCTCGGGGAAGCCGGTCAGATGACTGCGCACCGCGCCCGCCGAGGCGTCCATCGGCAGCAGCGCCGCGGGCTGGAGGAACTGCGCCACCGGCGGCCCCGACGGCGGCCGGTCCGGGACCCGCCGACCGCTCGCCGGCGGCGGAAGCGCGGCCGGCACGAACACCTCCGTCACCACCCGCCGCGCCGGCGGCGCGAACAGATGCCCCTGGGCCAGCTGCACCCCGGCCGCCCGCACCGCCGCGTACTGCCCCTCGGTCTCCACCCCCTCGATCGCCAGCAGCCCGCCCACCCGCTCGCACAGCTGCCGCATCGCGGCCACCGCAGCCTGCCGCCCCGGGTCGCGCTCCAGCCGCACACACAGCGAACCGTCCAACTTGACCAGATCCGGGGACAGTTCACCCAGCAGCCGGAGCGGCAGATCCCCGTCCCCGACCCCGTCCGCGCAGATCCGGTACCCCTCGTCCCGCAGCCCCGCCACCGCCGCCAGCAGCTCCCGCTCGGGGACCTGGGCGAACGGCCCGACCAGATCCAGGGTGATCTCCCACGGTCGCCGCCCCGCCTCCCGCACCGCCTTGCCCAGCGAGGCCACCTCCGGACGCCGCGCGACGGTCGCCGCGAACACGTTGATGTGCAGCGGCAGCAGCGTCTCCTGCTCCGCCGCGGCCCGGACCGCGAGCGCGGCCAACTCGACGTCCAGATCGGGGGAGTGGCGGGCGCGGGTGAGCACGTCGACCTCGCCGTCCTCGGGTCTGGCGAGCGGCTCCAGCGCGGCGACCGAGCCGGTCGCGAGGTTCACCACGGGCTGGAAAGCGAAGCGGAGCTGGTCCGTCCAGGCAGGCACGAGCAGCAGGATGCCGCTCCCCGGGCACCCGCGGAGCCTCGTTCACGCACTGTTCACGCACCCTTCCGGAGCGTACGGCCACGGAGGCCGCCGCGCCGTTTCCGCTTCAGCGCCGCACCAGAGAACTCCGCGCCACCGGGAAATCGAAATACGTGTCCGGAAACGTCTCCGGCGAAAAGGTGTAATGCCACCACTCGTCCGCGTAGTTCACAAAGCCCGCCCGCTCCAGTCCCTCCTTCAACAGCATGCGGTGCGCCCGCTGCTTCCCCTTGATCCGCGGATCCAGCGTGTGCGCGAGAGTGTCGAAACAGTCGAAACCCGTCCCCATGTCAAGGGAGTTGTCCGGGAAACGGCTCGCCCTCGGCCCGAAGCACGACGTCAACGGCTCCCCAGGCACATACGGACGGGTCGGCACCGCCGGCAGCCGGACCAGCGTCAGATCGACCGTACTGCCCCTGCTGTGCCCGGACTTCTCCGCGATGTACCCGTCCCGGAACAGCACCGACTTGTCCACCCGCGGATAGAACTCCGCCTTCATCCGCTGGTCGGACAGATCCTTCGCCCACGCCACGAAGTGATCCACCGCCCGCTGCGGGCGATAGCAGTCGTACACCTTCAGGGAATAGCCGCGCCGCAGGAAAGCGACCTGCGCCCGGTGCAACGCCCGCGCCGCGTCCCGGGTGAGTATGCACAGCGGCTCGCGATATCCCGTCACCGGTACGCCCATGAAATCGTGCGGAGTGGCGTACCGGATCTCCTGGACGATCGTGGGATCGACGTCCCGCAGCGCCACGAACTCCTTCGGCGCCTTGGGGTCGTCGGCACCGGCGCGATGCGACGACGGCGCGGCGACGGGCCCCGCCACCGCACTCGACGGGACGAGGGTGACGGTCAACAGGGCGGCGGCAGCGGCGGCCAGGCCGCGCCAGGCGGCAGCAAGTCTCGGCATGGACCCTCGTCTACCAGGCGGGGCCGGCACGGGGAACCCCCGCCGCCCACCCGCGCACCACCGCCCTGCCCAACGGGCCCGCCCCGCCGCCCCGTTACCCGGCTGCCGGGCCCGCCTCCTCCCCGGCCAGCCCCCGCACCCGCACCGGATACCCCGCCGCCTCCCCGTCCCGCCGCTCCACCACCACCCGGTCGCCCTCCCACCGGGAGACGAACCGCTCCACCTCCGGCCGCCGCCAGCCGTCCCCGCAGTCCGGCACCACCAGCCCCCCGCCGGTACGCCCCACCGCAGGCGCCCACACCTCCAACTCCGTCGCACCGTCCGCCCCCGCCACCGGCACCACCGCACCGGCCCGCGCCAACACCGGAATACGGGACAGCGGCGCGTCCACCCACACCCGGCCCGGCCCCTCGTACGCCCGCCCGGTCGCGGTGTCGTACCACCGGCCGCGCGGCAGCCGCACCGCCCGCCCCACCGCCCCCGCCTCCACTATCGGCGCCACCAAAAGCGCGTCCCCCAGCAGGAACGCGTCCTCGCAGTCCCGCAGCGCCCGGTCCCGCGGCGCGCTCCACCACACCGGACGCACATACGGCGCCCCCGACAGCCGCGCCAACTGCCCCAACGTCACGAAGTACGGCAGCAGCCGCACCCGCTCCCGCAGCGCCGCCCGGGCATGCTCCAACACCTCCGCCCCGAACTCCCACGGCTCCCGCCGCCCCGCCCAGAGCGCCGAATGCGTACGGAACAACGGCAGATACGCCCCCAGCTGGAACCACCGCAGATACAACTCCGGCGACGGCACCCCCGAGAACCCGCCCACATCCGGCCCGCTGTACGGCACCCCGCACAGCCCCAGCCCCAGCACCAGCGACAACGACGCCCGCAGCCCCGGCCACCCGGTGTCCACGTCCCCCGACCACGTCCCCCCGTACCGCTGGAGCCCCGCCCAGCCCGACCGGGAGAACAGGAACGGCCGCTCCCCGGGCCGCAGTTCGCACAGCCCCTCGTAGGCCGCCTGCGCCATCGCCAACCCGTAGACGTTGTGCGCCTCCCGATGGTCGCCACCGCACCCCTCCAGGGCGTGCCGCGCCGACCGGGGCAGCGTCGACTCCCCGAACGCCGCGAACGACACCGGTTCGTTCATGTCGTGCCACACCCCGGCGAACCCCTGCGCCAGCCGCTCCGCGTACAGCGCCCCCCACCACTTGCGCACCCGCGCATCGGTGAAGTCCGGATACACCGACTCACCCGGCCACACCACCCCCCGCACCACCTCCCCCCGGGTGTCCCGCACGAAGGCGTCCACCGCCACCCCGCCGTCGTACACCGAGTTCCCCGGCTCCGCCTTCACCGCCGGATCCACGATCGACACCAGCCGCACCCCCTCGGCCCGCAACTCACCGGCCAACCCCGGAAGATCCGGATACCGCTCGCGGTCCACCGTGAACACCCGGTGCCCGTCGTAGTGGTCGATGTCCAGATGGACCGCCGACAGCGGCAACCCCCGCTCCCGGTAGCCCGCCACCACCCGCCGCACCTCGTCCGCACCGCCGAACCCCCACCGGGCGTGCTGGTACCCCAGCGCCCAACGGGGCGGCAGCGCCGGCGCCCCCGTCAGCGCCGTCCACCCCGACAACACCCGCGCCGGCGTCCCCGCCACCACCCAGTAGCGCAGCGGCCCGCCGTCCATCCGCAGCTCACAGGTGCCCGGCCGGTCATGCCCCGAACCGGCGCCCTCCACGCCCTCGTGCAACGTCACCCGGCCGTCCCAGGAGTTGTCGTGGAACACCAGGTGCGTCCCCGCGTCCGCCACCACCAACTGCACCGGCATCGTGAGGTAGAGCGGATCGTCCCCGGGCCCGAACGCACCGCCCGGATCGGTGTTCCACAGCCGGTACACCCCGTCCCGCAGCCGCGGCCCCGCCGACCGGCCGCCCAGCCCGAAGAACCGCGCGTCCGCCGCCACCTCCGACCGCTGCACCCACCGCGCCGCCCCGGCCCCCGCACACCGGCCGTCCCCCTCCGGACCACCGCCCGCGCCCTCCGCCACCCGCTCCCACCAGCGCGGCGGCAGCTCCCGCCGCAGCATCGCGCCACCCGGCGTGCGCACCTCCACCGCCCCGAACCGCGACACCACCACCAGCACCCGCTCCGAGACGATCCGCCAGCCGCCCTCGGTATCCGGCTCCAACACCACCCGCGGATCCACCGCCGGACACTCCCCGGCCAGCGCGTACGACGGCTCCGGCCCGGCCCCGTCCCACCCGCAGAACACCGCACCGCCCGCCGCGACCCGCACCCGCAACGACGACCGCGCGAAACGGATCACCCCGCCACCCGGCAACGGCTCCGCATCCCGCGCCTCACCCGGCACCCGCGCCCGCTCCGCACCCCGCGGCGGCAACGCCCGCGCATCCGCCCTGCTCCGGCGCCACGCCGCACGCACGGACCGCAGCCCCTGCGCCGGCCCGACCGCCCTGACCATCCGTACCGACCGCACCAGATCACGCCCGTCCATGCCGGTCAGCCTGCCACTGACGACCCCCCAGGCGGGAACCGTTCAACTGCCGTTCACCTGGGCACGGCCGACCCGGCCAACTTCGGTACGTAGTCCATCGCTCACACTAAGCGGTGGTAGGGTCAGGCACTGCGTAGCGAGAACCAAGCGCGCATGAAGAAGTGCTCCAGCATGTAGCCGCACCCGGGCTGGTCTCAACCCGGTTGGTGATGATCGCGTAAGACCCAGTCGTTCGCTGAGCGAGCGGGCAGCGTGAGCCAGGAATCCCCCGCCATTTACAGGGGGAGGAGTCAAATGGCATCGTCCAGGCACGCCGTGCACGGCCCCGCCCACATCGCGGGGCCGCGTGCGTTCGACGCCCACGACGCGTACCTGCCAGGAGCCGCATCATGACCACCGCACCGCACTCCACCGCCCAGCCGGCACCGGAACCCCTCTGGCAGCCCGGACCGGACCGGATCACCGGCGCACAGGTCACCCGCTTCCACGCCTGGGCCGCCACCCACCACGGCGCACCCGCCCCCACCCCCGGCGACCCCGCGGCCGACTACGCCGCCCTGCACCACTGGTCCGTCGACCAGCTCCCCACCTTCTGGCAGGCCGTCGCCGAATGGTTCGACGTCCGCTTCGGCACCCCCTACGACACCGTCCTCGCCGACCGCACGATGCCCGGCGCCCGCTGGTTCCCCGGCGCCACCCTCAACTACGCCGAACACGCCCTGCGCGCCGCCGAGGACCCCGCCCGCGCCGACACCCCCGCACTCCTCCACGTCGACGAACGCCAGGAACCCGACCCCGTCACCTGGGCCGAACTCCGCGCCCAGGTCGGCTCACTGGCCGCCGCCCTCCGCCGCCTCGGCGTCCGCCCCGGCGACCGCGTCAGCGGCTACCTCCCCAACATCCCGCAGGCCGTGGTCGCCCTCCTCGCCACCGCCGCGGTCGGCGCCGTCTGGACCTCCTGCGCCCCCGACTTCGGCGCCCGCAGCGTCCTGGACCGCTTCCAGCAGGTCGAACCGGTCGTCCTGTTCACCGTCGACGGCTACCGCTACGGCGGCAAGGAACACGACCGCCGCGACACCGTCGCCGAACTCCGCGCCGAACTCCCCACCCTGCGCGCCGTCGTCCACGTCCCGCTGCTCGGCACCCCCGCCCCCGAAGGCGCCCTGGAATGGTCCGACCTGACCTCGGAGCACACCGAACCGGTCTTCGAACAGGTCCCCTTCGACCACCCGCTGTGGGTCCTGTACTCCTCCGGCACCACCGGCCTCCCCAAGGCCATCGTCCAGTCCCAGGGCGGCATCCTCCTCGAACACCTCAAGCAGACCGGCCTGCACTGCGACCTCGGCCCCGACGACCGCTTCTTCTGGTACACCTCCACCGGCTGGATGATGTGGAACTTCCTCGTCGGCGGCCTCCTCGCCGGATCCACGATCGTCCTCTACGACGGCAGCCCCGGCCACCCCGACACCGCCGCCCAGTGGCAGGTCGCCGCCGCCACCCGCACCACCGTCTTCGGCACCTCCGCCGCCTACGTCATGGCCTGCCGCAAGGCCGGCCTGCACCCCGCCCGCGACCTCGACCTCTCCACCGTCACCTGCGTCGCCACCACCGGCTCCCCGCTCCCGCCCGACGGCTTCCGCTGGCTGCACGACAGCTTCGCGGAGAGCGGCGCCGACCTGTGGGTCGCCTCGGTCAGCGGTGGCACCGACGTCTGCAGCTGCTTCGCCGGCGCCGTCCCCACCCTCCCCGTCCACATCGGCGAACTCCAGGCCGCCTGCCTCGGCACCGACCTCCAGGCATGGGACCCCCAGGGCCGGCCCGTCCTCGACGAGGTCGGCGAACTGGTCGTCACCGAGCCCATGCCGTCCATGCCCACCCGCTTCTGGAACGACCCCGACGGCACCCGCTACCACGACAGCTACTTCGACATGTACCCCGGCGTCTGGCGGCACGGCGACTGGATCACCCTCACCACCCGCGGCAGCGTCGTCATCCACGGCCGCTCCGACTCCACCCTTAACCGCCAAGGCGTCCGGATGGGCTCCGCCGACATCTACGAGGCCGTCGAACGCCTCCCCGAGATCCGCGAATCCCTCGTCATCGGCCTCGAACTCCCCGACGGCGGCTACTGGATGCCCCTCTTCGTCCACCTCGCCCCCGGCGCCACCCTCGACGACGCCCTGCGCGACCGCATCAAGCGGACCATCCGCGAACAACTCTCCCCGCGCCACGTCCCCGACGAGATCATCGAAGCCCCCGGCGTCCCGCACACCCTCACCGGCAAGCGCATCGAGGTCCCGATCAAGCGCCTGCTGGCCGGCACCCCCCTCGAAAAGGCCGTCAACCCCGGCTCCGTCGACAACCTCGAACTCCTCCGCTTCTACGAGCGGATCGCCGCCGACCGCGCCGAGCACCGCACCACCTGAGAGGGAGCGGCCCGGCGCCGACGGCACCACCGCCCCGGCGCCGGACCACCCCCTCCGCACGGCCCTCCCACCGCCCCGACCGGCACCGCACCGCCGTTGTCAGACCCCCCGATTACTCTCGGTGACAGTTGTCGACCGACCAGTGACGCCCGCCCAGGGCCCACACCGAGGGGGAGCCATGACACCCACCACCCGCCCCACCCGCCACCCCGCCGGCCATCCGCTCCGCCGCGACGTCCCCAGCACCGCCGCCGTCCTCGCCGACGCCCGGGACTTCGCCGCCATGCGCCGCTACCGCACCTTCCCCTTCGACGACCACCGGCGCTATCTCCAGCAGTTGGAGACCCTGCTGCGCACCCTCGCCGCCCAGGGCGTGCACACCACCCTCTGCCTCTTCGACCCGACCGCCTTCGCCGGCTACTGCGCCGACCACGGCCTCGACCCCGACGACCCCGGCAGCCGCAGCCGCTACACCGCCGCCGTCGCCTGCACCGGCGCCTCCCTCGCCTACGACGGCACCCCCCTCGACCGCCTCCTGCCGTTACTCACCGAGGAAGCCGCCCGCCGCGCGTCCTGGGACCGCGCCACCACCCTCCTGGCCCGCGCCGGCCACTGCGCCGAGTGCGGCCACGACCTCGCCCACGCCGCCTTCACCCGCGCCACCACCGCCCTCCAACACCTCCTCACCGCCCTCGGCGACGGCACCCACCACCTCGTCTGCACCCTCCCCGACGCCGGCGACTCCCTCCGCGCCTACCTGCACACCACCGGCACCCCCGACGGCGGCCCGCCCCAACTCCCCGAATCCGAAACGCTCGTCTTCTGCACGGTCCTCGCCGCCGCCCTCGCCCAACCCGCCACCGGCGCCGTCGTCTGCCGCACCACCCCGACCGACGACCCCACCGGCACCCCCGCCGGCACCCCTGCCGAACCTGCCCCCGCCACCGTCCGCGGCTGGCGCCTGCGCGACGCCTGGCCCGACCCGATCAGCGCCGCCGAGATCTTCGACGCCTACTGCACCGACCCCGAGACCGACGAACCCATCCCGCCCGAGCACCGCGTCGACTACGCCCCCGGCCTCCCCCTCCCACCCCCGCCCGGCCCGCACTGCCATCCCTGACCCCCACCCGGGCCCCGCACCCACGCGAAACGGCCGCCCCGCCACAAAGGCGGGACGGCCGTCCCCTCACCTCACACGGCGCCGCGCGCCGCCCGGATCACTCCCCGGAGAGCACCGCCTGCGCGGCCGCCCGGGCATCCTCCGCGGTGTCCGCGGCCCGCGCCGCGGCAGCCGCCCGCTCGCACTGCGCCAGCGTGTGCTTGGCCAGCGTCGCCCGCACATACGGAATCGACGCCGCGCCCATCGACAGGCTGGTGACCCCCAGACCCGTCAGCACGCACGCCAACAGCGGATCGGAGGCCGCCTCACCGCACACGCCACAGCTCTTGCCCTCGGCCTTGGCGGCCTCGGCCGAAGCCGCCACCAGGTCCAGCAGCGCCGGCTGCCACGGGTCCTGCAGCCGGGACACCGCGCCCACCTGCCGGTCCGCCGCGAAGGTGTACTGCGCCAGGTCGTTGGTGCCCAGCGACAGGAACTCCACCTCCTGCAGGATCGACCGCGCCCGCAGCGCCGCCGACGGAATCTCCACCATGGCACCGAACTTCGCCTGCAGCCCGGCCTCCCGGCAGGCGTCCGCGAACGCCTTGGCGTCCAACCGGTCCGCCACCATCGGGGCCATGACCTCCAGGTAGACCGGCAGCCCCTCGGCGGCCTTCGCCAGCGCCTGGAGCTGCGTCCGCAGCACGTCGGGGTGGTCCAGCAGGGTCCGCAGACCCCGCACGCCCAGCGCCGGGTTCGGCTCGTCGGCCGGCGTCAGGAAGTCCAGCGGCTTGTCCGCCCCCGCGTCCAGCACGCGTACCACCACGCGCCCCTCGGGGAAGGCTTCCAGCACCTGCCGGTACGCCTCGACCTGCTTCGCCTCCGACGGCGCCTGCTTGCTGTCGTCGAGGAACAGGAACTCCGTACGGAACAGCCCGACGCCCTCCGCACCGGCCTCCACGGCCGACGGCACATCCGCCGGCCCACCGACGTTCGCCAGCAGCGGCACCTTGTGCCCATCGGACGTGGCCCCCGGACCGGACGACGCCGCCAGCGCCGCCTTCCGCTCCTCCGCCGCCTTCGCCAGCGCCGCCCGCTTCTCCGCGCTCGGGTCGACGAACACCTCACCGGTGCTGCCGTCCACCGCGATCACGGTGCCCTCGACGAGCTCACCCGCACCCGGCAGCGCCACCACGGCCGGCACGCCCAGCGCCCGCGCCAGGATCGCGCTGTGGCTGGTCGGCCCGCCCTCCTCGGTCACGAAACCGAGCACCAGCGTCGGGTCCAGCAGCGCGGTGTCGGCCGGCGCGAGATCCCGCGCGATCAGCACATACGGCTCGTCGCTGTCCGGAACGCCGGGCATCGGCACGCCCAGCAGCCGCGCGACGATACGGTTCCGCACGTCATCGAGGTCGGCGACCCGGCCCGCGAGGTACTCACCCGCCCCGGCCAGCAACGCGCGGTAGGCGGCGAACGCGTCGTACACCGCGCGCTCGGCCGTGCTGCCGACGGCGATCCGCCGTTCGACGTCGGCCATCAGCTCGGGGTCCTGCGCCATCATGGCCTGGGCCTCCAGCACGTGCTGTGCCTCGCCACCGGCCAGATTGCCCCGCGCGATCAAGTCGGCGGCGACAGCTTCCACGGCCTGACGGGCCCGGCCCTGCTCGCGCTCCGCCTCCTCCGCCGGAATCTGCTTGGCCGGCGGCTCCAGCACCGCCGTCCCCATGTGCCGCACCTCGCCGATGGCCACGCCGTGGCTCACCCCGACGCCCCGCAGCGTTGTCTCCATGTCACCCGTCTCCGGTTGTTGCGGCGGGCCCGGCCGCCGCGGTGGATGTCGTACCTGCCGTCTCACGACGGCACCCGGCTGCCTACTGCCAGGAGAAGAGCGCGTCGCCGGCCTTGATGTCGCCGTCCTCGCGCACCTCGCCGAGCGAGTCCGCGGTGGCCTCCAGCGCGACGACGGGGCACACCGGCGACTTGCCGGCCTCCTCGACCGCGGCCGGGTTCCAGCGCACGACAGCCTGTCCGCGGGTCACGGTGTCGCCCTTGTTCACCAGCAGCTCGAAGCCTTCGCCGTTGAGCTGCACGGTGTCGATACCAAGGTGCGTCAGCACGCCGTGCCCTTCGGCGTCCACGACGACGAACGCGTGCGGGTGGAGCGAGACGATCACGCCCTCCACGGGCGAAACTGCCTCCGACGGCTCACGCACCGGGTCGATGGCGGTACCGGGGCCCACCATCGCGCCGGAGAAGACGGGGTCCGGCACAGCCGCGAGGCCGATGGCGCGTCCTGCAAGAGGGGACGTCACGGTGGTCATGGGAAACCTCCCAGGGGTGAAGATTCATCAGGCCGCCGTCACTGCCTGTCCCGGACGGCGCACCGTTGAGAAGCGTAAGTCATAAGAACTGACGGTTCCGCATGACAGAGCCCGATTGAGGCCCCCGCCGACGCGGAATCGATTTGCCTCGCCCATCCGGCCGCTGTAGTGTTTGGGATCTGCCCCGGACAGCCAGGAAGCGCTCGACGCGACCGACTGAGTGGGCGGCACTCCTCAAAGTCTTGATCCAGATTCTCGAATCGTGCGCTTCTGCATGCCTGCAGAAAAGCGGTGGTTCGAAAGCCGGAAAAGCCCTGATAGAGTGTGAAACACCGAAGGGAAGCGCCCGGAGGAAGCCCGAGAGGGAATCCGAAGGAAGCGTCCGTTCCTTGAGAACTCAACAGCGTGCCAAAAGTCAACGCCAGATATGTTGATACCCCGTCTCCATCATGGAGATGAGGTTCCTTTGAAAAGTCCTTCCAATAGCTTTGGGAGGCGCACAGCGAGGACGCTGTGAACCGCGAGGATTATTCCTCCTTGCGGTTCCGCTCAACGCGAGTGTTGATACCGGATTACCGGTAAGCATTCACGGAGAGTTTGATCCTGGCTCAGGACGAACGCTGGCGGCGTGCTTAACACATGCAAGTCGAACGATGAACCGGCTTCGGTCGGGGATTAGTGGCGAACGGGTGAGTAACACGTGGGCAATCTGCCCTTCACTCTGGGACAAGCCCTGGAAACGGGGTCTAATACCGGATATGACACGGGGTCGCATGATCTCCGTGTGGAAAGCTCCGGCGGTGAAGGATGAGCCCGCGGCCTATCAGCTTGTTGGTGAGGTAGTGGCTCACCAAGGCGACGACGGGTAGCCGGCCTGAGAGGGCGACCGGCCACACTGGGACTGAGACACGGCCCAGACTCCTACGGGAGGCAGCAGTGGGGAATATTGCACAATGGGCGAAAGCCTGATGCAGCGACGCCGCGTGAGGGATGACGGCCTTCGGGTTGTAAACCTCTTTCAGCAGGGAAGAAGCGAGAGTGACGGTACCTGCAGAAGAAGCGCCGGCTAACTACGTGCCAGCAGCCGCGGTAATACGTAGGGCGCGAGCGTTGTCCGGAATTATTGGGCGTAAAGAGCTCGTAGGCGGCTTGTCGCGTCGGATGTGAAAGCCCGGGGCTTAACCCCGGGTCTGCATTCGATACGGGCAGGCTAGAGTTCGGTAGGGGAGATCGGAATTCCTGGTGTAGCGGTGAAATGCGCAGATATCAGGAGGAACACCGGTGGCGAAGGCGGATCTCTGGGCCGATACTGACGCTGAGGAGCGAAAGCGTGGGGAGCGAACAGGATTAGATACCCTGGTAGTCCACGCCGTAAACGTTGGGAACTAGGTGTGGGCGACATTCCACGTCGTCCGTGCCGCAGCTAACGCATTAAGTTCCCCGCCTGGGGAGTACGGCCGCAAGGCTAAAACTCAAAGGAATTGACGGGGGCCCGCACAAGCAGCGGAGCATGTGGCTTAATTCGACGCAACGCGAAGAACCTTACCAAGGCTTGACATACACCGGAAAACCGTGGAGACACGGTCCCCTTGTGGTCGGTGTACAGGTGGTGCATGGCTGTCGTCAGCTCGTGTCGTGAGATGTTGGGTTAAGTCCCGCAACGAGCGCAACCCTTGTTCTGTGTTGCCAGCATGCCTTTCGGGGTGATGGGGACTCACAGGAGACTGCCGGGGTCAACTCGGAGGAAGGTGGGGACGACGTCAAGTCATCATGCCCCTTATGTCTTGGGCTGCACACGTGCTACAATGGCCGGTACAATGAGCTGCGATACCGCGAGGTGGAGCGAATCTCAAAAAGCCGGTCTCAGTTCGGATTGGGGTCTGCAACTCGACCCCATGAAGTCGGAGTTGCTAGTAATCGCAGATCAGCATTGCTGCGGTGAATACGTTCCCGGGCCTTGTACACACCGCCCGTCACGTCACGAAAGTCGGTAACACCCGAAGCCGGTGGCCCAACCCCTTGTGGGAGGGAATCGTCGAAGGTGGGACTGGCGATTGGGACGAAGTCGTAACAAGGTAGCCGTACCGGAAGGTGCGGCTGGATCACCTCCTTTCTAAGGAGCATCTAGGCAGTCGCAAGATTGTCCAGAGCCACTACGTCGGCGAGTGTTCGACGGTGGTTAGCTCATGGGTGGAACGTTGACTACTCGGCACACAGGGATCGATCGGGACGCTAGTACTGCCTTTGGGCGTGGAACGCGGATCGGGTCGGGTCTGGGTGTCGGGCACGCTGTTGGGTGTCTGAGGGTGCGGACTATGGTCTGAGCCTTCGGGATGCCGGCCCCAGTGAACTCAGCCTTCGGGTTGGGGTGGTGGGTGGCTGGTCGTTGTTTGAGAACTGCACAGTGGACGCGAGCATCTGTGGCCAAGTTTTTAAGGGCGCACGGTGGATGCCTTGGCACCAGGAACCGATGAAGGACGTGGGAGGCCGCGATAGGCCCCGGGGAGCTGTCAACCGAGCTTTGATCCGGGGGTGTCCGAATGGGGAAACCCGGCAGTCGTCATGGGCTGTCACCCGCTGCTGAACACATAGGCAGTGTGGAGGGAACGCGGGGAAGTGAAACATCTCAGTACCCGCAGGAAGAGAAAACAACCGTGATTCCGGGAGTAGTGGCGAGCGAAACTGGATGAGGCTAAACCAGTCACGTGTGATACCCGGCAGGGGTTGCGTGGTTGGGGTTGTGGGAGCTTTCTTGATCGGTCTGCCGGCCGGTCGGTGAGTCAGAAACCGTTGATGTAGGCGAAGGACATGCGAAAGGTCCGGCGTAGAGGGTAAGACCCCCGTAGCTGAAACGTCAGCGGCTTGCTTGAGAGCCACCCAAGTAGCACGGGGCCCGAGAAATCCCGTGTGAATCTGGCGGGACCACCCGTTAAGCCTAAATATTCCCTGGTGACCGATAGCGGATAGTACCGTGAGGGAATGGTGAAAAGTACCGCGGGAGCGGAGTGAAATAGTACCTGAAACCGTGTGCCTACAAGCCGTGGGAGCGTCGCGCAGAGACTTGTTCTTTGCGTCGTGACTGCGTGCCTTTTGAAGAATGAGCCTGCGAGTTTGCGGTATGTTGCGAGGTTAACCCGTGTGGGGAAGCCGTAGCGAAAGCGAGTCCGAATAGGGCGTTGGAGTAGCATGCTCAAGACCCGAAGCGGAGTGATCTAGCCATGGGCAGGTTGAAGCGGAGGTAAGACTTCGTGGAGGACCGAACCCACCAGGGTTGAAAACCTGGGGGATGACCTGTGGTTAGGGGTGAAAGGCCAATCAAACTCCGTGATAGCTGGTTCTCCCCGAAATGCATTTAGGTGCAGCGTCGTGTGTTTCTTGCCGGAGGTAGAGCACTGGATAGGCGATGGGCCCTACCGGGTTACTGACCTTAGCCAAACTCCGAATGCCGGTAAGTGAGAGCGCGGCAGTGAGACTGTGGGGGATAAGCTCCATGGTCGAGAGGGAAACAGCCCAGAGCATCGACTAAGGCCCCTAAGCGTGTGCTAAGTGGGAAAGGATGTGGAGTCGCAGAGACAACCAGGAGGTTGGCTTAGAAGCAGCCACCCTTGAAAGAGTGCGTAATAGCTCACTGGTCAAGTGATTCCGCGCCGACAATGTAGCGGGGCTCAAGTACACCGCCGAAGTCGTGTCATTGCAGCATGAGGGCTAACGCCTGTTGTGATGGGTAGGGGAGCGTCGTGTGCCGGGTGAAGCAGCCGTGGAAACGAGTTGTGGACGGTTCACGAGTGAGAATGCAGGCATGAGTAGCGATACAAGAGTGGGAAACTCTTGCGCCGATTGACTAAGGGTTCCTGGGTCAAGCTGATCTGCCCAGGGTAAGTCGGGACCTAAGGCGAGGCCGACAGGCGTAGTCGATGGACAACCGGTTGATATTCCGGTACCCGCTTTGAAGCGCCCAATACTGAATCAGGCGATGCTAAGTCCGTGAAGCCGCCCTGGATCCTTCGGGTGAAGGGGAGTGGTGGAGCCGACGGACCAGACTTGTAGTAGGTAAGCGATGGGGTGACGCAGGAAGGTAGTCCAGCCCGGGCGGTGGTTGTCCCGGGGTAAGGGTGTAGCCCGAGAGATAGGCAAATCCGTCTCTCATGCAGGGTGAGACCTGATGCCGAGCCGATTGTGGTGAAGTGGATGATCCTATGCTGTCGAGAAAAGCCTCTAGTGAGTTTCAAGGCGGCCCGTACCCTAAACCGACTCAGGTGGTCAGGTAGAGAATACCGAGGCGTTCGGGTGAACTATGGTTAAGGAACTCGGCAAAATGCCCCCGTAACTTCGGGAGAAGGGGGGCCATTTCCGGTGAGGGAACTTGCTTCCTGAGCTGGGGGTGGCCGCAGAGACCAGCGAGAAGCGACTGTTTACTAAAAACACAGGTCCGTGCGAAGCCGTAAGGCGATGTATACGGACTGACGCCTGCCCGGTGCTGGAACGTTAAGGGGACCGGTTAGCTCCATTTCGGTGGGGCGAAGCTGAGAACTTAAGCGCCAGTAAACGGCGGTGGTAACTATAACCATCCTAAGGTAGCGAAATTCCTTGTCGGGTAAGTTCCGACCTGCACGAATGGCGTAACGACTTCTCGACTGTCTCAACCATAGGCCCGGTGAAATTGCATTACGAGTAAAGATGCTCGTTTCGCGCAGCAGGACGGAAAGACCCCGGGACCTTTACTATAGCTTGATATTGGTGTTCGGTTCGGCTTGTGTAGGATAGGTGGGAGACTTTGAAGCGCCAACGCCAGTTGGTGTGGAGTCGTTGTTGAAATACCACTCTGGTCGTGCTGGATGTCTAACCTGGGTCCGTGATCCGGATCAGGGACAGTGTCTGGTGGGTAGTTTAACTGGGGCGGTTGCCTCCTAAAGGGTAACGGAGGCGCCCAAAGGTTCCCTCAGCCTGGTTGGTAATCAGGTGTTGAGTGTAAGTGCACAAGGGAGCTTGACTGTGAGACTGACGGGTCGAGCAGGTACGAAAGTAGGGACTAGTGATCCGGCGGTGGCTTGTGGAAGCGCCGTCGCTCAACGGATAAAAGGTACCCCGGGGATAACAGGCTGATCTTCCCCAAGAGTCCATATCGACGGGATGGTTTGGCACCTCGATGTCGGCTCGTCGCATCCTGGGGCTGGAGTCGGTCCCAAGGGTTGGGCTGTTCGCCCATTAAAGCGGTACGCGAGCTGGGTTTAGAACGTCGTGAGACAGTTCGGTCCCTATCCGCTGCGCGCGTAGGAGTCTTGAGAAGGGCTGTCCCTAGTACGAGAGGACCGGGACGGACGGACCTCTGGTGTGCCAGTTGTTCTGCCAAGGGCATGGCTGGTTGGCTACGTTCGGAAAGGATAACCGCTGAAAGCATCTAAGCGGGAAGCCTGCTTCGAGATGAGGGCTCCCACCCACTTGATGGGGTAAGGCTCCCAGTAGATGACTGGGTTGATAGGCCAGATATGGAAGCGCCGTAAGGTGTGGAGTTGACTGGTACTAATAGGCCGAGGGCTTGTCCTCAGTTGCTCGCGTCCACTGTGTTGGTTCTGAAGCCACGAACAGACCAACGGTTGTTTAGTGTTTCATAGTGTTTCGGTGGTTATAGCGTTAGGGAAACGCCCGGTTACATTCCGAACCCGGAAGCTAAGCCTTTCAGCGCCGATGGTACTGCAGGGGGGACCCTGTGGGAGAGTAGGACGCCGCCGAACTAATTTTAGAAGAATCCCTGTTGGGAACCTCGGTTCCCAACAGGGATTCTTTGCGTTTCGGAATGGGGACCCGCGGCACGAGGTGGCCGGCGGGCCGGGTAAAGTCGGGGACAACATCGGCATATTTCTCCCACAGGAGGCTTCCGCGTGGAGGTCCAGGAGACGCGGATCCAGACAGACCGTGTCCTCACCATCCCGAATATCCTGAGCATGGCGCGCCTGGTCGGCGTGCCGGTGTTCCTGTGGCTGATCCTCTGGCCGGCGTTCGGCGGTCCGAAGGTCGATGGCTGGGCGCTGCTCGTGCTCGCGCTGAGCGGCGTCAGCGACTACCTCGACGGCAAGCTCGCCCGGCGCTGGAACCAGATCAGCAGGCTGGGGCGGGTCCTCGACCCGGCCGCCGATCGCCTCTACATCCTCTCCACCCTGGTCGGTCTGACCTGGCGGGACATCCTTCCGCTCTGGCTCACCGCGGCGCTGCTGGCCCGCGAGTTGATGCTGCTCATCGCGGTGGGGCTCCTCGGACGCCACGGCTACGGGCCTCCCCAGGTGAACTTCCTGGGCAAAGCGGCTACGTTCAACTTGATGTACGCCTTCCCGTTGCTGCTGCTGAGCGACGGAGACGGACATAGCTGGCTTCACATGCTCGCGACCGTTTTCGGATGGGCGTTCGCCGGATGGGGTACAGCGCTCTACTGGTGGGCAGGGATCCTCTACGTGGTCCAGGTCCGTCGGATCATCAGGGCGGACGCCACGGCCGACTGAGCTCGCCGAAAAGGCAGATCGTGCCAAGGCCCGGCGCCCATACGGGGGAAACAGTGGGCGCCCTTGACAAGTGAAGTCGGCAAGACCGTCGTCTCTTCGAGGAGGACGCTTCCGACATGAAGGCCGTTGTGATGGCCGGCGGCGAAGGCACTCGCCTTCGCCCCATGACATCCAGCATGCCCAAGCCGCTGCTCCCGGTGGTCAACAGGCCGATCATGGAGCATGTACTGCGGCTGTTGAAAAGGCATGGTCTCACCGAGACCGTCGTGACCGTGCAATTCCTGGCTTCGCTCGTCCGGAACTATTTCGGCGACGGAGAAGAGCTGGGAATGGAGCTCACCTACGCCAATGAGGAAAAGCCACTCGGCACCGCCGGCAGCGTGAAGAACGCCGAGGAGGCCCTCAAGGACGACGCCTTCCTGGTCATCTCCGGTGACGCTCTCACCGACTTCGACCTGAGCGATCTCATCCGGTTCCACAAGCAAAAGGGCGCCCTCGTCACTGTGTGCCTCACGCGGGTGCCCAATCCGCTGGAGTTCGGCATCACCATCGTCGACGAGGCCGGGCAGGTCGAGCGCTTCCTGGAGAAGCCGACCTGGGGCCAGGTCTTCTCGGACACCGTCAATACCGGTATCTACGTGATGGAGCCGGAGGTCTTCGACTACGTCGAGGCCGACGTTCCGGTGGACTGGTCCGGGGACGTCTTCCCGCAGCTGATGAAGGAAGGCAAGCCCATCTACGGCTATGTCGCCGAGGGCTATTGGGAGGACGTCGGCACGCACGAAAGCTATGTGAAGGCCCAGGCCGATGTGCTCGAAGGCAAGGTCGACGTCGATATCGATGGTTTCGAGATCTCGCCGGGGGTGTGGGTCGCCGAAGGCGCGGAGGTGCACCCGGACGCGGTGTTGCGCGGCCCGTTGTACGTCGGGGACTACGCCAAGGTCGAGGCGGATGTGGAGATCCGCGAGCACACCGTCGTCGGCTCCAACGTCGTCGTCAAGAGCGGCGCGTTCCTGCACAGGGCCGTGGTGCACGACAACGTCTACATCGGCCAACAGAGCAATTTGCGCGGCTGTGTCATCGGCAAGAACACCGACATCATGCGGGCCGCGCGGATCGAGGACGGCGCGGTCATCGGCGATGAGTGCCTCATCGGCGAGGAGTCGATCGTCCAGGGCAACGTGCGGGTCTATCCCTTCAAGACGATCGAGGCCGGTGCGTTCGTCAACACCTCCGTCATCTGGGAGTCCCGCGGCCAGGCGCACCTTTTCGGGGCGCGCGGCGTGTCGGGGATCCTCAATGTCGAGATCACTCCGGAACTGGCGGTGCGGCTCGCCGGTGCGTATGCCACCACGTTGAAGAAGGGCGCAACGGTCACCACGGCGCGCGATCACTCGCGTGGCGCCCGGGCCCTCAAGCGCGCGGTGATCTCCGCGCTGCAGGCGAGCGCCATCGACGTCCGCGACCTGGAGAACGTACCGCTGCCGGTGGCCCGTCAGCAGACCGCTCGCGGCAGTGCCGGCGGGATCATGGTGCGGACGACGCCGGGGGTGCCGGACTCCGTCGACATCATGTTCTTCGACGAGCGGGGTGCGGACCTCTCGCAGGCCGGGCAGCGCAAGCTCGACCGGGTCTATGCCCGCCAGGAGTACCGGCGGGCCTTTCCCGGTGAGATCGGCGATCTCCAGTTCCCGGCCAGCGTCTTCGACTCCTATACGGGGGCGATGCTGCGGGCCGTGGACACCACGGGCATCAGCGAGTCCGGCCTGAAGGTCGTCGTGGACGCCTCGAACGGCAGCGCCGGCCTGGTGCTGCCCAGCCTCCTGGGGCGGCTCGGCGTCGACTCGTTGACCATCAATCCCGGTCTGGACGAGGCCCGGCCGACCGAGACCGCTGACGCCCGCCGCTCCGGTCTGGTCCGGCTCGGCGAGATCGTGGCCTCGGCGCGGGCCGCGTTCGGCGTGCGGTTCGACCCCGTCGGCGAGCGGCTCTCCCTGGTGGACGAGCGCGGCCGGATCATCGAGGACGATCGCGCGCTGCTGGTGATGCTGGACCTGGTCGCGGCCGAGCGGCGCAGTGGGCGGGTGGCGCTGCCGGTCACCACGACCCGGATCGCCGAGCAGGTGGCGGCTTACCATGGCACGCAGGTCGAGTGGACGACGACCTCACCGGACGATCTGACCCGGGTGGGGCGCCAGGACGCCACGATCTTCGGCGGCGACGGTCTGGGCGGTTTCATCATCCCGGAGTTCAGCAGCGTCTTCGACGGCGCCGCCGCGTTCGTCCGGCTGATCGGTCTGGTGGCCCGTACGCAGCTCACGCTCAGCCAGATCGACGCGCGGATCCCGCGGGCGCACGTCCAGCGGCGGGACTTGGCGACGCCGTGGGCGGTGAAGGGTCTGGTCATGCGGCACGTCGTGGAGGCGGCCGGCGATCGGGACGTGGACACCACCGACGGAGTGCGGATCGTGGAGGCCGACGGGCGCTGGGTGCTGGTGCTGCCCGACCCGGCCGAGGCGGTCACCCATCTCTGGGCGGAAGGACCGGACGACGCCTCCGCGCAGCAGCTGCTGGACGAGTGGGCGGTTGTCGTGGACAGCGCCGGACGCTGACCCTGTTCCCCACCGGCGTGCCGCCGATCGGCACGCCGGTGGGGCCATTGGGAGACCGTGCCGCCGACATGGGACGATGTGCGGCATGTCGCAGCAGCGCCCCGTTCGGAGCAACCCCCACCCGTTGGCCGCGCGCCCGGATGCCTCCATGTCGCTGCTGACCAACGTGATGGATCACAGCCTCGACGACGGATACGCCGAGGCCGCCGCGCGGAAGTCCGCGGAGGGCGTCAGCGGCCTGCCGCGCACGCTGCGCGCGAAGTTGGGCCTGGCGGCCGGTTTGGTGCTGGCGGCGTTGGTGGTGACCGTGGGGGCGGCGCAGGCGCGGGTCGCGGCGCCGACGCTGGCCAAGGAGCGGGAGGAGCTGATCCACCGCATCCAGAAGGGCACCACCGAGGCCGACGGCCAGCAGCAGCGGGTCGACGCGACCCGGGACGCGGTGGACCGGATGCAGCGCGAGGCGCTGAAGCACGGCGGTGACGGCAAGGCCGAGCTGCTCGCGTTGCTGGCGGGGTCGACGCAGGTCACCGGGCCGGGTGTGAAGCTGGTCGTGGACGATGCCAAGGGGTCCGAGGCCGGCACCGGAGGTCCGCGCGAGAGCAGCGACTTCTCCGACACCGGGCGGGTGCGCGACCGTGACATGCAGCGGGTCGTCAACGGCCTGTGGCAGTCCGGTGCGGAGGCCATCTCCGTCAATGGGCAGCGGCTCACGTCGCTCTCGGCGATCAGAGCCGCGGGAGACGCCATACTGGTCGACAACAAGCCACTGGTGCCGCCCTATACGGTGCTGGCGGTGGGGGACGGGCAGCGGCTGAGCACCAAGTTCCAGGACAGCGCCGATGGCCAGTATCTGCATGTGTTGCAGGAGAACTACGGCGTGCGCGCCAAGATTTCCGTGGAGAGCCAGGTCACGCTGCCGCCCGCGCCCAGTTTGACCGTACGTACCGCAAAGCCGAAGGCCGGTGCCGCGAAGGCGGACGGCGCCGACACAGGGAAGGGCACATCGTGATCGCCGTACTGGGCCTCATCGTAGGAGTCGTGGTCGGAATCGTCGTCCGACCCGTGGTGCCGACGGTGGTCGAGCCCTACTTGCCGATCGCTGTCGTCGCCGCGCTGGATGCCGTGTTCGGTGGTCTGCGGGCGATGCTGGACGGCATCTTCGACGACAAGGTCTTCGTCGTCTCCTTCCTGTCGAACGTCGTCGTCGCCGCCCTTATCGTCTTCCTCGGGGACAAACTGGGCGTCGGTGCCCAACTCTCCACCGGCGTCGTCGTGGTGCTCGGCATCCGCATCTTTTCCAACGCTGCCGCGATCCGCCGGCACGTCTTCCGGGCGTGAGGCCGATGGCAACGGACGAGACCCCGGAGCCGGAGCGCACGCCGGAAGGGCAGCCGGAGCCCGGCCCGGCGCGGGAGGGTCGTGCGGACAGTCCCGCCGGGCGGCAGCCGATGCCGCCGGAGAGTCCCCGCCGTCCAGGGTGGGCGGACGGGCGCACCGCCGGAGCGGAATCGGCGTCCCAGAAGAACGAAGCCGGACAGAAGGGGTCCGAACCGGCAGTTGGTGCGGGTGTGGACGCGGCTGCGGACGAGGAAGCCGCCGTGCCTCCGCTGACCGGTAGGCAGCGGCTCCGCGCCGGTCTGTGGCCGCCGAGGGTGTCCCGGGCTCAACTGATCGTCGCGTTGCTCCTGTTCATTCTCGGCCTCGGCCTCGCGATTCAGGTACGTTCCACCAGTGACAGCAGTGCGCTGCGGGGCGCGCGCCAAGAGGACTTGGTGCGCATTCTGGACGAACTGGACAACCGCTCCCAGCGGTTGACGGATGAGCAGCGGCGCCTGGAGGGACAGAAGACCGAGCTGGAGAACAGCTCGGACCAAGCCGAGGAGGCCCGTAAGCAGACCGTGGAGAAGGAACAGCAGCTGGGTGTGCTGGCCGGGACCGTCGCGGCGCAAGGCCCCGGCATCAACCTGACCATCGACGACCCCCACCACTCCGTGGAGGCGGACAAACTGCTGGACACCATCCAGGAACTGCGGGCGGCCGGGGCCGAGGCCATCCAGGTCAACAACGTTCGCGTCGTCGCGAACACCTCTCTTTCGGACCTCCGGGGCGGGGTGGAGATCGACGGCAAGACCGTCACGCCGCCGTACCGCTTCAAGGTCATCGGGAAGCCGGAGGACCTGGAGCCGGCGCTCAACATCCCTGGCGGAGTGGTCCAGACACTGGAAAAGGAGCAGGCCAAGGTGTCTGTGACCCGTGAACAGAAGATCATTGTGGACGCCTTGCGGGAGGCGAAGCGGCCTGACTACGCTCGGTTGTCATCCCAGTGAGGCGTCTACGTATGGTGATGGCCCGGCGAGGGCATGAGGTAGCGGGGGGTCGACGCACCGTGCGTGTGGTGTGTGGTGGAAACTGTCTGAAGGCCACGGACGTTCACAGGATGTCCGGATCGGCCGGTGTGTGCATCGAGGGTTCGTCCTGCCCCACGGGCGGGTCTGTGTCGTACAAGGGGAATCGCCCGTGAAGTTGTTTGGAAAGCTGTTCGGCAAGAGCGCGCGTCAGGAAGGCGACGGCGGCTCCGCGCGGCATCGCGCTCCGCGCCGCCAGGAGGAGGGCTCCGGGTCCGAGAGCCGTCCGCTCTTCCGTGATGAGGTCGGCGGTCCGTCCGGGGGGCATGGCGCGGGTTCTGTTGACCCCTCCGGTGCCGGCCGCATAGGTTCCCAGGAACCATCAGCCGCACACACGGGTGGAGGGTCGACCTTGCCGGTTTGTACGAGGTGTGGGCACCGGAACGCCGAGGCGAGCCGGTTCTGCTCCAACTGCGGCGCGCCGCTGCGCCCGGGGGCCCAGCCCGAGCGGGCCTCCGAGACGACGTCGACGATCTCCATCTCGGGGCTTGAGGCGTACGACGCGGAGGCCACCGGGCAGAACCTGTCCCCGGCCCTCTCGCCGGAGGCCCAGGCCGCCGTCGACGCCCTGCCGATGGGCTCGGCCCTGCTGGTCGTCCGCCGGGGTCCGAACGCCGGCAGTCGCTTCCTCCTGGACGGCGAGCTGACGACGGCGGGTCGGCACCCGCAGGGCGACATCTTCCTCGACGACGTGACGGTCTCCCGCAGCCACGTGGAGTTCCGCCGCGGTTCGGACGGCCGTTTCACCGTCACCGACGTCGGCAGCCTCAACGGCACCTACGTCAACCGCGAGCCGATCGACTCCGCGGTGCTCTCCAACGGCGACGAGGTCCAGATCGGCAAGTACCGCCTGGTCTTCTACGCGAGCCAGCGAGGCGTCGGCATCTGACCGCCAGGGAAGGCATATGCGCCACACACCGACAGGCGGTGCCGGCTCGTCCGGCACCGCCTCCTCGGACCGCAAACCGATGAGCATCGGCACGGTGCTCAACGTCTTGCGCGAGGAGTTCCCCGAGGTCACCATCTCCAAGATCCGGTTCCTGGAGGCCGAAGGGCTGGTCGAACCGCAGCGCACGCCTTCCGGGTACCGCAAGTTCACCGCGGCGGACGTCGAACGTCTGGCGAGCGTGCTGCGGATGCAGCGGGACCACTACCTCCCCTTGAAGGTCATCAAGGAGCACCTCGACGCCCTGGAGCGGGGCGAGCAGGTGCAGCTGCCCGCTCCGGCGGCGCCGCGGGACCTCGTCGAGGGCGTCTTCGATCCTGACGAGGAGCGCCCGACGGCTGCCCGGATCGGCCGGGCCGAGCTGCTGGCCGCCACCGAGGTCGACGAGGCCGCGCTCGCCGACTGGGAGTCGTACGGACTCATCGTCCCCCACGAGGACGGGGGATACGACATCGAAGCGGTCACCGTCGCCAAACTCGTGGCGGACCTCGGCCGATTCGGTCTGGAGCCGCGGCACCTGCGGGCCGTGAAGGCGGCCGCGGAGCGCGAGGCGGGGTTGGTCGAGCAGGTCGTGGCACCCCTTCGGCGGCACCGGAACCCGCAGACCCGGGCCCATGCCGAGGCCACCGCCAGGGAGCTGGCCACGCTGTCGGCGCGGCTGCACGCGGCGCTGTTGCAGAGCGCCCTGCGCATCCGTCTGCCGTGAGCAAACGAGTGCCCGACTACCCAAACCGGCCGGGCACGGCCTAGGGTTGCTGTGTGAACGAGCTCGACGTCGTGGGTGTCCGGGTGGAGATGCCTTCCAGCCAACCGATCGTGCTGCTGCGGGAGGTGGGAGGCGACCGTTACCTGCCCATTTGGATCGGGCCGGGAGAGGCCACCGCCATCGCGTTCGCCCAGCAGGGCATGGTCCCCGCCAGGCCGCTGACGCATGACCTCTTCAAGGACGTGCTCGAGGCCGTGGGGCAGGAGCTGACGCAGGTCCGGATCACGGATCTGCGCGAAGGGGTCTTCTACGCCGAACTGGTCTTCGCCAGCGGTGTCGAGGTCAGTGCGCGGCCGTCGGACGCCATAGCGCTGGCGCTGCGCACCGGGACCCCGATCTTCGGTACCGATGGTGTGCTGGACGACGCGGGCATCGCCATCCCCGACGAGCAGGAGGACGAGGTGGAGAAGTTCCGCGAGTTCCTCGACCAGATCTCGCCGGAGGACTTCGGCACCAACCAGTGATCGGCCAGGTGAACCATCTGTTTCCGGCCAACCTGTAATCCCTTCCCCGTGACAAGTCACGAGAAACCACTCGTAGGGTGATTATCACTCGGCGTGGCGAGCGCGGCGATCGTTGACGCACCCCGAGTGACTGCATACCGTCGATAAGGCAGGTCCCGTCCGGGACGTGGAGGACGGAGGGCGGCGTGGCAATCACCGGCGACGGTACGGCGGCGGAAGGGGCATTGCCGCTCCACAGGGGCTCGGCGACGAACCGCGGCCCCGTACAGGCCGCTGCGATGTCGGGGGCCCGCGAGGCGGAGAACATCGGCTACCGCGGACCGACCGCGTGTGCGGCGGCGGGCATCACCTACCGACAGCTGGACTATTGGGCGCGCACGGGCCTGGTGGAGCCCAGCATCCGGCCGGCCTACGGGTCCGGGACCCAGCGTCTCTACAGCTTCCGGGACGTCGTCGTCCTGAAGATCGTCAAGCGGCTGCTGGACACCGGGGTGTCGCTGCAGAACATCCGCACCGCCGTCCAGCACCTGCGGGCGCGCGGACTGGACGACCTGACGCGGATGACGCTGATGAGCGACGGGGCCACGGTCTACGAGTGCACCTCGCCCGACCAGGTCGTGGATCTGCTCCAGGGCGGCCAAGGGGTCTTCGGGATCGCCGTGGGCGTGGTGTGGCGGGACGTGGAGGGCGCACTGTCGCAGCTCCACGGCGAGCGGGTGGACACCGGCGAGACGCTGATCGGCAAGAACCCGCACGACGAATTGGCGCGGCGCCGCAATCGGGCCGGCTGACGGACGGCCGACGACCGACGGGCTTTGCCGGCCCGGGATCGGGTCGATTGTCAGTGGTGTGCGGCAGCATCAGTGGTGTGAGACGTGCGCCGACGATCCTGCATCTGGACATGGATGCGTTCTATGCGGCCGCCGAGCAGGCGGCCAAGCCGAGCCTGCGGGGGAAGCCCGTGGTCGTCGGCGGGATCGGGCCGCGTGGTGTGGTCGCCACCGCCTCGTACGAGGCGCGGGTCTTCGGGGTGCGCTCGGCGATGCCGACGGCGCAGGCGCGTCGGCTGTGTCCCAACGCCGCCTATCTCAGTCCGCGGTTCACGCTGTACCGCCAAGTGAGTGACACGGTCATGGAGCTGCTGCGGGCGCTCTCGCCGCTCGTCGAGCCGCTGAGCCTGGACGAAGCCTTCGTAGACCTGGAGGCGGGCGGGGTGCCGGCGGAGACGGCCGCGGTGCGGGCGGTGGGCGAGCGGCTGCGGCGCGACATCAAGGCGGCCACGGGGCTGACCGGTTCGGTGGGGCTGGCCGGCGCCAAGATGCTCGCCAAGATCGCGTCCGAGGCGGCGAAGCCGGACGGCCTGGTGGTGATCGAGCCCGGCACCGAGCGGGAGCTGCTCGGCCCGATGCCGGTGCGGACGCTGCCCGGGGTCGGGCCGGCGACGGCCGAGACGCTGCGCCGGGCCGGGATCCACACCGTCGCGGAGACCGCGGAGGCCGGCGAGGCGGAGCTGGTGCGGCTGCTGGGCAAGGCGCACGGCACCGGGCTGTACGCGATGGCGCTGGGGCAGGACGACCGGCCGGTGGTGGCCGAGCGGGACGCGAAGTCGGTCTCGGTGGAGGACACCTTCGAGGTCGATCTGACCGACCGGACGCGGGTGCGGAACGAGGTGCTGCGGCTGGCCGACCGGTGCGTGGGGCGGCTGCGGGCGGCCGGGCGGTCCGGGCGCACGGTGGTGATCAAGGTGCGGAACTACGACTTCTCGACGCTGACCCGGTCCGAGACGCTGCGCGGGCCCACCGACGACCCGACCGTCGTCCGGGAGGCCGCGGTGCGGCTGCTGGAGACGGTGGACACCACGGGCGGGGTGCGGCTGCTGGGCGTGGGGGTGACCGGGCTGGCCGACTTCACACAGGAGGACCTCTTCGCCCAGCTGGCCACGGAGCGGGAGGCCGAGGAGCAGGCGGCGCGTGGGGCGGCGGAGCCGGCGGAGGAGGCGGCGGGCGAGCCGGAGGCCGGCGTGGAGCTGCCGCGGCGCTGGTATCCGGGGCTGGACGTGGTCCACGAGGAGTTCGGTGCCGGGTGGGTGCAGGGCAGTGGCCTGGGGAGGGTGACCGTACGGTTCGAGACGCCATGGTCCGCACCGGGGCGGGTGCGGACCTTCACCGTCGACGATCCGGCGCTGCGGCCGGGCGAGCCCCTGCCGCTGCTGGGCAGGCCGGATCAGTCGTCCGCGCCGGCGATCCGTCCGAAGTCGGTGTCGCCGGCGGGCGAGGCGGAGTCGGAGGCCGGTGAGGAGATATCCAGGCGGTAGTGGTGGTAGAGCTGGAGCTCCTGCTCGGGGGAGAGGTGCCGGCCGACGCCGAAGTCCGGAGCGTCCTTGATCAGCTTCCGGTCGTAGGGGATGTGCAGGCTGTCGCCGACCATCTTGCTCGGTTCCAAGGGGACGAACGCATCCCGACTGAACAGACCGGTGCGCACGGCCGCCCACTCCGGTTCGCCCGTCGCGTCGTCGAGGTACACCTCGTCGACGGTCCCTATTTTCGCGCCGTTCCGGTCGAACGCTTTGCGGCCGATGAGGCTCCGGGGATCGATATCGGTTTGCACGGTCCCTCCACTTGGTCGCAACTGCCTTGTGACAACTACGAAACGGCACATTTCATGCCCCGGCCACTCGAAGGATCGTTTCAGCGGTGCGCTGGTAGGCTGGCGATTGGCCGTCGACCCCATGCGGGAGAGTCCTTTGTCGTTCGCGACCAGGGCGCCGAAGGAGCAAATCCTCCCCGGAATCTCTCAGGCACACGTACCGCATGGACGAGGTCACTCTGGAAAGCAGGGCGGGCCACGGACAGGCACCATGCCGGAACCCCTCCTCACCGACGGTGAAAGCCGGACCGCAGCCCGCGGACCGGTGAAGCTCTCAGGTTGAGATGACAGAGGGGGAGGCCGTCCGGGCACCAGCGCCGTGGTGCCCCTCGTAGGTCGTACTGACCAGGAGGCCCCCGCAGATGAACACCCACCGCATCTCCCTGACCGAGCTGGAGCGGGGCATCCCGTTCGAGCACCGGCACGTCGGCCCCGACCACGAGGCGCAGGCGAAGATGCTCGCGCAGGTCGGCTTCGGATCGCTGGACGAGCTCACGGCCACCGCCGTGCCCGACGTGATCAAGAGCACCGAGGCGCTCGGTCTGCCGGAGGGCCGCACCGAGGCCGAGGTCCTGGCCGAGCTGCGCGCGCTCGCCGACCGCAACCAGGTGCTGTCGCCCATGATCGGGCTCGGCTACTACGGCACCTTCACCCCGCCGGTGATCCTGCGCAACGTCATGGAGAACCCCTCCTGGTACACGGCCTACACGCCCTACCAGCCGGAGATCTCGCAGGGTCGCCTGGAGGCCCTGCTGAACTTCCAGACCGTCGTCGCCGACCTGACCGGACTGCCCACCTCCGGTGCGTCGCTGCTGGACGAGGGCACCGCCGCCGCCGAGGCGATGGCGCTCTCCCGCCGGGTCGGCAAGGTCAAGCAGGGCGTCTTCCTGGTCGACGCCGACTGTCTGCCGCAGACCGTCGCCGTGATCCGGACCCGCGCCGAACCGACCGGTGTGGAGGTCGTGGTCGCCGACCTGTCCGACGGCATCCCCGAGGAGATCGCCGAGCGCGGCGTCTTCGGCGTGCTGCTCCAGTACCCGGGCGCGTCCGGAGCGGTGCGCGACCCGCGCGCGGTGATCGAGCGGGCACACGAGCTGGGCGCGATCGTCACCGTCGCCGCCGACCTGCTCGCGCTGACGCTGCTCACCTCGCCCGGTGAGCTCGGCGCGGACATCGCGGTCGGCACCAGCCAGCGCTTCGGCGTCCCGATGGGCTTCGGCGGCCCGCACGCCGGCTACATGGCCGTCCGCGAGCAGTACGCCCGCAGCCTGCCCGGCCGTCTGGTGGGCGTCTCCGTCGACGCCGACGGCAACAAGGCATACCGCCTGGCGCTGCAGACCCGCGAGCAGCACATCCGCCGCGAGAAGGCCACCAGCAACATCTGCACCGCGCAGGTGCTGCTCGCCGTCATGGCCGGGATGTACGCCGTCTACCACGGCCCCGACGGGCTGCGGACCATCGCCCGGCGCACCCACCGCTACGCCACGATCCTCGCCGCGGGCCTGCGGGCCGGCGGGGTCGAGCTCGTCCACGACGTCTACTTCGACACCCTGACCGCACGGGTGCCCGGCCGGGCCGCCGAGGTCGCCGCCGCCGCCCGCGAGGCCGGCATCAACCTCCGCGAGGTCGACGCCGACCTGGTCGGCATCGCCTGCGACGAGACCACCGGGCGGGCCCAGCTCGCCGGCGTCTGGGGCGCGTTCGGCATCCACGGCGACATCGACGCGCTGGACGCGACCGTCGACGAGAGCCTGCCGCAGTCCCTGCTGCGCACCGACGACTACCTCGGCCACCCGGTCTTCCACCAGCACCGTTCCGAGACCGCGATGCTGCGCTACCTGCGCACCCTCGCCGACAAGGACTACGCGCTGGACCGGGGCATGATCCCGCTCGGCTCCTGCACGATGAAGCTGAACGCCACCACCGAGATGGAGCCGGTCACCTGGCCCGAGTTCGGTCAGCTGCACCCCTTCGCCCCCGCCGACCAGGCCCAGGGCTACCTCACGCTCATCCGGGAACTGGAGGAGCAGCTGGCCGCGGTCACCGGCTACGACAAGGTGTCCATCCAGCCCAACGCCGGCTCCCAGGGCGAACTGGCCGGTCTGCTCGCGGTCCGCGCCTACCACCGTGCCAACGGGGACGAGCAGCGCACCGTCTGCCTGATCCCGTCGTCGGCGCACGGCACCAACGCCGCCAGCGCCGTGATGGCCGGCATGAAGGTCGTCGTCGTCAAGACCGGTGCGGACGGCGAGGTCGACACCGACGACCTGCACGCCAAGATCGAGAAGCACCGGGACGAACTGGCCGTCCTGATGGTTACCTACCCGTCCACCCACGGCGTGTTCGAGGAGCACATCACCCAGATCTGCGCGACGGTGCACGAGGCCGGCGGTCAGGTCTACGTGGACGGCGCCAACCTCAACGCCCTGGTCGGCCTCGCCGAGCCGGGCAAGTTCGGCGGCGACGTCTCGCACCTCAACCTGCACAAGACGTTCTGCATCCCGCACGGTGGCGGCGGCCCCGGCGTCGGCCCGGTCGCGGTCCGCGCCCACCTGGCGCCGTACCTGCCCAACCACCCGCTGCAGCCCACCGCGGGCCCGGAGACCGGCGTCGGCCCGATCTCCGCCGCCCCCTGGGGCTCGGCCGGCATCCTGCCGATCTCGTGGACGTACGTCCGCCTCATGGGCGGTGCGGGCCTCAAGCGCGCCACCCAGGTCGCGGTGCTCGGCGCGAACTACATCGCCAAGCGCCTGGAGCCGCACTACCCGGTGCTCTACACCGGCCCCGGCGGACTGGTCGCCCACGAGTGCATCGTCGACGTCCGACCGCTGACCAAGGCGACCGGCGTGAGCATCGACGACGTCGCCAAGCGGCTGATCGACTACGGCTTCCACGCGCCGACGATGTCCTTCCCCGTGGCCGGCACGCTGATGATCGAGCCGACCGAGAGCGAGGACCTGAGCGAGCTGGACCGGTTCTGCGACGCGATGATCGCCATCCGCGCGGAGATCGAGAAGGTCGGTTCGGGGGAGTGGGACAAGGACGACAACCCGCTGCGCAACGCCCCGCACACCGCGGCGGCGCTCGGCGGCGAGTGGAACCACCCCTACAGCCGCGAGGAGGCCGTCTTCCCGGCCGGCGTCAACGCCGCGCAGAAGTACTGGCCGCCGGTGCGCCGGATCGACGGCGCCTTCGGTGACCGCAACCTCGTCTGCTCCTGCCCGCCGCTGGACGAGTACGACGTCTGATCACCCCCGCCACCGGTGACCGGTGGCAACATCAAGGGCCCTCGGCGGATGCGCCGGGGGCCCTGGTGTACGTGCCGGGTGACTGCGGGGTCACGCGGCGGCGGTGACCCGTGGCGGGTCGACCGGCCGATGCGGCGCGATGACCTGCCCGTCCGGCAGCAGCTCACCGGTGTCCTCGAAGAGCAGGACGCCGTTGCACAGCAGGCTCCAGCCCTGCTCCGGGTGGTGCGCCACCAGCTGGGCGGCCTCCCGGTCGGTGGAGTCAGCTGATGGGCATGGCGGTTGATGCTGGCACATGGAAAATGTCTTTCGCTGCGGAGTGGTGAACGTCGTGCGGCTCGATGCGATGCTCATGGCCGCTCCCCCGTTTCATGTCGGTCCCAGTCTTGCCCTACGGACGGGATTCCGCAGGGATTTCGCAGCAGCGGTACACACTCGATACGGACGTGTCACCCGTGCGGGCGGTTGCTTCCAATTGCGCGCCCGCCCGCAGGCGTTGGCGCGCTACCGGCGCACAGGGGCGCACGGCGTGGTGCGCCCCGCGGCCGGAGAGGTCGCGGGGCGCATGGGTGCACCGTGTCGTGCGCGGTGCGGGGCCTCCGTCCCGCGCGATCCGGCGGGCCTGCGGCGGACGGTCAGGCCGGCTCGCGGAGCAGGGGCGTCGGGCCCAGGCGGAGGGTCAGGCGAGGCAGCAGGTCGGCGACCCGCTGCGGGAGGTAGGAGGCGATCCCGGGCGGGGCGGGCGCCAGCGGTACCAGGAGATCACCGGCGGCGGGCATCCCCTCCGCGCCGTCCGCGGTGAGGTCGTGGTGCAGCCACAGGGTGAGCATGTACAGCTCCGGCACGGACAGCAGGCGCGGCTGGTAGGGCGCGGTGAGCGACTCGGCCTGCTGCAGAGCCCGTTCGGTCGCGGCGACATAGGGGCCGTCGCAGAAGTGCGAGAACGTCCAGCCGTCGGCGGTCAGCCGGGCCTCGGCGGCGGCCACGGCGCGCTCGCCACCGCGGATCAGGAAACGCCAGCCGGCGAGGCGGGTGCGCGGCGGGCCGGCCTGGCTGACGTCGTCCCAGACGTGCACGGGCAGCGGGTGGTCGGGGCTCAGCGGCCCCTGATGGGTGCGGAGCGCGGCGGCCGGGGCCTCGCGGACCGCGGTGGGGGAGCCGAGGGCGCTGAGGATGCTGCGCAGGGCGGGCGCAGGGGAGGGAGGAACGTGCAGCGGCATGGCGGGTCGCCTCTCACTTAGGAGACACGGTGGAGCGTGGCAGTGCGGACGGCGCTGTCTGCGGGCGGGTCAGAGCCTGGCCGACCGCAACTGCGGACCGACGGGTCGGCAGCGGTGTCGGGGCACCGATGGGGGCACCGCCGCGCTGGGCGCCAAATCTCTGCCTCGTCTGCGAAGTTTATACGACATATGTTCTGGAAGTGTTTCGGCTACTCGCCTTGCGGATTTCCGGCAAGAGGGAATCCGGTCCGCCATACGGGGCGATTTCCGCCGCTTTGGGCGGGGACCGGAAGAGGCCACCTCGTAATTCTTCGACGAAGTGGTAGGCCGGAACCCGTCGGTGTTTTTTACGAGCGAATTACGGTGGACGCGGGCCGAGTGGATATGCCCCTGGGAAATGCCTCGGGCGCGCCCTTCCGAGAGTAACGGTACCGGCATGCCCCTGCGGCGTTATCGATCAGATTGTCGGGGCATCATCGACCGTAGCCCGTACCCCGGCGCGCCGGGGGCGGTACCGACCAGCCCGTGGCCGCGAGCCGTTCACCTAGGAGGGACCCGCCGATGGGGGAGAAGGTCGCCGCGGAGGGGAACGACCTGGCGGACCGGGAGCGCTATCGAAGAAAGCTGCACGACTGCCTGGACGGATTGCGGCGGCTCCTGGCGGAGAAGCGGTTCGACCGCCCCAAGAATCTCATGGGCCTGGAGATCGAGCTCAATCTCGCGGGCGCCGACGGGCGCCCCCGCATGCTGAACTCGCAGGTCCTGGAAAGGATCGCCAGCGGCGATTTCCAGACCGAACTCGCGCAGTGCAATCTCGAGGTCAACATCACCCCGCACCGATTGTCCGGACGGGTACTGGACCAGCTCGCCGAAGAACTCCGCACCGGACTCGGCTATGCCGAGCGAAAATCCCGGGAAGTCGCCGCCCGCATCGTCATGATCGGCATCCTGCCGACCCTGAACGCCGACGACCTCACCGTTGCCAGCCTCTCCGCCAACGACCGCTATGTGCTGCTCAACGACCAGATGCGGGCCGCCCGCGGTGAGGACTTCGTCATCGACATCCAGGGCGTCGAGCGCCTGATCACCCGCTCGCCGTCGATCGCCCCCGAAGCCGCCTGCACCTCCGTACAACTGCACCTCCAGGTGACGCCCGGCCGGTTCGCCGCCGTCTGGAACGCCGCCCAGGCGATCGCCGCCGCCCAGATAGCCGTCGGCGCCAACTCCCCGTTCCTCTTCGGGCGGGAGCTGTGGCGCGAATCGCGACCGCCGGTCTTCCAGCAGGCCACCGACACCCGCGCACCCGAACTCCAGGCCCAGGGAGTGCGCCCGCGCACATGGTTCGGCGAGCGCTGGGTGGACTCCGCCTACGACCTGTTCGAGGAGAACCTGCGCTTCTTCCCACCGCTGCTGCCGCTGTGCGGACCACAGGACCCGCTGCGCGTCCTCGACGAGGGCGGCGTGCCCGACCTCGCCGAACTGATCCTGCACAACGGCACGATCTACCGCTGGAACCGCCCCGTCTACGCGGTCGCCGACGGCCTCCCGCACCTCCGCGTCGAGAACCGGGTGCTGCCGGCCGGCCCGACCGTCGCCGACGTCATCGCCAACACCGCCTTCTACTACGGCCTGGTGCGCGCCCTGGCCGAGCAGCCGCGCCCCGTCTGGACCCGGCTCCCGTTCACCGTCGCCGCCGCCAACTTCGACACCGCCTGCCGCCACGGCATCGACGCCATCCTCCGCTGGCCGCGGCCCGGCCGCGCCGGCGGCCTCACCGAGATCCCCGCCGTGCGCCTGGTGCAACAGGAACTCCTGCCGCTGGCGGCCGCCGGGCTGGATGCCTGGGGCGTCGAACCGGCCGACCGCGACCACTACCTGGGCATCATCGAGGCCCGCTGCGCACGCCGGGCCAACGGGGCGTCCTGGCAGGCCGCGGCGTTCCACCACGCGCTGCGGCAGGGACTGCCCCGGGACGCCGCCCTGGCGGCGATGACCCGGCGCTACAGCGAGCTGATGCACACCGGGGAGCCGGTGCACACCTGGCCGGTGCCGTGGGCGGCCGGCGCGGCCGTCGTACCGGCGCAGCGCCGGACGGCGGCCGGGGGCACCGTCGCGTGACGCCCGCCGTGGAGCGCCCGCGGCGGGGCCGTCCGGGCAGCTGACGCCGGTGCCGCCGCCGGTGCGGATCTGCGAGCCCGCCGCCGGGGAGTCGTCGACGGGCAGGCCCGCCCCCTCGACGGCGACCGCCAGCCGGTAGGCGTACGTGCCGGTCCGCCCACGGGGCGGTGGTTCGGTCGGCGGTGGGGCGAAGTGCGGGCGACCGTGGGGGACTTGAGCCGTGACGCGCTCGGTGACGCGGCCGGCGGGACGGTGCGGAGATCCGTCAGAAGCGCCCTAGTGGGGGCCGCGGCTGCCCGCCGCCATGATGGCCTTGAGGATCACCTCGTGGATCTGCGACGGGTCGTCGACGCGGTGGGCGGAGCCGCCGGTCGGGGCCGCGATGCGGGCCAGCGCCGACCGGTCGGCCCGCGGACCGATTCCGACGGCGACCAGCGGCACCGGGCGCTTGGGGTCGGCGAGCCGCTTCAGGTCGGTGACCAGGGCGTCCAGGCCGATGCCGGCGGCATCGTCGTCGGCGCCGTCGGTGACGACCACCAGCGCGTTGAACTTCCCGCTCGCGTAGGTCGCGGACGCCTGCTGGTAGGCGGCCAGGGTGGTGTCGTAGAGGCCGGTCGCGCCGTGCGACACCGGGGCCAGGGAGCCGAAGGCGGCGGTGAGGTCGTCGCGGTGGGTGCCGCCGCCCGGGCCGCGGTCGCCGAGCCGGCTGGTCGGCGACAGCTCCACGTAGTCCCGGTCGCCGTCCAGGTTGGTGGCGAACTTCCACAGTCCGATCTCGTCCTCGGGCGTGAACGTGGACAGCGCCTGGAGGAGGGAGTCCTTGGCCAGGTCCATGCGGGACCGGCCGCCCTGCCCGGGGACCGGCAGCGCCATCGACGGCGAGGCGTCCACGGCGGTGGTGATCCGGGCGCTGTGCACCGTGATGGTCCACATGCCCAGCAGCGCCTGGAGCTCCTTGGACGTGGGCGGGTCGGCGGGAGCGGCGGCGAACGGCTGCGGTGCACGGCCGCCCGCCTTGCCGGTCAGCGGCGGGTCGGCGCTGCCGTTGCCGGCCCGGAAACCGTGGTCACGCAGGGTCTGCTGCCCCGAGGTGTCGTCCAGCAGCGTCATGAAGCGGTTGGCGGCGCGGCTCTGGTCGGCGGTCAGGGAGTCCTCGTCGACGAGGGTGTACGGGTAGGTGAGCTGCGCCGTGCCGTCGGTGGGGTAGAAGAGGTCGAGCGCGGGCCCGGCGTCCCCACTGGTGTTGTGGGCGTACGCGGCCTGTTCGGACAGGAGCAGCGCCTGGTTGCGGCGCGGATTGCCCTGTTCGGCCCCCGAGTCGTTGCGCGGCAGGGTGGCCAGTACCTGGTCGTCACCGTCCGCGACCCGCTCGTAGAGCAGTTTGGCGGTGGCCGCGGTACGGGTGGCGGCCTCGTCGCCGCTGTGGGTCTCCTTGCGGTCGGCGGCGTCGATGCGGGCCAGGGCGAGCAGCCCGGTGGCGCTGCGGGCCGGGTCGGCGACGCCCAGGCGCAGCGCGCCACCGGAGGCGGCCCGGGTCAGCGCGGTCCAGGAGTAGGTCTTCCCCGGCCAGCCGAGGGTCTTGGCGGCGTCGTGGACCGCGCCCAGCGCGAGCGGCGAGGAGGCGACGGCGCCGACGGCGGTCAGCGACGACCCCCGGTTGTCGGTGACCTGGTTCACCCACAGGTCCGAATCGGGCACCCATACCTGGAAATCCGGGTTGGCCGGCCGCTGCCCGAGCGAGTCGGCGACCTCGGAGGAGGGCCGAGCATTGATCTTGACGTCCAGGCACCTGCCGTCCGTGCGGACCGCGTCCTCGCGGGCCTTGTCCGCCACCGCGTTCAGCGCCGGTGCGATATCGGGCGAGGCGATCACTTCCAGCCGTACGGAATCGCCGTCGCACGACGCGCCGAAGGGGAAGAGCCCGCCACGCAGCGCCACGACGGAGCCGGTGGCGGCGATCACGAGGACGACGGTGGCGAGGACGACCGTCCGGCGGCGGGTACGGGGGGACCCCGTTCCCTGTGGTGCGGAGTCGTCGGGCAAGCTGTGACGTCCCATGCGGTAGCGCCTCTCCTGATACGCGGAGTTCCGGAGCCCCGGACCTCTATCGGGATCGATGCGGACGGAAACACCCCACGTGGAGCGCGACCGTCCCCGGCCTGTCGCGAGCGATCTTCGTACCTGCTTTCGAGACCCTAGCGGGGCGACGGCGGTGACGAGGCGGTATTGCGGAAGTGGAGGAACCTTTGCAGTCGGATACAAGTCCCGTGGCGGGCGCGGACGTTCCGGGCGCGGGGAGCGGCTCGGGGCGGCCCGTCGAGGCGGCCGGCGAGCCGGCCCGGAGCGTGCTGCGGAACGAGATACTGATCGTCCTGGCGCTCTCCCTGGGGGCCAGCGCGGTCTCCGCGCTCATCAGCTTCATCGGGTCACTGACCAAACCCGGCGGCCTCAAGCACCAGGCGGCGACGCTCAATGCCTCGCACGCGCCCGGCCGGCCCTGGCTGGATCTCGCCTGGCAGCTGTTCGGCATCGCGACCGCACTGGTGCCGGTGGTGCTGGTGGCCCACCTGCTGATGCGGGAACGGGCCGGGGGACTGCGCGCCATCGGCTTCGACCGGCGACGGCCCGGCTTCGACCTGGGGGTCGGCACCGGGCTGGCGGCGGCCATCGGGGGCAGCGGGCTGCTGCTCTACCTGGGCGCGCGGGCCGCCGGCTTCAATCTGACGGTGGTGCCCGAGGCGCTGCCCGACGTGTGGTGGAAGATCCCGGTGCTGATCGCCTCCGCGGTGCAGAACGCCGTCCTGGAGGAGGTCATCGTCGTCGGATACCTGCTGCGCAGGCTGGGGCAACTGGGGTGGACGCCGTGGGCGGCGGTCGCGGTCAGTTCGGTGCTGCGCGGTTCGTACCACCTCTACCAGGGCATCGGCGGCTTCGTCGGCAACATGGTGATGGGCGTGATCTTCGCCCTGGTGTACCGGCGCTGGGGCAGGGTCGGCCCACTGGTCGCCGCGCACGCCCTCATCGACATCGTCGCCTTCCTGGGCTACGCCCTGCTCGCGGGGCGGGTGCCCTGGTTGCCCACGGGGTGAGGCGCGGTATCCGGCGGTGCGGGGCGGGTGGCCTGGTGGCCCCCGCCCCGCACCGTGTCCGGACGGCGGCGGTCAGACGAGCAGTTCGCCGTCGATGACGGTCACCGCCGAGCCGGTCAACAGGGTGCGCTCGCCGCGCAGCTCGGTGCGGACCAGGCCGGTCCGGGTGCCGCCCTGGAAGCCGACCAGGTTGCCGCGGCCCAGGCGTGCCGACCAGAAGGGGGCGAGCGCGGTGTGCGCGCTCCCGGTGACCGGGTCCTCGTCGATGCCCACGGCGGGGAAGAAGCCGCGCGAGACGAAGTCGTAGGCGCCGTCGGGGTCTTCGGCGCGGGCGGTGGCGATCACGCCTCGCCCGCCGTGTCCGGCCAGCAGGGCGCAGTCCGGCGCCAGGTCCCGCACGGCCTTCTCGTCGGCCAACTCGATCAGCAGGTCGCCGAGGTCGGGCCCGGTGTCGTGCGCGGAGCGGATCTCGGCGCCCAGGGCCCGGGCGACGGCGTCCGGCACGTCCACGGGGGTCAGCGGGGCGGTGGGGAAGTCCATGGTGATCGAGCCGCTGTCGTCGGCATGGGTGATCAGCACGCCGCTGCGGGTGCTGAAGCGCACGGTGCCGGTCGCCGCGCCCGTGGTGTGCAGCACGTGCGCGGTGGCCAGAGTGGCGTGCCCGCACATGTTCACCTCGGCGGTCGGGGTGAGCCAGCGCAGCGCCCAGTCGGCGTCGCCGCCGGGGGGAAGCGGGTGCGCGAAGGCGGTTTCGGAGAGATTGACCTCGGCGGCGACGTGTTGGAGCCAGGCGTCCTCGGGGAACGTGCCGGCGTCCAGCAGTACGACGCCGGCGGGGTTGCCGGCGAACGGACGGTCGGTGAAGGCGTCGACGATGCGGATCCTCATGGCCGGAGCGTAGGCGTGCCGCAGGGCCACGGGCCAAGGCCAATCCCGGGACATTGGACCTGGTTGGCGGATCCCGCGGTCCTCCGCCCGGTGCTGCCGCTGCTCGCGCCCCGCCGGCGCGGAAGCGCGGTCGCCACGGCGTCGCGGTCGTCAGGGTGTCGCGATCTGCGGGGCATCGCGATCTGCGGGGCTCGATGGCGCGCGTTCGAGAGTCATGGACCCGGACGGAAGATGTCCCGTCGCAAATGATCTGGTCCGCGGTGAGGTTCGTGGCCTGCGGCGACCAGAAGGACTGAGATTCCGAGTCTGTGGAAATCTCAGTTCACCTGGTCCCGCGGGTGTGGATGCCGACTGTCGTCTCAGTTGCTCTGATCCGGAAATGGCGTGTCGAACTGATATCGATCCTGCACCGCGCTTGGCGGCCGGGATCAGCGAGGTCGGTCTGCGCTGTCGCCGAGCGATTCCAGTAGAGCCCGCAGTGCATCGGCCAAGGTGTCGCGCTGGGGTGTGGTGAGTGCGGTGAGCAGTCGGTTCTCGGTGTCGATGTGGTCGGGCAGCGCTTGGTCGATGAGTGCGCGGCCGTCGTCGGTGAGAGCGACGTGGATACCGCGGCCGTCCGACTCGCTGGGGATGCGCGTGACCAGGCCGCGACTCTCCAGGCGGTCGAGGCGCTGGGTGATGGCTCCCGAGGTGACCATGGCTGCCCGCATCAGCTCGGTAGGGGTGAGGTGGTGCGGGGGGTCACTGCGGCGCAGGGTTGCGAGCACATCGAACGAGGCCGCGTCGAGCCCGTGCGTGCTGAACGTACGGCGCAGTTCGGCCTCGATCAGTTGCGAGAGCCTCTTCAGGCGCCCGATTACTGCCATCGGGGACGCATCCAGGTCGGGGCGCTGCGTGGCCCACTGTTCCAGCACAAGGTCGACGTGATCTGCCATGGCCCCAGTCTAGCCATTTCCTTAGTGCTAAGTTACTTTGCCTTAGTGCTAAGTAATCGACTCGGGGTCCTTCTCATGACAGCGCTGGCGCCCATCATTTGGGGGACCACCTATCTCGTCACCACCGAATTACTGCCACCGGGCCGCCCGCTCCTGGCCGCGGTGGTGCGCGCCCTACCAGCGGGTCTCCTCCTCGTTGCGCTCACCCGGCGCCTACCGCAGGGCAGTTGGTGGTGGCGGGCACCGGTGCTCGGCACCCTCAATATCGGGGCGTTCTTCGCGCTGCTGTTCGTCGCCGCCTACCGGCTACCGGGCGGGGTCGCCGCGACCATCGGCGCCCTGCAACCACTCCTGGTCGCCGTCCTCGCCCTTGGTCTGCTCGGTCAGCGTCTGACCCTGCGCACCACGGTCACCGGCGTCGCAGGTGTGGTTGGCGTCAGTCTGCTGGTCCTCCAGGCTGACGCGCGGCTGGACGGTCTCGGTGTTGCGGCCGCAGTCGCCAGTGCGGCTGTCATGGCCACCGGAGTCGTCCTCAGCAAACGATGGCCCTCGCCCGCCCCCCTGCTCGCGACAACCGGCTGGCAACTGGTCGCCGGCGGCGTGCTGCTGCTCCCGGTTGCCCTAGCGGTCGAAGGACCGCCACCCGCGACGCTGAGCAGCGCGAACCTGCTCGGCTACGGCTACCTCACGATCATCGGGGCCGCCCTCGCCTACGCTCTGTGGTTCCGGGGGATCCGCGCCCTGCCGCCCACCAACGTCACCTTCCTCGGCCTGCTCAGCCCCGTGGTTGCCACCACCTTGGGCTGGGTCGTCCTCGACCAGAAGTTCACCGCGGCGCAAGCCCTTGGTGGACTCATCGTCCTCGCCGCCCTCGTCACAGCACAGACCGGACGCGGAACGCGCCAGCCGGGACGCCCATCGGGGTCTCGGGGGCCGGGTGCATCCGCAAGCCAGGCGGCTCCGTGCCATCGTGGCGCCTCGTCGCAAACCTCACCCATCAACTGAACCAACAGGAGCACAGTTCCATGCGCATCACCGTGTTCGGAGCCGCCGGAAACGTGGGAAGCCGAGTGGTGGCCGAAGCGCTCTCGCGCGGCCACCAGGTCACCGCTGTCGTACGCGATCCGGCCCGCTTCCGCGAACTGCCCGCTGCCGCCCACGCCCGCACCGGCGACGCCGGAAACGTTGAGGACGTGGCCGAGTTGAGCATCGGCCAGGACGTCGTGATCAGCGCGACCCGTCCGGCTCCCGGCCGCGAGAGCGAACTGGTCACCACCACCAAGGCGCTACTGGCCGGACTCACCCGGACCGGTGTCCGGCTGTTGATCGTCGGCGGTGCAGCCACCCTGACCGTGCCGGGCACTGGCGGAGGCACCGTGATCGATGACCCAAACTTCCCTGCCGCCTGGCGGGACATCGCACGGGCCTGCTCCGACCAGCTCGAAACCTGCCGCGCCGAGACCGGAGTGGATTGGGCCTACCTCAGCCCCGCCGCACTACTGGAGCCAGGAGAGCGCACCGGCACCTACCGACTCGGCACCGACGAACTCGTAGTCGATGCCGAAGGCAACTCGGTGATCTCCATGGAGGATCTCGCGGTAGTGCTACTGGATGAGGCCGAGCGGCCCAAGCACCACCAAGCCAGATTCACCGCCGCATACTGACCACCGGCCAACGTCGCGCAACGGTTGGCCCGGCCCCAACCCGGGCCAACCGCTACCCGTTTCGGTCGCACGCCGAAACACGCGACCCCGTCGCCGTCGATGTACGTCGCATCAACGCCTGAGGCGCACTCACCGTCGCACGTGACCACAGCGAGCACACGTCTCTCATACGCACACACCGCGGCAGTTGCCCCGACAGAACCGGGCCACCGCAATTGATGGCCTCGCGTGCCGCACCCGGCGGCACACGCCACCACGGCGGGGAATGTCCACCTGAGACGACGAGCGGATCAGACCAGATCAATTGAGACCGGGACCAGATAAGCAGGGACGGGACAGAAGAGAGGCACGGGCGACCCTTGCTCGCCGAACACTCCCGATATATCGTTGAGGCATCGCGATCGGTCAACGATTGCGACCGATAGCACGTGCGTGAGCACTCATGACGAGAGGGAGGACGCCATGCGTTCCCAGGGATACGAGTACGGACCCGACCACGGACACGAGCACCGTGGCCCCGGACGCCGCAGTGGCCACGGGGAGTTCGGCGGCGGTTTCGAGCGGCGGCGCGCCGCCTTCGGCGGCTTCGGGCCGCCTTTCGGAGGCCCGCCCTTTGGGGGCGGCCGGGGGCGCGGCGGACCGCGCGGCCGGGCCCGTCGCGGCGATGTGCGGGCCTCGATACTGGCGCTGCTCAAGGACCGCCCGATGCACGGGTACGAGATGATCCAGGAGATCGCCGAGCGCAGCGGTGGGGCGTGGAAGCCCAGCCCCGGCTCGGTCTACCCCACCCTCCAGCTGTTGGAGGACGAGGGGCTGATCACCAGCGCCAGCGAGGGCGGCAAGAAGCTGTTCTCGCTCACCGAGGCCGGCATCGCCGAGGCCGACAGCGGCTCCGACGCCCCTTGGGAGGACGCCGGTCGCGGCGTCGACTGGGAGGCGATGAACGAGATACGGAAGGCGGGCGGCGGCCTGGTCGAGGCGTTCCGTCAGGTGTGGGCCACCGGCAGCCCCGAACAGCGGGAGAAGGCCATGGCGGTGGTCAACAAGGCCCGCAAGGAGCTGTACCTGATCCTCGCCGAGGAGGACTGATGCGGCGGGCCGGGGCGGCGGTGCCGTAGGGCGCGGCCGCCCCGGCGGCGGCTCAGGCGACCAGGCCGGCGAGCTTGCGCAGCGACTCGTTCAGTGCGGCGCTCGCCGAGTCCTTCAGCTTGGCTGCCATCAGTGAGACCGCGGCGCCGGTGAAGGATCCGTCGATCCGGACCGTGGTCGCCTCGCCGTCGGGCGTCAGCTGATAGCGCATGCCGAGGTTGACGCCCATCGGGCCCTTGCCCTTGACGGCGAGCAGGCGGCCCGGCTCCAGCTCCTGCACGGTCCAGCTCACCTCCGCGGGGAAGCCCATCAGCTTCATGTTCTCGTCGTAGGTCGCGCCCGCCTGGAGGGGCTGGGGGCCGCCGTGCGGGAAGTTGGTGTGAGTGGCGTTCCACTGTCCGTAGGAGTCGAAGTCGGTGAGCCGGTCCCAGACCTTCTCGGCCGGTGCCTCGATCCGGACCTGGGCGGTGACATCGGCCATGCGTGCACCCCTTCGGTGACGGCGTCCTGGCTGGTGCGCGGAACGTAGCGGTACGGGGGCGAGGGTTCAATAGCAACTGCCGGGCTTTACTGATGGATTGTCAGTTCCGTGTGGGGCGAGGTCGTGCCGGGCAGGGCGGAAGGCGGTCAACGGGTGTCGGCGCGGCCCGCGCGTCGGATCCACCCGACAGGTCCTGGCCGCCGGCCCGGGTGTCGACAGTCGCGCCGTGGCACGCGGCCGGCGGTGCTCGGTTGTCGTCCGTGACCTGGTGATATGGGGCGGGCGAACGAGAGTGCGCACGTTTGCGACGAGATGCCCGACCTCCACGTTCTCTCCGCATATCCTCCGTGAGGATGAGATCGTGTGTCGGCTTCCCCAACCAAGGTGGGATGCGCAAATGCTTCCCGCCGGGGATGCTCCGGCCTTTCAGGACTGGTGGGGTGGGGCTGTGCAAAACCGTACTGCGTACAGTGGCGGCGACCGCTCCGCCCAGGAGGACCCCGACAGTCAGCTCACCGTGGAGCTCGCGTCGGTGGTGTCCGCTGCCCGCAGGCGCGCCACCCGCGACGGCGACCACCAGGTCGACACCGCACACCTGCTCCACGGACTCCTGGAATGGGACCCCGCGGTCCGCGAGGTCTTCGACGGCGGCCAGCAGGTCGCCCGGCTCCTCGGTTACCTCGTCCAACGCAGCATCGGCTACGGCCTCCAGTGGCACGGCACCGTCGAGGACTCCGGTGCCGTCCCGATGGTCACCGAAGGCGGCGTCCCCGGTTGGTCGCCCGCCGCGGCCGCCGCCATGGACGGCGCCCTCGATCGCGCCCACGCCCGCTACGCCACCCGCGCCGGCTGCCTCGACCTCCTTGCCGCACTGGTCGACGACCCCGAGTCCCGGGCGGTTGAGGTCCTGCGCCGGGCCGCCGTCGACACCGCCCGGCTCGCCGCCCGCCTCGACGGCGACCAACAGCCCGTACCGGACTGACCAGGACATCGCGCACGCCGCCCCCGCGGCCCCCGCGTATCGCCTGATGAGACAGGAGTTTCAGGGGGTGACGCTGCTGACCTCGACTGTCATGATGACCCGATGCACGCCTCATCGGGGAGCCCGGCAGGCCACACCACCGGCCCGGGCCACGGAACTTCAGGGTCCACGGGGACCCCACGGTCGGCCGCGCCCGGCCCGCGCGCCGGACGTGGCGCCGGACTCGGCATCGCCCTGCTCTCCGCGCTCGCCTTCGGCGGCTCGGGAGTGGCGGCCAAACCCCTGATAGCCGCCGGCCTCGAACCGCTGCACGTCACCTGGCTCCGTGTCACCGGCGCCGCGCTGGTGATGCTCCCCGTCGCCTGGCGCCACCGCGACCTGCCCCGCCGCCGGCCCGCACTGCTCGCCGGCTTCGGACTGCTGGCCGTCGCCGGCGTCCAGGCGTGCTACTTCGCCGCGCTCTCCCGCATCCCCGTCGGCGTCGCGCTGCTCATCGAATACCTCGCCCCCGCCCTCGTCCTGGGCTGGGTGCGCTTCGTCCAGAAACGCCCCGTCAGCCGCGCCGCGGCCGTCGGCGTCGTCCTCGCCGTCGGCGGACTGGCCTGCGTCGTCGAGGTGTGGTCCGGCCTCAGCTTCGACGCCCTCGGTCTGCTCCTCGCGCTCGGCGCGGCCTGCTGCCAGGTCGGCTACTTCGTCCTCTCCGACCACGGCGGCGACGGCGAGGGCGACGCGGTGCCGGACCCGCTCGGCGTCATCGCCTACGGCCTGCTGATCGGCGCGCTCGTCCTCACCGTCGTCGCCCGGCCCTGGAACCTGCACTGGTCGGTACTGGGCGGCACCGCCGACATGAACGGCATCGAGGTCCCCGCGGCGCTGCTCCTCGCCTGGATCGTGCTGGTCGCCACGGTGGCCGCCTATCTCACCGGAGTGGTGTCGATCCGGCGGCTCTCCCCGCAGGTCGCCGGCGTCGTCGCCTGCCTGGAAGCGGTGATCGCCACCGTGCTCGCCTGGGTACTGCTCGGCGAACACCTCTCCGCACCCCAGCTCACCGGCGGCGCGGTGGTCCTGATCGGCGCCTTCATCGCCCAGTCCGCCAAACCGCGGACCGAACCGGGAGAGGCCGGCACCGTCACCGTCGCCGGCGGGGGAGCGCCCGCAGTCGACGTCCACGGGTCCCGGACCGCGCGGGACGGCGCCACGGAGCCCTCCGGCGACGAGTTGTCGGCCGGTTCACCCACGACATAGGCTGGCGATCATGCATTCGACTGTGCTGCCCCCTCCCGCCGCGTAAGGCGGGCGGCGGCCTCCGAGGAAATCCCGGCCCGGGCGGAGTCCCGAGCCGGTTGACGCTGCCCGCACACGGGACCACGCGACCATGCCACGGCGCCCAGCGCCGTCCTGGATTTCCCGGAGTACAGCTCCCATGCACAGCACACCCCACCCCGCCCTGCCCGTGGGCCGGGGACTGGCCTACGTCTCCTTCGCCGCGACCGCCTGGGGCACCGCCGGCGCGGCCGCCGCCCTCCTCTACCACGGCAGCGGACTCGGCCCCCTCGCCCTCACCTTCTGGCGCACCTTCGGCGGCCTGCTGCTCCTGCTCGCCGTACGGGCGGCACGGCGGCACCGCACCGGCAGCACGACCGACACCACCACCCCGTTGCCGGCCGAGCCGCTGCGCCGCCGCGCCGCACGGGTCGCGGTCACCGGCATCGCCCTCGCCGTCTTCCAGGCCGCCTACTTCGCGTCCGTCGAAGCCACCGGCCTGGCTGTCGGCACCGTCATCACCATGGGCGCAGGCCCCGTCCTCATCGCCATCGGGGCCCGCCTCACCATGGGCGAACGGCTCGGCGCCGGCGGCATCCTGGCCGTCGGCGGGGCACTGACCGGCCTGCTGATCCTCGTCCTCGGCGGCGACGGTGCCGCCACCGTCCGCCCGGCCGGCGTCGGCTACGCCGTCCTCTCCGCCGCCGCCTGCGCCGTGATGACCCTCACCACCCGCCGCTTCGGGCGGGGCGGCGGCAGCGACCCCTACGCCTCGACCATCAGCGCGTTCGCGGTCGGCGCCCTGTGCCTGCTGCCCCTCGCCGCGGCCGAGGGACTGTGGCCGTACGCCCACGACCTGGGCCGCAGCCTGCTCCTGCTCGGGTACATCGCCGCCATCCCCACGGCCCTCGCCTACGGCCTCTACTTCGCCGGACTGGCCGTCGTACGGGCCGCGACCGCTTCCGTGATCTCCCTGATCGAACCGGTCTCGGCGGCGGCCATCGCGGTGCTGTTCCTCGGCGAACGACTCACCACGGCGACGGCGGCCGGCACCGCCGTCCTGCTCACGGCCGTCGCGGCACTGGCGGTGACGGAGGCCCGCGGCCGGGACCGCGGCGAACTCCGATAGCCGCTCGGCGGCTGGTCCTAGGGCCTGTCGTCGAACTCCCGCCTGCCTCGCGGCGCCTGGCACGCACTCCCCCACGCCTTAAGGGCGCGGGGGGACCCCCATGCTGCGTTGTCGGGCTCATCCCGGTACGCCCGGTACCGGGATGACCCTCCGCCTTGAGATCGCACGCACCAGACGCCGCGAGGCCCGCCCTCCGGGCGAACGACGGGAGTTTGACGACAGGCCCTAGGGGACCAGCCGCCAGAACTGCCGCTTGTCCCTGTCCCGGACGACGACACCCAGTCGGGCCAGCTCGTCCCGCAACTCCCGGGCGTCCTCGGCCGTCCCCGACTTGCCGAGGGCCCGCTCGCGCGCCGTGAACAGGGCGTTCGCGCCGATCGGCAGCCCCGGGGCGTCCGGGACCCAGCGCCGGAACTCGTCCTCGTGCGGATCGCCGTCCGCCCAGTCGTAGCCGTGCTCACGGAAAGCCCCGGCGAGGCGCTGGACGCTCAACGTGCAGCCCTCCCGCGCGAGTTCGGCGGTGTCCTGGCCGAGGAGGACCAGTTCCTTGCCGTCCCGGAACGCCAGCCGGACCGCCGCGCGCGGGAACGCGCGGGGCTTCGCCCGCCGGGTGAGCACCACCTCGTCGTCGGCGACGCGCACGGCCAACTCGTCGTGCTGCCCGAACAGCGCGACCGCCAGCCCCAGCACCGCCCCCAGCGCCAGGACGCCGATCGTCAGCCAGGGTTCCGGGATCGACGTCAGCAGCCTGGCCGGGCCCTGCCAGGGCGCGTGCTCCAGCGTCACCAGCCACTTCGCGAGCAGCCGCACCAGCCAGCCGACGCCGGCGCCGAGCGCCGCGAACACCACGCAGACGGCGACCACCATCGCGGTCGAGTCGGCCAGGACGGTGGGACCGGTCGGCCCACCGGGTTCCGATCCCGGCGCGGCGGGGCCGGAAGTGGGCTGCGGCTTGTGGGTGTCCATGTGTCTGATCCCCCTGGGCGATGCGGGTCGTGCGCGTCGCCGGCAATAATAAACCGAGTAGGCGGTCTATTATTGGTCACGGAGCGGCCGGAGCCCGTCCCGGCGACAACGCCGGAGCGGCCAGGCGGATCAACCGACGCAGGGCCACGGGCAGAAAGGCGAGAGCGCCATGAGGAAGATCGACCCGGCGAAGCACCGCGCCCGACGCCGCCACATCGTGCACACCGCCGCCCAACTCTTCGCGGCCAAGGGCTTCGAACGCACCACCACGGCCGAGATCTGCAAGGCCGCCGGCATGAGCTCCGGCAACCTCTTCCACTACTTCCCCAACAAGCGCGCGATCTTCCACGCCCTCTTCGAGGACGACGCCGGGGACACGGGGGAGAGCAAGGCCGAGCGGCTCGCCCGGGCACAGGCCGGCGACGACCCCTGGGAGGCGCTGCTGGAGGTCGTGGACCTCCTCACCGCCGACGCCATGGACCCGGCCGCCCCGCCGCTGGTCATGGAAGCCGTCGTCCAGGTGCACCGCGACCCCGAACTCGACGCCCTGCTCGGCCGGGACAACGCCCTGGAACACACGGCCCTCACCACCCTGCTCACCAGAGCGGCGGCTGCCGGCCAGATCGACCCCGCGCTCGATCCGCACGACGCCGCGACCTGGGTCCAGGCCCTGATCGCCTCGCTCTACAGCAGCGCGGCCGCCGACCCGGCGTTCAAGCCCGCCGAACAACTGCCCGTGCTGCACCTGATCCTCCAGCGCTTCCTCCAGGCGCCACCGCACCGCGAGAACACACCCGAGGCATGACGGGCGGGTGCGCCGCCGCGCTCAGCGGGCGTCGTCGCCCTCGGCGCGCGAGCGGGGCTTGGCGCGCACATGCATGCGCTCGCCCTGACGCCCGAAGAGACTGAGGACCTCCACCGGGCCGTCCCCCGTACTCCCGAACCAGTGCGGCAGCCGGGTGTCGAACTCCGCCGCCTCGCCCGCCCCCATGACCAGATCGTGGTCGGCCAACACCAGCCGCAACTGCCCCGCCAGCACATACAGCCACTCGTACCCCTCGTGGGTACAGGGGTCCGGCGTACTGCGCGTGGCCGGAATGACCATCTTGAACGTCTGCAGCGGACCCGGATGACGGGTCAGCGGCAACACCGTGGCGCCGTGCATGTGCCGCGGTTTGAGCCGCACCCGCGGATCCCCGACCTCCGGCGCCCCGACCAGCTCGTCCAAGGGGACCTGGTGCGCCTGCGCGATGGGGAGCAGCAGCTCCAAACTCGGCCGGCGCTGACCGGACTCCAACCGGGACAGGGTGCTCTTGGAGATCCCGGTGGACTCGGCCAGCGCGGACAACGTGACGCCGCGCTCGGTCCGCAACCGCTTCAGGCGCGGACCGACCTCGGCGAGGGCCTGGGAAATGGCAGATGAGTGTTCCACACCGTCCATTGCACCGTGCCATTCCCGGATTCGGCAACAAACATTGCTGAGAATGCGACACCTGGCGCAGCCTGCGGACGGAGGTGATCGCAATGGGCGAGACGAACGTCGGATCGAGCGTCGGGTCGAGCGTCGAGACGAACAGCGAGGCGAACATCGAGAGGGATGCCGCGGGGAAGGGCGAGGCGAACGCGGAGGCGGAGGCCGAGATGGACGCCGGGATGGCGCGGAGCCCCGGCGGCGGGGCGGAGAGCGCCGCACACGGTGCCGGGGCCGCGCACCACACGCACGGTCCGGCCCGCGACGCGGAATGGGACGTCGTGGTCGTCGGGGCCGGCGCGGCCGGACTGAACGCCGCCCTGGTCCTGGCCCGGGCCCGCCGACGTGTGGCAGTGATCGACGGCGGGGCACCCCGCAACGCACCGGCCGACCGGATGCACGGCTTCCTCTCCAGGGACGGCATGCCACCGGCGGCCCTGCTGGAGGTCGGCCGCACCGAACTGGCCGCCTACGGAGCCGAATTGATCAACGGCCGGGCAACGGAGATCACCCCCGACCTCGGCGTGCGGCTCGCCGGCGGCCCCGAACTCCGCGCCCGCCGCGTCCTGGTCGCCACCGGCCTGCGCGACGAACTCCCCGACCTCCCCGGCCTCCGGGAACGCTGGGGCCGGGACCTGCTGCACTGCCCCTACTGCCACGGCTACGAAGTCCGCGACCGGCCGCTCGGCGTACTCGGCAGCCACCCCGGCTCCGTGCACCAGGCGCTCCTGCTGCGGCAGTGGTCGGACGACGTCGTCCTCTTCCCGCACCGGCTGGACCCGAGCGACGAGGAACGGGAACGGTTGGCGGCGCGCGGCGTGCGGATCGCCGAGGGGACGGTCAAGCGGCTGGTGGTCGACGACGACCGCCTGCGCGGGGTCGAACTGGCCGAGGGGCACGTCGTGCCGCGCGCCGCCGTCTTCGTCTTCCCGCGGATGGTGCCGCACGACACCCTGCTCACCGCGCTGGGCTGCGCACGGAACGAGGACGGCTGGGTGCGCACCGACACCTCGGGACGGACCAGCGTGCCCGGCGTGTGGGCCGCGGGGAACGTGGCCGATCCGCGCGCGCAGGTCGTGACGGCCGCCGGCATGGGGGCGGCCGCCGCCTTCGCCCTCAACCTCGACCTGGTGGAGGAGGACGTCGAGCGGGCCGTGGCGGAACGCCGGGCGACGGTCGGGGCGCACCGCTGACCCCCGCGGCCGGAGCGCGGCGGCCCACCGGATGAACGCCCCCCGTTCGTCGTTCATCCGGTGTGCCGTGTGCCGTGTGCCGTGTGCCGTGTGCCGTGTGCCGTGTGCCGTGTGTGGGGCATCGTGTGCTGGACGCGCGTCGGGCGTGCGTCGACTCCCACCTCTCCTACCCTTCCTGCCTCTCCCGCCTCGCTACCTTGTCCCGTGCGAGCGGCTCGCGGTCGGCGCGGAGCCGCCGGCGGCCGTGAGGCGACGCTGCTGGTGACGGCGCGCCGCGGCATCGCCGGGACCGTCCCGCTCGGCGAGGCGTGCCGAGATACGGTGCTGGACCGCCTCGCTCCGCTTGCCGCCGTACTTGAACTTGGCCCGCACATCGAGCACTTCGAGGCGCAGCCCGCGGATTCCGGGCAACTGCCGACCGTACGGGGCCGCTTCGGCGGCGACCGGCGCCGAGCCGCCGTCCGGCTGGAAATGGGCCAGCTGGCGTTGCAGCAACGCGGCCTTGGCCTCCGGATCGTCCACCACGTGCGCGGTGCAGCGGAGCTGGACCGCCGCGTAGAAGCTGGTGGGGACGCCGTGCTCGGGCGGTTGGTCCTCGCCGGCCTGCCACGGGCCGGGGATGAAGGTGTAGTCGTCCACCACGCTCAGCAGGACCGTCGGGCTGTCCAGCAGCGCGGACCAGATGGGGTTGGGGCGGGCGAGGTGGGTGACGGCCTCGCGGCGCGCCGGGTCGTAGGCGAAGTGCAGCGGCTGCACCCACGGCGGCTCGCCGGCGGTGCCGTTGACCGCGAGCTGTCCGAAGTCATGGGCGGCCAGCCACTCCTGCCATTCGGCGTCGTCGCCGGGGGCGTCCCAGGGATGGATGAGCATAGGTGCTCCTCAGCGGGCGGAGAAGTAGTCCGGGGCGGGGATGCCGGGGGCGAGGTCGTCGGCCGGTATCGGGGCGCCGTAGGAGGGGGAGACGGGGAGGACGCCGCTCCAGTAGGGGAGGGCCAGGTCCTCGGGATCGTCGTTGGGGCCGCCGGTGCGGATCTTCGCGGAGACCTCGCGCAGATCGAGGCGGAGCACGGCGGTGGCGGCCAGCTCCTTGGCGTTGGCGGGCCGGGAGTCCGCGGCGCGGCCGGGCAGGACGTGATCGACGAGGGCGTCCAGCGCGGCCTTCTTCTCCTCCTGGTCGGTGACCTGGTGGGCGGTGCCGTGGACCACGACGCTGCGGTAGTTCATGGAGTGGTGGAACGCGGACTTGGCGAGGACCAGTCCGTCGACGTGGGTCACCGTGAGGCAGACCGCGAGGCCGGGGTCGGCGCTCTGCCCGCCGGCCATCCGCAGCGGGCGGGAACCCGTCGAACCGTGCACATAGAGACGGTTGCCGACCCGGCCGTAGAGCGTCGGCAGGACGACCGGTGCGCCGTCGCGCACGAAGCCGAGATGGCAGACGTAGCCCTCGTCGAGGATCGCGTGCACCGTCTCCTCGTCGTACCTGGCCCGCTCCCGGGCGCGGGTGGGGAGGGTGCGATCCGTCGCGGCGAAAGACTTTCCCTCGGCCATTGCGAACTCCATTGCACTAGTACATAATCAACTTTGTGCTAGGAGAGTATCGGATCGAAGGGCGGCGCGCATCGGAGATTGCCGCAAGCGTCGAGCGAGCCATCGGTGCCGGCGAGCTCCAACCAGGCGAAGTGCTGCCCCCACTAAGGGAGTTGGCTGTCTATCTGGAGGTGAATCCCAATACGGTCGCGTCCGCGTACCGCACGCTGCGCGACCGGGGAGTGATCGAAACCGCGGGCCGGCGAGGCAGTCGCGTCCGCCCCAGACCCGCCAGCACCTCCCGCGAGGCGCTGCGCGTGGTGGCCCCGCCCGGCGTCCGGAACGTCGCCGACGGCAACCCCGACCCGACCCTGCTCCCTCCGCTGGAGGAAGCCCTGGCCGAAGCCGCCGCGCGCAACACACGACGTCCCGTCCTCTACGGCATGCCCGCCGTCGACGACGACCTCGAAGCACTCGCCCGGGCGGCGTTCACCCGCGAGGGAGTGCCCGAGAGCCCCATCGCCGTCGCCAGCGGATCCCTCGACGCCATCGAACGCGTCCTCGCGGCGCACCTGCGCCCCGGAGACGCCGTGGCGATCGAAGACCCCGGCTGGGGCAGCCTGCTGGACCTCATCCCCGCCCTCGGCCTGCGCCCCGTGCCCGTCGGGGTGGACGACGAGGGCCCGATCCCCGAGCGGATGGCAGCGGCACTCGACGGCGGGGTCCGCGCGGTCATCGTCACCGACCGGGCACAGAACCCCACGGGCGCCGCCATCAGCGGCCCCCGCGCCGTCGAACTCCGCACCCTGCTGGCCGGACACCGCGGAGTGCTCCTCATCGAGGACGATCACGGCCATGGCATCGTCGATCTCCCGCTGCACCCGCTCTCCGGCGTCACCGACCACTGGGTGCTGGTCCGCTCGACGGCCAAGGCGTACGGCCCCGACCTGCGCCTCGCGGCACTGACCGGCGACCCGATCACCATCGACCGGGTCCGCGGACGCCAGCGCCTCGGCCCCGGCTGGGTCAGCCATCTGATCCAGCACGCGGTGGTGCACCTGTGGCGCACGTTCGCGATCGACCCCCAGGCGGTCGCCGGTGCGTACGGCGCACGACGGGAGGCGCTGATACGCGCCCTGGAGGAGCGCGGAGTCCCGGCGCGGGGACGCAGCGGGATGAACGTCTGGGTACCGGTCCCCGACGAGACGGGTGTGGTGGCCCGACTCCTGCACTCCGGTTGGGCGGTCGCCCCCGGTGCCCGCTTCCGCATGCAATCCCCGCAAGGCATCCGGATCACCGTCTCCGGCCTCGCCGTCGACGACGTCGCCCCCCTGGCCGACGCGATAGCCGAGGCAATGGGGGCGGGGGTGGGGGAGGCGCGGAGGTATGAGTGAAGGGGTCGGTGAGGGGTGCGGATAGGGGGGTGTGGGGTGGGTGGGGGGAGGGGAGGCACCGAGGGGAGGGGAAGACGGGAGGGGTGAGAGGCCCGGTGGGGGTGCTGGGCGTAGGAAGCGGGCTGCTCGCTGGGAGGGGTGGAGCCTCGTGCCCGTAGGGGAGCGGTTGGCCCCCGAGAGGTTCGGGGGCCGGGGCGGAGTCGTGCCTGCCGGATTTCGGCCGGGCGTTGTGGCTTCGCTTCGACTCCGGCTTCGACTTCGACTTCGGCTTGAGTCTTGCGGCGGGGGGGCTGCGGACGGCTACGAGGTGCGGGGCTTGCTTTGGGTGAGGGCGGCGCCGGCCAGGACGATGACGGCGCCCACGGGAGTGTTCCAGGCGAGGTGCTCGTTGAGGAGGGCCACACCGGACGCGGTGGCGATGACGGGGGTGAAGTAGGTGACCATCTGGGCGGTGGTGGGTCCGACCTCCGCGACCAGGCCGTACTGGAGAAGGAACGCGACGCCGGTACCCAGCGCGCCGAGGGCGAAGACGGCGAGGAGCGGGACGGCCGGGAACGCGGTCGGCATCGAGGTGAACAGCGCAGTGACCACGGCCAGTTGGAGGGTGGCGAGCAGCAGCTGGGCACTGGACTTGGCCAGGTGCGAGTGCTCGTCCCGTGCGAGGGTGCGGCGGACGTAGATCCAGCCGATCGGGTAGCTGAGCGAGGCGCCCAGGGCCATGGCGGTGCCCGTTAGGTCGGTGCCGGAGAAGCCCTGCCAGGCACCGAGGACGGTGAGCACCCCCAGGAATCCGATGCCGAGCCCCGCGACCCGGCGTCGCGTGGGGCGGTCCTCCGAGAGCGCCACGACCGACAGTGCCATGCCCCACAGCGGCGAGGTGGCATTGCAGATGCTCGCCAGTGTCGAGGGGATCGTCAGCTCGGAGTAGGCGAAGAGCGAGAACGGCAGCGCGTTGAGGAGGAGCGCGGCGACCGCGAGGTGGCCCCAGGTCCGCGCCGAGCGGGGGAGTCGTTCGCGCTTGATCACGAGGAACGCCAACAGCACCAGTGCGCCGAACGCCACCCGGCCCAGCGAGACCTGCAACGGTGCGAAACCCTCGGTGCCCAGTTTCATGAAGAGGAAGCTGAATCCCCAGACCAGGCAGAGGAAGGCGAAACGGATCTGCCAGGCGAAGGTACGGCGCGGCGCGGGCGCGTCCTGGGCGGAGCGCGAGGCGGTCGAGGTCGCGACAGGTGCCGGTGCGGATCCGGGGGCCGGGACGTCGGCGGAGGTGGCGCGTGCAGAGGGCGCGTCGGTGGTGCTCATGGTGTCTACGATGCAGGGATTCAAATTCGTAGCACAAGCGAGAATTAATGGCAGGTATCGCTTAGCATTACTTATATGTTGAACCTTGATCGACTGCGGACGCTGTCCGCCATCGCCCGGCACGGTTCGGTCAGCGCGGCAGCCGAAGGACTGCATGTGACGACCTCGGCGGTGTCCCAACAGATCGCCAAGCTGGAACGCGAGACCGGACAGCAGCTACTGGCGAAGAACGGGCGGGGAATCCGACTGACCGACGCCGGTCGGCTGCTCGCTGACCATGCGGCGCGCATCCTCTCCCAGGTGGAGCTGGCGCAGGCCGAGCTGGAGGCGCATCGCGGTCAGCCCGTGGGCGAGCTGCGGATGAGCGCATTCCCGACCGCGGCGCGCGGACTCTTCCCGTCCGCGCTGGCCGCGTTGCGCGCCGAACATCCACAACTCCGCCCGCGGCTACGGGAGATGGAGCCGGACGACTCGGTGCGCGGTGTGGTCCGCGGTGACGTCGATCTGGCCGTCGTACTCGACTGGTACAACCGGCCGCTGTCGCTGCCCGAGGGGCTGGCGAAGGCGCCGCTGCTCGACGACCCCTCGGATGTGGCGATGCCGTCGGACCATCCACTGGCCGGGCGGAAGTTCGTGGAGTTGGAGGAGTTCACCGGCGACGAGTGGATCTCCTGGCCGCAGGCGGGGTTCTGCCATGACTGGCTGATCTTCACGCTGCGCAGCAAGGGGGTGGAGCCGCGTATCGCGCACCTGGCCGAGGAGCATCACACTCAGCTCGCTCTGATCGCGGCCGGGTTGGGTGTCGCGGTGGCGCCACGGCTGGGGCGCGGGCCGGTGCCGGACGGCGTGAGTGTGGTGCCTGTACGCCATCCCATGCGGCGGCACGTCTATGCCATCTGGCGTGCGGACGCCGATCGCAGACCCTCGATCCGGGCGGCCGTGGCAGCGCTCCAGAGGGCCGGGGAGTGCGTGGAGGTCGGGATGGATGGGGAGGGGGGCCGTTCGGGGGGTGGGGCTGGAGTTGGGGGAGAGGGCTGAGGGGGTGGGGTGGGGTGAGCGGTGGCTGTGGTGTGTGAGTGCTGCTTGCGCTCTCCCCCTCCTCCCTCCCCCCTCCCCCCCCGCCCTCCCCCCCGCCCTCCCCCCCCCGCCCTCCCCACCCACCCCTCCACCGTCGTCGCGGGATTGCTCGTCCCCCATGCGTAATTCCATGAGGGATTCCCCTGTCCGTGCCCCAGGTAGACGTCAGTTCCCTGAAGGGCAGTTGGGGGTGCCTGGCGTGCGCGGGCACGCCGGGCCGTACGTCGCCACCCCGGCCGCGCCCGGCCGTGTCGTGCCCGGCCGTGCTCGTTCCCGGATCGAGACGGGTCAGTTTGAATTGCGTTCGGCTACATCAGGCCGTGTCCGGCTGTCCCGTGGGTGAGCCAGTCACTCTCGCCGGCGTGAGCCAGCTTCGGACGCGAGCCAGTCACCGTCAGGGTGAGCCACTCGTCCCGACGCGAGCCGGTCGCCCGGGTGTGGGCCAGTCCCCTCCCCCTCCGGTGCGGGCCAGTCATCCCCGATGTGAGCCAGTTGTCCTCCTCTGGTGTGCTCCAAGTCTGTGGGTCTCCCCGGCTTGCGAGCCTCCCAGGTCGTGGGAGCGGGCGTTCCTGGCAAGTACCGGTTCGGCCTTGCCGCGGGGTGTCCGCTTGCTCACAGCCGGGGCTGGGTGTCACCCGGGTCCGGGCTCCGAGGTGGCGATGGACTGGATGATGCCGAGGTCGAGCAAGTCCTGTGGGCGGATGTGGAGTTGGTCGGCGGTGTGTTGGGCTTCGGCGGGGGCGCGTTTGAGGATGGCGGCGGCCAGTTCGGGGGCGATGACGGAGAAGTAGCTGTCGGGGGTGGCCCACAGGCGGTTCGGGGCGGCCAGGGCGAGTGCGCCGCCGGATCCGCCTTCGCCGATGAGGAGTGAGGTGACCGGGACGCGGGCGGAGGCGAGCGCGGCGAAGGTGTCGGCGATGGCTGCGCCGGCCCCCGCGCGTTCGGCGTCCGCGTCGTTGGCGGCGCCTGGGGTGTCCACGAGGGTGAGGACGGGGATGCCGAGTCGGTCCGCGAGTCGTATCAGTCGGGTCGCGGTGCGGAAACCGGCCGGGCGGGTGGCGGTGCCGCACTGGGCGGCGAAGGCGATGGTGCGGCCGTCGCGGTGGCCGAATCCGCAGCGCATGCCGGGGTCGCGTCCGCCGCACCGGTCGCCGCTGATCTCCTCCCAGCTGTCGAAGTACGCCCGTAGATAAGCCTCGGCGCGGGGGCGTCGGGTGTCGCGGGCCCGGCCCACCGCGTCCCAGCCGGTGGTGGGGAGAGCAGTGGTGCCCAGCGCGGCGGGGACGGGGGCCGGGGAGGGCGCTTCGGCCGATGGGCCTTGTGTGTCGGCGAGCAGGTGGAGCCAGCGTCGGAGTGTGGCGCGGAGGGCGTCGGCGGGGACCACGGCGTCGACCTGGCCGGCGGCGAGCTGGCCCTCGGCGGAGTAGGCATGGGGATCGGCGTCCGGTGGCCGTACCCGCGAGCCGGCGAAGCCGACCTGGGCCTTGGGGAGGGCGAGGATCACATCGGCACCGGCGCCCAGCGTGGCCCAGCCGCCTCCGGTGGTCGGGTCGCGGAGCACCGCGATCTGTGGAAGTCCCGCGGCGCGGTTCAGTGCCGACTGGCGGGCCACGCGCTGGAGTTGTGACAGGGCCCGCATCCCTTCCTGCATCCGGCTGCCGCCCGTCGCGATCAGCGACACCAGGGGCAGACGCCGCTCGCGCGCCACGGCGTAGGCGGCTTCCAGTCGGTCGCCGGTGCGTTCGCCGAGGGATCCGCCGAGGAAGCCGAACTCGAAGGCGAGCACCACGGCGTCGGTGCCGCCGATCGAGGCGAGGGCGGTGAGCACCGACTCGTCCTCGCCGGTCCGGGCGCGGGCGCGCTCCCGGGAGGCGTCGTAACCGTGCCAGTTGAGGGGGCCGTCGGGGGGAGCGGGTGTCGCGGGGACGGTGGGGAGGGGCGGGGTGAGTTCGGTGTAGGAGTCGGTGACGGCGGCGATGGCTTGACGGGCCGTCAGGCGCAGGCTGGGCGGCGGGACCGCGTCGTGCGGCGGTTGCTCATGCATTGCCGGTGCCCGCCGTGGGTGTGGCGGCCCGGAGGTCGCGCTTGAGGATCTTGCCCATGTCGTTGCGCGGCAGGGCTTCGAGGAAGTGCACGACGCGGGGGCGCTTGTGGGGGGCCAGCTGCTGGGCGACGTGGTCGGCCAGTTCCTGGGCGGAGGGGAGCGAGTCGGGATCGGGGGAGGTCGCGGGCACGATCCAGGCGACGATCCGCTCTCCGAGGTCCTCGTCGGGCTCGCCGGTGACCGCGGCCTCGGCGACGCCGGGGTGGGCCAGCAGCGCGTTCTCGATCTCGCCGGCGCCGATCTTGTAGCCGCCGCTCTTGATGAGGTCGGTGGCCTTGCGGCCGACGATGCGGTAATTCCCGGAGGCGTCCCGCACGGCCATGTCGCCGGTGCGGAACCAACCGCCGTCGAAGGCCGCGGCGGTGGCGTCGGGGCGGTTGAGGTACTCGGAGAAGAGGTTGGGGCCCCGCACCTGGATCTCGCCGACCGTCTCGCCGTCGCTGGTCTCGATGGCCTGCCCGGCGTCGTCGACGAGGCGGACGTAGACACCGGGGAGGGGGACGCCGACCGTGCCGGTGGCATCGGGGCCGTCCGCGCGCACGCTGGTGTTCATCAGCGTCTCGGTCATGCCGTAGCGCTCGATCACCCGGCGGCCGGTGGCCGCGGTGAGTCGTTCGTGGTCGGTGAGGGGCAGTGCGGCGGAGCCGGAGACCAGCAGTCGGGCGCGGCCCAGTGCCTTGGCGAGGGCCGGATTCTCGCCGGCCTCCAGGGCGAGCCGGTGGTACATCGTCGGTACGCCGAAGAGCATCGTGCCCTCCGCCGACAGCTCCCGGGCGACACCTTCGGTGCTGAAGCGGCCCAGGTGGTGGACGCTGCCGCCGCGGCGCAGCGGGCCCAGGATGCCCAGGATCAGGCCGTGGACGTGGAACAGCGGCAGGCCGTGCACCAGCACGTCGTCGGCCGTCCACTGCCAGGTGTCCGCCAGCGCGTCGAGGGTGTGGGCGAGGGCCCGACGGGGGAGGACGACGCCCTTGGGCGGGCCGGTCGTGCCGGAGGTGTAGACGATCAGGGCCGGGGACTCGTCGCCCGGCTCCAGGGGGAGTGGGTGGGGCGCCGGCTCTGCGGCGGGCTCGGTGATCTCCACGTCGAGACGGGGGAGGGCGGCCAGCGGGCCGGGGAGGACGGTGCCCGGCTCGGCCACGACGAGGGCGGGGGCGCTGTCCGTCACGATGTGCGTCAGCTCGCGCTCGCCGATCTTGGGGTTCACCGGCACCGCGGCCACGCCGGCGAGCAGCGCGGCGATGACCCCTACGGAGGTCTCCAGCGTCGGCGTCGCCCAGACCGCGATCCGGGCCGGACCGCCGCCTGGGGCCAGCGAGCCGATCCGCTCGGCGAGCGGGCCGACCACCGAGGCCAGTTGGCGGTAGTCGAGTGCGCGGTCGCCGAAGCGCAGCGCGGGGGCGGGCGAGCCGTCGCGCAGTGCGGGGAAGAGCACGTTCACCGGGTCTCCTTCGATCTCGTCGGCTGCCCGGCCGGGTGGGCCGGAGCTGTCCCCATCCCGCACGCGCCGCCGCGCGGAACGGGCTGACGGATCCACTCTCGCAGAGACCGCGGAGATTGTGATCGACGGGCCGCCGGCCTGTGGATAACTCGGCTCGTGCGGTGGTGGCCGGCTTGCCTCCGGTCGCGGTGCGACGGGCAGCGGTCAGCCCGGGATTTTGCGGAAGTCCCAGGACACCACCGACTCGGGCGCCAGTCGCAGCCAGGCGTGCCGGCCGTCGTGCGGCATCTCCGCGAGCCCGAAGTACTTCCGTGTGAACAGGCTTTCCGGAGTGATCAGTTCCGGGCAGGGTTCTCCGGTGCGCGGCGCCTCGCCGACGAACTCCGCGAGGCCGGTCAGTTCGACGCCGCGCAGCTCGCCGTAGTCGTGCCCGTCGTCCACGAGCACCGCGATCCGCGGGTCCTTGCGCAGCTGCGCCCACCGCTTGCTGCGGGTGATCGAGTACAGCCAGAGCGCCGTCCCGTCCCAGACGAACCACAGTGCGCCCAGGTGCGGCGTGCCGTATCCGCCGACCGTGGCGACCCGGCAGGTCCGCTGGGACGCCAGAAAGGCGTCGAGTTCGGCCGGGGTCATCATGATCCGGCGGCCCCGACGCTGGGTCGCGGTCGGCCGGGGTGTGCCGTCCGTGCGGGGTGTGTGCTGCGCGCGCGGTGTTTCGGTCATCCTCGCCGCCCCTCGCTGATTCTGATGGAGTGTCAGAAATCATGGAGGCTCTTCCTGCCGGACGCAATGGTCGATACGCTCGCGCCTCCCGGCCCGCCGCGCCGGCACCCGCCCGTATGGGAGGACACCGGCGCGACGCCCGCAGGGGGAACGCAGACGGAACACGCAGAGGGGATTGCCGATGCCTTCGGACACCCGGCTCGCCGAGCAGCTGGACCCGGCCACGACGGTGCTGCTCACCGTCGAGTGCCAGCGCGGCGTGGTCGGCCCCGACAGCGCCCTGCCCGAACTGGCCGAAGCCGCCCGCACCTCAGGGGCGTTGGTGCGCATCGCCCGGCTGGTGGCGGCCGCCCACGGCGCCGGTGTCCAGGTGCTGCACGCGATCGCCGAACGGCGTCCCGACGGCCGCGGCGCCAACCACAACGCCCGGCTCTTCAGGGCGGCCGAGCGGCTGCCGGTGCGGCAGGTCATCGGGTCCACCGCGGTGCGCGTCGCCGACCCCATACCGGTGTCGGAGGACGACCTGGTGGTGCGCAGGCTGCACGGACTCTCCCCGCTCGCCGGCACCGATGTGGACGCGCTGCTGCGCAACTTCGGCTGCCGCACGCTCGTCGTCACCGGGGTTTCGGCCAACGTGGCGATCCCGAATGCCGTGTTCGACGCGGTCAACCTCGGCTACACGGCGGTCGTCCCGGCCGATGCCATCGCGGGGGTGCCCGCCGACTACACCCCCGCGATGGTCCGCAACACCCTCGCCCTGGTGGCCACCGTGACGACCACCGAGGCCGTCCTCACCAACTGGCAGCGCCCGAAGCGCGCCCGCTGACCCGGCGCCCACCGCCCCCGGTGGAGCACCGCCCCGGCGCGACTGCCGCCCGACGCCCCGACGCACCCCGGGCGTCACGTCCCGGTGGCGGCCTTCCCGGGGGCGGGCAGAGCGTCCTTGAGGAAGTCGCGTTGGACGCGCAGCAGATTGGCGTTGACCGCGTCGTCGGCGGGCAGGTGGGTGGCCCCCGGCAGCGGCAGCACGGTGTGCGGGCGGCCCGCCGCCAGCAGTTCGGCCGAGAAGCGCAGGGTGTGCGCGACGGCGACGTTGTCGTCCGCCAACCCGTGGACGAGCATCAGCGGGCGGCGCAACAGATGGCCGTCGCCGGCCAGCGAGGAACGCGCGTAGTTCTCCGGGTGCGTGTCGGGGTGGCCCAGGAACCGCTCCTTCCAGTGGGTGTCGTACATCCGCTGATCGGTGGGCGGGGCGCCGGCGACCGCCGCGTGGAAGACGTCGGGGCGGTGCAGGACGGCCGCGGCGGCCAGGAACCCGCCGAACGACCAGCCCCGGATCGCCACCCTCCCGAGATCCAGGTCGACGAAGCGTTCCCCGGCGGCACGCACCGCGTCCACCTGGTCCTCCAGCGCCGGACCCAACTGGTCGCCGTGCACCGCCTTCTCCCAGATCGGCCCCCGTCCCGGAGTGCCCCGTCCGTCCACCACCAGAACCGCGAAACCCTGCTCGGCGAACCACTGGGACACGCAACTGGTCCACCCCCGCGCCCGTACGGCGAGCTGGATCCCCGGCCCGCCGTACGGGTCGAGCAGGACCGGCAGCTTCCCGGTGCCCGGCCGGTGCCAGGACGGGAAGTACAGGACCGCACGCAACTCCCGTTCCCCGAGGGTGAGGTGGAGCGGCCGCGGCGTGACCACCGGCTTCTCGGCGAGCGAGGCGAGGGCGACGGAGGCGCGCGGGGAAGACGGTGCTGCAGGCTGCGCGGAGCGCCGCTGCGACGGCTGCGGCGACGGCTCCTGCGACGGCTGCTGTGCGGGCTGCTGGGAGGGTGCAGGTGCGGCCGGTTCGGCCTCGTCCCGTATGACGCACACCTCGTGCCCCCGCGGCGTCAGGCCCGCCAGGACGGTCGTCCCGCCGCGCCCGGTGCCGGTCCAGACACCCGGGTCCCGGCTCAACCGGCGGCATCCGACACCGGGTTCATGGCGCCACACATGGGTCTCTGTCGGGTCGTCGCTCGCCGCGAACAGCACCCGCTCGCCCTCGACGCCCAGCACCTCGCGCAACTGCAGCCCCTCGGGCGTGACCCGCCGCCCGCCCACGGTCAGCCAGCGGGTGCCGCCCGCGTCCTCCGGGAGCACCAGGGCGCCGGAGGCCGTCCGGGCCGGGGTACCGGGCACCAACTCCACCCAGGCGGGATCGGTCCGCTCGTGCCGCACCTCGGTGGCGCCGGTCATCGGATCGACCGCCAGGGTGCGCACCACTCGCTGGTCCCGACTCTGCACGGCCACGAACGGGCCGTGCACGTCCCAGCCCGCATCGACGACGTACTCGTACGCCGCGCGGTCCCAGGAGACCTCCGTGCGGTCGCCGTCCAGGGTGAGCAGGTGCAGAGTCACCACGGCGTTGGCGGTGCCCGCCGACGGATAGCGGATCACCTGCGGCGGCCGGGCCGGGTCCGCCGGGTCGCTGAGGTACCGTCGCGCCACCGGGGCGGTGTCGACCCGCGCCACCAGGAGGCGGCGGCCGTTCGGCGCCCACCAGTAGCCGCGCGAGCGGCCCATCGACTCCTCGGCGACATACTCGGCGAGCCCGTAGGAGATGTCCGGCCCCTCCGCCCGTGCCACTTGCCGGTCGTCGCCGTCCAGCCCGACGACGTGCAGCGAGTGCCCGCTCACATACGCGATGTGCCGCCCGTCCGGCGACGGCCGTGGATCGACCACCGGCCCGGCCGTCGGCACGGCGAACGGCCCACCGCCGTCCGTAGGCACCACCCACAGCGCGCCGGACAGCGCGAACGCCGCCAGCCGCGCCGCGCCGTCGGTGGCGTAGCCGACCACGCCGGTGGAACGTTCGCGCGCCCGCTCGCGCCGCAGTCGCTCCTCCTCGGGGACGTCTTCGGAACCCCCGCCCACCAGGACGACAGGATCGGCCAACAGCCGCTCCTCACCTGCCTCGTGCTGCCACAGCCGCCCAACGGGATCGCTGCCCGACCCGGTACGCACGAAGAGCACCCGCCGCCCGTCGGGGGAGACGGTGAACTGCCTGGGCACACCAAGAGAGAAGCGTCGGGTACGGGCGAACTGCTCCGGGAAGAGCGCGGCGTTGGTGTCGGTATCCGTGTCGGTGTCGGTACTGGTACTGGTGTCACTGTCGGTGTCACTGTCGGTGTCACTGTCGGTGTCGGTGTCGGTGTCGGTGTCGGTATTGGCGGTGGGGGTGTTCGCGGTGTCGTTTGTTTGGCGTTTCACGGTGTTGCCTCCATAGGCGGTGATGAGGCGGCATGCGCATAACAGGAGCGCTGCGTGTGGTGTGCAGGAAGTGCAGGAAGTACAGGGTGTGCAGAGCCGGAGCATGCCGCAGGGGACGCGTCGCCGGACGGGCGCGTGTGCGTGCGTGGTCGGCCGCTTGGCCGGGGAAGTTGCTGAGCGCCTACGGCGGTTGAGCCGGGTGTCAGGAGCGTCCGTGGCGTGTTGTCGTCCGGCCGGGCTTCTGCGCGGGGACGACGGCCACCTGAGGTGACCGGACAGGTACTGTCGCTACGGTCGATCGGAGCCAATGGATCATACCCGGACGGCGGGTGCTGCCGCAGCCGAATAGAAGGGAGCGGCGGCCGTCGCGCCGATCGGTCAGCGGAAGTCAGCGGAAGTCAGCGGAAGTCGGCGGCGTGGTCGAGGGCCCATTGTGCGTAGCTGCGGCCCGGCCCACCCGTCAGGTCCCGGTATGTGGAGCAGACCGCCGCCGGCCGGTTGTCGGCCTCGGCGAGGTGGGTGAGCAGGGTGTCGACCATCTCCTCGTCGCCCCACTGGCGGAGCGTCGCGCGGTACTCCTCAGTGCCGATCTCGGCCAGCCGGATCTTCCGGCCGGTGGCCGCGGCGAGGCAGTCGATCTGCTCCTGCTGGGTAACCGACGCCGGGCCGGTCAGTGGATGGGTCAGGCCCTGATGGCCGTCCCGGGTGAGGGCGAGCACGGCGACGTCGGCGATGTCGTCCTCGTGGACGGAGGCGGCATGCGCCTGTGGGTAGGGCGCGCGTACCGTCCCCGACGCGCGGATGGCGGGCGCCCACTGCAAGGTGTTGGTCGCGAAGGCACCGGGCCGCAGGAACGTCCAGGCGAGCCGGGAGTGGCGCAGGGCCTCCTCGGCCGGCAGGGTGCGGGGGTCGGCCAGGTCGGCCCGGACCGTCTCCACCCCGGCGGGCACCACCACCCGCTCCGGGCTGCGGCTGGCCACCCGGACCCGCGCCCCGGTCGCCAGCAGGCCGTCGACCACCGACCGTGCCACGTGCCCGCGCCCGCCCGTCACCAGAATCGTCACAACTACCCCTTTCGCCTTGGTCAGTACGGCAGCAGTCTTTCGGGGCAGTGCGGTGTACGGGAGGGGACGGGGAGTCCTACCCGGCGGTGTGGGGACCGGGCCGCACAGGGGCGGTCGGGTTGGTCGGTGGGCGCCGTGATCCGGCATCCTGGGGGAATGAACGCGGCAGAGCTGGCCGGATTCCTCCGTACCCGTCTGCGCGCGTCCGGCCGGCGGACGTGGGGTTGGCCGGCGGTGGGCGGCGGCAGACGAGGGGGCTGCGCCGTGCGGAGGTCGCCGAGCGCGCCGGGGTTTCGCTGGACTACTACACCCGGCTGGAACAGGGGCGCCGGCTCCGGCCCTCCCGGCAGGTCGTGATCGCCCTGGCCCGGGCGCTGCACCTCTCCGACGGCGAACGCAACTACCTGCTGGGGCTGGTCGGCGAGGCCGCCGTGCCGGTGCCGATGTCGCGGACCACCGACGCCAGTGCGCGGCGCCTGCTGGACCAGCTCGACGCCGTGCCGGCCATGGTGCTCAACTCCCGTTACGACATCCTCGCCTGGAACCGCATGCTGGACGCGCTGGTCGCGAACCTCGCGGAGCTGCCGGAGCACGAACGGAACACCCTGCGCTGGCTGTTCACCGGCCCGGCCGCCGGGATCGGCCCGCGCGACCGGGCGCGACTGGGCCGCCGCTGCGTCGCCGACCTCCGGGGGGCCGGACGGTACCCCGACGATCCGGGAGTCCGACAGCTCGTAACGGAACTCTCGCGGGAGAGCGGTGAGTTCGCCGAGCTGTGGGAACGCCATGACGTCGGTGTCCACCGCACCGTCACCAAGCGCATGGTCCACCCCGACGTGGGTGCGCTGGACCTCAGCTGTGAGGTGCTCGCCGTTCCGGATTCCGATCAGCGCGTCATGGTGTACACGGCGGCGCCGGGGACCGGCACGGACCGGGCATTGCGCGGCCTGTGGGCGAGGGTGGGGGAGCGGGGCGGCTGCTGAAGCCCCGCTTCCCGGGCGGGAGCACGGCGGGTGGCGTGGCGTGGCGTGTCGTGTCGCGTGGGGCGGGGCGGGGGATGGCGTACCGGGAAGCGTGGGCGCCGACTCCCGGCGTCGATCAGCCCTTCGGCGCCTGCTGTCCCTGCCGTGCCGGCTGTGCCTGCCGCGCTGGTTGTGCCTGCCGTGCCGTTCCGGTCGTCCGCAGCCCGTCGAACACCAACGGCAGCAGGCGTTCGGCGGTGTCCTCGCTCTCCGGGGACTGCTCGGCCGCCCAGGCGACCGCGGTGATCAGCCGGAACAGGTCGGCGGCGTCGACCTCGGGGCGCACGCGGTCCGACTCCTGGGCCCGCTTGAGGAGTTCGGCCCCGGCGGCGTGGTTCCGCTTGCAGGAGGAGTGCAACGGCGAACCCTCGTCGTACGTGCTGCTCATCAACGTCGCGGCCAGTCCGCGGTAGGTGCCGGCGTGGGTGATGGTCGCGCGCATCCACGCCTCCAACGCCGCCGCCGGGTCATCGGTGGCGAGCAGTTCCTGGGACCTGGTGTGGAGGGCGTCGATGCTGTCCCCGATGACCGCCGCCAGCAGGGCGTCGCGGTGCGGGAAGTGGCGGTAGAGCGTGCCCGATCCCACGCCGGCCCGCTTGGCGATGTCGTCGAGGGAGGCGTCGGCCCCCTGTTCCTGGAAGGCGACCCGGGCCGTGGCGACCAACCGGTCGTAGTTGCGGCGCGCGTCGGCGCGCATGGGCCGTTGCTGGTCGGGCGTGCGCGCTGGCTTCATCCGTACTCCTCGCATTGAAAGTGGAGAGTGTCCCCGGTACGGTGATCGAGCTAAGCGGGGAGTGTCCCCGTTTGACTTGGCTCCGGAATCCGTACCCGCCGCAGAGCGCTGCTCCGCCGACCGGAAGAGGATAGGCAGTCCATGTCGCAGTCCGCGCAATCGCAAGATTTAGGCACCGAGGCGCCGGCGCACCGGCTCGCCCGCGGCCCCGCCCTCACGCTGGCCCTCATCGTGTCCTGCGAGTTCATGCTCCAGCTCGATACCACGATCATGAACGTCGCGCTGCCCGCGATCCAGTACGGCCTCGGCTTCGGGCGGACCGACCTCTCCTGGGTGATCAACGCCTTCCTGCTGGCGTTCGGCGGCCTGCTGCTGCTCGGCGGGCGGGCCGGCGACATCCTCGGGCACCGGCGCGTCTTCGTCGTCGGGACAGCGGTCTTCACCCTCGCCTCGGCCCTCGGCAGTGTGGCCCCGACCGCCGGCACCCTCGTGGCGGCCCGTGCCCTCCAAGGCGTCGGAGCCGCGCTCGCGGCGCCGACCGGTATCGCGCTGCTGACCACCCACTTCCGCGAAGGCGCCGAACGCAACCGCGCGTTCGCCATCTACTCCACCCTCGTCGGCTCCGGCCTCGCCCTGGGGCTCGTCCTCGGCGGCATCCTCACCTCGGGGCTGTCCTGGCGCTGGGTGCTCCTCATCAACCTGCCGTTCGGTGCCCTGGTCATCCTGTGCGCGCCGCGCTTCATCGACGAGACCGCGCGCCGGTCCGGCCGGTTCGACATCGCCGGCGCGCTCACCTCGACGGCCGGGATGACGGCTGTGGTGTACGGGCTGATCCGGGTGTCCGAAGGGCGATGGGGCGACCCCGTGGCACTGGTGTCGTTCGCCCTGGGTGCCATGCTGATCGCGGCGTTCCTGGTCATCGAGAAGAACGTCGACCAACCGATCGTGCCGCTGGGGCTGTTCACCCGCCGCAGCCGCGCCGGCGCGTACGTCAACCTGCTCTTCATCGCTGCGACGCTGACCGGCATGTGGTTCTTCCTCGTGCAGTTCCTCCAGGGCGTCCTCGGGTACGGGCCGCTCGTCACGGGACTGGCGTTCCTGCCGATGGCGCTGTCGGTCTTCGTCTCCTCCCAGTTCGTGCCGAGGATTCTCCCGAGGCTCGGCGCGAAGCAGGTCGCGATCACCGGCCTCGCGGCGGTCGCCATCGCCACCATCTGGCTCACCCGGCTCACCGCCACCAGCGGCTACGGGACCCATGTGGTCGGTCCCCTGGTGCTGTTCGGCCTCGGCGCCGGGCTGGCCCTGGTCTCGCACAACCTGATCGTCCTCTCCGAGGCCGCTCCGGAGGAGTCCGGTGCCGCCTCCGGAGTCCTCCAGGCCATGCTGACCGTCGGCGGTTCCCTGGGGCTCGCCCTTCTCGTCACCGTGTTCGGTGCGGCGATGCGGTCGGCCAAGGCGAACCCGCCCGGTGGACTGTCCGAGAGCGAGCAGGCGCACCATGCGCTGACGGCTGGCGTGACCGGGGCGTTCACCGTCGGATCCGCCTTCGCCCTCTGTGGGCTGCTGATCGCGGTCTTCGTGCTGAAGGGCCGGCGCGCCGTGCGCGAGGGGAAGGCCGGTGGGTGGACGCGGGTGTGAGCCGAGCGCGAGGGCCGCGGCCCAGGGGCGTTTTCCCGAAGGGCGCGGCCCTCGTGAGCACTCTGCGCACCGTGCGCCCCGCAGGCGTCGTCACATGCTCCGGACGCTCGGACGCTCGGACGCTCGGACGCTCGGACGCTCGGACACCCGGACACCCGGACACCCGGACGGCCGGATGCGGACGAGCGGGGCGGCTCAGGTGTTGAGTTCCTCCAGGGTCTTGCCCTTGGTTTCGACGGCGAAGAGTCCGATCACCGCGCCCACCGCCGCGATTCCCGCCAGTTGGGCGAAGACCAGGATCAGGCTGCCGCCGGCCCCCAGGATCGTGCCGACGACGATCGGCCCGAGGATGACGCCGGCGCGGTTCCACAGTCCGCCGAAGGCGGCGCCCTTGGCGCGGTTGCGCGTCGGGTACAGCTCGGGGGTGTAGAGGTAGAGCCCGGCGTTGATGGCGTAGACGAAGAACGTGGAGCAGGACGCGAACAGTGCGACCTGTTCGCCGGAGACGGCTCCGGCCAGTGCCAGCGTCCCCAGAGCCAGCGCGGTACCGGTGAACGCCGCCACCATCGCCGGGCGTCGGCCGACCCGGTCGATGACGAGCGCGACCAGCAGCGTGCCGAGGAGCCCGGTGACGTTGCTGAGCAGGGTGTAGACCAGCGCGGTGGTCAGGTCCAGGCCGAAGTTCTTGGTGTAGAGGGACGGCAGCCAGGTGGCGATGCCGTGGTTGACGTAGTACGCGACGAACCAGAGGCCCGAGACGACCACGGTGCGGCGCAGATAGCGGCCGGTGAACAGTTCCCGTAGTCGTCCCGGCGCGCCGGCACCGGCCGTGCGTGCATCCGGGACGGAGGCCGAGCCGGAGTCGGGGGCGGAGTCGGAGGGCAGGTCGGAGTCGGAGTCGGAGACGGAGTCATGGGCCGGGCGCGAGTCCGCATCCGGGGGCGTCGACCCGGTCCCGGTGCCGGTGTCGATGCCGTTGCCGGTAGCCGGCTCCGATAACCGTGACGGTGGCGGTGGTGGTGTGGCGGTGGCTCGTGCCACCTCCGCCTCGATACTGGCGAGGATCCGTTCGGCCTCGTGCGTCCGCCCGCGCGTCAGCAGCCAGCGTGGGGACTCGGCGACCTGTCGGGGGAGGAGGGCGGCGAGCAGCGCCGGGAGCGCGCCGATCACGAACATCGCTCGCCAACCGAGGTGCGGCACCACCCACACGGCCACCAGGGACGCGGCGGCCAGGCCGGCCGGGAAGATCATCTCGTAGAGCAGTACGAAGCGGCCCCGGCGGTCCGCGCGGGCGATCTCGCTGATGTAGGTGGCAGCGACCGGGACCACGCCGCCGATGCCGAGGCCCTGGACGAACCGGAAGAGCGCGAACGGCTCGATCCCGTTGGAGAGGGCGACGGCGAGGCTGGCGAGCGCGGTGACGGCGACCCCGAGCGCGACCGTCCGCACCCGGCCGAGTCGGTCGCCCAACCACCCGGCCGCCAGGGCTCCGAGGAGCATGCCGATCGAGCCGGCCGTGACGGCGAAGGTCGCCTGACCAGTCGTCAGGCGCCAGTCGTGGGTCAGGACGGGCAGCGCGGAGGCGGCCATCAGCTGGTCGAACGCCTCGAAGAAGGTGACGGTGCCGATCAGGAAGCGGACCTTGACGTGCCAGCGGGAGTGCGGCAGTCGTTCGAGCCGTGCGGCGATGGATCCCGCTGGTCCCGCGGCGGACCGGCCGGCCACAGTCGTCATGGAGGTTCCTTCCGCGAACAGAGGGGTTGCGCAGACAGTAGGAACGGTTGCCCAAGCGGTCAACGGTCAATCTCCAAGGTGCGTGCCGCTGCCCGGGGTCTTGCCCGCGTGATGTTCAAGCCCTTGGATTTCCCGTACTCGGAGCCGTCCGCGCTCGGAGCGACGCCCGTCCGTCGCGCGGCGCCTGCGTCACGATGGGCGTGCACGCGCCGTGCCGCCGGCCGCCTCGTCCTCGACCTGTGACCCGACGACCCCAGCCCGCCCGTTGGAGGCCCCGATGACCACCGCCCCCCGGCCCCACCTGGACCCCCACCAGTCCCGTACGCGCGAGCCCACCCCCTACGAGTACAAGCTGGCCGCCACCCTCGAAGAGGTCTTCACCGAGGACGGCCACGAACTCGCCGATGTCGTAGGTGGGTTGAATGCTCGTCAGGTCCATGCCCCGGACGGCGCGCCCTGGACCGAGGAGTCCTTCCGCGCCGAGATGCGTCGCCTGGGAGCCTGACCATGCCCCTCTCCACCTCCGCCACCGCCGACCACATCTACGCCACCGGCCTCCGCAACCAGTGGCACCCCGTCCTCCCCTCGTCCTTCGTCGCCCCCGGCGCGATGCGCAGGGTGACCGTGCTCGGCGAGCAGTGGCTGCTGTTCCACCGCGCCGACGGCCCCCTCGCGCTGCTCGCCGACCGCTGCCCGCACCGCGGCGCCCCGCTGTCGCTGGGAAAGCACCTCGGGGACCGGGTCGCCTGCCGGTACCACGGCGTCGAGGTCGCGACGGACGGCACCGTCGCCTCCGTACCCGGCCTGCCCGGCTGCGCCCTCGAAGGCAGGAGGCTCGTCGCCTCGCTGCCGGTCCGCGAGGTCGCCGGCGCGGTCCTCGCCTACTTCGGCGACGAGCGGCATCCGGAACCGGTCGAACTGACCGTCCCCGAGCCGCTCGACGACCCCGGGATCGAGCCGATCCTGTGCTACGCGGAGTGGCAGGCCCCCTGGCGGTACATCATGGAGAACCTCCTGGACCCGATGCACGGCGCGTTCCTGCACCGCGAGTCGCACACCATGCACGACGGGGACACCACGGCCAAGTTCCGCGTCCGCGAGACCGATCGGGGCTACTTCTTCGAGAAGACCGACCAGCGGGGCGTCAACTTCGACTGGGTCGAGCTGTGCCGCACCGGCGTCGACTGGGTGGACCTCGCCATCCCGTACCCGCCCTCCGCGGGCCCCGGCGGCGCCTTCGGCATCGTCGGCATGGTCTGCCCGGTGGACGCCGAGCGCACCGGTGTCTTCTTCTGGCGCTACCGCCGGGTGTCGGGCTGGCAGCGCGACACCTGGCGCTTCCTCTACCGGACCCTGATCGAGGAGCGCCACTGGGCGGTGCTGGAACAGGACCGCGTCCTGCTGGAGGCCCTGCCGGCCGACGCCGACCAGCACGAGCATCTCTACCAGCACGACCTGGGCCTGGTGCGGCTGCGGCGCCTGCTGCGGGCCCGGGCCGAGCAGCAGTCCGCCGCTGCGCCGCCGGCGTGAACCGACCCGCGGACCGGCCGCGGCGTCCTCGGCCTCGGGTTCCGTGTCCGAAAAATCCTGCCGCCGAGGCGCCTCGGGGTGGACTGGCCGGCCGGTACGCGGGCCGGCCGGAACCCGCCGCTTGACCTCAAGTGGACTTGAGGTAGGAGGGTGGGCGACATGACGCACGAGAACACCGTTCCCCGGCCCGCCCTCCCCACGTCCGTAGGACCGTACGATCCCGCGCCCCACGACGTCGCCCCGCTGACCGACGCCGTGCTCGACGACCTCGCCGCGAGCCTCGCGGACGCGACGATCGTCGGGCTCGGCGAGTCCACCCGCTTCTCCCGCGAGACCTTCGACGCCCGGGACCGGCTCTTCCGCCGACTGGTCCGGCACCACGGGTTCCGGGCGCTGGCCCTCCAGGACACCGTCGCGGTCGCCGACCGCCTCGACCGGTACGTGGGGACCGGCGAGGGGTCGGCGGCGGCCGCCCTGGACGACGCCTGGCGGCCGTGGCGCACCGCCGAGATGGTCGCGGCCCTGGAGTGGATCCGGGCGTTCAACCAGGAGCATCCGCACGACCCCGTACGGATCTTCGGCGTCCGGCCGGCGCAGGCGGGGCCCGAGGACTACGACGCCGTCCTGGCCCACGTCCGGGCGTCCGCCCCGGAGCTGCTGCCGGAGCTGACCTCCCACCTGGAGCCGATCCGGACCGCCCACCACACCGACGAACACGTGCAGCGCGCCCGGGGCACCCACCCGGGACGGCCGTTCGCCGATCACGCCCGCGACGCGCTCGCGCTGGTCCGGTCCCTGCCCGGTGCCCACCGCGACGAGGACGTCGCCGCGCGGATGCGCCGGATCGTGGACTTCCACGAGCGCAGCGTCGCCGGGCGCGGCAGCTACGCGGGCGACGACGCGGTGGGGGCCGACACCCTCGGCGACCAGCAGCGCCGGACCGGCCTGCGCGCCGTCTATTGGGACGGCATCGCGCACACCTCGGCCACCGAGGGCACCCTGGGCCTGGCTCCCGAGAAGGGGCCGCAGCCGAGCGTCGGCAGTCTGCTGCGCGCGCGGTACGGCGCGCGGTACGCGTCCGTCGCGATCGGCTTCCACCACGGCGACCTCGGTGTCGCCGTCGTCCCGGAGCCGGCCGGCGACCTGCTCGACGCGCGGCTCGGCGCGGTGGACCTGCCCGCCCACCGGCTGGATCTGCGCCCCGCCGCCGTGCGCCGCCGCTGGGACGGACCGGCGAGGCTGCGCGTCATCAGCGGCGTCTACGACCCGTCCCGGGACGCCGCCGAACACCTCGCGGTGGCATCCCTCGCCGACGCCTTCGACGTGCTCGTTCACATCCGCCGGGCGTCCCCGGTGCGGTGGTTGCCGTAGGCCGCGGCAGGCCCCCGCGAAACCCCGGCGACGACACTTCGGCCCCTCCCAAACGGTAATTCCGAATACTTGGATCAGGGCGACCGGTGCGCATGTCGGTCCGGTCCCCGAGCCTGTCGGCCCGCAGCGCAGCGCGTCTTCTCGTGGCCAGTGCAACCGTCGATGACGCTGGCCCGGCCGATCCGCGGAACACCGGATGAAAGGTAGTCGGATGCAGGACGCAGTGTCGGAGTTCCCCCTCACGATTCCGGCGTTGATCACCCCTCGGGCCGAGAAACTCTTCGCCGCCCGGCCGGTGATCAGCCGGGTCGGGACGGGGTTGCACCGCTCGACCTGGGGCGAAGTGGTGCACCGGGCACGGCGGTTGGCGGGGGCGCTGCGCGACCTCGGCATGCAGCCGGGCGACCGGGTGGCGACCTTCGCCGGGAGCACCCACCGGCATCTGGAGGCGTATCTCGCCGTCCCGTCGATGGGCGCCGTGCTGCACACGGTCAACATCAACCTCGCCGCCGAGCAGGTGGCCTACATCGTGGACCACGCGGACGACGCGATCGTGCTCTGCGACCGCAGCCTGCTGGCCGACTGGCGCCGGGTGGAGCCGCACCTGAGCCGGGTCCGGCGCCTCGTCGTGCTGCCCGACACCGACGACGCCGCGCAGGACGGCGACGCGCTGGAGTACGAGGCGCTGCTGGCCGCGGCCGAGCCCATGGCGGCCTGGCCGTCCGTGGCGGAGAGCGCCCCGGCCCACACCAGCTACACCACCGGCACGACCGGGCTCCCCAAGGGTGTGGTCTACAGCCACCGCAGCACCGTCCTGCAGAGCTTCTGCACCGGCCTGGCCGACGCGGAGGGCCTCGGCTCCTCCGAGACCCTGCTGGCCCTGGTGCCGCTGGCGCTGAGCCAGGTCGGACTGCCCTTCGCCGCCGCCCTGCACGGCTCCGCGCTGGTCCTGCCGGGCCGTGACCTGAGCCCGGCCGGGGTCTGCGAGTTGGTGGAGAAGGAACGCCCCACCGTCGCCGTCGGGTTCGGCGCGGCGCTGCCCGGGCTGCTGGCGCACTGGCGGGACCGGCGACCGGACCTGTCCTCGCTGCGCCGCATGGTGTGCGGCGGTTCGCCGGTGGCCCGCCCGGTCTCCCGGGCGTTCGAGGTGGAGGTGGGATTCCCGATCGTCCAGGTCTTCGGCATGACGGAGACCAGCGGGCACGGCAGCTTCAGCAAGCTCCCCGCCGACGTGGGCGGCAACGCGTCCGAGGAGACCCGCGGGTACTACGCCACCTCCCAGGGTCGTCCGCTGCCGCTGGTGGAGATGCGGATCGCCGACGACGCGGGTGCGGAGCAGCCCTGGGACGGGCGGGCGATGGGGGAGTTGCAGGTGCGCGGCCCCTGGGTGGCCCGCGAGTACGCCCAGGAGGGCTCCCGGCCCGACAAGTTCATGGACGGCTGGCTGCGCACCGGCGACGTCGCCGTCATCGACGAACTCGGCTATGTCCGCATCGTGGACCGGATGAAGGACCTGGTGAAGTCGGCCGGCGAATGGATCTCCTCGCTCAAGGTGGAGGAGGAACTCCTCGGCCACCAGGCCGTCGTCGAGGCCGCCGTCGTCGCGGTCCCCGATGCCACCGCGGGCGAGCGCCCGCTGGCCTGTGTGGTGCTGCGCCCCCAGGAGGACGCGACGGTGACGGGCGAGCAGCTGCGGGAGTTCCTGGCCGCCCGCCTCGCCCCGTCGTGGGTGCCGGACACCATCGAGCTGGTGGCCGAGCTGCCGAAGACCAGCATCGGCAAGACCGACAAGAAGACCCTGCGGGCGCGCTACGCCGAGAGCCGGGCCTGACAACCGCCGTCGCACGGACAACCGTTGGCATGGAGGAGGACACAGATCGTGGGGCAGAGCGTAACGACCGGCGGAGCGGCGCAGGTGACGGCGGCCGCGCGGGTCACGAGCCGTGAGGTGGCCGAACGGCTGGCGCGCAAGGAACTGGCGCTGCCGGTGCCGTGGCGCATCCCGACCAGCCCGAAACTGCGGATCCCGGCCCGGCTGGTGCGGGTCGTCGGCACCCGGGTCTTCGTGTCGGGGCATGTGCCGATCGCCGAGGACGGCCAGCTCACCGGGCCCTACGGCACGATCGGCGACACCGTGGGCCTGCGGTGCGCGCAGGACGCCGCGGTGCGCACGGTCCTGTCCGTGCTCGCCAGCGTCGAGCAGACGGTGGGGGACCTGGGCCGGGTGCGGGCGTTCTGCCGACTGCACTGCATGGCCAACTCGGTGCCGGGATTCATCGACTTCCCCGCCGTCTTCAACCCCGCCTCACAGCTCCTGCTCGACGTGTTCGGTGAGGAGATCGGCTACCACGCCCGCGTGGCGGTCGGCACGATCGCGCTGCCGTGGGACGTGCCGGTCGAGATCGCGGCGGAACTCGAACTGCACCCCGAGTGAGGGCCGCGCACCGTTCGACGGCGCACCGCGCGCGGGCCACACCCCCATTCACAGGCCATCGCAACGCTGCCCGGGCAGGGGCCCTCGACGGCCTCGTCCGGGCACATCACGGGAGGGCACCACGATGAAGACTCGCATGCTGGGGGGCCTGGAGGTCTCCGCCATCGGCCTCGGCTGCATGGGCATGTCGCAGAACTACGGCCCCGCCGACCGCGGTGAGTCGATCGCCGCGCTCCGGCGGTCCCTCGACCTCGGTATGACGTTCCTCGACAGCTCGGACATGTACGGCCGGGGCCACAACGAGGAGTTGATCGCAGAGGCCGTCGCCGGCCGCCGGGACGAGGTGGTGATCGCCACCAAGTTCGGCATCCGGGGGTGGTCCCAGGACCGCAGCTTCGAGCTGGACTCCAGCCCGGCCTACGCCAAGCAGGCGTGCGAGGCGTCGCTGCGCCGGCTGGGGGTCGACGTGATCGACCTCTACTACCTGCACCGCAGGGACCGTTCGCTGCCCATCGAGGAGATCATCGGCGGGATGGCGGAGCTGGTGGCCGAGGGGAAGGTCCGGCACATCGGCCTCTCCGAGGTCAGCGAGGACACCTTGCGGCGGGCCCATGCGACCTACCCGCTCGCGGCGCTGGAGAGCGAGTACTCGCTGTTCGCACGGCACGCCGAGCCCGATGTCCTGCCCGCGTGCCGGGAGTTGGGCATCGGGGTGGCGGCCTTCTCGCCGCTGGGGCGCGGGATGCTCACCGGCACCGTCCGCGACCTGGCCGCGCTGTCCGAGGACGACTACCGGCACACCGACCCCCGGTTCCAGGGCGAGAACCTCACCCACAACCTCGCCCTGGTCGAACGCATCCAGTCCTTCGCCGACGAGGCGGGGGCGACTCCCGGCCAGATTGCGCTCGCCTGGCTGCTGGCCAAGGACGAGCACATCGTCCCGATCCCCGGCACCAAGCGGGTGCGCTACGTCGAGGAGAACGCGGCGGCCGCCGAGGTGGAACTGACCAAGGATCAAGTTGATGCCCTGGACGCCCTGATGCCCGGCGACGCGGTGGCCGGCGAGCGCTACCCGGAGGGCATCATGCGCACCATCGACGCCTGAGCGCGCGCGAGCACAGCATCGCCCGGGAGGCCGCGCCGGCCCCCGGGCGATGTCGTGTGCCGCGTGCGCTGAATGACCTCGGACCCGACCGATGGCTGTGTTCATCGGTCGGGCCCGAGGCCACTCAGCGACAACCCGAAGGTCTGCCGTAACCCCACCAGACCGGCCTCCGTGGCGGTGACGACGCGGTCGCCGGCGGAGACGCGCGTCAACCAACCCAGGCTGAACAGCCGCTCGGTGACCGCCGCGGCCAACCCCCCGGCGATGTGGTGCCGGGGTCCGCTCCAGTCCGCGCAGCCGCGCACGATCGGCCGCCGGGAGTCCTTCAGCGGCGCACAGGCGATGCCCAACGGCCGCCAGGCGTCCCAGGCGTCGGTCGAGACCTCCCACTGCTGGGCGCGCCGCTGGATCAGCCCCCGCGCCTGCAGGACGTCGGTGAGCTCCACCCCCAACCGCCCGCCGAGGTGGTCGTAGCAGGTCCGCGCCGTGCTGAGGACGCCCCGGGCGCGGGTCGGCGGGGCGGCCGGGGGCGTCAGGTCGGGGGCCACCGAGGCCAGCGCCCGGAGCGCCACCGCGACATCGTCGTTCGCGAGCCGGTAGTAGGCGTGCCGTCCGACCCGTTCCACGTGCAGCACCCCGCCGTCGACCAGCTTGGCCAGGTGCTCGCTCGCGGTGGGCCGGGAAATGCTGACCAACGCCGCCAGTGAACTGGCGGACAGCGGCTCGCCCGTCGCCAACTCGCTGACCATCAATGCGCGCGTACGATCACCCAACAGCTGGGCGACGGTGGCGATATCTGGCCCGATCTCAGGTGTTCGTGGCATGGAGATCACCATAATCGGGGGGCGACCCGAAGAAGGCCACCGAACCGCACTTTCCGGCCACGCTGACCGGAACCACACTTTATTATCTATGAATTCGGGCGGAATCAAAGATTCGGTGTTGCATCGGAGTGGCATATTCCGCCTAGGCATCACGAAGGCCCGATGCTACGCACACTTAGGCGGCTTCCTAACTGTTCCTCAGGTAGTTTTCGAACAGGCGTCACGGGGGAAATCAAAAATCGTTGATCCCTCTTGTCGCGCCTGGTACGCCAAGTTGTCCGCTCATTCACGAGAGGGTCCACGCAATGGCTGACAGGACTACCTACCGCGGCACCTACGACGACAAATTCTACTGGGAGCGCGTCGACCGGAATCTCGGCTGGCTCGGCGACACCCCGGAAGAACAGCGGGCCCGCCAGGAGAAGCTCCGCGACTCCGTCGTCGGAATCGTCGGCACCGGCGGAATCGGTGGCGCGGTGGCACTGCGGCTCGTCCGCATGGGCGTGCGCAACCTCAAGCTCGCCGACCCCGACATCTTCGAGCTCTCCAACGTACAGCGGCAGATCGGGGCGGACGTCGAACACCTCGGCCGCAACAAGGCCGAGGTCGTCGCGGAACTGGCCTACGACCTGACCCGGGACGTGAACATCGACGTGTTCCCGGAAGGCATCACTCCGGAGTCGGCCGAGGAATTCATGGACGGCTGCGACTACGTCATGGACCAGATGGAGTTCTATCAGGTCAAGAATCGCTACGCCCTGCACCGCGCGTTCCGCAAGTCCGACCGGTGCAAATTCATGCTCAAGATACCGACGGTGGGGCACACCGTCATCGTGTACAAGTACACCAAGGACTCGATGACCATCGAGGAGGTGTACGACATCCCCGAGGACGCCGAGTTCACCCCCGACGTCATCAAGAAACTGGTCGAGCGGGCCATCGCGGTGATGCCGTCGTACCCCGGTCGCGAGATGATCGACCACTGGTTCGTCGACATGAAGCGCATGCCCATCTTCGGCGCCTGCCCGCCGATGGCGGAAGGCATCCTCACCGAGCGACTCGCCCTGGAGATCCTGGAAATCCCGGGACTGGAGCCGCTCCCCGTCCAGCCCGGCTACGCCATCTTCGATTCCCTGAGCTGGACGGCCAAGATGGTCCCCGGGAAGTGGTGGACTGAGTGAGCGAGTTACACCCGATCCGGGTCGTACTCTTCTCCGAAGTCAACTCGAAGCTGGGGGCGCCGTTCCTGTCGATCCTCGCGGAGCATCCGCTGGTCCGACTCGTCGGCGTGGTCACCAGCCCGCCCGGAAAGCTGTGCCCCTACTTCCTCGGGGAAGAGGACCAGGTCGACCTCGAAAAGCAGGCCGGCGAACGCGGCGTTCCGCTCTTCCGCCCGACCAAGGTCAACGACCCCGGGCTGATCCGCGAACTGGCCGCGCTGGCACCGGACTACTTCCTGACCGGCAACTACCAGCAGATCCTCAAACCGGACCTGCTGGCCGTACCGGCCATCACCTCGATCAACTTCCACCCCAGCCCCCTGCCGCGCTATGCCGGCTGGGCGCCCTTCTTCTGGACGGTCAGGGAGGGCGAACTCGACAGCGGGGTCACCGCGATCGAGATGACGCCGCAGATCGACGGCGGGCCGGTCGTCATGCAGAAGCGCATCCGGCTGGCCGGCAACGAGACGGCCCTGGAGGTCCGGGAGTCGCACACCATCGCCAACGTGGCGCTGCTGCGGCAGCTCCTGCCGCGGCTGATCGCACGCGACTACCCCACCTCGCCCCAGGACCCGGCGCTGCGCAGCTACTTCAGCAAGCCGGGCGACCGCGACTACTGGCTGGACTTCGGCCGGTCGAGCGAAACGATCCTGCGGACGGTCCGGGCGGGATACCGCAGTCCCGGCGCCTATGTGCGGACCGATCGCGGAGATCAACTCACCGTCCTGACGGCGGAGGACGTGGGACGGAAGTTCCCGGCCCCCGACGCCCCGGGGGCCCTGCGCATCGAGTCCGGAGCCCTCTACGCGGCGAGCGCCGACGGTTGGCTCCGCCTGTGGTCCCTCGACGTCCACGGCGCGGAACGGCTCGCCAGCGTCCCCGACGGCACCACGCGGTTCGACACCCGCTTCCAGGCCCGCACCCACGCCTGACGCCGCCGTCACCGGGGTCGTCGGACCGCGGCCGACACCGCGGTCCGACGACCCCGCTTCCCGACCCGGCGGCTGCACCCCAGCCCGCCTCCACCGTCACCGCCGGCCGCGCCGGGCGCCCTCCCGCCGACCGGCAACGAGAGGAACTCCCCTCATGGTTGAGCAATCCGTCAACCTGGCCACCGCAGCCCATGACCGCACCCGCGCCGGCGGCAGCCCGGCACGCCCCGACAACGGTGTCAGGGAATTAGTGGACTACACCCACCTGTCCACCACCACCGGCGAGCGCAAGACGATCCGCGCGGCACACCAGCTCTACGAGCACCTCATCAGCCTGTGGGCGCCGGCGATCATCGAAACCGCCCACGACCTCGGAGTCTTCGCCAGGCTGTCGAAGGGCCCGGGGACCGTGGCGGAGCTCGCCGCCGACCTCGACACCGACCAGCGAGCCACCCGCGTCCTGCTGGGCGGGCTCGTCGCCTACGGCGTGCTGGAGCGCTCCGACGACGACGGCGAGAGCCGCTACGTCCTCCCCGAGGAGTTCCGGCACGCCCTGCTCCCGGGCGGCACCTTCAGCCTGGTGGGGAAGATGGCCCACGACCGGCACGTCGCCTGGGCCGCCTGGCGCAACCTCGGCGACGCCGTCCGGCACGGCACCCGCGACCGGTCCGGCAACGACCGCACCAACCAGATCTCGGAGACCAACTACGAGGACCTGACCTTCGGCATCAACTTCTGGGCGCCCCCGATCGTGGACGTGCTGTCGTCCTTCCTCGCCGAATCCGGCTGGAAGAAGGACCAGGCGGTCTCCGTGCTCGACGTCGGCTGCGGCACCGGTCTCTACAGTCAACTGCTGCTCGAACGCTTCCCGTCCTGGACGGCGGAGGGCATCGACGCCCCGCGCATCATCCCCCTCGCCACCCGACAGGCGGAGAAGATCGGCGTCGGCGCGCGCTTCACCGGCACAGTCCGGGACTTCTGGCAGCACGGCTGGGGCGAGACCGTCGATCTGATCCTGTTCGCCAACATCTTCCATCTGCAGACCGACGATTCGGTGCAGAAGCTGATGCGCAGCGCCGCCGACGTCCTGGCCCCCGACGGGCTGATCTGCATCGCGGACCAGATCGTGGTGGACGAGGCACGGCCGACCACGGCACAGGACCGCTTCGCGCTGCTGTTCGCCGCCTCCATGCTCGCCACCGGCGGCGGCGACGCCTATGCGTTGAGCACCTACGACCAGTGGCTCGCGGAGGCGGGGCTGGAGCGGGTGGCCGTCCTGGAGGCGCCCATGCACCGGCTGCTCCTCGTCGGCCACGCCGGCCGGCACACCCGCGCCCACTGAACCCGCGCCGTCGTCGGGTGTGGCGACGGCCGGCCGCCACGCCCGACGACAGTTCGGCCGGGGACAAACTGCCCGGGAACTAGGCTTGTTCAGCAGTACGGAGTGGCCTCATTCCACATCCCGTCTCCAGCATCCGAAAGAGTGACCATGACTGTGTCCTTATTCGCGGTGGGCGATGTCTTCATCGACCGGGAGAATCCCGAGACTGCATTCGAAACAGCCGGCGGATTCCTGAACACCGGTGATGTCGTCTTCGGCAATTGCGAAGGAGTGTTCAGCGACACCTGGGAAAGGGCACCGAGTTCCGGGTCCCCCGTCGTCGCCCCCGGACGGAATGCCAAGCCGCTCGCCGACGCCGGCTTCCACGTGATGTCGCTGGCCAACAACCACAGCGTGGACGGCGGCCACCAGGCACTGCTCAACACGCGGGACACGCTCCGCGGCCTGGGCATCGCCACGACCGGCGCCGGGGCCACCATCGACGAGGCGCGCACCCCGGCCATCGTCGAGCGCAACGGCCTGCGGATCGCCTTTCTCGCCTATTCCTCGGTCTTCCCGCACGGTTACGAGGCCCGTGCCGGGGTGCCCGGACTCGCCCCGCTGCGCGCCCACACCCGCTATACGCCGTGGGAGATCAACGAATGGAATCCCGGACTTCTCCCGCGCGTCACCACGGAGAACTTCCCGGAGGACGTGGCCGCCTTCACCCGTGACGTACGGGCCGTGCGCGCGCAGGCCGACATCGTCGTCATCAGTTTCCACTGGGGCGACTTCACCCGGCCGTTCGTGCTGACCGACAACGAGCGCCGCCTGGCCCGGCTCGCCGTCGACGCCGGCGCGGACGTCGTCCTCGGGCACCACCACCACATGCTCCGCGGCATCGAGTTCTACAAGGGCAAGCCGGTCTTCTACGGGCTCGGACACTACGTCTTCGACCTGCCCGACCTGCCGCAGCGCCTGGCCAAGGACGGCTACCTCAGCGCCGCCCGCCCGCAGGACGAGCACGAACTGGGCCGCCGCTTCGGCGAGTTCCGGATACGGCCGCAGGAGGAGTACCCGCTGCTGCCCTTCCACCCGGACGCGCGGATGACCGGCGTGGCCGTGGTCCGCCTCGACACGCACGGCGTGCTCGCCGCGGGCTTCTGCCCGGCGGTGATCGACACCCACAACGAGCCGGTGCCGGTGTCGCCGCGGAGCGAGGCCGGGCGGCGGGTCACCGCGTACCTCACCGAATGCTGCACCCAGGAGCAGCTGCCCACCCGCTTCACCCCGCCGCTGGAGGGCTCCGGCCTCCCGGCCGACAGCATCCAGGCCCTTCCGGCATCCCCGTCCGAGCAGTTCGAGGAGCAGGCATGAGCAACGACCGACAGGAAACCAAGGCCACGGCGGACGAGGCCATCGTGCGCCATGTGGACGTGCCCGGCGTCGGCGACCCGCGCAGGTTCGGCTACGCCCAGGCGGTCACCGCCGGCGGACTGCTCTACATCTCCGGGCAGTTGGGCATCGACGAGGACTACCAGCCGGTCAGCGACAGCTTCGACGAGCAGGCGTACCGGGCGCTGGAGAACGTCCGGCGGGTGCTGAGCGCGGCGGGCGGCGGCTTCGAGCACCTGGTGTCGATGACCATCTACCTGACCGACATGCGCACCGCCCCCCGCTTCTTCGAGATCCGCCGGGAGATCCTGGGGGACACGCTGGTGTCGAGCACCGCGGTGGCGGTGTCCGGACTGCCGCTGCCCAACCTCCAGGTCGAGGTGCAGTGCGTCGCCCTCGCCCCCTCCCACCCCGCGGCGTGACGACGGAGGAACCATGTTGGACCCCGCACAGCCCCGCCCCGACATCGCCACGGTCGCGGAACTCCTGGGCAACGCGACCCGCGCCGCGATGGTCAGCGCGCTGGTGGGGGACTTCGTGATGCCCGCCGGGGAGCTCGCCACGATCGCGGGCGTCTCCCGACCCACGGCGAGCGAACACCTCTCCCGGCTGGTGGAGCACGGCCTGCTCACCGTCGACCGGATGGGGCGGCACGCCTACTACCGGATCTCCTCCCCCCAGGTGGCCGAACTGGTGGAGGCCCTGGCCGTCATCGCGCCGGTCCGGCAGCCCACCTCGCTGCGGTCCGCGCGGTTGCTGAAGACGCTCAGCAACGCCCGCACCTGCTACCGGCATCTGGCCGGGCGCATCGGGGTGGAACTGGCGGAGGCACTGTGCGAGCGGGGGCTGGTCCGCCGGACGCCGGACGGCATCGAGATCGACGCGGAACGCTGGGACGCGCGCAAGCCGCTCGGCCTGACCCTCGACGCCATGGAGTCCGACGGGCAGCCCCTGATCAAGGGGTGCGTGGACTGGAGCGAGCGCCGGCACCACCTGGCCGGCAGCGCGGCGACGGCCCTGACGGACCAGCTGTTCGCACTCGGCTGGATCACCAGGGCCCGCGAGCACAAGCGGGCCGTCGTGGTGACCGCCGAGGGCACGGCGGGGCTGTCGAGCGAGTTCGGATTGCACCTCCCGTGAACCACCCCCGCCGCCCCCGGACGTTCCGGGTGCGGTGGGGGCAGCACAGCGCGCGCGGCCGACGGTCGTCCGGTGACGGAGCGCGACCCCGTCCGCGCCGCGCACGCAACCCATTGGAGAATGCCATGTCTAGCCCACGACTCGACATCTGCATCATCGGCATGGGCCCACGAGGACTCTCGGTGCTGGAGCGGATCTGCGCCAACGCCCGGGAGATCGCGCCGCACCGGCGGATCGCCGTGCACGTCGTGGACCCCCACCCGGCGGGTGCGGGTCAGGTCTGGCGCACCACGCAGTCGCGGCACCTGTTGATGAACACCGTCGCCTCGCAGGTGACGATGTTCACCGACGCCAGCGTGGACCTCGAAGGTCCGCTCCTACCCGGCCCGAGCCTGCACGAATGGGCTCGGTTCCTCACCCTGATGGGGCCCTTCGACGGGCACCAGTACCCGTCCGACGTCCTGGACGAGGCCGCCGCCCTGGGGCCGGACTCGTACCCCACCCGGGCCTTCTACGGGCACTACCTGCGCTGGGTCTTCCAACGCGTCGTCGACACCGCGCCGGACCACGTCCGCGTCCACACCCACCGGTCGCGGGCCGTCGCCCTCGACGACGGCGCCCACCCCGCCGCGGCCCCCACGCCGTCCCGGGACGCCGAGCACGGCTGCCGCCGCCTCCAGACCGTGCACCTGGAGGACGGCACCCGGCTCGGGGACCTGCACGCCGTGATCCTCGCGCAGGGCCACCTGCCCACCCGCGCCACCTCGCGCGAGACCGCGCTGACCCGCTTCGCGGCCGAGCGCGACCTGGTGTACTTCCCGCCGGCCAACCCGGCGGACGCGGACCTCGCCCGGGTGCGCGCCGGGGAACGCGTCGGCCTGCTCGGCCTGGGCCTCAACTTCTTCGACTACATGGCGCTGTTCACCGTGGGCCGCGGCGGCCGCTTCGAGCGCCGGGACGACGGCTCGCTGCGCTATCTGCCGTCCGGCGACGAGCCGCGGCTGTACGCCGGCTCCCGCCGCGGCGTCCCCTTCCACTCCCGCGGCGAGAACGAGAAGGGCCCGTACGGGCGGCACGTGCCCGTGGTGCTCACGCCCGAGGCGATCGCCGACCTGCGCGCACGGGCGGCCGGCGGGGCGGGCGTCGACTTCCGCCGCGACGTGTGGCCGTTGGTGGCGAAGGAGGTGGAGACCGTCTACTACACCACCTTCCTCGCGGCCGAACAGGGCGTACGGGCCGCCGAGAGCTTCCGTCGACGCTATCTCGCCGCGCCCTGGAACACCCCGGCGGAGACCCGCGTCCTGGACACCTTCGGCTTCCCCCGGGACCGCCACTGGGACTGGGAGCGGATCGCCCGCCCCTACGGCGACCGGACGTTCACCGGCCCCGACGACTTCCGTGCCTGGCTGCTGGACCACCTCCGCCACGACATCGCCGAGGCCCGGGCCGGCAACGTCAGCGGACCGCTGAAGGCCGCCCTGGACGTCCTGCGCGACCTGCGCAACGAGGTGCGGCTGGTCGTGGACCACCGTGGCCTCACCGGCCACTCCCACCACCGGCACCTCGACGGGTGGTACACACCGCTGAACGCCTTCCTGTCCATCGGCCCGCCCGTACGGCGGATCGAGGAGGCCGTGGCACTGATCGACGCGGGCGTGCTGGAGGTCCTGGGCCCCGACGTGACCGCGCACGCCGACGCCGGGGCCGGGACCTTCGCCCTGCGCGCGGGTGCCGTCCCCAAATCCGAGGTGCGGACCTCGGTCCTCATCGACGCCCGGCTGCCCGACACCGACCTGCGCCGGACCGCCGATCCGCTGCTCGGCCGCCTCCTGGCCGACGGCGGGTGCCGGGCGTACGGGATACCCGACCCCGACGGCACCGTGTACCGGACCGGCGGACTGGAGGTGACCGAGCGCCTCTACCGCCTGGTCGACGCGGCGGGCCGCCCCCACCCGCGGCGCTTCGCCTTCGGCGTGCCGACGGAAGCGGTCCACTGGGTGACCGCCGCCGGCATCCGTCCGGGCGTCAATTCGGTGACGCTCAGCGACGCCGACGCCGTCGCCCGGGCCGCCCTCGCCCTGGTCGCGAAGGCGACCGCCACCGCATCCGAGAGCACGAAGGCGACGGTATGAGATCACCGAACTCCTCCTCCCCGGACGTCGACCTCGCCCCGGACTCCGGGCTGCTCTCGCCGGTGCGCGCGGGCGCCCCGGCGGAGGCGGCCACCTCCGACCGGGCCTGGCTCCAGGCGCTGTTGGACGCCGAGGCGGCCCTGGTCCGGGCCCAGGCCCACCTGGGCGTGGTGCCCGAGGAGGCCGCCGCGACCATCACCCGGACCGCCCGGGCCGACCGGCTCGACCTCGTCGCGCTGGCCCGGCGCAGCCGCGGCGCCGCCAACCCGGTGGTGGCACTCGTCGAGGAACTGACGTCCGCGGTCGCCGCGACCGATCCGGCCGCGGCCGAGTACGTCCACCGCGGTTCCACGAGCCAGGACATCATGGACACCGCCGCCATCCTGGTCGCCCACCGGACCACCGGCCTGCTCCTGGCCGATCTGGACCGGGTGGCGGCGGCGCTGGCCGAACTCGCCGCGCGGCACCGGGACACCCCCATGCCGGGCCGCACCCTGGCGCTGCACGCGGTGCCGGTCACCTTCGGACTGAAGGCCGCCGGCTGGCTGCAGGCCGTCCAGGAGGCGGGGGCGCAGCTGCGCACCCTGCGCGACCGGCTGCCGGCCCAACTCGGCGGGGCGGCCGGCACGTTGGCCGGCTATGTGGAGTACGCCCGGATCGCCGCGCGCCCCGACGTCCCGGGCTACGCCGACCGGCTGATCGCCGCCTTCGCCGCCGAACTGGGCCTCGCCGAGCCGGTGTTGCCCTGGCACACCGCACGCGGTCCGCTGGCCCGGCTCGGGGCGGCGCTCGCCGAGGTCACCGGGGCGCTCGGCAAGTTCGCCGTGGACGTCCAGACGCTCTCGCGCACCGAGATCGCCGAGGTCGCCGAGCCGGCGGCGGCCGGCCGGGGCGTCTCGTCGGCGATGCCGCACAAGCGGAACCCCGCCCTGGCCACCCTCATCCGCTCGGCCGCCCTGCAAGTGCCCGCCCTCTCCCTGGTGTTGGCCCAGGCGATGCTCGCCGAGGACGAGCGGCCGGCCGGTGTCTGGCACGCCGAGTGGCAGCCGATGCGGGAGTGCCTGCGGCTGGCCGGCGGCGCCGCGCACACCGCCGTGGAGCTGGCCGAGGGGCTGACCGCGCACCCCCGGCAGATGGAGCGCAATCTGGCGCTGACCGGCAGCCTGCTGATCACGGAGCGGCTCGCCGCGGTGCTGGCCCCCGTGGTCGGCAAGGTCGCCGCGAAGTCGCTGATGAGCCGTGCCGCCGCCGAGGCGGTCCGCACCGGCCGACCGCTCGGCGCCGTCCTGCCGGACCTCCCCGAACTGGCCGGCCGCTTCGACGAGGCCGCGCTCGCCGAACTCCTCGACCCCGGACGCTACACCGGTGCCGCCGGCGCACTCGTCGACCGGGCGCTGGCGCACTACCGCCGCACGGTCCGCCCGCGCTGACGGACCGCGTTCCCGCACCTCGGATCCACGTCCCGCCACGACCGCATCCGCACAGGCAAGGGGTACCGCGATGTCTCAGCCCGTTCCCGGATCCGGCCCGCACCGCCGGGCCCAGATGCGCCGCGTCGTGCTCTCCGGCCTGCTCGGCAGCACGATCGAGTACTACGACTTCATGCTCTACGGCACCGTCGCCTCGCTCGTGTTCGACAAGCTCTTCTTCACCGGCCTCTCGCCGCTGGCCGGGACGTTCGCCGCCTTCGGCACCTTCGCCGTCGGCTATGTCGCCCGCCCGCTGGGCGGGGCGCTCTTCGGCCACTTCGGGGACCGGCTGGGCCGCAAGGCGATGCTGGTGCTCTCGATGGTGCTGATGGGCGTCGCCAGCACCCTGATCGGGCTGCTCCCCACGCACGACCAGGTCGGCAACCTGGCGCCGACGCTGCTGGTCGCCCTGCGCCTGGTCCAGGGCGTCGCGGTCGGCGGCGAGTGGGGCGGGGCCGCGCTGCTGACCGCCGAGCACGCCGCCCGGCGCCGACGCGGCCTGCTCACCAGCCTCGTCCAACTGGGCGGCCCGGCCGGCACGGTGCTGTCCACCCTCGTCCTCACCCTGTTCGCCACCCTGCCCGACGAGCAGTTCCTGTCCTGGGGCTGGCGGGTGCCGTTCCTGCTGAGCGCCGCCCTGCTCGCCCTCGGCCTGTTCGTGCGGCTGAAGGTGACCGAGAGCCCGCTGTTCTCCCAGGTGCAGCAGAGCAACGCCGTCGTCCGCCGACCGCTGGTCGAGGTCCTCCGCACGCCCAAACCCCTGCTCCTGGCCTGTTTCGTGGTCTTCGCCGCCACCGTGTCCCAGGCGCTGACCAGCGTCTTCGTCATCAGCTTCGGCACCGGCGCCGGCTACGCGCGCACCGACCTCCTGATCGGCCAACTCCTCAACGGACTCGCCGCGGCCGTCGCCATGCCGCTCTCGGCGGCCCTGTCGGACCGGATCGGGCGACGCCCGGTCCTGCTGGGCGCGGCGCTCCTCCTCGGCGCGGTCGCCTTCCCGGTGTTCCTCATGGTCGGGACGGGTTCGGTGCCGCTGATGATGCTCGCGCTGGGTGTCCTCGCGCCGCTCCCGATGGGCGCGCTGCTCGGACCGGTGCCGGCCCTGTTCTCGGAGATGTTCGGTACCAGCACCCGCTACACCGGGGTGTCCATGGGTTACCAACTGGCCGCGGTCATCGGCGGCGGACTCGCTCCGCTGGCCGGCACCACCCTGCTGTCGGCCGCCGGCGGGCACGACCCCTCCCTGGTCGCCCTGTACATGCTGGTCGCCTGCCTGGTCAGCGCCACCGCGGTCTGGCTCACCACCGAGACCCGCGGCCACGACCTGGAACACGCCGCCGCGGCCTCCCAGCCGGAGCCGCTCGCCGGCCGCCTGTGAAGCCGCCCGCCGCCGCCGCGAAGGTCACCCCAACTCCCCTTTCTCTGCGAGAAGTTGGGTGGAATGGCCGAACGTCAGCGCCCGAATTCCGGCCCGCCAGGCGAGCAACTGCGCCCCGCCGGCGACCCGTTCCGCGTCCCGCCCGTGAGGAGGTCCGCACGCAGTGGCGTGCGGCGACCCGGAGCGGGCCGGGCCCGCAACAGCCGGGCGGCTCGGGCGCGCCGTCGTTGCTCCGTGCGGACGGATAACCTGGGCCCGTCAACGAAGATCGCAGAAGGGATGAGCACATGGCAGACATCGTGGAGACGGCGGCGCGGAAGGTCTTCGAGCGTTACGACATCGACGGGGACGGTCAGGTCACCGCGGAGGAGTACCAGAAGGTCGTTGCCGAGCTGGAGGGTTCTCAGATCACCGAGGCGCAGGCTCAGGAGCTGATCGACTCCCTGGACACCAACGGCGACCGCAAGATGTCCTTCGAGGAGTTCTGGGCGGCCATGAATGGCTGACACTGCCGGGTCCGGTACGTGAACGTGCCGGACCCGGTTCGTCATCCCGCCGATCCGGCGCCTGGCCGGGGATGCCGTCCCCCCCCCCGTGTCGCGAACCGGTCCGGCAGCTGCGCGACGGTCACCAACCGATCCCGGTCACCAACCGATCCCGGTCATCAACCGATTCCGGTGATCATCGACGCCAGTGACAGGAGCAACGCGCCCAGCGCCCCCACGGCTCCATGAAGTCGCAGCTCGCCCCGGACGCCCAGTCGGCGGACATACCGTGTGGTGGCCACGCCGAAAGCCAGACCGCCGACGATGAACCACTACGAACCACGCCACCCGGTCCTCGGCGAGCTTCACCAGGGACGGCGACACCGTCGTCCGCGCACCGAAGGTGAATCCCGTCGCCCAGGCGAAACTGGGTACCGCGAACAGGAGCCCCCACACCGCGGCAACGAGTCCCGGCCATGTGTCCGGCCGAAGGCGGAATGTCCGACGCGGGCCCGTACCCGCCGCATCGTCCACAGACAGCTTGAACGCCATGGCTCCATCCTGGGCGGATCACGACGACAAAAGGTCATCCGCAAGGATGATCGGCCGCCGCGCCGACGCCGGCACCACCGACTTCACCATGACGCACATGCGGAACCGACGGGCCAGTGACCGAATTTGATCACTATTGGTGATCGGGTTGGGACCCTAGGGTGATGACCTGGCCCGCGGTGCGCGGGAAGCTGATGCAGAGAAGGACGGACGAGGGTGACAGTCAAGATCTTCGAGGGCAGCGGCGTCGAGGTGTGCCCGAAGGGCTGGTACGCGGTCTACGAGCACGAGGACTTCAACACCAAGGAGAGGGGCCGCATCCTGCTCTCCGACCAGACGCTGGGCGACGTCCGGGCATTCGGCTTTGAAGGTCGTGTCCTGTCGGTGGTGGACCACACCGAGCAGAGCCTGGCCCTGCACGTCGAGGCCGGCTTCAAGGGCTTCGCCGCCCAGGTGGGCCCCCGTGACGAGCTGGGGTCCGTCGCGGAGAAGGACACCCGGGAGATCGACGACCTCGGTGCCATCGTGGGTGCCTCCCGTACCACCCTGGGTCCGGCGTTGAAGAACAGGACGGCCTCGATACGCATCTTCCCGCACGGCTCGGACGCCGCACAGGTGCGAGGGGACAGGCTGCCCGTGGAGGAGGGCACGTACATCCTCACCAACGTCGGTAGCGGCAAGGTGTTGGACATCCTCGGCAAGGAGAACGAGAGCGGGGCGAACGTCGGCCAGTACACCCGTCATGGCGGCGCCAACCAGCAGTGGACGTTCAAGGCCGTACGGCGCGCCGGCCGCCGGTCCCCGTGGGACGTCACCGGCGAGTACGAGATCACGTCCAAGGCCGGCGGGATGTTCCTCGACGTCGACAAGGCCGGTCTGCAGGACACCGCCAACATCCAGCAGTGGACGGGTAACGGTGGCACCAACCAACGCTGGTGGGTCTCCCCCCTCGGCGACGGCGTCTTCGTGATCAGCAGCGTCCTCAGCGGCAAGGCCGTGGACGTCGCCGGCATGTCGATGGACAACAGCGCGAACGTGCAGCAGTACACCTTCAACGACACCGACGCGCAGAAATGGCGCCTGGAGCGCGTCTGACGGCTTTGGTCCGAAGGCTCCTCAAGAACCGAGCAGGCCCTGCACACCGCAGGGTCTGCTCAACCCTCACCAGCGCACCGCACCCTCACCGTGGTGCCAGGCACGATCGCCGACCGCTCTCCGAGCACGTTGAGCCCCTGCTCGGAGAGCTGCGGTTCGGCTGGGGCCAGTGCCTCCGCCGAGTGCCCGTGCGCACGGTCGACGAACTCCGTTGTGCCTGGCAGCCGCGCAAAGGGGCCTGCTGAGTCGTTGTGGCGATCGGCAGGGAACTCGATGGGGGTTCGCCCCGACTACTGGAGCGGGTGGCGGAGATCTGTCCGCCGCTGCTGAGTGGATCTTGGAGGGTTTCGATGCGTTCTCGTGTGTGGGGCGGTACGGCGGTCGTCGTACTCGGCGGCCTGCTGGCGGCAGGTTGCGGGAGCGGAGTGAAGGACGCGTCGGACGGGGGCAGCGGGAAGGCCGCCTCCGGTGGCTACCCGGTGTCCGTCACCGACTGCATGGGGGCCAAGACCACCTTCTCCGAGGCTCCGAAGAAGATCGTCACCAGCAATGCCTCCAGCCTGGAACTGCTGCTCCGCCTCGGGGCCGGCGACAAGGTGATCGGTACGGGCTTCCCGCCGGGCAAGGGCGCCCTGCCCGGCGCGCTGGACGCGCAGGCGCAGAAGGTCGACGTGCTCGGCAAGGGCGTGATCCCGAAGGAGAAGCTGCTCGGCTCCGGTGCCGACCTGTATATCGACACGTTCGCGGCCATGGGCGGGATGGGCGGGGGAGGGATGGGCGACGCGCCGACCGAGGAGGAGTTCAAGGCGGCCGGGATCAAGCACATCTACCTGAAGTCCACCGCCTGCGCGGCGCAGCGCAAGGGTCCGGTGACGGACCTGTCGGCGGTCGAGGCCGACATCACCTCGCTCGGCGCGGTCACCGGTACGAGTGCCAGGGCGAAGGAACTCGTCGCGGGGATGAAGGAGAAGGTGGACGCCGTCCGGAAGGCCGTCGGCGGTACGCCGGAGGGCAAGCGGCCGACGTACTTCTTCTTCGACTACGAGGCCGGCACCAAGCAGCCCACCGTCATCTGCAACCGCCAGGTCGCCAACGCGGTGATCACCCTGGCCGGCGCCCGCAATGTCTTCGCCGACTGCGACGGCGACCGCAAGCAGGTCGGTTGGGAGGACGTGATCGCCAAGAACCCGGACTGGATCCAGCTCGGGATCCGCAACCGGGGCAGCGCGGCGGCGAACAGGAAGGCGTTCGACGAGGCGCAGCAGTGGCTGGAGAGCAATCCGGCCACCAAGGGCCTGACGGCGGTCAAGGAGGGCCACTTCCTGCGCATCGGCTCCGAGCAGACCACCATCGCCGGGGTCGAGAACGCCGAGACGGTCGAGGCGATCGCCAAGGCCCTCTACCCGGGCAAGGTCGGCTAGTCGTGATCTCGACGCTGTCCGCGTCCCGCCGCAAGGCCATGGACGCGAGCCGGGGTGACGGGAATCGGGACGGCGGGAACCGGGGCGGTGCGAGCCGGGGCGCGCGGAGTCTGCGCGCCGGACCGCTGGCGCTGGTCCTCGGCGTGGCGCTCCTCGCTGCGCTGACGGCCGCGGTGGCCTGGGGTTCGACGTCCATCCCGCCCGGGGAGGTGTGGAGCGTGGTGGGGCGGCGGCTGGCCGGTGAGGGCCCGCGGCCCGGCACGGACGATTTGATCGTGTGGCAACTGCGGGTTCCACGGGCGTTGCTGGCCGCGCTGGTGGGTGCCGGGCTCGGCCTGGTCGGTACGGCGGTGCAGGCGCTGGTGCGCAACCCGCTGGCCGACCCGTACATGCTGGGCATCTCCAACGGGGCGTCGCTCGGTGCGGTCGCCGCCATCGTCCTGGGGCTTGGCGCGGGCGGGGTGCTGGGCCTGGGCCTGTCCGGCGCGGCCTTCGCCGGCGCGCTGGCCACGTTCGTCCTGGTGTGGGTCATCGCCCGGCGGGGCGGGGGATTCGCGCCGCTGCGGCTGGTGCTGGCCGGGGTGGCGATCGGCCAGTTCCTGTCCGGCTTCACCAGCTATCTGGTGTTGCAGGCCGGGGACGAGCAGCAGACGCGCAGCGTGCTGTTCTGGCTCATGGGCAGCCTGAGCGGCGCCAGTTGGCCGCTGCTGGTGGTGCCCGCGGTCGTGGTGCCGGCCGGCCTGCTGTGGTTCCAGGCGCGTGCCCGGGCGCTGAACGCCCTGCTGATGGGCGACGAGACGGCGGCCGGACTCGGCGTCAACGTCACCCGGCTGCGCCGGGAGCTGTTCGCGGTGACCAGCGTGGTGACCGGCGTCCTGGTCGCGGTGTCCGGCGCGATCGCCTTCGTCGGTCTGATGGTGCCGCATGCCTGCCGCCTGGTCGTCGGCGGCGACCACCGCCGCCTGTTGCCGCTCTCGGCGCTGTTCGGCGCGCTGCTCCTGGTGGTGGTCGACATCGTCTGCCGTACGGCGATGGACTCGCAGGAGCTGCCGGTCGGCGTGGTCACCTCGCTGATCGGCGCTCCGGCGCTGTTGTATCTGCTGGACCGGCGCCTTGGGAGCGGCAGTTGAGAATCGAGATCGAGGACCTGCACGTCGCCTACGCCGGCCGCACGGTCGTGGCGGGGGCCGATCTGGTGGCGGCCGAGGGGGAGATCACCGGCCTGGTCGGGCCGAACGGCAGCGGCAAGTCCACGCTCCTGCGCACCGTCTACCGGCACCTGAAGCCCACCGCGGGCCGGGTGCTGTTGGCGGGCACCGACCTGCGCGAGCTGTCCGCGGTCCGGTCGGCGCGGCATGTCGCCGCGCTGCCGCAGGAACGGGGCAGCGACTTCGAGCTGACCGTGCGCGAGGTGGTCGCGATGGGGCGGACGCCGTACAAGCGGGCCTTCGCGGGCGATGACGCCACCGACCGGGACATCGTCGTGCGAGCCCTCGCCGACGTCGGGATGGAGGCGGCGGCCGGGCGCCGGTTCACGGCTCTGTCCGGCGGCGAACGCCAACGCGTGCTGCTGGCCCGCGCGTTCGCCCAGAACCCGGACGTCCTGGTCCTGGACGAGCCGACCAACCACCTCGACATCCGCCACCAGGTCGAACTGCTCGCGCTGCTGCGCGCCCAGTGCCGTACGACGCTGGTGTCGCTGCACGACCTCAACGCGGCCGCCGCCGTGTGCGACCGGCTGCACGTCCTGCACGGCGGGGCCGTGGTCGCCTCCGGGCCGCCCCGCGACGTCCTCACTCCCGGCCTGCTGGCCGAGGTGTTCGGGGTGCGGGCGGCCGTGGTCGACCACCCCCTCACCGGTGACCTCCTGATCGCCTTCGATCACCGGGCGGCGGTCGGCGCGGAGGCGGCTGCGGCGGTGGAGGTGGGCACCGGCGGTTGAACGCATCGGTGGTTGAACGCACCGATGGATGACCGCGGCCGGGCGGGACGGTGCTTGCGTCCTGCCCGGTCTGCGGCTCCTTCCGGGCGATCAGGCGGCGAGTGGGGCGGCGACGCGGTAGCCGGCTTCGACGATGGCCGCGCGCAGCCGCTCGTCGTCGAGGTCCGTGCCGCGCACCGTGACGGCCTTCGCGGCGAGGTCCACCTCGACCTCGCGCACGCCGGGCACCTCGGAGACTTCTTCCTTGATGCTCGCCACACAGTGCTCACAGCTCATGCCGGTGACGGTGTACTGCTTCTGGGCCATGGGAGAACTCCTGGGTGTCGGTGGGCTTCCGGTTGCGGACCGATCCGCGGGTGCGGAGGGTGAGGGCGACGCCCTCACCTAGGAGTCGGCCGGGTGGAGCATGGAGTTCCGCGGATCGGTGGGGGAGTGCGGCCATTCCGCTCGGCAATCCGGACGCCACTAGCGGAACCCGACCCGCCGTGCTGGTCAGCCCGGAAAACCAGCCTGCAGGTCACTTTCTTGGGCGGAGCCGGGAACTCACCTTCGATTCCTCACGACTCCTCAGACGGGACTGCCGTCGGGTAGTCCGCTCTTGAGGATGAGGGGGGAAGGGTGACACAGCACGTTCCCGGTGCGGAACCGCCCGGTCGCACACCCGCCGGCGAGGACCGCTGGGCGCTGGTCGCCGTGTCGGGTGTGTTGGCGTTCGTGGCGATGCTCGACATGAACATCGTCAACGTGGCCCTGGCGGACATCGCCGACGGTCTGCAGGTGTCCACCGCGACTGCCCAGTGGGCGGTGCTGGGCTACCAACTGCCCGTCGTGGCCTTGCTGTTGCCGGTCGGCCGGTGGCTCGACGGAGTGGGGCTGCGCTCGGCCGTACTGACCGCGACCTGTGGGTTCGGCCTGTGCAGCGCCCTGGCCGCCGCCGCACCCTGGGCGGCCTGGCTGATCGCCGCCCGCCTCGTGCAGGGTGCCTTCGCTGCGGTGCTGTTCGTGCTGATGCCGGTCCTCGCGGTCCGTTCCGTACGACCGGAGAAGCGTGGGCGGGCGATGAGCGTGCCCGCCACCCTGGGGCCGCTGGGCGCGGTGACCGGACCGGCCGTGGGCGGGCTGCTGTTGGACCACCTGGGCTGGCACGCGGTCTTCCTGGTGAAGATCCCTTTCTGTGTGCTCGCCCTGGTCGTGGCCTGGAGGGTCATGCCGCGGGACGGCGGGTTGCGCCGGCCCGACCGGCGGTCCGTGGCGGACGCGCTGCTGGTGGCCTCGGGCGTGGCGGTCCTGCTGCTGGCCTTGACCCTGGCGTCGGACCGCCCGGCGTGGCTGGTGCTCGGGCTCGCGGCGGTCCCGACGCTGTGGTGGTGGTCGCGCGGTCCGGGCGGCCGGCCGGTGGCCGGTGTGCTGCGGGCCACGGGGCTGTTCCGGGCCCACGGCGCGGTGCTGTCCCTCGCGGCCGGGTTCGCCGCCATGCACTACGTGGTCGCTCTGCACCTGCAGCGCGACAACGGTGTCAGCGCCACCACGACCGGGTTGACCGTCCTCGCCTTCCCCCTCGGCATGGGGCTGGCCGGGCAGATCGGCGGGCGCCTCGCCGACTGGTATGGCGCCCGGCCGGTCGCGGTCACCGGTGCCGTCGTCACCGCCACCGGTCTGCTTCTGCTGGTCCCGCTGGGCGGCGGCTGGTCACCGCTGGAGGTGGCCTGGCGGCTGGCGTTGGCAGGCGTCGGCATGGGCCTGAACGGCGGCCCCACCCAGGCCCTGGTCATGGGCGCCGCACCACGGGACCGGACCGCGACCGTCGGATCCACGATGCAACTCGCCCGCACGCTCGGCTTCACTCTCGGCCCCGCCCTGGCCACCGCCGCCTGGGGGCTGGCCGGCCCCGACCAGGGCGTACGAGCCGGGCTTGCGCTGGCGGCCACGGCCGCCTGCGTCGCCGTGCCCCTGCTCGCCCTGCCCGGCAGAAGAAGACTCGCGCCCGGGCCCGAGAAGACGACCGACGCGGCGCCCGCCGCCCACAACTGACCAGGGAGTCACGCGCATGTGCGGAATCACCGGATGGGCGTCGTTTCACGGCGACGCCCGCACCCAGGCGCCGGTCATCGAGGCCATGACCGCCACCCTCACCCCGCGCGGCCCGGACGCGGGCGGTGTCTGGCTCGGCGAGCGCGCCGCGCTCGGCCACCGCCGCCTGGCCGTCATCGACCTGGCCGGCGGCGGGCAGCCGATGACCGATCGTCCCGACCGGCCGATCCACGTCCTCAGCTACAGCGGCGAGGTCTACAACCACCACGCACTGCGGGTCGAACTCCGGGGCCGGGGCCACCACTTCCGCACCCGCAGCGACACCGAGGTGGTCCTGCGCGCCTACGCCGAGTGGGGCGAGGACGTCGCCAGGCACCTGGAGGGCATGTTCGCCTTCGCCGTCTGGGACGAGCGTGCGCAGCGGCTGCTGCTGGTACGCGACCGCCTCGGCGTCAAACCGCTGTTCTGGGCCGCCGTCGACGGCGGCCTGGCCTTCGCCTCGGAACCCAAGTCCCTGTTCGCCCACCCGGAGATCCGGCCCCGGGTGGACGCCGACGGGCTGCGGGAGGCGTACAGCCTGCTCTTCAACACCGGGCCGACCGTGTGGTCCGGGGTACGGGAAGTGGAGCCCGGCGGGCTGCTCGTCCTGGACCGGGACGGTATCCGCGAGCGCCGCTACTGGCAGCTGGAGGCCGACGTCCACGACGACGACCGGGACACCGCCGTCGAGCGGATCCGCACGCTGGTCGACTCGGCGGCCCGCAGCCAACTGGAGGCCGACGTCCCGGTGTGCAGCCTGCTGTCCGGCGGCATCGACTCCACCGTCCTGACCGCGCTGCTCGCCGACGAACTCCGGCTGCGCGAGGGCCCGGACGCCCGCATCCGCTCCTACGCCGTCGACTACAGCGACCAGGCCGAGGAGTTCACCGGTGACGTGCTGCGCACCGGTCACGACACCCCGTACGCCACCGAGGCCGGCGCCTTCATCGGCACCGACCACAGCACGGTCGTCCTCGACCCGCTGGCCCTGCTCGACCCCGAGCACCGCAAGGCGGTCGTGGTGGCCAGGGACTCGCCGATCGGCGTCGGCGACATGGACACCTCGCTGTACCTGCTGTTCGGCGAGATCCGCCAACACTCCACCGTGGCCCTCTCCGGCGAGGCGGCGGACGAGGTGTTCGGCGGCTACCCCTGGTTCCACAGTCCGAAGGCGCTGGCCGCGGACACCTTCCCGTGGCTGCTCGTCAACGGCGACGACGCCGCGATGCCGCTCAACCCCGAACTCGACCTGCACATGGCGGAGTTCCGCCAGGACACGTACCGCAGCGCGCTGGCCGCCGTACCGCATCGGGACGGCGAATCCCCCGCCGAGCACCGGCAGCGCGAGATGCAGCACCTGTCCCTGACCCGCTGGCTGCGCCAACTCCTCCACCGAAAGGACCGGTTGAGCATGGCCCAGGGCCTGGAGGTCCGCGTCCCCTACTGCGACCACCGCCTCGTCGAGTACGCCTTCGCCACGCCCTGGGCGCAACTGAGCTTCGACGGCCGGGAGAAGAGCCTGCTGCGCGCCGCCGGCGCCGGGCTCGCACCCGACTCCGTACTGCACCGGCCCAAGAACCACTACCCGGCCACCCACCACCCCGACTACAACCGCGGCCTGCAGGACCTCGCCCGCGACGCCCTGTCCAGCGAGCAGGTCCGCGCCCTGGCCGACGAGCCCCGCCTCAAGCCCTGCCTCGACACCCCGCCCGACCTGCTGGTGTGGGGCCACCGCCTCCGCCTCGAACGTGTCGTCGACCTGGCCCTGTGGCTGGACCACCACCGGCCCGAACTCGCCCTCTGAGGAGCCCTCACATGACCATCCAAGAACCACCCCTGTCTGCCGTGGAGCCGAAGCCCCGGCCCGAGCCCCTGCCCGACCCGGTCCCGCTGACGGGCTGCCCCTACAAGAGCGACCCCTACCCGCTCTACGAGCGGATGCGCGAGGCCGGCCCCGTCCACCGCGTGCTCTTCCCCAGCGGCGTACACGCCTGGCTCGTCACCGGCTACGACGCCGCCTACGCCGCCCTGAACGACGAACGCCTGGGCAAGAACCACGACCGGGGCAACGACCGCTGGCGCGCCCGCGCCTCGATCATGCCCGAACCCCAGCACTCCCAGCTCCAGGCCCACCTCCTCCATCAGGACCCGCCCAAGCACACCCGCATGCGGCGCTTCGTCACCGACGCCTTCACCCCCCGCCGCATCGAGAGCCTGCGCCCCCGCTTCCAGGAACTGGCCGACGCCCTCATCGACGCCCTCCCCGAAACCGGCCCCGCCGACCTCGTCGCCGGCTTCGCCGCCCTCTTCCCCTTCCAGGTCCTCGCCGAAGTCATCGGCCTCCCACAGCAGTTGGCCGCCCGCTTCGACCGCGACTGGGGCAAGGTCGTCCAGCCCGTCGGACCCACCGACCCCGGACGACCGCTGTACGAGGCCCGACTGCACGGCCTGCAGAGCTACATAGCCGACATCGTCGCCCACAAGCGCGAACACGGGGACGACGACCTCCTCAGCCGCCTCGTCGTGGCCCGCGACCGCCGCGAACTGTCCCAGGAGGAGCTGGACTCCATGATCTTCCAGCTCCTCGTCGCCGGCCAGGAACCGGTCACCAACCAGATCACCACCGCACTGATCGCCCTGTTCCGCCACCCCGAGCAGCTCGCCCGCCTGCGCGACGAACCCGACCTGCTGCCCCGTGCCGTCGAGGAACTCCTCCGCTACGACAGCGCCTTCGAACTGACCACCTGGCGCTTCCTCGACCGGGACGACGACCTGTACGGCACCGAAGTCCCGGCCGGCGACTCCGTGATCGTCTCGCTGTGCGCCGCCAACCGCGACCCGCGCCGCTTCCCCGACCCGGACACCCTCGACCTCGACCGCACCCCCAACCCGCACCTCGCCTTCGGTCACGGCATCCACTTCTGTCCCGGAGCGGCCCTCGCCCGCGCCGAACTCCAGGTCGCCCTGGGCGCCCTGCTCACCCGGCTCCCCGGCCTCCGCCTCGCCATCAGGGACGAGGACATCGCGTGGATCCCGGCAGTCCTCGGCCGCGGCACCAACCACCTGCCCGTCAGCTACGACCGACGCCGCTGACACCAGCCGCCGGCTGACCGGGGCCGCGCACACCGCGCGCCCCGGGCCCGGCTGATCACCCCCTCATGCGCCTGACGGCGCCTGGCCGCCCCTCGCCACGGCGCCATGCCGTCATGCCGTCGTGCCCGCACACTTCCCGCTTCCTGCTTCCCGGAGAAACGACATGCCGCCGACAACCGCGCCGGGCACTTTCCCCACGAGACTCGGCATCGCGATCCTGAACCTGCTCCTGCCGCATCACCGAACGACCGACCCGGGCCCCGCCTCCGCGGAGAGGTTTCCGCACCAACTGCGCCAGGTCGCCGACTTCGTACGCGACGACGCCCCCGTCACGTTCACCCTGCCCGCCTTCCCCTGCAAGTCCCCCAACCCCGCCAAAGTCCTCGGTCACCTCCCCGACCAGGGCGAACGCCTCTCCCTCGGCTTCCTCAACGCCCTGTGCAACGAGATCGAGCGGATCTACCCGCCCGGCGCCCGCATGGTCGTCTGCTCCGACGGCCACGCCTTCGGCGACCTCATCCGCGTCCCCGACGAGCACATCGACGCCTATGCCGACGAACTCCGCACCCTCATAGGTCGATCGGGGCTCACGAGACTGTCGGTATTCGACCTGCGCGACGTATTCGGCGACCTCCCGCACGACACCCAGCGCGCCCACCTCCACAAGCGCTACGCCCCCACACTGGACGCCCTGCGCGCCGAGGTCCGCGCCGACGCCAACACCCTCGCCCTCTACCGGGGCATCACCCGCTTCCTCGTCGAGGACACCGCCGACCACACAGGCACCCGATCCGCCCTCCAGCGCGAGTGCCGGCAACGCGCGTACGGCGTCATCCAGCGCAGCCGCGCCTGGGGCGACCTGATCGCCGACCACCACCCCCGCTCCGTACGCCTGTCCATCCACCCCCAGCCCGTCGGCGCCCCCAAGTTCGGCATCCGCCTCCTCGAAGCCCCCGACGCCTGGACCACCCCCTGGCACTCGGCAGCCCTGTGCCGCACCGACGGCACCTGGACCCTCATGCCCCGGGCGAAGGCCGCCGAGCTGGGCCGCCTGGTCGAGTACGACGGACGGCCCAGCCACTTCGAGCAGGGCTGATCGGACTGGTTGAACCGTGGCCCGGTACGACGAGGAGCCTGGTCGTGGGAGGCGGCGTCCGGTGCCCGTGCGCCGACGGGATCGGCGGATGGGTGTCATCAACGATCAAGCCGACGTTGATCGTTTGGACGCACCATGGTCGACATTCGGCCACCCCGCGTCTGAAAGCTTCCGGGCTCCTTGTCATGATGTCGGCGCCATGCCTGTCACCGCCGCTGTGCGATATGTCCGGGCCGCGGTGTTCGCCGCGGTCTGCGTCGTGCTGTCCGCGGCCGGGCATGCCGTGATGTCCGGTCCGGCGATACCGGGGTGGGCGTTGGCGGCGGCCGCGGTGACGGTTCTCGTGTGCGCCGGGCTGGCCGCCGGCCGTGAGCGGTCCCTGCCGGTCATCGCCGGCGGGGTGCTCGCCTGCCAGGGCGGTCTGCACGTGTTCTTCTCCTGGGCGCAGGGGACCGCGGCACCCGCCCAGGCCCCCGGCAAGTCCGCAGCCTGGGCCGATCTGCTGCTGTGCGGTCACCCTGGCCCGGCGGCAGGTTCGGTGCCCCTCCTCGACCGGTCGATGCGGCAGGTCGTGCGGGCTGGGGGCATGGACTGGGACAGTCCCCCCGTGCGCCGGCCCGCCGAGGGTCTGGCTCGCGGCGGCTCCCAGACCGACGCCATGCACGCGATGACCGGCATGCACCCCACGCCCGCCATGCCCGCCATGCACCACGCCGGCGTCGGCATGCTGGCGGCGCACCTCCTGGCCGGCCTGGTGTGTGCCTGGTGGCTGCACCGCGGTGAGCGTGCGCTGTTCGCACTGCTCGCGGCCCTGGCCGCCGCCGCCGACCGGTCGCTCCATCGGCTGCTGCGTCTGCTCCTCAGAGGCGTGACGGTGCCCGTGGCACACGTCGGGCCCCGGCGGGCCCGGCGCCGGGCCGCGGCGGCGCAACCGCACCTGGCGGTGGTTCGGCACGCCGTCATCCGCCGCGGCCCCCCGCTGTCCTTCGCGTACTGATCACCGCGTGGTGTGCGGGCTCCGCCAGCCGGAGCCTGTGCTGCGCCGTGCCCTGCGCGGCGCACACGCGGCATCCCGGACGGCGTCTCGGTACGCCCGTCCGCCGCCCGGCGGCCGTGTCTGTGTTTCGCGGCCGTCCGGATTCCTGCTGCGATCACCTGCGGTCGGTGCTGCCCGGCCGCGGGGTACGACGAAAGACGACTTGCGATGACGCACGCCCCGAGCGTGTCCGAAGACAGGCCGGGCACCACTTTGGACGCCACGCCGGACACCCCTGCGGACCCCTCTCCGGAGACCGGGCCGGACCGCGGCACCGACCGCGCCCGGCCCTCCCGTAACCAGCTGTACAAGACCCTGTGGCGCTGGCACTTCTACGCCGGCCTGCTGGTCACCCCGCTGCTGGTGCTGCTCGCCGTCACCGGCGGCATCTACCTGTTCAAACCCGCCTACGAGAACTGGGTCTACAAGGACCTGCGCACCGTCCACGCCCCGCACAGCGCCAGCGCCAAGCCGGTGCCGCTGGCCGCGCAGGTGGACGCCGTGCGCAAGGCGAAGCCCGAGGCGACCGTCCAGTCCGTGACGCCACCGGGCGACCGCACACACAGCACGATGGTCACCCTCGCCGCCGACGGCGGCGGCCCCTGGGCGCCGACCGTGTCGGTGTACGTGAACCCCTACGAAGGCAAGGTGCTGGGGTCGGTCGACAACGCCACGACCTTCATGCAGAAGGTCCGCGACCTCCACGGCAACCTGCTCAGCGGGACGGTCGGCGACCGCCTCGTGGAGCTGACCGCGTCCTGGGCCGCGATCCTGACCTGCACCGGCCTGTACCTGTGGTGGCGAGCCCGGCCCCGCCGCGGCCGGACGGGACGGCGCGGGCTGCGCCGCTGGCACGCCACCGTCGGCGCGGCCGTCTCCGTCTTCCTGCTGCTGCTCATCGCCACCGGCCTGCCGTGGACGGGCCTGTGGGGCCAGCAGTTGCAGAAGGTCATCACCGCGACGAAGCAGGGCGCCCCGAGCGCCGAGGACTACAAGGTCTCCTCGAAGATCCCGGCTACCACCGCCGACCGCCTCACCTCCAACCCCGATACCTCCGTGCCCTGGGCGGCGGAGAAGGTCCAGGTCCCGACCTCGCAGGCCGATGGCGAACACCAGGGGCATGAAGGGCACGCCGGCCACATGGCAGGCCAGGGCGGAAACGGTGCCGCGCCGGGCAGCCTGTCCATCGAGCAGGCCGTCTCCGTCGCCCACCACGAGCGCGTGCCCGGCACCTTCACCGTGACCCTGCCGCAGGGCCCGAAGGGCGTCTACACGATCTCCGGCAAGTCCGAGGCGGACCCCGCCAAGCAGCGCACCCTCTTCCTCGACCAGTACTCCGGAAAGGTGCTCGCCTCCTACGGCTGGCCCCAGTACGGCCTGCTGTCCAAGCTCGTCGAAGAGGGCATCGCCCTCCACCAGGGCGAGCGCTTCGGCCTGCCCAACCTCCTGGTCGCACTCGGCACCTGCCTCGCCGTCATCGGCATGGCCGTCAGCGGCGTCGTGATGTGGTGGCGCCGCCGCCCGACCGGCAAGGGCCTGGGCGCACCCCGCCGCGCCCAGGACGCCCGGGTCACCCGCGGCGTCGCCCTGATCATGCTGGTGCTCGGGGTGGCCATGCCTCTTGCCGGGATCTCCATGCTGGCCGTCCTCACCCTGGACTGGCTGCTGATCCGCCGGATCGCCCCGCTGCGCCGGTTCTTCGGCTGAGCAACGAGCCGACGTCTGGCCAACGAGCCGACGTCTGGCCAACGAGCCGACGTCTGACCAACGAGCCGACGTCTGACCAACGATCCGGCATCTGGCCAACAAGCCGGGAGGGGAGGACGCTTCACCCAGGTGGGGCGTGCTCCTCGCCCGGCGCGGACGCGAAACCAAGGTTTGCGAAACGAAGGTTTGCGCATGAGGACGAAGGACCGCCACGCGCTCCGGCCCGAGGGGGAGGGCCCGGCCGTCGCGTATGCCTCCCCGGCGTTGCGGCTCCTGCGCGCCGCGGTGTTCGCCGCGGTGTGCCTGACGCTGTCCGCCGCGGGTCACCAACTCGCGGTGGGCTCGGCGCCACCGATGTGGGCGGACGGAGCCGGATTCCTCACCGTCCTCGTTCTCGGCTATCTGCTGAGCGCCCGGGAGCGATCACTGCTGGGGATCGGCGGCGCCATGCTCACCACCCAGGGCACCCTGCACCTGGCCTTCGACGCCGCCCAGTCCCCGGCCCGGCGCCTCACCGCCACCAGCACGCCGACGGTCATGCACGCCACGCGGATGATGGCGCACCCGCACCCGACGGCCCACGCCGCCGCAGCGCACACGGCAGCCGCCCTGCTCGCGTCCTGGTGGCTGCGACGGGGCGAAGCAGCACTGTGGTCCCTGCTGCGCAGGGCCATGACGCTGGTGCCGGGGCTGCTGGCGTGGTGGGGCACCCGAGCGGGCCGGCAGCCCACTCTCGCGTACCCGGTCGTCCCCGGTGGGCGGACAGCCGGGCAACGGACGCTGCGCCAAGTCCTGCTGCGCCACGCCGTGTCACGCCGCGGCCCGCCGCTCCCGGACCCGTACCGCGTTCTGCCCGTGTGAGCCGACCAGCCGTTCTCCGCAACGACGGCCTGCTCACCCCTACCCCTCGGCGGCCGATCACCGCCGCCGGACGACCACCAGTACGGAGTCCCCATGTCCCCGAGGCACACCACCCTCCGGCGCGCTCTGCGCCGTACCACCCTCGTCACCACCCTCGCCACGGCCGGGCTGCTCACCGCCGCGGGCTCGGCCTTCGCGCACGTGACGGTTCACCCCGACAGCTACCCGAAGGGCGCCACCGACGGCACCCTCACCTTCCGGGTCCCCAACGAGGAGGACAACGCCGACACCACGCAGGTCCAGGTCTTCCTGCCCACGGACCACCCCATCCCCTCGGTGCTCGTCACCCCTGAGCCCGGCTGGACCGCGCAGGTGAAGACCACCAAGCTGAAGAACCCGATCAAGACGGACGACGGCACCATCAACGAAGCCGTCGCGCAGATCACCTGGACCAAGGGCAAGATCGAGCCCGGCCAGTACCAGGACTTCAGCGTCGCCTTCGGTCAACTCCCCGACAACACCGACCAGCTGGCCTTCAAGACGCTCCAGACCTACTCCGACGGCAAGGTCGTGCGCTGGATCGAAGAGCCGAAGACCGGTCAGGCAGAGCCGGAGAACCCGGCGCCGGTGCTGAAACTCACCAAGGCAGACGAAGCCGCCTCCGCCGCCCCCACGGCTCCCAAGGCTTCCAGTGCCGCCACGAGCGACTCGACCACCCGGGCCCTGGGCATCGCGGGCCTGATCGCGGGAGTCCTGGGCATCGGAACGGCTGCCATCGCGCTCTACCGCAGCCGCTCCGCCCGCCCGTAGCGCCCGTAGCCAACCGGGACACCGGGCACGCTCTGGTGGGGCGGACACCGTGCTGCTACCGCCCCACCACAGTCATGCCCGCCAACTCGGCCGGCACGGTGCGCTCGCGGGTGGCCCGCGCCCGCGCCGACCTCAACGGTTGGTTGGGGGCTGCCGAGACCTGCGCGGAAGTCAGCCGGGTGGTTCACACCCTGAGAGCGCGCACGGCTGCCCTCATCTCGTGCTCGGGTCCCCGTGACGGGTCCCGGTGACTGCACAGGAAGAGCCCGGCACTGAGCAGGACGAGGTTCTTGACGACGAATTCGCCAGTCATGGTCAGCTCCCAAGGGTTGGCGTGCTGGAAGGCGGTTCCCGGGAGAAAGACCAGAACGCTGAAGGTGCTGAACATGTGGGCGGCGAACAGGGGCAGCAACCACTTGAGGCGACGTCCGGACAGGAACCACAGACCTACGACGATCTCCAGGATGCCGACCGCGGAGACGAACCAGGCCGGGGTGGTGAACGGCACGGCGTCGCGAACGAGCTTGCCCACGGGGGTGCAGTCAGCTGCCTTGAGGGCCCCGAACCATACGTAGACGGTCCCGAGGGACAAACGCAGAGCGAGAAGTCCATGACGGTTGAGCTGGCGCAGAGCGAAGGTGGGTGACGGCATACTTCTTCTCGATTTCGGCATCTGGCGATTCGCCTTCCAAGATCTCCACAGACGGTTTCGCCATGCGAGTCCCCGAGGAATCGCCATGGCGCGCAACAGGCGAACATTCCCGGCCTGAAGGTTCTGGGCCTTCGGCTACCGCCGCCATCCCAGACTCGACGATCGAAACCGCAATGATGGTTCGATCCGGCAGTGGTCCCGGTGCTGCCCCAGCTGTCAGCTGGCATTGAGCCGGCACGCGGACGTCCGCGCACGTCGGCAATGTGCTCGTCGACCCGCGTGCGGGGACGAGCGGTCAGCGGCAGACGGGAAGTACCGGCGGACCCCTGCGGAGGACGGCGTATCGCAGCGGCCAAGCGCACAGCCGCAGAACGGGACCGTAAGCGGCCCCGGGACGTGCGGGGGAGGCCAGGCCGGCATAGGCGAATGACCGTCGAGCACGCCGCAGCGGCGCGCAGACGAAGGAGGCCAACGACCGGCCCAGGCGGAACGCCGCCGCCTCACCGCACCACAGCCACAACCCGCAGACCAGCGCGGCCAGGCCATGCGCGAGCCCCATGCCGAGGGACCAGGAGTGTCCGGTGGCCGCCATGCCCACGGAGCCGGCCATCCCGCCCATGCCACCCATGCCGTCGTGCGCGGCCATCGGTGCGGACATTGCGGATGCCGTCGGCGACTGCGACAGGCTGAACGCCGTGTGCAGCACGAACTGCGCAGCCACGGCGGAGCCGGTGACCACGAGCGCACCGCGCTCCCGTCCGGTGAGCCACCACGCGCCCACCGCGGTCGCGGCGAACGCGTACGCCACCACCCGCACGGGCACGGTCTGACCGGACATCAGCGCGTGCCCCAGAGCCGACGCCACCACACACACCGCCGCGAAGACCGCAGCACGTGAGAGGCGGAGGCCAAGCCCAGGGGTCACGGCCGCCAGCGTAGTACCAGCAGTCGGCATAAAAGGGACCTTGACGGTGTGTTCTGTATTTTCTTGATACATCCGGTTAAGCACACATGCCGTCGTGCTCACCGCCGTTCGGCGGGTGACCTGCGAAGGTCAAGAAGGGGCGACGTCGGCCGGGGTGCAACGGCAGATGCTCTCCGCCCAAGGGGGCGGCCGGAGACGATCACGTCGCGATGGTGAGGCAGGCGGCACAGCAGCGCGAGAGCACGCGCCGGCACGAGGATCCCCGGTCTTCCGGTTCACGCGAGGGAGATGTTCTTGGCTTGCGCAAGGGTGCAAGTATGATCCCGGCGGGGGTTCTTCCCCTCTCCATACGGGCGTCCGTCACGGCGGTGCCGCGCCGCTCGGGAACGTTACGGTCTGGACGGGGTTTTCCATGCGCTACCTGGTACGCGATCGCATGCTGGCTTTCCACGAAGAAGCCTGGGTCGAGACCGAGCATCGGGAGAAGCTGCTCAAGGTCAACCGCAAACTGTTCCGTCTGCGGACCACGTTCGACTTCGTGGACACCGAGGGCAACCAGGTCGCCAGCATCGTCAAGAAGACCCTGACGCTCCATCACACCATCCTGATCAAGCAGAACGGCGAGCTGGTGGGCCGCATCAGCAAGCGGGCCTTCGGGTTCTTCGGGGACCGCTTCAAGGCCAGCCTGACGGATGGTCGACGGCTGCGGATAGTCGGCAGCTTCTGGGACCGCGAATTCGACATCCTCTACGACGGCACGTGCCTGGCGCGCATCTCGCGCCGCTGGTTCAGCATTCGCGACGCGTACGCGGTCGATGTGATGAGCGAGCCGGACGCCCTGCTGTTGATAGTCCTGGCGGTGTGTGTGGACCACACGTTGGAGGACCGTAAGGGCGAACGGCTCACCAATCTCTGACAGCTGGGCGCGTCACAGGACGCACCCGTGCGCACACCGCAGTGCACCAGACACCGCAGTGCACCAGACACCGCAGTGCACCAGACACCGCAGTGCACCAGACATAGCAGTGCACCGGACACAGCACTGCGCCAGACATATCCGCGCGCCGATCTCGTGGCGCCGAATCGGGGGAGAACAACTTCACCATGATGGGTCATTCGCATGCCGTGAGCGGCGCGCTGCTGTTCGCGGGCACCGCACCCTACCTGCCGCCGCTGGTGCTGCACACGCACCTGGCGCCGCAGGAGATCCTCATCGGCACAGTGCTGTGCGCAGGCGCCGCACTGTTGCCCGACCTGGATCACCACGACGGGACGATCGCCAACTTCCTCGGCCCGGTCTCCAAGACGCTCTGTCGGTTCGTCAGTTGGATCTCCGGCGGACACCGGCATGCGACGCACTCCCTGTTCTTCGTCGCCCTGATGACCGTCGGCAGCTGGGCCGGAATCACGTACCTGGGGCGGCCGTTCACCCTCGTCATGACCTTCTTCCTGCTGGCCATGGCCGTGCGCGCGCTCAATCTCTGTCCGCCCGGGCACGGCTTCCACGCGTGGGGCACCATCGTGGCCCTGGCCGGTCTGGGAACTGCGGCCATCGACAAGTTCATTCCGTCCGCGCCCGGTTGGCTGCCGTATGCCATCGGTCTGGGTTGCCTGGCGCATCTGATCGGCGACTCCCTCACCAAGCGCGGCGCACCGTGGCTGTGGCCGCTCAAGACCCGGTACGAAATAGTCCTCATCAAGAGCAGCGGCAACAAGCTGGAGACCGAGATACTCACCCCGCTGATGGGCGCCGCCACCATCGTTCTGCTCTGGCTGACCGTGCTGGCGCCGCATCCCCTCAACTGACGTTCCCCCACTGGCCGGTCGGACCGCCCAGCAGCCTGCGCCATCGGCAGGTTCCGGGCCGCCCGCGACGGACTGCACGGCTGCTGGTTCCGGGTGCGCCCGCGGATGCCGTGGTGCTGTGGCCGATGTCAGGGGTGTGCTTGGAAGTGGGCGTGGGCACCCATGGCGGCGAGGGCGCGCTGTGACGCGAGGTCCTTGTCGAGGGTGTAGTCGCAGGAGTCGTGATGGGCGTGGTCGTTCCAGTACATGACGGCGCCGATCTGCGGATGGGCGACCACGTAGTGGGTCATCGCCTGGATGAACGAGGGGCGGAGGCCGGGGTTGGTGAACGGGACGCTGCCCCATTCCGGGATGAAGACCGACTTGCCCGCGGCGTGGGCCGTGCTCCAGTTCAACGCCGGGCCGAAGACGGCCTCGGGCTTCGTGGCGTTCTTGGCCGGGTCCAGGTAGTTGCCGCTCGTCTTCTTCGAGCAACTGCCGGTCACGTAGCCGTCGACCCCGACGACGTCCACGGTACGGGCGCCCGGCCAGAAGCTGTTGGCGGTGCTCGGATGATCGAAGCCGTTGGCGTTGAGGATCCATACCCAGCGCAGTCGGCCACCGGTCTGGGCGTTCAGGCGTGCGTCGGCGGCCAGTTGGTACACGTGGCGCCAGGCCGCCACGTACTGCGCCGGACTTCCCTTCCCGGCGTCGATCTTGGCGTTGGGTTCGTGGTTGAACGACACGTAGATGGCGTTCAGGTGGCGGGTTGTGGCGGCGGTGTTGACCGCACGCAGGTATTTCAGCACCTCGGTGTCCGAGGTGCCTGCGGCGATCGACGCCCAATCCCGGTTGTGTCCTGTGCCGAGGCTGGCCAGCAGGGTGGCTCCGGAGTGCAGGGCGCTGGTCTCGTCCGTGGAGGGAAACGCGCCGGCGGTGTCGATGGTGTCGTAGGTGCGCACGATCGCCGGCGACCGGCCGAGATGTGGCAGACCGGACAACTGGGCGTCGCCGCCGAACAGTACGCCCGACGACGCCCCGGTCGAAGGGGAAGGCCCCGCCGTGGACGAACCCGAAGTGGTCGGCGCCGCCGCGGCGACCGGTGCCGACCCGGCGGCGTTCGGGGTGCTATGGCCTGAACAGCCGGTAACCGCCGCTGTGATCACGGCGAGAGATGCGGCGGCGGACGCCACACGGCGACGGCAACCGAACACCCGGGACACGCGCATAACTTTCTTCACCTCGTATGGAAGCTTCCGCGGCCGCACTTTCCAGGCCGCGGGAGAGCACAGGCTGACAGCCTTCTTTGTGGATTCCTTGTGGCGCTCGAAATCGCTTCCACACTCTCGGCAGTCGCACCGTCGGCGAGACAGGGCGACGTCGTCGCCACCAGCACGCGGTCCGCGGGACCGCCGCTGAGCAGCGCCGCTTGACCGGCCATCGACAGCGGCCGGAGGTGGACGGGCAGTGCAGGCAGGCTCCCTCCCCCTCCCCACGCGTTTCGGCAACGCGGTGGCCGCGAATACGTGGAGCACCTACACCTGGAAGCCGGCACCGGCCGAAGCGGGGGGCATCCCGCCTCGCCCCGAGGGGGGCGAGGTCGTGGCAGTGGCAGGCGGCGCCGAAGGGCGGGTTCCACGTACGGCGGCACGCCTGTGCCTTTCCCCTGTCGGAGGTGGGGGAGGCCGTGGCGACTGCCGCGGTGGTTCGGGCACTCCTCCCCGGTGATCACGCTCGGTTACTATGCTCACTTCATGCCGGAGGCCGGAAGCAAAGGTCGAACCGCCGTTGACGGGCTACCGGGGCGAGAGGGGCGATCTGTGCGCCAGTCGATTCTCCCCAGATTCTCCCCAGGGCCGATCGGGGCGATTTCGAGGTGAGCGCCTCCTTGAACCTGGTTGTTAACTCTAAGGAAAGTGACCCGTGGGGCCTGAGAAAGCGTTGAGAGAGGTGATTGCGACCCGCTATGTCACGCCCCTGCGTGAGGGTGGGTCGCTTCCCGGGCTCGTCGAGGGGGACGATCTCGGGACCTACATCATGAAATTCACCGGCGCGGGACAGGGTCGTAAGACGCTGGTCGCGGAGGTCATCTGCGGGGAGCTCGGGCGGCGGCTCGGGCTGCGGGTGCCGGAGCTGGTGCGGATGCAGCTGGATCCGGTCATCGGGCTGAGCGAGCCGGACCAGGAGGTCCAGGCACTGCTGAAGGCCAGTGGGGGGCTGAACCTGGGGATGGACTACCTCCCCGGTTCGTTGGGGTTCGACCCGCTCGCCTTCGAGGTGAGCGCGCGCGAGGCCGGCCGGGTGGTGTGGTTCGACGCGCTGATCAACAACGTGGACCGGTCCTGGCGCAATCCCAACCTGTTGGTGTGGCACGGCGAGCTGTGGTTGATCGACCACGGCGCGGCGATGATCTGGCACCACAACTGGCCGACCGCACAGAAGGCTTCGGCCCGGCCCTACAACGCCTCCGACCACGCGCTGGCCACGTTCGGGCCGGATGTGGCGGCCGCGGCCGAGGAGTTCGCGCCGCGGATCACCGAGGACCTGCTCACCGAGATCGCCGCGGACGTGCCGGACGAGTGGCTGGACGGCGAGCCCGGCTTCGACTCGCCGGACGAGCTGCGCGGGGCGTATGTTCGCACGCTGCTGGACCGTGCCCGGACCGTCAGCGAGCACATCACCATCGGGGAGCCGACGAAGGACAGGCCCTCGCAGGCACCGGAGTGGCTGGCGGGCAAGTTGCCGCGGAGGGCCGTGAAGTGAGCGGAATGTACAACGGGCGCGACGTCTTCGAGTACGCGCTGCTGAAGGTCGTACCCCGGGTCGAGCGCGGGGAGATGATCAACGCGGGGGTGGTGGTGTACTGCCGTGCGCAGCGGTTCGTCGAGGCCCGTACGCACCTGGACGAGGCCCGGCTGCTGGCGCTGGATCCCACGGTGGACGTGGCCGGCGTACGGGCCGCGCTGTGTGCCGTGGAGGGCATCTGCGAGGGCGGCGCGCGGGCCGGACAGGCGGCCGGGGAGGACCCGGGGCAGCGCTTCCGCTGGCTGATCGCGCCGCGCAGCACGATCGTCCAGCCGGGACCGGTGCACACCGGTCTGACCGCCGATCCCACGGCGGAGGCGGAGCGGCTGCTGGAGCTGCTGGTGCGGTGACGGTGCGCCGAGGGCGCGGTGGACGGGGCGGGATTCCTTCGGGAGGCCGCCCCGTTCGGCGTCTGCGGGCGGGTGCGCGGTGGTGGGGCGTTGACAGGGGGTGGCCGGGCTTCTAGCGTCAGCCCTGCTGAGGCTACTAAGCGGTTGCTCACCTGGATCGACGGCGACCGCTGGTGTTCGAGGTTTCGACGATCGAGGGTGAGGAGAACCCGCATGTCCACCACCGAGCAGCGTGTCGCCATCGTGACGGGCGCGGCCCGCGGCATCGGCGCGGCCACCGCCGTCCGCCTGGCCGCCGAGGGCCGCGCCGTCGCCGTACTCGACCTCGACGAGGCGGCCTGCAAGGAGACCGTCGGGAAGATCACCGCGGCCGGCGGCAAGGCCGTCGCGATCGGCTGCGACGTCTCCGACAGCGACCAGGTGGCGGCCGCCGTCGAGCGGGTCGCGGCGGAGCTCGGCGCGCCGACCGTCCTCGTCAACAACGCGGGCGTGCTCCGCGACAACCTGCTGTTCAAGATGAGCGACAGCGACTGGGACACCGTCATGAACGTGCACCTGCGCGGTGCGTTCCTGATGTCGAGGGCCTGTCAGAAGCACATGGTGGACGCCAAGTTCGGGCGGATCGTCAACCTCTCCTCCAGCTCGGCGCTCGGCAACCGCGGCCAGGTCAACTACTCGGCGGCCAAGGCCGGTCTCCAGGGCTTCACCAAGACCCTCGCCATCGAACTCGGCAAGTTCGGCGTCACCGCGAACGCCGTCGCCCCCGGCTTCATCGCCACCGACATGACCGCCGCCACCGCCGCGCGCGTCGGGATGGACTTCGACGACTTCAAGACCGCGGCGGCCACCCAGATCCCGGTGCAGCGGGTCGGCAACCCCGACGACATCGCCAACGCCATCGCCTTCTTCACCGGCGACGCGGCCGGGTTCGTCTCCGGCCAGGTCCTGTACGTCGCCGGCGGCCCGCTGTGCTGACCGCCGGACCGACCGCAGGAGCACACGAGCAGGAGAACGCGATATGACAGAGCAGGACAGCGGGTTCCCCGAGCCCTCCGGCAAGGTGGCCCTGATCACCGGGGGCAGCCGCGGCATCGGGTACGGCATCGCCGAGGCCCTGGTCGCCCGCGGCGACCGGGTCGTCATCACCGGACGCAACGAGGAGTCCCTCAAGGAGGCCGCCGAGAAGCTCGGCGCCGACCGGGTGCTGCCCGTCGCCGGCAAGGCGCACGACGAGGCGCACCAGGCCACCGCCGTCGAGCGGGCCATGGAGACCTTCGGACGGGTCGACTACCTGGTCAACAACGCCGGGACGAACCCGGTGTTCGGCCCGATCGCCGACCTCGACCTCAACGTGGCGCGCAAGGTCTTCGAGACCAACGTCGTCTCGGCGCTGGGCTTCGCCCAACGCACCTGGCACGCCTGGCAGAAGGACAACGGCGGCGCGATCGTCAACATCGCCTCGATCGCCGGGGTCGCGCCCTCGCCGTTCATCGGCGCCTACGGGATCAGCAAGGCGGCGATGGTGAACCTCACCCTCCAGCTGGCCCACGAGTTCGCGCCGGTGGTGCGGGTCAACTCCATCGCCCCCGCGGTGATCAAGACCAAGTTCGCCGCGGCGCTCTACGAGAACCGCGAGGAGGAGGCGGCGGCCGGCTACCCGATGGGGCGGCTGGGCGTCCCGGAGGACATCGGCGGGGCCGCGGCCTTCCTGTTGTCCGACGCGGCCGGCTGGGTCACCGGGCAGACGCTCGTCGTGGACGGCGGGCTGTTCCTGAACGCCGGGGTGTGACGCCCGGGGGCCGCCGGAGCGGGCGGTCCCCCACCGGGCTTGCCTTCGTGTGCGCTCCAAGAGGCAGAGTCCGTGGTGCCGGTCCCGACGAGGGGCCGGCACCACGTGTGTCGAGGGACCTGTCAGGGAGAGATGCCATGCACCACCGCACGCTCGGCGGCGGCGACGGACCGCGGATCAGCGCCCTGTGCCTGGGGGCCATGCCGTTCGGCACCACGGTCGACGAGCGGACCGCGTTCGCCCTCCTGGACCGCTTCGCCGAGGCCGGCGGCACCTTCGTCGACACCGCGAACAACTACGCCTGCTGGGTGCCCGGCGCGACCGGTGACGAGAGCGAGCGGGTGCTCGGGCGCTGGCTGCGCAGCCGCCGCGCGGCGGACCGCACGGTGCTGGCCACCAAGGCCGGCGCCCGGCCCGACCCGGCCCGCGGGCCCCGCTGGCCCGCCAACGCCGAGGGCCTGGGCGCCGGCGCGCTCCGCACCGCCCTCGACGGCAGCCTGCGCCGCCTGGGCACGGACCGGGTGGACCTCTACTACGCGCACATCGAGGACCGCACCGTCCCGCTCGCGGAGACCGTCGAGACGCTGGCCGGGTTCGTCCGGGACGGCCGGGTCGGCACCCTGGGGGCCAGCAACCACGCGACCTGGCGGCTGGCCGAGGCCCGGCAGCACGCCGCCGCCCGCGGACTGCCCGGCTTCCGCGCCGTACAGCAGCGGCACACCTATCTGCGGCCGCGCCCCGAGTCGCCGACCGGCCTCCAGCGGGAGACCGACGAGGAACTCCTCGACTACGCGGCGGCGCACCCCGATCTGACCCTGCTCGGCTACTCGCCCCTGGTGGAGGGCGCCTACACCCGCGCGGACCGGCCGCTCCCGGACCGCTACGACCACCCCGGGACGGTGATCCGCACGCGGGTGCTGGCGGAGGTGGCGGCGGAGTGCGGGGCCACCGCGAACCAGGTGGTGCTGGCGTGGCTGATGGGTGGCGCGGTGCCGGTGGTGCCGGTGCTCGGGGTCAGTTCCGTGGCCCAGCTCGACGAGTGCCTGGCCGCGCTGGACCTCGTCCTGGACCCGTACCAGCGGGCCCGGCTGGACACCGCGTGAGGGGCCGGGGGATCCTGCCGTGCGGCCCGTGGCGGGCACTGTCAGTGGTCGCCGGTAGGTTCTCTCGATGAGAACGGAACGCACACCGGAGGTTGTTGACGTGGTCACCGACATGCTGCCCGAGTCCTGGCGCGGGGCCCTGGGCGAGGAGTTGGAGAAGCCCTACTTCAAGGAGCTGATTGACTTCGTCGAGCAGGAGCGGGCGGGCGGAGGGGTCTATCCGCCGCGCGAGCAGGTCTTCGCGGCGCTGGAGGCCACGCCCTTCGACCAGGTCAAGGTGCTCATCCTCGGCCAGGACCCGTACCACGGCGCAGGCCAGGGCCACGGCCTGTGCTTCTCCGTGCAGCCGGGTGTCAAGACGCCGCCGTCGCTGCGCAACATCTACAAGGAGATGAAGGAGGAGCTCGGCCACCCGATTCCGGACAACGGCTATCTGATGCCCTGGGCCCAGCAGGGCGTCCTGCTGCTGAACGCCGTCCTCACGGTCCGCGAGGGCGAGGCCAACTCGCACAAGGGCAAGGGCTGGGAGAAGGTCACCGACGCGGTGATCCGCGCCGTCGCGAACCGCCCGGATCCGGCCGTCTTCGTCCTGTGGGGCAACTACGCCAAGAAGAAGCTGCCGCTGATCGACGACGAGCGGCACGCGGTGGTCCAGGGCGCGCACCCCTCCCCGCTGTCCGCGAAGAAGTTCTTCGGCTCCCGCCCCTTCACCCAGATCAACGAGGCGATCGCCGCCCAGGGGCACACCGCGATCGACTGGCGGATCCCCGACCTGGGCTGACCGGCCAACCCTCGCGTCGCGCACACCGCGCGGACCTTCCCTCCGGCGGTTAGCGTCGGGGGGAGCCAGTGCTGGCGGCGAGCGAGGACGGGGAGTGCGCGGTGGTGGAGCAGCGCCGTGAGGCGGAGCACGACGACGGGGTACTGACCCGGATCGGCCAGGCGATCATGCTGCACCGCGCCGGCGACCGCGAGGAGGCCCGCAACCGCCTCGCCGCGCTGTGGCACGAGATCGGGCCGCGCGGCGACGCCTTCCACCGCTGCGCCCTCGCGCACTACATGGCCGACACCCAGGACGACCCCCGGGACGCACTGGACTGGGACCTGCGCGCCCTGGAGGAGGCGGAGGGCTTCGTCACCGAGCGGCCCGTGCGGACCGGGGCAGCGGGCGAAGCGGGCGGCCCGGGCGGCCCGGGCCCCCGCCACCCCCTCGCCGCGCTGCGGGCGTTCTTCCCCGCGCTCCACCTCAACCTCGCCGCCGACTACGCCGGACTCGACCGGCCGGCCGACGCCCGCGCCCAGCTCCGGCGGGCCCGCGCCTCGGTCCGCGCCCTGGCCGACGGCGAGTACCGCCGCCGCCTCACGGAGGCGATCCAGCGGCTGGAGCTGCGCATCGAGGGCGCGACCGGGACGTCCCGATAGCAGGCTCGGCCCGGTACGGGACCTCAGCCGCGCAGCATCCCGTCGAGGAGTTCCGCGCACGAGGTGCGCAGCGCGTCCCGGGTGGGCACCGCGGCGTGGAACTGCCCCGCGACGCAGGAGAACAGCACCCCGTCGCACCAGGCCACCAGGGCCAGCGCCTGCCGCTCCGGCGCGGGGGAGCCGGCCGCCGCCAGCAGCGCCTGGACCGGCTCCCGGAAGGCGCGGCCGGCCCGGTCGTACACCTCCCGCAGCTCCGGCCGGCGGGTGGCCTCCAGCGCCAGCTCGTAACGGGCGATCAGCAGCCCGCGGTGGTGCGACAGATAGCGGTGCAGGGCGAGCGCGAGCGCGTCCGCGAGGGCCGCCGGGGCGGCGGCTTCCGGGTCCGCGACGCCCGGCATCTCCCGTGGTGCCAGCACCGCCGCCTCGCGTTCGGCCAGCCGCGTCACCGCCGCTGCCAGCAGCGCCGCCCGGGTCCGCGCGAGGTTCGAGGTGGAGCCCTGCGGCAGCCCGGCCGCCTCGTCGACGGCGCGGTGTGTCAGCCCTCGCATCCCGCGCTCCGCGAGCAGGTCCAGGGCGGTGTCGGCGATCAGCCGGTGCCGGGGGATCGGGGGCGGGGAAGCGGTGGTCGTGCGGGCGTTCATGCAGGTGAGCCTAGCGGGACGGGCCAGGGCTGACTACGGCCGTAGTGCGGTGCCGGACCGCGGCGCCGGACCGCGGCCGTGGTGCGTCGCCCGCCCGTTCAACTACAGGTGTAGTCTCTGAGGCATTCGGAACTACAGGTGTAGTCACACCGGGGGACGCGCGGCCCTGCGCCGCACGCGTCGTCACCCGGCAGAGGGAGGGAGGCGGCGCCATGCCGCAGCGCACCGCGCTCGTGATCGGCGGCGGGATCGGCGGGCTCACCGCAGCGGTGGCCCTGGACCGGCGGGGCTGGCGGGTGACCGTCCTGGAACGGGCCGCCGCCCTGGAACCGGTGGGCGCCGGCATCGGACTGGCCCCCAACGCGCAGCGCGCACTGGACACCCTGGACGTGGGCGACGCGGTCCGCGCCATGGCCTCCTGGCAGCTGGCCGGCGAGATCCGCCGCCCCGACGGACGACTGCTGGCCCGCACGGACAACGCCGCGGCCGTGCGGCGGTACGGCGGCCCGGTGGTGCTCGCCCACCGCGCCGACGTGATCGCCCTGCTCGCCGGCCGGCTGCCCGGCGACGCGGTCCGCACCGGCGCCCCGGCCGCCCTCGTGGACCCCGGCGATCCGCTGCGCGAGGACCGGCCCGCCCGGGTGCGGACCACCGGCCCGGACGGCGCCCCGCAGGAGCTGACCGCCGACCTCGTCGTCGCCGCCGACGGCATCCGCTCCGCCACCCGCCGGGCGCTCTTCCCCGCCCACCCCGCGCCCCGCTACGCCGGCTTCACCGCCTGGCGCTTCGTGGTGTCCGCCGCCGACGCCGCCGGGCTCGCCGACCCCGGCACCGCACACGAGACCTGGGGACCCGGCGGCCTGTGGGGCACCCTGCCGCTGCACGACGGGCGGATCTACGCGTACGCCACCGCGGCCGTCCCGCCCGGCGGCGACCGGGCCGGCGGCGACCGACGGGCCGAACTGCAGCGCCGCTTCGGGCACTGGCACCGGCCCGTCCCGCAGCTGTTGGCCGCCGCCGACCCGGCCGCCGTGCTCCGCAACGACGTGTACGCCGCGGCGGCCCCACCGCCCGCCTTCCACCGCGGTCGGGTCGCGCTGCTCGGCGACGCGGTGCACCCGATGACGCCCAACCTCGGCCAGGGCGGCTGCCAGGCCGTCGAGGACGCCGTCGTCCTCGCCCACGAGGCCGGCCCGGACGCGCCGCTGGCCGCCGCGCTCGCCGCGTACACCCGGCAGCGGCTGCCCCGCACCATGGCCGTGGTCCGCCGGTCCGGACGCATCGGCCGGCTCTCCACCTGGCGGTCCCGGCCCGCCTGCGCCCTGCGCGGCGCCCTGGTCGCGGCCACCGCCCGCCTGGCGCCCGACCTCGCGCTGCGCGGCCTGGACGGGATCGCCGACTGGCGGCCGCCGGGCGCCCCGTAAGCTGCGGGGACCGGTTGCCCGAAGATCCCCAGGGCCTGGGCACCGGGACCGCGGAACCAAGGGAGACATCGCGTGAAGGTCGGCTGCATCGGACTCGGAGACATCGCACGGAAGGCGTACCTCCCCGTACTCGGCACGCTGCCCGGCATCGAGCTGCACCTCCAGACCCGCAATCCGGCGGCCCTGCAACAGGCCGGTGACGCCTACCGGCTGACCGGGCGGCAGCTCCACTCCGACCTGGACGCGCTGCTCGCCGCCGGCCCGGATGCCGTCTTCGTGCACGCCGCGACGATCGCCCACCCGGAGCTCGTGACCCGGTTGATCGAGGCCGGGGTGCCGACCTACGTGGACAAGCCGATCGCCTACGAGCTCGCCGACACCCGGCGGATCGTCGACCTCGCCGAACAGCGCGGGGTGGGCCTGGCCGTCGGCTTCAACCGCCGCTTCGCCCCCGGATACGCCGAGTGCCGGGAGCACCCCCGCGAGCTGATCCTGCTCCAGAAGAACCGCACCGGGATGCCCGAGGACCCCCGCACGCTGGTCCTCGACGACTTCATCCACGTCGTCGACACGCTGCGCTTCCTCGCGCCCGGGGAGATCGAGCACATCGACGTCCGGGCCCGGATCCGGGACGGGCTGATGGACCAGGTGGTGCTCCAGCTGTCCGGCGACGGGTTCACCGCCCTCGGCACCATGAACCGCCGCAGCGGCTCCGCCGAGGAGGTGCTGGACGTGTCTGGCCAGGACGCCCGGCGCCAGGTCGTCAACCTCGCCGAGGTCGTCGACCACCAGGGGCGGCCGAGCGTCCGGCGCCGCGGCGACTGGGAACCGGTGGCCCGTCAGCGCGGCATCGAGCAGATCGTGCTGGCCTTCCTGGACGGCGTCCGGGCCGGGCGCGTGTCGTCGGCCCGGGACGCGCTGCGCACGCACGAGCTGTGCGAACGCGTGATCACCGACGCCCTCGCACAGGCCGCCGCCCGGGGCTAGGGCGCTTCTGACGGATCTCCGCGGCGTCGCGGCGTCTGGCACGCACGCTCGCTGCGTTGCCGACATGTCCCCATAGCTCCGCTATGAAGACATCCCGGCGCCTTGCGATCGCACGCACCAGGCGCCGCTCCTTCCTCCACGGAGATCCGTCAGAAGCGCCTAGCACCGACGCCCCCGGAGCGACCGGCGCCGCGCCGCCGTCCACCGGCCCGCACCACCGCGACCAGACCGTGGGCGAGCAGTGCGGCGACCGCCCCGTACAGGGCCCAGTCGCCCCACCGGGTGTACGGGCTGGTGCCCCGGGCCAGCGGCAGGTCGTAGACGGCCGCCGCGCTGCGGTCGGTGCCCAGCCGCTCGCCGATCCGCTCGCCCCGCGGGCCGTACACCGCGCTGACCCCGGTGAGCGTGGCGTGCACCATCGGGCGCCAGGTCTCCGCGGCGCGCAGTGCCCCCAGCGAGGCGTGCTGGGCCGGCGCCCAGCTGTCCTGGAACGTCGCCGTCGAGGACTGGGCGACCAGCACCTGCGCCCCGTCCGCGGCCAGATGGCGGCTCATGTCCGGGAAGGCCGTCTCGAAGCACACCAGCGGCCCGACCCGCAGTCCGGCCGCGGCGGGCACCGGCATCACCACCTGGTGGGTGCCGCGCCGCCGGTCGCTGGTGGCGGCCTTGCCCACCTTCGTCGCCCAGCCCAGCACGGACCGGGCCGGTATGTACTCGCCGAACGGCACCAGCCGCATCTTGGCGTACCGGTCCCCGGTCAGGCCCTGCGGGCCGATGAGCACCGCGCTCTTGGAGATGCCGGTCCTGCCGGAGTCCGGCGCGTCGGCGTTCACCAGCAGGTCGGCGCCGGTGCGCCGGGACAGCGCGGCCAGCCGGGCGGCGAGCGCCGGGTGGTCCGCCGGGTCCTGGTAGAGGCTGCTCTCGCCCCAGACGACCAGGCGCACCCCGCGGCCCGCCAGCGCGCCGGTGAGCGCCTCGCTGCGGGCCAGCCGCTGGGTGGGCGTGCCGTCGGGGCCGGGCTGGACGACCGCGATCCGGACCGTCCCGGCGGGCCGGGGGAGCGGTGCCCACAGCCAGACCGCGGTGCCGGCCAGCGCGCACACCAGCAGACCGGCGACGGCGGGCCGCCGGGCGGCCGGGACGGCGAGCAGCCCCGCCAGCGCGGTGTTCACCGCCACGATGAGCAGGCTCACCAGCCACACCCCGCCGAGCGAGGCCAGGCGCAGCGCGGGCGGTACCTGCCACTGGCTGGCGCCCAGCAGTCCCCAGGGCCCGCCCAAGTACTCCCAGGACCGGACCAGTTCGACCATCAGCCAGCCGGACGGCAGCAGTACCAGTGCGGCGGCGGCCCGCCCCGGGCCGGGCGCCCCGCCCAGCAGCGCCCGCACCAGCATCCCCCAGGGTGCCCACAGCGCACCGAGTAGCAGCGCCAGCACCAGGATGAAGACGTGCAGGCTCGGCAGCAGCCAGTGGTGCACCGCCAGCATGAACCCGGCACCGCCCAGCCAGCCGTACAGCGCCGCCCGTCGAGCGGTCGGTGCCGCGCGCAGCAACAGCAGCCACGGCACCAGCGCGACATAGGCCAGCCACCACCACGAGGGCTCAGGGAAGGCGAGGGCGGGCAGCGCGCCGGCGAGCGCGGCGGCCGGACCGCGCATCCAGAGGGAGCCGGCCCCTCGCGTCCGGTGGCCGAGCGGTATGTCCATACGGGCTCCCTGTCGCCGTGCCTGCCCCAGCGTGTGCCGCTGTGTCCCGTCGATATCTCTTGCCACGCTCAAGGGTTGTCAGCCCTCCCGGGCTCCCGCCACTTCTCGTGCACCCGGACCGCCGCTCCCGTGAGGCGCACGCCGGGGCCCCCGCCCAAGGGGACGGGGGCCCGTCGCCGGCCGGGTGGCGGGCGTCGTCAGTTCACCAGCGAGGGTGCGGTGGACAGCTCCGGGGTGTCGCCCGGCGCGGCGCCGGCGGCCACCGCGTCCACCGCCTCCGTCACGTCCACCGTGTCTGTCACGTCCGCCGGGGCCGGGCTGTCCGCCGCCCCGGACGGTCCGCCGGCGAACTGGGTCCGGTACAGCTCGGCGTACCGGCCGTCGGCCGCCAGCAGCGTCTCGTGCGTTCCCCGCTCGACGATCCGCCCGCCCTCGACGACCAGGATCAGGTCGGCGGCCCGCACGGTCGACAGCCGGTGGGCGATCACCAGCGCGGTCCGCCCGTCCAGCGCCTCGGTGAGCGCCTCCTGGACGGCCGCCTCCGAGGTGTTGTCCAGGTGGGCGGTGGCCTCGTCCAGGATCACCACCCGGGGGTGGGCCAGCAGCAGCCGGGCGATGGTCAGCCGCTGCCGCTCGCCGCCGGAGAGCCGGTAGCCGCGCTCGCCGACGACGGTGTCCAGGCCGTCGGGCAGCGAGGCGATCAACGCGTCCAGGCGGGCCCGGCGCAGCGCGTCCCACAGCTCCTCCTCGGCCGCCTCGGGGTTGGCCAGCAGCAGGTTCTCCCGGATGGACTCGTGGAAGAGGTGACCGTCCTGGGTGACCATGCCCAGGGCGTCGCGCAGCGAGGAGGCGGTCAGGTCCCGGACGTCCACCCCGCCCAGCCGCACCGCGCCGGAGTCCGCGTCGTACAGCCGCGGCAGCAGCTGGGCGATGGTCGACTTGCCGGCGCCCGAGGAGCCGACCAGGGCCACCATCTGGCCCGGCTCGGCGCGGAAGGAGACGTCGTGCAGGACCTCCTCGCCGCCCCGGGTGTCGAGCGTGGCGACCTCCTCCAGGGAGGCCAGCGACACCTTGTCGGCGGACGGGTAGCCGAAGCGCACCGCGTCGAACTCCACCGACACCGGGCCGGTGGGCACCGGACGGGCGTCCGGCCGCTCGGTGATCAGCGGCTTGAGGTCCAGCACCTCGAAGACCCGCTCGAAGCTGACGAGCGCGCTCATCACCTCGATGTGGGCGCCGGACAGCGCGGTCAGCGGGGCGTAGAGCCGGGTGAGCAGCAGGGCCAGCGAGACGATCGCGCCCGGCTCCAGCTGCCCGCGCAGCGCCAGGAACCCGCCCAGCCCGTAGACCACGGCCAGCGCCAGCGCGGAGACCAGGGTGAGCGCGGTGACGAAGTACGTCTGCACCATCGCCGAGCGGACGCCGATGTCGCGCACCCGGCGGGCCCGGGCGGCGAACTCCGCGGACTCCCGCGCCGGGCGGCCCATCAGCTTCACGAGGGTGGCGCCGGGCGCGGAGAACCGCTCGGTCATCTGGGTGCCCATCGCGGCGTTGTGGTCGGCGCCCTCCCGGCGCAGCGCCGCCAGCCGTCGGCCGACCAGCCGGGCGGGCAGCACGAACACCGGCAGCAGCACCAGGGCGATCAGCGTGATCTGCCACGAGAGGCTGAGCATCACGCCGAGCGTGAGCAGCAGGGTGACGATGTTGCTGACCACTCCGGACAGGGTGTCGCTGAACGCCCGCTGGGCGCCGATCACATCGTTGTTGAGCCGGCTGACCAGCGCTCCGGTGCGGGTGCGGGTGAAGAAGGCGATCGGCATCCGCTGGACGTGGTCGTAGACGGTGGTGCGCAGGTCGAGGATGAGCCCCTCGCCGATGCCCGCCGACAGCCGGCGGGTCAGCAGCCCCAGCCCCGCCTCGGCGACGGCGATCGCCGCGATCAGCCCGGACAGGCCCAGGACCAGTCCGGGCGAGGTGCGGCCGACGATCGCGTCCACCACGCGTCCGGCGAGCAGCGGGGTGGCCACCGCGAGCAGCGCGGTGACGGTGCTCAGCACCAGGAACCACACCAGCATCCGGCGGTGCGGGCGGGCGAAGGCCGCGATCCGGCGCAGCGTGCCCCGGGAGAGGCGGCGCTTGCCCTGTTGTGCGGTCATCGTGCTGTGCAGCGAATGCCAGGCGGTGACTTCCATGTCCATCGCGGCCTCCTGATTGCCGGGTCGTCACGGGATCGCCGTGCGTGACCGGCGACATGAAAGAACCTAGAACCTAAACCAATCTTGAGGTCAAGGGATTCCCGCACCGTCACCCCGTGGGGCTACCCGCACCGCGCCCCGTTCGCCCCACCGGGCCGCCGCGACGATGGCCGCATCCGCGCCCTGCCGATCCGCGACGCCCGCGCCCTGCGCCGTCCGGCTTTCGTCAAGTCCCCCAACGACAAGGGCATCCGGGCCATGGTCTACGCCGACGGCTCGCGGCTGCCCGGCCCCGACGCGGTCGATCCCGGCACCGTCGTCCTGGTCTCCGGCATCGTCGCCTTCAGCGTCGAGCACCGGCTGTACGTCCTGGACGGCGAGGTCCGCACCGGCGGCCGGTACGCCGAGGACGGCCGCCTCGCCCCCGGGCCGCTCGATCCCGACGCGGCGGCCTTCGGCGCCGAACTCCTCGCCCGTCACGGCTCGACGCTGCCCTCCGCGATCGTCGTCGACGTCGGCCGCACCGACGGCCGTTGGGCGGTCGTCGAGGCCAACGCGGCCTGGGCGAGCGGGTGTTACGCCGCCGACCCTGAGGCGTCACTGGACACCGTCCTGCGGGCCGCCGGGCCGCCGGGCCGCCGGACCACGGCCCCGGCTGGCCTCGCGCGACCTGCCGTTTTTCGTCCGCCGCGCCGGGTGAGACGACCTACGGCTGGAGGGGCCCCTCCCAGACCACCGGCGCGGCCGGGCCGTCGTCCTCGCCCTCCCCCTCACCGGTCACCGTCAGTCGCACGCCCTCCCGGCCGTCGGCCAGCGTGACCGTGGCGTCCACCACGACCTGGGCCGAGGTCGCCGTCCGGGCCACCTCCGCCAACGCCCGCCCCACCGCGGCGACCAGCGCCCGGGCGCACTCCGCGCCGACCCGCGCGTCCACCGGCCCGACGAAGTGCACCGACGGCCGGGTGCCCAGCACCGCGGTGGCCGCGCCGGCCTCCCGCAGGATCCGGGTGCGCGGCCCGGCCGGCGCCTCCGGCGGCCCCTGCTGGAGCGCGATGATCGCGGTGCGGATCTCCTGGATCGTCGCGTCCAACTCGTCCACCGCCCGCCCCACGTCCCCCTTGACCTCCGGGAGGACGGCCGTGCGCTGGGCGCTCTCCAGCAGCATCCCGGTGGCGAACAGCCGCTGGATCACCAGGTCGTGCAGATCGCGGGCGATCCGGTCCCGGTCCTCGTAGACCGCGAGCCGCTCCCGGTCGCGGTGGCGGTCGGCCAGCACGAGCGCCAGCGCCGCCTGGGACGCGAACTGGGTGCCCAGGGTCCGCTCCAGATGCGTGAAGCGGGTGTCGCCGCTGGCCCGGCACAGGGCCAGCGCGCCCAACACCCGGCCGCCGCTGTGCAACGGCAACAGCATCGTCGGCCCGTAGTGGCGCGACAGCGGGGAGATCGAGCGCGGGTCCCCGGCGAAGTCGTCGGAGAAGACCGCCAGCCCGGCGAGGATCTGGTGCAGGACCGGGCTCTCCGGCGGGATCGTGCCGCCGTACGTCTCCGCCCGCACCGACTCGGGCAGCACCGTGGAGATCGCCACCACCTCCATGGCGCCGTCGGCCTGCGGCAGCAGCACCGCCCCGGTCGCCGCCTCGGCCAGCTCCCGGCCCTTCTCGGCCACCACCGTCAGCGCGTGCTCCGTGGCGGAGCCGGTCTCCGGGCCGGCCAGCAGCGCCGTGGTCACCGACGCCGCCCCGTCGATCCAGCGCCGGCGCTGCCGGGCCGCGGCGTGCATCCGGGCGTTGCCCATCGCGATCCCGGCCTCGGTGGCCAGCACCCGCACCAGATGCAGATCCACCTCGCTGAACCGCCCCGCCTCCGCACCGGGCGCCGCACCCTGACCGGCCGCCGCGCCGTCCGGCTGCCCGGCCAGGAAGAGGCTCCCGAACAGCTCGCCCCGCACCTTGATCGGCACCCGGAGGGCGAACGGGGCGGCCGGCCGGCCCTCGGGCGGGGTGCCGTGGGTGATCAGGTCGCGCAGCCCGTCGCCGTCCTCGTCCAGCACCTCCACGGCCGCATAGCGGGCGCCGGTCAGCGATGCGGCGGTCTCGGCGATCCGGTGCAGCACCCGGTGCACGTCGAGGTCGGAGCCGATGGCGACCATCGCCTCCAGCAGCTGCGGCAGCCGGGTCAGCGGGCCGCCGGCCAGATGCCGCAGGCTCTGCGCGGTCCGCTCGGCGAGCACCGCCGCCGAGCCCTCGACCCCGGCACCTTCGTGCGGGTCGGCGGGTTCGGAGAACGGCGGCGAATGCGGCATGGAGACGACTTCTGAGCTGGTGCGGCAGGGTGCAGAAACGATACGGCTCCGACCAGTCTAAATCGCCCGGAAGGGCGACATCGGGGCGCTTACGGTCCCACCCGGGCCGGAGCGGTGCCGCAACCCCGACCTGGCCCTGGACGCCGCGGATCAGGCCGGCAGCGCCGCCTCGATCGCCGCGACCAGCTCCGCCGCCTCGGGCTCCGTCCGCGGCCGGAAGCGGCCGGCCACCGCGCCGGTGTGGTCGATCAGGAACTTCTCGGGTTTCTTCTCCGATGAACACCGCCCCTACGACGGCCGACACGGCTCCGGAAGCCTAGCGTCGCGCAGGCACCTTGGCTTCCGGCAGCCGAGGAAGGAGACAGCGAAGCGCCCTCGCGGATTGAATCCGTCGGGGGCGCTGCTTGTTCCTGGCCGTGTACGAGGGCTACTCGACGAGTTCGATCTCGATTGCGAGAGCGCCGAGGGCTTCCTTTTCCGGCGGGTAGATGTTCCTGATGTTGGCAAGCTGCTGCTCGCGGCTCGCCGTTGGGTTGACGCTGCTGGGCCCCTCGCTGTCGAGCAGGGCCTCGAAGTTCGGGTACTCCGTGACGCGCTTCACCGCGGCGTCGACCGTTTCCTCGGTGCCCTTGATCCGGAATCGGATCACGTCGCCCGCGTGGAGATCGGCGAGGCGCGGGTACTTGACCCGGACCTCAATCGTCTTCTCTCCGGCGGCGACGAGATCGAAGTACCGGCGGTACAGGTTCAGCTCGTGGAGGCGAGCGGCGGTTTCCGTCATGGGGCGGGAACGCTCCTAGCTGCTGGTGCGGTCATCATCCGGCTGAGTTCGCCGGCGGAGTACGAACGGAAGAAGTGGCGAGGGTCGGAAAGAACGACCTCGGCCATGTGGAGCAGTCGGTCGACGTACTCGGGTAGCGATCCGGGCCACTCCCGAGTGTCGAGCATCCAAGGGGCGGCGCCCTCGGGCAAGGCCGCGCGCCCTTCCCTGATGAGGGACTTGGACAGCTTCGCGCCGGTGTCGCTGAGGATCATCGGGCAGAACAAGCGCGCGGGCAACGGCCCGCAGGTAAATCCGGTGGCCTGTAAGGCGCCTACAGCACCGTCGACTAGCTGACAGCCGAACACCCAGTCGCCACCCTTGACCATCACGTACAGGGTGTCGGTCGCGCCGGCAGCGGCGAGTTCCTTGATCAGGTTGCGGTAGAGCGTGGCAAGGTCGAGGTACTCCTTGCCGGCCGGATCGATGGTGACGTCGTACGTGCCGTGGTGCAGGCAGACAGCCGAAACGGTCGCCTGTTCCGCGCTGATGTGTTGGACACGGGTGCGCTCGGCATGTTTCTCGGCCCAGCCGCAATCTGGCTGTGGGCACGGGACCCGGATGTGCGCCACCCCCGAGGACGGCGCGAGCCACCAGCGTGCGGCGTCCATGTGGGGCAGCACTCGCAGCCACGTACGGCGGAAGTGCTCGCCGGCCTGCTGTTGGCTGTACGTCTCGACGGTGTACGGGACATGCAGCCGCTCGGACAGGGCGGCGAACAGGGGGCGATACAGCTTGTCGACCAGGCCGACGATCCCCTGTTCGCCGAAGGCGTGCACGTAGGCTCGCTGGTAGCGGTGGCCGGTCCCGTGGTCGGTGACGACGGCGTACGGCGCGTTATCGAGGGCGCCGAACTGGACTTCGGCTGGTACGCCGAACTTGTCCCGGATGCGGGCGGCGGCGGCGAAAGTGAGGGATTGCACGAGAGAAGTGCCAATGTGCGGGGCCCCGTTGATCTGTGTCCCTACGACGAACACGACCCGTTCGGGCGCGGCGGCGAGGACTCGGGGCGTGAGCACGTCCTCGGCATGGCTGAGAGCGTTTGCGAGGACCGTGTTTGGCGATACGGGGTACATGGTCACCTTGTCTTCCCCTCCGTAGATGAGCGGGACGGTGCCGCGGAGCGGCAGGTGTGCCGCGACCAGTGCGGGGCCGGGCCGGATTCTCAAGGCCGACTGATCCGAGGACGGGCCTTGTACGCTCGATCCCGGCGAGTCGGCCCGGGGCCTGTCCCACTTCGGGACGGCCCGTTCCTGGTGGTTACGATTCGGTGTTCCGAGGGCGCAACGGAAAGTGGTTGCGTACCAACTGTTGCCATTCGTCGAATGGTTCGAGGCCCATTTCAGCGCGTCGTTCGTCGAGGCGGTCGGGGTCCTCAACTCCGTATGGCTCGATGCTGTCGACGTCGAGGGCGAAGGCCGTTCCGTAAAGCTGTGGACGGTTGTACCGAACTCGGACACGGTCGGTTAGGAACGCCAGTTGCCGTCGGGTGGCCTCGCCCGCGACTACGGCCTCCTGAAGGAGTTCGAGTGCCTCCTCTTGAAAGGTGACGTCATCGGAGTGGTGGGCGAGCCACCAGGCCGCATCGGCGCCGTTCTCGCCGGCAAGCGTGTGGCCAGGCCAGCCATACACGGCAACGATCAGCTTGAGAGTTTCGGTACCCCTGTCCTCGGCCCAGGCGAGGCGGGCAAACGACTCGTCATCGTCGCGGAGATCCGCATGCTCGCGCGCCTCTTGGTGCCTCCGCTTGAGGTCGAGCAACGCGCGGGCGATTTCTGGATGAGTGGGGCCAGGGGCGCTCATGGTGCCGTCTCCTGAGTGGGCGAGGGATGGCCGGCCGCGGTGGTGAGGTTTAGGCAGCACCACACGACCTTGGTGCCGTGGTCGGTGATGTCCACGCCCCATGCGTCGGCGAGCAGGTCGAGGAGCACCAGCCCGCGGCCGTGTTCGTCGCCGGTTTGGGGTCGGTGGCGCAGTGGAACCTCAGGCGAAGCGTCGCCCACGGCGACGATCACCTCGTTGTGGGTCATGCGCACGGTGACCGTGAAACTGGGGCTACGGGTGTGCTGAACGGCGTTAGTGACGACTTCGCTCACCAGCAGTCGAACGTCATGCAACCGATGCGCCAACCCGGACCGGCGCAACGTCTGCAAGGCATCGTTTCGAGCGACCCGGACGTGCGCGGGCGTACTTTTGTAAGCGGCGTGCATGAGTGGAAGGCCGCGTTCGTGCTTCCTGCGATCCACGGCGGGAAGCGGCAGCGGTTGAGAGGGACCGTCGGCAGCAGGTCTTGCCGTGGAGCCCAGAGCCGGCGCTGCCGGAAGTTCAACGATGGGTGGCGGCATACCTCAAGCCAAGCTGAGCCGTTGCTTCGATGGATCAGCCAGCAGGGAAGCCATTTTGTGGGCCAGTATGTAGGCCAGAAACGATTGCGGGAGCGGCCGGTGCGTAACGAGGAAGGCATCGAAGAACTGCTGCGGCGCTTACGTTCTGAGAGCGGCGAGACTCAGGCGGAGATCGCGAAGCGGTGCGGAGAGATTGAGGTGACCTGCACAAAGAGCGCGCAGGACATCAGCCGTTACGAGAACGGCAAGCGCATGCCGACGCCGTTCACACGTTCGGTTCTTGCCCAGGTCTTCGGCGTTGACGTTGCACTCCTCGACTCGGCCACACGCGTTAGCCGGGCTCGTAGGCGCGCCGCCCGCAGGGTGGATTCACGTCATACCGTTGACAGTGACGATCCCCTGTTCGTGGGGGATGCCGACCGACGGGAGGACGACCCAGTGAGACGGCGAAAGTTCATGGGCGCCGCCGCAGTGGGGGCGGGGATCGCGGCCGAACCTTGGGGCCGACTTGCCCACGCCCTGAGCGGTAGGGGCAGAGCCGACTCAACGACCAGTCAGGCCATGGCGGAACGCTCGGCCTACTTCTTCGAAGCCGAGACTGTCATGCCAGCAAGCAAGTTGTACGAGCGTCTGGTCGGGCATGTTGACACCCTGTCTTGGCTGATCAGCTCGTCGACGCAACAGGGGAGAGCGCTTACCGCGACCGCGGGGGAGGCTGCTGCCCTGGCGGGGTGGGTGGCTTACGACCTCGGGAACACCGAACATGCCGCCCACTTCTACGGAGTGGCGAGGGACGCTGCCAAGGAAGCGGAACAACAGCCCGTAACCGCCCTCGTTATGGCCTACGAGAGCTACGCCATGGACGATCCACGACAGGCTGCTGAACTGTTGGCCGCTGCTCAATATCACGTGCGAGGCAAGGGGTGTGCGACGGCACGTGCTTGGATCGCCGCACGGGAAGCGGAGGAGCGAGCGAGTGCCGGCGACTACGACGGGGCCCTGCGGGCCATCGATCGAGCGCACGCTGTCTTCGACTACGCTCAACCAGAGGCGGAACAACCGTGGGTGCGCTTCTTCTCGCGGGCTCGGCTCGACAGCATGACGGTGGCTACCTACGCGAGGATGAACCATCCCGAGTTGGCTGAGGTGAGTCGGGCCGCGCTCGACGCGCTTACGCCCGAAGATGCGAAGGTGCGCGCGGTCATCCTTGGCGACGTTGCGACGGCATACGTCCTACAGGGGCAGATCGAGAGAGGCGTCGAGGTGGCTCGCCTCGCACTCAAGGTCACACAGCGGGCCGAGGCAACTCTGGGTCGACAGAGGCTTGTTGCGCTCGCCGCGCAGTTGCCGGCCGGAAACAACACGGCGCGGCAACTGCACGACGAACTACGGGTCTCGTTGGCCTGATCAGCTTGCGGTCTCAGCACGCAACCAGGACAGGTACTCGTTACTGCCGCCCGTGATCGGGGTCGCGATGATCTCCGGTGTGTCGTAGGTGTGCACGGCCTTGATGTGCTTCTCCAGATCGGCGTACCGGGCGGCGGTCGTCTTGTAGAGAACGCGCCATTCGGCGTCCGTCTCGATGTTTCCCTGCCACTGATACACGCTTTTGATCGGTCCGTCGATCTGCGCGCACGCGGCGAGGCGTGCCTCGACAGCGGTAGCGGCAAGGTTCTGTGCGCGCTCTTCGCTGTCCGTGGTGGTCAGTACAGCGAGGAATTCGGCGTCGGCCACGGTGCCCCCTCATATCGGCATGGTCGCCGCCGACCGTATCGCAGAACGCAAAGGGCGCCCCGCCACCGGCCTAGGGCCGGCGGCGGGGCGTGGCTGGTCAGCGGGCTGCGGTGGCTTGCCAGACGGTCATGAACAGGCCGACGACGCCGACCAGGGCGGCGATGCTGGTCAGCGGCCACCGTCGGCGTTCGACGGCGTCGAGCCGGTTGTCGAGGTCGGCGAGGCGTCGGTCGGTTTGGTCGGAGCGTTGGACGACGAGGGCGAGGGCGCCGTCGACGCGGGCGAACCCGGCCTCGACGGCGCCGCGGAGCCGTTCGAGTTCGAGGGCGACGTCGCCGGGGTCGTGGTCGGTCACACGTCACCTCCGGTGTCCTTGGTGTGGCCGGGCGGCGCGGTGCGCAGCCAGCCGGGGAGTAGCGCCTGCACGCCGGGCAGAGCCATCACGCGGGCCAGGCCACCGGCGACGGCGAGGGATCCGGCGACCCAGGGCAGGGATGCGGGGATGCCGGAGGCGTCGACGATGGCGGGGAGTAGTACGGCGAGGGCGACGGTGGTCTGCACGACGGTGCGGATGGTGCGCCGGGTGGCGTCGGTCATGGGGGTGTACCTCGTTCTAGAGATGGGGGCAGGGGCCCGTCCGCCGTGTGCGGACGGGCCGGGGGGGATCAGACCTTGGGGACCTTGAGGGCGTCCCACTGGCGGCGGCCGGGCCAGCCGTCGCAGTACGCGGGCGCGTCGCCGAGGTGCTGCTGCCACTTGCGGAACGACTCGCGGTCGGCGGTGGTCCACTGGGGGCCGGGCCCGTCGGAGTAGGCCGAGCAGCCCACTTCGACCAGGCGGCGGCCCATGGCGGTCACGATCGGCGACCGCGGGTAGGACTTGAAGAAGCCGTCCCCGGGGAACGGCTCGTACCGCGGGGCCGGGGCCGGCTTGCCGGGCATCGTGAGGGACTGGCCGGGCTTGATCGTGTACGGCTCCCGCAGGCCGTTCGCTGCTGCGATTTCCTTCCACGGCACGCCGTGCGCCCGGCCGATCGCCGACAGGGTGTCGCCGGCCTTGACCGTGTACGAGCTGCTGCTGCCGCCGTGGTTCAGGCGGCGGTCGATGCGCTCGCGCATCGTGTCCATGCTGAAGCCGCGGGGGTCGATCTTGGTGTTCGTCCACTCCTTGTGGCCGATCACAGACGCGGCTGACCAGCCGTAGGCACGGCACAGGGCGGCGCCTACGCGCTCGATCGCGTCGAGCTGCGCCTCGGGCCACGGGTCCGAACCGTTGCCGAGGTTGACGCACTCGAACCCGTAGAAGTGGGTGTTGCCGTCGGCGTTGTTGGCGATGGTGGCCGGTAGGGCGCGCTCGGCGACCACGGCGTTCAGCACGCCAGCATCGCCGCGGCCGGCGTGGTTGGCGCGGCCGGAGCTGATCAGGTAGACGTCGCCGTTCTTGGCGATCACGCCATGGCACAGCGGGCCGGGCAGCTCTGCGTATCCGTCGTAGCACAGGCGCACCGATGCATCGGTGCCGCTGCTCACGGTGTGGTGGATCATCACGCCGTTGACCGGGCCGAACGGTCCCTTGTGGTTGCGGTTGTGGGAGCGCCAGTTGCCGTATTCGATGACGTTGACGCCCTCGGCGCGCAGCGCGGCGAGCAGACGGTCGGCGGTCAGGGGGGGTGCCATGGGATCTCCAGAGATGAGGAAACGCCCGGCGCGGTGCGCTCGGGCGTGTGGTGCGAGGGTCGGGGTGGGAGGTCAGATGGGGGTGGTGGTCTCGCTGATCAGGGAGCCGATGATGCTGTACCCGCGGTGGGTGGGCAGGGCTGCGGCGAAGGCCGCGGCGGCGGCCTTGAGCGCGGCCTCGTTCTCCTGAGGCGTCAGGTAGACACTGCCGCCCGGCGCCCACGTCATGATGGGAATGTTGTGCCGGATGACGGTCCGGCGGGGGTCCCGCCCTTCTATGCCGTACGTGACGGCGACTTCGGCACGGACGATCTCAGCCATGGGTGTAGTCCTTACTGGTGGGTGTGTGGTCAGGCCAGGGCAAGGGCCATGATCGGAATGTCGTGGTCGGTGAGCACGCCCGCCTCGGCCTGGTTGAGCTTGGCGGGGGTGTTGGTCTGGCCGTTGAGGTACCAGGCGCGGGCGAAGGGGGTACCGAAAAACCAGTTGGCGGCGGCGACGGGGGATTCGTTCTGCACGTGGAAGAACGCGTAATCCGAGGTGCTGCCCGTGGTCAGGACCCATGTCACCCAGTACCGGCCGGGCGCGAGGGTCACTGTTGACGGCATGGCGATCGGCGTTGCCCCGATGTGGTTGTTGATCATCTGGGGTGGGCTGCCGGCCGTCTGCCCGGCCATGTCGAGACTGACCGGCGCCGCGGTGCCGGTGACCTTCGTCCCGTCCTCGCGATAGATGCCCGCCGCGAACAGATCGGCTGGGACACCTCCATAGCCGCGGGCGAACATGATCACCCTGTTGACCTGCGTTGGCTCCGTGATGTTGATGCCACACACGTAAAGCCGCTGCGGTGCAAGGAACTTGGCCACGGGATTAGCGACCGTGTACGGGTCACACGTCCACGCCTGGAAACCGAGTGCCTGTGGGGACCATGTGTTGCGGGCGCCGGTAGCCGGCGGGAGCTGCGTGGCGGGTACGCGCCCGTCGGCGTCGAGGCTGGCGACCCCGCCGGCGGCGCCGCGGGTGCTGGTGGCCAGCGCGCCGACATCGCCCGCGGTGAGCTGCACGGCCCCGGTCTTGCCGTTGACCGACGCGACCGCACCGGTAGTGGAGGGGAGTTGGGTGGTGGGGACGCGGCCTGCGTCGTCGAGCTGGGCGACGCCGCCCGGGGCGCCGGCCGCGGCGGCGGGGACTGCTCCGACGTCGGCCGCGGTGAGCGTGACCTCGGCGGCTGAGCGGCCGTTGACGGACTGCACCCGGCCGTCAGCCCCTGGGGTGCCCTGCTCGCCGCGTGCGCCCTGGGGGCCTGGCTCGCCCTGGGGACCGGCCGGCCCCCGCGTTCCTTCCTGTCCGCGGGGGCCGACCAAGGATGCGAGCCAATCCGGCCGGGTGCCCTCAAACCCTTCCGCTTTGGCCACTTCATACGCGGAAGCGCCGTGCACCGGAACGTAGTTGGGCTTGGTGGGGTCGGTGGGGGCGATGTCGGCGAGGTCGACCTCGGGAGCCTCGGCGGGCAGCAGGACTTGATACGAGCGGCCGGCCGGGATGCCCGAGAGGGACTCGGTCACGGTGTACGACCAGCCGTCGGGGATCATGCCGGGCGCGTCGGTGGCGGGCAGGGTCGCACTGATCTGCCCTTGTGCGTCGAGCTGCGCGGTGACGGGTCCGCCGAGGATGACGTCGGCGGCCGGGAACGTGAGCTGCGCCGGCGCGCGGAAAACGACGCTGCCGGACAGCGGGCGGCCGTCAGGCGAGAGGAATCGCCCGGTGACGGTGACGGTGGGAATGGACTTGGGTAGCACATTTCTCCTCAGAGCATGCGTCAGGACGTCGGAACTTGATTTGGACCGTGAAGGGACCCCAGCCCAGTTCACTCGAATAGACCGGTCGGGATGCCGCCGCCAAGAATCTGTGAAAAACAGGGATCATGACCGAGCAGAATGAAGAAGGTTTCGATTCCACGCCATCATTCGACGCGTGTTTCGTTGATCCGCGGAGCCCGGGCGACCTGTACCTGTTCAAGGGCGGCCGAGTCCTCCAGGTTGACTCTGGGAGCAACAAACGACGGATGCAGGCCCCGATGGAGATCTCCCAATGGAGGTCGGCCTACCCGTTCCAGTCCGGTATCGACGCGTGTTTCGTTGATCCGCGGAGCCCCGGTGACCTGTACTTGTTCAAGGGCAGCAAGGTGAGCAAGGTTGACTCCGGTGGCAACAAGCAGCGGGAAGCGCCCATGGAGATCTCCAGCTGGCGCAGCAACTACCCGTTCCAGTCCGGTATCGACGCGTGTTTCGTTGATCCGCGCAGCCCGGGCGACCTGTACCTGTTCAAGGGCGACATGGTGAGCAAGGTCGACTCTGGTGGGAACAAGATGCGGGAAGCGCCGACCAAAATCGAAGAGTGGCGTCCGGCCTATCCATTCGACAAGGACATCGACGCGTGCTTCGTCGACCTCCGCAGTCCGGGCGACCTGTACATGTTCAAGGGTAATCACGTCTGTCTCGTCGATTCGGGCGGCGACAAGGTTCGCAAGGGACGGCAGACGATCGCCTCCTGGCGCTCCGAGTACCTTGCCTTCCGAGTGACTGTTGGCGCGTAGAGCAAAAAGCACCCAATGCCGGAGGAGTGGCGAGCCCGCAAGGAGACTCGGCGAGCCACCCTCCGGCAAGCAGGCGTACTCAGACGCTGTTACTTGGCTTCCTTCGGAGTGGCAGTGTTGGATCCCCACATGCCCTGGCACCACGCAACCGCGGTGCCGGTGCCGGCGGTGCGGCGGGCCTGGATGAGCAGGGCGGCGGTGTCGCCGCGGGAAAGGCCGTGCGCGCTGGGGGTGATGCGCTGCGAGGTGAAGACCTCTTTGCCGGTGGCGGTGAGGGTGTCGCCGAGCTGGGTGAGGTTGCCGCCGCGGTTGAGCATGAGGCGGGCCTCGGCGGTGGTGCCGGCCGGCGCGTAGATCGACCACTGTGCGGCGAGCACGGCGTGTTGGGTCCAGATGGTTCCGGCGTGGGTGGTGGTCCAGTCGGAGGCGGTGACGGTGGCGCTGGGGGCGAGGGGGATGGGCACCCACGGGCGGCCGAGGTACCCGTCGGCGTACCCGTCATCCATCACGATCGGGGACGGGTACCCGCCGCGGGCGAACAGCCGGACCATTTGGGCGGCCGTGGTGTCGTTGCCGCCGACTTCCAGGGCGACGCCGGTCCCGTCCTCGCGGGCCATGCTCACGCCGTAGCGGCCGGTGGCGAACTGGCCCACCCCGAGCACCTGCGTGCCGCCGGGGGCGCGGACGTCGAGGCTGCCGCCCTCGCCGATCACTACGGCCCCGTGCGTGATCCGGTTCAGGGCGGGCCGGGTCTGGGCGCGGCCGGCAAGTTCACGCACCTGCCGCTCAAGGGCGCGGATGCGGTCGAGGAGGTCGAGGGGGACAGCGGCCATTTAGGGCGCCTCCAGGAGGAGTTTCGCGGTTTCGGGTCGGCCGCGCTCTGGCGGCGTGATGGCCATGCCGACGACGCGGTACCGCTCGTCGAGGCCGTCGGGCCACCACAGATCGCGTATGCGCAGGCGGATGGTGGTGCCGAGCATGGCGGGGGAGAGGGGCGCGCGGCCCATGTGCACGGTGATCTCGGGAATGGTGAGCGGGGCGCGGGCGGCGTCCCAGTCGGCCCGCGCGTGCGCGTCCAGCGTCGGTTTCTCGACCACGGTGGAGTAGTCCGAGGTGCCATCCAGGCGGGGCCAGCCGGCCGCGAGGGCGCCCTCGTCCACAAGCAGATCAGACAGCAGCGGAACGGATTCGGCGGCCTGGTTGGCGTTGTCGCTGGCGCCGCGGGACTGCCAGACGTTCGCCTGCCCGGTGGCGTCCACGGGCCAGGCGTAGGACATGACCGGGCCCGGATGGTCGAGGACGACATCGCTCGCACCGGTCCGGATCACCGGTGATCCAAGCTGCAAGCGTTTGACGCGTCGGCCGTTTTCGGGGTCCCGGAAGGCGGCTATGCGCCACTCGAACCCGCCCTGAACTTTGCCGAGTTGGTCGATGAGGTCGCGCAGCGAGGGAACGTCGTACCGGCTGTAGACGCGATCACGTGCCATGCCGGACGTCTCGGTGCCGTACTCGATGCCGATATCGCCGCCGGCGGCCTGCTGCGCGTAGTCGATCAACTGCCGCACGATGTCGAACTGTTCAACCTGCCGGGCCTCGACGGTGTCGAACAGGCGGCGGTGATCGAGGTAGCTGTCGAAGGTGCCTGCCTGTACCTGCATGGACAGAACGCCGCGGTCGGTGGACTGCATGGAGGCGGTCCACACGATCCCGCCCCACCAGATTTCCCGCCCTCGCTCGATCCACAGTGCCGTGCGGCCCGGGGTGACGGCGGCGCGGACGCGGCGGGCAACGGCGGCGTTGGGGACGGGGATGGTGCCCGATGCCGTGCCGGTCTTGCCGAGATAGTCGTCGAAACTCACCCCTTGCAGAGGCAGGACGTCGAGCAATTGGTCGGTGCGGAGATCACACAGCAGGACTCGGTACGTGTTATCGATGGCCACGGTCCTCCCTCGGGGCTGTTGTAGGACGGCGAGCACTGGCCGATCAGCCTTCGTCCGAATAGGGGATCTTTTCGGAGTGCACGATCAGAAGGATTGCTTTGGGCATATGTATAGGTCGGATGCACTTCGGCTTGCACTGTCACCTCAGGCGGCCTCAGATTCCAGCTCTCGTTTCATAACACGACGGAGGTAGTCATGACCGCAGAAATCACCAACGCCTTTGAAGGCGTGACGCGAGCAGTCTCGGCAACCAATGAGGCTTCCCTTCTGGCGCACACGGCAATGGCTCTTGAAGACTCATCCCAGGCTGAAAAGGCGGGACGTCCCCAGTTCTCGCCAGGGAAAGCGTCCGAAGCCCCTAGTTTTCAGATTCCGGCACACTTCGCGCCGAGGTCCGAAAAGGGAAACCTTCCGAAGGAAGCGGCAAGCCTCATTGAAGCCTTCGGGAGGAGCCATGAGACGCTCCTCAAGGAAAACGAAAACGAAGTCGCCAATCTCGCGCGTCAGAGGGAGAGCGAAAAGCTCACAGGGGAACAGTTTGGCAAGAAATTGCGGGATCTCGCAAATAGGAACGTCGCCGAATATGGTAAGCGACAAGAGAAGCTCTCGGATGACCTGATTCAGATTGGCAATGCGCGCCCGGAGACGCAAAATGCAATTGTCATGGCGTACGAGAAAGTGAGCAATTTCTTCAATCAGGTATGGAGTAAAGTGGCCGATTTCTTCAGTGGCTTGATTAATCGGTTCCTCGAATACTTCCAGAAGGTAAAGCAGTTCTTCCAAGATCTCACCAGGGGAATCGAGAGCGTGTATTCAATGGCATGAGGTATGCCAGCGGTAGGCGGTGCAATGCGGCAACCCTCACCATGTTGATCAGTCGGTCCACCAGGAACAGCCGAAGGCCAGCCACGTAGAGATGGGCCGTTGAAAGGCGGCGGTGATCGTTCCTCGGCCGCTGATCTCTCCGCGGACGACGCCGGCCGGGTAGGTGCTGGTGACGTCGCAGCCGAGCAGCACCTCGGCGTATGAGGTGGGCGACTGGGACGGCCGATAGGCGGCAGGCAGGGTCAGGCCCGGCAGTGGTTGTCCGTCGGCGGGGATGGGGCCGGCGGTGCATGTGATGCGCCCGCGCAGGTGGACCTGTGTGCCGGTCTTGCGGATCTGGAAGGGGTAGGCGTTGGCGGAGAACCGCTGATAGCCGGTGGGCAGGGGTAGGTCGATCCATCCGGTGTCGGCCGGGTACGGCTGCCACGCTCCGGCCGAGGCGTTCCAGCGTTCCAGGCTGGTGCCGGTGTCGCGGTACTGCCCGTCGTGAGCGCCGGGGAAGTTCAGGCCCCAGCCGCGGGGGATGATCCCGCCGTACGCGGCGGTGTAGCGGCGTCGGTCGGCCAGGGCGGAGCCCCAGGTGATCCCGCCGGTGCCGGCGGACGTGCCGGCTGGGACGGTCACCTCCCACAGCCGCAGCGCGGCCGGCGGCAGCGCGGGAGCGGTCGGGGTAGCCGAAGGCGCGCCCTGGATGACCTCGACGGCGACGGCGGTCTGCTCGCTGGTGTCATACAGCCCATCGCGGACCCGCAGCACGACAGCGTCGATGCGGCCGTACTGCGCGTCGCCGTCGGCCAGCGTCAGCGTCTCCGGCGAGGTCACCGCGACCGGGTAGGCGCCCTGTGGGGTGGTGCCTTGGACTAGGGCGCGGCCGGTGCCGATCTGGAGCTGCATGGGGCCGACGCCGGCCGCGGAGAGGGGATTTCCGCCGGCGATCACCCCATCGCGGGAGGCGAGTTCGCTGGTGGGGACCATGGCGCCGAGCGGCGCGAGGCGGGTGTCTTCACGGGTCTGCCCAGTGGGCAGCAGCCATGCGGCGCGCACGGTCACAGGGGGTGCTCCTTACCAGTAGGCCGAGCGCCACCGCAGGATCGCGGTAGCGCGCGGGTCGGTGAATCCAGGGGCGGCGCGAAACGCCCACGACGTCACGCCGGGCGGCAGGGTAAGGGTCTGCTCGGGGATCGAGCGGGCGGTCGCGTCGCTCAGTCGTGAGGTGGTGCCGTTGAGCGTGACGGTGCCGGCCGCGGTGTCGACGAGCAGCTCGTCGCCGTCGGCGAGGGCGAGGTCGTACTCGATCACGTCGCCAGTCAGAAGGTTGGTGAGACTGGGCCGGTCGACCGGCCCCCGGAACGTGATGATCGGGTGTGTGTCGGTGGTGCCCTCGTTGGTGGCGGTGGTGGTGCCGGTCGAGCCAGGCGCCCCGAAGTCCAGCGGCCAGCCCAACCGTTCGGGGCCGGGGTCGAGGTGCCAGTCGAGGCCAGGCTCGGCGGCCGGCAGCCGGATCTCGGCGCGCTGCTCGATCAGGCTGTAGCGGCGGGGGTCGCTGGCCTCGAATTGAATCGCCCCACCGCTCGCGACGCCGATGCGGTATCCGGTGTCGACGGGTATGGAGTGCCGCAGGCACCGGGCGTAGGCAAGCAGCGGCGGGGCGTCGTCGAGGCGTACTACGAACGGCAGTTCGTCGTCGCGGAGCGCCAGGTGCGCGCCCAAGGCCCGTACTGCCGTTGTCATTGCGCCGGGCGGGGTGCGCAGCACGACACCGTCGACCGTGATCGTGCGGGGCTGTGCCAGCAGCCGGCCGGGGATCGCCCCGTGTGCGCCGGACCGTGGCACGGTGCCGGAGTCGACGCCGGGGGAGTCCTCCCAGCCGGCGAGCTTTTGCCAGCGCACGGCCGTGCCGGGCCCGAGCAGCAGCTCGCCGTACTGGAGGTGTCCGGGGAGGGTGACCAGATCACCAGCGGACATGGTCACCCCCTGCCCTTCATCTGCCAGGCCAGCGCGGCGGCGAGTTGGTCGGCGGACTGCCCACCGGCGTGCCAGTTCTCGATGTGAACCGACGTGCCCCCGCCAACGTCCTGCAGAGCGCCGTTGGCGGGGGCTGTGCCGGCGGTGGCGAACTGTGGGGCGGAGGGAACGGACACCAGGGATCGCATGGTGCGGTCGACTGCGGGGGCGCCGGCCTTGATGCCTTCGACGATGCCTGAGGGGATGTGCCGGCCGATCTGGTCCCGCATGACACGCGAGGGCGAGTGAATCCCCAGCGCACGGGCAATCGGCCCCGGAATCAAGTCCTTTGCCCACCCGGCGAGGGTGCTTGCCAGCCAAGGACCCATGTTCTTGATCCCGTTCCACAGGCCCGTGATCAGGTCGCGGCCCTTGTTGTAGAGCATGGATCCGAAGTCCCCGAAGTACCCGACGATGCGCCCAGGCAGGCCGCGGACCCAGTCGAGCATTTCGCCGGCCTTGCGCTTCGTACCGTCCTTGATCTCCGACCAATGCCGGATGATCAGCCCGACGAGCGTCCACTTCAGGAAGAAATCGGCGATGCGCTGCGGCAGTGCCTTGACCCAGTCGACGATGGCGTTCCAGACCCGGACGGTGCCGGCCTTGATGTCGTCCCAGTGTTTGATGATGATCCCGGCGAGGGTGAAGTTCAGGAACAGGTCTAGCAGCCACTGACCGACTGACTTGATCTTGTTCCAGACCCACTCCCAGGCGGCGGCCGTGGCTGACTTGATCGCGTCCCACTTGGCGACGATCAGCACGACCAGGCCCACCACGGCGGTGATGATCCAGCCGACAGGGCCCATGGCCATCACCCAGGCAGCAGCCATCCGTGCCGCTTGAATGAGGCTCTGCGCGCCCATGAGGACCCACGCCCCCACCACACGCGCACAGGCAGCGACGGCGGCGCCGCCCTGCGCCACCCAACCGGCAAGGATGGTGGCGTTGGTGACCACGAACCGACCAGCAGCGGTAACGCTGGCGGCGGTCTGCGTGGCCCAGCTCATCACCACCGCCGCGCCCGTGATGCCCGCCTGGGCGGCGAGCGTGATCAGGGTGGGCAGCATGAGCGTGGTGATCACGCCGGCCGCGATGCCAAGGGCGGTGGAGTGCTCGGAAATGAAGCTGCTGGCGGTCTTGAACGCACGGCCGAGGCCACCGTCGCCGAGCCAGTTCACGAGCTTCTCAATCGCCGGAACCACGTAGGTGCCGAGGACTTCGACAACTCCCTGCATGAGCTTCCGCTTGAAGACTTCGACCTTGGTCGCGGCGTTGTCACGCATGGCGTTGCCCGCACCGTCGGCGGCACCCTTGACGTCCCCCAACGCCTTGACCGCACTGGACGGATCCAGGGAGTACAGTGCGTCGCCGAGATCCTCGGCCTTGGTGCCGAACAACTCGGTCGCAATCGCGTTGCGCTCGATGGGGTCCTTAACGGCCCGCAGGGTGTCGAGGGTCTTGTCGAGGGCGCCGTTCGCGCTGCTGCCGCCCTTGCCGATGGCGGCGAACATCTTGTCGGCGTTCAGGTGGAGTTTCTCGAACCCTCCCCGGACCTTGTCCGACCCGGCAACAGCCTCGATGCTGAATTCCTTGATGGTGTCGGCAACGACGTCCGCGTCCCTGGCACCACCCTTGAGCCCCTGCTGAATGAGCCCCATCGCCTGCTGCCCGGACAGGCCCATGTTCCGGAACTGCGTGCCGTACTCCGTGAACGTGTCGAGCAAATCCTCGGCGGAATTCGCGCCGCGCTGCGTACCGCGCACGAGTACGTCCATGGCCTCATCGGCGCTCTTGGCCAGACCGGTTCGCATCATCTGGCCGACGGATCGGGTGACGGCGGATACGTCCTCACCCATCACCGAGGCGGTGTCGGCCACGCGCTTGCCCATGGTGGTGATCTGCTGCTCGGTAGCCTCCGGTGGCAGCAGGCCAGAGCGCGCGATGCCCTTGATCGCCTCGGCACCGTCTTGGACGCTGTCGACGATCGCCCCGGAATACAGCGCGCCGGCGGCCTTGCCGTACTTCGCGGCGGCCGGCCCGCTGGCACCGAGCTGCGCCTGCAATTGGCCCGGAATCTTGGCCTGTTCGAGGGCCTCGCCGATCCCACCGACCAGCGCCGTGCCGATGGCCAGGCCGACCGCGGCGGCGGCGAGCTTCTTGAGCCCCTTCTGTATCGCCTCGGCCGCGCGGTTGCCGCCCCGGTCGGCGCCCTGCTCGACACCGTCGCCGAGCTGGTTACCGGCCTGCCGCCCGGAACGGTCCGCACTGGCGGCCATCCGATCCCCGCCGGCGCGCAGCGCGGCCTCGGCCCGCTGTACGCCCGTGCGGGCGCCGGAGTCGTCGACGGTGATGGTGGCTGCGAGTTCGCCGACGCGGAGGGCCACGGCGCATCACCTCCGGACGGTCGTGCCTCCCGGGGGTGCGGGGGCGGCGGGTGGGGGTGTGAGCACGCGGGCGAGGCGGGACTCGGCGGAGAGAAGGGCGAGGATGCGCACGCGCAGCCAGCGCCAGGACCGGGCCCGCAGCAGCGCCCGGTCGCCGAGGTCGACGCCGTAGATCTCGTGCAGATCGGCCTCGATCAACGGCCAGTGACCGAGGAGTTTGGGCCAGGTCAGCGAGGGCGGTTGCCCTTGCCCCGGGCGCGGGCGGGGGGTGCCTTCGGGCCACTCGTACCACTCGTAGAGCCCCGACTCGGGGTCGACTTCGCCGCGCCCGATCGGGCCCGGCGCGTCTCCCGGTTCGGGGCCAGACGAGAAGGGTCGCCGCCCGCGTTCCAGAACTTCTCGGCTGCGGCCTTGTCCTGCGTGATCCACACCATCGCAGTCAGGGCGGCGTGTTTGAGGGCCGGCCAGGGCACGGCGTCGGCGACCATCTGCGCGTGCGCGCTGCCGAGCACGTCGGCATACAGGTCCCGCTCGGCGGCGTCCCCGAGCACCTGCTCGTCGACGCGTCCGCCGTCGGCCGCTACCGCCGCGGCGTTCAGGAGCGCCTGCGTGCGCAGACCTACCTCGGCGGACGGGGCCGGGACGGTGTAGACGGTGCCCCGGATGGGGAGCTGAATCGTTTCGTCGAGCAGCTCGTCGAGCGCCTCGAATCCCACTACGCCTCCTTCTTGTTCACGGGCGGCGCGTCCCCAACCGGGTTGGGAATCTCGACCAGCGGACCCGATCCGGTAAGAGTGACCTTGATCGTGTCGATTTCGTCCGGCCCGCCGCCCTCGGGCTCCCAGGTGACCAGGGCGGTACCTTCCTGGGCGTCCGGGGCGCCGTTGCGGTCGTAGTACCGCACGCGGACGTAGGAGGCGGCACCGAACGACATGGACGCCCGGCGCAGTGCTTCCTGTGCTGCGTTGAACCGTCCGGTGGTCGGGTGGGCGCGGTGGGCGAGGGTGACCTCGACCGACCACGCCAGCATCGTTACGGCCTGCTCCGACCATCCCTCGGCGTCGTAGGTGGTCACGTCCTGCTGCGTGGGTTCGATCTTGGGGGTGAACTCGGTGATGCCGGGAATCACGGCCCACGTGGGCGGGCCGTCCTTGCCTGTGTCCAGCTCCAGCCGGTAGCGGCGGGCCAGTGCGGTCACGGTCTCGGCCGGCGGCGTCGGGGTTGCCATCGTGGCGCCTCCTATTCGAGGTGTCGGGCCGCGCGGTGGGCGCGGGCGTAGTAGTTGCTGCTGCGCTCCATACGGCCGGCAGAGTCCGCTCCGATCGGCGCGGCCGAGACGCGATAGAGCAGCTGCACGCGGGCCGCGCCCCAGGTGCGGGGGCCGGATCCGTGCAGCACGTCGAACGCCGCGTCGTCGAGGGCGTCGACCTCGCGCGGGTCTGCCCCGGCACGGGTGCGGACCTGAATGCCGGTGGTGGTGTCGGTGAGCACGGGAGAGTCGGCCACCGGGTAGGCAGATAGGCAGATCACGCGATCCGGCGCCGGCGGCATCGCGGCAATGGTGATCGCGGTATCGCCCGGCACATACACGCCGTCGGGCCGGTAGGTACCGACCCCGGCGGCGTCGAGCCGGCGGGCGAGCCCGTCGAGGAGGTCGGCGGTGTAGCTCACGAGCGCAGCGCCCGCCGAACCTGCGCGGCGATCAACGCCTGCACCGTCGCCGACTCCTGCGGCAGTACAGACTCCAGATACTTCGCCGAACGCCCCGGAGAGTGACGGGCGTTGAGATCCTCATGCACCCGGCGGGCGTACGGAGTGTCGTAGGAGACGGCCGCGACGAGCTGCTGCTCGTCGACACTGGCGGCGCCGGAGCGTTCGAGGGTGCCCTCGGCAATCGGCACCTGCTGACGGCTGGCCTGTAGAACGTGCTCGGCGCCGAGCAGCGCGCCGCGGGCGGCAGCCTGCCGGATGGCGGCGGTTGCGGCCTGGCCGTTCCAGCGCAGGCGGGCGGACTGGCTCATTCGCACGTCACCTCCGTACACGCAGGGACCGGCAGGCCGGGGGCGGTGTGCCGGGTCACGGTGAGCGCGGTGGTGGTGCGCCCGTCGGGCAGGGTGATCTGACTCCCGGGCGGGCAGTCCAGCGTCGGCCCGGCAATCACGGTCGCCGTTGCCGTGACCTGGCGGCCGGCGGCGGTGCGCACCATGCGCGGGGCTTCGTCCACCAGGGCACGCACGTTGGGAATGGCGTGCCGGTACTGGGCCCCATAGGCGCCCTCGCCGGCGTACGGCTCGACCGTGATCCGATGCCGCAGCAACACCGCGGGAACCTGGGTCACCACGGCCACACCACCCCCGGTTCAAGCCCGGCCCGGCGTAGGGCGCGGGCGGCGCGCGGGGCCAGCTCGACGCCGCCGGCGGCCGGCGGCTGCCCGGACCGACCCGACAGGGACACCGGGCCGATACTCACCGAGTCCCAGACGCCGCCGGCGCCGGTGCCGTCGTCACCGGTGGCGAGCCAATGCTCGACCTGCGCGCACACGGCATCGGCCAGAGCGGCGCGCACCCGCGCGTCGAGCGGGTCGCCGTCCTCGTCGACCGCGTACACCGCGGTCAGCAGGGCACTGTCGACGTCCTCGGACGCGCGGGTGAGCAGCCGCTCTGCGCCGTCCGGGGCAGGTTCGCCGAGGTAGGCGGCGAGCTGCTCGGGGGTGGCGTACAGGCGCCGCAACATCACTCCCCCCGCGTCGCAGCCGGGTTGACCTGGATGCCGCGCCACACCGCCGCGCCCTTGGTCGTCTTCAGCGCGACGGCGACCGGGCCGAGTTCGACCTCGCCGCGCTTGACGGCGCCGGCGGTGGAGAAGTCCGGAAGCCACTGGCGGACCAGGCCGCCGCCGACGGTCGAGACACCGTGGAAGGCATCCAGTCCCAGGCGCACGGCGTACAGGTCGGTGGTGCCGGTCTTGGCGTCGATGCCGATCACCGGATCGGCGCTGCCGGCCTTGGCGCCCAGGTCGATGAACGGAATCCCGTTGTACGACTCGACCGTCTGCCCGAACGCGTTCTCGGTGCGGCTGTAGTAGCCGGCCCGGCGCGCCAGGCTGCGGATACGGGCGATGGTCTTCTTGTTGCCGAGCAGCGCGCTCGGGGTGTCGTCGAGCAGGCCGAGGAACTCGTCGAGGGAGTCGAGGGCGTTGTGCGCTGCGGGCTGGTCGGCGGGGGTGGACCAGTCGGCCGCGGTCTTGTACTCCGTGCTGGAGCCCGTGAGCACCTTCGACAGTCCCTCGAACCCGGTCGCGGTGGAGGTGTTGCGGGTGCCGTTGATGACCTGGTCGGAGAAGAACGCACGCGCGCTCTTGATCGTCTGCCCCATCTGAAAGGCGACTTCGTTGGTGGCGGCCGGGCCGAGGTTGGACAGGACGCGGTCGATCTCGAAGGCGCCGCCGAGCACGGACAGGTCGACGGTCGCGCGGGACCGCTTGGCTTGCTCGATGCCGTACTCGGTGCCCAGCGGACGGAAAGCCGCGCCGCGCTCGGACACCAGACGCGTGTAGCCGTAAGTCAGCGTGGCGCCGCCGCCGGCGGGGTTCACGACGTCGTCGAAGGTCAGGTTGTCCAGCAGCCACGAGGACTTGCGGAACTCGTCGATCACACGCAGGTCGATGTCGTCCTGCGTGTTCAGCTTGGCGTCGGCGAGGGTGATTGCCATGTGGGTACTTCCTAGGTTTTAGGCGCCAAGCCGGGCGGCGATGGCGTCGCGGAGGGTGGCCGGCTTGGTGGGCGCAGCCGGAGCGCCGTTGAACTCCGCACCGCCGCGGCCGGGGACGGCCGGGGTCGCGCGGTACAGATCCGGATCGGCCTCGACCGCGGCCCGGATCGCTGCGACGAGCTGCTCGTCGAACTTCCCGTCGGCGGGGTCAAGCGCGGCGACAGCGTCGAGGAACGACCGGCTGTTCAGCAGGCGGTCGGCGCGGGCGCCGTGGTCGGCGGCGGCCTTGTAGGCGGCCAGTTCCACGCGCGCCGTGCGCAGCTCGGCGCCGGTCTGGTCGAGCTGCTTGTCGCGCTCGGCGACCGTGGCAGCCAGCGCGGCCGGATCCTGCTCGCCCTGGTCGCCGTTGGGGTTGAGTGCCTTGGTCACCGCGTCGAGGGCGGCCCGCAGCTCGTCGCGCTCGGCGGCGGCCTGCTCGGCGCGCGTCGTGGCGTCGGCGAGCTGCTGCTCGGCGGCCGGGGCCGGCGTCGACGCGACGGGGGCGGACGGCGTCTCTGGGGCCGGGGTGCCGGTGGTCGGCGTGGCCTCGGCGGTAGGTGTGGTGGTGTCGGACATGGGGGTCGGGTCCTTCGTGGTGGTGTGCAGGCATGACAAAGGGCCCGCCATCGGCGGGCCCTTCAGGTCGGTTGGTGCAGCAGTGCCTACTCGGCGGCCTGCTCCTGGTCGTGCTGCTCGTCGGGCAGCCGCATCGTCTTCGCGTAGCCGCGCACCCACGCCGAGCGGCGCAGGTCTCCAGAGGGGAAGGGGCAGGCGGTTACCGGGTCGCCGGAACGGCCGGCTGCCGCGCCCGCGTTGATCGCGCGGACCAGATCACCCCTAGTGCCCATGGACCCTCCCTACAGCCGGTTCTGCCGGTCGTTGCGGGAGTGCCGCGCGGTCTGCGCCGCAGTGTCCCGGACGCCGGTGATCTGCTCGGTGTACTCGGCCAGCGTAGTTCGCGGATGGGTCTCCCACCAGCGAATCAAGTCCTCCGACGCACGCGCATACGCCACGTGTGCCGGGCCGGTGAACAGCGATCGGGGGTCGATGCCGTCGGCCTCGGCCCGCCGGTTGAGCAGGTGCCCGCGCAGCGCGTTCTCGGCCTCCAGCCATTGAGCCGCGATGTGCTCGCGGTACATCTCCCGTACCTGCTCACGGGAGTAGGCCGAGCGTTGCGCCGCGGCGGCGTCCTCACGCTCTGCGATCCACCGTTCAGCGGCGGACATGCCCGCGTACCGGTCGTCGTCGAGCGCGAGGTGCGCCCAGTCGTCCGGGTCGGCGGCCGGCGCGAGGGCCTCGTCGACGGCGGCCCGGTCAGCGAGCTGTCCCTCGACGGTGTGCGCCCCGTGTGCCTCGGCCGGCGGGGCGGGCGAGTGCCGTCGGTCGAGTTCGTCGGCGATCCTCTCGACGTCGCCCTCGCGGCCGTAACGGATAGCCCAGCCGAGGACATCGTCGCCCAGGCCGGACAGGTCGGCCGCCAGGTGCCCGCCGGGGAACACGGTCCGCAGCAGGTCACGGCGGTCCGCCTCGGCAGCCAGCGAGCTCAACTCCCCGGCGTCCGCGCCACGGGTACGGCGGGCGAGCTGCGCGTCGGACAGACCGATCAAGTCCGTCCGGGCGCCGGGCAGGCCGGAGGCCACGTCGCGGCGGTCCATCTCGGCAGCCACCCGCAGCACGTCGTCGTCGCCCAGGTGCGGCAGCACGCAGGCGAGTTCGGTGTCACCGAACGCGGTCAGATCCTCGGCGAGGCGCCCGTGCGGGCGGACACGGTCGAGCAGCTCGTGCTCGTCGCGCCGGTCGGCCTCGGCCTCAATCCGGCCGCGGTCGCGCTCGTCCAGGTGCCCGGAGCCGTGCGCGACGGCGAGCTGCTCGTCGGCCATCTCCGGCAGAGTCCGCTCGTCGCCGGCGCGCACCTGTGCGGCCTCGACGGCGTCTTGCGGCGGACGCGGGGCGGTGCTCGGGAGGTTCCCGGCGCCGGGCTGCTCGCGGTACCGCCGGCGAATCAACTCGGGGTGATCTGCAAGGTGTTCGCGCTGCTTCTTCTGCCACGCGCGCACCTTGGCCTCGGCCGCCCGCTTGCCCTCGGGCGTGGTCGAGGCTGCGGCGCGGTTCTTCCACTTCCGGATACCCCGCTCGATGGCGCGCTGCCGCTGTGTTGCCTCGTACCCGTCGGGATCGGTGGAGTGCTCGACCGGTGCCCGGGTCACCCCAGGCAGGTAGGCACTGGTGGAGTGCCGACAGTTCGGGTGCTGGAACCCGGCACGCCGCGCTTCGTCGAGTGAACCGGCCACCTGCACGCGGACCGTGCGGCCGTCCTCGACGGCGTGCTCGACCTCCACAGTGCGGGCACCGTCCGGGCCGTCCAGGGCCAGCACACGCCCCTCGTAGGGGCGGCACAGCGGGCACTCGTGCGGAGCGTTGGAGACGATCACCAGAGATACCCCGGCGGCGCGGATGCGGTCGCCGTGCGCCTCGACCGCGGCCCGCCCCACGCTGGTACGCACAGCCATTTCGGCGTACGAGGTCATCGACCACGCGCGCCCGCCCTTGTCGACGAACGTCCTCAGGCCCCGGTCGGCAAACCGCTCCATCGCGCGTTGGGTGGCCTGCCGGCGGGTGTCGATACCGAGCAGGGGCGTAGCGGACACCTCGCTGATCACCTGGCGGTAACCGTCCTCAACACCGCGGAGAATGCCGCGGTGCGTGGCGGTGACGCGGTCGATGGTCTCGTGCGCCAGCCGGTCAACGGCCCGCCCGTTCGGGGTGCTTTCAGCGATCCGCCGGACGTCCCCGTCGTGCAGCGCGCCGAGTTCGGCAAGCCCGGCGCGGGCGCCGGTGTTGTACGCCTCGGCGACCACATCGAACACGTCCAGGCTGGTTGCCTTGGCGAGTTCGGCGACGACGCTCTGCGCGGTCCGGCGTAGCGGCTGGATGTCGCGCAGCTTGGCAACCGCCCACCCGGGTGCCTCCAGGCCAGCAGCAAGTTGCCGGGCGACAATGCCCAGCAACCGCTGCTCGGCGTCCGCGTACAGGTCACGAACGCCGGCCGAGAGGTCCTCGACCATTCCTGGGTGGATCGGCACAGCACCCCCCCCCGAATATCCCTCTACTGTAGTTTCAATGCGAGGTCGACCGGGGGATACATGTAAATGCCGTCTTGGTGTGGGCGCAGGAAATAGGAGTACGCCATGGGGTCAGTCGATACCTCCCACGCACCCGAGAGTGGGTTTGAGTCGATGATGCGGGCTATTCGAACCGCGAATTCGGGAGCGCTGCAAGCGCGTATGGATTTTCTCCTACCTTCGTCGATCGAGACGAGTGCGCCGTCCGCCTTGGACCCTTCGACTGGCGCACAGATTCAGACCTATGAACTTGCTTACGAGATCACGGCGACTGTCCTTAGGTCCGGCTGTGTGCTCCCATCTGAAGTTAAGGCGCTAATTGAGTCTCGTCGAAACGAAGAGAAGGCCGCCATCAAGTGCAACAAAGATCGAACGATGCGCGATGTAAGTGAGCGAAAGGGAAGTGTCGACGGGTGTGGCGGAATTGACCCTCGCGAGTTCAGGAGTCGCGTCGAAGGGCGGGCTGGAAAGAACCTTCAGGAATTCATTAGTCGTGAGGTCGGCATTTCTAATGCGCTCATCGCGATCGGCAACAAGAATCTCCATGAGCGAGGAATAATCCTTGTTTCCTATGAATTGGTGAGCGCCTTCTTTGCTCGCCTCTGGGACGCTGTTGCGGTTTTCTTCTCTGGTCTCACTGGCCAGTTCTCCCAACGGTTCAATGAAGTAGAAGAACGGTTTAATGAGTTTGGCGCCTCTATCGATATCTGGTGGGCTCTATGGTAATAGGAGTTCTGTCACCGCGGGTTCGGGTGGGGCCATCCTTCGCCTTCTCTAGCGAGTCCTCAAGTGAGTTTATTTCGGTGTGTAGCTCGTTGTTCTAGATGGCCTCGCGGAGGGCATGCTGATGGATGATGAGCTTCTCTGACTGTCGGACCGCTACTGTCGTGGGTGGCAATCGGTGCTATCAATGGCAGAGCTACTACTGATCTCGACGGCCAGTGGAATGGCCCCGGTCCTGTGACAGGTTCCGGGGCCGGTGTGCTCGGGGGAGTGTGCAACGTGGACGGGAGCGTGCGGCGAGGTGCTCAGCGTTTCTCTCCATGATTTCAGGGCTGGCCTGCCACGGCCCTAAGGAGTTGTCGGCTTTCCTCGGGACCCGCTCGCTGCCACGTGTCACGATGCTATGGCCCCGTGATGATGACCACTTCCGCGCCGGTGGAATTGGAGACACCGCCGCCTGTCAAGCAGGCTGTGACGTTCCCGGCCAGGCGGATTCCGAGACGATTGATGGTGGCCTCGGCGTAGGGGCCGTTGTTGATGGTTCCGGTAGCGCGGGCGACCACGTGCCCTTCCACGCGTTCAGCGGTGAGGATGCTGATGTGGTAGTTGCTGGTTGTGCCGTCCGAAAACTTCAGGACCCCGTTGAGATTGGGATTCTGGATGGCGCCTAGACACGACGTGAGGAAGTTGCCGTCCAGCTTGTCGGACAACAGCAGGCGCGTCGGGTTGTCAGCACAGGGCAGGCCGGGCTCGAAGATTGTTTCGCTGTGGAGCGTGACGGTTTGTTCGGTTGCCTGGACGGATGGATTGTAGGTCGAGTTGGCGGTTCCGAGACCGGCGGCGATGTGTGTCGGCATCAGGAGCCCTCCTTGGCGCTGGAGACCCAGAGAGATGAGTGGACATTGGGGTTCACTCACACGGAGTCGGAATCGCCCTGCCGGTCAGGCGTGGCGTGGGGATTTCGCTCCTTGAGGGAGTTTTTCAATGAATACGATGAAATCCCAGGGGCTGGCAGCGGGCGCACGGGGTATGGCGGGGGCGCAAGGGAGCTCGGCGCAGGCTTGAGGGGCAAGCTCACGTGAATTTTGTGGACATCTGTGGTCGCATTATCTGATGACGGGACAATAATTCGCCAAGGAGTGCATCGTACGCCCATTCGGTGTGTGGCGAGGAAACGGGGGAGCTGCCGCAGGGTGAACGCTATCTCTAGCGGCACTAGTCGAGGGCGCCGGCTTGCATGGGGTCCGGTACAGCCTGTCCGGTCTCGGCGAGGATGCGGTCGACCTCGGCCCGTACGGTGTCGTCGTCCCAATCCGGATGCAATAGACGCACCTTGGTATCGGTGCTCACGGCCTGCGCCTGCTGGAGCAGCGACAGGGTTTGCGCGACCGTCTGCGGGTCCTCACTGACAGAGTCCCCGTAAACGATCACGGGCCGTTCTGGTGTCAGCGCTGGGGTGTAGAGGGCCCGGTCGAGGCGGAGCATCACGTGAAGCATGTCGGCCAGGGCCGGGGCCCAGTATCGCGACTTCTTGTCTCGGGTGGTCATTGACCGGCGCTCGCGGGCGGTGACCTCGGTTGCCGTGGCGGCGGTCGAGTCGCCCAGGCCGAAGGACTGCGCGGAGTATCCGGCGAGCTGTACGGCCTGCCGCATGATTGCGTCGGCCGTCTGCTGGTGCTCAGCAACCCGGATGGCGAACTGCGACAGGGTGATCCCTGACGCGTTGTTGTCGCCTGGCGGGATGCTGAGCGCCTGCCAGATCTCCCGGTCGTCGTCGAAGGATGCGCCGCGGCCGGGGCCGTGGTCGCGCAGGTAGCCGTCGGGCACGATCAACCGGGCGCGGGCGAGGCGGATATCGCGCAGCCACGAAGACCATGTCTCGTCGAGTGCGTCGAACAGGTCGTGTGCGCTTTGGTAGTCGCTGCGGCCGAACGGTGATCCGCGATGCCTGCGGTTGGGGCGGATGTTGGGCACGTAGGCGGCCGTGAGCTGGTCGAGGCCGGTCTCGATCGTGTCGCCCTCGGCGCTGAGGGAGTCGGCCAGCGGTGCCGTCTCGGGGTGTTCCGTGAGCGGCGTCCGAGTGCCGAGGCTGTCGGTGGTGCCCTGGTAAAGGCCGTGCAGGATGCGCCCGACCTCGTGCCGCTCCAAGTGGCGCCAGACCGTGGAGCCGGCCGCGGACAGCTCACGCCAGAAGGTGACGGCGGCGAGCTGTCCCCAGCGGAATTCCGGTATGGCGCAGTCAGCATGCACGGCCGTCAGCAGCGGCCGGGCAGCGAGGGAGGCATCCCACGTGACGCGCAGGTACACCCCGCCAAGTGCGGCAGCCACTTCGGCCGCTTCAAGCAGCGTGTTCGCAATGCCGCCGGCCTCGGTGATCTCGTCGAGCCGGGCCTGCACCGCGGGGTCGGTCACGGTGAATGTGGGCGGTTCGCTGAACAGGAGGTCGGCCGAGGTGGTCGCGATGTCGGCGGGAAGCGGGATATGCAGCCGGGTGTCGTGCCGGCCGGGCTGCGGGTGGCGGTGGCGCGCCCACAGTCGGCGGCGGCCGTCGCGCCGGTGCTGGTGGTCCTGGTGGACGTCGGCCAGGCGGCGCCGGTCGCCGGAGTACCACGCGTCATCGACGCGCATCTCGCGGTACAGGTGGCCGAGCGTCGGCGGCGGCCACGGGGCGCCGTTGTCAGGCAGCGGCACGGGGCGTCACCTCCTCGTCGGTGGGCGCGGGTATCAGGTGGCGCCACTCGTGAGCGGTGGAGTGCACGGCGTAGCGCAGGGCGTCGGCGCTGTGGTCGTCGCGCTTGATCGGGCGGTCTTCGCCGCGGTCGGACGCGGCGGGGTCCCATGCGTAGCCAGGTAGCTCGGACAGCAGGCCGGAGCATGAGGAGTGGACGCGCAGCAGGCCGGAGTCGAACGCGGTCGAAACGCTGCGGATGCCGTCGAGGACTTCGTTTCGGGCCCGTGCGATGCTGGGGTGCCCGTCCGTCCACAACTGTGTGGAAAAGCTTGCTGCACTCGGGTCGACGAACGTCCACTCTGGTTCGACCTGCTGCTCGGCCAGCCATCGACGGATGGCGGCGCTGTACTGCGCGTCGGTCATCTGCCGGCGGGTCTGCCGGGAGTCATGGCGCCATTCGGCGACCGCGTACAGCCGGTCGTCGTCGCCCAGGCCGAGCAGTACGGCGCTGGTGGCGTTGGTGGTGCCGTAGTCGATGCCGAGCCACAATCGGCGCATCGCGGGCAGGGTATCGACGACGTGCTGCCGCTCGTCCCACATGTCGTAGACGGCGCCTTCGGCGACGCACCATGCGCCGTCGATCATGCGTCGTTTCCACAGCCCGACGTACTCGGCGGCGAGCGATGCGACGTAGGCGCGGGACAAGCTCGGGTTGTCGTCGAGGCGGAAGTGCCATGACTTCAGGTCGAGTTCAGCCTCGCGGTCGAGATAGCCCGTCTTGAGCCAATGCCGCGGACCGTCCGGGTTGGTGGTGGCCAGCAGCCGCGCCCCAGGCACGGACAGACGGGCAAGGAGCTGCGTCCAGAACCCCTCGGGGAGCAGCGTTGCCTCGTCGACGTAGGCCAAGCAGGCAGTCAGTCCGCGCAGGCGGCCCTCGGCGCGGGCGTCGGCCGCGCCGATCAGGTGCACGGTCCGGCCGAGAATGACGGCCGTGGTCGCCCCGCGGGTGTGCCGTACCTGCCGGGCGACGGGCCCGAACAGCGCCTCGTCTTGCAGCGGTTCGAGACAGTTGCGCTCGATGGTCTGCAAGCTGCGCCCACAGATCACGATCAGTCCCGATGCGGGCGCTTCGGCCACGGCCAGGAGGAACGCCAGCAGCGAGGCCACGGTCTTGCCGGAGCGCACCGCGCCGTGCCAAAGGCAGATTCGGGCGGTGGCCTGCGCGATGGACTGGAGCTGTTTCCGGGACAGCGGCAGGGAGTCGAGCACAGGCTCACCTCCCGGTGTCGGTCCCTTCGTCCGTCTCGGCCTGGTCGGCGTTGGCGAACGCGGCGCGCAGGCCGCGGGCAAGGTCGGTGAGCATGGACCGGACCTCGCCGGTACCGGTGCCGGCGTCGATCTCGACGAGCCGCGCGGCGCTCGTCAGGTATGAGCTGATGGCTTGGGAGTGGTGGCGCTCATCCTGGGCGGGCGGTTCGTCGGAGATCAGCCGGACGGGTCGGCCGGTGGGCAGCAGCTCAACGCGCACATACTCGGTGGCCTCGACGCGGTCGAGGTTGGCGGAGGCGCGGGCGTACAGGCGGCCGGCGAGCTGCCGGCGCTGCTCGGCGAGGTCGAGCTGCCGCGCCGCAGTGGCCGGAGCGACCCGCGCCCCGCCTTCGAACCGCAGTCCCTCGTCGCGGGCGATCTTCGACACGGTCGAGCTGCTGCGCCCGATGGCGCGGGCGATCTGGTTCCGGGACTGGCCGGCCGCGTGGAGGCGGCGAACCTCGTTGCGGTCCTTGTCGGTGATGGGCGCGGCGATGGCTCATCACCTCCTTTGGGCATGCGAACGCCCCGTCGACCGGGGGGAGGGTCGACGGGGCGTACGTTCAGTTTCCGGGCACGCCGGAGGCGCCGCTCATTAGATCACGACTTGGTAACGGTCGCAAGGTGGATGCCGAGCGCCCGCTCGACGGCGATTCGTATCTCACTGCCCCGGGTGCGTTTGAGGCCGAGTGCCTGCCCGAGCGCCTCGGCCGTCGGTCGCTTGCCGGTCTCCCTGTGCAGGCGCCGGTATGCGGCGACGGCGTCCGTCGGCGCGGCGCCGGTGATCGACGCCGGGGCGCCGGGGGTGGCGTCGTCGTCGAACGGGGCTGGCGTGGGGAGCGGCGGCGCGGTGAACGTGGCGGCGAGGGGGAGCGGCGGCGGAGCGTCGTCGAGGGCGTCGTCGACGGCTGGCGGTCCATCAATGGCGGCGACGGCGGCGGCGAGATCGACCAGGGCCAACGGCGGTGCGGCGGCGTCGGTGACGGTCCGGGTGGCAGTGTAGAGGGCGGCCTGTACCGCGGTGGCGTCGGTGTGGGCGGCGTCGGCGGCGGCCTGAGCGCGGCGCGCGGCGTCGGTAGCGGCGGCAACCGCCGGTGTGATGTCGTCGACGGCGGCGGCGCCGGCGGTGGGCAGCATCCGCACGAGTAGCTCGGTGGCAACCAACTGCGCGACCGGCGGTACGACGGCGATAGCGACACCGAGCAGCGTTCCATCGGCGTGCGCGACGTTGAACGCCAGCGACACCGATGCGAACGCGACGACGGTCCACCAGTACGGCGCGGTCGAGCGGCCGGCGCGACGGGCGCCGATGACACCGACGGTGCCGACGACGGCGCCACCGTCGACCAAGACGGCGAACATCCACACGACGTCGGGCTCGACGCCGTGCTCGGTGGCAAGCGCGGTGAGCGCGGCGAACGACAAGCGGAACGCCAGGAAAGCGAACGCGGCCGTTGCTAGCGCGGCAGCGGCGAGGGGCGCCCAGGTGAGCCGGCCGGCCGCGGGCAGGGGTTGGGTAGGGTTGTGCGTAGCCATTGCGGGGGTTGCTCCCGTGGTGGTTAGGCCCGTCCGGCGGTGCAGTCGCCTGTGACGGGCCGCTTTGGTTACTTGGCGGGTCGGGTGCGCAGGATGCGGTACACGTAGGACTCGCTCACGCCGAGGTCGGCCGCGGTGTCGGCGGGCTTTACGCCGTGGTCGGCGTCCGCGTAGATCAGCCGCGGAGTGATGGCGGCGGCGGCCTCGGCGGCGAGGCGTAGCGCGCGTACCTCGGTGGTGTCGAGTTGGTCGGCGAGGTCGTCGAGCAGGGCCGCGCGTCCCTCGTCATCGGCCTCGGTCGCAGCCCACTGGTCAGCGATGGCGCGCACCGTTTCGAACGGGTCACGGTCTTCGTCGGGGTCGCCGCCGGCCGCGATGATCTCCTCGCGTCGCCGCTGCTCATACTCCGCCATGATGCTGAGCATCTGCTCGGTGAAGCGTTGAGTAGCCGACCCGGGGCCGAGCCCCTGTCGGTCTGCTGCGCGGCGGTTGTGCTCGGCCGTCTCGGGTTTGTCGGCAGGCAGGAACCCCTCCGCGGTGAGCGTGCCCTCGACTGCCGCCTGCTGGCCGGCTGGGGGTGTGGGCTGCTTGCTGGGGTCGCTGCGCGTGTACTGCTCGGGCCGGTCGTCACGTTCCTTGGCCATGTGCGGATCTCCATCGGGATGGGCCCGCCCCGGCGGCTCCGGGGCGGGCGGTCAGTGATCAGATAAACAGTGCGCCCTGCTCGACGTCGGCCGGGTCAAGGTTGAACAGCACCTCGTCGGCCGGCATCGTCGTCCCGACGATCCAACCGCCGCGCCAGGTGCCGTCGACGCGCTCGGCCTGCTCGACAGCCTCGACCGTGTCGGCGATCTCGGCTTCGGCGACATCCTGCTCGGCGGGTGCGGTGTCCTCGACCGGGCGGTGGGCAAACACGCACTGCGAGGAACGCAGCATCTTTTCGACGGCCCACCCGCGGCGGCGCAGGCGGTCGGCGAGGCAGTCGAGGGCGGGGCCGTGCGGCATCTGGTCGCGGCGGATGATCCGGCCCCCTTCGAGCCAGTACACGGCGACGCGGCCGTGAGTGCGGGGGTCGATCAGGTACCCGCGTACGGTCTGCTCGTCCTCGGTCGGCTCGGTGACGTCGTGGTGCTCGGTCATGGTCGCTGCGGCTAGGCCGGCAAGGGCCTCGCGGGCAGCCACGACGTCCGGGTGCGTGGCGTCGGCCGGCGCGCACCCCTCGGCCGTGCCTGCGTGCGCGACGACGACACCCTCGACGACGCGCTGCCCGGTGTCTGCGGGCAACAGCTCGGAGGTGGAGAGGCGACGTCGGGCGAATCCGCCCTCACGCTTGATGTTGGCGCGCACCGCCGGCAGAGCCTCGGCGGCGCGGGTCATGTCCTCGACCGTGGCGCCCTCAACGCGGGCGATCTCCTCGCCGTTGCGGGTCGTGATCGTCCACGTGTCGGACGGAACGCCAGCCGCTACGGCTTGCTGCTCGATGGCAGGCTGCTCGTCCCACAGTTCAACGGCGCGATTGCTCAGGTCCACGAGTGACAGCTCGCTGTCGGTGCGGTTGATGGTGTCGAGGGTGTCGGCAAGTTGCGGGGGCAGAGCGGCGCGGGCGGCGTCGGCTCGGGTGCCCACGTGGCGGGTGCTGCGCATCAGCTCGACAGCGGCCTCGACGGTCTGCGGGGCGCCAAGGGCGGCGATCTGCTCGCGCTCAATGTCGGGCGTGATGGCGGCCTCGCGTTCGGCGGCGCGCTTCTGCGCGGCCCGGAAACACAACTTGCACATCTTCATGCCCTGTTCGTCGAGCAGTTCGCACGCCTCGGCGAGATCGATGTATGCGCGGATCTCTCGGTGGCACAGCGTCTCGTCGTTGCGGGGTGAGAAGTGCAGGGCCTTGCCGTTGCCGACGATGGCGTACGTGACGTTGGCGCGCTCTGCCAGGGGGGGCATGTCCATGGGGGTTGCTCCCGTGGGTTGTTGGGTGCCGGGTGCAGTCCGGCGTTACGCATGTGACTGTACCGTGTTCTGAACTTAGTTCACAAGATCTTCCGTGAAAGGGCCCGAAACCAACTCCGGGCCCTGGCTCACGACGTCACCTCACGCGGCCATCGGGGGCGCTTCCCCTCCCTGCTCCGCCCCGTCCAGCGCGGTCACCAGGGCGAGCAAGTCGTGCCACTCCCACACCCGCCGGCGCGTGAGGGTGAGCGGTACGGGGGCGGGGCACTGGGGGCCCGTGCCGCATGTGACGCTCGGCCCCTGGTCGGGACCTGTGTGCAAGGTGAGTTCACCGCCACACCAGGGGCACGGCCGGTTGGGTACCGGGGTGGCGCGGTGGTCAAGGCCAAGGGTGCGCAGCAGGCGGCCGGCGCACTGGTGCGCCACGCGGGCAGTCTCGTGCAGCAGGTACTCGGGCAGGGGGGTGAACGGGGCCGATACGAGGGTGTCGTCGTCGAGCAGTTCGGGCTCGGTGTCCTCGTCGAGCACCCGGCCCTCGACGTACAGCGCGGCCCAATGCAGGCCGTGTGCGCGGCTGCCGGGATCCGTGGCGCTGCGGTAGTTCCAGCGGCGCGGGTCGTCGAGGTCGGCGTGCTGGACCGCGGCGGCGAGGGTGTCGGCGAGGTCAAACACGGCGCGTTCGATGGCGAGGCCGGTGTCGAGCGCGCCGACGTTCAGCGGGGCCGGGTGCTCGCGCAGCACGAGCGGTGCCCGGTCCTCGACGTCGAGCTGCTCGTCGTCGACGGCGCGCAGCGTGTGCGCGAGTTGGCGCGGGGGCCACGCGTCGGCGGGCGGGGTCTCGATGGCGAGCAGCAGCTCGGCCCAGTGGTTCCGGATGGTCGCGAGGTTCTCGGCGGCGCGAACGGCTACGGGGTTGTGCATGGTTCATCCCTCCCGGGACTGGATTGCTAGGCGGCGTTGGCGCGCTGCTCGGCCTCGACGATGGCCTGCTCGGCGGCGTCAAGGCGGCGCTGCAACCGGCGTACGGCGGCCTGTTGCCCGCCGGCCTGGCGCCGGTACCGGTCGGCCGCGGTGCGCTCGGCCTCGATCAGGGTCCGCAGGTGCGCGGCCTCGGCCGGGGCGTGACGGCCGTAGCGGGCGAGCAACACGTCGATCTGTGCGCGGCGTTCGTCGGGGGCGGTCATCGGCGCACCGCCGAAAGGCGCGGCGTCTCGTACGACGCGATCAGGTCCCCGTCGCTGACGCGCACCTCGGCGTCGGCGGCCGGCCGGTCAACGCGGTGCAGCTCATCGCGCACGATCTCAACGAGGTGTGCGACGTGGAGCAGGGGAGCGGGCAAGGGTAGGGCGTGCTCGGTCCGGGTCACGTGGACCGTGCGGCGGGTCGGGACGATCACGGGGCGGACCTCCGAGGTGTCGAGGTGAGTCGGGCGGGGGCGGGCCGGCCGTCCCCGCGCGCACGGGGGCGGGTTCGACCGGTCGCGGCGTAGGCGCCGTGCCGTTGCCACTCGAATGGACGGCGTGTGGCTGCTGCACGGCTGTATGGGTGCGTTCCTGGGAGGGAGAAACCCCTACAAGCAGGAGGCGTTGTGGCCGGCAAGTTCGAGATGTACGAGGACAAGGCGGGGAAGTACCGGTACCGGCTCAAGGCTGGCAACGGCGAGATCATCGCGGTCGGTGAGGCTTATAACTCAAAGGCCGCATGTGAGAAGGGCATCGAGTCGGTCAAGCGCAATGCGCCAACGGCGGAGGTGCGCGAGATTCGTGAGTCTCGCCGTACTCACAACGCTTAGAACGGCGGTTCTGTGGCGTATTGCGGTGCTGCTGGGGTCTGGGTGGTCCAGGGGTCTGCGGCGGTCTGCTGCGGCTGCTGGGGGGCCTTGTGGTGGCCTGCCTTGGTGACGGTGGCGGTCGCGCGCAGCAGGGACGGGCCGACTTCCTCGACGTCCAGCTCGAACACGGTCCGCTTGACGCCTTCGCGGTCGTCGTAGGTGCGCTGCTTGAGTCGGCCGGTGACGATGACGTGCATGCCGCGGGTGAGGGATTCGGCAGCGTTCTCGGCGGCCTGGCGCCACACGGAGCAGGTCAGGAACAGGCTTTCGCCGTCGCGCCATTCGTTGGTCTGACGGTCGAAGGTGCGGGGGGTGCTGGCTACGCGGAATTTGGCGACGGCGGCGCCGGCGGTGGTGAACCGCAGTTCGGGGTCGTCGACGAGGTTCCCAGCGAGGGTGATCGTGGTCTCTCCGGCCATGGCAGTTCCTCTCTCGTGAACGGTAACTATCGATCGCGAATGAATGATAGCGCGTAGGGGCGCCCCTTGACGTGCAGTTTTGGGCGCCCCTGGCGGGCTACGCGGCCCGGTTCGCGGTGATGGTGAGGCCGTGCTCGGCGAGGGCGTCGAGTAGGCGCTCGGCGGCCTGGACGGCGGCCGGGGCGACGGGGTGCTCGCGTCCGGCGTACGCGTCCGGGTGCAGGTCGTACAGCTCCCCAGCCAGCAGGGCAACAACGGCGGGCGCGGTCATCGGATGCCCCGGCCGGCAACGACGTGGGCGGCGGCAAGTCGGCCCGCGGCGCGCCGGGGAACGGGCGGGGCCTGCATGAGTCGGGCGTGCCGGTTGTGCTCGGCCTCGGCGTGCTCGGCGTGCACGTTGTCGACGAACCGGGCGGTGCGGGCGGCGAGTTCGGCCTCGACAGCGGCCCGGCGGGCGGCGGCTTCCTTCTCGGCGGCCTGGTGCTGCTGCTCGGCGAGCATGGCGGGGCCGTCGAGGGTCGTGTCGGGCAGCCACCGCGCGCCGCGGGCTTTCTCGACCACGACGACGGCGCCCTCGCCTGCCCACGTCCGGGCTTTGGAGTAGAGGCGTTTGCGGTCGGACGTCTGGAACTGCACGCGGGGTGCAGGGGTGGGCCACGTGGCGGTAAGGCGGTAGATCTTGCGGCTCATGCTGCAACTCCCTGGCGATTGGCGGCGAGTTCGGTTCGGCTGTCGTGCGGGGTGGTCTTGGTGCGGCGGCCTTTGCCGTTGGGGCGCCATCCGCCGCGGCACGGCTGCTCCCACTCGGCGTGGCACCAGGGGCACGGCACCGACAGGGGGTCGGGCTGGCCGGCGGCGACGGTGGCCTCGCGGCGGGCCTTGGTGGGCCGGTAGGCGGCGAGTTGCTGCCGGACGGCCGGCGGGATGGGGCTGCCGATGGCGGCGAGGCGGGCCTCGATGGCGGGGTGCGGTCCGCCGGTGAGCTGGGGGTGCTCGACGGGCGCGGCCTGGCCGGTGGCGACGGCCGTGCGCGAGGTGCGCAGCTCGGCGAGGTAGGCGCCGACGTGGTCCGGGTCGACCGCCGGCGCCGGGTCGGTGTGGCGGTTCATCAACTCGGCGCGGTGCGGTGCGAAGGCGGCGAGGAGGTCGTGCGGCTCGATCGGCCGGAACTGCGCGCTGCGGTCGCCGTTGCGCTGTTCGTAGTAGCGGCGCACAGCGCGGCCGGCGTCCCAGCCGGCGGCCTCGGACTCCGCGGGGATGCCGTCGAGGGCCTGCGTCCACGTGCGGATGGTGGCCGCGGACTGCTCGGGGCTGGCCATGACGCGACGTACGCGGCTGTCGAGGGTGGCGGCGAAGTTCAACAGGGCGGCGACGTGGGCGTGCTGCATTAGGCGAAACCTTCCTTCTCCAACAGGGCTAGCCCTGCTGCCAAGTTGTCGGTGTGGCTGGTGGGGGCGGCCGGCGCGGCGGGCCGGAATGGCACGACGTTGGAGCCGTGCGGCGCGGCGGCGGGGACGTGGTCGAGGTCGGACCAGACACGCAGCCAGTAGCGGGCCGGTTTGGGGCCGTCGCCGGGGTGAGTGCGGCGGGCGGCGAGGTCGACCAGGGCGGCGGCGCCGTGCGCCTGGACCAGGCGCCATACGTCGCGCTGCTCGCCGAGTCCGAGCGTCCACCTGACCTCGACTCCGGCGGCGTCGAGGGCGTCGGCGAGGGGGCGCAGTTGCTCGACTACCGGTGAGACGCCCGCGCGCTGCTGCTGTTCTTCTTGGTGATTGCGTTCATATGCGTTCTGGGGTCCGGATTCCGGACCGGTGGGGGTCCGGTTTTCGTACCCCTGGGGTCCGGAATCCGTACCCCCGGGGGTCCGGTTCTCGGACCGGTCCGGATTCCGTACCGGTCCGGATTTCGGACCTCCATAAGGGGCCGAATCGGACTCGGCCCTGTGGTGGCCGACGGCGAGCGGGAGCCGATACACGGTCTCTCGGCGAGGGCCGGTCTTGCCCTTGACGACTTCCAACTCGCCAGTTTCGAGCAGCTTGTCGACGGCGGTCACGACGGACGAGCGGGCCGAGTTCGTCCGCTGCACGAGCATGGTCGTGCCCGCGTAGGCGGTGCAGTCGGGGCCGGGGCACTTGTCGGCGATGGCGAGCAGCACCATGCGCGCCGTTCCTTTGGCGGCGGACCGGGTCCATACCCAGTCCATGGCGTCGAGGCTCAACGCGCCTTCCTTACATGCGGCTTGATGGGTCTTTCAGGGCGGCAGGGGAGTGCAGGGGGCAGCGATGGCCGATGACGTACCGGCGGGTGCCCGGCGCGCCGCAGTAGCGGCGCTCCAAGCCGTCCCAGTGGCCGCACTTCATGCGGCGTCATCTGCCGTGCCGGGGGCGAGCATGGGCAGCACCAGGGGCGCCAACACGCCCGTACGCCACGCCTCGCCGACGAGGCCCTTGCCACCCTTGGCGAACCGCACGGAGTGCGAGCGGCGCCTCGTGGGCCGGATCTCCACCCCGGGCACCTCATGCACCTCGCCCGAGGCCGGGTCGACGATCTGCGGCACGCCGGCTGCGGTCATCTCGCCGAGCAGCCGCTCGACGAACGCGGCCCGCATCTCTTTGACGATCCGCGTTACGCGCTCGGCCGGGAACGCCGTTCGGGCCCAGGCCGTGAACGCCTGCTCGTCGACGATCTGCGCGGCCGGTTCCCCGCCCGTGAGCGAGATGGTGCCCACCTTCGTACCGTCCGGCAGGCTGGCGGCGAACTGCCGCGCTCCGGTGGCTTCCTGGGCGGCGTCGAGGTGGTGCTGCACCTCCGTGCGCGCCTCCTCGTAAGCGGCCTTCACCTCGTCCAACAGTGCTTTCAGCACGGCCTCACGGGTGGTCGCGGCCTTGATGTCCTCGGCGCTCACCGGTCCCCCTCGACGGCCTCACGCAGGTCGGCGGCCTGGGCGCGCAACTGCTCCGCGGTGGCGAAGACGGCTTGGCACCCGTGCGCCGCCTCGAATGCCTCGTTGGCCTCCTCGACGTCGAGGCCGGCGGCCTGCGCAGCGTCGTACATCTCGGCCCGAGCGGTAGCGGTGTCTGCGGCTATCTGGGCGTCACCGGCTGGCTCAGCCTCGACGACGTCCTCGACCACCTCGGCCGGCGGCTGCTCAGCCACCTTGGCGCCAGGCTTGTTCCGGCCGATCGCGGCGACCTGGGCGAGGTAGTCGGCCGGGGCGCCCGCGGCTTTGGCCTGTCCCCACACCGCGCGCACGGCGTCGGCGTCCGGGCAGTCCTGCGCCAGGGCGAGGAAGTCGGGCTGCTCGACGTCCTGCGGAGCCTGCTCGCCGGTGTCCTGCTGGATCTCTCCGGCGAGGTAGACCGGGTTCCCCTCCTGGTCGACCACGGCCCCGAGTTCCTCGGGGGTGTAGTGGATGCCGAACAACGCCTCTTCGCAGGCGTCCCGAGCGACAGCGGATAGCGCGCGGGCCTTGAGCATCGATGCCGGGTACTTCTTCCACACATCCTTGCCGAGCAGCCCGGCTCGGCGCGCGTCCTCGATGGTGAACCGAACCTCGAACGTCCAGTCGGGGTCATCGGTGCGGATGACCTGAGCAACGGCGGCCGTCGCGTCGCCCTTGATACGCAACCGGTGCCCGGCGCGCCGGACAAGGGCGGAGATCAGGGCCGATGACGCGCTCGGCTTGCCCTCGATTACGTGCACGCCGGTGATGGCGACCATGGGATGCAGGCCGAGACTCTCGGCGTACTCGACCGCATAGAGCAGGTTGGCCGGTTGCCCGCGGAACTGGCGGGGGAGCAGACCGGACGCGGCGAACGCGCGGCAGTAGTCGAGCTTGGTCTCGACCGACATGCGGGGCATGGAGGGGGCGGCGAGGTGCTGCTGCTGAGCCTGGTGGTCGGCGAGGGTGACGACGGTCATCGCTGATTCCTTCGAGTGTGGGGCGAGGGTGAGGTCGAGGCCGGCGGCGTCAGGCCGCGGCAGGCAGGTCTGCCGCGCGGGTGGGATCCGCGGCGGCCTGGCGGCGCAGGCGGCGCAAGATGAGTTCGATCTCGTCGGCGGTGTGGGCGCTGCCGACGGCGGCGGCCTCGGCCGCAGCGCGTATGGGCATGGAGTCACGGCGGGCGCGGGCCCGATCCAGCACGGCGCGGGCGGCGGCAAACGCCTCTTCCTTGGAGGTGATCACGGCGCCTCCCCGGTGAAGATCGTGGCCGCGGTGACGCCATAGGCCCGCTCGATGGCGGCGAGCCCCTCCGGGCCGGGCGCGTGGCGCCCGGTCACCCACCGGTAGGCGGAGACGTAGGGGACGCCGAGGCGGCGCGCGATTTCGGCGGTGGTGTGGTCGCCGTGCGTCTGGGCGGCGGCGATCAGATGGGCAGGGGTGTAGGCCACGTCCGTACGACCTCTCGTGAGTACGACGTATCAATCACGAATGGAACGTAGCAGGTATCAATCATGAGTGGAAGTTAGATTGATCAAGGCCCGTTGTCAGTGGTGGGGGGTAGCGTCGGATGGGTGGGTAAATCACGCAACGTGCACTTATCCGCTTGTATCTAACGCAGCGATCATGTGTACGATCAGTCACCAGGGGTGTTCGTCACCCTGGGTGCGTCAAAAGGGGGTCAAAGCCATGCCTAAAAATCGCCGCCAGTGCGTTAGCGATCGCCCGTGCGCGGTACATTGCAAGCATGAAACCCCAGGCCCGTCTCCCACAGCCCGGTGGAGCGCTCACCGTTGGTCGGTGGCTCCATGACGAATTGCAGCGTCGCGGATACAACCTCTCGCAGAGGGGAGGCGGCCGGCGAGCCTTTGCCGACGAATCAGGCATCCCGCAAGCGACCGTCTCACGCTTGTTGCGGGACGACGGCGGAGCTGACCCTGCCACTCTCGGCAAGGTCGCTCAGGCGCTCAACGTCCCGCTAACCCCGCTCCTGGTACTGGCCGGCATCATCCCCGAGGCCGAAGTCGAACGGCCCACGTCGATCAGTACCGACGAAGCGCTCGCGGCGCTCGGCATCACCAGGCCGGCACACAAAGCCGCGGTCATGTCCATGGTGAACGCACTCCTCGACGAAACACCCGAGAGAGGCGACACCAGTAAGTAACAAGGAAAACCATGTCTCGACGCACCCTGCACACCGTCATGTACGCCCTCGCGGCTGTCGTCGTCGCTGCCCTCACCCTGCTTGGCGAGGGTCTCCTGCACTCTGAGCACGTCGCACCGCTCTACGCCGGTGGCATCACCACCCTGATCGCCGTTCCGGCCTTGCTCATCAGTGCATGGCGAATGACCCTCCGCAAAGTCGAAGCCGAGGCCGAACACCACGCCAAGGCTGGCTACTTCCAGTGCTACGAGGACGTACGAGAAGGCCGAGTGCAACCGGGCGTCGCCCCCACGGCGGTCAACAAAGTCGCCATCCTGCGCGATGGTCCCCACAACAAACCTGAGAGGGCCATGACTTGACTCCCAAGTCACTGTCGAAGGGCTCACCACTCGGTGGGCCCTTCGTCGTTAAGGCGCGCGGACCACCGCGCCGCCATCCGTCGAACAATCCCGCAAGGCCGATGACTTCACCGAGGAACAGGGGAACCTATGGAAGTCCAGCCGCCCGCCGACACGTTCGGTGAACTGATACCCGCCATCGGGTACATACGGGTCTCGACCTGGAAAGAAGAGAAGATCAGCCCAGAGCTGCAACGGACCAGTATCGAGGACTGGGCCAAGCGCACACGGCGGCGCATCGTGCAGTGGGTGATCGACCTCGACGCCACCGGTACCAACTTCCATCGCAAGATCATGAAGGCCATCGCGGCCATTGAGGGCGGCATCGCAAAGGAGATCGCCGTATGGAAGTTCAGCCGGTTCGGCCGTAGTCGACACGGCGTCGCGATTAACCTCACCCGCGTTGAGAAGGTCGGGGGACAGCTCTACTCGGCCACTGAGGATGCCGACCCGCGGACCGCAACCGGCCGGTTCACCCGCGGTGTGCTGTTCGAGGTTGCCGCGTTCGAGGCCGACCGCATCGGCGAGCAGTGGAAGGAAGCACACGACTACCGCCGCAACGCCCAGCTTCCCGCGATGGGCAAGCCGCGGTTCGGCTACATCTGGCACAAGAGGTACGACCCCGAGACCGGAGCACTCCAGCAAGAGCGCTATGAGATCGACCCGGAGCTGCGCGACGTCGTCGTCGAGCTCTACGCCCGGTACCTCAACGGAACTGGGTTCAAACCCCTGGCCGTGTGGTTGAACAGCCTCGGGTGCACCACCACACGCGGGGGGCTCTGGGGGCAAGAGGGCATCCGGTACTACATGGACAGTGGCTTTGCCGCTGGCCTGCTGCGGGTCCACCGCGAAGACTGCCCGCGTGGCAAGCACCAGGGACAGTGCAGCTACTACCGGCTCGTTCCGGGCGCTCACGAAGCGATCATCGGCGACGAGACATGGAAGGAGTATCAAACCCGGCGCAAAGCGGTAGCGGCGACGCCCCCGCGCAGCCGTCTGCCGAGCACCGAGGTAACCGGGCTGACCCGCTGCGGTCAGTGCAGCGGTGCCGCAACTGTGGCGCGCAGCCGCAACAAGCCCGGGTTCCGGTGTGCGCGGCGCACCGAGTACGGAGATGCCGGGTGTGTGGGCGTCTGGGCCCGCGGCGCCGACGTCGTCGCCGAGGTCCGGAAGTGGCTCCGCAGGGTGGCGCATGAGATCGACAACGCGCCGTCTACGCCACTGGACAGCAATGGCCGCAACGACGACCGGGCGCGTGCAGCACGGGAGCGGGCAAGGGCCCAGGCCGAGCACGCCAAGATCGAAGCATCGCTCACTCGGCTTGCCGTCGACGCCGCCAAGAACCCGGACAAGTACCCGCAGGGTGTCTTCGAGGCGGCGCGGGATGAGCTGGTGGCCGAGCGGGACCAGCTTTCGGAGCGGATCTCGGCCCTTGTCGAGGTCGAGGAGATGCCGGAGGCAGAGGACTATCTGCCTCTCGTGGTGGGCGTCTTGGACGAGTGGGAGACGCTGACCGTGGCCGAGCGGAACCTGATCCTTCGGAAGCTGATCGGGCGAATCGCCTTGCAGCAGCCGAAGAGGCCGGGCCCGGTCACGGTCGAGATCATCCCCGTGTGGAAAGAGGCGCGGAAGCTCGACCAGGGTCGTTACGCCGCTATGGCGTGACGTTCATTGGAGAGAAAACCCTCGAAGTTCCACTGGACGTCGCCGGCCGCGCCCTCGGCGTCCGGGGTGCCGGTCAGCTCGGCGTACAGCGGGTGCCGGTCCGCGCCGTTGACGTCGGTCTTCTCGAACAACGGGAAGCTGACGCCGTACGTCGTCGAGCAGAAGGTGGCGATCTCCTCGGCCGTGCCGGGCTCCTGGCCCGCGAACTGGTTGCTGGGGAAGCCCAGCACGCTGAACCCGCGGTCGGCGAACTGCTGCTGGAGCCGCTCCAGCCCCGTGTACTGCGGGGTCAGCCCGCACTTGGACGCCACGTTCACCACCAGCAGGGCCTTGCCCCGATAGTCGGCCAGGGAAGCGGGCTCACCGGTCAGGGTGCGCAGCGGGATGTCGTACAGGCTCATGCTCGGGCTCCTCCATGCGGTTCCGTGGACGGGGACGTCCGTCTTCGCCCCCAACAACCGTGCCCGGCCTGATCTTCCCCGGTTCGTCGACCGGCCAGCTGACCGCCGGACGCAACGTGCCGGCCCGCCACTCCCGGAGCAACTGGTCGAAGATCGGCGTGTCCTCGTCGACGGGGCGCCGGGGGGCGGGCGGCGGCAGCCGGGGCGGTTGGTGCGGCAGCGAGATGCGCTGGAAGGGGTGGGCCGGGGGCTTCTTGGCGTCCATGCCCGGAATCAATACCATACGGCAGGTCAGAGGAGTGGCCATCGTCTGACCTGCGACGCAGCGTGCGTGTTCAGGTAGTTCGCTGCATCTACGTGCAGTACCTCGCGGAGGTTTGCATGAGCGTTTTCCCATCGGTTTCCCAATTTCCCACCTGATCGGGTCGGGAGGCGGAAACGCGAGCGAGGCTGTTACAGGGGCCGGAGGCCAGCAATGGTCTCCGGCTACCTGCCCTCATCACCGCGCTACGTGATCGGGTCGCGTCCGAGAGTCGGCGGAAAAGAGGACACGAGCGTAAGTTCCGTGCAGAACCGCCCAGTTAGCACTAAGCAGACCCACGCTCGTGTCCCGACGAGTATCGCCCACCGAGGCCATCCGTGCCGAGATTGATGCCTTGTTCACCGGTGACCGCGACCTGGTCGAGGTACTGGAAGACGTGGCCCGACTCGGCGCCCGCCTGATCATCCAGACCGCGATGGAAGCCGAGGTCGACGCCTTCCTCGGCCGTGCCCGCTACCAGCGCGCCACTGGGGTCGTTGACGAGGACGGCCAGGCCACCGCCCGCCTGGGGCACCGCAACGGCCACTGCCCGACCGCCGTCAAGACCACCGCAGGCCCGATCGCGGTGGCCCGCCCCAAGCTGCGCGGCACCACCGAGAAGTTCGCCTCCCGCCTGTTCGGCACTCAGGTCAGGCGGCGTTCGCTGAGCGCGACGTGGGCGGCGAGACCCCGGAGGGTGCCCGCGCCGTGGTGCCGGGCGACAGCCAGTTGCACTCCCGACTCCCGCTCGGGCTGCACCACGTACGCCGGAGCCTGCTGCAGCCCACCCACCACGATGTCCGCGCGGAAGGCATCCGGGCCGCGCGCCTGCTCCGGCGTCGGCCCGCCGGTGACGGGTCCGTCCAGGGAGAAGATCAGCGTCAGATACGGAGGCGGCAGCCCCCGGTGCAGCCCCGTCCGCACCCCGGCGATGCGGTAGCCGACGGCGGAGACCACCATGCCTCCACGCCCGGGTGCCATCCGCACCATCTCCTGGTCGACGGTGCCTGTGGCCATTCCTCCAGCATGAATCCCTGAGCCAGTGCCCTCGGGGCTGCGGACCCCGGTTTGACGCCCGAGCGGGGAGTTCTGCGGGTGGGTCGCGGCAAGCCGTCGTCCATCTTCGCGAACCGGCCCCCGTTCGCGTCGTCACGGTGAGGCCGCTTGTGGACGTGACCGCCCCCTGGCAGCGAGCGGTTGCTCGGAACGTCCGAGGTCGGAGTGAGGTGCCACGCGGGGAAGGGGTGAGTTGCATCCGTGCATGAACATGATTACCATTTTCAACATGAGAGGTCGCATCGGTAACAGCAGTGGAGGGCAGCTGCCGGCGACGGCGGTGCAGAGCGCGTATTTCGCCGGGCGTGATCCAGGGCTGCCGCTGGGGGGCCTCGACTGCGTCGCGTACCTGGAGTTCGGCGGCAGGAGCATCGACGTGGGGCGGCTCGGTGACGCCGTCGCCGCTCTGACGGCCAATCCGTATCTGCGGCTGCGGTTCGCCGACGCGGAGACCTTGGAGGAGGCGCAGGTCGTTCCGCCGCGGCTGCGCCGGCACGATCTGAGGGGGCTGGAGCCCGGGGACGTGGCCCAGGCAGTGGCAGTGACGCGGCGCCGGATGCTGACGGAGTCACTGGATCTGGTCGGGGGGCAGACGTGGGCGGTGGAGGTCAGCCAGCTGCCCGACGGGACGTCCACGATGCATCTGGCGATCTCCCTGGCGATCGCGGACATCGCCGCGATCGGCGTGCTGGCTTCGCAGCTGGCCACGGCGTTGGGTAGGGACGTCCTCCCGGAGTACCGGGAGTTGGGGGACGTACGGGAGCGACTGCGCCGGGCGCGGCGGCCACGGCCGGCGGTGGCGCAGGAAGTCGTCGACGCCCGGCCGGTCGAACTGTTCGCGCCGCCTCAACTGCCGCGGTGTACCGCCGCGGCCGGACCGCCCGACGGGCCTGATGGCGGAGCGGAGGCGGACCTGGCTGCGCATCCGCTCGTGGAGCGGCTGACCACCCGGTTCGGTAACGCCGACTGGAGTCGGCTGGAGGGGCGGGCGCAGGAACTGGGCTGCACGACGGCGGCGTTGGTGCTCGCGCTGTACGAGCGGGTGCTGCGCCGGTTCTCGTCCAGCGCTGAGTTCCTGGTGACGGTGACCGGGGTCGACACCACCGGCACCGAGGACGAGGTGGTGGACCGCACGGTCACCTACGCGCACCGCGCGCGTCCCGATGCCATGGACACATTCGCCGAGGCCGTGCGTGAGGTCGGTGACGAGCTCAGGTTCCGGATCTCGCGCGGTGTCGAGGCGACGACAGAGCTGCGCGAGGCGCTCAAGGCCGGAAGCGGGCATCCCGGCCTGTCTCCCTACGTGTTCACGTTCGCGGCGAAGCGGCCGATCTTCGGTGACGATGCCGTGGCGGCGCTCGGTGAGCCCGAGTTCTCTTCGACGACACCACAAGTGATCATTGACTGCCGGGTCTTCCGGCTGACGAGCGCGGGTGTGGAGGTCGCGTTCGATGTGCGCCGCGATGTGCTTCCCGACGGAATGGCGCGCGAGATCTACGAGCTGTTCGTGCAATCGCTCCGCGAGGTCATCGAACACGGCGCTCCGCAACTGGAGTTGTGCCGTAGCACGGCCGATGAGCGGCTCGCGGTCAACTCGACCGCGCCCGCCCGCACAACCGGTCTGCTCTACGAGGACTTCCGTCGGCGGGTCGGCGAGCATCCGCACGCCGAGGCGGTGCTCTGGGATCCGCGGCAGTACCGCGAGAGCGGTGACCCCGTCGGCATCGGGGAGTCTGGGCGGCTGACCTATGCCGAACTGGACGACAGGGCACTGCGACTGGCCGCCGCAGTCCATGCGCGGGTCGCCCCCGGCGCGGTCGTCGCGATCCGGCTGCCGAAGGGACCGTCACAGGTCGTGGCGGTGCTCGGGGTGCTGTACGCGGGATGTATCTATCTGCCGATCGGCGTCGATGTGCCGGACGCGCGTGCGCAAGCCATCGCCGAGGCGGCCGGGGCCGGGCTGGTGCTCACCGCGGACGACCTCGCCGCCGGTGCCGCCGGTCACGATCCGCTGCCCGAGCCGGTGGCGGCAGCGGGCGACGGGCTTGCGTACATCATCTACACGTCCGGCTCGACCGGGGCCCCCAAGGGGGTGGCGATCGCCCACAGCGCGGCGCTGAACACAGTGGCCGACGTCAACGTCCGGAACGCAGTCGGCCGCCACGACCGGGTGCTCGCGGTGTCCGCGCTGGACTTCGATCTGAGCGTGTACGACATCTTCGGTCCGCTGTCCTGCGGTGGGGCGGTCGTCACCATCCCCGAGGACGCCCGGCGGGACGCCTTCGTATGGGGCGAGCTGGTCCGCCGCTTCGGGGTGACGGTGTGGAACACCGTTCCCGGCCTGGTCGAGATGCTGCTCGCCGCCAACGACGAACTGGACTCGCTGCGCACGGTGATGTGCTCCGGAGACTGGATCGACCCGGTGCTGTTCCGCAGGCTGCGGGAGGCCGCGCCGAAGGCGGCGCTGGTGGCGATGGGTGGCGCCACCGAGGCGTCCATCTGGTCCAACGCGTACGTGATCCGTTCGCAGGACGACATCGACCCGGAGTGGCGGTCGATTCCGTATGGCGTGCCGCTGTCGGGACAGAAGTACCGCGTCGTCGATGACGAGGGACGGGACCGTCCCAACGGGGTCGCCGGTGAACTGTGGATCGGCGGCGCGGGGGTGGCCACCGGGTACCACCGCGCGCCGGAGCTCACCGCCCAGCGGTTCGTCACCGACGGGCGGGGGGAGCGGTGGTACCGCACGGGCGACCTCGGGGTCTGGCGGGAAGGGCCGTTGCTGTTCATCCTCGGCAGGCTGGACACGCAGGTGAAGGTCCGGGGCCATCGCGTCGAATGCGGCGAGATCGAGCACGCGATCCGGCGAGCCGGGGGCGTTTCGGCGGCCGTGGTGACACCGATCCGGAACCGGACGGCGCTGGGCGCGTTGGTCGTCCCGGATGCATTGGGTACGCCCGCTGCATCGGACGTATCCGCGCCGGTGCCCTTTGATGCCGGGGTGCTCCGTGAACGGCTCGCTTGCGACCTGCCGCACTACATGGTGCCAACGGTGATCGCCGAGGCCGCGGAGCTGCGGTTCACCGCGAACGGCAAGGTGGACCGGAGGTGGGCTGCCGCGCGGCTGGAGTCGGACGGGTCTGAGGCGTCCCCGAGTCCCGGCGGCGTGGACCGTGACAGCGAGGTCGCCGCGGGGTGGCGTCGTGTGCTCGGCGTGGAGCAGCTCGCCCCCGACGACAACTTCTTCGTTCTCGGCGGGGACAGCCTCGCCGCGACCCGGGTCTGTGCGGGGCTGCGGGAGCGGGGCATCGAAGCCGGAGTGGACCAGCTGTTCGCCGCCCCGACGCTGCGGGCGTTCACAGCGGTCTGCACCGCGGTGCGGACGCCGTCGGTGCAGGGTGCGTCGGACGCGCAGGACCCGCAGGACGCGCCGGCCCTCCGGGATACGGCCTCCGAGGAGGTCGCGCGGACATTCCCGCTGACCCCGTTGCAGCGTGCGTACGCGCTCGGCGCGGACGGGATCCGCGGGGTCGTCCGTACGGCACCGCGGTACTCGGTCGTGATCAGCTCCGCCGGGCCGGTCGACTTCGGCGCGTGGTCGAAGGCGATCGACGTCGTGTGCGCCCGCCTCGACGGACTGCGGTGCATACGCCACGGGGACGCGGCACAGCGCGTACTGCCGCCCCACGAACTCCCCGAACTCCCTCCGCTCACCTGGCTCGACGCGGGCGGCCCCGCCCGGGCTGCGGACCGCTTGCGCGCCTACCTGGCCGGCCTGGACGACGAGACCGAACCGTCTGCCGGCGTGCTGACCGCTGTGGCGGTACGGGGCCACGAACGGGAGATCGGGCTCAGCCTCAATTACCTCGGGCTCGATGCGCGGAGCCTCATGGGCGTACTCAACACGCTGATATCCGAGGCGTGCGGGACCGAGTCGGTGGAACCGATCGATCCTTCCCTGGCGGAGTTCGGCCGGTACGCGGCACGGACCGCCGCCAAAGAAGCCGAGGAGGCAGAGGAGACCGAGGAGGCCGAGGAGGCCGAGGAAGCAGGCTTCCGGGCCGATGCCCCCGATGACGCAGCGGGTGGACTGCGGCCACCGGCGCTGCCGGTACAGCGGATTCCTGGTGAGCGGGTCGTCATCCGCTCGCGCGGGGTGCATCTCGACTCCGATGAGACCAGCGCACTGACCCGCGTCGCCAGGGACCAGCAGGTCACCACGTCATCGCTGCTGCTGGCCGAGTTCGGGCAGTCCCTCGCGGAGACCCTCGGCGTGGATGCCGTGGACATCAGTGTGCCGATGTCCCGCCGGCCCACGGACGTCTCCTCGGAGGTGCTGGGCAATTTCACCGAACTCGCGCTGTGCCGCTGCGGTCCGGAATTCGGCGCCCGGGAGGTGCACCGTGCGCTGGGTCGGGCCGTTGCCGGGTACGCGCCCGGCGAGCGGGATGTCGCCCGGGCAGGCCGTGCGGCCTTCCCCGTCGTCTTCACCAGCACCCTCGGCCTGTCGTCGGCGCAGCGCCTTTTCCGTGGCGAGGTCAAGGCGGTCTGGTCGCACACCAGGACTCCCGGCGTACTGATCGACTGCCAGGTGGTGCCGCGCGACGAGGGGATCGAACTGCGCTGGGACTGTCCGGACGACGTCTTGGAACCGGGCTTCCTGGAGCGGGCGTTCTCTCGGTTCGTGGGTCGGATCCGGCGCCTCACGGGGAGCAGCGGGAGAGCACCGGCTGCCGCCCCTGCGGCACCGTCCGCTGCGGTGTGTGCGCCGGACCGCGACGAGCTGGTGGCCACACTGCGCCGCTGTGCGCAGCGCGTGGACCCGCAGCAGGTCAGGCCCGCGCTGGCGTCGGTGTTCGACCGGTGGCGCACCGCACTCGCCGACCTGGAGGCGGCGGGCGAACCGCACGCCGCGGACGCCGAGTTCCTCGCGCACTGCCTCACCGGCGAGGTGCGAGTCACGCGGCTGTTGGAGCACGAACGACTCGCGCCGGAGGCGCTGTTGACCCGTTCCCTTGAGGCCGGCGGACTGCTGACGCAGGTGTGCGGCGAGCTGCGTCGCGCGGCGGAGGCCGCGGGCCGCAGCGTGCGGGTGGCCCACCTCGGCGCCGGGACCGGGCTGCTGCACAGCGTTCTCGCCGGGCACTTGGCGGGGACGGACATCGAGTGGGTCCCGGTCGAGTGCTCTCCGCTGCTGCGCGATCTCGGCGAGGAGCGGGGCCTGAAGTCCCTCGCCGCGCCGCCGGAGATGCCGGTGGACGTCGTCCTTGCGTTGGGCGCGCTGCACCGGGACACCGGATTGGCCGCCATGCTCACCGACATGCCCGTCGCGCCCGAGGCCGCGCTCCTGCTGGCCGAGGTGACCGGGCCCGACCCGGCCTCCCTGGTGACCGCGCTGCTCGACTCCCGCATCGCCGACCCGGCGACCACGCCGCTGTGGCCGGTGCCCACCTGGTGGAACTGGCTGACGGAACGGGGCTGGCGTCCCGTCTCGGTCAGCGCGCCTACCCCGCAACTCGCTCTCGTACATGCCCGGTACGAGCGGTACGAGGGCGGCGATGGGGATGAGGCGGCCGCTGCCGCTGCCGCTCCCGCGCGCACGGCCGCGCCGGTGCCTGTGCTCCAACTGCGGCCTCCGTCGGACATCCCGGCACGCCGGAAGCAACAGAAGCAACGGAAGGAGCGGGAAGAAACATCCCGCACCGGCGTCGAGGAGCTCCTTGCCGTCCTCTGGCGGCGGTGTCTGCCGGAGGCCGCACGCACGGCTGGGCCGGACGACGACTTCTTCGCGCTGGGCGGCGACTCGCTCGCGGCCACGCGGGTTCTCGCCGAGCTGCACACCCGTGGCTTCACCGGCGTTCGGCTTGCCGACCTGTTCAACATCCCGGTGCTCGGCGAACTGGCGCGGCACATCGCCCGGTCGGCGCGCGAAGACGAGCCATCGGCTCCGGGGCCCGCGGCGGCTTCCCCGGACGCGGACGCGGACCCCCGAACCGCCGCGGACACTTCTGCCTTCCCCTTGACCAAGGTGCAGCAGGCATACCTGACCGGCCGCAGCGAGCAGCAGCTGCTCGGGGGTGTCGCCTCGCACTGCTACTTCGAGTTCGACGCGCCGGAGCTCGACACCGAACGCTTCACCGCCGCCGTCGAGGCCGTGGTGCTCCGCCATCCGGCCCTGCGCACCACGGTCGTTGATGAGGACGGGGTCATGACCGGCCGTGTCGGGGACCGGCCGGTGCACCCGCCCGTCGAATTCGCCGACGATCCGCGGGAGAGCACCGCCGCGGAGGTCCCCGACCCCGTCCGGCGTGGCCCGCTCACGGTGCGCATCGGTCGGTCGGGCAGCCCGGGTTCGCCCGGGACCAGGACCAGGACCCGGATCGGGATCGGGATGGACAACCTGATGCTCGACGGTGCCTCGATGTGGCGGGTGCTGCGGGAGATCGGCGCACTCTACGCCGGGGCCACGGCGGCGGAACTCGACCCGCTGCGCGCCTCTTTCGCCGACTACGTCTCCCAGCGCCCGTGGCTGTGCAGCACCGTGGCACCGACGGAGCGGGACTCCACGTACTGGGCCGCCAACCCTGTGCCCGAAGCGCCCGCGCTCGTCAGCGCGGCGCAGATCGTCGCTCTGACCGAACGGCCCGTCTTCGATCGGGTGGGCACCGGCCTGCACCGCAGGGAGTGGGACGCGGTCCGCGCCGCGGCGGCGGATGCCGGCCTCACGCCCGCCGCGCTGATCTTCGCCGCGTACGCCGCCGAACTCGCGGAGTGCAGTGGCCAGGAACGATTGGCGGTCAACGTCACCACCTTCGACCGCGACCTGACCGTGCCGGGCATCGACACGGTGGTGGGCGACTTCACCTCGCTGACGCTGGTCGGTGCGCGCGTGGCCGACGGCGGCGACCTCGTCCCCGTCGGGCGGAGCGCCCAGCTGCAACTGGCCGCGGCGCGGGACCACCGCACCGTCACCGCCATCGATCAGCAGCGCAACGCAGTGCAGGAGACGGGGGATCCGGTGCGCGGCATGTATCCCGTGGTGTTCACCTGTGGGCTGGGGATGCAGGATCCCGCGCTGCGCTCCGACGACTTCGGGTTCGGGCGGCTGGTGTTCAGCTGCTCGCAGACCCCGCAGACGGTGCTGGACCTCCAGGTCCACGACGACTGCCGGGGGCTGCACATCACGGCCGACCACGTCACCCAGCTCATCGGCTCCCGGCGGGCCCAGGCCGTGGTGGACGGGGTCGCACGCCGGCTGCGCGACTTCGCCGGGTCCGCGTGCGCACGGCCGGACGCCGAGGAGCCAGATCCCGGGCAGTCCGGCGCCGGGCGGCTCGACGCGCTCATCCGGCAGGCATGGGAGCGCGCGCTCGGCACGGAACTGCCCCGGGACGGGGCGAACTTCTTCCGCGCCGGGGGCGATTCACTGCGGGCGACGCGCTGCGTCCGCGCCCTCCAGGAGCAGGTCCACCCGCGGATCACACTGCGAACTCTCCTGTCCCATCCGGACCTTGGGACATTCACCGCTGCGGTGGCGAACCTCGCGACCGACACGGCAGACGACGACTACGAAGCAGGTGAGCTATGACCTCCGTCCAGCAGCTGATCGACAGGATCGAGATGAGGGGCGTCGATCTGTGGCTGGAAGACGGGAAGCTCCGCTTCAAGGCCCCGACCGGTGCCTTCGAGCCCGAGCTGCGCGAGCAGGTCGCGGCACGGCGCGACGAGGTCATCGCGGTACTCGCGGCTCGCGAGGCCGCGGTGCGGGACCCGGACAACGCCGACCGGCCCTTCCCCCTCACCGATGTTCAGGCCGCCTACCTCGTCGGCCGGACAGACGCCTACGAGGACGGCGGCGTCGGCTGCCACGGCTACGCCGAGTTCATCCTCCCCGACGACCTGGCGGGACCGGCCGGGCGGCTGCGGCAGGCATGGCAGCGGGTCGTCGACTGCCACGAGATGCTGCGCGTGACAGTTTCCCCGGACGGATGGCAGCAGATCGAGTCCGGCATGGACGTACCGCTCCTCGTCCACGACTGCCCGACTCCCGAGGCGTTCGACGAGACCCGGCGTGTCGTGCGGTCGCAGCTCCAGCACCGCAGTTACGAGCTCGGCGGCGGTCCCATGATCGACGCAGTGGTGACGCGCGGCCCGGGCGAGTCGGTGCTGCACCTGTCGGTGGATCTGCTCCTCACCGACTTCCGCGGCCTCGAAGTGATCCTGCAGGACTTCGAAACGGCCCTCGACGACCCGGCGACGCCCCTGGCGAAACCGTCCCTCACCTTCCGCGACTACATCCTGACGATGGGCAGGAGGGCAGATACGGCGCGGGCGCGCGCAGCCCGGGCCCGGGACGAGGAGTACTGGCAGGAGCGCAGCGAACAGCTCCCGCCGGCCATGCAGTTCCCGCCCTCCCTCCGGGGCCCGGGCCGGAACCAGGACCGGGAACGCGGGCCGGTCCGCTACACGCGGCGCAGCCACCTCGTCGAGCCGGAGCGCTGGGCGGCCCTGACCGCCGCGGCACGGTCGCGCGGGGTGACGCCGTCCGCGCTGCTGCTCGCGGTGCTCGGGCGGGTGGCCCGGCGTTACACCGACGCCGACCGCTCCCTGGTGACCGCGACGGTCCTGGACCGCAGCCCGGTCACGGAGGACGTGGACCGGATCGTCGGGGACTTCACCTCGACCGCTCTGGCCGAGGCCCCCGGACAGCCCGATGTGCCCTTCGCCGACCTGGCGCGCCGGGCGCAGGACTCCCTGTTCGAGGCGATGGACCACGGCGCGGTCAGCGGCGTCGAAGTGGGCCGGATGCTGGCGCGCCGACAGGAGGGGCAGAACAGCACCCCGCAGGTGGTGCTCACCTCGACCGTGGGCGCCGGCACGGGGTCGGGAACGGGCATCGGGCGCCGGCTCCGGCCCGTCGTGGAGGCCGGGCTCAGCCAGACCCCGCAGGTCCTGCTCGACGTACAGGCCGCCCCGCACGGCGGCGGGGCCTCGCTGGTCTGGGACAGCAGGAACGGCGGGATCGAGGAGAGCGTGCTGGACGCTGCGTTCGGGGACTTCGTGGACGCCGTGGAACTGCTGGCGGCGGACGAGTCGGCCTGGGACCGCGACCTCCTCGACCGCCGCGCGCTGCCGGCGGTGACACGCGTGCCGCGGCGTCCTCGGGGCGCGCTGCACACCCGAATACGGGAGCACACCCAGGCCGACCCCGACGCCGTCGCGGTCGTGCACTCCGGCACCGGCACCACCGTGAGCAGGGGAGAGCTCGCCGAGCGGGCATCCGCGGTCACCCGGACGCTCGTCGGTGCCGGGGTACGGCCGGGCAGTCCGGTGGTGGTGGCGCTGCCGCCGGGCCCGGACCAGATCGCGGCGGAGATCGGCGTGCTCGCCGCGGGCTGCTACTTCGTGCCCGTCGACCCGGAGTGGCCCGCCGCCCGCCGGGAGCACATCATCGCCACGCTCAGCGACAGCGGCGCCGGAACCAAAGCAGGCGCCGCAACCGGCACCGAAGCCCGCGCCGCTACCAGCACCGCAAACGGCGCCGACGCCGGCGTGTTCGTGATCGACCCGGACACCGTCCTCCTGCCCGCCGGGGACACGGACATCCCGGCAGTGGACCCCGGACAGCTCGCGTACGCCATCTTCACGTCCGGCTCCACCGGGGCACCGAAGGGAGTCGCGCTCACCCACGACCAGGTCGCGACCACCCTCGACGCGATGGAGGAGCTCCTCCAACTGACCGCGGACGACGCGGTGCTGGCGGTCTCGCGGCCCTCCTTCGACCTGTCGGTGTTCAACGTCTTCGGCGTGCTCGCCGCGGGCGGGCGCGTGGTGCTGCCGTCCTCGGGCGTCACCGCCGACCCGCAGACCTGGGCCCACGCGGTGGCGGAGCACGGCGTCACGGTCTGGAACTCGGTGCCCGAACAACTCCAGCTGCTGCTGGACCACTTGGACGACGAGGGCGCTCCGGCGGGGCGGCTGTCCGGCATGCGCGTGGTGCTCGTCTCCGGGGACTGGGTCCCGGTACGGCAGCCCGGGCACCTGTGGCGCCACGCGCCCGACGCCCGCTTCCTCGCACTCGGCGGCGCGACAGAGGCCGCGATCTGGTCGAACCTGCACGAGGTGACCGAGCCGCTGCCGCCGGACACGCGGTCCGTCCCGTACGGAAGGGCACTGCCCAACCAGGGCATCTGGGTCCTCAACGCCGACGGAGAGCCCGCCGTCACCGGACAGCCGGGCGAGATCCACATCGGCGGCGATGGCGTCGGCGCCGGATACCTCGGCACCGGCATCGGCACCGGCACCCGTACCGGTTCCGCCGCCTCGACCGCCTTCTACCGCCACCCGGACAATGGTGAACGCTGCTACCGCACCGGCGACCGCGGCAGGTTGCTGCCGAACGGGGAGATCGAGTTCCTCGGACGCCTCGACGGCCAGGTGAAGATCCGCGGGCACCGCATCGAGCTCGCCGAGGTCGAATCCGCACTGTGCTCCGCGGAGGGGATAGTGGCCGCCGTCGCGGCGGCCGCCGACACCGGGCGCGGCAAGTCACTCGTCGCGGGCGTGGTTCCCCGACGCGGGCCGGTCCGGCGCGCCGAAGGAGTGCGGGATGCAGAACGGGTCGAGCAGGCCGTCGCGGCCGAACACGCGGCGTTCATCGCCAAGTTGGACGCCGACGCCTTCACCGAGTTCCTCGCCCGCATGAACGCGGTGGCCCTCGACGCGATGGGCAGCAAGGTCGCCGAGGAGTGCGCGCGGGGAACCACCGGCGTCGAGGACCTCGTCGCCGCGCTCGGCGGCAGCGCCCATCGGCCACTGGTGCGGCGCTGGATCCGTACGCTTCAGGACGAGGGCAGGCTCACCGTGTCGGACGGAAACGTCACGGTCGCCCCGGAGCTGCATGAGGAGACGGCACTGCTGCGGCGGTGGTCCGAGGTGCGCGAGCTCGGCCGCGCGCTCGACTACGGCGACGAGCAGCTCGCCTACGTCGAGCGCTGTCTCGCCGAACTGTCCGCCCTGCTGTCCGGCGAAGCCGACCCCCTGGCGTTGCTGTTCCCCGAGGGCAGCACGCATGTCGCCCGGGCCGCCTATGCCGAGAACCTCACCAGCCGGTACCTCAACGGCCTGATCTGCGCTGGCATCAGGGAGCGGGCCGGGCAGCGCAATGCCGCAGGACAGTCGCTCAGGATCCTGGAGATCGGCGCCGGTGTCGGCGGCACCACCGCCCCGGTGCTCGCCGTCCTCGAAGGGTGCCGTGCCGAGTACACGTTCACGGACGTCTCGCGGTTCTTTCTCGACGAAGCGGCTCAGCGGTGGCCCGAGGTGAACGTCACGCTCTTCGACCTCAACGAGGACCCGCAGGAGCAGGGCATGGCGCCGGGCTCCTTCGACGTCGTCCTGTGCGCCAACGTGCTCCACAACGCCCGGGATATTCCCGCGGCCCTCGACCGCCTGCACGGGCTGCTCGCCCCCGGCGGCACCCTGGCCGTCATCGACTCCACGAAGGTCAACGCGCCGCTGCTGGTGTCGATGGAGTTCAAGGAGGGGCTGACCGGATTCACGGATGAACGGGCGGCGAGCGGTGATGCGTTCTTCTCCCTGGAGCAGTGGAACGCCGCACTGGAGGCGTCGCGGTTCGAGCGGTGTGTGCACTTCCCCGCCGAGGACAGCGTGCTGCGCCCGGCAGCGCAGTCGGTGTTCTTCGCCAGCGCGCGGCTCGACGAGGAGCCCCTCACCCCCGCGCAGGTCCTGGAAGCCGGCGCGCAGCACCTGCCCCGCTACATGCTTCCGTCGCGGGTGGTCGTGCTGCCTTCCCTCCCGTTGACGGCGAACGGCAAGGTCGACCGGGCGGCCGTCGCACAGCTGGCAGGGCGCACGGGCACCGGTGCGCAGCGCCCAGCCGGCGCAGGCGGACCGGCACGGCTGGGCGTCGAGCACCGGCCGGTGGCCCGGATCTGGCGCGAGGTGCTGGGCCTTGGCCCGGACCATCCGATCGCGGCCGGCGACAACTTCTTTGAGCTCGGCGGCGATTCCCTGTTGATCGCCCGTTGCGTGGGCACGCTGCGGCGGGAGATCCCCGGGGCCGGGGCGATTCCGTGGGACCGGCTGCTGCGGGAGATCGTCGCCGACCCCACGGTGGCCGGGTGCGTACAGGCACTCTCCGACGGCGACACGGCGGACCCCAGCGCGACGGAGACCGGAACGGAGACCGGGAAGGGAACCGTCGACGGGAAGGGGCCCGCGGAGGCGCAACGGCCCCTGGTCCAGGTGCTCGACGGCCGCGGCAGCCGTTGGCAGGACGATGCTGTGGTCTTCGTCCACGACGGCTCCGGCGGGCTCGGCCCGTACCGCGATCTCCTGGCCCGGCTGGAGACGCAGACCGAGCGGCCAGCAGTGTTCGGGGCGCGGCGCACCCCCGGCGACGGCGGTATCGACGTCGCGCCCGAGGAGTTGTTCGGCACCCTCGCCGAACGCTACGTCCGCGCGCTCGACGACAGCGGACTCGACCGCACCCACGGCCGGATCCATCTGATCGGCTACTGCATGGGCGGCCTGATCGCCGCGAGCATGGCCGAACGGCTCGCCGAACGCGGGACCCCGCCCGGATCGCTGACGGTGGTCAGCTCGTACCGCATCCCGTTCGTCATCGAGGACGGGCTGCTGCTCGACTACTCCTTCGCGAGGCTGATGTACCGCGCCCCCGCCGACGCCGGTCTCGACTTCGATGAGCACGAACTCGGCGACCTGCTGAACGAGGCACGCGCCCACTACGGCGACCGCGTGCCCCAGGGCGCGTTGGCGCAACTCGCTGTCGGATACCCGAGGTTGGGCCCGGCCGTTGCGACGGCACCCGACAGCGTGCGGGCTCGGCTGGACCGGCTCGCCGCCTCCGACCCGGCCGGCGCCTGGACGCCGGAGACGCTGCTGGAGCTCCGCGAGTCGTACGCGGCGAGCCTGAAGGCGGTCGCCTCCTTCCGGAGCCTCGGCTACCTCGGCGACATCACTTTCCTGCGGCAGCGCGGTGACCTGCACTTCCTGCCCACCTTGAAGGAGGACATGACGGCCTTCTGGGAGGAGTACTGCCTCGGTGAGCTCACCGTGACCGACGTGGACGGAACCCATTTCGACTGTCTCACCGGTGATGCGGCGGCCGCGGTGACGGACATCCTCCAGCAGATATGGGGAAGGGACGCATGAAGTACCTAGTACTGGGCGCCTCCGGCGCGGTGGGGCGGGCCTGTGTGCGGACCCTGCTCGGCCGGGAGGACGCCCATGTCGTTGCCGCGGGGCGCAATCTGCCGCGGCTGGAAAGGGAGTGGCGGGCGTACGGGGCGGGAAGCCCGGACACCGTTCGGGTGGACCTCGACGAGCCGGGCTCTGTGGATGCGGCGCTGGCAGGGCCGGCCGGTCCGGTGGATGTCGTCGTCAACTGCGCCGGGCCGTCCTACCGCTACTCCGCGCCGACCGCGGAGACAGCGCTGCGGCACGGAGCCCGCTACGTCGACGCCGGCGGAGACCAGGCCCTCATCGACGCGACGGCGGCAGCAGCCGAGAAGCACGGCGCTCTCGCCGTGTTCGGTGCGGGCGTGCAGCCCGGGCTGGCCGGTGTGGCCGTGCGCGCGGTGGCCGCCCGGCTGGCGGACCCCGCGACGACGGAGATCCACGCCCACTGCGGCGGGGTGCAGCCGCTCAGCCGCGCGGGACTCGACGAGTACCTGCACGCGGTGCGCGCCCGGACCGGTCATCCCGGAAAGATCTACCAGCGGGGTGCCCTGCACACGCTGCCACCGGACAGCGGCATGGCCGTCCCCGCGGCATTCCCCGGCACCGCGCGCGCCCATGTGAGCCTGGACGAGGAATGCCGGGCCGCGGCCGAGGAGTTGGGACTTGCTGCCCTGTGGTGGGGCAACATCACCGGCTCGGTGCCGATCGAACAGGCCCTGTCCAGGGCGCTCGGCCAGGAACGCACCCACACCGAGACGCTCCGGGCGATCGACGCCGCGGTCTCCGGGGCCCGGCCGTACTTCCGGATCAGCCTGCAGGGCACCGCGGGACACGGCACCTCGCGACAGGCCACCGTGCGTGTGCGCACCGTCCTGCACTGCGCCGACAGCTACGCCCTCACCGGGGCCGTGGCCGCGCTGGCCGCTCTCGAAGACCCGCGCGGCAGGACCGGTGCGGTCTGGATGTCGGAGTACGTCGATGCCCGGCGCTTCTGGGACCGCATGGCCACGGACGTACCCGGGGTGTCGCTCGTTCTGGACACCGCCCCGGCCGCCAGCCTGCCCGAGCCCTCCGAACCGGCCGAGAAGTCAGGACAGTTCGAGGAGGGTGAGCTGTGAGCAGGGTCAGGCCACGGGCGGTGGTGGTCGGCGCCACCTTCGGCGCGCACTATGCGCGGGCGCTGGCCGATCCGTGCTCACCCGTGGAACTCGTCGGCGTGGCCGGCACCGGCGGGCAGGCCGGACGCGATCTCGCGGCGGACCTCGGGGTGCGCTACCTGGCCGGGACGGACGAGATCGACGGTGCCGAGCTGGCTGTCGTCGCGGTCCGCTCCGCGATGGTCGGCGGCCAGGGCGACGAGATCTGCCGTGACCTGCTGCGACGTGGCATCTCCGTGCTCCAGGAGCTCCCGGTGCACTCCTCGGACGTCGTGCGCTCGGTCCGTACCGCGAAACGGTCTGGAGCGGCATTCGCGGTGACCGGTTTCTACGAGCATCTGGAACCGGTCCGCCGGTTCATCGCCGCGGCACGCGCGCTGGACGCCGTCTCCCCGGTCACCAGCGTCGAACTCCGCACCACCGTCCAGGTGCTGCACTCCAGCCTGCGCGTGCTGTCCCGGATCCTCACCTCCCCGCCGGGCGGTGACCTCGCGGTGCACCCGGCAGCGGCGACGGCCAAGTCCCTGGTCAGCACGGACTGGGGAGGTGTCGCGGTGGATGTGCTGGTACGCAACGGCTACGACGCACGCACGCCCGACGACAACTGCCAGCCCCTCATGGGCTTCGTCCTCGGCACACCGGACGGCGAGCTGTCGCTGCCGCACGTCCACGGCTCGACCCGGTGGGAGCCCCGGTTGCACGAGGACACCCCGGGACGGCTGCGCCACCCGCAACAGCGCCTGTCACACGTCCTCGGACCGGACGACTGGACCGGAGACACCGTGTTCACCGGCCTGTGGGCGGAGGGAATCACCCGGGCACTCCGCGGCTTCGCCGAGGCGCTGACAACCGGGCGGCAGCCGGTCGGGCAGCGGGACCTCGCCGTGCTCCGCCACTGGGAGGCGGTATCGGCACGTCTAGGCAGACCCGCCGACCTGCCCTCCTCACCACCGAAATTCATCAACGTCCATGACCTGGAGGTGTGTTCGTGAACGCAGTGGCACCGCTGAGCGATGCCGAGACGAGCAGTGGAGGCGACGTACCCGTCGTCATCTTCCCGCACGCCGGGGGGAGTCCACGGTTCTTTCTGCACTGGACCGGCGCGATACCCAAGGCCCAGCTGTTCGGCGTCACCTATCCCGGACGGGACGCCCGCCTGCACGAGCGGCACCGGGACAACCCGCATGGCGACAGCCTCGTCGGCCTCGCCCGCTCGATCGCGGACGACCTCGCGGCGGCCGGCCTCGCCGAGGCGGCGCCCGTGCTCGTCGGGCATTCGATGGGCGCGCTGGTGGCGTACGAGACCGCGGCGGCGCTGGCGGCGCGCGGTGCCCGAGGCATTCAGGTGGTGGTGTCGGGACAGAACCCGCCATCCCGCGGTGTGGGCACCGCACTGCACCGTGACACCGACGCGAAGCTGATCGCCGACATCGTCCGGCAGAATCCGGCGAGCGCGGAACTGTGGCAGGTGCCCGAACTCCGCGACATGTTCCTCCCGGCGGTGCGGGAGGACTACCGGCTGCTGGAGACATACGCCTGCACCGGCGCCGTGATCCCGGACATCCACGTGGTCTTCGGCGACCGCGACGACGAGGTCGACCCGGTACGCATCGGCGAGTGGAACGGCTTCTCCACCCAGCGGCGTGCCCCTGTCCGGTGCGCGGGCGGGCACTTCTACCTACAGGCACCCGACACCCAGCTCCCGGAGCTGATCAGCACCATCTGTGCCGGTGCCGGCACCGGCACAGATGTCCGTGCTGCCCGCGGGGTGTGCGCCGATGTCTGACCAGCACACCAGGCAGCAGCCGGGGCTGTCAGGGAAGATCACGGGCGGCCCGCTGTTCCGGATCCTGCGGCCGGTGGTCGCCCCCACCGCGGTCGCGGTCGCGATACAGGCCGCCGGGTCGCTGTGCTCAGTGATCCCGTTCTTCGCCCTGCTGGATCTCGCCGAGGGACTGACCCACCATCAGGACGTGAGCAGGCCGCTGCTCTGGTTCATCGCCGGGCTCGGCATCCAGTCAACGTGCAGCTTTGTCGCCCTGCTGATCACGCACTTCGCCGACGTCGAACTCCAGGCGACGCTCCGCCGTACGCTGAGCGCCAAGCTGGGACGGCTGCCGCTGGGGTGGTTCGGAGCCCACTCCTCGGGGCGGGTGCGGCAGATCGTGCAGAACGACGTCGACTCGCTCCACCAGCTCGTCGCGCACACCCTCGTCGAGTCCGTCGCCTGCGTGCTCACCCCGGCCGCCGGACTGCTCTTCTGCTTCGCCGTCGACTGGCGGCTCGGGCTGGCGGTGATCGCTCCGATGGTCCTGTACTTCACCGTGTTCTCGGCGCTGTCCCAGACCGGAAGCCGGGAGATCATGGCGCGTGTCTCCGCCGAACTCGCGGTCGTCAGCGCGGCGGTCACGGACTACTTCCGCGGGGTCGTGGTGCTGAAGGTGTTCGGCAAGGCGGGCGAGAAATACGGGCGCTTCACCGCGGTCTCCGAGCGGTTCCGTGAGGAGTTCACCGGCCTCGTCCGGCCCGCGATGCGCGCCCAGGCCGTCGCGAGCGTGTTCCTCACGGCGTCGGTGATGGCCTGCTCGGTGTTCGCGGTGGGCGTCTGGAGCGTGCAGCAGGGCTGGACGCGAGCCGCCTCGCTGCTGGTGGTGTCGGCCGTGGCCATGATGCTGCCAGCGGCCATCCTCACGGTCGCGACCAGTGCCCAGGCCCGGGCCGACGCGGCCGAGGCCGCGGGACGTATCGTCCGCCTGCTCGACGAGCCGGAGCTCCCGGCCACGGACCGGGAGGCGGAGCTGCGCGACGCGACGGTCGAAGTGCGTGACGTCGGCTTCGGATACCGCGCGGAGGAGCCCGTACTGCACGACATCACGCTCACCTTCCCCGCCCGCACCACGACCGCCCTCGTCGGGCCGTCCGGCGCGGGAAAGTCGACGCTGACGGCGCTGCTGGTGCGGTTCCACGACGTCGACCGGGGGCAGATCCGCATCGGGGGAGTGGACGTCCGCGACATCCCGACCCGGCAGCTGTACCGCACCGTCGGGGTGCTGCTCCAGCAACCGCAGCTGCCCGCCGTCTCGGTGGCCGACAACATCGCCCTCGGCCGCCCGGCCGCCACCCGCGCGGAGGTCGAACGCGCGGCCCGCGAGGCGCTGATCCACGACCGGATCCTCGCGCTGCCGAACGGATACGACTCGGTGGTCGGCACGGACGCCCGCCTGTCCGGCGGGGAAGCCCAGCGCATCGCCATCGCCCGCCTGCTGCTGGCGGACACCCCGGTGCTGGTGCTCGACGAGGCGACATCCGCGATCGACCCGGACGCGGCGGCGCTGCTGAACGCCGCCCTCCGGCGCCTGACCGCGGACCGCACCGTCATCGTGATCACGCACCGGCTCGACAGCACGAAGGAGGCGGACAACACCGTGGTGCTGGAGCATGGACGCGTCGTGGAGCAGGGCACCCACGCCCAACTGCTGGAGCACGGGGGCGTCTACGCCCGCATGTGGAACGACGACTTCTGTGAGGTGACCCGGTGATATCCGCGCTCATATCCATCGGCGGCACCGCTACCCGCCGTGCGTTCCGCGGCTTCCTGGCCCTCGCCACGCTGGTCGGAGTGCTCCAGGGAATCGCGCTGGCGACGCTGGTGCCGGTGCTGCTGTCGCTCTATCGGAACGATGCCGGGGCGGCCTGGTACTGGCTGGCCGTGCTCGGCCTGGTCGCGGCGGCCGGCGGCACGCTGCTGGCGCGGGTGACGATGTGGGGATTCCACCTCGCGATGGACGTCATCGTCGCCATGCACCGCCGCATCGGCCAGCGGCTCGTCGAGTTGCCGATCGGCTGGTTCACTCCCGCGACCACGGGGCGCACCTCGCACGTCGCGGTGCGGGGCACGATGTTCGTCGCACAGACGGCGATGGACATCCTGGTACCGCTGACACTGCATGTCGTCACGCCGCTCACGGTCGCGGTCGCGACCTGCTTCTACGACTGGCGCATGGGGCTGGCCCTACTGGCTGCCGCACCCGTCATCTGGCTGTCGGCAACCGTCGCCGGCCGCCGCAACGGCGCGGCCGAACGGCGGATCCACGACGCCGCGGCGGCCACCAACACCCGGCTCCTCGAATTCGCGGAGAAACAGCTGACGCTGCGCGCCGCGGGCATCGAAGGAACCGCGTACACACCGCTCGACGACGCGATCGACGCACAGCGCAGGGCCGGACGGCGGGCCCTTTGGTCCTCGGTGCTCGGCCTGGCCCTGCAGGGCCTCGTCGTCCAGACCGCGTTCGGCGCCGCCGTGACACTGGGCGTCTACCTGACGGTGCACGGCACCGCCGACCCGGTCCACGTGGTCGCGCTGATCGGGCTGTGCGCACAGTTCACCGGCCCGCTGAAGATCCTGGCCGAACTCGGTACGGCGCTGCGCCGTTCGGCTGTGGAAGTCGGTGCCGTCCGCGATCTCGTCGAGCTCGACGGACTCCCGGAACCGGCCACGCCGAGCCCGGTGCCACCACGGCACGACATCGCCTTCCACGACGTCACCTTCGCCTACGAGCCCGGGCCAGGGCACGAGCAGCGTGGCCAACCCGTCCTCAACAGGCTGTCGTTGACCGTTCCGCACCGCTCGATGGTGGCGCTGGTCGGCCCGTCCGGGAGCGGGAAGACCACCCTCACCAGACTGATCGCACGCTTCTGGGACGTCCAGGACGGGGCCGTCACCCTCGGCGGCACCGACGTCCGCGACTTCGCCACCGACGACCTGATGGCCCAGCTGTCCCTGGTCTTCCAGGACGTCTACCTGTTCGACGACACCCTGGAAGCCAACATCCGCCTGGGCAACCCCGAAGCCACCGATGAACAGGTACGGCGCGCCGCGGAGTTCGCGGCGGTGACCGAGATCGCCGAACGCCTTCCCAACGGCTGGCACAGCAGCGTCGGCGAAGGAGGCCGGGCGCTGTCCGGTGGCGAACGTCAGCGGGTGTCCATCGCACGGGCCCTGGTGAAGAACGCCCCGGTGGTGCTGTTCGACGAAGCCACCGCCGCCCTCGACCCGACAACCGAAGCCGTGGTGGCCGAATCCATCCGGCTGCTCGCCGGGCGCGCCACGGTCCTGGTCATCGCGCACAGCCTGGCCACGGTGGCACAGGCCGACTCGATCGCCTTCCTCGACGGCGGCGCCGTGGTCGAACACGGCACCCACGAGGACCTCCTCGAACGGAACGGCAGGTACGCGCAGTTCTGGCGCTCACACGCGGGAGAAACCCCACTGCGGACGCCCGTCCATATACCGGCCGGCGAATCCTGAACATCCGAATCACCCGGGAACAAGGAAACCAGGAGAACAACCGTGCATTTCAAGGCCAGAGACCTGGTATCGCTTGGCGTCTTCAGCGCCGTGTATCTCGTCCTCTATTTCGCCATCAACATGCTCGCTTCGCTCACCCCCCTGCTACAGCCCCTTACCTCCTTCGCCACCATCGTCATCTGCGGCATCGTCTTCATGCTGTTCCGGGCGCGAGTGCGCTCGACCGGAATGGTCGCGCTGATGGCCCTGTTGCTCGGCCTTCTCACGCTGCTGCTCGGCCACCACGTGATCACGATGGCGACCGCCCTCGTCGCCGGTGTCGCCGCGGAGATCGTGATCGCCGCCAAGCGCGCGTCACCCGGGGTCTCCGACGTGCTCGGCTATGCGTTCTTCAGCCTGTGGTCGGCAGGTGCCATCCTTCCGCTGCTCTTCCTGCGCGAGGACACGATCGCCCAGGTACGCGCGCAGATGGGCAACGCCTACGCCGATACCTACGCCGGCCTGATGACACCGGGCGTGGTCCTCGCGATGGTGGCGAGTTACTTCGTCGCGGGTCTGCTCGGCGGTCTGCTCGGACGCAAGATGCTGGCAAAACACTTCGTGAAGGCCGGTCTTGCATAGCCGGGGCTGGTTCGACGTCCGGACCCGACTGATCGCCGTCATCGTCGTCGACCTGCTCCTGCTGTCGTCGGGCACCCGGTTCATCCAGGTCCCGGCCCTGCTGGTGCTGGCCGTGCTGCTGGTGTCGGAGCGGGCGATACGCGGCGCCGCGTGGTTCACCGGGGCATGGGCCGCCTGCATGGCGCTGAGCCGGTGGGTGCTGCCGCATGTGCCGGGTGGCGCGGTGATCACGACAGCGCTGCTGTACACGGTCCCGTACGTCATAGCGGCGGGGTACGGGTACTACTTCGTCCGCTCGACGACTCCGAGCGAGCTGTCCGGCGGACTGAACCGTATGCGCGTACCCCGCTTCGTGATCACCCCGCTCGCGGTCATGCTGCGGTTCACCGCGACCGTGCGCGAGGACGCCGTGGCGATCACCGACGCGATGCGGCTGCGCGGCCTGTTCGGCCGCGCGGCCGCGGTCCGTCACCCCCTGCGGACCGTGGAGTATGTGTTGGTTCCGCTGCTGGCGGCAGCGGTACGTTCCGGCGAGGACCTGGCCGCCTCGGCGATGTGCCGTGGACTCGGCGCCCCGGTCCGGCCGACGACGACCGCCCGACTGGGATTCGGTATCCGGGACGCGGCCCTGGCGCTCACCGTGCTGGCCCTGGCCGCCCTCGCGACGTTCTGGAAACTGACGGAGTAACGGAGTAACGGAGTAATGGAGTGACGGAGTAATGGTTGGCGCGAAGGCGATCGCTCTCGACAAGGCCACCGTGCGGTACCCGACGGGCGGCGAACCGGCGTTGCGTGACGTCTCGTTCGAGGTGTCAGAGGGGGAGTGCGTTCTGCTCACCGGCGGCAGCGGATGCGGCAAGTCGACCGTGATCCGGCTGCTGAACGGCCTCATCCCACACGTCTACGAGGCCGAAGTGTCGGGCGGCGTCGCGGTGTTCGGGAGCGATCCCGGGCACCAACCGCTGCACGAGACGGGACGCGCGGTGTCGACCGTGTTCCAGAACCCCAGGACCCAGTTCTTCTGCACCGACCCGCCGTCCGAGCTGGCCTTCGGCAGCGAGAACGCGGGTGCGGACCCGGAGGGGATCCGCGCCCGCGTGGCGCGGGTCGCCGACCGGATGGGCGTCTCCCGCCTCGCCGGCCGCAGCATGTTCGCGCTCTCCGGCGGAGAGAGACAACGCGTGGCACTGGCCTCGGCGGTCTGCGACCAGCCGCGGATCTACCTCCTCGACGAGCCGACCTCCAATCTGGACGACAGCGCGGTGGAGGAGCTGCGAGCATCCCTCACGCGGCTCCGCGATACCGGCGCGACCCTCGTCATCGCCGAACACCGGCTGCACTACCTGCGTGGCCTGGTCGACCGCGTGGTGCGGATGGACGGCGGCCGGATCGCGGAGACCTACCGGCCCAAGGACTTCTGGGGCATACCCGAGCAGACGCGCCGCGAACTGGGCCTGCGCAGCCTGCACCCCCCGGAGGCCGAGCTGAGCCACCAGGCGGCCGACAACCAACCGGGTCTGGTCTGCGACCACCCGCGCTTCGGCGAACTGCGCTTCCCCCGCGCGACGGTGACCGCGCTCATCGGACGGAACGGCGTCGGCAAGACGCACACCGCGCGCATCCTTTCCGGCCTTGAGAAGTCGTCGGCGCACGTGGCACTTGACGGCGTGCCGTTGACGCGCCGGGAGCGGACCCGCCGCGTCTTCCTGGCCATGCAGGACGTCAACCGGCAGCTGTTCGGCCCGTCGGTCCGCGAAGAACTGGCACTGGGGCGCCCGGGCGTGTCGTCATCCGCCGTCGACGACGCCCTGCGACGGCTGGGCATCGGCCATCTCGCCGACCGCCATCCGCTGTCGCTCTCCGGCGGCCAGCAGCAGCGGTTGGCCGTCGCATCGGCGCTCGTCGAGGGCCGCGAGGTGTACGTGTTCGACGAGCCCTCCTCCGGCCTCGACTACCGCGCCATGCGGTCCGTCTCCGAGGTACTGACAAACCTCGCCGGCACGGGCGCAGCCGTGGTTCTGATCACCCACGACCACGAACTCGCCGACGAGTGCGCGAAGAACCTCGTGTCCTTGTCCGCTCCGGAGGATTCCCCCTGAACGCGGCCCCCAGACACGTGGGCAGCCGCGCGCCCGAGGACCTAACCGATGGCAGCGGACGACAGCTCCATGCCCCGCTACACAGGCGGGGCATGGAAGGACACTCAACTCATCTGGATGCGTGCCACATTGGCTGTTGTACGCATCAACTCATCCGGGAATGCCTACGCTTGCGGTGGAGACGGAGCCCGAACGTACCGCATGCGAGGGCGAGCGCGAGCGCTCCCGTGCCGTCGACCAGCATGGGTGTCGAGGACGGTACGTTGTGCACAGGGGTGGCGAGTTTGTACCCGCCAGCCAGGCCCTTGCGGTCGTATGTCGATCCCGGCAGTTTGCTGGCGGCAGGTCGCGCTTCTTCCGTGCGATCGTGGCGTGGACGTCGCCACCGGTCTCGGCGAAACGCTTGGCGACCAACCGCAATGTCTCACCGGAGACGCCGAGCCGGGTCGCGATCGCCTCTTTGGAACCCACCTCGCCCACCGAGGTGTCCAGCGCGAGCAGCACCCGCGCACGCATGATCATCGAGGCCCCACGAACACCCGTCGTGGTCACCCGGACCAATTCCTCACGATCTTGCGTCGTCAACCTGACTGGCCGCTTCTTCTGCGAACCATGACAACAGTCCTGTCTGGCAAGTGGGTTGGAACTTGCCAGACGCCAGTCTCCCAACCGGTCATGCCACAACTAAACAGCGACGATCTACTAGGGCTGCTGTGCAGCTTCACCCATCGGGACGAGTCTGTAGCCAGCAGTGCGCAGGCGGGTATGTTTCCCTCTGCGACGTGCTCGGACGCGCCTCCCCGTCTCCAGCGCTTCCTTTACCTGCTCGCCGAATTCCGCGTCCCGCTCTGCGTACCTGTAGGCGGTCCTCCGGCTGATGCCCGCGCGTTCGGCGGCGCCTGTCATGGTCTCCCCGTCGCGTAGGGCCTCCAGGAGAATGGCTGCCCGAGCCGGAGTCATGCGACCACCTGTTTCGCGGTGCTGCTGTCGACCGGGGCCCCGACCGCATCCAGGGTGGCCTTGAAGCGTGCGTCATTGGCGCTCCACGCGATCACCGTGGCGGCAGCGACTCCGGCTGTGCGCGCGGCGCCGGCGAGGGAAATTCCGAGCGCTACGCCGCGCGGTACGTCGGCACGTTGCTGAATTGCCTGCCCGCACCGGGCGTGCGGGTTTCGCCCTGCGAGGGCGACGGCAAGATTTCCGTCCGCGTTGGCTACTGCGTGGAGAGCGTCGAGCGTTATACCGGTGCGGGTGGCCGCCTCTTCGGGCGCGAGGTCAACACGGAGATATTCGACCAGTCCTTCTCGCGTCTTTGTGGGCAGTACGGGAGCACTTCCGTTGGCCGGCAGGTACATGTGGAGACGTGGCCTCCCTTCCGACTGGCAGGACGTCAGCTGTGTTCGCCGGGGGCGGGGGGGAGTGAGTCCGAGGTCCACCGGCATGCTGGTTTTGGGGCGCGGGGCGTCCGTCCCCCAATCCGCAGGATGACTTAGGTTAGCCTAACTTTCTTGCGCAGGTGAAGCGGCTGCTTTGGGGCGAGCCCTCCAGCGCCCCTGTGTCGCCTGTCGCTTCACGCTGTGCGCCCTGCGCCGGTCAGCCGGTCAGGGGCGACGCGCCCGTGCGGCCGCGCTGTACCCGACCAGCAGGTAAAACGCGGAGGACAGGTCGTGATTGAGGACGATGCGCAGCCCTTCGGTACTCCACTGTGAAGATGTCCTTTAGTGACCAGGTAAGTGAGTTCGTCATGCCTTCCGCGAACTGGGCGAAGGGCGAAGGCGTTACCTTGGTTCGCTTCGAGCAGGTCCGGCAGGACTGTGGTTCCAGGAATGCGGCGGCTGTATCGGCAACTGTAGGGACGGTCGGTGCTGCTCGTTTCGGGGGCTGTCGCGCTAATCGCCTGCGGGCGCGGGTTGCAGGTGAGTTGCTCACTGGAGGGGCCTCGGTCGCCACTCCCACTCTCAAGTCGAGCGAAGGGGAGCGGCCGCCTCGTATTCACCTGATGTCTCTACGGACGTCCCATGCCTGGCGCGGCCGGACGCCGGTCTGCGTGTGCAGTGCATGCAGTCTTGGTGACTTGCGCGGAATTCGTTAGGTTAGGCTAGCCTAAGCATTCTGCTGAATCTCTATGGCCGCCAGGCAGTTGTGTTACCTCTGGGAGTGCTTGTGACGCGTTCGAGCAAGTCAATCGCGCCAACGCCAGCGATGGCGTCGGCCGAGCTTGTGATCGAGCATTACGACGGCACAGCCGTCACCTCGGCCGTCGGGCGGTGGGCAACTGCCTACGAGGACGTGTACGCGGACGCGCTGGGGCTCAGCGACCATCGCGATCCGCCAGTCTCGGACCGACTGCTGCGGCATGCCGAGCGCCCCGGTTTTGGGCTGATAGCGGCTCTGCACGGCGACGAGGTGGCCGGATTCGTCTACGGGTACACGCTTCCGCCGGACTCGCTGTGGTGGGACGGCCTGGTGCCGGATCCCGGTGCGGAGTTCACTCGCGAGTACCCCGGACGCACGGTCGGGGTGTGCGAGTTGCTGGTGCGTCACCGATGGCGGCGCTCGCGCATCGGGCACGCGCTCTTCGAGGCGTTCCTCGCGTGCCGCCCGGAGGATCGCGCAGCGGCGTTCGTGTCCGAGGGCAACGACGTGATGCTTGCCACCTACGTCAAGTACGGCTTCAAGCCCGTAGGCCGGCTGGAGCCGTATCCGGGATGGCGGCCCCATGTGGCGATCGTGCGCCCGCTCGGCCGTGGCTGAAGCCCTCTCCTGCTCCACGCCCGCCCGGAAATCGAATCTCCTTCCCTGTACTCGCCCCCGACCTGAGGCATAACGTGTCCATTGAGTTGCCGCCGTCCGCAGCCCCGCGATCCGTCTACCCCGTGGACGTGGTCCCGGAGAGGGTTCGCGGCCGTCTTCTGGAACTGGTGCAGTCCGAGACGCCGGTTTCCACGTATGTGTACGACGGAGACGTCGCCGCCGAGCGAGCGCGGGAGCTGCGCAGTGCCCTTCCCGAGTGGGCGGCCGTCTACTACGCCGTGAAGGCGAACTCCTGCCCCGGAGTCGTCGCGGCTCTGGCGCCGTATGTCGACGGGTTCGAGGTCGCCTCCCGCTCGGAGCTCGAACTCGCCCTGTCGGCCAAGCCGGTCGACGAGGGCACCACCGCCCCCGTCGTCGCCGCGGGGCCCGCGAAGTCCGTCCCCGTCCTGACCGCCCTGGTCCGGGCCGGGGTCGAGGCGATCAACGCCGAGAGTCTGCTCGAACTGCACCGGATCAGCCGGATCGCCGTCGTGGAGGGTGTCCGCGCCAAGGTGGCGCTGCGCGTCAACCCGGAGACGATTCCGGTCACTGGCTCGCTGCACATGGGTGGTGTGCCCTCCCAGTTCGGCGTGGCGGAGCCGGATGTGCCCGGTGTGCTGCGCGCGGCGGTTCAGCTGCCCGGCCTGGATCTGGTCGGCTTCCACATCCACGCCGCCTCCAACAACCTCGAGGCCGACTCCCATGCCGCGTATCTGCGCTGGTGCGTGGAGTGGAGCGTGCGGACCGCCCGCGAGAACGGGATTGACCTGCGGCATGTCGACATCGGCGGCGGCATCGGTGTCGCCTTCGAGATCGGTGAGAAGCCCTTCGACGTCGTCCGCTTCGGGGAACTCGCCGCGCAGGTGGAGGTCCCCGAGGGCGTCAAGGTCGTACTGGAGCCCGGCCGCTTCCTGGTCACCGACTGCGGCTGGTACGCCGCCGAGGTGACCGACGTGAAGGCGTCGTACGGCGAGTCGTTCGTCGTGCTCCGCGGCGGCATCAACCACTTCCAGCTGCCCACCTCCTGGGACATCGTGCACAACGTCGCGGTCCTGCCCGTCGCGGACTGGCCCGAGGGCTGCCCCCGCCCCGCCGCCGAGGACACCCGGGTGACCGTCGTCGGTGAACTGTGCACCCCCGAGGACACCCTGTTGCGCGACGTGAAGGTGGACCGGGTGCGCGCCGGCGACCTGGTCGTCTTCCCCAACGCGGGCTCCTACGGCTGGGAGTTCGCCATGCACCGCTTCCTCGGGCACCCGGTCGCCGAACGACTTCTGCTCTGAACGAGCCCCCGGCCGCCGAGGCTTGTCGCCGCGGCGGTACCGCCCCCGCGCCACGCCTCCTTCGGCCTCATCGGTGTGGTCACCCCCCCCGCCTCTGTTCCCCTCCTTGGAGCCAGTCCTCATGACCCTGCAGCCCACCGACCTGCCCGCGGCACCGCGGACCGCACCCAGCGGAGCGGCCATCCTGGAGCGCCAGCGCGGACGCGAATCCGCCGCCCGCACCTACGCCCGCTCGTTCCCCATCGTCCCGGCCCGCGCCCAGGGCATGACGATCGAGGACACCGACGGCCGCCGCTACCTCGACTGCCTCTCCGGCGCGGGCACGCTGGCCCTTGGCCACAACCACCCCGTCGTGCTGGAGGCCATCCAGCGGACCGTCAGCAGCGGAGCCCCGCTCCACGTCCTGGACCTGGCCACCCCGGAGAAGGACGAGTTCACCGACGCGCTGTTCGCCACCCTGCCCGGAGACTTCGCCGACAAGGCCCGTATCCACTTCTGCGGACCGGCCGGAACCGACGCGGTCGAGGCCGCGCTGAAGCTGATGCAGACGGCCACCGGACGCCGTGGCGTGCTGGGCTTCACCGGCGCGTACCACGGCATGACCGCGGGCGCGCTGGCCGCCTCCGGTGGCGTCGGGACGAAGACGCCGGTGCCCGGGATCGCTGCCGATGTGACCCGGCTTCCCTACCCGTACAGCTACCGTTGCCCGTTCGGCGTCGGCGGCGAGGGCGGTGCGCAGATCTCGGCCGACTACGTCGAGCGGCTGCTGGACGACCCCAACGGCGGAGTGGTGCCGCCCGCCGCGATGATCCTGGAAGCGGTGCAGGGCGAGGGCGGCGCGGTGCCCGCCCCGGACGCCTGGCTGCGCGAGATGCGGCGGATCACCGCCGAGCGCGAGATTCCGCTGATCGTCGACGAGGTGCAGACCGGCGTCGGCCGCACCGGCGCCTTCTGGGCCGTGGAGCACAGCGGGATCGTGCCGGACGCCATGGTGATGTCCAAGGCGATCGGCGGCAGCCTGCCGCTGGCGGTCATCGTCTACCACGAGGACTACAACGGTTGGCTGCCCGGCGCGCACACCGGCACCTTCCGTGGCAACACCCTGGCCATGGCGACCGGTACCGCCACGCTGCGGTACGTCTCCCGCGAGGGCCTGGTCGAGCGGGCCGCGGCCGTCGGTGCCCGGATGACCGAGCGGCTGACCGCGCTGCGCTCCGAGCTGCCGGTGATCGGCGACGTCCGCGGCCGTGGCCTGATGATCGGCGTCGAGCTGGTCGACGCCGAGGCCGAGCCGGACGCGTGCGGCGCCCGGCCCTTCGCCCCGCAGCTGGCCGCGCAGGTCCGTGACGCGTGCCTGGAGCGCGGCCTGATCGTCGAACTCGGCGGCCGCTTCGACTCCACGGTGCGGCTGCTGCCGCCGCTGATCATCACCGACGAGCAGGTCGAGGCCGTACTGGACCGGCTGACCGACGCCATCGCCGCGGTGACGGCCACTCAGAACGCGGGAGCGGGAGCATGACCGGCAAGGTGCATGAACTGCCTTCGGCCGGCGGGGAATCCGCGGTCGTCGGCGGCGCGGAGGACCGGCACGGTCTGCGGCTCGTCGCCGAACCGGCCGCCCCGCCGGCGGATGCGCTGGAAGAGGAGATGGCCGGACTGCTGCGCGAGGCCGCTCCGGCATCGTCCGGCGCCCCGCACACCGCGCTGTCCGGCGGCACGGGTGGCCCCGGTGCGCTCACTCCGCTGCTGCGCACCGTCCTTGCCGCCCTCGCCGAAGGGGCCGGACGGCGCGGCGGACCGCTGGCCGCCGGGACGCCCGCGGAACTGGCCGCCGACGTCGCCCGGGTGTTCGCCGAGGCGGACGGCGATGATGCCCTGCGCAGGCTCACCGACGTTCTCGCGCACGGCAGCGCCGACCCGGCCGACCCGGCTTGCGCTGCGCATCTGCACTGCCCGCCGCTGGCCGTCGCCGTCGCCGCCGACCTCGCGGTCTCCGCGCTCAACCCCTCCCAGGACTCCTGGGACCAGGCACCCGCCGCCACCGCCATGGAGACGCTGCTGCTGGGGGAGTTGGCGCAGCTCGTCGGCTACGACCCGGCCGAGGCGGCCGGTGTCCTCACCTCAGGCGGCACCGAGTCCAACCTCATGGGCTTGATGCTTGCCCGCGACCGCGTGCTCGGCCGGGAGACCGGGCGCCAGATCGAGCTGAGCGGTGTACCGGGCAGTGGCCCCCGGCCGCGGATCTTCACCTCCGCCGCCGCGCACTTCTCGGTGCAGCGGTCGGCGGCCCTGCTGGGCCTCGGTGAGGACGCGGTCGTCCCCGTCCCCGTGGACGACCAACTGCGCATGAAGCCCAAGGCGCTCGCCGCGGCCCTGAGCGCCTGCGTAGCGGAGGGCGACCTGCCGGTGGCGATCGTGGCCACCGCCGGCACCACCGACACCGGGGCCGTCGACCCCTTGCGCACTTGTGCGTCGCTGGCCGCCCAGTACGGTGCCTGGCTCCACGTGGACGCCGCGTACGGTGGCGGCGCGCTGCTGTCCGACCGGCTCGCCCCGCTGGTGGGCGGGATCGCGCTGGCCGACTCGGTGTCGCTGGACTGGCACAAGCTGGGCTGGCAGCCGGTCGCGGCGGGCATCTTCCTCGTCAAGCGGGCGGAGACCTACGCGTCGCTGGCTCGGCGGGCGGTCTACCTCAACCCGCAGGACGACGAGGAGGCTGGCTACCCGAGCCTGCTCGGTCTCTCGCTGCGCACCACCCGCCGTGCCGACGCCTTCAAGATAGCCGTCACGCTGCGGACGCTGGGCCGAGAGGGCCTGGGCCGGCTGGTGGACGCCTGCCACGAGCTGGCGCACTCCGGAGCGGCGGCGGTCCGTGCCCATCCGCGGCTGGAACTGCACGCCGACCCCGTCCTGACGGCGTTCCTGTTCCGCTACCTGCCCGAGAACACCGATCCGGAGCACATCGACCGGATCAACGCGGGACTGCGGCGCAGGCTGCTGCGCGAGGGGCGGGCGGTCGTCGGCCGCACCGAGCTGCCGGGCGAGGGACCGGGCCGGGTACGTCTCAAGCTCACCCTGCTCAACCCGCACACCACCACCGATGAGGTCCAGCGGCTGCTGGACGCGGTCGTGGCGGCGGGCCGGGCCGAGGAGGAGCTGTGAACCACCCCGTGGAAGCCCGCCCCACGGACACGGCCCCGGCCGGGGCCGAGCCCGCCGTCGGCCCCGACCCGCTCGACGACGCCGACGCCCTGCGCGTGGGCGACGCGGCGGCGATGGAGACGCTGCTGCGTGCCTACGTCCGCGAGACCGGCATCGACGTGCCCGCCGCCGGCCAGGCGCTGCTGCTGGACCTGCCGGCCAGTCAACTGACCCTGTCGGTGCCCGTCCGGTACCGGTCGGCCACCGGCTGGCACCGCTTCGGAGCGCCCCGCCTGGCCGCCGCCGGCGACGGCAGCAGCCTGCCCGCCGACGCCTCGCTGGTGGCGGCGGCGCTGATCCGCGAGACCACCCTGGGCCGCGGCGCACCGGCGCACCACGGCGCGGACGCGGCCGCGCGGGTGCTCAACTCCGCGCGGCGCACCGCCACCCACATCGAGCGGCGACGCGCCGAGTCCCCGGACGACGAAGGCCCGACGCCGTTCCTCGACAGCGAGCAGGCCCTGCTGCTGGGACACCCGTTCCACCCGGCGCCCAAGAGTCGCGAAGAGGCGTCGGACGCGGAACTGGCGGCGTACTCGCCCGAGTTGCGGGGCTCCTTCCCACTGCACTGGTTCGCCGCCCACCCCGAGATCGTGGTCGGCCAGAGCGCGGACGGCCGGCCGGTCGCCGAACTGCTGCGCCCGCTCGCCGCCGGGCTCGGCCTGCCCGAGGGCATGGTGCCGGTGCCCGCGCACCCCTGGCAGGCCCGCGAGGTGCTGGGCCGCCCGGAGGTCGCCGCCCTCGTCGATGCCGGGCTGCTGCGCCCGCTTGGCGCGGCCGGGCCCGACTGGTACCCCACGTCCTCTGTACGGACCGTCCAGCGGCCGGACGCCGACGTGATGCTGAAGCTGTCCCTGGGCATGCGGATCACCAACTCCCGCCGCAACAACCTGCGCAGCGAGATGCGGCTCGGCGTCCGCGCCGCCCAGCTCCTGGCTGCCGGCCCCGCCGACTGGCTGCGCGCCGAGCACCCCGAGTTCGGCATCCTGCGCGACTTCGCCTGGATTTCGGCCGGTACGGACGGCCCGGAGACCGGTCTGGAGACCGCGATCCGCGACAACCCCTTCCGGGGTGGTGGATACGGCCGGCCCGAGGGACTGTGCGTGGCCGGACTGCTGGCCGAGCGGACCGGTCCCGGCGACGGCACACCGCCCCGCCACCGAGCCCTGCTGTGCGCGGCGGTCGAGCGCGCCGCGGGTGCACTCGGCGTCTCCACCGCCGAGGCGTCGGCGCGCTGGCTGGAGCGCTATCTGGACGTCCTCGCCGTACCCCTGCTCCGCCTCCAGGCCCGGTACGGCATCGCCCTGGAGCCGCACCACCAGAACACCCTCGTCGCCCTCGACGCCACCGGCCTGCCCTGCGCGGGCTGGTACCGCGACAGCCAGGGCTACTACCTGGCCGAGTCCCGCACCGCCGACATCGAACGGCTGCTGCCCGGTGCGACCGACGGCGTCGACCTGGTCTTCGAGGACGCATTCGTCGACGAACGCGTCGCCTACTACCTGGGCATCAACAACCTGCTGGGGCTCATCGGCGCGTTCGGCGCCCTCGGCCTGGCCGACGAGGGCGACCAACTGCGCGTCCTGCGCGGGGCCTTGGAGCGGCTGCGCACGGCCGAGCCCGCCGCCAAGGGCCTGCTCGACCTGCTGCTCGACGCGCCCGTACTGCGCTGCAAGGGCAACTACCTCACCTGCGTGGACGGACTCGACGAACTGGTCGGCGACGTTCACACCCAGTCCGTCTACATCGATCTCCCCAACCCCCTTACGGAGGCACAGCGGTGACCGCGCCCTCGACTTCCCCCGACCGGAACACCCCCTACGACCTGGTCGGTGTCGGCATAGGCCCGTTCAACCTGTCGCTTGCCGCGCTGGCCGACGGCGCGCCCGGCTTCCGTTCACTGTTCCTGGACGCCAAGCCGGCATTCTCCTGGCACCCCGGCCTGCTGATGGAGGGCACCACCCTCCAGGTGCCGTTCCTCGCCGACCTGGTCACCATGGCTGACCCGACCAGCCCCTGGTCGTACCTGAACTACCTCCGGGCCCACGACCGGATGTTCAAGTTCTTCTTCTCCGAGCGCTTCCACATCCCGCGCCGCGAGTACGACCACTACTGCCGCTGGGTCGCCGAGCGGCTGCCCTCCTGCCGCTTCGACGCAGCCGTCACGGCGCTGGAGTGGGACGAGTCGGAGGACGCCTTCGCCGTCACCTACCGTTCCGCGGCCGGTGCGCAGACCCGCGTCCTGGCGCGCCAGGTCGTCCTGGGCGTAGGGACCAACCCCGTCGTGCCGGAGCCGCTGCGCCCGCTGCTGACCGACGCCCACGCCGGCCGCGTCCTGCACAGTGCCGACTACCGCACCCACCGCGCCCGCCTCGCTGTAGCCGACGATGTCACCGTCATCGGCGCGGGCCAGTCCGGCGCCGAAGTCGCGCTCGACCTGCTGCGCAACCAGGACGGCGAGGGCAACGGCGGCCCGTACGTGCGCTGGCTCGCCCGGACCACCGCATTCGCGCCCATGGAGTACTCCAAGATCGGCCTGGAGCACTTCACCCCGGACTACATCCGCTACTTCCGCGGCCTGCCCGAGGCCACGCGTGAGCGGCTGACGGCCGAACAGTGGCAGCTCTATAAGGGGGTCAGCGAAGAAACGCTGGGCGAGATCTACGACGAGATGTACGAGCGCACCATCGGCGGCGGCGAGCCGCGCGCCGCACTGCACCCGGCCGTGGAGGTCGTCGCGGCCGAGACCGACGGTGACGGGTACCGGCTCACCTGCCGCAGCCGCCAGCAGGACGAGCTCTTCGAGATCCACACCTCGGCCGTGGTATCCGCCACCGGCTACGCCGCCTCCCGCCCCGCCTTCCTGGAGACGATGGCCGACCTGGTCGACTGGGACGACAAGGGCCGCTACCAGGTCGACGGCGACTACCGGGTCGCGCTCGACTCCCGGGTCTCGGGCACCCTTTACGTCCAGAACGCCGAGATGCACACGCACGGTGTGGGCGCCCCCGACCTCACCCTGGGGGCCTGGCGCGCAGCCACCATCCTCAACGCCGCGGCCGGACGCACGCTCCTGCCCAGCGCCCCGCGGCAGGCGTACACCACCTTCGGCGCACCGCAGGAGCCGGCACCCGTCCCGGCCCAGGCACCCGACGCCGTCCCTGCACCGGCGGAGATACCGCGATGACGGCTGCGGAGACGGAGAACGGCGCGCTGGCCCGTGACGGGTCGGCGCGCCGCGCCAAGTCCGTGCTCCTCTCGGTCATCGGCCTCCACCTGGTCGCCGAGACCGCGCTCACGCCGTTCCTGCCGCAGCTCTTCGAGCGGCTGTACGGGATCGAGGACCCCGAGGCGACCGGGCTGTACCTCTGGATCTGCCGGATCGCCGGCCTCCTCGCCCTCCCGCTGTGGGGACTGGCGGCCCGGCGCTGGTCCCTGCACCGACTCGTGCTGGCCGGGCTGTGCGGCTCCGCCGTCCTCGACCTGCTCCTGGGCATGGCCCCCAGTTATACGGCGTACCTGGCCCTGTCCACCTTGATCGTCACGACCAACAGCGCCCTCCTGCTGGCCTATCCGGCGTTCATCGCCGAGCACGGCGACGAGTCGTCCGAGGACGGCACCCGGGCGCGGCTCACCGGCATCTGCTCGCTCGTGATCGTCTTCCATCTGTCGGTGGTCGTCTCCACGATGGTGGGCGCCGGTGTCCTCGCCCTGCCGGAACCTCGCATCGGCATCTCGGCGTTCGCGGTGCTGGACACCCTGCTGGCCTGGCTCACCTACCGCATCCTGGGCAAGCGGCCGGACACCCGCGACGACAAGTCCGACGCCACTCGGAGGGACGGCGCAGACGCACCTGGTACGCGCCGCCTCTCTTGGCTCATGGTGCTGGCCTACGTCGCGCTCATCGGCGTCGCGTTCGACTTCTCGGTCAACGTGGCGCGTCCCTTCTTCACCGAGTTCGCAGAGGGCCTAGGCAGCGGCGCGGTCGGCGGCGCGGTGCTGTTCTTCCTGCCGAGCCTGTCCGCGCTGGCCGTCCTGCCCGCCGTACGCCGTTGCCACGACCTGCTCGGCGAGCGGCTGCTGCCGCTGTCCCTGGCGGTGGGCGCGACAGGGCTGGCCTGGAGCTGGCTGGCCGGCTCGCTGCCCGGACTGGTCGGCGGGCGGCTGCTCTTCGGCGTCGGCTTGGGTCTGGGGCAGGTCGCCGTCGAACTGCGCATGTTCCGCGCGACCGGAACGCAGGGCCCGGCGTTCACTGCAGTGGAGACGGCCCGGTCCGCCGGTCTGCTGGCCGCACCGATCGCCGCCACGGCGGCCGTCTCGTACGACCTCGCCCTCCCGCTGGCCGTCGCCGCGGCCGTTCAGGCCCTTGCCGCCGTGGTGTCCCTGCGCTGCCCACGGAGCGGCGTCAGGGCACCGCTCACGACGGTTGCGGGCACACCGGAGTCCGCGGGCCTGCCCGCTGTGCCCTTGCAGATCCAGCGCGGGACGTACGAGCCCGCGCAGGCCGACGACCGCCCCCTGACCACCGCCACCGCCTCCCCCGCGCACTCCGAGGAGAACCACCGATGAACCGCACCACACGAGACGCCTGGGCGCATGCGGGCCGACGGCTGCTCGCCAAGGCCGTGGAGGAATTCGCCTACGAGGAGCTGCTCGTCCCCGAGCCCGACCCCTCAGCCGATGCGCCCGACGCCTACCGGCTGGACTTCACCGACGGCGTCCACTGGACGTTCCGGGCGAGCCGCGGCACCTTCGGCACCTGGCGGCTGGTGCCCGGCACCCTGCGGCGGCACCCCGCGCCCGGGGAGGGCGAGAGCGGTCCCGAGCGGCTGCTGCTCGACGCCCGCCCAGTCCTGGGCTGGGACGGCCCCACCACGGCCGAGGTCCTGCGCGAACTGACCGCCACCCGGCGGGCCGAGGCCGAGGTCATCGCCCGCGCCCTGCCCGCCGCCGCCCTCGCCGACCTGGACCACCTCGACCTCGAAGGCCACCAGGACGGCCACCCCTGCATGCTCCTCAACAAGGGGCGGCTGGGCTTCTCCGCCTCCGACGCCGCCGCCTACGCCCCCGAGGCAGCTGGGACGGTGCACCTGCTGTGGGCCGCTGTCCACGGCAGCCTCGCCTCATACTCCGGCGTGGCCGGCCTGGACGAAGGCACCCTGTTGGCCGAGGAACTGGACGAGGACACACGGAAGAAATTCGGTGCCGTCCTCCAGGAGACCTGCGCCGAAACCGGCTATCACACCGTCGACTTCCACTGGCTGCCGGTGCACCCCTTCCACTGGGACGAGGCCGTCGCCCCCCTCTTCGCCCCCTACCTCGCCGACGGCCGAATCGTGCTGCTCGGCGAGGGCCCCGACCGCTACCGGCCGCTGCAGTCCATCCGTACGCTGGCCAACCTCGACCATCCGCACCGCCGCAATGTGAAGGTGCCGCTGTACATCCGCAACACCCTCGTCTGGCGCGGTCTGTCCACGAAGCCGACCGAGGCCGCGCCGGACGTCAGCGCCTGGCTGCACGCCGTCCGTGACACGGACCCGTACCTGCGTGACGAGCTGCGCTTCCACCCGCTGGGTGAGGTCGCGGGCGTGGCCGTGCGCCACCCGCTGTACGAGTCCGTCAAGGACGCCCCGTACCGCTACCACGAACTCCTCGGTGCCGTCTGGCGCGAGCCGGTCGCGGCGCTGCTGGGCGAGGGCGAGCAGGCCCGCACCATGGCCGCGCTGCTCAAGGTCGGCTCGGACGGCCGGGCGCTGGCCGCCGAACTGGTCGAGCGATCCGGGCTCGCCCCGCGGGCCTGGCTGGAGCGCTTCTTCTCGGCCCTGCTGCCCGGTCTGCTGCACTACCTCTACCGGTACGGCACGGCGTACTGCCCGCACGGTGAGAACACCGTCGTGCTCTACGACGCTGCCGACACCCCGATCGGTATCGCCGTGAAGGACTTCGCCGAGGACGTCAACCTGCTGCCCGGCGAGCACCCCGAGTACGCCGGACTGTCCGAGCGGGCCGACGCGCTGCTGCTGCGCTGGCCCGCCGGCGAGCTGGCGCACTCCCTCCTCAGCGCCGTCTTCGCCGGGCACTTCCGGTTCTTCGCCCCGCTGGTCGCCGAGCACCTCGGCGTACCGGAGGACGAGTTCTGGGGCCTGATCCGCGCCGAGATCGAGCGCTATCACGCCCGCTTCCCCGAACTGGCCGACCGCTTCGGGGAGTTCGGGCTGCTCGCCCCCGAGTTCGACCGGGTGGCGCTCAACCGGGAGCAGCTGCTCGGCGGCGGCTTCCACGACCGCGCCGAGAAGGACGAGGGCTTCGACGTCGTCCACGGCGCCCTCACCAACCCCCTCGCCACCGCAACCGCCCCCGCGCAGGACCCCCAGGAGCAGATATGACCACCTCGCCTTACGCACGACTGCGCGCCGAGGCCGACGCAGGAAGACTTGAGGACGTGATCGTCAGCGTCCCGGACCTCCAGGGGCGGCTCCAGGGAAGCCGGCTGTCCGTGCCGTACTTCCTCGACGAGGTGGTGGGGCTGGGGGTCCCCCCGACGAAGTCAGGGGGAGGCTTCGGCGCCTGCCTCTACCTCCTCGCCTCCGACGTCGAGATGAACACCGGCCCCGGCTATGCCATCGACGCCTGGCAGAGCGGCTTCGGCGACTTCGTGCTGCGCCCCGACCCGGCGACCCTGCGCACCCTGCCGTGGGACGAGGGCAGTGCCCTCGTACTCGCCGACGCCGTCTGGCCGGACGGCCGGGCGGTCGAGGTGGCCCCGCGCCAGGTGCTGCGCACGCAGCTGGACCGGCTGGCCGAGTGCGGACTGGCCGCGTTCGCGGGCACCGAGCTGGAGTTCCTGGTCTTCCGCGAGACATACCGCCAGGCGTGGGACCGGCGCTACCACGGTCTGGAGACGGCCACCGCCTACAACGTTGACTACTCCCTCCAGGGCCTCGCCGAGATCGAGCCGGTGGTGCGCCGGATTCGCCGGGAGATGGTGCGGGCCGGGCTCACCATGGAGACCGCGCGCGCTGAGTGCCACGCCGGCCAGTACGAGATCGTCTTCCGTTACGACGAGGCGATGGCCACCTGCGACAACCACGTCTTCTTCAAGAACGGCGCCAAGCAGATCGCCGCCCAGGAAGGAGTCGCGCTCACCTTCATGCCCAAGTTCGACGAGGGCGAGGGCAATTCCTGCCACATCCACCTGTCGCTGCGCGGCACCGACGGATCGGCCGTACTGGCCGATCCGGCAGCCGGCGACGGCATGTCCGAGCTGATGCGCCACTTCGTGGCGGGGCAGCTGGCATGCCTGGCCGACTTCGCGCTGCTGATGGCGCCGAACATCAACTCCTACAAGCGCCTTCAGCCCGGCGGCTTCGCGCCGACCGGCATCACCTGGGGCCGGGACAACCGCACCTGCCCGGTTCGCGTCGTCGGCTCGGGACACTCGATGCGCATCGAGCACCGGGTGCCCGGCGGCGACGCCAACCCGTATCTCGCCACCGCCGCCGCGGTGGCCGCCGGTCTGTACGGCATCGAGAACCGTCTCCCGCTGCCGGAACCGCACGCCGCCAACGCCCTGGACGACCCGTCGGTGCCGCGGCTGCCCAGCACTCTCACCGAGGCACTGCACCGCTGGGAGAACAGCGAGATCGCCGCCAAGGTCTTCGGCGTATCGGTGGTCGCCCACTACGCCCAGGCCGCCCGCACGGAGCTGGCCGCCTTCGAGTCGGCGGTGACCGACTGGGAACGGGTCCGCGGTTTCGAGCGGCTGTAGGCGCCGCACCGGACCGTGCACAGACGCCGGCGGCCCGACACGAAGTGCGTGTCGGACCGCCGGCGTTGTGGTGCGGTGGTGTGGCCGCGTTGGCCGATGGCCGGTCGCCGGGCCGTCAGCGGAGCTTCTGCTCCATCTCGTCGAGGACCTTGTTTGCGCCGGTGTAGCCGATGCCGAGCATCCACAGGCTGTCGTTGACCGCGTAGACCTTCTTGTTCTTCACCGCGTCCAGCTTCTTCCACATGCTCCCGCCGGTGGTGGCGGTCTCCTTGGCCTTCTCCGGGTCGCCGTAGGTGGAGTAGAAGATGACATCGGCATTGGCCTCGTCGGTCTTCTCCGGGCTGATGTCCAGGGAGAAGCCGTTGCCGTCCACGTTGGCCGGGCGGCCGACCTTCAGATCCTTGAAGATGCTGCCGACGAACGTGTCGTTCTTGTAGAGGCGGGTGTCCGCACCCTCTACGAACCGGACGAAGCCGACCTTGGTGCTCTTGGCCTTCTCGGGGCCTCCGAGCGCCTCGGTCACCTTCGCGACATGCTTCTCGTAGTCCGCGACGATGTTCTTGACCTGGTCCTTCTTGCCCAACGCGTCGGCGTGCAGCTCGAAGTTCTCGCGCCAGGCGGGTCCGGTGGTCTTGGTGAAGACGGTCGGGGCGATCTTCGAGAGCTCCTGGTAGCTCTTCTCGTCGCGCGCCTTGCTGCTCAGGATCAGGTCCGGCTTCAGCCCGTAGATCGCCTCGAGGTTGGGCTCGGCGATGAGACCGACCTTCTTGATGCCCGCCAGCTTGTCCTTGGGCAGGTACGTGGACAGCGGCGCACCGGCCTCCGCCTGGACCGCTCCGACCGGCTTGACGCCGAGGGTGATGGCCGAGTCGAGGGCGTCGGTGTCCAGGACCACCACGCGCTTGGGGTGGTTGTACACCTCGACGTCGCCCATGGCCGTCTTGACGGTGTGCTTGCCCCCCTTGGGCTCCGTCCTGGCGTCGTCCTTGCCACCCCCGCAGGCGGTGGCAGTGACGGCGAGCGCGGCGACGGCAGCGACGGCTGCGGCGCGGCGAGTGAAGGAGCGGGACATTTGGGGGCCTTTCCGGTACGAGGATGAGAGCGAAGCGGGCGTAAACTTAGGTAAAGCTAACCTTACGTGGGGTGGTGGGCAAGTTCATCCCGGATCGCGAGTTGGTCTCCGCGTCCGGCAGGGAACGCCAATAGGCCCGGCCAGACGCGGAGTTCATGGATACGGATTCAGGCTGACTCCGCCGAGGGTCGGAGTCAGCCTGAATCCGCTGCGGACGCACCTACCGCGACCGGAGTGTCCGCCGTTGCGGGATCCGCGTCGCCGCCTTCCGCCTGCCAGGGCCTGGCGGGAACGATCAGTGGGCTGCCGGTCACCGGGTCGGGCACAACGACCGCGTCGAGGCCGAAGACGTCCCGCACCAGGTCCGCGGTGACGACCTGAGAGGGACGGCCTTGTGCGACGATGCGCCCCGCCTTCATCGCCACCAGATGATCCGCGTACCGCGCCGCCTGGTTGAGGTCGTGCAGTACCGCGACGACTGTCCGGCCGCGCTCGTGGTTGAGCTGTCGTACCAGGTCCAACACCTCGACTTGGTGCGAGATGTCCAGATACGTCGTCGGCTCGTCGAGCAGCAGCAGGTCCGTCTCCTGGGCAAGCGCCATCGCGATCCATGCCCGCTGTCGCTGACCGCCCGACAACTCGTCCACCGCCCGCTCGGCGAGCTGCGTCACGTCCGTACGCTCCATGGCACCGGTGACCGCGCGCTCGTCCTCCTCCGACCACTGCTGCCACCATCGCTGATGCGGCTGGCGCCCGCGGGAGACCAGATCGGCGACCGTGATCGCCTCCGGCGCCACCGGCGTCTGCGGCAGCAGTCCGATGGACTGCGCGATCGTACGGGTGGGTATGCGGTCCAAGTCTTTGCCGTCCAGCAGCACCGACCCGTACTTGGGCTTGAGCAGCCGTCCGAGCGCGCGCAGGAGTGTGGACTTGCCGCAGGCGTTGGGGCCGACGATGACGGTGACCTGACCGTGCGGGACATCCAGATCGAGGTCCTCGACGACCGTGCGCTCCTCGTAGGCCAGGGTCAGGCCGCGGGCTGTGAGCCTGCTTTCGGTCACGCTCTTCCTCCAGTTCGGCTGCGGATGATCAGCCAGATCAGATACGGGGCGCCGATGGCCGCGGTCAGTACGCCCACGGGCAGTTCCACCGGCGCGAACAGCAGACGCGCCGGCAGGTCGGCGGCCACCACGATGAACGCACCGAGCAGGGCCGAGCACAGCAGGGGGATCTGCGCCGTGCGCGTCAGGCGGCGGGCGATCTGCGGGGCGAGCAGCGCCACGAAGTCCACGGGTCCGGCCGCGCCGGTCGCGATCGACGCGAGGAACACGCCCAACAGCGCCAGCCCGAACCGGGTCCGCTGGAGCGGTACGCCCAGCGCAGTGGCGGTGTCGTCGTCGAGCGCCACATTGCGCTGTGCGCGTGCTGCCCAGACCACACAGGGCAGCATGGCGAGCAGGGTCCAGCCGAGCGGGGCGGCTTCGTCCCAGCCCCGCCCGTTGAGCGAACCGGTCAGCCATACCTGTGCCTGCTGGGCCAGCAGGTAGTCGCCCTTGGTGATGAACAGGTGGACGATCGACCGCAGCGCGATGGCGATGCCGATGCCGATGAGGACGAACCGCCCGGCGTGCAGCCCGCCGCGCCAGGCGAAGAGGTAGACGAGCGCGGAGGCGAGCACACCGCCCGCGACGGACACATACGGCAGGACGCCGAACGACGAGACGCCGAACGTGAGCGCGCCGATGGTCAGGGCACTCGCGCCCTGGGACACCCCGATGATGTCGGGGCTGGCGAGCGGATTGCGGGCCACGGTCTGGATCAGCGCACCGCCCACCCCGAAGGCCATCCCGACCAGCAACCCCAGCACCATCCGCGGCAGCCGCAGGTCACTCACCACGAGTTCGGCCCAGGACGGCTGCCCCGCCAGAATGTTCAGGACCTCGCCCGGCGCGACGTTGGTCTCGCCGAGGCAGAGGTAGGCGACGCACGCGGCCGCCGTCAGCAGTGCCAGCGCGACCGCGACTACCGCCGCACGCCGGTGGACGAGAAAGGAGCCGCGCCCCTTGCGTGCGAGCGCGTAGCCGGCGGGGCGGATGCGCACGGCCGCGGGGCGCTCCGTGGCGGAGGCCGTCATGCGCTCACCGCCCTGCGGCGGACCAGGACGATCAGGAACGGCACACCGATCAGCGCCGTCATCACCCCGGCGGGCACTTCGCTCGGCGGGAAGGCGACCCGTCCGATCGCATCCGACACCAGCAGCATGACTGGCCCGAGCAGCGCCGCCATGGGCAGCACCCAGCGGTGGTTGCTGCCCACCAGGGCGCGTGCGATATGGGGCACCGCGAGTCCCACGAAGGCGATCGGACCGGCGGCCGAAACCCCGACACCGGTGAGCACCGTCGCTCCGATGCCGCCCACGATCCGTACGGTCCCCACCTTGTGTCCGAGCCCCTTGGCGACGTCCTCCCCCAGTGCCAGGGCGTCCAGCCCCCGCGCCACCGACAGCGCAAGCACCGCGCCGACGACGAGGAACGGCCAGATCTGGCCCGCTATGTCGGTATCCCGCCCGGCGATCGACCCGACCTGCCAGAAACGGAACTCGTCCAGGGTGGCCGCGTCCGTCGTCAACATCCCCTGGATCACGGCGATCAGCAGCGCGTTGACGGCGGCGCCGGCCAGCGCCAGCTTCACCGGACTCGCGCCGCCGCGCCCGCTCGCGGCGACGGCGTACACCGCCACCGACGCGACACCGGCTCCGGCGAAGGCGAACCACACATAGCCGGTGAGGGTGTGCACCCCGGCGATCGCGATGGCCAGCACCACGCCCGCGGCTGCGCCCTGGCTGATCCCCAGGACGCCGGGATCGGCGATGGGGTTGCGGGTGATGCCCTGCATCACGGTGCCCGCGATGGCGAGCGCCGCGCCGACCATCAGGCCGACGAGGGTCCTGGGCACCCGCATGGACCGTACGACCTCGGCGGCGTCACTCGTGCCACCGTGCAAAAGGGCGTCGAAGACTTCACCCGGGGCAATCTGGCGGGCGCCGACCGCAAGGCTGAGCAGCACCGCAAGCAGCAGTGCTATGACGGCCGCGGCCGTCCAGCCGATGCGGCGGCTGGCCAGAGCGCCTCGTGGGGTGCTGATTGTGGCAGCTGACATCGCATCCATTTCGACATGATGAAGACGGACTGAATCTCGGTACTCACGAAGTTAGGCGACCCTAAGTGTATGGGGGCGCCTTCTGGGTGCATAACCGACTGGCGGACAGGATGAGTGCAGCCACCTGCACATGTGCCCGCTGTGGCCAGAGCGGACATCGGGGCGGAGGCATCGGGCGGAGCACGCCACGCGCAAGGCTGGTGTGACGCCGGCCGGGTCGCGATCGCAGGAGCCATTCGAGCCGGTTGTCAGATCGCCGTTGGCTGCGTAGCAACGGGAGGTGACAGCCGAGATGGGCCCGTCAGCTGGACGCCGCCTGCACCAGCGCACTCAGCGTCGCCCACAGGGTGGCGGGCGTGGCGAACGTCGCGGCGGTGAGATGCTCGTCGGGGATCATGACAGCGAATTCGACGCCTGGCTGGAACGGATTCGCCTCATCGACTCCAACGGCGACCCCGCTGTCGTCAACCGGCATCAGTTCCGGCACATTGTCTCCGCTTGGTTTTCGTGTGGCGATTGGCTCCAACTGGGCTGGTGGCCTGGGTGTTTGGGCTTTGCGCTGAGCCGTGTGGTGTTGCTGTCGGCGCCCATGATCTTGAGTTTCTTCTCGTCCCGGGGCTGGGAGTCCTGGGACGTCGGGCATCGGCCGTTGATCCCCGAGGGGATGCCCGTGCTCGTCGACGACGACCTGTGCTTCGAGGACGGTCCGGCAGCGCCGCGTCCGACGGCGGTGGTGAACCGGTGGCTGTGCGAGCTCCCGGCAAGTGGGGCGCCGGCTCCGAGCTCCTGGGAGAACTACGCGCGGGTGGTCAAGGAGTGGATGGAGTTCCTGGCCGAGCACGGGGTGGGTCAGTTCGACTCGCGGGTACGGCTGAAGGCCGCGTTGAGCCGGTACGCCGAGCCGTTCACCTACCGCGCCGCGCGGGCCCTGTTCGCCGGGACCGGGCGGGAGATGAAGGTGAACCTGGCGGTCCGCCGCACCCCCAAGCCGCACGTGACGATCAAGTACCTGGAGCCGGACTTCACCGAACTGTTCCGCAAGGGGCTGCGCGGCCTCGCCCCGGACGGCTCGCAGGACACCGGTTTCCACGGCCGGGAGTTGACCCGCAACGCGGCGGTCGGGGATCACGCGCTGGCCACCGGAATGCGGCTGCAGGAGTTCACCTACCTGCTGCCCTGGGAGATTCCCGCCCTGCCGCCGGAGCCGACCGAGGTTCCCATCCCCTTCCCGATGCCGGCCGGGATCACCAAGGGCAAGAAGTTCCGCACCACGTGGACCTCTTACGAGGCACTGGCCGGGCTTCACGACGGCACCCGCCCCTACGCACACCTCCGCGAAGAGTTCGAGCGACGCCTTCAGGCCCTACAGCAGGCCGGCGACATTCCCGACCCCCGCCAAGCCCGGATCACCCGCCTCAAGGCGGAGAACGCCAAGCTCAAGGAACGACTGGCCACATCGGAACAGGCGATCGGCGAGCTCACGGACTTCCGCACCCAGGCCCTGGCCCGGCTCGCCGCACAGCACGAGGAGATCGTCCACCTGCGTCAGACCGCGGCCGCCGCGAGCCGTGTCGTGCGGCTTCCCGCTGCCCGATCGTCAACAACAGTCATCGGGTCGTGCAGCTGAGATGCGGCCGCGCCATGGCCCGAAGCAAGGGAGTCGAGGACGCGAGGACGAACAGGTCGAAGAGCGTGATCGGCAACAGCCCGACCGGCCGCAGCAGCTACTCCGGATCCTCCTGCAGCTGCGGCCAGTGACGATCCAGTTCGCTATGACGCCCAGCACCATCACACCGCTCGCCAACCGAACACCCTCCGGGCGCACAAGTCCCACGAGGACGACGACCAGCGGATCGAGAACCACCAAGCTGACGAAGAACACTTGCAACGGGACCGGAGCGAAGGACGCATAGGCATGGATTCCGCCTCGGGTCAGATCCAGGCAGTGGGCACCGGCTCCCTCCAGGAAACCGATCAAGTACACCGCCAGGGCCCATCTCGCCCATACGGAGATGATCAACGCGAGCGCGCCACCTGCCCTGCCCCGTCCGCCGCTGATTCCTGTGGGGGAGGGAAGGGCCGGGAATGCCCAGCGCCTCGGCCCGGGCTCCCTCCCGTACCTGCTGCCGATCCGTGCGAGTCGTGGTTCGATGGGGGAGAAACTGCCACAGCTTCATCGGTGGCCACTGTCAGGCCGTCGACGCGGTGCCGGAGTCTCCCACCGGAGTCCGTCGGCCGCCCTCGCGGAAGCCCTGGAGCGGGGCCGGCGGGCGGGCCGACATCTCTCCCCTCCCTCACAGAATCACGAGAGGAGCGCCCCTATGCGCAAGAACAACCGGAGGAACCGTCTCTGGACGGCATCGACAGTTCTTGTGGCCGGGGGCGTCATGCTCTTGCCCGATGCTGCTGTCGCGCAGCCGGCCATGCTCGGTACCCCGGCACAGATATCGGGACACTTCCAGCTCGTCAACTTGCAGACCGGCAAGTGCGCGACCGTGGCGGGCGGCGTCTCGACCGACAACAACCACCCGCTCGTCCAGTTCAACTGCGACACGGACCCCTCGCGCCGCTGGATTGTCACCAACGGGAACGGCATCTCCAATCAGCTCGTCAACGAGCAGACCCGCAAGTGCTTGACCGTGGCGGGCGGCGTCTCGACCGACAACAACCACCCGCTTGTCCAGTTCAACTGCGACACGGACCCCTCGCGCCGCTGGAGACTCATCAACGTCAACGGCAGCGTGTTCCAGATCGTCAACATGCAGACGGGCAAGTGCATGACCGTCGCCGGAGGCGTCTCGACCGACAACAACCACCCGCTTGTCCAGTTCACCTGCGACACGGACCTCTCGCGCCGCTGGGTCCTGCGGCGGGTCGGCGGGACAATCGACTGAAGCAGGTCGGGGGCCTTCTACAAGGCGTCGCGCGGCGGCGTGATCGGCGTGCCGGACTTACGGCACGGAGGCAACACAGACCACAGCGCCTGACCGTTCCATCGCTCTCGCACTCGCCCCCGCATCAGACCAGCTCAATCACGACACGAACTCCACCGCACACAGCTTCCGCGACAGCGACCTGTCCGGCGTCGAGTGGCTCGCCGAGAAGATCGGCCGCCGCCTCCACGCGGTCGCCGGTGGTTGGTGTGGACGGCACATCTCACGCAGCCGAAGCGAGACTGAGAGGGCCGCCGATGCGGGCTGACAACTCTTCGCACCTGGCCGAGGCCGCACAACAATGGCGCCTGGACTGCATCGAGCGCGTCCAGGCCGTGCTGGAGTCCCTGGGGCACGACGGCGGAGCCGTGACCGTCGCCGGCGTTGCCGCTCGGGCCGGTGTCTCCCGGACCTTCCTCCACGACAACGCCCAAGCCCCGCTGTTGACCAGGCTGCGAGATCTCGCGAACAAACAGCCCGCCACCGGGCGACCGGCTCTGCCCGACCACCAGCGGATCACCACCAAGTCACACGAGACGGTGGTGCGAGCGCTGCAAGACGTCAACCGGAAACCGCACGAGGAAATCGAACGGCTCCACAACGGACTCGCGATGGCCCTCGGACAGCTTCGCGACCTTCGCCGAGGCATCCCAACCCCACGTCAATGACACTGCCATCCTCACAAATGGCCAGCTCAGCAATGGGGGCGGCGTTCGTCAAATGTCAATTCGCCGTAGCTTCGGGGGGCCATTCGCTGTCCTGAGCGGCGAGCCGCGCTCTGCCGCTGAGAAGCTCGCCACCTATGCCGCGCCACAGGGCCCTCCGCATCGGACAGGAAGAGGCGTCGACATCGGGATGGGGCGTCACCGTAGGCCCCGGCTTGCACCAACGGGTCATCGTGTCCTCAACGACGTCCGATCCTCGGTCCGCTCTTCGGTATCGACATGAATGCCACGATGAGACCGCCCGTGAAGCCCTCAGGAAATCGCCCCTCGGCCCATTGGGCCACCGGCCGGCACAGCGCCCCACTCTCCAAGGGCGTCGAGTGACCGTCACTCGCCCGAACCGCTTCCGCAGGTCCGTCCACGCCCTGGGCACTCAGGGGCGGCAGCGCCTCGCTGCGGACCGGGTTTTTGAGCCCACGGACCAGGAGCGGACCGACGTCGCGTGGATCGGGTCGTAGTCGGTGGGTCATAGCCTGCTCCGCAGCACGTAAGGGGCGTACAGGGAGGTTTGCGCGAGCGGTCTACAGGAATGGTCAGAAGACTACGTTCCAGGGGGCCGGCGGAGCGGCTGCCCGCCCCGTCGGCCCCTGGTGTGCCGTCCGACGGATCCGTCGGCACCGGCGGACTCAGGCGCGGCGGAGCAGCCCGCCCAGCACCTCCCGCAGGGCCCCCTCCGGGTCGGCCACCCGCCCGTCCGCGCGCCACGCCACGAAGCCGTCCGGCCGCACCAGCACCGCGCCCTCCGGCGCCGTCCCGTGCGCCTCGGCCCAGTCGACGCCCTCCTCCGGGACCAGGTCGGCGTCGGCGTCGGTGCCGATGCGGTAGTGGTCCAGGCAGGCCGACCAGTGTGCCGCGGCGGCCTCCGCCGCGGCGCGCCAGATCTTGCCGTCCTCGGTGCCGGTCAGCAGGACGAACGACCGCTCGTAGAGGTCCAGCGTGGAGCGTCGCACGCCGTCCCCGTGCAGCCACAGGTGCGGGGCCCGGGTGCCCGGTTCGCCGGTGAGCCGCAGCTGCTCCGGGACGACCGGCAGTTCGGGGTCGGCGCCGATGACCGCGCCGCACGGGTAGCAGTAGCCGAGGGCGACGGTCAGCACCCCGCGCTGCCGGCCGCCGCCACCGGGCCCGGGGTCGTAGCCGGGGTGGCTGTGCTCGGCGGACCGGGCCGAGGCGCGGGCGCTGGTCACCTCGGCCACCGGCCGGCGCTCCTCCTCGTAGGTGTCCAGCAGCGCGGGGGCCGCGGCGCCGTCGAGCACCGCGGCCAGCTTCCAGGCGAGGTTGTGCGCGTCCTGGATGCCGGTGTTGGAGCCGAACGCCCCCGTGGGGGACATCTCGTGGGCGGCGTCGCCGGCGAGGAAGATCCGGCCGGCGGAGTACCGCTCGGCGACCCGCTCCGCGGCGTGCCAGGGCGCCTTGCCGGTGATCTCGACCGCCATGTCGGGCACGCCGGTCGCCCGGCGGATGTGCGCGACGCACCGCTCGTCGGTGAAGTCCTCCAGCGTCTCGCCGCGCTCGGGGTGCCAGGGCGCGTGGAAGACCCACTCCTCGCGGTTGTCGACCGGCAGCAGGGCCCCGTCGGCCTCGGGGTCGGTCAGGTAGCAGGCGATGAAGCGGCGGTCGCCGACCGCGTCCGCCAGCTCCCGGGCCCGGAAGGTGATGCTGACGTTGTGGAAGAGGTCGCCGGGGCCCTTCTGGCCGATGCCCAGCCGCTCCCGTACCGGGCTGCGCGGGCCGTCCGCGGCGATGAGGTAGTCGGCGCGCAGGGTGGTGCGCTCGCCGGTGTTCCGGTCCTCGACGACCGCGGTCACCCCGTCGGCGTCCTGCTCGGACGTCATCAGCTCGGTGTTGAACCGCAGGTCGCCACCGAGTTCGCGGGCGCACCGCAGCAGCACCGGCTCCAGGTCGTTCTGGCTGCACAGGCACCACGCGGCCGGGCTGAACCTGGCCAGGCCGCCGCCCGGGTCGATCTCCCGGAACAGCCACTCCTGGTCGTCCCCCGTCAGCGAACGGGCTTGCAGGATCCCGTGGTTGTCGGCGAGGACCGAGGCGGCCTCGCGGATCGGGTCCTCGGCGCCGGCGACCCGGTACAGCTCCATCGTGCGGACGTTGTTCCCCCGTCCGCGGGGGTGCCGTGAGGTGTCCGCGTGCTTCTCGACCAGGACGTGGGGGACGCCCAGACGTCCCAGGAAGAGCGAGGCGGACAGGCCCACCAGGGACCCGCCCACGATGAGTACCGGCACCCGGCCCTCGACCCTTGGGTTCATGTACGTGGCTCCAGCTCCAGCGGCGCGTACGGGAGATGGAGCAACGCATGCCCGGCCGGTGGTCCCTTCCATCACGGTTCACCTGCATGGCTCACAGATCTCGCGCCGACCGTGGGTCTTGGCCACGATCGAATCCGGACCGCCACCCGCGAAACGCCGGGGGCCGGAGGTCCGCCCATCCGGCTCAGTCGCCCGGGTCGCACCGGGGGTCCGGGAGGCATCCGAATCCCGGACCGTGCCGGAACCGACGACGCACCACAGGGGCCAGACGCCCCGGAGGAGATGCGTAGAAGATGACAACGCTGTCGGAACGAATATCGCAGTCCGCCTTCGACGGCTCCAGACTCCGGGTCGTACTGCTGCTGGATCTGCAGGACGGCGCCCAGCAGCAGTTCCTGGAAGCCTACGAGCAGCTGCGGAACCAGGTGGCCTCCGTTCCCGGACACATCACCGACCAGCTGTGCCAGTCCATCGAGAACCCTTCCCAGTGGCTGATCACCAGCGAATGGGAGAGTGCCCCGCCGTTCCTCGCCTGGGTCAACAGCGAGGAGCACGTCAAGATGGTGCAGCCGCTGCACAGCTGCGTGCGCAACACCCGCTCCCTCCGCTTCAGCGTCCTGCGCGAGACCTCCAACGTCGCCGCCCGCACCCCCGAGCCCCTCAAGGGTCGGTTCCAGGCCAACCCCCGCGTCGGGGACGGCGTGGTCCGGCACGCCCTCACGTTCACCGTGAAGCCGGGCAGCGAGCCCATGGTGGCCGACATCCTCTCCGGCTACACCTCCCCGGCCGCCCGGGTCGATGCCACCACCCGGCTGCGCCGCACCTCCCTGTTCATGTACGGCAACCGCGTCGTACGCGCCATCGAGGTGCAGGGCGACCTGGTCGCCGCGCTGCGCCACGTCTCCCAGCAGCCCGAGGTCCGGGCCGTCGAGGAGGCCATCAACCCCTATCTGGAGCAGGACCGGGACCTCAACGACCCCAACTCCGCCCGGGTGTTCTTCACCCGCGCCGCGCTGCCCGCGGTGCACCACGTGGCGGCCGGTCAGGACCCCGGGAGCGCCGAGATCGCCCGGCACGCGCTGTACTACCCGGCCAAGCCCGGCTGCGGCCTGATGCTGGCCAAGATGCTGGCGCACCAGGACGAGGAGGCCGCCGACGACCCGGCGTGCCCCGTCCACAGCAGCACGATCTTCCAGCGCGACGACATCGTCGTCCGCCTCATCGACCTGCGGGCCCCCCTCGACCGTGACCCGCTGGTGTCCCTCGGCGTCCGGGGCGACCGCAAGCTCGCCGTGCTGCGGCGGCTGCTCGACGGAGACGTGGCCGGCGGTCTGACCACCGAACGCGAGCTCGCGCACTTCCTGGCCCGCGCCGACATGGACCTCATCACCGACCGTCGGGCGCCGGACGCCTGACCGCGCCGACCGTCCCCCCGGTGCCAGCACCGGCCCCCGATCGGTCGACGCCGTGCTGTCCGCCGCCCCGCAGGCCGTACCGGGCCCCACCGGCCGCGCCACCCCCTGCCCATGTACCGGCATCACGCCCCTGGAGGAATCAGCCATGACCACGTACCGCCCACGCATCGTCGACCTCAGCGAGACCCAGCCCAACCGCCGGCGCGGAGGTGATCTGCGCGCCATGCTGACACCCAGCGCGGTGGGCGCCACGAGCGGCTTCATGGGCATGGCCCTCGTCCGGCCGGGCGAGCGCATCGGAGAGCACTACCACCCGTACTCCGAGGAGTTCGTGTACGTCGTCGAGGGCGCCCTGGAAGTCGACCTCGATGGGGAGACCTACTCGCTGCGCCCGGACCAGGGGCTGATGATCCCGCCGTACATGCGGCACCGCTTCCGCAACGTCGGGAACACCCAGGCCCGGATGGTCTTCCACCTCGGCCCGCTCGCCCCGCGCCCGGAACTGGGCCACGTCGACACCGAGGGCACCGAGACCGGTGCGGGCGCGGCCGCCACCGGGGAGCGCACCTCGGCCGCCCCACCCGAACGCACGGAGCCGGTGTCATGACCCGCCGCGTGGCGGTCACCGGCGTCGGCATCGTCGCCCCCGGCGGCGTGGGGATCCCGGCCTTCTGGGACCTGCTGTCCGCCGGTCGGACGGCCACTCGTGGCATCACCCTCTTCGACCCGACCGGTTTCCGGTCCCGGATCGCCGCCGAGTGCGACTTCGATCCGGCCGCGCACGGCCTGGACGAGGAGCAGGTGGCGAGGTCGGACCGGTACATCCAGTTCGCGCTGGTCGCCGCCGCCGAGGCGCTGCGGGAGGCCGGTGTGGACCTGGCACGGGAGGACCCGTGGCGGGTCGGGGTGTCCCTGGGCACCGCGGTCGGCGGCACCACGCGCCTGGAGCACGACTACGTGGCGGTCAGCGAGTCCGGCCGCCGCTGGGACGTGGACCACCGACCCGCCGGGCCGCATCTGCACCGGGCGTTCTCGCCCAGTTCGCTGGCGTCCGCGGTGGCGGAGCAGAGCGGCGCGCACGGCCCGGTGCAGACCGTCTCGACGGGGTGCACCTCCGGCCTCGACGCCATCGGTTACGCCTTCCAGGCCATCGAGGAGGGCCGGGCCGACGTCTACGTCGCGGGAGCCTCGGACTCGCCGATCTCCCCGATCACGGTGGCCTGCTTCGACGCCATCAAGGCAACCTCCGCCAACAACGACGACCCCGCCCACGCCTCCCGGCCCTTCGACGCCCAGCGCGACGGGTTCGTCATGGGCGAGGGCGGCGCCGTCCTGGTCCTGGAGGAGTTGGAGCACGCCCGGTCCCGCGGTGCCACCATCCACTGCGAGATCCGCGGCTACGCCACCTTCGGCAACGCCTACCACATGACCGGCCTGACCCAGGAAGGTCTGGAGATGGCCGAGGCGATCAACCGCTCGCTGGCCCACGCGCAGCTCGACCCCACCCAGGTCGACTACGTCAACGCACACGGCTCGGGCACCCAGCAGAACGACCGTCACGAGACCGCGGCGGTCAAGAAGTCGCTGGGCGACCACGCCTACAAGGTGCCGATGAGCTCGATCAAGTCGATGGTGGGCCACTCGCTGGGTGCGATCGGCGCGATCGAGATCGTGGCCTGCGTCCTGGCCCTGACCCATCAGGTGGTCCCGCCGACCGCCAACTACGAGAACCCGGATCCGGAGTGCGACCTCGACTACGTGCCGAAGACCGCACGGGAAGTACCGCTGCGGTCGGTGCTGTCCGTGGGCAGCGGATTCGGCGGATTCCAGTCGGCCGTGGTCCTGACCCGCCCGGGTGGGAGGACGAGATGAACTCCCCGTACACACGCTGTCCCGTCGTCACCGGCATCGGTGTGATCGCCCCCAACGGGCCCAACACCGAAGCCTTCTGGAAGGCCACCAAGGAGGGCATCAGCGTCGTCGACATGGTGACCCGCGAGGGGTGCGAGCATCTGCCCCTCAAGGTCGCCGGCGAGGTCCGCGACTTCGATCCGACCGAGCTGATCGAGGAGCGCTTCCTCGTCCAGACCGACCGGTTCACGCACTTCGCGATGGCCGCGGCCAACCTGGCGCTGGAAGACGCCCTGTTGGGCCGGGCCGACTACAACCGCTCGCCGTTCGCGGTGGGGGTGGTGACCGCGGCCGGCTCCGGCGGCGGCGAGTTCGGCCAGCGGGAGCTGCAGCACCTGTGGGGCCAGGGCTCGCGCCACGTCGGCCCCTACCAGTCCATCGCCTGGTTCTACGCGGCCAGCACCGGCCAGATCTCCATCCGCGGCGGCTTCAAGGGGCCGTGCGGTGTGGTGGCCAGTGACGAGGCCGGCGGGCTGGACGCGCTGGCGCACGCCGGCCGCACCATCAAGCGCGGCACCGACGCCGTGGTGGTGGGCGCCGCCGAGGCCCCGCTCGCCCCGTACTCGGTGGTCTGCCAGCTCGGCTACGAGGACCTCAGCCGGTGCGAGGAACCGGACCGCGCCTACCGGCCGTTCACCGACGCCGCCTGCGGGTTCGTGCCCGCCGAGGGCGGCGCGATGCTGGTCGTCGAGGAGCGTGACGCGGCGGTGGACCGGGGCTCCCGGCCCCGGGCCGTGGTCGCCGGTCATGCCGCCACCTTCACCGGGGCGGCCCTGTGGGAAGCGTCCCGGGAGGGCCTGGCCCGGGCGATCGGCAGCGCGCTGGCGGACGCCGGGTGCGCCCCCGAGGAGGTCGACGTGGTGTTCGCGGACGCCCTCGGGGTGCTCGCGGCGGACCGCGCCGAGGCGTTGGCGCTCGCCGACGCCCTGGGCCCGCACGCCACCCGGGTCCCGGTGACCGCGCCCAAGACCGGGATCGGCCGGGCGTACTGCGGCGCCCCGGTCCTGGACATCGCGGCGGCGGTGCTCTCGATGGAGGGCTCCGTCGTGCCGCCGACCCCCAACGTCGTCGACGTCAACGTCGACCTCGACGTGGTGACCGGGAAGTCCCGTTCCGCCGATCTGCAGACGGCGCTGGTGCTGAGCCGGGGCCTGATGGGCTCCAACTCGGCGCTGGTGTTGCGGCGGTGCGAAAAGTCCCCCTCCTGAGAGGAGATTCCCATGACCGCTCGACTGAACCTCGACGAGCTGGCCGCGCTGATGAAGTCGGCCGCCGGCCTGACCGTCGACCCGGAGGACATGGCGAACCGGCCCGAGGCGACCTTCGCCGAATACGGGCTGGACTCGCTGGGCCTGCTCGGCATCGTGGGTGAGCTGGAGAACCGGTACGACTGCTCGCTGCCGCCCGACGCCGAGCGCGCCAAGACGCCGCGCGACTTCCTCGACCTCGTCAACACCGACACCGTCACTACGACAGGAGCCTGACCATGCCCGGCCACACCGAGAACGAGATCACCATCGCCGCCCCGCTCAGCCTCGTCTGGGACATGACCAACGACCTGGAGAACTGGCCCCGGCTCTTCAGCGAGTACGCCTCCGTGGAGGTGCTCTCCCAGGAGGGCGACACCACCACCTTCCGGCTGACCATGCACCCCGACGAGAACGGCCAGGTCTGGAGCTGGGTCTCGGAGCGAACCCCGGACCGCGGGGCGCTGACCGTCCGCGCCCGCCGCGTGGAGACCGGCCCGTTCAAGTTCATGGACATCTTCTGGAAGTACAAGGAGATCCCCGGCGGCACCTCGATGCACTGGACCCAGGACTTCGCGATGAAGCCCGAGGCGCCGGTCGACGACAAGGGCATGACCGAGCACATCAACCGCAACTCCCGGATCCAGATGGAGCTCATCCGGGACCGGATCGAGCAGCGCGACCGCGAGCTGCGCGCGAACGCCTGACACCGACCGCCCGTCAGTCCGACCCCGGACCGCCGCCCGGCGGCAAGGAAGGGAATCTCCCCGATGCACCACGCTCTGATCGTCGCCCGGATGAAGCCCGGCTCGGCTCCCGACATCGCCGAGGTCTTCGCGTCCTCGGACCGCACGGAGCTGCCCCACTTGGTGGGCGTCAACCGGCGGACGCTGTTCCAGTTCGGTGAGGTGTACCTGCACCTCATCGAGTCCGACGTCCCGCCCGGCCCGGAGATCGCCAAGGCGCACCAGCACCCGGAGTTCCAGGCCATCAGCAAGCGACTGTCCGCGTACGTCAGCGCGTACGACCCGGAGACCTGGCGCAGTCCCAAGGACGCCATGGCCCGGGAGTTCTACCGCTGGGAACGGGACCGCGCCGGCTGATCCGGACCGGCGCACGGTGACCGGCCTCCCCGTCGTGTCCTGCGGGGAGGTCGCCCCGGTCTTCGTCGTCGGCCCGTCCACGTCGGCTCACTTCGCGGGCACGGTGCACTCGAAGGCGTGCAGATACGGGTTGACCACCAGGATGTCGTGGACCAGCAGCCCGGCCTCGGCCATGTGCCGGACCAGGCTCTCCTTGGAGTGCTTGGCGCCGCCCACGTTCAGCAGGAGCAGCAGGTCCATGGCGGTGGTGAACTTCATCGACGGGCTGTCGTCCACGAGGTTCTCGATGACCACGACCCGGGCGCCGGGCCGGGCCACCTCGACGACGTTCCCCAGCGTTCTGCGGGTGCTGTCGTCGTCCCACTCCAGGATGTTCTTGATGATGTAGAGGTCGGCCTCGACGGGGATCTCCTCGCGGCAGTCGCCGGGCACGATCCGCGCCCGCTCGGCCAGCGGACCGCCGTCCCGCAGCCGGGGGTCGGCGGTGTCCACCACCGACGGCAGGTCCAGCAGGGCGCCGCGCAGCGAGGGGTATTTCTCCAACAGGCCGGCCAGGACGTGGCCCTGGCCGCCGCCGACGTCCGCAACCGACGACACCCCGGTGAGGTCGAGGAGTTCGACGATGTCGCGGGCCGACTGCCGGCTGGAGGTGGTCATCGCGCGGTCGAAGACCTGCGCGGAGTCGCGGGCGTCCTCGTGCAGGTACTCGAAGAAGCCCTTGCCGTAGAGGTCGTCGAAGACGTTCCGGCCGGAGCGCACCGCGTCGTCCAGTCGCGGCCACGCCTCCCACGTCCACGGCTCGGTGCACCACAGGGAGATGTAGCGCAGGCTGTTCGGGGTGTCCTCGCGCAGCAGCCGCGACATCTCGGTGTGGACGAACTTCCCGCCCTCGGTCTCCTCGAAGATCCCGTAGCAGGCCAGCGCCCGCAACAGCCGTTCCAGCGGACCTGGTTCGGTGCCCACCGTCGCGGCCAGCTCCTCCACGGGCGTGGGCCGCTCGCCCAGCGCATCGGCCACGCCGAGCCGGGCGGCCGCCCGGACGGCCGCCGCGCACGCGGCGCCGAAGATGAGTTCCCGCAGCCGCATGGTGGGTTGGGGGGTGGAGCTCACGGTGGTCATTCCGCCTCAATTCTCCCGTTGGACGTTCGCGTTGAGCGGGCCGCTGCGCGGCGGTCGCGGCGGTCGGCCACGGCTGGTACCGCTATCGACACAGCCCGGCCGGCCTGGAGGTCCGGCAGGTGTTGCGGGTGAAGACGTTCTTGCGGCCGGCCTTGTCCGCGTTGATCAAGTCCGCCGGGGAGTTCCGCAGGACGACGTTGTCGCTGATCACGTTGTGGTCGCTGGAAGCCTTGACGAAGCTGGGGAAGAGCACCACGCCGCCCGACAGCGGCGAGGCGCCGGCGTTGTCGCGGACGAGGTTGTGCCGGACGAGGGTGTCCTCGGCGCCGGTCAGGACGATGCCGGAGCCCTGGAGGAACGACAGCCGCTTGGTCGCCGGGCAGTGCTTGTTGTTCCGCGAGACCTCGTTGTCCCGTACCGTCAGGGCGCCGGCCTTGGGGTGGTTCTCGTCGCCGACCACGAACACCCCGGCGCAGTTCCCGGCCACGGTGTTGTGGGCGATCAGCAGGTTCCGGAGCCGCCGGGCCGTGATGCCGATGCGGTTGCCGGCGAGCCGGTTCTCGACGATCCGGGTGCGCCGGGTGTCGATCGCCCCGCCCTCCTCCGTGACGACGTTGGCCAGGAAGATCCCCGCGTCGCCGTTCTCCGACGCGGTGTCGTCGCGCAGCAGGCTGCGCACCGACTTCTCCAGCGCGATGCCCCACTGGCCGTTGTGCCGCGCGGTGACGCCGCGCACCGTCAACCCCTCGGTGCCGGAGGCCCAGACGCCGTTCCGGCGGAAGCCCTCGACGGTCAGCCGCCGCAGATGGACGTCGGTGAGCGGGTCGCCGCGGCCGGCGAGGACGCAGATGCCGTCGCCGTTCTGCCCGCAGGCGTTCGCCGCCCGGGTGGCGGGCGGGGCGATCACCGTGCCGCCGCCGGTGCCGCGGAGCACCAGGTGCGACTTGTTGATCAGCACGCTCTCGCGGTACACGCCGGGCAGCACGGCCACGGTGTCGCCCGGGTGGGCCGCGTCCACCGCCCGCTGGATCGATTCCCCGGGGTGGACGACGAGCACCCGGTCGTCGCGGTCCGGCGTGGCCTGGGACGGCGGGGCGATGCCGAGCGCGCCGGCCAGGACCGCCGCCGCGCAGCCCAGGTGGGTCATCCGCCGTGCCCCGCGGGGCATGTGTCGTAGAGCCATGAGGCGAAGCTATGGGCGATCATCCGCGCTCGCCACATGTGGTAGCCCGACGGACACGGTGCGTGCGGGCGTCAGTTTTCCGGTCCGGGGGCGCCCGGGCGGGGGCCGGCGGAGCGGGGCGCGGTGGCCCGGCCGGCGTGCCCGCGGCCCGACCCCGGATCAGCCGTCGGGCCCGGTCCGGGATCGGACGGAGCGTCAGCCGGGCCGTCCGGCGGGGTCTGCGTCAGCAGGGCCGCGAGGCTGGCGGGCAGGAACCACGGACGGAGGCGGGGGGCGGTCACGGATGCTCAACGCCGTCACACGTCCAGACGACACCCGCCCGCGGCACGCCCGGCGGCTTCATCACTCCAACGGCGGCTACCGGGGTGGCCGCGCGGCCTGCCGTGCGACGGCCGCCTCGATGCCGTCCAGGATCACCGTGAGCCCGGCGTCGAAGGTGGCCCGTGCCTCGCGTTCGAGGTAGGAGCCCTGCGCGCCCTCCTCCTCCGGCGGCGGCGAGGCGCCCTCGGTCTCCAGGCGGACCAGCAGCGGGAAGCGCTCCGCGAAGTCCGGGACCACCTCGGTCAGGGTGCCGGCGCGGGAGCGCCACCAGTCCTCGTCGGTGACGCCGGTGGCGGTGGCCGCCTCCCGGGACTCGGCGACGGTCCGCGCGGCGCCGCGGACGAAGTGGAACAGCACGCCGACGATCCGGCGCAGCGCGGCGGAGTCCAGCCCGGTGGTGTAGAGCACCCGCAGCAGGGTCTCCATGGCGGTGTACTCGTGCGGGCCCAGCACCGGGCGCGCCTGCGAGACCTGGAGCACCCAGGGGTGGCGCAGGGAGAACTCCCAGGTGTCGGTGGCCCAGGACGTCACCGCGGACTGCCAGCCGGCGGACAGGTCGTAGTCGGTGGGGAGCTCGGCCAGCGCCTGGTCGTACATCAGGTCCACCAGCTCGGTCTTGCCGGGGACGTAGGTGTACAGCGCCATCGCCGTGCGGCCCAGTCGCTCGCCGACGCTGCGCATCGACAGTGCCGCCATGCCCTCCGCGTCGGCCACCGCGATGCCCGCGGCCACGATCGCGTCCACGCTCAGCGCCGGTTTGGGGCCGCGGGTCGGGCGGGGGCGGTCCGCGGCGTCGGATTCCTCCGCCCGCCACAGCAGGGACAGGGAACGGCGGGCGTCGCCCTGGCCCGCGAATACCGTCAACTTGCTACTCCTTAGGGTGTAAAGATATTGTCCCCGAACAAACTCTTTATGACGTAAGGATATCAGGGGGGCATGGGATCCGAGTGGGGGCGTGGCCGGCTGGTGGACGACGGCAACACCGTCATCGTCGTCGAGCACCACCAGGCGGTGATGGCCCACGCCGACCGGATCACCGACCTGGGCCCGGGCGCGGGCGACGCCGGCGGCCGGGTCGTCTTCACCGGCACCCCGCGCGGCCTCGTCGAGAACGGCACGTCGCCGACCGCCCGACACCTCCGCGAGTACCTCGGCGCCACCCCGGGCCACTGACCCGCCGACCCACCGTCCGCACCACACCGCAAGGAGTTCCCATGACGGTCCTGCCCGTCGCGCTCATCCACGTCACCGGCGTCCGGCGGCTCACCCCGCGCATGGTCCGCTGCACCTTCGCCGGGGACGGCCTCGACACCTTCCCCACCTGGCCCGACCAGCAGCTCAAACTCCTCTTCCCCCGGCCGGGCCAGAGCGCCCCGCGACTGCCCGAGGCCCCCGCCGGCGACGACGGGATGCGCTGGTACCAGGCGTTCCTCGCGCTCCCCGAGGACGAACGCCCCTGGATGCGCAGCTACACCGTGCGCGCCTACGACCCCGAGCGGCAGTGGCTCACCGTCGACTTCGTCCTGCACGGCGCGCACGAGTCGGCCGGCCCCGCGACCCGCTGGGCGGCCACCGCGTCCGTCGGCGACACCCTCGCCCGGTACGGGCCGTCGGCGGTCTACGCCCGGCCGCTGCCCCTGGACGCCCCCGGCCCGATCCTGCTGGCCGGCGACGAGACCGCGCTGCCCGCGATCGGCTCGCTCGCCGAGGCCCTGCCCGCCACCGCCCGCGCGACGGCCTGGATCGAGATCGCGGACGGGGCCGAGGAGCAGCCCCTGCCGACCCGCGCCGACCTCACCGTCCACTGGGTGCACCGGGACCGCGCCGCGGCCGGTCCCGACGGCGCCCTGCTCGCCGCCGTCCGTGCGGCCCGCCTCCCGGCGGACCCGGCCCTGGCCTGGCTGGCCGGCGAGGCCGGCGCGGTCCGCTCCCTGCGGCGCCATCTGATCGCCGACCGCGGCCTCGACAAGCGCCGGATCGAGTTCGTCGGCTACTGGCGCCGGAACCTCACCCAGGACGACGCGCCGACCGAGGAGGACCTCGTCGAGGCCCGGGAGCGGATCGCGGCGGCCCAGGCGGAGGCCGGTCGGACGGGGTCGGAACAGGCCGGCTGACCCGCGCTACCCGAGGCGGCGGCCCTCGCCGGCCGCCGCCCGGATCAGCACGTCGGTCAGCTCACCGGGCCGCGAGAGCATCGGATAGTGCCCGGTCTCCAGGTCGAAGTAGCCCACCCGGGGCTCGGCGAGCACCGCGTAGCGCGGGTCCCCGGTCGCCAACAGGGCCTCCAGGACCGCGATGCCGGGCCCGTTGGCGGTGCAGAAGACGCCGGTGCTCGGCAGCGCGGCGGCGGCGCCGGTGAGCCGGAGCGGCCGGGTCAGGGTGCCCAGCGGCTGCGGCGCCGCCAGTCGCTCCATCCGGGCCCGGTCGGCCGGTGCCACCCCGGTGAGATCGCCCCACACCTCCTCGTCCTCCAGCGACGGGGGCGGCAGGAACCGTCCCCCGCCGCACTCCGTCGCCCGCCCCAGCAGCCGGTCCCGCACGGCCGGATCGGGCATCACATCGACCCCCGCGTCGCCGTCCTGGGGCATCCCGGTGTCCAGATAGACCAGCGAACCCACCCGGTCCGCACGGCGGTCGGCGGCGCCCAGCACCGGGAGCAGGCCGTAGCAGTGGCCCACCAGCACCGCGTCCCGGACGTCCTCGTGCTCCAGCACCTGCACGATGTCCTCGATGTGCGTCTCCAGGTCCGTGTCGGGTCCGGCCAGATGGCGCCGGTCGCCCATCCCCGTCAGCGTCACCGGGAGCGGGGTGTGGCCCCGCTGCCGGAGCAGCGCGGCCACCTCCCGCCAGATCCAGCCGCCGGTGTAGCCGCCCGACACCAGCACGAATGCGGTCATCTCGGGTACTCCTCGTCCTCGTCCACGGTGCGCGGCCCCCGAGCGGCGGCCGCGGGGCGAACGTAGAAGCTCCCGCAGCGGGAGGTTCAAGGGCGGCAAGTGCCGGGCCCGGGCCGTCCATTCGGCACCGGCCGCGGACCCGCCCGGCGCGCCCCGCCCGTTCAACCCGGCGGGCCCGTCGTCTACAGTTGAGGAATTCCCCTGTTCAACGAACAACGCGATGGCCGGTCGGCCTGAACGCGGAGGGCATGCGTGGGCGGTTTCGCCGAATCGGTACGGGAACGGGTGCGCGCGGCACGGGCCGCCGTCGAGGCGGCGCGGGCCGCCGATGACGCCTATGCGCTGGCCGTCGCGGAGGACGAACTGGACGACGCGCTGCGGATCGCGCACGGCATCGGGATCGACCCGGACCGCGGCGCGGGCGATGCCTCCCAGGAGGCGTCGGAGTGAGCGGCGCGCCGCCGCGCCGGCGATCCGCGGCGTCCGGCGCCACCGGAGCCGGGTGACGGCCGATGCCCGGCGCACCGCGACGCAAGGGGCCGCCGCCGTGGCGGGCGGTCCGCTCCCGCACCTGCATACCCACCGCCGCCGCCCGGGCCTGCCGTGGCCGCCGCTCCTTCGGGCGGGGCCCGCTGCGCCCCGGCGGCGGCCACGGGCGTGCCTGCCCGAAGATCGCCGCCCGGCATCTGACGTCGCCCCGCTGCGGCGTCCGCCGGGCCCGGGCCACCGCGGTCCGCCCCGGCACCCGACTGGCGCGGCTGCCCGCCGCCGTCCTGGTGACCCAGCGCGCCGCGGCCGCCGAGGCGGCCCGGCGCAGCCTGTGGATACGCGTGCTCCTCTACATCGCCGTGACCCAGGTGGTGCTGGTGTTCCTGGCGCTGGTCGTCTACCTGGGGCGCCACGCGGGGACTTGACGCACCCCGGCCTCACCCCGCCCGCGACACCGACTCCCCGCCGGCCGCCCGTGCCACGGGCTCCCCGGCACCCCCGCCGACCGCCCCCCGCCGTACGCGCCACAGCCACCCCACGTCCCGCCCGAAGGACCACACCAGCAGCGCCAGCGCCCCCGCCACCGCGCCCCGTTCGACCGCCCGCGGCACGATCCCGGCGGCCGCCACCACGAGCACGATGCCCTGGAGCGCGGCCACCGTCTTGCGCGCCATGCTGTGCGGCAGCGGCGCGCGCAGCCACGGCAGCACCCAGGACGCCGCGACGAACAGATAGCGCAGCGCGCCGATGGCCAGCACCCACGGCCCCAGCGGCACGACCACGTGGACGGACAGCACCAGGATCAAGAACGCGTCGACCTCCATGTCGAACCGCGCCCCGAGCGCCGTCACCGTCCCGGTGCGCCGCGCCACCCGGCCGTCCACCGCGTCCAGGACCAGCGCCACCGCGGCCAGCCCGACCAGCACCGCCACCGGCACCGGCCGGTCGAAGGAGTCGACGACCAGCGCCGTCACCCCGCCGACGAGCGTGGCCCGGGCCAGCGTGACGCGGTTGGCCGGCCCGAAGGAGCGCGGACAGGACCCGCGGAGCGCCCGGGCGAGCACGGCCCAGGTGGCCGCCGCGAAGACGCAGCCCGTCAGCCACCCCGCCGGGCCCAGCCCCACCGCCCGGCACAGCACCTCCAGCAGGACCAGTTGCGCGACCGTCCAGGCCGCCGGCGCCGGGTCGAACGGCCTTGTCCCGAACCGCGCTTGTCCGGCCATCGCGCCTCCCAGACCCTGTGGCGGAGCCGGGGGACGCCGCGTAGGGTGACGCCGTCGCCATGATCCCCGGTGTGCGTCGCCCAGCATCCACGACGCATCGCCGCACCGTCCAGGAGGATTCGTTGCCGCGCGTCGCCCAGGGCTTCTGGCTCAGCGCTCCAGGCCGCGGCGAGATCCGGGCGGTCGAGCTGCCGCGGCCCGGTGCCGACGACGTCCTGGTGCGCACGCTCTACTCCGGGGTGAGCCGGGGCACCGAGAGCCTGGTCTTCCGCGGCGGCGTCCCGCCGAGCCAGTACGCGGCGATGCGCGCCCCGTTCCAGGACGGCGCGTTCCCGGCCCCGGTCAAGTACGGCTATCTGAACGTGGGCGTGGTCGAGGAGGGGCCGGCCCCGCTCCGCGGGCGCACGGTCTTCTGCCTCTACCCGCACCAGACCCACTACGTCGTCCCGGCGGACGCGGTGACCCCCGTCCCGGACGACGTCCCCGCGGCGCGCGCCGTGCTCGCCGGCACCGTCGAGACCGCGGTGAACGCCGTGTGGGACGCCGCGCCGCTGCTCGGCGACAAGATCGCGGTGGTCGGCGGCGGCATGGTCGGGTCCGCGGTCGCCGCCCTGCTGGTCCGCTACCCGGCCGCCCGGGTGCAGTTGGTCGACGCCGATCCGGCGCGCGCCGCCACCGCCGAGGCGCTGGGCGTCCCGTTCGCGCTGCCCGCCGACGCCCGCGGCGACTGCGACCTCGTCGTCCACGCCAGCGCCACCGAGGAGGGCCTGGCCCGGGCCCTCGAACTCCTCGCGCCGGAAGGCACCGTGATCGAGCTGAGCTGGTACGGCGACCGCCGGGTCGGCCTGCCGCTGGGGGAGTCCTTCCACTCCCGCCGGTTGACCCTGCGCAGCAGTCAGGTGGGTGCGGTTGCCCCGGCCCGCCGCGGCCGGCACGGCTTCGCCGACCGGCTCCGGCTCGCGCTGGACCTCCTCGCCGACCCCGCCTTCGACGCGTTGGTCACCGGGGAGTCCCGCTTCGCGGAACTGCCGTCGGTGCTGCCCCGGCTGGCCTCCGGAGCGCTGCCGGCGCTCTGCCACCGCATCCGCTATCCGGCGGCCGGCGCCCGCGCGCCCGGCGCGGCGTGACGCCCACCCGCGACGCCCCGACCCGGTACCGACGCCCCGGTACCGACGCCCCGGTATCGACACCCTGGAGGAACACCCGTGTTCAGCATCACCGTCCGCGACCACCTGATGGTCGCGCACAGCTTCCGCGGCGCGGTCTTCGGGCCCGCGCAGCGGCTGCACGGCGCGACCTTCATCGTGGACGCCACCTTCCGCCGCCCCGAACTGGACGACGACAACATCGTGGTCGACATCGGCCTGGCCACCCAGGAGCTCGGCGCGGTGGTCGCCGAGCTCAACTACCGCAACCTCGACGACGAACCGGCCTTCGCCGGCACCAACACCTCCACCGAGGCGCTGGCCAAGGTCATCGCCGACCGGCTCGTCGACCGGGTGCACGCTGGCAACCTCGGCGCGGGCGCCCGCGAGCTGGCCGGGATCACCGTCACCCTGCACGAGTCCCATATCGCCTGGGCCAGTTACGAGCGCGCGCTGTGACCCGAGGCGGGCGCACCCGGTGACCGATCCCGCTCCGGCGGGCGGACGCGTGGTGCACGCGGTGCTGCCCGGCGGCGTCGCCGACCCCACCGCGCCCAGCGGCGGCAACGTCTACGACCTGCGGGTCTGCCGCGACCTGCCGGCCCTGGGCTGGCAGGTCCACCGCCATCCGGTGCCCGGCGGCTGGCCGCGCCCGGACGCCGCCGCCACGGCCGGACTGGCCCGCCTGCTGGCCGGGTTGCCGGACGGCTCGGTGGTGCTGCTGGACGGCCTGGTGGCATGCGGGGTGCCCGACGTGCTGCGCCCCGAGGCCGCCCGGCTGCGGCTGGCCGTCCTGCTCCACCTGCCGCTCGCCGACGAGACCGGCCTCGCCCCGCAGGCCGCGGCGGAGTTGGACGCGGCCGAACGGCGCGCCCTGCACACCGTCGCCGCGGTGATCGCCACCAGCGGCTGGGCCGCCCGCCGGATCCGCGCCCACCACGGGCCGGGGCTGCCGCCGGTGACGGTCGCCCGGCCGGGCACCGATCCGGCGCCGCTCGCCCCCGGGACGGACGGCGCCGGCGGGCTGTTGTGCGTGGCGTCGGTGACCCCGCGCAAGGGCCACCGCCGCCTGGTGGACGCCCTGGCGACCGTCGCCGACGCCCCCTGGACCTGCACCTTCGTCGGCGGCACCGGGCACGACCCGGACGGCAGCGTTCCCGGACTGCTCGTCCCGTCCGACGAACCGGCCGCGCTCGCGGGGGCGCTGCGGGCCTGGTTCGGCACACCGGACCTGCGGCGGCGACTGGCGGTCGCGGCGCGCGCCCGCCGTGCCATCCTGGAGGGGTGGGAGACGACGTCGCACAGTCTGGCCGGAGCGCTGGAACGGCTGCGGAGCGGGCCGTTGAGCCCATGAACGACGCGGTCGGCCGGCCGCGGTTCTCTCCCCAGTGGCTGGAGCTGCGGGAGCCGGCGGACGCCGCGGCCCGATCGCCTGCGCTGCTGCACCCGTTGCGGGAGCGGCTCGCCGCGGCCCCCGCCCCGGAGCGCTTCGGCGGCACCGGCGGCCTGGCGATCCGCGACCTGGGCTGCGGTACGGGCTCGATGGGCCGCTGGCTCGCGGTCCGGCTGCCCGGCCCCCAGCACTGGGTCCTCCAGGACCACGACCCGGCGCTGCTCGCCCGGGCCGGGAGCCGGATGCCGTCAACCGCCGCCGATGGACGGCCCGTTACGGCCGACGCGGACTGCGGCGGGCTGGCCGGGCTGACCGCGGCCGCCCTCGCCGGTACGTCGCTGGTGACCGCCTCCGCGCTGCTCGACGTGCTCACCCGTGACGAGCTGGAGACCCTCGTCGCGGCCTGCACCGGTGCCGGCTGCCCGGCGCTGCTGGCGCTCTCCGTCACCGGCCGGGTCGAACTGTCCCCGGCCGACCCGCTCGACGCGGAGCTCTCCGCCGGGTTCAACGCGCACCAGCGGCGGACCGCGGGCGGACGCCGGCTGCTGGGGCCGGAAGCGGTCGTCGCGGCCACCGAGGCGTTCACCCGGCGCGGGGCGCGGGTGGTGACCCGCCCCAGCCCCTGGCGGCTGGGCGGGCCCGAGCGCGTGCTGACCGAGCAGTGGCTGCGGGGCTGGGTGGCCGCGGCCCGGGAGCAGCGACCGGAGCTGGCCACCAAGGCCGACGGCTACCTCGGACGGCGGCTGGAGGCGTGCGCGGCAGGGGAGTTGGCCGTCACGGTGCACCACGCCGACCTGCTGGCGCTGCCGGACCCGGCCCGCGGCCGGGACACCGGATCCGCCTGATGAAGCGTCAACTCTGGTCGTGGCTGCGGATGCTCGGCGGGCTGGGCATCCTGCTGGTGCTGCTGTGGCACCTGGGCTCCGGTGCCTTCCTGGACGGCCTGCGCCGGATCGACGCCGGCACGCTCCTCGCCGGCCTGGGCATCGGGGTGCTGACGACCGTGTGCAGCGCCTGGCGGTGGTGCCTGGTGGCCCGCGGCCTGGGCCTGCGGCTCCCGCTGGGGCGGGCGGTGGCGGACTACTACCGTGCGCTGTTCCTCAACGCGGCGCTGCCCGGCGGGGTGCTGGGCGACGTCAACCGGGCGGTGCGGCACGGCCGTGCCACCGGGGACGTGGGCCGGGGCGTGCGCGCCGTGGTCCTGGAGCGGGTCGCGGGGCAGCTGGTCCTGCTCGCGGTCGGGACGGTGGCGCTGGCCGCCCGGCCCTCGCCGGTGCGCACCGCGCTCGGTCGGGCGCTCGGCACGCCCGCGGCCGGAGCGGTGGGCGCGGCGGTCGCGGCGGCAGTCCTCGCGGCCGTGCTGCTGGGCCGGGCGCGCGGTCGCCGGACGGGTGCGGGCGGGTGGCCCGGTGGCCGGCTGCGGGCCGCGCTGGCCGAGGTCCGGCGGGCCGCCGCGCTGTGGTCGGGCGTCGTCGCGCTGTCGCTGGTGGTCCTCGCCGGCTATGTGGCGACGTTCCTGCTGGCCGCGCGGGTCGCCGGGGTGCGGGCGCCGGTCGCCGACCTGGTGCCGCTGGTGCTGTTGGCGCTGCTGGCCATGGCGCTGCCGCTGAACGTCGGCGGTTGGGGGCCCCGCGAGGGCGTCGCGGCCTGGGCCTTCGGAGTCGCCGGGCTGGGGGCCGGGCAGGGCCTGGCCACCGCCGTCGTCTACGGGGCCCTCGTCCTGGCCGCGAGCCTGCCCGGCGCCGGGGTGCTGCTGGGGACTGTCCGATGGGTCAGGGTCGGACAGACCCTAGACCGCGTCCGCCACGTCCGGGCCGCCGCCCGGAGCCCGCAGCTCCAGCTCGAAGAGCGTGTCCTCGCCCAGCACGGACCGGCGCACCGGCGGCCGTAGCGCCCGGCGCATCACCGGTGTACCGGGGAAGCGCAGCCCGGGGACGCCGTCGCCGAGCAGGACCGGGGCGACGGTGAGGTACAGCCGGTCCAGCGCCCCCGCCCGCAGGAACCGCGAGACGGTGACCCCGCCGCCCTCGACCAGCACCCGGCCCAGGCCGCGGGCGGCCAGCGCGGTCCGCAGCCGCCCCGGCGCGAACGCGTCCCGGTCCGGCAGCGCCAGCACCTCGACGCCGTCCCCGACGCGTTCCGGGACCACTCCAGGGCCGACCACCCACAGCGTCGGCGCCGCACCGTCGGTGAACACCCGCCGGGTCCGTGGCACCCGGCCCTGCGGGTCGAGCACCACCCGCACCGGGTCGGGCCCGGCGCAGGCGCGGACGGTCAGCCGGGGGTCGTCGGCCACCGCGGTCCCGGCGCCGACCAGCACCGCGTCGGCCAGGGCCCGCAGCCGGTGCAGATGCCGGCGGTCCTCCTCCCAGGTGACGTAGTCGGCGTCGCCGGTACGGGTCGCGATGAAGCCGTCCAGGCTCTGCCCGAGCTGCGCGAACACCACCCGGGGGCCGGCCAGGCACAGCGGCAGGTACCGTTCGGCCAGCTCCGCCGCGGCGGGGGAGAGGGCCCGCTGCGGGTGCCCGGCCGGGCCCGGGCCGTCCCGGCCGCCGGCGTCGCCGTCCGGTCGCAGCCCGGCGGCCGCCGCCTGCGCCGCGCCGCGGATCCCGAGCAGCAACTCCCAGGTCGCCGCCGCGCCGAGCGGGTCAGCCGCCGCGGACACCGCACACCTCCGGGTACGCGTCGAACGCCTCGGCCAGCCCGGCCAGCAGTTCCCGGCCCTTCTCGGCGGAGGCCAGGGACGGCCGCCCGATCACCCCGGAGGCGGTGTAGGCGGCCATGCCGAGGGTGAGCAGATGCGGTCGGTCGTCGGCGCGGTGGTCGGCGCTGGCGTAGCCGTCCCGGACCACTTCGGGGCGGGTGTGCAGCAGGATCGAGGTCTCGGTCTCGCCGGCGTGCATGTCGTCGTGGGCGGAGGTCTCCAGGCCGGCCCGCTCGCGCGCCGCGGCCCAGTCCGCCGGGCCGGGGAAGAGCGCCATCCGGATCCCGTCGCCCGCCGCGGACTCCTGGACGACGTTGCGCAGCACGTAGTTTCCGCCGTGGCCGTTGACCAGCACCAGGGCGCGGACGCCGGAGCGGTGCAGGGAAGCGGCGATGTCGGTGACCACCGCGTGCAGGGTGCGTGCGGAGATGCTGACGGTGCCCGGCCAGTCGGCGTGTTCGTGGGAGCAGGAGACGGTCAGCGGCGGCAGCAGCAGCACCTCGTGGCGGGCGGCGATCTCCGCGGCGACGGCGCAGGCGATCAGGGTGTCGGTGGTCAACGGCAGGTGGGCGCCGTGCTGTTCGAAGCTGCCGATGGGCAGCAGGGCCAGCCGGGGGCGTCCGGCGCGGACGTCCTCGGTGGTGTGGGACGGCAGGTCGGCGGGCGAACTCCGGTGGTCCGGCGCGGTCGTGGGCATCGGCAGGCTCCGATCGGCGGCAATCCGGCGTGGGATGGACCCGGTTGGCGGATCCGCGGTCGGCCGTGACGACGCCCGCCGCGGAGGTCCGAACGCGGGTACGATCATGCCATGACGGACTCCGAGGGCGCTTTCGACGTCGGCGACCCGGGCGTGCGACGGGTGGTGGAGGTCCGACTCCCCACCAGGTACGGAGAGTTCCGGGCCGTCGGCTTTCTCGACCGTCGCACCGGGATCGAGCAGGTGGCCCTGGTCCGGGGGGAGGCGGCGGGGGAGCGGGTGCTCACCCGGCTGCACTCGGAGTGTCTGACCGGCGATGCCTTCGGATCCACGCACTGCGAGTGCGGTGAGCAACTGGCCGCGTCGTTACGGGCGATAGCCGAGGAGGGGCGGGGCGTCCTGGTCTACCTCCAGGGCCACGAGGGGCGCGGCATCGGGCTGCTGGCGAAGCTGCGGGCGATGAAACTCCAGCAGGACGACGGACTGGACACCGTGGACGCGAACGTCGCGCTGGGGCTGCCGGTCGACGCCCGCGACTACCGCTCGGCGGCGGGGATGCTCCAGGACCTCGGCGTCCGCTCGGTGCGACTGCTGTCGAACAATCCGCGCAAGGGCGAGGCGCTGGAGCGGTACGGCGTGCCGGTCGCCGAACGGGTCCCGCTGCTGGTGCCGCCCGGCGCGGAGAACCTCCGGTACCTCCGCGCCAAACGGGAGCGGCTGGACCACGATCTCCCGCATCTGGACGGGGTCCCCGGCCCGTCCTGAGCGGTCGAGCCCCGATTGTCCGGATCTCGCCAAATTCTCATGGTCCGGCATCTACACATAAAGGCGACATAAGAGCAAAATAAAGGTGCGCGGCTGATGCCACGCGATGCGGCCCCGACTTGGAGCGAAGGAGGCGAGTCGTATGGCCGACGTCTCACACCCCAGAGGAGATCTCGCTGGTCACCCCGACGTTTCCGAGATGAGGGAGCGGTTCGAGCGGACGATCGGCGGGCGTGATGTGGTGCTCGTCGACGGGCCGGTCTTCCTGGTCGGCCTGTACTGCGCGGTATCCCCGTGGATCGTGCACTACACGGCCTCCCAGCCGGCGCTGATGACCCACAACCTCATCGTCGGCATTGCGATCGCCCTGCTGGCAGTCGGGTTCACCGTCACTCCGGAACGGATGTACGGCCTGAGCGGCGCGATGTGCACGATCGGCGCCTGGCTGATCGTGGCGCCCTGGATCGTCGGCCGCGGTCCCGATGCGGGGGTCATCTGGAACAACATCGTCATCGGCGCCCTGACGTTGGTGCTGGGCGCACTGTGTGTCGCCGTGGCATCGAGGAGTCGCCGCGCCACATGAGGCGCGCTCCCACGGGGGCGTGTGAAAACCACCGACCCGCTTGCCCTTCGGAGTCCCACAGCGACGGCAAGCGGGCCGGGCACGTCCGGCGGCGTACCGGCGGTTCCGGAGCGGCTACCGGCGGTGGTCGTGGCCCGGGGGCGCGGAACGGCTCGGCGTGCAGAGCTGTCCCGCCACCCCGGCGAGCACCAGCCCGCCGGCCAGGACCAGCCCGTGCGCCAGAGCCACCCCGGTGACCAGGACCGCGATGGCGGTGGCCAGTATCAGCCAAACCGCCCAGCGCCGGAACGGTGCCGCGGGGACCACCGGTATGCCGACGGGCGGGCAGGGGGCGGTGTCGGGCGGGAACTGTTCCGCGAGGTCGCGGAGTTGGGTGTCGTCGTCGGGGGACAGGGAGCGTCCCTCCTCTCCCGGGTGGTGCTGCCGGTCGCGCCGAACGGGCAGGGTGGCGGATGAGCGTTGCCTCGAAGATCGGGTCGACTTAGGGTTACCTAAGTGCGGCGGCCCGTGGTGTGGTGCACAACGGCACACAGGCGTTGTTGTGCCCTGCCGGGCGCCGTGCGTAACGCCGTTGACCGGACATCACCGGAGAGGGAACGCACATGCCGGACACCCAGCCGCAGAAGAACCTCGCGCACCCGGAGCCCCAGCAGCACCTGCCCGCCGACCAGGCCCGCAACGCCCTCGTCACGCTCGCCTACGGCGCCATGGCGAGCCACACGGTGGGCGCCGCCGTCCGCCTCGGCGTGGTGGACCGGATCGGCGACGGGGCGCGCGCCGCCGACGACCTGGCCGCGGAGTGCGCGGCCCAACCCCGCAGCTTCACACGGTTACTGAGGGCGCTGACCGGACTGGGGCTGCTCACCGAACCCACCCCGGGCCACTTCGCCGTCACCGCGGTCGGCGCACAGCTGCGCGGCGACATGCCCGGCTCGCTGCGGTCCGTCGCCCGGATGTTCACCGACCCGACCATGCTCCGCGCCTGGGAGTGCCTGGACGACAGCGTCCGCACCGGCACGCCCGCCTTCGACGCCGTCCACGGCACGGACTTCTTCGGCTACCTGGCCGAACACCCCGACCTCTCGGCCGAGTTCAACGCCGCGATGAGCCAGGCCACCCGGCACACCGCCGAGCTGCTGCCGACGGCCTTCCCCTTCGAGCGCTTCGGCACCGTGGCCGACCTCGGCGGCGGCGACGGCACCCTGCTCGCCGGTGTGCTGCGGGCCCACCCAGCGCTGCGCGGCATCGTCTTCGACCGCGCCGAGGGCCTCGCCCAGGCCGGCCCCCGGCTCGCCGCCGAGGGGCTGACCGACCGCTGCTCCCTGGTGACCGGCGACTTCTTCGCCACCGCCCCCGAGGGCGCCGACCTCTACCTGCTCAAGAGCGTGATCCACGACTGGAACGACGAGCAGTGCGGGCAGATCCTCGGCCACGTCCGCCGGGTCGTCCCCGACCACGGCCGGCTGTTGATCGTCGAACCGGTCCTGCCGGACGTCGCCGGTCCCTCGGCCGACGTGATCAGCTACCTCAGCGACCTGAACATGCTGGTCAACGTGGGTGGCAGGGAGCGCACCCGGGAGGACTTCGAGCGGCTGTGCGGCGCCGCGGGCTTCGCCGTCCGCTCCGTCACCGCCCTCCCGCGCCCCAACCGCTTCTCGGTCATCGAGGCCGAGCCGGTGTGAGCCGGTCGGCGCGCGGCCCACACGTGCGGCAACCGGGCATCTTCGGTTAAATCAAACGTGTGGGCCATGCGCCGTGATGGCCCGCCGTCCCGGAGAGGTGGCGCGCCGTGACCACTGTGCCGGTGGATGACGCCGGGCCCGTCGACGACCACGAGGACTTCGCCGACGCCGACCGCGGCTTCATCGCCTCGCTCGACCCACCCCGGATCACCGCGGCGGACGGCCGGCTCGTCTGGGACGCCGACCGCCACGCCTTCCTGGCCGGGAACTGCCCCGACACCGCCGACGAGGGCCTGTGGCGCCAGGGCCGGTTGGTCAGCCGGCAGGGCCTGTACGAGGTGATCGACGGCATCTACCAGGCCCGCGGGCTGGACCTGTCCAACATGACGCTCATCGAGGGCGACCACGGCGTCCTCGTCGTCGACCCGCTGCTCTCCACCGAGACCGCCGCCGCGGCGCTGGAGCTCTACCGCAAACACCGCGGCGACCGGCCCGTCACCGGCCTGATCTACACCCACGCGCACGCCGACCACTTCGGCGGCGCCCGCGGGGTGCTGCCGTCCGGACACCCTCCCGTGCCGGTCCTGGCACCCGCCGGATTCCGGGACAGCGCGGTCGGCGAGCAGCTCTACACCGGCCCGGCGATGGCCCGCCGCGCGGTCTACATGTACGGCACGCAGCTCCCCGCAGGGCCGGACGGCCAGATCGGCTGCGGCCTGGGCACCCTCCCCTCCGCCGGCACCCGCAGCTTCGTCCCGCCGACCGTGGACATCACCCGCACCGGCCAGGAGGAGATCGTCGACGGCGTCCGCCTGGTCTTCCAGCTCACCCCGGGCGCCGACGCCCCCGCCGCGATGAACTTCGCCGCCCCGACCCACCAGGCGCTGTGCACCGCCGAGAACGCCGTCCACACCATGCACAGCGTCCTCACCCTGCGCGGCGCCGTGGTCCGCGACACCCGGCGCTGGGCCCACTACCTCAACGAGGCGCTGGCCCTCTTCGGCGCCGACACCGAGGTCGCCTTCGCCTCCCACCACTGGCCCACCTGGGGCAACGCCCGCATCCGCCGCCTGCTCGCGGGCCAGCGCGACCTCTACGCCTACCTCCACGACCAGACCCTGCGGCTGCTCAACGAGGGCCGCACCGGCCCGGAGATCGCCGAGGAGCTGCGGCTGCCCCCGGGCCTGGCCCGCCTCTGGGCGCACCACGGCTACTACGGCTCGCTCAGCCACAACGTCAAGGCGATCTACCAGCGCTACCTCGGCTGGTTCGACGGCAACCCGGCCCACCTGTGGGAGCACCCGCCGACCGAGCAGGCCCGGCGCTACGTGGAGACCCTGGGCGGCGTGGCGGCCACCGTGGACGCCGGCAAGCGCTACGCCGCCGACGGCGACCTGCGGTTCGCCGCCACCCTGCTCAACCACGCCGTCTTCGCCGCCCCGGACGACCTGCGCGCCCGCCGCGAACTCGCCACTGTCTACGAACGGCTGGGCCACGGCTGCGAGAACGGCACCTGGCGCAACTACTACCTCACCGGCGCCATGGAGCTGCGTGGCACCCGGGCCGCCGCCCGCCCCGACACCACCGGACCGGACGCCCCCGCCCCCGACCTCGTCCGCGCCCGCAGCGTCGACCAGCTCCTGGACTCGCTCGCCATCCGCGTCGACGGCCCCCGCGCCTGGCACAAGCACCTCACCCTCGACCTCTACCTCGCCGACGAGGACCGCACCTGGCACCTGAACCTCTCCAACGGCGCGCTCACCCACCTCAGCACCCCCGGCACCCCCACCGCCGACGGCCGGCCGGACCTGACCCTCACCCTCACCAAACCCCAGCTCCGCGAGCTGCTGGGCGGCCGGGTCCCGACCGCCGTCACTCACGAGGGTGAGCCCGGTGCGGCCCTCCATGAACTGCTCGACCTGCTCAGCGCCCCGGACCCCAACTTCCCCATCGTCACTCCCTGAACCGGCCCGTTCCACGACGGGACGCGGGCAGTCCGCGGAGTGGGGCAAACTGGGCCGGTGGCGAGCAACATTCCCGAGGAGTCGACGAGCTTCGTCGGCCGACGCACCGAACTGAGGCGACTGGGCGGTGAGTTGACGCGGCACCGGCTGATCACCTTGACCGGCACCGGCGGGGTGGGCAAGACCCGGATCGCGATGCGGGCGGCGAGAGCCGCCGCCGCGCGGTTCCCCGACGGCGTCCACTGGGCTCCCCTCTGGCCTTTAGACGGCGACCAGCTGCTGGTCGCCACCGTCTGCGACGCCGTCGGGCTCGCCGACCACTCGGCACGGACGCCGGTGGCCGCGCTCTGCGAATGGCTCGCCGACAAGGACCTGCTGCTGGTACTGGACTCCTGCGAGCACCTCGTCGCGGCCTGCCGGGACCTGGTGGGCGACCTGCTGACGGCCGCCCCCGGCGTGACCGTCCTGGTCACCAGCCGCGAGCCGCTGGGCGTCCCCGCGGAGTGGACCACCGAGGTCGGCCCGCTGCCCTGCACCGGCGAGAACGACGCGCTGGCGCTGTTCACCGAGCGGGCCGGCGCCGCGGCCCCCCACCTCCCGCTCACCGACCCGACCAACGCCCGCGCCGCGGACCTCATCTGCCGGCGCCTGGAGGGCATCCCGCTGGCCCTGGAGCTGGCCGGCGCCCAGCTGGCGCACCGCCCGCTCGCCCAGGTCGCCGAGCGGCTCGGCTCCCGCCTCGACGCCCTGGACGGCAGCGGCCTGTCCTGGACCCCGCGCCACCGCACCCTGCGCACCGCCATCGGCTGGAGCCACGAGCTGTGCGCACCGCTGGAGCGGCTGCTGTGGGCCCGGCTCTCGGTCTTCCGCGGCACCTTCGACGCCGACTCCGCCGCCGCGGTCTGCGCCGGCGGCCCGCTCACCGCCGACGCGGTGCGCACCGCGCTGGCCGGCCTGACCGCCAAATCCGTGCTCAGCCGCCAGGGCAACCGCTTCCGGATGCTCGACACCCTCCGCGAGTACGGCCGGATGTGGCTGGCCGAGCTGGACGAGACGACCGCCGTCGCCGACCGGCACGCCGAGCACTTCGTCGGCCTCGGCCGCAGCGCCGAGGACGGCTGGCTCGGCCCCGACCAGGTCACCTGGTACGGACGGATCGCCGAGGCGTACGTCGATCTGTGCACCGCACTGGACCACCTGCTGGACAGCGCCCCGGGCCGCGCCCAGGAACTCTGCGCGGCCATCGGCTTCTTCTGGACCTGCTGCGGCCATCTGCACGAGGCCCGCGACTACCTGGAGCGCGCCCTCGCCGTCGAGGACGCCCCCGGCCCGGCCCACACCCGGGCCCTGTGGGCGCTCGGCGTCGCGGTCCTCCTCCAGGGCGAGCTGCACACCGCCGAGAGCCTGGGCCGGCAGTGCGCCCGTGCCGCCCGGGAGGCCGGCGACCGGGACGCGATGCTCGCCGCTGGCTACCTCATCGGCCTCACCCACCTGATGGCAGGCCGCCCGCTGACCGCCCACACCGTCGCCGACCAGGTGCTCGGCCCGCCCCCGCACGACCCCTTCGGCTCCGCCGCCCGGCTCCGCTGCCACCTCGTACGGCTCTTCGCGCTCACCGCCCTGGGCCGGCTCGACGAGGCCCGGCACACGGCCACCGTGCTGCGGCAGGGCTGCGTCCAGCGCGGCGAATACTGGTCCCGGTCCTACATCGACTTCCAGCTCGGCCTGATCTCCCTCTTCCAGGGCCAGCCTGAGGAGTCCGCGGACCACGCCCGCGCCATGCTCGACGCCAAGCGGCTGCTCGGCGACAACTTCGGGATCGCGCTCGGCCTGGACCTGCTGGCCGCCGCGGTCGCCGCCCAGGGCAAGGGCCTGGTCGCGGCCGAGGTCTACGGCGGTGGCCAGGCTGTCTGGCGCACGGTCGGCCACCCGCAGCGCGGCACTCCCGAACTCCGCGCGATGCGCGAGCAGTGCGAACAGCGGGCCCGCGCCGCGATCGGCGACGAGGCGTACGCCGCGATCTTCGACCGGGCCGCCGAACAGAACCCGGAGACGCTGCTCGCCCGGATCCTCGCCGGGGAACTGTGACCGCCGGCCCGACGCGGCCTCAGCCGTCGTCGCCGGCCAGCCCGTACAGCAGCGCGTAGGCGGTGGGCACCACGTGGCAGGTCCGGCCGCGGCGGGTGGCCAGCCCGACCACTCCGGTCCCGGACGCCGGGTGGTAGCCGATGAACGCCTGCTGGCCGAAGGTCGCCCCGACGTGGAACAGCAGCGGCCCGCGCGGCGCCGGGTGCTGGTACCACGTCAGGGTGTGGGTGTTGCGGCGCCGCCAGCCGCGCCGCAGCAGCGGGATCCGCACCTCGCGCAGCGCCCGGGCCAGCGGACTGCCGTCCGGGAAGAGGTGCGCCTCCAGGTAGGTGAGGATGTCGTCGGGGGTGGACCGGACCGCCCCGGCGGCGGCGAAGGCGCCCATGTCGGTGCTGCGGACCGGCGTGGTGCCGTTGGTCCGGTGGCCGATGGCCTCGGTGCCGGTCGTGCCGGGTGCCAGGGTGGTGTCGGTGAGCCCGAGCGGCTTCAGCACCCGGGCGGTGAGCAGGTCGGGGTAGTCGATCCCGGTCGTGTGGCCCATCGCCGGGGCGAGCAGCGCCACTCCGAAGTTGGAGTAGTGCCAGCGGGTACCGGGCCGGTGGCGCGGCCGGGTCCGCGCGAAGGTGTGCAGCAGCCGCTCGGTGTCGTAGCCGGCGTAGCCGTTCTCGTACGGGCGGATGAGTGCGCCGCGCAGCAGGTCGGTGGGGATCCGCGGCAGTCCGGAGGTGTGGGTGGCCAGGTGCCGCAGGGTGATCCGGCCGGACCGCGGGTGGCTCAGCGGCAGTCGCGGCAGCCGGGCGGTGAGCGGATCGTCCAGGGACAGCGCCCCGTTCACCGCGAGGTCCGCGAGCAGCAGCACGGTGAAGGTCTTGGACAGCGAGCCGAGTTCGTAGCGCAGGGCGGGGCGCGGGGTGGGCGGCGCCAGCGCGGTGCCGCCGCTGACCACCGTGCGGTGGCCCTGCCGGGTGACGGCCAGCACGACGTCCGGGGCGTCGATCCGGGTCAACGCCTCCGCCAGCCGGTCCGCGAGCGCCGGCCCGCCCGGTGCGTTCCGCATCAGCCGGCGTCGGCGGAGAGCGCGCGGGAGGTGGCCATCGCCGAGGCGAACGCGGCGACCAGGGTGGGGTGGTGGAGCAGGTCGAAGACCACCTCCGGGTCGCCCTCGGGCATGGCGCGCTGGATGGGCATCGCGCCGGACGCGTCCTGGGCGGCGGCGTACCGCTCCCACAGCCGCGCGTCCAGGGTCGGGCGCGGCAGACAGGCGTCCACGACCAGGAGTTCGCCGAGCAGGTCCCAGTGCCCGAGGTCGGCCCAGTCGTCCAGCCAGGCCGGCAGATACCGGGTGAGGTAGTCGGCGATGTCCGGTGGGATCCGGTCCGGTGCCGCGCCCCAGTTGGTGAGGTGGAAGACGGTGTGGGTGATGTCGTAGGCGATGTGCAACTGCACCGTCCAGGGCTCGGGGAGCTGCCCCAGCCAGGTGCGCGCCACGGCCTGGTCGAAGTCGGCGGTGGGCGGCAGCCCGAGCCTGCGCTCGGTGTTGAGCAGGCCCAGTCGCCGATTGGGCATCATCTCCAGGGCCGTCCAGCTGGTGGTGCGCCGCGCGACGTCCAGGGCCGCTTCCAGGCCGGGGTGGCGGTGGCCCAGTTCGTGGAACGGCGCGTAGAGCTCCATGGGCACCGGGGAGTGCGGTTCGTCGTGCTGGAGCGCGGCCAGGACGTTGCCGCCGTCGAGCAGTTCCCGCCAGGTGAAGTCCAGCAGCGCACGGGCCCGGGTGCGCTGCCGGGAGCCGGCCACACCCTCCCGGAACAGCACATGCATGTTGATCGCCAACTCGCCGACGGGCTTGAGCCGTTCGACCGTCGCGCGGCCGGAGGTGCGGTCCTCCGGGGTCAGCCGGAAGCGGTCGCGGTGCGCGTCGAGCCAGCTCAGGGCCCGGTCGCCGACCCGGTGCAGCAGTGCCGGGGAGGCCGGGGAGGCCAGGGACGCAGCCGTCACAGTCACAGCGCAGCCTCGCTTTCGAAGGGTGCCGGGCCGGCCACCGCCACCGCGCCCCCGACCACCACCGGGCCGGCCTCGGCCTCGTCCGAGGCGATACGGGCGAGGGTCGCGGCGAACGCGGACACCAGGGTGGAGTGATAGCAGGCCCGGAAGTCCTCGGTGGGGTCGGTGGGCCGGGGCGCGGTACCGGTCTCGGGCAGGCCGCCGTCGTGGTCCTGCGCGTCGGCCAGCCGTCGCCAGGCCGCCGCGTGGTAGGGAGCCGTGGGGAGGATGGCCGTGATGGCGAGCAACTCGCCGACCAGGTCCCACAGTTGCTCGTCCAGCCAGGTCTCCAACCAGGAGGGGAGCCAGAGCCGCAGGTATGCGGCGGTCTCGGGGGCCAGCCGCCGGCGGTCGCGGCCCCAGTCGGTGAGGTGGAGGACGTCGTGCGTCACGCCGTACGCCGCCCTGCAGTCCAGTGCCCAGGGTTCCGGCAGCATCCCCAGCCATGTCTGTGCGAACTTCTCGTCGAAGTCGCCGTGTTGGACCAGTCCGATGCGTCGTTCGGCGTTGAGCACCGCCAGGGTGCGGGTGTGGTCCTCGCGGGCCACCCGCCAGCCGCGCAGCCTGGTCGTGGTCAGCACCAGCTCCTCGACGGCCGGGTGCCGCAACCCGGCCTGGGCGAAGGCCCCGTAGATCTCCACCGGGTATGTGGCGTACGGCTCGCCGCGGATCAACTCGGCGAAGAGTTCGCCCTCGCGGGCCTCCTGCCAGGCGAAGGCGAACAGCTCCGCTGCCGCGGCCCGCAGCTCGGCGCACGGGTGCGTGGTAGCGATCATCCAGGTCAACTCGGCCAGTTCGCCCAGGGGTTTGAGAGTGAGGTTGGGATCGGCGTCAGTGGTGGCGTCCGGCGGCAGACGGAAGAACTCCCGCTGCTCCGTCAGCCAGCCCAGGCTGCTGCCGGCCACCCGGTCCAGCAGCTCCGGGTCGCCCCGGTCGGCAGTCACCGGCCCCGCCCGAAGAACCGCTGGGCAGCCACCACTTGCAGGGACACCCGCGGGTCGCCGCCGCCCATCTGCCGTACGAACGCCAGCCCGGAGTCCAGCCCCAGGGTGGGCGGCACGTCGGGGAGCCGGGCCAGCCAGCGGCCCACTCCGGCGGCCTGCAGCCAGTCCCGGCGGCGCACCGCCCGGACGAAACCGCGGGCCAAATCGTCGGTCCGCCCGGCCAGTTGCTCCTCCAGGTCGGTGGCCAGGCCGGGCAGGGCCAACGCCGCGAGCTGGGAGATCCGGTGCGCGAGCCGCGGCCAGGGGTCGGTGTCGAGCCACTCCGTACCGACCTCGGGGGGCCGTGGCCAGGGCCGGGCGCCGGAAGGAAGATGGGCATGGGTGGCCTCGACCAGGCCGCGATAGCTCCAAGCCGAAACCTCGGAGGCGTCCGCGCCCGGCGGGTAGCTCGCCAACGTCTGCCGCACCACCGCCTCGTCGTCCGCGCCGACGGGCACCACGCGGTGCTCCAGGGCGTACGGCGCGAGCGCGTCGGCGCCCAGGACCCGAACCGCGGCCGGGGCGAGCGGATCGCCCTGGCGCAGGATCCGGGAGAGCGCATAGGGGTCGCCCCCGCCCTGAAGGGCGAGGGCGACACCGGTTGCGGCATCGGCAATTACAGCGCTTAGCGGGACGGCTCCCTGCGTCTGTTCAGCCAACACAATTCCCCTCAGCGGTCGCCGGACTTCGGGCGAGGGGTGGGGGGCGACAGCAGCAGTGCGCCGAGCAGCAGCACCGCGCCGCCGCACTCACGGCTGTCGCGGTAGACGCCGTCCGGCTCGGCGGGGCTGAGCAGCCCCTCGACTTCGGAAGCCAGGCCAGCCGTTTCGACTGGCGCCGTGCGATCCCTGACCATGCGATCAACTCCTTCGATGAGCGGGACACCAGGCTGACATTCGCTATATACCGTCGCAATCCGGACGATGACTGTGTGTTACTGCAATCCCGGTCCCGATGCCGTTCCGGTGTGCCGGCCGCTCGCTGGAGGGGCAGGGTGGGGTGCCAACTCCCTTTCAGAACAGTGGATTTGATGGCATCGGGCGCGCGGTTCCGGGCGCCTCCGGGCCGGCCGTGCACCCCGCGCGGGCGCCCGTTCACGCATGGGCCGGACTGGTCTGAGCGGGTGGGCGGTCACACCGACCTACCCGCCGGGGACCGGGCGTTCCGGGAGCCTGGTCGGGATCCCCGGACGGGCATAGATTGGGTGGGGAAACACTTGGTTGTGGACAACCAAACACCTCCCGGTGGGAGTGAGGTCCCGTGGGAAACAAATGGGTCGCCCTGTCCAACACCACCCTCGGCGTGCTGATCGCGTCGATCAACATGTCGATCATGCTGATCGCGCTGCCGGACATCTTCCGCGGCATCGGCGTGGACCCCCTCGACCCCGGCAACACCGGTCTGCTGCTCTGGCTGATCATGAGCTACCTCGTGGTCACCGCCGTCCTGGTGGTCAGCTTCGGCCGGCTCGGCGACATGTACGGCCGCACCCGGATGTACAACCTGGGCTTCGCGGTCTTCACCTTCTTCTCCCTGCTGCTGTCGGCCACCTGGCAGCACGGCACCGCGGGCGCCCTCTGGCTGATCGCCATGCGGCTCTGCCAGGGCGTGGGCGGCGCGATGTTGATGGCCAACTCCAGCGCGATCCTCACCGACGCCTTCCCGGCGTCCCAGCGCGGGCTGGCCCTCGGGCTGAACCAGGTGGCCGGGATCGCCGGCTCGTTCGCGGGACTGGTGCTGGGCGGGCTGCTCGGACCGGTGAACTGGCGGCTGGTCTTCCTGGTGTCGGTGCCGTTCGGGCTGTTCGGCACGGTCTGGGCGTACCTGAAACTGCGGGACACCGGCATCCGCACCCCGGCCCGGCCCGACTGGTGGGGCAACCTCACCTTCGCCGCCGGGCTCATCGCCGTGCTCACCGGGATCACCTACGGCATCCAGCCGTACGCCGGGCACACCATGGGCTGGACCAACCCCGCCGTGCTCGCCGCGCTGGGCGGCGGGGTGGCGCTGCTGGTCCTCTTCTGCTTCGTCGAGACCCGGGTCGCCGAGCCGATGTTCCGGCTCGGGCTGTTCCGGATCCGCGCCTTCACCGCCGGGAACCTCGCCAGCCTGCTCGCCTCGCTGGGCCGCGGCGGCCTGATGTTCATCCTGATCATCTGGCTCCAGGGCATCTGGCTGCCCCGGCACGGCTACGGCTTCGCCGAGACCCCGCTGTGGGCCGGCATCTACATGCTGCCGCTGACCCTGGGGTTCCTGGTGGCCGGGCCGGTCTCCGGCTGGGCCTCGGACCGCTTCGGGGCGCGGGCCTTCGCCACCGGCGGGATGGTCCTGGCGGCTGGCACCTTCGCCGCCCTCCAGGCCCTGCCGGTCGACTTCGGCTATCCGGCGTTCGCGGTGATCCTGCTGCTGAACGGCATCGGCATGGGGCTGTTCGCGGCACCCAACCGGGCCGCGGTGATGAACAGCCTGCCGCCCGACCAACGCGGGGTCGGCGCGGGCATCAGCACCACCTTCCAGAACTCCGCCATGGTGCTGTCCATCGGCATCTTCTTCTCGCTGATGATCACCGGGCTGGCCGGATCCCTGCCCACCACCCTCACCAGCGGCCTCACCGCCCAGGGCGTCCCGGCCGCGGACGCCGCCCGGATCGCCGCCCTCCCGCCGGTGGGCGTGCTCTTCGCCTCCCTCCTCGGCTACAACCCGGTCCGGACCCTGCTCGGCCCGCACGTCCTCGGCCAGCTCCCGGCCGGGCACGCCGCCTACCTCACCGGCCGGGAGTTCTTCCCGCAGCTGATCTCCGCGCCGTTCGCCGACGGACTGGCCGTCGCCTTCGACTTCGCCATCGCCGCCTGTCTGATCGCCGCCGTCGCCTCCCTGCTGCGCGGCGGCCGGTATGTGCACGACGAGCGCGGCCGGCCACCGGCCCGCGCCCGACGCCCGGAGCCGGCCCCCGCCGTGGTGGCGGAGTGGACCGCCGCGCCGCCGGCCGCCACCGACCGGCCGCCCGCCACTCTGCCACCGAGCCCGCCCGACACCGGGAGTCCCTGATGGTCACCCGACCCCCGCCCGCCCCCGACCAGCCGGAGGACCCCGCGGAACTGGCCGGCCGACTGCGCCAGGTGCTCCAGCAACTGGTGCCGCTGCTGCGCGGCCAGAGCCCGCACCCGGACCTCACCCCGAGCCGGCTGGCCGCGCTGGCCGAGCTCGCCGCCCACGGCCCGCTGCGGATCGGCGAACTCGCCGCCCGGATGAACATCACCCTCTCCACCACCTCCCGCATGGTCGACCTGCTCGACGGCAGCGGCTGGATCACCCGCCGCCCCGACCCCGCCGACCAGCGCGCCAGCCTGATCAGCCCGAACGCCGCCGGGCGGGCGCTGCTGGACGCCGTACGGCGGGAGACCGCCGGCGTGCTGGCCGAGGAACTCGGGCGCCTCGCCCCCGGCCGACGGCGTCAGCTGCACGACGCCCTGCCGGCCCTGGAGGAACTGACCGAGGCGCTGCGCCGCCGGCCCGCCCCGCGGCGGCCCGGCAACGGCCGGCCGTGACGTCGGCGGTGCCGGCCCTCCGGGCGGATGGCAGGAGGGTGCCGACAGCCCCTGATGCACCGGACAGGCCCTAGAGTGCCGACGTGCCCTCGTACAGCATTGGCCAGGCAGCGCGGCTGCTGGGTGTGAGTTCGGAGACCGTCCGTCGCTGGGCCGACGGCGGGCAGTTGCGGATGGACCGGGACGGCGCGGGCAACCGCGCGATCGACGGGGTGAGCCTGGCCGCGTTCGCCAAGGAGCGGGCCGCGGGGCAGCACCCGGTGCCCGGCGAGGTCCGCACCTCGGTCCGGAACGCGTTCGCCGGGATCGTCACGGCGGTCACCCTCGACGACGTGATCGCCCAGGTGGAGATCCAGTCGGGGCCGCACCGGGTGGTGTCGGTGGTCAGCCGCGAGGCCGTCGAGGAGTTGGGCATCGAGGTCGGCGTGGAGGCCACCGCCCGGGTCAAGTCCACCCATGTGCATGTGGACCGGCCGGAGGAGCGCGGCTGAACCCGCCCGCGCGCCACGGCGGTCAGCGGCACAACAGCGCCGCGTGCAGGTCCAGTTTGTGGTCGAGCCGGGACAGGTCGCGGCCGGTGAGGGTCTCGATCCGCTGGATGCGGTAGTGCACGGTGTTGACGTGCAGGTGCAGGATCTCCGCGGTGCGCGCCCAGGACCCGTGCTGGGCGAGGAACACCTCCAGCGTCTCCAGCAGCATCCGGTGCGAGGCGCTGCCGCCGCGGGCCAGCGGTCCGAGCACCCGGCTGCTGAACGCCGCGCGGACCTCGGCCGGCACCCCCGAGAGCAGCGCGCCGAGCGTCGTCAGGTCGTCGACGGAGGTCACCCCGGCGCCCTCCGGGGCCGCCGACCGGGCCGCGGACAGTGCGTAACGGGCCTGGTCCAGAGCCGAGTTGAGGTCTCCGCCGGTGGCCGCCGGGCCGCTCATCCCGGCGTGCAGTGGCGCCTGCGGGCGGCAGTCGTGCAGCGCCGGCCATATCTCGCCGAGCGACGGCACCCCCTCGCCGTCGGCCTCGGCGCCGGTGTCGACGGCGACCACCGCGGCCGCCGTGCCGTCCGGCAGCAGTCCGGCCGCGAACCGTGCCCCGGGCGCGTGCCGCAGCGCCTCGGCCAGGGCCCGCACCGCCTGCTCGGGTTCGGTGTCGTCCAGCGTGGCCAGCACCACCCGGAACGGGCCGTGGGCGGGCAATCCGCAGGCGTGCAACGCCGCGTCGAGCGCCGCCCGCTCGGCGGTGACCGTGGCGGTCAGCGTCAACAGCGCGTCCGCCGCCCGCCGCGCGCCCGTCTCCCGGGCCGCCTCGTGGTGCCGGTACTGGGCGACGACCTCGGCGATCTCGTGCAGCAGGCGCGGCGGTGCGTCGTCCGCGTCGTGCAGATGCAGGAACCAGGCGTCGTACGGAACCGGGTCGCCCTCGATCCGCAGGGTGGTGCCGGTGCCGGAGGCCAGCCGCCGCCGCGCCTGCCGAGCCGTCAGCCCGGTGGCGGCCGGGGTGCGGGCGATCACCCGGCCGGTGGCGGACAGCAGGGCGCAGGCCGGGCCGCCCAGGTGCGCGAACGCCCGGTCCAGCAGCGCGTCCGGCGCCGCGTCCCCGGCGAGCATCCCGGCGAGTTCGGTGCGCACGTTCTCCGGCAGCGCGTAGTGGCCGGCCGGGCGGCGGCTGAGGTCTCCCCACCGGCGCAGGTACACCGCCTCGGTGATGGCCCGGAACGTGGTGTGCGCGGGCACCGCGAGCAGGGCGACGCGGTGCGCGCGACAGGACTCGACCAGGACGTCGGGGACCGTCCCGTGGGTCTCCTCCCCGGCCAGCAGCGCCGCGGCCCCGGCGTCCGCCAGCGCCGCCACGAAGCGGTCCACCTTCTCCCGGTCGTCCCCGGGCGCCCACCACACCAGCCCGCTCAGCACCAGCTCTCCTGATTGCAGGAACCGCGCGGGGTCCTCCAGGTCGGTGGCGGTCACCCCGCTGACCTCCTGGGCGAGCAGCGGGTCCTCGCCCCACAGGAGGGTCAGGTCGAGCGCATCGAGCTGGAGAAGATCGTGGACGTGCATGTGGTGGCTCCTTGGACGGCTGCCGAGCAGGCACCCCGGCATCTCACATTCACGAGGCGAATGTGGGTTCTGGCATCGTAAATGCAAGGCGTTCTCGCCGAAATCCCTCTTGGTTGATCATCCAGTTCCGGGTGTGGGCGTTGGTGTGTTTTCCGTGCTGCGGACCAGTCGTGCACGGGGCCGCCGCGTTGCTTCACTCGGCGGCATGGACCTGAACACCGTGCTGGAGGTGCGCGACGCCCGGCAACTCGCTTCCTGGCGCACCGGCGACGCCTGGCTGGGCGGCGGCACCTACCTCTTCTCCGAACCCCAGCCGCACCTCCGCCGCCTGGTGGACCTGAGCCGGATGGGCTGGGAGCCGGTCGCCCAACTCCCGGACGGCTCCCTGGAGATCGCCGCCACCTGCACCATCGCCCAGCTCTCCCGCTTCGCCGCCCGCTTCCCGGCGCCGGCCGCGCCCCTCTTCGAGCAGTGCTGCCGCGCCTTCCTGGCGTCGTTCAAGATCTGGAACATGGCGACGGTGGGCGGCAACCTCTGCAACGGCCTGCCCGCCGGACCGATGATCTCGCTGACCGCCGCCCTCGACGGCAGCGCTCTGCTCCAGGCCCAGGACGGCTCGCGGCGCCGCACCAAGGTCGCCGACTTCATCACCGGCGCCGGCCGCAAGGACCTCGGAGAGGGCGAACTCCTGCGCTCGGTCACCCTGCCCGCCCGCGCGCTGACCTGCCGGACCGCGTTCCGTCAGGTCTCCCTCTACGGGCTCGGCCGCTCCGGCGCCCTGGTCATCGGCGCCCTCGACCCGCTGGACGGCTCGCTGGCGATCACCGTCACCGCCGCCACCGTCCGCCCGATCCGCCTGTGGTTCCCCACCCCGCCCGGCGCCGCCGTGCTGCGCGGCACCCTCGACGCCGCCGTCGCCGGACCCGAGTGGTTCGACGACATCCACGGGCTGCCCGCCTGGCGGCGGCACATGGCGCTGCGCCTGGCGGAAGAGGTCCGCGCCGAACTCGCCCCCCACCCGTCGTCCCCCGAGGAGGCCGCCCGATGAGTTACGCCGTCCACGTCAACGGCCAGCCCTTCGACGCCGAACCGCGTCCCGGCCAGTGCCTGCGCACCTACCTGCGGGACCGCGGCTGGTTCGGGGTGAAGAAGGGCTGCGACGCGGGGGACTGCGGGGCCTGCACCGTCCACGTCGACGGGGAACCGGTGCACAGCTGCCTCTACCCGGCCGTCCGCGCCGCCGGTCGCCGGGTCACCACCGTCGAGGGCCTGGCCGAGCCGGACGGTGAACTCCACCCCGTCCAACGGCAGTTCCTCGCCGCCCAGGGCTTCCAGTGCGGCTTCTGCACCGCCGGCTTCCTGATGACCACCGCCACACTGAAGGACGACCAACTCGCCGACCTCCCACGGGCGTTGAAGGGAAACCTCTGCCGCTGCACCGGCTACCGGGCCATCGAGGACGCGATCCGCGGCGTCACCCACGTCGAGGAGCCCTGCCCCGGGGAGTCGGTCGGCCGCAACCTCGGCGCCCCCGCCGGCCCGCAGGTGGTCACCGGCACCGCCCGCTACACCTTCGACATCGAGGTCGAGGGGCTGCTGCACATGAAGCTGCTGCGCTCCCCGCACCCGCACGCCCGGATCGTCTCCATCGACACCGGCGACGCGCTGCGCGTCCCCGGCGTCCGCCTCGTCCTCACCCACCACGACGCCCCCGAGCGGCTGTTCTCCTCCGCCCGCCACGAGCACCCCACCGAGGACCCCGACGACACCCGGGTACTGGACGACACGGTCCGCTTCGTCGGCCAGCGGGTGGCCGCCGTGGTCGCCGACACCGAGGGCGCCGCCGAGGAGGGCTGCCGTCGGATCGCGGTGGAGTACGAGGTGCTGCCGCACGTCCTGGACCCGGAGGAGGCGATGCGGCCCGGCGCGCCGGTGGTCCACGCCAAGGACGCCGCGGACTGCCGGATCTCCCGCCCGGAGAGCAACGTCGTCGGCGAGGTGCACGGCGAGATCGGCAGCGTCCAACAGGGCTTCGCCGAGGCCGATCTGGTCTACGAGGAGACCTTCCGCACCCAGCGGGTGCAGCACGCCAGCCTGGAGACCCACGGTGCCCTCGCCTACTTCGAGGAGAAGGAGGACGGCACCGGCGAACGGATCGTGGTCCGCTCCAGCACCCAGGTCCCGTTCCTGACCCGGCGCGCCCTGTGCGCCCTCTACGACCTGCCGCAGGACGCGGTCCGGGTGGTCGCGGGCCGGGTCGGCGGCGGCTTCGGCGGCAAGCAGGAGATGCTCACCGAGGACATCGTGGTGCTCGCCGCGCGGCGGCTGCACCGGCCGGTGAAGCTGGAGTTCACCCGCGCCGAGCAGTTTTTCGGCGCCACCACCCGGCACCCCTTCACCATCGGCATCAAGGCCGGTGCCAGGCGGGACGGCACCCTGACGGCCCTCCAACTGCGGGTGGTCTCCAACACCGGCGCGTACGGCAACCATGGCCCGGCGGTGATGTTCCACAGCGTCGGCGAGTCGATGGCCGTCTACCGCGCCCCGCACAAGCAGGTCGACGCCTACTCCGTCTACACCCACTGCGTCCCGGCCGGCGCCTTCCGCGGCTACGGACTGGGCCAGGTCACCTTCGCCGTGGAATCGACCATGGACGAACTGGCCCGCCGCCTCGGCATCGATCCGCTGGTCTTCCGGGAACGCAACATCATCGGCCCCGGGGAGCACATGATCAGCCCCGGCGGCGAGGAGGAGGACCTCCAGATCGCCAGCTACGGCCTGGACCAGTGCCTGAAGGTCGTCCGCGACGCGATAGCCGGGGACCGCAGCGCCGCCGACGCCCCAGAGGGCTGGCTGGTCGGCCAGGGCACCGCGATGTCGATGATCGCCACCGGCCCGCCCGGCGGGCACTACGCCGACGCCACCGTGACCCTGCTGGAGGACGGCACCTACGACATCGCCGTCGGCACCGCCGAGTTCGGCAACGGCACCACCACCGTCCACAAGCAGATCACCGCCGGCGCGCTCGGCACGACCGTCGACCGGATCGTCATCCGCCAGTCCGACACCGACGTCGTCCGGCACGACACCGGCGCGTTCGGCTCGGCCGGCACCGTCGTGGCCGGCAAGGCCGTGATGCGCGCGGCCAACGGCCTGGCCGAGAAGCTCCTCACGTTCGCCGCCGAATACGCCCGCACCCCGCGCAGCCAGTGCCGGTTGCTGACCGACGCCGTGGAGTGCGCCGGGCGGACGGTCTCGCTCAAGGAACTGCACCAGGCCGCGCGCGAGCGGGACGTGGCGCTGACGGCGGCCGGGCACTGGGGCGGCTCCCCGCGCTCGGTGGCCTTCAACGCCCAGTGGTTCCGGGTCGCCGTCGATCCCGACACCGGCGAGATCAAGATCCTGCGCAGCGTCCACGCGGCCGACGCCGGCAAGGTGATGAACCCGATGCAGTGCCGCGGCCAGGTCGAGGGCGGGGTCGCCCAGGCGCTCGGCGCCACCCTCTTCGAACAGGTCCTGGTCGACGCCGCCGGCAAGGTCCTCACCCCCGCGTTCCGCCGCTACCGGCTCCCCGCCTACGCCGACGTCCCGCGCACCGAGGTGCACTTCATGGAGACGTCGGACGCCATCGGGCCGCTGGGCGCGAAGTCGATGAGCGAGAGCCCGTTCAACCCGGTGGCACCCGCCTTCGGCAACGCGCTGCGCGACGCCACCGGGGTCCGCTTCACCGAAGTGCCGTTCCTCCGGGACAAGGTCTGGCTGGCCCTGGCGGAACACCGCACGGCGAACGAGGAGGAGGGCTGGTCGGCCCGGGCGCACCCCGGGCGGGAGGGCTCGGTCTGACGGCGACCCGGCCGCCGGTGCGGCGATGCGGCGGGTCCGGGCGGAACAGGGGGCCGACCCGGACCTGCGGCCCTCTTGCCCCCGTTCGCCTCACTTACGCAAGGGAAACATCCGTAGCCGGGTGGCATATGTGGTTGAGTCAGGAGCCGCCGGGGCATCACTGGGAGGCAGCCGCCGCGCGCATCCTCTCCAGGGGGACACCCATGAGCCGACTCAGCCCGCCGCCCGGCCCCACCGCCGTCCGCGGCGCGCCCACCGACGGCCCGCCCGCCGCCCGGCGCTTCCTGATCAGCGGGCAGCTGCACCATCCGCTCGCGCTGACCGTCGCCGACCTCCGCACGCGCTGGCCCCAGCGGCACGCCCCGGTGGTCTTCGACTGCGCCACCAACGGGCCGCAGCACCACACCTTCGACGGGCCGCTGCTGCGGGACGTCCTGGACGCGGCGGGCCCCGCCTTCGACGCCCGGCGGCGCAAGGACCGCTCCCGCTTCCTGCTGACCGTCACCGGCGGGGACGGCCATCACACCGTGCTGTCCTGGGCGGAGATCGACGCCGACTTCGGCGACGCCCCGATCCTGCTGGCCACGGCCATGGACGGGCAGCCGCTGGACGCCGCGGGCTGCCAGCTGGTGGTGCCCTCCGACCGCTGCGGCGCGCGCTACATCAGCGCCATCACCGGCATCTGGGTGGGCACCTGCCCGGCACCGGACGGACCCTAGGGCCTGTCCGGTCAGCGGTCGGCGACGGCCAGCGCGACCTCGGTGGACTTGATCAGCGCGGTCACCTCGGAGCCGGCGGCCAGCCCCAGGTCCGCCGCCGCGTCCTTGGTGATCGCGGCGGTCAGCTCCCCGCCCGCCACGGCCACCTTGACCCCGGCCATCGCCCCGCCCGTCGCCACGTCGACGACGGTGCCCGGGAGCCGGTTGCGGATGCTCAGCCCGTCGACCGCGCCGGTGGCCAGGGCCACCTCGGTGGACTTCACCAGTGCACGCACCGCCGAACCGACCGTGATCCCGAGGTCGTCGACGGCTTCCACGGTGATCGCGGCGGTGAGCGTCTGCCCGCCGGACAGCCGCACCGTGACGGTCGACATCACCTCCCCGGCCGTGAGGGCGAGAACCGTGCCGGGGAGCTGGTTGCGGATGCTCAGGCTCATGGGCGATCCCGTCGTAAATCGGCGTGTGGAGGCGAATTTCGGGACGTTCTCCCTCGACTCCTCGCACTGTAATCGCGTTCGCCCGGGGATTCCTCGTGGGATGCGGCCCGCCAGGGGCACCGCCGGCCCGGGGCGGCCGACTTCCGGTGGCCGGAATACGCGCTTGTCCCTTCCTCCAATGCGCCTTGCATCTGCTAGAGGGAAGAGCCAAAAGGATTGTAAATGCGAGGTAGCACCTCATATGTTGTCGCACATGCAGTCCTACACAATCGGCCAGGCGGCGCGTCTGCTGGGCGTCAGCCCGGACACCGCCCGCCGGTGGGCGGACGCCGGACGGGTCGCGACCCACCGCGACGACAGCGGCCGTCGCCTCATCGACGGCCGGGACCTGGCCGCCTTCTCCATCGAGGTGGGCCAGTCTCCCGGCGGCGAGGAGGACGACACCTACACCTCCGTCCGCAACGCCTTCCCGGGCATCGTCACCGCCGTCAAACTCGGCGATGTCGCCGCCCAGGTCGAGATCCAGGCCGGCCCGCACCGTCTGGTCTCCCTGCTCACCCGCGAAGCGGTGGAGGAACTCGGGCTGGAAGTCGGCATGCAGGCCGTCGCACGGGTGAAATCCACCAGCGTGCACATCGACCGGACCTGAGCCCCCGCACCCGCACCCGGCGGTCCGCCCCCACGTCCCCCTGCGGACCGGCCCCCCCACCCAGCGGCGTCGCCCTTTCCCACGCTCTCGAACGTCCTGGAGCAGGGGAGACCCCACTCGGCGCGGCTTTGTCCCCATCCGCTCGGGCGACCGCGTCGCCCCGCGTACCAAGGAGTTCCGCACCATGTCCCCGTTCCACACCGGGCGCCGCGCCGCCGCCGCGATCGTCACCGCCGCCCTCCTCGTCCCGCTCGCCGCCTGCTCCGGCGGTGGAGGCGACACCGCCAAGGACAACGGCGGCGGATCCGGCAGCACCACCAAGCTCACCGTGCTCGCCGCCGCCTCGCTCACCGACGTCCTCCAGAAGGCCAGCGCCGTCTACGAGAAGGAGCACCCGGGCACCAAGGTCACCTTCTCCTTCGCCGGCTCCCAGGAGCTCGCCGCCCAGGTCAAGCAGGGCGCCCCCGCCGACGCCCTGGTCACCGCCGACACCAAGACCATGGACGGGCTCAAGGCGGACACCGGCGCCCCCACCGTCATCGCCAAGAACCGCCTGGTCATCGCCACCGGCAAGGGCAACCCCAAGAAGGTCGGCGCCCTGAAGGACCTCGCCGACAGCAAGCTGAAGGTGGTGCTGGCCGCCCCCGAGGTCCCGGTCGGCCGCTACAGCAAGAAGGTCCTGGACGCCCAGAAGCTGACCGTCAAGCCGGTCTCGCAGGAACCCAACGTCCGCGCCGTCCTCAGCAAGGTGGAACTCGGCGAGGCGGACGCCGGCATCGTCTACAAGACGGACGCCGCCACCGCGCCCACCAAGGTCGACGCCGTCGACATCCCCGACGCCCAGAACGCCGTGGCCTCCTACCCGGCGGCGACGCTGAAGTCCTCCCAGCACGCCGCCGCGGCCGCCGGGTTCGTGAAGTGGCTGAGCACCCCCGAGGCGCAGAAGCTCCTCCAGGACGCGGGCTTCCAGAAGCCGTGACCACGTGCGGGGTGGGGACTGTCCGGCTCGGGGGAGCGGACAGCCCCCGCCCCGCCGCCGTAGCCCCGGCCGTACCCGCGGCCGTCCGCCGGACGGCCGGGGCCCGCCGCCCGCCCCGATCCCAGGACTCCCGATGAGCCGCCCCCGCACCACCGCCCCGGCGCCGGCCGCCCGGCGCCGCACCCCCGCCGCCCTGGCCGTCCCCGCGCTGCTGGCCGTCGCGTTCCTGCTGATGCCGCTGCTCGGCATCCTCGGCCGCACCAGCTGGGGCGACCTGGGCACCCATCTGACCACCCCGGGGGTGCTCGAAGCGCTCCGGCTGTCGCTGCTGGTGTCGTGCTGGGCGCTGGGCCTGTCGCTGCTGCTGGGCGTCCCGCTGGCCTGGCTGCTGGCCCGGGTCGACTTCCCCGGCAAGGTGCTGGTCCGCTCGCTGGTGCTGCTGCCGATGGTGCTGCCGCCGACCGTCGGCGGTGTGGCCCTGCTGCTCGGCTTCGGTCGCCGCGGGCTCCTCGGCCCCTGGCTGGAGGACACCTTCGGCATCGTGCTGCCGTTCCACACCTCGGGCGCGGTGGTCGCGGCCACCTTTGTCGCGATGCCCTTCCTGGTCATCAGTCTGGAGGGCACCCTCGCCGGACTCCGCCCCAGCTACGAGGAGACCGCGGCCTCCCTCGGCGCCTCGCCGGTCCGGGTCTTCTGCACCGTCACCCTGCCCATGGTCGCCCCCGGACTGGCCGCCGGCGCCGCGCTGACGTGGGCCCGGGCGCTCGGCGAATTCGGCGCGACGATCACCTTCGCCGGCAACCTGCCCGGCACCACCCAGACCCTCCCGCTCCAGGTCTATCTGCTGCTCCAGGACTCCCCGGAGGCCGCCACCTCGGTCTCCCTGCTGCTGCTCGTCATCGCCATGGCCGTCCTGGTGTGCCTGCGCGGGCGGTGGACGGGCGCGCCCCCGGACCACACCGGCCGCGCGGTCCGGTCCACCGGTGAACCGGCCGATGCCGACGGCGGTGCCGTGGGCGGCGGCGCCGAGGCCGGGCCGATCACCAGGCACCCGGAGTCGGCCGCACCGGAGTCGTCCCCCGGGGGACGCTGGCCGCTGCACGCCGAGGTCACCGGCTTCACGGAGCTCACCGTGGAGGCCGACCCGGGCACCACCATCGCCGTCGTCGGCCCCAACGGAGCCGGCAAGACCACCCTGTTGCGCGCCCTGCTCGGGCTCACCCCGCGCGCCCGCGCCGTGCTGCACCTGGGGGAGAGCGACGCCACCGCCCTGCCCCCGCACCGCCGCGGGGTCGCCTGGGTCCCGCAGGACGGGGCGCTCTTCCCGCATCTGACGGCGCTGGCCAACACCGCCTACGGACTGCGCGCCCAGGGCGTCCGGCGGGCCGAGGCCCGGCGCACCGCACAGCACTGGCTCGACCGGCTCGGCGTCGGCGCGCTCGCCCACCGCAGGCCCGCCCAGCTCTCCGGTGGTCAGGCCCAACGCGTCGCGCTGGCCCGCGCGCTCGCCGCCCGGCCGCGCCTGCTGCTGCTCGACGAACCGCTCGCCGCCCTCGACCAGACCACCCGGGCGCACGTCCGGCACACCCTGCGCGGCCATCTCGCCGACTTCGGCGGGGTCTGCCTGATCGTCACCCACGATCCCGTCGAGGCGGTCTCGCTGGCCGACCGCGTCCTCGTCCTCGACGGGGGGCGCGCGCTCCAGGACGCCCCGCCCGCCGAGGTCACCCGTCATCCGCGCTCGCCCTGGGTGGCCCGGATGCTGGGCCGCAACGCCTGGCCCGGCACCGCGGACGGCGACGGGCTGGCGCTCGTCGGAGGCGGCCGCCTGGTCGTCGCCGACCGGCTCCCCGAGGGCACCCGGGCGCTGGCGGTGATCGCCCCCGAGGCGGTCGCGGTGCACCTGGAGAAGCCCGCGGGCAGTCCGCGCAACGTCTGGCCCGGCACCGTACGGGAGATCACCGCCGCGGGCAGCCGGCTGCGGGTGCTCGTCACCTCGCCGGAGGCACCCGACCTCGTCGCCGAGATCACCCCGGCGGCGGCCCTGGAACTCGGGCTCGCCGACGGCGCCGCCGTCTGGACCAGCGTCAAGGCCACCGAGGTGACGCTGATCCAGCTCTGACGGAGCGTCAGAGGTGCGGTGTCCGCGGGCGGTTCGTCAGTGCGGGGCGGCTGCCGGCTCCAGCACGAAGACCGGGATCCGGCGGTCCGTCTTCCGCTGGTAGTCGGCGTAGTCGGGGAACGCCTCGACCGCCCGCGCCCACCACAGCGCCTTCTCCTCGCCGGTGACCTCACGGGCCGTCATGTCCCGGCGGACCGGGCCGTCCTGGAGCTCCACCCGCGGATCGGCGCGCACGTTGTGGTACCAGACGGGATTCCTGGGTGCACCGCCCAACGAGGCCACCGCCGCGTACACCCCCTCGTGCTCGACCCGCATCAGGGGGCTCTTGCGGAGCTTGCCGGACGTGGCGCCGCGCGATGTCAGCACGATCACCGGCAGGCCGCGCAACGTGGTGCCCTGGGTGCCGCCGGATCCCTCGTACAACTCGACCTGCTCGCGGACCCACGGGGTCGGGCTCGGTTCGTACTCTCCCTGCAAGGGCATGCCGTCCGTCCTCTCGTCGCAGACTGCTGGTCCTGGAAGACTCCTGGTCCTCGGAGAACGGCGGAGCCGGCCCGATCATTCCGGCTCCGCCGCATTCCCCGCTCAGCCCCGGCGCCCGACGCCGGCCCACCAGGTCAGGAGACCAGCTCCACCGCCCGGCTGCGGCTGCGACGGTGCTGCTCGGCCCAGTTCTCCAGGGCCGCCTGGCAGGCGTGGTCGACATGGCGCAGTCCGCTCAGGTCGAGCTCCACGTCCCGGTCGGCGGGCAGCGCCTCCAACTGGTCGAGCAGCTTGGGCAGCCGCAGGAAGGTGGCGTTGCCGACCGCCCGGACCTGCACCGGACCGGGGACGCTGGGGATGTGGACCTCCAGATGCGCCTGGGAGGTCTCCCACGCGGTCTTGGCCACCGCCAACAGCAGACCGATCAGCACGCCCTCGAACATGTTCACCGTCACGATGGCGAGCGCGGTGACGCACAGCACCACCGCCTCGCCGCGGTGCGCCCGCCACAGCGGCCGCAGCTCCCGCAGCGGGATCAGCTTCCAGCCCGCGTGCACCAGCACACCGGCCAGCGCGGCGATCGGCACCACGCCCAGCGCCGCCGGGAAGGCCGCCGCGAACAACAGCAGCCACACCCCGTGCAGCACCCGGGACGCCTTGGTCCGGGCCCCGGCCTGGACGTTGGCGGCACTGCGCACGATCACCGCCGTCATCGGCAGCGCACCGAGCACCCCGCACAGCGTGTTGCCGGCGCCCTGGGCCATCAGCTCCCGGTCGTAGTCGGTCCGTGCGCCGTCGTGCAGCCGGTCCACCGCCGCCGCGCTGAACAGCGACTCCGCGGACGCGATCAGCGCGAACGCCAGCACCGTCCCCAGCACGCCGAGTTCGGTCAGTCGGCCGATGTCGGCCAGCCCGGGCGGCTGGATCGCGTCCAGCAACCCGCTCACCTCGACCCGGGCGACCGGCAGGTCCAGCACCCAGACCGAGGTGGTGGCCAGCGCGACCGCCGCCAGCGGGGCCGGCAGCACCCGTGCCCCGCGCCGCCACCGGGGCCACAGCACCAGGACCGCGACGGTGCCCGCCCCGATGGCGAGCGCCGTGAGTCCGGTGCCGGACCGCGCGGTGTCCATCACCAGCCGCGGCAGCGCCCCGATGTTGGCCAGGCCGCTGCCCGGCGCCTTGGCGTCCATCAGGGCGTAGAGCTGCCCGGCGATCAGGACCAGTCCGATACCGGCCAGCATGCCCTGCACCACGGCGACCGAAATCGCCCGGAACCAGCGCCCCAACTTCAGGGCACCCATCGCCAGTTGGAGTATGCCGGCGGCCAGGACCAGGGCGCCCAGCGCGCCCAGGCCGTATTCCTTGACCGCTTCGAAGACCAGCACCGTCAGGCCGGCGGCCGGGCCGCTCACCTGGAGGCTGCTGCCGGGCAGCAGCCCGGTGACCAGCCCGCCGACGATGCCGGTGACCAGCCCCAGTTCGGCCGGTACGCCGCAGGCCACCGCCACCCCGACACACAGCGGGACGGCGACGAGGAAGACCACGAGGGAGGCGGTGAAGTCCGCCCGGAGGAAAGGGAATCGCTTCATCACGTGCAGCTCGCCTTCACAGGGGGAGGAACGCGTCGGCGGCCGGCTGGTGCACGGACACCGATCCGGTGTGCACCTCGTAGAACCAGCCGTGCAGCCGTACCTCGCCGGCGTCCAGCCGCTCCCGCACACACGGGTAGCCGCCCAGTCGGACCAGCTGTTGGCACACATGGCGCTGCACGGCCGTGGTGACGGCCGGCCCGTCGTCGCCGGGGAGTTCGTCGGAGAGTTGGAGCGTCAGCCAGTCGCGGACCGACGGCGCGCCGGTCAGGTCCTCGCCGCGGGCCCGGGCGCCCACCGCGCCACAGTGCGAGTGGCCGCAGACGATGACGTCGGCGACGCGCAGGACCCGCATCGCGTACTCGATGGTGGCGGCCTCCGAGCTGGCCGCCATGCCTTCCTGGTAGACGGGCACGGCGTTGCCGGCCGTGCGGAGTTCGAAGAGTTCGCCGGGTCGGGCCCCCGTGATCAGGGACGGGACGACCCGGGAGTCGGAACAGGTGATGAACAGGGCGAGGGGGGACTGGCCGGCCGCCAGCCGGCCGTAGGACTCCTGTTCTTCGCGCTGCGCGGCTATACGGGCGGTCAGGCCCCGGGCGTGCTGAATGAAGGTCTCCACGAGGAGGTCTCCTGCTGAAGGGTGATGCCACTGTGAGGATGGCGAGGATGTGCGGCACTCGGACGGCGGGGCACGGCGCGGGGCCGTCGCCCGCCGCGGGGCCGATCAGCAGCGGAAGACGCAGTGGAGAAGGGGGAGTCGGGTCGGTCTGGGCGAGGCCGGCGCGCTGTCGGTGGCCGGATCGTGCCCCGTCGCGGTGTCCTCGCCGGCGGCGCCGGTGAGCTGTGGCGGCAGCGGTCGCCGGGTGGGCGCGCTCTCTTCCGCGGCCGGCGTCAGCCGCCGCGGGCGGCTGCGCTCGGTCTCGCGCTTGGAGTGCTTCTCCTCCTCGGAGTTGGTGCTCGCGGCGGCCGGTGCGCCGGGTTTGCCGGGCGCGCAGACGGCCGGGCGCGCGGGCTTGGTCGCGTACGCCGGTGCCGCCGCGCCGAGCAGGAAGGTCAGGACGACGGCGAGCGCGGTCAGCGGAAGACGGCACAGGGCCGGTATCCGGGGGCGCCGCCCCGGTATGCCGGTGTCCTTGCGCATCGTCGTCCTCCGCATCGCCCCGTGTCGTCGGGGGCCGTTGGGTCGTTCGGCAGGTGTGGGGCGGCCGCGCGCACTCGGCACGGCCGGCCGCTGCTGGGCACGGTCCTGGTCGTCCGGGAGCGGTTCCGGACGGTGCGCTTCGCGCCGACCGCGGGTGTCCAAAACCGCGCTCCCATAGTTCAGCATCCAGGTTTCGAGTATGAAAACGAGAAATGACGCCATGTTGCGTGATTTCTCAGGAACAACGGGTGCCGCCGTCTCCCCGTGCGGCCAGTACGGCCACAGGTACCACGGCCGCCGCGAGCACCCCGCAGACCAGCGCCAGCACCGGGAATCCGCTCGTGGCCAGCAGCGGTCCGGAGGCCATCCCGCCGGTCGCGCCGGCCAGCGCGATCCCGACGTCCACCAGTCCCTGGGACGCGGCACGGCGGGCCGGCGGCAGCGCCTCGGTGACCAGCGCGGTACCGCTGACCAACCCGAAGTTCCAGCCGACGCCCAGCAGTACCAGCGCCACGGTGAGCCCGGGCACCGAGTGCGGCGGGGCGAGGGCGGCGAGCAGCCCGGCGGCCAGCAGCGTCACCCCGGACGCCGCGGCGACCCGGTGCGGCCCGGCCCGGTCGACCCATCGCCCGGTGAGCGGCGACGGCAGGAACATCGCCCCGACGTGCAGCGCGATGACCAGCCCGGCCGTCCCGGTGCCGTGGCCGTGCGCGCGCAGATGCACCGGGGTCATGGTCATCAACGCGATCATCACCAGCTGGGTCAGCAGCATCACCGCGGTGCCGGTCGCCAGGCCGCGGCGTTGCCCGGCGGTCGGGCCGGAGCCCGCGGGGGAGGCCGTCCGGTCGTCCGGCGGGCCGTCCGCGCGCCGTTCGGACGGCAGCGGTTCGGGCCGCAGCAGGCAGGCCAGGACGGCCGCCGCGGCCCCGAACGCGGCGGCGGCCAACAGGAACGGCCCGGCGAGCCGGGGCACGCCCCAGGCCAGCGCCAGATCCCCGGTCACCGTCACCAGGTTGGGGCCAGCCACCGCGCCGAGCGTGGTGGCGAACAGCACCGTGCTCACCGCGCGCCCGCGCCGGTCCGGCGGCGCCAGTTCGGCTCCCGCGTAGCGCGCCATCAGGTTGGTCGCGGTGCCCGCCCCGTACACCAGCAGGGACGGGAAGAGCAGCAGGACGCTGTTCAGGGCGGCGGCGGCCACCACCCCCAAACTGCCGAGCACCCCGGCCCCGTACCCCAGCACGAGCCCGGGGCGGCGCCCCCAGCGCTGGGAGAGCCGGCCGATGGCCACGGCACCCAGCGCCGATCCGGCGGTGAACAGGGCGCTGGGCACCCCGGCCAGCCCGGTCGAGCCGAGCATGTCCTCGGCGAGCAGTGCACCGACCGTGATCCCGGCCGCCAGGCCCGCCCCGCTGAGCACTTGGGAGAACACCAGGACGGCCAGCAGCCGGCGCGGCACGGCACCGTTCATGCGGCCAGCGGCTCCAGCGCCGCGATCTCCGCCAGGGGCATCCCCATCGTCCGGTGCAGGAAGCGGACGATGGTCCAGTGCGGCAGTGCGTCCTCGTCGAACGGGCCGAACTCCCGGCAGTACAACGGGATCCAGCGCAGCGCCTCTTCGAGCGCCTGCGCCCGCCCCGGCTCCTGCTGGTACGCCTCGTAGCCGATGCTGCGGTGCTCGATGAAGAAGCCTCCCGGGAGCCGTTCCTCGCACAGGGCGCGGTACTCGCGGGTCTGCAGGATGAGGTAGTGCCAGATCTCGTCGATGTCCTGCTCGACGGGCAGGAACAGCCCGCCGAGCCGGTCGCGGTGGCGGGAGACGAGGTAGAGGTAGCGCAGGCACTCGGTGATCTGGCGCGCCACGAACTCCGGTGGGGCGCCGGTCTTCTCCTCGAAGTGCGCGAGGACTTCGGCGTGCAGCGGTGCGCCGAGCAGGTCCCGCAGGTCCTCCTCGGATGTCGACCGGTGCGGGGCGGCCGTGGCGGGTGCGGTGGCCGCGGACGCCGGCGCGGTCCGGTGGGTCATGCTTCTCCTCTCGCCAGCCAGGAGTACTTCCCGGACCGGCCGATGGGGATGTGCGGACGGTGGTCGAGCCGGCAGTGCCGGCCGGTGAGTTCGGCGACGCTCCGCTCCAACGCGGTGGTCTCCGCCGGCCCCAGGGGCGCGCCGTGGAAGGTCGTATACGCCAGCCGGGCCTCGGTGGTGCCCACCAGGCGCAGTTGGTGGACGAAGACCTGCGCGGTCGCCTCGCCGATGCTGCGGTCCAGGTCGCCCTGGGCGACCGGGCCGTTGCGGGTCCGGAGCAACTCCTTCTGTCGGCCGCAGAACTGGGCGATCCTCCCCGGGTCGGGGGTGCCGTCGGTGGTGCGTACGCAGTCGCCCGAGCGGTACCGGATCAGTGGCATGTAGGGGTTGCGCACGCTGGAGACGATGAGGTGGTACAGGGCGCTGTCCGGGGTGACCGGGTGGAGTTCGACACTCATCTTGTCCAGGTGCGGGCGGTAGTTGCCGCGGCGGTCGCTGGAGTAGAGGTAGCCGAGCTCGGTGCTGCCGAAGAGGTCGATGATCGGGCAGGCGAAGTGCTGGTGCAGGAAGCGCCGCACGTTCACCGGCGTGTACTCGTAGGCGTGGATGATGCTGGCGGGCGGCGGGAAGTCGTCCCACAGCCCCCATTCGCCGACTTTGCGGACCAGGTGGGCCAGGTGGTAGCCGGAGCAGTCGAGGTGGTACCAGCCCTCCGGGTGCGCCTCTTGGGCGGTGCGTATCTCGGCGAGCATGCGGACCACGTCGTCACGGCTCCACAGCGCCGGGTCGAGCCGCAGGTTCACGTAGCACGTGCGGTCGTCGAGCCGGCGGTCGTCGAGGCCGGGAACGGGGTCGGGCGGGGTGCCGCGCTTGGCGGCGTTGACCCGGGCGACGTGTTCCGTGGCCAGCACGGTGGTCAGGGAGACGCGACGGCAGCCGGCTTCCCAGGTCGCGGCGAGGTCGGGGTGTTCGCTCCACAGTTGGTAGTAGGAGCGCAGCAGGAAGTACGGGGGCCGGATGAGCTGCATCCGGGCGTGGTTGGTGCCGGTGGAGAGCACGAACTCGGCCTCGCCGGACTCCAGCGCGGCGGCCAGCCGGGGAGTCATCCAGTTGTCGGGGAAGCCGCGGGCGATCTCCGGCTTGTCGAGCACCGGGAAGTGGCCCTTCGCCAGTGACGCGCGGTAGATCGGGATGTCGCGGATCTGCTCGATGACCTCGGCGGTCGGCTGACCTTCCATGGGGTCCCTCGGGTGTGTGCGCGGGCGGGGAGCCGCCCGGGGCGTGGGGTGCGTGCGCCCACCGGCGGGCCGGCGGCGGGGGAGTGGCCGCCGCCGGCCCGCCGGGGCGGTCGGTCCGGCGTCAGGAGATACAGCCGCGCTTGGGCGCGGCGCTGATGCAGCCGGGCTTGGGGGCGGCGCTGATGCAGCCGTTCTTCGCCGTCCGCGGGTCCGACCCGGCGGAGTTGGCGGCCACCCAGCTCTGCCAGACGTCGTCCTGGGCCATCTTCTTGATGAGCTGCTCCATGGGGACCTCCAAAGGTGTGGAAAGGGGGGTGCGGCACCTGGCGGTGCGGTGATGACCTGCGCCGATGCCGATGCCAGAGAAGGTAAAAGGATCGCCAAGTGAATGTCAATGAAAGGCAATGTCGGGCTGTCCGGAAGACATTTCGGCGCGCCAACTTTGGCGGGATCCCGCCGCGGTGGCCGACGGCGGAACTAACTGATGCGCAGTCACCTCGCCGAGGGGACGGCACGGTGCGAGGGGCCGCCCGGCGGGCGGGACCGCGGCGACGGGGCCCGGGGCCGGATGCGTTCGGGTGACCTCCTCGGCGGGACCGTCGCCGGCCCGTCGCGCGCGGGAACGATCACGACCGTCCACCGGTCCAGCCACCCCCAGGGAGCCCGCTGTGCGCATCCTGCTCCTCGCCGACGCCTTCAACAGCCTGACGCAGCGCGCCTACGCCGAACTCGCCGACCGCGGCCACCACCTCGGCGTCGAACTGGTCACCCGCGCCACACCACTGGCCGCGCTGGTGCCCCGGCACGCCCCCGACCTGATCGTCGCGCCGATGCTCACCACGGTCGTCCCCCGCGAGGTCTGGTCCGCCTGGCCCTGCCTGATCGTGCACCCCGGTCCGCTCGGCGACCGCGGCCCGTCCTCGGTGGACTGGGCCGTCCAACAGGGCGCGGAGCGATGGGGCGTCACCGTCCTCCAGGCCGACGACGAGATGGACGGCGGCGCCATCTGGGCGACGGCCGACTGCCCGGTCCCGGAGGTCGGCAAGAGCGACCTGTACCGCAACGAGATCGCCGACGCGGCGATCGAGGCACTGCTGACCGCCGTCGCCCGCTTCGCCGTCGGCACCCACCGCCCGGAACCGCAGCACACCCTCCCCGCCGACCGGCTCCTCGGCCGCCCCCGGCCGCGACTCCGCCAGGAGGACCGCCGCATCGACTGGGCCACGGCCCCCACCGAGACCGTGCTGCGCACCCTCCGGGCCGCCGACTCCCGCCCCGGCGTCCGGGACGAACTCCTCGGCGGGACCTGGTTCCTGCACGGTGGCCACCCCGAGGACACCCTCACCGGGCGCCCCGGCGCACTGCTCGCCACCCGCAACGGCGCGGTCTGCCGGGCCACCGCCGACGGCGCGGTGTGGATCCCCGAACTCCGCCCGGCCCGCACCCCGGGCGGGCCCGCTGCGGTCAAGCTGCCCGCCACCCTGGCGCTCGGCGACCGCCTCCCGCCGCTGCCCGAGATCCCCGCCCCCCTGGAGGCGGCCGACGGCGCCCCGCGCACCTGGAGCGACATCCGCTACCACGAGGACGGACCGGCCGGATTCCTACGGTTCTCCTTCCCCGGCGGCGCGATGAGCACCGACCACTGCCGGCGACTGCTGGCCGCCTACCGCCACGCCTGCACCCGGCCCACCTCCGTCCTGGTCCTGGGCGGGCAGCGGGACTTCTTCTCCAACGGCATCCACCTCAACGTCATCGAGGCCGCCGCCGATCCCGCCGCGGAATCCTGGGCCAACATCAACGCCATCGACGACCTCGTCCAGGCCGTGCTGACCACCACCGACCGGCTGGTGGTCGCCGCCCTCGGCGGCAACGCGGCGGCCGGCGGCGCGATGCTGGCGCTCGCCGCCGACGAGGTCTGGTGCCGCTTCGCCGCCGTCCTCAATCCCCACTACCGGCTGATGGGGCTCCACGGCTCGGAATACTGGACGTACACCCTGCCGCGCAGGGTCGGCCCGGAAACCGCCGCGCACCTGATGGCCCGCGCCCTGCCGATCACCGCGGCGCACGGCCAGCGGCTCGGCCTGGTCGACCGGATCGTCGACTGCACCGCACAGGAATTCGGCGACCACACCGGACGGCTCGCCCGCCGGCTCGCCGATTCCCCCGGTGTCCAGTCCCGGATCGCCGCCAAGAAGGCCCGCCGGGAGAGCGACGAGGCGCGGCGCCCGCTCGCCGCCCATCGCGACGACGAACTGGCCCGCATGCGGCGCACCTTCTTCGACCCGGAAGCCCCCTATCACGCCCTGCGCCGCGCCTTCGCCCGCAAGGAAGGCCCCTGCGGCACCCCGGCACATCTGAACGCCGGTGCCCCGGGGGCGAGCGCGATGCCGGGAGCCCACGGCTGACGGGGCGCCTCCAGCCGAACGGGCCGGCGGCCGTTGTCGTACGTCGGCCGCCGGCCCGTCCACCCGTACCGGCTACGCCGACGGAGTCACGGCGTCGGCAGGTACTTGTAGCCGATGCCGAAGACGGTGGTGATCAGCTTCCGCCGCCCCGGGCCCAGCCGCCGGCGCAGCCGGGCGATGTGCACGTCCACCGTGCGGTCGCTGGACCGGCAGTCCGGCCAGACCGCGGCCATCAGCTGCTGCCGGGTGAAGGCCCGTCGCGGGTGCAGCACCAGGTGGGCCAGCAGGTCGAACTCCAGCCGGGGGATGTCGATCTGACGGCCGTCGATGGAGACGGTGCGCGCCGCGGTGTCGATCTGGACCGGGTCGGGCGCGAGCTCGCCGGCCGGCGGCTGCGCACCGGCGACGGGCACGGTCGGCCCGGCGCACGGCGGGGCGAGGATGATGTGCAGCTTGTCCGAGGTCAGTCGGTGAACCGACACGGGTTCCAAATCGTGCAAGGTGAGTTGCCACTTGCCGTCGGGGAGCCGGTCGACCGCCAAGGGTGGTCCTCCGCCGGGGCCGGCCTTTGCCGGCCGGCCGAAATCGGCATCCGGTCGCAACGCAAGGGGGGTCGTCGACGCGTTCATAAACATGATCTGGGCCCATTCCTCTTGCAAAGCAGGCGTGTTCGGACAGACGTGGCGGTGCTCGGCGTGCGGCCTGCGGTACCGCTGTGCCGCGAACGCTGTGCAGCCCGGTGAGAGGCCGGGCCGGTACACCGACACTCGTGATGCGGGTGCGCCCAACGGGCCGAACACCCTCCCGTCCCTGTTGGGGAGAGCGCTCGCGCCCGTGCCCGTACTCGGCCATGACGTGAACAACCGTCACGTCACCGGTCCGAACGAACGCTACATGTGATCGCGCGCTTCCGGATAGTAGCTTCCGCTAATTACGGTTGCTCTTGAGCCGATTTCGTGTTTGGCGACCTTCGGGCCGGTCGGCGGTCCGCAGGAGCGGGTCGTCGACCTCCTGGGAATCGTTTCCCTGTCCGGCGATTCCCTTACGCATTCCCTATGAAGCCTTCTGCCTCCGGCGCCGGTTGCGGTGTCGCCGTACCGCGTCGAGAAGGGTAAGGGTTCTGCTGAATAAGGGCCTTACATCAAGGTGGGGTCATGGACGCACACCTGGCCGGCCGGCCGCCCCGCACCTCCGCCCTGCCCGACAACACCCCGCCGCCGCCCGGGAGATGGCTGCCCCTCGTGGCGGCCTGCCTGGGCACCTTCCTGCTGCTGGTCTACGCCACGATCGTGACGGTCGCGCTGCCCCGTATGGCCGGCGATCTGGGCGCCGACTTCGGGGCCCTGCAGTGGATCACCGACGTCTACACCCTCGCCCTGGCCGGACTGCTCCTGGGGATGGGCTCGCTCGGCGACGCCCTGGGCCGCAAGCGCCTCTACCTCCTGGGGCTCGCGCTCTTCACGGCCGCCACGCTCGCCTGCGCGCTGGCCGGAAACGTCCCTCTCCTCATCGCCGCCCGTGCGGTGCAGGGCATCGCGGGCGCGGCGATGTTCGCCACCCTCGTGCCGCTGATCGGCCTCGCCTACACCGGCCGGGACCGGGCCCGGGCCTTCGCCGTCTGGGGTGCGGTCGCCGGCGCCGCCGCCGGTATCGGCAACGTCGCGGGCGGCACGCTCACCCAACTGCTGTCCTGGCAATGGATCTTCTACGGCGCGCTGCCGGTCTGCGCCGTGGCGCTGTGGCTGGCCACCAAGGTGCCCGCCGACCGCGCCCGCAGCGCGGCCCGGATCGACTGGCCGGGAATCGTCACCTTCAGCCTCGCCGCGACCGGCATCACCTTCGGCTTCGTCCGCGGCGGCGAGGCCGGTTGGGGCGATGGCTCGACCCTGCTGGGCTTCGGCCTCGGTGTGGTACTGCTGCTCGCCTTCGCCCTCGTGGAACGTGCGGCGACCCACCCCATGGTGCCGCTCGGGCTGTTCCGCAAGCCTGCCTTCAACGGTCTGCTGCTCGCCTCCGGCGCCTACTACCTCGGCGGGTTCGCCTTCCTGCCGGTGCTCTCGCTCTGGCTCCAGAACGGTGCCGGGCTCGGCGCGTTCGCCACCTCCCTCGTCATCACCGCCCAGCCGGTGGCCTTCTTCGCCACCTCCGCGCTGGTCGGCGGCGCGCTGCACCGGATGCCCGCCCGGTGGAGCGTCGGCGGGGGAACCCTCCTGGTGGCGGCCGGAGACCTGCTGCTGCTCCTGGTCGCCCAACCCGGCGCGAACTGGCCGGTGTTGATACCCGGGCTGATCGTCACCGGCGTGGGCGCCGGACTGGTCTCGCCGGTCCTGCCGGCGCTCGCCATGGGCTCGGTGGATCCGGCCCACAGCGGCGTGGCCAGCGCGGCGGCCAACAGCGCCCGCCAGCTCGGACTGGCGCTGGGCATCGCCCTGTTGGGCACCGTCTTCCACCGCTCCGTACCGGGGACCGGGGCCGGCGCCCCACCGGTGGCGTACGCGGAGGGGCTGGGCGCGGTGTTCCTCGTCGCGGGTGCGGTCGCGGCGCTCGGCGGAGCGGTGGCATGGCTGGTCTGCGGGAAGGAGTGAATATGCCAATCAAAAGCTCCTGCGCGGTGGTTCCCCTTTCAAACGCCTTGTGGCGAAAAGGTGCGGAACCAGATATTCCAGACGACTGTTTTCGAAATGAGGAGGAAATGAGTAGGGTGTGGGCCGCTGCCGACTGACCAGCGGCGGCGGTCCAGCCGAATTCGGCATGGACGGAATGCGCGGGTGCCGCAAGGCACCCGCGTGGACCGGGAGGGGAACATGCCGGCCGGCTCTTTCGAGGGGCAGTACGTATGGAGTCCAGCAGCCGATGACCGGGCGCTGGCGCGAGCGTGTATGGATGTCCGGGCCGGGCGCTACTTGAGCGCTCATGAGGTACTGCGGGACACCCGGCAGGATTTCGAGCTACGGGCCCACCGGTCACTGGTGCTGGCCTCCGAGGCGGCCGGTACCGACCTGGCCGAACGCTGGCTCGCCGAAGAACCGGGACCGGACGCCGCTCTGTTATGGGCGCGGGTGGCGATGCTCCGGGCCCTGCGCATGGCCGACGCCGGCGACCGCCGGGCCGGCGCCCTGGAGCGGATAGCGCGCACCGCCTGCGAACGGGCCGCGAAACTGGCCCCCGAGGACCCCACCCCCTGGGTCGCCCGGCTCGCCCTGGCCCGCCTCGACCGCCCGCAGGACCCCGCCCCCCAGGGGCTGTTGACCTCGCCCACCGGCCCCTGGTACCTCTTCGCGCACGTCCTCCGGCTCGACCCCTGGCACCGCGAGGCCCACCACCGCTTCCTGTCCTTCTTCTTCACCCGGTACGGCGGCTCGTCCAGCGCGAGCTGGGACGTCGCCGCCTTCCTCAGCCAGCGCGCCGCGGCCTCCTCGCCGCTCCGGCTGCTGCCCCTGGTGGCACTCGTCGAGGACTACAACCCCGACACGCCGCTGGCCGACCACGCCTGGGAGCAGCCGCAGTGGATCACCGCCGCAACGGGCGTGCACCGCAACTGGTTCCCCACCGTGGCCGGATATCGCTTCACCCCGGTCGTCGATCTGGCGTATCTCGCCCACGCGCTGTTCATGGCGAAACACGAATTCGAGGCCCGCGAGGTCCTCACGGCGATGGGGCCGTATGCCTCCCGAATGCCATGGAGCGCCTTCGGTGATCCCGAGGAGCAATTGACAAAAGCCCGGAGAGCGTGCGGACTTCCCGTCCCGCACGCTCTGTGACGTGCCGACCGTATGCCTTCGCCGCATCACTCACCCCCCACCAGCAGAAAGGTTCCGGCAGTGCCCGAGCGTACGTCCTCCCCGACCCGCGTAAAAACCCGCTCGAAAACTCCGCAGGGCGTGGACCCCGCCGCCCTCGACGACGACGCGACCCTGCACGCCATGGGCTATCCGCGGAAACTCACCCGCAGATTCCGCGCCTTTGACAATTTCGCCATCTCCTTCACCATCATCAACATCATTTCCGGCATCTTCTCCTCCTTCGGTTTCGGCCTGAACGCCGGCGGACCGCGGATCCTGATATTCGGCTGGATCGGCGTCTCCGTCATGGTGCTGTTCGTCGGAGCCGCCATGGGCGAGATCGCCTCCGCGTACCCGACCAGCGGCGCGCTCTACTTCTCCGCGGGCAAGCTCGCCAAGCGCCACCAGGGCGCCTGGTCCTGGTACACCGGCTGGCTCAACTTCGTCGGCCAGGTCGGCGGCACCGCCGCCACCAACTTCGCCGCCGCCACCTTCATCCAGGCGTTCATCGCCATGCAATGGCCGTCCTATCAGCCCACCGCACCGCAGACGGTCGGCATCACCGCGGTGATTTTGCTGGTGCAAGCGCTTGCGAACACCTACACCGTCCGACTGGTCGCCGTACTCAACCGGATTTCCGTGTGGTGGCTGCTGATCGGCATGGTGGTCATCGTCGCCGCCCTCGCGCTGATTCCGACACACCATCAAGAGCCGTCCTTCGCCACCCACTTCGTCAACAACACCGGCTTCACCAACGCCATTTACGGCGGAATGCTCGGCCTGCTCGTCACCAGCTGGACGTTCACCGGCTTCGACGGCAGTTTCCACATGTCCGAAGAAACGGTGAAGGCCACCGTCAATGCCCCGCGCGGGATCATGCGGGCGATCACCTGCTCCGCGCTCACCGGACTGGTCCTCATGCTCGCTCTGGTGTACGCCATCCGCGACTATGGCCGGGCCGCGGCGGACGACGCCCCTCCGGTACGGATTCTCATCGACGCGCTCGGCGTGCACTCCGCGAAGTTCCTGCTGCTGATCGTCATCGGCGCCATGCTCTTCTGCGGACTCGCCAACATGACCAGCAACACCCGGCAGATCTTCGCCTTCTCCCGCGACGGCGCGATGCCCGGCTCCCGTTGGTGGCACTCGGTCTCCGACCGCACCCGCACCCCCGTCAAGGCCGTCTGGCTCGCCGCCGTCTGCTCGCTGCTCCTGGTCGTCCCCGGCTGGTGGTCGCACACCGCCTTCACCGCGGTCGTCAGCGTCAACGTGGTGGGCCTCTTCCTCTCCTACGGCGTGCCCATCTTCCTCCGCCTGCGGCTCGACGACTTCCAGGCCGGACCGTGGAACCTCGGCCGCTACGGCAAGCCCGTCGCCGCGATCGCCGTGATCTGGATCGCCCTCAGCAACATCCTCTTCATGCTGCCGCAGCAGTACCCGGTCACCCCGGAGTCCTTCAACTACGCGCCGATCGCACTGGCGGCGGTCCTGGTGATCGCCACGGTCTGGTGGTTCGCCACCGCCCGCCGCCGCTTCCAGGGGCCGGTCAGCTACGGCAGCCCCGACGAGGTCGCGGCCATGGACCTGATCTGACCGAAGCCCCCCTCAGAAAGGGACGCACCCCCGATGCGACCGACCACCCGCACCGCCCCGGCCCACGACGGTGAACTCGCCGTCACCGCGGCCCCGTTGGACCTCTGGCACGAGATCGTCGGCTGGACCGCCGACGAGGGCTGGAACCCGGGCGAGGGCGACATCAGCCACTTCCACCCCACCGACCCCGACGGCTTCTTCCTCGGCCGCCTCGGCGACCGCACCGTCTCGGCCCTCTCGATCGTCAACTACTCCGACGACTACGCCTTCTTGGGCTTCTACCTCGTCGCCCCCGGTCTCCGCGGTCAGGGCCTCGGCCTCGCCACCTGGCGCACCGCCTTCCCGCACGCCGGGACCCGGACCGTCGGCCTGGACGCGGTCCCCGCCCAGCAGGCCACCTACCGTCGGGCCGGCTTCACCCCCGCCCACGACACCCTCCGCTACACCGGCCGCCCCACCTCCGGCGCCCGGCCCTCCCCGGACACCCACCCGGTCACCGCCGCCCACCTCGACGCGATCGCCGCCTATGACCGCCGCTGTTTCCCCGCGGACCGGCGCGACTTCCTCGCCCGCTGGCTGACCGCCCCCGGCCACACCGCCCGGGTCCACCTCAGGGACGGCCGGGTCGCCGGCTACGGCGTGCTCCGCCCGGCCCACTCCGGCCACCGCATCGGCCCGCTCTTCGCCGACACCCCGGAGACCGCGGAGGCCCTCTTCGACGCCCTCACCGCCCACCTCGACCCCGCAGACGAGGTCAGCATCGACATCCCCGAACCCCGCACCCCCGCCCACACGTTGGCCGTCGCCCGCGGCCTGACCCCCCGTTCCCACACCGTCCGCATGTACACCGGCCCGGTCCCGTCCGCGGACGCCGCCCACACCTTCGGCGTCACCAGCCTCGAACTGGGCTGACGGAATCCGCCCCGGCACGCGACCGGCGTGCCCCGCGCCCCACGTCCCACCACGGGGGTGCGGGGCACCCCGATGTCCTCACGCGTCGGCATGCCGGCCACGTCGATGGCGGCGATGCCCTTTGCGCGGACCCTGTCCCGTTCGGCGCCGGCCGGCCCCCGCTCGCCCGGTCAGTGGGCGAAGACCGTGCTCGCCAGGGCCACATGGACGGCGGTGCCGCCGAGGATGCTCAGCAGGGCGTTGCGGCGCCACAGGTGCAGGCCGATGGTGACGGCCAGGGCCGTCAGGGGGGCGAGCGCGCGCGGCTCGGTCACCGGCAGGTCGCGCAGGCAGTAGACGAGCAGGATGACCATGACGCCGGCGGGCATGCGGCGGCTGAGGTACTGGACGGTCGCGCTGGCGCGCAGCGGGGCGAGCGCGGCGAAGGGAAGGGCGCGCAGGGCCCAGGTGACGGCGGCGGAGACGGCGACCGCCGCGACGAGGTAGTGGGTGTCAGGCACGGGCGGACCTCCTGCCGGTGGCGAAGTGGCGGGCCAGCAGCCCGGCGGTGAACAGGGCGAAGGCGGCCGGGAGCAACTGGTCGGGGAAGACGAGGCGGGCGGCCAGCGCGCTGAGCAGGGCCAGGGCGGGGGTGGGCAGGTCGCCCCGCCGGTCCCGGATGGCGTCGAGGGCCAGGACGGTGAACAGGGCGGTCAGCGCGAAGTCCAGGCCGGTGACGCTGTCGGGTATGAGCGAGCCGAGCAGGGCCCCGGCGGTGGCGCTGCCGGCCCAGTACAGGTGCATGAACAACTGCAGCCACAGGATGCGGCGGCCGGGCCAGGAGCGTGCCCGCTCGCCGGTGGTCAGGGCGTACGCCTCGTCGGTGAGGGCGAAGGTGCTGTACGCCTTGGCGGGGCGGCCCTTGACGCGGTGCAGCGGGAACGACAGCGCGTAGAAGACGTGCCGGATGTTGACGAGGAAGGCGGTCAGCGCGACCGTCGCCAGCGGCGCGACGGCGGTGACCAGGCCGATCAGCAGGAACTCGAAGGACCCGGCGTAGATGAGGGTGGTGAACAGGGTCGCCCACCACCAGGCGAGGCCGGAGTGGGTGACGAGCACGCCGAAGGCGAGGCCGAGCGGGACGAGGCCCAGGCCCACCGAGGCGGAGTCCTTCAAGGCGGCGCGGGCCTGGGGCGGTGTGCGGGGGGAGGGTGCGGGAGGCGCGGGCCGAGCGGGGGCGTCGACACGGGCCGAAGGTATTGCCATGTCGCAATTTTAGGACGAAATGGATCTTATTTGGTTGCTGATTATGCCTCTAGGATCGCCGTGTGAGTAAGGAAATCGAGCTGGATGCCATCGATCGGGAAATTTTGTTTCAGCTGCGCCGGGACGGGCGGCTGACCAACGTCGAGCTCGCCAAGCGCGTCGGGCTGACCCCGCCGCCGTGCCTGCGCCGGGTCAAGCGCCTGGAGGAGGACGGTGTCATCTCCGGCTACCGGGCCGTCATCGATTCCGCGGCGGTCGGCCGCGGCCTGGAGGTCCTGGTGGACGTCGAGGTGTACGCCACCGACCGCGCGACCGTCGAGGAGTTCGAGGACACGGTGGCGGCCTATGAAGAGGTCGTCGAGCTCCGTCGGTTCTTCGGGCGGCCGGACTACTTCCTGCGCGTCGCGGTCGCCGACCACGCCGCCTACGAGGAGTTCCTGACCCGCAAGCTGACGGGCCTGCGCGGCGTGCTGCGGGTGGAGTCCCATCTGACGATGAAGAAGATCAAGGCCGACCTCTGAGCACCCCGTTCGGGCGGGCGGCGCGGACGGGACGGCCGTCAGGGGGTACGTCACGCACTCCGGTTTGCCGTCGGCCCCGGTCGTCCCCCCCCGCGTACGCACCCGAGCTGAACGCGGTCGAGTATCTGTGGGCCCACCACACGCAGCCTCGCGAACCTCTCCAGCGTCGCCCTCGACCACCCTGCCACACTCGTGCGCAACCGACTCAAACGGCCGCAGCACCGCCCCGACGTCCTCGACGGCTTCCTCGCCGGGACCGGGCTCTCCCCCGACCTCCCACCACCGTCACCGTGAAGCGCCGAGGTCAGTAGGAATCCATCGTCGTACCGCTCAGGGGAGTTGCGGATGGCACGGGAGTCGGAGTTCGCGGGCAGCGTCACCGCCGCCCGGCAGCTTGGACGGCGGCGAACCCCCTCCGGAGCCTTTCAGTGCCGTGATGGCCATTCTCAGTCCGCGCGCGGGGCTGCTGGTGAACAGGCCGGACTGCGCGACGTCGAGCGTGCGAAGGTGCGGCGGTAGGAAGTGGGGGTGGTGTCCAGTGCGCGCCGGAAGTGCAGCCGCAGGTTGGCTGCCGTGCCCAGCCCGCAGTCCCGCGCCACCTGTTCCACCGAGCGGTCCGTGGTTTCCAGCAGTTCCCGCGCCCTGCCGAGCCGGGCGTTGAGCAGCCACTGCAACGGGGTCGTGCCCGTCTCCTCGGCGAACCGCCGCATGAAGGTGCGCTGCGAGAGGCCCGCGTGTCGGGCAAGCACGCGCAGCGTGAGCGGCTCGCCGAGCCGGTCCAGGGCCCATCCACGGGTACCGGACAGCGACTCCTGACCGGCCACCGCGACGGGAGCCGGCACGTACTGGGCCTGCCCACCGTCTCGGTGGGGGGCGGCGACCAGACCGCGGGCGATCTGGTTGGCCACCTCCGCTCCCAGGTCGCGGCGCACGATATGCAGGCACAGGTCGATGCCGCAGCACACCCCGGCCGAGGTGAGCACGTCGCCCTCGTCGACGTAGAGCACGTCGCGGTCGACCGCGACGGCCGGGAAGTCCCGCTCGAACTCGTCGATGTGCTTCCAGTGGGTCGTGGCGTGCAGCCCGTCCAGTACGCCTGCCGCGGCCAGCGCGAAGGCGCCCGTGCAGATCGACACCACACGCTTGCCTCGTTCGCGGGCTTCGGCCAGTGCATCGAGCACGGCGTCCGGCAACGGGAGGATCGGTTCGAATCCCGGCACGATCAGGGTGTCGGCGGTGCGCACCTGTTCCAGGCCCCCGTCGGCGACCAGTGCGAAGCCCGCAGTGGTCGCCACCTGCGCCTCCAGCGCGCACAGGGTCATCTCGTAGGGGGTTTCCGGCCGGGTGGTGAAGATCTGCGTCGGGATCGCCAGGTCGAGTGGGGTGACCCCGTCCAGCGCCAGGACCGCTACTCGATGCACTGCCATGGCAAGATTCTAACGAAGTATGGAATTTTTGCCTCTCACCAGGTCAGGGCGGTTGCGGCCAGGCTGAAGACATGACCGGACCTACGCACGAGACGACCGCCGACCCGATCACGCTGCCCGGCACACCACTTGCCGACGCCGTCATGAACCTCGTCCGACCGGTGGAAACGCCGTCCGTCTTCAACCACAGCATCCGCAGCTACCTGTTCGCCCGGCTGGTTGCCGGCCGCCTCGGCCTGACCGCCGGCCACGACTACCACGACGACCTGTTGTTCGCCGCGTGCGCGATGCACGACCTCGGCGTGGCCTCGGACGGCCCGCACAGCCAGCGGTTCGAGGTCGAAGGCGCCGACCGGGCCGCCGCATTCCTGATCGACCACGGAGTACCCGCAGCCGACGCCGACCAGGTCTGGCAGGCCATCGCCCTGCACACCTCCCCGGGCATCGCGGAACGCCGCGGAACGCTGTGCGTGCTCGTCCGCGAAGGCGTCGCCCTCGACTTCGGCGGCCCACTGGGCGCCGGACACGTCGACGCCGTCACCGACAAGCAGGCCGACGTCGTGCACGCCGCCTATCCACGGCTGGACATGATCCGCTCACTCACCGACGCGATCGTCGCGCAAGCCGCGAAAGACCCGAAGAGCGCACCCCGGTACACGATCCCCGGCGAATTCCTCCGTGAACGCGAGACCTTCGGCCGGACCCGGCTGGAGCACGCCTGCCGTTCGTCCCGCTGGGGCAACTGACTCCACGGACTCCACGACCCCATCAACAGAGAAAGGGCAGCACCGCAATGACCATCCACACTGTCGAGGTCCCCGAGGACAACGCCGTCTTCGGGCAAACCATCAGCGCCTTCGCAAGCTTCGGCTATTCCGCCGCGGTCCGCGCGCACGGCCTCCTGTTCATCGCCGGAACGATCGGTCGCCGCGCCGACGGAACCATCCCGGACACCATTGAAGAGCAGACCGAGATCGCCATCTTGAAGATCGAAGAGATCCTTCGGCTGGAGAACCTCGACACGTCCGCCCTCGTCGACGTCACCAGCTACCACGTCGACATCCGCCAGCACCTGCCCGGCTTCATCGATGCCAAACAGCGCCTCGTCAACGCGCCCTACCCGACCTGGACGATCATCGGGGTCAGCGGACTCGCCAGCCCCGGACTCCTCATCGAAATCCGCGCGACCGCCGCGTATCCCGACGCATCCCGGTAGACCGCCGCCCCTGGGCCCGCTCTCCGGCCCAGGGGCTCGTCACGGCGGACGTGAGGTTCGCTTCTGTACCAACCGGCCGTCACAGCGGGCGGATTCTCAACCGTACTGCCAGCTCCGTCACCTCGAAGCGCCCGAGTCGGTATTGCGCGTCGGGGCGGTTGGAGCAGGCACACCGGCAGGTGCCTGTCGCGTCAGCATCATTCGATCGGGTGAATGTGATCGAGTCAGCGCAGAGCTGCCCGCAGCTGCCTCCCGCGTGGGCAGTTGGCTTGGAAAGCTCAGATGCCGACTCGGGAAGGCCCTGTGGCTGCCGCTGCCGTCCAGGCCAAGTTGCAGCGCATGGACATGGGCGCCCGAAATGAGGAACCGGTTGCTTCTGGCGTCCGGGGCTGGTTTCGCACGCCAGTTGGTACTGGCCGATCTTGCCCTGCCGTGCACTGGCGGGCTTTACACGCCTCCCGCAGCTCTGTGGAGTTGCTGCTCCGAACGAGTGACAGGGGAGGGTTCGTGAGCGAGCTGCTGGAAGGCAGTCAGTATCTGATCAAGAGCAAGAAGACCGGGTTGTACCTGACCGGGAATCCCAGTCAGGACCGCCCGGAGCACGGCATGGTCGAGATGCAGCCGCTGCGGCAGGGGGAGGAACGCACGTCGCAACTGTGGGAGTTGCGACAGGGCAACGCCCAGGGGCGCTTCATGCTGCGCAACATGCAGCGGCGGCAGTCGTACCTACACCCCTGGGGACACAGCGGCGATGCCAGTACCAAGCTGGAAGAGTTCATCTACGAGCAGGACCACGAAGACAGCTACATGTGGGAGCTCGTCAAGGAGACCGCCTCGGACGGTGATGTCTGGGCGCTGAAGTGTGTGGTCGGCGGTCGCTGGCTCAACATCGTGGGTCACAGCGACGCGGCCGGCGCCCAGGTGGAGATCTACGACGACCCGTCAGATTCCCACGCCTATCGGCAGTGGACGATGGAGCGGGTTCCTGAGGCGGCATCCGGGGTCGAGCTGCCGCTGACGTTCTCCGTCCCCCAGGAGTTCAGCTCCCTGGACCTGGTGGCCTCCGTGGAGGAGAACACCGACCGACTGCTCGAACAGCTCGGGCAGCTCGATCCCCCGCCGTCGCAGGAGGAACTCGCCCACGCCGTCCTGGCGCAGCAGACCATGTTCGAGATGCTGACCGCGGCCGGGGCCGTCTACGCCGGCGTCCTGCTGGCGGCGACGCAGCAGCAGCGTCTGAGCTCGGCGATGTTGACGGTCGTTGCCCGGCCCAGCGAGTTGAACAACGAGGAAACGGTCGATCGCCTGGCACGCACGCTGGGCGCGATCCATCCCGAGGCCGAGGTCGGTGTCTCCCGGATACCCACCGGGCGCGTGGTGCTGCTGACCCAGGAAAGCAAGGTCGAAGAACCGGTCAACCTCCTGGCCAACGGCGGCCCACCCACCGTGGTGCGCCAGTTGCACGTCTTCGTGCCGATCCCGGGCCGGTTGGCGATGGCGGACTTCTCCATCTCCACCGAGAACATCGCTGAATGGGACCACTACGTCGAGATCCTGGCCGGCGTCTGCAACACCATCGCCTTCACCTAAAGCCGCCCGCCGCCACGGAACGTAAAGGACCTCGTCATGAACAAGCCGCTGTACACACTGGAAAGCGAAGCCGCCACCCAGCTGAAGAACCTCGGCTACAACGCCTCCGTGCACGACCTGGTCGTGCAGGCCGCACACAAGGAGCTCAATCGGTTCGCCCAGCACGAGGGCGAAGCGGTGCAGATGTGGGGCTGGGACCCGAACTCCCTGCACGATGCGGACCGTTACCGCATCAGCCAGCTCGTGCGCTCCTTCACCTTCCAAGAACAGCGCATCGTTGCCGCCCTGAAGCGGCTGGACGAGCAATTCCGCTACTACATCGCCTCCTCTCCCCAGGCGCGTGCGCAGGCCGAGGCGTTCGTCGACTCTCTCAACCAAGCCGCCGCCCACCGCGCGATCGATGGCGTAGCCCGTGGCCTGGATGGGGCTGCGGCCCTGTGGTTCACGAAGGACAAGCGCGACCAGGCAGCCAAAGACCTGGTCGCCAAGTGGAAGCAGAAGACCTCCGAAACCGACGCTCACTTCCCCCGAACCCCAGAAGAGCTGGACGAGTCGGATGAGAACGGTGCCTTCAAACCCGAGGGACTCTGCAAGCGGGAGGCGTACGAACAGGGCGAACAGCTCGTGTCCCAGGTGATCGCAGATCACCTCAAAGTCGGGCCTTTTACGAAACTGGCCGAGGAGTTGGTTAAACCGATCATCAAGATCTGGCACGGCGGCGACACCGGGCGCGAGCCCGACGAGATCCGCGACTACGACCCGGAAGGCGACGACCTTGCAGACACGTACCTGCGGCCTCTCTTCCGACGCATCCACACCGTGAACAGCATCGTGGACTTCCACGATCCGGAGATCGCCCGCGAACTCGGCCGACGTAGCAACGCGTTCAACTCCGACCCCTGGGACGAGCAGGGGAACGAGCGGCCCGAGGACACGTCCTTCAAGGGGTCCGGCGTCGACGTGGATCTGTGGCGGTTGAAGGACCACGGATACCCCACCAAGCGCATCCCCGACGGGCTGCTGTACGACCTGGTGGACATTGCCCTGGCCGTGCAGGCGGAGTACCAGTTGCAGTGCTTCTTCGTGGACCGGGAGCTGGCCAAGGTCATCGAGACCCGGGGCAAGGAAGAGCAGTGGCTCTACCAGAAGACCGCGGACTGGGCCGCCGAGCTGGCCAAGGCGAAGCAGAAGGAGATCGACCGCTGGAGCTTCTGGGGTGATGTCCTGGGGATGGTCAGTGCCGTCGCCGGCGTCCTGACCTTCATCCCGGGGGTGTCCGTGATCGCGGGCCCCATCGCCGCCGTCACCGCTGCCGCGTCGCTCGGCCTGCACGCCAAGGCCATCTCCCTCAAGGGGAAGGTGGACGCCGCCGATGGCGTCACCCTCGCAGCGGATGTGCTGGCTGCTCTCCCGGTCGTCGGTGCCGTGGCCAAGGGCGCGAAGGGCGCTTGGGCCGCGGCCCGCTTGAACAAGGTCGCCAACGTGATCGTCAGCAACAGCGGGCGGGCCTTCGTGGGGGCGATCGCCAGCAAGAGCGCATCCGATGCCGCCCGGGTCTTCGACTACCTCGGCAAGAAGGGCGCCCAGGTGGTCACAGGCACCGTCATCGAGAGCAAGATCCCCGGCAAGGTGTTGCAGGGGGCGGTCGCCCTGACCACCCAGGTTCCCACGGCCATCGACTGGGCCACCCCCGTGGACCAAGTAGCCAAGGACACGGCCGCCGGCACCGTACTGACCGCCAACATCGGCCAGACCATCGGCGAATGGGACACTGTCGGCGCCTTCACGAAGAAGGCCGGCACCCGCAGCCTCGAAACCTTCGGCAACTTCTTCAAAGCCCTGGCTAAAGCCCACTAAAGCACCCTGTGTCCGGAACGCCGATTCCGGCACAAGGACACTCCGAGTCGGCGCCGGGCCCACATGGGCCCGGCGCCCTCCCACAAGGCCCCAGACGAAGCCACAGTGTCAGCCACCGCACTCAGGTGTCGCCTATGGCACCAGGCACGCCTACCAGGCGATCCTCGCGCTCGACCGGCCAAGTGGAACGCTCAGCGCCAACTACAACGCTCAGTCGCACCGGGCCGGTCATCTTCACTCGTGTGAGTGCTGCGCCGTAATTCGAACACGTGATGCAATTTTGGTTGTGACCGACTACGTCTTCCCCGCCGACCTCGTCCAGGCCCAGTCCGCCTGGTACGCCGCCTATCAACAGCTCGCCGCCGAGGAGAGTCCGGCGCGCACGACCGTGTTGCGCCGCAGACTCCAGCGGCTCTCCGTGGAGATCGCCACGCACCCCTACTGGGCCGACATCCCCGGCCACGCCCCGGCCGCCCGGATGGCACTCAAGGAGATGGCCTGGGAGGGGCGCCGGCCATGACGCCACACACGGGCGCCCGCGGAAGCGCTCGCCGCCGGCCCGGAGCAGGCCGGGCGGGCCGGGCGGGCCGGGCGGGCCGGGTACGACGACGCGCCGTCGGTCAGACGGCGACGGCGCGTCGGGGGCACTGCCGAGGCTCAGCGGCCGAGCCGGCTGCGGAGCATGGCGAACAGGGCGTCGAGCTCCGGGAGTTTGAGCAGGCGGGCGAGGGCCAGGAAGAGGCCCAGCAGGAGTGCGGCGCCGACGAGCAGCGCGACCAGGGAGGCCAGGGCGCCGGTGCCCAGGGCGTGCAGCAGGGCCGTCGAGGCGGCTCCGCCGGCGAGCGCGGCGGGGGCCGCGGCGGTGCACAGGCGCACATAGGTGCGCAGCACGCGGGGGCCGTCGAGGTCGCCGTCCAGGCGCTTGCGCAGCCGGCGCCAGGCGACCGCGATGCCGACGGCGAAGCCCAGCCCGTAGGAGGCGGCCATGCCGGCCACCGCCCAGTGCGCGGGGAGGAGGACGAAGCACGCCGCGGACGCGGCGGCGTTGACGGCGGCGACGACCAGGGTGTTGTAGAAGGGCGTGCGGGTGTCCTCGTAGGCGTAGAAGCCGCGCAGCACGACGTACTGCGCGGAGTAGGGGATGAGGCCCAGGCCGAAGCCCATCAGGGCGCGGCCGATGCCCTGTGCGCCCTCGGTTCCCGAACTGGCGTAGAGCAGCGTGGCCATCGGCATGCCCAGGGCCAGGAAGGCGAAGGCGCACGGCACGACGGCGACGGCCGAGGTGCGCAGGCCGTAGGAGATGTCGTCGCGGACGGCCGCGGCGTCGCCGTCCAGGGCGGCGCGGGAGATCCGGGGCAGCACGGCGGTCATGACCGAAACGGTGATGATGGCCTGCGGCATCTGCCAGATCTGGTAGGCGAATTGGTACGTGGTGAAGCCGGAGCCGGGGTGGCCGGCGCGTTCGGCGGCGGCGCCGGCCTTGGTGGCGAGTTCGGTGACGACGATCAGGCCGAGCTGGTTGGCGAGCACGAACAGCAGCGTCCACTTGGCCAGGCCGGCGGCCCTGCCCAGACCGTGACCGCGGAAGTCGAAGCGAGGGCGGAGCCGGACGCCGGCGTCGCGCAGATACGGCAGCATGGCCAACGCCTGGACGGCCAGCCCGAGCAGGGTGCCCAGGCCCAGCAGTCGGACGCCTTCGGGGGTGATGGTCGCCGGGCTCACGCCGGAGTCGGTGAAGCCGCCGAAGGCCCAGATGAAGGCGGCGAAGGAGGCGATGATGACGACGTTGTTGAGGACGGGGGTCCACATCATGGCGCCGAACCGGCCGCGGGCGTTGAGGATCTGCCCGAGGATGACGTGGATCCCCATGAAGAACATGGTCGGGAGGCAGTAGCGGGCGAAGGCCACGGTCAGGGCCATGCGTTGCGGGTCGGCGGCGATGTCCGGGGACATCACGCGGACCAGCAGCGGCGCGGCCAGGACGCAGAGCGTCGTGGCACCGGCGAGGACGATGACGACGAGGGTGAGCAGGCGGTTGGCGTACGACTCGCCGCCGTCCTCGTCGTTCTTCATGGCGCGCACGAGCTGGGGGACGAACACCGCGTTCAGCGCGCCGCCGCCGACCAGCACATAGATCATCGTGGGCAGGACGTTGGCGACCTGATAGGAGTCGTTGAGCGTGCCGACGCCGATCGCGGCCGCCATGACGAGCGTGCGCAGGAAGCCCGTGATCCGCGACACGATGGTGCCCGCGGCCATCAGCGCACTGGACTTGGCCAGACGGGAGCCGCCGCCCTTCGGTTCGGGTTCGGGTTCGGACGTCGCGGCAGGCGCGGGGTCCCGCGCGGTGGAGACGCGCAGGGGGACGGTGTCGTCCGGCAGTCGGCTGTGCAGCCCTCCCGCCCCGTTGGACTCTTCACTCGGCGCGGCCATGTCCGTTCCTCCCCACCAGGACGGGCCCCACGGCCCGTCGTCGTTCGCCATGACACCTTCGCATTCCGCGCCGGCCCGCCGTTCACGGGTTGCCTCGGGCCGGGACTTTTGCGTCAGGTTCGGGGGAAGTCTGCCTGGTCGGGAGCGCCCCCGAAGTTCGGTATGATCATGAACGAACTCCGGTCCTGCGGACGGGAGTCGCGCGTCCGTGGTCCAAGGAAAGACGCCCACCAACCGGTGGGAAATGCAGGTGCAAGGCCGGCCGGGCGCTCCGCGCACCCTCACAAGGTCCCTTTCCCGTACGGGGAAGGGACCTTGTGCGTGCTGTCGGTGAGCGGTCTGCGCCGTGGGATCAGGGACCGACGGTGCCGTCCACGCCCTCGCGCAGGAAGTCGGCATGGCCGTTGTGCCGGGCGTACTCGTGGATCATGTGCAGCATGATCAGGCGGAGCGAGACGTGCTCGCCCCAGCGGGGCTGGTAGGCGGTGAGGTCCAGGGACCCGGCGGCCTCCTCGATGCGCCGGGAGTGCGCCACCTCCGTCTGCCAGGTGGCGAAGGCCGACGCGCCGGTGGACCCGGAGTCGTCGAACGCGGCCTGGTAGTCGCCCTCTTCGGACCAGACCAGCGGAATGTCCTCACCGTTGACCACCCGGCGGAACCAGGTGCGCTCCACCTCGGCCATGTGCCGCACCAGGCCGAGCAGGGAGAGCGTCGACGGCGGCATGGAGCGCCGCCGCAGCTGTTCGTCGGTCAGCCCCTCGACCTTCATGGCCAGGGTGGCCCGGTGGAAGTCCAGGTAGGCGCGGAGCATCTCGCGCTCACCGGCCTGCGAGGGCGGATCGATCCGTTCAATTGTCATGTACGGAGAGGGTAGCGGCGGGCCGCACCGCATGCCGCGGCCCGGGGGCCGTCGCCTCCGGGCCGTACGGACGGGGCGCGGCGTCACCGCCGCACCGCCATCCCTGGGGCCTGTCGTCAAACTCCCGCCTGCCTCGCGACGCCTGGCACGCACGCTCTCCGCGTTGTCGGGCTCATCCCGGTACGCCCGGTACCGGGACGACCCTCCGCCTTGAGATCGCACGCACCAGACGCCGCGAGGCCCGCCCTCCGGGCGAACGACGGGAGTTTGACGACAGGCCCTAGGGCAGATACCGCTCGATGGCGGCTCGGCCCTTCTCCTCGATCAGGCGCTGTGCCCACTCCAGGCTCTGCGGGGTGGGTTCGCGCCCGGATGCCCTGACCAGGTCCTCCGCGTCGAAGGGCCGCTCGCTACCCGTGTACAGCTCCACCGGCCGTCGCTCGGCCGGAGTCTTACTGCCATTGGTCGTCACAGGTCCTCCTTTGTCCGCGCCCGCCGAGTGCCGGGACCTCGCTGGTTCCATCATGGGACGGGCGCCGGCGACCCGCACGGCGTACACCGGGCCGCCCGCTCAGCCCACCGGCCGCGGGGCCCCGGGGTAGTGCGGCGGGAACGCCTGCTCCGTCCAGATCGTCTTGCCGAACGGCGTGTACCGCGTCCCCCAGCGCTGCACCAGCTGCGCGACGATGAACAGCCCCCGGCCGCCCTCGTCGTCGCTGGCCGCGTACCGCAGGTGCGGCGAGGTGTGGCCGGTGTCGGAGACCTCCGTCACCAGCGCCAGATCCCGCAGCAGCCGCAGGTGCACCGGTCCCGAGGCGTGCCGGACGGCATTGGTGACCAGCTCGCTGACCGCCAGCTCGGTCGCGTACGACAGCTCCGCGAGGCCCCACTCGGCCAGCTGCCGGGTGGCCAGTTCGCGGGCGGTGCTCACCGCGGCCGGCTCCGCGGGCAGCTCCCAGGCGGCCACCTGCCGGGCGTCCAGTTCCCGGGTCCGCACCAGCAGCAGCGCCGCGTCGTCCGGCGCCGCCCCACTCGGCAGCAGTTGCGCGACCGCGCGGTCGCACAGTTCCTCCAGCGGCCGGTGGTTCTCCCGCAGCACCTCGCCGAGGAGCGCCAGGCCGCTGTCGACGTCGCGGTCCCGACCGCGCAGCAGCCCGTCGGTGAACAGCGCCAGCAGGCTGCCCGCCGGCAGCTCGGTCTCCCACGACTCGAACGGCAGGCCGCCCAGCCCCAGCGGGGGACCGGCCGGCAGGTCCGGGAACGACACCTCGCCGCCGGGGGCGACCAGCACCGGCGGCGGATGCCCGGCCCGGGCCGTCGTGCAGTGCCGTGACACCGGGTCGTAGACCGCGTACAGGCAGGTCACCCCGGTGGCCACGTCGTCCGGGGCGGGTTCGACGACGGCTCCCGCCGCGCGCTCCTCCGGGGTCTGCCCCACCAGGTCGTCGAGCCGGCTCAGCAGTTCGTCGGGCGCCAGGTCCATCCGGGCCAGCGCCCGTACGGTCGTCCGCAGCCGGCCCATGGTGGCCGCGGCCTGGAGGCCGTGCCCGACCACGTCCCCGACCACCAGGCCGACCCGGGTGCCGGACAGCCCGATCACGTCGAACCAGTCGCCGCCCACCCCGGCCCGGTCGTCGCTGGGCAGATAGCGGTAGGCCATGTCCACAGCGGACTGCGGGGGCAGGCGCTGGGGCAGCAGATTGCGCTGGAGGGTGAGCGCCGCGGCGTGCTCGCGGGCGAACCGGCGGGCGTTGTCGATCGAGACCGCGGCCCGGATGACCAGCTCGTCGGCCAGGTCGATCTCGCCGCCGTCGAAGACCGACGAACTGTCCCCGCGGTCGAAGGTCACCAGCCCCATGAGGGTGCCGCCGGCCCGCAGCGGCACCACGATCGCCCGCTCCGTGCGGATCAGACCGCCCGACGACAGGCTCCGGTACGGGAGCGTGCCCCGCTGGTAGACGACCGGGTACGGCGGGAGCGGCGGCCGGTCCGGCGGGTCGTCCCGGGAGCGGGCGGCGACCCGGACCAGCTCGGGCATCCCGCCCTCGCCAGGTTCCGGGTCCCCGCCCTCCAGCACCGACCGCAGCAGGTCGACGGTGACCGTGGCCGCGAAGTCCGGTACCGCGACCGCCGTCACCTCCCGGGCGGTGCCGACCATGTCCAGCGTGGTGCCGATCCGCCGGCCGGCCTCCACCAGGAGGTTCAGCCGGCGCTGCGCCTGATAGCGGTCGGTGATGTCGAAGGAGTCCTCGCACACGCCCAGCACCCGCCCGTCCGGGTCCTGGAGCCGGTAGTAGGAGCAGGACCAGACGTGTTTGGTGCCCGGGTCGGTGGGCTGCTCGCCGACGAAGTGCAGGTCGAGGAAGGGCTCACCGGTGGCCAGCACATGGCCCATCACCGTGTGCAGGGTGCGCGGGTAGCCCTCCGTGACGAACTCGCCCGGATACAGTTCGTCGGCCCGTTTGCCGATCAACTGCCGCAGCGGCAGCCCGATCTCCCGTCCGTACGAGCTGTTGAACCACGTCAGGCGCAGCGCTTCGTCGTAGATGGCCAGTCCCACCGGTGACTGCGTCGCCAGCCCGTGCAGCATCGCCTGGCGCGACTCCCAGGACCGCAGGTCGTCCAGTGCGGTCGCCACCATCACCCGGGCCGGTCCCCGGGGTGCCGCCGGCAGGGTGTCGGCCAGCGGACACATCGTGATCGCCACCGCCAGACGGTGGCCGTCGGCGTGCCGTGCGGTCCGGGTCTCGATGTTGACCATCTCCGCGGGCGACGGCTGCGCGGTTCCCGCCGCGGCTGCCGCGTCCGCGGCGTCCGGCAGGAACGTGCCGATCGGCCGGCCGATGATCTCCTCCGGGGCGTACCCCAACAGCTTCCGGGCCGCCGCACTCCACCCGATCACCAGCCCCCGGGCGTCCAGAACCGCTGTGGCCGCCCTGGTGACGTCGAGGGGACCACGGAAGTCGGCGCTCGTCGCCGCGTTCCATGCGTTCATGGCATCAACCCAGCCCGGTTCAGTACCTCCAGCATCGAGCCCGGCCCCCACCGGCACAACCGGCCCTGCCCCGAGCGGGCGACCGGCGGCGCCGGTGTCCCTTGGTGCGGGGTCGGGCGGTCGCTGGCACAGTGGGTGGGGGCGCCGAGGGCCCGGCCGCGACCCATGCCGACCCGCGCGGGCTGATCCACGCTCACCCGTCGGACAGGCCCGAGCATGCAGGAGGCAGATGTCCATGCCGTCCCCACGTCCGGCCGCTCCGGCACGCGGCGCGCCCTGCTGGGTGAGCCTGATGACCAGCGACCTGCCCTCCGCGCACCGCTTCTACGGTTCCGTGCTGGGCTGGCGGTTCCGGTCGGCCAGTCTCGGCGAGGAGTTCTCGGTCGCCCTGCTCGACGGGGAGCCGGTCGCCGGGATCGGCGCGCTGGCACCGAGCTTCCAGGTGCCGGTGGCCTGGACCGCGTACTTCGCGGTGGCCGACGGCGACGACACCGCGGCCCGGATCCGCGAGCGCGGCGCCACGGTCGCCGTCGGGCCGCTCAAGCTCGGCCCGGGGCGGGCCGCCCTCGCCGCGGACCGGGACGGCGCCACCTTCGGCTTCTGGGAGGGGCAGACGCTGGCCTGGTCGGTGGGGACCGGCCACGCCCCGGCGATGCTGGAGCTGCGGACCAGGGACGCGTTCGCCGCGGCCATCTTCTACGCCGAGGTCTTCGACTGGGCGTCGGAGAAGCCGGGCGGCTGCCAGGTGACGTACGAGCACGACCAGGTGATCGTGCACGACGGGACGCACGTGGTGGCGGCGCTGCGCGGCGGCGCCGTGGAGGCGGCCCCGGACCCGCGGGTGCGGCCGCAGTGGCACGTGCACTTCCGGGTGCCGGACGTCGCGGCGGTGACCGAGGCCGCGGTGGACGCCGGCGGGACCATCACGCCGGTGACCGCGACGTGGGACGGGAACGGGAGCCAGGCGATGGTGCGCGACCCCGACGGCGGGTTGTTCACCGTGACGGGGCCGGGGTCGCCGCCCTGACGCCCGTCACGGGAGCGGTCATCGACCCTTTTCCGGCGTCAGCGCCGGACACCACGACGACTGGGTGCGGCCGCCGAGCCGGCCGCAGTAGCCGACTTGGGTGGGCTTGCCGACGCCGTCGATGTGCTGCACCGACAGCAGCTTGTCCAGCGGGACCTGACGGTCCACCTCGCCGCCGAAGCCGATGATCCCGCTCTCCCCGTCGAGCGCCTCGTCCCCGTGCACCCCGCTGATCGCGTGCCACACCGCGGGCGGCGTCAGCGGCATCCCCGCGGCGTCCTCGCGCAGTTGCCTGACCGCGTCGACGTACAGCTTCACCGCGTCGAAGCCGAGCGCGGCGTGTCCGTCGAGGGACGAGTTGGGGACCTTGGCGCACTCCTCGGGGAAGAGCCGGGACATCTCCGCGTACAGCCCGCTTGCGTCGTCGCAGCGCGCCGAACCGAGGGTGAAGTCCAGGAAGTCGTAGGGGATTCCGGGGTACTGCGCACGGCGGACCGGGTCGGCGGCCAGCCGCGCCACGTCGTCGCCGCCGAAGACGGCCGGCGGGGCGGAGTTGCAGGACTCGTTGATCCCGCCGAGGAAGGTCTCGAAGTCCTCGGCGCGGCCGGCGTAGAAGACCAGCCCCGGGTAGGAGCAGCTGCGCTGGCCGACCGAGCCGGCACCGGGCGCGTCCGAGGACGGCTCGCCGCCCGGGGGCGGCGGGGGGCTGAAGGCGGTCCGCTCGACCGCGAAGCCGCGGGCCCGGAACTGCTTGGCGACGTCGTCGCCGAGGGTCGTGCTGTAGGTGTCGGTGGGGTCGGCGGAGGCGATCACCCGGACCTGGCGGGTGGGCCTGGTCCGGGCGCCGACGAGGTGTTCGGCGTAGGCGGCGGCGACCTCCGCCTCCCGGCTGTTCTGCGGCGACACCTGGAAGTACATCGGCGACTGTCGGACCAGGGAGTCCGCGGAGAGGGTGGTGGCGACCATCGGCAGCCCCGCCTCGGTCAGCTTGCGGATCGTCCGGTTGGTGGCCTCACGGCTCTGGTCGAGGCCGGTGACGCCGACGATGGAGGGGTCCTTGCCCTGCAACTCCTCCAGGATCTGGACGACTTGGGTGCCGAAGCGCATACCGGACCCGGCGTTGGCGGGGAAGATCCGCAGGATCGGCTCGGTGCTGCCGGTGGTGCGCAGCTGCCGGGACTGGGCGCCGGCCGCCCCCTGGAGCGCCTCCCGGCCGTAGGCGAGCTGGGCGGTGGACTTGCCGGTGCTGCTGAGCAGCGCGGAGAGGTGGACGAGGGTCACGAACGGGCGCTCCGGGGACGCCTGGTGGATCTGGTCGGCGCGGGCGTTCTGGTCGGCGATGGTGCGCAGGGTCTTGTTCAGCTCGGCGTCGGGGGAGTGGAAGGTGAAGCCGTGCCGGGAGACCCCGATGCACTCGCCGGTCTCCACGGTGCGCAGGGTGTCGGCGTCGTCCTGGAAGCGGCTCAGCCCGCAGTGCGCCCGGCGGTAGGCGCTCTCTTCGCCCCAGAGCAGCCCGCCGGCCCCCAGCAGCGCCGCGGTCACGCAGCACACGGCCGCGACGGAGACCGCCCGGCGCGCCCACAGCGGCGGTTCGGGCAGGCGCAACCTGGCGTCCTGAGCCACTTCTTGACGTCGCGTCAGCTCATATCGGGCCTTGGCCACCGGGTCGTCGGAGGGCGGCATCAGCGGGGGCACGGTGACCGGAAGGTACCAGGGTGCGCGGTTGCGGGCCCGGCCGGTGTGCAGGAAGGTGTCCCGCCAGCCGCCGTAGAGCCGGTCGGAGAGCTCCCACAGGGAGCTGTGGCCCCAGTCGGCGCGGGTCCCGGTGCCCTCGGCGGGTGGCCGGGCGCCGCAGGCGACGACCAGCAGCGGATCGAAGGCGCCGGTCTCGTTGCGGACGTCGATGACGGTGCGCAGCAGCGGATGGCCGCAGTTGTCGGCGTCCACGCCGTCCAGCAGGGCGACGCAGTACGCGGTGCGGCGGGAGGAGCGCGGGCGCCACGGGCGGCGGCGGAAGGCGGTCCGCAGGTCCTCCAGGAAGGCGTTGACCATCAGCTTGCGCAGCTGCTCGGGGTCCTCGACCTGGTTGTGCGGCACGGTCAGCCGTTCCGCGAAGCCGAGGAAGGTGCCCGGGTCGCGCGGGGCGAGGTAGGGCTGGTTGAGCAGCCAGCGGTACTCCCGGCCCAGCCCGCGGCGGACCCGGAACCACGCCAGCGGGAAGAGGTGCAGCGCGAACAGCCAGACCCACCACGGCACATGGCCGTCCACCGCCAGTTCGGTCTCCGGCGCCCGCAGCAGGCCGAACACCCGGCGGCGCCGGAACTCCCGCTCCCGCAGCCGCTGGAGGAGGCTGTGGTCGGTGCCCTCGACATCGCCCGCGCCGTCCGGATCGCCGCTTGCGCCGGTCTGCACCAGCCAGTTGACCAGGCCGAACCGTCGGAAGCGGACCCGGCCGTCGGCGCCGTTGACGCTGCGCGCGAAGCCCTGCGCCAGCCGCTCCAGCGTGCGGCGCACCGCCTCCACCGACTCGGGGTCGGCCGGCGACGGCTCGGCGCCCAGATCGTGCAGGCAGTGCGGGACCCGGCGGGGGTCGGCGTGACCGAGGAAGTAGCTGATGCCGCGGGCGAGTTGGGCGTGGTCGTCGCCGGCGACCAGGCAGATCACCGGGAGCCCCTCGCGGCCCTGGGCGACACCGCGGTGCCGCACCGGTTCCGGACACTCCCTGCGGCGCGGCCGACGGACGAGGTCGGCGATCAGCCGCAGCAGGTGGCCGGCTCCGTGGAAGACGGGTATCTGGGAATCCGGTGCGTTCGGCGCCATGGTGCCCCTGAGGCTGGTTCCGAATAAGGCCGGCATTGTGCCACCGCCGCGCGGCCGGAAGCTACGGTTCTGCCCCCGGTGTCCGAACGGGGTGGAGGCGCCCCCATGACCGCGCGCGTCCCGCTGCCGACAGACTGTGGCACCGGCACCGGCACCGTCGACGCCCGGGGACCGCACGTCCGCTGTCCGGGGCGGCCGGACGCGCAGGCCCGGATGGTCCTGGAGACCGCGGGGACCTTCCCGGAGAGGCTCGTGGCGCGGCCGTGCCGGTGAGCCGCCACGCGAGTGATGTGAAGGCTGCGCACTCCTGTGACGGATGGGCCGTAAAGGTGATCTGAGGGCGCGATTAAGAAAACCTCGATGGACCCGGAGGCCGTCGTACGGAAGATTTCTGGCCGAGATCGGCGGGCCGCACCGGGTCCCCGTGATGTCACAGCACTCATTCACGTACGGGAGCCGATGCGGTGAAGGCACTGGTCAAGCAGAAGGCGGAACCGGGACTCTGGCTGACGGACGTGCCGGAGCCGACGATCGGCCCCGGCGATGTGCTGATCAAGGTGCTGCGCACCGGCATCTGCGGCACCGACCTGCACATCCGGGCTTGGGACGGCTGGGCGCAGCAGGCCGTTCGGACCCCGCTGACCGTCGGCCACGAGTTCGTCGGGGAGGTCGTCGAGACCGGTCGGGACGTGGCCGACATCAAGCCCGGCGACCTGGTCAGCGGCGAGGGCCACCTGGTCTGCGGCAGCTGCCGCAACTGCCAGGCCGGCCGCCGCCACCTGTGCCGCGCCACCGTCGGCCTGGGCGTCGGTCGGGACGGCGCCTTCGCCGAGTACGTCGCGTTGCCCGCCACCAACGTGTGGGTGCACCGGGTCCCGGTCGACCTCGACATCGCCGCGGTCTTCGACCCGTTCGGCAACGCCGTGCACACCGCGCTCTCCTTCCCGCTGGTCGGCGAGGACGTCCTGATCACCGGCGCCGGACCGATCGGCATCATGGCGGCGGCGGTCGCCCGGCACGCCGGCGCCCGCCATGTGATGATCACCGACGTCAGCGAGCAGCGCCTGGAACTGGCCCGCAAGGTCGGCGTCAGCCTCGCCCTCAACGTCGCTCACACCTCGATCGAGGCCGGCCAGCGCGAACTGGGCCTGCGCGAGGGCTTCGACGTCGGCCTGGAGATGTCCGGCCGCCCCGAGGCCATGCGCGACATGATCGGCAACATGACGCACGGCGGCCGGATCGCCGTGCTGGGCCTGGCCGCCGAGGAGTTCCCGGTCGACTGGTCCCGGATCGTCACCTCCATGATCACGATCAAGGGCATCTACGGCCGGGAGATGTTCGAGACCTGGTACGCGATGTCGGTGCTGCTGGAAGGCGGCCTCGACCTCGCCCCCGTGATCACCGGCCGCTACCCCTACCAGGAGTTCGAGACCGCCTTCGCCGACGCGGCCAGCGGCCAGAGCGGCAAGGTCATCCTCGACTGGAGCGCCTGAGCCCGGCCACCCCCGATGACGGCGCCGCCAGCCGGCCGGCCCTCCCGTCGCCCGACCTCGACCCCGCCTAAGGAGACACCACCCCATGTTCGACGCCGTACGCGACGATCTGCGCACCGCCCTCGACGAGATCCGCGCCGCCGGACTGCACAAGCCCGAGCGGGTCATCGGCACCCCGCAGTCCGCCACCGTCGCGGTCACCGCCGGAGGCCGTCCCGGCGAGGTCCTCAACTTCTGCGCCAACAACTACCTGGGCCTGGCCGACCACCCCGAGGTCATCGCTGCCGCCCACGGGGCCCTGGACCGCTGGGGCTACGGCCTGGCCTCGGTCCGCTTCATCTGCGGCACCCAGGAGGTGCACAAGGAGCTGGAGCGGCGGATCTCCGGCTTCCTCGGCCAGGAGGACACCATCCTCTACTCCTCCTGCTTCGACGCCAACGGCGGTGTCTTCGAGACCCTGCTCGGCCCGGAGGACGCGGTCATCTCCGACGCCCTCAACCACGCCTCCATCATCGACGGCATCCGGCTCTCCAAGGCCCGCCGGCTCCGTTACGCCAACCGCGACATGGACGACCTGGAGCGGCAGTTGAAGGACGCCGAGGGCGCCCGGCGCACCCTCATCGTCACCGACGGCGTGTTCTCGATGGACGGCTACCTCGCGCCGCTGCGGGAGATCTGCGACCTGGCCGACCGCTACGGCGCGATGGTCATGGTCGACGACTCGCACGCGGTCGGCTTCGTCGGCCCCGGCGGTCGCGGCACCCCCGAGCTGTGCGGCGTGATGGACCGCGTCGACATCATCACCGGCACCCTCGGCAAGGCGCTGGGCGGCGCCTCCGGCGGCTATGTCGCGGCGCGCGCCGAGATCGTCGCCCTGCTCCGCCAGCGCTCCCGCCCCTACCTCTTCTCCAACTCGCTCGCGCCGGTGATCGCGGCCGCCTCGCTGAAGGTGCTCGATCTCCTGGAGTCCGCCGGTGACCTGCGCGAACGCCTCAACGCCAACACCGCGCTGTTCCGCTCCCGGATGACCGAGGAGGGCTTCGCGATCCTGCCCGGCGAGCACCCGATCGCGCCGGTGATGATCGGCGACGCGGCCGAGGCGGCTCGGATGGCCGAGCTGCTGCTGGAGCGCGGGGTGTACGTCATCGGCTTCTCGTACCCGGTGGTCCCCAAGGGGGAGGCCCGGATCCGCGTCCAGCTGTCCGCGGCCCACTCCACCGAGGACGTGCACCGCGCGGTGGACGCCTTCGTGGCCGCCCGCGCCGCCCTGGCGGGCTGACCGCGGGGTTCCGGGGCACAGAACCCCGCCGAACCCTGCGAAACTGGAACCATGATCGAAGCCCGTCGGCTGCACATCCTGCGTGCGCTGGCCGACCATCGCACGGTGACGGCGGCGGCCGCCGCGCTCTACCTCACGCCCTCGGCGGTCTCCCAGCAACTGGCCGCCCTGGAGCAGGAGACCGGCCACCGCCTCGTCGAGCGCGGCGCCCGCGGCGTCCGGCTGACCGCCGCGGGCGACATCCTGCTCGGTCACGCCAACGCCGTGCTGGCCCAGCTGGAGCGCGCCGAGGCGGAGCTGGCGGCGTACGACAAGGGGGAGGCCGGCACGGTGACCGTCGCGGCGTTCGCGACCGGCATCGCGCTGGTGCTCGCCCCGGCCCTGGCCGAACTCGCCGGTTCCGCACCCGGCATCCGGGTCCGGGTCCAGGACGCGGAGGGCGACGCCAGCCTGCTGATGGTGCTGGACCGGCAGGTCGACGTGGCGGTCGCCGTCGAGTACCGGGGCGCGCCGGACGCGGACGACCCCCGGCTGACCCGGGTCCCGCTCTACGCCGAGCCGTTCGACGCGGTGCTGCCGCCCGGGCATCCGCTGGCCGGGGCGGCGGCGGTGCCGCTGGCCGGGCTCGCCAAGGACCCCTGGATCGGGCCCTATTCCGGCAATCCCTGCCATGACGTGGTCGTGCTGGCCTGCGAGTACGCCGGGTTCCGGCCGCGCCTGACGCACTCCTCGGACGACTTCCGGGCGGTGGTGGCGCTGGCCTCGGCGGGCGTCGGGGTGGCCCTGGTGCCGCGCTCGGCGCTGCGCGGGATGGACCTCGGGGGTGTGGTGGTGCGACCGGTCGACGGCGCCCCGCCCACCCGCCGGGTCTTCGCCGCGGTCCGCCGCGGCGCGGAGGACCATCCGCTGTTCCGCCCGGTGTTGGCGGCGCTGCGCACGGCGGCGTCCGCGCAGGGCTGAGGCGAGTGGTCCCGGTCCGGGGCCCGGACCGGCTCCGGACGGTCAGCCGCCGGCCCCGTGCGGGGTGCGGCCGGTCCGCGTCCAGGTCGTCAGCTGGCGGGCCGTCCAGGTGGTGATGATCCGGTCGGCGGGGACGCCGCACTCCTCGGCGCGGGCGCAGCCGTAGATCTGCCAGTCCAGCTGGCCGGGCGCGTGCGCGTCGCTGTCGACGGCGAAGAGGGTGCCGGCGTCCAGGGCCTGCCGCAGCAGGCGGCGCGGCGGGTCGAAGCGGTCCGGGCGGCAGTTGATCTCCACCGCGGTGCGGTGCTCGGCGCAGGCCGCGAAGACCTCCGCGGCGTCGAACGCCGATTCCGGGCGGAGCCGGCCGGTGAGCTGTCGGCCGGTGCAGTGGCCGAGGACGTCCACCAGCGGATTGCCGACCGCGGCCAGCATCCGCCGGGTCATCGGCCGCCGGTCCATCCGCAGCGTGGAGTGGACCGAGGCGACCACGACGTCGAGCCGGCCCAGCAGCTCCGGTTCCTGGTCCAGCGAGCCGTCGTCGAGGATGTCGCACTCGATGCCGGTCAGCAGTCGGAACGGCGCCAGGCGCGCGTTGACCTCGGCGACCACGTCCAGCTGCCGCCGCAACCGCTCGGCGGTCAGCCCGTGGGCGACGGTGAGCCGGGGGGAGTGGTCGGTCAGCGCGCACCAGTCGTGGCCGAGGTCGCGGGCGGCCCTGGCCATCGCCTCGACGGGGCTGCCGCCGTCCGACCAGTCCGAGTGCAGATGGCAGTCGCCGCGCAGGGCCCGCCGCAGCGCCAGCCCCCGTTCCCCCTCGACCAGCGGGCCGCCGGCCTCCTCCGTCAGCCGCGTCAGATAGGCGGGCTGCTGCCCGGCCAGTGCCTCCTCGACGACCCGGGTCGTCTTGGGGCCGAGCCCCTTCAGACGCCCCAGCGTCCCGTTCCCGGCGCGCTCGCGCAGTTCCTCCGCGGCCAGTCCGTCGAGCACCGACGCCGCCGTGCGGAACGCCTGCACCCGGTACGTCACCGCCCCCTGCCGCTCCAGCAGGAACGCGATCCGCTCCAGCGCCGCCACGGGATCCACCTCCTCACCGTGCACCGGGCGGGGCGCGGCCGCCACCGCGGCCGGGCCGGCGAATGCCCCCTACCGCAGTTATGCGAATATGTCCGTTCTCTGGATGCTCGATCCGTTTCCATCGGAATGACGGGGCAATAGCCGTGATGATTCCGGTCATTAGTGCACGGGAAGTCAAGGGCAATCATGTTCGGTTAAAACCTGGGCAACATCCCGGCCGTACTGCGGAAACGCGAATCGGACTTCTCGGCGGGCCGGCGCGTCAGCCGGACGTTAAGTTCGGTGACCTCCAGGAAATCTGCACACCGAATGCGCAGCCGGCACACGCTTCCGGGTTTCGGGTCACGCGGCTGCCCTGGTGGGCGACGGTCTAGTTCCGGAATGCCCGATTCCGCGGGTGTCGCAACGACCCTTCGACGGGAAAGAAACCGGAGGAGATGTGAAGATGCTTCGATCAAGCCATGGACGCACGTACACGTCCGGTAATTTCGCGGCGCGGTCGCGTCCGGATCGCCACTCATCCGATTAGCAGGGAAACCCGCCCGCATGCTTTGATCCATCGCACCGCGGAAGTCGCCGGGGCTTCCCGATATCGGGGGCCGGACTGCCGTGGCCGCGGACGGGTCACCCACCGGACGGCCCGTTTCGCTTGTTTTTTCTTGATATTGATCCGAAGGGAAACATCATGAACAACGCCCAGGTGCAGACCCAGGAAATCTCCGACGCCGACCTGGACAACGTGTCCGGTGGCCTCGTCGGCGGCGTGCTGAGCACCGTCACCACCACCGTCGGCTCGATCGCCCCGGTCGGCAGCGTCCTCGCCACCACCACCGGCCTGGTCCAGCAGACCACCGGTCTCGACGCCAACGGCATCGTGGGCGGCGCGACCGCCGGTCTCTGATCCGAGCCGCCCCTGTGCCGCCGCGCGGCACGGTCGGCGACGAACGGTCGTGACGGCGGTCGGCGCCCCCTCCCTGCCGATCTGCCGTACCGAGTGCCCCGGACAACCCGGTTCCGGCCGGGTTGTCCGGGGCACCCGGCTGTTCGCCGCCGGGAAACCGCCACCGGATCTCCGGCGGCGGTAGACTCCCGCTACTCCCGTACCAGCCCCTGCAGTTGAGGGAAGAGTGTCGTGCAGTTCCGCCAACAGGCCCTTTCCAAGCTGCAATCGCCCGAGGAGCTCGACCTGCCGGTGCGCTTCGCCCGCCCCCAGGGCTGGCTGGTGCTGACCGTCACCGTCCTCGTCATGATCGCCGCGACCGTCTGGGCGGTCACCGGCACCGTCTCCGCCACCCTCACCGCCCCCGGCATCCTCACCCACGGCCGCGGCAGCTACGTCCTGCAGAGCCCGGTCGCCGGCCAGGTCACCGCGGTCCTCGCCGAGGAGGGCCAACCGGTCGCCGCCGGCGCCCCGTTGGCGCGAATACGGACCGTGCAGGGCACCACCACCGTCGTCCGCGCGCTCGCCGCCGGCCGGCTGACCAGCCTGGTCGCCACCATCGGCGCGGTCGTCACCACCGGCGCCGACCTCGCCGCCGTGGAGCGGACCAACGGCCCCCACGACCCCCTGACGGCCACCCTCTACGTCCCGGCCACGAGCGCCGCCACCCTCCCCGCCGGCGCCGCCGTGGACCTCACCGTCGCCTCCGCCCCCACCCAGCGGTTCGGCGTGCTGCGCGGCCACGTCGCGGCCATCGGCCGCACCGCCCAGAGCCGCCAGCGGATCTCCGCGTTCCTCGGCAGCAGCCAGCTCGGCGAGCAGTTCTCCCGCGCCGGCCAGCCGGTCGCGGTGCTGGTCCGGCTCGACACCGCGTCCACCGCCACCGGCTATGCCTGGTCCACCTCCGACGGCCCGCCGTTCGCCCTGGACTCGATGACCCAGGCCACCGCCGCCGTCCACCTGGCCGCGCAGCACCCGATCGATTGGCTGCTCTCGTGACCGCACCCGACGCCGCCGCGGCACCCCCGCAGCACCTCCCGCCCGCCGGCCGCGGACGGCACCGCCCCGAGGGCGCGCCGCCCACCCGCCGCCGCAGACCGCCGGCCGCCGCCCCCAAGGCGAAGAAGTCCGTGCGCACCCCCACCGTGCTCCAGATGGAAGCGGTGGAGTGCGGCGCCGCCTCCCTGGCGATGGTGCTCGCCCACTACGGACGCCACGTGCCGCTGGAGGAACTGCGGATCGCCTGCGGCGTCTCCCGCGACGGCTCCCGGGCCAGCAACCTCCTCAAGGCCGCCCGCAGTTACGGCCTGTCGGCCAAGGGCATGCAGATGGAGCCGGCCGCCCTCGCCGAGGTCCAGGCACCGGCCATCCTCTTCTGGGAGTTCAACCACTACGTCGTCTACGACGGCATGGGCCGCCGCCTCGGCCGCCGGGGCGTCCACATCAACGACCCCGACAAGGGTCGCCGCTTCGTGCCGACGGAGGACTTCGACACCAGCTTCACCGGCGTCGCCCTGGTCTTCGAGCCCACCGAGGCGTTCCGCAAGGGCGGCCGCCGGCCCAGCGTGCGGAGCGCCCTGCCGGCCCGGCTGCGCGGCACCGCCGGCACCCTGCTGGCGGCGCTGCTCGCCAGCCTGCTGCTGGTCGGCGTCGGCGCCGCGCTGCCCGCGCTCAGCCGCACCTACATCGACATGTTCCTGATCGGCAACCAGACCTCGCTGCTGGGGCCGCTGTTCGCCGCGATGAGCGCGATGGTGGTGCTCACCGCCGTCCTGACCGGCCTCCAGCAGGCCAACCTGCTCCGCGGCCGGATCATCTCCTCCACCCTCAGCAGCGCCCGCTTCCTGCGCCATCTGCTGCGGCTGCCGGTCACCTTCTTCTCCCAGCGCTCGCCCGCCGACCTCGTCCAGCGCCTGCAGTCCAACGACGCGGTCGCCGAGACCCTCGCCCGCGACCTGGCCGCGGCCGCCGTCGACGGCGTGGTGGTCGTCCTCTACGCGGTGCTGCTGTGGACCTACGACCCCCAGCTCACCGTCATCGGTGTGCTGATCGCGCTGCTCAACGTCGTCGCCATGCGGATCGTGGTCCGGCTGCGCGCCACCCACACCCAGAAGCTGCGCGCCGACACCGCCCGCCTGACCAACACCTCCTACACCGGCCTCCAACTCATCGAGACCATGAAGGCCACCGGCGGCGAGAACGGCTACTTCCGTCGCTGGGCCGGCCAGCACGCCACCACGCTGGAGGAGCAGCAGCGGCTCGGCGTCCCCAGTGCCTGGCTGGCGGTCGTCGCCCCCACCCTCGCCACCCTCAACAGCGCACTGATCCTGTGGATCGGCGGCCTGCGCGCCGTCGAGGGCCACATCTCCATCGGTCTGCTGGTCGCCTTCCAGGCCCTGGTGACCCGCTTCACCGCACCGATCACCCGGCTCAACGGCGTCGCCGGCCGCATACAGGACTTCGCCGCCGACGTGGCCCGCCTCAAGGACGTCGAGAGCTTCCCCGCCGACGCCCACTACTCCCGCCCGGACGCGGACGCCGGCACCCGCCGCCTCAAGGGCCACATCACCCTCGACGGCGTCACCTTCGGCTACAGCCCGCTCGACGCCCCGCTGCTGACCGGCTTCTCCCTGGCCGTCGGCCCCGGCCGCCAGGTCGCCCTGGTCGGCGGCTCGGGCAGCGGCAAGTCCACCGTCTCCCGGCTGATCTCCGGCCTCTACACCCCCTGGGAGGGCACGATCCGGATCGACGGACAGCGCCTCGCGGACATCCCGCGCAGCGCGCTGGCCGCCTCGGTCTCCTTCGTCGACCAGGACGTCTTCCTCTTCGAGGGCACCGTCCGGGACAACGTCGCGCTGTGGGACCCCTCCATCCCGGACGACGCGGTGATCGCCGCCCTCCAGGACGCCGCCCTCTACGACGACGTCATCGCCCGCCGCCCCGACGGCATCCACAGCCGCGTCGAACAGGACGGCCGCAACTTCTCCGGCGGCCAGCGGCAGCGCCTGGAGATCGCCCGGGCGCTGGTCCGGCGCCCCAGCATCCTCGTCCTCGACGAGGTCACCAGCGCGCTGGACGCCGGGACCGAGGCGGTCATCATGGACAACCTGCGGCGCCGCGGCTGCGCCTGCGTCATCATCGCCCACCGGCTGAGCACCGTCCGCGACAGCGACGAGATCGTGGTGCTCGACCACGGCACGGTCGTCGAACGCGGCCGGCACGAGGAGCTGGTCGCCGCCGGGGGCGCCTACGCCGAGCTGGTCAAGGAGCACTGACGTGGCATCCGTACACCCGTCCCCGGACGCGGGATCCGCCACGCAGCCGGCCGCACCGGCCGCGGATCCGCACGGCGTCGACGCGGTCACGCACGCCCTGGGCGGCCTCGGCACCCCCGTCGACTGCGCCGGGCTGCGCGACGTCCCGCTCGAAGGCCCGCACGTGCTGTGGCTGGTCACCGGCGGCACCCTCGACCTGTTCGCGGTGGACGCCGGTCAGGAAGGCCACTGGCACTTCCTCGGCCGCCTCGAAGCCGGCACCCTGCTGCTCGGTCCCGTCCAAGGCCCCCAGCACACCCTCGTCGGCCGCCCCTCCCAGCACTGCGGACTGCGCCGGATCGCCCTGCGCGAACTGCCCCGCGCCGACCACGGCGGCCACGGCGACCAGGGCGGGTACGGTCACGAGGGCACCTTCGGACCCGACGACACCTACGGCGGGCAGTCGGCCACCCCCCTGGAGCACGCCTTCGCGCTCGGCACCGCGCGCGGTCTGGGCGTGCTGTTCGAAGCGCCGTTGGACGGCCGGCCCAGCGACGAAGCGGTCGCCGACGACGACGTCCTGTGGATGCCGGTGCCGTCCGGCAGCGTCCAGTACGGCGCCTCCTACAGCGCCGAGGCCGCCGCCGACTTGCTCGTCGACGCGGCGCTGTGGCAGCGGATGGTCAACCAGCAGTACCGGCTGCTGTCCGCCGTCGACCGCTGGATCGAGCAGCTGGAGCGCGCCCACGAGGACCGCGCGGCGGCCGGCATCAAAGCCGGCGAGGCCGTCCGGGAACGCGCCGACCAGGCACTGCTGGCGTCCATCGGCAAGGACCGCTCCGGACGCGCCGCCGCGGGCCGCGACCGGGCCGGCGACGACCTGACCTTCGCGGTCTGCCGGAAGGTCGCCGGCGCCGCCGGCATCGTGCTCACCGAACCGCCCAAGGGCGCCGCCGCCGGCGACCGGATCAGCCCCGTCGAACGGATCGCCCTCGCCTCCCGGATCCGCACCCGCGCGGTCCGCCTCGACGGCCGCTGGTGGCGCACCGACGCCGGGCCCCTGGTGGGCCACCGCGCCAAGTCCGGTGCCCCGGTGGCGCTGTTGTGGCGGCGCGGCCGGTACGAGGCGGTCAACCCCGCCTCCGGGCTGCGGATCCGGATCGGCAAGGACACCGCCGACGAGTTCGAGCCGCACGCGGTGATGTTCTACCGGCCGCTGCCCGAACGCCGGCTCACGCTGTGGCGGCTGATGCGCTTCAGCCTCCGTGGGAACCGCGCCGACCTGCGCAACCTCGCCCTGAGCGGACTGGTGACGGTCGCCCTCGGCGCCCTCGTCCCGCTCGCCACCGGCAAGGTCCTCGGCGTCTACGTACCGGCCGCCGCCCGCGGCCCGATCGTCCAGGTCGCGCTCGCCGTCATCATCGCCGGCGTGGTCGCGGCGGCCTTCACCCTGCTGCAGAACCTCACCGTGCTGCGCATCGAGGGCCGGATCGAGAGCGTCCTCCAGCCGGCCGTCTGGGACCGGCTGCTGCGCCTGCCGACGAAGTTCTTCGCCGGCCGCTCCACCGGTGAACTGGCCAGTGCCGCCATGGGCATCAGCGCCATCCGCCAGGTGCTGGCCGGTGTCGGGCCGGTGGCCGTGCAGGCCGCCACGGTCGGCGCGGTCAACCTCGTGATGCTGCTCCTCTACAGCGTGCCGCTGGCGCTCGCCGCGCTCGCCGTGCTGTTCGTCATCGGCGCGGTGTTCCTCGTCCTGGGCCTGTGGGAACTGCGCTGGCAGCGCCGGCTGATCACGCTCGGCAACAAGCTCAACAACCGGGCGTTCCAGACCCTGCGAGGGCTGCCCAAACTGCGGGTCGCGGCGGCGGAGTCCTTCGCCTACGCGGCCTGGGCCCGGGAGTTCGCCCGCTCCCGGGAGCTCCAGCAGAAGGCCGGCCGGATCAAGAACCTCACCACCGTCCTCAACGCCGTCTACCTCCCGCTCTGTTCCCTCGCGCTGTTCGTGCTGCTGGCCGGCCCGGCCCGCGGCACCCTGTCCGCCGGCGCCTTCCTGACCTTCAACACCTCGGTGACCATGCTGCTCACCTCGGTCACCCAGATCACCGGCGCGCTCGTCTCGGCCGCCGCGGCGCTGCCGATGTTCGAGCAGATCAGGCCGGTGCTGGACGAGGCGCCCGAGGTCCGCGGCGGCAGCTCCCAACCCGGTGTGCTCTCCGGCGCCATCGAGGCCCGCAAACTCTCCTTCCGCTACAGCGAGGACGGTCCGCTCGTCCTCGACGACGTCTCCCTCCAGGTGCGGCCCGGCGAGTTCGTGGCGATCGTGGGCCCGAGCGGCTGCGGCAAGTCGACCCTGCTGCGCCTGCTCATCGGCTTCGACCGGCCGTCCGGGGGCAGCGTCCTGTACGACGGCCAGGACCTCGGCGCGCTCGACCAGGCGGCCGTCCGCCGGCAGTGCGGGGTGGTCCTGCAGAACGCCCAGCCGCTCACCGGCTCGATCCTCGACTGCATCTGCGGCGCCGAGGCGTTCACCCAGGAAGAGGTCTGGGCGGCGGCCGAAATGGCCGGGTTGGCCGAGGACGTCAAGCGGATGCCGATGGGGCTGCACACCATGATCTCCGGCGGTGGCGCCATCTCCGGCGGCCAGCGGCAGCGGCTGATGATCGCCCAGGCGCTGGTCCGCCGCCCGCGCATCCTCTTCTTCGACGAGGCCACCAGCGCCCTGGACAACGAGACCCAGCGGATCGTCATCGACAGCACCCGCGCGCTCAGCGCCAGTCGCGTGGTCATCGCGCACCGCCTGTCCACCGTGCTCGACGCCGACCGGGTCCTGGTCATGGCCGACGGCCGGATCGTCGAGCAGGGCGCCCCCGCCGCACTCCTCGCCGACACCGGCGGCCGGCTGCACGACCTGGTACGCCGTCAGATGGCCTGACCGCGCCCCGGCCGCCGGCCGCCGGCCGCCGGACCGGCCATTCCCGGAATCCCTGCGATCCGCCACATATCGTGCGAGGCACTGCACAGTGGTGGATGGAGGACGAGATGCCCCAGGTCAAGCACCTGTTCGATGCCATGCCCGCGGACCGGCGCCGTCGGCTGACCGAGCTCGGCCACGAGGTGTCGCTGCCCCGCGCCACCCGCCTCTTCGAGGAGGGCCGCCGGGCCGACCGGTTCTGGATCATCCGCTCCGGCCAGATCGCGCTCGACCAGCGGGTCCCCGGCCGCCAGGCCGCCGTCGTCGAGACCCTCGGCCGGGGCGAGGTCCTGGGCTGGTCCTGGCTGTTCCCGCCCTACCTCTGGCACTTCGGCGCGGAGACCGTCGGCCACGTCGACGCCCTGGAGTTCGACGCCTCCCTCGTCCGCGCCCTGTGCGAGGACGACCCCATCCTGGGCCGCGCCGTCTACCGCTACGTCGCCGAGACCGTCGCCGAACGCCTCCACGGCACCCGCACCCGCCTCCTGGACCTCTACGGCCCCCAGGGCAGCACCGCCGGGCCGTGACCGCGACCCGCGGGACGACCTGTGCGTTCCCGGGAACCGGAGGCGGGGCGCGCTGGACTACCCGTGCCGGGCCACGAGGGAGGCCCACGGCCGTCATCCCGAAGGAGAAGCTGCTGGGCTCCGGCGCCGACCTCTACATCGACAGCTTCGCCTCCGTGGGCGGGATGGGCGGGAGGGGGGACGCCCCGGCGGAGGAGGATCGCCACCCGCGCACCGGGCGGGTACACCGCCGCGATGCGGGCGCACAACCGGTCCGGAAAGCGCAGCGCTGGCCGTTCGCCCTCGTCCGGGAGGGGGCCCAGCACCTTCGCGGGACGGTGCGCCGAAGTGGGCGGCGGCGCAAACCCAGTTAGTCGGTCCGCGAGGGCGCCGGGTTCCGGCGGGCGGACGGGACAAACCTCACGTGCCGAACGGCCCCTGATCGTCCGTTCGCCCCCGCGCCCACCTGCCACGATGACGCGATGACCACCCCCGCGACCTCCGCACCAGACCGCGGCCGGCGCCTTAGGCCGCCGGTTCCCGTCCTCCCGTTCCGGCTGCTGCCGGCCCGCTCGGTCCTCGGCTTTCTCGCGCTGCTGGCGCTGCTGTTCGTCCTCGCCCACGCGGTGGGCGGCGCCGTCGGGCCGGTGGCCCCCGGCCTCCGGCCCGACGACCGCCCCGGGACCACCGAGCCGGCCGGCGACTCCGGTGGGATGCCCGGCATGGCGGGCATGACCGCGCTGGGCGCCCCGCGGGCCGGCACGGCGACCGCGGCCCACCCCGCGCCCGCCCTCCCGCCGCGGGGAGCACGGCGATGACCGGGCACGACCACGGGGCGCGCGCCGCGTCGGACGCCGTCGCGACCCCGGCGGCGGGCGCCGACCGGCTCACCACGCTCGCCATCGGCGGGATGAGCTGTGCCGCGTGCGTGGGCCGGGTGGAACGCAAGCTCGGCCGGCTGGACGGCGTCACCGCGTCGGTCAACCTCGCCACCGAGCGGGCCCGGATCAGCCACCCGGCGTCGCTCTCCGTCGACGACCTGATCGCCACCGTCGAGGCCGCCGGGTTCACCGCCTCCGCACCGGACGTGGACGAGCCTGGCCGGCCCTCCACCGGGAACGGCCCGGCCGGCGACCCCGCCGACGGCTCCGACGGCGACCTCGCCGACGCCCGCGCCGAACGCCGCCGGCTGTTGCTGACCGCGCTGCTCTCGCTGCCCGTACTGGTCCTGTCGATGGTGCCCGGCTGGCAGTTCCGCAACTGGCAGTGGCTCTGCTTCGTGCTCGCCGCCCCGGTCGCCGTGTGGGGCGCGGCCCCCTTCCACGTCCGTGCGGTGCGCGGCCTCCGGCACGGCGCCGCGACCATGGACACCCTGGTGTCCCTCGGCGTCGTCGCGTCGTTCGGCTGGTCCGGCTATGCGCTGTTCCTCGGCGGGGCCGGCACGCCCGGCATGACGATGCCGTTCAGCCTGCTCCCCGCGGCCGGTGACGGCACCGCCCACCTCTACCTGGAAGCCGCCGTCGGCGTGCCGCTGTTCGTGCTGGCCGGGCGGCGGATGGAGGCCCGGGCCCGGCGCGGCACCGGCGCCGCCCTGCGCTCCCTGGCGGAGCTCGCCGCCAAGGAGGTGTCGGTGCGCGGCGCGGACGGCGCCGAACGCCGGCTGCCGATCGGCCTGTTGCAGGTCGGCGACCGGTTCCTGGTCCGGCCCGGCGAGCGGGTGGCCACCGACGGCACCGTCGTCTCGGGCAGTTCGGCCCTGGACCTCTCCCTGATCAGCGGCGAGAGCCATCCGGTCGAGGTCGGGCCGGGCTCCGAGGCGGTCGGCGGCGCGGTCAACTCCGGTGGGCTGCTGGAGATACGCGCCGACGCGGTGGGCGGTGACACCCAACTCGCCCGGATCACCCGGCTCGTGGAGGACGCCCAGACCGGCAAGACCCGGGCCCAGCGGCTCGCGGACGCGGTGGCGGCGGTCTTCGTCCCCGCCGTCCTGACCATCGCGGTCACCGTCCTGGGCTTCTGGCTCGGCGCCGGTGCCGACCCGCAGGCCGCGGTCACCGCGGCGGTCGCCGTGCTCGTCGTCGCCTGCCCGTGCGCGCTGGGCCTGGCGACCCCGACCGCGCTCCTGGCCGCCACCGGCCGCGGCGCCCAGCTCGGGATCCTGGTCAGCGGCCCGCGGGCACTGGAACGCCTGCGCCGCATCGACACCGTCGTCCTCGACAAGACCGGCACCCTCACCACCGGCCGGATGGCCGTCACCGCCTTCACGGCCCGCGCGGACGGCCCCGACCCGGACGAGGTGCTGCGGCTCGCCGCCACCGTGGAGCAGGGCTCCGAGCACCCCGTGGCCCGCGCCGTCCTCGCCTACGCCCGCGAGCACGGGAGCGACGCGCCGCTCGAACCGGCCGCCGCGGTGGGCGACTTCACCGCGACACCGGGCCTCGGCGTCCGCGGGGTGATCGACGGACGCACGGTCACCGTGGTCCGCCCGCCCGACGACCCCGACGAGTTGCCCGCCGCACTGGCGGACGCGGTCCGCGCCGCCGAGGCCGCCGGCCACACCGCGGTCCTGGTCACCGTCGACGGCGCCCCGGCGGCGGTCCTCGCCCTCGGCGACACCCTGCGCCCCGACGGCTACCGCGCCGTCGACCACCTGCGCCGGCTGGGCCTGCGGCCGGTGCTGGCCACCGGGGACCGCGCGGCCACCGCCCGAGCGGTGGCCCGGCAGCTCGCCATCACCGAGGTGCACGCCCAGGCCCGCCCGCAGGACAAGGCCGCGCTGGTCGCGACGTTGCGGGAGCAGGGCGGCCGGGTCGCGGTGGTCGGCGACGGGGTCAACGACGCGGCGGCCCTGGCCCGCGCCGACCTCGGCATCGCCATGGGCAGCGGCACCGACGCGGCGATCGGCGCCGCCGACGTCACGCTCGTCCGCGAGGACCTCCAGGCCATCGCCGACGCCGTCCGCCTCGCCCGCCGCACCCTGGGCACCATCCGCGGCAACCTCCTCTGGGCCTTCGGCTACAACCTCGTCACCGTGCCGCTGGCCGCCGTCGGGCTGCTCAACCCGATGCTGGCCGCGGCGGCCATGTCCGCCAGCTCCCTCCTGGTCGTCGGCAACAGCCTGCGGCTCCGCGCCTGGCAACCACCGGGCGCCGACCGCACCTCCCGCCGCCGTCCGCACGCACCGCGCTCCGGCGCCAACCCGCCCCGCCCCCGGGGCACTCGGGAACCCGTATGAACCGCTCACGCCTCGCCGCCGGCGCCGTGCCGTTGGTCACCTGCCTGGCGACCCTCGGCGCCCTCACCGCCTGGACCGCCACCGGCAACGCCGGTACGCCCGCCCGGCTGACCGCCGCCGAGGGCCGGGTGCTGATCCCCGCCGGGAACGACGCCACCGCGGCGTTCTTCACGATCCGCAACTCCGGCACCGCGAACGACGTACTGACCGGCGTCACCGGACCGGCCGGTCACCGCACCATGCTCAGCCGGGACGTCGAAGTCGGCCGCAACGCCCGGTCCATGGCGATGGTCCAGGGCGCCACCGTCCCCGCCCGCGGCGCGCTCACCATGACGCCGACCACCCTCGACATCATGATCAGCCCGCCGCCCCGGCTGGCCCCCGGCGACCGCCTCACCTTCACCCTGCACTTCCGGGACAGTCCGCCGCTGGTCGTCACCGCCCGGGCGGTACGCCCCGGCCAGTAGCGACGACGGGGTCGTGGCGTCCGGGCGCCACCGGGGCTCATGGGCCGGCCGCCGCCCGCCCATGAGCCCCAGCGGCCCGCCGCGCCCGGCCGGTCAGGCCACCGCGCCGGCGAGCCGGCGCGGCCGCAGGTCAGCCGGCCCCGGTCTGCGGTGCGGTGCGCCGCGCGGGGCGGTGTCCGCCGCCCGCTGCCGGCCCACCCCGCCGGCGGACACCACGGCCCCGGTATCCGCCTCCGCCCCGGTCTCCGCCTCCGCCAGCAGGGCGATCAGCGCCTCCCGTGCCCGGGCCACCCGCGAGCGCACCGTCCCCACCGGACAGCCCACCACCCCGGCCGCCGCCGCGTACGACAGTCCCAGCAGCTGCGTGAGCACGAACGCCTCCCGCCGCTGCGGCGTCAGCGCCGCCAACAACTCGGCGAGCGCGATGCCCTCCTCGAAGCCCGGCACCCCGCGCGGCTGGACCCGCTCGGCGGCGGACTGCCAGTCGTCAGTCGCCGACAGCCGGGGGCGCACCGCGTGGGTGCGGATCCGGTCCGCCACGACCCGCCGGGCGATCGTCAGCAGCCAGGTCCGCGCCGACGACCGGCCCTCGAACCGCGGCAGCCCCCGCAGCGCCCGCACATAGGTGTCCTGCACCAGGTCGTCGGCCGCCTGGGCCTCCCCGCTGAGGTGCGTCACATACCGCCGCACATCGAGTTGGGTGGCCCGCACGAACTGCTCGACGGCCCGTTCGTCGCCGTCCCGGGCGGCCAGCGCCCAGCCCGTGACCCTCTCGTCGTCACGCATTCACAACCACCCCTCGCCGGTCCGGACCAATTCGGGGAGACTGGGCGCATGCTCTGCTCGCGCATTCGTACGGCACTTTCCGCCCGCCTCGACGGCGAGGCGCTGCCCCCGGGGCTGACCGTCCACCATCTCGACGACCACCTCGCGGGATGCCGGGACTGCCGCCGGTGGGAGGCCCGGGCGCGAGCGCTGACCACGGCCCTCGGCGACGCCACCGCGCACGAGGACGAGGCGGCCCCGGCCGCCGTCGAGGCGCTGCTCGCCGGCCTCCGGACGGGGCGACGGGCGGGCTGAACTGCCGGGGAGCGCCGGGCGTCCGCCGCGGCCCTCCCCCTGGCGGGAATCGGACGCGGGCGGCGGCGCCACCGGCATCCGGAGAGGATTCGTCATCTGGATTCCTTCGGAGTCCTTCGCGTGATCCGGCCACCGCGCCACGGCGCGGACGACCGGTGAAGTCGCAGCCGGAACACCGGGCACGGGGCAGTGGCCCGCGGTGCCCGTCCGTCGTTCCGGCTCGGGAATTCGACCGTGCTGTCAGCCGACAGCCGGTTCACGCGGGGGACCCCGCAAGGACATCGCATGCGCCAGCAGCAGCTGCCGTACCGCGCACCGCGGCTCCTGCCGGGCGGGGCGCGGGACCGGACGGGACGCCGGCAGCACCGTCCGCAGCACCAGCAGCAGGGGCGCGAACAGCCAGGCGGACACGCTCCGTACGAGCCGGAACGCCGCCCGCTCGCCGCCCCACAGCCACCACGCGCTGAGCAGGGCGACCAACAGGTGCGCCGCGAGCATGCCGCCGGCGCTGCCGTGCATGCCCATGGCGGACATATCGGTGTGTGTCGTGCCCAGATGGGACATCGCGCCGTGCGACAGGCCCGTCCCACCCATGCCGCCCGAGGAGTCCATCGAGCCCATCGAGCCCATCGAACCCATGGAGCCCATCGACCCGGTCGCGTCCGGCTGCCCCATCGGGGTCTGCGCCCGCGCCGCGTCGATCTCCTGGAGCGACAGCCCCTGGGCGCCGCAGAGCCAGGTGTTCGCCCACGCGCGGGCGAGGGCGGCCCGGTCCGTGCCGGCGCCGGCCATCGCCTGCCCCAGGGAGAACGCGCTGTGCAGGGCGGCCTGGGTGCCGACGGTCAGCAATCCCACCAGCACGGGGCCGCGTTCGCGTGCGGCGAAGCACCAGGCCCCGGCCGCGGTCGCCAGACCGGCCGCGAGCAGCATCCAGCCGGGCACCGCGGCATCCGACATCACCGCGTGCCCGAGCGCAGCCAGGAGCACGCAGACCGCCGCGAACACCGCGGCGCGCAGCCCCCTGAGAACGTGCCCCGCATCCATGACAGGCCCCATCGTCGCACCTCGCCCCCGGAAGGGAGCCGGGAGGTCCGCAAGAGGCGCACTTCGAGGCGCCGGCGCCGCTACCCGGCGTCGTTCCCCGACCGCGCCGCCTCGGCCTCCTCCGCCGTCAGCTGGAGCGACTTGAGCAGGGCCCGCGGATCGCCGCCGGGCTCGACCGCGGCGCCGATCCGCCGCCGCAGGGCGTCCCGGACCTTCGGCCAGGTGCGGCCCGGGCGAAGGACGGGAAGAAGTCCGCCTGTGTGGCGAGGCTGAAGAGGTCGTCCGCGCGGTAGAGCCGGCCGGCCTCGGCGTAGTCGGCGAAGACGTAGGACTGCGCGATGTCCGGCTCCCGGCCCGCCGCGGCCCGTTCGGCGAGCGTCCGGTCGATCTTCTCGATGGGGACGAGCTCCAGGGCGATCCGGATGTTCCGGTGCTCCTTCTCGAACGCGGCGATGAACGCATGCCACCGATCGACGATCGGGGAGCCCACGGTCCTGCCGTAGCTCGCCGCCAGCACCGTGAGCCGGACGGTTCCGTCGGACGCCTCGTCGGGCCCGCATCCCGCGAGCCCGAATGCCGCCGCGCCCGCGATACCGGCCGTACGGGAGAGAAAGACCCGTCGCACTGCTGTTGTCACCCCATGTGTCATGAAGGCAATAGATGCCGGACGGTCGCACCTTGCACCCGCCGTACGCGTCGCCGCCGGCTGCGCTACTGTCCTCCGCCATGACCGTCTCCGATGCCACCTCCCCGCCCGAACCGTCCTTCCTGCGCAGCGTCCGGGCCGCCTACGACACCGTCGCCGTGGACTACGCACGACTGCTGCGCACCGCCCTCGCCGAGATGCCGATGGACCGCGCGATGCTCGGCGCCTTCGCCGACCTGGTGCGGGCGGACGGCGCCGGCCCGGTCGCCGACCTCGGCTGCGGCCCCGGCCGCATCACCGGCCATCTGCACGTGCTCGGCCTGGAGGTCTTCGGCGTGGACCTGTCGCCCGAGATGGTGGCCGTGGCCCGCAGGGCGCACCCGGACATCCGGTTCGAGGAAGGCTCGATGACGGGGCTGGACCTGGCCGACGGCGCGCTCGCCGGCGTCGTCGCCTGGTACTCGATCATCCACACCCCGCCGGAGCGACTGCCGGCGGTCTTCGAGGAGTTCCACCGCGTCCTCGCCCCGGGCGGACGCCTGCTGCTCGCCTTCAAGGCCGGTGACGAACTCCGCCACCTGGACCACGCCTACGGGCACGCTCTCTCGCTGGACGTCTACTGGCTGGCACCGGACCGGGTCGCCGAACTGGCGGGCCGGGCCGGGTTCGCGGTGGGGACGCGGGTGCACCGCGAACCCGAGGGCCACGAGAACGGCCCGCAGGCATACCTGTTGGCCCGGAAGCCGGCGGAGTAGCCGCCGGCGCCGGGCTGTTGGGGGGTGCCGGTCAGGAATCCCCGGCCAGGCCCTCCCAGTGGTCGGCCAGCGACGTCAGCAGATGCATCACATCGGCGCGCTGCCCCGCGTCGTAGGGCGCCAACAGCCGCTCGTCCAGCTGCCGGGTCCGCTCGCGCGCCGCGTGCAGCGTCCGCTCGCCCTCCTCGGTCAGGAACAGCAGCTTGCGGCGGCCGTCGGCGGTGTCGGTGCGGCGGACTATCAGCCCCCGGCCCTCCAGCCGCCGGGCCACGTCCGCCATCGTGGAGGTGTCCAGCGCCACCGCCGACGCCATCGACCGCTGATCCCGTCCGGGCGTCGCGTCCACCGCGGTCAGCACCGCGAACTGCGGCCCGGTCAGCGTCGGATCGACCGCGCGCACCCACACGGCCAGATACGCCTGGTAGAGCCGGCGCACCTGATAGCCGGGCGCCGCCGTCAGGGCGTGCGGGATCGCCACACCGGCTTCGGCGGTGCGGGGAGCCTCGGGGGATCCGGGAGTGGAGGATGTGGTCTCGTCAGCCATGGGGCAACTCAATCACGGTGCCCGGGGGCGGTTCCCACGGGCGGCCCGTCCCGCTCACCCCACCATGGGGCGCAGCGCCGCACGCAGTGCGGCCAGTGCGGCCGGCGGGTTGTCCCAGAAGATCATGTGGCCGGCTTCCGGGACCGCGGTCACCGCGGCCGACGGCAGGGACGCCCGCGCCTCCTGTGCCCCGGCCGCGGTGACCACCGGGCTCTGCGCGCCGTACAGCAGCGCCGTGCGGCCGGTGACCGCTGGCCACCAGGCGAAGAAGTCCTCGGTCTCGAAACCGCGGTGGGTGGCGGCGATCGCCCGCCGGTCGCAACTGGACAACCACCGTGCCCGCAACTCCTGTTCCCGACGCGGCCATCGCGGCCATGACCGGGCGACCTCCTCGGCGTCCGTACCCCGCTCGGCCTCCGCCAACTGCCCGAGGAACGCCGCCAGCGTGGTGGGGTAAGGGCCGCGGCCCGGCCCGCTCATCGGCGGATCGGCCAGCACGCTGCCGCCGATCGCGACCCTGCCGCGGGCCGCGACCACCGCCGCGATCCGCGCGCCCATGGAGTGCCCGAACAGCAGCGGCCGGGCCAGCCCGAGCCCCTCGATCACCGCCTCGGTGTCCTCGGCGTAGACCTCCAGCCGGTAGCCGCGCCCGTCGCTGTCGTCGCCGTCCGCCGGGTCGTCGGCGCTCCCGTCCGACAGCCCGCGCCCGCGCACGTCGATCACCAACGGCCGCACCAGATCGGTGAGTTCCCGCACCACGAAGTCCATGGTGACGGCCGGGCTGGTGATGCCCGGCAGGACCACCAGGGCGGGCCCGTCCCCGCCGTAGTCCAGGACGTGCAGCCGGGTGGCGCCCGAGCGCACCCATCGGCTGGTGGCCGGCACGTCGGCCAGGTCCGCCAGCGCGGACTGGAGAACGGACCGGCCGGACGCGGCGGACCGCCGGGACTCCGGGGCCTGCTCGCGCTCCCCGTACTCCCTGTGTTCCCCGTACCGCTGGTCGTCCTCGTGTCGCCGGTACTGAGGCATGGCGGTCACCTTCCTGAGGGTGCGAGCGGGGGAGGGGCGGGCGACGGGCACGGCGGAGGCGGCGGTGGTGGCCGCTCAGTCGCCCGCCGGCCCGCCCAGATAGCCGATCGCGTCCGCCAGCGCGATGACATCGCCGTACTTGGCCTGGATGTCGAAGAGGGCGGCGTCGTGCGGGCCCGCCGCCCGGTCCCCGACGCACTCCCGCGGCACCAGCACCGGGAATCCGGACTGCACCGCGTCGACCGCGGTGGCCCGTACGCAGCCGCTGGTGGTCGCGCCGCACACCACCGCGGTGTCGCAGCCCAGCCCGGTCAGGGTGGCGGCCAACGGGGTACCGAAGAACGCCGAGGCGCCCTTCTTGACCACCAGCGGATCGCTCTCCCGCCGCGGCAGTCGCGGATCGAGGGCGACCGCCTCGCTGCCCTCCAACAGGGCGCCCAGGCCCGGTGCCTTGCGCAGCCAGGTGATGTGGTCACCGCCCACCTCGGCGGAGGTGTAGGCGATCGCGGTGAACAGGACCGGGACGCCGGCGGGCCGGCCCGCCTCGATCAGCCGGGCGGTGGCCGCGACGACCTCGGTCAGATCGGCACCGGTCGGGAACCGGTCCTCGGTGAACCCCCGGGTCAGATCGACGACGATGAGCGCCGGCCGTCGACCGCGACGCACCGGGGCGCCGAACCCGGCCCGCTCGTAGGTGCGGTCGGTGGCCGTCCCGTAGTGGCTCATGCCCGCCCCCGGCGCAACGTCCGCAGCTCCCGCCGCATCCCCGCGAGCCGCCCCAGCAGCCAGCCCTCGCCCACCCCGACCGTGAACGCGACGGCCAACGGGCCGTACTTCGCCAGCACGGGCCTGAGAGCGGGGTCGAGGAGGACCGACAACCCGTCAAGATCCGTGCTGGCGGCGGTGGTTGGTGTCGCCGCCGGTGCCGACACCGGCCCGGCCGCCGGCGCCGCGGTGCCGCCCCGTTCGGCCTCCAGCAACCCGCCCAGGTTCCGGGCGAACTGCTCCAGGATCCGCGTCGAGACGGTCCCGATCGCGCCCTTGCCGAACTGGGCCAGCTTGCCCCGGATCACCAGATCCGTCACCAGCTCCAGCCGCGCTCCCTCCGGTGCCTCGGCGACGGTCAGCGTCACCTCCGCCTCCGCGTCGCCGTTGCCGTGGGCGTCCGCGCCGCGGGCCTGCACCCGCAGCCGTCGGCGGTCGGCGTCGGTCTCCAGGAACCGCACCGTGCCGGCGTACGCGGTCGTGATCGGCCCGACCTTGACCCGCACCCGCCCCTGCCAGGCATCGCCGTCCCGGCCGTCGAGCACCGCGCCCGGCATGCAGGACGCCACCCGCTGTACGTCGTTGACCAGGGTGAACACCGCATCCGGCGCGGCGTTCACCGGCACCGTGTTGCTGAGCTGCATCACTTCTCCTTCCGGGCGTCCGGCCGGGCCGCCCGCCGGGCCGCGGCGCACTGTTCGATCGCCTCCACGATGGGCTGGTAGCCGGTGCACCGGCACAGGTTGGCGGCGACCACCTCGCGGATCTGCTCCCGGTCGGCGTCCGGCCGCTCGGCGAGGAAGCCCTCGGCGAGCATCAGGAACCCGGGCGTGCAGAAGCCGCACTGCAGGGCGTGCCGCTCCCGGAACGCGCGCTGCAGATCGCCGAGTTCGCCGGGCGGGCCGCAGGACCCCGCCGACAGCGATTCGACGGTGCGGATCCGGGCCCCCTCCGCCTGCGCGGCGAACATCAGGCAGGCCCGTACCGGCCGGTCGTCGACCAGGACCGTGCAGGCGCCGCAGATGCCGTGCTCGCAGCCGACGTGGGTGCCGGTCAGCCGCAGTTCGTGGCGGAGCACGTCCACCAGCGTGCGGCGCGGCTCGGTGATCACCTCGTGCCGCTCCCCGTTCACGTCGAGGACCATCAGCTGGAGCTCCGGCGCCTCCAGGGCGGGGGCGTCGGCGGCGGTGGCGGTGGGGGCGTCGGGCGGCCGGGGGTGCGTGGTCATCGGGTGCTCTCCTGGTAGTGCCGGCGGTGCAGCGCGCGGTGCACCGTCTCGGGGGTGATCGGGGTGTCGTCCAGTTCCACGCCGGTGGGGCGCAGGGCGTCGTTGACGGCGTTGAGCACGGCCGCGGGGGCGCCGATCGTGCCGCCCTCGCCCGCGCCCTTCGCGCCGGTCTCGGTGAACGCGCACGGTGTCTCCAGGTGGTGGATCGCCACGTCGGGGATCTCGTGCGCGGTGGGCACCTTGTAGTCCATGAAGCTGGTCGCCGACGGCTCGCCCTGGGCGTCGTAGGTCACCCGCTCGAACAGCGCTCCGGCGATGCCCTGGGCGATCCCGCCCCGGCACTGGCCCTCCACCACCTGCGGGTTGATGGCCACTCCGCAGTCCTCGACGCAGACGTAGCGCAGGATCTCCACCCGGCCGGTGTCGGGGGCCAGTTCGACGACGGTGCCGTGCGTGGCGTTGGAGAACGTGCCGTCGTTGAAGACGTCGAACGACGCCGTCGCGGTGAGCCCCGGCTCGATGCCCTTGGGCAGCAGATCGGCTCGTAGATAGGCGAGTTCGGCCAGTTCGACGTAGCCGATCGCGGTGTCGGGATCGTCCCGGCGGAACACCTCGCCGCGGCCGAGGGCGGTCCGGTCGACGGGAACGTCCCAGCGGGCCGCGGCGAGCGCGCGCAGCTTGTCGCCGAGCCGCCCGGCGGCCAGCCGTACGGCGCTGCCGCCGATCGCCACCGAACGGCTGGCGAAGGTGCCCCAGCCGTAGGCGATCCGATCGGTGTCCCCCTGGTGCAGCCGCACCTTGTCGATGTCCAGGCCGAGTTCGTCCGCGACGATCTGCGCCAGGGTCGTCTCGTGGCTCTGCCCGTGGCTCATCGTCCCGGTGGTGACGGTCACCGCCCCGCTGGGATCCATCCGCGCCTCGGAGAGGTCGAAGCCGGGGACGACCGCCATCCTCCGCTGCGCGAAGGCGGCGGAGCCGTAGCCGGTCCGCTCGCTGAAGCAGGCGTATCCGATGCCCAGGTACCGGCCCTCGGCACGGGCCGTGCGCTGCCTCTCGTACCAGCCCTCCGCGCGCAGCGTCCGCTCGCACAGGTCCAGCGACTCCCGGTAGGAGCCGGGGTCGTAGGTGATGCCGTTGACGCCGGTGTAGGGGAAGGAGGTGATGAGGTTGCGGCGGCGGATCTCCACCGGGTCGAGGTCCAGTTCCCGGGCGGCGCGCTCGAACAGCCGCTCCATGACCATCACGTACTGCGGGCGGCTGACCCCGCGGTACGGGGCGGAGGGCGCCTTGTTGGTGGCGACCGCCCGGCCGCGCACCCGATAGGCGGGCACGGTGTAGACCCCCGGCATCTCCGCGGCGGCCATCAGCGGTTCGATGCCCGCGGTGAACGGATAGCAGGAGTAGGCGCCCATGTCGCACACCACGTCCGCGTCCAGCGCCAGGATCCGGCCGTTCGCGTCGAAGGCGGCCCGCACGTCGTAGCGCTGCTCGCGGGCGAGGAACGACGCCGACAGCGCGTCCTTGCGGTCCTCGATCCACTTCACCGGGCGCCGCAGCCGGAGCGCGGCCGCCGCCGCGGCGATCTCCTCCCGCCCCACCACGCACTTCAACCCGAAGCCGCCGCCCATGTCGGGCACCACCACCCGCACCGCCCGCTCGGCCAGTTGCAGGCACCGGGACGCCACCGTCCGCACCTGGTGCGGGACCTGGGTGCAGGTGTGGAGGACCAACTGCTCCTCCCGGTCGTCCCAGTGCGCCACCGCGCCCCGGGTCTCCAGCGGCAGGGCGTTCTGCCGGCCGGTGCGGGCCTCGACCCGGGCGACGCGGTCGGCGGCGGCGAAGACCTCGTCGATGCCGTCGGTGGCGAACAGCTCCACGTCCACCAGGGTGTTCCGGGCGGCCTCGGCGTGGACCAGCGGCGCGTCGTCGGCCAGCGCCGCCGCCTCGCTCGTCACCGGGGGGCGGACGGCGTAGCGGACCCGGGCGGCCTCGACGCCGTCCTCGGCGGCGTAGGCGTCGCGGGCGACCACGATCGCGACCGGTTCGCCGACGTACCGCACCCGGTCGCGCGCCAGTACCGGCATCGCCGTGGGGACGAACTCCTGCGGCGGACGGTCGAGTCGGGCGACGATGTCGCCCGCCTTCAGGTCCTCCGCGGTGAACGCGGCGATCACCCCCGGCACCGCGCGCACCGCGCTCAGGTCGATCGCGGTGATCTCGCCGTGCGCGACCGTGCTGCGGACGAACTGCGCGTGCAGCATGCCCGGCAGTGCGATGTCGTCGACGAACCGCCCGCGCCCGGTCAGCAGCCGGGGGTCCTCCCGCCGCGGCACGGACCGCCCGATCAGCCGCCCCTCGCCCTCCCGCGCACCGTCCTGGCCCCCGGTCATCGTCGCCCCGCCTCCCGCCGCTCCGTCGCTTCCGCCGCCTCCGCGCAGGCCCGCTCGACCAGGGCCCGGACGAGCTGCCGCCGGTAGGCCGCGCTGCCGCCCGCGTCGTCCGGTGGCTCGACGGCCGCGGCCGCCACCGCCGCGCACTCGGCGAACGATCCGCCGCCGGCCAGCACCTCCTCCGCCGCCGGCACCCGGACCGGCACCGGCGCCACCCCGCCGAGCCCCACCCGGCCGCCGCGCACCCGGCCTTCGTCGACGTCGAGGTCCACGACCGCCGACACCAGCGCGAAGTCCCCCTTGCGCTCGGCGAATTCGGTGAGCGTGGCGTGCGGCGCGGGCCGCGGGAAGACGATCTCGGTGAGCAGCTCGTCGGGCTCCAGGGCGCTGGTGTACGGGCCGAGGAAGAACTCCTCGGCCGGGAGCAGGCGTTGCCCGCCGGGGCCGGCGACGCGCAGCCGGGCGCCGAGGGCGACCGCGAGCAGGCACCACTCGGCGGTCGCGTCGGCGTGCGCGATGCTGCCGCCGACGGTGCCGCGGGTCCGGATCGGCAGATGGCCGATCCAGCCCATGGCCCGGCGCAGCACCGCGAATCCGGTGCCCAGCACCTCGTCGGGGGCGGTCTCCACGGTGTGATGGGTCGTCAGCGCGCCGATGCGCAGGGCGCCGTCGGGCCCGACGCCGAGATGGTCGAGTTCGCTCAGGGCGCCGATGTCGACGAGGTGACGCGGCCGGGCCAGCCGGAAGTTCATCATCGCGACCAGGCTCTGGCCGCCGGCGATGACCTTGGCGTCCTCGCCCAGCTCGGCCAGCAGCCGGGTGGTGCCGTGGACGTCGCGGGCCCGGTGGTAGCGGAAGGGGGCGGGTTTCATGGGCTTCCTGTTCGTGTCGTCAGGCCGGTGCGGTGGGGCCTCAGCGGGCGAACGGATAGGAGAACGCCACCCGGTCGGGGTCGTTGAGCGGCGTCCCGCGCCACAGCCAGTCGTAGGAGAGGTCCGACTCGCCGTCGAAGCGGCGCAGTTGCGCGTCCCGGGCCCGCTGCTCGGGGCCGTCGGGGAAGTGGTAGAAGGTCTTGTTCTGCAAGGACGCCTCCTGCACCATCCCGGCGTGCTTGGCGCGCCGGTCGACGTACCGGCGCAGTGCCTGCGGCACCCCGGAGACGGTGACCGCCCCCAGCTCCTCGGCCAGCACCGCGGCGTCCTCCATGGCCTGCGAGGCGCCCTGCGCCTGGTAGGGGAGCATGGCGTGGCAGGCGTCGCCGAGCAGCGCCACGTGCCCGTCCGTCCACACCGGGTCCCGCCGCCGGTGGTACAGGGCGAAGCAGCCGACGTTCTCCTTGGCCTTGGACAGCATCGCCGGCACTCGGTCGTCCCAGCCGGGGAAGGCGTCCACCAGGTCCTGCGGGGTGGCGGGCACCGTCCACTTCTCGGCGACCTCGTCGGTGCACGGCACACAGGCCACCACGTTCAGATACGCGCCGCCGCGGATCAGGTAGTGGACGAGGTGCCGCTCCGGCCCGTACCAGATGGTGCTCTGGAAGCGGTCCACCAGCCAGCGGGTGGCCGGGTCGGCGGCGATCAGCTCGCCCGGGATCAGAGCCCGGTAGGCCATCTCACCGGAGAACAGCAGGGTGTCCGGCGCCCCGATCAGCTCCCGCACCCGCGAGCGGACGCCGTCCGCGCCGATCAGCACGTCCCCGGCGAACCGCCGCCCGTCGTCGGTGACCGCCACCGGCCGCTCGGGCCGGGTGCGGTCCAGCTCGACCACCCGACTCGCGGTGTGGATCGTCACGACCGGGCCCGGACCGGTCGGATCGAGACAGGCTTCCATGATCACCTGGTGCAGATCGGCGCGGTGGTAGTGCCAGTACGGGGCGTCGAACCGGTCCTTGCACGCCTGGCCGAGCGGCGTGAGCGCCACCACGCGGCCGTCCTGCCAGCGCCGCCGCACCTGGTCCAGCGGTTCGGTGTGGATCGCCTCCAGCTGCCGGCGCAGCCCCAGCCCGAGCAGGATCCGGCTGGCGTTGGGCGCGGTCTGGATGCCGGCGCCGACCTCGCCGAGCAGCGGTGCCTGCTCCAGGACGGTGACCCGCAGCCCGCGCTGGCGCAGCGCCAGCGCCGCGGTCAGGCCGCCGAGACCGCCGCCGGTGATGGTGACTTCGTAGGACTGACTGGGCACCACGTTTCCTCCAGGGCGTTCCGCACGGACACGACGGGACAGGACGCGGCGGCCGGTCAGCCGTCGGTGGGCCGGGCGTCGTCGACGAGCCGGCCGTCCACCACCACCTCCGTCCCGTCGACCGCCACCGAGCAGCCGCGCATCGCGATGTCGAGGTGGGCGTAGGACTCGCGGCCCAGTACGGGGTGCGGACCCGTCGACCACAGGAAGTTGCCGGCGAAGGCCCGGGCGTCCATGCCCATCAGCTCGTCCTTGCCGTACATGGCGGTGGCGAACCAGTCGGCGGTCCGCATCAGCCCCCAGCCCAGGTGCGACAGGCTGCGCGCCCAGGTGTCCCCGGAGTCCTCGAAGAACGTGGTGAGCAGGTCCGCGTCGGCGCCGCCGCCGACCTTCTCGATGCGGCCGCCGGCGATCTGCAGCGTCACCGGCTCGCGGACGTACTCCTTGAACGGCAGCAGGATGTCGCCCGGCGCCAGCACGATCTGCCCGTCGGAGAGCTCCGGCCAGCACAGCACCATGGTGCTCGGCCAGTGGTCCCACCGGCCCGGATCGTCGGCGAAGCCGCACTGGAACTCCGGGCGGGAGCCGCTGAGTTGGATGGTCAGGTCGGTGCCGGCGGCGGAGCGCACCCGCATCCGCGACGACCGCCGGAGCAACTCGACGCCGCGCAGCACCTCGGCCTTGTCCTCCTCCTTGGGGAGGTTGCGGATCAGCACCTCGGGGGCGTCGCAGACGAAGAGGATGCGGGTGCCGGCCCGGAGGATCTCCTGCTGGACCGGGGCGTGGATGAAGCCCTCGCGGGTCAGATCGACCACCAGGTCCGCCGATTTGAGCAGGTCCTGGGCGGTGGTGTCGTTGAGGACGGAGGTCAGCCCGGGGCCGGCGCCGGTGTGCGTGCTGGGCATCGGCGCGGGCGTGCCGCCGGGGACGGTCGCGGCGATGACGTGCGCGCCGCACGCCTTGGCCGCGCCGAACGCCGCCGCGACGTAGTCGCCGCGGCTGTCCGGTTCGGCCAGCACCACGACGTGTTCGTCGCTGCGCAGTTTGCACAGCCGCAGCTGGCGGGTGAAGACGTCGAGCAGATCGACGGACGAGAGGTCGAACACGGGGACCCTCCAGAAGACGCGTTCGGGGGCTGGGTGGTCGTCGGTGCGGGCGGCGGGACGCTGCCGGCCCGTCGCCGTGGTCCTGTGGACATGCTCTGATCTGCGGTGATGCCGTACTGCTGGCATCCTGACGAAGATAATCCGAACACGTACTATCTCGCCTTGGCAAGAGGTGCGCGCCGAGTTCGCCCACCCGGATCCCCGATCGACCGTCAGGACCGTGGCTCCCGCGGCCCGATCGGCGCCCGGGCGCGCGCAGCGGGGCGCGGCCCCCGGCCGCGCCCCGCCAACTGCCCCCGGGTCCCGCTACGACAGGGGGCCGATCACCTGCCCGGACGCGTCCCGCACCGTGATGGCCATCGCCGGGCACACCTCGGCCGCGTCCAGCGCCCGCTCGTCCTCCGGGATCTCCTCCCGCACCGCCCGGGCGCGCGGCCCGTCCAGCGCGAACAGCTCCGGTGCGATCGCCGGGCAGGAACCCGAGGCGATGCACAGCGCCGGATCGATCTCCACCTTCCACGCCACCGCGCTCACCACCCCACCGGCAGGACCCGCGGACCGCGTACCAGCATCTGGGTCTTCCACTCGATGTCCCCGGCCACGTGCAGCCCGGGGAACCGGGTGATCAGCGCGGAGAGCGCCTCCTGGAGCTCCAGCCGGGCCAGCGGCGCACCCAGGCAGTGGTGGACGCCGTGCCCGAAGCCGAGGTGCTGGGTGCCGGTCCGCTGGATGTTCAGCTTCCCCGGGGCGTCGAACCGCAGTGCGTCGCGGTTGGCCGCGCCCATCGCGACCAGCACGGGCTCGCCGGCCCGCACCAGCGTGCCCCCGACCTCGATGTCCTCCGTGGCGTACCGCGCCTGACCCGCACCGCTCCCCAGGGGGACGAACCGCAGTAACTCCTCCACGGCGCCCCCGATCAGCTCGGGCCGCTCCCGCAGCAGGGCCAGCTGCTCCGGGTGGTCCAGCAGCGCCAGTACGAAGTTGGGGATCTGGGTGGCGGTGGTCTCGTGCCCGGCGACCAGGATGCCGACGCACAGATCGACCAGTTCGAGCTCCGACAGCCGGTCGTCGACATCCCGCGCGTCGATCAGCGCGGTCATCAGGTCGTCCTGCGGATGCTTCCGGTGCTGCGCGATCAACTTCCCCATGTACGCCCGGAGTTCCTCGCGATTGGCGTCGAACTCCTCGGCCGTCAGGGAACTCGTCGACAGGGCGGCGTCGCTCCAGGCCCGGAACTGCGGCCGGTCCTCGGTCGGCACCCCCAGTAGCCGGCAGATGACCGCCACCGGGATGGGCAGGGCGTAACGGTCGACCAGGTCGGCCGGCGGCCCGGCCGCCTCCAGCTCGTCGAGCAGCTCCCGGGTCAGCTCCCTGACCTGTGGCCGAAGTCTTTCGACCTGACGGACCGTGAACGCCTTGGCGACCAGGGTGCGCAGTCGGGTGTGATCGGGTGGATCCATGCTCAGGATGCCGCTGTCACGGCTTCCCTCGGACTGTCGGGGCTCATCGTGCTTGATGCCCTCGGCCCGGCTGAAGCGCTGGTCGCCCAGGACGAACCGGGCCTCGGCGTACCGCGTCACGAGCCAGGCCGGCTCGCCGTATGCCAACTTGACCCTGAGAAGACCGGGGCGAGCGCGCACCCGCTCGTACTCCGCCGAAAGATCGAGGCTCTCAGCAATATTGAAGGGGTAGGAGACCGGTGCTGTGCCGGCTGTGGTCACGGTGACCTCCCTTGTGTAAGCACCTGCTTACAACGGTAGGACGTGCGCTCGGGGCGGTCAACGATGGATTGTGGCCGTCGTCATGGCCGGCACGGCGGGCCACGGTGGTCATCTGACGGACCGACGGAAAGGGGAGTGGCGATGCGGGAGGCAATGCAGGAGGTCGCGGCGCGGCCGGCGGGGGAGGCCCGGCGGGGCGGCGCCGCCGGCGAACACCGCCGGGACGCACAGGGCACCCGGCGGCTGTTGCTCGACGCCGCCTCGGAACTCTTCGCCGAACGCGGCTACGAGCGCGCCACGGTCCGCGACATCGCGGCCCGGGCCGGTGTCAACCAGGCCCTGCTGTTCCGCTACTTCGGATCGAAGAAGGCGCTGTTCGGCGAGGTGATGGCGCGCGGCGGTCACGAGCAGCTGCGCAGCACCCCCGCCGAGCGGCTCTTCGACGTCGCGCTGCGCGGCATGCTCGCCGAGGGTCGCGGCCCCGGCGCCGACCGGTCGCTGGAGGTCTGCCTGCGCTCCATCGGCGGCAGCGACGAAATCGCCGAGGCGCTGCGGGGACTTGGCGACGAGTACGCCGAGGCGCTGGCCACCCTCTCGCGGGCCGAGGACGGCGCGTTGCGCGGCGATCTGGCGCTGTCCTGGCTGCTGGGCATCGGCCTGATGCGCGTGGTGGTCGGCAAGGAGCCACTGGCCAGCGCCGATCCGAACACCGTCTCCCGCCTGGTCGGGGAGGCCCTGGGCTCCCTGCTGGAAGGGCTGCCGAAGACGGAGTGACACCGTGCGGCAGGGGGTGTGCTCGGGGTGGCGCGGCCGGTGCTGCGTTCCGGTGACCCTCCGGCGGGTCTCCGCACAGGGCTGGATGGCCGACCTATTGTCGCGATTGCAGCAGAATGTTCCTTTTCTGCCCAGCCGAGTAAAGGTGGAAGAATGCTTCGTTCGATTCCTCGCGGGCTCGCGGTGGCCGGCCTCGCCGCGGCCACCCTGGTGGTCCCGGCGGCGGGCGCCGCCACCGCGACGACCCCCAGCAGCGCGCACACCACGCTGTGCCCCGCCCACAGCCGGTGCCACGCCAAGCCCGCCCGCCACCACGGCAAGGGCGGCAGCCACGAAGGCCGGCACGGGCACGCCCGTTACGACGACGGTTACGGGCGCAGCAGCGAGCACCGTCGCTACGACGACGACTACGGCCGCCGGGACGACGACTACGGCCGCCGCGACGATGACGACTACGGTCGCCGTGACGACGACCACGGTCGCGACAAGGGCAAGGGCAAGAGCAAGGGCGACAGCCGTGACGACTCGGGTCGGCGCGACGATGACAGTCGCGAGGAGTCGGCACGCCTCGCCGACGGCCTGGGCCGGCACGGCCTCCTCGGCCTCGACTTCCTCGGGCTGCTCTAGTCGTCGAGTTTCACCGCGTCGCCACCCCAGTGGGCCCGGGTCCGACACCCGGGCCCACGGGCATGCGGAGGCGCCGCCCTCCCCGGCCGGGCCGTCACGGGTGTGCGAGCGGCCGCAATCCGCCGTGCACCGGTGTCAGTTCGGTCGCGTACCGGGCCGGCGGCACCGGAAGGGTGCGGCGCGGCGGCAGTACGTCCGGCGCCCGGTGCGGCCGCAGCGCGGTCAGCGCCATCTCGGTCTCCTCCATCAGCGCCCGGTAGGACACCAGTCGTTGCCATTCGGGATCGGCGACCCCGGGCACCGTCGCGCACCGCTCCGTCCAGATCTTCACCAGCCCCGCGTACACGGGGGTCTGCCGGACGACCTCGGCGTTGATCCGCGGCGGCGCGGGTGCGACCTCCGGGCCGGGCGGCAGGGACGGGTCCATCGGAGGGCGGGGAACGAAGGCGGTTCGGCCATGGCCGGCAACGGTGACGGATGAGGGAACACTCATGGCCCTTGAAACGATGCGTCCCGACGATCGGTCACTGCGGATACGCCCGGTCGGCCCCGTATGCCCCGTCTCATAACATCCCAAAGCACTGCGCGCGATGCAGGGAATATCACCTCTTACAGTGATCTCTCATTGAGAACCGGACCAACACCGGCCAAAAGACGTTGACGCTGACATGGAACCGAGGGAGTTGTGGGAGCGCCACGCGGTACTCGCACAGGCGTTTTGCATCAGCGATGACGAGGTCCGCCGGACGCAAGGACTCCTCGACGAGGCCGAGGCCCGCCGCTCGCGGACCCTGGCCGCCTTCGCGGTGACCGTGGGCAGCGACGAGGTGGTCGCCGATCTGCTCGGCCTCGACGCCCGCGAGGTGCGCCTAGCCCGCCGTACCGTCGGCAAGGACGACGCCCGTGCGGTGGCCAAGAGCCTGCTCGACGAGTCCGCCAGGGAGCGCCGCGCCGCCCGCCGGGCCGACACCTCGGAGCGGCCGGAGCGGCCGGAGTCGCACCGGCCCATCTCGCCGGCCGCCGCGGCCGCCGCGGCGGCGGCCGCCGCAGCCGCGATCGGCAACGGCTGGCCCCGGGCCACCACCGCCGGCAGCGCGACCTCCATCCCCGTCGCCCCGGCCGCCCCGCCGGACGCCACCCGCATCCCCCCGCGCCCGGCCGCGCCCGCGCCCGCCCCCATGCCGCCGCCCGCCCCCACGCCCCCACCCGTCACCGAACCGGCCTGGTCACCGGCGTTGGACGCGGTCCTGGTGCACAGTCACCACACCGGCGCCGACCTCTCCGCGCTCGCCGCCGAACTGGGCCTGGATGTGACGATCCTGGCCGCCCGCGCCCACCAGCTCGCCGCCGAGTCCCACACCGCCCGTCCCGCGGCCCCGGACCGGATCGGCCGCCATCGACGGATGGCCGACGTCCAACCCACCGCCCCGGCCGACGCCGGCCACCTGCCCCGCACCGAGGCCCCACCGCCCCAGCCCCCGTACGAGCCGCACGCCACCTGGGCGTCGTCCGGCCACCCCGCCGCATGGGCGGCGCCACAGGATCCCTATGCCTCCTGGACGCCACAGGAGTCCCATGCCGCCTGGTCGCCCCCACCGCCACCGGTGGCCCCGGCGCCCACCTGGGATCCCAGTGCCGTCACCGTCGCCCAGCACGACTGGGACGGCATCCTCAGCCAATGGGAGGCCGCCAGTGCGCCGTACACCTCCAGTCCGGGGCAACAGTTCCCCTGACCCCGGGCGGCCCGCGCCGCCGCCCGCGAACGCCCGTTCCCACCGTCTCCCGGCCATCGCCTAAAGTGGTGCGCGAGCCGTGACTGGCGCTTGGGTGGAGTACCACCGGGAAGCGGCTCGGCCACTTCGGCCAATGCCGTGCGCCTGGGCGATCCCGTACGACGTACGACGCTCAGGAGGCGCCATGTCGCAGACCACGTCCCCCACCGCCCGCCTGATGGACGGCAGCGCGCTCGCCCGCCAGATGGTCGAGGAGGCCGCCGAGCGCGCCGCGGCACTCGCCGCGCGCACCGGCCGGGCGCCGTGCCTGGCCACCGTCCTCGTGGGCGACGACCCGGCCTCGATCACCTACGTCCGGATGAAGCGCAACCGCTGCGCCAAGGCCGGCGTCCGGTCGCGGCACATCGCGCTGCCCGCCGACACCACCACCGCCCAACTGGTCGACACCATCGGCGAGTTGTCGGACGACTCCGGCGTGCACGGCATCCTGCTCCAGCACCCGGTCGGTCCGCACATCGACGAGCGCGCCGCCTTCGAGGCCATCGCCCCCGAGAAGGACGTCGACGGGGTCACCGCGCACTCCTTCGCCGCGATGAGCCTCGGCATGGACGGCTTCGCGTCCTGCACCCCCGGCGGCATCGTGCGCCTCCTGGACCACTACGACGTCGATCTGACCGGCAGGCACGCGGTGGTCGTCGGGCGCAGCGCGATCCTGGGCAAGCCCGTGGGGATGCTGCTGCTTGGCCGCAACGCCACCGTCACCTACTGCCACTCCCGCACCACCGACCTCGCCGCCCACACCAGGGAGGCCGATGTGCTGATCGCCGCGGTCGGCCGTCCCCGCTTCCTCCACGGCGACCAGCTCAAGCCCGGAGCCGTCGTCATCGACGCCGGCTACAACCCCGGGAACGTCGGCGACGTCGATTTCCCGTCCGCGGCGGCGGTCGCGAGCCTGATCACCCCCGTGCCCGGCGGTGTCGGCCCGATGACCATCGCCACCCTGCTCACCCAGACCGTCGACGCCGCCACCCGGCAGCTGGGGGCGGCGGGCTGAGGCCCGATCAGGCCACCGTGACCGTGGCCTTCCAGAGCAGGACCAGGTGCGCGCAGAGCGAGCCGGGCGAGGCGTGACAGGTCCGCTGCGCGGTGAGCGTGGCGGTGCCCCGCCCGGCCGCGACGAAGCGTCCGGTGGCGCCCCCGGCCGGTGTCACGCCGGCCGTCGTGCGCCGGAGCACCGCGGTGCCGCCGGCGGCCGGGGCGCTCCAGGTGTAGGTCGTGCCGCCGGTGCGCTCACCGGTGAGCCGGACCTCGATCACGTCCCCGGTGCGCACGGTCAGCGTCCGGCCGTTGTCCGCCTCGGTGAGCAGGACGCCGTGGGCCGCGGTGGCCCGGACCGCACGGGGGAGGGCCGGGCCCGGCGCGGCCGGCGCCGTGGCGGAGGCCGTTCCCATGCCCAGTGCCGCACTCGCGGCACACGCCGCGGCCAGATACCTCGTCGCCTTCATGGGACTCCAAATGCCGGAAGAGGACCGTCGGTCGAGTGCCGGGCGCGGGCGCGGCCCGGTCGTCCGCGCGGTGGCGCCGTCATGCTCCCAGGCGGGGCGGCCCGGTGGTATCAGCAGAAAGGGTGAATGGCGGCGGGGGTGGGCGGGGTGATCCGGTCAGGGTGCGGCCCGGTGCGGGGCTCGGCGTAATGCCGGTTCGATGCCGGTTCGGTGCCTGGGGTGTTGCCCCGCGCGCGGGGTGTGCGCGCAGGTCACGGGCCCGGTCGGTAGCATGCGCTGCCGCCGCAGCTGCCGGCTCATGCTCATGTCACACGGGGGGTTTGCTCTTACATGTTCGGAATCGTCAGGCCCTGTACCCATCGGCTGACCCAAGGGCTCAAGACCGAGTGGATGGCCCACCTGTGCGGCCTGTGCCTGGCGCTGCGCGCCGACCACGGCCAGTTCGCACGGATCGTCACCAACTACGACGGGCTGATCGTCTCGGTGCTGACCGACGCCCAGTCCGGCCGGGCCGAACTCCGACGCCGCACCGCCGGCCCCTGCCCCCTGCGCGGGATGCGCACCGCCTCGGTCGCCCAGGGGGAGGGCGCGCGCCTCGCGGCGTCGGTGTCCCTCGTCCTCGCCTCGGCGAAGATCCGTGACCACGTCGCCGACGGGAACGGGGTGCTGCGCCGCCGTCCGATGGCCGCCGCGGCGCGCCGGGTCGCCGCGGGCTGGGACCGGGCCGGGGCCCGCACCGGCGCCGCGCTCGGCTTCGACACCGCCGTCCTCGTCGACGCGGTGGACCGGCAGTTGGGCATCGAGGAACTGGCCCGCCCCGGGACGCTGCTGACGGTGATCACCGAGCCGACCGAGACGGCCACCGCCGCGGCCTTCGCACACACCGCGGTGCTGGCGGGCCGGCCCGGCAACGCCGCGCCGCTGGCCGAGGCCGGCCGGCTCTTCGGCCGGCTGGCCCACCTCCTCGACGCCGTGGAGGACCGTACGGCGGACGCCGCCGAGGGCGCCTGGAACCCGATCACCGCCACCGGCGCCGGCCTGGCCGAGGCCCGCCGGCTGTGCGACGACGCACTGCACGGCATCCGACTGGCGCTGCGCGACGTGGAGTTCACCGACTCCGCCCTGGTCCATGTGCTGCTGGTGCACGAACTGCGGCGCTCGGTGGACCGCGCCTTCGGGACGTCCTCCTGCTCCCACCAGGGCCACGGCGCGACGCCCGGTCCCTACGACCCGCAGGGCGGGAACCCGTACGCCGACAATCCCCACGGGAACAACCCCTACGGGAACCCGTACGGGAACGGGGGCGTGCCCAACGGGGGTTCCCCGTACGGGCAGCCGCCGGTCGGCGGTCCGTACGCCGGTGGTCAGCAGCACCTGAACATCCCGCAGGCCCCGGCCGGCGGCGGGCCGGTTCCGCCCGGCGGTTCGGGCGGTGGCTACGGCGGCGGGTACGGCGGCTCGGGCGGCGGCGACGGTCGGTCGCCGCACTTCCCGCAGCCGCCGAAGCAGCCGCGCGGCTTCTGGGCGGGCTGCGCGGTGGCCATCGGGCTGTGCTGCACCTGCAAGGTCTGCTGCGCGTCGGAGTTCGAGGGGCCGTGGTCGCGCAAGACGCGCGAGGGCTGCTGCCACAGCTGCGACTGTTGCGACTGCTGCAACAGCGGTGACGGCTGCGTCTGCTGCTGCGAAGGCTGTGACTGTTGCGATGGTTGTGGCTGCTGCGACTGCTGAGCGGTGTGGCGCACAGAAAAAGCGAGGGTGGGGTCCGCGGCGCGAGTGTGAGCGTCGGGTCCCTGTCACCGCGTCCCGGACCTCGGCGCCGGATCGCGCCGGTCGTCGGCTCTCCCTGGTGTCCCGGGCACCGGACGGCACCCCCGCCGGGCACGCCCTGCTCACCCGCTGCCACATCGACGGCCGGCCCGCGCTGGCGCTGGCTCCGTGCGCCGTGCTGCCGACTCACCAGCGCCAGGGCGCCGGGACGGCCGCCGTCCGCGCCGCACTCGACGCCGCCCGGGCGGAGGGCGAGGGCCTGGTGGTGGTCCTCGGCCCCCCGTCTAATACCCGCGGTTCGGCTTCGTCCCGGCGTCCCGCTTCGGCATCCTGGCCCCGTTCGACGTGCCCGACGAGGCGCTGATGGCGCTCGTGCCGGACGCGTCCCACGCCGTGCCGAGCGGAGTGATCCGGTACGCGGCGGCGTTCGGGGTCTGACGGTCTCGGGGCCTGACGATCCGTCAGCCGCCGGTGTGCCGACGGGGTGTGCCCGGCCGCCGGCCGCGGACGGGCACACCCCGGACACCGGGCGGCGCCGGGCCCTACGCGGCGTCCCAGGTGACGGGGAGGCGCTGCACCCCGTGCATGGACAGGTCGTTGCGCAGCGGCACCTCGTGCGGCGGTACGGCCAGCCGCAGCGTCGGGAAGCGGGTGAGCAGCGCGGGGAAGGCCACCCGCATCTCGACGCGGGCCAACTGCTGGCCCAGGCACTGGTGGATGCCGTGGCCGAAGGCGAGATGGCCGGTGGCCTTGCGCCGCAGGTCCAGGCGGTCCGGGTCGGGGAAGCGCTCCGGGTCGCGGTTGGCGGCCTGGAGGGAGACGGTGACCGACTCCCCGGCCCTGATCGACTGCCCGTCCAGCTCGATGTCCTCCAGCGCCGCCCGGACCCCGGTGTGGGCGATGGTGAGGTAGCGCATCAGCTCCTCCACCGCCTGCTCGGCGAGGCCGGGATCGGCGCGCAGGGCGTCGGCCTGGTCCGGATGGGTCAGCAGGGCGAAGGTGCCGAGCGAGAGCATGTTCGAGGTGGTGTCCAGCCCCGCGCCCAGGAGGAAGCTCCCGAGGCCGGCCAGCTCCTCGTCGGTGAGGTCGGTGCCGGTCAGATCGCTGAGCAGATCGTCGGTGGGCCGGGCGCGCTTGGCGAGTACCAGCTCCCCGACGAACTCCTGGAGCGCGGCCATGGCGGCGTACTGGTCCTCCACCGACCCCTCCGTGCTGGACGCCGTCATGGCGTGCTGCTGGAAGCGCGCACGGTCGGTGTAGGGCACCCCGAGCAGTTCACAGATCATCAGCGCCGGAACGGGGTGCGCGAACGCCTTCACCAGGTCGACCTGCGGGCCCTGCCGCTCCATGGCGTCCAGGTGCTCGGCGGTGATCTGCTCGACGCGTGAGGTCAGCTCGCGCATCCGGCGGACCGTGAACTTGCCCATGAGCAGCCGCCGGTAGCGGGTGTGGTGCGGCGGGTCGATGCCGGTCAGGTCGCCGACGGTGGCCGGCGGGAGCTCCGCGGCCGCCATGCCCGGGAACGGCATGTGCATCAGCTCGTAGCGCGAACTGAAGCGGCGGTCGGCGGCCACCGCACGGGCCACGGAGTACCCGGTGGCCAGCCAGCCGAGGTGTCCGTCGGGGTACCGCATCCGGCGCAGCGGCGCTTCCTCGCGCAGTTCCGCCAGTTCGGCGGGCGGGGCGAAGGGGCATCCCTCGGGGCGGGTGATCGGCAGCTCGGTGAGCGGCTCGCGCGCCGGCGGCGCCGAGGGCGTCGTAGGGGTCGCGGGTTCGTGTGACATGGTCAAGTCCTCCCGTGTGCAACGCAGTTGGGTGATCGCGTGGAGTGGTCGAGGTGCGGAGTGCCCGGGGCGCGGCGGAGCCGTCGGGCCCGGTCAGCGCTTGGCGTGGCGGCGGAAGGCGATGCGTGCCCACCCGTAGCCGGCCAGGGCGAGGCCGACGCACCAGGCGAGGGCGGCCGGCCCGCTGTTGCCGATCGGCGTGCCCGTCAGCAGGCCCCGCACGGTCTCGTTGATCGGGGTGAAGGGCTGGTACTCGGCGAACCAGCGGATTCCGGCCGGCATGGACTCCGGTGGGACGAAGGCGCTGCCCAGGAAGGGCAGGAAGGTCAGCGGCATCGGGGCGTTGCTCGCCGATTCGACGGTCCTGGCCACCAGCCCCATCGCTGCGGCCAGCCAGGTGAGGGCGAAGGTCAGCAGGGCGAGCAGGCCGATCGCGGCGATCCAGTCGAGGGGGGTGGCGTGCGGCCGGAAGCCGATGGCCAGCGCGACGGCGATGACCAGGGTGAGGCTGACCATGGTCTGGACGACGCTGCCGACGACATGACCGGTGAGCACCGAGCCGCGCGAGATCGGCATGGTGCGGAAGCGGTTGATGATTCCCTCGGTCATGTCGGTGCACACCGACACCGCGGTGGCGACCGCGCCCGAGGTCGCCGCCATCAGGATGATGCCCGGTGCGAGGTAGTTGATGTACCCGCTCCGGTCGTCGGCGCCGTTCGGGAGCCCGATGCCGCTGCCGAGCGCTCCGCCCAGGACGTAGACGAACAGCAGCATCATCAGGATGGGCATGGCGACGATCGAGATCGTCATGGACGGATAGCGCCGCGCGTGCTTGAGGTTGCGCCGCAGCATCGTCATCGAGTCGCGCAGCGCGTACGAGGGGGTGCTCATCGGGCGTTCTCCATCCGGGAGTCGGGTGACCGGCGGGCCTGCGGGGACCGCTCTTCGTGCTGCGGACGGCCGGTGAGGGCGAGGAAGACGTCGTCGAGGTCGGGGGTGTGCACGGTGAGGGACTCGGCCCGCAGCGACGCGGTGTCCAGGGCGTCGAGGACGGCGCGCACGGTGGGGATCCGGCCGTCGCCGGGGATCTGCAGGGAGAGCGCGTCGCGGTCCGGTGTGGCGGCGCCGAAGAGGGCGGCGGCCGCCTCCAGGCCGTCGAGGCCGGCGAACCGGAGGCGGATGTGACCGCCGGGCATCCGGCGCTTGAGCTCGTCCGCGGTGCCCTCGGCGACCAGCTTGCCGCGGTCCAGGACCGCGATGCGGTCGGCGAGTTGGTCGGCCTCGTCCAGATACTGGGTGGTCAGGAAGATGGTCACGCCGTCGTCGGCGACCAGAGTGCGGATGATCTCCCACATGGTCCGGCGGCTGCGCGGATCGAGTCCGGTGGTCGGCTCGTCCAGGAAGATGATGCGGGGGTCGCCGACCAGGGTCATCGCCAGGTCGAGCTTGCGGCGCATACCGCCCGAGAAGGTGGCGACGGGCTTGGTCGCGGCGTCGGTGAGGTCGAAGCGGCGCAGCAGTTCGGTGGCGCGGCGACGGCCTTCGCGGCGGTCGAGATGGTGCAGGTCCGCCATCAGGAGGAGGTTCTCCCGGGCGTTGAGGAGGTTGTCCAGCGCCGCGAACTGACCGGTCACGCCGATCGCGGTGCGCACGGCGTCGGGTTCGCGGGTGATGTCGTGGCCCGCCACGCGCGCCTGACCGGCGGAGGCCGACAGGAGCGTGGAGAGGATCTGGACCGTGGTGGTCTTGCCTGCGCCGTTGGGCCCCAGCAGGGCGAAGACCGTGCCCTCGGGGATGGTCAGGTCGATCCCGTCGAGCACCACCTTGTCGCCGTAGGACTTGGCGAGCCCGACGGCCGAGATCGCCGCGGGGCGGGTGGGGGTGCGGAGGGTCGAGGTCGTGGCGGCGGACGCCGCATGAGGCGTGAGGTCCATGACGCCATCATGGCACACGTATGGCGCCATGGCGAGACTGTTGGCGTCAAATGTGTGCCGTGATGGCGTCGGGTGGGCGATCGTGTCGCGTTGTCGGGTGCGTCGTGGGGTGTGGCCTGGGTGCGTCCTGGGTGTGTTAGTCGACGTCAGGTGGGTGGTGGCCGGGGTGGGGTGCCTTGCGGTGCCTGAGATGTGCGCCCGGCGCGGGTCGATGGTGCGGCTGGCGTCAGGCGTGGCGCCATGATGGCGCTAGGTGTGGTGTCGCCGGTCGTGTCCTCGTCGCCGTCCTCGTCGCGGCTGGTCGCCGACCGTGCGGGGACGGGCGAGCCCGACCGCGTCGACGGGCATCGGGCGGCGCCCTTCCTGACCCTCCGGCCTACCCCTCCGGATAGAACACGAACAGCGTGCAGCCCGTCGTCGTCTGCGGGACGTGCCAGGATCCGGCCGGCGCATGGATGAACGAGCCGGCCGGATAGTCCCGTTCGCCGTCGTTGAACACGCCCGAGGCCACGAACACCTCCTCCGGGCCCGGCTCGTGGACGTCGATGCCCTCCCAGCAGGTCTGCGGATCCATCTCCAGGACCTGGGCCTTGGCGCCGTTCTCCCCGCTCCACAGGGGGCGGGCCCGGATGCCGGGAAATATCTCGTGCACCGGCGCGTCCGCCAGCGCGGTCCACACGTAGCCGGCCTGTCCGTTTCCTGCGTTCTCTTGCGTAGCCATGCGGACAGCCTCGTCGGCCGGCGCCGACCGGCCGAGTGTCAGAAATGACATCCTGAGGTACTTTTCTGCCATGCCTGCCGTCCACCGTGTCGTCGCACTCGTCCGCCCGCCGCAGTCCACCTTCGAACTGGGCTGTGCGGCCGAGGTGTTCGGGATCGAGCGGCGCGGGGTCGCGGTCCGGTACGTCTTCGGGGTGTGCACCGAGGACCCCGGCCCGGTGGCCACGCTCGCCGGGTACGACATGCTCGTGCCGGACGGGCTGACCGCGCTCGACCGGGCGGACACCATCGTCCTCCCCGGGTGGCTGCCGCCGGGGGAGCCGCCGTCACCCGCCGTCGTCCGGGCGCTGCGCCGGGCGCACGACCGCGGGGCGCGGGTGGTCAGCATCTGCTCCGGCGCCTTCGCGCTGGCGCACGCCGGGCTGCTGGACGGGCGGCGGGCGACCACCCACTGGGCGCGCGCCGGTGAACTGGCCGCACGGTTCCCGGCCGTCCAGGTGGACCCGGACGTGCTGTACGTGGACCACGGGGACGTCGCGACCAGCGCGGGCTCGGGGGCGGGCATCGACCTGTGCCTGCACCTCGTCCGCGCCGACCACGGGGCCGGCTACGCGGCGCAGGTCGCCCGGAGCATGGTCATGCCGCCGCACCGCGAAGGCGGTCAGCTCCAGTTCACGGCCCCACCGCACCCCGTCCAGATGGACGGTTCGCTGGCGCCGCTCCTGGAGTGGACGACCGCCCGGCTCGACGAACCGCTCACGGTCGAGGAACTGGCCGCGCACGAGGGCGTATCGGCCCGGACGCTGGCCCGCCGCTTCACCGACCAACTCGGCGCGAGCCCCGGGCAGTGGCTGCTCGCCCAGCGCATCACCGCGGCCCGGGAACTCCTGGAGTCCACCGACCTCCCGCTGGACGCCGTCGCCCGCCGCGTCGGCCTCTCCTCGGCCACCAACCTCCGCCGACGCTTCCTGCGCGCCCTGGGGACGACGCCGGGGGCCTATCGCCGGGCGTTCCGGGCGGCGGCGTAGCGCGACGTGCCAGGGGGGCGGTCCCGTGGACCTCGGCCCCCTGCGGCGGGCCCTGGTCGCCTTCGTGGCCGGTGTCGCGGCCGGTCGCCGCACGGGGCGCGGCCGCCGGCGTCAGTGCGCGCGGCCGGCTTCCGTGTGGGTGAGCACCATCCGGAACCGTGCCGTCCCGGAGAGCATCCGCCCGTACGCCTCGTTGGCGTTGTCCAGCGGCATGGTTTCGATCATCGGGCGGATCCCCTGGAGGGCGCAGAACTCCAGGGTGTCCTGGACGTCCTGCGCGGTGCCGGAGGGGTGGCCGCGGACGACCCTTGCGCGCATCAGGAGTTGGGTGGGGGTGAGGCGCAGCGGCTCGGTGTCCGCGCCGATGACCACCAGTTCGCCGCGGTGCGCCAGACCGTCCACGGTCGCGGTGATGGCGGCGGAGTTGGCGGCGGTGGCCAGCACCACCTGCGCGCCGCCGAGCGACTGCAGCGCGTCCGCGACGGCGGTGCCGGCGGTGCTGTCGACGTAGTGGTGCGCGCCGAGCTGCTTGGCGAAGTCCGCCTTGTCGGCGCCGCGGGCGATCGCGACCGTCTCGAAGCCCATGGCGACGGCGAACCGCACGCCCAGGTGCCCCAGGCCGCCGAGGCCCAGTACGGCGACCAGATCGCCCGGCCGGGCCGAGCTGCGCCGCAGCCCGTTGTAGGTGGTGACCCCGGCACAGGCCATCGGGCCCGCATCGGCCGCCGCCAGGCCGTCGGGGATCCGCGCCAGCGCGTCGGCCGGGGCGATCACCTGCTCGCCGAACCCGCCGTCGTACGCCCAGCCCGGCACCTTCAGCTGTTCGCACACGATGAAGTCGCCCTGCCGGCAGGGCGTGCAGTGGTGGCAGCTGCCGCCGAACCAGCCCACCGTGACCCGGTCGCCCACCTTCCAGCGGTCGTTCGTGCCCTCGCCGACCTCCTCGATGCGGCCGGCGATCTCATGACCGGGGACCACCGGGAAGTGGACGCCCGGCAGCACGCCGTTGACGAACATGGCGTCGCTGTGACAGATCCCGCAGGCGTCCACGGCGATGCGGACGTGCCGTGGTCCCGGCCGCGGCACCGCCCGCTCGACGATCTCGAAGGGTGCGCCGACGGCACCGACCTGCGCGACTCGGTAGCTGCTCATCTGGATCTCTCCCACATGGACGTGCCGGCCGCCCGGACCTGCCGGCGCGGTCGCGCCACGTGCCGTCGGCTCTGCCACCTGCCGGCGCGTGACGCGCTGGTGCAACGGCCTCCTGTCACCAGCACAGCAGCTCCGGGCCGATCACGCGCGCCGAGCGGACGGCGACGGTTCGTGGCGGAGCGCTCGCCGTGGGTGGGGGCCGGTGCGGCACCGATCGAGGGACGCGAGGGTGTTGCCCGGGAGGAGAAACGCGTTCAACGTGACCGGATTGGCGGGAAGTAGCCCTGCGTCCGCCGCACCCCGCCGCTCCCGCACAGTCGCACCCGTTACCCTGACCGCCGCGTGTGGACCGGCCCGGCCGGGCGGGAGGGTCGGCCGGGCCGTCCGCCGCACGGCCCGGCACGTACCCGAGAAGGACACGCTCACCATGCCACTCAAGCGCCCGCACCAGCACCGCGACGCCAGCCGCAACCTCGCCGTCAACCCGGTCTTCAGCCGGCAGCCGGTCCATGTCCCCCGGTACGAGCTGCCGGCCGACGGCATGGACCCCGACACCGCCTACCAGATCGTCCACGACGAACTCATGCTGGACGGCAACGCCCGGCTCAACCTCGCCACCTTCGTGAGCACCTGGGCCGAGCCGCAGGCCCAGCGGCTGATGGCCGAGTGCGCCGAGAAGAACATGATCGACAAGGACGAGTACCCGCAGACCGCCGAGATCGAGGCGCGCTGCGTGCACATGCTCGCCGACCTGTGGCACGCCCCCGACTCCCATGCCGCGGTGGGCTGTTCGACGACCGGGTCCAGCGAGGCGGCGATGCTCGCCGGGCTGGCGCTCAAGCGCCGCTGGCAGCACCGCCGGCGCGCCGAGGGCAGGTCCACCGAGCGCCCCAACATGGTGATGGGCATCAACGTCCAGATCTGCTGGGAGAAGTTCGCCAACTACTTCGAGGTCGAGCCGCGCTACGTGCCCATGGAGGGCGACCGGTTCATCCTCTCCCCGGAGCAGGCCGTCGAGCTCTGCGACGAGAACACCATCGGCGTCGTCGCCGTCCTCGGCTCCACCTTCGACGGCGCCTACGAACCGGTCGCCGAGATCTCCGCGGCCCTCGACGACCTCCAGGAGCGCACCGGCATCGACGTCCCGCTGCACGTCGACGGCGCCTCCGGCGCGATGATCGCGCCCTTCCTCGACCCCGAACTCGTCTGGGACTTCCGGCTCCCGCGGGTCGCCTCCATCAACACCTCCGGCCACAAGTACGGCCTGGTGATGCCCGGTGTCGGCTGGGCCCTGTGGCGGGACGCCGACGCGCTCCCCGAGGACCTGGTCTTCCACGTCAACTACCTCGGCGGCGACATGCCGACCTTCGCGCTGAACTTCTCCCGGCCCGGCGCCCAAGTCATCGCCCAGTACTACAACTTCCTGCGGCTGGGCTTCGAGGGCTATCGCGCCGTCCAGCAGACCAGCCGGGACGTCGCCACCCGGATCGCCGCCGAGATCGCCGGCATGGGCCCGTTCACGCTGCTCACCGACGGCAGCCAACTCCCCGTCTTCGCCTTCCGGACCAGCGACGACGTCACCAACTTCACCGTCTTCGACGTCTCCGCCGCGCTCCGCGAACGCGGCTGGCAGGTCCCCGCCTACACCTTCCCCGCCAACCGCACCGACCTCGCGGCCCTCCGCGTCGTCGTCCGCAACGGCTTCGGCCACGACCTCGGCGACCTGTTCCTGGAGGACCTCCGCCGGGTCCTGCCGCGCCTGCAGGCCCAGCAGCGCCCGCACCGCGACGCCGCCGACGCCGGCGGCTTCGCCCACGGCGCGGAGAGCAAGCAGGCCGGCCGCCCGGTCATCCCGGAGCAGACGGTCCGCGACTGACCGCGGTCGGTCACGCCCCGGCCGCCGCGCCGGGCCGGGGCGCAGGTCCGTCGTCCACAGCCCCTGCCCAAACCGGCCCGACTCGGTCACGCTGGTGGGGAAGGGGCGCTCCGGCCGGATCCGGCCACTATGGCGGAAGGAGCTGACGGCCATGTCGACGATCGCCGCGGAGTACCAGCCGGTACGGGTCGAGGCGGACCTGGACGAGCCGCTGTCCCGCTGGCTCTGGGCGGTGAAGTGGCTGCTCCTCGTCCCGCACCACTTCCTGCTGACCGCCCTGGGCATCGGCTTCCTGATCGCCACCGCGCTGGCGTTCCCGGTGATCTTCTTCACCGGGCGCTACCCCCGGTGGCTGTTCCTCTTCAGCACCGGCGTGCTGCGCTGGGCCTGGCGCGTGGCCTACTACTCCTACGGGGCGCTGGCCACCGACCGCTACCCGCCCTTCACCCTCGGCGCGGTCTCCGACTACCCCGCCCGCCTGTTCATCGACCGCCCGGAACACCTGCCCCGCGGACCCGGGCTGCTCCTGTCGCGGCTGCGCGCCCTCCCGCAGCTCCTGCTGGTGGCGCTCGTCGGCGTGGTCTTCCGACTCGTGTGGTGGATCGGCGGGCTGTCCGCCGTCCTGGCACTGGTCGCCCTGACGATCCTGGTCTTCAGCTCACCGGCCGCCACGCTGCTCCGCACCGGGCACTACCCCCGGAGCCAGTTCCGCGGCCTCGTCGCCTTCGACCGCTGGGTGATACAGGTCCTGGCCTACCTCTTCTTCCTGACCGACGCCCTCCCGCCGCTGCGGCCCGAGTCCGCCGGCCGCCGCGCCGGGCGCCTGCACGCCCTCCTGCACCACCGCCACCACCGGCCGCCCCGCAGCCGCGCCGCGGTCAGCGCCCACTGATCCGCCCGGCCACGCAGGGGTCCTCGTTGCGGTAGCCGAGGCGGGTGTAGAGCCGGTCGGCGGGGGCGTTGTCGGCGAGCTGCCACAGGGTGCAGAAGCCGTACCGGCGGACGGCGTACCGGGTCAGCCACGACGTCAGGGCGGCTCCCAGGCCCTGGCCGCGCTGGGCCGCGTCGGTGGCGACCGACGCCATCAGCGGGGCGCCGCTGTCCCGCAGGCTGCTCAGCGCGCCGCACGCCACCAGCCAGCCGTCCGTGCCGCGGATCCCGCTCCACAGGCTGACGTCCGCGGAGCCGGGCCCGGTGGAGTGCGCCGGGCTGTGCTCGGTGAGGAAGGCGAGCAACTCGTCGTGGTGCGTCTCGTCCAGCGGGACCACCCGCTCCTCCGCCGGATGGGCCGGCGGCTCGGCCAGCGTCCACCGGAAGTCCCAGGCGATCGGGTCGGTCACCGCAAGGTGCCGACCGAGCAGCGCCTCGGTGCCCCGCGGTGCGGTGAACTCCCTTACGGAATCCGGGAGTTGATGGGTGGCGCGAAGCACGAGACCGGCCGCCGCGGTCGGCTCGCCGACGCTCCAGAGATGGCCGCGCGGCTCGTCGAGCCAGGCCACCGCACCCTCGCCGGACCAGCTGATCCGGCCGGCCGGGCGGGGCCGCGCGGCGCCGAAACGCAGTAGCGCGGAGCCGCTCTGCGACTCCAGGCCCTGGGTGAACAGGTCCGTGGTCCGGGGGAGAAGAGTCGTCGCCTGCATCGCTCTCAGGGGGAAGAAATCGCTCGGGGAGGGGCGGACGTACGGGCAGGATCCGCGCACGGCGCGGCCTGAACCGTCGTTCGGGGATGGGGGATGTCAGAATTCCGGCGGCCACCGCCGCACACGGCGAAACGCCCGGCCGACCGGAGGGCCCACTGTCGCACACCGCCCCCGGCCCGGGGCAAATCAGCCCACGTCAACCGCTCCCCAGCCGCCTCCGGCGCGCCCTGACCGCCCGGTAACCAGGCCGTCTGCACCAGCTGCACACCCCGTTTACGGGTGATGAACCGGGCCCGCCCCGGCGGCAGCTGCACCGGACGGTACGGGCCGACCGGCGCGCCCTCGGAAGCGGCGCCCGGCCCGTCGGGCGGCAACCCCGAGACCCGGTGGCGGGAGCCCGTACGGGTTGCCCCCGACCGCCCCCCGAGGCCGGGCGCCCGGCGCGTCGTCCGCGTGGGTGATGAACGTCCGCCGGGGCGACCGGATGCTGGAGGTGACCGTACGCAGGGGCGCGCCGCCGCTCCGGACGACAGAAGGGACCACCACCATGAACGCCCGGAGCCCGCGCCCCACAGCACTTCCCCCCGAAGCTCTCCAACACCCCCGCACCACCGGTGCCTTACGAGGCATAAAGCTGCTGGTCGCCGGCTACCTCGGCCTGAGCGCGCTCACCCTCGCGGCCGTCTACCTGCTCCGCGGCGATCCCGCCGTCGTCAACGACGCGGTCTGGGTGCGGGCGAGCATCGTCGTCGTCAGCGCCGTGCTGACCTACCTCTTCGCCGCCGGGACGGCCCGTGGGTCCCGCGGCGCCTACCGCAGGCTGCGGATCGTCTCCGCCGTCATGACGGCGGCGATCGCCGTGATCATCGCGGTCCCCGGCCCGTTCCCGGCGTGGCTGAAGGTGGAGCAGGGCGTCTGCGGGCTCGCGCTGGCGGGCGTCGTCGTGCTCGCCAACGGCAGCCGGCTGCGCCGCCTGTTCGCCGGCGCGTAGCCGCCCGCCGGCCCGGCCGGTCCCGGCACGGGGGCCCGCGCCCCCGCCGGGCCGTGGCGCCGCCGCCCGTCCGCTCAGGCCGACATCGTCCGCTGGACCTTTATCGACTGCAGCAGCCCGACGGCGACCCAGCCGGCGAACATCGACGACCCGCCGTAGCTGACGAACGGCAGTGGCAGCCCGGTGACCGGCATGATGCCGAGGTTCATCCCGATGTTCTCGAACGCCTGGAAGGCCAGCCAGCCGACGATCCCGGCCGCGGTGACCGTGCCGTAGAGATCCGGGCAGTGCCGCGCGATCCGGCAGGCCCGCCACAGCACCACCCCGATCAGGACGATGATCAGGCCCGCGCCGAGGAAGCCCAGTTCCTCCCCGGCGACCGAGAAGACGAAGTCGGTCTGCTGCTCGGGCACGAACTGCCCGTTGGTCTGGGCCCCGTGGAAGAGCCCGGAGCCGGTCAGCCCGCCCGCGCCGATGGCGATCCTCGCCTGACTGGTGTTGTAGCCGACGCCCGACGGGTCGAGCGCGGGGTCGGCGAACGCCGCGAACCGGTTGATCTGGTACTGGTCCAGCAGGTGGAACTGCCAGACGGCCAGGCAGCCCGCCACGCCGATCCCCAGCAGCCCCAGGACCCAGCGCTTCGGCGCCCCCGCCGCGACGAGCATGCACAGCACGATCGCCGCGATGCCGAGCGCCTGCCCGAGATCGGGGGTGAGCAGGACGAGCAGCGCCGGGACCCCGCCCAGGGCGAGCGCCCGGACGATGCCCCGCCGGTCCGGCTCGATCAGGTCGCCGGCGTCCACCCGTGCGGTGAGCGCCACCGCCATGGCGATGATGATCGCGACCTTGACGAACTCGGCGGGCTGGATCGACATGCCGCCGCCGATCACGATCCACCGCCGGGAGCCGTTGATGGTCGCGCCGACCGGCGTCAGCACGAGCGTCACCAGCAGCACCGTCACGACGTAGAGGACGGCCGCGGTGTCGCGCAGGCGCCGGTGGCCGTACCACAGGGTGAGCGCGCCGAGGGCGAGGCCGATCCCGGTGTTGATGAGGTGCCGCACCACGAAGAAGTACGGGTCGCCCTGGTTGAGTTGCATCCGCCCGCGGGTCGCGGAGAAGACCAGCAGCGCGCCGATCACGGAGAGCGCGAAGGCCGCGCCGAACAACATCCAGTCGAGCCGGCGGACCAGGGACCCCCGGCCGAGGATCCGACCCCACACCGTTGCGGCGCGGGTCGTCCCGCGCACGGGAAAGCTGACGGCACCCAACCTTGGCCTCCTGCCCGGACGGAGCCACGACAGGCAGACAGTACCCCCGAAACTTGCGCAAGTGAGAAAACATGTGGTGTGTCGGTGCACGCGACCGGCGCACGCCGCGCGACTACCTCCGGGCCGGGCGCCGGAACAACGCCGTCCACAGGAACGCCTCACCGAACGCGGGGGACTGCGGCGGCTCGTCCCGCATCCGGCGCAGCTCGACCTCCGTCAGATCCACGAACAGCGCGCGCAACGACTCCGGGGTGTACGCGAGGCCGCCGTGCAGCCCCCCTCCGCCATACAAGTCGGCGTCCGGGAGTTCGGACCCCATCGCCCCGGCCGCGAAACAGGCGAGGCCGAAGTGGCCGCCGGGGGCCAGGGTCCGGTCGAGGAGGGCGAGATAGCTGATCCGGCGGTGCGGCGGCAGATGGTGGAAGCAGCCGGAGTCGTAGACCAGGTCGTAGGGGCCGCCGAGCCCGGTGTCCGGGTCGGCGAGGGCGGCGAAGGCGTCGCCGCAGTGGAAGCGGACGGCGGCCCCCGCCTCGCGGGCCCGCTCCCGGGCCCAGGAGACGGCGGCGGGGGAGAGGTCGACGGCGTCCACCTCGAAGCCCAGCGAGGCCAGGTGCAGCGCGTTGCGGCCAGGACCGCAGCCCAGGTCCAGTGCCCGGCCGACGGTGATCAGCCCGCGGTCGAGGTACGACACGAGGTTCTCGTCGGGCTTCGCCACGAAGAACGGCACCGGCCGGTCGCGGTCCGCGTAGAACCCGTCCCACCAGGTGGCGCCGTCCGCCGTCCAGCGGTCGGCCGCCGGCGCGAACAGGCCGTCCAGCAGCCGGAGTACGTCCTCCACCGTCCGGATGTTCCGCGCGTCCGGCTCCCCCCGCCCGCCGTCCCCGGACCCCTCCGGCTGCCCGCGTCCGTCCACCGTGCCCATCGGCCCTCCCCGTCCCGCTGCCCGGCTCCGTGGTCCCTGGCGAGGCTACGGCGTCATACGACGTACGGCGACGTACGCCCAGGTCGGACCCGTCGGCCGGAGCGCCCCCGCGCCCGCCTGGTGCGCCGCGCCGAGGCGCGCCGACCGGACGCCCCACGTGCCGCGGGAAACCCCGCCCGCCGCCCCGTCGAACCCCGCCACGGGCCCCGTGACGGCCGCGCCACGTCCGGTTTTTCCCGCGAGCCCCGCGCCGCGGCTCCGCTCACGCCCCTGGCACGACCTCCACCGATCCGATGTACTCCCGCGTCTCCTCGTCCGGCAGCCGCACCGCCTGCGCCCAGAAGTAGATGACGAGGCTGAAGGCGGCGATGAGCGCGATGTCCCACCACAGCGGAAGGGCGTCGGTTGCGCCGCAGGACACCTTGGCCGCCGGTCCGGTGCTGCAGAAGCCGCCCTGCCAGGAGATCACCCCCATGCCCAGCAGATACACCGGCAGCCACTGCGCGTTCCGCCAGTTCAGGCGCGGGGCCTTGGGGTTGAGCTTCAGCAGCGCGGAGCCCCCCAGGACGACATAGCCGAGGACGATCGCCACCCCGAGGCGCCACAGCGTGTCCCAACCGGCCCAGTAAATGATCAGGTTGGCGACGATGAAGGCCACCGGGGCCCAGAACAGCCCACCGGGCAACCGGTACGGACGCGGCCGGTGGGGATCCTGCTTCCGCAGGCAGCCGAAGGCGAGCGGGGCACCGGCGTACATCAAAACGCTCGCCGAGGTCACGAAGCCGACCAGCTTCTGCCAGGTGGGGAACGGCAGGAAGACGATCAGCCCGACGACGAACGCCACCAGCAGCCCGAACCACGGCACGCCGCGCCGGGTGGTCCGCTCGAAGACCGCCGGCACGTAGCCGTTGCGGGACAGCCCGTACGAGACCCGGGAGGTGGCCGTCACATAGACCAGGCCGGTACCGGACGGCGAGACGACCGCGTCGATGTAGACGAGCGTCGCCAACCAGCCGAGGCCGATGGAGGTGGCGAGCCCCGCGAACGGCCCCGCCTTGCCGCTGAACGTCAGATCGGCCCAGCCGCCGTGCGCGAAGGCGGTGCGCGGGAGCGCCCCGATGAACACCGCCTGCAGGGCGACGTAGACCAACACGCCGATGAAGATCGAGCCGATCACCGCCCGCGGGATGTCCCGCGCAGGATTGCGGCTCTCGCCCGCCAACTGGTCGGCCTGCTCGAAGCCGAGGAGGGCGAAGATGATGCCGCTGGTGCTGATCGCCGAGAGCATGCCCCTGGCGCCGAAGGGCGCGAAGCCCTGGTATCCGAAGTTCCCCGGGTGGAAGGCCGCGGCCCCCATCACGATGATGGTGACGACGGGGACGGCCAGCTTCCACCAGGTCGCCACGCTGTTGGTGTGGGCCAGCCACCTGATGCCGAAGAAGTTGACGACGACGAAGAACGCCATGAAGGCGACCGCGAGCCCGTAGCCGGCCGGGGTGAGGTGGTTCTTGCCGGTCTGCACCCAGGGGGCGTGCACGCTGAGGTAGTTCAGCGACGCCATCACCTCGATCGGCGCCACGGTGACCGCCTGTAGCCAGGAGAACCAGCCGAAGGACGCGCCCGCCGCGCTGCCGAACGCGTAGTGCGGGAAGCGCGCGGTGCCGCCCGCGACCGGGTACATCGCCCCCAGCTCGGCGTGGACGAACGCCAGGATGACGATGGCCACCGCCCCGATGCCCCAGGAGACCAGCGCCGCGGTGCCCGCCGCCTGCGCCGCGAACAGCGCCCCGAACAGCCATCCGGATCCGATGATGGACCCTTCCGAGGTCCAGATGAGCCCGACCAGCCCGATGTCGCGTTTCAGGCCGGGGTTCCGGGGCGCGGCAGGTGCGGTCGGTTGGTGCATCTCCATGGGACGTGCCCTCGTTCTGCTGCGATGGGTGCGGCGGGTTCGGCGGGTGACGCGGCACCCGCGGAGTTCTGCGGGTGTACGCACCTTTTGTCCCATACTTCAGGACGGGCACGAGGAGACGGGGCGCGCCGCGCCGGGCACGCCGCGGCCGGGTGGCACCGCCGGCGCGCCAACTGCCGCGGCGCTAAGGGCGGGAGGGCGCGGCGCGGTGCGGGGACGGCGGCGGTGCGGGGGTGGCGGCGGGGCGGAGCGTGTCGCCGCCCGGCGGGGCGACCTCCACGCCGGTCTCGTCGAGGCCGGCGGTCCAGACGATGCCGGCGATGCTGCACGCCAGCGCGAGGGTGAGGCCGATGGCCCCGAACGGGATGCGTCGACGCCCCTCCCGCCCGCTTCCGCCGCGCTGCAAGCCCGTCACCGGTCCCCTCCCCGCGGCCGCGCCGGCTTCATGGAGTGCGTTCCGGCCGCACGATCCCTTTCATGTTCCTTGGAAATGAAGCGAGTTGGCCATCACCCATAAGGGGGGGAGGGTGTCGCGCCGACCGGATCCGGTCACGGCTTGACGGCGTGCAGGACCCGCATCCCCCGCGGCCCGGTCTCGTCGTGCCGCACCTCCAGGCCGGCGGCGCGGCACTGCTCCACCAGCCACTGCGCCGGGATCCGCAGCTTCGGATAGCTGCTGGTCCGCTGTTCCCAACCCGCCGCCGAGCGGGTGTGCAACAGATCGTGGACCAGCACCGTGTCGTCGTCGACGTATTCGAGGAAGCAGGTCAGCAGGCGGTCGTCCGAGCTGCGGACCGGCAGGAAGCGGTCCGTGCCGTGCAGCGCCGCCGTCAGATCGCGGTAGGTGGCGACGAAATGGCCGCCGGGGCGGAGCGCGCGTGCCACGTCGCCGAGCAGCTCGATGACGTCGGTCTTGGCGGGCAGGTGCGGCAGGGTGTCGCCCATGCACACCACGGCGGCCACCGAGTCCGCGGGCGCCGCCTCGGCGAGGGCGCCGCGGAGGTCCCGCCGGAGGGGACGGAGCGCCTCCGCGGCGCCGCCGGTCCCCGCGTGGGTCGCGGTCAGCTCGGCCAGCAGGTGCGCGCTGGTGTCCACGGCGACGACGGGCGCGAACCCGAGGCGGACCAGGGCCAGCGTCTGGGTACCGGGCCCGCAGCCCAGATCGACGGCGACGGCCTCCCCGCGCGCGTCGTCCGACGCCTCGGACGTGCCCCATTCCGCGTGCACGCCCAGCTTCCGCAGGAGTTCGAGCTGGCCCGACGCGGCGGCGGGTATGTCGCCGCCCAGCATCCAGGTGTAGTGCTCGGCGAGCAGCCGTGCGTAGTGGTCGACGGCATCGGTCATCAGGAGTTCCCTTCGGGCGCGTGGGGTGTGTCCCCGACGGCCGACTCGCCGGTGCGCACCCACGCCGCGAGGTCGGCGAGGTAGACATTGGCCATGGAGGCTTCCAGGGCGGCACCGAGCGCCGCCCGGTAGGTGGGGGTCGCCTCCGTGTACCGCTGTCGGCCGGCTGCGGTGATGCGGGCCGCGACCGCCCGCCCGTCGCCGGGGGCGGCGGCGCGCTCTGCCAGGTCCTGCGCCTCCAGCCGGCCGATCAGGCGGGTGACCGTGCTGTCCTGCAGGCCGATCCGGTCGGCGAGTTCGCCCATCCGGAGCGCCGGCCCGCTGTCCGGGCGGCTGAGCGCGCACAGTGCCCGGTACTCCGAGAGCGGCAGGCCGTGGCGGCGCTGGAGGGTCGCGTCCAGCTGTTTCTCCACCCGGCCCAACAGCCGCACCGCCATGCACCAGCGCTCGTCCTCCGCGTCGCCGGCGAGTGCCGCGGAGCTGCCCTGTGACATCGACTCAAATCCGATCACGGCCATAACGTAACTGCTTGCTCAAGCAATTACCAGGAGTGGGGAGGGTTCTCCTCGATTTCGGTGAGGTCAACAGCCTCTATGGGGAGGGAGTTTGAGGCATACGGCCGGCGCCCGCTGCCCTGACCCATCGGGCAGACCCTAGTTCCGGTGCTGCCCCAGGACGACGCCGCGTCCGGCGTAGACCCGGTCCAGCCGCCGCCACTCGACGTGGGCGAACTCCTGGGAGTGGCCGGGGAGTCCGGACGGATTGTGGATCACGACGTGGTCCGGGGTGACGCCGACGGCCAGGACCAGATGGCCGCCCCGCCGCGGCGGTTCGGGGTCGGCGTCCCGGATGGAGGGGTGGACGGAGAGCAGGACGAGCCGGCCGGCGCCGACCAGCGCGGGGATCTCCTCCCGGGGCAGGTCGGGCCGGGACTCGGCGCTCAGACCCCAACGGCGTTCCGCGTAGGCGGCGAACGGTGCGTAGATCAAACCGTGCAGGCCCTCCGCATGGCGGACGTAGGCGCCGGCGTCCAGGCATTCGGCGGCCAGCTCCATGGCGGTGGGGGCGGAGTGCCGCCAGAACTCCAACGCCATCCGCAGACAGGCCATCCCGCACAGGCGCCAGGACCACCAGGCGTATTCCTCGGGGGTCCGGGCGCCGTACTCCGGCCAGCGGGGGTCCTCGGTGGCCGACGTCGTCCCGGCGAGGAGCGCGGGGACGAGTTCGGGCGAGGCCCACTGGGAGTGGTACGGGACGGGGTGGATGACGGTGCGGTGGGTGGTCATGGTGCACCGTACCCGCGAGGGGCCGCGCGACGACCGGGCGACCCCGGCCCGCGGTGCGTCATGGGGCGTGCGGCGGCTCCCAGACCGAGCAGTCGTGGGCGAAGTACACCCGCCGTGGAGCGAAGGCGGCGAGCCGGTCGAGCCACCGGCGGTAGCCCGGGAGCGGCCGGGCCGCGCCGTCCAGGGCGGCCTGCCGGGCCAGGTGGTCCGAGGCGTAGTGCGAGGCGAAGTCGTGGGCCTGGCCGGCCAGTACCACCGTGCCGTCGGGGTGGTGGAGGACCAGCGACTGGTGCCCGTCGGTGTGGCCGGGCGTCGGGACGACCCGGACGCCCGGCCAGACCTCCGCCTCGCCGGTCAGTTGCTCGTAGCGCGCCCCGGGGAAGTCGATCAGCTCGTCGATGGTGTAGTCGCCCCGGCGGGCGGTGGCCAACTCCACGTCCTGCACCAGGATGGGCTTCCCGGCCAACAGCGGGTTCCCGCCGCAGTGGTCGAAGTGCAGATGGCAGTTGACGACGAGCGAGATGTCCGCGAGGGCCACCCCGACGCCGGCCAACGCGGCCTGGAGCGGGCGGCGTCGGGGGCGGTAGTGGGCCTCGGTCTCCGGGTCGGCGGCGCCGATGCCGGTGTCGAAGAGGAGCAGTCCCCGGTCGTGCTCCACCAGATAGGCCAGTGCCGGCTCCACGCGGGGCTCCGGGCCGCCGGTCTCCGACGCCGGCCGGACGAAGTAGCCCAGGTCGAGCCGGTGCACCGTCGGGTGCGCTGATGTCGAGTGCATGCCCCCATGGTCGCCGGGCCGGCGCACCGTCCGCAGCCGGTTTCCGCACCGCACCGTGCCGCGCCACCGCCCGCCCGTACCGGGACCGACGGTGGCCGAAATCAGCCGCACCGCCCGAGTGCCGTCGACGTTCCCTCAGGTCGTCCCGACGCACATCACATCGAGCCGGTGCGCCGTCGGAGCGGAGATCTCCAGCTCCGGCCGCCACACGGTGAGGATCTGCGCGGACGGCGTGAACAGCGGGCCGGGCAGCGCGGTGGGGGAGTGCCACTCCCAGCTGCTGACGTGCTGCGGCTCGGCGGCGTACGGCGTGCCCTGGTAGCGGGTGACGAGCGACGCCATCGTGATGCGGTTCAGGCCGTGCAGGTCGTCGTGCAACATCGCGAAGACCCGGACGTCGTCCGGCGCGGTGTCCAGCCCGGTCTCCTCGCGCAGCTCCCGGGCCGCGGCGCGCCGCACGCCCTCGCCGGGATCGACCTTGCCGCCGGGCAGTTCCCAGGTCCCCGCACGGTGCAGACCGAGCAGAATCCGCCCGTCCGGGTCCAGCACGATGACGCCGACCCCGAACGTGGCGTGTGCCTGCGGCGGTCGATCACCGCGCTGCCGGCTCGTCACCGCGCCCGTACCCCTGCCCGTTCCGCTGCCCATCCCGTCCCTCTCTCGGCTCTTCCGCGACCCGCCCCGGCGCCGGGGCGGCAAGACCTTCCCCCACATTCACCCACGGGAGTGGGCCACATCCACGGTTCCGGCCAAAATCGGCGCGGCCAGCGACCACAATGCGCTCATGACCGATGACTGGAAGCGACAGATCGACCGGCTCCACGCGGAGTTGGTGCGGCGCGACGATCCGGCCGAGTGGGTCGTGGAGGCCGACGCCGTGGACGCGTCCCGCCGCTACCCGGACCTCGCCTTCCGCGGCCCGGTCTTCGGTCTCGCCGTCCTCGACCCCGTGGACGCCGAACGCGCCCCCGAATGGCGCCTGTTGAAACCGGTGACCGACGCCACGCCGCAGGACGCCCGGGACACCCTCAACTCCCATCTCTGGTTCAAGGCCAAGGACGACACCGACGATCCCGCGGTGCGGCGCGAACTGCTGTCCGCCGTCGCGCGGTTGGAACGCGAACCGATCGACGACCTGAAGGTCTGCGGCGCCCGCTACCGCATCGTCCGCGGCGACGAGTTCGCCCGCACCGGCCGGAGCGGCCTGGAGCCGCCCCGGCCCACCGACCCCGAGCCGGCCGACCGCGCCTGGGGCGGCCGGAGCGACACCCCCTCGCCGGACCGGGACTTCGCCCTCGTCCCCGGCCGGGAGACCAGCCCCATGGTCGTCGCCATGAAGGTGGCGCTCCAGGGCTACGTCTACTCCGGGGCGCGCTTCCCCGCCGCCGTCCGCGAGGAGTCCGAGCGGGCCCGCACGGCCTACCCGGAGGTCGTCCTGCTGCCCGTCGGCTTCGGCGTCGCCGAACGCCGCCGCGGGTGCTGGCAGCCGCGGGGAGCGCTGATGCCGACCCCGCACGAGGCGCGCCGGCTGCTCGTCGACGCGATGATCGAATTCTGGCCGCAGCTCTACGAGTTCAGCGCCGCCGAACGCCAGCGGTACGTCGAGGCCGCCGAGGAGTTCAAGGCCGCCGGCCGCGCCAACGAGGTGCGGGTGGACGACAAGAGGTTCCAGATCTGCCGCATCGAGCGGATGGTCAGGATCGGCCCCGACGGCCCGGAACCGCCCCGCCGGTCGGACGTGGACGACTACGGTCCGACGAAGATCCACCCGACCATGGACGAGGACGGCACCCTGCACTACGACAGTTGACCACCGGTGAGCACGGCCCGGTGCCGGGCCTCGGCCGCGATGCCCGCGGCGGTCTCCTCGGGCGTCTGCCCGGTGCTGTCCAACCACCACCCCACGCCGCCCAGTTCGTCGTGCATCGCGCGGTGGAAGGGGGCGATGTCGTAGTCGACGCGTTCCCGGGCGGGGCGCGCGGCGTTGCGCTGCCGGCATACCTCCGGCGGCGGGGCCAGCACCACGAACATCACCGGGCGGGGCGCGAGCAACCCGACCAGGAGGTCCAGGAGTTCGCGGTCGGCGATGGCGTACTCGATGATCGGGAAGATACCGTGCTCGGCGAAGTTGTCGGCCAACGCGCACATGTTGCGGGCGCACAGCAGCAGTTGCCGCCGCGACTCGTCGGCGGGCCGGCCGAGGAATCCGACCCGCCCCTGGACGACCATGTACGACAGGAAGTCCCCGTTGATGTGCGCCGCCCGCTCGAAGTGCCCGGCCACCAGCGGCGACACCGTCGACTTCCCGGCCCCCGGCATCCCCGAGACGATCAGACACCCGGACGCCGGCGGCCCGGCCGCCCACCCGCGCTGTGTGGTCATCCGCCGCTCCCTCTCCGCCGGCTGCCGTCGGCCCGGCATCGGGGGATCATCGCAGCGTCCACCGCCGCCGCGCACGCCAATTTCCCCCGCGCGACGGGATGTTCGGGCGGCCGTCCCCCCCCGGGCCGCGGCGGTCAGTCGGTGGCCCGAGGCTCCCACGCCCGGCGGTACACCTGGCGCGAACCGCCCTCCGGCCCCGGCGGAGCGGGCTCGGCGGGGACGAAGCCCAGCGACGCGTAGAAGCGGCGCGCCCCGCTGGCCTCGGCCCCGGGATGGTCGCTCCCGAAGGTGACGACCTCGATGCTCGCCGGAACCGGCACGAACCGCCGTACCGCGTCCGCCATCAGGGCACGGCCCACGCCCCGCCCCCGCGCCTGTGCCGCGACGACGAGCCAATGGACGTGATGGCACGGCGGCTCCGGGGAACCCGAGGCGTCGGCCCCGAACAGCAGGCCGCCGAGCAGGGCCGGCCCGCCGGAGGAGGGGACGGCGACGAGTGCGGCGGAGCGGTGGACGTGCTGCTCGACGGCGCGGTGGAAGCCCGGCTCCTCGACCATCGGCCCGAACCACTGCTCCACCTGCGCGGCCAGACCGAGGAAGCCGGGCAGGTCCCGTTCCGTGGCGAGTCGGATCATCATCGGGCGAGTCTCGCACGGGGGCGGGGCCACGGTCGGTGCACCTCGGTGGCGGCCGGGGCCACGTCGGGCGGGTGCGGCGGGTGACCGGCCGGGGCCCGGAGCCGGGAAGTTACCGTGGGCTCCCCCCTTCCCCGAGGCGTCGCCGCCTCGCCCGTCCGCGAGGAGCCGATCCTGAACACGCCGTTGGCCGAAGCACTGTCCGTCGGGCTGCTCGTGGTCGTCCTGGTCTGCGCGGTGGTACGGCCCCGGGGCTGGCCGGAGGCGGTGGTCGCGGTCCCGGCGGCCGGCGTGGTGATCGCGACCGGGGCGGTCCCGCTGGAGCACGTGCGGGCCGAGGCCGAGCGGCTGGGACCGGTCATCGGGTTCCTGGCCGCGGTGCTGGTGCTCGCCCGGCTCTGCGACGACGAGGGGCTGTTCCGGGCCTGCGGCGCCTGGATGGCGCGCAGCGCGCGGGGCCGTCCGCGCCGGCTGCTGGCACAGGTCTTCCTGGCCGCGTCGGTGGTCACCGCGGTACTGAGCCTGGACGCCACCGTGGTGCTGCTCACCCCGGTGGTGTTCGCCACCGCCGCGCGCCTGGGCGCCCGCCCCAAGCCGCACGTCTACGCCTGCACCCACCTGTCCAACACCGCCTCCCTGCTGCTGCCCGTCTCCAACCTCACCAACCTGCTGGCGTTCGCGGCCAGCGGGCTGACCTTCACCCGGTTCGCCGCGCTGATGGCGCTGCCCTGGCTGGCCGCCATCGCCGTCGAGTACGTGGTGCTGCGACGGTTCTTCGCCACCGACCTGGACGCCGGAGCACTCGCCCCGGCCCCCGTCGAACCACCGCAACTGCCGCTGTTCGCCCTGGTCACCGTGGCCGGCACACTGGCCGGATTCGTGCTCGCCTCCGCCGTCGGCATCGCCCCGGTCTGGGCCGCGCTGGCCGGTGCGCTGGTGCTCTCGACCCGCGCCCTGGTCCGGCGCCGCACCACCCCCGCCGCGATCGTCCGCTCCGCCGCCCTGCCGTTCCTCGCCTTCGTGCTGGCGCTGGGCATCGTCGTCCGCGCGGTGGTCGACAACGGGCTGGCCGCCGGCCTCGCCCACCTGGTCCCGCACAGCGGCACCCTGCCCGCCCTGCTGGGCCTCGCCGCGCTCGCCGCCGCCCTGGCCAACGTCATCAACAACCTGCCCGCCACCCTCGTACTGGTGCCGCTCACCGCCCCCGCCGGGCCCGGCGCGGTGCTCGCCGTCCTGCTCGGCGTCAACATCGGCCCCAACCTCACCTACGCCGGCTCGCTGGCCACCCTGCTGTGGCGGCGCATCGTCCGGGAACACGACGCGGAGGTGGCACTGGGCGAATTCACCCTGCTCGGGCTGCTCGTGGTCCCCGCCGCGCTGGTGCTCTCCGTGGTAGCACTGTGGCTGTCGCTGCACGTCCTCGGAAGCTGAGCACGGAGGCCGACCGCGTGACCGTCATCGTCTGGATCGTCGAGGGCACCTGGCCCGCCTGTGTGGACGCCGCCCGCCGCCACGCCCCCGAGGGCGCCGAGATCGTCCTGCTGCACGTCACCGGCCCCGACGTCCCGGCCGCCGCCCACGGTGCCTACGCCGGACTGCTCGGCCGCGGCCACAGCCGGGGGCACGGCCCTGGCGAAGGCTGGGGGAGCGACCCCGGCACCCGCCTGGAAGACCTGGCCGCCACCTCCGCCGACGCGCTCCTGCGCACCGCCGCCGCCCGCCTGGCCCGCCCCTGCGCCCGCCAGGAGCGCCCCGGCCGCCCCGAACGCGCGGTGGTCGCCGCCGCCGACGGCGCCGACCTGCTGATCCTCGCCCGCGACGGCGACCGCCGGCACCTCGGCCCGCACAGCCTCTCGCCCGCCAGCCGCTTCGTGGTCGACCACGCCCCCTGCCCGGTCCTGCTGGTCTGGCCCGAACCGGCCCCCGACATCGGCACGATGCCGCCCCCACCACCCCACGACCCGGCCTGAGGGACCCGCGGTGCGGCCGGGGCGCCGGTCGTGTTCCCGTAGGAGGACCCGGTGTCGCACTCGATGACGGGCGCGGGTCGGCCGTTCGGCCGACCCGCCGCGGGCGGGCGCTTCCGTAGCCTGCCGGAGTGGAACCGCACGCACCCCTCCCGCGCCGCGCCCGATGGACGGCCACCGGCGCGCTGTACCTGCTCCTCGTCCTGCTCTGGCTCGCCGACTGGGAGAGCCTGCAACCGCTGACCGGATACCCGCACACCGCGGCGGACTTCGTCGCGCTCGCCGCCGCACCGCTCTTCGCGGCGCTGCTGCTGGCGCCCCACCGGTGGCTGTCCGTACGGCGCCGTGCCGCGATCGCGGCGGCCGCCTCCTGGGCGGTGACCCTCGCACTGGTCGCGCTGCCCGTCCGCAGCGCCGCCGGGACCTGGGGCCTGCCGGAGACCGCGGCGCTGCTCGGCCTGCTGCTGGGCACCGCCCGCCGGGCCGCCCCCGCACGAGCCGCCGTCGTGCTGTGCGTCGCGCTCGGCACCGCCGTCGTCGCGGCCCCGCTGCGCCTGCGGCACTACGGCGACCTCGTCAACTACGCCTTCGTCCTCACCCTCGCCGTCGGCGCGGCGCTCGGCCTGGGCTGTTACCTCCGCGCCCTGGACGCCCGCCGGGCCCGCGCCGTCGCCGCGGTCCGGCAGGGCGAACGCCTCGAACTCGCCCGCGACCTCCACGACTTCGTCGCCCACCACGTGACCGGCATCGTGGTCCAGGCCCAGGCCGCCCGGACGATCCGCGAGACCGCCCCCGAACGGGTCGACGCCATGCTGCTCGGCATCGAGCGGGCGGGCCTGGAGACGCTGGACTCGATGCGCCGCCTGGTACGCGTCCTCCGCGAGGAGGAGGGCCGCGGGGTGCGCCCGGCGAGCTGTACGCCGCGCTCGCCGAACTGGCCGCCGACTTCGCCCGGCGCGGCGGCCCGGACGTCACGGTCCGGATCGACGCCGCCGCCCGCCGCGCCCGCCTCGCGCCCGAGGTGGAGACCTCCGTCCAACGCGCGGTCCAGGAGGCCCTGACCAATGTGCGGCGGCACGCGCCCGCGGCGGCCACCGTCACCGTCCGCGCCGCCCTCCGCGGCGGGCAGCTGACCGTCGAGGTGCACAACGGCCCGGCGGCCGAGCGCACCGCCGCCCCGGCAGGTGGTCGCGGCGGCTTCGGACTGGTCGGCCTGCGGGAACGCGCCGAGGCGGTCGGCGGCGCGCTCACCGCCGGGCCCACCCCCGAGGGCGGCTGGCAGCTGACCGCGTCGTTCCCCGTGCTGGACCCGGGACCCGGCGCGGGACCGGATACCGAAGGCGGCATGGCACGATCGGACCCGTGAGCCCTTCCCCGCCGTCCACACCCGCGCCGGAACCCGCGCACCGGGTCCCCGCGACCCGGGTGCTGATCGCCGACGACCAGGACATGGTCCGCACCGGCTTCCGGCTGATCCTCGACGCCCAACCGGACATCGAGGTGATCGCCGAGGTCCCCGACGGCGCGGCATGCGTGGAGGCCGCCCGCCGGCTGCGCCCCGACGTCTGCCTGGTGGACATCCGGATGCCCGAACTGGACGGCCTGGACGTCACCCGGATCCTCGCCGGACCGGACGCCACCGATCCACTCCGGGTCGTCGTGGTGACCACCTTCGACCAGGACGACTACGTCTACGGCGCCCTCCAGGGCGGTGCCTGCGGCTTCCTCCTCAAGGACGCCGGGCCCGGGCTGCTGGTGGAGGCCGTCCGGGCCGCGGCCCGCGGCGATGCGCTGGTCTCCCCGTCGGTGACGGTGCGGCTGCTCGAACGGCTCGGACCGCACCCCGGCCCGGCCGCCGACGGACGCCCCGCGAGCCCGCTCACGGACCGGGAGACGGACGTGGCCAGGCTGGTGGCCCGGGGCCGTACGAACCAGGAGATCTGCCAGGAGCTCTATGTCTCCCTCGGCACCGTGAAGACCCACCTCGGGAGCATCCAGACCAAGCTGGGCGTCCGCAACCGCGTGGAGATCGCCGCCTGGGCCTGGGAGACCGGCACGGTCCGCTCCCGCTGACCGGCGCCCGGCCCCCTCCGCGGGTGGCGCCGGGCGCGGCATCGGCCGTTCGGCCGAGGGCCTGCGCACGATTCCGGCCGAACGGCAGAGGCCCGGGGCACCCCCGCCGGCCGACGGTGGAACCATGCAGCCGACCACCGCCACCGCACCGCCCGCACCGGCCCGGCCCCCGGGCCCCGCCGCCCGCCGCATCCGCGCCCTCGACGCGCTCCGCGGATTCGCGCTCTGCGGCATTCTCCTGGTGAACATCCCGCAGATCACCGCCATGGCCTTCGGACCGCGCCCCGGCGAGCTCCACCCCGTCCGCGCGTTCCTCGACCTCGCCGTCCAGGAGCGCTTCTTCCCGATCTTCTCCTTCCTCTTCGGCATCAGCTTCGCGCTCTTCCTCGACGGTGCCGCGCGCCGCTCGGACCGGCCGCGGCTGCTCCTCGTACGGCGTCTGATCGCGCTCGGCCTCCTGGGGGCGGCGCACCAACTGCTGCACCCCGGCGAGGCGCTGACTCCCTACGCGATCTTCGGGCTGCTCGTGCTGCTGCCCGCCACCTGGCTGCCCACCCCGCTCGTCCTGGCCGCCGGCGGCGGCCTCACCCTGGCCTCCGTGACGCTCGCCTCGGGCGGCCTCGTCACCATCCCCGGCCTGTTCCTGCTCGGCCTCGCGGTGGCCCGTCTGGGCGTGCCGCGCGCCCTGGAGCAGCGCACCGGTACGCTCGCCGCGGTGCTGGCGGTGGCCGCGCCCGCCGCGGCGGCGGCGCTGTGGTGGCAGTACGCCACCGACCCCGCCGATGCCCATGCCACCCGGATCGCCGCCGCGGCCGGGCTGCTGGCCGCCGTCGCCTACGCCGTCACCCTGCTCCTGCTGTTGCGCAGCCCGCTGGGCACGGCCCTGTCCGCCGTCCTCGAACCGCTCGGCCGCATGGCGCTCACCAACTACCTGACCGCCACCCTCCTGGTCGTCGCGGCCGCCCCGCTCCTCGACCTGCGGCACTCCCTCCACTGGGGCACCGCCATGGTCCTGGCCCTGGTGATCCTCACCCTCCAGACGCTCTTCAGCCGCTGGTGGCTGGCCCGCTTCCGATACGGCCCGGCGGAGTGGTGCCTGCGCACGGTCACGTGGTGGGAACGGGTACCCAACCGCCGCTGAAGGGCGATGCGTTGGCGGAAACGGTGCCGGGCGGGTGCCGACATGATGGCGTCGGCACCCGCCCGCCGGGAATCCCCTTCGCCGGATCCGATTCCCGATCCGATTCCACCCCGTATTTCCTTCGAATCGCACAGCGCCTTATACTCACTCGTTTACTCAACGGAATGCCGGGAACCCGAATTTACCCACCAAGGAGTGAATTTCGGGATGCCGAACCGTTTCGCCTGGTGATGCTCTCCGGGTGTTGACCAACGCATGGTGGCGCCGCGTCGCCACCACAACAGCCCTGATCGTCGCCGTAGTTCTGCCGAGCGCGTCGACGACCGCGACAGCCGCCCCGGATCCGCGGACCACCCTCGCCCCCGCGTCGCGGCCCGCGGGGACCGGATTCGACGCCGTTCCGCTGAAACTCCCCGATCCGCCGCCGGTGGGCGAGGTGCGCACCGAACTCGCCGGACTGCACGTCGCGAAGCCGCATTCGATGGAGGGCTACAGCCGCGCGAAATTCCCGCACTGGATCAACCAGTACGGGAAATGCGACACCCGAGAGGTCGTCCTCGCCCGGGACGGCGAGGACGTCAAGCAGGACGAGGAGTGCCGGGCCATTTCGGGGACGTGGTTCAGCGAATACGACGCGGAGGTCTTCCACAACGCCCGCCAGCTCGACATCGACCACGTCGTCCCGCTGGCCAACGCCTGGCGTTCCGGTGCCGACACATGGACCACCCCCGAGCGCCGGAAGTTCGCCAACGACCTCGTCCACTCCCAGCTGATCGCGGTGTCGGCCCGCTCCAACAGGTCGAAGGGCGACCAGTCCCCGGACCAGTGGGCCCCGCCCCGGCACGCCTACTGGTGCACCTACGCCCGCGCCTGGACCGACGTCAAACACGTCTACCACCTCAACGTCACCGAACCGGAGAAGGCCAAACTCACCGAGATGCTGGACACCTGCGCACCGTGACCACCTCCGATCCCGACGCACTCACCGACCGGGTCACCGCCGGTCCCGGTGGCGCGATGACGGTTCAGGTCGGCGTCATCACCGGCGACCTGACCGTCACCACCACCGACCGGGGCGACGGCACGGCCCAGGTCGTCATCCACTACACCGGAGCCGAGGACCGCTACGACCTCGAAGGGGGCCCGGTCCGGATCCCACCCGGCGGCGTGGACGTGCTCCACCGGGCCGTGCTCGAAGCGGTACGCGCCGGTGGTGCCGCCCAGATGCCGGGGACCGCCCCACGCCCCTGACGCTCCCCGTGACATGCACCGCACTCGTAACTTCCGATGTTCATGCGTCAGTTGTTGCTGCAGTGGTGTCAAATGACTCAAGTGGCCAGTGTGGTCACTTGAGTCTGCATGTTTGAACGGGGAGTTCATACGTGGAACGTCGACACATATCCATATCTGCCATGAAGCGGACGGGACTTGCGGCGGCCTCGCTCGCCGCGACCGTCCTCGCCGGGGCACTGGCTGCTACGGGGACGGCGGCCGCCGCGCCCGCCGACAACGCGCCGAAGATCATCGGCGGCGGATCGGCACCGGCCTACTCCTTCATGGCCTCGATCCAGGGAGGAGGGGCGGAGGACCCGACCCGCCACCGCTGCGGCGGCGGCCTCGTCGGCGGCGACTGGGTGATCACCGCCGCGCACTGCGTGACCCTGCCGGGCAAGGACGGCAAGCCCTTCGAGATCAAGCCGGTATCGCAGTTCCAGCTGCGCATCGGCTCCAACGACCGCACCACCGGCGGCACCCTCACCGGTGTCGACCGCATCGAGGTCCACCCCGACTACATCGCGTCGGACGACCGCAGCTCCGGATCCGACCTGGCGCTGATGCACCTGAAGACGAAGGTGGCGCAGCGACCCGTCGCACTGGCGGGTACGGCGACCGCGGCCGGCACCCCGGTCCGGGAGATCGGCTGGGGCTACGACGACCCGGCGAGCGCCGGCGACTACAGCAAGCTGCCGAAGCTGCTCAAGCAACTCGACACCAGGACCATCCCGGGCGACACGCCCAAGTGCGTCAAGGACCCGGCGAACGGGAGCGACGCCTGGGGCATCCGCGCCGGCGATGTGTGCGCCGACAACCCCGAGAACACCCTCGGTCCCTGCAACGGCGACTCCGGTTCCCCGCTGCTGCGGTGGGCCGCCGGCCGCTGGGAGATCGTCGGCGTCGACAGCCGCGGGGTCGGTTCGACCTGCGGTACGACGCCGGACATCTACACCGAGATCCACGCCTTCAGGAAGTGGGTGAACGGCGTCCGGGGCTGACCCGGCCCGAAGGGACGCGGTGACCAGCGGGGGTTCGGCCGAACGGCCGGGCCCCCGCGCCCCGTTCGGCCCCGGAGCGGCGCGGCGTCGGCACGCGCGTCGCCCGATCCTCAGGGATACCACCGACCACTGACAGCGGCCCCCACTTCGCACCCGCGAACCACGCCGGTCATCCGAGGGACACGTCCCTCGCCGGAGCGCCGGAGCGCACTCCTCGACGTACGGACGGCGGAAGTGGCTTGCGGAGGGCAGGAGTTCGGCGTCCGGCGCTATGCCGTGAAGCGGCGGACGTACCGCTTCTGCCAGGGGGTTTCCACGGCGTGCCGGTCGTAGTTCCGGCGGACGAACTCCACCGCCTCGTCGGCCGGGACGCCGTCGAGTACGGCGAGGCAGGCCAGCGCCGTACCGGTCCGACCGCGCCCGCCGCCGCAGGCGAACTCGACGCGTTCCCCCGCAGCCCGCTGCCACGCGTCGCGGAGCACGTGCTGTGCCTGCGCGCGATGGCGCGGCAGTCGGAAGTCCGGCCAGAGCAACCACCGTGCCTCCCAGGGGACTTCGGGCGGCCGCTTGCCGAGGAGGTGGACGGCGTAGGAGGGCGTCGGGCCGGCGGGGAGCGGGTGGCGCAGGCCGCGTCCGCGGACCAGGCGACCGGAGGGCAGGCGCAGGACTCCGGGGTCGGTGGTCTGCCAGGTCTCGATCACCCGTTCACCCTACGTCGCCGGGAGGCGCGTCGAGGGGGAAACCGCGGGAGCAGAGCGAACGACCCTTCCGCGGCGCGACATCCGAACAGGCGTTGCGATGGGATTCGGATTCGCAACTGGAAAGACAACGGCAACCGCAATCGTGCCAATAACCGACTGTAGCGTTGGTGGATGGGTTCTGTGACGATGTACCGTCCCGGGAACACGAGGTGGCCCTGGCAAGGCTCGGAACCGGCGCCAGGGCCACTCATTCGCATCCCGCTCGATCGAGGAGGACAGATGCCCCCTGACCGAACGCCTCGCTGGCGCCCGAGGGCAGCTCAGTTGAGGCGCTACGAAGCTAACATCCCTCGCGGGGGCCCGGTTGAAACCGGGGGCCGGCGTGACTTCCCGGTCAACGACCGGGCGGGCACCCGGTCCGCGGCCCGGTTGGGCATCCGGTGCGACGTCCAACTCACCGCACCGTTCGGTGCGTTCCTCGCGATTCCGTATCTGGGGAACGTCCTGGTGCAGGGTGCCGACACCCGTTGGGCGTCCGCCGTGGCGCTGACCGGACTGATCGCCGTCTGCCGTTCCCGTCTCCGCCACCAGCGCCGACGCGCCGGCTGACCCGGAGCGGCGCGCAGCCGCCCGGTCCTGGTGAGACGCGCTCGGACGGTGGTCCGAGACCTGGGCCCGCCGTGGCGCCGGAGGTCCTTCCGGTGTCACGGCGGGCCGGCCGGCACGGTGCCGGGGTCGCGACGCGGCGCCCGACGGCCCGCGGGGCGCGACTCCGGTGCCCGCCGGCAAACCGCAAATCGCCCATTTCTGCGGCGAGTTCACGGTGGCACATCCCCCCAGAAGGATTACAGCTGATGACTCCTAAGGATCCTGGATCGGTCCCCTGCGCGAGGGCCGGCTGCCCCAACACGGTGGAGAGCGGATCCGGCCCGGGGCGGCGTCGGAAGTACTGCGGCGACGCCTGCGGCCGGGCCGCCCGCAAGATCCGCAGCTCGCGGCGGACACCGGAGGCCAGGTCGCACGACGAGGACGCCCTCCAGGTCGCCAACGACATGGCCTGCCGGATCGCGGTGCTGCGGACCCAGATACGCGACGGCGACGCCCTCGCCGGGCTCCGGCAGGTCGTCGAGCTCACCAGCGACCTCGACCACGTCACCGCCGCCGTGGTGCAACAGGCCCGCGACCGCGGCCACAAGGGGCCGGCGATCGCCGAGGCCCTGCGCATCACCGTGGACAAGGTCGGCCGGTCGTACACGGCGGAGCGCATCGTCCGGAAGATGACCAAGCGCCGCGAGCGGCGTGCGGCCACCCTCGCCGCGATCCCGGCGGCGCTGCCGGCCGGCCGGGCCGAGCCGCCGCCCTGCCAGGCCCGCCCGGAGCCGCCGTCCGCCGCCCGCGCGGACGGCGAGCGCCGTCGGGCCGGCGCCGTCCGCACCGTCCCGCAGCGCGGCGCGTACCCGGAGGGCGAGGGCGGCGGCGAAGGCGGGGGAAGAGGCGATGACGGGGGTGCGGGCGGCGGCACGGTCGGGCCGGGCGGCGGACCGCCGGGCCAGGACTCCCGCACCGCGCTCGCCTCGGCGCTGTCCCACCTCCAGCGGGCCAGCGACAAGACCCTCCGGGTCCTGGCCGACGAGGCGCGGGTGAGCGCCTCGTACATCTCGCGGATCCTCTCCGGCGAGCGCAGCCCCTCCTGGAAGGTCACCCGCCGGCTGGTGCACGCCTGCGGTGGCGACCCGGAGACCGTCCGCCCGCTGTGGGACGCGGCGCACGGACGGCGCCCGGCGCGCGCCGGGAGCCTGCACGCGGCGCTGCGCGGGCTCTATCTCTCCGCGGCCTGCCCGGATCCCACCCAGATCTGCCTCTCCAGCGGGCACGCCCTGAACGAGCGGGAGGTCGCCGGCCTGCTGCACGGTTCGCTCGTCCCGGACTGGGAGACCGTCGGCACGGTCGTCGGCGTCCTGCACGGCCGCCCGGACGACATCCGCCCGCTCTGGGACCACGCCCGGCTCACCCAACTCGCCCGCCGCACCTGCGGGTTGGTGTCCGAACGCCGTACACCGCGCGCCGAGGCGTTCGGATGACGCCGCTGCCCTCCCGTGCGCCGGCCCCGGCGGGCCGGCGGTCCGCGGCCCCCGCCGCCCCGCCGGCGGTCACCCTGCCGCCCGCCTTCGAAGCCTTCTACGCCCTGCACTGCGGGCGCTACCTCGACTACGCCCTGGCCCACGCGGCGGAACCGGCCGCCTCCCGGATCCTGGGCGAGGCCATGGGTGAAGTCGCCATCCGCTGGGCCGACATCGTCCGCCGGCCCAACCCGGCCGCCTGCGCCTGGACCCTGGTGAGCACCCGCATACGGCAGCGCGGCGGGGGCCCGGACCCCACCCTGGAGGAGGGCGCGTTACGTCACCGTGCGCAGCCGGCGCTCCGCCATCCCGCCCTGGAATACGACGCGTTCGTCCTGCACGAGGTGCTCGGCTACTCGGTGGAGGACGCCGCGGAGGCGATGGGGGAGGAGGCCAGCCGGGTTCGCTACGCCCTGACGACGGGGTGCCGTCGAGCGCGGTCGGGGGCGGTGCGGCGCCCGCCCGGGAGCCGTGCGCCGAGCCCGGCTCGCAATACCCCGCAGGAGTGACCCGAGCTGTTCGAGTGGTCGTCGGCGCCCGGACGTCAGATCTCCCACGGCTTCCCGCGGGCGGGGGAACGTGTGTGCAACGTCTGCCCCCGGATTACCCGTTACGGGGTCCGCGGCGGGCCGTTCTGTAGGGCACCTGTGCCCATCGACCGCCTCGGAGAGAGCGGGGCGGGCCGGCGCCCGTGTCCGGGCGCGGTCCGGTTCCGTTCGAATTCCTCTCCGGTGGCCTGTCCGGGCGCGGCGCGCAGTTGACACCGCGGGAGCCGGGACGGCGCGCCCTGCGGGCCCGGCCGCGAGCACCAGCCGATGACCGTGGAAGGGGAACAAGAGCGATGCGCAGAACGCGAGTTGGGGGATACGGCCGGGTACGGAAGGAGAAACCCGCGGCGGTGGCCGGCGGGGTGACGAGCGGGGAGGAGCTCCAGTACGTCGACCGGACCGGCAGCCGGGAGCGGGCCGTGCGGCAGATCCGCCTGGTGGACATGGCGCGCCGACTGCCGCAACTGGTGCGGCGGTCGGTCACCCTGGCCTGGCGCACCGACCGCGCGGCGGCCCTGGGACTGCTGGTCTGCCAGGCGGCCTCGGGGGCGTTGCAGGCGCTCGGACTGCTGGCGGTCAGCGGGACGATCACGGCGCTGCTGACCGGCGGGGACATCTACGGCCGGCTGCTCGGGGCCTGGCCGTCGGTGGTCCTGCTGGCGGTCGCCGCCGGGGTGCGGGCGGCGCTCGGCATCGTGGTGGTCTGGCTGTCGTCCAGGCTGGGGCCGCAGATGTCCCGGGAGGCCGAACTCCGGCTGCTCCAGGCGGTGACCGAGGTCGAGCTGACGGCCTATGACGCGCCCGGCTTCACCCACCGCAAGGAGGCCGCCGACCGCGGCGCCGAGATCGCCCAGGACCTGGTGGGGGAGGGGCAGGACCTGATCGCCTCGCTCGCCTCGCTGGCGGCCGGCGCGGGTGTGCTGACGACGCTGCACCCGGCGCTGTTGCCGCTGTTGGCGCTGGCCAGTCTGCCCCAGGCGGTGGCCCAGGTGGGTGCGGCCCGGGTGCGGTACCTGGCCAAGCTGCGGGCCGGCGGCGACTACCGGCTGCTGTCGATCCTGCGCTGGCACGTCTGCGACCGGTACGCCGCCGACCAGGTACGGGCTGGCACCATGGCCGACTTCCTGATCGGGCGCTACCGCCAGATCACCGAACGGATCAACCGCGCCGACCGGCGCGCGGCCGACACCGGGGCACGGATGTCCGCGGCGGGCGCGGTCTGCGGCGGGCTGGCCTCCACGGCGGTCTGGGCGGCGGTGGTGTGGCTGCTGGCCACCGGCGGGATGACCGTCGGGCACGCCGGTACCGCGGTGTTCGCGCTGCAGGCGGTCGGCACGGCGCTGCGCGGCCTGGTCGCCGGGGGCGCCCGCATCATGCGCACCGGGCTCTACATGGACGACTGGTCGGAGTTCCTGGTGGAGGCCGGCGGCTTCCGGATGCGCCGCGGCGACGTCGTGCCCGCCGCCCCGCAGGAGATCCGCGTCCAGGACCTCGTCTTCCGCTACGAGGAGGCGGCCCAGGACGCGCTGCGCGGTGTCTCGTTCACCCTGCGGCGCGGCGAGGTCATCGCCCTGGTCGGCTACAACGGCAGCGGCAAGACCACCCTGGCCAAGCTGCTGAGCGGGCTGTACCTGCCGACCACCGGATCGGTCACCTGGGACGGCGTGCCCACCGGCGACCTCGACCCGCAGGCGATGTGGGCGCAGGTCGCCCTGGTGCCCCAGGACTACGCCCGTTGGCCGCTCACCGCCCGGGAGAACATCACCCTGGGCCGGCCCACCGAGGGCGGCGACGCCGACGTCCGCGACGCCTGTGCGCGGTCCGGTGCCGACGAGGTGATCGCCGAACTCCGGGCCGGGCTCGACACGGTGCTGGCCCGCGACTGGCTCGGCGGACAGGAGCTGTCCGGCGGGCAGTGGCAGCGGATCGCCCTCACCCGGGCGTTCCACCGCCGGGCCGGACTGCTCGTCCTGGACGAGCCGACCTCCGCGCTGGACCCGCTCGGCGAGCACCGCATCTTCGCCGGTCTGCGGGAGAGCGCGGCGACCCGTGCGGTGGTCCTGATCACCCACCGGCTCACCAACGTGGCGGTGGCCGACCGCATCCTGGTCCTGGACAAGGGCCGGGTCGTCCAGCACGGCACCTTCCCCGAACTGGTCGCCGAACCAGGGCTGTTCCGGGACCTGTGGGCCTACCAGCACACCCGGGAGACACACCGAAACGGGGCGGGCGGGCCGATCGTCACGGAGGCCGTCCCGCTGGCTCCGGCTGTCCCGCTGGCTCCGGTCGATCCGGCGGACGCCCCGGCCCCGGCCGACCGGCTCGTCGTCACCGGCACCGCGGCACTGCTGGTCAACGACCGGGGCCAGTACCTCCTCCACCTCCGGGACGCCCACAAGGAGATCCACGACCCCGGCACCTGGTCACTGCCGGGCGGCGCCCCCGAGCCGGGCGAGACCGCACACGAGGCGATCGCCCGAGAGCTGTGCGAGGAGGCCGGGTTGGCGGTGCCCGACCTGGCGCCGTTCGTGCTGCTGCGCCGCTCGGGACCGGACGGCGTCCTGCGCGGGCACATCCAGGTCTTCCTCGGGCACTGGAACGGTGACGCGGCCGCGCTGCCGCTCACCGAAGGGGTGATGCTGCACTGGTTCGACGCCGGGACGCTGCCCCGGCTGACGATGTGCGACTGGGCGGCGGAGGCCGTCCGCCGACACCAGGACGAGCTGTGCGGGGCCGTCGAGGGCGCCCGCGGCTGAGGGAACGGGCCCGGACCGCCGCGCCGGCGGTCCGGGCCCGGTTCGGTACGGGCGTCCCGGATGTCGTTTGCCTGATCGCGAACGCGAAGCGCGCAGGGCTGACTTTCGGTCAAGTATGGCCAAGGGGTCGTCGGACCCTTCCCCCTCGGCCCACGTTCCGTAATAGGTTTCCTACCCACCGCAGTCGGCGGGAGTGGCCCGCCGCCGGGATCTGTCCGTCCACGGAGGAAGCGATGCCGCAGGGAACCATCGTCCTGTTCAACAAGAGCGACTGTGTGGGCATCATCGCCGACGAGCACGGCGAGCGGCTCCCGTTCTCGGGGATGGAGACGCAGACCACCGACGTCGGCCAGCAGGTCGTCTTCGATGTGCACGGCGCGAAGGCCACCAATGTGACGGCCCTGCGCTGACGGGCCGGTGGCCGCGGACGACGTCGCCCCCGGGCCGTCCGCGGCCACTGCTACACCGGCGGCGGGCCCGCCGGCCGGCCGCGCTGGACGAGCAGGGTTCCCAGCGGCGTCCGGCGGTGCAGCACCGCCCGGCCGGCCCGCTCCGTGGTGATCAGGCCGGCGCCCCGCAGCGCCGCGGTGTGGGCCGAGACCGTGGCGTTGCTGACGCACAGCCGGCGGGCGAGCGCCCCGGTGGTGTGCTCCTCCGCCAGGACCAGCAGGAGGTCCAGACGGGTCCGGCCCAGCACCGCGGCCAGCGCCTCGTCGGCGCCGCCGGCCGGGGACGGCGGCAGGGGAAGCCCCGGCCCGGCCGGATAGGTCACATACAGCGGGTGGCCGGGCAGCTCCGCGAGGAGCGGCGGGCCGGTCCGGTGGAAGGTGGGGACGAGGACCACCCCGCGGCCCCGCAGCTCGATCTCGCGGTGCGCGGCGGTGGACGTGAACTCCCAGACGTCGTGGTGCAGTCGGGCATCCGGGGTGAGAGTGCTCAGCGTCGCGCCGAGCCCGTGCTCGGCGACGGTCAGGGCGTGACGGGTGAACTCCGCGTGGTGCAGGTCCTGGATCAGTGGCCAGACGGGACGCAGGACCGCGTCGAAGGCGGCACCTCGGGCCCGGCTGAGCAGCCGCCAGGCGTCGGCGTCACCCCGGTGCAGGCCATGGACCCAGCGCGGGGCCGGCGTCCGCTGCCCGGCGTAGACCCGCTCGATCTCGGCACGGACCACCTCGGGCCCGGTGGCCCGGACGGACTCCAACCCCTCCGCGAGGTCGTCGCCGAACTGGTCGAGGAAGCGCGGGGCCCGCAGACCGGGGACCAGGTCCCCGAAGGGCTCGGCGGCCGGCGGCAGGGCGCGCAGCGTCCGCTGCCGCCAGCGCCCGAAGAGCGGCGCGGCGTCGCGACGGCACATCGTGCCGAGCGCCACGTTGAGTTCCTGGAGCGGGGCCGGTCGGGGCGCGAAGCGGACCCGGGCGAAGTCCGCGGCCGTGAAGTGGATCCGGATCATCGCGCCCCCTGCCGCCCGACGCCCCGCCGCCGGTGACGCCACCCTTTCGGCCAGACCCTAAACGATCGCCGCTCTGCGGCCCCGGCGCCAGGATGCCGGTGACGGCCGGGCTCCCGCAGCGCCACGGGGCGACAAGTGCGGTGCGGCCGGGCCGAGTTGGCGACGGGGGCCGGAGGGGCCCCGGCGGAGAGGAGTGCGGGGAGCGATGTCGGTACGGAGGGGCGAGGAGCGCGCGGATGCCGGTGGGGGAGGGGTGGCGCGGCGGACCGTCACCAGGTCGGCGGTGATGCTGGCGGCCGGGGCGCTGCTCGGAGGCGGTGCCGTGGGTACCGCCCGGGCAGGGCAGTCGGAGCGGGAGCGGACCCGGGCGTGGGTGACGCCCCGTTTGCCGGCGCCGAGCGGGCCGCACCCGATCGGCGCCACCACGCTCTATCTGGTCGATCCGGACCGGTCCGACCCCTGGGAGCCCGGAATCGGGGTGCGGGAGCTGATGCTCACCGTCGTCTACCCCGCCCGGGCCGTGCCCGGCCGCCCGGTGGCCCGGCAGATGACCGAGGCCGCCGCGGCGCTCTTCGCGCAGATCGACGTCACCGTGCACCACCTGCCGACGAGTGGCGTGAACTGGGCGGCTACCACGACGCACGCGCACCTCGATGCGCCCGCGCGGGAGGTACCGGGGCCGGTGATCCTCTACTCCCCGGGCGGTGGCGACCCGCGCACCCTGGGCACCGGCCTGGCGGAGGAACTCGCCAGCCACGGCGCGGTGGTCGTCGCCCTCGACCACCCCGGCGACGCCAGCGAGGTGGACTTCCCGGTGACGCGGCCGGGGCGCCCGGAGCGGGTCCGGACGACCGTGCTCCGAGCCGACCCCCGCAGCGACCCCGGCCTGTTCCGCACGATGATCGGAACCCGGATCGCCGACATCCGGTTCGTCCTCGGGCAGTTGGCGGTGCTGGCCGCCGGCGGCAACCCGGACGCGGCGGGGCGGGCGCTGCCGCCGGGCCTCGGCCGGGCACTGGACCTGGGGCGGACGGGCGTCTACGGCCACTCGGCGGGCGGCACCGCCGCGGCCCAGGCGCTGTTCGAGGACCCGCGGATCCGCGCCGCGGTCGACCTGGAGGGCTATCTGGACCACCCGGGCCCGGCTCCCGGTCGGCCGGGGGAGCTGTTCCCGGTCGCCCGATACGGAGTGGACCGGCCGCTGCTGCTGCTCGGCAGCGCGGGCTTCCCGCACCGGGGAGAGCTGGCACGCTCCTGGTCCGCGGTGCGGGCGCGCTCGGGCGGCCGGGTCCACCGGGCGGAGATCGCCGGGGGCGCGCACTGGGTGTTCACCGACTACGCGGCCCTCGCCCCGCAGTTGCAGGCCGCCGGGTTGATGGCCGCCGAAGGCCGTCGCGCACTGGTGGGCCCGATCGGCCCGGCGGAATCCGTGCCGCTGGTGCGCGGGTGGGTGCGGTCCTTCTTCGCCCGGCAGTTGCCGCGGCGGTGACGGCGGTGACGGCCGCGCGACCGGTGGGAGGTCACGGGGGTGCCGCCCACCGGCCGCGGCCACGGCCGTCAGGCCACCGCGCCCTCGGTCCACGCCCGGCCGAGGACGGCGTCCACCGTCTCCTCGACGGTCTGCCGGGTGGTGTCCAGCCACAGCCCGAGGTCGCGGGGCGTCTCCGCGCGCAGCAGCACGTCCAGGTCCCGCACGCTCCAGTCCGGCCCGTACGCGGTCTTGGGCCGACCCGCCTCGCGGGCCGCGACCGCCTCCGGGTCGGGCAGCAGGGCGACGACGGCGAGCGGACGGGTCACGATGTCGGCGACCAGCTGCGCGAGATGCTCGCCGAGGAGGATGTCCTGGACGACGACGGTGAAGCCGGCCCGGGCGTACTCGTCCGCGCAGGAGGCCGTCAGCCGGTGGCGCAACCGCAGTTGGGCGAGGGCCTCCTCCCCCACGTCGGGGGTCATGCCGACCTGGCCGCGGACGATGTTGCGCCGGAAGCCGTCGCCGCGCAGATGCACCGCCCGGGGCAGCCGCTCGGCGAGGGCCTGCGCCACGGTGGACTTGCCGGCGGCCTGGATGCCGGTGATCACCACAACTCCGGGCGCCAGCCAGGGGCCTTGCGGGGTGATCCGGGTGGGGGCGGTGGGGGAGTCGCTCGCGGTCATGGTGCCGATTATGTCCGCCGCCGCCCCGCCGTTCCGCCGAATTATCCGCGGGGACAGGGAGACCACGACCGGGCCGCCGAGCAGCAGCCTCCGCGCCGCCCGCCGGCAGTACGTACGCGCTTCCGCCGAGCCGGTGTCGGGTGGTGGTTTCGTACGGACGGTGGGAGGGGGCTGTTCGGGCCGTCAGCCCGTGGGGGCGGGTTGGGTGGCCCGGGCGAGTTCGCGGCGCAGGCGCGCGAAGGGGCGGGGGCGGTTGAGGGCGAGCAGGGCGGTGGTGCGGCCGTCGCGTTCGTAGCGGGCGAGGAAGCTGCGGTCGTCCGGGGAGCCCTCGACGATGCGGGGCACGTCGCCGGGCCGGCGGTGGCCGGCGAACTGGATGCGGACGCCGTACTGGTCGGACCAGAAGTAGGGGAGTGCGCGGTGGGTGCGGGCGGTGCGGCCGGCGAGGAGGTTGTGGACGGCGGTGGCGGCCTGTTCGGTGGCGCTGGTCCAGTGTTCGGCGCGGGCGCCGGCCACGTGGGCGACGTCGCCGGCGGCCACGATGGCGGGGATCGGGGTGACGCAGCCGGCGTCGCAGCGGACGCCGTCGCCGAGCGGCAGGCCGGAGCCTTCGAGCCAGTCGGTGGCGGGGCGCACGCCGATGCCGGTGACGACGACGTCGGCGGAGAGCAGCCGGCCGTCGGCGAGCTCGACCGCCGTGACCCGGCCGTCGGCGCCCGCCCGCAGCCCCCGGACGCCGGTGCCGGTGAGCAGCGCGACGCCGTGGTCGCCGTGCAGCCGGGCGCACAACTCGGCCATGGATTCCCCGAGTTGGGGGACGAGGGGCAGGGGCGCGGCCTCGGCGACGGCGACCTGGTGGCCGAGGGCGGCGCAGGACGCGGCGACCTCGGCGCCGATGAAGCCGCCGCCGATCACCACGACCCGGGTCGGGCCGCCGCGGGCCAGGTCGGCGCGCAGGGCCCGGGCGTCGTCGAGGGTGCGCAGGGTGTGCGAGCCGTCCGGTGCGGGCCCGGGCAGGCGGCGCGGTGCGGCGCCGGTGGCGAGCACGATGCCGTCGGTGGTGAGGGTGCGTCCGGTGTCGAGGCGGACGGCACGGTGGCGGGTGTCGAGGGCGGTGGCGCGGGTGCCCAGGAGCCACTCCGCGTCGAGTCCGGCGAGCTCTTCGGCGTCGGTGAGGGCGAGCGGCCCTTCGGTGGCCGGGTCCGCGTCGCCTTCCGCGGTGGCCGGCGCGGTGAGGAACTCCTTGGACAGCGGCGGGCGGTCGTACGGGCGGTGCGGCTCCGCCCCGACGATCGTCAGGCGGCCGTCGTAGCCCTGGGCGCGCAGCGCCCGTGCGGCGTACAGCCCGGCCAGCGAGGCTCCGATGACGGTGACCGACTTCATGCGGCGGTGTCCTCCTCGGCCGTGCGGTGGACGTAGACCATGCCGTCCTCGACCGTCACGGGGTGGGTGCGGACGGGGCGGCGGGCGGGCAGGCAGGTCGGTGCGCCGGTGCGGAGATCGAATGAAGCGGCGTGCAGCGGGCATTCGACCAGACACCCCTCCAGCCAGCCGTCCGCGAGTGAGGCGTCCTGGTGGGTGCAGGTGTCGTCGATGGCGTACAGCTCTCCGTCGGCGTTGAAGACGGCGATCGGAGGCGTGGTGTCGAGGCGAACGGACTCGCCGGCGGGCAGGTCAGCGAGGTGGCAGACGGGAATCACTGGGCCCCCCTATTACTGTTCGGTACTATCGAGTTTCGCAATCCGCACGACAGAGCGTTATGCGCAACAGAATCCAGTCGAGGGCCGGGCGCGTCAAGCGGTCCCCGGGAATGTCGGCCCGATCGGGCCGCTGGATGGTGGCAGCGAGCTGGGTGGTGACACGGACCTATGACGAAAACGGCTAAGTCGGAGGCGCGGGCGGAGAATCAGCCGGCGGGCAGGCCGGACGGGAAGCCGCGCAGGGCGGTGGCGGGAAAGCCACCCAGAGGCGCGGCGAGCGCGGTGCAGTCGGTGGACCGGGCGGTGACCGTGCTGGAGATCCTGGCCAGACTCGGCGAGGCCGGGGTGACCGAGATCGCCGACGAGCTGGGCGTGCACAAGTCGACCGCGTTCCGGCTGCTGGGCGTGCTGGAGAACCGCGGACTGGTCGCCCAGGAGCAGGAGCGCGGCAAGTACTACCTCGGCGCGGGGGTGTTGCGGCTGGCCGGGGCCGCGGCCGTGCGGCTGGACATCTCCCAGGAGGGCGCGGTGGTCTGCCGTACGCTCGCCGACGAGCTGGGCGAGACGGTCAACATCGCGGTCATGGAGAGCGACGCCGCGGTCAACATCATGCAGGCCCGTGGCCCGGCGTCGGTCACCGCCCAGAACTGGCTCGGCCGCCGGACGCCGCTGCACGCCACGTCCAGCGGCAAGGCGCTGCTCGCGTACCAGCCGACGCCGGTCCAGGAGGCCGTGCTGGCACGGAAGTTGCCGCGGCTGACCGAGCGGACCGTGACCTCCCCGGTCGAGCTGCGCGATCAGCTCGCCGAGGTCGTCGAGCGGGGCTTCGCGGTCGCGGTCGAGGAACTGGAGCTGGGGCTGCGCGCGGTCGCGGCGCCGGTGCGGGCGCACGACGGCTCGGTCATCGGCGCGATCAGCGTCTCGGTGCCCGCCTACCGGTTGGACGCGGAGCGGCTGCCGGAGGTGGTCAAGCGCACCGTCGCCGCCGGTGTGGAGCTCTCCCGGCGGATGGGGTACGCCTGTTGACCGGTTCCGGGCGGTGCGGGCGCGGCGCCCGTTGACCGCCCGTTGACGGCCTGTCGGCGGCCGTCCGGAGCGGGGCCGGGTCGCGCGACCCGGCCCCGCTTTCGCGTGCGCGGGGCGTGCGCGGCCGGCGCGCTGCGCGTCCGCATGCGTAACCGGTCGTTGACAAACGGCTAGCACGTACCTCTTGACGCTGCCGATACGCCGTTCCCACTATGTCTCTCATCGCGCAACCAGTCGTGCAGTGCGCAACACTGAGGGGTTAGGCATGCCACACCAAGTCCATGCCGTCGTCGCGGCGAAGAAGGGCGCACCCGTCGGTCCGCAGATGATTGTGGTGCCCGATCCCGGCCCGGGAGAAGTGCTCGTCGATGTCCAGGCGTGCGGGGTCTGCCACACCGACCTGCACTACCGCGAGGGCGCCGTCGACGACGCGTTCCCTTTCCTGCTCGGCCACGAGGCGGCCGGGATCGTCGAGACCGTGGGCGAGGGCGTCACCGACCTCGCGCCCGGCGACTTCGTGGTGCTCGCCTGGCGGGCCCCGTGCGGACAGTGCCGCTCCTGCCGGCGCGGCCGACCCTGGTACTGCTTCGACTCCCGCAACGCCGCCCGGCCGATGACCCTCCTGGACGGCACCCCGCTCAGCCCTGCCCTCGGCATCGGCGCGTTCGCCGAGAAGACCCTGGTCGCCGCCGGACAGGCGATCAAGGTGGACCCGTCGGCGCGCCCCGAGGCGGCCGGCCTGATCGGCTGCGGGGTGATGGCCGGCTACGGCGCCGCCGTCCACACCGGGGCGGTCGGCAGCGGCGACACGGTCGCCGTCATCGGCTGCGGCGGCGTCGGCAGCGCCGCCGTGGCGGGCGCCTCGATCGCCGGGGCCCGCCGGGTCATCGCCGTCGACATCGACGAGCACAAACTGGACGGCGCGACCCGCTTCGGCGCCACCCACACCGTCAACTCCCGCCGCACCGACCCGGTCGAGGCGGTCCGGGAACTGACGGACGGGCACGGCGCGGACGTGGTCATCGACGCCGTCGGCCGCCCCGAGACCTACCGCCAGGGCTTCTACATGCGGGACCTCGCCGGCACCCTGGTCCAGGTCGGGGTGCCCGAACCCGACATGACGATCGAACTGCCGCTGATCGACCTCTTCTCGCGCGGCGGCGCGCTGAAGTCCTCCTGGTACGGCGACTGCCTGCCCAGCCGCGACTTCCCCGTCCTGATCGACCGCTACCTCAGCGGCCGGCTCGACCTCGGCGGATTCGTCACCGAGACCATCGGCCTGGACGGCGTGGAGGCCGCCTTCGACAAGATGCGGGACGGCCGGGTGCTGCGCTCGGTGGTGGTCCTGTGACCGGCCCGCTGCGCGACCCCGTGGACGCCCCCGTCGTCATCATCGGAGCCGGCATCGTCGGCTGCTCGCTCGCCGACGAACTCACCGCCCGCGGCTGGCGCCGGGTCACCGTCCTGGACCAGGGCCCGCTGCCCGCCCCCGGCGGCTCCACCTCGCACGCCCCCGGCCTGGTCTTCCAGACCGGACCCTCCAAGACCATGACCGAGTTCGCCGCCTACACCGTCCGGAAGCTCGGCTCCCTCGACGTGGACGGACGGCCCTGCTTCATCCCCGTCGGCGGCCTGGAGGTCGCCACCACCGAGGCCCGGTGGGCCGACCTCCACCGCAAGGCCGGCCTCGCCGCCTCCTGGGGCGTCCGCGGCGAACTGCTCGACCCCCAGCAGTGCAAGAAGCTCTGGCCGATGCTCGACGCGAGCATGCTCCACGGCGGCTTCCACACCCCCGACGACGGACTGGCCCGCGCCCTGCCCGCCTGCCGCGCCCAGATGGCCCGCGCCGAACGCCGCGGCGCCCGCTTCCTGGCCCGGCACACCGTCACCGGCATCGAGCGGGCGGCCGGCCGCGTCACCGGCGTCGTCACCGACCGGGGCGTCTTCCCCGCCGAGCACGTCGTCTCCGCCGCCGGCTTCTGGGGGCCGGTGATCGGCGCCCTGGCCGGGGTGGACGTACCGCTGCTGCCGCTGGCCCACCAGTACGCCACCACCGCGCCGCTGCCCGAACTCGCCGGCACCGACGCCCCGCACGGGGGTCCCCGCCGCTCGCAGGAAGCCGAGGGCTCGGGGGAGGAGGCCGTTCGGCCGATCCTCCGCTTCCAGGACCGCGACCTCTACTTCCGCGAGCACCTCGGTGCGACCGGGGGCCGACTCGGCATCGGCTCCTACGCCCACCGCCCCATGCCCGTCGACCCGTTCACCGTGCCGGCCTACGACGACGCCCCCGTGATGCCGTCCTCGCTGCCGTTCACCGAGGAGGACTTCGCGCCCAGCTGGCGGGACAGCGTCGAGCTGCTGCCCGCCCTCGGTCGGTCGCGGATCGCCGACGGCTTCAACGGCGTCTTCTCCTTCACCCCCGACGGGATGCCGGTCCTCGGCGAATCCCGCACCCTGCGCGGCTTCTGGCTCGCCGAGGCGGTCTGGGTCACCCATTCCGCCGGCGTCGCCCGGGCCGTCGCCCAATGGATGACCGACGGACACCCCGCCACCGACATCCACGAATGCGACCTCACCCGCTTCGAGGACGCCCAGCGCTCGCCCGCCTATATAGAGGAGCGCGGCGCCCAGAGCTTCATCGAGGTCTACGACGTCGTCCACCCCCTCCAACCCGTCGAGCGCCCCCGCCCCTTGCGCACCAGCCCCTTCTATCCGCGCCAACAGGAGCTCGGCGCGTACTTCCTGGAGGCCGGCGGCTGGGAGCGCCCGCACTGGTACGAGGCCAACGCCCCGCTCGCCGAAGGGATCCGGCTCCCCGAACGGGACGCCTGGTCGGCCCGCTACTGGTCGCCGATCGCCGCCGCCGAGGCCGCCGTCACCCGCGAGCGGGTCGCCCTCTACGACATGACCCCGCTGCGCCGCCTGGAGGTCACGGGGCCCGGGGCGCTGGACTTCCTCCAGCGCATGACGACCAATCAACTCGACAAGAAGCCCGGCGCGGTGACCTACACCCTGCTGCTCGACGAGGCCGGCGGCATCCGTTCCGACCTCACCGTGGCCCGGCTCGCCGCCGACCGCTTCCAGGTCGGCGCCAACAGCGGCGCCGACCTCGACTGGCTCCTGCGGCACGCGCCCCACGACGTGCATGTACGGGACATCACCTCAGGGACCTGCTGCATCGGCGTCTGGGGCCCGCTCGCCCGGGACCTCGTCCAGCCGCTGACCCGGGACGACTTCTCGGCCGCGGCCTTCGGCTACTTCAGGGCCAGGCGGACCCATCTCGGCCATGTCCCGGTCACCGCCCTGCGCCTGAGCTACGTCGGCGAGCTCGGCTGGGAGCTCTACACCACCGCCGACCTGGGACTCCGCCTCTGGGACACGCTCTGGGAGGCCGGCCGGGAGCTCGGTGTGATCGCCGCCGGCCGCAGCGCCTTCAACAGCCTCCGCCTGGAGAAGGGCTACCGCTCCTGGGGCCACGACATGACCACCGAGCACAATCCGTACGAGGCCGGACTCGCCTTCGCCGTCCGCCCCGCCAAGGGCGCGTTCCTCGGTCGGGCCGCCCTGGCGGGCCTCGACGAGGAGACCGTCGCCCGCAAGCTCACCTGTCTGACCCTCGACGATCCGGCCGCCAACGTCCTCGGCAAGGAACCCGTCCTCCTCGACGGCGCCCCGGTCGGCTATGTCACCTCCTCCGCCTACGGCTACACCGTCGGCCGCGGCATCGCCTACGCCTGGCTGCCGGCCGCCGCCGCGGTCCCCGGTACCGCCGTCCACATCGAGTACTTCGGGGAGAAGGTCGCCGCGACCGTCGCCCGGGAGCCGCTCTTCGACCCGCAGATGACCCGCATCCGCCGCTAGGTCGTGTCCGCACGACGAAGGAGCGTCCGCATGGCCCCCACCTACGACGTCATCGTCCTCGGCCTCGGCGGGATGGGCAGCGCCGCCGCCCACCACCTCGCCGCCCGCGGCGCCCGGGTCCTGGGCCTGGAGAAGTTCGGCCCGGTGCACAACAGGGGCTCCAGCCACGGCGGTTCCCGGATCACCCGCCAGTCCTACTTCGAGGACCCCGCCTACGTCCCGCTGCTGCTGCGCGCCTACGAGCTGTACGAGAAGTTGGAGCGCGACACCGGTCGGCGGATCGCCACCCTCTGCGGCGGCGTGATGGTCGGCCGCCCGGACAGTCGCACCGTGCGCGGCAGCCTGACCTCCGCCCGACAGTGGGACCTCCCGCACGAGATGCTCGACGCGAAGGAGATCCGCCGCCGCTTCCCGACCCTCACCCCCGCGCCCGACGAGGTCGCCCTGCACGAGGCGCGCGCCGGCCTCGTCCGCCCCGAGAACACCGTCGCCGCCCATGTCCAGCTCGCCACCCAGGACGGCGCCGAGCTGCACTTCGAGGAGCCGGTCACCCGCTGGGAGGAGCTGCCCGGCGGCGCCGGAGTCCGCGTCCACACCCACGAGAACGCCTACACCGCCGGCCAGTTGGTGATCTGCCCCGGTGCCTGGGCGCCCCGGCTCCTCGCCGACCTCGGCGTCCCGGTCACCATCGAGCGGCACCTCATGTACTGGTTCGCCCCCCAGGGCGGCACCGCCCCCTTCGTCCCCGCGCGCCACCCCATCTACATCTGGGAGGACGCCCACGGCGTCCAGATCTACGGCTTCCCGGCCATCGACGGCCCCGACGGCGGTGCCAAGGTCGCCTTCTTCCGCAACGGCACCGTCTGCACCCCCGAGACCATCGACCGCACCGTCCACGACCACGAGGTGCGCGCCATGGCCGATCAGCTCGGTCCGCGCATCCCCGCCCTGCCCGGCCGCTTCCTGAAGGCCGCCACCTGCATGTACTCCACCACCCCCGACGAGCACTTCGTGATCAGCCGCCATCCGGCCCACCCGGAGACCGTCACCGTCGCCTGCGGCTTCTCCGGCCACGGCTTCAAGTTCGTCCCCGTCGTCGGCGAGATCGTCGCCGACCTCGCGCTCACCGGCGCCACCGCGCACCCCATCGACCTGTTCGCCCCGTCCCGCCGCTTCGCCGGGGAGAGCCCCGGCCGGCCCGCCGCCCCGGTCGCCTGAGGAGAGCAGCCATGACGACCACGTCCGCCGACGCGCAACCGACCGTCCCCGAGCCCGCCGCCAGCCTGATCGCGACTCTCCCCGGCCGTTCCTACACCGACCCCGAGGGCTTCCGGCAGGAACAGGAGCTGATCTTCGAACGGCTGTGGTTCTGCGCCGTCCGCAGCGCCGACCTCGCCCGGCCCGGCGCCTTCCGCACCGTCCGGGTCGGCCGGGAGAGCGTGCTGATCACCCGCAACCGCGCCGGGGCGCTCCGCGCCTTCCTCAACGTCTGCCGGCACCGCGGCGCCCAGCTGTGCACCGAGGAGTCCGGCGAGGTCCGCCGCAACCTCCAGTGCCCGTACCACGCCTGGACCTACGACTTCGACGGCCGGCTGGTGGCCGCCCCCAACCTCCGGACCATGCCGGACGTCGACCGCACCGAGCGCGGCCTGGTGCCCGTCCCGCTGCGGGAGTGGCTCGGCTACGCCTGGGTCTGCCTGGCCGACGACCCGCCGTCCTTCGAGGACACCGTGCGGGGCGCGGCCACCGAGCGGCTGGGCGACGTCGCCGCCATCGACCGCTACCGCACCGAGACCCTGGCGCTGGGCCGGCGCATCAGCTACGACGTGCGGGCCAACTGGAAGCTGATCGTCGAGAACTTCATGGAGTGCTACCACTGCGCCACCATCCACCCCGAACTCACCGAGGTGCTACCGGAGTTCGCGGACGGCCTCGCGGCCCAGTACTACGTCGGGCACGGCGCGGAGTTCGCCGAGCAGGTGCAGGGCTTCACGGTGGACGGCAGCGCCGGGTTCGGCCGGCTGCCCGGCATCGACGACGCCCAGGACCGCCGGTACTACGCGGTGACGGTCCGCCCGCAGGTCTTCATCAACCTCGTCCCCGACCACGTCATCCTGCACCGGATGTTCCCGCTCGCCGCCGACCGCACGCTGGTCGAGTGCGACTGGCTGTACCTCCCCGAGGTGATCGACTCCGGGGCCGACGTCGCCAAGTCCGTCGAGCTCTTCCACCGGGTCAACGTCCAGGACTTCGACGCCTGCGAGCGCACCCAGCCGGGTATGGACTCCCGTGCCTACCGCGACGGCGGCGTCCTGGTGCCCAGCGAGCACCACATCGGGGGGTTCCACGCCTGGGTCGCCGCGCAACTGGCCGCCGGGCGCGGCTGATTCGCTCATGGAGGTGGCCGCCGGGACCCGCCCGGGCAGGCGTGGCCGCAACACCGCGCCCACGGCGCGGAACCGGTTCGACCGAGGAGGACGGCCTTGACCGCATCCGACGACGCACCACCGGAGGACGACACCGGCTTGGCCGAGTTCGGCTACCGCCCCGAACTCCAGCGCACCCTGGGCAACTTCCACACCTTCGCCGCCGGCATCAGCTACATCTCCATCCTCACCGGCACCTTCCAGCTCTTCTACTTCGGCTACGGCCACGGCGGTCCGGCCTACTGGTGGTCCTGGCCGATGGTCTTCGTCGGCCAGCTGATGGTCGCCCTCTGCTTCGCCGAGCTGGCCGCCCGCCATCCGGTCGCCGGTTCCGTCTACAACTGGGCCAAGAAGCTCGGCAATCCGCACATCGGCTGGCTGGCCGGCTGGATGATGCTGGTCGCCTCCATCGTCTCGCTGGCCGCGGTCGCCCTCGCCTACCAGCTGACCCTGCCGCAGATCTCCACCGCCTTCCAGTTCGTCGGCGACGGCACCGGCACCGGCACCTACGACACCGCCACCAACGCGGTGCTGCTGGCCGCCGCGCTCATCCTCTTCACCACCCTGGTCAACGCCTTCGGGGTGAAGCTGATGGCCCGGATCAACACCGCCGGCGTCTTCGTCGAACTGGTCGCCACCGTGGTCCTCGTCGTGCTGTTCGCGGTGCACATCGTCCGTGGCCCCGAGGTGCTCCTCCAGACCCACCACACCGGAGCCGGCCAGCACCTCGGTTATGTCGGTGCCTTCCTCACCGCCTCGCTCGCCTCCGCCTACGTCATGTACGGCTTCGACACCGCCGCCTCGCTCGGCGAGGAGTCGTTGGACCCCTCGCGCAACGCCCCGCGCGCCATCCTGCGTGCACTGATCGCCTCGTTCGTGCTGGGCGGGCTGGTCCTGCTGCTCGCCCTGATGAGCGTGAGCAGTCTCGACGGCAAGGGGCTGACCACCGACGGGCTCCAGTACGTCGTCCTGGACGTGCTCGGCGAGACCGGCGGCAGGGCGATGCTGTGGTGCGTACTGATCGCCGTCACGGTCTGTGCGCTGGCCGTGCACACCGCGGCCATCCGGCTCGCCTTCGCGATGGCCCGGGACACCAACCTCCCCTTCGCCGCCCGGCTCGCCCGGGTCAGCCCGCGCTTTCGGACCCCGGTACTGCCCGCGGTGATCATCGGGGTGCTCGCGCTGGCCGTCCTGCTCCTCAACATCCGCCAGCCGCAGATCTTCTCGGTCGTCACCAGCATCGGCATCATCATGATCTACGCGGCGTATCTGCTGGTCACCGCGCCCATGCTGGTGGCCAGGCTGCGCGGCAGATGGCGGCCGGCCGGCGGTGGGCGGTTCGGCCTGGGCCGCTGGGGACTGCCGGTCAACCTCGCCGCCGTCCTCTGGGGCGCCGCCATGATCGTCAACCTGGCCTGGCCGCGCGCGGCCGTCTACAACGCCGCCCCACCGCACCACTGGTATCTGCGCTGGGGCGCGGTGCTCTTCGTCGGCCTGGTCGCGGTCGGCGGCTTCGCCTACTACTGGTGCGTCCAGCGTCACCGCACCGGCGTCCTCGCCGACCACGCGGCCCGTCCCGCACCGTCCGACGGCACCGATGCCCCGGCCGCCGTCCCGACGCACGACTGATCCGCCCGGTCCCGGATCCGCCCGTCCCGGCCGGGCGTCCGTGCGCCCACGGGGCCGTTCACGGGCCGGTCGGGGCGGGCAGCGGCGCCATCACACGGGAATATATGTACAGTTATTCATCTATTCCGCGCCGCCGGATCCTTAGGATGGCCTTTATGGGCCACGGAATTGATGCCAACAGCAGCGCCACCACCCGCGAACGCCTGGACGCGGTAGGGGCCGCGGACGTCGCCGCCACGCTCCAGGCCCTGTCCACCCCCTCCCGGCTGCGCATCCTCGCCCGCCTCCAGGAAGGCCCCTGCGCGGTCGGCGACCTCGCCGCCGCGGTCGGCATGGAACAGTCCGCCTGTTCCCACCAGCTCCGCCTGCTGCGCAACCTCGGCCTGGTCACCGGCGAACGCAACGGCCGCTCGATCGTCTACGCCCTCTACGACCACCACGTCGCGGAACTCCTCGACCAGGCCCTCTACCACGTCGAGCACCTCCGCCTCGGACTGCGCGACACCCCGTCGACCACCGCCGAACCCCTGGGGCGCCTCTGACGGATGCACGACGCGGGCCCCGGCCGGAACCCTCCGACCGGGGCCCGCGCACGCCGCCTACAGCCGCCGGTTGTCCAGCACCGCCACGGCCCGCCGCACCCGCTCGGCCTCCGCCGGGTCCACCTCGTCCACCAGCAGCCCGGGCGCACCGCCCAGCCGCGCCCGCACGGCGCCGTCAGGGCCGATCAGCGCGCTGTGCCCCACCCCGGTCGGCGCCTTGGTGGGCGCCTCCGGATCGGCGTCCTGGTCCGGCGCGGCCTGGTCCACCGCCGCCAGCCACACCGTCGCGTCCAACGCCCGGGCCCGCACCAGCAGGTCCCACTGCTCCCGCTTGCCCGGCCCCGCGCCCCACGACGCGGGCAGCACGGACACCGTCGCGCCGGCGTCCGCATGGGCCCGGAACAACTCAGGGAACCGCAGGTCGTAGCAGGTCGCCAGGCCCACCCGGACGCCGTCCACGTCGATCGTCACCACCCGCTCGCCCGCCGCGACGGTGTCCGACTCGCGGAAACCGAAGGCGTCATAGAGGTGGATCTTGTCGTAGGACTCCTCGACGCCGGGCCCGGTGGCCAGCAGCGTGTTGGCCACCCGGCCGTCCGGTGCCGGGGTGAACATCCCGGCCACCACCGTCACCCCGGTCTCCTTGGCCACCGCCCGCACCCCCTCCGCCCACGGCCCGTCCAGCGGCTCGGCCACCGCGCCGAGCGGCGCCCCGAAACGCACCATCGCCGCCTCGGGCAGCACCGCCAGCCGCGCGCCCTCGGCGGCGGCCCGGCGCACCAGGTCCGCGACCAGCGCGAGGTTCTCCTTCGGCTCGGTCGACGAGGTCATCTGGCACAGCGCGATCCGCATCGGAGCTCTCTCCTGTCGTAGCCGGTCCCGCGGCCCGTGCGGGCCGCCCTGCCCTGGACGGTACGCGGTGCCGCCCCGTGCCACATCTCCCTCTCCGGAATGGCCGGGGCCCGGCCCGCGGCGGACGCGGACCGGGCCCCGGCGGAGCGAACGGGGCGGCGCACGACAGCCTGCGCCGCGGCCGGATCAGGTCGGGCCGCCGCCCGCGCCGGCGATCTCCTCGGGGCGCAGCAGCGCGGCGAGCCGGTCCGCGGGCAACAGCCCCCGCTCCAGCACGAGTTCCGCCACCCCGCGCCCGCTGGCGAGGGCCTCCTTGGCGATCGCGGTCGCCGCGGTGTACCCGATGTGCGGGTTGAGGGCGGTGACCAGGCCGATGGAGTTCTGCACGCTCTCCCGCAGCCTCTCGGTGTTGGCGGTGATGCCGAGGACGCAGCGCTCGGCGAGGGTGCGGCAGGCCGCGCCCAGGTGGGTGATGCTCTCCGAGAGCGCGTGCAGGATGATCGGTTCGAAGGCGTTCAGCTGGAGCTGCCCGGCCTCCGCGGCCATGGTGATGGTGACGTCGTTGCCGATCACCTCGAAGGCGACCTGGTTGACGACCTCCGGGATCACCGGGTTGACCTTCCCCGGCATGATGCTCGAACCGGCCTGCACCGGCGGCAGGTTGATCTCCGCGAGCCCGGCGCGCGGGCCGGAGGACAGCAGCCGCAGATCGTTGCAGCTCTTGGAGAGCTTCACCGCGATCCGCTTGAGGACGCCGGACAGGTGGACGAAGGCACCGCAGTCCTGGGTGGCCTCCACGAGGTTGGCGGCGGTCACCAGCGGCAGCCCGGTGATCTCCGCCAGATGCCGGCGGGCCGCCTCGGCATGGCCCTTGGGCGCGTTGAGCCCGGTCCCGATGGCGGTGGCACCGAGGTTGATCTCGTGGACGAGGGCCACCGCCTCGGCCAGCCGGCTCTGGTCCTCCTCCAGCATCACCGCGTACGCCGAGAACTCCTGGCCCAGCGTCATCGGCACCGCGTCCTGGAGCTGGGTGCGCCCCATCTTGAGGACGTCCCGGAACTCCTCGGCCTTGGCGGCGAACGCCTCGCGCAGCACGGTCATCGCGGCCAGCAGCTCCCGCACCGCACTGACGGTGGCGATCTTGACGGCCGTCGGATAGACGTCGTTGGTGGACTGGCCGAGGTTGACGTGCTCGTTGGGGTGCAGGTGGGCGTAGTCGCCCTTGCTGTGGCCCAGCAGCTCCAGCGCTCGGTTGGCGATCACCTCGTTGGCGTTCATGTTGGTCGACGTGCCGGCGCCGCCCTGGATGACGTCGACGATGAACTGGTCGTGCAGATGGCCGTCCCGGATCTCCCGGCAGGCGGCGGCGATGGCCTCGGCCTGCTCCGGGGCGAGCAGCCCGAGGTCGGCGTTGGCGCGGGCGGCGGCCTCCTTGACGGCGGCCAGTGCGTCGATCAGGTGCGGATAGCCGGAGATCGACATGCCGGTGATGGGGAAGTTCTCCGCGGCGCGCAGGGTGTGCACGCCCCAGTAGGCGTCGGCGGGTATCTCACGGTCGCCGAGCAGGTCGTGTTCGCGGCGGTGGCCGGACGTCATGACGGGTGGTTCCTTCGTGCGAGGGGGTGAGTCGGGGGGAGGGGGGAGCGGGTGGGTCACCCGGCGGGCTGCCGGGGGCGGTTGCGGTCGGGGCGGTCGGCCGGCGCGTCGACCGCCCGCAGGTGGCCGACCTCCGCGCCGCCGCCCAGCACCGGGGCGGTGGCGAAGGGCGCGAGCACGTCGGGGTCGATGCCGCAGCGGGCCAGCGCCGCGGCCGTCACCGGCATCCGGGCGCGGTCCGCGCCGTCGGCGATCTTCACGCCGACCGCCCGGCCGTCCGGCAACGCCGCGATCTGTACGCCCTCGAAGCCGTCCTTGGCCAGCAGCCCGGGCAGCGCGCCGACCAGCCGGGCGACATCGCGCCCACGGCCGGAGACCAGCTCCGGGTGGGTGCGCATGGCGCCCGCGACCCGGCCCTCGTCGGTGTCCGGGGCGGCCGTCGCCAGCCGGGCCGCGGCCCGGGTCAGCCCGAGCAACGAGACCGCGAACAGCGGTGCGCCGCAGCCGTCGACGGTGACGTGGGCGATGCCCTGGCCGGTGAGCTCCGCAACGGTGGCGGCCAGCTCCCGCTGGAGCGGATGCCCGGCGTCGAGATAGCCGTCCAGCGGCCAGCCCCGGGCGCGCGCGGTCAGCAGCATGGCGGCGTGCTTGCCGGAGCAGTTCTGGGCGAGCCGGCCGGGGCCCAGTCCGCGGCCCAGCCAGGCATGCCGCTCAGCGGTCCCGTAGGGGAGGTCGGGGACGTTGCCCAGGTCGTCCTCGGTCAGTCCGCCGTGCCGCAGGATGCGCCGGACGGTCGCCAGATGGCGCTCGTCACCGGAGTGGCTGGCCGCGACCAGCGCCAGCGCCGCCTCGTCCAGCGGCGGCAGCCCGGCCCGCAGCAGGCCGACCGCCTGGAGCGGCTTGAGCGCCGAGCGGGGGTAGAACGCGGCCTCGGCGTCGCCCCGTTGGTACGCCACGGTCCCGTCCGCCGCCAGCACCACCACCGAACCGTGGTGGACGCCCTCGACGATGCCGCCGCGGACGAGCTGGGCGACGGGCACATGGCGCGGCGTGCGGACGGGTGGGGCAGCGCCCGCGGCCCCGTCCCGTACGGCCGCTGCCGGAACCGCTGCTCGTATCGGTGACGCGCTCACCGGCGCTCCCCCTCCTCACTGCCGTCGGCGTCGGTGGCCGGGCGGTGCGCCGGCCGCACGATGGTGGACAGCGTCGACTCGACCCGTGCGAGGTGGTGCTTCATCGCCTCGACGGCGTCGTGCTCGGACCGGTCCACGAGGGCCTCCACGATCGCCCGGTGCTCCCGGTTGGCCTGCTCGCGCCGTCCGCCGACGTCGTTCAGGAACGCCGACTGGCGGGCCAGGGCGTCCCGGATCTCCTCGATCACCCGTCGGAAGACCGGGTTCCGGGCGGCCTGGGCGACCGCCAGGTGGAACAGCGTGTCCATGGCGACCCAGGCGGTGGTGTCGGTCTCCCGCTCCATCCGCTCCAGCAGGTGCGTCAGGTGGTCGAGGTCCTCCGGTGTCCGCCGCACCGCGGCGTACCCGGCGACCGGGACCTCGACGTGCCGGCGGACCTCCAGCAGGTCGCTGGCCGCGTAGTCGCCGAAGGTCGGGTCCGGCACCGCGCCGTTCGAGACGACGAAGGTGCCCTTGCCTGTACGGGAGACCGTGAGCCCCATCGTCTGGAGCGCGCGCAGCGCCTCGCGGAGCACCGGCCGGCTGACTTCGAGGCGGCGGCACAGCTCGGCCTCGGAGGGGAGCTTGTCCCCGACGGCGTATTCGCCCCGTTCGATGGCGTCGCGCAGATGACTCAGGACGGCCTCCATCGCGCTCACGCGGCGCGGTACGGGGGCGGTGGGCAGGACATCAGCTGTCTGGCTGTCTGACAGGTTCACCCCTGGATCGTCGGTCGGGGGCGGGGGAGCTGTCAAGGGAGCGGCGGTCAGGGGTTCGCCCCGGGCGGGCGGAGCGTTCCGGTCGCCTGTCCACCGACTCCTTGATCATTCCTCAACTCCCCTTCCTCGTGGGCGAGTTGGAGTGATCGTCGCGCCTCCAGGGCCCCCGGAGGACACCCCCTGAAGGGGTGAATCGGCGTGGGGTTAGCATATGAGCACCGCCTAGCTCGATCGAGAGATAAGCCTGTGACTGTCAACGACGACTCGTTCACCAACTGGAAGAACCGCGAGGAGATCGCGGAGTCGATGATCCCGATCATCGGGAAGCTGCACCGGGAGCGTGACGTCACCGTCCTGCTCCACAGCCGCTCCTTGGTGAACAAGTCGGTGGTCAGCATCCTCAAGACCCACCGGTTCGCCCGACAGATCGCCGGCGAGGAGCTCTCGGTCACCGAGACGCTGCCGTTCCTCCAGGCGCTCGCCACCCTCGACCTCGGGCCGTCGCAGATCGACATCGGCATGCTCGCCGCGACGTACCGGACCGACGACCGCGGTCTGTCGGTGGCGGACTTCACCGCCGAGGCCGTCGCCGGTGCCACGGGCGCCAACAAGATCGAGTGCCGTCAGGGGCGTGACGTCGTCCTCTACGGCTTCGGCCGCATCGGCCGCCTCGTCGCCCGCCTCCTCATAGAGAAGACCGGCTCCGGCAACGGCCTGCGGCTGCGTGCGATCGTCGTGCGCCAGGGCGGCGAGCAGGACATCGTCAAGCGCGCCTCGCTGCTGCGGCGCGACTCCATCCACGGCCAGTTCCAGGGCACGATCACCGTCGACGAGGCGAACAGCACGATCATCGCCAACGGCAACCCGATCAAGGTGATCTACGCCAACGACCCGTCGGAGATCGACTACACGGAGTACGGCGTCAAGGACGCCATCCTGATCGACAACACCGGCAAGTGGCGCGACCGCGAGGGCCTCTCGAAGCACCTCCGCCCCGGCATCGACAAGGTGGTCCTGACCGCCCCGGGCAAGGGCGACGTCCCCAACATCGTGCACGGCGTCAACCACGACATGATCAAGCCGGACGAGCAGATCCTGTCCTGCGCCTCCTGCACCACCAACGCGATCGTCCCGCCGCTGAAGGCGATGGAGGACGAGTACGGCGTGCTGCGCGGCCACGTGGAGACCGTCCACTCGTTCACCAACGACCAGAACCTGCTGGACAACTACCACAAGTCCGACCGCCGTGGTCGTTCCGCGCCGCTCAACATGGTGATCACCGAGACCGGTGCCGCCTCCGCCGTGGCCAAGGCGCTGCCCGACCTCAAGGCGAAGATCACCGGCAGCTCGATCCGCGTCCCGGTGCCGGACGTCTCGATCGCCATCCTCAACCTCCAGCTGGCCCGCGAGACCAGTCGCGAGGAGGTCCTCGACTACCTGCGTGAGGTGTCGCTTACCTCGCCGCTCAAGCGCCAGATCGACTTCACCAGCGCCCCCGACGCGGTCTCCAACGACTTCATCGGCTCGCGCCACGCCTCGATCGTCGACGCAGGCGCCACCAAGGTCGAGGGCGACAACGCCATCCTCTACCTCTGGTACGACAACGAGTTCGGCTACTCCTGCCAGGTCATCCGCGTCGTCCAGTACGTCTCCGGGGTGGAGTACCCGACCTACCCGGCCCCGTCGGCCTGACCGCCTGAGCGCCTGATCTCCTGGCCCCGAAGCGGCCTGCCCGGACCCTGTTCCGGGCAGGCCGCTTCGCGTCAACTCGGCTACTGGCGCGGACGGTTGGGGCCGTCAGAACGCGTGTGTGCCGGTGAGCTCCGCCGAGAGGTCCCACAGTCGGGCGGCGGCGCCGGGGTCCCGGGCCCAGGGCTTGACCCCGCCGATGAGCATGTCCTCGGTGGCGGCCGGTTCCGCGAGGTCGCAGTCCTGGCAGTAGGCGCCGCCGCGCCCGTCGAGGAGGGGCGAGGTCGCGGCCCAGACGGCGGTCGCGGCGCCCTGCTCCGGCGTCTTGAAGCCCTCCGCCGGCCGGCCGTCGGCCGCCACCCAGCCCAGCGCCGCCCAGTCCTCGCGCGGGACGTGGCGCTGCAGCGGGGTGAGGATGCTGCCGGGGTGGACGGCGAAGGCGTGCAGGCCGCTCGCGGCGCCGAGCCGGTCGAGGTGCACGGCGAACAGCGCGTTGGCGGTCTTGGACTGGGCGTAGGCCAGCCAACGGTCGTAACCGGTCCGGAAGTGGATGTCGTCCCACCGGATGTCGGAGAGGAAGTGGCCGGACGAGGCCACCGCCACCACTCGGGCGCCGGGGGCGAGGCCCGGGCGGAGACGGTTGACGAGCGCGTGGTGACCGAGGTGGTTGACCGCGAAGTGCGCTTCCCAACCGAGCCCGACACGGGTCTCCGGGTAGGCCATGATGCCCGCGTTGGCGAGGACGACGTCCAGGGTGCGCCCGGCGTCGAGGAGTCGCTCGGCGAAGATCCGGACGCTCTCCAGGTCGGCCAGGTCGAGCGGGAGCACTTCCGCGCCGGGCACGTCCCGGACGGCCTCCCGGGCGGTGGCCGTCCGCCGCGCCGGGACGATGACGCGGGCGCCGGCGCCGGCCAGGGCGCGCGTCGCCGCCAGGCCGAGTCCCGAATATCCGCCGGTGACCAGCGCGGTGGTGCCGGTCAGGTCGATCCCGACGAGGACGTCGTCGGCCGTGCTGTGCGCACCGAATCCGGTGCCGATCTTCTGCTGCTCGGTGATCATGCGGACGACGCTAGAAGCTGGAGTGCGCGCTAGGTCAAGCTACGGTGCGGGGATGAGCGAGCGCACCGCCGGACTGTCCATAGGCAAGGTCTCCGAGGCGACCGGCATGAGCGTGCACGCGCTGCGGTTCTTCGAGCGGGAAGGACTGTTCCTGCGGGAGATCCCGCGGTCCGGGGGCGGACAGCGGATCTATGCCCAGGCGGACGTGGACTGGCTGGCGCTCTGCAACCGGCTGCGCGCCTCGGGCATGCCGATCGCCACGATCCGGGAGTTCGCCGCCCTCGTCCGCTCCGGTCCGGGCAACGAGCCCGACCGGCTCGCGCTGCTGCGGGAACACGAGCGGGACGTGCAGGCCAGGATCGCCGAGCTCCAGGCGTGCCTGGCGGTCATCCACACCAAGGTCGTCACCTACGAGGAGCACCTGCGCGACGGCACGGCCGCCGGACTGTGGTCGCCCATGCCGGCGGACGCGCCCCCCGGCGCTTCCCGGCGGGACTGAGCGGCCCGCGCCGGGGAGCGCCCGGCCGGCGGCGGCATCTGCCCGAGAACGCCCGGTTCGGGATATCCAGGACATGGAGCGGGTGAGGCCGGCGAGGTGCCGGACGGGGGCATCGGGGCGATCGTCCGCCTTCGGAGAATGTGCTGAAAACCGTCTCGCCATGATCGTGTCAGGCGGTGACGATGCGACAGTGAATCGTGATCGTCGCGCCACGAACCGTCGCCGGGTTCTCCGGACCGGTCTGGCCACCCTCAGCATGTTGTCGTTGCTCCCCGCGGTGCCCGCCGCCGCGCAGATGCCCAACCCACCAACGCCCGAGTCGAGTTCCGCCCATCCGCTCGGGGCCGCCGAGGCCCGTACCGCCGCGTACCTGGAGTCCGTCCGCCAGGACCCGGGACGGCTGCACGACTTCTTCCGGCAGCTGCCGAAGGGCGGTGACCTGCACAACCACCTCTCCGGCGCGATACCGACCGAGTATCTGATCACGCTCGCCGCCGAGGACGGGCTGTGCATAGAAGAGAAGACGATGACGGCGGTCACGGCGCCGTGCGGACCGGGGAAGCGGCCGGCCGCTGACGCCCGGACCGACCGGGCGTTCCATGACGCGCTGCTGCGTGCCTGGTCCATGGAGGACTTCCCGTCGGGCCAGTCGGGGCACGACCACTTCTTCGACACGTTCGGCAAGTTCGGCGAGGTGACCTGGCGCCACCGCGGCACGTTGCTGGCCAAGGTCGCCGACGGCATCGCCGCGCAGAACCAGTTCTACCTGGAGACGCTGGTCACCCCCGCCTCCGAGGAGACCAAGAAGGCCGCCGACGCGGTCGGCTGGGTCGACGACTTCGCCGCCATGCACCGGTCCCTGGCCGCCGACGGCACGTTGGACCGCCTGGTGGCCACCGCCCGCAAGGAGGCGGACGACGCGGACGCCGAGTTCCGCGCGACCTCGCGCTGTGGCACGTCGCACGCCGCTCCCGGATGCGCTCTGACGGTGCGGTGGAACTCCCAGGTGTCCCGCGGCAGTAGCCCCGAGCGGGTCTTCGCGCAGCTGGAAGTCGGCATGCGGCTGGCCGAGCGGGACTCACGGTTCACCGCGGTCAACCTCGTCCAGCCCGAGGACGGGAAGAACGCCCTGCGCGACTACTCCCTCCAGATGCGGATGCTCGCCTATCTCCACCGGGTCTATCCGCGCGCCCACATCACCCTGCACGCCGGCGAGTTGTGGCCCGGGCTGGTCAAGCCGGAGGACCTGAAGTTCCACATCGGCGAGGCGGTGAACGTCGCCCAGGCCGAACGCATCGGCCACGGCGTCGACCTCGTCCACGAGGACGACTGGCAGCGACTCGCGCGCACCATGGCCGCCCGCCAGGTGGCCGTCGAGGTCCCGTTCAGCAGCAACGCCCAGATCCTCGGGGTGAAGGGTGCCGAACACCCCTTCTCGACCTACCGGGCGTACGGTGTGCCGATCGTGCTCGCCACCGACGATCCCGGTGTCTCCCGCATCGACATCACCCACGAGTACCAGTACGCCGCCACGACGTACGGCCTCGGCTACGGCGAGTTGAAGGACCTGGCCCGCGCCTCCCTGCAGTACTCCTTCCTGCCCGGTCGCAGCCTGTGGCAGGGCAACCCGACGCGGAACGGCTACCACCCGGTCGCGGCCTGTCGCGGTCAGCTCCCCGGCGGCGGAACCCCCGGTCCCGCCTGCCGGCACCTGATCGCGTCCAGCCCCAAGGCGGCCGTCGAGTGGCGGCAGGAGACCGCCTTCGCCTCCTTCGAGCGGCACTTCGCCACGCGCCGCTGAGCGGCGACCCGTCCCGGGCCCGGCGCACCGCGCACAGCGCGGCGCCGGGCTCCGGTCCCTCTTCCCGTCGGGAGAGGGACCTTTCGCGTTGTCGCGGCTATCCGTGCTCGGCCACCGGGCCCGCGTCGGACGCCGTCGCGCCGGAGGGTTCCGCGCGGAAGTCCAGCATGTAGAAGACCTTGTCCCAGCGGCGCTCGCCGATGGCGACGAAGTCGGGGAGGCGCCCGTACTCGCGGAAGCCCAGCGACCGGTACAGCCGCAGGGCGTGCGCGTTGTCGGCGCGGGCGTCCAGGGTGAGGACCTCGACGCCGGCCGCGCGGGCGTCGGCGATCAGGGCGGTGGTCAGCGTCCGGCCGGTGCCGCGGCGGTGGGCGGTGGCGGCCACCGCGAGCTTCTCCAGATCGGCGTGCGGGCGGCTGGTCGGGCGGGTGTGGCGCAGCCAGTAGCCCAGGCCGATCAGGGTGCGCCCGGCGTATGCGGCGCGCAGGGCCCCGTCGCCGGACGTGGCGGCGGCCAGTACCCGTTCGACCAGCTCGGCCACCTCGTCCCGGCCCGGCGGATCGACCCAGCCGAGCGCCGCGCCGGCGCCGACCAGGTCGGCGAGTATCCGGTGCGTCGACCCGGCGAACTCCGCGGCCAGTTCGGGGTCGGCCAGCACGCCGTGGGCGTCCAGGACGACGGGCCCGGGGCCGCCGTCGGGCTCGTTGATCATGGAGTGTCGCATGGGCGCAGCCTAGATCGTGTCCGATGGGTCATGGCCCGGTCGGCCCGTCCGCCGGTAGGTCGCGGACCGCGCGCTCCAGGGCCGTGACGATGCGTTGGACGTCCTCGGCGGTGGTCCGCCAGTTGCTGAACGCGGCGCGCAGGGCGGGCCGTCCGGCGTGGACGGTGGGGGTCAGGAACACCTCGGTGGCCAGGGCGTCGGCGAGGGCGGCGAGGCGCTCGGCGGTGGCGGAGCGGGCGAGGGTGAAGCAGACGACGTTGAGGCGGACCGGGGAGAGCAGTTCCAGGCCGTCGAGGGAGGCGACCGCCTGGCCCAGGGTGCGGGCGCCCTCCGCGCAGCGGTCCACGATGTCGCGGTGGCCCTCGCGCCCGTAGGCGCGCAGCGTGAACCAGGTGGCGAGGGCGCGCAGCCGGCGGGAGTTCTCCGGGGTGAGGTGGACCAGGTCGGGGGTGTCGCCCAGCGGGCCCAGATAGGCGGCGGCGTTCTGGAAGACGCGGGCCTGGAGGTCGCGGCGGCGGGTGAACTGGACCGCGCTGTCGTACGGGACGTTCAGCCACTTGTGCAGGTCGACGCAGAGCGAGTCGGCGAGGTCGAGACCGTCGACCAGGTGGGCGTGGTGCGGGGAGAGCGCGGCGAACGCGCCGAACGCGGCGTCGATGTGCAGCCAGCAGTCGTAGCGGTCGCGGAGCGCGGCGAGCGCACGGAGGTCGTCGAAGTCGACGGTGTTGACGGTGCCGGCGTTGGCCACGATGACGCAGGGGCCGTCCGCGTCCCGCAGGGCACGTTCCAGCGCGGCCGGGTCCACCGCCTCGCGGCCGGGCAGGGTGGGGACGGTGACCAGCGCGGACCGGCCGAGGCCGAGCAGCGACAGTGCCTTGGCCACGCTGGAGTGCGCGGCGCCGGACAGGACCCGGACCGGGCCGAGGGCAGCCGTCCCGTCCTCGGCCGGTGAGATGCCGCGCCGTTCCCCGAGCCACTCGCGGGCGATCGCCAGCCCGACCGTGTTGGACATGGTCGCGCCGCTGACCAACGCGCCCTCGTGGGCGTCCGACAGCCCGAAGAGCGTGCGCAGCCACCCCACCGTCTCCCGCTCCAGGTGCTGTCCGGTGGCGTCCAGGGACGACATGGAGTTCTGGTCCGCGGCGGCGGTCAGCCAGTCACCGGCAAGGGCGGCCGGCGTCACGCCGCCGGTGACGAAGCCGAGGTAGCGCGGGCCGGCGCTGGCCGACAGGCCGGGCTGCCAGCGCGCCGCGAAGTCCGCGAGCGCGTCCCGCAGTCCGGTGCCGCGCGCGGGCAGCGGCCGCGGCTCGGGGGCCGGCCGGGCGGGGACGACCGGCGCCTCGGCGAGGCCGTCGAGGAAGGCCGCGGCCTGTTCCCGGGTGGCCTCCAACAGGTCGGGCAGCGCGGCGAGATCGGCGGCGAGGTGGGGGTGCACGGTGCGCTCCGTTCGTCGGGTCGGGACGACCGAACCCAGGGGCTGTCCGATGGGTCGGGGTCGGACAGAACGTAGCCGGGGCCGGGCCCCCGTTTCCTGATCCAATTCCAGGAAAGTGGACCGGAATCGGGGGCGGGGGAGCGGTCCGGGCCCCGGGCGGGATCTATGCGGGCTCCGCGACCGTCGACAGGTCCAGGGCGTCCGCGGTGTCGGGGGCCGGTGCAGTCTCGGTCGCCTCGGTCGCCTCGGCGGCGCGCCGCTCGTCCAGGAACGCGGCGATCAGGGCCGCGAATCCGGCCGGGTCCTCGCCCGGGGCACCGTGCCCGGCGTCGATCTCCTGGTAGCGGGTGTGCGGGATCCCGGCCAGCAGCGCCTGCTGCTGATCGGCGCCCATGATCCGGTCGTGGGCGCTGGCCAGCACCAGCGTCGGCGCCGTGACCCGGTCGAGCAGCGGGCGCAGGTCCACCGACAGGTCCACCTCGATCTGCCGGGCGGTGCCGGGTGCCAGAGTGGCGGCCAGCGTCCGCACCAGTTCCTCGTTCGCCGCGGTGTCGGTCCGTTCCCAGTACCGGGGGCCGAACGCCATCAGCGGCAGCATCCGGGCGAAGTGCGCGGTGCCGTGCTCGGCGTCGGTGCGCAGCAGGTCGAGCCAGTAGGTGAATTCGGCGCGCAGCCGGCTGTCGGTGCGGACCCACCCGGCGTGCAGGACCAGCGAGCGGATCCGCCCGGGGTGGTGGGCGGCGAGGTGGGTGGCGATCGCGGCGCCGAGCGAGTGGCCGACCAGGTGGAAGCGGTCCAGGCCGGCGTGGTCGGCGGCGGCCAGCACCTCGTCGGCGAGGTCCGCCAGGGTGAGCGGGCCGCCGTGGTCGGTGGTGTCGCCGGAGCCCGAGTAGTCCGGCGCGACCACGGTGAAGCGGTCGGCGACGGCTTCGGTCAGCGGCAGCCACTGCTGGCGGGTGGCGCCGGTGCCGTGCACCAGCACCAGTCCCGGGCCGGTCCCGGTGTGGTCGTACGCGACGCCGGCGGCGCCGCCGGCGAGGGGTACCTGGGTGACGGGCATGGAGGTCTCCTTCGAGAGGGTGGGGTGGAGTGGAGTGGGGCGGGATGTTCAGGAGTGGGCGTGGGCGGCGGCCGGGGCGATCCGGGCGAGTGCGGAGCGCAGCGCGGCGTTGAACGCGTCGGGGCGCTCCTGCTGCGGCATGTGTCCGGCGCCGCGGATGACGCCGACCTCGGCGCCGGGCGTGAGGGCGGCGCAGGTCCGGGCGACCTCCAGCGGGATCGAGGTGTCCAGCTCGCCGTGCAGGTAGTGGATCGGCACCTGCAGCCCGGGCAGGAGCGGCCGCGGGTCGTAGCTGCTGGCGGAGACGAAGTGCTGGTCGATGTGGACCCCGGAGTCCAGGATCTGCCGGACCGTCCAGTCGACGAGCGCGGGCGAGGTGCCCGGCGCGTACCACCCCGGGACCCAGCCGGCGAGCGTGCCGGCCCGGTCCAGGCGCAGGCCCGCCATCAGCTCCGTCATCGGCATCCCCGTGGACGGCCAGTACCCCGGTCCGTCCACCGCGATCACACCGCTGATCAACTCGGGCCGGCGCACGCCCAGTTCGGTGCCGAAGGTCGCGCCGATCGACGAGCCGACGACCACCGGCCGGTCCAGGCGCAGCGCGCCGATCAGCGCCACCAGGTCGCTGACCACGCCGGCGGTGGTGTTGCCCCGCAGCGGCCGGGCCGACCGCCCGCAGCCCCGCCAGTCGACGGTGACCACCCGGTGGTCCCGGGCGAAGTCCGGCAGCTGCGCGCCCCAGACCCGGCCGCTGGTGCCCCAGCCGTGCAGGAACAGCAGCGCGGGGCCGGTCCCCTCGTCCTCGTAGTAGAGGGTGGTGTCGTTGACGTCCAGGTACGGCATGGCGGACTCCTTCGGCCTTGCGGGCCCTGTGGGCCGCGCGGTGTGTGAGGTCCTCAGCCAACCGCGATCAGCTCCGCCGACCAATGGGCGATCCGCGCCTACACTCATCGCGTACGGTGATCAATGCGTACGGTGATCAATGCAGACGGTGATCAATGCAGACGGTGATCGATGCAGACGGTGATCGATGCAGGCGGTGATCGATGCGAACGGCGAACGGGGGGCCATGGAGATCCGACAGCTGCGCTACTTCCTGACGGTGGCGGAGGAACTGCACTTCGGGCGGGCGGCCGAGCGGCTGCACATCGTGCAGTCCGCGGTCAGCCAGCAGCTCCGCCGGCTCGAACGCGAGCTGGGCACCGAGCTGTTCGCCCGCTCCACCCGCGTCGTCCGGCTCACCGAGGCCGGCGACCGGCTCCTGCCGTACGCCAGGGAGATGCTCGCCCTCCAGGCCCGGGCCCGGGAGGCCATCGACGAACTGCGCGCCGAACGGGCCGCGACGGTGCGGCTCGGCACCAGCTCCGGACTGGGCGCGCGGCTGGACGCCCTGCTCGCCGCGTTCGACCGTCGCGCCGGCCACGCCCAGCTGGAGCTCGTCTCGGGAAGTACGGAGGAACGCCTGGCGAAGGTGCGCGCCGGCGACCTGGACGCCACCCTCCTGCGCGGTGAACGGACCGACTCCGGGCTGGAGTTCCTGCCGCTGTGGCAGGACGCGCTGATGGCGGCGCTGCCCGCGCGGCACGAGCTCGCCGCGCGGGAGAGCGTCGAGCTGTCCGGGCTCGCCGGGCTGCCGCTGCGGCTCTCCCCGCGCACCCGCAACCCCGCGCTCCACGACCTGGTCATGCGCTCCTGCCGGGAGGCCGGCTTCGAGCCCGTTCAGGGACCGGAGTTCACCAACGCCCAGGACACCCTCGCCGCCATCGGCTACGGCAAACCGTCCTGGACGGTCTTCTACGCCCCGCACGCCGACCAACTCCCGGTCCCTGGCGTGGTGTTCCGCCCGCTGAGCGGGCCGGCGCCGGTCATGCGGGCCTATCTCGCGGTGCGGACCGGACCGCCCGGGGTCGGTCTGCGCGCCTTGATCGAGGCGTGCTACGAGGCCGCGGAGGACGACACGGCCTAGGGCGCTTCTGACGGATCTCCGCGGCGTCGCGGCGCCTGGCACGCACGCTCGCGGCGTTGCCGACATGTCCCCATAGCTCCGCTATGAAAACATCCCGGCGCCTTGCGATCGCACGCACCAGGCACCGCTCCTTCTTCCACGGAGATCCGTCAGAAGCGCCCTAGCTCGCGCGGTCCCGGGCGTACCGGTGTTCCGGGCGCCCGGTGTCGCCGTATTTGAGGGTGAGGCTGATGCGGCCGGTGCGTTCGAGGTGCTTGAGGTAGCGCTGGGCGGTGGAGCGGCTGACGCCGGCGCGCTCGGCGACGTCGTGGGCGGAGAGCGGCAGCCCGGCCTCGTCCAGGATGCGGCGGATCAGGTCGACGGTCGCCGCCGAGTGGCCCTTGGGCAGTTCGGTGTGCGGGGAGTCCGGGGTGCGCAGTGCGGCGAAGATCCGGTCCACCTGCTCCTGGCCGGCCTCGCCCCGGCCGCCGACGCCCTCGACGGTGCGGCGGAGCGCGGCATAGCCGTCGAGCTTGGCCCGCAGCCCCGAGAAGCCGAACGGCTTGACCAGGTACTGCAGGGCGCCGTACCGCATCGCGGCCTGCACCGTCGCCACGTCCCGGGCCGCGGTCACCATGATCACGTCGGTGTGGTGGCCCATCTGGCGCAGCCGCCGCACCAGGGTCAGGCCCGTCTCGTCCGGCAAGTAGTGGTCGAGCAGCACCAGGTCGACGTGGCCGCGCTCCAACGTGGCCAGCGCCTGGGCCGCGGTGTGGGCGCGGCCGACGACCCGGAAGCCGGGCACCTGGGACACATACGCGGCATTGATCTCCGCGACGCGGAAGTCGTCGTCCACGACAAGGACATCGATCACGGTGACTCTCCTGTGGCCGTCATCTGGGGGTGGAGGTCGGGTGCCAGGGCCTCGGGCAGGACGACGGTGAAGACCGCGCCGCCGCCCGCGCGCGCGGTGACCCGGGCCATCCCGCCGTAGCGTTCGGACAGTCGGCGCACCAGCGCCAGGCCGAGCCCCCGGCCCCGGGACGTGACGGTGGCGGTCTTGGTGGACCAGCCCTCGGCGAAGATCCGGTCGCGCATCTCGGGCGGCACGCCCGGCCCGGTGTCGCTGACCCGGACGACCGCGGTGCTGCCCTCGGCACGCAGCTCCACCTCGACGAACGGTTCGGCGCCGCGGCGCTCGGCGGTGGCGTCCAGCGCGTTGTCGATCAGATTTCCCAGGACCGTGACCAGATCGCGCGGGTCCACCACCGCGTCCGGCAGCAGCGTGGCGGACGACACCCGCAGCGCGACGCCGCGCTCGGCGGCGATCGCCGCCTTGCCGACCAGCAGCGCGGACAGCAGCGGGTCGTGCACCCGCTCGGCGATCTGCTCCGCGGACGCCCGGTGGGCGCTGGCCACCTCGGCGACGAACTCCACCGCCATGTCGTACCGGCCCAGTTCGAGCAGCCCGCGCACCGTGTGCAGCTGGTTGGCGTGCTCGTGGTCCTGGGCGCGCAGTGCGTCCAACAGGCCCTGGGTGCTGTCCAGTTCCCGGCCCAGCAGCTCCAGTTTGGTGCGGTCCCGCAGGGTCACCACCGCGCCCCCGTCCCGGGTGGCGACGCGGTTGGCGACCAGTACCCGGCCGCCGCTGATCGCCAGCAGGTCGCCGCCGGCCACCCGGCCGGCCAGCACGTCGGTGGTACGGCCCGGCGGCAGCGCCTCGTCCAGGGCCCGGCCGGCGGCGCCGGCGTCCAGGCCCAGTAGCCGCCCCGCCTCGTCGTTCACCAGCCGGATCCGGCCCCGCCGGTCGAACGCCACCACGCCCTCGCGGATGCCGTGCAGCATCGCCTCCCGCTCGTCCAGCAGCGCGGAGATGTCGGCGGTGGCCACCCCGTGCGTGCGGCGGCGCAGGCTCCGGGCGACCACCACCGCGGCCAGCACCCCGGCCGCCAGCGCCGCGCCCGCGTACCGCAGCAGCCCCGGGATGGTGCCGAGCAGCAGGCCGTGCACGCTGTCGTAGGCGATGCCGACCGAGACCGCGCCGACGATCGCGCCGTCGTCGTCCCGCAGCGGCACCTTCGCGCGGGCCGACCGGCCCAGCGTGCCGGTGTCGATCTGGCGGACCTCCTTGCCGGCCAGCGTCCGGCTGGGGTCGGTGGAGACGTGGTGGCCGATCTCCGCGGCGTTGGTGTGCGACCAGCGGACCCCGCGGGTGTCCATCACGACGACGTACAGCGCCCCGGTCGACCGCCGGATCCGCTCCGCGGTGGACTGCACCGGGCCGCGCGGGGCCGGCACGGTGGCCTTCACTTCGTGGGCCAGCTCCGGGTCGGCGGCCGTGGTCTGGGCGATGGCCAGGGCCCGGCGCATCGCCTGGTCGTCCAGGGCGTGGCCGAGCGGGGCCAGGAACAGCCCGGTGGCCAGCACCATCACACCGGTGGTGATGACCAGCTGCGCGGTCAGGACCTGCGCGAAGACGCGACGGGGCCAGTGGATCCGCATGCGGTCCCCTCTGTCTCGGCCGGCCCTCCGCGGGATGCGGAACCGACGCCTTCCGTTCATGACGCTGTCTGTTGATCTCGTGTGAACGCAACGTAAGCCGCCGCGGCCCGGCTGCCCAGACCCCGTCGAACTTTTGTTGTTCTAGCGTGAGCAAAATGGGCACAACAGGGTTTGCGCGCAGAAAGACGGCTTGCGCCCACAAGGCTGCCGCGGTGGTCCGGTCCGCTCCTAGCCTCCCGGTCCATGAACAGCCACACGAGCCCCGCCATCGAGCTACGGGGCGCGAGCAAGACCTTCCGCACCCCCTCGGGCGGTCTGCACACCGCCGTCCGGGACCTGGACCTGACCGTGGAGCGCGGCGAGTTCGTCGCCGTCGTCGGGCCCACCGGGTGCGGCAAGTCCACGACCCTGACGCTGGTCAGCGGCCTGGAGGAGCCCACCGAGGGCGAGGTGCTGGTGGCCGGCGAGCCGGTCCGCGGCATCGGCGACAAGGTCGGCTTCGTCTTCCAGCAGGACGCCGTCTTCCCCTGGCGGACCGTGCTCGCCAACGTCATGGCCGGCCCGCGCTTCCGCGGCGTCCCCAAGACCGAGGCCCGGGAGCGGGCCCGTGAATGGCTCGCCCGGGTCGGCCTGGCCGCTTTCGAGGACCGCTATCCGCACCAGCTCTCCGGCGGCCAGCGCAAGCGCGTCGCGCTCGCCGCGACCTTCGTCAACGACCCCGAGATCCTGCTCATGGACGAGCCGTTCTCCGCGCTCGACGTGCAGACCCGGGCCCTGATGTCCGACGAGCTCCTCGACCTGTGGTCCGGCACCGGCGCCTCCGTCGTCTTCGTCACCCACGACCTGGAGGAGTCGATCGCGCTGGCCGACAAGGTCGTGGTGATGACCGCCGGCCCCGCCACCGTCAAGGAGGTCTTCACCATCGACCTGCCGCGGCCCCGCCGGGTCGAGTCGGTGCGGCTGGAGCCGCAGTTCGTGGAGATCTACCGGGAGATCTGGTCCTCGCTCGGCGAAGAGGTCCGGATCACCCGCGAAAGGGGTGCCGCCCATGTCGCCTGAGACCGTCACCGCACCGGCCGTCACCACCGAGGCCGGCATCCCGGGCGAGCGCAGCCAGGCCCGTGCCCGCGCCGCCCGCAACCACAAGATCCTGGTCTACGGCACCCGGGTCGCGCTCCTGGTCGTCCTGGTCGCCCTGTGGGAGGGGCTGGCCCGCGCCGCCGTCATCGACCCGTTCAACTTCTCCATGCCCTCGAAGATCTGGGACCAGATCAGCCAGTGGGCGCTGAACGGCACCCCGCAGGGCCCCCTGATCGAACAGGTCTGGTACACCCTCTACGAGGCGCTGCTCGGCTGGGTCATCGGCGTCATCGGCGGCGTCGTCCTGGGCATCGCGCTCGGCCGGATCCGCTTCCTGGCCGATGTGCTGGGCCCCTACATCAAGGTCCTCAACGCGCTGCCGCGGATCGTCCTGGCCCCCATCTTCCTCATCTGGTTCGGCCTCGGACCGGCCTCCAAGGTGGCCTCCGCCGTCGTCCTGGTCTTCTTCCCGGTCTTCTTCAACGCCTTCCAGGGCGCCCGGGAGGTCGACCGCAACCTGGTGGCCAACTCCCGGATCCTGGGCGCCAGCAACCGCCAGGTCACCCTCCAGGTCGTCATCCCCTCCGCCACCTCCTGGATCTTCACCAGCCTGCACGTCAGCTTCGGCTTCGCGCTGATCGGCGCCATCGTCGGCGAGTACATCGGCGCGACCAAGGGCCTGGGCCTGTTGGTCTCGGCCTCCCAGGGCACCTTCAACGCCGCCGGTGTCTACGCCGCCATGGTGATCCTCGCGGTCGTCGCGCTGCTCGCCGAAGGGCTGCTGGCCTTCCTGGAGAAGCGGCTCTTCCGCTGGAAGCCGGCCGACGCCGGCGACGGCCGCTGATCCCCGTACACCCGCCCGCACCGCCTCACCTCACAAGGACGTGACCATGCGCACCCCGTTCAAGATCTCGGCCGCGGTCGCCGCCACCGCGCTCGCCCTCGCCGGCCTCACCGCCTGCGGCGGCTCCTCCTCCGGCTCGGCCGCGGATGCCGGGGACGGCCGGATCCAGATCATGGTCGGCGGCCTGGACAAGGTCATCTACCTGCCGGCCCGACTCACCCAGCAGCTCGGCTACTTCAAGGCCGAGGGCCTCAACGTCACCCTGCTGACCGAGCCCGCCGGCGTCCAGGCCACCACCTCCCTGATCTCCGGCGACGTCCAGGGCGTGGTCGGCTTCTACGACCACACCCTGGACCTGCAGGCGAAGAACAAGCAGGTCGAATCGGTGGTGCAGCTCGCCCACGCGCCCGGCGAGGTGGAGGTGGTCTCCACCAAGGCCGCCTCCGAGATCACCTCGCCCAAGGACTTCACGGGCAAGAAGCTGGGCGTGACCGGGCTGGGCTCGTCCACCGACTTCCTCACCAAGTACCTGGCGGTCAAGAACGGCGTGAAGCCCGAGGGGATCACCCCGGTCGCGGTCGGCGCCGGCCAGACCTTCCTCTCCGCCATGGAACAGGGCTCGATCCAGGCCGGGATGACCACCGACCCGACCGTCGCCCAGGTCGTCAACAAGAAGATCGGCAAGGTGCTCGTCGACATGCGCACCCCCGAGGGCTCCCGGCAGGCGCTCGGCGGCCCCTACCCCTCGTCCAGCCTCTACATGAACACCGACTGGGTGAACAGCCACAAGGACACCGTCCAGAAGCTCGCCAACGCCTTCGTCAAGACCCTCAAGTGGATGTCCACCCACACCGCCGAGGAGATTGCCGCGAAGATGCCCGCGGACTACGCGCAGGGCGGCAAGGAGCTGTACGTCCAGGCCATCAAGGACACCCTGCCGATGTTCACCAAGGACGGGGTGATGCCGGCGGACGGCCCGGCCACCGTCGAGCGGGTCCTCAAGGCGTTCAACCCCACCCTGAAGAACGCCACCATCGACCTGAAGAAGACCTACACCACCGAGTTCGTCAAGAAGTGAGGGAGTGACGGGGTGCGGGCGCGCCCGGGCATCCGAATCCCGGCACGCCGGCATCGCCGCCGGCCGTCCTCACCCCCGACCGGCGCCGCACGTAAGGCAGGAAGCAAAACAGCCCCCACCGAGTGGTAAGGGGCCGATCACTACGCCCCAGGTCTGTCAAGGCGTACCGTTCTGAGTGCCTAGGTCAGAACGGAGTTTCACTATGCCCCACCCTGACAAACTTCCCGCCGGGCTGTCGACCGGCGAACGAATCCGCTTCCTGCGTGAGTCTCGCGGCATGAGCCGGGCGGTGCTTGCAGGACTCTGTGGGCGCGGTATCGACTGGCTTAAGAAGATCGAGACGGGTGAGCGTGCACTCAGGTCTCACACGCTACTTCTCCGGCTCGCAGTAGCCTTGCAGGTATCGGATCTCGCGGTGATCACCGGCGACTCGTCCGAGGTCACCCAGCCCGTGCCGCTCGGCCGCCTCTCGCACCCTGCCATGCCCGGCATTTGGTCGGCGGTCATGGGAAGGTCGCTCACTCTGGAGTCGACAAGCAGGTCAATCGATGTGGCGATTCTGCAAGGCCAGGTAGACCAGACCTGGAAACTATGGCACGCATCACAACGTCAGCGAACGGAAGTTGGTGCACTCCTCCCCGACCTGATTCGCCAAGCGGAATCCGCCGCGCGAACAACTGAGGGAGCCGAACGTCGACGGGCCCTCGTCGCGCTATCGGATGTCTACCGGCTCGTGGGCCAGGCCACCGCGTACGTGGCACCGGCCGAACTGGCCTGGGTCGTAGCTGACCGCGCGTTGACAGCTGCACAGACCGCGGATGACCCTGCGGCCATCGCTGCGGCCGCGTGGAACATGGGCAACATCCTGCGCGAAACCGCGTACCCGGAAGAGGCCCTGCGGGTAGTCGCCGAGGCGGCCGATCTCATTCGCCCACACCTCGATGAGGCACCTGAAGATTGGCGGGGGATTTATGGAGCCCTGCAACTGCACGCCGCAGTTACAGCCGCGAGGGACGGTCGCGAGGGGGAAGCGTGGCGGTACTGGGATGCGGGCGACCAGGTAGCAAAGTCGCTGCCAGCTGCATACGTTCACCCAAGCACGGTGTTCGGGCGGGCAAATGTCGACTTCCACGGGGTGTCGGTGGCCACGGATCTCCGGAAGTCCGGACAAGCCCTGAGCAGGGCCGATGACATCAACCCTGATGTCATGCCCTCGGTTGAACGGCGCTCCCGGCTCTGGGTCGAAGTGGCGCGCGGGCATCTTCAACGTGGGGACCGCACGGCTGCCCTTCACGTGATGGGAGTCGCCTGCAAGGTCAGCAATGAAACGGTGGCGTATACGCCGTCAGCGCGGGCGGTCGCGGCAGACCTGTGGCGTAAGGCTCCACGTGCATTCCGCGATGAGGCGGCCCGACTCGCCGAGGCTGTGGGCGTCACCGGCCCGTAGGACAACTCGCCTCAGGGGGACACTTTGTCCCCCCTGAGGTCAGCGCAATGCCCCTACGGTCGCTGTCAGTTAACTTCTCATCACCGTAGGAGATCGCGATGGCGGCTGTCAGTGGTTGGCATGCCTCGCTCCGCCGAGGAGCACCGACTTCCAGCACCAGTGACACCGGCGAGGTCCGTGTCCCCCTGATGCTGTACCGGGTTGACCAGCATCAAAGTGACATCGACTTGGTGCTGTCTCACAGTGAAGCGGAATCGCTTCGAGACGCCCTGGCTGATCACCTCGGCCTCTTTACGACGCTTACGGAAACACCGTGATGAGCGGGCGCGCCAACGCGCCGGCTGCGCAGGATGCCATCGACGCTGACTCGATCAGCGAGACGATCCGCCAAGCGCTGCACTTCGGCTCGGTTCGGCCGAGCCGGGACGAACGTGCCGCAGTAGATGAGATTCTGCGCGGGCACGTGCGGCTGCTTCTCGGTGACGTCCGAGCGGCAACCGAGCGGCAGCGCCACAGCTTCGAGGCCGAGCAGTTGCGCAAACGGATGGACCGGATCGAGCAACACCTGAACCACCCCTTTGGCCAGGGCCTGCTGACCGCGGACGCCGAGGTGCACCAGCGCGCCCGGGACTGCCAGTGGCTGCTCGCCCACCACACCGCGAGGGTCGGCTGGTGACCGAGGGCGAGTCGGAGCACCGGCTCCCTCACATCGCCGATGAGTCAGCGGAGGTACGGCCGGGCTATGCGCTTCCAGGCGTGACGTTCGTCCCGGCAGACAAGGTCCGTGCCTGCCCGTTCCGTTGCGAGCGCTGCCGCACATCAGGGAGGCAGCCGTGACGACAGGGACCGTCGGCCGGGACGTGCTCACCGTCCATGAACTCATCTGGGCCGGTGACGTCCTGCGGCCCAGATGCGGCGACGCCGGGCTGGAGGACGAGGTGGTCGAGTGGCGCCGCTCCGTGAACTGCCCCGAGTGCCTGCGCTGCACATTGCCGCCCTCGGCCTGTCTCCGATAACCCCCGGTGTCGTAGCCGCCGGGCGTGCTCCTCACGGTGGGCCCTAAAACACCCTCGGCCCCAGTCCCGTCTACGAAAAGGGGGTGGGACGAAGAGGGGAGCGCGACGGCCACCCGAGTCGGCATCACGGGTGGCCCCCAAACCTCCGCCCCGGTACTCCTGGTGAGGACGGTCTACCGGGGCGTGACACCAGCACTCCCACAAGGAGGAGTCCATGCCCTTACTGCCACGTTCCCTAGCGCCGCTGGGACCGCAATTCGCCTGGTTGGAGATCACGGGCTTTTGCAACCTCCGGTGCCGCCAGTGCTATGCCGACTCCTCACCCGAGGGGAATCACGGCACCATGACGGACGATGACTGGTTCCGTGTCATCGACGAACTCGCCGCTCTGCACGTCCGAGACATGCAGTTCATCGGCGGGGAACCCACCCTCCACCCGAGCCTTCCCGCGTACATCCGCCACGCCCGGAAGGCACAGATGCGCATCGAGGTGTTCAGCAACCTCACCCACATCACCGACGAGGTGTGGGAGGTGCTGAAACTCCCGGGCGTCCGGCTGGCGTTCAGCTACTACTCGGACGAAAGCGAAGACCACGACGACGTGACCGAGAACCGCGGCTCGCATGCTCGCACTCGCGTCAACGTCGAGAAGGCCAAAGCTCTGGGGATCTCCATGAGGGGCAGCGTGATCAACGTCCTTCAAGGGCAGCGCGCGTCCGACGCGCGCCGGGACCTGCTCGACATCGGACTGCGGGATGTCAGGACGGACAAGCTCAGGCCGTTCGGACGCGGAGCCGACGGCGCCATCCCGGACATCACCAAGCTGTGTGGACGCTGCGGGCGCAACAAGTTCGCCATCGGCCCGGACGGAAGCGTCTGGCCGTGCGTCTTCGCCCGCTGGATGGCCGCCGGCAACGTCCACGAGCAGAGTCTCGCCGCGATCTACAAGGGGGCCGCCATGCAGGGCGCCCGAGCCGAACTCGCCCAGGTGTTCCCGGACAAGGTGTCGACTGCCAACACCCCGAGTTGCCTGCCCGACTGCAACCCGGCGTTCGACTCGTGCGCGCCGCAGCTCGCCTGCGCCCCGGACGCTGCCTGCGGGCCTACGGAGGACAGCTCCGACGACCTCGCGGAACCGATCATGTCCCCTCACCGATCGGTGCGGTACGGCAACCCGCGGATCGCCGGTACGGACTGCTGACGCCGGCTCCACAAACGGGGGAACCTCCGGGCGGGAGGGCCAGCGCGGCAACGTCTGCGAGTAGCGTGAGAACGCCCTCGCCCCCGCTCTACGGAGATGCACATGAGCGCCACCTCATTCGATCTCTACCTGTCCCGCCGCGATGCGTACGCCGCGTTCCTGAGCGCCGCTGACGACGAGTCGGCGGTGTGCTGGCGGAAGGCCGACGGCCAGTATCCGAGCGCGGATGCGGCACGGAAGGCGCAGGACGAGGCGTACGCGGCCACCCGGGACGCGTTCAACCGGATCGTGGTCGAGCCGGTCGGGCCGTACAAGGAGGCCCACGCCGTCGTCGAGCAGATCCGACTCCTTGGGCGGGCCGGCGGCGCGGAAGAACAAGACTGGGTGGCGTTCAAGAAGGCCCGGGAAGTTTTCGTTGACGCTGCACGCGTCTGCCTCACGGAAACCGTCGAGGGTACCGGGTGTCAATGAACGTCACCGAATCACGCCATTTTCGACTGTTCTTTCCGAGTCCTCGAAGGTCGCAACAGGGTCAAGAACTTGGGTGACGGGCCGTCAGGGGGCCTCGGCGGCCTGAAGTCGGCCCGCCGGGGTTCAGGTGCGGAAGCCCATGTGCACATGGTCCCGGTGGGTGGCGTCCGAGAAGAACTGGCCGGCCGTTCCGCCCGACAGGAGGAGCGGCCCGCCGACGTTGTAGGAGCCGGCGGCGGCCGCCGCGCGCATCACCGACTCCACCAGCTGCCGCGGTGTCGCCGGATCGACCACCGCATGCCCGTCGATCCGCCACACGTCGACCGCCCTGCCCCGCGGATGATCGCTGGGCCGGTCGGTGCCGAACACCTTCAGCGGATGCCCGGACCGCACCACGCTCACCGCCAGCCGGTGCTTCCGCGCCAGCTCCAGCAGCGCCTCCAGCACGCTGGTGTGCACCTCGCCGCTGCGCACGTCCGCGGCCGCCGCGGGCGGCAGTTCGATCGCCGGGCCCGCGGCCAGCACCCGCCGCGCCGCCTCGCCCGGCGCCGTCGCCGGAGCCCCGGGTGCCGCCGGGTGCAGCGCCGTCACCGTCCAGCGCGGGTGCGCCCGGCTCAGCCGGACGTCCACCGTCGTCCCGCCCGCCACCACGGTGCCGTCGGCCCGGCGCACCCACTGCCGGCACACCACCAGTACGCTCGCCGCATCCGCCAGGATCCCGCCGTACTGGGCGTCCACCACCTCCAGTGCCGCTTCTGTGCCGCCGGGCCGGAGCGGGCCCGCCTGGTCGACCAGCGCCGGCTCCAGGCCCAGCGCCCCGACCCGCGCCATCGCCGCGTCCCGCTCTCCGGACGGCCACGCCCCGATCGCCCGGACCAGTTCCACGGCCCGTGCCTTCACCTCGGGCTGCACGTCCCCCGGACTCGGCCGCCAGGCACCGACCGCGGGCAGCCGCGGAGCCGTCCGCGTCGCACCGGGCCGGGCCGCCGACGGTGCTTGCGCCGGCTCTCCGCCCGTACACCCGGCGACTCCCCACAGGACCGCGGGCGCCGCCTTGAGAAGGGCCCGCCGCGGGGGCCGTCCGCCGTCCCGGAGCAGGCTCATACGAAGTTCACCTCTCCCCGCGCCAGCAGCGGGTCCTCCACCAACTGCCACAGCGGCACCGCGTAGTTGCCCAGCCCGTACCGGCCGCCGAAGTGCAGGCCGAGGACACGGTGGTCGGTGAGGTCGATGACCGGGGAGCCGCTGTTGCCGCCCAGGGTGGAGCAGTCGTGGCGCATCACATCGCCCTCCGCCTCCAGCCCGGTGGTCATGCCCGGCTGGAGGCGCTTGACGTTGTAGACGTCCATGAAGATCCGGCGCATGGACTCCGGCTCGTTGCGACGGCCGTCCCAGGCCGGGTAGCCGACGCAGTACACCGGGTGCCCCGGCAGGTCCGCGGGCGCGTCCGCGGCGACCGCCAGGGGAGTGGGCAGCGCACTGCCGCCCAGGTACGGGGCGATCCGCAGCAGGGCCAGATCGACGTCCTCATGGATCCCCAGGACCTCGGTGACCTCGTACGACGGTCCGCCGTCCGCGGGCTCCTGGCCGGCCTCGTACTCCTCGCCGAGGTCCAGCGCGGCGCCCAGCCCCTGTTGGAAGGCCCAGCCCTCGCCCGCGCTCCGGGCGAACTCCACCGCCACATGGCGGTTGGTCATCACCGTCTCCGGCCCGACCAGGAACCCGGTGCCCAGCCAGTCCAGGCTGATGTGCCCGGAGACCTCCACCCGGCCGACCCGGGCCAGGGACTCCCGGATCGCCGCCCGATGGCCCTCCAGCACCGCCCAGTCGCCCTGTTGCGGCGCGAAGTCGTGGTGCTGGACGAGGATGGCCGGGCGCCCCTCCAGCAGGACGATCGCCTCCATCCCGAAGGACTCGTCGTCGCTGATCTCGTCGGCCCGCCCCTCGGCGAGCTTCTCCAGACCGCTGGCGCCGGCCGACAGCACCCGGGTGCGCTCCTGCCGGGCGTACTGCGAGATCTGCCCGGCCGGCGCTTCCGCCGCGGGCAGCTCCACGGCGGACTCGGGCTCCTCCCAGGACAGTTGGTCCCGCACCCGCGCCGCCACCGCGTGCAGATCGGAGAAGACCCGCTCGGGACCGGTCGCCACCGGTGATCGGCTCCGCTTGTCCATCTCGTCCTCCTCGGTCGGGTCGGCCGGGCCGTGGCGCCGGTCGGCCGGCTCAGCCCCGTCCGTCGCCCTGTGCCGCGGTGATCTCGGCGTGGACGTCCGGGGCATGGGTCTCCAGGTGGCGCAGCACGCTGGTCATTTGGGTGCCGACGTTGACGAACGCGGTCGTCCGCCCCTGGAACAGCACGTCCTCCACCCGCCGGGTCCCGCGGTGCAGCGCCACCACCCGCCAGTCGTCGGTGAGGACGGGGGAGCCGGAGGAACCGCCGCGGGTGTCGGTGAAGTAGCGCACGTCGTGCTCGTCCGTCTCGTAGACCAGGTTGTTGCGCAGCGCCACCCGCTTCGACTGGCCGCCGGGGTGCTGGATGATGTTCACCGCCACGTAGTCGCCGTCGGCGACCTCCAACGGGCGCCGGGCCAGCTTCAGCACCGGGCGGTCGGGCGGCGCGGACAGCCGCAGCACCGCATAGTCCAGGTCCGGGTCGGCGGCGACGAGTTCGGCGACCTCGACCTCCTCGGCCGCGGAGTCGGCGGTGTCGTCGAGGTAGTCGGATTCGCTGTCGTAGCCGAAGCGGGCGCGGGTGTGCCAGGCCTGGAGCCGCAGGTCCTCGGGGGCGGCCAGGGGGCGTTCCGCGCCGGTCCCGGTGCGGGCGTTGACCACGTGGTGATTGGTCATCAGCAGGGCGGGGGCGATCAGCCAGCCGGTGCCGGCGTGCGGGAAGCCGTTGGGCTGCAGCGGAGCGCCGTCCTGGTACGGCGGCACCTTGAGGCGGGCGACCGCGGTGCCGGCCAGGTCGCCGCCGCGCAGGAAGCCGATCGGGACGGTGTCGTCGCGGTGGACGATCTGCTCCTTGATCTCGGGCGCCGGGCGGTCGGCCAGGATGTCGGGTTCGCCGCCGGCGCGCCGGGCCACCTCGTCCAGGGCGCGCTGGAAGACCTTCAGCGGCTCGGCCTGGGTGGTCTGCGCCACCGCGTTGCGCAGCCAGATCTCCAGCGGGACCGAGCCGTCCACCAGCCGTTCCACCTGGTTCATCTGGGCCAGGTCGGACTGCAGTTGATGCATCGGGGCGGCCAGCATCGGCAGCGTGCCGCGGTATCTGGGCATGATCCCGTCGAAGAGCAGCGGGCGCACGCCGGGGTCGGTCAGCCCGCTCTCCAACGCCGCGTCCCGCAGCCGGAGGATCTCGTCCGGGGAGAGATAGGCGGTCATCGGCGCTCAGGCCCGGGTGGGCCGCTCCTTCCGTCCGGCCGGTGGCGCCCGGCCTGTGGTGTTGCTGCCCCGTCGGGCGCCGCGTCCGGCGTCGTACGGCCGTGGGTCCCGACGCCCATCGCCGCGGCGACCCCGGCGACGAGTTCGCCGCTGCGGTCGGGGACCGACAGCAGCCGGCGGGCCAGCGCGTTGAGGGTGCCGCGGTCGCGCGCCAGCCGCAGGATGCCGGTGATGCCGGTGGGGCGGGAGGGCGGGGCGGGGCGTGCCGGGGCCTCGGGGGCCGCCGTGGTGCCGGCGGTGGGCGTGCGCGGCCCGGCGGGCACGGGGCTCGGTGCCGGTGGACCCGGCGTCTGCGGCGCCGGCGTCGGCGCTTCGGACCGCGGCGGTGTCCCGGACGGCCCCGCGGCCTCGTCCAGGATCCCCATCACCGGCCCCAGCAGCGCCGGTTGCCGATGGGTCGCCCGGCGCATCGCGGCCCCCAGGGTGTCCAGCGTCGCGTCGTCGGTCGGCAGGCCCACCACGTCCAGGGCGTGCGACAGCGCCCCGGGGTCCTGGCCGTAGATCTGCGAGGCGACGGCGCGCACCAGCACCGGCTGATCGGCCAGTACCTTGTCCGGCAACTCCCGCAGCTGGGTGGCGAGTTGGCGGCCGGCCTGGGCGCCGGAGCGGGCGGTGTCGCGGGTGGCGGGCAGCCGGGCCCGGGCCAGCCGCACGCCCATCGCCTCAAGATCCTGCCCGAGGTCCACCGCGACGTCCTCGGCCACCCGCAACTGCCGGTCGGCGTTCGCCAGATCGCCGGCCTCCTCGGCCAGCCGGGCGCCGAACAGCAGCAGCTCCAGCCGCCGCTCGGCGCAACCGGCCCGCTCCGCCTGCCCGATGGCCTCCGCCACGCCCTTGCGGGCCTCGTCGCGCCGCCCGAGCCGGTTCTGGGCGTCCGCGCTCAGGGAGTGCAGCGGACTGCACGGCGTCCACGGCCGCCGCTGGCCCAGCCTGGCCAGCGCCGCGTCGGCGAACCCCTGCGCCAACAGGTCCTCCGCCTCGCGGGCCGCGATCCGCTCCCAGTCCTCCTGGTCGGCGGCGGCGGCCACCCGGTCGGGCGCGCCCTTGCCCAGGCGGGCCGTCAACAGCCCCGCGGCCCGCGGCGGCATGTCCTGCTGCGCCCCGGCCAGGAACCGCTCGACGCCGGGCAGCCAGCGCTCCTCCACCGACCGCGGGTCCTCGTCCAGCCGCAGCCGGTGGTAGATCTCCTCGGCGCGCGCCTCCAGCCCCTCGCGCGCCGCGTAGTGCGCCACCGCCCGCCGCTCGACCTCGCGCATCACCTCGCCACGGTCCCCGTCGGGCAGCCTCAGCATGATCGCGCGGACGTCGCGGCGGTAGCGCACCGCCTCCGGCCCGGCCGGCTCCACCATGTCCAGGCGGCTCAGCTCGGCGAACAGCCGGCGCGCCGCCCCCGCGTCCGCCACCGTCAGCCCGCACGGCCCGGCCAGCACGTCCTGGACGACCTCGGGAGTGATCACCCGCAGCACCAGCCCGGGGTGCGCGAGCCGCCGCACGTCCTCGTCGGCGATATGGCTGAGGATCCGGTCGTAGAGGGCGCCCTGGAGCAGCAGTCGGTCGACCCGGTGGAAGACCTCCGGCCCGCGCTCGGGCAGGCTGCGGATCAGCTCGCCGGTCTGCTCGGCCTCGCTGCCGGCGAGCGCGGCGGCCCGGGCGGCCAGCCGCAGGCTGAGCGGATGCCCGCCGACCCGCTCGGCCAGCGCCTCGGCCACATCGGCGTCGTGGACGCCCAGGGAGTGCAGCAGCGCCACGGCGGCCGGCCGGTCCAGCTCCCGCAGTTCGATCTCGGCCAGCGCCATGGTGCGGGCCGGGTGGCCGACCGGCGCCCGCCCGGAGATGATCATCCGGAACTTCGGATAGACGCTCTGCAGCGCGGTGCAGATCGCCCAGATCCGGCCCAGCACCGGGGAACCGCGGTACTGCGCCTCCTCGAAGGAGTCGACGGCCAGCACGAACGGCGGGTCCTGCTGGCCGGCCGCGGCCACCGCGCGCACCAGGACGTCGGCCACCCGCCGGATCAGACCGGTCTCCCGCTCGGTGGCCTGCAGCTGGAACGCCTCCGACGAACTGCGGCCCAGCACCCGGGTGGTGGCCAACTGGTGCAGCTGGGTGACCCGCTCCTGCTCCTCGCGCTGGGTGGCGGCCGCCTCCTGGCACTCGTCCGCCAGCGCCGCCAGCTCGGCGCCGAACTCCGGGTACTGCACGCCGAGTTGGCGGGCCGCCTCGGCGATCAGGGTGACCGGTTCCCGGATGGAGAGGGTGGGCCGCTCGAAGTCGATGTACGCGAACGGGAACGCCGACGGGCCCCCGCCCGGTCGTTCGTCCCCCGCCCCGGCCACCTGGCCCAGCAGGAACGTGGCCAGCAGCGTGCTCTTGCCCATCCCGCCCGGCCCGTGGATGACCAGCGGCGGTACGAAGGCCGGGCGGGCGTCGTCCCCGCCGGCCACCGGCGTCCCCTGGTCGGCTCCGGACCCGTGGACGTAGGCGTGCAGTTGGCGCAGTTCCCGGGAACGGCCGTGGAACGGCGTGGCCACCAGGCGGCGGAGCGGCTCCAGCAGCCTGGTCCGGTCCAGGGCGGCCTGGAGCTCGGCGGGGTCCGGGAGGCCGCCGACGCCGGGAATCCGGGAGAGCCACAGCACCGCCTGGAGGGTGTCGGCGAGTTCCTCGGCCGACCGGCGCGCCGGCCGGTCGGCCCTCGCGGGCAGCGTGCCCTGGAGGTAGGCCAGGCAGAGGGCTTCCGGGCCGCCGGGTGTGTCGGGGAACTGCTCGCGGTTGGCCTCCAGGGCCCGCAGGGCGGCCTCGGGCCCGGCCATGCCGTGCAACGCGTCCTCCCTGGCGTCGGGTTTGAGCACCCACGCGGTGCCCCCGCGGCGGTGCCCCAGGGTGGTGCAGTCGTCGAGCAGCGCCAGCACCGCACCGCCGCTCGGCCGGTCCTCACCGGGCAGCCGCAGCCGCCGCGGGTCGAAGCCGGCGAGCAGGCAGGCGGCCTCGCGATAGGCCCGGCGGTCGTCGGCGACCGCTGCGCGCGAGGGCTCCTCCGACCGCAGTGCGCGCCGCAGCCGGGCGGCGAACTCCTCGCGCAGCGGGGAGCGGGCCCGACGGCCGGGGTCAGAAGCTGCGGTAGACATCGATGGCCTTCTCCGTCGCCGTGCAGAGCCTGCGCATATAGCTCTCCCCGTCGTCGTCCTGCGCGGCGTGCAGCACCTCGGTGACCGCCTCCTCGACGAATCCGTCGATCTCCGCGGGGTCGGCGTCGTCCAGGCGGGCGGGCCGCGACTCGTGGAAGAGCTGGTCGAAGAAGCGGCGCAGGTCGTCCGGTTCGACGATCCGGGCGGTGTCCCAGCACAGGCTGCTCTGCACGTCGTTGGGGAGTTTGGGCATGGCGCGGCCGTAGCCGAGCAGCACCAGCCGCGGCGCCCGGTCGCCGTGGACGGCGGCGTGCTCGTAGATCGCCAGCGCCAGCTGGCCGATGAGGTCCCAGACGTCGGAGTGCGGATCGAGCTTGTCGCACTCGTCGAGCACCAGCCAGAAGTGCAGGTCGGAGGAGGTGGCCAGGCCGACCACCCAGTGCACCGCGTCGTCCAGCGACAGCAGCGGATCGTTGAGCGCGGAGGACGGGAACGGCTGCGCCCCGGCCTGCGGATCGGTGACGAACCCGGCCAGCCGCTGTAGCACCTGCCGCGGGGTGGAGGTGCGGGACAGGGTGACCCGGGCCGGCCGGAATCCCCGGTGCTGCCCGACGTGGCACAGGAAGTGATAGGTGTACGACCGCCCGCTGTCCGGTTCGCCGTCCACCAGCAGCACCGACTTCTCCGGGTCGACGACGAAGCGGCGCAGGGTCTCCCGCAGGTCCTCGCGGTCGATGAACGCCTCGGTGCCGCCCTTGAGGACGCGGGTGCCGAAGGGGTCCTGCGTGGCGTGGATCCGGGCGTCCTCGCGCAGGCGGTGCAGGAACTCCGTCGCCTCGCCGATCTCCGGGCGGACCCGGATCTCCTCGATGGTGGTGACCACCTCGATGAGCTTCACCTGCCGCTGGATGTCCCGGCGCGAGGCGGACACCAGCACCCGGGCGTTGTGGGAGCAGATGTTGCTCAGGGGGAGCGCCGCGATGAACTCCTCGTCGAAGTACGGGGCGAGCCGGGTGTACGGGTCGACGGCGTTGAGCAGATACCTCTCCAGCCACGTCGTGACGGATTCCCACTCGGTCTCGCGCAACGGCATGCCCGCACCTACCCGGCCGGCCCGTGGGCAGGGACGTCGGCCCGCCCCCGTCCTTCCTCCTCTTTGTCATGCTTACATCCGCTCTGCCCCTGTGCAAGGTGCGGCCCGGCGCCGGAAATCCCAGCTCAGGCGGGCTGACCGAAGAGGCGCTGCACCGGCTCCCGGACCGCCGCCTGGGCCAGGTACTGGCTGATCCCGTGGTGGTTCCCGCTGTTGTTGGTGACCAGCGCGTCGGTGATCCGCTCCGGCGGGCCGTACTCCGGCCGCAGGGTGTGCCCGAGCGCCACCAGGTCCCGCAGGTCCGACACATTGCGCCAGGCCCGCACCCCCGCCGGCACCGCGGGCGGCCGCGCCAACTGGTCCCGCACCTCGGTGATCGCCAGCGGCGACCCCAGCGTGACCAACAGCGCCACCTCCCGCTCGCGCTCCCGCAGCACCTCGTAGGCGGCCACCGACCCCAGGCTGTGGCCGACGACCACCACGGGCCCCGCGCCCGGCGGCGGCAGCGCGTCCTCGATGACCTGCCGGATCGCCGGCCCCCGGTCGCCGAAGAAGTACGCATGGACGTCCCTGAACGTGCGCCGGACCAGCTCCCGGAACAGCGCGGTCCGCAGCGGCCTGGGCAGCGGCAGCACCTCCAGCGGCAGCGCCCCGTCGTCCTCGGCGCCCTCATGGCCGCCGGTCTCCGCCGCGCCCAGCGTCTCCGCGAGGTAGGTCATCTCGCGCAGCCAGCCGACCAGCGCGCCCTCCGCCGCCTCCGCCGGGGTCTCGACGGCCCGGCTCTCCGGCGCCGGGGCCCCGGCCTCCCGCCGGGCCTCCTGGACGGTGCGCGCCACGAACTCCTCCGGCGAGTCGAACACCCCGGCCCCCGCCGCGGCCACCGACTCGGTCTCCGTCACCGGACCGCCGTCCAGCGCGTCCACCCGGAAATCCGGCAGGGGCCGCTCGTACTGGAGCGCGGCCCAGTACGCCATGCGGGACGCGTCCGCCATGTCCCGGCCGAAGAGTGCCTGGTCCCACTGCGACTTGAGCAGTCCCGAGCGGACCTTGTTCCCGTTCCCGTGCACATAGACCACGGTGGGCCGCGTGCGGTGCATTCCGCCTCCTGCCGCCGTTCCTCCGCCGCACCTCCTTCCCGGGGACGCGGACGGCGCACCGGCACCCGGCCGTAAGCCACTCGAACAGCCGGGCGCGCGGCGCGCGGCGGTGCGGCCCGGCAGCCGGCGTCCCGAAGTGCTCAACTCCCTTGATCGCAGGGCGAAGGGTCACTGCGAGGGGTAGATGTCACCGCTCCGCATCGCGCTCTCCTGCTCGCTCCGGCTCTGCAGCCGGCGGGACTTCTCCTGGAGCCGCTGCCGCTCCTTGGGATCGCTGGTGCGCTCCGCGGCCTCGGCCAGCTCCTGAGCCTTCTCCCGCATGTGCTGAAGGCGTTCGCGTGTCTCTTCCGATCCCATGACCCGTCCCTCTCGTCCGGTGCCGATACCCGGCAGCCCGGTGACGCGCGGTGACCGGCGTCCGTCCGGGGAAGCCGCTGCTACCAGCGAATCAGGGCCCGCCGCCGTCGGCACCTCGAAACGTCACGCTGCGCCGCTGACCAGGCACGGAAGCGTTCTCGGGCCCGGGGGCCCGGACCCGAGAGAGGGCGACCGCGGAAGCGCATAATGGTGGCCAGGTAGGGAACCAGCCTGTCCGGAGGTGGATCCCGATGGCCCCTCTCCTCCTCGTCCTGCTGCTCGTGCTGCTCCTGGCGGGCGCCGGTCTCGTTATGAGAGTGCTCTGGCTCGTCGCCCTCGCCCTCGTCGCCGTCCTGCTGATCGGCTTCCTCTTCCGCACGTCGGCCCCGCGTGGCACACGGGGCCGCCGCCAGCCCTGGTAGGCGGATTCCGATGCCCGCGACCAAAGCCCGCAACACCACCGCCGCCATCGGCGGCGCCCCGTGCTGGGTGAGCCTGGCGACCCACGACCTGAAGGGCGCACAGGACTTCTACGGGGAGGTCCTGGGCTGGACCTTCCGCCCCGGCACGCTGGGCGGCGACTTCTCCATCGCACTGGCCCACGGCCAGCCGGTCGCCGGGATCGGCACGCTGGCGCCCGAGTGGCACGTCGCCGTCGCCTGGACGCCGTACTTCGCGGTGGAGAGCGCGAACGACACCGCCGCCCGGATCCGCGAGCGCGGCGCCACGCTCGCCGTCGGCCCGCTCGAACTGGGCAAGGGGCGCGGCGCGCTCGCCGCCGACCGGGACGGTGCGGTGTTCGGCCTCTGGGAGGGCCAGACGCTCTCCTGGGCGGTGGGGCAGGGCGCGGCGCCGATGTGCCTGGAACTGCGCACCCGTGACGCCTTCGAGGCGGCGATCTTCTACGGCGAGGTCTTCGGCTGGGCCCCCGACCGGCCCGGCGGCTGCGACATCACCTACGAGCACGACGAGGTCATGGTGCGCGACATGGCGGGGCGCACCGTGGCCGCGCTGCGCGGCGGCGCCGTCGAGGCGGCCCCCGACCCGCACGTCCGCCCCCGCTGGCACGTGTACTTCCCGGTGCACGACATCGAACAGGTCACCGCGGCCGCGGTCGCCGCGGGCGGTTTCGCGCTGCCGGTGACGCCGATGGTGGACGACAGCGGCTGCGAGGCCGTGATCCGGGATCCGCAGGGCGGACTGTTCACCGTCGCCACCGCGCAGGACTGATCCCGCCGGGCCGACACGCCCGGTCGTCCTCCCGTCCCGCGGCGTGTCTCCACCAGATGGCCCGCCAGCATTGGCGCCCGCGGCCAAGAGGGACGTTGGCTGAACCAGAGCAGGCACAACCAGTCAGCACAACGCCCGATGAGCGCCGGCGCCTCCGGTGCGGACGCTCTCACCTCGTTCAGTGGAGTCCCTACATGTCACCTGAACCAGCTCCTCGTGGGGGCCAATCCGATCCGTCCCCGACAGACCACGGCGAACACATTCCGTCCAGCAGCCAGGAGAACGTCTCGTTCCGCACCCTTGTGTGGACGGCGGCCACCACGAGACCGGTGGAGGAAGTCGCCGCCCTCGTGGAACTGCTCAAGCGCAGTGGTGACGACCCCAATCCGGGCGACGAAGCCCTGCGGGTGGCGGCGATGACCCGCCCGGTGAGCGAGCTCGGGCCGCTGCTCGCGATGCTTGGTCAGACCCCGCACACCGCGGAGGCGAGTTATGAGGCGCTGCGTGCGGCGGCGGTGGGTCGATCCGTCGACGAGGTCGTCCAGCTGATCAGGCTGTTCGACCGGGGCCAGGAGGGCCACATCCCCGTCACGGGGGTGTCGGACGGCGACGCCTACTCCGACGGCCATGCCGACACCGCGACCATGGGCACCACGGGTCCGCCCGCCTACAACGACCCCTACGCCGACCCCTACCCCGATCCCTACGGCCAGCAGGCGCCCGACGGCTACCCGGCCGGCGCCCACGGCGAACCGGCGATGCGGGACGGTGCCCCGCCGGAGCCCCCGCCGCGGCCCCAGCGCGCCCCGTGGCCGTCGGCCACCGCGGCACACGGTGGCCGGGACTGGCCGGCGGGCGAGACGCCCGCCCAGGCCGCTCACGCGGTCGGCGGCGTCCTGCGGTCGGTCCTGCGCTGGCCCGCCGCGGCGGCCCTGGCCCTGTGCGGGCTGAGCCACCTGCCGGTGGGGCCGGTGGAGACCAACGGCGGCTCGTCGGACGCCATCTCGCTGACCATCGCGGTGGTGTACCTGCTGCTGGCCGGCTGCCTGGCGGTGCGCGACACGGCGGCCATCTGGACCGCCAGCGCCGCCGCCGCGGTCACCGTGATCATCCTGCACGCGCTGTCCCGGGCCGGCGTCCTGGTCCCGCTGCGCAGCAGCCTGGGCGACGCCACGATCTGGCCGGAGCTGCTGGCGGTCGGGCTCGCGATCGTGAGCGCCGGACTCGCCGGTGCCGCGCTGCTCCTGCGCCCGCGCAGGGTGACTCCCGCGACGGCCGGTGTGTGAGCGGCGAGCGGGGTGCGGCGGCCGTCCTTCGGTGACGGCCGCCGCACGCATGTCCGGGCCGGCGCCCCTCGCTGATATGACGCTGCGTCATATCACCTTCCGTGGCACGCCGAGCCGCACCGAGCGACCACCGCGCGGCGTCACGCCACGCTGTCGGCCAGCTCGGTGACCCCACGGGTCCGCGCGCAGTGCGCGCAGCAGAAGTAGCGGCCACTGGCCTCCAGCCCGTGCCCCAGGATCCGGCACTGGCAGTTCTCGCAGGTCGGTGCGAGCAGATGCGCGGCGCATTCCACGCAGTCGAAGGAGTGCACCTCGCCGTCGATGCGCACCTCGAATCCCCGCGGGTAGTCGTTCCCGCAGACCTCGCAGACCGTCATGGTGATCCCTCCATCCCGCGGTTCCGTCGACGGCGCCGGGCCTGCGTCCTCCCCGCCGCCCCACCCGGCGCGCCCCACACCTCCCCTCCATCGTCGCACCGCCCCCGCTGGCCCGCAGGGCGCTCAGGGCCGGGGCCGAGGGGCCGGAGCCGGGTGCTCCTGAGCCACTCCGCGGGCGCTACTCCGACGACGAATAGCGGCGCAGCACCCACGCCGGCAGCACGAACCAGCACCCTACGAACCACAGCACCAGGGCCGTCACCACCCACGGCGCCGCGCTGCCGTTCAGCGCCAACCGCAGGATGAGCAACAGCGCCGACGCCACCGTGCCCAGCAGCAGCACCACGCCGGTCAGGGCCAACCGCGACGCCCACAGCACGGTCTGCGGTTTGAGCCGGTGCCCGGAGACCAGTCGGTGGAAGGTCACCGTCCCCACCAGCGCACCGGTGGTGGACGCCCCCAACAGCAGGGTGATCACGTAGATGTTCCGGTCCGCCGCGTCGAGCGTGGCGAACCGCTGGGTGAAGACGACGGTGAGCAGGAAACCGAACAGGATCTGCACGCCGGTCTGGATGACCCGTACCTCCTGCAGGAGTTCGGTCCACCTCCGGTCGGCACGCTGCTCCTCGGTCTCGTTGCGGCCCCGCGGATAGATCAGCTCCGACTCGCTCCCGTCATCCGGCTGGCCGTTCAGGTCGACTCCTCCCGTTGCCCGCGGTCGCGCCGCTCACTTCTCCTGGTTCACTTCATCTGCTCCGCCGGACTGGCCTGGAACGACAGCGTGTCGTCGGCGACGTCCACCCGCACCCGGTCCCCGCTGGACAGCGCCCCGTCCAGCAGCATCCGCGACAACCGGTTGTCGATCTCGCGCTGGATGGTCCGGCGCAGCGGCCGGGCACCGTATTCGGGCTGGTGGCCGCGGTGGGTGAGCCAGTCCACGGCGCTGGGGGAGAAGTCGACGGCGATGTTCTGGGCGTGCAGCCTGCGGCGGGTGCCCTCCAGCAGCAGCCCGGTGATCCGGTGCAACTGCTCGTCGGTCAGCTGCCGGAAGAGGATGATCTCGTCCAGTCGGTTGAGGAACTCGGGCCGGAAGTGCCCGCGCAGCGCGCTCAGCGCCCGCTCCCGCGCGCCGTCGTCCGCGCCCGCCTCGGACGTCCCGAAGCCGAGCACCCCGCGACCGCTGCCGAGCGCCTCTGAACCGAGGTTGCTGGTCATCACGATCACGGTGTTCTTGAAGTCCACCGTGCGGCCCTGAGAGTCCGTCAGATGCCCGTCGTCGAGCACCTGGAGCAGCATGTTGAAGACGTCCGGATGCGCCTTCTCCACCTCGTCGAGCAGCAGCAGCGAGTACGGGTGGTGGCGGACCGCCTCGGTGAGCTGCCCCGCGTCCTCGTGGCCGACGTATCCGGGCGGCGCGCCGATCAGCCGGCTGACCGTGTGCCGCTCCTGGTACTCGCTCATGTCGAGCCGCACCATGCGGTCCTCGCTGCCGAACAGCGCCTCCGCCAGCGCCCGCGCCAACTCGGTCTTGCCCACCCCGGTCGGGCCGAGGAAGAGGAAGCTGCCGATCGGCCGGTTCGGGTCGGCCAGGCCGGCCCGCGACCGCAGCACCGCCTCCGACACCGCCGTCACCGCGTCGTTCTGCCCGATCACCCGGGTCTGCAGCCGCCCCTCCAGCCCCAGCAGCCGATCCTTCTCCTCCTCCGTCAGACTGCTCACCGGCACGCCCGTCTGCCGCGAGACGATCTCCGCGATGTCCTCGGCGGTCACCTCCACGATCCGCCCGTCGCCGCCCACCGGCCGCTCCTGCTGCGTCTCCTCCTGGACGTTGCGGATCCGCTCGGTGAGCGCGGTGATCCGGTCCCGCAGCTCGGTGGCCCGCTCGTACTGCTCCGAGGCGACCGCCTGGTCCTTGTCCCGGCCCAGCTGCTCCACCTCGCGCTCCAGATCGCGCACGTTGGGAGTCTTGGTGGCCGACCGCAGCCGCACCCGGGCACCGGCCTGGTCGAGCAGGTCGATCGCCTTGTCCGGCAGGAACCGGTCGGTGATGTAGCGGTCCGACAGCTCCACCGCCGCCAGCACCGCCTCGTTGGCGTACCGCACCTGGTGGTGGGCCTCGTAGCGGTCCTGGAGACCGCGCAGGATCTGCACCGTGTCGGGCACCGTCGGCTCGGGCACCAGGATCGGCTGGAAGCGGCGGGCCAGCGCGGCGTCCTTCTCGATGTACCGCCGGTACTCCTCCAGCGTGCTCGCGCCGATCACATGCAGTTCGCCGCGCGCCAGCGCCGGCTTGAGCATGTTGCTGGCCTCCAGCGCACCGCCCTCCCCGGTACCGCCGCCCGCCCCCACCACCGTGTGCAGCTCGTCGATGAAGACGATCAGCGAGTCGGAGTGCGCCCGGACCTCCTCGATGATGTTGTTCATCCGCTCCTCGAAGTCACCGCGGTAGCGGGTGCCGGCCACCACCGCGGTCAGGTCCAGCGCCACGATCCGCCGCCCGGCCAGCGTCTCGGGCACCTCCCCGTCGGCCAGCCGCTGCGCCAGCCCCTCCACGATCGCGGTCTTTCCCACGCCGGCGTCGCCGACCAGCACCGGATTGTTCTTCCCGCGCCGCGACAGCACCTCGATGGTCTGCTCGATCTGCTCCTCCCGCCCGATGACCGGGTCGATCCGGCCGGCCCGGGCCAGGTCCGTCAGATCCCGGCTGTACTTGTCCAGCGTCGGCGTCTCGTGGTGCGGCACGGGACCGTGCTCGGCCCCCGCCCCCGACGGCTGGTGCGTCCCGCCACCGCCGTGCCCGCCCGTGGACGCCTGCGGGTCGAAGTGCGCGAGGTGCAGGATCCGGCCGGCCGCCGAGTCCGGATTCGAGGCCAGCGCCTCCAGCACGTGCTCCGGCCCGATGTACGACGCCCCCGTGCCGCGCGCCAGCTCGTGCGCTCCCAGCAGCGCCCGCTTGACCGCCGGGGTCACCGCGACGCTCTTCTGCAGCGGCCCGGACCCGGCGTTGCGGTCGATCTCTGCAGCCAGCGCATCCGGATCCGCGCCCGACTGCCGCATCAGGCTCCGGGTCGGCTCCGCGCTGAGCGCCGCCCGCAGCAGGTGCTCGGTGCCCAGCTCGGGACTGCCGTGTTCGGCGGCGTACGCGGCGGCGGAGGTCACCAGATCCCGGGCCGGCCCGCTCATCAGCCGGGCGATGTCCGCCTGCCGCGGCATGGCGGTGCCCCCCTCCTCACCCGGCGACTGCGCGGAACGCCCGAAGAACCGCGCGAGGAAGTCACCAAACGAGTCCGGGCCATAACCCTCCGGACCCAGGGATCCGTTGCTCATGTGCGTCCGTTCCGCTGTCACGACGGTGCCGCGACACGCTGCCTAGTCAGGTACCTCGTGCTCACTCCCGGTGCTGTCGCCCGGTGCGTCGTCGCCGCGACGTGCGACTCCTCTGCTTCAGGATCGACGCCACCGGGACCGTTCGCACCTCCGGCACCTCCCCACCCGGGCCCCCACCGGCCGCCCGAGCGACCCGCACGCCCGCAGCGTCCCGCGGGCCGCCCCCGTGCCCCGCCCCTGGCGGAGCCCCCGAACGCCCCGCCCGAGCGACTCCCCCGAATGGCGCCGCCGCCCCGGTCCGACATGGCGCGCCGGCCCGCCACGTGGCCGGATCGCTCCCTTGTCGGTACCTCCGGTGCATGGCGCTTCGCGTCACGACCACCCCACGTGACTGACGGCCCGGGACAGCGCCGAGCCCGGCGGCCGGGCCGGGCCGGTCCTGGGCCCGCGGCTCATGCCGCCGCCCGCCGGCTGCCCGGCACGCCGGGCCGCTCCGCGTCGCGCCGCCAGACGAGCACCGTCAGGGCGATCACCGCGACGAGGACGGCCAGGGTGCGGTAGCCCTCCCCCATCGCATCGGTGAACGCCCTTGTCGCAGCGGCGTGTCCGGCACTGCCCAGGTGGTCGGCGGCCGTCATCGCGTCCGACGTCGAGTGCGCGCTGCCCGCGACGGCCGGCGGCAGACCGGCCAGGAACCGGGTGGTGACCACGCTGGCGACGACGGCGATGCCGAGGGCGCTGCCGATCTCGCGGGCGGTGCTGTTGAGCGCGGACGCCAGGCCGCTCTGCGTCCTGGGCAGGGCGGCGACGATGCCACTGGACAGGGGCGGGGTGGCCAGTCCCATACCGGTGGCCATGATCAACAGATCGATCGCGTACCGCCAGTACGGCGTCGCGGAGGTCGCCAGCGACAGCAGCACGAGCCCGGCGACGATCAGCGCCATACCGGTGGCCACCACCCGGCGGCTGCCCCACCGCCCGACCAGCCGGGCGGAGCGCGGCGAGACCACCTTCATGCACAGGCCCTGCGGCAGGATCGCCAGACCCGTTTCGATGGCGCTGAACCCCTTCGCGTAGTGCAGGTACTGGGCGTTGAGGAAGAACAGGCCGAACATCCCCAGGAAGGCACCGGCCACGCCCAGGACGCCGGCACCCACCGCAGGCGCCGCCAACAGACGCAGATCGATCAGGGGATGGTCGGCGGACAGGCAGTGCACGACGAACAGCGTGCCGAAGGCGACGGCCGCGGCGAACGCCGCCAGCACGGACGCCGATGCCCAACCCAACTCCCGTCCTTCGATCAGCCCGAACAGCACGGCGGTGAGCGCCCCGACCAGCAGCACGGCGCCCGGCACATCCGATCGGCCCGCGTGGCGCTCGGTGGCCGGAGCCCAGCGGCAGACCAGCCCGGCGAGCAGGGCGGCGACCGGGACGAAGAGGGCGAAGAACACCGGCCAGGAGAAGAACTGCAGGGTGCTGCCGGCGAGGAGGTTGCCCAGCATCCCGCCCAGTCCGGTCGCGCCCGACCAGGCACCCACCGCCCTGCCGCGCTCGCCGGGCGGAGTCACCGCCAACGAGAGGGCGAGGGTGGCGGGCATGACCAGCGCCGCACCCAGTCCCGCGACCGCCCGCCCGACGAGCAGGACCGGGACGTCCGGGGCGAGCGCGCACCCCAGGCAGCCGGCACCGAAGACGGCGAGACCGGCGATGAGGACCGGCTTGCGGCCCAGGCGGTCGCCCAACGCACCGGCCGGAACGAGCAGTCCGGCGAAGACGAGCAGATAGATGTCGACGATCCACACCAACTGTGTCGCCGACGGGTGCAGGCCGCTCCCGGACAGCTGGGGAACGGCCAGGTTGACGCCGGAGACCATCGCCTGGATCGCGATGACGGCCGCGTTCATCAGGCGCGGGACGGCGCCGCGTACCGCCGGGCGGGGGGAGCGCCCGGTGCCTGGGCTCGGACGCCGGCCGCGCGCAGGGTCGTTGCCGGCCGGGGAGTGCGCTGCACGGTGGACAGTCATGGTGCTTCCCTTCTCGCAAGGTGCGCCAACGACCGTAGAAACCCGCCCAGTTAACTTCAAATGCATGGAAGCGATGCATAAAATGCGCTCCGTGCATGCGAAGTTGGATCTCAACCTGCTCATCGCGCTCGACGCCCTGCTGGAGGAGTGCTCCGTCACCGCCGCCGCCGACCGGCTGTCGGTGTCCGAGCCGGCGATGAGCCGCACCCTGGGACGCATCCGCAAGGTCCTCGAAGACCCCGTCCTGGTACGCGCCGGCCACACCATGCAGCCCACTCCCCGCGCGGTGGCCATGCGCAGCGAGGTGCGCGCCCTCGTGCAGCGCGCCCGCACGGTGCTGGCCCCGGCCGGCCACCCTGATCCCGGCTCCCTCACCCGCACCTTCACGATCAGCGCCAACGACGCGATGGTCACCTCCGTCGGCGACCACCTGCTCACCTGCGTCGAACGGCAGGCCCCACGGGTGACGTTGCGGTTCCTCGCCGAGCCACCGGGCGACCACGCCGGACTGCGGGACGGCGGCATCGACCTGCAGATGGGCGTCCTGGGCCCGCTTGCGCCCGAGGTCCGCACCGAATCCCTCGCCACCGACCACACCGTCATGGTCATGCGCCCCGACCACCCCCTGGCCACGGGCGACCTCACCGCCGAGCGGGTGGCCGATGCCAGACACATCGTCACCTCACGCCGCGGCCGGCTGCGCGGACCGCTGGACGACGCCCTGGCCGCGCTGGGCCTGCGCCGCCGCGCCGCCGTCGTCGCCCCGACGTTCGCCGCCACGCTGCTGATGCTGGCCAACCGGCACGACGTGATCGGCTTCTTCCCCTGGCGCCAGTACCGGACCAACGTGCGCACCCTCGGCCTGGTCACCCGTGAACTGCCCTTCGCCCTGCCCCCGCTACAGCTCTCCCTGGCCTGGCACCCGCGCGACGACGCCGACCCCGCCCATCAGTGGCTGCGTTCCCGCATTCGCGACTCCGTCCAGGCGGTCCTGGAACGAGACGACACGCCCACCCACCCGTGGGGCGCCGATCGGCTCGGCCGTCGCTCCCGGTGATTCGCCCCTTCGGGTTGCTGCCGGCGGAAAGGCGTTCAAGGGCCCGATCGGGCCGCTATCTTTGAAAGCTTCACAATGCCGGAAAGGGAGGAAGGTATGAGCATCATGCCATGGACCATCGAGCGTATTCGTGAGGCGCTCGCCAGCCCGTCCCTCGCCCGGCGCTTCGACGACGAAATGGATCGGGCGCCGGCTGACGAGCGGCCGCAGGTGTTCGCGAAGTGGCAGCGGATCGCGGGCGGCCTTCGGGCGACCGGCGACCACTGACGCCTGTTGCCTGTTGCCTGTTCGGACGGGCCGGCCTGGTGACCCACCTGCTCGCGGCCCGTCCCCATAGCGGGCGCATGCACTGGCATACGCATGGACAGGCACAGGCACAGGCACAGGGCATGGGGGACGGGGCATCCGGGGCGCGCCGGTCGGGGATGTGCGTCGGGCCCAACCACGGCGACGTACATCCCCGACCCCACCCACCGGTCTCCAGGACCAACGCCGCGCGGCCGGAATGGTCACCGCCGGAATCGGTGCCGGCGGGGCGGAGCGAAGGGGCCAAGGTGGCGAGGGGAACCGGCCGAAGAGGGTGAGGGGAGGCAACCCGACCGGGCGGAGCAGCCGGGCCGGATCGGATCGGCGTGCAGCCGGGGCCAGTTGACGATCGGGCCGGTTGACGATCCGGTTTCCGATGACGTCCAGGGGCATGACCGCGCTCGCCAACCGGATTTCTGCCGGGTGCGCCGGACCACCTCTCATCGGGGCAATGTATGAGGGAACGGGATCTGGTCGTCGGCGTGGGAGGAGCAGCGGTGGAGTCCTGCGAAGAGGGTCGTCAGGCGGACGGGTCGGCCATGAACATCCCGGGCCCGGAGCCCCGGGCCGACGGCGGGGCCGGCGCCATCGCGGCGGCCGGCGGGCTGCACACCTATCAGTTACGGCTGCACGCGGAGTACGGACCGGTCGTGCGGTTCCAACTGCCCGGTGCGGAGTTGGCGGTGTCGGTCGCCGACCCCGTGCTGCTGGAGGCCACGGCCCACCTCGACAAGCGGCCGGAGCGGTTGTTCGCCTTCCTGGACCCGCTGTGCGAGGCCGGCAACCTCCAGGTGCTGCCGGCCGAAGAGCACGCCCCCTGGCGGCACCTGCTGCTGTCGGTGCTGGCCGGACGCCCGTCCCACGAGCGGCACTTCGCGCAGTTCACCGCGCTGACGACGGCGCTCGCGGACCGCTGGGCGGAGCGGGCCGACGGCGAGCCCGTCGCGTTGCAGAAGGACCTCACCGCGCTGTCCCTGCGGATGATCTGCGCGTTCGCGCTGGGCGGCGACCTCGCGGACCCGGACGGCGTAGTCGCCGCGTTCGAGGAGGTGCTCACCGAGCATCTGGGACGGCTGTACGAGCCGCCCGGCAGTGGCGCCCGGGACGGGCGTGCCGAGCGGGCGGAGCAGGCCCTCGCCTCCCTGCGGGCGACGGTGGACCGGGTGGTGACCGCGCATCGGACCAGCGACCGGATCGACCGGAGCGATCTGATCGGGGCGATGGTGGCGGCCGGCGAGCGGCCCGCGCGGATCCGCGACACCGTCATGATGACGATGTTGGCCGCCCACCACACGACCGGGGTGGCCGTCTCGTGGACGCTGTATCTGTTGGGGCGGCATCCCGACGTGGCGGCCCGCGTCGCGGATGAGGTGGACCGCGTGCTCGGTGACCGCGCGGCGCCCGAGTACGCCGACCTCCGCCGTCTCAGCTATCTGGACATGACCCTCAAGGAAGCGATGCGGCTCTACCCGCCCGGCCCGTACGGCGCGCGGGAGACGACCGAACCCCTGCGGCTGGGCGACTACACGATCCCGGCCGGGGCGACGCTCTTCTATCCGTTCTGGGCCGTCCACATGAACCCCGACCACTGGCCCGAGCCCGAGAAGTTCGTGCCCGAGCGGTTCACGCCAGACGAGGTGGCCGCACGACCCAGGCTGGCTCACATCCCGTTCGGGTTCGGGCCGCGCGGCTGCGAGGGGGCCGCCCTGGCCATGGTCGAGGCCACGTTGGTGCTGGCCGTGCTGCTCAAGCGCTTCCGGTTCCGGCCGGTACCGGGGCACGAGGTGACGCCGATCGAGCGGTTCGTCCTCTGGGCGGCCGACGACATCCGGATGCGCGTGAGCCCGAGGGCCTCTGGTTAGGCCGCGGCCCAAAGTCCTTCACAGGCCGAGCAGTTCGGCAAGGGTGTCGCCCAGTACGCGATCGCGCAGGGTGCCCGGCCGGGTGACGCGTTCGACGGTGGCGCGGGCGAGGACCGGGTCGCCGTACGGGGCGTCCGATCCGAACATCGTCCGCTCGGGCACCTCGGTGATGGCCAGTCGTACGGCGAAGATGACGTGCGCCGTCGACAGCTCCAGGTAGACGTTCGGGGTCTGGCGGGCCAGCTCGATCGCCGTCAACCAGTTCAGCCCGCCCAGTTGGCTGATCACCAGCGGGACGGTCGGATAGCGGCGCGCGAGGCCGGCCAGCGTCGCCAGGTCATCCGCGGTGGTCGGGGCGAAGCCGTGGACGACGACCGGCAGTCCACGGTGGTCGGCGGCCGCCTGGAGCACCGGCTCGATCCGACCGGCTCCGTCCGGCGGCGGGGTGAGCTCACCGATGCCGCGGAAACCCCTGCCCACCACCTCCCGTTCGACCTCGGCCGCTGTCTGCTGCGCCGTCAGGTCCAGACGCACCTTGCCGAAGCCGAGGAAGCGGTCGGGGTGGGCCGCGCAGGCCGCGTCGAGTTCCCGCCGTGCGGCCCGGTAGCCGTCCGGGGCGTCGGACCGCCCGCCGATCGTCTCGTGCAACACGCTCATCTCGCGGCGCAACGAGGCCAGATCGGTGGCCCGTTCGGGGTGCGGACGGGTGCCGAAGAGCACGGCGCGGTCGACGCCTGCCTCGTCGAGCAGGGCGAGGTGGCTGTGCACGGGGTCGTGGACGTGGCTGTGCGCGTCGATGATCAAGGCATTCTCCTGGTCGGAGGGGAACGGGCGGAGCGGTTCGAGCGGCCGCGGGGGAGTGCGGTCGCCCTGGCGCAAGTGTCGAAGGTTGACACCGTGACAAGGTCAAGCCGAGTGAGGGAGGGGGAGCTGGGGAGGGGGAGCTACGGACTGGACTGGACCGGGGCGGAGTCGGCTGGGCGGAGCGGGTGTCGGGATCGGTGCGCATGCCTGTGAAATTTCCCCCTGCGGCCGGGTGCGAGGGCGGACGGCCCCCGCAGGCCGCGCCACGTCCCCGCGGTCTTTTCACACCCCGCGCGCGGATTCACTTCCCGACCGCTCCCGACGACTCCACGTCGATCGGTCGGGCGTTCCGTGCCATCGTTGCCTGGCGTTCCGGCCGACCGTGTCAACTCGGCTCGGAGTCGACCGGCGAGCCATCAAGTAACGTGGAAAGAGGAGCACTTCGTGCACATACCGATATCCGTGCGTCGGATGAGACCGGTGGGCGCCGCCGTGGGTGCCTGCGTTCTGGCGTTCGTGAGTCTTTCCGCCTCCGCCGTGGCGGCCCCCGGCCCCCAGGGGGGCGGGGCGGAAGCCCCCGGTCCTCACCGGGTCCGGGTCGAAGTGCCTGGCCCCGCAGGCGGCGAGGCCGGGGCGGGTTACCGTTCCGTCCCCCGGACCTTCCACACCCCGAAGGCGGCCTTGACGGGACCGGGTCGGGCAGCCGACGGGCAGGTCACCAAGGTGATCGACAACGGCGACACCAAGGACCGCCTCGACGTCGTCGTCATCGGTGACGGCTACACCGCGGACCAACTCGACCAGTTCCACCTCGACGTCAAGGAGAAGTGGAACGACTTCCTGGGCGTGGAGCCCTACCGCACGTACCAGAAGCTCTTCAACGTCTGGACCGTCGACGCCGTCTCGGCGGAGAGCGGAGTCAGCGGCGACCCCGGTCAGGACGTCGTCCGCAACACCGCCCTCGGTGCGCACTTCTGGTGCGACGGCACCGAGCGACTGCTCTGCATCGACCAGCAGAAGGTCGACTCCTACGTCGCCAAGGCGCCGCAAGCCGACCTGGTGGTCGTGCTCGCCAACAGCACCAAGTACGGCGGCGCCGGCTACAACGAGGCCAGTCCGAGCCTCGGCTACGACGGCATCGCCACCTTCTCCGCCCACAACAAGGACTCCAGCCAGGTCGCCGTCCACGAGACCGGCCACTCCCTCGGCAAGCTCGCCGACGAGTACTTCTACCCCGGTGTGCCGGAGTACGAGCAGTACACCGGGCCGGAGATGCCGCAGGCCAACTCGTCCGTGCTGACCGCGGACGCGATGGCCGGCGCGCGCGCCAAGTGGTACCGCTGGCTTGGCGCGACCTCGCCGGACGGCGGGGCCGTCGGCGCGTACGAGGGCGGCAACTACTACGTCAAGGGGCTGTACCGCCCCACCGACAACTCCCTGATGCGCACCCTGGGCAAGCCCTTCAACCTGCCTGGCGCCGAAGCCATGATCGCCGGCTTCTACCGGCACGCCAAGCCGGCCGTCCCGGTCGGCGGCGCCCGGACCTGGAGCAGCACGGCCCGCCTGGCGCTGCCCCGGGCGAACGACACCGCGCACGGCAGGGTGACCGTCCGCTGGTATCTCGACGGGAAGGAGCTGCGCCGCCACCGCGACCGCGACCGGGTGGCGATCGGCGAGTTGACGCTGGGCCGCGGCGCCCACCGGCTGACGGCGACCGTCACCGACGCCACCTCCGCGGTGCGCGACCCGGCCGTCCGCGCCTCCCTGACCGGCTCCACCAGTTGGACCGTGCAGAGCGGCCGAGGGGCCGCCGTGGACGCCACCACCCGCGCCGTGGCGAAGCCGGACGGCGCGCGGTAGTCGGACGTCGACGGACCGGACGACGGCTGGACGGGGTGGTGGAGCCCCCGTCCAGCCGTGGGTGCGGTGCCGGCCCGGCCGGTGTCCGTCGTCGCGCCTCGTGCCCTGCGAGCCCTCAGCTCACCACGGGAGCGGGCCCGCGGCGTCGAAGTAGCCGCAGGTGGGGCCGTCGGGCGTCACCTGCGCCATGCGGACGATGATCTCGGCGCCCTCCTCGACGGTCTGCGTGCCGGCGTGTGCGTTCAGGTCGGTCGCGGTGTAACCGGGCTCCACCGCATTGATCCGGATGTCGGGGAACGCCTTGGCGTACTGCACCGTGATCATGTTGACCGCGGCCTTCGACGCCGGATAGGCGACGCCCGGGTAGGCGTACCCCGGCGCGTCCGGGGTGCGCGCGGTCTCGAAGCCGAGGCCCTTGTTCGCTCCGGTGATCAGCGTGGTCGTCATGCCTCCAGGTTCCCGCCGGGCGGCGCGGCCGGCCAGGGGTTTCCTCGTCCTGGGATCGGCGCTACCAGGCAGGCCCGCCGGCGGCCGGGGTCGTGGTGGTCATGGCACGGGGGAGAAGTCGGTCGGCGCGAGGATCCGGTTCTCCATGGTGAGGAGCAGGTCCGCACGCTTCATTTCGGCCAGATATGCCTGCCAGTCCGGGTCGGCGTACAGCGCCGCCCGGCGGCGTTCCCGGTCGGCCTGGTCCTCGTAGGCCCAGAGGTGGACGACCTGGTCGTGCCGGCCCTCGACCGGGACGTACCACCCCAGGCACCGGCCGAGGTACCGCTCCTGGAGCGGGTAGCCCTTCTCCCGGTAGAGAGCCACCCAGTCCGCCACGCGGGTGGGCCGGATGGTGTACACGCGATGGTCGACGATCATGACGCTCCCCTGTCGCAGTCTCGTGCGGTGGTCGTTGTCCGTGCTCCCGTCCGACCATACATCGATGTTCGTCGATCATCGATGTAATGCCTACACTGGGGCCATGCGCTCCCTCGACCATCCGCAGCTGTCCTCGGTCTCGCTGTCCGACGCCCTCGCCGCGCTGGCCGATCCGACCCGCCGGGCGATCGTGCGCGTACTGACCGACGGCCAAGAACACCCGGCCGGCGACTTCGACCTCGGCGTCGCGCAGTCCACGCTCAGCCACCACATGAAGAAGCTCCGCCAGGGCGGCATCACCCACAGCCGGCCGGAGGGCACCCGCTGCTGGGTCTCGCTGCGCCCCGAATTCGACGAGCGGTTCCCGGACCTGCTGCGCACCGTGCTCACCCTCGACGCGGGCGCCTGACGCCGGGCCGTCAACGGGCCGCGCGGCGGGGGAATGCCGGCGCTGCGAACGGTGTTGGTGCCTGGCGTCGGGGCAAGGTCGACCCGGACGGGGAGCGGGAGCGATGCTGATCGGGCAACTGGCGAGGCGCACCGGAACGAGCGAGCGCCTGCTCCGGTACTACGAGCGCGTGGGCCTGCTCGCCTCGCGCCGACTCGCCAACGGGTACCGCGACTACGACGACGCGGCCGAACGGACGGTCCGTCAGATCCGCGCCCTGCTCGCGGCCGGACTGCCCACCACCCTGATCCGGCAGGTGCTGCCGTGCGGCCTGGCCGACGGCTCGCTGCGCCCCTGCCCCGGAGTCCTGGACAAGCTCCGCGCCCAGCTCGCCCACCTCGACCGGCGCGCCGACGAATTGGCGCAGGCCCGGCTGACCCTCCGCCAGGCGATCGACGCCACCGAACGGACCGCCTAGGACCTGTCGTCAAACTCCCGTCGTTCGCCCGGAGGGCGGGGCGGTCGGTCCGTCGGTCCATGGGGCCCCGCTCGCCGCTCCGTGGCCGGTCACGTCCTGTCAGGCCCCGCGTCGCCATTACGCTCGGAGGTGTCGGGCTCGCGGATCGTCGCGGGCAAGCGGTGGCGCAGCCCGGCGAAGGGCGTGCCGAACGTTCGCCGGTCGGGCCGGGAGAGGCTCCTGCCGGCTCCAGCGGTCAGCTAGGGAAGAGGAGCAGGGGATGCCGTCGGCGATCGACGCACCGGCCGAGGTCTGGGTGCTGGCGCGGGAACACCCGGCGCCGCTGATGAGGGCGACCCGGGCCCTGAGCCAGGCACTGGAGGAAGCGTACGGGCCGCGCTTCGCCGTCTGGCATTCCGATGAGCTCCTCTTCGGCGTGCGGGACGGCCGGTTGGTGCTGCAGAACCTGGGCGGCCAGGACGTCCCACCGCCCAAGGTCGTCCTGGTGCGGCAGACACCCGGCTCCATGGCGCAGCACCGCGAACTGACCCTGCTCCGGCACCTGGAGCACCTGGGGGCCGTCCTGATCAACTCGGCGGCGGCCCACCAACTCTGCGGCAACAAGATCTGGCAGTTCCAGGAGCTGGTCTCCGCCGGACTGCCGGTCCCCGATTCCCTGTCGTACGCCACCGCGCCCTTCGCCGGGGTGGTGCGCAGCCCCCAGGTCGAGACGCCGTGCGTGGTGAAGAGCGTCAACGGGCGCAACGGCGCGCATGTGTTCCTGGCCCCGGACGCGGAGATGCTGCAGTCGCTGTCGGGCAGCCTCGCCCAGGACGTGCCGCTGATCCTCCAGGAGTACGTCGCTCCCTCCCACGGGCGGGATCTGCGGGTGCTCGTCGTGGACGGTGAGTCGGTCGCGGCGCAGATCCGCAGCTCCCGTGACGGGTCCCTCGCCTCCAACCTCGCCCGGGGCGCCTCCGCCGAGCTGTGCCCGGGCCGCTATCCGGAGGGCGAGGCCCTGGCGGTCCGGGCCGCCCGCGCGCTCGGCCTGACCGTCGCGGGGGTCGATCTGCTCTTCACCGCCGACGGCGGCCACACCCTCTGCGAGGTCAATGCGGTGCCCGGCTGGCGGCCCCGTATGACCACGGTGATCCCCGCGATCCTCGCCACCGTCGAGAAGCTCCTGGCCGGGGCCCGGGCGCCGAGCGGGGATGCCGCCACCGGCCGGGCGACCGCGGCGGGAGGCGGCGCGGGCGGCCTCACCGACGCCAGAGGTAGCGTCCCAGGGCTCGTTTGAGGGGGCGGGGAGTGAGGGGGAGCAGCGCCGCCGCGACCTTGTAGGGAGCCCCGGGCACGCAACGCCCGCTGCCGGCCGCGACGGCTTTGAGGCCGGCGGCGGCGACCTGCTCCGCCGCCAGCCAGCAGAACCCCGGCACCCAGGCGGCGGTGAGGCCGTTCGAGGCGAAGTAGTCGGTCCTGGTCAAGCCGGGCAGCAGCGCGGTGACGTGGATGCCTGCGCCGCGGTTCTCGATGGCCAGGGCCTCCGAGAAGTGGGTGAGGAACGCCTTGGTCGCGGAGTAGGTGGCCAGCGAAGGTGAGGGCAACTCGCCCGTGAGGGACGAGACGTTGAGGATTCCGCCGTGCCCGTCCGCCCGCATCCGCGACAGCACGCACCGGGTGAGCCGCACCGCTGCCTGGCTGTTCAGCCGTACGGCGGCCTCCTCGTGGTCCACCGGGAGATTGGCGAAGACGCCCGCCGCCCCGGAACCGGCGTTGTTGACCAGGAGCTCGACCGGCCGGGCCGCGTCGGTCAGACGGGCCTCCACCCGCGTCAGCTGTTCGGCGTCGGTGAGGTCCGCCGGCAGGACCTCCACCTCGACGCCGTGCGCGCGGCGCAGTTTCTCGGCGAGGTCCCGCAGCAGCGGCTCCCGGCGGGCGACGAGCACCAGGGTGACGCCCCGGGCCGCCAACTGCCGGGCCATGGCCGTTCCGATGCCGCTGGAGGCGCCGGTGATCAGCGCGGATCGGTAGGGATAGGGCCGGTCAGCCACAGGCGAGCTCCCCTGTCGGCGGGTGCGCGGGCCCCAACGACGCGGCCGAAGGGCGTCCGTTGGGAAAGGGGCGCATGTCGAGCAAAAACCGTACAACACCTGAAGTCCGGCATGACAGGGCGCACGGGATCGCGAGACGCGGGCGGGCGTGCGCCTCCGCTGAAATGGCGCGAGAGGTGCGGAGCTCGGCCGGCTTGCCGGCGGTCTTCCGTGGTCCGCGTCAGTCGCCGCGCCAGATGTTGTCGAAGGCGGCCTGCTCGATCGCGCGTCGTTGCCGCATGGCCTCCAGGTGCATCAGTGCGCCGTGGACGGCGGCCAGCACGGTGTCCACGGCGTCGTCGTCCACCCCCGGCGGGTCCGCGGCCTCCGTCCGGTCCTCGCCGTGGAGCCCGAGGGCCGCCGCGAGGGCGGTCAGGACGGGCTCGTCGGCGGCCCGGCGGTGTGCCGCGGCGCGTCGCTGCGGGGAATCGGCCAGCACGATCTGGCCGGCCCGCAGGGGGATCCCGCGGCGGCGCTGCCGACTGAGCAGTCCTTCCGCTTCCAGGGTCGCCAGATAGGTCGCGGACAGGCCGCGGCCGCGGCGCCACAGCCAGTCCTCGACAGACTCGTAGGGCGTCTCGCGGACCAGGTCCGCCGCCGCCCGGTCCAGCAGGGGATCGTCCGTGCTGGGGCGGTAGCCCGGCACGATGCGATCGTCGTCCAGGGTGAGGGCCTGGGCAGCGAGGAGGTCGATCACCTCGGCCCCGGCGAGCGCCAGTGACAGGTCGCCCTGTTCCACGGGGTGGCCGGGCGCCACGTCCACGGCGGTGATCATCAGGTCCCGTGCGGTGCTCATCGCTCAGGTTCGCCTCGATCCGGAGGGTCGAAGGGGTCGTTCCGCACGTCACACCCGGCGGCGGTCCCGGGGCCCGCCGCCGGCGGTGACCTGGAGATATCGCGTTGTCCTCGGCCGGCGCACGCCGGCGTCCGGCACGCGGGCCCCCGTCCTCCTCCTCCAGCAGACCAGCTCCGGCCCGATCGTGCGCGCCGAAGGGCCGGCGGAAGGGGGCGCGGGGGCCGGGTCGACGACCACCGGCCGTTCCCCTTCCGCCCGCGCCGCGGGCGCGGCCCGGGTCAGTCGGCCGCGTACACCCGCGCCCCGCCGACGTACGTCTGGAGGACGGTGGCCCGGGCGATCTCCTGGGGCGGGGCGGTGAAGATGTCCCGGTCGAGGACGACCAGGTCGGCGAGGTGGCCGACCTGGAGCGTGCCGGCGTCGTCGAGGCCGTTGACGTGCGCCGAACCCGCGGTGTACGCGGCGACGGCGGTGGTGAGGTCGAGGCGCTGCTCGGGGAGGAAGACCCGGTCGTCGGTGGCGTCGGGCTCCTGGCGGTTGACGGCGACATGGAGGCCGGCGAGCGGGTCGGGGCTGCTGACGGGCCAGTCGCTGCCGGCCGCGAGGGTGGCGCCGGCCCGCAGCAGGGCGCCGAACGGGTACTGCCAGCCGGCGCGTTCGGGGCCGAGGAAGGGGATGGTCAGCTCGTCCATCTGGGGTTCGTGGGCGGCCCAGAGCGGCTGGATGTTGGCGATGGCGCCGAGCCGGGCGAAGCGGTCGAGGTCGTCGGGGTGGACGACCTGGAGGTGGGCGAGGTGGTGCCGGGCGGTGCGGCGGCCGTTGGCCGCGCGGGCCGCCTCGATGGCGTCGAGGGCCTCGCGGACGGCGCGGTCGCCGAGGGCGTGGAAGTGGACCTGGAAGTCCAGTGCGTCGAGGGCGGTGACGTACTGGCGCAGCGCCGTGGGGTCGACGAAGCTCAGGCCGGTGTTGGTGGTCGCGCAGCCGCAGGCGTCGAGGTAGGGGCTGGTCATGGCGGCGGTGAAGTTCTCGGCGATGCCGTCCTGCATGATCTTGATCGCGCCGGCACGGAACCTTCCGTGGGCCAACTCGGCGCGACGCGCGATGAGTTCGGGGATCTGTTCGGCGCCGCGGGCGCGGTCCCACCAGAGCGCGCCGGTGACACGGGCGGTCAGGCTGCCCTCGCGGGCGGCGGTGAGATAGGCGTCCGACGGGTCGGCCTGCCCGTGGAAGGCGCCGAGCAGGGCGTCCTGCCAGCCGGTGATGCCGAGGGAGTGCAGCAGTTCCTGGGCGCGCAGCAGGCCGGCCAGGCGGTCGGCGGCGGTTCGCTGCGGCAGGACCGCGGCGAACAGGCCGGTGGCTCCCTCCTGGAGGACGCCGCTCGGCGTGCCGTCGCTCTCGCGCTCGATCCGGCCGTCGGACGGGTCGGGGGTGTCCTTGGTGATGCCGGCCAGTTCGAGCGCGCGGGTGTTGACCCAGGCGCCGTGGTGGTCGCGGTTGGGGAGGTAGACCGGGCGGTCCGGTACCACGGAGTCGAGGAGTTGGCGGGTCGGCAGGCCGCCGGCGAAGCTCTCCAGCGACCAGCCGCCGCCGGTGATCCAGGTCCGCTCGGGGTGGGCGTCGGCGAACTCGCGGATCCGCCGCAGGGAGGCTTCGGCGTCGTTCGTTCCGGTGAGGTCGCACTCGGCGAGCTCCAGGCCGCCGAAGACGGCGTGGACGTGTGCGTCCTGGAAGCCGGGCAGCAGCAACTTGCCGCTGAGGTCGACCACTTCGGTTCCGGGGCCGATCAGCTCCCGGACCTCGTCGTGGCCGACGGCGGTGATCCGCTCGCCGGTGACGGCCAGGCTGCTGGCCCGGGTGCGGGCGGCGTCCCCGGTGTGCACGGGGCCGTGGGTGAAGACCAGGTCGGCCTTGGGCATGGGGGTACTCCAGTCGGGTCGGCGGACCGGGTGCGGTCCGCGGCGGTACGGCGGTACAAGCAGTACAGGGGGAGGCGGATCGGGGGGCGGTTATTCGGTCGGTGCCGGCGCCCCTTCGTCCGGCCGCCGGGTGAAGTACGGGGCGCGCCGGTGCCAGCGGGACCAGGCGGCGGCCAGCAGGCCCGAGACGAGCATCAACGCGACCACCGCGAGTTCGAACCAGCCGTTGTCGGCGGCGAGTTCGAAGTGGTCCGCCGATCGGTAGAAGTCCCAGGAGAGGTATCCGCCGACGGCGAGCAGGACGAGCGCGCCGAGCAGTGGTGCCACGACCACGCGCAGCGCCTCGGCGGGCGCGGTGCGCAGCAGCGCGCGGAAGCGCACCGCGGCGGCGAGCGCGGTGAGGGCGTAGTAGAGCGCGACGACGATGCCGATGGCGTTGACCGCGGCCGAGATCAGCGCGCCGACGGTGGGGATGACCAGCGAGAGCACGGCGAGGACGCACGCGATCGTGGTGATCAGCCAGGTGCCGGCGGCGGGCGTCCGGTAGCGGGGGTGGAGCCGGGTCCACACCCGGCCGAGCGTGCCGTCGCGGCCCATCGCGTACATCCCGCGCGCCGTGGGGATGACCGCGGCCTGGAGTGACGCCGCCGCCGAGAAGGTCAGGGCGAGCAACGGCAGCGCGGCGAGCGGCTGATGGGCCAGTTTGGCGCCGAAGTAGGTGAGCCCGTGCGCGCCGTTGTCGGCCAACTCGCCCAGCGGGAGCACCCGTTGGAAGGCGGTGCCGGCGAAGACGAAGAGCAGCATCATGATCGCCAGGGCCAGGAAGCCGCCGCGGGAGGCGTCCCGCGCGGTGCGGACCTCCTCGCCGACGCTGAAGACCGATTCGAAGCCCCAGTAGCAGAACACCGCCAGCACCATGCCCTGGGCGAGCGCCTCCAGCGAGGGGAGGGCGAACGGGTTGAACCACTCCATCGAGAACGGCTGGTCGCCGGCGATCAGGCCGTAGCCGCAGAAACCGAGCAGCACCGCGTACTCGAAGACCAGCAGGTACCGCTGGAGCCGGGCGGCGAGGTCGAGCCCCCGGACGGCGACCAGGGCGGCGGCGATCAGGACGACCAGGCCGATCAGGGTCGACTGGAGCGTGGAGTCCGGGTCGAGCGCGAGGCCGCCGATGCGGTGGACGGCGGCCTCGCCGAGGAGTTGGAGCACGGCCGAGCCGGTGACGGCGGTGGTGTAGGCCATGAAGACGACGGTGCCGACGACGTTGACCCAGCCGGTCAGGAAGCCCAACCAGGGGTTGAGGATGCGCCCCACCCAGCGGTAGCTGCTGCCGGCGTCGGGTTCGACGCGGTTGAGGCGCCCGTACGCGCCGGCGATGGCGAGCACCGGCAGGAAGGCCACCAGCATGATCGCCGGCAGGTGCAGGCCGACGACCCCGGCCATCAGGCCCAGACCGATGCCGATGCTGCTGGTGGCCGCGGTGCTCGACGCGGCGATCACCACGGCGCCGCCGACCCCGAGCGACCGTTCCATGGCGGCCGGACGGTCACCGCTTTCCGTCCCCCGGCCCGTGCTCGTGCCCTTGACCTTGGCTGTCAATGGATCACCGCCGTACTCGTGTGGAATCCGACCGGATGGCCGGTTGGCTGGACATGAAAGCCCCCGCGCACTTCACACGTCAATGACGTTGTCATAAGGTGCGGGGCCATGGCCGAACGAGTGGTTCCCGAGCGGCAGCGACGACGCCGGAGGCCGACCAGGCAGGGCGTCGTCCTCTCCCGACAGCTGATCGTCGACACCGCGCTGCGCCTGGTCGCCCAGCACGGCGCCGAGGCACTGACGGTGCGGCGGCTGGGCGCCGCGCTCGGCGCCGACCCCAGCGCGATCTACCGCTACTTCCGCAACACCGACGACCTCCTCCTCGCCCTCGCCGACGAGCTGATCGGGCGCGCCCAGCACGGCTGGCGGCCCACCGGCGACTGGCGCGCCGACCTGCGCGAGATCGGCCTGCGCATCCACCGCGCCTACCAGGCACACCCCCAGGCGGCGCTACTGGCCGCGCACCGCACCACCGGGCGCACCCACGAGACCCGCGCCGTCGAGGCGATCCTCGGAGTGCTCCGCCGGGCGGGCTTCCCGGACCCCGAAGCGGTCCGCGTCTACCACGCCTTCGTCGACCAGAGCCTGGGCTTCGCGGCGCTGGACGCGGCGGCCCTGGCCCTGCCCGCCGCCGCACAGGCGGCCGACCGCGAGGTCTGGCAGGCCGACTACGGACGGCTGCCGGCGGACACCCACCCGCACATCGCCGCGACCGCCCCCCAGCTCGCCGCCGAGATGCGCCGCAGCGGCTATCCGTACGCGCTGGAACTGCTGTTGGAAGCCGTCGCGGCCCGCCTGCCCGGGCCGGGCAGGCGGGCGGACTGAGCGGGCCCCGGCGGCCTGGGCCCGCCCGGGCAGGCGATGCGCCGGGCGCGCCCGGTCTCGGCGCGCGGCCCCGGTGCCTTGGGGCTCTACTGGGAGGGAAGAACACCAGGCAGCCGACCGACACGGCGCGTGGAGGCATCGTGGACCTGGCCTTCCTGAACGCGGTGTACGCGAGTGGGGGACCGTACGCCTGCGCCTATCTCGACACATCACGTGACGTCGAGGAGCCGGAGCTGGCGCTCCGCAGGCGGCAGGTCTGCGAGGCGCTCGTGGAACAGGGCGCCGACGGCGCCACGGTGGACGCCCTGGCGGCCGTCGCGGGCGGTGACCAGGAGATCGCCGGCCGACACGGCCAGGCGATCGTCGCCAGCCGCGGGCGGGTGGTGCTGACCGTGGAGCTTCCCGAGCCGCCGGCGCACGACGAGGCCGAGTTCACCCCGCTGCCCGACCTGATGCCGCTGGCCCTCCAGCACGCCCCGGACATCTGCTACGTCGCCGCCACCGTGCACAGCACGCCGCGCCCGCGACCGGAGCCCCCGGGCGGATGGGAAGTGGCCTTCCAGGCCGGGACATGGCCGAGCAGTGCCGTCGCGCCGGGCGTCTGCCACCTGATGAGCGGCCCCGCCGCGGGCTGGACCGACGGGGCCGGGCTGGCCGCCGCCCGCATCGCCGAACTGGCGTGCCGCACCGACGCCGAGACGATCGTGCTGGGCGGGATCACCCGGGCCCGCAACGCGCTGGCCGACCTCCTCGCCGAACGCTGGCGCAAACGCCTCGTGACCAGCGGCGGCAACGGCTACCCGGCGCCGCCCGGCCGGGCCCTGATGGAACGGGAGCTCACCGAGGCGTTCCAGGGGCAGCTCCGGATCGCCGACCGGGCCCGGCTCGACCTGTTCCGGGCCCGCCGGACCAGCCGGCACGGCGCCGTCGAGGGCCTGTGCAGCGTGGTGGCCGCGCTGCGCCGTTCCCAGGTCAGCTCGCTGCTGCTCAGCGTCCCCCTGGATCTCGCGATGCGCCTCCATGTGGACGCCGGCGGGGCGCCGCTCGACCCGTGCGACGCGGCACTGGCCCCGTACGGCGCGCTCGGCTTCCGTACCGGCCCCGCGCCCGCCGCCGTGATCCGCGCCGCGGTGCGCACCGGCGCCGGACTGGTCGTGGTGCCGGAGCAGCAACTGTCGCTGGCCGACGGGTTGGGCGCGCTGCTGCGGTACGCCGGTCCGGAGCGCACCCCCTACTTCGCCCGCCTGCTCCGGCTCTGAGCTGCGGCCCCGGGCCCGGAGAGCCGCCCGATACGCCGTCCGGCGGCCCGGGAGCGCGGACCGCCGGCCGCTCACCCGTCTGGCCCGGACGACGCGGTGCGCCGCCTCGCCGGGTCGTAGAACTGACAGTCAGGCGCGGTGCGCACGGCGGGTCGGCCGGCCGGTCCGCGCATGCCGTGCGGCCGGGGCCCGCGGAGCCGGTGACGAGCAGCGGGAGAGCGTGATGCGAACGACCGACGGGGCAACGGCCCGCATGCTGCAGACACCGAAGGCCGCCGCGGTGGCCGGGATCGTCGCGGCGCTGCTGCTGGGCGCCGCCGTGCTGCTCGTCCACCTGGCCGTGCCCGAGCACCCCCAGGACACCGCCGACTGGGTCGAGGACACCTCCCAGCGGGACTTCCTGCACGGCGCGCTGGCCCTGCTGCCGTTCGCCGGGATCTTCTTCCTGTGGTTCATGGGCGCGATCCGGGACTACGTCGGGGAGGCCGAGGACCGGTTCTTCGCCACCCTCTTCCTCGGCAGCGGATTCCTCTTCGTGGCCATGCTGTTCGTCCTGGCGGCGACGACCGGGAGCCTGCTGGCCGTGACGGACGTGTCCGCCTCGCCCTCGGCGGGGGAGCGGGCACTGTGGCAGTACGGACGCCACCTCGTGCTGGAACTGCTGACCGGCTACGCGACGCGGATGGCCGCCGTGTTCGTGGTGTCGACGACGACGATCGGGCACCGGCTGGGCATCTTTCCGCGCTGGCTGGCATGGCTGGGCTATCTGGTCGCACTGGTACTGCTCTTCGCGGTCGGCGGCACCAGCCACCTCGAACTCGTCTTCCCGCTGTGGATGCTGGCCGTCAGCAGCCACGTCCTCGTGGTCACCCTGCGCCGCCGCCGAGCGGGCGGCCGGCCGGACCGGGGCGCGGCGGCGACCCCCTGAAACCCGCCCCGGACCGGGTCGGCGCCTCCGCGGCGCCGCACCGCGTCCGCCCCTGCCGCCGCCGCGGACTCCGCCGTCGCGCGTCCGTCGGCGCGGGCGGACAGTGGAGGTACGTGCCCAGGAAGCGGGAAGATCATGGAACGGTACCCCCCCATCGCGGACCACGGCATCGTCGGCGATCTCCAGACCGCCGCGCTGATCTCCTCCGAAGGGGTCGTCGACTGGTTCGCGGCACCCCGGTTCGACTCGCCCAGCGTCTTCGCCGCCCTGCTCGACCACGACCGCGGGGGCCACTTCCGCTTCGCGCCGGACGCCCCGGGCAGCACCTGCAAACAGCTCTACTACCCCGACACCGCGGTGCTGGTGACCCGGTTCATGTCCCCCGACGGCGTCGGCGAGGTCTTCGACTGCATGCCGCCGGACCGCACCGGGACGCCGTCCGACCGGCACGTCCTGATCCGCGGGGCGCGCGCGGTCCGCGGAACGGTCCACTTCGGCCTGGAATGCCGCCCGCGCTTCGACTACGGGCGGGCCACCCACACCTGCGAGGTGCGGGACGACACCGCCACGTTCCGGGCGCCGGGCATCACCGCGCACCTGCAGAGCAGCTTCCCGCTCCGGCCCGACGGCGTCGACGTGCGGGGCACGCTCACCCTGCGCGCCGGACAGGTGGCCACCGCCATCCTCACCGTCGACGGGCCCGACGCACCGGCCCCACCGCCCCTGACGCCGCACGGCGCGGCCGAGCGCTACTGGGAGGTCGTGGACTTCTGGCAGCGGTGGGTGCAGACCTCCCGCTACCGGGGCAGGTGGCCGGGGGTCGTGCATCGCTCGGCGATCACCCTCAAGCTCCTGACCTACGCCCCCACCGGAGCGCCGGTCGCCGCGGCCACCATGGGACTGCCCGAGCAGGTGGGCGGCGAACGCAACTGGGACTACCGCTACACCTGGGTCCGCGACGGCTCGCTGTCGGTACGGGCCCTCCTCGACCTGGGATTCGTCGAGGAGGCGGCGCAGTTCACCCACTGGCTCGGGGACCGCCTGCAGGCCCGGGACGGCGAGCGGGGCGAACCGCTGCAGATCATGTACCGCGTGGACGGGGACCCCGACCTCCCCGAAGAGGTCCTTCCGCACCTCGCCGGCTACCGCGGCTCGGCGCCCGTACGCGTCGGCAACGCCGCCACCGACCAGCTGCAACTGGACATCTACGGCGAGGCGCTCTACGCCCTGTCGGAGGGGCGGGAGATCGCCATGCGGGCCGGCTACCACGGCTGGAAGAACCTCGCCCGGACGCTGGACTGGCTCGCCGACTCCTGGGACCGCCCCGACGAAGGCATCTGGGAGACCCGCGGCGGACGCCGGCACTTCACCTTCAGCCGGATCATGTCGTGGGTCGCCTTCGACCGGGGGCTGAAGCTGGCGGCCCAGTACAGCCGCCCCGCCGACACCGCCCGCTGGACCGCCGCCCGCGACGCGATCCTCGAACAGGTCATGCAGCGCGGCTGGGACGCGCGGCAACAGGCGCTCGTCCAGCACTACGACGGCACCGTGCTCGACGCCTCGCTGCTGCTCCTGCCGCGGGTGGGCTTCCTGGCCCCCAGGACCCTGAGCTGGCTGTCGACCCTGGACGCGATGGAACGCACCCTGGTGTCGGACAGCCTGGTCTACCGCTACGACCCCGTCGCCTCCCCCGACGGCCTGCGCGGCTCCGAAGGCACCTTCAGCCTGTGCACCTTCCTCTACGTCGACGCGCTCGCCCGCGCCGGCCGGCTCCGCCAGGCGCGCTACACCTTCGAGAAGATGCAGACCTACGCCAACCACGTCGGCCTGTTCGCCGAGGAAATCGGCCCCAGCGGCGAGCAGTTGGGCAACTTCCCGCAGGCGTTCACCCATCTGTCGCTCATCATGGCCGCCACCACGCTCGACGACGCGCTGGACCGGCAGCGGGCCGCCGCGACCGGGCAGGACGGCCCCCCGGACCGCCTCAGTCCCTGATCCCGGCGACGGTCAGCGGGAGGTGCCGGGGGCCGCGCAGCACCGCGTTGTGCCGGTACGGGGGCGGATCCGCGGCCAGTTGGGGGTCGTCGAGGCGGCGGACGAGTTCGGTCAGGGCCAGTTGCGCCTCCAGCCGGGCGGGTGACGGACGCGGCGCTGGTCAGCGGGCCGGCCGCGGGGCTGTCCAGGGCCGGTCCGACGGGTCAGGGTCGGACAGCCGCTAGGGACCGGAGGGCTCGCCCCGGGCGCCCGAGCCCGCTGGGCCGCCCGGGGCGCCTGGGTCCTCCGAGTCGTCCGCGCTGACCGGTCCGTCCAGGCTGACCTCGCCGTTCGGGGCGACCTGGGGCAGCTGTTGCTCGGCCCAGATGACCTTGCCCTGCGGCGTGTAGCGGGTGCCCCAGCGATCGGTCAGCTGGGCCACCAGGAACAGGCCGCGGCCCCCCTCGTCCGTCGTCGCGGCGTACCGCAGGTGGGGCGAGGTGTTGCTGCCGTCGGCCACCTCGCAGACCAGGCTGCGGTCCCGCAGCACCCGCGCCTTCACCGGCGGCGAGCCGTAGCGGATCGCGTTGGTGACCAGCTCGCTGACCACCAGCTCCGTGGCGAAGGCCAGCTCGTCCAGGCCCCACTCGGTGAGCTTGTCGGAGATGCTGGAGCGCATCCCCGCGACGGCGGCCGGGTCGAACGGCACGTCCCACGCCGCGACGCGGTCCGGGCCGAGCACCCGGGTGCGGGCGATCAGCAGGGCCACGTCGTCCCGCGGGCGGTCCGGGAGCAGCCGGTCGAGCACCGCCCGGCAGTTCTCCTCCGGGGACCGGCCCGGATGGGACAGCGCGCCGCGCAGGAGCTCCATCCCCACGTCGAAGTCCCGGGTGCGCTCCTCGACCAGCCCGTCGGTGTAGAGCACGATCTGGGTGCCCTCGGGCAGGTGCAGCACCGTGGTCTCGAACGGGACGCCGCCCAGCCCCAGCGGCGGGCAGGCCGGCAGCTCGGGGAACTCCACGGTGCCGTCGGGGTGGACCAGCGCCGGTGGCGGATGCCCGGCCCGGGCCATGTCGCAGCGCCGCGAGACCGGGTCGTAGATCGCATACAGGCAGGTGGCGCCGGTGATGCCGGTGCCGCTGGCGGTGTCCGCCTCCTCCTGGTCGATCTGGTCGACGAGGTCGTTGAGGTGGCCCAGGAGCTCGTCCGGCGTCAGGTCCAGGGTGGAGAAGGTGTGCACCGCGGTGCGCAGCCGGCCCATGGTGGCCGCGGCGTGCAGCCCGTGGCCGACGACGTCGCCGACGACCAGCGCCACCCGGCTGCCGGACAGCGGGATCACGTCGAACCAGTCACCGCTCACCCCCGACTGGGCGGGCAGATAGCGGTGGGCCACCTCCATGGCGCTCTGCTCGGGCAGGGTGCGCGGCAGCAGGCTGCGCTGCAGGGTCACCGCCAGGGCGTGTTCCCGGGTGTACCGCCGGGCGTTGTCGATGCTCAGCGCGGCGCGGGCCACCAGCTCCTCGGCCAGCGACCGGTCGTCGTCGTCGAAGGGCTCGGGCTTCTGCGACCGCCAGAAGTTGGCCACGCCCAGGATGTTGCCGCGGGCCGTCAGCGGCGTGGTGATCAGCGAGTGGATGCCGCAGGCGAGGACGCGCCGGGCCCGCTCCGGATCCTGCAGCTGCCAGCTGTGGGTCGTCGAGAGGTCGGACACCACCTCGGAGCGTCCGCCGGCCATGCCGCGCGCCTGGGGCGTGCCGGGAACGAAGGTGATCAGCGTCCCGGGCGGGAGGAACGGGAGGTCGTCGAGGATGCCGTGCGCCGCGGTGCGCCGCATCTGCTGGGGGCCGCTGCCGGCCGGCTCGTCGCCGCGCAGGACGGGCGCCGCCAGGTCGACGGTGACGAAGTCGGCGAGCCGGGGGACCGCGACCTCCGCGAGCTCCTCCGCGGTCCGCGCGACGTCGAGGGTGGTGCCGACGCTCACCCCGGCCTCGTAGAGCAGCCGCAGGCGCTCGTGGGCGACCTCGGCGCGGCCGGAGAGCAGCCGCAGCTCCGTGGAGTCGCGGATGGTGGTGACCGTTCCCATGCCCGCGGCGTGCCGGTCGGTGTGCCGCTGGTTGACCGCCAGGAGCCGGCCACCGGCCTGGTGGATCTCGTCGGTGGCGGTCCGGCCCGACGCCAGCAGGGCGGCCAGCCCCGGGGCGAGCCCGGGCACCTGGGACACCTCCTGCCCCTCGGCGTCCTCGGGCAGCGCGAGCAGCCGCCTGGCCTCGTCGTTGGCCAGCAGCAGCCGGCCGGCGTCGCTGACGATGACCACGCCCTCCCGCACGGCGTGCAGCACCGCCTCGTGGTGTTCGTACATCCGGCTCATCTCGACGGACCCCAGGCCGCGGGTCTGGCGCCGCAGCCTGGTGGTGATCACCGCCGTGGCGGCCGTGGCGAGGCACAGCGCCGCGCCGGCGATGCTGAAGATCACCGGGAGGTGGGAGGCGATGGCGCGGCTCACGCTGGCCACCTTCATCCCCGCGGACACCAGGCCGACGACCGTGCCCTTGGCATCGGTGATCGGCACGATGGCCTGCACCTCGTGACCGAGCGGCCCGTGCACGCTCTCGACGCGGACCTTGCCGCTGAGCGAGGGGCCGATGTTGCCGACGAAGCGCTTGCCGATCTCCTCGGGCTTGGGGTGGGTGTAGCGGATGCCGTGGGTGTTCATCACGACGATGAAGTCGACGTCGGCCCGCTTCCGGGCCGCCTCGGTGAGCGGCTGGAGGATCTTCGACGGGTCCGGGGCCTTGAGGGCGGCCTGGACGCCGGGGGAGTGTGCGAAGGTCTCCGCGACGGCGACCGAGCGGTTGCGCGCCTCCTGCTCGGCGTCGTGCCGCGAGGTCAGCAGCAGTGCCGCCAGCGTGCCCAGGACGAGCAGGAGACCGACCGTGAGCTGGAGCAGGAAGACCTGCCCCGCGAGGCTCTGCGGACGTCGTTCGGTCAGTGACCGTACCGTTGCGCGCCGATATCGGCCGGACCCTGCGGCCATGCTGCTATTTCTAACACTCCCCGGCCGGGAGCGCTGCCCTGTTGTCCGCCGTCGGTGGCCTCGTCGGCGGTGGCGCCGTGCGTGAAGATCCGGACCGCTCCGGGGAGGCCGTCGCCCGGTAGGCCCATCTCGACCACGACCACGACCACGACCGCGTCCGGACGTGCGGCGGCGCGACGCGCCGGTCCGGGCCGCCCGGGCCGGCGCCGGGCGGGTCAGCAGGCGCCGAGGTCCTGCCAGACACCCCACTCCCCGGTGCTGCCGGGCTCCTCGCCCGTCGTCCACCACTTGGCCTTCCAGGTGTGCCCCTTGTAGGAGACCTGCTGGCCGCCGGTGTAGACCGTGCCGCTGGTCCACGGGCTCGCCGTGCACTGGTTGCCGCTCCCGCCGGTGACGGTCAGGTCGTAGGACGCGCTGCGCGTGCCGGCGGGGCCGGTGCCGGTGACGGTGAGGTGGTACGTGCCGGAGGCCGCCGCCGCGGTCGTGGACACGGTGAGCGTCGAGGACCCGCCGGCCGTCACCGAGGTGGGGCTGAGCGAGGCGGTGACACCCGCGGGGACCCCGCCGACGGTGAGGTCCACCGTCCGCGCCGCTCCGGCGGTGACCGCGGTCCGCACCGTGGTGGTGGTCCGGCTGCCCGCCGCCACCGAACCCGTACCGGGACTGGCCGTCACCGAGAAGTCGTCGGTCGGCGCCGTGCCGCTGCCGGTGAACGGCTCGAAGACGTGGCTGAAGTCCCAGGTGTTCTGCGGGATGCTGGAGCAGGTGTCGCCGGACGGGGCGCCGGGGCAGCCGCCGTTGTCCCGTTGCAGGGCCCAGAACGACAGCGTGCTGATGCCCTTGGTCACCGCCCAGTTGTAGACCTGGGTGGCGTTGGCCAGGCTGAAGGTCTCGGCCGGGCCGAAGTCGTCCACCCCGGGCATCTCGATGATCCCGATCATGCCCCACAGCTGGGCCGGGGTCTTGTCGGGATAGAGCGTCTTGAGCCGGTCGTACAGCCCCTGGGCCGCGGTCTCGGTGTCCTTGGCCATGTCGTGCGTGGCGTTGTCGTAGTAGTCGAACGTCATGATGTTGGCGACGTCCACCCGGGCCCCGTTGCGCACCGCGTTCTGCAGCAGGGCGACCCCGCTGTCGGCGAGGCCCCGGGTCGTCGTGGGCAGGGTGTACGAGATCTCGACCGTGCGCCCGTTGGCGGCGGCCCAGTCCTGGACGAGCTTGATGGCCTTGTTCCGCCGGTCGACGGCCGCGGAGTCGTCCAGCGAGTCGGCCTCGATGTCCATGTCCAGCCGTGTGACGTCGTAGGTGGTGATGACCTTCTCGTACGCGGCGGCGATCTGGTTGACGTCGGTACAGCTGTCGGCGATCTCGGTGCCGGTGGTGTCCGCGGTGTATCCGCCGAACGACGGGATGACGTCGCCCCCGTTCGCCCGGATGGCCTTGATGTCGTCGCCGAACGAGGACGGGGCGATGGGGATGTCGGTGCTGCCGTTCCACAGGGCCGTGCAGGACCCCTTGGTGGCCGTCTGGATGAACGCCATCGTCAGGTGTTTGGCGCCTGACTGGGCGGACAGCGCGGCGGGGCTCTCGCCCGTCCACGACTCGAAGTAGGGGGCGAACACATGGGCCGGGAGCGGGGTCGCCGCCCGGGCCGCGCCCCCGCCCAGGGCGGTCAGGCCGGCCGTGGCCACGGCGGTGACGGTAGCGGTGAGGAGTGCACGGAGGGAGCGCCTGCGTCTCATGTCTGTCCCGGGTGTGAGGGGGGTGACCGCCAATTCCCGTTGGTACGCAGCGGTATGGGATATGGGATAGCCCTACGGTCAGGGGCATGTCAATGGACTGGACCAAGATAGGACTAGACCAATCGATGCCCGGGGCGGTCACACCCCTGCGCAGCGCCGCCGCGGCCCGCTGGACCACCACCGCCGGCGAGGCGAACCGACCGTCACCGCGTCCCGGTCGGCCCACCGTCCGCGACCGGCACGGCGGGCAGCGCGACGGGGGCGTCATGTCTCGGCCGGCGGGTCGCGGCGTCAACTCCCGGTCAGCCGATGGAGCCGGAGCGCGATCTGCAACTCCAGTGCGCGCTCGGGGCTGTTCCAGTCGTCCCCGAGCAGTGCCTGGACCCGGTCGAGCCGTTGCACGACCGTGTTGACGTGCACGTGGAGCTCCTCCTTGGCGCGGGTCAGGCTCCCTCCGCAGCCGAAGTACGCCTCAAGGGTGCGCACCAGCGCGGTGCCGCGTCGCTCGTCGTACCGCAGGAGCGGCCCCAGGACACCGGCGACGAAGCCGTCCGCGTCCTTCTCGTCGCCCAGGAGTATGCCGAGGAACCCCAGGTCGGCCGCGCAGGCACCGCCCTCCCGGCCCAGCACGCGCAGGGCCCGCAGACACCGGATCGCCTCGGCGTGGGCGGCGGCCAGTGCCTGGGGTCCGGCCGCGGGTCCGGCCGCGGCGACCGTCACCGGCGCGCCGGCGAGCCGGGTGAGGTGCCTGGCGGCGCTTCTGGCCACGTCGCCGGGCGGGGTGCCGCTCTCCGCGAGCAACACCACCACCCGGCCGGCGTGTTCGGCGCTGATGCTGTCGCCGGCGACGCGGTGGCGCATGGCCGCCCCGGCCAGTCGCTGCCGGGATTCGGCGTCGGCCTCGGCGACGAGCAGCAGATGGGGCCGGTCGAGGTCGAAGCCCAGGCGGCGCCCGCGCTCCGTCAGGCCGAGGGGATCGCGGTCGGGGGCGTTGAGGAGATCGGTGATCAGTTCCCCACGGATCCGGTTCTCCGCCTCGGCGACGGAACGCCGTTGCAGCAGGAGCAGGGCGGTGACGACGCCGGCCCGCTCGAAGAGCCGCTTGGCGGCGTCGTCGAGGTCGGGCCGGCCGTGCAGGACCAGACTGCCCAGCACCTCCTGCCCGGCCAGTACGGCACACGTCCAGCGGCCGTCGCGGAACACCGTGCGGCCGGCGGTCCGGGAGTCCGCCACGACCTCGGCCACCGTGCCGCGGCCGGGGAACGCGGCGCCGCCGGGGCCGACGGCGGTGAGCACCCGCCCATCGGCGTCGTGGATCGCGATGGCCCCGTCGAGCAGGTCGGCGACCGCGGCGGCCACGTCCCGCACGTCGCCGCCGCGCAGCACCAGATCGGTGAGCCGGTCGTGCGCCTCCTCGGCGCGCTGCATGGTGGCGGCGTGCTCCTGGATGACCTCGTTGGCCGCCGCCAACTCGGCGAGCGCAGCCCGGGTGTTGGTGATCGCAGCCGCGGTGTCGATGGCGATGGCGGCGTGCGCGGCCAGCGAACACAGCAGGGCGATCTCGTCGGGCGAGAAGGCCCGCGGGGTGCGGTCGGCGGCGAACAGCACGCCGATGACCTCACCGCCGCCGCCACCCCCGGACCCCAGGAGCAGCGGCACGCCGAGGATCGCGACCAGGCCCTCGTCGAGGACCCCGGCGTCGATGGTGCGGGTGTGACGGAAGCGGCTGTCGGTGCGGTAGTCGGGTGTGACGTACGGCTGGGCGTTCTGGGCGACCAGGCCGCCGAGGCCGTCGCCCAGCCCCAGTCGCAGCCCCTGGAACAGCACGGACACCGAGCCGTCGGTGACCCGCATGTAGGTGTCGCGGGCCGCCGGGTCGGGGAGCGTGAGGTACGCGGTGTCGGTGCCCAGCAGCGTCCGGGCACGGCGCACGATCGACTGCAACACGGCATCGAGGTCGCGCAGTCCGGCCAGGTCACCGGCCGTGTCGAACAGGGCCGCGAGCTCCGCCTCACGCCGCCGGTGCTGCCGCAGCGCGCCCCTCATCCGCAGCACGGTCCGGGTGGCGCCCTCCACCTCGGACAGATCCTGCGCACCGACCCCGTTGACGCGCGCCTCGGCGGCGACCGCGCCGAACTCCTCGGCCGGGGCGTCCGCGCCGAGCAGATCGATCAGGCGACGCAGGTACGGAGCGGCGGACACGGTATCTGGGTTCATGAGGCGAGCCGTAGCAGGAGAGAAGTGAAAAGGGGAAGGGGGACAGGAAAGGGGGACAGGAAAGGGGGACAGGAAAGGGGGACAGGAGGGGCCGACCTCCCGCCCCCTCCCGCCGATGATGTATCTCAGGCGGACGAAGCGGCTGTCTCCCCCGCGGCCCCGTCCGAATCCGACGGATCGCCGACAGCCCCCGGGGACACCCGGGCGAGGTCGCGCCCACGGGTCTCCCGCGCGGCGGCCAGGGCGATCACGGTGAGCACGGCGGCCGACGTCACATACACCGCGATCGGCGTCGCGTCGCCGTACGAGGACAGCAGCGCCGTCGCGATCAGCGGAGCCGGCGCACCGGCCGCCACCGAGGCGAACTGGGCGCCGATGGACGCGCCCGAGTACCGCATGCGGGTGGCGAACAACTCGGAGAAGAAGGCGGCCTGCGGCGCGTACATCGCGCTGTGGAACACCAACCCGACCGTCACCGCCAGCACGAGGGCCGGGAAGGACCTGGTGTCCAGCAGAGCGAAGAAGGCCCAGGCCCACCCGCCCACGCCGACCGCCCCCACCAGGTACACGGGCTTGCGCCCGAGCCGGTCCGACAGCGCCCCGAACACCGGAATCAGGCAGAACTGGATCGCGGAACCGATCAGTACGGCGTTCAACGCGGCCTGCTTCTCGATCTTCAGATGCTCGACGCAGTAGGCGAGCACGAAGGTCGTGATGACGTAGTAGGAGATGTTCTCGGCCATCCGCGCGCCCATGGCGATCAGGACGTCCCGCCAGTGGTGGCGCAACACCGCCACCAGCGGCGGCTGTTCGGCCCCCTGCTCCGCCTTGCGCCGCTCCGCCTTCGCCAGCGCCTCCTTGAAGAGCGGCGACTCGTCGACGGACAGCCGGATCCACAGACCGACGCCGACCAGAACCGCCGAGAGCAGGAAGGGGATACGCCACCCCCACGCGGTGAACGACGCCTCGCTCTGCAACGTCGTCATCAACGACAACACACCCACGGCCAACAGATTGCCCGCCGGAGCACCCCCTTGCGGCCACGAGGCCCAGAACCCACGGCGCTCGGCCTCACCGTGCTCGGAGACGAGCAGCACCGCGCCGCCCCACTCACCGCCGAGGGCGAAGCCCTGGACCAGCCGCAGCGTCGTCAGCAGGATCGGCGCGGCGACCCCGATGGCGTCGTACCCCGGCACACAGCCGATCAACGCACTGGCCCCGCCCATCATCAACAGACTGACCACCAACAGCTTCTTGCGTCCCAGGCGGTCGCCGAAGTGCCCGAACACCAAGGCCCCCAACGGCCTGGCGACGAACCCGATGGCGTAAGTGAGAAACGACAGCAAGGTCCCCGTCAACGGGTCGGACTCCGGAAAGAAGACCCGACCGAAGACCAGGGCCGCGGCGGACCCGTAGAGAAAGTAGTCGTACCACTCGACGGTGGTCCCGACGAGACTGGCGGCGACGACCCGTCTGAGTCCGGCGGACGTCGGGGGAGCGGTTGCGGGGGCGACCATGAGACTCACTTCCGAGCGGCGTATGGGGACCTTCCAGCGTCGCCATACGCTAGAAACCCGCAGGTCAGAGGGGTATGTGGTGGACCGCCACAGTTGCCGGGCGCGGGATGTGCGCGGCCACCACCGGCGCGACCGGCGGGGTGAGTGACGACCGCCCGAGGGCACGAATCCGTCGCTGTGAGTGGTGCGCCATTTGAGACGTTTTGACGGTGCGGTGCTGACACCTGTGCTGGTTCTGACGGGCGTTGGGGGGAACTGGTCCGTGTACGGTCCGGATCTTGGCGTCAGCGCCCTGACTGCTCCCAGAGCCTTCGACGGCACTCGGGGGCCGTGCACCACGCGGTCGGCGCATCTGCTGGAGCAGCGTGGCATGGCGATCCTCAATCGCTTCGAACGTGGTCGTGGTCGCTTCCCTCCGCGGAACTGCCATCGAGGTTCGACGAGGAGCGGGCGGAGTCCGGGGAAGAGGGGACTGCCGCCGTCGGGATGTGAGCACACCGACCTCGCCGGATGCTGATCGCGACACCTCTTCGGATTCTTACTTCTGTGGTCTGACGCTTTGACGGCTTGCCTGGGGGGATCGGCCGACGGTTGCTCGTCGAGGCGGCGGGCTTCCGATCGTGGAGAACGCGTCCTCCTCAGGTGAGCAAGCGTCTTGCCGCCACGGGCCGGGCACCGTCGGAACGCCGACGAGCGACGCCTGGCTCACGCTGCGGCGTAGTCGGCGAGTGAAGGCTCCAACAGGCCGAAGGCGCTGTCCGCCTCAGCGATGACGGTGGCGGAGATCCGGGCGTTGTCCTGGCCGGTGAGGGTGAGTTCCTGGATGCGCTGGAACAGGGTGCGGTGCACGGCGCCGAGCAGGGCGGCGGCGGTGCGGGGGGTGATGTCGCCGCGGGGTGTGCCGGTGGCGTCGGCCAAGGCGTCCGCCAGGGCGGCTTCTCGCAGGTCGTGCAGGTCGCGCAGGCGGGCGGAGAGGGTGGGGCTGTCGGCGATCATGCGGGCGAAGTCGGGGCCGGAGAACCCGGCGACCGGGTCGGCGACCGCGGTCGCGTCGGCAAAGGCGCGGCGCAGGGCCGACAGGGCCGACTCGCCGGCCTGGCGCCCGGTCACCGTGCCGGCCAGGGAGGTGGTGAAGGCGTCCTGGTGGTCCAGGGCCAGGTCCTCCTTGCGCGGGAAGTAGTTGGTCACCGTCTTCTTCGCCACCCGCGCGGCGGCGGCGATCTCGGCGATGGTGGTCCGCTCGAAACCCCGGGTGAGGAACAAGCCGGTGGCGACGTCGGAGATGAGCTGCCGGGTCTCCTGCTTCTTGGATTCCCGCAGGCCGGTAGCGGGTGCGGACGGGGCGGCGTCAGTAGTCATGCAGCAATCTTACCCTCGTGGCATTTTTATGTTGACATCCTCAGGGGGTCCTGTCTAAGTTTACGTCGGTCGTAAGTTTCCCTCGTGGAGCGAAGAACGGATGTGCCCATGCTCGAATCCCGCCCCGTCGCCCTTCGGATCGCCCCCGTCAAGATCGGCCCGGTCCTGACCGAGCGCGACAACCGTGCCCCGGCTCTACCCCGCGGCACCCAGCGTCCCGCCCGCGTTCTCGCCGCACCCGCCCGACGGGTCCCCCCGAAGGCCCGCAACCTGCCGCGCCGCTCCGGCTACTGACCTGCACTCACCCGGCACCCGCACCTCCGCCTCCCGAAAGACCACTGAGGAGAACCGTCTTGCAGATCACCGCGTCCACCGTCTCGCTCACCGTCGACGACGTCGCCGCGTCCCAGCGGTTCTTCACCACCCACCTCGGCTACGCCGAACAGGCCGCTGCCGAGGGATTCGCCTCCCTGGCGCGCGACGACGTCGCGATGGACATCGTCCTGCTGGCACGCGGTACCGAAGTGCTGCCGGCCGACCAGCGCGACCAGCACGCCTGTGGCCTGATCCTCGCCTTCACCACCACCGGCATCGAGCACGAGGAGAAGCGGCTGCGCGCCGAGGGAGTCGAGATCACCATGCCGCTGCGTGAAGAGCCTTGGGGCGAACGCCTCTTCCAGGTCACCGACCCCAACGGCGTGATCGTCCAGTTCGTCGAATGGGCCACCCCGCCCGCCGCCGAGAACGCCTAATGGGAGCTACGGGGCCGGGGAATGCTCGGTTCCGTAGCCGCCAGCAGGTGAGCACTACGTCCGCCGGAAGCAGTTGAGTTCTGCTGTCAGACCGTGCCCCTGCTGGTGGCCGGGAGGCCAGACCGCTGATGGGGTGGCGTGCCCGCCCCGCGGGGCGTGAGCACTGGATCCATTAGGCCGCGTGCCGTGCCTTCCGCAGGCTACGCCGCAGCATGAAGAACGGAATGAGGGAGGGCTTGTTGCTGCTCATTGGTGACGACTGGGCCGAAGACCACCATGACGTCGAGCTCCAGGACGAGGACGGCCGCAAGCTTGCTGCCGCCAACCTGCCCGAGGGAGTGGCGGGTATCGCCAAGCTTCATGAACTCGTCGCCCGACACGGCGGCGACCTGGATCCCTGGGACGTGGTCGTTGGCATCGAGACCGACCGGGGTTCGTGGGTGCAGGCCCTGATCGCCTCCGGTTACCAGGTGTACGCGATCAACCCCCGCCAGGTGGCCCGGTTCAAGGAGCGGTACGCCTCCTCGGGAGCCAAGAGCGACAAGGGCGACGCCCATGCGCTCGCGGACATGGTCCGCATCGACCGTGACCGCCTGCGGCCGGTAGCTGGGGACAGCGACACCGCCCAGGCTGTGAAGGTCGTCGCACAGACCCACCAGACCCTGATCTGGGAGCGCACCCGCACCTTCCAGCGGCTTCGCAGCACGCTGCGCGAGTACTTCCCCGCAGCCCTGGCGGCATACGCTGACCTCGCGTTGACCAGCACTGATGCCCTGGAGCTGCTGATCAAGGCCCCTACACCAGCCGCCGCGGCGAAACTGACCCGCACCCAGATCACCGCCGTTCTGGCCCGGCACCGTCGGCGTAACCGAGAGGCGAAAGCGGCCACCATCCAGGCCGCACTGCGCGAGCGGCAGCTCACACTGCCAGAGCAGATCACGGCCGCCTACTCGGCCGCCGTCACCGCGCACGCGAGGCTGATCATCGCACTCAACGAACAGATCTCCGAGATGGAAGAGCAGGTGAAAGCCCATTTTCTGATGCACCCGGACGCTGAGATCTACCTCTCGATGCCGGGCATCGCGGAGATCACCGGCGCCCGGGTGCTTGCCGAGTTCGGAGACGACCCCACCCGATACGCCTCCGCGAAGGCCCGCAAGAACTACGCCGGCACCAGCCCCGTCACCCGGGCTTCCGGCAAGAGTCACACCGTCCAGGCCCGCTACGTCCGCAACAACCGCCTCGCCGACGCCCTCCAACGCCAGGCGTTCTGCGCTCTCAACGCCTCCCCAGGGGCCCGTCGCTATTACGACAAGCAACGAGCCCGCGAGGCCGACTACAACCCCGCCCTCCGCCAGCTCGGCAACAGGCTCGTTGGCATCCTCCACGGATGCCTCAAAACCCGCACCACCTACGACGAAGCAACCGCGTGGTCACACCACGCCTGCCCCCAACCCGCTTGACGCCCTATGGCATGGGGTGTCTGACAGGCCACCGCGTCAGGCCGATCCGGGCCCTGCCCCGGCAACGCCCGGCCCGGACCGTGTGCGACAACCCGCAACCCGGCCCCTGCCCGCCAGGCTGAACAGGAGGAAGAGGAAGCTGCACCATCACCGCCCATCATCAGAACTATCACTCATTGTGTCGGTGCGTGAGTGAGGTGTATTGATCGGGGTGTGCGACGGCCCAGGATCGAAGCGTGAATGGAGCCTTTTCCCCGCCGCGGCCTGCCTATCCGGTGCTGGTGGGCGGTGTTCCCGAGCCCGGCGAGGGCTGGGTGCACTGGCCCAGGAGCAGCGCGCTGCTACGCGAACCGTACGACGTACTCGCCCTGAAGGCGCGCCTGGATCACGGACGGGCTGCCCCGGAGGACCACGCCGATCCGAGGCTGGTCGGGAGGGTGGCTCGATCGACCGAAGCGCAGGCCGTGGCGGCGCTCGCCCTGGCCCGCAAGGTGCAACCGGCGTGGGCGCGGGTGCCGTTGGAGCGGCGGCTGGACTTCGTCCGGGCATTCCACCACCTCGTGCGGGAGCGGGCGGGGGAACTCGTCCAGGTCCTGGTGGCCGAAGGGCATCCGGTGCGCGTGGCGCACTGGGCCCTGTCGGCGACGCTGAACCTGACGCACCCGGACACGCTCGACCACGCCCGGGACGCCATGGTGTGGGAGGGCAAGCAGGCCGGCCGCGTGGTGCGACTGGTGCGCAAGCCGGACGGGGTGGTGTGCCTCAGTCCGGCACGCAACGCCCCCATGCTCACCGCCATGGCCGCCGTACCGACCCTGGCGGCCGGGAACGCGCTGGTCCTCAACGTCCCGCCCGCGGTTCCGCTGAGCACCGCCTACGTCTTCCACGAACTGGTTGCCCCGCTGCTGGCGGAGTACGGGGCCCCGCCCGGCACGCTCAGCGTTCTGTGCGCACTGGCCCGGCCCACCCTGCGGTCCTGGCTCGCATCGCCCGACTGCGACGACATCTTCTTCTTCGGCGGCCCGAGCCAGGGTGCGCAGCTCACCCGGTCCTGTCTGGAGCACGGCAAGAAGCCCATCATGGAGCTGGCCGGGAACGACGCCTTGATGGTGTGGCGGGACGCGGATCTGCACCAGGCCGCCGACGCGGCGGTGGAGCGGTACCAGGGCTCGGGCCAGCTCTGCTTCGCCCCCAAGTTCGCGCTGGTCCACCCGGCGGTGGCCGAGCAGTTCACCGAACTGGTGCGCAGCCGGGTGGCCGGGTTGCGGGTCGGGCCGCCTGAGGATCCGGAGGTCACACTCACCCCCGTGGTCAAGCGTTCCCAGTGCACGGACGTCCTCGACGACGCCGTGGCCAAGGGTGCCGAACTGCTCTGCGGGGGCGAGCTGGTCGACGTGGAGGGCGCGCCGACGCCACGGGGGCCCTTCGTCAGACCGGTGCTGCTGCGCGTACGGGGGCTGCCGGAGGCGGCGACGATGCGGGCGGTCACCGAGGAGACCTTCTTCCCGCTGATGTGCGTGGTCGTACCCGCGGGCGCAGCGGACGCGACGGAGGCCGCGGACGGCGAACTGCTCGACGCGCTGATCTCCTTCGTCAACGCCAACAGGTACGGGCTGCGCAACTCCCTGTGGGCCCGCGACCCGGACGTCATCCAGCGGTTCACCGACGAGGTGACCAACGGCGGCGTACTGAAGGTCAACGACAGCCACATCGGCACCCTCCCCGTCCTTCCCATCATCGGCGGGACAGGACTCTCCGGCGGTGTGTTCGGCGAGGCCAACATCCCGATCCTGCGCACCACCCGCCTCCAGGGAATCAGTATCGGCGCCGGCGAGCCAGGTCACTTCGACCACCTCGCCGCCGCCGGGCTGCACCAGGTCTCCGGACAGCCGTCCGTGGCCGTCCGGCTCGGCTCCCAGCTGCTGACCAAGTTCGGCGAGCCCGCGACCTCCCCCAAGGGGACCGCCCTGATGGAAGGCATGGCTCGCTTCTGGGACGCCCTCGCCGCGGCCGCCGACGCCGACGGGGACCAACGGCTTACTCCCGAGGAGTACCGCGCGGGCATGACGGGCGCGTTCGTCAGCTCTCGTGGCGGGTTCGAGTCCTCGCTGCGGCCCCTGGCGGAAGCGGTCTGCGCACTGCTGGACACCGACGGGAACGGCGAGGTCGACGAGCAGGAGTTCCAGGCGTGGCAGGAGGTCTTCCGTACCGCCCCTGAACACCGGGCCATCGCGTTCCAACACCTCGACACGGATGGCAACGGCGCGCTGAGCGTCGACGAACTCTTCGCCGCCATGCGCCAGTACTACACCAGCCCCGATGCCCAAGCGACCGGCAACTGGCTCTACGGCCCCCTCCGCTGAATCGCCCTCACCCCTACCCCGGCGAGGGGCCCCACCACCGGTCCGGAGCGGGGCCACTCGCAGGTCGGGCATCAAGACGGGTGTCGGACGCGCTGACCGCGGACATTCGACATGGGCGGTACAAGCCCGGTGGTCACATCCCCTCTGAGCCCGAGCTGTGCAACCGGTTCAATGTGGCGCGGGAGACTGTCCGCAGGGTGGTGCGGGTACTGCGGGAGCGCGGGCTCATTTTTCGTCGCACCGTGGGAATGCGCGGCTGTCTGACGGAGGCCGACGACCGAAGTTCTGCGGGCGATTGGTTCGGTTGGTATGCGCTGTTCTGCATGGACACCGGCTTTGCCGGCCATCGAATCCGATCATTCAACTCGTCATGGGTAGGCGCCGCCGGTACCGGAACAGGCCCCGGCCCGGCGGTGGAGCCCGGGTCAGTCTTGCGGTCCCGACGGGTGCAGTAGCGATACCAGCAATGTGGTGAACTGCGTTGCCGCCCAGGGCAGTCGTCGGCCGAGCATCGTCTGGACCTGGGCTTCGCGGTGGCGGAAGACCGGGTGGTCGAGACGTACGTAGGCGAAGCCTTCGGCGACCGGGTCCGAGCGCAGGTCGCCCAGGTCGCCGACGAGCGCGATGCCGCCGCGGGAGCGGACGAACTCGTACTTCGGGGCCAGGGCGTCGCAGACCAGCGCCGGCCGGGCGGTCAGGCCCTCCATGTGCACGCCGATGTCGAACAGGTCGCGGTGGGTGGTTCCGGCCGGGGGCAGGGCGAGGGGGTACTCGCACAGTTCCGCCAGGCCGGCTCGTTCACGGCCGGCGAGTGGGTGTCCGGGCGGGACGACGGCGGCCATCGGCACCACGACGGAGCATTCCACCCGCACGTCGTGCCGGGGGGCCATGGCGTAGGTGACCGCGATGTCGGCGACGCCCTCGGCCACCCGGCGGGTCGCCTCCTGGTGGGGCACGCGGTCGAGCCGGAACGTGACGTCCGGGTGGCCCTGCCGGAAGACCGCCATCGCGTGCGGGACGAGACGGCGCGCGAAACCTTCCGAGCAGGCCACGGTGACGTTGCGGACTTCGGCACCGCTGCCGGTCCGCAGCTCGGTGACGAGCGCGGAGGACTCGGCCTCGCTGCGGCGGGCATGGGCCAGCAGCCGCGATCCGGCGTCGGTCAGGGTCATCCCGCGCGGATGCCGGACGAACAGGGCGACCCCGATCCCGGATTCGAGCTTGGCGATCTGCCTGCTGACCGCCGAGGGTGCGACCCGCAGATTCTGCGCGGCCTCGGTCACCGCCCCCGTCCGGGCCACTTCGAGGAAGTACGCCAGGCTCACCGGCATGAGCTGCATGGGACCTCCATCGGACCTCCATGGGGTGGGGGTGCCGCCTGACGCGTGCGCCGGTTTGCCGATATGAGAATGCGATGGAGCATAAACGGCAATAGTCAGGTCCGGAAAGCGCCCATACGCTGCTGAGCCAACACGGCACACGCCCGTGGACCCGTATCCGCGCCATTCCCGGGAGCAACCCCAGTGATCCCCGAAAACCTGGTCCGTCGGGCCGAGGAGTACGTCGACTCGGGTGCCTTCTTCGCCGACCTGAGCACCATGGTCGGCTATCCCACCGAGAGCACCCGCCCTGAAGGACGCGTTGCCGTCAAGGCATACCTGGATGAGGTTCTCGCACCCGCGCTGACCCAACTCGGCTGCTCCGTCAGCGAGTACGCCAATCCGGACCCCTCCGGCGGGCCGCTCCTGGCCGGCACCCGGGTGGAGTCCCCGGAACTGCCGACGCTGCTGTGCTACGGCCACGCCGACGTGGTGGACGGCCACGCCGGACAGTGGAGCGGCGGCCGCGACCCGTGGACCCTGACCGCCGACGGCGACCGGTGGTACGGCCGCGGGGCGGCCGACAACAAGGGGCAGCACCTGGTCAATCTCGCGGCGTTGCGGCTGCTGCTGGCCGAGCAGGGGTCGCTCGGCTTCAACCTGACCTTCCTCTTCGAGACCGGTGAGGAGATCGGCTCGCCGGGGCTGGCCGCCTTCGCCGCCGCCCACCGCGAGGAGCTGCGGGCCGACGTCCTGATCGCCTCCGACGGGCCGCGCCTGGACGCGGCCACGCCGACGCTGTTCCTGGGCGCGCGCGGCGGCGTCAGGCTCCAACTCGACGTCGATCTGCGCCCGGACGCGTACCACTCCGGCAACTGGGGCGGCGTCCTGCGCAATCCCGCCACCACCCTGGCCGGTGCCGTCGCCAGCCTGGTCGACGGGCACGGCCGCATCCAGGTCCCCGCGCTGCTGCCGCCCGAGCTCCCGGAACCGGTGCGCGAGGCGCTGGCCGGCGTCACGATCGCCGGCAGCCCCGGGGATCCCGCCCCCGACGAGGGGTGGGGCGAGCCCGGCCTGACCGCCGCCGAGCGGCTCTACGGCTGGAACACCCTTGAGGTCCTGGCACTCGGGTCGGCCGACACCGATCACCCGGTCAACGCGATCCCCGGCCGGGCCCGCGCCGTCCTGCAGCTGCGGTACGTCGCCGGTACCGACGTGGACCGGGTACGGCGGGCCGTCGCCGAGCACCTCGCCGCGCACGGATACCCGATGGTCGAGGTCACCGTCCTGCGCGGTTTCCCCGCAAGCCGCACGCCGCTCGACGACCCGTGGGTTCGTTGGGCCAGGACGACGCTGGAACAGGTCACCGACCGGCCCGTCGCCGTCCTGCCCACCATCGGCGGCTCGCTGCCCCACCACGTCTTCACCGACATCCTCGGCCTGCCCACCTTGTGGCTGCCGCACTCGTACCCCGGCTGCCTCCAGCACGCACCCGACGAGCACCTGCTCGGCACGATCGCCCGTCAGGGCATCGTGCTGGCAGCCGCGCTCTTCCACGCCCTCGGCCACCCCTCGGCCGACCACCCGCTCCCCGCACGCCCCCAGGTCCACCCCCCGCTCCCCGTCCCCCGATCGGCCTGACCACCGTCGGCCCAGCGCCTGCCGGAAGGACCCCGATGACCGACGCCTCCGCCCAGCCGACCCACCCGCCCCCATCAGGGAACGCGCCGACGACGCCCCCGAGAAGGGCCGCCGCCATCCGCGCGATAGCGGCGGCCACGATCGGCAACGCCCTCGAGTTCTTCGACCTCGCCCTGTACGCGCTGATGGCGGCGCACATCGGCAGGACGTTCTTCCCCGACGGCGACCCGGGCATCCAACTGATCCAGACCTTCGCGGTGTTCGGGATCACCTATCTGGTACGTCCGATCGGCGGGCTTGTGCTCGGCTCGTACGCCGACCGGCGGGGGCGCAAGAACGCGCTGATGCTGTCGATCCGGCTGATGGTTCTCGGCACCCTGCTGATGGCGGCGATGCCCGGCTATGCGACGCTCGGCCCCGTCGCACCGCTGGGGATCGTGCTCGCGCGGCTGGTCCAGGGCTTCGCGGCCGGTGGTGAGTTCGGCGCCGCGACCTCCTTCCTGGTCGAGCGGAACAACCGGCGCAAGGGCTTCTACGGCAGTTTTCAGTTTGCCGGTCAGGGGCTCGCCACCCTGACGGCCGCCGGGTTCGCCACGGCTTTGACCGCGACGCTGTCCGACGCCCAGATGACGGCCTGGGGCTGGCGGATCCCCTTCGTCTTCGGTCTGCTCGTCGGCCCCGTCGGGTATCTCATACGCCGCTACGTCGAGGAGTCACCGGCGACGGCCCAGGAACCGGCGGCACACCAGGGCACGGAGAAGTCCTCCCCGACTACGGAGAAGACCTCCCCGATCCGTCTGGTGTTCCGCCACCACTGGCGCGGCCTGCTGATCGCGAGCGGGTCCGTGGTGGTCTCCACCGGGCTCAACTACTGCCTGCAGTACCTGCCCACCTTCGGGATCAAGGAGCTCGGCCTGGATGAGTCGCTGTCCTTCACCGCCCTGCTCGTCACGGGCGTCATCCTGACCCTCGGGACCCCGGTGATGGGTCTGCTCACCGACCGGTTCGGACGGTTGAGAATCATGGTCCCTGCCGCGGCGCTGATCGGCCTGAGCGCCGTCCCGCTGTTCATCTGGCTCACCCGAGCGCCGTCCTTCCTGACCCTCGCGCTGTGCATGACCGTCCTCGGTCTGCTGAAGGCCGCCTACGTCGGCGCACTGCCGTCGGTGATGTCCGACGCCTTCCCGGCGGAAGCCCGGGCGACAGGGCTGGCGTTCAGCTACAACACGACGGTCGCCCTCTTCGGCGGCTTCACCCCCACCATCGCCACGACGCTGGTCACGGCAACCGGCTCGCGGATCTCCCCGAGCTACTACCTGCTGGCGGTCTCGGCCCTGAGCATCGCCGCGCTGGTGGGCGGGTGCCGGATCCGAGGCATCCGTTGACAGGATCCTGCTTCGCCGGCGCCGGCGCCGGTGCTCTGCGAAGGAACGCCCTGGTCAGGTCGATACCGGACTGCGACATCGTGCGCCGGGATCAGGCAGATGGTCAGGCTGGAGTCGGTCTGAACATGCCGCAGTCCGGCCGAGTTGAGTCGGTCAGCGGCCCCGCCAACCAGGCCGTTTCGAGGTGCCGTTCGCGAAGCCGCAGCGTCGCGGGCCCACCCTGAACATCCCCCGAAAAGCTCTCTGAACAGCGGCGCGACCGACAAGCGATCGACGCCCGAGCAGTTCCCAGCAAGTTCCCTACAGGTTAAGGAGATCCACGTGTCCCCACTGCGCGCAACCCCTGCTCGTCAAGACCAACGGAGCGGAGCCAAGCGACGGTCCAGGCGCACCGCACAGCGTGTGAGCGCGGTCCTGGCCCCCTTTGCGGCGTTGACGTTCCTCACCCCGGTGACCGCGCACGCGGACGAGGTCAAAGGCCAGGACGCCGGTAAGGACCCGAAGCTGGCCGGCGAACTGATCGACTACTGCCAGAGGAACGCCAGCAGTTGCACGTTCACGCCCTATGGGAACGCGCCCCAGACGTTCGACGCGGCGCCTGAGGTCGTCTCGGAGAAGAAGTACAACTGCTCCAAGACGGAGAACCTCGGCGCCAAGTACGCCGTCTCCCGGAAATACGGCGGGAGTTACACGATAACGACGGGCGTCACGCTGGGCGCCGAGGCGGGGGGAAGCCCGTTCGACATCGCGGTCAAGGGCTCGATCCAGGCCAAGTACGAGGAATCCCGTTCTTGGAACTGGGAGACCAGCACCACGGAAGAACTCAATGCCACGATCAAGCCTCGGATGGCCGGTTTCGTCAAGGCCATCAAGCACATGAAGTCAGTCGAAGGCTCACTGTTCGTCAAGCGGTACAACGATAGCGGCGTCGGCTACAACTACTACCTCCTCGACCACATCTTCGCCGCCATGCAGGAGCGCACACCCTCCCTCGTGGCGGACGAAGCGCCGATGACGTCCCAAGAGACCCAGAGCTACTGCTCCACTGCTCGTTAGCCGTACTGCGGCGAGGGTCCGTCAACAAGCCGACGGACCCTCTGTCCGCCTGACCCACGGGGAACCACCTGCGTGCCCTCGACCGCTGGCCTGCCAGTCATCGGCTCGCGCTGAGCCGTCGATGCTCGCCATGGTGCCGACGGCGGGTCTGTGGTGGGCCCTGGCCCTCACCGGACCGTTCGCCTGTGTCCTGCCCTGGCTCGACGCCTTGGACGCCCGCGCGCTCGACCAACTCACCGCCAGAAAGGTCCCCTTCGGCCGCCGTCTCGTCGCCCTGCTGCTGGACGCGGTTCGCGCCTGCTCCGCCTCTTCCGCATGGAGCGATGACATGCGCAGGCCGTAGGTATATGGTTTCGGCCACTGTTGCCCAAGGTGATGTTCTGGCCAGTGATTGATCTGGTGGTCGATCGCTGCGGTGCCGCAGGGCGCAGTACCCCACCCCCCTCACAGCTCTGCCTGTGTGTACCGATCCCGGTCGTGCCAGACCGGGGTCGTGCGCGCCGCAGAAAGGCATGCCATGTCCCGAATACGGGTCACGAGACCCGCCGCTCTGACCGCGCTGGCAGGCGTAGGCGCCTGTCTGGCAATCATCGTCGTGCCGTCCGCGTTCGCGGGCACGACCACCCCGGCCGGCGGCACCTGCACGATCCGCCCCGCGCACAAGGACTCCGAGGCGCCGCTCAGCTGTCTCGGCGTCACCGCTTCTCTCGACCACCTGCCTGCTGTCGGCGAGCAGGCCACCCTCACCGTGGACGTCCAGGCGCAGGCCGACGTCCAACACGCTGGACTGTCCGTCCAACTGCCACCCGCACTCCGGATGATCGGCGGGGAATCCGGCCTCGCCGCACCCACGACGGACACCTTCGGCCAGCGCACCAGCAAGACGTTCGCCCTCACCCCCGGCACCCGCGTCATCAAGCTCAAGGTCAAGGCCGTCGCCCCCGGACCCGCCCAGATCCAGGCGGACATCAGCGACATCGACCGTCCCGACCCCCGCCGCGCCGGGCACGACTCGGTGGAACTCACCGTCGGCACATCCAAGGGCTCCTCCGACAAGGGCATCTCGGTCACCAAGGCCGGCACGTCCCCGGTCCACCGCCCCGGGGCGGGCACCCGTCCGGCCCGCCCGGTTACGCCCAAGGCCCCTGCTCCTGCTCCTGACCATGCCCATGCCTCGGCTGCCTCGACCGCTTCGGCCCCGGCCGCCCCGCGCGTCACCGCCGCGGCCGCGGCCGACGCCCAGGTCTGTGTCGGCGGCACATTCCGCAACCGCTTCCAGTCCGCCGAGGGCGGCAGTTGGAACGGCAAGGCCAACCGGGACGAGCCGATCAGCAACGCCAACATCACCCTGTGGGGCAAGCCGACCCCCAACAGCGGTACGCAGAAGCTCGCCACGGGGATGACCGGCAACGGCGACGGCAAGTTCAACCTCTGCTACACCCCGAGCGCCTCCGTCATCCCCCAGGCATGGGTGGAGTTCCAGACGCAGGCCGGCCAGATGTGGTCGGTGGTCGACGCCAACGGCGGTCTCTACTCCACCGCCACGTACTCGCTGAACAACATCTCGGGCACCACCAACCTGGGCAACATATATGCCAACGACGGACAGAGCCGCGCCTGGCACGCCCTCGACACCCTCAACAAGCTGTGGTGGAACCGCGGTTCCACGACCAACTGCTGGGCAAGCAGCCAACAGGACGGACACTGCACGCCGATCACCGTCCAGTGGTACCCCGGCTCCACCGACGGCACGTACTGGAGCACCGGCGAGGACAGGATCCACCTCGCGGACAACGACCCCGACTCCGAGCACACCACCGTCCACGAGGCGGGCCACGCCCTCATGGGCAAGCTCTACAAGGGCTGGTGGCCGAACGTGAGCAACTGCTCGCCCCACTACGTCAACCGCACCTCCTCCACCAGCTGCGGCTGGACCGAGGGCTTCGCCAACGCGGTGGCGTTCCACACCTTCAACGACACCACGTACTACTGGGGCAACGGCAGCTCCATGAACCTCGCCAACGACCGCTCCACGAACGGCATCGACTCAGGCGACGCCTGCGAGGCCCGCGTCGCCACCGCGCTGGTCGACCTGTGGTCCCAGGTCGACGGCGGCTGGACGAAGAGCAACACCATGATGACCAAGACCTGGCAGTCCAGCTTCCGCGAGTACTTCGTCAACGACCGGCCCGACTACGGCCTGGACAGCGGCACGACGGCCCAGAACATCCTCTACAACCACACCATCCAGTACTGACCGCTGACTACTGACTGCTGTCAGCTGCACAAACCCACGGACCGGGCCGACAGTCGGCCCGGTCCATCAGGCGATGCCTGGCCGACGCTGGGCGTTGCGGCGACCGACGAGGAACCAGAGCAGGCACCCGAGGAAGGGGGCCATCAAGGCGAAAACGAGCCAGACCAGCTTCATCCCGCCGGTGAGGTCGGACCTGACGATGCTGAGCAGGGCGCCGAAGTACAACGCGAGAACGCCGAGGGCCGCGGCAGCTCCTACGCAGCCGATCACGATGTCGCCCGTAGGGGCAAGGGCCATCTGGTGTGCGAGCTGTGCCTGCATCGTTCTCTCCTCTTGCTGGTGGGGGGATGTTCAGAGTTCGTCGGTCGGGCTGGACGTGTGGTGACCGGCCGTAGCCGCCACCGCCGCCGTCTGCGGATCGGCTGGCTCGGGCGCGTCCGGGCTGGTGCGTGCTCGCGTGTGTGGCAGGGCGCCGATTGGCAGCAGGTGGGTCCCCGTCACGCCCGACGCCTCGCCTCCCACAGCAGATAGAGGCCGGCGGCGGTCGGGAGCAGCGGGACGGCCAGGAGGATCGGGAGGAATGCTCCGAGGCCGAAGTTGAGCGCGCCCGCGGGGACCACCCACTGCGACACCAGGAACAGCAGCGGCACGAGGGCGGCCGCCGTCCCGATCGCCTTGTCGCGATGGCGCCACTGCGGCGCGGTCCACAGCCACCAGATCGCGCCGATCAGGACCGGGATGCCCAGCACGGGTGCGAAGACCGTCAGGGGGCCGGTCACCGCCAGCAGTCCCAGCAGGGCGAGGGTGCGTCCTCGGCTCACTCGCGGGGTGGGGAGTTCCTCACCGAGTGCGGTGGCCGCGATCGTGCGCGGGTCGCCGAGGCGTGCGAGCACGGTGCGGATCTCGTCGTCGCCGGAGGCGGACGCTTCCGCGAGGGCCACGGCGATGTGCTCCTCCAGGTCGGCCAGCAGCTCGTTGCGGCGTTCCGGGCTGAGTCCGGCCGTTTCACGCGCCACGGCGGCCAGGTACTTCTTCACCAGCGGGTGGTCGGTGATCGTCATGCGGGTCTCCTCAGTCGGTGATGAAGCGGTCGACCGCGTCACGGAAGTGCGGCCAGATGGCGGTGAACTCCTTCAGTGCCGCATGCCCCGTCGGTGTCAGCTCGTAGTACCGCCGGGGCGGCCCGCTGGGGGACTCCTGCCAGCGGGTCTCCACCAGCCCGTCGCGGCGCAGCCGCGACAGCAGGGGGTAGATCGTCCCTTGGCTGGTGACCATGACGTTCACCGCGCCGAGGGTTTCGAGCAGCTCCACGCCGTAGCGCGGGCCCTCCCGCAAGATCGCAAGCACGCAGTACTCCAGCACCCCCTTGCGGAGCTGGCTCTCCGCCTTGCCCGCGACGGGCTTACCTGCGATGTCAGGTTCCATGCATTGCACAGTACCTGGTTATCTCTAGTGGTCCAAAGGTGATGTTGGTGCGCCGGTGGCGTGGCCTCCGCTCCGCTCTGAACCGAGTGCCGACGGACCTCGCCTGCCCGAACGGCCACCCGGTGATCATGGGCTCCCCGGCCGCCGGTACCTCCGGCCCGCCCAAGGCCACCCTGACCCGCACCGCCACCGAGACCGCCGTCGCGGTGGGCGGCGGCCGGGTCGACGCCGTCGCGGCGAAGGGCTCCTCCGTCGTGCTCGCGGCGGCCACCGTCAACGACACCGAACTCGTCGAACCCGACGCCGCCACGGGCAAGGAACTCCACTACGCCCGCATCAGGGGCATGACCGCGTCCCTGAACCTCACACCCACCTCGGCTGGCTGGTCCACACCGAGAAGACAGTCACCCCGCCTCAACACACAGGCGCTCGCCGCCGATTCGGCAACCACACAGCCAGTCGTCGGTCTGCATCGCCTACGGGACAACCCTTAGGCTTGCAGAAACGTTCGCGAAGAATGGAGAGCCGATGAAAGGCACCCTCAGTCGCTTGATGTCCCGCATCGCTTCCTTCATGTTCCATGGCCGCCGGCCCCGGCTCGACCACCCCGACGCACACCGATCCACCCGGGCCAACCAGCATGCGGGCCTCATCGACCACTATCGCCCCTCGCTGCCCACGGGCGGGACAGGAATGCAAGGGCCCCGGTGACCTCAGGCCCCCTGGCGGTGCGGCGGAGGAGGCGGGCCGCGCGCACGGTGGGCATTGAGGCGGTGCGGTGGCAACAGGTTCACGCTGTGGATCACGGTGGCGCATCTCGTGATCCCAGCCCCGTACCTCGCGCTGCGTGGTGAGCGGGAGCGCATAGCCAGCGGTCGTCTCACATGAGCGCGTGCGTTCCACGCGTTCACGTTGTCGCGCGGCTCCGACGGGTTGCTCCCCCCCCCCCACCTCATGCCAGTCAACTGGCCGAATACCGGCACACGTTCGGTGTCGCCGGCCGATGGACTGTGGGGCATAGCAGCCTTGCGACAGCCTTCGCGGTCCTCTCGGGGCGAGGGGTGCCACGCTTCGGGTCGGGCTCAGCCGGGTTCGGTCACGGTGAGGCGGCGCCGGATCCAGTCGGTGACGGAGTCATGTTGGGGTTTCCAGCCCAACTGGTCCCGGGCCCGGGTACCGCGTACCCGGCTGTTGGAGCCGAGGGCGTACACCGCCGGTTCGTATCCCCACTCCTGGATCGCGGAGTCGATGTCCCAGGACTGGGCAGTGCCGAGCCCCAGGTTGTCGGCGATGGCCTGAGCCATCGTGGCGAACGATGCCTCGCCGTTTTCGGCGAAGTAAAAGGATCCGGGTGGTGCCGATTCGAGTGCCAGGACGTACAGGTCGATGACGTCATCGATGTGGACCGTCGACCAGATGTTGCTGCCCGTGCCGATGTACCGGACGACACCGCTCTTGCGGGCCTGGTTGGCCAGACGGGGAAGCTGCACACTGTCACGCGAAATCCCGTACCCATGCCCGTAGATCAGGCTGCTGCACAGCACGGTTGAGCGGATGCCGCGCTCTGCCGCGGCCAGGACGAGCCGGTCGATGGCCACACGGGGGGCCTTGTCCGGCTCCGGCTGCCACGAACCGGCGGGGGAAAGGGCGGCCTCGGTGAAGGTCTGTTCTGTCGCCTCTCCACGGGCGTCGTCCCCCACGATGCTGGAGCCGCTGGCGTGCAGGAGGGTCTTCCCGGTGCCGGCGAGCGCGTCGGTCAGGGTCTCGACTGCACCACGGTGATCACTGTCTGCGGCGTTGATCACCGCGTCGGCTGTGTGTGCAGCCCTGGTCAGGGTCTCCCGGTCGTCGAGGGTCCCGAGTACGGGGGCGATCCCGCTTGCCCGGAGAGCCTTCGCGCGGTTTTCGGTCCGCGCCAATCCGATCACCTCGTGACCTGCCTCCACCAGGCGGTTGGCGACAGATCCGCCGATGTATCCGCTCGCGCCCGTGACAAATACGCGCACAATCAACCTCCAAAGAGCTTGCTTACGCCCTCTATGCTTGCATGCAATATGCGGCGCATGCAAGGACTTGTGGTTCGCTGCCGCGGTCGGGCTCCGTGCAGTCGGATGCGCGAACTTGACGAAGCGTCAGATTGCTCCGCCGTTCGGCGTCTCCAAGTCGGCGGCGGGCCGCATCATCAACCCACTCGGACCATTGCTGGCACTACCGCCGTTCCACGGCCCGTCAGGTCGTCGTCGATGCCTTCGCCTTCGCCCGCATGAAGGGCTGGAAGATCCTGCGCGACTGCCGCCTCAAAAAGGCGAGGGCGTTCACCACGCCGTGCTTGGCATCGCCCGTCTGTACAACCTCGCTGCCGGACACCAGCACGGAATTCGCCGCGCTGAGCGCGCAGTTCGGGATCCGGCTGCCGGTCGGCCGCACCGGCCAGTGCCGGGACAATGCGCTCGCCGAACCCTTCTTCGCCACGATCGAGCGGAAGAGTGGACGCCGGGAGCCGCTCGGTCAGCTCTGTTGCAGCAACCCGCCCTCGCCCGTCAGCTGCAACCTCTCGACCTGGGGCCGGCCCACCGGTTCGTCGATGAGCCGGGCCTCCACCACCTTCGACGGCTGCGGCTCAGGCATCTCGATGGACTCGGCCCCGGCCACCTTCTCGCTGGTCGTCGGTGCGTCTTCCCTGATCAGGAGTTACACCGAACGTTCCACAGTCCCACGAGGGGAGGGACAACCTGGCCCGGACGGCCAACCGTGCCCCGAACGTGCCGCAGTCCCTTGGGCGGGTGTTCAAGACCGTGCCTGCGCCATGGTCGGGTAGTCGGTGTAGCCACGGCGGTCGCCGCGGTAGAAGGTGGTGGGATCGGCCTCGTTGAGCGGGGCGCCGGTGCGGAGGCGGTCCACGAGATCGGGGTTGGCGATGAAGTGGGTGCCGAAGGAGAGGATGTCCGCGAGCCCGTCGTCCACCAAGTGCAGTTGACGGGGGCCGGCGGGCCAGTCCTCGGGGGCCTCGTGCGGGTTGAGCATGTACACCCCTTCCCAGCTGCGGCGCAGTTCCACGGTGAGGGCGCGGTGGCCGGGGAACTCGAACACATGCAGGTAGGCCAGCTGCGGAGGCAGCTGCTCGATCAGCGTCAGGTAGAGCTCGTGCAGGTCGGGCTCCACCAGGCCGAAGGCTGGGCAGCCAGGGCTGATGCGAAGCGCCAGCCGCTCCGCTCCGATGCGTGCGGCCACGGCTTCGACGAGTTCGACCGGGAACCGGACGCGCTCGGCGATGCTGCCGCCGTAGGCATCGGTGCGGCGGTTGGCGCTGCCCGAGAGGAACTGCTGGATGAGGTAGCCGTATGCGCCATGCAGCTCGACGCCGTCAAATCCGGCATCGATCGCGTTCGCGGCCGCGTCGGCGAAGTCGGCGATGGTGCCGGCGATCTCCTGCGTGGTCATGGAGCGCGGTACGGGGAAGGGCTTGCGGACGGCGGGTTCGCCTCCGTGGATGCGCACCTCCCCGTCGGCTGCGACGGCTGACGGCGCGAGGGGATGCAGGCCGCCGCCCAGGAGTTCGGGGTGGCTGTTGCGGCCCGCGTGCATGAGCTGCGCGTAGATGCGGCCGCCCGCTTCGTGGACGGCCTGTGTGATGGGGCGCCAGGACTCGACCTGGCGGGCGTCGTGCAGGCCGGGGGTGTCGGTGTAGCCCTGGCCGACGCGGTTGGGCTGGATGGCTTCGGCGACGAGCAGTCCCGCAGTGGCACGCTGCCGGTAGTACTCGACCATGAGCGGGGTCGCGGACAGGCCCTCACCGTACGCGCGGCGACGGGTCAGCGGCGCCATGGCGATCCGGTTGGGGAGGGTGAGCGGGCCTACGGCGATCGGGTCGAACGCGGTGTGCATCGAGGCGGTTCCTTCTGTACGGACGGGTCTTACGCGCCCACCGTCGTCGAACCCACCCGTCCGCAACAGGAAGACCCCCGGAATTCGGCGATATCCGAGGTGCCAGGGCCCTCTGCCGGCGCTATCCGACGATCGGGGAGGCTTGCTTGAACACCCGCATGCTGGGTGCGGTTTCCACCGACCGCACCCCGGGCAGCGCCGCCACGGGACCGGTCAGGTACGCGTACAGCGCCGTGCTGCCGCTGCACTGCACACTCGCGTAGAGATTGGACGCACCGGTGGTGGCCGCCGCGAAGCTCACCTGCGGATGTGCCGCCAGCGCCTCGCCTGCCGCCGCCAGGTCGCCCGGCGCGATGCTCAGCCACAGCGCGGCGGACGTCCGCAGTCCGAACACCGCCGGATCGAAGTCCACGTCGAAGTACACGACCCCGCCGACGCGCAGTTCCGCCAGGCGGCGCCGCACACTCGTCTGCGACCAGCCCGTCGCCGAAGCCAGCGACTGAAACCCGGCTCGCCCGTCGAGCGCCAGTGCCGCCAGCAGTGCGTGGTCCTCCGCGGTCAGCTCTACCGGCGACGTCACCGGCTCGGTGGCCGGTGGCCGCAGCCGCGCTCGCTGATCGGAGGTCACCGGCCCGTTCTTCGTCAGCGGACTGGTACTGCCGCCGAAGAACGTATGCAGGACGCAGTGCGCACTCACGTCGGTCACCCGGGGGGTGCGCGGGAGGCGGGCCAGCAAAGCCGACTCCTCCGCCGGAGCGTCGGCCTGCGCCTGCACCATGCAGACGAGCTCCGAGCCGCCTGAGGCGATCTGCACCCAGGAGGTCTCCGGCTGCCGTGCCAGCGCACGCGCGAGCCCCACGGCCGCCTCCGGCACGCACCGCACCCGCACCACCCACACCTGCCGCCCGACGGCCTGCGGGCTCACCGCCCCCAGCACCCGCACCCCCGCCTCGGCCCGCAGCCGTGCATATCGGCGCGCGATCGTCTGGTCCGACACCCCCAGCACCTCACTGACCAGCGAGAACGCCACACGTCCATCGATCTGCAGCGCCTGCAGCAACCCGCGGTCCAGCCCGTCCAGCATGTGTCCTCTTCACTGATCAAGTCGTCGATGGGCGGGCGGGGCGAGTGGTACCCCGGTTGGGGACCGGGGTACCGGTCGCCAACCGGGGGCTGCCCCACGGAGTCGGCACACGACGAGAACCACGGTGCGGATGCGCGTCACCGTGCGCGTTGCGGGGCGTTCGCGGTGGCTGCGACGGTCACACCACCGTGCGGGGACTGCGCAGTGCGGTGGCCGCGGGCCGCGGCGCAGGCCGCTGGTGTCGGGTACCTATCAGGTGCGGTAGGCGTAGTACGCGGCGGACGGGTACGACGCGACGAGGCTGGCCACCGACCTGTTGTAGGTGTCGTTGGAGTGATACGTGACATACGGCATGCCCTGCTGACTGCGCTTGGTGACGATCATGGAGTGGTCCTTGGACCCGTCCTTGTCGAAGTCCACCTGCAGCACGTCGCCGACGTCCATCTGGTAGACGTTCGCGAGGCTGGTGGCGCGCTTGGACGACAGGGCGAACCAGGAGAACTCGTTGACGCCGACGAAAGAGTCCGACTGGATCTCGGCGTTGCCGAACCACTTGTGGAAGTCCGTCGTGTAGCCGGGGACGTGCTGCCAGCCGCCGGCCTTGAGGGACTGGCTGACGAAGTTGGTGCAGTCCCCGCCGGCACCGACGCCGCTGAAATCGGGGTAGTCCGGGTTGTACCTGTTCCAGTACTTCGTCGCGTAGGCCGCCATGGCCTTGTAGTCGTACCCGGTGGCCGTGACGTTCTTCGGGTCGGGCCGTGCGGGCCACGTCGTGGCCGAGCGGGTCGCCGAGGGCGGGTCGGCGGCGGTGGCCGGCGCGGCGACGGCCGGCTTGGCGACCTGGTTCACCGCGAGGTAGCCGTCGTCGGTATCGCGGACACCGGTCAGCCGCCAGTCACCCTTGCGGTCGGCCTGGAAGGAAAGTTCGTGGTGGGCCCGGAAGCCGGTGGTCTCGGGCTCGGCACCCTTGGCCTCCTCGTACGCCAGCGTCGTGGTCTCGGTGACCTCGACCGTGGCATACCGGCCTTCCACCCGGGTGGCGTCCAGCGTGACACGGGTGCCGGCTCCGCTGTACTTCTCGCCGAGCCGGGCGAGGCGGGACTTGCGGGCGCGCAGTTCGTCGAGCGTCGATCGCTCCTCGCGCGACTGCGTCTCGGACAGCCGCACCTTTCCGGTGAAGCCGGACGTCCGCTGCGGGTGTGGCTTCTGGCGTCCGCCCCGGGCATCGCTCACCAGGGACTGCGTGCGATCGGTGAAGACCGCGTCGGCCAGGCGCTGAAATGCGACCTTGGTTGCCGAGTCCACCGTCGGGCCGGCCGGGGCCGCCGCGCTCGCGCTCTGGTGGGGCAGCAGGATTCCCATGGCCACCGAGGCCGTCGCCACCGTGACTATGGTGGCGCGGCTCCACTTGCGGCCTGTTCTCGTGGATTTCAACGATGTTCCCCTCTGCTCCGGTAGACAGCCCGGGCGATCGAATTTTGCGCGAGATGGGTGAAATGGGTAAAGGGGCCTGGACGATGGGGGCCAGGCCGGTTTCCGGGTCACGGGACGACCGTGGACCAGTCCGGCGACTGGGCCGGATCCAGACCGCGCAGGCGCTGCAGCGTTTCGGGCTTCTGCACGTCGAGCCAGTCGGCGAGTTCCTTGAAGGACACGCACTTGACGCCCTTCTTGGCACAGACTTTCTTGATCATCTGGTCGACGGCCTTCATGTAGATGCCGCCGTTCCAGTCCTCGAAATGGTTGCCGATGAACAGCGGTGCCCGGCTGCCGTAATAGACACGGTTGAAGCCTGCCAGGTAGGAATCGACGGTCTGCTGCTCCCAGGCGGCGTACTTGGCCGGATCGCCCTTGGTCTCGCCGTGGGACTGGTTGTAGAGGAAGTTGAAGTCCATCGACAGACCCTGGTAGTTGCCACCGGGGTACGGAAGCATCTGCAGCGGAAAGTCCCAGATGCCGTTCTTCTTTCTCGGCCATATCTGGAAGTCGCCCGGGGAACTCGCGTCGTAGCGCCAGCCGTAGCTCTTCATGGCTTTGAGCAGGTTCGGCTGCCCCTCCAGGCAGGGGGCCCGACCGCCGGTCACCTCCTTGCGGAAGTCGAAGGGCAGCGGGGGAGTGTCCTTGTCGCCGGTGTTGGTCCGCCACTTCTCCACGAAGTCGTAGAACTGGTCGATCTCGCTCTTCCACTCCTCCACGCTCCAGTCGGCGCCTCCCTTGGCGCCACAGAAGTGGCCGTTGAAGTGGGTACCGATCTCGTTGCCGTCCTGGTAGGCCGCGGCGAGTTGCGTCAGGGTGGTGCGGATGTGCTCGTCGGTGGGGTAGCTGATCGCCGCGGAGCCCACCGGGTGCTGGGGCGGGTGGTAGAGATCCTTCTGGCTCTTGGGCAGCAGGTAGATGCCGGTGAGGAAGAAGGTCATGTGGGCGTCGTTGTCCTTGGCCAACTCGCGGTAGTGGGAGAAGAGCCGGTCGTCGCCCTCCAGCGCACCGTCCCAGGAGAAGACGACGAACTGTGGTGGCTTCTCCCCTGGTTTGAGCGGCACGGCCTTCAACTGCCCCTTCTGCGGGCCGGTGTAGGAGGTCGATCCGTCCCCGAGGATCTTCGGCTTGCCGTCCCACTCCGGCTCCCTGCGAGGCTGCGGCGGGCTCTGGGCGACCGATCCCCCCTTGCCGCCGGAGGGAGCCGAAGCCTGGCCATCGGTCTGGATCAACACCAGGTAGCCCGTGGCGGCCGCGCAGACGACGAGGGCGGCTGCCGCGAGGGCTGCGAATCGGGTACGGACGGTGCGGCGGGGTGCGCGCGCCTTACGGCGGCGGCCCGGAGTCGACTTCATACAAGGCTCAAATCTGCGAGGGAGGTTCCGGTACGGATGCGGGTGCCGACGGTCCGCCGGTCAACGCAGCGGGCCCATGGCGCCCGCCCAGATGTCGTACGGGACGCTGTCGGCGGCGGTTCCCGCGAGCCCCTTCAGCGGCAGCGGTTCGAGGCTCCTGGCCAGATCCATGCGGTAGACGACCACGGCCGTCGACACGGCGCGGGTCGTGCCGACGTACCAGGCGGCCGTGTCATCGGCGACGGTGCCGGCCTTGCCGGACACCGCCGCCGCGGCGGGAGCGGCGTCGGGGTGGGCGGCGCGGAAGGAGTCGGCGAGCGCCTGCGTCACCTCCCCGGCCACCTGGGCGGATACCGCGCGGTGCGCGTCCGGGAGGTCCAGTCGCACCGCCGAGCCGTTCCGGGTGACGCGGCGCACGGAGTACGGCTCGACGTGCTGCCCCGCGGCGGCGAAGGTGGCGTAGCCGCTGGCCATGCGGATCGCGCTCGGTGTGGAACTGCCCAGGGACAGGGCGGGTACCTGCGGTCCCATGCTCGACGACAGCAGCCCGGCCGCCTGGGACGTCTGCTTGACCTTGTCCAGGCCGGTGTCCATGCCCAGTTGCATGAAGGGGGTGTTCACCGACTTGGCGAGCGCCTCGCGCAGCGTCATCCGGCCCCAGGACTTCCGGCCGTCGTTGTGGGCGGTGACCTTCTTGCCGCTGCGGTTCCAGTAGGGGCCCTCCGGTGTGCTGACGGGCACGCCGTCGTCGCCGTCGTAGAGGGACCGCGGGGTGACCTTCTCCCTGGGTGCGTCCCGCCGCCGGACGACGCCGTGCTCCAGACCGGCCGCGTACACGAACGGCAGGAAGGCCGAACCGGCCGGTACCGTCCCGGCGTTGGACTCGTTGTAACCCTGCTTCCGGTGGTCCGGGCCGCCGTAGACGGCGAGGACGCGGCCGTCGGTGGCCAGCGACGCGACGCCGTAATGGGCGGTGGCTGCCGCGTCCGGGTGGGTCTGCCGGACCTTCTTGCGCGCCTTGGCCACCACGTCGTCCAGGGCCGCCTCCCGTTTGCGGTCGAAGGTGGTGTAGATCTGATAGCCGCCCAGGTCGAACTGCCGGTCCGAGAGGTGCCCGGCTTTCTTGGCGTATTGGGAGGCGAGTTCCACCAGGTAGTCGCTCTGCTGACCGGTGTCGTACAACGGGTTCTGTTTGAGCGGCTCCGGGAAGGTCCGATACCCGGCCCGCTCGGACGGCGACAGCCTGCCGATCTTGACCATCCGGTCCAGGATCCAGTTCCAGCGCTCCACCGCCCGGTGGTGGTTGGCCGCACCCAGAGTGGGGTCGTACAGGCCGGCGCCCTTGAGCAGCGACGCCAGGAAAGCGGCCTGGCTCGCGTTGAGTTCGCTGGCGTCCTTGCCGTAGTAGGCCTGTGCGGCGCGCTGGATGCCGTAGGTGCCGCGGCCGAACCAACTGGTGTTGAGGTATCCCTCCAGGATCTCGTCCTTGCTCAACCGGTTGTCGAGCTTGAGAGCGATCATCGCCTCGGTGAACTTGCGGCTGACGGTCTGGTCCTGGTTCAGGTAGACGTTCTTGACGTACTGCTGGGTGATGGTCGAGCCCCCCTGGGTGTCGCCCTGACCGACCGTGCGCCACAGGGCGCGGGTAAGGCCCTTGAAAGAGACGCCGGGGTCGCTGTAGAAGCTCTCGTTCTCGGCCGCCAGCACGGCCCAACGGACGTCCTCGGGTATGTCTTTCAGCCGCATCGCCTGCCGCTGCACCCAGCCGGTGCGGGCCATGGGGGTGCCGTCGGACCAGAAGTACACGTTGTCCTGCTGGGTGGCGTACGCGTTCAGGTCCTCGGGTATGTCGGTGGCGGCGTAGGCGACGGTCAGGAACAGCCCGGTCAGGCCGACGGCCGTCGACACGACGCCCAGCCACTGCCGACAGGAGGGCACCCAGCGGCGCCAGCCGGTGCGGCCCGGACGCGGATAACGCGGCCTGAGCCGGCGAGCACACGGCGCCAGCCGCGCGATGAGGGGGGCCAGCAGCGTAACGATGCGCATGCGGGCGGATGGTGACTGCGCGGCCCTACGCCGGCCGGCCTGTCCGTCGGCCCCCTCCGGCCGTCGCGGCAGCACGGTCTCGCCGGTCGGTGCAGGCGGTTCGACCCTCAGCTGCAACGTGTGTTCGGGGTCTGCGGACGTGGGTGCTCGGAAGTCGTTCCCTTCACTGGCGAGGGGTTCCCGACGCACGATCCACCGGCGGCCCGACGGCCCGTGGATCTCATCCGGGCTACCCGGCCCCTGCCCAGCCCCTGTCACTCCGTGTCCCCTCCGCACTCTGCGTGTGGCTCGCGCAGCGTGACGCAGCCGCCGCAGACACAACTGCCATCCCGCAACCCCCCAGCCACGCCGCGGCCTTCACCACATATACAAACCTATCAGCGACCTTTTCGAAATCTCCACACAAAGACCGAATGGAAACAATCAGGCGGTGCCTGGCACGACCCCATCCCGTCATCGCCGACAAACCAGGAGCGATTGGATACCGGTGGGCCGGTGGATGCCGAGGCCCCGGCGAGCGGGGTCACCAGGGCCGGGCAGGGGCGCGACAGCCGCGCCCAGGTGGTGTCGCCCCCGACCCTCCACATGCCCGACCGCCAGGGCCCACGACAGCTCGACCCTCATCCGGAAAGGTGGCGGCACCCCCGTGCGCCGGGCGCCGCCGGCTGCGCGTGTTCTATCGGCGGGAGCCTCCGGCGATGGCGGTGATGATGTCGATGGTGTCGTTGGCCGTGGTGGGTGCGTCGAGGGTGTCCGATGCCAACTGGTCGCCGTTGAGGAACAGGCGGTGGACGGCACTGATGTCGCCGTTGCCCTCGAACAGGATCGTCGCCAGCTGGGGGTACTCGGAACAGAGTTGCTCAAGGCCGGCACGGACGGTGGGGGCGTCGTAGGCCAGGTCTTTGCGGTAGTCGACGTACTTGCGCAAGATGCCGCTGACGTGGATCTTCACGGTGTCACTCTCCCGGCGCCCGCAGGGTGGGCCTGATTGTCTGAGTGAGGTGCACGCCCAGGTCGATTTCGACCTTCTCCTGGGGGTTGCCGCCGGCCAGCAGGCCGGAGAAGTCGCGAAGGTGACGTGCGCAAGGACTGGTGTCCAGAAAGCCTTGGGTGCCGGTCAGGCGCTGTGCCATGGCCGCGACTGACAGCGCGTGCTGTCCGACGGTGTACTTGGCGATCCACGAGAGAGGTGACCACAGGGAGTCGTCCTCGCCGTATGCCTCCAACGCCTGGTAGAGGGTGGCACGGCAGGATTCGACGGTGGCGTGCATGCGGCCGAGCAGGCTCTGGACGTTGGGATAGTCGGCCAGTGGGGTGTCGTGCCGTTCGGTGGCGGCGACGTGCATGGCGCAGACTTCGGCGATGGCCCGCATCCGCCCGGTCGGGGCGGCGACGAAGAACGCGGCCTCGGCGTTGAGAATCCTTTGCGCGTGGGCCAGGCCGTCGGTGTCGACGATGCGGTCGCAAGGCACCGCGGTGTCCGTGGCGCGAACAGTGCCGAACCCGGCCGAGCGGAATCCGCTGACGGCAAGCGGGGCGATGCTGACGCCCGGGTCCGTGCGGTGGAGCAGCACGGCGGTGAGGCGGCCTTGTGCGTCGGGGACGTAGGTGAGGAACGCATCGAGTATCCGCGCGCCGGCCACGATGCTCTTCTCCGTGGTCACGGTGATCGTGTCGCCGTGACGGGTGAGGCTGCCGCGGAAATCGAAGGGGTCTCGTTGTTCGGTGTACGCGAACCCGATCAGGGGGAGACGGCCGCCGTCTGACAACGGCTCCAGCAGATCGGCGCGTTGGTCGTGGTGGAGGCGGCGGATGGTTCCCGCGGTCAGGTAGACCAGGAGGGGGAAGGACAGGTCGGTGCAGCGATAGCCGATATGTTCCAGGACCAGGCCCCAGCGCACCGGAGCGAATCCGCGACCGGTACAGACGTCGGTGGGCAGGGCGCAGTGGAACAGGCCGTGCTGGGCGGCCTCATGCAGGAGTTCCGCTGGGAGCGGGGCCGCGGCGGCGTCGCGAGCCGCAGCGCCGGGATTGACGCGGGTTTCGAGAAGGCGGTGCAGCCGGCGGTCGGTGTCCGCGGCCACGGCGCCGATCAGTTCCCGGTTCACGGCTGCGCATCCAGGATCTCCACGGCTTCGCCGTGCAGGTGGCCGTCGTCACCGCTGATGCGGTGGGAGAAGGCGAGCCGTGTTCCGTCCTGGTGCAATGAGGTGTCGATGGTGGTCCGGTCGTGCAGGAACAGGGGCCGCCTGAGGCGGAATTCAAGGTGGCTGATGCGGCGGCGCAGTCCTTCGCGAAGCAGGGGTTGCGTGTCGGCGAGTGTGTCGACGAGATGTTCGCGACTGCTGCCGATCAATCCGGTGACGTCGACGAAGCACCACTGGTCGGCGGCCTCGCAGACCTGCCGGTCGATCAGCCGTGTGTAACTGGCCCGCACCAGGGCCGGGGCGGTGGCGGCCAGGCTGTCGAGCAGTGGAGTGAGCTCATCGGTGAAGGCCGCCTGGTCGTCGATCTCATCGGGTCGGTAGTGGCCGGTGACGCTGGGAGGAAGTGCCTGCGGGGTCGCCGCCATGGCCCGTGCCACATCGACGGCCAGGGCCCGGCAGCGCATGGTCACAACGGCCAGTTGGCGGCCGTCCGCGCTGATGTGCGTGGTGGTCTCCATCAGGTTGCGCTGCCGTAGCAGGCTGCTGGTGGTGGTCGAGGTGAGCCGTTCGCCGTCCAGGAAGCCGAACGGCTCCTGGTAGGCAAGTCGAATCCCCGTCACCGCGAACCCGGCATGGTGTTCGCGGATCATGGTGGGGAAGGCCACCGCATGCTGGGCTGTCCACGTGGTCCAGCCGGAAAGCATGATCCGCACCGCGGCGACCGGATGCAGCTGAAGTGAGGTGAAGTGACTGGAGTCATAGGGGAATTCGACGGTGGAGTACCTGACCATGCTCTTCTCCCTCAGCTCGTCGGCCTGGTCGCCGAGGCGACGTGGATCGGAACCGTGCAGAAGGGCGCCGAGCCGCTGTCGCGCTCGTGGAGGTCGGACAGCCACCGTCGTAGCTGGCCGGGCGGTGCTCCTCGGGACTCATGCGCCCACGCAGCGCAGGCGCGCAACTGCAGTACGGTGTCGGCGGTTTCCGCATCGCATCTCTCACGGTGCACTTCGCTCTGCACGGACACCAGTCCGTACGCGCGCAGAAGTCGGCGTACTGCGCTTCCGGACCGTGGCTGGGCGAAACTGCGGCGCACCCACGCGGTCAGCGAGCCCGACTCGGTGTAGAGGGTTGGGCAGGTTGCCGCTGCCTCCTCCATGTCGGGTTCGACCAGGACGACGCGGCCCCCTGGGCGCACCACTCGCGCCATCTCCGCCACCGCGGCGCCCGGATCGGTGTCGTGCAGCAGCAGTCGCTCACCGCGGACGGCCGCAAAGACCCCATCGCTGAACGGAAGATGATGCGAGTGCGCCTGCATCACCGAGCAATCGCCTGCACGGGCGCGTGCTTCGGCGAGCATCTGGTGACTGAGATCGACTCCGACGGGGCGGGCGCCGCACTGCCGGCCCCACAGGACCAGGTCGGTGCCGGTTCCACACCCCACATCCAGCACCGGCTCCCTCGCAAGAGCCTTGCCGCCCATCGCGAACGAGCGTCGCTTGGCCGCCTGTACCCCCGGCAGAGCCGCAAACCCATCAAGGCATCCGATCAGTACAGCGGGCCGAACGGCCGCGTCGACCCTGCCGAATCCGCTGGGTGTTCCGCCGGACGCCGGCACGACAGCCTCCACGCCGTCCCGGAGCCCGATCAGGTCCAGCGCCCCGTGCCGACGGGCCGGGCATCGGGCATCAGCTTCTCCCGCAGCTGGACCCTGGCGATCTTCCAGGTGCCGGTCCGCGGAAACTCGTCCCAGCGGATGTGGACTGGCGCCGCCAGCTCCGGCAGGTCCCTGGTCGCCTGCTTCCACTCGCCGGGATCGAGGGGAGTATCGCCCGAGGTGCTGTAGACCGGGACGGGCGGCTGCTGCGCGGCGGGAAGGATTGCGATCTCGGTCAGCGCGGGCAGCCGGTCCAGCAGTACGTCCTCGAACTCGATGGCGCTGCCGCCGGGGATCTGGTCGATCTCCCGGTCGATCAACCGGACCACCCCGAACCGGTTGATCACACCGAGGTCTCCGGTGTTCCACCATTCCCCGTTGCGTTTGAGTTCGTGACGGTCCTGCTCACCGACATAGGCCAGGCAGCGGCCTGGTTGGGAGAACTCGATGAGCCCGACTTCGCCCCGGCGCAGCGGGCGCCCTGATGTCGGGTCCACGGCCCGGATCTTGCCGTACGACGGAATCGGCCGGCCCAGACTCTGGTTGACCGGGGGTCGCTTGCCGCGCTTGCGCACCGACCGGCGCACGTACGGCCGCAGTGCGATCGGGCCGCATTCGCTCTGGCTCCATGCCTGGATCCACAGCGCAAGGCGACGGTCGCTGGCATCCAGGAAGGTGCGGATGGTGCGGGTGTGGATCGCGTCGAACGAGTTGAGGAACAACCTCACGTTCCCGAAGGGGCGGGCCGCCTCGCGCGCCATACCCTCCCAGGAAAGGTACATATTGGGCATGGCCTCCACGACGGTCGGCCGGTGCTCCGTCAGCAGTCGGTGTACCGCCGGCGACGTGGCGTCGGAGAGCATGATCATGCGCAGCCCGATGGTCGCCACCGTGAGCTGATTGGCCATCACCCGCTCATGCCAGAAGGGATCGCAGAACGCCCAGGTGTCCTGCGGGCCCATCCACAGCGGCCAACGCTCGGACTCGACCAAGGCCATGCCGTGTACCGACGTCGCGGAATGCATCACGAGCTTGGGCACACCGGTGGTACCCGATGTGTGCGTCACCCACATCGGCTCGTCGGTCGCCCGCAGCCGAGTCGCCGGCACGGACCCACCGCGCAGGCTCGCCAGGTCCACCAGATCACGTCGGCCGTCGGTGCCATCGACGCAGACCGTCCGCCGGGTCAGCCTGGCGACGGCGGTCGGATCGAGAGCGCAGCGTTCGAGATGGGCCCGGTCGGTGACCAGGAACGGCCGTTCCAGGCGACTGAGCAGGATGTGGCAGATCGGCGTGCCGTCCACCGGTGGACCGTACACGCCGGACAGCGGTGCCGGGACGGCGCCGATCCGCGCCGCGGCCGACGCGAGGACCAGCAGGTCGAAGTGGTTGGCCTTGAGGATGGCCACGCGGTCCCATGCCCGTACGCCCAGCTGGTGGAGCCAGGCAGCAGTCTCGTCGACCAGGGATGCCCATTGCGTCAGCGTCCGGGTCGGCGGACCCTCGGGGTCGATGTCCGGCGGCCGGTCGGCGATCAGCAGTTGGGACGGGTTCCGCTCCGCCGCGACGTGCCATGCCTCGCCGATGCACCTGGTGGCCGGGGGCCGGCCCCCCAGGAAACGGGGCAGGATCCTGCGCGCACCGCGGGTATCCGCGTACTCGGTGAGGAACTTGGGCAGTTCATCCTGCTGCCCCGTCACATGTGGGGACATGCCGTCACCTTCTTGCGTAGTGGTCGGTCACGTCACGGCATCGGTCCCGTCCCGAGCCCAACGCGTACTGCCTGGAGCGCGCCCACGACACCTTCCGGCTCTGCGTCGCGCCGGGCGGTGCTCTACTGCGCAAAGCCCTACTGACCGTGCGCGGCATTCCCTTTCGGTCTCCGCGAACTTCCTTTGAATGCAGGCGTGTCGGGGCCGTTCGGTACCGGAATCGCCGGCACTACGAGAGCATCCGCACCGTACGAACCTCATGCGGAGGTCCCCCGTGCGCGCCGATTCTCCGTCAACGTCCAGAGAGTAAAGCCGCCCGGCAATCCCGCAAACAGGCTGTTCCGTAGAGCGGAACACACCTGCGGACGATGCCATCTTCAAGGTATGAGTGTTCCGTTCCACGGAACCGGTGGGGACGACGCCCGCCACACCGGCCGCCGAGGACACGTTGGCTACGGCCGGGCGTTGCTGCTGCGGGACGCGGGTACGGGGGAGATCCTCGTCGTGATCGCCGGCGGCTGACCCCGCTGCCGGGCCGGTGGCCGTTCTGCCTGGGTCAGTTCAGGCAGCGGGCCGCGGCCGTCAGGGCATGTGCGGTCCGGCGGACCTGCTCGACCAGCATGGTCACGCACACACCCGGGCACCCCCCGCCGCCGATCTCCACCGCGGCCACGACCCGGCCGGCGCGGTCGGCCACCGGAGCGGCGGCACGGAACGCCCCGGTGTCCAAGGCGTCGGCGTGGACGGCGATCCGGCGCCGTCGGATGTCGGCCAGGGACCGTGCCAGCCCCGCGCCCGCGGTTGCCTTGCCCGGTCGGCGTGGCGGCTCGGCCTGCGCAAACGCCAGCAACACGCGGCCCGCGGCCGTCAGCGCGGCGGGGAGCCGATCGGCGTCCTCCGCTCCGTCGTCGAGTCGCTCGGGCCCGTAGATCCGCTCGATGAACTCCACTTCGTCTCCCACGAGTACGCCCAGGCTGACCATCTGGTGCGTCCGCTCGTAGAGCTCGACCAGATGGGGCAGATACCACCGCCGAGGCAGGGCGAAGGACGGTCGGGCGGGGACGCCGACCCGGGGCGCGGCCAGGCCGAGCAGGAATCCGGCACCCGCGCGTCGCACCAGTCCCGCGTCGCACATCGATGCCAGCAGCCGGTGGACCGTGGTCTTGGGCAGGCCGGTGCAGTGGGTGAGGTCCGTCAGCGACAGCGGAACGGTCGCCTCCGCCAGTTCGGCCATGATGACACCGACCCTGTGCACGACACCGGTCACCTGGGGAGTGCTGGCAGTCAGCCTCGACAGGTCAGGAGCACGGTCCGGCGCTCCGGACGCCACGCTGCACACCACACGCATACCTCTGAGCTAGGTCTGGGCAGCCCGCCGCGATCAGGAGGCGCTCCACCGCCGGTGACGGCCGGGATCCGACGTCTCACGGACCCCGCCCAGGGGCAGCGAGGCGCCTCACACGGGAGAGAACCGTGGGTGGTTGGCGCGCGGGACTCCCCGGCGATCTCGGCTGTGGCCAGCCTGATGCTTGCCTTCGCGCAGGAGGGCATTCACGTCACCGGGCATCTCTCGCGCTCCCAGCGCGGGAATCGGCCGGCTCTGTCCAGTCGACCCCGGCCCGCGGGCGAAGGCAATCCCTCGCCACCGGCGCACGGATGCAATCCTCGCGCCCGGCCCGCGACTGCATGTGCCACCGGCCAGCCCACACGACGTACGCCCCCTGGACGCGCAATGCGCTCCGCTGCGTCCCCACTCCTCCCGTCGTGTCGAAACTCTGGCAATGGATCTTGCGGATCCGAGGAAGGGTCTCCTGGTGGGACGCAGGTCTCCCTATCCGGCGGAGTTCAGGAACGATGCGGTGGCGCTGTACCGCGCGGCGGGCGGGAAGCGTACGTATGCAGCGGTCGCGGCGGATGTCGGGGTGACTGGCGAGACGTTGCGGAGTTGGGTGCGCCGGGCCGACGAGCTGGCTCTCCACGGTCGCGGCGACGAGGCTGTGGAGAGCTGGAGAGCTGGAGAGCTGGAGAGCTGGAGAGCTGGAGAGCTGGAGAGCTGGAGAGCTGGAGTGAGGAGTAGGCGCGGCTGCGCGCGGAGAACAGCCGGGCAGCGCAAGCGCACCACGGCCCCGGACCGGCTCGCACCGCCGTCCCCCACCGGCCCGTGCTCGGCCTGCTGCCGCCACCACTTCGGCCCCAGGCCCTGTCCGACGAGCCGCCGATGACGACGCGAGGCTACCCGGCCAGATGGATGCGCATGGAGTGCGCGATGTTCACGGCCAGGGTCTTGGCCCGGTCGGCGGCTGGGCCGACGAAGGTGGTATCAACGCTGTCCTGCCACAGGGCCAGCCAGCGTTCGAAGTGACGAGCGCTTATCGGGTGTGCGGCATGCACATTCTGGTGAACCGCCAGCAGATCCCGGCTGGGCGAGGGTTCGTCCAGCAGCTCGCAGCACCAGAAGTCGGTGACGGCCTCGACGTGGCGTATCAGCGGCGTGCCCATAGCGGCGAAGACGGGGGCGAGCAGTTCGTCCTCGGCGGCGCAGGCGCAGAACTCGGCCACCAGCCTTTGCACATCGGCTTGGGTGGCCAGGGCACGCCCGGGGAGCCCGGTGGTGGGTCGGGCGGGGCCGCGCTGGAGGAGCGTACTCACCGGGAACGTCGACCGTGAGCACGGGCTCGCGGCTTGGGCGGACGGCGCAGGGGACGGCGTCAGCCCGTCGCCGGCACGACCGGAGGCCGTCACCGCGTTCGGCTCAAGGGGGGCATTCGTCGGCGGCAAGGATGAACGTATCGACGGCGTCATGCCGTGCGTCTGCCCGCTGACACAGAGACTGCGCCCTCCCTCACTCGTTTGGATGTCGCGACCCGCCATGCATTGACGAACATGGCCCTCTCGGTGCCGCCGGGGCGGACGCGGTCGGCTCCGACTCACCTCGCCCCTGCCCCATCGCGACCGGCACCTTGCCCTTCACCATGACGCGGCCCATGGCCATGAGGGATTCACCGAGCAAGCTGATGCCGGTGGAGAACTGAATGGGGCGGGCGTTCTCGCGCATGCCCATCTTCATTGCGAGGAAGCCGAATCCGGCCGTGATCACGCGGGGGCTCACCGCGACCAGGAAGCCCCGCACCGTCGATGGAGCGACGCTGGAAGACGTCGTAGTAGAACGTGAACGTACTTCCCAGGCCATCGAACGCCTCGTTGACTGCCTGGTCGGTGGTCGGCGTGTCCTGTTCACCCCTGGTGCGGTTGCCCGGCAGGTCCGTGCTCTGGCCGGCGTCGAAGATGGTGCGGTCAGGCTGGTCGGCGACGAACGGTGGCACGGCGTGCTGCCTCGCTCAACGGCTCAGTGGCCTCGGTGTGATCAGGCCACGAGGACAACGGAGTTGATCGGCGTCATGTCGTAAGGCGCGAACTCTCCCGTGACGCGGTCCACCTCGGAGCAGTTGACGCCGTTGTACCCGAAGCAGAGCTGGAAGCCGGCCCCATCGGTCTGATTGTTGACCAGCACACGATCCCCGATCACGTTCGACAGGTTGTGGGACCCGTAGCTGTAGAAAATGTTCTGGCTCAGGATGGAGCCGTCCGCCTCACGGATGCAGAACGCTCCGGAGGGGCAGGGCGTCGCCGCAACGGCATGGGGCGCCAAGGCGACTCCGAGCGTACCCACGAGCGACAGCCCTGCGGCGACTAACGCGATCTTGCGCATGCTTTCTACCCCCTCTGCCCTGATGCCCCCGATATGGAGCACCTTGCACACGAAATTAGCCTGAACCAATGGACGATGTCGGGGCTTGGGGAAACTCGTGAGGGTAATTCCGGTTATGGGCCGTCGACAGTAAGAAGCCCCGCCGGCCACAGTCGAGGGGAGCAGGCACGTCAGCGACGCTCACCCGCGGTCGGCGAACAACCGGTCCGGCCGGCCGGCCGGCGGCGGCTTGGCGTTTGGCGTGGAGCCGGACGACGCGGCTTATGGTGAGGTGATCGACCACGATGCCCTACAGTGCCCACCCCACCCCACCCCACTCCAGCCCGTCCCGGGAGAACTCGCCTGCGGCGCAGCCACCTTCGAGGTGTCCTGCCGCCACGTCCTCTCGCGCGAGTCGCACCACGCCCTCCGACCCGCACTTCCGGCACAGGGATCCGGCTTGTGGTGCCGGTGGGGTGCACCCCTCGCGACAGATGTGTCGCAGGCGTGGGGCCCACGTGGTTGTACCGAGGTAACGATCACTCCGCTGATCTGGGTTTTTTGCGCTGGTTGGCATTGAAGCGCGCTTTCTTCTGGCGATTCCCGCACGTGTTCATGTCGCACCATTTGCGGGTGCGACTTTGACTGGTGTCGAAGAAGGCGGCTTGGCAGGTTGGTGATGCACACAAGGCCAATTTTCCGTCTCGTTCGCCTGCGATGACGCTGATCGCGTCGGCGGCGATCACGCTGAGGGCATCTTCCACGCAGGAGGCCGAGCTGAGCCGCCATCGCCGCTGCCCCTCGGGTGTCAGGACAGCCGCGGCCCGACCCCGAGCGCTGCAGTCATTGATGACTTGGACAGCGGATGCAGGGAGAGCGTCCTGGATCGCGGCCGCTGTCGCGGCGGCGTGAATCGACTCCCTCAGTTCTCGAGCGAGATCGAGCTGGGCAGTGGTGCAGAAGTCCACCGCGAGGCCGTTCACCACCAGCCAGTCGACGAGCCGGTGCGGCGTGGGAATGCGCTCCACGGCGTCGCCATGACGCTCCGACAGCGTCCCCGTGAAGCTGGTGGACAGCACCTTACCGAGGCGGAAGTCAGGGAACTCAGCGCGCATGGAACCACCTTAGCCGGTTGCGGCGTGATGCGGACGACTGCTAGAACCGTCTTAGCCGGTTCCGTGATGACCAGGAGGTCTCATGTCCCGTCCCACCAGCGACGTGCAAGCATTTGAAGCCCACGCAACTGACGCCGACCTCGACGATCTGCGCGCGCGACTGGTCGCGGCGCGGCTACCGGAGGCCGAGACGGTCTACCGCGCCGCGCCCGACCCTCGCCGATGGGAACAGGGTGTTCCGCTCGCCGACCTCGTCGATGTCGTGAACTACTGGCGCACCGGGTACGACTGGCGGTCGTTCGAAGAGCGCCTCAACCGGATCGGCCAGTTCCGCACGACCATTGATGATCTGGGAATCCACTTCCTGCACCGCCGATCCGCGCGCGCAGATGCCACTCCTCTGATCTTGACGCACGGCTGGCCAGGCAGCATTGCCGAGTTCATCGATGTAGTGGACGAGCTGGCAGATCCGAAAGATGCGGACGCGCCGGCGTTCCACGTCGTGGTCCCGTCGCTACCGGGCTTTGGTTACAGCGACAAGCCGGCCACCACCGGGTGGGGAACCGAAAAGATCGCGGCCGCATGGGTGGAACTGATGGGAAGGCTCGGCTACAGCAAGTTCGCAGCCCACGGCGGCGACTGGGGAGGCAATATCACCACGGTTCTCGCCGGCAGGTTCCCGGCGCACGTTCTCGGCATCCACACAACGTTCGCGGAGGGGCCGCCCGGGTTGACGACGGACGGGCTGACGGCGGTCGAGCGCAAATGGACCGAGGAAACCCGCGATTTCTGGCGCCACCGCGCGGCGTACGCGAAGCAGCAGGCGACCCGACCACAGACCATCGGCTACTCGCTCGTCGACTCACCGGTCGGGCTTCTCGCCTGGATCCTCGACAAGTTCGCCGAATGGTCGGACACCGAAGACAGCCCGTTCGAGACGATTTCCAGAGACCGCGTTCTTGACAACGTCACCCTGTATTGGCTGACGCGGACCGGTGCATCGGCGGCCCGCATTTACTACGAAAGCCACAACTCGCTTGATCCCGAACTTCGGGTCGACGTCCCGTCGGCAATCACCATGTACCCCCGCGACATCGAGAAGTATCCGCGCGCCTGGGCACGGGAGCGGTACCGACAGATCGTCCGATGGAGGTCGCCCGAAAAGGGGGGACATTTCCCGTCGCTGGAGGTTCCCGAGTATTTCGTCAAGGACCTGCAAGAGGGCCTCGCGGCAGTGCTGGCCGCGAATCGGTGAACGCGGCCGGGTGCCGGCACTCGATCACCGCCTGAGGTCGCGGGCTGGCACGGCAAGTCGCTTCCGCGGCGGTGGCGCAGGCACTCGCCGACAGGCTTCTCCGGCAATGGCGTGTCCGCTCGATGGCCTCTCGTAACGTCGCACGGGTGCTGCGGTTTCGTGAGCATCGGGCGCTCAGCTGGGGAGAGTGGGCCGAGCGGGGGCGCTGATCCTGTTCCAGCGTGGGCAGCGGAGCCGGGGGACGACCTTGAGCTGGGCCAAGAGTTATCACCGCGAGCTGGCCGAAACCTTTCGGTGTCGAGCAGAATGCGAGACATGACGGAGGGCGCACCCGAGGAAGACATCATCGAAGCCGCGTGGCAGAAGCTGCTCACTGGCCATCGTGTGGACGGCCGGTTGCTACGTGCCGCCTACGCAGAGCCCCGACTACGGCAACTGTTCCCCTGGGTCGGCATGGGCGAGCTGCACTTCAGCCGGTGCACGGAACTGCGTTGGACCTGGGACGTTCCGTTCATCGCCCCGATGATGGGCGGCGGATTCTTCGTCAGCGGGCCCTCACGGTCCCAGAGCGTCGGCCCCGCCCCGACCGCGGAGGCCGCCATCGCGATGGTGGTCGAACGACTCCCGCCGGGCTGCGGTCGCGCCTTCGTCGGCACGCCAGAGGCACTGGCCGAAAAGGAACAGTCGGAGTAGTCAGAACGGATTTCGCCACCCAAGCGCCGGCCGCTGACCGAGGCGCTTGGCGACCCGTTGCCGCGGTGCGGGCCGTTAGCCTGTCGGTATGCCAGAGCGTGTCATGCCCGGTCGCCCGGACGGCCTGATCACCCTGGGCGCCGCGGACGCTCTGTGGGTCGAGTTGACGGCCACCAGTGCTGTGCCGACGACTTCTGGGGCATTCACCTGCTCTCCTGCCCATGCCCGGCTGGGGTACGTCCTGCTCGGCGGCCATGTGGTGCCGACGGCGAGGGCGAGCGGCGGCCAGTGGAGTGTTCCGGAGGCTGAGGTGCGCCGAGCGGCCGCGGAACTGAACGCGGTAGGGATGGACCGGCGGGATCTGGTCCGTATCGGTCCGTTTGGTGGGGCGCCGCGGCGGGAGTGCCGCGAGGAAGCGCCGCTGCGTTGGCGCCAGCGCATCACGGGGGAACTGCGGGAGCTCGGCGGCGTCGAGCGGGCAGCACGACGTGCAGCCGGCCGGCCGCACCATCTGGCGGGGATCGACTGGCGACAGATGCTCGTGGAGCGGACCCGCGACGGGACGCAGCGGACGTGGTGGCTGCCGCGCGCTGTGGTCAGGCTGCTCGACGCCGCCGAGCACGCCGAAACGCAGTGGGTGCAAGCCGCGCAGACCTGCCAGGCAAGCACAGCCGTCACCAAGCCGCCGCCCTCCCGCCCCCGGCCGGCCGCAGCCGCAGACGGTCCGCAGACGACGAGCCCCAACGGCCCCGCCGCCGCACTGCGCCCGTACACCGCAGAGCTGGAAGGCCAGCTGTACTCGGTGCTCAGCAGAAAGCCCGGTACCTCCCGCAGGGTGGCCGGGTGGGCATGCGCCGTCTGCCGCGCAGCGCCCGCCGCCGTCCTCGACCACTGCCACGAACACGGCTACGTCCGCGCCCCCGTCTGCCAGTCCTGCAACACACAAGAACGCCCCGACCACCTGTACAGCAACGACATCCGCGTGGCGAACCGCTACACACGCCTCTTCCACACCGACAACGACGACTGGCTCCGCCACTGGCACCGCTGCCCCGGCTGCCGCGCACGCACCACCCTGCCCCTGCCGCACCTCGCCGCATGGACCGCCCACATAGCCTGCCGCTCGCTGCGCCCGACCCACCGCGCCTCCGGCGGGCGCAGGCCCTGCGGTGTCCTGCGCGTGTCCTGGACGGGCAGTCAGCAGGCTTCCCGTTCCTGCCTGTTCACTGTGGCCGTCGACTTCTGTCCCTCCGGTGAGCACCGTGTCCTGGCGCGAGTCCCCTACCGCGAGGCCGCCGAGCGGTTTCGCGTCTGGTTGGCCGAGACGGCCCCTGCCGTGGCCGCCGCGGCCGGTCCTGACCGCTTGGACGGTCTCCCTGCCCAGTCCCGGCCCGTCATCGCGGACACCAGTGGCGAGGGCCTGGCACTGTTCTGAGCGGGCATCGGCAGACCTGACACCCCAACGTCGCCGCTCAGCTGCTGGCCCCGACAAGGTCACCAGCGGAGTCACCGCCCCACACAACGTCGACACCAATCAAGCTGACGCCCACTACCAACCCGCCGGCACCACGCCCCCTTGGCGCGGCATCGACTGTCGGTGCTGGCGACTGCGGCTCGTCAGGCTACCGAGACGCGGGCGCCGGCGCCGGATCTCTGCCGGGATGAATCTCTAGGATCGCCGGGTCCTTGGCAAGGTACGCGGCCTGGGTACCCTTGCCGGCCTCCGGAGGTCCGACGAGGACGATTCGCGTCGGCGGAGGAACCCTCCGTAGTTGCGCTGCTGAAGTTGGCTTTCGATCTGCTTCACCGTCTCCAGGCCCACACTCACGATGATGAGGATGCTCGTCCCGCCGAACGGGAAGTTCTGGTTGGCGTTGAAGAGCACCAACTCCATTGTGGGGACGAGCGCGATCAGCCCCAGGTACAGCGAGCCCGGCCATGTGATCCGGTTGAGCACGTAGCTGAGGTACTCGGCCGTCGGGCGACCCGCCCGGATGCCCGGGATGAAGCCACCGCGCTGCTTCATGTTGTCGGTGACTTCTTCGGGGTTGAAGCTGATGGCCACGTAGAAGAAGGCGAAGAACACGATGAGCAGGACGTACGCGGCGAGGTAAACGGGGTGGTCTCCCTTGTTGAAGTGGGTGGCGATCCAGGTCGCCCAGGCCGCCTTCGACCCGCTGAACTGCGCGATGAGCGCCGGGATGGAGAGCAGCGACGACGCGAAGATGACGGGAATCACACCTGCCTGGTTCACCTTGAGCGGGATGTAGGTGGACGTACCGCCGTAGGAACGGCGGCCGATCATGCGCTTCGCGTACTGCACCGGGATGCGCCGCTGGGCCTGCTCGACGAAGACCACCAGGGCGACCATCGCCAGGCTCACCAGGATCACCGCGAAGAACTCGATCCAGCCGTCGGCGAGTTTGCCGGTGAGCTTGACCTGCCACAGTGCGCTCGGGAAGCGGGCGGCGATCGAGATGAACATCAGGATCGACATGCCGTTGCCGATGCCGCGGTCGGTGACCAGCTCACCGAGCCACATGGCCAGGCAGGTGCCGGCGGTCATGGTGATGACCATCGTGAGGGTGGTGAAGACCGAGTCGTTGGGCACGATCTGGCGCGGGCAGCCCTGGAAGAGCGAACCTGCGCGGGCGGCGGTCACCAGGGCGGTGCCCTCCAGGGCGGCGAGCGCCACGGTCAGATAGCGGGTGTACTGGGTGATCTTGGCCTGGCCGGACTGTCCCTCCTTCTTGAGGGCCTCCAGCCGCGGGATCACCACGGTCAGCAGCTGGAGGATGATGCTCGCCGTGATGTACGGCATGATCCCCAGCGCGAAGATCGTGATCTGCAGCAGCGCTCCACCGCTGAACATGTTCACCAGGCCGAACAACCCGCTGTTGGCGTGCGTCCGCGCCATGCAGAACTCGACGTTCGCGTAGCTCACCCCCGGGATCGGGATGTGCACTCCGATCCGGTAGAGCACGATGATGCCCAACGTGAACAGCAGCTTCTTGCGCAGGTCGGGCGTCTTGAACGCTCGGGCGAACGCGGTGAGCACGGTGCCTCCTGCGCCTCCCGCCACTTTCGGGGCCGGGAGGCGACGGTCTTGAGGATCGATGAATACGTAGCGGCTGTACCGCGCGGAGCTAGCCCGCACGGCGGGTGCCGAGGCAGGGCTCCGCGGCCGACCTGGTTGCCCGGGGCGCGGTGCGCGCGCAAGCGAAGTCGCCGTCTCCCTCTCGCCAGGTGCACGGACGCTGGGCTTCCGGACACACTCGTCGGGACCGCTTGAACGCGGTCAGGGTGCCACCTGACGGTCGAGGTCTGGGCCGGCGTCGGAACCGGTTCGCAGGTTGAGGGACGCTTTACGGCATCGACAGTGGACCGGTGGTCGAGGCGCAGGTCGGCGTCGGAACCGGCTTGAGGGGTGATGTACGGGTGGGCATCGGGGGCTCGGGGAGTGAGGGGCGGTACGGCGTCGGCACCGACCGGGTGGTTGACGTGCAGGTCGGCATCGGCGCCTGTGGGGCAGTGGGCCCGGGGCGGGGCGTCGACGGCATCGGGACCGACTCCGCGGGGGTGCCGGGGCGGCGCTGAGGGCCGGTGGGGCCGTCCTGCGCGAAGGAGCTTGGCAGGACCATCAGTCCGACTCCGAGTCCGGCAACGGTCAGCACGGATCCGGTGGCCGTCCAGGCCGCTCGGGCCCGCCGGCGTGCGCGAACGCCGGCGTGCAGTCGGTCTCGGTGCCGGTCCTCATAGAGCGTGTCCTCCTGGCCGTCGCGCATCATCCGCGCCAGCTCCTGCTCGAAGTGATCCATAGCTCCCTCCTCACTCCACCGGCTCTGCCTCAGCCAGAAGCTGACGCAACCGTGCAACGCCGCGGGTCGTCAGTGAACGGGCGGTACCCACCGGACAGCCCAGCACTTCCGCGACATCCCGCTCGGGCAGGTCCTGGTAGTAGCGCAGCACCACCGCAGCCCGCTGCCGTGCCGGCAGCAACGCCAACACGGCCTCCAACCGGGTCTGTTCGTCCACAGCAGCGGTCTCGTCTGCCACCTCGGGCGGGTCGGGCAGCTGGTCCACAGGGTGCTCGCCCCACCAGCGACGCCGTGCCGAGCGAGCCGCGGCACGGGCCAGGACCCTGCGCACATACGCCTCGGGCGCCTGCTCGGCCACCTTCGGCCAGGCAAACCACAGTTTGACGAGCGCTTCCTGCAGCAGATCCTCGGCCCGGTGTCGGTCTCCACCGGTGAACAGCCGCGCCAGGTGAAGCAACGCCGACCACCGAGCCGCCACGAACCGGTCGAACTCATCGGCCCGCAACTGCCCCATCAGCGTCCCCCCTCACCTCAACACGCCCTTACACCTTCCATAAAGGCACTGGCCCCTGCCCCGCTATGCACCCTCGATGAGTGACATGGCTCACATCCGCCACCCTGGCCGTGCCCACGGTGCGGCCCGAGCCACGACACGGGCCGACTCCCGCCCCGATCACATGCTCTCGCCCGCTATCGACCGCTCTCGCCGGCATCGTTCGTTCTCAGGGCGCGGACCGCTCTGCCTCTCTCAGGTCACCGCCTGCTCGGCCCAGATGACCTTGCCCCGCGCGACGTAGCGGGTACCCCAGCGTTCGGCGAGCTGGGCGATGAGGAAGAGGCCGCGGCCGCCCTCGTCCTCGTGGGCGGCGTAGCGCAGGTGGGGTGAGGTGCTGCTGGTGTCGGTCACCTCGCAGATCAGAGTCCGGTCGTACAGAAGGCGGACCTGGATCGGGCCGGGGGCGTAGCGGATGGCGTTGGTGATCAGTTCGCTGAGGATCAGCTCGGTGGTGAACGCCTGCTCGTCCAGCCCCCAGTCCGTCAGCTGTCGGGTGACGTCGGCGCGGGCGCCTGCCACGGCCGCGGGGTCGGACGGCAGGTCCCACTCGGCGATGCGGCCGGGATCCATGAGGCGGGTGCGGGCGACGAGGAGGGTGATGTCGTCGCCGCGGCGGTCGGGTTGCAGCGTGCTGATGACGACGTCGCAGGTCTCGTCCGGTGGGCGGGAGGGGTGGGCCAGGGTCGTACGGAGGATTTCCAGTCCGGTGTCGAGGTCGTGTTCGCGGTCCTCGATGAGGCCGTTGGTGTAGAGGACGACGCTGGCGCCCTCCGGGAGCCGTAGTTCCACGGCCTCGAAGGGAAGGCCGCCCACGCCGAGCGGCGGGCCCGCGGGGAGCTCGGTGAATTCCACGGTGCCGTCGGGGTGGACGACGGCGGGTGGCGGATGGCCGGCCCGGGCCATGGCGCAGGTGCCGGTGGTGGGGTCGTAGAGGGCGTAGAGGCAGGTGGCGCCGGTGATGGTGAGTTGGTCCTGCGCCGGGCCCGCATCCGGGTCCGAGTCCGTGACTGTTGCCGTGTCCTGGTCGATGTGGTCGACCAAGTCGTCGAGGCGGGCCAGGAGTTCGTCCGGTGGCAGGTCCAGGGTCGAGAAGTTCTGTACGGCGGTGCGTAGCCGACCCATGGTGGCGGCTGCGTGCAGGCCGTGGCCGACCACGTCGCCGACGACGAGCGCGACCCTGCATCCGGGCAGCGGGATGACGTCGAACCAGTCTCCGCCCACTCCGGTCCGGGCGGGGAGATACCGGTAGGCGACGTCGAGGGCGGTCTGTTCGGGCAGCACGCGGGGGAGCAGGCTGCGTTGGAGGGTGACGGCCATGGTGTGTTCGCGGGTGAAGCGGCGCGCGTTGTCGATGCAGACGGCCGCGCGCGCCGCCAGCTCCTCGGCCAGGGTCAGATCGTCTTCCTCCAGGGGCGGGCTTTCCCGCATCCGCCAGAAGTTGGCGACACCCATCAGCACACCGCGCGCCTTGAGCGGCACGGTGATCAGTGAGTGCAGGCCGTGCTCGATGACGATCCGCGTGCGCTCGGGGTCTCCCGCGCGCCATTCGGAGGCGGCGGGCAAGTCGGGTACGAGCACGGGCTGTTCGCTGAGGAAGACGGTGGCCATCGGCGTGGCGGGGGCGTACCGGTACACCTCGCCCACTCGGTACTGGGGATGGGTGAACGTACCGCTGAGCGCCACGCGACGCAGCTCCGGCGCCTGCGCGTATGCGCCGGGCGGCGGCTCGTCACCGCGCAGGACGGGCTCGGCGAGGTCGACGGTGACGTAGTCGGCGAACCAGCGGGCGGCCACCTCGGTGAGCTCCTCGGCGGTGCGGGTGACGTCCAGGGTCGTGCCGACGGCCACGCTCGCCTCGTAGAGCAGCCGCAGCCTGCGCTGGGCGGCCTCGGCCTTCCCGGCGAGGGCACGCAGCTCGGTGGAGTCCCGCAGGGTGGCGACGCTGCCGGGCGGGCCGCCGTGGCGGTCCGTGGACCGGTTGTTCACCGCCAGGAGACGGTCGCCGACGGGGAGCACCTCGTCGGAGGCATCGCGCCGGGAGAGCAGCAGCTCTGTCGTCCTGGGGTCGAGACCGAGGCCGTCGACCTGCCGCCCCTCCACGTCCGGGGGCAGGGCCAGGAGCCGGCGCGCCTCGTCGTTGGCGAGTACGACCCGGCCCTCGTCGCCGACGATGACCACTCCCTCGCGCACGGCGTGCAGCACCGCGTCGTGGTGCTCGTACATCCGCGTCATCTCGGCCGGCCCGAGACCGTGGGTCTGCCGTCGCAGCCGCCTGCTGACCAGGGCCGTCCCGGCGGTGGCCAGGGCCAGTGCGCCGGCGCCGGCAGCGATGAGGAGCGGGAGCAGCCGGTTGGCGGAACCGCTGATCTTGCTCATCTTGAGCCCGGACGCCACCATGCCCACGACCCGGCCCCCGTCCATCACCGGGACGACGGCCTGTATCTCCTCGCCGACCGGACCCTGGAGGCTTTCGATGGTGACGTGACCGGCCAACGACGGTCCGATGGTGCCGATGAACTTCTTGCCGATCCGCTCCGGCCGCGGGCTCGAATAGCGGATGCCGTCCCGGTTCATGACGACGATGAAGTCGACATTGCCCGCCTTGCGGGCCGCTTCGGCCAGCGGCTGGAGTACGGCAGCCGGGTTCGGGCTGCGCAGCACGGTGGGCAGGCCGGGGGCGTGGGCGAAGCTCTCGGCGGCGGCCAGCGAGCGGGCTCGCGCCGCCTGGAATCTGTCGTTCCGAGCCAGCAGCGCCAGCGCGGCCACTCCCGCCGCGACGAGCAGCACGATGATCAGCGCCTGAAGCACGAACATCTGCCCGGCGACGCTGCTCATGATCACCATGGGCCGGGAACGCCGCTTCGGCGGCTCCGGAGAGCCTGGCGGCCGCTGTCGACGCTCACGCGAGGAGCGGCCCGGGATTCGGGCCATGTCCCTTGTCTAACCTCGCTCCGGCGCGGACGGCAGACACCACGCCGGGCACTCGCACGGCTTGCCCAGTCCTGCGTCCCGCCCGGACTTGTCAGTCCCGGTCAGTCCTGCGTGGCTCGGCCTCGCGCCCCACCGGATGAGCCGGTGGGGGGAGCTGTTCTCGGGCGTGCAGGTGGTCCGGCGGTACCGTCCAAGGTCGGTCTCGCGGCCCTGCGGGCGCAGCAGCGACGGCCGAAGGCGTGTCCACCTGTCGTCAACGTGCTGCTTCTTCAGCTGAAGGCCAGGCTCCGGAAGGAACTGCGGATCGCGCACGGGCTCCAGGGTTCCGGTCTGGACGCTGAGCGATTCCTCGACCCAGTTCGGCCCGAATCGCGGTGCGGTGGGGGCGGTCGTGGAGTCGAGCACGTACCGCAGGCAGCGGGTCAGGCCGTCGAGGGTGGAGAAGGTACCGGCAATGCCGCAGACGCCACCGAGGAGGCGATCTTCGTGCGGGCGGTGGTGGGCGCGAGGGGTACGGCTTCGGCATCCCCACCGCTGTCCTGCCGTATCTGAACTCCCCCCTGGTGGGGCTCCCGCGACGGCCGGGCGCTGTGTCGCCAGGTCCCAGGTGTGCATGGGCTGCCGCAGGCCGTCGGGGAGATCGTCAAGGCGAGAGCCCCGACCTTCATGGCTCTGGTCGGTGGGCGTGCTTGGTTACAGCCCGCAGGAGCCGCGGTCGAGGTGGAAGTATCGGGCGTTGGCCCAGCGGCACAGCCGGATACCGACGATGACGCCCAGGATTGTGATCAGGGCGGGCAGGTATCCGCTGGCGACCTGGATGATCGGGATTGCCGGGCACCCACCTGAGATCGCCCAGCCCGTACCGAACAGCACCGCGCCGGGAATCACGCCGGCATGGATGCGCCCTGGGGTGCGGCGGACCCGCAGCAGAGCGAACGCGCACACGATGATCACCACAGCACCGGCGAAGGACAGGAACATGCGCAGGTCCTGGAAGGTGAACATGCGGTTCAGCTCGGCGTAGTCGCCGAAGCCGATGTTGGTGACGGTATAACCGAGGGCCAGTCCGGTGATGATGGTGGCCAGCAGAATCGCGCCCCGTGTGCGCATCAGATCACCTTCCACAGGAGGAACGACACCGCGACGGCGGTGCCGAAGAACACGGCGGTCGCGACGATGCTGACCGGCCGCAGCCGGCCGCAGCCGCTGAGTCCGTGGCCGGAGCTGCACCCACCGGCCAGCCGAGTGCCGAAGCCGACCAGCACGCCGCCCACGAACAGCACGGCGATCATGGTGGTCGGATCGGCGGTGACCAGGTGCCGAAAACCCGGGCCCATGTCGTGGCGGAGGTGGAACCGCCCAGAGGTGACCGCGGCGATGAATCCACCGAGGAAGATCGACATCAGCAGGGCAGCCTGAGTGACCAGCGGGGCCGGGCGCAGGCTCGTGGCTGACGGGCGCTCACTCGCTGCCGGTTCGGCGTCGGCTTCGAGCGGCTGCGACTTCCCGTAAGGCTCCTGTGCCACAGCGGATGCGCCGGTGCCGGTGCCGAAGTGCTCCGCTGTAGCTGCGGCGAGCGCCTCAGCGAGAGCTTGGTCGTCGGTGAACTCCTCGTCCATCCGCTCGAGTCGGCGTTCGCGGCGCCAGTGCAACACGCGATCCCATGCGGCCGACACCCCGAGAGACCGATCGGTGATGAGTGTGTGGTTGATGGTGACCAGAGCGAGCCCGACAGCGCCCGCCCACCAGGGCCAGTAGGTACTCATGCGGGTCCTCTCATCCAATCGGCAAGTCGAGCCCACCAGCCGGGATTTGAGCCGGGCACAGCGAGGCTGTCCGAAGGTCGGGCACGCTGTGGGGACGGTGACGGTTGGTCATGCCAGGCAGTCGCTGGCGTAGGTGTTTCCCCGAACTGGCCCATGGCCTCCGGTATTGCGGTTCCAGGTCCTGACTGCTCATGTGGCCGGGTCGGTGCCGGCTGGGGCCGGGACGTGGTCTCCGGTGCCCGCGGTGCGGACCGTGGCGGCGGGGGCTGCCGGGGGGTCGCCACCGGGCGGGTGGCGCCGGATCGGTCCATCTCGGCCGGGGCTTCGAGGTGTCGCGCGCGGGCTCCGTTGGGCAGCAGGCTGATCGGCACGCGCTCGCCGGTGAGTGACATCTGGTAGCGCGCGCAGCCGAGCCATCGATCCGCGCTGTCGCAGTAGTATTCGCGCCAACCTTGCAAGCTCGCCCTAAGTAGGGGGAAAAGGGGGCATCCTGCGGCGTGAGAGCAACTCATGTTGCTCCTTCCTGACCGGCGCACCACCCGTTCGGGGAGAGCGGCTGCCGTTCTCGATTCCTGCCCTCGCTCTGCCCGGTTGACGCCCCGAAAGCAATGCGGTGAAGAGCAGTGACAATAAGGCGCTGTGCCTCCGTTCCTTGATCGGCCGCGATGCAACCATTGTTTCGGTGTTCCGAGCAACTCGGGGAGTTTTTCCCAACAGGCCACTTGGCGCCACTTGGTGAGATACTCTCCGCGACGGATATGCAGCAACTGTCCCTCATGTCTGGATATCTGCGATCGCCGGCGAGGTCGTTTGGGTCGTGATTCGACTGCGTGATCGTGGCCCGCGCTGGCGCAAGTCGGCTGTTTATGGAGGGGGTGTAAATTCTGGAGTTTCTTGTGGCGATGGCGCGAACATCGTGGATATCGAACGAAGAGCCAAGGGAGGGTAATCATGTGTCAACGTGCTGTCTGTCGGTCGTGCAAGAAGCTGACCTATGAGGGCTGTGGGAGGCATGTGGACCAAGTACTCATGGGTGTGCCAACGGCTCAGCGATGCCTGTGTGAGCCTGCGGAACGCAAGCGTGCGCGCACAGCGGACGCGACAACTCGATCGGAATCGGTGCCAGCCCGACGGGGCGGGGCGTCGCGACGCACACATGCTCCTGGGTACCCAGGGAGCCCACCGGACCGATCGAGGGGCGGCTGGTGGGCTCGGCTCGTCGATTGGGCGAAAAGCCCGGCATGAGGCACTCGTCTGAGTGCGCTCGCTTTGGGCCCCTTGAGTCCAAGGCGTTGGTTATTGGGCCACGAGAACGCGGATTTCAGAACTCCGGGGCGCCAAGTGACACCGAGTGCGGAGCCAGCGCCGACGCCCGTGACTCGCGACGAACGTCATGGGCGCTCTACATGACAGCATCCGCTGAGAGGGATTCACTGATGACGGCAGCCGGGGGCGCCACTGCCACGTGGGACGGCCGGGCCGCCGTACGCGCGCAGGAGCGGGCCGGCACGGGGGGAACCAGCCCGCTCCTGCGGTCGGCGCCCGCGTCCCTCCGCAGGAGAGCGAGCGCCTCGACCCTCATGATCGGGTCACTTCCTTCAGCGCGCTGTGCCCCTGGAATGTCACTGGTGGCGAGAGACGGCCACCAAACCAGCGCTCTTGTGAAGAGAGCAACTTAAAGCCGTCACAACTCGGCCGCCAACCAAGCACGCACCCTCTTCCTCCGGCGGGACTGCCCGAAGCAGCCGGGCAGCAGCCGGGCTCTGCGCCACCTGGAAAGACAAGGTTGCAGGGCCGGTACGCTGAGGCCGCTGCGGCACCCCGCACCTTGGTTCGCGCCCCACGGTGGGTCATGGCTTGCGGCGATCAAGACGTCTTTGGGCATGAGGATGAAGAACAAGTGCTGATAGCGGGCCGATACCGGCTGCGAGACACCATCGGGCGGGGCGCGATGGGGGAGGTCTGGCGGGCCTTCGACGAGACGCTCGGCAGACCGGTCGCCGTGAAACTCCTGCTCCCCCACGACTCCGACCCCACCGCGCCCTCCCGTTTCCGGCTGGAGGCGCAGACCGCCGGAAGCCTCAGCCACCCGCATGTGGTCGCCGTTCTCGACTTCGGCGAGCACGAAGACCGTCTGTTCCTGGTGATGGAGCTCGTCGATGGGGGCAGCCTCGCCGACCAGCTCGCCCGTTCCGGACCGCTGCCCGCCGAGCATGTGACCCCTATCGCCGCACAGGCCGCCCTTGGGTTGGTCGCCGCGCACCGGCAGGGCATCGTGCACCGGGACATCAAGCCGGCCAACCTCCTGCTGGGCGCCGACGGCACCCTGAAGATCGGCGACTTCGGCATCGCCCGCTTCCTCGACGACTCCGGTGCCGCGCTCACCGCCACCGGTCAGATCGTCGGCACCAGCCTCTACCTCGCGCCCGAGCGGGCCCTGGGCCGCACCGCCGGCCCGGCAGCCGACGTGTACTCCCTGGGCTGCGTGCTCTACCAACTCCTCACCGGCCGGCCTCCGTTCCAGGCGGACAGTGCGCTCGCGGTGCTTCATCAGCACCTTGATGCCGCCCCCGTCCCACCCCGGCAACTTGGCGCCGATCTACCGCCCGCCTTCGAGAGCTATCTGCTCGGCCTGCTGGCCAAGGAGCCCGAGAGCCGACCCACGGCTGACGAGGTGGCGGACTGGTTCGGGCGCGGAGCCTGGCGCGGTGCGCGGGAGCCGCTGCCGAGCGAACACCAGCACCACGGCCGCCCGGACCGGCAGCACGTCACCGGCTCAAGGACCGCCGCCCCTGCAAGCTCCTTCTCCGCTCCCACCGCTCACTCCGACCGTGCCTTCGCGCCGGTGACGAACACCGAGTGGCAGACGAGCGTGCACCGGTCCGCGACCCGCCGCGCACACCTGCCGTTCCTCCGCCGTTCCCGGCTGGTGGCTGTGCTGGGCGGCGTCGGCGTCTTCACCGTGGCGTTGCTGGTGGGCATGGTGTGGTTCTCGCCCGGAACCGGCTCAGCGCGGGGGCCGCAGACCAACCCGACCGCGAGCACGAGCCCCGCCACGCCGTCCCCCTCGGCGTCATACGAGACTGCTCCCTCCCCTCCGGCACAGCTTGCCGAGCAGAAGCCGGAGCGGGCCCCCGAAGTCAAACCAGGCCCCAAGAAGGCCGGCAGGCCCGGCAAGCACAAGCACTGACAGGGGCTGGAGCCCGGTTCCTCACACGGTCTGCATCGCCTGGCTCCTGTCGCCCCACCTGTTGGGGGGCGAATGCGTAGTCCCCGAAGATGTGCCCGAGGCCGTCCGGTTGTTCTCGCGCACCGAAGAACTCACCAAGAAGCCGGTGGAGCGCGGTCACGGTTGCGGTGTCGGCCTGCTGTGTGAGCGGGTGGACGCATCCGCCGCGGGCGGGGTGGTCGATGAGAACAGGCCAGATCAGGTGCACTTTGCACAGCCAACCGCCCTCGAAGGGCGTGGAGTTGACCGGCACCGGATCGTCCACGACGTCCTGGTTGGCAGCGACGACCTCACCGGTCACCGGGGAGTACAGGTCGCTCACCGCCTTGGTTCGACTCCAACTCGCCGCAGGTCTCGCCCGCGGTCACGGTGTCACCGACTTCCGGAAGCTGCACGAACACGACGTCGCCGAGCGCGTTGGCCGCGTGCTCGGTGACGCCGATCGTCGCGACGCCGTCCTCGGCAGCCGACAGCCACTTGTGCTCTTGCTGTACCGCAGCTCTGGGGGTTGCTCATTACCTGAATCCTCTTGCACGCGGGGGTCATTGGCGGGCACCGACGGGGAATGTGGTGAGCAGGGGGAAAACCTCGTGGAGTACTGGTCACACCTGAACGCGATTGCCGACCGGCCGCTGGGCTCGCTGGCCGAGTCCGATCACGCCATCCATCCGTGACAGCCATGTCGCTTGCGAAAACCAAGAGGCGGCGTTCTCAAGCGACATGGCAACCCCGCAGGTCAGCAGCCCACCTCTGCCAGATGCACTGCGAGCGGACACTCGCCGTCCGAGTGGATGCTCTGAGGGTGTGCCATTTCTGGTGAGACTGGACCGTGTGCCATCGCCGTGAGATCGCGGGAAACCCACTGGTCAGGAGATCGGCGTAGGCGACAAGCCGCGAGATCCCACACCTTGTGGGAGCCTGAGCCGCTTCGCAGCCTCGCGGATCGCCAGACTCCCCTTCGGGAACGCCGCCCGAGCCACCCGCACCGTCTCCGTCGGAATCTCCGCCGAGCCCATCGGCTCCAACGACACCCGCACCCGCCCCAAACGGCAACGTCGGCCGTCAAGACCACAACCGGGTCTTGAAGGCCGACGTCACGCGAGCCCCTAATTCGCCGACACATCGCCGGCGGGGGAGCCAGGCCCCGAATTGACCAGCAGTGCAAAGAGGACTGTCGGGGCCTATTGGCGCGTCAGAGCCCGACTATGCCGGAAAAGCCGGCCTGGCCCGAGACGGGGCCGGTGACCTGGATTCCGCCGCCGCCGCTGATCGCGCCGCCGGGCAGCCCCGGCAGTGCCGGCAGTCCGGGCAGGCCCGGGAGCGCGGACGTGCCGTCTTGAACCATGTCGCCGAGCACGCCGCCGGAAACGCTGTCCAGGTCGGCCTCGGGAATCTCTCGGGTCTCGACGGGAGTGAAGTCGTTACGCATGACTGTCCTTTCCATTGGTGGCTTGGCGCGAGAGCAAACCATGTCGACCGGCTGCCCGGCGACCCCGGCTCATCGGTAATTTCTGCCGAGGTTCCCGATATCCCCACATGCCGACCCGTGGGACCGTTCACGGGATCATGGAAACTCCTTCACGTCCCTTTCGAGATCCGACGCCCGTGGCCGGTTTACGGCGCCATCGCCGTCGGAAACCGGTGGGACATATCGGTGTTCGAGACCGCCAGGGCGCGGCGGGTCCGGGTGATAAGAGGAGTCCGTGACCTTCCTGTGCGCTTCGCGGATGCTGCCCTCAAGGAAATCCACCCGCACCGCCTCCGACGCGACAGCCGACTACCTCCACCGCCACTTCGAGCCCACTGCCAGCGCCATCGACGGCCTGGAGAAGGCGCGGGCCGGCCTCGGCCTCCTCGACGACGCCCTCGCCCTGGACCTGCGCAAACCCCAGGACTACTGCCACCGCGTGTGGTCAACCGCTTTCCGCGCCGAGGCTCCGGGCAAGCCAGCGCGATCTTGTTGAAGCGGTGATCGATATCACCCACCCATCCAAACCGCGTAGGTCTCGCCACCGGGCGGAGGCCGGTGAACTATCAGGTCAGAGTTGGTGAACCGGCTCACCAGCTGTGACCGTAGGCACCCGCGGCGGGTTGACTCACCAGCGGACTGCTCGGGCCCCGCAGAACGTGCGTAGGACGCAGTACGCGCTGACCCCCGTCACCCGGGGGGCGCGGCCACCGGCTGAGGGTCGTGGAGGACGCGTCCACCCGCAGCATGCTCGGGATCTCCGCGCCTCCGGACACCACGAGCACCCAGGAGGCGTCCGACCGCCCGGCCAGTGAGCGCGACCACGCGTCGGCTGTCTCCGGAGCACACTGCACCCGCACCAGCCACAACACCTGGCCGACCGGTTCCGGCCAGGTCGTGCCCGTACGTGCACCGCTCCGGCCGACCGCCACGCGCGGTAGCGACGAGCCACCTTCTGTTCCGACACTCCGAGGATCTTCGGAGTGGACGGAGCGACGGGCGCGGGTGGCCGGTCGGCACCGGCATACGCCTGGTGGCCGGCCAGCCGGACGTCTGGGCTCCGCAGCGGCGGCGGGAGGCGGTCGCCTTCCTTATCGTGGACACCAAGGCGCCCACGCCGCCGGCACCGAGGCATGCGCCGTCCAGATCATGGTCTGGCAGGGCAGTGGCAGGAAAGAGCCGCACATGGAGCAGGGAGAGGACCCGCTGCCGCTCGCGCTGCGGCTGCGCCTGGACGCCGAGTGGGACCGTGTCACCGAACGGCTCCGCACCCTGGCCGACGCCCAGGAACAGTTCCAGGGGCTGCTGGACGCCGCGCTCACCATCAGCCGGGAGCTGGAGCTGCCCGTGGTGTTGCGCCGTATCGTCAGCACTGCGATGGACCTGGTCGGCACACGCTACGGCGCGCTGGGCGTGCTGAACGAGCAGCACACGGGCTTGTCGGAGTTCGTCCCGGTCGGCCTCACCGACCGCGAGGTGGCCGACCTGGCCGGTGTCGGGCAGCCACAGGGCCGGGGGCTGCTGGGCCATCTGATCCGCCACCCCGAACCGCTGCGGACCGACAACGTCCCCGCCCACCCCCACGCCGCGGGCTTCCCGCCCGGACACCCGCAGATGCGCACCCTGCTCGGTGTGCCGATCGGCGTCCGGGGCGAGATCTACGGGGACCTGTACCTGGCCGAGAGGCTGGACGGGCAACCCTTCGACGCCCACGACGAGCGTGTGGTGCTCGCCCTGGCCAGCGCCGCGGGCGTGGCCATCGACAACGCCCGCCTCTTCGAGCAGGTCCGCGCCGGAGCCGAACAGTTCCAGCGCCTGCTCCTGCCCCACCTGCCCGACCTGCGGCCCTTCACCGCGTCCGCGATCTACCGACCGGCCACCGCCCCCGGGCTCCTGGGCGGGGACTGGTACGACGCCGTTCTGCTGCCCGACCACGCCTGCGCGGCCGTCATCGGCGACGTCGTCGGCCACGACATGCACGCTGCTGCCGCCATGGCACAGACCCGCAACATGCTGCGCGCCCTGCTCTACGAACGGCGCACCCCGCCCAGCGCCGTCCTCGCCCAGCTCGACCGCACCCTGTGCGCGATCACCGACAACCCCGTCACCACCGCCTGCCTGGCCCGCATCGAGCCCGGGGACAACGCCTGGACACTGCGCTGGAGCACCGCTGGCCACCTCCCACCACTGTTGATCACGCCCGACGCCCGGACCGAGTATCTGCACGCCGACCCCGGTGTCCCCCTCGGCGTCGACATCGCCCAGCCCCGCCCCGACCACACCCACCCCCTGCCCGCCGGCGCCACCGTGATCCTCTTCACGGACGGGCTGGTCGAACATCCCCGGCACTCCCTCGACACCGGTCTGAACGTCCTCGCCCGCATCGCCACCGCTCACGCCGAGCTGCCCCTGGACGAGCTCTGTCAGACCCTGGCCGACCAACACCCCGGCGACGGCCACGACGACATGGCCATCCTCGCCCTGCGCACCCCACCCCGTGCGTAACCGCACGTCAGCCGATCAGCGTTCACCGGGCTGCCACCGGCGCTTGAGGAGCCCGGAAACTCCGTCGATCGGGGCCCGAAACGTCGCGGGTCTCCTTCCCTCGCCCACGGTGTGCCGACGGCGTGCGGCCCTTGAAGCCGGCGCCCCGGAACCACACTCGTCCGCCCAGGTCGTGTCCGCAAAGTCCCGTCGTTCGCCCGGAGGGCGGGTCGGGCGGTGTTCGGTGCGGCGAGAGTGCGTGCCTGGGGGCACCTCCCAGCTGCCGCCCCGCCCGCATCGGTGCGATGGCTGGGCACGGAACGAGCCAGCGGGACCTGTTACGGAGTCCTTACCGCTACCCCCGTCGCCGGTGCAACGCCCCACCGGCCGGGAGACTCTGTGTCCCTGTCGGCTGCGACGCAGCGGCCCTGCCGGACGGAGGACAGGATGCGGTCGTCCATCGATCGGAGCCAGCGGAGAGGGAAGGACGGCGGGTGGGCCTGGTCACGGGCCGGGCTGCCCCGACTCGTAGCGGGCGCCAGGGCGATGGCCCTTGCCCATCGCTCCGATCGCCAGATGGCGCCCAGACAGGCAGCCGACAGAAACCACACCAAGTAGTTGGCCATGGCCGTGCGTGGCCAACCTCTCCGTGCTGGGGCTGGGCGGAGGGGCGATGCCTGTGGGGCATGGGGAACCCTCAGACAGGCGGGGTGCGACGCACGCAACGCGTCGCGGGTAGCCGCGGACGCGGACCAACGGAGACGGCAGGGGCAGTTTCAGGCCAGCCCCATGAGCTACCGGGAGGGCCCTTTGAAGTCCATGATCATGGAAGACGTGCAGCGGCTGGTGAGGGAATGGGTCAGGAAGGCCCGCGCCGACGCCAAGGCCACCGGGCAACATCCGCCGCCCCCGCTCAGCAGGATGCCCAAGTATGCGCACGAGCCTCTGTTTCGCGAGGCGCGCTACTGGCATGCGCTCGCCGCCGGCGCATTCCTCGACGAGATGGTCGAACCCCGCCCGTCCGCCTTCCACATCAAGGCCATGCGCCGGCACCTGGCGGGCTGCACCGAGAGACTGCACGAGATGATGAACAGCCGTGGGAACGCCCTTCCCGCAGGAGCACGGGAACAGCTCGGAGTGATCGAGCAGCGTGTCGGCGTGGCCCTGGATCTGGTGGAACAAACCGGCACCATGTGGGGGTGCGAAGCCGCGTACGCCTGGCTGGAGTTGACGTGGTGGGCCCGGAAGCTGCACTACGGACGAGTGCCCGGCACACCGGAGCCCTGGAACCCGAACTCCGCCTCGGTCTCCAGCCGGAGGGGCCCTCGGCAGGGCAATTGACCGTTCCAGTCCGCGTCGTCCCTCCCGACACGGACCATCGGACAGGCGATCCGGTGGGATGGACGTACGCGAGACCGAAAGCCACGGAAACCGGCACGCGGCCGCCCTGCGAAACCTGTTCCATCGCGTGCTCGGGCAGCTCTCTCCCTGTCTTCAGAAGCGCGAGTTGTTCGACGAACGCATCGCCTTCCCCACCGCACTGCCATCTCCACCGCACCGCCTTCCCCACCGCTTGACACGGCGGCAACGTGAGGTGTCTGGCGAGCGCTGGCCCGCCGTTGCTGGTGCCGGCGTGGCCTATCGAAACGTGCGGATCGGGTTCCGGTCGGCGGTGGCGGGCAGGCGGGGGATGCCGTGTTCCCGCAGGGGCCCTACGTGCCAGCCGCGTGCCTGGCAGGTGTCGAGTATGCGCGGTAGGGCCCGGAGGGTGGTGCGCCAGGAGCCGGTGGCGGAGGTGCAGTCGGAGTCGTGGAGCAGGATGGTGCCGCCGCCGCGCAGATCCTGCAGGACGGTGTTCCGGACGGAGTGCGCGGTGGCGCGTTTGCGCCAGTCCTCGCCCCAGCAGGTCCACAGCACCGGGGTCAGCCCGAGGCGGCGGCAGGCAAGATGGGCGGCGGTGGTCATCACCCCGTACGGAGGCCGGAAGAGCGCTGGTGGTCGGCCGGTGACATCGGCCACGGCGTCGCCGGCACGGGCGATGTCGTCCCAGGTGGCGCGGGGGCCGCGGAGCAGCAGCGGGCGGTGGTGCCAACCGTGGACGGCGAGTTCGTGCCCGGCGGCGGCCATCTCCTCCGCCAGGCCGCGCGAGCGGAGCAGCATCGAACCGAGCAGGAAGAAGGTGGCGTGGATCCCGCGTGCCTCAAGAAGGCGGAGGAAGTGCGGGGTTGAGAGGTGGTCGGGTCCGTCGTCGAAGGTGAGAGCGACGTGGTCGGGGCGGCCCTGCCCGGCCAGGCGGGGCATGGCGGTGTTGCGCAGCGGACCGAAAGCCGAGACCACGGGGGCGGCGTGCAGGGCGGCAAGCCCCGGCAGGACCGTGGCCGAGGCGAGCAGCGCGGCGCGGGCCGGCGTCATCGGTCATCTCCGTCCAAGTAGTGGGCGACGGTGGTGAAGTGGGCGGGGGCCTTGGCGTACGCGTAGGTCAGTGGCGCGGCGACGCCCAGCGAGACGGTGGCCACTGCGGTGGTGGCGGCCAGGGCGAGCCGTCGCCTGCCCGGGTGGTGCACGGTGGGCGACGGTGCGGGGGGTGCGAGCCGGTGTCCGGCTCGGGCGGTGATGGCCGGTACCGGGCCGGAGGCGGCTCGGTGCAGGGCGACACCTGCCAGGCGTTGGCCCCTGCCTCGTGGCCCGTGCAGAAGCTCGGCGAGCACGGGGCGCAGGTCGTCGACGGTGCGGATCCAGGCCGCCAGGCCCGCCTCCTCCAGTGCCTGGGCATTGGCGCGGCCGTGGCCGGGGATGCAGCGGTAGCTGGCCACGGGTAGCCCGGAGGCGAACGCCTCCAGTGCGGTCAGCCCGCCGGCGTTTTGGACCAGTACGTCGCAGGCGTGCATCAGGCCGGGCATGTCGTCCACCCAGCCGAAGGCGTGTGCGATGCCGTCCTGTCGCAACTGCTCGACGAGAGACTGGTTGCGCCCGCACACCACCACCGGCACCGCGACCCCCGTCTCCTGTATCTCGGCGGCGGCCTGCCGCACCGCTCCGACGCCCCACGACCCGGCGACCAGCAAGGCCAGGGGCGCGTGTTCGGGGAGGCCGAACCGGGCCCGTGCGGCGGATCGTTGTCCGCCGACGACGGGGGCGAAGCGCGCATCGGTGACCGGGCCGACGACGGTGACGGCGGCGGCGCCCTGGGCGTGGGCCTGGGCCGCGGGTATCGGGTGCACGGCCAGGTGCGCGTCGATGCCCGGGGCGATCCAGAGGGCGTGGACGGAGAAGTCGGTCAGGAAGGTGTAGGCCGGCACCTTCAGCGCACCGCGCTGCCGCAGTGCGCCGAGGACCTGACTGGCCCCCGGGTAGGTCGAGATGACCGCCGTCGTGTCCGGCGGGAGTGCGGCAAGGGTGCGGTGTTCGGCACTACGGAACAGCGCCCGCCAGACCGCGCCGGGGCGCGAAGCGTGCTCCGTGGCCTGGTAGAGGCGTTGGTAGCGCTCCGGTGCCCGGGTCAGCAGTCGGTGGTAGGCGTCGCGCAGCAGCTTGCCCGTGCGAGCGGGGAGGAGGTCGAGGAAGTCGTACCGGTCCACCAGGAATCCCTGCGCGGCCAGCCGGGAGGTCAGCCCGTCCGCCGCCCCGTCGTGGCCCGCGCCGACGCTCGCGGAAATGACGACGACGCGGTGGCGGCCCGTCCCCTGCGGTCCTGCGGAGGGAGGCGGGCCCGGCAGCAGTTCGTCACGCTCGGGCATGAACGATCAGCCTCCTGGCGGAATGCGTGAAATGCATGGAGTGCACGGAATGCGGGGCGCGAGTTGGGTGCACTCCGGGCAGGCGGCACCGCGCGCAGGCCGAGGTCGGGCCTCGATGCGGATCCGGGCCATGGCTGATTGCGGCAGCGTCGAAGGCCGAAGCTACTACATGATGTAGAACTTGGGGAGTGGGTGCCCCGGGTGAGGGGGAGTGCGGGCTCGGGTGCCGCGCCGCTTACAGGTGGCGCTCTCCGTGTTCCCGTCGATCGTGATCCACGCAGTGCAGGCCCGGCCGAACCTCGTGGTCGGCCGGCCACGAGCGCGCGGTGTCGGCGTACGCCGCACACCGCGCCCACTGTGCGTTGTCCAGCATCCGGTCGTTGTCGGACGCGGCATTGGCCAGACTCGCGCAGCAGAGAACCAGCAGCAGCCCGCCCGCTGCGAAGGGCAGCCTCCGGCGGGCGGGAGGCGGGGACAGCAGGGCCTTCACCCGCTGCGGCACCGCCCCGCCGGTAGCGGCCAGCGCCGGGGGACGGGACGCGGCGGCGGAGGCGAGCGCGGCGCGAGCGACGGCATGGGCGACGACCCGGCGGTCGCCGACACGCGCCGCGGCTTCCTCGTCGGCCCACCGTTCCAAGACGAAATCACCTGCGGCGGCCAGCGGCCGCAGCAGCGGGTTCAGGGCCGCGGCAAGTCGCCAAAGGCCCTGGAAGAGGTGGTGGCGCCCGGCCAGATGTGCCCGCTCGTGTGCGAGCAGGGCCGCGCGTCCGTCGTCGTCCAGGCAGCGCAGCATCCCGCGGGACACCACGATCCGCCCGGGCGCCCCGGGCAGTGCGAAGGCCAGCGGGGCGTCGTCGTCGACGACGGCCAGCTCCGTCCGCCCGGGCAGGTCGGCGCACTCCTGTCGCGCCCGAACCAGGCGGCGAATATGGCGTACGGCGGCCACGCCCAACGAGACGATGCCCGTCGCCAGTGCCAGCGCGCTGCCGGCCGCGACGGCGAGGTAGACCGGGTCCTCGGCGCGCAGGACGGCCACGGACCAGTGGCCTTCCTTCGCGATCTGCGGAATCTGCGCCACGCCGGTGAAGGCCAGCAGGGCGAGCGATCCGGTCCAGCCGACCGCCGTGACGAGCGCAACGCAGACCAGTGCCCAGGCGGCCGGGCGCGGAGGCAGCCGACGTGCGACGGGGGGCGCGAGCGCCGCGAGTGCGGCGGTGACGAGGAACGGGACATAGACGCTGACCAGCACGGGGTCACCGATTCCTGGGGGAGCGCTCGCTCTCGGCGGGTGGTTCGCCGTGCCCGGACAGCAGCTGTTGCAGCAGGTGCTCGTCCTGCGCGGACAGCTCCGAGACGAAACGGGCCAGCACCGCCTCGCGGTCGGAGCCGCCCTCCAGCAGCGAGTGCATGCGTTGGGCGGTATGGGAGGCTTCGTCCCGGGCCGGCTCGTAGGCATACCCGCGGCCCTCGCGGTGCCGCACGAGCATGCCCTTGTCGTGCAGCCGCGACAGGATCGTCATGACGGTCGTGTAGGCCAGGTCGCCCGGCAGTCGTTCCTGCGTCTCGCGCGCAGTCAGCGGACCGCGAGCGGCCCAGAGCGTGGCGAGCACATCGCTCTCCAGCTCACCGCGCGCCCGCCTGCCGGATGCCTGGCGGGCCTCCTCGTCACTTCGGTCCACCGCTATCGCCTTCCTTCGCCATCCGTCCGCACAGGCTACTCGGCCACCTGCCGACCACGGCCGGTCTCCTGTGGTGATCAGCCTGTCTCCCCTGGTGATCAGGAGGTGGAACAGCCGCCCTCGCGGATGACCACAGCGGATGGCCACAGGCGCGGACGACTACAACCGGGGTGTTCTGTCCGGATCGAGAAGGCGAGTCCTCGTCGGATGACCGGCCTGCGAGCGCAGGCACCGCATGTCGGGCACGTCCGCCTTGCCACGAGCGGCGCGGAAACCCCGGTGGGCCGGTGCGCGGGAGGGAGACGTGGCCCACGCCCGTGTGGTGTGCTGGTCGGCCCGGCGGCTGTGCCTCCGTGTTCGGTCGGCCGACGACGTCATCGGCCGACGGCCGCGGCTCGACTCGCTGCACACCCGACAAAGGCGGTGCGGAAAATGTCGGGTGACCGGGAGCGGTGCCGCCGCACGATGAGGGCATGGACGACACGACCTTGGTATCCCGCTTCCTCCGCGACGGTTTCGTGAAGTTGGAGGGCGCCGTCGCGCCTCGCGTGGCCGCGGACTGCGCGCGGCTGCTGTGGCGAGAGACGGGCTGCGACCCGGACGATCCGGCGACGTGGACGCAGCCCGTGCACTGGGTGCCCGGCCTGGCGCAGGGGCCGTTCGCCGCCGCACCCAACTCCCCTTCCCTACATCGCGTGTACGACCTGCTCGTCGGCGCGGGACGCTGGGAGCCGCGCTACTCGCTGGGCACGTTCCCGCTGCGCTTTCCCCACCAGGAGGAGCCGGACGACGCGGGCTGGCACATCGAGGGGAGCTATCTGCCGGAGGGCGAGAGCTGGTACTTCACCAATCTGCGCTCCCGGGGGCGGGCGTTGCTGATGCTGTTCCTGTTCAGCGAGGTCGGTGAGGAGGACGCCCCGACCCGGATCCGGGTCGGCTCACACCTCGACGTGCCGAAGGTACTGGCGGAGTACGGGGAGGAGGGGGCGAGCGGGCTGACCCTTGCGCCCGATCTGGTGGCGGCGTCCGATCACCGGCCACTCGCCCTCGCCACCGGGGCCCCGGGCGACGTCTTCCTGTGCCATCCGTTCCTGGTGCACGCGGCGCAACCACACCATGGGGCGCGGCCGCGCTTCATGGCCCAGCCGCCGCTGATGCCGGCCACGCCGTACGAGCTGGAACGGGCTGACGGCGCGTACTCACCCGTGGAGATCGCGATCCGTCGAGGCCTGGGACAGGACACCCCTCTCAACCAAGCTGATCAGCGAGAACCAAGCGGTCGCGGTTGAGGTCTCGGCCGCTCGGCGTACGGCGTCACCGAACGCTCCTGCCGGTCCACCAGGTGTTGGCCGCGTCCAGGCAGGCTTCGGTGAAGGGCCGTTCGGGAGAAGCCCTGTTCCGGGGTGGGGGTTCAGCCGGGGTTCACAGGGGCGGGGCGTAGCCGCGGGTGCGGATGAGGTCGTGGGTGAGGTCGGTGAAGGCGTGGGTGGCGGCGCTTTGGTAGGCGTCGGTGCGGTGCAGGAGGGTGACGATGCGGGTGGGCAGGGGCGGGTCGAGGGGGATGGGGGTGAGGTGGGGGTGGTCGTGGGTGATGGCGTCGGGCAGGACGGTGGCGAGGGGGGTGCGTTGGACGATTTCGGTGAGGGCCTGGATGGAGTTGGCCTCGATCGTGATGCGGGGGGCGACCTGGTGGTGGGCGAAGTAGGCGTCGATGTGGCCGCGGGTGGCGAAGTCGCCGCTGAGCAGGGCGAGTTGCTCGTCCTTGAGGGCGCGGGCGGGTAGCGGTTCCGGCATCGCCCGGGCGCGCGGGGCGCCGGCGACGAGGCTGAGGGTCTCGGTGAACAGCGGCGTGGCGGTGATGCCGGGCAGGTGGGTGCCGGCGAAGGCGATGCCCAGGTCCAAGTCGTCGGCGAGCAGGGCGGCTTCGATGCGGTCCTGGGGCATCTCCGTCAGGGTGACGCTGACGCCGGGGTGGCGGGTGTGGAGCTCGGCGGTGAGCGGGCCGATCAGGTAGGCGGTGAAGGTGGGGGTTACGGCCAGGTGCAGGTGGCCGCGGGAGAGGTCCTGGACGTCGTGGACGGCGCGTTCGGCGGCGGCCAGGTCGCGCAGTGCGCGCCGGGCGTGGTCGGTGTAGACGGCGCCGGCGTCGGTGAGCCGTACCGTGCGGCCGGTGCGGTCCAGCAGCTGCACGCCCAGGGTCCGCTCCATCTGCTTGATCTGCTGGGAGAGCGTGGGCTGGGAGATGTGCAGCTCTTCGGCGGCGCGGGTGAAGTTGCCGTGTTCGGCCACGGCGAGCAGATAGCGCAGATGACGCAGTTCGAGAGCAGCCATGGGGCAACTATAGATGGCACTAATAGCCTCTATGGCTAATGACTCTTGGACACTATAGGCACAGGTCATGCATGGTGGATCTCACCAGCCCACAGGGGTCGATCACCACCCGAAGGGAGTGACCCATGCAGGACCTCGCCGAGGGCGTCGCCCGTTTCCAGAGGGACGTCTTCCCGGCCAGGGCGGAGCTCTTCGCGCATCTGGCCACGCATCACACCCCGCACACGCTGTTCATCGGCTGCTCCGACGCCCGCGTCGTGCCCGAGCTGATCACCGGCACCGAGCCGGGCGACCTGTTCGTCATCCGCACCGCCGGCAACCTGGTCCCCGCCTATACGCCCGAGGCCGACGGGGTCGCGGCGAGCATCGAGTACGCCGTCGCCGCGTTGGGCGTGCAGGACATCGTCGTCTGCGGTCACTCCGCGTGCGGCGCGATGACCGCCCTGGCCCAGGGCCACGACCTCAGCGGCGCCCCGGCGGTCGCCGCCTGGCTGCGGCACGCGGATGCCTCCCAGGCTCGCACCACCGCTGCCGGTGACGTTCCCGCCCTGGTGCGGCAGAACGTGCTCGCGCAGCTGGCGAACCTGGCCACCCACCCCTCGGTCGCCAAGGCCCTGGCGGAGGGGAAGGTCGCCCTGCACGGCTGGGTCTACGACATCCCCACCGGTCGCGTGGAGGACCTGACCGCCGCCGGCCCGGCGCTCGCGGTCTGACCCTCCCGGCTCTCGCTCCCAGCCCGCGACGACGACAGCGTGCCGGGAACCCGTGTCCACCCCACCCACCCGCCACTTCACCCCACCCCTGTTCGTGGAGTGGCACACCTGTGAAAAGGACGTACTGACCATGGTGCACGCCCAGTTCGAGCAGACCGCTCGTGAGGCCCTGGCCGCCAAGGCCGTGGAGGCCAAGACCCGCAAGAACCTCTCCTGGAAGCAGATCGCGGAGGCCGCCGGCCTGTCGGTGGCCTTCACCACCGCCGCCGTCCTCGGCCAGCACCCCCTGCCGCAGGACTCCGCGCAGGCCGTCGCCGAGCTGCTGGGCCTGGACGACGACGCGGTGATGCTGCTGCAGACCATCCCGGTCCGCGGCTCGATGCCGAACCGGATCCCGACCGACCCGACCATGTACCGCTTCTACGAGATGCTCCAGGTCTACGGCACGACCCTCAAGGCCCTGGTCCACGAGGAGTTCGGTGACGGCATCATCTCCGCGATCAACTTCAAGCTCGACGTGAAGAAGGTCGCCGACCCCGACGGCGGCGAGCGCGCCGTCATCACCCTGGACGGCAAGTACCTGCCGACCAAGCCCTTCTGACCGGCGCCGGTACGGCGTCGCAGACGGACGGCAACGGGGCGGGCCGGAAACAGTCTTCCGCCCCGCCCCGCCCTGTTCCCCGAACCCCGAGCAGCCGCCTGCCGCCGGGCTCGCATCCCCCTTCCCTCTTCTTTGGAGGACCTTTCATGGACTTCGTCCAGCGCACCATCGACATCGCCCGCCAGAACGTCGCCGAGGGCGGCCGCCCGTTCGCGACCGTCATCGTCAAGGACGGCAAGATCCTTGCCGAGAGCCCCAACAAGGTCGCCCAGACCAATGACCCCACCGCCCACGCGGAGATCCTCGCCACCCGCGAGGCATGCATGAAGCTGGGCACCGAGCACCTGACCGGCACCACCATCTACGTACTCGCCCACCCCTGCCCGATGTGCCTGGGCTCGCTGTACTACTGCTCGCCGGACGAGGTCGTCTTCCTCACCACCCGCGACGCCTACGAGCCCCACTACGTCGACGACCGCAAGTACTTCGAGCTGGACACCTTCTACGACGAGTTCGCCAAGCCCTGGCAGGACCGCCGGCTGCCGATGCGCTACGAGGAGCGCGCGGACGCCGTCGAGGTGTACCGGTTCTGGCAGGAACGCAACGGCGGCGAGCGCCGCGTCGCGGGCGTCCCGACCACCGGCTGAGGCCCCGGTGCCCGAGGCGATCGAGAAGGTGGCCCGACTCCGGCTCGACGAGGACCGGCAGCAAGGTCAACCCGTATCAATCGGACCGGCCCGTGCTGCAGCTGCACGCCGTCGAAGGCGAGCCGGCGAGTCTCGGGTTGCGCAGGCGGTGCTGTCGATCTGAGGCGACGAAGCTCGTCAAAGAGGGATCGGCACGTTTCCACCGATGGCTCGTGGTCCGCAGGTGGGCGCCGGTGATAGAGGGCGACGAAAAGCGCGCGCTCGACGATGTCCGTCTCGTCCCGACCTAGGAGGACGCTGCCCGGCAGCAGGTCAGCGGTCATATCTCCCGGATCCGCTGCCGCCACCACGCTGCTGCATGCCATGAACTCACCGATGCGGCCGATGGGTCGGGCAGGGTGCGACGGAGGAACTCCTCGTCGAGTCGGGTGACCATCCTGCGCAGCCCTCCCCGCGCCGCGGGCGGCAGTCGGCGGAGGGCGTCTTCGAGAGTGTCCCGGGCGTCTGCCGGGTCGCAACAGGGGCAGTCGCCCCAAGGCAAGTACAGGTACCGGCCGGGTCTCTGGAGGAAACTCTCGTACCGGTGCAGAGCCTCAGCAACAGCACCGGGCCAAAGGTGCCTGGCTTCGATCTGGTTGATGGCCGCCCGAGTGCGGCGGGGAATGCCGGGAATCTGGCGGACGGGACGGGTCGTGCTTCGGGCCGGCCACCGCTCAGCGCGGATGGCCCCGGGCGGCCTACGCGCCATCGGCCTTTCGGGTCTGTGTCATGACGCCCATCATGCCAGAGCTCACCGTCACAGCGCCGGCCGACCCCACCAAGCCGAACTGCGTTCCCGTGCCTGGCGCTTCCGCGTCCGAAGTGGCCGTCACGGAAGGCTTTAAGGGCACCCGGCCGACTGGCTCGCATCCCTGATCGGCCCTCGCGGACAGGAAGCCACGCAGGGACCGACCGGGCCCCAGGGCGAGCCGAGCCCCAGGGCACACGCGGTGAGCGGGTACCCCGGGGACCGACGGCCGGGTGCAATCTGTCAACGGCCATTCGGCCACCGAGGTCACGCTCCCCGCGGCCGACGTCCGCACGCCGGGTTCCTGCCGGGAGGACGGTCGCCACGGCCAGACGTGAGCCCGACGTTGCCATTTCCAACCCCGGGGCTGCAGACCCCAGTTGTGGTGTGCAGCAATTGGCAGGGCATAGTCGGGGAGGAGCAGCTATCGATCAGGGAGGAACCATGCGCATCGGGGTCTACCTCGCGCACCCGCGTCCAGGCAGCTTCAACCACGCGGTGTTCACTGTCGTCGTGGAAGAACTGCGCGACCGGGGGTGTCACGTACTCGCGCACGACCTCTACGCCGAGGGATTCGCCCCTGCGCTGACCGCCGACGAGACCGAGACGGTCCAGTCGGCCGCCCCCGCCCGTGACGCGCAGGTGGAGCTGCACCGGTCCGAGGTGGCCACCCTCGATGCCGTGGTGTTGGTCCATCCGAACTGGTGGGGCATGCCGCCCGCCGTCCTCACGGGCTGGGTGCAGCGCGTGCTCGCGCCCGGTGTCGCCTACAAGCTGGGCACCGCAGACGGGGAGCCCGCAGGGCTGCTGAAGGCCGGCCGGGCGCTCGTTCTGAACACCTCCGACACCCCCGCCGACCGCGAAGAGAGCGAGTTCGGCGACCCGCTGCAAAGGATCTGGGCGGCATGCGTCCTGCCGTACGTAGGTGTCGCCGACGTCCGCCGCACCGTCTTCCGCACGGTGACCGACTCGACCGACGAAATGCGCGCATCATGGCTGCGCCAGGCACGTCAGCAAGCCGCCGCGCTGCTGGTCTGAGACCGTGACGCACGCCCGTGGGCTGCCGGACGGGTGGCGCCGGGAGCCACGTACATTCGCGCGCTGCACAAAGGACAACGCCAATCCGCTGCCGCTCCAGGACCTCGTGATGCGCGAGGCGGACGACGTGGCGGACACGCCCCAGGCACGGGCGGTGCAGGGGTTGCCGCTGTTGTAGCCGCCGTGGCCCTCGCCCCCGCACCCCAGGGCGCCGCATGCCGAGAGATCGGCGGGCGCGATCGGCGGGCGCTTCACGCATGCCGACGAGACGCGTTGAGTTGCCCGCCTCGATTTTGGACTGTACTGTTCAAAACTCGCGTAAACGATAGACGGTAGACAGTGGAGGCATGAAGTGATGCGAGCGGAATCGACGGCGCTGAGCACGCGAGGCACCGTCGAGAACTTCCTGGCCCGGCTCGCCGCGGGAGACGTCGATGGCGTCGCGGCGCTCTTCGCCGAGCGAGTGGATTGGGACGTACCCGGCGCGGTCGAGGTCCCCTGGCTCGGCATCCGTGCGACGCGTGCCGAGGTCGCCGACTACTTCACCACGCACCCCACATACGTCACCAAGGAGGAATTCGTCGTCGAGCGGACCCTTGTGGATGGTGCGGAAGCGGCAGTCTCGGGCCGCTTCCGGAGCCGCGTCATACGTAACGGGGCGGCGATGGAGAGCTGGTTCGTGCTCCAACTGACCGTCCTGGAGGGCGAGATCACCCGCTACCGCTTCTACGAGGACAGCCTTGCTGTCGCCCGCGCATGGGCTGCGACCGCCACAGGGGCTGACGGTCGAGCCCGGGAGGCCCATAGCGGGACGACCGGCTGACGTACATCAGCCCGACAATCCCGGATGCCGCTCCGCCGGCCTCCGCGCGGACTGGTCCTGCCGGGCCTGGCTACCAGCCGACCTGGCCTGTGGAATCGAAGAGCCGTCCGCTGGGCCCGTCGATCGCCAGGGCGATCTGCGCGACCTTCGCGGCGCTCTGCGCTGGGGTGCTGATGCCGGTGTGGTTGTTGAGCGCGGTCGCGGTGAACCCCGGATCGACGGCGTTGACGCGGAAGCCGGGCAGAGCGCGGGCGTACTGGTAGGTGAGCATGTTCAACGCCGCCTTCGAGACCGGGTAGACCAGGCCCTGCAACCGGGATTCCATGCGCTCCGGGTCGTCGCTGATGGTGAACGATCCGCGGCCGCTCGTCACGTTCACGATGCGTGGACGCTGGGCCTTGTGCAGCAGAGGCAGCAGGGCGTGCGTCGTCCGGACGGCGCCGAGCAGGTTGATGTCCATGACCTCCGTGAAATCGTCCGCGGTGGTCTCCTCCACTGCCGGGCGGGTGCCACCGATGCCCGCATTGTTCACCAGTACGTCGAGCCTGCCCCACTCTGCCTCGATCGTTCGGGCCGCGGCGTCGACCTGCGACTGGTCTGCCACGTCCAGAGGCACGAACCGCACGTCGCCGACGGTCGACAACTCGCGTGCGGCAGCACGGCCCCGTTCCCCATCTCGGGCACCGAGATAGACCACCATGCCCGCAGCGGCGAGTTGCCGGGCCACCTCTCGCCCGATCCCTTGGTTCGCGCCCGTCACCACGGCTATGTCCGCAATCGTCATGCTCGACATGATCCTCTCAAGGTTCGTCTCATGGGAAGGCGGACGTCGAGGGTGAGGAATGCCCGGTGGATGTCGTCGCGGATCTCCCAGCGGATCCGCAGGCGACGGAACCAGTGCAGGTGGGCGAACTCGCCCTCTACGGGCAGCCCGTGAACAGATCCGGCCGGAGGCCGCGAGCCGCTTCGCCCGCGCGTCCGTGTCCTGTCAGTGCCCGGCATTAGGGTCCACGGCATGAATCACGATCGACGACCGATACGCCTGCCTCGCACGGACGCTGCTCCCGTTCTGCGGACCGACTTCACCGACCTCGGCGGCTGGGCTCGCCTGTTGCGGGCCCTGGAGACGCCCGTCGCTTTCGAGGAGGGCTCGCAGGACGTCTGCGATTACGACCGGGCCCTCTCGTATGTCATCCCGATCGACAAGGAGAAGTACCGGGACCTGCTGCCCGAGACGGTGCTCGCCGCCGCCCCCGACGCCGGCCACGACCTGCCGTACGACCACCTCTATCTGGCCGACGCGGAGACCTTTGGCTCCGACGATCTGCCGTTGCTCGGCATCGACATCCATGTGGACGAGGCGGGCGATGAGCCTTGGCCACGTGTGAAGCCGTTCCGTGTTCCGGCCCTGCACGTGGCCAGCGTCGAAATCAACGACAGCATCGCCAACTTGTTCTTCCGCGAATTCCACGACTCCGACTGGGCGGACTTCGAGGTGCATGTGGCGGGGCCGGGGACGGCTGTGTACGAGGAGTTCCGTCAGATGGATCAAGAGGACGTTGACGACAACTGAGTTGACGACAACTGACGGGAGAGCGCGTCCCTATGGAGAGGGTCCCGCCCCACCCGGTCGGCGGATAGGGCGGAGGCGGGCGCGGGGACGCTCGGGCGATGGGGCCGCCGCATCGTTCCCCGTCAACGTCTGGGCGTCTTCGCTTTTGTGTGGCCCGGGTTGGCGAATTTGCGTCCGCTCGGCGCGCCTACCCGGCGCACGCTCTCGACACCCTGGGGGAAAACTGACCCTTTGATTACCTCGGCTTTGTTCGGCGGCGATACGTTGCCACGAGCGGTCTGACGAGTTCTCACCTGGGGGCGCGGTGGCACTGGAACTACCCGACGCGGTGGTGTCGTTTCTCGACTTCATCGGTGTCCACTGGCCCAATGTCGACGAGGACAAGGTCCGCGAATTTGGCGGCCATGTACGGGATTTCGCCAACAACATCCAGCAGAGTCACCAGGACGCCACCTCGTCGGTGGAGCAGTTGTCCGAGGTCTACCAGGGCGCCTCCTATGACGCCCTCATGGCCAAGTGGGGCCAGATGTCGTCCAGTCACATGAACGAGCTGGTGACCGCGTGCCATACGGTGGCGACCGCGCTGGACGCCGCGGCCGGTGTCATCGTGGGCATGAAGGCGGCGGCGATCGCCGAACTGGTAGTGCTCGCCGTGACGTTCGTCGCGGACCAGGCCGCCGCGGCCGTCACCTTCGGGCTCGCCGAAGTCGCGGAGGCCGGCATCATCGCCGCGGCCCGCAAGGCGACGAGCTATCTGGAACAGCAGTTGGAGCAGTACGTCATCGGCCAGGTGATCGAGGCCGCCATCACCCCGCTCGTCGACGTGGTCGGCAACGCGGTGAGCGGGCTCGTCTACGAGGGCACCGCCAAGGCCCTCGGAGTGACCGGCGGCGGGGGCGCAGGGCAGAGCTTCTCTGTTCATCCCGAGGAACTGCACGCTCGCTCACAGGCGCTGTCCAAGCACGCCGAGACGGTGGCGGCGCACGCCGAGGACTTCAAGAGCAAGCTGAGCGGGGTGAGCTTCGCGTGACGAACCGCATCGTCAAAGCGCTGGAGGACGGCGCACAGCGGCTCGGCAAGACCCTCGGCGAGGACGCCGGCAAGGCAGTCAAGAACCTCTATCACGATACGGGCGACCGTCTGCGGCAGGTGGCGAAGAACCACGCCGAAACGGACGCGAAGCATGCGTCGGAGATGGAGGGCATCCTCAAGGGCCGGCACGGTGACATGCCCAAGGATCCCCATGTCTCCCCCTCCTCGCCGCCGCACACGTCGGGCGGGCCGGGGGGTGAGGGCCCCAAGGGCCCCAAGGACCCTGTGAAGGGCCCGGGTTCCGGTCGGCCGAACTCCTCCGATCCCTCACTGCGGGACGGGGCGAACCGGGACGGAGTCGGGTCGTCCAAGCCAGGGGGTGGCCGCTGCAAGGGCGGCGACCCCATCGACCTGGTGTCGGGCGAGATGATCCTCACCGCGACCGACGTGCGCCTGCCCGGTCTGCTCGATCTCGTCGTCGAGCGCACCCACCTGTCGTCCTACCGGTGCGGTCAGTGGTTCGGCAGCTCCTGGGCCTCCACCTTGGACCAGCGTCTGGAGGCCGACGAACGGGGACTCGTGCTCGCCACCGCGGACGGCATGCTGCTCTCGTACGACGTGCCGGCCCCGAACACCGTCAACCTTCCCCACCACGGCCCCCGCCGGGAGCTGCGGTGGGACGGGACGCCGGCCGGCGAGATCCTCGTCACCGACCCCGACACCGGGCACACCCTGCACTTCATGCCGGCCACCGTGACCCCGGCGGAGGCCGCGGCCGGCCGGGTGACCCTCCCCCTCCAGGCCCTAACCGACCGCAACGGCCACCGAGTCGACATCTGGCGCGACGACGACGGCACCCCCTTCGAGATCCGGCACAGCGGCGGGTACCGCATTGCCGTCGACACCGACGGCGACCGGGTCGTGGCCCTCCGCCTCCTCGGCACCGAGGACGGCGAGGCGGGCACGGTGCTGCGACGCTACGGCTACGACGACGGCCAACTCACCGCGGTCACCGACGCGCTCGGCCACACCGAGCGCTTCCACTACGACGAGTCCGGTCGGATCGTCGAACGCGTCGACCGCAACGGCGGCTGGTACCGCTGGGAGTACGACGGCGCCGACCGCTGCGTGCGCGGCACCGGATCCGACGGTTACCTGTCCTGCACCCTCACCTACGACGTCCGCAACCGTGCCAACAGCTACACCAACTCCCTCGGTCGCACCACCGTCTACCACTACGACGAGCAGCGCCGCCTCACCGGTTGGACCGACGCCGAGGGCCACCGCACGCACCGCACCTGGGCCGGCCGGGACCTGCTCGCCTCGGTCACCGACGAGCTGGGCCACACCAGCAGCTACACCTACGACGACGGCAACCTCACCATCGTCACCCGCCCCGACGGCCGCACCACCCGCGCCACCTACAACGCACTGGGCCTGCCGGTCGAGATCGTCGAGGTGGACGGCGCGACCTGGCGGCACGAGTACGACGCCCGCGGCAACCAGGTCCGCACCACGGATCCGACCGGTGCCGTCACCAGCTTCGCCTACGACCACGGAAGGCTGTCCGCGGTCACCGACGCCCTCGGCCACACCCGCACGGTGGCGAGCGACCCGGCCGGCCTGCCACTGGCGGTCACCGATCCGCTGGGCCACTCCACCGTCGTCGAACGCGACGCGTTCGGCCGGGTCAGCTCCTACACAGACGCCTGCGGGCGCACCGAGCGCTTCGGCTGGACCGCCGAGGGCAAGCCGGCGTGGCGGGAGTTCGCCGACGGCGCGACCGAGATATGGGAGTGGGACGGTGAGGGCAATCTGGTGGCCCACACCGACCGACTGGGTCAGGTGTCCCGGTTCACGTACACCCACTTCGGCATCCCCGTCACGCGCACCGCTCCCGACGGGACCACCTACACCTTCGCGCACGACACCGAGCTGCGGCTCACCACCGTCACCGATCCGCGCGGCCACACCTGGGACTACGCATACGACGCCGTCGGCCACCTCGTCCGGGAGAGCGACTTCCAGGGCCGGGCCGTGGAGTACCGGCCCGACCCCACGGGCAATCTCGCCGCCCGCACCACCGCTGCCGGCCGCACCACGGTGTTCGTCCGCGACGAGCTCGGCCGCACCGTCGAGGAGCACTCGCCCGACGGCATCGCCACCTTCGCGTACGACCCGGCCGGCTGCCTGCTGCGGTCCGCCAACGCCACCACCACCGTCGCCCACACCTACGACGTCCTCGGCCGCAAGCTCTCCGAGGACATCAACGGCCGCACCACGACCTGGACCTACGACGCACTGGGACGGCGCACCAGCCGGCGCACCCCCAGCGGAGTGCTCTCCACGTGGTCGTACGACGCCGCGGGGCGGCCGGCCACCCTCGACGTCGGGGGTGACCGAGTGGGCTTCGCCTTCGACGACGCCGACCGGGAGGTGTGCCGCCTCATCGGCCCCGACCTCGTCCTCTCCCAGGAGTGGGACAGCGCGGGCCGGCTCAGCTCCCAGGCCGTCACCCGCGGTGCCGACACCCTCCAGCACCGCGCCTACGCCTACCGCGCGGACGGCCACCTCCGCGGCATCACGGACTCGGCGGGCGGCACACGGCACTTCGAGCTCGACCCCGACGGCCGGGTCACCGCCGTGCGCGCCCAGGACTGGACCGAGACCTACGCCTACGACAGTGCCGGCAACCTCACCCACGCCGAGTTTCCCGGCGACCAGACCGCCGGCACGGAGCGCACATTCACCGGCAACCGCCTTGAGCGGTGCGGACGCCACAGCTACGCGTACGACGAGGACGGCCGCATGGTGCGCCGCACCACGCGGCTCCTCAACGGCCAGACACGTACTGCCTCTTTCGCGTGGAACACGGCGGACCAACTCACCGACGCCGTGCTGGCCGACGGCACACATTGGACATACGAGTACGACACGGCGGGCCGGCGCACCGTCAAGCGCCAACTCGACGGTGACGGGCGCCCGGCCCAGGAGGTCCGTTTCGTCTGGGACGGCACCCGACTCGCGGAGCAGGTGACGTCGGACGGCACCGCGACCGTCTGGGACTACCACTCCGGCACCCACCGGCCGCTCACTCAGACCGTCGTCCGCACCGAGGGCCGCGTCGACTTCCACACCGTGGTCACCGACGTCTCGGGCGCCCCGACCGAACTGGTCACCCCGGACGGGCGGATCACCTGGCGGCTGCGCACCACCGCCTGGGGCACGCCGGTCGGCGACGGGCCGGCGGACACCTGCCCCCTGCGGTTCCCCGGCCAGTACGCCGACGCCGAGACCGGGTGGAACTACAACTACTTCCGCCACTACGACCCGGAGACGGCCCGCTACCTCACCCCCGACCCACTGGGGCTGGTGGCGGCCCCCAACCACTACGCCTACGTCGACAACCCGCTCACCGTCGCAGACCCCCTCGGGCTTACGCCACAGCGGGGACCGAACGGCCGCTTCATCCCGAACCCGAACGGTCCGGCGACCCACAACCGCGACACCGAATATCCCGGCAGTTACCGACAGTCGACCCACGACGCCATGACAAGCCAGTGGACGGTCGAAGGCCAGGCACAGGGCGGCGTTCCGCGCTTCCCGGCCGGCCACCCGGAGGCCGGCCAGCGCATCCCACGGGACCAGCTCAACTGGTTCAACTCCAAGGGCGAGCCGGTACCCGCCGGAAAGGACGAGCTCACGTACGAGCACCTGCACCCGGTCGTCGACCACTGGAACAAGACGGGCTACAACTCCGACCGCGCCACCCGCAACGACTTCTACAACGACGCCAATAACATGGAGCCCATGTCCCGTAAGAACAACTCCAGCGGCGGAGGCAAGATGACCTCCACCTACCGCCAGGACACCGGCCCGAACTACTCCTGCACCTGAGCAGCGCCCTACCAGAGGAGCCACCCACCATGGACCTGACGTCGAAGCTGGCCGCCCAGCCCGGCGCCGAGCCCGTACCCGGCGTGCCGGACGCCTGGCACTGGTCACGCATGATCTTCTCGTTCGACGCCGTGGTCTCCGGGGACCGCGTGCTGGAGATGCGGGTCATGGGCGAGTACGACCCGGCACTGGCCCGCGCCGTGCTGGAACTGGCCCGCGACCACGCGGAACAGGTGTTCGGCGGCGACCGTCCGCTGGTGACGCTGGACGGGCTCGCCTGCCCCGGGTGGGACTTCGACACGGTCGCCGCCGTCGGGCCGGAGGTGCACGAGTACCACAGCCAGGAGGACACCGACCTCCACAAGGCGACGGTGGCGCTCTTCCCCGCCTGGCGGCAGGAGTTCGCCGGCTCGGAGAGCCTGGCGGAGGCCCGCCACCAATTCGACCGCGGCCTGCAGCCCACACGACTGCGGCGCGACCCGGTCCCCTTCCTGCGCATGCGCTACCGCAACGAACGCACCGGGAGCCACAGCGAAGGCCCGGACCGCGGCCTGGCGACCCTGGACGTCCTGCGGCATGAACTCTCCCTCCTGCCCGGTTCCCCCGGCAGCCATGTCGAGTGGGAGAACCGCCTCGGCGTCATCTTCCGGGCGGAGTACGACGACACCCTGACGGTGCACGGGCCGGACGGATCGATCCGGACGACCGGGGACGATCTCGTCGCGCTGGCCGATCAGTCGGTGCTGCGCCCGGAGGAGGCCGTATGACCGCCACCCGCGTCCACACCGCTACCGGGGCCGTGCACGACAGTCCCGACGCGGACACCCTCTACGACCTGCTCAGCGAGCTGAACCTGGCGCTGCCGTTCCTCGTCGTGGAACGCGCGGACGGCCGCGATCCGGAGCAGCACTACATCCAGGTCCACCTCGCGGAGGACGGCAGTTGCCTCGTGGAGTACCGCGACGGCGGACCCGACCAGCACTTCCGCACCATCGTGGCGCCGCCCTACGCCATGAAGGGCCACGACGAGGTCGCGGCCCTGGTGACGAGCTGGGCGCAGGACGACGGCGAGTGGACCCGGCGAGCCCACTGGCAACGCGTGCAGGTCTAAAGCAGCCAGGAGCGCAGAATGAGGCGGCCCACCGCACGGCAGGCGGCTTCCGGCGCTGCGACGCCGGCGCGGCCTCCTGATCGCCCGTGGCACACGGGTCGACGTACATTACCGACCGTTGGTCTCGTCGTTGATCAACACATGACGAACCTTCGCACTGTTCTCGCAGCGGCTGCCCTTGCTGTGTCCGCTGCCGCACTCATCGCGCCGCTTGCCAACGCTGCCCCTGTACCGAGGCCCGGTGCAGCAGCCGACGCAGACCCGCAGATGTGCGCCTCCGGGGCGCAGATGGGCTGCACTGCGGCGGCAACCTTCGGCAGAGCGCTGCACACCGTCCGGGACCTCTACGACGGCTCCAACTACTCCGAGACAGACAACTCGGCCTGATCGACTGGAAGCCCCGGAGCGGCCCCTGGGTGTGGGTGCCGTAGCGGGTGTCGTCACAGATGGTCGGAGCTTGCCTGCCAGGCTCCGACCCGCGCTCGCGCGGCGTTCCGCGCCGGCTGGAAGTCGGGCCGGACGCGGGGTCGTGACCCCGCGTCCGTACTACGCCAGCGCCGTTTCCACCTGGGCCGCGAAGTCCAGTACCGCGGCGGCGCAGAGGGACCAGGCGCGGGTGGTGGGGCGGTGCAGGGTCTGGACGAGCAGGACCGAACCCTCGGGATTCTCGGGAAGCGGCTCGATCGCCAGTCGGCGGGCCACCTGCCAGGTGTGGTTCCGGTCCGGTCCGGCCGTGGTGGGCGTCAACGCGCGGGCCGCGTCGATGAGGTGCGCGTCCTGGTTCAGGCGGTCAGTGGTCGCGGGGGCTCCCTCGAAGCGGGCGGAGGTGGCGCCGCCGGGCGTGTTCAGTTCGATGGTGCAGGGGCGGCAGTCTGCTCGGGGGTGGCGTTCCGGCCGGTCCAGATCGCAGCGGGCATGGATGCTTCTCCTCGCTCGGTCAGGAAAGGCCGGTGGCTTCCTGGCGGATCTGGGCGGCCTGCTGCTCCTGCCCCTCGGCGTCCAGGAGTTCGCTCAGCCGGTCCAGTGCTGCCCGGCGTTCCGCCTGGAACCGCCCCGGCCGGGCCAGGGTGAGCGCGCGCCAGGCGTCGGCGGCCTCCCCGGCCCTGGCCAGTGCCTCTGCCTGTCGGCCCTGGATGGCCAACTCGTCCCGGTTGACGTCCAGTTGCTGGGCCTGCCGGAGCAGGGTCTGGGTGGGGTCCTCGACGGGGCCCGGCGCGGCGGCCTCCTCGCGGGCGACCCGACGCCTGCGCACGGTCACGCTGAGGTATCCCACCAGGGTGATCAGCGCGCCGGTGATGACGGTGGAGACCAGCTTGTGCAGAAGATCGTTCATGGGGAACCCGTTCACTCGCTGAGGGCGCGCACCTACGGAGAGGGGTGCGGACGCGGCAGGCGCACGACTGGCTGTCCGGTGCCTTGTCCGGTCCACTGTCATGGGTGGCGCTGAAATGACGATGAAGTCTCGATGTGGTGCGGCCCGCGACCGCTCGGCTCCTGCCGCCGCCAGACTTCGATCTTCTCGATCACCCAGGTAGGGGTCGCCCGTGGGTGGTGGGTGGGGTGGATGGCCGGTCGTGCAGTCCGAGTTCGCCGTAGCGCCGGTACCGGTTCACCCACTTCGGCGCCCGTGCCCGGGAGATGCCCGTCTATCTCAGCGGCCGCGTGTGCGCTGGGGCGCGTCTTGCAGCGTTCAGCCAACCGGCGTCGGCCTTCCGCGGACAGCGGATCGTTCCGGTGAGGCGACACGGTACCGGTGATCAGCGGCCGCACCGTTCGTCTGCCGTAGCAGCGGGGAGGCGAACAGTCACAAGCGGCAAAAAGTATCCGACGAGAGGCCCCATGCACAGGGCGACGAGTACCGTCCCGGCCCCGAAGCTTCCACCGAGAGCCCAGCCGATGCCGGCGACGGTGACGTCGATGCCGGTGCGCACTACCGCGACGGGTAGGCGGGCGAGTCGAACAAGGCCGGTCATGATGCCGTCACGTGGTCCCGACCCGAACTGTGCGCCGAGGTAGAGCGCATCGAAGAAGGCCAGCGCGACGAGGCCGACTACCAGGTAACCGCTCTCGGCAAGCGTCCCCTGAGGGGCAGGGAGCACCGCCGCGGTCGCGTCTGCGGCGAAGCCGACGATCGCGACGTTGAGGAGCGTGCCAAGTCCTGGCAGTTCGCGCAGGGGTATCCAGGCGAGAAGCACCATGAGCGAGATCAGGTTCGTGGCCCATCCGAATGAGATGCCGAGAGTCTTCGCCACGCCGTCCGTGAGCACGCTCCAACTGGCTGTGCCGAGACCGGATTGGACGAGCACCATGACGGCGGCGCCGTATCCCACCAAGCCGATCAGGAGCTGGGGAATGCGACGCCCCGCTCGGCCCGCGCGAACTTGGGCGAAGGCGTTCATGCGGATGATGGCAGGGCGGTCGTGACGGGCCGGGACGGACAGTTGGGCGCGGGAAGCAGGAGGAGCCATGGCACAAGCCTTGACGCCGACTGGACTCGGATTCCATAGCCAGATTGATTACGCTGGCTCGGTGAAGATCAGTTCGTACGCGGTGGCGCGCATGATGGGGACCTGGCAGGAGGGGCCCGGGCCGGCGCACCAGCGCCTCTCCGACAGGCTGCGGCTGCTGATCCTGGACGGACGTCTCTCCCTCGGGGCGGCACTGCCAAGCGAACGCGACCTCGCCACCGTGCTCGGCACCAGCAGAACCACCGTCGGTGCCGCATACCGCACGCTTGTCGAGCACGGCTACCTCGCCACGAGGGCGCGCGCCAGGGCGACGGTGCGCCTCCCGCAGGACACCCCGCCCGAGCCCCCGGCCGGCGGAGACCCGATGACCATCGACCTGTCGTTCGCCGCGCCACCGGCACCCGTCGAGATCCTCCACGCCGCTTTCGCGGCTGCTCTCGAACGGCTGCCGCACCACTTCGAGCGGCACGGATACGATCGATATGGCACCGCAGAGCTGCGCGAGGCGGTCGCCGACTGGTACCAGCGCAGAGGGCTGCCCACCGCCCCCGACCACATCATGATCACCAATGGTGCGCAGCACGCGCTCGGCCTCCTGGCACGCACGCTGCTGGCCCCACGGGACAAGGTCTTGATCGACCATCCCACATACCCGCACGCGATCAGGACGTTCACCGATGCGCACGCCCGACTCCTGCCCGTGGCCGTTGGCGCGTCTGGTTGGGATACGGCACAACTCCAGGCAGCCGGGCGTGACGCGCAACTCGCCTACCTGATACCGGACTTCCACAACCCGACCGGGATGTGCATGTCCGCGCGCGTGCGCCATCGGCTCAGGCTGGCCTGTCCGACGATCATCGACGAGACCATGACCGAACTGGCTCTGGACGGCGCAAAACCGGAACCCTTCGCAGCACACATGCCGACCGCCGTCAGCGTCGGCTCGGTTTCCAAGAGTGTCTGGGGCGGCCTCCGCATCGGCTGGATCCGCGCCCTCCCCTCACTCCTGCAGCGCCTCGAAAAGGCCCGCCCCGCTACGGACCTCGGCACCCCTGTCGTCGAACAGTTGGCCACTGCCGTCCTCCTGAACAGGCGTCAGACCGAACGGCCCGACACGCTCCGGCAACTGCGATCGCAACGCGACGCACTACGGAAAACACTCGCCGAGCACCTGCCCGACGTCCACGCACCGCAACCGGCTGGAGGCGTCACGCTGTGGGCAACATTCCGCGAGCCCATCAGCTCACGGCTGGCAGCGATCGCGCCGGACTACGGAGTGACCATCGCGGCGGGACCACGGTTCGGCATCGGCGGCGCCTTCGAACGTCACATCCGGCTGCCGTACACGCTCCCTTCGAGCCAGCTCACCGAGGCAGTCCGCAGGCTCACACAGGCGCAGCTGGCGCTCAGTCAAGGCGCCACCGGAACCCACGGTCCCGCACCCGTTGCGTGAGCGTCGACAACGGCTTGCAGCGACAGACCGGCGGACGACAGGGCGCGAAGACGCCAACCTGGGGCGCACAGAGTCGAAGAGCCTGATGCGGCACTCCACACAACCGCATCCGCACCAATGCGCTCCCATGATTTCCGCGACCGAAACTCGCCGCGTCACCCCAGCGATCGACGGGGAGCCTCCCGCTGCAACAACAGCCACCAACACCAGGGGGGAACGTGGCATTCGGCGCTGAACGCATCATCGGAGAGCTCCGCACGGCAATCTGCAACGCGCAATCGGCAATCACCGATGCACTCGACCGCAGCCTCGCCGGCCTCCGCGCCACCATCGAAACCACACTGACCGCAGCCCAGCAGGCACGCGACGCGGCGGCCCTCGCCCACGCCAGAACCGACGCCATCCACAGCGAACTCCAGGGGCTCCGCAACGACACCCAACGCCTACAAGCCGCCACACCCTCATGTGACGACCAGCAGATCCTCATCCGGCTCGCCGAACTCCACGGCAGCGTCGAAGGACTCCGCGCCGACCTCACAGCCGCCAGGACTCCAGAGCCACCCGCACCCCCAACGAGGTCGGCCGCGCAAGAGGCACCCCAACCCCCGTCCGAGGACGATGACTTCGAGCACCTCCTCACCCTCGCCGCCGGCATTGCCTATGCCCAGATCATCTGCCATCGGGACCACTGGGACTTCCTCGTCGGCCAATCCAGCCGCGGTCAGCACTTTCGGCTCCCCGCCGGCGTCAGGGAAGAAAGTGGGCTCATCCAAGCCGAGATCTCCGGCCGCACTCTCATCGCCGCACTCGACGCACTACGCGCCACTCATCAAGACGCCGCAGCCATCCCCGGGACCCGGCAACTCGCCAGCAGGATCTACGAACGCATCGGCGTAGCCCTACGCAAAGTCGACACCGGCGAAGCCGACGCCCACTACCAACCCGGCAACGACTGCCCGCCCGTAACGCGCATCGTCATCGACGACCGGCCACCGGCCGAAGCGGCCTGACAACCCCAACGCCCCTACTGCTCCAGGGGCCCGTGCACGTCAGAACGGCGATCGACACGGCACGGGTCGCCAACCCGACGCGCACAGACGCGACAGGACCCCTCCGGCAGTGCCTGCCGAGCGCCGGCGTGCACCACCGGAGGGGCCACCCTGTCCGACACCGCGCCGGGCCTACGCCATGGCCAGAGGGACGTTTGCCAAGGGCCTATGAGCTGCGCCACGGTGCCCGGGTTGCCCGGGATCGGATGTGGGTGGCGGCCGTGGCGGCGATGGGCTGTCCGAGCACGATCCCGAGCAGGACCAAAACCAGTCCGCATATCTGCTGCAACGTGAGGGGCTCTTCGGCGATGACGGTGCCGAGCAGCACGCCGGTGACCGGGTTCAGCAGTCCGACCAGGCCGACGGTGGCGGCCGGCAGGTGACGCAGGCCGGCAAACCAGGCGGCGAAGGCGACGGCTGTCGCGACGACGGTGACGTAGGCGAATCCGAGGATCGCGCCCGCGTCGAGTTCGGGCGGTGCTCCTTCGCGGACGACGGCCAGCGGAAGCACGACCAGGCCGCCGGCAATGAGTTGCCAGGACGTCGAGGCGAGGACGTCGACCTCGCTGCTCCACCGCTTCGCGAGCACGTAGCCGAAGGAGGACGTCACCATCGCGGTGACCGACGCGAGGACGCCGAGTGCGTTCAGAGTGACGTTGCCGGTGAGCAGCATCAGGCATACGCCTGCGAAACCGATGCCGACGCCCACCAGCGGGAGGCGGTAAGGGCGTTCTGCGTTCACGGCCCAGGCGAGCAGCATCAAGACCGCGGGTGAGGAAGCCATGATGGTGGAGGCGATGCTCGTCGGCAGCAGCTGGGCCGCGAGGTAGATCAGGGTGAAGAAGGACCCCACGTTGAGGGTGCCGAGCACCAGTGACTTCCACCACCACGTCCCGTGGGGTGCCTGCCGGCGCAGCGCCAGCAGCAGGACGCCTGCGGGTAGAGCCCTGATCGCCGCACCGTAGAGGGGGTGGTCGGTGGGCAGGTATTCGTGGGTGACGAAGTAGTTCGTCCCCCAAGCGACCGGAGCGATCGCCGTCACCAGTGTCCATCGCATAGTAGCTTCCACGGAAGGAATATAGCTTCCCTGGAAGGTATGATGAAGTCGTGAATGAAGTCATGAACGACTACGAGGATCACGTCGCCCGCATCCAGGCCGAGTGGGCGCGCGAGCGTCCGGACGTGGATGTGAGCCCTCAAGGCGTGATCGGCCGGCTTCATCGCCTCGCCGGTCTTCTGACCGAGCAGCTGTGCCTGGTCTACCAGCGTCACGGATTGAACGAGGGGGAGTTCGACGTCCTGGCGGCGCTCCGGAGGGCCGGGCACCCCTTCGAGCGCGCCCCGGGCGAGCTGGCCACCTTCACCATGGTCACCACGGGCGCGATGACCAAACGCATTGACCGGCTCGAACGCAACGGGCTGGTCACGCGACGCCGGTCCGCCGAGGATGGCCGGGGACGCGTCGTCGCACTCACCCAGGCAGGGCGGGAGCTGATCGACCGGGCCTTCACCGACCACATGAGCAACGAACGCCGCATACTCGACGAGCTCGGCCCCGACGAGGCCGCGCGTCTCGAACCGCTGCTCACCGCCTGGCTGGCACGTGTCGAGCCGCCTCCCGGCGCGCCGAAGTGACTCCACCGAAGGTCACGGCCGAAGCTCTTCCTGCGACGTTTGAAGTCGCCCCGTGGGTGTGGCAGATGCGCACGCCGAGGGTCGGCTGCGGGATGTGGCCACCGCCCTGGCGTACGTCAACGAGGTCACGCTGTCCTCGTCGCGTACGGGGCCTGTCCGGAGTTGTGGTCACGTGGAGGGGTGGAACCCTTCGGATCAAGACGATCGATTCGCGCGGTTCACGTCAGGGGTGGCCGACGGGTCGCAGGTCGGGGGGAGTGCGTGCGTGCCAGCTGTCGTGTGGTCGAGCCCGCACGGGGAAGGGGTATGTGCGATGAGATAATCGTCCGCATGACGATAACCCTTGAAGGTGTCTACGCAGCTGTCCGGAGCATGTTGTCGGGTGTCGAAGGGCTCGATGGCGCGGACGTCGTCGGTGACGGCCCTCGCGATGCCGGCTACCCCCATGCCGAGGTCCACGACGGCGTCGTCCACTGGGTGGTGCTGGAGCGCAACAAGGAAGTGGAGCGCCGCACCACCGGGGATCTGGACGAGTTTCTGTACTGGGCGGCGCTGCACACCACTCGTGACGCCGCGTCCCGCTGGGAGCTCGACCACCGCGGTCTGCTGCCTGGTTGCAGCGACACCCGGGTGGGGTGGCTGGCCAGGCAGGTCCAACTGCTGGGGATGGTCCGGTCCGAGTGGGCGGACAGGTTCCGGGCGCAGATCCCGCAACAGTGTCCGGGAGTGCGCCTTGAGGACGTGGACGCCTATCCGGACCGGGGGCGGGTGAGGCTGTGGCGGCGCGGAAAGGGCAAGGGACGGTCGGCGGGGGGAGCGGAGGTGTGGGACCGGTTCGGCGGTCCGCTGGGGAGGTTCGCGCACCCGAAGGGGACGCCGTTCGCCCAGCGTTCCCTGCCTCCCACCTACGTGGCGTGCGGGTACCACGTGTACAGCTGGATCCGACCGTGGAGTGGGGAGGACGCCGAAAAGTACGGCTTCATCCAGAGCGGCAAGGTCGCTCCCTGGTTCGGCCAGCCCGGGGGCGGAACACAGTTCCTGCTCCCGGAGGGCATCTCGGTGCAGTGGCTCATCGACCAGGGCTACCTCCGCGAGGAATCCGTACGGTGATCTAAGTCAATTGCCGATCAACCGGGACCGCTTGGCATCCTCGGTTTCCCTGTACGCAGCCAATGCGTCCGCCGAGCCGACCCCCGACAGTCGTACCGGCTACCGCCGACGCGTCAACGTAAGCCACCAGGTCACCAGGCCACTTGGCCACGCTGGATTCGCCTTCGAGGTCGACCGCTACCGCACTATCCCAGGGTCCGCGGCGGTAGGCGCTGCGTGATCCGGTTGAACAAGTCCGTCAGTGGCTCGCTGACTTCCTGACCGAACTCGGACAGTCCGTAGGTGACTTGGGGCGGCGTCGTCGGCTCGACCTCCCGCCAGACCAGGCCGTCCTGGACGAGTGCGCGCAGGGTCTGAGCGAGCATCTTCTCGCTGATGCCGTGGATGCTCTCGCGCAGCTCGTAGAAGCGAAGGTCGTTGCTCCGCAACGAGATCAGCACCCAGATACCCCATCTGCTGGTCACGTGGTCGACCACGTCACGCGCGGGGCAGTCGGTGTGAAACACCTCATACCGATTGCCCGCCTCAGCCTGCGTCAGCTGCGCACCTTCCTTCATGTCTGGAGCTTACCTCTGGGTACGTCCTTACGAAAAGTGAGCCCGACTCCTAGCGTCAATTGCCGTAGTGCGCAACGGACTAGGAGCTGAACATGATCGTGGTGACCGGGGCTACCGGGAATGTGGGCCGACCTCTGACGCAGGCCCTGGCCGAGGCGGGCGAGCAGGTGACGGCGGTGTCGCGGCGCCCGGCGGCGATGCCGGAGGGAGTCCGGCATGTGGCGGCCGATCTGGCCGAACTGACAAGCCTCACAGCCGCGTTGGACGGAGCGAAGGCATTGTTCCTCCTGCTGTCCGGCGACCTGCACGCCCCCGAAGCCAGGCCGACCGACATCATCCGCCTGGCCGCGGCCAGCGGGGTCCGCCGGATCGTCCTGTTGTCTTCGCAGGGCGTGGCGACCAGGCCGCTCGGCCCGTCGCGGGTCGCGATGCGTGCGATGGAGGACGCGTTGGGGGAGTCCGGCTTGGACTGGGCCGTCCTGCGACCAGGCGGTTTCGCCTCCAACGCCTTTGCCTGGGCGGAGTCCGTCCGCGCGCAGGGGACGGTCGCCGCGCCCTTCGGGGACGTAGGGGTGCCGGTCATCGACCCGGCGGACATCGCCGAGGTCGCGGCGGCCTGCCTGCTGGACGACCGGCACACCGGCAGGGTGTACGAGCTGACCGGGCCGGAGGTGATCACGCCGCGTCAGCAGACGGAGGCGATCGCCGCCGTGCTCGGCTCGCCCGTACGGTTCCACGAACTCACCCGCGACGAGGCGAAGGCCACGATGACCCGGTTCGTACCGGTGGAACTCGCCGACGACACCCTGGACATCATCTCCGCACCGAACCCGGCCGAACTGCGGATCAGCCCGGACGTGGAACGAGTCCTCGGCCGCGCCCCGCGCCCCTTCCACAGCTGGGTCGCCCGCAACATCGCCGCTTTCCGCTGAGGCACGACTCAACTGAAGCACTCGGGCGGCCTCGTGCGGATGTGGCCGCACGAGGCGCCCACCTCCGTATCGCCGCCGTCGTCGTTTTGCGTGCCGTACGGGGGGCTACCCCTGCCCCTGCGGGACGACGCGGTGTCGCCACAGGGTGGGGAGAGTTGGCCGAGGCGGTTGCGTCGACTTCCTCAGCCGGCGAGGGACTCGGTGAGGCAAGTGACCACTCCCGCAGCCGCTCCGTATCCGGGGATGGCCACCAGCGGCCACGGCACGGGGCGGGGAACAAGCACGCGTACGTGAAAGGTGAAGTCACGGTATTCGGCCATGCCTTCGGTGCCGGGAAGCACCATGAAGCGCGGCTGCACGCAACAGAAAAGCCACCAGTCAAGGATCACCAGATCAAAGAGTGTGACAGAGAGAAAACACACCGTGCCGAGGGTGAAAGGTGGCCAGAAACCGAGCGTGCCTTCGTTCCGGTTGTGCAGGTCGAGCACGCCGATCACCGGCACCACGACGAAGGCCAACAGATTCAGCAGCCCGGCTGCCGCCGCCGTCCGTCGACCCCGTGCGCTCTGCTGCCCATAACGCTGTTGGATGGCCTTCGGGTAGTCCGAGAGCAAGGCGTCCCGGGAGACGTGGAGGGCCCCCACGACGACTGCGGTGAACAGAGCCACCAGCAGGAGCGCGTAGCCCATGCTGACCCTTGCCAACTCCCAGGAGTCCATGAAGCACAGCATAGAGGGAAGTTAGGTATGCCTCACCTGGCATTCCCTCGGCTCTGTACGCACCGCTACGTTGTAGTGGCCCTGCCCTGCCCTGCCCTGGTCGCCGGCTGTGCTCACAGTCATCCGGCCTGAGACTGTGGACGGGGTGGGTGGTGCCCACGGGGCCGGACGGCGGCCGACGCGCCCGCCTCGCCGACGCGCCACCCCCCTTCGTGGTCGGCACTTCGAATGCGAAGTGGTGCACGTCACTGGAGACTGCGTCACAGTTGTGGGCCCTGCGGGGTCTCCCTGGAGAACAGAGGCGCAATCCCGGCGACCTCGGCGCGGCCGTCGTTCCGCGCCCCCCAGCCACGAGAAGGGACGGGTCATGGAAACCTTGACCGTGCAACGCGTCATCGCGGCGCCGATCGCCGACGTATTCGGCTGGTGCGCCACCACCACCAACTACACCCGCACACCGTTCGTCCTCAAGGCGCGGTTGGCCCGACCGGGGCGGAACGCACCCTACGGAGTGGGCGCCGTCCGGTTGCACACGTGGGCGATCGGCTGGTTCCGCGAACGGATCGCCACCTACAACCCGCCGTATGACTTCGACTACGTCGTCGAACGCAGCTTCCCGCCGGCTCGGCATGAACTGGGCCGGATGACCTTCACCGAGGTGCCTGGCGGCACCCTCGTCGCCTGGACCACCACCTTCCAGGTTCCACTTCCCCTCGTCGGCGCCGCCCTCACCCGGGTAGTCGCCAAGCCCGTTGTCGCCCATGTCTTCGGCAAGATCCTCGACGCTGCCGACACGGCACTCACGGGCGCCTCGACCAACTACCGCTGAGAGAGCCGCTCGTCCGCTCCTGGACGCTGACCGACTCGCCTGATTCCGTCAACTGCCCCACCTCTCTCCCGAACCAACCAAGATCGAGCACGTACCGGCAACGAGGCCGCGACGGCGCAGGAGCGGTGCAACGTCCGGGGCGTGGCATCTCGTGGGTCGTGCACACCGGGTGCCGGGGTGCAGGTGGTCGCCGTGCCGCCCCCCGTACGGCACGGCGACGACCGCGGTTCCTGCGCCGCCTGACCAACCGTGATGCATGCCGATGCAATAACGATGAAACTCTGTTGGTCTGTGCTCACACAGGCGCACGTGTGGAGGCCATCGCCGAGCATGCGCCCGACAGCACGAAGTGGCCCCTCGACGTCGACCTGTCGGCTGTGTTCGCGCCGCAGCGACGACCCGAGCCTGGAGAGGCCCCGGTCGCGGCGCCGTCGTGCGGGAGTGAGTGGATGGACGAGTACCGGATGGGCATGGAGGTTGTGGCTCGTCAGCGCCAGGCCGCGGCTGCGCGGGTTCGGCTGGGCTGGTGGTTTCCGGTGTTGAGCACGGTGTCCTGGGTGCTCGCGGTCGGCGGTGATTTCCCTGCGGCCGGCTACCGACGTCTAGGCATTCCGGACCTGCCGTACGGTCAGGTCGGCGGTCTGCTGTTCTTGGCGTTGATCGCGGTGTTCTCCGTGCGGTCTGGGATGAATCGATGGGATGTGCCGCCGTTCTCGTTGTATCCGTCCCTGCGTCAGCGCTTCCCCGCGTTCGTCCTGATATGCCTGGGAAGTACGGCGGTGGTGTTCGGGCTGAGCTGGCTGGGCGGTTCGTCGAGCAGCGCCGCATGGGCGGCCGTCGGGGTCGCGGTGGTCGCGGGAGGTGTGATGGCGTTCCTGCTGACCTGGATGGCTGCGAGGATCCGCGGCGACATCCTGACTGGGGGCCAGCGGCGGTGACCGGCACGCCCGAGGGGCTGGACCCCGTGATCCATGCGCTGCCGAAGCTGTCGATCTGTGCGCTGCTGGCCGTAGGCCCGCAGTGGGTGGAGTTCCGCACGGTCCGGGAGGCGACGGGGCTGAGCGATTCGATGGTGTCCAAGCACAGCCGTGCCTTGGAGGACGCGGGCTACATCGAGATCCGTAAGGGCGGGATCGGGCGACGCCCGCGCACCTGGTTCCGCATGACCCCGCTGGGCCAGGCCCGCTACAGCCGACACGTCGCGGCACTGCAGCGGCTACTCCAGCGTGAACCTGACCAGGACACCACCCCGGACACCTGACTGTCGCGTACTTGCGCGTATGTGAGAGCAGCGATCGTGCCGATAGGCTGCTCGGATGTTCACGGTTCGTCGCGCCGGCCAGTACGACGGGGACACCCTCGGCGAGATCCACGCCGCAGCCTGGGAGGCGGCTTACGCCCCCTTCTTCGCTCCGGAGTTCGCCACACGGGCGGTCCAGAGCAGACGAACACGATGGCACGAAAGGCTCGCACAGGGAGCAGGGGTGATCCTGCTAGCCGAACACGACCGCCGTCCTCTGGCGATGTCCGCCTTCGGCCCGTCCTCGACGCGGCCGGGTCTTGCCGAGATCCTCACCTTCTACAGTCACCCCGACAGCTGGGGCAGTGGCGTCGCCGCCGCATTGATGACCGAGACGCTGCGTCACCTGCGCAATGACGGGTTCACCAAGGTGCACCTGTGGACACTGCGCGACACCCCACGATCCCGTCACTTCTACACCAAGTGCGGCTTCACCGAGCGCGGCACCGTACGCACCCACGACTTTGGCGATGGGAACCCGCTTGACCAGGTCGAATACGAGCGAGTGTGCTGAGAGTCTCAGAGAACTCTTGTCGTCTCCCGGCCCGCTGAGGCGACCAGCCGCAGCTCACCGCTGTGCCAACGGACTTGATGGTCGGTCGCCCTGGCGGACGGCTGGCCGCCAGGCGTTCGCGGCCACGCCGCCGCCGTCATGTCTCATCAACCTCTCCGAGCCGACGGATCGCCAACTGCCTCCGAAACCGTCCGTCGTCGACGAACCCAGCCCGTTCGTCACCGATTCCAGCCGCCTGCCTGGCGTCGAGGACCTCAGGCGGTCGATGCCAGGCGCTGTGCGGCGCGATGACGGCGGTAGTAAGAGATCGTGACGGCTGCGGTCAGCGGGCCCCATAGGACCATCGGCTGGTAGAGAATGCCGACGAGCAGGTGTCCGGTGGGAGTCATGTCCTCGTGCGGATACGTCCACCACCAAGGGGCGTTGGCCCAGAGCGCGGTCAGAACGACTGCTCCCAGGGCAGCGGGGGCGACAACGGCCATGGGACGGACCCTGCGCCCTCCGATCAGCGGTATCCAGCGCGGGATGACCTCGCCCCACGGTCGTACCAGGCCGATCGTCAGGAAGGCGACCAGCTCGCAGAGCACGCTGAGCGTCAGCATCCATGCCTTGGATCCGAGCGTCTCGAAGGGGACGAAGCCCGCCGCGGTGTAGCCGGCGGGGAATCCGAGCACCATGGCGATGCGCCACAGTCCACTGGGCAGCACCACCAGCGTGGTCAGATGTGCGGCCCAGACCGCCCAACGGGCCGGTTCCGCAGCGGATTTGGTGGGCGGGGAGGGTACGTGAACGTTCATGTGACCCATCCTCAGACACCGTCTGAGCCTGTCCGTCAGCCTGAGCGGCACACTTGTATGAGCCGCCGTCACGAGACCTGCGCGCCGTTGATCGTGCAAGCGATGGAAGCCCAGTCATCCTCCGCGACGATGCGCCTGCGCCTGGCGGACTCGTGGATTCAGTGGATTCAAGGGTGCGGTCGCGGTCGCGGTTGCGTAGCGCCTGCGTCAGGCGGGGCACCTTCGTGAACCGGCTGGTTACGAGAGCCGGGTCGGGTCGTCGCTGTCGCCGGTCTCTGTCATGGTGGCCCATCGGTGCGCGAGGCGTCGGCCGGCCTGGACGAGTTCGGGCGGGCGCAGGTCGGTGAGTTCGGCGTCGAAGGTGGCGAGGATGCCGGCGATCCCGGCCCAGGACCAGGCGCCGAGGGTGAGTCGACAGTGGTCGGCGTCGAGGTGTTCGACGACCGAGCCGCCTGGCGCCCAGCGGGCGACGACGCCTGCGGGCAGGTCGAGTCGGGCGCTGCCGGTGCATGGCCAGGCGGCGGGGGTGTCGCCGCGGTCGTGGCTGCGCATGACGAACTGGGCGAGGTCCTCTCCGGGAAGCTCGCGCGCGGTGAAGCGGTGCGTTGTCGGGCGGGGGTGGAGCCGGTCGACGCGGCGCACCCGCCACTCGTGGTCCGCGAGGTCGTAGGCGACCAGATACCACCGACCGGCCCAGACGACCAGGTGGTGGGGTTCGACGCGGCGGGCGGGCAGGAAGTCGTCGTCGCCGGGTTCCGGGCGTGAGCCGTCGGCGCGGAGCGTCTCGGTGATGAGCACGTGGCGGTGGCGCACCGCGGCCCCCACGGCGGTGAGCGCGGTCGGGTCGATGGGTGGCGCCGGGAACTCCCAGTAGTTCTGCAGCCTGGTCAGGCGCAGGGATTGCATGGACGCCCGCAGCGGAGCGGGCATCACCTGTTCCAGGGCGGCAAGCGCCCTCGCCGCGTCGTCTCCCAGGCCGAACACCGTGCTGGGCGCGGTCTGCAGGGCCACCGCGACCGCAAGGGCCTGCTCGTCGTCGAACAGGAGCGGCGGGAGGGTGTGCCCGGCACCGAGCCGGTAGCCGCCGTCGGGGCCGTGGACGGTGGTGATCGGGTAGTCGAGCTGGCGCAGCGTCTCGATGTCGCGGCGGACGGTGCGCTCACTGACGTCGAGCCTGGTGGCCAGTTCTCGCAGCGGCCACTGCCGGCGCGATCCGAGAAGGGACAGCAGCCGCAATGCCCGTCGTGAGGTGCTCGCCATCGCCCCATCATGGCCGGTGCTGGCCACTCGGTGTCCACTACCGGTGTCATCGTCGGTCCGCGAAGGCAACTGGCGGTGAAAGGGGACGACATGCGTGTGGTTGTGGTGGGCGGCGGAATCGGTGGGGTCGCGCTGGCCGCGGGGTTGCGACGCCGGGGTTTCGAGGTGGCGGCGTTCGATCGGGACACCCAGGTCGCGGCGACGGGCGGCTACCACATCACCCTGGACGGGCGGGCGCAGTCGGCACTGCGGGAACTGGTCGCGCCGGAGATCATGGAGCGTCTGCTGGCGTCGGCCTCGGCGCTGCGGCTGCGCGACCGCGACGCGTTCTGGGACCACCGGGGCCGGCTCCTCGGCCACGGGCCGGATCTCAGCGGTGATTCCGGCGTCGATATCGACCGCATCACCCTGCGCACGCTGCTCGCCGAGGCGGTCGGCGATGATCTGCACCTGGGGCGGACCGTGTCCGCGGTCGGGCATGACGAAGACGGCACACCCCGGGTGCGGTTCACCGATGCCGCACCCGTCACGGCTGATCTGGTGGTGGGTGCGGACGGTGCTCACTCCCTCGTCGCCAGGCACCTGGCCGGAGGCCCGACCAGCACCCCGGCGGGCATCATCGGGTTCTCCGGCCGCACCTCCCTCGCAGACCTGAGCCCTCGTGAACAGCAGCGGCTCGGAACACGGTCGGGACTGGCAATCGGCCCTCGGGGCGCGGCACTCTACGTCGGCTATCTCGACCCGGTCGGCAACGCCGTGCTCGACGCACCCGAGCTGCGAACGTCCGTCACCACCGGACCCACCTACATCTGGGGCGGCATGCTCCCCGAATCCGCAACCACCGACGCCCTACGCGGCTTGCGTGACGGCGAGTTGCAGGCCGCGCTGCTGGACCGGTTCCGTGCGCGGGGCTGGTCCGAGCCCACGCTCGAGGTCATCACCCGCGCCGACCCGCACAGCGTGGCCGCATTCCGTTTCAACGCCGCCTCGACCCGCGCATCCGACCTCGCGCCCTGGCCCGCGGGCCGGATCACCGCACTCGGCGACGCCGTCCACGCGACGCCACCGACCGCCGGAATGGGCGCCGGCGCAGCCATCCGCGACGCCGCCGACCTGCTCGACCAGCTGAGCGAAGTCGCCGCCGGCACCACCACCCTCACCGTGGCCGTCAGCCGGTTCGAGGCGGGTATGCGCCAGCGCGGCAGCGAGATCCTCACCCTGGCCATGAAGACAGTCCGCTGGATCCGGGCCACCGACACCGCATTCGGCGCCGCCGCCACCGCCGCGACCACCCCGATCCTGGCCACGGCCGCCCGGCTGCGCCGACGTCGTTGACGGTCGACGTCGGCGCAGGCCGCATGGCCGTGCCGGGGTGGCTGGCCGACGCCGACCTGCGGGGTATGCACGGCGGTTGTCCCCTGCCGTGGTGCCGGACGCGCTGCTCGTGGGTTCGTCGGGCACCATGGTGATCATGACATGCATCGCCGAGCACGCCGCGAGCGCGAGCAGCGTCACCACCGCCACCTCTCTCACCTGCGTCAACTCCGTCACCTCGGTCGTCTCCGTCACCGATGTCCGGTTGCGTCAGAGCGAGTTGGTGCTGCTTACCACGGCGATGGACCCGTCGATGGAGCCGACCGCGCGTGTTTCGCGCTCCCGTCCGCCGCGGTATGGAACCGGGATGTCCGGCACTCGGCGTACCACCTGGTGGGAGCCCTGTGGCCCACGACTTGAGAAACGGGGAACGAGGGTTGTTGGACGAGACGGTGTTCCGCAGCGACGATGTGCCCGCGGCCGAGCGGTTCGACTACTGGGCCGAGCTCCTGGGGCGTACCCACGCTCCCATGGAGCTGCGCAGCGACCATGCCGATGACTTCCGGGCGTGCCAGCGTGTGGTGGACCTCGGTGCCGTCACCGTGTGGTCCGCCACCTACCTTCCGTTGGTCTTCCGGCGCACGCCGAAGCTGATCCGGCAGTCCGATCCCGAGGCGTACCACCTTGCACTGGTGGTACGCGGGACCGGTGCGGGTGTGTGGGCGCACCGGGAAACCGAGTACCAGCCGTACGACTTGTTCCTCAACTCCTCCTCGCTGCCGGCCGACGTCCACAGCAGCGGGGCCCCGGTCACGACGGTGGCGCTGGAGCTGCCCAAGACCATGGTGTCGCTACCGCGCGACGTGGCCCGCCGGATAGTCGGGGTGCCGGTGTCGGGACGCGAAGGGATGGGCGCCCTCCTGGCACGGTTCCTCACCCACATCACCGACGACACCACCCCCTACCAGCCTGCCGACGGCCCCCGACTGGGCGCGGTCCTGGCCGATCTGACGGCCGCGCTCTTCGCCCACCTGCTCGAAGCAGGCGACTGCCTCCCCCCGGAGACCCACCGCCAGACCCTCATCTTGCGCATCCAGGCGTTCATCCGGGAGCACCTGCACGACCCGCAGCTCACTCCGGCCGCGATCGCCGCCAGGCACCACATCTCCACCAGCTATCTGCATCGTCTTTTCCGGGACGAGGACGCCACGGTCGCCGCGTGGATCCGTCGCCTACGCCTGGAGGCGGCCCACCGCGAGCTCACCGACCCGGCACTCCGGGCCGTCCCCATCCACGCCATCGCCACCCGCTGGGGCTTCCCCCGGGCAACCGACTTCAGCCGCGCCTATCGCGCCGCCTACGGCACCACGCCGAGGGAGCAGCGGCAGCAGGCTCTTCGCAGCCAGGAGTGAACCGATCGCCAACGCGGTTGTGCAGTCAGCAGTCAGCGGGAGGCCGGCGGCCGCTGGCGCCCACCTCCGTGCGCCGGGCGCGGGGCAGAACGAAGCCCGCCACCGTCGGGTGGCGGGCCTCCAGGGCCTCCAGGGCCTCCTGGTCGGGCACCTTTCTCAGCCGACTCTCAGCCGACCTTGTCGAGCAGCAGCTTCGCGGCCACCGCCGCCCCGTCGGCGCGGATCTGACCGGCCACAGCTGCTGCCCGGGCTCGGGTCTCGGGAGCCAGGGCGACACCGAGCGCGGCCGACAGGGACTCGAAGGTCGGGTTCGGGCCGTCGTGTGCCGCGCCGATGCCGAGGTCGGCCACGCGGCCGGCCCAGTACGGCTGGTCCGCCAGCTGGGGTATGACCACCTGGGGCGCACCGGCCCGGGCGGCCGTGGTCGTGGTGCCCGCGCCGCCGTGGTGGACGACGGCGGCGACGCGCAAGAACAGGGCGTGGTGGTTGACCTCGCCGACGGCGAAGCAGTCGTCCTGGTCGTCGGCCACGGCCAGGTCGGCCCAGCCGCGGGAGAGCAGCACACGGCGGCCCTGCGCCCGGACCGCCTCGATGGCCGCCCGGGCCACGCCGTCCGCGTCGCGCAGGGGAATGCTGCCGAACCCCACGTACACCGGCGGTTCGCCGGCGCGGAGGAACGTCTCCACGTCGGCAGGCAGCGGGCGGTCGTCCGTCCGGAACCACGCGCCGGTCTGCACCACGTCGAGGTCCGCCGGCTGCTGCCACGGGCTGAGCACCGGATCGGTGGCCAGCCAGGGGCGGTCGGTGAGGACGTGGTCGCGGAAGTGACCGACCGGCGGCAGGCCGATGGACGCCCGGTGGGCGTTGAGACCGGTCCCGAACAGCACGTTCATGGTCTCGGTGTCCAGGTCCCACAGCGTTCGGTTGTCGGTCACGCCGGGCGGGAACGGCCGGCCCGGCCGCTCGAACGGCGGGTGGTGCGGCGAGGGCAGGTAGGAGGGGAAGTAGGCGGCGAACACGTAGGGGATGCCCAGGTGCTCGGCCGCCGTGCTCGCGCCGGCCGCGGCCGGGAGCAGACCGGTCGCCAGGATCACGTCGCATCCCTCGGCAGCAGTGACGACCGCCTCGTACGCCGTGGCGGTCATCGCCGCCGCGCGTGCGGGCAGCCCCTCCGCGGGGGCCTTCGTCTTCCCGGTGAGCACCCCCTTCACGAACGCGCGCACCGGCTCGCCGATCGGCACCAGCGGGAGGCCGACGGAGTCGAACAGCTCCGCGAAGTCCGGAGGCGTGCACATCCGCACGTCCACTCCGAGGCCCCGCAGCTGCACCGCAACCGCCACCAGCGGTTCGACGTCTCCGCGCGACCCGTAGGCCATCAACAGCACGCGCATGTAGTGAGTCTCATTTCGTGGGATTCCGGGCTCGGCCTGGCCTCGGGTTTCCGAGTCAGGTGGGCGATTCTGCGGCACCCACGGGGTCTTGCCGCAAGCCCCCCTGTGCGCTATATCTTGATCATGGAAAGGGCGGCTGCTTCCCTTTCCCGCTCTGGTCCGCTGATGACGGACGAGCACACGCGAGTCACCACGTTCCGTCGGCCCGGTGACCTCCCCGTACGCCCCGTGCAACAGCGCGACCCGCGCCGCCAGGGACGTGTTTCGCGCAGCACGTAAGCCAAGGCCGAAGTGGAGAGATGCGGCCTACCGTGCCCGAGCTCTGCGCTCCGTCTCGCAGTTCTCGACGGTGTAGCGAGGGCGGCGGTGACGAGGCGGGCGCGGTGGCCCCGGTGTGGGTGAGCGTGCCGGGACCACCGGTCGGGAAGAGGGTGCGGGACTCGGTTTCAGTACAGGCCGGTGGTGTGCTGCTGGTAGGTGTTGTGCAGGATGTCGTCGAGGAAGGTGCCGAACTTCGCCTCCAGTTCCAGGCCGGTTCCCGGTTCGTAGCGGAAGAGGCCGGGAACCACGCTCTCGTCGAGGCTGCTGTCGATGAAGAGCGCGTACGAGAAGCGGTCGTGCTGGTCCGGGCTGGCCTTGCGCTGTTCGACCACGCGGTGGGCCACGGCCGCGACCGGGGTGGCCGTGTTCCGGGTGAGGATTTCCATCGCACAGCCGAAGTTGACGATGAACTCACCCGGTGCCGGGTCGATCGGTCGCCACTCGCCGTCGCTCTCCACCTCCAGGCCGCGTTCCTTGAGGCAGCAGAAAATGGCGAACTCTTCGAGGAAGTAGTCCGAGGACATCTGGATGCGCCGTTCCAGTTCCGCTGCCGAGGCGCCGTTGGAGTGCTTGCTGTGGTATCGGCGACCGAACGCCTCTACGGAGGTTCGGAAAGCGGAATCCTGGCTGAAGTAATCCCGCAGGGCCCGGTGATAACTCTGGTAGGCGTCCGAGGTCTGGACCTCGCTACAGTTGATGAAGGTGAAGTCCGTGCGGTCCCGGAAATCGTCGAAAATGTGGGCGTGTTCGTCGATGAATTCACGCCACAGGCGCATCGCCTCGATCAGGGCTTCCGGTGGACACAGACCGCGGGTGGACTCCAGGGTGATGCGGTGAATGCTGTCACCGACGAGTACCGTACACCGCGAGAATCTCTGGGATATCCACTCGACCATGCTGCGTACCTTGATCGGGCGGAAGTTGCTGTTCTCCAGGCTGATACCCAGGAAGCAGTTGCTGTGCTCTTCGAAGGTGTGACGGTCGGAGACCGGCGAGACAAAAGATATCTCGGTCTTGTAGCGCCTTCTGTGTGAAGGCGATGAAGTCGACTTCGGAATGGTGAGAGGGGATGTCACTTCGGATGGCATGGCACCAACCAGGTATGGGGGTGGGCATGCGGCGGAAGCTGCATCGGGGGCACGCTGTAGCGAGTCCCGCAATGGCCGTGCGGACGTTCCGTTGGCGACTGGTGAAGCCACCGTACGGATGGCCGAGCAGCTCGATAAAGCAGATTTTGAGTCAGTCGATCATGTGGCGACTAACGGTTCGCCGCGGGCACCCGTCCGCCCCCGCGCGGACCGCCGAATCGGCGGCTTCGAACGGAACACCACGTGTCTGAAACCGGCCGTATTCGCTCCTCGGCCGCCAGGCATCGGTGGCTGAATCCTTCCGGACGGTGACGGGTCGTGACACCACGCAAGGTCTGGTGTACGGTGAAATCACCTCACCGGGCCGGGAGGTCGACGACCGAGGCATTCACTGCCTGTGTCCACTCCCGCTTTCGCGTTCGCGCGCCTTGAGCGTCTGCGGCGCTCCGAGCCTCGGTGGGTTTCCGCGCAGGCTCCGCGCACGGCTCGAAGCCCCTGGTTCCTTTTCGGGCCGGCCCTTCTGAGCGCAGCCCCTTCCGGCGCAAGCAATCCCCCATCCTCTACAACCAGAGACGTTCATGAGATGACGCCGCCGCCTGGCGAGGCGGCGGGGAAGGGAGTGCTGTGACTGTTTGGGAAGAGGGGCGAAGCGGAGCCCGCTGGGCACTGGTCTCGGTCGCGTTGGGTGTCTTCTGCATCCAGCTCGACTCGTTCGCCTTGAACCTGGCCCTGCCGCACATCAAGGATGAACTCGGCGTATCCACAGGTCAGTTGCAGTGGGCGGTCAGCGCGTACCTGCTGTCGTGCGGCACACTGATGTTGGGCGCGGGCCGGATGAGCGACCTGTTCGGCCGGCGCCGCCTGCTGATCGGGGGACTGGCGCTGTTCGGACTGGCGTCGCTGTGGTGCGCACTGGCGCCCTCGCTGCCGGTGTTGGTGGCGGCCCGCGTGGTGCAGGGCGCGGGCGGCGCGTTGATCATGCCGGCCGGACTGGCGCTCCTGACGAACGTTTTCCCGCCCGCCGTGCGCGGCCGGGCCACGGGGTGGGCGCTGGGCATCGGCGGACTGGCCACCGCCTGCGGCCCCTTCGTCGGCGGTGCCCTGACCCAAACGGTGTCATGGCGGGCAGTGTTCTGGCTCAACGTGCCGCTGGGCGTGGTGGCTGCGATCTGCGCCCGCCGGGCCCAGGAGTCGCGGGACACCACGGTCTCCGGGCGCGTCGACTGGCCGGGGCTGGCCACCGGGACCGCCGCCATCGCGGCCCTGGCCCTCTTCATCGACCGTGGCCCGGTATGGGGTTGGACATCCCCCGCCGGCCTCGGCGCGCTGTGCCTGGTGGCGCTGGCGATGGTGGCCTTCGTACGGATCGAACTCCGCACGGCCGATCCGCTGATCGCCCCCGCGCTGTTCCGCAACGGCGCTTTCGTGGCGCTGACCGCGGCGGGCGCGGTGGCCAACGCCGCGACCGTGGTGTTCCTCTTCGTCGTACTGCTCTCCCTCCAAGCCGGCCAGCGACTGACCCCGTTGATGGCCGGGGTGGCCTTCATCGCCCCCGCGGCGGCGATGGCGGCCGCCGGCCCGTTCGCGGGCCGGGTGACCAGCGCACGCGCCGTACCGGTGATGGCGACGAGCCTGGGAGTGGGCGCGGTGGTCCTGCTGGGCGCGGCGTTCGTCTCCGGACTGCCGCCGTATCTCGCAGCGGTGACCGCGAGCGGGGCGGCGCTGGGCGTCGGCAACGCCCTGACGCTGACCGCCACCCAGGGCGTCATCCGGCCCGAACGCGCCGGTGAGGCATCCGGCTTGACCAAGACGGTCATCACCGTTGCGGCCGGACTGGGTGTGGTCGCCGCGGGCCCCGCGGCCGACCCCGACGGCCCCGCGGCGACTGGCGACAATGGGCCCTTGGCCGTGGCCGGAGCCAGCTGCCTGGCGGCCTGCCTGCTGCTGGTCCTGTGGATGTGGGTCCGGCGCTGCCGGCGCGCTCGGCGGCCGCAAGAGCCGGTGCCTTCGGCGACGGACAGCGTGGTGCGCTGACCGCCGGCATCCCCCTGTGCGGCGGCTCCTGCCGCGCCGGCTGCCGCCGTCTCCACCGCCACCAGGCGACTGTGGGCGTTGTGCGCGGCGACCACGGTGCCGGTGCCGGTGCCGGGACCCGGGCCGGGCCGTTGCCGGTGAAGGCCCCGGCAGCCAACGGGCGGCCGGTGGCCGGTGGGGTCAGGCGCGGAGCCTTGCGAGGAAGGGGTGCGGCAAGCGCGGTGGCCACACGAGGTCTCCGAAGAGGAGGGCGATCCCATCGCCCACGCCCTGAACGCCGGGGACACCGGCCGGGCCCGGCGCCTCCTGGAGCAGCACACTTCCGCCATCCTGCGCCGCCTGGGCCTGGGCCTGGGCGAGCACGAGCTGCGCCTGCCGCAGGGGAGGTGCGGCTCAGGGTGACTGGTGCGGGAGCAGCATCCATCCCGGCACCGGCCGCGCTCACTCGTTCAGGCGTTTGTCAGATGCTGCGGACGCGGTGAACGGCCACGGTAGAGGTAAGGGTTCAGCAGTTCGGTGAGGCCCTTCCCGGTGCTGTCCTGACATCGATACTGCCGGTTTCGCGCGGCGACACTGAGGAGGCGGACGATGAGCGTGCCGCTGATCACTTCGATGTGCGGCGATCCGTTCTCCGACGCCCCGTCCGCAATCGATGGCCGGCGCAGGATGCCTGCGGTGCGGGCCGAGGTGGACTCGTGCCTGGGTAACGGGCCGTCGAGTCGACGTACATGCCATCCAGCAGAGGGATGATGATGGATCCGAACGGGGCAGAACCCGTACACACCGTCAGCGTGCTGTCGGTGGCGCGTCAGCCCGGCTGCCCCTTCGACCCGCCCGAGGAACTGACGCGTGCGCGCCGGCACGGCCCCATCAGCCGATGCCTTCTGCCCGGCGGCCGCCAGGGCTGGCTGGTCACCGGCTACGACCTCGTCCGATCGGTCCTGGCCGACTCGCGGTTCATGTGCATCAGGGGGCTCACACTCGATTCGTACGTGGATATCGGCGACGTCGTGGTTCCTCCGGTGGCGCCAGGCGAGTTCACTTTCATGGACGAGCCGCAGCACAGCCGTTACCGGAAGCTGCTGGCCGGCGAGTTCACCGTCCGGCGGATGCGCATGCTCACGGAGAGCATCGAGCGGGTCACCGCTGACCACCTGGACGCCATGGAGAAGGGCGGGCCGCCGACGGACCTGGTGACCGCGTTCGCCGAGCCCATCCCCGCGATCATGATCTGCGAGCTGCTGGGGGTGCCGTACCAGGACCGAGGCTCCTTCCAGGCACAGTCCGCGACACTCTTCAACGGGGACGCAAGTGCAGAGGAGCAGCTGGCCGCCTACACCGCGCTCCGCGAGTACATCGCGCGGCTGGTGGCCGTCAAGCGTGCCCACCCCACCGGCGATGTGCTGGGCGACCTGACCACAAGCGACCTGACCGATGAGGAACTGACCGGTGCCGGCTTCCTTCTGCTGGCAGCCGGGCTCGACACCACCTCGAACATGCTGGCGTTCGGCACCTTCGCCCTGCTGAGCCACCCCGGACAATGGGCCGCGCTGCATGCCGATCCCGCGCTCGCCGACAAGGCCGTCGAGGAACTCATGCGGTATCTCTCCGTCGCCAAGACCTTCATGAGAACCGCGTTGGAGGACGTCGAACTGGGCGGCCAGACCATCACGGCCGGGACCACGGTGCTCCTCTCGCTCCACACCGCCAATCGCGATCCCCGGCGCTTCCCCCAACCCGACACTCTCGACATCGAGCGGCAGGCCATCGGACACCTGGGCTTCGGCCACGGCAGACACCAGTGCCCGGGCCAGCAACTGGCCCGCGTCGTGATGCGGGTCGCCTTCCCCGCGCTGGTCAACCGCTTTCCCACGCTGCGCCTGGACGTACCGCCCGAGGCGATCGACTTGCACCCCGAAACCGCGGATGTCTTCGGGGTGCACAGCCTCCCGGTCGCCTGGGACGCGTGATCCTTTCGAGGCTGTATGCGCAGTTCACGGCTCACGAGGACGACGAGTCCGAAGTCGTCTTCCGCCGCGGCGAGTTCGGGCCGCTCCCTCTCCCGCCTGTTGCGCCGCCGCAGTCGTCGCCGTTCCACGGGGTCGCTTCACGACCCGTCGGGCCTGTCCTGGCGCCTGTCTTGACGGCGAGGTGCGCGTGCCCCGTCCAGGACCAGGTCGACCAGGCGCGGGACCAGGGTCTCTTCCAGCGGCTCGCCGGTGAGCAACACCCGCGCCAGCAGGGGACCCGTGACGGCCTCGACCGTGAGGTGAGGGTCGGTGTCGGTGGCCAGTTCTCCTCTGTCGATGCCGCGGCGGACCAGGGCTTCGGCGCGCTCAAGGCGAGTGCTCCAGTAGGAGCGCCGCCCTTCTTCCAGGTCGTCTTCGCCGCGCACGGTGCCCAGGTGGAGCAGCGCGGTGCCTGCCGGCGTCGCGAGGTATCGGGCCAGCGCCGTGAACAGCGCGGTGAGGTCCGCGCGCACGTCACCGGTGTCGGGCGTCGGGAGGGCGTGGTCGGAGTGATGGGCGAGCGCGTCGAAGATGAGGTTCTCGCGGGTCTTCCAGCGCCGGTAGACGGAGGTCTCGTGGACGCCGGCGGCGCGCGCGACAGCGGCGACGGTGGTCGCGGCCATCCCCTGCGAGGCCAGCAGGTCGACGGTGGCGGCCAGGACGGCCTGTCGCATGCGTTCACCACGGCGCCTGAGCGGCGGCGCCTCCTTCTCATCCATGACACAGCACCCTATCGCAAGTGCACTTGCGATAGCGGAACGGCGGGCGTACGTTGTAACGCAAGATGACTTGCGATACGCCTTCTGCAGGTCAACCGACCGGAACGAAAGACCCCGCCATGGAACTCATGCGCGCCGCGCGGCTGCACATCCCCTCGCGCACTCTGACGATCGAAGAGGTGCCCAGACCTGTCGCCGGCCCCGGGCAGGTCCTGGTGAAGGTCGAAGCCGCGGGGGTGTGCCTGTCCGACGTCCACCTGATCGACGGCAGCCTCACGCCCACGCATCTGCGGCGCGAAACCGTCACTCTTGGTCACGAGGTCGCCGGCACGATCGCCGAGCTCGGACGGGACGTGACCGCGTGGGCGGTCGGGCAGCGGGTCGTGCTGCAAGCGGGGGACATCCGCGACGGCCTGGTCCTGACCCGCGGGGTCGATTACGACGGTGGCTGGGCCGAATACGCGCTGGCCAGTGTGGACACGCTGTTCCACCTGCCCGACACGATCCCGTTCGAGCAGGCGGCGATCATCCCGGACGCCGTCTCCACCCCCTGGGGGGCCATCACCGCCACCGCCGAGGTGCGCCCGGCGCAAGCCGTGGGCGTGTGGGGAGTGGGCGGGCTCGGAGCCCACGCCGTCCAGCTGCTGCGCGCTGTCGGGGCCTGCCCGATCATCGCCGTCGACCCCCTCCCGGCCGCCCGCCGACGTGCCCTGGAGTTCGGTGCCGACGTCGCCCTGGACCCCGCCGACCCCCGGCTGCGCGAACAGGTCCTGACGGCCACCGGCGGCCGGGCGCTGGAGGTCGCCTTCGACTTCGCCGGCGCCGCCGTCGTCCGCGAGCAGGCCCTGACCCTCCTCGCACCCAGGGGGCGCCTGGTCCTGGTCGGACTGGCCGACAAGGCTCTGACCGTCGCCGACGGCGCGCTCTTCAGCTATCAGCAGCACCAGATCCTCGGCCACTACGGCTCTGCCGTGGACGCCGTCCCGCAGTTGGTCGCCCTGGTGGAAGGCGGGCGGCTGGACTTCTCGCGCTCCATCACCGATGTGCTGCCACTCGCCGACGCCACCAAGGCCGTGCAGCGCCTGCACACCAAAGAGGGCGACCCGATCCGGCTGATCCTGCGCCCCTGACCTCCTCGCCCACCCGTTCCGGCGCGGTGCCCCAGACCACCCTCAGAAAGGCTGCCCCATGCCCGTGGACCCCTCGATCGAGACCCTGCTCGACCACGTCAACGCCCACCCCCTTCCGCGGATCATCGACACCGACCCGCGGACCCTGCGGGAGCTGAACCGGCAGATGGGCGCCACCGCCGTGCTGCCGGAGCCGATCGACGTCGGTTCGGTGGAGAACACCACGCTCCCCGGACCCGCCGGCCGGATTCCCGTTCGCATCTACCGGCCGGACGGCGGCGGCCCCTTCCCGACGGTGGTCTTCTTCCACGGCGGCGGCTTCGTCGCGGGCGATCTCGACACCCATGACGACGTCACCCGGCGGATGTGCCGCGACGTGAACGCCGTGGTCGTGGCCGTCGAGTACCGGCTGGCACCGGAGCACCCCTTCCCCGCCGCCTACGACGACTGCCTGGCCGCCACCCGCTGGATCGCCGAGCACATCGACGACTACGGCTGCCGCCGCGACCGCCTCGCCGTGGCGGGCGACAGCGCCGGAGGCAACCTGGCCGCCACCGTCGCCCTCACCTTCCGCGACGAGGGCCGGCCCCTCGCCGCCCAGCTGTTGGTCTACCCCGTCACCGACTTCGTCGGCGACCACCTGTCCCGCACCGAGAACGCGAACGGCTACTTCCTCAGCACCCAGGACGTCCTGGACCTGCAACACCTCTACGCCGGCCACGACCCTGCCCTGCGCAGCTCGTTCAAAGTCTCCCCGCTGCGTGCCGACAGCTTCGCCGGCCTCGCCCCCGCCATCGTCGCAACCGCCCAGTACGACCCCCTGCGCGACGAGGGCAACGCCTACGCCCAGGCCCTGGAAGACGCAGGCGTCGACGTCTTCGCCCGCACCTACGCCGGGCTGATCCACGGCTTCCTCAACCTCTTCCCGGTCTCCCCGGCAGCCGACGCAGCCGTCACCGAGCTGTACACCCGGCTCAAGCATCAGCTCCGGGGATCCGCGCGGCGATGAAGGCGTCGGCCTGGTCGAGGATCACGCGTCCGGGGCGTCCTCGACCGCTCCGAGGACCTTGCGGCTCGACGAACGGAGAGCCGATCGACAGGTAGCCGAACAGGACGCTGGGACCGTGTCCTCCATGGCCATGGGCCGTTTTGAGGTGAGAACAGACGATTGCGAACGCATGGGGTGCACATGACGTCCACTTCCTCTCATCGGGAGCCGATTCGCGTCGGCGTCGTAGGTCTGAGCGCGCGCGGCGGGTGGGCGGCCACCGCCCATGTGCCGGCGCTGGCCGGGCTCGACGGATACGAGTTGCGGGCGCTGAGCGCCAGCAGCGCCGAGTCGGCGCGTGCGGCCGGCGAGAAGTACGCGGTGCCGCTGACCTTCGGGAGCGCACAGGAGCTGGCCCGCAGCGAGGAAGTCGATCTCGTGGTGGTGACGGTGAAGGTTCCGCACCACCTGGAGCTCATCCGACCCGCGCTGGAAGCGGGCAAGACGGTGTTCAGCGAGTGGCCACTGGGGGCCGACCTCGCGCAGGCCGAGGAGTTGGCCGACCTCGCGCATCGCAGGGGTGTGCTGACAGCCGTCGGCCTACAGGCCCGGTCGGCTCCGCCGCTTCGGTATCTGCGGGACCTGGTCGCCGAGGGTTACGTGGGGCGGGTGCTGTCGACCAGCATGCTCGGGTCGGGCTGGATCGGCGGCGCCACCTACGACGACAACTATGCGTACGTGCTGGACGCCACCAGCGGCGGCACGCTGCTGTCGATCCCCTTCGGGCACTCGGTCGACGCACTGACCATGGCGCTCGGGGAGTTCCGCGAAGTGTCGGCGCACATCGAGAACCTGCGCCCGGAGGTCACCCACGCCACGAGCGGGGCGGTCGCGGCCAAGACCGCGGAGGACCAGATCGCCGTCACCGGTGTGCTGGAGTCGGGGGCCGTGGCCGCGATGCACCTCCGCGGTGGGACGTCCCGCGCCACCGCGTTTCACTGGGAGATCAACGGCACGGAGGGCGATCTCGTCGTCAAGGCCGACCAGGCCCTGTGGTTCCAGGGGCGGCTGCGGCTGTACGGCGCCCGGGGAACGGAGGGCTCCTTGACCGAACTTCCGGTTCCCGCCCGCTACCAGCGGTCGTTGACGCAATGGGCCGAGCGGTCCGCCGAACCCGCCTGCAACGTCGCGCACGAGTACGCGCTGCTGCGCGACCAGATCACGGGGAACCTTGGGCCGGACGAGGACGGCGTTCCCGACTTCCGGCACGCCGTCCGGCGACACGGCATGCTGGAGCGGATCCGAGAAGCGGCACGCACCGGACGCAAAGCCACCTTCGCGCAGCGAGCCTGATAGTCCCCCCCGGAACGTGAGCTGTGGGACGCCTTCCCCGAGGGGCGTCGAGTTGACCTGCGAACGGGCACGCCCGAGGCGGGCGACCCCGCTGCGGCTGTGCGGGGCGCGGATCACCGGCCCGTGCTCGGCCTGGGGGTGCGGCCTGGGGGGCGGGTGGCGCCGATGGAGGCGAGGGCGACGGCGAGCACCCCGGCCCATTGCGGGGTGGCGAGGTGCTGGCCGAGGAGGAGCAGGCCGATGAGCGCTCCGACGGCGGGTTCGAGGCTGGTGAGGATGCCGAAGACGCGGGGTGGCAGGCGGCGGAGGGCTTCGAGGTGGAAGGTGTAGGGGAGGACGCTGGAGAGTATGGCGACGGCGGTGGCCAGGGCGAGGGTACCGGGGTCCAGGAGCCGGGTGCCCGCTTGTGCGATGCCGTAGGGCAGGCTCAGCAGGGATCCCCAGGTGACGGCGAGGGCCAGTCCGCGCCCGTCGGGGACGCGTCCGGCCAGGCGTTTGCCGACGAGGAGGTAGCCGCCCCAGCAGCATCCGGCGAGGGAGGCGAAGGCGAGTCCCGCGGCGTTGAGAGGGATGCCGGAGTTGCTGAGCAGCACGACGCCGGCGGCGGCCAGGCCGGCCCACAGCAGGTCGGCGGCGCGGCGTGAGCCGAACAGCGCGATGGCGAAGGGGCCGAGGAACTCCATGGTGGTGGCAGCACCCAGCGGGAGGCGGTCGACCGCTTCGTAGTAGCCGAGGTGATGGACGGCGAGCAGGGTGCCGGCGGCGGCCGCGATGCCGAGGGTGCCACGGTCCCCTCGCAGTCCCGGCCGCCACAGTGCGGTGAGGACCACTGCGGCGATGCACAGGCGCAGGGTCACCACTCCTGCCGGCCCCACGGTCGGATAGAGCCGGGTGGTGAGCGCGGCTCCGCACTGCAGGCCGACCACGCCGCCCGTGACCAGCGCTGGGGCAGGCATGGCACCCAGTCCTCTGCTGATCGCGGCGACAGTGTGTTCGCGGCGGGTGTGGAGCTGGCTGATGGGTGACCTCCTTCATCTTCGGCACGCCGCAACGCGGGCTCGGCATGCAACCTTTCGCGAGGACCGAGCAACTGCCGTGCCAGCAGCTCCATGTCCTGCGCTTGGTACTCCCGCGGTATGCCCCTCAGTTGCGCGGGGAGGACCTGGCGGGCCCGCTCGCTGAAGCGGACGTCGCCGGAGGGTGCGACCACGACGCCGTCGTGTTCGGCCATGGGTCAGGCGGTGGATCTCGGTGTCGCGACGTGAGGGAGCGTGACACGAAGAAAACATGCCTACAACCCCCGATCGCCAACGAAATCCGAAGTTTCCAGGGGGTGTTCGCGCTGCAGATCGTTTCCGCGCCGCGGGGCTCGCGTCAGCGGGAGGAGCCGATTCCCCAGGCGACGGCTCGGGCGGCGGCGGCCGCGCGGTTGGGGAGGTCCAGCTTGGCGAGGATGTGCTCGATGTGGGTCCCCACGGTGCGCGGCGCGATGAACAGCCGCTCGGCGATCTCTCTGTTGGTGCGCCCTGTGGTCAGTTCGGCCAGCACCTGGACCTCCCGTGGCGAGAGCCCACCCGGTCGCCGCGCGTCCGCTGCGGGGTCGGTCGCGGTGGCCTCCTCGCGCGGCGGGCCTCCTTGCGCGACGGCCGCGGCGAGGGCCTCGGTGAGTAGGGTGACCACGGCGCGCGCCGGGTCGGGCGTGCGCCGCGGTCGGCGGGTGCTGACGTTGAGCATGCCGACGTACCGCCCGTCGGCGCTGAACAGGCACTGGGCCACGCCGTCCTCGATGCCCAGGGGAGAGAGCACCTCCTGGAAGCCCGGCGATGCCGCCAGGAGGTGACAGGGGACGTCCCTGAGCCAGAGACCGCCTCGGGCCGGGCTGTGGAGCACGGCGAACACCGGGTCGTGGTGGAGGCGGGTCTCGATGTAGGCGGTGGCCTCGTCCGGGTAGCTCCCGGCCAGAGTGGTGTGGCGCCGGCCCAGCGAATCCCATCGGGTCAGGGAGGCGTGGTCGTACTCCATCACCTCCGACAGTGCCGCCAGGACCGCGTCGAGCCCGGTGGCGCCGCTCGTGGCGCCTCGGGCGGCCTCGCGAACGTGGACGGCCGCGTCCAGGATGTCCGCCGTGCTCCGCTGCGCTGCCACCCCCAAGGATGATCATGCGCCTGGAATACGTCAATCGCGACGGGTCAGGTCAGTTGCGGAGGGCGTCGTGCACGACCTGCCCGTCGAGGACGGTGAGGACGACCGGCATCGTCGGGATGTCGTGCGGGTCGGCCGTGAGCAGGTCCCCGTCGAGGACACAGAGGTCGGCGACCTTGCCCGGTTCCAGGGAGCCCTTCCAGTCGTCGGCGAAGTCCTGCCAGGCCGCGTCGATCGTGTACGTACGGAGCGCCTCGGCCAGGCCGATGCGCTGCTCGGGGCCGCTGACCCGGCCGGCGGCCTTCGACTCGCGCAGCACCATGGTGGCGACGCCCTGGCGCCAGTCCGGGGAGGTCACGGGGGCGTCGGACCCGCTTGCGACGCGCACGCCGGCGTCGAGGACATCGCGGTACGGCCATGCGTACGCGGCCCGTTCGGCGCCGACGAACTCCTCCTCCATGTCGGCGACGGTCCATTTGATGGTGGGGTTCATGTTGACGCCGAAGCCGTGCGCGGCCAGCACCTTCATGCTGCGGGCGGTGAGGAAGTCGCCGTGGATGACGTAGTGGCGGGCGTCGGGCCGCGGGTGTTCGGCCATGGCCGCGGCGAAGGCGTCCGTGACGGTGTCGATGGCCCGGTCGCCGGTGACGTGGACGCCCATCTGGTGCCCGGCGGCGTGGGCGTGCTGGACGATGGCGTCGATCTCGGCGATCTTCTCGCTGTCGGTCTCGCCGCCGACGCACAGGGATCCGCAGCCGCCGCCGATGTACGGCTCGTTCATCCAGGCCGTCTTGTTGGGGACGATGCCGTCGGCGAAGATCTTGACCCCGTGGATCGTCAGGCGGCCCGGGTCGGTGTCCGCGACCTCGCCCGGGGCGGTGAGGGTGGCGAGGGCGCGGGCGAACTCCTCGGCGGTACTGGTCATTCCGGTGGGCAGGAGCAGGACGCCGACGCGGGCGGTCAGTTCGCCGTCGGCCAGCAGCCGGCGGTAGACGTCGAGGGTCTGTGCGCCGAGTGCGCCACGCATGATGCCGTCGCCGCCGGGGCCGAGCCCGGGTTCGGTGTAGCTGGTCACGCCGAGCCGGGCGAGCGTGGCGAGGGTCGACCTGATCGCGTCGGTCCGCTCCTGCCGGCTCAGCGGCGGCAGTGCATTCTGGACGAGGGCCTGGGCCCCTTCGTGGAGGAGCCCGGTCGGCTCACCGGCCTCGTCCACGACGATGGCCCCGCCGGGCGGCGCGACGGAGTGCCGGTCGATCCCGATCAGTTCCAGCGCCTTGGAGTTGACCCAGGTGGCATGACCGGAGAAGGAGTACAGGACGACGGGGTGGTCGGGGCTGACGGCGTCGAGGTCGTGCCGCGAGGGCAGCCGCGACGGATCGCAGACGCATTCGTCGAGGTAACCGGTGTCCCAGCCGTGCCCCGTGATCCACTGCCCGACGGGGACCAGCCCGACGGCCTCCCGTATCGCCTCGGCCACGTCCGCGAGGGAGGACACGGCGGGATGGCCGAGGTCGACGGAGAGCGGTGGCGTCGACATGCCGAAGGCGCATCCGTGCAGATGGGAATCGTTGATGCCGGGGAGCAGCGTCGCTCCGTGCAGGTCGACGACGCGGGTGTCGGGCCCGATGAGTGGCGCGACGTCGTCCCGCCCGCCAACGGCAGTGATGGTCCCGCCGGTCACCGCGAGTGCCGAGGCGATGGAGAATTCCGCATCGACCGTGACCACCCGTCCGTCGAGAAACACCAGATCTGCATACGCGTCCATGGAAGGTCCTTTCAAAAACCATGCGCACCGCGGCCACCCGCGAACGATCTCCCGAGGACTATGAACCACGCCTCCACCAGCGCACATCGGTCATCCCACCGATACGCGCTCGCGCAGTGGCGGGCTGACGCCGCGCGCTTGAGGAACGCATCGGGCTTCGGGAGGGCACGGGGTGAACCGCCGTGCCGAACGCGCTGCTCGACAGGACGGGACCGAGGCCGCGAGGTGCACGCCTGTACAGCGCGGGCGCCGCAGTTGGGCGCCTCCGTCGTGATCTCTTGTCTCCCCGGGCCCATGACGCAACGGAACAGGGCCCGCGATTGCTCCTGCGGGCCCTGTTCCGTTGCGCGCTGCGGGGGCAAGGTGCCGCCGCTCCGCTGTGACATGTGCTCGGACTGCGCCGCACAGGCACGGCGTCGTCCGGCGGTGTCGCCGGCCTCCCCTTGTACGTCAGTCGTCGATGGCCTGGTAGAGCGTGGTCCAGAAGTCGTGGATGAGTTGTGCCGGGGTGGGGAGGGACAGCCCGACCTGGGTGAGGAGGACGCCGACGAGCCCGTTGTGCGGGTCGGCGTAGACGGTGGTGCCGGTGCCGCCGTCCCAGCCGAACTGGCCGATGGGCGCGTAGTCGCCGCGGTAGGTGCGTACCGCCATGCCGTAGCCCCAACCGCCGTGCTGTCCTTGGCCGAAGGAGATGTGGACGTTGTTGCGGGCCAGGTCGTTGCGGGCGGCGTTCTGTTCGGGGGTGAGGCAGTTGGTGGTCATCAGTTCCACGGCGGGCCGGGACAGGATGCGTTCGCCCTCGTGTATCCCGCCGTTGAGCAGCATGCGGAAGTAGGCGTGGTAGTCGTCGACGGTGGAGACCAGGCCGCCGCCGCCTGACGGGAACGCCGGAGGCGTGCTGTACTGCCCGCCCACCGCCTCGTCCCACACGGTGAACTCCCCGGTCTGCGGGTCGGGTGTGTAGCAGGGCGGCAGCCGGTCGATCTTGCCGGCGGGCACGTGGAAGCCGGTGTCCTTCATGCCCAGCGGGCCGAAGATCCGTTCGTGCAGGAACGTGTCGAACGACTGGCCGGTGACCCGGGCGATGAGGACACCGAGGAGGTCGTTGCTGATCTGGTACTGCCAGTGTTCTCCGGGCTGGTGCATCAGCGGCAGCGTGGCCAGTTGGCGCATCCACTCGTCCGGCGCGGCCACCGCCGTCGCGCTCTGGCTGAAGATGCCCCGCTCGAAGACCGCGTCCATGATCGGGGTGCCCAGCGCCGTCAGATCCATGCCCAGGCCGAAGGTGGAGGTCACCAGGTCCCGTACGGTGATCGGCCGCCGCGCCGGGACGGTGTCCTCAAGCGGGCCGTCGACCCGCTTGAGCACTTGGCGATCGGCGAGTTCGGGCAGCCACGGCTCGACCAGGTCGTCCAGGCGCAGCCGGCACTCGTCCAGCAGGACCATCGCCGCCGCCATCGTGACCGGCTTGGTTGTCGAGGCCATCCGGAAGATCGTGTCCCTGCGCATGGGTGCCCCGCCGTCGTGGCGCATCGTGCCGATCGCTTCGACGTGCGCGTGACCGCCCCGGCTGACCAGGGCGACGAGTCCGGGAATCTTTCCGGACTCCACGTGCCGCGCCAACACGTCGCGCACCCTGCGCAGCCCGGTTTCGGAGAAGCCGCCGTGCTGACCCGGAGTGATGTTGACGGACATGGTGTGGCTCCTTGTGAGATGCGTGTGATTGGTGATTGGTGATTGGTGATTGGTGGTTGGTCGGGCGGTCAGAGGCTGCGGGCGGTGATGTCGCCGTGGGAGGTGGTGGCGCGGATGTCGAGGTCGGCGGTGCCGTCGTTCTTGAGTGCGTTGCTGACGCGGCCGTGGGCGGTGCCGGCGTCGAGGGCGGCCGAGACGCCGCCGGCGGCGCCGACCGAGATGTCGCCGGCCTGGGTGTGGAGCACGACCTTGCCGCCGGTGGCCTCAGCGATCCGGATGTCGCCCCGTGCGGTGCTGATCTCCGCAGGCCCGCCCAGCCGGCCGACCTCGACGTCGCCGTCGACCGCGGTCAGCTGCAGGCTGGCGGTCTCGTCCAACTTGATCTGGCGGTAGGCCCCTTCGAAGACGACGTCGCCGAGTCGGCCGAGGGTCCGCAGTTCGGCGCTGGCGGTCCTGGCCTCAACTCGGGAACCGGCGGGCAGCTTGACCGTCACCTCGACCGACCCCGAAGGGCCGAAGTACTGGTCCTTCGCCGCTGACACGATCCGCAGGACCCCGTCGGCGTATTCCACCGAGGTCTGCTCCGCCGCCTTCACGTCCCGGCCCTTCGAGGCGTTGGCGGGCAGGACCTCCACCACGGTGTCGGCCCGCTCCGCGGCGATGAACTGGACGCGCCCGGCGGGGATGTTCAGGACGGCGGAGATCGGGGTGGGGGTGTCGAACTTCTGCATTGTGCGCTCCCTTTGTGTTTACGGTCCGGCTGTTTCCGAACGATGGAAACGCTACGTTGCTTTCTGCATCTCGACAACTAGTTCCTTGCACGAAAAGTGCATCGATGCAGGTGGGTTGGCGGAAATCGTTGCAACGTCTTCTCGGCTAATGCAATGACCAAGTGGCCAATCGTTGCAATGAATTGAAGGTGAACGCTATGGCGGAGGCGCTTGGCCCGCCGGTGCGCGAGTTCCTCGGGTGCGCGCGTGAAGCGCTTGTCGACCGCCGCGTTCCACTGGGCGGTTGCCCTGGTTCACCGGCTTCCTGTGAGCGGAAGGTTGCGAGGGGAACGGTCGGCCGCCGCCGCGGTCGACCGTGACAGCGCCATGCTGCCCCAGGCCCGACCAGCCTGCTCTTGCGTCCACTTACGGCTCCTCGCGCAACCGACGGTCCGTGGCGCAGGGCGTGACGCCCCGCTCGCGGCGGCCAGGTTGATGAATTCAAACGATCGATTGACAAGATTGGGAGCCCGGGGCACGCTTAATCAAGCGTTTGATTGGATTCTCGCGAGTGGGAGGGCGTCATGAGCACCGATGCGGAGACCGTGGTCCGGGCGGCGTACCGGGCAGCCGAAGGCAGCGTCCTGGACGTGCAGGGCTTCATCGACCTGTTCGCAGACGACGGCGTTTTCAACAACGTCGTCGCCGGCGAGACCTACCGTGGCGAGCACTTGGGTGACCTGGTCGCCTCCATGGCGGCGCTGGCCCCCGACGTGCACCGTGAACTGCACCGGTTCCACGTCATGGGCAATGTGGTCGCCGTCGAGCTGACCATCGAGGGCACCTTCACCGGCCCGTTCGAGACGCCCGCCGGCACTGTCCGGCCGACCGGCGCCCGGCTCAGCATCCCCACCGCCGACTTCTGGTACGTCGAGAACGGCAGGATCAAGGAGTTCAACTGCTACGTCGGGCTCAGTGTCATGCTCGCCCAGCTCGGCGTGCAGCCGGATTTCGTCGCCGCCGTCGAGGCGTCGGCCTTCGTGCCGAACTGACCGGTACCTCGCCTGGTGAAGGTGCACGCCCTTTCTATGGGTGTGCGCCTTCCCGTTCTGGGCGGATCTCGGTGACGATCGTGTAGAGCTCGACGATGACGCCGTCCTTGCTTCGGGCGATGTCCATGCCGGTCACCACCGGAGACCGGTCGGGCGGGCCGTACTCGAAACCGAGGTGGCCGATGTCGTCGAGGCCCGACGCGGAGCCGGCGGGGCGGAAGACCCAGTCCGGGTTTTCCGCTCGCAGCTCCTCGGCGCGCTGCGGCGGCGGCCAGGCGTAGCTGCTCGGTGGAGCGGGTGCGGGCCGCAGTGCCGTAAGAGGCCGGGCCCAGGGCCTTGTTGTGCCACTCGTCGTACAGGTAGTGCAGGGCGTCCTTCGGCACGCCGAGGGCGACCGGAGAGCGCCGGTACCGAACTTCGGCAACTCGCCCTGGAGTCGCTCCTGGGGCACGCTCCGCGCCGGACGTGGCTGCCTGGCGGGGCGAGGCGCTACTGATGGGCTCCCCGGAACGCCCCGGCCACCACGGGGAAGAGCATGCGCTCGACCTGTTCGGCGGGTTCGGCTGCCAGTTCGGCCCCGATGGGCGCCAGGGCAAGCCAGTTCAGCAGGCCGGCCGCGCAGCGGGTGCGGAAGGCGAGCTCGCGCTCGTCGACCCCCGGAAGGTTCGCAATCAGCACCCGCACCGCCTGACGCCGGGCCTCCTCGAACTTCCCGGACAGCCTCTCCCACCCCTCGGGCGGGTCGATCCCGACCCGCGCCACGGTCCGCATCACGGCCAGATCCCGGCCGCCGGTCACCAACGCGTTCACCATCGGTCGCGCGAACGCCTCGGCCAGCTCACTCAGCGACGCGTCCCCCGCGAGGGTGTCGAGCTCCCGGATCTGCGCGTCCAGGTATCGCTCCAGCGCGTGCTCGACCGCCGTGTCGCACAGCGCCTTCAGTGATCCGAAGTGGTAGCTCACCGCAGACACGTTGGCTCCGGCGTTCTGGGTGATCTCGCGGAGGGTCACCCCTTCCTGTCCCCGTTGCGCCAGCAGGTCGAGCGTGGCCGCCAGTAGGTCGTCCCGCGTCCGCCGTCCGGCCTCGCGGCGTAGGTCTGTCTTCTCTGGCCTCACACCTAAACTCAAGCGAATGTTTGACTTCATTGTCAAGCGTGGAAACTGGCGACGCCCATGGGCCGGGGCTGCCCCCCGGTCCGTCCGACGTTCATGGGCCGTGGCCGCCCTGCGCCAACACGAGCACGAGGCCCCGGACCATCGACCGGCGGTGGAGAGCCCCGAACAGACCGACGGCCGCCCCGTGATGCTCTCCCGGCCAGCCCGGCGGATCACGGCCCCGTAGGATCCACGTCATGCACAGCAGCCTGACGCGGCACGCCCGGTGTCTCTACGGAGACGAGTACCGACCCACGCCGGAGTGCGACCAGGAACACGACGAGCGCTACTTCGTCGAGAAGCTGACCTTCGCGGACGCGGAGGAAATCCTGGCCATGCTGCGTGAGCTCAGTCCGCACCTGGTGGACGGCCAGTTGCCGGTCTGGGTACGGAATCTGGCCTATCGGCTGGTGTTGTTGCAGCGGCCGGACGAGCCGGTGCTGATGCGGGAGGCCGCCCATAGCCTGCGGCTGCACGGACCGGACTGGGACGACATCGCGGCGGACCTCGCGAAGCGAGCCGAGGCCCTGGAAGCTGGCTGATCATGCCATGAGCCGGAGGCGGATCGAGGTCACGGTGACAGTGCCGTGGGAGGCACCGTAGGAGGGCCGGCCCGACGAAAGTCGCTTGGCCGCGCAGCTTTCCGGATGGAAGTGATGACGGACGGCAGTGGCGGCGGTCGGCTGCGTCCGGTCAACTTTCGTCGTGGGCCGACGCGACCAATGGCGGGTGCGGTTTCCGGCCACGGCTGCCTAACGTGGCCGCGTGACTCGTGTGGAACGTACAGGCCCTGTGGTATCGGCTCGCCGAGTGCTGGCGGCATGGTGGCGCACGGCGCCCCAGCGGCTGGCCGATTCGGGCAGGGCGCTGTTCGCCCCCGGGATGTGGACGCCTGGGCGCGTTGCGGGTGAAGTGCTGCTGAGCCTGGTGCTCGGCCTGCTGGCGGCCGCCGGCGAGGCCCTGGGCACCGGCGGCACCGTACGGATCGTGGCGGTGGCCCTGGCCGCTGCGCTGCTGTCACTGTTGCGCCGGGTCCTGCCCGCGGCGGTGCTTCTGATCACCGCCGTCGGCTCGGCCGAGTTCGGCGGCCTGGGCCCGCTGGTTCTGGTCGCCGCGTGGTCGGCCGGGCGGCGGATCAGCGGGGTCGGCAGGGCAGCCCTCACCTTCGCCACCGCGTATGTCCTCGCCCTCGGCCTGTGGCTTCTGCAGGTCACGTCCCCCGCACTGTTCTTCCTGGCCTTCGCCGCCCCGTTCCTGCTGGTCGTGCTCGTCGTCCCCGGCCTGATCAGTCGCTACTGGTCGCAGCGCCGCACGCTGGCGGACACCCTTCGGGAGTACAACGCCCAGCTGCTGCGCGAACGCGCGATGATCGCCGGACAGGCCCGGATGCGGGAGCGTCAGCGCATCGCGCAGGACATGCACGACAGCCTCGGGCATCAGCTCACGCTCATCTCGGTGCACGCCGGCGCACTGGAGGTGGATCGGGAGCTGACCGGAGCGCAGCGGGAGGCCGTAGGGGTGCTGCGCGAGGCATCGGTGGCCGCGATGCACGAGCTGCGCGAGGTGGTGGGACTGCTCCGGGACGGCACCGAGAATCCCCGGCAGGACAGTGCCTCCCAGGCCCTGCAGGCCATGGGGGAGGAGGACGCGATGGCGTCGTCGCGCGGGGTGGCCGGCATCGAGGGCCTGGTGGCGGCGTCCCGGAGCGCGGGGACGACCGTGGAGCTGCGGCGCTCCGGCGAGCCGCGCCCGCTCGCCCCGACCGCCGATCACGCGGCGTACCGCGTCGTGCAGGAGGGCCTGACCAACGCCCACAAGCACGCCCCGGGTGCCTCGATCGCCATCGAGCTGCGCTACGAGCCGGATGCCCTGGTGGTGGAGGTCGTCAACGCCGCCGCCCCAGGGACGGCGGATGGCCGACGAAGCGTGGTGAGCGGCGGCCAGGGCTTGACCGGGCTCGGGGAGCGGACCCGACTCGTCGGAGGCATGGTGCACACCGGCCGGACCGCGGACGGCGGCTTCCGACTGGCCGGCGTGCTGCCCTACACCCCGCCGGAGGGCGGTGCCCCCAGCAGCGCCGCCGGGAGAGCGACGGCAACGTTCGTCGATCCGGCACACGACTTTCGGCAGCAGAACCCGGCGGTCGCTCCGGGCGAGGGTGACCTGGTCATCGACGGGAGCGGTCTGCCGAAGGAGCTGGTCAGGGCAATGAGCACGAACAAGAAGCGAAGCGGCATAGTGATCGGTTGCGGGATTGCGGCAGCGATCCTGGTGCTGCTGATGGTCGCCGGGGTCCTCGCCGCGCTCTTCCTGGCAGGGGAGTCGGACAAGGCCACGATCGATCCGAAGCAGTACGACGCGGTGAAGGTGGGCCAGTCCGAGGCGGAGGTCCGTGCGCGGCTGCCGCACGGCGACTCGTTCCTGGTCAACGGTCTGGACAAGGGCGCGCCGCCGGAGCCGAAGGGGGCGAAGTGCCTCGCCCTGATGTCCACCGAGGCCGGGAGCGCCTGGTACAGGGACCCGGTTTTCCGGTTCTGCTTCAAGGATGGCAGGCTGATCGAGAAGAAGTCCTTCGAGGTCAGGAACTGACGGAGACCGGCTTCGCGGTGACCGGAGGGGGCTCATGCGGGTGGGCCCGTTCGGGGATGATGTCAGGATGACCGCTCGGGACAGCGCAGGAGAGACGTGATCAGGGTTCTCATCACCGATGACGAGCCGCTCATCCGGGCCGGCATCAGGATGATTCTCACCTCGGCCGACGACATCGACGTGATCGCGGAGGCGGCCAACGGCCGCGAGGCGATCGAGTTGGCACGCGCCCAGCGGATCGATGTGGCGCTGCTCGACATCCAGATGCCGGTCATGGACGGGCTGACAGCCCTGACCGAACTACGCCGGACCGTCCCCGACACCCGCGTACTGATCCTCACCACCTTCGGCGCGCAGCAGAACGTGCTGCACGCGCTGACCGAGGGCAGCGCGGGCTTCTTGCTCAAGGACTCGGCACCCGCGGAACTCATCCGCGCGGTGCGCGCCGCGGCCGCCGGTCAGGCGTACCTGTCGCCGGGCGCCACCCGGCACGTCGTGGACTCGCTGGCCTCCGGCCGTACCACGCTCCGCGCCGAGCAGCGCCGCCGGCTGGAGACACTGACCGAACGCGAACTGGAGGTGCTGGCCCTCCTGGGCGAGGGCCGCTCCAACGCGGACGCCGGGCAGCGACTCCACATGAGCGAGGCAACGGTCAAGACCTACGTGAGCCGGATCCTGGCCAAACTGGACTGCGCGAACCGGGTACAGGCAGCACTCCTGGCACGGGACGCGGGCCTGACAGGCTGATCCCGCCAGCCGGCCCGGCACCGAGCCGGCTGGCGCGCAAGCCTGCCGGTGGTGGAGCGGCGGTCGGCAGGGCGCGAAGTCGTCAAGACGGGGCGCACCAGCGCCCTCCGCTCTCCGGGGAACACCAGTAGCAGTGGCCAGGCGCCCCTGAACTGCACGGTAGGTGCCTACCATCCCACCATGCGTCATAGGTCTGCTGTAGCAGTCGTCATGCTCGCCGGTCTGGCTGCCGTGTCGGGTTGTGCCACCGGCGACGTACCGGCACAGGGCACTCTGGTCTCCGCAATCCCCTCGGCCTCGCCGTTCGCCGGTGCCACCGGGGCCGCGCATACCTGGTCCGCACAACGGATGCGGGGCGCACGGCCCTTCCGCCACCAGCCGGGGATCTCGCACACCCCACCGCCGACCACGTCCAACGCCCGGGTGGGCGCGGTGTTCAGCCACGGCGGCAACGGCGACCACTTCTGCACCGGGAGCGTGGTGGACAGCCCCGGCAAGTCCGTGGTGATCACCGCGGCACACTGCATCCACACCGGCAAGGACGGCGGCTACCAGACGGACCTGGCGTTCGTCCCCGGCTACCGCGACGGGCAGACCCCCAACGGCATCTGGCCGATCACCAAGATGGTGGTGGACGACCACTGGGCGCAGTCCTCCGACCCCGGATACGACGTGGGGTTTGTCATCGTCGGCAAGCTCGACGGCAAGCGGATCGCCGATGTCCTGGGCGCCAACAGCTTCGGCTACAACGCCGGTTACGGCAACAACGTGCGGATCACCGGCTATCCGGCCAGCGGCCAGGACCCCATCTCGTGCGTCAACAAGGCCACCAAGTTCCAGACGGACCAGATGAAGGTGGACTGCACCGGCTACAGCGGCGGAACCAGCGGCAGCCCCTGGCTGACCCACTTCAACCGCGCCACGCGTACCGGCGAGGTCATCGGTGTCATCGGTGGCTACCAGACCGGCGGTGACACCGACGACACCTCCTACAGCCCCTACTTCAACGACGCCATCAAATCCCTCTACGACAAGGCCATCGGCGAGGAGCGCCAGGGGCTGACGCCCTAGAGGTTCAACTCCCGTAGAAGGGGTGGGGCGTTGTGTGCTGATGCCGTCCACACGGCCGTCCTCGGAGTGCGTCGGCTACGGCGTCATCAGGCCCCAGAACAGTGCCCAGGCAACGAACACCGCGCCGGCGAGCGCCAGCAGCCCGAGGCGGGCGTGGGTCCGGCCCGTTGCCGAGGCCCTGGCCCGCCACCAGCCCAGGGCGGTGGCCGCGGTCGCCAGGCCCGTCCCGGCCGTCAGGAGTTGCAGGACGAGCCAGAGCACGGGACGGCTGCCGAGCACCGGGCCGGGGGTCAGCGTCGTCGCCACCAGGCCGAGGTATCCCACGAAGCCGAGCACGGTGGCCAGTCCGGTCGTGGCCAGCCATCGCGGTGCCCGGCCGGCCCCGGGAGCGCAAGGGCGCCCGCGCAGGCGCCGCACCAGTTCCCCCAACAGGTACGCGGCGAACGAAACGACCATGAACAGGACCCCTGCGGCCTGCGCCGCGGATGACTGGTATCCGCGGAGAGGGGCCAGAGCATGGCTCTGCCGGGCCTGGTGGGGCAGGGCGCCGTCGGCCCGGTGCCCGTGTCCTGCCACCCAGGACGCCATGGTGTCGACGTACCCGGGCGTCAGCTGCCTGCCCCGCTGGAAACCGTCGGGTGAGGCGTGCAGTTTGTGGTCGGCGTGCGGGAAGAAGCGGAGCGTCACGTCGGTGTTGCCGCCGTCGCGCAGTGCCTTCCCAATGGCGCTGGCGCTCTCCGCGGGAGGTGACTGCTGGTCGTTTCCCCATATGGCGAGCACGGGTTGGCGTAGCCGCCGCAGCGCCGGCATCGAGTCGTAATCCGCCTCCGGGAGCAGACCGGCATCCGTGAGAAACCGCGTCCCGGTGACCGACAGGGTCCGCAGTGGTGATCCTGCGACGCCTGCGTGCCGGAGTTTGTTCTCCACAGACCACGCCGACTGCCTGGCCGGGGACACCCCGGATGCGCCGACCAGCACCACGTACGAGACCTGCGTCGAGCGCGAGGCTGCCAGCGGAGCGACCCAGCCGCCCTCGCTGAACCCCCAGAGCCCGACCTGGTGGGGATCCACATCGGCGCGCCTGCTCAGCAACCGGACGCCGGCCAGGGCGTCGTCGGCGAGTTGGGCGTAGGACCGCTGTGTCTGCGAGTAGCCCGTGGCGCGTTTGTCGTAGCTGAGAACCACGAACCCGACTCGTGCCATGGCCTGGACCTCGGCCTGGTAGTTCGCCCGCTTCTCGGGACCCGAACCGTGCACCAGCACGATCCCGGGCCGCCGCCCGGCCGCCCCGGCAGGCGCCGTGACCGTACCGTGCAGCGTCAAGTCCCCACTGCGGAACGCCACGCTCTCCTCGGTGCCCTGCCCGGCAGGGCGCGCCACGGCCACCCCGCCTGCTGCCGCCAGGGCAGCCAGCACCACCATCAGCCATACAGCCCACCGGACCCGCATCCCGCCCCCCTGATCTTCAAGAATCTCCCTCCCGAAATCCTCGGTCGGGTACTCCTCGACGATCCTGCTTCGCATCGCAACGGCAGCCCATCCAGCAGACCCGCCAACTGTGTTGGGGATAGCCCCCGTTGGGGAAGACTGCCGCCCTGGAGGTGGACCGGGGAATGGAGCGGGCAGGCCCTGACCAGTGGCGGTCAGGGCCTGCCCGCTCGTGCGCGGTCACTTCCGGGAGTACAGGCGCCCGTCCGACCAGAGCAGGTCAGCGCGGTCCCAGCGTGCCGCCGCGCTCACGTCGGGGAAGAAGCCGCACCCTTGGTCGTTGGCGCTGGTGTTGCACAGCACCGGTACGCCGCTGAGCTGCTCGTATTCCATGAGCACCGCGGCCAGCAATGGGTTGTCGCGCTCGGTGACGGTCTGCAGTCGGGCCGTGCCGTCGAGGTGGACGACGGCCGGGATCTTCGTGTGCCACCCGGGGCGTACCTCGTGGTCGAAGAGCATGTACGGGTCCGGGCAGCCGGGGGCGAAGATCTCCGGTGCCCGGTGTTCCAGGCAGATCGGGGCGACCGGCCGGTAGTTGGCGCGGCCCTTGATGTCGTTGAGCCGGTCCTTCGTCTTCGGGTCGGTGGCCGGGGCGAGGATGCTGCGGCCACCGAGCGCGCGGGGCCCCAACTCGGCCCGCCCGTTGAGGACCACGACCGGCGCCGCGGTTTCGTGGAGCACCTTGGCGAGCCCGGCGGCGTCGCACGGTTCCCATGTCCACCCGGGTACGTCGGTCACCGGCAACAGCCGGGGGCCGCGGAACACATCCCAGTCCAGGGCGGTTCTGCCCTCCCGGCTCACCATCTCGGCGACCGCGGTGCCGATCGCGGCGCCGGAGTCGTTCGGGAACGGCGGAATCCATACCTCGGCGAAGAGGCCGCTGGACCGGATCAGACTGTTCCACTTGATGTTGAGGGCGCACCCGCCCGACAGACACAGATTCGGGCTGCGCAGGTCGGGTGCGAGTTCCGCCAGGCGTTCGCGCAGCGCGGTCAGCAGCCTGGCGCCGAGATAGCCCTGGAAACTCGCGATGAAGTCGGCTTCCGAACCGCCGGGCAACACCTCGTCGCGGTGCGCACGGCACCACTCGGCCAGCTCGATGCCGGTGTCGAACGTGAGTGGAATACCGTCCAGTTGGGTGTCGAAGGCCCGGTACAGGGCCGGTTCGTCCCGTCCCAGGGCGGCGTACGCCATCGCCTTGCCCGCCACGTCGAGATTCCGGGGCACGGCGGCGTTGGTGATTTCCTGCTCGTCCCGCTGCGGTGCCTCCCGGGAGCGGAACGGGTCCCACTGGGCGCAGTAGTCGGCGAAGGCATTGCCGTAGAGGGGGAAGAGGGGGCCCAGGCTCCGTACCCGGAAGGGAGCGGTGTCCACCCTGTACAGCCGGGGAACGGTGCCGCCGTCCCAGACGATCCCGAGTGCGGATTCGCCGCGGGCGGCGAACGGGCTGGTGCAGTAGGCCCCGAGCAGATGTTGGGTGACGTGGTGGTAACTGGCGTACGGGACGACGCGGTCGCCCAGCGGGAGGCCGTCGAACTCGTAGCGATACAGCGCCGCCTTGGCGTTGTCGTCCCCCTCGGAGTACGGCGCGACCTCGATGGCCACCGACCGCCCGTGGTGCGTCAACTCCCGCAGCATGGGCATGGGTTCACCCGGCGCCGCCATCCACCCGTCGACCACCACGGCGTCGAGGTCGGACAGCTTCACTCCCTGTCCGGCCAGGATGCCCTCGACGGTTTCCAGGCGGTTCAGCGGTTGGTAGCGCGGATTGCCGTCGAGTTTCTCCATCTCGATGCTGCACAGCAGCGTGCCGTCCTCGATGACGGCGAGACCGCCGTCGTGTGTCAGCTTCAGCCCGCAGATCAGCATTGCTTCCAGCCTCTCTTCTCCGAGGTGTCTCGTCTTCTCCGACGTGTCGAGCGGGTCGCATCACGAGCGGGTGGGCACCCGTGCTCCGGTGGCCCTTGCTCCGGGGTTCGTCGTCCGGGCGACGGAACCGTCATGGGGTGGCAGCGGCGTCCACGCAGGCATCACTTCCCGAGGCCGTGCGCGACCGTCCTGGTGTCGATCTGCTCCATGGGATTCTCAGCACGACTTTCCGGGATTCGCCAACGGGGAATTCACGGTCGCGCTGCGCCCCGCTTCACCCATGACGGACACCCGAATAGTCGAATGCGGCGAACGTCGGCATCTGGATTTTGCGGTTCTTTTGCGGAACTTCGAAATATCGAATTAGACTTCCCGATGGCGCCCGAAAAGCGGTGTTTTCCGCTCTCGACACTCTTGAAATCCTCATCAGGAAGGTGGCACCCGGGATGACGAGCGCAGTCGCACAGCTCTACGAGACCTTTCCCTTCCCGTCCCCGGCGGAGGACGCTCCGCTCATGGACATGGTCGCCGACCAACTGCCCTTCGTGCTGCGGGACGGCGAGGACCTGGACGGCTGGGAGGTGCTCGACGCCGGGTGCGGAACCGGCTCCATCCTGGTGGCGCTCGCCCGGCGCTACCCCAAGGCCCGGTTCACGGGGGTGGACGCCTGCCGCCGCTCGCTCGACATTGCGCGACGGTGCGCCGAGCGACACGGGGTGACCAACGTCGAGCTCGTCCACGGCACCATGCCCGAACTGAGCCTGCAGCGCCGGTTCGACATGGCGGTGTGCTGTGGGGTGCTGCACCATCTCCCCTCACCTCGGGCCGGGCTGCAGTGGCTCACCGAGCACCTCACGGACGACGGACTGATCTATCTGTGGCTGTACGACGCGGTCGGCGAACACGGCCGGATGTTGGACCGGGAGCTGGTGCAGCTGCTCACGTCGCCCGACAACCCCGAGGGTGGGCTCACCACGATCCGCGACCTCGGACTCGAACTGTCGCTCGCGGACTACGGCTTCCCCGTCGGTTGGACCGGTACCGCGCTCACGACGGCCGAACAGGACGTCGCGGACGCCGACGCCTACCTCAACCCCGTGGTCCTGCCGATGCGCTTCGCCGACATGCCCGAGTTGTTCGCGGGCCTGCCCCTGACCTGGCTGGCCGCGGACCGGGTCTTCCACCCGGGCGGCATCGGCCTCGTCGATCTCGCGGGCACGGAGGCGGAGAACGGTGGGGCCGTGTTCGTACGCCCCGAGGACCTCTTCGACCGACCGGGCCTGCGGGAGCGGGTCCGCGAGTTGGGGAATCTCGACCGGCTGCGGGCGATCGAGCTGCGGCTGCGGCCGACCGGCTTCGAGGTCCTCGCCGGTCGCGGCGCCGGGCTCGACCGCTGCCTGCCCCGCATCGCGGGCAATCTGCTGCCGTACGGCGACGGCCCCGAGCCCGGCGCTCGCTGAGCCCGGAGCCGCCCCCCCCGCAACAAGACCGCCAGGCCGCCCGCCCCCGACCCGCAGGACGCCGCCGAGATGATCAGGCGTGGGTGCTCGGTGTTGTCAGGAGAGTTCGGGTGTGGGCGGCGGCGCGGATGCCGGTTTCGACGGCGCCGTCCATCCACAGCGCGTTGAAGTTGGTGGAGGTGTCGCCTCCGGCGAAGGCGATGCGTCCTTCGGGGGCGCTGATGGCGGGCCCGTGTGCGGTGAGCCAGCCGGGGCGGTAGGCGATCCAGGTGCCGCGCGAGTAGGGGTCCTCGTTCCAGTCGTGGCTGTGCACGGCCTTGACCCGGGCCTCCGGCGCGTAGGCGGCCAGGGCCTTCTGCGCGCCCGACAGGGTGTACAGGTCGGGGGAGGCCACGGGGTCGCCGAAGCCGGTGAGCAGACTGCCCTGGGCGGTGACCCGTTCGGTGCGGATCCACTGGAATCCGTCCGGGGTGCCCGCGGCGAAGAAGGACGGATCGGGCAGGCCCTCGGCCAGCAGCCAGACCTTGGCGAAGTGCCCGGCGTGGCCCTGGGTGCTGACGGCCTGCTTCGCGGGGTGCAGGGCCGGGCGGAAGTCGATGGTGTGCCAGCAGTTCAACGGTGTGGCGACGACCGCGGTGCGGGCGACGAACCGCTCGTCGGCGTCGGTGATGACCTCCACGTGGTCCGCGGCCTGGGTGACACGGCGCACGGGGGAGGACAGGTGGACCTCGGCGCCGGCATCGGCGATGAGCGCGTCCAGGAGGGCCTTCGTCCCGTCGCGGAAGCTGTCGAGGACGTCGAGCGCCAACGTCTGCTGCGCGAACAGGGTGTAACGCGTGGCGATCTCACCCAGGAGGTACAGGGCGGAGATCTCGTCGGCGGGGGCTCCGTAGTGCACCGACGCCTGCTGGCTGAGGGTGGCGAGCACCGTGGGGGACAGGCCGAGCGTGGACAGGTACTGGCGGATCGACACATCCAGCGGACGGGTGCGGTCGGGGTCGTGGAGGTGGGGGCCGGTGGCCCGGGCGGTTTCGGTCATCCGCCGGATGGCGTCCTCGATTTCGGCACCGTAGCCAGGGGGCAGCGCCTGCGGGTCGGTGTGACGGATGCCGTCGATGAACAGGCTGCTGACGGTCGTGCTGGGGCTTTGCACGACGGGGAGTTGATAGCGGGTGGCCTCGGCGTAGACGTGGCGGAAGGTGTCACGGCGGCCCAGCCACATGCCGCCGAGGTCGACAGGCGTGTCGGTGCCGGGGAAGGTGCTGGTCCAGGTCCGTCCTCCGAGGCGGTCGCGGGCTTCCAGCAGCACCACGGAATGCCCTGCTGTGCCCAGTTCTCGGGCGGCGGTGGCGCCGGAGAGGCCGCCGCCGATGATGATCACGTCGTGCATGTGTGCTCCTACAGGGTCGGCCGAGGGTTCGGCGATCGATACGAAGAAGCGGCTCGGGTGCCTGGCCGGGCGTCAGGGTGCGGTCTCGGCGCGTACGGCGGCGGCGATCCGGTCCCAGGCCAGTCGCACGTGCCGCAGCTCGGTGCCCGGAGCGCCGATGGCCATCCGCAGCAGCACCCGGCCGCCGGCCTTGGTGTGGGTGAGGTACAGCTCGCCGGAGTCGTTGAGCCGTTGCATGATCCGCAGGGTCGTCGCGTCCGCCTCGGTGTCGGGCAGTTGAGGCCACAGCGGGCGGAAGCAGACCAGGCCCAGCGGGTGGTGGGGGTGCAGGTGGAATGCCGCATCGGCCTCGATCCACCCGGCCAGCTCCTGTGCCAGGCCGATACCGCTGCGGATGTGCGCCCGCAGCCCCTGCGCCCCGTACCAGCGGATCACCGACCACAGCTTCAGGGCGCGAAAACGGCGGCCGAGCGGGATCTGCCAGTCGCGGTAGTCGATGACCTCGCCCGAGGCGGTGGCCTGGTTGCGCAGGTACTCGGGGAGGACCGAGAGCGCACCCACCAGCGGTGCGCGGTCGGCCACCCACAGCGCGGTGCAGTCGAAGTTGGTGAGCATCCACTTGTGCGGGTTGGTGACGTAGGAGTCGGCGTACTGCGCCAGTCCGTCGTTGAGCCACCGCAGTTCCGGGCACACCGCCGCCACGCCCGCATAGGCCGCGTCCACGTGCAGCCAGGCACCGTTGCGGCGGCACACCACGCCGATCTCGGGCACCGGGTCGATGGCGGTGGTCGAGGTCGTGCCGACCGTCGCACACACCAGCAGCGGCACGGCGCCCGCGGCGCGGTCCCGGGCGATCGTCGTTTCCAGGCAGGCCGGGTCCATCGCCAGGCTCTGTGGATCGACGTCCACCACCCGCACGGCAGCCGCGCCGATTCCACAGATCCGCGCGGCCTTCTCCAGTGAGGAGTGGGTCTGTGAGCTGGTGTAGAGCGTGTACCGCGCGCTGATGCCGTCCCGTCCGGGCTTTCCCCCGCCCGCTCGGTGCAGCGCGGCGACGACCGCCACCAACGAGGCGCTGGACGCCGAGTCCTGGATGACACCGTTGCCCCGGTACGCCTCCGGCAGTTCCAGCAGCTGCGCCAGCCAGTCGACCACGCGGGTCTCCAGCTCGGTGCAGGCCGGACTGGTCGCCCACAGCATGCCCTGAACGCCCAGTCCGGACGAGAGAAGGTCGCCCAGGATCGCCGGGCCGCTGGCGTTGGCGGGGAAGTAGGCGAAGAACGAGGGATGCTGCCAGTGCGTGATGCCTGGCATCAGCACCCGGTCCAGGTCCGCCAACACCCCCTCGAAGCCCTCGCCCGTCTCCGGTGGGCTCGGCGGCAGCGCCTCCAGCACCTCACCCGGCGCGACCTGCGAACGCACCGGATACGACTCGATCTTCTCCTGGTAGGCGGCGATCCAGTCGACCACCTGCCGGCCGTGACGCCGGAACTCGTCCGGCGTCATGTGCCCACGCACGACACTGCCTCCCAACACCGTGCTCCACAAGGCTCAGCGCGCATCTGCGGTCCGCCTCCTGCCAGAAAGCCGGAGCGCCTTTCGCGCCATAGCGTCTGGGGATCTCTGGGTGAATGGGTGCGACGCCCTCAGTCAAGCAGGAGTACGTGAGAAGGCAGAGGCGGCGGGAACGGGGGTTCACTCCATCGGTCGCCTGGTGAGGCAGTGGGTCACCCGTCGGGAGATCCTTCTGTCGGGCGCCCCCTCCCGGTGGGAAATTCTTCCGTTCGCCAAGCCCCTGGAATCAGTGGAACAGGAGTCGGTGATCAGCCATGAATCGCGCGAATGAGCACCATGTGGCGGAAGGCGGCCGTCTCGATGAGCCCTGCGCCCGGCGCAGGAAACAAATATCGGAGGCGATCCGCAGGGCGGGCGGGCTCAACTCGCACCCGGTGGTCTACAGCGCGGAGGAAGACCTGTTATGGGGCACGATGGTGTCGAAGCTCAATGCCATGCATCCCCGCGTCGCCAGTTCGCGCTACCTCCAGGCCAAGAATCGCCTGCCGCTGCCCGCCGACCGCGCGCCCAGGATCGACGACCTCGGACAGCGCCTCAACAACTCCACGGGATTCCGACTGCTCCCGGTCGACGGGCTCACCCCCGTCGCGGACTTCTACGGGCGCTTCGCCGCCGACATCTTCTCGACGGCCCTGTACCTGCGTTGCCCCAGCCGGCCCCACTACAGCCCGGAACCCGACATGCTCCACGAACTCGTCGGGCACGTCGTCATGCTCTCCGACCCGCTCTTCGCCGACCTCTACCGGCTTTTCGGCGAAGCCACGAACAACGCCACCTGTGCGCAGGACCTCCAGGCGATCAGCCAGGTCTTCTGGTTCACGATGGAGACGGGACTCGTACAGGAGGATGGCCAGGCCAAGGCGTACGGGGCGGCCCTGCTCTCGTCGACCGGTGAACTCGACAAGCTCGGCACCTTCCCGGTCGAGAAGTTCTCCATCCAGGAAATGATCGAATCCGACTACGACATCTCCACCTACCAGGGAAAGCTGTTCATTGCCCAATCCGTAGAGGAAATGGCCAGCGAAGTCCGCTCCTTCTTGACGCACATTTGACATTCGGAATCCTTCGGTAGGGCTAGGGCGCCGGCGGAGGCGCACGCCGCGGCAGACATGGGGCACAGTCACCGATATCCACCGGTGAGACCGTCCCCACCAAAGGCACATGCACGTCTCGGATGTGAAACCTATTGCGTGTCGGGAAGGCGGTGATGAACCGATGACCACGACGAATGCCGGAAGTCGGTCACACGACGGCGGAAGACAGGTGCACGATCCGGCCGCGGTGCGGCTGGTGGAGATCACCCTGTGGTTCTGGATCGGCCAGGCGGTGGGCGCGTTCGCGCGACTGGGGGTCGCGGACGCCTTCGGCGATCAGCACCGGACCGTGGACGACCTGGCAGCCCGAACCGACTGCGAACCTCAAGGACTCCTCCGACTGCTGAGATCGCTGACCGGTGTCGGGGTCGTCCGCGAGGTCTCGCCCGGCCTGTTCGCCCTCGGCGAGCTGGGGCAGCACCTCCGTACCGACCACCCCCAGTCCATGCGGGACCTCGCGGTGCTGCAGAGCGAGCCGTGGATGTGGCGGGTCTTCGAGCAACTCCCACACGCGGTCTCCACCGGCGCCACCCCCATCAAGAACGTCCTCGGGACCGACTACTACTGGAACTGGCTGCACCAACAGCCCGAGGAACGGCGGGTGTTCGACGCCGGCATGGTGTCGGTGGCCAAGGCTCTCCAGATCCCCACCGCGCTCTCCTACGACTACCGGGACGTACACCGGATCGTCGACGTCGGCGGCGGCCTGGGACAGGTGCTGAGCGCCATCCTCACCGCCAACCCCCACATCAGCGGCACCCTCTTCGACCAGCCGAGCACCGTCGCCGACGCCCAGCGGACGCTGGCGGACGCGGGCCTGGCGGACCGGTGTTCCGTGGAGGGCGGCGACATGTTCCAGGCCGTCCCCGACGGCAGTGACACCTATCTGCTGTCGTTCGTGCTGATGGACTGGGACGACGAGCACGCGGTGCAGCTGCTGAGCAACGTGGCAGCCGTCCTTCCCGCACACGGTCGGGTTCTCGTCCTCGACTGCCTGGCGGACCACGACACCGACACCGGCCCGTCAGGACACCCCTTCCACATGGGCCGCACGGTCGACCTGTTCCAGATGTGCATGGGCAGCGCCCGGGTCCGCACCCGCGCGGAGTTCGAAGACCTCTACGCCCGCGCCGGACTGCGACTCCAAGCACTCCACCTGCCGCAGGCCCCGGTCACCCTGATGCAGCTGGCCCCTGCCTGAGAGAACGCGGAGCCGCGGAGCAGGCTGCGCTCGACGCCGCCGGTTCCGCCCCGCCGCCGAACGCGAGGCTCCGCCCCTTGTTCTGGGGGGGGCGGCCCGCACTACTGCGCCGGGACGGCGCTGGCTCGCGCGGAACTCGCCGAAGCCCTCACCGCACTCACCGCATGCCTGGGCCCACCCAGCATCGCCGGTCCGGTCACCTGGCGCCCGCCCTTCGGGAGCAGCGGCCCGTTGAACCTGCCCCTGCGGTTCGACGGCGCATAGTTCCACCGGCGCGGCCCGCGAGCCGCGGCGAGCAACTCCCCTTCTCCTTCGACCGGCTGGACCCGACGAACGGGCCGTCTGGACGCCCTCGGTTGCCGGGTCCTCCAAGGCGCCCACCTTTTTTCCCTCAAGGAAAGAAGGTGGTACTTTCTTCATGAGCAAGTACCTCGGACGACCAGGATCACCAGGGGGACCCATGACCTCGTACGACGCGCGGACCGCGCTCGACGCGATACACCACCACCAGGAGCAGACCCGTGACGCGTATGTGCGCCACGGCTCCTCGCTCCCCTACAGGCTCGTCACCGCGCTGGCCGTGTTCGGCTTCGGCGCGGCCGTCGATCTGCCGAACCCCTGGCGCACCCTCACCCTCCTGGCGGCGGGCGGCCTGATGGCGGGCATGCTGTACGTGCACCAGCGGCGGGCCCCGGTCCACCGGAAGCCGTCCCGCGCCCAGTGGGCGTTCTCCTTGTGGTTGGGGGGAGTTGTCACCCTGATCCTCGTGGCGGCGGTGGTCTGCGCCCGGCTGCTGGAACTCCCCGAGCCGAGTGTGATCGCCGGGGCTGTCGCGGCGGTGGCGACCCTGGTGGCCGGGTATGCGGCCCGCCCGATCGTCAAGGCCATCACGCGCCGGGACGACCACGGCTGATGGATCCGGACTTCGACGAGTTCCTGCACGTACCGGCCCGGCTCTCGGTCGTCGCGCTGCTGGCTCCGGCCGACTGGGTGGAGTTCGGCTTCGTACGGGACACGGTGGGGACCAGCGACTCGGCCCTGTCCAAACAGGTCGCGGCGCTGGCAGAGGCCGGCTATGTGGAGGTGCGCAAAACACGGAACCGCACCGGACGCCACACCCACCTTCAACTCACCACACACGGGCGGCAGGCGCTTCAGCGGCACGCCTCGGCCCTGGAGAGGGTCGTGGCGGCGGCGCGGGCCTGCACGCGACCGGAAGACACGGCCACACCCGGCGAGGAGTCCGCTTGTTACGTCTCGAAGCAGTGAGCAAGCGCTATGGCAGGGGTGACTGGGTCCTCAGGGACGTCGACGTGCGGGCCCCTGAGGGCGAGGCCGTCGCGTTCACGGGCGGGAACGGTTCGGGGAAGTCGACACTGCTGCGGATAGCGGTCGGCCTGTCCAAGCCGACTCGCGGCGTGGTGGCCGATCACACCCAGCGGTACCTCGCACCGGTGCTGGTGTTCACAGCGTTGACGGGTGTGCTGACCGTCAACGGCAGTGGCTCCTTGCCACCGGCCTACGCCTCGTCCGCCGGCGCCCTGTTCGTCGGCTCGACGTGGCTGACCATCGCGCTGACGAGCTTGGACGACGCGCCTCAGCGGGCAATCGTTGTCATCAGTTCGGGCCGTTCCCTCAAGGTGCTGCTCGCGGCGGTCGGCACGGCGCTCACGAGCTGTCTGGTCCTCATGGTCTTCGGCCTGCTCTTCCCGCTGTGGGTGGGGGACTACGAAGTCGTCACCGCGAGCGACCTGCTCCTCGGCCTGGAGGCTCAACTCACCTGCGCACTGGTGGGCATCGCCATCGGAGTGCTCTGCTCGCGGCTGGTCCTCAGGCGGCAGGGGTATGCGCTGGTGGCGGCCCTCGCGCTGGTGATGGTCACGCTCTTCGTCAAGGGCATGCCGCCGGTCAACCGGCTCTTCAACCTGATGGCGACGACCTCCGAATCGGCGAAGCTGCTGGCTCCCGCCGCTGGCATGCTCGCGATCGCCGCCGTGATCCTGGCCGGGTCCACGGCCGTCACGCAGTACGTCACCTCCCGTAAGGAATGAACCACTTGGTGGGCTGCCTGGGACTGCCGGAACGGGTACCGCGGAGGCTCGACCAGCCAGGTGCGAAGTCAGAGCCGGAGGGCTGCGACGATCACGGTGCCGTGAAAGACGTACGCCCCAGGGCAGACAAGGCAGGCAAGGCAGATAGGGCAGGCAAGGGAGGCAGGGCAGGCAAGGTGGACAGGCGGGTTCGGCGATCGGCTACTGGCCCAATTCAGGGTAATAGCCGCGCTGATACGGCGACAGCTCGGAGACGGCGAGTTCTGCCGCACCTCGGCAGATGAGGCAGACGCGGCCCCGATGACATGCGCGGCAGTTCCTCCGCCCTCGGTCACCGGCCGCCACCACGACGGCTGCAGCATCGAGATCCGCGACGTCGACCAGCGCCCTCGGCCCGCCATCTCGCCCCTCCTCTCGAAGGGACTCAGTCCCACTTATGCGCTTGGTGTTGCACGCACTGCGTGCATAATGAGGGCGTGAGTGCGCCGAGGGCCCCGTCGGCATGTGGGGCGGCGTGCTGCTGCTCGTGCCCTGTCACCCCGGTCCGGCGACCTGCGCGGAACCCACCCCGGGGCATACGAAAGGACGCATGTTGTGAGGAATGCGCTGGATCCCGCGAAGCTGAGCGCCGCCATGGAAGACGTCCACCGCGCCGGGATGCCGGGCCTGTTCGCCGAGGTGCGCGACGGCGACCAGGTCTGGCGCGGCGCCGCCGGGGTCGCCGATGTCGCCACCGGTCGCCCCGTCACCGCCGACATGCGGCATCGCGTCGGCAGCATCACCAAGACCTTCACCGTCGCCGCCGTTCTGCAGCAGGTCGAGCGCGGCCAGATCGGTCTGGACACGCCGATCAGCCGGTACCTTCCGAAGCTGGTGCCCGGGGAACGCGGTGACGCGATCACGGTCCGGATGTTGATCAACCACACCAGCGGCCTCGCCGAGTACCTCCCTTACGCCTACCCGTCCCTCAAGGGGTTTCCTCCCTTCGCGGACACCAGGCCGGCGAGCCTGGACGACCACCGGCTCACGCGGTTCCACTCCACCGAACTGATCGAGATGGGGGTCACCGCACCTGCCGTCGGCGCCCCCGGCGGCACTCCGGGGCTGTACTCCAACACCAACTACCTGCTCCTCGGCGCACTGTTGGAACACGTAACCGGCACTCCGGCCGAGCAGTACATCACCCGGAACGTCATCGAACGCGCCGGGCTCCGGGACACCGAACTCCCCACCACCCCATACGTCAACGGGCCGCACTCGCAGATGTACGAGGCGTGGTTCGGCATGATCGACCCGCCGCGCGACTACAGCGTCCACGACATGTCATGGGTGGGGCCGGCGGCCTCGCTGATCTCGACGGTCACGGACCTCAACCGCTTCTTCGGCATGCTGCTGGCGGGCGAGATCGTCAGTCCGTCGTCGCTGGCGCAGATGCAACGCACCGTCCCGGTCGTCTCCCAAGAGGGGAAGACGATCGACTACGGCCTCGGCCTGTACCCGATGGAAGCTGCCGGCCAGAGCACCTTCTGGGGCCACGGCGGCACGGTGTGGGGTGCCGGAGCGCTGGCCATGATCCGTGCCGACGGTGAGCGCCAGATGGCCGTCGCGGTCAACCTGCAGCGGTGGCACAGGCTCGACTCCTCGGGCATACCGCAGCTCCATCCCATCGACGACGCGCTTGCGGCTCTCTACCGTGTGGCGATGTACGGCTGACCGGGCCGGAGCGAGTCACTCTCCCCACGCCGGCACGTATCCCGGGGCCAGTCCCGGGGCCAGTCCCGGGGCCAGACCCTGGGCCTGGCCCCGGGACGCAGGCGGGTCATGCAGCCTGGGCGGTGGCCGCGAGCACCAGTTCGCGCAGGGTGACGCGCTGCGGCTGCTGGTACGCGAAGGTGATCGCCGCTGCCACGTCCTCGGGGACCAGCACCTCGATCGAGTCCTTGAAGGCTTGGTAGTCGGCCTTCACGGCCTCGTCCGTGGTGTGTGAGAGCAACTCCGTCTCCACGGCCCCGGGGGCGATGGTGATCACGCGCACGCCGTGCCCCGAAACCTCCTCGCGCAGACTCTCGGAGATACCGTGCACGGCGAACTTGCTGCCGCTGTAGACGGTGTGGTTGGCGTACGTCCTGCGGCCCGCGACCGAGCTGACGTTGACGATCGTCCCGCTGCCACGCTCGATCATGCCGGGCAGCACGGCTCGGACGCCGTGGAGCAGTCCCCGTACGTTGACGTCGAACATCCGCTCCCACTCGGCCGCATCCTGGTGGGCCACCTCTCCGAGGAGCATCACGCCCGCGTTGTTGACGATCAGGTCGGCGTGCCCGTACAGCTCCTCCGCCTCCCGGACGGCGGCGGCCACTTCCTTGGCATCGGTGACGTCGACGGAGCGGGCGAGGGCGTTGGGAAGGCCGAGGGCTTCGGTCCGCTCGACCCTGCGGGCCAGGAGGAGCAGCGGGTGGCCGAGATCGGAGAGGGCGCGGGCGGTGGCGGCGCCGATGCCCGAGCTGGCTCCCGTGATGATGGCGAGCGGTTGGGCGGCGAGGGTCCGGGCGGCGGCGGTGTTCGGCTGTGTGTTCATGTGCTCCAGCTTCGGCGGCCGCTGCACCTCGAACAATGACGGATCACTCCATGATCTATAACCTGTGCCTTATGGAACGCCGAGATCTTGAGATCTTCCTGACCCTCGCGGAGGAACTGCACTTCGGCCGCACCGCGCAGCGGCTCTTCGTGTCCCAGGCCAGGGTCAGCCAGACCATCAAACAGCTGGAGCGGCAGATCGGCACCGCGCTGTTCGACCGGACCAGCAGGCGAGTGGAACTGACTCCGGTCGGACGCGATTTCCTCAACGACGTCCGCCCCGGCTACGAGCTCATCAGAGCAGGCGTCGAGAAGGCGGTTGCCGCCGGCCGCGGCCTCGCCGAGCCGCTGCGGGTCGGGTTCACCAGCCCGCTGGCGGGCGAAATGGTGCTGTTCGCCGCGTCCGCGTACCGCGAGAGCCATCCCGGCGCCGGGGAAGTCGCCCTCCACGAGGCACCGCTCGGGGATCCCCTCGGTCCGCTGCGCAGGGGTGAAGTCGATCTGCTGCTGGGCCAGTTCCCGGTGTCCGAGCCCGATCTGCGGACCGGTCCCGTGCTCATCTCCGACAGCCGTGTCCTGGCCGTCTCCAAGCGGCATCCCTTCGCGCGCCGGGAATCGGTACGGCTCGACGATCTCGCGAGGGACAAGGTGATCAGCCTCTCCGGCCCCGTACCCGACTACTGGCTCGACCATGTCCTGCCCCGCACCACCCCCGACGGCAGCCCCGTCGAGCGCGTTGGGGAGGCCACGACCCGGCAGGAGCTCCTGGCCCTCGTCGGTGCGGGCCGCGGAGTGCATCCGGTTGCGTCGCACGAGGTCAGGTACTACGCCCGCCCCAACATTGTGTACGTTCCGTTCGCCGAGGCCCCGCCTCTGGAGTACGGCCTGGTGTGGCGTGCGGCGACGGAGACCGTTCGGATCCGGGCCTTCGCCGGGGCGGCTGAGGAGGTCGTACGACAGCAGAACGGCCCGGATCAGGTGTGCAGCGAGTGCCGGTGACCGCTCCCGGCGCGCGCACACCGACCAGGCTGACTGGGCCGGTTGGGCCGGTTGGGCCGGTTGGGCCGACTGGCAGGGTGTGGCGCGGAGTTGCCGTCGGGCGCGTGTCGGAGCCGGACTGCGGCTGGGCGCGGTCCTCGAAGCGGTCAGCCTGGTCCGCGAACGGCGCCCGGAACTCGCCCGGGACCAACTCCGCCGAAAACCCCGGGGGTTACCCGACGCCGAAGAACACGCTGCCCGTGCCCCCCAGGTCGGGGGAGTGGAAGTACGCGGTGATCGCACGGCTCAGGTCGTCCTGGCTGAGGCAGCCGTCGTCGTCGGTGTCCAGCCGGCCCAGCACGCGCGAGGCGTCTCCGGCGAGGTCCCACATTTCGAGGTACCGCGTCAGCTCCCTCTCGCCGATGCGGCCATCGCGGTCCGCGTCGATGACCTCGAACACCGTCGCTCCGAAGGCCGCCACCGGCTCGCGCAGAGCCGGGTCTGTGGTGGTCGCGCCGGCAGCGGTGCGGTGCTGTTCGCGGGACAGGCGGCCGTGGGTCTTCGCGTGGCGCTGCAGACCGGCCCAGTACTCCCGGTAGAAGAACGCCAGAGCCTTCGCCTCGGGGGCGTCCGCGGCGAGTTGGTAGGCGGTGCGGTAGCGATCGACGATCCGTTGGTAGTCGGCCCCGTCGACGTAGCCGTCGCCATCGGTGTCGGCGACGTCGAACAGGCGGTCCAGACCGCCGATGCGGTGAACGATGCGAGCGGGCGGGGTGCCGGCGGTCGCGCACAGGTGGTCCCGGAGCTGGGCGTGGCGGAACTGGTAGACCGTGCCGACCTGGCGCAGAATCTCGCGCTCGCAGGCGTCCCGCAGGAACGCGTCCACGTCCCTCGGCAACCATCCCGTCAGGGGCAGCCAGATCCGGGCCAGGACCACCCAACGCCCCCAGGCGGTCATGGTGCCGACCCCGATCGCGACCATGGTTCCGGCCACCAGTCCGGCCCCGGTTCCGGTCAGGAGAGTGTTCGTGAGCCCGAACGCGATCCCGTACCCGGGCCCGAGCACCAGCCCGACAGCGAGTATCTGCTTGAGTACGGTGGCGCGGTTGGTGTTCAACAGGTCCGACGGGAGGGCGCGTTTCTCTCTCGGGATGACAGTCTCGAACCCGGCTCCGAGCGCGGCGATGAGCCCCAACACGAGCCCCAGGACGACCCCCGCCGCGAGCTCCACCCCCGAACTCAGCGCGATCGTGGGCCCGGGAACGCCCAGGAGGGCTGAAAGCGCCGCACCTCCCAACGCCCACAGGACTCCGAACAGGAGACCACCGGCGAGCCCGCCGCGGACTCTGGGGCGGAAGCTCGCCCGCAGTCTTGTCTTCGTCCAGTCCTCAAGCCTGATCTCCATGAGCGACGGTTCGAACAGCGGGCCGCCGACCTTCATCTTCGTGACGAACCCGTGCATGAGGGCGAAGGTCAGACCCATCGCGAGCCCGTTCACCGGGCCGGTGATGCCTGCCGCCATGAGCCCGTACACGGGCCCGGACGCGAGCCCTACCTCGACCCCGTACACGAGCCCGGCCACCAGGCCGGACGCGACTCCGACCGTGATCCCGACCCACAGCATGCGCCAGCGCAGCTTCACGGTGGTCCCCAGCCGCCACCATTCGATGTCGGGCGTGTTGAGTTCCGTCACATGTGCGGCGAGGTAGCCGAGCCAGTGCTGGGCGCGTTTGGTGTCCCAGCGCCGGTGATCTCGTGCTGCGCCCCCTTTGCTGAGAGCGCGCTTGTAGGCGGTGGGGACGAAGGTGTCCAGAAGGTGTTTCTCAAGGGCTTCTCGGGTGCCGAACTTCTCGGTGTCCAGCAGTTCCGACGGGTCACGCTCGGATTCGTAGACGAATCGGGCCAGTGTGACCATCAAGGGGGTGGTCAACACGGCGGCGAGATTGGCGGCGGCCGGTGTGTGGGTAGGGCGGCGCAATTCACTCAGGACATAGGCCCACCCGGTCAGGGGGCCGATGCCCGTACTGTCGGGGAGCGTGGGGAGTGCGGTGCCGGTGGCCTCTTGCAGGTATGTGACGGAGTCGTCCAGGTCGAGGTCGATCAGTTCGATGGCGTCGGCGCAGGGCACAACCTTGGTTTCTTCCCTGGCGGCTTCGATTTCGGCGCGGCGACTGGTCACGAGCAGCGGCAAGGTGCTGCTGTTGAGCGCGATCAGTGCGTCTTTGCGCAAGCCGATGGCGATCTCGTCGAACCCGTCCAGGACCGGTAGCACGTAGTCGGCATCCACCAGCGTGGCGGCCCACGTACTCCCGCTGGGGCTTGCCTCGGCGAGAAGGGGATGATCCCGCTCCAACCGGCCGATCAACCAGTCCCGCAGCTGGGTGGTGTCGGGATTCCACGATCCGAGACTGAAGATCACCGGAACCGGTGCCTTGCGGGTGAGAGGACGCGCTTCCAGGCGGCTCAGTGCGAAACGCAGGGCCAGGGTGCTCTTCCCTGAGCCCTCCCGACCCAGCACCATCAGCCAGTGGGACGTTTCCTGTTTGAGGAGGGCCGTGATGGTGTCCCCTCGACCGTCAAGGTGCCGCGGGGAAGGATGCGTTGTCCCAGTCCGGCCATTATGGATGTCTTCGCGGTCGGGTGCTTTCCCACGCACCGGTTGCCAGTGCACAGGGAGCTTCCGATCCTCCAGCCGCAGTTGTTCCACCTCGCGCTTCAGGCGCGCGCGGACCTCACGCGCGAGCAGATCGGCCTTGTCGGCCAGCTCGTCATCGACGGAGCGGCGCTCGGCGCGCACCGCACCCACGAGTTCCTTGACCAACTCGGTGAGCGCGCCCTCGGCTGAGAATCCTTTGTCGAAGAGCACGTTGACGTTGACCGCGTGGTCGCCGATATTGAGAATGCCCGAGACGTTTCCGACCGTGATCGACGGCTTGCCGCCCGACCGGTCAGGAGTTTGTGCGGCGGGCTCCGACTCCTGTGGATCCGGCACGGCGCTCACCGGTACCGGATGTTCGTCGCGCCATCGCCGGTGGCGATGATGCCGGCATCGTCCGTGAGGGAGACGCTGCGCGCCCCGGTGGCCTGTGCGGCCTGTGCGTTCTCGGCCCTGGTCGGCACGCCGACGCCGTACGCACCCGCTGCTGCTTCAGCCGCAGGCACGATCTGGCCGAGTAAAGGGCCGATCTCCGTCAACAGAGGCACCTCCCTGTTCGCACCGACAGTCGGATTCAGCGGCCGTTCCCGCCCCCCACAGCAGGCAGGCAACTGTGCCTGCCTGCTGCCCTGTTCGAGCCACCGCCACACAGACGGCGGTCGTTCACTACACCTGTCGAACGTACTCGGTACCGGGCTTCTCGTCGGTCACGACATCGACGCCTTCACCTTGCAGCAGGTCCTGGAGTTGGCTGTCCAGATCGGCGCCACCGCAGGTCCGCGCACCGACGCCATGACGAGCGGCCTGGTGTGGAACGTGACGTGCCGTCAGAACGTTGCGGCCGTCCGTGACCTTCCTTCCCGTGCTGCCGTGTGATGTTGCCCTACCGCCGTGCCCCCGATGCTGGGGGACCGCAGCATGCGAGCTCTCCCTGTGACAACCGGCGTCGGCCTTCCCGTCCTTGACGCCTTCGACGGGCAAGCCGTGCTGCGGATCGACGTACCGCTGGTCCCCGCCGTCGTCACCGGTGCGGCGGTGGTTCTTCAGGCGCGCGCCGAGGCCGAAGGCGACGGCGCATGCGGCGAGCACGCCCACGGCCAGCAGGATGAGATCCTTGGTGTCCGGCCCGTCGGTCGAGGCCCTACTGACGATCGTGGGTTCGGTCGACCTCGGCGTCGCATGGGTGGGGTGCGTCACCGACGGTGCGCTGGAGGCCCTGGGACTCGGGTCGCCGGGCGTGATCGCGCTGTGGGTGGTGGGGCCGGTGGTGCCCGCTGACGCCGACGGTTTGGGAACGGCAACGCCCACCGATCCGGTCGTCGGCCTCGGAGTGGCGGAGGCCGCCGATCCGGTCGAAGGGCTCGGTGTGGCGGAGGGCCCCGAACTCGGCTTCGTGACGTCGAAGGACGCCACGACATTGCTCTGGCCGGGGTTGAGGGTGCACGGCGCGTCGCCCTTGAGCACCAGGCCGCCGGTCGCGTTCGACGCGACGAGGTGGAGGGTGAGGTCGCCGGCGGTGACCGTCCCCTTGCCCGGATGGCTGAAGGTGCGGGTGGTCGCGCCGGCGGTTGCCGTGACCTTGAAGGAACCGGATGCAGGGACGTCGGTCGTCGCCATGTGGAAGGGCACGGTGAGGTCGAAGTCGTCCTGTGGCGCGGCCACATGGGCCCTCGTGTCCACCGTGCCCCCGAGGGTCTTCATACCGACCATGGCGAGCCACCGGGTGAAACTCGCGCCCACCGTAGCCACCGCGTTGACGGCGATGGGCGTGCTGGGCGCGCCCACCGCAACCGAATCCGGGATACCCGATTCGATCTCCGCCGTGAATGCCTGGGCGCCGATCAGCGGCGACGAACATGTGTAGGCGAAGGTGTGCGAGAGCGGTTGCGCGGCGGCCGTGCCGGCTCCGACAACGCCCACCAACCCGCTTGCCATTGCTGAAGCCGTGGCGGCCGCAAGGATGATCCTCATCCTTGGCCTGCCGCACCTGATACTCATGAGCTAGCCCCCGTTCATCGTTCGGGTGTGCGATTGTGGAACGACTCTCATTTCCTGAAGCTCGGCATGCTACTCAGATCGCGTGACCCGTGCCGGATCTGCGGAGCCCGGACGATTTCGGCAAGCGGGGCACGTAACGCTGTGAGGAAGACGTGGCTCAGACGGCTCGGGTTCCGTGCGGAACTCGGCGCACTGCTCGGAGACGCCCCAAAACGCCTCGCTGGTAAGCGTCTTCCGGGAATCCCTCTTCATGGCTGACTGAACATCAGGAACCGTGCAGCTGCGCTTGTCGATGTTTGTGCGCTGCACTGCGCCGCCGGCCGGCAGCTCGGATGATGGGGCCCTGATCCTGGCGCGGGCGCAGGTCAGTTGGCGCTGACGACGGTCGCGATCGCCCTGGTCATGGGCGCGTTGGGGACAGTATCGGTTGTTCGCTGAGGGTGACGAAGCCGATGCCGGAGCCGCTGTCGGAGAATCGGCGCAGCAGGGTCCGGCTCCGGCGGTCGGTGCTCCGGGCCCTACGCTCCTTCTCGTACTCGCGGACGAGGTCGTCGTAGACCGCTGCTTCGGTCGCGGGCCGTCCGCCCGCGCTTCCTGGATTACGCACCAGGGACATTGCTGCGGCACTACAACCGCTTCTTCGTCTGCTGGCGGTACAGCGCCTGCGTAGTGCTGACCTGCTCAATCGACGGACGGGTCGGTCGTCGGTGGCGCATTGGTCCGAACCTGGTCCGAACCTGGTCCGAACCCGCTCCGGATCTTGGCCTCGATCAACGGAGGTCGAGCAGGGTGGCGACGACGGTTTGATGATTCCGTCGTGGTGCGATCTCGTAAGGTGAATTCTTTGATCTTCCGTGCGGTGTGGATTACGGAACGGACTCCGCGGTTATCCCCCTTTCCATTGCGAGCGATATTGCCCGAGGGGCTGGCCATCCTGCCCGGTCGGGCGGTATTGCGCGGGATAATCCGTCCACCAATCGGATTTGCGGGTGTCCACCGATCGGCCACTTCCTTGTCGATGACCGGACGAAAGAACTGCGGCCTTACCCATTTTCGTCCGTGCCGTGCTAGACAGAATTTGACGGCGCAGAGCCGTCTGCGTAACCAGTGTTTCGGAATGTCTGATCGGAGACACATGAGCACCCCACAGAAAAACAGCTGGAGTTGGCGGATCCTCGGCGTCGGTGTGACGTCCACCGCCCTGATCTGCTTGGCGGCGCTGCCGGCTTCCGCCATGACGGGCGATCGGGTCCTGAGGGACTGCGCGAGCGGTTTCGGCAAGTGCACGTTCAACGGCCCGTACCGGCACGAGTCGGAGGGCCCGGCGATCGGCAAGGCATATCTCGGTGACTACCACCAGGTGTCCGACACGATGTGGAACTGCACCACGTCGCCAGCGAAGCAGACGCTGACCTGGAGCGACACCGTCGGATCGACGGACTCGTTCGACGTGTCCATCAAGGCCGGGGGCAAGATCGCCGGAGTCGTGGAAGCGAGCGTGGAGGCAAAGTACGGGCACACGTGGATGACGCAACACTCGGACAGCGCCGGCCTGGAGATGACCGTCAAGCCGGGCGAGGTCGGCTGGATATCCCGGGCCCAGGTCATGCGCGAGCTCACGGGCTACTGGCAGACGCACTACGACAATCCCCAGGACGGCCACTACTACTGGTACTTGGGGCCCGACACCATCACCAGCCCCGCCCCCAACGACACCGAGGGGGTGAAGAACTCGGTGGTGCTCAAGACGCGACCGATGACCGATCCGGAAAGGCAGTCCTGCCAGGTGCACAACGCCGGGGTCTTCCTTTCGAAGAAGAAAGTGGAGCAGCCCCAGCAGCGGAAGGCTCCCCACGCCCCGCCACAGGCCGTACCCGGCGAGGACGACGCGGGCGCAACCGACGAGCGTCAGCAGAAGGGGAGCTGACGACCAGGGCCTACAGCGGGGCGTAGCTGAAAGGCCGGGTAAGTCATGGTCCGAAGGTGTGGCGTGGCGGCCCGCGACTCCGCCACGCCGAAGGACCGGATCGCGTGACGATGACGCATGTGGCCGAGTCGCACCAGGGATTTTCGACCGGACATCCCTTCGTGTCGCGGGAAGGGGGAAGGGGGAAAGCGGTGCAATCGGTTCGGAGGTGACGAATGATGGCGCCCGATTCGTATCAGCGGGTGACGATGGTCGTTGCTGACGACCATCCGGTCTACCGTGAAGGAATTGCTCGTGGGCTGCAGCTCGGCGGTCGGATCGAGGTTCTGGCCGAAGTCGATGCCGGCGGACCGGCGTTGGCGGCCATCCGCGAGCACCGGCCGCAAGTCGCCTTGATCGACTACCGGCTCCCGGGCATGGACGGCCTTGAGGTGGTACATGCCGTTGCCCGCGACGGCCTGCCCACGCGCAGCATCATCCTGTCGGCCGCGACAGACGGCTCCGTGGTCTACCGGGCGATCCAGGCAGGCGCGGCCGGCTACCTCGCCAAAGAGGCCACATGTTCCGAGATCGTCACCGCCGTGTTGAAGGTGGCAAGCGGCAGACACGTGATCTCGGAGGAACCGCTCCACGGACTGGTGGAGGAGATCCGCTTGCGGGTCGACAGCGAGGTGATGGTTCTGACCGAACGCGAGCGCCAAGTCCTGCAGGGCTTCGCCGAGGGCAAGAGCATCCCGGACCTGGCGGGCGAACTGTACCTGGGCGCCAGTACGGTCAAGACCCACACCCAGAGACTGTACGAGAAACTCGGGGTATCCGACCGGGCCGCGGCCGTCGCCGCGGCGATGCGGCGCGGCCTTCTCGCATGAGGATCCCGCAACCCCCACGCGTCAACGGCAACGCCATCCAGAAGGCAGTGCCACTCGCGGCCATCGACGTCAGTGTCCTGACTGACTGTTGCCGAATGAGGCCATCACAGTCGATGCGGTGGTACGGAGCGCGCGATGCGGAATCCCACGTCGTCGATCTGGAAGGTCGGGTGGCTGCGCCGCCGCACCGATGCCCGGCAGCTCCAGTGCTCGTCGGCCCATCCACCACCACGGAGCACCCGGTAGGTGCCGTACACCTCGGCGTCGTAGACGTCCCAGCACCAGTCCCACGCGTTGCCCAGCATGTCGTACAGGCCCCAGGCGTTGGGCTGTTTGGCGCCGACAGGGTGGATCCGCCCACCCGAGTTGCCCTGGTGCCAGGCGATCTCGTCGAGTTGGCCGTACCGCGGGCCGGCGGTGCCCGCGCGGCAGGCGTGCTCCCATTCGGCCTCGGTCGGCAGCCGGTACCCGTCCGCGAAGGCGTCCCATTCGGCCGTCTCGGCTGTGGCGTGGAGGTGGTACGCGGGTGTCAACCCCTCATGCTGGGACAACGCGTTGCAGAACTGGACCGCGTCCCACCACGAGACGCCCTCCACGGGCAGCCGGTCGCCTTGGGCGCTACTCGGCCGGCACTCGGTGACCTGCGCGTACCGCGACTGCGTGACGGGGACCGCCGACATCTGGAACGGTGCAACCTCGACGTGCCAGCTTCTCTGCGTCCGCCGATCCGACAGCGTCACCCGTCCCGGCGGGACCGCGACCATTTCGTTTTCTGCCCCCGTGTCCATGATCGGCCACCCTATCGCTGCCGCCCGCCGTTCTGTCGATCCTCAGCGGGGAGCGGTCCGAGGCTCTCCCAGTGCGGTGAGGATGTCGCGGACGGTGTGGTCGAAGAGTGGGGCGGGGTCGGTCAGGGCGAAGTCGAGGTGGCCGAAGACCTCCACGGCCACGGCTCCGTACAGGCGGGTCCAGCAGGAGACGAAGACGTAGATGATCTCCAGGGGTACGGGTGCGCCGGAGAGGTGCTCGCGTACCTCCTCCAACTGGACGGTCCAGGCCGGGTCGAGGTCGGCGGGTGGCTTGATGTTTCCGTGGTGCCACAGCTGGACCATCAGGTCCAGGACGACGCCGCCGAAGCGCCAGCTGGGGTCGTGTGCGGCAGCGCCGGGTGCGGTGTCGGCGTCCGTGAGCGGCTTGGCGAACAGCAGCCCGAACTCCTGGGGGTGGGCCAGTGCCCAGCGGCGCAATTCGCGGCACACTTCGTCCAGTTGTCGCCCTGGATCGGAGGCGGGGTGGCGGTCGCGGGCGGCTGCCAGGGTCGTGGCCAACTCGTCGTAGAGGGACGAGGCCAGTGCCTGGATCAGGTCCCGGTGTGCGGTGTAGTAGCGATAGAGGCCGGGTGCGGTCATGCCCATTTCGCGGGCGATGGCCCGCAGCGTGACGGCGGCCGGGCCTTCCTCGACCAGGAGCCGTCTGCCGGTGGTCAGGATCTCGGTCAGCGCCTCTTCGCGGACGCGGTGACGGCGCCTGCCTGTGGGGGTTCCCGGAGTGCTCGGCACGGTGACCCGTCTGCCTTCCGCTTGACAAAGTTAACGCCTATCACTTTACCTTCTCCCGAAAGTTAACGGTGTTAGCAATCTCTTCGGGGGAGCGTCATGAAGTACGGCATCGTCCTCACCTACACAGTCACCGAGCGGTGGTTGGCGCTGTCGCGCGAGCAGCGCAACGCGATGCGTGCGGCGCATCTGGAGCCGGTCTTCGCCGCCTACGCGGACCGTGTGACGGCCCGTTTCTTCGACGCCGAGGCGTTCACCGGGCACGTCTCGGACTTCGCCGTGCTGGAGACCGAGGACCTGGGCGCGTACTACTTCCTCGTCGAGGCCCTGCGCGACACCCCTGTCATCAGCGAGGGCTACCTCACCTTCGCCGACATCTTCCTCGGCGTCGAGGACGGCTTCCAGGCATACGAGCAGGCCCTGTCGCACGACGGCGCCGCGCATCCAACGTGACGGGGGTCTTGATGTGGACGTGAACAGCGGTAGCGGCCTGGCGTCGCCGGAACGGTTGCCTGGCTACGAGTTCCGGCCTTATCGCGGCCACGACGACCATGACGCGATGGCCGCTGTGCGGCTGGGCTGTGCACAACAGGATCGGACCGACGCCCACTCGGTTGTGGAAGGGCTCCCGACGGCAGCCGAAATCGCCGAAGCCTCCGCCGGGCTCGACGACCCGTCCCGGAACCAGGTCCTGGTGGAGCACAACGGTGGCGTCGTCGGCTACGCGACGATCAGGTGGTGGCAGGAGCGGGACGGGACGTGGCTGTACCTGCACCGCGGCTACCTGCTGCCCGGGCACCGCGGCCAGGGCGTCGGCTCGGCCATGCTCGACTGGGCGGAAAGCCGCATCCGCCGGCTCGTGCAGCAGCACGGAACCACGCGGACGTCCGTCATCGGAGCGAATGCCATGGCCTCCGAACGGGAGGCAACGGCGCTGCTGCTCGAAGCCGGATACCGGCGTGTCTTCAGCCTGGTGGAGCTGGAGCTGCACGATCTCCAACAGCTCGCGGAAGAAAGGCCGTTGCGGGCCGATATCCGAATCGGCGCGGTCGAGCCGGGCAACTACCGCACGGCCTGGAAGACGGTCGTCGATTCGTATGCAGATGCCGCATTCACCCAGAGGTGGACGTTCGAGAGCTTCCTCGCCACTGCCGACCCGACCTGCTGGCGGGCCGCTTGGGATGGGGAAAACATGGCGGGGGTCGCCCTGTGCTCCATCCGCCGCAACGACCCCACTGTGGGCGAAGTCGAAGAACTGAGCGTCCGGGCACAGTCAAGGCGTCTGGGCCTTGGACGGGCTCTGCTGCTGGACGGGTTGCGATGTCTTCGCGAGCACGGCGCACGGACCGCGCGGTTGTACACCGGGACCGCGAATCCGTATCGATCCTACGAGCTCTACGAAAGCGTAGGGTTCCGGCGCCAGAACGAGTACATCCGCTACCGCAAGCCGGCGTAGCCTGCCGATTCTTCACATCGACGCGCAGGCACGGGAGATACCCACCTCGGCAGCCACATGCCCATCCGCCGTGTGCGGCACGCACGCCTTTCTGTCGGAAACCGAACGATGGCTGACCCGGCGCCCCACGCAGGTCATCGAGCACGTCCGTAAGGCCCTGGTGAGGCGTGCCGCGGTATTCGTCAGCTGAACTCGGTCGCGTGGTCGATGGCCCACCTCGCGAAGGTGCCGGCCGGTCGGCCAGTAAGGCGCTCGACGTGATCGGTGGTGCCGTTCGACTCCCGTCGCCTCACCGAGGCAGCGATCAGCGCTTCCACCAGCGGCGCGGGACGGCCGTCGGCAAGCATGCGTGATCGCGCGAGGTCAGTGGGGAGCGCCTGGAAGCGCAGACGGCGCCGGAGAGCAGTTCCGAGGTGAGCGACCTGGTCGGCGCGACTGAGGACCTCGGGTCCCGTCAACACGTACACGTCTTGATCCGGTTGGTCGTGATGCGCCAGCAATACGGCCACGGTCGCATCAGCGACATCGCGCTCGTCGACGACGGCTGTGCGCGCCATGCCCGGGCCGGACACCACGTCGCCCGCGCGCAACTGTGGTGCCCAGCCACGGGTGTTGGATGCCAATGTGTCGCTGCGCAGCACCACGGGCCGCAGACCGGCATCGTGCAGCAGGGCTTCCATTTCCGCGTGCACCTGAGCGATGGGATCACTCTGGCGGGCGGCTTCGTCGTCTATGGCGGTGGTGGACAGATAGACGACACGGGGTGCCGCAGCGATGAGTTCCGCAACCAGGTCGTGGGCAGGGGCGGAATCGAGCAGTGGCCAGATGAGAAAGACAGCGTCGATGCCCACGAGCGCCTCGCGGACAACAGCGGGGTCTGTGAGGTCGCCGACCACCGACTCGGCGCCGGGGTGCGGACCCGTCTGATGGCGCACGAGGCTTCGCACGCGCGCGCCGTGTGCTTGGAGACGGCTGACGACCTCACGGCCGAGGTTGCCGGCCGCGCCGGTGACCAGGATCGATGAGCGGTGACGGGCGTCCACGGAGTAAGTGGTGTCAGGCATGATCGAGACGCTAAGGGTTCAGGTCGACATGAAGGCAAGGGTGTGCGGTGAAGACGATCGGGGAAGTGGCCGCGGAACTCGGAATCGAAGCCCACGTGCTGCGGCACTGGGAAGACGTTGGGGCACTCACCGTGCGCCGCGACGGCAACGGCTACCGCAGCTACGACGACAATGCCCTGGAGCAGGCACGTACCGTGCTCAAACTGCGGCGAGTGGGACTCTCGTTGCCCGAGGTCACCGCCGCCATGTCGCCGACGAAGTCGGCGGCACAGGCGGTCGTGAGGGCGAAGATCGCGGCACTGGAAAGTGAAGTCGTCCAGAGACAGCAGGCAATTACCTTCCTGCAACACACCGTTGAGTGTCGGCATCGATATCTCGACGACTGTCCGGACTGTGCGACTTTCGTCCGTGAAGCTTGACCGCCCTCCGGCCGGGAAGCTCAGGCGCCGCGCAGTCTTCTTCTGACCCTCCCTCATCCCGCGGCCCGGCAGCAGTGTGTCGCTACTTCGCCGTCATCAACGACATGGACCCGCAACACCTTGCCGGAAGCGCCGGCGGGCAGTGCGCCACGCTCCTGCCGGTCGGCACGACTTCGAGGCGTGGAGCGTACCCGCCGTCCTCCTGGGTGCTCCAGGTGGCTCCGCTCACCTTGGCCGGCACGCTGACCGCGCCGTTGGGGCCGTCGATGTAGTCGTGCCGGACGGATTTCAGGGTGCCCCCTTCGGTCCATGCCTTGTACGTCACGTCAGTACTCGTGGCGCCGCAGGCCGAGAGGAGTCCACAGGCAACAACCGGCCCTGCCATCATGGCGATGCGCTTCGTGGCCGCCGATATGGGGAATGCGGGCATGAACTTGGTCTCTCGCTCGGTGAGTTGTTCACTTGGGTGTGGGGTCGGGGAAGGATCTGTCGCCGAAGAGGACTCGGCTTGCCGCGGCCCGGCCGAACGGTGTGCGCAGCAGGGTGAATGCCGCTGCTGCCGTGGTCGGCGTCCGTACCTGGGCCAGGAGCCGGCGCAGTGTGAGTCGTCCGCGGAAGTGGGGGCGGAGTGCGGCTCCGTCGTAGTGGGTGAGCGTTTCCGGTTTTCCGGTGCGCAGTGCGTCGTCGAGGATCTCGGCTGCGAGTTTCGACTGTCGCAGGCACGGGTCCAGGCCGCCGGCGGTGAGTGGGGAGACCGCGCCCGCTGCGTCCCCCACGAGCAGCCCGTCGGCGCAGCTGATCCGGCGCAGCAGGCCGCCGACGGGTATGGGGCCTGCGCGCCGCTCCACCGTTTCGGGACGTTGGACGCCGGTCAGTCCGGGCGCCGAGGCGCTGAACCGTTCCATGGCCCGGCGCAGACCGTCCGGATAGCGGTCGGCATAGCCTGCGACTCCGACATGGGCGTGGTGCCCGTCGTTGATCACCCAGGCCAGGTAGCCGGGGGCGAGCGAGGGGTCGAGTACGCAGTGGAATGTCGGTGGCTGGTCGCTTCCGGGGAGTTCGAAGACCTCTTCGGCACCGACGATCAGGTGGTGGTTGCGGTCGAGGGCGAGGTCGCGGGCGACTCTGGAGCGGGCCCCGTCGGCGCCGACGACGAAGCGGGCCCGGACCGTGGTCGGCCCGTCGCGACCGGCCAGGTGGAAGGTGTTGCCCTGGCGGCCGGTGTAGCGCGTGCCCAGTGCCATCCGTACGCCGGCGTCGAGCGCGGTGGCGGCCGACGCTTCGTAGAGCGGTGCCATGTCGCCGACCCGGTATTCGTCGCGGGTGCTGGTGAGGCTGACCGGGCGGCGCAGGTTCGGGGGATAGAGGACCACACGTCGGATCGGTGGTCCAAGGCAGTCGGGGGGCAGCGGGAAGTCGTCGAGTGTCTTCCGTACGAAGATTCCGGTGGTGCGGATGGCGCCGGCGAGGCTGGTTCGGCGCTCGACCAGGAGCACGTCGTGGCCTTGTCGGGCGAGGAGCGTGGCGGTGTTCAGTCCGGCCAGTCCGGCCCCGACCACCAGTACGTCGGCGCTATCCGTGCCCCCGGGGCGGTGCGAGAGGCGTGCTGTCGTCATGTTCTGCTCGCTTCCTTGTGGTGTCCGTGATCGGTACGTTCGTGCGCTCGGTGCGCTCGGTGCGCTTGGTGCGCGGCGGGGCCGACTGGCGGCAGGCGGCAGGCGGCAGGCGGCAGGCGGCAGGCGGCAGTACGGCGACGGCCCGGTCCGCGAGGGTGAGGTGCGCGGACGCCGTCGTCCGGTCGTCACGGGGGTACTTGTTGAAGATCAGGCGGAGCGGGGGCGCGGCAGGGACGGCCGAGGGCGTCGTAGCCGGCGGGCGTGTGCAGGTGGCCGGCCGGCTACCGCGGCTGCGGCTACTGCGGGGAGGAACCGGCCGGGACGGACGCCCCGGATTCCTGCGCAGCCCCGTCGGTGTTCCCGTCCACGGGGCCGTCGGGCTCCCAGCGCAGCAGGTCTCCGGGCTGGCAGCCGAGCACCTCGCACAGCGCGGCGAGCGTGGTGAAGCGCACCGCCTTGGCGCGGCCGTTCTTGAGCACCGCCAGGTTGGCGGGTGTGATCCCCACCCGGTCCGCCAGTTCGCCCACGGACATCTTCCGCTTGGCCAGCATCACGTCGATGGCGACGACGATCGGCATCAGATCACCTCGGCCAACTCGGCCCCCAGCTGTGATGCCTCGGCGTCGCGTGCGACGGCCTGGGCGAGCAGCATCCGCAGTACGAGCACGATGAGCGCGATCCCGAAGACCGCCAGGCAGACCCCGCCCAGCAGGGCCACCACGCCCGGGGGTACGACGTGGCCCGACGCCAGGACCGCCCCGAGTGCGAACACCAGGAGCGCGGCCGCCACGAACGCGCCGATCACGAGATGGACGTAGCGGAACGCGGCGTGGGAGAACACGGTTCCGCGTTGCACCATCGTCACCAGTCGCCACACGGAGATCAGGACGACCTGGATCGTCATGACGCCCAGGAATGCGATCAGGAGGACCGGAGCGCGGCGGTCCGCAAGGACGGTCTCCTGGATGGCGCCCGTCAGCATCAACACCATCACTGTCTGGGCGCACACCGATCCGGCATGCAGCGTCACCATCACGGCGCGCAGCCCCAGCACTGTCAGCTTTCCCAACGCCACTCCCTCGATCGATCCACGATGTAAATCTATTGATTATCGATAGGTGTGGCAAGTCGGGTCCGTCGGTCATGGGTGGCGGATTCCCCGGAGCGGGCCAGTCGTTGATCATGGCGAGTGGAGACGGCCTCGGACGGTGCTATCCGGGCGATGAGGGAAGGGGGAGGAGAGGGGAGGAGAAGGGAGGAGAAGGGAGGGGGTGGACGGCCGTGGGTCGTGGGCCGTGACCGGTTCAAGTCGATATCGGGCAAGCGTGCAGCAACCGGACCCTGTCGTGAAGCCCGGCGGTGTCGGGGTGTCCGGTGTGCCGTCCCGGTGAAGATCAGCGGCCGGGCCGGGCGCACCCCGGGTGAGGTGCGGCGATGGCTCCCGTGAGCCGTGATTGCGAGGGAAACGGGGTCATCAGTTTCCCCAATGTTTACCTGACGGACACCATAGTTGGGCCTACTAAGGCGCCAGCTTGTTCAGCTATGACATCGGACAGGTGCTCACCCCCCACGTGCATCCCCTGTGTGGCCCCACAGGAAACCCCTCAATCCTCTGTGCGTACCCCTGGAGAGACCGTGACCGTCCCCCTGCCGAGAACCGCCGTCCTCACCGGTGTTCTCGCCACCGCCGCCGTGTTCGCCCTCAGTGCCTGTGGCGCGGACTCCGCCACGTCGACCACTGACGGCGGACGGAGCGCGGCCGCCGCGACCACGGCCAAGGACGCCGGCGGCATGGACGCCCTGGCCGAGGAGGCCAAGAAGGAGGGCACGCTGCATGCGATCGCACTGCCCCGTGACTGGGCCAACTACGGCGCCCTGATCGACGGCTTCGAGAAGAAGTACGGCGTCAAGGTCGAGGTCGAGAACCCCGGCGGCGCCAGCCAGGACGAGATCAGCGCGGTCACCTCGCGCAAGGGCCAGAACAACGCGCCCGACGTCCTCGACCTCGGCAGTTCCTTCGCGCAGAGCGCCGCCCAGCAGGGGCTGCTCGCCCCGTACATGGTCGCCGGTTTCACCGACATCCCCGACGACCAGAAGGACTCGATCGGCCGTTGGTCGAACGACTACGGCGGCTACATCTCCTTCGGCTGCGACGCCAAGCGGGTGCGAACCTGCCCGACCAGTTTCAAGGATCTGCTCAAGCCGCAGTACAAGGGGCAGGTCGCGCTCAACGGCGACCCCGGCAAGTCGGGTTCGGCGTTCGGTGCCGTGTATGCGGCCGCCCTCGCCAGCGGCGGCTCCTTCGACGACATCCAGCCCGGCATCGACTTCTTCGCCAAGCTGAAGAAGAGCGGCAACTTCACGCCCGTCGCCTCCACCCAGGCCACCATCGAGAAGGGCCAGACGCCGATCAGCATCGACTGGGACTACCTCAACACCGGGTACACCGACGACTTCAAGTCCAAGGGCCTCGACTGGACGGTCACGGTCCCCTCGGACGGCCAGTTCTCCCAGTACTACTCGCAGGCCATCAACAAGGTTGCGCCGCACCCCGCGGCCGCGCGCCTGTGGCAGGAGTACCTGTACAGCGCCGAGGGCCAGAACCTCAGGCTCAAGGGATACGCCCGCCCGGCCCTGATGACCGCCATGAAGGAGGCCGGCACGCTCGACCAGGCCGCGGCGGCGAAGCTGCCGAAGGTCACCGGCACGCCGAGCTTCCCCACCGAGTCCCAGCAGAGCAGCGCCAGGTTCGTCATATCCCAGAGCTGGGGCCAGGCCGTCTCCGGATGACCGCGACGTGAACCAGGGCCGACGCGGTGCCGCCGCCTTCTCCCGGCGGCGCCGCGCGGCCGGCCGGCTCGCCCCGACACCGTGCACGGTTTCAACTGCCGGTATCGCGAGGGTCGTTGAGCTCTCGTGCGCGGATCAGAGGTCGGACACCAGGAGCCGATACCCGACGTCGAGGGTGTCGAGCGTGAGCAGTTCGGCGTAGCGCGTGTCCCAGCGGCCAGTCGTCAGGTCGTCCGCGAGCCGGGTCAGGCCGGGCGCGAGGGTGTCCTCGCCGGTCTGGGCGAGCATGGAGATCCCCGCGCGCACCTGAGGGGCGAGGTAGGCGTCGGGGCGGCGCCAGTACGCGGCACCGAATCCGTCCAGGCAGTCATGGGGGACGCGGACGGGTTCCTGACGCGCTCCGCCGAGCAGGTCGGCCAACTGGTCGGTGGGGGTGGCGCGGGTGTCGTCGCGGCTGCCTGGGGGAGGCAGTCCCGGACGAGCCAGAAGCGGTCGCGGAGGATGTGCTGGTCCCACGTCAGGACGACGATGCGGCGGCGGGCGGCCCTGCGGAGCTCGGCGATTCCGGCTGCCAGGTCGGACCAGTGCCTGATGGCGGGGCATGAACACCCGCGGGCCGCCGAACACGACCTGCGGGGCGTGCCGTTCCCAGGGAATTCCTTAGGAATTCCTTGGGAACGGGCAAGCGATCCCGAGGATTGACGCCCTTCTCGCTCCTCATCGATGATCGTTCCGGGCCCAGGGCGGCAACCCGTCGCGCCCCTCCTGCCGTGTCCGGACCGGTGGAGGCGGCCGACGGGTGCCGACCCGCAGGCGGCCCACCAGCTGAGAGGAGCCCCACCCATGTCGGACACCCGTCCGCTCACCGGCGTCCCCGCCCCGACCCCGTCCCGCTCGACCGTGGCCGTACTCGGCCCCGGAGGAGTCGGAGGACTGCTCGCCGCGCTGCTCGCCCGCGCCGGTCACCGGGTGATCTGCATCGCCGGCGACGAGACCGCACACGCCCTGCAGCACGGCGGAATCCGCGTGCACAGCGGGCAGTTCGGCGACTTCACCGTTCCGGTCGAGGCGGACACCCTGCTGCGCGTGCCGGTCGACCTGTGCCTGATGTCGGTCAAGCACACCGCGCTCGACACGGCGCTCGACCGCGTGCCACCCGGTCTCCTCGACGGCGGCCTCGTAGTGCCCCTACTCAACGGCATCGAGCACATGGACACCCTGCGGGCACGCCACGGCGCGCGGCGGGTGGTGCCGGCGGTGATTCGCGTCGAGTCGACCCGCACCGCGCCGGGAGTCATCGTGCACGGCAGTCCGTTCGTCGAGATCGACGTGGCCGGTGTGCCGGACCGTCTCGCCCCGCTCGCCGCGCTGCTCACGGCCGCCGGCGTGGACACCCGGGTGGTGCCCGAAGAGAACGCCGTCCTGTGGGCGAAACTGGCCTTCCTGGCCCCGTTCGCCCTCCTGACCACCCGCTACCGCCTGCCGATCGGCGACATCCGGTCCGAGCGGCGCGAGGAGTTGGCGGCGCTGGTCGAGGAGACCGCCGCGGTGAGCCGGGCCTGTGGCGGGCCAGGGGATGCCGCTCAGCTCCTGGCGCGCTACGACACCTTTCCGCCCGGCAGCAGATCGTCCATGCAACGCGACGCGGAGGCGGGCCGCCCGCTGGAACTCGACGCGATCGGGGGCGCCGTGCTGCGCGCGGCAGAGCGACACGGGATTCCCGTACCGCTCTTGGCGCGCCTGGTGACGGAGCTGTCGGCCGACTGAGCGGCGGCGTTCGGGCTACGTGGGCTGTTCGGTCCCCTCGGGCGGGAGCGCGGGTGCCCGTCGGCCCGAGGCGAAGACGTGCCGGATACGGCGCAGGGCCGTCGGGTCGGTGAGAGGGTTGCCGTCGGTGACGACGAGGTCGGCGCGCATTCCGGTGGTCAGTGCACCCGTGTCGGTCAGGCCGAGGGCATGGGCGGCGCCGGTGGTGGCCATGTCGAGGACTTCGCAGCGGCCGAAGCCGAGGGTGGCGAAGAAGTCGAGCATGCCGACGTAGTCGCCGAACGCGGCGCCCGGCACGCCGGCGTCGGTACCGGCGATGAACCGGACGCCGTCCTTGCGCATCCTGCGGATCGTCTCGGAAATCGCGTCCGCGCGTTCCGCTCCCAGTTGCCTGCGGAAGAGTTGCCAGTCGCCGGATACACAGCGGCAGACCGCTATGTCGTTCTCGACCATACGGCGGGTGATCTCCGGGTCGTAGCCGATGCCTTCGGCGGTGCGCCAGGAGCAGTGCTCGATGGTGCGGACACCCGCGTCCACACAGTGGGCGATGACGTCCGTGCCGTGGGCGTGCGCGGCCACCGCCAAGCCGTGCCGGGCGGCTTCCTCGACGATCAGCCGCAGTTGGCGGGCGGTGAACTGCGCCTCCCACATCCGTGGGCCGTTGGGCGTGAGGGCGCCACCTGAGGCCATGACCTTGATCAGGTCGGCTCCGGCCGCCGCGTTGCGGGCGATCCCGGCGCGAATGTCGTCGTCGGATACGGCGGTGGAGCGCAACGGACCCAGATGTGCAAAGAGTTGCATGCGCGACCGTGACGGGTCACGATCACCCGGGCGTCATGCCTCGTTCGGGGTGAGCTCGGCCTGTTGGGCCGGTGCGGGCGCGGGCTTCTTCGCCGCCCTGCGCTCGGGCGCGGTGAGCAGCGCGAAGCCCGCCACCAGGGCGGCGATGACGGCGGAGGCCGGCGCCAGCCAGAGCACACCGGCGACGGAGAGCACCGCGCCGCCGATGCCGGCGCCGAGCGCGGTGCCGACGTAGTTCATCGACCCGTTCAGGCTCAGGGCGACGGTGGCCACGTCACCACCCGCGACGAAGACCCGGCTCTGCTGCGGGATGAACAGCGCGGAGCCCATCAGGCCGAGGATGAACAGTGTCACCAGGGTCGGCACGAACCAGTGCTGGACCACGGCCAGCAGGGCCGATCCGAGGGTGACGATGCCCAGCCCGCTGGTGAGCACGGTCAGCGAGGAGAACCGGTCCGCGAACTTGCCGACCAGTCGGTTGCCCAGGAAGAAGCCCGCGCCGTAGACCAACAGCGCGCCCAGGATCGCGTTGCTGCTGCCGGAGGTGCTGACCCCGACGATGGCCGCGGAGTAGGAGGAGATCAGGAACGTGGGCGCGAGCACCAGGGCGCTCACCGCGAGGAGGATGAGGATGCGCGGGTTCACGAGCACCGCGAGCCTCTCCCGCATTGTCGTCGCGGGCAGCGTCATCGACGGCATCGCGATGCCCGCGAGCACCGCGGCCAGCGCCGCGAGCACGACGATCGTCCACAGCGTGCCGCGCCAGCCCCACATCTGACCGATCAGCAGCCCGAAGGGCACGCCGAGGACCGCGGCGAGGCTGGGCCCCGCACCGATCACCGCGAAGGCCCGGGCCCGCTGTTCGGGCGGGGCCAACACCCCGGCGACGGCGAAGGCGTTGGCCTGGAACGCGGCTGCGCCCAGCGCCGCGACGACCCGGCCCACCAGCACGACCGCGTAGGTCGGTCCCGCGGCCTGGAGCACCATGCCGACGAGGAAGGCGATCATGCCCGCACCGATGACGAGGCGCCGGTCCATCCGGCCCGTCAGCGTGGCGATGACCGGAGAGCCGATCGCGTAGGCGACGGCGAAGGCGGTGGTGAGCTGACCGGCGGTGGAGGTGCTCACCAGCAGGTCCTTGGAGATGTCGGGGAGCAGTCCCGGCAACACGAATCCGTCGACACCGAGCACGAACGTGCCGATGGCCAAGATGACTAACCGCCAGGTCGGCGATGAATTCGATGATTGTGGAATCGTCATATCGTGGAGGGTAGTCTATGATTCGATGACGGTCAAAGAATGGAGGGTCTGCGGATGCCACGCACACTGCCCGAGCCGTCCGTCGACTCGTTCGACCTGACGGTCATCCTGAGCGCGCTCGCCGACCCCGGGAGGCGCACGCTGATGCGGGCGCTCTACGACTCCGTCGACCCGATCGACTGCGCGATCCTGGTGGCACGGGTGGACCTGGGGCTGAGCAACCCGACCATCTCCCACCACTACCGGGTGCTGCGGGAGGCGGGCCTGACGAGAACGGTCGCCGACGGCCGCAAGCGGGTGGTCCGTGTCCGCCGCGACGACATGGAGTACCGCTTCCCCGGCCTGCTGCAGGCGATCCTCGGGGCCCCCGAGCGCGACGGGGGCCAAGCCGAGGTCCGGGAAGAACGGGTGTGAGCGCCGGTCATTCGGCGGACGCGGCACCCAGCCATTTCCGTGTGGTGGACACCACCGCGGAACCGTCGAGGTCGGCCAACTTCCCGGCCACGAACTCCTTCGCGAACTGCGAGGTCTGGACGCGGAAGGGCGGGGCCGGGTCGGCCAGCACGTCCAGCACGGTCGCGGCGACCTCCTCCGGAGTCTGCGCCGACGCGAACATCTCGGGGACGTACTCCAAGTAGCCGCCGAGCGCAGGCGTGTAAGGGCCCGCGGCGGCCAGCATCGCGGGGCGGTCCAGGTCGATGTTGTCCACGAACGACGACAGCACCGGGCCGGGCTCGACGATGGACACCGTCACCCCCACCGTGTCGGCCACCGGTGCCAGGCTCTCCAAGTACGCCTCCACCGCGGCCTTGGCGGCGCAGTAGGTCTCGTTGAACGGCTGGCCGACGATCCCGCCGATGCTGCCGATCGTGACCAACCGCCCCCGGCTGGACCGCAGATGGGGCAGGGCGGCCCGGGTGACCGCGATCGTGCCGAAGAAGTTCGTCTCGAAGGCGGCGCGGATCTGGTCCATCGTCAGCAGTTCCAACGTCCCGACGCTGCCCGCGCCGGCGTTGTTCACCACCGCGTCCAGCCGGCCGTACGCCGCCGCCACCTCCGCCACGGTGTCGGTGAGGGAGGTCTCTTCGGTGATGTCCAGGCGACGGATGTCGAGTGTGACGCCGGCCTCGTCGGCGGCCGTCCGCAACGCGCCGGCGCGCTCGGGGTCGCGCAGCGTCGCGACGACGGTGTAGCCCGCCCGGGCCGCTGCCACCGCGGTAGCCAGTCCGATCCCGGACGACGTCCCGGTGATCAGTACGACCCCGCGCGCCGACCCAGCCTTCTCAACCATGTCTTTTCGCCCTCACTGTGACACCGCGCAGCTGCTGCACGCCCATCGGGACCGATGAAAGAAATCAAGAGAACAGTGCGCGACCGACGTTAACGAAGGGCGCCGAGGCCCTGACACCCCAGAATCTGCGGCCCGTTGACCCCTGCACTGGGCGGGAGAATAGGGGCGCTTCCGGGGTTGACCACGCGACGGCGCCGTGAACCAGAAGTGGACCGTGACCCGCTCACCCGTTGACCCGACGCACCTAAGGTCTGTCCGATGGGGCGAGCCCGCGGCGACCGCTCCGTTTCACTGACGATCCCTCATCGATCTTGCTGGGGACTGTGGTTGTGGGAGTCGTTGTGGGGATGACTGAGGTGATCGTCTCCGGTGTGGTGGCGGCGGGCGGTGGGGGCTGCCAGCGACGGGCCAAGTAGGCGCAGAGCACCAGTTGGAGGGTGTGGTAGAGCATCAGCGGGAGCACCGTGATCCCGATCCGGTCCGGTGGGAAGAGCACGGTGGCCATCGGCAGGCCGCTCGCCAGGCTCTTGTTGGAACCGCAGAAGACGGCGGTGACCCGGTCGGCGCGGGGCAGGCGGATCAGTCGCGCGGTGCCGTCGGCCAGGAACAGGACCAGGCCGAGCAGTGCCAGGCAGATCGCGGCCAGCAGGAGTAGCCGCGGTGGCGGGACGCGGTGCCAGATGCCCGTGGTCATCCCGTGGCTGAAGGCGGAGTAGACCACGAGCAGGATCGAGCCGCGGTCGCACAGGGTGGTCAGTGCCCGATGGCGGCTCAGCCAGTCGGCGATCCAGCGGCGCAGTGCCTGTCCGGCGAGGAAGGGCACGAGGAGTTGGAGCGCGATGTCGACGATCCGGGCGGGCGTGATGGGGAGGGCGCCCGGCCCGGGGCCGCTTCCGGTGTGGCTGATGAGGGTGACGGCCAGCAGTGGGGTGAGCACCACGCCGAGGACGGTGGAGAACGACGCCGAACAGATCGCGGCGGCCACGTTGCCGCGGGCCATCGAGGTGAAGGCGATGGCGGACTGGACGGTGGAGGGCAGCACCGTCAAGAAGAGGACACCGGCGGCCAGTTCAGCGCTGAGCACGGTCTCCGGCAACAGTCCGACCGCCAGTCCGGCCGCGGGGAAGACCAGGAAGGTGAGGGCGAGGACGGGGAGGTGCAGTCGCCAGTGCCGTACGCCGTCCAGGGCCGCTCGGGGGGGGAGAGTCGGGCGCCGTAGAGGAAGAAGAGGAGGCCGACCGCCAGGCGGGCGGTGAGCGAGACGCCCTCGGCGGCGGCCCCGTCGGCCGGGGCGACCGCGGCCAGGCCGATGACGCAGAAGAGCGCGACGATGTACCAGTCGACGCGGCGCAGCAGGCCGCGCGGGACCGGGTCGGTGGTTCCGGGGGAAGGGTGCGGCACGGTTTCCTCCGGGGGAGGGCAGCGGTGCGCTGCGGGCAGGGCAGGGGAGATGGGAGAGGGGGGCCGCGCCGGGCGGCCGGTCGGGGTTGCCGGCGCGGCCCCGCTGTCCGGGCCTCAGGCCGCGTGCGGGACGGTGCCTGGGCCGGTGTCGGTGCGTCCGAGGGGCGTCAGTGCGTGGCCTCGGCCGGGGCCCGGTCGTGGTGGCGGCTGATGTTCTGCTCCAGCAGCGTCAGGCACTCGCTGACGCCGACGGCGCCCGGAACGTGTTCGGGCAGACGCCCGTCGGCCTGTTTCAGTTCGGCCAGTGCCTGGTCGATGGCGGTCTGGGCGGCAAAGAGGCAGGGCGTGCTGTAGATCGCGACATCGACGCCGAGCTGCTGCAGCTCGGTCAGCGACAGCCGGGGCGACTTGCCGCCCGCGATCTGGTTGAACAGCAGCGGCTTGTCGCCGATGACGCGGCGCACCTTGTGGATCCAGTCGACGCTGCGCACGCCGTCCACGAGGATCACATCGGCATCGGTCGCGGCCAGGGCCTTGGCCCGGCGCAGGATCTCCTCTTCTTCGGTGGCGTCGGTGCGGGCGACGACGACCAGGTCCCGGCGGGAGCGGAGGACCAGGTCGAGCTTGGCGAGGTACTCCTCCAGCGGCAGCACCTGCTTGCCGTCGACGTGGCCGCAACGCCGCGGACGCTGCTGGTCCTCCAGGATCACCCCGGAGGCACCGATGGCCTCCAGCTGCTGGACGACATGGCAGGCGGTCTCCGGATCGACGTAGCCGTCGTCGATGTCGACCAGCAGATGCTGTTGCGGAAAGGCCATCCGGAGCCGCTGTACGAAGGCGACGATGTCGGGCCAGGCGATGAAGCCGATGTCCGGCAGGCCGTAGTGGGACGCCGCGAAGCCGAAGCCGGAGACGAACATCCCGTCGTAGTGGCGCGCCGCCAGGGACGCGGAGAACATGTCGAAGACGCCGATCAGCGGGGTGGTGCCATCCGCCTGGATCGCGGCTCTTAATCGGTTGGGGTGGTTCACGGTACCCTCCGATGCGTGGTCGCGTGGACTGCGCGTCGCGGCCGACCCGTTGCCTGCCAAAGCGGCGGTCGGTGCGATGCGTCACGGGCCGCACCAACCGGGGGCACGCCGCTCTGGCGTGCCCCCGGTTTTGTCATGCCTGAACTGGCCCGTTCGGTGAGCGGCTTTGCGCCCTCCGTGCCAGAAGGTTAGGAAAAGGATTGGTAATGACGCAACCATGGATTGGTAATGACCGCTGGTAGGCGTCGCTTTTGAGCCGTTCGGCGGGCGGCTCTCCGGCGGCCCGGCAGGCCCCTTGGGACCACGTTGGTGACGGTGTGGCGGACAGCGAATGCCAGGGAAACCCAGCGACTGCCGGCGGCTGTCGGTAGACGGCCTTTCCGCAGGTGGGGCCGTCGAGTTGGGGCCGTGCCGGGCCATCGATATCGGGTTCAAGGCGGCTTCGGTGACGACCCGTTCGAAGGCCGTGGGCGCATGGGCATTACGGCGGATGATTTCACCGGCCTCGGTGTGCGACCTACGGCCGATGTCATGCGGTGTCTGGAGGGTGAGTCGAGGGCGCTGCAGTTGCGACCGCAGGTGGATGAGCGGAAAGGCGTCCTTCGTGAACGATGGTTCTGCCGCGGTGCACATGCCCAAAGCGCCCCAACTCCCAGGAGAATTCCATGCGTTCCTCGTCCTACCGCAAGATGGCAGCAACATGGGCGGCACTCGCCGTGCTGGGCACCGTGGCCACGGCGTCGGTCGCGTCGGCCGACGACAGCGGCAAGAGGCCGCAGTCAGGACCCGCCTACGCGAAGGTGACCGGTAGTGCCGAGTTCGCGCTGCCGTACGTCAAGGACGACGACATCCGTTCGTTCACCTTCGACGCGTCCGCCGCGCCCTACAGCAGACCGCTCCCCGGCATTCCCACCGGCCTGCCCACCGACGCCCGCGGCACGGTGAGGATCTCCCACTACTCGGCCCAACGCCATGTCACCTACACCTCGGAGGGACGGGTGGACTGCCTGGTCACCGGTCCGCACACCGCGACCCTGACCGCCGTCATCACCAAGGTCAGCCCCGGTGGACCGCCCTGGGTGGGCAAGCGGATGGGGTTCAGCGTCTACGACGGCGGCAAGGAAGGGGGCGGCAAGGACCACGGCGGTTCCCGCGACCGGGTGGGATTCTCCTGGAACGGTGTGAACCTGTTGCCGGGCGGCACCGCCGCGGCGCCGGAGGCCGAGGTCGGCACCTGTATGGCGCCGGCCCCCTACGCCCCGGTCACCAAGGGGGGATACACCGTTCAGCACGCCGACCTGCTGCCGCCGCCCCAGGGCTGACACCCGAGGCCGTCCGTCGATCAGGCCACGCATTGCGCAGCACGAGTGGATCGTGCGCTCACGACAGCCGGTGGTGTGACACGCGATGCTGATCGTTGTCCCTCCCGGTGCGCGGCCCGACCGGTCCTGACCCGCTACGGGGGTGTGGGGCAGGACCGGGGCCGGCGGGGAGGGTTCCCGGCCGTGGGCGTGGGCGACAGAGACGCTTGGCGTTGCGGAGCAACTGGGCGTAGAAGCCGTTGCCATCGAGTCGGGACACGCCGCCCGTGTCGCCGATGATCGGGCCGTCGCTGGAAGGCCCGGTAGCCGGTGTTGCTGCCGATGACCCGTCCCTCGGCGTCGACCACGCGGACCTCGCCGAGGTCCGGGCGGCCGAGGAGCCCGTTGAGGAAGTCGAGGCGGAACTCACCCACCACGGCGGTGCCGCGGCGGCCGGGGAGCTCGGCGGTGGCGGTGGCGGTGACGACGGGCTTGGCGCCGCCGTGCCCGCTCACCTGGAACCGCTTGTCGGACGAGCCCTTGCCCGGCGCGGTGTGGGGCGCGCGGCCGGCCCTGGCGAGGACCTCGCCGTCCGGCCCGAGTACGAACAGGAGTTGCTGCGGCCGCCCGCCCCAGGACAGCAGGGCGAGGGTGAGCAGCCGGGACTGGCCGTCGGGGAGCCGCACCACGCGCGGGGCGAGGCCGTCCGCGCCGTCGAGCCGGGTGCGGTCGATCGCGGCGAGTGGGACGTTCTCCCCGCATGCGCCGAGGAGTTTGCCGGACCTGATCTCGATGACGGCGGTGCCGCGCCACTTCTGGTAGACGCTGCCGACCCTGTCCAGGACGGTGTCCGGCCGAGTGGGTGGCCCCCGTATCGTTGGTGTGGCCATGACTGCGCACCAGAAGTCCCCCACGACCCTCGCCGCTTCGGCGGCCGTCCTGCTCGCCCTGCTCGCTTCACTCGTCGCCTGCGGCGGCTCGGGCCGTACGGGCGGCTCCGCCGCGCACGACGCCGGGGCGACGACCCGGCCCGGCGATGCGGCGGAGCCGAGCGGGGCCCCGCCGGTCCGGCTCGACCGCCGGATCGCCGCCTACGCCGCCGGGTTCTCCGAGCACACCGGATACCAGCAGCCCCGCCGCGACGACCGGCGGACGATGGCCGAAGCCGTCGGACTGGTCCTCGACGGCCGGCGCGACGCGGCCGCGCAACGGCTGAACACCATCGACTACCAACTGCGCGTCGAAGTCGACGCCGCCACGCACCGCCCGTACGCGGAGATCTCCGACCGTTCGACGCGGAACCCCGCCCCCCGCGGCTGGGGCCGGGTCTACATCGACCTCTCCGCGCCGGTGCGCTGGTCGGTCCAGGTGCCGCACCCGGTCGCCGACCGGCACACCGAACTGCTCGGCGCACGCGTGCTGTTGAACTCCCCCGGGGGCGTCCTGGTCATCGCGGGCGCGCACCGTCGCGCCGGCCGTGACGGCGCGGCCGACGTCGCCCACCGCCGCGACACCGTCTTCGACGCCGTCTGCGACGAACTGGCCGCCCGCGGCCTCCCCGGCATCCAGGTACACGGCTTCGCCGACGACTCCGCCCCCGGCTACGACGTCATCGCCTCGCCCGGTATCGGGAGCGCCGGCCGCGCCGACGGCCGGGCCCTCGCGAACGCCCTGACCGACGACGCCTTCCAGGTGTGCCGGGCCTGGCTCCGCTCCTGCCCGCTGGAAGGCACCGAGAACGTCCAGGGCCGCGCGGCGGCCGACCGCCATATCCCCTTCCTGCACGTCGAGTTCGCCAACTCCGTCCGCACGGACAACCGACGGCTGGACCGCGCGGCATCCGCCGTACAGACCCTCACCCGCGAGTGGACCCGGCACAATCCGACGACGGGACGACGCTGACGGCGGCCCGGGCGACGCCGACGACCGCCCGGACGAGGCCGACGACGGTCCGGACGGCGAGGAGAAGTGTCGCGGCCTGCTCCCCGGGACGGCGCTGGCCGCGGCTCCCGCCACCGGCCACGACCTGCCGTACGCGCGAAGAGCCGTTCCGGATCCCGGCCCGCCATGTCGCCGGCGTGGAAGTCAACGTCAGCATCGCCAACTTGTTCTTCCGCGAGTACCACGGCTGCTCCGACTCGGTCCGTCAGAAGCTGAAGCTCATCAGCGCCGCGGACGTTGTGCGGGCCGTGGCCTCGAAGAAGCTCACCAACGTCTCGTAAGCCCCCTTCAGATACTCGGGTTCGTCCTCGTCCTCGGGATCCCAGATGTTGGGGTACACCTCTTCCTCGGTCATCCGAACCGGGTCGTAATGGGTGACCAGCCGCTCCCACGGCAGCGCCCGCAGCCTCCTCGCCGTCGCCCGGACGCTCTCGACGTCCCAGGTGAACAGCGAACCTTCGTCGTCTATCGGGTTACCGTCCATCAGGAACTCCAGGGGCTCATCGGCCTCGCCGAGCAGGAACTCCAGGCCGGCCCACGCCTTGTCGAGGTATGCCTCGGGGTTGTCCGGCCGGAGCTCGTCGATCTTCCAGAGGAAGTCCCGCGCCCACTCGGGGTCCTGCTCCGCCCTGTCCAGTTCCTCCGGCGTCACGCAGGTGAACGAGATGACCATGCCCATGAAGGCAGCCCCCATCATCGAGTCGAGATCGATCCATCGCTACGAAGAACGAGTGTTCCAGGCCCCACTGACAGTCCGAGCCGACAGCCCGAACGAGGATGTGGACACCGGGGCAAGGCGGGCATCGCATCGCCTGCGTGCGCGACGTGCCCGGATCAGAAGCGATAGCAACCAGTCAGGCACGCAATAGAATTGGTCAGTGCCGAGCAAAGCCGGGCGAGGCGTGGGTGTGCGTCCCTACCGTGATCACGCCGTGCCCATCGGCGCGGTGTGGCGGAGCGACAGACGAGGGGCGGGGCTATGAAGCCACGGTTCGGCATTCTGGTGATGGTCTGTGTCATGGCATCGGGCGCGGTGGGTACGGGCACGGCCCAGGCTGCGTCCACGTCCACGTCCACGTCCACGTCCACGTCTGCCTCTGCGCCGGCGTCGATGCTGCCTTCCCGTGCCGCTGTCCAGGCGGAGATCTTCGCCACCAACAACACCGATCAGATCACCGACCCGGCCGACCCGCGACTCAGGACGCGACTGATCCGATTCGACCGGGAGGTGCGGGACGTCGTCCGCTCCCATCACGCCCGCACCGGCAGTTCCCGCCTCCTGGACGGGGTGTTCTGGTCGTCGGAGCTGAAGAAGACGACGTACGAGCGGTCGCGTGAGTTCGATGTGAACCGTGTCTCCGCCGACGGGCTGCACCACATCGCCGGTGTGCTGGCCAAGCAGTACCACCAGGAGTCGGTACTGACCTTCCGCTACCTGCCACGGACGGCAGCCGACACCAATGCGGTCGACATCGAGGCGCCGGGGGTCGACGCCCGACGCCTGCACGATGCGCTGGTGGCGGACCCGGTCGCCCGCGACCGGCTGGGCGGCGGGTCCGTCACCACCGGCGGGCGGCTGGTCCTGATCGCCCCGCTCGACGACCTCGCCCTGGCCCGGAAGTTCGTCGCCGGGCTCGGCGTCGACTGGGCGACGGCACGGGTGCGGTACGGGGCGGAGGAGTTCGTGAGCTAGGGCGTGTCTGCCGCCCGCCGGACCTCCGTTCCGGGTGGGGTACGTTCGGCGTATGAGGTACCTCAGGCGCCAGACGTCCCTGACGCCCCGGACTGCCGGGCCCCGCGCCGGCGGGAAGACCGGTGTCTGTCCGAAGGCGCGTGAACGTGGCCGCGCGGGTCATCTCCGCGATCCGCCGTTCGGTGTCCGGGCGGTGTGGGCGATACGGGAGCGTCACCAAATGCCGGGGATGAGCCGGCGGGTCCGGGCGGCGTAGGACCTGTACTCCTCGCCCAGGGCGTCGAGCAGCATCCGCTCCTCGACGTGGATGCGGTACCCCACTGCGATCAGGGCGCATGCGGTGAACACCAGCGCGGATGCGACGTTGTCGGTGAGGAGTGCGAGATCCAGGCCGGCGACCAGGATGCCGGTGTAGGCGGGGTGTCGTACCCAGCGGTACGGTCCCGAGCTGACGACCCGGTGGCCGTGTTGGATGTGCACGGTGCCGCGGAAGAAGCGGCCCAGCGTGACGATGGCCCACAGGCGGAGGCCCACCGCGGCCCAGGCCACCAGAAGCACGGCGACTTCCAGGGGCGGCACGTTCGTGGAGTACGACAGGCCGGGCAACGCGTGCCGCAGCGGCGCCGCCAGCGCGATTCCGCCGCCGATCAGCACCGGGAAGATCAGCAGGCTGAGCCACTCGGTGCGCTCGGTTCGCGCACTGCGGGTCCGCTGTCGGATCTGGAGCAGGATCTCGGCCGCCGCCCAGACCCAGATGGTGAGGGTGAGTGCGGTGTTGATGACGTGGTGCACCACGGCACCTCCCGGACGTCCAGGATCCCGTACCTCGCCACGGGATCGCGCGATGCCACCATCGCACCCGGACCGGGTGGAGCGGCTCAACTCATGGGTGGAGAGCGGGTGGAGAGCCCCCGCATGCCGTTCTGGCGCGCCGGTTTCTTCGTGCTTTATTCCCCCGAAGCGGTCCCCGTCAGGCGCGATCCGGGGTGTACCCGAGAGTAGTGGGCCACGGCAATCGTGCCCTGATGCTGTGGACCAATCCAGGGGCGTGAGTGAATTCTGCCTTCCGTTTAAAAACTTGGTGTGTGCGGTGAGTGAAGGGTGTGCCGTTTCGCTCTTCTCGACCCGCGCGAGCGTGCAATCTAAAGCATGGCGGGAGTCGTTCAAGGGGCTCCCACTGCAGTGCGCCACGCATTGCGACTCACTTCTAGAGAAAAAGGACGCTCATCATCATGAGCAACACCTCGGGCATTGAGACCCGCGAGATAGCCGACGACGACCTCGACAACGTCGCGGGTGGTCTCTCCGTCAGCGGCTCCCTGAATGGCCTGACCGCCACGTTCGCCCCGGGCCCGAATGGCCTGCCCATCCTGACCGGCGGCGGCGTGAAGTCCCTCAGCATTACTGTCTCGGACATTCCCCTGGGCCCGATCGGCCACTGAGATACCACCTGCGGCCGAGACACGGCTATGGCGCGGTGCTCGGCCGATGGTATCCGCAACCGCCCTGGGTAGATGTGGGGTAATTCGGGGTTCTGCGTGACGTCGGCCTTCAAGACCTGATGGTGGTCTTGAAGGCCGACGTTGTCGCATGGGGTGGTGGTTGACGATGTCCGGGCCGCCGAAGGGGAGTTGACAGACCTGTGCCCCTGGTGGGGTGGGGGCGGGGCCCGCGTTCCGCAGTCCGCCCCTTAAGGCTCCTGCCGCCCCTCGGCCTCGAACCTCGCGTACAGATCGCGGTCGCGCCACGAATCGGAGAAAGCTTCCAGCATCGCCTCGTAGAGTCGAAGATGGCTGACGTCCCTCAAGGGCGCGGAGATGCGGCGGGAAATGGCTTCTTCCACCGCGGGCCATCGCAACTCGTGCATGACAAAGGAGACCAGTTCGACGACGCCTTCCCGCATCGAATCGATCAACGCGACGAGTTCTGCCTCGAATTGTGACTGCCGGTCGGGGTTACGCCGCAGTAACTCAAGCGCGCGCTCCAGATTTGTTTCAAGAACCTCAACTCCGCATGAGTGTTCGGCGGAATCCAGGACATCTTGAGCGATGCTCTGAAAGCGTGTGAGGGGATCAGCAGCCGGGCTTTCCCCAGGCGGCGTTGTACTTCCCATCCGCATTGAGTCCGTTTCTGTTGAATGCGTCGACGGCCGCCTTCTGTGCGCGTGCCCCGTAAGGCCGGTAGTGTCCGGACTTATTGTCGAGATAGACTACCTGGCCGCCCTTGGTCTTGAACTCGCCGGCGGCCAGCACCGGGTTGCCACGGGCGAGGTTGATATGCCCTGCCGTTCTCTTGCCGATGACGAGATCGCCGTTCTCCAGCACCACGTAGAGGTAGTTTCCGGATCGTTCCAGCGCGGTTTTCGGCGGGATCGGTTTGAACCAGTCGGGCTTGTCCTCGGGAATCAGGTTCGAGAAGGAATTCGGGTCGTCGTCGCCGTCCTGGGCGAGGATCGATGCCTTGCCCGCCTGTGCGTGGTACGCGTGGAATCCGCCGGTCGAGAGGCTGGCGCTGGGGCGGAAGCCGCTGGCCTTGCTGCAGCCCGTGTTGTCGCGTTCCCGCTTCACGCCGTTGACGAGCTTCTGGACCTCGACCGTGGCCAGTGCGCGTGCGGTGATCAGCCATTGGGCGTTGTAGGGGATGCGGTACTGGACCGGGCGGCCGCCGTTCGCGCGGGAACGGGCCTGGGCATCGGCCTTCTTCTGGGCCTCGACCGACGCGAAGACCGTTCCGGCGCCCGGATCGGAGCACGAGAGGTCGCCGGCGACGGTGGCGCCGGCGACGGCGAACGAGCTCGGCGAGCTGGTGCAGCGGCCGGCGGACCTGCCGTCGATGCTGAAGGAGGCGGTCATGACGGCGGTGACCTGACCGCCCGTCAGGCGGCTCTTCGCGCTGGTGGTGATCTGGCCGACGAAGCCGCTGTTCGCGGTGCACCCGCCCGAGCTGCACTTCACGGTTCCGGAGCCGTTGAGGGCCAGGGATATGCCACTGTCGGTGGCGTTGCTGAGCTCCTTGGTCTGCTTCTCCAGGTTGCTGAACATCGGCTCGACGGCATCGCCGGTGACCGGGGTCAGGTCCATGCCCTGGGAGTCGCTCCCCGCGAGCGGGCCTTCGGTGACCGTCGGGGTCTGCGACGGATCCTCGCGGGAATCCCGCGCCGCCATCGGCCTTATCGCCGCCGAGAGCGGTCGCGTCCCCGCGGTGGAGCCGCCGGTCGACCGCGACGGCCCGTAGGGCTCCAGGCGCAGCACACGGTAGGGCTTCTGGGCGGTGATGAGCAGTCGGCCCGCGGGCGTGTCCGCCGCGAGGGCCGCCGTGCCGTTCACCGTGGCGGGCCGCTGGACGGATGCGCCGGGCGACGGTGCGTCGGCCATGTCGTCCAGGAGCCCGGAGAGCAGCATCGCCAGCACGGCCGGGGACGGTGTGCGCTTGACGACGTCGTCAGCCGAGCCGGAACTGCCGTCCCCGGCTGCCCATTTGTTCGAGTCCGTGGCGCCGGGCAAGTCCTGTCTGCGGGTGAAGGTCTTGCCGCCCACGTGCAGGATCGCGCGGTCGAGCCCGCTGCCGTAGCCCGTGGTGCCGTAGCGACTGCCGGAGGGGGTGACCGTGATGTCGCGTTTGCTGAGGCCGGCGGAAGAGGAGTCCTTGTACTGCAGTCCGGGGGCCGCGGCCAGCTCCGCCAGGGCCTGTTGGAACGGCTCCAGGTTCTGCTTGGCCGCCGCCGGTTGGCGCGAGCCGGAGGTGTTGTTCCAGAGCAGCACTCCGGCCACCAGGGCCAGGACCAGCGCTCCGACCGAGCCGAAGAGGAGGAAACGCCCGCGCCGCCCCGAGGGGTGCAACCGCTGCGCCGGGCCGCCGGCCGCCGGTTCTGAGGCCGGGGGCCCGTAGGGAAAGCCCTGCGGAGGCACGTGCGGGGCCTGCGGTGGTGGGGGCGGCGGTGGCCCGAAGGCGCCGGGTGGCGGACCGAACAGGCCGCGCTCCGGCGGCCCTTCCGGGCTTCCCGGCTGCCGTTCTTGTGGTGGCCATTGGCCGTCCTGGCGTGTCGGCTCCGTCATGGATTCCCCCTAGGCCGTCGGTGTCGAGGCAGTGATGCCCTCATGCCACCGGCGCTCTTCGATTCCCCAACTCACATGCGAGCAGGGGAGGTTCATTGTTCTGCACGGCCGGCTTGGCCACCAGATCGCCGACACGTCAAGGCCCACCGCCCCGTCGCAGGGTAGGGAGCGCGAGTGAAACGGGGATGAAATCGAGAGCTGTTGGGCGTCGAGGTCGGCATGGGCGGCCTTCGCCATGGTCGACGGCCGGCGGCCGACGGCCGTGCGTGGCCCGGGGGAACTGGACCCGGCCCTCGCGGAGCATGTCGCTCGCGACGTACGCCACTTGGGCCGGAGCGCAGCCGACGCGACCCAACTCGCCCTCCGCCACGCCGTATCCGCGGTATCCGCCGTATCCATTGTGTCGGCCAACGCGGACGATGCGGACGATGTGTACGACGGGGACGACGAGGTGACGAGGGCGACGGGGAGGACGCACGCCGCCAACGGTCCGCCGTGCCGCTGTGCGGGTGGCCGGCGGTCACCTGAGCGGGAGCCCCGCACCTGCCAGGCACGCATGGTGAACATCGAGTCGCGTCACGCGACCGGGGGTGTGAGGATGGAGCTGACACGTGGGGCTGCCACAGTCGCCACCGTGCAGGACGCGGGCTATTGCTTCACGCAACGGTTAGTGCGCCGCGTCAAGAGTGAAATGCACCTTTTTCCTGAATTTTCAAAAAAATCCTTGTTTGCGGCGTTGGGGCGACGTAATGTCGAGAGCGTCGTAGCCAGGCGTTCCGTCTGGGCGAGCCTGATGGACCCACCCTGCGGGCGCACTGAATCGCCACCGGAAAGACGATCCGGGAAAGGGTTGCGGCAAGGCTCGATGCACAGGAGGCGAAGATGACCTTCAAGGCACTCTTCCCCCGCTACCGCGTGAATGATCGGGGCCGTTACGTACGCGGCGGTGGCTGCGGTGGCTGCGGTGACTGGGGCTGGTGCGACGATGACGACTACGGCTACTTCCGCCGTCCCTTCCGGGGGCGTGGCGGCAACGTCGTCATCATCCGCTGAAAGCTCGATCCGCTGTCATGACACTCGCTTGACTGTGAGGGCGACGCTCCCCTGGGCCGTTGGTCCTCCTCGTGCCCGGCGCGCACCGCAAGATGCGGCTCGCGCCGGGCGTCGGGCCGCCGCCGAACCGTCCGGCGGCACCCGCTGATACAAGGAACTCGACGATCTCCCATTGCAACGAAAGCGGCACAGGAGGTCCCGTCAGGCTGCCCATGCTGTTCACGAAGTAGTGTCCGGGCCGCTGACCGCCGTGCGCCGGTCGGCCCCGTAGGTGTCGCGCCCCGGAAGTCGCAGGCATGCGCCCCTTTTGACGTTACGTCAGGGCGCCCGGACTCGGTTCCCCAGCCGTTCGGCATCGCCGCATCGCCGCATCGCCGCATCGCCGCATCGCTGGATCTCCGCATCTCCGCCGTCGACACCACCGCGATCGAGAGCGAGACGCTCCAGGATCGGCTCGACTCGCCGGACTTGTCTGAATGTGGCCGAGACGTACTGGACGGGCGTTGGCCACGCTGGTCCACTCCTACTGCGAGCAGGGCGTCGCGCAGGTGCTTCTCTGGGCGGCCGCGACGTTCGGAGACCGGGGTGCATTCTTCGAGGTCGTCGTCGGTGCCGGATCGGCGGGCCGTGTGCTGGCGGCGCGGCTGTCGGAAGACCCCGGAGTCCGGGTGGCGGTGATCGAGGCGGGCGGCCCCGACACCGCCCAGGAGATCCATATCCCGGCCGCCTTCCCCCAGTTGTTCAAGTCCGACCTCGACTGGGACCTCGACTCCGAACCGGAGCCGGGCATCGGCGGGCGCCGCACCTATCTGCCCCGGGGCAAGACGTTCGGCGGCTCCAGCTCGATGAACGCCATGATCTACATCCGGGGCAACCGCGCCGACTACGACGGCTGGGCCGCGGCCGGGGCCACGGGCTGGTCGTACGCCGAGGTGCTGCCGTACTTCCGGCGCGCCGAGGACAACGAGCGCGGCGAGGACCAATTCCACGGCGTGAAGGGGCCGTTGACCGTCAGCGACGGCAGGTCCGGGCACCCGCTCGCCGCGGCCTTCGTGCAGGCGGCCAAGCAGGCCGGGCACCGGGCGAACGACGACTTCAACGGCTCCACGCAGTTCGGCGTCGGGAACTACCAGCTCACCCAGCGCGGCGGCATGCGCTGTAGCACCGCCGTCGCCTACCTGCACCCCGCTCTCGAACGGCCCAACCTCACCGTGCTCTCCTCGGCCCTGGCGCACCGCGTGCTGATCGAGGGCGGTCGGGCGACGGGGGTGGAGGTGGAGCGGGACGGCACCGTCGAGGTCGTCCGCGCCGAGCGCGAGGTGATCCTCTGCGCGGGCGCCTACGAGTCCCCGAAGCTGCTGATGCTGTCGGGGATCGGGCCCGCCGCCGCACTGTCCGCGTCAGGCATCGACGTGGTGCGCGACCTGCCGGTCGGCGAGGGCCTGCAGGACCACTACATGACGCTGCTGAACTTCCGTACCGAGGTCGAGTCCCTGATCAGCGCCGCGAGCCCGGAGAACGCCGCACTGCTGCAGAGCGAGGGACGCGGCCCGCTGACCTCCAACCTCGGCGAGACCGGCGGCTTCTTCCGCAGCCGGGACGGGCTGGCCGCCCCGGACGTCCAGTTCCACGCCGCCGCCGCGCTCTACCGCCAGGAGGGGCTCGGCCCGGCCGCCGAGCACGGCTTCGCCTTCGGCCCGTGCGTGCTCGCCCCCACCAGCCGCGGCGACGTGACACTGCGCTCCGCGCGCCCGGACGCCGCGCCGCGCATCGTGCACAACTACCTGACGACGGCCGAGGACCGGGACTGCATCGTCGCCGGCATCCGGATCGCCCTGGAGATCGCGGCGCAGCGGGCGATCACCGACATTGCCACGGGGCCGTTCGCCGACACACCGCGGGACTCGGACTCCGACGCGGAACTCCTGGCCTGGGCGCAGCGGTCCGGACACACGCTGTACCACCCGACGTCGACCTGTGCGATCGGTGCGGTGGTCGACCCCGAGCTGCGCGTGTTCGACGTGGCGGGCCTGCGGGTCGTCGACGCCTCGGTGTTCCCGACGGTGCCGCGCGGGAACACCAACGCGCCCACGATCATGGCCGCGGAGAAGGCAGCCGACCTCATCAAGGGCAGCGCCGGCAAGGGCGACAACGGCGCCGCGGGAGCCGTGCGATGACGACCTCCTGACCGGCGGCCGCGCGGTCGCGGGCGATCGCGCACACGTCCCGGAGCCGAGGCACCCGCCGTCGGCTCCGGGACGTGCGTGATCAACGGCGCGGGGACCGCCCGCCGAGCGAGCGCGGGCGCCTCTCTCCGCGGCGCTCGTCGATCAACGTGCTTATGGTCGCGCCTGATTGATGGCCGATCAGGCGTCGTACCACTTGATGCCGTCGCCGCCGTCCTGGCCGATGGTCTGCGTCATGATGTTGCCGTCCTGCCAGTACTTGGGGTGCTGGTTCAGGAAGCCGGGGATGGACTGGAGCGAGGTGGCGTCGCACGCCAGGTCGGTGCGGATGCAGAAGCGCTGCACCGGGACGCCGTCGAACTTCGTCAGGCCGGCACCCGTCGACGTGAATCCGAGGGCGCTCCAACCCTTCGGAACCCGGGACCAGACGCCGGTGCCGGGCTGCATGGGGTCGGCGTACAGCATGCCGTTCACCTGCGAGCGGGGGATGTCGGTGCCGCCGGCGGCTATCGTCTGGAGCACCTGGTCCGCCACCTGTGCGCCCTGCGAGTAGCCGACGATCGTGAAGCGGGCGTTCGGGTCGCGGCGGTGGGTGTCCTCGGCGGCGGCCAGCAGGTTGCGGTACCCCTCGCGCACGCTCGCGTCGTAGCTCGGCGCGTTGACGTCCGGGGCGTTGTGACCGTTGAGCCAGGGGCCGGCGCTCGCCGGGTAGCAGACCGGCACGGGGATGCCGCCGTTGAGGTGCTTGTTGGCGAAGGCGTAGGTGGAGGTGCAGTCGGGCGACGGTGCCGCCGAGCCCGTGCCGCCGACCTCCAGGTAGTAGTGGCGCACCGGATCGGCGTGGGCGACGGTGGGGGTGACGGCGGTGACGGCCAACATGGCCACCGCCGCACCGACCGCCTTCTTCCATGTGCTGAGCAAGGTCATCGCTCTGCTTCTCCTTGAGCTGGTTCGGGCACAACTGCTGTGCCACGAGCAGACGTTATCCGCTGGCGTTGGAATGGGGATGAAACCGCTGGAGGCGTTGACGGAATTGACGGGGATCGGTCGATGTCATTCCTGTGGCGCTTCCGTTCGAAGCCGTTCGGCGAGCGCAGAGATCAGGTAGAGATTCGGTATTTTGGACCCCGTTGGGGTCAGTGTGTGGTGCTTTCCGTGGATGGTGAGCGTGATGGCCCCGTTCTTCATTGCGAGTTGCTGTACCTGGGGCCATGGCACGGAAAACTCTCCCGAACCGACCTTTTCCGCGGTCAACCAGATTTCCCCGAAGGCGAGGTGCTCGCCTTTGCGAAGGGCCGCCCAGGCCCGCGGAAGCTGGGCATGGGCGACGGCCCGTTGAATCGCCGGCCCCCATTTTGCCGCCTCGCCGTCCTCCGGTCTGCGATACAGCACGATCCGTTTCCGTTCGACGTCGGTGAGCGTATAGGTGCAGGAGGTGCCGACGAGCGCCGGGATGCCGCGCGGCCGGGCGCTGTTCTGGAACACGGCGGTGGCGTCGTAACGGACGACATGAATCCGCCCCTTGACGGCCACCGTCATTCCGCTTTCGTAGAGGTCCAGTCGGGCGTTCGCGCACACCTTCGGCGCGGACGATCTGCCGTACCGGGCGAGGGCCGGCAGGAGCCGGATCGCCCGGACCGGGCCGCCCTGCGCTTGGCCCCGGAGCACGGTCGCCGTGTACGTGGCGAGCCGTCTGCCGAGGTGTGCGCGGCCGGCCGCCGCGGAGATCCGGGCCAACAGCAGTTCCTCACCGCGGGTGCGCGGCGTCGGTGCGGTCATGGCGTGGTGGGGGCGAGGCGGGCGTCGCTGCCGCGCACGATCATCTGCTGCGTCTGCCTGAGCAGTCGGCTGGGCGACACCCCCAACTCGTCGGCCAGACGCCGCCGGGTGCGTTCGAAGACGGTCAAAGCGTCGGCCTGCCGGCCGGTGCGGTACAGCGCGCGCATCAGCATCGCGGCGACCGGCTCGTTCAGCGGCTGCGCCACGGCCAGGGCCCACAGCTCGCTGATCGCCTCGGAGTGCCGGCCCAGCTGCAACTGCCAGTCCAGCTTCCGCTGCACGAGGGCGATCCGGCGCTCGGTCAGCCGCAGCCGCTCCAGTTCGGCGAACGGGCCCGGCAGCCCGGCCAACGGCTCCCCGTGGAACAGGTCCAACGCCCGGGTACAGATGCCGACCGCCTCGGTCAGCTCGCCGGCCCGCTCGGCCGCCCCGGCGGCGGTCACCAGCTGCTCCATGCGCGCCACATCCACCTCGACCGCGCCGGGGACCAGCCGGTAGCCGCACCGATCGCGCTGGATCACCGAGTCCGTGGCGTTCTCCGAGCGGAGGATCTTCCGCAGCCGATAGATGTACACCGGCACCACTTTCGTGATCGGCGGCTCCAGCCCCCACACCCCGTCCAGCAGCTCCTCCTGGCTGACCGTCCGGTCCGAGCAGAGCGACAGCGATGCCAGCACGGCCTGCTGGCGCAGGTGCCCCAGGTCCACCGGCTGCCCTTCGCACCAGGCCCGCACCGGCCCGAGCACGGAGATCCGCACCTGCGGCTCGGGTGCCGCGCGCAGGGCGGCCCGCGGCTCCGGGCTCGCCGCCACGCGAGGGCCGCGGCCGGGGACGACCAGCCCGCAGTCGAAGGCGTGGACGATGGCGGCGGCCCGGTCGCGCAGTTCGAGCTTGGCGAGGATCCGGGCGAGGTGTCCGTCGACCACGCCCTCGGACAGCGTGAGGGTGTCGGCGATCTCGGTGTTCGTCAGGCCGCAGCCGACCGCGTGGAGCACCTCGCGCTCCTTGTGCGTGAGCGGGGGGACGGTCGGTTGACCGAGGGTCGCGGTGGTCGGCATCGCGGGCTCTCCTGATGTGACGTGAAGCGGTCGGGCGGTTGCCGTCGACGCTGGTCCCGGAGCGGTCCGTCGGACAGGCCAGCAGACCGGCCGTATCCGGCCGGTGGCCGCGCTAGAGTCCCTCACCTGGGGAAACCGATGGGCAGGGGGAAGGGCCGTGATCTGTGACCAGTGAGTTCAGCGCCCTGTTGAAACGGCTGCGGCGCGAGGCGAAGATGACGCAGGAGGCGTTGGCCGAGCGTGCCGGAGTGGGCGTGCGCACCATCCGCGGGCTGGAGACCGGCGAGCGCGCCGACCCCCGGGTGACCACGGTGCGGCTGCTGGCCGACGCGCTCGGGCTGAGCCCCGAGGACCGCGAGCGGCTGTTGGCGGCCGCCGTCCACCGGACCGTCGACGACGGCCCGTCGGACGACGCGACGCCGCACCCCGAGCCGGCCACCGGCGGCCCACCGGGGTCGGCGTTGCACGAAACCCTGGCCGACGTGGCCGAGCAGGTCGCGCAGACGGTCGCCGCCCGCTGGCAGCGCGAGGAGGAACAGCGGCAGGTCCACGATCCCTACCCGCTGCCGGTGCGCTGGCGGCCGGTCGCCGAGGAACTGACCGATCACTGGGCCAACATCCGTCGGCTGCCCGCCGGGGGGACGCACGGCCCGCTGGACCTGAGCGGGCAACTGGACGAGATCGTGGACGTGTACCGGCGGCTCCCGTCCGGGCGGCTGGTGGTGCTGGGCCGCTCAGGTTCCGGGAAGTCGATCCTCGCCGTGCGGTTCGTCCTGGACCACCTGAAGTCGCGGGGCCGCGCCGACGCCGTACCGGTGATCTTCAGCATCGGCTCGTGGGACCCGACCGCCATCACCCTCCGGGACTGGCTGGCCGCGCAACTGACCCGTGACCAGCCCGGTTTGGCCGTCTCGGGACCGGGCGGGTCGAGCCTGGCCGCCGCGCTGGTCGAGACCGGCCGGATACTCCCCGTGCTGGACGGCTTCGACGAGATCGCCGACGGACTGCGTCGCCCCGCGCTGGAGGCGCTCAACGCCACCACCCTGCCGCTGCTGCTGACGAGCCGTCCGTCCGAGTACGCTGCCGCGGTGGCGGAGACCGACGTGCTCACCTCCGCAGCCGCGGTGGAACTCACCGACCTCGGCCTGGCCGATCTGGCCGACTACCTGCCGCGCACCACCCGTAAGGCCCGCGGCGGGGGCCGCCGCTCGGCGACCGCCTGGGATCCCGTGCTGAACGAGTTGCGCGAGCGACCGGGCAGCCAGGCCGCCGCCAACCTCGCCGCGGTGCTGACCACTCCGCTGATGGTCACCCTCGCCCGCGCCGTCTACAGCGACACCCCCGACCACGACCCGGCCGCGCTCCTCGACACCCGGCGCTTTCGCACCCCCGAGGAGCTGGAGGACCACCTCCTCGACAACTTCACCGCCACCGTCTACCGCCCTCGGCCCGGGCATCATCCCGGCAGCGGGTCGCGCCGCACCTTCGACCCGGAACGCGCCCAGTACTGGCTCGGCTACCTGGCCCACCACCTGACCCGCCTGGACACCCCCGACCTGGAGTGGTGGCGGCTGGGGCACGGACTGCGCCGGGTTCCCCGCACGCTGGTGACCTCGCTGGTGATCTGCGTGGCCATCGGGCTGGTCGACGGCGTGGTCGGCACCCTCTTCGACTCCTTCGCCTTCCAACTCGCGGACGGGCTGGTGGCGGGGCTCCTCGGCGGGCTCCTCTTCGGTATCGCCTACTGGTTCATGGTCGCGGCCAAGGACACCGCCGTGGAACCGTCCGGCGTGCGCATGAAGATATTCGGCAGAGAACGGCGGACCGGGCGGAGCCCCCTTCGCCGCCTGGCCATCGGGGTGCTCTGCGGGCTGGTGTTCGGCATCGGCTACGGCTTCGTCCGCGGGGTGGTCAACGGCCTCTGGTACCACGTCAGCATCCCCCTCGTCCTGGCCGGCAGCCTCGGCGACGGCCTCATCTACGGCGTGATGTTCGCGCTGGCAGCCGGCCCCACCTTCGGCCTGCTGACCCTCTTCGAAACCCCGCTCGACATCCGGTCCGCCGTCAACCCGGTCGGCCTCCTGCGGACGAACGGCCGGACGGTCGCCACCCAACTCCTCCTCTGGGCGCCCACCTTCGGCATCCTGGTCGGCTTTGGCTCGGTGCTGGCGATCCAGCCCATGGCGGCGCTCCTGGGCCCGGTCGTCTGGAACGTCACGGCCGCGCTCAAACTCGGTGTCATCAGCGGGCTCGGCGGTGCCCTCGGCTACCTCTTCAGCCTGACCTCCTGGGGCCAGTGGACGGTCTTCTCCCGGATCTGGCTGCCGCTGACCGGCCGGCTGCCCTGGTCCGTCGTCACCTTCCTGGAGGACGCCTACCAGCGCGGCGTGCTCCGCCAGGCCGGCGCGGTCTACCAGTTCCGCCACGCCCGCCTGCAGCACCACCTCGCCCGCGCCTACCGGTCACCGCGCCCGCACCGGCCGGCCGAAGGGGGAGCCGGCGACCCCTGACCGGCCGGGCGCGGGGCGGGACACCTGCACACCCCCGGGGTTCCGGTCCGCGCTTCCCTGCTTTCTCGCTTCCCGGTGTCCCGTTGCTCGTCTCTGGTCTCCGCTCGTCTCCGCTCTCCGGTCTTTGTCCGCCGCCTTCCGGTCAGAAGGGTTCGGCGAAGCGCGAGATCAGCAGATCGTCCAATTCCTGACCGAGGTCCTTCGGGACGATCGCCCCTCCGTAGACCAACGCGACCTCTCCCACCGCGAGATCCGGGGACAGGCAGTACTTCAGACGGTCGCCATCGGTCGTGATCTTCAGCAGGCGCCGCGCCGAGATGCGCGCTCGGCCCTCCCCGTCGGGCTCGCCGCCGGGGAGCCCCGCCAACTCGACGACGGTGCGCATGTCGACGGGCCGTGCCACGCCGAACGCCTCCCTGCGCTGCGAGACGAACCCGGCATGAACCTCGCGCAGGAACACCTGCACTGCTTCCGGGAAACTCTCCCAGAATTCCGGTTCCTCGAAAGTGCCCGGATCGTAGCCGACCCAGGAAACCAGTTCCCGGTCCTCCGTCTCCAGGACATAAACCAACACGGGGGAGTCGTCGGTGATACCGACGCGTACATCGACGCAGTGCGTGTTCAACACCTCGGCGAATTCGGGGACGAGGTCGAGAAATCCCTGGTTCCACAGTGACAATGCCAGGCGCCGACGTTCTTCCGGGTCGGCCGCAAAGACGATCGGCCGCCATTCTTCGGGGATCCGGGCGACCTCACCACAAGGGGCCCCGACGAACGTCAACGACCAATCATTCAACGTGGCGGCGATTTCTTCAGGGGCCATATCCAACCTCGGTACTGGCTCTTGAGCGGTCGGTCGACAACGTCCGCCGGCGCTACGCCCCTCCCCGACGGCGCCCAAGGGCGCGGTGCGTTCTCTGCTCCGGGTACCTTCCGCCTCTCCTCCGGCGCCTGTTGCCCGGGGGTTCTCGGCGGTGACATCTGGATCATCGTGGAAAGCACTGAAATGCCGATGAAACGCTCCCGTTGCCCTGCCCTGCCCTGCTCCGGAGGACTGGGGCGGCCAGCCCCACACGGAACTCGTCAGCTGGCTGAAGACCGAACACGGCCTGGGGCACGGCCACGCCAACGCCCTCGTCGGGCCGCGCCCATGCGGCGGCCGACGGGCTCAGGCGGTCAGGGCGCCGGTGCCGAGCAGACCCAGGAGCAGGACGCCGACCAGGATGCGGTAGACGACGAAGGCGTTGAAGGAGTGCCTGGCGACGAACTTCAGCAGCCAGGCGATCGACGCGTAGGCGACGACGAAGGACACCGCGGTGCCGACGACGAGCGGCAGGGGGTCCACGCCCGCCAGGCCGACCACCACGATCGGGATCGTCGCGTAGATCACCCACCAGGCGAACTTGTAGTCGTGGTGGTGCCGCTCCTCGCGGTGGGCGAGGCCGCGCCCCCAGGCGGACACGATCCGCACGATGTCCTTGAAGAAGTAGAGCAGTACCGCGGCGATCGCGCCGACCTGGATGACGGCGGTGAAGGCGACGACCGACGTGTCGTCGACCGGGATGCCCATCAGCCCCTCGGTGATCTTGAGATGGCCGGTGGAGGACACCGGGAGGAATTCCGTCACCCCCTCCACCACGCCGAGCACGATGGCCTGGCTGACACTGATAGCACTCATGGGATCCCTGTCTGGAGGGGCGGAGGTCGAAGGCGCCGCGCCGGCGCGGTGGCGCGGGGAGAACCGGTCCACCGGCCGCCCCGGCGACGCGCACGCTAGAGCCGTAACGTGAAGCCGCCATGACGTACGACCGACGTGCCGGGACCGTGCACGTAGCCCTGGGACCGTGCGAGCAGCCCCGGGGCCGTGGGGGACGGTGGGCCCTGGGGGTGCGCCCGTCTCCGTGGCGGACGATGCTGGACGGAGAGGGCCCTGAAGAGGAGTTCCGGACAGTCCCGCCCAGCGGCGTCCGGCTCAAGCCGGGGACCGGCCCGCGCCTCGGACGAGCGCCCGCGCTCGGACCGCACCGGAAGGGGACGGCACCATGGACACACCCGCGATCGTTTCGCCGCAGGAGTGGGAGGCCGCGCGCCGGGAACTGCTCGTCGAGGAGAAGCGGCTGACCCGCGCCCGTGACGCTCTGGCCGCCAAGCGCCGGCGGATGCCGTGGTCGGCGGTGGACAAGACGTACGCGTTCGACGGGCCCGAGGGCGGCGCCGGTCTGCTCGACCTGTTCGACGGCCGTCGCCAACTCATCGTCTACCGCGCCTTCTTCGAGCCCGGCGTGTTCGGCTGGCCCGACCATGCCTGCCGCGGCTGCTCCATGGTGGCCGACCACGTCGGCCATCTCGCCCATCTGAACGCCCGTGACACCACCCTCGTCTTCGCCTCGCGCGCGCCGCAACCGGAGATCCGGCGGGTCAAGGAGCGGATGGGCTGGACGATGCCCTGGTACGCGATCACCGGCGACTTCGACGCCGACTTCGGGGTGGACCAGTGGCACGGCACGAACGCGTTCCTCCGCGACGGCGACCAGGTGTACCGCACGTACTTCATCAACGCCCGCGGTGACGAGGCGTTGGGAAGCACCTGGAGCTACCTCGACATGACCGCGCTCGGGCGGCAGGAGACCTGGGAGGACTCGCCCGAGGGCTACCCGCAGACCGCGCCGTACGCATGGTGGAACTGGCACGACGCCTACGACGACCGCGCCGGGTCGGCGCGGGAGTAGCCGGCCGGCACACGCCGGGGTCGGTGTGCCGGAGCGTCAGAGCTGCGTCGGTCCCGCTTTAGGGGACGTAAGGGCAGAAACGCTGCCCGGAAGTGTGCTCGTTCGGGCCTGCGCACCGTTCGGCGGCGGGCGGCGGAAGGCGCCCCGCGAAGGCGCCGGGACCCGGCCGTCAGGCCAGCGGGGCCACCGCCTTCGACACCTCGACCAGGAGGTCCTCGACCTCCGCGCCCCAGCGCGAGGCGATCACCAGATCGCGCGCCGGGTCCACCCACAGCAGATGGTTGCCCCCGTTGCCACGGGCGCAGCGGCCCGTGCGCGGGGCCCGGGGCCATACGGTGCGGTCGTCGTTGAGCCACCAGGACAGGCCGTAGTTGGGCTTGGCCCCGCAGGGGGTCCACAGTTCCTCGATCCAGCGGCGCGAGAGGACCCCTTGCCCGTCCCACTCCCCGCCGCGCAGACAGAGCTGGCCGATGCGGGCCAGGTCCAGGGCGCTGATCCACAGGCCACCGCCCCAGTGCGCCCCGCCGGAGACCACCGGCACCCGGGCGCCGTCGAGGTCGACCACCGAGTTCCGGTAGCCGTGCCAGGACCAGTCACCGACGGCGCCTATCGCCGTCATGACGCGCTCGCGCAGCACCTCCGGAAGGGCGCGGCCGGACAGGACCGTGAGCGCGAGCGCCGTGAGGTTCACGCGGACGTCGTTGTAGGCCCAGCCCTCACCGGGAGGCCCGCCCGCCGACTCGGTGCCCTCGCGGGTGCTCTGCGCGTCCGCCCACGTCGGCTTGCCCCACAGCTCGCCCTCCCACTGACTGGTCTGGTCGAGGAGGTGGCGCCAGGTGATCGCGCGTCCGTGGGGGCCGGCGAACTGGGGGAGCTCCACCGACTCCGCGACCGGCTCGTCCAGGCGCAGTTTCCCGTCGTCGAACGCGACGCCGGCCACCAGCGACAGCACGCTCTTGGTGGCACTGAACGCCATCTCGGCGCGGGTCGGATCGCCCCACGCGGCGATGACCGTGCCGCGCCGCACCACGACGCCGCCGGGCCCCCGCCCGTCCAGCAGCGGGCCCACGACCTCACGGTGCGAGGCGTCCGACACCTGGGCGGTCAGATACGACGCCATGTCCGCGATTCCGGGCACCGGCCGTCCCGCCTGCGCCCGCACGGCCCGCGCCAGCGCCGCCGCGTCCACTCCCTCCCAGGCATCCCCGGGCCGGCCGCCCCGCTCCAGGACCTCCCCGTCGTGCCGCGATGTCACCGCGTCCCCGTCGACCACGTGCTCCGCACCACCCGGACCGCTCATGCCACCCATGCCAACTATGCCGTTGATACCGCTCATGTCGTTCATAGAGTTCATGCCGCTCATGGTGCACCTCGGAGCCCTCGTGTCCGGGGCGAAGCGTCCCGTTCGGTGGTGAGGATGAAGGGGGGCGGTGCCCGGCACCGTCCCCCTGACGTCTCGTCAACTCACCGTGCGACAGAGGCTCTCAGCCGCAGTGGTCGTTCTCCCGGTGGCTGTAGCCGGCGCCGACGACGCCGCCCCAGTCGACGCACGCCCCGCGGGCGTTGACCCACACCGGACCGGCGTACGTGGTGTAGTCGCCCTCGTCCGAGATCCGCGTCGAGGGGTCGTCGGAGCGTGCGAGGGAGACCGACATGGCGATCGGCCCGCCCGTTCCCTTGCGGACGCTGACCGCGCAGTTGCTCCCGGAGGACTTCTGGTACGTGAGGTACACCGTGCCCTCGTTTCCGACGGGCAGGGAGTCTATGACCACGAAACCCGGGCCGCAGACGCCGTTGTAGGCCCCCGCCGTCGCCGCGTCGGCGGTACCCGGGACCGCGATGACCGATGCCGCGGCGATGCCCGCGACCGTGCCGAACGTTGCCAGTCGACGCCCCGCGGAGGAAGCGGAGAACCGTCTCATTCTGTTGCCCAGTGCCATTCTTCGACTCGCCTTCCTGACGATCTCCAAAGGCTCAAAGCTAAGGCGACGCGGAGCGGTACGGCAGAGCCGATTCGGCCAACGCTGGCCGGAACCCGGTATGCGGTGCACGGCGGACTCCGGGCGTTTCCGCCGCCCCTCGGAGCGCTGTGTCTGTGCGACAGGCACGGCCACAGGCAGCACGGACGGAGATGTCGTCCCTCGTGTTCTGTCGTGAGCACGCTTTCGCTACCATCCGGTAGGCCGATCAACGATGCTCCACGAGAGGACAGATGATGGACGTTCAGGATCGTCTGCCACCGGAGCACGACGAGGCCGGCGCCGCGGACCCGGACGCCTCGCGCGCCCCCGCCGGGATCGGCCGTCGGAGGTTCCTCGGCTACGTCCTGGCGGCGCCCACCCTCGCGGTCGCCGCGCAACTGGGCGACGCGGTGGCCGGGAGCACCCCGGCGCAGGCCGCGGTCGGCTCGCTCCCCGAGGTGACCGAGCTGTTCGACCTCAACGACATGCTCACGACGGCGGCCCTGCCGACGTCCGGCCTCATCACCATCCACGTGCACGCCGACGGCACGGCCTCGTTCGCGCTGCCGCGCGCCGAAGTGGGCCAGGGGATCACCACGTCCACCGCGATGCTGATCGCCGAGGAACTGGACCTGCCGCTGGACAAGATCCGCGTCACCCTCGCCGACGCGCGCCCGGAGCTGCTCTTCAACCAGCTCACCGGCGGTTCCAACACCACCATCTCCACCTACACGCCGATCCGCGTCGCCGCCGCGATCGCCAGGAAGCGCCTTCTGGCGGCCGCGGCCGAGCAGCTCGGCGCCGAACTCTCCACGCTGACCAGCAAGGCCGGGGTGATCACCGCCCCGAACGGCCGGAGCGCCACCTATGGTTCGCTGGCGGAGAAGGCCGCGAGCCTGAAGACCCTACGGGTGGCCACCGACCTCAAGCCGCGCTCCGCCTTCTCGGTCATCGGCACCGCGCGCAATCGCGTGGACGCACTGGAGAGCGTGACCGGCCGCAAGCAGTTCGCCATGGATCTGCACGTGCCCGGAGCGGCGCCGACCATGGTGTGCCGACCGCCCACGATCAACGGCACGGTGCGGTCCGTGCAGAACCTCGACGCGGTACGGGCGATGCCGGGCGTGACCGATGTCGCGACCATCCCGACGGGCGTGGCGGTCCGTGCCCGGACCTTCGGCCAGTGCATCGACGCGGTGCGCGCGCTGAAGGTCCGCTGGGGGCCGGGGACGGCGGAGCGGGCTTCGGACGAGACCGTCCTGCGTGAGCTGAAGGCGGCGGAACTTCCGCTCGCCGTACCGAAGTTGGGTCCACTCGCCAAGACCGTCGAGGGCTCCTTCACCTTCCATTTCGCCAGCAACAGCGCGCTGGAACCCAACTGCGCGGTGGCCGACGTGCGGGCGGACCGGGCGGAGATCTGGGCGGCGCTCAAGTCGCCGATCGTCGCCCAGGGGGCGATAGCGGCGAAGCTGGGCCTGTTGCCGCACGCGGTCACGGTGCATGTCACCGAGGGCGGCGGCTCGTTCGGCCGCAAGCTGTTCTTCGACGCCGCCCTCGAAGCCGCCGAGATCTCCAAGGCGATGGGCAAGCCGGTCAAGCTCATGTGGCACCGCACCGACGAGTTCCGGCAGGGCCGTACGCACCCGATGGCCACCTCGCGCATACGGGCGTCGTACGCGCTGGGCAAGGTGCTCACCTACGAACAGCGTCACACCTCGGTGTCCACCGACTTCGGCCACGGCCTCGGGGAGATCATCACGGCGACCGCCGCGAAGCTGCCGGTGGGTGACCTCACCTTCTCCGAGACCATCTTCACCCTCACCCAGCAGTCGCCCTACGACCTCGGGCTCACCACCCAACTGCTCAACGAGGTGGACAAGGGCTTCAACACCGGCAGCATGCGCAACATCTACTCGCCCAACGTCCGGTGCGCGCAGGAGCTGATCATCGACCGGCTCGCGGACGAGATGGGCAAGGACCGCCTGCGCTTCCGCCAGCAGCTCGTCAAGAACGACCGGGCCAGGGCCGTCCTGGACAAGGTCGCCGAACTCGGCGGCTGGGGACGGAAGTTGCCGGCCGGCATGGCGCAGGGCATCGCCGTGCACCCCGAGTACCACGGGGTCGTCGCCGTGCTCGCCGAGATCGACTGCCGGCCGGAGACCACCGGACGGAAGGTCCCCGACGCCTACACCGGACCGCGCGTCACCAAGGTCGTCTGCGCCGTCGACGTCGGCCTCGCCGTCAACCCGAAGGGCCTCCAGGCCCAGATGATGGGCGGAATCATGGACGGCATCGCGATCACGCTGAGCTCGGGCCTGCACCTCAAGGACGGAGCGTTCCTGGAGGGCAGCTGGGACAACTACTTCTACACCCGGCAGTGGAACACCCCGCCCGAGCTGGAGATCGTGGTCATGCCGCCGACCACCGGCAAGCCCGGCGGTGCGGGGGAGTTGGCGGTCGGCGCCGCCTCGGCCGCGGTCGCCTGCGCGTACGGCGCGGCCACCGGCACCATGCCGACGACGTTCCCGATCAACCACTCCGGTCCGCTCGGCTTCGAGCCGCTGCCGACCGTTCCCCCGATCCCGCAATCGCCGACCGACGGCCTGGACCGCGCCTACTAGTAGCGCAAGGAGCGACCGTGCCCCAACACACCTTCATCCTCAACGGCAAGCCCGTCACGGTGGACGTCGAGGACGACGTACGGCTGCTGTGGGTGCTGCGCGACGTCCTGGGCGTGACCGGGCCGAAGTACGGTTGCGGCCTCGGCGTCTGCCAGGCATGCACCAGTCACCTCAACGGCAAGGCGTTCAACCCCTGTTCGGTGCCGCTCAAGGACGTCCGCCCGGACGACGAGGTCACCACCATCGAGGGACTGCCGGCCACCGTCGGCAAGGACCTGCACCCCATACAGGAGGCTTGGCTGGAGTACGACGTCGCCCAGTGCGGCTACTGCCAGCCGGGCCAGATCATGGCCGCCGTCGCCAAGGTCAAGCAGGCCCGCGCCACCGGCCGCGAGATCACCGAGACGGACCTGGACGAGATCCGCAACGTCTGCCGCTGCGGCACCTACCACCGCATCCGCGAGGCCATCGTGGAGGGCGCGAAGCACTTCTAGAGCCTCACCAGGCGATCGGGCGGCGGACCGGACGCCCGCCTGTGTCATGGACATGCCTTCGTGTCATCGTTCGGCCGGGCGGGCTCGCTCTCCGATGGCGCCCGAGGGAACGGTATAAAAGCGGGATGGTGCGACAAGATCAGGGCGGCCGACAGCGAACTCCGGCCGGGCCGCCGGCGGACGACCTGCACGAGACCGTGGAGGAGGTCGCCGCGGCCGTCATGACGGCATCCCGGCTGTTCGTGGCGCTGTCCGCGCGGGCGCTCGCCGAGACCGAACCGACGCTGACCCTGCCGCAACTGCGCACCCTGGTGGTCCTGCACGGCGAGGGGCCGGTCAAGCTGGTCGCGCTCGCCGCGGGGCTGGACGTGAACCCCTCGACCGCGATGCGCATGGTCGACAAGCTGGAGGCCCGCGGCCTCGTGGACCGTCAGCTCAACCCCGACAACCGCCGCGAGGTCATCCTCGGCCTCAAGCCCCAGGGCCGGCGCCTGGTCGAGAAGGTCATGGCCCACCGCCACCAGGAGATCCAGGCCATCGTCGCCAGTCTCCCGGCCGACCGGCGTGCCGAGCTGGTGCGGGGGCTGCGCGCCCTGACCGATGCGGCCGGCGAACGGACCGTGGATTTGCTGACCGAGCGGTACTGACCGGCCTGTTTCCCAGGCACGCCTGTAATGCCCACCACACCCACCACACCCACCACGTCCACCACGCCCACCATCTTCATTTCCCGGGCAGGTGCGTTTTCCAGGCATGCGTGCGGGCCGGAGGCGGCCGGCGGGCGCCCGCCTCCCGCCGTCTGTCGGCGGCCCGGCCCGCGCTCCAGGAGGGGTCAGCGGATGGTCCAACCCCCGTCGAGGGGGAGGGAGATGCCGGTGATGCCGTCGGCGTGCGGGGTGCACAGCCACACCACGGCCCGGGCCACCTCTTCCGGCTCGATCAGGCGCTTGAGGGCCGTGCGCTCCAGCATCACGCGTGAGACCACCTCTTCCTCCGGCATCCCGTGGGCGCGGGCCTGGGCGGCGATCTGCTCCTCGACCAACGGCGTACGCACATAGCCGGGGCTGACGCAGTTGCTGGTCACGCCGTGCGCGGCGGCTTCCAGGGCGACGACCTTGCTCAGGCCCTCAAGCGCGTGCTTGGCCGCCACATAGGCCGACTTGTAGGGACTGGCACGCAGCCCGTGGACGGAGGAGATGTTGACCACCCGCCCCCACCCGCGCTCGTACATCCGCGGCAGGGTGCGGCGCAGGAGGCGGAACGGGGCCTCCACCATCACCCGCTGCATGAACGCGAAGCGCTCCGGCGGGAAGGAGTGGAGGGGGGCGACGTGCTGCAGTCCGGCGTTGTTGACCAGTACGTCCGCGTCGTCGGGAAGGGTGTCCACCGCGTCCGGGACGGACAGGTCGACGAGGTGCGCGACGCCGCCGATCTCCTCGGCGAGCCGCTGGGCCGCCGCCCGGGAGCGGTCCACCACGTGGACGAAGGCCCCCTCGGCGGAGAGCGCCAGCGCGCAGGCCCGACCGATGCCGCTGGCGGCCCCGGTGACCATGGCGGTCCGCCCGGCCAGGCACCCGGCGCCGGCCGCTCCCTGATCGGCGGCGTCGCGCGCCACGCCCGCCGCGTACGGCCCCTCGCCGGGGCGGTGACTGGTGTGCATGGCCGCAACGATAGGAACGGCACGGCGGCCGGCACATGGGGCCACCCCACACATTCCCCCGCGGCGAGGTGGCGTTCGCGGCCATCTCCGGGGAGATGGCGGGCCGGGCGGCCGCCGGGGCGTGCCACCCCCGCCGCGAGCGGCGCGGCGCCGCAATGGCTGTCGCCGCCACAGGCCCCGGTGCCCCCATGTGCCCACCGCCCCTACCCGCCCGCCACCTCGCCCCGTAACGTCCGGCACCAGCAGGCGAAGCGGCGCCCACACAGACATCCCGCACGGCGGGACACGGGCGGGATGTCGAACGGCGCGCCGCTCCCCTCCAGGTCCGCCCGCTCAGATCCGTCCCCTTCAGATCCGCCGTCCGCAGATCCGGGAGCCCCCCATGCAACTGTCCACGCCCCGCAGTCACCTCGCCCGCCTCAGGGTCGCCGTCGTACTCGGTGTCCTCGCCGCGTGCCTGGGCCTCCTCGCCCCGACCGTCGCGCCCGCGGCGGCCGCGGCCGGCGGACTCCAGCGCGTCCCCGACTTCGGCCCCAACCCCGGCAACCTGGAGATGTACCAGTACGTGCCGGCCGCCTTACCGCCGGGCGCGCCCCTGGTCGTCGCCCTGCACGGCTGCACCCAGAGCGCCGACGACTACTACGCGCACTCCGGCTGGCCCAAGTACGCCGACAGGTACGGCTTCGCGCTGGTCCTCCCGCAGACCGGAGCGGTCAACAACCCGCTCTCGTGCTTCAGTTGGTTCGACTCGACCAAGGACACCCGGGGCAACGGCGAGGCGGCGTCCGTCGTCCAGATGGTCCGCCATGCCGTGGCGCAGTTCGGCTCGGACCCCCACCGCGTCTTCGTCACCGGCCTCTCCGCGGGTGGGGGCATGACCGCCGACCTGCTGGCCGACTACCCCGACGTCTTCGCCGGCGGCTCGATCGACGCCGGACTGCCCGCCCACTGCGCGACCAGTCAACTCCAGGCATCCAGCTGCCAGTTCGGTGGACAGAACCTCACCCCCGCCCAGTGGGGCGACAAGGTCCGCGGCGCTCACCCCGGCTACGCCGGCCCCTGGCCGCGCGTCGCGATCTGGCAGGGCACCGCCGACTTCACCGTCCGTCCGGTGAACGCCACCGAGCTGAGGGACCAGTGGACCGATGTCTGGGGCATCGGCCAGACACCGTCGAGCACCCGCAGCCTCCCCGGCGGCACCACCGAGAGCAGCTACGACGACGCCGGCGGCCGGGCCGCCGTCCGGGTCTACACGATCTCCGGAATGGGCCACGGTCTCCCCGTCGCTCCCGGATCCGGCGCCGACCAGTGCGGCACCACCGGCACCTACTACCTCGACGCGATCTGCTCCAGCTCCTACACGGCGCAGTTCTTCGGCTTGGGCTGAGCCAGCGGTGGTGCGCCGCGACGCGGCGGGGGCGGCTATGCCTCGGCCACGACGATGTAGCAGGTCACGGCCGCAGCACCCGGTGGATCTCGCCGAGCGCCAGGACGGGGTCGGCCACATGCTGCAGGACCCCCGGGTCGGTGGCGGCGTGGCCGCCGGTGCCGCTGTGGTGGGCGCGGACCGCCCCGTCACCGGGCGCCGTGATCGTCCTTGGCGTCCTCGGCGAAGAGTCGGTCCAGATGCTGATCGATGGCCGTGAGGGTGTCCCGGGGTTCGATCACCTGTAGTTCGAGGAGGGTGGTGAAACCGGTGAGGGCGAGCAGCAGATGGGTCTCGACCACCGGGTCCCGGTCGGGTCGGACGTACCCGTCAGCGATGGCCCGGCGGAGCAACTGCTCGACGGCGGCGCGCCCTTGGGCGATGCCGTCCCGCGCCCGCGCGCGGATGTTCTCGTCGTGCAGCGCCTCCAGGACGAACGCGGCGCTCATCCGGCTGGTCGCGCGGGCGTCGGCGTGCAGCGGGAGCAGCTCCGTGAGCATCACCCGCAGCACGTCGCGGGGGTGCGGACGGTCGCCGAGCTCCGCCAGGCTCCGATCGACGCGCAGCGTGGTCTGCTCGGTGGCGAAGTCCATCGCGAAGGTGAGCATCGCCTCGCGGCTGGCGAAGTAGTGCTGCAACTGGCCGTGGGACATCCCCGCCTCGCGCGCGACCTCGCGCAGCGAGAGCTGGGCGACGCCGCGTTGCTCGACCACCCGCCACAGTGCTCGGGCGATCGCTTCGCGGCGTTCGCGATGATCCACCTGTTTCGGCATCGTCGGTTTCCGTGCGGGCCTCTCGGCGGGCTTTCCGGTGCGGCTGACATGGTACAACCGTCGCCGCGCACCCTTCGGGCGATGCGTCGTATCGGCGGCTCTTGTCCGCTGTCGGCGCGCCCTGGGCAACGGCTCCCCGGTCGTCGGCCGTTCGGCCGCTCCCGCTCCCCGGTGGCCGGGCGGTCAGCCCGTCGCGGTCCCGGCGCGGTCGTCCCCGGCGGGCCCGGAGCGCGCCATCCTGAACTCCCTCTGGGGCTCCCCTTCCCGCACCGGCTGCACCCGCCCGGTCCGGTGGAAGCCGTGGCGGGCATAGAGCCGTTCCGCGGGTGTGTTGCCCTCCGTCACCCACAGCTCCACCCGCGGAAAGCCGTGGTCCTGTGCCCACCGCAACGCCGTCAGCAGCAGAAGGTCAGCGGTCCCGCGCCCGCGCGCCGAGGGGTGGACCCACATCGACACGACCTGCGCGATGCCCGGAGCCTCCGGAACGACGCCGATCAGCCCGCATGCCTCGTCCCCGTCCTCGGCGACGAACTGACCGCGGCGCGCCAGGCGGGCACGCCACCGCTCCTGGGTGAATGCCTGTTCCCGCTCCAGGGTGGAGCCGAACGCCTGCGGGGCATCGGTCAGCGCTGCCAGGCGGAGCGTGCGATAGCGGGCCCAGTCCTCGACGTCCAGGGGGCGCACGGAGAGCGTCGTCATGGGGAGACCTTGCCCGGGTCGACAGTCGGGGGCAAGGCGGTTTCCCAATCCGGGGTGTGGTCCGTTCGCTCTTCCATCATTCTCTGACTAGAGTCAGGGAATGGCTGATGCGACGGAGATCGAACAGGTGCGGCGGTTCAACCGCGCCGTCACCGAGCGGGTGGGCGTGCTGCACGACCGGTATCTGGGCCGTGACCGGCCCGTCGGCGAGGCCCGGCTGCTCTGGGAGATCGGCGAGCAGGGCCGGGACGTGCGCCGGCTGCGCGAGCGACTGGGGCTCGACTCCGGGTACGTCAGCCGACTGCTGCGCTCCCTGGAACGGGAGGGCCTGGTGACGGTGGAACCGCACCACCAGGACCGGCGGGTGCGCACCGCGCGCCTCACCGACGCGGGCCGCGCGGAGCGCGCCGTGCTCGATCGCCGCAGCGACGAGCTGGCCGGCTCCCTGCTGGAGCCGCTCAACGCCGACCAGCGCGCCCGGCTGGTCGCCGCCATGGCCGACGTCGACCGACTGCTGACCGCCGCCACGGTCGCGCTGGACACCGTCGCCCCGGACCACCCCGACGCCCAGTACTGCCTGCGGTCCTACTTCACCGAACTGCAGGAGCGGTTCGAGACCGGCTTCGACCCCGCACGGAGCCTGCTGCCCGACGCGGGCGAACTGGGCCCTCCGCACGGCCTGTTGCTGGTCGCCCGGCTGCACGGTGAACCCGTCGGTTGCGCCGGTCTGAAGCTCCCGGCCGACGCGCCCGCCGAGGTCAAACGCATGTGGGTCGCGCCCCAGGCCCGGGGCCTGGGCCTCGGCCGCCGGTTCCTCGCCGAACTGGAGGAGCGGGCCGCCCGACACGGCAGCGACCGGCTGCGCCTCGACACCAACCGGGCGCTGACCGCCGCGATCGGCCTGTACCGCGCCTGCGGCTTCGAGGAGGTCGCCGCGTTCAACCAGGAGCGCTACGCCCATCACTGGTTCGAGAAGCGGATCGCCGGGTCGCCGTCCGCGTGAGGAGGGCGGGCGGGTGCTCGGACTCGGCCGCATCTGAGGTGCGCAGCGCGTCGAGGAAGCGGTCCACCGCCGCGGTCTGCGCCTTCGGGGGGAAGCGCTTCGGGTCGAACAGCGCCTGGACCACCAAGCCGTGGACGAAGGCGACGGCCATGGTGGCGAGTTGGTCGAGATCGGCTGCGGCGGGGAGTTCGCCGAGCGCCACGGCGGCTTCCAGGTGAGGGCGGACCGCCGCGCGGATGCGGACGTAGCGTTCCGCCTGGTCGGCGTGGAGCCCCTGGTCGGCGAGGGCCAGGTCCCAGGAGCTGACCCAGATCCGGTTGCGGTCGGTGTTCTCCCGGCCGATCGGCAGGAAGTCCAGCAGGACGGCGCGGAGCGCGGCGAGCCCCTCGCGCGGGCGGGCCCGTCGGGGGCGTTCCGCGCTGCTCTTCTCCAGGAGTTCCAGGGCATGGACGACCAGGGCCCGCTTGGTGGGGAAGTAGTGCATCAGCAGGCCGGTGGAGACGTCCATCTCGGCCGCCACGGCGCGCAGGGTCAGGCCGCCGAACCCCTTGGCGGCCAGCACCCGCCACACCGCCTGGGAGACGTCCTCGCGGCGGGATTCGTGATCGACGGGAGCGGGAGGCATAAGCATCTAGAATACGTACCGAACGCTTGTTATGCACCTTCGTCCACCGGCCGACGCGCCGGCGGAGCGATCGACCGATGGAGGACCCCGTGTTCGCCGTGCCGCTTGATGACAGCGCCGAGCTGCGGCCCCTGGAGCCGTGGCAGGCACAGGAGTTCCTCGACCACATCGATCGCGCCCGGCCCACCGTGGACCCCTGGATCCCGTGGGCGACGCGGAGCACGGACCTGGCGTCCGCGATCAACGTCCTCCAGGGCTACGCCGACGGCCAGGCCAAGGACGGCGCGCGGATCTACGGCATCTGGCTGGAGGGCGTGCTGGTCGGCGGCGTGATGTTCACGCAGTTCGATGCCGCGCTGGGGGTCTGCGAGATCGGTTGCTGGTTGGAAGCGGCCGGCGAAGGTCGCGGACTGGTGCACCGGGCGAGCCGGATCCTGATCGGCTGGGCGTTCCGCGAGCGCGGGATGAGCCGCGTGGAATGGCGCACCAGCCCGGCCAACAAGCGCAGCGTCGAAGCGGCCCGCCGCCTGGGCATGCGCCGCGACGGCGTGCTGCGCAGCCAGTTCCCCTACGGGGGAGTCCGGCACGACACCGAGGTCTGGTCGGTCCTCGCGGACGAGTGGACGGGCTGAGGCGCCCGCCCGTCGTCCCGTCGGCGAACGGCGGGACGGCGCCGCAGTCTTCGTGTCCCCGTATACGACGCCGCCACCGTGCCTTGAGCCCCTGCCCATGACCGACCGACCCGCTGTCGACCGGCCGGCATCCCCGGCGGGGCGCTCAGCGGACGGTGTCGTCGCCCACCGTCGGCAGATAGCGCGGTGCCCGCCAGGCGTGCAGCCGGTGCTCCACCTCGGCCCCCAGCGCCAGGAGCCGGCCGTCCTGGTGGCCACCGGCCATCAGGAGCAGACCCACCGGCAGTTCGTGCACGAACCCGGCGGGCACCGACAGCGAGGGGTAGCCCGCCACGGCCGCGGGGGTCGAGGACGGGACGACGTCGTTGTCGCCCCGCGCACAGTCGGTCGTCCAGGCCGGCGGATTCGTCGGCGCGGCGATCGCGTCCAGCCGATGGGCGGCCATGGTCTCGTCGATCGAACGCCGGGAGAGATCCCGCAACTCGGCCCGTGCGGCGCGGTATTGCGGGTCGGTGGTGGGCGGCGCGGCAAGGGCCCGCTCGAACAGCTCCTGGCCGGCGAAGCAGGTCCGCTCCGCCGGGTGCGCGCGGTTGAACGCGATCAGCCCGGCGAGGTCCCGCGGCCCGTCGCGGGTGGTGAGATAGGCATCGATGTCCCGGTGGAACTCGGAGAGCAGCGCAGGGAATTCGAGCTCCGCCAGGCGCTTCTGATACGGGGGCGTCACCTCGACGACCTCGGCGCCCGCCCGGCGCAGCTTGGCCGCGGTCCGGGTCATGACGGCGTCCACGGCCGGTCCCAGCTCGGGCAGCAGCCACAGGCCGATCCGCTTGCCGCGCAGACCGCCGGTGCGGCTCAGTTCGCCCGGGGAGCCGAGGAGGCCGGCGGCATCGCCCGGCCGCCGGGCGTCGCCACCGCTGAGCACCGACAGGGTCAGCGCGGCGTCGACCACATGGCGCGCCATGGGCCCCGCGGTGTCCTGCTCGGCCGAGATCGGGACCACACCGGCCTGACTGACCAGTCCCAGGGTGGGCTTGTGGCCGACCACCCCGTTCATCCCGGCCGCGCACACGATGGAGCCGTCCGTCTCGGTGCCGATCGCCACCTGCGCCAGGGACGCGGCCAGCGCGGCGGCCGAACCGGCGGACGACCCGCACGGGTTCCGGTCCAGGACATAGGGGTTGTGGGTCTGCCCGCCGACCGCCGACCAGCCCGAGGTCGGCTTGGCCGCACGGAAGTTCGCCCACTCGGACAGATTGGTCTTGCCGAGGAGCACCGCGCCCGCGTCGCGCAGCCGGGTCACCAGGACCGCGTCGCGCTGCGGCGGTCGGCCGGCCAGCGCCAGCGAGCCGGCCGTCGTGGGCAGGTCACGGGTGTCCACGTTGTCCTTCAGCAGCACGGGGATGCCGTCGAGCGGGCCGCGGGCCGCACCGCGGCGATGCCGGGCGTCGCTGGCCGCCGCCTGCTCCAGGGCCGTCGGGTCGGTCCGCAGCACCGCGTTGACCGTCGGATCGACGGCCTCGATCCGGCGCAGATAGGCGGCGGTCAGCGCCGACGAGGTCAGTGACCCGTCCGCCATACGGGCCTGTAGTTCCGGAATCGTCACGGTGTCCAGATCGACCCCCAGACGCGCGGACTCCCGACGCGTGGACTCCGGGCCCGCCGACCCCGTGCCGGTGGCCGAACCTCCCGGCGTCCGCCGACCGTCCGCGCCGCCACCGGCCGCCTGCGCGCGCGGATTCGGCGCGCCCGCGCACAGGGAGCCGGCGACCAACACGGCGGCCAGCGTGGCAATGCTCCGCTTCCTCATGCTCCTCATGAAAATCAGCGGACTACAGGCCGCCGGACCGGCACAAGGGCCTTTCGCGTCGCCCTCCCGTCAAGGCACCGGGCGGTTGCGGGATACTGCGGTACGTAACGGCTGGTACGGGGGGTACGGGTGCGACCGCTGGCAAAGGACGATCCGCGACAGATCGGACCGTTCCGCATTATCGGGCTGCTCGGCGGCGGCGGGATGGGACGGGTGTATCTCGGTCGCGCGGGCGACGGCCGGACGGTCGCGGTGAAGACCGCGCGCTCCGAACTCGCCGACGACCACGGCTTCCGCAAGCGGTTCGCCCGCGAGGTGGCCGCCGCCGGTCGGGTCGGGGGACCGTTCGTCGCGCCGGTGGTCGATGCCGCGCCACAGGACGACGTGCCGTGGATGGCGACCGAGTACGTACCGGGCCTCCCACTCAGCACCGCCGTGCACGACTGGGGGCCGCTGCCCGAGCACACGGTGCGGCTGCTCACGGCCGGATTGCTCCAGGCCCTGTCGGCGGTGCAGGCACAGGGCCTGGTGCACCGGGACCTCAAGCCGTCCAACATCCTGCTCACCGCCGCCGGCCCGCGGGTCATCGACTTCGGCATCGCGCACTCCGCCGCGGACACCGCGCTGACCGTGACCGGCACCGCCCTCGGCACCCCGGGTTTCATGGCGCCCGAGCAACTGGTCATGACCGGCCCCGACATCACCGGGGCGGCGGACGTGTTCGCCCTCGGTGGCGTGGTCGTCTACGCGGCGACCGGCGACGGCCCGTACGGGAGCGCCGAACCGCAGGTCCTGATGTACCGCACCGTGCACGAGCAGCCACAGATCGACCACCTTCCCCACGCACTCAAGGAGTTGGCGGCGGCATGCCTGGCGAAGGAGCCGCAGCGGCGGCCCGCGCTCCCGGACCTGATGGCGCGGGTGGGCGCACCGGGCCCGTACGGTGACTGGCTGCCGGAACCGATCACCGAACAGCTCCGCCGGCTGTCCACCCAACTCGGCGACCCCCGCGCCCAGGACACCGCCACGCCGCCGCCCCCGGCCCAGGCACCCGCGAGCGTCGGCTTCGAGGGACTGCCGACCCGCACGATGACGGATCCCCCTCAACCCCCGCCGTCCGCCGCTCCGTCCGGGCAGCCCCACCGCCCCGGCCCACCACCGCAACCGGCGGGGCGGCCCCCGGCCTCGGGGCCGAGCCGCCGCCGGATGCTCGCCGCGCTGACCGCCGCCGGAGTCGTCGCCGGCGGCGGGGCGCTGGCCTGGACGCTCCGGCCGGACGGCGGGGCGAAGGGCACCGACGGCGCCGGCGCCGCGGCCAAGCCCGGCGGGACCGGGCAACCGGACGGCCGGCTGCCGCAGGCGATACGCGACAAGGGCACCGTCACCGTCGGCTCGGACCTCACCTACGCCCCGATGGAGTTCGTCGGCAACGGCGGGCCCACCGGTCTCGACGTCGATCTGGCCGAGGCCCTCGGCCGCGAGCTGGGCGTGCGCTGCACGTTCCAGAACGCCGCCTTCGACTCCCTCCTCACCGGCCTCGACGCGGGCAGGTTCGACCTGGTCATGTCGGCGGTGGTCGACACCAAGGACCGTCAGGAGGGGCGCGAGACCGGCTCGACGACGCGCCGCGGCGTCGACCTGATCGACTACTTCTCGTCCGGACTCTCGCTCGTCGTCCGCAAGGGCAACCCGGAGGGCATCCGCAAGGTGGCGGACCTGTCGGGCAAGCCGGTCGCGGTCCAGCGCAACTCGGCCGCGCAGGGCTACCTGGACGAGGTGAGCCGGCGGTTCCCCGCGCCGCTGACGCTCCGCACGTTCGACACACCCGACGAGGTCTACGCCGACGTCGCCCAGCGCCGTTCCCTCGCCTGCCTCGACGACTTCGCGGTCGCGGCCTACACCGCGGCGACCCACTCCGGCGGCGGCGCCCTCCAACTCTGCGGCCCGCAGCTCGGCCCGGTGCCCTTCGGCATCGCCGTCGCCAAGACCGGCACGGCCCTGCGCGACGCCGTGCGGGAGGCGCTCGACCGCCTCATCGCGAGCGGCGCGTACGCGAAGATCCTCAAGCAGTGGCACGTCGAGGGCGGGGCGGTGCCGCGGGCCGTCGTCAACGGCGGGAGGTAAGGTCGCCGCACCTCGTCTGCCCCGTTCGTGGAGGGTGACCGACCGGCCATGTCCCTGCCGAGCCTCCTGGCGGTCTTCGCCCACCCGGACGACGAGTCCCTGTCGGCGGGCGGGCTGCTCGCCCGCCACGCGGCCGCCGGTGCGCGGACCGCGGTCGTCACGGCCACCTGGGCGGCGGAGACCCCGCGCGCCGCGGAACTGGCCGACGCACTCCGCATCCTGGGGGCCGGCGCCCCGCAGTCGGCCCCGGGCAGCGCCCGGTTCTGCGCGGCGCCCTGCCGGGGCGCATCGCCGGCCTCCCACCAGCCGATCGGGCTCGCCTGCTGTCCACCGAGTGGTACATCCACCACGGGCGCCCGGGGTTCACGCACCCGTCAGAAGCGCCCTACCCGATCGTCCGACCGGCACCCCTGGACACGCAGGGTGCGCCGCATATGGATCACGCCAATTCCCCTCTGAGGTGGGCGAGTTGGGACCTCTCCGGTGCTTAGAGTGCCGGTCTCGGTGCGGGCGTCGCACCGCGCATCCTCAAGGGGAGGCTCGTATGCCGAACAGCGCGAAGGGGTCCGTGGACCCGACGGTCGAGGAGATTTCCTCCTGCGCCGACGAGGGGCCGGTCGCGCAGGAGGAACGCCAGGCAGGGTGAGCCGTCGCGCGCCTGCCCGGCGTTGCGCTCCTCGGCACCGGCGTCTACTTGCGGCGCGCCCGGAAGCGGAGGGCCAAGGCGAGGGCGAGCGCCCCCACCGCAAATGCTCCCACGGCCAGCAGCACCAGGCTCCGGGTGTGCTGACTGCCGATCGCGGTGGTGCTGCCGGACGGGACCGTCGCGCCGAGCCCGCTCGTGCCGCGCCGCTCCCCGCCCTCCGGGTGCCGCGCCCCACTGGGCTTCCCGTCACGGGAGTTCGGGCCGGCCGCGCCGCCCGCCTCGCCCGGAGCGCCGGATGCGGTCGAGCCGGGCGTGCCGTCCGCGGCGGACGGCCCGGTGTGCGCCGCGGACCCGGGCCCGGCGGCGCCGGAGCCGGCCGAGCCGTTGTTCCCGGTCGTCGTCGAGCCGGCCGGAGGATTCGCCGTGATGGCGAAGGACGCCACCACGTTGTTCTGTTGCGGGGCCAGTGTGCACGGCACGTCGATCGGGCCCCGGAACACCTTGCCGTCGGCGTCCCTGGGCACGACGTGCAGGACGAGGTCGCCCACGGTGATCTGCGCCCTGCCCGGCCGGTCGAAGGTGCGTGACGGTGCGGTGCCGGTCGCCCGGACGGCGAGCGAACCGGAGTCCGGGACGGCGGTCCTGGGCATCTGGAACGGCACGGTGGTGGTTCCGCCGCCGTGTGGCGCGACCACGCGGACCTGGGCGTCCGCCCGGCCCTCGATGCTCTTCACGCCGAGCCAGTTCAGCCCGCTGGTGAGGGCCGAACCCAACGGTGCCCCGGCGCGGATGACGAACCGCGGGGTGGGCTGCCCGACCGCGGTCGAGGTGGGGACGTCCGCGTCGATCCGCACCCTTGCGGTCTGTGTGAACGACTGGACCGAGCAGGCGTAGGCGAGCGTGCGCGACAGCGGATCCGCCGCCGCCGGGCCGGCGCCGGTGAGTCCCACGATTCCGACGGCGACCCCCACCGTCGTCGCCACTGTGACGACGCGACGGGCCACCAGACCCCTCAGGACGGCGCGGGCCGAACCGCACCGGTGTTGCCTTCCTTCGGTACTGATCATCTTGCCTCCCCCGTACGGCAGCTGCATCTGTACGACGAGCATCCGTCCGCCGTGTCATAGCCGTGTCACCGCCCGGAATCAGCCCGTCACCGGATCGGCCACCGGGGTACGCGAGACGCGCGAACTCACCTGTCGGTAAATGGGAGTTGGCTGTCGCGTTCCCGGAAGGTCTGGGCCAGATGGTCCCGGAGTTCGGCATGGCGGAACTGGTAGACCGCACCGGCCTGACGCAACACGCCCCGCTCGCAGGCGTCGTTGAGGAAGGCGATCACGGCCCACGGAACGCGTCCGGTCAGTGGCAGCCAGATGCGCGACAGCGCCACCCACTGCCCCCAGGCGGTCCAGCTGAGCCCGTAGCCGAGCCCGCATCCGAAGGCCGCTTCGCCCGCGAACACCAGACCGGCCAGGAACCCGCGCAGCGGCCCGTCGGTGATCCCGTTGGCGACCCCGGCCGCCAGTCCGAAGACGAGTGCCCACACGAGCATGTGGAAGACCACGTTCTTGCGGTTGTCGTTCAGCAGCGCGGCGGGGCGGACGGCGGATCTGATGTCACTGGGCACTTCGAGCCAGGCCACGATGCCCAGCACCAGTCCGATCCCGAGCCCGGCGCCGGGCACGAACATCAGCGCGCCCCGGAGGCCGCCGTCGAGCCCGTCCGCCAGCCCGAGCGGCTCGACCACACCCCTGTCCACCAGTACCAGTACCAGCGCGATCGGGGTGCCGAAGGCGAGCCCGACCGTGAACCGGGGGAGGAACCGCGCACGCCTCTCCCTCCTCCTGCCGAAGAGCCGCACGCGGAACCGCGACGGCTCCGTCGCACCCCGGGAGATGAACGCGTACACCATCCCGAACGCGAACCCGACCGCGAGCCCGTGCAGCAGCCCGACGACAAGCCCCCGTACGAGCGCGAACCGGGCGCCGTGCGAGGTGGCGACGAGGTCGACGGGGAGGTTGCCGACCGCGGTGGTGACGCCGAAGGACAGTCCGGCGAGGAATCCGACCACGAGCACCCGGGTGGAGCGGCGCAGGGTGGTGCCCAGTTGCCACCAGGCGAGGTCGGCGGTGTCGAGTCGGGTGAGGTGCGCGGCGAGGTAGCCGAGCCAGTGGTGGGCACGTTCGGGGTCCCAGTGCCGTCGGCGGCGACGGCCGGTGGCGGGGTCGCTGTCGGTCGGCGGGCGGTGGTAGGCGGTGGGCGTGAACGCGGCCAGGAGGTGTTTGCGCAGGTCCTCGGCGGTGCGGAAGCGGGTGGTGTCGAGCAGCTCGGCAGGGTCCCGGCCGGGCGCGTCGCTGTAGATGGTGCGTGCCATGGCGACCATCAGCGGGGTGGTGAGCACCGTGGCGACGTTGTGGGCGCCCCGGTCGCGCGGCCGGGTGCCGAGCCTGGCCAGGACGGGCTCCCACACCGTGCCGTGCAGTCCGCCGTCCACGCCGGGGCGGCTGGCGCGCGGCAGGTAGTCGGTGAGGTCGCCGAGGGTGAGGTCGTCCAGCTGGACGACGGCGGCGCCGCTGAGTACGTCGGTCGCCGCCACCGCCTGGGCGTATTGCGCGGGGCGGCTGGTGAGCAGCAGTGGTGTGGTGGTGGCGTTGAGCTTGTCGAGCGCTTCCCCCTGCAGGCCGCTTGCGATCTCGTCGAACCCGTCGAGGACGGGCAGGATCCGGCCCGTGTCCACCAGGGCACCGGCCAGGTTGCGCCCGGGCATGTCGGGGTCCCGGGCCGCCAGGCCGTAGTCGCGCACCAACTGGTCGCACATCCAGTCGCGCAGCGAGGTGCTCCGGGGGTCCCACGCGCCCAGGCCGAAGATCACGGGTACCGGGTCGTCGGGGGTGCGGTCGCCGAGCCGGTCGAGGACGAAGCGCAGGGTGAGGATCGTCTTGCCCGAACCGGCCGCACCGAGCACCACCAGCCGAGCGGACGGAACGGACCGGTACACCCGCACGATGTGCTGAAGTCGGCCGGCCAGCGGAAGGGGGCCCGGGTCCGTTCCGGGTGCGGACCGGCGGATGTTGGCCCAGTGGTCGAACAGCCCCGCGTCCGCGAGCCGGAACCGCACGGTCAGCGGCATCGGGTCGTGCACCTTGCGCCGCCGCTCCTCCCTGTCCCACTGGTCGTGGACCGTGGCGGCGAGTTTCCTGACCGCTTCCCGCAGTTCCGGCGGGCCGTCGGGCGGCGGCGGTGGGGACGGGCGGGGGAGCCGGTCGAGTCGGTCGGCATCGAGCGGCAGGCCGATGAGCTCGCCCAACTCGCCGATCCGGGCCGGGGACAGGCACGCGTACCAGCGGTGCACCGGGCGCGCGGTGAGCCTGCCGAGCCCGTCGGAGCGGTGGTGCTCGCTGACGATGCCGATCAGGCACCCGTCGCTCCACACCGCGGCGCCCGACATCCCTTCCCAGGGCGAACGGTCCGGGTCCTGGTCGTGCTCCGGGGCCGCCAGCCTGGCGATCTCCAGGGTGCCCTGGCGCTGGTTCGACAGCGGGACGGCCTGGCCGAGCGCGTGGTGGGTGTCCCGGTAGGAGGTGAGGGGCCCGAGCTCCGGCGACGCGGCGTCGCGGCGCAGCTTGAACCTCGGGAACCCGAGCGCCGCGCAGTCCACCGGCCGCCCGACGCGCGCGAACCGCACTGGCGGCACGTCGACGGCGTACCGCTCGTCGGGGCCCGACCCGTCCGCGATCTTCAGCAGTGCGATGTCCGCGGGGGCGTCCGCCCAGACCGTCTCGCCGGGCACGTCCCGCACGCTGCCGTCCTGACGGACGAACCGCACCTGAACCGACGCCGCGTCGCCGATCACATGCGCGGCGGTGAGCACCACGTCCCCGGTCATCCGATAGCCCGAGCCGCGTCGGCCCGCGCCCGAGCGGCGGGTGGTGATGATCTGGACCGCCCGCGCGGGGTCCAGTCCCGCCGGCTCCCCGGTCCCGCTCGGCGCGGGAGTCACTGTTCGTGGGCGTCGGCCGGGCCGGAGACGAACGGGTGAGCGTTCGTCCCGGTCAGGGTCGGTTGCAGGGCGAGTTTGATGCGTTGGGTCGTGGTGGTGCCGGCGGTCGCCTCCGCCCCCGACTCCACCACCCAGAACCGCACCTTCGCCCCGGCCTGTGCCGTCCGCTCCAGCGCGACCGACACCTCCAGCTCGACGGGGCCCAGTTCGAAGCGCAGCGCCTCACCCTCCGCCGCGGTGATCGCCTGTTCCAGCTCCGCCCTGAGATCCCTGATCACACTGGCTAACTCGATCACGCCAGGCCCCTTTGTCCGTCACCGGCAACCGACTCCCGTTACCCGTTATCCGTTACCCAGGACTGTGGGCCGGTGATGCGTCGCGGCTACGAGGCGGTGCCGAAATCCTGCGTCCAGTAGTTGTCGGGCTGTGCGAGGCCGACGCCGATCTCCTTGAACGAGCAGTCGAGGATGTTGCGCTTGTGGCCGGGGCTGGACATCCAGCCCGCCATCACGCTCTCCGGGGTGGCGTAGCCGTAGGCGACGTTCTCGCCGTAGCTGTTCCAGTGGTAGCCGGCTTTCGCGAGCCGGGCGCCCGGGTCGGACCCATCGGATCCGGTATGCGACATGGTGTGGTGGTCCGCCATGTCCTTGCTGTGGGCTTGGGCGGCTTTTGTCAGCTTTGCGTTGAGGGTCAGGGGGGAGCAGCCGGCCTTGCCGCGCTCCTTGTTGACGAGCTCCAGTACGCGGGCCGTCGCGTCGGAGGTCGGCGCGGCGGAGGCGGCGGCCTTCGGGGCCGCGGCGGGTGCCGCCGACGCGGTGCCCGTCCGGTGGTGGTGCAAGTGCCTGGCCTCGTAGGGCTGTTCGCCGCGGCAGGCCATGGCGACGGAGGGGACGCCCACGGCGGCCACGGCGAGGGCGGCGACCGTTATCCGCCGGTAGTTCCGCGTCCTGCGGTGCTTGCTCATGCGTGACCTCGCTCGTTCGTTGCGGTTCGCCGTCGGACGGTCGGGTCCGCCCCGTTCTCGGTGCCTGGGTGGGGCGGGTGCCGCGCCGGCCGTCATTCTGAGAAGCGCCGCATATCCGGGGCAATGGGGCTTTCTCCTACCCGTGGTAGTAGCTCCCGTACCGGCTTGTCATGGGCGGATGGTCGTGCTGCCCGGCTCCCCGGTGACTCCCTTCGTGCCTGGCGTGCCGTCAGGGGCCCGTGGGGCGCCGGTGAGTGGGCGAAAGGATCAGGGGGGCCGGAGGGCGTCGCCCGATGTGCACGTCATCGCCAGATCAAGGCGGACAAAGCCCAATTTGTCGCCGCGACGGGCACTACTATGCGCCGTAGTTCGTGACGCAGGCCCCTATGACGGATGTCACGGGCGGGGGTGGAGCGGGGGCGAGCGGGGTTCGGGGCGCGTCGCGCCTGCGTGTCGCGGACTGTCCGGCGTGGCGTCGTCCGGTGGTGCCTGTGGCGCGCGGAAGGGATGACGGCCGGCAGGGCTGGATTTACTAGGACGTCCAACTATATATTCGAGGGCGAAGGCCCGCGGTGCAGGGAAGCCGGTGTGAATCCGGCACGGTCCCGCCACTGTGACCGGGGAGTACGCCGTCGAGCGAGACGCCACTGACGTGTCAGACGTCGGGAAGGCGGGCGGCGCGCGCTGATCCGGGAGTCAGGATACCGGCCGCGGGATGTTCCGTGTTGTCCACGAGGATGGAGAAGACACGCATGGCACCGGTGTGCATCCACGGCCCTGGCGATCTCGTCGGGCAGGCATCGCGGACGGCCCCCGCGGCCCCCGCCACCTGACGACCCTTGCGCCATACGCGATCCCGCGCGACCGACTGACGGCACGCCCCGCAACCCGCGGGCCTGCCCCGGTCCGGCGCGCCATCCCCTGGATCCCACCTGACGAGAGCAGGCATCCATGGTCCGTGAACGAACCCATGAGCCCGTCCGCGACATCACCCACTTCGTGGGCGGCACACACACCCCGGGAACCTCGGGGTCCTACGGCGACGTGTACGACCCCAACACCGGCCGGGTCCAGGCCCGGGTGCCGCTCGCCACCCGCGGTGAGACCGAGGCCGCCATCGCCGACGCGACCGAGGCGCAACGCGCCTGGGGGGAGTGGAACCCGCAGCGTCGGGCCCGCGTCCTCCTGCGCTTCCTCCAACTCGTCGAGGACGAGCGGGACGCGTTGGCCCGGCTGCTCTCCGGCGAGCACGGCAAGACCCTCGCCGACGCGCACGGCGACATCCAACGCGGCCTGGACGTCGTGGAGTTCGCCGCCGGCGTCCCGCACCTGCTGAAGGGCGAGTTCACCGACAACGCCGGCACCGGCATCGACGTTCACTCGCTGCGCGCCCCGATCGGGGTGGTCGCCGGCATCACCCCCTTCAACTTCCCCGCGATGATTCCGCTCTGGCAGGCGGCTCCGGCCCTGGCCTGCGGGAACGCCTTCATCCTCAAGCCCTCCGAGCGAGCCCCGTCCGTCCCGCTGCGGATCGCCGAACTGTTCCTGGCGGCGGGGCTGCCGCCGGGCGTGCTGAACGTCGTCAACGGCGGCAAGGAAGCGGTCGACACCCTGCTGACGGACCCCAGGGTCGGGGCGCTCGGCTTCGTCGGCTCCACGCCGATCGCCGCCCACGTGTACGCCACCGCCGCCGCCCACGGCAAGCGCGCGCAGTGCTTCGGCGGCGCCAAGAACCACCTGATCGTGATGCCGGACGCCGACCTCGACCAGGCCGTGGACGCGCTGATCGGCGCCGGCTACGGCTCGGCGGGCGAGCGCTGCATGGCGGTCTCGGTGGCCGTCCCCGTCGGCGAGGCCACCGCCGAGGCCCTCGTCGCGCGACTGGCGGAGCGCATCGGGCGACTGCGGGTGGGCCGGAGCGACGACCCCGAGGCGGACTTCGGGCCGCTGGTCGGCCGGGACGCCGTGGACCGGGTGCGCTCCCATGTCGATGCGGGGGTGGCCGAGGGCGCCGAACTCGTCGTCGACGGGCGGGACTTCGTCCTGCCGGGCCACGAGGGCGGGTTCTTCGCCGGAGCGTCGCTCTTCGACCGGGTCACGCCGGACATGCGGATCTACCAGGAGGAGATCTTCGGGCCCGTGCTGTCCGTCGTCCGGGCCGCCGACTACGAGGAGGCCCTGCGGCTGCCCAGCGAGCACGCCTTCGGCAACGGCGTCGCCCTGTTCACCCGGGACGGCGACACGGCGCGCGACTTCACCCGGCGGGTGAACACCGGCATGGTCGGCGTCAACGTGCCCGTTCCGGTGCCGGTCGCCTACCACACCTTCGGCGGCTGGAAGCGCTCCGGCTTCGGCGACCTCAACCAGCACGGACCGGACGCCATCCGCTTCTACACCCGCACCAAGACCGTCACCTCCCGATGGCCCGCCGGCCGCCGCGAGGGCGCGAGCTTCACGATCCCGGTGATGAGGTGAGCGCGGTGACCACGACCCAGCTCAGCGAGGACCAACTGGCCCTCGTCGAGACGACCCTGGACTTCGCCCAGGACCACCTCGCCCCGCACGCCGTCGCCTGGGACCGGGACAAGCACTTCCCGCTCGACGTGCTGCGCAAGGCCGCCGGCCTGGGGCTCGGCGGCGTGTACGTGCGGGAGGAGTCCGGCGGGAGCGGGCTCGGCCGCGCCGACGGCGTCCTGGTCTTCGAGACCCTCGCCTCCGGCTGCCCGTCCATCGCCGGATACCTCTCCATCCACAACATGGTCGCCTGGATGATCGACCACTACGGCGACGCCGCCCAACGCGAGCGGTGGCTGCCCAGGCTGTGCGCCATGGAGGACCTCGGCAGCTACTGCCTGACCGAACCGGGCGCCGGCTCGGACGCCGCGGCCCTGCGCACCCGCGCCGTCCGCGACGGCGACGACTATCTGCTCACCGGCGTCAAGCAGTTCATCTCCGGTGCGGGCGCCGCCCAGGTGTACGTCGTCATGGCGCGGACCGGCGACGACGGGCCGCGCGGGATCTCCGCCTTCCTCGTCGACAAGGACGACGCCGGGCTCTCCTTCGGCGCGAACGAACGGAAGATGGGTTGGAACGCCCAGCCCACCCGCCAGGTGATCCTGGACGGGGTCCGGCTCCCCGCCGACCGACTGCTCGGCCACGAGGGACGGGGCTTCCGGATCGCCATGAACGCCCTCAACGGCGGGCGGCTGGGCATCGCCGCCTGCTCCCTCGGCGGCGCGCGCAGCGCACTCGAACGCAGCCTGGTCCACCTCGCGGACCGGGAGGCGTTCGGCGGACGGCTGCTGGACGCGCCGGCCCTGCGGTTCCGGCTCGCGGACATGGCGACCGAACTGGCCGCCGCCCGGGCGCTGGTGCACCAGGCCGCCCAGGCACTCGACCGGGGCGACCCGCAGGCACCACAACTCTGCGCGATGGCCAAGCGCTTCGCCACCGACACCGGATACACCGTCGCCGACCGCGCCCTGCAACTGCACGGCGGCTACGGCTACCTGAGCGACTACGGCATCGAGAAGATCGTGCGCGACCTGCGCGTCCACCAGATCCTGGAAGGAACCAACGAGATCATGCGCGTCATCGTGGCCCGGGGACTGACGGAGGCCCTCCGGTGACCGGCACGGACCACCGGCCCGTCCTCCGGGAGATCCGGGGCCGGACCGCCCGCCTGATCCTCAACCGCCCCCGGGCGCTCAACGCGCTCACCCACCCCATGGTGCGCGCCCTCGACCAGGCACTGACGGACTGGGAACACGACCCGGCCGTGGAGACCGTCGTGCTCACCGGCGCCGGCGAGCGGGGCCTGTGCGCCGGCGGCGACATCCGCGCCATCCACGACGACGCCCGGGACGGCGACGGCTCGGCCTCGGCCGCCTTCTGGCGGGACGAGTACCGGCTCAACGCCCGCATCGCCCGCTACCCCAAGCCGTATGTGGCCCTCATGGACGGCATCGTGATGGGCGGCGGCGTCGGCATCTCCGCGCACGCCGCCGTGCGGATCGTCACCGAGCGGTCCCGGATCGCCATGCCCGAGACCGGCATCGGCTTCGTCCCGGACGTCGGCGGCAGCTATCTGCTCTCCCTCGCCCCCGGCGAACTGGGCACCCACCTCGTCCTGACGGGTACTCAGATCGGCGCGTCCGACGCCCTCCTGTGCGGACTCGCGGACCACTACGTGCCCTCCGCCGCGCTCCCCGCACTGCTGGACGACCTCGCCGCGCCACCGCTGCACGAGGTGCTCCACCGGCACGTGGTGCGGCAGGCCCCGCCCGGCCAACTCGCCGACCAGCGGCCGTGGATCGACGCCTGCTACGCCGCCGACACCGTCGAGGAGATCGTCGGGCGGCTGTCCGACCACGGCGATCCGGCGGCCAAGGAGGCGGCCGGGACGCTGCTCGCCAAGTCGCCCACCGCACTGAAGGTCACCCTGGCCGCGCTGCGCCGGGCCAGGCACCTCGGCTCCCTGGAAGCCGTGCTCGACCAGGAATACCGCGTCTCCCGCGCCGCCCTGGCCGCACCCGACCTCGTCGAGGGCATCCGCGCCCAGATCGTCGACAAGGACCGCGACCCCCGCTGGTCCCCGCCCACCCTCGCGGAGGTCGGCGACACCCATGTCGCCCGCTTCTTCGCCCCCTTGGGCACGGAGGAGCTGGGACTTGCCCCGTCCGGCACGACACAGGAGGTCCCCTGGTGACCGCGACCCTCGCCTTCATCGGACTGGGGCACATGGGCGGCCCGATGGCCGCCAACCTGGTCCGGGCCGGCCACCGAGTGCGCGGCCACGACACGACCCCCGAGCAGCTGGCGGCGGCCGAGACCGCCGGAGTGGAGCCCGCCGGATCGGCGGCCCGGGCGGTCGCGGACGCCGACGCGGTGCTCACCATGCTGCCCGCCGGCCGCCACGTCCTGGACCTCTACCAGGACGTCCTCGCGGCCGCCCGGCCCGGAACGCTCTTCGTCGACTGCTCCACCATCGCCGTCGCCGACGCCCGCACCGCCCACGCCCGGGCCGCCGCGGCCGGGATGCGGATGCTCGACGCGCCGGTCTCCGGCGGCGTGGTCGGCGCCGAGGCCGGCACCCTCACCTTCATGGCGGGCGGCGGCCCGGACGAGTTCGCCGAGGCCGAACCGCTGCTCGCCGCCATGGGGCGCAGGAGCGTCCACTGCGGCGGACCCGGCGCCGGTCAGGCCGCGAAGATCTGCAACAACATGATCCTCGGGATCTCGATGATCGCGGTCAGCGAGGCGTTCGTGCTCGGGGAGAGCCTCGGCCTCACCCCCCAGGCCCTCTACGACGTGGCCGCCACCTCCTCCGGCCAGTGCTGGGCGCTCACCACCAACTGCCCGGTCCCCGGCCCCGTGCCGACCAGCCCGGCCAACCACGACTACCGGCCCGGCTTCGCCGCCCCCCTCATGGCCAAGGACCTCCGGCTGGCCGCCGACGCGGCCAGATCCGGTGGGGTGCGCACCGAACTCGGCCTCTGTGCCGCCGAGTTGTACCAGGCATACGCCCAGGGAGCGGGCGCCGAGGCGGACTTCTCCGGCATCGTCCGGGACATCAGGCGGCGAAGCGGAGGCCAGGCATGACCACACCGACGACGGACGGCTACGAGACGATCCTGGTCGAGCGCACCGGCCGCACCGCGCTGCTCACCCTCAACCGTCCCAAGGCCCTCAACGCCCTCAACCTCCGGCTGATGAACGAGGTTGTCGCGGCCACCGAAGCCCTCGACCGCGACCCGGAGTGCGGCTGCATCGTCCTGACCGGGTCGGCCAAGGCGTTCGCGGCGGGCGCCGACATCAAGGAGATGCAGCCACAGGACTATCCGGACATGTACCTGAGCGACTGGTTCGCCGCCTGGGACCGGCTCGGCCGGCTCCGCACGCCGACCGTCGCCGCGGTCTCCGGATACGCCCTGGGCGGCGGTTGCGAACTGGCGATGCTCTGCGACGTCCTGCTCGCCGCCGACACCGCCGTCTTCGGCCAGCCCGAGATCAAGCTCGGCGTCCTCCCCGGCATCGGCGGCTCCCAACGGCTGACCCGCGCGGTCGGCAAGGCCAAGGCCATGGAGATGTGCCTGACCGGCCGCACCATGGACGCCGTCGAAGCGGAACGGGCCGGCCTGGTCTCCCGCGTGGTGCCCGCCGACGAGCTGCGGGCCGAGGCGCTGGCGGTGGCCGGGACCATCGCGGGCATGTCCCGTCCCGTCGCGATGATGGTCAAGGAGGCGGTCAACCGGTCCTTCGAGACCACCCTCGCCGAGGGTGTCCACTTCGAACGCCGGCTCTTCCACGCGGCCTTCGCCCTCGCCGATCAGAAGGAGGGCATGACCGCCTTCGTCGACAAGCGCCCGCCCCGCTTCACCCACCGCTGACGTTGTCCCGCCACCGGCCGGGTCACCCGCGACGGGGCGCAGCGCAGGACCGTTGGCCCAGCCTTGGCGATGTACCTGACACGCGGTACCTTCTCTTCGATAGCGACGACGGCGAAGCGGAAGCCGGTGGAAATCCGGCACGGTCGCGCCACTGTGTGCGACACGCCCCCGGGGTGTGTCGTGAGTCAGACCCGCGGCCGTCGTCCTGTGCACCACCGAAATGGGACGCGAACTCCCAGAAGGAGGTTCTGCCATGGCGCAGACCGTCGCTCAGCCGACATCCACCACTCCCGTCGTTCCCGCCACGCTGCCGCTGAAGGCGATCGCTCCGTGGGCGGTCTTCTTCGGCGTCCTGATGCTCGTCCTGCTCTACTTCGTGGGCGCGGAGCAGGGCGCCACGTCCGTGTTCAGCGGCACCGACGTCCACGAGTGGGTCCACGACGCCCGCCACCTGCTCGGCTTCCCCTGCCACTGACGCAAGGGACGCCATAGCCCCATGAACTCCGCAACGGTAAGAAATCTGCTCGTACGGGGCATGCTCGCCGGCCTGGGCGCCGGCGTGCTGGCCCTCGTCGTCGCCTACGTCCTCGGTGAGCCGAGCGTCAACAGCGCGATCGGTTTCGAGGAGGCCCACTCCCACGAGCACGAGATGGAGGTCGTCTCCCGCGCTCTGCAGTCCACCGCCGGTCTCGCCACCGGCGTCCTGGTCTACGGAGTGGCCTTCGGCGGCATCGCCGCCCTCGCCTTCTGCTTCGCACTCGGCCGCGTCGGACGCTTCGGCCCCCGGGCCACCGCACTGCTGCTGTCCGGCACCGCACTGCTGGCCGTGTACGTCGTACCGTTCCTGAAGTACCCGGCCAACCCGCCGTCGGTGGGCGACCCCGACACCATCGGCAAGCGCACCACGCTGTACTTCCTGATGATGGTGCTCAGCGTCCTCCTGGAGGTCGCCGCCACCCAGTTGGGCAAGCGCCTCGCGCCCAGCCTGGGCACCTGGTGGGCGACCGTGGTCGCGGTGGCCGCCTTCGTCGTCGTGATCGGGCTGGCGTACCAGTTCCTGCCGGTCGTCAACGAGGTGCCGAAGGACTTCCCGGCCGCCCTGCTGTGGCGGTTCCGGCTCTCCGCACTGGCCGTCCAGGCCGTGCTGTGGGGCGGATTCGGGCTGCTCTTCGGTGAGTTGGCCGAGCGGCAGCTCCATCCCGCGCCGGCGAGAGTCTCGTCCGAACAACCGGTTCCCGCCTCGAACTGAACGGTTTTGGGACACAAAAGGGCCCTTCGGAACGGCGGTTTCTAGCGGTCGTTGCAACACGTGGTCGGTTGTCTAGGCCGCGAGCAGTTTATGCAGGCGCTCGGCTGGGGTTTCCCAGCCGAGCGTTTTGCGTGGGCGGCCGTTGAGTTCGGTGGCGACGGCGGCCAGGTGCTGCGGGGTGTGGACGGACAGGTCGGTGCCCTTGGGGAAGTACTGCCGCAGCAGGCCGTTGGTGTTTTCGTTAGAGCCGCGTTGCCAGGGGCTGGCCGGGTCGCAGAAGTAGACCGGGATGCCGGTGGCGATGGTGAACGAGCCGTGTGCGGCCATCTCACTTCCCTGGTCCCAGGTCAGGGACCGTCGAAGGTGGGAGGGCAGGGTCTGGGCCGTGGTGACCAGCGCGTCGCGGACGCGCTCGGCGCCGTGGTCGCCGGGCAGGTGCAGGAGCATGACGTAGCGGGTGGCGCGTTCGACCAGAGTGCCGATGGCCGACTTGCCGTCCTTGCCGATGATGAGGTCGCCTTCCCAGTGGCCGGGGCCGGCACGGTCGGATGCTTCCGCGGGCCGTTCGCTGATCATGACCATCGGTGTGGTGAACCGTGGCTGGCGGGAGGCGACCTGACGGTGGGGTTTGCGGCGGGCGCGGCCTGAGCGCAGGGCTCGGGCGAGCTCGCGGCGGAGCTCTCCACGTCCCTGGACATAGAGGGCCTGGTAGACCGTCTCGTGGACCACGTGCATCTCCGGCCGGTTGGCGAACTGTGCCCGCAGAGCCTGGCAGATCTGCTCCGGGCTCCACCGTAGGGTCAGGCGGTCCTGGATGAAGTCCCGCAGCTCGGGGTTCTGGCCGATCTTGCCCGGCTTGGGTCGCGGCCTGCGGGCGTCGGCACGGGCCTGGGCGGCGTGCGGGCGGTACTGGCCGCTGTCGGGGTGCCGGTTGCGGCGGATCTCCCGGCTGATGGTGGACGGGCTGCGGCCGAGCTCGGCGGCAATCGCCCGGACTGTCGCCTTCTCCCGGAGCCGGTCGGCTATGTGGATCCGATCGGCCTCACGCAGATATCGGGAAGGCCCGGAAGGCGGCACCACCGCGTTGATCGGTGGTGCCGCCTTCTGTCTGCGGTCGGCGCTACGACCGTTGCGCCACTTCCTGCCGGTCCGGGCATCGATCCCGACGAGTCGGCAGGCTTCCTTGTTGCTGTAGCCCTGCTGCACGAGCCGGGAGTATTCCGCGCGCTCCCGGCCCAGCTTCACAGGGCCCTGAGCCGTCCGGTCCCTTCGGATCTTGAAGTCCATTGCATCCCCTGAGCTGGGGTGTTGCAACGACTACTAGAACTCAAGAACCTTCCGAGGGCCCTTTTGCGTTATGCCGGACACGACGACGGAGGTCACGGACGCACACCACGGGCGGGCCGGTCCGGGCCGCCCGGTCGGGGCACGGGTCGGGGCCGCCGGAGGCGACGAGCGGAGGAGCCGTATGGCCAGAACCCCCCAGCCGCGTCACATCACCCTCGGTGGCCGTGCGGCGGTGGCGCTGACCCCGGAGGAGTACGAGCAACTGATCGCGAGCCGCCGCCAGATCGGCGGCCAGAGCGCGCGGGTACGGGTGCTCGCCCAGCAGGTCAAACGGACCGAGCGACTGCTCTCGGAGCTGGAGGCCCTGGTCGGCGGCCCCGACGACCGCACCGACACCGACCGCCTGCGCCGCGCGATCGCGGAGCTGCTCCGCCGCCACCGGGACGAGGCCCACTGACCCCACGCGGCACACCCGCCGCAGCCGTCAGTGCTCGGGCTCCGCGCCGGCGGCGAGGGCGCGCCCGAGCCGCAGGTTCCAGCGCCCGGACCGACCGCTGAGCTCGGTGGCCGTGAGCGGCGGCACGTCGATCCGCCAGAACGCCTCCTCGGGCGCGCCCAGCACGTGCACCACCACGGCCCGTACGACCTCCGGTTCGACCACGGCGAGCGTCCTGCCGTCGGCCCGGCCGCAGACCTCCAGCCACCGCGCGACGCGCCCGCACAGGTCGCGCACCGACTCGCCGCCGTGCGGCGCCGCGCCCGGATCGGTCAGCCACCGGGCCACCGCCTCGGGCTCGGCCGCCGCCACGTCGTCGAGGGTCCGCCCCGACCAGCGGCCGACGTCCAGGCCCGCGAGCTCCGGACCCGACGGGTCGCCGTCGAGGCCGAGCGCCGCGGCCGTCTCCCGACAGCGCACGCTGGGCGAGACACAGACCCGGCCGGCGGCCGGCAGGGCACCGGCCGCCGCCCTGGCCTGGGCCGCTCCGACGGCGTCGAGCGGGCCGCCGTCGTCGAAGCGGCCCTGCCGCAGCGACGGGCCGATCGCCGGTGAGACGAGGGTGATACGGCTGGTCACGCGGTGGCTCCTCCTGCTTCGGGCATGGCACTGCGTCCTTCCACGGGATACGGCACATAGGTGCGCCGGTCGGGGTCGATGGCGAGCCGGCCACCGGCCGGGGGCCGGGCGCGCTGCGCGCAGTCGCGACGCTCACAGATCCGGCAGCCCAGGCCGATGGGCGTGGCGGCCCGCGGGTCGTCGAGGGCGACCCCCTCGGCGTAGACGAGGTGGTGCGCGTGCCGCAGCTCGCAGCCCAGCGCGACGGCGAACTCGGCGCGCGGGGCGTGGTGGCCGAAGCCGCCCCGGGTGAGCGTCCGCGCGATCCAGAAATACCGCTTGCCGTCCGGCATTTCGGCCACCTGCGTCAGTATCCGGCCCGGCGCGGAGAACGCCTCGTACACCGTCCACAGCGGGCAGGTGCCGCCGAGCCGGGAGAAGTGGAAGTCGGTCGCGGACTGGCGCTTGGAGATGTTGCCGGCCCGGTCCACCCGGAGGAAGGAGAACGGCACGCCGCGGTGGCCGGTGCGTTGGAGGGTGCTCAGACGGTGGCAGACCGTCTCGAAGCCGACGCCGAAGCGCGCGGACAGCAGCTCGATGTCGTAGCGGACCTCCTCGGCGCCGGCGTGGAAGGCGGCGTACGGCATGAGCAGCGCGCCAGCGAAGTAGTTCGCCAGCCCGATGCGGGCCAGTGCCGTCGACTCCGGCGAGGTGAGCTCCGGGGCGCCGCCGGCGAGCCCGTCGAGCAGTGATCCGTGCTCCAACAGGGCCAACTGGGTGGCGAGTTGGAAGGCGCGCTGGCCGTCGCTGAGCCAGGGGGACAGGAACAGCACCCCGGTGGTCGGATCGAAGCGGCGGGCGTCGGGGGAGTGGCCCGCGGCGGCCTGCACGACCGTGATCCGGTGCCGCTCGGCGAGGCGCGCGGTGAGCGGGTCGACGGCCCGGCCGGGGCGCAACCCCAGGGCCCCGGCGGTGTGTTCGGCCGCGTCGTCCACCGAGCCGAAGTGGTTGTGGTGGGCGTAGAAGAAGTCCCGTACCTCGTCGTGCGGCTCCGCGGGCGCGCGGCGGGCGTCGGTGCCCGGTGCGGCGAGGGCGGCGGCCTGCTCGGCCGCGTCGCGGTAGCGGTGGTGCAGGGCGACCAGGGCGCGTGCCACCTCAGGGTGGTCGCGGGCGGCCTCGGTGATGTCCTCGAAGGCGGGCATCGGCACCCCGCACGCCTCGTCGGCCAGGGCCGCCCGCAGGTCGGCGCCGAGCCGGTCCTCCGCGGCCTTTGAGAAGAACTCCGCGTCGACGCCGAAGACCTCCGCGATACGCAGCAGCACCGGGGCGGTCAGCGGGCGCTGGCTCTGCTCGATCTGGTTGGCGTAACTGGTGGAGATGCCGAGCGCACGGGCCATGTCGACCTGGTTCATCCCGTGCTCGCGGCGCAGCCGGCGCAGCCTAGCATGGGCGTAGACCTTCCGACCGGCCGCTCGCCGGGCCATCGCGCACCTCCGTGTCCGGGCCGTTCGCGTGTCGGCAAAAATAGCATCCGCATCATTCGCAGGTTTCGCAGATTCGCAGCCCGCGGCGGTACGGATTCCGCACGTGGGAGCGGTGGCCCGACGGCCGTCGCGCGGGCAGGCTCGATCACACCGGCACCCGACAGGACCGCCCGACATCCCCCGAGGAGTCCCGTGCTCGAACACCACGTCCGCGTCCACCCCAGCGCCGACCGACTGCCCCGCGAGGACCAACTCGCCTGGAAGCTCGCGCAGGCCGCCACCGGCACCGAGGAGCCGGCCGCCGACAGCGCCGCCATGGCCGTCAACCGGGTCATCGACAACGCCGCGGTCGCCGTCGCCGCCCTGCTGCGCCGCCCGGTCGCCGTCGCCCGCGCCCAGGCCCTGGCCCACCCGACGACCGGCCGCGGCGCCTCGGTCCTCGGCACCGGCGCCCGGGTCTCCCCGGAGTGGGCCGCCTGGGCCAACGGCACCGCCGTGCGCGAGTTGGACTTCCACGACACGTACCTGGCCGCCGACTACTCCCACCCCGGCGACAACATCCCGCCCCTGCTCGCCGTCGCCCAGCACACCGGCCGCACCGGCGCCGACCTGCTCCGTGGGATCGTCGCCGCCTACGAGATCCACGTCGCCCTGGTCAAGGGCATCTGCCTGCACGCGCACCGCATCGACCACGTGGCCCACCTCGGCGCCGCCACCGCCTGCGGGCTGGGCGCCCTGCTGCCGGCAAGGCCGCCATCGAGGCGGTGGACCGGGCGATGCGCGGCTAGCGCGCCCCGTCGCCGATCTACGAGGGCGAGGACGGCTTCCTCGCCCGGCTGCTCGACGGCCCCGACGCCCACTACACCGTCGCGCTCCCCGAGCCCGGCGAGCCGCGCCGGGCCATCCTCGACACCTACACCAAGAAGCACTCCGCCGAGTACCAGGCCCAGGCGATCATCGACCTGGCGCGGCGGCTGCGCGAGAAGACCGGACCGCTGCACCGGGTGCGCTCGGTCGTCCTGCACACCAGCCACCACACCCACCACGTCATCGGCTCCGGTGCGGGCGACCCGCAGAAGTACGACCCGGCGTCCAGTCGCGAGACCCTCGACCACTCCGCGCCGTACATCTTCGCCGTCGCCCTGGAGGACGGGACCTGGCACCACGAGCGTTCCTACGCCCCGGACCGCGCCCGCCGACCGGAGACGGTCGAACTCTGGCGGCGGATCACCACGGTCGAGGACCCGGAGTGGACCCGCCGCTACCACGAGCCCGATCCGGCCCGCCGCGCCTTCGGCGGCCGGGCCGTGGTCACCCTCGCCGACGGCACCGTCGTCGAGGACGAACTGGCCGTCGCCGACGCCCATCCGGCCGGGGCCCGCCCTTTCCGCCGGCCCGACTACGCGGCCAAGTTCCGCACCCTGACCGAGGGGATCCTCGCGCCCGACGCCCGAACGCGTTTCCTCGACGCGGCGGAACGGCTCGCCGACCTGGACGCCGACGGGCTCGACGCGCTGTTCCCGGCCGTCGACACCGCGGCCGTCACCGCGCACGACGCCCGCCTGCCGAAGGGCCTGTTCTGATGCTGCACACCCGCACCACCCCCGCCGAGCGCCGCCGCGCCCTGCGCGCACGGCTGGCCACCGGACGCCTGCTGGCCATGCCGGGCGCCCTCAACCCGCTCTCCGCCCGCCTCATCTAGGACACCGGCTTCGAGGCCGCCTACCTCTCCGGCGCCGTGATCGCCGCCGACCTGGGACTGCCCGACATCGGCCTGACCACCTCCACCGAGATCGCCGCCCGCGCCCAGCAGACGACCAGGGCCACCGACCTGCCCGTCCTCATCGACGCCGACACCGGCTTCGGCGAACCGCTGAACGCCGCCCGCACCGTCCAGCTGATGGAGGACGCCGGGCTGGCCGGGCTGCACCTGGAGGACCAGGTCGCCCCCAAGCGCTGCGGCCACCTCGACGGCAAGTCGGTGGTCCCCAGGGAGCAGATGGCCCACCGGATCCGGGCCGCGTTCGCCGCCCGCCGCGACCCCGACTTCCTGCTCATGGCCCGCACCGACGCCCGCGCCGTCGAGGGCCTGGCGGCGGCGATCGACCGCGCGAAGGCGTACGTGGACGCCGGCGCCGACGCGATCTTCCCCGAAGCCCTCGCCGACGAGGCCGAGTTCGAGGCGTTCCGCGCGGCCGTCGACGTCCCCCTGCTCGCCAACATGACCGAGTTCGGCAAGAGCCCCCTGCTGGACGCCCGCACACTGACGGACCTCGGCTACGACATCGCCCTCTACCCCGTCACCCTGCTGCGGCTGGCCATGGGCGCCGTCGAGGAGGGCCTGCGCACCCTCGCGGCCGAGGGCACCCAGGAATCGCTGCTGCCGCGCATGCAGACCCGCTCCCGGCTCTACGAACTCCTCGACTACGAGCGGTACACGGCCTTCGATGCGGCCGTCTTCGACTTCACCCTCCCGCCCGGCACCTGACGCACCGGAGGCCCGCCATGACCACCGCCACCCCCGAGATCCGACGCGGCCTCGCCGGCGTCGTCGCCGACACCACCGAGATCTCCACCGTCGTCCAGGACACCAACTCCCTCACCTACCGCGGCTATCCGGCCCACGAACTGGCCGCCCACCGCACCTTCGAAGAGGTCACCCACCTCCTCTGGCACGGCGAACTCCCCGATGCCACCCAGCTACGGGACCTCCAGGCCCGCGAGCGCGCCCTGCGCCCCCTGGACCGCACCACCGCCGAACTGCTCGCCGGACTGCCCCGGACCTGCCACCCGATATGGACGTGCTGCGCACCGCCGTCAGCCTCTTCGGTGCCGAGGACCCCACCGAGGACGACGGCAGCCCCGCCGCCCACCGCGCCAAGTCCCTGAACCTGCTCGCCAAACTGCCGACCGTGGTCGCCGCCGAGCAGCGCCGCCGCCGCGGCCTGGCGCCGATCCCCCCGCACCCCGACCTCTGCTACGCGGAGAACTTCTTCCAGAAAAGACCAGGCGGCCCTGTGACCTGCTGCGACGGGTGGATGCAGGGCGCTGACCTGCGCATATGCCCTTTCGGCCGTTTCACGGTCATGCCCGTTGATGCGGCCGGAAGTCCCAGAAAAGTCCCAGGGGACTCCCACTGCCGACGGCCACTCTTTCGGCTCTATGCAGGGTGAGGGGTGCGGTGTGGGCTGGGGCTCGCGCATCGGTGGTCCGCCGTGAACGAACGGCAGCGCGCGCTTCTAGAGCGGCTCGCGGCCGGTGGGGAACCTGGAGCCGGGGGGGCCGGGGGAGTGGCGCTCGGTCTATGCCCTGCGCGACCGTGGCCTGCTGACGGTCAGCAAGAGTGGTGGGGGTGCCCACGTGGAGGTCACTGAGGCCGGCCGGTTCTACCTTCGGCATGGTCGCCATCCCGACGATCCGGCGTTCGCGGACGACGGCACTGAGGTGGCGCCCGTTGGACCGTCGGCGCCGACGAAGGCGGAGCGCGGCGCGAAGCGACGGGTCGAAAGCGCAGTTCGAAGCCATACAGTGAACGGCCCACTATGCGTGCTCGACGGGCGAAGGCCCAGGAGTTGGTCGATCGGCCGGTCGCCGAAGGACGGGTGCGTCTTGCCGACCCCGATGACGAGGAGGTCGCGGAATGGCGGCGCGTCATCGACTACGCGAAGCGGCACGGCCTGGAACCGCAAGGCCGACGCATCGAGAAGGCCCGCTTCGGCACACGTGGGCTGGAGATGTTCCTCACCGAGGGCCCACATCCCAACTCACTGAGGTCCCTCCATCCGGCTGTGGCTGCGCTCAGGGACGATAACGGACAACTGGTCATTCCCCCTGCACTCCGTCGCCGGTCACTCCTGTTGCAGGCGCTGGCTGCCGAGGCGGTCCGGCGAGGGCACGAGGTCAGGCAGGGCCGGTCGTACTATTCGCGGCGCGAGGGCGGAGTGGACGTGGTTGTCCACGACTTCGCGTGCACCATCACTGTCAGGCAGGAGTTCCCGCAGTCCACGAATCCGGAGCGCTCCGCGCGTCTCGTCGTCGAGCTTGACCCCGGCCGATCCGGTCGGCCAGGCCGTTGACGCGACCGGAAGGCCCGGGTGCGATTCTCGGGGAGATCGAGGCACGAGCGCCGGAGGATGCTCAGCGACGAGAGGGCGAGGTGCGGGCCAGGGCGGAGCGTGAGGTTCGCTGGTGGACGGTCATGGAGGAGGCGAAGAAGCGAGCTGTTCGGGATCAACTCGCAGAGGTGCTTCGCGAGGAGGCCGGGCGCTGGCAGGAGGCCGCCGTACTCGGTGAGTACTGCGATGCTCTGGAACGTCGTCTTGCCGAGCCGGGCAGCGTCGTGGACGAGCCGGCACTGGAATCGGCAAGACGTTGGTTGGAGTGGGCACGTGAATTCGTTTGTGCAATCAGCCCCTTGAACCGGCTTCCGGAGATGCCTCGTTCTGATGGAGTGTCAGGCGTGCTACGCCGCTGGACAGGCTGATAGGTAGTCCGACCAAGCGGCGTCCCTGAGAGTGTCGTGGCGCCCGGCAGGTTCTTGGTCTGCTGGTGGTACAGCGTCGGTGTAGTGCTGACCTGCTGAAGCGACGGACGGGGCCGCCGTCGGCGGCGCGTTGGTCCGTGCCTGGTCCGGATCTTGGTCTCTACCATTGGATGTCGGGAAGGCCCTCAGAGTGGCCCATCACGGGCAGCGCCACCTCTGCACGGCTCATGTCCAGCCGAAGCGTGAGCCGTAGCACGTGGGCGGGCCAACTGCCCGGCGGACGTTGCCTCCAGGCGCCTCTGCGCCACGTCATTGTCGATGGTGGAACCACTTGGCACAGGTTGTCGGAAGCGTCTTGTGTCGTCCAGGTGGTCTAGGTCAGGAGCGTTTTCGCAGGTCAGTTCCTTGTGGTCCAGATGCGTCGACGCTGTTGGTGATACGCCTGTGATAGCAGGTGAGAGGTGAGGAACCCCCGTCGGCTGGCTCCGGCGGGGGTTTCTGCGTCCGGGGGTGGGCCTGGTGAGTGGCGTTCGACGCGGTCTTGCTGTGCTCCGGCTCGCCGTTCTCGACGGCGTAGGGAGGCTGGCGGTGACGATGCGGGTGCGGTGGCCGAAGCGCAGCAGAGGGCGGGGGACGTTACGCGGCAGACGAGGACCGTGGCCTTCATGGGCGCGGATGCGCCTGAGGCCGGGGAGTGTGCTACGTCGCATTGTTCTGGTTGTGCAGTCTTGGACCCCAATGCCTTGCGCGGTCGCGGTACCCCGGGGGGGCAAGGGGCCGTGAGACCGCAGGCGCAAACTCGGACGCGTCCCCACCGACCCCACCGACAACGACTGAACAACACGACTGGGTCAGATTTCAACCGCCCAAACTGGGTCACGATTCAATTCAATTCAACCGACGCCGACAGAGATCCCGCTTGAGACGCCGCGCGCGTCGGGCACGGCCTACGTCCGGCAGTGGATCACCACCGAGCGCGAGTTCTTTCAGGATCGTCAGACTCATTACCGATCTTGTCTCGGACTCCCTGTTGTCGTAGGTCAGAGCCGCGTGTCCGGGCCTCTTGTCTTTCCGGCTTCTTCCGGGGGCTTCCGGCCCTTTACGGGCCCCTGGGCCCCGTCCAGGTCCCTGGTGTCCCTATTCCGGGGGCCTGAACATTCAGTGAGATGGCTGCGGCGCTGTCCGGCACACGAAGGAACTGATCATCACTGCGCGTGAGGGGCCCCGGTCCAAACCCGAGCTCAGCGGAGTGCCTTACCGGCGAAAGGAGCCCTGTCCTCTTCGCCAAGGGTGGAGTCGCGCGACTGCTCCCCAGGTCAGCCAGCTCATAGAGTGTGTTTATGGGGTGAGCATGGCTGTTTATGGGGGGAAATCCCCCGTATGAATACACCGATTCTCTCCATGTTCCGGCCGATGCCTTCACGGGATTCTTGAGTGGACGCAAATCCCCGAAAGTAGAACGGACAGCGCATGGTGATGCGGCAGGTCAGACACGTTTCAGGTGCCATGGGCGTATCCGATGGCTCGGGCGCCGGTAAGAACTCGCGCCGTCTTGGCGGCATGCTGCGACGCGGTCTGTACGTCTCCACCGTTATCACCGCCGTGGTCGTCCCCACCTCAGCCCTGGCGCATGCGGGCGTGCCGGCGCCACCGCCGGCCCGCCATGCCCCAACGACCGCCGAAAACCTCACCGACCGTTACCAGGCAAGCCGTGTCAACATCACCGAGGCCGCGCGGATGGCGAAGGAGCACGGCAGCAGCGAGCGAGCCGAGCGATTGCAGGCGATGGCCGCACCCACGCGGCAGTTCCTTGCCTTTGACGGACGCGGCAGCGGCAGGGCCGTTGAAGTCCTCGGCAACCTCGCCACGGCGCAGCGGATCGCGGTACTGGTGCCCGGCGCCGACACGCGCCTGGATACCTACGACCCCCGCAACGGCCGCCCCGACAAAACGCTCGGGGGTGCGGCGGCCGAGCTGCACAGCGAGCTGAACCGTCAGGCTCCCCGCATTCCGGCAGCCGTCGTTGCCTGGCTCGGCTACGACACCCCGAACACGATCAGTCCTGAGGTCGTAACCAGCGGACGGGCCACGTCCGCGGCTCGTGAACTGCGGGCATTCGTCGACACGTTGCACCGTGCCAACCGCATCGCCGCTGTCTCCTTGCTGGGGCACTCCTACGGTTCGGTGGTGTGCGCCCAAGCCGCTTCCGGACTCGCGGCCGCCGACATCGTCCTGTACGGCTGCCCGGGCGCGGGCGTCGAGCATGCGGCCGATCTCAGGGCGCGGGCACGGATCTGGGCCGGACGCGGCAGCAGTGACTGGGTCGCCGACATCCCCCACGTCCAGGCCAACCTGCTGGGAACCACTGTCGGCTTCGGCCCCGACCCGGTCTCCGCCAATTTTGGTGCCCGTCTGTTCACCGCCGGTGACGTCAGCCACAGCGACTACCACAAACCCGGCTCTCTCGCCCTGACCAACCTCGCACGCATCACCCTCGGCAAGGACCCCCTGAACCATGACTGACCTGCTCTCCCGTGCCGACCGGCCCGCACCCCGTTCCTTCCGTATGCGTATGGCAGCCCTGGTCGCTCGCATCGACGCCGCAACGCCACCGGAACGTGACCGTGCCGTGGACGCACTGCGGGGCTGCGCCATCGCCGGTGTGGTCTTGGGCCACTGGCTGGTCACCGCACTGGTCTCTTCCGACGGCGCCCTGCACGGGGCGAGTCCCCTGCAGCACACGCCCTGGCTGGCCCCCATTTCCTGGATCTTCCAGACACTCGCCGTGTTCTTCTTCGTCGGCGGACACGTCGCCGTCAAAAGCTATGCGTCTGCGCGCGGTCGTGGCACAAGCTACCGCCAGTGGCTGGCAGCACGCCTGGCCCGGCTGTTCAAGCCGGTCATCGCATTGCTCTGCACATGGACACTGATCGCAGGGGCTCTGCTGGCGACCGGCACCACGCTGGGTACAGTCCACACCTTGACCAAGCTCGCCGTCTCGCCCCTGTGGTTCCTCCTGGTGTTCGCGGCCCTGACCGCGCTCACGCCCCTGATATCGCGCATGAACGCTCTTGTGCCGCTGGTAGCGGTCACCGTCGTCGACGTGAGCCGTTTCGCCCTTGATGGTCCCTCCGGGCTGGGTTGGATCAATGTGATTGCGGGCTGGTTGGTGCCCTACTGTCTGGGCGCCGCATGGGCACGTGGCCAGCTGGCCGGACGGTCGAGATGGGCGCTACTCATCGGGAGTGTGCTCGCCACTGCAGTGCTGCTCATCTGGGGCGGCTACCCCGTCTCCATGGTCGGCGTGCCGGGCGCGGCCGTGTCCAACCTCAATCCGCCCACTCTCGCGGCCGTTGCGTTCGGTCTCGCCCAGTGCGCCCTGGCCCTGCTCCTTGCCGAGCCGCTGCGCCGCGCCATGCGTCGGCCTGCCGCGTGGGCGGCGATGGCGCTGGTGAACCTGTCCGCGATGACGGTGTTCTTGTGGCATCAAACCGCGATGATGGCCATCACCACCGCGGGACTGCTCACCAGCGCTGCCCTGCCCGGCCTGCACACCCCGCCCGACAGCCCGGCATGGGCCGTGGCCCGGCTCGTGTGGCTCCCCCTGTTCGCGGCTGCGCTCGTGGTGTGCTGGGCAGCAGTCCACCCGTTCGAGAAGACCAAGCGGCGCGAGAACCCGACCAGGCGACCCATGCCGCTTCTCCCTCCCCCAAGCCCGACGTTGGCGCAGCCGGCTGCCGCGCTTTCCCCTACGACGCAGTGAGCCACAGCCAGATGCCGGTCGCTGCCGCGCCAACAGCGCCGCCTGCTCCGAACTCCTGGCCTGGCAACGGGGGTTGGGGAGCTTCTGGTTCAGTCGCCGCCGACAAGTGCCGCTGTTCAACGTCGCGCTTCTCTCAAGGCCGCTCCCACGACGAAGGTGCCGTCGGCTCCGACGCGCCGGTGGCCCGCCGCGGCTGCGACGGGGGGCAGCGGCGTGGTGGCGACCCGGGCGCCAGTGAGCTTCGCGCAGCGCTGGTGCAGGATCGGGGCGACGAGGGTCTTGACCAGGAGCCCGGCATGGATCACCGTCAGGCGTTGTCATAGTTCTGACCGCCCGTACGGTCCGGTGCCGGCCACGCGATGCTCCACCGGGTCGGAAGGTGAACGGACATGACCAGTACGTCCCCTCTCCCGCGTACCCGCCGACGCCGGGCCGCGCGGGAGGCGGTCCTCGGCGTGGACACGCACCGGGATGCTTATGTGGCTGCCGTGCTCTCCCCGGTGGGGGCAGCGATCGGCACCGACGAGCTCCCGGCCACCGTGGCCGGATACCGCGAACTACTCGAGTGGGCCTGGGGGCTGGGCACGGTGCGGCAGGCCGGGGTGGAGGGGACCGGCTCCTTCGGGGCGGCCCTGTCCCGCTACCTGCTGGCCCAGGGTGTGGACGTCTTCGACGTGAATCGGATGGACCGCACCGATCGCCGTCGGCGCGGCAAGACGGATCCGCTCGATGCCCAGAACGCGGCCCGGGCGGTGCTGAGCGGGCGTGCCCGCGCCAGGGCCAAGTCAGGTGACGGGCCAGTGCAGATCGCCCGGTTGTACAAACTGACCAAGGGATCGGCCGTCAAAGCCCGCACTCAGGCCAGAGCGACGGGGACGGTGAAGAGGCGGTGCTGCATGCCACCCGCATCACCCTGAGTGTGCTGGCTCGCCGGATCGGGCAGCTCACCGAGCAGATCCGGGACTTGGAAGATCGCCTGGCCCGCCTCGTGGAACGCCACGCCCCGCAGTTGCTCGCAGTGGTGGGTATCGGGCCGGACACGGCCGTCACCTTGTTGATCACGATGGGGGACAACCCCGACCGCCTGGCCAGCGAGGCGTCCTTCGCCGCGCTGTGCGGGGTCAGCCCCGTAGAACGCTCCTCGGGCAGTCGGCAGTACCGTCGGTTCAACCGCGGGGGCGACCGGCAGGCCAATGCCGCCCTGCACCGGATCGTGCAGACGGGTCTGCGCCTCGACCCGCGCACCCAGGACTACTGCGAACGCCGCATCAAGGAGGGCAAGATCCGACGCGAAATCGTCCGATGCCTCAAACGCTACGCTGCCCGGGAGGTCTTCCACCTGGTCAAGCCCGTAGAGTCTCGGCCCCCGTCATAGGGGCTGTTGTGCCGGACGATGGACACGAGCCAGCCGCTCGACGCCCTGTTGCGTCAGCTCAATCCGACGCTGAAGGGCTGGTGCGTCTACTTCCGGCCCGGCGTGTCCAGCGCAACCTTCGCCTACCTGAGCTACTACACGTGGCGCCACGTCGGGAGCTGGTTGCGTCGCAAGCACCGCCGGTCCACATGGAAGGACCTCCGCCGCCGCTACTGCGACGTCGGATGGTGGCCGGCCTCGGAGGAGAGACCGCTGTTCAACCCGGCAAAGGTGACCACCACGCGTTACCGCTACCGGGGAACAATCATCCCGACTCCATGGCCCGGCCTGGAATGAGGACAACACACAGGTCTTGAACAGGACTTGTGGAGCGCCCGGTGCTCGGAAACGGGCACGCCGGGTGCGGGAAGCGATCCGGGGAAACGGGCCGGTCGACAAGACCGGAACCGCGCCCCGGATCGACTTCACCACGCACGTCAGTCGCACCATGCGTGAGCTGATCGCCGCCCGATTATGGCTGACTGTCCACCTGCTGCCGCCCTACGCTCCCGAGCTCAACCCCGTCGAGGGCGTGTGGTCGCACCTGAAGAGGTCGCTGGCCAACCTCACCAAACACAGCCTCGACCAGCTCACCGCGTTGGTGAAGACGCGGCTGAAACGGATGCGGTACTGCCCCCGCCTCATCGAGGGCCTCATCGCCAAGACCGGGCTCGACCTCCAACCGCCGTAGCCTCAGCCATCGAAGATCTTCTAGCACGAGGGGTCAGCAGACATGCGCGGTCCTGAATATCGCCGCGGAGCCCTCACTCGGTGACCAGCTGTTTGACGACTGCCTCGGCCACTGCCCTGGCGCTGAAGGGATTCTGGCCAGTGATCAGGCGTCCGTCCTCGACGACGTGCGGGGCGAACGGCTGGGCAGCGGTGCTGTAGTCGGCGCCGAGCTTCTTCAGCCCTTCTTGGACGTTGTAGGGGACCGCCTGCGCCCGGTTCGCCAGTTCCTCTTCGGGCCACGAGAACCCGGTGACCCGCTTGCCCTTGATCAGAGGCTCACCGTTGCTCAGGGTGACGTTGAGCAGGCCGGCTGCGCCGTGGCAGACGGTCGCCACCACGCGGCCGGTCTCGTAGAACCGGGCGATCAGGCTTTCCAGGTCCTTGCTCTGCGGGAAGTCGAACATGACTCCGTGGCCGCCGGTGAGGTAAATGGCGTCGTAGTCGTCGACACTCGCGTCGGAGACCTTCATGGTGTCCTTCAGGAGGTCCATGAAGTCTCGGTCCAGGTATCGCTTGCCGGTGCCCTCGGCATCCAGCATCTGCCGCGTCAGGCTCTCCGGGTCGAGCGGGATCTTGCCACCCGACGGGCTCGCGACATCCATCGTGAACCCGTGCTCCTCGGCGAAGTCCCAGAAATGGGTCAGCTCTCCGAGCCAGAGTCCGGTGCGCAGGCCGACCTTCTGGTATTCGTCGGCATTGGTGACGATGATGAGGATCTTGTTCGTGGCCGCAGGCATGACATACCTCTAACTGTTGGTTGCCCCTGTGTGGGGAGTCTCGGTCGACAACATCGCCTCGGCGGGGACAAATCACTGCGGGCCCCTATTCACCGGTGTTGAGCCCGGTCCAGCGCCCATCACCGCAGGCGATGTCAGACAGTCAGGACGATCTTTCCTCGGGTGTGGCGCCTGGCTGAGGCGCCACGCCTGAGCCGCCTCGGCCAGCGGCAATGCGTGCTCCATGGGCACCGTGAGCTTGCCCGCGTCGGCGAGGTCGGCGAGGGCCGCAAGGTCGGCCGCGTCCGGGCGGACCCACACGTAGTGGCCACCCTTGGCCGCTGCCTCGCCATCGGCGATGGATGCGACCTGGTCGCGCTTCTTGAGCAGCTGTGTGATAACAGGGAGAGGTGAGGAACCCCCGTCGGCCGGCTCCGGCGGGGGTTTCTGCGTTCGGGGATGGTCTTGGTTCGTGGTGTTCGACGCGGTCTTGCTGTGCTCTGGCACTGCTCGACGCGGCCGTCACCGTCGCCCGCCAGGACGGCCGGAGCACCGCCATCGCCCAGGTCGCGGCCGGATCCCCCCGGCGCCGTCTTCCTCGCCGCCAGAGGCTTTCGCGCCGCACTGGCTCACCTCTGCGCCCGGCTGCCGCCGACCTAGGCGGACCTCCCCGCCCTCACCGCCCTCGCCGGGACGTCCCACGCCGGCTACTGGCTGACGGCGTGGGAGCGGAAGGTGCCCCACGAACTCGCCGACACCTTCGTGGCGTCGCGCCGGGCTATGGGCGCCGTCGACTACGGCACGGTGGTCTGGGACCTCGATCGGGTACGGGCGGCGGCGACTGCCATTTCCGCACGCGGCGACATCCTCCACACCGAGGCGGTCATCGACCGGTCCGACGGCGCCATCGCCGGCTTCACCGAACTGGTCGTCCCCGGTAGTGGGACGGGCGAAGCCCAGCACCACGGTGCCGTGGTGCTGCCCCGGCATCGCGGCCTCGCCCGCTGGATGAAGGCCATCTCGATCCTCCATGCCTGCGAACGCCATCCCCACCTCGGCGGCCTGCCGACCGACACCGCCGACAACAACCCGCACGGCGCGTCAACGATGAGCTCGGCTACCTACCGACGCACACAGCCCACGAGTACCAGCTCTCTTTGTAGTCCACCCCTCCCGGCGGTGCTCGGCCCTCCGGCGGGAGGGAGAGTGACGAAAGCCCGGACTGTTGAACGGTCCGGGCCTTCTGCCGGCGGAGGATACGAGATTCGAACTCGTGCGGGGTTGCCCCCAACACGCCTTCCACATGTTCGTCCCGGGGTTCGGGTCAGACCGGGGGTCTTGGCCGCTGTCAGTGCTATCCGGTGGGCTTGGCTCAGGTTTCGTCTTCCATCGCGCTGTCGCAGTTACCGCAGACCCGGTCGGCGTACGCCTGCGGGTACCACGGTGAACCCGGGTGTTCCGAGGGCTGCCAGGAGGATGTCTCCATGGCGAAGGTGTCCTTGCCGCAGAAGGTCCGTGGGCCGGGGGAGGAAGGCGCTCCTGGAGCGCCGGGCGCTGCGTGCACTCGTCGGACCCGGGCCTCGGCCTCGCCGGGTCTGGTGTCGGTCGTGCTCGCCGGTTGGTCGAGCTCGTACACGACGATGATCTCCATGCGCCGACCGTAGTCCGCCGGTAGCCGCGCAGGCGGTAGCCAATCGCCGTGATCCGGTATCTGATGAGGATCCGGGCTTCGGCGTGGTGGGACGCCGGTGGCAGCGTCAAGGCTCGATGGTCTCGCAACCGGTGCCGGCACTGCCTTCGGGAGGGGCTGTCGCCAACGGGCGGGAAGGGCTACCGGGGGCGTGCGTTCCCAGGGAATGAATGATGCGGGGGGTTCCGGGGAATGGCGCCCGCGCTGGCCCAACGGTGCCTCGTCGATCTTCCAGGGCAAGGGGGGCCGTCGCTGTCTGCTCCCGCTGCTGGAGAAGATCATGAAGGAGGGCAAGCCACTGCTGGTCATCGCCGGGGAAGTCAAGGGCGAGGCGCTGTCGTTCCTGGTCGTCAACCATGTGCAGGGCCGCATGAGAGCCGCCGCCGTCAAGGCTCCCGGCTTCGGGGACCGCCGCACGGCCATGCTCGGCGACATCGCGGCCCTCACCGGTGGCACGGTCATCACCCAGGATGCCGCCGCCCAGCTGGAGAACGCCAGTCTGGAGCACCTGGGCCGCGCCCGCAGGGCGGTCGTCACGAAGGACGAGACCATCCTCGTCGACGGTGCTGGTGACAGGGAGACGGTCCACCACCGCATCGGCCAGATCCGCGAACAGATCGAGAACAGCGACTCCGACCACGACCGCGAGAAACTCTAGGAGCGCCTGGCCAAGCTGGACTGCGGCGTGGCCGTCATCAAGGTGGGCGCGGCCACCGAGGCGGAGCTCATGAAGCGCAAATACCTCGTCGCGCAGGCGGTCCGCACCGCCAAAGCCGCCGTCGAGGAGGGCACCGTCCCCGGGGGCGGGGTGGCGCTGCTGGACGCTGGCGACATCGCCTTGGGCAAGTGGGTGGACCTCAAAGGCGACGAGCAGGCTGGTGCGATGGCGGTAGGCCGCGCCCTGTCGGTCCCGCTGGAGCAGATCGCGGCCAACGTCGGCCTGGAGGGCAACCGGGTGTGCGCCGAGGTGAGAAGCCTGCCCGCCGGCCACGGCCTGAACGCCACGACCCGCGAATACGTCGACCTGAGGGCTGCCGGCATCATCGAACCGGTCAGGGTCCCCCGCTCCGCCCTGCAGAAAGCCGCTCGCGCCGTCAGCATTATCCTGATCACCGGCGTCGCCGAGCTCCCCGGAAGGCCCCAGGGGGAGGGGCTAGCCGGGGGATGGAGGGGATGGGGTGATGGACGCCTGATACCGCCGCCCGCACGGTCGCACACCACCGCTGAACAACACCGCCGCAGGTGGGGCCGGCACGCCTCCCGGGCGGTGGTCCAAAGAGGAACGGGCCAGCAATATCGCCCAGTTCGAGGAGGAACAGGAACGGTATTGTGGGCGGGCATCGTGAATTCCCCCGTCGTGGACAGGGACACACCAGCATTCGGACAGTTGATCTCCCCGGTGGCGCTCTCCAAGTGACGCAGCGTGTCCAGGGCTGGGTGGCTGTTTCGGAGCTGACCCGCTGCTGTCCGGTCCACCGAAGCGCACGGGGAGAGCGATGAAGACCGTGGCGAGGCGAGGCGCTTCCAGCCGGGAAGCGTCTGTGCCGGAGGCTGCTGAGTGGTACAAGAACGGTGGCAGAGCGTCGGGTTCGGGAGGCAGCAGCGTGATGTCGGTGGCGCGAAGGTGGGCGGCTGGTCTGGCCGCGGCGGTTGCAGTCACAGGCACTGCTACGGCGGTCTCCGTGGTGCCGGACCACGTAGGGGCGTCCGCCGCGCCTGAGCGAGGGGCCGTCGCGGCCACGGACGCGGGGTGGCAGTCCGCGGGTGGTAGCCGCCGTCCGCTGGTGATCGCCCACCGTGCCGGTACCGCGGACTTCCCGGAGAACACCGTACGGGCCATCGACGGCGCGCTGGCCAACAAGGTGGACATGATGTGGCTCAGCGTGCAGGTCAGTCGGGACGGCGTCCCCGTCCTGTACCGGCCCGCCGACCTGTCCGCGCTCACCGACGGCACGGGCAAGGTCGCCGACCATGACGCTGCGTCGCTGACGCGGCTGAACGCCGGCTACCAGTTCAAGGACGCCTCCGGCGGCTACCCGTACCGGACGCATCCCACGCCGCTGCCGACACTGGAGGAGGCGCTGCGGCGCATCCCGCAGCACATGGGCGTGCTGCTGGACATGAAGTCAGCCGACCCCCAGGCCCTGGTGCCCGCTATCGCAAAGACCATGGATGCCTTGGAGGGCCAGGGCCGCAGGCAGTGGCAGCGCGTGCGGTTCTACTCCACCGAGAAGCCCAACCTCGACGCCATGGCGTCCTACCCCCAGGCGCGGCTGTTCGAGGACCGTGACACCACCCGCACGCGCCTGGTCACCTCACGCCTGACCGGCGACTGCCTCAACGCACCCCGGAGCGGAACATGGGCCGCCTTCGAACTGCGCCGTGACGTGACGGTCACCGAGAAGTTCACCCTCGGCGAGGGCCGCAGCCCGGTCAAGCAGGCCCTTATGTGGGACCGGGCCGCCTCAGCTTGCTTCCACACCCGCTCCTTGGTCAGGACCGTTCTGATCGGCATCGAGACCAAAGACGACTACACCGCCGCGAAGAACCTGGACGCCTACGCCGTACTGACCGACTCCCCCCAGCGCATGATGAAGATCAAGAACGAGACGGCAACGACACCGCGCTGAGCGGTGCCGACGGCCCACAGCAGACCACGCCCCAACGTGACCACACCGCGGAAAACTACCGTCTGTGACCGCCGAGGTGCGGACTCGACAAGTCCGCGAGCGGGGGATTTACGGGATTCTGATCCACTTCCTGTGGGGCGGTGACAGGGCCTCACAACAGGCTGGAAGGATGGCCGTTCGTGTGATTGCAGCGTGTTCTCGACGTTCTCCCATCTGTCCTCCGTGGTGGTGGACGAGGTCAGGACGGACGGCGGCAGGATAGCCCTCACGGCGCGAACGGTGACGCGCGAGGCGGCTTGTCCCGACTGCGGCGCCGTGTCCAGCCGTGTCCATGGCGGTTACCGGCGGCGCCTTGCCGACCTCGCGGCGGCCGGACAGGAGGTCGCGATCGACCTGCTGGTGCGACGGTTCCTCTGCCCAGCCACTGAGTGCCCTCGCCGCACGTTCGTTGAGCAAGTGGACGGGCTCACCGAGCGATTCGCACGGCGCACACCGTTCCTGCGCCGCTCCCTGGAGAAGATCGCGCTAGCACTCGCCGGACGGCCGGGCGCCCGGCTGGCCGCGCACCTGTCCATCCCGACGAGTGCGAACTCCCTGCTCAGACTCGTACGCAGGCTGCCGGACAAGCACGTCGGCGCCGCACCCCGGGTGCTGGGTATCGATGATTTCGCCCTCAAGAAGGGGCACGTCTACGGAACGATCATCTTGGACATGGAGACCGGAGAACGCGTCGACGTTCTGCCCGACCGCACCGCAGAGACCCTCACCGCCTGGCTCCGCGCACACCCCGGAGCAGAGATCGTCTGCCGAGACCGGTCCAGCGCCTACGCCGAGGCCGTACGCACCGCCTGCCCCGACGCAATCCAGGTCGCGGACCGCTTCCATTTGTGGAAGAACCTGTGCGAAGCCGTCGAGAAGTGCGTGGCCACGCACCGGAGTTGCCTCGCCGAGCCTACCGAGGACGCGCCTGCTGACGCCACCGCCGGGCAGGAGGCCGCGGCCGTTCAGGTGGAGGTGTCGTCGCGGCCGGAGGGGATGCGCGTGATCCGGCGCCTTGAGCGTCACGCTGCCGTGCACGCCCTCTACGACAAGGGCGTCCCGATCCAGGCGATCTCCGAGACGCTCGGGCTGGACCGCAAGACGGTACGCCGCTATGCGCACGCAGCCACGCCCGAGGATGCGTCGCTGGGCACCGGATCGCGCCGCTACGGCCAGATCCACGCCTACTCGCCCTACCTGCAACGGCGTTGGAACGAGGGCTGCACGGATGCGGCACGGCTCTACGCGGAGATCGTCGAACTCGGCTTCACCGGCAGCAAACGGACCGTGCGCCGGCACCTCCAGGAGATCCGGGCCAGCGGCAAACCCGCTCCCGACAAACCCAAGACGCTGGCGGTCCGCACGGCCACCTGGCTGAGCACCTCGCACCCAGACCACCTGGACGAGAGCAGCACGCTCAAGCTCAAGAAGCTCCTGTCCCGCTCTCCCGAACTCGACGCCGTCGCCGCGTGCGTCCGCTCCTTCGCCGCGATGATGACCGAGCGCCGAGGCAGCGACCTGGAGAACTGGCTCACCAGCGCCGAGGACACCGGGATGAAGCCGCTCCAGAGCCTGGCCCGTGGCCTGCGGCAGGACTCCGATGCCGTGACCGCCGGTCTCACTTTGGAATGGAGCTCGCGCAAGGTCGAGGGCAACGTAAATCGGGCGAAGCGAATCAAGAGGGATGAATATGGTCGCGCCGGGTTCGACCTCCTCTGCCTGCAGATACTCCTCGCCGACTAAAGTCCGTCACCCTCCGCAACCTCCCCACAAGAAGTGGATCAGAACCGCTTGTCATGGCCGCCGTCAGCCCAGAAAGGGCACCTCCAGTACACCCCCTGCCCCGCGTGCCCGCCGACGTCGGCCCACGGGAGAGGTGGTTCTCGGGGTGGACACGCACCGGGACACTCATGTGGCTGCCGTCCTATCCCCGCTCGGCGCAGTGTTGGGCACCGAAGAATTCCCAGCCACCGCGGCCGGATACCACGGACTACTCGGGTGGGCCGGTGACTTGGGCACGGTGCGGCGGGCTGGGGTGGAGGGGACTGGCTCCTTCGGAGCGGCCCTGTCCCGCTACCTGCTGTCCCTGGCGTGGAAGTGTTCAAGGTGAACTGGACCGACCGGACCGACCGCCGTTTACGTGGCAAGTCGGATCCCCTCGATGCCCAGAACGCCGCCCGGGCGGTGCTGAGCGGGCGGGCTCGCGCCCGGGCCAAATCGGGCGACGGACCCGTACAGGTCGCCCGGATGTACAAGCTCGCCAAGGGGTCGGCGGTCAAAGCCCGTACCCAGGCGATCAACCAGGTCAAGGCCGTTCTCATTACCGCCCACCCGGACCTGCGCGAGAAGTTGGCCCAGCTGAACACCCCGGACCTCTTGCGTACCTGTGCGCGGTTCGCCGACGACAGCAAGGACGACGAGGCCGAGGAGGAGACGGTGCTGCAGGCCACCCGCGCCACCCTGTGCCTGCTGGCCCACCGGATCGAGCAGCTCACGGAGCAGATCCAGGCCGTGGAGCGCCGCTTGGCCCTGCTCGCGGAACGCCACCTCCCGCAGCTGCTGGCTGTGGTGGGTATCGGCCCGGATACGGCCGTGACCTTGTTGATCACGATGGGGGACAACCCGGCGCGGCTGGGTAGCGAGGCATCGTTTGCCGCGCTGTGCGGGGTCAGCCCCGTCGAGCGCTCCTCGGGGGTGCGGCAGTACCGTCGCCTCGACCGCGGCGGCGACCGGCAGGCCAACGCTGCTCTGCACCGGATCGTGCAGACCCGCCTGCGTTGCGAGCCGCGGACTCAGGAGTACCGCGAACGTCGCATCAAGGAGGGCAAGACCCGATGCGAAATCGTCCGATGCCTCAAACGCTACGCTGCCCGGGAGGTCTTCCACCTGGTCAGGCCCGTATAGTCTTGGCCCCTGTTATAGGGGCTGTGCGAGGTGAGGAACCCCCGTCGGCCGGCTCCGGCGGGGGTTTCTGCGTTCGGGGACGGCCCTGGTTCGTGGTGTTCGACGCGGTCTTGCTGTGCTCCGGCTCGCCGTTCTCGACGGCGTAGGGAGGGCGGCGGTGACGATGCGGGTGCGGCGGCCGGGGTGCAGCAGACGGCGGGGGGCGTTACGCGGCGGACAGTGCGCGTCAGGGACCCGTGGGCCGGCTCGGGTCGGAAGTGGTCCGGCGCAGTTCCTCGTTGAGTCGCTGGGCCTCTTCGAGCTGGTCCTCAAGGATGACGATGCGGCAGGCGGCCTCGATCGGGGTGCCCTGGTCGACGAGTTCGCGCGCGCGGGCGGCGATGCGCAGTTGGTAACGGGAGTAGCGGCGGTGGCCGCCTTCGGAGCGCAAGGGGACGATGAGGCGGGCTTCGCCGACCGCCCGCAGGAAAGCGGGCGTGCTGCCGATCATCTCCGCGGCGCGGCCCATGGTGTAGGCGGGGTAGTCGTCGTCATCGAATCTGTCGGTGGCGCGTGAGGGGGTCTCTCGGGTCATAGAACCTCGTCGTAGGACGCGTCGAGGAGCCCTGATGCCATACGGCACCGAGGCCCCGGGGGTTTTCACACCATCTGGTATTGCTGTCGTGCTCGCGGCGCTTCGTGTCTGCCGCGCCTCATTGACTTTGTTGACTACGAGAGAAATTCTAACTTTTCGAAGTGAGAATGTCTACTGCGGTCAATGGAGATTTCTCTCGGCTGCAGCAACAGGACCAGACCGCTTCCAAACCGCTTCGGCTCCCCGGGTGCGCCGTCGCTCCTGGCGAGCCGCACCGCGAACTGCCCCCGGCGGCCGCGTGGTACGGCCAGGTGTAGTCGGTGCCGGCGCCCGTGTCTGCCCGTGCCTGCGGGGCTCGGGCGGTGGTCGAGGGGGCGCGGCTTTCCGGTCGAATAGAGACGGGCGCCGGTGTCGAATATCTAATGCCGAAACTGCAGAAATGACCACCGGCGGGGTGGGGGTTTTGCGCTCTCGGAAGCGTCGGGCGTATGTCCCGTCTCGTGCTCTGTGCATGGCCGCCAGAGCCGTGCTAACGTCTATTTCAGTTGCAGTTGTGGTTCCCAAAAACTTCAGGTGCGCTCGCCGTCGTACACGGTGGGGGCACCTATGTATTTTCCGGCGGAATTTCCGGCGGGGTGATCATCGCGGCGACACTGGGGCCTACATGGTGTGGGCTCCGCGCACTGCCCCGAAGGAGATATGACATGGCTACTGGCACCGTGAAGTGGTTCAACGCGGAAAAGGGTTTCGGCTTCATCGAGCAGGACGGTGGCGGCGCCGACGTCTTCGCCCACTACTCGAACATCGCCACCCAGGGCTTCCGCGAGCTGCAGGAAGGCCAGAAGGTGTCCTTCGACGTCACGCAGGGCCAGAAGGGCCCGCAGGCCGAGAACATCGTTCCCGCCTGATCGCTGACGCCGACGCGTACGCCCGTGGCTGGGGCCCGCACCTTGGGTGCGGGCCCCAGCTCGTTGCTTGGACGTTTTCCGTTGTGCGCCACAACGGCCGCGTAGGCGGCGCGGGGCGGCCTGTTCGATCGCCGCCCCCTTTGGCGACCCGCTGGGCCGGCATATTTCCGACCCGTTTCGTTTCATCTTTTTTCATCGGTTCGTTCTGGCGATTCTTTGTGTGCGGCTCGTTTCCGCCGGGAATTCCTCGACGTACCGCATCGAGGAAGGTTCTTCATGAACCGCACAGCACGCTCGAAAGACCGCCCGTTCCGCGCCCGCTCCGCCGACTCCGGCCGCGGCGGTCGCCGCTCGCAGCCGTCGAAGCGCTTCGGTGGCAACAGGCGCCGCCCCGCCGCACGGCCGGGAGAGTTCGCGCCGCCCGTCACGCACACCCCCGCGCTGCCCCCGGCCGAGACCTTCGCGGAGCTGGACATGCCGCCCGCGCTGTCGGCGTCGCTGGCGGCCGAAGGGGTGTCGGTCCCGTTCCCGATCCAGGCCGCCACACTGCCGAACTCGCTGGCCGGACGCGATGTGCTGGGCCGCGGGCGCACCGGCTCGGGCAAGACGCTCGCCTTCGGTCTGGCCCTGCTGGCCCGCACCGCCGGCCGGCGCGCCGAACCCGGCCGGCCCCTGGCCCTGATCCTGGTACCCACCCGGGAGCTGGCTCAGCAGGTCACCGACGCCCTCACTCCCTACGCCCGGTCGCTGAACCTGCGGCTGGCCACCGTCGTCGGCGGGATGTCGATCGGCCGGCAGGTCAGCGCGCTGCGCGGCGGCGCCGAGGTCGTGGTCGCGACGCCGGGACGGCTCAAGGACCTCATCGAGCGCGGTGACTGCCGCTTGAACGAGGTCGGCATCACCGTGCTGGACGAGGCGGACCAGATGGCCGACATGGGCTTCATGCCCCAGGTCACCCCCCTGCTCGACCAGGTCCGGCCCGAGGGGCAGCGGATGCTCTTCTCGGCCACCCTGGACCGCAATGTCGACCTCCTGGTCCGGCGCTATCTCACCGACCCGGTGGTCCACTCCGTAGACCCCTCGGCGGGCGCCGTCACCACGATGGAACACCACCTGCTGCACGTCCACGGCGCCGACAAGCACGCCACCACCACGGAGATCGCCGCCCGCGAGGGCCGGTCGATCATGTTCCTGGACACCAAGCACGCCGTGGACAAACTCACCAAGCACCTGCTGAAGAGCGGTGTCCGCGCCGCCGCCCTGCACGGTGGCAAGTCCCAGCCGCAGCGCACCCGCACCCTGGCTCAGTTCAAGACCGGCCAGGTCACCGTCCTGGTGGCCACCAACGTCGCCGCCCGCGGCATCCACGTCGACAATCTCGACCTCGTCGTCAACGTCGACCCGCCCAGCGACCACAAGGACTACCTGCACCGCGGCGGCCGCACCGCCCGGGCCGGCGAGTCCGGCAGCGTCGTCACCCTGGTCCTGCCCGACGAGCGCCGCGAGATGGACCGCCTGATGGCCGACGCCGGCATCACTCCGCAGTCCACCAAGGTCCGCTCCGGCGAGGCCGCGCTGAGCCGCATCACGGGCGCCCGGACCCCCTCCGGAATTCCCGTCACCATCACCGCCCCGGTCGTCGAACGCCCCAAGCGCGGCGGCTCCTCCACGCGCGGCCGCCGCAGCCGCTCCGCCCAGGCCCGACGCTCCGCGGGAGCACCCCGAACCGGGACCCCCGCGTCCGGGCGACGGACCTCTCCCGGCGCTGCCGCCTAGATGATCGATTCCAAGGGGTTAGTGGTCATAGGCGGTCAGTGAGCGCAGGACGGGCTGTCCGGTGTGGTCGTTGTGCCAGATCGCGGCGGTCAGCGCGAGGATGCGCTGCATGACGCGGGCGATCACGCCGGCAGGTGTGCGTCCGTGGTGCCGTTCGAGATCGAGCTGGCCCTTGAAGGTCTCGTTGACCGACTCGATGACCTGCCGCAGCGGCTTGAACAGGCAGGCGTCGGGCCGTTCCGGCTCGCCCTTGCGGGTCGGACGCAGCAGCCGGATGCCGTGCTGGGCCACCTGGTGCTCGAAGTCGCGGCCGAAGTAGTTCTTGTCGCCGATCAGCGTCTGTCCGGGCCGGGCAGTGACGAGGTGCGGTTCGGAGGCGAGCAGGTCCAGCAGGGTCTCGCGCTCGTCGGCCTTGGCCCCGGTCAGGGCGAAGACGATCGGCAGGCCCTGCAGGGTGCACACCAGGTGCAGGCGCAAGCCCCAGAAGTAACGGCTGTGACTGGCGCAGTACCCGTACTCCGCCCATCCGGCCAGATCGGAGCGTTTGACGGTCTCGCGCGAGCGCCCGCACTCCACCGGGGTGGAGTCCACGATCCAGACGTCGTCGCTCCAGACAGAGGTGTCGGCGGCCAGCAGCCGGACCACCCGCCGCAGCAGTTCGGCGGCCTTACGCAGGCGTTTGTTGTAGCCGGGCTGTTGGGGCAGGTAGGGGAATAGATGCCGCAAGTGGGAGCGGGCGTGGCGAACCCACTTGGCTTCGGAGGTGAAGCCCAGCATGGCTTGCATCATCGCGAGCGTGATCAGCTCGGCATCGGTCAGTCGCGGAGCGATCCCGACCGCTGGACGTCAGGGTGCCAGATGCGGTGATGCCTTCAGCAGGTCGTCTGTCTTCACATAGAGTGCGGTGGCGAGGGAGTCCAACTCTGTCTTCACACACTGACGTTGGGCTCCCTCCCTTTGTGCGCGCAGCCGATCCCTTGAAATCGATCATTAAGGTGGCAGGGCGGCTACTGTTCCCCGGCGGCGGGCCGTCGTACCTCGAAGTGGAAGCATCCGTATTCCAGTGCCCTGACGTGTACGAGCACCACGTCCGGGTCGCTGAACGCATCATCGAAGGCTGCGTCGAAGCCGACCGTGGCGTCGGCCGGAATCTCCAGAAGGCGTCCACCGGCGATATGGCCCCGGGCATCGTAGCGGCGCACGGTACGCAGGGCGCCCGGCCGATCGAAGGGGTAGTTCTCGCCGGGGGTGAACCCGCCGCAGTCATCGGTGTGGATGAAGACGGGGCCCTGTTCGTCGTACGCGCCCGGCAGTGCACCCCTCTCGGCGGCCCAGCGTCGCAACGGGGCGTACGAAACAAGGGCAATCCGCTCGCCGGGCGTGATGGGGCGCAGGCAGCAGCGCAGCGGGGAGCCCGCGTCGTCGCGGGTGGCGATGTACGGGGCGCAGGGACGGTCTGCATCGTCGGCAACCCGCAGTTCCTTGAGGGTGGCTGTGTCAATGGAGAGCACGGTGTACCTGGTCATGTGCCCATGCTGGTTCGACGCCCGTGTGTTTGCTGGCAGGAAACGGACGTTGCATTGGCACGCGCCCACACAGAAAGCTGACCGGAAACGTCACACCCGCTGAACGCGGGCCCCCTACGATCGCCACCCCTTGGAATCGATCATCTAGGGCCGGTACGGACGGCCGCTCTCGCCCCTGGGCGTCCTCGTCCTCACCCGTTGCCCCTCCCCACTCGGGCCGGCGATCCGTCTCCGGCCTTCGATCCCGAAAGAGGCACCATGCGCTGTGTCATCGCCCGTTTCCCCTTCGACCTGTTCAAGACCGAGGTGCAGGATGCGATGAAGGGCATCACACCCGAGCCCATCACCGGTGAGTCCGTGCTCATCGGCCGCCGCCACTACCCGGTCAAGCAGGTCGGGGAGATCATCACCGGACAGGATCGCCGGGACTTCACCGCCGGCGAAGTGACCCGGGCCCTGGGCCGTCTCGGCTTCGAGTGCCGCCCGGCCGGCGCGCTCGCGCCCCCGGCTTCCCTTACACCGCTGGAGGCGGCGCCGGACCAGCTGGGAAACCCGCCCCGGGCCTGACCCGGTCGCTGCGGGTGGGAACGTTAGGGAACGCGAGACGGCCGGTGTTCCCTCGTGGGAGAAAGCACACCGGCCGCCTGCTGATGGTCCGGGCCGGTGCTTCAGTCCTTGCGCGCCTTGAGGCTGCGCGGGTCGAAGGACCAGATGCCGTGGGCGTGCGTGGCAGCGTGGAGGCCGCCGTCCGGGCCGGGGCGGAGCTGGAGGACGGCCGTGGTGGGCAGGCCGCCGCCGCGCCCCGCCACTGCGATCCAGGTGTCGGCGCTCTCGGCGTCCGCGCGATGGGGGCATTGAAGTGGGCACCCTTGCCGGCCAGGTCCTTGTCGGGCGGTGCCACCTCGTACTCGGTCGCCTTGGTGGGACCAGGGGCCCAAGCGTCGTTGTTCACGCCGCAGTTCTGGGTGACCCACATGCCGAGGGAGACGTACTCCTGGGCGGTGTCACAGCCATTGCCGGGGTTCACGATGGTGGCGGCGCCGTCACCGCCGAAGTTCGACCCCATGACCTTGTCCCGGCCACGCGGGATCGACTGGCCGTTGTCCTGTAGCCCGTCGGGGACCGGGACTTCGCCGTACCGCGCGGTCCTTGCCGACGCCCACCGAGTAGTACTGCAGGGTGTCGGTGGTGCCGTCGTCGGGCGACTGCCCGTTCTTGGCGCGACCGCCGGGGTCGACCGCGCCGTTGAGAGGAGCGCGGTAGATGCCTCCGTCGTTGCCCACGTACACCCAGGGCTTGCCGTGATACGAGCCGATCGCCACGGCGTGCTGGTCGGAGTGCGTAGTGCGAGAGCAGTCGCCGCAGCCGGGGTCGAGGGCTGTTTGTCCGGGCTTCAGGCCCCTGCGGGCAACGGCTGCCGCGTAGGACGGCCCTGCGACGGGCGCGGCGGAAGTTGAGGCGTCTCCAGCTGTAGCGACGCTGGCCTCCGAGAATCGTTGCGGGTGACCGTGTTTGCCCGTACCCCAGGTATGACGATGGCCCCTGGCGAAGGTGGCAGCAGGTCCGGTCCGCCGCTTCACCGGGGCCGTTTCCCCCTGGCCTGGCATGGCGTCAGTTGGTCGCGGGGACGAACAGCAGGCCGTGGGGGCTCTTGAAGCCCTTGCCGAACGGGCTCACCGAGCCGGTCCGCAGGTTGAGGCTGCCGAGCGCACCGGCCAGTACCTTGGAGTCGTCCGGTACGGCGGCGAACGTCTGCCCGGGGGCGAAGGGGCCGCAGACGGCGACGACCTGGTTGGTGCCCGGGTCGGTGACGTACAGCGTGCCCCTGGTGCTGGTGGCGATCGCGGTGTCGTCCACCTTGGCGCCCGCACCGTTCTGATAGGCGACGAAGACGTTCCCGCCCAGCAGGGCGATGTCGTCGGGGGAGCTCAACGACCCGCCAGAGGCGAAGACCTGGGTCGAGTAGCCGGACGGCACGTCGATCCCGGTGCTGGAGGTCGCGGGCGCACCGATTCGTTCGGGGCGAGCAGCGCCGCGGCAGCCGCGGTGGCGGCTATCCCGACGCCGGCGACCGAGACTCGGGCCCGGCGGCTGAACCCGGGCAGCTTTCGTGTCATGGGAATCCTTCCCTTGAGGGGCACGCGCCGCGGCGAACCGCGTCCACCCGCGCACCTCTTGAACAGGTACAGCTGCTCTTCTCGCAGGCGCAGGTGACGAAAGCGTTGCCGCGGATGAGCCAGAGGGCGAGCAGCGGGGACAGGGCACCTACCCGCTCACGACACAACTGCACCGGGCCACGGGAGCGTGGGCAAGATCAGCAAGCGAGGCCGACGGTCGACGAACGGCACTCGCGATCTCGACGATCACCACTTCACAGGTTCGATCCCCGCTCGCGGGCCGCCCCGGGCCCCGCACGCTCAAGTATGGTCGGCAGCCAGCCTCTTGATGCCTCCTCAGCGCAGATCGTCGTCCGTCTCCCCCGGGTAGACGGCTGTGGTGGGCATCAACCTGTAGTCCGTGACCGATTCCTGCGCCAGGAGGCGTGCGACCGTGAGCCGGTACGGTTCCAGGGCGTCCCGTTCGGCGGGCGTCAGGTGCTGTGAATCGGCAACGGCGAGGGCGGATGCCAGCACCTTCGCCGCTTCTGCCGCTTCCGCCTGCCGGTCGGCCCCGCTCAGCAGCAGGCCGTAGTTGTTGTAGACCGCGACGACCAGCCCCGACCATCCGTGCTCGTCCTCGCGGGCCAGGTCGAGCGCAACCTCGGCGGCCTCCTCGGTCACGCGCAGCGCGGAATCCGGTTTCCCGGCCGTGGCCGACACGGTGCCCAGGCGCGTCAAGGCTTGGACGAGCAGCGGCCGGTGGGCCGGGTCGCGCCGCGCCAGGGTCCTGCGCGCCTTGGCTGCTCGCCGGGCGACCCGCAGGGCCGGGCGGCGCCGGTCGAGCACCACCAGCCGGTAGCCGAGGACGTCGAGGCAGTCGGCATGGACGGGTCTGTACGCGTCGGGATCGGCTCGAGCGAGCTTCGCGGCGAAGGCCACGGCTGTGCGGGCGTGCCACCAAGCATGGTCCGGCTCACCGCGGGCCTCGAAAAGGTCTCCGATCTCGCGCACCGCCTGGAGCAGCTGCGCGGCCGTCTCCCTGCCCTTCGGGGACCAGATCCGAGAGGAGAAAGAGCGTTTGTAGCGCAGCATCAGCGCGCCGAGGATTTCGTGGACCACCTCCGAGTTCCGCCTCGTCCGGGCCACCCGCTGGTGGAGGGGCAGCAGCACATCGAAATAGTCGGCGCTCTCCAGTACCTCCTGGAGCACGTCCCATCCGGGGGTTCCCGAGCTCAGTACGCCGGCGGCAGCCGGGAGGAAGTCCAGGGGACGGGTGCGGATCAGGGTGCCTATTGTCTCCATCAGCCAGTTGGCCGGCTCGTGGGAGCCCCGGCGGTGCAGGGCGACACGGGTGCGGTCGAGGACCGTCATGGCCTGCTCGGCCTGTTCGAAGGTGCAGTCGGCGAGTACGGAGGTCAGCAGGCCGACGGACGCGTCGGCGCTTTCGGCGTCGTCGATCACCTGGGACAGCAGCAGCTCGGCGAGCCGGTCGGGTTGCAGGGGTGCCCAGTACAGGCCGGGGTGCGGGTAGAGCCGGTGCAGCAGTTCGGCGGCGCTCGCCAAGGCATGCTCCGGCAGCGTCTCCAGGCGGCCGAGGGCCGCCTCGGCCTGCTCGGCGGAGACGGCGGAGAACAACGCGGGCAGCAGCAGGACGCGCCTGACCGACGCGTCTTGCGTGGGCAGTGCCGGCTGGTGCCCCCGCGCCAGGTCGGTCCAGTACTGCTGCTCACGGCCGAGCACGCGCCCCAGCGGGTCCCCCGACCCGACGCGGACTCCGTCACGGCGCGCCAGTACCTCATCCAGGGCCAGTGCGTGAAGGCTCAGTACGTCGTCGGGGCCGTCGGCTCCTGGCCCGGCCGGAGGTGCCGAGGCGGGCCCGCCGATGATGGCGGCGTGGAACGCCTGCCATGCGGCGGACAGCACCGGACCGGGTCCGGTGCGCTCGCCGAGCGGGGAGAGGCGGACCGGATCGCCGTCCACGACGTCCCGGTTCTTCAGACTGGTCCACCACGGGCCGCCCGACCGGGCGAGCAGCAGCACGCGCACCATGCCGGGCTCTTCCTGTTCCAGGGCCGTCAGCAGCGACTTGTTGGGATCGGTGCGCGTTTCGGCGTAGTCGACCACCACCAGCACCTGGTACCCGGCGTCCACAGCCTCCGATATCCGTGGACTGGTTTCGTGCGGGTCGCCCGGCAGAAAGCCGGCGATCCAGCCCTTCTCGCGGAGCACCTGGCACAGCCGCATCGCGAGGCGGGTCTTGCCCGAGCCGCCCGGCGCGGTGACCAGACGCATGCCCCTGTCGTCCGGCCGCAGGCACCAGTCGAGGAGGTCGTCCAGTTCGGGCCGGGCGATGAAGGGCACCACTTCGTTGCGGGTCTGCAGCCACCAGGACGGTGGCCGGTCCCGCCGGGGAGCCGCAACGCGTGCCGGGTGCCGGTCCGCACCGAACAGCCGGGCGTGCAACTCGGCTCTGCGCGAGGCCAGATCGAACCAGGCGGTGCCCGGCCGGTGCCGGGCTCCGCCCCCGGCGGCTGCCGCGTGCTCGGCGATGACGTGGGCCGGGACGATCCAGCCTCCCTGCACCTCCCGGCGTTCGCGTGATGCCTTGACCATGCCGCACACCCTGCCGGTCATCGTGTCCAGCACCAGAGCGCCGCTGAGGCCCGCCTCGATCCGGTCGTCCTTGACCCCCAGCAGGGAGCCGGCCGGGCCACGGACGGTCAGCGACAGCGAGTCCCGCTGCACGTCCGGCTCGGCGGTGAATCGGCTGAAGCCGCGGGCCAGGACGACCGTGCCGGCCTGCGGCGGCTCCTCGGCGAGCCACACCCCTTGCCGGTCCAGCGGCTCGTGCAGACGGACCAGGGCGATGTCCGGGCTGTCGTAGTACCCGTCGCCGCCACGCCGTGGCGGATGGCGGGCGATCACGGTACCGGTACGGTCAGCGGAACCGGACGTCCAAACCAGCACCTCGTCCGCGGCCCTCTCGACGACGTGGGCGCAGGTGACGACCAGTTCCGGGGCAAGGACGAATCCGCTGCCCTTGAACCCTCCGTCGACGTATATCGCCACGGCGTGGCTGTCCGCGAGTTCGATCAGAGGAGGGTCCAGCTCCACGGCGGGCTCAGTTTCCCGTCCGGAGGCCGCCCTCGGTGGCCCGGTCCCAGCCCATCCGGACGGTGACGCTGGCCTCGCCGCCGGTCTCGGCGATGACCGCGACCAGCTTTCCCGTCTTCACCGCCAGCTTGACCCCGAATTCGACGTCGATCCGGTCGGGCGGTTCGGGCAGTGACTCACGGACGCTCTCCAGCGCCCACCGGCCGACCTCGCTCAGTGCCTGGCGCGTCTGCGACAGCCGGAGGCGTCCGGTGTCGGCGACATCGGACCCCCTGCCGACAAGACCTCGGCCAGCACGACCTCACCGCTGTCCAACTCGACCTCGACCAGATGGCTCCGCCCGCTCACCACAGTCCCCCCGCTGTTCCTCAGTCCGTTCGACTGGTGGCGCGAGTATATCCCCGCGGTCGCTACGGCATCGGAGGTCAACATGCGTGTTCGGGAAGGGAGTTGGTGAGCTCGCCAAGTCGCCGGAGTCTGTCTGCCGTCCGTGGGAGTGCCGTCGAGGCTCCGTGGCCTCAGGCCGACGTGGCGCCGTAACCGATCCGAGCCCTCGGGGGATGACGTGCCCCGCCCAGCCCTCGGGCGGTCTTCTGGTTCGACGAAGGCCCGCAGATCCTGGGCAGCAGGGCGAATCGCGTGCTGTGCGAGTCGGCGATCCGATCACCGTCCATGAGGAACTGGCTGGTGCTCTGGCCCGCTCTCCTGGCCCCGTCCTGCTTGTGGACGACTACACCAATTCCGGCTGCACCCTCGCAGTCGCTGCGCGCCCACTTCGCCAGGCAGGCAGTGAACAGGTCTTCCGCTGGTTCGCCCCAGGCGTCCTGCTCCACAGTGAAGGACGTACGGCGGATGTCCCGAGCGGTGACGGAAACGGTGACCGCTGTCCTGGACGGGCTGATGGGGCGGATGAAGCCGATCCGCGGCGGCGACCGGCAGGCCAACGCCGCCCTCCACCGGATGGTGCAGACCCTCCTGCGCGTCGATCCATGCGTCCAGGACTACTACGAACGCCGCACCAGGGAGGGCAAAACCCGACGCGAGATCGTCCGATGCCGCAAACACTAATCCGCCCGCGAAGTGTTCCACCTGGTCAGGCCTACACAGTCGTGATCCCCGTCATAGGGGCAGTGAGAGATGAGGAACCCCCGTCGGCTGGCGGGGCTTCCGAATCAGTGGGTTGCAGGGTTTGGCGTGGGCACGTTGCACTCGGTTGTCCTCTCTCGAAGCACGCGAAGCAAGGACGCGCCGACGACAAGCGTCTTACGGTCGATGCGCAGCACGCGACCCCCGAACTCTCCACGACGAACCAGGTCGTGTTATTTGCGTCTGCATAATTCGACGCCTTCCGGGGTGTCTGTGGAGCCTCCTGTCTCCTCACGGCTGCATGGATCGCAGAACGCTTGGACGTGACGGTCCCGGCGCCTCGGACCCGGCGAGGATGTGGCCGACTGTGGTCCGCGGCACAGCCTGGCGCAGGACCGGTGCGGTGTGCTGGGTGGGGAGGGGCGCACGGGGATCCCGTGCGCGGCCTGTTCATGGCGTGGCGATCCTGCCAACATCTCTGTATCCGAGTCGAGTTGGGGGCGCGCGTGGTGTCGGTGCAGAGCAATGATCAGCGGCTGCTGGAGCGCATCTTGGAGGACCAGCATCGCAAACTGGCGCCGGACAAGAGCCGGGACGACTTCTTCACGTTCTTCGCCGCGGACAAGGCTCTGCAGGACTGGGACCTGGACAACGACGAGATCACGGACGGCATCGTCGACGGTGCGCATGACTGCGGCATCGACGGCATCTGGACGTTCGTGGACGAGCGCTACATCACCGCTGATGCGCATCAGTTCCTTCCGTCACGTGCCGGCAAGATCGAGTTGGTCATCCTGCAGGCGAAGAACTCCTCGGGTTACCAGGAATCGGTGATCGAGAAACTGCACTTCCATCTGCCAGCTCTGCTAGACATGGGCCGGGACGAGGAAGACCTGGTCGCACACACCAACGCCAAACTGCTCGAGCGTACGCGCCGCTTCCTGCACATCCTCGAGGAACTGGCGTCTTCCTTCCCGCAGGTTCGCATCACGGTGATCTACGCGAACAAGTCGGCAGAGACACCGCACCCCAACGTAAAGGCCAAGGGCGACCGGCTCAGGCGGGAACTTGCGAAGATCACGTCCGATACGTGGGCTGACTTGGAGTACCTCAACGCTGCTGACTTGCGCGAGCGGACTGCCCGGGGAGCCAAAGCCGTCGCACAACTGGTCTTCACCGAAACGCCCATGAGCACGTCGCTCGGCGAGGGATACGTATGTCTGGCTCGCCTCGACGAGTACTACCGCTTCATCACGTCCGACAATGAGGCACTGCGCCTGGAGTTGTTCGAGTCGAACGTGCGCGACTATGCGGGATCCACTGCCGTGAACAACGCCATCGGCGAGACCCTGAAGTCTGGTACCGGCGAGGACTTCTGGTGGTTCAACAACGGTGTCACCGTTGTCGCGGACGCTGCCCAGATCGCAGGTAAGAAGATCGTGATCAGAGAGCCGCAAATCGTTAACGGGCTACAGACCAGCCACGAGATCTATAGCTACTTCCAGAACGGTGGTCAGCACCGCGACCGGTCCCTCCTAGTGAAGATCGTGGTCGCGCCTGAGTCCGGCACGGCTCGCGACCGCATCATCCGGGCGACCAACAGTCAGACTCAGCTGCCCGCCGGCGCATTGCGCGCCACTGAGTCCATCCAGAAGGACATCGAGGAGAGCCTCGGCCACGCGGGCGGCTACTACTACGAGCGCCGAGCCAGCTACTACCGCAATCTGGGGTTCCCCCTCGACCGGGTCGTCAGCATGGCCAGGCTTGCCCGCGAATTCACTGCCTTCGTGCTGCGCGAACCGCATACCGCTTTGCGGCACTCCGATGCGCTGCTACTCGACGATCAGCACTACGGGCAGATCTTCTCCCAACGGCAGGATCTGGACATCTACCGTCTGTGCCTCGACGTGCATACCAGGCTGCGCGCGTTCCTCACCCACTATGCCGAAGACCGACCTTTGCTGGGTGATTCACTGGAGAACTGGCTATACCCGCTGGCGGCCATGTCCGCCTACACCCTCACACGGCTACGGCAGCCTTCACCGCGCGACCTTCTCAACATCGACCTCGACCATCTCAGCGACGACTTGATGTTCCGCATGACAGGAACTCTGGAACAAAGCTTCAAGAGCGTCCTGCGCCGCAGCAAGGCCGGCGGTGTCGATCGAATTGCCCGTACCCCGGACTTCACCACCAAGATCCGCCAAGCCGTTGTGTCCCAGAGCCGTTACCACATCGAAGGATGAACGATCCGGCAATAGGGATCGGCCGTCAAAGCCCACACTCAGGCCATTAATCAACTGAAGGCCGTCCTTCTTACTGCCGCCCCGACCTGCGGGAAGAATTGGCCGGGCTGCACAATGCGGAATTCTTCCGCACCTGCGCGCGGTTCGCCGATGTGAGCCAGAGCGAGGGGGACGGTGAAGAGGCGGTGCTGCATGCCACTCGCATCACCCTGAGCGTGCTGGCTCGCCGGATCGGGCAGCTCACCGAGCAGATCCGGGACTTGGAAGATCGCCTGGCCCGCCTCGTGGAATGCCATGCCCCGCAACTGCTCGCGGTGGTGGGGATCGGTCCGGACACGGCCGTCACTTTGCTGATCACGGTGGGGGGCAACCCGGAACGGATGGGCAGTGAGGCGCCCTTCGCCGCGCTGTGCGGGGCCAGTCCCGTCGAGCGTTCCTCGGGCAGTCGGCAATACCGTCGCCTCAACCGCGGCGGCGACCGGCAGGCGAACGCCGCGCTGCACCGGATCGTGCAGACGCGTCTGCGCTTCGATCCGCGAACCCAGGACTACTGCGAACGCCGCATCAAGGAGGGCAAGATCCGACGCGAAATCGTCCGATGCCTCAAACGCTACGCTGCCCGGGAGGTCTTCCACCTGGTCAAGCCCGTAGAGTCTCGGCCCCCGTCATAGGGGCTGTGAGAGGTGAGGAACCCCCGTCGGCTGGCTCCGGCGGGGCTTTCTGCGTTCGGGGTGGACCTGGTCCGTGGTGTTCGACGCGGTCTTGCTGCGCTCCGGCTCGCCGTTCTCGACGGCGTAGGGAGGGCGGCGGTGACGATGCGGGTGCGGTGGCCGGGGTGCAGCAGAGGGCGGGGGACGTTACTCAGCAGACGAGGGCCGTGGCCTTCACGGGCGCAGATGCGCCCGAGGCCGGGGAGTGTGCTCCATCGCGTTGTTCTGGTTGTGCATTCTTGGGCCCCAATTCCTTGCGCGGTCGCGGTGCCCGGAGACAAGGAGCCGTGAGACTGCAGGCGTATGCCGGGCAACGCGCGAGCGCGTGTTCGGGAATGTGTCGGAGCGGAGGGGGAAGGCGGGGGAGTGCCGTACTGACTGGGTGCCCGGGCGAATGGCCGAGCCTCGGCATAGGTGCCGACGTCGAATAACGTGACCGGACGACGGCCATGCGGTGTCGCAGCCGTGCAAGATCAACGGGCACGTCAATGACGGTGGCCGATCTGCCGGAGAGCAGGACGCGGAGGATCAGAAGAGAGCGCGCGTCACGCTCGATGGTCTCCAGCAGCGCGTGGATTGGTGCCGAGAAGCGTACGTACCAGAACCTCATAAATGCGGCGTCCAAGGGCTGGTTCCGCGGCTGATGACAGACTCAGACCGAGCGGCACTAGATCCGCTATCTCAGTAACACACCAGAATGACTGGATAGTTGAGAATCTTGCAACCTCAGACGGGCTGTGCCACACGTCTTGACGAACTGAGATCTGCAAGCGCATGAGCGATGTTGCCGTGTCGCAGCCTTCCTTTGTGGTTCGAGCGTCTGCGGCGAACGGGTGCTGGTGGGCCTTCCCTCACTCCTTCGCCCACTGTTGCCGACGCCGGCTATCCCGGAGGACAGCGCATGACGGTTTTGCTCGACCCGAGACATATCCATCTCGGGCCTTGAGGAAGACGTGGAGGGAAAAGCCCAAACAGCTGAGGAGTTGGAAGGCGCGGCGCGCCTCAGGGTAGTGGGAAGACTTCGGTATCTCCGGCCGGTTTGTCCGGGAGTCAGTAGAGGGCGGCGGTGCGGTAGAGCGCGCGGACGGACTGCTGTGAGTGCTCAGTGGCCCCGCCAGTTCCGCCAGCAGTGCGTGGGTGCGGGCGTATGGCAGTCACGCGTTGAGGTGATCGCCTCCCACTCGGTTCGTACTTGGCGATGCGGAGGACGTCCTCGCGGCGCTGCTCGGCCTGGCGCCGGCGCCAGCGGAGCTCAGGTCGGCCGGTAGGCCGACGGAAGGCAGCCTGCTTGTACGCGACCGGGCACCAGCGCGGTGAGGGCCCGGCCTGCAGGCGCGGCGCGGTTCCGGTGGTGCCGGCAGTACTTGGGCCGGCCGGTTCTCTCCATCAGCATCCGGCCTGTTCTGGCGGTGTGTCCACCGGACTGTCCGAGTTCTGCGAAGCGCCGTCAGGATCCTGCCCGTCTGGGCACGTAGGGGGTTGTCGGTTGAGGCGGTGGAAGCAGCGTCGGGCGAGGTCGGCGAGGGAGGTGCTGTTGACGATCTCCAGCATGGGGAGGTCGCAGCCGAGTCGTTGCTGGACGGCGTTCATGAGTTCCGCGCCCATGAGAGAGTCGAGGCCGAGGTGGGCGAGGGACTGGTCGGGCGGCAGCCGGTCGGCAGTCGTTTGCAGGATGTTCGCGAGGACTTGGGTGAGGACATCGGTGAGCAGGGCCACGGCGGCTTCGGGTGTGGCGGCGGCCAGCCGTTGGGCCAGCGCCTCATCGGTCCGGAGGGTGTCGTGGTCCGAGGGCAGGACCGGGGAGAAGCGGGGGGCTGTGAGGGCCGGGCTCAGTCGCCGGGCTCGACTCCAGTCGATTTCGGCGACGATGGCGGCGGCGTCGGCGTCGGCGTCTGTCAGGAGGGAGCTGAGCGGGTACAGGAGCTCGCCCGGAGGGACCGGGGGCAGACCGACGGACTGCAGGTACGCGGCCATGCCGCTCCGTGCGGCGTGGCCGACGTCGGCGATTGCGCCCCAGCCGACTGCCAGTGCCGGCTGCCCCGCTCGGCGGCGGGCTCGTGCCAGGGCTTCCAGAAAGACATTGGCCGCCGTGTAGTTGCTCTGGTGGAGGTTTCCGGTCAGCGCGGTGACCGAGGAGCACAGCAGGAACATGGTGAGGTCACGGTCGCGGGTCAGCTCGTCCAGGACGGCCGCGCCGCCCGCCTTCGGGGCCAGCACTCTCCGGAGCCGTTCGTCGGTGAGTTCCGACAAGGGAGCATCATCGAAGACCGCGGCCGCGTGGATGACACCGCGCAAGGGGTGGTCGTGGGTGTCGACGTCGCCCAGGAGGGCGCGCATGGCCGTGGCATCGGAGGCGTCCACGGCATGGGCGGTCACCTGCACGCCTTCGCGCCGTAGCTCGTCGAGGAGCGCGGGCGCCTCAGGCGTGTCCCTGCCGCGCCTGCCGACAAGTGCCAGATGACGTGCCCCCTCGCGGGCGAGCCAGCGCGCGGTGGCGGCGCCGAATCCGCTCAGGCCGCCGGTGACGAGATACGTCGCCTGCGGATCCACGTCGACCAGCGTGGGGTGGTGCTCCAGGTGTGGTGGCGGGTCCAGGGAGATGACGACCTTGCCGATGTGGCGTGAGTGCTGGAGCGCAGCGAAGGCGTCGGTGACCCGGTCGGCTGGGTAGACGTGGTGGAGAATGGGGCCGTAGATGCCCTCGCGCAGGCGCCTGGCGAACTCCGGTCCTTCCTCGGAGGCGATCTCCGGGTGCTGGGTGAGCAGTTCGTTGATGTCGCCCACTGCCGACAGGGTGAGGTTGTTGAGGAAGGGGCGCAGTAGTAGCCGGCTGTTGCCGTACAGGTCGCGTTTGCCCAGCTCGATGAAGCGGCCGCCGCTTCTGAGCGTCTCCAGGCCCCGGCTGATGGCCTCGCCCGCAAGGGAGTTGAGGACGACGTCGACACCCTGGCCGTCCGTGAGGGCCTTCACTTGGTGGGTGAAGTCCAGGGAACGGGAGTCCAGTACGTGTCGGACTCCCAGTAGCCGTAGCAGATCGCGCTTGGCGGGGGTGCCCGCCGTCGCGATGACGTGGGCGCCCGCGTGCGTCGCGTACTGGAGTGCGGCCAGCCCCACTCCGCCCGCGGCGCCGTGCACCAGGACCGTCTCGCCGGGTGCGAGGCGGGCGAGACGGTGCAGGCTGTGGTGGATGGTGAGATACACAGCGGGCAGGGTTGTGGCCTGGCAGAAATCCATGCCGTCGGGGATGTGGCCGACCAGGACCTCCTGGATGGTCGCATGGGAGCGCAGCGTGTCGGAGCCGAAGCCGTGGACCCGGTCTCCCACGGCGAATCCGCTGACTCGGGAGCCGACGGCGGTGACCACACCGGCGCATTCCAGACCGAGAGCCCCGAGGGCGCCGTCCTTGCCGGCTTCCGCGTTCTGCGGGGTGGTGAGCGGGATCAGGCCGAGGGCCTGAAGGACGTCGCGGTAGTTGAGCGCTGCCGCGCGTACCGAGATGAGCACCTCGTCCGGCCCGGGACGGGGTGCCTCGGCGGGTACCCATGCCAGCCGGTAGCCGCGTCCGGGGGTGCGTAGCCGCAGCGCGAAGCCCGTCCCTTGGGGCGCCGGGCTGGACACCGTGAGGGCGGGCTGCGGGTGGATCCGGGGCACGAAGCGGCCGGAGCGGGTGAGGAGGATCTCGTCCTCGGCGGTGGGGTCGGTGAGTTCCGCGGCCAGCCGGTCGGCGTCAGCTTCGGGGCAGCTTCCGTGTTCCAACGAGATGCGCCGGACGGTGAGTTGCGGGAGTTCCGTGGTGAGGCAGCGTGCCATGCCCCATACCGTCGCGGCTTCGGGGGCCAGCGGGGGCTCGGGAGCCGGCAGCGCCCCGGTCGGTGGCGTGACCAGCCACAGAGCGGTGTCCTCGCGCCGTGCGGCGGCCGCGGCCACGGCGCGCAGCGCGGCAAGGCGGCGCACCGTGCGCTCCACGTCCAGCAGCCCGGGGCCAGTGGCGGTATCCGTGCCGCCGATCAGCACGACGACCCCGAGTTTCCCTGGCGTTTCGTCCAGCAGGGCCGACCAGTCGGCGGCGAGCGGGGCACGGCGCACCCGCGCGCAGTCCTCCGGGCTCAGCCGCCGGATGAGTGCGTCCGCGAGCCGGTCGTGTGCGGGCTCCGATGCGATGATCCAGGCATGCGCCTCCTCCGTGGTTGCGGCCGTGGCGGGTGGCTGGGCGGGCGGCCGGGTACGGTACGGCCGCTGGGCCAGGAGTACGGAGGGTGCCCCGGTGGGCTCGGCTCCCGGAAGATCCTGTCCCTGCACGACGGCGTCGTATCCGGCCTGTGCCAGGAGGCTTGCCCACTTGTCGGCAGGCAGCAGAGGTCCGTCGGGCCGCAGGTCCGTGTCGTGTTGGTGCCAGAAGTCGGGGAGAAGGCCGAGGAGCAGGGCCGAGGTGGCCGGGTCGTGGGGCTCGGTGGCGAGCAATTGCCCGCCGTCCGCCAGCAGGCGGCTGATGTGGTCGAGTGCGCGGCGCAGGTCACAGGCGGCGTGCAGCGTGTGGCCTGCCACGACGATGTCGAATTCGGCTTCGGGTAGGCCCTGTGCCATGGGGTTCTGGTCGAGGTCCAGGGTTCGGTAGGTGACGAAGTCGTGGGCGTGGAAGCGCTGTCGGGCCCGGGGGAAGTAGCTGTCGGAGACGTCGGTGTAGACGTAGTGGGTTCGCTCGGGCGGGAGTGCGGGCAGCAGGAGGGCGGTGGTGCCGCCGGTTCCCGCGCCGACTTCCAGGACGCGCAGTGGCCGGTCCGCGGGCCAGGTACGGATGAGGGCCGTAAGGACGGTGAGGGTGGCGCGGGCGTCGAACCAGGACATGCCGCCGGTGGTGTGCAGTTCCTCCATCAGGGGCCGGTTGGTTTCGGCGAGCAGGATGTCCTCCGGGGCGCGGCGGCCGCGCAGCAGCTCGGGGAGTTGCGTGCCGCCGGTGCCGAGGAGGGTGAGCTCCACGGCGAGGCCCGGGTGCCGTTGGGCAAGGGCCTGGAATCGCCGATGTGGCGCCGGGGTTCGTAGCGGCTGCCAGCGGCGGGTGTTCCCGCTGCCCAGGGACGCGACCAGACCGTGGGATCGCGCCGCCTCCAGCAGCACCCCGAGCAGCTTTGTGTACCCGTGCGGTACCCCCGCCTCGACCAGGTCCTCCACTGTGAAGGGGCCCGCTCCCGCGTCGGGAAGCACGTTCGCGACCGCGGCTGCCCCGAAGTGTGCCGCCAACTCCCTTGCCACATCCGCTACATGGGCACGGTCGCCCTGGCGCGCGGCCGCACGCAGATCGTGCAAGGCCGGTCCGCATGCGCGGGCCACCTCGGCGGGGCCGGGCAGTGGGCTGGGCCCGAGGTCCTGGCCGGGGCGGCAGGCCGCGCGCATCACGGTGACGTGGTGGAGGGGGCCGGTTGTCCGGGGCTTGTCGACCCGCCGCAGTCGTACGCCTTCCAGAAGCAGGCAGATCTGGCCGTCGGGATCGGCGACGACGAGGTCCAGCAACGCATCGCGTCCTGACCGGGCTCGCAGGCGGGCGTGGAAGTGCCCGGCGGCGGGCAAGGGTTGCCATGCGCGGACCCTGTCGATGGACGCGGGGAGATACGGGACACCCTGTACGGCGAGGTCTTCCAGGAGGACCAGACCGGTCTGGACGGCTCCGTCCAGCAGGGCGGGGTGTGCCTCGTAGGCGGACAGCTCGGCTTCGGTGGTGTAGCGGGTCAGGGCCTGGTCCGCGCCGATGTGCAGTTCTTCGCTGAGGACCAGGAAGTCCGGCCCGTACCGGACGCCCGCACGCTCGATCGCGCGGTAGAAGTCCGCTGCCGTACGGCGCTCGATGAGGCCGGTGGCGAGGTGTTCGGTGTCGAGGCGGTCGGGCCGGGGTTCGAGGAGCCTTCTGACCCGTCCTCGGGCGTGCTCCTGCCAGGTGTCGGTGCCCTCGCCGCGGCTGGCGATCCGGGTGATCCCGTCGTCCGTCGACAGCGTGGTCTGGATATGGATCTGTCGGTCGTCGTCGAAGGGCAGCACCAGTGCGTGGGGGATGGTGAGATCCGTGATCTCCACGGCGGTGTCCCATGTTCTGCGGCCTGCGGCCAGCGCCATCTCCACGTAGCCCGTGGCGGGCATCAGCACGGCTTCGGCGATCTTGTGACCCGACAGCCAGAGTACGCGCGCCGGGTCGAACGCACCGTGCCAGGTGGGCTCGGCCACGGCGGCGCGCTCGCCCAGCAGGGGGTGGCCGGCGGTGCCGGTACCGCAGCGGCGCACCCATGAGGTGGGGCCGCCGTTCCAGTGGCGCTCGCGCACCCATGGGTAGGCGGGCAGGTCCACCACCCGGCCGGTCCGGGGGAAGAAGACGTCCGTGGTGCCTTGGGCACCCGCGGCCAGCAGCGTGCTGACGGAGGCGCGCACGGCGGTCGGCCCGGGCACGTCCCGGCTCAGTGTGGGGACGACGGTGATGGGGGAGGAGTGCTGCTGATCACGGACCGGCCGCCGCAGGTAGCTGCTGAGAACGGGATGCGGTCCGACCTCGACGAAGATGTCGCAGCCCCGTTCCCTGAGGTGGCCGACGGCGGGCGCGAACAGCACCGGGTGGCGCAGGTGCGCCACCAGTAGGCGGCGTCCATCTCGGGGCCGGCGAGTACGGTTCCCGTGGTGGCTGACGCGTACGGCGTATGCGCACGCTGGGCCTTCAGCGAGGCCAGTGCCGCCAGCAGGCCGTCCTCCAGGCCGTCCATGGCGCGGCTGTGGAAGGCGTACTCCAGGCCCAACTCATGGCAGGAGATGCCGCTTTGCCGCAGTTGACGGACCAGCTTGGCCAGGGCGGCCTTGTCACCGCTGATGGTCACGTCCCGCGCCGTGTTGACCCCGGCGATCTCCAGCCGTCCGGCGTACGGCCCCAGCAGAAGCCCGGCGGACTCCTCGTCCGTGCCGAGCGCCGCCATACCCCAGTCGCCGGCAGTGGTCGCCTGGGCCCGGGAGCGTTCCACCACCACCCGGGCTGCCGCATCCAGTTCGAGTACGCCCGCGGCCCACGCGGCAGCCATCTCGCCGGAACTGTGCCCGACCACCCCGGCCGGCCGGACCCCGAACGACCGCAGCATTGCCACGAGGCCCACCTGCACGGCGAACAGCAGCGGCTGGGCGACATCGGTGGTGTCCGGACGCCGCTCTCCCTCCGCCGCGGTCAGCTCCGATAGTACCGACCACCCCAGCAGCGGGCGCAGCGCATCGTCCGCCTCGGCCACCGCCGTCCGGAAGGCCGGCTCGGCCGACACCAGTTCCGCCGCCATTCCAGGCCACTGCGACCCGTTGCCGGAGAACGCCAGCGCCACCTGCCCCCGCTCGGCGGCGGCCGCCAGGGCACCGGCGATCTGCCGCTCCCCGGCAGCCAGCCGGTGCAGGAGGTCCGCCGCCCCGGCAGGGCTGTCGGACAGCACGGCGGCCCGGTGCTCGTGGTGGCCGCGTCGGCGGCAGGTGGTGAACGCCAGGTCGTAGAAGTCCTCTTCCGCGCAGGCGGCGAGCCGCTCGGCCATGCGCCGGGCCGCTGCGGTCGTGGCGGCGGGGGTACGGGCCGATACGACGATCGGCAGTGGTCCGGGTCCTTTGGGGCGTGCGGCGGTGGCCCCGCGCCGTTCCGGCCTGGGGGCGAGGGCGATATGAGCGTTCGCGCCGCCGAAGCCGAAGGAGTTCACGCCGGCCACCGGATGCCCGCTCGGTGGCTGCTCCAGGGCGCGGAGCTCGGTGGCGGGGGCGAGCCGCAGACCCTCGAAGTCGATTGCCGGGTTCAGCGGGAGGGCGTGGAGGTTGGCGGGCACCTGCCCGTGCCGGAGGACCAGCATGGCCTTGAAGAGCCCCGCCATGCCGGACGCCGGTTCCAGATGGCCCAGTTGGCTCTTGACCGAACCCACCGGCAGCACCCGGCCCGACGTCCGCCGGAGACCGAGAGCCTGTCCGACGGCATGGCACTCCGCGGGGTCCCCGGTCGGAGTACCGGTGCCATGCAGCTCCAGATAGGCGACCTGGTCGGCGGCGACACCTACCGCCTCGTACACCTCGCGCAGCAGCGCTTCCTGGGCTTTGGGACTGGGCTGCGCCAGTCCCGGGGTGCGCCCGTCTGTGTTGACGGCGCTGCCCAGGATGACCCCGTGCACCCGGTCGCCATCCGCCAGCGCACGCGCCAGCGGTTTGAGGACCACCAGGCCGCCGCCCTCAGCCCGTACGTAGCCGTCCGCCGCCGCGGAGAACGTACGGCAGCGCCCGGTAGGCGAGAGCATGGATGCCTTGGCGAACCCGACGAACTCGAACGGACTCAGCAGCACATGGACACCGCCCGCCAACGCCATCCGGCTGCGCCCCGCACGCAGCGCCTCGCACGCGTGGTGCACAGCGACCAGGGCGGAGGAGCAGGCGGTGTCGACGGCGAGACTGGGGCCGTGCAGGTCCAGGAGGTACGAGACCCGGTTGGCGACGTTCGACAGGGCACCACCGGTCATCGTGTAGGCGTCGGTCGACCTGTCCTCCAGCCCCTGCAACACTCCGTAGGACGGGCTGGAGACACCCGCGTAAACCGCGGTGTCCGACCCGGCGACCGACGCCGACGCGATACCGGCGTCGTCCAGGGCTTCCACCGCCATCTCCAGGAAGAGCCGCTGCTGCGGATCGGTCCGACTGGCCTCGCGCGGCGACATGCCGAAGTACCGGGCATCGAAGCCGTGGACGTCGTCGAGGAAGCCCCCGGCGACGGTGTACGTCTTCCCCGAACGCCACGGGGTCGGGTCCAGCCAGCGAGCCGGGTCGAACCGGTCGGGTGGGACCTCGCCGACCAGGTCCCGCCCCTCGGCGAGCGCGGACCACAGCCCGTCAAGTGTGGTGATACCGCCCGGGAGGCGGCAGGCGCACCCCACGACGGCGATGGGGGCGCGAGGCGGCAACGGCGTCATGGTGGGCTCCTTTCACCGGGCGGATCCCATGGGTCGGATCTCACCGGGCGGAGAGGTCGGGCAGGTCCCGCAGCAGCGCCGGATCGACATGGCGCATCGGCATCAGGAGGTACAGGGCGGCAGTCCCCAGAGGCAGGTGGTATCCAGGCGCTCCGCACACCCAGGCACCGAGCGAGAGCGCGCCGAGCACGAGCGGCGGCACCATGCCGGCTCCTGGCGCCGCGGCGACGTCCGTGGGCACGGGTATCAGTGGGTCGACCCGGTAGTCCTCGGGGGCCAAGTGCTGTGGCGCGACCCACCGCCATACGACAGAAGGAAGTTCGCCGTGATTTCCCATCGGTACGACGGCGTTCCCGCCAACCCAGGCATGGCCCGACTGAAGGACGTAGCGGGCGACACCGAGCGTCAGCAGCGGGACGAGAGTGCCGCCGCGATGAGCCGGGTGGATGCAGGCACGGCTGATTTCCACCAGGTCACCATGGAGCCGCCGGTGTCGGCTCAGGTCGAAGTACGCGTCGGAGTCGAGACGCCCGGCGGCCGCCGCGCCGCGGGGCGGCAGCAGACGGCAGGTGGCCACGACGGCTCCGGTGACCGTCTCGTGTACGAGCAAATGGTCGCAGTGATCGTCCAGGTCGTCGATGTCGTGGCCGGCCAACGGGACGCCGGCCCCCGTACGCTCCCGTCCTCCCATCTCCCTCACGAACACCAGGTGCCGGAGCCGCTGGGCAGCTCGTACCTCGTACTCGTGCCGTGTCAGAGAAAGCGTGTAGCCGGCGTGCCAGTTGTCCGCAGAGGGGGCGACGGGGGCTTCGGGCGGCATGGATCCCCTCCGGTCACGGGCCGGTCCGTCACGGTGTGGCGACCGTTCCCTCGGCGCCGGTCACCTGGTAGGTCCCCGCCGGGACCTTGCTGGTGACGCACACCTGGTTGAGCCGGGTATCCACGATGGTCCCGGTGCCCAAACCGGTGGCCGTGCCCCCGCCCGGACTGGTCAGCGTGGTGTTGACCTGTAGCAGAGCAGGTCCGCCGGTCACCGGAAGAGTCATCGTCGCCGTCCCCGAAGTGACCTTGTACGTCCCGCTGTTCGTCACTAGCTTCGCCCCTGGAATCACTGGCGCGGAGACGATGCAGCTGCTCCCCGCCGGGACGACGGTGGCCGTTCCGAGCCCGCCCATGGCGGACGTGCAGGTGTCTCCCGTCCCCGTGAAGGTACCCTTGTAGCTGGCGGACTCTCCGGGTTCGGAGGGGTCGGTCCCCACCATCAGTTTGCCGGTGCCGTTGAGGCACCTCTCCAGGACTTGCGCCGTGGACGGTGCCGAGGACGCGGGTGACGTCGCCAGCCCCACCCAGGCTCCGGCTGCTGCCAACGGCAGCAGCAACGAGCCCACGGCGACGTACCGCCTCCGCTGCCGGGCGAACGATTCCTTGAGTTCCTTGACTTCGCTGAAGATCACGGCGCTGCTCCCTCCCGCCTCCACCTGGCTGTTGGACCGCATACGTATGCGCGGTCGTGCCACAGGTGCTGTGCGCATACCCGGGGCTCTTCGAGCGCGTGCCGGGCACGGCTTTCCTGCCAACGAGCATGCTCTGAGCTGCGCGGTGTGCCCAGTTGCAGGGGAGGGGCTTGCGGGAGCGGACCCCCAGCGCTGGATGCGTGCCACGGCGCCTTTCACCAAGGCACGGCTCTACGGTGCGCCCCCGTACCGGTCAAGCCGCCTTGGCCACCAGTTCCACCTTCCGGCGACCGCCATGAACGCCGGCATCACCAGCCCGCGCACCAGCATCAGGTCGATCACCAGCGCGGCGGCGAACGTGAAACCCATCAGCTTGATACCAGGGACTTGGGCGGTCGCCAGTGCACCGGTGACGATGAGGAGGATGAGGGCCGAGGCAGAGATCAGCGGCCCTGCGTCGCGCAGTCCGGCGACCACCGACGCGCGGGTCTCGCCGGTCTGCCAGTACGTCTCCGCGACGCGGGACACCAGCCACAGTTCGTAGTCCATGCCGATACCGAAGGCGATGCAGGCCAGGAGTGCCGGCAGTCTCATATCGAGGGAATCCCTCGCCGAAGCGCCCACCAGTCCAGCCAGGTGCCCGTTCTGGAAGACCCACACCGCGGCACCGAAAGCAGCAACGAAACTGAGGGAGTTCATGACGAGCGCCTTCAGCGGAAGGACGACGCTCCCCGTGAAGGCCCAGAGCACCGCACCGGTCGCGCACACGATCACCAGGGCGACGGGGCCGAGCATCCCTCCGACCGCGTCCTCACCGTCGATCAGGGCAGCGGTATCACCGCCGACCAGCACGGGACCCGGGGCAGGATGCGCACGTAGCTGCTGGACGAGATGGCGCGCCTGCTCGATTGAGGAGGCGAAGGGCGTGACGACCGCGACCCAGGTACCGCGGGCATCGGACCGTCCGATCTCACCGTAGGAGCGCTGCAGATGCCCTGCCCGGTACACCCCACCGGGCCCGCCGACCGCCAAGACTCCTGGCAGACGGGAGAGTTCCGCGGTGTAGGCACGTGCCTGGGGTGGTGGCGTGTCCGGCAGTACCACCCTCGGCGTGGCCCCACCGGCCAGCGGAAACTGGGCCTGGATCTGCTCGGTGGACATCCGCCACTGAGCTTGGGGTGCGGTCCACCAGTCGTACGGGGTACCGCCGAAGCGCACCCCCAATGCGGGCGCGGCGAGCACCAGCAGCACGGATGTGGCAGCCAGGAGCACAGGGCCGGGACGACCGATCACCCATCGGGCCAGCGCGGCCCAGCATTCTCCGGCACTGCGACCGCCTCTGACAGCCGATCGGCCTGATGTGCGCAGTCGGCCCCGGTCGATGCCATGACCAAGGAGGGACAGCAGTGCCGGCACCACGGTCAGTGCGGCCCCGGCAGCGAAGACGACCACCGACAGTGCGGCCCAGCACAGGGAGCGGAAGAAGCCCATGGGGAACAGTGCAAGCCCGCTCACGGACAGCAGGACGGTCGCCGCGGAGTACGCCACGGTCCTCCCCGCGGTCGCCACCGTGACCTCCAGCGCCGCGGGCACCGCATGCCCGGCTGCCAGCTCCTGACGGAACCGGCTCACCAGGATCAGGCTGTAGTCCACCGCCAGTGCGAAGCCCAGGGCAGTCGTGATGTTCAGGGCGAAGAACGACACCTCGGTCACCCTGGTCAACGCCGCGAGCACAGCCGTGGTCGCTGCCAGGCCGAAAGCCCCGACCACCAGCGGTACCGCCGCGGCGACCAACGACCCGAACACCCACACCAGCACCACGGCAACCAGCGGTACGGCCAACGCCTCAGACCGGACCAGGTCGTGCCGGACATCCACCGCCACTTCACGTTGCGCAACCACCGTGCCAGTGGCGCTGATCGTGAACACCCCGTGGCGCCCCGTGAACTGGTCCACTATCGCGTCGTAGTGCCTGGCGACTTGCCGGTTGTCACCGTCCAATCGGACCCTGATCAGTGCCGCACGCCCATCCGACGACTTGAGCCGGATATCGCTGGTGTTCCACACCGACTGCGCATAGGTCACACCCGGCACACGATTCAGCTCAGCGCCCAGATGCCGACCCGCCGCCACAATCGACGGATCGGTAACCGGCGCCGGAGCCCGTGCCACCAACAGCAGTTGAGCACTCCCCGCCCCGAACCGCTCAGCGAGCACGCGCTCGGCACGCGTCGACTCGGCAGCGGAATCCTCGTACCCCCCACTGGACAGCCGGTCAGTCACGCCCCATCCGAAGGCACCACAGCACACGAAGAGCACAGCACACGCCACCACAACCGTCCACCGGTGGCGCTGTATCTGTCTACTGAACCAACTGCCGTACCTGCCGGGACTCGGACCGCCTGCCCGCCGCCTCATACCGCTATGCCTCGCCACCGAACAACGTCCATCGGAAACTCCAGCCCATCCCGACTACCCCGTTGCGAAGGGCCCTACGCGGGGCAGCCGGAGAAGACACGTCATGTCGACGCTGACCGTCATGCGGACAAGCGATGCGACGAGGCCCACCAGCCGCCTCAATACGTCTTCGCTGGGCAGGTGATGCGCGTCCACACGGTGAAGCGCAGCAAGATCCAGCGGGCGGTTCCGGCAGCGGACACCCTCTCAGCCACCGCGCGAGTGTTCGTGGTGTTGGACACCTCGGCCCGGTACACCTCAGCAGGATGCGCCAAGATCTCGCCGAGGTGGTCCTTGGAGTGGACACGCACCGGGATGCTCATGTGGCTGCTGCGTTCTCCCTGGTGGGGGCAGTGGTCGGCTCCGAGGTGTTCCCGGCTACGGCGGCTGGGTACCGCGGACTGCTGGAGTGGGGCAGGGGGCTGGGCACGGTGCGGTGGGCCGGGGTGGCACCGCCGAGAGCGTCCACGACCTGCTGCGCTGGCAGGACCGCGACATGTGCAAGCGGCATGAGGATCCCACCGGCGTCGTCCTGGACTCGCGGACGGTACGGGCCTGGGTGAATGCACCGAAGGACACGACCGGGCTGGACCCGGGCAAAAGAGCCCGGGCCGCAAGCCAGGCATTGCCACCGATGTCCTTGGCCTGATCACCGTCGTGGTCGTGGTCGTGGTCGCCGCGAGCGTGCACGACCACGCGATCGGGATCGCCCTGCTGGACAAGGTCGCCGCAACCGCACCCGCGGTGACCAAGAGCGGGGTGGACGCCGGGTTCAAGCAGGCCGTGGTCGAGCACGGCGCCCGCCTCGGCATCGACCTGGAGATCGTCCAACGTGAGCCCGGGACGAGAGGGGCCACCCCGGAACCCAAGAGATGGGTGGCGGAGCAAACGGCGCCCCCGACCACCGGGCCGCCGGCAGGTTGCGCCTACTGGGCGCAGCGGAGAGCGTCCGGAGATTGACGTCCTGTGCCTTGTGCGCCTGTGGGTTGGGCTGTGCGGCTGGGGTCAGTCGTCGTGGACGCGTGTCCGTCGCGTTCGGTTCCGTGAAGAGCCTCACGCTATTTCTTTGCGCCCGGTGTCGACCGGATGCCGCTTGCCGGGCGTATGCCCAGTGAAGCGAGAGATCCGGGAGTGGCTGTTGACCGTCGAGGAGTTCGAAGAGTTCTACGCCCAGACGGTCGCGCGGCTCACGGGACAGTTGTACGTGATGGTCGGCGACCTGCACGAGGCGCAGGACGTGGTGCAGGAGGCGTTCGTCAAGGGGTGGAGTCGGCGTCGGCAGCTTGACCGGGACGGCCAGCCCGAGGCGTGGATCCGTACCGTGGCCTGGCGGTTGGCTGCGAGCCGGTGGCGCTTTCGGCGCCGCTCGGCCGATGCCTGGAAACGCAGTGGTGCGCCACCGCATGTCGAGGGGCCGGGTCCGGAGCAGGTGGCGCTGGTGGAGGCGCTGCGTACGTTGCCTGCGCAGCAGCGCCGGATCATGACATTGCACTACCTGTGCGATCTCACGGTCGAACAGGTCGCCGGTGAGACGGGGCTGTCGGCGAGCACCGTCAAGACCCACCTGAGCCGGGGGCGGTCGGCCCTCGCTGATCGCTTGCAGGATCCGCGTATTGAGGAGGCCCCTGGTGACTGAGCCCCAGGACCCGTTGCGGTCCCTGTTCCAGCAGGCGGCCCAGGCCGGGCAGATGCGCAGTGAGGCGGCGCCGGTCGCCTACATCGCCGATCGTGCCAGGCGAGCCCGGCGGCGGCGGGTCGCCGGCTTCGCCGCAGCGGTGTGCCTGGCCTTCGGCGGTGGGGTGGCCACCGCTGTCGCGCTCCTGCCTGACCGACCGGCACCCGTCGCTCCGGCGACCAGTCCCTCGCCCAGCAGGCCCGAGCCCGCACCTACCAGCCAGCCTCCAAGCCCGCCCTTCCCCGGGCGGGGGACGACGGGTCCCACGCCCACCGCCAGCTCGACAGGCAGTGCGTCCACATCGCCCGGTGGACGCCCGACACACACGCCGCCGCCGTCCGCCACCAGCACCGAGCCCCGGTCGACCGCCACATCGCCCTGATCCGGCCACCGCAGCCGTGACCCGGCGGTCGCCACCGGGCGATCGCGCACGTCCTCACACACCCCAAGGAGCCCGATATGCCCCCTATGTCACCTAGTCTGCGTGAGCGCATACGCGCCGCTCCCCGGCACTCCGCGCCCCCAGCACCGCCGCCACCGCACTCCCGACCCCGACCCCCGGCCTGGGCGACCCCCCGCGTGCAGCGGGACCTTCTGAGCCGGCGGGCGCTGCGATGGGGTCGAGCCGACCGCGAGGTGCTCTGGCTGTACCTGTTGACTCGAATATCCCTCTGGATCACCGCCTACTGTGCGCGCTGGCTGTTCCCGCCCAACCCCGAAACCCACAACCCCGGCCCCGCCCTCACCCCCTTCGAGCACTGGGACTGGGGCCACTTCCTCCACATCGCACGCGACGGCTACTTCCCCGACCATGGCGGCCCGTGGCAGAGCCACTGGGACAACCGGGAGGCGTTCTTCCCCGGCTTTCCACTGCTGCTGCGCGCGGTCCACACCGTCCTGCCGAACTGGACGACGGCCGGACTGTTGATCTCACTGACCGCCGGAGCCGTCACCGTGGTGGCCCTGGCCCGCATCACCCGACTCCACCTGCCCGACACCGGTGCCGGGCGCAGAGTCGTACTGATCTTCCTGGTCTCCCCCTGCGCGATCTTCCTGGCCGTCGGCTATACCGAGTCCCTCTTCCTCGCCTTCGCGCTCCCCGCCTGGCTCGCAGCCCAACGCCACCACTGGCCCCTGGCCACCACCCTGGCCGCCCTGGCCACGACCGTCCGTGTCAGCGGCCTGTTCCTCGCCGCCGCGCTCGCCCTGCAATTCCTCCTGTCCCTCCGCACACGCTGCGACCTACGCTCCCTACCGTGGCTCACCCTGCCCGCCCTGCCCGCCGCCCTCTACAGCTGGTACCTGCACGCCCACACCGGCGATTGGCTGGCCTGGAAACACGCCCAAGAACGCGGCTGGTACCGCACCTTCCACACTCCCTGGGAAGCCTGGGCCAACACCTGGCACAACGCCTTCGACCACACCCAGACAACCGGCTACGCCATCCTGTTCCAGGCCGAACTCGCCGCCATGATCGTCGGCTTGCTCCTGCTCGGCCTACTGGCCCGTCAACGCCGCTGGCCCGAAGCCCTCTACATCGCCCTCAACCTGTACGCCCTGGGAACCTCCTACTGGTACATGTCCATCCCCCGCGCCACCCTCCTGTGGTGGCCACTGTGGATCGCCCTGGCCTCCAAAAGCCTGCGCATCCCACGGTTCCACTCCGCCTACCTCTGCCTCGCCACACCGCTGACCGCAGCCTTCGCCCTGACGTTCCTCACAGGACGCTGGGCCGGCTGAGTGGGTTTTCTGCGGACTTTCTCCCATTTCAGCTTGAGTCAGCCTCTTGGTGGACGGTTCGTGAGTTGATGTTCGTTTCGAAGTGAGGCTTGGGACAGGTGTGCTGGCCGCGGTGCCGGCTACTGTCGCCGGGTAAGGCAGCCGGTGTCGGCTTCGGTGAGGATGCCGAGTTTGACCAGGCGCTTCTGCTTGGCCCGGGTGCCTTCGACGCTCTTCGGCGGCAGTTCATGGCCAAGGGCCTGGCAGGCGTCCTTGGCCCGCAGGGGGGCGGTCGACTCGTTGAAGGCGGCGAGGATGCGCGGGTAGTCCGGGTGCTCGGGCAGTTCGGGCGGGGATGCGGGGAGCCGGTCGGCGAGGCTGGTGACGGTCTTGCGGGTGATCGCGAGGTGCGCGAGGTGTGTCTCGGCCTCCCTCAGCCGGGTCTGCAGGTCGTCGATCTGCGTGCGAAGGTCGTCAGCCAGGGCCCGGGCGGCTTCCTCTTGCAGGTCCAGTGCCTCAAGGAGGGGGCGAACGTTCACGCGCTCACCGCCTCCTCGCGCCAGATGGAGGTGTTCGTGCCGGTGAGAGGGCGGATCATGACATGGGACATCGCCCGATAGACGCGGGAGGCGGACGAGGCGGTGCGGTGCTCGTCGTCACGGACCAGGCGTCGGTGCAGTATCAGGATCCCGTAGGTCTGCTCGACTCTCCACCGCTTCGATTGCGGCAGGAATCCCCGGTAGCCGGGGTCGCGTTCGACGATCTCGACGTCGATCCCCAGGCCGGCGCCGTGTTCGACGACCTGGTTCTTGAAGCCCTGGTCGACCAGGGCTTTGCGGACGGTGTCGCCGGTGTGCTCGGCGACCTGGTCCAGCAGGGCGATGCCCGCGGTGTTGTCGTGGACGTTCGCGGCGAGGACGGCGACCGCGATGACCAGGCGAGGACGTCGACTGCCACGCTGCGTCTGCGGCCCGGTACCCGTTTGGCCGGATCGTAGCCGGTCGTGGCGGCGGGGATCCCGACGGCCGCGTGGACACTCTGGGTGTCCAGCACCACCAGGGTCGGGTCCTCTCATCGTCGGGCGCGTTCGCGGACCTGGCAGCGCAGGAGTTCATGGATGACCTGGTCGGTTCCGTCGTCCCGCCAGGCGGCGAAGTAGTAGTACGTCGCACTCTTTCTGCGGCAGGTCGTGCGGGAGGTGGGCCCACTGGCAGCCGGTCCGCCCCTGATAGAGGATCGCGTTCACGATCTCCCGCATGTCGTAAGCGCCCTGATGACCGCTGACCGAGCGGTGCCGGTCCTTCCACGCGGTGATCACCGGCTCGATCAACGACCACTGCTCGTCCGATAAGAGGTCCTAACAAAGGCGTTGGACGTGTCTGTAGGTGATGAGACATGTAGCGAGTCCGAGGAAGGCTTCATGGATGTCGTCCCGTCGCTCCCATCGGATGCGCAGGCGACGGAAGCCGTGCAGCCAGGCGATGGTTCGTTCGACGACATATCGGAAGACGCCCAGGCCGGAGCCGTGTGGCTCGCCTCGCCGCGCGATCACGGGACGGATGCCGCGCTGCCACAGCAGACGCCGGTACTTGTCGTGGTCGTAGCCGCGGTCGGCGAGCAGTGCGTCGGGTCGGTGCCGGGGTCGGCCGACAACCCCGGCGACAGGGGGGATCTTGTCGAGCAGAGGCAGGAGCTGGGTGACGTCGTTGCGGTTGCCGCCGGTCAGCGACACCGCGAGCGGGATGCCTTGGGCGTCGGTGACGACGTGGTGCTTGCTGCCCGGCCGTGCGCGATCGACCGGACTGGGACCGCTTTTGGGCCCCTACGGGCCGCCCGCACATGGGAAGAGTCGATCACCGCCCGGGACCAGTCCAGCTTCTTCGCCGACCGCAGCTTCTTCAACAGCAGCACATGCAGCTGGTCCCACACCCCGGCGGCATTCCAGGCGGCCAGCCGCCGCCAGCAGGTCATACCCGAACCAAAGCCCAGCTCCTGCGGCAGGTACTCCCACTGGATGCCGGTGTGCAGCACGAACAGGATCCCGCACAACGCCTGCCGGTCCGGCACCCTCGGCCGCCCCTCAACCAGCTTCGGCCCCGGCTTGGGCAGCAACGGCTCGACCAACGCCCACAGTTCATCCGACACGATCCACGGCCGCGACTGACGTTTCCCCACGACCAGACCAACGAGCAAATAGGCCAGCAGTCACATGATCAACCACTTCTGTTAGGACCTCTAAGTCGCTGGGGTACGGCTTGCGTTCACTCACTCCGCCAACCCCAGCAGACCCCGCACCACGAATCCGCGGATTCCGCCCCCGCCTCACACCATCAGACGACCACAGAACGACTCAAAGACTCACGAACCGTCCACTCAGAAACGGCCTAGCCGCCCACCAGCGCGGCCACCAGGCGCGTCATAGAGGGGCGCGGGTCAGGTGTGCCCGGCCAACTGGTCATCAGGAGGTGGTGGGCGGTGCCGACGACGGCAAGGGCCACCGTGGCCGGGTCGACGGTCTCCGCCACCCGGCCAAGTCCCCGCTCGGCCTTGAGGTAGTCGGTGATGGCCTCTTGGATCGCGGTGAAGCCGGGCGCCCCGCCTTCCAGGGCCTCGCGGATGCGCAGCGTGGCGGCGGGGCGGTTCATGGCCAGGCCCGAGATGGCGGGACCGCCGGAGTCGAACAGTGCGAGGGCGACGGCCTCAAGGTTCCGTGCCACCGTGCCCTGCCCGGTGAGCCCCGACAGTTCCTGCGCCTGTGCCGCCGTCCGTGCGAACCGGTCGAGACAGAGCTCGGCCACGAACTCATCGAACCCCGCGAAGTGCGCGTGCAGCAGCCCCTTGGCGCAGCCTGCTTCGGTCGTGACGGACCGGCTGGTGAGCGCGCCAGGCCCATCCCTTTCCACGACGCGCTCAGCGGCCGCGAACAGCCGCTCGCGTACGTCCGGCGTCGCCACTCCACGCGGTGACATGGGCTCTCTCTTCCGTTCCGCCTCCGTCGCCCTATGGGGTCAACTTCTTGGATGGTATCGGGGATTGCCAGTTTGGGCATACGCCCATACTGTTTGGGCGCATGCCCATTCTCCGTCGTCCACCACAGGAGGCACCCGTGCCGGACATTGTCAACATCGAGCAGGCGCAGGCATGGAACGGCCCAGAAGGAGTCCACTGGGCCCGTAACCAGGACCGCTGGAACGCCGTGAACGAGGGCTTCAACGAGCCGCTCCTCGACGCCGCCGGAATCACCGGGGACCACCAGACCCTCGACCTCGGCTGCGGCTCCGGGCAGACCACTCGACTGGCCGCGCTCTGGGCGCCCCAAGGGCGCGCGCTGGGTCTCGATCTGTCCGGCCCGATGTTGGCCGAGGCCCGGGCCCGCGCAGAGCAGGAGGGCATCGCCAACGCCTCCTTCACGCAAGGCGACGCGCAGGCGCACCCTTTCGAGACGGGCGCGTTCGACGCGGCGATCAGCCGCTACGGGGTGATGTTCTTCGCTGACCCCGTAGCGGCATTCGGCAACGTCTGCCGGGCGCTGCGGCCCGGCGGGCGCCTGGCGTTCGTCTGTCCGGCCGATGCCACGCTCAACGACTGGGTCATGGCGGTGGCAGCTCTGCGTGACTTCCTGCCGGTCGGCGACTTCGGGCGGCCGGGGCTGCCCGGCATGTTCTCGCTGGCCGCCCCGGATCGCATCCGCGACGTCCTCATCGCGGCCGGCTTCACCGGCATCACCATCAACCAGGCACAGGCGTATGGGACATGGGGGTATGGAGCTGAGGACGCGGCGGAGTTCCTGCTGGGGACGGGACCCGGTCGCCACCTGATGGAGCAGGCCGACGCGACCGCACGGGCCCGCGCCCACCGCACCCTGGCGGACCATCTGCGCGACCACGAGGCGGCGGACGGCACGGTCCGGCTGCGCAGCACGTCATGGCTGGTCACGGCGGACCACCCGGCTGCTCCGTCAGAAGCGCTCTAGCTGGGCACTGTAGCCAAGCTCCCGTCTGCCTCGCGCCCCTCAGGGGCACCATCCGTGCGGCATTGACTGAATTGCCGTCCCTCCACTGCTCCTTCCTGCCCCCTCGTGGCCTTCTCGCCCCCCTCTCGCGGCATTGGCGGGACGTTTCGGCCAGGCAAGCATTCTCATGGGTCGTTCGTTGGATTGGTCGCAATGCCCGTCACGTTCGCTCTCGTCCACCACGCGTAGGAGATAGGGGAGGCACATCATGGTGCGGGATTTGACGAACCGGCAGAGGCACGTGGGTCGGAGAATGCGAGTCGGCGTAGGCGTGGCGGTGCTGGTGGGCGGACTCCTCCCACCGATGGTGGGCGCTGACAGCGCGGCTGCGCAGACGAACCAGCAGACGAGCTTCACGAGTCCTGGCGTGTTCACCTTCACGGTTCCTGGCAGCCCCACCGACGTGAAACTCCTGACCATCAGGGTCTGGGGCGCCGGGGCCAGCGGGGGTGGCGGAGCCGGTGGCGGTGGTGGTGGCGGAGGCGGAGGTGGTGGCAACGCCCTTCTCGCGCAGGGTGGGGGAGGCGGTGGTGGGGGTGGCGGTGGCGGCGGAGGCGCCAGCGGCGGTGGCGGCGGCTCCGGCAGCGTCGTGAAGTGCACCGAGGTACTTGTCGGCGGCGTGGCCTTGACCGTCGTGGTGGGAGCGGGGGGAAGCGCCGGCGGCGCGGGGACCGGCGGCAATGGCGGCGTCGGCGGCAGCGGTGGTGGTCCCTTCCCTGGCGGTTCCGGCAGTGCAGGCGGCTCCGGCTCCCTCGGTGGAGCTGGACAGGACAGCTCGGTGGGTCTCACCGCGGCGGTGGACCTGGCCTTCGCCTCCGGCGGCTCCGCCGGCACCAGGGCCCCGACGGGCGGCAGGGGTGGTTTCGGTGGCGCTGTCGGCGGGCTCGGCGGGGCCGGCGGGATGGGCGGCGGAGGTGATGGCGGCGGCACCACCACCGGATCCGGCGGCACCGGCGGCGGAGTATCACGGTGTGTGGGTGTCCCCGCCGCCGCGGTGAACGGCAATAACGGTAACGCCGGCGCCGTAGGCAGCTCCGGTACGGCCGGCGGCAGTGGTGGAAGCCAATCGAGCGGTACGGGCGGGGCCGGCGGCAGTGGTGGCTCCGGCGGCAACGGTGGCAGCGGCGGGAGCGGTGGCGCCGGGATCACCGTCGACGGGTTCACCTTCGGGGCCGGAGCCAGCGGTGGCGGTGGCGGCAAGGGTGGCGCCGGCGGGGCTGGTGGCGCCGGCGCCACCAGTGGCGGTGCTTCTGCCGCCAGCGGGTCTGCCGGTAGCACCGGGGACAACGGCGTGGCCGGAAACGTCGGCGGAAACGGGGCCGTCGTCATCGACGTGACGCCAGTTCCCTGACCTGAAACGGTTCTGCCGTCAATGGTCGGAGTAGCGGATCACGGTCGCGCGCTATGTCGCCGTGAGTTGTCCGATGCCGAGCGGGAATACGTCCGGCCCTTGTTTCTCAGTCCGATCGGGGCCCCAGACGGCAGGACGACCGCGAGCCCCCATACGGCCCGGACTCTCGCCTCCAGCAGAGCTGGGGGAGGGCGAGATAGAGCAGAGATCCGCCGGACACGGCCTAGTCCCGGTCGGGGCGGCTCCGAAGTGCCGCCCCGACCGGCGCGTCAGGTGACGCGCAGGGTCAGCGCCGCAGTGTGCAGCTTTCCGCCGGTCTGGAACTGGAGAAACATCCGCCAGTTGCCCGCCTTGGGCAGCATGGAGTGGAACGACAGGTCCGGTCCGCCGTGGTCACCGCTCACCTTGGTCTGCGGGGGACAGGTGCGCGAACGCCTGGTCGCCCTCCTGGAAGGCGGTGAGGTGGGCGTAGGTGTCCAGGTAGGGCTGGAGGTCGGTGACGGGTTTGCCGTCTTTGCTGATGTTGACCGTCATGGGGTGAGCCATCCCGGCCATCAACCCGCCCCCGGCCTTGAAGCCGACAGGTCAGATCACCGGTCCGACCACACTCCCGCCCGGTACCCGCGAGGCCGCGACCGTTTAGGGCTGACGCCCGCGATGACGGTCACGTGATCAATGTGAGAGGAAGGGCGCGCATTCCGGTCGGGTGGGGCCCGGCGGAAGGGGGCTTCGGGGCAACTGAGACCGAAACTGAGACCGAAACTGAGACCAGCCAACGACGAAGGCCCCGATCGGGACCTTCATTTGCCCGGGTGGGCGAGCGCGGAGGCCGCGAGATGCGAACTTGCGAGGGGGCTCCCCCATGCTCAGTCCACGCTGTGACGGCCTCTGCAGCGTCGTCCGCTTTCGCATGGAGCCCGTGCCCGGCGCGTAGCTGCAGGTGGTGGTGCTCCCCTCCTGGGAAGTCCAGCGCGATCTGAGCAACACGAGTGGTGACGGCGGGTCGTCGAGGACTTGAATTCACCAGCAGCTGGTCACTGGTGAGCGTGGAGTCCGTCTGTCAGGTAGCTGTGGCTGTGCCGCCAGCCGCCCTGCACTCGTACGGCGTCCGCAAGATGTGGGTGGTCGTCCTGGAGCCCGGTGTGCTCGTGCTCGGCGAGAGCGGGCTCGTTAGGCGGCCACAGCCACATGGCCAACAGGCCCCCGGTCAGGGCGATGACGCCCAATGCGACCACCGCCGACTGCAGGCCGGCCGCCGCGCCGAGCCAGCCGGCAAGGGGGTACGTCAGCAGCCAGCAGCCGTGCGAGAGGGAGAACTGCGCAGCGAAGGCGGAGGCGCGCTCCTCGGGCGGTGCCGCGCGGCGTATCAGGCGGCCGGTCGGCGTGAGCACCATCGAGCAGGCAGCGCCGAAGGCGGCCCAGGTGAGCAACAGTGCGGGCCAGCGCCAGCCGCCGCTGCCGACCGCCGTCAGGGCGCCGAGTGTGGCGAAGACGAGGGTGAGCAGCAGGGCTCCTCGGAGCATCACCGTGCGGTCGGAGACCCGGTCGAGAACGCGGGGCAGCAGCAGAGCGACGAGCATGGAACCGCCGCCATAGGCGCCGAGTGCGAGCGACACGTCGGCGGCGCCGCGGCCGAGCTGCTCACGGACGTACACGACGCTGTTGACGGTGACCATGGCGCTCGCTGCCGCCACTGCGAGGTTGAGCGCGAGCAGGGCCCGCAGTTGTGGGGTGGCGAAGAAGAGGCGGGAACCGGCGGTGGCCCTGGCGTACCCGCTCCCGCCCGGCGTTTCCGTTGTCGCGTGCGGTTTCGGCAGGATCGCGGAGACCACCAGGGCGGCGGAGGCCAGGAACCCGGCCACGGTGCCCAGGAACAGCCAGTTGTAGGTGATCAGGGACAGCAGGGCGGCGGCGAGCGCGGGGCTGAAGAGGCTCTCCAGGTCGTATGCCAGACGGGACAGTGACAGCGCCTGGGTGTAGTCGCGCTCGGCCGGCAGTACGTCCGGGATCACGGCTTGGAACGTCGGTGTGAACGCGGCCGACGCCGACTGGAGCAGGAAGATCAGGACGTACACCTGCCAGACCTGGTCCACGAACGGCAGCATCAGGGCGACCGTGGCGCGCGTCAGGTCCGCACCGACCATCAGGGCCCGGCGCGGCAGCCGGTCGGCCACCGCGCCGATGGCGGGGGCGATCGCCACGTACGCCACCATCTTGATCGCCAGTGCGGTGCCGAGCACCGAGCCGGCGTCGGAGCCCGCGATGTCGTAGGCGAGCAGGCCGAGGGCAACCGTGGCCAGACCCGTGCCGACCAAGGCGATGACCTGGGCGGTGAAGAGGTGGCGATACGTGCGGTTGCGCAGTACGGAAAGCATGCGGCAGTCCCTTGGTCCTGCGTGGCGGGCACGACTGCCCTCCACTGTATCTATAGGTGCGCATCTGCGCACATGTTGATTTCAGATTGTGTCGGCGGCCTGACGCTGCCGGCCCGCCGGGCCTCTACGCTGTGTGCATGCCTGCACGCGAGCCTCTTCCACCTGCGCCAGGTGCGCACCTGCGCCCCCCGGACAGTGCACGTCTGATGGAGGCGACCGAGGTGTTCGCGTTGCTGTCGGACATGACCCGGCTCCACCTGCTGTGGCTGCTGGCGCAAGGCGAGTCGGACGTCAGCTCGCTCGCCGAGCAGTGCACCGTGTCCAGGACGGCGGTGAGCCAGCATCTGGCGAAGCTACGGTTGGCAGGGCTGGTGGAGACGCGACGGGAGGGGCGGCACATCCACTACAGCCTCCGGGACGGGCATCTGCGGCGGTTGGTGATGGAGGCTCTGAGTCATGCCGATCACCGCGTCAGCGGCACGGCCGTTCACGACTGACCTGGAGGGTGCAGTCCCGCCGAGCCGGACGCATGCCGCGGGGCCGGCGAGGCCGGTCAACGCGGGGCTCTCGTCCGCATGCCGTCTCTTGCTCGATCAACCGGTCAGTGGAGAAGTAGGCCGAGGGCTCCGGCGGTGACGACTACGTACGGTTCGGGGGCCTTGAAGCGGCACAGCAGGGCGAGGGTGGCCAGGGCTATCGCGGTGGTGGGGATGTTGGTGACGGCCTGGCGGGTCAGGACGACCACGGCGCCGCACAGGGCGCCGCCCGCGGCGGCGGTGGCGCCGGTGACGAACGTCGTCGGTGAGGCGCACCAGCTTGTACGCGGCGATGGCGATGATCGCCATGACGGCGGGGGCGATGCCGTAGAAGAGAGCCTGTACCGCGCTCAGGCCCGCGTAGTGGGCGTAGACGGCGGCGACGCCGGTGACCATGAGGAACGACGGGGCGATGAACGCGAGCGCGGTTGCCGCCGCCCCGAGCACGCCCCGCCTGAGGTAGCCGACCCACATGGCGACCTGTGCGGCCAGCGGGCCGGGCATGGTCTGGCCGAGGGCGACGTCGTTGAGGAAATCCTGTTCGGCGATCCAGCCACGCGTTTCCACCAGGTCGCGCTGCATGTAGCCGACCACGGCGATGGGCCCGCCGAACCCGAGCGTGCCCAGGCGCAGGAAGTACCGCAGCACGGCGGCGAAGCCCGGGTCGCCCGTTGCTGTGGCCGTGGCTCGTGCGGGGGTCTCGGTGTCGCCTGTGCTGCTGGGTGTCGACGGAGCCTCGGAGCTCATACGGGACCTGTAACCACGGTTGCACTTTTCTATCAATGGGCCCTCGGCTGCTCGCCCTGTCAGATGGTGATGACGTTGACCGCCAGCGAAGCGAGGGTGGCGAGGGCGCGGGTCTGGGCGTAGCGGCGTGGTTCTGCCGAAGGGCGGACGTCGGCGTAGAGGCTGAGGAAGACGTACGTGAGGACGGGGGCGGCCCAGTCGTTGGCGGAGAAGCCCGGCAGGCCGTCCGTGTTCAGCTGCGTCATGTTCGCCGAAGTCCGCCACAGGTAGACGGAGGCCGCGGACAGCACCGCGACCGCGGCCATGTCGGGCCATGCGGTCCCGGGAAGCCGCCAGGCCGCCACGGCCAGCGCGAGAACGCCGGTGACAGCGGCGGTCAGCGCGATGTGGGCGGAGCTGAATGTTTCGGGCGACGAGGCGATGACGAGGGCCATGGCGTGATCCCGGGGACTCGTGCGGATGGTCGGACGAGGTGGGGGAAGCCAAGTCACCGGCGGAGGCTGGCGGGTGCTTGGTCAGGAGGGGGTGCGCCCTATCAGCATGGCTCGGCGGTGGTACTCGTACAGGCCGTCGAAGAGGGGGCCGGTCAGCTCCAGGATCCGTTCGTCGTCGCAGATCATGGACAGGCCGCGCAGGACGACGTCCAGGCCGGGGGCTTCCGCGGTGTCGTAGCGTTCGTCGTCGAGATCGGCCTCGTGGACGATCTCGGCGAGTTTCCACAGCACCGGGTCGGTCAGGTCGTAGTGGCGAAGGATCGTCTCGAAGGAGCAGTCGCCGCCGTGGTGGCCGAGCTGTACGCCGCGCATGTCGAACGCAGTGGCGTCTTCCGGGACCTCGGAAGGGTCGTTGACGAAGACGAACTCCGCTTCCTTGTCGATGTGTTGGCGGATGAGCCAGGCGCAGGCGGCCCGGTCGATGTGGATCCTGGCGCGGGTCGCCCACTTCATGCGTTCTCCGGGTGGTTTGCGGTCTTCGGTGCTGCGCCGAGGGGGTTGTTGTCCGGTTCGTCGGCGAGGGTGCGTACGGCGGCGTGTGCGCGGTCGCGTTCGGGGGGCGGGAAGAAGTCGCGGCGGTCGATGCGTCGCAGTTCGGCACGCAACCTGCGTACGACGGATGCGGTGTTGGCGGCGTCGGCGGTCTGGGTTGCCTGGTCGATGACGGCTTGGTACTCGGCGGCGCGGGCTGCGGCCATGGCGGCGGCCAGTTCGCGTTCCTGGTCGCGGGTCGCGGGGCGGGCCAGCCAGATGGCGGCGGTGCCGCCTGCCTCGATCGCCTCGTCGGCGATCCACTCCAGCTGTTCGCGGGTGCGGGCGTCGGCGGGCAGCGCGACCAGCCCGTCGGAGAGTTGGGCGACGCCCAGGCGCTTGAGCTTGCGCCAGACCGCGATGCGGGGAGAGGAGGGTTCGCGGGGCATCCGGTAGGAGAGCAGGACCCACTCGCCCGGGTCGTGGGTCGACCGGTCAGCGGCCATGGCGTGTGCCCGTCCGTGCAGTGGACGTTGTCCGGTCCATCAACGCTCCCCATGGCCAGTACGTGCTGAATGCAACCAGGGTTGCATGGTGCTTGGGGTGCATCAAGCGGACCTGGGCGGCGGAGGAAGGGCGGGAAGGGTGATCCATACGACGGCGCCTCCGTCGGGGTGGTTGTAGGCGCCGTACTCGCCGCCTGCGGCGCGTGCGATGGCGGCGGTGATGGCCAGTCCGAGGCCGGTTCCGGTGGTGGCGCGGGAACGGTCGGCCTGGGTGAAGCGGTCGAAGGCGTGCGGGAGGAAGTCGGGCGGGAAGCCGGGGCCGTGATCGCGTACCTCGATGCGGACCGACTTCTCGTATGGCCGAGCTGTCACTTCCACGGGACCCTGGCCGTGCTGCTGGGCGTTGTGGACAAGGTTCGTCACCGCTCGCTCCAGGCGGTCGTGTGGGACGGCGGCAGTCAGTCCGTCGGGGCAGCCGACGGTGACGGCCTTGCCGGGAGAGCCGTTGCGCAGGCGGGCCGCCACACGATGCAGAAGCCGCGCCAGGTCGGGCACGGCCGACCCGGTGGAGGTGGTGTCGCGGCGGTCGGTGCGGGCCAGGAGCAGCAGGTCCTCGGAGAGCTGGACGAGCCGTTCGGTCTCCTCGTGCGCGGAGACGAGGGCGGCGCGTAGCTCGGTGGCGTCGCGGGGGTGCCGAAGGGCGAGTTCGATCTCGGTGCGCAACAGGCTGAGCGGGGTGCGCAGTTCGTGGCTGGCGTCGGCGACGAAGAGCCGCTCGTGGTCCAGGGCGGTCTGGAGGCGGGTGAGCATGTCGTTGAGGGTGGTGGCGAGGCGGGCGATCTCGTCGCGGCTGGGCGGTACGTCGAGGCGGTGGCCGGGCGTGTCCTCGGTGACTGCCGCCGCCTGGGTGCGCATGCGTTCCACGGGGCGCAGGGCCGCGGCGGCGAGAACGTAGGCGCCGAGGGTGGCCAGGACGAAGACGATGGGCAGGGCGGTGAGCAGTTCGCGTACCAGGTCGTCGAGGGCTTCCTGCTGGGCCTGGCGGGCGATGCCGGTGACGGCGCCGTATTCGCTCTGGGACTCGCGGAAGCGGCTGAGGGTGAGGTAGCCGGCGCCGGCCAGGACCAGGGCCATCACGGCGGCGAAGATCGCGGTGAGGCGGATGCGGAGCGGGATGCGGTTCATGGCGTGCGGCTTCGTGACGTGCGATGGGTGGTGGTGCGTCCACCGTCGCGGCGGATCCGGTATCCGGCGCCGCGGACGGTCTCGACGGCCCGGGTGCCGTAGGGGCGGTCGATCTTGTCGCGCAGGGCCTTGATGTGGGCGTCGACCACGTTGGAACCGGGACTGGTTCCCAGGTCCCAACAGTGCTCGACGAGCATGGCGCGAGTCAGGACGGTGCCGGGGCGGCGCAGCAGGGCTTCGAGAAGGGCGTACTCCTTGCCGGTCAGGGGGATCTCTTCGGCGCCGCGCCGCACCGTCCGAGTGGCCGGGTCCAGTGACAGGTCGCCGGCCGTGAGGGTGGCCGGGCGCTCGAACGGGCCATGGCGGATCAGCACCCGCAGTCGCGCGAAGAGTTCCTCCAGGCTGAACGGTTTGGTCAGGTAGTCGTCCGCTCCGCCGTCCAGGCCGCGCACCCGGTCGGCGACGGCGTCCTTGGCGGTGAGCAGCAGCACGGGCAGCCAGATGCCGCGCCTGCGCAGGGTCGCGCAGACCTCGAAGCCGTCCAGGCCCGGCAGCATCACGTCCAGCACCATCGCGTCGTAGGTGGCCACGTCGGTGAGGGCGAGGGCCTGTGGGCCGTCGGCGGCCACATCGACGGCATAGCCCTCCTCGGTCAGGGCCCGACGCAGCAGGTCCCGCATCTTGGGCTCGTCCTCGACCACCAGGATCCGCATCGCACCGTCCCTCATCCGCCGCTGCCGCGTACGTTGTCGTGCCTTTCACGATCCTTGCCTCTGATGAAGGTGGCATGAAGGCATCCGAGCGGGTGGATCTTCATGCCAGCTTCATCCGGGGCGGCTTCGCTGGCCACACAGACACCTTCGACTTCGACAACGATCTCGACGAGGAGTGGTCATGTCACCCCGTTCGCTCACCAAGCCGGCCGCAGGGACCACGGCGGCGCTCCTCCTGGTGACGGCACCGGTCTGCTGGCAGGCTGCGGCACCCAGACGAGAAGCGACGCCGCCGGCGGTACGAGCGCGGTCGCGGCGCAGGCCGCCTCCCAGAGCGACCACCTTCAGCAGCCCGTGCAGACCAAGGAGGCGGACTGGAAGCCGGTCGCCGACGCCCTCGGCCGCACGGGAACTCTCATGAAGGGCACCGTCTACCGCGTCCCACTGCCCCGCAAGGACCTCAAGGTCACCACCGAAGGCATCACCATCAAGCCGGGCCTGTCCCTCGGCGGCTACGCGGCCTTCGCCAAGTACAAGCACACGACCATGCTGATGGGCGACCTGGTCGTCACCGAGGACGAACTGCCCAAGGTCACCGACGCGCTGCAGGCCGCCGGCATCGAGCAGACCGCGCTGCACAAGCACCTGCTCCAGCAGTCCCCGGCGATCTGGTGGACGCATGTCCACGCCATGGGCGACCCGGTGAAACTCGCCCAAGGGCTGAAGCACGCGCTGGACGCGACCGGGATCCCGCCTGCCTCGCCGCCCCCGTCCACTCAGCCGCCGATCGCACTGGACACCGCCGGCATCGACAAGGCGCTCGGCCGCAAGGGCACCGCCGACGGCGGCATCTACAAGTTCACCATCGCCCGCAAGAACACCGTCGACGACGGGGAGCACGTGCTTCCGCCCGCCCTCGGCCTGACCACCGGCATCAACTTCCAGCCCCTGGGCGGCGACAAGGCCGCCATCAACGGCGACTTCGTCATGACCGCACCCGAGGTGCAGAAGGTCATCCAGGCGCTCCGCAAGGGCAACATCGACATCGTCGAACTCCACAACCACTCCCTGGACGAGCAACCCCGCCTGTTCTACATGCACTTCTGGGCCACCGCCGACGGAGTCACCCTGACCAAGGCACTGCGCCCGGCCCTGGACGCGACCGCGCCGGCGCCCGCGTCATGATCGGCGCGTCGTGACCGGCTGAGGCCGGATCGGCTGCGGTGCGACGCTGCCGGCGTTGCTCGCCGCGTGTCCCTCGCCGTAACCCCTCGTCGTCGCTGCACCGAACGACCCGGCCGTCCCGTCGCCGCTCACCACCCACGGGCAGCGGCGGGCCGCCCTCGCCGCTTCACCGTCGCCACGGAAAGCCCGCACATGATCCGTCGCCTCAGCCCCCGCGCTCTGCTGTCCTTGACCTTGGGCCTGGTCCTCGCCGTCCTCGCCGTCGTCGCCGGCGTACTGCTCACCCGCGGCGGTCAGCCGTCCAAGGTGGCTCTGCCGCTTCGCGTGGTGAAGGAGATCGCCCTGCCGGGGGACAGCTCCCGCTTCGACTACGCGAGCCTCGATCCCGACCGCGGGCTGCTGTTCATCGCCCACCTCGGCGCGAGCCAGGTCATCGAGGTGGACGTCCGCGCGGGCCGCGTCGTACGGACCATCGACGGTCTGCCCGGCGTGCTGGTCGTCCCCGCCCTGCATCGCGTGTACGCCACCGCCACCGACGCCAACGAAGTGGTGGCCGTCGACGAGACCACAGGCACCGTCCTGCACCGCAGCCCCACTGGTGACTACCCCGCCGCCCGCCGCCCGCCGCACCCGGTCCGTCGGTCACGTCAGCGAGATTTCATCGACATGACATCGCCCGGCGACAGACTTCCCCCTGTCGCCTCGGGGCGTTGGGGCGCCCTCGCCCCGGGCCCGGGCCATGGGACCTGACCATGGCTCCCGGCGGCGAAATCGGAACGCACAAAAGGCGAGTTGCCCCGTGAGTGAGACTTCCCAGCCGGACCCCCGCCAGGGCTACGTCGAGAACCGCCCCACCCAGCCCCTCCGGCAGGGGACACCCGCCGGGGTGCCGGCGGCACCGGCCCCGGACCAGGCAGTTCCGCCCATACCGGGCCAGGCACCGCCGCCGGTCCCGGACGGGGAGCCGGGTGCGCCCTCGGCCTGGTCGCAGCCGGCCCCGTCGACGCTGCCGCACGACGGCGCCTCGGCCGCGGGGCGCCCGCCCCGCGGTGCCCGGCCGTGGCTGATCGGCGGCGGCGCAGCGCTGGCCGTGGCCGCGGTCGTCGGCGTGGCTCTCGCCCTGTCGGGGGGCGACGGCACCGGCACCGCGGCGGGCCAGGCCCCCGGCGGATCCGTCACGTCGCCGGACCCGGGGGCAGGGGCGTCGGAGGGGAAGACCTACACCAAGGTGTCCGAGGGCTGCCAGCTGATCAAGGCGGCCACCCTCGCCCGTATCGCGCCCGGAACCGCGTGCAAGCCCTCGCAGTTCGACAACGCCACCATGGCGGCGATGATCACCAGGATGCCGAGGTGGCAGGCGCCCTTCGGCTCCGGCGGCGCGTACCTGAACCTGGACGTGAACCTCACGGTCGGCCCGGCGGCGAAGAACATGTACGACATGGACAAGAAGACCGCGCTGACCGCCCTGGGCAAGATGCGCAAGGTCACCGACTCCCGGCCGGTCGGCGACCTCGGCGACGAGGCCCACGTCGTGCACGCCGTCGACAATCCTCCGATGAGCCTGGCCGAGGCCACGGTGATCGTCCGCTCGGGCAACGCCACCTACACCGTGGGCTACACCTACGACCCCGGGCGCTCCGGCACCAACCAGCAGCAGGCCGAGGACGCCGCCCTCGCCGCCGCCCGTGACGTGCTCGGCTCGCTCAGCTGACCCGCCACCGCGCAGTGGACACACCCCAGCACGGCCGCAGCGGCGACGCCACGCCCCGGCAGCCCCCTCCGCAACCCACCCTCCCGCAGCCGCACCCGTCGGCCCCGCAGCAGCAGAACCCCGGCCGGATCGGCCCCTACGAGGTCTTCCAACTCCTCGGCGAGGGCGGCATGGGCCGGGTCTTCCTCGCCAGATCGCCGGGCTCACGCCTGGTCGCACTGAAGGTCATCCGGCCCGAGTACGCCGAGACGCCGGACTTCCGCGGGCGCTTCCGGCGCGAGGCGGACGCCGCCCGCAAGGTGAGCGGCTTCTTCACCCCACCGGTGCTCGACGCGGACGCCGACGCGCCCCAACCCTGGCTGGCCACCGCCTACATCCCCGCACCGTCCCTGCACGACGTGGTACGCCGCTTCGGCGTGCTGCCCGACCCGGCCCTGCGGGCACTGGGCACGGGCCTCGCCGAGGCGCTGCTGGCCATCCACACCGCCGGCGTCGTCCACCGCGACCTCAAGCCCGCGAACGTCCTGGTGGCCGAAGACGGGCCGCGCGTCATCGACTTCGGCATCAGCCGGGCCGCGGACGCCACGCAGCTGACCCGGACGGGCACCGTCATGGGCACGCCCGGCTTCATGGCCCCCGAGCAGATCGTGTCGAGCCGCGAGGCCGGTCCGGCGGCCGACGTCTTCTCCCTCGGCTGCGTCCTGGTCTTCGCGGCCACCGGGCAGGGCCCGTTCGGCGCGGGCAGCCCCACCGAGGTCGTCTACCGGGCCGTGCACGCCCCGCCGCAGCTCACCGGCGTACCCGACGCGCTGCGTCCGCTGGTGGCGGCCTGCCTGGACAAGGACCCGGCGGGCCGGCCGGCCACCACCGCGGTGCTGACCGCGCTCGGCACCGCCGACCCCGCCGCGCTGCTCGTACCGGGGCTGCGGGAGGACCTCGCCACGCGAGCGGCACACGCCGGCGTCCTGGTCACGGCGCCCCCGGTGCCCGTCACCCCGCTGGAGGCGACGGCGGCCCCGAGCCGGCCGAGCCGCCGCCGCTTCGTGTGGCTCGCGCTGGCCGGCGGCGCGGCCGCGGCGGCCGCCGGCACCGCGGCCCTGGCCGGCGGGCGAACGCAGCCCGACGGCGCCCCGGGCCGGCCCGCGGGCGCCACGATCGGGCCGGGTGCCACGGTGCCCGCAGGTCCGGCGCCGCAGTGGTCGCGCCCGCTGCGGCAGCTGCAGAACGGACAGTTGAGGCTGCTCGGCGACACCCTCGTACGGTGGGACCAGACCACCGCGATCGGCTACGACGCCGCCAGCGGAGCGGAGCGCTGGACCGCCGCGCCCCGCATGCCGTCCGACGTCAGCGGAAAGCCGGAATGGCTCGGCGTGCGGGGACCGACGCTGTTCGCCTCGGCCCTCGGCGACCGCGGCTATCTGCTCGGCCTGGACACCCACGGCGCCCTGAAGTTCAGCCACGCGGTCACCGAGCGGGCAGCGGGCAGCTTCCCCGCCCAGATCAACGCCGTCTTCTGGGCCACCGGTGCGGTCGCCCTCCTCGGCACCAGCGGCGACACGGGCTACGGCGTCTGCGCGGTGGACCTCGCCGCGGGGAAGGTGCTGTGGTCCCGCAAGGTGGCCGGCAGCGACTTCCACGCCCACTCCGACGGCCGCACCTGCTTCCTGCACGACGGCGGCACCCTCCACGGCCTGGACCTGCGGACCGGCACGGTGCGTTGGACGGTCCGGGACGTGCTGCGGCCCGGCGACTACCCGGACCTGACCACCGACGGGAACGCGCTGCTCGTCACCAGCACCAAGGTGCAGGCGTTCCGCGCCACCGACGGCCGGACGCTGTGGACCGCCGTCGACGAGCCGACCCGCCTCGACCCGACCACGGTCCTGGGCACGACGGCCTACGCCATCGACGGCCAGGGCACCGTCTTCGCCCTCGACACCCGCAGCGGCAAGCAGCTGTGGCACACCGCGAGTCCCCTGTCCCTGGCCCCGGCCGGCGCATCCGACCCGGGCCCCGCCGTCTCCTCGTCCCTGCTGGCCTACCCCCTGTTCGGCGCCGACACCCCGGGCTTCGTCGTGCTGGGCGCCGCGGACGGCAAGGTCCTCTGGGCGCACCGGGCCTCCGGCGCCCAGGCCGGCAACAAGAGCACCGCGTGGCGCGTGCAGATCAGCGGCACCACCCTCTACGCGGCATCCGACACCACCCTGTACGCCTTCCGGAGCGACCCCAGATGACGACGACGCCCAGCACGCCGACCGACACCGCGCTCACCCACATCGGCCCGTACCGCGTGCTGCGGGAACTCGGCGCGGGCGGCATGGGCCGCGTCTACCTGGCCGCGTCGCGCAGCGGCCGCGCCGTCGCCGTCAAGGTCGTCCGCTCCGAACTGAGCGCCGACCACGACTTCCGACGGCGCTTCAAGGCCGAGGTGGACGCGGCCCGCGCCGTCGGCGGCGCCTTCACCGCGCCCGTGGTGGACGCCGACCCCGAGGGGCCGCAGCCCTGGCTGGCCACCGCCTACGTCCCGGGCCCCGCGCTGTCCGACGCCATCGAGGCGCACGGGCCCATGCCCGAGGCCACCCTGCGCGTGCTCGGCGCGGGCCTGGCCGAGGCACTGGCCGCCATCCACCGTGCGGGGCTGATCCACCGCGACCTCAAGCCGTCCAACATCCTGCTCACCTTCGACGGGCCCCGCGTCATCGACTTCGGCATCAGCCGGGCCGTCGACGGCACCGTGCTCACCGCGCAAGGCCAGATCATCGGTTCGCCCGGCTTCATGTCGCCCGAGCAGTCCACCGGGGCCGAACTCACGCCCGCGAGCGACGTGTTCGCCCTGGGCGCCGTGCTCGCCTACGCCGCCACCGGCAATCCGCCCTTCGGCACCGGAGCGGTCCACGCCCTGCTCTACCGCGCCACCCATGAGGCGCCCGCGCTGGACGGCGTCCCGCACGGCCTGCTCGGCACCGTCGCCGCCTGCCTCGACAAGGACCCGGCCCGCCGGCCGACCATCGCGCAGCTGCAGCAGTGGCTGCGCCCGACCGGTACCGCGGGCTGGCTCGGCGCGGTCGAGCTCCAGGTGGCCGAGTCGGAGCGCAGCTTCCACGAGGAGGTGCGCACGCCCCTGGTCAGCCGGCGCCGGATGCTGTTCGGCGGCGCGGCGCTCGCCGTGGCCGCCGCCACCGGAGGCACCTTCCTGCTGCTCCGCTCGCGCGACGGCGACACGCCCGCCGGCCCCGAACTCTCCTGGACCGCCGACCTCCCACAGCCCGACATGGCCCTCATGGCGGTGACCGCGTCCACGCTGTTGTGCGCCGGGAAGACCTCGGGCGCCTGCTTCGACCGGGCCGGGGGCACGGTCCTGTGGAAGGACCTCAGCGGCCAGAACACCGCCGCCCTCGCCGACGACCAACGCGTCTACACCGTGCGCACCGACGGCAAGGTCCACGCCGTCGACGGCCGCACCGGCAAGGAGCGGTGGACCGCTTCCCCGACCGGAACGGGCGCGCCGCACCTGGAGTTCGCAGGCGGCTCACTGGTCGTGACCATGGACAACGGCGGGCGCTTCCAGGGCCTCGACGCCTCGACCGGCGACGTGCGCTGGCAGGCGCCGGTCAAGGGCGGGCTCACGGCGGTCGGCACCACCCCGACGGGCCGGCTGATCGTCTGGGGCGGCGCCGGGAAGACGTCCACCACCGCGACGCTCAACGGATACACCGCCCTCGCCCAGGACACCGGGACCCCGCTGTGGTCGAAGGACCTCGTCGCCCTCTACCCACCGGCCAAGGGCAAGGTGCTCTACGCCGTCGACGGCGACATGAACCTGCTGGGACTCGACCCGGCCGACGGTTCGACGCTCTGGCACCGACGCACCCAACTACCCCCGACGAACAGCCAGTTCATGATGTACGAAGGGTCCCTGCGCCTGCACGACGACATCCTGTTCTGCTACCCGGGCACCGGCGCCAGCGGCGCCACCAGCGGGCTGCTCGCGGCCTTCGACCCGACGACGGGGAAGACGCTGTGGAGCGTGCGGACCGCCGCCCGGGGAAATCGTGGCTACGACCGGTCCGGCGCCACTGTCTGCTATCTCGACACGGTCCTGCACGCCGTCGACGCCCGTACCGGGGCGGCCCGTTGGACGGCCGGGGCCGGCCTCGGCACGCTGCAGTTCCTGGGCGCGGCGGGCGAGCTGTTCCTCGCCGCCGGACCCAAGGGGCTGTACGGCTTCCACGCCGAGACCGGCCGGCAGGTCTGGCGGTACCCGGTCAGCGGCGGCTCCGGCGCCTGGTCGTCGTTCCCCGTCGACGACCGGGTCTTCGCCAGCCGGTCCGGCAAGCTCTTCTGCTTCGCCCTGCCCAAGGCGTAGCGGCCGGTGGGTGCGCCGGCACTCCTGCGCCGGCACCGGCGTGCCATGCGTCGGGCGCGCCCCGGCGGGCCGAGGGCGGGAAGCGCCGCAGCAGCACTTCCCGCCCTCTCCTGGCGGTTCCGACGGCCCCCTCGACCGCCGGGTGCCACCGGGCCCCTCAGCCCGGTGGTGCCAGGCGTCTCGATCCCGCTACCCGGCGTGGGCGCCGCGGCCCGGCGCGAGGTGGCGGGCGTAGGCGTCGGAGGTGAAGAACGGCGGCAGCGCGTCGGCGAGCGCCGTCCGCTCGAAGAGCCCCCGCACCTCGTCCAGGGCCGCCCACGGGAACGCGGCGCCGAGCGCGGCGACTTCGTCGTCGAGCAGTCGCAGCACCGACTCCCGGTCGATCACCCGGTGCCGCAGCCACTGCCAGATCTGCACCCGGGCGATCTCCGCGGTCGCCGCGTCCGCCATCAGCCCGTCCAGCGCGACGGCCCCCTGCCCGCGCAGCCAGGCATCGAAGTAGCGCAGCGCGACCGCGATGTTCGTCCGGACCCCGTCCGGCGTGGGCGGCCCGCTGGTCCGGCGCACCGACAGCAGGTCCGCAGCCGTCACCGCCACCTCGTCCCGGGTGCGGTCCAGCTGGTGCGGGCGCGCGCCCAGCACCTCGTCGAACGCCGCCCGGCACACCGGCACCAGACCGGGATGGGCCACCCAGGACCCGTCGAAGCCGTCCTCGGCCTCGCGTTCCTTGTCCAGCCGCACCGTGGCGAGCGCCGCCTCGCGCGCCGCCGGGTCCGTGCCCGGCACCTGTGCGGCCATCCCGCCGATGGCGTGGGCGCCGCGCCGGTGGCAGGTGCGCACGAGGAGCTCGGTGTAGGCCCGCATGAAGGGGGCGGTCATCGTCACCCTGGCGCGGTCCGGCAGCAGGAAGTCGGTGCGGTGCCCGAACGTCTTGATCAGGCTGAACAGATAGTCCCAGCGGCCCGCGTTCAGACCCGAGCTGTGCTCGCGCAGCTCGTAGAGGATCTCCTCCATCTCGACCGCGGCGGTGATGGTCTCGATGAGGACGGTGGCGCGGATCGTGCCGCGCGGGATGCCGAGCATCTCCTGGGCGGCGACGAAGATGTCGTTCCACAGCCGCGCCTCGTAGCGGTTCTCCAGCTTCGGGAGGTAGAAGTACGGCCCGCGGCCGGCGTCGATCTGCCGCTGCGCGCAGTGGAAGAAGTACAGGCCGAAGTCGACGAGCGAGGCCGGCACCGGGCGGCCCCCGCACTCCAGGTGCGCCTCGTCGAGGTGCCACCCGCGGGGCCGCACGACGAGGGTGGCGAGCCGGTCGTGGTCCGCGAGGCGATACTCCTTGCCGCCGGGCGCGGTGAAGTCGATGCGCCGCTCCGTCGCGTCGCGCAGGTTGAGTTGGCCGTCGATCACGTTGTCCCAGGTGGGTGCGGTGGCGTCCTCGAAGTCGGCCATCCACACCCGGGCGCCGGAGTTCAGGGCGTTGATCGTCATCCGACGGTCCGGGGGACCGGTGATCTCGACGCGGCGATCGGTCAGCCCGGGGGCGGGCGGCGCCACCCGCCAGGAGTCGTCGGCACGGACGGCCGAGGTGACGAGCGGGAAGTCCAGCGGGGCCCCGTCCGCCAGGCGCATGGCCTGACGACGGCGTTCCGTCAGCAGGTCCCGCCGGCGCTCGCCGAACGCGGCGGTGAGCCGGCCGACGAAGTCCAGGGCGGCGGGCGTGAGGATCTCGTCGTGACGCTCGCCCGGGGCCGCGAGAACGCGGACGCGCGGGGTCGTCAGTACACGGGTGGACATCGGGTTCTCCTGGAGCAGGGCCGGAAGCGGGGGTCGGACGGGGACGGTCGTGCGACCCCCACTCGGCCGGGACGGGACGGACCGACGGCGGACGCCCGGGCGCCGGACGGCAGGTGGGACCTTGCGGCACGCCCTAGTGGAACTGCTCCTCTTCCGTGGAGCCGGTCAGCGCGGTCGTGGAGGAGGCGGGGTTGACCGCGGTGGAGACCAGGTCGAAGTAGCCGGTGCCGACCTCGCGCTGATGCCTGACCGCGGTGAAGCCGTGCTGCTGCGCGGCGAACTCCCGCTCCTGGAGGTCGACATAGGCGGGCATGCCGTGCTCGGCGTAGCCGCGGGCCAGGTCGAACATGCCGTGGTTGAGGGAGTGGAAGCCGGCCAGCGTGATGAACTGGAACGCGTACCCCATCGCGCCCAGCTCCCGCTGGAACTTGGCGATCTGGTCGTCGTCCAGGGCCGCCTTCCAGTTGAAGGACGGCGAGCAGTTGTAGGCCAGCATCTGCTCCGGGTACCGGGCGTGGACCGCCTCGGCGAACTCCCGTGCCTGGCCGAGGTCCGGCGTGCCGGTCTCCATCCACAGCAGATCGGCGTACGGCGCGTAGGCCAGACCGCGGGCGATCACCGGCGCCATGCCGTTGCGCACGCGGTAGAAGCCCTCCGCGGTGCGCTCACCGGTGACGAACTCGGCGTCGCGCTCGTCGACATCGCTGGTCAGCAGGTTCGCCGCCAGGGCGTCGGTGCGGGCGATGAGCACCGTCGGCACGTCCGCGAGGTCCGCGGCGAGCCGGGCCGCGTTGAGGGTGCGGATGTGCTGGGAGGTCGGCACCAGCACCTTGCCGCCGAGGTGCCCGCACTTCTTCTCGGAGGCGAGCTGGTCCTCGTAGTGGATGCCGGCGGCGCCGGCCGCGATCATCGCCTTGGTCAGCTCGAACGCGTTCAGCGGCCCGCCGAACCCGGCCTCCGCGTCGGCGACGATCGGCGCGAGCCAGTCCGTGCCCCCGTCGGCCGCACCGGTGCCCGCGCCCTCGGCGGTGGCGATCTGGTCGGCGCGCAGCAGCGCGTTGTTGATCCGACGGACCACCTGCGGCACGGAGTTGGCCGGGTACAGGCTCTGGTCGGGGTAGGTGTGGCCGGCCTGGTTGGCGTCGGCGGCGACCTGCCAGCCCGACAGGTAGATCGCCTGGAGTCCCGCCTTGACCTGCTGGACGGCCTGCCCGCCGGTCAGGGCGCCGAGCGCATGGACGTAGTCCCGCTCGTGCAGCGCTCGCCACAGCCGCTCGGCGCCCAGGCGGGCCAGGGTGTGCTCCTCGCGGACGCTGCCGGACAGTCGGACCACGTCGTCGGCGCCGTAGGTGCGCTCCACCCCCCGCCACCGCGGATCGGTGGCCCAGCGCCGTGCGAGTTCCTCGGCCGCCTGCGTCCTCGACTCTGCCATGACTGTCACGACTCCTCGGTCTGTACTGACTGCCAACTTCCCTGTCCGGACGGACAGGAGTGGCACGGTGTGTCGATGTGATGGGGTGCGGCCCGCCGCCACGCGGTGGGAAGGAGATGAGCAACGGTGCCGGTGCACGACCCCGCCGGTGCCGGGATCTCCGACGTCAGGGCAGATATCGCGCCCCGGTTCCGGGCGGTGGTCGCCGTGTCCGGCGGGCCGCACTGAGACTCTGGCATTGGCACTGAGTGCCATCAACCATGGACGCTTGCCAACTTCTGTGAATCTTCCACCGGCCTTTTGCCAAGGTTGCGAAGGGTGCGTGGGCGACATGATCGCGTACCCTGAGCGGACGCCGGACACGGAGGACGATCGGGTGAGCAAGACGTATGCGGGCGCGCGCCTGCGACGCCTGCGCGAGGAACGGCGCCTGAGCCAGGCCGAATTGGCCCGCCTGCTCGACATCTCGCCGAGCTACCTCAACCAGATGGAGCACGACTCCCGCCCGCTCACGGTGCCCGTCCTGCTCCGCCTGACCGAAGCCTTCGGCGTCGACCCGGGCTTCTTCTCCGCGCGCGACACCACGCGCCTGGTGGCGGACCTCCGCGAGGCACTGGCCGGCGAACTCGCCGAGGCCCGGGTCTCCGCCGCCGACCTGGCGGAACTCGCCGCCCGCATGCCCGCGGTCGCCCAGGTCCTGCTCGACCTCGGCCGCCGCAACCAACGGCTCGCCGAACACCTCGACGACGGCCGCGGCACGGCCCCGGAACAACCCCGTTCACCCCACGAGGAGATCCGGGACTTCTTCTACCGCCGTCAGAACTACCTGCACGAGACGGACCTCGCGGCCGAGCAACTGGCCCGGGAGATCGGCATCCGACCCGGCGACGTCGTACGCGCCCTGAGCACCCGCCTCACCGAACGCCACCGCGTCCACCTCGCCGCCGAGTCCGGCGACCAGCTCCACCACTACGACGCGCCGACCCGCACCCTGCACCTGTCCACCCGCCTGCGCCCGGGCCAGCGCGCCTTCCGCATGGCCACCCAACTCGCGCTGCTCGCCTACGACGACGAACTGGACCGCCAGGCCGCCGAGGACTTCCCGCCCGGCTCGCCCGCCCACGCCCTCGCCCGCATCGGCATCGCCAACTACTTCGCCGCGGCCCTGATCCTGCCGTACGCCAGCTTCCACGCGGCGGCCGAGGAAGTCCGCTACGACATCGAACGCCTCACCGACCGCTACGGCCTCGGCTACGAGACGGTGTGCCACCGCCTCAGCACCCTCCAACGCCCGCGACTGCGCGGCGTGCCCTTCTCCTTCGTCCGCGTCGACCGGGCCGGCAACATGTCGAAGCGCCAGTCCGCCACCGGATTCCACTTCTCCCGCGCCGGCGGCACCTGCCCGCTGTGGAACGTCTACGAAGCGTTCACCGCACCCGGCCGCATTCACGTCCAGATCGCCGAAATGCCGGACGGGCAGCGCTACTTGTGGACCGCACGGGCCGTCACCCGGCACCGCGGCGGCTGGGGAGAACCGGGCAAGACCTTCGCCATCGGCCTCGGCTGCGAGCTCCGGCACGCCCACCGACTGGTCTACTCCGACGGCTTGGACCTCGGCAACGCCTCGGCGGCCACCCCCATCGGCATGGGCTGCCGGGTCTGCGAACGCCTCGACTGCCCGCAGCGGGCCGCCCCACCCCTCGACCGCCCACTCCGCATCGACCAGCACACCAGCACCTTCGTCCCCTACCCGGTGACGGATCCCGCGCCCTGACGACAGGCCCTGGGGCCTGGACGGCGCGAAGAGATCGGCCAACCGCTCGGCGTCCCCTTCGACCAGCCGCACCCGGTCGCCGACCTCCACGGGCACCTCGGCCAACGCGGCGCGGAAGTCGTCGAGGAGCCGGGGCGAGGCGTCCAGCCCGGTCACCATGTGCCCCCGACGGGCCAGTTGCAGGGCCTGGGTGCCCTGACCGCAACCGACGTCCAGCACCCGCCGCGGCGGCAGGTCCGGCAGGTGCGCGGCAAGCTGCCGCGAGACCATTTCCTGGCGCACGACCTGCCGCAGCGTGCCCAGACGAGCCCGCCACTCCGCTTCCCCCGCCGAGAAACCCACGCCCGCGTCGCCTCCTCCGTCGCGGGTCCACGCGGAGCGTAGTCGCGCGACGTCGCGCAGCCCAAGCGTTCGATTCCGGTCCCCCGGACGGAAATCGCCCCCGTGACAGCGACGGCGCCGGTCCGCGATCGTAGGGTGCATGAGTTCCGAAGAAACCCAGATGCGGGAAGCCGTCCGCGCGTTGGCCGGGGCATTGGAGACGATGCTCAATCTGATCAGGGCCGACGCGCTGCCCACCACCCCGGAGGCCCGCACCCTCATGCGGAAGGCGATGGCCTTTCTTGACGCGTCGACCGGCCAGATCGTCGGCTCCGAGCGGTCCGAGGAGATCCTCTCCGTGGCCACCGCCGTCAACAGGCTGATCGACTCGGTACGCGAGCAGATCCTCGACGACGCCGTCGCGGCCTCGCCGGTGCCCGACCACCCGGACATGTGACAGCCGCCCCGCCGCCGTGAAGTGATCAGATGCCGTACGTCGACGTGCCGGAAGCCCGACTCTGGGTGGAGGACGGCGGCGGCGACGGTCCGCCGCTCGTGCTGTTGCACGCCCTGGCCGGCAACAGCACCTGCTGGGCCGAGCAGCGCCCGCTGTTCGAGGCCGCCGGCCACCGCGTCATCACCTACGACATGCGCGGCTTCGGCCGGACCCGCTCGGCCCCCGAGCACCGGGCCACCGGGTCCATGACGGCCGACCTCGAAGCCCTGGTGGACGCACTCGGACTGTCGCGGTTCTCGCTCGTCGGCACCGCGCGCGGCGCCGTCTGCGCCACCGAGTACGCCCTCGACAACCCGACCCGCCTGGCCGCACTCGTCGTCTCCACCGGCTATTGCGGGCTCGTCGATCCGGCATCCGTCCGATTCCGCGCCCGGTACGTCGGTCCCGACCTCCCCCGGCTCCCGACCGAGGAGAAGGAACTGGGCCGGACCTACCGCGCGGCCCACCCCGAAGGAGTGCGCCGCTTCCTGGCGATGACGCGGGGCAGCGACTCCCGGGACTACGGCTCCTACCAGTCCGTACGCGAACCCCTGACCCTGACGCGCCTGGCGCGCCTGCCGTCCGTCCCGGTGCTGGTGCTCGCCGGCGACGAGGACCGCTACGCCCCGCCGCCGGTCATGAAGCGGGTGGCCGACCACCTGCCGAACGCCGAGTTCCACCTCATGCCGCACGCCGGCCACAGCGCCTACTGGGAGCAACCACAGGAGTGGAACCGCCGGGTGCGGAACTTCCTGCGCCACCACGCCTGACGACGCCCGCCCGGCACGCATCGCCCCGGGAAGGTGCCCGGAACAGCGGCGGATCGGCGGATCGGCGGATCGGCGGATCGGCGGGGCGGTGGGGCGGCAGGCAGGGGGCGCAGGGTCAGCGGATCTCGGTCAACCCCTGGGTGTCGAGGGGGAGTTTCCATGCATTGCGGCGGTGCACGGCGTCGAGGGTGCGGTGGAGGGGCGAGGGCGGCACGGCCAGTACCGGGCAGCAGGCGTGCGCGAGGCAGTACCGGCCCACCGAGGGCCACATCGCCCGACGCAGGCGCCCGCGCGGCCCGGCCCCGATCACGAGCAGATCGTCGGGCCGATCGGCGACCGCCAGCAGGACCGTGCCCGGCTTGCCGAGCACGACCAGCCGCTCCAGCGGCACCCCGGGCCCGGCGCTGCCGAAGGCGGTGTCGAGGGCCTCGGTGAGACGGTCGGCCGCCATGCTGCGCCAGGCGGCCGTGCTCGTCGGGCAGGGGCCGCCGCGATGGGGGATGTCGCCGCCCGGGGGTTCCCAGGCCAACACGGCCGACAGCGCCGCGCCCCTGACGCGTGCCTCGGAGGCCGCCCGGTGCAGAGCGGTCAGACTTCCCAGCGAACCACTCACGCCCGCCACGACGCGTACGGCGGGTCTGCTCATGAGGTCGGCTCTCATGGAGTGGGCTCTCATGGGTTCAGCTCCTCGCGCTCTGCCACGTCCACTTCCCTTCCACTTCTCTTCCATCGAAGCGACCGCGGCGAGGCGATCGCGCGGTGTTGGCGCGTCCCTTGCGTAGGGTCGGGGGTCTCTGACGGTTCCCTGACGCCTCCCGGTCGCCTCCCTGTTGCCGAGGCGCGTCAGGCGACGAGTCCGGCCGTGTGCCGGACCGGTTGCCCGGTGGCGTGGTGCACGTACTCGTCCGCCAGGCGGAAACCGGCGGTCCAGGCGAGCAGGCGACTGGGACGGTTGTCGCGGGAGCAGGTCCAACTCGGGATGTGTCCACGGGCGGCGATGTCCCGGCACAGCGCGGTGACGCAGGCCAGGGCCAGTCGCTGCCGGCGATGTTCGGGGAGGGTCACGCAGGCCACGTCCTCGTACCTGGTGCCGCGGAAGTACGTACAGGCGACGGCGACGACACGTCCCTCCTGGAAGGCGGCCCAGCCGTGCCCGGAGGCGGCGAGCCCGGCCGGGCCGCCCCAACTGGCGTGGATCCAGGCGGCTTCCGCGCCCAGCGCGCGCACCGCCTCGGCGTCCTGGGGATGCAGGCGGCGCACCTTCACACCACGGGGCGGGCGCGAGGCGGGCAGCGGCTCGCGCTGGAGGTACACCATCCGCTCCCAGGGCACGAGCAGATCGAACGAACTGCCCAGGAGCGGCAGGAAGCGGTCGGGTGCCTGGGCGTAGTGCGCGGCGAACCCGGCCAGGGAGAGGGGCGCCAGCGCGGTGGGGTCCCCGCGGAACAGCACGTGGTCGGCGCAGGAGACGGCCACGGCACGCGGGGCGTGGACACGGTCGGTCCACCAGCGACCGGTGCCCGTGATGAGCGCGTGCTCGGCCAGGGCGGCCGCTCCAGGGGGACCGTCGACGAACCAGTCGGCGCAGTGCGGGAGCTGACTGGGAAAGACTTCGATCACAGACGTTTCCTTGTGGCTGTCGCGGGGCCGGGCCTCGGGCCTTGGGTATCGGAACTCCGATCCCGGGCCTCGGGTCCGCCCCGCTCGGTGGATCTGTCCTCTTCTTCGCGTTGCGGCCCTGCACGCTGAGTGGTCGTCAGGGGGTGCGGCCGACGAACGGTCGAGGGGCGACTGCGGCGCGGACGCGGAGTTCGTTCCGGCGTCGCAGCAGGATGCGGGAGACGCGTCAGCGGGAGGCGGACGTCTCCGGGCAGCGCGATGTGCGAGACGGCCCCATCGGATGGGGCGGGTGGTCGAGCAGGAGCCAGACGCTTTTCACCCCGCCATCGAATGCCATGCCACAGCCGGCCGCAAGGGCCCTTCACGCCTCTTGACGTCCCCCTGATGAACTGCGGTTTCGCCGGATGGCGAGCCCACGACGGCGGGCAGGAAAGGCAGCGGCCACGGCGCCCGGCGGCCGACACGAACGTGAGTAGAGCGATAGAAATAGGTGAAAACAGGCAGAAATAGATGTGAAAGAGTGCGAAAGGATGCGAGGGGCGACTCATGGGCTCTTGTGATCTGACCGGGCGGGTGGCCCTGGTGACCGGAGCGACCAGCGGTATCGGCGCCGCCACCGCGGCACTGCTCGCCGAGCGCGGTGCGCATGTGCTGGTCGCGGGCCGGGACCGCGCCCGCGGCGAGTCCGTGGTCGGCGCCATCCGGGACCGCGGTGGCAGGGCCGACTTCGTCGCGGCGGATCTGCGCGAGGCGGAGTCGGTGCGGCAGCTGGCGCGGGAGGCGGCGACGCTGGGCGGGGGCCGGGTCGACATCCTGGTCAACAACGCGGGCAGCTACCCCTTCGGCCCCACCGAGCAGACGCAGGACCGGGACATCGACGCCGTCTACGCCCTGAACGTCAAGGCCCCGTTCCACCTGGTCGCGGCGCTCGCGCCGGCGATGGCCGAGCGGGGCGGCGGCGCGATCGTCAACCTCAGCACGATCGCCGCCGAAACCGGAATGGCGGGAATGGCGCTGTACGGGTCGAGCAAAGCGGCCGTGGAACTCCTGACCAAGGCATGGGCCGCCGAGTACGGCCCGCGCGGGGTGCGCGTCAACGCCGTCCGGCCGGGCCCGGTACGGACCGAGGGCACCGCAGGCATGGGCGAGGACCTCGACGCCCTGGCCGCCCATGCACCGGCCGGTCGTCCGGGCACACCGCAGGAGATCGCCGAGGCGATCGCCTACCTGGCCGGCGACGCGGCGAGTTTTGTCCACGGCGCGGTGCTGTCGGTCGACGGCGGTCGCACCGCCGTCTGAGCACACCACCGGGGAGGGGCCGGGCGAAAGCCCGCCCCGCCCCGACGACCGCTCCCGCAAGGAGTCCCCAGCGAGTTCGCCGAGTGGCAGTACCAGGCGCTGGCCTTCAGGGGTGCAGCGCGTGTCGATGTCGAGGGGAAACCCTGTTCTGAGGGTGGGGTGCGAATCGTCGGCGAATCTTCGGACGGAGTGACTGTGGCTGGCGCCGCGAGTTGGCCGGCCGGTGAACATCGGATATCGGGAACTCAACTCGCCTGCCTCGCAAAGGACATGGGGCGGAGTAGCGCTACCCCTGCTGGCCGGAGCGGAACCGTTGGCTCGGTCGTCATGGGGCGAAATCGACATAGCACCTCAGGCGGCTTCACCCGTATGCCGGTTAGGCCATTGGAGTGTCCGATCCACCGTATGGGGTGGTTGGCAGGGGCGGGTGCGCATACCTGGAGCCGTCTGATCGCAAGATCCGGTCGGGCTCGGCGGTGCGACTCAATCGCCTGTCGAGGACGGCAACTCGCTTGAGAGGAGCGGGGATTGCGCAGGACGACGAAGATCAGGGCGGCTCGGGCGCGGACGCGGTGGGGCGCCCGGCGGGCGGCGCCGGTGGTGGCCGCGGTGCTGGCGGCGTTCGCCGGCCCGGCGGTCACCGGTGTGGCACAGGCCGCCCCCGGACCGGAGGTATTCAGCTGGGGCGCGGGAGACGCGGGCCAGTTGGGAAGCGGGGGAACCGGGGACCGCTGGTCGCCCGGCCCGGTGATGGGACTGCATCGCGGGGAGGTGCGCAAGATCTCCGCCGGGGGAACGGGGAGCGGGGAGTCGTTCGCCGTCGCGCAGTTGGAGAACGGGACGGTCCGTGCCTGGGGGCATGGCTCGTCGGGCCAGTTGGGCACCGGGAGCCGCAACGACCGGGGCACGCCGGACTCGGTGAACGGGCTGCGGGACGTCAGCGACGTGGCGGCGGGCGGTGCGCACGCACTGGCGATCAGCAAGGGTCGGGTGTGGGCCTGGGGCGACAACGGCGACGGGCAGTTGGGCAACAACCGTACCGGTGACGACAGTTCGGTCCCGGTGCGGGTGCCGAGCGTCTTCATGGCGCGGCAGGTGGCCGCGGGGTGTGACTTCAGCCTGGCGCTGATGGAGGACGGCACCGTGTGGTCGTGGGGGAGCGGCGCCCGGGGCCAACTCGGCACCGGCGAGCGGAAGTCCCAGTCGGTGCCGCAGGAGGTCAAGGGCCTGGAACACATCGCGGAGATCGCGGCGGGCTGTCATCACGGTGTCGCCCGCACCGAGGACGGCGCCGTCTGGACATGGGGGGACAACCTCAAGGGCCAGTTGGGGGACGGCACCGGCAAGGGCAGCAGCGACGAACCGGTCAAGGCCCGGTGGCTGCGCGACATCCGCAAGATCACCGCGGGCGCGGACCACAGCTTCGCCATCCGCAACGACGACACCGTCTACGGATGGGGGGAGAACCGGGACGGTCAGCTGCTGGAGGCCGACCAGTCCGACGACACAGGCGTGAGCCGGACCAACCGCAACACGCCCGTGGCGATCGACGCGCTCGAAGGAGCCCGCGACCTGGCCGCCGGCCGCGGCCATGACCTCGCCATCCTCGACGACAAGGTGGTGGCCTGGGGCGCCAACACCGAGGGCCAACTCGGCGACGGCACCGCCCGCGCCCGCTTCGCGCCGGTGACCGCCGCCCGTGGGGACTTCCACCACGTCGCCGCGTCCCTGGCGGGCAACACGAGCTACGCGTACTGAGACGCCTCCCGGCCCGCGTGCGCGCAGGGCCGCATCCCGACTTTCGTACGGCGCCGGAGCCTGTCTCCGCGCCACCGGCTGTGAAAGGCATGCCCGAATGACGAGAAGGCAGACAACTCGACGTAACCGGCGCCGACTTCGCGGAGTGTGCGGCGCCATCGCGGCCGCCGCGGCGCTGATCGCCATCGCGGGGACGGCCGCACCGGCGGCGGCCGGCACCACGTCGCCCGACCCCTGGGTCTACAGCTGGGGCCAGAACGCCTCGGGGGAACTGGGCAACGGTTCCACGGTGGCGCAGCAGACACCGGGGCCCGTCCTGGGACTGGCGCGGGAGGACGTGAAGGAGTTGGAGGCGGGCGGAGCCGCGGCGACGGGTCCGTTCGCGGTGGCGCTGCTGAAGAACGGCACGGTCAAGTCCTGGGGAGACAACGCTTACGGCCAGCTTGGCAACGGCACGACCACCTCCCGGTCCTTTCCTGCCGCTGTGGCGGGACTGGACGGCATCAGGTCGATCGCCGTGGGCTGTCATCACGCCCTGGCCCTCAAGAACGGGCGAGTGTGGGCCTGGGGCCGTAACGAAAACGGCCAATTGGGCGACGGCACGACCAGTGCCAAGAACACCGGCGTCACCAAGCCGGTTGCCGTGCAGGGCCTGGACAAGGTCAAGGCCATCGCCGCCGGCTGTCATTTCAGCCTGGCGCTCCGTCAGGACGGCACCGTGTGGGCGTGGGGTGCCAACTCACACGGTCAGCTGGGCAACGGCAACATCGGAACCGACCGCAACACCCCTCAGCAGGTGCCGAATCTGGAGGGTGTGACCGCACTCGCCCCGGGGGCGTACCACTCCGCTGTTCTCACCAGCGACCACAAGGTCAAGACCTGGGGCTACGGCGGCACCGGGGACCTGGGGAACGACAGTACCGCCAACAGCAGTACACCGGTCGATGTGCAGCACCTGGAAGGTGTCGCGAAGCTCTACGGCGGCACCTACCACAGCTACGCGGTTCTTGAGGACGGCACCGTGAAGGGGTGGGGTCGCAACGGCGCCGGCCAACTCGGCGATGGAACCAAGACCCACCGCACCACCGCCGTTTCCCTCGACGGGCTGACGGGCGTCCGCGAACTGGCCCCCGGGGTCGACCACACCCTGGCCCTTCGCGACGACCAGTCGGTTGTCGCCTGGGGCGCGAACGTCAGCGGTCAGTTGGGCAACGGCAGTACGGAGGCAGCGGAGCGGGCCGACAAGCCGGTTGCCGTCCTGCCGGCCCACAGTGGCGCCAACCACCTCGCTGTGGGCCGGCACGCCGCCTTCGGTTTCGCGTACTAGCAACTCCCTGGTGATGACCAGCCGGTCATCGGCGGCGCCCACGCGCCACTCCGGGCGCCGCCATGCCCACCACCTAGACCCACCACACCTCGAAGGGAACCCTCGATGAACCTCCGTACCACCCGAACCCGCGCCGTCCTCGCCCTCGCCGCCGCAGTCTGTGCCGCCGCCCTCTGCGGCGCGCCCGCCGCCACCGCCGCCCCGCTGCCCGCGCCGCATGCGTTCTCCGCTCCTGTTGCCGACCCCAAGCCCCCGTGCGACGAGAACGACAAGGAGTGCCAGGAGGAGAACAAGCGCGAGCAGGAGGGGCAGCAGGTCGACTCCGGGCGCGAGCAGGTGTCGAAGGACTCCGAGGCGGCCAAGCAGGACATCTCCAAGGCCAAGGACCAGGTCGCGGAGTGCAAGCCGGAGTCCAAGGAGTGCATGGGCAAGCTGGCCGGCGACGGGGCGGAGCAGAAGGAGGGGATGGCGGACACCCAGAAGAAGCTGGACGCCTTCCACCCCGAGGCGCAGAACGACGCCGGCGCCGCGGTGGGCAGCACCTGCGACAACTTCGCGAGCATGCTGCCGGGGGCTACGGTGGACCGCCACGACGGCGAAGAGTCGCTCGCCGACATGTGCGAGTCGATGGCCAAGTGAGCGACCACACCATGAGCCGTTCCTCCCGCACCGATGGCCGTCGGACCCGACGTGGCCGCCTGCTGCCGGTGACCGCGCTGGCACTGGCCGCTCTCCTCCCGGCAGCCGGTTCCGTGGCCGCCCAGCCGCTGCCCCAGCCCCGCCCCCGGTCCGCCGGGTCGGCAGTCGATCCCGGACAGGACGCCCAGGATCCGTCCACCCCGCTGCAGGGAGCCCCTCCCGCCATTCCCCAGGCACGGGCGTACGACAAGAACAACAAGCCGATGGCATCGGTGGCCCCGGTGCTGCGCTACTGCAACAAGAACCCCAAGGGCTGCGACTTCAAGATGACCCGCGCCCTCCCCTTGCAGTTCACCAGCGTGGTGAAGTCCCTGGGCAACGCGGTCATCAACTGCACCAACAAACCGATCACCGTGGAACGCACCGTCCAGCTCCAGACCGGCAGCCAGGACAACCTCGGTGGCGAGATCACCGGCTCCATCGCCCTTGAGGGCCACATCAACGCCTCCGGGGAGGTGTCGGCCGGTGTCAACGGCGAGGGCAACGTGACCGCCAAGACCCCCGACATGAGCAAGGGGCCGATGGCCGAGGCGGGCGCCAAGGCGGGTGCGAACGCCAGCGGCAAGGTCGGGGGTGAGGTGGGCCTCAAGGCCACTTTCTCCGGCGCCTTCAAACTCCACTACCAGCGCACCTGGACCACCACCCACACCGAGTCCACCATGTACCGGATGGAGGTCAAGAGCGGAGACACCCTGGTCTTCGCGGCCAACGCGGCCATGGAGCGCATCTTCGGCATCCTGACGACCAACAACGGTCAGCGGATCACCAACGTCATCGTCGACGCGCCGTCCTCGATCAACAGCAGCTCCTTCATCGCCCGGACGGACACCACGCCCGGCGGCACCTGCAACCAGCTGCGCCCCTAGGGAACCACCCCGGGCACCGGCCGCGCGGCGTCCCGCGGCACCGTCCCGTCCGCGGCACCGCCGCCGGCCCGACCCCACTCCCCACCGACCTCGCACGAAAGGTTCACAAGAGCCCGTGACCCGAACCGGTCGATCCCACCGCCGGCCCAGCACGGCACGTACCGCCACCGCATTCGTCACCCTGGCCGGCACCCTGCTGGCCGGCCCGCTCCTCGCGCCCCAGGCATCCGCGGTTTCCGTCCGTCAAGTTCCGGTCGTCAACGGCGACTTCAGCGCCCCCAACTTCACCGCCAGCGGCAGCGGCGACAAGCTCACCGGCTGGACCGTCGCGTACCCCTACCGTCTGCTGCCCGCCGACGCCCGCCACCCCGACGGACTCCCCGCGGTCCTGCTGCGCAACAAGCGCGCCACGGACCAGAGCGTCAGCCAGCGGCTGCGCGGTGTCCGCTCCGGTGCGCAGGTGACCGTCACCTTCGACGACAGCACCGGCGGGCTCAAGAGCGCCTGTTCCAAGGACCAGGTCGCGGGCGGCCAGCCGTACACCCTGCAGGGCTCCGGCGGAACCAGGCAGACCTTCACCACCGATCCCGGCAGCACCGACTGGCACCGCGACCGCACCTATACCTTCACGGCGAACGAGAACGAACCCCTGATCACCTTCGCCTCCGCTCAGACCAAGGGTTCCTGGGACTGCGGACCGCTCCTCGCCAAGGTCCGCGCCACCGACGTACCGCCCTCGGTCGACCAGACCATCGACAAGAACGCGCTGCCCGCCCCGGAAGCCTTCGAGGGCAACGAGCGCATCAACCCCAGAACCGCCGCCGACCACTGCGCCAACAGCCGCAACACCTGCACCTTCACGGTCGACGGGCCCTACTCCTACACCTATTACGACAAGGCCCGGGTGGTCGGCGAGGCGTATCTCAACTGCACCCGCAACACGGTCAACCACGACCGCCCGGTCCGGTTCACCGGCGGCTCCTACGACAGTCTGAGCCAGCGCGAGGACATCGACCGGCTGTCCAACTCCAAGGACAACCTCCACCAGCAGTTCACCAGGGGCTTCGCCAAGAGCTCACCGGAGCCGTGGCGCTGGGACACCGCCACCAACCGCACCATCCACGAGACCATCGAGGCCGGTGAGGCGTCCTGGATCGAGGGCCAGGCGGGCCGCCAGCGCGTCGACGGCTGGTTCGTCGGCGAAGGCGATGCTCCCGACAAGCAGATCCGTCTGCACGTCGTCGCCGACGGGCCGTCGGCGTTGGTTCCCGACCGTGTCTACCAGCGCACCGGGCCGTTCACGGCCGCCGAGAAGAGCCGCTGTCGCTCCGACCGGCCCACCGCCGCCACGCCGGTGGACGCGGGCGCCCCGGCAATCGGCACCGACCGGGGGAGCAAGGCGGACAACGGGTCTCCCTGACGGGTGAGCGCCACGGATGCTCGCCGCGGGTGAGGGGGCCGGGCCGCCGCCCCCTCACCCGCGCATGCGGCGATCACGCAGCGATCCGGTCGGCCGGGGCTTCAACGGCGCAGCGCCTCGAAGGCCAGCCGGGCGCTGGTGCCGATGACCAGGTCGATGTCCGGCGCGAGGTTGGCCCGGCGGTCGGAGCGGGTGAGCGCGGCCATCGCGACCCGGTCGCCGACCTCGGATTCCACCACACCGATCTCGTGGCGCAGGTGGAGGAAGGTGCCGGTCTTGCCGCTCACCCTGAGGGTGTCCGCACGCAGTTCGCCGGCCAGGCGATGGGTGAACACCTGATGCCCCATCACACGACGCAGTTCCGCGGTCGCGTCGGGATGGGCGATGTCGTCCCGCCAGACCCTTTGCAGCAGGTCGACCAGGCCGGTGGCGGTGCCGACGTTGGCGCGCGCCGGATCCAACGTCTCGATGGTGTGCCGCCCCGAGCGGTCGTCACGGATGGCCAGTTCCAGGGCGAGCGAGAAGTCGTTGCCGGCGGCTCCGGCGGCGCACTCGTACATGCGGTTGAGCCGGTGGCGCAGACGGATGCCCGTGCATCCCCATGCGCGCAGGCGGGCGTCGACCTCCTCCGCCGGGACGAGGCCGAACAGCGTGTCGGCGGCGGCGTTGTCGCTCACCGAGAGCATCAGCAGCAGGAGGTCGCCGACGGCCACGGTGGCCGGGTGGCGGAACGCCGCCAGCCCGGTGGGCCCGACGCTGCTGGTGGCGGGGTCGACGAGCACGGGACGCGCCGCGTCGAGCTCCCCGGTCGCGATCCGGTCCAACGTGACGAGGGCGAGCGGGACCTTGGCCACCGAGGCGAGCGGCACCGACTCCTCGACGTCGAAGCCGAGTTGCTCACCGGTGTCGATGTGCCTGGCCAGGAACGCGCCGCGGACACCGAGGGCCGCCCACTCCGCGGCGATCGCCTCGGCCACGTCGAAGAGGTCCGCGTCGTCGGCGACACAGGCGGGACCGGGCGTGCGGCGGGCGCTCATCCGTGTGCCGCCAGTCGGGACCGGACGTCCTCGCCCACGGCCCGGGCCACCGCCGCGGTCGGCTCGTCCGGCACGGCGCCGACCGCGGTGGCCAACAGCGTGCACAGCCACTGCGGCACCTTCGCCGGGCCCCGGCCACGGTGCGCCGCGCGCAGGTCGTAACCCCGGTGCAGCGACGCATCGCCCAGCGCAGCCCAGCGCGCTCCGTGTTGCCGGGCGAACGGCTCGGCGCAGAGCAGCGTCGCCTGTCCGGCGAGGGTCTCGGCGAGCGCGGTCGCCATCGGCCCGGCCGGCCGGACCGTGGCCTCCGGCAGTCCGGCCCGCGCGACGGCACGGCGCAGCCGGTCCTGCGCGTAGCCGACGTGGTCCTCGACCGTGGTGAGGATCGGGACGGCCGCCGGCCGCCGGTGTCCCGCACCGCTGACCCGCCGCGGCCGCAGATCCTCCAGGTGGACGGTGCGCCGACGCGTCCGCGGTCGGTCCTCCGGCGACGCGGGGCGCGCGCCGTCCGGCGCCTCCGAGGGCGCGGAGGCCAGGCCGAGCGGCACGCGCAGCGGGGCGTGCTCCGGCGGGACCCGTACCAGTGCGTACGCCAGTGAGCTGTCGGCGAGGCCCGCCTCACGTTCGGCCGGCGGCAACTCCCGCATGCCGAGCGTGGTGCCGTGCTCGACACCGGCGCGGATGACGCGCGCCAGCGCGGCCGGACCGCAGTCCGCCGGCACGCCGACGCCGCACGCCGCCGACCGCCGGGCCGACCCGGCCACGTGCCGCAGCCGCTGGGCCCGGTCCAGGACGTCCCGGGCGTACGGCAGCAGGAGGACGCCCAGTTCGGTGGTCGCGACCTGGCGCCGCGAACGGTCGAAGAGCTGGCCCTCGAAGTGTGCTTCCAGCGTCTTGATGCGCCGGCTGAGCAGGGGCTGGGCGATGCCGAGCCGCTCGGCGGCGCGCGAGAAGCTCGCCTCGTCGACGGCGGCGACATACGCCTCAAGGTGTGCGAGCAGGTCCATCCCGGAGTCATATCAAAAAGGCATCAGATGCGTCCATTTAGCAGTGACCATTCCTGATGGCAAACGCGCAGGTCACAATGATGGATCCGCGGAGCGAACCGGGGCTCTTGCGCTACCCGCGCTGACTGTGTGCTGGCCTGTGGGCACCCGTCATCACCGCGGGAAACCCGTCCCGTGCCGGGTCGCCGCTGATCTGTCGTGCGGTCCGTCTCGGGCGAAGCGGCATGCGGGAGTGCGGACCGCCGGGGCCGATCACGGGAGTGCCTGCGCTGCGGACGCCGGTGGTGCCTGGCACGTCGCGCAGCATGGCCAGTTGCTCGGGCGAGTTCGCCATGTCCAGCGCCGTGGTGACTCCCCGGGCGGCGAGCCGGTCGAGGAACTCCGGGCCGTGCAGGTGGACGTGGGCGTCGATCAGGCCGGGCGGCAGCACCGCGCCGCCGGCGTCGAGGGGCCGGGCGCCGTCGGCGTCGGTTCCGATCGTGCCGTCGTCGATGACGACGGTCGTGGGGTCGGTCAACCGTTGACCGTCGAACACCCGGACGTTGGTGAGTGCCGTCTTCAGGGCGGCGGATGCCATGGGAAACCTCTTGACGTCGCGGTGGATCTGCTTTCCCATCTGGGCGCTCACGAAGGGGCGGTGGCGCGGTGCCGACGGGGCCGGACAACCCGGTCGGCGCGTGGCGTTCTGCCGTGCTCCCGGCGGTCTCGGTGGCGGGAGACAGCCGGAGCAGCCGATCTCGCCGACCGGAAACGACGCGCCGGCGCAGTCGCCGGCACAGTCATCGACGCGCTACGGCCTACCAGGCATGAGGAGATGCGGGCTGCCGGCCGAACTCGGCGAAGATGTCGGCGAGGAAGGTCGACAGATGAGTGAACTCGATCTGGTCGTGCAGGAGGAGTTCGTAGGCGAAGGCCCGCGCCCGGTCACGTGCCTCCGTGCCGCCGGGGGCCGGTGCGGGTGCCTGGTCGAGGAGGTAGCGGCTACGCAGTTCGAAGCCCTCGTCGGTCTTTCGCACCAGGTGGATCATGCAGCCGCCACGGATGCGGGCACAGGCGTGGGCTCGGTAGCCAGCCGTGGTGAAACGGCCTGTGTCCAGGCCGAGTTCGGCGGGGTCCACGAACTCGATGGACAGGCCGAGACGGGTGGGGCCGATGTATTCGACGATGTCGTGTGTGTTGCCGATGTAGCGCTCGGCGTCGCTCAGGCCGGGCCGGGTGAGCACGTCCTTGTTGCGCGGGACGGCGTCCACGTGGTTGTAGGGGTACCAGAGGGAGTACCGCTCGGGCTCCACGGAGTGCCACCAGAACCACCAGGTGAACATCTCCGGGGTGCATCCGGGGAAGCGGGTCAGACTCGCGACGTAGGGGTGACCGGCGTGGGTGAGGCCGTATCCGGTCTCCACGGCGTGGTAGCCGGGGTCCAGCAGGGTGTTGAGGTCGGAGGGGGCCGAGGTCAGCATGGCGTCGGGGTCCATGGGCTCCTTCAGGGACGGCAGGACGTCGTCGTGGAGCCACAGGTCGCCGTTGAAGTACTTGGCGTAGGGCTTGTTCTTGATCCGTTCGGCGTTGCGGCGGAACAGGTCCTGGGTGGGGACCGGGTAGTACGTGACAGGCAGCATGGCCCTTCCTTCCACTCGCGAGTGCGGCGCAAACCATACATGAATGTGAGTTCAGATTCGCATAAGCGCGGACCCGGGTGCGACAATCAGCGATGTGACCACCGACAGCAGCACCCCTCGGCCCCCGCAGCAGAAGCGCAGCCGCGCCGCCATGGAACGCATCCTCGGTGCCGCCCAGGAACTCGTGGCCGAACGAGGCGCCGCCGCGCTGACCATCGCCGACGTCGCCGTTCGCGCCGAGGTGGCCGTCGGTACCATCTACAGCCGCTTCACCGGCAAGGACGCGCTTCTGGCCGCGGTGCAGGACCGGTGGCTGGACCAGCTCATCGCCCGCCACCAGGCCAACCGCACCGCGGTCACCGCGACGTCAGCGGACTTCCAGGACACGGTGGCCCGATGCGTCTCCGGCATGATCGGCACGTTCCGCGACCACGCGGACCTCATCCGTGAGTTCGCCCTGCGCAACGCCGCACAGCCCGTCCAGGACAACGCGGCCCTCCGCAAGCTCCACGAAGTGTTCACCCAGCTGTGCGACGTCGTCCTGGCCCACCCCGGCCGACCGGACGAGATCGACCGGCGGCGGGTCGCCCTGGCCATGCGTGCGGCGCAGTCGATCCTGGAGTGGCGCGTGGCCACCCCCCTGGCGGTGGCGCCGGACAACGACTGGGACACGCTCAGCCAGGACCTACCCCGGCTGGCCATGAACCACCTCGGCGGCAAAGCCTTCTGACCCACCTCGTTCCCCGGCGCCCGCCTACGGCTTGGGCGTTCGCCGGTCGCCCCTGCCCGCCACGGCATCCGCGCCAGTGCCTGGTTCAGGACGCCGCCGGTCCACGACGCGCAGCCTCGTCAGGGCCGGGTCCGCAGCGCCCCGCACGTGACCAAGGGCAAGTCGCCTACAGCCGCGGCCGGTTGATCAGACGGGAGAGCACGATCACGCTCTCGGTGCGGTCGATGACAGGGGCCTCACGGACCCGCTGAATGGCCTGCTCCAGGTGCGCGATGTCGCCGGCGAGCATGTGCAGCATCGCATCCGCCGCGCCGGAGACGGTGCACGCCTCGACGACTTCCGGGATCTCGTTCAGGTTCCGTCGCAGTTCGGCGGGAGAGGGATTGCCCTTGCAGTACACCTCGACGAACGCCTCGGTCCGCCACCCCAGAGTCTGGGGGTCGATGAGCGCGGTGAACCCGCGAATTGCGCCTGTGGCAACGAGCCGGTCGAGTCGGCGCTTGGCAGCGGGCGCGGAGAGCCCGGCCGCTTCACCGATCTCGGCATAGGTGCTGCGGGCGTTCCGCAGAACGCACCGGATGATCTCTTCGTCGACAGCGTCCACGCTGCCACCTCCCCGGGAGAGACGACTCCTGCAGAGCGAAGAAAATCTCCACAGCAGCCTTAAATAAGCAAGAAATCGATACCAGTAGGAAAGAAATGGCGATTGTTTGCGCCTAAGGCGCGAACATAGCATCCGTGGTCATTCGCTGAGCCGCAATGACGGGAGTGACCACATGAGCGCAGTGCTCAGTGCCGAGGAGCGCGCTGCCCTGGAGGAGATCGACGAGACCGCCCTCGCACGGATGCTGATGGAGCTTCTCGCGATCCCGAGCGTGACCGGGAGTGCCGCCGAGAGCGAGATGCAGCATCGGCTGGCCGGACAACTGGACCGTCTCGGCCTCGACGTCGACCTGTGGCCCGTGGACCTGCCCGCCTTGCGCGCACACCCCGACTTCCCCGGGACCGAGGCACCACGCGACGAGGCTTGGGGGCTCGTGGCGGCCACACCGGGCGGCGGTGACGGGCCGACCATGATCCTGCAGGGGCACGTCGATGTCGTCCCGCCCGGCGACCTCCGGCTGCGTGGTCGGGTGGCAGCCCACTTCGTCGTCGGCGAGGAGGACGGCGGGCTCGGAGCCTTCGCCACCCTCCAGCGCGGACACACCGGCGACGCGTGCCTCATCACCGAGCCGACCGGCGGCACGCTGGTGACCGCGAACGCCGGCGCACTGACCTTCCGCATCGAGGTCCCCGGCCAGGCCACACACGCCAGCACGCGCGACGCGGGCGTCAGTGCCATAGACGCGTACGTGCCCATCCACCAGGCGCTCGCCCACCTGGAAGCCCGGCGCAACACGGCGACCGACCCGCTGATGGCGGAGTACGCCACCCCGTACGCGCTCTCCGTCGGCACGCTCCGCGCAGGTGACTGGGCAAGCAGCGTGCCGGACCGCCTCGTCGCCGAGGGCAGGCTGGGCGTTGCCCTCGGCGAGGACCCGGCCGAGGCGGTCGCCGACTTCGAGACCTGCGTGGCACAGACATGTGCGCAAGACCCCTGGCTACGCGATCACCCGGCGATCGTGACCTGGCCCGGTGGCCGGTTCGCGAGCGGCCGACTCCCCGCGGGCCACCCGCTCGGGGCTCTGGTCCGGGACGCGCACGCCGACACGGTCGGCGGGCCGCGGGTACGCGAGCGCGGCGCGCCGTACGGAAGCGACCTGAGGCTCTACACCGCGGCAGACATACCGACCCTGCAGTTCGGGCCCGGCGACGTGCGACTGGCCCACAGCACCCGGGAACGGGTCTCCGTCCCCGAGATCGCCGCTGTGGCCCGCACCCTCGTACTCGCGGCGCTGCGCACCGTCGGCACCAGATAGCGAACACCCGACAGCAGCTCACCCATGGGCATCGCCATCGGCCGCACCGAACAGCACCAGTACCCGATGCCCCACCCCTGGGGACCAGACACCCGATCCGCGCCCAAGGCCCGGACGGACACGCAGCGAAAGGGAAGGCGCCATGACCTCAGCGGAGGTTGAGCAAGGCCAGTTCGGTGACGAGGTCGCCGACACCGAGCCGGAGGAAGGGTATCGGCGCGGGCTCAGCGCTCGTCAGATTCAGATGATGGCCGTCGGCGGCGCGATCGGCACCGGACTCTTCTACGGCTCCGGCACGGGCATCGCCATGGTCGGGCCGAGCCTGGTGGCGTGTTACGCCGCCGCAGGCATCGTCATCTTCCTCATCATGCGGGCGTTGGGTGAACTCCTCACCTATCGTCCCACCTCAGGCAGTTTCGCCGACTACGCGCGTGAGTTCTGCGGCCCGTTCGCAGGCTTCGTCACCGGCTGGTCGTACTGGGCCGCCTGGGTCGCATCCTGCATGGCCGAGGTGACCGCAGCCGGCCACTACATCGCCTACTGGTGGCCTGCCGTTCCCGTCTGGGCCACGGCCGCGGTGGCCCTGGCCGTACTGCTCATCGCGAACCTGGTGTCCGTCAAGGTCTTCGGCGAGCTGGAGTTCTGGTTCTCCACCGTCAAGGTCGTCGCGATCACCGCGATGATCGTCATCGGCATCGGCGTACTGACCTTCGGCTTCTCCTCCCTCGGACACACCGCCTCCATCCGGCACCTGTGGGCCGACGGGGGATTCGCACCACACGGCGCCTGGAAGTCCATGGCGGCCATGCAGACCGTCGTCTTCGCCTACCTGGGCGTCGAACTCGTCGGCCTCACCGCCGGCGAGGCCGAGAACCCCAAGCAGACGCTCCGCAAGGCGATCAACACGCTGCCGATCCGTATCGCCGTCTTCTACGTCGGTGCACTGATCATCCTGCTGTCCGTCCTCAGCTGGACCGAGTACACCCCCGGCGTCAGCCCCTTCGTCCAGGTCTTCGCCAACGTGGGCATCCCCGGGGCCGCCGGCATCATGAACTTCGTCGTCCTCACCGCCGCCCTGTCCGCCTGCAATTCCGGCATCTACTCCGCCGGCCGGATGCTCCGCGGCCTGGCCGTCAACGGCGAGGCCCCACAAGCCATGACGAAGCTCAGCGACCGCCAACTCCCCGTACCCGCAGTGATGCTGTCCATCCTGGTCATGGCCGCCGGCGTCGTCATCAACGTCATCTCCCCGGACAAGGCATTCGTCTACATCACCTCGGTCAGCGCCTGCGCCGGACTGTGGACATGGTCCGTGATCCTCGCCGCGCACCTGCGCTATCGCTCCAGGGCACGCGCCGGGCTCCTGCCCACCGTCGACTTCCGGCTGCCCGGCGCCCCGGTCACCAACAGGATCGCGCTCGCCTCACTCGCCTTCGTCGTCGTGCTGATGGCCACCTCCAGCGACACCCGGGTCGGCCTGTACGTCTGGGCCGTGTGGTTCACCGCGCTCGTGATCGGCTACCAGGCCGTCAAACGGAGCACCCCACGGTCGACTTCCGCCCTCCAATAGCACCAAGAGCAGCGAGGGCAAGCTCTACCCGGCCACCGTGATCGACCTGTTCTCGCGCCGCCTGCTCGGCTACGCGATGGGCGAGTGCCACGACGCCGAACCCGTCGTCGCGTCGTTGAACATGGCCGCGGCCACCCGCGGCGGCGACGTCCGCGGCGTGATCTTCCACGCGGACCGCGGCAGCGAATACCAGTCCCGCCGCTTCCGACGGGCCTGCCGCCGGCTCGGCGTGACCCAGTCCATGGGCGGAGTGACAGGCACCCGCAACCCCCGGGAGCGCGTTCAACACGTTCACGCACCTACGAAGCCGTAAGGAATCAACTTGTCGGTGTGTCGGTTTACTCGTCCGCGGCCGCGAGGAGATCGGGGGCGGTGCGGTAGCGGGTGGCGGCCGGAGGCGGGAGGAGTCCGCCTTCCGCAAGCAGGGGACGGATCTCGCGGACGACGTTCCCGATCGAGGACCTGCTCACGTCCCCCAGCGCGTCGGCGAGGACGTCCAGGGTGCACAGTTTCCGCAGGTAGAGGATGGCGACCACGACGCGCTCTCTGTCACCCAGCTTCTGGGGGAAGACGCCGCCGCGGCTGCCCAGCTGGCGATCGGCGCCCCGGCGCTGGTAGGAGGCCCGTTCAGCCTGGGCAACCTGGCGTGGAGAGAGCCGGCGAGTGAGCGCATCCAGCTCCGCGCGGGACATGCCGGTAAGCCGCGGATGGGACAGGCTCTCCATGATCCGGGTGCGCGGCGGGGTCTGGTCGGTGTCGAGGAAGGCCATCAGCGCGTCCGCCCTGGTGAACCGGCTGTGGGCGTATCCGGGCTGGTGACCGTGGTCCTCCAGGACCCGGCGGGTCTCGGCGACAAGGTGGCCGACGCATTCAGGGGTGACCTCCAGCATGTCGGCCAGCAGCTTCATCGAGCAGACCTGTCGCTGGTAGAGGAGAGTGAGCAGAACCCGGGCGGCGTCGTCGAACAGCGGCTTGGCCCGCTGATTGCCGGTGGCGCGCCGGGCCCGTCCACCCCGCTGCTCGCTGTAGCGTTCCTGGGACCGAGCAGCCTGTAGTGGGGCCAACTCGGCGCGTAGATCCGCGAGTTCCGTACTACTCAGCCCGGTCAGGCGGGGGTCCGCCAGGCGGGCGAGAAGCTCGCGGCGCCGGCCGGAGACGCCATGTGCCTCGCTGGTGGGCAGGGCCTGCGGCGCGGAGGGTTCGGGCAACAGGGTGTAGTTCCACTGGCCGTGGACCTCATGCCGGACCAGCGGCAGCGCGGCGAAGCGATCCTTACTGATCGCAATGCCCGTGGGGTAGTCGCCGGGATCCAGTTGGGCCTCAACGCGCAGACCGGCCCGGGTACGGGTGGCGACGATCGTCTCAATGACGACGTCATGGCTGGTCAGCGGCCTGCCACGCCAGTTGTGCGTGATGTGGGAGAACAGCCGGTGCTCGATTTTGTTCCAGTGTGTCCTGAATGCAGAGGGGAATTCGATGTAGGACGAGTTTCTTGCAGCAGTGCTGCGTGACCGATGAAGGATTGGCCCTTCGAAGTCGCCCTGCGGGGGGAGGCTTCAAACCGCCTCATGCCGCGTTAGCCGAAGACTGTCGTGGTGAGCGATGAGGAAAAGGCGTCCAAGAGGCGTCAGGTGGGGATCAGGGAGACGAACGCAAGTGAATCGTTGCTGACGTGTCGAAAAGATTCCGACGACATCAAAACCGGGAAGCTTGGAACCGTCCCGGGATAAGCCTGGCGGGAGCCCGCCGACTGGCCAGGCGGTGTCCGGCATGGAGACGACGTGAACCTGATCTGCCGCGGTCATGTGGAACAGGAGAAGGCGCGTACCGATACAGCCCGTCCTGGTAGGGGCGGGCGAGAGGGAGCACCCCGAGCGGTTGTGCCGCGAAGGGGCCGAGTACCGACGCGGGACGTGCCGGCGGACCGGCTCGTAGTAGTGGTGAAGCCCCTGTAACGGGGGTGGAGCGAAGGGGCCGGGTCGTCCGTGACTGTGTTGATCGCATCAACCGGACGGTGTCCGGGAGGAGTTCGGTGAGCCAGTTGAAGTCACAGGCCAAGCCGTTTGAGATTTCTAAGTGGGAAGTCAAAGAAGCATGGGAGGAAGTCAGGGCTAACAGGGGAGCACCGGGAGTGGACGGGCAGAGCATCGCCGAATTCGAGAAGGACCTGAAGAACAATCTCTACAGGGTCTGGAACCGGATGTCGTCGGGCTCCTACTTTCCTCCTCCGGTGCGTGCGGTGGCTATTCCTAAGCCACATGGCGGCGGTGAGAGAATCCTTGGTATTCCCGCCGTCGCTGATCGTGTGGCTCAGACCGTAGTGGCCCGGCATCTGGTGCGGAGGGTGGATCCTATTTTCCATCCGGACAGCTTCGGATACCGGCCCGGACGGTCCGCCTTGGATGCCGTGGAGAAGTGTCGGGAACGCAGCTGGAAACGGGACTGGGTTGTCGAGTTCGACATCTCCCAGTTCTTCGACAGTGTGCCCTGGGACCTCCTGGTCAAGGCGGTAGAAGCACACACCGAAGCCGTTTGGGTGAAGTTGTATGTGCGGAGGTGGCTTGCTGCCCCGCTCAAGATGCCCGACGGCACCCTGCTGGAACGGGAGTGCGGGACGCCACAAGGAGCCCCGGTTTCTCCCGTCTTGGCGAACCTGTTCCTGCACTACGCGTTCGACGTCTGGATGGCCCGGGAGTTCCCTGCTGTCTCGTTCGAACGCTATGCGGACGATGCGGTCGTGCACTGCGTCACTGAGCGCCAGGCCCGCCAGGTGCTGGCCGCGCTCTCGGACAGGATGGCCGAGGTCGGGCTGCGTCTGCACCCGGCCAAGACCCGGATCGTTTACTGCCAGGACGGATTGCGGCGCGGCTCGTACGAGCACACGTCTTTCACGTTCCTGGGGTTCACGTTCCAACAGCGCCAGATGCGGGACAAGAACGGCCGCATCAGATGGTCGTTCCGTCCCGCGGTCAGCAGGGACGCCCTCAAACGACTCGGCGAGGAGGTCCGCTCCTGGCGGCTTCACCGGCGGGTCAACCACACCGTGGAAGAACTCGCGCAGCGGATCAATCCGATCGTCGCGGGCTGGATGCAGTACTACGGCCGGTTCTACCGATCGGCCTTGTATCCACTTCTGATGCGCATCAACGCCTACCTGGTGCGCTGGCTCCGCAACAAGTACAGACGGTTTCGCGCGATGAGGAAGGCCATCGCGGCCTTCCAGAGGGCAGCCAAGCGCCGCCCGGGGATGTTCGCGCAGTGGAGATGGGTCAGTTCCCCCTCCTTGGCCTGGTGATCAGGATGACAAGAGCCGTATGACGAGAGATCGTCACGTACGGATCTGTGGGAGCCGGAGGGTGCGAATCCCTCCGGCTACCCGACTTTACTTGTGCCCGGAGGAAAGTGACACACCGTGATCGTTAGGCCCGTCTCGGCGGCCAGAGCAGCCAGTTCGCTCTTCCAGACCCGATAGCGGTAACCGTTGGAGCCGCCCGCGTCCGAGGTGATCAGCAGCCGTGACGCCTTTGGGTAGTCGAGGCTGCCGCGACAGCGCCACCAGCGGCGGATGGACTCGACCGCGAAGACCGACGTGTCGTGGTCGACACCGACGTTGACCCAGCCGGTGTTGCGGGCGATGTCGTAGATCCCGTACGGGATCGCCTGCTGAACGTCCGGACCGCTGAAGAAGAAGTGATGGTCCTCCACCTCGACCGGGTCGCCCCTGGGCCGCCACTCGCGGCCGGCCATGGGCAGCCGTCCGATCTGCTCCCGCTTCTTCGTGTCCACGCTGATTACCGGCTCACCGTCGGCCTGGTGCTGCTTGACCTGCTCGTTGATATAGCGGAACTGGGCATCCCGGTCGGGATGCTGGGCACCCTCGAGAGTCTTGGCGTTCGCCTGCAGACTGAAGCCCTCCTGCTTGAGTAGCCGGCCCACCGTCGGCGCGGACACCGGGTGCCCCTGCCGGGTCAGCTCCTCGGCCAGGTTGCGCAGCGACTTCGTTGTCCACCGCAGCGGAGACTGAGGATCTCCCCGCTCGTCCGGCTCGACCAGGCCCAACAAGGCTTTGAGCAGGGCAGGATCGTTGGCTTCAGCCCGCTTGCGGCCTCCGCCTGGTGCACGCACCCGGCCGTCCAGCAGTGGCCCGGCCCCCGCTTCCAGTTCCGACACGCCACGACGCACGGTCGTCTCGCTGACCTGCGCGATCCGCGCTACCGCCCGTATCCCGCCATGCCCGATCAGTCGGGCCTCGGTGGCCAGGGCCAGCCGCCGCTGCCGCTCGTTCAGATGGGGCAACAACACCGAGAACCTGCACTGGAGTTGGGAACAGATCTCCTCCGGAACCGCCATACCCTGACAACGAGCCCACACCTGTAAAGCAGCACCTTGATTCTTTACGGCTTCTACCGGGCGGTGACCGCTTCCCTCAGGTCCCGGTTCTGGCGGACTGGGGCCCGCAGGCGGTGATGGTCCTGGTAAGGCGGCATGATCCGGTGTTCTCGTGGGGCGGAGGGGCGACTTCCCATATCAAGAAGTTATGGGGCGTTCACTCTTCACTCTTGGACATGGGTGCAGGCCGGCTGCTTCGCTGTTCCTCGTCGGAGCTCCGCGCGGTCGGGGCTTCGAGAACTTCCCCCTGGACGAAACCGGAGACCTTCGCACATGACCAGTGCCAGCCCGCTGCCCCGACGCGGCCTGCTCAAGGCCGGCCTCGCCGCGTCCACCGCCGTACTCGCCTCCGCCGCGTCGTCGTCCGCCGCCTCGGCCGCCGGCTCCGGCCAACTGCGCGGTGCTGCCGCCGAGTTGCGTGATCTGGAGCGGCGGTACGCGGCGCGCCTCGGGGTGTACGCGCGCAACGCCCGCACCGGGCAGGTCGTCGCCCATCGCGCGCAGGAGCGGTTCGCGATGTGCTCGACGTTCAAGGCGGTCGCCGCCGCCGCGGTCCTCCGCGACCACGCGCACTGCGCGCCGCTGGACAAGGTGATCCACTATCCGGCCAGGGACATCCTGCCGCACTCGCCGAAGACCCAGGAGCACGTGGACACCGGCATGACGGTGGGTGATCTGTGCGCCGCCACGATCCAGTACAGCGACAACGCGGCCGGCAACCTCCTCCTGCGCCAGCTCGGCGGGCCCGAGGGCCTCACCCGGTTCTTCCGGTCGATCGGCGACCCGACCAGCCGGCTCGACCGCTGGGAGCCCGATCTCAACACCGCCGTCCCGGGCGACCTGCGCGACACCACCACGCCCGAGGCGATCGGCACCAGCTACGGGCGGCTGGCGCTGGGCCGGGCGCTGACCCATGACGCGCGCGAGCAACTCGTCACCTGGCTCAAGGGCAACACCACCAGCGAGCATCGGTTCCGCGCCGGACTGCCGCAGCACTGGGTGGTCGGCGACAAGACAGGCACCGGTGACTACGCGTCCGCCCATGACGTCGGTGTGGCCTGGACCGGCCGGAGCACCCCGATCGTGCTGGCCGTACTGTCGACGAAATCCGCCAAGGACGCCCCGGTGGACGAGGCGCTGATCGCGGACGCGGCCCGCATCGTCGCGCGCACCCTCGCCCCCGGCGAGTGACGACCACCTCCTCCACCAGGCAGTTTCGCCGCGCGCTGCCGACAGTCGCGGTCCTGCTCGTCCCCGCCCTCACCTGACGCGGACGACCACCGGTCGGACCGGGAAGTTGGCGTGCCCGACACCCTGAGGACGACTGATGTCGAGCGGCGTCGGGCGGATACAAGACACCCACCCGGCCGCCGGCGCGCGACACCATTGGCTGGAATGGCGCCGACGGCGCCCCGTCGACCACTCGACGGGGCGCCGTCGGCCATTCCCGGCGATAACATCGAGGTGTGGTCGTGGAGTGCGCCCAACTTTCGTGCAGAGCCCGCCATTTCAAGCGGTTTGGCGGCACGGTGAAAGGTCTCCGCGGCGCCGGGACGACCGCCGCACCGCGCTGCCGCGCCTGAATCATCGAGCAATCCCGTTGGCCGATTCACACGTGGCCAAATGATGGGGGCGTCCTAAAACTTCGTCTTCCGGGCGCGCAGACGTCCGATTATGGTGATCGCCAACGCCAGGAGCGACGGCCACACCTGGATCGACCGTTGGGATCGATTCTCGTGGCGCCGCCGTAACGGAGAGATTGGGAGTTCAACAGGCGCACTCGTATTCCCCCCTCGCGAAGAAGCTGACACCCCCCACGCTGTCGGCCCGGCTGTTCTTCGACGTTGCAGCCAAATCTGCCGGCCTCACAGCCTGTTCCACACCCATCTTGAACCGAGTCCCGACGCGATCCTGAGCACGACCGACGACTCGACGGTCAGAAGGTCGCAAGAACATCACCATTCACGCTGATCAGGGCGCCCTGCCCTGGGCAGCGGGGAGACCGCCTGCTTGTCGTCGATCGAAGTCGAGGAGAGTCTCACTCATGGTCACCGCCGGCCTGCGCCGGACTCCGGTCGAGTTACCCCGCCGTGCCCCGGCCCGTCGGGCCTTCGACCGGCACAGGGTCCGTCGGCAGCGCGTCACCCCTTTCCGCATGGCCCTCGGCGGCAGTGTCGCCGAATGCGGGGTGCGCGCGGCCAGAGTCCGGAAAAAGCCCTCCGGACGTGCGTTGTGATAGATCACCTGGGCTTCAGTCTCACGCAACTGCGTTACTTCGTGGTGTCCGCGGAAGTGGGCAACATATCGGAGGCGGCGGAGAAGCTGAGCGCGTCGCAGTCCACCGTTTCCTCGGCCGTGATGAGGCTGGAACGTCAACTGGGCGTGCAGCTCCTGCTCCGTCATCACGCCCGTGGGGTCACGCTCACGCCGAGCGGCCGGCACCTGCTGCGCGAGGCACGCGCACTGTTGGGGCAGGCCCGGAGCCTGAAGGCGCGCGGCGATGCCCTGGCGGGTGACACCGCCGGCCCCCTCGACGTGGGATTCCTCTCCTCGCTCGCCCCGTTCCTGCTGCCCCCGGTCCACCGGATGACACGAGAGCGGTATGCGGCGCTGCAACTGAACGTGTCGGAGGCGTCCGCCGGGCAACTCCTGACCTTCCTTCAGGACGGCCGATACGAAGTAGCGGTGACGTATGACTTCTTGGCCGGTGATGCCAGGTTCCGTCCGCTGGTCACCCTGCCGATGCACGCGCTGTTGGCCGATGACGACCCGATGAGCGCGGCCGGTTCGCTCGGCTTGGAGGAATTGGCCGCCCGCCCGCTCGTCACCTTGGACGACCCGGCCGTTCTCCGACACTGCGAAGCGATGTTCACCGATCGTGGCGTCCGCATGCCGCGCGTGATCACGACGACGAGTCTGGAGACGATGCGGGGGCTGGTGGCCGCCGGCTCCGGCTTCGGCCTGATGTATCAACGCGCCGCGCACGCCTCGACGTTGGACGGTGGCACGGTGTGCGCGGTCGAGATCGCCGGTGAGGTGCCTTCGGCGTCGCTCGGTGTGGCCATGATGCCCGATCTGACCATGAGCAGTCGCGGTAGGGCCTTCCTCCAAGTGCTGAGGTCGGCGGTTTCGCTCGGCTGCGGTGTGAAATCGATTGCATGATCCGGAAGGTCCCGCGGTGCGACGCTGTCGAAACGATGTGAGCCTGGTCGAAGTGAGCTTTTCTTCCCTGGGAGTTGGCGTCGAGTTCCGCCGTGTGATGCCGGCGCGTTCCTAGCTTTTTCAATCCGGTCGATGACCCCTCTCGCAGGCTGTCGCAAGATAAAGGAGTGTCGTGCTGGCGGTTATGTTTGCAGGCCAGGGAAGCCAGGAAAAGGGAATGGGGGGTGAGGTGTTCGAGCGCTATCCGGGGCTGGTGCAGTTCGCCTCGGACGTGCTGGGGTACGACCTCGTTTCCTTATGCACCGAGGATCCGGACCACTTATTGGCCCGCACGGAATACACCCAGCCGGCGCTCTACGCGGTCAACGCGCTGCGTACGTTCGAGCGGGTGCACCGTGAGGACCGGCCGGCCGACTGCTACCTGGGGCACAGCCTGGGCGAGTACAACGCCCTGCTCGCCGCCGGTGTCTTCGACTTCGAAACGGGGCTGCGGCTGGTCGCCAAGCGCGGCGAGCTGATGGCGGCGGCCTCCGACGGCGGCATGACCGCGGTGATGGACACACCGGCGGAGAAGCTGCTGCAGATCCTCGCGGACGACGGTGTCGACGGTGTCGACATCGCCGGTTTCAACACCGGCTCGCAGGTCGTCATCGCGGCCACACCCCCCGTACTGACCGCGGCGCACGACTGCCTGGCACGCCGGGAGATCCGCTTCGTGCCACTGAAGGTCAGTGCGCCGTTCCACTCCCGGTACATGGAGCCGGCCCGGGTGCGATTCGCCGAATTCCTGACGCAGTTCAGCTTCGCCGAACCCGCCACCCCGGTCATCTCCAACGTCACCGCCCGGCCGTACGAGCCGGGACAGACGGCCCGCATGCTCGCGGAGCAGCTGGTGACCCCGGTGCGGTGGACCGACAGCGTCCGCACCCTGCTCGACGGCGACGACGGGCTGGAGTTCGACGAAATAGGGGGCCTGGCCCTCTCCCACATGGTGTACAAGATCAAGGCTGGAGCGTGACTGATGACGACGACGGACAGCATCCGGAAGTACCTGGAGGACCGTTTCCTCTTCGAGTTCGACGACTCGATCACCCCGGACACCGACCTGTTCAAGGCAGGTGTCATCGACTCCTTCGGCTACGTCCGGATGATGAAGTTCCTGGAGTCCGAGTTCTCCGTGAAGATCACCTCGGAGGACATCCTCACCAACGTCTTCGTCTCGCTGAACGCGATCGACGGATTCGTCCAGAAGAAGATCTCCGCGAGCTAGAAGGACGGATCATGTGCGGGTTGGCTGGATTCCTCTCGACCTCGGTGCATCCCGATGCCACCGCCGGGGTCATCACCTCGATGCTGTCGAACATTCGTCACCGCGGGCCGGACGAGGCCGGCTACTACTTGGATGACGGCATCGCCATGGGTGCGGTGCGGCTGGCCATCGTGGATCCAGCCGACGGCTCGCAACCCATGAGCGACCCCTCGGGGCGCTACTGGATCTGCTTCAACGGCGAGATCTACAACCACATCGAGCTCCGCGCGGAACTCGCCCGGCTCGGGCGGCCGTTCCGCACCGACCACTCCGACACCGAAGTGGTGCTCCAGGCATGGATCCAGTGGGGATCGGACTGCTTCACCCGCTTCAACGGCGCCTTCGCGGTGGCCATCAGGGACGCGCTGACCGGCGACCTCGTACTGGCCCGCGACCGGTACGGCAAACGTCCGCTGTTCTACGCCGACCACGGCGATGACTTCCTCTTCGCGTCCGAGATGAAGGCGTTCCGCGCCTTTCCCGGATTCCGTTTCGCACTCGACCCGAGCGAACTGGCCACCACCTTCGGGGTGTGGACGCCGCTGCCCGACCGCACGCCGTTCCACGGCATCCGCCAGCTGCCGACGGCCTCGGTGCTGACCCTCAGCGGGGGACGCCGCTCCCTGCGTCCCTACGAGGACCTCGACTTCGACGTCCCGGGCTTCGACGGCACCGAGGCCGAGGCGATCGACTTCGTCCGGGACACCCTGCGCACCAGCGTGGAGATGCGCCTGCGCACCGACGTCGAGGTGGGTGTCTACCTCAGCGGCGGCCTGGACTCCTCGATCGTGACGAGGCTGGCCACCCAGCTCTCGCCGCACCAGGTGCGCACGTTCTCCGTGGCGTTCCAGGACAAGACGTTCGACGAGTCCGACAGCCAGTCCCTGGTCGCCGAGCACCTGGGCACCGTGCACTGCACGGTCCCGATCACCAGCTCGGACATCACCGACAACTTCCCGGCCGCGGTGTACCACGCCGAGGTCCCCACCTTCCGCACCTCGTTCGTGCCGATGTTCCTGCTGTCCCGGCACGTCCGCGACGCCGGCATCAAGACCGTCCTCAGCGGCGAGGGCGCCGACGAGGCGTTCCTGGGCTACTCGCTGTTCCGCGAGACCCTGCTGCGCGAGCAGTGGAACGAGCTGTCCGACGACCAGCGCCGCACCAGGCTGGCCAACCTGCACCCGGAACTGGCGCACTTCGGTCCCGCCCACCAGGCCCACCTGCTCGGCCTGTACCAGCAGTTCTCCGTGGAACGGCTGCCGGGCCTGTTCTCCCACGAGATGCGCTACCAGAACGGCCGCTTCGCGGCGCGTCTGCTCGCCGACCGCCGCGACCCCTTCGCCGATCTGCTCGACCTGGTCGCCGCGGCGCCCGGCTACCCGGGCATGTCCGCCGTGCACAAGGCCCAGTGGCTGGAGTACAAGACGCTGCTGGCCGGGTTCCTGCTGTCCACGCAGGGGGAGCGCGCCGCGCTGGCGCACAGCGTCGAGAACCGCTGCCCGTTCCTGGACCCGGCCGTGGTGCGCGCCGCCGCGTCGGTCAACCTCCGCTACGACGACGGCCAGATCGAGAAGGCCATCCTGAAGAAGGCGTTCCGCGCCGAGCTCCCGGAGTGGACCACCAGCCGTCCCAAGCAGCCCTACCGCGCACCGGGCAGCGCCGCGTTCAAGGACAGCCGTCCGGAATACCTGGAACTCCTGTTGTCCGACGGCGAGTTGGCCAAGATCGACTGCCTGGACCACAAGTTCGCCCGCCGCCTGATCGACAAGATCATGTCCTCGCCGGTCGAGGAGATCAGCACCAAGGAGGACCAGACCTTCGTGTATCTGCTGACCACGGCGGTGCTCAACCAACAGTTCGTGCTCGGCGACGGGAGCGGGCGGCCCGGCGCGTCGGCGCCCGCCGACCTGGACCTGCGGGTGACCGTCGACAACCGCCGTGCCGTGCAGAAGGTGGGGGAGCGCTGATGGCTGCCGACGACATCGCGATCATCGGGCTCGCACTGCGGTTCCCCGGCTCCGACACACTCGTCGAGCTGTTCGGCCACCTTGAGGCGGGCCGCTCGCTGATCACCGAGGTGCCCGCCGAACGGTGGTCCAAGGAACGCTACTTCGGCGATCCGCGCAGCGGCGAGGAGAAGACCAACAGCGTCTGGGCCGGCTTCATCGAGGACGCCGACCGCTTCGACGCGGCCTTCTTCAACATCTCGCCGCGCGAGGCGGAGACGATGGATCCGCAGCAGCGGTTCGCGCTGGAGCTGGCCTGGCAGGCCATCGAGGACGCCGGCTACCGGGCGGGCACGCTCGCCGGCAGCCGCACCGGCGTGTTCATGGGCGTGTGCCACGGCGACTACGCCGAGCTGATCGAGCGCGACGACGTGCCGACCGACGTCTACTTCCCGACCGGCACCGCGTACTCGATCGTGGCCAACCGCCTGTCGTACTTCTTCGACTTCCACGGCCCCAGCATCGCCAACGACACCGCCTGCTCCAGCTCCCTGGTCTCGCTCTACGAGGCGGTTTCCGCACTGCACAACGGCGACTGCGACCTGGCGCTGGCCGGTGGCGTCAACCTGTGCTGGTCGCCGAAGCTGTTCGTGGCGTTCAGCAAGGCCAGCATGCTCTCGCCCACCGGCACCTCGCACGCCTTCGACGAGGGCGCCGACGGATTCGTCCGGGGCGAGGGCGGCGCCGTCCTGCTGCTCAAGCCGCTGGCCCGGGCCGTGGCGGACGGCGACCCCGTGCACGCGGTGATCAAGAGCGTCGGCACCAACCACGGCGGCAGGACCAACTCGCTGACGGTGACCAACCCGACCGCGCAGGCCACCCTGATCGAGGACGTCTACACCCGCGCCGGGATCGCGCCCGAGACCGTCAGCTACATCGAGGCCCACGGGCCGGGCACACCGGTCGGCGACCCGATCGAGATCCTCGGCCTCACCCGCGCCTTCCGGAACCTGCACGAGGCCAACGGGACCGAACCCCGGCCGGGCAGCACCGGCATCGGCTCGGTGAAGACCAACATCGGTCACCTGGAATCGGCCGCCGGCGTGGCGGGCGTGGTGAAGGTGATCGGCGCGATGGCCGCCGGGACCCTGCCGGCGACGGTCAACTTCCGCACCCAGAACCAGCTGATCGACCTGGACGGCAGCCCGTTCTACATCGTCGGCGACCCCCGGCCGTGGCCGGCCGTCGAGGGGACACCGCGCCGAGCGGGCGTCAGCTCGTTCGGCTTCGGCGGCACCAACGCCCATGTACTGCTGGAGGAACCGCCCCGCGAGGAACCGGCCCGCGACGAACCGCTTGGTGACGAGCCGGCCCGTGCGGAGTCGGCGGCCGAGGCGCCGGGACCGTACGTCATCCCGCTCTCGGCGAAGAAGCCGGAGCGGCTGCGCGCGCTGGCCGACCAGCTCCGGGACCACCTGCGGGCCCCGGAGAGCGCGCTGCGGCCGCGCCAGTCGCTGGCCGACATCGCGCACACCCTCCAGGTCGGCCGGGAGCCGATGGCGGCCCGGGCCGTGCTCGTCGTCGCGGACCGGGAGCAGCTCATCGACGCGCTGGCGTCGGTGACCGACGGCGAGGTGAGCAACCCCGCCGGGGCCGGCCCGGACACGGTCGCCGCGGCCGAGGAGTGGGTGCGCGGGGGAACCGCAGACTGGCCCCACGACCCCGAGGCGCATCGCGTCCGGCTGCCCACCTACCCCTTCGCCCGCGACCGGCACTGGTACCGCACCCCGGCGGCCGAGACGCCGGACCCCGCAGCGCTGCACCCGCTCGTCCACCGCAACACCTCCGACCTGGCGCAACAGCGTTACACCAGCACCTTCACCGGGGCCGAGCCCTTCCTGGCCTCCCACCAGGTGCGCGGAGCGCGCGTGTTGCCCGCGGTCGCGTACCTGGAAATGGCGCGGGCCGCGGTGGAGTCCGCGGCGACCGGGGACGGGGCGGTCCGGCTGCGCGACGTGGCGTGGATGCGGCCGCTCGTCGTGGACGAGCCGGTCGACGTGCACATCGGACTGACCCCGCGCGGCGACACGATCGCGTTCGAGTTCCGCCAGGGCGAGACGACCCACAGCGTGGGCTCCGCCGAGCTCGTCACCGTGCCGGAGCCGTCGCCCCTGGACCTGGACGCCCTGCGCGCGTCCTGCGCGACCCCACGCGACCCCGACGAGATATACGCCCAACTCGACGCCCAGGGACTGGAATACGGGCCGGACATGCGCGCGCTGCGCGACATCCGGGTGGGGCAGGACGAGGCGCTCGCCCGCATCCAGACCACCGCGGCCGACGGATGCGTGCTGCCGCCGAGCCTCCTGGACGCCGCCTTCCAGACCTCCGTGCTCCTGATGGGCGAGAGCACCGGCCCGACCCTGGCCTTCGCCCTCGACGAACTCCAGGTCCACCGGCCCTGCCCGTCCGAGACCTGGGCCTGGGTCCGACGCAGCGGCGACTCCGGGGCACTCGCCAAGTTCGACATCGACCTGTGCGATCGCGACGGCGTGATCAGCGCCAGCCTGCGCGGCCTCGCCCAGCGAACCACCGACGCCGGCCCGCGCGTCGTCACCGCGACCACGCGGTGGATCGACCGGGCGACGAACCCGAACGACGGCTCCCGCACCACGCACTCCGTGACCCTGCCGGAGATCGCTCCGGCGCATCCGGCCGACGGCGTCGAGGCCATGACGGAGCAGGTGTTCGCCGAGGTCCAGCAGCTGCTCGCGGCCGGCCCCAAGGACGAGCACCGGTTCCTGGCACTGGTCGACGCCCGGGTGCCGGCGCACTTCCACGCCCCGCTGACCGGCCTGTTCCGCACCGTCGCCCTGGAGAACCCGCTCGTCTCGGGCCGCATCGTCCGGGTCGCGGGCCTGGCTGCGGCCTCCCCGGAGCAGGTCGCGCGGATCGTCCGCGAGGAAGGCGCCGACGACTCCGCCGACACCGAGGTCCGCTACTCCGCCGACGGCACCCGGCAGGTGCGGGAGCCCGTCGAGACACAGCTCGGCGCCGGTCCCCGGGTGCCCGAGCTGCGGGCCGGCGGGGTGTACTGGGTCACCGGTGGCCTCGGCGGCATCGGCCCGCACCTCGCCCGCTACTTCGGCCGCGCGGAGGCGACGGTCGTGCTCAGCGGTCGCTCCACGGCCGGCTCCGTCGCGGCGCTGCGGGCCGAGGGCGTCGACGCGCACTACCTGCCGGTCGATGTGGCCGATGCCCAGGCCGTGCGGGCCGCGGTCGAGACGGTCGTGCGGGAGCACGGTTCGCTCGACGGCGTCGTGCACGCCGCCGGTGTGCTGCGCGACCAGTACCTGCTGCGCAAGGACCTCGCCGACGTCCCCCTGGTGACCGCGCCCAAGGTCCGCGGCACGCTCAACCTCGACGCCGCCACCCGCCATCTCGACCTGGACTTCTTCGCGCTGTTCTCCTCGGTCGCCAGCGTCTACGGCAACCCGGGGCAGTCCGACTACGCGGCGGCCAACGCCTTCCTGGACGCCTTCGCCGAGCACCGGCAGTCGCTGGTCGAGGCGGGGGAGCGCAGCGGGAGGACCGTCGCCGTCAGCTGGCCGCTGTGGGCCGACGGCGGCATGACCATGGACGAGGTCACCCTGGAGTCGATGCGCCGCGAGCGCGGGTGGCAGCCCCTGCCCACCGAGGACGGGCTGCGCGCCTTCGGCCGGTCCCTGCTCGCCGACGCCCCCGCACACCTCGTCGTCGCCTACGGTGCCGAGGCCACCCTCGGCGCGGCCCGGCGCGCGACGCCGGCGCCGGTGGCGTCGTCCGGCGGCGTGGTGGAGGGCGACCGGGCCGGCGCGGGCGACCTCCAGGCGCGGGCCGAGGACCTGCTCAAGGGCGTCGTCGCCGAGGTCCTCCGGCACGCCCCGGAAGACCTGGAGTCGACCACCAACCTGATCGAGTACGGCATCGACTCGCTGAGCATCCTGGGGGTGACCGCCCAACTGGAGAAGCTGTTCGGGCCGCTGTCCAAGACGATCTTCTTCGAGTACCTCAACATTGCGGACGTGGCCGCCCACTTCGTGGAGTCGCGGCGCGAACAACTGGAAGCCGTGCTGGGGAAGGCGGAGCGGGCACGGACGCCGGAAGCACGGCGGGACGCCCCGGCCGAGCGGCCGAACGCCCCGGCGACGCGGTTCGACGACGCGGCCGGGCCAGCCACCGCACGGGTCCGCGAACCCGCCGCCGAGCCCGGCACCGCAGGCGCTTGCGCACCCGACGCCCGCGATGACCGGCACGACATCGCGATCATCGGCGTGTCCGGGCGCTACCCCGGCGCCGACACGATGGACGAGCTGTGGGAGCTGCTGGAGAACGGCCGGCACACCTTCGAGGAGATCCCCGCCGACCGCTGGGACCACGCGGCCGTCCACGACAGCGACCGCGCCGTACTCGGCAAGAGCGTGATCAGGACCGGCACCTTCCTCCGCGACATCGACGCCTTCGACCCCCGCTACTTCCGCATCTCCAAGCGCGAGGCCGAGCAGATGTCCCCGGAGGTGCGGCTGTTCCTCCAGGCCGGCGTGCAGGCGCTGGAGGACGCCGGCTACTCACGGGAGACCATCCACCGCCGCTACCAGGGCGACGTCGGCGTGCTCGTGGGCACCATGAGCAACCACTACAACCTCTACGGCTTCCAGAACGGCCTGACCCGCGGCGCGCCGCAGAGCGGCAGCTACACCGGGACGATCCCCAACATGCTGTCCTACTTCTACGGCCTGACCGGGCCGTCGCTCTTCGTGGACACCATGTGCTCGGCCTCGTCCACGTGCGTGCACCAGGCCGTCCAGATGCTGCGGGCCGGCGAGTGCCGGATGGTGGTCGCCGGCGGCATCAACCTCATGCTGCACCCGTACAACCTGATCGCCTCGTCGCAGGAGCACTTCACCACCGGCACCTCCGACGTCATCCGCAGCTTCGGCCGGGGCGTGGACGGCACCATCCTCGGCGAGGGCGTCGGCGCGGTCGTGCTCAAGCCGCTGGTCGACGCCGAGCGCGACGGCGACCAGGTGTACGCCGTCATCAAGGGCACCGCCCTGTCCAACGCCGGCACCCGCAACGGCTTCACCGTGCCGAACCCGGGCATGCAGGCGCACGCGATCGAGAAGGCGGTGGCGGACGCCGCCGTCGACCCCAGGACGATCAGCTACGTCGAGGGTCACGGCTCGGGCACCGCGCTGGGCGACCCGATCGAGGTCCGCGCGCTGACCACGGCGTACCGCAAGCACACCCCGGACCGGCAGTTCTGTGCGCTCGGATCGGTCAAGGCCAACATGGGGCACCTGCTGGCGGCGGCCGGCATGATCGGGCTGGCCAAGGTGCTGCTCCAGTTCCGGCACGGCAAGCTGGTGCCGTCCCTGCACAGCACGGAACTGAACCCGGACATCGACTTCACCGACACGCCGTTCCGGGTGCAGCAGACGCTCGCCGACTGGCAGCCCCCGGTCACCGTGGTGGACGGCCGGGAGGTCGCCCACCCCCGCCGGGCCGGCATCACCTCGATCGGCGCCGGCGGCATGAACTCGCACATCATTCTGGAGGAGTACCCCGAACGCCCGGCGCGCCGGGAGCCGTTCGGCGAGCAGCTCTTCGTGTTCTCCGCGATGAACGAGGCCGCGCTCGGGCGCTACCTGGTCTCCTTCCGCGACTACCTCGCCGGGGCGCCGGAGGCAGATCTCCCCGACATCGCGTTCACCCTGCGCGTGGGCAAGAACGAGCTGGCCCACCGCTGGGCGTTCGTCGCGGCGGACAAGCGGTCCGCGCTGGCGGCCATCGACGGCTACCTCGCCGGGCGACGGGAGCTGCCCGCGCACGACCTCGCGAGGACCTGGGTCGCCGGCAGGAGCGTCGACTGGGAGCAACTGCCGACGGCGCGCCGGGTGTCGCTGCCGGCGTACCCGTTCGAGAAGGTGCGGTGCTGGGTCGAGCAGACCGACGGCGCGCCGTCCGTGCTGGCCCCGCTGGCGTTGCGGGAGCGGCTGCACCCGTTCCTGGGGCGCAACGCGTCCGACGTCCGCGGCCTGCGCTACGCGACGGACGTCCACCTCGACGACCTGCTCGACTACGGCTACCGCCGGGACAAGGCGCCGGCCGTCGTGCCCACCTTCGCCGTGGACCTCGCGCTGGCCACCGCGAAGGTCAGCGGATTCGCCGCACAGGCGTCGGTCCACGACCTGCGCGTGCTGCGGCCCGTCGACTGGTCCGCGACCCGGCGGCTGGTCACGGAGTTCGCCGACGGCCACGGCATCGTGCGGACCGACGACGGGTCGGCGGCCGTGGAGTTCACCGTGCGGGCCGCCACGCCGCCGTCCGGTCGGATCGACCTGGCCGGCCTGCGGCAGGTGCGCACGCGGGAGCAGTTCCTGGCCGAGCTGGCCGACGGCGGGCTGGACTACAAGCCGGCGTCGTGCGCGGTCGAGGGCGTGTTCTGCACGCCGGACGAACGGACCGTGCTGCGGGTCGGCCGGCCCGCGTTCCAACAGGACCACGCGCGGCGCAACGTCACCGTGGAGCCGCACGTCCTGGCCGCCCTCGCCCAGGGCGTGCAGTGGGAGGCCCGGCGCGCCGGCGCACCGGACTGGGCTCGGACCGCGCTCAACCACGTCGCGGAGATCCACGTGCGGGCCGGCGTGCCGGTCGCACACGTGCTCTTCGAAGCCGACCGGATCGTCCTGGCCGGCGAAACGGGCGAGGTCGTCGGGGAGTTGGCCGGTGTGCGGCGCGGTGTCGGAGGGACGACGCCGGCCGACCGCCCGGTACCGCAGGCCGCCCCGGCCCCCGTCGAACCGCAGCCGGTGAGCATCGAGCCGGTGGCATCGCCCGTGCCGGCCGTGGTGGACGTGCTGCGGTCCATCGCCGCCGACATCCTCAAGTTCGCGCCGGAGGAACTCGACCCGCGCACCGGCCTGGACGCGTTCGGCTTCGCCTCCATCTCGCTGGTGGCCTTCGCCAAGGAGATCCACGAGCGGTTCGGCGTCACGATCAGCCCGGCGGTCTTCTTCGACGTCAACACGCTGGAGGGACTGGGCGCCCACCTCGCCGACGAGCACGGCGTCACGGTCGAGGCCCGACCGCCGCGGCCGGCCCGGGTCGAGGAGCGGCCCGAGCCGGTCCGCGCCGAGGCCCGGCCGGAGCCGGCCGGCGGCGCGGCCGATCCGCGGCTGCCGATCGCCGTCATCGGTGCGGCGGGGCGCTTCCCGGGCGCCCGCGACCTGGACGAGTACTGGGCGAACCTGGTGGCCGGCAAGGACTCCGTCACCGCCTTCCCGCTGCACCGGTACGACGAGAACCAACGCGGGACGATTGCCGCCCAGGACTTCCCCCAGCGGGTCGGAGCCCTGGACGACATCGACGCCTTCGACGCCGGTTTCTTCCGCATCCTGCCGCGCGAGGCCGATCTGATGGACCCGCAGCACCGCCTCGCGCTGGAGACGGTGTGGCAGGCGCTGGAGGACAGCGCGTACCGGCCGGCGGACCTGCCGACCACCACCGGCGTGTTCCTCGGCGTCACCGGCAACGACTACGCGACCCTGCTCACCTCGCTCGGTGTGGCACCGGACGCCTTCACCGCGACCGGGACGACGCACTCGATCCTGGCCAACCGCATCTCCTATCTGCTCGATGTGCGCGGCCCGAGCGAACCGATCGACACGGCCTGCTCCAGCTCCCTGGTGGCGGTGCACCGGGCGATGGAGGCGATCCGTTCCGGCGCCTGTGACATGGCCGTCGCGGGCGGGGTGAACGTGCTGCTCAGCACGGACGCGTTCGTCAGCGCGCACCGCGCGGGCATGCTCAGCCCGGACGGCCTGTGCAAGACCTTCGACGCCGACGCCAACGGCTATGTGCGCGGCGAGGGCGTCGGGGCGGTCGTGCTCAAGCCGTTGGCCGCGGCGGAGCGCGACGGCGACGCGATCCTCGGTGTGCTCCGGGGCAGCGCGTGCAACCACGGCGGGCGGGCGAACTCGCTGACCGCGCCGAACGCCGACGCCCAGGCCGAGCTGGTGACGACCGCCCTCGGCGACCTCGACCCGGACACCGTCGGCTACCTGGAGACGCACGGCACCGGCACCGCCCTCGGCGATCCGGTGGAGGTCCGCGCGCTGCGCACGGCGTTCCGCCGGCTGGGACGCCGTGACGACGGCGCCTGCGGCCTCGGTTCGGTCAAGACCAACATCGGCCACCTGGAGTCGGCCGCCGGCATCGCCGGACTGCTGAAGGTGCTGCTCGCGCTGAAGCACGGTGTGCTGCCCGCGACCCAGCACGTCCAGCAGGTCAACCCGTACATCGAACTGGCCGACGGCCCGTTCCACATCGTGCGGGAGAACGAGCCCTGGGCGCGTCCCCGCAACCGTGACGGCAGCCCCGCGCCGCGGCGCGCCGGGGTGAGCAGCTTCGGGTTCGGCGGCGTCAACGCCCATGTCGTCGTCGAGGAGTACGTTCCCCGCGACCAGGACGGGGAGGTCGCCACCACGGTGGCGGTGCCGCTGTCGGCCCGTACCCGGGAGCAGCTGACCGCCCGCGCCCGGGACCTGCTGTCCTACCTGGAGAGGGCGGACGACGTCCCGCTGCCGTCCGTCGCGTGGAGCCTGCAGATCGGCCGCGAGGAGATGGCCGAACGCGTCGGCTGGATCGTCTCGTCACGTGCCGAACTCCTCGACCGGCTGCGGGCGTTCGTCACCACCGGCGACCGTGGGGCGGTCGGCGAGGGCCTGATCGGGGAGTGGGTCGACGGCGCCACCGTCGACTGGCGCGCGGCGTTCGGCGGTACCCCGCCCCGGCGCGTGCGGCTGCCCGGATACCCCTTCGCCCGGGACCGGTTCTGGATCCCCGGCACCAGGCACCTGCCCGGCGCCGAGCAGCCCTCCGGGGCCGGGCGAGGTCCCCGCACCGAGCAACGCGGCGGCGACACGCAGGAGATCGGCACGGTCCTGCTGACGCCGCGATGGACGCCGACGCCCGCGGCCGCGACCGGCCGGTACGACCGGCGCGTGGTGGTGCTGTGCGGGATCGACGGGTCCGTGCCCGGCGCGCTCCGCCTGGACACCGTCAAGCGGCGCCCGGAGAGTCGGTTCCGCGACCTGTCGTGGCAGCTGCTGGAGACCGTCCGCGGCCTCGACGCACAGGCCGGCACCACCTTGGTGCAGGTCGTCACCGACGACATCGCCCTGGCCGGACTGCTGCGGACCGTCGCCAAGGAGAACCCCCGGATCGCCGGCCAGGTCATCGGCGTCGACGACGCCGGCGGCACCGACCTGGCCGCCGTCGTGGCGGAGAACGCCGAGGCCACCGACGATCTCGTGGTCTACCGCAACGGTGTCCGGCACACCCGCACCTGGGCGCCGGCCGCGCGTGCGGGCACGGCGGCCGGTACGCCGTGGCGCGACGGCGGCGGGTACCTGATCACGGGCGGCGCCGGCGGCATCGGCGCCCGCCTGGCCCGCCGGATCGCCGCGGACGTGCGGCGACCGACCCTGGTGCTGGCCGGCCGTTCGCCCGGCGACGGCCAAGTGGACCGCCTGCTCGCCGAGTTGCGGCAGGCCGGCGCGGACGCGCGGTATGTGCGCGCCGATGTCTCCCGCTGGGAGGAGGTGCGGCACCTCGTCGCCGAGGCGGGCGAGCTCACCGGGATCGTGCATGCCGCCGGCGTGGTCCGGGACGCGCTGCTCGCGGACAAGACCGTCGAGCAGTGGGACGAGGTGCTCGCGACCAAGGTGGACGGTCTCGTGCACCTCGACCGGGCCACCGAGCACTGCCCGCTGGAGTTCCTGCTGACGTTCTCCTCGGGCGCCGCGCTCACCGGCAACCCCGGCCAGTCCGACTACGCGACCGCCAACGCCTTCCTCGACGAGTTCGCCGCCGTGCGCAACACGCGGGTCGCGGAGGGACGGCGCCGCGGGCGCACGCTGTCGCTGGCGTGGCCGCTGTGGGAGGACGGCGGCATGCGGGTGGACGACCGCGCTCGGGCATATCTGTGGGAGGACCGGGGGTTGGCCCCGATGCCCACCCAGGAGGGGCTCACGGCCCTGCTCGACGCCTGGCACACGGGGGCGGACCAGGTGTGGGTGCACCACGGCGACCCGCGGCGGGCACAGCCGAGTGCGCCGGCCGCGACACCCCGGCCGGTCGCGACGGCCCGACCGCTCGCGACCCGTCCCGTGCCCACCGCGGACCCGGACGTCCTGGACCATCTCCTCACCGTGTTCGCCGAGGTCACCGGCCTCGCGCCGGGTTCGGTCGACCCCGACCGCCCGCTCGTCGAGGTCGGCCTGGACTCGATGATGGTCCTCCAGCTCAACCGGGAGCTGATCCGGACCCATCCCGACGTCTCCTCGACGATCTTCTACGAGCAGCCGACCCTTCGGGCGGTCGCCGGCCAACTCACCGGCCATCGGCCGGAACCGGCGCAGCAGCAGCCGGCCGGCACCACCGACACGCCGACCGCACCCACTGCCACCGCCGACACGCCGACCGGCCGTGCCGACACGAAGACCCGCCGCGCCGAACCGCCGGCCGCCGGCACCGACGAGCCGATCGCGATCATCGGGCTGAGCGGGCGCTACCCCGGCGCCGCCGACCCGGACCAGTTCTGGGACAACCTCCGGGCCGGCCGCGACTGCGTCCGGGAGGTGGACCGCTGGCCGCTGGACGGCTTCTTCGAACCGGACCGCAACACGGCGGTCGCCACCGGCCGCAGCTACAGCAAGTGGGGCGGCTTCCTGGACGACTTCGCCGCGTTCGACCCCAGGTTCTTCGGCATCGCCCCGCGCGACGCCTACGCCATGGACCCGCAGGAGCGGCTCTTCGTCCAGGCCGCGTGGGAAGTCCTGGAGGACGCGGGCTACACCAGGAAACGCCTGGCCGACCGCCACGGCCACGGCGTCGGGGTGTTCGCGGGCGTCACCAAGGTCGGCCACGCCCGGCACGACGTGGGCCGACTGCCCTCGGGCGAACTCGTGGTGCCCGGCCTGTCGTTCGCCTCGCTGAGCGCCCGCGCCTCCTACCTGCTCGACCTGCGCGGACCGAGCCTGACCATCGACACCATGTGCTCGGCGTCGCTGACCGCGCTCCACGAGGCGTGCGAGCAACTCCGGCGCGGCGCCTGCGAGGTGGCGATCGCCGGCGGCGTGAACCTCTACACCCATCCGCTGGACTACGTCGAGCTGTGCCGCTCTGGCATGCTCTCGCCCGACCAGCACTGCCGCAGCTTCGGCGCCGGCGGCCACGGGTTCGTGCCCGGTGAGGGCGTCGGATGCGTGCTCCTCAAGCCGCTGGCCCGGGCGGAGGCCGACGGGGACCGGGTGCTCGCGGTGATCCGCGGCTCCAGCGTCAACCACGGCGGCCGCACCACCGGCTACACCGTGCCGAGCCCGGTCGCCCAGGCGGATCTGGTCCGACAGGCACTGGACCGGGCCGGGGTCCATGCACGGGAGGTCAGTTACGTCGAGGCGCACGGCACCGGCACCGAACTGGGCGACCCGATCGAGATCACGGGCCTGACCACGGCGTTTGAGCAGGACACCGCCGACCGGCAGTACTGCGCGATCGGCTCGGTGAAGTCGGGCATCGGCCACCTGGAGGCCGCGGCCGGGGTGGCCGGCCTGACCAAGGTCCTGCTCCAGATGCGGCACCGGCAGCTCGTGCCGACCCTGCACGCCGAACGACTCAATCCGAACATCACCTTCGAGCGGACCCCGTTCCGTGTCCAGCGCGAGCTGAGCCCGTGGCACTCCGAGGGCCCGCGGATCGCTGCGGTGTCCTCGTTCGGAGCCGGCGGCTCGAACGCGCACCTGATCGTCGAGGAGTATCCCGTGCAGCCGACCAACGGCCCGACGCACACCGCCGAACAGGTCGTCGCCCTCTCGGCGAGGACCCCCGAGCAGCTCACCGCGTCCCTCGACCGGCTGGCCGGGTTCCTCGACCGCAACCCGGACACCGACCTCGCCGACCTGGCCTTCACGCTCCAGGTCGGACGGGAGGCGATGGCCGAGCGGTACGCGGTCGCGGTGTCGTCCACCGAGGAACTGAGGACCAGCCTGCGTGCCGGCCGGGGACACCGGGGCACCGTCGAGGCTTCCGGCGGTCTGCTCGCCGAGATCACCGGCGACGGCGACCTCCAGGAGCTGCTGGTGCAGCGGTGGATCGCCGCCGGCAAGCTGTCCAAGCTGGCGGCGCTGTGGGCCTCGGGCGTCGCGGTGGACTGGGAGCGCCTGCACCAGGGCGCGCCGCGCCGGGTGGTGTCGCTGCCGACCTATCCGTTCGCCAAGGACCGGTTCTGGATCGGTGACCTGACCCGGACGGCGCCCGCACAGGTCGCGCCCCCGGCCGCCGAGCCCATCGTCGAACGCGCCGCCCGACCCGTCGCCGAGCCCGTCGTCGTGGAGCCGGCCGCCGGGGCACCCGCTGCCGCGGAGCCCGCAGCCGCGCCCCCCGTCGCCGGGCGCCGGAGCCCGGACGAGATCGTGCCCGCCGTGGTGCGCGAGAAGGTCGCCCGCGCGTTGGCGCTGGAGGTCGCCGAGATCGAGGGCGGCCTGGCGTTCGCCGACTACGGCCTGGACTCGATCCTGGCGATCCGCGTGGTGCACCAGCTCAACGAGGCGCTGTCGCTGGACCTCCCGACCAGCGTGGTCTTCGACTTCAGCACCGCCGACCGGCTGACCGCACACCTGCTCACCACGTACCGGGACACCCTCGTCTACACGGAGGGCACGGAGGGCACGGCGGACACGGCGTCGGAGCCGGCGGACGCCGCGCAGACGACGGGCGAGCCCGCGCCGGTGCGGACCGAGCGCCGGGCGGACGAGCACGTCGGCGGCGAGCGCGGACCGATCGCGGTGATCGGCATGAGCGGCCGGTTCGCCGGCGCCGACTCGCTGGGCGAACTGTGGACGCACCTGGCCGACGGCGACGACCTGGTCACCGGGACGACCCGGTTCGACCTCGACGGGGTGAGCAACTGCACCCGGGGCGGATTCCTCGACCGCATCGACGAGTTCGACGCGATGTTCTTCAACATCTCCGGCACCGAGGCCACGGTGATGGACCCCCAGCAGCGGCTGCTGCTCGAAGAGTCCTGGAAGGCGTTGGAAGACGCCGGATACGCCGGGCAGATGGGCCGGCGGCGCTGTGGCGTGTACGTCGGAGCCTGGGCGGGGGACTACCAGGGGCTGCTCGCCCCGGACGCCCCGGCGCAGACCCTGTGGGGCAACATGACGTCGGTCATCCCGAGCCGGGTGTCCTACTTCCTCGACCTCAAGGGCCCGGCGATCGCCGTCGACACCTCGTGCTCCAGCTCGCTGGTGGCGATCGACCTGGCGTGCAAGGACCTCTGGTCCGGTGAGACCTCGATGGCGCTGGCGGGCGGGGTGTTCCTCCAGTCCACGCCGCGGCTGTACGGGCTCGCGGGCCGCGCCGGCATGCTCTCGCCGACCGGGCGCTGCCACACCTTCGACCACCGCGCCGACGGCTTCGTGCCCGGCGAGGGCGTCGGGGTCGTGGTGCTCAAGCGCCTCGCGGACGCGCTGGCCGACGGCGACCACATCCACGGCGTGATCAAGGCCAGCGGGGTCAACCAGGACGGCGCCACCAACGGCATCACCGCGCCGAGTTCGCTCTCCCAGGAGAGCCTGCTCCGCGAGGTGTACGAGCGGTTCGACATCGACGTGACGCGGATCGGACTCGTCGAGGCGCACGGCACCGGCACCAAGCTCGGCGACCCCATCGAGTTCCAGGCACTCGACCGCGCCTTCCGCGCCCACACCGACAGGACGGAGTACTGCGCGGTCGGCTCCCTGAAGACCAACATCGGCCACACCCAGTTCGCGGCCGGCGTCGCAGGCGTGATCAAGGTGCTGCTGGCCCTCAAGCACCGGCAGATCCCCGCCTCGCTGCACTTCGAGACCGCCAACGAGGCGATCCCCCTCGCCGGCAGCCCGTTCTACCTGAGCACCCGCACCCACGCCTGGGAGGCGCCGGCCGGCGCGCCGCGCTGCGGTGTGGTGAGTTCCTTCGGCGCCAGCGGGACCAACGCACACCTCGTACTCGAAGAGGCACCGCCCGTCGCGCGCCCCGCGACCCCGCACCGGGCCCACACCGTGGTCCTCTCGGCCCGCACCGAGCAGCAACTCGACGAGCAGAAGGGCCGGTTGGCGGCCCACCTGCGGGCCGACGCCGCGATCGACCTCGGCGACCTCGCGTACACGTTGGCCGTCGGCCGGCAGCGCTTCGCGCACCGCTTCGCCTGTGTGGTCCGGGACCGCGAGGAGCTGATCCAGGTCCTCGACGGCACGGTCCCGGCCCGCCTGCCCGCCGACGAGCCGATCCCGGCCGAGGGGCGCCGCATCCCGCTGCCCACCTACCCGTTCGCCCGCGACCGGTACTGGCCCGCGGCGGCCGGCGACGACCGGCTGACGCTGACCCGTGAACACGGCCTGCTGCGCGACCACGTGGTGCAGGGCCGCCACATCCTGCCCGCGGTCGCCTCCCTCGAACTGGCCCGCAAGGCGGTCGGCACCGTCCCGGTGCGGATGCGCAACGTGACGTGGGTGCAGCCGCTGGAGGTGGCCGACACCCCGGTGGAGGCCCGGGTGACGGTGCGCGCGACCGGCAAGGGCGGCCACCGCTTCGAGATCGCCACCGGCGACACCGTGTGCTGCGAAGGCAGCATCACGCCGTCCGACGCCCCGCGCCCGGCCCGGGCCGACCTGGCCGCACTGCGCGCGGACTGCCGGGAGACCGTCTCCGGCGACCGGATCCACGACGCCCTGGTGTCGATGGGCATCGACCACGGCCCGACGCTCCGGGCGATCCGGCAGGCGCACGTCGGCTCCGGGACCGTCCTGGCCGAACTGGCGCTGCCCGACGGGGCGGAGCCGGGGGTGCTGACGCCCGCGATGCTGGACTCGGCGATCCAGTCGGCGGTGGCGGCCCACCTCACCGGGATGCGGGACACCGCCGTGCCGTTCGCTCTCGACCAGCTGGACGTGTTCGCCCCGTGCACGCCGGCGATGTGGGCGATCGTGCGGGGCGGCGGCTCCGGACCGCTCGACAAGCTCGACATCGACCTGGTGGACGCCGACGGAGAGGTCTGCGTGCGGCTGACCGGATACACCTCGCGCCGCACGGTCCAGGCCGAGCCCGCACTGTTCGCTCCCGTGTGGGACCCGATCACCGCGGCCGACGCGCCGGTGCCGTCCGGCACCGACCGGGTCCTGGTCGTCGGCGGGCCCGCACCGTTCGGCACCGCCCTGACCTGGCCGTTGCCGCCCTCGGCGACCGTCGAGGAGGCGACCGCCGCGCTGCGCGCCCTCGGCCCCGTCGACCACCTGGTCTGGGCCGCGCCCGAGAGCAAACTCGAACCCACCGACGCGCCCGGGCACGTCGCCGCCCAGAACGACGGCGTCATCGCGGCGTTCCGCATGATCAAGGCGCTGCTCGCCGCCGGATACGACGCCCGGCCGCTGGGGATCACGCTGGTCACGCTCCGCGCCCTCGCCACCCACGCCCACGACGCCGTCCAGCCGGCACACGCCGGACTCCACGGCCTGTTCGGGTCGTTGGGGCGGGAGTACGGGCAGTGGACCGTGCGACGCGTCGACCTCGACACCCCCGAATGGCCGGCCGATCTCACGGCGCTGCCCGCGCAGTCACCCGACGACGCCTGGGCCCGGCGCGCCGGCCAGTGGCTGGCCCGCCGCTGGGCGCCCTGTGCGGCACCGGCGAAGCCGGTCTACCGCGAGGGCGGCGTCTACGTCGTGATCGGCGGCGCCGGCGGCCTGGGCACGGCCTGGACCCAGCACGTGGTGCAGCACTTCGGTGCGCACGTCACCTGGATCGGCCGCAGCGCGCACGACGCGTCCGTGGAGGACAAGCTGCGCGCCGTCACCGGACGCGGCACCGTCCGCTACCTCAGCGCCGACGCCGGGGACCCGGCCGCGCTGCGCCGGGCCGTCGCCGAGGTCAGGCAGCGGCACCCGCGGATCAACGGGGTGGTGCAGGCCGCACTCGTCCTGCGGGACAGCACCTTCGCCAGGATGGACGAGGCGACGCTGCGCGCCGGACTCGCGGCCAAGATCGACGTCACGACCGCGATGGCCGAGGTCTTCGACGGCGAGCCCCTGGACTTCGCGGTGCTGCTGTCGTCGATGCAGTCCTTCACGACCGCCGCCGGCCAGGGCAACTACGCGGCCGGATGCACCTTCAGCGACGCCTATGCGCACGCCCTCGGCCAGCACTGGGACACCCCGGTCAAGGTCATGAACTGGGGCTGGTGGGGCGACCGCGGGAGCGTCACCTCCGCGTTCTACCGGGAGCGGCTGAGCCGGGTCGGACTGGTGTCGATCGAGCCGCACGAGGGGCTCGCCGCCCTGGACACGCTGCTCGGCGGGGACCAGCGACAGCTGGCGTTCGTCAAGACCAACCAGCACAACACCCTGGCCAACTTCGACCGCGCCACCCAGGTCACCGTGCACGAGCCGACGGCCTCCCGGGTCCGCGGCGAGCTGCTGCTCACCTCCGACGACGTGGACGGCCGCATGGACGGGGTCGTGCGGTGGCGCCGGACCGAGCGCGACCCGTGGTTGGCCAAGGTCCTGGCGGCGCAGCTGGCGTCCCTCGACCACGGCGCGATCCTGCCGTTGTACGCCGACTGGTTGGCGCACGCCGAGCGGGTCGGCGTGCCGGCCGAGCCGGTGGAGGTGGTGCTGGCGCGGTGGGACCGGCAGTGCGAGCTGTGGTCGACCGACGCCCACCGGACGGCCGAGCTGCGGCTGGTCTCCGCCACGCTCAGGGCCCTGCCGGACGTCCTGACCGGCCGGATCCGACCCACCGACGTCATCTTCCCGCGCGGCTCCATGGAGCTGGTGGAGGGCTGCTACCGGGACAACCGGGCCGCCGACCTGTTCAACCGGGCCATGGCCCGCGCCGCCGTGGACATCGTCTCGGAGCGGCTGCGCCACGACCCCGGGGCGCGGCTGCGGATCCTGGAGATCGGCGCCGGCACCGGTGGCACCAGCGCCGGGATGTTCGCCGCGCTCAAGCCGTACCAGGACAGCATCGAGAGCTACGTCTACACGGACCTGTCCAAGGCGTTCCTCAACCACGCACGGGCCACGTACGGGCCGGACGTGCCGTACCTGGACTGCCGGCTGCTCAACATCGAACAGCCGCTGGCCGGGCAGGACGTCGCCGAGGGCGGTTTCGACCTGGTGATCGCCGCCAACGTGCTGCACGCGACCCGGGACACCCGCAACACCCTGCGCAACGCCAAGGCCGCCCTGCGGGCCGGCGGATGGCTGCTGCTCAACGAGCTGTCGGCGTTCGACCTCTTCAGCCACCTGACGTTCGGGCTGCTGGAGGGCTGGTGGCTGTTCGACGACCGGTCGCTGCGGATCCCCGGCTCGCCGGCGCTGTCGCCCGAGAGCTGGCGGGACGTGCTGACCGGAGAGGGATTCGGCACCGTCGTCTTCCCGGTCTCGCAGGCGCTGCCGCTGGGGCAGCAGGTCATCGCGGCGGAGAGCGACGGCGTGGCGCGGCAAGGAGTGGTCGGCGCGGCCAAAGGGCGCGCCCGGCAAGGGACGGGGAGCACTCCGCAGGCGGGGGCGCGGCCCGGTGCCGGCGGCGCGGAGCGCACGGTGCCGACACCGCGATCCGAGCCCGCGCCCGCCCCGGTGTCCGGGACCGCGGTCGTCGCCCCTGAGGCGGCCCCGGTCCCGGCGCCCCGGCCCGCCCCCGTGGTGAGCCCCGAGCCGGCACCCGTCGCCACCCCCGCAGCGGTGTCCGACCCGTCCGCGGTCATCCTCGACAAGGCCGCCGCCGTCCTGGGCATCCCGGCCGACCGGATCGACACCTCGGCCCGGCTCACCGACTACGGCCTGGACTCGATCCTGGTCCTCCAGCTGACCAACGCCCTGCGCGAGGAGTTCGGCGACGACGTCTCCTCCACCCTGCTCTTCGAGGTGGAGTCCATCGACGGCCTGTGCGCCCACTTCGCGGGCCCGGCCGGCGAACGGTGGAACCTCTCGCGCGGCCAGCTGACCATGTACCGGGACCAGCGGCGCTGCCCGGAGTCGACCGCCTACCACCTCCCGCTCCTCTTCGAGATCCACGGCGACCTGGACGAGGCGGCACTGGAGCGGGCGATCCGCGCGCAGACGGAGCTCCACCCGCTGCTCAGCGCGGTCCTCGGCGAGCGGGACGGCGAGCCGTACCTGGACATCGACCCGACCAGGGTCCCGTCGTTCGAGCGGATCGACATCGCGGCCGCCTCGCGCGTCGCACAACTCGCCAGGCTGCGGGAGCTGGTCAACATCCCGTTCGACCTGGCGACGGGCCCGCTGGTCCGGGCGCACCTGGTGACCCTCCCCGGACGACGCCGGCTGCTGATGATCACCGCGCACCACATGCTGCTGGACGGCACGTCGACCGCGGTCCTGGTCCGCACGCTCAAGGACGCCTACCTGGGCGGGGGGAACCTGAGCCGGGCCACCTACGGTGACTTCGTCGCCTGGGAGGAGGCGCTGCTGACCGGCCCACGGGCCGCGCGGCACCGCGACTACTGGGTCGGTGAGTTGGCGGCCCCGCGCAGGACGCTCGCGCTGCCGTACGACCGGCCGTACGACCCGAAGCGGCTGCCCCGCGTGGACACGGTGACGTTCACGCTGCCGCCGGCACTGACCACCGCACTCGCCGACACGGCACGGGAACACCGGGTCAGCGTGGCGACCGTGCTCTTCGCGACGTACGCGCGGTTCCTGCACGAGCTGACCGGACAGGACGACCTGATCCTGGGCATGACCGCCGCCGCCCGCTACGAGCAGCGGTTCCAGGACGTGGTCGGCCAGTTCGCCAACTGCCTGCCGATCCGCTGCGCGGTCACCGGCGGCCTCCCCGAACTGCTCGGCCCGCTCCAGCGCAAGGTGGTCGCCGGCATCGAGCACGGCGCCTACCCCTTGTCGGAGATCACCCGGGCACTGGGGGCGGAGGACGAGCCGCTGGTACTGACCAACTTCCTGTTCCAGAACTTCGACGGCGCCGAACTGCTCACCAACGACGCGCCGGCCGGTCAGGGCGAGTTGGACCTGCGGCGGTTCGACGACCTGCCGTACGCCGGAGAGTACGTGCTGTCCGCGGAGTTCTACCGGGAGGGCGCGGGCTACAAGGTGTTCCTCAAGTACGACACCCATGTCTTCAACGAAGCCACGGCGCGCCGCATGAGGGACGAGTGGCACGCGATCATCCGGAATGAACTGGGCCGGCACGGCGGGACGGAGGAACCGGACGCGTAGCAGCGGGTGAACGGGCCGGGCCGCGGAGACGTTCGGTGTCTCCGCGGCCCGGATGCGTCTCCGCCCCGTCGAGGCGAGGGTCAGACCAGGGTCTGGAGCACGGCAGGGTCGTAGGCGACGGTCCGGTCCAGTTCACCGCGCAGCGCCTTCGCCGCCCAGTCCGGGTTGGCCAGCAGCGTCCGGCCCACCGCGACGAGGTCGAACTCGTCGCGCCCCAGGCGCGCCACCAGCTCCTCGATGCCGGCCAGGCCGGCCTCCTTGGTGAGGCCCTGGGCGAATGCGCCCTCCCCGTACTGCCGGTCCAGGCCCACCGAGCCGACCGTCACGGCGGCCCTGCCGGTGAGCTTGCGCACCCAACCGGCCAAGTTGAGCTCGCTGCCGTCGAATTCGGGCAGCCAGTAGCGGCGGGTGGAGGCGTGGAACGCGTCCACCCCGGCGTCTGCCAGCGGGGTCACCAGCTGCGCCAGTTCGTCCGGGCTCTCCGCGATGCGGGCCTCGTAGTCGCCGAGTTTCCACTGGGACAGCCGGAAGAAGATCGGGAATCCGGGGCGGACGGCCGCGCGGACGGCCCGCACGATCTCGGCGCCGAACCGGGCCCGGGCGGCCGGGGTGCCGCCGTAGCGGTCGGTGCGCCGATTGGTGCGGCTCCACAGGAAGTTGTCGATCAGATAGCCGTGCGCGCCGTGCAGCTCGACGCCGTCGAACCCGAGTCGCTCGGCGGTCGCCGCGGCCTCGGCGAAGGCGGCCACCGTGGCGTCGATGTCCGCTTGGGTCATGGCCTTTCCGGCCGGCGCGCCGTCCAGGCCGAGCCCGGAGGGGTTGTCGGCGGGCGGCTCGGCCCCGGTGCGCACGGCCCCGGTGTGCCACAGCTGCGGGACGATCTTGCCGCCTGCCCGGTGCACCTCCTGCGCCACATGGGCCCAGCCGGCGAGCGCCTGCTCGCCGTAGAAGTGGGGTACGCCGTCGTACGCGCCGGCCGCGGGGCGGTCGATGTAGGTGCCCTCGGTGATGATCAGTCCGACCTGGTGGGCCGCCCGGCGGGCGTAGTACTCCGCCACGGCCGGTCCCGGCACGCCACCGGGGGACTGCATCCTGGTCATCGGGGCCATCACGATCCGATTGGGGACCGTCAGGTCTCCCACGGTGAACGGCTCGTCCAGGGTGGCCATTTTTTCCTCCCGAGATGTCGGCACTGATTAAATCGATGTTCCGGGCGCCCGATTCGCCAACTCGGCAATGAATTCCCGGGTTGCGTGGAAACCGTTCTGGTCGCCCTTCGACAGCGCAAGACTATCTGTGCTGGTGAGTGCAGCGTCCAGTCGGCACCGGTGACGCGGATGTATCGACGGCCCTTTCCTCATGGGGCGTTGACCTCCTCCGTCGCCCTGACGTCGCCCTGGATCGCACTGCATCGCACAACGCGATGCAGTGCATCGAAATTTTCGGCTTGACCCGTATCTGAGGGGTCGTAGATAGTTGCCCCAGTCATTCCACGCCGCCATACCGAGTCGGAGTCAAGCGCTTATCTCGCATCGCATCGAGGGAAATGTTCTCGCTCGGCGATGGGCGTCGTGGACAGGGTCGTCGGGGCGAGGAAGGGGGGAATCCAGAGTGAGCGGGATGCGACTTGCTGCGGATGTTCCCAAGGAGTTGGCAGGCAAGCGGGCCGTGGTGACCGGCGGCAGTCGCGGCATCGGCGCCGCCATCGTGCAGCACTTCCTCGACGCCGGAGCCAGCGTCGTCACCTCCGCCCGCAGCGCCACCGAGGACACCCCGTCCGCTGCCACGTTCGTGAAAGCCGACCTCAGCACGCGCGACGGTGTGCGCGAATTCGCGGATGCCGCGCTGGACACGCTCGGTGGCGTGGATATCGTCGTCAACAACGCCGGCGGCTGTCGAGCCTTTCAAAGCGCGCTGGACATCGAGAACGACTGGCAGTACACGATGGACATCAACTTCCTCGCCGCCGTCCGACTCAATTCGGCACTCGTGCCGGCGATGCGCGAGAACGGCGGCGGGGCGATCGTGCACGTCTCGTCCATCGCCACCATTTCGTCCTACCCGATGATCCTGCACTACGCCGCCGCGAAGTCCGCCCTCGAAACGTACAGCAAGGGGCTCGCGGCCCAATTGGCGCCGGAGGGAATCCGCGTCGTCGCCGTCTCGCTGGGCAATGTGATGACGCCCGGGGCGGACGAGGCGCGCGAGAAGATCGTCGACTATCTCGGCGCTGAAGCGGAAGAGTGGGCCGACGAGATTCCGCTCGGACGTCTCGGCCAACCCCAGGACATCGCCGAGGCGGTGGGCTTCCTGGCCTCGCCGCGTGCCGCGTGGATCACCGGCAGCAGCCTCGTCATCGACGGCGGGAAGATCGCGGCCCTGTGACCCGCGGCGGACCGCGCGGACCGCGCGCCGGCCGAGCATCGGCAAGTCCGCTCCGTCGACACTCCACGCACTGCGGAATCCGCGCGACGCGCACGTATCCATGGGCAACCGCCTGCCGGCACGGGAAGGACTGACACGATGACCGCGACAGAGGAAGGGCCGCGGGCCTATCCGTTCGGTCCGGCCGACAAACTCAACGTGGACGCGACGCTGGCCGGGATAGCCGGCGAGGAGCCGATACTGCGCGTGCGCCTGCCCTTCGGCGGCGACGCCTGGCTGGTGACGCGGCACGCGGACGTCAAGACGGTGCTGGCCGATCCCCGGTTCAGCCGCGCCGCCGCCGTGGGCGACCACGTACCCCGCACGGTCGCCGTCGGGCTGCCCCGTACCTCCATGCTGAGCATGGACCCGCCGGAACACAGCCGGCTGCGGCGCAGGGTGGCCAACGCGTTCACCGTGCGCCGGGTGGAGAAGCTCCGCCCGCGCGTCGAGGAGATCGTCGACGGCCTGCTCGACACCATGATCGACGCGGGGTCGCCCGCCGACCTGACCCAGGCGCTGACCTGGTCACTGCCGATCACGGTGATCTGCGAACTGCTCGGCGTGCCGATGGCCGACCGCGAACGGTTCAACGTCTGGGTGGACGGCCTGCTGATGCTCTCCGACCCGGAGCAGTCCGCACAGGCCCGCGGGCACCTCAACGACTACCTCGGCGGTCTGATCGCCCAGCGCCGCATCGAACCCACCGAGGACCTGCTCGGCGAACTGGTCGCCGCACCGGACGACGAGGACGGGCTCCGGGACGAGGAACTGGTCAGCCTCGGGGTCAGCCTGCTGTCCGCCGGCCAGGAGGCCACCGCCAACCAGATCGGCAACTTCGTCTACACGCTGCTGACCAAGCCCGAACTGTGGGAGAAGCTCGTCGCGGACCCCGGCCTCATCCCCGACGCCGTCGAGGAGCTCTCCCGGTACATCCCGATCAGCGCCTCCGCCGGCTTCACCCGGATCGCCACCGCGGACGTCGAGCTGAGCGGGCAGACCGTCCGTGCCGGCGAGGCGGTGGTCGCCGAACTGGGGATGGCCAACCGGGACCCCGAGGTGTTCGAGCAGCCCGAGGAGATCGACTTCCACCGCGGGAACATCCCGCACGTCACCTTCGGGCACGGCGTACACCACTGCCTCGGCGCGCAGTTGGCCAGGATGGAGCTGCGCGTCGTCCTGACGGCCCTGATGCGCCGTCTGCCGGGGCTGCGCCTCGCGGTGCCGGCCGACGAGTTGACCTGGCGGACCGAGCGCCTGATCCGCGGGGTGGAGGCGCTGCCGGTCCGCTGGTGAGTCCCTCGCCGGGACCCCCGATCACCTGAGGGCGTCGTCGCCGTACCCGGGCCCGACCAGGCCCGGGTACGGGCCCGGATCCGACCGCTTGCCGCACGACGCCCCGCTCATGCACGACCCGCCGACATCACTGGGACACAACGGGAGAGCAGGTCATGGCCGAACCACTGGAGGCGATCAGCGCGACGGTGCAGGATCCGGGCGCCTCACTTGCCGAGGTCATGGCGGCCGTCATGGAGGGCTACGGGGACCGGCCGGCCCTCGGCGAACGCGCCAAGGAACCCACGACGCAACGCCTGCTTCCCAGGTTCGACACCCTCAGCTACCGCGAGCTGTGGGCACGCATCCGGGCGCTCGCCGGCAAGTGGTACCACGACCCGACGTACCCACTGGGCGCCGGCGACCGGATCTGCCTCCTGGGCTTCACCAGCACCGACTACGCCACGTTGGACTTCGCCTGCATCCACCTGGGCATCGTGTCCGTGCCCCTGCAGTCCAGCGCGCCGCTGTCCCAACTGCAGCCGATCATCGCGGAGACCGAGCCGCACGTCCTCGCCTCGAACGTCGAGCGCCTGGACACCGCCGTCGAGGCCGCGATCGCGGTCCGCTCGATCCGGCGCCTGCTGGTGTTCGACTACCGCCCCGAGGTCGCCGAACAGCGCGACGCCTTCGAGGCCGCCCGCCGGCGCCTGGCCGAAGCCGGCAGCCCGGTGGTCCTCGACACGCTGGCCGCGCTGATCGCGGACGGCACCGAACTGCCGCCCGCGCCCCTGTTCACCGCCGAACCGGGCGACGACCCGCTGGCCCTGCTCATCTACACCTCCGGCAGCACCGGGACGCCCAAGGGGGCCATGTACACCCAGCGGCTGGTCGGCAGCGCCTGGTACGGGTTCAGCTACGGGGCGGCGGACACGCCCCCGGTCAGCATCCTCTACATGCCGCAGAGCCATCTCGCCGGCCGCTATGCGCTGATGGGCTCGCTGGTGCGCGGCGGCATCGGCTACTTCACCGCCAAGAGCGACCTGTCCACCCTGTTCGAGGACATCGGTCTGATCCGCCCCACCGAGCTGACCATGGTGCCCCGCCTGTGCGACATGCTCTTCCAGCAGTACCAGAGCGAGCTGGACCGGCGGGCCGGCGAGGGGGGCGACGTCGAGACGGCGGTCAAGACGGACCTGCGGGAGAACTTCCTGGGCGGGCGCGTCGCCAAGGCGTTCTGCGGCACCGCCCCGCTGTCCCCCGAGGTGGCGGCGTTCGTCGAGTCCTGCCTCGGTCTCCACCTGTTCACCGGCTACGGCTCCACGGAAGCCGGCGGGGTGCTCCTCGACTCGGTGGTGCAGCGCTCGTTGGTGATCGACTACAAGCTGGCCGACGTCCCGGAACTGGGCTACTTCCGGACCGACCAGCCGCACCCGCGCGGCGAACTGCTGCTCAAGACGTACGCGATGTTCCCCGGGTACTACAAGCGCCCCGAGGTCACCGCCGCGGTCTTCGACGAGGACGGCTACTACCGGACCGGCGACATCATGGCCGAGACCGGACCCGACCGGCTGGTCTGGGTGGACCGCACCAAGGACGTCCTGAAGCTGTCCCAGGGCGAGTTCGTGGCCGTCGCCCGCCTGGAGACGGCCTTCGTCGGCAGCCCGCACATCCGGCAGATCTTCGTGTACGGCAACAGCGAGCGCGCCTATCTGCTGGCGGTGGTGGTGCCCGCCCCGGACGCGCTGGCCCGGGTCGGCGACGACGTCGAGGCGCTCAGGCCGCTGATCAGCGAGGCCCTCCAGGAGATGGCCAAGGAGGCGGAGCTCAACTCGTACGAGATCCCACGGGACTTCCTGATCGAGACCGAACCCTTCAGCGCCGAGAACGGCCTGCTCGCCGACAGTCACAAACTGCTGCGCCCCAGGCTCCGGGAGCGGTACGGCGAAGCCCTGGAGCGACGGTACGCCCAACTCGCCGACGGGCAGGCCAGGCAGCTGCGCGAGCTGCGACAGGCCGGACCGGACCAGCCGGTGTGGGAGACGGTCGGGCGGGCCGCCCGGGCACTGCTGGGCTGCGCGACCACCGACGTGCGCGCCGACGCACACTTCACCGACCTGGGCGGGGACTCCCTGTCCGCGCTGTCCTTCTCCCACCTCATGCAGGAGATCTTCCACATCGAGGTGCCGGTCGGGGTGGTCATCAGCCCGGCCAACGACCTGGCAGGGGTGGCCCGGTACATCGAGGCGGCACGCCGGTCCGGGGCGAAGCGGCCCACCGCCGCCTCGGTGCACGGCGCGCACGCCACCGAGATCCGCGCCGGCGACCTCACCCTGGACACCTTCCTCGACGCGCCGACCCTCGCCGCCGCCCCGACGCTGCCCCGCCCCGACGTCGCGGTGCGGACCGTCCTGCTGACCGGGGCCACCGGCTACCTCGGCCGGTTCCTGTGCCTGGAATGGCTGGAGCGGCTGGCGCCGGAGGGCGGCAGGCTGATCTGTGTCGTCCGTGGTAGCGATGCGGCAGCGGCGGCGCAGCGGCTCACGGACGCCTTCGACACCGGCGACCCCGAACTCCTCGCACGCTACCGGCAGTTGGCCGACGGGACCCTGGAAGTGCTCGCCGGCGACATCGGCGAACCGCTCCTGGGCCTGGACGAGGACGCCTGGCGTCGACTGGCCGACACCGTGGACCTGATCGTCCACCCGGCCGCCCTCGTCAACCACGTCCTGCCCTACTCCCAGTTGTTCGGCCCCAACGTCGTCGGCACCGCCGAACTGATCCGGTTGGCGCTCACCACCCGGATCAAAGCCTTCACCTATGTGTCCACCGTCGCCGTACAGATGGGCGTCGCCGCCGGCGCCCTGGACGAGGACGCGGACATCCGCACCACCAGCCCGGTGCGGCGGATCGACGACGGCTACGCCAACGGGTACGCCAACAGCAAGTGGGCCGGCGAGGTCCTGCTCAGGGAGGCGCACGACCTGTGCGGCCTGCCGGTCGCCACCTTCCGGTCGAACATGATCCTCGCGCACAGCAGGCACCCGGGGCAGCTGAACGTCCCCGACGTGTTCACCCGCCTGCTGCTCAGCCTCGTCGCCACCGGCATCGCGCCGGGCTCCTTCTACCGCAACGGCACCCGCGCGCACTACGACGGTCTGCCGGTCGACTTCACCGCCGAGGCCGTCGCCGCACTGGGCGCGGCGGCCACCGAGGGCCACCGGACGTTCAACGTGCTGAACCCGCACGACGACGGCATCTCGCTGGACACGTTCGTCGACTGGCTCACCGAGGCCGGCCACCCGATCCGGCGGATCGACGACTACGACGCCTGGCTCGACCGCCTCACCGCCGCGCTCCGCGCCCTGCCGGAGAGGCAGCGCCCGCACTCGCTGCTTCCCCTGCTGCACGCCTTCGCGCAACCCGAGGAGGCCGTACCCGGAGTGGCGATCTCCGCCGAGCGGTTCCACGCCGCGGTACGAGCCGCCAGGGTCGGCCCCGACCAGGACATCCCCCACCTGTCGGCGGCCCTCCTGCGCAAGTACGTCGCCGACCTGCGCCGACTCGACCTGCTCTAGGAACGGGGGCCTGGCGCGGGGCACGGGTCAACTGTGCGACACGTTCAGGGCGTAGAACGCGACGCGGGCCCCCTTGGTGGTGCTGTCGGAGGAGGACTGGTTGTAGGACCCGGCCTTGAAGTACTGCTTGTACGGGAAGAAGGGCGGGGCGATGGGGTAGTGCTTGGTGCTGCCGTTGACGGTCAGGTCGACGGTGTCGCCGCCCGACACGGCAAGGGTGTAGCGCCAGGTCGTGCCCATGGGCACATGCCCGACGGGGTGTGATGTCTGCCCGCCGGAGGGCGAGTTCTCCGTGCCGAGCACGATGTCCCCGTTGGCGCGGTAGTACAGCTCCACCAGCGGTTTGGTGGACGACCCGCCGCTGCCGAGGTGGATCTGCCCCACGCACACGTTGGAGGTCACGGACACCCCGCGCAGCGTCGCGCTCATGCGGTGGCTGCCGCCGAGCGACCAGTCTGCGGGGCTGCCGCTGCGGTTCATCTCCCGCAACTCGGAGCGCGCATAGTGGGAGTTGGGGGTGGTGACACCCTTCTCGGGCGCCCAGAAGGTCATCGCGCCGTCATGGCTGTCGGTGTAGAAGTACGCGTCCTGGTAGCCGTCGGGCCCCCGCAGCCGCGACGACGGGATGGTGGTCGGCGAGCCGGGGGAGCCGACGGGTTCCTGGAGCTGCCATGTCGTCAGGTTGAAGTTGCCGCCGGGCGGCAGGTTCGGGTCGGCGACGGCGGTGGAGCTGCCCAGCAGGGCGAGGGCACCGACGCCTGCGACGGCGGCCATGCACAACCGTGCCGTCGCCGGCCGCGCCGCGACGCGCCCTGGCGCCTGCCCGGCGGCGGGGATACGCTGCCCTGCCGTTCCTCGGGTGGCATCATCTCGGGCCTTTCAAGGAGGAGTTACGGGTGGATCGCTCCACTGCCGGGCCGCACCGCATGAACCCTTCCGGCGGCTGTCCGCACGCCGACAACGCCCGACTGCGCGCCCGCGGATCCGTCGTCCCCGTCGTGCTGCCCGGTGAGATCGAGGGCATGGCCGTGCTCGGGCACGAAGCGCTCAAGGCGTTCCTCGGGCACCCCGACGTGGCCAAGAGCGCCCGGCACTTCACGTTGCTGCGCGAGGGCGCGATCCCCGAGGGGTGGCCGCTGCGGACCTTCGCGACCGTGCAGAGCATGACCACCGCCGACGGGGCGGACCACCGGCGGCTGCGGTCGTTGGTGAGCCGGGCGTTCACCTCCCGCCGCGTGGAAGAACTCCGGCCGAGGGTAGAGGAGTTGACGGACGCGCTGCTCGGCGAGCTGGCGCGCGCCGCCGCGGCGGGCGGTGGAGTCGCCGATCTGCGCCGCCACTTCGCGCTGCCGTTGCCCATGGGTGTGATCAGCGAGCTGCTCGGCGTGGACGTGGCCCACCGCGACCGGCTGCACGCCCTGTCCACACAGGTGGTGACCACCGACATCGGCTCCCAGCGGGCCGTCGCCGCCAACCGCGAGTTCGCCGCCCTGCTCGGCGAGATCGTGGCGGCCAAGGCCGAGCGCCCCGGTGACGACCTCACCACCGCGCTCCTCGCCGCCCGGGACGACGACGGCGACCGGCTCTGCGCGCAAGAGCTGATCGGCACCCTGCTGTTGCTGATCGTCGCGGGACACGAGACCACACTGAACCTGATCACCAATGCGGTACGGGCCCTGTGCGCGCACCCCGACCAACTGGCACGCGTCCGCGGGCAACAGGCGGGCTGGGGCGACGTGGTCGAGGAGACACTGCGGTGGGACGCGCCCGTCAGCTACTTCCCGTTCCGCTATCCCGTGCGGGACGTGAGGGTGGACGGGACGGTCGTCCCGAAGGGCACTCCGGTACTGGCCGGGTACTCCGCGGCCGGGCGTGATCCGGCCGCCTACGGGCCGGACGCCGACCGCTTCGACGTGACCCGGCCCGGGCGGCCCGGTGCGGTGCGCCATCTGTCGCTCGGGCAGGGCGCCCACTACTGCCTCGGCGCACCGCTGGCCCGTTTGGAGGCCGAAACCGCGCTCCGGCGGCTGTTCGACCGGTTCCCGAAGCTGGAACTCGCCCTACCCGAAGGAGAGTTGCCGCGCCACTCCGGCTTCGTCGGCAACAGCGTGGACGCGCTTCCGGTACGCCTGTCGCCCGACACCCCGTAGCGCCGCGCGGGCATGCCTGCGCACGGGCGCCCGCCGGTGGGGACGGCGGACGCCCGTGCTGTCGGGGGCGGCGGTCCGAGAGGTGCTGGACCCTGGTGCCGCTCGGGTCAGCGGGTGGTGCCGCGACGGGTGACGTAGGTGGCGGCGGCGCCGGTGGCCAGGAGGACGGCAGCGGTGCCGATCAGGGCGCCGTTGGGGGCGGTGCTGCCGGTGGCGGCCAGCGCCCCGGTGCCGCCGGCGGTGCTGCCGCCGCTGAAGCTCGCGCCCGGTGCGCTGTCGGCACCGCCCGCGGGGCCCCCGCCGGCGGAGGCGTGCGGGCCGTCGGATCCGGTGGCGCCGGACGGCAGTTGGGCGCCGGGTTCGACGGCGACCGCCGCGCCGACCGGGTCGAGGGCCTCTCCCGCCGGGTACATGCCGGAGAACGCCTTGGAGCCGGCGGCGGTCAGGGTCGCCGGGACGTCCTTGAGGGTGACCACGCCGCCCTTGGCGGTGAGTGCGCCCGACGGCAGCTTCAGGTCGGCGATCGGGGTGTCGGGGGTGGTGACGACCTGTGCCGGGGCCCGGCCCTCCTCGGTGCGCGGCTTGCTCGCGACGTCGGCGATCAACGTGCCCTTGCCGTTCTGGGCCTTGATGCGGAGGTTGCTGAACTTCAGGTCCAGCGCGCCGCCGTGGCCGGTGAACCGCACCGCGCCGTTGAACTCCGCGACCAGGGTGGCCTTCTTGCCGTCGTAGGTGCCGTGCCCCTTGGGGAAGCGGTAGCCGGCCGCGGTGGCGGTGGCGCCGCCCGAGGGCTCGGCCTTGCCGTGCGCGATGGGGCCGTTGACGTAGTCGCGGAACTTCTTCTTGACGCCCCAGTCGAGGTTTCCGCCGTGGAGCCTGCCGGAGTCGGCGGCCGGGGCGCTGCGGGTGTCGCTGCCGGGTGCCTTGCCGGTGCCGTGGTCCGGCTGTCCCGGGCGGCCCTGCGGCTGTCCCGGCTCGCCGCCCGGCCGACCACCGGGCTGCTCCGGCCGGCCAGGTTGTCCGGGCTGCCCGGGCGCACCGGGCTCGCCCGGCTCCGCCGGCTTCTCCGGCCGGTCGGGGCCGGTGGCCGGGCGCACGGTCAGCGTGGCCGGGTCCAGTTCCTGCCCCTCCTGGTACATGCCGTTGAACGCCTCGGCGCCCTGGGCCGTCAGCTTGGCGGGGATCTTCGCGAAGGTCATCGCGCCGTCCGCGCCGCTCTCCGGTCTGACCTTGGAGAGGTCGAGCGAGGCCAGCCGCACCTCGTCCTTCGTCTTCCCGTCCGCGGTGACATCGGCGGTGATCACGCCGGTCCTGCCCTTGGCGGCGGCATCGGTGGACACCTTCACGTCGGCGAGTCGGATGTCGAATCCGTGCAGCGCGGAGACGAAGCGCACGTCGCCGTGGAACGCGGTGGTCACGGCGTGGCTGCCCAGGTCGTAGCGGCCGGTGCCGCCGACGAAGGTGAACGGGCCGTTGCCGGCCGCCTGTCGGGCACCGTTCGTGGCCTCGATCTTCCCGAGCGCCAGGCCCGTGACGTACGTGCGGAAGGACTCCTTCACGCCCCAGTCGAGGGTGCCGTCCTTGAGTTCGATCGCCGGGGCGCCCCGGCCGCCGGCGGGTGCGGGCGCGGCGAGGGCGACGGCCGGGAGGCCCAGGGCCGCGCTGCCGGAGACGGTGGCGAGGGCGGCGGCCAGGACGAGCGGTCGGCGTATGACGGCCATGGTCGGTGACTCTCCTTGGGGTGGTGGGTGAGGAGCGGTGGGGTGGTGGATGGTGCGGTGAGGGCGGGTCAGTCCTGCGCGGCGGGGGCGGGCGTGCGGCGACGGGCGCGCAGGACGAGGAAGGCGGCGGCCACCAGGGCCAGCGCGCCGACCCCGAGCGAGACGGGCAGGACCGGGAAGGCGGTGGTGTCCGCCGACGCGGCGGTGCTCCGCGGCTTGGTCGCGGACGCCGGGCCGGTGGGCGGTGCGGGATCGCTGCCCAGGTCGGGCAGAGCCGGGAGCGTGGCCCTGGCGTCCACGGCGACGGCGAGCGAGACGGGGTCCATCTCCGTTCCCGCCCGGTACATCCCGCCGAACGCCCTGGCGCCTTCCTCGGTGAGCTCGGCGGGCGCCTCGGTCAGCGCCGCCAGGCCGTCCGCGAGCTTGAGGCCCTTGGCGTCGAAGGTGACCAGCGGCGTACGGTCCGCGGTGGCGCCGGCGGCGGTGACCCGCGCGGAGAGGGTGCCCCGGCCGTCCGCGACCTTGACGGCGAACCGGCTCAGCGCGAGGTCCAGATGGGTGCCGGTGAAGCGCACGGTTCCGGTGAACTCGGCTTCCAGGGTGCCGTGTTCGGGGTCGTAGCTCCCCTTGCCCTGGGGGAAGCGGAAGACCGCGCCGCCGTCCTGGGCGCCGTCGGTCAGCCGCCAGGCACCCTTGGCGATGTCGCCGGTGACGTACTCGCGGAAGGTGCGGCGCACGCCCCAGTCGACGGCGGCGTCGGCGAAGCTTCCCGGCGCGCCCCCGCGCCGACGGTCCTGGTCCTGTGACGATCCGTCCGTCGCGCCGCGGTCGTCGTTGCTCCCGCCCTTCGCCGGGCCTTCCGCGGCGGGCGCCTTGACGTCGGCCGACAGGCTCACCGGGTCCAGCGCGGTGCCCGCCGGGTAGTACCCGGCGAAGGCCCGCGCGCCCTGTGCGGTGAGCGTGGCGGGAACGTTGTCGAGGGCGATGGGGCTGCCGCCGCCGCGGGTGTCCACTCCGCCCAGGTCCAGGGAGGCCAGCGGCACCCGGGCGGCCGTGGTGACCCTTCCGGTGCCCTTCTCCTTGCTGGTCATGTCGGCGTAGAGGGTGCCGCGGCCGCCGGAGACGGTGACCTGGGGGCGGCTGATGGTCAGGTCCAGTTCGAAGCCGCCGTCCGGCTTCTTGTGGCCGGTGAAGCGCACCGCGCCGGAGAAGCCGGCGGTCAGTGTGCCTGTGGCGGGGTCGTAGCCGCCGGTGGCGGAGTGGAAGCGGAAGCGGTTGGCGCCGACCGTGGCGGCGCCGCCGCTCAGGCCCCAACTCCCCTGGGCGATCGGGCCGGTGACGTAGGTCTGGAAGGAGGACTTGATGGCCCAGTCGAGTCTGCCGCCGGAGACCGTGCGCTGCTCGGCCCGCGCGGTGGCGGCGGTGGCCAGTGGCAGCAGCCCGCCCAGCAGTGACGTCAGGAGTGCCACGACGAGAGCGCGGGCGCGGCCGCGGGAACGGCCGCGGACCTGTCTGCAGGGCAGCATCGGGAACCCCTCCAGGGCTAGCTAATAAGGTAAGGCTAACCTAAGGTATCGCTGTCTCGTGAGGAAACCCCAGGACGGCCACCGCACCCGCTCCGACCACCCCACATGACCCACCCGACCCACGCGCCCTGCACGACCTACGCGCCTTGCACGGCACGGGCAACACCCACGACACACGTCAACTGACGTCCACAGAAAGGCGGGACAGTGACCGCACCCCTCCGGGAGCCCGACGGCCGGCGCACCCGCTCCCGCGGCGCCCCGGCCGCCGCGCTCGCGCTCCTGCTGGCCCTCGCCGTACTGCTCACCGGCTGCGGCGGCGGCCCGGACGGCGGCGCCGACACGGCGAAGAGCGGCGGCAAGGGCGGTTCCCCGGCCGCGGCCCGGCAGGCCGCCGACCGCGTCGAGCCACTGTCCGGGCCGGCCCCCGCCCCGGCGCTGCCCGCGACCGTACGCTCCGCCGACGGCCATGAGGTGACGGTGCGCAAGGTCGACCGGATCGTCCCGCTCACCGGCTCCCTCTCGGAGCTGGTCTACTCGCTCGGCCTGGGCGACAAGGTGGTGGCCCGCGACATCACCACCACCTTCGCGCAGGCGCGGCGGCTGCCCGTCGTCACCCGCGCCCACGACGTCTCGGCGGAGAACGTGCTCGCCCTCAAGCCCGACGTGGTGCTCGCGGACACCACCACGGGACCGGCCGAGGCCATCGGCCAGATCCGGGACGCGGGCATCCCGCTCGTCGTCCTCGAACCGGCCAAGCGCCTCTCCGACGTCGGCAGGCGCATCGACGCGGTGGCCGCGGCGCTCGGCGTACAGCGGGCCGGCGCCCGGCTCAAGGAACGCACCGGGCAGCGCCTGGCGGCAGTCGAGAAGAAGATCCCGCACCGCGGTGACCGGCCGCGGGTGGCCTTCCTCTATCTGCGCGGCTCGGCCTCCGTCTACCTCCTGGGCGGTGCCGGTTCGGGCGCCGACTCGCTGATCGAGGCGGCCGGCGGGGTGGACGCCGGGAAGGAGTCCGGGCTGACCAAGGACTTCACGCCGATCACCAGCGAGGCGCTGGCCAAGGCGGCGCCGGACGTCCTGCTCGTCATGTCCAAGGGCCTGGACTCCGTGGGCGGCGTGGACGGGCTGCTGAAGATCCCCGGCGTCGCCGAGACCCCGGCCGGCATGGACCGCCGGGTGGCCGCCGTGGACGACGGCGTGCTGCTCAACTTCGGCCCGCGGACCGACCAGGTGCTCGCCTCGCTCGTCGAGCAGCTCCACGCCAGGGGGAAGTGACATGGCGACCCTGAGCCCCACCAGTGCGGAACCCGCCACCGAGCCGGACCCCGCGCCGCCGTCGCGCCCCGCCCGCCGCCGCGCGCCCTTCCTCCTCGTCCTCGGGCTGGCCGCGGCGCTGCTGTCGGCCGCGCTGCTCTCCGCCGGGACCGGCGCGTACGGCATCCCGGTCGGCGAGGTCGCCGGATCGGTGCTGCACCGGCTCCACCTCGGCGGTGCGGCACTGGACCGGGTCGGCGAGAGCGTGCTGTGGAACGTCCGGCTGCCGCGGGTGGTGCTGGCGCTGCTCGTCGGGGCCTCGCTGGGCTGCGCCGGCGCGCTGATGCAGGGCGTCTTCGGCAACCCGCTCGCCGAACCCGGCGTCATCGGCATCTCGGCGGGCGCGGCGGTCGGCGCCGTCGGGGCGATCGCGCTGGGCCTGACGTTCCTGGGCAACTGGACGGTGACGGTCTGCGCGTTCGCGGCCGGACTGTCGACCGTCGGCCTGGTCTATCTGCTCTCCCGCTCCGGCGGACGCAGCGAGGTCGTCACCCTGATCCTCACCGGAATCGCGGTGAACGCCTTCGCCGGCGCGCTGATCGGCCTGTTCGTCTTCCTCGCCGACAACGCCCAGATCAGCCAGATCACGTTCTGGCAGCTCGGTTCGCTCTCCCAGGCCACCTGGCCGAAGGTGCTCGCGGTGCTGCCGTGCGCGCTGGCCGGGCTGGCCGTGGCGCCGCTGTACGCCCGCAAGTTGGACCTGCTGGCACTCGGCGAACGGTCCGCCCGCCATCTGGGGGTGGACGTCGAACGGCTGCGGATCGTGCTGATCCTGGTGGTGGCGCTGCTGACCGCCGCGGCGGTGGCGGTGGCCGGGATCATCACTTTCGTCGGGCTGCTCGTCCCGCACCTGCTGCGGATGGCCGCGGGCCCCGGGCACCGCTTCCTGATCCCGGGCAGCGCGCTGGCCGGCGCCCTGGTGCTGGTGGTCGCCGATCTCGCGGCCCGTACGGCGGTGGCGCCCGCCGAGCTTCCGCTGGGGGTGCTCACCGCGCTCTTCGGCAGCCCGTTCTTCTTCTGGTTGCTGCGCCGGACGCGCCGCAGGCAAGGGGGTTGGGCATGACGCCCACTGTCGCGCCCCGCACCGTCCCGCTCGCTCAAGGAGACCAGCCGTGATCGGCAAACTGCTCACCCGGACGCCCCGGCGGATCCCCGCCCGGCCCGAGCCCGGCAGCCGGTACGCCGACGCCCGCGCGCTGACCGTGCGCCTGGGCGGGCGGGCCGTGCTGGACGGGGTGCACCTCGCGGCCACCGCGGGCGAGGTGTTGGCCCTGGTCGGGCCCAACGGCGCAGGGAAGTCCACCCTGTTGGCCGCGCTCGCCGCCGACCTGCCCGCGGCCGACGGCGAGGTACGCATCGACGGCCGCCCGGCCGACGCGTGGTCCGCCCCCGAACTGGCGCTGCGCCGCGCCGTCCTTCCGCAGTCCGCCGCCCTCTCCTTCCCCTTCACCGTCGCCGAGGTCGTACGGATGGGTCGGGCACCCTGGGCCGGCACGCCCGCCGAGGACGAGGACGGGTCCGCGGTGGCGGCGGCGATGGCGGCCACCGAGGTGACGCCGTTCTCCGCACGCCCCTTCTCGGCCCTGTCGGGCGGGGAGCGCGCGCGAGTGGCACTCGCCCGGGTACTGGCCCAGCGCGCCCCGCTGCTGCTCCTCGACGAACCGACCGCCGCCCTGGACCTGCGCCACCAGGAGCTGGTGCTCAGGATCTGCCGGCAGCGGGCGGCGGCCGGGGACGCGGTCGTCGTGGTCCTCCACGACCTGGGGCTGGCCTCGGCGTACGCGGACCGGGCCGCCGTGCTGCACGGCGGGCGGATCGCCGCCCAGGGCCCGCCGGCCGAGGTCTTCGAGGCGGACCTGCTGTCCCGGATCTACCGACAGCCGATCGAGGTGGTCGCCCACCCCGGCACCGGCACGCCCCTGGTCGTTCCCGTACGCCCGCGCTGACCGCCGCGCTCGGGTACACGCAGTCGGCGGTCTCCCGGCAGATCGCCGCCGAGCGCACGGCCGGCGTCCCTGGTGACCCGGACGCTCACCGAGCGCGGCCTGTGCCTGGCGCTGCCCGCCGCCCACCCCTTGGCCCGGCCTGGACGAACGGCCGGACATCGCCCACACCGCCCGTGACTGGCTGGCCAAGCTGCACCTCGTCGCGGCCGGCTGCGGCCTGACCACCGTGCCGGTCGCCCTGACGGACGCGGTGCCCGAGGGCGTGGCCATCCGGCCCGTGCGCGGCGGCGCCCAGGAACAGCGGCGCCTGCTGCTGGCCAGACTGCCCGGGCAGCCGCGGGACGCCGTGCTCCTGGTCGCCGAGGCGCTGCGGGCAGCCGCCCTGGACACCGACGCACTGCCGTAGCACCGTGCGACCGACCGGGCCGAAACGAGAAGCCGAAATGAGAAGTCGAAACTAGAAGTCGGTTCCGTCCCACTGTCGTTGGCGGCGGATGTCGTCCAGGAAGTGGGAGATCCGCGCGCGGTTGGGGGCGGCGTCGGGGAGGGCCACGGACCGCTCGAAGAACTCCCGCGATCCGGCGAGGTCCTCCGCCGCGACGTTGTTCCAGACCATTCGCGTGCGGACCATCTCGGATGTGCCGCCGGTCCGCCCGCTCAGCACCCCGCGCGCCCGGCTGCCGAACTCGGCCGCCTGCGCCACGTTGCCCAGACAGGCCGCGGCGGTGCCCAGTCTGCCGAGGACGGTCGCATAGAGGGGCACGTCCGCCAGGCGGATGGCCAGGTCCGCGGCCCTGTGCAGCGTGCCCGCGGCGTCCAGGGGCCGGCCGCGGTCGAGTTGCAGACACCCCAGGCGGAGCAGCGTCTTGCCGAGCAGTCGGGGACTGTCGACCCGCTCGGCGAGGACGATCGCCTCCGTGTAGCACTCGTACGCCCGCTCGTGCTCGCCGAGCTGATGGTGCATGTCGCCGACGGTGGCCGTGACCACGGCCGTGAGCCATTCGTCGTCCAACTTCCCGACGATCCCGGCGACTTCGGCGAAGAACTCCATGGACTCCGCGACCCGGCCCTGCAGATTGGCGAACGTCCCGAGGTTGCCCAGGGCCCTGGCCTGTTCCAACAGGTCGCCGGCGCGACGGCTGATCTCCAGGGCCTCGGTCAACAAGGGGTGGGCCTGCTCGTAACGCCCCTGTAGGCCATACATCATCCCCATACAGGTGCGCAGTTCGGAGACCATCCGCCGGTCGGTGACCGCCGGGACCAGGGGCAGCACCGTCTCCAGGGCGGTGCGGCACTCGTGGAACCGACCCTGCCGGGTGAGGTAGTCGAACAGGCCCTCGGTGATCCAGCACGCCTCGTCCAGCTTGCCCACGTCCACCGCGTGCCCGACCACGTCGACCAGCTCGCCGCCCACCGCGTCCAGCCAGTTCGTCGCCTCCTCCCAGTCGGCGAACGGGGCGGTCCCCGGAGCCGGACCGGTCGGGAAGGCCGAGGGCCCCCAGTCGCTGGAACGGCGGGCGGCGGACACATACAACCGGAACACCCCGTCCCGGACCGCCGCGACCTCCCCGGGAAACCCGGCCGCGACGCGCCGGGCGTAGACCGCGACCAGGTCGTGCAACCGATAGCGGTCGGCCGCCACCTGCTGCACGAGGCTCGCATCGACCAGGCTCCCCAGGACGCGTTCGGCGTCCGGCCGTGTCCAGTCGAGCATGGCGGCCAGCGTCAACGCGTCGAGTTCCACGGTGGGGGAGAGCCCCAGGGCGCGGAACGCGCGCTGCTCGACGGCCGGCAACTGGTCGTAGGAGAGCTGGAACGCGGCCTCCACGCTGCGGTCCTCTACCGAGAGCTCACCGAGCCGGCGCTCGTCGTCCGCCAGCCGGGCGGCCAGCGACTCCCACGCCCACAACGGGCGGTTCTGCAGCCGCGCACCGGCGATGCGCAGGGCCAGCGGCAGCTGATCGCACAGGCCGGCGAGCCGGCGGATCGCGCCGTGCTCGTGGGCGGAGCCCGAGCCGCCCACGATGCGGCTGAGCAGGCCCACCGCGTCGTCGAGGTCGAGCGGGGCCAGCGAGATCCTGCGGTCCACGTCCAGGCCGGTCAGCCGCTGACGACTGGTCACCAGCAGCATGCTGCCCGGCCCGGCGGGCAACAGCGGACGCACCTGCTCGGCGCCGGCGGCGTCGTCGAGGACCAGCAGCAGCCGCAGCGCGGCGGTCGCCGTCCGCCAGGACGCGGCCAGCTCGTCCAGGTCCTCGGAATCCTCCCCCTCGTCGGCGCCGACCGCCCGCAACAGCCGGCGCAGCACCCGCTGTGGACCCGGTGCCCCGCGATCCTCGCGGTACCCGTGCAGATCGACGAACAGAGCGCCGTCCGGATACCGCTGGCGCACCGTCCGCGCCGCGTGCACCACCAGCGCGGTCTTGCCGACGCCGGCCATGCCGTCCACCGCGCGGACCGTCACACCGTCCGGGTCCGCGGCCGACGCGCCGAGGAGCGCGAGCTCCCGGTCCCGGCCGGTGAAGTTGCCGACGCCGACCGGCAGTTCGTTGCGCACCGGGCGCTCGGGACGGTTCCGGCGCCCGGCCGGCGGCCGCGCCGGCGCCGGCCGGGACTGCTGCCGGACGGCCGTGCCGAACAGCAGCGCGTCATCGCGGCGCAGCACCGCCTCGTGCGTCTGCCGCAGTTCGGGTCCCGGCTCCGCCCCCTGGTCCCGCACCAGGCGACGGCGCACCTTGGCGTAGACGTCCAGGGCATCGGCCTGCCGATTGCCGACGTAGAGGGCACGGATCAGCAGGGCGGCCAGTGCCTCGTGGTATGGGTGCGCCTCGGTCAGCGCGAACAGTTCGCCGACGGCCGCCGCGTGCCGGCCCAGCCGCAGCTCGCAACCGAGCTTGTCCTGGAGCAGGGCGAGCCGGTACTCCGTCAACCGGAGCCGTTCCCCCTGCGCGAACGGCCCGGGAATCCCGGCCAACGGCTCACCCCGGAACAGCTCCAGGGCCTTGGACCAGGCATCCACCGCGGTGTCCAGGTCGCCGCAGCCCCGCGCCGAGCTCGCCTCGGCTGCGAACTCCTCCATGCGCGCCGCGTCCACCCACACGTCCCGCGGGACGAAGCGATAGCCCCCGCGGTCGGTGACGATCACGGACTCCGCGGGGCCGTTCCCGGGACCGTCCAGGCATCGGCGCAGCCGGTGCACATAGACCGGAATCACCTTCGCGCCGGTGCCCGGCTGCTCCGTGCCCCAGACACCGTCGAGGAGTTGCTGACGGCTGGCCGTCACCCCCGGCCGCAGCAGCAGCGCGGCGAGCAGCGCCTGTTCGCGCACCGGACCGAGCTCCAGCGGTATGCCACCACGCCAGCCCTGAAGCGGTCCGAGAAGAGCCAGTCGAAGCTGCCGCACACCCGTGGACACCCCACCCGTCGAAGACACGCAGGGGAGTATAGGTCGCTGCTGACCAGCCCTTCAGCGCGCTTCGACGAGGCTGCACGACGTGTGGGCGAGGTGAACGTTCCCGCTCCGGCGCCGCGCCGGGCTACGGACCGAGCAGGGCGCGGGCCGCCCGGGCGATGTGGGGATGGGAGATGCCGGCGGCGTCGAGGAGTTCGTCGGTGGTGCCGGAGCCCGGCAGGCCGGTGACGGCGAGGTGGCTGAAGGCGGGATGGCTGCCGGTGGCGGCGAGCGCCGACAGGACGGCTTCTCCGATGCCGCCTTCGGGGTGGTGGTCCTCGACGACGACGAGGGCGCCGGTCTCCTGGGCGGCCCGGGCGAGGGCAGCGGCGTCGACGGGCTTGAGGGAGTACAGGTCGATGACGCGGGCCGGGACGTCGTCGGCGGCGAGGTGCTCGGCGGCGGCCAGGCACTCGTGGAGGGTGACGCCGGCGCCGATCAGGGTGACCCGGTCGTGCGGGCTGTGGCGCAGCGTCTTGGAGCCGCCCACCGGGAAGGTCTCGTCGCCGTCGTAGAGGACGGGGTAGGAGCCGCGGGTGGTGCGCAGGTAGGAGATGCCGTCGAGCTCGGCCATGGCGGCGGTCAGGGCGGCGGCGGAGGTGGCGTCGCTGGGGTAGAGCACCGTGGAACCATGGACGGCGCGCATCATGGCGAGGTCTTCCAGACCCATCTGCGAGGGGCCGTCGGCGCCGATCTCGACGCCGCTGTGGGTTCCGCACAGCGCCATGGTGATCTGGGAGACGGCGGCCATGCGGATGAAGTCGTGGGCGCGGGTGAGGAACGCGGCGAAGGTGGTGGCGTAGGGGCGGTACCCGCGCACGGCCATGCCGACGGCGTCGGCGATCATCTGCTGCTCGGCGATGTAGGTCTGGAAGTACCGCTCGGGATGGGCCTTCTCGAAGTCCTGGGCGTGAGTGGAGTTGCCGACCTCGGCGTCCAGCGCGACGACGTCCGGGCGGGCGCCGAGGGCGGCCAGGGCGTGACCGAAGGCGACGCGGGTGGCGACCTTGTCGCCGACCGCGAAGCGCGGCAGCTCGATGGGGCCGGCGGCCGGGATGGGCGCGGGCGTCACCGCGGGCGGCCGGGGACCGCGCACGTGCAGGTTGCGGACGCCGCCCAGTTCGGCGACGGCGCGGTCGGCCATGTCCTCGGGCAGCGCCTTGCCGTGCCAGCCCTCCTTGTCGGCGACCTCCGCCACGCCGCGGCCCTTGACGGTCCTGGCGACGATGACGGTGGGGGCCTGGCCGTCGGCGGCGGTGGTCAGGGCCTGGTCGATCGCCTGCAGGTCGTGCCCGTCGATGACGATCGCGCGACAACCGAACGCCTCGATGCGGCGGGCATAGGTGCCGGTGTCCCACTCCAGCTCGGTGGGGCCGCACTGGCCGAGGCGGTTGACGTCGATGACGGCGGTGAAGTTGGCCAGCCGGTAGTGGCCGGCCTTGTCGAGGGCCTCCCAGACGGACCCCTCGGCCATCTCGCTGTCCCCGCACAGCACCCACACCCGGTAGGGCTGCTTGTCCAGTTCCCGGCCCGCCAGCGCGATGCCGACGCCGTAGCCGATGCCCTGGCCCAGCGAACCGGTGGCCACGTCCACCCAGGGCAGCACGGGCGTGGGGTGGCCCTGCAGACGGTGGCCGAAGCGGCGGTAGGTCGTCATCAGCGTGTCGTCGCTGACCACACCGGCCGCCTTGAACATCGCATAGAGCAGGGGAGAGGCATGGCCCTTGGAGAAGACCAGGTGGTCGCCCGCGGGGTTGTCGGGCGCGTCCCAGTCGTAGCGCAGGTGGCGGGTCATCAGGACGGCCATCAGGTCGGCCGCGGACAGGCTGGACGTGGGGTGCCCGGAGCCGGCCGCGGTGCTGGCGCGCACCGAGTCCACGCGCAGCTGCTGCGCGAGTTCGAAGATCTGGGACAGGTCGCTGTCGGGTCCGAGCGTGGTGGTCTGCGCTGCGGTCATGGTGGGGGGCCTTTCGTGGACGGCCGGTGGGCGCAGGGTGAGCGGCCGCCGGTTCGGGGTGGCCGCTCACCGTCCGGGGCAGGTCAGGGTCTGTCCGATGGGCCGTGGCCGGGGCGACCCTGACCCGTCGGACAGACCCTAACCGCCGCGCCGGCCGGTGATCGGGCAGGAAGACGGTCCTGGGCGATGTGTTCGAACGCGGTGGTCGGGGGCGGCCGGCGGCGGCGTGCCGGCGGCGGCCGGTGCGACGGCCTTTCCCCGCCTCGATTCACGGCCCGAGCCCCGCCTTGTCTACCCTGTACGCGCAGCTGGTTCACCTCGCCCGCCAGGCGAGGTGTCGCGAGAGGGAACCCGGTGCAAGTCCGGGACCGCCTCGCAGCGGTGAGTGGGAACGACCGCCGTCATGACGCACGGGGCACGCCTGTGGCCTGGGAAGCGACGGCCAGGAGGAGTCCCGTTCTTCGGGGCGTGCCCACGAGTCCGAAGACCTGCCACTGCCCGTGCGGGGTGCGATCACCGCGCACGCGTCCACGGCGACCCGGCAGCGGGACCGCTGAGCGAGTGGTGCGCCTCCACCCCACCGTGCCCCGGGCACGAGGGGCCGGCCCGCCTGCCGTTCACGGCCCGGCGCCGGTCCTCACGACGACTCGCGAAGGAGAGTTTCGTGCCCGGCGAACCGAGCACTGCCGCCATCCCGTCCCCCGCAGGGCCACGCCCGAGCGGGCACTGCGTCCTGCTCAAGCACGGCGAGATCGTCCTCAAGGGCCGCAACCGGCACCGGTTCACCGAGCGGCTGCACGACAACCTCCGCCGCGCCCTGCGCGGAGTCGGCGGCTCGACCTGGATCAAGTCCGGTCAGCACGTCACCGTGCTCGGCGGCGACGTCCCCCAGGACGTCCTGGTCGACCGCGCCCGCCGGGTGATCGGGTTCAACTCGGTGGAGCCCGCCGTGCGCGTCCCCACGTCCGTGACGGACATCACCGAGGCAGCCGTGGAGGCGCTGGCCGGCGTCCGCGCCGAGCGGCCCGGCGTCACCTTCGCCGTGCGGGTCAAGCGCCGGAACAAGAGCTTCGAGATGACCTCGTCGCAGTTCGAGCGCTTCCTCGGGGCCCGCGTCCGGGAAGCCCTCGGGCCGGTGCCGGTGAACCTCTCCCACCCCGACGTGCGGATCTCCATCGAGATCGACCACAAGGAAAGCTATGTCTCCTGGGTCCGCCATCAGGGGCCGGGCGGACTGCCGGTCGGCTCCAGCGGACGCGCGCTGGTGCTGCTGTCCGGCGGGTACGACTCACCGGTGGCGGCCTATCGGGCCATGCGCCGTGGACTGCGCTGCGATTTCGTCCACTTCACCGGCGCTCCCTATACGAACGCCGCCTCCATGTACAAGGCGTACGCCCTGGCCAGGGAACTCAACCGCTACCAGCCCGCCGGACGGCTGCACGTCATCGCCCTCGGCCAGGCACAGAAGCAGTTGGCGATCGCGGGGGCCGGCAGGCTCCAAGTCGTCGCACAACGACGGCTCATGGTCCGCGTGGCCTCCGCGTTGGCGGGCCGCATCGCGGCGGAGGCCCTGGTGACCGGTGACAGCCTGGGACAGGTGGCCAGTCAGACCCTGGCGAACCTGGCCGCCGTCGACGAGGCCGCCACCCTGCCGGTGCTGCGCCCGCTGATCGGCTGGGAGAAGCAGGAGATCATCGACGAAGCCCGGTCCATCGGCACCGAACAGATCTCCGTACTGCCCGACGAGGACTGCTGCAAGCTCCTCGCACCACCCCGGGTCACCCTCCGGGCCGGCCTGGCCGACCTGCGGTCGGTGGAGAAGCGCCTCGACCTGGACGACCTGATGGACGGGCTGCTGCGCGACGTCCAGATCATGCACCCGGGGGAGACCGACGAGGAGACGACCACCGACGCGGGCAGCCCGGACGAGGACCCCGCCCCGGACCGCCCCGGCCCGGCCGTGTGCGGTGCGCCGGCAGGGGCCGCGCAGGCGCCGTAGGGCGCCCGGTCGTACGGACGTGAACGCCCCCTCGTCGGAGGGGGCGTCGCTCCCTTACTTGGCCGCTACTTGGCCGCGCGCTTCTTGCGTGCCGGCTTCGACGCGGGAGCCTCGGAGGCGCGGGCGACGGCCACGAAGGACTTGACCGCTTCCTGGAGCTTGGCGACGTTCTCGGCGCCGAGGTCGGCCTCGTACCACTTGAGATCGAGAACCTGACGGATCGCGATCTTCTTGGTGCCGTCCTCGTTCAACTCCTCGGTCTCGTATTCCTCGTCGACCATCGCGGGGACGGCGAACCGGATCGGCGTGACGCCGTCCGTCACCTCGGGATTGAGGTCGTCCTGGAGAATCGACTGCCAGTAAGTCGCCTTCTTGACAATCTGGTTGCCGACCGGAACAGGGGTGATTACCTCCTGAACACCCGGCTCATCCTTCTGCGACTCATCAACCTGGATGGTTTCCTTGACGGCCATTTTGGCGCCCCTTTCCTGTGTGGTGCACCCCAAACTTTAGTGGAAATAGGCGAGTTGAAGCCAATCGGCATCGGGGGATAGATTATGCCGGTCTCCGCTCGCGAACGGATGCGCAAGTCGGCTGGTCATCGCCGACATCCCAGGCATTCACCGGAAACTTCCACTCCCGCGAGTCGCCGCCCGCACCCGTCGGCGAACTGCTCTGCAAAACCACCCGGCTCCTCTGTGACCAGCCCCTTTCCGCGCCGAATTGGCACGCTGTGGGGCGTGCCTTTCACCTCTGCTGCCGCGTCCTTCGAATTCTTGGATTCTCCACCCGCGTCCGCGGCGGCGCCGTCCCCGTCGATAGCGAAGTACTTCGGGACCGGAGGGCGTGGGGAGGGGAAAGGGGCGCCGGCGAGGGCGGGCGTGCGGCGACGAGTGCGGACCGGCGCCCCGGGGCCGCGCCGCGCCCCGACGCGGCCAAACCCTGTGCCACCTGTGTCTCATCTCATAGTCCGGCATCTGAACAGGGGTGACCGCCAGGGGGAAGGCGCTCTACGCTGGCCGGGCAACAGGTTCGCCCCGTCCGCCAGGCGGGAGCGTCGCAAGAGGGAACCCGGTGGGAATCCGGGACTGCCCCGCAGCGGTGAGTGGGAACGACCGCCGTCATACGCACTGGATCCGGGCCGCGGATCCGGGAAGCGACGGCCAGTAGGTGCCCGCCGGAAGACTCCGGCAGGCGCGCCCGCGAGTCCGAAGACCTGCCCGTTGCCCGTGCACGCCGATGCGTGGACGGACATCCCGGTGACCTCGAGGGCGGGTCGGCGTACACATCAGGCGGACCCGTGCGTCGCGAGCGCACCGTGGATCCGCCCGGTTCGTCATCCCTTCGCACTCCTCGTTCCCCCACCGGGACGTTTCAGGAGACCATTTCGCGAAGGAGAGTTCCGTGACAGCGAAGCCCGCAGCCGCGGCAGCACGGGCCACCGTGTACGGCTACCCCCGCCAGGGCCGGCACCGGGAACTGAAGAAGGCCGTCGAGGGCTATTGGAAGGGCAAGGTCACCGCCGACGCCCTGACGGAGACCGCCCGCACCCTGCGTCGTGCCCACTGGCAGCAACTGGCCGACGCCGGCATCCACGAGGTGCCCACCGGTGACTTCTCGTACTACGACCATGTGCTGGACACCAGCGTCATGGTCGGTGCCGTCCCGGACCGCCACCGCGCCGCCGTCGCGGCCGACGCCCTCGACGGCTACTTCGCGATGGCGCGCGGCACGCAGGACGTGGCGCCGCTGGAGATGACCAAGTGGTTCGACACCAACTACCACTATCTCGTACCGGAGTTGGGACCGGACACCGTCTTCACCGCCGACTCCGCAAAGCAGGTGGCCGAGCTCAAGGAGGCCCGCGCGCTCGGGCTGACGGCCCGGCCGGTGCTGGTCGGCCCGGTCACCTACCTCCTGCTGTCGAAGCCCGCCCCCGGCGTGGCCGCCGACTTCGAGCCGCTGACCCTCCTCGACCGGCTGCTGCCGGTCTACGCGCAAGTCCTCGCCGACCTGCGGGCGGCGGGCGCGGAGTGGGTGCAGCTCGACGAGCCCGCCCTGGTGCAGGACCGCACCCCGGCCGACCTGAACGCCGCCGCACGCGCCTACCGCGAACTGGGCACCCGCACCGACCGCCCGAAGCTGCTGGTCGCGTCGTACTTCGACCGGCTCGGAGACGCCCTGCCCGTACTGGCCAAGGCTCCGGTGGACGGACTGGCGCTCGACTTCACCGACGCGGCCGCGGCCAACCTCGACGCGCTGGCGGCCGTCGGGGGACTGCCGGGCAAGCGCCTGGTGGCGGGCGTGGTCAACGGCCGCAACATCTGGATCAACGACCTGGAGAAGTCGCTGGCCACCCTCGGCACCCTGCTCGGCCTCGCCGACCGGGTCGATGTGGCGGCGTCCTGCTCGCTGCTGCACGTGCCGCTGGACGCCGCCCTGGAACGGGACATCGACCCGCAGATCGCCCGCTGGCTGGCCTTCGCCAGGCAGAAGACCACGGAACTGGCGACCCTGGCCCGCGGCCTGTCGCAGGGCACCGACACCATCGCCGCCGAACTCGCCGCGAACCGCGCCGACCTGGCCTCCCGGGCCAACTCGGTCCTCACCCACGACCCGGCCGTGCGGGCCCGCGCCGCGGCCGTCACCGAGGCCGACGTCCGGCGCTCCCAGGCATACGGACAGCGGACCGTCGCCCAGCGCACCCATCTCGGCCTGCCGCTGCTGCCGACCACCACCATCGGGTCCTTCCCCCAGACCGACGAACTGCGCGCCGCCCGCGCGGACCTGCGGGCCGGCCGGATCGACACCGCCGGTTACGAGGAGCGGATCAGGGCCGAGATCCAGGAGGTCGTCTCCTTCCAGGAGCAGGCCGGGCTGGACGTCCTGGTGCACGGCGAGCCCGAACGCAACGACATGGTCCAATACTTCGCCGAGCAGCTCACCGGCTATCTCGCCACCCGACACGGCTGGGTGCAGTCCTACGGCACCCGCTACGTCCGCCCGCCGGTGCTGGCCGGTGACATCTCCCGTCCCGAGCCCATGACGGTCCGTTGGACGACCTACGCCCAGTCACTGACCGAACGCCCCGTCAAGGGCATGCTCACCGGTCCCGTCACCATGCTCGCCTGGTCCTTCGTCCGCGACGACCAGCCACTTGCGCAGACCGCGCGCCAGGTCGCCCTGGCGCTGCGCGACGAGGTCGCCGACCTGGAGGCGGCCGGCACATCGGTGATCCAGGTGGACGAGCCCGCGCTCCGCGAGACGCTGCCGCTGCGCGCCGCCGACCACCCCGCGTACCTGGCATGGGCCACCGACGCCTTCCGCCTGTCCACCAGCGGGGTGCGCCCGGACACCCAGATCCACACCCACATGTGCTATGCCGAGTTCGGCGACATCGTGCAGGCCATCGACGACCTCGACGCGGACGTGATCAGCCTGGAGGCCACCCGGTCCCACATGCAGGTCGCTCGGGAGCTGGCCGCCCACGGCTACCCGCGCGAGGCCGGACCCGGCGTGTACGACATCCACTCCCCGCGCGTGCCGAGCCCGGCGGAGGCGGCGGACCTGCTGCGCACCGGCCTGCGGGCCATCCCCGCCGAACGCCTGTGGGTCAACCCCGACTGCGGGCTCAAGACCCGTGACTGGCCCGAGGTGCGGGCCTCCCTGGAGAGCCTGGTGGCCGCGGCCCGCACGGTCCGTGCGGAGCTGCCGACCTCCTGACACCGGGACCGGTGGGTCGGGGAGGGGCGTCGTGCGCCCCTCCCCGCCCTCGGCACCTGGTCACCGCCCGGGCCAGCGCAGGGTCATGTCGGGCAGGTTCTCCATGTTCCGGTCGCCGTCGTTGGTGTCGAGCACATGGAAGCCATGGCGTGCGTAGAACGCGCGGGCCTCGGCGTTCTGCTGGAAGACGTGCAGTGACAGCCCGTCCGGACTGTGCCGTCTGACCTCGTCGAGCAGCAGGGTGCCGATGCCCTGGCGGCGCAGCTCGGGCCGCAGATAGAGGTGTTCGAGCAGGTCGCCTTCGAGGGCGGCGTAGCCGAGGACCTCCGTCCCCCGCACCGCCACCCACACCCGGCACGTCGTGAGGACGACCTCCTCGAACCACCGGGTCACCTGCTCGTGCCCCCGCTTCTGCGGCGGCAGGTACGGCATCGCCGCCGCGCGGGAGGCCAGGTGGATGTGGGCGATCGCCGCCGCGTCCGCCGTCGCCGCGAGGCGGATCTTCGTTTCCGTGTCATCACGCACGGCGGGAACCTACCGGGTCCTCCACGCGCGATCGAGCGAAATACCGCCCAGGCCCTGCCAGTCACCTCCTGAGGAGTGGGGACGACCGCGCACTCCACCGTCGGTGTGCGACGGTTTGACTCTCACATCCGTGTGAGGCTTTAGCGTCCCGATCACCAGCGCGCGCAGCAGCGCCCGCCACGTGAGAGGGAGCCATCCGCCATGACGCACCACCGCCACCACCGCCCGCTCGACGGCAAGATCGCCCTGGTCACCGGAGGCAGCCGGGGCATCGGTCGCGCCATCGCCGAACGCCTCGGCCGCGACGGGGCCGTGGTCGCCGTGGCCTACGCCCGCGACGCGGCTGCGGCGGACGACGTGGTCGCGCGCATCCGCGAGGACGGTGGCCGGGCGGTCGCGCTGCACGCCCCGTTGGGCCACCACGGCGACGCCGCCGGCCTCTGGTCGGCCTTCGACGAACGGATCACGCAACACGCTCCCGGGACGGAGGCGCGGCCGGCGGTCGACATCATCGTCAACAACGCGGGGATCGCGATGCCGGCGGCCCTCCCCGCACTGACCGAGGAGGACTTCGACAAGGTCTTCGCGGTCAACGTCCGTGCCCCCTTCTTCGTCGTACGGGAAGGGCTGAAGCGGCTGCGCGACGGCGGCCGGATCATCAACATCTCCAGCGGTGCCGGCCGGCTGGCCATGCCCGAGGCCATCGCCTACGGCGCCACCAAGGGCGCCCTGGACAACTTCACCCTCAACCTGGCCAAGGAACTGGGCCCCCGGGGCATCACCGCCAACGCGGTCGCGCCCGGGATCGTCGACACCGACGTCAACGCCGAGTGGCTGCGCGGCAATCCGGCCGCGGAGGCGGACGCCGCGTCGCGGGCCGCGTTGGGCCGGGTCGGCCAGCCGGACGACGTGGCCGACATCGTCGCGTTCCTCGCCTCGCACGACGCGCGCTGGGTCACCGGGAAGGTGATCGACGCCACCGGCGGCGCCAGGCTGTGACAACGGACGAGCCGGGCCCGCGCCGGACGCCGCGGACCCGGCCCACCGGGCGAACGACAGACCCTATGGCCGCAACACCCCCCACCACACGGCCCACGGTACGAAGCCGATGGTGGCGAGGGCGGCCGGCGCGAGTCGGAACCAGGCCGCCCTGCCCCAGGTGCGGTGCCTGCGCAGGACAGTGGCGACCGTGACACCCGCCGAGACGAGCACGGCGATGGCGAGCGTCTGCACGGCCAGCCAGGCCAGCGGGCGCCCCCACAGGACGGGTGCCGCGGCCCCGTCGCCCGCCACGTACACCGCGAGCGGGCACAGCACCGCGCCCACGACGGTGAGCAGACCCAGGCCGGACAGCCAGCGAACGGGGCGTACTGCCGGGCCCCGGCGCAGAACGGCGCTCAGGGGGTAGGCGGCGAAGCCGACGCACAGCAGGGCGGGGAGGAGCCATGCCCACCAGGTGCGGCCCGGGACGGGAACGCTGGACGTGGCCTGGGGCGGGGCGGGCGCGGTGCGGGACTCGGGCGGGTGACCGGCCGCAACGGCCCGGACCCAGGAGGTCATGGTCCGGGCGTAGCCGGGCGTCAGCTCTCCCAGCGGCCTGCCGTGGAGCAGGGGGCCGCCGATGCGGTCGAAGCCGTCCGTCGTCCGGTGTCCGTTGTGCGCCGCGCCGGGCACGAAGCCGATGACGACGTGCCTGTTGCCTGCCCGGTCGAGGACCTCCCGGAAGATCCGTGCGCTTTCCCGGGGCGGTATCTGGTTGTCGTAGGCGCCCCACAGCGCCAGTACCGGGGTGTGGTGCAGGCGGTTCAGCACCGGCCGGGGATCGTGGTCCGCCGCGGGGAACAGGCCGGTGGAGTCCATGAGTTGGGCCGCCGGGCCGGCGACCACGCCGCGGAAGGACCCGCCGATGCCCCGGTGTTGCAGATGCGTGCCGAGATTCCATGTCTGGGTGCGCAGCGGCGAGTAGCCGGACCCACCGAGCGTGATCAGGAAGGCGACGTCGGAGGAGCGGGCGGCGGCCAGCGGTGCCACCCAGCCGCCCTCGCTGAATCCCCAGAGCCCGACCAGGTGCGGATCCACGTCCTTGCGCTCGCGCAACAGGCGTACCCCGGCCAGCGCGTCGTCCGCCAGCAGGTCGAAGTCACGGTGGGTGGTGGAGTATCCGACCGTCCGCTTGTCGAAGACGAGCGTGGTGATGCCGGCGCGGGCGAAGGTCTCGGCCTCCTGCCGGTACTCGTCCCGGGGGCCCGGCCCCGAGCCGCCGATGAGCACGATGCCCGGGCTGGTGGTCGAGCGGGTGCCTGGAGGGGCGCCTGGCGTGTCCGGGCGGGTGAGTACGGTGCCGTGGAGGACGAGGCCGCCACCGCCCCGGAAGGAGACGTCCTGGCGGACCGGGGCGCCGTCCTTCGTGTCCGCGTGGGCCCGCGGCGCGGCGAGCGGTACGGCGAGCGCCACCCAGGCCAGGGCCAGGCAGGTGCGTATGAGCGGCTTGACGGTGAGCTGCACGGCGGTGCGGCTCCTTCCCTGAAGACGCGTTGCGGAGTGGTCAGTTGATCTCGGGGAAGCCGAGCAGGCGGACGAGCACGGCGCGCGCGTCGGGCGCGGCCTCGCCCTCGGGCGGGGAGTAGCGGTAGACGAGGGCGATGTACTCCTCGAAGAACGCGCGGAGTTGGTCGCGGTCGAGTCGCAGCGTGGCCCGGGAGAACAGCACCGCGTCGGCCCACGGCCCGAGCGTGTCGCGCGCCTTGGCGAACTGCTGTGCCTGTTCGATGAGTTCGGCGAGGTTGAGCCGATGCATCTCCGTGAGGGCTTCGCGCATCTCGGGTGTCTGTCGGCTGTACGGCGGGTACCGCCGGTCGCCCGGCACCGCGCGCCACCACCGCTCCCGCCCCTTGGCCAGCTCCGGAACCTCCTCGACGAAGCCGTGCCTGGCCAGCTGCCTGAGGTGGTAGCTGACCAGGCCGGTGCTCTCGCCGAGTTGCCTGGCGAGCCCGGCCGAGTTGCCCGGCCCCTTGCGCAGACACTGCTCGATCTTCTGTCGGATCGGATGCGCCAGGACGCGCAGCGCCTCGACGTCGGTGATCTCCTGCGCGGGCGGTTGCTCTGCCATGGGAGCAGGCTAGGAGTTGCAAAGGGGCTTTGCAAGGAGGTTTTGCAACTTGGGTGACAGAGCGTCGTCCGGGCGCCGGTGAGGCGTGTTCAGCGCGACCTGGCGTCGCCGGTCGCGTCGCAGCGGGCGACGCGCTTGCGCGGCCCGCCTGAGGTGCTCAGGCCACGCCGAAGTCGTCGCCCTCCTGGTCCGGCGTCAGGGGCGGACAGTCGTGGAACGCGGAGGAGACGGCCTTGTTCAGTACCGGGTCCGCGAGCGGAGGCTCGTCATAGCCCTCGGTGGTGACGAACACGAACCCGGTCCGGATCCCGTCCACCTCGCTCTCCACGGTGCACTGCCCGGGCAGGTCCCGCCCGCGTCGCCAGTCGCACCCGACGGCGTCCAGCGCGGCGGTGAACTGCGAGTACGTCACCTCCGACGGATGGCTGACCATCGCGTGCGTCCGGGCGTCGGGGACTTCGATCTCCCCGTGCCACACCGGAACGATGACCTGGACCACCAGCCGGCACTGACAGACGACCAACTGCAGATTGCCGTAGCCGAACCAGCGCGGCCAGCGGGACGTGCTGTCCACGGGGTCGCCGACGAACGGCCGGCCCAGCGCCGCCACCAACTCGGGCAGTGCGGCACCGCAACCGATCGGCCCGATCCTGGCCGTCCGAGCAAATTCCGCCAGTATTCGGGTCGAAGCAGTCATGGTGCGGATTATCGCAGGTGGCGGGCCACCTCCTGGACGACGGACGCCGGCAGGCCCATGAGGCGCAGCGCGTCGGGCAACGACGTCCGCGGCGCCGCCCCGGACGCGCTCGCCGCCTCGGCCGCCTGCCGATAGCGGGCCCGGGCCCCGGCACGATCGCCGCAGGCATCGGCGACCCGGGCCAGGCCGGCCAGCGTCCGGATGCGGTTGGCCAGGCCCCTCACCCAGTGCGGGTCCTGGCGCTCCAGGGCCTGCTCGTACAGGCGCTGCGCCGCGGTGCGGTCACCGTCCAGCAGTGCCAGGTCGGCCAGGCCGCGCTGGGCGGCGGCGAGGGCCGTGGCGCTGCCTGCGCGGTGCGCGCGGTCGGCGGCCTGCGCGTAGTCGGCGCGGGCCGCCACCGGGTCGGTGGTCACCCGGTGGTCCCCCCGGTTGACCAGGAAGTCGGCATGGTCCTCCCAGGCGCCCAACTGCTCGGCGAGGGCGAGCGCTTCGTCGGTCAGCGCGATCGCGGCAGCCTGGTCGCCGCGCACGCCCACCAGGCCGGCGAGCGCATCGAGGGCCAGCGCGGTGCCCCAGCGTTCCCCCAGCGCGCGGAACTGCCCGACGGCCGTGCGCAAGCCCCGTTCGGCCTCGGCGAGGTCCCCGTCGCCGAGCGGGCCGAACGCGGTCACGTACTGCGCGGCCGCGCTGACCCAGGGGTCGGGGCGGTGGCGCTGGGCGGACACCAGGGCGAACGCACCCGGTGCGTCGCCGTCGCCGGCGTTGTGCATCATCCACAACAGGAGGGCGGTCGGGCAGCGGCCCGCACGCCCGGCCGACCACACCGCGACGAGTGCCCGCCCGGCCGAGGCCCGGTGCCCGTGCCAGGCCGCGCGGCTCCCGGGCGGGCCCGAGGCGGCCAACAGCACGCACACGGCGTACTCCTCGTCGAGCCCGGGCGGGGGAGCGTCCCCCAGGGCGTCGAGCAGGGCCGCCGCCTGCGGCGCCAACGTGCCGGACAGGCCGCGGATCCACAGGTACGACGCGACCGAGGCGAGCAGTTCCAGGGCCGTTGCGGTCTCGGACGCGGACACGGCCCACTGCACGGCCGCCAGCACCTCGGGCTGTTCCGCCGCCAGGACCGCCAACCAGGACAGCTGTTCACTGCGGTGCAGCCATGGCTCGGCGGCGCGCACCAGCTCCAGCACCGTCCGCGCGTGGGCGCGCCGCACCACCGCCGTCTCGCCCGCGGCGTCCAACTGTTCGGCGGCGTAGGCACGGATCGTGGACAGCATGCGACAGCGCCCGCCGGACCGGTCCAGCAGCGACTTGTCGGCCAGCGACTCCAGCGTCTCCTCGTCGGTGTCGCACACCCGCAGCGCGGTCTCCACGCCCGCCCCCGCCGCGAACACCGAGAAGCGCCGCGCCGCCCGCTGCTCCGGCACCGAGAGCAGGTCCCAACTCCAGGCGACCGTGGAACGCAGCGTCCGGTGCCGCCCGTCGGCCGCCCGGGTGCCGCGCGCGACGACCGCCAACCGGTCGGGCAGGCGGGCCGCGAGCTCCTCCAGGCTCAGGGTGCGCAGCCGGGCCGCCACCAGCTCGATCGCCAACGGCAGGTTGTCGAGGGCCGCACAGACACGCCGTACGGCGACCGGGTCGGGCACGAAGGCGCGCCGTACGGCACGGGCCCGGTCGGTGAACAGCGCCTCGGCCGCGGGGTCGTCGAGCGGCCGCACGGGGTGCAGGTGCTCGCCGATGACGCCGAGCGGCTCCCGGCTCGTCGCCAGCACCCGCAGGCGCGGACAGGCCGCCAGCAGGCGTGCCGCGACCAGCGCGACCTCCTCGACCAGGTGCTCGCAGTTGTCCAGCACGAGCAGCAGGCTCCGCCCCGACAACGCCGTCCGCAGACGGTCCAGCGGGCCCTGGTCGTCGCGGGTCAGGTGCAGGCCCCGTTCGCGCAGGCCGAGGGCGACGAGCAGGGTCTGCGGGAGCACGGCCGCGTCGCGCAGCGCGCCCAGTTCCACGAAGCACACCTCTCCGGTCGCCGCCGCGGCGACCTCGACGGACAGCCGGGTTTTGCCGACGCCGCCCGGCCCGGTCAGCGTCACCAGCCGTGCCCCGCCAAGGAGTTCACCGACCTCGGCCACCTCCCCGGCGCGGCCGACGAGGGCCGTCAGCGGGGCGGGCGGCGCGGTGGGCGTCGGCGCGGCGTCGGCGTTCAGCAGCTCCCGGTGCAGCCCGGTCAGCTCCGCCGACGGCCCGGTGCCCAGCTCCTCCGCGAGGCGGCGCCTGACCTGCTCGAACACCACCAGCGCCGCGGCCTGCCCGTCGTCGGCGAACAGCGCCCGCATCAGCAGCGCGGCGAGCCGTTCCCGCAGCGGATGACGGTCCAGCAGCGCCCGCAACTCGGGTACGGCCGCGCGGTGTTCACCGATCACCAGCTCGGCCTCGAACCGGTCCTCCAGCGCCGTCAGCCGCAACTCCTCCAGCCGCGCCGCCGGGGCCCGCCCCGGCGCACTGTCGGCGACGTCCGCGAGCGCCGGCCCCCGCCACAGGGCCAACCCCTCGCGCAGCAGCGCCCGCGCCCGCCCCGCATCGCCCTCCCGCAATGCCGACCGGCCCTCCCGGGCCAACTCCTCGAACCGCCCGGCATCGACGTGCTGCGCGGCGGCGACCAGCCGATAGCCCGCCCCACTGCGCTCGATCACCGCCGCCCCGCCCAGGGCCGAGCGCAGCCGGGACACCTGGGACTGGAGCGCGTGGGCGGACGGCGCCCCCTCCGCCGCACCGCCGCCGGCGGCTCCGACACCGTCGGCCAACCGCTCGGCCGGGACGACCTCACCGGGCCGGACGAGCAACAGGGCGAGCAGCGCCCGGCGCGCGGGACCGCCCAGCGGCACCTCCGCCCCGTCGTCCCGCCACGCCTGCGTACCGCCGAGGATTCCGAAGCGCATGCCGGTGATTATTCATCGACCCGCACTCCGGCCGTGCGTGAGCGGTCGCGGACGGGGACCGCGGGGGGAGGGAGAGAGATCCGCACCCCCGCCACCCGCCGCCGCCTCACACGATGGGGCCGAGATACGTACCGCCCGACACGTCGATGGTCCGGCCGGTGATCCACCGTCCCTGCGGCCCCGCCAGGAAGCCGACGACGTCGGCCACGTCCTCCGGCTCACCGAGCCGCCCCAACGCGCTGATCGCCTCAAGTTCCGCCACCACCTCCGGGATCGCGGTGTAGCCGGCGGTCAGATCGGTCCGCACCGCCCCGGGCGCGACCGTGTTCACCGTGATGCCCCGCCGACCGAGCTCATTGGCCAGCGACGGCGCCAACGACTCCAGCGCCGCCTTGGTGACCGTGTAGCCGATCTGCGTCGAGACCGCGAAACGACTGGCCGTCGACCCCATGTTGATGATGCGGCCACCGTCGTTCAGCAGCGGCAGGGCCCGCTGGATGACGAAGAACGGGGCCGTGACGTTGACCGCCAGCAGCCGCTCCCACTCCGGTGGCGTCACGTCCCGGATCGCATGCGCCGACGAGATGCCGGCGTTGTTGACCAGAACGTCCAACCCCCGGCCGGCGAGCCCGGCGGTCAGCCCCTCGAACAGCCGCTCCACGGCGCCGTCTTCACCGAACCGCGCCCGCACCGCGAACGCCCGGCCACCGGCCTCCTCGACGCGCGCCACGGTCGTCTCGGCCGCCTCCGCGTTGTCGCCGTAGTGGACCGCGACCAGCGCGCCCTCGCCGGCCAGCCGCAGCGCCACCGCCCGGCCGATCCCTCGCGAGCCACCCGTCACCAGTGCCGTCTTCCCCGTCAACGAAGCCATCGCCGAACTCCCCTTCTCGGTGGCCGGTCCTCGATGCCGGACCGGCGATGCCCTCACGTTGGCGGAGCGGGCTCACCGCACGCTCACCGACGGCTCACCGCCGTGCCGCAGCACAGCCCGGGCCCGCGCGCCCGACCGTCACCGCTACCGGCAGCGGGCGGTGTTCCCTCCGCACGGCCTGTTGGGAGCGTCCCTACCGGTCCCCGACCACCGGCTGCGAGAAGCTGCCCCACATGAACGTTTCGGTTGTCCTGTTCACCGCCGACCTGCGCCTGACCGACCATCCGCCGCTGCGCGCCGCCCTGGACGCCGCGGACGCCGTCGTACCGCTGTTCGTACGGGACCGCGCCGTCGAGGCGGCCGGCTTCGTCGCGCCCAACCGCCGCGCCTTCCTCGACGGTTGCCTGGCCGACCTGGACGCCGGGCTGCGCGAGCGGGGCGGCCATCTCGTCGTGCGCTCCGGCGACCTGGTGCAGCAGGTGTGCCGGGTGGTGACCGAGAATACTGGCTGGTCGACGGAGACGTGGCCAACAACCAGCTCAACTGGCAGTGGATGGCGGGCACCGGCACCGACACCCGGCCGAACCGGGTCCTCAACCCGGTGACCCAGAGCAAGAAGTACGACCCCGACGGTGCCTACGTCCGCCGCTGGGTCCCCGAACTCGCCGGACTGGCACCCCGGTTGGTGCACGAGCCCTGGAAGCTGCCCGCTGCGGACCGAGCCGACCTCGACTACCCCGACCCCATCGTCAGCCTCTCCACCGGGCTCGACCGCTTCCGCCGCGCCCGCGGCAAGGAGGCGTAGCGGGACGGCTGCGACGACCGTCCCGCACGCCCTCTCTCACATCCCGCTTCGAGCCCGTACTCGGTCTCCGCACCGACGATCTCCACGGCTCCGGTCGCGCTCAGCACCAGATCGTCGTCGTGCGACATCCCCAACCAGTGGTAACCGTCGAGTCGGAGTGCGACGCCACGGCACGGCCCCGCGGCGATCACCGGGCCCGGCCGGGCCCGCAGCGGCCGCGGTGCCTATGCCGCGGCCGGCTGTGGCTCCGGTGCGGTGAGGCGTCCGGTACGGGCGAGGGCGGCGACGGCCGCGGCGCAGGCCGTGCCGGTCGCCGTCAGGGCCGCCCAGGTCAGCCAGGTGGCGTGCTGGCGCCCGGCGAAGTCCCAGAGCGCGCCGGTGCCGAGGTTGCCCAGGGTGATGCCCAGTCCGGAGACGGTGTTGTAGAGGCCGTAATGGGTGGCGACGAGGCGGTTGCCGGACAGGGCGACGACCGTGTCCATCTCGAAGGGGTAGACGATCGCGGATCCGGCCGCGAGGAGGACCACGGCCACGACCAGGGAGACGAGCACGGCCGTCGAGGAGCCGCGTGGGCTGAGGGCGAGCGGGACGAACGCCAGCCCCATCGCCGCCAGGCCCCGTACCAGGGCCTCGCCGGGCTGCCAACGGGCCTTGGCCCAGCCGGTGAGCCGTAGTTGGCCCAGCACGGCGACCGCGGCCGAGACGACGAACAGCCCGCTGGTGGCCGCCGTGCCCCGGGAGCCGAGGGCGTCGGTCACGGCGAGCGGCAGGGCGAGGTAGACCTGGAAGGTCAGGACGTACGAGCCGATCATTGCCGCGGAGAAGAGCAGGAAGGGCCGGTTGCCCAGGACGCTGCGCCACTGCGCCAGCACGCTCTCGTGTCCGCCGTCCGTGCCCTGGCGGGGACGCGCGGGCAGCGCGCGCCACTGCAGCACGGTGAGGGCGGCGAAGAGCGCGGCGGAGACCGTGCACACGAGCCGGAAGTCGGCGGCCAGCAGGGCGAGTCCGACGAGCGGGCCGAGCAGCATGCCGGCCTGGTAGTGGACGTTGAAGGTGGCGAAGGCGTCCACCCGCCGCTCACCGGCCTCTGCGGCGAGGTAGGCGCGGACGGCCGGGTTGAACAGCGCGCCGGCGAAGCCCGTCGCGGCGGAGGCGACGATGAGGGCGGGCAGGTTGTCGACCCAGCCGAGCAGGCCGAAGCCCACGGTGCGCAGGAGGCACCCGGCCATGATGGGGATCTTGTGCCCCAGGCGGTCGGCGAGGGTGCCCCCGATGAGGAACATGCCCTGCTGGGAGAAGTTGCGGACGCCGAGGACGAGTCCGACGGCCCAGGCGGCGAGGCCGAGTCCGTCGGAGAGGTGGAAGGCGAGGTAGGGCATCAGCATGTAGAAGGCGAGGTTGATGGCGAACTGGTTGGCCATCAACAGCCGCGCGGCGGGCGGGAAGGAGCGGGTCTGCTGCCACAGGTGCTTCATCGGGCGGCTCCCACCAGGTTGGGGCGTGCGGGACGGGCGAGCGGGTCGGTGATGTGGGTGCAGCGGGTCCATCGGGTGACGGTGCGCTCCCGGGGGTCGTCGATCTCGTCCGGGTCGTCGGCGGGCAGCTGCCCCAGGAGGCCGTGGCGGCGGCAGTAGGCGTCGTCGAAGACCGTGCCGACGTAGCGTTGCGGACCGTCGGGGAAGACGGCGACGACCCGGTCCTCCGGAGGCAGGGTGCGGGCCAGCCAGCGGGCGACCAGCGCGACGGCTCCGACGCTCCAGCCGCCGGTGGCGTAGTGGTCGCGGGCCAGGCGGCGGGCCGCCCACACGGCTTCCGGCGCGGCGACCCAGTGGACCTCGTCGAAGAGGTGGTAGGCGACGTTGCGGGGGTGGATGCTGGAGCCCAGGCCGCGCATGAGGCGGGAGGCGGCGGGCTGACCGAAGATCGTCGAGCCGGTGGTGTCGACTCCGACGATCCGCAGGTGGGGGAAGCAGCCGCGCAGCACCGAGCCGATGCCCGCGGAGTGACCACCGGTGCCGACGGAGACGACGAGGGTGTCGATGCGCCCTAGTTGCGCGAGGAGTTCACGGGCGAGCGGGGCGTAGGCGGCGACGTTGTCCGGGTTGTTGTACTGGTCCGGGCACCATGCGTCGGGACGGGCGGCGAGGAGTTCCTCGACGCGCCGTCGGCGTGCCGCCTGCCAGCCGCCCTCCGGGTGGGGGGTGGTGACGACGTCGACCGCGGCGCCGTACGCGGCGAGCAGCCCGGTCATCAGCGGCTCCATGCCGGGGTCGGTCACCACGGTGACCGGATGGCCGTAGGCCGCGCCGGCCAGTGCCAGACCGAGGCCCAGGGTGCCGGAGGTCGACTCGATGATGCGGGCGCCGGGCCGGAGCCGACCGCGCTCCAGGGCGGCACGGACCATGTGCAGGGCGGTGCGGTCCTTGATGCCGCCGGGGTTGTGGCCTTCGAGTTTGGCCCAGAAACCGCGGCCTGCGGCGGTGAAGGGGTCGCCGATCCACAGGACCGGCGTGTTGCCGACGAGGCCGGCGGGGGAGTGCAGGGGGTGTTTGGCGTCGGTCAGGAACGGGGCCGGAGGCATGGCAGGAATGGGGCAGGTGGGACGGTTCATGGCGTGCGTCTCCTACGGCCGGCGCCACGACAGGCAGCCGGCCGATGTTCGAGGACGAGGAAGAGGGACGGAGGTGATCGGTCGCCGTGCGGCCCGCCTGGTACGGGGCGCGGCGCGGGCCGATCAGGTCCGCCACACGCCGAGGAGGGCCCGCGTCGGTCCGTCGGACAACGCCGTGGCCTGCGCGGGGGATCGACGAGGTGCCGACGGTGGGACGCCCACGTGAGGGCCGGCGGACCAGAGCGGCACGACCGCGGAGACCGGCGGTCCTGCCAGACCTTCGTCCCGCGGTGGTTGGAGGGTCGGCTGGTCCAAGTCCCCGCAGTGGGCACCGTGGTCGGGAGCGGGCGCGCTCCGCCCCGCTGCGGTCTCCCGGTGGGTGTCCGCGGGGAGCTGCCCGCAGGTGACGGGCGACGCGTACAGCAGGGCGTCGGCTCGCGGGGCGGTGGTTTCCGTCGGGCCGTGTGAGCAGCACAGGACGTGCAGCAGCGTGGTCAGCAGCACGCCGACCACCGCTCCGGCCCACGGCAGGGAGCGGCTGCTTCGCGTGGACGACACGGTCCGCATGGATACGAAGCGTAATTCGACGGGTGCACAAAGTGCTCGTCGGGGCGTCGCGCTGCGGGCGCGCGGGACGGGGCGGGACGCCGGGATTCCGTTGCTGCCGGGCGCCGCGGGATGCGGCCCGGCCCGATTCCGCGCAGGCGGCCGTCCGTACCCACGATCACCACATCGGGTGACGCCCCGCCCCGACGCCGCCAACGGTCGGTCCGGGATGGGGAAGTCGTCCGCCGCACGTGCGGCGGGCCGGTGTCGGTCAGCGGCGCGTCGCACCGACCCGACTGGCGGAGGCCGGATCTTACGGAGTCATGACGTGCCCGTCGTGGCGCGCGCCGGATCGAGGTGGCGCGCCTAGCGTGATCGGCATGCGAGTACTGGTTACCGGTGGCGCCGGATTCATCGGGGCGCAGGTCGTCGAGGCGCTCCTCACGCGTGGCCATGAGCCCGTCGTGTTCGACGCGCTGCTGCCCTCGGTCCATCCTGAGCCCCCACCGCCCCGCCCCGGAGTCCACCGGATCGTCGGCGACGTACGCGACCGCGCGGCCGTCGAGGCGGGCCTGGCCGGCGTCGACGCGGTCTGCCACCAGGCGGCGATGGTCGGCCTCGGCAAGGACTTCGCGGACGCGCCCGACTACGTGGGCTCCAACGACCTGGGCACGGCGGTGCTGCTGGCGGCCATGGCCGCGGCGGAGGTGCGCCGGTTGGTGCTCGCCGGATCGATGGTGGTCTACGGGGAGGGGCGCTACAGCTGCCCGTCGCACGGCACGGTGCGGCCGGGGCCGCGCGCGGTCGCCGCGCTGGAGGCCGGGCGGTTCGAACCGGGCTGCCCGCGCTGCGACGCCCCGTTGCAGCCCGGCCTGGTCCACGAGGACGCGCCCGTCGACCCGCGCAACGTGTACGCGGCGACGAAGCTCGCCCAGGAGCACCTCGCCGCCTCCTGGGCCCGCGCCACCGGCGGTCGGGCCACCGTGCTGCGCTATCACAACGTCTACGGGCCGGGCATGCCGCGCGACACCCCGTACGCGGGGGTGGCCTCGTTCTTCCGCTCGGCGCTGGCCCGCGGCGAGTCGCCGACCGTCTACGAGGACGGCGGCCAGCGGCGGGACTTCGTCCACGTCCGGGACATCGCGGCGGCCAACACGGTGGCGCTGGAGGCCCTCGCGGACCGCGCCGCCGGCACCCTGACCGCCTACAACACGGGCAGCGGACAACCGCACACCGTCGGCGAGATGGCCCGCACGCTGGCCGAGGCGTACGGCGGGCCGGAGCCGGTGGTCACGGGGGAGTACCGGCTGGGCGACGTCCGGCACATCACCGCCTCGTCCCGGCGGATCGCCGACGAGCTGGGGTGGCGCGCGGAGACCGGATTCGCCGAAGGCATGGCGGAGTTCGCGCGGGAAGGCATGCGGGAGGGCGCTCGGCAGGGGACGCGGGAAGGGGGCGGGACGGACGCGATCGACTCCGGCGTGGGTCCCGCGGCGGGGCCAGGCCGAGGCAGGAACCGCCCCGCCCCGGTGGACGTCGTGCTGCCGTGTCTGGACGAGGCCGCCGCGCTGCCGTGGGTGCTGGCGCGCATCCCGGACGGTTGGCGGGCCATCGTCGTGGACAACGGCTCGACCGACGGCTCGGCCGAGATCGCCCGTGGTCTCGGCGCCACCGTCGTCCACGAACCGCGTCGCGGCTTCGGTGCCGCCTGCCATGCCGGACTGCTCGCCGCCGAGGCGGACATCGTCTGCTTCTGCGACTGCGACGCCTCGCTCGACCCGGCGCTGCTCGAACCGTTCGTCCGCGCCGTGCGGGACGGGGAGAGCGATCTGGTGCTGGGCCGCCGCCGGCCGCAGGGCCGCGGAGCCTGGCCGCCGCACGCCCGGGCCGGGAACCTCGTCCTGGCGCGGATGCTGCGCCGGCGCACCGGGCTGCGGCTGCACGACCTCGGTCCGCTGCGCGCCGCCCGCCGCGCCGCGCTGCTCGGCCTGGACCTGACGGACCGCCGCAGTGGCTATCCGCTGCAGATGGTCGTCCGGGCCGCGGACGCCGGCTGGCGGGTCGCGGAGCGGGACGTGCCCTACCGGCCGCGCACCGGCCGCTCGAAGGTCACCGGCACCTGGCGCGGCACCTGGCACGCGGTCCGCGACATGCGGAGCGTCCTCAACCAGCCGCGGCTGACGGCCCCGGTACCGGAGACGGTGACGCGATGACCCGCCCGACCGCACCGGCGGCTCTGGTCGGGCCGAGCCGGCCGACCGGCCCGACCGGGCCGACGACGATCCTGGTCATCGCGAAGGAACCGGTGCCCGGACGCGTCAAGACCCGCCTGACGCCGCCCTACACCCCCGACGAAGCCGCGCAGTTGGCGGAGGCGGCGCTGTGCGACACGCTCCGGGCCGTCGGCGCCATGCCCGCCCGACGGCGGGTGGTGGTCCTCGACGGCCGGCCGGGCACCTGGTTGTCGCCCGGCTTCGACGTCCGGCCGCAAAGCACCGGCGGCCTCGACGAGCGGCTGGCCGCGGCCTTCGCGGACAGCGCCGGACCGACGCTGCTCATCGGCATGGACACCCCCCAGGTCACACCACAACTCCTCGCCCCCGCACTGGACATCGGTGCCTGGGACGACTGTGATGCCTGGTTCGGGGCGGCCGAGGACGGCGGATTCTGGGCGCTCGGCCTGGCCGCGCCCGAGCCCGGACTGCTGCGCGGTGTCCCCATGTCCACCGACCACACCGGCGCCGTGCAGCGCGCCAGGCTGACCGCCGCCGGGCTCCGGGTGCGGGACCTGCCGCCGCTGCGCGACGTCGACACCGCGGAGGACGCCGAACGGGTCGCGGCCGCCGCGTCCGGCGGCCGGTTCGCCGCGACCCTGGCCCGGCTGCGACCGGCGGGCGGCCGGTGACCCCCCGCCCCGTCCGTGAGGACCGCGGATGCACCGGCCGGGACGGCGAGCCGGCCGGTCCGGCCGCCCACGGCGCCGCGACGACCACGCCTGCGCGGAAGCGGGCGGGGCGCCGCGATCTGTGGGCGGTGGCGGCCGCGGTCGTCCTGTTCGCCCTCGCGGTGGTCGTCGGCAACGTCGTCAACCGGACCGTCTACGGGACCGAGGGGATCCTGCGACTCGGCTGGCCGCCGCTGTACGCGTCGTGGCTGCCGCACGTGGGCCCCGGGACCCCGGCCGCGCTCGTGGTGGCCGCACTCGTGGTGCTCCACGGCCCGCGGGTCGCGCAGCGTCTGCGGTGGCGGGCGCTGGTGCCGGCCGTATGGGGCGCGTCGATGGCCTGGACATGGTCGTTGGCGCTCGTGGACGGCTGGCAGCGGGGGGTCGCCGGACGGCTCACCAGCAGCATGGAGTACCTGCGGTCGGTCGACGACGTGCATGAGGTGCCCGCCTTCCTGCGGGACTTCGCCCAGCACATCCTGGCCGACTCGCCGCACAACTGGCCCGCGCACGTTGCCGGACACCCGCCCGGCGCGCTGCTGACGTTCGTCGGCCTGGACCGGATCGGGCTGGGCGGCGGTGCCTGGGCGGCGGCCTGGTGCATCACCATCGGGTCGTCCGGCGCGGTCGCGGTCATGGTGACGGTGCGGGCGCTGTGCGGCGAGCGCCTGGCCCGGCCGGCAGCCCCGTTCCTGGCACTGGCCCCCGCGGCGGTGTGGATCGGCGTCAGCGCCGACGGCTACTTCGCCGGCGTGTCCGCCTGGGCCATCGCCCTGCTCGCACTGGCAGCCACCCGCACCACCAGGGCGCCCCGCCTGGCCGCCCTGGGCGCCGGGCTGCTGCTGGGGCTCACCTGGTACCTCTCCTACGGACTGACCGTCCTGGCGGTGCTGGGTGTCGCCGTGCTGCTCCTGGCCCGCTCCGCCCGTCCGCTGCCGTACGTGCTGGCGGGGGCCGTGCCGTGGGTGGTGGGCTTCACCGCCCTGGGATTCTGGTGGCCCGAGGGGTACGCCACGCTCGTCGAGCGGTACTACCAGGGCGCCGCGAAGGTGCGCCCGTACGCCTACTTCGTCTGGGCCAACCTGGCTGCCCAGGTGGTGACGGTGGGTCTGGCGACGGTCGCGGGGCTGGGCCGTGCGGTCGGTCGGCTGTCGCCGGCCGTGCGGGGCATGCGGCGCGTGGCGCCGCGCGGGCGTGGCGCGCTGTCGGTACTGGTCGGAGCGGCGTTGTGCGTGATGCTCCTCGCCGACGTGTCCGGAATGAGCAAGGCGGAGACCGAACGCATCTGGCTGCCCTTCGCCCTCTGGCTGCTGCCTGCCTGCGCGCTGCTGCCGCGCCGCGCGCACGGCTGGTGGCTGGCCGCGCAGGCCGTCCTCGCGCTGCTGGTCAACCACCTTCTGCTGACCGGCTGGTGACGTCCGCTCGCCGCCGCCCCGGCGTGGCCTACCGGCCGGCCGGTGCCGGGCCGCGGTCGGAGCCGGCGCCTCGACGGTGCCGCAGTGCGAGGAAGTGGCGGTCGTCGAGCGTCCAGTGGTCGCCGGTCCGCCAGCCGGTGACCGCCGCCTCACGGCGCAGCGCGGCGAGGCCGACACGGGCCCACGGGAACGGGTTGCCCAGGTGGCCGCGGCCGTCGTCGAACCGCACGCTCAGCCGCTCGTCGACGTCTTGCGGAGCCGCTTCCACCAGCAGCGTTCCGTCGGGCGCCACCAGAGAACCGATGCGCGCCAGCAGTGCCCGCGGATCGCCGCCGATGCCGATGTTGCCGTCCATGAGCAGGGCGGTGTTCCAGAGCCCTTCGCCCGGAAGTCGGTCGAAGACGGACCGGCACAGCGCGATGCCTCCGGTGTGCTCGGTCCGCGCGACGGCCGCGTCGCTGATGTCGATGCCGAGCACGACGTGGCCGCGTGCCCGGAGGGCGCTGACCAACCGCCCCGGACCGCAGCCGATGTCCAGGACCGCCCCCTGGCAGCGCCGCAGGACGCTGAGGTCGGCGGGGTCCGGTGCGGCACACCAGCGGTCCACCTCGGACAGCAGGATCCCCCCGTCCGTACAGCGCATGTACAGGGGGCCGCGGCCCTTGGCGAGCGCATGGGCATAGGGGTCCTCGGGCCGGGCGCGGGGGCCCGCGCCCGGCTCAGGCGCCTGCTCGTCGGTGCTCATCGGACGGGGTGCCTTTCGGCGTGTGCGGTTCCGGTCCGGGCACCGTCCTGGCTCCGCGGTGGCGGCCGGCGCGTTCGGGGTGATTCATCTGCCGGCTCGGTCCCGGCGCGGGCGAGCCCGCCACCTCGTGACCAGCAGGCATGCCGCGGAGGCCGCGAAGAGAGCGACGGTGATCAGCAGCCAGCGACCCCAGAAGACGTCGGCGGGCAGGCCGGTGTAGGCGGTGAAGCCCGGGACCCGGCCGAGGACGAGCGGGTACCAGACCAGGAGCAGCAAAAGGGCCAGGAAGGCGGGTACCCGGAGGTAGTTGACGCGGCCGGGCACCGGGCGGGAGCCGCCCGCGGTGTCCCGGCTCCGGGGCTTTTTGCCCCGGCGGTCACGGAACAGGCGTTGTGCCAGGCGGTCGGTGACGGTGTAGAGCGGGAGGAGGACCAGGTCGTGCAGGAGCGCGGCGCCGACGAACCAGATGGCGATGCCGAGCGTGTCCCCGCGCAGCAGCCGGAGCCCGGCGTAGCAGGTCAGCGCGAAGGAGCACAGGACGAGGACGAGGTGCGCGAGGGAGCCGCCGTAGTGCGCACGGATGCCCTCTGCCAGACCTCTTGCCCGGCCCCTCACCGTGGTGCTCCGAAGGTGAGGCGGGTGACCCATTTGGTGTTGTGCACACCGGGGTTGGCGGGGACGATGATCCGCGCCGGATAGCCGTGGTCGACGGAGAGGTCCGCACCGTTGACCCGCAGCGCCAGCAGTGCCCTGGGGTCGCGGACCTGGTTGTCGCGCAGATGGGCGGAGTTGAAGGATCCGGAACGCTGGGCGGACTCGACGAAGACACCGGGTGGGCTCTCCCGCAGCCCGACCAGGGCCGCCAGGTCGTGCAGCCGCACGCCGCTCCAGATCTGGTCGTCGGTGGACCAGCCTTCCACGCAGGCGATCGGCAGGGCGGCCGTGTGTTGCGGCAGGGCCAGTACCTGTTCCCGGGTGAAGCTCCGTTCCTGGCCGGGACCGCGTACGACGAGGCGCCAGTCGGGACCGATGTCGCGGGCGCGGATACCGACCGCCGCGGCGGTCTTGTTGATCTGGAAGCCGTTGGGCCCCGTGCCCGGTTCCCGCCCGTGCGGCGCCAGCAGCGCGGTCCTGCGCAGGGCCCCGCCGATGCTCTGACCCGCCGTCACGACGAGGAGCACCAGCGACCCCGCGCCCACCATGCCGAGCGCGCCGCGCCGGGACATCGTGGGCGGTGCGGGGTCCGGGGTCACCAGACCGGTGTCGTCCGGCGGTTCGGGCCGGGTACGGGCGGCGGGGGTACGCAGCTCGGTGTGCCAGCGGCGGCTGCGCAACGCGGTTGTCATGGTGGGGACGCGGAAGACGACGTGTACGACGAAGGCGCCGATGAAGACCCAGGCACCGTAGAAGTGCAGGGGGTAGAACGACCCGGGGAAGATGTAGTGCAACTGGATGTTGAGCACGCCCGTGACGAACTCGAACAGCACGCCGCCCACGAGCAGCAGCAGCGAGAGCCGTTCCAACGCGTGGCGCGGTGACCGCAGCGGTGGCCAGGCGAACAGCTTCGGGATGACCGACCAGAGCTTCGCCAGCAGCACGGGGATGAGCACCACGCCCAGGGTGACATGGACTCCCTGGGTGAGGCGGTAGAGCCAGTAGGGCCGGGTCGGCCAGGGAAAGAGGTAGAAGCCCAGCCAGCCCTTCTCCGGTGTGTGGTCGTTGCCCGGTGCCAGGTTCGGGTTGTACGCGGCGTACGACAGCAGTCCGGTGACGAACAGCACGGTGATGCCGAGGAGCAGGACCAGTCCGAACACCGAGGTCAGCCACGGCCCCCGCAGCGGGCTGCGCCAGAAACCCGGGCGGGTGGGGCCCGGTGGCGGAGAACTCCACCGTGCGGTCGGCCGACCGGGAGCGCCGGCGGGCCGCTGTGCGGGAGTCGCCTGCGCGGACTTCGGGGGACGGCCCGTGGGGCCGCCGGCGGGGCGCTTCGCCGCTCCGGCTCGTGGCGGCGGAGCGCTCCCCTTCTGCCGGTCCGGCTCCGGCCGGCCTTTCCCCTTCTCCCGGTCCGGGCCGGGCCGGCCCTTCCCCGTCTGCCCGTCCCGCTCCGCCGGGCTGTCGCCGGGCTTGCCGTCCGGCGTGTGAGGCTCGGGGCGGCGCGGCTCTTCGCCACGGTCACTACCCTCCACGTCCATCCCTTCCGGCGGCCAGCGCACAGTGGCCGCCACGCACAACCACCGTATGCGGCATATCGGCCATAACACGCCCAAGGCGATCATTTGTGAACCCTTTCGGCGTTGCGGCCGTGGGGTGGGGGCGGGGTGGGTGGCCCCGGGCAGGGCACAGGTGCCGCCGCATCGGACAGGCCCGGAGCGGCGTCACTGGGCAGTGGCCGACGAGCCCTGTGTCGTTGCGTCCTTCGGGCCGTCACCGCCGCCCGCCGCCCCTTCGGTGGCCGCGGACCACGGCAGTCGCGTCGCCCTCGACGGCCTCCTCGCCTGTCACCACGGCGACCACACCGCCGCCCTCGACCCGCCCAGGTCCTCGTCGAGACCGAGGGGGGCGCCGACCGGCCCCCGCCGATCGGCTGCTGCTGCGTCAGGGCGCCCGGCCCGTGTCCCACAGCAAGTACATTTGCTCCACTTCATCCGGAATTGGGGTCGGATGGTGTCGAACGCTCTAGTGATTTGCATAGTGTCGGGCGCAGTTCGATGCGGGGATGATGTCGAAATCAGCCACCACGGCGGACAATGATCGCTTCGCCAGAACAGTGGTGCCCTTCGAGCACTGGTACTTGGGGTTCCCCACCGGGCTGTCGCCGGTGCTCAACCTCGTCGTCGAGGGCGCCGGCCGGATCGCGGCCGCGGAGCTCCGCCGGGCGGTCGCGGCGGCCGCGGAGTACTGCCCCGGCGCCCGGCTGGCCCGCCACGGCTCCCGCTGGTCGGACAGCGGCCAGCCGCCGCCGGTCCGGCTCGCGGCCGGCACGGTGCTGGACCGCGGCACCCTCAACGACGTCGCGGAACTGCGCCGCCCCCTGCCGGTGCGCGGCGCGTACTGCGAAGTCGTGCTGTTCGACGGGGAGTTCCCGGCCGTCGCCTTCCGGGCCTCGCACGCGGTGATGGACGCGCGCGGGCTGCGGATGTGGGCGCTCGACGTCTTCCGGGCGCTGCGCGGTGAACAGCCGGAGGGCGCGCTGTCGGTGACGACCGTGGCCGAGCTGGACGACCCGCTGATCGCCCAGGCGGACGCCGGCAGCCAGGAGTTCGTCCTCCCGTCGCTGCTCGGCGTGCCGGCGGACGCGCGGTTCGGCGGCTACCGCTGGTGGCGGCGCTCGGTCGACGGCACCTTCCCGGCGGTGGCCGCGCGGCTGGCCACCGAACTGGCCCGACTGACGGGGCAGTCGACCGCGCCGGTGAGCATCCCGGTGGACCTGCGGCCGTTCCACCCGGAGGTGCGGTCCACGTCCAACTTCGCGGTCACCGTCTCGCTCCAGGTCACCCCGGACGAGGGGTGGGAGGCCACCCAGCAGCAGCTGCTGACGGTGCTGTCCGAGCGCCGGGGGACCGTGCGCGCGCCGGGGCCGGAGGTGCTGAAGGTTCCACTGGGCCTGCTGCGCATGATCGTGCGCGGGGTGGACCGCAAAGCGCGCCGGACGGACCGGTTCTCGTCCGTGGCCGGGGTGAACAGTCTCGGCCGGACCTCCCTCGACGCGTTCGCCACCGACGACTTCGAGCCGAGCGCGCTCTATCTGCTCTGCCCGCGCGAGCCGGCGAGCCCGCCGGGCCTGAACGTCGTGGAGTCCGAGGGCCGTACCGAGCTGACCCTGTCCTGGTGGCCGGGCAAGGAGACCGAGGCACGGGCGGAGCGGCTGCTCGACACGCTCTGCGAGAGCCTGTCGCCCGCGGCCCACCGCGCGCAGGCGACGCTGCTGCCGCCGGTCCCGGCCGACCGGGGCGCCGGGCCCACGGACCGGACGGTGGTCGAGCTGTTCCGGGACCAGGTGCGGTCCCGGCCCGACGCCGTGGCGATCAGCGGCCCCGAAGGCGAGATGAGCTACCGCGAACTCGACCGCCGGGCACGGGTGATCGCCGCCGAGCTGCGGGCCCGCGGCATCGGCCGGGACACGGTCGTCGGACTGTGCGCGGACCGCTCGGCGGCCGCGGTCACCGGCGCCTGGGGAGCACTGTTGGCCGGCGCGGCCTACCTCCCGATGGACACCAAGCACCCGGACGGGCGCCTGCGCGCCCTGCTCCAGGACGCGCGGGCACCGCTGTGCCTGACCCAACACCCGCACAGCGAACGGGACTTCCTGCCCGACGGCTGCGAACCGCTGGTGCTGGACGACCTGTCGTACGCGGCCGACCCCGCCGCGCCGCCGACGCCGCCCGCGCCGTCGGACCTGGCGTACGTGGTGTACACCTCCGGTTCGACCGGCCACCCCAAGGGCGTCGACATCGAGCACCGCAGCCTGAGCAACTACGCGGACTGGGCGGTGCGCGAACACGGTATCGGTCCGCACACCCGGCTCCCCCTGCTGTGTTCGCTCTCCTTCGACGTCGCGCAGATCTCCCTGGTCCTGCCGTTCCTGGTCGGCGGGACGCTGCTGCTCATGCGCGACGAGCTCGACCACCTGTCGCTGCAGGAGGTGATCGACGACGGCGCGACCGCCCTCGCGCTGACGCCCTCGCACCTCGACCTGATGACCCGGTTGGGGCTGCGCCCCGGCGGGGTCGGCACGCTGATGGTGATCGGCGAACAGTTCACCCGGGCCCTCGCGCTACGGGCCCGCGAGATGTTCGGCCCGGAATGCCGCATCATCAACCTCTACGGGCCGGCCGAGGCGACCATCGGGGTCAGCCACCACGTCTTCGACGCCGAGCGGGACACCGGCGCGAACGTGCCGATCGGACTTCCGCAGGACGGGGTCTCGCTGTTCCTGCTCGATGCGGAGCGCCGTTTCGTCACCCCGGGCGAGACGGGCGAGCTCTACATCGGCGGTGTGCAACTCGCCCGCGGCTACCGCGGACGCCCGGACCTGACCCGGCAGCGGTTCGTGCGCCTGGCCGACGGCACCCGCGCCTACCGCACCGGAGACCTGGCGCGCCGACTGCCGTCGGGCGAGGTGGAGTGCTGCGGGCGCATCGACGACCAGGTCAAGGTGCGCGGACACCGCATCGAACCGTCCGAGATCGCCTTCACGTTGGAGACGCACCCGGCGGTCGCCGCGGCGGTCGTCGTCCCCCGCACCCCGCCCGGCCGGACGGACCGGGCGCTGTGCGGCTACGTCGTGCTGCGGCCCGACGTCCCCCCGGTCGAGATGGCGGAGCTGACGGACCACCTCCTCGAACACCTGCCGTCGTACATGGTGCCCGCCGCCATGCTGGCGGTCGAGGAGATCCCGCGGACCGTGAACGGCAAGGTCGCGGCGTCGGCGCTGCCCGACCCGTTCGCCGACGCGGCGGCGCCCGGTGACACGACACCGTTGAGCGACCCCGAGGCGGCCGTCGCGAAGATCTGGGCGCGGGTGCTGGACACCGATGTGGAGGGGTTGGGCCCGGCCAGCGACTTCCACCAGCTGGGCGGGGATTCGCTGGCCATGATCGCCATGGTCGCGGAGGTCGCCGGCGAGATCGTCGGGGCCGCGGGAGCCGAGGCGTTCACCCGCCGGGCGCCCGACTTCCTCGCGCAGCCGACCCTGGCCCGCGTGGCCGGGCTCGCCGAGACGGTCCGCACGACCTGACCGGGCCCGACCTCCGCCCGCGACACCGGACGAACGCCACGGGCGCGGCGGCGGGCCCGGGGCGACACATGTGCCGTCCGCCCGGGCCCGCCATCGGCCTTCAGGCCGTGCCGCACCGGTAGGCGCTCATGGCCCACCGGTGGGGGACTCACTGCCAGTGAGGTCGTCCGCTCTCCATGGCGCAGAACAGCTGATTGCCGTGCGCGTCGCGCGTGGTCAGACCGAGATGGGCCTTCTTGCAGAACTGGCCGCGCTGATAGTGCCGCCCGGAGGGGGAGAGGATGACATCGGCGGTGTCCGAGGAACCGGAAGTGCCGCCGGAGGACGACCCGCCCGAGGAAGCCGATCCCGAACGGGACGAGGAGCCGGAACCGGAATCCGAACCCGTCCGCGTCCTGGGATGCCCCGTCGGGGCCTCGGGTGTCGGCGACGCGGTCGTGGCGGACGGCGAGGGGGAGGCACTCGACGGGCTGGGGGACGGGGACGGCGCATGCGAGGCCGACGCCGAGACCGAGGCGGAGGGCGACGGATTCCCCTTGTCCCCGTCGCCGGCGCTGGGCTGGCAGCCGGTGAGGGCGAGCAATGCCGCGGTCACCACTGCTGCGGCGGACAGGGAAGCACGGTGGCGGGCTCTGGTGCGTATCACAGAGGGCGAATCCTTACAAAACGTTATAGACAGGAAAAAGGGCGCACACTCGGTACGCGCTGCAGACCTTATGTCTAAATCTCTCCTGTGGTCTGATATCTGGCTTGAATCAGACATTCCGGTCTTGGGTGAAGGGCCCGGCGCCGGGCACGACGAGGTCCTCGACGGCACAGGTGTTGCGGTCTTCGGCGGGCGCATGCGTTGCGGTGTGCCGATGCGCCTGCGCCCTATTAGCCATCCGTTAGTGGAACGCCATCCCGGTCGTCGAGGCTGAGTGCCGTCCGAGAGCGAGACGAGCAAGAACAGCAACGGGAGACCCGATGAACACCGCCACCCCCGCCAACCGCTTCCGCGGCCGCGCCGGCCGCCGCATCGCCGCCACGATCGTCGCCGCCGCGGCGCTGGGCCTGGGGGTCACGGCCTGCGGGCAGGGCTCCGGGACGCCGGGCGCCGCCGGCACCGCGGCCCCGACGCAGTCCACCAGCGGCTCCTCCTCGGACAACGCCGGCGCGCAGGGCCACAACGGCGGCCAGTCCGCCGCGACGCCGTCCACCGGCCGCACCTCGGGGACCGGCGCGCACACCGGTACCGGCGGCACCGGCAACCAGTCCGCCTCCGGCGGGGGCGGCGTCGCCCACGCGGGTAACCACCGCACCCTCGTCGGCACGCTGGGGTACCTCGCGCCCGGAAAGCTCACCGTCAAGCCCCAGGGCGGTGGCATGGAGCAGGCGTTCTTCGTCGCCAACGCCACGCGGATCCTCGGCGCGGCCGCGATCTGCTCCGTCGACGACGGCAGCGTGACCATCGGCACGGACGGCTACGGCACCTCGAAGTGCACCGTGGAGCAACTGGAGAAGGCGGCGAAGACCGACAGCGTGACCGTCCGCGTCACCATGGACCGCAAGTCCGGCGCCGCCGAGACGGTCGCGGAGAAGTACCACCCGTAAGCCACCGCACCCCACGCGCACGCCGCCGATCGCGTGGACTCGGCGGCGGACGCGACCGAGGTTCAGCCGAAGCCACCGGGACTGCCGGAGACCGGTGGCCTGCCCCTCACCGCTCGATCGACCGGGAACCGCGCCCTCCCGGCGCAGGAAGCGATGGCGGATGAACCACCGCCGTCACCGGGCGCCGGTACGCACCAGACCGGTCGGGCGGGTCCGGAGCCAGTACGAGCGGGCGGCGACGGCCAGGGTGACTCCATACCCGGCGAACGCGATCATGCCGATCCAACTGACCAGCAGTGCGGACTGCGAGGAGTGGAAGTCGCCCGGTCGGATCGTCAGCACGCCGGTCGAGACCAGGGCGCAGTAGCCGGTGCCCAGCACCCCGTACGGGGCGAGGGTGGCCGCGCCGATCAGTGCCGGGGCGAGCGGGAGCCAGCGCGGAACGCGCCGACCGTGCAGGAACAGCGTCCAGCGGGGGAAGACCTGGCCCCAGGGGCGGACCAGGCCCCAGAGCAGGAAGGTGCCGAGCGCGGCCAGCAGCACGGTGGCGTCCAGGCCCCAGGACTCCAGGGTGAGCCACATCTCCGAGGCCCCGTTGCGCCGGGAGGTCGCCAGCACCTCCTCGATGCTCGTCCCGGCGAACGTCCCTCCGAACGCCCAGAAGCATCAACCACCCGAACGATCCGCTTCCGCCGCCCGGGGGAGGCGGCCTGAGCAGTGACCAGCGGCCCCGCGCCCGGGCGGGCGCGGGGCCGCTGGTCAGTGGGTCCTCGGCCGGTCGAACCAGACGGTGGCGAAGGTCGGTGCCAGTCCGGCCCAGAACAGCACCTGGGGCAATGTCCGTGCGGTCCAGGGGACTTGGGAGATGATCAGGGCGCACAGCATCGCCCAGGCTGCCTGGCCCAGCACGATGCGGGACCACCGGTGGCGGCGGATCAGGGACTGGACGTTGAGCCGGACGCCGGCGCGTCGTCGCCGGTAGCGCAGCAGGGCGCCGACGAGCCAGATGACCGTCATCGGGACGAGGTACCACAGGCGCTGGCCGAGCGGCAGCGGCAGCTCCCGCTGCACCTTGCCCTCGACGGCGAACAGGTCCAGCATCGCTCCGGCGAGGCCGACGCAGAGCAGGGCCAGCCACCGCACTCCGCGCAGCATGCGGTAGGTGGCCTGGTCGAGGCCGCGTTGCAGGTCGGTGGAGTCCGGTGCGGCGGCGAGCCCGGAGGCGTAGAGGTCGGCGGCCTCGGCGGCCTTGACGCCCGGTGCCCGGGCGGCCTTCCGGGTCTGCCGGGCCAGGGCCTCGGCGTGGGTGGGGTCGATCCGGAGGAGGGCGCGGTCGAACCGGTCGACGGCCTCGGCGTCGAGCGCGAAGCTGGCGATCTGGATGGCGACTTCGTGGGCGTAGACCTCCTCGGGGCCCAGTTGCAGCGCCTTCGCGGCCAGGTTGGTCGCCTCGCACAGCACGGCGTCGAGTCCGTCGCGGGGGAGTTCCTTGAGGTTGTTGGCCTGGGCGTGGCGGATCAGCGACATGCGGCTCACGGCGTCGGCGAGCATGGCGTAGCCCAACCAGTGGCCGGGGTCGGCGCGGACCGCTTCCCGCAGGACGGGCTCGGCCTCGCGCCATGACGAGCCGGCCCCGCGGGTCAGTGACTGGGCGCGCAGGATGAACGCTCCGTAGTCCGCGGGAGCCAGCTTGAGCGCCTGGCTCGCGGCGTCCCGGGCCTGTTCCGTCTGTCCGGTGTTGAGGTGGCAGTAGCCGATCTTTATCCAGGCGCTGAGGTCGTCGGGGACTTCGGCGAGGTGCCGTGCAAGCAGGTCCCGTGCCTGGTCGTGGCGTTCGAAGTCGATCAGGGCCTGGGCCCGTTCGACGGTCGGGTGCAGTGTGGTCACAGTTTGCGCTTCTTCTTCAGGTAGGCCACCAGGTCGTCGTACATGCCGCCGTCGTTCGCGTACATCGCCACGTTGCGGGCGGCCGCGAACCACGGCTCCGTCGAGGGCGCGACCTGCCCCGCCGCGGCCAGCAGGTCCGGCATCCCGATCATGCGGACGGTGCCGGTGCGGGCCGAGTCCAGCAGCGCGTGCTCGGCCGCGCCCTCGCAGACATGGGCCAGGTCGGCGCCGGAGAGCCCGTCGGTGGCCTTGACCAGCTTGCCGAGGTCGACGTTCTCGATGGGCCGCTCCCGCAGGTGGTAGCGGAGGATCGCCTCCCGGGCCGGCGCGTCCGGAGGCAGTACCAGCAGGGTCCGGTCCAGCCGACCGGGCCGGCGCAGGGCGACGTCCACGTCCCAGGGCACGTTGGTGGCGGCGAGCACGAACACACCCTCGTTGGCGTCCGCCTCGACCCCGTCCAGCTCCGTGAGCAACTGGTTGACGGTGTTGCGCATACCGGCGCTCTGGGTGCGGCTGCGCTTTCCGCCGAGCGCGTCCAACTCGTCCAGGAAGACCACGCACGGTGCCTGGCGGCGCGCGGTCTGGAAGAGCTCGTGCATGTTGCGCTCGGAGTTGCCGATCCACATGTCGAGCACGTCGGTGACCGACACGGACAGGAAACTCGCCCCGAGTTCACCGGCGACGGCCCGCGCGATGAAGGTCTTGCCGCAGCCGGGCGGCCCGTAGAGCAGGAGCCCGCCGCGCAGGCTCTTGCCGTAGAGGCGGCGCAGCTCCGGATTGCGCAGCGGCGCCAGGAAGGCGGCTTCGAGCCGCTCCTTGACCTGCTGCATGCCGCCCACATCGGCGAGCCGGACGGTGCCCGGCCGTTCCACGTCCCAGGCGGCGGCGTCCCCGGGGTCGCCACTGCCGTCGACGGCGAGCGGCGCCTCGACGAACCGTGGCGGGACGATGTCGCCCACCTGGTCCTGGGCGGCCTTCCAGTCGAAGCCCGGGGCCGGGGCGGGGCCGGTGGCCGGCGATGTGGTGGTGGGCGGTTGGGCGGGTGGTGCGGCCTGTGGTGGCGCGGGTGGCGCGGGTGGCGCGGCCTCGCGGGGCGGGGACGTGGCAGCGCCGGTCAGGGCCCGGAGCATCACCTCGCGTGCCTGGGAATCCCCGGGCGCCTGCTGCAATGCCACGGCGGCTTCGCTGACCGCGGCGTCGTCGCACCCCGCGGTCAGCAGCAGCTCGGCCAAGTGGAGCCGCAACGGTACGTCATCGGGCGCCGCGGCAACGGCCGAACGCATGCTGTGTATGAGGGGGGACTCCGCCGACATGTCCCCCACTTTACGGAGCCGACGCGTGCGAGGGCGACTCGCGTGTGCCCCGGCTGAACTCCGAAGGCCCCACCCGGACCGCCGACCGCCTACGGCAGCCACAACTCGCCCCGCACCACCGGCATGTACGTAAGGTTCATGTTCCCTGCACACTGACTGTGGTCCGATCACTCAACTCGCCTGATATGACGGGCACTTCACCGCCGGAGAGAAAAGAAGGCGCCTGCCGAGGCCGGGGTCGTTGACGCATGCGGCGGCAGGAAGCGGCATGCCCTGCCCGCGGCCCGCCCCGCCTGCGCGACCATCGATCCCGAACGTCCCGACCATCCCGAACGTTCCGAACGTCTCTACATCTCGACATCCCGATATCCGGACACCCCGGCATCTCGACCGCATCGCGCTGTGTAAAATTCCCCAATTCTTCTAAATATCCCAATTAGTCGAATTCGGAGAATTCGGCGACTTTCCCCGCCAGTGGATTCGGCGGACCGCCGGGTTCGGTCCGGCGGATCATGCGGTGCGGTCGAGGCGTCGCACAGGCGGCCCAGCACCGACGGCAGCGGAAGGGCCTGTCCGATGGGCCATGGTGTGACCGTCTGTGAGATGGTGCATGCCTGACTCACGAAGGCTGCCCAGGGGAGGCCGAAGGGACCTGTGGCGGGTCGGGAGCCGTGATCGCTGCCACCCGGAAGGTTCCTGGGCGTGTAACCCTTGGTGGCATTGCCGTGTACTTGAAAGGTGTAATAAATGGCTAGGGCAACCGCACGTCACATCTTGGTCGCCAGTGAAGACGAGGCGTCGAAGCTGAAGGCGCAGATCGAGGCCGGCGCAGACTTCGCCGGGCTTGCTCAGCAGCACTCCACCTGCCCCTCCGGGCGCCAGGGCGGTGACCTCGGGTCGTTCGGGCCGGGACAGATGGTCAAGGAATTCGACACGGTCGTCTTCTCTGCTCCGGTCGGCACGATCCAGGGCCCGGTGAAGACCCAGTTCGGGTTCCACCTCCTTGAGGTCACCAGCCGCGAGGACTGACGCGAGCGATGTGCCGGGCTGCGTCGTGAGGCGCAGCCCGGTTCCGTCTGATGCCGGCGACCGGCCTCTGCCTGTCCGTGGTAGCGTCGCTCTCTTCTCCGGAGCTTCCGGACGGAGTCCCGTCAGGCACGTGATGACCGACCCGCGCGAGCAACTCCACGATGCACTGAACGCTTTGGACGCTGCCTTTGCGCCACGTGCCGAACTGCCGGTTTCCGTGGGCGGCTGCACTCACTGCTACAGCGCTGCGGATCTTGAAGCCCTGGCCGGCCCCGTGCACCGGATCGCGGATGATCTGATCCACTGCGTCGCGCACGAGGAACCCGGACACTGGGACGATTTCCCCGGCCTGTACCGCAAGTTGGCTCCCCGGACCATCCGTTTCCTCGTTGCCGACAAGCTCAACCACGACATGGTCGCCTCCTGGTTCGTCGCCGCCGGGTGGCGCAACTGGACCGCGACGGAGTGCGCGGCGTTGGAGAACGTGTGGCATGCCTGGTGGCGGTCCGTCCTGCACAGTCACCCCGGCACCGGAGACGTCACCCACGTATTGGAGACGCTCGGGGCCATCACAGGCACCCTCATCGTGAGGTCGACAGCCGTGGCGGCGGGCAGGGCGCGAGGGCGGTCGCTGCGGCGGCGGATCGGGCGACGCGGCCTCGTGCCGAACCGCGGGCGGCACGGTCAGCCGGTCAACCCGCGGGTGGTGAGCGGGAGTTTCCACGCGTTGCGGCGGTGTGCGGCGGTGAGGGCGTGGTGCAGGGGAGAAGGGGGGACGGTCAGCACCGTGCAGCGGGCGCGTGCCAGGCAGTACCGGGAGACGGAGGGCCGCACCGCGCGGCGCAGCCTGCCGCGCGCTCCGGCGCCGATCACCAGGAGGTCGTCGTTGCGGTCCGCGGCCGTCAGCAGCACTGTGCCCGGCTTGCCGCGCCCGGTCATGGGCTGGAGCGGGACCCCGGGCCCCTCGCTGCCGAAGGCGGTGTCCAGCGCCTCCATGAGCTGCTCGTTCGCCATGCGATGCCACTTGGCGACCAGCGACGGAGGGTGGGAGCCGCCGCGGGTGGGGAGGTCGCCGCCGGGCGGCTCCCAGGCCAGTACGGCCCACAGTTCGGCGCCGCGCAGGCGGGCTTCGGCGGCGGCCCGGTGCAGGGCCGTCAGGCTCCCCAGTGAACCGCTCACGCCGGCCACGACGCGCGGGCCGAGGGGACCGGCCATGGGCCACGCTCCTTGTCTGTGCTGTCCTCGCGTGATCCGAGCCGTGCTTCCCTGTCGCGACTGCGTCCCGCGTGTCTGTGTCCCGTTCATCGAAGCGCCGTCGATGGAGCGGCCGGGTCTCGTTGGCGATTCCTTTACGCAGGCCCGGGAGACCCTGACGGCGCCATGACGCCGGCCGGGCCACCGGGCGGGGCGACCGGGTGCCGCCCCGCCCGGTGGTTCAGCCCTGGTTGGCCTTGCCGCCGTGGTTGGCCTTCTTCTTGCGGCGGGCCTTCTTCTTGCGGGCGCGCTTGGACATGGGGTGTAGGGGCCTTTCGGATGGGAGGGAGGCCGCCTTGTGGCGTCTCGGTGGGTGGTGTGTGTCAGGCGTGCTGTCCGACGAGTTGGTCGGCGAGCTTGGTGAGGCGCTTGACGGTGCGGTCCTCGGTGGCGGAGGGTGCGGGGTCGACGCGCTGGTCGCGGTCGTAGTAGGCGCCGTTGATGACGTCGATGGACGGGTCGCACAGCCGGACCACGTGGGCCGCGCCCTGCGTCGCGGTGTCGCCCTGGATGTCGTAGAGGGGGAGCAGGCCCGTCTCGCAGATGCCCGGGTGGACGGAGACCGCGGTGACCCGGGGGTCGGCGGCGAAGATGGTGAGTGCCAGCTGTGACTGGGCGTAGGCGGCGAGCCGGGAGTAGCGGCGGGCGCGCTGGGGGTCGTTCCATTGGATGGAGGCGGTGCGGTGCAGCGAGGAGGAGACGTTGACGACGCGTCCGCCGGGTTCTGCGGTGAGGGCCGGTTCCAGGAGGTGGGTCAGTAGGTAGTGGGCGAGGAAGTTGACCTGGAGGGCGAGCTCGTTGCCGTCGGCGGTGAGGGTGTGGCGTTCGGGCGCGGCGGTGGCGGCGTTGTTGACCAGGACGTCCAGGCGGGGGTGTTCGGCGAGGACGCGACGCGCCATCGCCTCGACCTCCTCCAGGCGCGTGAAGTCCGCGGAGAAGGCGCACAGTTGGGAGGCGTCGATGCCCGCGGTGGCGACGAGCCGGTCGGTGGCGGCCTGCGCCTCCTCGGCGGTGCGGCCGTGCACGAGGACGGTGGCGCCGCGTTCGGCGAGATGGCGGGCGGTTTCGAAGCCGATGCCGGAGGTGGCGCCGGTCACCAGGACGGTACGGGAGGAGAGGTCGTAGACGGACATGATCCATTCACAGGGCGAGGGTTAAAGGGGGAGGAGCGAGTGCGCCGTACTGGTTGCTCAGCTGAGCAGAGCTATGACGTACGTACGGGCGCACAAAAACGGGGCGCCTGATCAGGTCAGGGCGCCCCGTCCGAATGCGGGAGAGGTCTCAGCGCGAGGCGGAGGTCTCCGTGCAGCGCGGCGCACGACACAGGACCGCCTGATGAGGCGGACGGTCGAGAAGGAGCCAGGCGCTGTTCACAGCCTCATTGAATTCCGCGCCGCACCAGCCTTCAAGAGGGTTGCCCCACTTTTGACGTACCCATGACGGGCCGGGCTTTCCCGGAGACCGTCCCTACCCCGCCCATGTGGTCAGTTGACTGGCGTGCGCCGGTCGCGGATCGCGGTCGCCACCGTCATGGCGGTCCCGGCGAGGAGCGGCAGAAGCATCGCGACGAACAACCAGCCGGGCACCTCCGGATCGGGTGCGGAGCGCCACAGCACGCCACAGCCGATCAGGAGCGAGACTCCCGTACAGGCATTGAGCACCAGCAACGCCCGGGCGGTGCCGATTGCCGAGGCACGGGTGCGGGGCCGGTTGAGCGAGGACCTGACCAGTCCGTTGCCGAACGGCGCCGCCTCCTTCGGCATCTCGGCCTGCGGAGTCACCCTGAGGGTCAGCTCGGCGCAGGCGGTCAGCAGCACCGTCACCCCGAGATACACGAACACCAGCCCGAACGCGCTGCCGATCGACCGCTGCGTCCAGGAGTCCACCCCCTCGACGCCGAGGTGCTGAGGTATTCGGTTCGGCAGATGTGGATAGCGGAGGATGCCCCAGAGGGTCATCGCGGCGAGCAACGCGGCATTGGGAAGCAGCCAGGGCCGGACGGGACGTGAGAAGACCATGGGACCGATTGTCCGATGCCGAGGAGTTCGTTGCAGGCGAGGTGTCCCGTGAGGGCCACAACAATTCGGGCCCGGGGCCAGGGCCTGGAGCCAGGGGCCTGGGGCGTGGGGCCTGGGGCGTGGGGCGTGGGGCCTGGGTGAGGCGATGAAGGGAACAGCCGTACCGCGCAAGGGGTTTGCGTCTGGGGCCGGTGTGGGGAGGTGTTGCTCTGGGTGTCCCTGGGCGAGGCGCGCGTCTGCGGCCGGTGCTCTGCGGCAAGTTCTCGGTGCCATCCCATCGATGGGAGATCGGTCAATGAACGTCACTCTGGGTCGAAGTAGAGCGCGCACGGCCGTGCTCGCGTTTCTGGCTGCGGCCGCACTCGTGGTCGGTACGACGGCGACCGCCCCCGCAGCGTCATTACCTGCGAAGCAAAAGGGGCCGACCTCGGTGGCCTATGTCGAGGTGAACAACAACAGCATGCTCAACGTCGGCAAGTACACGCTGGCCAAGGGCGGTGGCAACGTCTTCGACGTAGCGGTCATCTTCGCCGCCAACATCAACTACGACGCCGGCAAGCAGTCGGCCTACCTGTACTTCAATGAGAACGTCCAGCGCGTCCTCGACGACGCGGCGACTCAGATCCGACCGCTACAGGCCAAGGGCATCAAGGTCATGCTGTCGGTGCTCGGCAACCACCAGGGTGCCGGGTTCGCCAACTTCCCTTCCAGGGACGCTGCCTCGGCGTTCGCCAAGCAGCTGTCCGACGCCGTCAGCAAGTACGGCCTGGACGGCATCGACTTCGACGACGAGTACGCCGAGTACGGGAAGAACGGCACGGGGCAACCCAACGACAGCTCCTTCGTCCACCTGGTCTCTGCGTTGCGTGACTACATGCCCGACAAGCTCATCTCCCTGTACGACATCGGCCCGTCGGCGGAGAAGCTTTCCTACGGCGGCGTGGACGTGTCGTCGAAGTTCAACTACGCCTGGAACCCGTGGTACGGGCAGTGGCAGGTACCGAATATCTCGCTGCCCAAGTCGAGCCTGTCACCGGCAGCGGTGGAGATCGGAAATACGCCTCCGAGCACCGCAGCCGACTTCGCCAAGCAAACCGTGGCCGGTGGGTACGGTGTGTACCTGACCTACAACCTCGACGGTTCCGACCGGCACGACTACCTCTCCGGATTCACCAGGGAGCTGTACGGCAGCGACGCCGTCTACACCCCTTGACGACACCCACGCGCATCACCCCGCTACGCCGCAGGAGTCCGGCGAGGCGAGGGCTTCGGCCGCGGAGGCACACGAGCCGCCCGGCTTGCTGAGGGGATAGGGGAAGCCCCCGACAGCTCCGCCACATACCCCTTCGTCGTGAAGCTGAAACATCTTCCGATGTCCGCCGACGAGGGTTCCGAGCCCTGGTGTGGACCGGACCGCGGGATGTGATGCGTCAACCACACCAGGTGGGAAACGGCAGCCCGAAGCGAGCCGACCCCTCAGAGGGAGATGAGGCAGCCGATGATGGGAGGGCAGTGCCCGTGGACGTGGATGCGGAGGTGGTCCGCCTCGTTGCCCCCGATGTGGACGGGGTCCTCGTCACCGTCGCCCCCGAACCGGGACTGTGCCTGGGCGGGTGCGATGAGCCCGAGGGAGAGGATTGCGCTTGCCGCCGCAATGGTCGTTATTCGACGAAAATGCGTCATGGCTTATTCCTCCTTAACAGGATTCAGCGGCACCTGCGGACAGGCACGCTAAGAAGCTACGCATTCACTCAAAGGTACCCGTATGGCCGATTCTGTCATCGGATGACTGGTCCATTCGCGTGAGTCGCACGCCCTCGGCAGTGCCCCCAATGGCGGTGTGACCTGGGGTTCCGTGGCCGGCCAAGAGGGCCGAGCACGGAAGCCCCGGACCGCTCTGGCCGGCCGCCGGGGTGCGGCGTCCGCGGGTGGCTCGGCCGGCGGGCGTCGGGCGTGGTCGTGCCTCACCAGGTGACCGGGAGCGTGGTCACCCCGTAGACGGTCGCCCTCTCGCGCAGCGGAATGTCGTCGGCGGGGCCGGCGAGGCGCAATCCCGGGAACCGGGCGGCCAGGGCGGGGAACGCGACGCGCATCTCCACCCGAGCCAGTTGCTGGCCGAGGCACTGGTGGGGGCCGTGGCCGAAGCCGACATGGCCCACGGGGTTGCGGTGCAGATCCAGGGTGTTCGGGCCGGTGAACTTCGCCGGGTCACGGTTGGCCGCCGACGACGCCAGCACCACCGTGGATCCCGACATGTTGGTCGTGGTGTCCAGACCCGCCGCGAGGAGCAGTCCTCCGATACCGGTGAGTTCGTCGTCGGTGAGATCGTGGGCGGTGAGGTCGCTGAGCACGTCGTCGGTCGGTTCGGCGCGCTTGGCCGTGACCAGTTCACGCACATAGGCGGTCAGCGCCTTGAAAGCCTCGTACGACTCGACCAGCCCTTCCGGTGTGGTGGTGTCGGCTCCGAAGATGGTGGCGGCGTCGGCGTGGAAACGCTCCCGGTCCTCGTAGGGCACGCCGAGCAGTTCACAGATCACCGTGGCAGGGATCGGTTGGGCGTAGGCCGTGACCAGATCGATCGGTCCGCCGTGCCGTTCCATGAGGTCGAGGTGCTCGGCGGCCACCCGCTCGATCCGTGCGGTCAGTTGTGTCATGCGGCGCACGGTGAACTTGCCGGTCAACAGCCTGCGGTACCGGGGGTGTTCCGGCGCGTCCATGCTGATGAAGACGCCGGGTTCCGGGGGCGGTGTGGTCCCCTCGTGGCCAGGCATCGGCGCATGCATGAGTTCGGTGCGCGCGCTGAAGCGAGGGTCGGCCAGCACGCGGCGCACCGTGGCGTGGCCGGTGGCCAGCCACCCCTCGTGCCCGTCCGGAAAGTCCAACGGGGTCAGCGGTGCCTGGGCGCTGATCCGGGTCAGTTCCGCGGGCGGGTCGAACGGGCAGCCCGGGGTGCGTGCGGTGAGCAACTCGACGTGGGAATCGACCATGCTGATGCCTCACTTGCCTGTGGGAGATCGCCAGAAGCCGGTGCCCGGGAACCGGATGCGAACGTTAGGTACGAGCCGAAACGCCAGTCAACGCAGTCCCTCCCGGGCGCATGCCGAATGCGCTGGTCAACGCCGCAATCGGTGAGTGCAATGACCCTGCCGGTTAATGCACACCGAGGGCGGTGCGTTGCAACGTTCGGCGACCGGCACGGATACTGACGACGAGGCGGGGCGAATCGGAGGGGACGGCCTACCGCGCACCGCAGCCGGTGTACTGCCGACGTGTTCGGTGCCGACTCCGTTGCCGGGGCCCGGCTCGCGGCGACGGGCCGGTTCCTCGAACAGCTCGGCAACGACCTCATCCGGTCCGCAACGCGGTACTGGCACGCCACGGCCGGCGAGAGGCAGGAAGACGCGCAGCCGGACCGGGCACCGTCCGAGGAGTACCCGAACTCCCGGTCGCGCTGGTCGCAACGAGCGGTACCGCCGCCGCCGGTGCCGCCTGGGCACGACACCGCACCTGCCCGCCCCTGAACGCCACCAGCTGAGCTGCACCTTCACGGACGAGGAACGCGTGCCGCCGTGGGCGACGGGGGTGACAGGTACCGTTCACGGCGAACGTAAGCTTCGGCCAAAGGGCGACAAGGAGAAGTCGGTGGGGCGGGACACAATGCTCGGCAGCCGCTATGAGCTGATCGAGCGGCTTGGCCGCGGCGGTATGGGCACGGTCCACCGCGCGATCGACCACCGGTTGCGACGCACGGTCGCCGTCAAGCTGATGTCCCCGGAACTGGCCCACCATCCCGAAGCGCGCGCCAGGTTCCAGCGTGAGGCGCACGCGGTGGCGGCCCTGAACCATCCGGCCGTCGCCACCATCCACGATGTCGGCGTGGAACCGGACGAGGAAGGCCCGCGGCCGTTCCTGGTGATGGAGTACGTGGCGGGCAGCACGCTCGCCGAGTCGCTGCGCACCGCTCCGCTGCCGGTCGCCCAGGCGGTCACCGTGGCGTGCCAGGTGCTCGACGCCCTGGACCACAGCCACCAACACGGCATCGTGCACCGGGACATCAAACCGTCGAACATCATGCTCACCGGCCCCACGACGGTGAAGGTGCTGGATTTCGGCATCGCCAAGGCACTGGCCGAGGCCGCCACCCGTCTCACCGGCAGCGGGGTGGCCCCCGGTACTCCCGCCTACCTGTCCCCGGAGCAGATCAGCGGCGTGGAGATCGACCACCGGGCGGACCTCTACGCCATGGGGTGCCTGCTGTACGAACTGCTCACCGGGGCACCGCCGTTCCGGGCGGATTCGCCGTTCGCCGTGATGCACCAGCACCTGTTCACCGAGCCGGTGCCCCTCACCCGGGTCCGCCCGCAGATACCCCCCGCGGTGGCGGCGGTGGTCGCGCGGGCTCTGCGCAAGGACCCGGCGGAGCGCTTCGAGGACGCGGCGGCGATGCGTGCGGCGCTGACCGACGCGCTCGGCGCCGCCTCGGCTCCGACGATGCAGGCGGACGCGCCGCTCCCGCCGGCTCCGGCGCCCGCTCGCGGCGCTGCCGTGCTGCGCCGGCTCCGCACGGCCCTCCGCCCGTCCATCGCGGGCGCGTTGGGACTGGTCGGAAGCCTGCTGTCGTTGCTGTGCGCCCACGGTGATCTCGTCGACACCGAGCACTTCGGCGATGTCGCCCTCGCGGCAGGGGTGTTGGGCCTGGTCGCACTGCCGTTGTCGCCCCGGCTGTCCAGCGTCGTGGCCTGGGGACCGGTGGCGGAGAGTATCGCGGTCTACTCCGAACTGCGGCGCGCCGAGGTCGGTTGGGACCGCGCGTATGCGGGCGTCGCGGTGCTGCTCGCGATCACCGCGGCCCTCTGCCTGGCCGGCGCGGCCCGTCAGCGGGACACCGGTCCCTACGCCGTGATCGCCTTCTGGTTCACCGCCACCGCGTCGATCTGGTACTTCCTCGACGACCTGCACAAGCTCTACGTCTTCTATTTCCTCCTGGCCGCGGTGACCCTTGCGGCAGCGGCCCAGGAGGCCGTCGGCCGGTACCGACGGCGCACGGCGAACCGCCGGCCGGCCGGCGAAGGCCGCCGCGTAGGGGTCGGCGGGGCGCCGCCCGGCCCGATCCGCCGGCCGGCCGACCACGGCGATCGCCGACCGGCGGGGAGCACTCCCACGGACCGGCTGCCCTCCGCAGGGGCGCGTTAGGGACGTCGACCGTCGGCGGTGCCGCCCGCCGGCCCCGCCTCGGCGCAGGATCCTTGCATCCTGCGCGTCCGCAGTCCGGGACGGCGGCGGGAACCGGCGTGCCCATGCGGTCGTCTACAGTTCCGAGCAGTGTCTACAAGGCTGTAGTCGACGGGTGGAACGCGTGACGTGGCCGGCCGGCGGTACCGGTCTCGGCGTCCGGGCCGGGTGCCTGTCCGGCACGGCCCAGGCGGCCGACGACCCGATGGAGGACCATGCACCACAAGATCCTGGTCGTTGAGGACGATCACGCCCTGCGTGACGTGCTCCGCCGTGGCCTCGCCGACGAGGGCTTCGCGCCGGTGCTCGCCGCCGACGGGGCCACCGCCCTGCGGCTGGTCGCCGACGACATCGGCGCGGTCGTCCTGGACGTCGGACTGCCCGACGCGGACGGCCGGGACGTGTGCCAGGCGATGCGCGCCAACGGGTTCATCGCCCCGATCCTCTTTCTGACCGCCCGCCACCACCTCACCGATCGACTGTCCGGGTTCTCCGCCGGCGGCGACGACTACCTGCCCAAGCCGTTCCATCTCGCCGAACTCGTCGCCCGGTTGCGGGCCACACTCAAACGTGCCGCGCCGCCGGCCGTCGCCACGGCCGGTGACCTGGTTCTGGACGCGACCCGGCACACCGCCGGTGTCGGCGATGCCCATGTCGAGCTGTCCCCGACGGAATTCCGGCTGCTGGCCACCCTGGTGGCCGCGGGCGGCGCCATCGTGCGCCGCCGCGACCTGGTCAGGGCCGCCTGGCCGGACGGAGCCCAGGTCAGCGACAACACACTGGACCAGTACCTGAGCCGGCTGCGCCGCAAGCTGCGCGAGGCGGGCAGCAACCTGAGTCTGCGAACGGTCCGCGGCATCGGAAACCGGCTGTCGTGATCCGCCCCCTGCGTCGCCCGGCTCCCCGTACCTTGCGCGGCCGGCTCTCGCTGGTCGCGCTGACCACCGCCGCGCTCCTGATGGCCATGCTGACCGTGGTGTTCAACACGGTGGTGGACCGTCACCTGCAGCACCAGGCGGACAGCGAGCTGGGCAGCCGCGCGGCCGCCGTCGCCACGACCGTCGACACCAGCGGCCCCGGGGTGCGGGTCGTGGAGACCGCCAACGACCGCCTCCTGGACGCCGACGTATGGATCTACACCGGGTCGCAGCTGCTGGAGAAACCACCGACGGCCACCGCCGACGGCACGCTGACCCGGGCCGCCGGCCGGCTCGCCGCGCGAGGAGGCGAGCGCTGCACGACGGTCGAGGCCGAAAGCCCTCGCCACGTCCGCCTGTGCTCCCGTCCGGTGTCCGGTCGTCGCAGCGCCGCCACGGTCGTCACCGCCCTGGACCTCGCCCCGTACCGCAACTCGGCGGACACCCTGCTGCTGGGCTCCCTGGTCCTGGACGCGGTCATGCTCGTGTGCACCTATGCGCTGACCCGCCTGGCCGTCGGGCGGGCGCTGCGCCCCGTGCGCACCATGACCGACCAGGCCACCCAGTGGAGCGCCGTCGGCTCCGACGAACGCTTCGGCGCCGAGGGCCAGCCGGCCGAACTGGCCCGCCTGGGCGCCTCATTGGACGCGCTGCTGGACCGCATACGCGCCGTGCTGCGCCACGAGCAGCAGCTGACCGGTGAGCTGTCCCACGAACTGCGCACCCCACTCACCCGGATCATCGTCGAACTCGACTGGTGGCGGACCCGCCCGCGCTCCGCCGCCGAGACCCGCGCCACCCACGAGGTGATCGCCGAGGCCGCCCAGTCCATGCGCACCATCTGCGACACCCTGTTGAACGACGCCCGTGAGAGCGCGCAGAACGCCTCCACCGCCCCCGGCGCGACGGCCGTCGTCCCCGTCCTGCACCGGCTCGTCCACGACCTCGACGGACGGGAGCGGGTGAAGGCCGTCATCGAGGTGTCGGATCCCGAGCTGACGGCGGGCCTGGCCCCCGCTCTCCTCGCACGCATCGTCAGCCCGCTGCTGGCCAACGCGGTCCGCTACGCCCGTTCGAGGGTGACGGTGTCCGTACGGCGGTCGCCCGGCGGTGTGCGTATCGATGTCGCCGACGACGGTCCCGGCGTACCCCGGGCATTCGTCGACGACCTCTTCCAGCCCGGCCGCCGGGCCGATGACGACGACGGACACGACGGCGCGGGTCTCGGGCTGCCGCTCGCCCGCCGGTTGGCCCGCGCCGCCGGCGGCGAGGTGTCCCACGATCCCACCTACACCCGCGGGGCGCGCTTCCTGGCCGACCTGCCCGCCGGGTGACCGGCGCCGGCTCAGCGGGTGTGGTCTGCCCGGATCAGCCCGCGTCCCGCGCGCTCTGCCGAGGTCGCGTCACATCCCTGCGGGTCACTGCCAGGTACCCGACCAGACCGAGGATGACGGCGAGGAACAGTGCGCTGGTGACGACGGTGCCCAGGCCCAGCCCGCCGTCGCCGGTCGGCTGGGAGAGGTAGTCGCCGAGGGACGCGCCGAGCGGGCGGGTGAGGATGTAGGCGATCCAGAAGCTCCACACCGCGTCCAGCCCGAGAGCGAAGTGGGCAACGGTGACGGTGGCGATCGCCAGGCCGAACAGGACCGCGGAGAGCGGGTATCCAAGGGCCAGACGCTCGGAGACCAGGTCCCCGGCCGCCGTACCCAGGGCGAAGGTGAACAGCACGGCGAGCCAGTAGAACGACTCGCGGCCGGTGGTGTCGATGTGGTGGATGGACAGCGTCCGCTCACGCCGGAACCAGACCACGAAGACGATCGCCAGGACGCTCGCGAAGACGGCCGTGCTGGCCTCCAGGGGGACACCCACGTTGTCCGTGAGGTTGTCGCTGATCAGCGTGCCGACGACGCTGATCAAGGCGACGGCCAGCCAGTAGACGCCCGCCCGGTAGGAGCCGGTGCGGAACTGTACGACCAGGACGACGGCCAGCAACGCGCTCATCAGCGCCGACACACCGGTCAGGCCGAGACCGACCTTCGCGTTGAGCAGGTCGGCCGCGGTCTCCCCGACCGTCGTGCACAGCACCTTGATGATCCAGAAGTAGAGGGTGACTTCGGGCACCTTGTTCCAGCCCGGTCGGCGACCGGAGCGCGCGGCGGCGCCGCCGGCCACTGAAGGCGCGGGGGGCTGTGATGTCTCGGATGTCATGACGCCCGACCGTGCCACCGAGCACCTGAACGCATCCTGACTGCCGTGCGGCGTGGGCCGCCCCGACCGCCCTCGCCCGAGCACCATGGATGCCATGACCACTGACCTCCACCGCCTTCGCATACCGGCACTCGCCCCCGTCCCCTCCGCCGCCGTGGAAGAAGGCCCCCTTGCCCCATCCGTCCCTCTCCTGCTCACCCACTGATCGGGCGACGGCCTGGCTGCGCCGGCGGCTCGGGCGCGCCGTCGTGGTGTCCTACGCCGCCGCCCTCTTCCTGCCCGGCCCCGGACTGTGGCTGCGCCGGGACCACACCGTGCCGCTCGGCACGCCGTCCGGCCTCCCGGTGAGCACGGCCCCGCTGCTGCTGGCCCTGGTGCTCTTCTGCGCCGGTCTCCAGGTGTCCGTCCGTGAACTGGGCCGCCTGGTGCGCAGGCCGACCGCCCTGGTTGCCGGACTGGCCCTGCACCTGGCGATCCCGCTCCTGGTCATCCCCGCCGTCGCGTTCGCACTGAGCCGGTCTCCCGACACGGACGGCGGCAGCGGCCTGGTCACCGCGACGATCCTGATCGTGGCGATGCCCGTCGCCGCCGGAGCCACCGTCTGGACCGGCAAGAGCGACGGCGACCAGCCCACCATGGTCGGGCTCGTGCTGGCCTCCACGCTCCTGAGCCCACTCACCATTCCGCTGGTCATCGGAGCCCTCACACCCCTCCTCAGCGACGACTACGCCAAGACGCTCAGTACGACCGCCGGCACCGCCCACGGCGGCTTCGCCCTCGTCGGCGTCGTCCTTCCCTGTGCGGCAGGCATCCTGTGCCGACTCGCGCTGCCGCGAACCTGGCGCAGTCGCGCACTGGCCGGGACGGTGCCGGTGTCCCTGGTCGCCTCGCTCGTCCTGACGTACGTGAACGCCAGCGGTGCCCTGGGCTCCTTCCTCGCGTCCCCGCGCCCCCTGCTCTTCGGCGCGGCACTGCTCGTGGCGGCGCTCGTGTGCCTGCTCTCCTTCGCATTCGGCCGCGCCGCCGCCCGTCTCCTGCGCCTGGACGCCCCGGCCGCCTCGTCGCTGACGCTCGCCTGCGGCATGAACAACAGCAGCGCGAGCGCCGTCCTGCTCACCACCACATTGCCTGACAAGCCACACCTGCTCCTGCCCGTCCTCGCGTACGGACTGCTCCAGAAGACCGCAGCGAACCGGGTCGTCGCCACGGCCTCGCGTCCATGAGCGGGCAAGCCACCGCTCGGCACCCACTGCCTGGTGGCCGGGCATCAGAGCTGAACGCCCTCGGCGAAGTCGGCGCGGCCGGCGGCCGGGGCGGGCCTGCGGTCGCAGGGGGGCGGTGAACCGGCATGTTGGTTAGGGTGGCAACTGGCGGCTGATCGTGCGGTGTTGGCCAGGGGGATTGCCGGGATGGCGAGTTGGGGACGGCGCGGGCCGGCGGATCCCGCGGTGTCGTGCAGGCCGGGAGCGGGTGGCCGCGGGGCTGTGGATGCGGTCGGACCGGACGCGGGGGTGGGCGTGTGACCGGCCGGTCGGCGCCCGCGGTGCTGCCTCCGTCGCTGCGCTCGTGGCTCGGGCCGATTGCGGCCCTCGCCGCGCTGGTGGTCGTCGTGCTCGGGGTCGTGTATGCCGACGACGGCAGGCCCGGCATGGTGGATGTGTGGATCCGGGCGGCGGTGGACGGCGTGCGGCCGTCGTGGCGGTATGTGGCTCTGGCCATGGACTTCCTGGGGGAGCCCGCCGGGTCGGCGACGCTGGTCGTGGTCACCGTGACGGGCTGCCTGCTGCTTCGGCGTCCTCGCGCAGCGGTGTTCGCGGTTGCCGGCGTCGGCATGTCGGTGGGGACGACGACGTTGCTCAAGCACCTGGTGGGACGCACCATCCACGGCGACAATCTGTCCTACCCGAGCGGGCACACCGCCTTCTTCACCGCGCTCTCCCTTGTGGTGGCGCTGCTCGCGACCGGCCGGCTCGGCCTCGGCCGGGCGGCCGGCACCCTGCTCGTGCTCGCCGCGGCGCTCGTGGCCGGCGCCGCGATGGGCTGGGCGCAGGTGGCCCTGGGCGCCCACTACCCGACCGACGTCCTCGGCGGCTGGTGCACCGCGTTGGTGGTGACAGCGGCGACCGGGTGGCTGGTCGACCGGCTGGCCGATCGGCTGGTCGTCCGGCGGATCGATCGGGTGGCCGACCGGGTGGCCGACGCCGATCGGCAGGGGCGCCGCTGACACACGTCACATCACGTCATATCTCGGCTCGTCACGACAAGCGGCGGAAGACCGGCTTCACCGGCCGCCCGGCCAGCCAGGGGGTGGGATCGGCGGCGTCAAGTGCCTTGCGGTACACCGCACATGCCTGGGCCACCACCTCCACGGTGCGGTCGATGTCGGCGTCGCCGAGCGCGCTGCTCACCACGAACGACGGGGCCAGTAATCCGCCCGCGAGGAGACGGCGCAGGAACAGGGTGCGGTACTGCTGCGACGGCCGGCGGTTCTCGTCGAGGGTGGCGAAGACCAGGTTGCTGGCCCGGCCCCGGACGACGATGTGGTCGCCGACGCCCATGCTCGCCGCGGCGTCGCGGACCCCCGCGGCCAACCGCTCACCGAGGGCGTGCAGCCGCGCGGTGATCCCCTCCTTGGTGTACGTGGTCTGCACGGCCATCGCGGCGGCCAGCGAGTGCGTTTCCGCACCGTGCGTGGTGGACAGCAGGAACACCCGGTCGCCGGAGTGACGGAGTCCGCCCTGCTCCATCAGGTCGCGGCGCCCGGCCAGCGCGGAGACGGCGAACCCGTTGCCCAGCGCCTTGCCGAACGTGGAGAGGTCGGGGACGACGCCGTACAGGCCCTGGGCGCCCGCCTCGGACCAGCGGAAGCCGGTGATCATCTCATCGAAGATCAGTACGCAGCCGTGCCGGTCGGCCAGTTCGCGCAGGCCGGCGAGGTACCCGGCAGTGGGCTCGGTGTGGGTGGCAGGTTCGAGGATCAGGCAGGCGATCTCGCCCTGATGGCGGGTCAGCAACTCCTCCGTGGTGGCCAGGTCCCCGTAAGGGAAGGACACCGTGAGCTCGGTGGTCGCGGCCGGGATACCGGCCGACATCGGGGTGGTGCCGATGAACCAGTCGTCGACGGAGAAGAACGGGTGGTCGCCGCAGACGGCCACCCGCGGGCGCCCGGTGACGGCGCGGGCGAGGCGCACCGCGGCGGTGGTGGCGTCGGAGCCGTTCTTCGTGAACTTCACCATCTCGGCGGTGGGCACCGTGGCCAGGAAGCGCTCCGCGGCCTCGACCTCCAGGACGGACGGCCGGACGAAGTTGCTGCCGCGGTGGAGTTCCCGCCGCACCGCCTCGATCACGCGGGGGTGGGCGTGGCCGAGACTGACCGAGCGCAGGCCGGAGCCGTACTCGATGTAGCGGTTGCCGTCGATGTCCCATACATGGGCACCGCGGCCGTGGCTGATGACCGGGGCGAGGTTCTCGGGGTACTGGTCGTCGCCCTTGGCGTAGGTGTGTGCGCCCCCGGGGATCAGGGCGTGCAGCCGCTCGTTCGCCTGCCGCGACCGGGGCAGGCTGAGCTCTTCGGTCTCTGCGTTGTTCTCGGTGGCCACGCCGACCTCAACTCTCCATGTTCTCAAGGGCCTTGGCGAGGCGCGGCGCCTCCAGGTCCCGCCGGGACATCGATGTGACCGGCAGCGGCCAGGGGATGGCGAGCTCCGGGTCGTCGAAGGCGATCGTCACGTCCTCGGCCGGATCGTGCGGGCGGTCGATCCGGTACGAGGTGTCGGCGGTCTCAGTCAGCGCCTGGAAGCCGTGCGCGCACCCCGCCGGGATGTACAGGGTCAGCTGCGTCTCGCCGGACAGCTCGAAGAAGGCCCGGTTGCGGTAGGTCGGCGAGTCCGTCCGCAGGTCCACGACGACGTCGAAGATCCTCCCGTACGAGCAGCGCACCAGCTTGGCCTCGCCGGCGCCGGAGCGCAGGTGCAGGCCGCGCAGCACGCCCCGGACCGAACGGGACACGCTGTCCTGGACGAAGGCGTCCGGGTCGAGGCCCACCGAGCGGACCACGTCGGCGTCGAAGGTGCGGCAGAAGAAGCCGCGTTCATCGGCGTACGGCGTCGGTTCGAAGAGGTACGCGCCGGCTATCGCCGGGACTTCGGTCGCTTTCATTCCGGGCGCATTCATGGAGCCTCCCGCAAGGCGTGGGCATGGGCGTGGGTGTGGTCGTTCGTCCGGAACACGGCCCTGGTCAAGGCCGTGAACTGGTGGTCGAGTTGGCGCGCGGCGAGAAGGTTCCGTTCGGCGAGGGTCCGGCGCAGCTCCGCCGATCGCTGCTCCAGTGCCCGGAACTGCTGGAGCAGCCGGTCGGCGTCGACCTCGCGAGCGGAGTGGCAGTACGGGCCGAGCCCCATCCGGTCCATGAGTGCGTCGCTCTTCGCCGCGTAGCTGAGTGCCAGCGTCGGCGTGCCGACCTTCAGCGCGCAGACCAGGTTGTGGTAGCGGGTCGCCACCACGGTGTCGGCCGCCGCAGTCTCCTTCATCAGGTCGGCCAGCGAGCCTGCCTCGGTAGCGGTGACCAGCGGTGAGTCCACCGCGTCGAGGATGGCGGTGACCACCGACGCGTCGCAGGCGTCGCCGGTGAGCAGCCGGACCGGCCGGCCGTCCTCGACCAGCGCGCGGACGAAGCGCGTCGTCCCGTCGAGGTAGCGCCGGTGGATCTCCTCGGCGCGGGCACGGTCGTCGTTGCCGCCGTGGAAGTCCATGACGCCGACGCAGACCGGGCCCGGTGTGCGCGAGGGCGCTTCCGCAGGCTCTCCGACAGGCTCCGAGCAGGGGATACCCCGTTCCCGCGGTGTGGGCAGGGCGAACGCGAGGTCCGGGTAGACCTCGTCGCGCGTGGTGTCCACGCCCATCTCCCGTAGCGCGGCGCGGGATTGGGCGTCCCGGTACGACCGGTACGTGGCCAGCCGTGCCGACCAGCGCACCAGCGCCCGGGTCGCCCGGTCGCCGATCGGTGCGGCGCCGACGCCGACCAGCGCGACCCGGGTGCCGAACAGCCGGCCGGACGCGCAGAGCAGGAACAGCGCGTACGGGAAGCCCCAGGGCCGCAGCGGCAGCGTCGCCTCCAGGACGCCCATGCCCGGCACGATCACCACGTCGTGCCGGCGCACCCAGGCGGCGGTGCGCACGACGTCGACGAGTTTGCCCAGGCCCTTGGCCGCGAGCGCGCCCGCCCTGGACGCGGTCCGGTACTCCCCGCGGTACCAGTGCAGCCGCGTCGCGGGGATCCGGTACCGGGACGCGACGACCTCGGGTCCGCCGCACAGCGCGTCCACGACCGCCGTCGGGTGCGCGGCGCGGAGGTACCCCAGCACGGCCTCAAGCGATCCGTCGTTGCCGAGGTTGCCGGAGCCGAGCAGGCCGAACACCCCGACGCGCGGGGGAGTTTCGCCCGTGGACGTCATGCCTGCCGTCCCTCACGGCCGGCCACCAGGTCGTCGACGCGGACGGTGAGCTCGGCCGTGTCGACCGGGGCGCGGTCCTCAACCCGCTCGCCGGCGCCCGGCCGGACCCGGCTGGTCATCCATGCGGCCAGGTGCCGGAAGCACGCGCGCCGGTCGGCCGCGGACAACGGCGCCCGCCGGATCGCCGAGACGAAGCCCTGGACGTACTCGGCGAGCAGCCGGGGCGTCGGGTGCAGCGGGCCCGCCCGGCGCGGGTCCAGGTTGACGCACCGGGAGCGCTTGGAGGGGTTCGCCCGCTCGGCCCGGGTGGGGTGGTCGCGGCGGAAGTACAGCAGTTCCGGCACCTGGTGGAAGGGTCCGTGCAGGACGATCTCGGCGACGAACGTGCGGTCCGCGTGGTGGTAGCTGTCGTGCGGTCGCACCCGGCGCAGCATGTCGGCCCGCATCACGCCGTAGAAGTCGTCGCCACCGGGCTCGAAGAGGAAACTGCGGAAGCGCTCCGGCGCGCTCGGCGAGTCGGTGGCGAGCCCGTACTCGTACGGGACCTTCAGTTGGCCGTCGCCGTCGATGACCGCTTGGCCGGAGTGCGCGAGGACCACGTCCGGCCGCTCGTCCAGCGCCTCCACGCAGCGCCGCAGCAGGTCCCGGGCGTACAGGTCGTCGTGCGAGGCCCACTTGAAGAGCTCGCCGCGGCACTGGGTGAACACGTAGTTGTGGTTCGGTGCGGCGCCGACGTTCCGGGCCAGCCGGAGGTAGCGGATGCGCGCGTCCTGCGCGGCGTACTTGCGGCAGATGTCCTGGGTCCCGTCCGTCGAGGCGTTGTCGGTGATGACCAGCTCGAAGTCCTCGTAGGTCTGGCCGAGCAGGGCGTCGAGCGATTCGGCGAGGTACTCCTCGCCGTTGTACACGGGCAGGCCGATGCTCAACCGGGGATGGGCGGTCATGACGTCCTCACTTCGGGGATGGGGTTCTGGTGGCGCTCGCGCAGGGCGGACCGCAGCTGCAGCCACCACACGGCCGAGCCGCAGACGGTGGCGGCGGCGACGCCCCAGGCCGAGCCGACCGTGCCGGCAACGGCCGCACCGCCGAGCCCGCCGATGACGTAGCAGGTGGAGGCGAACAACTGGCAGCGCAGGCTGCGCCGGGCCGCGGCGAGCGCACGCAGCCCGGCCGCCGCGCCGGTGCCGAGGCCGGCGCCCGCGACGCCGAGCGCGGCCGGCACGACGAGCTGCGAGGCAGAGCTCCAGACGCCGCCGAGCACGAGCTCGCCGACCCGGTCCGGCACCAGCAGCAGCGCCGCGCCCCAGAGCAGCGCGGCGACGGCCTGCCCACCGCCCAGCAGGAGGCAGAACGTGCCGAGGCGGTGCGGGGTCCGCCGCAGCACCCGTGCCGCCTCCGCGACGGTGACCAGCGAAAGACCCATCAGCACAGCCATGAACGGGCCGAGCAGGAGCTCGGCACCCCGGACCGCACCCACCGCGCCGACCCCGACGATCGCGCCGAGCCCGTACGCCCGGAGCTGGCTCGCGCCGCTCGTGCTGACGTTCTCCACCAGGTACCGGTAGCCGAGGTCCCGGTGCTCGCGCAGCCACTCGCGCGCTCCGGTCAACCGGGGCCGGATACCGGACTGCAGAGCGCCGTAGGCCGCGGCCACCGCGGCGGACGCGCCCCAGGCGAGCACGAAAGCGGCCACGCTGCCCACGCGGGCCGCCAGCACCATGGCCGGGACGAGCGCGACGCCCCACACCAGGTCGTTGACGAACGCCTTCCGCCCGGTGCCGGCGGCGAAGAACGCGTACCGCCAGGCATCCTGCAACAGCAACCCCGGCAGCGCGACACCGAGACAGGCGAACGCGGAGCCCACGTCACCGCCGAGCGCCGGGCCGACCGCCAGGCACGCCGCGCCGATGGCGGCACCGACGCCGAGCGCGGTGCCCGAGGACCGGGCCACCGCCCCGCGCCAGGACGCGTCCGACACGCCGCTGAAGCGCACCACGAGCGGATCGGTGGCCAGCCCGCGGGAGACGCTGAGCACCACGCCGTAGGTCACCCAGGCCAGGCTGAACACGCCGAACGCGGTCAGCCCCAGCGAGCGGGCCACGTAGATCCCCACCACGAAGTTGGACAAGCTGGAGGCCGCCTGGTCGGCCAGTCCCCAGGACAGCCGGCCGACCATGGCCCGCTTGGCGGTCCGCGGGGCGTGTCCGGCCGGTGCCGCCGGTGCCGTCGTCTGCTCCCCTCCGGTGGTCATCGGCGTCATGCCTTGATCAGCCCGGCGGCGCCCAGGGCGCCGGCCGCGACGGCGACGGTGTCGAACGGCAGCCCGGACCGCTCGGCGACGTCCAGCAGACTGTGTTCGCCGTCGGAGAGGTTGAGCACCCAGAGCATGGCCAGCTGGGCCTGCTTGGTGTCGCTGCGCCCGCCGAGCGCGTCGTACAGCCCGCGGCGGCCCAACTGCGGTTCGCCGTAGGGGCTGAGGTTGAGGTACCGCCGGTTGCGGTCGAGCACGGCGAACGCCTCGCGGCAGACGGCGAGGGTGTCCGCCATCGCCTCCGGGGAGACGAAGTCCGGGTTGTCCGCCGAGGTGTGGTACTCGGGGTAGCCGGCGTACGGGGTCCGGCTGAGCGAGCCCACGCCGAGGTCGAACCCGGGCGAGCAGTACTGCCGCTCGTCGTAGCCGTACGGCGTGAACTCGACGATGTGGTGCGGGCGTTCGGAGGCGGCCAGCACGTGCCGCAGCACCCGGTCGATCTCCGCGTCGCCGCGTCTGCTCTGCTTGTACGTGAGCCGGCCCCGGTCGCCGGCGCAGGCCAGCACCAACCCGTGCTTGACCTGGTCGATCCGCTCCGCGTTGCGGGCCAGCCAGGTGATCGCGCCGATGGTGCCGGGCGCGTAGATGAACCGGTAGGTGTAGTACGGCGTTTCCTGCGCCAGCGCGCGGGCCAGGAACGTCGCCACCGCGATGCCGGCCAGGTTGTCGTTGGCCAGCGACGGATGGCAGGTGTGGCAGGAGACGATCACCTCGTCGGGGACCTGACCGGGGATCACATGCTCGGCGTAGGTGAGGTGGCCGTCGGCGAGGGTGGAGTCGATGCGGACCTCGTAGTCGCCTTCCGGTAGCGCGTCGAGGGTCTCCTGGGCCAGGCAGAACCCCCATTCCGGCTTGTAGTAGCTGGTGCGGTACGGCACCCAGGTGGGGTGGTCCGGCAAGGTGTGCAGGTGTGCGCGCAGCTCGGCCAGCGGCATGGTCGCCGCCACCGGCACGCTGTAACCGAGCACGTGCAGGCTGGACTCGGCGAAGTCCACGACCCGCCTGCCCGTGGCGTCGGCGATGTACGCGTCCCGGATGTTCCACTCCTGCGGCACCGTCCAGTCGAGCACCTGGGTCCCGCTCGGCACCTCGTGCACCTGTAGCGGGAGGTACTCGCCGACGATGTCCAGGGTGGTGCGCACACCGTCGCCGGTGATGCTCCGGCACAGCGGGTACAGCCGCTCCACCAGTGCGTGCATCTCTTCGCCGACCGCGGTCATCGGCGCCGCCGCAGGGTGTCGTCGACGGCGCCGGCGTCGGACGCCGCGCGCAGCACGGCGAGGCGGGTGAAGCGCTGCTCGAAGTCCTCCCGGGTCAGGGCGAACTTCCGGTAGGCGTCGGCGAGTTCGCGCGCACCCCGCTCCACCGTCCACGCGCAGTCGAAGCCGGGGATCGCCGTACGGAACCGGGAGAAGTCCACCCGGTACGAGCGCGGATCGGCGCCGTTCTCCCCGGTGATCCTGACCTTCGCGCCGGAGACCGCCTCGGCGACCCGCTCGGCGATCTCGGCGACCGTGACGTTGTTGGCCTCGCTGCCGATGTTGAACGCCCGGTCGTGCACCGCCCCCCGCGGCGCGGTCAGCGCGGCCGCGAAGGCCCGTGCGATGTCGGCGGCGTGCACCAGCGGGCGCCAGGGGGTTCCGTCGGAGAGCACCAACACCTCACCGGACAGCAGCGCGTGGCCCACCAGGTTGTTCAGCACGATGTCGGCGCGCAGCCGGGGGGAGTAGCCGAAGGCGGTGGCGTTGCGCATGTACACCGGGGTGAAGTCGCCGTCGGCCAGCGCGTGCAGGTCGTCCTCCACCCGCACCTTGGACTCCGCGTACGGCGTCACCGGGCGCAGCGGGGCGTCCTCGGCCACCAGGTCGTCACCGCCGGCGGCGCCGTAGACCGAGCAGGTCGACGCGTACAGGAAGCGCCGTACTCCGGCGTCGCGGGCCAGTTGGGCGAGGTGTACGGACGCGCGGTGGTTGATGTCGTAGGTGAGCTCCGGCGCCAGCGATCCCAACGGGTCGTTGGACAGCGCGGCCAGGTGGATCACGGCGTCCACCCCGGCCACGTGTTCGGCCGTGACGTCGCGCAGGTCCACCTGATGCCCGGACGGGTCCGCAGGTGTCGGGCCGAGGACGCAGTCGGCGAACAGGCCGGCGTCGAGGCCGACGACCTCGTGTCCGGCGGCCGTGAGGACCGGGGCCATCACGGTGCCCAGGTAGCCCTGGTGTCCGGTGAGCAGTACGCGCAAGGTTCAATCCCCCAGGTCGAGAGTGAGTTTGGTGACGGCGAACGCCTCGGCGTAGCGCGCGTGGCATTCGATTCCGCGGATCCGGGCGAGGCCGAGGAATGCCTCCCGGTCGTACCAGGGCCGGTGCCGCTGCGAGGGGTAGTGCTCCTGCAGCAGCCGTACCTTCCGTTCGGCGATCTCGGGCGACAGCGGCTGGTACGCCGTCGGACGGCCGAGGTCGCCGTCCCACTTGACGATCTCGTAGCCGAACACGAGGTGGTCGCGGAACGCGGTGGGAATCAGCTGCGCCAGGCCGCGGTGGTCCTGGTGCGCGTCATCGGTGCGCGGGGCGAGGACGAGGTCCGGCTCGGTCGCCGCGCGCAGCTCCTCGACCGCGGCCTTGGCCTCGTCCCAGTGCACGGGCAGTCGACCGTCAGGCAACTTGTGCACGGTCAGGTGCAGTTCTGCGCCCGGGCAGAACGCGGCCAGCGCGGCCTGCTCCTCCTGCTCCCGCTCGCTGCCACCGCCGGAGAGCACCAGCGCGTCGATGCGGAGACCCGGCCGTGCCAGGCACATCGTCAGCAGCGTGCCGCCGGCGCCGATAGCGATGTCGTCGCAGTGCGCGCCCACCGCGACGACCCGGTCCAGGCGCCCGGCCCCGAGCCGGATCACGCCCTCGCTCCGGCGCAGTCCCTGCTGCCGGTCGCGCCCGCCCCCGCGCCGTCCCGTTCCCACACGGCCCACGGGCGGTCGCCCCGGGCGTAGGCGGCGTCGAGCGCGGCCCGCTCCTTCACGGTGTCGGTGGGCTTCCAGAAGCCGCGGTGCTGGTGCGCCACCAACCTTCCGCGTTTGGCGAGTTGGGCGCATCCGTCAGCGACCAGGTCCCCGTTCTCCGGTATGTGGTCGAAGACCTCCTGGCGGAGCACGAAGTAGCCGCCGTTCTCCCACAGCGGCAGTTCGCTCACCGCGGTGATGCCCCCCACCAGGCCGTCCTCGCCCAGGTCCACGCAGTGGAACGAGGACTGCGGCGGCACCACCATCATCGACGCGCCGGCGTCGCGCCGGGCGAAGGAGTCGATCATCTCCGGCAGCGGGGCGTCGGTGAGCACGTCGGCGTAGTTGGCGAGGAACATCTCGTCGCCGTCCAGGTGGTGCCGCACCCGGCGCAGCCGCTCACCGATCGGCGACTCGACGCCGGTCTGCGCGAACGTGATGGTCCAGTCGGCGATGTCGGTGGACAGCAGCTCGGTCCGCCCGCCCCGCAGCACGAAGTCGTTGGACGTGGTCTCCTCGTAGTTGAGGAAGAAGTCCTTGATGTGGTGCGCCCCGTAGCCGAGGCACAGGATGAACTCCCGGTGCCCGAAGTGCGCGTAGTAGCGCATGACGTGCCAGATCAGCGGCCTGGGGCCGACCATCGCCATCGGCTTGGGCGCTTCATCGTAGACGCCGGCGCCGCTGCGCATCCGCATCCCGTAGCCGCCGCAGAACAGTACGACCTTCATGCTGCAACCTCTTTCACGACGTGACCTCGACGATGCTCAGTTCCGGGATGGGGAAGACCAGCCGGCCGCCCCAGGCGTGCACGAAGGACAGCTGCTCGACCAGTTCGTCCCGCAGGTTCCACGGGAGGACCAGGACGTAGTCCGGCTTGTCGGCGGCGATCTGTTCGGGCGGCAGGATCGGGATGCGGGTGCCGGGGGTGAACCTGCCGTGCTTGTAGGGGTTGCGGTCGACCGTGTACGGGAGCAGGTCGGGGCGGATGCCGCAGTGGTTGAGCAGGGTGTTGCCCTTGCCCGGGGCGCCGTAGCCGACGACCGTCTCGCCGCGCTCGGCCGCGGTGATCAGGAACTTCAACAGGTCCCGGCGCACCTTGGCCACCCGGGCGGAGAACTCGGTGTACCCGGACAGCTCCTGCAGCCCGGCGGCCTTCTCCCGGGCCAGTACGTCGGCCACGTGTCGACCCGGCTCGCCGGCCACCTCGACCGGCCGGGCCCACAGCCGGATGGAGCCGCCGTGCGTGGGCAGCAACTCGACGTCCACGAGCGCGAGTCCGCCGCTCGCGAGGGCCCGGATCGCGGACGCGACCGTGTAGTACTGGAAGTGCTCGTGGTAGATCGTGTCGTACTGGTTCTCCTCGATCAGGGTCAGCAGGTGCTGCACCTCGATGGAGACCCAGCCGTCGTCGGCGACCAGGGCGCGCAGCCCCCGGGTGAACCCGACCACGTCGGGGATGTGCGCGTAGACGTTGTTGGCCACGACCAGGTCCGCCGGGCCGTGCTCGGCGCGGACGGCCGAGCCGGTGTCCGGCGACAGGAACTCCGTGAGCGTGGGCACGCCCTTCTCCCGCGCCGCGGCACCGACGTTCACCGACGGCTCGACGCCCAGGCAGCGGATCTCCCGGTCCACCAAGTGCTTCAGCAGGTACCCGTCGTTGCTCGCGACCTCGACCACGAAGGCGTCGGGGCCGAGCGCGAGGCGCCGCACGGCGTCGGCGACGAACGTGCGCGCGTGCTCCACCCAGGAGGTCGAGTAGGAGGAGAAGTACGCGTACTCGCTGAACGTCTCCTCCGGCGTGATCAGCGGCGGGATCTGCGCCAGCCAGCAGTCGGTGCAGACCCGCAGGTGCAGCGGGTACGCCGGCTCCGCCTTGTCCAGTTGGTCCGCGGCGAGAAAGCTCTCACATGGTGGCGTCGCCCCGAGGTCGACGACGCTCGCCATCGCTTCCGAGCCGCAGAGTCGGCATCGTGTCATCTACTGCCCCCCATTGATTCCGTCCCCCTTGATTCCGTCCGCCCCGCGATCGCGGTGCGGTACGCGTCCACCAGGCGCTCAAGGCCGACGGCCGGGCTGAAACCCTGCTCGTATCGGCGCCGGGCCGCCTGGCCCATCTCCCGGTTGCGGGCCGGCTCGGCCGCGATCCGGCGTATGCAGGACGCGAGCGAGGCGGCCTCGCCCGGCCGGTGCAGCAGCCCGGTCACCCCGTCCTCGACGAGTTCGACGAAGGCGCCGTGACCGGCGGCGACGGTCGGGACGCCGGCCGCCATCGCCTCGACGACCACCAGGCCGAACGCCTCCAGCCACGTCGAGGGAGCCACCACGGCGACCGAGCGCGCGAGGGCCTGCCGGCACTGAGCCGTGTCGTACAGGCCGACGTACCGCACGTCGTCCCGGCCCGCCGCCCAGGCGGTCACCTCCCGCTCCAGCGGCCCCGCGCCGGCGATCACGAGCGGCACGCCCACCCCGCCGCTCGCGGCGATCTCGTCCCACGCGGCCATCAGCAGTCGCACGCCCTTGGCCTCCGCGAGCCGACCGAGATAGAGCACCTGCTCGCCGGCGCCCGATCGGCGGGCGTCCGGGTCGGGCACGAAGTTGTGCTTCACCGCCAGCCGTTCGGCCGGCATGCCGGCCCGCACCAGGACGTCGCGCTGTGCCGCGGAGATGCAGAAGAACCGCGTAACGCCCGACCACCACCGTCGCCGGTTGACCGACAGGCTGACCGCGAGCGGCACCGTCGCGAGGCGGGAGCCCCGGTAGCAGCCGTGTCGGACGGCGGGCAGCGGCGTCGCCCCGACGCACTCGGTGCACGGCCGGCCGTCCCGCTGCAGCGTGCCGGGCGGGCAGACCTGGGTGTAGTTGTGCAGCGTGGCGACGGCGGGCACACCGGCGTCGGCGCAGGCGGCCAGCACCGCGGGCGACAGGAGCGGGAAGACGTTGTGGACGTGCACCACGTCCGGCCGCTCGGCACGGAGCCGGGCGGCGAGTTCCGCGCGGACCGCCGGGTTCCACGGCACCAGCAGCGGCACCGCGACCTTGCCCAGCAGGGACCGGGCGGCGATGTCGTCGCTGCGCCGCTCGAACACCTCGACCCGGTGGCCGGCCGCGCGCAGCAGCGCCGCCTCCTGGTCGACGACCTTGTTCTCCCCGCTCGGCTGCGCCGAGGCGTAGCGGTTGTGCACCACGAGGACGTGCATGGTCAGGTCACCTCCGATCTCTGGGCCCATCGCGGGATGTGGCGTCGAGGAACTTCGGGCGTCGGGACGGGCGCGACCGCGGCAGGTGCCGCCAGCAGCGAGGCGGCGACCGTCAGGTGCAGCAGATACGGCGAGGCGTCGCCCAGCCCGGCCTCGGTGTAGGACGCGATCGCGCAGTAGCCGATCAGGAAGATCGCGCAGGCCCTCGGCAGCGACGGTGGCCGCAGCAACGCGACGCCGCCCAGCACGAGGATGATCGCCGCCACGAGGGCGATGCCGACCAGCCCCTGCTCGTTGTAGACGGCCAGCCAGCTGTTGTCGATCGGCAGCCCGCCGAACGACTTGTCGCCCAGGCCCACGCCGAACAGCTGCTCCGTGGTCGTCCGGGGCGCTGCCAGCAGGGCGTCCCAGACCTTGGCCCGACCGGTGAGGTTGGAGAAGTTCTCCTGGCTCTGCCCGCGCAGGAACCACGTCTGCAGCGCGGAGCTGAACGCCACCGCGGCCACCGTGGCGCACACCACCGCCCAGGTGAAGAACCGGCGGGCGGCGGCGCTGGTCAGGATGAGCGAGCCGATCGCCAACGCCAACCCGATGCACAGGCCGAGCGTGGCCGTCCGGGTATGGGTCAACGCCAGCAGGACGAGCGACGGCACGATGACGACCGCCGCGCCGGCCCGGTCGGTCCGGCGGCCCAGGACGAGCAGCACCGTGAGCCCGACGATCACCGCGGCGTACTGCCCGATCTGCGGCGGGGTGAGCGGCCACAGCGCGCCGACGAGGCGCCCGCCGTAGAGGTCGGGCATGGCCGCGCCCGGTGAGACGACCAGGCCGGCGGCCACCGACCCGAGCACGGCGAAGTACATCCGGATGTGGTGCCGGACGAACGTCGGGCCGCCGTCCCACCAGCGGCTGAGCAGCCACAGCGTGCTGACGAAGAGAGCCAGCCGGGCGCAGCGGAACAGCGCGCCGAACCCGGACTCCAGGAGCGCACTGGAGAGCACGCTCGACACCAGCAGCAGGGTGAGCAGGAACAAGAAGGCGCTGAGGCGGACGCGCAGCCGGACATTGAGGGCGAGCGCCAGCGCGAACGCGGCGACCAGCGCGCCCATGGTGACCAACTGGATGAGGGAGCGGGGCAGCGGAATGATGGTCTTCGCCCCGGCGGAGCCGAGCGTGTTGAGGACCAGCAACCCCCAGACGATCCCGACGAGCTTCGGCGTGCCGGCAGGGCGCGGTGCCGTGCCGGGCTGCGTTCCCGCCGTGTGCAGTCCGCCCGGCGGCCCACCGCGCGTCAGGTCTCCGCCCATCTCAACCACCGGCCTGTGGGTCGAGGGTGCTGCCCGCGTCCTGCCGGTACGGCGTGCCCCGCCACTGCCCGGAGTCGAGCACCTGACTGGGGTCGTGGGCGACGAACGTCCACGGTCCGAGGTAGACGTTGTCGTGCCAGCGGTTGTGCTGCTTGTCGGTGATCGCCTCGGCCACCCGGTCGCCCTTGTACGGCGACCAGTCCGGATAGGTGCCGTAGTTGGCGAGCACCGCCATGCGGTCGCACCTCGCCGTGCACGTGACGACGGACTTGTCCAGCACGAAGCGGTTGTCGTGGATGTCCACCCGCTGGGTCTTCCACCGGCAGTCGGCGTAGAGCGGTGGGCTGGCGATCGCCGGCTCCGTGCAGCGGTGGGGGTCCCGCACCAGCAGGGTGCAGTCACCGGACGAGGTGTTGGCCGGGCTGTTGCAGAACCGGTCGGCGTTTTCCCACAGGGTGATCCCGGACCAGTTGTCCTCCAGCACGTTCCGGTAGATCTCGATCTTGTCGGTGCGGGCTCGGATCCGTGGTTCGCCACCGGACTCGGACAGATAGACGGTCGCGAACGGGAAGTTGTCGCCGCGGTCGGCCGCCTTGCGGCCCTCGACCCAGTTGTTCCGCCGGATCGTGTTGTTCCGGATGACCGCGTTGTAACTCGTCTCGTAGATCAGAGCGGCGCCGTCGTTGGCTTCGAGCACGTTGTTCTCGATGCGGAAGTCGTTGTTGTTGGTGTCCGCCCACAGCCCTGTCCCGCGGTTGTCGTGCACCCAGTTGCCGCGCACGTCGGCGCCGTTGACGGCCCAGAACTTCACGCCTCCGGTGCAGCCGCAGCCCGGCCGCCGCCGTTCCCAGTCACCGGTGTTGTTGCCCACGATCTCGTTGCCCTCGACCACCAGGTCGCTGACCCGGCCGCCGGTCGTGTACGCGTTCATTCCGTACTGACCGTTGTCGCGCAGGCAGTTGGCGCGGACCCGCTGGTGGGCACCGGCCATCAGCCCGGCACCGGAGTTGTCCTGGATCGTCGCGTGCTCGATCACCCACCCGTCGGCCGAGTCGTGGTTGACCACGCCCTCGTTCTGCGGCGCGACGAAACCCTGCACGGTCAGATAGCGGATGGTGACGTCGCGGGCGGTACCGCCGAACGCGTACTGGTTCTTCTCCCGGCCGTCGAGCACCGCGCCCGGCGCACCGAGGTAGCGGTCCCCCTCCTTGGGGATGACCTGGGCATAGCGATCCGGGTCGAGCCTGTGCTTGCCCGGTCGAAGCCAGAACGTGGTGTTCGCAGGGTTGCTCTTGGTCTTCGCTGCCAGGTCACCGACCTCCGCGGGGTCGACCGGCACCGCGCCCGCCGGTGCCTTCGTCGGCCCGGCCGCGGGCTTGCCGCATACCCGGGCCACGGACGTGGACAGCGCCCCGGACGCGGTCGGCGCAGCGGTCGGCTCCGCCCGGGCACCGGGTGTGCTCGCACAGCCGGTCGCCGCCAGCAGGGCCAGCGCCAGCGGTGCCGCCGCGGACGCCCAGTGCCGCCTCTTGATCCCCACGCGCCCCCCTAGCCGCGGAACCTGAGCACGGTGGTGAACTCCCCCGACGGCGCGGCGTCGTCGGCGAAGCCGGTGCCGACCAGCGTGGTGGTGGGTTCCTTGCGCCCGAAGCCGGCGGAGTACCAGCCCAGAATGGGGTATCCCCTGCTCGAAGAGCTTGGGGAAGGGTCGCTCTCGCCGCGGTGCGCCCGCCAGCTCAGCTGCCCGGGCAGGTCGAGCACCGCGGAGCGCTCCTCGCCGTCCCGGGTCCAGGTGAGCACTGCCCGGTTCCCCACCAGGTCCGCGGCGATCGCCGGGCCGAGGTGGAACGCCAGGTGCACGGCCCGGCGCGGGCCGCGCACCTCGTCGACCACCGTCAACTCCCGCTTCTCGGCGGCCAGTTCAACCCGCCGGCGGTGCACGGACGGCTGGTAGCCGTCGTGCTCGGCGCACCAGCGGACCACACCCTCGTCGGATGTGTCCGAGGTCAGGACGCGGCTCCTGGCATGCCGGGTCCACAGGAACGGGCCGCCGGAGACGGACTGGTCACTGCCGTCCAGTCGCAGGGTGTTGTGGCCGAGGGTCGACCGGAAGTACTGCCGCCACTCGGGCTGCCCGTGGTAACAGAACGTCCCCGGGTCGGCGAGCACGTCCACCCCGTCGTGCCGGACCTCCACGGACAGCGCGTCCGCGTGGGCATGCGCGGCGATGGACAGGAAGCCGTGCGGACCGCCGTCGCAGCGGCACCAGATCTCCCCCGGACCGCGCAGGATGGTCATCCCCGCGTCGGCGAAATGGGCCGGTCGGCTCGCCGGGCGGGTCACGGCCGGCGCCGTTCCGACCTTCGCGTACGGCCGGATGAGCGCGGCCAGCAGCGGGGTGCGCACATCGGTGCCGGTCACCGTCGGCCACCAGGCGAGCCGACCGAACACGGCGTCCCCGGTGGCCAACAGCGAGGCCCAGCGGTCGGTGCCCGCGCCGTCCACGACCAGACCGTGCCCGTCGTCCGCGTCCCCCTGGCGCGGCGGCCGCAACCGGCTGTCCACGACGGCCGCGAGCGCGTCCGCCATCCGCAACAGGACCAGCCGGACGGTCGCGGGGACCGGCACGGCGGCGGCATCCGCCTCGGCCACCGCGGCCAGACCGAGCTCCAGCACGAGTCCGTGGTACTCGGTGGCCAACTCGCGGTTGAGGCCGGAGTGGAAGGTGTTGCCGCGCAGATGCCGCTCCAGCGACCGCAGCGCGCCGGCCCGCCAACGCGCCGAGGCGGGGAACCATCCGAACGCGCAGGCCGCGGCGAACTGCCCGGCGGCCTCGGCGATGACGTGGTTGTTCGCCGAGGACCCCCGGCTGGGGAAGGCGGCCAGCCAGCGCTGGTGGTGCCAGATCTGGTTCAGCGCCACCGGGTTGCCCTCGAAGAGAGCGGCGGCGCCCGGCCAGCCGTCGAGCAGCCGCCGGATCCACACCCAGGACAGCAGCCGGATGCCCAGCTCGATGCCGCTGACCCAATGCACGCCGTGCAGCGGTGGGTTGGCCGCCCACCACGACCGCAGGTGCTCGGCCACCCGCTCGGCGTACCGCTCGTCGCCGCTGATCGCGTAGGCGGCGGCCAGCACGGTGAGGTACTGATGCCGGGACGGTTCCCAGATCTGCTTGATGTCGCCGACCGCGTCCTCGTTCCGGTACGGCACGTCGAAGGCGTAGCCCCCCGGGGCCCGGCGCCCGGTCTTCGGGTCGTACCACCAGTCCGGGGCGACCAGGTCCTCGCGGACCACCCCGAAGTACTCGGCGTACCCGTCCATCAGCCGGTCCGCCTCGGCGAGGAGGCGTTTCGCGGCGTCCGGAGGTACGGCGGCGATCGTCCCGGTGGGCAGTACCGCGGCGAACCGGGCGCCGGACACGTTCGGGCAGTGCGGCCGCGCCGACCGCCACCGCCGCCTGCGCACCGCGTCGCCCACCCGGCCGCCGACCTCCCGCGGCCCCATCCGGGACAGCCGGCGCAGGTACCAGCCCGGACTCCCCGAGCTCATCGTCATCGCGTCCTCGCCAACGTCACCGGCGCGCCGCCGGCCAGGCCGGCCTGCACGGCGAGGGTGGCCGCCGTGGTGGCGACCAGCGACTCCAACGGAACCGGCATCGGCCCGCCGGTCCGCACGGCCCGCACGAACGCGGCCAGTTCGGCGGACTGGCCCTTGTCCCGGGCCTTGGGCAACCGCGAACTGACCCACTTCTTGCGGCCGGCTGTGCCGGCGAAATACACCGAGGCCCGGACGAAGTCGTCGAGCCGCAGCACCTTGCCGTCCGCGACGAGGTCCAGGGTCTCCTTGGGGAACCCGGGCGCACCGCTGGTGACGTAGCTGATGGTGGCGGTGGACCCGTCCGGGTAGCGCAGCACGGCCTGGATGTCACCGCCGCCCTCGTGCCCGGACGAGGCGACCGCGTACACCGAGACCGGGTCGGCGCCGAGCAGCCAGCTCGCCGTGTCGACGAAGTGTCCGCCCTCGCCCTCGAACCGCGAGCCCTCGGTGCCCTGTTGCAGGTACCAGCTGCCGTGCTGCAGCCGGCCCGCGTTGACCAGGTAGCGCAGGTGCGCCGGGCCGGTCCGGGCGCCGAACCGCTTCCTGGCCTCGGTCAGCAGCGGCGCGAACCGGCGGTTGAAGCCCACCTGCAGCCGGTCGTTGCCGGACTCCTCCACCGCCGCGAGCACGCCGGTCAGCTCGTCCTCGGTGAGCGCCAGGGGCTTCTCCACGAACACCGCCTTGCCGGCAAGGAGTGCCTTGCGGGTCAGTTCGGCGTGCGAGCTGTGGCGGGTGACCACGAACACCGCGTCGATGGCCTTGTCGCCGAGCACGGCGTCGAGGTCGGTGGTCGCCTGGGCGAAGCCGAACTTCCGCTGCGCGTTGGCCGCGGACAGCGCCGTCGTGGTGACGACGGTCGACAGCTCGACGCCGCCGCGCTGTGCCAGGTGCGGCAGCAGCATCGACGTCGCGTAGTTCCCCGCGCCGACGAACGCGAGGCGGACCGGTGTCCTGGTGGCCCGGGCCGGCCTCGGCCGCACGTCGACCGCGGGCACGGCAACCTCCGGGGCCGGTGCCTCCACCACGTGCTGGGGGTAGCGGAACAGCACGGCGACGGCCTTCAAGTCGCCGTCCTTCAGGCGCCGGTACGTCTCGACGGCGTCGTCGAAGTCGGCGACGTGGGAGACCAAGGGCTCCACGTCGACGCGGCCGCGGGCGACGAGGTCGAGGAAGCACGCCAGGTTGCGGCGCTCGGTCCAGCGCACATAGCCGATCGGATAGTCGCGCCCTTCGAGTTCGTACTCCGGGTCGTAGCGTCCGGGGCCGTAGGAGCGGGAGAACCGGACGTCGAGCTCCTTCTCGTAGTACGCGTTCCACGGCAGGTCCAGGCGGCACTTGCCGATGTCGACGACCCGGCCCCGGTCCCGGCACAGCCGGGCGGCCAGCTCGACGGGCTGGTTGCTGCCGCCGCCGGCGGCCAGGTACACCTGGTCCACGCCGTGGCCGTCGGTGAGTTCGGCGACGGCGGCCTCCACCGAAGCGGACGCGGGATCGCCGCAGGCCGCGGCGCCCAGGCGCTCCGCCAGTTCGCAGCGCACCGGGTCGGGGTCGACGCCGACGACGCGGACTCCGGAGGCGACGAGGAGCTGCACCACCAACTGCCCGATCAGGCCGAGGCCGATGACCAGCGCCACCTCGCCGAGCTGCGGCTCGCCGCGGCGGACGCCCTGCAACGCGATCGACCCGACGGTGCCGAACGCCGCGTGCCGCGGCGCGAGACCGTCCGGCACCCGGGCGTAGAGGTTCTTCGGCACCCAGTTCAGCTCGGCGTGCAACGCGTGCTCGTTGCCGGCGCAGGCCACCAGGTCGCCGACCTTCACCTCGTCGATCCCGGTGCCGACCTGCTCGACCACCCCGCACAGCGAGTAGCCCAGCGGCGTGTAGGAGTCCAGCTTGCCCATCACCTTGCGATAGGTGGCGGGCAGCCCGTTGGTGGCCACGCTCTGCATGACCTTGGCCACCTGGTCCGGCCGGGAGCGGGCCTTGCCCAACATCGACATACCGGCCTCGGAGACCTTCATGAGCTCGGTCCCGGTGGATATCAGCGAGTAGGCGCTGCGGACCAGCACACCGCCCGGCTTGCACCCCGGCACCGGCACGTCGAGCACCGCCAGCTCGCCGCTCTTGTAGTTCTGCACAACCTGTTTCACCCGAAGTCCCCTTGTTTCTCAGCCGTCTTCTACGCCGACGAGCGCGCGCTCGGGCCGGACCCGGAGGTCGCGCCGCGATACCAGTACTCGAGGGTCAGCACATGCCACAGATGCTTGGAGAAGTCCCGCTGCCCGGCGGCGTCCTCGGCGACCATGCGCGCCAGCGCGTCGCGGCGCAGAAAACCGGAACCGACGAGCACGCCGTCGTGCACCACCTCGCGCACCAGCGGTGCCAGATCCCGGCTCATCCAGGCCCGCAGCGGGGCGCTGAACAGGCCCTTGGGCCGGTAGACGATCTCCCGGGGCAGGATCGAGGTGGCCGCCTCCTTGAGGACGGCCTTGCCCTGCCGCCCGACGATCTTGCGATCGCCGGGCACCGCGAACGCCGCCCTGACCACCTCGACGTCCACGTACGGCACCCGCACCTCGGTCGACGCGGCCATGCTGGAGCGGTCCGTGTACGTGAGGTTCAGGCCCGGCAGGAACATCCGGGCGTCGCCCAGGCACATGCGGTTGACGAAGTCGTCGAGGTCGTTGTCCTGGTAGACGTCCGCGTGCTCGGTCAGCACGTCCTCGACCGTCCCGGCCAGGTCCGGATCGAGCAGGGCGAGCAACTCGTCCTGGTCGTACATGGTGTAGCTGCGCCGGAACGCGGTCTCCTCGGGCAGATCGGCGAAGGAGAGGAACCGCTTCGCGAAGCGCACCGACCGGTACCCGCGGCGGGCCGTGGCGACCGGCAGCCGGTCCACGGCCCGGGACAGGCCGCGCCGCAGCGGTCGCGGGACGCGCTGGTAGCGCAGCGCGATCAGGTTGGCCAGGTGCTTGCGGTACCCGGCGAACAGCTCGTCGGCGCCCATCCCCGACAGCATCACCTTGACCCCGGCGTCCCGGGCGGCCGAGCAGATCAGGAACGTGTTGATCGCGGCGGGGTCGCCGATCGGCTCGTCCAGGTGGTACGTCATCTGCGGCAGCAGGTCGAGCACGTCCGGAGCGATCTCGATCTCGTGCAGGTCGACGCCGAACCGCCCGGCCACCTGCCGGGCATAGCGCAGGTCGTCCGGCATCGCCTCGAACCTGGCGTCCTCGGCGCGGAACCCGATCGTGTAGGCGGAGATCCCGGGTCGTTCGCGGGCCGCCAGCGCGGTCAGGTAGCTGGAGTCCAGACCGCCGGAGAGGAAGGTCGCCACGGGCACGTCGGACAGCAGGTGACGGCGGGTCGACTCCTCCACGACGGCGGCCAGGTCCGGCCGTTCGCCGCTCCGGGCGCGCTCCTGCCCCTCGACGGCCACGTCCTTGAGGTTCCAGAACCGGCCGCGCTCCTCCCGGCCGTCGGGCCGGCACCTCAGCCAGCTCCCCGGCGGCAGCTTTTCCGCCTCGCGAAACGCGCACCGCGAGTCCGGCACCCAGTAGTACAGCAGCGAGGCCACCAGCGCCGCATGATCCACCTGTAGCGACCCGCCGGTCGCGACGGCCAGCGCCTTCAGCTCGGAGGCGAACGCCACACCCCCGCCGCGCCGCAGTAGGAACAGCGGCTTGATGCCCAACTGGTCGCGGACGAGCACCAGTTCACCGGTCCGTTCGTCGAAGATCCCGAACGCGAACATGCCGCGCAGCCGGGGCAGGCAGTCCGTGCCCCAGCGCCGCCATGCCTCCAGCACCACCTCGGTGTCGGAGGTACCGCGGAAGCGCACCCCGGCGGCCACCAGCTCGGCACGCAGCTCGGGCGCGTTGTACAGCTCGCCGTTGTACGTCAGGACGAGGCCGCCCGAGACCATCGGCTGGGCTCCGGTGTCGGACAGGTCGATGATGGCCAGCCGGCGGTGCCCGAGGTGCACTTCGCCGTCACCGGCGGGGTGGCTGTACCGGCCCGCGCCGTCCGGACCGCGGTGGGCGAGGGTGTCGGTGAGCCGGTCGGTCACGACCTTCCCGTCCGGCCATCGGTAAGTCCCTGCGATGCCACACATGTCCTACCGCGCCTCCTGGTCGTTGTCCGGGACCCGTCCCCGAGCTCTCAACTCTTCCCCCGGCCTTCGGCCGGGAGGTGCCCCCAGAGCAGGGGAGGCCCCACTGGCCCACATCGGCTGCCGCTCCGCCCGCCGCCGGCCCTCGCCCACTGCCTGAACGGCGTGGGAGGTACCCCCACCGTTCTGCCGGGCCGGCCGCTCGTGCTGGCCGCGCAGCGCGGTCTCCAGGCCGTCCCACAGCGTGCCGTCGGTCCGATCCCGCGGATCGGGATCGATCAGCACCACACCGATCACCGCAATGCGCTGGTCGGCGAGTTGGCGCGCCACGGTGTGCAGCCAGGCGGCGCTGCCGTGCCCGGCACGCACGACGAGCACGGTCCGGGTGCCGAGGTACCGGAGGTCGGTCCACGCGGTGCCGGGCGCGACCGAGCCGACGCCGAGTCGGCGTTCCTCGTGCGACACGGCCGCTGCACGCTCGCCGCTGACCACGCTCGGGCCTCCCGGCTTCGGGCGGCGGCCGGCGAGCTGCGAGCCGGGCAGACCATCGATGATCACCACTGGCCCGTCCGGTGCCAGGGACCCGGCGAGGTCCAGGGCGATCTCGCTCGTGCTGCGTGCACAGCCCAGTTCCAGCAGCGACACCGGTTCCTCGGCGCCGCGCGCGGTGCGGGCCAGGGACACGACGAGCCGTTCCCGTGCCGCCCGGCTCCGCCGGCGCTGCCACAGCCTGGCCGGCCGGCGGGGCAGCTCCGCGATGACCGAGGCGCCCAGGTTGGCCGCGATGTCCCGGCGCAACACGGGGCGGTCCGCCACCACCACGCCGACCGCGGCCACCGCGAGCCCCAGGACCAGCCCGAGGACGAGCCCGATCGCGGCGTCGGTGACGGCGGCCTTGAGCAGGGACTGCCGCACCGCGCGCGGGGCGTCCACGATCTGCGTGCCGGAGACCACGCGCGGCGTGCCGGTGCGCGCCTCCTCGGCCCGCTGGTCGAAGTCGGCGATCCGCGAGGTGAGCTCGGCCCGGCGGGCGAAGCGCGACTCGACGCTCGCGGACTCCTTCGGATCGCTGTTCGGCGCCCGGTCCCCGATCGCCTTGTTGACCTGGGCGAGCTCCTCCCGCATGCGGTCACGCTGGTCGTCCAGGGCCTTGGCCTCGGCCTTCGCGGCTTCCCACATCCGCCGTACGTGGTCCGCGACGAACGCGTCGGCCAGCGCCTTGGCGCGGGCCACCGCTGCCGCGTCGCTGTCACCCGTCACATCGATCTGCAGCAGGTTGTTGGTCAGACCGGTCCCGTGGTAGTCCCGCAGGAAGTCCTCGGGTTTTTCCCGGGACTTGAGGGTCTGCAGGGCCTGGTCGGCGATCCGCGTGGTCCCCAGCAGCGCGACGTCGGTGCGGATCAGCGTCCCGGGGTCGTTCGGCTGGTCCTCCTGATGCGCGACCAGCACCTTGGTCACCGCGGCCGGCGGCGACGGCAGCAGGACCGCCACCGCCGCGCCGACGAGCAGCCCCAGCAGCGCCATGGAGCACCACAGGCGGCGCCGCCTGCGCACCGCCACCACCAGCGCCTGCAGGTCCAGCAGGGGAGCGGCGGCCGACGACTTTGACGTCGTACTCGTCGTCACGCGGAACCTCCCGCCGCGTGGCCGCGGACCGCGAGCACCAGAGTGGCGTCATCCGGTGGGCGGCCGGGAGACTGCGCCGGACGGGCCCGGACCGTGCCGGCGACGACGATGCCGACGACCTCGTGCCCGGCGTCCGCGCACGCCTCGGCGATGCCGGCGAGTTCCCCCGCGGTCCAGCTGCCCGCGCTGAGCACGACCAGGGCACCGGACTCGTTGTCGCGGTCCGGCACCATCGGCCGGTCCACCGAGACCCCCACCACCCGCAGCATGGGGTATCCCCTGCTCGAAGAGGATGAGGAGGGATCGCTCTCGGCCTCGTCGACGAGCCGTCCGGCGGCCCGGCGGGCGATCTCGTCGCCGTCCGGGACGACGACCAACAGCCGCCGGGGAGACGGCAGTTGCTCCCGTAGGCGGGCGCACACCCGCCGGTAGCGGATCTGCCTGTCGGCCTCGTCGCCGGACGACTGCGGGGCGGGTGTGTCCCACCGGGTGTCGATGCCCAGCAGCCGGCGGATCCGGGCCCGCGGGCCATGGCCTTCCGGCCGGTGCGCGGGCCGTTCATCAGGTACGTCGACGGTACCCAGCAGCACCGAGCCCAGCGCCGCGGCGATCTCCGGTTCGGCGCGCAGTCGGCGACTCATCCGTGCGGCGGCGAGATGGCCGATGACCGCGAGCAGGAAGAACACCAGCGCCCCGGCGAGGGTGAGCTGCACTCTCGTCGGCGGTGCCTCGCCGGTCGGCCGGGTCGCCGGACCCATGACGACCATGTTGGCCTTGTTGGTGGTCGGGGCGGCCTGGTCCAGTTTGTTGACGGCCTCCTGCAGCGCGGTGCGCAGCTTGGCGAGCTCGGTGCGGGTCTGCACGCTCTCCACGGACCGCCCCGGATCGGCCGTAGCGGCCAGCTCGGTGATGCGGCGGCTGGTCTGCACCACCATCTGCCGCAGCGCCTCGGGCCGCGCCGCCGCTTCGGGGTCGCTGTTGTCGCCCACGATCCGTGCGGCGAAGGTGACGAACTGCCGGACCACCTGGTCGGAGAGTTGCTGTGCACGCTCCGGGGTGTCGGCCGTGCCCGAGATCGTGATGATGTTCCCGTCGGCGGCCTTGGCGCTCACCCGGTCCCGCAGCTCGCTGCCGCCGACCCCGGTCCAACCGAGCGTGGCAGCCGCGCGGTCGAGCACCGTCGAACTGGTCGAGATGTCCACCTGGGTCAGCAGCTCGCGCTCCTCCCACTGCCCCGGCAGCAGTACCGACGCCGACGCCGTGTAACTCGGCGGAATCAGCGCGGAGGTGCCGTAGCCGAAGAGCGCACCCACCACGGCGAGGACGGCGAGAAGCCGCCATCGCCGACGGATGATCCGCCCGATCGTGGCCAGGCGTATCGTGTCATCGCTCAACGGCGGGGCCTCCGCCCTGCCCGGTCCGGGTCGCCCGCCGACACCGGAGCGTGGTCACGGCAGGCAGCGGCGTACGCGGCGAGCAGCGACGCCTGCGAGTTCCGCCAGGAGAGCGGCCCGCCGATCCGCTCCTGGCCGATCTTGCCCATCCGGGCCCGCTTCTCCGGATCGTCCAGCAGCAGCGCGATGAGCTCGGCGAACGCGGCCTCGTCGTTGGCGGGCGCGTAGACGGCGGCGTCACCGGCGGAGACCCGCGCCTCCCGGAGGTCGAACGAGACGATGGGCCGGCCCATCGCCATGTACTCCAGGACCTTGTTCATGGTCGACACGTCGTTGAGCGGATTGCGGGGGTCGGGGGAGAGGCACACGTCCGCGGTCGACAGACAGCGCACCAGGTCGGCGTCCGGAATTCGCCCGGTGAACTCCACCTGCTCCGAGAGCCCGAGCCGCCGGGACAGTTCCACCATCGCGTCGAAGGCGTCGCCGGCGCCGACGAACACCGCGTGCCAGTCGGTCCGCCCGAGCTCGTCGCGCAGCTTCGCCAGGGCCCGCAAGGCGTAGTCGACGCCGTCCTGCGGGCCCATGACGCCGAGGTAGCACAGCAGATGAGGCTTGCCGCGCTTCAACTCCGGCTCCGCAGGCACCGGTTGGAACCGTTCGACGGCAGGCGCGCTGCGCACCACGAAGACGTCCGCCGGCCGCTTGCCGCCACGGCGCACCGCGACGTCCCGGTAGCTCTCGTTCGTGGCGAGCACGATGTCCGCGGCCCGGTAGGTCCGCCGTTCCAGTGCGCACACGGCGCGGTAGAGCAGGTCTTCGCCGCGGTCGAACCGGGAGAGATACAGCTCGGGTACCAGGTCGTGCTGGTCGAAGACGAACCGCGCGCCGCGCCGCTTCAGCCACAGTGCCGGCAGGAACAGCAGGTCGGGCGGGTTGCAGGCGTGGACCACGTCGACCGGGCCGACCCTGCGGGCCAGCCGGGCCGTGTGCCACAACGCCGATCCGTACTCCCGCAGATAGCCGGCCGGTCCTCCGGTGGCCGCGCGCAACGGGTAGCGGTGGATCCGCACCCCGTCGATCTCCGCCTCCGGCTCGGTGTCCCGCTTCTCCCCCCGGGGACAGATGACGTGCACCACCCAGCCCGCGTCGCGCAGCGTCGTGCACTCCTGCCACACCCGCCGGTCGAACGGCACCGACAGGTTCTCCACCAGGATCAGCGCGCGCCGGGCCGCCCTGTCGCCGCCGGCTATGTCACCAACCGATGTGTCATCAAACGATGTGTCACCAAGCAAGGCCCATGTACCCCGGTTCGGCCCGGCGCGCCTCGGCGTCGGGAAGGCGGATGAGGTCGACGATCACCGGGCCGCCATGGGGCAGCGCCGACAGCACGGCCGGATCCCTGGTCCCGACCAGGCACACCTCGGCGTGCTCCAGCACCTCTTCCACGGAGTCCGCGAGCAACTGCGCGAGATGCGGCAGCCGGGTCTCGATGTACTCGCGGTTCGCGCCGAGCAGCCGGGAGAGGCTCACGTTGGCGTCGTGGATCCGCAGGTCGTACCCCTTGCCGAAGAGCATCTCCGCCAGCTCGACGAGCGGGCTCTCGCGCAGGTCGTCGGTGCCGGGTTTGAAGGACAGCCCGAACAGGCCCACCCGGCGCTTGCCGGTGCGCTCGACCAGGTCCACCGCGCGCTGCAGATGGTCGGCGTTGGAGGGCAGCACATGGGCGAGGATGGGCACCGAGACATCGGCCCGCTGCGCGGCGTGGACCAGGCTGCGCAGGTCCTTCGGCAGGCAGGAGCCACCGAAGGCGAAGCCGGGCCGCAGGTAGGCGGGGCTGATGTTCAGCTTGCGGTCGGCCAGGAACACGTCCATCACCTGGTGCGAGTCCACGCCGAGTGCCTGGCACACCGCGCCGAGCTCGTTGGCGAAGCCGATCTTGAGGCCGTGGAACGCGTTGTCCGCATACTTGATCGCCTCGGCCGTCGGGATCGGCACCCGGAACACCTCGCCGGGCAGGCCGTCGTACAGCGCCCTCACCGTGTCGCCGCTGGCCGGGTCGAGCTCGCCGATGACGGTCTTCGGCGGGTCGAAGAAGTCCCGCACGCTCGTGCCCTCGCGCAGGAACTCCGGGTTGACCGCGACCCCGATGTCCACCCCGGCCGTGCCGCCGACGGACTTCTCCAGGATCGGCACCAGCAGGTTCAGGCAGGTGCCCGGGAGCATGGTGCTGCGGAACACCACGGTGTGCCGCCCGCCCTGCCCACTGCGATCCGCCAGCGCGGCGCCGATCTGCTCGGTGACCCGCTCCAAGTACGTGGTGCACAGGCTGCCGTTGGGCTCCGACGGCGTGCCCACGCAGACCAGCGACACCTCGCTGCCCGTGATCGCCTCGCGGACGTCGCGGGTGGCGCGTAGCGCTCCGGTCCGCACGACCTCGGCGATGAGCTCGCCGATCCGCTCCTCGACCACCGGGGCCTTGCCGTCGTTGACCAGGTCCACCTTCACCTGGTTGACGTCCACCCCGATGACCTCGTGACCCATGCTGGCCAGACACGCGGCCGACACGCAGCCCACGTAGCCGAGCCCCAGGACGCTGACTCTCATGACGCGTTCCTCCCCCCAGGCAGGCCCCTTCGGCCTGCGGTTCGTGCGCCGGCCGTACGACGTCGCCGTCCCCCGCGCATCAATAGGCCCCCTGCCCTTGGAGCACCGCACGCAGCGTCTTCCACAAGATCACTGTGTCGAGGGCGAGCGACCAGTCCTCCACGTACCGCAGGTCCAGTCGGACGGCCTCCTCCCACGGCAGGTCACTGCGTCCGCTGATCTGCCACAGGCCGGTGAGCCCGGGCTTGACCAGCAGCCGCCGCCGGATGTCCGGGCCGTACGCGGCGGACTCCTCCGGCAGCGGTGGCCGCGGACCGACGAGCGACATCGATCCGGTCAACACGTTGAAGAGTTGCGGGAGTTCGTCGATCGAATACCGGCGCAGCACCGTTCCCACCCGGGTCACCCGCGGATCCCGGCGGAGCTTGAACAGCAGCCCGGCGCCCTCGTTGCGGTCGGCCAGTTCGGCACGTGCCCCGTGCGCCCCGGCGACCATGGTGCGGAACTTGAGAATGGTGAACTCGCGGCCGTCCTTGCCGACCCTGCGCTGGCGGTAGAACGCCCCGCCCCGGCTGTCCACCAGTATGAGCAGCCCGACACACACCATCAGCGGCGCGAACAGCATCAGCAGGATCGCCGCGCCCATCCGGTCGACGACCTCTTTGACCGCCCGGCGCCCCCCGGTGAAGGTCGGCATGCTGACCCGCAGCAGCGGTATTCCGAGCACCGCGTCGACGTGCAGCCTCGGGCCGGCCACCTCCATCAGTACCGGGGCCACGACCATCTCGGCATCGCTGCCTTCGAGGTTCCAGGCCAGCCGCTGCAGCCGGTCCGGTGACCAGTGCGGGTCCGGTGTGACCGCGACGACACGGTAGCCGTCGCGGCGGACGTGGCCCGCGACGTCCGCCAGTCTGCCGACGACCGGCACTCCGTCCAGTTGGTCACCGTCGAGCCCGAGACCGTCCGTCGTGCACACCGCCTCCACCCGCCAGCCGAGGTGCGGGAACTTGCGGGTCCGGGATATCAGGTCGTGCACGGTGGCCAGGCTCCCGGCAGCGAGCACCGGGCGCAGGCACCGTCCTTCCTTCCGCTGTCTGTGCAGCCAGAGGCGCAGCAGATATCGCGCGGTCATGGTGATGAGCGCGATCGCGGGAATCGCGACGAAGATCCAGAGCTTGATGTTGCGCGAGGCGAGGGCGATCCCGCCGAGCGCCAGTACGACGGTCGCCGTGAACAGTGAGCGTCCGAGCCGACGGAATTCCTCGGCGCCCTGGCCGAGCACGGCCGGAGCCCACGCCCGGCTGACCGCGAGCGCCCCCAGCACCAGCAGCTCGGTGCAGAATGCGAGGATTCCCCACTTCTCGTGCCAGTTGGCCGCGTCCCGGGCCCCGAAGAAGTTGCCGATCGCGGCCACCACGAAGGCGGTGGCCGCGGTATCGCTGGCGATCACGGTACGGCGGTACCGCTGCTCCCAGTCGATCGCGGGCTGGTCGATTGCCTCGTCCACCGGACGCCCGGGCGCCGAGAGAAACGGGCCGACCAATTCCCCCTGCTGCACAGACCCCCCCAGGTCATCAGTGGGCTCGACGTGTTCGCTCCACACGGTTTCCTCCCCCCGGGAGGCCCGTGCCCCCCGCGCTGTTCCTCCCCTCGGGAAGCCCCCGCCCCCCGCACCGCGCTGTTCCTCCCCTTGGGAGGCCCCCGCCCCCCGTGAATGACATCCCGGCTGTTGCAGCGCTACGTGAACACCCCACCGGCAGGCGGCAGCGGACTCGTCCGTCCCGGACTGTCGAGGTAGGTGAGAACCCGTCGAAACCTCGGGCTCCCCACTCCCAAGGCCCCTCTCGGGCTCCAAGAATTGATCGCCCCCACGTCAAGGCGCCGGGGACATGACTGCTGACTTGCGGTAACGCAGGAGCTAAAGATCATGATTTGTCGCTTCGTGTCATGTGAAGCAGGGTCAATGTAGACCATCGAAGCCCGCCTGGAGAGGGGGATGTGTGCAACTTGTGCCCAAACTTTGAAGCCGATCCACCAAATGATCACTGCCTGCGGTGTGTTGGCGGCGAAGGCATGCCCTCTGACCTGCGATGACGGGACTTCTCCGGGCTCGTCGGCACCGGCAATTCCGAGGCGCTCCAGAACTGCCAACTGGGCAGCGCTCGGCGGCGCTTCGTCACGTTCTGGCTCGGATGAGGTTCCTGGTGTGAGCGGTGTAGATGGTGCAGGTGGTGCAGATGTTGTTCCAGTGACCCAACATCATTGTGATGAGGGGAAGTTGGAGATCCGAGATCGAGTGGGAGCCGAGGAATCCGACGGCCGTTCGAACCTGCGACCACCGTGTCAGGCGGCCCCTGCGCACCCAACTCCTGCCGCAAACAGACACTGCTGCCGTAACCGCCGTCGGCGACGCTCGTCAGGGCCGTCGACTGCCAGGCAGTCAGCTCGTCGAGGATGTCCAGGGTCGAGCTCGGCAGGGCGAAGAGCCGCGGCCCTGACGCAAGGATCGCGCCGAACTGGCGTTCTAGCCGTTGCTTACGCAAGGGCGCATTGGCGGCGCATCGAGGCTTGTTTTGCGGGATAGGGGCGCGGCGGAGCTTCAATGTGCCCTGGGTCGTGATGCATGTCGGGCGAGCCCGGGGTGCGTTGTCGGCCTGTATGGAATGGGCCAGGTTGTGGCCGAATTTCGACCACTGCGGGTCGCCGTGCGTGTGTCACGGGCCGCGCCTTGGTGTTTCTTTCTCGTAAATCGGCAGGTCGGTGACCCTGGGTGGAAAGGGCGAGCGACGGGTTGCTTACGGGGAGGCGGGGCAGTGGTGCCGCGGTGGCGTGTGATCGCCTAGACAGACCGTTCGATGAACTGGTCGGGTGTGAAGGTTTTGTGGTGTACCGTACTGACGCTCGCCCGATTTCCGTACGGAATATCGGTCAATGCCGTAGCGCGTAGGCGGGGGCGGGATGCGGTCCGATCCCGATCATCCCCCGGTTTGTCGGTCAGCAGGAGGGAAGGAGCAGGGGGAAGCTATGGCCAATGTTTTTGACGATGAGTTTGCCCGATTCATCGTTCTGGTCAATGAGGAGCGTCAGTACTCGCTCTGGCCCGCCACCACAGAGGTGCCGGGTGGATGGCAGGTTGCGCGGCCGGAGGGGTCGCGCCAGGAGTGCCTGGAGTTCGTCGAGTCCACCTGGACGGACATGCGACCGGCCAGTCTGGTCGCCGCCATGGAGGCTCAGGGCTCCTAGCCCACGGCCGTGACCTGGGCAAGTACGGCTGAGGCGCGCCCCGTTGAGGGCGCGCCTGCCGGTGGTGTCGCGTGGTCGCCGGCCGTCCTGTCCGCCATCGCCCGTTCCGGGCGGTGCTGCGCATGAACAACAATTCTTCGGTTTCGGCTCTCGCCGGTAACGCCTGTTCGCCATGCTCGGAAGGGATCTCCGGGGATTGCGGGCGCGGCAATCAACGGTAATTCTTCGGGCCGTTGTCCCACCATTCATAGCGTCGCCTGACTCCGGGGGATCCGGGATGCCTTCCCGTGCCCTGATGGGGTGACCGAAGCACACCCCCTGAAAGGGCGGAAGCATTATGCAGAAAAACCACGCTCGCCTCCTCCCGCTGACAATGTCTCAGCAGGGAGTGTGGTACGGACAGCAGTTGGATCCGCAGAGCCCGAAGTACAACATCGGTGAATGCATAGAAATCCAAGGCCCCCTGGACGAGGCTCTTTTCATAGCGTCGCTCGAAAAAGTCAGCAGTGACTGCGACAGCCTCAATACCGAGTTCGTGGAGCAGGGCGACGGTATCCACCAGCGCGTGGTGCGCACATCGCCGGGACGTCCGTACGCCGTCGACCTCTCCGCCGAGGCGGACCCGGCCGCGGCCGCGGAGCGCTTCATGGCCGCGGACATGGCCGCCACAGGCACCGCAGACACGTCGGCCGCGCCGCACCATGTCTTCGTTCTGCTCACACTGGGCCCCGACCGCCACTATTGGTACATCCGCTATCACCACATTGTGATGGACGGCCTCGGCGCTTCCGTTCTCGCGCGCAAAGTGGCCGAGACGTATACCGCCGCCGTGCGCGGCGAAGCGGGACCGGAATTATTCGCTCCGCTCAGTGCTCTCGTCGACGACGAGACGGCGTATCGACAGTCTCCTGATTTCGAACGTGACCGGGCGTATTGGACCGAGAAATTCGCTGATTTCTCCCGCTCCGGCCGCGACACCGGAAACGCGCTTCTCGCCACCGCGCACAGCGCGGGCGAAGACGCCTCCCTGCCGCAGCGCGTTCCTTCGCGACCGGGAAACGGTGGCGCACAGCATTCTGGGCGCGGTAACCACCTGCACCAGGGGGAGACTCTCGACCCGCAGGTGATGGACGGACTGCGCGCGCTGGCCGCCACGACCAGAACCACATGGTCCGCCGTCTTCGTGACCGCGGTCGCCGCGTACCTCAGCCGCGTCACCGGCACCGGCGACGTGACGATCGGGCTCGCCTCGAACGGCCGCCCCGGCCGTCTGCGCGCGGTCCCGGCCATGACCGCGAACATCCTCCCGTTGCGCGTGCAGATCACCCCGGGCATGACCGTCGAAGCACTGGTGCGGGCCGTCGCCGCCGAGATGCGACTGGCGCTGCGTCACCGCCGCTACTCCAGGGAACAGCTCGCCCGCGACCTCAGGATCACGGGCGACGCGGCGCGGCTGTGCGATGTGGTGGTGAACGTCATGCCCTACGAGTACGACCTCGACTTCGCCGGAAGCGCCGGCGCCTCAAGGCTGTTGTCCACCGGCCCGGTCGACGATCTCTCCCTCTTCGTGTCCGAGCGCGCGGAGGGAAAGGGGCCGCTGATCGGTTTCGATGTGAACCCGGACCTGTACCACCCCGAGGACGTCCGGCCGCACCAGCAGGGCATCACCGCGCTGGTCGCCGAACTCTCCCGGGCGGACGCGACGTCTCCGCTCTCCCGCCTCGCGATGCTCGACGAGCAGACTGCCGGTCAGATCCTCGCGACAGGGCGCGGCAACCCCCTCGAACGACCGGACAACGAGCCGGCCCGGCGGGCATCACTGCCCGAGCTGTTCGCGGCGCGGGTGGCTGCGGACCCGTGCGCGGTGGCGGTAGCGGGTGGCGAAGTGAGGCTGTCCTATGGGGAGTTGGCGGAGCTTTCGGGTGTCCTGGCGTCGCGTTTGGTGGGGTGTGGTGTAGCGGCTGAGGACGGGGTGGGGGTGCTGCTGGGGCGTTCCGTCGCTGTGGTGACGGCGTCGTTGGCCGCGGTGCGGGCGGGTGGCGCGTATGTGCCGCTGGACATCCGCTGGCCGTCCGAGCGGTTGCGACAGACCGCCCACGGAGCCGGTCTGCGCGTGCTGATCGTCGGCGAGGAGCTGGCCGGCCACGCCTGGGTTGCGGAAGCGCGCGCCTCTCTGCCGGTCGTGGTGGTCGATGCCGTGGGTCGGGTGGTCGACGGTGCGCCTGGGCCCGTCGCTGCGCTGCCTGGCGTGCGGGCCGGTGACCAGCTGGCGTATGTGATGTTCACGTCCGGTTCCACCGGTGTGCCCAAGGGCGTCGGGGTCTCGCATGCGGATGTGGCGGCGCTGGCCGCAGACAGTGCCTGGGCCGGTGGTGTCGCGGACGCGGTGCTCCTGCACTCCGTGTATGTCTTCGACGCCTCGACCTTCGAGATCTGGGTGCCCCTGCTCAACGGTGGGCGTGTGGTCGTCGCCCCGGAGGGCGCCCTGGAGCCCCACGTCCTGCGCGACATCGTCACCACGGAGCAGGTCACCGCCCTGTTCCTGACCACCGCCCTGTTCAACGTCATCGCCGAAGTCGACCCACAGGCCCTCGCCGGGGTCCGCGCGGTCTGCACAGGCGGCGAACGCGCCGCGCCCCGCGCCATGCAGCACCTCGCCCGCGAACTGCCGGGCACCCGCATACACCACGTCTACGGGCCGACGGAGACGACCACCTTCGCCACCCGCCATCACGTCGTCGCCGAAACCCCCACCGGCCCGCCGCCCATCGGCCGCCCCCTCGACGGCATGCGGGCCTACGTCCTCGACTCCGCACTGGGACTGGTACCGCCCGGAGTCGCAGGCGAGCTGTACCTGGCGGGCCCAGGCGTCGCCCGCGGCTACCCAGGTCGTCCGGGGCTGACCGCCGCACGCTTCGTCGCCGACCCCTTCGACCCGTCGGGCGGTCGGATGTACCGCACCGGCGACCTCGTCCGATGGGACGCGGACGGCCGGCTCGTCTACCTCTCCCGGACCGACGACCAGGTCAAACTCCGCGGCCACCGCATCGAACCCGGCGAGATCGAAAGCGTCCTGGCCGGACTGCCCTCGGTGGTCGCCGCCTGCGTCGTCGTACGCGAGGACCTGCCCGGCGACCGGCAACTGGTGGGCTATGTGGTTGCGGCGGACGGCTCCCCCGTGGACGAGGGCGAACTGTCCGCGGCGGTGGCCCGCGTCCTTCCTTCCTACATGGTCCCCTCGGTCTTCGTGTCTCTCGCGACGCTGCCGCTGACGCCGAACGGGAAGGTGGACCGCCGCGCCCTGCCCGCGCCCCGGGTGCCGGAACGCGCTGCCGGGCGCGGCCCGCGTACCGTCCGCGAGGAACTCCTGCTGGCCCTGTTCGCCGACGTCCTCGGCACCGACGGGATCGGCGTGCACGACGACTTCTTCGCCCTCGGGGGGCATTCGCTTCTTGCCACGCGCCTGGTCAGCCGCGCGCGCTCGGCACTCGACGCCGAACTGGACGTGCGCACGCTCTTCCAGCACCCGACCGTCAGCGAACTCGCCACCGCACTGGACACGGCCGACCGGGCGCGGGCCGCCCTCGTCCGCGAGGAGCGTCCGCGAGATCTCCCGCTGTCCTTCGCGCAACAGCGCCTGTGGTTCCTGGGCAGGCTTGAGGGGCCCGGCGCCACCTACAACATCCCGCTGGTGCTCCGGCTCGACGGCCCGCTGGACCTCGATGCGCTGCGCGCCGGGCTCGCCGACGTCGTCCAACGCCACGAGACCCTGCGCACCGTCTTCGTCGAGGAAGGCGGAACACCGCGCCAACATGTGTACGACGCGGCGGAAGCGGCCGGCCTGGTGCCGCTGCGCTTCGAGGAGGCGCCGGGCGGCGGAGGTCCGGCCGCGATCGAGCAGTGGGCCGACGGAGCGATCCTGTCCGCGGCGACCGAAGCCTTCGACGTGTCGGGAGACCCCGCGGTACGGGTGCGGTTGCTGCGCTTGGGTGCCGAGGCGCATGTACTGGTGCTGGTGGTCCATCACATCGCCGCCGACGGTTGGTCGTTGGCTCCGCTGGCCCGGGATCTGGGCGCCGCCTATCGCGCGCGTGCCGAGGGCAGGGCGCCTGACTGGTCGCCGCTGCCGGTGCAGTACGCCGACTACACCCTGTGGCAGCGACGCATGCTGGGCGAGGAGTCCGACGCCGAGAGCCTGACGGCAGGCCAGTTGGAGTTCTGGCGTCGGGCACTGGCCGGTGCGCCCGAAACGCTGGCACTGCCACTGGACCGGCCCCGGCCCGCTGTGTCGCAGCACCGCGGTGACGCCGTTCCCTTCCTCGTCACGGCGGACGCGCATCGCGAGCTCGTCGAGTTGGCGCGGTCGTGCGGATGCACACTGTTCATGGTGGTGCAGGCGGCGGTGTCGGTGTTGTTGTCCCGGCACGGTGCCGGTGACGATGTCCCACTCGGCACGGCGGTGGCCGGCCGGAGCGACGAGGCCCTGGACGATCTGGTCGGGTTCTTCGTCAACACGCTCGTGCTGCGGACGGATCTTTCCGGAGACCCCACCTTCCGCGAACTGCTCAGCCGTGTCAGGGAGTTCGACCTCGCCGCATACGCCCATGGGGACGTGCCGTTCGACCGCGTCGTGGAGGCGTTGAATCCGGCACGCTCGCAGAGCCATCATCCGCTCTTCCAGGTCATGCTGGTCCTGCAGAACCAGGCCGCGGCCGATCTGGACCTGCCCGGGATCACGGTCACCGATCGGCCGGTGCACACCGGTATCAGCAAGTTCGACCTGACCTTCTCGCTCACCGAGACCCACGATGAGGGGGGCCGACCTACGGGGGTGGAGGGGTACCTGGAGTACTCCACCGAGCTGTTCGAGCCCGACACCGCACGGGCGCTGTCCGACCGGCTGTCGCGGCTGCTGACGGCACTGATCGCCGATCCGGATCAACCGATCCACGACATCGAGCTGTTGGACGCGTCCGAACGCGCCGTCGTGCTCGCGCAGGGGCGGGGCGACGTCCGTCGGGTGTCGGCAACGACGATGTCGCAGCAGTTCGAGGCACAGGCGACACGCACGCCGGATGCGGTGGCGGTCCGCGATGGTCGGCGCACCCTGACGTATGCCCAGCTGGAGTTGGAGTCCAACGACCTGGCGCATCATTTGTCGGGGTGTGGGGTCGGTCCGGAGGATCTGGTGGCGTTGGCGCTGCCGGGTACTGCGGGGATGGTTGTGGCGATGTTGGCGGTGTTGAAGGCGGGGGCCGCCTATCTGCCTGTGGACCCGGCTTATCCGGCCGCTCGTATCGCGTTTCTGCTGGAGGATGCCCGTCCCAAGCTGCTGATCACGGACAGTGTGGTGCGGGAGCAACTTCCCGCCAGTGACCTGCCGTTCGTGGTCATGGACGATTCCGCGTCCTGGTCTTTCGGTCATGCCTCCGGTCCGGGTGGTGCGGTGTCGGTTGCGGGTCCGGCGTATGTGATTTACACGTCGGGTTCTACGGGTCGTCCGAAGGGGGTGGTGGTCACTCATGCCTCGGTGGCGTCTCATATGGCGTGGTTGGCCGACCATCTTGGGTTGAGGGTCGAGGACCGGGTGTTGGCGCGGACGTCGCCGAGCTTCGACGCCTCCGTGTGGGAGATCTGGCTGCCGTTGCTCCACGGCGCGTCGGTGTGCCTGATGCCGGCCGACGCCAACAAGGATCCCGATGCTCTCGTGGGTTGGATACGCGACTTCGGTGTGACGGTGGCGCAGTTCGTGCCGTCGCATCTGTCGTTGGTGTTGGGGAGTGGGGGGCCGGTTCCGGGGTGTTTGCGGGCTGTGTTGTGTGGTGGTGAGCCGTTGGTGGGGGAGTTGGCGGTTCGGGTTGCCAAGGCGTGGTCGGTGGAGGTTCACAATCTCTATGGGCCGACGGAGGCGACGATCGATGCGACGGTGCATGCGGTGGTTTCGGGTGGTTCGGGTCCGGTGCCTATTGGGCGGCCGGTCTGGAATGCGCGGGCGTATGTGTTGGATGGGTCGTTGCGTGTGGTGCCGCCTGGTGTGCCGGGGGAGTTGTATCTGGCGGGTGGGTTGTTGGCGCGGGGGTATGTGGGTCGTCCGGGTTTGACGGCGTCGCGTTTCGTGGCTGATCCGTTTGATTCGTCGGGTGGGCGGATGTATCGCACGGGTGATGTGGTGCGGTGGGATGCGCTGGGGCGGATCGAGTATCTGGGGCGGAGTGATGACCAGGTCAAGTTGCGGGGCTATCGCATTGAGTTGGGCGAGGTGGAGAGTGCGCTGACGGCGCTGCCGGCTGTGGCTGCGGCCCGTGTGCTGATCCGCGAGGACCGACCGGGCGACAAGCGCCTGGTGGCCTACGTCGTTCCCGCGCAGGGCAGCGCCGTGCACCAGGCAGCACTGCGCACCGAACTGGCCGGCACGCTGCCCGACTACATGGTTCCGGCCGCGTTCGTCGTCCTCGACGCGTTGCCGCTGCTGCCCAACGGCAAGGTCGACCGCCGTGCTCTGCCCGCGCCCGAGGCGTCGGCGGGCGACAGCGAGGGGCGCGCACCGCACACGGTCCAGGAAGAGATCCTGTGCGGTCTCTTCGCCGACGTGCTGGGCCGGACGCAGGTCGGCGTCCATGACGGCTTCTTCGAACTGGGCGGGCATTCGCTGCTCGCCACCCGACTCGTCAGCCGGGTGCGTTCCGTACTCGGAGTCGAGCTCGCCGTCCGCACGCTCTTCCAGCACCCCACGCCCGCCGGTCTCGCCGCCGCGCTGGACGGAGTGGGGCGGGCCAGGACTCCGGTGGTGCGGGCCGAGCGGCCCACGACCGTGCCGCTGTCCTTCGCCCAGCAACGGCTGTGGTTCCTGGGCAGGCTCGACGGGCCCGGTGCCACCTACAACATCCCGCTCGTGCTGGAACTCGCCGGGACGCTCGATGCCCACGCCCTGAGCTGCGCGCTCGGTGACGTGGTCGAGCGGCATGAGGTGCTGCGCACGGTCTTCCCCGAGCAGGGTGGCGTACCGCGTCAATGCGTACTGGATCCCTCGGCCGTGGACCTGGACCTGTCGGTGCGCGAGATCGACCCCGACGCGCTCGACGCCGCCGTGAGCGCCGCGGTGACGAGTCCGTTCGACGTGGCGACCGATCTGCCGCTGCGTTGCTGGCTGTTCAGGACCGGCGCCGAACGCCATGTGCTGGTGCTGGTGCTGCATCACATAGCCGGTGACGGCTGGTCCCTGGCACCGCTGGCCCGCGACCTGGGCGGCGCCTATCGTGCGCGGATCGCCGGCAGGGCGCCCGACTGGCCGGCGCCGGCGGTGCAGTATGCCGATTACACCCTCTGGCAGCGGGAGATCCTCGGCACGGAGAGCGATCCCGACAGCGTGGCGTCGCAGCAACTCGCCTTCTGGCGGGACACGTTGAGCGATCTCCCGGAGCTGTTGGAACTTCCCCTCGACCGGCCCCGCCCGGCCGTCACGGACCCTGCCGGCGCAGTGTGCGTCCGCACGTTGGACGCCGCCCTGCACGGCCGGTTGCTCGACCTGGCCAGGTCCTCCGGCAGCACGCTGTTCATGGTGCTGCAGGCCGCCGTGGCCACGGTGCTCTCCCGGCACGGCGCCGGCGACGACATTCCCCTCGGCACCCCGGTGGCAGGCCGTACGGACGAGGCACTGGACGACCTGATCGGCTTCTTCGTCAACACCCTCGTCCTGCGCACGGACGTGTCGGGCGACCCGACGTTCCGCGAACTCCTCGACAGGGTGCGGGAGTTCGACCTTTCGGCCTACGCCCATCAGGAGGTGCCCTTCGAGTGGCTGGTGGAGAGCCTCAACCCGGCCCGGGCGCGCAACCACCACCCGCTGTTCCAGACGATGCTGGTGCTGCAGAACCAGGACACCGCGGACACCGAGTTGCCGGGACTGACGGTCGGCAGCCGACTGGTGCACAACGGGGTGAGCAAGTTCGACCTGACCTTCGCCTTCGGTGAGGACGGCGCGCAGGGCGGGCTGACGGCCGGCGTCGAGTACGCGACGGCGCTCTTCGACGCCGCCACCATCGAGGCTCTGACCGGTCGCCTGGTCCGGTTGCTGGAGGCCGTCGCCGCCGACCCGGATCGGCCCCTGCACAGCTACGACCTGCTGTCCGAGGGTGAACGCGCCGAGGTCGCCGGCTGGGGCGAGGGCGTGCGCCTTCCGGCCGGTACAACGACGGCGAGCCTGCCCGACCTGTTCGCGGCGCGGGCGGCTGCGGACCCGTGCGCGGTAGCGGTAGCGGGTGGCGAAGTGAGGCTGTCCTATGGGGAGTTGGCGGAGCTTTCGGGTGTCCTGGCGTCGCGTTTGGTGGGGTGTGGTGTAGCGGCTGAGGACGGGGTGGGGGTGCTGCTGGGGCGTTCCGTCGCTGTGGTGACGGCGTCGTTGGCCGCGGTGCGGGCGGGTGGCGCGTATGTGCCGCTGGACATCCGCTGGCCCGTGGAGCGGCTGCGTCAGGTCGCGGGCGTCAGTGGCATCCGGGTGCTGGTGGTCGGTGAGGAGCTCGCCGGTCACGGGTGGGTCGACGAGATGCGGCGGCGCGTGCCGGTCGTGGTGGTCGATGCCGTGGGTCGGGTGGTCGACGGTGCGCCTGGGCGCGTCGGTGCGCTGCCTGGCGTGCGGGCCGGTGATCAGCTGGCGTATGTGATGTTCACGTCCGGTTCCACCGGTGTGCCCAAGGGCGTCGGGGTCTCGCATGCGGATGTGGCGGCGTTGGCCGCCGACAGTGCCTGGGCCGGTGGTGTCGCGGACGCGGTGCTCCTGCACTCCGCGTATGTCTTCGACGCCTCGACCTTCGAGATCTGGGTGCCCCTCCTCAACGGCGGACGGGTGGTCGTCGCCCCGGAGGGTGCTCTCGAACCGCACGTCCTACGCGACATCGTCACCACCGAGAACGTCACCGCCCTGTTCCTGACCACCGCCCTGTTCAATGTCGTGGCGGAGGTGGACCCGCAGGCGCTGGCCGGTGTCCGGATGGTCTGCGCGGGCGGCGAGGCGGCCTCGCCCGCAGCGATGCAGCAGGTCGCCGGGCAACTGCCCGGCACGCGGGTCCACCACGTCTACGGTCCGACGGAGACCACCACCTTCGCCACCCGCCACCACGTCACCCCCGAAACACCGCTGGGACCCCCTCCCATCGGACGGGCCCTCGACGGCATGCGCGCCTACGTGCTGGACGCGGGCCTGGCAAGGGTGGCGCCAGGCGTGACCGGCGAGCTGTACCTCGCCGGACCGGGGGTGGCCCGCGGCTATCTGGGCCGCCCGGCCCTGACGGCCACGCGTTTCGTGGCCGATCCGTTCGATCCGTCGGGCGGTCGGATGTACCGCACCGGCGACCTCGTCCGGTGGGACGCGGACGGCCGGCTGGTCTACCTCTCCCGCGCCGACGACCAGGTCAAACTCCGCGGCTACCGCATCGAACCCGGCGAGGTGGAGGGCGTTCTGGCCGGTCTGCCGGGCGTCGCCACCGCGTACGTGCGGGTCCGGGAGGACCTGCCGGGCGACCGGCGACTGGTCGGGTATGCGGTGCCCTCCGCCGGTGCGGCGCTGAACCCCGCGGAGCTGGCGACAGGCGTGGGACAGGCACTCCCGGCGTACATGGTTCCCTCCGCGTTCGTCGTGCTGGACGCACTGCCGCTGACGCCGAACGGGAAGGTCGACCACCGTGCGCTTCCGGCGCCCGAGGCGTCCGGCGGCGGTGAAGGCCGAGGTCCGCGGACGGCCCGCGAGGAGATCCTGTGCGGCCTGTTCGCCGCGGTGCTGGGCCTCGACCGGGTCGGCGTGGCGGACAACTTCTTCGAGGCCGGTGGGCATTCGCTGCTGGCGACGCGACTGGTGAGCCGGGTGCGCTCGGTCCTGGGCGTCGAGATCGAAGTCCGTGCGCTCTTCGAGCACCCGACAGTCGCCGGACTCGCCGCGGTCCTCGACGCCGCCGACGCGGCAAGGCCGTCGGTACTGCCCGAACAGCGGCCCGAAGGCATGCCGCTCTCCTTCGCGCAGCAGCGCCTGTGGTTCCTGAGCAGGCTCGAAGGGCCCGGCGCCACCTACAACATCCCGATGGTGCTGCGGCTCGACGGCCCGCTGGACGTCGAGGCGCTGGGTGCCGCACTGGGCGACCTCGTCGAACGCCACGAGACCCTGCGCACCGTCTACCCGGTGACCGACGGCGTCGCCCGTCAGCTGGTGCTGGACGCGTCCGCAGTCGACCTCGCACCGCGACCCCGGGACGTGTCGCCCGCCGAGCTCGACCGGGCGCTCACGGACACCGTCAGCTGCGCGTTCGACCTGGCAGCGGACGTTCCCGTGCAGGTGCGGCTGCTGCGGTTGGGCGCCGAGGCGCATGTACTGGTGCTGGTGGTCCATCACATTGCCGCGGATGGTTGGTCGGTGGCGCCACTGGCCCGGGATCTGGGCGCCGCCTATCGGGCGCGTATCGCCGGCAGCGCTCCTGACTGGTCGCCGTTGCCGGTGCAGTACGCCGACTACACCCTGTGGCAGCGACGCATGCTGGGTGAGGAGTCCGACGCCGAGAGCCTGTCGGCACGCCAACTGGACTTCTGGCGGCAACGGCTCGCGGGCATACCCGAGTTGGTCGAGCTCCCCTGGGACCGGCCGAGGCCCGCGGTGCTGAAGCACGAGGGCGAAGCCCTCACCTTCGTGATCGACCAGGACACGCACCGCGGGCTCGTCGAGTTGGCGCGGTCGTCGGGATGCACCCTGTTCATGGTGTTGCAGGCGGCGGTGTCGGTCCTGCTCTCCCGGCACGGTGCCGGAGACGACGTCCCGCTCGGTACCGCGGTGGCCGGCCGGACCGATGAGGCACTGGACGAGCTGGTCGGGTTCTTCGTCAACACGCTCGTACTGCGCACGGACCTGTCCGGCGATCCAGGATTCCGTGAACTGCTCGTCCGGGTAAGGGAGTTCGACCTCGCGGCGTTCGCGCATCAGGACGTGCCGTTCGAGCGGTTGGTGGAGGCACTCAACCCGGCGCGGTCGCAGGATCGTCATCCGCTCTTCCAGGTGATGCTGGTGCTGCAGAACCAGGCAGCGGCGGACGTCGAACTGCCCGGGATCACGGTGACCGGTCAGCCGGTGCACACGGGTATCAGCAAGTTCGACCTGACCTTCTCGCTGACTGAAAAGCGGGATGAAGCGGGTGGTGGCGCGGGCATCGACGGCCACCTGGAGTACTCCACCGAGCTGTTCGAGCCCGGCACCGTCCGGGCCCTGGCCGAACGCCTGTCCCGGCTGCTGGCAGCCGTGGTCGCCGACCCCGACCTGCGCGTGCACGACGTCGAACTGTTCACCGACGAGGAGCGGGCGCGGGTGATCGCCGCAGGCCACGGCCGGTCTCGGCCGGTGTCGCGGCTGACCGTGCCGGAGCTCTTCAGCGGTCAGGTGACACGCACGCCGGATGCGGTGGCGGTCCGCGATGGTCGGCGCACCCTGACGTATGCCCAGCTGGAGTTGGAGTCCAACGACCTGGCGCATCATTTGTCGGGGTGTGGGGTCGGTCCGGAGGATCTGGTGGCGTTGGCGCTGCCGGGTACTGCGGGGATGGTTGTGGCGATGTTGGCGGTGTTGAAGGCGGGGGCCGCCTATCTGCCTGTGGACCCGGCTTATCCGGCCGCTCGTATCGCGTATCTGCTGGAGGATGCCCGTCCCAAGCTGCTGATCACGGACCGTGTGGTGCGGGAGCAACTTCCCGCCAGTGACCTGCCGTTCGTCGTCATGGACGATTCCGCGTCCTGGTCTTTCGGCCACGCCTCCGGTCCGCGTGGTGCGGTGTCGGTTGCGGGTCCGGCGTATGTGATTTACACGTCGGGTTCTACGGGGCGTCCGAAGGGGGTGGTGGTCACCCATGCCTCGGTGACGTCTCATATGGCGTGGTTGGCCGACCATCTTGGGTTGACGGTCGAGGACCGGGTGTTGGCGCGGACGTCGCCGAGCTTCGACGCCTCCGTGTGGGAGATCTGGCTGCCGTTGCTCCACGGCGCCTCCACCTGTCTGGTCTCACCCGAGACCAATCGTGATCCGGATCAACTGCTTTACCGCATACGGGACTTCGGTGTGACGGTGGCGCAGTTCGTGCCGTCGCATCTGTCGTTGGTGTTGGGGAGTGGGGGGCCGGTTCCGGGGTGTTTGCGGGCTGTGTTGTGTGGTGGTGAGCCGTTGGTGGGGGAGTTGGCGGTTCGGGTTGCCAAGGCGTGGTCGGTGGAGGTTCACAATCTCTATGGGCCGACGGAGGCGACGATCGATGCGACGGTGCATGCGGTGGTTTCGGGTGGTTCGGGTCCGGTGCCTATTGGGCGGCCGATCTGGAATGCGCGGGCGTATGTGTTGGATGGGTCGTTGCGTGTGGTGCCGCCTGGTGTGCCGGGGGAGTTGTATCTGGCGGGTGGGTTGTTGGCGCGGGGGTATGTGGGTCGTCCGGGTTTGACGGCGTCGCGTTTCGTGGCTGATCCGTTTGATTCGTCGGGTGGGCGGATGTATCGCACGGGTGATGTGGTGCGGTGGGATGCGCTGGGGCGGATCGAGTATCTGGGGCGGAGTGATGACCAGGTCAAGTTGCGGGGCTATCGCATTGAGTTGGGCGAGGTGGAGAGTGCGCTGACGGCGCTGCCGGCTGTGGCTGCGGCCCGTGTGCTGATCCGCGAGGACCGACCGGGCGACAAGCGCCTGGTCGGGTATCTGGTGGTCGATGCCGGGCAGCGGGTGGACGCCGCCGAGCTGCGCCGTAGCCTTGCGGCGACCCTGCCCGACTACATGGTTCCGGCCGCGTTCGTCGTCCTCGACGCGTTGCCGCTGCTGCCCAACGGCAAGGTCGACCGGCGCGCCCTGCCCGCCCCCGAACCGGACACGCACCGGGGCGGCGGACTGGCTCCGCGTACCGACGAGGAACGGCTCCTGTGCGGGGTGGTCGCCGAGACGCTCGGCCTCCCGGAGGTCGGCGTCGACGACGACTTCTTCGCCCTCGGCGGCGACAGCATCCTGTCGATCCAGGTCGTCAGCAGGGCCCGTAACGCGGGACTGGTCATCACGCCGCGCGACGTCTTCGTCCACCGCACCGTGGAGGCGATCGCGTCGGTCGCCGTGCCGCTGGGCGCGGAGGCGGAGACCGCGGCCACCCCGGGCATCGGAGAGGTGCCGCTCACGCCCATCGCCGCGTGGTTCCTCGACCGGCCCGGCACCCTCGACGGCTACAACCAGTCGAGCGTGCTGAGATCACCGGCCGGGGCAACGGAGAAGGACATCGCCGCGGCGCTCCAACTGCTCCTGGACCACCACGACATGCTGCGGCTCCGGGTGAGTGCAACGCCCGGCGGGCGGCCCGGGCTCGAAGTCCTGCCGCAGGGCGCGGTGAGCGCCCGCGCGCGGCTGACCCGGGTCGACATCGCCGGGCTCGACGGCGCACGGACCGATGCGGTGGTAGCCGAGGCGGCCGAGGCCGCCCGCCTGCGGCTGCGGCCCGGCAAGGGCGACGTGCTGGAGGCCGTCTGGTACGACGCGGGGCCCGACCGGCCCGGTCGGCTGCTGCTCGTCGTCCATCACCTCGCGGTGGACGCGGTCTCGTGGCGCACCCTCACCGCCGACCTGGCCGCCGCCTGGCAGGCGGTCGTCGCCGGCGCGGCGGGCGACACCTCGCCGCTGCCGCCGGTGCGCACCTCCTACCGCAGATGGGCGGAGCTGCTGGTGGCCGATGCGCGGAGCGCCGAGCGCGCCGCGGAACTGCCGCTCTGGCAGGAGATCCTGCGCACCGAGGACCCGCAGTGGGGATACCGGCCGCTCGACCCGGACCGGGACACCGCCGACGGCGTGCGGACGCTGACGGTCACCCTGCCCGCACAGTGGACACAGCCGCTGCTGACCACCGTGCCGACCGCGTTCCACGCGGGGGTCAACGATGTGCTGCTGACGGGCCTGGCGCTGGCGGTCACTGGATGGCGTGCCGAACGCGGGGGCGTGGGCGGGTCGGCCGTCCTGCTCGACCTGGAGGGGCACGGCCGCGAGCAGATCGCGGAGAACATCGACCTGTCCCGGACCGTCGGCTGGTTCACCAGCATGTACCCGGTGCGGCTCGATCCGGGTCCGGTGAGCCGGTACGAGGCGCGGGCGTTCGACGCCCCGCTCGTCGACCGCGCGCTGAAGCGGATCAAGGAACAGCTGCGGGCCGTACCGGACCACGGCATCGGCTACGGCCTGCTGCGTCACCTCAACCCCCGCACCCGCGACGCGCTCGGGGACGCCGTGACGCCGCAGATCGGCTTCAACTACCTGGGCCGCTATGCCGGTTCATCGGCAGCCGGCGACGCCGGTGACTGGCAGCTGCTCTTCGACGGGGGCGGGCCACGCAGTCAGGACCCGGACATGCCGGTGCATCACGTGCTGGACATCAACGCCTACACCAAGGACCTGCCGGAGGGGCCGCAGCTCGTCGCCGGCTGGACCTGGCCGACGGATCTGCTCAAGGAGGAGGACGTCGAGGAACTCGCCGAAGGCTGGCTGCGGGCGCTGCGTGCCGTCGCCGAACACGCCCAGGCACCCGACGCCGGCGGCTACACGCCTTCCGACCTTCCGTTGGTCTCGCTCAACCAGGCTCAGATCGATCGACTGCAGAACAAGCTGCAGAACAAGTGGGGTGGACGCAAGTGACCGGGTTCCAACTGCAGGACGTCCTGCCGTTGACACCGCTGCAGGCAGGCATGCTGTTCCATGCCGTGTACGACTCCGAGGCGGTGGACGTCTACACCGCGCAGTTCGTCTTCGACATCGAGGGACCGGTCGACGCGGCGGTGCTGTACGCGGCCGTCAAGGGACTGCTGCGCAGGCACGCGAACCTTCGCGTGGGGTTCCTCCACGAGGACCTCGACGAGCCGGTCCAGGCCGTCGCCGTGGAAGTCCCGCCGCTCTTCGAGGAGCTCGACTTCGGCACGGGTGACGACGCCGAGCGCGCCGAGCGGCTCGCCGCATTCCTGGCCGACGACCGCACGCGGCGCTTCGACCTCTCCGAACCGCCCCTGATGCGGTTCACCCTGATCCGGATGGCGCACCACCGCTACCACCTGGTCATGACCAACCATCACCTCCTCCTCGACGGCTGGTCGATGCCGCTGCTGGTGCGGGAGCTGTTCGAGCTCTATGCGCGCGGCGGGGACGGCAGCGCGATGCCGCGCGTCGCGCCCTACCGGGACTACCTCGCCTGGCTGGCCGCCCAGGACCGTACGGCTGCGGCCGGCGCCTGGCGCACGGCGCTCGCCGGCGTGGCGCAGCCGACGCTGCTGGCCGGGGAGAAGTCGGCCTCCGTGTCGTCGGGCGAGCTGCCCGAGCAGGTGGTGCTGAATCTGGGCGCGGCCACCACCGCCCGTCTGCGGGATACGGCCCGCCGGCACCGCCTGACGCTCAACACGGTGGTGCAGGGCGCCTGGGGCGTACTGCTGCACCAACTCACCGGGCAGGACGACGTGTTGTTCGGCACCACCGTCTCGGGACGGCCGCCGGAGATCCCCGGCGTCGACACCATGGTCGGACTGTTCATCAACACGATTCCGGTCCGCGTCGGCATACGCCCCGACGACACCCTGGCCGCGCTGCTGGACCGGATGCAGGACGAGCAGGGCCGGCTCCTGGGCTGCCAGCACCTCGGGCTGACCGAGATCCGCGCCCTGACCGGCCTGGACGACCTCTTCGACACGCTCGCCGTGTTCGAGAACTACCCGATGGACGCGGAGGCGCTGCGGCAGGCCCAGGAGGGCCTCCCCGGCCTTCGGGTCACCGGCTTCCGCGGCACCGACGCGGCGCACTATCCGCTCACCCTCACCATCGCACCGGGCGATGATCTGCGGATCACCTTCGGCCATCGCACGGACGCCTTCGACTCCGGCACTGTACGACTGATGGCCGAGCGGCTGCGGCGGCTGCTGGAAGCCTGCGCCGATGACCTGGAGCAGCGTGTCGCCGGCCTCTCGGTGCTGCTCGACGGTGAGCATGCGCGGCTGCTCGACCAGGGGAGGGGCGCCCGCTTACCGGCCGGTGTGCTCCATGCCGGCCTGCCGGAACTGTTCGCCTCCCGGGTGGCGTCGGCCCCGGACGCGGTGGCGGTCAGGCGGGGCGAAAGCGCCCTGTCCTACGCGGAGTTGGACGGACTCTCCGGTTCCCTGGCGCGGTGCCTGACGGGCCTGGGCGTAGCCGCCGAGGACGGTGTCGGTGTGCTGGTCGGCCGCTCGGCCGCAGTGGTGACGGCCTCGCTGGCCGCAGTCCGGGCCGGCGGCGCGTACGTACCGCTGGACGCCCGCTGGCCGGTCGGGAGGCTGCGCCGGATATCCGCCGCGGCCGGCCTGCGCGCACTCGTCGTCGCGGCGGACCTCGCCGGCCACCCCTGGGTGACGGAGGCTCGCGGCTCCCTCCCGGTCGTGGTGGTGGACACCGACGGGCGGGTCGTGGACGGCGCACCCGTCGCGCCGGGCACGCTTCCCCGCCTCCCCGGCGGCACGCGGCTGGCGTACGTGATGTTCACCTCCGGCTCCACCGGCGACCCCAAAGCCATCGGTGTCACGCACGGCGACGTGGCGGCGCTCACCGCCGACGCCATGTGGCGCGGCGCCGCCGACGCGGTCCTGATGCACTCCGCCTACGTCTTCGACGCCTCGACCTGCGAGATCTGGGTCCCGCTGCTCAACGGCGGCACGGTCGTCGTCGCGCCCGACGGGCCACTCGAACCGCATCGCCTCGGCCGCGCACTGGCGGCCGAGCGGATCACCGCTCTCTTCCTGACCACCTCCCTGTTCAACATCGTCGCCGACACCGATCCGCACCTCTTCGAGACGGTGCGACTGGTGGCGACCGGCGGCGAGGCGGCGGCAGCGGGCGTCCTGCAACGCGCCGCGACCGCCTGCCCCCGGACGTCGTTCGTCAACGCCTACGGGCCGACGGAGGCCACGACGTTCGCGACGCGCTACGAGGTGCCGTCGCAGCCGATCGCGGAGCACCGGGTTCCGCCCATCGGCAAGCCGCTGGACGGTATGCGCTGCCACGTCCTCGACGCCCGGCTGCGACCGGTGCCCGCGGGCGTGGTGGGCGAGCTGTACCTCGCCGGTCCGGGAGTGGCCCGCGGGTACGTGGGCCACCCGGCCCTGACGGCCACGCGTTTCGTGGCCGATCCGTTCGATCCGTCGGGCGGTCGGATGTACCGTACCGGCGACCTCGTCCGGTGGGACGCGGACGGCCGGCTGGTCTACCTCTCCCGCGCCGACGACCAGGTCAAACTCCGCGGCCACCGCATCGAACCCGGCGAGATAGAAACCGCGCTCACCGCCCTGCCGACGGTGACGGCCGCCTGCGTCGTCGTCCGCGAGGACGCCCCCGGCGACCGGCGGCTGGTGGCCTATGTCGTGGCGGCGGACGGCGCCACGACAACGGCGGAGGCACTGGCGGAGCAGCTGGGCCGGACGCTGCCCGGGTACCTGGTCCCCTCGGTGTTCGTCGTGCTGGACGCACTGCCGCTGACCCCGAACGGAAAGCTCGACCGGCGGGCACTGCCGGCGCCCCGACACACCGCGGACACCGGCGGACGCGGCCCGCGCACCGTGCGGGAGGAACTGCTCGCCGACCTGTTCGCCGACGTGCTCGGCATCGGCCGCGTCCCCGTCGACGAGAGCTTCTTCTCGCTCGGCGGGCACTCCCTGCTGGCCACCCGCCTGGTCAGCCGCATCCGCACCGCACTCGGCGTGGAACTCGAAGTGCGCACGCTCTTCGAGCACCCCACCGTCGCCCGACTGGCCGCGGCCCTCGACGGCGCGGGCACGGCGCGGGAGGCCATCGTGCCCGCGCAGCGCCCGGCGCGACTTCCGCTGTCCTTCGCACAGCAGCGCCTGTGGTTCCTGGGCAGGCTGGACGGACCCGGCGCCACCTACAACATCCCGCTGGTGCTGCGGCTCGACGGGCCGCTGGACGTGGGCGCCCTGGGTGCCGCCCTGGGCGACGTCATCGAGCGCCACGAGACCCTGCGCACCGTCTTCCCCCAGCACGACGGCGTGCCCGAGCAGGTGGTCCTCGGCCCGGCTCAGGCGCAGCTCGCGCTGACCGTCGACGAGGTCGAGGAGTCCGACCTGTCCGACCGGATCTCCGCCGCGGCGACCGAGCCGATCGACGTGGAGGCCCAGCTGCCGCTGCGGGTGAGCCTGCTGCGGCTGGGCGCGGAGAGCCATGTGGTGGTACTGGCGCTGCATCACATCGCCGGCGACGGCTGGTCGTTGGCACCGCTGGCCCGGGACCTGGGCGCCGCCTATCGGGCCCGGAGTGCCGGCACGGCTCCCGACTGGTCGCCGCTGCCGGTGCAGTACGCCGACTACACGCTCTGGCAGCGGCGCATGCTGGGTGAGGAGTCCGACGCCGAGAGCCTCGCGGCCCACCAACTGGCCTTCTGGCGCCAGGCCCTGGCGGGTGCGCCGGAGGCGCTGGTCCTGCCCTGGGACCGGCCGCGGCCCGCACTGCTCAAGCACGAGGGCGAAGCGCTCACCTTCGTGATCGACCAGGACACGCACCGCGGGCTCGTCGAGTTGGCGCGGTCCTCGGGATGCACCCTGTTCATGGTGGTGCAGGCGGCGGTGTCGATGCTGTTGTCCCGGCACGGTGCCGGTGACGACGTCCCGCTCGGCACCGCGGTGGCCGGCCGGAGCGATGAGGCGCTGGACGATCTGGTCGGGTTCTTCGTCAACACGCTCGTACTGCGCACGGACCTGTCGGGAGATCCCACCTTCCGTGAACTCCTCGACCGGGTACGGGAGTTCGACCTGGCGGCGTTCGCGCATCAGGACGTGCCGTTCGAGCGGTTGGTGGAGGCACTCAACCCGGCGCGGTCGCAGGACCGTCATCCGCTCTTCCAGGTGATGCTGGTGCTGCAGAACCAGGCAGCAGCGGACGTCGAACTGCCCGGGATCACGGTGACCGGTCAGCCGGCGCACACCGGCGTCAGCAAGTTCGACCTGAGCTTCAGCTTCACCGAGAGGCGGGACGAGGCGGGTGGTGCCGCGGGCATCGACGGCCACGTGGACTACTCCACCGAACTGTTCGAGCCCGAGACCGTGCACCGGCTCGCCGACCGGCTCCGCTGCCTGCTGTCCGCGGTCGTGGCCGACGCCGACCTGCCCGTCCGCAGCTATGACCTGCTCGCCGCCGAAGAGCGGTCGCGGATGCTGGAGGAATGGGGACGCGGCCCCGTCGGATACCTGCCGACCCCGACGGTGCCGGAGCTCTTCGGGGAGTGGGTGACGCGTACCCCCGAAGCCCGGGCCGTACGCGACGCGACGGGCGCCTTGACCTACGCGCAGCTCAACGCCCGGGCCAACGACCTCGCCCGGCACCTGTCGGGACAGGGCATCGGCCCCGAGGGCCTGGTGGCCCTCGCCCTGCCCCGGTCGGCCGACATGATCGTCGCGATACTGGCGGTACTGAAAACAGGAGCGGCCTACCTGCCGGTCGACCCCGCATACCCGCCCGCCCGCATCTCCTTCATGCTCGACGACGCCGCGCCGGCCTTCCTCATCACCACCGCCGCGCTGCGCGCCGGACTGCCCACCACCGCCCGCTGCCTGGCCCTCGACGACACCGCAGCCTGGTCCACCGGCCACACCGCCGACCCGCGCACCGGCCCCCTGCCCACCCACCCCGCCTATGTCATCTACACCTCCGGCTCCACCGGCCGGCCCAAGGGCGTCGTGGTCACTCACCAGGGCGTCGGCGCGATGGTCCGTACACAGGCGGAAAGGCTCGGCCTCACCCCCTCCAGCCGGGTCCTGCAGATGGCATCGGTCAGCTTCGACGCGGCGTTCTGGGACATCTGCATGGGACTGTTGACCGGTGCCTGCCTGGAGGTCGCGGACCCGGCACAGCTGGTGCCGGGGCCCCCGCTCGCCGGCCTGCTCGCGGAACGCGGAATCACCCACCTGACCCTCCCGCCGGCCGCCCTCGCGGTCATGCCGCAGGACGAGGGCATCCCCGGCGGTACCACCCTGGTGCTCGCCGGGGAGGCGTGCCCACCGGCGCTGGTCGACCGGTGGGCCGGCGGCCGGCGGCTGGTCAACGCCTACGGCCCGACCGAGACCACGGTCTGCGCGACCCTGAGCGACTTCCAGGAGCCGGCCGGCCCGGAGGCATCGTCCCGCCGGGTACCGATCGGCATCCCGGTGCGCAACGCACAGGTGTATGTACTCGACCCGGCAATGGAGTTGGTGCCGCCGGGGGTGATCGGAGAACTGTACGTGGCCGGTGACGGACTGGCCCGCGGCTACCTGAACCGTCCGGGCCTGACCGCCGCCCGGTTCGTCGCCGACCCGTTCAGCCACACCGGCGGACGCATGTACCGTACCGGCGACCTCGTCCGCTGGAACGACCGCGGCGAGCTCGAATACGTCTCCCGCGCCGACGACCAGGTCAAGCTACGGGGCTTCCGCATCGAACTCGGGGAAATCGAGGCGGTGTTGGCCGCGGTGCCCGGGATCACCGCCGCCTGCGCCGTCGTCCGGGAGGACCGGCCCGGCGACCGTCGGCTGGTGGCCTACGCCGTTCCCACCGACGGGCAGTGGGAGGAGGCGACCGCCCGGATGCGCCAGGCACTCGTCGCGCAGCTTCCCGAGTACATGGTGCCGTCCGCGTTCGTCGCGCTGGACGCCCTGCCCCTCACCCCGAACGGGAAGATCGACCGCCGGGGACTGCCCGCCCCCGGCCCCTCCACGGGCACAGGCGCCGGCCGCGCCCCGGGCACCGAACAGGAGAAGCTGCTGTGCGAGGTGTTCGCCGATGTCCTGGGTGTCCCTGAAGTGGGTCTCGACGACGACTTCTTCGAGGCCGGCGGACACTCCCTGCTCGCGGTCAGGCTGGCCCAGCGCATTGAGGACAGGTTCGGCGTACGGCCGTCGATGCGTGCCCTCTTCGCCGCACCCACCCCCGACGGCGTGCGGCGCCTCCTGGACGAGCCGGCCGGCGGCTCCGGCCACGCGCCCGGCCCCGATCCGCGCCAGGACGTGCACCTGGCGCCCGACATCGCCCCGGCGCTCGGGCCCGCGCCCGGCGAACCCGCAGGCCCGCGTCGCCCGTTGCTGACCGGCGCCTCGGGCTTCCTCGGAGCGTTCCTCCTGCGCGATCTGCTGGAATCGACGGGCGGCCCGGTGGACTGCCTGGTGCGGGCTCGCGACACCGCCGAGGGAGCGCGCAGGCTGCGGTCCGGCCTGGAGCGGTACGGGTTGTGGAAGGAGCACTACGGCGACCTGATCCGGCCCCTGCCGGGTGACCTGGGCGCGCCGGGCCTGGGCCTGTCCGACGCGGAGCACAAGGCACTGCGCAAGCGGGTCGGCGCTGTGTACCACAACGGCGCCACAGTCAATTTCGCCGCCCCGTACGCCGAACTCCGCGCTGCCAACGTCACGGGCACCGAGGAACTCCTCCGCATCGCCGCCGCGTCGGAGTCGACCGGCGTGCACTACGTCTCCACCACCGGCGTGTACCCACCGCACACGTCCGTCCCCGGCCCCCTCACGGAAGCCTCCGCCACCGGCCCCGTGCACGAACTGGCCGACGGCTATTCGCAGAGCAAGTGGGTCGCCGAGGGGATCGTACGTATCGCACAGAGCCGCGGAATCCCGGTGACCATCTACCGTCCCGCGCGTATCTCGGGAGCCTCGCGCACGGGCGCCTGCCAGGACCGCGACCTGCTGTGGCAGTACATCAAGGGATGCCTCCAGGCACAGGCGGTACCCGAAGGATCCGACGAGTCGACCGACTGGATACCGGTCGACTACGTGAGCGCCGCAGTCGTGGCCCTGGCCAACAACCAGCAGGCGCCACAGACCCCGCCACAGACCCTGGCCGGTCCGGAACAGACAACCTTCCATCTCACCCACCCCGCACCGCCCATGCTCTCGCAGGTGTTCCGGACAGCGGCCGCCCTGGGCTACACGGTGCAGCCGGTGCCACTCGACCACTGGCGCAAGTTGGTGGCCGACCAGCCGGACAACGCCGCCCAGCTCTTCCTCGGCGGTACCGACCGGCAGGAGACCGCCGACGAAGCCGACGGCCGGCCCCGCCGCCGGCGCCGCACCTTGGACTCCTCCCTCACCCACCGAGCGGCGGCGGCATCGGGAGTCCACCTCCCGCCCTTCACCGACGAGACCGTACGGGCCTACCTGACGTACTTCGCCGGCACGGGATTCCTCCCCACCCCCAACTCCAACCCCAACCGCTGAACGGGCCCGGCACGCCCTCCCGGCACCCACGACGCACCCCGCGGAGGTAGTCCCGCAACCTGCCCCTTGACCTGCGCCCCAGCAGGCCAAGGGGCAGTTTGTGCGGAGGTGTTCGGACAATTCCTACCGACTACGGCTGCGGGCTGAATGACCGATAAGCAACCCTGGTGTGAGGCGTTACCAACAGCAGGTGCATCATCGCAGGTGGGAGAGGTGATGCAGATGACTGGCCAGGCAACGGCACGGAGCCCACTAAGGCAGGGCGTCAACGGGGCGTGCCATCGGGACATCTGGGCGGGCAGGACCATCCTGGTGTCGACGGCGGCCCTGGTGGCGGAAATGGCCATCGGGGGTGTGGCCCTGATTCTCATCGGCCTGTCGCAGGACCCCGAGTCCGAGTTCACCGGCCTCGGTCTCGTCTTCACGACTGTCGTCATCCTGCCGATGCTCGCCATCGGCAGCGTGATCCTCGGCCTTCTCGCAACGCTCGTCCTGGTGCTGCCCACTGTCTGGTTGGCGCGCCGGGCGAAGGGGCGCTGGGGGTGGACGCAGAAGGGGGCAGCGTGGGGCGTGCTGCTTGTGGCCTCGATGGTGTCGGCTGCGCTGCTGCTCGTGGGCAGCGTGCTGTACATGATGGCTTCGGGGGCGGTGGGTTCGCCGACGGTCCATGCCTGGTGGTGGCTGGCACTGACAGCGTTCAGTGTCCCGAGCGCGTTGCTTGCCTGGCTGGCGGCGTCCCGCACCGAGCCGGGGAGCGGCCTGAGGCTGGCCCTACGGGTGTTCGCATCGGGAACTGCCGGCGCTGTGGGACTGGCGCTGTGTGGTGGGCTGGCTTATGTGACCGGCCTGGTGAAGCTGTACGAGCCGCCCCACCTGAGCCGTGCCGACGTGGTCGGCATCTGGCAGGACGGACGCGGCGGCACGCTCGAACTCACCGCCGACGGAGGGGCGACCGCCCACCGGCTGAGCGACACCGGCCACGGCCATTGCGAGGGGACGGGCAAGTGGAGTCTTGAGCGCAGCGGGACGCGCAGCCAGGATCTGGAACTTGCGGGTGCCTGTGGCACCACCTGGAGCATCGGCGGAACGTCGGAACGCCCCACCCTCTACTACTACGTTGGCGACCCGGACGAAGGGCATCGCTACACCCTGCTGCGTGGCGGCGAACGCTAGCTCTTCCGCTTTGGCCCTCGCGCGGCGCGGTGGTTCGGTTGCCGTGCCGTGCCGGGCGAGGACGGTCGGACGTTGCCTCACCCTCGGCCTCTGGCTCCGTGCCTGAGTCGCCGGGCGCTCCCTAGCCGCAGCTGTGGGGGCGGTGTACGGCCACCGAAACGCTGCAGAGCAGGGGGTCTGCCACGTCCTCGGTGTCGAAGACGAAGATCGCTCCCGAGGCGGGGACGCGGATCGCACACTGGTCATCGCACGTCAGCGGCGCGTATGTCTCCCAAGTGCACCCGGCCTCGTCCAAGGCCCGCAGGACTTCGCTGTACGTGGGAAAACCGGGAAACGTCTCCGCTCGGCCGGGCTCCTGCGACGGCCACTCCATCGTGGCCCAGTCGGTCTGGACGACGACCGAATAGATCACCTGGCAGTGGGCGTGGCAGGTGGCGACCTCCAGGCAGCCGTACGCGTACAGATAGGGCAGCCCGTCGGCTCCGGTCGAGGAGCCCCAAGCCCACGGAGGCCCCAACGCCTCGATGACCTCACTGAGTTCGGCCCCGATGCACGCCGCGCCAATGCGGCCAGTCCGGGCGAAGGGTATAAGGATGTCCAGAACGTGCATAGGGTGCAGGATTTCACGGTGTCACCTGCCCGGTCCAATGCCGCGGTGACACGGCACAGCTCCATCGGGCAGGCCCTGGGGCTTGCCCGGGCGATCAGGCGCGGAGCCAGATGATCAGGGCTGCCGATGCGGTGGTTGTTGAACGGCGGTGAACGGTTCGGCAGCGCGGAAAAGAGTTCGGTGAGGGTGCACCGGTGCGCCGGGGTCGTCGAGCTTGGCTTGGAACAGGTGGAATCTCCACCTCACAGGCCCGATCCTTCCCTGAGCCGAGCCTTCGAGCCAATGAGCTTTCGAGTCTCCGAACGACGGCGACGCGTTCGCGTATCCGGGCAAGGCGGAATGGGGCTGGTGTGCGTGGTGACGACAGGGCGGCAAGGAGTTCACTCCTCGACGGCGGAGAGGAACTGCCCGCAGACGACATGGGTGGGTGCTACGACGCGGTGGTGCTGGCGGGAGGGCGAGCCCGGCGTTTGGGCGGAGCGGACAAGCCGATGGTGTCCGTTGGCGGCATGTCGTTGCTCGATCGGGCACTTCAGGCGTGTGACGGGGCGGGGAGGACGATTGTGGTGGGGCCGCACCGGGCCACCGTCCGCCCCGTAGATCATGTGCGGGAGAGTCCGGTGCACGGCGGGCCGCTCGCGGCGCTGGCTGCGGGAGTGAGCCGGGTGCGCGCGCCGTTCGTGGTGGTCCTTGCCGCGGACCTTCCCTTCGTGCGGCAGGAGACGGTGGCGGAGTTGCTGCGTCAGGCGGCCGGTTCCGGGGCCGAGGGCGCGGTCATGCTGGAGACACAGGGTCGGGACAATCCGCTGTTCGCCGCATACCGGACCGCAGCCGTGCGGCGAGGTCTTGCGCTGACCCTCGCCCGGCATGGAGTGTTGACGGGTCTGCCTATCCGGGTACTGACCCGTGCTCTTGCCCTGCGGCACGTGCCTGATGTCGGCGGAGTGTCCGTCGACTGCGACACCTGGGAAGTGGTAGCTCTCGCTCGCGCCATCCTGAAGACAAACGCCGGTTGACCACACTTCGAGCACGAACTCATCCCCTCCCCACACTGGTTGCGAGGTGGCACGGTTGGCAACGAGAGAAGAACTGGCCTGTGAAGAGATCATCGGTCGCTATCAGTTCAACGGAGCGGGCACCGGTGCGATGCCCCGGCTTCTCGAAGCCCTCGGCGACCCGGGACGCAACCTGCGGGGCATGACCGTCACCGGCACCAACGGGAAGGGATCGGTCTGCGCGTTCGCCGTCTCCGCGTTGGCCGCGGCCGGGCTGCGCGTCGGAAGCATGCCCAGCCCGCACCTGCAGCAGGTCACCGAACGCATCCGCATCAACGGAGTGCCCATCTCTCCGACCGCATGTCACCGCGCCTTCGCGAAGGTCGACGACACTCTCAGGAGTACGGGCCTTACGGTCAATGCAGGAGCAGTGCACGCAGCCGCAGCCGCCGTTCAATTCGCCCACTCCGGAGTGGACTTGGCCGTCATGGAGGCGAACATCGGCGGCCGGCGCACCGCCGTCAACTGCTTCGACCCCGGCGTGAAGGTCATCACCGGAGTGGGACTGGACCACGAGCATCTGCTGGGAAACACCCTGGGCGAGATCGCACGGAACAAGGCAGGCATGGTGCGAGACGGCGACCACGTCGTGCTCGGCGAGTTGCCCGAGGAGGCGGCCGAGGCCGTGGACGACGTCCTCGGCACCCACACGGAGCTGACCGTCTGGCGCATCCACCAGGAAGTGCGTTACCGGCCACACCGGGCCCGCGATGGACGCACCGTGCTGGACGTGGTCACCCCACGCGCCGTCCACCGGGAATTGCCCTGTCCGCTCCGCGGAGCACACCAGCATCACAATCTGGCCCTCGCCGTAGCCGGCATCGACTCGCTGGCCGAACGAGGACTGATCCGAGACATCTCGGAAGAGGCGCTGCGCGGCGGCCTTGCCGCGACCCGCTGGCCCGGCCGCCTCGAACTGCTCGCACCGGCCCGCCTGGGCTCCTGGACCGGCCGCCTGCTGCTGGACATTGCCGCCAACCACCAGGGTGCCGTCACCGTGGCCCCGGAAATCCTGCGGGAATCCCGTGCCGCTGAGCGCACGGCCCTCGTCTTCGGCACCCTCCGCTACAAGAATGTGGCAACCATGCTTGAGCCGCTGCCCGCTGACTGGCCGGTGGTACTGACCCGGGTCGGACACCCCAACGAAGCGGCGCCGGACGAGATGCGCACCGCCTTGGCGACGCGCCGAGAACTGTACGTACGGCAGGAGACCGCCGACGCCGTCCGCCACGCCACCGAACTCGTCGGGGCCGGTGGCCTCGTCACGGTTCTCGGAACCCCCCTCCTGATCGGCCGGGTCCGTGCACTGTTCCATCTCCCGCCCGGCTGACCGCTGCTGCCCGAACGCGCGACTTCCCGGCCGCGACGAACAGTTGCGAACGTAACGCCGGGGCCGGGGCCGGGGCGGTGGCTTCCCCCCCCACACCAGGCGGTTCTAGGCACGGGGCAGGCATTCGGCCACGGCACGCCACGCGGTGAGGGGGAAGGCATGCGGGGTGTCGGTGACGATCTGGAGGGCGACGTGGTCCGCGCCCGCCTCCAGATGCGCCAGGACACGCCGCGCGACGACGTCAGGGGACCCCCACACCACCAGGGAGTCGACGAAGCGGTCGCTGCCGCCGTCGGCGAGGTCGCCCCGGGTGAAGCCGTCTTCCAGCCAGGTGCGTACGTAGTTGGTCTTCGTGAGGTAGGGGCTGATCGCCCGCCGCGCCGTGGCACGGGCCGTGACCGGGTCGGTGTCCACCACGGACGTCAGCACCGGCGCGAGGAGCGGCCCCGCCCCCAGCGCGGCGCGTACCCGGGCGGTGTGCGACGGCGGGACCAGATAGGGCTGCACACCAGCGGCCCGGTCGGCGGCGAGCCGGGTCATCAGGGGCCGGTGCGCGCCCAGGATCCGCGCGGCCTTCGGCAGCGACCCGGCGGAGGTGTCCAGCGCGTCGAGGTAGGCGGACATCGCCGCGCAGGGGTGCCGGTAGGCCGCGGCGATCTCCGCGTGACTGACGGCCAGACCCACCAGTGTGCATTGCCGATACGGTGCGGGAAGCCCCCGATAGGCAACGGCGAGCCGATCGGGCGGAACGCTCCAAATGGAGACACAGGAGGGGGCGACGACCACGTGTCGGGTCGCCGTGAGGAGGTTGAGACTGCTGTGCAGGTCCCCGCTCGGGTTGCCGCCGGGAACGCCGCCCAGCCACAGTGCGCCGTAACCGAGCTCCTCCAGTGCGCGGGCCGCCACCCGCGCGCGATCGGGGTCTCCGTGAGTGAACGCCGTACTCCACACCCCGACCGGCGACAGATCCATACCGCGCCCTCCTCTGAACTCACAGCTGCGTCGCTCCTCATGTGAGCGACGCTGCGGCCGACGAAGGCACTATGCACCGATAAATTGACGCCCTATGCCCAAAACCCGCCGATCCGCCCCGTCGTCCTCCCTGCCGCCGTCGACCGCGCGTCGTAGCGCGGCCTGGATTCCGCACGGCTTCCAGTTCGATCCGCACTCCCACGCAGAGGGGCAGCTGGTGTACGCGGCCGCCGGGGCCCTGGCCACCACGACCGAGCGTGGGACCTGGGTCGCTCCCGCGCACCGCGTGACGTGGACCCCGCCGGGCTTCGAGCATGCGCATCGCTTCTACGGGACCACCGACGCCCGTCTCGTCACCGTCCCGGTCGACCTGTGCGGCGAACTGGTGGCACACCCCAGCGTGTTCGCGGTGAGCCCGCTGCTGCGCGAGGCCCTGCTGGCGCTGACCGACCGAGCGGAAACCCGCCCCGGCGCCGCCCAGCGGCTGCTCGCCGTGGTGATCGACGAGCTCGCCGAAACCCCCGAGCAGTCCCTCCATCTGCCCGAGCCCCACGACGACCGGCTGCGCGCCGTCACCGACCTCCTGCATGCCGATCCCGGCCGGAGCGCGACCTTGGCCGACCTGGGGCGGGCCGCGGGAGCGAGCGAGCGGACCCTGAGCCGCCTGTTCCACACCGAACTGGGCATGAGTTTCCACCGCTGACGCACCACGCTGCGCATCCACCACGCCCTGGCCCAGCTCAGCGAGGGCCGGTCGGTCACCGACACGGCGATGGAGTGCGGCTGGTCCAATCCGTCGAGTTTCATCGACGCCTTCACCGAGGTCGTCGGTCAGACCCCCGGCCGCTACCAGGCCGATCTGCGCAACCGTAGAAGGTAACCGGTTCCGGTCGGCCGGGTGCGTCGGCGTCACCCGCCGACCCGTTGGCGGGTTTCCGGTATCCCCTGTCCACATCCCGGTTGGTGACGATCGCCGCCGAGCCCACAGTGGTGACAGCAGGCCGCACTCTCCGTGCGGCGACGGCCGTGCGCCTGTGGCACGGCCGGTTGTCCCTTCGCCGAAAGGCTCGCACAAGACATGGTTGAGACAGCGGAGAACAACAACACCACCACCGTCGCCATCGTCGGCGCCGGAGTGGCCGGGCTCACGCTCGGCAACTTCCTCCTGCGCAGCGGCATCGACTGCATCGTCGTCGAGAAGCACAGCCGCGTCCCACGGTGCGCTACCGCAACCCCGACGGTACGACCACGACCGTCACCTGTGACTTCGTCGCCGGCTGCGACGGTTTCCACGGCGTCAGCCGGGCTTCCGTCCCCGCCGGCCAACTCACCCTCTACTCCCACGAGTACAAGTACTCCTGGCTCAGCGTCATGGCCGAGGTGCCGACGGACTCCTTCGGCATGGCGATCCACGACCGCGGCCTGGCCGCGCGATTCCCCCGCGGTGCGGACGCCAGTCGCCTCTATCTCCAGTGCCCGCCCGGCGACACTCCCGAGCAGTGGCCGGACGAGCGCATCTGGAGTGAACTGGGAGCCCGCTTCGGCGCCGACGCGCCCACCGGCCGCATCGTCGACAAGCGGATCGTGCCGCTGCGGTCCGTGGTGTTCAGCCCGATGAGCCACGGCCGCCTCCACCTGCTCGGCGACGCGGCCCACATCGTCCCCCCGATGAGCGCGAAGGGCATCCACCTCGCCCTCTACGACACCGAGGTGTTCGCCCGCGCGATCATCGCGAAGATCCAGGAAGGCGACGCGAGTCTGCTCGACAACTACTCCGACACCTGCCTGAGCCACCTCTGGAACTACCAGGCATACGCGATCTGGATCACCGACCTGATGCACAACGCCGGCGACGCCGCCTACGAGGGAGCCTTCCGCAAGGAGATCGCCCGAGCGGAACTGCGGCGCCTGAACGACTCTCCCGCGGCCGGCCGCCTGTATGACGAACTGCGAGCCGGGCTGCTCTAGCCGACCCCCTTCGCAATCCGTTGTCCGGGCCCGGGGGAGGGACGTTCGTCGGTCGAACTCACGGGAATCGCTTCGCGATCGCCGCCGTGATCGCATCCGGTGTGTGTTCCTGAATGAAGTGCCGCGCGTGGGGCAACTCGACGATGTCCAGATCGGTGAAGGCGGCACGCATCCGCGGGATGGAGGTGTTCGGACGGAACACCATGTCCTGCATTCCCCACACCAACAGGGTTGGTTTGTCGCCGAGTTGGGCGGGGACGTCTCGTGAAAGCCGGTCCAGCAGCGGGCGCGCGGCACGAATTTGCCCGGGCATCATGGCGAGTCCGCGCCGGGCTTCCGCGGTGGGCTGCACCGCGCGGTAGTGGTCGGCCTCGGCCGCGGTCAACTTGCGCCCCAGCTCTGCGAGCAGCACGCGCTCGACGAGGAAGTTCCGTTCGAGTATCCGCCGCTGCATCGGACGGCTGCCCATGATCACGCTGAAAGCCCGATTCGCCATCGCTTCGATCGGCCAGAACACGGTGTTGCCCAGCACGATCCCCCTTACCCGGTCCGCGCGCGTCGTGACCGCGCCCAGACCGATGGGTCCGCCCCAATCGTGTCCCATCACAACGAAGTCGTCGAGCCGCAGGTGATCGACCAGCTCGCCGAGGACCGCGGTGTGCTCGGCGATGGTGTAGCCGAATCCCGCAGGACGTTCGGACAACCCGAACCCCAGGTAGTCGACGGCGATGCACCGGTACCGGTCGCGCAGGTCCTTCACGATGTGGCGGTAGAGGAAACTCCACGCCGGAGCGCCGTGACAGAACAGGATCGTCGGTCCGGTCCCCTCGTCGATGTAGTGAACCCTGCCGACGGACGAGTCAAACCAACGCGACTCAAAAGGGTACAGATTCTCGTCGGGTACGAAGTCGATCAGCATGGAGCCCTCCCTCGGATGCCGGGCTACATAGTGTCCCGGTCTCGGCGCACCCGGCGGGCGAAGTGCGAACGCGAGTCGCAAGAGGCCCTGGTGCGGTGGGAGTGGCTCGCCGGGCATCACGGACATCACCTCACCAGGGCCGCCCGTAACTCTCAACGCTGCCGGGCCCATTCGGAATCCCGGCCTCCGCAGTAGCGTGACGGTGCGGAACTGCCGCCCACGGGGGACACGGGGAGTCGGAGGGCGCCACCGACCGGCCGCTCCCAGGAGGCAGTCGACATCTTCCGCACGTCATTCCGCGAAATCGGCGCGGCCCACAGCTTCAGCACGGCGATCGACTCGCGGGTCGAGGAGGTGAGGCGCGCGGGCAGGATCTGAAGGGACCGGGGTCATGCATGTGGCGTCGGGGCCCGCGGGCCCCGGCTGCGTCCCCGCCGGGACGCTGCGTCAGGCCATGGCGAGCCGGTCCACCAGCAGCTCCACCCTGCGCTCGGTGTCCTCCGGCGGGAGCCGTCGCGCCCGGGTCAGGGTGGCCAGTCCGTGCAGGGCCGCCCAGAACGTCTCGGTGAACAGTCCCGGGTGGACGCCGTCCCCGGCGACCTCGCCGAGGCTCTCCAGCAGGGCGGCGAAGGCGTCCTTCAGAGGCTCCGGGGTCTCCTCCTTCGCGAACGCCAGACCGCCGTCGAGCTGGAACATGGCGTCGTAGACCGCCGGGTTGCGTTCGGCGAAGTCGAGGTAGGCGCGGGCGAGGGCGGTGACCCGGGCGCGCGGGCCGTCGGCGGAGGAGGCCGCGGCCCGCACCGCCCCGGCCATCTCGCTGGCGCCCTCCAGGGCGACGGCGCCGATGATCTCGCGCTTGCCGCGGAAGTGGCTGTAGAGGACGGGCTGGCTGTACTCGATGCGCTCGGCGAGCCGGCGGGTGGTGACCGCGTCCCAGCCCTGCTGTTCGGCGAGTTCGCGGGCCGTCGCCACGATGAGGCGCTCGCGGCCCGCCCGCTCACGCTCCTTGCGTTCCTGTACCGACATACTTCGATCCTAGCACTGCTAGACATTCGAGCGGCAGCAGTACTAGCGTTGCCTCATCGGCTAGCAGCGCTAGATTCCAGGAGGGGTCATCATGCTCAACGCACTCGAGGTGTTCACCACCGTGGTCGTCGGCGTGATGGTGGGGGTGGAGTTCTCCGTCGCCTTCGTCATCAACCGGATCCTCGACGCACTCCCCGAAGACAGTGGCCAACTCGGCCGCGCCCACGGCGGCCGGATGCTCGGCGCCGTGATGCCGGTCTGGTACATCGGCTCGCTCGTCCTCGCCGCGGTCTGGGTCATCGCCGGATGGCACCGCCCCGGCACCGGCCTCGTCATCGCCGCCGCCGCACTGCTGATCCTCAGCGTGATCATGTCGATCCTGCTGCTCGTCCCGATCAACAACCGGGGCAAGACCTGGACCCCCGAGAACCGGCCCGAGGACTGGAAGGAGCAGATGAACCGCTGGGACCGCTTCCACTACGCCCGCGTCGCCGTCCTCATCGCCGCCTTCGCCCTGCTGGTCGCCGCCCTCACCTGACCCTGCGGGCCGACACCGCGCAGGCGGCGCACAGGTCCGGGACCACGGCCTCGATGCCGCGCCTGCGTAGGTGGGCGCGATTGCCGCGGGACGAGTACGCCTTGTCCCCGGCGACCGCGTCCGGTCGGGTGCGGGGACGACCGACGGGCCCGCGGACGCGCACCCTGTCCAGTACGAGGACGAACTGTGGGCCGTCGGCGGCCTGCCCGGCGGTCAGGACGAACTCCGGCGGACGGCACCTGCGGTCGGCGGCGAGGTGGACCTTGCAGCATGAACTCCCACTCGACATCGGCCAGTTGTACACGTATATGCAAGGCGATCTACCGGATCGAAGATCAGCGCGAGGGGAGAACCCGCTCATTGATCACGACCCGATACGCGCCTTGGGGCTTGTCCGATGGGTGCGGGCTACGAGACGGACGTCATGGCAACCGCCAGGTCAACCTGGGCGTCTCATCGGCTGACTGCAACGATCACGAGACGTATCGGGGGACCGAGGATGGCCATCACGCTGGCCGAGGAGATCATGCTGCTCTCCCTGGACGACGAGTCCGGGGTGCCGGAGCAGCGGCGGGCGGCGGGCTGGGCCGCCGCGGGCGGGATCCTGCTGGAACTGGTCCTCGCCGGGCGGGCATCTGTTGAGGGCAAGTACCTCAAACTGACAGACAGGACGCCGACCGGTGAGCGATTGCTCGATGGCCGCATGGCGCTGCTCGACGCCTGGCTGCGCGGCCGCGAAAGGCGCCGGGTGACGGAGTGGCTGAAAAGGGAGCGGGGCAAGGCCGGTGACGCGGCCGTGGAAAGCCTGTGTGCGCGCGGAGTGCTCGCCGAGCAGCAGCACAGGGCCCTCGGCCTGTTCCCCACGCGCCGCTACCCCGAGGCCGACGGCGCGCCCGAGAGGGAGCTGCGTCAGCGGCTCCACGCGGTCGTCTTGGACGGTGCCACCCCGGACGAGCGCACGGTGGGCCTCATCGCCCTGATCCACGCCGCCAAGCTGCACCGCCTGGCGTGCCCCGATGTCCCGCGTAAGCAGGTGACCGACCGGATGGCGGAGGTGGCATCCGGCCAGTGGGCCGCCGAGAGCGTTCGCGCCGCGATCCGCGACATGCAGGCGGTCATGGCAGCGGTTGCCGTTGCCGGCAGCGTCACGGCCGGAAGCTAGGCCTGTCAGCCGATTCACCAGGCAGCCCGGTCGCTGGCAGACGGCACTCGGGCCTGTCTGGAGCCGTGCTCACGCGGCGAGGAAGAAGGTTGAAGGGATGAAGATCAAGCTGCTAGCTTCCAGCTGACGGCGATGTCGGGCCGGGCCCGGCGCCTGGTGACCGGCTGCGGTTTCCACGTCGCCGTCATCGACGCGCCCGGTCACGGCGACCGGCCGCGCACCGCGCACGACGAGGCGGAAATCGCCGAGCTGTTCCGGGCGAGGTCGGCGGGCGAGCCGGAAGGCCCGATCGTCGTCCGCTACAACGCCCACCTGGCGGAGCGGGCCGTGCCCGAGTACCTGGCAACCCTGGACGCCCTCCAGGAGCTTCCGGAGATCGGCGCCGACGGGCCGGTCGGCTACTGGGGCATCAACATGGGCACCGCGATCGGCATACCGTTCGTGGCAGCCGACCCCAGGATCACCGCCGCGGTCTTCGGCCAGCACTGGCCCGATGTCCTGGCCCAGAAGGCGCAGCAGATCACCATCCCGATCGAGTTCGACCTGCAGTGGGACGACGAGCACATCTCGCGCGACGAGGGGCTGGCGCTGTTCGACGCCTTCGCGTCGAAGGAGAAGTCGTTGCACGTGAACTCGGGCAAGCACAAGGAGCTGCCCAGGTTCGAGGTCGACAGCGCGGTCCGGTTCTTCGCCCGGCACCTTGGCGGAGCTGTTCCCTCGCTGGCCTGATGTGCTCGGTTGCGGCGTCCGGCCCGCCAGCCCGGTACCGCAACCGCGGTCCCGGGGTGAGGTTGCGCCTTCAGATGACTGTGAAGCCGTCGGCTCCCACCTGGCCGCGCCGGCCTGCCCACAGGGTGGCCGTTGAAGGGATATGCGAGGGGTGCCGCGGGCACGAACTTGCCAGCTCGTACCAGCACTTTCGCGCGACGCGGCATGACGTCGGGTTGTCCACGTGGGCAGTTCAACCGGCGCAGTCAGGCCCCTCGGACCCACTCGGAGGTTGAGTGGGTCCGAGGGGCCTCGGATCGCCTATCCCGCTTCGAGGGCGGCCGGTCACCCTTGGCGGAAATGGCGAGGGCGCTGGGCTGCACCCTGGTTTTTAGCCGCCGACCAAGCTCACCGGAAGAATGGCCGGCGGCGGTCTCACTGCGGATGAGGCATCTCATCTTTCGGCTGTTTGCCAGGTCTCCCCGAGAGACCTGGCAGGCCGCTTTCAGCCCGGCCGTGGTTCGAGATAATTCCCGTAACCAGGGGCGTGACGTTGCGATGAAGACCGCACCCCTCACACCGGCACTATGAATCGAACGCCGGGGCCGGCCTCTATTCCTTTTCGCCCTTGCCGCCCTTGCCGCCGACGGCAAAGCTGTTGTCGCAGCCCATGTCCGAGCCCATCTTGGTGCTCTGGGCGCCGGGGGAGCCTTCACCGTTGAGCGCGTTACCCAGCGCCCCATTGAGGATCCCGACCTCGCCGAGCACGTCAACGTTCTCGTCGTGCGATCGACATGAGCTTCCCTGCTTGACGGCGAACCCACTCTCCCCCTTGCCGCCGTGCCTTCCGCCATCGGCGTAGGCAGTACCGGCGCCAAGGAGGGAGACGCTGCCAAGGATGGCCATCATGACGGCTGCCTTCTGAAGCTTACGCATTTCTTCTCCGATTGAGTGGAAGGGTCCGATCAGCTGCTGATCGACTTGATGCGACCGCGAGATTAGTAGCGAAATATGTCGCCGTCACCTAACGACGCGCCAGAATTCGGTGAATGCCATCATTGGAAATAAATGGAATAGTAGGCGGTCCCGATCATATGAAGAAAGCGTGGAATCCTTCAGGGCTACCGGAAGTCCGCGATGCATTGCGCGCCAAGGCCGCAGTTCGATGCATGGTCGCCACTGGGTCAGGGGGGAGGGAGCTCCCCTCTTGAGCGTGCGACGGCGACCACGCCCTCGGGCGGCGCGACCCCTCATCGGCCCGCAAGGGAACTCGCCTCATCGCACCCCAACTCTCCTACTCCCCGGGAGGGTTCGAAGGTCCCCGATCCGCCGATGCCATGTTCCAAGCTCAAGGGAGGGAGGAGTCGGGTAGCGGCTCGGGGAGAGGGAGCGGCCCCGCCGAGACAGCCGTCCTGACAAGGGTCACGGCGATGGCTCTGCTCTTGCGCCTACTTGGTGCTTCTGGTGCATGAGGCACGTAGTCACTTGGGGGCACGCCATCAAGCGGGTGAGATCCGCGAGGGTGCGGGGCCAGGGTCGTTATCTATGTCCAACTGCCGTTCCATTTGCAAGCAGTTCGCGAACGACGTGAACGGTCCGCAGCTCATCGCCGTCTCCGCGTCATCCAACCGCAGCAAGGGTGATCAGAGTTCGGATCAATGGGCCCAGCCCAACGTCGACTTCTGGTGCACGTACTCCAGGGCTTGGACCAACGTCAAGTTCCTCTATGGGTTGGGTTGGCTGTCATGCCGCCGGAGAAAGAGAAGGTCATCCGCGTGCGGAACACCTGCGACTGACGCCGCCGCGCTTCGCTCTGCCTGGCTCTGTGACCGGGTGGCCGCCTGTTCCAGGGAGCGGGCGGGCCACCGACGTTCAACGTCTCGGCGGCGGTGATGGTCAGCAGTTCGGTGCATGGTCGAGTTGTGTCGCGGTGGCGACGTCGGCCCAGTGGATGCCGTGTCCGGGCGCCTGGCGGTCGCCGTGCACGGCGGTGAGGTGGTTGACGATGTCCAGTCCGCGGCCGTGCTCGTCGGGGGTGCAGCTGATCGTCCAGTCGCCGTCGCGGGCGGCCGGGCCGCCGTCGGAAACCTCGATGTGCACCCGGCGATTGCCCGGATCCTGGCTCAGTTCGAGGATCACTGGGGGCCGAGCGTGCTCCACGGCGTTGGTGACGAGTTCGGAGACGGTCAGCAGTACCGAGTCGGCTGCTTCGTCGGCAACGCGCCACATGGCGAGGATCTCTTTGGCGATCTTGCGGGCTTCTCCGGCGGCTTCCGGGTGGTGGGCGAGGGGCCAGATGCTCACCGGGGCCGATTGCGACGACTGCCGGGCGGCATCCGCCCTCGGGGCGATGTCTGGGGCGTAGGTGCAGGTCACGGTCATCACCCTCTTTCGGGCGCCGCGCTGGCGCCTGGTCGTGACCAGGACCGTTGACGATCCACCTCATTTATATCATTTGTCTATATAGACAGCAAATATAGGTGAGTGATATAAGTGGGGTATGGATGAGACACACGGAGAGCGCGCCAGGGAGGTGGCGGCGGAGCTGAACGAACTGACCATCGGGATGGTCAGGCATCTCCTGTCGGATCGGCAGAGCATGAGTCTGACCACCGTCGCGGCGCTCAGCAGGCTGGAGCAGGAAGGCCCGCTCCGGCTGACCGTGCTGGCCGCGGCGGAGGGTATCGCCCAACCCTCGATGACCGCGCTGGTGCAGCGACTGGAAGCCCAGGACCTGGCATCACGAGTGGGTCATCCCGAGGACGGGCGGGTCCGCCTCGTGGCCATCACGGACGCCGGGCGCGCACTGCTGGCCGAGCGTCGGCGTGCGCAGAGCGTCCGGGTGGCCGACCTGTTGGCCACGTTGCCCGAGCAGGATGTGCGGGCACTGGGCGAGGCCGTGCACACGGCCCTGCCTCTCGTCCGGCGGATGCTCCGGGCGGGGGAGAGTACCCGCCCCGTCAGCGGCGGTTCGGCCTCCTGACCTCCTGGTCGCGTGATCGTTCGACTGTCTGGCCGTGCCACCTGGTCGCGTTCTTCGGTGTCTTCTCCTGTCGGCGGGCCCCGCTCCGCTGCCCCGTCGCGTACCGCGCGCGCCGGGCCCCGGTCCTGGCACCCGCCCCGTAACGGATTTCTCGGACTTCCGGAGAGGGCGGAGAACCATGAGCACACTCTCGGCACCCGGCACCGTCGTGCCGCAGAACGAGGCGCCTGACTACCCCATGACCCGGGCCGCCGGCTGCCCCTTCGACCCGCCGCCGGCCCTGCACACCCTCCAGAGCCAGGCTCCGATCAGCCGGGTGCGCCTGTGGGACGGCAGCACCCCGTGGCTGGTCACCCGCTACGAAGACATGCGGGCCCTGCTGGCCGATCCGCGGATCAGCTCGGAGAGCAGCCACCCGCACTACCCCCACACGAGCCCGGCCATGAAGGAACGCCGCAGGCAGTCGCGGACCTTCATCAACATGGACGATCCGGAGCACGCCAGGCTCCGTCGGATGGTCACCGCCGCCTTTTCCATCAAGCGGGTGGAAGCGCTGCGACCGGCCATCCAGAAGATCGTCGACGGACTGATCGACGCCATGCTCGCCGGGCCCAAGCCGGTGGACCTGGTCCAGGCGTTCGCGTTGCCGGTGCCATCGCTGGTGATCTGTGAGCTGCTCGGCGTCCCGTATGTCGACCACGACTTCTTCCAGGCCCACAGCCAGGTCCTGATCAAGCGCACCACCAGCACCGAGCAGGCGCGGGTGGCCACGCAGCAACTGCTCGACTACCTGGACCGGCTGATCGGCGACAGGCTCGCCCACCCGGCCGGCGACCTGCTCTCCACACTGGCCGCGCGGGTCGGGGCCGGTGAACTCACCCGGAGCCAGGCGGCCGACATGGGGATGCTGCTGCTGATCGCCGGGCACGAGACGACGGCGAACATGATCGCGCTGGGGACCCTGGCCCTGGTGCAACACCCGGACCAACTGGCCCGGCTGCGCGAGAGCGACGACCCGAAGGTGATCGCCTCGGCGGTCGAGGAACTCCTGCGCTACCTGAGCATCGTGCACAGCGGCCGGCGCCGGGTGGCCCTGGCGGACGTCGAGATCGGCGGGGTGTCCGTCCACGCCGGCGAAGGCATCGTGCTCGCCAACGACATCGGAAACCGCGATCCCGCGGCCTTCCCCGACCCGGACCGGCTCGATGTCGACCGCAACGCCCGTCACCACATGGCCTTCGGCTTCGGCATCCACCAGTGCCTGGGCCAACCACTGGCCCGAGTGGAACTCCAGGTCGTCTACCGCACCCTCTACCGCCGCATCCCCACCCTCCGACTGGCGGTGGACCTCGACGAGATCCCGTTCAAACACGACGGGAACGTCTACGGCGTCTATGAGCTTCCCATCACCTGGTGACGCGGCCAAGTGCCGTAGGAAGAAGGTGGATTGCGATGAAGGTGATCATCGATCAGAGCAAGTGTGTCGCCGCCGGCCAGTGCGTGCTGAGCGCACCGGACGTGTTCGACCAGCGCGAGGAGGACGGCATCGTCGTCCTGCTCACCGAGAACCCGCCCCAGCACCTGGTGGCGGACGTCCGGCAGGCCGCAGTCCTCTGCCCGGCCCAGGCGATCTGGCTGCGGGAGCAGGCGGGGGAGGGTGGGAGGGAGGGCGAGGAGTGAAGACGGAAGGAGGGAAGCGGATCGTCATCGTGGGGGCCTCGGCCGCCGGACTCACGGCGGCCGAGACGCTCCGCCGCCGAGGCTGGGACGGGCACCTCACCCTGATCGGGGACGAGGCCCGTCCGCCCTACGACCGGCCGCCCCTGTCCAAGCAGATCCTGACCGGTGCCTGGGAACCGCAACGAACCACCCTGCGCGCCCCGCAGGAGTTGGCGCGACTGGAGATCGACCTGCGGCTCGGACGCCCTGCCACCGGGCTCGACGTGAAACGCCGCCAGGCGCGTCTGGCCGGCGGTGCGACGATCGACTTCGACGGCCTGATCATCGCCACCGGCGTGATCCCCCGACGCCTCCCGCACGGCGATCTGAACGGGGTCCACGTCCTGCGCACGCTCGACGACGCGCTCGCCTTGCGCGCCGCGCTGCTCACCGGGCCCCGGGTGGTCGTGGTCGGCGCCGGATTCCTCGGCACCGAGGTCGCCGCGGCGGCCCAGACCATGGGCCTGGAAGTGACCCTGGTCGAACCGGAGCCCGTTCCGGTGCGCCGCCCGTTCGGCGACCGCGTCGGCGCGCTCGTCGCCGCACTCCACCGCGACCACGGAACGGACCTGCGCTGCGGGGTACCGGTGCGCGGGCTGTGCGAAGGTGGCGGCCGGGTGACCGGCGTGGAACTCGCGGACGGCAGCGGACTCCCCGCCGACGCCGTCGTCCTGGCCCTCGGGTCCACGCCCGCGACCGACTGGCTGACGGGCTCGGGTCTGACCCTGGCCAACGGCGTGGTGTGCGACGCGCTGTGCCGGGCAGCGCCAGGCATCTACGCCGCCGGCGACGTCGCCTCGTGGCACAACCCGCGCTTCGGCACCCGCATGCGACTGGAGCACCGGATGAACGCCACCGAACAGGCCATGGCCGCGGCCGGCAACCTCCTCGGCGACGCACAACCCTTCGCTCCCGTGCCCTACTTCTGGACCGACCAGTACGACACCAAGATCCAGGCGTATGGCATCTTCCCGCCGGATGCGGAGCTGAGGATCATCGACGGCGACCCGGCGGACGGCCACTTCACCGCCGCGTACGGCAGACACGAGGTGGTGGTGGGCGTACTCGGTTGGAACGCCCCGCGCCAGGTGCGCGCCGTGCGCAACCTGGTCGTTGAACGCGCGCCGTGGACGACTTCCACAGACACATCTGCGCTCCTTCCCGTACCCGTCAACTGACCACCGGGCACCCACATGTGAGGGACGATGTGTAACTGGCTGTAATCCCGGCCGAAGCGGCAGTCAGGAGTGGTGGGTGGGGACCGTTCCCGGTCGGCTGCCGTCAAGGCGCGTTCCGAGCCACGGACGGTCGGGATCTCGGGGCGGAGGTTTCCGGGAACTCCGGGCTCCGCTCGGCCGACTAGTGGACTGTGGAGCAGAGCAACGTAGAGGCCCTCGGTCTGGACGTACGGCTACGCGGTGTCGTGTGCAGACACGGTCGGCTGGAAGCGGTGTCCGGGGTGGATCTGGAGGTGGCGCGGGGTGAGCGGATCGCGCTGACCGGGACGAACGGTTCGGGGAAGACCACGTTGTTGCGGGCGGTGCTCGGCCTGCACCGGAAGGTGGACGGTGAGCTGCTGGTCGGCGGGCGGGGCACCCGGACGGCGGCGGAGTGGGCCTGGCGACGGCGGGCGTGTGCGTGGATTCCGCAGCGTCCGGCGGCGGGCCAATTTCCGCTGTTGGCAAGGGAGTTGCTAGCGAGCAGCGGGGCGCACGAGGCGGCTGCCGCGGCCGCTGGGCGGTTGGGTGTCGGTGCACTTGCCGACCGGTCGTTGGACAGCCTGTCGGGTGGTCAGTTGCAGCGGATGCATCTGGCGCGGGCGGTGGGATGCGTGGCGGCGGGTGCCGGGGTGGTGCTCGCGGACGAGCCCACCGCGGCCCTGGACTTCGCCGGGCAGGAGGAGGCGGCGGAGGTGCTGACGTCACTGGGGGTGACGCTGCTGGTGGTCACCCATGACCGGGCGATGGCCGAGCGGTGCGACCGGGTGCTGGAGATGGCGGCGGGCCGGCTGCGGGAGGTCAGGTGAGTGCGTTCGGGCAGGTCGGTGCGTTGTTGCAGTTGGTGCCCGTGCAGCGGGCGGGGGTCGGGCTGCTGCTGGCCGCGCTGGGACTGCCGGTGGTCGGGGTGGTGATCGTCGGGCTGGACATCATGCCGGTGCGGTTCGCGATGATGCATGTGGCGCTGTTCGGTATCGCGGTGGGTCAACTGGTCGGGCTGGACCCGGTGTTGTGTGCGCTGGTGGCCTGCGGGTTGGCGGGGGCGGGGGTGGCTCCGCTGGCTCGTACGGCCGATGCGCTGTCGGGGGCGATGGGCCTGCTGATGAGTCTGGCGATCGCCGCCGCGCTGCTGATGCTGGCGTTGTCGGGGGTGAACGCGAACGGTGCGTTCGCGTTGCTGTGGGGATCGATTCTCGCGGTGCGTCCGGCGGATCTCGCCGTGCTGGGCGTGCTGGCGGTGGTGGTTCCGGCGCTGTTCGTCTGGCGGCGTCGGGAGTTGGCGCTGCTGCTGCACGACCGGGAGTTGGCACTGTGCTCGGGGGTGGCCGTGCCGCGACTGACCATGGCGCTGCTGGTCCTGGTGGCGGTCGCGGTGGCCGGGGCGATCCGCTTGACGGGGGCGTTGCTGGTGGACGCGCTCACGTTGCTGCCGGCGCTCGCGGCGCGGCGGCTGGGCCGGTCGTTGGGGGCGATCACCTGTTGGGCGATCGGCATCGGCGTCGTGGTGAACGTCGTCGGCTTGCTGGTCTCGCTGGCCTGGGACCTGCCGCCCGGGCCGATTCTCGTGCTTGCCGCGGGGGCGGTCGCCCTCGCGGTCCACCTGCTACCGGAACGGAGAACACGCTCATGGCGCGCGTCCACGTCCCCGTCCACGTCCCCGTCCACCTATCCGCCCGACTCCCGGTCCTCGTCCGCTCGCTGGCCGCACTGAGCGCGGGGCTGCTCCTGTTGACCGGGTGCGACAGTTCCGGCACACGCGTTGCCAAGGCCGGCAGTTCGGCCGGCTCGGCACCGTCCGGTCCCGTCGTGGTGGCGACGTCCTCCTGGGAGGCGGCACTGGCCAAGGCGGCCGGTGCGAGGAACGTCAGGCCCATCGTGCCGCCGTCGATCCGCCATGCGCCCGACTACGATCTCAAGCCGTCCGACCTGACCGCCGTCGCGGGGGCGGATGACGTGCTCTACGCGTCCTTCGAACCGTTCGCCGGACGGATCAAGAGCGCCGCGGGCTCGAAGGCGAAGATGGTCGAGCTCGACCTCGACGACGATCCGGAGACGACCAGGGCCAATGTGACCCGGTTGGGCAAGCTCTTCGGGACCGAGCGGGCCGCGGCGCAGTGGAACAGCGCCTTCACCACGGAGTGGAACTCGCTGTCCCGGCAGCTGAAGGCCGCTCGGACCGGCGGCAAGGCACCGGTGGTGGTCGCGCAGGCGTTCACGGCATGGGCGGCCAAGCTCGCGGGGGTCCAGGTAGCCGGGACCTACGGGCCGGATGCCGTGACGCCGGCCCAGTTGTCGGCGCTGTCCGCCAAGAAGCCGGCGTTCGTGCTGGACAACGAGAACATGTCGACCGGGACGGTCCTGCCGGGGTCCGAGGCCAGGCAGTTGGAGATCGTCAACTACCCCGGCGCGGACCTCGACCTGCTCTCGGTCTACCGCAAGGCCGCCGACCAGATGCGAAAGGCGTTCGCCGGGTCGTGAGTGGGGGAGCACAGGAGAGGAAGGGGGGAGGGCCGCCTGTCGAGTGGCCTTTCCCCCTTCCCCTTCCCCTTCCCCTTCCCCTTCCCCTTTCCCTTTCCCTTCCCCCCTTCTCTCCCCCTTCCGCCTTACCGTTTCCTTCTTTCTGTCGTCCCCTCGGCTGTCCGCAGTCAGCCGGCCTGTGCGTGATGCGTAGGGGTGCCGGGGGCGGTGAGGCGTGCCCGCAGGGTGGCTCGGTCCGGCTTGCCTGCCGGGGTGAGCGGCAGTTCGTCGTCGACGAGGAGCAGGCGTTCGGGATGCTTGCGGCGTTCCAGACCGCGTGCGGCGAGGTGGGCGCCCAGGCTCTCCAGGGTGGGGCGGCGCCCGTAGTGCGGCACGACGCAGGCGGCGAGGCGTTCGCCCATGAGCGGGTCGGGGACGCCGAGGCAGATCACGTCCCGGACATCCGGGTGGGCGGAGAGCTCGCCTTCGACTTCGGCGGGGCTGATGTTCGCGCCGCCGCGGATGACGACGTCCTTCAGGCGGCCGACGACGCGAAGGGTGCCGTCGTCGTCCAGAATTCCCAGGTCACCGGTGCGTACCCAGCCGTCGGCGGTGCGGTAGCGCATGTTCAGCTCGGGAGCGCCCACGTAGCACATCGGTGTCATCGGGCCGCGGGCGATGATCTCTCCGGGTTCTCCAGGGTCTCCGGGTTCTGCGGGGCCGGTGCCGGGCAAGGGCGCGATGCGGATCTCACAGACGGCGGGGTCCGGTGTGCCCACCGTGACCCCAAGGCCAGGGTCGGGCTCCGCGTTCCCGGCCAGGCCGGTGTGGCAGTTGACGCCGTCGGCCGATCCGTAGAGGTTGACGACCGGGCAGCCGAAGGCCCTGCGTGCCTCGCCGCGGGTGTTCGCATCCAGCGGCGACCCGCCAAGGACTAGGGCGGTCAGGCCGGTTGGCGGCCGCGGCTCCTTCGCCAGCGGGTCGAGCATCATGCGGACCATCGTGGGCACGCACAGGACGTGGGTGGGCCGGTGTGCCTGGATCGCCTCCAGCGCGGCATCGGGTGTGAACCGGTCCAGCAGTACGAGGGTCCCGCCGTGGCGGGCGAGGGTGACCGCGGTTCCCGCGGTCCCGAAGGCGGAGCCCAGCGGGACCAGGAACAGACAACGGGGCGGTAGGCGGTCCGGCAGCAGGGCCGCGAGGGTGTTGCCACGGCCTCCCACCAGCGCGTTGTGGGAGTAGGCGATCATCTTGGGTTCGGCTTCGGTGCCCGAGGAGACCAGGATCCGGGCCGCCGCGTCGGGGTCGGTGCGGGCGGGGGCGAAGTCGGCCCGGCCGGTGCGCAGGAGGTCGTCCAGCGACAGGCAGCCCTCCGGGGCGGGTCCGGTGCCTGCGGCGATCACTGTGCGCAGGGCGGGTAGTGCGTCGGCGAGCGCGACGAGATCCCGGGCGTGCTCGACGCCGCGCTGCTCCGTCGCGGCGATGACGGCCCGGGCTCCGGAACGGCTCAGCAGCGACCTGACCTCCCGGCTTCCGCGTCCGACGGGGAAGGGCAGGGCGACGGCCCCGAGGGCGGCGATGGCGAGGTCGGCCGCCACCGCCGGCCAGCCGTTGGGAAGTTGGATGCCCACCACGTCGCCCGGGCACACGCCGGCCTCGGCCAGACCGGCGGCCAGACACCGCGCCCGGTCGTCCAGCTCCGCGTAGCTGGTCCCGCCCTGTGCGTCGATGACGGCGGTGCGGTGCGGGTCGGTGACACGGTGGGCGCGGAAGAGCACGTACAGGTCGAGATCCGGGTAGTGGCCACTGGTGGCCCAGGAGCGCCGCAGTGCGGTGGGAACCAGGTCGTGGATCCGGGGGGTCACTCGAACCTCCAGGGGGAGGGGACGACGAGGGAGCCGTGCGGGTCGCGGGTGAGAGCGCCGCGCAGCCGCGGGTCCGTTGGCAGTGCGGCGAGGTCCGTGGTGACCACGGTGGCGGTCAGGCCCTGGTCGCGCAGGACGGCGACGGCCTCGTGGGAGGAGAGCCGGGCCAGGTGGCCCGACTGGGTGTTGGCGGTTCGTGCGGAGTCGTCCGCCGGGGCTATCCACCTGTCGGCGGTGGGCAGGGGGCGGCGGAAGCCGGCCGGGCGGCGTGGCTCCCGGCCCACGCCGGCGCGGCGGAGCGCGGGTGCGGTGAGTGTCTCGGCGGCGCCGAGCAGTGAGGACTCCACGCGTACGCCGTGTCCGGTGCGTTCCCGCAGCAGGAGGGCGGCGAGCACGGCCTCGGCGCCGAGCAGCCCGCCGAGCACGTCGATCAGGGTCATCAGCGACGGGGCGGTCGGCTCGTCGGCGGGCCGTGCCGCCTCCCCGACCCCGGTGCGGGCCTGCACCATGAAGTCGGTGCCCATGGGTGCGCCGGGGAGATGTCCGCCCCAGCCGCTGGTGTAGGCGTGGACGAGGCGGGGGTTGACGGCCGCGAGGTGGTCGGCGTCCAGTCCGAACCGTTCCGCTCTGCCCGGGGCCCAGTTGTGCAGGAAGACGTCGGCGCCGGCGACCAGCTCGCGCAACTCTGCCTGCCCGATGGGTGACTTGACGTCGATCTGGACGGCGCGCTTGCCCCGGTTGAGGGCCAGCCAGCGGGCCGAGACGTCCGAGCAGCACGGGGGCATGCCGCGCAGTGGATCGCCGCCGGGTGGTTCGACACGGATCACGTCGGCGCCGAGCAGGCCGAGGAGGTGGGCGGCGAGGGGGGCCTGGATGCGGCGGCCCGCTTCCAGCACGGTGAAGCCCGACAGCGGGCGGGCGTCTTCGCACCCCAGGTCCCTCGGCGGCGGTACGCCGATCGACGTCGAGGGAGCAAACGTCCACGGTGCGTCGGCGGTCGCCTCGGCGACGCGATCGGCCAAGGTGTGCAGTCGGCACACCTCGGCCCCCGAGGCGGTGGCGGCCTGCCGGATCCGCGCCCAGGAGGCAGCGCGCGTCGCGGTGTGCAGTTCCTCGGGCAGGGGCGCGCAGGCAGTGGCGTAACGGAACTGGAAGGGGCGCCAGCCGCTGCGGATCGCCTGCTCGGGTGTGCCCAGACGCCGCCAGAACCCGGCCCAGGCGGTGGGCTCCAGCGCCTCCAGCTCGAAGCGGGTACCGCACCCGGCGGTGAACGGGGGACCGCCCGGTTCGAGGACGACGGCCTCCGCCTCGGGCGCCCCCGCCGCCGCGATGTACTGGGAGACCGCCAGCAGAGCGGCCCGATCGGCGCCGCAGGTGACATGGGTGGCACGGCCGCCGCGGACCTGCCCCAGCAGGGCGGCGAGCAGTCCCTGCACGGTGGCCACGGCGGCGCAGGTGGCGGCGTAGTCGACGGCGAGGCCGAGCGGCCGGCCGTCGCGTCGCCCATGGACGTGCATCACCCCTGTGGTCGCCTGCGCAGTGGCCTCGTCGGTGACGTCCGCCTCCGGACACAGGTCCGCCCACACCGTGTCGGCGGTGACCTTGCCCAACTCCGGGCCGCCGACGGTGAGATGGGCTGCATCGCCGGCCGGGGCGGACTCGACGGTCGTCGCACCGAGCGCGCGCATGTGCCGGAGCGCCGGGTCCGTGAGCGCGGGAGGGCCCACGGCACGGACGGCCGCTTCCGCCAGCGGGCGGATGGCAGTGATAGCGGGAAGATTCCCCATGGCCTTCTCTCAGGTGGTCAAGGACGTATGGGAACCGGAGAGGGGTGCGCACCGACCAACTCCACGGCCAGTTAGTCGGATTGTCGTCTTCATGGGTTCCCGGTGCCCCGAAGGAGGCCGTGGACGTGATCAACGCCGAACCGAGCGACATACCCAACCCGGACCCACCGGATGAAACCGCCCCGCCCGAGCCGCCTGCCGACCCGTCGAACGGACTGGGCGAGCGCGTGGCGTCGTTCATCCAGCAGCGGGTCATCCCGTACGAACAGACACTGGAAGCGGGCGGCCCGGCCGCCCGAGTCGCCCGACGCAGACTCCAACACGACGCGAAACACGCGGGGTTGTGGGCCCTGCCGCTCCCCACCGAACTCGGCGGCCAGGGACTGACGCTCTCCCAGTACGCGCACCTGGCAGAGGTCGAGGGAGCAAGCGATCATGGCCCGGCCGCTCTCGGGTCGGCGCCACTGCTGGACGTGCTGATGCTCGCCCGGCACGCCACCGAAGCCGTACGGGAACGGTACCTGCGTCGGATCAGCGCCGGCGAACTGCGCATCTGCTTCGCCATGACCGAACCCGACACCCCCGGCACCGATCCCACACTCACCGCGACCCGCGCCACGGCGGACACCAGCGGGACATGGACGGTGCACGGTCGCAAGTGGTTCATCACCGGCGCGGGCGAGGCCGACCTGGTCACCGTACTGGCCCGTACGCGCGGCGGTGCCCCCGAGGCCGACGGGCTCTCCCTGCTGCTCGTGCCGACCACCGCGCCGGGCTTCCGTGTGGTGCGGGAACTGTCCGTGCTCGGCACCGGAGGACAGTGGGAGATCGCCCTCGACGGCGTCACCGTGCCCTCCGACCACGTGATCGGTCCGCCCGGCCGGGCGCTGGGGATCGCCGGCGAACGGCTTCGGCTGGGGCGGGTGCTGCGCTGTCTGCGCTGGCTCGGGCAGGCACAGCGCGCCTTCGACCTGATGTGCCGGCGCGCCCGGTCACGCACCCAGGCATCCGGCCCGCTCGCCGACCGCCAGCTCGTCCAGCAACTCGTCTTCGACGCCCTGCTCGCCATCCGCACCACCCGACCACTGGTGTACGAAGCCGTCACCCGCCTCGCGGCCGGCGACGACGCCCGGACGGAAACCGGACTGGCCAAGGTCGCCGCCGCACGCATGCTGCAACAGGTCGCCGACGCGGCCATCCAAGTGCACGGTGCGGCAGGGCTCGGCCCCGACACCGTCCTGCCGGGGCTGTTCCGCGCCGGCCGAGCGGCCCGGCTGCTCGACGGTCCCGACGAACTGCACATCGCCGCGGTGGCCCGACGTGCCCTCCGCGACCATGCGGCCACACCTACACCGCGAACGGCTCCACCGCCCCCATGAACATCGCCAGTCCCAGCGCCAGGAAAAAGTCACCCCAGATCAGCTCGTGCTGCGTGGCCAGTCCCCGCTCGGCGTCGTAGCAACCGTCCAACAATCCGCCGGTTGTCGACAGGTGCGACGTCGACAACCGGCGCAGGATCTCCCCGGCGCGCCGCGACAGTTCGCGAGACGCGCGGTGCCGGCCTGCCGACCGTGCGAGCGCGGCCAGCTTCAGCGCGGCGACCGCCTCGATCGCGGCCGCTGACGTATCCACCGGACCGGACGCACGCCCCCGGCACGCCAGGGGGACCAACGGGGCCTCCCGGCCGAGACGCAGCGTGACCAGTCGCCGGACCGCCGCCGGTGGGACGCCCGGCTCCCCCTCTCGCGGCGGCGCGATGTGGAGCCCGTCCGCGGCTCCCAGCAGCAGCCACGCCACGGTACGGCTCCACCCCGGCACCGGATGCGGATACCCCGTCCAGCCGCCACCGGGCCGCTCCTGCCACGCCGGTCTCGGCGGCTCCTCGGACAGGCACAGCTCCAGATGGGTCGCCAGATGCCGATACGCGGCAACCCGGCCTCCGCCCGGCACGGCTGCCAGCAGTGGCACCAGCCCCGGCACCGCGTCCGCCCGAGCGAGCATCCTGGGGCCGCCGAAGGCTCCGCCCCACGGCACCAGACCCCGTTCCGGCTCGTAGGCCGCGAGACACACCCGCGCGGCCCGTGCCCGCAGTTCCTCCGCTCCGCGGTCGCCACCGAGCGCGGCGGCGAGCGCCGTGCCGTACCACAGCACCAGGCCGCGCGCCGCCGTGTCCTGCCCGATCCAGTACTCCAGACGCCGGGTGCAGTCGGCCGCCACGGCCCGGTCGCACGGGTCGGACGTGGCCAGCGCACGCAGCCACAGCAGCCCCGCCCAGCAACCACCGGTCCACGAGCCCCGCGCGATCGTCGTCCACCGGCCGGTACCCGGATCCGCGTACAACGGGAAACGTTCGCCCACCTCGGCCACCGTCACCCGCACCCGCTCCAGCACCGCTCCCCACGCCCGGACCACCCAATTCGCCGCGCCTGCCGCCTCGTTCACGTGCAGGAGCGTTCAGCAACTCGGGCACCCCGCAGCGCCATGGGCAGTGCCACCGCCGCGGCGCCCGCGAACTCCGCCGCCACCAGCAGCCAGCCAGGCCCGTAACCCGCAGTCGAGACCAGTACGCCGAACAACGGGGGGCCGACGGCGAACCCGGCGAAGAAGCCGGCCGAGACCAGTGCGGAATCCCGTCCGGCCCGCCCAGGGGCGGCCTGCCGGATCACCAGGACCATCGACACGGCGTTCGCCGCCACCGCGAACGACCCCACCGCCACCGCGGCGACCCACACCAGGACGGGCACCCCGACCGCGGCGCACAACGTCAAGGCGGCGCCCACGGCCCCGGCCGCCAGCAGCGCGGGCAGCGCCTCGCCCCGGCCCGGCCGTCCCGCCGTACGCGACCACACCACGCGCCCGCCGATGCCCGCGACCCCGAGCACCGCCACCAGCACTGCGGCCACCGTCGGCGACAAACCCACACGCTGCGAACCGAACAGCGCCAGATACGTGTTGACCGAGGCGATCCCGCAGCCGAGCAGCAAGGAGTACAGCGCCAGCCTCACCACGACAGCCCGCCGCCACACCACCGGACGCCCGACATCGGGCACGGTGGCCAAGGCTGTCCGGTCGGGTGGCAGCACACCTATGCCCCACGCCGCCGCCACCGCCGCCAGGCCCGCCGCCGTCCACACCGCCTCGCGCCAGCCGATCGCCGCCGCCAGGACGGACAACGGAAGCCCGGCAGCAAAGGCGCCGAACTGCACGCCCGACTGCTTCCACCCCGTGACGCCGGCGCGCCGCTCGGGCGGAACCCTCGCCAGGATCAGCTTGTTGGTGGCCGGATTGGCCAGGGCCTGCGGGAGGCCCCCGAGCCCGACGGCCGCCAACAGCGCCGCCGTCCCCGACGCGGCCCCGACCAGCGCCAACGAGACGGCCACCAGCAGGAACAGCGCCACCAGGAACCGCCGGGGCCCCGCCCTGTCCACCAGCCTGCCCGCGACCGGCGACAGCAGCGCCGCGACACCGAACCCCACCGTCGTGGTGAGCCCCAACTCGGTGCGTGACAGGCCCAGTTCACCGACCAGGCGTGGCCCGAACGCGCCGACCAGAAAGAGCTGCATCATCGAGAGGGCCATCGCCGCCGTCAGCAACGCGGTGATGGCCGTACCCGACGCGGACGGCCGGGCCGTGCCACCCCCGGAACTCGATATGTCGGAATCCGTACGCTTTCCGGTCCGCATGCGGCCCTCCCGTCGGTCCGGTCCCGTCGCCGGGATCAGTCCAGTCAGTCGTCCGGTCCGGCCCGTCAGTTCCCGGAGATCCGCCCGGCACGCCGTACCCCTCGACGGCCGCAGTCCCCGGCGGGGAGCCCCGGCGCATGTGGGGCGCACGACGGCGGCGTGTGGGGGCGCGCAGAAGAGTCGCGTCCGCCCTGTCGTCTCCCGTGCAGGCGATGGCACGATTCCGGCCATGACTCCCGGGCCGGCTTCACGCACCACCCGCGCCGCGGTCTTCGCGGCCGTCTGCGTGCCGACGACGGCCCTGGGGCACTCCCTGATGTCCGAGGGAGCCGTTCCCTGGTGGGGCTTGGCCGCGGCGTTCGCCGGCACCTTCGGGGCGGCGTGGCGGCTGACCGGACGGGAGCGCGGCGCACTGTTCGTCGTCGGCGCCACCGTCACCGCCCAGCTGGTCCTGCACTTCCTGCTCTCCCTGGCGCAGACGCTGGCGACCGGCCCGCCCGGCGGCCGGTGGCACGGCATCGCCTGGGCCCGGCACTTGGTGTGCGGCATGTCCGGGCACCAGGGTGCCTGGCACGGGCAGCGGGCAGCGGACCTGCTGCCGCGCCACGCCGGGCCGGGCATGCCCCTCACCCACGTTTCCGCTCCGCCGCCCCACGACGGCACGAGCGCCGCGGGCTCTCTACCTGGTATGGAGGCCATGCCCCACGCCGGCATGGCACACATGGGCGGCGCGGCCCCGCCGGTGGGCCACCAGCTGGACCAGATGACGCTCGCGCACCCTGGCCACGGTCACCTGGGCATGCTCCTGGCCCATCTTCTCGCCGCGGCGGTGTGCGGGTGGTGGCTCTGGCAGGGTGAGGCCGCCGCGTTCCGGCTCGCCCGCGCCGTGGTCGCCGTGGTCTTCGCGCCGCTGGTACTCGTCCTGGCCGTCCTGCGCCGGACCGGACCGCGCGCCCCGTCCACCACGCCGGCAACCGCCTTTGCCCCACCCCTGTGTTGTGGGGCACTGCTGCAGTACACCCTCTCGCGCCGAGGCCCGCCCACGATGCCCCGCTGGCACTGACCGATCGTCCCGGCGCACCTTCCTCCGGTGAGCGTCCCCTCATCGGAAGCGACCCGGCGGCGAGCGAAACACCGGCGTGCCCGGACACCCCGTCGCCGTCATGCGGCGGCACCAGGACGTGGCATGCCCGCCAGCACCTGCCTCTGTAGCCCCGGCGTGCCTGCCGCCGTGCCGTCTTCCGGCCTGCCACGCCTCAGGGGCGACTCATCGACGGGCGTCTGCCCGCACTCGGGCGGCCCCGCAGCCGAGAAGGACACCAGGTGATGACTCCTGCCCACATGGCACCCGGCCACCCATCGCGATCGACCAGGAACGACGAGAACGTGACCCGCTGGGCGCTGGCCGCCCGCAGCGGGAACCCCGAAGCGGTGGAACGCTTCGTCCGGGCCACCCACCGTGACGTATGGCGGTTCGTGGCCCACCTGAGCTCCGACGTGAACATCGCGGACGATCTGACCCAGGACACCTATCTGCGAGCGCTGACCAGCCTGCCGAGGTACGCCGGACGTTCGTGCGCCCGCGTCTGGCTGCTGTCGATCGCCCGGCGGGTGGTGATCGACCGCTACCGGTCCGCCGCCGCCCGCCCGCGCATCGTCAACTCCGTGGACTGGCAGACGGCGGCAGAACGGGCACAACCCGCCGGACTCCCCGAGTTCGACGAGGGCGTGGCGCTGCGCGACCTGCTCGACGCCCTGGACGACACCCGCCGGGAGGCGTTTCTCCTCACTCAGGTGCTCGGACTGCCCTACGGCGACGCCGCGGCGGTGGCAGGCTGCCCCGTCGGCACGGTGCGCTCGCGGGTGGCAAGAGCCCGGGCGGACCTGACCGGTTGGTTGAACGCGGCCGAACGCGACGCCACCAGTCCCACTCGGACCTCCTGGGATCCCTCTGGCGAGCCGAGGTACCGGCCCCGCTGAGACCTCTCCGTGTGTGAGAGACGCATGAGCGGGCGGCCGCGCACAGCGTGCTGAGAGCCGGACCCGCTGTCGGGCCGGGTGGTGCTGACCTGGAGGAACAGCACCACCCGGAGGCCACGAGCGCCCCCGATCGGATAGACGACGCCGCGGGCCCCGCCTCCGCCCCTGCTCGCGGCCCGTGCCGGGTACGGACGCCGACACCCGTCAGCGGCCTGGTCCGCACCGGTAGAGGGTCTGGGCAGCGCGGCTTGCTCGGGCCGGTGCGGTCGTCGGGGGCTGCGCACCGTCGTAGGCCGAGGCGGGGACGCGGGCGCAGGCGTGCCGGACCCAGTCGGTGATCCGGGTGGCGGGCGTCGTGCCCCGGCCGGTACCGCCGCCGAACATCCCGGCCATGCCGTGTGTCTGGCCGAGCAGGACGTAGCGGACCTTGCCCGCCTCGACCAACTTCCGGAACCGGACCGCGGTGGGGAACGGGACCTGGCCGCTGAAGCCGCCCAAGGGAAGGACGTGGGCACCGGTGGCCAGGATGTACGGGGAGGCGCCGTTCCAGCCGTTGGTGGCGAAGACGTACTCCGCCGACCCCTGGTGGGCGGTGGCGAAAGCGAGCAACTTGCGCTGTTCGGACGTCAGTTGGCCGCTGGAGTCGCCGAAGCCGTCCTTCAGGTGCCCACTGCCCGGTGACATCGCCGCCCCGTGGCCGCTGCGGTGGGTGCCGGTCGGGCCGACCGTGCCCATCCCGGAGCTGCCGTAGGTCGGGTTGAAGACCTGCACCGCCCATGCGCCAGGCGCGAGCAGCACCGCGGCGAGCGACGCGCCGAGACCGGCGAGGGCGACTCGGCCACCGCGCCGGGTGCCGCCCGGGCGGGCGAGGACCAACAGGACGACGGCGATCAGTGCCAGCGCGCCCATTGCCGGCACCAACCACGGCAGGAACGAGGGGAACTCGGCGGCGAGGTAGGCACCCCAGGCCACCGTCGCGGCGACCGCGCCGGGGAGCACCCATCCGCGGCGTCCTCCGGCCCGGTACGCGCCCCACAGCAGAGAGAGGCCGCCGCCGGCCAGCGCGGCGAGCGGCACCGCGATCACGCCCATGTAGTACGTGTGGCCGCCGACGCTGCCCGCGCTGAAGACCAGGAAGTACGTGGTCAACCAGGTGCCCCAGAGGACGAAGCCCGCGCGGATCCGGTCCGTGCGGGGCCGGCCCCGGCGCCAGAGCAGGCCGCAGACGACCGCGACGGCGGCGAGCGGGTAGAGCCAGCCGGTCTGCGACGCCAGCGATGGGCCGAACATCTTCGACCAGCCGTCCTGGCCGCGGTCGCCGCCCCCGCCGAAGCCACCGGGCCGGCCGCCGTGGGACGGGACGGACGGATGGCCGGCACCCGCCCGGACGCCGTGCGACGCACCACCGCGATCCGCCTCCTGGCCGCCGCCGTGGCCCCCGCCTCCGCGCGTCGCGCTGATGCTGCCGGTGGAGGCGGCGCTGATCCCCAGCGACGAGAAGCGGTTCAGGAAGTTGTAGCCAACCACCATGCTGAACGCGGAGTTGTTCGTGGTGCCGTCGACATACGGCCGATCCTTGGCCGGGGTGAGGGCGGCGACCACCATCCACGAGGCGGAGACGGCGACCATCACCGCCGTGGAGATCCCGAGCCGCACCAGCCGCTTCCGCAGGGGGACCGGTGCCGAGAGCAGATACACCGCGGCGAGCGCGGGAAGGACCACCCACGCCTCCAGCATCTTCGACTGGAAGCCGACGCCGACCCAGACGCCGGCCATCACCAGCGGGCGCAACCGACCGGCCTCCGCCGCACGCTGGGTGGCCTCCGCCGCGAGCAGCACGCACAAGGTGAACAACGGGTCCTCGACGGCAGTGCGGAACAGCCCCACCGCCACCGGCGTCAAGAGGAATGCGACGCTCGCGATCAGTGCCGCATTGTCGCCCGCCCAACGGCGCACCACCCGGTACAGCACCAGCAGGCTCGCCACCCCCTCCATTACCTGAGGGAGCGTCAACGCCCATGGGTGGAAGCCGAATATCTGGGCGGAAAGCGCCTGCGGCCAGAGGAATCCCGGCAGTTTGTCGAGGGTGATGGAATTGCCCGGGTCGAAGGAACCGTAGAAGAACGCCTGCCAACTCTGCGTCATACTGCGCACGGCGTTCGCGTAGAAGGTGTGGTAATGGCTGTGGTTGATCCCCCACGCGTAGAGCACGGCGGCGAGCACGGCGATGACGAGCAACGCCGGACGCGCGTAGGCCGGCCGACCCACCGGAGATCGCCAGGGCGCGCGACGGGGGGCGCCGCCGGTGGGAGCGGTTCTGTCGAGGACTGTCGTAGCCATGCGCAGAAGTCTTCGGCATGTTCGGGGCCCGTTGTGTCGCAGTCCGCCGTTTCAAGGAATTTCTCACCGGATGCGGGGGAATTCTTTACCGACCTGATTCCGCCTTTAATCCGTGCGGCACGATTCATTACCAGCACCGGGTGTCACACGGGAACGACACAGGCGATACCGCCGGGGCGGGACGTTGTTCTCGACGTTCTCGATGCACGTCCCGGGCCCGGGCGGGCGGCGCCGCGTGGGCGGGTGGCCTCTCAGGTCAGGTTCAGTCCGCCGTCGAGCACGACGACCTCGCCGGTGAGATAGGTGTTGGCGATCAGCGACGCCACCAGGTCGGCCACGTCGGCGGGCTGAGCCGGACGGCGCATGGGCGCGCGGTCCCGCCACAGCTCGTGCGCCTGCGCCCAGTCCTTCGTCATCGGCGTGTCCACCAGACCCGGGGCCACCGCGTTGACCCGCACCGCAGGCCCGAGCGCGGCCGCGAGCAGCCGGGTCACGTGATTGAGCGCGGCCTTGCTCGCCGCGTACGGTACCGACGAGCCCTTCGGGCGCACTCCGGCGTGGCTGGTGACGTTCACGATGCTGCCGCCCGCGGGGGATTGGCGCAGCGCCGGAAGTGCCGCTGTGCACAGCACCCACGGCGCGATCAGGTTGACCTCCAGCAGCTGGCGCCAGTCCGCGGGTGTCGCCGCGGCCAGGTCGTCGTGCGGGATCGGCCAGCTGATGCCCGCGTTGTTCACCAGCACGTCCAGCCGCCCGCACCGGTCGAGCGCCGCCTCGACCAGCCCCCGGGCCTCCTCCTCCACCGCCAGGTCCGCCCGCACGTACTCCCCGCCGAACTCCGCCGCCAGCGCCTCCCCGGCCGTGGCACTGCGCCGCGAGTGCACGACGACTCGCATCCCGTCCGCCGCCAGCCTGCGCGCGACGGCCTCTCCGATCCCCGACGTGGACCCGGTCACCAGGGCTACGGGCCGATCTGCCTGTTCGATCCTCATACCCACGGATCCTGCCATGGCTTGCCCACGACAGGTCTGCTGATGAGCTGATGACAGCGTTCTGCTACCCAGGAGACGGCTGTTGAGCCCCGACCACTTGCGCGGGCGGGGAGGGGAAGGAAAGAGCTCGGCCGGGCTGACGTACTGCCCTTCATCCTGCCTTGGGTGGAGAGGGCACATAGGCGTTGAGGTGTCTGCCGGGCATCAGCGCCCGGCGGAGCGGAAGCGCGGTGCCGAGGACGAAGATGCCGAAGAGCGTGATCGGCAAGAGCCCTACGGGGCGGAGAAACGTGGTCGGGTGAGCCATGACCGCGTGCCAGGCGACGGTCCAGTTGCCGACCAGGTCCGCGAGCATCACCGCGGCACCGAACAGCGGCGCAGCAGGGCGGGCGCAGACGATCAACAGCGCGACCAACGGATCGAGCAGCAGGAGTGCGTGGAAGAGCAGTTGGACGGGCATCGGTGCGTAGCTGTAGGCATCCAGGCCGCCCGTCGCGAGAAAGTATCCGTGTGCTCCCGCTCCTTCCAGAAATCCCACCACGTACACCAAGGCGGTGCACCGGACCCGCGCCGAACGATCCCCCCATCGCATAGCGGTCACCCTAGGGCCTGTCGTCAAACTCCCGTCGTTCGCCCGGAGGGCGGGCCTCGCGGCGTCTGGTGCGTGCGATCTCAAGGCGGAGGGTCATCCCGGTACCGGGTGTACCGGGATGAGCCCGACAACGCAGAGAGCGCGCGTGCCAGGCGTCGCGAGGCAGGCGGGAGTTTGACGACAGGCCCTAGCTCGTCCTCGAACGGCATTCTCGTGGGAGCGGGCGTGCTTCTCGGCGTTGGAACCGGTGTGCGCAGTGCGTACCGCCGACCAGGCATCCATGATGTCGACCCCGACCCGCAGTCCACCACCTCGACGGTCGTGGGCTGCCAGTCGAGACAGGTGAACTCACTGCCCGTCATCTGGCGATGGGCGGCCTGCCACGGTTCCTGCCCGGACCTCACCTTCGCCCGCACGTGATCAAGCTGTTCCGCACTGAACAGAACACCGGGGTGGGTGAACGGCACGGTCGTCACTGCGTCCTCCGCGTCTGCCGGGCGCGCGATGGATCGAGGTCAGTCGATGGTGATCCTGGCGTACCGGTGCCCGGTCCAGCCGTTCTCGTCCCCGCGATGGCGGTGGCCGACCATGACCTTGCCCGAAGGGGCCTCCCTGTCGCCGGCCTGACTCTCTTTCCACTCCTTGTCCCAGTTTTCATCAGGCGTCAGGTGGTCCCACCGGGTCACGAACCCGCCAACTGGCGTCGGCGTCACGGTCTTCAGCGCGAGTGCGGTGTCCCGCAACACCGTGTCCCGCCCCACCTGATACAGGCTTCCGCCCGCGATCGAGGGATCGTCGATCCGCAGACCGTTCATATACAGTTCGTGGCTGTCGCCGGGTGCATGGTGCCACTCCAGCCTCACGACCTGACGCCCATCTGCGAGGCGCTCCGAGAAGGTCAGCAGTGCGACAAAGTCATCGGCCGGCCGTGCGCGGCCATCAAGCTCCTGCGCACACTTGCCGACCGGAACAGGAACGGAAAGCCGATCAACAGGCTGTACATGAGCGAGATGGTGTACGTGCACGGCACCGCAAAAGTCCCACAGAACCTCCGCGCCTACCACGGCAACGGCAACACCTGCTCATGGACGGCCCACTCCTGCGACAAGTGCGAGAAGCGGATCCCCTACCTCCTTTGCATGGTCCCACTCGACCACATCGAAGCCGAAGCCCCGCAGTAGGATCCAGGCCCCGCCACCGCAGCGGAACCGCCTTCGCCCGGCACCGGACGGCTGATCGTCAGGCCAGTTACACCCGACCGCCAGGCAACTTCACGATCCGAACGGGCAGAAGCGGACGCACACAGCTGCGCTGACGCGGTCAACGGCTGTCCTTCCGGCGGCGATTGCCACAGCGTGCCCCTGGTTCACTTGCCGGGCAAGTATGCCGACGGTCCAGGCGCCGTCTTCCGGACATCGGGCTCAGCACTATCCGTGGATCAACGACATCAGCAACCGGTGGGTCTCGGCGTCGGCGGCCACGACAAGTCCGCGGCCTGCCGGGCCGATGGGGCCGCTGTCGGTTCCGGTGACCGCACAGCCGGCGGCCCGGCACACAGCGATGCCGGCGGCGAAGTGCACACTCCGGGAGAGGTCGCCACCATCGGTGACGTACGCGGCGCGCTTGCCGGCCGCGACCCATGCCAACGCCAACGTCGTGGACACGACCCGCGGCCGGAACCGCTCGACGAACCTGGGGTGGGCGAGCAGGTCCACGGCCCGGAAGCCGGGCGCACTCGGAAACGGCGGATCGAGGTTGACGTCCACCAGTTGACTGGCGGGCGTGGGCGCCAGCTCCGTATCAACCCCTTGACGGCGCACCCAGGCGACCTCACCGTCGCTGAAGAAGACCTCGCCGCTGAACGGGTCGGCCACCGCCGCCGCCCCGTCGCGCAGCGCCACGTTGACGGCCACCAGCATGTTGCCGACGGCGTAGTTCAACGTGCCGCACAAGGGATCCACCAACCACTGGCGGGCAGCCGCGGCCGAGCTGCCGGCCGTGCATGGTGCGGACCACGTCCGCGCCGGCACATGCTGCGGCTATCGCCACCCTGGCATCGTCGGAACTCTCGTACGAAGCGGTCACGCCCGGCAGGGTATCGGGCCGCTCCGCCGTACCTGTGCCGTCACAGCACCCATGTGGTGTCTGGCGGGTGGCGGGGAGCTCCGAGGGGTGCCTCGGGGTCTGGTCAGGATTGCCACCTGATGGCAAATGGCGTGAAAACACCAGGAGTTGTCGCAGTGGTCGCCCAGCCCAGCCGCCGCGGCGCGGAGCTGCACAGCGGCACCACGGTTCTCATCGGTACGCCCGCCGTGGCCAACAGACCCACCATCAGCGGCACACCCAACACGAAGAGCGGCACCGTCGCAGCGGCCCCACCACCCCAGGCCCTCAGCACCAGCCCGAAGCCGAGCGCCGGCAACACGGCCGCCAGCGCCGCCCAGACCAGTAAGAGATGCAGGGCGGTCAGTGCCCCTCTGCCACTTTTCATATGCGGAGCCTGTCAGCTGGCGTACTGACGTACATGAGTACGCGTACTCGGCACAGAACCCCGCCGCCTGGGGTGCTCCTGGACGCCATCGGGGCGGTTGAGGCAGAGCTGCCGGGCAACAGCGGGTAGATGTAGCGAACTTGATACGCCGGACCAGGATCCGCACGGAGTCAGGAGGGGAAGGAACCCCAGCAACAGTCAATTACTTGCGCAATTGAGAAAACGGGAGGTGGGCGGATGGCTGACAGGGTCAGCGGTGTCGTCCGGTGGTACAACCAGGTACGGGGGGTGGGGTACATCGACGGGGACGACGGCCGCGAGATCAGGGTGGACGGTCGCGCCATCGAGGACGGCACCTTCGTCGTCGAAGGGCTGCGTGTGACCTACGTCCCCATGGAAGACGAGAACGGCTGGCACGCGGAACACCTGAACATCGCCAAACACCCTCAGGGGGCCGCCGGCCACGAGTGACCCGGACGAGCTGCCGTCTCGGGGGCAAGCGGGCGAGCCCGTTGCCCCCGAGGCGGCGATGGGTCGGCCCGAGCCCGCGTCGGGGGGCCCGGCCGCGTCGTGCACCGCGGTCTCGGGCCGGGCTGGATGGGCGTGCACGCGGGCCACGAGCAGGGCCGTCTCGGCGGCCCCCCGGGCCGACCCCCCTGCACCTGCGGCGCTCGTGGCGATATCGCGACGGGCGTGCGCGGTCGGTTCCCCCGTGTGGCAATCCCCACAGGCGCTTGCTCGATTGCGCGATCATGCAACTATTGGGGACTCCACAGCGTCCCACCCGTCATCGACACATCAATTCCGGATGAACCGACCGGACGGACTGGGGACATGCAAGAACAGCAAGCCGGAGCGACGGACAGTGGCCGGGCATGGAGGCAAGATCAGCAGCCCGCGCATCCCTCTTGGGAAGAGTCGTCGCCCGCCACGGTGTACCGCGCCTCTCCGGCGGGGAGGGGGGCCAGGCACCCCGGTCGCCGAAGGGGGCGGGCGGCGCTGGCCCTCGGAGCCGTACTCATACTCGTCGCCCTCGGGGTCGTCTGGTGGCTGACCCGGCCGCCCACACTGCCCAGCATTCCCCCTCAGTATCTGGCGACCGTTCAGTCCGCCACCAAGACCTGCCCGGAACTGAGCGTTCCGATGATCGCCGCGCAACTCGACGCGGAGAGCCACTGGGATCCGCGGGCGGATTCCGGCCAGGCCCAGGGCATCGCGCAGTTCCATCCGTCGACCTGGGCTGAGTGGGGCAGGGACCACACCGGCGACGGCAAGGCCGACGTGTGGAACCCGGCCGACGCCATCCCGGCCCAGGGCGCCTACATGTGCCACCTGTTCAAGCAGGTCAAGGGCATCCCCGGAGACCCCACCCAGCTCGCTCTCGCCGCGTACAACGCGGGCCCCGGCGCGGTGCTCAAGGCCCAGGGCATCCCGCACATCTCCGAGACGCAGAACTACGTCAAAAGGATCGAGGCGCTGATCCCGAAGTACACCCAGACCTACGCCAAGCAGATCAGCGCGTCGCCCAGCCCGTCGGGCAACTGACGACCACACGGTGCCGAGCGCCTTCCGGTTCCCTCCGGGGCGGCGGCCTCCGGTCGAGGCATGCCGGGATGCTCCTGGCCAGTCGGTACGGGGTGGATCAGGTGAGGGGGCGGCACAGCAGGGCGTCGGGTCGGCCGAGCTGCAGCGACTTCCAGGTCATGGCGACGCCGGCGACGTACTCGTTGTCGGCGCACTGGCCCTTGTAGTCGTTCTCGGCCCAGTCACTGCCCTTGGCGCCGCCGGTGGCGGGCCGGTTGTCGCCCTTGTCGAACCACACGCTGCGGCCCGTGGTGGGCAGCGGGGTGGCGGAGGGCGCGCAGAGCAGGGAGGCCATGGCGGGGCCGTTCATGCTGTACCCGACCGCGAAGCTGCTGACCGGGCACTGGAGCTTGTTGTAGCCGCTGGCCCAGTCGCCCTGCTTGACGTAGTGCTCGTCGTCGACCATCTCCCACGCGCCCGCCGCCTTGAGCGGCTCGGCCACGTCGGTGCACAGGCCGCGGCCGTAGCTGCGGCTGAGCCCGATCAGGCGCTCGGTGTCGGGGCAGTTGCCCTTGGAGTTGCCCGGGCTCCAGTCCGCCTTGGCGAGCATGGTGCGGGAGAGATTCCAGTCTCCGTGGTCGATGTCGACGATGTTCCAGTGGTTGACCGGGGCGATGCGGCCGCTCTTGGCAGGGGCGTTGACCAGCTTGTTCCAGTCGGCGGCCCGCCAGTCGCCGTCGTCCTCGACGCCGAGCTTCTTCCCGGACGCGTCGTAGGAGATCAACGCCCAGTTGTCGTTGGGTGTGCCTTTGCCGTCGCTCCAGCCCACCAGCGGCCACTGGGCGAAGTCGGTGTCGTTCTTCACCAGGATGTCGGTGAAGTTCTTGAACCAGGCCCTTTCCTTGGCGTCGGTGGAGCCGCGCCCGGCGGCGCCGAACTCGCTGACCCACACCGGGGCGGTGAAGTGCTTCCCCTCCTCGGTGACGAACAGCCCCTCGTCGTTCACGACCTGGGCGAGCTGGTCGGGGGTGAAGTCCTCGTAGCGCGGATCGTCGGTTGCTCCCGGACCGCTGCCGGCGCCGGTGTTGGCCGGGCCGGTGTAGCCGTAGAAGTGCACCGCGTAGACCAGCTTGTTCGAGTCGATCAGGGTGTGGGAGAGGGCGTGGACCGGCTTGAGGTCCGGACGCTGGTGGGGGAAGGGCGCAGCGGGGATGCCCTGCCAGTTGATGCCCTCCATGATGATCAGCAGGTCGGGGTCGACCTGGAGGATCTTGTTCCCGGCCTGCTCGAAGGCGGTGTACTCGTCGTGCTCGTCGCCCCGGCCCCAGTTGGCGTCGTCCCAGGTGTCGCGGCGGACCTCGTTCCGCAGGTCGGCACCGACCACGCGCTTGTTGTTCTGGTAGCGCTTGGCCATGAACACCCAGTCGTCGATCCACTGTTGGGTCGACTGTCCGCTGTTCCAGCGCTCGTTGCCGTCCAGGCCGCAGCAGAAGCGGTAGCTGGTGGTGTGGTTGTTGAGGATCACGGCGAAGCCGTCGGCGGTCAGCGTCGCGATGACGGCGTCGAACACCTCCAACGGCGTCTTCCCCTTGAGCTGCGGGTTGGCCGCGACCGCGGTGTCCGGCACCACGGTCTTGTCGTGCACCAGTGCGTTGGCGAACGGCAGCCGGATGCTGTTGACGCCGAGGCTGTGGAAGTCGGCCATGAGCCGGCCGATCGGGGTGCGGTCCAGGCCGAGGGGGATGTTGTTCGACTTCTGGTGCGCCTGATGGTTGGCCACGTCGTTGACGTCGCCGCTTCCCACGTACGTCCCCTGAGCGCCGGCCCAGTTACCGGACTTGAGTTTGAAGCGGTCGCCGTCGGCATCGACGATGTACCGGCCCCGGGTGCTCAGCGGGCCGGTCCACGAGGCCGCGAGCTCGTCGCCCGTCAACGCGGCGGGAGCCGAGGCGGCCACGGTGTCCGGAGCGGCGACGGTGTCATGGGCGGCGCCGGATTCCGGAGCGGCCACGGCTCCGGGGACGGCCACGGCCAGCAGCGCGGCGGCGGCGAGCAGCGCGGGTATGCCACGCGTGACGGATCTGATGGATCTGACGGATGTGACGGATCTGGCGGATCTGGCGGATCTGACGGTTCTCATGAAGCCCTCCGGGTGTGGTGGGGGGTGAGGGAACAGGGCGGTGCATGCCTCGGGCCGTTGGCCCCGGCCGCGGCCTCACCAGCCGCCACGCGCGTCCACGGCTGGCCGTGGACGATGGCACGGCCGCCGACGGGCACGGCGAGATGTCGTCCACCGCCCTTTGCTTGAGCGGCAGTTGGCGGATCACCGTACACCGCGACCCGGTCGGCCGCACCACCGAAGCCGGCGGCTTCGGCCACGAAGACCTCGGCCGGCGGCGCGCCCCCGTCGAGACACTGCGCACCCCGGCCTTCGCCGGTCTGCGTCGAGCTGTTCGTCCTGGACGACGGCTGGTTCGACGCCCGCTCCCGGCCTTCGGTCCGCGCCTGAGGGCCCACTGCCCACGCCTCCGGCCTGGGAACCAGGCAGCGGGTAGTGGAGCAGACCATCGCACTCCTCCACTGGTTCAGACGCCTGTGAATCCGATGGGAGGCTCGCGACGACACCCACGAAGCATTCCTCAAGCTCGCCTGCTCACTCATCTGTTGGCGCCGCCTGCAACCCGCGTTGGGTTAGGAGCTCTTAGTCGGGTGTTAGCGGAGCGTCAGCCTGGCGATAGTGGCCCTGGCCAGAGTGGGTGTCGTACGCAGGAGAGACCGACACCGACTTCCCCGGGGGAATCCGAAATGAGCTCCAGCACCACTGCCACTGCCACTGCCCGCATCGTTCGTCGCCGTACCCTGCGTGTTGCGGGCACGGCCTTGACCGTGGCTGCCGCGTTTTCCCTGACGGCCTGTTCCGGTTCGGACGGCGCTGCCTCCAAGCCGGGGGGCCAGTCGGGCGGGGGTGTGGCTGCCGAGGCCAGTGGTGCGGGTTCTTCGGCCGGAGCGCAGGGTGCCGATGCTCCGGCGGGGAACGCGAAGTCGGGCTCTGGCGAGGGCACCTCCTCCCACGCCGGTTCCGGTGGTACTGCCTCGTCCCGTGCTGGTTCCGGGGGCGGTGCGGGGAAGGGCAAGTTCTGTCGTACGAGCGACCTGGTGATGGAGGCCGTGGACAGCTCGCCCGACCAGAAGGTGGGCGAGGTGACCGTTCAGATGACGAACAAGGGTGGCAGGACCTGCTCGGTGACGGGCTTCGCGGGCGTCGACCTGAAGGACGCCGATGGCACCTCCGCTCCTGTCCACCGTGGTGGTGAGCAGCCGCGCATCACGGATCTGAAGCCTGGTGACACTGCCACTTTCAGCATCTCCTACGCGGTCGACTTCAGTGGTGACAGTCTTGCGTCGCCGACCAACATCATCGTGACGCCGCCGAACGAGACCCACAGCGTGTCCTTGAAGTGGCCCGCGGAGGCGCTGAAGCTGGCCGGCCCCTACGACGAGAAGATCAAGGTCCACCCTGTGGGCATCGCCAACTGACCACCGCGAAGGGGGCTGGCCCAGATGCATAGATCAGCAACTTCTGGACTGACGTGCTGACACAGCGTGACACATCCTGACAGGTGCTGATACGAGCTGACAGGGGCAGGCAAGGGTGAAGGTGCCGCCGGGGAACGTGTTCTCCGGCGGCACCTTCACCTTGTGAACAGGCACCTTCGCCTTCGCCGTCGAGCCCGAGCCCATGCCGGGAGCTGCCTCGACCTTGACCATATGGTTTAGATGCCTCAACTATTTCTTTGGCACCGAACACCACTCCCGGGAAGAGGCCGCTCAGGTTCAAGATCGGCGTCGCCCTCCTCGTCGTCTGTGGCCTGACCTACCTGGGCGTCCTCGTCGTCCTCTTCCTGCCCACGTCGACGGGCAGGCCGCGGCCACGAAATGATGCGCTCGATGGCTACCGACGAGACGACGGACAAGCGCGCGCTGGCCGCGCGGATCGACCAGCTCTTCGTGGACCTGCGGGCCCAGTGCGAACGTCACCCCCAAGGAGCTGGCCGACAACCTGGGGGTCTCCAAGGGCGCCGTCAGCCAGCACCTGACACGCCTGGAGAAGGACAACTGCATCTCCAGACAGCGAAGCCCGCACGACGGACGCGTCCACGTGTTCAGGCCCTAGAGGAACGCGGCACGGCCTACCAGCAGTTCTTGCGCCGGTGCGACCAGGAGCTCTTCGAGACCTACGCGGCGAAGCTCTCAGCAGCCGACATGCAGGAGATCGAGTCGGCACTCGAAAAGCTGAAGCGGGTCTTCGAGGACTGAGCCTGTCCGGCGGATCGTGTGACTACTAGGCTGCGACGATGGAACGCGTAACGGATGTAACGGACACAACCGATGTAACCGACGGCTCTGCCCAGTCCGCAGGTCGGGACCAGGTGAACGACTATGACAGCTTCGCCGAGGTGTACTCGGCGGAGAACGAGAACAGCCTCGTGAACGCGTACTACGAGCGGCCCGCGATGTTAGCCCTCGCCGGAGACGTCGCAGGTCGTCGGATCCTGGACGCCGGGTGCGGCTCCGGCCCCCTGTCCGCCGCACTGCGCGACCGCGGTGCGGTGGTCACCGGCATCGATGTCAGCGCCAGGATGCTGGCGCTGGCGAGGCGGCGCCTGGGTGACGATGTGGCCCTGCACCTGGCCGACTTGAGCGACCCTCTGCCGTTCGGCGACGGTACGTTCGACGACGTGGTCGCCTCGCTGGTGCTGCACTACCTGGAGGACTGGGGGCCGACGCTGACCGAGTTGCGGCGGGTGCTCAGGCCCGGCGGCCGGTTGATCGCCTCGGTGGACCACCCTTTCGTGGCCTACACGATCCAGGATCCTCGGCCCGACTACTTCGCGACCACCAGCTATACCTTCGACTGGATGTTCAACGGGCAGACCGTCCCGATGAAGTTCTGGCGCAAGTCACTGCACGCGATGACCGAAGCCTTCGCCACCGCCGGCTTCCGCCTCTCCACCATCAGCGAGCCCCAGCCCGACCCTGCCGCCCGTGAACTGTTCCCCGACGGCTTCCAGGACCTTTCGACCAAGACCTGCTTCCTGTTCTTCGTCGTCGAGGTACCGCCGTCGGCGACCGGCTCGGACGACTAGCCAGTCGAGGGCCACGAACGGAGCCCGCTCCGCTCGTGGCCCTCGACGCCCTGTGTCCCCGCGCTTGTAGATCCTCTTGTCGAAGCCGACGGGGCGGCCGCCCTCACCGACGAGATGGATCTTGCATGTCAAGCCGCCCCGAGGGCGTTCGGGGCCCTCGTCGGGTCGGTGCTGCCGGGGGCGTGCTTGTCCCACGTGCCGCCCGCTGACCAGCGTCTTGCCGCCCGTAAACGATCTCCCGCGAACCGAAACCCGCAGGCAGATCCCGCCATGGCAGCCTGCCTGGTGCGCAGCGGGTACCGGATCCCGTTGAAATGTCACTTTGTGTTAGCCTCAAACGTTCGGATGGCCGTGACGGCCGGCGACTCCGTCCGTGCGATTCCCCTTGTTCGTCCTGTTCATCCTGTTCGTCGCTGCTCATTCCTGCCGGGCCTTCCTCGGTACGTTCCCCATGCGGAAGGCTCTTCATGAACCACCCGGACCGCCCCGGCACCTCGCACGGCGACCTCGCCCGGCCAGTGACCCTCGCCCCGACGGTGTCCCCGGTCGCCTTCGCCGACATGGAACTTCCGGCCGAGGTGCTGCGAACCCTCACCGAGCGCGGCGTGCGCGAGCCCTTCCCGATCCAGGCAGCCACGCTGCCCAACGCCCTCGCGGGACGCGACGTCCTGGGGCGCGGGCGCACGGGATCGGGCAAGACGCTCGCCTTCGGCCTGCCGCTGCTCGCGCGGACGGCCGGACGGCGCGCGGAGCCGAAGCAGCCCCTCGCCCTGATCCTGGTGCCCACCCGGGAGCTGGCCCAACAAGTAACCGATGCGCTCGCGCCGTATGCCGACGCGCTCCGGCTGAGGATGGCCACGGTCGTCGGCGGCATGTCGATCGGCCGGCAGGTCGCTGCGCTGCGCGACGGGGCCGAGGTCGTTGTCGCCACGCCCGGCCGTCTGCACGACCTCATCGAGCGCAGGGCCTGCCGCCTGGGACGAGTACGGATCACCGTCCTCGACGAGGCCGACCAGATGTGTGACATGGGCTTCCTGCCGCAGGTCACCGAGGTGCTCGACCAGGTGCACCACGACGGCCAGCGGATGCTGTTCTCGGCCACCCTGGATCGCGACGTCGACCAGTTGGTCCGCCGCTACCTCCACGACCCGGTCGTCCACTCGGTCGACCCGTCCGCGGGCGCGGTCACGACGATGGACCACCATGTGCTGGTCGTCCACGGCCCCGACCGGTACGCCGTCACCACGGAGATCGCCGCCCGCGACGGCCGCGTACTGCTGTTCCTGGACACCAAGCACGCCGTCGACCAGCTCACCCGGCATCTGCGGGCCAGCGGGGTGCACGCCGCGGCCCTGCACAGCGGCAAGTCCCAGCCGCAGCGCACACGGACCCTTGCACAGTTCAAGAACGGCCAGGTCACCGTCCTGGTGGCGACCAATGTCGCGGCCCGTGGTCTGCACGTCGACGACCTAGATCTCGTGGTGAACGTCGACCCGCCCACCGACCCCAAGGACTATGTGCACCGTGCGGGCCGCACTGCCCGGGCGGGAGAGTCCGGCAGCGTCGTCACACTGGTGCTCTCGGGCCAGCGCCGGGAGATGAGCCGGCTGATGGCCGAGGCCGGCATCGAGCCGACGATCACCAAGGTGCGCTCGGGCGAGGCGGAGCTGAGCCGGATCACCGGGGCCAAGGCTCCCTCCGGCACCCCGCTCGACGGCCGGTCCGTCGCACCCCGACCCAAGAACACCAACACCCCCTTCCGCGGCCTGGGCAGCAGCAAGGACGCCTCCCGGGGCACCGGCGGCAAGTCACGCAAGGCAAGCGAGGCCCGCAAACTCGCCGAGGCCCGCAAGGCGGCCCGGGTGCGGCGCGGCAACTGAGTGCGCGGACACGCACCAACTCATCAAGGGTGTCGTTGACGGTAGCCAACAGTTGGTGGCGGGCCTCGTGTTCAACCTGGTACGACTCTTGCCGTCCACTTACCGGTTCCGATGGTCGTGGATGCGGAAGGGCCGCCCGCATCGTGGCTACCGCTGCTCCCACTGCTCCTTGGTGATCTCGTACCGTACGCCGCCGTGCTCGGAGCCCTCGATCATCTCCATGTCGGAGGGAACAGGGATGGTGTTCGCGAGCGTCATTTCGAGCTTCTCCATGACGTTGCGCGAACCGCGGTTCACGGACATCGTCTCGGCCCAGACCATGCGCACACCGAGCTCCGTGAACGCCTTGCCCAGCAAGGCCCGTGAGACCTCGGTGGCATACCCCCTGCCCCAAGCCGCCTGCCGCAGCCGGTAGCCGAGTTCGACTTCGTCCAGCGGGCCCTCCGGCTCGGGGCGCAGGATGAACCAGCCGATGAACGCGCCGCCGTCCTTCTCGTGCGCGGCGAACAGTCCGAGGTCGCCACCCCACTTCTCGTAGCCGGCGAGGATCTTCGGCAGGTCGCGCTCGCGGACGAGCTCCGGCGCGGTCGGAGTGCCGCCGGTCAGGTAGCGCATCACCGCCGGGTCGCTGTCCAACTCGATCAGCAGGTCCGCGTCATCGGCAGTGAAGCGGCGCAGGGCCAGACGCTCGGTCTCCAGATAGGTGTCCACGAGTGGATCATGCATGAAGCACATCGGGCAGCCCAATGGTTTTCCTCGGCAGCCCGGGGCTTTGCCATGACACCGCAGGTTCCTCCCTGCCCCTCGTCGACGCTGGCCTGCAAGTCACCCGCCGGGACTCGTGCGCCGCGGCTCCGTCGGGGTCGCCGTCGTCGAGGCCCGCGTCGGCTGGCGCAGTCGGCCCCGACCCTGCTGAAGCACCCCTCAGGTCACGTCGTCTCGCCGTCGGCGTGGTCATCGTCGGCGTCCGGCTGCGCGGGTGGGACCTGGCCGGCGGACACCGGTTCCACTTCGCCGATGTTCTGCGGCGTGAGGTCGAGGTCGGAGATCTCGTCGTCGCCGGGACCCGCGGCCTCTCTTCGGGCCTTGCGCCGGTCATTGAGAAGCGAAAAGACAACGGCGGCGAAATAGAGCACCCAGATCGGCGCGGCCAGCGCCAGCATGGTCAGCGGGTCCGTGCTCGGCGTCGTCACAGCCGAGAAGACGGTGATCCCCATGATCATGCCGCGCCACCAGCCGAGCATCCGCCGGGCGGACAGCACTCCGGTGAGGTTCAGCATCACCAGCAGCAGCGGCATCTCGAAGGAGAGACCGAAGACGACCACCATGCGGGTGACGAGGTCGAGCAGATCGTCCAGCGGCAGCAGGTTGTCCACCCCGTGCGGCGTGAAGTCGATCAACACCCTTGCGGTCGTGGGCAGCACTTTGTAGGCGAAGAAGGCGCCGCCGAAGAACAGGGGGACGCCCACGCCGACGAACGCGTAGGCGTACTTCCGCTCGTGCTTGTGCAGGCCAGGGGCAACGAACGCCCACAGTTGGTACAGCCATACCGGCGAGGCCAGTACGACGCCAGCCATCAGGGACACCTTCAGCGCCAGGGTGAAGGGTGCGAGCAGACCGTTGATCGTGATCCGCGCGCAGGCGGTGTCCGTGGTCTGCTTGGCCAGATCGGCGAAGGACGCCGGGCAGCCGACCGAGTCCAGCACCGGCCTGGTGAAGAAGTTCACGATGCCCTTGTAGGAGAAGGCCGCGGCGATCGTGACGACCAGGATGGCGAGGACGGCCTTGGCGAGCCGGTTGCGGAGCTCACGGAGGTGCTCCGCGAGCGGCATCCGCCCCTCGGGATTCTGCTGCTTGTTGCGGGCTGACTGGGACACGCCAGTCCTCATCTCTTGCGGCAGACCGGAAACCACCGGCCCTGCGTCAGTACTTGATCGTCTCCGTCAGCCGGTGGGGTGCGAGCTCGCCACGGCGCCGGTTGCGACTGGTAGCGCGTTCAGGAGGCAGTTGGTCCAGGTCGGCACCACGCTCAGTCCCAGCGGCCGGTCGTGCCTTCCGTGGGCTCGGTGGGGGCGGTAGGGGCGGTGGGCTGGTTGGGCTCGGTGGGGGTGTCTCCGGGAGCGCCCGAGATCGTCCGCGGTCCCGGTCCCGGTGCGGGCCCGGGCTCAGGGCGTGGTTCGTTCGAGGCGTCGTCGTCCTTCATGGCCTTGGTCTCGCTCTTGAGGATCCGCATGGACTTGCCCAACGCCCGTGCGGTGTCGGGCAGTTTCTTCGAGCCGAAGACCAAGACCACCACCGCGACCAGGATCAGCAGGTGCCAGGGCTCCAGCGCATTGTGGAACATCGTCACACCACCCCTTCGAACGCGTCGGCCTTCATGTCTGCTTCGGTGATCCGTGCCGCTTGTTTCGGCGCGGTAGAGGTGGGAGGGTGAGCGGCTGCGGCGCAACGTGTCCTGCCGCCCCATGGCCGCCCCCATCGCTCTCCGGGCGGGCGCGTCCAGTGTGGTGGCCTGTCCGCCGGTACGGCGAAGAGTTCCCCCTCCGCGCCCTGGCCGCACTCGGCCGGCAACACGCCTACGGGGAGGGCCAGTTCGATGCCTGTGACCTGTATGGCCACCGGCGCCGACTGCCCGGCCCACGGAGTGTGCGGGGGCGTTGGGGTCCGGTGGAGGCCCAGCCGCTGCCTCTGGGAGCAACCACGTCCAGGCACCTGGAACAGCCGATGGCTCTTCGCGTTCGGCCACGGTGCGTCCATCGGCCTGCCCTGGTGCGACCGTTCCTGTCGCCGACTGGCGTGATGTGCACGTGTGGCTGTCGGGTGTGGAAGGCGAGGCGAGTGGAGTCGGCCGGCTGCTGCGGGGGCGTGCCGGGTGTCGATGTCGTTGCGGGACATGTCTCCTTCTTCCTGTCGGGTCGGGGTCGATTCAGATCCCGGGGCGCCCTGCGGCCGTCCAGGCGGCGTACTCCTGGCGGACGTAGAGCCGGCGGCTGGGGGCGAGCGTGATGGCTTCGGGGTGGTGCGGGCCGGCCACCAGGTCGGGATGGCGGCGGTCGTGCAGGACGAGTTGTTCGGCGGTTTCTGCGGCGGCTGCGACCGGCCCGGGGCGGGGGTCGTCCAGGGCCATCCGGTCCATGAGGGCGGCCTGGCGCAGCCGCCAGGCGCGTTCGGCGGCCGTCGCATCGACCGGAGGGCCGGTGACTGGCCTGGCTTGGCGGCCGTCGCGTTCGGCCCCGAGAGCGAGCACCTGGTGTATTTCGCGGCGCAGGTCCGGCGCATTCGCGTACGCCTCGTGCGGGGGCGGGGCGCTGATGACCTCGCCGCTGTTCGGGGTGATGTTCACGCTCGCACCTCCGCCGGTACGGGGCTGGCGCCGCAGCGTTGACACGGCACCGTGCCGTGGTGGTGGTTGTGGTCGGGCTCGCCTTGACCAAGGGCCGATGGGTGCGTCGTGGACCGCGTGGGCGCCTGGGCCGGGCTCGGGCGGCCGTCGATGGGGCACGGCTTGTGGGTCGCGAAGGCCCACCCGGCGGGTCGTCGGGTGACCCTGCACCGGATCCGCCCTCGGTGGCCCGTCGCTGTGCGGCAGTGCAGGCCCCGGCAGGGGGTCGCAGCTCGTGCGACGTCCGGCCCGGTCATGGCGAGCACCTCAGGCAGGCGCGGACTTCGCGGCCGCTGTGTGTCTGGTGGACCTCGGTGGACTGGGCGAGGTACTGGACGATGCCGGTGCCGCGGCCGTGTTCGTCGGGGGCGATGTCGGGGCGCCGGTGTTCCACGGTCGGCCCGGAGTCGGTGACGACGATGTGCAGAGTGCCGTGGTCGAGGACGAGCAGCAGGGTCATGCGTTCGCGGCCGTACTGCGCGGCGTTGGCGGCGAGTTCGTCGACGATGAGAACGGCGGAGTCCCGCTCGCCTGCGGGCACGCTCCAGGTCTCCAGCAGGTCGGCCGTGAAGTGACGAGCGGCGGAGACGTGCGCCTCCTGCGCAGGCAGGGTGAGCAGCGCCTGGTGGCGGCAGGGCCGGCCGAGCAGCGAACTCGTGCTGGGGGAATCGGTCACAAACATGGTCTTCTGGCTCTTCTGTGGATGTGCGGAGGCGGGAACGGGGAGACCGCCAACAACTTCGGGGCGGTCGGTAGGCGGGATCCTGGATGGCCGCGCTCACTGAGTTCCACGGGCGACGCATGTCGAAAGGTTCGAGGTATTCGCCCCTTTTATTCGACTTCTTGCGAGTCATGTCAGTGCCGGCGGCCTGGCTGGACCCACCCGTCTCTGTCAGAGATCCTCGTCCCCGGGCTGCACGGACCTTAGGCCGTGGCCCCGGAGGAAAAGGAGAGTTGAGGGCGCCGGCTGTTTGGTGAACCGCATACTGCCGCTCCCGCGGGGGAGGGGGAACGCCTCGGCCGGGCCGTCGCGGGCCGTCGTGACGACCCGGGCGGGGCCACCTGCCGCCTGGACGGGGAGTGTGCGCGCCGTCGGCGCCCTCACGCATCAAGTCGGCTGAGGGCTGGGCCGATTGCCGATTCGTTGGAGCCGGGGGGACGATGATCAGGGCCCGGAGACCGTCGGCGCGCTCATCCGCCGGGTGCCCTGGTCGGACGATCTCGTCGATCCCGGAGCAGTGCGGCGTGGTGGCATCGGTCGACGACAGTGATCACGGGCGTGCCTGTGCGGTCGATGTCACGAGCGCAAGCCTTCTCGGCGGCCGTCGGCTGGGCTTCCTCAGCGCACTCCTCCAGCCTGGTCCATCGCCTTGAGTCGGCTCGCTTCCGGCCGACCGGCCGGCACCCTCTCCGTCCGCGGTACGACTCTTCGGCGGCGACGTCCTCCTGGCCCCTCGTGTCGCCGTGCGCTCACACTCGACACCGGTGGTTGCGTCACGCCCGGATGGTGACCAGTTTCTGACCGTTGCCTGCGTGGATCTCGAAGTGTTCGATGGTGTCCGGGGACATGGCAACCGCTCCTGGGATCGTGGTGCCGGGAGGGTAGGTGCCTGCCCGCCAGCTGGCGACGTCCGTCCTGGTTCCGCCGGGTCCGATCGCCTGTAGCCGGCAGGTGATTCCGGCGGGTGCCCCCCTGGCGGAGACCTGCACGACACTGCCCCAGGCTGATGGCGAGACCTTCACCGAGGCGGTGACGCCGGTGGTGGGATCGCTTCCGGAGAAGGTACGCCAGGTGGCCGGCGCGGTCGGCCCAGGCGGCCTCGCCTGACTGCCTACGGTTCCGACAGCCGCCAGCCATGTGCCGCCGGCCGCTGCCGCGATGAGCGTCAGCGAGGCGGCAGCGCCGGCCAGTTGCAGACGCCAGGTCCTGCGGCGCCGGGACGCGGCCTGCTGGAGCAGTCTCTCCAGCACACCCCTCTCCGGCACCTGCGACACCGCGGGCGCGGCGGGTCGTTCGGGCAGGGGGCCCCGCGCGTCTTCGGCTGCCCGGGCCACCAGTCGGTCGGCCAGGTCGCCGTCGGCCGTCGGCGCCGTCTGGCCTGAGGCTTCGGCTTCGGTCACCGTCGCCAGCAGCGCGGACAATCCCGCCAGCCGGGTGTGCTCGGCCCGGCATTCGGCGCATTCCGCGAGGTGGACGCGTACCTGTTCCCTTTCCGCCGGGGGCAGCGTGCTCAGGACGTATCCCCCCAGCGCCAACCGGAGGGCGTCGTGCTCCGCACTCATGGTCGCCACCTCCTGCCCGCCGCGGTCATGGCTCGATCCCGCGTTCCTGCAGCGCCAGCCGCAGGGCGTGCAGGGCGTAGTACGTCCGCGACTTCACGGTGCCCAGCGGGATGCCCAACACCTGCGCGGCCTCCACCATGGTCCGGCCGCGGTAGTAGGTCTCCAGCAGGACGGCGCGGTGGTCCGGGGACAGCGACCGGACCGCGTCGGCGACCGCCCAGCTCTGCAGTGCCTGCTCGATCTCGTCCTCGCCGGATTTCTGCTCGACGGCTCGCTCCAGCGCCTCGCCGCCGGCCTCGGCCGGCCTGGCCTGCCTGGCCCGGTGGGCGTCGATGACCAGGCGCCGAGCGACCGTGCACAGCCATGCCCGGGCCGGGCCGCGTGCGGGGTCGAACGCGGCGGGATGCTGCCAGGCTCGCAGCATCGTCTCCTGCACCACATCCTCCGCCCATTGCCGATCTCCTGAGGTCAGTCGCAGCACGTAGTGGAACAGGGCTCCCGCGTGCTCCGCGTACAGAGTGCGCAGCAGATCCTCATCTGCGGTCGAAAGGGCCCCTTTACCAGAGACACGGTGCGCGGAGCGATCCGGATCGGTCCTTGGGCCACGTTTTCGGGGACTCCAGGGCATAAGTCGATCATCGCGCACATGTACTGCTTTGTCGTGTAACACACGGCATGGCGCCGGTGACGCTCCGCGAGCGCCGCGGGTGACACGTCCCTGTCGGGCCTTGCGACGCGACCGGGACCGAGCGCGCGGCTCCCGGGGGAGACCGGCTGAGTCGCGGCGGCATCCAGAGGTCGCACAAAAAGTGCATATCCATCGAACCGTGGGAACCCCGCCGTCCGTGGTGCCGGACAAGAGCCGACTTACGCGCAATTCCTCATCGACTCCCCAGAGCGCAAGGGATGGAGCAGAGGTGACCGAAAGCACCACGCGACGCACTCGCTCCTGGCGCCGGCCCCGCTCATCCCTGCGGTTGCGTGCGCCCGGCCGGCACAGTCCCCGTCTCCGCCTGATCAGTGAGGAACGGACACCATGTACCTGAACTTTCGCACAGCAGGCCGTCGATCACGGACTGCGGCCGGGCTGGCCGTTGCCGCCCTCGCCACTGCCGGCGCGCTGGGGCTTCTCAGTTCATGTGGCCAGCCGTCGCATTCTTCGTCCACCGGAGCCGGCGCCATCACACCCGGTCCGGGGCAGCGCCAGACGCCAGGCATGCCCGGAGCCACGGGGGCGGGGAACACGGCGGGCTCCGCTTCCAGCACCTCGCCGATGCCCGGCATGAGCATGCCCACGAGTCCCTCAAGCGCGGGCGCGCCGGCCGTACCGGTGACCGGGAACGCCGTGGCGATCAAGAACTTCGCATTCTCCCCGGCCACGCTGAAGGTCAAGGCGGGCACGACGGTGACCTGGACCAATCAGGACACCGACGCTCACACCGTCACCAGCGCCGGATCGGGCGGCCCGTTGCATTCGGCCGCCCTGGCCACCCACGCCACCTACAGCTACACGTTCACCAAACCCGGCACCTATACCTACCTCTGCACCATCCATCCATTCATGACCGGCACCGTGGAGGTGGCGTGATGAGCGACTACTACGACAGTGACGACGGGGCACCGGCAGGAGACGCCGGTCGGCGGCCGGAAACCGAACACGGTATGAATCGGCGTCAACTCCTGCGGCACGCAGGGTGGTTCGGCGGCGCGGTGGTGCTGACCGTGGCCAGCGGCGAGGTGATCAGCCACATCGCGGACTCCCGGGACAGCAACCTCGGGGCCGCCGCCGGGGCCGCGGCAGCCGGAAGCGGCGAGCTGCGGTTCGTACAGGTCTCCGACAGCCATATCGGATTCCATGGCCCGGCGAACCTGGACGTCGCCGGCTCATTCGGCGAAGCGATCAACAAGGTCAACTCGCTCGGATTCAGACCGGACTTCGTCATGCACAGCGGCGACCTGACCCACCTGTCCACGGCCGGACAGTTCGACCAGGTCAAGCAGCTGATGGCCGGAATGAAGACAGACCGCGTCTTCACCGTGCCGGGCGAGCACGACTCCATCGGCGATGCAGGCCGCGCCTACCGGCGGACCTTCGGCATGGGCACGCTGGGCGACGGCTGGTACAGCTTCGACACCCACGGCGTGCACTTCATCGCCCTGGTCAACACCCTGAGCCTGGAGAAGCTCGGCCACCTCGGCAACGAACAGATCGACTTCGTCCGCAAGGACATCGCCGGACTGTCGTCGGACACCCCCATCGTGGTCTTCAGCCACATCCCGCTGTTCGCCATGTACCCGCAGTGGGGCTGGAGCACCGACGACGCCCTCAAGGTCATCGCCCTGCTGCGCCGCTTCTCCTCCGTCACCTGTCTCAACGGACACGTCCATCAGCTGTTCACCAAGACAGACGGCAACATCACCTTCCACTCCGCCACCACCACCGCGTACCCCCTGCCCAAGCCGGGCCGCGCCCCTGCCCCCACCCCGCAGGTCGTCCCTGCCAGGCAGCTTAAAGACGCACTCGGCATCCGCAGTGTCGGCTACCGCCAAGGCGACCGTGAACTGGCCATCAAGGATCAGAGGCTGGCATGAACGCCCGAAGACTCCTCGCCCTCGCCCTGCTGGTCGGGACACCACCCCTGCTGCTGCGGGCCGCCGCGGCAGATGTCGCCCTCGGCGGCTTCACCGCTTCGCGCACCGTAGGCGTGTTCGGATTCACCGAGCACGGTCTGCAGCCCGAGCCACCAGCGGCCTGCCCTTCATCCCGGAACCGAGGAGTACCCCATGTACCTCGAACCGCGCCCAGGAATCGCCTGGCCGAGCTCGCACCTCCGCAAGCTGAGGGATGCCGTACGCGCCCTGCTCGGCCTGGATGACGACACCGCCGTCATCATCCGCCAACTCATCCGCGGCGAAGTCGGCCACCCACCGCTGGAAACCGTCGTCGAGGTGCTGCCCATGGACGGCGAGGCCCACCGCTGGACGCTCCATCGCCCCGCTGGGGAGATCACCGAGAACGAGCTACGGGCCGCCCTGCTCCACCGCCGACCGAGCTGACGCAGGTTCCCGTACGAGATCCGTACCGGTATCCCGTGGCGTGACCTGACGGAACACCATGGGCCGTAGGGGCTGCCGCCGTCGCGGCCCGACGGCGGCAGCCCTCCCCGCAGGTTTCAGCCCTTGCGGGGGTGGAAACCGCCGTCGGCGTCGCCGTGAGCCGTGCAGTCCGTGTTGCGGTAGCGGTCGACGAAGGTGCCGGTGAGGCCGGTGAACGCGTCGTACGTCTGGTCTAGGGGCAGGTCCTCACTCACCCTGAACCGCAGCTGCACGTGGACGGACTCGCGGGGCTTCAGCGTCTTCGGGCCGGGGATGGTGCCGCCGGCGTTTCCACCTGCCTGGCGCAGCGTCTTCCAGGCGCGCTGCGAGGTGTCCCAGTACTGCAGATCGCCGTACGGGCTCAGGTCGCGCTCGCCCTCGTTGTAGACGTAACTGCCCAGCTTGGCGCTGAGTTCGAACGACTTCAGCTCCTTCGCCGAGGCGTTGGTGAGCGTGGCGGTGTAGGTCGTCCAGTCAGTGCCGAGGGTGATCGACTTGGGTATGCCGAACGTGCGGCCCACGAAGGTGTTGTTGTGGTACTGCCCGTAGGCGGTGTCGAGGTCGTAGCACGTCGGGATCTCCGCGGCAGGGGCCGCCTGGGAGGCGGGCGCGGCGGCCACCGCCGTGGGGAGCAGGGCGGCCGTCGCGGCCGAGACCGACAGGGCGCGGCGCAGATTCATGAGGATCTCTTTCCCGGTTCTTCGGACCCTTGGAGCCTTTGTTTCCGGTGTCATTGACTTCTGAGGCGTGGATCCTTGGGTTGTCAGGTTCTTGGAGACTGGGCTCGGCCGTGCCACCCGACTAGCTCGGACCACCCGGCTCACCCGTCTTGGCGTCGCGGTACTCGGTCTCCAGCTCCCAGTACGGCCGGTCGACGTCTTCGGCGGAGGATACGAGCAGGAAGGGCTGGACCTCCGCGAGGGGCTTGCCGGTGGTGTTGGCGAGACTCATGGAGAACGGGGTCCAGGCGCCACCCGCAGTCAACTGGGACGGCAGCCCGTGGACGGCCACCTGCAACTGGTCGGACTCGAATGCGCAGGGCGTGCGGGGACCGGCCTCGGCCACCGGCTCCGTTGCGAACGCGGTGGCGGGCGCGGCCAGTACGGTGGCGGGCGCTAACACGGCAGCCGCCGCGGCGGCCGTCAGGGCGCGGCGTATCTTCATCCAGCAGACCTCTCGGATCTCAAGTGCCGCCCGGACGGCACAGGTTGACGTTCGTCACGTTCAGGCCGTGCATGGCGCATGGTGTGCATGAGTACGCATGCAGGCATGCGCATATGCGCACACCTGCGCCTTGTGTATGCATGACGACTCGCACTGCGAGAAGGTTGCATCCTCAAGGCGCTGAAGTGGCGTATGGGTGGTGTCTTCGCAAAGGCGCACGCTGGAAGGCGACTTGAGAATCGCCCGGCCGGGACTGGTGCCTGGCGGCTGGTCTTGCCTCCCTCTGATGATCGGCGTTACAGTCTCGGTGAGCCCCGTATGGGCCTACGTATGGAGGTAGTGGCTACTCAGCCAACACAGGGACCGGCACGTCCGTCTCTCGCAGTTTCGTCAACCCCTGAAGCGGGGGTTCGCTGCGCCCATTCCATTGCGTAGGCATGCGGGTTTTTCTGTGTTGTTTTCCTGTGCAGCCGCCCTCCTTTCCGGATGAAACCCGAAAGGAAGTGCATGAGCAAGGAACAGACCGAGACCAGCTGGTCCGGCTTCGACGTCAACGATTTCCAGCGGAGGATCATCGCCGAGTTCCGTGAGAACAACGGCAAGATGACCGGAATGTTCGAGGGCTGGTCGCTGACCGTGCTGACGACGATCGGCGCCAGGAGCGGACTGCCCCGTGAGACGCCCCTCGGCTACCTCGTCATCGACGGCAAGGGCGTTGTCATCGCGTCAGCGAACGGATCGGACCGGCATCCCGGCTGGTATTACAACGTTCGCAAGAACCCCATCGTGACGGTCGAGACCGGCGAGGAGACCTACCGGGCCATCGCCGCCATACCGCGGGGAGCCGAGCGCAACCGGCTCTTCGAGCGGGTGGTGGCCGAGGCGCCCGGGTACGGCGACTACCAGGCCAAGACCACCCGTGAGATCCCGGTCGTCGTGCTGCACCGGATCGAGCCCAAGCCTGGTGACGAGCGGGTGAAGGGCATGGGGGACTGGATCGTCGAGGTGCACGACTGGCTGCGCGGCGAGCTCAGGACGCTCCGCGACCAGGCGGACCGGCTGATCGACGGCACCGCGGAGACCATCGAGACGACCCCGCCGGACCTCGCACAGCAGATGCGCACCCACTGCCTCAGCTTCTGCGGAGCGCTGCGCCGACACCACACCGGCGAGGACATGGCCGTCTTTCCCTCGCTGGCCGCGCAGTTCCCCGCGCTCGCCCCGGCGCTCGCCCAGCTCAGCGAGCAACACCAGGTGGTGGCCCAGCTCCAGGACTCCATCCAGGCGCTCGTCGGGGGATTCGTGCCCGGCGAATCCGACCCCGTACGACTGCGCACCGAGCTCGAAGAGCTGGCCACCCGCCTGGAGTCCCACTTCGACTTCGAGGAGCAGACCGTGGTGACGGCACTGAACGCCACGGCCGAGGCGCCGCCGTTCGCCTGAGCCTGCCCGGCTGCGCCGACGTCACGGTGTGAGGTGGGTGCCGGGCCAGGGCGCGGTACAGAAGGGCAAGGTAGGCCGCTGCACCTTCGCCTGCCGGCGGTGGTCCCCCCTCTCAGTGGGTCACCCGGAAGCCACCCACACAGTCCAGTAATCCACCTCCCTGATGCCTGCCGCGCTTCGCAGGCGATTCGTCAAGTAGTCTGCCAACTCGATGAGTTGATCGTCGCTGAGTTCGTGCAAAATCGACCGGCCGGTACGCGCCAGCACGTCGTTCCGTACCTCGTCCGCCCCCGCGTACTCCCGTCGAAGCTCCGCCAGTGGCACACTGCGTACGTCCCCGAACCCGGCCGCCCGCATCGCCGCCTCGACCTCTGCGCCCGACGGTCGCCGCCTCCGCTCGACATCCACGAGGAAGGGGAACTTCTCGAAGAAGTACCCCCGCACATGCTCCGCCGAGCCGGGCTGCAGTACGTCGTCGACCGTCCGATCCTGTACGACGAGCCGGCCCCCGGGTGCCAGCACCCGCCGTGCCTCCCGGAAGCACGCGCCCAGGTCGTCGAGGTGGTGGATCAGTGCTCGCTGGAAGACGATGTCGGCACTGCTGTCCGGCAGCCCCGTGGCGTATGCCTCGCCCTGCCGGAAGGAGAGCCCTGGCCGCCGTCCGCAGTGTTCCCGCGCGGCCGAGAGCATGACGGCGGAGAAGTCGACCCCCGTCACCTCGGCCGCGCCCAGCTCCAGCCAGGCCGTGCAGTACACCCCGCCCCCGCAGCCGACATCCGCCACCCGTGCGTTGTCCGGAGATACCAAGCCCCGCATCACCCGTGCCCAGTCATCCCCGGCCGAGCGTCGGGTGTAGGTGAGCCGGTTGGCCGTGCTGTGAAAGTCCATCCCCATGACATCCCCTCCGTCTCTTCCCTCACCAATCTATCTTGATGTCGAGATAGTTGTCGGCGTTCCCCTCGTTTTCTCGCCGGGCGGCCACGGCGAAGGCTGTTCGGTCCTTGACGGGCCGGGCCGGGTGACAGCGGCCGGCGCTGCCGAGGGGGCGATTGCCGAGAGCGTGATTGCCGAGGGGACTGCCTGGTCCCGGAGCCCGGGCGACACGGCGCGGATCACCCAGGGCCTACGTATGGAGCGGACCGCCACCTCGTCGTGTCGGAGGCTTGCGGGATCGGCGCGGTCTCTGCCGCACCGTTTGCAACCTATCGGCCCTGGGCGCGGTCGGGTGCCTGTTCGGCGGCCTGGGCGAAGGTGCCTGGGCCGCGCCGACGGTTGGGGAGGCGATGGCGGTGCAGAGGGGGCTCCTCTGCACCGCGGCCTACGCCAGCGACAGCTTCCAGGTCACGCTGATCACCAGACCCGAGACGACCACCAGGAAGACTTTGCGTACGAAGGTGGAGCCGCGCTTCATGGCCAGGGAGGCGCCGAGGACGCCGCCCACGAGGTTGCACACGGCCATGGCTCCACCGAGGCCCCACAGCACCTTGCCGGCGGGGATGAAGAAGACCAGTGCCCCGAGGTTGGCGGCGATGTTGACGACCTTGGCCACGGCGGAGGCGCGCAGGAAGGCGTAGCCGATGACTCCGACGAGGAGGAACACCAGGAAGGAGCCGGTGCCTGGCGGGCCGAGGCCGTCCCAGAAGCCGATGGCCGCGCCGCCCACCGTCATGGCGATCAGTTCGCCGCGGCGTCCAAAGCGGCGGTCCTCGTCCACGCCGAACTCGGGTTTGCGCCAGGTGTACAGGCCCACGATCACCAGGGCACACAGCACCACGGTGTTCAGGACCGACTTGGGCAGGGCGGAGGCGACCGCCGCTCCGCCGACCGAGGCCGGGAAGGTCGTGGCTGCCATCTGCCCCACGGCCTTCCAGTCGAGGGGCGTCTTGCGGGCGAAGGTGACGGCTGCGGCGGAGGTGCCCACCAGGCCGACCATCTTGCTGGTGGCCAGCGAATGGACCACCGCCCCACCGGGGTTGACGAGGAGCATCGCCGGCAGCTGCAGCAGACCGCCGCCACCCACGATGGCGTCGACCGCGCCGGCGAGAAGGGCCGTCACGCACAGGAACAGCAGGGCGACGAGGGTGACACCACCGAATCCCGGCCAGTCGAGCGGCGCCCACAGGTCGGTGTACGTCATGGCTTCATGGCCGGGGAGGGCTGCCGGTCGGCCACCTGGTGCAGGCGCCGCACGGCGTCGCGTACGACGGCTTCGTCCACGCCGAGGCGCGCGACGATCCGGACCTGTGTGTCGGTCCAGCGGGCGACCTTCACGCCGGCTTCGGTAGCAGCTGAGACGAACTCGGCCGAGTTGAGGCCGGTGCCGGAGACATCCGCGATGACCATGTTGGTCTCGGGCTCGGGAGCGCTGAACGCCGGGCTTTCGACGAGGAGTTCGCGCAGCAGCCGGGCATGGGCGTGATCCTCGGCGAGCCGGTCGACGTTGTGTTCCAGGGCGTACAGCGCGGCGGCCGCCATGAAGCCGGACTGGTGCAGGCCGCCGCCGTACCACAGGCGGTAGACGCCGGCCCGCTCGATCAGTTCGGCCGGGCCGGCGAGGACGCTGCCGAAGGGTGCGCCGAGGGCCTTGGCGAAGGAGACCGCGACGGTGTCCACGGTGGCGGCGTACTCGGCGAGCGAGGCGCCGGTGGCGACGCTCGCGTTGGGCAGTCGGGCACCGTCCATGTGTGTCGGCAGGCCCTTGGCGAGCGAGGCTGCGCGCAGATCGGCCAGGTCCGAAACCGAAATCGCCCTGCCGCCGTAGTAGTTGACGGTGTTCTCGACCCACACCAGGGACGGGGCCGAGGTGAGCCGGGCACGTCGCTTGCGGTCCACGGCGGCGTCCAGGAGACGGGGCGTGAGGATGCCGTCCGGGCTGTCCACGGGGTTGAGCACCACGCCGGACAGATCGGCGGTGGCGGCGCTCTCGAAGAAGTTGATGTGGTACTTCGCGTCGGTGATGATTTCGCTGCCGCGGTCCGTGTGCACCCGGATGGCCAGTTGGTTGCTCAGGGTGCCGCTCGCGGTGAAGAGCGCTGCCTCTTTGCCGAGGAGTTCGGCGCAACGGCGCTCCAGGCGCTGGGTAGTGGGGTCTCCGCCGTAGAGGTCGTCGCCCACCTCGGCGTCCGCCATGAAGCGGCGCATCTGCGGAGTGATGGTGCTTAAGGTGTCGCTGCGCAGGTCGATTGGTGCCGGCACGGGTGGTTCCCCTCGTCGCTCGGTCCGGACGCGTGCGGAGGCGCCCGCGTCGTCAGCGGAGGACGCTAGCGATCAACTCCAAGAATGGAAAGCCCCTTTCGTATGGTGGACTCATTGGGTGCGGGGTGCGGGGTGCGGGGTGCGGGGTGCGGGGTGCGCTGTCGAGTGGGCGGGGCCCTGGGCTCAGGCGGCCCTTCGCCAGGAGTGGCACACAATGCAACGCCGTCGACACGCGCCTTCAATGGACGCAAGTGGTCGTGGGCCGTTGCCACTTGCTATGAGAGACGTGGCTGTGGCGTCCTCGCAATCGCCGCCGCAGTGGCACCGTCTCGCAGATTCGCCACCCGTCATGAGAAACGCACCCCCATCGAAGAGGAACTCAACGGTTCTCGCTCAGCCGAGGACGAGCGCTGACGAGTGCGTGTACGGCGGGTGGTGAGGCATCGATCCGGGCCGGGGCGGGAGGCCGGTTGGTCGGCGGTGGCGGTGGCGGTGCGTACGCTGCCGTGGCTGGGCTTCGTGCCGGATGTCGTGGCGTGGGTGCCGCGGGCGGCGGGGCGTAGGCGACCGCCGCCCCCGGCGGCCAAGGGCGGGAAGGTTGTGGCTGGCATCTGCCCCACGGCCTTCCCACCGAGGGGTGTCCTGCGGGCGTCCTGCGGGCGAAGGTGACAGCCATGAAGGAGGTGCCCACCAGGCAAACCAACCATCTTGCGGGCTGCCCCGCGATTGGCCTTGGGGCGTGCCGACCTGAAGGACTGGGCTGGCTGGTGGGTCAGTAACCGCAGGCCGGCCCGTTACTCGTACCGGTACTTGAGCGAGTCCGCCTCCGCCTGCTCGATGTCGGCGATCGTCAGCTCCGGCATCCGCAGTTGGGCCAGCGTCACCTCGGCCGAGGCCGGCTGGGCGTCCGCCGGCAGCCACTGCTCCGGCTTCCAGGCCGCGCTGCGCAGCAGCGACTTGGGGCAGTGCGGGTAGACCTCCTCGATCCCCAGCACCAGCGCACTGGCCGGCGGCTTGCCCACGGCGGTCAGCTGCGACAGCAGCTCCGGGCGGGTGGAGACGCAGGCCCGGCCGTTCACCCTGAGCGTCGTGGTGCGTCCGGGGATGACGAACAGCAGCCCGGCCCGTCCGGTGGCGACGACGTTCTGCAGGGTGTCCAGACGCTTGTTGCCGGTCGCGTCCGGTATCGCCACCGTCCGTGAGTCCAGGACGGAGACGAACCCGGCGGGGCCGCCGCGTGGAGAGACGTCACAGTTGCCCTCGGCGTCCGCGCTGGCGACCAGGACCAACGATGAGCATCCAATCAACTGCCGCGTCTGCTCGGTGAGTTCGGTCATCTGCTTCCGCACGGCCGCGTCGCTGGGGGCTGCGTAGGCCCGGCGCAGCGCCTCTTGGTCGGGCACGGCGTCGAGACGGAGCGAGTCGAAGGCACTGCTGGCAAGGGATGTCGTCATGCCTCCGACCCTAGTGGGCCGATCTGTGATCGGTCTTGCGTCATGGGCGGCGACTCCCGTCCCAACTCCGTGGCCCGCGCCAGATGGCCGCGTTGCGGCGCGAAGGGGCGGACGCGGTCCGCAAGGGTTGGCCGTGGAGCCGGACCGGGTCCCGTTGTTCGCCGCGTACTGGTGGAGGAATCTGGCGCTGCGTCAGCTCGTCCCATTGCTTGAGACCTCGAAGTCCGCAGTCGACCGGAGATCATCGATCACGTCGGGCCGTTGCTCGCGCTTGAGCCGCGCAAGCGGTCTTGCAAGGAGGCGGTGCTGATCGTGGGCCGGACCTTGGTGCTCACCTGCGACCACACGATGGCCAAGTAGTCGAAGCGCTACGGAATTCGACCAGTCGCCAGGTTGTCGTCGATGCCGACACCCGGCTGGTCGCCGTCGGTGCCCAGTAACCGCAACGACCGCAAGGCATGGGACCTCTCGGGAGCGCAGCTGCGCGCTGTCGGCAAGACCATGGCGACGCGCAGCTGCGCTTACGGGAGCCGAGCTGTCTGGAGTCTCGGCTGCCTGTCACTGCTGGAGAGACGGTGCCTGGCGCATCCCGCGTGGCGTGTGGGGCGCGCCCGGCCTGGTCGCGGTGGGTGGTTACGGTGCGATTGTCGTCTGCACGGGCTGGGTGAGCCGCTGGGTGCGTGGCCGATCGGTGACCCGCTCGGGTACCCCGGTGGCGGCCGACTCGACGAGGGCGTTGGCGCTGGCTCCCTCATCCGTCGATCAAGAACTCGCCTCGACGTACGCCGGCGTCATCACGCACCGCACCAGACGTGTCGCGGTACGGAGCGAAGTAGCTGTCAGGGGCAGGGGTGGCGGCTCCCGGGGAAGAGAATGGGGTGAAGGCGGGAGTGGGGGCGTGATGCGAACCAGCGACGAGATCTATCACCGGGTCTGCTGGGACCCACGGTTCGACCCGGCCCGGTTCGTGCTGGGGATCAGCCAGCGCAGGGATGCCGTCAAACGCATCCCGCTGCCTCTCTTCGTTCCCGGGGGCGACATCCCGTGGCACCGGGTGGTGTTCATCGAGGCGGACGGCGAGGTGGTCTGGGACCGGACCACAGGTGTGGACCGCGTCGACGCGTGGGGGGCCGGCCGGGTGCGGGCCCCGCAAGCGCACGTGAGTGTTGCCAGGGGCGAGCCTGTCGGCGCCCTCGATGTGCTCCCGACGGCCCGCACGGCGGTGGCCTGGATCCCGCCTGCGGAGCTGTGGCCGCCGATCCAGGACATCCGCCGGGAATACGATCCCCAGATCCACCGCTGGCCGCCGCATGTCAATGTGCTCTTCGGCTTCGTGCCGGAGTCCGACTTCGAGCGGGCGGCCCCGTTGCTCGCCGCGGCGACGGCCGAGGCACCGGTCTTCACCGCCCGGCTGAACGGGGTGCGCACCTTCCGACAGAGGGCGTACGTCACCGTGTGGCTCGACCCTACGGCCACCGGCAAGGCGCCGTGGGCACATCTGCACCGTGTACTGCAGCAGCGGTTCCCCCGCTGTCGTGCGCCCGGCAAGGACTTCACCCCACATCTGTCCCTGGGGCGGACCAGGGATCCGCGGCGAGTCACCGCCGACTGCGCCACCCGGCTCGACGCCATGACGGCGACGGTCTGGGAACTCGTCCTGCTCTCACGCAGGGGTGACGGGCCGATGAGACCACGGGCCACGGTCGCCCTGCGCTCGGGCGAGGTCCGCTGGCTGCCAGCGCCCGGCCCCGAAACGCCGGGCCCAGAGGACACCGCATGGCTCTCCGCGATCACCGACAGGTGAGGCGACAGCCAGGTGGGGCAAAGCGCCGCCGTGGCGAGGCGGTTTTGGCTTCCGCGCGGATACGACGCGGCCCCGCTCCTCGTCACCGTGTCTGTCCGTCTGCCCGTCTGCCCGTCTGCCCGTCCGTCCGTTCGTCCGTTCGCCCGTCCGCCCGCCCGAGGCCGAGTGGACGGACGGACAAACGGACGGACGGAGGCCCCTGCAAGGCGGTGTCTCAGCTCCGGGGCAGCCATTCAGGGCGGCAGGCGCCGCGCGGCAGGAGCACGTGACGGTACGCGCCCGGGGTGTCGGACATCCGCACCTGGTCGGTGATGCCCTGGTAGTGGCCGAGCGGGGTCTGGGCGGTGAAGATCTCCGGGTCGGGGTAGGCGTGGTCCCCGCCGGCGCCGGCGATCTCGGTGGCGTAGCCCTTGTCGAAGATGCCCATGCCGAGGATCCACAGGGCGACGCGGGACAGGGAGACGTGGACCCGGTAGCTGCCGCCGTCGACGGCGCGGCGGCGCAGGGCCTCCACGATGCCGGCGGCCAGGAACCACGAGACCAGGTAGTCGTTGACCACGGTGATCGGCGGCAGGGCGGGCTTGTCGCCGTCGCCCTCCAGGTGCAGCAGGCCGGTCAGCGCGCCCGCGGTCTGGTCGAAGCCGAGGTAGTCGGCCCACGGGCCACTGCGCCCGTTGAGCGAGACGGTCGCGTGGACGAGACCCGGCCGCCGGGCGATCGCCTCCTCCTCGGACAGGCCGATGGACTCCAGATAGCCGGGGCGGCGGTTGGCGAAGAAGACGTCGGCGCCCGCCTGGAGCGCGTGGACGCGGGCCAGACCTTCGGGGGTGTACGGGCTCACGGTGGCCGAACGCACGCCGACGTTCGCAGAGAGGTACGTGACGTCGTGCTCCAGCTCGTGCGGGCGCCACAGGTTGAGCACGTCGGCCCCGTGCAGGGCCAGGGCGCGGCCTGCACCCGCGCCCGCGATGATGTGGCCCATGCCCAGCGTGCGCACCCCGTCGAGCGGGGCCGTGGCGCCCTCGGGCAACGGCTCGGGGGCGCTGTCGCCGACGCGGGTGATCTCCACCAGCGGCATGCCGGCGAGGACGTCGGTGTACTGCCGCTCGGCCAGGATCTCGCTGGGCGTACGGACCATGGGCATCACGGCCCCGGCCTCGGCCCCGGCCGCCTCCAGCTCGCGGGCGTTCCACTTGGCGATGGCAGCGGCGACCGCTTCGGGCACCTCCGGTGCGCCCAGCAGCTTCTGGGCGGCGTTCTTGATGTTCGGGTAGATGTTGAACGGCATCATCCACCGGCCGTCGGCGGTCCGGTAAAAGGCGTTGGCGTAGGCCATGTTGGGGATGGACGGCGCGCCGCCGGGATAGCCGTTGAGCAGCTCCCACTTCTGCTCGTAGAACGGGCACAGCCGGTGCGGGCCGACCCGCAGGTCCATGTGGATGTCCTGGCCCCGGCCGGTCCGGTCCTGCCACAGCGCCGCGAGGGCGGCGGACTTGGCGACGAGGGCGATGCCTGAGGCGGCACCGAGGCGCAGCGTGCTGGGCACGACCGGGTCCGCGCCTTGGAAGGTGATCGTGCCGCCGGTGTCCTGCGGCTTCAGCCCGATGCCGGCCAGCACCTCCTTAGTCTCGGCGTGGACGTCGAAGGCGTCATCGGTCGCGGGGTTGGCGATCGCCTTGGTGATCTTGTCGGTGAGCGACATGGTGGTTCGTCTTCCTCGGTGTGAGGCGTTCGGTTGGGAGGTGCCAGGCGTGTGGCGTGTGGCGTCAGGTGCGGACGGCGGCGATGTCCGGCGCGGTGTCCGGGGTCTTGCCGAGCGCCCGCATCAGGGCGATCTGCGCGCGGTCGCGGCCTGCGGCGAGCTCGCCGACCGTCTCGTCCCCGAACGCCTCCTGCGCCTGCTCGGTCAGCACGGCAACGGTGGGTTCGTCGAAGGTGGGGTTACCGAGACCCGGCCAGGTCGCCTCCATGGCGCTGCCCAGGTGCTGGATGAAGTGCGGCAGGCCGCCGGGTCCGCCGCCGAGGTGGAAGGTGCGGAAGGGGCCCGCGACCGCCCAGCGCAGGCCGATGGAGTCGGTGACGATCTCGTCCAGCTCGGCCTCGGTCACCACGCCCTCGGCCACCAGGTGCACGCACTCGCGGAAGAGCGCGGACTGCAGGCGGTTGGCGACGAAGCCGGGGATCTCCTTGCGCAGGACCTGCGGCTTCTTACCGAGCGAGGCGTAGAAGCCGCGGGCCTGCAGCAGGGTCCGCGCGGAGGTCTTCGCGCCGGGCACGATCTCCACCAGCGGCACGAGGTGCGGTGGGTTGAACGGGTGGCCGACGACCAGCCGCTCCGGCTGCTCCATCGCCTCGGCTATCGCGGTGGCGGGGATGCCGGAGGTGGAGGTGGCCAGCAGCGCATGGGCGGGGGCGGCGTGCTCGACGGCCCTCCAGATCCTCTGCTTCACCTCCAGCCGCTCGGGGCCGTTCTCCTGCACGACGTCGGCGTCCGCGACCGCGGCGGCCAGGTCGGCCTCGAAGCGGAGGCGAGAGGTGAAGTCCTCGGTGGGGAGCCCGAGTTCGGACAGGGTCGGGGTGATCTCCGCGAGGCCCGCCAGGACCTGCTGCTCCGCGTCGGGGCGTGGGTCGTTGACGGTGACCTCAAGGCCGTGGGCGAGGAAGAGAGCCGCCCACGAGATCCCGATCACGCCGCCGCCGATGACCGTGGCGCGGCGGTACGCGGCGGGGGTGTCCGTGGTGGGTGCGTTCATGGTGCGTACACCGCTTTCTGTACTTCTCGAAAGGACTGCTCGGGGCGCCTTCAGTGGCTGAGGTAGTCGTGGACGACCTCGGCCGGGCTGAGGGTGAGGTCGGTGCGGATGTGGCTCGCGGAGACCACCTCCAGCACCGGCAGGTCGGCGAGCGGCGCCAGCGCGTGCGCGAAGAGCTCCAGGCGGGCCGGGCCGCGGAAGGCGCTCTTGACCGTGAGGTCGGTGATCTGCGTGCGGACCAGCTCGCAGATGCGCGGCCGCCCGTCGTAACCGGGCACCACCTTCACCATGTACGTGGGAACGCAGATCTCCGCGCGGGCCTCGTCCGGGTCCATCGGGTGGTGCTTGTAGCCCATGGTGGCGGTGGCCACCCGCAGCGAGCCGTAGTCCAGGGTGCCGACCAGGGTGTCGGAGTCGACGAAGAGCCGGGGCTTGCCCGCCTTCTTCGGGTACGCGCTCAGCTCCCGCCCGCTGGAGATCGCCGGCACGCTGTCGAGGTACATCGCCAGGTTGTACTCGCCGGGCTCGCCCCCGTACGCGACGGGGACGACCTGCCCTGCCTCCGTGTAGTCACCAAGACCCGTCACGTCGGGCATCCGCATGATCTCGAACCGCACCAGCGGTTCGGGAACGGAAAGGGGCTCGGGGACGACGCGTCGCAGGGCCTCGGGGTCGGTGCGGTAGGTGATGTTGAGGTACTCGCGGTCGGTGAACCGGTACCGGGTGGGGGCGAAAGCGGGTGCGTCCAGCGGGGTGGTGAACAGCCGGGCGACGTCGTGCGTGTGCATGAGTGGCCTCCTTGGAGACGCCTGTGCCGTGTGCCGGCGCTGAGCGGATCCTCCGCTCAGCGCCTGACATCACTCCACGCCACCGGCCCCATATCTGTCCAATACGCTTTCCCTTGCTTTTGATATGGTCTGCCATATGGACCTGTCGAAACGCCTGCTGGAGCAGTTCCTGGCCGTGGCCGAGGAGAAGCACTTCGGCCGGGCCGCGGAAAGCCTCTCGATGAGCCAGCCCCCGCTCAGCCAGGCCATCCAGCGGTTGGAGCGCGGCCTGGGCGTGACCCTCCTGGAGCGGGGCCCGAGCAGCCCGCGCGGCGTACGCCTCACACCCGCGGGCACGGCCTTCGCCACGGAGGCGCGGCGGCTGCTGGACTCCCAGTCCGCGGCGATCGAGCGGGTCCGGCGCGTCGCGCACGGCCTGGAGGGGGACGTGCGGGTGGGGTACGTGAGCATCCTGAGCCACCGTCACCTGCCCTGGCTGCTCCGCGCGACGGCCGAGGAACTCCCCGGACTGCGCGTCCACTTGCACCAGGACTCCACCGCCACCCTCGCCGAGATGCTCCGCGCCGGCACCCTGGACCTGGCGTTCGTCCGCGACCCCTCGCCCCTCTCGGACGACCTGGCCGTCCGCGACTTCGCCGTCGAGCGCATCGTCGCGGCCCTGCCGCACGAGCACCGGCTGGCCGGAGCCGACGCGATCGCCCTGACAGACCTCCGCGACGAGGACTTCGTCCTGCCCAGCGGGGATGCCCTCCCCAGCCTCGCCCAGCAGGCCCAACTCGCCTGTCGCGACGCCGGGTTCACCCCTCGCTGCCGTGCCGGGGCCGACGACCTCACCGGCCTGCTCGGCTACGTCGCCGCGGGGCTGTGCGTCAGCCTCCTGCCGGAGGACCTGCGCGACTTCCCCATCCCCGGAATCGCCTTCGTACCGCTGCGCGGATCGTCGCCGCACTTGGAGACGACCATCGCCGCCGTCCACCGCCCCGACGCGGACGCCGCCGTGCTCCGCCTCCTGGACCTCATCCAGCGCCACGCACGGCCGTGACATGCGTCCTGGACAGGTGCGGCCGCGAGCCGGAGTGGCTGAATCGCGACATACCAGCACTCACGCCAACCTGACCAAGCCCTACTCCGGTCCCGCCGGAAACCGCACAGGCAGGACGGGAGGGACTGCGGCGCCCCTTCGCTGCGGAGGCCCAGCAGGGTGGATTCGGCGAGGTCTTCGCAGCGTTGCGAAGTGGCTGGCGAGGGACTGCCTCCCACCGGTCAGCTCCGTTTCGCCCAGGCACGACCTGCTGGGATCCCGGCTCTTGTCACCGCAGGGTGGCGAGCGCCGCCCCTTGATAGGCGGCTCCGGCGTTCCAGAGCAGGAAGGAGTTCATGCCGTCCCCGGCCGCCGCTCTGATCTGGTCGGCGACTTCCTGGGGGCCGTAGTGGACACCGAGGGAGAAGTCCTGGAGCCAGGGGACGACCGTGGCTCCGGTGCCCTTGACCTGTTTGGCGAAGTCGGCCAGCGACCGGTTGACGATCTCGTAGGGGCTGGCGTTCGGGCTGGCGACCCCGTACTCACCGGCAGCCCAGTGCGAGGGGTAGACCATGGGGGCGATGTAGTCGGCGTGTTGGGCCATGGCGGGGATGTCCTGGGCGATTTCGGTGGGCCGGGTGGCCGCGATACCGAAGACCGAGACCCCGAGGTACGTGCCTTCGGGGCGGATGCTGCGGCGGGTGTCGGCGACGAACTCGGCGATGGACTTTTCGGGGGTCTGGTTGCCCAGGCCGGGGAAGCGCAGCGTGGAGAGCTTCCCGTCGGGGCGGCGCACGTAGTCGTACAGGATGTCGTCGAAGCCCAGCTTGGCTGCTTCGGTGGCCAGAGCGATGTTGTACTGGCGGACCTCGGGATCGGCGAAGTTGGTGAAGGAGAGCGTGCCGTAGTGGCCGCCGTCGTACGGGCTGCCGTCGGGGGCCTGGACCAGGCGGTGGTCCTTGCCCTGGCGGTGGGATGCCTGGGCCAGGAGGGGATCGCGGAAGGCGACGATGCGGCCGACGACGCGGGCTCCCATGCCGTGCAGGGTGTCGAGCACCTTGTGCGCGTCGTAGCGGTTCTTCACGGCACCGATCTCGCGGGCCAGTGGCACCGTGGAGTCGTAGCCGACCTCGCCGTCTTCGTCCTTGATGTCGAGCTCGACGGCGTTGACCTTCTTGTCTTTGATGAGCTGGAGAACCGGCTCACGGACCTCCGGCGAGGCCCATCCGATGGCGGTCAGGTGCGCGGCCCGGGTGAGGGGATAGGGCGCGACCGCGTCCACGTGCCCGCGGGTGACGTTGCCGCCCGCGTCCATGGCCGCCACGTCGATACGGGCGGGGGGTCGTTCGAGCCGCCGGGAGAAGGTGCCGTCGTCGCGGACGGGCACCGGCGCACCGGCTATGGAGACCTTCACCCGCCCGGCGTCCTCGACCCGGCCGCGTACCGTCACCGGTGCGCCGGGCCGGGTGGCTCGGACGGGGGACAGCCGCAGTTTCGGGGCGGTGGTGTCCACCGTGAACGTCCGGGATATGTCGTGCAGGAAGGGCAGGCCACTGTGGGAGGTGGCCGTCAGTTCGTGCCTGCCCTCGGCGAGCACGGGGGCGTCGAGAATGACGCGGCCGTCGGCCCGGTGGGTGTGCACCGGCTTCCCGTCGAGTCGCACCTCCAGCTCGGCCAGGTCGTCGGCCCCTTCCTTGGTCGTGATCGCAAGATGCGGATTGCTGACGTCGGCTCGGCCCAACACGCCCTCGCTGCCGAGCCCTTCGACCCGCAGCTGGTGAGACAGGGACTGTATGGCGAAGGCGCCGAGCGCCGTGCAGGCCGGGACCACCAGGGAGATGGTGATGACGACGGATCGTATTCGGGGTCGGTGTCCACGCATGTCCACTCTGCCGTTCTCGAAAGAGGTGTTCTTGCGTCATGAGATAGCCGCCACGCCGTCCGTCCAAGAGGTTTCGTGCGGGTAGTCATGCATTCGGCCTAGCGTGCCGGGGTGCGCGTCACGCTGTTGCCCGAGGCTTGGAGGTGACGGGCAGTATCTCGTTCACATCCGGAGGCATCATGCGGCCATCCCACCGAAGCGGTGGCGCGGTCATCGTTGCATCAGCCGTCCTGCTGCTCACCGCCTGCTCGGCAGCCCAATCCGCACTGGAACGGGGCCGAAACGGGCCGCCGGGCAGGGCACACAGGGCCGGCGGGCAGACGGCCGTCGCCGACCCGGCGGCAGTGCAGGCCGACGAGCTCGGTGCGGTCCCGGTGCTGATGTACCACCAGCTGGTGGCCGAGCCCCGGAGTGTGTACGACCGCACACCGCAGGACTTCCGCGCCGAGCTGGAACGGCTGGCACGGGAGGGATACGTACCGGTCACCGCGCGGGAGTTCAGCAGCGGGAAGATCGACATTCCCGCCGGTACCCACCCTGTGGTGCTGACCTTCGACGACTCGACCGTCAGCCAGTTCCGTCTGAGCACGGACGGCCGGCCCGCGTCCGACACCGCGGTGGGCATCCTGCTGGACGTCGCCCGGAAGCACCCCGGATTCCGCCCCGTGGCGACCTTCTTCGTCAACGCCGACCCGTTCCGTGAGCCAGGCGGCCGAAAGCCGCTGGACTGGCTCGTCAAACACGAATTCGAGATCGGCAACCACACCCTGCGGCACACCGCGCTGGGGACGGTGGACGACGCCACCGCCCAGCAGGCCATCGCCGACAACCAGAGGGCGATCACCCAGGCCGTGCCCGGCTTGTCGGTGGTGTCGATGGCACTTCCCAACGGTTCGATGTCCCGCTCCCGGCAACTGGTGCTGGAGGGAGCCGCGGGCGGTGTGCGCTACCAGCACCAGGGCGTCTACCTGGTGGGAGCCAACCCAGCCCCCTCCCCGTTCTCGACCGCCTTCGACCCGGGAGCCATCCCACGGATCCGCTCCCAGGCGGCGACCGGCCCGGAGGCCCAGTTCACCTCGACGGCCTGGCTGGACAAGCTCCGCGACGGGAAGGTCAGGCGGTACACCTCGGACGGAGACCCGAAGACGATCAGCTTCCCCAAGGCCGAGGCAGCCAGCCTCGCCCCGGCCCACCGACAGGCCGCCCGGCCGTACTGAACGGCAACCGGAACCGCGATCTCGTGACTCAGTGCGCAGTCGGCACCCACGGGCCGACGCCGCCGATGCGTTCGACGGAGTAGCGCACGATGTAACCGGGCGTCTTCTCCCCCGGGAACCCGGCGTCGGGAGAGATGTAGGTCTTCGCCAAGCGGTTGAGCAGATCCCATGCGTCCTCGCTCGGCTGAACGGTGGCCCTCGCCCGCAACACGGCGTAGGGGTTCAAGAAGACGCCGGGCTTTCGTGGGGCGTCGAAGGAGAGCACCACCCGCGGGTCCCGCTCGATGTTGCGCAGCTTCACATGACGCGACATGTGGCCGCTGACGAGATCACCGCCATCCACACCGATCCAGATGACGGTGACCTGCGGGCTCCCGTCGGCATTGATGGTGCTCAGGTGGGCCATGGGGCCGGAGGCGATCAGATCACGCAGTTCAGGCGGCAGATCGGTCACAGGGTGATCCCTTCTCCTGAGAGCTCGTCGGCAGGATCCCCCAGCTCACCAACATATCGGTGATCGGCGGGACCCGCCCTCCCGCGCCTGCCCACTGCTGCGGGCCCAAGCCCTCACCGCTGGCTACGGCCGGATCGCAACCGAGTACTTCGACGTCGGCCACACCCGCACCATCCCGTGGGCGCGCCGCCCCGAAGCCGCCGCCCCACTTGCCGCCCTCGCCAGGCCCGACCGGGAATTCGACACCTCGTCATCGGCTCCGGCGAACGCACCCTCTACGGCAACCAATTCACCGCCATGGCCCCGCTCTTCGACCACAACAACATCCCCGTCCGGATCCCAGAACGCGGTGGCGCCGCCGAACCCCGGACTGCCGGGCACGAAGAGCTCATACGGACGGTCCGCCCCCGCCGGGCCGCGGGGCCGCTTCGGTCGTCTTCCGGCCGGTGCCTCCTGGCCACGCCCTCTGCGGCGCCCCCTCCGTTGGCCCGCTCGGTCCGGGTTGCGTTGCCCAGAGCGGGAGGCGGTACTGGTGCCAGCGCTCGGTGACGTGGAGGCCCGCGGTGGCCAGTGCCTCGGTGACGACCGGGTCGCAGAGATCCTGGACGTCCAGTGCCGTGGCCTCGGGGTGCTCCTGGCGCAGCAGGTCGATGAGCGCGACCAGCAGTGCGGCCAGCTGCCGGGCGTCCACCCCCGTGCGGTGGAAGACCGCGTCGGCCGTCGCCACGCGGTTCTCGATCACTGCCGTGATCTGGGCGGCCAACTGCCCGTCCGGTGCCAGGAGATCCAACGCTGCATACGGGAGACGGGGACCTCGAAGTCCTCCCAGACGGTGCCGCTGGCGGTGGCTGGTACGGTGTCGGTTCCTGGTGCTCGACGGCTCCGATACCAGGCATTTTCGACCGAACCTCGCGGTCGGGCGGTGCTGCGGATGGTTCGTAGAATCCGCGGCCCCGCAGGTGGATACTGATCACCATGCGAGTTGATTTCAATCCTGCTGAGATGCCCCGCAATGACTTCTACAAGCTGTTGACCGCCACGGTCGTGCCGCGGCCGATCGCCTGGGTGTCGACCATCTCCCACGATGGGACGGCGAATCTGGCGCCGCATTCCTTCTTCAGTATCGCCAGCGTGACACCGCCGGTGGTGCAGTTCAGCTCCGTCGGCCGCAAGGACACCTTGCGGAACATCGAGGCCACCGGCGAATTCGTGGTCAACTTCACGCCGGAGGAGCTCTTTGAGCAGATCAACGACACGGCCACCGACTTCCCGCATGGGGTGAGCGAGTTCGAGGCGGCGGCGATCGAGGCCGAACCGAGCCTTCGGGTGAAGCCGCCGCGGGTCGCCGCCTCGCCGGTGGCATTCGAGTGCGAACTGCACAGCACACTGCGGATCGGGGACGGCACCGTGGTGTTCGGGCGGGTCGTACATGCCGTGGTCTCGGACGACGTCCTGGTTGACGGGCACCCGGAGATCAGCAAGTTGCGCCCGCTGTCGCGGCTGGGGAAGAACGAATGGGGGACGGTCAGCGGCGTTCGCGACCTCGCTCGGATCCGGCACGAGGATTGGCAGGGGCCGGCAGCCGACCGTTAGTCGTCGGTGACCGGCGGGCAGATAGTGGGTGGGCAGCAAACCGTGGTCCGAGAGACACGGGCCAGGGTTTCACGGCCAGTTCATTTCCGGAGGACTTCCGGAACTTCGTGTGTTGCGGGAGTCTGAGCCACGACGTTGTCCAAGACGGCTGAGGGCGACCGCAGCAGATTGGGAAGATCGGTCACCCTGGGCCGGTATCCGAGAGTCAGGATCCTGGAGTCGGGAGTGACTTGTGGACGAGTGCGCCGCTGAGTGGACGGAATCCGGTCCGGGTTCCCCTGTCGGTCACATCGGTCGTGTTGTGTCCCCTGGGACCGGTTCAGATTCTGGTCAGAATGCGCCGCTGCCGCCTGTTGTCGCTGCGGCTTCGAGGGAATCCGGGGAATTCCGGGAGGAGGCTTCCGGCGCGGCGTTCAGCCGGCGGGCCGTGCTGCGCGGAGTTGCCGCCACAGCCGTCACCGGATCTGCTACGGCAGCAGTGCCGACGGCGGCGTACGGCGGCGGCACCGCGTACGCCGCCGCCGACGGCGGGCGATCGCTGCGCGTGATGACGTTCAACTTGCGGTATGCGTCGGATTCCCGCCCGAATTCCTGGGCCGAGCGCAGACCGGTCATGCGGAGTCTGCTGCACCGGGAGGCCCCTCATCTGCTCGGGACGCAGGAGGGGCTCTACGGGCAGTTGCGTGATATCGCAACGGATCTCGGCCCCCATTACGACTGGGTGGGGACGGGACGCGCCGGCGGCAGCCGGGACGAATTCGCGGCGATCTTCTACGACGTGCGGCGTCTCGCTCCGATGGAATACGACCACTTCTGGCTTTCGGACACGCCCTATGTGATCGGCTCCAGAACCTGGGGAAACACCGTGATCCGGATGGCCACGTGGGTACGGTTCCGGGATCTTCGGTACCGCGGTGGAGAGGGCGGAGCCGGGGAAGGCGGCCGTCGTGGGGAAAGCGGAGAAAGACAGGGTTCCGGGGAGTTCTATGCGCTGAACACGCATCTTGATCACGCTGTGCAGTATGCGCGGGAGCGTTCCGCTGCGCTGATCAATGAGCGGTTGGATGCCCTGGATCCGACATTGCCGCGGATCGTCACCGGCGATTTCAATGTCGCCGCGCACAAGAACCCCGTGTACGAGGCCATGCTCGGGGCCGGCAAGCTCGTCGACAGCTGGGATGCGGCCGAAGCACGCAGCGCCCAGTACGGAACCTTCCATGGATATCGCCCGCTGGTCCCGGATGGCGACCGCGTCGACTGGATCCTCACCTCGCCGACGGTGCGGACACGGCGCGCGGTGATCAATACCTATTCGCTGCACGGGCAGTTCCCGAGCGATCACCTTCCGGTGCAGGCGCTGGTCGATTGGTGAGGGACGCATGAGGGGGGATGGTGGGATGCCCCGTGTACGGGCGGATGCCCCGTGTACGGGCGACGGGTCGTTCTGGTCGTTGAGATGGCGTCCTACTGGCGGTGGACGGCGGCGGAGCCGCGGATCTGAAGACCGTCGAGGAGTTCCTGGGTCGCTGCCGCGACGGCATCGACGGCTTGGTCGAACACCTCGCGGTTGTGGGCGGCCGGGGCGCGGAATCCGGAGACCTTGCGGACGTACTGCAAGGCCGCCGCGCGGATGTCCTCGTCGCTGACCTCGGGGGTGACGGGCGGACGGAGCGTCTTGATGCTGCGGCACATGCGTCCAGTGTGCCCCGGCAGAGGCCCGGAGGGCGCGAATCAGCTGAGTCCGGTGACCCGCATGGTGATGTTGAGGCGGCCGGTGGAAATGCCGGTGGCGGGGTCGCCGGTGCCCGGATGGACCTTGGGCACGCCATGGTACACGAAACGCGAAGGACCACCGAAGACGAAGAGATCCCCCGAGACCAGCTCGATGTCGGTGTACGGCTTGGTGCGGGTCTCCGTATTGCCGAAGCGGAAGACGCAGGTGTCACCGATGCTGAGGGAAACCACCGGCGCGCTGGAACGCTCTTCCTTGTCCTGGTGCATGCCGAGTTTGGCCTCGCCGTCGTAGAAATTGATCAGCGCGGCGTCCGGGGTGTAGTCGTCGCCCGCCGAGGCATCCTGATATGCGTCGACCAGCGCGCGGCGGCCCAACGCGACCATCCAGTCGGGGAATTCGGCGACCGGCGCACCGTTCACATCGTCGGCGGTGCGACTGTACGCATACGGCTGCCAGTGCCAGCCGACGCACACCGTCTGCACGGACATCACGCCGCCGCGCGGCAGTTTGGTGTGCCGGATCGGAGCCGGGCCGCGCGCCCACTCCCGGCAGGCGGTGACCAGCTCACGCTGCTCGTCGAGGGACAGCCAACCGGGGACGTGGACCGCCCCGGGGGCCAGCTCCCGGCGGGTACGGCCTTCGAGGCCGGCGGTCGCTCCCGGCCGGCGGTCGCCCCCCTGACGTCCGCTCGCCCCGTCGGCACCGCGCAGCCGCCCGATGTCCTCGAAACCGGGGAGTGGGGTGCTCATGGGCTTGTGACCTGCCTTGATGCGGTGGGAAATGGGGCAATCGACGGAGACTCGGACTCGGACTCGGACTCGGAGTCGGAGTCGGGGAACAGGGACAGGGGCGAGGGGTGGGGGATGGTGACAGGACGGGGGATGGCTGCTTGCCGTGTGTGCTTCTCCTGATTCCTCTTTGCTTTCAGCCTGCCACGGGATGGGGTGGGTGGGGATGGCGGTGGGATGTCCGATGGATGTCCGGTGGCACGGGGGTGGTGCCGGGAGGGTGCTGAAGGCTCGCGCTCCCTGCTTCCCGAGCCGTACGAGCCATCGGGGAATTCCGCGATGCGCTCAGGGCCCGCCGGGGGAGGCGGCGGGTGGGGTGCCCGGAGGGCGCCGGGTGACCCAGCCCCGGTCGATGAGCCAGGTGCCGCCGTCGGCGGAGACGCCGCGCATGCCCTGGAGTGTCGCCGGACCGGCCAGGGCGACGAGACGGGAGTCGCCGAGCGACGCGAAGCCGTAGGTACGGGCCGGTTCCCAGTTGGTGCTGTGGCGGAGCCGACGGCTCATCTGGGCCCAGCCCAGCGGTGCGGCGGCGACCACCCAGGCGTCCGGCCGATCGGCCGTGAAGCGCCGCGCGGGGCGCAGCCAGGACGCGGCGTGCTCCGGCCAGTCGACCACCGCCAGGACGGTTCGGCCGGCCGCTCGCCATGCCTCCGCGCATGCCGCGGCGGCCGCGGTGGACGCATCGTCCCGGCTGTGTCCGATGGTGACGGCGAACGGGGCGCGGGGGCGACGGCGACGCGGGTGGCGGGTGTGGTGTGCGCCCGGTAGGCCGTCCGACCCCGACACCGTCGGGACGGGAGGGGAGAGCAAGAGGCCGAACAGGGTGGAGAGTTCGGCGTCGGTGTGGGGGATGGCGGAGGGGAACGGCTGGTATGTGTCCGCCTCGTCCCGCGGGATGAGGGGAGACGGCACGTCGCGGAGGGCGGCGGTCGGGTGGGTGCCGCACGCGGCGGCGGGCGGGACGTTCATGGCGATCGGCGGGGAGTCGCTCACGGCGTTCAGATGAGGGTGGGCTGGAGGGCGCCTTCGTGCGTCAGCAGCGCGATCTTGCGTTCCACGCCGGCTGCGTACCCTCGCATACCGCCGTCCGCGCCGATCACCCGGTGGCAGGGTCGTACGACCAGCAGCGGGTTCGCTCCGATCGCGGCTCCCAGCGCGCGGACGTCGGTACGCGATACGCCCAGGGCGTCGGCGAGCCGACCGTATGTGGTCGTGGTGCCGTACGGAATCTCGTCCAGGGCCTGCCAGACGCGTTCCTGGAAGTCCGTACCCGTGGCTTGAAACGACAGTTCGAAGCGGGGCAGTTGGCCGGCGAAGTAGGCTCGCAACTGCCGGATGGCCTCGGCGAACGGGCGGGCGTCGCGGCGCCAGTGTGTCCGTACGACGGTGGCGCCGCGCTGTCCGGAGAGGGAGAGCGAGGTCAGCGCAATGCCGCAGCGCGCGGTGGGGGAGTCCACGCCGACGAGCAGCAACTCACCGAGAGGACTGTCGAGGGTGGTGCAGTAGGTCACGGTGGTGGGTGCCGAAGCGGGGGCGGGCGTCGAAGCCGGGGTGGCCGTGTGGCGGATGCTGGTGTGCATGATGCGTCCTCGTCGTGCTGATACCGGGGCTTTCTTCGAGTCTGCCGGCATGCGGACGCAGCTACTGGCGGAAATCGGACGTGGTGGTACGGGGCGGGTGGGTTCAGGAACGCCCTGGCCTCAGGCGCCTACACGTGCCGGGATTGCAGATGCTTCGGCCCCTGTGGTGAGGCCCTGGCGGCCCGCCGGGCCGGGGTGGGGCGGGTAGGGCGCCAGGGCCGTCGTGCATGTGTCCTCGTCCGTGCGTGGGTGCTCTGTACTAGGGCCTGTCGTCAAACTCCCGTCTGCCGGTCGTCGCCCGTCACGCGCCCCCACCCTCGAACCGGCTTCGCACGGCTCGGGCGGGGGGACCCCCTTCGCCGCACCGGGCGACGACCCCAGTACGCCCGTACAGGGGCCATCGCCCGGCACGCCGAGAGCACGCACCGGACACCGCCCGGCCCGCCCTCCGGGCGGACGACGGGAGTTTGACGACAGACCCTAGGCGGCCTCGACGACCTCCGTGACTTCGGCGCGCACCGCCAGCGTCCAGATCTCCAGGAGTGCCGCATAGTCCGCCATGTCCTGCGCAGTCCAGGCCAGACCGTGCCGGGCGCGCACGAAACGCCGGATCGAATCGTTGGCCTCGGAAGCGGCAACGGGCGTACCCGTATGGGCAGAAGGAGTTGCGGACATGTGAGACATGCTAGGGGCAGCCACTGACAACGCTTCCCCGCGTTCTTCAGCCATAGCGCCCCCGAGCGGGCACCACTGATCGCCCTGACTCCACCTCAACTCGCTGACCAGCAAAGACTGTCAGCACCTCGCCCTCCCCTCGCTGCCTGCATGTGTCCATTCCCACACGCTCCGCGTTCGCCCCACCCTGTCCGTCCACGCTCGAACCGTCAACAGGGCGTCGTGCGATCCGGCCTACGAGGCCGGGATGGGGGGCGCGGCGGTGGCGAGTCCGCTGTGCCCTGCCCCTGTTCCTTCCTTCTACCCCTCCCGCCCCCTTCCCCCACCCCCCACCCCCTCCTCCTCGCGTTTCCTCTTTCTCTTCCTCTTCCTCCACTCGTGCGTGCCTCGTCCACTCGTGCGCGCCTCCCCCCACCCGTGCGCGCGTCCTCTGCTCGTGCGCGCCTGCACTGCTCGTGTTGGTCCGCTGCACGGCGGCGCCGATCTCAGGTCGCACCCACGGCGGGTGCGCTGCTGTTGGGCGTTCCCCGGATCGGGTGGTGCATTGTGTTGGGGCCCGATGTGGGACGGGGCGTGGATCGGGGGCGCGGGTGTGCCGGTGGTCGCCGCCCGCCTGGCCGGGGCGTGCGGACGTGGGCAGGTAAGCCGCCTTCGTGCGTGACCTGTGTGCACCGGCACGGGGGCGGCGTTGTCAGTGGTCGCCCGTACGGTGGTTCCCGTATCTATCCGAGCTGCTGGCGCTTCTCGGACCCGCCCCGCTTCCGTGATATCGCACGGGAGCGGGGCCCTTCCTTCCCTCGTGGCTCTCTCCTTGCCCCCTTCTCTCTCTTCTGGCTTTCTCCTTCATGCGGTGGCGGGCTGAGTCTCCGGCCCCGTCTTGCTCCGGCTCAGGTGTTGCTCGGAGGTGCGAGGCGTGCCGTGTCGGCGCCGAAGGCCAGATGAGTGGTGCGGGTGGCCAGTAGCCAGGTGCTGCCGACCTTGCGGAAGGTGTCCTCGTAATGGCCCACGTTGGTGGGGAGTTGTGACGGAACGATGCCTTCGACGAAGCCGTCGACGCGGTAGGTGGTGAGGTAGGAGGTGGCGGTAGCCGTCGTGGCGGAGGTGACGGAGACCAGGATGTTCGTCATCAGGCGGCGGGAGAGGCGGTCGGCCGGGCGGGAGCCGAAATACTCGCGCAGCGCCTCGCGGCCCTCGATGCGACGGTGACCGTGCGGCCACTGCCAGACGCCGTCGTCCGTGAAGAGTTCGGCCACGGAACTCGGGTCGCCGAGGTCGAGGCGGTGGATGAAATCGAGGATCAGGCGTTCGCAGGCGCGCTCGGCGAGCAGCCGGTCGATGGGGGCGAGTGCTTCATCGTTGTTCATGTGTAGTCCTGGATACCTTCGGTTGGGAGGTGGTGAATCGCCTGCAGCGTGTCATGTGCGAGAGGTGCGTTGCAGACCTATCGGGAGTGTTGCCCTGGGGCGGAGGTCAGGGGAGCGGTCCGGGTGGGTGCCAGGGGCCGCTCGGTGGTGTGGCTGGCTGTGGTGCTGCATATGGCCTGTGCCACGTGGGCGTCCATGGCCGCGTCGATCGGGTTCGGTAGGGGCCGGTCGTTGGAGTCGAGCTTCTGGTAGCGAGTGAGGTTGAAGCCGAGGGAGATTTGGCGGCGGCCGTCAGGGCTGGACCAGGACCAGGTCATGGCGCCGACTACCAGACCGCTGTGGCCCCAGAACTCTCCGCAGGGCGAGGTCGTTTGGAATAGGCCGAGGCCGTAGCGCGTGGTGGAACCCGGGATGGGCACGGTCGTCTTCATCTGGCGCAGCTGCGCCCAAGGGAGCAACTCGCCGCCCAGCAGGGACCGGTAGAAGCGATTGAGGTCGGGCATCGTCGATACGAGGGCGCCGGCCGTGCCGGCCCAGGACATGTTGTAGACGCTGAAGTCACGCGGCGGATCGAAGTGTCCGTTGGCGGCCTCGTACATCTTCGCGTGCGGTCCGGAGAGGGAGGGCGACTGGGGGAAGTAGGTGTGCCGCAGACCGGCCTTTCGGATCACGTGTGCGGTGATGTAGGTCTCGGGGACCTGGCCGGTGACCTTCTGCAGCAGGAGGCCGGCGATGATGTAGTTGGTGTTGGAGTAGTGGTGCGCCTGGCCCGGCTTGCCGAACGGGGGAGCCTCGATTCCCAGACGGGCCAGTTCCTCCGGGGCGAATTGGTGGAAGCGATTGCCCTCCAGGCTGTCCATGGTCGCGAAGATCGATGCGCTGTAGTCGGCGATGCCACTGGTGTGGTTGAGCAGCATCCGGACGGTGACGGCCCGCCCGCGCTCGCCCGTTATGAGGCCGGGTAAATAGCGGTCGATCGGTGCGTCGAGGTCGATGCGCCCCTTGCTGACTTCCCGGAGTACGGCGACCGCGGTGAAGGTCTTGGTGATGCTGCCGATGCGGTGCTGCATCTGCGGGGTGACGGGGCGTCCGGTGTCGATGTCGGCGACTCCGGCCGCGCCTTGCCAGCTGTCGGAACCGTCCCGCACGGCCGAGTAGGCGCCGTACATCCCCGCGTCGTGGAATGCCTGGAGGGATCTCTCCAGGGCCTGGTGGTCCAGGGGGGAGGGGCGGGCGGGGCGGGTGAGGTGTGTCGAGGCCGAGGTCGAGGTCGAGGTCAAGGCGGTGGTGGCGGTGGCCGGTGTGCCGGCGTATGCGACCTGTGATTGGAGGGGCGAGGCGGCAGCCGGCGCGGAGGCCGCGGAGGCCGCGGTGGGGAGGGCGAGGAGGGATAACGCGGCGGTGGCGGCGGTGAGGGTCAGTCGGGGACGGAGGTGCGGTGGGCGGGGGCGAACGCGCATGGTGGCTCCGGGAGTTCAGCGTCTGGAGGGAACGTGGATATCGGGGTATTCCGTTCATCGGCGTTTCATTGCCTTGATTCTCGCTTTGGCTCGGCTGCGGGACATCAACCCACGGGTCGACCTTGATCCCGGATTCCGGCGGTGGGAGTAGGAGCGTGGTGTGACGTGGAGTGATGGCGGCCGTCGGTGCGGGCAGTCCATGCAGCCCCTGCGACCAATTCATTAATCCTTCAATGAATTGTGGTGAGGCGTGGTGCCCGGGCGTGGGTCAGGATGGAAGGGCCGGGGCGCTGCGACGTGCGCAGTGGTAGGGGGCGGCGTCCTGGGCGGCAGAACCCGCAGAGCAGTATCGGGAGGCCCTGATGGATTACCCGGAACGCTATGAGCTGGTATTTCAGGCCCTCGCGGTGGAGGACGACGTGGTCGTCGTCCGGCGTACCGACCAGGCGGGAGCGGGCGGGTATCCGATCTACGAAGACGAGTCGGGGATCGTCCGCGCGGAGATCAGTGACCGGGGTGAGGTCCGCATGGTGGCGAGCGGTGGGCACCAGGCGCCCCGTACCCCTCTCCTGGCGAGAGTCCTGAGCCCGTAACGCTCGGTGAACGGGGCGGACCGGACGGCCGCCAGGCATCGTCGCCGGGAGTTGTCAGAGCCCACGCAGGTGCGAGCGTCGTGGGCGCGGGAACCGGGGCGAGGCGTCCGCCTGTTGCGCGTCCGCAGCGGCGGCGGCTTCAGGATCGGACTCGGAGTCGGAGACGGAGGTGAGGTCGGGGGCAGGATCGGGACCGGTGGTGTCGCTCTCGGTGGCATCTCCGCGAAGAACAGCCAGGGCGCGTTCCAGGGTCTCTCCGGTGACTTGTATCCGGATCCGGGCCAGGCGTTCCAACTCGCTGTGCGACACCACGTCAGCGTACCCGCCGATGTGACAAATGAGGGCTGCGCTGTGCCATGGGGGCCTTGGTGCCGGGTCCAACGCCACGGCGCGGTCCCGGCGTGCTCGGGGCCTGCTCGGGGCGCGGTCCTGGTGACGTCACGGTGCGGTCAGTGCGCGGGAGACCGCGGCCTCGGCGTGCAGGCGGGTCGTCGGGAAGACGGGGACCGGGCTGTCCTGCGGGCGGATGAGCAGCTCGATCTCGGTGCAGCCGAGCACGATGCCCTCGGCTCCGGCGGCGACCAGCTCGTCGATGACGGCGCGGTAGGCGTCGCGGGACTCCTCCTTGACCACGCCCAGGCACAGCTCCTCGTAGATCACGCGGTGCACGGTCTCTCGGCCGGCGGCCTTCGGGACCAGTACGTCCAGGCCGTGGCTCGCGAGGCGACCGCGGTAGAAGTCCTGCTCCATGGTGAATGCGGTGCCGAGCAGTCCGACGCGGCGGACTCCCCGGTCCCGCACGGCCTCCGCCGTGGTGTCGGCGAGGTGCAGCAGCGGGACGCCGATCGCGGATCCCACCCGGTCGGCGACCTTGTGCATGGTGTTGGTGCAGAGCAGCAGAAGCTCCGCGCCCGCCGCCTCCAGCGCCTTGGCGGCCTCGGCCAGGATGTCGCCGGCCTCGTCCCAGCGCGCCTCGGCCTGGAGGCGTTCGATCTCCGCGAAGTCCACCGAGTAGAGCACACACTTGGCGGAGTGCAGCCCGCCCAGTCGCTGCCGCGTCAGCTCGTTCAACAGGCGGTAGTACTCCGCCGTGGACTCCCAGCTCATGCCGCCGATCAAACCGATGGTCTTCATTGGGACACTGTCGCACAGGGCGGCCGGTGGCCCGGCACCGGCCAGCGGACCGGTACCGGCCGGTCGGCGGCTATCCGTCCCAGCGGATCGGGAGCCGGTCCATGCCGCGCATGAGGAGACCGGTGCGCCAGTTCGGGGCGTCGGCGGCGGTGTCCAGGGCGAGGCTCGGGCAGCGGTCCAGAAGGGAGCGGAGGGCGATCCGCCCCTCCAGACGGGCCAGCGGCGCACCGAGGCAGAAGTGGATGCCATGGCCGAAGGCGACGTGGCCGCGCGGATCGCGGGTGATGTCGAAGTCGTCTGCGGCGGCGAACCGTTGGGGGTCGCGGGAGGCCGAGGCGAGGGAGATCAGCACGGGGGAGCCGGCGGGGATCACGGTGCCGCCGAGCTCCACCGGCTCGGACGCGCAGCGCCAGGTCGCGGTCTCCACCGGGCCGTCGTAGCGGAGCATCTCCTCGACGGCGTTGTCCAGCAGGCCGTCGTCGGCGCGCAGGGCGGCCAGTTGGGCGGGGTGCTCCAGCAGGGCCCGGACGCCGTTGGCGATCAGGTTGACCGTGGTCTCGTGGCCGGCGACCAGCAACAGGAAGGCCGTGCCGATCAGTTCGTCGCGGGAGAGCCGGTCGCCGTCCTCGTCGCTGGTCCGGATCAGGGCGCTCAGCAGTCCGTCGACCGGTTCGCGGCGCTGGGTCTCGATGAGGGCGGAGAGGTAGTCGGACATCTCCTGGGTGGCCCGTACGACCTCGTCCGGACCGGTCGGTGAGACGAGTTCGTGGGACCAGGCGCGGAAGGACTCGCGGTCGATCGACGGGACGCCGAGCAGTTCGCAGATGACGGTCATCGGCAGGGGGAAGGCCAGCGCCTCGATGAGGTCGGCCCGGCCGTCCGGCGCGGCCAGCATCGCGTCGAGGAGTTCGTCGGTGAGGTGCTGCACGCGAGGGCGTAGGGCCTCCACGCGGCGGCTGGTGAACTCCTTAGCCACCAGTTTCCGCAGCCGGGTGTGGTGCGGCGGGTCCACGTCCAGCATGTTGGTGAACAACGGCGCCTCGCCGACCACGCGTTCCAGGTTGGCGTTGCTCCAGTCCTTGCCCAGGCGCGGGTCGGCGAGCGCGGCGCGGACCGCCTCATGGCCGACGACCAGCCATGAGTCCTGGTCGTACGGGGTGCGTATCCGGTGGACGGGGCCCTGCTCCCGCAGCTTGGCGTAGTACGGATACGGGTCGTCGACGAAGCCCTGGCCGTAGGCGGGCAGGTCGATCACCGCGGACGTCCCGGAGTCGGGCGACGGATCGGTGAACGGGGAGCGCCGCGGTGCGGATGTCTTGGAGCCCCATGCGTCTCCTGAGCCCTGTGGGGCCTCGGAGATCTGAGGGGTCTGCCCGCCCTGTGGGGCCAGCTCGGTCTGCGGATGCTCCGGCATGTGCCGTCCCGCCTCTCTCGACTCGCAACATGTTTCGACGTGCCACAACTCTCGGTGCAGATCCGCACCTTGCGGCCCGGCTGCTGTGCTCACCGTACGCAGGCCCGGCCGGTGGCATCGTCGTCCCAGCGGAGGAGGCGCAACGGGTGACCTCCACCCTGCGCAGTGTGGTGGCGTCATCGGGGTGGGGGAGGAGGATCATCTGTTGGTGGGGCCGTGCCGATCCGTGGCTGCGCGGGCCCGCCCCGGCGGGGAGGTCTCAGCAGCGCGCATGGGCGGTGATGTCGGCGCCGAATTCGTCGATCATCGCCGGGGTGACGGTCGGCCGGCACTGCGCGATCGCGGCGAGGTAGTCCTCGGTGCTCGCGCCAGGCCGGCCCTGGGGCCCCGTCCCGCCGCCGAGCGCCTCCAGATCCCGTTCGAACGACGCCTGGGCGGCCACCCGCGCGGTGTGCTCGATGTCCGCCGGGGTGAACAGCTCGCTGGCCGCGACCAACGCCGGGATGTCCACGTCGGGGCGCCCCTCGGTGTACCGGGACCAGATCGCCGCCCGCGCGGCCGGATCGGGCGTGCCGATCGGAATCAGGTAGTCGAAGCGTCCCGGGCGCAGGAACGCCGGGTCGAGCGAGCGGATGGAGTTGGTGGCGCAGACCAGCAGGCGCTCGTCCTGCTCCCGGAATCCGGGGATCAGTTTGAGCAGCTCGTTGGTCACCCCGTGCAGACCGCCCGGCTGCGCGGGCTCGTTGCGGACCGGTGCGATCTCCTCGACCTCGTCGATGAACACCAGCACCCGCTCCAGCTCGGCGATCCTGGCGAACGCGCTGCGCAGCGCCGCCGCCAGGTTGCCCTCGTCCGCCAACCGGGACGGCAGCAGCTCGACGAACGGCCAGCCCAGCCGGGCGGCGATCCCGCGGGCGAAGGTGGTCTTCCCGGTCCCCGGCGGGCCGAACAGGGCGATCGCCCGCGGTGGCCGGACCCCGTGCCGGGCGGCCCGCTCCGGCTCCGCCAGCGGCAGCACCACCCGCCGCTCGATCAGGTCCTTCTCCGCCTCCATACCGGCGACCTTGGCCCACAGGTCGGACGGCAGGAACCGCCCGCCCAGATCGTCCAGGAGGCTCGCCGCGGGCCCGTGGTGCGGCTCGACCTTCTCGAAGTAGGCGACCGCGGGCTGCCGGGTGTAGCCCGCGTTGAGCAGGCCCTCCCCGAGCAGATCCTCCTCGGGGAGCACATACGCGATACGGCTCACCCGGGCGGCGACCAGGCGCCGCTCCAGCTCCACCAGCAGCGCGCTGGCCAGCCCCCGACCACGCCAGGCCGAGGAGATCGCGATCCGCATCACCCAGCCCCGCTCACCGGCGACGCAGGCGAGCGCCGCCCCTATGGGAGCGCCCTGATGGACGGCCACCACGGCGGGCTGCCGCGAGGTCAGGGCGCTGATGCACTCGGCGAGCGAGAAGACCGACTCCTGGCCGAGCTCGGCCGTGGAGTCGATCAGGTGGACCACTTCGGCGAGGTCCTTCTCGCGGTAGTCGTGGATGAGCCAGTTCACCGGTGCCGCCCCTCGTTGGTGTCGCTGATGTTGCCGATGTGCAGGTGAGGCTAGGGGCGGCCGTCAGATGGGGCCTGCTCCACCGTGCACAATCCGCCGGCCGGACCGCTACGGTCCGTATGTGGCGCCGCGGCCGGATACGACACCGGAGGGCGCCGCCTCCCGTCGCCGTCCGTGCCCCCGCCCCGGGGAATCCACTGGCTGCCGCGACCCGCCCGGTGCCATGCTGTGCGACGTGAACGGACCCGAAATCGCCCTGAGCATCGCCCCTGAGCTGCACCTCTTCGTCGGAGCGGAACGCACCGCCCGCCGCGCTCCCCTGGTGACCGACGGCGCCGCCACGCTCGGCCACGTCATCGAGTCGCTGGGCATCCCGCTGACCGAGGTCGGGCGCGTGGTCGTGGACGGTGCGCAGACCTCCGTCGCACACATCCCGAGCCAGGGCGAACACATCGAGGTCCACGCCGTCGAGCGACCGCAGCGCGTCCCCGGCGCACCGCTGCGGTTCCTGCTCGACGTGCACCTCGGCACGCTGGCCCGCCGACTGCGGCTGCTCGGCGTCGACGCGGCGTACACCAACGAGGACCCCGGCGACGCCGCGCTCGCCGCGCGCTCCGCCGAGGAACGGCGGGTGCTGCTCTCCCGCGACCGAGGGCTGCTCCAGCGCCGGGAGATCTGGGCCGGTGCCTACATCTACAGCGACCGCCCCGACGACCAACTCCGGGACGTGCTGGGCCGGTTCGCCCCCACGCTCGACCCCTGGACCCGCTGCACCGCGTGCAACGGCCGCCTGGCAGCCGCCGACAAGGACGCCGTCCAGGAACAGCTCCAGCACGGCACCCAGCGCACCTACGACGTCTTCGCGCAGTGCACCGCGTGCGGCCGGGTCTACTGGCGCGGGGCCCACCACGCCCGCCTGGAGGCGATCGTCGAGGAGGCGCTGCGGGCCGCCACCGGCTGAACCGCGCGCCCCCGCCTCACCCCGCGCCCACCGCCCACCGCCCGCACGAATTCCTCGATCCGGGCGAGCGTGCCCCGGTGTCGATGTGCAGATGACCGACCATGCCCAGCGCCCGCGCGGTGCGCACACGGCCCGCGGTATCGTCGACGAACAAGGCACGCGCCGGATCCGCCACGCCGGCCCGCCGCAGCGCACTGGCATAGATCGGCCCCCGGCCGCCGCCGGGCGACGCGCCACCAGGATTCCTGCCCCCATCCTGCCGATCAGCACCTGGTCGTCGTTCCCCGCGAACAGCGCCGCGAGGAAGGCGTGTTGGGGAATTCCGAGTCGGTCGCCCCACTCGGCGGCGGCCGCCGGCAGGTGACCCGGCGACAGCACGCCGCCGATGTCGATCAGGATCGCGGGTGGGTCCGGATCTCCGGACGCCGATGGCCATGCTCCGTCCTCCGGCGTTGATGTCGCGTCGGCACCTGGTGCGTCCGGTCCCAGTCTCTCCCGGACTGTCCGACCGGCCTGCCCAGTTGACGTCACATCAGGAGACGCCCGGTCAGGCGTCGCACGGTGTGGACGTCGGTGATCCCGCCCGGCCGGTGACTGGCACGCCGTGCCGACGCCCGACCCGGTCCCGCCCGCCCGCGACGACGGGGCGTGGCGCGACCGACGGGCGGCGGGTACCCGCACCGCCCCTGTCGCGGGACCCGTCGCGCCGGCCGGCCGCCCGCTCCGGGCCCCTTTAGACCCCCTCTAGCCCACCTTGATGACGACACGCCGGAGCCACGCGCCGTCCAACGGGTGAATACCTCGTCTTCCGCCACCCGAAGAGCCGACGTTGTCCCCCGAATGCGGCGTTCTCCGGTGGTGCCGAGCCCGATTCCGACTGACGGTGATCACGTCGCTACTGCGATCCGATGTGCCGACGAAGTGTCAGCCTTCGCAGTCGCGCCGAAAGGAACATGACTCCATGCGCACTGCCCGCACTCTGTTCGCATCCGCCGCCATCACGGCGGTGCTCACTATCACCGCACCCACCGCGAGCGCCATGGGCCTGGTCCAGGACTTCGCGCCGGGCAGCGGTACCTCTGTCAGCGGCGACGACCACGGCCGGGGCGACAACGACCACGGCCGAGGTGGGGGCCGCGACCACGGCCGCGGCGGCTATGGCCGTGGCGATGGCGGCTACGGTCGCGGTGACGGCGGCTATGGCCGCGGTGACGGCGGCTACGGTCGCGGTGACGGCGGCTACGGCCGTGGCGATGGCGGCTACGGCCGCGGTGGCAACCACTGGGGCCGCCGTCCGCACGGTGGCGTGCACACCGGTGGTGGCGCGCTGGCCACGTCCGTGATCGGTGACTGGGACAACGACTCCGGCGACGACCACGGCCGGGGCCGCGACCACGGCCGGGGCGGCGACCGCGACCACGGCCGCGGCGGCTACGGCCACGGCCACGGCCGTGGTGACGGTGGCTATGGCCGCGGTGACGGTGGCTACGGTCGCGGTGACGGTGGCTACGGCCGTGGCGACGGTGGCTACGGTCGCGGTGACGGTGGCTACGGCCGTGGTGACGGCGGCTATGGCCGTGGCGGCGACCACTGGGGACGTCGCCCGCACGGCGGTGTCCACACCGGTGGCGGCGGCATGGCAATGTCCGGCAGCGGTCTGGCCGCCGGCTCCGTCCTGATGCTCGGTGGTCTGGGTGCTGGTGCCTACATGCTGCGTCGCCGCAACACGTCGGGCACCGCGGCCTGATAAGGCTGCCCCTCCGGAGGTCGATGTGCAGTCGCGGCCACCGTCCTCGCCGGACGGTGGCCGCGGCGATTCCGGGTCCGCCGCCGCGGTGCCGCGCGTCCCGCGATGACCTGCGTGTCGTCCGACGACGCCGCGCCCCCGCCGCACCGTGCCCCGCCCGCTCACGAAAGGCCCCTCATGACCGCCCAGCAGTCGCCCCAGCCGAATCCGAACCCCGATCCCGCTCCACCCAAGAAGACCGCCACAGCCCTCCCTGTGGGACGCGGTGCGATCTGGGCCGCGGGAGCCTTTCTGCTGGGTGCCTTCCTCATCTACAACTCCGTGGACACCTCGGCGGACGCCAAACCGCAGTCCCACCACGCGCCCGCCGCCACCGGGCACCACACCAGGCCGGCCACCGACCTGACGCTGCCCCGCTCCCTACCGAAGCGGCTGACGATTCCGGAGATCGCCGTGGACGCGCCGTTCACGCCGCTGACCCTGGCCGAATCCGGGCAGCTCAACCCGCCCCCGGCCGGCGAGAAGAACCTGGTCGGCTGGTACCAGGACGGCGCCACGCCGGGGGAGCGCGGCGCGGCGATCGTCGCCGGGCACGTGGACACCAAGACCGGACCAGCGGTGTTCCTGCAGCTGGAGACGCTCAAGCCCGGCGCCACCGTCGAGATCACCCGTGAGGACGGCATCGTCGCCACGTTCCAGATCGACTCCGTGGAGACCTTCAGCAAGGCGAGTTTCCCCAACGACAGGGTCTACGCGGACACCCCGGACGCCCAGCTCCGCCTGATCACCTGCGGCGGCTCGTACGACCGGAAGGCGAAGGACTACGTGGCCAACGTGGTGGCCTTCGCCCACCTCGTCTCGTCGAAGCAGGCCTAGCCGATCCAGCGCGTCGCGGGTCCGTCCGCAGCCCGACGGCCGGGAACCCGGACCGGTCCACCGCCGGTCCGGGCTCCCGGCCGTCGGGGCGAGCGGGCGCCGGCCCCGTCGTCACGACCGCACGCGGCCGTCCCAGCGCCACTGCGTGCGGCGCGGATGCCCGGGGAGCGCGGTGCGCCCGGTGGCCCAGAGCAGCGTCGGCCAGGGATCGGCGCCGACCGGGGCGTCCGGGAACAGCCGGGCCAGGACCCGCGCGCACACCCCGGCCGGCGGATCCCAGTCGAGCCCCAGCCCCGCGGCCAGATCGTGGGTGTGGACGACCGTCTCGACGATTCCCATCGCCGCGAAGCCCTCCGGGTCCGAGACGCCGAAGACATGGTGGGCGCGCACCTGCGGGGGAGTGGTGCGCACCATCGCCACCAGCAGCGCGCCGCACGCCTCCAGCGTCTGCAGGAGCCCGGCGGGCCCGGCGGCGCGATCGGCGTGCACCGCGTTCGCCGGGCCGCCGGGGCGCTTGCGGTGCCAGGAGAACGGCACCTCGCGGTCCAACGGCGGTGTTCCGGGCCCCAGTTGGGCGGCGTAGGAGAACAGGTCGTCACTGAGGTGCTCGACGGTTTCCCAGCAATCCCAGTCCAGCGAGCCGGCCTTGGCGCCGTTCTCCCAGGCAGTGGTGGGCGCGCCGCGCAGGAGTTCCACCGCGAGCCGCACGGCGTCGGCGAGGTCGTCGGCGGTCACCGGGCCGTCGACGGTGTCGGGAGCCGGGGCGAGGGGATCCGGGCGGACGGGAGACGACGGTTGATCTCCTCCGGTCCGGCCGCTACTTGAACGAGACATGCCGGGACGGTACCGCGGGTGACTGGCGCGGGTCGGACTGGGTCACATGGTCCCGACGGCCGCCCGTCCGCATACCGGAACAGGGGTGACGCGACGCACTCGAACTCCGACGCGCTGTCGGTAACTGTCCGTATTTGACGGTCTATCATCGGCGCCATGTCCGCCCCAGAACTGATTCGCATCGTCTCCCGTGACTCGCCGATGGCCCTGGCGCAGGTGGAGCGCGTCCGCACCGAACTGGCCGTGCTGCACCCCGGCGTCGCCACGGAGGTGGTCCCCGTCAAGACGACCGGGGACCGGTGGATGGGGGCCCTCTCCCAGGTGGAGGGGAAGGGGGCGTTCACCAAGGAGGTCGACGCCGCCCTCCTGGCCGGCGAGGCGGACCTCGCGGTGCACTGCGTCAAGGACATCCCGGGCGACCGCCCGCTGCCGGCCGGGACCGCGTTCGCCGCCTTCCTCAAGCGCGACGACGTCCGTGACGCGCTGATCCACCCGGGCGGGCTCACCCTCGACGAGCTGCCCGCCGGCACCCGGATCGGCACCTCCGCGGTGCGCCGGATCGCCCAGCTCGCCGCCTCGCACCCGCACCTGGAGTGCGTGCCGATGCGCGGCAACGCCAACCGCCGCATGGAGAAGCTGGCCGCCGGAGAGGCCGATGCCCTGCTGCTGGCCGTCTCCGGACTGGAACGGATCGGCCGCACCGACACGATCACCGAGATCCTGCCGGTGGACGTGATGTGCCCGCCCCTCGGCGCGGGCGTCCTGGCCCTCCAGTGCCGCGAGGACGACACCGCCACCATCGACGCCGTCAGCGGCCTCGGCGACCCCGCGACGTACCGGGAGACCATGGCGGAACGGATGCTGCTGCACGTCCTCCAAGGCCACTGCAACAGCCCGATCGCCGGGTTCGCCGCCACCGACCGGAGCGGCGAGCTCTCCCTGCGGGCCAGCGTCTTCACGCCCGACGGCAAGACCGTCCTGAAGGCGCACGAGTGGGCCGGCCCGCTGACCCCCGAGACGCTGGGGACCTCCGTCGCCGTGGCGCTGCTGCGCCAGGGCGCCCGCGAACTGATCGACGGCATCGCCCACTGACTGTCACTGACGGTCGTACCCGCTCGACATCGACTGGGTACGACCGCTGGATGCGGCACCCGGGCATCGAGGCGGCGCCGTGACCCTGTGCGTCGGCCGGCAGCTGCGCTCGCACCTGCCGGCGGTGCGACCGGCTGGTCACGGTCGAGGCGGGAAGCCGTAATTCCCTTCTGTGCGCGGGGTGTTGGCGCCTTCGTGCCCCGTCGCCCGCCGCCGGCCCTGCTGGGGGTCGGCTCGCATCCGGCGACGATCGTTCGCGCGTGCGATTCTGGGCTTAGCGTGCGCTGCGGCGGATCCGGTCGGTGGCCGGTCGGCAGTGGGCCCGAACGCCGGCGGCGTCGGCGGCCCCGGCTGCGGCGCAGACGGGGAGGCGCGGGTCGCATTCTCGACGGTGTCACAACATGCGGGAGCGAGGGGTCCAAGGGGCGTAACCGCGAACATCGACACAGGAGTGCACCATGGAAGCTCGGTTGAACGTCATGGCCAGCCCGGCCGCGGCCAAGGCCATGAAGCACATCATCGCGGCGCACAAGGCGCTCGACGATTCGACCCTGCCGGCCTCGACGCGTGAACTGGTGATGCTCCGCGCCAGCCAGATCAACGGCTGCGCCGGATGCATCGACATGCACACCAAGGACGCCGCCGCGGCCGGGGAGACCTCGGTGCGCCTCAATCTGGTCGCGGCCTGGCGCGAGGCCACGGTCTTCACCGACGCCGAGCGCGCCGCGCTGGAGCTGGCGGAGGAGGGCACCCGTATCGCGGACGCGGCCGGCGGTGTCGGCGACGAGGTCTGGGCGAACGCCGCCAAGTACTACGACGAGGACCAGCTCGCCGCCTTGGTGACCCAGATCGCCGTGATCAACGCCTTCAACCGCGGGAATGTCATCACCCGGCAGCCCGCCGGTGACTACCAGGCCGGTCAGGTCCACTGACGGGGCACCGCGGCCGGCGGTGCGGCCCGGCGCCCCGCCTTCGTCGGTCGTGGACCCGGTTCAGGACTGTGGGCGCTTGCCGTGGTTGGCCGCGTGCTTGCGTCGGGTCTTCTTCTTGCGGCGACGCTTCGACGACATGGGATTCTCCCTTCCGTTCGAGGGGGCCGATTTGGGTATTTCGGCATATCTACCACTTCGCCGAGACTTTCCATCGGGGGAGCGGTGAGGGTGTCGGACGGCGGGTGACGGGCGGTCCGCGCTGTCGTACCCCGCGATGCTGTCGTACCCCGCGACGAAGTGGACCCGTGGCCAGCGGTACACTCTCGCAGCCGCTATGCTTGCTGGATACAAGCAATGTATCCGGTGGTTTCGACTGGATCACGACAATCACGCATGCACGTATGTAGTGCGAAGGATCACGACGATGAGCAACGGCGCGGTCCATGCCTGCGATGGGGCGGGGGTCTCGGAGATCACCGTCGCGTCGAGCCTGGATGAGGCGGCCGCAGGGCTGGGGACGGAAATGGTCCGTTTCACCCGGCTGATCGCGGCCTGGAAGCAGCGGGTCAAGCACGACGCCGGCGCTGCCGACCGGGTGCTGCTGGCCAGGTTGGTGTGCGGAGGGGACCAGCGGGCGACCGATCTGGCCGCCGACGCGTTCCTGGACCTGTCCACGGTCAGCCGGCAGGTGCGCTCGCTGGTGGAACGGGGTCTGGTCGCCCGACGCCCGGACCCGGAAGACCGGCGCGGTTCGCTGCTGACCGCCACCGAGGCGGGGCGGGCCCGCTTCGAGGACTACCGGCGTCAGCGCGACGCCGAGCTGGCCGGGATCCTCGAATCCTGGTCGCCGCAGGACCGGGCCGACCTGATCCGGCTGATGAGCCGGCTCAACGCGGACCTGGCAGAACGTCAACACGCACGGCCGGGCCCCGGGGGAGACCAGGGCACCGCCGTGGAACAAGGAGAGATACGTAGATGAGCACAGCCACCTCTCCGCCAGGGGCGCAAGCCAAGGCGATACCGGGGGCGGGGGTCCTCAGCCACCGCCAGATCCTCACCATCCTCAGCGGTCTGATGCTGGGGATGTTCCTTGCCGCGCTCGACCAGACGATCGTCAGCACCTCCATCCGCACCATCGCGGACGATCTGCACGGACTGAGCCAGCAGGCATGGGCGACCACGGCTTACCTGATCACGTCGACGATCGCCACCCCGCTGTACGGCAAGCTGTCCGACCTCCACGGCCGCAAGCCCTACTACCTGGCCGCGATCAGCATCTTCGTGGTGGGCTCGGTGCTCTGCACCTTCTCCACCTCGATGACCGAACTCGCCGCGTTTCGCGCCCTCCAGGGCCTGGGCGCCGGCGGTCTGATGTCGCTGGCGCTGGCGATCATCGGTGACATCGTCCCGCCCCGCGAGCGCGCCCGGTACCAGGGCTACATGCTCGGTACGTTCGCCACGTCCAGCGTCGCCGGCCCGCTCATCGGCGGCGCGCTGGCCGGCCAGGCCACCCTGCTCGGCATCACCGGCTGGCGCTGGGTCTTCCTGGTCAACGTGCCGATCGGCATCATCGCGCTGTTCGTCGTCGCCAAGGTCCTCAACATCCCGCACACCCGCCGGAACCGCCGTATCGACTGGTGGGGCGCGCTCACCATCACCCTCGGCGTCGTCCCGCTGCTGCTCGTCGCCGAGCAGGGCCGGGAGTGGGGCTGGACCTCGACGCGGTCGATCACCTGTTACGTCGTCGGCGTGGTCGGGATCATCGCCTGGGTCCTCGTGGAGCGGTGGATCGGCGACGACGCGCTGATCCCGATGCGACTGTTCCGCAACGGCACCTTCAGCAAGACCAGCCTGCTGTCCGTGCTGATCGGCATGGGCATGTTCGGCGGGATGCTGATGATCCCGCAGTACCTCCAGATCGTGAAGGGCGCCAGCCCCACCACGTCGGGCCTGGAGATGCTGCCGCTGATGGCGGGCATGATGATCGCCTCCATCGTGTCCGGCCAGATCACCGCGAAGACCGGTCGCTACAAGATCTTCCCGATCGTCGGCACCGCCCTGATGGTCGCCGCCATGCTGCTCTTCCACTACCGGGTCCAGTGGGACACCGCGCTGTGGGAAACCATGGTCTACATGCTGGTCTTCGGCCTCGGCCTGGGTGGCTGCATGCAGACCCTGGTGCTGGCCGTGCAGAACGCTGTGCCGCCGCAGGACATGGGCGTGGCCACCGCCTCCTCCACGTTCTTCCGTCAGATGGGTGCCACCGCCGGTACCGCGATCTTCCTCTCGGTGCTGTTCAGCACGGTCGGTGACAAGATCGGCGACGCGTTCAAGAGCGCCGCGTCCACCGCGCGCTTCCAGGGCGCGCTCAAGGACCCCGCGGTCCTGCAGGACCCGGCCAACAAGCCGGTGCTGGACATGCTCAAGCACCCCAGCGGCGGTGGCTCCTCGGGCGTGCTGAGCGACTCCTCGTTCATCCAGCACCTCGACCCGCGGCTGGCCGAGCCGTTCAAGCGCGGCTTCGCCGACTCCATGCACACCGTCTTCCTGATGGGTGCCGTGGTCGTCGCGCTGGCCTTCGTGCTGATGTGGTTCATCAAGGAGGTGCCGCTGCGGCAGATCTCCGGCCTCCAGGCACGGGCCCAGGCGGAGGCCGAGGCCAACGGCGAGGTTCCGCCGGCGGCGGAGACCGCACCGGCCACCGCGCCGTCCACTGCGCCGGAGCCGGAGGCGGCGGCCACCGCAGCCACGGCCGCAGGCAGTGTCCCGGACGCCGGAGCGAACGCGTCCGGTCCCCTGATCAGCGGCACCGTGCGCGACAGCGGCGGCCGGCCGGTGCCGCAGGCCGCGGTCACCCTGATCAGCGTCGGCGGGCGGCAGCTCGGCCGCACCACCACCGACGCGGACGGCGGCTACGCGCTGCCGACCACCGGCGCCGGCACCTACGTCCTGATCGGCTCCGCCGGCGCCCGCAAGCCGCAGGCGCTGACCGTCGTGGTGGGCGCCGAACCGGTCGCCTTCGACCTGACCCTCAGCGGCGCGGCCGGGCTGTCCGGCGAGGTCCGCGAGGAGAAGAACGACGACCCGGTGCCCGGTGCGCTGGTCGTCGCCACCGACGTCCGCGGTGAGGTCGTGGCCTCCGGCGTCGTCGGCCAGGACGGCGGCTTCGCGTTCAACGAACTGACCCCGGGCAGCTACACCCTTGCGGTCAGCGCGGAACGCCACCGTCCGTCCGCCCTCCAGGTGGAGGTGACCGCCGGCAGCCGCAACTGGTACGAGGTCCGGCTGACGCTGGGGGCCCAGGTCCGCGGCACCGTCCGCACCGCGCAGGGCGGCGCCGTCAACGACGCCCGGGTGACCCTGCTGGACCCCACGGGCAATGTCGTGGGCACCGCCACCAGCGGCCAGGACGGCGAGTACGTCTTCGCTGACCTCGACAGCGGCGAGTACACGCTGATCGCCAGTGGCTACCCGCCGGCCGCCGCCCCGCTGCGGCTGTCCGCCTCCGGGCAGGCCCAGTGCGACATCGAGCTCAGCCACGACTCGGTGAACTGACACCTGGCGCAGGGGCACCGGCCGTCACGGCACCAGCCGTCATGGCACCGGCCGCAAGGGCACCGGCCCAGGCCCGGCGACTTCGGTCGCCGGGCCTTCGGCGTAGGGGAGGCGGAGCACCGACGCGTGCATGTCGTCGACCGACTCCGGCCCGGCCCCACAGACACCGCACTGCGCCCCCCCCGCCTGGACCGCGACGCGCTGCGCCGCCGCCCGCCCCCGCCTAGGCTGCCGAGCATGAGCCAGCGAAGCCAGCAGAGCGAGCGAACGGGACGATGCACGCCCCGCGCGTGCGTGGGCGAGCGAAGCGGACCCGCGGCATGAGCACGCACTTCGACGTGGTGGTCCTGGGCGCGGGCCCCGGGGGATATGTCGCGGCCATCCGCGCCGCCCAGCTCGGTCTGCGCACGGCGATCGTCGAGGCCAAGTACTGGGGCGGTGTCTGTCTCAACATCGGATGCGTGCCGTCCAAGGCCCTGCTCCGCAACGCCGAGATCGCCCACATCGTGGGCCGTGAGGCGAAGACGTTCGGGATGCGGATCGACGGGCAGGTCACGTTCGACTACCGCGAGGCGTTCCTGCGCAGTCGCAAGGTGGCCGACGGCCGCGCCAAGGGCGTGCACTTCCTGATGAAGAAGAACAAGATCGAGCAGTTCGAGGGCGTCGGCGCCTTCATCGATCCGCACACCCTGCACGTCACCGTGGGCGACGGCCGCACCGAGACGCTGTCCTTCGGGCACGCGATCATCGCCACCGGCTCGGTCACCCGGTTGCTGCCAGGCACCTCCCTCAGCCGCCGGGTGGTGACGTACGAGGAGCAGATCCTCTCCGACGAACTGCCGCGCAGCATCGTCATCGCCGGGGCGGGCGCCATCGGCGTCGAGTTCGCCTACGTCCTCCACAACTACGGCGTCGAGGTCACCCTCGTGGAGTTCCTCGACCGCGTCGTACCACTGGAGGACGTGGAGGTCTCCTCCGAACTGGCCCGCCGCTACCGCAAGTTGGGCATCAACGTGCTGCCCTCCACCCGCGTCGAGGGGATCGACGACTCCGGGGAGCGGGTGCGGGTCACGGTCACCACCGGCGGCCAGCGCCAGACACTGGAGACCGACCAGGTCCTCCAGGCCATCGGCTTCCAACCACGGACCACGGGCTTCGGGCTGGAGAACACCGGCGTCCGGCTGACCGAACGCGGCGCCATCGACATCGACGGCCGGTGCCGGACGAACGTGCCGCACATCTTCGCCATCGGCGATGTCACCGCCAAGCTGATGCTGGCGCACGCCGCCGAGGCGATGGGTATCGTGGCGGCGGAGAGCATCGCCGGCGCGGAGACCATGGAACTGGACTACGTCATGATCCCGCGGGTGACGTTCTGTCAGCCGCAGATCGCCAGCTTCGGCTGGACCGAGGCGCAGGCCCGCGACCGGGGCTTCGACGTCCGGGTGGCCAAGTTCCCCTTCACCGCCAACGCCAAGGCGCACGGCATCGGCGAGACCGCGGGCTTCGCCAAGATCATCAGCGATGCCCGCCACGGGGAGATCATCGGCGCCCACCTCATCGGCCCCGAAGTGACCGAGCTGCTCCCGGAACTGACGCTGGCTCAGAAGTGGGATCTGACCGTCCATGAGGTGGCACGGAACGTCCACGGCCACCCCACCCTCGGCGAGGCGATCCAGGAAGCGGTACACGGCCTCGCGGGCCACATGATCAACATGTGAGCGCAGCGCACCCAGGGCGCGTGTCGTAGCCAGGTGTCGTGGACGTTTTACGGAGCCAAGCGCGGTTACGTCCTGCTGGCAGCAATAGATCATTGGTGTCTCAGAGGCGGCTGCGAAACATAGCCGACGCTCGCCGGTTAGCCAAACCGGCGTTTCCTCAGACGATGGGATGGTCGCCGCCTACTCGGTGCGGCAACAGCCAGTTGACCTGTTCTTCGATCCCGCGAAGGCCCCTCCACGACTGCTTGCTCGTCAGCTTCTTCCCTGATCGAGGGTGGCCGTGTCTCCAGAAACCATGCCGCCACGCCGAGAGGATTCCCGGCAGTGAGAGACACGGCGTCATATCTCGGCCTGTCGCCCCGGACGCTTGCCATCCCGGCGCCGCCCCCGTCCCGTTGCCAGTGCCACCGCCGCACCGGACACTGAAGTCGACATGGTTGTCGAGGACTTAAGGGGTGTGCATGAGGCCGCGGCTGTTTCGCATGCTGGAGTGGCACGAGCGCATCGAGGCGGAACGGCAGCAGCCCGGAGCCCGGGTCTTCGTTTCCGACTACAACGGCGGGCACCCGTTCGTCGAGGAGTATCTCGGCGATCTCGCCGATACCGCCCCGCACCGCCTCGCGGACATCACCCGCTACTCCGGTCTGGACGAGGACACCGCGCTGCGGTCCAAGACCGCCGCGATGCACGAGCGGTACGACGGCGTGCCCTACACCCTGCGGAACGTCATCCCGGCCGGCGGATCCAGCAGCCTCCTGGGGACGTTCACCACGTGGCTGGCTCTGACCGGCCGTCGGCGGGTCCACTACGTCCCGCCTGTCTACTACAAACTCGCCTATCTCTTCCAGCGGATGGCGATCGAGCCCGTCCCGGTCGCCCACCGCCACGCCTTCGAGCCTGGTTTCGACCTCCGTCTGCCCGACGAGCGGACCGTACTGGTGCTGACCGACCCCGTCTGGTACGCCGGGCGTCGGGTGCCCCCAGAGGTCTGGGAGGCCATCACCGTCTGGCAACGGGCCACCGGATCACTCGTGTTCGTCGATGGCACCTTCCAGTACATGCCGTGGGACGGCGAGCCGGGTGAGGAGAGTGCCCGGCTCCCGGTGGAGCAGACGCTGCGCATGATCTGCCCCACCAAGTATCTGTCGATCCACGGCTATCGTTGCGCCCACCTCCTCGCCCCGCAGCACCTGCGCGAGGAGCTGGCCGAACTCCACGTCAACCTGCACGGCGACGTCGCCGTTTCTGACCGGCTCTTCGCCCATCGCGCCGCCGATCTCATGCTCAACAAGGGGAACGGCGCACTGGTCCAGCACATACGGGCCAATCACACCGCGCTCTCGGCCAGCGGCGCCCTGACCGCTCAAATGCCGATCGAGGCCGGCTTCTTCCTCTTCGCACGTACCCGGGTGCCGCACCAGCGGTTCCTGGCCCTCGACGCGAAGTTCTTCGAACTGGACGGCTATCGGGGCTACATCCGCATCAACCTGCTCAACACCCCTGGTGTCGAAACGCTGATGGCCACGGTCGCTCCAACGGAGCGGCCAGACGGCATCAGTGGCTGAGCAGGTGCCGGCGGTGCCAGACGCCGGCCGAGATACGGGCCAGCAGCCTGGCAGCAGGATCGTCGACGTCGGCCCCGGACGCGAGCGGTCCGGTGTAGCAGACGGCGAGCGTGTAGGGGGCGGCGTCCGGCGGGTGGACCACGCCGACGCTGTGCCGTAAGCCCGGGAACCATCCGTTCTTGCCCGATAGCCGGGTACCAGGTGGCAGTCCGGCGGCGAGGTCGACTCGATGGACGTTGCCTTCCAGCAGCCTGAGCAGCTCCGGCTCCAGCGATTCCAGCAGCCGTACCAGGTCGAGGGCGGTCACCCGGTTGTGGACACCCGCCGCGCGGCCGTCGTAGTCCTCGATGCCGCGCGGACTGGCGCTGCCCGTGACACCCGCCCGCCGCCACACCCGGGCCACGGCCTCGTGCCCCACCCGCTCCAGGCACAGATTCGTGGCCAGGTTCGACGAGTGGGTGACCATGCGCCCGGCCAGCCAGCGCACCGATGCCGTGCCGCCCAGTCGGTCCCAGGGCAGCGGATCGCTGTCCGCGGCACGGCTGTTTCCGTACGTCGCGCCGGTGACCGACCTGAAGCGGTTCGCCACCGGCACGGCCACGTCCAGATCCGTGCCACTGCGGTACAGCGCAGCCAGCACGGCCACCTTCATGGTGCTGGCCGCATCATGCGCAACCTCCGCATTCCGCAGCACCACCGGAGCGCGCCGCCAGGGCGCTACAACCATCGAGAGCACACTGCATCGTAAGCCGATCCAGCCCCATAGCAGAGGCTGCGGAAGACCCCACCCATTATTGATGTGAATCGATAATACGAGTGATGGATCCATCTCGCCTGCATGGTGACGCTCTGGGTAGGGAACCCCTCCCGAGGCGCCCGGGGAGGGTGTTGAGCGGCGAGAGTGGGGGCGGGGTCAGCGCACGGGCAGTGACGTCGTCGCAGTCGCCGTCATCGTCGGCCTGGGACAGGAAGTTCATCGGGTGCGACCCGCGAGCCGTTGCTCTGCGTGAGGTCGCGGACGCCTTCCCGCCCACGACGAGGCGCCTGTGGTGTCCCTTGGATCGGGGACGTGTGGAAGGGGAGTCGGGGTTGGACAAGCGGTATGAGGTCTACTGCCTGGCCGACAGGTATTTCTACGAAATGCCGGACCGCATCCCCTCTGGGCATACGGTCCTTGGTGCTGTTCGGCGTCCCGTCCCCGATGGGTGGCAGGCCCACCGCAGCGGGGACTGGCTCCACCTCGCCCCGGATGACAGCGCGCGGCCCCTCCAGGGGTGGAAGGTCCATGTCTCGGCCACCACGGACAGTGCCGAGAAGACCGCCACCGACGTATGGGACTACTGCACCCCGAGAGGCATCCCCTTCAAGTTCGTGCCGAGCCCGCGGCTGCTGCACCTGCGGAACAGCAAGTACGCCGCCCGCAATGCCAGCGGGAAGTTCGCCACTCTCTACCCGGCGGACGAAGAACAGCTGCGTACGGTGCTCACCGAGCTGCACGCGATCGTCGGGGGCCGCCCGAGCCCGTACATTCTCACCGACCTGCGATGGCACGAGGGCCCGTTGTACGTGCGGTACGGCGCCTTCGCGCGGCGCTACTGCGTCGACGAGCACGGCACACTCGTCAACGCGATCGAGGACGACGAGGGGCACCTCGTGCCCGACGAGCGCAGACCGGTGTTCCAGGTGCCTGCCTGGGTGGCACTCCCGGCCTTCCTGGAGCCGCATCTGGCCGCGCGCAACGCCACGACGGTCGGCGAGTTGCCGTACCGCATCGAGACGGTCCTGCACTTCTCCAACGGCGGCGGGGTATATCGCGGCACCGACACGCGCGACGGGCGACAGGTGGTGCTGAAGGAGGCGCGTCCGTACGCCGGACTCGCCGCCGACGGCGCCGACGCGGTCGCCCGGCTGGAACGGGAGAGGGCAGCACTGAAACGGCTGTCCGGGCTCGGCGTCGCACCAGAGGTGCGCGACTGGTTCGCCCTCGGCGACCATCGCTTCCTCGTCATGGACTTCCTCGACGGTCGCACCCTCAACTCGTTCTTCGCCGAGCGCCTTCCGCTGCTCGCCGCCGACCCCGCCCCCACGGCGGTCGCCGACTACACGACATGGGCGCTACGGATGCACCGTGCCGTGGAGGAGGCGATCGAAGCCGTCCACGCCCGGGGACTGGCCTTCAACGACCTGCACATGTTCAACGTCATGGTCGCCCCGGACGAGCGATCGGTGTCCCTGATCGACTTCGAGGCCGCAGCTCCGGCCACGGGGCGTGGCCGCCAAGTCGTCGCCCACCCCGGCTACTTCGCGCCGCCCGACCGCACAGGCACCGAGGTGGACCGGTACGCACTGGCGTGTCTGCGCCTTGCGCTGTTCCTGCCCCTGACCACGCTCCTGGCCGTCGACCGCGACAAGGCGGCACACCTCGCGGAACTCATCACCGAGCACTTCCCCGACGTGCCACGGGAGTTCCTCGACGAGGCCGTCGCCGAGATCACCCGCACTGCCAACCACCCACCCGCACCTGCATCTTGCGGGCTCCCCAAGCCAGGCGACTGGCCGCGCAGCCGCGACTCGATGGTGCGCGCCATCCTCGCCTCCGCCACCCCGGACCGCGACGACCGCCTCTTTCCGGGGGACGTGGCGCAGTTCTCCGATGGCGGCGGGCTCGGCCTGGCGCACGGCGCGGCCGGGGTGCTCTACGCCTTGGCCGAGGCCGGCGCGGAGCGGTACGAGGCAGGCGAGCGGTGGCTGCTCGACCACACCGACCCGGTGCCGCCCGGTACCCCGCTCGGCCTCTACGACGGCATGGCAGGCATCGCCCTCGCCCTGGACCGCCTCGGGCACACGCAGCGGTGCCTGGACCTCACCGAGGCACTCCTCGGCGAGAAGTGGCAACGACTCCCCTCCGACCTGCACGGTGGTGTGGCAGGGATCGGCCTTCTCCTCAGCCACCTGGCCCGCACCACGGGTGAACGACACTTTCACGAACAGGCCGACGAGGCCGCCCGGATCCTTGCCGACCAGCTCACCCAAGCGCCGCCCGGTCGCCGCGCCGGACTGATGCGCGGAGACACCGGTCCCGCGCTGTTCTTCCTGCGCCTGTACGAACGCACGAGCAACCCGCACCTACTCGAACTCGCCGGCGTCGCCCTGCGCTCGGATCTCGCACGATGTGTCCGTACCGGCAACGGCTCACTGGCGGTTGGCGAAGGCCGGCGCACCCTGCCGTACCTCGGTGACGGCAGCATCGGCATCGGCGCTGTCCTGGACGACTACCTCGCCCACACGCCGGCGTCAGAGGCCACCGCATTGGCCGAGGCCCGCTCCGGCATCCTTGCCGCCGCCCAGACACCTTTCTGCGTCCAACCCGGTCTCCTGCGGGGCCGGGCCGGAATGATCTGGCACCTCGGCCGCACCACCGCACCCGGCGCCACCCCGGCGGCGCTACGTGCCCAGGTGGCCGCCCTGGACTGGTACAGCATGAACTACGCGGGCGAGCTCGCCTTCCCGGGCGACCAGATGATGCGACTCTCCATGGACCTCGCCACCGGAACGGCGGGCTGCCTGCTCGCCCTCGCCTCCACCCTCGGCGACCGCCCGGCGCAGCTGCCGTTCCTGCCGCCCCTGCGGGCGCTCCGAAGCCGGCACCGCGTCCCCGCGGAGCCGTGACCGCACCCCGTACTCGCGGGGAAGCGTGCATAACGCCCATTGAATGGAAAGACCATGGTGCTTCTCGACCTTCAGGATCTGGAACCCGACCAGTACATCAACGAGGATCCAGGCGGCGGGGCCAGTTTCGTGAGCCTCCTCCTCTGCGACAGCGCAATCAGCATCCAGGTGTGTCTGTGACACCACGACAAGGGTGGCCGACGCCCGCTTCAGGGTGACCGCTCCGGGCGGGTCCTTTTCGCCGGGCCCGCCCGGCTCGGCCGAGAGCCAGGCCGCCTTGTACTCGGGCGATCCCTCAGCGCACGGCGTCAGATGGGGTGCATCGCAAGGTGGAGGGGCATCCGGATACCGGGCGTATCCGGATGTTCCGACAATGCGGAGTGGGGGTACCTCCCAGCGTCAGCTGGGGGAGCGCTGTAGCTGTCGCCGTGCGCCCGCCAGGGATTACGGGGCAACCCTTAGGAAGGGAGCACGCGTCAAGGTTGCCGTGCGGGTCGGCCCGTAGGACGCTCCTCGGGCACTCGGCAGTACCGCCGCCCGAGGGATCTTCAATCTGGTCCGGCCTGCCCCCGTAGGGCCCTGTCGCAGAGGAATCCACGTGTGTGCCGTGCGTCGAGCAGATCACCAGCGCGTTGACGGCCGGACCGAGTGCCGATCCAGATCTCAACGCTGGCAGCAAAGCGGGGTGACACGGCATTTTCGGCCAGAGATCTGCTGGGGGTTGTGCGCCGTCGCGTCCGGCCGTGATCATCGTGGAGCGGGAGAGGGGCAGCTGTGGTGGATATCGGGGGCGTGCGGGTCGAGCAGGACGGCCCGTTCACGTTGATCGCAGGTCCGTGTGTGATCGAAAGCCGGGATGCGGTGCTGCGGCATGCCGAGCGGATCGCGGCGATCACCGAACGGGTCGGTGTGCCCTATATCTTCAAGTCCTCCTACGACAAGGCCAACCGGACGTCGGTGGACTCGTTCCGCGGTCCGGGGCTGGAGGCGGGGCTGGAGATCCTGGCCGAGGTGCGGGAGCGGTTCGGCGTTCCGGTGATCACAGACGTGCACGAGCGGCAGGACGTGACGGCGGTCGCCGAGGCCGTGGACGTACTGCAAATCCCTGCGTTCCTGTGCCGGCAGACCGACTTGGTGCTGGCGGCCTGTGGCAGCGGGAAGCCGGTGAATATCAAGAAGGGGCAGTTTCTGTCCCCCGCCGAGGCGGTGCCCATGGTGCACAAGGCCCACTCGACCGGCAACACACAGGTGATGGTGACCGAGCGCGGCTACGCCTTCGGCTATCAGAATCTGGTGGTGGACTACCGCTCGTTGGTGCTGCTGCGCGAGACCGGGGCGCCGGTGCTGTTCGACGCCACGCACAGCGTGCAGCTGCCGGGCGGCGCCGGTGAGGCCACAGCCGGGCAACCGCGGTTCATACCCCACCTGGCCCGGGCTGCGGTCGCCGTTGGAGTGGCAGGAGTATTCATGGAAGTGCACGAGGACCCCTCCCACGCGCTGAGCGACGGCAGCAACAGTCTGGCCCTGGACCAAATTCCGGCTCTCCTTGGCGACTTGAAGGCCCTGGACACCCTGGTCAAAGGCACGGCGTGAGTGACCCGCACGCGGACATCACTGCGGCGCAGGCGACGGCCGAGGTGCGCAGGCGGATGCTGCACGAGGCCGAGGCCGTCCGTCGCGCTTCCGAACGCCTCGAACCGGACGTCGTCGCCGAGGCGTTGGAACTGCTGAGGACCTGCACCCGCCTGGTGATCTGCATCGGAACAGGCACCTCGGGTCTGGTGGCCGCCAAACTCGCCGCCACCTTCACGGTGTCCGGCACGCCCGCCGTTTTTCTGAACGCTTCCAACGCGCTGCACGGGGGCCTGGGCCTGATCCAAAGCGGTGATATCGCCATCGCGGTCAGCAACAGCGGCCGCACTGCCGAAACCCTTCAGGTGGCACAACAGCTGAACGAGCTGGACATCCTTGTCATCGCCCTCACCGGCGACACCCAGGCGCCACTCGCGCACCAGGCCGACGTCGTGCTGGATGCTTCGGTGACGGCCGAGGCATGCCCGTTGGAGATGGTTCCCACCGCCAGTGCCGCTGTCACCCTCGCCATGGGCGACGCCCTCGCGATGAGCCTTGCCGGCCGGGGCGGTTGGAGCCGTGGCGACCTGGCCCGAGTCCACCCTGCCGGCACCCTCGGTGCCTGGGCCCGGGGGCAGTGATGACACCTCGTGCTGAGGCGCCCACTGTGCTGGGGGTGATCCCGGCCCGCTACGCCTCCACTCGCCTGCCCGGCAAAGTCCTGCGAGACATCGCGGGGCGCCCCATGATCGAGCACGTATGGCGCCGCGCGATGCGCGCCACCTGTCTGGACCGGGTCCTGATCGCCACCGACGACGAGCGGGTCCGCAAGGCATGCCTGTCCTTCGGCGCCGAGACGGTCATGACCTCCCCCGCCCATGCCAGCGGCACCGACCGCGTCGCCGAAGCCGCAACGGGCACCGACGCGGGCATCGTCGTCAACGTCCAGGGCGACGAACCGCTGCTCAACCCCGACTGGATCGACCAGTTGGTCGCTCCGTTGCAGGCCGACCCCAGCCTTCCCATGGCCACCCTCGCGACGCCCCTCACCGACCCGCACGCCGTACAGGACCCGCACATGGTCAAGGTCGTCACCGACTTGAGCGGCAACGCCATGTACTTCTCCCGCCACCCCATTCCCTACCAACGTCACCACACCGGCACCACCCACCTCCAGCACATCGGCCTGTACGCCTACCGCGCTCCCTTCCTCACCCACTTCGCCCAGACCGCCCCCACCCCCCTCGAAGAAGCCGAGGGCCTGGAACAACTGCGGGCCCTACAGCACGGCCACCGCATTCGAGTAGTCACGGTCACAGGTGACAGCGGCATCGGCGTCGACACCCCGGCCGACCTCAAACGCGCCCGCCGCCTCTTCGCCCCACCTCAACGCAGCTGACCATCAGCACAGTCACCCAAGACACCGGCGTCCAGCCCTTGGCGTCGCCGATCCAGCAGGCTTCCACTCCCTGTACCCGGGGAGCTGCGCGACATCCTTAAACCAAAGGGCTGCCGCCCTCACCCCCGTCACTACTCACATGTCGTCTTCATCGTCGTCTTCACAGGTGCCGCGTACGAAGAAGGTCCAGGGTCCCGGCCTTGGGGACGCGGAGGGTCCCGCACGAAACCGGGAGGTCGGGGGCTCACGTGCGGGGCCGCTCACGGGGTGTGGGCCGTCAGACTCCGATCAGGGTGTACGTACCCGTACCATCCTGCCTGCCGCTGGAGTACTGGCGGATGAACTCACCGTCCGCGTACCGGTCGTGGCCCATCATGGAGCCGGTGTACTTGTTCTGCACACCGATCTTCGAGCTGCCGGGTACGTCGCGGTAGATGTAGAACCGCTGGAGGTCGTCCTCCGTGCAGGGGGCCGTCTGCAGGGCCGCCTGTTCGGTGGCCGCGTTCTGCGCGGCGATGGTCGCGCACCCGCCGTTGCCCCAGTTCCACAGGGACGCCTCGAGGACCCCGTTGTTCTCCGTCACGTTGCACAGGCGCCAGTTGTCCAGGTGGGCGCTGAAGATCGTCGAGGGCCGCAGGCGGACACCGTCGGCCGCCAGGAGCGGCGCGCCCCAGGACAGGGGCTTGCCGGGTACAGCGATCTTGTAGGCGGTGGGCTCGCAGTTGAGAGCGGCCCGCGCGCTACGCCCGGTGGCCTTGAGCTGTTCGGCGGACGTGCCGCTGGTGAGAGTCGGGCGCTGCACGAGGCGGTCCCGCTTCTGCTTCGCCGTCGGCGCCACCGCACCCGCCGGGTGCTCGGCCTTCGCGGCGGCCGAGCCGCAGTCGAGGAGGGCTTGTGCCTTGGCCATGATGCTGTTGGCGGGCACCTTGTCCTGGCAGCGCACCGCGCCTTCCTCGAGGGTGGTGTAGGTGGTGAAGCTGCCGCTGCCGGGCCCCTCGATCCACTTCAACGCCCAACTGCCGTCGCCCTGTTGGACGCGGTTGCAGTTGAGGCTTCCGTACGTACCGGTGACCTTCTTGGTGCCCTTGTAGACGCCGTAGTAGCCGGGCTGGTTGAAGTTCCACGTGACCGAATTCGACTCGGTGCTGGTGGAGGTGTAGTCGACCTTGACGTTCAGGCCCAGGCTCGCGCCGACCTTGCCGAGGGTCTCGACGGCGAAACCGCCCTCGACATTGCCGTTGAGCCCGACGGAGACCGAGATGGTCGTCTGGGTGCTGGTGGTGACGGTCTGGTTGCCGGTTGTGCCCTCGGTGATGTACCAGCCCTTGAAGTGGGTGATCGTCGGGGACACTTCGGTGGTCTTGATATACGGGTGGTGTGTGCCGAGGTCGGTGGAAATGCAGGCGTCGCCGAGCTTCGGCTGGTTGACGGTTGTGGCGGGTTTCGGGTGCCCTGTCGCGGCGGCGGGGCCGGCCACGGCAGTTATGGCGGCGAGCGTCGGTGCAGCGGTCACGGTGAGGGCGACCAGCCCTCTGGCCCAGCGGCCGGAAGATCTCAAGCGGCTCATCATGTCCTTTCCTTGGCCGGGCGCCATGTCGCCCCAGGCCGGAACCCTGCCAGTTATGTGGTGGGGAGCGGTGGTTGATCAAGGCGAATTTAGCGTCGGCAGCGACGCAGTGACGATGACGGAATCAGCCGGTCCGAGGCGAGATCCATGCCCCTTCATGGGCTGTTAGACAGCCTTGACCTGCCCGGGGCTCATCAGAATTTCATCCGCGGAGCTACGATCCGCCACCACCGCCGCACAGATGGGCTGTTTCAGTCGTGATTCCGCTGCCGTCACCTCGACGGCCAGCCACTGCCAGCCCGGCCTCTCATCATCGGCCGGCGCGGCCGACCGCCACCAAGCCGTCACGATATTCGGCCAACTTACATATTCTGAAACCGAGTACCTTCGGCGGCCGTGGCGCCTTGAATGTTTGCGCGCCAGCGTGAACGGCCCTATGAACGATTGGGGGCAGGCAATCGTCGGCACGACAGAAGAGAATCCAGCGAATCGAGCCAGACGGTGTCTGGCGGGTTGCTCGCCCGAGCCATCCGTGCTGTCAGCGACGGGATCACCTGTCCCGACCCGGAGCCCACAGACATCGAACTGCCCCTCCCACGTGCCGAACCTCCAGATCAGCACAGCAGACGCCGCCGCCCCAACGTGCTCGGAAGGCCACTGCCATCACCCCCCCACCAGTGAAGATCACCAACAGCATCCAGGGGGCTGGTCAGATCAGGCCGCGTTCCAGGGCCGTCACGACGGCCGCGGTCCGGTCCGTCACGTCCAGTTTCCGATAGGCGCGCAGCAGGTGCGTCTTCACGGTGGCCTCGCCGATGAACAGCTTGGTGCCGATCGCCGCGTTGGTGAGGCCCTGGCCGACCAGTCGCAGCACTTCGGTTTCCCGATCGGAGAGCGGTGGGGCGTCCACCGTCCGCGACCGGAACAGCTTGGGAGCGAGCGACGGGGTCAGCACGGTCTCGCCGCGGGCTGCCGCCCGTACGGCGTCGATGAGTTCTGCCCGGGTACTCCCCTTGAGGAGATAGCCGGCCGCGCCCTCCTCCACGGCGCGCAGGATGTCCGTGTCGCTTTCGTAGGTGGTGACGATGACGACCCTGCTGCCGGGCGCCTGGCGCAGGATGTGCCCGGTGGCCGCTACGCCGTCCATCCCGCCCATCCGCAGGTCGAGCAGCACGATGTCGGGCCGCAACCGCCCCGCCAGGGTCACCGCTTCCTCACCGGATGCGGCCTGTCCGGCGACGGTGATGTCCGGGGCGGATTCCAGCATGGCGGACAGGCCCTCGCGGACGACCGGGTGGTCGTCCGCGAGGAGGACCCGGATCGGGTGGGCCGCGGCCGCGTCATCGGGCACTGTGTGGTGGTTCATTGCTCCCCGCGCCATCCCTTGCTTCATCTGTTGCCTCGTTGGACAGTTGCTCCGTCGGGCAACTGCTGCTGTCGGGCGGCTGTTTCCGCCGGTCGGTTGCTCTGCCGGTCTGCCGGTCTGCCGGGTCACCGCTCGACTGCGGGCTCGTCCTCGTCTCCCGGGTCCGCGGGCACCGTGATCGTGATCGTGGCGCCCTGACCCGGTCGGCCGTCGGCGGTGGCGTGGCCGCCGATCTCCTCGGCACGGGTCCGCATGCCGCGCAGCCCGTATCCCGCATGGTCACGGTCCGCGGCGAAACCGGCGCCGTCGTCCGCGACGCTGAGGCGGACCGTGTGCGGTTCGTAGGCCAGGGTGACGGTCACGGTGCGGGCCCCTGCGGCATGCTTGCGGACGTTCGCCAGGGACTCCTGGGCGGACCGCAACAGGACCACGGCGGCGGGCATCGGCACCGGGCGTTCGGCGCCGTGGACGGTGCAGCGTACGGTCATCCCGGTTTGCTCGGACAGCGCGTCGGCCTGTCGGCGGACCGCACGCGCCAGGGAGCTGTCGCGGAGTGGGGGAGGGGTGCGGTCGGCGACGAAGCCGCGTGCCTCGGCCAGGCTCTCCCTGGCCACCCGCCCGGTCAGCGCCAGGTGCCGGGCCGCCAGGTCCGGTTGGTGCGCCAGTTCCGATTCGGCGGCCTGCACGAGGGTGATGATGCTGGTCAGGCCCTGTGCGATGGTGTCGTGGATCTCCCGGGCCAGCCGCTCGCGCTCGGCGGCGATGCCTGCCTGGCGGGACATCGTGGCGAGCTGCTCGCGGCTGCGGTGCAACTCGGCGATCAGCTCGCCGCGTTCCCGGCTCTGCCGGACCACTTTGCTGATCCACAGGCCCAGCAGTACGGACAGCGCGATGCCGAGGAGGGAAAGCGGCAGTGCCGCGCGCCAGTCTCCGCCGGTCAGCAGGACGACGGCCGGTGGCGTGAGGTTGGCCAGTGAGGCCGTCGCGACCGCGGGCGCGGTGGGCAACGCCATCATCAGCATCGGGACGACGGTGAACAGAGCGAAGGAGCCGGCGATGGCGCAGGCCGTGGCGGTGGCGAAGAGAAGGAAGAGCCCTGCCACGAAGGTGATGTGCCGCGGGCCGGCGGTGCGGTCGGCACCGCTGTGCAGCATGAGGCCGCGGCCGAGCGCCGCGTACCACGGGATGAGCAGGGTCAGTGCGGCGATGGCGAGGGCGCGCCGAAGCGGGTCGCCGGCGGTGTGGAAGAGCAGGACGGTGGTGACCGTGTAGCTGACGGCGAAGTATCCGTCCCACAGGCCGAACCAGCGGCTCCGTGCTTCGGGGGCGTGGCCCTCGCCGTTCCCCTGGGTGTCAGTGCGCACCTACCCAGTCCTACCACCACTGCTGTGACCGGCTGTCCACTGGTCGGTGGACAGCCTCTCCCCACGGTCGGTGGACGTCGGGAGCCCCCGCCCGGCCATAGCGTCGAGGACATCGGCGCAGCGGAAATACGCGCCAAATGCCAAGGGAGACCTCGCCTTTCATGAGCACCACGTCGTCTTTGTTCAGCCCGTTCCTGACCGCGCTGATCGCCAGCGTCACGATTCTCGGCATCATCCTCGCCACCGACCTCGGTCACCGGCGGCTGACCAATATGCGGATGCTGCGGTCCCTGATCGCGGTTGCCGTTGTCATCGCGCTGTTCGTGCATTCGCTGCCGACCGCCGGGAACGACATCTCGATGCAGCTCGCCGGGATCGGGATCGGCGTGATCTGCGGACTGATAGCGGGCGCGCTGCTGCCCGCCGAACGCGCCGCCGACGGCAGCGTTTACACCAATGGCGGCATCGGCTACGCGGCGCTGTGGATCGTTATCTCCAGCTCGCGGGTGCTGTTCGCGTACGGATCGGAGCACTGGTTCAGCCAGGGGATCATCACGTTCAGCATCGACTACGAGCTCAGCGGGCAGGACGTGTACGCCAACACCTTCGTCTTCATGTCGCTGGCGATGGTGCTGGCCCGTACAGGGGTGCTGCTGAGCAAGCGGCGGAACCTGACGAGGGCCTGAGGCCGCGCCGGGTGGCGCGCCGCACCAGGGAGCGGCGCCGTCTGGCCACCTTCCGGCCGGACCCCGGGACCATGGCGACGACCAGCTCGGCCTCCTCACCGGTCTCGGTGCGCACTTGGGGGAGACCGCCGCCAGGACGCGGCCGCGCCCAGCTGCCCGTTCCAGCTTCGGTCCAACGCCCTGAGCGCCCATGACATCGGCGGCAGGCTTGCTCGGATCGACGGTGCTCACCACGCACCACCTCGCTTCAACGGCGTGGCGTCAGCGAACCGGATGCGCTGCTGCCGCTCAGCACGGGTGCGAGCGGTGACGGCTTCGACTCGTCGGTACCAGGTTCTGGATCGAACGTGGCCGCCGGCACCAGTTCCCCCCCGCGTGCGCTCGGCCAGCTCGCGCACCGCCCACCGCCGCCACCACGCCGCGGCAGTCTCCCACAGGCTCACAGCAACCAGGGCAGCCAGGCCATCCGCCGAGGGCGGCGCCGTGCCGCCCCGCTCCTGCAACACACGCTCGGGCGGCGGGCGGCGTGGCCGGGAACCTGGTAGTTCTGATGGGCACTGGTGCCTGCTCGGGGCTTGGGTCGGGATCCGTTCGGTGCGAGGTGTGGCGGTATGCGGCGAGGGGACGGCACGCCTGGCCCGGGTGTTCTCAGCAGGTGGTTCAGCGCACGGATTCAACGTCACCGTCGTGTGGTGATCGCCGTCGGGGCGATGTTGCTTGTGTGCTGCGGTGTTCTTGGTTGGGGTGTGACCGGCCGTCTGTCCAGTGGGGGCTATGGCAGTGCCGATGCGGAGTCCATGCGAGCCGAGCGTGTGCTCTCCGCCTGGAGCGGGCCGAAGAAAGGTTCGGGCGGGCCGATGCGCGCGGTACGTAGGTGGGGGTCGTCACCGCCTTCTCTCCCTCGGATCAGCAGGCGCGCGACCTCGTTCGGGAGATCCGTGCGCACCCCGGTCCCGGCCCGGTGCTGGTGGGTGGCGAGACCGCTTCCATGATCGACGAGGAGCAGACGATCGGACGGATGCTCGGCCTGGTTGCCCTGTTGATCGTGTGCGCGACCGCGGTGGCCCTGTGGTTCTTCACCGGGAGCCTCGTCATTCCCTTCAAGGCGCTCATCATGAACGCGCTGAGTTTCGGCGCCGCTTTCGGTGCCGCGGTATGGGTCTTCCAGGGAGGGCACCTGGCCGGTCTCGTCGGTGCGTCCGCGATGGACTCCATCGGGACTGTAAAACGTTCGGTGTAACTTCTGATCAAGGAAGATGCGCCGATGACCAGTGAGAATGTGACCGAGGACGAGTCGGTCATGAGCCTGGACCCCACCGGCAAGGGCCAGGCCCGCTGGACCATGCGCTGGAAGACTGCCCGCAATGCCTTCGACATCACCTTCGACGGCCGACTCTCCGCAGCCCGTCAGTAACCCCAACCACTCTGGGTACACCGCTCGTTTGACAGACCCGCCGACCACTCCCACCCACAGCATCGGGCTGACGCCCACGGGGTGGGCCAGGGGCAGGTGGTTCTGTTCACGAGATGCGACAGCGGTTGTTTCACCACTTTGGAAGGCGCCCCGCGGTCGGCATGTTCGATGTTCACGAGATTCGACAGCACCTGGCCCGGACATGGATCGGCCGTCGGGCTGGAACGGAGCGGCCAGTAGCGGTGGCGGTCAGCCAGTGAGCTGGCGTCCGAACAGCCCGATCATCGAGGGCGACGTGGTGGGCGGCAGGAACGCCGTCGGCGCCGTAGCCGCCAGGCCGCGGCGCCGACGGTCAACAGCACAGCGGCTGTGATCGCCCACCAGTTACCGAGCCAGGCGGCGAGCGCGCCCGAGGCGGCGGCGATGACCAGGGCAGGCCCCGTGCAGCAGACGATGGCCATTGCGCCGACGGCCACGAGCAGCCAGATCGTTCCTTTTGGAGTGGTCGGGTCGCGGTGCCGGGCCGGGCTCATGGCGGTCCTGTCCGGCTACTCGGCTGGTGGGGTCAGCAGTGGGCCGAAGATGTCCGCGCCCAGGCGCTGAGCCTCGGCCTGCTCCAGGACGGTACCGCTGAGGTCGGCCTGCCGGCCGGTCCATCGCTCGGCGGTGGCGCGGGAGGTGAAGAAGCGCAGGTAGCCGCAGCACACGGCGGCGGCTGGACCGTTGCCGGCGCGGGCGCCGTAGTAGACCACCGCGGAGGCCGGCTGCCAGGTTGTCCTTCCGCCGGTGAACTCCACGCGCACGGGGTCGCCGGTGACCGGGTCGGTGGAGGTGATGACGGCGTCGGCGCCCAGCATGACCGGGATGCCGAGCGCGTCGATCGCGCACATCGCCCACGCCCTCGGCCCGTCGGCGATCTGAACGACGTGCGCGGTGGCGGTGGCGGAGAACGGGTACGCGGCCTGGACGCGGCCGGTGCCGTCCAGGGTGAGGAAGTCCTCGGCGGCCAGCTCGGCCAGCACCTGGGCGGCCGGTACGGCGAAGGGCTCGGACGCCGATTCCAGCTCGTCCTGCTCGGGCGGGGCGCCGGTGGTGGCGAAGGCGCGTAGGACGGCCTGCTGCACCGCCCGCAGGCCACCCTCGATCGGGGCGAGACGGCCCTGCCCGGCCCGGCCAGCCGCCCGATCCGCGCTGCCGGTGGTGGGAGCGCCGAGGACCCGTCGCAGCTCCTCGACGGGGGGCGCGCCGCCGATCCGGCCGTCCGCTCCGCGGTAGAGGCGGCAGGAGACGCTGGCCGGGGTGCCCGGGGCGGCGAACGGGTCGCGGCCGTCGACCAGCAGCGTGGGGGAACCGTGCATGCCACGCCGCCGGGCCTCTGTCTGGTCGTCGATCACGTGCTCGGTGAGCTCCACGTCGGTGCGGCCCGCGAGGGCGAGCGCCAGCCGCTCCTTGAGCACCGGCCCGTTCGGGCAGTCCGGGACGATCAGCATCTCCACGCGCATCAGCGGCACCTCCTGGTCACGCGGCCTACGCTAGACCTTCCACTGCACTGGAAGGTCAAGGGCTACGGTGGAGGTATGCGCATCGGAGCCCTCGCCGCCGCCACCGGCACCACCCCCAAGACCCTGCGCTTCTACGAGCAGGCCGGGCTGCTGGCGGACCCGCCCCGCACAGCAGGTGGCTACCGCGACTACCCGGCCCACGCCCCGGCCCGGGTCGCCTTCATCCGCTCCGCCCAGGCAGCCGGCCTCAGCCTCGCCGAGATCCGCGACGTCCTGGCGATCCGCGACAGCGGCCACCCGCCCTGCGCTCACGTCACCGAGCTTCTCGACCGGCACCTCACCGACGTCGAGCACCGGATCGCCGAACTGGAGGCGACCCGCGCCATGCTGCGCGAGCTGACCCGCACCGCCTCCGTAACCGACCCCGCGACCTGTACCGAGGGCGACATCTGCCGGATCCTCGCCGCAGACCGAGTGGGGGCATGAGGGCCCCGGGAGGAATTGTCGGGCCGATGCCTGCCGGCGCTGTCCGAACCCGTGAACATGTCGAATCCGGGCGCGCCGCCGGCTGCCTGCCAGACTCATGGACAGGTGCTGTCCGTTCTCGGGTTCTGGCTCAACTTCTATGGAGCTGCGCTGTGCGTGTTCGCGGCCGCGTCGGACCAACGCTCTGACCTACCTGTTCCCCGCATTCACCGACTCGCTCTACCGAGCGTCGGGGCGTCACCACAGATGTCCTTCGACAGCGAAGTCAGTCGTGTGCAGCGCGCTGGCCTGGCCCGACTGGGTTGGGTGTCAACAGGGTGTTGCTGGCCCGCCGTGATGGCTCGTCGGAGACCTTCGCGAAGACGGCAAGGTAGATGTCCCTTGGACGCCGGCCGGTGTTCGACGACTGGCGGCACCGAGCAGCACGCGCTGCCGTAGCAGCCGTAAGCCGGCGCGGCCCGCCTTCTACCCCGTGACCGAGCGCCCTGTACGTCGACCTCTGCCCTCTGTGCGGTCGTGAGTGTTCCGGGCGGTTTCACCACCCGGAACACTCACGATGCCAGAGCAGCAGCCGGGCTTACCTGGCGAGTTCGGCCAGTTCGTCGATCCGCGTCAGCTTCTGTGGATTTCTCATCAGGTAGACCCGGGTGACCTGCTCGTTCTCCACCACGAGGCTCACCGCGGTCGGCTCGCCGTTGATCTCGAACCGGCCCGCAGGCGCGCCGTTGAGCCACACGGTTGTCGTCTCGAACGCGGCCACCACCTGGTTCGCGCGCGCGAGCACCGTCGCCACCAGTTCGGCCCCGTGGAGCGGAACCAGAGCGGCGGCTGCAAGCCCGCCGCCATCGGCGATCAGGACCACGTCCGGCGCCATGACCTCCAGCAACTCCTGCAACTGACCGGTTCGCAGCGAGGCCAGGAACCGCTCCACCACGGCCTGCTGCTCCGTCCGGCTCACTTGCACCCGTGGCCGTCGGGCCGCCACATGCTCGCGGGCTCGCCGCGCGATCTGCCGCACCGTGGCCGCGGACTTCCCGATGGCCTCGGCGATTTCACCGTACGGCAGCTCGAAGACCTCGCGGAGTACGAACACCGCGCGCTCGGCCGGCCCGAGCGTTTCGAGGACGGTCAGCATCGCGATCGAGACGCTCTCCGCGAGTTCGACGTCCTCGGCGACATCGGGGCTGGTCAGCAGCGGTTCTGGCAGCCACTCGCCCACGTAGTCCTCACGCCTGCGCGACAGCGTGCGCAGGCGGTTGAGTGCTTGCCGCGTGACGGTCCTGACGAGGTACGCCCGTGGCTCGCGCACCTGCGACTGGTCGACGTCGGCCCACCGCAGCCAGGACTCCTGCAGCACGTCCTCCGCGTCGGCCGCCGACCCGAGCATCTCGTAGGCGACGGTGAACAGCAGGCTGCGATGGGCGACGAACGCATCCTCGGCCATCATGACGTCGACGCCACACCGGAGTTCTGAGGGCGCGCGGCCAGGGGAACCTCGCAGGCATCGGAGAAGCCCTGCGAGGTGACACCGTTCGCATTGTTGTTCCTGGTCGCCATATTGACGAAGGCGATGTACGCGGTGAGCTCGACCATTGCCGCCGCACCGAGCCGGTCGAGCAGGTCCGCGTACAGCTCGTCGGTGACGGTCGGCGGCGTGTTCGTCATGGCCTCGGCGTACTCCAGGACGTCCCGCTCCAGCGGCGTGAACACCTCCGACTCCCGCCAGCGCGGCACCTGGCTCGCCTTGGCCAGGTCCAGGTTCTGGTTCTGTGCCTGGAAGTAGCCGACGTCGAGACACCAGCTGCAGCCGACCTGCGCCGCGACGGCCATGTGCGCGAACGACTTGAGGCTCGCGTCGGCCGCATCCCATGCGGCCAGCTTGGCCGAGAACTCCAAGTTGGACGTGGCGACCTTGGGGTTGTGCCACACCACCTCGACGGGCTCGGCCACCGCGCCGAGCTGCTTGATCATGTTTTCGCCAAGCTCGATGGGGAGCTCGGTCTTCGGAACGCGGAGCGCCATGGTGTTCTCCTCGGTAGATCTGCCTGTCTGGCTGTTCGGCATGAAGACACCGCCGGGCCCGCGAACGTGACAACCACCGCCACGCTGAGATCGTCAGCACTGGGTCTCGTGCCCTGGATGCCTGTCGCAGCGGTCTCGGGTTCATCCGTCGGACGCAACGCCGATGCGTGCCAGTACCGCGGAGGTGCCGTCCTCTGTGGCGATGCGGCGCGCGAGTTCGGCCGCTCGCTGCCGGTGGGCCGGATCGGCCATGCAGGCTGTGATCGCCTCGGCGAGGGATTCGGCGGTGAGCTCGTGGAACGGCAGCGGCCGCGGGGCGACTCCGAGCTGGTGCAGCCGGGCCGCCCAGAACGGCTGGTCGGCCATGACAGGTACCGGCACGGCGGGCACCCCGGCGCGCAGTCCGGCCGCGGTGGTGCCCGCCCCGGCGTGGTGGACGACGGCGGCCGTGCGAGGGAACAGCCAGTCGTGCGGGAGGTCATCGATCGCCAGGACGTCGTCGCCGACCGCGCTGAGGCCGGCCCACCCCGCCTGCACCACCGCGCGCACCCCCGCCCGAGCCACTGCCGCCGCCACCAGCTCGCCCAAACGTTCCCCCTGGCCCGGTGCCATGCTGCCGAAGCCGATGAACACCGGGGGCGGACCGGTCTGGAGGAAGTCGACCAGCTCGGCCGGGGGCCGCCAACCTCGCGGCCGGGCAGGCCACCAATAACCCGTCACCTCGACCTCGGACGGCCAGTCCGCCGGGCGCGGTACCACCTGGGGACTGAAGCCGTGGAAGACCGGCCGGAGCTTTCCTGCCTGCACCGGCCCCACGGCGGCGGGCAGTCTGAGCCGGGTGCGCAGCCGCGCAAGGACCCCTTCCTGGAGCGTTCCGGCCTGCGCCAGCAGCGCCCGGCCCGCCGCGAGGTTGCCGTCCGGCCCCAGGCCGTCGGCGCCCGGCACGCCGGGCAGCGGGAATTCCCTCGTGGCAAAGGCCGGCGCGAGGTAGGTGCCGATGACGGGGACGGCGAACGCCTCGCCGGCCGCTTGGCTGAGTGATGCGGGGCCGAACGCGGTGAGCACCAGGTCGGTGCCCTCTGCCACGGCCGCCACCACCCCGTCTGCCAGCCGGTCCAAGAACGCCGAGGTCACCGCCCGCGCCTCTTCCGGTGACGTCGCCAGAGCGCGGGCGCGGATCAACTCCTGCGGATCCCCTGGCAGAGGCCGGTGGTCGAGGCCGCAGTCGGCGACGAGTCCAGCGAAGGGCAGGTGCGCGGCCACGGCGACCTGGTGCCCGGCGTCCAGCAGACGCTGTCCCAGGCCCGTGAACGGTGCGACGTCCCCGTGCGAACCGGCGGTGACGATCAGAATCCGCATGTGATGATCCTCCTCGGCGAATGCCGCCCCGGACGCCCCGGATGCGCCGGAAGGCGGCGGTCGCCGTGGACGCTAACGGCTCCCGCGCGGTGGAGGTTCAACCAGCTGTGACGCACGGCACACATGGAGAGAACACGGTGGGCATCGGCGAACTGGCCGCGCGCACGGGGCTGCCGGTAAAGACCATCCGCTACTACTCCGACATCGGACTGCTGCCCGAGAGCGGACGCAGCCCAGGCGGCCACCGCAGGTACACCGCGGACGCGCTACCCCGGCTCCGACTGATCCAGCGCCTCCGCGCGCTCGACACCCCAATCGCCGCGATCGCGACGGTGATGACGGGGGAACACTCTCTGGCCGACCTCGTCACCCGCGAACTGGACACCGTCCAGGCGCACATGCGTGAGCTGACGTGGCGCCAGGCGATACTGCGGACCCTGGACGACTGCCCCGAGCTGGAACGACTTCGCCGCCTCGCACTACTCGCCGAGGTGGGCAAGCTCGACGAGGCCCACGACCGCCTGGTCCGATACTGGCACTGGGCGCTCCCGACCAGCTTGCCGCGCCGCCTGACCCAGGCCGTCATCGAAGGCGCGGTGCCCGTACCACCAACCACCCCGACCAGCACGACCGCCCTCGCCTACGCCGAACTCCACGCCCTCACCAGCGGAAAGGATCGGCGCCGCCAACCGCAGAGCCACCAGGTCGGCGACGTCGCGTCGTTCTACTCCGGCATCATGGACGCCTGCACACTGGCCGCCGAGGCCCTGGCCACCGGCTGCCCGGCCCGACGCACCGAAGCCCTCGACCACTTCGTACGCACCTACGCCCGCATCAGCGGCCACGACGACACCCCGGCGTTCCGCGCACACCTCCGCACCCGTTTCCGCCACGCAGCGCACTCCGGCTCGTTCCCGCTGCACTACTGGCGACACGCCCTCGCTGTCACCTGCGAAACCCCGCCTCAATCCACCGCCACCGGCCAGGGACACCTCGCCGCTTCCCTCGCCACCCTGCACCAGCAAGTCGCCGGCCTCCCCCTCGCCGCGGAGCACCGGGCCGACAACGACGACACCACCGTCCGCCTCGCCGAAGAGGCCAGCGGAACTCGACGCCACTACACCCCCGGTGACCACTCAGGGTGACCACGGCCTCTCGGCGGCTGAAGAATACGCGACTCCCGATGACGCGAGGTTGCCAGTTTCGTGCCCACTACCTGCCTCGGCGGCCAGCCACTCTGACGGGCGGCCGGCTGGCCCGCGTTCGCAGCCACGGCAGTGCCGCTACTGACATCGGCTCTTTGGGGTGATGGTTTGGCGTTTCGCTGACGGATGGATACCTGCGCCGCGCAGTAAACCGTCTGGCATGCGATATGCGGATGGGGGGCGAGCTGACAGCGAAGACGCGTCAGCGCCGTGAGGCCGTGCGCCTCAAGGCTGCCGCGCTGTTCGACGAAGGGATCAAGCCTCCGGAGGTTGCCCGGCAGCTGCGGGTGAGCCGCAAGTCGGTTCTGGCTCAACGACTGTGGAGTCGCCACTGTCCGTCATGACAGGAGCACTCGCTTCCGGAGGAGTTGGAATCCGGCTCGGCCGAACATTTGGCGCTTGAGCATCTTAAAAGTTACGTGGAATCTGCCGGGGTGATCATGTCTCCCCGGTGCAACCACGGACTTGGGAGATAGCTTGAGCGGCACGACGGTGCTGACGGAGAAGTGGCCAGTGCTCGGCCGGCACGAGCAGGCGGCGGCCTGGCTGACGGTCTGGACGGATCTCGGACGTGCACCGCGCACGATCGACGCCTACGGCCGGGGACTGGCCGAGTACCTGCTGATGTGCGAACGGGAGGGCGTCGACCCGGTCGCCGCGAACCGTGCACATGTCGCCGTCTACGTACGGGAGTTGACTTCACGGCCGCACCGGCGGGGTGCGAACGTGGTCTCGATCGATTCCGGAGCGGGGCTGGCGAACGCGACGATCCAGCAGCGGCTGGTGCCGGTGCGCCTCTTCTACGACTTCCTCATGGAAGAGGGGCTGCGGGAATCCAACCCCGTCGGCCGCGGTCGGTACACTCCCGGCCGACGAGGCGGGGGCCAGCAGCGCGGTCTGGTGCCGCGGCTGACGAAGCTGCCGTGGATTCCCGGCGAACAGCAGTGGCTGCGCATCCTGGAGGTGGCCCGGCGCGAGCCGGTACGCAACCGCGTCATGCTCGCCCTGGCCTACGACGCTGCACTGCGACGCGAGGAACTGCGCTCGCTGCGGACCGACGACGTCGATCCGGCCCACCGCACGCTGCGGATACGGGCGGAAACGACGAAGAACCGGCTGGAACGGGTGGTGCCGTACTCGGCGTCGACGGGGGTGCTGCTGTCGGACTACCTCGTTCATCGGGCCACGATCAGCCGGGCGCGGGGGCCGCTGTTCCTGTCGGAGTCACGGCGCAATCACGCCCAGCCGCTGAGCCTGTGGACCTGGTCGAAGGTGGTGCGCCGGATCGCACTGGCCTCCGGAGTCGAGCGGTTCTCCACGCACACCACCCGGCACCTGTGTCTGACAGATCTGGCGCGGATGGGCTGGGAGGTGCACGCGATCGCCGCGTTCGCCGGGCACCGGCACACCGACTCCACGCTCCAGTACATCCACCTGTCCGGCCGGGACCTGGCCGAGAAGCTCGCCCGCGGCATGGAGCACATCCATGCTTGGCGCATCCAGGCTTTGACCAGGACGAACGATGCTGGGGAGGCCGGCCGATGACCGCGCTCGTCTCGCCTTTGACGATGCCGGACTCGTCCGACCGCTGGACATGGCCGATCGACCCGGGTCGCTACGACACCGCGGCCGCCGTGCGGCCCGCGGAGAAGCAGGCCATCGCGGAGTTGGGCCTGGTCAACCTGCGCCGGATGGCCCGTCACGATCCTGACGCCCCGGGATGGCGCGTGGTCCGGCGGCTGCTGCGACCTCTGGACAACGTCGCCGCCGCGCTGCACGAGCCGGCCACGTCGCACCGCCGTCGAGGGCGGCTGGATGCCGCCGCGGTGGTGCTGCTGCGGTGTGCGGAGACCGGCCGCTCGTACTGGGCCTGGAGTGGCGAGGAATGGGCCGGGCTGCTTGGGCAGGATCTGCAGAGTTTCCGGGCGAGCGTTCCCATCTGGGCGGAGGAGGCGGTGCGTCCCCAACTGGCCGCGCACGCCTTCCTGCTCGGCGGCTTCGCCGACTTCTACAAGCTGGGCAGCTTCGGCCGTCTCGCGCTGGCCTGGCGCGTCTTCGGCCGCGAGCGCGTGGACGGCGAGATCCGCCGGATCCGCGCGGTGCTCGCTGGATGGGGCTACAAGCTCGGCCGCGAGGACGACCAGCTGCTGCCGATGGTGGTCTGCCAGGTCCTGCTTCTCAACCGCAGCCCGCATCTGGAGGACTTGACCACGGCCTTGTTCGAGCGGATCCGCGCCGAGCGCCTGCTGCCTGCGGCGCGCGGCAACACGCTGCATGCCCTGCAGCGTGCCGTTGCCGAGCTGGGCTTCTGTGACCCGCCGCAGCGGATGACGGGCCGTCACTCGGCGAGGGCGAGTGGGGGCTCGCCGGTCTGGGCGGAGTGGGTGGAGCGTTGGTACACGACGTCCACGCTCACTCCTCGGGTCCGCGGGAGTCTGCGCGCGACGCTGTTCAAGGCCGGCCGGTGGATCGAGGCCGAGCATCCCGAGGTCGCCGATCCGGCCGACTGGACCCGCAAGACCTGCGCGACCTGGGTCGCCGCGGTGGACCGGATGAAGGTGGGCGACTACCTTCAGCGCACCGCGAGCCTCAAGGAACGTCTCGGCAAACCCATGGAAGCGCCGTCCAAGGCCGGACATCTCACCGCGGTCCGTACGTTCTTCCGCGACCTGCAGGAGTGGGAATGGATACCCCGCCGCTTCGATCCACAGCGCGCGCTGGGCACCCCACGCAGCATCACGGCCCTGCTCGGCCCGGACCCGCGCGTGATCGCGGACGACATCTGGGCGAAGCTGATGTGGGCCGGACTGAACCTCCAGGAGGATGACCTCCCGCAGACCAAGGCCGGGAACTTCTACCCTCTGGAACTCGTCCGAGCCGTCACGCTGACCTGGCTGTTCTCCGGGCAGAGGAGCGATGAGATAGCCCGGCTGCGGACGGGCTGCATCCGCTGGGAGCACGACGGCGCCGTGATCGCGGGCGACTCGCAGCAGGTCCTGGCCCGTGACGCGGTCTGCCTGCTGGACGTGCCGACCCACAAGACCGGCACCGCCTTCACCAAGCCGGTCGACCCGATCCTGGGCCAGGCCCTCGATGCCTGGCAGGCCGTCCGCCCCACGCAGCCGAAGTTCACCGACCGCCGCACCGGCGAACTCGTGGACCCGCTGTTCGCCTTCCGGGCCCGGAAGGTCTCCTCCGCCTACATCAACAACACTGTGATCCCCATGCTCTGCCGCAAGGCCGGCGTCCCCACCGCCGACGTCCGCGGGGACATAACCAGCCACCGGGCCCGCTCCACGATCGCCAGCCAGCTCTACAACGCCAAGGAGCCGATGACGCTGTTCGAGCTCCAAGCCTGGCTCGGCCACCGTTCCCCGCAGTCCACACAGTTCTACGCGAAGATCAGCCCTACGACCCTGACCCGAGCCTACGACGACGCCGGGTACTTCTCCCGCAACGTCCGCACCATCGAGGTCCTCGTCGACCGCGACGCGGTCGCCTCCGGCGCCGCCACGGCCGGCGAGCCCTGGCAGCACTACGACCTCGGCCATGGCTACTGCACCTACACCTTCTTCGAGCAGTGCCAGCACCGCATGGCCTGCGCACGCTGCGACTTCTATACCCCGAAGGACTCCAGCAAGGCCCAACTCCTCGAAGCCAAAGGTAACTTGCAGAGGATGCGAGCATCGATCCCGCTCACCGAGGACGAGCAAGCAGCCATCGACGACGGACAGACAGCCCTCGATCGCCTCCTGGTCCGGCTCGCCGACACCCCCACCCCGGCCGGGCCGACACCCCGGCAGCTCGATCTACCAGCGAACACGACCCTCCTTCCGATCGTCGACGTCCGCCAGGGCAAAGCACCGCAAGCTTGACAATTCTGATTCCACAGAATGATCCGGTGGACGTGGCCTTCGACGACTCCCGAGTTCCAGGGAAGTGTGCGGCCGGCGATGACGGCCTCACGATCGCGGTCAATGCCTACGGCGAGAGTGTGGAGACTGGGAAGGTCATCTTGCCGGACGGCGTCGATCCACTGCGGGAGCCGTTTGCCCTGGCGCTCGGTGGGCATGGTCGCGAAGGATCGGACGTGTCCGGTGAGGGCCTCCAGTTCAGGGCATTGAGTGAGGACCGTCTTGAGTCGCAACTGCTCGATTTCGGTGAGGGTTTCGGGGCGGCTGAGGATCCACTTGGAGACTGTTCGGGGTGACGGTGGCTTTGCCGTCACCGGTTGCGGTGACGTGCGCTTTTTCCTGATGTAGGCGCTGACGATCCGGTACGTGCCCTTGTAGCCGAGTGGCACGATCTCTTCCCAAAGCTTCCAGGCGTTGGTGCAGCCCTCGTTCCAGCGGTTGTCGAGATGGGGCTTGTACTCGTCGAGGACGGAGGTTCGGCTGTTCTGCCACTGCCCGCGGAAGAGGTCTTCCGGCTTGGCGGCATCGGCGAGACTTTTGACCGTGCGGTGCGTCATGTGCAGTTGGCGTCCGATGGATCGGCGGCTGTGGCCGGCCTCCAGCAGCGCGTGAACGGTGGCGTGTCTGGCCCGGATACGGTCGGCGAACCCGTGACCGGTTGGCCACGGCGAGCTGGAAGCCTCCTCGGGCGGTGTGGGTTCGGGTGAGGTCCGGGGAGTTGGTTCAGGCACCAGGACTCGCAGGCATCCGCGGTGCTGGGCGACGCTCCGCTCGGCGGCTTCGCCCAGGTTGCGCCACAAATGCCACCTGTCTGCGACGTGGACCGCTTGGGGTGCTCCGGTGGCGGCGCCTTCCGCGAAGAACGGCGCGCGGTCGCGGCATGCGACCTCGATCCCCGGCCGCTCGGCCGGCCATGCGGCCAGGCTCGAAGCCTCACGGTCGGGCAGCAAGTCGACCGGTCGGAGTGTCTCGGTCCACCGACCGAACCGCCGGGTCAGGCCCGACACCTGCTCGACGAAGGTCCGCCGATCGCACGATGGGTTCCCGCAGGTGAATCGGCGGACCCTCAAGCACAGCACCACCCGTCTTCCCGCGCTGGGCGAATCAGCGGGAATCCGCAGGTAGGAGCCAGGCGCCCGGCTCGACCGGTCGCCACAGCCCGGACACACGGCTCCGGCAGCCGTGCAGCAGGCTTCAATACGTACCGTCTCGTTGTTCACGTCTACCGACAGCACCGCGACATTCGCGATCGACGGGAACAACAGCTGCTCCAGGCGGAGCGCCGCATCCTCCACAAGCCGGAACTGTCAGCCCCACCAGGCCCGGGACTGATCCTTTTCGGGCAACTTCCGGGAGCCCACGGCGACTGCCACCTGTCACTCACGGTGACGGCGCCACAGTTGTTGAGCCAGAACCCGTTCTCGTGAACAGAGCCACCCGTTGAGGTCGTCCAGGGCCTTGAGGAGTTCTCCCACCTCCTGGTCGTCTGGCACTTCCACCTCGCGGCCCCCGACGATGTCGCCCTGCACGCGCGCAGCCCGCGGAACAACCCTCAACGGCCGGCAACGGGCACATTCGCTCACCGTCATCACGGGCGCCCCAACCAGCTCGCGCAGTCCTTCCCCCGGCTGCTCAAGGTCGAGGTCCTCGACCTCCACGTGGAGGACCTCGATGCAGTCGATGGAACTCCGGTCTACGACGTTGCGCCGTACTTCGAGGAAATGGGGCCACGCGGCGAAGTGCACGAGCCCGCATGGCCCAAGGAAATGCTCACCGACTACTGGGCCGATCCACGCGGCTGACGTCGCGCACTGCCCTCTGGCGTCGTGCCCCGAGTTACGGTCGCGGCATGATGGCGCTGCAACGCCCCAGTTGCTGATCTGTCAGGTGGGGTTCGCACATTCGCTCGCGCCTAGCGACTTGCCCCTGAAAAAGGGTTTGGGCTGGTGACGGGGTCGGTGCTGTTGGAGGGCACCAGGCCGAGGGCCGGCCATTGGTCCCTGTCTCGTCGACTGGGGGTGTTCATCCGCTGGAGGTTGTAGGCGAAGACTCCAAGTCCGGCTCAGGTCTGGGAGCCGGTCAGGCGGCGGAGGCGGGTGCGGCGGAAGTCGAAGCTGCGTTGAGATGGCTGATGCGGGCCAGACCGTAACAACTCACCCGAGGAGGTCTGCTTGGTGCTCGTCGACCCTGCAACCACATCGATTCGCGGCGCTGCTTTCCTTTTCGGTGCCCGCAGCGCACCTCCGTCATGACGTTGGCCAGCGAAAAGCCGGCTCGGTAGCAAGCCGATCGGCGGGAAGCTGTCTGACGCGGCACTAGCTCGGGCGGATCGCGGCCTCGATGTGGGCGAGTTGGGCGGCGAGGATCTCCTCGAACGCGTCGCGGCGGTCCGCACCGAGGGGGCGGATGTCGCGAGCGTAGTGGGCCAGGGCGGGGAAGCGTTCGGGGTCGGCGCCCAGTACCGCGACGCGGAACAGCTCCATGCCCTGTTCGTGCTCTTCGGTGGTGAGGGAGCTGATGCCGGCCTCGGAGGCGATCAGTGCGGCGAGCAGGATCACGATCCGGTGGTAGCGCGCCGGGATCTCCTCGTCGGGCAGCCCTGAGGCTCGCAGGGCCTGCAGCACCTCTTCCATGACCAGCCGGGATCCGGCGCCGCTGGACGCGTAGCGTCCCCAGACCACGGCGAGTTGGGGCTGCTGGCCGAAGGCTTCGCGCAGGCGAAGGGCCAGGGTCGTGATGCGCTGCTTCCAGTCGCCCTCGGGGCGGTAGCCGTCCATGGCGGCAGCCAGGATCCGGTCGGCGACCGCGCGCAGCAGTTCCGTCTTGCTGCGGAAATGCCGGTAGAGGCTGGAGGAGTCGGTCCCGAGCGTTGCCGCGAGCTTGCGCACGCTGAACGACTCTGCGTCGCTCGTGCGCAGCAGTTCCGCTGCCGTGTCCAGGATCTCCTCGGTCGACCAACGCCTTCGGCCTGCCATCTCGCCCCTCTCGTCCGCGTCCAGTCTAGTCTATGCACTTGCTGTTGCACGCGGTGCGTGCATACTGGGGACGCGAGCCTGCCGGGAGGCAAGGCCGGGACAAGAAGGAGAGACACAGACATGATCCAGACCGCCGCTGCGACGCGGCCGCCGGAGCCGGACTTCGAGGCGTTAACGACCGAGGAACTGATCGCCTACCGCGAAGCGGAGAACCGCTTCCGGGCATCCGACGCGGCGCGGGCGATCACCGGGGAGCCGGACCCGGGCGCCGCGATCGAGTGGCGTGAGGTCGCACTGCCCGGGCGTGACCTCATGGTCCGGGTGTACCGGCCGGCGTCGACGGGTGACGGTGACGCCGCCCGAACCGACCTGCCACTCGTGGTCCATGTCCACGGAGGCAGCTTCGTGGGCACGGCGGTGCAGTGCGACTGGACCAACAGCCACCTCGCCGTCCAACTGCCCGCGCTCGTCGCCTCGGTCGAGCACCGCCTCGTCGCCCCGGACAGTCCGCTCGCGAACGCCGCCGACGACGGCTGGGATGTGCTGCGGCACGTGGTGCAGCACGCCGGCCAGTGGGGCATCGACCCGGCGCGCACGGCCGTCTTCGGGGAGAGCTTCGGCGCACTCGTCAGCGCCCTGACGGCCATTCGAGCCCGGGAGGACGGTCTGCACCTGGCGGCGCAGGTGCTGGTCAACCCCGCGGTCGACGTGACCGACACGATGTACGACTACCCCTCGATCGCCGCGTACGCATACCGCCCGACCCGCGCACTGCCGCAACTGCGGCTCCTCCAGCGGCTCGCCGTCCCGGCGGGAACGGACGCCCGGGCATTCTCGCCGCTCTACGCGGACGACCTGAGCGGGCTCGCGCCGGCGCTGCTCGTGGTGCCGACCCAGGATGCGGTCGCCGATCACGGCCGCCGCTACGCCGAGCGACTGCGAGTCGCCGGGACGTCCGTGCGGCTGACCGAATACCCGGGCGCGAGGCACGCGTTCCTCACCCTGCCGGGAGTGGAACCGCAGGCCGCGGCCGCCCAGGCGGAGATCCTCGGGTTCCTCCGCGCGGCCCTGGCGACGTGACGGAGGAGACGATGCACACCAACAACCTGGGCGTCGACGGCCCCGCGGTCTCCCGGCTCGGTCTGGGCTGCATGAGCATGACTGGCAGCTACGGCCCGGCCGACCCCCATGAGGCAGCGGCCACCGTGCTGGAGGCCCTCGACAGTGGCGTCACCATGTTCGACACCGGCGACTTCTACGGCGACGGGGCGAACGAGGAACTCCTCGGCCAGACCCTCGCGCCACACCGTGACCGCGTCGTGCTGGCCACCAAGACGGGCGTCCGGCGCACCACCGAAGGGCTGGTCCCCATCGGTTCCCCCGACTCTCTGCGGCGTGGCTGCGAGGCGTCGTTGCGCCGGCTGCGCACCGACCACATCGACGTGTACTACCTCGCGCGCATCGACCCTGTCGTGCCCGTCGAGGAATCGGTCGGAGCGCTGTCCGAACTGGTCGCCCAGGGCAAGGTGGGCCACATCGGCCTGTCCGAAGTCTCCGCCGCCACCCTCCGACGCGCCCACGCCGTCCACCCCATCAGCGCCGTCCAGACCGAGTACTCGCTGTGGGAACGCCATGTCGAAAACGACATCCTGCCCGCTCTGCGCAGCATCGGCGCGGCCCTGGTCGCCTACAGCCCCCTCGGCCGCGGCCTGCTCACCGGAGCCGTCCGCGCCAACACCTCGTACGACAGCGGTGATTTCCGCGCCACCGCGCCCCGCTACACCGGCGACAACCTCAAGGCCAACCTGGCCGTCGTCGACACCCTCACTCGACTCGCCGCGGCCAAGAACGCCACCCCCGCCCAGGTCGCCCTGGCCTGGCTCCTCGCCCGTGGCAGCGACGTCATCCCCATCCCCGGCAGTTCGCGTCGCCCCCACCTGCGCGACAACCTGGCCGCCCTCGATCTGCAGCTCACCGCGACCGACCTCGGCCGCATCGACGCTGCCGTCCCCGCCACCGGCGCCCAAGGGGCGCGATACGGCGACCACGGCATCGACATGATCGACCGATGAGACCCGGAACAGGCATCTACGACGTGGGCCGTCAACGCGGGCAAGCGATGGGCACGCCCCGCCGCAACCGTGATGTTCGTGCTCGGCACCGGCATCGGGTTGGCCGGGCTGCTCACCAAGGACACCTCCGGCGCTACCGGTCTGCCGCCGGTGCTGGGTTGGGCGGGGGTGGCTCCCTGCCTGGCAGGCGCCCTGGCGGTCGCACTCCTGTGGAAGAGGCCGCGCTCGACATGACGTTGACTGCGTTCGTCCTCGCACGCAGGTTCAACGACACGGACCCGCACCTGTACGGGCCACGACCACCACGCATCATGGAGGAACAACCATGAAACGCATCGGCATCATCGGAGTGGGCGAGATCGGCCGGGCCATCGTGATGAGCCTGCGTCACGGGGGCGACGAGTCGTCAGAAGTGTTTCTCTCTCCCCGGGGCGCTCGCACGGCCGCGGAGTTGTCCGAGCGCTACGAGGGCGTACGGGTGTGCGCCGACAACCAGGAGGTGGTGGACCGCTCCGAGTTGGTGATCATCGCCGTACGGCGCCAGGACCGCCACGACGCCCTGGCCGGCGTGCGGGTGGACGACGACAAGGTCGTGGTCAACGTGATGGCCGGCGTCGGCAACGACGACCTGCGCCGGTTCCTCGCCACCGGCGCCCCGCTGGTCCGAGCCATCCCCCTGCCGGCCATCCGCGAACGCCGCTCCGTCACCGTGGTGTACCCCTCGCACCCGGAGGTGGACTCCTTCTTCGAGCGCCTGGGCGGGGTGCTCCCCGTCGCGGACGAGGCCGCCTTCGACGTTTTCTCCGCGCTGACCGGGACGCTGACCACCCACTACACGTATCTCGCCACGCTCACGTCGTGGGCCGCCAACCAGGGCATCGCCGCCGAGGACGCGGACCGCTACATCCGCAACCTCTTCCAGGGCGTGGGCCGCTCCCTGGGCGACGAGACCCGTTCCCTGTACCAACTCGCAGCGGACCACGAGACCCCGAACGGAAACAACGAACGCATCCGCACCACCTGGTTCGACCAGGCCAACTCCCAGGCCCTGGCCAGCGCACTCGACGCGCTCCTCACCCACCTCACCCACCGCACGTAGCCACGTCGGCAGAGCCGTGGTCCGTCGCATCGGTTGATCGCTACCGCTGCGTCGTTCTTCTCTGTATCGACGAGCTGGACTGTATGGAGCTGGACCGCAGCGGCGCTGAGCTGCCTGTTCCAGGTTCTGACGGAGCGTGAGGAGAAGAACAGCCTTGCCGTCGCCGCGAATTGATGTGCCCGCGCTTGCCCGCGCCGACGCAGCCTTGTCTGGCACCGACCTCAGGTGACCAGGTTGGTCGCCGTTGCCTGGTCGGGCGTACAGCGGCGGGCCGTTCGTGGTGATGGCTGCTCAGGTGTGCCGAGACAACAAGGCGACGAACACGATGTAGGTGATGGCGGCGGTGGCCACGAACCAGAAGTACGGATCGCCACTTCTTCCGGATGCCAGTTCACCGATGAAAGCGCTGAGATTGCCCACGGTGAGCACGATGCCCGTGCCGGCCCAGGCCAGCCCTCCGATCCGGGCGAAGCGCTCGTCGGGTTCCTTCTGGGTGAGGCCCTGATAGGTCTCGCTCCGGCGTCCCAGCATCACCAAGGCGAGACTGCAGGCCGCCAGGATCCCGAACGTCACCAAACCGAGGGCGAGGTGGCCGCCGGCGGTCGCGGCCGCGAGGCAGGCGACTCCGACGACGAGGAAGAAGCCGGGGACGGACCGCCTGGCTGCGTTACTGGTCATCTGGACTCTCATGGGTATGAAACATCTCCTCAACGCTGACCTCGAAGAACCTGGCCATGGCCAGGGCGAGCGGCAGGGAAGGCGTGTACCGCTCGGTCTCGATGGCGTTGATCGTTTGCCGTGAGACCCCGAGGGCTGTGCCCAACTGGCCCTGGGAGAGCCCTCGTGACGACCGCAGTTCCCTGACGCTGTTTCGCACGTGTAAAGCTTACTTGTCACCACTCGGCGAGTGTCAAGCGTGCTTTACAGGAAGGTTGGTTCGCGCGGCGCCTCGCCGTGTTCACCGTGCTGGTGGCCGGCCCGGTGTGGAAGGGCGGGTGCAGGTGCGGGTGCATCCCCGGCCGCCCCTTGGAAGGCCGCAACCCCCGGGCGTCTCCGCTACGTCACATCGGAGCGGTGTCACTTCGTCGAATCCCGGGCGACTGGTGACCGATGAAACGATCGCCCTCTCCCCGGGAGGCGATCTCTGGTGGTCTTACATCGCGTCCGGCTCCGCCACCGCGTCCCGCTCCGCCTCGTCGGCTCGCAGCAAGGCCTCCAGCAGGCCGGGGAAGCGCGCTTCGAGATCGGCGCGGCGTAGCGAGATGTACCGTTCGCGGCCGGATCGGCGGGTGTGGGTCCAGCCTGCCGTCCGCAGGATCCGGAAGTGGTAGGAGCCGGTGGCCCGGGTGACCGGCAGGTCGATGTCTCCGCAGCCGGCCTCGCCCTGCGTGGCGAGTCGGTGCACGATCCGCCGCCGCAGGGAGTCGCTGAACGCCTGCAGCAGGTCGCCGAGTTGGATCCGGTCGGTCTCCGGCTGGTCGGGGTCGGCCGGGGCGGAAGTGGCGGCGGGTTCCTCCGGTCCGGGGGAGCGCGGCGGCGGGTTCGCTCCCTGGGTGCCGGCCGGGACGGTGCGAGACATTGTTTCGATAGCTCTCTAAGTGAGTGATACGGTCGGTGATCGTCAATGCGTTGACGATCTTCTAAGTATCCACCTCACCACTCGCCGACGGTGCCCGCACCGTCGCACCGACGCGTTCCCGCGAGGCCCAGGATGACCACCACCCAGTCCGCCGTCCCGCCCAACCCCACACCCGCCGCGGGACAGCCCTCAACCGGCCCGCTGCGCACCCTGTTCTGCATCGGCGTCACCCAGGACTTCTTCGCCGCCGACGACGCGTTGCGCGCCACCGTGGCCGCCGCCATCCCGCCCGCCTTCGACCGGCTCGGCGAACGCTTCGGCGTCCACGTGCTCGGCACCCTGGACGACGACCAGTTGATGGTCGGCGCCACGACCGCCTGGCCCTGGACCTCCTACATCCTCGCCGACGTCCCCGACCTGCAGACCGCCTCCGCGGTGTGCGGCATCGTCCGCGACACCCCGGTCGGCGACAGTCGACTGTGGCGCTACCTGCGGATCGAAGCCCGAGTCGGCCGCCCACTGTTCTTCGGTACGAACTGAGAAATCCCGGCAGGCACTGAAAGAAGCAGGCACTGAAAAGGGGGAGCAGATGCTCGATACCGGACTCGACGGCCGGACTGTCCTGATCACCGGCAGCGCCCAGGGGTTGGGCGCCGCCCTGGTCCGCGCCTGCCACGCCGAAGGCGCCCACGTCGCCGCGTTGGACATCGACCACGAGACCAACCGCGCCCTCGCCAACGCCCTCGACCTGACCGGGGAACGGATCCGGCCGGTCCAGGTCGACCTGCGCGACCCGGACGCACTCGCCGCCGCCTACGCCGAGGTTCGTGACTGGCGCCGGGTCGACGTGCTGATCAACAATGCCGCCCGGCCGCTCGCCCGATCGTTGTGGGAGATCACCCCTGAGGAGTGGGACGACGTCTTCGCGGTCAACCTGCGCGCCGTCTTCCTGCTGACCCGCGCGGTCGCCGCCGACATGCGCGACCGCGGCTTCGGACGGATCGTCAACATGGCCTCCATCGCCGGCCAGACGCCCCGCCCCACCGGCGCCGCCTACGGCACCAGCAAGGCCGGGATGATCGCCCTCACCCGGGTCTTCGCCGCCGAACTCGCCCCGTACGGCGTCATCGTGAACGCGGTCGCCCCGGCCATGATCGACACCGCGATGGTCCGCTCGATCGGCCCGGAGGCACTCGCCGAGCTCACCTCTCAGGTACCCATGGGCCGAATCGCCACCCCCGAAGAGGTCGCCCGAGTCGTCCTCTTCCTCGCCTCCCGGGAAACGTTCGTCACCGGCGCCACCTACGACGTCAACGGCGGCACCCTGATGCGCTGACCACGCCTCAAACCGGTCGGTCAGGCTCGGTCAACGGGGTCATGCCGAACAACCAGCCGCTGCCGTATGCCTGGGAACTGGCCGCCGAGACCATGGCCCCCCCGTGGCACGCGATAAACCCGGTGACGTCGACGGTCATCCCGGGATACTGGTCGCCATGGATGAGGTCGAGGTCGTGGTCGCCCATTCCGAGCGTGCGACGCTGCGCGTCGGCGACGTGTTCCTGAAGGTGGACGCCGATCAGGCGCGCATCGACGTCGAGGTCGCGGCGATGGCCCTGGCGCCGGTCCCGACCCCGGAGGTCCTGTGGCGCAAGCCGCCCGTGCTCGCGATCGCCGCGCTCCCGGGGACGGCGCTCGGCCGCCTCGGCGAGCCGTCGACCGCGTCGCCGGCGGCGTGGGCCACGGCGGGCGCCGCCATCCGGAAGTTGCACGACGCGCCGTTGCCGCCCTGGCCCGGCCGCGGCGGCCGGGGCCTCGACGAGTTGGCGGCGGATCTCGACGGCGAGTGCGAGTGGCTCGTGACGAACGGGGTCCTGCCCGCCGACCTGGTCACCCACAACCGCCAGGTCGCGCAGGCCGCGCTCCGGCCGTGGACTCCGGTCTTCGCGCACGGCGACCTGCAGATCACTCATGTGTTCGTCGACGGCGACGAGATCACCGGCATCATCGACTGGTCCGAGGCGGGCCAGGGTGATGCCCTGTTCGACCTCGCCACCTTGACGCTCGGGCACGAGGAGCACCTCGGCGACGTCGTCGCCGGCTACGGAACCGACGTCGACCTCGACGTGATCCGCGCGTGGTGGTCGTTGCGAAGCCTGCTGGGGGTTCGCTGGCTGGTCGAGCACGGCTTCGACCCGTTCGCGCCGGGCTGTGAGGTGGACGTGCTGAGATCCCGGATGTGAGGCTGCGCGGGCCGGACTGCCGTGAGTGCGTTCCGACGCATCGAGCGGGCCATCTCCTGGGCGCATCGCCTGCCCTTCTCCACCTGCGAAACAATGCCCGGGAACTATGGGGATCGCGCCGGTCCCTCGGCTTGCCGGCGGATTCTGGGAGTTGGGCCAGTACCCTGCAAGGCTTTGCGGGATGCAGGACGTCGCCGCCGTCTGACGTTGCTCACCGGCCGGTGGCGTCAGGCGCGTTCCCGTTCGTTCGTCTCCTTGATGGTTGCGGCCCGGATGCGACGGCGGCCCAGCAAGGTGCACCCCACCGTCACCAGGCCGATGGCGATGACCTTGGCGGCTCCGTGGTAGCCGGCGGCCGGCTCCTCCGGGGTGCCGGGCAGCCGGAAATGGACCCATGCTGCCGCGAGGCCACCGAAGGCGATCAGTGCGACGGCCCCCCACGTCCCGAGGTCCGCCCACCAGGGCCCGAAGAGGTGACCCCGCTCGTCGGTCTGCTCAACGTCCTTGTCGGCCATGGCCTGTTCTCCTGGGCATGTGGGGGGCGGTCGCGGGGGAAGACGCGGTCCCGGCGCGGAAGGTTCACCGGGCCGGACGTGGTGTCCTTCTGACCGGCCCGCCCACGGAGGATCTCGACCGTGGGTGACGTACTTGAAGACCGCCGCTGTGTGGACCACCTGTTGCGCCTGCCTGCTCGGGATGTTCGGCTCGCCTGACCGACCCGGGAATGAGAGCGAGATTGACGCCGTGGCCGTAGTCGCCGACTGGGCGAAGGCGGAGCTGGAGCAGTAGCGACTGGCCGAGCTGACCGGCCCGGTCCGGGCCGGCCCGCCGGACCCGTCCGTCCGTACGCGCCGGGCAACGTGCCCTGCCCAGCACACACTTGCTGTGACGTAGATCACCTGGCGTGTGGTGATTTTCTTTGTCGGATCGGCTTCGTCCCGGGGCTTAAGAGAGGAAGCCTTTTGCGAAATTCTCTCAAGGAGCCAGTTCGTGTCCGGGACGTCTTCGTCGAAAAGCTCGCGCCGGCTGGTGCGGCTTATCCAGCCCCTACGTCAGCGGGGGCTGGGCCTGCGGCTAGTGACCAAGCCGCCAGCACCGCCGGCACCGCCGGCACCGGATGCGCCGGACGCGCGCGAGCGGCCGCCGCTGCCGGTGCGGCTCCCGGGGCAGACCCTTCGACAACGGACCAAGGCGGCCCCGGGCTCGCTGGTCACGGTGCGGGCGCTGCACCGGGTTGAACCCGCGCCGCGCCGCGGGGACCACGACGTCCTGAGCACGCTCACGTTCCTCGGGCCGGACGAGATGGTGCCGTTGAACGTCCACGCCGACGGATCGGTGTGTGCGGTGCCGTCCTGTCTCAACAAAAGGCTGCCGACCTTCCTGCCCCTCGCCGAGCTTGAGGCCGCGCATCCGGCCGAACTCCCTCTGATGGTGCGCGCACTGGAGGCCAGACGGGCGGCGCTGGTGGGCCGATCGGACCTGGTGGAGGCGTTCGCGACCGACGTGATCGGCCTGCGGCGCGGAACCCGCTGGCAGGAAGCGGCATCCACGGCGCTGCTCGGGAACGACTGGCTGGAGCCCCTCGACCACGGCAAGCAGCTCGACGAAGCCGCCCTGGCGCGACTGCGAGCAGAGATCCTGGCCCTGCACCGCCAGCTGACCCCCGTATGGCGCCGACGCACCCGGCACGGGAGGGTCCTGCTCCTCAACACCCCGGTCAGCGACGGCATCACCGTCCAGGACCTGGTCGCCGAGAAGCCCGACACCACGCCCACGCCGCTCGACGTCACGCCGGAGAACGCCCGCCTGGCAGCCCTGATCAGGAGGCTGCTGCCGGCAGAGCGCGCGGTCGCGCTGGCCTGGGCTCACCCAGGAGTGCGCACCTGGGCCGATGCCGCCCAGGAGGCCGGGGCCGACGACCCGACCGTCGTCGGTGAACGCGTGCGACGCAAGGTCCGCCGACTGGTCGCGGAACGGCAACGCCGCGATGACCTCCGCGGCAGGGGGTCGGCGTAGCCATGAACATCTTGTCCGCCGCCCTCCCCGAATTCCTCGGTGCCCTGGCCGCAACACTTGTCACCGCCCTGTGCTCCCGGGGCGTGCAGCACCTCAAGGCGCGCCGCCGACCACCAACAGTGCGGCAGCGGCCCACCGGCCCGGAGGTCTCAGACCCCCCGGCCGAGGTCGCGAGATCGGGAGTGCCTGAGCCACCGTCCGAGCCGTGAAGCCTTCGTCCACGTTCACAGCCGTCGACCCTCGGCCCGACATGCGGCCAAGTCGAGACGAACCGCCCCAGTCACTGTGCTGCTGGGCAGGGCCACGTGGGCAGCGGCCGTCGGGACATCGTCTTTGTGGCCTCCGCGCGCAGCAGACGGTCAGTAGGGTCGGGGACTGGCGCGGTGGCTGATGCTCCGATTCCGGTCCCGGCCGACAGCGCAGAGATCGTCTGAGGCAAGGGGAGAATCATGGCATCGACGTCGAGCGCGCCGTGGGGAGTAGCCCTGGGGTACTCCTACCACTTGGCCGCTGTGCTGGCAGTCCGCGACGCGCTCGGCATCCGTGACCCGCTGGGGATACCGGCAGTCGTGGCGCAGCCGAGCCTGGTCGTCGAATCAACTGTGCACGATGCGGCGGACGTTGACGCCGAGTGGTTACGGTGGTGGGAACGCGCACTGGCAGCCTCGACGCAGGATGAATCGGCGGTTCCGCTGTCGCCGGGTGGCCTGCTCGGCCGCATTGTCGAGGACAACCGCGATGCCATCCGCCTGTGGAGCGCCGAGCGCAAACGCGAAGTCGCGAACGCAAGCCGTCCCGCGCGTGGTGTTCTGCGCATGAGGGATGCCGTGCGCGAGTACGAGAGGACCACCGGCGCCCGCCTCGGCGGATTCCGGCTCAAGGTGACCGCGCTGCCCATCACCGGCACCCTGTTCCTCCCGATCGGCGGAAACCGCATCCTCATCAGCGCTGAACTGCTTCGGCACCGCGAGGAATACATCAGGCGCGTCATCGCACATGTGGCGACGGAAGGCATCTGAATCGCCCTCCCGAGCGGGATCGGGCGAACGCGCGTGATCGCGCCCCGGCCATCCGTGAGATCGGCGAGGTCGTCCTCCTGCTGGGCGTGGAGGACGTGAAGGCCAGCAAGCAGTTCTATGTCGGCCGGGGTCTGACGGTGGCCAGGAGCTTCGGCGGCAAGTACGCCGAGTTCACCTCCGACGGTGCCAGCCCCGTCAAGCTGGCGCTGTACCAGCGCCGTGGTTTGGCCAAGGACGTGGGCGTCCCCGCCGACGGCACCGGATCGCACCGCATCGTCCTCGGCGGCACCGCCGGCCCCTTCACCGACCCGGACGGATTCGCCTGGGAGACGGCAGGGCCACTCGCTCCCTCGCCGTCCACGGCGCCCGTACCGTCCTGACGCCCGGCTCCGCACTCCCGCACCGGCCCGCCTCGTCCCGGCCGCAGCCGACGAACAGGCTCACCCGCACGCTACTTGACGTTCCGGCCGGCAGGTTCGGTGTCGGGTTCGGTATCGGGTTCGGTGTCCGGACCGGTGGTGAACGTGAGGGTGCTGATCGCACCGCCGTCGGGGGCGTTGGAGAACTCCAGTCGCGCGCCGATCGTGCGGGACTGCCCGGTGGCTATGGTCAGGCCCAGGCCGTGCCCCTGGTGGCCGGCGGTCGGTTCGGTGCGGAAGCGCTGCGGGCCCTGATCCAGCAGGTAGGCGGGGTAGCCGGCGCCGTGGTCGCGGACGGTGATCACGGGGCCGTCCACGGTGAGGGTGACCGGCGGACGGCCGTGGCGGTGGGCGTTGAGCAGCAGGTTGCCCAACACCCGCTCCAGGCGCCGCCGGTCGGTGTCCACGCATGCGTCCCGTATGACGTGGACATCCGCCTCCTGGCCGGGGACGCGCGCCGTGCCGCGGACCAGTGGGCCGAGCAAGTGCGAGTCGAGGTCGGCCCGTTCGGTCGCGGAGTCCAGCCGGGAGATCTCCAACAGGTCCTCGGTGAGCCGGCACAGGTGGTGCACCCGGTCGCGGACCAGTTCGGTGGGCCGACCGGGCGACAGCAGATCGGCGGACGCGCGCAGGCCCGCGAGCGGTGTGCGCAGTTCGTGGGCGACGTCGGCGGTGAACCGCTGCTCACTGCGCAACCGGTCCTGAAGCGCGGATGCCATGGCGTCCAGCGCGGCGGTCAGATCCGCGACCTCGTCGCGCCCACGCGCGGCGTCCCCGCCCGCCGGTTCGGTGACCGGTGCCATGAGGTCGCCCGTGCTGATGCGGCGGGCCACGGCGGCCGTCCGGCGCAGTCGTCGGGTCACGCGCGACACCGCGAACGATCCGACCGCCAGTACGCACACGATGGCCACACCCGCGGAGATCACCATGGCGTGGTCCAGGCCCGCGAGGGTCTCGGTCTCCTGACTGTAGTCGGACCGTGCCGCCAGCACGGTGCCGTCCGCCGGGCGGGCCGCCCACATGACCGGTCGGCCCCGGAAGCTGCCGAGCATCGTGCCGTGCTGGCCGTGCAGCGCCAACTTCTTGAGGGCGGACGGGAGTTCGGGTGGATCCAGTCGTCCGCAGGGCGGCAGCGGATTCCCTGCGACGTAGGCGGTGGTGGTTTCCTCCAACTTGGCCAGGGCGGCGGCCCGCGCCTGGCGCACGGTCTGCTCTCCGACGTCCGCGTGCACCAGGAAGCCGATCACCACGGCGACCGTGCAGCAGGCAACGGTCAGCAGGAGGGCGAACTTGGCATGCAGCCTGCCGGTCCAGGCGTGCAGTCTCCTCAGCGTGGTCACGAGCCGCCCTTGGCGGGCGGCGAGGAGCCGGCGCCCCGCACCCGGCGGTACTCCTGGGACTGGAACTCCATGGTCCGCTGTCCCGCGTCCCACGCGTACACGGTGCGTTGCTGGTAGTCGGGGGTGGCGGTGTCCTCCCAGAGGATCAGGTCCCGGCCGGACACCTGCACCGAGCGGACCGCGGCGGGGTAGGCCATCACACGGACGGGCTTGCCGCCGCGCAGGGTGTAGACCCGCAGTGAGCAGAAGCCGCCGTCCATGTCGATGCCGGTGATCAACTCGTTCCGGCCGTCGCCGGTCAGGTCGTGGTACTCCGGAGTGCGCACCGGGCAGCCCGCACCGATCGCCGTGCAGTGGGCCACCTTGGCGCGGGTTGCCTCGTCCATCGCCTCCGGCCCGTCGGCGGTCGCCTGGCCGGCGGTGATGTCGGCCTTGACCGTGGCCAGCGCATCCACCCCGCGGATGTCGCCGGCACCAGGGGGCTCGGCCCCGCCTCGTCGGCCGGGCGCCGGTGAGCCGGCCCACAGGGTCCGTGGCGCGGTGACCTCGGGTGCGGGCCCGGCGCTCACCGGGCCGGTGTGCACGGAGCAGGCGGCCAGCGGCAGCGCCACGGCCGCGAGGGCGGTGGTGGTGGCGAGCAAGGTACGTCGACGGAACGGCCGCGCCGGGCGTGGTTGCTCGGCTACGGCCGCGACCGGCCTGTGACGGGGCGTGCTGTGCGGATTCGGCATAAGGAGTGCTGGGGCGACCGGTGGCCATCTGCGACGGGCCCGCGGAGCGCGGTCGGTTGTGGTTCGGGCAGCCGAGAGGCGCTCTCGGCGAGGTTGCGGGGCTTTATGAGTCGTATGGCGGATAGTTACCGATATTCCTTTTATCACACCTATGATGGCGATCTTGACCACGTCTCGCGCTGTGGAACCCCACGCCCAGATCGGCACCTCAGCTTCCGGGTGCCTGCCGGGACCACCGGGGCTCCACCCGTCGCCACTCCGCCTCCCACTGCCGGTAGCGCACCCGGTCCAGGAGCAGAGCCGCGGCCCGCCGCGCCCTGTACCCCATTCCCGCGCACAGCCCTCCGGCCAGACTGCCGACGAGCCAGCCCGTCGATAGTGCGGACGCGTGGCTTGGAGGGGCACTGGCGACCTCGTCCTGGCGGTCCGCCCAGATGCGCGCCGGCGTCCCCTTCCGGTCCTCCGGCTTTGCCTGGATCACTGCGGTGTGCGGCCTGCCGTCCGGGCCGGTCCAGCGCGCGGGCGCGGTGAACGGCCCGAGGGTGGACGGCGGGGCCTGCTCGCCCCGGTCGGAGGTGCCCGCGGTCAAGTGGGCGGTGACCAGGCGGCGTTCGGCGGCTTCGGTGCGTGCGTTGTGCAATCGCCACGCATAAGCGGCCGTTCCCGCCACGATGGCCGCGCTCGGCAGTCCGAGCAACAGGACCAGTGCCAGCAGTGCGTCGACGCCGAACCGCAGCCGGTCGGACGTGCGGCGCAGCGGATGGTCGTGCTGGTGGTGGTCGGTCGAGAGGCGAAGGCGCGGGAGTCTCATGTAGCCCCTTCCCTGGACCGGTTGGGCGCCCGGGTGAGGATCTGTGGGGATTGCCCCGCTCAGCCAGTGCCCTCGAAGGGGACCACCAAGAGGGGGTAGTGGGCGTGGCGGCAGCAGTGACGGACCACCGAGCCGTACACGAGGTGATGGAGGGGGCCGCGCCGGCCCGCGCCGATGACGAGCAGGTCGGCGTCGTGCCGGGCGCAGGCCACCAGTGCCGGTCCGGCCTCCGCGCGAAGAGCCTTGGGCATGACCGGCATCGCGAACGGGGCAGCCCCGAGCACTGCCTCACACGCCTTCTCCAGAGTCGTCTCGGCCTGCCGCTGCCAGTGCCAGCGGACGTCGAGCGGCGCGGGCTGCAGCGCGTCGGCCGCCTCGCCGCCCGGGGGAGTCCACGCCAGCACGGGGCACAGCGCGGCCCCGTGGCGGCTCGCCTCTTCGGCGCCCTGCCGCAGGGCCGCGAGGCCGCCCTCCGAGCCGTCCACCCCGACGATCACGCGGGTGACGCCACTGATTTCTCCAGGCATGCAAATCGTCCTTTCGGGTGCGAATTGAAGACGGAATTCACATTCGCATTCCTTGGTCGAATATGGGGAGTGGAATTCAATTCCGGGGCGGCTGGCGGCCGGCCGCGTAAACCATGAATAGGGAAATCCAGCGAAAGCGGATGGGGAAACCATTCCGCCGATCAGGCCGCGTCCGCGAGGGGTCTCGGTACCCCACATGACCCATGCTCGTCGCGTGGAAGCCGCGGCGGAGTCGGTCGATCGCCCGGTGCACCGGATGACGTCACGTCCCCCGTGCGGTCGCGAAGAACCCTGGAGCGACCTGGGAAGCCAAGCCCGGTTGCACCCGAAACCGACACACCTAAGGGTTGTCCCGTAATCCCTGGTGGGCGCACGACGACAGCTACGGCACCTCGCCGCGTTGTCGGAACATCCGGATACGCCCGGTATCTGGATGCCCCTCCGCCTTGCGATGCACCGCATCTGACGCCGTGCGCTGATCCACCAGGGATTACGGGACAACCCTTAGCCTGGGAATCGACATGGACCTGCCCGCATCGTGTCGGCCCCGGTCCACGGCGCCGACCGTCATCGCACCCTGGGACACGGCGTCCCGAGGCCCGTGAACCCGGGAAGCGCCCCGCCCCAGGTACGGCGTGCCGTACGGGTGACCGTTGCGGGGTGCACGGGGTTCTACAGCTGCCGTTACGGGCTGGGGGATCCCGCCATGGGGCTGTACGCCATGTTCGGCGCGCTGCCTCTGGGGCTGTTCGCCCGCCTGCCGGGGAACGCGCGACAGCGCGCCGGGACGCTCCTGTCGGTCCTCCCGGCGGGCTGGGCACTGGTGACCCTGGGGACCACGCTGGCGGTCAACACCTGGGCGGCCGCGGGCGGCATGGTGGTGATCGGCTTCGCGGTGGCGTTCTGCACCGCCTGCGGCCCGCGCGTCAGCGGCGTGGCCCCGGCCCTCCAGCTCTTCTACGTCCTGCCGTGCTTCCCGCCGTACGCTCCGCAGGCACTGGTCTCCCGGCTGATCGGACTGACCATCGGCGTCGTACTGATCAGCTGCGCCGAGCGCTGGATGTGGCCCGAGGCGCTGGCGCCCGCCTACCGGGCCGCCCTCGCGGACGCCATGTCCGCACTGGGCCACTATGCCGCGACCGTCGCCGCCCACCTGAGTACGGGCGCGCGGGCGGATGCGTCCATGCGCCGGTGCCGGGAGAGTGCGCACCGCGCCGTCGAGGCCGCACGACTGTCACGGGTCGCGGCGACCGAGCGCCCCGTCGCACCCACCGCGCACGACCTCGCCCTCTGCCACGCCCGCACCGCCGCGCGCTACGTGAACGGTCAGCTGGACCGTCTGTACGCCGTCGACGGATCACCCCGCCCCGAGGCAGCCGCCCTCCTGCGCCCCGTCGCACCCCGCCTCCACTCGGCGGCGGCAACCCTGCGCGGCTCCCCGCCCCAGGCCCCGGCCGCCACCCCGGCCCCCGAAGCCCTCGGCGCGACCCCACGGCCGGGCCCGACGCACGCCCCGCCCAGCTCGCCCGGCGCACTGCGGCAGGACGCGGTGGCCCGCGCCACGGCAGCAGGCGCCGAACTCGCCCTGCTCGCGTCACGCATCGCCGCAGGCGGCCGGCAGGCCGCCGCGCAAGCGGACTCCCCACCGTGGTACGTCACCACGTCCCCACTCGCGCTGTGCTTCCGCCGTCTGGCGGCCCACGCCCACCGGCGTTCGGTCCACCTGCACAACGCGCTGCGCATCGGCCTGGCGCTGGGCTGCGCCCGAGCCCTGGTCGGCCTGCTCGCTCTCTCGCACGGCTTCTGGGTGCTGTTCGCGGTGCTGAGCCTGATGCGGACGTCCGCGGCCGACACCCGCGCGGAGTTGCGGCCCGCCTTCGTCGGTACGGCCGCCGGCGCGGTGGCCATGGGCCTGGTGCTGCACGGCGTCGGCGACGTCCCACTCGTCTACGCCTTCGCCCTGCCCGTCGCGATGTTGTGCGGCTTCGGCGCCGGGCCGCTGATCGGCCCTGCCTGGGAACAGGCGGCCTTCACGATCGCCTTCGTCCTGATCTTCACGCAGCTGTCGGTGCCCGACTGGCACCTTTCCGAGCAGCGGCTCGTCGACGTCCTGCTCGGCGGGGCGATCGGCGCGGTGGCAAGCCTGCTGGCCTGGCCGCGCGGCAGCCACGGCACCCTGTGCGACACCGTCGCCGACTTCCTCACGGCAGGCGGGGACGGCTGCCGGTCCGTCATCGCCGTTCTGGGCGGTCGCACGGCACCGGCCGATCCGCTGCACCCCGTCCGCCGCGCGATGCTCCGCGCGGAGGCCGCCTACGCCCAGAACCAGGCGGAGAAGACCCGCCCACATGCGGGGGACGAACTGATCGAACACGTGCTGACCTGCGGCTACCACATGGCCGTCGGCGGCGAACTGCTGCTGATGCGCCACCAGCACCCGCACCGCGCGGCACTGCCCCCGGCGACCGCCGAGGCGCTGGCCCGGCTTGCCGAAGAAGCCGCCGCACGCGCGCGGTACGCCGCTGCTGACCTGAGAAGCGCGGCCGGTCGCCGGTCGGAAGCCGCCGCGCCGGCAGCGTTCACGCGCCCGGATCCAACGCACCGCCCCACGGCACGCGCGGGGGAACCGGCACCGGACGCCGAGGCATGGCTGGCCGGGGTGCTGCAGGACCTGGCCCGGACCCTCGACGTCACAGACCGCCGACAGCCCCGCAGGGAGACGCGCGATTGACGGAGACGGCACGGAAAGGACTGGACTTCCCGCCGCCCCCGTGTGTTAACTTGATGAAGTCCATTCAATTGCTCTCGGGTTTCTTTCCCTAGAAGAGGTGTTTGATGTCCCGGCCCGCGCCGAGTGCGCCTCGCCGCATCGCGTAGCCGTCCCTTTCGCCGTGCCTCCCACGGCGTTCTACCGGGACGGAATCCCGGTGCTTTATACCCCAGCCCCTGGCCTCGTGGCCGTGGAAGCTGCCGACCGTATCCCCGGCCGTCGCTCCATCGTGCCGCGCGTGGGTTTCCCGAGGCCGCTCGGCCTGCTCTTGCTGTCATCACACACTTCTCAGCAAGGAGCATCCGGGTGTCCAGCGACAACCTCGCTCACCACCAGAGCACCATCAACCACGTCCTCAACACCGACACCTTCAGCTGCGTGTGGTGCGGACTGACCGTCTCGGCCCAGGCCCCCGACGGCACCCGCCGCAACCACTGTCCGTCGTGCCTGCACTCCAGGCACGTCATGGACCGGATCGAAGGCGGCCCGTCCGCGTGCGGTTCGAAGATGAGCCCGATCGCCATCGCCGTGCTCCGCACCGGCGACTGGATGATCATCCACCGCTGCGTACGATGCGACGAGCTCACCTCCAACCCGGTGTCCACGGACGACAACCAGCTCATCCTGATGCGCATGGCCGTGCGCCCGCTGGCCCAACCTCCGTTCCCCCTCGAAGCGTTCGGCACCCTCTGAACGCCCACCCGGAAAGGAGACAGCCATGCCACGCCGCACACAGTCGGGGGGCCGCAAGAACCGGCACCGGCCGCAGCGCTACAAGGACGTGTTGCACGGCAACGGCGGACACCGGGCCAATGACTTCCGGTGTGTCGGCTGTCGGCTCGACGTGTCCCTCGTCGCGCCCGGCACCGCACACCGCAACCATTGCCCGAACTGCTTGACCAGCCTGCACGTCGACCACCGCATCCCAGGCGACCGCGCCTCGACGTGCCACGGGCGCATGGAGGCACTGAGCCTGACCGTACGACCGGACGGCGAATGGATGATCATCCATCAGTGCCAGTCCTGCGGCGAGCTCAGCGCCAACCGCATCGCCGGTGACGACAACGTGCTCCCCCTGATGCGCCTGGCCCTCAGGCCACTCGGGGCCGGCAGCATCGCCGGCAGCACGCTGCTCACCACACTCTGACGCAGCGTCAAACACCGCAAACCGCACCGGGGGTGGGTGCCCGCATCCACCCCCGGCGCCCTTGCCGACCCCTTCCGCACCCGTTGCGCGGAAGGGGCCTTCGGCCTGCCCGGGAAACCCTCCATACCTTCAACCAGGCCCAACTCCCAGCCCCGGGCCGCTCGGATCAGGCAAGGCGCAGATCGATCCACGGAATGGCTTCCCCTGGCAGCAGGTAGCGTTCGATCTCGGCGAACCCGTGCTTGCGTGCGAACCGTAGGCCATCCTCGTTGGAGGACAGGATCACCGTCTCGATCACCTCGGCGCCCAACTCCCGTGCCCGGTTGAGCCCACGCGCGTAGAGTTCCTCGCCGAACCCCTGCCCACGGTGGGGAGCGAGCACACGGGCGATCACCGTGGCCGTCAACGCGTCGTCCGAGGGCGGGCGCACCGTGCTGCAGCCCACGAGAACATCACCGAGGTACGCAACCTCCAGATGGTGGCGCTGGGCGCGTTCCCGTATCTCGTCCATGGACAGGATGTGCGTAGGGATGATGGCGTTGTGGACGAACTGCCAGTCCCTGAGCGCAGCGTCATCGTCCGGCTGTTGGAAGCGAAGGTCAGACATCGCAGCAGGAGACCCGAGAACGCGGCCGACGTCAACACCCTTTGTCGCGTGACCAGGGCGTCAGGGGCACCCTGAGTGGACGTGGAGGGTGTGCACGGCCACTTCGCGAGCCGGCAGGAAGCAGTCCCGCACATCCTGGCCTTCGCGTCCGGATCCTCCGTCAACGTCGTCGCCTGAGCCCGTCTGCGACGGAACGGCGCGTGCGTGTCCAGGTGATCCAGGCACAGGCGTGTGTGACGTGCGGGACATCGGTCCGGTGTGGCGATGTCCTACGGTGTCGGCCATGACCGAAGAGCAGACAGGTGACGGTCTGGCGTGGATCGGACAGCACACGGTGGTCGGGGGAGGAGTACAAGGACTGGCAGTGCATGTTCGGCACCAGCGGGGAGTGGACGTTTCTGCTGGAGGACTACCCGTGCGCCACGTGGTATCTGGACTGGATCGAAGAGGTCGAGGGCGCGATGCCCCGCCGGGGCGAAGAGCTGGTGTGCGTGACGCTGAACCAGCATCAGGCCCCGTCCAGGCTCGTGTACTCACCGGGCGACGGGGAGGTGTGGTGCATGGGAATCGGCGAGGACAGTTTGCTGGATCATCCCGGGCGTGCAGACCCCACCGGCAAGGTCGCCGCGCTGGACGAGGCGTTGCGCCAGGCCGCTGTGGTGTGGCGCGGCGATGACCTGCTTCCTCGTGTGTTTCATACGGTCGGAGAGCATCTGGGCATCCGCCTTCCCCGGCACGCGATCGAGGCAGGGCTGTTGCCCGCGGCAGCCCTGCCGGACCCGACGCAGTAGGAGAGCCAAATCCGCGCAAGCGGCTGGAATCGGTGACGAACGGGCTGCCAAGCAGCTCACCTCGCGCCGCGCGACAGGGTTCTTGCTCCACTCGTCGCGCAGGAAGGGATGTCGGCACGGGCTCTGGTCGCGGTCACCCGTCCTGACCGGGGCGGTCTTCCTGTCGTGCCAGCGGGGTGGTGCCCCAGCCGTGTTCCAGTAGAGCGAACAGGTCGCGCATGGCCCGGGCCGGGTCTTCGCTCGCACGGGCGATGCTGGGGGCTTCCAGTGTGAAGCGGGCCAGGGCGGTGACGGCGGGGGCATCCACGGCGAGTCCGGTGGCATCGGCGAGGGTGGCGGCCAGTGTCTTCTCGTGGCGTGACCACATGCGCCGGGCGTAATCCCGCAGCGCGGGGGTGGATTCGACGAGGACGAAAGTGGGGTCGTCTGTCCTCACGCCGGTACGGGTGCTGACCAGGTGGTCGCGCAGGGCGTGCAGCACGGACTGGCCGGGGTCTCGGTCGCGGACTGCGGCGACCAGAGCGCTCTCGACGTCCGCGTCCAGGTCGAAGACGAGGGCTTCCTTGCTGGGGAAGTGCTTGAAGAGCGTGCTCAGTGAGACGTCGGCCGCCTCCGCCACCTCGCGTACCCCGACGTTGTCGAAGCCGTGCTCGGTGAACAGCCGCACTGCGGCATCCGCCAGTGCCTGCCTGGTCTGGGCCTTCTTGCGCTCGCGGCGCCCCGTCGTTGTCTCGGCCATGCCCCGATCTTATCCCTCGCGGCAGATTCGATCACAAAGGCGATCGGATTGAAAGTCGGAGCAGTTGTACTTTTAGAGTTGCTGTGTTTTTGTGGGCAGTGCGCCTGACCGGCAGTCAGCTGCCGAGACCGGGAGCGCCGACGACGCACCTGCGCCGCACAGGTGCCGCCGCTCCAACTCCCAGGGCGTCACCACAACGCACCAGCACTGTCCTCATCCGTAGAACGGAGCGTGACTCTCATGCCCAACACCCCTCGCATCGCGATCGCCGGCGCCGGCCTTGGCGGCCTCGTCTGCGCATGTGTCCTGCAACAGCACGGCGTGCCGGTCACGGTCTTCGAGCGTGAGAACGACCGCAACTCCCGCTCGCAGGGCGGCACTCTCGACATCCACGCAGAAACCGGCCAGGTCGCCCTGCGCGCAGCCGGACTGTTCGACAGGTTCCTGGCCCTGTCCCGGCCCGAAGGCCAGGAGTGGCTCCTGTACGACCGTCACGCGACCCTGATACGCCACGACCAGGCCGGCGAAGGCGATCTGAGCAGGCCCGAGATCGACCGCGGCCAGCTACGAAGCCTCCTGCTGGAATCCCTCGCACCCGGCACGGTCCGCTGGGGCCACCACGTCAGGGCCGTCACCCCGCTACCGCACGGCGCTGCCCGCCTGCACCACCACGACCGCACCGTCGAGGACTTCGACCTGGTCATCGGCGCAGACGGCGCCTGGTCCCGGGTACGCTCCGCGCTCTCCGACGCCCAACCCTCCTACGCCGGCATCACGATGGTGGAAGTCCGCTTCAACGACGTCGACCACCGGCACCCTGGCATCGCCCGCCTGGTCGGCACCGGCACCATGTCGGCCAAGGCGGGCCGCCGCAGCCTGGTGTTGCAGCGCAACAGCAACGGACACGTCCGCGGCTACATCACCTTCCGCGGCCCCCAGGACTGGCACGCCGTCCTCGACCTCGCCGACACCGAGTCCGTACGCGCCCGCCTCCTCGCCCAGTACCAGGGCTGGCACGAGAGTCTGCTGGACATCCTGCGCGACAACGAGGGCGACTTCGTCAACCGGCCGATGTTCGTCCTTCCCGTTCCCCACTCCTGGCAGCGCGTCCCCGGCATCACCCTGCTCGGGGACGCCGCCCACCTGATGCCGCCGGTCGGCGTCGGCGCCAACCTCGCCCTGCTCGACGGCGCCGAACTCGCCCAAGCCGTCATCGGCCACCCCACCATCGACGAGGCCCTCGACGCCTATGAAAGCGTCATGCTGCCCCGCGCCATGGACCATGCGAAGACCGCCCAGCAGATACTCACCACCCTCATGCCCGACACCGACACCGACACCGGCGCCGCCATCTTCCCCGATGCCATCTGGCCGGCCGCCACTCTGCCTGACTCGCCTTCTGCTCAGGCCAGTTGAGCCCGGCCGAGAACGCACCGTCCGTGACGCCCGCCGACAGGACTGACCGTCGAATGTCGAGTGTCGAATGAGGTACGCAGCCTTGCCATGTAGGACACGGTCTCAGACGGGGAGCCGGTCCTCGGGGATGTGGAAGCGGTCGCGGAATGCCTGGCGGCCGGGTTCTGTCAGTGCCAGGCGCGGCCCGTGCCGATTCTGGTGACCCAGCCCGCGTCCAGGGCGTGGGCGCAGATCGCGGCTCCGACGGCGCCGCCGAGGTGGGGGCGGCGCTCGGTCCAGTCCAGGCACGAGCGCACCGGCGGGCGCCGGGTGGCGGTGGGGAGTTCGATGCCGTGCTCGGCGAGGCGGGCCGCCCCTGTCGGGGTGAGCCGTGGTTCCGGTTCCCAGGTGATGAGGCCATCCGCGACCACGGCGTCCGTGACGGCCAGGCCGAGGGTGCCCGCGAGGTGGTCGTAGCACAGTCTGGCGCGGGCCAGGGCCCGGGCCCGGCCGGTGGCGCCCAGTGACGTGGGGCGGGTGGGGCGGCGCGGGGCGAGTTCGGCCAGGCTCTCGATCAGTGCCGTCACCTTGGGGCCTGCGAGTCGTAGATAGCGGTGGCGGCCGTGCCGTTCCTCGGTCAGGAGACCGCCGCTCACCAGCAGGTTCAGGTGCTCGGTGGCCGTCGAGGGCGCTACCCCGGCGTGCCTGGCCAGTTCGAGGGCCGTCCAGGCCCGGCCGTCCAGCAGGGCCAGGCAGATGTCGGCGCGGGTGTCCTCCGCGAGCAGCCGCGCCACTGCGGCGAGGTCAACGCCGACATCGTTGTGCGCCTTGTCCGCCCTGCCTGCTCTGTGAGCCGCCATGCCCCAAGTATTCCGGAGCGTCGGTTCGGCCGGAACCGAACCGGCGGCGTTCTACGCTCCCCGTCCCGAACCGCCCCGTACCGCCCTCCGAAGGAGCACGAACGCCCGATGGTGCGACTCATCAAGCAGTACCTGCGGCGCTGCACGGTTCCCGGTGCCGACGCCGCCAGTCCGCTGGCCCCGGTCGCGGACGCCGCACTTGCCATGGCCCGCACGCCCTCGCACGCACCGGACCCGCCGAGCAGGCCCGCGCTGGAAATCGTCCTCACCGATGCGCCCCGCCCCGTTGACACGGCGGTGATCTCGAACGCCCTGGACCGTTTCAACATCGACATCACCGGCATCGACGACCGTCGTCCCCTGGCCGTCCTGGTCCGCGCCCCCGGCACCCGCCGCATCCTCGGCGGCCTGACCGGCCGGACCTCCCTCGGCCTGTTGTTCATCGACCTCTTCCACCTGCCGCCCCAGCTGCGTGGCTCGGGCCTGGGCAGTGAGATCCTGCGCCGGGCCGAGGAGGAGGGGCGGGCGCGAGGCTGCCGGGCGGCCGTCCTGTACACCATCAGCTTCCAGGCGCCCGGGTTCTATGAGCGCAACGGCTGGCGCCGCATGGGGGAGGTGCCGTGCCTGCCGGCCGGCACCAGTCGCGTCTTCATGACCAAGGAATTCTGAGTCCCTCATGCCTCCGAGGCGTCCCGCCGGTGGAGACCAGCGGCCACCGGTCTCCGCAGACTGCGTAGGCTGCGCGGATGAGTGATCATGCACTGTCTCCCTCCGGCGCTGAGCCGCCCGCACGCCTCACCGAGCCGCGGGTCAGTGCCCGCGCTGTCGTGGTGGATGAGGCGCGCCGGATCCTGCTCATCCGGCACTGCGACAACGGCCGAGAGTTCCACGTGCTGCCTGGCGGGCGCGTCAAGCCCGGTGAGACTGCTGCCGAGGCAGCCGGCCGTGAAGTGCGGGAGGAGACCGGCCTGCGGGTCGATGTCGGTGAACTGCTCTGGGTCCGCGAGTACTTGCCGGAGCGGCACTCCGGCAATCCGCATCACCGCACCCAAATGCAGCAGCTTCAGTTGTACTTCAAAGCCCAACCGGCCTCCGATGCCGCGCTGCCGGCGACGGCGCCGGACCGCACACAGGCGGCCGTTGTCTGGCACCCCCTGGCCACGCTCAACGAACTGGTCCTGCTTCCGCTCGGGCTGGTGGTGCCGCTCACCGCACTCGGCACCACCGAGGCTGCGCAGGCTCCTGTGTACCTCGGTGACTTGGTCTGATCTTGACGTTCCGCGATGCCGACAGGTCCCGCGAACGGGGGAGGCGGCCGCCTCCCGTTCGTAGAGTGCTGTCCAGGCTCTCGGGAGGCGGCCGCCGGTCTGGGGTCCCTTATGGTGCGGGTTTGCTTTGGCCGGATTGCAGGTCGGCGAGGAGTTCGGCTTGTCCGGTCAGTACTCCGGACAGGATCGCTCGGGCCACCTTCAGGAGTTCGGCCACCTGTGGGCTGGTCAGTGAGTAGTAGACGGTCGAGCCCTCTTTGCGGGTGGTGACGAGGTTCATTTTGCGTAGGACGGCCAGTTGTTGGGAGAGGTTGGAGGGTTCGACGCCGATCTCCGGGAGCATCTCGGCCACCGCGTGTTCGCGTTCGCTGAGCAGTTCCAGGACGCGGATGCGTACGGGATGGCCGAGCGTTTTGAAGAACTCGGCCTTGAGGCGGTACAGCGGCGTGCTCATCGTGCCATCGCCTCCCCGGGGCGGCAGCGCTTCCCCGCGGGTCGGGCCCCGGTGTATGGCATCCATCCACTCATCAAGAACATACGGCCCATCTTCGCCTGCGGAACCGGCCCGGTCCGCATCCAGAGGACCGGGCCGCCGCATCCAGGAGTGAAGACCTCGGCGATTGCGGAGGTCAGTAGCTCTTCCGCGTGTGCGCGGGAGCGTGAGTCGGAACCCCCGCCCGCGTGCTAGGCATCTTGATCCTGCGCGGTGGGCCAGCCGGTGGTGCGCCAGTTGCGGTGTTCTGCCTCGTCCCCCTGGCACGGGCGGGCGCCGTGGGCGGTGCGGGCGGCGGTCAGGTCGGTGTGCACCGGGATGGGCGGGCAGTCCCCGGGCGGGACGAGGGAGCCGTCGGCGGGGATCGCGGCCAGTTCCAGGGGGCGGCCCGCCGCGGTGAGGCGACGTGCGGCGTCGGCGAGGGCCAGCTGACCCTCGCTCGACCAGCTGCGCAGTTCGCTCAGGTCGACGATGACGGGACCGGTGCCCCGGGCCAGTACCCAGCCGACCGCTCCGGTGAACCGATGGGCGGCCTCCGGGCCCAGGTAGCCGGCGACGGACAGGACGCCGAGGTTCTCCTCGACGGTGTAGTGCCATTCGATGGTCACGATGAACTCCCTTGCGCGGGCGGTCTGTCGGTCATAGGGGCAGGGTGATCCAGATACCCTTCCCCGCGACCGTGGTACTCGTGCGAACGACTGCTGTGCCGCCCAGGTCGCAGACGAGTTCCCTGACCATGGCCAGACCGCCGCCGCTGGTGCTGTCGACCGGCCCGTCCAGCGGCGGCTGGTAGGGATGCGTGTCATGGACGGCGAAGACCAGGCGTTGCCGGCTGGCCCCGTAGATCACCGTGACCTGCGGGGAGTGCGCGGCGGCGTGCCGGACGGTGTTGGTGACCAGCTCGCTGAGGATCAGCAGGGCCGGGTCCACGGCGGGATGGCGAAGGCCGATGCCCCAGCCGTTCAGGGTCAGTTCGGCGGTCTCGCGGGCTATCCGGACGGCGGAGGGTTCGGCGGGCAGGGTGAGCACATGCCGGTAGGGCAACGGGGTCAGGGGTGCGAACATCATGCCTCCGCGCCGGCCAGGCGGAAGCCGGTGATCGTCTGGGGGCGGAACCGCAGGAGCGTGTCGTGCGGACCGTGCGTCCAACCGGCCAGGGTGCGTCGGTAGTGCGCCGCCTCGTGGGGATCGCGCAGCACGTCGACGGGGCCGGTGAGGGTGACGGTCCAGCCGGTGCCGGTCCTGGGATCGATCTCGTTCGCGGCGTAGGTCGCCGTCGGGGGAATCGCCGTGGCCGGCACGGGCGCACGCACGATCAGGCGGCCGTACTCCCACACGTGTCGGGCGGGCCGGACGACGGCCTGTTCCCGTTGGACGTAGGCCAGCTGCCCCAGCGTGCTGCCTTCCAGCAGCCACAGCGCCTCTCCACCGGAGAGTTCCGTCATGGGCGGGGGGCCGGGCGGCGTGTTCATCGAGCGTGTTCCTCGTGGCGGGTTGCGGCCTTCGGGGTGGGGCGGCGGGCGGAGGTCCGGCTTACTCCAGGCGGCCGCGGGCGGCCTGCCGGGTCGGTGCGGGCCGGCAGTGGCGAGGCGATCGGGGGCCAGGCACAGCCGATCCCCGACGTCATCGCGCAGCGCCCCCGGTTTCCCGCAACTCGGCGAGCAGTTCGTTCCGCCCGGCCAGCATCTCGGTCAGGATGCGCCGCGCCGCCTTCATCAGGTCCGCGACGTCTCCGCCGGCCAGCTCGTAGACGACCGTGGAGCCCTCCCGCGTTGCGGTGACGATCCCCGAGCGGCGCAGGACCGCCAACTGCTGGGACAGGCCCGAGGGCTCCACTTCGATCTCCGCGAGCAGGTCCCGTACGGGCTTGGGGCCGTCCTGCAGCAGTTCCAGCACCCGTATCCGCACCGGGTGCCCGAGCATGCGGAAGAACTCGGCCTTGGCCTGGTACAGCGGAACAGACATGACCCCTCGGGCTTCCTGCGACGCCCCGCTCGGGGCGTCCGCGCAAGACCGTGTCCGCGGCTACGTACAGACACAGCGGCTACAGCATCTAGCCAATTGCGAAATTTTGCAATTCCTCATCGGGTGGATGCCGTGGACGCCCCGGGGGAGGGGCGGTGGTCAGACCTTCTTGACCACGCTGGACTTCAGCTGCATGGCTCCGAAGCCGTCGATCTTGCAGTCGATGTCGTGGCCGTCCACCCCGTCGACCAGTCGGATGTTGCGCACCTTGGTGCCGGCCTTGATCCCTGAGGGGTTTCCCTTGACCTTGAGCGCCTTGACGACGACCACGGCGTCGCCGTCCTGCAGCACATTGCCGACGGAGTCCTTGACGACCCGCTCGCCGGCGGCGCCTCCGCCCTCGGTGTCGCTCTCCGTCGGGACCCATTCGTGGCCGCACTCGGGACACACCACCAGGGCATTCAGTTCATAGGTGTACTCACAGGAGCACTTGGGGCAAGGGGGGAGATTCTCGATCATTCCGCCAGGCTAACCGGCGTCCGCCACGGCAGGAGTCGTAGGGGTGCGTTGCCCGAGTGCCTGGTGTGGGCGCGCGCGGCGGGCGCATCCTGCCGTCCCCTGGGAGAGTAGCGGGTTCGCGCGGCGGATCGCCGCCCCTCTCCCGAGCGGTGGCCGGCCCCCATAGACTTGCATAGTTTTGTAATTCGCTAGTTGTCATTATGGTCAACCACTCATGCGTGGAGGTCTCAGGTGGGCGGCTTCGCCGAAGCAGTGCGGGAGCGGGTGCGCCGGGCGCGGGCCGCTGTCGCGCAGGCACAGCAGGAGGGGGATGCGTACGCGGTGGCCGTGGCCGAGGACGAACTGGACGACGCGCTGCGGACCGCCCGCGGCCTCGGCCTGGAGCTCCCCGACGCCGCCGCGGAGGCCGAAGGCGGAGAGCCGGCGTGAACGGGCAGGCAGCAACTCGGCCCGACCACTGCGGGCCAGTGCGCGGCGCGGGAGTGGAGGCGCCGTGATCCACGCAGACTGGTTTCCGCCGTGGCGCAGACAGCGCACCCCGGCCACCGCCGGCCAGGGCGCGCGGCTGCCGGAGCAGCGGCATGCGTTCACGGTGAGCGCAGGCCCCGGGGCGGTGCGCCGCGCCCGGGAGGAGACGGCCGTCCGGCTGGCCCGGTGCGGCATCGCCACCGGCTCGGCGCTCTCGGACGCGGCGCTGCTGGTGGTGAGCGAGCTGGTGACCAACGTCCTCCGGCACACCGCCGACCGGTCGCCCACCGCGGACGTCACGGTTGAGTGGAGCACCGGGCAACTGGTCGTCGCGGTGGCCGACCGCGACCCCCGGCTCCCGGCGATCGAGACCGCGACGCCGGGGACAGGGTTGGGCACGGTGCGCGAACTGACCGCCTCGTACGACGGCACCCTCGGCGTGGAACCCCACTGGACCGGCCAGGGCAAGAGGCTCCTGGCCACCTTCCGGATGCCCGCATCCGACGTCCGGCCGACCGCGGAACTCCCTTGAGGTGCGATGACGGATACCGGACACCAGCAAACCCCCCAGGAGAACAGCCATGCCTGAGACACCCGATCGCCAGTCACCACCGACACCGTCGTTCGGCGGCGGGATGTCGGAACAGCGCAAGGAACGGGGCGCATCCTGGCGGGTGTTCCTCTACATCGCCGGCAGTCACCTCCTGCTGGCCTTCATGGCGCTGCTGTTCTACCTCGGCAGTCACGCAGGCAAGTAGCCGGCGGTGCACACCCATCACCGGAATACGGGTGAAGGCGCGACCCGTCCCCTCGGGAGCGCCACCGGCCGACCTGGTTGTCCGGCGTACGCTCCCACGCACTCATCTCCACCAGCCGCTCCCCGAAGGGGACGAGCAGCGGCAGTCCTGTCCGCTCGGTGGCCGCCGGATCCACGTACCCGCCCCTGGCCAGGCCGTGCGGCTCCCCGTACCAGCCGCTGAGCTGCTCGGTCAGCGCGGAGAGAGTCACCTCTTCCGCGGTCGCCAGGCATATGTGCCCTGCCGGGTGCCCCGGCTCCCGGCACTCCGGCAGCGGTGCGACGCGCACGCGCACGGGTGAGGACATCCGGCCTGTCGTGGTCGTCGCCGAGCGGTCCGATCCGGCCGCCGACGCGCTGCCGGAGGACGCCTCCTGGGTGGACCGGATCGTCGCGGTCACGGGGTGGGATCCGCAGCGGGCCCGTACGGTCGACTGGACGGCGGTCGAGTCCCGGCTCGGAACCGCACTGCCCGGCGACTACAAGCGGCTGGCCGAGCTCTTCGGACTCGGCGCCTTTGACGGCTTCCTCCAACTCTCCGTACCCGACGCCCCGTTCAAGAGCTCCGACATCGTCCGGCAGTCACAGTGGCTGGCCGAGTGGGCCCGAGCGCACGGCAACAGGCTCTGGGAGCCGTACGCCCTTTTCCCGGCTCCCGGCGGGCTGCTCGAATGGGCCGGCTCGAAACAGGCCGATCGCTTCTACTGGCTCACCGAGGGCCCCGATCCGGACAAGTGGCCGATCGTCATGTCGGAGGAGATCCCCGACTCATGGCAGCGGTTCGACGGCTCGACCGCCGAGTTCGTCCACCGCATGCTCACCGTCCCGGACCACCCCTTCTCGACGGCCCGTTACTTCGACGTCCACTGGTTCCAGAGCTACCGGAGCCTCGAAGCGGCCGGCGGCTGACCACACCGGCCGGAAGAGGGTGGTGACTCGACGTTCACAACCCTCTTCCGGATGCCCGCGGTCAGTGTGGGGCGGCTTCGCCGTGCGCTCGCCGTGCGCCCGTGGACCTGCCGCCGTCAGTCGTGCAGCTTGTAGCCCATGACCGTCATCATCCCCGACTCCGAGTGGTAGACGTTGTGGCAGTGCACCATCCACAGGCCGGGGTTGTCGGCATCGAAATCGACGGAGACCGCCTTGTCCGGCAGGACGATCGTGGTGTCCTTGCGGGGGCCGCCGTCGGGCAGCGCGAAGGTGTGTCCATGCAGGTGCATCGGGTGCCACATCGTGGTCGTGTTGCGGAAGGTGATCCGCACCCGCTCCCCCTGACGTACGGGATAGCGCTGCGAATCCGTGTACGGCTTCCCGTTGATCGCCCAGTCCCAGTCGTCCATGTTCCCGGTGAGGTCCATGTTGATGGTGCGGTCGGGATCGCGGTCCGAGAGCCGCACCGATTCCGCGGCCTTGAACTTGTCCGCGCTCAGCCCGCCGCTCCTCAGCTCCGTCGGGCGGATCTTGTCGTCGGGCGCCTCGCCGTCGCCGGTCCGCAGGAGGGCCTGTGCGGTCTGGAAGGTGTTGCCCGCGGAGAGCGCGGTGAGGGGGAAGACACCGTCCTTCGCGGTCACCAGCACGTCGAAGCGCTCGCCCATGGCGATCAGCAGGCTGTCGGTCGACTTGTGCTGCACCGGGTAGCCGTCGATGTGGGTCACGGTCATGTTGTGACCGCCCAGCGCGACCCGGTAGGCGGTGCCCGCGGCCGCGTTGATGAGACGGATCCGGATGCGGTCGCCGGGCTTGGCGCGGAAGGTCTCGCGGTCCCTGGCCACCTGGCCGTTCATCAGGTGGAAGGGGTGCTCCACGCTGTCCGAGGGGTCGTCGGTCATGCGGTGCCTGGCGCGTCTGCGCATCCGGGCCACGGCGGCGGCCGCCGCCCGGTTGCCGGAGCTCTGCATGTCGTCGTGACCGCCGGCCCCGCCGGGCTTGTTCTTGTTCAGCTCGGCCAGCATCGCGTCCGGAGTCATCCCGTCGACCCCGTCGAGCCAGTCGTCGATCATGACGACCCACTCGTGGTCGTACGAGAGGGGCTCGCGCGGGTCGTCGACGATCAACGGTGCGTACAGTCCGCGGTCCAGCTGCACGCCGACGTGCGGATGGAGCCAGTACGTACCGGGCGTGTCGACCGCGAAGGTGTAGTCGTAGGAGGCGCCGGCCTTCACGGAGCGCTGGGTGATGGACGGGGAGCCGTCCATGTCGTTGCGGATCTGCACCCCGTGCCAGTGGAGGGTGGTGGAGTGCGGAAGGCGGTTGTTGAGGGTCACGGCGACCCGGTCGCCCGCGGTGACCCGGATCTCCTTGCCCGGCAGCCGGTTCCCGTACGCCCACGTGTCGACGACCGCGCCGCCGAAGTCGAACTCGACCTGGTCCGCGGTCAACGCGAAGCGGCGCACGGGACCCGTCCCCCGTTTGCGCTCCGCTTCCATGACCTCCGGACCGTCGGGGGAGACGTAGTTGGACGGGGCGGAGTGGGACCCGTCCGAGCCGTGGCCGTCGTGCGAGCCGGGAGGGGGCGGCTTGCGGTGGGAGTGGTGCTTGCCGTTCTTGGCGTCCAGGGCGGCGGCCCCGGTGGAGGTCAGCAGCCCGCTGCCGGCGGCAGCCATACCTGCGCCGAGCAGGGAACGTCTGGAGTGCGTACGCATGGAGAACCACCTTGTGGCGATCGTGTCGGTGTGATGCGCGGACGGCGAGGGGCGCTGCCGCGGACTCCGGGGACGTCGGCGGGGGTGCGCGCTCCGCTGCGCGCAGCACCGACAGACAGTCAGACGAGCAAACTCAGGCGCGGCGGCGGACATATCGAGCACGGTCCGCGGAGCCGACGGGTGGGGCGGGCGGCCACCGGGACACATTTCCCGTGGCCGGAGTGCAGGCCGGTACCCAGGAGGAGCGGGGCCGGCGTCCAGGAAGCGGCCACGGCCGGAGGGGCAGGGGCGGGGCCCGGGGCGCCGCCGTCGGAGTCCGCCGTTGATCGCTCGGCATCCTGGTCCACCGTCATGTCGTCATGGTCGGGTCGTCCTTGGCGTGTCGTCATGCCGTGATGCGCCATCCGGGCCGTGGCCCGCGGGTGGGACTCGGTGATGCGGCGGGCGCCGACCGCCGCCGCGGTGACTGGTCTTGTCGGACGGTGCACGCTGTCGCAGTGCGCCGGCCTCGCGTGCCTGCAGTGTGGGCTCCGCCTGATCCCTCGCGAGACGCGGAGCCTGCGCGCGGTCTGTGCGGGGACGCGTTGTGGGCACAGGCACCCGTGCGCCGGCCGCGCTGTGCGGGGCCGGCGGGTGCGGAAGCGGACAGGGCCCCGGCGCCAGGCCCGATGGGGTCGGTCGCCGGGGCCCGTCCACTCAACTGGTGGCCTTACTTGCCGCCGCCGTGGCCGCCGCCTTCGCCGCCGCCGTGACCGCCGTCCTCGCCGCCGCCGTGGCCGCCGCCTTCGCCGCCGCCGTGCTCGCCGCCGTGGCCGCCGCCCTCTTCGCCGCCCGTGCCGCCGATCGAGTTGTTGCAGCCGATGCTGGAGCCCATCGAGGTGGCCTGTGCGCTCGGCGAGCCCTCGCCGCCCAGCGCGTTGGCCAGCAGGCCGTTCAGGACCCCGACCTCGCCGAGCACGTCGACGTTCAGGTCGTGGGTGCGGCAGGAGTTGTGCTGACTGAACTCGTCGCCGCCGCGGCCGCCCGCGTGGGCGGTGCCGGCGCCGAAGGCGACGATGCTGCCGAGGGCGGCCGCCAGGACGGCAGCCTTGTGAAGCTTGTACATTTTTTTCTCCGGAAGTTTGAGCGGATTGATCCGCGATGTACAGAGTTCGTACAATTGCGGAAGGCTAATACGAAATATGCCGAATGGAATCTCCGACTCGCCGGATTGCTCCGGCTTTGGTAAAGGTGGCGGACGCCCGGCGTGGGTGGGCTGCCGGTCCCAGGGCGCGGAGATCTGCGTCCGTTGACTGGCACGGCCTACGGCGCGCGAAACCGCCCTGATGGATGTGGACCGGTGCCGCGTAGCCGTCGAGACCGGCGATGTGGTCCGCGTGCGCATGGCCCACCAGGACGAGGCCCGCGGGTGGCGCGGAGGCGACGAGCGAAAGGGCGGCAGGGAGGCAGGGAGACAGGGTGACAGTGACGGGTTGGCGACCAACCTATGGTCCCTGCTGTGCGCGAGCGGCGAATCGCCCCTGTGCATATCGCCTGCGCTGCCGGTGAGTTGAAGCAGAATCGGTTCAACCGGGCCCCGAGCTGGCAACGTCGACGGACGTCATCCGCCGCTCCGGGCCCGCCCGTGCCCTCAACTCCGCCGGCGCCCGGATCTCCCCGGCCCCGGGTACCGCTCGCAAGTCCGGCTCCTGCTACGCGCGTTCGGGCTCCTGGCCTTTCGTTCCGAATCCTCGTCCTCAACGTGCGGGCGGGTGCGCTCAGCCGCCGCCGCGCTGGAGCCGACACTTCGGTTCGTGGCTCGTGCCTCGTGGCTCGGGGTTCGGGGGTCGCCGTTCCGGCGGTGGGGCGCGTCGCTCAGTGGGCGTGCCGTCACTCTGCGCTTACCTGACGCGGACCCCTGCCGCAGTCGTCGGTACCCGTCACCGCGAGTGCGCTCCGGGTGGACCGGTAGTGGATCGGTAGGCGATCGGTGGCGGTACGCCGCAGGTCAGGAGCCCTGCGGTACTTGCATAGCGGGCGTTGGATTTGCGGACCATCATGGAACGGAGGGGGTGAGCAGCGGAGGGAGCGGTGGGGATGCAAATAGTTGTGGATCTCACGCGCTGTCAGGGCTACGCGCAGTGTGTGTTTCTCGCGCCCGATATGTTCCAGCTGCATGGGGAGGAGGGGCTGCTCTACGTCCCGGCCGTGCCCGACGATCAGCTTGAGCGGGTGCGCCAGGCCGTGGCTGCGTGCCCCGTCCAAGCCATCCTCATGGGCAAGGAGGTGAGCGCCGGTGCCGAGTGATCTGCGGGACGGCCGCATCGTCATCGTAGGCGCTTCGCTGGCCGGGTTGAGGGCGGCGGAGACGCTGCGGGAGGAGGGGTTCGCCGGTTCCCTCACGGTGGTGGGGGACGAGCCCCGTCCGCCCTATGACCGGCCTCCGCTGTCCAAGCAGGTGCTGATCGGCGATGTGCCGGCGGAGGCCACGGCGCTGCCGATGCGCCGCGATCCGGATGCCGAATGGCGGCTCGGAGTGGCCGCCACCGGCCTGGACCTGCTGGAGAAGCGGGTGACGCTCGCCGACGGCGAGTCGCTGTCGTACGACCGGTTGCTGATCGCCACCGGGACCCGGGCACGTCCCTGGCCCAACCCGGAGGAGGGCGCGCTGCAAGGGGTGTTCACCCTGCGCACCATCGACGATGCCACCGGGCTGGCCGAGGTGCTGGCCGCCGGGCCGAGGCGGGTGCTGGTGATCGGCGCCGGCTTCACCGGCTCGGAGATCGCCTCTGCCTGTCGGGAGCGGGGACTGGACGTCACGGTCGCCGAACGCGGCCCTGCCCCTCTGGTGGGCGCGCTCGGTGGAACGCTGTCCAGGCTCGCGACCCTGATGCACCGCGGGCACGGCGTGGACCTGCGCTGCGGGGTGACGGTCACCGCCCTGCACGGAGACGGGAACGGCCGGTTCACCGGCGCCGACCTCTCCGACGGCACCCGAGTCGAGGCGGACGTGTGCGTGGTGGCACTGGGAGCGGTGCGCAACGTCGAGTGGTTGGCGGAGTCCGGGTTGGCGGCGGGGCGGCGCGGGGTCGCCTGTGACGCCGGCTGCCAGGCATTCAACATGTACGGGATCGTCATCAACGACGTCTTCGTGGCCGGGGACGTCTCCCGCTTCCCCCATCCACTGTTCGGATACCAGATGCTGTCCCTGGAACACTGGGGCAACGCGGTCGCGCAGGCCGAGGTGGCGGCCCACAACATGCTCAATCCGGGGCCCCTGCAACGTCCCCACCTCACCATCCCGACGTTCTGGTCGACCCAGTTCGGGCTCAACATCAAGTCGGTGGGCGTGCCCACCTACTCCGACCACGTGGTCATCGCACAGGGCTCGCTGGAGGCGAGACGACTGGCGATGGTGTACGGCTACCGAGGACGGGTCACCGCGGCTGTCACCGTCGACATGGGCAAGGCACTCGGCTACTACCGCCACTTGATCGAGACGGCGGCCGAGTTCCCGCCCCCGCCCGGCGCGGCGGACCGTGCCATCGCGGCCGACATCCCGATTCCGTCCGACGTGCCGGATCCCAAGGGGCTGTCTCACGAGCCCGTCGTGGCGCTCACCGGATATCTGCCCGATCGCCGGCTGATGGTGGTGCAGCCGGTCGGCTGAGCCACATCCTGTCCCACCACGAGGAGCCACCATGGACTCCGAGACCTTGCTGTCACGCATCACCGACTACGCGAACCGGCCCAATCCCTACCCGCTCTACGCGGAGCTCCGCGAGGCCGGTCCCGTGGTGCGGCAGGCGGACGGCAGCTATCTGGTCGGCACCTACCACCAGATCGGCGCCCTGCTCCACGACCCCCGGATGAGCGTCGACGAGCGCTCGCGTACCAACCCGCCGCCGCAAGAGACCAAGAACCCGTCGTTCCTCCGGCTCGACGACCCCGAGCACCACCGGCTGCGCACGCTGGCCATGCGGCCGTTCGGCCCCCCGCACACTCCGGGCCGGGTCAACGCCATGCGTGGTGAGATCGCCCGGATCACGACGGAACTGCTGGAGGCGCTCCCGACTGATCGGCAGATCGACATCGTGGACGATTTCGCCTACCCGCTGCCCGTCACCGTGATCTGCCGTCTGCTCGGCGTACCGCGCGAGGACGAACCGCGGTTCCGGGTGTGGGCCGACGCCCTGGTCGCCGCCGCGGACGTGCGGCCGGACGAGGACACCACCGAACAGGACGCGGCGGGCAGGCAGGCCGGGAGCGAAATGGGCCAGTACCTGCTGGACCTCGCCGAGCAGCGGCGCGGCAAGCCGACCGACGACATGCTCTCCGCCTTCGTGAACGAGCCGGATCGATCCCTGCGGCTCACGCCCGAGGAGCTCACGGCAACCGGTGCGCTACTGCTCATCGCGGGGCACGAGACCACGGTCAACCTGATCACCAACGGGGTGCTCACCCTGCTGCGCCACCCCGAGCAACTGGACCGGTTGCGCCGTGAACCCCAACTGCTGCCGCAGGCCGTGGAGGAACTGCTGCGGTACGAACCCCCGGTACACATGCGGGAGCGGGCGCCCCTGGCCGACATCGAGGTGGCCGGTACCACGATCCCGGCGGGCACGCCCGTCGTGCTGGCCCTGGCCTCGGGCAATCGTGACCCCAAGCAGTTCCACGAGCCCGATCGCTTCGACCCCACCCGCCCGGACGTCGAGCATCTGAGCTTCGGCAGCGGCATCCACCTGTGCTTCGGCGGCCCGCTCGCCCGAATCGAGGCCGACACCGCACTCGGCGCACTGCTTCCCCGCCTGGGCGCGGCCCGCCTGGTCCAGGATCCGCCCCCGTACCGGCAGAACGCCATGCTGCGCGGTCCTCGCCATCTGCCCGTCCAACTGTGACGTGCCGCTCGTGACGCCCGAAAGTGACGGCAGAGTTCCCGCCCCGCGCCCAACGCATCCGCGGAGCGTCGATTTGTTCCGGTAGCGTCATAACCTGCGGAATTGCGCGGGCCCTAGGCGGTGGCGGGACCGTCGAGGAAGCCGAGCAGCAGGGCGGCCTCCGCGCGGAGCTGTGCGGCACGCTCGGCATGTGCGGGTGCCGTCAACTGCGCCGCCGCTTCCAGTCGTTCGGCGGCCTCGGCCCGTACGACGGCCGCCACGCTGTGCTCGCTCAGCTCGCGCCGCGCTGCTTCGGTGGCGCCGACACCGACCGGCGCATGCTCCAGGGCCACGCCGCGGAGTGCGGCTTCGTCCACGGGTACCGCCTCGGCGTTGTCCAGTGCGGCAAGCGTCGAGCGCAGCGCACTCACCGCGGCCTTGTCGCGGGCGCGCATCGCTTCGGGCAGGGCTTGACGCATACGGAGACGCAGAGACATGTCGGTGACCCTACGGCCGTGCCGCGTGCTCCACAACGCGATTCACGTGCGGCAGTACGCCTGGTTCTCGTGTCGCATCCCTACGACCGGGCGGGCGGTCTCGGCCCGAACCGTGCCCCTTCCGCGGATTCGTGGACGGTGAGGGAAGTTTGCGCGGTGAGGCGTGCGCGTGTGTCAGGGTGGCGGTGGAGAACTCGTGGGTGCGTACACGCATCCGGACCTGAAGACGTTGGGGAGCGGTGACGGTGGCGATGCGGGAATTTCCGCTGGTGGGCGGCCCGGTGGAGTTACGGGGTGCGCTGGACCTGGAGAGGACGCCGGCGGGGGTGATGCCTCGCCGGTTGCCCGCGTGGACCAAGGAGCAGTACCAGGACCCGTCGGTCTACGGGGTGACGGTGATGCCTTCGGGGGTGCGCCTGGTGTTCCGCACCGATGCGCGTGAGCTGGAGTTCGAGGTGCTCACCTCCACCGGGCAGCTCGACACCGACCCCGAACCCCGCCCGACCGGGATGCTGGAACTGCTGGTGAACGGTGTTCACGCCGGGCGCCGACAAGCGCCTATAGGCAATGTGGTGCGGATGGCGGGCCCCGGGGCCGCGCAGCAGCTGGTCCCGGGAGAGCCGGGGACCGTCCGGTTCACCGGGCTGCCGGCCGGCATGAAGAACGTCGAGCTGTGGCTGCCGCAGCAGACCCCCACCGAACTGATGGCACTCCGTGCCGACGGCGAGGTGCTGGCGCCGCTGCCGGACGGTCGGCGCCGCTGGGTGCACCACGGCAGTTCCATCAGCCACTGCCTCGAAGCCAACGGCCCGACCGGCACCTGGCCGGTGGTGGCGGCCTCGCTCGGCGGAGTGGAGGCGATCAACCTCAGCCAGGCGGGCAACGCCATGCTCGACCCCTATGTCGCCCGGACGATCCGCGACATGCCCGCCGACCTGATCAGCCTCAAGGTGGGCATCAACATCGTGGGCCTGACCACCTTCCGGCTGCGGACGTTCGGCCCGGCGGTGCACGGGTTCCTGGACACGATCCGGGACGGGCACCCGGACACCCCGCTGCTGCTGATGTCCCCGGTGAGCTGTCCGGCACTTGAGGCGACCCCCGGTCCGACCGCGATGGGCCCGGACGGGAAGATCAAGGCCCTGGGCGACCCGGCCGAGGTGGCCTCCGGAGCGTTGTCGCTGAAGGTGGTCCGCGACGAACTGGCCCGAATCGTCGCGGCCCGGCGAGCACACGATCCCCACCTGCACTATCTCGACGGACGCGAACTGCTCGGCCCGGACGAGGCGGACGACCTCGCCGACGGCCTGCACCCCACCGCCGCCGCATACCGCCGGATGGGCAAGCGCTTCGCCGCGCACGCCTTCGCCGAGGACGGCCCGTTCCGCTGATCGACCGGGTGGACGGCCGGGGCAGGAGCGCGTCACGCGCTCGACGGAACGGTGAGCGGGGTGCGGTCCGTCCCGGCGTCCTGGGGGCGTGCCCGGCATGCGCCCGCCGTCAATCTTCCGGTGCGCGAACTGACCGAGCGATTCGCACAACTGACGGGTGCTCCGACCCCGCGGCCGGAGCGCCTGGACCGCGCCGCGCTCATCGCCCGGGCGGTGGAGACCCCGGTGCTGGGCGAATTCGTCGAGATGCTCTACGCCACCGAGAACCCCCACGTCCTGGACTCGACGGAGACCGAGCGGGTGCTCGGGGTGAGCCCCACGGAGCTCGACGAGGTGCTGTCGGCGACGGCACGGGGCGCGGGCTTCGAGCGGCGCCGGGTCAGCCCGCGTAGGTGAGTTGGACGAGGGTGATCTCGGTGTCTCCGATGAGGATGACGCCGGCGACGTGGCTGCGGGCGATGGTGCGCATGACCCCGTCGTCGGTCCCGTAGGGCTCGGAGTGGGACGGCGGGTCGATCAACGCGTCCAGCAGGAGCACCGACAGGTCCTGACGTGCCTCGTCGGGCAGGGACTTGTAGGTGGCGTGGAGGGCCGGGTCGAGGTGGAGCCGATAGGTCACGCGGCGCCCCGTCCGCGGGAGTCGCCGCCGGCGGCGGAGCGCAGTTCCTCGGCGCTCAGATCGATCAGACCGGCACGGTAGGAGGAGGGGAGGTGCCCGGACCCGCGGACGGCGGTCCGCAGGTCCTCGACCCGTTCGCGGTCGGCCTCGAAGGTCTCGATGAACGTGACCCAACGGTCCAGGACGGCCGGTACGTCATGGACATCGGTGAAGGTGATCTCCCGCATGAACGTCGCTCGCAACTCGGAATGCGGCAGGGCGTGGGCGATGCCGTCGACGGTCCACGACCGACCGGAGCTGCTCATCGGATCCTCCACACGACCTGCTGGCGCGGATGCGCGCGTCCACGGTAGCAATCCGCCGGTGCGGGTGGAGAGGGGCCCGGGCGGGTGGATCGCCGGTACGAGGGTCGGGCCGAGGACGGAGGTGTGCGGCGTGGACGTGGGTCCGGCGGCGTCAGATCCAGTACGGCGCGCGGGGGACCGGGCCGGGACCGGTGGTGGTCAGGCCGGTGCCGTCGGTGCGGCCGGTGAGCCAGCCGAGGAGGTCGGCCTGGGTGCCCGTGAGGGTCGGCCCGCCGGTGCCCAGTTCCTGGGCCAGTCCAGTGTCCGTCGCCTCGATGCGCAGCGGCGGGACGTCGGCGCGTCGGCGCTGGGCTTCGAGGAGGTCCTCGACGATCCACCGGCCGGCCTGGGGCGGTATGTCGGCGAAGGTGTAGCCGGCGGCCAAGTCGGCGTGGTGGACCTCCAGTTCGCGCAGTCGGGTGGGCACCAGGGACCCGGGGGTGCGCAGTTCGCCGGTGCGCATCCGCACCTCGTGGTACCAGGCGGCGTCCGGCAGGGTGCGCACGGCGTGGTCGAACCGCTCGGCGGTGGCCACGACATCGGCCGCCAACTCCCGGACGGGGCGGCGGGCGCCGGCCTCGATCTCGGCGGCCCGGGCGTCCATGCTGGCGTACTGCGGGGTTTCCACGCCGGTGCGGGCCCAGGTCAGCAGCCGGCAGAGGCTGTCGGTGGCGCGCGCGACATGGGTGATGACATGGCCGCGGGTCCACGGCGGCACCAGTGTGGCGCCGGCGATTTCCGCGTCGGCGAGTGCCCGGACGGTCTGCAGGAAGCGGTCCGTGGAGGCGGTGATGGGGCCCAGCGCCTCGGTCTTGTGCATCTCAGCCCTCGTATGCCGGTGGGATGACGCGTCCCCCTCGGGGCACGTCATTCGCATTGCGGAATATCAAGTCCGCATGTCGATAGCGCATGCGGACTCTAGGTGGTGCGTTTCGACCGCGTCAACCACCCGTCCAGAGCGCGAGAAGGTCCCCAACCGCCCTGATGTCGCTGGTGATGGGCGCCGCCGGCGACTCCTCGTCGGGGCGGCGCCGGATCGCCGCCGCGACGATCGGGCCATGTCCGGTCCGGACGCCCGACAGCACCGTCGACCGGCAGCCGGACCGGACGTCGTGGCCGACCACTGTGTCAGCGCGTCCGGGCAGGTCACCGAGGAGATCACCGTGGTCGCTCCACGGCCCGCACGTGATCGGGAACGGGAATGCCGAGGGGGTGTCAATCCGGTGGTCGGTACCGCTCATGATGAACCGCAACCCTTCGCCCGGGGCGCGGAACTTCCCGATCGCCAACCTCTTCGGCCCGCAAACCGTCGGCGCCGCACCTCCCCGATTTTGGCGCATAAGGCGCTGCCGCCAGCCCCCGTCCGCAACCGCTCCGCGGGGCGAGGAGTCCTAACGGACATGAAGCGACGCATACCCTTCCGACTCCGCAGACCCGTCGCCGGCGCCCTCGGCCGGCGAGCGGGCGCAGCGCTCGCCCTCACCTCCCTTGCCCTGCCCCTGACGGTCGCCATGAGTTCCCCCGCCCAGGCCGCCTCGTCGGGCTGCTACGGGCTCCTCGGCCCCTACCAGCGGCAGGCCGAGCGGTTCCTCGGACTCCAGGTCGACGGCCGCCAGTCGTCGTCCGACTGCCGCGCCATCCGTGCCTTCCAGACCAGCCACGGCATCACCCCCAACTACGGGTACGCCGGCCCCGTCACGTGGAACGTGATGCAACTGGTCGCCAGGCAGCGGGCGGCCGGCCACAACCCCAACAGCGCCCACAAGTGCCCCACCAACAAAGGGCGGATCGCCTGCGTCGACCTGACCCGGCAGCTCAGCTGGATCCAGGACGGCAAGCGCCTGGTGTACGGGCCGGTGCCGGTCCGCACCGGCCGTGAGGGCGGCGAGACCCGCACCGGCCTCAAGCGGATCTACTGGCGGCACCTGCACCACGTGTCGACGATCTACCACACGCCCATGCCTTACAGCCAGTTCTTCGACGGCGGCGAGGCGTTCCACGCCATCAGCGGCAGCGTGTGGTCCGCCCCCGGCTCGCACGGCTGCGTCAACATGCGCCCCAACGACGCGAAGAAGTACTGGTCGCTGCTGCACAACGGCGACGACGTGTACGTCTACGGCCACAAGCCGGGCACCTGAGCAGCACGCGGGCGTGCCGCACACACGGCCGGCACGCCCGCGCCCCGCCGGGTCGCCCCCGCCGCGCCCGGTCAGCGGGCCAGCAGGGTGTACAGCGCCATCGGCGTCACATAGCCGGGCCAGCGGCCGTCCGAGAACAGATGGACGTCCGCGTCCTGGTAGCACTGATCGACGAGCTGGGAGCAGATCATGTGCCGGCTGCTGGCCACATAGCGGCGCAGCCCCGGAACGGGCACATGGAGCCGGTGGGTGGCGATCGCCAGGTAGTCGAGGAAGCTGTAGGGCACGCCCACATAGCGGTCGGCCGCCGCGCAGATCCGTTCGCGCTGCTGCTCGGTGAGCTGCTCCGGGCAGACGTAGAGCACATCGGAGCCGTCGTACTCGCTGAGCGGCCGGATGCGCGCGCCGCCCGGCTCGGCCTCCAACAGCCGCTCGCCGGGCAGGACCAGGAAGGTGTGTTCGTAGTCGGCGAAGCCGTCACCGTTGATCCACTGGCCGAAGCGGATCAACCGGCCGGTGACCCCGGATATCTGGGTGAGCCCGATGTCACCGGGCAAGGGTTGGGTGTGCTTCATGAGCGGCTCCTGGGAGCGTGAGAAGCAGATTCCCTCGGGTGATACCCGGTGTTGGAGCGTCCGCACCGCGGCGGTGGAAGCCCACTGGCCCACCGGCCGCGCAGGTCGGTGGCGGGAGTGACACCGGCGATTGATGGTGCTTCTGTTGCCAGAAGGGGTAAACGTCCCGGGACGACCACGGGGGGACGCCAGCGACGACGAGGAGCACGAAACCATCATGGCCACCGGCAGCAGCCACATCCCGGCGACCTCGGACCGCACTCCGCACCCGGCGCCCACCGCGACCGACCGCACCCCGCTCGCGGGCGGCGTCGCGCTGGTGACCGGCGCCTCCAGCGGCATCGGCGCCGCCACCGCGCTGGCGTTGGCCCGGGAGGGCTGCTCCCTCGCGCTGGTCGCCCGCCGCGCCGACCGTCTGCACGCGTTGACGGAGACGATCGGCACGCAGGACGGCGGCCCGGCCCTCGTCCTGGCCGCCGACCTCGGCGACGGGGAGCAGCCGCACCAGGTGGTCCGGCGGGCCGTGCAGCACTTCGGCCGCCTGGACGTGCTGGTGAACAACGCCGGTTACGGCGCCCGCGCCGCGGTCGAGGACAGCGACCCCGAGGACTGGGACCGGATGGTCGACCTCAATCTCAAGGCCGTCCTGCGGATGTCGCACGCCGCGCTGCCGCACCTGCTGCGCGCGGCGGACTCCGGGCCGCGCGGCGTCGCCGACCTGGTGAACGTCAGCTCGGTCGCCGGCCGGGTGCCCCGCAAGGACAACAGCGTCTACTCCGCCACAAAGCACGCGGTGTGCTCCTTCAGCGAGGCCCTGCGCCAGGAGGTGACCGGTCGCGGCGTGCGCGTCGGACTGGTCGAACCCGGCATGACCACCACGGAGATGACCGTCGGCAGGCAGGCCGCATCGGCCCACGGCCTGCCCGAGGACACCTGGCTGCACGCCGAGGACATCGCCCGCGCCATCGCCTTCATGGTCACCCAGCCGGCCCGCGTCGCGGTCAACGAGATCACGGTCCGGCCCACCGCCCAGGAGCGCTGACCCGTGTCGCTGCGCCTGCTGCTCACCTCCGACACACACGTCCCCCAGCGCGCCAAGGCCCTGCCGCCACGGCTGCTGGACGCGATGGCGCGCGCCGACGTCGTCGTGCACGCGGGGGACTGGACCGACGCCGCCACCCTGGACCTGCTGCAGGCCCGCGCCCGCCGCCTGATCGCGGTGTACGGCAACAACGACGGTTCGCAACTCCGCGCCCGGCTGCCGGAGGTGGTCGACACGGACCTGGACGGACTGCGGCTGGGCGTGGTGCACGAGACCGGCCCCGCGCAGGGCCGGGAACGCCGCTGCGCCGACCGCTTCCCCGACCTCGACGTGCTGGTCTTCGGCCACAGCCACATCCCCTGGGACACCACGGCGGAGACCGGCCTGCGGCTGCTGAACCCCGGTTCCCCGACGGACCGCCGGCGGCAGCCCTTCTGTACGTACATGACCGCGGAGGTCGCCGACGGCCGGCTCACCGGCGTGGTGCTGCACCGCCTGCCGCTCCGGCGGTGAGCCGGGCCGCGCCACCCCGGGCGCCCGCCGGCTCACCTGCCCAGCAGGCCCCGCACATAGGCCGCCTGGCCGGCGTGCTGGAGATCGTCCGTGATCACGCTGACCAGGCGGACGCCCAGGGTGACCGGCGGCGACCAGTTCCGGTCGACGACCCGGTCGAGGTCCTTCACGCCGAGCGTGCCGAGGTGGCGCACCGTGCTCTCGTGCACCGCCGCGTGATAGCCCGTCAGCAGCTGGGCGCTCAGCCCCCGCACCTTCGCCACGTCCTTGCGGGAGTGCCCGTAGCCGGTGTCCTCCTCGGCGAACGGCAGCCCGTACGCCTCGTACCACTCGTCCGCGCCCCAGATCTGCTCGGTGCCGGCCACCCCCGCGACATGGTCGTCCTGCACCCGGGTGAGGTGCCAGACCAGCCAGGCGATGGAGTTGCCGCGCCCGTCGGGGCGGGTGGCGAGCTCCTCGGGGTCGAGGCCGTCGACCACCTCCTCGACGACCTCGCGGATCCGGCCGAAGGCGTCGACGAGCAGGGCGGTGCTGGCGGACATGGCGGCTCCGTACGGTGGGGGACGGCCGGTGACTGAGGCCGGCCCATCGTCGCAAGCCGGGGCCGGGGCCGCCGCCCGGCGCACCGCCACGGACTGCCGCTCCGCCGCATGGCGGAGGCCCGGCGCCGACCGGGCAGTTTCTGGGGGTCGGCGCCGGGCCCCGGCCGGCGGGTGACGGGGCGTCAGGACCGCGTGGACCGGATTGCGAGGGTGTCGAGCAGGGCCTGCACCGGCCGCAGCGCACGGTCGCTAGGGCCGACCACGGAGAGGATGTGGGGGAGCGGTTCCACCACGCGGACCAGCCGACCCGCCCGGAGGTAGGGGTTGGGGTCGCGCAGCGCGGTTTCCAGGGCGGCCCGGGTCCAGTACGTCCGGGCCAGGCCCAGTGCCCAGCGGTGCTCGTCGTCGTAGGGCAGCCACCGGCCGGTGGTGTAGGCGTCCGCGAGGTCGTGGGCCTGACGGGACATCATCTGCCAGCTGAAGTCCTCCTCGATCAGCTCGCGGCGTCGGCGACCGGGGCGGTCCTCACTGCACGGTGCACACAGCCGTACCTGCCGCTGCGGGCCGATCGGGGGGCCCACCGCCGGGGCGGGCGGCTGGAGGGAGGGGCGTCGGTAATGGCACAGGTCGCAGGTGGCCGCGCCCGTGGTCGAAGGGTCCGGATATGAACTCACGAAGGACTCAACGACGCAGTCGTGACCGGGTGGCGTGGCTCCTGCGTGGCGAACTCCGGCGGCGGTGCCGGGTCGTGCTGAGGCATGTCAACAACTTTAGCCGGCCCAGGAGTTGGCCAATGGCTGCCCACACAACAGTCACAATTGGGCATGTACACGTTCTGTTCACCCCGGGGTGTTCCCCGCACGGACCACCCCGGCGGTGTCGTGCCGCCCTCCCCGGTCGCTCAGCCGGCCGCCGGACCCGACCTCGTCGCCACCACCAGCCGGCCGCGCGGACTGCCGTCCGCCCGCCGCCCCCACTCTGGCACCGGCCGCAACTCCACCGCGAACCCGGCCCGCGCCAGCTCCGCGCTCACCTCGGCCAGCCGGAAACCCCGGTAATACATCACGAACCGCGGCCGCCACAGCGCGTTGCGGACCCGCATCGCCGCATCGAAACCCAACAGCGCCCAGTACAGCGGCGACCCCGGCCGCGCGGGCGCCAGCACCGGGAACACGAACCGCCCACCGGGCCGCAACACCGACCGCACCTGCTCGAACAACACCGGCCGCTCCCGCGGCAGGAAGTGCCCGAACGCCCCGAAACTCACCACGACGTCGAAGACCGGCCCGAACGGCAGCGCCCGCGCGTCCGCCCGCACCCACTCCACCCGGGGGCCACCCCCATCGGGCGCCCGCTCGCGGTCCCGCCCCACCGCGAGCATCCCGGCACTGATGTCGACCCCGGTCACCCGCTCCCGGCACACCTGCCGCAGCACGCCCACCCCCGCGCCCGTGCCACAGCACAGATCCAGGCCGCCGGCGAACGGGCCGAGCTCCCGCAGCTCCCGCACCACCGGATCCAGCACCGCCGCCGGCGTCCGGAACGGCGTGCGGTCGAACTTCGGGGCCAGCAGGTCATAGCCCCGCTCGACGGACGACAACGCCTGCACGGCGAGCTCACGGAACGTAGGACCCTCGGGTGCGAACACCGCGTCAGCATAGGCGCCCGGCCTGTCCTAGGGCCTGTCGTCAAACTCCCGCCTGCCTCGCGACGCCTGGCACGCACTCCCCCACGCCTTAAGGGCGCGGGGGGACCCCCATGCTGCGTTGTCGGGCTCATCCCGGTACGCCCGGTACCGGGATGACCCTCCGCCTTGAGATCGCACGCACCAGACGCCGCGAGGCCCGCCCTCCGGGCGAACGACGGGAGTTTGACGACAGGCCCTAGGACCGGGCGATGTACGCGTGGATCGACGGATCGCTGACCTTGGTGTAGACGCCGGGATGCCCGGGCGAGGCGCACCCCGTCCCCCATGACGCGATCCCCGCCAGGTACCCGTCCACCACCAGCGGGCCCCCGCTGTCGCCCTGGCACGCGTCCTTGCGCCCGCCCTCGTAGCCGTAGCACGTCATCCGCGGGGTGATCGAGGACGTCCCGTACGCCCCCTTGCAGTACGTGTCGCTGAGCTTGGGCACATCGACCCGCCGCAGCCGCTCCGGCAGTGTGCCGCCGTCCCGCGTCGCACCCCAGCCGGTGACCGTCGCCGGTGTGCCGGTGATCGGCTCCCTGCCCTCCGGCAGCAGCGGAACCGCGCGCACCCCGGCCCCGAAATCCAGCGGGGACGCCAGTTCCAGCACCGCCACGTCGTAGTCGATCGTGGCCGCGTTGAACTTCGGGTGCCGCAACACCCGCGCCACCGGCACGATCTGCCCGCCCGACCCGCGCACGCTGCTGCCCGCCTGGACGGTCAAGGAGTCCGGCGGCGCCCCCACGGTGCAGTGCGCCGCGGTCACCACCGCATCGGCGCGGATGATCGAACCACCGCAGATGTGTCCGCCGCGGCTGCGCAACGACACCTGCCACGGCACGTCCCGCACGTCCGCGTTCCGCCCGCCCACGATGCGGGTGTCCGGCGCCACCGGACCGCCCGCCGCCGTCGCCGGTGGAACCGACGTCAGCACCGCACCGCACACCGCGACCGCCGCCGCCCCTCGCCGCAACCATGACCGTGCCATTCCGCCTCCCGCATCCGAGTCGGCCCGGACCCCTCCTTGTCAAGCGATCCTCAACGACGGCGCGGCGCATCGGGGCGAAGTGCCGGCTCATTCCATCGATGTGGTGGTATTCGGCCGGGTGGTGTTTGGGCGCGCGCCCGGGCCCCCGACGGGCGCGCCGACGCCGTGCCGGCCCCGCCGCGCGCTCCCCTCCCCGAGACACGATCCGCCCGTGCCCTCGAACACCACGGCGAGGACCCCGGAAGTGCGTACGCTGAACCAGCCGCCTCACGATGGCCGGATCCTTTCGGTTTACGACAGGAGCACACGATGGCCGCCTCCGTCCCTGCCGGTAGCGCCTCCAAAGCCACGCCGCGGCAACGCCTGCGCGCCTGGATGCTGCAGGGCCTGGCGGACATGGGCAGGCACCAGCACGTCGAACCGCCCTCCGCCCACCACGGACAGCGCTGGTGGCGCGTGATGTGCCTGACGGGTGTGGACTACTTCTCCACCCTCGGATACCAGCCCGGCATCGCGGCCCTGGCCGCCGGTCTCCTCTCGCCCGTCGCCACCCTCGTCCTGGTCGCCGTCACCCTCGCCGGCGCACTCCCCGTATACCGCCGCGTCGCCACCGAGAGCCCGCACGGCCAGGGCTCCATCGCCATGTTGGAGCGGCTGCTGTCCTTCTGGAAGGGCAAGCTGTTCGTCCTCACCCTCCTCGGCTTCGCGGCCACCGACTTCCTCATCACCATCACCCTGTCGGCCGCCGACGCCGCCACCCACCTCGTCGAGAACCCGCACGTCCACAGCGCGCTCCAGGGCCGCCAGATGGTCGTCACGCTGATCCTGATCGCCCTGCTCGGCGCGGTCTTCCTCAAGGGCTTCCTCGAAGCGATCGGTGTGGCCGTCGTCCTGGTGGGCGGCTACCTCGCGCTCAACGCCGTCGTCGCGGTCGTCGGTGTCTGGCACGTGGTCACCGCCGAACACGTCGTCACCGACTGGTCCCGGGCACTGACCACCCAGCACGGCAGTGTTCCGGCCATGATCGCGGTGGCTCTCGTCGTCTTCCCCAAACTCGCCCTGGGCCTCTCCGGCTTCGAGACCGGCGTCGCGGTCATGCCGCACATCGAGGGCGACACCGACGACACCGAGGAACGCCCCACCGGACGGATCCGCGGCGCCAAGAAGCTGCTGACCACGGCCGCCGTCATCATGAGCATCTTCCTCATCATCACCAGCTTCGTCACCACCCTCCTGATCCCCGCCGCCGCCTTCAAACCCGGCGGAGCCGCCAACGGCCGTGCCCTTGCCTACCTCTCCCACGAGTACCTCGGCTCCGCCTTCGGCACCGTCTACGACGTCGCCACCATCGCCATCCTCTGGTTCGCCGGCGCCTCGGCCCTGGCCGGCCTGCTCAACCTGATGCCGCAGTACCTCCCGCGCTACGGCATGGCGCCCTCCTGGGCCCGCGCGGTCCGTCCCATGGTGCTCGTCTTCATCGCCGTCGCCTTCCTGGTCACCTGGATCTTCGACGCCGACGTCGACGCCCAGGGCGGCGCCTACGCGACCGGCGTCCTCGTCCTCATCGCCTCCGCGGCGATCGCCGTGACCATCGCCGCCCACCGTGCCGGGCAACGCGGCTGGACCATCGGATTCGCCGTGATCTCCGTGGTGTTCCTCTACACCACCGTCACCAACGTCATCGAACGGCCCGACGGCGTGAAGATCGGTGCCTGCTTCATCGCCGGCATCATCCTGCTCTCCTTCACCTCACGGCTCGCCCGCGCCTTCGAACTCCGCGTCACCGAGGTCATCCTGGACGACACCGCGGCACGCTTCGTCCGCGACATCGCCCAGCGCCGCATCCGCTTCATCGCCAACGAGCCCGACCAGCGCGACTTCGCCGAATACCGCGACAAGGCCCAGCAGATCCGCGCCGACAACGACATCCCGCCCGAGGACGACCTGGTGTTCGTCGAGGTCACCATCCGCGACCCCTCCGAGTTCGAAAGCGCGCTGCACGTCCACGGCCACGTCATGCACGACCGCTACCGGGTGCTCTGCCTGGAGAGCTCCACCGTCTCCAACGCCCTGGCCGCCCTCCTGCTCTACGTCCGGGACACCACCGGGCGACGCCCGCACATCTACTTCGAATGGACCGAGGGCAACCCCTTCGCCCAGTTCCTGCGCTTCTTCCTCTTCGGCCAGGGCGAGGTCGCCCCCGTCACCCGTGAGGTACTGCGCGAGGCGGAACCGGACCGCGACCGACGACCACGGGTCCACGTCGGCTGAGCCGCGGACCCGTCACCGTCACCCCAGCCCCGGAATCCCCGAGATCAGCAGATCGATCAGCTTGATGCCGACGAACGGCGCCACCAGTCCGCCCAGTCCGAAGAACGCCAGGTTGCGGCGCAACAGGTCGTGGGCGGACGCCGGCCGATAGCGCACCCCGCGCAGCGCCAGCGGAATCAGCGCCACGATCACCAACGCATTGAAGATGATCGCCGAGGTGATCGCCGACGTCGGGCTGTGCAGCCCCATCACGTTCAGCGCCGCCAGCCCAGGATACGCCCCCGCGAACATCGCCGGAATGATCGCGAAGTACTTGGCCACGTCATTGGTGATCGAGAACGTGGTCAACGCGCCCCGGGTGATGAGCAGTTGCTTGCCCACCTCCACGATCTCGATCAACTTGGTCGGGTTGGAGTCCAGATCCACCATGTTCCCGGCCTCCTTGGCGGCGGAGGTGCCGGTGTTCATCGCCACGCCGACGTCCGCCTGCGCCAGCGCCGGCGCGTCGTTCGTCCCGTCGCCCGTCATCGCCACCAGCCGGCCGCCCGCCTGCTCCCGGACGATCAGTGCGAGCTTGTCCTCCGGCGCGGCCTCCGCCAAGTAGTCGTCCACCCCCGCCTCCTGGGCGATCGCCCGGGCCGTCAGCGGATTGTCGCCCGTGACCATCACCGTCCGGATGCCCATCCGACGCAACTCGGCGAACCGCTCCCGGATGCCGTCCTTCACCACGTCCTTCAGGTGCACCACGCCCAGCACCCGGGGTCCCTGCCGGTCGTCCATCGCCACCAACAGCGGCGTCCCCCCGGACGCGCCGATCGTGTCACTGAACAACCGTGCCTCGGCCGGCACTTCGCCGCCCCGCTGCACCACCCAGTCGATGATCTGCGCGGCCGCGCCCTTGCGGAGCACCACCTCGCCCGGATACTCAGACGGCCGCCCCGCCGCGCCCTCGGGCGCCGCCGCGGACCCACCGTCGCCGTGCGCCCAGCGCAGATCCACCCCGCTCATCCGCGTCCGCGCGCTGAACGGCACATACCGGATGAAGGCCAGCTCGCCCTCGGCCGGCGCCTGCAACCCGTACTTCTCCCGGGCCAGCGCCACCACCGACCGCCCCTCGGGCGTGGTGTCCGCCAACGACGAGAGGGCGGCGGCATCGGCCAGCGCCAGCTCGTCCAGCCCCGGCAGCGGAACGAACGCCACCGCCTCCCGGTGACCGAGCGTGATCGTGCCGGTCTTGTCGAGCAGCAGGGTGTTGATGTCCCCCGCGGCCTCCACCGCACGGCCCGACATGGCCACCACATTGCGCTGCACCAGACGGTCCATCCCGGCGATCCCGATCGCCGACAGCAGCGCCCCGATGGTCGTCGGGATCAGCGTCACCAGCAGGGCCACCAGCACCGCCGTCTGCTGGGCGGCGCCCGCGTACGTCGCCATCGGCTGCAGCGTGACGACCACCAGGAGGAAGATGATGGTCAGCGCGGCCAGCAGGATGTGCAGCGCGATCTCATTGGGCGTCCGCTGCCGGGCGGCACCCTCCACCAGCGCGATCATCCGGTCCAGGAACGAATGCCCGGCCCGCGACGTCACCCGGACCACGATCCGGTCCGACAGCACGGTCGTCCCGCCCGTCACACCGGAGCGATCACCGCCCGCCTCGCGGAGCACCGGCGCCGACTCCCCGGTCACCGCGGACTCGTCGACGCTCGCCACCCCCTCGACCACCTCGCCGTCCGCCGGAATCGGCTCACCCGCGGCCACCACCACGAAGTCGAACGGCCGGAGGTCGGACGCCGGAACGACCTCGGTCACGGCACGGCCCAGATTGACGCCCACCCGCCAGTTGTCCCGCAGCCGCCGGGCCGTGAGATCCGTCCGGGCCCGGCGCAGCGACGCCGCCTGCGCCCTGCCGCGGCCCTCCGCCACCGCCTCCGCGAGCTGCGCGAACAGCACCGTCAGCCACAGCCACCCACTGATCACCCAGCTGAACACCGACGGGTACAGCACCGCGGACAGCGTGGTCAGCAGAGATCCGCAGGCTACGACGAAGAGCACCGGATTCCGGGCCAGTACCCGCGGATGCAGCTTGCGCAACGCCTCCGGCAGGGCTGTGAGCAGTACCCGTGGATCGAACAGCCCGGCCGGCGCCCGTCGTCGCCGTCCCCGGTGGCCACCGGCCCCCGACCCGCCACGGGCGGGCACACCGCCCATGCCGTCCGCCGGAGCCTGCGGCGCGAGAGGGGAAACGCGGGACGGGGCAGGAGGCATGCGCATGCTTTCTGGAGGGACGGGCACGGGGAGCGACCGGGAGACGTCGGCCCCCGGTCGCGGACCTGAGGCATGGGGCACCGGACGGCCTCCGACCTGCGCGTCCGCCGTCCGCGGCCGTCTCCCGGCCGGGACCGAATCTAGGGCCTCGTCCACCGGCGAGGCTCCGCCCGCGGACGGAATTTGCGGCTCTCTTACGGCGCTGGCCACGCCTTGTCGCCGACGGCCCTCGGACCGGCCCGGTCGCCGGGCGGAGGGGCGGTGGCGGGCCGCCCGGAGTTAGCCTGAATCCACTGCTCCTGCTCGTCCCCCAGCGCAGGGGAGGTCCGATGACGACGCCCACGGGGCTCATGGCGACACCCACCGCGAGCCTGCGCACCACCCGAGCCGACGCCGCCCGCTACGTCCCGATCGCCGAACACGGCCTGATCGGGGACATGCGCACCGCGGCCCTCGTCGGCACCAACGGCACCATCGACTGGTACTGCTGCACCCGTTTCGACGCGCCCAGTGTCTTCGCCGCGATCCTGGACGCCGACCGCGGCGGGGCCTTCGAACTCGCCCCGGACGTGCCGACCCGCACCAAGCAGTTCTACTTCCCCGACACCAACATCCTGATCACCCGCTTCTTCGCCGACCACGGCGTCGGCGAGGTCCAGGACTTCATGCCGATCGTCGACGACTCCCGTGAGGCGGACCGACACCGGCTGATCCGGCGGGTGCTCTGCGTCCGGGGATCCCTGCCGTTCTCGGTGCGCGTGGCACCCCGCTTCGACTACGGCCGGCAACAGCACACCGTCCGCCCCCACCACCGCGGCCTGACCGTCTTCGACTCCCCGGAACTCTCCCTCGCCCTGACCTCCAGCGTGCCGGTCGAGATCGACGGGCCCGACGCCCGCTCCTCCTTCACGCTCGCCGAGGGCGAGTCCGCGGTCTTCGCGCTCGACCGCATCGGCGACGGCGTGGAGCCCCGGTTCTGCGCCGTCCAGGAGGCCGAGCAGCTCTTCGGGGCCACCGTGCGCTACTGGCGCGGCTGGCTCGCGCACTCCCGCTACCGGGGCCGCTGGCGGGAGATGGTGCACCGCTCCGCGCTCACCCTCAAGCTGCTCACCTACGCGCCCACCGGCGCCATCGTCGCCGCCCCCACCACCAGCCTGCCCGAGCAGATCGGCGGCGAGCGCAACTGGGACTACCGGTACGCCTGGGTGCGGGACGCCGCCTTCTGCATCTACGCCCTGCTCCGCCTCGGCTTCACCGACGAAGCGGAATCCTTCGTGCGCTTCCTCTCCTCGAAGATCTGCCTGAAGGACTGCGCCCACGGCCCGCTGCAGATCATGTACGGCATCGACGGCCGCAGCGAACTCCCCGAAGAGGAACTCCAGCACCTGGAAGGCCACTTGGGATCCGCGCCGGTCCGCATCGGCAACAACGCCGTCAACCAGCTCCAGCTCGACATCTACGGCGCGCTCATCGACTCCCTCTACCTCTACGACAAATGGGGGCAGCCGCTCTCCAGCGACCACTGGGACACCGTCTGCAACCTGGTGAACTGGGTCTGCGACAACTGGGACCAGCCGGACGAGGGCATCTGGGAGACCCGCGGCAAGATCCAGAACTTCCTCTACTCACAGCTGATGTGCTGGGTGGCCATCGAACGGGCCATGCGGATCGCCCGCCACCGCGGACTGCCCGCCGACATGATCCGCTGGGGACGGGAGCGCGACGCGATCTACCGACGCATCATGCAGCGCGGCTGGTCCACCGAGCGCCGGGCGTTCGTCCAGCACGAGGGTGACGACGTGCTGGACGCCGCGGTCCTGATGATGCCGCTGGCCAAGTTCATCTCGCCGACCGACCCGAAGTGGCTCTCCACCCTGGACGTCCTCGGCGAGGAACTGGTCTCCGACTCCCTGGTCTACCGCTACGACCCCAAGGCCAGCCCCGACGGGCTCCGGGGCGAGGAAGGCACCTTCTCCATCTGCTCGTTCTGGTACGTGGAGGCACTCTCCCGCGCGGGCCGGGTGGACGAGGCCCGGCTCGCCTTCGAGAAGATGCTCACCTACGCCAACCACGTCGGCCTCTTCGCCGAGGAGATCGGCCGCACCGGCGAACAGATCGGCAACTTCCCCCAGGCGTTCACCCACCTGGCACTGATCAGCGCCGCGTTCAACCTCGACCGGGCCCTGGGCTGACCCGCGCCCGCGGCTGTGGGATCCCGTTTCCCGCGTCGGATTCCGCGCGGGAATGTCGTAGCTGTGTCGGATACGACATGCGGACGGGATTCATGCCTCCTTCTCTAGTAGTTCCCCTCTTTGTGTACCGGAGCGTCCCGGTCGTCATCAACGCAGACGACCGGGGCATGCCAACGGCGTTCGGCGGTCGATCAAGCCGCCCTGGAGAACGCGAGTTTGGGGTCCGATGAGCACGACAGATCTGGCTACGTCGTTACAGGTGAGTGTCCGGAAGACCGACGAGTCCGTGGTGGAGGATCTGGAGTGGGCGTCCGTGCCACTCGATCTCCTGCGGAAGGCACAGCCGTGGCGGACGTTCCGCTGGCACAAGGGCCAGCAGCACTACTCGGGCACGTACTGGGCGGCGACGGTACGCGACCATGTGATCTACGAGTCGCGGTTGGAACTGGCACGGCTGCTGTTCGCGGACTTCGCCCCGAACGTCCGGCATGTCGTCGCTCAGCCTTTCCTGCTCAAGGCAGAGGTTGAGGGCAAGCTACGGCGGCACATCCCGGACTATCTGCTGTTGACGGATGACGGGCCGGTGGTCGTGGATGTCAAGCCGCGGCATCGGCTGGAGCGGCCCAAAGTCGCGTTCACGTTCGCGTGGACTCGTGCGGCGGTCGCCTCCCGCGGGTGGCGTTACGAGGTCTGGAGTGAACCGGACCTTCATGAGCTGGAGAACATCCGCTTCCTCGCCGGCTACCGCAGGGACTGGTTGTTCGATCCGGGCCTCTTGGACGGCCTGCGGGCCTGTGAGCTGGAGGGACGGTCGCTGCGTGAGGCTTTCCGGCTGCTGCCCGATCGTCCCCGGCCGCTGGTGAAGTCGGCGGTGCTGCACCTGCTGTGGTCTGGGCACGTGACGACGGAGCTGGACCGGCCGCTCAGCTCGGGGCACGTGTTGAGGAGGGCCGCATGAGCGGGGCGGGAACACGGCTTGGTGTCGGCACGCGCTTCAGGCTCGACGGCGAGACGGTCGAGGTCGTGGAGCTCGCGAGCCTGGCTACGGGTATGGAGGTCATCCTCAAGGACGCCCGTGACCGGCTGGCGCGGATGTCGGTACGGGAACTGCTGACCTCGGATCGAGCTGAGGTGATCCCCAAGGACGGGGGTCCGGCCGCCGACGACGTTGAGTTGGCTGCCGTGGTGCTGGGTCGGCTGACCAAGGAGGAACGGAAAGAGGTTCTTGAACGGGCCGAGCACGTCCGGGAGATGCTGACGGGTTACCGCTCGGGATGCGAGGAGTTGGCAAGGCCGGGTGAGCCACGGCCTGAGTACGCTCCCGGCCTGTCGTTGGGGAAGCGCTACGCGGCCAAGGCGGCCGAACTGGGCCTGACCGTGCGGTCGGTGGAGCGGTGGGCACGTGCATTCCTTGAGGGCGGTGAGGTGGGGCTCGCCCCGAAGAAGGCACAGGTGGAGGGTGGGCTGTCTCATGCCGATCCGCGCTGGGTGGAGGTGGCTGAAGAGGTTCTGGGCGAGTACAAGGAAGAGTCCCGGCCCTCCGTGAAGCTCGTGTTGGAGCGGGTGCAGGCCCGGCTGGAGGAGCGTTTCGGGCCGGACGCGGTGCCGCTGCCGAAGCGGACGGCGGGGTATCGGTGGATGCACGAGCTCGAGCGGCGTCATCCGACGTTCCGGTTGAGTACAAAGCGCAACCGGGAGATCGCGGATCGTCCCGACGGTGTCTACGGGAAGCTGCGGCCCACGCGGCCCGGCGAGTACGTGCTGATGGACACCACGCGACTGGATGTCTTCGCCTTCGACCCGGTGACTTTGAAGTGGGTGCAGGCGGAGCTGACGGTCGCGATGGACTGGTACACCCGCTGCATCACCGGCATCCGTGTCACTCCGGTGTCGACGAAGGCCGTTGACGCGGCTGCCGTTCTCTTCCAGACCTACCGGCCCCGGCCCATCCCTGAGTCCTGGCCGAAGGAAGCGGCCTGGCCCGATCACGGGATCCCCCGCGGTGTCCTGGTGGATGCCGAGGCAGTCCATGGTCCCGTCACGGGAGCCGTCGGCCCTGCATTAGCGGCGGAGACGGTCATCGTCGACCACGGCAAGATCTATCTCTCCGCCCACCTGACCAGCGTCTGCCGTCGGTTGGGCATGTCGATCCAGCCGGCCCGACTACGGACGGGCCGGGACAAGGGCCGGTCGAAAGATTCTTCAGGACCGTGCGGGAAGACCTGCTGCAGGTGCTGCCCGGCTACAAGGGCCCCGACATTCATTCACGGGGGCTCAATCCTGAAAAGGACGCCTTCTTCTTCCTGCACGAACTCGAGGCGATCATCCGCGAGTGGGTGGCGTGTGTGTATCACCGCAGACCGCACAGCGGTCTCGTCGATCCGCACCTGCCGAATGTGGATCTGTCACCGGCCGCGATGTTCGAGCACGGCCTCGCCCGGGCCGGCTACATCGAAGTGCCGCGTGATCCGGATCTCGCCTACGAGTTCCTGGAGGTCACGATGCGGACCGTCCAGCACTACGGCGTCGAGATCAAGGGACGCCGCTACGACGGTCCGGGGCTTGCTGGCCTGAAGGACATGGCCGGATCGGACGTCGAGCTGGCCAAGCGACGGCTCCCGTTCTTCGCCGACCCCGATGACGTCACCCGCATCTACTTCCGCGACGAGGAGCGCAAGTGGCACACGCTGAAGTGGGAACACGCGGCGAGTCTCCAGATGCCGTTGAGCGAGGAAGCGTTGCAGTTCGCCCGGCGCCTGGCCGCGAAGCAGTACACCTACCCCAACGACCGGCTCGCCGTCGCGCTGCTGCTGGAGCGGTGGAATCTCGGGCTCGGCAATTCCTTGGTCGAACGGCGCATGGCCCTGCGACTCTCTCGTGAACAGGCCGCCGTGGATCTGCCCGAGGAAGAAGCCTCCGAGGTCAACGTCTTGCCGTCGGTCGCCCGGGTGCTGTCCCTTCCTGAACAACCCTCGCCTCCGGCTGCCGAGTCCGACGAGGCCGAACTGGGGGATGACGACGCCGACGACCTGGAGGAGCTGGACGAGGAAATCGACTTCTACGCCACGGCTTTGAAGGACGTTGATGACGATGAGTAGAACGCCCCGGGCCCTGGCCGAGGAAGCCGATCTGCGTTCCCGCCTGGATCACCTCACGCTGTCCCGGAAGGAGGGCTTCGGCCGCTTTGCCGATGCCCCGCGCCGGATCCGTCCGGATCTGCTGTCTCGTCGGCAGTTGAAGAAGCTGTGTGATGAGGCGCTGACCGAGTACAACCGCGCCCGCCGCAAGTGGCATGCGAACCTCGGCCCGCTGGACACCCCGCAGATGCAGGCCCTGCACGAAGACCTCTGGGACATCTTCGACAGCAACGACCAGGACGGTGACAAGGTCAAGGGCGGGATCGCTCTCGACGCCTTTCCCGGTCTGGGCAAGACCACGGCCGTTCTCGCTTTCGCCCGCAAGCTCCACCGTCGCATCATCAAGGAAGAGGGCCAGTACACCGACGATGGCCATGAACGCTGGCCGGTCTGCCGCGTCGGCCTGACCAGCAACACCGGAATGCGCGATTTCAACCGGGCCATCCTGGAGTACTACGGGCACCCAGGCCGTCACCGCGGCACGACTGCCGAATTCGGCTATCGCGCGCTCGATTCCGTCTTGTCCGCGCAGACGAATCTGCTGATCGTGGACGACCTGCACTTCCTGAAGTGGCGGAACAAGAGCGGGATCGAGGTCAGCAACCACTTCAAATACATTGCCAACGAGTTCCCAGTGACCTTGCTGATGGTCGGCGTCGGCCTGGAGAAGCGGGGTCTGTTCAGCGAGGGAGCAAGCTACGAAGACGCGGTCCTCGCCCAGACCGGACGCCGCACGACGCGACTGGGCCTGGAAGCGTTCGACATCAAGACCGAGAAGGGGCGCCGCGATTGGCGCGACATCCTCCTCGCAATCGAGAAACGCGTCGTCCTTGCGCACAAGCACCCCGGCATGATCGCGGACGAACTGTCCGACTATCTCTTCGCCCGCAGCACCGGGCATATCGGCTCCCTCATGACGCTGGTCAACCGCGGCTGTCAAAGAGCCGTACGCACCGGCGTCGAGCGTCTGGACACGAAACTACTGGACCAGGTGAAGAACGACGCCGCGTCCGAACGGGCCCGCCAGGAATGGCAGGACGCCCTCGAGGCCGGCCGGCTCGTCAGTCGGCCCGGGCAGAAGCAGAAGAAGGTGTCGTGAGCGAACCCCGAACTCTGGCGATCCGCGTCCTCCCGCAGCCCGGCGAGAGCCTGGACAGCTGGCTCGAGGCCCTCGCCCGCCGCTCCTGGACATCGCTGTCCGCACTGCTGGACGCTCTCGGACTGCCGACGGAGGAACGTACTCACTACCTCTTGACGGGGCTGCCTCCGGAGATGTTTCAACGGCTGAAGAAACAGCTGAACCTGCGCGTTAGAGTGCTTGAGCAGTCTGCCGTCCCGCCCGCTCTCTTCGGGCGCCGAGCGCCCCACTGGCGATTCTGTCCGCAATGCCTCAACGAGGGACAAGGGCGCTTCCCGACGCGTTGGTGGCTACCCTGGACCTTCGCCTGCACCAAGCACCAGGTGCTCCTGCACAGACACTGCCCCAGCTGCCACGCCGAACCTCGCGGGTTCCTGCCCAGGTCCGTTCACCTGCACCCGCCCGGGCGCTGCATGCGCCGCACCGGCCTCAGGACAGTCTGCGGAGCCGACCTCGGCGAACTCCCTGCCCTCGCCCTCCCCACGGGCACCCTCTGCTGCAGGCCCAGGATCAGCTCGACTCTCTCCCCGTCCACCAACGGATGGACCCCGACCGAACCTTCTCAAAAGTCGACAAGTGCCTATCACCGTTGATGGAGTCACTGACCGCTACCGACCTGCTCTCCCTGAACGACGCTGCCCGAGATGCCTGGCAGAACACGCTCACCGACGTCACTGACCTCAACACTGGACTCGGAATCTGGCGACTACAGGAGCGACGACGCACCATCCTGACCCCCGACTTCCTGAATCGCGAATACGTGGAAGGCCAGACACCTCTCCACGCGATCGCCAAGAGCCACGGGCTCCCGATCAAGCACGTCATCCAGCACACCAGGGAACTCGGCGTCACCATCTTCCGCGGAAACCGTCCTCGCACCATCGACAACGAGGAATGGCTCCGCGAGCAGTACCTCGACCGGGCCCGAGGCATCGACGACATCGCCCAAGAGATCGGCACCAACGGCAACGTCGTCATCCGCCACCTTGAGGCACTCGGCATCCCCCGGCGCCCGTTCAGCGCACGCAGCCTGACGGCGCTCAACGCGAAGCTGGACGAATCGGTGCCTGCCGACATCCGAGCAGCGGTCGAAGGAACCCTGCACGGCTGGCTCCGCCTCCGCAGGTTCCAGATCAACATGGTCTTCCCCACCCTCACGGCCGCAGCCCAGCACCTCGACGTCATGCCGAGCGCGCTGGCCAGCCAGTTCCACCAACTGGAGCAGGACATCGGCACCCAGCTGTTCCACCGGTCTGTCCGCCACTCGCCTCAGCGGCCCACCGCCCGAGGCACGGCGCTCCTTCAAGACCTCGACAACAGCCAGGTCCGGGCGCTCATGCAAGACGCACTCGGATCTCGCCTAGATCCACTACCAGCTCCCGACGCGGTCGACTTCGCGACAGCAGTCGTCGACGGCGAACGCGCCGCCCTCACGGTTCTGCACCCGCACGCACCGCCCCCTCAGCGCTTGAACATCCCCTCGCCCCTGCACCCTCTCCTCGACCACCTGCTGACACAAAGCGACCAGGAAACCTCCTCAGCCCAGATCCACACCGCCACCGGCATTCCGTTCACCACCGTCTATAAGCAGGTCAAGCGCCTGGAAGCAGCCGGCTGGCTCACAAGCCGCCTCGAAACCCGTGCCGAACGGCCAGGCTCCGCACGCCGACGAACGTTCTACTCACTCACCACCGCGGCGCATCAAGCCGCTTCCACGATCACCCGACGTCCCGCGGCGCCGAGGAAAACGACAGCACCGCGGGACGAAACCACCGACACAACGGCAGGACCGCTCTATGAAATCCCAGGTCAGGAGACCTAACGATGGGTCAGATCAGTGAAACCTACAGCGGCGGCGCGTCGCCCGCTCAGGCGTCGCCGGGCAGCAGGTGCTGGTCGACCTGCCGGAACGCCCAACTGCCCTTGGCATGGGTGAACACCCACACCAGGTCGAAGCGGTCGGGCCACTCGTCGGGGACGCCGCTGCCGGAGGCGCCGAGCGCGGAGACGATGTCGGGGATGCGACTGTGCTCCCAGCAGATCAGCACCGGCCCGGTCGCGGACAGGGCGGCCTTCGCGAGGGCGTCCTCCTCGGACTCGGCGAACTCGGTGTCGACCTTCAGGCCCATGTGGTGGGCGAGCGGGGTGACGGTCTGTCGCATCCGGTGCGCACCGGCGTTGGGGCCCTGGTCGGTCGCGGCGTAGATCGTCCGGGGGCGCTCGATGCCGGCCGGGAGCTTCTGGCCCGCCGGCGGGTCGAAGAGCTTGGGCAGTGCGTTGGCCCGGTCCCAGCCGCGCCGGGTGAGCGACTTGTGGTCCTCGTGGCCGTGCTCGTCGATGCCGGGGTGGTGCTTGTCGGGCTTCTCACCGTGCCGGATGATCATGATGACGGTGGAGTTCCCCGGCGTGGGCTTCCCCGCGCCGTGCGGGCTGAGCGACGCGGCACTCCCCCTCTTCCCGCCGCAGGCCGCGAGCACCGCAGGGGCCGCCGCGGCCAGCCCCGCCAGCACCCAGCGGCGACTGACCGCGGGGCGGCCGGCGGCAGGGGGCGGGACGGCGGCAGAGGGGTGGGGGGAGTCGTCCTCGGAGATCCTCGAATTCGGCATATGCGCAGTCTCCTTCGTGACAGGGAAGGGTGGGGGGTGGTGCTGCGGCAGTAGAGCACGCGTCGCTGAGGAAGCCCGCCGAATGGTGGCGCCCAGGTGCAGACGGGCCGGCGGGGTCGCGGGGTCCGGGTCGTGGGTACCCGAGCAGTCCACAGGGCCCGGTGGGGCGCCCGCAAGAGGGCGTGGCCGGCGTCCCGGGGTGGCGCACGCCGAAGCGGACGACTCCGGCGGGAGCGCGATCGGTGCCCCCGCCGCGGGCGGTGCCGGTCGGTTCCGGTCAGCGGTCGGCGAGTTGGCGTACGTGGTGGGCCACGTCCCGCCACACCGGTTCCGGCAGTTCGTGACCGACGCCGGGCAGCGGGACGAAGCGTGCGCCCGGTATGCGGGCCGCGACCGTGCGGCCGGCCGACGGCTTGACGAGGGGATCGTCCAGGCCGTGCAGGACCAGGGTCGGCGCCGTGATGCGCTCGATGGCGGGGCCGTGCCACTGCGCGCCGATCTGGCGGCTCTGGCTGCGGGCGTCCAGGACACCCGCGTCGGGCGCGCTGACGAGCCTGGCCCGGAGGGCCGGCTCGTCGAAGGGGTGGGCGGGGGAGTGGAGCAGACGGGCGAGCGCCACGCCGGCCTCGATGTGCCCTTCGGGGGTGGGCGGGTGGTTCATGCGGGCGAGCCGGGCGAGGGTGCGCAGCCGGATGTGGCGCATGGTGGCCAGGCCGGCGGAGTCGCCGGGAACGGCCGACACGGTGGTGAGCGTGCGCACGCGCCGGGGGTGGCGCAGGGCGATGCGCTGGGCGACCGCGCCGCCGAGGGACTGGCCGAAGAGGTGGGCGGAGTCCCAGCCCAGCGCGTCCAGCACGGCCATGGCGTCGTCGGCCATGTCCTCGGCCGTGTAGGCGGGGCCGTGCCTGCGGAGCAGGGCGGAGATGGGGTTGGTGGTGGCGGTGGGCGGCAGGTGCGTCGAGTCGCCCGCGTCGCGCTGGTCGTAGCGGGCGACCGTGAACCCCTCGGCGGTCAGCGCCCGGGCCAGGCCGGTGGGCCACCACTGCCGGGAGACCCCCAGGCCGGTCACCAGGAGGAGCGGCTCGGCGTCGGTGTGTCCGGGCGTCAACTGGTCGTGGGCGAGCCGGACTTCGCCGTTGGTCGCCCACTGGGTGGCGCTCCACGTGGGGGACGAGGTGTGGTGCTGCATCGAGTTCCCTTCCGGTAGTCGCGGTGACCGAAATACCGCGAACGATGTTCGCGGTTACGTGGTTATAGTTATCAGCAAGGAGTCGGATGAGGGAAGGGGCGGGTGAGTCTGGATGGCCGGCAAGGCGGACCGGGCGGCGGCGACGGAGACCGCGCTGGTGTGGGAGCGGCCCGAGCGGGGGATGCGGGGGCCCGCACCCGAGCGGAGCCGGGAGCAGCTCACCGAGGCCGCGATCGGGCTCGCCGATGCGGGCGGGCTGGCCGCGGTGTCGGTCCGGCAGGTGGCCCGCGAGCTGGGCACCGGTCCCGCGTCCCTCTACCGGTACGTGGCCGGCCGGGACGACCTGGTGGACCTGATGGTGGACACCGCGACCGGGGAGATCGACCTCGATGCGGAGCTGACGGGGGATCCGGTGACGGATCTGGTGGCGCTGGCCACCCGGACGCAGCGGGTCCACCTGCGGCACCCGTGGCTGCTGGAAGTGCCGCCGGAGGCCCTGCGGGTGGGGCCGCGGGGGCTGGACTACCTGGAGTTCGCGCTGCGCGCGCTGGAGCCCGTCGCGGGACTGACCGGGCCGGGCAAGCTGGAGGCGGTGGCCGTGCTGAACGCCCTGGTCACCATGTTGTCCGGTGTCGAACTCCGGGCTCGCCGGTCACCGACGGGCCGTCAGGCGGCACAGGCCGCCTACCTGGGCGCGGTGGCCGGGCGCGGCGGGCATCCGCTGCTGGCGGCGGCGCTGGCCGGCGGGGCGGCGGACGGCCCGCCCGACGGCGCGCGCCTCGGTGCCGAGGACGCCGCCGGGGCCGGCGCCGGCTTCGAGCGGGTGGTCCGGCGGGTGCTGGCGGGCCTGCTCGTGCCCGATCCGCCGGTCCGCTGACCGCCCGGCCCTAGCGCTGCCGCCGGGGCGACGTCCGGAGGTCGGTGCAGTACGGCAGGTCGTGCACCGGCCGATCGTGCAGGAAGCGCGTGACCAGGTCCGCGTACTCGGCCTCGCGCTCCAGATGGGCCATGTGGTCGGCGTCGCGGATGAGGGCGAATGCGCAGCCGGCGATGGTGTCCGCGACGGCCCGGTTCTCCTCCGGTGAACTGGCGCAGTCGTGCTCGCCGGTGAAGACCAGCGCGGGGACCCCGTCGATCCCGCCCGGCGGGTAGAGGTCGGTGCCCAGGAGGCGTTCGTGGCAGGCGGCGTAGCGCAGCGCGGCGCTCTGCGACGTCCGCATCAGCTGGCGTTCCAGGAGTCGGGCGACCGCCGGCCCCTGGGCGACCTCGTTCCGGGTGGCGCCGTTGACCAGCATGTCGACGACGTTGCGGGCGTAGTCGCGGCGGGCCGGCTCGTCGGCCGGGTGGGAGTCCGTGGTTCCCACCAGTTCCAGGCCCTGGCGGACCACCGCGGTCAGCCGGGGGCCGACCCGGGGCGTGGCGCCGGCGAGCAGCAGTCGGGCCACCCGGTCCGGGTGCGACTGGGCCAGGCGGTAGGCGATGGGGGCGCCGTAGGAGGCGCCGAGGACGTTGACCCGGTCCATGGCCAGCCGGTCGAGGGCGTGCAGCACCGAATCGGCCAGGACCTCGAAGCCGGCGCTGGCGGCCAGGTCGCCGGCGGTGCCTGTGCCCGGCAGGTCCATCAGCACCAGGGCGGTGTGCGTGGTGAGTCGGCGTTCCAGCCGTGGCCAGGAGTACATGTCCTGGAGAGCGCCGCCGATCAGGACGAGCGGCTCGGTGCCGGACCGGTGCCGGGGCATGAGGAGTCGGCACGCGTAGGTCATGTCCCCTAAGGCCAGGGGGACGAGGTGTTCGTCGGCTTCCATGGTTTCCACGGCGGCCTCCTCTTGGGCTTATGCGGTGGAGGGGAGCGAGGTGGTGCCGGCGCGGCGGGAGATGAGGTCGGCGAGGTCGGCGACGGTCGGCGCCGCGGACAGCTCGTCCTCGTCGATCACCAGCCCCAGTACGTCCTCCAGCGCCATGGACAGCACGGTGACGGCCATCGAGTCGATACCGGCCCGGTCCAGCGACGCTTCCGGGACGATCGGCTCGCCGGGCAATCCGGCCCGGGTGATGAGGAGTTCCTTCAACTGCGCGTACATGGTCACTTCCTTAGGGGCGGGGCCGTCGGGGGAGTGAGGCCGTTGTGGAGTGCGCGTCGTGGTGGTCAGCGTTCGGCCTGTAGGCTGGCGGGCCAGACCAGCGTCGTGGCCGCCCAGGCGAGCCCGCTGCCGAAGGCGACCAGCAGGACGCGGTCGCCGGGGCGCAGGGCCCCGTCGGCGGCGGCGTCCGTGAGGAGCAGGGGGATGGAGGCGGCGGCGGTGTTCCCCACCGTCGCGATGTTCGACGGCACCCGCTCCGGTGGGATGCCCAGCGCCTCGGAGACGGCGGCACTGATCCGCGCGTTGGCCTGATGGACGATCAGCCGGTCGACGTCCGTCAGGGCCCAGCCCGCCGCGGCGGCGGCCCGGGTGGCGGCGGCCGTCATGCGGCGCACGGCGTGCCGGAGCACTTCGTTGCCGCGCATCCGGACGTGCCGTTCGCTCTTCGGCGCGGCGTCCCGGCCGTCGCGGTTCCGTGAGCCGCCGACCGGGATCACGATGGCGTCGGCGCGCTCGCCGTCGCTGCCCCACACCACCTCGCCCAGCGAGCCGGCCTGGCCGGGGCGTCCGCCTTCCAGGACGGCGGCGCCGGCGCCGTCCCCGAAGATCGGCGCCGTGGCGCGGTCCTCGGGGTCGATCACGGCGGACATCGTCTCGGCGCCGATGACCAGAACCCGTCCGGCCGTACCGGAGCGGATGAGTCCGGCCGCGACCGTCGTGGCGTAGAGGAACCCCGAGCAGCCCGCGGCGATGTCGAACGCCGCGGCGTTGCCCAGCCCGAGCCGGGCCGCGACGTCCGGGGCGGTGGCCGGGCACGGGTGGTCCGGCGTGGTGGTGGCCAGGACGACCGCGTCCGCCTGGGTCACCCCGGCGGACCGCAGGGCGCGGGCGCCGGCCTCGGCCGCCAGGTCCCCGGTGGCGGTCTTGGGGTCCGCGCGGCGTCGCACGGAGATGCCGATCCGTTCGCGGATCCAGGCGTCCGAGGTGTCCAGGTGGGCGCAGAGTTCGTCGTTGGTGACCTCGCGGGGCGGTAGCCAGGCCCCGAGTCCGGTCAGTACTGCGGTCGTGGCCGCTGGGGCCTGCGCACTGTCCTCCGACTCATACATGGAGTAAATGTAATCAATCGGACGCTTGGGGTGAGCGGCGAAGGCGGCGGTGGCGTGGCGTTGGGGTGGTGTCCGGCACGGCGGCGGTGGTGGTCCGCCGTACCGGACACCATCCTCAGGCCGGCTGCCCGGCGGTGGTCCGGGCGTAGTGCTCGGTGATCTCGTCGCTGGTGATCAGCCACACCCCGGGGTGCTGGGCGATGTGCTCCAGCGCCTGGTCGAGGTACTTGTGGCGGAACGGCTGGTTGATGACGAACGGGTGCAGCACCAGCGACGTCACCCGGCCACTGCCCGCTCCAGTCCAGTACGTATTCCAGGCCCAGTTCGGCGAGGAGTTCCGGGGTCCGGAGGGTCTCGGTGAGGGCCGGGCCCAGCCGTCCGTGGGGGCGGTGGCCGGTGGTCTTCTCGATGGTGCGGACCACGTCGGCGAGGTGGGCGCGCTCCTCGTCGGGCGTCATGTCCGCCTGGAAGAGGGAGTTGTTCCTCCCGTGTGCGACCCAGGCCCAGTCGTGGGCCCGGCCGGCCTCGATGATCTGCGGACAGCGCTCGCCCACGTCGGAGTTGAGCATCAGGCTGGCGCGGATCCCGTGCCGGTCCAGGCTCTCGATGAGCCGCCAGATGCCCACCCGCGGGCCGAGTCGCGCCAGCCGTAGTTCAGCGGGTCCGGCCCTGAAGTGAGCCCGGTCGCCTGCGGACACGGGGGCGTCGGGCGCCGTCTACGGGCGGTAGACACAGGCCGCGAGCCCTGAGTGCCGCCGCCAGCCGAGCGACTCGTACAGCGCGCGGCCCTCGTCGGTCGCGCCCGGGACCCCGAGCATGGCGCCCTCGGCCGGCGCGCGGTCGGCGAGCGTCCGCATCACGAAGCCGCCCAGGCCGCGCCGGCGGTCGCCAGGCTCGCGCGGTAGCCGGCGGGCGCCACCGGGTGCGTGGCCCGCAGGTCCGCAGCAGTGCGCATTACTTGTTCGGGCGGGTGTGCGAAAGTCGGTTTACCGCGGCGGATCGTCCCTCCGGTCGCTGGCCTCCGCGACCCGGCGAAGAATTGGCCGGGTACGTGCAATCGACGACGGCAGGCGGCGCACCACCGTGGCGCCGCGCGCCGGACGGGTGGTTACGGTGACGACTTCGCCCTTCGGGTCCAGCGACCCGTTCTCCGACCTCTTCGACCGCTTCTTCGGCATGAGCCCGGCGGCCTCGCCACCGGCCGTCCAGCGCGTCCCCATCGGTCGACTGCTCAGCGACTCCGCCCACGAACTGCTCGCCGCGGCGGGCAGCCGCGCCGCCGAGGACGGCTCCGACCTCGACACCGTCCATCTGCTGTGGGCCGCCACCCAGGTGCCGGCCGCCCGGCAGATCCTGGAACAGGCCGACGTCGACCCCGACCAACTGGCCGAGGACATCGGCCGACGACTGCCCTCCGGCACCGGCAACGGAGAGCCCGCGCTCACCCCCGCGGCCAAGCGCGCCCTGCTCGCCGCCCACGCCCGCTCCCAGGCCGCCGGCGCCTCCTACATCGGCCCCGAGCACATCCTCGCCGCGCTCCTGGAGGACCCCCACTCCGGCCTCACCCAGGCCCTCGGCCCCGAGGGCGCCCTGGACGGCGGCGCCGGCCGCACCGCCCGGCAGCCCGCCCACGGCGGCCACGGCGACACCCCGACCCTGGACGCATACGGACGGGACCTCACCGACGAGGCGCGCGGCGGGAAACTCGACCCGGTCGTCGGCCGGGCCGCCGAGATCCAGCAGACCGTCGAGGTGCTCTCCCGGCGGACGAAGAACAACCCGGTGCTCATCGGCGACCCTGGCGTCGGCAAGACCGCGATCGTCGAAGGGCTCGCCCAGCGGATCGTCGCCGAGGAGGTGCCCAAGGCCCTCCGCGACCGTCGGGTGGTCTCCCTCGACCTCGCCGGGATGGTCGCCGGCTCCAAGTACCGGGGCGAGTTCGAGGAGCGGCTCAAGAAGGTGATCGACGAGGTCACCCGCTCCGAGAAGGGCATCATCCTCTTCCTCGACGAACTCCACACCGTCGTCGGCGCGGGCGGTGGGGGCGAGGGCGCCATGGACGCCGGCAACATCCTCAAACCGGCCCTGGCCCGCGGCGACCTCAGCGTGGTGGGTGCGACCACCATCGACGAGTACCGCAAGCACATCGAGAAGGACGCCGCCCTCGAACGCCGCTTCCAACCGGTCATGGTGCCCGAGCCCAGCGTGGCGGAGACCGTCGAGATCCTGCGCGGACTCCGGGACTCCTACGAGGCCCACCACCAGGTGCGCTTCACCGACGAGGCGCTCGACGCCGCGGCCTCCCTCTCCGACCGCTACATCAGCGACCGCTTCCTGCCCGACAAGGCCATCGACCTGATGGACCAGGCCGGTGCCCGGGTGGGACTGCGCAGCCTGGACGGCCCCAGCGCGACCGCCGACATCCAGGAGCGGCTCACCAAGCTCCGCCGGGAGAAGGACGAGGCGGTGAGCACCGAGGACTACGCACGCGCCGCCGAACTCAAGGAGCGCGTCCGGCAGGCCGAACAGGAACTCGCCGACGTCGACGAGGAGCGCGAACAGGCCGCCAGCGTCACCACCGAGGACATCGCCGAGGTGCTCTCCGCGCGCACCGGCATCCCCGTCTCCCAACTCACCGAGACCGAACGCCACCGGCTGATGAAGCTCGAAGAGGCCCTGCACGAGCGGGTGATCGGGCAGGAGGAGGCGGTCACCGCCGTCTCCCAGGCCGTTCGTCGCAGTCGCGCCGGGATGAGCGACCCCGATCGCCCCAGCGGCAGCTTCCTCTTCCTCGGGCCCACCGGCGTCGGCAAGACCGAACTGGCCAAGGCGCTCGCGGACATCCTCTTCGGCGACCCCGACCGGATGATCCGCTTCGACATGAGCGAGTTCCAGGAGAAGCACACCGTGTCCCGACTCGTCGGCTCCCCGCCGGGATACGTCGGCTATGAGGAGGCCGGGCAGCTCACCGAGGCCGTCCGCCGCAGGCCGTACAGCGTCATCCTCTTCGACGAGGTCGAGAAGGCCCACCCCGACATCTTCAACCTGCTGCTCCAGGTCCTCGACGACGGCCGGCTCACCGACGCCCAGGGACGCACCGTCGACTTCCGCAACACCGTCGTCATCATGACCAGCAACATCGCCTCCAAACGGATCCTGGACCACAAGGGATCCGTCGACGAGATCCGCGACGAGCTGATGTCCGACCTCCAGGCGCACTTCCGGCCGGAGTTCCTCAACCGGATCGACGAGGTCATCGTCTTCCACGCGCTGACCCGGAAGGACCTCATCAAGATCGTCGACCTGCTGCTGGAGCGCAGCCGGCGCCGGCTGCACGCCCAGCACATCGACCTCAAGGTCACCGAGCCCGCCAAGGAGTGGCTGGCCAACCGCGGCTACCAGCCCGAGTTCGGGGCCCGCCCGCTGCGCCGCACCCTCCAGAGCGAGCTCGACAACCGGCTCTCCAACATGCTCCTCGACGGGACCCTCAACCCCGGGGACACGGTGGTCGCCGACGTCGGCGACGGCCGGCTGACCGTGACCCTCGAACCGGGGCGGACCGGGGAGGCGGCGACCGAGGAGCCCGCCGACACCGCATCCTGATGGATCGTCAGGCGTCGGCGCCCGCCCGTACGTCCGTGGCGATCGGCAGGTGCCGGGGCCCGCGCAGGATCGGACTGTGCCGGTACGGCGGGGGATCCTCGTCCAGGCGCGGACCGTCCAGGCGGCGCAGCAGCTCGGTCAGCGCGACCTGCGTCTCCACACGGGCCAGCGGGGCGCCGAAGCAGCTGTGGACGCCGCTGCCGAAGCCGAAGTGCCGGTTGTCCCGACGGGCCGGATCGAAGTGGTCGGGGTCCTCGAACCGCAACGGATCCCGGTTCCCGGACGCCAGCATCAAGAACAGCGGCGCGCCCTGGGGGATGGTCACCCCGCCCACCTCGATGTCGGTCAGCGGCGTGCGCTGCGGCAGCATCTGGACCGGGGGCTCGTACCGCAACAGCTCCTCCACCGCCGAGGGCATCAACTCCGGCTCCCGGCGCAGCCGTTCCAGCGCCTCCGGGTGGCGCAGCAGGGTGAGCATGCCGTTGGTGATGAGGTTGACCGTCGTCTCGTGCCCCGCGATCGTCAGCAGGGTCAGCGTGGTCATCAACTCCGGCTTGTCGAGCCGCCCTTCGGGCCCGTCGTCGTGGACCAGGGCGGAGATCATGTCGTCGGCCGGGTGAGCCCGCCGCCGGTCGGCGAGGTCGCCCAGGTACGCGCCCATCGCCATCCGCGCCGCCATCCCCGCGCGCTGCTTCTCCTGGGGATCGTCGCCGGGGGAGTGGTCCAGGGACGCGATGATGGTGTTCGTCCAGCCGCGGAGCTCGGGCATGTCCTCGCGGGGGACGCCCAGCAGCCGGCAGATCACGGTGACCGGCAGCGGGTAGGCGAAGTCGTCCACCAGGTCGATCCGGTCCCGGTCCCGCAAACCGTCGGTCAACTCTCCGGCGATCTCCGCGATGTCCTCGTGCAGCGCGTCGACCCGGCCGGGGGAGTGCGGCGGGCCGAAGGGGCGCATCGCGAGCCGGCGGAGCCGGTCGTGTTCGGGGTCGTCGAGGGCGATGAAGGACGGCGGCAGGGCGTCCGGCCGGACCGCGTCCGGTGTGCTGCGGTGCCGAACGTCCGAGCTGATGCGCGGGTCGTGCAGCAGCGCGGCGATCTCGTGGTAGGTGCCGACCAGGTAGCTGCCGTCGTTCTGTTGCGCCACGCCGTGCTCGCGGAGTTCGGCGTAGAGCGGATAGGGGTCGGCGCGGTTCTCGTAGGCGTTGATCCGCTCCAGCAGGGTCTCCGTGGGCATGCGCGGGCTTCTCCTCGTCAGGGGCAGGGTGTCTGGTGGCGGCGGTCAGACCATCGGCCGCAGCACGGCAAGGCGCCGGTCCGGCAGATGACCGGTGAGCGCGACCGTCGGGCCGTGCGAGAGCACCTTCGGGTCCGGGACGTCGGAGGCCACGACCCTCGGTGCCGCGGGCCGGTCGGCGGCGCCCGGCTCGGGCGGGAACGGGGCCGCGGTCTCGATCAGGTGCTGGTAGTGCTCCAGCCACTTGGCGCGGTTGACGCTGACCGCTGCGGTGATCCGGCCGCGGTAGCCGTAGACGACGACCAGCCGGCCCTCCTCGACCGAGCCCTGGGCGATGGTGACCTGGTCCGAGAAGGTCGGGACGCCGACCGACTTGATGTTCAGGCCGAACTGGCTGGACCAGAAGGCCGGCACCGCCAGGTGCGGGCGCCGCAGCGGCCCGGGGTTGACCATGTTGTGGGCCGCCACCTCCGCCTGCTCGACGGCATTGCCCCAGTGCTCCAGGGCCAGCATCTGGTAATCGAAGAGCGGATGCGGGAAACGGGCCACGTCCCCGGCCACGAACACGTCGTCGGTGACGATCCCGTACATGTTGAACGCCCGGCACCCGGCGTCGCAGGCCACGCCCCGCGGGCCCGCGGCGAGCCCCGAGCCGTCCAGCCACTCGGTGTTGCGGACCGCGCCCAGCGCGACCACCGCGATCTCGGCGTCGATCCGGCTGCCGTCGGAGAGCTCGGCGCCGGTCAGCCGCCCGTTGCTGCCCAGGAGCGAGGTCACCGTCACCCCGCAGCGCAGATCGACGCCGTGCGCGCGCTGCAACCGCGCGGCGAACGACCCCAGCGTGCCGCCGAGCGCCCCGACCAGCGGTGCCGGCCCGCGTTCGGCGACGGTGACCGCAAGGCCGCGCTCCCGGCAGGCGGAGGCGATCTCGGACCCGGTGAACCCCGCCCCGATGACCAGGACCCGGCGTGGCCCGGCGTCCAGGCGCTCGGCGAGCCGGCTCGCGTCATCGACCGTCCGCACCGTCAACACGCCGTCCAGGCGGGCCTCTTCGGGGTGCGGCCAGGGACGGGCGCGGGTCCCGGTCGTGATCAGCAGCCGGTCGAACGGCAGCCGCTCGCCGTTGGCCAGCAGCACCTCCTTCGCGGCCGGGTCGAGGCCGCTGGCGCGCACCCCCAGCTTCCACCGCGCGTCCACCGGACGGCGGGCCGGCAGGCCGACGTCCGCCGCGGGCACCCGGCCCAGCAGCACCTGCTTGGACAGCGGCGGGCGGTCGTACGGCGGATGCGGCTCGTCGCCGACCAGGGTCAGTTCCCCGGTGAAGCCCTCGTCCCGCAGCGTCTCGGCCGCCCGCAGCCCGGCCAGGGAGGCACCGACGATCACGATCCGCCCGCTCTTGAATTCACCGGACATCGGCACCGGCCTCCGTCCCGGCGCCCGCGCCGGCATGTTCGCCGACGAGGATGGCCTGCACCGGGCAGGCCGCCGCGGCCCGGCGCACCCGCTCCGCCTGTTCCGCCGGCGGCGCCGGGGCGTAGAGCAGGGCTTCCTCGCCGTGCAGTTCGAACACCTTCGGGGCGAGGAACACGCACTGCGCGTACCCCTCACACCGGTTGAGGTCCACCACGATCTGCATTCCGCACCATTCCTCCGCACGAGCCGTCGCTTCCGTCCTACTCGCCCTCGGCGGATGGCGCGGGCGGTGGTGGGCCGGAGGGGTGTGCACGGGGAGTGAGGGGCGGGTGGTGCGGACCGCCGCCGCCTCCGGGCGCCGGCCGGAAGTCCGCGACGACCACCGCGGCCGGATTTCCCGGCGGCCGGCGAATATGCCCCGAACCCTTATGGCGCAGCATAGAAATACCGGACACCGGGAAGGTTGCGGAGAGCTGAAGCATCGGGGAACCACCAGGCCGGGGCGCCGGGATCACGGCGGATCCGGACGTTCCGGAGGCGTTCTCCGGAAATTTCCGACCGGGGTCAGATGTCCGGGTCACCGAGTGACCGATATCCGTATTGACCCGTATTGTTCAGCGGTATCCAGCATCGGTCGAAACGTGAATCACGTAACGCCTCGTGCAGAGTGCCGGAAAAGTTTTTGCGATCATTTCAACCGAACTTGCCTTCCCCGTCCCGAGTATGAGATGGGATGGGGTGGAACGTTGCCCTACCAACTGTGAGGAATCTCGGATGCCCTTCGCTGTGCCTGGAACTCTGGCCGCACCAGGGAAGGGGCACGGGAAATCCAGACTCTATGTCCTAGACGGTCTACGTCTGGTGGCGGCGTTGATGGTCCTGGCATACCACTACATCACCCTCCGTGATGGCTGGGGCAATGATCCGCACGCGATCTCGCCGACCCTCTACCACCTCTCCCAATTCGGTTGGCTGGGTGTCGAGGTCTTCTTCCTGATCAGCGGATTCGTCATCTGCATGAGCACCTGGGGGCGTTCGCTCGGCGACTTCGTCAAATCCCGGGTGTCCCGCCTCTATCCCGCGTACTGGGTCGGGGTCCTGCTCACCGCGGCGGTGCTCACCATCTGGCCGCACGTCCGCAGCGCGGACAACCTGGAGACGGTGCTGACGAACCTCACCATGCTCCAACAGGGCGTGGGAGTCTCCGACCTCGACGACGTCTACTGGTCGCTCTTCATCGAGCTGAAGTTCTACCTGCTCTTCGCCCTCGTCGTGTACCGCGGTGTCACCTACCGCAGGTGTGTGCTCTTCTGCGGCTTGTGGACGGTGGCCGGAGTCGTCGCGCTCAAGGCCAACAGCAACTTCCTGTCGGTATGGGCCATCGCCCCCTACTCGCCGTACTTCATCGCCGGCATCGCCTTTTACCTGATGCACCGCTTCAAGCCCACCCTCCTGCTCTGGGCCATCGTCGCGGTCGAATTCCTGCTGGCCCAGCACTACGTCCGCGGTCGCCTGATCATGAACGTCGGAGCCAAGGCGAGCATGGCGCACGGCTGGCCGGCGCGCGTGGGCGTCATCCTGGCCTTCGCGGTGATGGCGGCCATCGCCCTCGGGGTATTCGACAAGGTGCAGTGGCGCTGGCTGGTGACCGCCGGTTCACTGACGTACCCGCTGTACCTCCTGCACATGTACATCGGATTCACCCTCATCGACGTGCTGCGCAAGCATGTGCCGGCGCCCGTCCTGCTCCTCGCCATCGTCGCCTTTATGCTGCTGCTTTCCTACGCGGTACACCGCCTGGTGGAACGCCCCCTGGGTAAATGGCTGCGGGACGGAATTCAAAAGGGACTCCAGGAAATGCGCCGGAATTCCAAGAGTCAGGCGGCATCGGAATCCGATACCGGCCGGCGAGACCCGGAAGGCCCGTCGAACGCCGTCGTCGACAAGTATCGGGTGGGAACACAACGGCCGTCCCAGTAATCCCGGGCCGGCGCCCGGCCGCACCCCGCTGATTGCCAGCCCGCCATGGCACCAGGCACCCTTGCGTCATGTCAAACGTACGACTCGAGGCATGGATCGGCGGGGAGTGGCTCGAGGTGGGCGCGGTGAGCGTCACCGTCGAGGACTCCGCGCTGACCCTGTCCTTCGAGCAGCAGCGGACCGAGGCCGGATACCGGAGCATGATCTGGGAGCCGCTGGAGCACTTCCTGCGGGAGTACCGCGACGAGCCGATCGTCGTGGTCCCGCGGGGCCGCACCTTGCCGGTGATGTACGCCCCAGGCGGGGCGGGACCCTTCCGGCTGGCGGAGGTGACGGACTGAGCGACAGACGGAAGGACGGCGCTTCAGGGCCGTGCGCCGGGGTCCCCGGCGCACGGCTCACCGCACCGACTCGGCCGGTGGGCGCTCGCGCAGCGCGCCGTAGGCGAAGAAGTACGCCGGAGCGCGGTTCAGCCACCGCGAGGAGGTGAGCCGCTCGGCGACCCACCGCGCCCGCCGAGGATCGTCGAACGGTGGCCGGCCCGCCAGCACCGGCTCGACGATCCGGGAGTGCGCGAACCGCTGCAGCGCCTGTGTCAGTACCGTGGTCGGCCACCGACGGCGCTGCACCCCGCGGACGTCCCGCAGGCCCACCGCCCCGGCCCGCAGCGGACCGACCAGATGCCGGGCCGTGGCCACCGCGTCCTGCACCGCGAGGTTGATGCCGATCCCGAAGATCGGCGACATCGCGTGTGCCGCGTCGCCGATGCACAGCAGCCCCGGGCGGTGCCAGCGCCGCAGCCGGTCGAGCCGGACGTCCAGCAGCTTCACCTCGTCCCAGGAGCCCAGTGCCCGCACCCGGTCGCCGAGCCAGGGCGTGGCCGAGGCGTAGTTCACCATGAACGCCTCCAGGCCGGCGGCGCGCCGCTCGGCGTCCGAGCCCTTGGGGATCATCGCGGCACACTGCCAGTAGTCCCCGCGGTCGATGTTGGCGGCGAGCAGCCGGTCCCCGGCACCGCCCACCAGTCCGTGCGGATCCCCGTCGTGCCGCGGCAGTCGGAACCACCAGGCGTCCATCGGGCAGCTGAACGTCCGCAGCCCGAGCTCGGGCAGGGACCGGGCGAGCGAACCCCGGCCGTCGCAGGCCACCGTGAGCGTCGCCCGCAGCACACCGGTCCGACCGTCGGTCGTGCGGTAGCGGACGCCCGTCACCCGGCCGCGTTCCTTCAGGAACGAGGTCACCTCGGTGTCCATCCGCACGGAGAACGACGGCTCGCGCCGGGCCTCGTCGACCAGCAGGTCGAGCAGGTCCCACTGCGGCACCATCGCCACGTAGTTGAAGCGGCCGCCCAGCGCGGCGAGGTTCCCCACGGTCGTCAGCGAACCGGTCGGCCCGATCGGCAGTTGGACGGACGTCACCCGCCGCTGCGGCAGCCTGGCGAACCGCTCACCGAGCCCCAACTCGTCCAGCAGTGCCAACGTCGAGGGGTGCACGGTGTCGCCCCGGAAGTCACGCAGGAAATCCCCGTGCTTCTCCAGGACCGTCACCGCCACCCCGGCCCGCGCCAGCAGCAGCGCGAGCACCATCCCGGCCGGTCCACCGCCCACCACACAACATGTCGTCCGCTCCACCACAACCGCTCCCTCTCCCTCACGTCCCGGGCCCGGCGCTTGCGCAGCCACCAGCACAGATACCCCGGATCGCGGCGGACATCAGCCGCGGTTCCCCCCAATCGCCGAGGGCGGTGCGCCGCACCGTGTCTGCCATATCGCCTTTTTGTTGCGCTTGTTGGGAACGCGTCCAGTCAGATCCGCCTCTTGTGGGGTGTGGTCCGATCGGACCACACCAAGGGGAGGAACGAAAATGACACACCAGACGAAGGAAGCACGGAACGCACGCGCCACGCGGGGGAACCTCGGCCGTCGGGGCGCCCGACTCGCCGCTGTGGGCGCGATGGCCACGGCCGCGGCCGTACTGGTCGTCACCCCGGCGTTCGCCAAGGGCAGCGCGGACCTCACCGCTTCGCCCAAGGCCGTCAAGGTCGGCCAGAGCGTGCACGTCAAGGGCTACGGGGAGAGCGACGGCCTCTGGTACGGGCAGTTCTGCGCCCAGCAGCGCGTCGGCACGAAGGGTGCCTGGCACACCGTCAAGTGCAGCCACATCGTGGCGATGGACGGCACCGAAGCCAAGGTGGATGCGGCGGTCAAGGCCACGCACAAGGGTGCTCTGCAGTTCCGCGGCGTGCTCTACGGCGTCGACGGCCCGCGCGGCGGCCACCCGTACGTGGACCGCACCACCGATGTGAAGACCGTCCGCGTGAGCTGACCCGGCCACAGTCGGCCGCCCTGTGCGGTCCACGCTGCCGGTCGGGGTGGCCGACGCGGCCGTCGATCCCGCGCCCACGGTACGGGTGGCGGTCTGCCGGAATGCCTGGCCGCGACCGGCCGACCCGGTGCGCAGACACCTGCGCGCCGACTCAGACGACACCGTCCGCGCCGCTGCCCTGTTGCAGACCACCGGGACCCGCGGCACCCGATGTCCCGCGCGGTCCTCGACGCCCAGTGCCGCGCCGGTGACCGGGCCGCCGAGGACTTCGGCGAGCGCGCCGCGGCGACCTGCTGCCTGGCGCCGGACCCCGTCGCCGTACTCGCCGCGGACACCGACCACGACGTCCGCCACGAGGCGTCAGCGCGGCCCGCGGGCACCCCGCACTGCCCGTCCCGGCGCTGGCCGCGTTGCTGCGGGACACCGGCACCGCCCAGGACGCGGCCCGCCACCGGAGCGCACCTGACGCAACGTCAAGACCGCCGATCCGCCCCTGCCGCCTTCCCTTCCGTCTTCCTCAACTCACCCCGGCGTGACAGTGTTTGACGAGCTCGACGGTCGTGACGCCGGCTCCGGAGCCGGCACCCACGGCGGTCGGAACACGGGGGAAGGTGACACGCATGACCGATACGGGCATCAGGGCGCTCGGCGGCGACGATCCGCGCCGGATCGGCGCCTACGACCTGCTGGGGCGCCTCGCCCCCGGCGGTATGGGGCGCGTCTATGTGGCGCGGTCCACCGAGGACGGAGCACTGGTCGCGGTCAAGACGCTGCTGGCCGAGGGCGCCATCAGCGACACCGACCGGCGTCGGTTCGCCCGGGAGGTGAAGCTGGCCCGGCGGATCGACAGCGCCCACACCGCACGCGTCCTCGACGCCGACGCACACGCCGAACGTCCCTGGATGGCCATCGAGTACATCCCGGCGCCCTCACTGGCCGAACTCGTCCGCAGCGCCGGGAAGCTGCCCGCCCACGCGGTGCACTGGGTCGCGGCGGGCGTCGCACAGGCCCTGGTGACCCTGCACGAGGCGCAGATCATCCACCGGGACGTCAAGCCCCAGAACGTCCTGCTGCCCCAGGACGGTCCCCGCCTCATCGACTTCGGCATCTCGCACGCCAACGACATGACGCGCACCCAACTGACGCTGGGCACCATCGCCTTCACCTCCCCGGAGCAGGCCCGAGCCGAGCCCTCCACCAGGGCGTCCGACGTGTACTCCCTGGGCGCCACGCTCTTCCACACCGCCGTCGGCCGGCCGCCCTACCCCGACACCTCCGACACCATCCGCCTGCTCACCCTCGTCCAGCGCGGCGAACTCGACCTCAAGGGCCTGCCGAAGGAGCTCGGTGCGCTGATCCGGCCCTGCCTGGCCGCCGATCCGAAGGACCGGCCCGAACCCGCCGAGGTGCTGCGCCACGCGCTCGCGGAACTCGACGGGTTCCCCACGCAGCGGCGCGGCGCCGGCTGGCTGCCCCCGCGCTGGACGTCCCTGATCGGGGAGTACGAGGCGCAAGGACGGGCGCTGGGCAAGAGTGGCGGCGCGGAGGCGCCCACGGTCGACCTGCGGACGCGGAAGGTGCCCCAGCCGAAGCCCACCCGCGTCTACACCGAGGACCGCAAGCGCGCCGACGGCGTACCGCGCCGCCCAGCACGCCCCCAGTCCCCGACCTCGCGGCCCTCGTCGGCCCGGAAACCCACCCCGGCCCCCGCGGCTGCCGGGAAGTCGGCATCCGCGTCGGCCCCCGGGCCGGGCGCCGCCAAGTCCGCCCCCAAGCCCACATCGACCTCCGCTTCCTCCTCCGGCTCGTCCGGGGGCGGGTTCTGGGTCGTGCTGGGGATCGTCGCGCTGGTGGTGATGCTCTGGAAGCCGTGGGAGCACACCGGGGCCGACGGCTCGCCCGGCGACACGTCGAGCGGCAGCGCCAGCAGCAGCGCGTACGCCGGCGGGGGAGTCGGTTCCCTCTCCAGCGGGGGCGGCGGCAGCGGCGGAAGCGGTGGCACCACCTACAGCCCTCCGCCCTCACCCACGCCCTCGCCCACCCCGCCCTCCCCGTCACCCACGCCCGTCGCGTCCCGCACCCCGAGCGCGGACGACGTGGCCTTCTCCGCGGTACGGGCGGGTGACTGCGTCGACGGCTATGCGAACGGGTACGGCGGATGGAGCCCGACGTCCCCGGACCGGGTGGACTGCCAGGCGGCCAACGCCTATCTGCGGGTCGGTTCCGTGCTCGGCTCCGGAACCTGCCCGTCCGGACCGGGACTCGGCGGCTGGTGGCACACGGCCACCGACTCCTCGTCCGTCAATCTGTGCGTGGAGCGGCAGTTCCGGGTCGGCCAGTGCTTCCTGGCCCGATCCAACGGCGGTCGGCCCGGCGGCGCCAACCTGCTCACCCTCTGGAGCTGCGGCGCCAACCGCGTGCCGCGGGAGTTCGGTTTCATCATGCAGATCACGGCGGTGCTGCCGGCCTCGGCGGGGACCCGTGCCTGCCCGCCCGACCCCGGCCACTACACCTACTCGTGGCAGGTCTACGAAGGCCGGAGCATCCTCTGCACGAAGGTCGCCTGAGGGGCGCCGGGCCCGATCGGCGCGCGGACCGGTCGCCGCCCCGGAGGCCGGGGCGGCGACCGTCGGCCCGTTCAGCCGCGGGCGCCGGGGGCCTGCGGGAGCGCGCCGGTGCCGGCCGCCAGCACCCGGTCCGGGCGGATCGGCAGGTGCCGGTGGCGGACGCCGGTCGCGTGCCAGACCGCATTGGCGACGGCCGCCGCGACGCCTACGATGCCGACCTCGCCGATGCCCTTGATGTTGACCGGGTCGTCCTCGTCCGGGTCGTCCACCCAGTCCGCCTCGATGAGCGGGACATCGGCGTTGGCCGCCACGTGGTAGCCGGCGAGGTCGGCGCCCACGACGGAGCCGGTGGTCTCGTCCCGGACCGCCTCCTCGTGCAGGGCCATGGAGAGCCCCCAGACCATGCCGCCGAGGAACTGGCTGCGCGCGGTCAGCGGATTGACGATCCGGCCGGCGGCGAAGACGCCCAGCATCCGCCGGACCCGCACCTCGCCGGTGGCGATGTCCGCGGCGACCTCGGCGAACTGCGCGCCGAAGGCGTGCCGTTCCCGGGGCGGCAGCGTGCCCAGCGCCTCGGCGGTGTCCGACCGCGCGGTGATCCCCTCCGGCGGGACGGAGCCGCCCAGGGCCAGTTGCTCGCGCAGCGAGCGGGCCGCGAGGGTGACCGCCCAGGACCAGGAGCGCGTGCCCATCGAGCCGCCGGCGAGGATCGCCTGGCCGAAGTCGCTGTCGCCGATCAGGACGGTCACGCGGTCCGGCGTGACCTCCAGCGCGTCCGCGGCGACCAGGGCCAGCGCCGTCCGTGCCCCGGTCCCGATGTCCGCCGCGGTGATCCGCACCGTGTAGCCGCCGTCCGCCTCCGCGGTCACCGCCGCCGTGGACGGAGCGACCAGGGTGGGGAACGAGGCGGCCGCGGTGCCGGTCCCGAGCAGCCAGCGGCCCTCGCGGCGCACCCCGGGACGCGGATCGCGGTCGCCCCAGCCGAACCTGCGGGCGCCCTCCTCGAAGCAGGCCAGGAGCCGGTGGCTGCTGTAGGGCAGGCCGGAGATCGGGCCCACCGTCGGCTCGTTGCGGGCGCGCAGGGCGATCGGGTCGATGTCGCACTTCTCGGCGAGCTCGTCCAGCGCGCACTCCAGCGCGAACGAGCCCGGCGCCTCGCCCGGCGCGCGCATCCAGGTCGGCGTGGGCACGTCGAGGCGGACCACCCGATTGACGGTGTGGTGGGCGTCCGCGTCGTACATGGCCCGGGCCACGTCGGCGCTCCGCTCGACGAACTCGTGCACCGTCGAGGTCTGGTTCAGCCCCTGGTGGTCCAGGGCGCGCAGCCGCCCGTCGGGATTGGCGCCGAGCCGGACCCGCTGCGCGGTGGGGCTGCGGTACCCGGCCAACGAGAACATCTGCCTGCGCGTCATGACGACCCGGACCGGGCGGTGCAGGATCGTCGCCGCCATCGCCGCCGCCACCTGGTGCGGGCGGGTGCCCTTGGACCCGAAGCCGCCGCCGATGTGCTCGGAGCGCACCCGGACCGCGCCCTGGTCGAGCGAGAACAGCCGCGCGAGTTCCTGGGCGACGAAGATGCTGCCCTGGTTGGAGTCGACGACTTCGAGCCGGCCGCTGTCCCAGTACGCGGCCGCGGCGTGCGGCTCCATCGGGTGGTGGTGCTCTTCCGGAGTGGAGTACTCCGAGTCCACCACGACGGCCGACGCGGCGAGTTCGGCCGCCAGGTCGCCCTTCTCCTGCTCCGCCTCGGCCCGCGGGTTGCCCGCCGGGACGTACGCCTCCGGATGCCCGGCGGCGAACACCACGTCGTGCGGCTCCTCGTCGTAGGCGACCGTCAGCGACTCGGCGGCCTCCCTGGCCTGTTCGGAGGTCTCCGCGACGACCAGCGCCACCGGCCAGCCCGCGTACGGCACCCGGTCGTGCTGGAAGAGCTGGAGCGCCGGGTCGGGTGTCCCCATCGGGCCGACGTAGTCCGACTCCAGGGGCTGGGCGTTGCCGTGGTGGAGGACGGTGAGCACACCGGGCATCGCCAGCACCGGGGCGGTGTCGATCGAGCGGATCCGGCCGCGGGCGATGGTGGAGACCACCAGCCAGCCGTGGGCGAGCTCGGCGAAGGGGACCTCGCCGGCGTAGCGGGCCGCGCCGGTGACCTTGTCGCGGCCCTCGATACGGGTGTGCGCGGTGCCGACGGCACCGATCACCGGGACGGTTCCGGTCGTCGTGGTCGTCATCGGGTGGCCTCCTCGGTCTGCCGGCTCTCCTCGGCCAGCTCGGTCAGCACGGCGACGACCAGATTCCGGATCAGCGTCACCTTGTATCCGTTGCCGGGCAGCGGCTCGGCGGCGGCCAGTTCGGCGTCCGCGGCGGCGCCGAACGCCTCGGCGGTGGCCGGACCGCCGATCAGCGCCCGCTCGGCCGCCCGCGCGCGCCACGGCCGGGACGCTACCGCCCCGAAGGCCAGCCGGACGTCGTGGACCACGCCGTCCCGGACATCGAGGGCGGCGGCGACCGATCCGATGGCGAAGGCGTACGACGCCCGCTCGCGCACCTTGCGGTAGCGGGACGCGGCGGCGACCGGCGCGGGCGGCAGGGTGACGCCGGTGATCAGCGCGCCGGGCGGCAGTGCGGTCTCCCGGTGCGGGGTGTCGCCCACCGGGAGGTAGAACTCCGCGAGCGGCACCGCACCCGGCCCGTCCGCCGTCGCGTAGTGCACGACGGCGTCGAAGGCGGCCAGTGCCACTCCCATGTCCGAGGGGTGGACGGCCGCGCAGTGTGTGGAGGCCCCCAGGATCGCGTGGTTGCGGTGCTCGCCGGTCACGGCCGGGCAACCGCTGCCGGGGACACGCCTGTTGCACGCCTTGGAGACATCGGCGAAGTAGGCGCAGCGCGTGCGCTGGAGCAGATTGCCGCCCACCGTGGCCATGTTGCGCAACTGTCCCGAGGCGCCGGCCAGCACCGCCTGCGTCAACGCCGGGTAGCGCCGCCGCACTTCGGGGTGGGCGGCCAGATCACTGTTGGTGACGGTGGCCCCGATCCGCAGCCCGCCGTCGTCGGCGACCTCGATCCGCTCCAGCGGCAGCTCCCGCACGTCGACGAGGAGCGTGGGCCGCTCCACCCCGCTCTTCATCAGGTCGACGAGGTTGGTGCCGCCGCCGAGGTAGCGTGCCTCGGGCTCGGTGCCGAGCAGCGCCAGCGCCCCCGGCACGTCGGACGCCCGCCGGTAGTCGAACTCCCTCATGCCGCACCCTCCACGTCCGTCACATCCGTCCGGCCCGCGGTGCGCGCCGAGTCCTCCGCGGCCCGTGCGACCGCCTGCACGATCGACACATACGCACCGCAGCGGCACAGGTTGCCGCTCATCCGCTCCCGGATCTCGTCCGCGGTCAGCGGCGGTATGCCCGCTTCCGGCCGGACGTCGGTGGTCGCCGCGCTGGGCCAGCCCGCGGCGTGCTCCTCGATGACCGCGATGGCCGAGCAGATCTGCCCGGGCGTGCAGTAGCCGCACTGGAAGCCGTCGAGGTCGAGGAACGCCTGCTGCACCGGGTGCAGCCGCTCGCCGTCGGCCACGCCCTCGATGGTGGTGACCTCCCGCCCCTCGGCGGCCACCGCGAGCTGGAGGCAGGACACCACCCGGCGCCCGTCGAGCAGCACCGTGCAGGCGCCGCACTGCCCCTGGTCGCAGCCCTTCTTGGTGCCGGTCAGGCCGAGCCGCTCGCGCAGCGCGTCGAGCAGGGTGGTGCGGTTGTCGACGGGCAGCGTGTGCTTCTCGCCGTTGATCGTCAAGGTGATGGCACCGGCCGTCGATGGGGCCATGGTCTGCCTTCTTTCACGTCTCACACGTCGAAAGGCGCGGGGGCCCCGGCCGGGGCCCGCCGGCCCGGTCGGTCAGCGGAATCGGGTGGCCCCGCCGGGCGGGTACGGCCAGGCGGAACCGGACACCTCCGGGCGGAGGGGACGGGGTGGTGCGGTGCGTCGCGGCATCGGAAGGGCGGTGCGGGCAGTGCGGAGGTGCCGATGGCGGCGCATGGCGGCACCGGTCGAGGTGGCCGGTGGGCTCCCCAACTGGTCCGATCCGCCGCTGATCTGCCGCTATGGTGGTAGGCAAGCGGACAGCTGTCCGTTACCGTTGAAATTTAACGGACAGTTGTCCGCTTAGCAAGGACGATTGTCCGCCAGGCATCATCTGCCCAACAACCCTGACGCAGCGGCGAATTCCGGGAGGTGGACGCGTGCACCGTCCCAAGGACACACCCCGGCGCTCGGACGCCCAGCGGAACCGCGACCGCCTCCTCGAAGTGGCCTTTGCCGAACTGACCCGCTGCGCCGACGCCCCGCTGAGCGCCATCGCCAAGAAAGCCGGCGTCGGACAGGGCACCTTCTACCGCAACTTCCCCAACCGCGAGAGCCTCGTCCTGGAGGTCTACCGCCACGAGGTCCAACAGGTCTCCGACGCCGCCGCGCACCTCCTGGCCACCCGCCCGCCCGACCAGGCCCTGCGCGCCTGGATGGACCGCCTCGCCCAGTACGCCATGGCCAAGGCCGGCCTCGCCGCCGCCCTCCGCAAGGCCACCACCCCCCACGGCACCCTCGCAGCCGTGGCCCGCGGCCCCCTCTCCGCCGCCGTCACCCTCCTCCTGGCCGCCAACGAGGAGGCCGGCACCATCCGCCCCGACATCACCGCCGAGGACTTCCTCCTCGCCATCGCCGGCCTCTGGCAACTCGATCCCCACGCCGACTGGCACACCCGCGCCACCCGCCTCCTCGACCTCGTCATGGACGGCCTCCGCACGGGCGCGCCCGGACGGTGAGACGCCGGCACGAACTGGCGATCCAAGCCGTGTGACGCGGATGCCCGGGCTCGTCGAAGACGGACGGGTCGCTGTCTGCGACGTCCTCCCCAAGCTCACCGGGTGGCGGGGCCCCGTCGCCAACGACGGGCCGGCGAGATCGGCTACCTACCGGTGCCCACACCCCGGGGCATCGTCCGGCTCGACGACCTGGCCGGCGGCGCGGCGATCGTCCGCGCCACGGGCCTCGGCCCCACACAGGTCCATGCCGCGCTCAGTGCCGGGGACACCGCCGTCCGCGAGACGGTGGAGGCGGCCGGTGAGTCCTTCGGGCTGGCCATCGCCACACTGGTCAACATCCTCAACCCGGACACCGTCCGGGCCGCAGGCGGCACCCTCGGTTACCCGGGCTATTGGGACACCGCTCTGGCCACCGCCCGCACCCACTCGCTCCCCGAACTATGGGACTGCTGCACCGTCGACCGCATCAAGGACCCCGAACTGGTCGTCGCCCGGGGAGCCCTCCGGCTGGCCGCCGCAGCGGCAGATGGCGCGGGCTGGATCGAACAGTACGTCTGACGTGGCGTCTTGCGTCTTGCGCCTTGCGTCGAAGGAGGCGGGTGGCCGCAAGCAGCCACCCGCTTCCTTCGCTTCCTCCGGCGGCTACCGACCCTTGGCGCAGACACGCGTCCAGTCGATCAACTTCTGCAACACCTCGAGCATGACCCTCTGCTTCCGTTCCGGCATGAAGGGCCAGCAGATCCACGCTGGCGCCGACAGCAAGACGAAAAGCAGCAGGGGCAGGTGCGAGAGCGCAGGGAGGAAGATCCTCAACACACCAGGAGTGGGCACGACGTGTCCTTATTACTCGAAGGAATCGAAGTGCGACACCGCGGCCCACCCCTAACCAACTACCTTTGCCGCAACGCCAGCTTACCGCCATGGCCAGGGAATATGCATCAAATTGGCGAGGCCGCAGGCACGTTGCAGCCGATGGTCGAGCCGTGCCTGTGACGCCGGCGAACGAGCCCGCGAGCATTCCCGCGAGCAGGCCCGCGAACCGGCCGGTGACTGAGCTACCAGTCGCGGTACCGGAACGACACCCCGCACCGCCCGTGCTGCCCCATCGGGCAGCGCCTCTGCCCTCTGCGCCTCCGCCTGTGGACGCCCGCCATGCCGTATCAAGGAAGGGAGGAAGCGAGCAGGCGAGCAAGCGAGCAAGCAAGAAGGAAGCGAGAAGGAAGCAAGTAGGCAAGGAAGAGCGGACGGCTCAATCGAGGAAGAAGCGTCGGCTCACTCCGCACCCGCCTGGTCCCGGAAGGGCGCACATGCGCACCCACCGCCCAGGCGACGCCCCGCGCCAGCAAACGCAAGCCCCGGCGTCCGGCACGGCACGGCCACGCGGGACGTCCACCGCGCAGGCGTCCACGGGCCGGGGCGCTGCCGTCCCCGCCCGCCGCACTCCACGTGCGCTGATGGCCCTGCAGCGCACCGTGGGCAACCGTGCCGTGACCCGGATGCTGAGCGATGCCGGGCGCCCGGCGCAGCAGGCGCCGCAGGACCAGTCCGCGATCGACGACCTGAAGGAGCGCATCGGGAACGAGGAGGAGGCGGTCGCCCGGCTGAAGAAGAACGGCCCGGGCCTCTTCCCGACCGGGTTCACCTGCACGGCCGAGTACTGGCGCGCGTCGTACGACCCGAAGGCGCCGTGGATCGTCAGCCGTGAGAGCCAGGACCTCGACGCCAAGGCGTGACGCACCGACAGAAGCCCTACGGAGCAGTGCCGTGGTGGGCGTCGCGGGGATACTCCCTCACAGGGGCAGGACGGGACGGCTCGTCACGGCAAGCCCCAGCACGGCAAGCCCCGGGGAGGCTCCAAGGGGAGCGGCCCGGGGAGAGCAGCGAAAGCACGAGGAGTGACGTGCAGGACATGACACACAGGAGCGGGGAATCCGGGTCCGCCGCACCGGCCGTCTTCCTCACCGCCGCCGAAGGGGACCTCGCCACGCTGACGGTGCTCGACTGCAGGCTGCGCCGGCGCGGGGTGCGCATCGGTGTGGACGCCGAGCGCGTCCTGACCGACGGCATCCTGCAGGAGCCGGTGCTGCAGGACCTCGGCGCGTGCGACGCGGTCGTCGCGGTGTGGAGCTGGGCCGCCGCCGGAGACCCGCTGGTGGTGGCCCACCTGGAGACCGCCGCGTCCTTCGGCAAACGCACCATCCAGTACGCGCCGCACGATGAGGCACAGTTCGAGGACCTGCTCCGCGCGGTCTACGGGACGGCCCCCGTGCCCGCTCCCCGGAGGCCCGCCGGGATCGTGATCACGCCCGGGCGGTGGCGGATCACCGACGGCGACACACTGCTTGAACTCGACCTCGTGCTCGCCCCCGACGGGCGCACGACCGGCCTCGGCACCGCCGGGGACCACACCGGACGCATCACCGGCAGCTGGCGATACGACAGATCGGACGAAGAGCTCGCCCTCGACCTGCGGATCTCCGTCGGACTGCGGCCGGCGCCCCTGCAACTGCTGCTCCACCCGACCCGCCGCGACGGCGACCGCGTCCACGCCGCCGACGCGCACGGCCTGGCCGCACCCCACACGTACACCCTCGAACCTGGCGACGGGCCTAGGCCGGAGGATGGGGCAAGTTGAGAACCATGACGTCGTGGAGGTCGGCACCGGTCCACGGACGAGCATCACCGACCTTGCGGTAGCCCCACGATCGGTAGGCCGCCTGCGCCGCCTCGCTCGCCGGATGGACGTGGAGCCGCACGCGCCCGGCCTCGACCCCGTCAAGGAGCGTTTCGTGCAGGCGGCGCGCGATGCCGAGCCCGCGCCACGGCAGGCGTACGGCCAGCTCCATCAGCCCGAAGGTGTGCTGGCCGGCCGCGCGGCGGATGTCGTCCGATGCGAGCGGGTCGGGCGCGTCCCACCAGCCGGTCTGCGGTCCCAGGACGGAGCCGTACGCCATGCCGATGGGGGTGCCGTCCGGCGTGCGGGCAAGGGCAGCCCGGAAGGTGCGTCTCCTTGTGTGGGAGTGGAAGCGCTGGAAGGTGGCTGCGACGTCGCGTTCGGTCTCGCAGTAGGGCGGCTCGGCGAACGCGTCGGCGTACACGAGGGTGAAGTCGGCCTCGGCCCGCTCGGCGGCCGGGCCGTCCAGGCGTGTGACGGTGAGGGCTTCGGGGTGGCGCATGTGGTGCTCCTCGGGCGGTCTCGCGGTGGCGGTCGCCACATTCGCGGGTGACCGTCGTGCCGGTTCCGGCGACGGCGCGCCGGAACCTCCGGATCTTGCCCAGCAATCACGGCGATGAGATGCCTCCGTTCGCCTGAACTACGGTCGTCATCTCGGGCCATGTCATGCCCAGGCCCCGGGCGGGAACGCCGTGGGGATACCCGTGGTGGGGAGGGAGACGTTGCGGTGCACGGCCTGTGGGGCAGGCACGTCCGGTCGACCGGCGGCCTATGCCTCGACGCCCCGGGTAGTGGGCGCGAGGCGGGCGTGCGGCGCGGGGCTCGGCCTGGTGTGCAAGAGGGAGCCTAAGGCCGTGGCGGCCTCATCGTCGCTGGGCAGCCAGAGCTGAAGCCAGTGGTTCGCCTCTCCGGCGAAGAGGACCTCCAGTCGGAGGTTCAGGTGCCCGACCCCCGGATGCCAGATGCGTTTGCTGGCCGGTTGTCTGGAGGCGACCACATGGGTCGCCCAGCGCGCGGCGAACTCCGGAACTGCCTGCACGTCCTCGATCAGGGCCCGGAACGCGCCGTCCGATCCCCAGTCCGGCTCGGCGGCCCGCAGCCAGCCGACCGCCTCGTCCGCCGTCGATGCCCAGGACGCGTCGTCGAACGTCCGGTGCGCCAGGGGATGCAGGAAGTGGTAGCGGACGAGATTGGGCGGATCGGTGTCCAGCACGCCCAGTGGTGTCGCCGCCGTTTCCCATGCCGCGTTCCATGCCACGACGTCGTAGACCGGCCCGAGCAGGCAGGCGGGCGTGGGGTCCAGGCGGTCCAGGAGGTCGCGCATGCCGGGGCGTGGATCGTCGCCGACCCGCGGGGGAGCGGGAAGGAGCGTGGCGCTGTGCTGTCTCATGGCCAGCAGCGCGAGGTGCTGCTTCTCGTCCCGGGACAGGCGCAGCGCGTCGGCGAGCGCGGTGAGCACCGCGCCGGAAGGGTTGGTGTCCCGGCCCTGCTCAAGGCGTTCCAGATACTCGACGCTCAACCCGGCGAGCGTGGCGAGTTCCGCGCGGCGCAGCCCCGGAGTGCGCCGTCGGCCATGGGAGGCCAGGCCCACCTGCTCGGGCTTGAGCCGCTCCCGGCGTGAACGCAGGAACGCGGCCAAGCTGCTCGGGTGTGTCGTCATGCGAGGGTGACCCCCTGATTCCGGCCGTGTGCCGCCGATGGCTGCGGAGCCCGGAGGCGGCGGAGGGCCTCAGGGCGAAGGAGCGCCGAGCCCCTTGCGGAGGAGCCCGTGTGCTGCCCGCATTCTTTACCAGGGTGTCTTCCCATTTGTCGGCGCTGATCAGCGCCGCGGCCGGTCTGTTGCTCTCCTCATCCGGCGAGGCGAGACCAGACGAGAGGCCAGACGAGGCGCGGTCGCCGCCTCGCACATCGGCGCGACCGGTGATGACCTCGGCGACGAGCGGGGCGTGCCCGACGTGCGGACCGGGTGGGCGGGACCGCAACCAGGGCGGGGCCAAGCAGGTCAGCCCCTGACCGGGGCGAGGTCGGCGGCGCCGAAGGAGACGGAGAACCGCTCGCACCAGATCACCGCGCTGCGGAACTTCGACAGGTCCGTCCCGGCGGGGACGGCGTAGTTCTGGTTGCCCAAGTTGCCTTTGAGCTTGCCGAGTTGGACCGCGCCGTCCCCGAGCCCGGCCTTCACCGCGTCGGCGTCCTTGGGGGAAAGGTAGACCCGTACATCGGGTCCTTCGCTCGTCATGAGGTCCTCCAACCGCAACACCTGCCCACCGCCCGCGAGTCGGACGGTGCGGGCCGTGCCGCTGGTGCGGTGCTCATGGCTGACGAAGCCGCCCTGCGCGAGGTCCCGGGGACCCGCGTCCTTCATCGCCGGCCCGGCCGCGGACCGGGAAGCGGTCGGCAGGGCCTCGTTCACGCTGGTGTCGGTGAACGCCTTCCAGGGTTGGAAGAGATACAGCCCGATGCCGGCGGCGACCACCAGCACCAGAAGAACGGGCACGACAGCACGGCGGGACACACCAGACATCAAGACCTCCTGAAGGGAACGGACGGGCGGCTGCGATCGGCAACCCCGTCGTTTCCCAGCAAACACGCCCCCGCCTCGCCGGGGATACCGGTACAGCCCCCCCGTAAGACACCGGTAACCAGTCCATCGCCGGGCCTGCCTGACCCGTCGGACGGGCGGTACACCTCACGGGTGCGGTGGCGCGGCTCGCAGGCCGCCGAGCAGAGCGGCCAGGCAGCGACGTGCGGTGGCGATCCGGTCGGCGGACGTCCCGCCGTGGACGTTCACGGCATGAGCGATGCCGCACACCAGCGGGACGAGGTCGGCGGCGGTCACCAACCGGTCCCGGTCGTGCCGCGCGTGACCACTGCTGTGTTTCTCATGTGCCCCTCCGCCCAGGGACGGCTGCGTCGGCTGCCGGCATCCCACGTCACCAGATGCCGCCGGCTCCGGACCCACCACTGGCCACCAGCCGTGCTCTGCCGGCCACCCGATGGCCTGGAAGACGGCGACGGGGTCCAGGTAGTCCCGCCAGTGCGTCACCTTGCGGTCCGCCACGGTGATCACCGAGACGAAGTGGTTGTCGTAGGCGCGCCCGGTGTGCACTGCCCGCCCGTGCACCGCGTACTCCAGCACCACCACGGAGGTCTCGGGGGCGTGGTGGACGGCCAGTGCGTCCGCGCTGTGCAGGACCATCACGTCGCCGTAACCGCGGTACAGGTCGGCAACCGCCCCGCGTCCCTCGACCCGGCGCGGATAGCCGGGCACGGTGACCACGTACTCGACGACGACGTCCTCGGCCAGGCAGTCGAAGAAGTGCTCGCCGTCGACCAGGCCCGCCAGGCCCTTCTGGACGATCCGGAAGAACGGCTCCAGCGCCGCGAAGTCCTCGATGGAGCCCTCGACGAAGTCCTCGATGCTGTCCATGGTGTCCGTGGTGTCGACGGGCCGGGTCATCGGGCCGCCTGAGAGGTCCAGGCGCGGGCGTTGCGCCGGGCGAAGTCGCGGAAGGCGGTGGGGGGTTGACCGGTGACCTTCTCGACGTCGTCGTTGGGTGTGGAGCCGTTGCCTGCGGCGAGGGCACCGGTCAGCCAGCGGAGCATCACCGCGTAGTCGGCGGGGATGAGGCCGGCGGCGAGCGCGCCGGCGATCCATGTGTCGGAGTCGGGGTCGTGGTGCGTGACGGGCCGGCCGGTCACGGCGGCGATGGTGTCGGCGACCTGGCCGACGGTGAGGGCCTGCGGGCCGGTGGGCGCGTACCGTGCTCCGGCGTGCGCTTCGGGGGCGAGCAGCGTCTCGGCCGCGACGGCGGCGATGTCGGCCGCGTCGACGAAGGTTTCCGTGCCGCCGCCGGTGGGGACGGTGATCGCCCCGTCGACGATCGGCAGGTGTGTGTCGGTGAAGTTCTGCATCACCCAGGCGGGGCGCACCAGGCAGTGGGTGAGCGCGGTGCGGCCGGTGAGGTCGGCCTCGACGGCTTTGATGTCGACCTCCGGTGGAGCCTGGTCGGCGCCGTAGGTGCTCAGGTAGGTGACGTGACGTACTCCGGCGGCTTCGGCGAGGTCGAGGAAGGCGGCCACCTGGTCGGCGTAGGCGACGCGCAGGACAGGAGTGACGAGGTAGAGGCGGTCGACCCCGTTCAGGGCGTCGGGGTGGGTGGCCGGGTCGTCCCAGTCGAAGCGCACGCCGGCGCCGTGGCGTGCCGCGGTGCGGACTCCCAGCCCCCGCTCGGCGAGTGTCCTGGCCAGGAGCGAACCGGTGCGGCCGGTGCCGCCGAGAACGAGTGTGGTCTGCGGTGATCCAGTCATGGATTCATCGTGGGAGATATGACGGAGCGGATCAATGCGCATATCGCTCGTTCTTTTACGCCAAACGCTCCGACCGTTGTCCGGTGTGATCGCCTGGCTGATACTGACTGGGTGGACGTACTGCAGGAGCACCTCGCGCGGGCACGCGCCGGCGGAGCGGTCTTCGCCCGGACGGTGGCCGAGCCGCCGTGGGGGCTGAGACTGGCCGGTTCGATCCAACTGGCCGTGCACACGGTGGTCCGGGGCCGTGGATGGCTGTGGTTGGGCGACCCCGCCCGCGCCGTGGAGCTCGTGCCGGGAGAGGTGACGCTGGTGCGTGGCGGACCGGATCACCACATCGGGCACGAGCCCGGCGCCGACTGCCTCGAACCCGAGGAGTTCCGGTCCCGGCACGCCCACGACGAGGAGTCCGAGAGCCCCCGGGCGACGGTGTTCCTCTGCGGCGCCTACCGGTTCTCGGGCGACATCGGCAGTGGATTGGTGGAGGCGCTGCCACAGGTCCTGACCCTGTCGGCGGCGGTCGGCGACCCGCTGCGGGACGTCATCGCCCTGCTGTCACACGAGTTGGCCAACCCCGAACCAGGCCAGTCCACCGTCCTGGACCGCCTCCTGGACGTCCTCCTGGTGCTCGCCCTCCGCAGCGACTTCCGCCGCAGCCCCACCGCACCCCGCTGGTACCGGGCCTCGGCCGACCCCCGTCTGAGCGCCGCGCTGCAGGCCATGCACGAGGACGCCGGCCGGGCCTGGTCGGTCACCGAACTCGCCGCGCTCAGCGGCCTGTCCCGGGCGGCGTTCGCACGGGCCTTCCGCGACGTGCTCGGCCAGACCCCCATGCAATACCTGACCGACTGGCGCATGGCCCTCGCCCGCGACCACCTGCGCACCGGCGAACTCGGCCTGGCAAGCATCGCCCGCAGCGTCGGCTACGGCTCCCCCTACGCATTCGCGGCTGCCTTCCGCCGCCACCACGGCGAACCCCCCGGAGCCTGGCGGCAACGGGAGTCGCAGCACGAGCAGGCACCCGTCACCAACAGTTCGCCCACCCACTGACTCCGCCATGGGCGCCTCCGCCGAGCGCTTCCCGACCGGTGGCATGTCTGGCGTCGGAAACCCTCGACGGCCTTCCTGCAGACAGCTCTGCGCCCAGACAGCTCTGTGCCTTCCGGGCAGTCGAATCCTGGCGGATCCAGGCAAATGCAGGTGACAGCAAGCGGCCTCGGCGGCCCGGGCCGCACACCGGTCCCGGGCCGCCGAGCAGCTCGCAAGGGTGTTACGGCGCCATCTCGTAGGCCCCGGCCAGCGCCTCGACGCGCTGCCAGACACGGGCGGAGCGGGCCCCGTCGGTGACCGGGCGGCGGACCGCGCCCAGTGCCCAGCGCTGCTGGGCCTCGGTGGCGGAGTCCTTGCCGTGCAGTTCGACGGCGTGCGCGGAGAAGTCGCGGACGAGGACGGCGAACAACTCGTCCAGAACGTCGGTTTCCAGGCCGGTCAGGTGCGCCTGCTCCAGGATCAGCTGGCCGTGCACAACCAGGGCGAAGAGCTGGCCGACGGCGAGGAGGAGGTCGAGGTCGCGGCTCTGCTCCTCGTCGGGCGCGGCGGTGGCGACGAACTCGCAGAGCGCGTCGGCCTGTTCGCGGAAGCGGGCGACGTTGGGCAGCTCGGCGTAGCGGTCGTAGGCGGTCCGCCAGTCGTGGAAGCGGATGGCGCCCAGGCCGCGGGCGGGCCCCTGCCGGAAGAGGAAGTCGTCGTCGGCCGCGTCGAGGCGAGTCGGCACCGGCTCGTACTCGGCGGGGTTCAGCAGATGGTTGCCCATGAACTTCAGGATCAGGGCGAGGTTGACGTGGACCGTGCCCTCCAGCTTCGGCAGGCCCCGGATCTCGGTCGCTGCCTGGGCGAAGTAGGTGTCCTTCTCGAAGCCCTTGGCGGCGATCACGTCCCACATCAGGTCGATGACCTTCTCGCCCTCGGTGGTCACCTTCATCTTCGTCATGGGGTTGAAGAGCAGGTAGCGGCGGTCCTCGGGGCCGGCGGACCGGAAGTAGTCGACCGCGCGGTCGCTGAACAGCTTCATCCCGACGAGGCGGACGTAGGCGTCGGTCAGCTCGCGGCGCACGTGCGGGAAAGCGGTGACCGGGCGGCCGTAGAGTATGCGGTTCTGCGCGTGGGTGACCGCCTCGTACATGGCGTGTTCGCAGATGCCGATGGCGCCGGTGCAGAGGTTGAACTTGCCGACGTTGACGGTGTTGAGGGCGGCGTCGAAGGCGGCGCGGCCGGTGTGCAGGACGTCGTCCGGGCCGACCGGGTAGTTGTCGAGTCGGAACTCGCTGACGTACTTCGAGGAGTCGACGACGTTCTTCACGAGGTGGTACGCCGGGTGGCGGCTGTCGGCGGCGAAGAAGACGTACCCGTCCGGGCCCTCGACGTCGGTGCGGCGGCCGAAGACGGACACCAGCCCGGCCGCGTTGCCGTTGCCGATGTAGTACTTGGAGCCGCTGGCCCGGAAGCCGCCGTCACCGTCGGGCTCCAACAGCATGTCGGTGGAGTAGATGTCGGCACCGTGCGCCTTCTCCGAGAGGCCGAAGGCGAACACCTCGCCCTGGTCGAGGAGTTCGGCGGCGCGGGCGCGGGCGGTGGCGTTGTCGCTCTGCCAGACCGGGCCCAGTCCGAGGATCGTGACCTGCCAGGCGTACCAGTAGTCGAGCCCGTAGAAGCCGAAGATCTCGTTGAGGGCGGCGATCCGGGCGGTGTCCCAGCGCTTGTCCGGCTGCCCGTCGGCGGCGGAGGCAGGGGTGAGGAAGGTCGCGAAGAGCCCTTCCTTCGCGGCGAACGCGAGGAACTCCGCCAGCCAGGCACGGGAGCGGTAGTCCTCGATGAGCTTGCGCTTGCCGCGCTCCTCGAACCAGTCGACGGTGGCGCGCAGCAGCCGGCGGGTCTCGGCGTCGAAGTGCGCGGGGTCGTAGGTGCGGGGGTTGAACAGCAGGGAATCGGCCATGAGGGTCGCCTTTCCGGGCTCGGTGGTTTCGGGAGGGGTACGGGGCCGTGGCTCCGCGCGCTGGTCAGGGCGCGGGGTGGAGCCGATTCAGGGTGGCGAGGACGTCATCGAGCCAGGCGATCGTCATCCGCTCGTAGGCGATGCCGCCGCGCAGCACGACGTGCTGGAGCTCCTGCCCGGCGTCGAGCGGGGCGTCGGCCCCGGGGTCGGTGAAGTCGCGCTGTTCCCCCGCGAGGTAGTGGGCGAGCCGGTCGGCGTGTGCCTGGCGGTGCCGCTCCACCTCGCGGATCAGGGCGGTCGGGTCGTCGAAGGCCGCGCCGCGGATCTTGACGGCGAGGTCGTGCCGGACGCTCTCGGGTTCCACCGGTTCGTGGAGCCACTCGGAGAGGGCGGCGCGGCCCGGTGCGGCGACGGAGTACTCCTTCTTGTCCGGCCGGCCCTGCTGCGGCACGTCGCGGACGTCGATCCAGCCGTCGTGTTCCATCCGCTTGAGCACGCGGTAGATCTGCTGGTGGGTGGCGGTCCAGAAGTAGCCGATGGACCGCTCGAAGCGCCGGGACAGCTCATAGCCGGAGCCCGGCTTCTCCAGCAGGGAGACAAGGATCGCGTGGTCGAGCGCCATGCCCCGATCTTGCTATGCAACTCGTTGCATAGACAAGCGCCACCGCCCGGGTGAGACGCGGCTCACCCGGGCGGCCCCTGGGTCGGCAGGTCGGGCGGGTGGTCGGCCAGGTGGCCAGGCGATCAGGCGGTTGGCGTGCTCGGAGTCTCTTCTGCGTGGGCGATGTAGCGGCGATCTTCGGCCCGGACATCTCGGAGATAGGGGCACGCAGGTGTCCTCGAACTCCAGGCGCCCTCGTCATGCGGATGGCACAGGGGCCGTTGCCGGTGTTGCTGCTCGCGGTGGCCATCGGACGGTGGACGGGTGACCGCCGCCGGTCCGGCCACCGGATCGCGCGCCAGAGGTCACAGGTGATGGAGAACCGCAGTCCGGGTCCAGTGCCAGTTGACCGGGGTCTCTTGCTTCTTCAAGGCGGTGCGCTGGCGGGCGTAGGTGCGCAGTGCCGCTTCGACGGTGGCGGCGAGGTCGGTCAGATCGGCTGGGACAGATATGCGCAGGATCAGATGCTGTTTGTTGTGGATGAGCAGTAGTTCGCCCGTGGGCGAGCAGGAGTGGAGAGTGAAGTGGGTCAGGGGCTTGAAGGTCTTGCTCTCGGTGTCCAGTCTGGCCCGCAGCATCCCTGCTCTGTTCCAGGCGTAGAGGCCGTAGCGGTTGAGGTGAAAGGCGTGGCCCCGGCGCGCGTCGGCGGTGACGTTGAAACAGAAGCCGGTGAAGGGGGAGTCCCGCCACTCGTGCAGGCCGTGGAGGCGCCCGGTCATCTCGCCTCGGTCGGTGACGAGGGCGAACGTGAACGGCCGGCCCCGACTGCCGCCGCGGAAGGTCTTGGCGAAGAACGGGACGACGAACAGGTCGTCCGCCATCACCGCGGGCCGTCCGAGGCGCGAGTCGTCCCAACCGGAGAGGCGGTCCTCGCCCGCTACCAGCTCGGTCAAGGCCGGTCGAGGTCGGTTCGCCAGGCCGATCGGCGTGCCCTGGTAGGCAACATGTGGGCGCAGGTCGACCTCGCTGTGACGCGCCGGCTCGGGATCCAGTGAGGCGATCGCCGTGATCTGCGGCCTCGATGCGGCGGTCAGGGCGCCGTCGGCCACGCCGACGATGTTCGTGAGCGGGCTGCCGTACCTCCATACGCCGTACTCGGACACGCTGCACAGCAGGCGTCCCGACGGTGTGACGCCGAGGGACGAGGCATAGGCATCGCCGGGCTCGTACTCCTTGAAGGGCCGTTGGTCGTGTGATCTGTAGGTGGCTATGACCCGGCTCAAGTCCGGTGCGATCAGGGTGGTGTTGTCCGGACAGGCGCTGACGGCGAGGACGCCGTCCGGCAGTACGCACAAGGTCATGTCGCCTCCCTCGGCCACCGCCGAAGCGGCGCCGTCGACGGGGGCGGGGTCCCACACGGCGCTCGCCAGCACCTCGCCGTCCGGGGAGTACCGGTTGATGACCCGGTACCGGAAGTTGGCGTGGGCCGGGTCGGATCTGTCGCCGGCCGTGCCGTAGGAGCGGTACCGGTTCACTCCGAACAGCGCGTAGACATCCCCGTTCGCTGCGCCCGCGAGGTCGTGGGCGCGGACGCCCCAGCCGGTGGAGTAGAGCGCGCTCAGGTCGATGCGGTGGAGGTCCACCAGCGAGTCCGGCAAGGCGAGCGGGATCGTCTGGATCATGTCTCTCATTCTGCGGGCCGGCACTGACATCCGGCCCGGCCGCGCCCCTGTCGTTCGTCGAACCGCCCCCGGGGCCGGTTCGACGAACGCGGAGGCGCTGGCCTGCATCATCCGACGTCGCGGGCGGTGCTCCCGCGTGCCTCCAGGTTCCAGGTGAGGATCCGCTGGGGGTGGATGCGGATGATGTCGTTGCTGAAGTGATCAGGTGCCACGGGGGGCACGTCGACGGTCAGCACTTCGGCCCGGCCCCTGATCTCGACGCCGCGCCCCCAACCGCCCGCGATCGGGTCGTCCGCCGGGGCCAGGTCGTCCACGAGTACCGAGACACCGGGACGGGCCTGCGCGTTGCGGTACTTCCGGCTACGGGCCATGGCCGGCCCGCCGATGTCGATGGTGCCGTCGTCGTTGAGCCGGAACCCCACTGGACGGAGCTGCGGACATCCGTCGGGACCGGTGGTGGCCAGACGGGCCAGCGGCTGGGTGGTGAGGTAGTCGTGTTCCCTCTCGGTGAAGATCATGCGGTCGACCCTAGAAGCTCAAGTGCAATTGAGGTCAAGGATGTTGAGGTCGGCTTGCGCGGGGCCGGGTGGTAGCCGTCTGCGGGCGGGTGCGGCCGGTTGGGAGGGGACGGTGGGGACGGTCGGGACGGGGCGGTGGGGCAAGGGGGGAGAGCTCGACGGTCCCTGTCGGTACCTGCGGGTAGGGTGCCGGCGCAGATCGATCGAAGGGGAACAGCACCATGAGGAAACGTCTCAGACGGAGCGCGGCGACGCTTGCCGGGCTCGTGCTCGCCAGCACCGGCCTGACGACCGTGAACGCCGCTTCGGCAGCCGCGGACGCGTACGCCTGCCCGGCGGGCTACTTCTGCGGCTGGTCCGGCGAGAGCGCGACCGGGCAGATGTACAAGACCAACAAGAGCGTCGCGGACCTGGGTGCCTGGGACAACAGGATCCGCTCGTACGCCAACCGCACGTCGTCGATCGCCTGCGTCTACGAGGACAAGAACTACGCGGCGTCGGGCGGCTACTTCCCCGACCGTCCCGCCGGCGCCGGCACGTACAGCTCGTATCCGACCGCGACGACCAGCTCGATCAAGTTCGTCCCTACCGAGCGCGAATGCAGCCAGCCCGCGTACCCGGTCTGGTTCTCCGAGACCTCCCCCAAGGCATGGGGTTTTGGCGACATGAACGGTGACCGCAAGGCCGACGTGGTCGTGCGCGACACGGCAGGGCGGCTCTGGTTCAGTTCGGGTGACGGCACCGGCCGGCTCATCGGCACCGGCGGCTGGAACGGCATGAACGCCCTGACGCGGCACGGCGACTTCAGCGGCGACGGCCGCGAGGACCTCATCGCCCGTGAGGCGGCCACCGGCACACTGTGGCTCTACCCCGGCACGGGCAACGGCTCCGTCGGCACCCGCAAGCTGATCGGCACGGGTGGCTGGAACGGCATGAGCAACATCACCGCCTTCGGCGACCTGACCGGCGACGGACGAGCCGACCTGATCGCCGTCGAGAGGTCCACCGGAAAGCTCTGGCTGTATCCCGGCACCTCCACCGGCGCGCTCGGCTCGCGCAAGCTGATCGGCACCGGTGGATGGAACGCCATGAACGCGCTCGTCGGCGTCGGAGACATGAACGGCGACGGCCGCCCCGACCTCTACGCCCGCGAGGCGTCCACCGGCAAGCTGTGGCTCTACCCGGGCCGCTCCGCCGCCCTCGGCGGGCGCGTCCTGGTCGGCTCGGGCGGCTGGAACGCCATGGCGAACCTCATCGCCAACGGCGACTCTTCCGGCGACGGACGTCCCGACCTCGTCACCGTGACCAACGAGAAGTACGTGCTCGACGGCTACCCCGGCAACCCCGGCTGGCTGGTCACCTACCGCGGACTGGGCAACGGCCTGCTGTCGCGCGGCGAGCGGACCAACGGTGAGTGGTGGGGCCTCAACGGCTTCTGCTAGACCACGTCGTGGACGGGTCGCCGACGACGACGATGACGGCGACGCGCGACGCACGACGGGCGGCGGCGGCATCCTGATCGTCCGACGTTCGATCAGGATGCCGAAGGCCCTGCCGGTCTCGTTCGTCACCGACCGTCCGGAGGTCCGTGCGGACAGTCGTGCAGAGGCACCTGCGGACAGCCGCGCAGATGTCCGTGCGGCTTTCGCCCATCGCGCCTCAGCCGACGCCCGGCAATTCAGCGGCGCGATCGGGGCCGGCGGTAGCGCGGGCGTCCGCTGCTGGTGGTCGGATGATTCCTGGGAGCGGGCGCTTGTAGGGACTTTCCGATTGCCCCGCCGTGCAGCATCAGCAGTGTGCCGGTGGCGAAGACCACCAGGAACAGGGTGATGGCGCCGGCGGCCATCAGTACGGCCGGGGCGTGCAGGATTTGGTTGGTCAGGGCGAGGACCACGGCCGGGATGCTGCTTCCGGCGGACAGCAGCAGCATGGCGATGGCGATCGCGGAAGGCGACATCGCCTGGGTCTCGTCGGTGGCGACCTCCATTTTGGCGGGGCCGAGTTCCCACTTGAAGGTCAGTCCGGTGCTTTCCTTGAGCACAGCCGCGTCCGCGCGGTTGCTGGGTTCTTCCAAGCTGAGGTCGAGGTCCTTGGTGGCCATCTCTCGTCCTTCTCCCCTCAGCCGTCCTCCATCTCCTAAACCGCTCACACCTCGACGCTAGCGACTCTGTGTGATGTGGATCAACTTGACTTTCCCTGCCCTTACGTGACTGTTACTCAGTTTCGACGCCGTGGTGACGGATGCGGGCAAGGTTCATACGCAAGGCGCGTCCTGTGCATGCGGGATGCGCGTACCGTCCATACGATTGCTTGACACCGTATGTACGATCGGGCATCGTGGATACATAGGGTTCTGGCCGGGTCAGCCCCGCGGATGCTTCGGACGAAGGGGAAGTCGTTAGATGTCCACCTCGCGCAAGGGGACCGCCGCTCAGGAATGGCAGAGCGCCGGCCCGACTCGTATCACCGTCAACCTCGCCCCGAAGGCGGCCGCCGCATTGGATCAGGCCGTCAAGCTCACGGGCGACACCAAGACCGACACGATCAACCGGGCCTTGCAGATCTACGCCTACTTGGAGAGGGTCGCCCAAGACGGCGGCACCCTTTACACCAGGTTGGCCGACAGTGATGAACTCGAACGCCTCTACTTCGTCTGAACTCTGCTTCGTCTGAAGTCTGCCTGGACCCGTCTGAGTTCCGTCTGAGTTCCGTCTGAGCTTCGTCTGACCACCGGCCTGCAGTGGAGCGGATGACTCGCGAGGGCCTGTTCACCGTCGAGGGGGCTCGCGTCCGACCTCGACGAGCAGGGCGACACGATGGACAACGTACTGACCGTGCTGCTCGGCTGTCCGCGTGGCCACGGCTCCCGACAGCGCCAGTACACCGATGCAACGCCCGAATGGATCACACAGGCCCTGAGGTGTGTCCGTTGGCGCGGCGACGATGCCCTCGACGCGACCGGCCAGGGCATCTTCAACCGTCTCAGGTGACGCTGCCTATCCGGCGGTAGCTGCCATGGCTACGGCCACGGCCACGGATGCGGCCGCGGTGATGGCTGTGGCGACGGCTACCGCCCCGGCTCGTTGTCAGGTTGGCCGGAACCCGCCGCGTGGCGGGTGAAGGAGGGCCGCGGACGACGTGCTTCTGCCGCTGCCGGGCGGTCGGTGATGCTTTCATGGGCGAGTCAGGGTGCTCCCTGTGCGAGGTGGGTACCCGAGCGTGGAGGAGGAGCCATGGCGACAAGCGCGATGAACCGGGCCGTCGGGCTGACGGCCCGCACGGGGCCGGCAACGGGCGAAGAGCGTGCCGATCTCCCCGAACGGGCCGCAGGGCTGGTCGAGTTGCTGCGGCGCAATGCCGCCCGCACCGAGCAGGATCGGCAGGTCGCGGAGGAGAACATCGCGGCGCTCGACGAGGCCGGGCTGTTCGGCATCACGACGCCCGAGAGGTTCGGTGGCCGCCAGGAGAGCATCCGCACCCTGCTTGAGGTGACCTCGGAGCTTGGCCGCGGTTGCGGATCCACCGCATGGGTCACCAGTTTGATCAACATCTCCGGCTGGGCCGTCGGGCTCTATCCCGAACGCACCCAGCGTGAGGTGTACGAGGCCAACCCTCGTGCCCGTGTCTGTTCCGCCCTTCCTCCCCAAGGCACGAGCCGGGCGGCCGACGGGGGACAGGTCGTCTCCGGACGATGGGGCTTCGCCTCCGGGTGCCAGCACGCCGGATGGGCGCTGCTCGGTATGCAGGTCAGCGGCGCGTCCGGGGAGCAGGTGGACCAAGGGCTGGCGCTGGTCCCGATGGAACAGCTGACCATCGAGGACACCTGGCACGTGGCCGGGATGTGTGGAACCGGAAGCGATACTCTGGTCGCCGACGGCGTCTTCGTCCCCGCGCACCGCATCCTGTCGGTGACCAAGGCGAAGCAGGGCGAGTATCCCACCGAGTTCACGGACGAGGCGCTGTACCGCACGGCGTTCATCCCCGCGCTCTCCCTCTCCCTCGCCGGCCCGCTGCTGGGTCTCGCCCGCGGCGGACTGGAGCTGGTGCTGGCCTCGCTCGCCAAGGGGCGCGGCATCTCGCACACCTTCTACGACGAAGCCCGTGAGGCCCCCGCGGCCCAGACACAGCTCGCCGAGGCCGCGCAACTGGTCGATACCGCCGCCCTGCACCTGATGCGGGCGGCGGACGACGTCGACAGCTGGGCGGCGAGCGGCCGGTGCATGCCCGTGCCCGACCGGACCCGGGTCCGGATGGACATCGCCACCGTCGCCCGCCGCTCACGGGAGGCGCTGGAGATCCTGCTGAACGTGCAGGGAGCCAGGAGCTTCGCCGACGGCAGCCCGTTGCAGCGCATCTGGCGGGATCTGGGGACCGGCAGCCGGCACGCGATGATCAATCCCGCCATCGCGAACGAGATCTACGGCCGGTCCCTGCTCGGCATCGAGGAGCAGGTCACTCCGCTGATCTGAGTGGTCGGTCGGCCGAGCGGTTGAGGCGGGTGGATTGCCGGACGCCCATCGCGTGCTGGTGTTGCCCCCCTCGCAGTCATTGACTGTTGGTGTTGCCACGCGCAGTCATTGCCTGTCCCTTGCTCCCGTCCGGCGCGGTGTCGATCCCGTTGCGGCGCGCCGATGGCGGGTCGCTCTCGTATGCCCGGACGGAAGTTCCACCGGGGAGGATCGCTCAGCGGGGCTCGCCGAACCAGTGTCCGAGCGCCGGTTCCGGGCCGTCCGGACCGCCGGCCCAGCACACATAGCCGTCCGGCCGGATGAGCATCGGCCGGCCGTCGGTGCCCTGACCCGTGCGGTCCACCCGGTCTGACCAGAGGTGGGCGACCTTGGCGAACCTGTCGGCCGGGTCGAGAAGGATGCCGCGCCCGGACCGCAACAGCTCGTGCAACCGGACCGGCCCGAGGCGCAGATCCGGCGAGGGAAGGCCGACGAGCGATTGGTCCTCGGTGCCAGGCATGGGGTAGCGGATGCCCATCCCGGACAGCATGTCGTCGAGTTGGCACTGAACGTCGCGCAGTTGCGCCATGGTCGCGAACAGTTCCCTGGCGGCGGCCACGCTCGGGTCGCGGGTGCCCTCCCAGTCCATCAGCAGGCTCTGTGCCTGGACGTTGCGCAGCACGGCGGCCCCGACCGGGTGCCGCTCCCCGTGATACGTGTCCAGCAGCTCATCCGGGGCCCAACCGTGCACGGCGGCACCGAGTTTCCACCCGAGGTTCAGCGCGTCCTGGATCCCGGTGTTCATTCCCTGCGCGCCGAGCGGAAGATGGACGTGCGCGGCGTCGCCAGTCAGGAACACCCTCCCGTGCCGGTACTGTGCGACCTGCCTGGCGGCGTTGGTGATGCGGCGGGCGTAGCGGAGTTCGAGCAGTTCCACCCGGGATCCGAAGATGTCGCGCAGGCCGTTGCGGATCTCGTCCTCGGTGACCGGGACGTCCCTGGGCAGTGACCGGCCCGGCCCGCCCATGGCGAGTCGGCGCAGTGGCCTGCCCTGCGGGTCGGTGCCCAGCGGGAACATGTGCGCCCAGTGTCCTTCCGCGTTCCAGCTGTGCGTCATCGCCTGGTCGTCGCACCTCAGCCGCACGTCGGCGGCGACCGCGGTCACCGTGCCTGCTTGGCCGGGAAACTCGGCCCGCAGCAGCGACCGCACCGTGCTGTGGGCGCCATCGGCGGCCACGAGGTAACGGCCGTGGACGCGTGCGCCGTTGGCGAAGGTCGCGGTGACGCCGTTCTCGTCCTGGGCGAGGTCGACCAGCTCGTGGTCGCGCCGGACGTGGATGTCGTGTGCGGCAAGATGCTGTTCGAGGAATCCCTCGATCACCACCTGCGGTATGGACCGCCATGGCAGGCGGTGCCGGCCACGGGTGAGCGGCAGCGGGATCCCGGCGAAGTGAGCGGAGCCGACCGGGTGGTCTCCGGTGGCCAACAACGGTTCCAGCAGGCCGCGCTGATCGAACGCCTCCTGCGTGCGGGACTGCACACCGCCGGCCCTGGACAACTCGCTGCGCCGCGGGAGCTTGTCGACCAGCACGGTCGCCACCCCCGCCACCCGCAGTTCGTTGGCCAGTGTCATGCCGGTCGGGCCCGCGCCGACGACGAGTACATCGGTGTCCATGAGTTCCCCCTGGATGGGTCGATTAGGGCAGGCGCAACACTCCGCCTGCCGGGCCGCCCGAGCCAGACACCGGCCCGTGTGCGGTGGCATCCGACACTGGTCACCGCTTCGTTGGTGGAATCCGACTACGACGCGGTGCGTCGTCGGTGGGCGAACGACCTCGTTCCGTGCACGCCAACGGCGTGGGTGGCGTCGCACCGTTCCTCCACGAACAGACCCCACCGCATCGCGACAGCCGCGCTGCTCGCCCTTTCCCTGTCCTTACCGGCCGCTGCGTCCGAGACGGCTTTCGCGGCGAGTGCACCTGTGCCGACATCCAGCGGCGCCGCGCGGTCCGCCCGGCTCGAACTCCCGCCGAGTTGACTGGACGTCACCCTGCTGGGAAATAAGGGCAGATGGCGGACACGAAGTGCATCGGCATGGCTGGGCACTCCATCGGCGGGGACAGCACGGCGCACACCGTGGCTCTCGACGGCCGGGTACGCGCAGGCGTGAACATGGACAGGATGTTCAACGTGCCTGTGCCCGTATCCGGGCTCCAGGGCAGGTCCTTCATGCTGCTGGGAAGTGCTGCCGAGGTGAACGACCCTTCCGCGCCGCTGTCGGGACGGCGCGCCGCGCAGATCAGGCGAAGCCACGTCGGTGCCTTCTTCGATCGGCACCTGCGCGACATTCGGGAACCGCTGCGCCCGGTGCGGTAGTCGCTGCCAGGGACGGACGGCGCAGGTGAGAGCCGCCCCTCCCGAAGGGCGGGGCGGCTCTCGTGCGGCCTGGCACCTGACGCTCTGCCGTTGGACTGGCTCCGGTCAGCCTCCGTGCGCGGTGAGCGTGTAGCCCTCCGGGCCCTCGAAGGAGAACATCGGCCCGAAGGGGCTGTTCGCCATCGGGGTGAGGATCTTGATTCCGGCGGCGACGAGTTGGTCGTGGAGCTGGTGGGCGTCGGGAGTCCGGAACCAGAGCGCCACGCCGAGGCCCGGGCGTGCGGCGTCGGCGAGGTCGATGCCGGGGAGGAGCTCGCGGACGGCGAACGGGGTCGGCTTGGTGTTGAACACGACCGCGTGCGGCGGTGAGACCGCGGCCCGACGCAAGCCCAGATGCTGCTCGCAGAAGGCCGCGGCCGCTGCCACATCGCGGACTTGCAGGGCGACGAAGTCGGGGCCGTCGATGGCGACAGACACAGGTACTCCTCCCTCTATATGTCAGAACTTTGACATGGGTGAGAGTAGGAGTGAGTGCACCCCTATGTCAAAATGCTGACATGATGGAGAGTGAGCCCACCGAGCCGTCCCGCCCCGCGGCAGACGTCACCCAGCACGTGGGATACCTGATCAAACGGGCCCAGGCGGCCCTGCGCAGCGCCATGGACAAGGTCCTGCGCGCGCACGGGCTCACCGTGCCGCAATACGCCACCCTGGAGCTCCTGGCTCTGCGTCCAGGCATGTCCAACGCCGAACTCGCCCGCGCGACCTTCGTCACCAGGCAGTCCGGCAGCGTCGTCCTTCGAGGTCTGCAGGAAGCCGGCCTGATCACCCGCCCGGCCACCGCCCACCATGGCCGTGCCCTGCCCACCCATCTCACGGAGGAGGGGCACAGGCGCCTGGCCACGGTTCAGGCCGCCGTCTACGCCATCGAAAGCCGCATGGTCGAGGCCATCCCGGCCCAGCGCCTGCCGGCGCTCCTCGCCGACCTCGACCGCCTGGCGACAGCCTTGGAGGAGTGACCCGTCAGGCAGTTGGGGGGCGGTTCGTTGGTGGCGCTGCCCGGGCAGTGCCGTTTCAGACGGTGCGACCGAAGTAGGCGGCGATCTCGTCGAGGGCGGGAGCTCCCTCGGGCACGGGCCTGGACGGGCCGAACAGCCTCGTCTGGGACCGGAGCGCGTCGGGGAACCTGCCGTACCAGCGCTGATGGACGGCCTGGACGACATCCGGGTCCCCGCGGCGGTCCTGGCCGGTCGCGGTGGCCACATCCCAGCCGTGGAGTGTCGCCTCCAGCAGCTGCAGGTCCGTGACCAACGGCCCCTGTCCGCCGCCCGGCATCGTCATCTGACGCTCTACGGCGCCTTCGGTCCGCCAGGCGTCGAGGGCGTCCTCGGCGCCCCGGGCGTAGGCGTCGCCGGGCTGTCGGCCACCGATCTGGTCCTGGGCGAACAGGGAGAAGTCGGGAGCGCCGCCCTGTGCCAGGCGGACGTAGTACAGGTTGCCTGCCACCAGGTGGTTGGCCAGGGCGTATACGTCGAACTCGGCGCACGGGGTGGGTTGCCCGTACTGCTCCGGTGTGACGTTCTTCAGGAGTCGGGTGGTGTGGGTCAGGGTCTTGCCGAGCAGTTCGATGACCTCGGTCATGGTGATCTGTGCCCTTTCGTCTGCGGGGCCCGCCCGTGGGCGTGTGGGTCTGTGCCCCGTCCCTTCCGTGCCGTCGGCGGATGCGCCGGTGGCTGCAGAGTGCACCAGATCTAGGACGCAAGCCGCCCTACATGCCGGCGCCCGCCCGGTGCGCGGCCCTGCTCAGGGGTGCGGGGCGGGCGTACGGGCATGTTCGCCAACTGCCACTGCTTGATGGGGACTTGCGGCATTACGGGCCCGGACGCTGCCCGATCACCTGCTGGCGTCGGCTGCTTCGGGCTGTGCAACAACGTCCTCGGAGGGCGCGGAGACGGCGGTTCGGGCCGAGGCTTTGAGTTGCCGGTACGCGATCACCACACGTACCAGGACCGCCGAGACGAGGGCGCCGACCACGGCGAGGGCGCCCCGCTCCCACCAGGTCACCCCGGGGCCTCGCGCGGTGAACGCCCCGATCGCCATGAGGGGCCCGAAGAGCAGAAGAACGAAGACCCGCCAGTTCGTCCACTGGGACCAGGACTCTTGCTGACGGCCGTCGAGACCCACGGGAAAAATGCAGGCGGCAAGAAGCGTGGACCATGAGCGCGTGGGTTCGTGTCGTGGGGTTCGCGGCATGGAACCAAGTATCCCAGACGGAGCAAAACGGAAGAACGAGGCCAGTGGCCTTGCCGGTACTGGTAGGGGTACCTGTACCGGCAAGGCCACTGCACTGGTCGCAGACCTGCTCGACGATGAGGCGGCTGGCCGGTCACCGGCATCGCCGCTATGAGCGGGGAGCTGAATACTGCTCGGCGCTCGTTGGCCCGGCCGCTGCCAGCAGCTTGATCACGACGAGGATCGACCACCAGTCACGCGGCAGTCGGACCCCGTCGAGACATCGTTGGATGAACGCCGGCGGCCGTAGCGACAGCACGGCGTCGCATGACTGCCGCATCGGCAGCGATCCGCCGGACCGTTGTGGCCCCGAACCCCTGGTCGCGGAACAGCCGCTCAGCTGCGGAAAGCACCCTCTGGCGCGTCGCCTCTCGCTGCGCCGCACGTGACTGAACGCGTTCACTGAACATGTTCAGGGCGCTGTCCCGTCGCGTCCCGGGGCGCAATGCTCCGTCGGGCGTCGGACCCAGTTGTGCAATCGGAGCAGGCGGGTTGGTCGAGGTCCGGCTCGGCGGGCTATCCGTGCAGCGGGTCGGGGTCGGGGGCGAGGCCGGTCAGGTTGCAGCTGGCGTCCCAGAGTCGGGTGGCGACGGCGGTGTCGGCGAGGTGACTCCATACCGTTTCTTGCCTGGGGGCGCCGCGCAGCCCGAACATGCGGGGGCCCCACAACTGCCCGCCGCGCACGGCCGGGTCGAGCACCGCTCGGACCGCGGGCCAGGCGGCGGTGTGCTTGCCCTGAACGAGAAGGGCGGCGGGGGCCGCGCACAGTCGCGCACCGACACGTCGTACATGGACGGGCGGTCGTGACGGGGTGAGGGAGTCGAGGGCGCCGCCGGGATGGACCACCACGCTCGTCGTCGAGCTGCCGGCGGTGCGCAGGCGGCGGTCGAGTTCGAGTCCGAAGTGCATCTGGGCCAGCTTGGAACGTCCGTAGCTGCGCTTGGCTCGATAGTCCCGCTGGGACTGAAGGTCGTCCAGGTCCAGCCGTTCCGATTTCGCGGCGAAACTGCCGACGGTCACGATGCGTGCCGCCGGTGCGGCCGACAGCAGCGGCATCAGCCGGGCGGTCAGCGCGAAGTGCCCGAGGTGATTGGTGCCGAACATGACCTCGTGGCCGTCCCTGGTTTCGCGACGTGGTGGGTCATCGAGTGCGACGCCGGCGTTGTGGACCACCGCGTCGAGGCGATGTGTCTCCAGCGAGTCCACCACTGCGCTGAGCGACGGAAGGTCGGCGAGGTCCAGCCGAACGGCACGTACCCGGGCGCCGGGCACACGCGAGCGGATCGAGGTCATGGCCGCTTCGGCTTTCGCCGTGTCCCGGCTGCCCAGCACGATGGTGGCCCCGGTTGCGGAGAGCTGCTCCGCGATGAAGTACCCGATGCCCGCGTTGCCGCCGGTGACAAGGCAGACGCTGCCGTCGGCGCGCGGTAGCCGGTGAACATCCCAAGCGGGGATGGGGGATGGGGGCGACATGACGGTGCGCTCCGTTGCTCGGAAGGTCGAAAGGGGCACGGTCGCTCCGGAGGGAGCGGCTGGTCGTCCATGGTTCCAGCGGCCACCGACACCTCACCTATGGGCCACCGACAATCGCGCCGGAGGCCCGACATCCCGTCGATCTGCTGCCGACCTGTCGTCGGCATGCTGCGCCGGCCTGCTCGGGGGTTCGGGTGCGAACGGCGGGGGAGGGCTCGGTACCGGTGTCCGCCCTGCCCCGTCGCCAGGGCGGACACCGGTGCGCGCTCGGGTTACCGGCGCGGGTCGATGGGTGCGAGCACGCCGAAGTGACGCTCGATCACCTCGGCGGCTTCCAGGCACCGGTCCTCGCGGTACATCTGCCCGATGAGCTGGACGCCCTGCGGCATGTCGTCCGCGAAGCCGGTGGGCACGCTCACCGCAGGCACGCCGACGAGGGAGGTCACGGTGCACAGAGCTCCCGCCAGCATCATCCGGGCGTGGCTCTCGGCGTCGGTGTCGTCGGGGAGCAGGTCGGCCCCGGGGACGGGCTGGGGGCAGGTGGCCCCGAGGAGCAGCGGGTAGGTGTCCAGGAACTTGGCCCAGTCACGTTGGATGCCGAGGCGGGCGCCGGTCTGGCCGAGGAACTCGGCGAGCTCGGTGTGCGGGGTGCGTTCCATGAACAGGTCCAGGTGCTGGGCGCCCTTCTCGGTGAGCAGTTTCCTGATGCGCGGCCACTTCACGCCGAACTCGGTCATGATGAGCTTGCCGTAACACTCCAGGGTCTCGGACAGCCGGGGGATCTGCACCTCCTCCACGGCGTAGCCCGCCCGCTCCAGGACGGTGGCCGCCTCGTCGATGGCGGCGCGGATCTGGGGGTGGACGCCGACTCCGGCCGGGTCGGCCACGATGCCGACCTTGAGAGGGCCGGTGGGGCGGGGGCCGTATGCGGGTACCGGGACCGCCCGCGGGTCCTCCAGGTCTGCGCCCGCCAGCGCCTCGTAGGCCGCGCGCAGGTCGGCGACCGAGCGGGCGAGCGGGCCGTCTACGGGGATGAGTTGGGAGGCCAACATCGGCTCCTGGCCCATGATGCGGTGGTCGGCGGCGAAGCGGCCGTAGCTCGGCTTCAGCGCGGCCACCCCGTTGAAGGCCGCGGGCATGCGCACCGAGCCGCCGGAGTCGTTGCCGAGCCCGAGCGCCGCCATGCCGACCGCCACGGCCACCCCGTCGCCGCTGCTGCTCGCGCCCGGGGTCTTCGACCGGTCCCAGGGGTTGTACGTCCTGCCGTACAACTGGCTCGCGGGGTCCGAGGAGATCGCCAGGTCGGGCATGTTGGTGTGGCCGATCGGAATCGCTCCCGCCGCACGGAGCCGGCGCACCGGCGGGGAGTCGGCCTCTGCCACGTGATCGCGGAACTTCCGCACGCCGTGCGTGGTCGCCCACCCCGCCACGTGGATGTTCTCCTTGACGGTGAAGGGCACGCCGGCCAGCGGGCCGAGTTGCTCTCCCGCCGCGCGGCGTCGGTCGGTTGTGCGTGCGGCTTCGCGGGCGCTGTCCGCCATGAGCTGGGTGACGGCGTTCACGGCAGGGTTCACCGCCGCGATGCGCTCCAGGTGGCTTTCCATCACCTCGGCCGCCGAGATCTCGCCATGGGCGACGGCCGTGCCCAGCTCGGTCGCGTTGAGCTTCCACAGTTCAGTGTTCATCGCGTCGCCGGGCCGCTCGCTCCGCCCTTGTGCGTGAGCGTGCACCCCGTCCTCCCCTTCCCTCGTCGCGTCAGGACGTGCCATGGCGTGTGAAGACGTGTCATGGCATGCCGTGCATCGGCTGACCGTTCGTTTCGATGCGCTTGCATCACATCCTATGCTGGGAATCGATGCAAGTGCATTACTACGAGAGTGGAGAGGCGAGCCCATGCCCAGACAGGTGGATCACGAGGAGCGACGACGCCGGATCGCCGAGGCGGTGTGCGCGCTGGCTGACAGCAGTGGTCTGGAGGGTGTGACCCTGCGCGATGTCGCGACGCGCGCCGGTGTTTCGATGGGAGCGGTCCAACGCTGCTTCCGCACCAAGCAGGAGATGCTCGTCTTCGCGCTCGACCACGTCGGCGAGCGGGTGACGGAGCGGGTGACGGCGCAGGTGAACGAGCGGGCGCAACCCCGCACCGCCTCGGGGACGGGCCCGACCGGCTCGGCCCTGGAGCAGGTACTCGGCGAGGTCGCCCTGGTCGACGAGGCGCGCCGGACCGAGGCCCGGGTCTGGCTCGCGTTCGTCGCGCAGGCCGCCGTGACGCCCGAACTCGCCACCGTGCTGCGCAATCGCTACGCCGGGTTGCAGCCCCTGCTCGTGCGTCTGCTCCGCGAGAGCCGCCCGGACGCCCCGGCTCCGCACGGCGGCGGAGCCCCCCACGCGGACCGGGATCCGCACCAGGCGGCACACACCCTCCTCGCCCTCGCCGACGGTCTGACCACCCACGTCCTGATCGGCCATCTGACCTCGCAGGCCGCGCTCGAACTCCTCAACGCCCAGATCGACGCGTTCATCCAGGCGGGCCCGATGGGTGCGGGCTCGCGGGAGGTCGCGCCGTGAGCAAGCAGCGAGATTCGCTTTCGGGGCCGGTCCGGTCCGGGCCGGGGCGGGGCGGGGCGGGCGGGGCGCGGTAGGGGCCGGTAGGGGTCGGTAGGTGGTCTGGCGCGGAGGAGAGGGCAACTGGTCGGCCGTGACCGGGAGTTCAATGGGGTGTCGTACCTGTCGAGCGGGCAGGTGCGGGCCCGGTCACCACTTCTTGATGAGGGCCCCGAGCGGGTCGGCGCTGCCGGTCCGCTTGATCCGGCCGGCCGCGGCGACGGCGTCGGTGATCCAGGCACGGGCCTGGAGGGTGCCGCCGAGGCGCTCTGCGAGGGCGTCGACGAGAGCCTCGTGGCGAGCGTCCTGGCCGAAGGCGTCGAGGGCCAGCCGGGCAAGAGGCTCGAAGTTGTCCTTTGCGGCCTCGCGGACCGCGAAGGACATCGTCGAACGTATCCGGGCAAGGCCCGCGGCGGCCTTCACACCGCGCCAGAAGTTGGGCTCGGAGTAGCCGGGCAGGGTGTCGAAGAGCGCGGCCAGCCGCTGCTCGTCATCGGTCACGTCCATCTCCTTCGCATAGGCGTCGGATCAGTATCGGCGTGCGGTGGCGGCGAAGGGACCTGCTCCGTAGGGACTTTCCGCTGAAGTGGGCGAGTATTCCAGGGACTTAGGGCGCTTCTGACGGATCTCCGCGGCGCCGCGGCGCCTGGCACGCCCTCCCCCACGCCTTGAGGGCGCGGGGGGACCCCATGCGGCGTTGCCGACATGTCCCCATAGCTCCGCTATGAAGACATCCCGGCGCCTTGCGATCGCACGCACCAGGCGCCGCGAGGCCCGCCCTCCGGGCGAACGACGGGAGTTTGACGACAGGCCCTAGCGGGACAGTCGCACCCCGGTGACCAGGTCCGGGCGGATGCGCAGGGCGTGGGTCATGCGGTGGTCGGTCCAGGGGTGCAGCAATGCCTGGTAGTGGTCTAGGTCGGCGGGGTCCGTCACCAGGTGGCAGTAGCCGGTCACCACTACGCTCCAGCCGCAGTGGGTGGCCGGGTCGATGGCGTCGGCCTCGTAGGCGACGACCACGCCTTCGGTGTCCGCGTGCTCGGTGAGGGTGGCCAGTGCGGCGCCCTCGTGGGTGCGGATGATCACCTCGCCGTGGTGGAGGAGGTGGTTCACCGGGCGGATGGCCGGGAGCGCGTCCTGGGTGAAGACGATGCGGCCCAGCGACACGCTGCCCAGCAGCCGCAGTGCCTCGGTGCGGTCCAGTTCGGTGCTGCGGCGGGACGCCTCGCGGTCGGCCCAGGCCACCCATGCGGTGTCGGTGGTGATGCCGGCGGTGTGCCGGGCCGGGGTGTCGTTCACGGCGTGCTCCCTGTCCTGAGTCTGGCGAGGCTGTCGAGGTCGTCGAGGTCGTCGAGCTGGATCTGTCTGCCAGTAGACGGCCCCCGGCGTAGGGCTGCCAGGGGCCGTTCGGCCCGGACCACGGCGATTTCGCGTTCGTCACGGCCCGGTTCGGGTCAGCGTGCCGCGCCGGCCACCACCTCGTCGGCCGGGTGCGCCTCGGGGTGGCCGGCCGACGAGGTCATCAGGTCCGGCACCGGGTCGTGGCGGATGCGGTCGGCCAGCATGCCGGCCGCGACCAGCCGGGCGACCGTGGCACCGACCATGCCGGCCGGACCGCTGACGAAGGCGACATGGCCGGACCACTGCCCGTCCCGGGCCACCGTCTCGGCCAGCGGACCGTACTCGCCCATGGGGCCGTCGGCGGGTGTGACGGGGTCGTCGTCCAGCACCCGGACCACCCGCAGCCGGCCGTGCCGCGCCGCCAACTGGGACAGCGTCTCGGCGTCGTACAGTTCGGTCCGGTTGCGGGCGCCCACGAAGAGGTGCACTCGGCCGGGCGGGCGCAGCGGGAGGCCGCCCGTCGAGCGGCGGCTCGCCCACTCCTCCAGCAGCGCCCTGACCGGCGCCCACCCGGTCCCGCCGGCCACCATCAGCAGGTCGCGCGGGTGGTCCTCCTCCTTGAGCGTCATCGTGCCGTGCGCGGGTCCCAGCCGTAGGACGTCGCCGACCCTGGTCCGATTCACCAGCGCCTCGCTGACCCCGTCGGGACCGGTCCGGCGGATGTGGAACTCCACCTCGCCGTCCGGTCGCGGCGCGGAGGCGAAGGAGTAGTGCCGCCACGCCTGGGGCATCAGTGGGGATTCGACCGCCGCGTACTGGCCGGCCCGGTACGCGTACGGCTCGTGCACCCGGACCCGCAGTACGGCGAGGTCCGGGCGGCGCCGCTCATGGGCGGTCACCGTGCCCGGCCAGCACGGGGGTTCGGCGATCGCGGCGTCGGCGCCCTCGACCATCGAGGCCGCCGCGAAGCGCAGCATCCGCACCCACGCCTGTTCCACCGCCTCGGCCCAGCGGGGCCCGGCGGTGCGCCGCAGCGCCGCGACCAGCGCGGACTCGAACGCCTCGTAGTGCACCGGGCGCACGCCGAGCTTGCGGTGGTCGTGGCCGAGCTGCCGGAAGTAGGTGGCCACCTCGGCGGGGCGGTGCAGGTTCTCGATCAAGTACCAGAAGGCGCGGGCGAGATGGGCGCGCTGGAAGTCCATGGACGCCGGGAAGAGCGACCGCAGATAGGGCCACCGGGCGAACATCTCGTCGTAGAGGTGGGCGATCAGGTCCCCGAAGGGCGTGACCAGGTCCAGATACTGGGTGATCAGCCGCTGGTCCGCGGCGCCGTCGTAGGAGGTGGCGGCTAAATCCGGTACGGGTGCCCGCCCTTGTCCGAGGATGCGCTGCCGCAGCCGCATCGCGTCGTGCCGGGCGAGCAGGGCGTGGTACTCGCCGCCGACGGTGCCGGGGGCGGACCGGCCGGACGCCTCGGACGGGGCGGGGCACGCGGGCTGGTAGGGCTGCTGCATGGGAACGACCTCCTGACGGGGGGCGTCAGTATCGCAACGCGCCGCCGTGCCCGAAGGGCCCCGTTCCCCCAGGGCCGTTCGGCCCTTGCGCGGGCCGCCGAGGCCGACGAACCTCGTGGTCGGGCCCCTTGTGCCCGGCCGAAACCGCGAAGAACCACAGAGCGAGAGTCATGAACCAGCAGTCCGTCCAGCCCGCCACCGCCCGTCCCGTCGCCGGACCGGAGGCGCCGCTGCGCGTCTTCATCCTCGACGACCACGAGGTGGTGCGCCGAGGAGTGCGGGACCTTCTGGAGGCCGAAGGCGACATCGAGGTCGTGGGGGAGGCGGGGGACGGCCGGCAGGCCCTCGCCCGGGTGCCGGCGATCCGGCCGCAGGTGGCCATCCTCGACGTGCGGCTGGGCGGTACCGAAGGGCCGGACGGGGACCACGAGGGGATCGAGATCTGCCGGGAGTTGCGGGCCCGCGTGCCGGAGCTCGCCTGCTTGATGCTGACCTCCTTCGACGACGACGAGGCGCTGTTCGACGCCATCATGGCCGGGGCCGCGGGCTATGTCCTCAAGCAGATCGACGGCACGGCGCTGGTGCGTGCGGTCCGTACGGTGGCGGCGGGGCAGTCGATGTTGGATCCGCGCACCGCGACGCGGGTGATGGAGCGGCTGCGCGGCCCGGTCCGGGACCAGGCGGACGATGCGCCGCCGTCCGCGCTGGACCGGCTCTCGCCCCGTGAGCGGGAGGTACTCGACCTGATCGGCGAGGGATTGACGAATCGTCAGATCGCCGACCGGCTGTTCCTCGCCGAGAAGACGATCAAGAACCGGGTGTCCGCGATCCTCGCCAAGCTCGGGGTGGGCCGCCGGGTCCAGGCCGCGATGGTCGCCGAACGGCTGAAGGAGCCGCGGGCGTGAGCCGGGCACCGGGAGCGGCCGGCGACTGACCGGCCCCCTCGGGGCGGGCCGCCCCGGTGGGCGGTCAGTCGGGCAGCGGAACGCACCACACGATGCGGGTGCCGCCGCCCTCCGGCGGCTCGACGGTCAGTCGGCCGCCGTGCATCGCGGCCCGGGCCCGCATGTTGGCCAGGCCCCCGGTGTGCGGTGCCGCCCCGATTCCCACCCCGTCGTCCGTCACCGTCAGCGTCACCGTCTCCCCGGTCACCGACAGGGCCACGTCCAGGTGGGCGGCGCGGGCATGGCGGGCGGCGTTGCTGAGCGCCTCGGCGGCCACCGCCACGAGGTGCTCGGCCACCTCGTCGGGGACCGCGGCGTCCACCGGGCCCTCGATCCGCAACGCCGGGGTGAAGCCCAGGGGGCCGGCCGCCCGCTGCACGGTCTCGGTGAGGTCCCGGCGCAGTCCGCGGCCGTCCTTGCCGTCTCCGGTGGTGCGCAGCCCGAAGATGGTGGACCGGATGATCTTGATGGTGGTGTCCAGGTCGTTGACCGCGCGGCCGACCCGTTCGGCGGCCTCCGGCCGCTCTATCAACCGGGTCGCGCTCTGCAGCGTGATGCCGGTGGCGAACAGCCGCTGGATGGCGAGGTCGTGCAGGTCCCGGGCGATCCGATCGCGGTCGTGAAGGACCGTCAGTTCCTCCGACTCGGCTCGCCGGCGGGCGAGTTCCAGGGCGATCACCGCCTGGTCGGCGAAGCCCGATATCAGCGTGACCTCGGCGTCGTCGAACGCGGGCCGGCCGGCCAGGCGGCTCAGCCGCAGCGCACCGCAGCCGGTGTCCACCTGGAGCGGTACCGCGACGGCCGGCCCGGATGCCGTGCCGTGCCCCGCGGCCTCGTCGGCCTCCTCGTCCAGCGCGTCCCCGGCCTTGCTCTCGGCGTCCGGGCCCAGCGGATAGGCCCGCGGGTCGGCCCGCAGATCGGCGCTGACCACCGGCCGGCCGTCGCGCACGGCCATGCCGGGCAGCGAGGCGTCGACCGGCACCCGCAGCCCGACGATCCGGCTCGCGCCCGTACCGCACGCCACCGTCACCGCCAGTTGGTCCGCCGCCCCGGTCGCCGGCAGCAGCACCGCGGCACAGTCCGCGCCGGCGACCTCCCTGGCCCGCTCGGCGATCAACCGCAACACCTCGTCCGCGTCCGTACCGGACAGCAGACTGCGGGTGATCTCGCCCAACGCCTCCAACCACCGTTCCCGGCGGCGGCTCTCGTGGTACATGCGGGCGTTGTCGATGGCCACGCCCGCCGCGATGGACAGGGTGGTCACCACCGCCTCGTCGTCCGCGTCGAACGAGCCGCCGCCCCGCTTCTCGGTCAGATAGAGGTTGCCGAACACCTCGTCGCGGACCCGGACCGGCACCCCGAGGAAGGTTCGCATCGGGGGATGGTTGGCCGGAAAGCCGTAGCTGCGCGGGTGCCTGGTCAGGTCGGTGAGGCGCAGCGGCGCGGGGTTGCGGATCAGCTCTCCGAGGATGCCGTGACCGCACGGCGTCCGGCCGATCAGGCCGATGAGCTCGTCGGACATGCCGACGGGCAGGAACTGCGACAGCTGCCCGTCGTCCACCACGCCCAGTGCGCCGTATTCGGCGTCGGTGAGGGTGACCGCCGCCTCCACGATGCCCCGGAGCACCTGCGGGAGTTCCAGCCCCCGCCCCAGGCCCATCACCGCGTCGAGCAGGCTGCGCATCCGGTCCGGCGCGCGGAGCTGAGGTCCGTGCGGACCGCCCGCGGGCGGCGCGTACTGCTGCGATTCGGACATGACCGTGCTGCTCCCAAAGATCCCGTACGTCTGCTCGGCAGCGTACGTGATCATCCCGGCCCGGTCCGCAGGCACCGGTGCCGACCGGCCACTCGGGGGGCCGTCCACGGGGGCCGGCGGTTCCCCGGGAAGGGGGCCGATCGCGTTCCGGGGGAGGGCTGTTCGGCCCTGGGGGCCGCGGATGCCGCCGGCCGACGATGAAGGGGCCGGGAAGGGCCGGGTCTCCCCCCGTGTCGATGGCTCTTCCCGGTCCTGGCCGCTTCCCGGCCCAGTTCACGTTTCCGAGGTGGAGGACACAGCACGGTGGATGGTTGGGAAGTTCAGACAACGGCGGTCAGGGAACCGGTGCGCGGCCGGGTCACGGCCCGGCCGCGACGCCGGAACAAGGCGGTGGAGTGGCTCACGACCACCGACCACAAACAGATCGGCACGCTCTACCTCGTCTCGGCGTTCGCCTTCTTCCTCATCGGCGGCCTGATGGCCCTGCTGATGCGCGCCGAACTGGCCCGTCCGGGCACCCAGATCCTCTCCAACGAACAGTTCAACCAGGCGTTCACCATGCACGGCTCGGTGATGCTGCTGCTGTTCGCCATGCCGCTGTTCACCGGATTCGCCAACTGGCTGATGCCGCTGCAGATCGGCGCCCCCGACGTGGCCTTCCCCCGGCTGAACATGCTCGCCTTCTGGCTGTTCCTGTTCGGCTCGCTGATCGCCGCGGCCGGCTTCCTCACCCCGCAGGGCGCCGCGGACTTCGGCTGGTTCGCCTATGCGCCGCTGTCCGACGCCGTCCACTCGCCCGGCGTGGGCGCCGACATGTGGATCATGGGTGTGGCGCTCTCCGGATTCGGCTCGATCCTGGGCGCGGTCAACTTCATCACCACCATCGTCTGCATGCGCGCACCCGGCCTGACGATGTTCCGGATGCCCATCTTCACCTGGAACGTGCTGCTGACCGCGGTGCTGATCCTGATGGTGTTCCCGGTCCTGGCCGCCGCGCTGTTCGCCCTGGAGATGGACCGCAAGTTCGGCTCCCACGTCTTCGACGCGGCCAACGGCGGCGCCCTGTTGTGGCAGCACCTCTTCTGGTTCTTCGGCCATCCCGAGGTCTACGTCCTCGCCCTGCCGTTCTTCGGCATCGTCTCCGAGATCATCCCGGTCTTCGCCCGCAAGCCGATGTTCGGCTACATCGGCCTGATCGCCGCGACCATCTCGATCGCGGGCCTGTCGGTGACGGTGTGGGCGCACCACATGTACGTCACCGGCGGCGTCCTGCTGCCGTTCTTCTCCTTCATGACGTTCCTGATCGCCGTCCCCACCGGGGTGAAGTTCTTCAACTGGATCGGCACCATGTGGCGCGGCTCGCTGTCCTTCGAAACCCCGATGCTGTGGGCCACCGGCTTCCTGGTCACCTTCGTCTTCGGCGGCCTGACCGGCGTCATCCTGGCCTCCCCGCCGCTGGACTTCCACGTCTCCGACACCTACTTCGTCGTCGCGCACTTCCACTACACGCTCTTCGGCACCGTGGTGTACGCGATGTTCGCCGGGTTCCACTTCTGGTGGCCCAAGTTCACCGGCAAGCTCCTCGACGAACGCCTGGGAAAGATCACCTTCTGGACGCTCACGGTGGGCTTCAACCTCACCTTCCTCGTCCAGCACTGGCTCGGCGCCGCCGGCATGCCCCGCCGCTACGCGGACTACCTCGCCGCCGACGGCTTCACCACCCTCAACACCCTCTCCACCATCGGCTCCTTCCTCCTGGGCCTGTCCTTCCTCCCGTTCTTCTACAACGTCTGGAAGACCGCCAAATACGGCACGGAGGTCGGCTGCGACGACCCCTGGGGCTACGGCCGCTCCCTGGAGTGGGCCACCTCCTGCCCGCCGCCGCGCCACAACTTCACCGCCCTGCCCCGGATCCGCAGCGAGTCCCCGGCCTTCGACCTGCACCATCCCGTCGCCGCCGACGCCCCCGCCGCGGCGGACCGTCCCACCGCCGACCACTGAGCAAGGAGCGGTCATGCTGTCTCCCGCCGTCCTCGCCCTGGGGGCCACCGCCCTCTGCGCCTCCGGCTGCGTCTGGTACCTGCCCGCGGCGGCCGACCTGCGGGCCGGAGCCGACCGCCCCGTCTCCCGGCGCCTGGCGGCCGCCGCCTGTCTCACCGGCTGGGCGACCGTCGCGCTCGCCGCCCCGCTGCTGCTGGCCGCGGCGTCCTGGACCACGCTCGGGGCCGTCACCGGCGCCGGCAGCGCCACCGCCCTGCTCCTCGCCGGCCTGGCCCGTGCCCATCGCGGCCACGAGGAGCGCGCGACCCACCGGGCCTGGGCCGCACTGCGCCTGCGGCCGCCCGCCCGCCGCCGGCCCGGGCGGACCGGCCTGGCCCGGGTCTTCCTGTGGTGGTTCCTCCCCGGCTACGTGGTGGCCGCCGGCGCCGTGGCGGTGGTGTTGATCGGGGAGACCGTCGGCCGGTGAGGTCGACGGCCGGCCGGGAGTTCACCGATCGGCGCGGTCAGTCCGGCAGATCGCCGTTGCCGCCCAGGTTGGCCACCATGCGGCGCAGGACGTTGATCGTGGTCACGAAGTCCGCGGTGGCCACGCCTTCGTGCATCTGCCGGTGCACGCGCAGATTGCGCTCCCCGGCGCGAAGGCGCCCCGCCTCGCCCGCCTCGGTCAGCGTCATCGCCCCGGCGTCCTCCGTCAACCAGCCGCGGGCGACGAGGTCGTCGAAGACGTCGTGAAAGTCGATCCCGAGGTCCTCGTACTGCGCCAGCCGCTCGATCAACGCCTCCCGGGTCCACCGGCCCGGAGCGCCGGCGACGTGGTTGAGCGTCCACCAATGCGGCTGAGTGAGATCCTCCTCTGCCAACTGGGCACGCAGGGCCCCGACGACCCGCCGGTACGCCTCGCCGCTCCACGCACCGATGGGCTGAGCGGCCAGTTGCTCCTGTGGATACTCCTTGAGTGTCATGTCGACGCGCCTCCTGTAGGGATCACCTGGACGCGCTCAACGTAGGACCTCAAGTCCAGTTGAGATCAAGCCGGTTCCGGCGGCGACATGCCGTTCGGTTCCGCGGCACGCGCCCGGAGCGCCGTCGCCGCCGGAGGACGGCTCGCTCAACTGCCGTACGCCAGCGCCGTGATGCCCAGCGTCAGCAGCGTGCCGACCTTGACGGCCTCGAAGGCGATGTAGACGAGGTGGGCGCGGGACCGGGTCCTCTCGTCGCTTCGGTACATCTGGTCGGGCTGCGGGACGCGGCCTACTGCTGCGCCAACCAGAGGTCGGGGCCGAACACTTCGTAGTGGACCGCCCGCGGCGGGACCCCGTGGCGGAGCAGGTCGCCCCGCAGGGTACGCATGAACGCCAAGGGGCCGCAGAGGTAGGCGGTGAGGTCCTCGGACAGGGGCAGCCCGCTGATGTCGGCCCGGCCCGAGGACACCGTCACTGGAGCCGAGGCGGAGGCGGTCGCCGATGCCTGGTGGCCCGGGTCCTCGTACCACAGGTGCAGCGAGGCGTGGGGCAGGGCGCCGACCAGCCGGCGCAGTTCGTCGCGGTGCGCGTGGTCGGCCGGGGAGCGGTCGGCGTGGACGACGGTGACCGGTCGGGGCGATCCCGTGGCGGCCAGGTGGTGGAGCATGGCGAGCATGGGGGTGCCGCCGATGCCGGCGGAGGCCAGCAGCAGCGGGGCGTCGCCGTCCGGCAGCGTCAGGTCTCCGAACGGGGCGGAGACGGGGAACACCTCGCCAACGCGTGCCCGATCGTGCAGCCAGGAGGACACCTCGCCGGCCGGTCCGGCCCCCGCGCGGACGCGTTTGACGGTGATCCGCCACTCGGGCCGTCCGGGCGCGCCGGACAGGCTGTACTGCCGGATCTGCCGTGCGCCGTCGGGGAGTTCGACCTGCACGCTGACGTACTGTCCGGGGCGGAAGGGGCGGGCCGGGGTGCCGTCGGCTGGGTGCAGGACGAGCGCGAGCGTGTCCGGGGTCTCCTCGTGCCGGGCGACGACCGTCATGCGCTGCCAGGTGCCGCCCTCGGGGGTGCCGTGCTGCTCGTAGAGCCGGGCCTCGACGGCTATCAGCGCGTTGGCCATCAGCCAGTAGACCTCGTCCCAGGCGTTGGCGACCTGCGGGGTGACGGCCTCGCCGAGGACGTCGGCGATCGCCGCGAACAGGTGCCGGTGGACGACCTTGTACTGGTCGGAGGTGACGCCGAGCGAGGCGTGCTTGTGCGCGATCCGGGCGAGCATCGCGTCCGGGCGGGTGTCGGGGTGCTCCAGCAGCATGCGGGCGAAGGCCACGATGGAGCCCGCCAGGGCCTGCCGCTGCTCGCCGTTGGCCTGGTTGCCGCGGTTGAACAGGTCGCGCGGCAGCTCCGGATGGGCGTCGAACAGCTTCCGGTAGAAGAGCGCGGTGATCTCCTCGATGGCGGCGCCGACGGCGGGGAGGGTTGCCTTGACGACGGGTGCGGACTGCTCGGAGAGCACGAGCCACCTCCATATAACTCGTAGATGATCTACCAATTTTTGCCTGCGGTGAGCCGCCCGGGCGTCGGGGCGGCTCGGTGGGTGCGCCCCGGGGGGTGTGATGGCGCGGCGGGACGGTCAGCCGGGGCGTGGACCGGTGAGGCCGGTGAGGCTGATCAGCACCGGGCCGGTGGGCGATGCCACGACCTCCGACACCGTCAGCGGGTCGAGCGTGGCGTAGAACGCCTCCTGCGCCTCGCGCAGCGCCCGGCGGAGCCGGCAGGCCGCGCGCAGCGGGCATGGAGGGTCGCCCTCACAGGCGACGACCTCGTCCTCGCCCTCCAGCTCGCGCACCAGCCAGCCCACCGATGCCTGGTGCCCCAGGCCGGTGAGCTCCAGCCCGCCGCCCCGGCCCCGGCGGGCCTCGACCACGCCGAGATGCTGGAGTCGGCTGATCGCCTTCGCCATGTGGGTGTACGGCACGTCCATCGCCTCGGCCACCTCGCGGGTGGTCAGGGGAGCGCCCGGCTCCGCGACGGCCAGGCGCATCACGGCGCGGAGTGCCAGATCAGTGAACTTCGTCAACCGCACGCCACGACGGTATCAAATACGCATGTTAGGTTCGCATTCAGGGGTGGGTTCCGGGGTGGCGACGCGGTGTCGGGGTGTGCTAAGCCCTCGTGCCGTGGGCCGCGCCGGAGAAGAGCTGGAGGAGCAAGGGACACGCACGGACCACATGGATCATGCGCACCACAGGGACACGCAACGGATGGTGACCATTGATGGCTGACGCCCCCCGCACCGGTGGCGCCCCCGGCGGCGAGACCCCCGGTGGCCCGGTCCCGCGGCTGCTCTGCGACGCCCAGCAAGTCGCCGCCGAGGCCCCTGGCCCGGCCGGTGTGCTCTGGCGCCTGGCGGAGTCCGGCCGCCAGCTCGACGCCAACGTCGTACGGATCCCGCCCGAGGGCCGCATCGACACGCACCTCGAACCGGACCTCGATGTGCTCCTCTACGTAGTGTCCGGCGACGGCACCGTGGAGAGCGAGCAGGGCCGGCAGCCGCTCGCCGAGGGCGGCCTGCTGTGGCTGCCCCGCGGATCCCGCCGCAGCGTGACCGCGGGCCCGGGCGGCCTGGCATACCTCACGGTGCACCGGCGCCGCCCCGGTCTGCAGATCAAGAACCGCACCGTCTCCTGACCCCTGCTACGGGCGGTGGCCGGTGGATCGGGCCGCGCCCGGCAGGGTGACGGTGAAGCGCGCGCCGCCCCCGTCCGCGTCGCCGACCTCGATGCGACCGCCGTGCCGGTGGACGACGTCCCGGACGATGGCCAGGCGAGCGGCGGCCGAACGGCGCGTCGATCTTCCGGCGCAGGGCGCTGACGTAGACCTCGATGATGTTCGGGTCGCCGTCGTAGGCGAAGTCCCAGACGTGCTCCAGGATTTCCGCCTTGGAGACCACCTGGCCGGGCCGCGACGCCAGGTATTCCAGGACCGCGAACTCCTTGGCGGTGAGCGTGATGTCCTCTTCGCCGCGGGCGCATCGGCGGCCGTTCGGGTCCAGGGTCAGGTCGCCGAGCCGGAGGACGGGGCTGCCGCCGCGGGTCCGGCGGCGCAGCAGCGCGCGGACGCGGGCCAGCAGTACCACATACGAGAACGGCTTGGTGAGGTAGTCGTCGGCGCCGGTGTCCAGGCCCTCGGCCTCGTCGTACTCGCCGTCCTTGGAGGTCAGCATCAGGATCGGGGTCTCGTCCCCGGCCGAGCGCAGGGTCCCGCAGAGGCGGTAGCCGTTCATCCCGGGCAGCATGATGTCCAGGACGAGCAGGTCGTAGCCCTGGGTGGTGGCCAGGTGCAGACCCTCCCGGCCGTCGTGTGCCACGTCCACGGCGAAGCCCTCCGCCGCCAGCCCCTTGGCCAGGGTGGTGGCGAGGCGTTTCTCGTCCTCCACGATCAACAAGCGCATGCCGTCAGCCTGCCAGACCGCACCTGAAGCACCCTTCAGGAATCTTCAGCCCCGCTCCGGCTCCGGGACGGCGCGCCGCCCATCATGCGGAGCATCTGCCGGCCGCCGGTGCGCAAGAACCGCACCAGGAGGGCGGCGGCCAGGACGAGGAAGGCGAGGTTGAGCCAGGTGGTGTAGTTCCAGGCGACGCCCTCCCGCGGGATCCTCGCGTGGGCCTGGTCCGGGATGAGCCCGAGGCCGCCGAAGACGAACTCGACGACGTACCCGGCGATGACGATCGCGGCGTAGAAGGTGCCGAGCAGGAACAGCGCCATCCTGCCGCCGTAGTACCTGCGGTAGATGGTGAGGATCGGCAGGATCAGCAGGTCGGCGAAGACGAACGCCACCACCCCGCCGAAGCTGATGCCGCCCTTCCACAGCACCACGGCGAGCGGCACGTTGCCGATGGAGCAGACGAACGAGGCCATCGCGACCAGGGGCCCGATGACCGGCCCCCACAGCTTGGCGGCGAGCGGGTGGCCCTCGAAGAAGAAGGAACGCCAGAAGGTATCGGGCACCCACGCCGCGATGGCACCGGCGATCAACAGGCCGACCACCAGGTCCCGCAGGATCGCCGCCCACTCCATGACGAAGACGTGCGCGGTGGCCGTGACGCCCTCGGGAGAGAGCAGGCGCCGGACGAAGGAGCCCGGGCGCCGCACGGACATGTCCATCGCCGCATGCCCCTCCATCGACCCCGCCAGACCACGCGCGGCCTGTGCCCGCGCCGCGCGCACCAGGCCCGGGTGCAGGAACAGCCGCAGCAGCACCGCCAGCACCACGATCATGATCGGGCCGCCCACGAACTCGGCGAGCGTGAACTGCCACCCCATCAGCAGCGCCAGGATGATGCCGAGTTCGACGACCAGGTTGGTGGAGGCGATCTCGAACGCCATCGCGGCGGTGAAGTTCGCCCCCTTGAGGAACAGCGACCGGGCCAGCGCCACGGCGGCGTACGAGCAGGAGGACGAGGCCGCCCCCAGCCCGGCGGCGAGTGCGAGGGTGCGCGGGCGGTCGTCGCCGAGGAGCGCGACGACGGTGGACTTCCGGACCACCGCCTGGACGACGGCGGACAGCGCGAAGCCCAGGATCAGCGCCCAGGTGATCTCCCAGGTCATGGAGCCGGTGAGGGACAGCGCGTGCAGGACGGCGGGCATGTCCGCATCCTTCCCCGACGGCTCCGCCCGGCCCTTGACGAACACGCTTGAGTGTCCCCGTGTCCCCGTGTCCCCGTGTCCCCGCGTACCCGTGTATCCATGTCACTGTGTCGCTGCGGCTGAGGCTGCGGAGATCCGAGTGACCGGGCCCGACGCCGCCGGGAAAACCCGTTGCGGTGCCCGCACCCCACCGGTACAGAATCGCCGGGTGCAGATCCTCTCGTTCCCCGAAGCCGCCACGCCCGTCGAACTCCGCGTCCAGGTGCGGGAGATCCAGGAACAGGCATGGCCCTCGGAGGACGGCGCGGCCACCCCGTCCGAGGCGCCCGTCCACGACCCCGCGCTGCGACCGCGCTCGATGCTGCTGGTGGACGGCGGGACGGTCCTGGCCGCGCTGGACCTCCTCTCCAAGGACATCGACCATGCCGGCCGGAGCTATGCCGCCGGCGGCCTGAGCACGGTCGTGACGCGCGACGCGGCGCGCGGTCGCGGGCACGGCCGGCGCCTGGTGACCGCGGCCCGGGAGGCACTGGCCGCGCAGGGGCACGACCTGGGGTTGTTCACCTGCGACCGTCCGCTGCGGACGTTCTACGAGAGCGCGGGCTGGCACCACCTCCCGGACACCGTCCTCGTCGGGGGAACACTCAAGGCCCCCTTCCCCAGCGACCGGGCCGGGTTCGACAAGGTCACCATGGCGGCCTTCTTCTCGGCCCGCGCCCGGCAGGCCGGCGCGTCGTTCCGGGGCACCCGCATCGCCCTCCACCCGGGAGACATCGACAAACTGTGGTGATCCCCGGCACGTCGTCCAACAGAACGGAACCCCAGGCTCCTGATCTTCCTCTTCCCTGCTCGGACGGACAGCCGCGCAGCGCGGCGGGAATGAGGAGTGGGCATGGGCCGCCGTACGGGGAACGGCACGCGGGCATTGCTGACACTGGCGTTGGCCGCCGCGGTCACCGGCTGCGCGGCCGGCCCGGACACGACCGAGGCGGCGGAAGCCGCCGGCCGCCGCAGCCACGGCAAGGCCGGCGCGGCCGGCTTCGCCGTCCAGTACCGCACCGGGGACAAGGCGGCCCGCGTCACCGCGTATCTGCGCTCGCGGCGCATCCTGGAGAAGGCGGCCGACCGGCTCAACGACACCGTCAAGATGCCGCACCGCATCCCGTTCGTGGTCCGCGCGTGCGGCGCGGCCGAACCCGCCTACGACCCGGAGACCGGATCCATCGACTTCTGCGTGGAGCACGTCGACGAGATACGCGACCGCTTCGAGAACGCCGGCCGCGGTGCCGACCGGCCCGGTGGCGCGGGCGGCCGTGGCGCCCATGTGGCCGCCGTACTGGAGGAGACCGCCTATCACGAGGGCGCGCACGCGCTGATCGACCGCCTCGGCCTGCACTTCACCGGCCGGGAGGAGGACGTGGCCGACCAGTTCGCCGCGGTGATGCTGATCGGTCAGGGCCGCGCGGGCGACACCAAGGCGCTGACCGTCGCCACGGACTACGCACTCGCCGCCGAGGAGAGCCCGTTCGACGAGGCGGATCTGCTCGACGAGCACAGCCTGGACGGCCAACGCGCGGCCAACTACGCCTGCTACGTCTACGGCGCGCACCCGGACCGGCACGAGGACCTGGTCGGTGACGGCCGACGGGTCACCGAGGACCGCGCCGAGGGCTGCCCCGACGAGTGGCAGCAGGCGCGCGACGGCTGGCGGCAACTCCTCGCCGGCCATCTCCGGCAGTCCCTGTGACCCCCGGACCGGACGAGGCCGCCCCCGCCGGCCCGTCGGACCACCACCCCGCCGGGGTCAGCCGGCTACCGGCCGGCTGACCCCGGCCCTCACGACTCGCGCAGCACCCCGGCGAGGACCGTCGTCACGACCTTGTGGACGGCTTCGGCTCCCGGCGGGGTGCCCTCCCGGTCGGCGAACAGCAGATGCCCGGCGCCGATCAGGGTGGGCGCCAGGGTGTCCACGTCGGCGTCGGCCGCGATGCGGCCCCGGTCGCGCTCGACGGTCAGATACGCGGCGATCATCGCGGTGGCCTCGGCGAGCACCGGAATGCCGACCGAGCCGGCCTGCCGGAGCAGGGCACGGAGACCGTCCCGGGAGATGACGAGACCGACGATCGCCACGGCGACGGACTCGAACACCTCCGTCAGCGCGCCGGTGAGGTGCTCGGCGACGGTGCCGGTCCCGGCGGACGCGCGCAGGGCGTCCGCCTGAGCGTCGATCCGACCGATGCGGTCGCGCACCAACTCGGCGAGGAAGACGTCGAAATCGGCGAAGTGCCGGTGCAGCACCCCCTTGGCGACGCCCGCCTCCGTGGTGACCGCGCGGCTGGTCAGCGCGTTCGGCCCCGCTTCCAGCAGGACGCGCTCCGCGGCGTCGAACAACTGCTGCCGCGCATCGCGGATGGCCACCCCTGTCGGCACGGTGCACCCCTTCGCTTCCTTCGTCGGACCCCCTTCATTGTGCCGCACCCGTTGACGAGTGGGCATGCGCCCACTCATAGTGGGCGCATGCCCACTAAAGAGCCTTCAGTCAACCTCGAACCTCGTCAACACCGCCAGGCGGCAGAGTCGTTCGGCATCGACGCCGAGCGCTACGACCGGGCCCGGCCCCGCTACCCCGACGGCCTCGTGCGGCACCTCGTCGCCGGCCGACCCGACCTCGACGTCCTCGACGTCGGCTGTGGCACGGGTATCGCCACCCGGCAGTTCCGGGCGGCCGGCTGCCGGGTGCGCGGGGTCGAGCCGGACGTCCGGATGGCCGACGTGGCACGGAAGTTCGGCGCCGAGGTCGACGTCGCGACGTTCGAGGACTGGCACCCCGCCGGCCGCACCTTCGACGCGGTCGTCGCCGGCACGGCCTGGCACTGGATCGACCCGGTCGCGGGTGCCGGCAAGGCCGCGCGGGTACTGCGCCCCGGCGGCCTGCTCGCACCCTTCTGGAACGTCTTCCACTTCCCGTCCGACGTGGCGGAGGCCATCGCCGAGGTCTGCCGGCGGGTACTGCCCGACGCCCCCTTCGACCTCACGGCGATGACCAGGGGCGGCCTGGACGCCTATCGGCCGGTCCTCGTCCGGACCACCGAGGGCATCCGGCAGCAGGGCGGTTTCGGCGCCCCCGAGGAGTGGCGACACGACTGGGAACACCCCTACACCCGGGATGCCTGGCTGGATCAGATGCCCACCCTGGGGGCGTTCACCCGGCTCCCGCAGGACAGGTTGGCGGAGGTGCTGGCGGGCGTCGGCGCCGCCCTCGACGCGCGGGGCGGCGGCTTCACGATGGGCTACACGACGGTGGCGGTCGTCGCGTCCCGCGCCGACGCCGCCTGAACCACGGGCCGGGGACAAAGGGGCCGCCCCGGCCGTCACGACTGGCCGGGGCGGATGTCCTGGAGCGGATCAGATGCGGCGGTGGCCTTCCCGGCACCAGCGCGGCGTCTCCCCGATCGACCGGATGTAGCGCGCCGAGGCCCACGCCCAGGCGAACCGACCTTCGTGGATCTTGTACCAGCGCGGATTCCCGTGGATGTTCCGGCCGTTGGTCTTGCAGCGGATGCCGACGACCTCGCCGTGGTGCAGCGACCCCACCACCCGGTAGCTGGTCCCGGGGCCGGCCCGGAGTGCGAGGTGGGACGCGGCGGTGACGCGGCCCTTGTACGGGCCGTGCACGGCGCCCGGGGGTGCGGCGGCGGCCACGCCGCTTCCGAGGACACCGCAGAGGAGCCCGGCGCTCACCAGTACAGCGGCGCCTCGGCGGAACGGGGACAGGTGTGTCATGACAAACCTCCCGATCGCGATCCATCCGGCCATCCGGATGTTTCGGTGCGGATCGAGGCTTCCCCGGATGGCGGCCGAAACCCGTACCGGCCGCCGAATTCACCGTCACGGGAGCCCGGCGAATGTCTGTTCGGGATGTGTCGGAGGCCGGCGGACGAGGGGGAGGGGGTGCCGGAAGGGTCAGGAAGGCACTCGCGGGGCCACCAGCGAGGCGAAGTTGGCGGCGGCGGTGCACAGGCTCGCCTCCGTTCCGCTACTGGGCCTGGCGTGCACGAACACCTTGCCGAACGTGGCCGGCCACACGATCACGCACCCCTGGGAGTTCCCGGCGACCGACGCGGAGGACAGGCCGGAGATGCTGGTCGGCGTGGGCTCCGGCGACATGGGGATGTCCCTGGAGTAGATGAGCGTGTAGGTGATGGACGTGCCGGCGGTGGATCCGGCACCGCTCCAACTGCACGCCCTCATCCCGGTCTGCGAGTTGCCCGGATTCGAGGCGTTCCCCGAGGACAGCCCCAAGGACGCCGCCGTGCTGGTGTCGATCGCCGAGCACGGGTCGGCGGTCGTGCCCAGGGCGCCCGATCCCGGCGAGGACCAGGGGGTGCTGGGAGTGTTCGACCAGCCGGGGCTGGGTACGACGGGCGGGATGCCCCACTGCGAGGTGTCCGGGCCGTCGTCGCCGGCCAGTTCGTAGAGGCCGACGACGGCCCCCGCGACCAGTACGAGCACGGCGGCCGTCACGATCAACATGCGTCGGGACCTGCCGTCCGGTTGCCGCCCGGCAGGTCGTGGTGGTTCCACCCAGTCCTGTGTGTCCTCGTCCCATTGGGCCATGCCGATCCCCTCCTAGCCCTGGCCGCCGAGGAGTTGGGTGATCTGCTGCACCACGGTCGCCGCCGAGGCGAGCCCGGCCACGGCCGTCGCGCCGAGGTCCAGCCGGTCGCGCAGCCACTGCAGACGGTCCCGTCGCACCTGCCCGGTGGCGTCGATCTCCTCCTCGGCGTCGGCCAGCCGGGCATCGATCTCCGCCGTTTCGGCACTGGTGTTGAGCAGCGGTAACTGCTCGCGCAGAGTGGAGAGCGCCGCGCGGAGTTCCGGCGACGCGTCGACGGCCGACTGGGTGGAGGCGTCGAGTGCCCGGGCGTCCGGACCGGCGGCAGCGGCGCCGCCTGCCATGACGCCCACGCTGATGCCGCCGGGAGTGCTCCCCGGTACGGCGAGTGCCTCCGTGCCGGCCGTGGGCGGGAGCGATGGTGCCGTGCGGCCGTCCCGCAGCGAGCGGTCCTCGGCGCTGGCCCGGTCCCCGGCGGCGACCGCGCCACCGGTCAGCACACCGATGCTGATCCCGCCGCCGTGGCCTTTGTCGCCGGCCGGTGCCTGGGCGCGGGGGAGGGGAGTGGCGTCCTCTTCGGTCGCCCCGGCCGCCCCGGTCGCCCCAGCCGTCCCGCTCGGCCCGGCGGCTTCGCCGGCAGAGGTTCCCGGGCCCGGTGCCCCTTCCCTGCCTGTCGCCGGCTCCCGGTCCGCTTCCCGTCCCCGGTCCCTGATCGTCATCCTCGTCCGCCCCCCGAATTCTCCGCCGATGTGTCCGTGTGCTTCGCCGAGGCCCGCTCGCCCGATGCGACCGCGCCGCCGCTCATCCCGCCGATGAAGACCCCGCCCTCGCCGACGTTGATGATGTACTGATCGAACACGCCTGTTTCGTAGCCCTTGTTCCGCAGGGCCTCCTGCACCCCGTTGGCGATCCGGTCCTGCAGCGTCTTCACATACCGGCTGAGGTCCATCTCCTGGAACAGGGAGATCTCCTTGACGCTCCCCAACTCCCGCACGGACGCCGCCGGCGCGTCCGGCAGGGCGTACTGCGGCATCATCAGCCAGGTGCGGAACAGCGACAGCGCCGTCTGGCACATCGCGATCCCGGCGGCGAACCCCGCCGAGGGACTGGTCAGCACGCCGCGGACGCCGTCCCGCAGCGGGCCGCCCCCACCGTGCGCCGCCAGCACGTCCACCGACTTGAACTCCGGGCGCACGGGCGTCAGGACGTGCGGCGCGACCTCCAGGACCAACATCCCGCCCTGGGTGTGGATGCGGACCAGCAGACAGATCGCGACCTGCTCGTCCCAGGCTCCGACGCGCACCCGCAGGAAGTGCCGGCGGGCCTCGGCGCCCTCGCCGATCGCCCGGTCCAGGTGTTCCCGGATGACCTCGGGGCCGTAGTCCACCTGGTCCCGCGGCAGCCCGACCGGCAGATAGACCAACTCGTCGACTTCGAGGGCGCGCAGGCGATCCCGGCTGGTGGCCGCGGCCGAGTTGCGCAGGGCCGCCAGGCGGGGCTTGATCAGTTCGACGACCTCACGCCCGGTGAGCGGCGCGGCCTCGCTCGCGGACTCCCGCTTGACGAACGACACGGGCGGGGGCGGAGCGCCCGCCTCCCCGGCCTCCGGCGGTGCCGACCACGACTTGTGCTTGAGCTCCATGGCGACCGACCATGGCTTGTACGGCTCACCGGCGCCGACGAAGGGCCGGAACGGGTCGTAGATGGCCAGCCGGGCGTGCTGTTCGCGGGCGATGGCCGCACCGATGCGCCGGAACTGCTCGGTGGCCGGCAGGTCCGCGCGCCATCCCTTGGCGAAGGCGTCGCGGCTCAACTGATGGCGCATGACGGAGACGACATGCGTCCGGTACGCCCACACGGGCGGCACCAGCAGGATCGGGAACACCACCGCGATCCAGGCATCGGCACCGCGGAACAGCGACAGGAGCACCAGCGCCCAGTACACCACCGCGATCGCGAACGGCAGGACCGGCAGAACCGCCTTCAGGCGCCCGCGGGTGGCCTCCTTGATCACCGAGCGCTGGAGGGTGAAGAGGGAACTCCTGGTTCCGCGGGCGAACCACGACACGAAGCAGACCGCTCCGTACGCCAGGAACCACGGGATGGGCAGCAGCGACTGCGAACCGATGTCGGCCAGGTCGAGCCCGACGAACACCGCCCAGACGGCGAGCAGCACCAGTCCGGTTGCGGTCTCCCGGCGCCGGGCCCGCAGGGCGTGCGCCAGGACCGGCAGTGCGTCATAGCCCAGCGAGGGCGCGATCGGCCGTTCCTCGTGCTCGACCAGTTCCTGGATGACGCGGTGGCGGAACTGCCCGTCGAAGTAGACCCCCGCGCAGAGCAGCCGGGTGGCCTCGCTGCGACCGTACTCCGGCGGCGCCGCGGTCTGCGGAGGGGAGGTGGTGTGCGACGACGATGCGGTGGATGTCGGTGGGGAGGAGGGTTGTTCGGGCACGGACAACTGTCATGCACCCCCGTGATCGAACTCGTCCTCTGTTGCGAGGAGTTGAGGGAGTTGCTACGGAGGCAGTATGACGCCCGGCCGCCAGGCCCGGAAGGGATTGCCGGGGATTGGTAACTCCTGTGCGGTGGTGCGTAGTTGATGATGTTTGCAGGGGTGGTCGGACTGGGGAGAGGGACGGTCCGGAGGCCGGTGCCCCACTTCGTGTCCTGGCCGTCACGCCCTGGTTGTCACGTCCTGGCTGTCGCGTCTTGGGTGTCACGGCCTGGCCGTGATGGTCCTGGGCCGCCATGACCCGGGTGACTTGGACCAGGCGGCCTGTGGGAGACGACCGCCTGTCCATCCGACCCCGGGTCGGCGAACAGGCGGACAGTCGCGCCGTCGCGCCGTCGCTCGCGCAGGCGGTGGGGTCACTTCGATCAGGGGCGGCCGAGGAGTTGGGTGCCGGCCGTGGAGTCGGTGCGCGCGGTGAAGTAGTCGGTGAACGCCCGCAGGAACTCCTCCTCGGTGATCTGCCCGTCGCCGTCGACATCGAGTTGACGGAAGCCGTGGTTGAGTTCGGCCGGGTGGACGCGGGAGCCGCCGAAGAGGGTGCGGTATTCGTCGGCGCCCAGGTGGCCGCTGCCGTCGGTGTCGGCGACGCGGAAGAGGGTACGCAGCGCGGCGTGCAGGCCCTTGTCGAGGTAGTCGGGGTCGCGGTCGATGCCGGCGAGCATGGCGGTGGTGAACTCGGCGCGGGAGACCCGGTCGTCGCCGTCGGTGTCCATCGAGGTGCGGATGTGCTGCCACCAGGCGTCGAAGCCCGCGTACACCTGGGCCTGTCGCTCGTCGTCCAGTTCCAGTTGCCAGCAGACGTTGTGCGCCATGGCCTGGAGGTCGGGGCCGGTGAGGTAGCCGTCGCCGGTCTGGTCCAGCACCTGCCGGAAGAACGCCTCCACCCGTGCTCGGCGCGTGCTGCCGCGACCGGACCGGCGGGGCCGTGGCACCCGCCCGGCCCGCGTGGTGCCACCGCCGCCGTGCGGCGCGGCGGCCGTCTGCCCGGCGGCGGCCGCACGGGCTGATTCCGGGGTGTGGTAGCGCAGCCGGTCGGGCAGGTGCGTCATCAGGCGGCGCATGCCGTGGTGCAGCGACCAGGACAGGGCGGCGGCGCCATGACTGCGACGCAGGCCGAAGCGCTCGCGGAAGGCCGGTGGCAGGTCCGCGAGGGTCAGGGCCGTCAACATGCGGGCGACCACCGGGCGGATGAGCGGCCAGGCGGGTCGGAGGCGGCCGAGGCGGCGCGGGGCGGGAGCCTGGCGCAGCATCTGGAACAACAGGTCGTGTGCGGCCGCGGTGTACTCCAGGCGTTCGCGGATGGTGCGTTCCATGTAGGCGGGTACGTCCGCGGCGGTGGCGGGGAAGAGTTCCGCCGGCAGCGCGAACTCGTCGCACACGGCGCGGAACTCGGCGTACAGCTGGTCGCGTTGGGCCGGATCGAGGGGAGTGTCGGCCAGTTCGCCCATCGCCGTCATCGACTCGTACAGCGTCACCAGTACCCATACCCGCACCGCCGGGTCCAGCGCCGTGAACGCCCGGCCCTGTCCGTCGGTGCCCTGGATGCGGCGGTGCGCCCGTTCCAGGCGGGCGATTTCCCGGCGCAGCCCGTCGCGGTCGGAGAAGAACAGTCGTTGGCCGCTGTCCATGGTGTGCGCCACCCGCCGCCAGGGATGGGCGCGGTAGGTCGAGAATTCCGCGAGGCCAGCGGCGACGCCGGGATCGGCGTTCTGCAGCACCAGCAGACGCCATGCCACCAGGGCGATCCGCCGCTCCCCGAGGGTGCGGCGCAGCAAGGAGTCAGGGCCAGGCAGGACAGTGGTCACGGGCGTCTCCCAGGGGACGGTGTGTCGGAAGTGATCGAAATCGCGCTGCGGTACAACTAGCCGTCCGCAAACGTGACTTGGAAGCCGTTCCCGTGGGAATCCACACGTCCGGGCGATCTGACGGCCCGACAGGTTTGCCGTCTCGTGCGCCGCGTCCCGGGATGTGCCCCGTCCTTGCCAGCCGTGACCGCGTCCGTTTACGGGCCGTAACCGGGCAAGTGAGTGGCCGTTAACCCGTCCATGAGCGATATGAACGACCGTCTACTCAGCCTCGTCGACGGTGTGGTGGACCTGGACGAGCCACGCCTGCCGCTGCTGACCCTGCGGGAGGCGCAGGCCGCGATCGAGCTGTTGCGGCTGCTGGCGGCGGGGAACGGCGAAGGGGCGCACGCGGCACGCCACTTGGCGCGGAGCCTGGTGCGACGACTGCCGTCCGAGCAGTGACTCCGAAGTGACTCCGCAACGAGTCCGCAGTGACGCCGTACCGGTACCGGTACCGGTACCGGTACCGGTGTCAGTGCCGGTGTCAGTGCCGGTGGGCGCCGGCGCCGATCCGGGTGGGGTGGGTGGGGCCGGGGGTGAAAATCCGGAATCGGTAAGATTTTCGATATGGCAAAACACCTGTTATTCACGGCCCTTGGTGGTTACGGACACGTCAACCCCACGTTGCCGCTGGTCGAGGAACTCGTGCGGCGCGGCCATCGCGTGGACTACGCCACCGGCGAGATACACGCCGATGAGGTCACCAAGGCCGGTGCGCGCTGGGTGGAGCTGCCGTCGCTCCCCCCGATGCAGCCGGCCGCCGACTTCGGACCGGAGACCTTCGGTCGCTTCATGAGCCACCTGTTCGCCGCGATGCGCGACGCCTACCCGGTGTTGCGCGAACACTGCACCACCGAGCCGGTCGAGGCGATCTGCTTCGACGGCATGAACTGGTCCGCCCGGGTCGTCGCCGAACAACTGGGGCTGCCGGCCGTCCGCCTCCTCCCTCACTTCGCTTCCAACGAGCACTACTCGCTGTTCACCGGCTTCATGGACGCCACCGGCGAGGAGAGTCCGGTCGCCGCGGCGATCGCCGCCGGCTGCGAGCGGTTCACCGCCGAACACGGCGTCGCGCTCGACCCGGCGAACCTGCTGGACGTGGCCGCGGAGCGCAACTTGGTATTCATACCGAGGGAGTTCCAACCGGCCGGCGACACCTTCGACGAGCGCTACCACTTCATCGGCCCCTCGCTGGGCAGCCGGGCGGACGAACCCTGGTCGCCGCGGGACCCCGAGGCGCCGGTGCTGTTCATCTCGCTCGGCACGGTCTTCAACAACCGGCCCGAGTTCTACCGCACCTGCATAGAAGCCTTCGCCGACGAGCCGTACCAGGTCGCCATGTCCGTGGGCGAGCTGGATCCGGCGGAGCTGGGACCGCTGCCGGCCTCGTTCGACGTCCGGTCGCGGTTCCCGCAGCCGGCCGTGCTCCAGCGGGCGACCGCGTTCGTCTCGCACACCGGCATGAACTCCACGATGGAGTCGCTCTATTACGGCGTCGGCCTGATAGCCGTCCCGCAGATGCCCGAGCAGGCCGCCAACGCCGGCCGGGCGGCCGAGCTCGGGCTCGGCGAGCAGCTCGACGCGCGCACGGTGACCGCCGAGTCGCTGCGCGCCGCGGTCGCCCGGGTCGCCACCGACCCCACGGTCCGCGCCAACCTCGACCGGATGCGCAAGGTCGTCCGGGGGAGCGGCGGCGCCGCGCGCGGCGCAGAGGTGATCGAGGAGTATCTGGGCTGAGCGGTCGGCCGGTCCCCCGCAGGGTGGTGCGGGCGGACCGGCCTCCGCGTCACCCGCCGGACCCGGGGGCGGAGCCGGGCGCCGGGTCGCTGAGCATGCCGGCGCGCAGCGTCGTCAGGGTGCGGCTGAGCAGACGGGAGACGTGCATCTGGGACACGCCGAGCTCGGCCCCGATCTGGGACTGGGTCATCTCCTGGCCGAAGCGGAGCTCGATGATGCGGCGTTCCCGCGGCGCGAGTTGCCGCAGCAGCGGTGCCAGGGCGTGCAGGTCCTCGACGGTCTCCAGGGCGGGGTCGGCCTCGCCGAGGACGTCGGTGAGCGCCCGGCGTCGGTCGAGCGGGTCGGCATCGACCGGGGTGTCCAGCGAGTCCGCGGAATAGCCGTTGGCCGCGACCAGCCCCTCGATCACCTCCTCCTCCGGCAGCCGCAGATGCGCCGCGAGTTCGGCGACCGTGGGATCGCGGTCCAGGCCCGCGTGCAACGCCTCCTTGGCCTTGGCGAGTTCGGTGCGCAACTCCTGGAGCCGTCGGGGGACGTGCACCGCCCACCCGGTGTCCCGGAAGAAGCGCTTGATCTCGCCGAGGATGTACGGGACGGCGAAGGTCGAGAACTCCACCTCGCGGGAGAGGTCGAAGCGGTCGATGGCCTTGATCAGCCCGATGATGCCGACCTGGACGATGTCCTCCATGTCGTCGCCGCGATGACGGTAGCGGCGGGCGACGAACCGCACCATCGACATATTCATCTCGATGAGGGTGTTCCGCGCATATTGGTACGCACGGGTGCCCTCCTCGAGGTGGCGCAGCCGGTCGAAGAACTGCTTGGAGAGCTCGCGTGCGTCCCGGGGCGCTATGGCCCGCGGGCACCTGACCTCCGGGAGACCGCCGTCGTGTTCCGTGGTGTGCGCTGGCATCGCGGTGCCGTTCACGACGATGGTCATCACGCCTCCCTCCGTGCCCGGCCCCCGCGGGCACCTGTGGCGCCGCCTACCCGGAAGGGACCGGGGCATGCACGGAGGGTGGCGATTCGGTATGCGTCGCTTACGCGGCGGGGTGGGTCACGTCAGGCGCAGAGCGATGTGGATGCCCTTGCCGTCCGCCGACGGCGTGATGGCGACGGACGTGGCGAGTCGGCGGACGAGTGACCAGCCGTAGCCGCCGATCCGGCCGTCCCGGATGTCGGACGGGACGACGGGGCGGACGGGGCTGGCGTCCTCGACGATCACTTCGAGGCGGTCCCCGGCGATGCGGGCGGCGAACCCGGTGACCCCGCCGGCGTGCCGCAGGGCGTTGGTCACCAGTTCCGAGGTGATCAGCAGGGCATCGGCCACCACTACCTCGTCGACCTGCCGATGACAGGCATGCAGCAGGGCCAGCACGCGGTCGCGGGCTTCGGCCGAGGTAGCGGGCAGTTCCACGGTGCGAGCCACCGTTCACCTCCCCTGTCGGTGCGGGATCCGACCCAGGGTGTGCGCCTACCCGCCGTCCTGCAAAACGTGCATCGGGGGGCCACTCTGCCACACCGCTGCGCGCGGGCCGGCGGCCCCGGGGGTACGACCGAGCGAGGGAGGAGGAGCGCGGGGCCGGGGCCGCCGGCCGGGTCGGACGTGGGCGACGACCTCGGCGATCATCGCGTCGAGGGCCGCGATGCGGTCCGCGGACCGCGGTCGATCAGTCGCCTGCCGCGCGGCCCCGGCACCTCGGCGTGGCGGCGGTGGGCGACCCCGGGTCAGCGACCGGAGAGCTCCACCGCGGCGGCCCGCCGCACCAGCACCAGCTGCTGCGCCAACAGCACCACGCCGAAGTAGAACAGCACGGTGACCGCCCCGAGTTCGGCCGCGACCGCGGTGTCGATCAGGAAGTGCTGCCCCAGGCCGAGGACCCACAGCGCCGCGGTGAGCACCGTGCCCTGCCGCACGACCCGCCCGTCGCGCACCGACAGCCGCACCGTGAACGCGCGCACCGCCGCCAGCAGCACCCCGACGACCAGGCTCGCGACGACCAGGGCACCGTCCCGCCAGGACAGCGGATGGGACGCGACGTACATGCCGGTCTCCACCGCGCCGATGACGACCAGCACCAGGCCGACCGGGGATTTCTCCCGCAGGGGCCGCTCCGTGAGCTGCCGGGACAGCAGCCAGATCAGCACGACGGCGGTGATGGCGAGATTGTTGACGGTGGGATTGTCCATGGCCCCCAGAACCTTCTGTACGACGACGAGCGTGGGCGGTGGCGAGGCACCACCACTCCTCACCCTGCGGCAGGAGCCCAGGTCAACGGATCGGCCACCGGGTTGGAGAAAAGGGTGGAGATCGCGTCGGCCCGGTCCGGGCTCCGTGCCGGTGCGGCCACAATGGGCCCGTGCGGAACGACGACATACCCGGGCGAGGGGCCCGTGGATTCCGGGACGGCCTCGACGCCTCCCGCCTGCGCAGGCTCGCCCTGCACGGCCTGGCCATCGCCCTCGCCGTCACCTTCCACAGCTTCACCGCCCACCCGCCGTGGCACACCGCGCTCCTGTGCGCGCTGCTCGGGCTGTGGGCGGTGACCGCGACCGTCCGGCACGTCCTCACGCCGCGCTGGACGCAGACGGCCTGGAGCGTGCTGCTCGTCGGCGGCGGGGTCTGCGCAGGGTTGAGCTCCACGGACGCGTCCGCACCGGCGTTCGTCGGCGCGACCGGCCTGTTCCTGCTGATCTCCGCCGCCGAGACGCCCGCGCTGTGGATCGCCGGCGCCCTCTCCGCCGGCATCGCCGGATTCGCCCTCGCCCATGAGGCCGTCGGCGGCGATCCCCGGCTGACGGTCTCGGTGCTGATCTCCGCCGTGACCGGCTTCGGCTTCGGATTCCTGGCCCGACTGAACGCCCTCGACCGCCGCTCCGAACGCGGCACTGCCGAACGCCGTGCCGAGCACGCGGTGCAGGAGGAACGCGCCCGGATCGCCCGGGACATCCACGACGTCCTCGCCCACTCGCTCGGCGGCCTGGTGATCCAACTGGACGCCCTGGAGGCCGTCTCGGTGGCCCGCGGAGCGGACGCGGACGTGGTGGACCGGGTCCGCGGCGCACGCGCCATGGCCGCGGACGGCCTGGTGGCGGCCAAGCATGCGGTGGACGCCCTGCGCCGGCTTCCCGCCGGCATCGACGCGGCGCTCGGCGAGATCGTCACCGGCGTCCGCGCGCTGGGCATGACCGTGGACGTCGAGGTGCGGGGCGAGCCGGCGCGGGTGCCCGAACCGGTCGGCGAGGTCATCGCCTCCGTCACCGTCGAGGCACTGACCAACGCCCGCAAGCACGCACCCGGCGCGCCCGTCGCCGTCGTCGTGACGGCGGGCCGGGACGCGGCACTGCTGCGCGTGGCCAACCGGCTGGCCCCACCCGCCGAACGACCGGAACCCGGCGTCACGGGCGGCCACGGCGTGCCCGGCATGCGGGAACGCGCGGAGATCGTCGGCGGCGGACTGACCGCCGGCGCGGTGAACGGAGAGTGGATCGTGGAATGCCGGGTGCCCTATGAGTGACCGACCGATCCGGGTGATCGTCGCCGACGACCAGGCCGCGGTGCGCGACGGCCTGGTGACCATCCTCGACCACGAACCCGACATCGACGTCGTCGGCTCCGCGGCCGACGGCGCGACCGCCGTCGAACTGGCCCGGCACCTGACCCCCGCCGTGGTGCTCATGGACCTGCGGATGCCCGGCGTCGACGGCATCGCCGCCACCCGCACCCTCACCGCGCTCGACCCGGCACCCGCGGTGCTGGTGCTCACCACCTACGCCGACGACGCCTCCATCGTCGGCGCGCTCCAGGCCGGCGCCGCCGGCTACCTCACCAAGAGCGCCGGCCGCGCCCAGATCGTCTCCGCGATCACCGCGACCGCCGACGGGCACCGCACCTTCGCCCCGGAGATCGCCTCGGCCATGGTGCGCGGACTGACCCACCGCACCGCCCTGGAACGGATCGCGGCAGCGCACGCCCTGACGGTGCAGGAGACCCGTGTCCTGCAACTGCTCAGCGAACGCCGCACCAACCGTGCCATCGCCGAATCCCTCTACGTCTCCGTCGCCACCGTCAAGACCCACGTCAACAACCTCTTCGGCAAGCTCCAGGTCGGCAGCCGGGCGGAGGCGGCGGCCCTGGTCGAGCGGGTACGCGATCACGGCCTCTGACGTAACGTCACCTTGCGCACCGTCACCTTGCATACGTACCGTCACCTCACACCCGGTGCCCACTACTCCGACGCCTCACCCGAGCGACACCGGCAACCGTCGCAACGCATGCGACCGGAACGACTCCCGCCACTCCAACTGGTCGTAAAGAACGGCAAGTTGCAGCTCGGGGAACCGTTCGACCAGCGTGCCCAGCGCGATCCCGATCTCCATCCGGGCCAGCCACGCCCCCAGGCAGTAGTGCGGCCCGTGGCCGAGGCGAGTTGGGCCTTGTCCGGCCGGTGGATGTCGAAGCGGTCCGGTTCGGGATAGCGGTGCGCCGAGGCCGGTGAGAGCAGCACGGTGTCGCCGGCCGGGATCCGGGTACCGGCGATCCCCACGGCCTCGGTGGGGAACCGGCGGATCGCCATCTGGTCGGGGTGGGCGCAACGCAGCAGTCCCTCGACGGCCTCCGGCATGAGTTCCGGCCGGCGACGGAGCGCCGCGAGCTGCTCGGGGCGGCACAACAGGGTGAGCAGCCCGCCGCCGTGGGATCCGCGAAGAACTCCGCGTCTGGACGCGACGGTTGCCGCACTCCGCCGCCTTCCGCCGCGCTGTCCCGTCCGGTCTCGTCCACGACGTGCCTGGTGACGATCCGGAAACCTTTGACACCGCTTCACGCCCCCTGCTATCCATGGAACGCCGAACAAAGCGGAATCGGATTCCGATTCCTCGTCATCGCATCCTATCGACGACGGCTCAGCGCGTCCCCAGACGGACCCAGAAGGGAACTCCAGATGCCCAAGGACCGCTTCTTCCTGCTGGACGCGGGTGCCTCCCGCTCCACCCTCACTCCCGTCCCCTTGCCGTCAGGCACGACACTCAAGGCCGGCCCCGGGGACACCGAGGGCCGCTTCTCCCTCATGGAGGAGCAAGGGGACGGAGGCACTGGCACCCCCGCCCAAGTACCCAACGCCATACGCACCTTGGACTCCGACGCCTTCCTCTACGTCCGCGAAGGCGACCTAGGCATCGACATCGGAGACCAGACCCACCGCCTCACCAGCGGCATGTGCGCCCTGGTGCCCCGCGGACTCCCACACGCCCTGCGCAACCTCGGCGGCGCCGACTCCGCCCCGCACACCCTCCAGTTGTCGGCGCCAGGTGTCCCGGGCCAGTCCGATGCCGCTGACGGTGGCGCCGCCCGGCGCGTCTTCGTACTCGGCCCAGGCGAGGCGCGACCCGGCCGAATCCCGGTACCGCCCGCCTTCAGCGTCAAGGCCCGCACCGCCGACACCGCCGGACTCTTCTCGTTCCTGGAAGTCACCGTGGCCCAGCCCATCCCGCGGCACACCCACCACGTGGCCGACGAGGGCATCTATGTGCTCGACGGTGCACTGCACATCGACTTCGACGGCGACGAACACATCGCGCGCCCGGGGCAGTTCGTCCTGCTGCCGCACGGAGTCCCGCACGCGATCCGCCCCGGTTCCACCCCACCGCCCCGCGTGCTCCAGATCTCCTCGCCCGGCGGCTGGGAGTGCGTGGTGGAGACCCTGATCGAGCACCGAACCGAGGTGAGCAGGGGCGGACGCCTCGATCCGGCCGCCCTCAACCGGTACACGCGCCGGTACCACGTCACCTACGAGGAGGAGTCGGCGGACGGCCAGGGCATACCTGGTTGAGGGAGCGGCCGGTCCGTCCGATGCGTCCGCTGCCTCCGCCGACGCTGGCCCGGATGGCAGGATCGGCTGTGCGTCGTGAAGAGGCTGCGCACCGGCACATCGGTTGCTGACCTTGGTGGGCGATTCCTCCTGGTCAGCGGCGCTCCTTGGGCTTTCTGCTGAAGGCATTCCGCGTTCATGGTGGAGAAAGCGCATTGCGGGTGGGGGTGCCGACGGATTGGATCGGCGACGGATGGATTGGATCGGCGGTACGCGGCACCCCGATCCCGATGGGTGACATGGGCGAGGTGGTGACTGACCGGGGCGAGCGAACTGGCCCTAGCGCAAGGTGAGTTGCAGCAGGTATCGGATCGAGCGTGTGGTGCACGTCGGGCCAGACGGCTCCGCCGGCCCGCGGTGGGCTTCCGGTTCGGAAACAGGTACAGAAGGAAGCGAATGACATCCATGCTCGACGGCTGCACGCCCTGGCCCGAGGTGTTCGTCGACCGCTACTGGGCGGCCGGGCACTGGCGTGGCAATACGCTGGACAACCTGCTGCGCGGTTGGGCCTTGCAGTACGGACCGCGGACCGCACTCGCGCACGGCGACATCCGCATCACATACGCGGCCCTCAACCGGCGCGTGGACCGCATGGCCGCCGGTTTCCGGCTGCGCGGCCTCCGGCCCGGGCAACGGGTCGTGGTCCAGCTGCCGAACGTCCCCGAGTTCGTCGTCACCGCGTTCGCGTTGATGCGCGTCGGCGCGGTCCCGGTGTTCTGCCCGGTCTCGTGCCGCACGCCCGAGGTGTCCCACCTCGTGCGGATCGCAGAGGCCGTCGGATACGTCGGTCCCTCGACGTACCGGGGCTTCGACCACACGGCGATGGTCGCGGGCATCGCGGCCCAAGGTCCCTTCCTGCGGCGGGTGTTCACCCTTGCGGCGCCAGACGCCTCGTCCCCGTACGGCGGCCTTTCGACCGACCCGTCGGGCTGTCACTACTTCCCACTGGCGTCCGTCGACGCCCCGCCCGAGCGGGCGCTCGTGCAGAGCGCCGACCAGGTGGCGTTCTTCCTGTTCTCCGGTGGTGCCACCGGGGCGCCCAAGCTCGTCCCGCGCACCCACAACGACTACGCCTACCAGGCGCGGGCCGCCGCCGAGCTGGTATCGCTCACCGAGAACGACGTGTATCTCGCCGCGCTGCCCGCCGAGTCCAACTTCACCTTCGGATGCCCAGGCATCATCGGCACCCTTTCCGTCGGCGGCACCGTCGTCCTGGTCGAGAACCCGGAACCCGCCGCGTGCCTTCCAGTCATCGGGCGAGAGCGGGTCACCGTCACGTCGCTGGAGCCCGCCGTCGCCCAACGCTGGCTCGACGAACTACCGGAAATGCGGGCCGACTTGAGCAACCTGCGTCTCGTGCAGATCGACGGCCCCACCGTGCCCCGCGCGGTCGCCGAACGCATAGGCCCCGAATGGGGCTGCCGCCTGCAGCAGGTGTTCGGCATGGCCGAGGGGCTGCTCATTCTCACCCGGCCCACCGATCCGGACGAGACCGTGCTCAGCACGCACGGCCGCCCGCTCTCGCCCGACGACGAGATCCGCATCGTCGACCTCGACGGCAGGGACGTGCCGGACGGGGAACCAGGCGAACTCCTCGCCCGCGGTCCATACACCCCGCGAGGCTACTACCGGGCGCCCGAGCGCAACGCACGCTCCTTCACCACCGACGGCTTCTTCCGCACCGGCAACCTCGCGCGACGCACCCCGGACGGCAACCTGGCGGTGACCGGCCGCCTTCACTGAGCACGTCCCGGTGGATCACGCGGCCCTTCCGGTTCGGGCTCGGGGTGTGACCTGTTGAAGGCACCCGACCGGCAATGGAGCGCCCCTTCAAAGGACTCCAAGTCGGCCACTTCGAATGTTCCTGAAGCTCGCGTCCCCGGTTCGTATGACCCACCACTGACATCGTGCGGGCCGTGCCTGAGCCGAGCCGTTCATGGTGATCCGTACGGTGAACCGCACTCCGAAGCCTCTACCGAGGAGTTGCCTGCATCCGAAGTTCGCCCGGTCCGAATGACGCTCCCAGGATGGGACGGGTCTGGTGATGGCCGGGCAGGTGTTTCAGGATCCAGCGGGCGGTGATGGTGGCGAGGGAGAGGACGGCCTCGGCCGTCGCGAAGGTGTCGCCGATGCACTTGCGGGCGCCGGTGGCGAAGGGGATGAAGGCGTTGCGGGGAGGTTGGGGGTGCTCGGGGTCCCAGCGGTCGGGGTCGAAGGTTTTGGGGTCGGGGTAGAGGTCGGGTCGGTGGTGGATGAGGTAGGGGCTGTAGACGATGCTGGTGCCGGCGGGCAGTGGGTGCCTGCCCAGGTGGGTGTCGTGGGTGACCGTGCGGGTGAGGAACCAGGCCGAGGGGTACAGGCGGAGGGTTTTGGTGATGATGCGTTCGGTCAGTTCCAGGCGGGGCACATCGGCGTGGGTGGCCGGGTTTCCGCGCAGGACGGTGTCGACCTCGGCGTGCAGCCGCTGTTCGATCTCGGGGTGACGGGCCAGCAAATCCAGGGCCCAGGCCAGAGTGCTGGCCGTCGTCTCCGTCCCGGCCAGGAAGACCGTGAGGATCGTGTCGCTGATCTCCGCGTCCGTCATGCCGCGGCCGCCGTCTTCGACGTCCCGGGCTGCGACCAGGGCCGAGAGCAGGTCTCCGTGGTCGGTGCCGTCGGCGCGCCGCTCGGCGATGATCCGGTCGCAGGTGCGCCGCAGGCGGGTGTGGGCGGACTGATAGGCGCGGTTGCCCGGAGTGGGCAGCCGGTCCAGCGGCGGGATCAGGAACATGCGCCGGAAGACCCCGCCCGCGATGGTCTTGACGTCGTCCGTGAGCCGTCCGAGCTCGGCTGCGGGCAGCGAGCCGGAAAAGGAGGGAGCGTGTGAGGGGGCCGCACCGCTCTTACGGCTGTGCCAGCTGCCACGGCCACGGCCATGACCATGGCGAGGATGCGCCGGGTGACGCGAACGGCTACGCCCTCGTGGGCCCGACCGCGGCACTGTCGGCCCCACTTGCCGGTCGTGATGCTCCGGCTCGGCGTGGTGGTCACGGAGTTGCCGCTGCCGCCCGCATGGTGCCAACGCCCTTGAATATGGCGGAGGTTGTGGCAATCGGAAGGCGTGCGGGGGCAGGTGTGACAGACGGGATGGGCCTGGCGGGCGCGGCAGCGTCGTCCCGGGCCGGAAATGCGGGTGCCGCGTGCGGGCGCCGTTGACATGATCAGCCGCATGAAGGTACTCGTGATCGGGGCGACCGGCACCATCGGCAGTGCGGTCGCCCACGCACTGGAAGCCACGCACCAGGTGGTCAAGGCATCCCGCAGCGGACCATTGCGCACAGACTTGGAGGACCCCTCGTCCGTCGACGCGCTCTTCGAGGGGGTGCCGGACCTGGACGCGGTGGTGTGCTGCGCCGCAAGTGGACCGTTGGTGGACCTGGCGTCCGTGACGGACGACGAGTTCGTGGCCGGTGTCCAGGGCAAGCTGCTGGGCCAGGTCGCGCTGGCCCGGCGGGCCGTGCACCACCTGCGGGACGGCGGATCCATCACGCTGACCGGAGGCACGTTCTCCGCGCCCCTGGCCGGCGGTTCGCTGGGTGCCCTGGTCAACTCCGGTCTGGAGGGCTTCGTGCGCAACGCGGCCAGTGAGTTGCCCCGACGGCTGCGCATCAATCTCATCAGCCCCGGTTGGATCAAGGAGACCTTGGACAGCATGGGGGCGGACGGCGCCGACGGCACCCCGGTGGCCGAGGTCGCCCGAGCGTACGTCGACGCCGTGGAGGGCACGATGCGGGGGCGGATCATCCGTCCGTGAGGCCCGGTGGAGGGGTGCACAGGTGCCCCTCCACCGGGGCGCTTCCGTGAGTCAAGCGGACGTCGGCCCGGCCGAGTTCGTCGTCGTCTTCGCCTTCGTCGTCTGCTCCGTTGTTTCCTTCGTTACTTCCTTCGTCTTCGTTGTCGGTGGTGCGGAGACCAGTGTCTGCGGTGGGGTCGGCTCGGGCAGCGTCCGGAACAGCAGCCAGCTCACCACGGGCATCAGGATCAGCGGGGACAGCGCCGTCCGAAGGGAAGTGGCGTCCGCCAGGCTGCCGAGGAGCGGACTGGCGAGTCCGCCGATGCTGACGGTCAAGCCGAGGGTGATCCCGCTGGCCGTGCCCATCCGCGAGGGGAGATAGTCCTGACCGAGCGTGACTTGGAGCGAGAACGGCACGTACAGGCCGGCGGAGGCCAGTGCCACGAACGCATAGATCGCCGGGCCGGGAACGTAGACGACGCCTGCCACTGCGGCGACGGAGAGCAGGTAGGACCTGCGGACGACGGTGACCCGGTCCCAGCGGTTGGCGAGGCTGCCGCCCAGCATGGTGCCCACCGCCCCACCGAGGTAGAGCACGCACAACGCCACCGTGCCCGTAGCCGGACCGCCTCCGGTGCGCTGTCGGACGTAGAACGCGAGGAACGTGCTCAGGCCGATGAAGACGATGGATCGGCAGACCACTGCCAGGGACAGTTTGACGAAGGAGGTCTTGTCGTCGCCGACCCGCCAGGGGCCTTCAGTGGAGCCGGGGGCCGACTCAAGGGGTGAGCCGGGGGGCGAGTGGGGAGGGGACGGGGGTTCGCTCGCGTCATCGGCAGGAGGGGCGATCCGAGGGTCGGACTGGGGATGGAGCCGAGGGCCGGACTGGGGATCGGTCTGGGGATCGTTCTGCGGTGTCCCGGTTGTTGTCCGGCTCAGCAGGCGCAGGGCGGGCAGGCACAGCACGCTGCCAGCGAGGGCCGGTATCAGTAGCAGGGGTGACTGGCACAGGCCGCCGGTCGCGATGACTGCGGTGACCAGGACCGGTGCCGCGGCGAAGCCGAGGTTGCCGCCCAGCGAGAACCACCCCATCGCGGTGTGACTGCCCCGGCTGGCGAGCCGGGCGACGCGGGCCGACTCGGGATGGTAGGCGGCCACCCCGACCCCGGAAACCGCCACGAACGCCAACGTCAGCGAATAGGAACCGGCGAGGCCGCTGAGCGCGATCCCCAGTCCGCCCAACACTGTGCTGACGGGCAGTAGCCAGGGCAGTGCCCGGCGGTCGGTGAGGGCGCCGAAAAGCGGTTGGGCGACCGACGACAGGAGTGAGGCGGCGAGGACGATGCCGGAGGCGGTGGCGTAGGTGTAGGCGCGCTCGGCGACGAAGAACGGGACGAGCGACGCCACCGCCCCCTGATAGACGTCCACACAGGCATGCCCGATCGACAGGAGGAGGATCGACTGGTCCCGCGCCGACGCGTGCCCGCCTGTTGCGGTGCTGCGCGCCGCGTTCCTCGATGACTGGTTCCGTTTCCTTGACACGGCGCCATGCTCGCCGCAGGCCCTCGTGTCGCACTTCCGATAAAGTGCCAATCGATGACGAAAATCCGCCACGAGCCGATCGCGCCGACCCGCGCCCAGTGGCTGTCTCCCGGCGAGGGCATCGACGCCCACCGCCATGACGACCACCAGATCGCCTATGCCGCCCGCGGAGTGCTCGCCATCACCACGGACGCCGGGACCTGGGTCGCTCCGGCCAACCGCGCCATCTGGGTCCCGGCCGGCCGTGCGCACGCCCACCAGGCCCACGGCACCCTCGAACTGCACCTGGTGGGCCTGCCGGCCACCGACAACCCGCTCGGCCTGGACGAGCCCACGGTGCTGACCGCCAGCCCCTTGCTGCGCGAGCTGATCCTCGCCTACACCCGCGCACCGCACGACGAAGGCCCCGAACGCGCACGCCTTCGCGCCGTCCTGCTCGACCAACTGCGTGCCTCGCCGCAGCAGCCCGTGCACCTGCCCGCCCCCGCCTCGCTCCGGCTCCAGGCACTCTGTGCGCTGCTGCGCGCCGATCCGGCCGACAACCGCACCCTGGCTGCCCTGGGCAGGGAGATCGGCGCCAGCGATCGCACCCTCTCCCGCCTCTTCAAGTCCGAACTCGGCATGACCTTCCCGCAGTGGCGCACCCAACTGCGCCTGTACCACGCCCTGGTGCTGTTGGCGGAGAACACTCCGGTCACCGCCGTGGCCCACCTGTGCGGTTGGTCGTCCGCCAGCGCCTTCATCGACGTCTTCCGTCGTGCCTTCGGCCACACGCCGGGCGCCCATCAGGCGGATGCCGGGCGGCCCGCAGCAGGCGCCCGCATCACCCCAGGCAACGCCCACGACGCCGCGCTGCGCTGAAGTGCCACGTGCCGAGCCTGAAATCCCCTATCAGCCACCAGCCACCAGTTATCGGCTATCAGCTGTCGGCTCTAGGGCACCTGGTGTCCGGGCGAGATGACTTGCGGGACGCATCGTCATTCTGCGATAGTTCGATCCGTACCCGCTTGATCGATAGTGGGCACCGGTGACGTGCATGAGGAGCTGCGCCATGGGTGGTATTGACGGCCTGGATCTCGGCACGTTCGGGATCTACACCTTCGACTTCGAGCACCAACCGGCCGCGCAGCTGCGCGAGTCGATCCAGGAACTGGAGGAACAGGGATGGCAGGCAGTCTGGATCCCTGAGGTCGGCGGGCGCGAGGCGCTCACGCACGCCGGCTTCCTGCTGTCCGCCACCGAGCGGATGCACGTCATCAACGGCATTGCCCGAATCTGGTCGCGTGGGGCCCGCTCGACGTACGGCGCCAGTCTCCTCCTCGCCGATGCCTACCCCCACAGGCACGTACTCGGCCTGGGGTTCGGTGGTGAGCCGCGGCCAGGGGTCAAGCCCGTGGCGGCGATGATCGAATACCTCGACGCACTGGACGCACTCGCACCGTCCGACCCCGCGCCGCGCGCCCCGATGCACCGTGTCCTGGCCGCGTACGGGCCCAGGATGTTGGAGTTGGCGCGCGAGCGTTCGGCCGGTGCCCACACCTACCACGTGAATGTGGCCCACACCGCGCAGGCACGGGAGATCCTCGGGCCGGAAGCGTTCCTCGGGGTGGAGCATGCGGTCCTGTTCGAGTCCGACCCCGCCACGGCCCGCGCCGTCGCCCGGGAGCACCTGCACGGCTACCTTTCCACGCCGTACAACGTCGCGAAGTTCCGCCGACTCGGCTACGCGGAGGAGGAGTTCGCCAACGGCGGCAGCGACCGGCTCGTCGACGATTTCGTGTTCTGGGGCGACCTGGACACCATCGCCGAGAAGCTGAACGGTCATGTCGCGGCGGGTGCGGACCACGTCGGCGTGCAGGTGATCGGGGTCGAGCCGGGTCGTTCCGCGATGCCGCACTGGCGCAGGCTCGGGGAAGCCCTGCTGCCGCGGAGCGGTGCCGCCTGAGCCAGGCATGTCAAATCGGGATTCTTCGAAACGTCGGTGTTGGTCGGTACCCTGGGGGCATGACAGACACGGCGACTGCAAACGCGACCACTCCGGATCCCGACGTGGTCGACGTATTGCGGGCGCTGGCGAATCCGATGCGCCTGCAGATGCTGCTGTGGTTGCGGGATCCCATCCGCAACTTCGCAGGCATGGAGACCATCGCCGACCCGCTCGAAGTCGGGGTCTGCGTGAGCCACATCCAGGCCAAGGCAGGACTCGCCCAGTCAACGGTGTCGGCGTACATGGCCGAACTCCAGCGAGCGGGGTTGGTGCGGGCGACGCGGGTGGGCAAGTGGACCCACTACAAGCGCGACGAGCAGCGCATCGCCCAGTTCGTCGCCGCGCTCGGACAGACGTTGTAGAGCCGCGGCCCACCCCTCCGCGCCACCACGGTCACCGTCCCCGGCGCACGCAGCCGCCGACACCCACGGTTCCGAATCCCTGTCCCATCGCTGATCACTGTTCGCTGATCGCCGTCGCTGTAGAGGGAGGAAGCGTCGATGACTGCACGTACGACTCAGCCCGAGCCCGGAACCGACACTGCGCCCGGGCCCGAGTCCAAGACTGTGACCGTGTTGGTGACCACGCCGCGGGGGGTGGTGGGCCGCCATGTGACCGAGGCGTTGCGAGACCGGAGCGACGTGCGCTTTCTGGTGCGTTCGGCGGCGACGGCCCAGGCACTGGAAGGAGCGGTGCGCGGGAAGGTCTTCCGCGGGGACGCAACCAACGCCGAGGACGTGCGGCGCGCGGTCGAGGGTGTGGACCGGCTCTTCCTCGCGCACCCCTTCGCCGAGGACCAGATCGCCGCGGAGACCACCCTCGGCATGGCCGCCGTCGAAGCCGGCGTACGGCGGATCGTCAAACTCGGCGCCCGGCGGTTCGGCTCCGGCATCGCCCCCGACGCGGTGACCGGCAACCACGACGTCATCACCGACCGTCTGCACGACGCCGGCATCGCGGAGCTGACGGTCCTTCAACCCGACCGCTTCCTCCAGAACTTCCTGCCCGCGGCGACCGCCATCGCGCAGGGCACGCTCGCCGATCCGGCCGGGCCCGGTGCCCGGGGCTATGTGGACGTACGTGACATCGCCGACGTCGCGGTCGCCGAACTCCTCGCGGACCGGCCGGTGGGCGGCGCGATCGAGATCAGCGGCCCCGCGGCACTGACCCTGGCCGAGCTCGCCGCCTCCTTCGGGAACGCGCTCGGTGTGCCGGTGCGGCACATCGACATTCCACTGGGCGATGCCTGGCGCGCCGGGTTGGCGGAGCGCGGAGTCTCCCCACAGACCATCGACGGACTGCACGACCTGTACACGAACTATCGCCGCGAGGGTGTGGCGGGCCTGGGCGAGGGCGTCCAGCGCGTCCTCGGCCGGCCGCCGCGCTCGGCCGACGACTTCGCCATGCAGGTCTTGCGGCCGGCCGCATCGCCGGGTGTTCCCGGGCCGGGGTGCTGACTGTGTGGGGGCGGTGAGGCGGAGAGTGCCAGGGCTGACTGGCTCTCCCATTCGAGGTTGCCGCTGCCTCGCACCCCGTCGCCGTCGGCCGTCCCCCCGTCATCCGCCCTTGGTGACGGGGTGGCCGGTGGGGGTGGGGCCGGAGATTGGGGCGTGGGGTGGGGTGCGGAGTCGGCCGGTGAGGGCGAGGAAAGTGACCAGCGCGCCCGACACGATCCAGCCGGGCCAACCGGTGAGTCCCATGTGCAGCGGGTCCAATGCGGCGGTCGGGTCGGCGAATTCCTTGACCATGCCGACACTCGCCGAGCTGACGAAGGCGTGCGCGAGCACGGCGGGAAGTACCGAGCCCGAGCGCAGTCGCAGCCAGGTGAAGACCGGCAGGATGAGCGTGCAGCTCACCAGCATCGCGGGCACCGAGGCGTACCACGGACGGCCGGGGTACTGCCCGCCCATGAGCAGTGTGGGCAGGTGCCAGAGCGCGAAGGCGCAGCCGGTGAGGAGGTACGCGCGCAGCAGGTGCGTACCGCCGCCGGCCCGGGCCAGGTGGGGGAACAGGTAGCCCTGCCAGCCCAGTTCCTCGCCGAAGAACAGCGGCAGTGACACCACGATCTGCACCAGCATTCCGCCTGCCCACCCGCTCAGCGTGCCCCAGTGCAGTTCACCCATCGGGTAGGCTCCCGCGGCCGTGCCGATGGCGAGTGCGGCAGCGGTCAGACCGGCAGGCACGGCGAGACCCATCAGACAGGCTCGTACGCCACGCCCCCAGGGTCTGGGCCACTGCAGAGCCAGTGCGTCCCGCACCCGACCGCCCGGTTCGACCAGGCGGGTCACGAGGATCGCGGCGAGCGCCGGCGCGAACATCGCCGCCGCGATGCAGACCTCCGCCAGGGTGCTGGTCTCCTCCCGCGCACTCCCACGCCGGAACCCGCTGAGCAGCAGCGGCGACATCGCGATCCACATACCCAGATTGGCAATCACCAGGTAGACCACCGGCCCGCGCCGCCGCTGTACGGGTTCCCGCGCTGCTGGGAGATTCGTCGCTGAGGGATTCGTCATGGCGGTGACGCTACGGAGCCGCCACGCGAGGGAGAATCCAGCCAGCCCCAGTCATCCGACTCCAGGCGTCCCCACCCGACGAGGTGTGGTCCACCCCACCAAGAAGCATGCCGGCATGGGGAGTTACGCGACCCGGTGGCTGGCTGGCTGGGCTCCTGCATGGACGGCGCGGACGCAGCCCGGGCGAAACCGCTGTGATCGACGATCGCGACGAAGTGCTCCAGCTGTCGGACATCCATGCGTCGCATTGTGGCGCGCGGCGTGGAGCGCCATCGGCGGCCCTGCACCGGCAGCCCTGTGCCGGCCGGCCTTACGTTGGCGGCCTTACGTCGGCGGAGGCAGCGGACTGCCGAAAATTCGCGGGCGGACCGCCTGGTGGTGATCTACCGTGGCGCCATGTCCACCGACTCCGCGATCACGACCTTTTCCGACGGATGGGACAGCGAGGCGCGCCTGGTCGCCGGCCGGTGGGTCGAGCGTCGTCCCCGCCGTCCGGAGGTCGCCGGGCAACTGGTCATGGAGACGAGACTGATGCCGTGGCTCGCTCAGCAGCTGCCGCTGCCCGTTCCGGTGCCTGTCGTCGTGACCGAGGAGCCGCTGGTCGTCCGGCATGCCCTCGTCCCAGGCGAACCGCTCGCGGCACCGACCGCCGCGCAGGGGCGCCGACTCGGCGACTTCCTCCGCGTCCTGCACGCCGCCGACACGGCGGAAGCACAACGGCGCGGAGTGCCGTCCGCATCGCAGGTACGCGGCGAACGCGTCGCTCTGGTAGGGGAGTTCACCTCCCGTGTCCTGCCGCTGCTCCCCGCCGACCGGCGCGCCCCGGCCGCCGCCCTGCTCGCTGAGGTGACTGCGCTGCCGGCCCACACCCTCGTCCACGGCGACCTCGGTCCCGAACACGTCCTGGCCCGGGACGGCGACCTCACCGGCGTCATCGACTTCGGTGACGTCCACATCGGGGACCCCGCCATCGACCTTGCCTGGGCGCTGCACGCCACCCCGTCCGTGTTCGCCGAAGCCCTCGCGGCCACCTATCCCGCCACCCCTCAACTCCGCCAACACGCCCTGCTCTGGCATCGCTTGGGGCCCTGGTACGAGGTCACCCACGGGTTGGACCTCGGCGACCCGCACACGGTCAGTAGCGGACTGGACGGGGTCCTCGACCGCCTGCCGGCCGCGCCCTGACGTATCCGGTGCCGGTATCCGCACTCGCGCACGCCGGACGGGCGCGTGCTCAGGACGCGGTCGGGACCACTGCCCATGCCTCGACCTCGGCGCGGAACGCCGGATTGACCAGTCCGGCGACCTTTACCAACGAACAGGCCGGCGGGCGCGCGGCATCCTGGTACTCGTCCCGGACCCGGCGGAACGTGTCCAGATCCGCCAGGTCGGTCAGATACACCGTCAGCTTGACGATGTGGTCGAGGTCCGAACCGGCTGCCTTGAGGGCCGTGGCGAGGTTCGCGTAGATCTGGTGTATCTGGGCTTCGGGGTCCCCTTCGCCGACCATTTGGCCGGTGCTGTCCACGGGGACCTGTCCGGAGACCACGACCATCGGGCCGGTGAACGCCACCGCATGGCTGTAGTTGTTGACCGGCGGCGCGCCCTCAGGCCGGACGAAGTGCTGCATCAACTCTCCTCACTCGCATTTCGGATCCCCTAGGAGTAATCCCTGGAAGGAAGATCCGCAAGTGCCGCCCGTGCCGTGGGGCCTGCAAGAGCCGCGGGTCCCGTGCGTCCCCCGGTGCCTGTCCGTCCGAGCGTTCCGTCCGTTGCATGCACTCCACGCACTCCATGCGCTCCATGCATTCCCTGGGTTGAGCGGGAGCCGTAGGTGTCGTAGGCGTCGAAGATGTCGGCAGTCGCGGAAGTCCCGCTCCCTGCGGGGTGCTTACCGTCCCGTTGCCGGGGTCTCGGTGGGCAGCGACAGGTTGCCCAGGTGTGTGACCAGCACGTCCAGGCATGCCTGTGGGGTGAGGAGGTCGGGATGCAGGACGGTGCTGAGGCCGAGCCCGTCCAGGAGTGCCGTCAGTCGTTCGGTTTCGATGGTGAGGTCGAGGTCGGGGCGCAGGGTGCCTGATGCGTCGAGTCGGCTGAGGACGCGGTGTACCAGGTGCCTGGTGCCTTCCGCGGTCTGGCGGGACAGGTCGCGAAGGGCTGGGTTGGTGCGGGTGGCGGTGTTGAAGTCGAGGAAGACCGTGACCTCGGCATGGCGGCTCTCGTCGAGAGGAAGAAACTCCGCCAGGAGTTCGACGGTGAGCCGGAGTTGTTCGGTGCGGGGGTAGCGGCTCAGGTCGCCGATCCGGTCGATGTGGTCGAGCAGTCTGTCGCTGACCCGGTCGAGCATCGACTGCATCGCGAAGTGCATCAGGTCGTGCTGACTGGCGAAGTAGTGCCGCAGGGAGCCGATGTTGAGTTCCGCTTCGGCCGCGACGGCGCGCAGTGAGGTGCGTTGGAGGCCGTCGCGGACGACGACGCGGAACAGTGCGTCGACGACGAGGCGTCGGCGGGCCTCCGGATCCACATGCTTGGGCATGGAGCCTTTCTATCACGCCTGTGATACAACGGAGGTGCAAGGATTTATCACAGGTGTGACAGAACGGGTGGAGGGTTCCTCGTGGAGACGTACCTCAATTTCATGCTGGTCAGGTTCGGGGTGATCGTGGGCGGTCTGGTGGTGCTGGCACTGCTGGTCTTCGCCGTCGCCCTGGCCCTCAAGCGCCGGGGCAGGCTCGACGATGTGCGCCGGTACGCCGACCCCGTGATGCGGGCCGGGGTGCGTGCTGCCGCCCGGCGGCTGGGAGAGGGCGGGCAGCGCGGAGCGTCCCGGCCGCGGCGGCGGGGCGGCTGGCGATGACCGGCCTTGCGGCGGGATCGTCCGAACTGCTTCAGCACCTGCTGCTGGATCGCGTCATCAAGATCGTCATCGTGCTGGCGGCGCTCGGGGTATTGGCGGCGGGCATGGCCCTGGTCTGGCGGAGGGTCGGACGCACGAAGGGCGGACGCGACTGAGGGACGTCAGGAGGTCAGGCCGGTTGCTGTCCGCGCTCCGGTGCGGCCAGCGCGGCCGTGGTGGCACGGGCGAAGGCGTCCGGGTTGTCCAGCATGATGTTGTGTCCGCAGTCCGGGATGGGGACCACGGCCACCCCCGCCTCGGCGAGCGCGTCGGCGCCGGGCAGCGGACCGTCGGCCTCCGGCAGGAGGTAGGCGCGCGGAATCCGCAGTTGCAGCAGGAGTTCACGCATCGTGGGAACGGTGCCGCGGGCTAGGTGGACCGCGCTGCGGTGCAGGGCCTCGCGGCCGGTCAGGCGCATGGTGGACCACCAGTGCGGGCCGACCCGGTCGCGGACCTCCTGCCAGCCGCCGTCGAGGAATTCCTGCTCGGAGTAGTTGGCGATGCCGCTGCTGCCGCCGGTGGCGGGCCGGGGCGGGATGGGGTCCAGGTTGGCGTCCACCAGGACCAGGCGGGAGACCAGGTGCGGGTGTCGGGCGGCCAGGACGATGGCCACCGAGCCGCCCATGCTGTGGGCGATCAGCTGTGCACCGGTGACCCCTGCCGCGGTCAGTGCGTTGGCGAGGGCGTCCGCGTGTGCCTCAAGGGTGTAGTCGAAGCCCGTGGGGCGGTCGCTGATGCCGTGACCGAGCAGGTCGACCAGCAGTGAACGGTGACCGGTCAGCAGGGGGTGGCTCGCGATCTCCGCGAAGTAGGCGGGCGATGTGGCGCCCAGGCCGTGCAGGTAGACGCGGGCGGGATCCTGCCCGGGAAGTTCGACCCAACGGATTCGGTCGCCTTCGGTTGTCACTACGGCGTTGCGCACGGTTCCGGCCCCCTGGACTGATGATCGACGAACGGTGACCGACGAGCGGTGACCGATGAATGGCGATCGATGAATGGTGATCGACCGACGGCGGCCGACGAATGGTGATCGACGGGCGGTGACCGACGGACGTTGATCGTAACCGCCTGTCCGCGGTGCGGTTCGGGAAAACTGGGGGGCTCCTCTCCTCGACAGCGGTGACTTCCCATGGGGTTGTGGTCCGTCATGCCGCCGGTTCGGTCTCGCGCGGGGCGGGCGAGGGGGGTTGGGGGCGGAGGACTCCTGCGCTGATGGTGGCCACGGCGCAGAACGCCACGGGCAGGAAGAGCGTGAGGTTGAGCGGTATGAGGTGGGTCAAGGGGCCTATGACGGCGGGGCCGGCGAGCATGCCGAGGTAGCCGAGGCCGGCGACCCGGGAGACGTTGGCCCCGGCGTTGTCGGGGTCGAGGTGGCCGGCGGCGCTGAAGAGTTGGGGGACGCAGCCGGACAGGCCGGCGCCGAACACCGCCCAACCGGCCAGGGCCAGGGGGATCCAGGGGGAGAGGGCCGCCGCGGTCAGGCCGACGGCGGCCGTGGCGGCGCCGTAGCGGAGGATGAGCACCGGGCCGAAGCGGTCGGCCGCCCGGTCGGCCAGGAAGCGACCGAGGGTCATGGTGGTGGCGAAGGCCCCGTAGGCGAGGGCGGCGGTGGCGGCGGGGGCGTCCAGGACGGTGCGCAGGTGGAGTGCGCTCCAGTCGTTGGCCACGCCCTCGCACAGCATGATCATCAAGGCGAGGCCGGCCAGGATCCAGATGTGCCGGGGGGTGGTGCGCCGGGCCCGTGGGGTGGCGGCGGCAGCATCCGGGGTGCCGGCGCCGGGGTCGGGGGCGGGCGATCCGGTGGACGGCAGCAGCGCCGGGGCGGCCAGGGCGGCGACGGCCAGGCCAAGGAGGGTCGCCGCGCCGAGGGTCGCCGCGGGGCTCCAGTTCAGGGCGAGTGTGCGGGCGCCCACCAGGGAGGCCAGCACACCACCTATGGAGAAGGTCGCGTGGAAGGCGGACATGACGGGGCGTCGGTAGCCGCGTTCCACCTGGACGGCGTGGGCGTTCATGCTGACGTCCAGGCAGCCGTTGCCGACCCCGAGCAGCAGCAGAGCCGCCCCCAATGTCCAGGTGTGCGCGGCCAGTCCGGGCAGGAGCAGCGTCAGGCTGCACAGTGCCGCGCTGAGCGGGACGACCGTGCGGGCGCCGAAGCGGTCGGTGAGCGGCCCGACGACCTGCATGCCGACGAAGGCACCCGCGCCGAGCAGCAGCAGGAGCCAGCCGAGGACGGCATGGCTGATCCCCGCCCGGTGCTCGACGCCGGGGATGTGGACGATCCACATGCCCATCAGGAAGCCGTTGAGGGCGAAGTAGGCGAAGGTGGCCATCCGCGCGGCCCGCAGCCGGGGCGTAGGCGGTGCCCCGGGAGGTGTTCGGGGTGTCGTCCGGGGTGATGTGTCGGGTCGGGCCTCTGGCGGGGTCTCCGGTCGGGATGCCGGCTGAGTCTCCGGCTGTATCTCCGGCCGCGTCTCCGATTGTTTCGGTGTCTCCATACTTCGAACGTAGCGAACAAATTGGATGTGCGAAAGGTTGCTCTGCGAACATTGAAGATGTTCAATTGGGATATGGCTGGGACAGAACGACTGAGGCGGATCACCGAGGCCGTACGCGAGGCGGGGCGCATCGGCGTCGCCGAACTGGCTGAGCTGACCGGCGCCTCGGAGATGACCATCCGCCGCGACCTGGAGGCACTGGCCGCCCAGGGGGTCATCGAGCGCTATCGCGGGGGAGCCAGGAGCCTGCTGCTGCGCGGTGTGGAACCCCCGTTCGCGCTGCGCGCCCAGGAGGGACTGGAGGCCAAGCGGCGGATCGCCGCCGAGGTCGCCGGGCTGATCGCGGACGGCGAGTCGGTCGTCCTGGACAGCGGGACCACCTGCCTGGAAGTGGCCCGTGCGCTGGCCCACCGCCGGGTAACCGTCATGCCGTTGTCCCTGCATGCCGTCAACGCCCTGGCCGACGGCCCGCACCTGACCCTGCTCGTTCCGGGCGGCCGGCCCCGGCCGGGCGAACTCGCGCTGACCGGCCCCCTGACCCAGGCGTCACTGACCGCCCTGCGCTTCGACACCGCCGTGCTCGGCTGCTGCGGACTCACCGCCGAGGACGGTCTGACCGCCTACGACCTGGACGACGCCGCGATCAAACGCACCGCCCTCGGCTGCGCCCGCCGCGTCATCGCCGTCGCCGAAGCCGGCAAGCTCTCCCGCACCGCCCTCGCCCATGTCGCACCTGTCGACGCCCTGCACGCAGTCGTCACGGACGCGGCCCCGGACGACCGCACGGAGCGGTTGACCGCGGCCGGCGTGACCGTCAGGACGGTGTGACCGATGACGGCCGGGACCGTGCTCTTCGACCTGTTCGGCGTTCTCGCCCGACAGCAGTCCGCCGACGGCCGACAGCGCCTGATCCGGGCGGCCGGGGTGCCGGCAGCGGACTTCCGGGACGCCTACTGGGCGTTGCGCCCGCCCTACGACCGCGGCGAGATCGACGGGCCCGGCTACTGGCGGCAGCTGGCCGACCGCCTCGGTGCCCGCTTCGACGAGCGGCGGATCGCCGCGCTGATCGCCGCCGACGTCGAGAGTTGGAGCGCCGTCGACGCCACCATGATCGCTCTGGTCGAGGAGCTGGCGCGGCGGGGCCGGCGGATCGGCCTGCTCTCCAACATCCCCGAGGAACTGGCCCGCCACTTCGAGCGCCACCATGCCTGGCTCTACCACTTCGCCGTGCGCGCCTTCTCCTGCCGCCTCGGCCACGCCAAGCCCGAACCCGCCGCCTACCACTGGTGCCAGCGGGCACTGGCCGAACCGCCGCACCGGATCCTCTTCGTCGACGACCGCCGGGAGAACGTCCGGGCCGCCGAGGCGACCGGCATGCGCGGGCACCTCTTCACCACCCCGGACCGACTGCGCGCCCAGCTCGACCGGTGGGACACCGCGGCGGGGTGAGGGCTGCGGACGGGGGAGCGGCGCCAGTGGTGGGCGACGGACGGGACGTCGCGGACCCGACCTAGGACCTGCCGTCACCTTGTCGTCCGCCCGGTGGGGCGCCGGTATCCGGTCGGGTCGAGCGCTCGGTGAGGAGATCGGTGAGCAGGGCGAGCGGGGGCCAGTTCAGGCGGCCGTGGCGGGCCACGGCATAGGCGCGCAGGACGACGTCGGGCGCGGTCAGCGGGATCAGCCGGACGTCGGGGACGGTGGCGAGGGCCGCCGGCAGCAGACCCACGCCGAGGCCCGCGGTGATCATGCCTTGCACCAGATCTAGGTTGTCGGCCCGGTGGGTGATCCGTGGGGTGAAGCCCGCCATGGAGGCGAGCGTGCGGATGACGGTTTCGTCCGCCGTGTTGCGGGAGTTGACGATCCAGTCATGGGTGGCGAAACGGGCGAAGACCTCGACCGTCGTCCCGCCGGTGGCAGCGTCCCGCGCGGGGACGCCCAGGCCCCAGGGGGCGGTCCACAGCGCGGTGGCGCGCACCGCGGGTTCGAAGGTGGCCGGCGCGAGGTTGTAGTCGTAGGTGAGGGCCAGGTCCGTCTCGTCGGCCGCCAGCAGCTCCAGGGCCTCGGCGGGCTCGTGCTCGCGGATCAGGAGGTGCATCCCCGGATGGCTGGTGGCCAGCTCGGTGACCAGGGGGAGCAGGTGCGCGCGGATGGCGGTGGCGAACCCGGCGGTGCGCAGGGTGCCGTTGGGTTCCGCGCCGGGGGCGAGATCGAGGTGGGCGGCCTCGACGGCGCCGAGGATGGTCACGGCGTGCTCGGCCAGGCGGCGGCCGGCGGGGGTGAGACGCGCCCGTCGGCCGTGCGGTTCGATCAGAGCGGCGCCCATCTCGCGGGCGAGGACGGCGATCTGCTGGGAGACGGTGGAGGTGGTGGTGCCCGTCGCCTCGGCGACCGCGCGCATCGACCCCAGCCGGGAGAGCTCGACCAGGAGTTGCAGACGGCGGGTTTCCATTCCCTCATTGTTCGGGATTTCCGAACGGAATGTCCATGATCGGCACGTGGACATGAACGATGCCCAAGGCATCTACTGACCCCCATGAGTGCGTTCGAGCCCAAGCAACCACAGGGCCGCTCCCTGTCCACCCTCCGCACGGCCACCGGCGGCCGACTGCGCCTCGGCGGCGCCGAGACCGGCTTCCTCATGGCGGTCGCGTCGATGACCTCGGTCCAGTTGGGGCTGGCGCTGGCCGTCCCGCTGTTCGGGCAGCTCGGCGCGCTGGGCACGGCGGGGCTGCGGCTGGCCTGGGGCGGGCTGCTCATGCTGGTCCTCATACGGCCCCGTCTGCGCGCCTTCACCCGGCAGGATCTGCTCGCCTGCACCGTGCTGGGCGCGGCGACCGCCGGCATGATGCTGTTCTTCATGCTCGCCGTCGCGCATCTGCCGCTGGGTACCGCGAGCGCACTGGAGTTCCTCGGCCCGCTGGCCGTGTCCCTCTACGGCCGGGGCGGCGGCCGGAAGCTGTGGACGGCCCTGGCCGCGCTCGGCGTGCTGCTGCTGACCGAGCCCTGGCACGGCGGGCTGGACGCGGTGGGCCTGGCCTGCGCGCTGGCCGCCGCGGGCTGCTGGGCCGTCTACATCCTGCTGACCCAGCGCGTCGGCGACCGGGTCACCGGCCTCAGCGGTCTGGCCGTCTCGATGCCGGTGGCCGGCCTGCTGGGCACCCTGATCGCCGCGCCCACGCTGTGGAGCCATCTGACCTGGCAGGCACTCGGGATCATGCTGGTGCTGGCAGCGGTGAGCCCGGTGCTGCCGTTCGCCCTCGAATTCCTCGCCCTGCGCCGGCTGACCACGGCCGCCTTCGGCACGCTGATGAGCCTGGAACCCGCCATCGCGCTGCTGATCGGCCTGCTGGTGCTCGGCCAGACACCGGGCCTGACGTCCGCGGCCGGCGTGCTCTTCGTCGTGATCGCCGGAGCCGGTGCCATCCGCACCGGCGCGCGCGAGTCCGTAACCCACGGCGGCCGAGAGTCCGCGACCACCGAGGCCCGCACGCCCGAACCGCGGCCCGGCGCCGCGGAAACGGCCTGACGGGTTCCGGCGCGCCCGATCCGCCAGGCATCGGGCGCGCGGCGCCCCCCCCCAGGGCTCAGGCGGACGCGGTGTCCAACGGCTTGGTGACCTCCTGGCGGATCTTGCCGGCGGTGTCGGCGAACTCCTGGAGGTCCACCGACCGGGGATCCTTCGACAGGTCGGCAGTGTCGGTCTGGGCGACGTTCACGCTGGTACTGGCATCCGCCCAGACACAGAACGCCATCGTGATCTTCTGTCCCGCCTCCTGGCGGACGTCCACCCCGCAGGTCAGCGGACCGCCGCCGCCACTGGGCGTGAACTCCTTCTCCGGCACCGCGACATCGGTCCGTGCGTCGTCCTTCATTCCGCGGATCGCGTGCTCGACGGTCGTCCGCGGGTTGTCGATCGTCCCGTAGAGCCCCACCATCACCAGTGACTTGGTGCCGCTGCCGTACTGCCCGCCCACGGCGGTGATGCCGTGCTCGTTCGCCCCGTCGTGCGGCACGGAAGTGCCGGCCTGTTGGGAGATGTCCTTGGAGAGGGTGTAGGAGCCGTCGGCCAGTGTCTGCGGCACCGTGACCCGGTACTTGGGCCCGGTCGCGCCACCCCCGCCACCGCCGCCCCCGCTGAAGGCCACCGCCGACGCGATGCCCCCGATCACGACCACGCCCGCGATCGCCCCGACGATGCCCCACGTCTTCCCGGCGTTGCTCTTGGGCGGAACCGGTGGGGGCATGCCGGGACCCTGGTAGCCGTACGGGGCCTGCGGCGGCGCTCCGTACGGCGCTTGCGGGGCCCCATAGGGACCGGGCTGGCCGTACGCGCCCGCGCCCGGCGCCGGGGGCCCCGGTATGTGGGGCGGCGGCCCGGCGTACGGGGCACCACCAGGCACGCCGTATCCAGGCGCGCCGCCGAAATCCTGGGGCGAGGGCTGAGGTGTAGTCACCCGCGTACCTTACCCAGCGTGACCGTCCGCCTGATCGGCACCGGAGCCCGTCGCCTGGGCCCCGCCGGGCAGTCCGCAGTCAGCTCCGCTGCCGACGGGCCTGCTTCACCTCGCGGTCGATCGCCCAGGCATCCGCGACCGGCCCGATGTGGCGGAGCTTGTCGGGATTGAGCACCGCGCGGATGGTCTGAATCCGCTCGTCGAGCACGTCGAGGGCCAGGGTGTGGAGCACCTTTCCGTCCCGGTCGCGGAGGACCGCGCCGGGCTGACCGTTGACCTCGTGCGGCTCGCACGTCACCTCGATCCGGCTCATCAGAGGGAAGACCGTGCCCAGCACCCGGGCCACGTTCTCCGCGCCCATGATGGCCTTGGCCAGCTGCGGGGCCTTGCCGCCGCCGTCCCCGGCCAGTTGCACATCGGCGGCCAGCAGGCTCCGCAGCCCGCCCACGTCGCCGTTCTTCAGCGCGTCGAAGAACCGCGTCGCCAGTTCCTGCTGCTCCAGCCGGTCCGCCGCGAACCGCGGCCGCCCGGCCGCCATATGACGCCGGGCCCGCACCAGCAGCTGCCGGCATGCCGGCTCCGAACGCCCCACCGCCGCGGCGACCTCGTCGAAACCGAAGGCGAACACCTCCCGCAGCACGAACACCGCCCGCTCCAGCGGGCTGAGGCGCTCCAGCAGCAACAGCGCCGCCACCGACACCGAGTCGGCCAGCTCCACCGCCCGTGCCGGATCCTGATAGGGATCGCTCAGCAGCGGCTCGGGAAACCACGGCCCGACGTACTCCTCCCGCCGCACCCGCGCGGAACGCAGCACATCGATCGAGATCCGGGTCACCGCGGTCGCCAGGAAAGCCCTGGTCGACGTGGGGCGGGTCGACGAGCCGTCGAAGCGCAGCCAGGTCTCCTGCACCGCGTCCTCGGCCTCGGCCACACTGCCCAGAATTCGGTAGGCGATCGAGAACAGCAGCGGCCGCAGCTCCTCGAACTCCTCGACCTTGCTCACGCCGAAACCCCCTTCAGTACGCCCCCGCACCCGGCCGCGCCCGTCGGCCCAGGCACCATCCGGTGATCATACGGCGGGCATGATCAGGCCGATCGCGGCCAGCAGCTCAAGGATGCCGAGGGCCTTGTGCGAGGTTCATGAGGTCACACCCCTGTCGCCCGTCGTCTTCCCGCCCTTCAGTGGAACTGCCCGACCTGGTAGTTGCCGGCCGGCTGCCGGGCGATGATGTTCAGCCGGTTCGCGGCGTTCATGAAGGACACCAGGATCACCAGGGCGGCGAGCTGCTCCTCGTCGTAGTGCTTGGCGGCCAGCTCCCACACCTCGTCGCTGACCCCCTTGCCGGCATCCGCGACCCAGGTTCCTTCCTCCGCCAGTGCCAGCGCGGCCCGCTCGGCGTCGGTGAAGACCGTGGCCTCCCGCCATGCCACCACCAGGTTCAGCCGCACCGAGGACTCACCGGCAGCGGCGGCCTCCTTGGTGTGCATGTCGATGCAGGCGGCGCAGCCGTTGATCTGGCTGACGCGCAGCGCCACCAGCTCCTGCGTCGAGGCCGGCAGCGGCGAGTCCTTCAGCGTCTTGCCCGCCGCCATGAAGTGCTTGAGGGCCTTTCCGACGGTCGGGTCGGCGAAGTAGTTCAGTCGTGCGTCCATGAGGTCTTCCTCCGCGGTCGTCAGTGGCTACACGCCCCAGACGGGGTGGCCCGTCCCCCTGTGACACGGACGCATGTGACCTGCGTCTCCCGGTTTCCGTGACGTGTGCTTCCCGCGGCCGCCCCGGCGGATATTCGGGGCTTGTCGAATTGAGTCGACGTCGGCCCGGGAGCCCATGAAAGGAAAACTGATCGGGCGTCAACAATGACTGATTCCTCGACGCTGCTGAGATTCGAGCGCTTCATACTCATCACCCGATTGGCTGTCCCCGGGGCGTATCGGGCCGCGGGCACGTGCATGGTGGTTCCATGAACACAGCACGCATGAATCGCCAGAAGAAATCCGTTTCGCGAATTTTCGCGATCAGTGCCGCCCTGGGTGTCGCTCTCCTGGCAGGGTCGCCCACGGCTGCGTCCGCCGTGGAGGCGAAGCCGACCCCCCAGGTCGCCAAGAGCGCCTCCATTTTCCCGTCGATGTCAACCGACGACCGCCGGTCTGAAAAGGGCGGTTCCCGACCCGAAAGCCAGGACTCCTGGGGCCCCTTCGCGCAGACCAGTGGTCATCACAAGCGCAGCAGCCGCGGCGGCGGCGAGGACGGGGACTGTAAGGGGCTGATCGTCCTCCTCTGTGCGTGACGGATATTCCGCTTCCGCGCAGGCGCGGGCGAGGCGTGAGAGGAGGGGAAATTCCCGGGCAGTTCCTCTTGCGCCTCGCCCGGTTCCGGAATGCGACTGCTCCATGCCGCACTGCGCGCCGCATTATTCCGCGTATTTGGCCGAGGTGTATGACGTGGGGTGTGCGGCGTCGAAATTCCGGTGAATGAAGTGCCGGCTGTGCGTGATGGGGAGTTGCCGCCCATCGCGCGCCTACGTCGTCAGGTCGCCGATCGGCGCTGTCGGTAGGCTCGTTGTTGGCAGGCGCGGGAGCAGTAGTCCCGTGGTCGCCCCCGGCGCGCCCCGTCGAACTCGGTGCCGCAGACCGAGCACCGTCCTGCGGGGAGCTGTTCCGCAGTTACATCACGCTTTTCGTCACTCAAGCGGCGGACGAGCAGTTCGACCCCGTCGAGAGTGCGGGCCAGTCCGAAGTCGAAGGGGTCCTCCGGCTCGTCGAACCCACCGGCCTGCCACAGGCGGCCGAGCGCCGGGTAGGGGGGCAGGTGCCTGACGAGCTCCTCCCGGCCGCGCCACCACTCGGTCTGGGAGACGCCGGACTCGCGCTCTTCCCGAAGGACCTCGTGGACCTGTAGGGCGGCGGTCTTCACGAAACCGCCGACCAGTTGGACCACCGCGATCACCTGGGAAGCCGGCAGCCCCGTCCCCTCGGCGATCCGCAGTGCGCGGTCGTAGTCGGCCATGATGTTCGGGCCGGGCAGTCGGCGACTGCCGGCGGTGTGCACGAACCACGGATGCCGCAGGTGCAGGGCCCAGTGGGCGCGGGCCCACGCCTCCATGCCGCTGCGCCAGTCACCGTGGTCGGGCTCGACGTGCTCGGGCGCGGCCATGTCGAGTTCGCCCGCCACGGCGTCCCGCATCAGCTCGATCAGCTCCGCCTTGCCCGGCACGTGCCGGTAGAGCGACATCGTCGTGAAACCCAGCCGCTCGGCCACCCGGCGCATGGACAGCGCGGCCAGCCCGTCGGCGTCGGCGACCTCGATGGCCGCGGCGACGATCCCGGCCAGGTGCAGCCCCGTTCTGCCGTGGCTCTCCGTGGCGCCCCAGAGCAGTTCGACGGTGCGTCCAGGATCCGCCGCCGTGCTCTCCTCGGTCATGCGCACTCACCTTCCCATCCTTGACGCCCACCCTAGCCCGGCGTTTATGGTGTACGCCGCCCGTGTACGGCATAAACTCCTTGGGGGAAGGTACGCCCATGCTCGACGCCCAATCCGACCGGCCCGACCGCACCGATCGGCTCTACGTCGCACCCTGGGGTCGTGACTCCTGGCCCGGCACGTTTGACCAGCCGTTCGCCACCCTCGCCGCGGCGCAGCGGACCGTTCGCGCCCGCACCGCGGCACTGCGCTCCGACCTCGTGGTCAACCTCCGCGCCGGCACGTACTTCCTGGACGCCCCCTTGACCCTGGACGCTGCCGCGGGCGACTCGGGGGAGGGCGGTCACCGGGTCGTCTACCAGGCCCACGGCTACGGAACTCCCCGGCAGGAGAAGGCCGTTGTCAGCGGCGGCCGGTTGATCACCGGATGGCGTCCCGGCGAGGTGGACGGCAGTTGGCGGGCCGACGTGGGTTCGCTGGAGACCCGGCAGCTGTATGTGAACGGCCGGCGGGCACCCAGGGCCTCGCTCAGCCCCGGACTCCCTGGCAATGTGACGAAAACCGAGACCGGTTACGTCACGGACAGTACGGCTCCGCAGAGCTGGCAGGACCCGACGAGCATCGAGTTCGTCTTCCCGTGGGTGTACCCGTGGTCGGAGGCCCGCTGCCGCATCGCCGAGATCACCGGCGATGCGCGCTCCACTACCGTCACCCTCGTCCAGCCCGCCTTCGCCCGGGCCCGTGAGCTCTACTCCGCCACCTGGGTCGGCGACCGGCAGGCGCACCCCGAAGGCCCTCGGGACACCCGATGGGACGGCCTGGCCCGGCCGTTCTCGGCGGAGAACAGCGTGAGTTTCCTGACCGAACCGGGCACCTTCGTCCTCGATCGACGCGTCCCCGGCCGCCACGTCCTGCACTACCGTCCGCTGCCCGGGGAGGACCCGGCCGAGGCCGAGATCATCGCCCCGGTCCTGGAGAGGATCGTCGTCGGCCGGGGGACCGAGGAGAACCCCCTGCGCGACGTGACGCTGCGGGGCCTGACCTTCTCCCACGCCGGCTGGACCGAACCGGACGGGCCCCACGGGTTCCTGCACTTCTTCGCCAACACCTACTACGCCGGCGGAGAACTGCAGAAGGTCGAACTCGCCGAAGGGAATGCGCACTTGACGATCCCGGCAGCGCCCCGGTTGCTGCCGGCCAACGTCGAGTTCACCGCCGCGGTCCGGGTCGCACTGCACGACAACGGGTTCACCCATCTCGGTGCCGGGGCGATCGGCTTCGCCGGCCCGGGCCGCGCCAACGCGGTCGTCGGCAACCGGATCGAGGACGTCTCCGGAAGCGCCGTGACCGTCACCGCCGGCACCGGTACCGAGATCCGGCAGAACCTGATCCACCACATCGGCCGCGAGTACCACGGCTCACCCGCGGTCTGGGTGATGGACGCCCGCGAGGTGACGGTGGCTCACAACGAGATCCACGACGTGCCCTACAGCGGGATCGTCGTCACCGGCGGCAGTCGGGCCGCCCGGGTCCAGGTCACCGGGAACCTCATCCACCGCACCATGACCGCGCTGGCCGACGGCGGCGGCATCTACCTCAACGGCAGACAGGGGTCGAGCTACGCCGACGGCACCGTGGTGCGGGGCAACGTCGTCCGCGACACCGTCACGCCCTACAACTTCGGCCTCTACACCGACTACGGTGCCGCCTGGGTGACCGTGCAGGGCAACGTCGTGCACCGCAGCGACACCCCGATCGTGCTGCGGGTGACGCCTCCGTTGGAGAACGTGGCCTTCCTCGACAACTTCTGGGACGACCACCCGGCCGAGGCCGACACCCCGCCGAGCGGAGTCACCCTCGCGAGGAACACGGTGCTGCCGAAGGACGGCTTCGAGGAAGCCCTGGCCGCCGACCCCGCCGGCGCGGCCATCCTGGCGTCCGCGGGCCGGGACACTCCGCCCGTCACTCAGTCGCTCACATAGCGAGACGCCGAGCTCGGAATGTGGAAGCTGCCCGCCGTGTTGCAGCCAACGGAACGGTAGGCGTTCCGACTTGAGCACGGAGGTGGCGACCAATGGACCTGATGATCGACGACAAGGTATTCCTGGTCACGGGAGGGACCAGGGGACTTGGACTGGCAGCCGCGCGAGTCCTCACCGCAGAGGGGGCCCGGGTGGTCGTCTCCTCGCGCAGCCAGGAAGCGGTGGACCAGGCCGTCGCGGAGCTGGGCGGCCCCGACCACGCGACGGGCCTGGTCGCCGACAACGCCGACCCCGAAGCGGCCGACCGCATGACAGCGGCCGCACTGCAACGCCACGGACGCCTGGACGGCGTTCTGATCAGCGTGGGCGGGCCCCCGACCGGCCCCCTCACCACCATCACCGACACCCAGTGGCGGGAGTCCTTCGAGTCCGTCTTCCTCGGCGCCCTGCGCGTCGCCCGCGCGGCTGCCCCGGTCCTGCCCGAGGGAGGCTCCATCGGCTTCGTCCTCTCGCTGTCCGTGAAGTCCCCCTGGCCGAACATGAGCGTGTCCAACGGGCTCCGTCCAGGGCTCGCCATGGCCGCGAAGACCCTGGCCGACGAACTGGGCCCGCGCGGCATCAGGGTCAACGGCTTCGTGGTCGGCTCCCTCGCCACCGACCGCCTCACCCAGCTCGAACGGGCCACCGACGACCCCCAGGAGACACGTGCCCGACGAACCGCCGACATACCGCTCCGCCGGTACGGCACCCCCGAGGAATTCGGCCGCCTGGCCGCCGTGGTGCTGTCACCGGTGGCCTCCTACACCACCGGCAGCATGATCCACATCGACGGGGGCGCCACCCGTTCCCTGTGACAGATGAGGGGCCCCGCAACCGGACCTGTGCCGCGTCGGCGAACCACTCGCGCGGAACGACCAGGGCCCCGCACGTCCTGCCTCACCGGCGTTCGGCGGCGATCAGGAGGTTGGGCAGGCTTCTCCCGTGCGTAGGAGAACATTCCGTCGGTGGGTTCGACGCCGGTGACGTGCGTCCCACGGGCGGCGAGCATGCGGCTGAAGTAGCCGTGCCCGCACCCGGCGTCCAGGACGCGGCGTCCGCGCACATCGCCGAGCATGTGCAGCGGCACCGGGTTGATCAGGTGGCGTTCGGCGAAGTCGCCGTCGGGCTCCATCGCCTCCAGCGCCTCGCGGGGAATGCGGTTCCACTGTTGGATCGCTGCGTCGTTCGTCGGTTGTTTCGTCACCGGGATGAGCTTCCCTCGGCTTCGGGCGGACAGCCCGCTCTTCGGATACGGCTGGCCGCGATGCCGTTGTGTGCGGTGCGCAAAAGGCTTGACCGCGAGGCGAGTTGGGGATCGATACTCGGACGGTGGGACAGTGGAGCGGGAGACGGGGGGCTGTCGATGGGTGCGGTCAGGGACGACGGGACACAACGGGCGCGGGACTTGGCGCGGGAGGCCGTACGGCGGTTGGCGCCGGAGGAGTTGGCGCTCTTCGAGGGGACGGCCGAGGCGTACTTCGACGATCCGAGACGGGGGGACCGGAAGGTTCGCCAGGAGCCGCTGGGGATCGGCATCGACGCCGTGGTCATCGGGACGCTGACCCAGTTCGCGCTGCCGGTCGCGTCGGCCGTGGCCGGGAACATCGCCACCGATGTGCTGCGCAGGGAACGCCGACGGGGCTGGTGGCGCCTGGGGCGGCGCGGCGGTGGCGGCGACGGCGGTGATGGTGACGGCAGTGACGGCGGTGGCGGCGGCTCGGCCAATCCGTTCGCCGCGCCCGGCGCCGTACCCGCCGTGGAGCAGAACGGCGGGACGCAGTCCCGGGCCGAGGAGACGGTGCGGCTGCGGCGGATCGCCTACGACCGGGCCATCGCCCTGGGGCTGCCGCCCGCGCAGGCGGAGCTGCTGGCGGACGCGATCGTCGGTGGGATGCAGGCGCCGCCGGCTTCCGGCGAGGAGGGGACCACCGCATGAGCGCCGCGTCGGCCCCCGCGGTCGGCGCCGCCGTGGCCATGCCGCATCCGTTTCGGATGCCGTCGGGGACGTCGCTGCGGTTCGCGTTGCTGATCCTGAGCACCTCCACGGCCATGGCGGCGGAGTTGGGCGGGTCGGTCGGCATCGCGGCGTACTTCGGGCTCGGCGGCGATATCGGCAGCCTCACTGGGGGCCTCACCTGCGCCGCCAGACACATTCGCGACACGGCGACCGACCCCGGGAAGTTCGCCCGCATGTGTCCGCAGCCGGGCCTCGGCCACGAGACCGTGCTGGAACTGGCGGCCCTGGCGACACTGTGGCTGGCCATCGGCGTCGTCTACTGGCTGCTGCCGGCCTACCGGATCCGCCGGCGCCGCCTGCGGCCGTTGCCGGTCGACGGACTCGCCGACATCCGGCGCACACTCGACGAGTTGGTCGCGGTGGCCGAGCTGCGCTGCCGGGTGTGCTTCGTCGTCGACTGGCGCGTCCAGGAACCCAGTGGGCTCGCCTTCGGCCGGGTCGGGCGGCGCCAGGTGATGCTCAGTGCCGGACTGCTCCAGCTGCACCGGCGGGATCCCGAGGCATTTCGCGCGATCGTGCTGCACGAACTGGCGCACCTGCGCAACCGGGACGTGGACATCGCCTTCGTCACGCTGATCTGCTACCGGCTGTTCATCGTGGCCGTCGCGATTCCGGTCGCCGTCACCGCGCCCTTCGCGCTGCTGGTCGGCTGGCTGTTGCTGCCGTCGAGCGGGCTGGCGATCTTCCAGCTGCTGCAGATCCTCGCCCAGTGTGCGCTGGCGGTCACCGTCGCCGTCACCAGCACCGCGGTGCTGCGCAGCCGCGAGTTGTACGCGGACGCCCGGGTCGCCGTGTGGACCCGCGGCGCCTCCTCGCTGCCCCGCTTGCTGGCCGCTCGGCACGGTCGGCAGCCGGTCGGGCATCGTCTGCCGCCCTTCCTGCGCCCGCATCCCCCGGCGGAGAAGCGGCTGGCGGCCCTGGGCGACACCCGGCTGCTGTTCGGCTTCGGCCCCTGGGAGGCGTTCGGGCTGGCCCTGACCTGCTCACTCGTCTACGAGCGGATAGCGCAGTGGACGGAGGAGGCCGCCCGCCTCACGGGCCGCGGCAGCCCGCTGACCGCCGTCCTCCCCTCCGTCGTGCTCGGCGGTGGCGTGGCGATGGGCATCTGGCATGCGGTGCTGGCCGCACGGCTGAACCACGGTCGGTGGCAGGGGGCCCATCGCACGGGGCTCGCCATGGCGGCCGGGCTCGTCGTGGGGACCTTCGGGGATCGGTTGCAGAGCACTGCGCTGGTCCTCGGCGTCGCCGACTCGTTGCCGGTCCAGCTGTCGTGGTGGCTGATCCTCGGAGCCGTCGGCTACGGATTCGTCCGGTGGAACGCGGCGACGGCCCGGGTGTGGGCACCCGTGGTGCTCGCCGGCCGGCGTCCGTTGCTGCTGGTCGTCGGCGGGTGCGCGGTCGGCGTCGCGCTGTTGAGCATCTGCCTGGCGCACGTGTACGCCGCCGGCATCCCGGGCTTCCAGCTGCTGTCGCTGCCGCGCCCGCTGAACCTCTTTCCGACGCCGTTGGACTTCCTGGGGTACGTGTACTCCACGGCCTTCATACTCACCCCGCCGCAGTGGGTGATCGCCCTGATCGTGGTCACGGTCGGGTTCCCGCTCGCCGCGCGGCTCGGCGCCCGGCTCTCCGCGCGGCGTCGTGCCGGGGCGCCCGCCGCAGGTCCCGAACGGTTCCTGCTCCAGGCCGTGTCGGCCGACGACGCGGCGGCGCTCCTGGCTCCGCCGCGGCTACGCTCTTCGGCGGCGCTGGGGCACGGGGTGGTCTTCGGTGCCGCAGCCGGGCTCGGGTTGTGGCTGTGGCACCTGTTCTGTGCCCTGGTCGTCCCCTGGCCGATCGCGTGGGTCGGTACGGTCTTCCCTGTGTATCAGCTGGCGTTGGCGGTGTTGCTGCAGCTCGCTGTCGGCTTCGTCGTCGCCTGGCGCCACGCCCGCGGCGAACTGCGCGCGCTGCACGGCATTCTCGGCACCCTCGGCGCGGGGCTGGTGGTGCCGTTGGCCGCCATCACCGCACGCGACCACTTCGCCTGCGTACGGTGGGGCACCGGTCACGCTGCCTGCCGGGTGGTGCCCGACGTGGCGTTCGCGGTGTCGGCGACACCGCTCGTCATGGCCTGGACCGCGGGCCTGGCCGTGCTGCTCATCCCGGTGTGGACCGCGTTGCGCGATCGTGGGCGGCGCCGGGTGGCTCCGGTGTGAGGGGCGGCGGCTCGCCCGCCGTGCCGCCCCCCTCAGCAACCGCGGTGGCTCAGGCGGCGGGTGCGCCGTCCGGTGTGAGGCGCTCGAACGCCACCACGAGGTGCTCCGGGCCGCGCAGGATGGCGTTCTCCCGGTACGGCGGCGGGTCGGTGACCAGGCGCGGCGACTGGAGCCTGCGGGCGATGGCGGCGAGCGCTATCTGCGCTTCGGCCCGGGCGAGGGTGGCACCGATGCAGTAGTGGATGCCGCCGCCGAAGCCGAGGTGGGCGTTGTCGCGACGGTCGGGGACGAACAGGTCGGGGTCGGCGAAGCGGTTGGCGTCGCGGTTGCCCGCGGCGAGCATCAGGCGGATGCGGGAGCCCTTGGGGATGGTGGTGCCGGCGATGTCGATGTCGGCCAGGGCGCTGCGGCCGGACATCTGCACGGGCGGGTCGTAGCGCAGCACCTCCTCGACCAGCGGGGTGGCCAGGTCGGGGTCGGTGCGCAGCCGGGCGAGGACGTCGGGGTTGCGCAGCAGGGCGAGGGTGCCGTTGGCGATCAGGTTGACGGTGGTTTCGTGACCGGCGATCAGCAGCAGGCCGAGCGTGACGCGTAGCTGTATCGGGTCCATCACCTGGTCGGGGTCCTGGTGGAACATCAGGCCGGACAGCAGGTCGTCGCCGGGGCTGGTGCGGCGCTGGGCGATGAGCCCTTCGAGGTAGTCGATCAACTCGCCGCGGGCTGCGTCGAGTTCGCGCAGCTCCTCTTCGGTCTGGGTGTCGACGGGGTCCAGGCCCCGGGTGAGTCGGCGGGCGAGGCTGCCGAAGAGGGGCTCGTCCTCGCGGGGCACGCCGAGCAGCTCGCAGATCACCGTGACCGGCAGCGGGTAGGCCAGATCGGCGACGACGTCGAGTTGGCCGGGCCCGGTGCCGGTGTGGGCGTCGAGGAGCCGGGCGACCAGCTCGCCGAGGTGGTCGCGCATGCCCATGATCCGCGGGATGAACTCCTGGGTGACCACGCGGCGCAGTTGGTCGTGGCGGGGCGGGTCCTGGAGGAGCAGGCTCCGGGCGGCCTTGGGGGCCTTGTTCTGCGGGTCGAGCCGGTCGGCGCTGCTGCGCGGGTCGTGCAGCAGCTGCCGGATCTCCTGGTAGCCGCTGATCAGCCAGGAGCCGTCGTCCATGCGCGCGACCGGGTGCCGGAGCATCTGGGCGTAGTGCGGGTAGGGGTCGGCGCGGTTCTCGTACCGCAGGGCCTGGGCGAACAGGTCGGTGGCCGAGGGGGTGGTGGCTGTCGTCATGGGAGCTCTCCGTTCACCGGTGTGCGGTCGGGGCCGGCGCGCTGGCTGACCGCGCGCCGAGGGCGTGGTCCGGGGTGCTGCCGGCAGCGCGGCCGGGGAATGCGGCGTCGACGGGGTCGAGGTGGTCCGGGCCGTCGGTGGCGCCCAGCACCGGCGGGAACGGCGCACCGGCTTCGATGAGGGCCGCGTACCCGTCCAGCACGCGGGGGGAGTCGACCGCCACGGCGCCGACCAGCCTGCCCTGAAGGCCGTAGGCGGCGACGAACTGCCGTCGGTCGAGGGAGCCTTGGGTGACGACGACCTGGTCGGCGAGGGCCGGCACGCCGATGGACTTGAGGTAACGGCCGAACTGCTGGGACCAGAAGGCGGGCAGCGGCCGGTGGACGAGCTGCTCGCCCGGGCCGTGGGTGAGGTTGTGTGCTGCGGTGCGCGCCTGGGCGACGGCGTTGTCCCAGTGGTCCAGGCGCAACAGCTGCCCGGGGTAGCGGGGGTGCGGCCAACGGGCGACGTCACCGGCGACGAAGACGTCCTCGACCGGCCTGCCGTCGGCGGTCAGGGCCCGGCAGCCGGCGTCGCTCACCACGCCCCGATGGTCGGCGGCGAGCTCCGAGCCGGCCAGCCACTCGGTGTTGGCCAGGGCGCCGGTGGCGACGACGGCCACCTGGGCGTCCACCGTCGTGCCGTCGGACAGCACGGCCCGGCGCAACCGGCCGGACGGATGGCCTTCCAGGGTGCGGACCGTGGTGTGCGGCCGCAGGTCCACCCCGGCCTCGCGGTACCAGTCGGCGGCGGCCCGGCCGATCACCCCGCCCAACGCACTGGCCAACGGCGCCGCGCCGCGCTGTGTCACCGTCACCGAAAGCCCCAACTCCCGGCAACTGGAGGCGACTTCGCCACCGGTGAAGCCCGCGCCGATGACCAGCACCCGGGAGGGGCCGGCCACCAGCGCGCCGCGCAGCCGCTCGGCGTCCTCGCGGGTGCGCAGCACATGGACGCCGCCCAGACGGCCGCCGGCCTGCACGGGCCAGGGGCGTGCCCGGGTGCCGGTGGCGATCAGCAGCCGGTCGTACGCGACGCTCCGCCCGTCGGCCAGTTCCACCCGACGGCCGGGCACATCCAGCCCGGTGGCGGGGGTGCCCAGCAGCCAGCGGGCGTCGATGTTGCGGACCCGGGGCAGCGCGATGTGGTCGCAGCTCAGCCGACCGGACAGCACCGCCTTCGACAGCGGTGGCCGGTCGTACGGCGCGTGCGGCTCCGCGCCGATCAGGGTGAGCTCCCCGGTGAACCCCTCGTCGCGGAGGGCCTCGGCCGCGCGCAACCCGGCCAGTGAGGCGCCGACCACCACGATCCGGCCGGTACGCAGCCCTGCTGCGGCCGAGGCGGTCACCGGTCGTCTCCGCTCGCGGTGGGCGCGGGCTCGGTGGCGCCGGCGAGCGTGATCGCCTGGACCGGGCAGGCGGCGGCGGCCCGCGCCACCTCGCGGCGGACGCCGGCATCGGGCGCGTAGTCGTACTCCAGTGATTCCTCGCCGTGGAACCGGAAGACGGTCGGGGCGGCGTAGACGCACTGTCCGTAGCTCTGGCAGCGGTTCAGGTCCACCACCAGTCGTAGGGGCGGTGGCGGGGGCTGCGTGATCATCTTTCTTCCCTTTCCTCGCTGGTCAGGGGCCGAATGAGGCGGGGAACGCGGCGTGCGCCGGTCAGGCCCCGGGCCGGTGATGGCGAGCGACATTCAGATAGTCACTACTATTCGGACTGTACACGCTATCCGAGTGTTGACATAGCGATCCCTATCCGAATAGCTTTGTGAAGGTGAATGCTGAGAGTGAGGAACCGGTCCGTCGGCGATTGAGTCGCGCGGAGGCCAAGGCCCGCACCCGGGCGCTGCTGCTGGACGCGGCCGCGCGGGTCTTCGCCCGCAAGGGCTTCACCGGCGCCTCCGTGGAGGAGATCGCCGAGTCGGCGGGATTCTCCATCGGCGCGCTGTACTCGAACTTCGGGAGCAAGGAGGCGCTGTTCCTCGAACTGCTCTCGCACCGCCAGACCGACCGCATCGCCGAGGCCGCCCAGACCCTGGACCGGTACGAGCCGGGCACCGGGGAGGCCGCCGCCGAGCTCGGACGCCTCCTGATCGACGTCGCCGACAAGGACATCGACTTCGCCCCGCTACAGGCCGAGTTCTGGCTCTACGCGGTGCGCAACCCGCACGTCCTGGAGTCCATGGCGGCCAACCTGAGCGGACCTCGCCGGGCGCTGGAGGGCGTGATCAGCACGTCCCTGGCCCAGCAGGGCGCCCCCGCCGGGGTCTCCGCGGAGGCCGTGGCCACCGTGGTGGCGGCACTGTTCGGCGGCCTGGTGCGCCAGCGGCGCATCGACCCCGACAGCGTGCCCGAGGAGCTCTTCGGCCAAGCCCTGAAATGGCTGTTCGTCGGCATCAACGCCGGCACGGCACCCGCCGCCACCGACGGCGACTGAGCAGGACCCCCGCCCGTACCCCGCCAGTACCCCAACGAGCGGAGCATCGGTGCGCGTGCCGATGCTCCGCGGCGTCCGGTGAACGCTCACCCGCTTCCTTCGAAGGAACCGCCTTCATGCACGCTCACCGCAGGACCCCCCATGCCCACGACACGCCGGCCGCCGGCCCCCGCACGCTGCGCCTGCGCTATGCCGCCACCGGCATCTTCATGGCGTTCACCTGGATCGGCGAAGGCAACGCACCGGCGTGGGAACACGCCCTGCGCACCCTCGTCATCCTGCTGATCCTGCCGCCCCTGCTGCTGCGGACCAACCGTCGCCTCACCCAGGAGCTCTACGAGACCACCCGGCCCACCCGGGTCATAGCCCGACTGGTCACGGCCAGAATCGTGATCATCGCGGCCGCCTTCGGCACCAGCGCCCTGGTCGGTCACCTGCTGGACCCGCACACCGGCCGCTCCCCGGTCGTGCCGGTCGCCGGCCTCGTGCTGCTCCTCCTCAGCATCCCCGTACAGGTCCGCCGGGCCCACCGCACCCGGGCCGACCGCAGTCACCCCGCGACCCGGCCCACCCTCTCCGCACCACGCCTGATCGTCGCGAAACTCGCCCTGATCATCGCCGCGCTCCTGGCCCAACTCCTGCTGGGCGCCTACGTGGACAACGCCACCTACGTGGTCGCGGCGGCCATCGCGATCACGGCAACCGTCCTGGGCCCCGCCGTGCACGGGTGGCTGCTGGTCGCCCCGGCCCCCGCCCCGGAGCGGGAACCGGTCGGGGACGCGGCCTGATCGCCGCCGGGCCGGCCGGACCGGTCGTGTGCCGGGCCGGCAGCGGCCCGGGCCCGCCGGCTCAGGGGAGGCGGAGCACCGGCTTGATGACCTCACCCGCGGTCGCGGCGCGGGCGGCGTCCTCGATCTCGTGGAACGGGAATTCGGTGATGATCTCGTCGAGCGGGAGGACGCCCTGGCGGTAGCGGGCGACGAGGCGGGGGATGAAGTCGGCCGGCGCCGCGTCCCCCTCGATCACACCGCGGATCCGGACGCCCTTGGTCAGGACGGTCATGATGTCGAACTCGGCGCGTCCGCCGACGCCGACCAGGGCCAGCGTGCCGCGCTGAGCGAGCGCCGCGATGGCCTGGGAGATCACCTCCGGCTGCCCGGTGGTGTCGATGGCGAAGCCGGTGCCGCCCTCGGCGTGCTCGCGGACCGCGGCCGCGACATCCTCCACGGCGCGGGGATCGACGGCCGCCACGGCACCGAACCGGAGCGCCTTGGCGCGCCGGGCCGGCAGCGGATCGACGGCGATGACGCGACAGCCCTCGGCGACCGCGGTCATCACGGAGGTGAGCCCGACACTGCCCGCGCCGAAGACCGCCACCGAGGATCCCCGCGGCGGGCGCAGCACGTTGAGGATCGTGCCGGCACCGGTCTGCACCCCGCAACCGAGCGGCGCGGCGACCGCCGGCGGCAGGTCCGCCGGCACCTTGACGACGTTGCTGACGTGCGCGAGGGCGTACGTCGCGAAGGACGACTGGCCGAAGAAGCTTCCGTAGACGGCGCCTCCGTCCCCGGCCCGGGACAGCGGGGTGCTGCCGTCGGGCCGGGTGCCGCTGGCGTTGAGGGCGAAGATGCCGGTCTCGCAGTAGGCGGGGTGGCCCGCCGCGCACTGCCCGCAGGCGGTGCAACTGCGGTAGCTCAGGCATACGGTGTCACCCGGCCGTACGGAGGTGACCTCGTCGCCGACGGCCTCGACGGTGCCGGCGCCCTCGTGGCCGAACACCATCGGGCTGAGCTGCCGCGGCCACTTCTGCCGGGTGCTGAGGTCGGTGTGGCAGATGCCGGCCGCCGCGATCCTGACCAGGACCTCGTCGGGCCGGGGCGCGTCGATGACGAGGTCGTCGCGGAGGGTGAAGGGCCCTCCGGGGGATTCCACGACGGCTGCCTGAATGCGCATCAGTTTGCTTGTCTTTCTGGCGAGTTGGCGGGCGGAACGGCGGGGGAGGGGGCGGTGTGGAAGAGGTCGGGGGAGGGGAGGCGGGTGGCCCGGGGCGGGGCGCTCACTCGCGTTCGAGGAGGAAGTAGAAGTGCCGCCCGTCGTCGAGCACCTCCTTGCCGTTCATCACGCCCAGGAGCGTGCTGTCGTCGATCCGCTTGAAGTGGTCGATGACGGGCTGCCCGTCGTACACCATCGAAGCCGTGGACTCCCCGCGGAACTCGACCATCCACAGGCTGGCCTCGCCCTTGCCCGCCTCGACGTTGGAGAACAGCGCGCCGTCGGCGCCGCGGCAGATCAGGGGCTGCACGTCGCTGGGGGAGTGGAAGCGCTTCCCGTGCCAGTCCGCCGCCGTCAGCAGGCTCTCCACCCGGTGGCCGGTGACGAACGCGCTGCCGCGCCAGGCACCGAGGATCTCCTCGGGGCGCACCGTCGGCAACGCCGCCCACAAGGCGTCCAGTTCGTCGACGGACACCTTGCCGCCGGCTGAGCGGATCCCGGTGATGCGGTCGCGGGCCTGCTCGACGTCCATGGGGGTCCCTTCCTGTGGGAGCGTGCGGATGCGGACCCGACCCTACTGAACGCGTCGGCCTGATGTTCGGGGGCGGGGCCGGGGGGCGGAGAGTTGGCGATGATGTCGGATTCCTGCCAGACACCCGACGGCGCCCGCTGATTGGCTGACCGCATGACCACGACACAGGCGGAGCGGGCCCGACTCTTCCGCTCCCTCCACACCCCTGCCCGTCCCCTCGCGCTCGCCAACGCCTGGGACGTGGCCAGCGCGCGCGTCATCGAGGCCGCGGGTGCCCCCGCGATCGCCACCACCAGCGCCGGTGTCGCCTGGGCGCTCGGCTCGCCGGACGGGGACGCCCTCGCCCGCGACCGGGCCCTGGACCTGATCGCCCGGATCGCCGCGGCCGTCGCCGTGCCGGTCACCGCGGACATCGAGGGCGGGTACGGGCAGGACGCGGCCGGTGTCGCCGAGACGGTCACCGGGGTGCTGGAGGCGGGCGCGGTCGGCGTCAACATCGAGGACGGCACCCGGACCCCGGCCGAGTTCCGGGAGCGGCTGACGGCGGCCCGGGGCGCGGTGGAGAAGTCCGGCGGGCAGCTCTTCCTCAACGCCCGCGTCGACACCTACCTGTTCGGCCTCGGCGACCCCGCCACCCGGCTGCAGGACACCCTGGAACGGGCACGCGGCTATGTGGAGTGCGGCGCCGACGGCATCTTCGTCCCGGGCGTCGCCGACCCCGACACCGTCAAGGCCCTGGCCGCGGAGCTCACCGTGCCGCTGAACGTCATGGCCGGCCCCGGAGCCCCGGACGTCGCCGCGCTGGGCGCCCTCGGCGTGGCCCGGGTCAGCGTCGGATCGGGGGTGGCCCAGGCCGCCTATGCCACCGCCCGCCGCGCGGCACAGGAGCTGTACGGCACCGGCGGCTACCAGTCGCTCGCCGACGGCATCGCCTTCCCCGAACTCAACGCGCTGTTCGCCCCGCGCTGACCGTCCCCCTTCCCAGGGACACCGGCCCCGTGGTGGTGCGGGGCTGTCTGTCCGGGCGGCGCGATCGGCGGAGACGGAGCCCGCTGTCCGGTGTCCCGTCCTGGGGGCCTTCCGGAAAGCGACTCGACATTCCCTGGCAATAGGTGAAGTGGCCCTGCCCAGACGGAGGTTGTGCCACAGTGGAGCGCCGACCCCGGCGCATGCCGCGGGTCCGCTTCGATTCACGTTGGTCATCAGGGGTGACATGATCACTGGTAATGCGACGCCGCTCCCGGGGTGGCGCGGTGGCGACGGCAACGCTGCCTATCTGGACAAGACCCTGCGGTACCAGCCCGTCGAGCTGGCCCTCAACGAGAGCGTCCCCGGCAAGACGATCTTCTTCCTGTGGTTGCGGGCGGCCGTCGCCGGATGCGTGGTGGCGGCGATCCCCACCTGGATCGGAATCGTCTCGCTGATGGCGGACCTGGGGTCGAGCCAATCCTCCGCCTCGTGGAACGGCGAAGCGCCCAGCAGCGGTGGCGCGGGCGGGGCCGGATGGTTCGTCTTCGCCGGCCTCGCCTCGTTCGCGGCCTTCCTGGTCGTCCTGCTCATGACCCGGCTGCCGGAACCGGTCGGCGAATGGCGGGTCCTGTTGCCCGATCGCCCGGACCGCGCCGAGACGGTGTACGCGACGATCCTGCAGACGCTCGGCAGCCGCGGATACCCCCTCGCCCCCCAGCCGTTCGGCCCCCGCATCACGCTCAACAACGCCCCGTACACCGCCTATGTCTCGGTGTTCAACTACGGCAGCAGCCTCTACCTCGGCTGGATGATGTGGCGTTCGCGCCGTGGCACGGAACTGATGGCCCAGTTCCTCGGCGACTTCTTCCGCGCCCTCAGGGGCGACAACGGCATCGAGCGACAGATGCTGCGCAGCGAGGGCGCCCGTGCCATGCGCGAGGCCGTCCATCTCGCCTGCCGCGAGGGGCTGATGGTCGCGGTGGAGGCGCCGGCCGTACCTTCCGCGCCGCCGGCGGGCGGACCGACCGCGCCGGCGGCGGGCGCCACCCCGCCGCCGCCCGCCGTTCCGCCCATGGTTCCCCCCGTTCCTGCCGTGCCACCGCAGCCCGCGGAGCAGCAGCCCCGGCACGGCGGCGAGGCCGGCCCCACGGCATGAGCGTCCTGGTCCACACCGGGCCCGCGGGAGCGTGGGCCTGGGCCGGGCTCCGGCTCGCACCGGAACCGGCGATGTCCGAGAACGGCGCCCACGTCGGGTTGCCCGAGGCCCAGCGCCGCCGCGAGGCGACCGACCTCGAACAGGTCTGGCTGTCGCGGCACTGGCAGCCCGACGGCCGGGCCTTCGAACTGCGCTACGCCGCCGCGCCCGGATCCGCCGTGGCCTGCACGCTGTTGTGCCGGATGCCCGGCCCCGACGGCCCCACGGCGTCCGCCGCCGTCCTCGCCCTGCGGGCGGCGCTGGCCGACTGCCCCCGGCACGTACGGGCCGAGCCCATCGAGGACGTCAGGGAACTGCACACCGCTCTGGTCCCCTTCGACCGGGTCCCGGCCGGCCTCGCCGAGGTCCGCAAGCGGCTCTCCTGGGCGTGGCTGAACCGGCGGGACACCGACTTCCGCCTGGGTGTGGCCCTCGCCCCGCTGGGCGGGGAGGCGGTGAGCTGGGAGCCGGTATGGGACGCGCTGGCCCGTGCGGGCGCCCCCACCGTCGCCGCGATCTGCCTGGAGCCCCATGCGCCGGCGCCCGAACTGCTCTCCTACCTCGGCTACTTGGCCCGTGAGTACGGCCGGCTCGCCCAGCCCGGCCGCCCCAACCCGGTGTTCACCCAGTACATCCCGCCCGATCCGTTCGCGCAGCGCGCGGCGCCGCTCTACCACGATGCGCTGGGGGCCCTCGCGGGCCGCGGCTACCGCCTGCGGGTCTCGCTGGCCGCTACCGGCGACACCGCCCTCCCGCTCGCCGAGCAGCTCGCCGCGACCCTCGCGCCGTACACCGCGGGCGCGGGCGGCGCGGTGGCCCGGCCGGTGGCGCCGTCCGAGGCCGCGGACGCCTGGACCAACCTCACCGGCATGCACCGCACCTGGCTGGAGCGCACCTACCGGCAGGAGGTGCCCCAGCCGCTCGGCGAATGGGAGAAGATCCTCGCCGATCTCGTCGATCTGCCGCAGGCCACCGCCGCCTTCCGCTTCCCCTACGAGATCCCCGGCCGCCCGCCGCTGTTCGCCACCGCCCGGCGCAGCGGCCCGACGACGCCGGACGGGAGCGCCCCGGCCGCCCCGGGCCCCGACCCCCACGCCCCGAAGTTCTGAACTCGCCCTGCTTCTGCGCCTCTTGGAGACCCCGTGCAACCCCTCACCTTCACCTTCGACGCGCCGGCCGACGAGGCCGACGACCTGGCCCGGTCCCTCGCCCGCTGGCTGAACGACGACGAGGACCTCAGCGGCGCGGCACGGCTGCGGATGGTCCCGCCCGCGCCCGGGGAGCAGGGCGGCCTCGCGGACGCCGCCGAGGTGCTGAACGCCGCGGGGCCGGTGCTGGACGCGCTGGTCGCCGCCGTCGGCGTCTGGGTCGGCCAGCGGTTCCGGAACCGGAGCGTCAGCCTGAAGGTGACCCGGCCGGACGGCACCCACATCGAGCTGTCGGCGACCGACCCGCGGGACGCCGCCGCGGTGGAGGAACAGCTGCGCCGGTTCCTCGAACCGGGCTCCGGCGATGCCGACTGAGCGGCACTCCCGGGCGCAGCCGCCGCCCTGGCCGCCGATCGTCCCCGCCCCGGGGCGGTCGGCCGCCGTACTGATCGGCACCGCCACCCAGGTCGTGCCCAGCACCCTGCCGCAACTCCCGCAGGCCGCGGCCAGCGTCACCGCGCTGACCACCGAACTGACCGGCCCGTACGGCCTGTTCGATCCCAGTGGTGTCCACCCGCGGGTCGATCCGCCCACCCCCGCCGATGTGCTGCGGCTGTTGCCCTCCCCAGGCGGGGACCAGCTCGACCTGGTGCTCTTCTACTTCGCCGGCCACGGCGTACGGGCCCAGGGCGACCGGCTGTGCCTGGCGCTGCCCGGCTCGGTGGACGACGAGGACCGCGCGGAGCACACCTCGCTGCCGGTCACCGCCCTCTTCCAGGCACTGGCGTCCGTCCCGGCCCGGCACAAGGTCGTGGTCCTCGACTGCTGCTTCGCGGGCCGGGCCCTGGACGCGCCGCACGCGGCCGACGTCCATGTGCTGACCGCCGCGGGCCGCTCGAAGAGGGCACGCACCCCGCAGGGATACCCCCGGACCGGCTTCACCGCCACCCTGCTGGAGCTGCTGGCCGAGGGGGTCCCGGACGGTCCCGAGCACCTCGATCTGACCACCCTCTACCGTCACCTTGAGGTCGGCCTCCCCGCGGCCCGCCTCCCCAGGCCCCTGCAACGGGCCTTCGGCGACAGCGGCGACCTGGCGCTGTTCCGCAACCGCGCCCACGGCACCGCGGCCACCCGCCCCGGCCTGCTCGCCCGCGCCCGCTTCGCCGAGCGGCTCACGGCAACGGCCTCCTGGGGCGGCAACCGCCGGCTGCGGCACGCGGCGGCCCGCTTCGCGGCGATCGCCTCCGACGCCGCCGCCCATCTCGGCCCCACGGACCCCGACACCTTCCGCTACCGCCACGCCCATGCCTCCGCGACCGGCGCCGCGGGCGATCCGCTGCGCGCGTCCGCGCTGCTGCGCGAGGTGGTCGCCGACTGGGAGCCGACGGCCCCACCGGACGACCCGGGCCTGGTGGCGGCCCGCGCGAGCCTGGAGGTCTGGCAGGCCCGGGCGGGCGCCGCGGCCCCGGCCCCCGCGCTCGGCGAGGCGGGGGCGTAGGCCGTCCCTCGTCGTCCCCTGCCGGGCGAGTCACCCGGGAGGACGTCTCAGGCGGCCGGTCGGAAGGCGAGCACCGTGGCATGGCCGCCGAAGCCCAGGGAGTCGCTGAGGGCGAGGCGGACGGTCTGGCGGCGGGGGCGGCCGGTGACGAGGTCGAGGGCCGGGGCGTCGGGGTCGGGGTGCCGGAAGTTGGCGGTGGGCGGGACGAGTTGGTGTTTTACGGTCAGCGCGGTCAGTGCGGCCTCGATCGCACCGGCGGCGCCCATGGTGTGGCCCAGCACGCCCTTGGTCGAGGTCACCGAGGGCCCCGCGGCCCCGAAGAGTTGGGCCAGCGTCGCGGCTTCCGCACGGTCGTTGAGGGGGGTGCTGGTGCCGTGGGCGTTGATGTGGTCGATGTCCCGTGGGGTGGCGTCGGCGGAGCGCAGCGCCTCGTGGACGGCCAGCCGCAGACCCCGGCCCTCCGGGTCGGGGGCCACCGGGTGGTGGGCGTCGGCGGAGATGCCGTGGCCGACGAGGCGGGCCTGCACCGGGGCGCGGCGGGCTGCGGCGTCCGCGGCGCGCTCCAGCACCAGTACGCCCGCGCCCTCGCCGAGCACGAACCCGTCCCGATCGGCGTCGAAGGGGCGGGACGCGCGGTCGGGGGCGTCGTGGCGGCGGGAGAGCGCGCCCATGCGGGCGAAGGCGGCGGCGCACAGCGGTGTGACCATGGCGTCGGCGCCGCCGGCCACCGCGATGTCGCAGGCACCGGCGGACAGCAGCAGCGCGGCCAGCGCCACCGCGGAGGCGCCCGACGCGCAGGCCGTCGCGGTGTGCAGGACCGGGCCCCGGGCGCCGAGCGCGATGGCCAGCTGCCCGGCGGCCATGTTGGGCAGGAAGGCGGGGAGGGTGAGGGGGGAGACGGCACGGGGGCCGGCGTCGCCGAGTTTGCGGAGTTGCTCCTCGTAGGTGCCCACGCCGCCGGCCGCGGAACCCAGGACGATCGCGACGCGGGCGGCGTTCCAGGCGGACGGGTCCAGCCCGGCCGCGGTGACCGCCTCGTGGGCGGCGGCCAGCGCGAACTGGGTGCAGCGGTCGTACTGCCAGGGCCGGGCGCCGGGCACCTGGGTGCGTGGGTCGAAGCCGGGGACGCGGCAGGAGAACCCGACCGGCAGACCGGCCAGTTGCGGGTCCGGCGCCGCGGTCCCGTGGCCGGCGCAGACCCCTTCCCACGTCGCCGCGGTGCCGGAACCGGCCGGGGTGACCAGGCCGATTCCGGTGACCGCGAGACCCGCGTCGTTGACGGGGGTGCTCACCGCGGGGCTCCTCCCCGGTCGGCGGGGGCACCATCGGCGGACAGCTGGGTCGTCACGGCCTGCGCCACCTGTTCCAGGGTGAGTTCCGCGGCGGAGTCGTCCTCGTCCAGCGGGATGCCCCAGTGTTCCTGGAGGGTGACGTAGAGCTCGACGACGGCGAGCGAGTCGAGTTCCAGGGCGGCCAGGGTGATGTCGGGGCGGATCTCCTTGGCGTCCACCTCGAACTTGTCGGTGAGGAGGGTCACGAGGTGGTCGTAGACAGGGTCCATGAGGGGGTCCTCCGGTGTGCGGGTCGGGTCTTGGCGCTGGTCGTGCGGGGTTCCGGGAGGCGGGCGAGGGGGCGGGCGGCGGGCCAGGTCAGGGCCGCCGAGGCCCAGGTGAGTCCGCCGCCGAAGGCGGTCAGGAGGGTGGGCGTGCCGGGGCGGATCCGGTGCTGGGCGGCGGTGTCGGCGAGGGCCAGCGGGATGGACGCGGCGGCGGTGTTGCCGATGTCGCGGAGGTTGCCGTAGCGGTGGCGGGGCGGGATGCCGACCCGGTCGGCGACCGAGTCGAGGATCCGCTGGTTGGCCTGGTGGCCGATGAACGCCCCGACCGCGGCGGGCGGCCAGCCGGTCGTGGCCAGGACGGCGAGCGAGGACTCGGTCATCCGGCGCACCGCCTGCCCGTACACCTCCCGGCCGCGCATCCGGAAGTAGTGGTCCTCGCGGCACAACCGTCGTGTCGGGTCGGGCAGTCGCGCGCCGCCGGCGGCGATCGCGATGAGGTCGCTGCCGGCGCCGTCGGAGCCCCAGTCGGTGGCGGCGACGGCGCCCGGCTCGGCGCGGTCCCCGGCGCGCAGCAGCACCGCGCCGGCGCCGTCGCCGAAGATGACCGCGGTGTCCCGGTCCAGTGGGTCGATGATGCGGGAGTAGGTCTCCGCGCCGATCACCAGGGGCCGGCTGCAGACACCGGTGCGGATCAGTGCGGTGGCGACGACGAGTCCGTAGAGGAAGCCGGAGCACACCGCGGCCAGGTCGAAGGCGGGCACGGTGCCCAGGCCCAGCCGCTGGGCGACCTCCGGTGCGGTCGCCGGGCAGCGCCGGTCCGGCGTGGTGGTGGCGACCATTACCAGGTCGGCGCGGGCCTGCGCGGATTCCTGGGCGGCCCGGCCCGCGGCCACCGCGAGGTCGCCGGTGCTGGTGTCGTCCTCGGCCTCCCGGCGCCGGGCGATGCCGGTGCGGGAACGGATCCACTCGTCGCTGGTGTCCAGGACGCCGCGGCGCCGGACGTCCTCGTTGGTCAGCACCCGCGGTGGCAGGCAGCTGCCGATGCCGTCGAGCACGGCTGTGGGGCTCACCCTAGTCATGGCGGTAGTCCTCGATTCGCGGAGTCAGGCGGTGAAGGGGGAGGGCGGTTTGGAGATGCCGGCCAGCCCGCCGTCGGGCACCGAGACCCCGCCGTCGAGCACCAGCGCCTGCCCGGTGAGGTAGGACGCGGCGGGGGAGGCGAGGAACAGCGCGGCGCGGGCGATCTCGTCCGGCTCCGCCCAGCGGCCCAACGGGACGTGCGCCATCAGCCACTCCGACAGCGGCTCCAGGGAGTAGGCGAAGGACGTCATGTCGGTGCGGGTCCAGCCCGGGCACAGGGCGTTGACCCGGATGCCCTCGCGTGCCCAGCCGACCGCCAGGCTGCGGGCCAGCGCGATCTGCGCCGCCTTGGACGCGCCGTACGCCTCCATCCGGGGGGTGCCGGCGACCCCGGCCAGCGAGGACATCAGCACCAGGCTGGCCCGGGACGAGGCGGTCAGGTGCCGGTGGGCCCGGCGGCACAGCGCGGCGGTGGCGTTGAGGTTGACCGCCAGGACGTGGTCCCAGTCGACCTGCGCGGAGTCCTGGAGGGGGACCAGGGTGGGCGTGCCGTCGTCCTGGGCGGGCAGCACGCCCGCGTTGTGGATGACGACGTTGAGTCCGCCCAGTGCGGTCGCCGCGGCGTCCACCACGGCCTCCGCGGTGCCCGGTTCGGCGAGGTCGCCGGGGACCAGCACCGCGGTGCGCCCCTCGTCCTCCACCAGCGCGGCGGTCTCCTTGAGGGCGTCCTGGTTCCGTGCGGACAGCGCCAGATCGGCGCCGGCCCGGGCGAGCGTCACGGCGGTGGCCCTGCCGATGCCCCGGGAGGCGCCGGTGACCAGGGCGCGTGCGCCGTCGAGTCGGAACGGGTCGTGGGGCGTGGCGGTCATGAGGAACTCCTTTGCAGCGTGGAAACGGTGGAGGGGGGAGGGGAGGGTGCGCAGGCGCGGGCGGCGCGGAGCGGCGCGATGCGGATGGCGGGCGCGCCGGTCCAGGTCAGCAGGGCGCTGCCCCAGGTCACGCCGGCGCCGAAGACGGCCAGCAGGATCCGGCCGCCGGGCGGCAGCAGCCCGCGGGCGGCGGCGCTGGCCAGGGCGTACGGGGCGCTGGCGGCGCCGATGTTGCCGACCTCGTCGCCGACGATGACCAGGCGCTCGGGCGGGATGCCGATCCGGTCGCCGAGGTTGCGCAGCAGCAGTGGGTTGGGCTGGTGGGTGATGAACGCGTCGATGTCCTGGAGCCGCAGGTCGTTGCCGGCCAGGCACTCGCGGACGAGCCGGGGGAAGATCTCGACGATGAAGTCCCGTACCGCCCGGCCGTCCATGTGGATGTGGTGCCGGTGTTCGCCGAGCGTGGTGGGGCTGGCGGGGAGGCGGCTGCCGCCGCCGGGGATCAGGACGTGGTGCGCGCCGGTGCCGTCGGAGCCGAGGCGGAAGTCGCGGAATCCGGCACCGTGCGGTACGGGCCCCAGCACCGCGGCGGCCGCCCCGTCCGCGAAGAGCACCGCGGTGCCCCGGTCGGTGGGGTCCAGGAACTTGGAGTACGCCTCGACGCCGACCACGGCCGCGTAGCGCGCGCCGCCGTTGCCGCGCAGCCAGTCGTGCGCCACTCGGGCCGCGAACAGCCAGCCGGCGCAGGCCGCGCTGACGTCGAGCGCCACGGCGTGCCGGGCGCCGGTCAGGGCCTGGATGCGGCAGGCGGTGGAGGGGCCCAGCTCGTCGGGGGTGGAGGTGGCGGCGATCAGCACGTCGAGCTGGTCGATGTCGATGCCGGCGGCGGCCACCGCGGCGCGCACCGCGGCCGCGGCCAGGTCGGAGGCGGCCTCGTCGGCGTCGGCGACGTGCCGGGTGTGCACGCCGGTGCGCTGGGCGATCCACTCCGGGGTGACGCCGGCCGCGGCGGCGATGTCGTGGTTGCTGCGGGTGCCGCGCGGGAGGTAGGTGCCCATGCCGAGGATGCCGATGGGCGGCGCGGGGGAGGAGTGCGGACTCATGACGGCCTTTCCGGTCACCGGTCGAGGAAGTCGTACAGGGCGGCGGCGTAGTCGTCGGCGCCCAAGGGGGCCGGGGCCGCGCCGGGCGGTGCGCCCATCGCCTCCCACAGCAGCGGGAGGTGGGGCAGCAGGCGGTCGCACAGGCCGTCGATCACCGTGGGGAGCGCCCGGACGGTGCCGGGGGCGAGGGTGCCCGCGGCGAGCAGGCCGCCGGCCAGGCGGCGCGCCTCGACGGCCCCGTAGAGCGCCGCCAACGGGCGCAGTACCGCGCGGAGTTCGGGGTCGTGGACGGCTTCGACGGCGGCGGCCAGGGAGTCCGCGATCAGCCGGGAGCCGTACGCCTCGCCGAGTCGGTGCGCGGCGTCCAGCAGTGGGTTCCACAGTTCCAGCCCGGTCCGTCCGGCCCGGACGCCCTGTTGGAGGGCGCGGTGGAGTTCGTCCCGCAGCAGGCTCTCCTGGGCCCGGGCGACCGCCGGCCACCAGCCGGGATGGTCGGCGGGGACGTCGGCCGGCGGGATGCGGCCGCCCGCCCCGGCACCGCGCTCCTGGGCGAGGGACCGGCCGGCGTCCAGCAGGATCAGGTGGCTGTCGCCGCCCGCGGTGTCGAAGGCGTGCGCGAAGCCGTGGTAGCCGTCGAGCAGGTTGGGGCGCAGGAAGCCGGCGAGCCCGCAGCGGTGCTGGCACTCGGCGGCCACCCGTGCGGCGCCGCGCACCGTGACCGCCTTGAGCACCGCCAGCGGCCGATCGACGGCGGTCCACGGGGAGAAGGTCATCCCGTTCGCGCGGTGCGCCGCCGCGTGGCGGGCGGTGCGCGACCGGGCCCAGATCTCCCGCGCGGTCCGCCCGGCGCACGTCAGGGCGAACGACTCGGCGAGCGCCCCGAGCAGCGCGTGCTGCTGGTTGCGGAGTTCCAGCACGCTCGCGCCGGGGGCCAGTCGGCCGTGGGCCCTGCGGTGCGCGGAGAACCGCAGCGCCGATACGGAACACTGGCGGGCCATGGTCGCGACCGCAGCGGGCAGGGTGGCCCACAGGATCCGGCCCACCGACAGGGTCCGTTGGAGCCGCGCGTCCGGGCCGCCGAGCGGGTCGTGGAAGGCGCCGTCCGCGTCGATGTGCGCCCGGTCGCGCAGCCACTGGGCGTACGGGACCCGGACGCCGTCGAAGCGCACCAGCGCGTAGTCCAGCGGCAGGGACGGCGCTTCGAAGCTGCGGGAGAGGGTCACGCCCGGTCGCGGACCGTCGGCGTCGGTGAGCTCCACGACGAACGAGAACACTCCACGGTCGATCCCGTCGACCACGGTGCGGGCGCACACCACGGCGGTCTGCGGCACCCCGGAACCCCCGACGCCGGAGAACTTGGCCGCGCCGGCCACCGGCGTGTCGAGCACGAACTCCCGTGAGTCGGGGTCGAGTCGGGCGGTGGTCCGGGTGCCCAGATGGCTGCTGGCGTCCCCGATCTCGGTCACCAGGTAGGAGCCCTTGGCGCGGCCGGTGGTCAGGTTCTGCCAGGGGCGGCCGAGCGCCGCCGGGTCGTCGGCGAGCGTGACGACGGAACCCAGGCAGAGCACGTAGTGGTTGACGACGGCCATGTACAGCGGCGGGTCCACGAGCGCCGCGCATTCGCTGAGCACCGCGAGTTGTTCGGGGTTCCGGAACAACTCGCCGACCGGCGGCAGGTTGTCCGCGATCAGCCGCAGTCGCCGGTGCACCTGGTGGCCGCGGTCCTCGGGGGCGCCGGCGGTCTGCTCGCGGTCGGCCGCCAGGGCGGTCAGCAGACGGCTGCGCAGGGTGTAGGGGCGGGATCCGTGGACGATCTCGGCCAGTTCACCGAGCGGTTGCGTGCGTGTGGTCATCGTCGGTGCTCCAGAGGGCGGCGAGGGCGGTGTCCGGCCGGCGGGTGGCCGGGGCGCCGGGCTGCGGCCAGGGGAAGGCGGGATCGGCGAGCGGCGCGTGGGCGTCGGCGGCGTCGGGCGGCAGGGTCTGTTGGATGCTGCGGGTCAGTGCCTGGCCGGTGCCCGCCTCGAAGAACAGGGCGCGGCCGGCGGTGGTGATCCGGCGGAGCACCGGTGGCAGGCGGAAGGGACGGACCAGGCAGTCGGCCAGGCCGCGGTGGAGATCGTCCTGGGGGCCGTAGGGGCCGCCGTGCACGGCGGAGTGCACGGGAATCCGGGCCGGGCGTGGGGCGAGGTGGCCGATCGCGGCGGCGAAGGCGTCCGCGGGACCGGTGAGGGACGGGTGGTGGGAGGAGAACGGCAGTCGGAGGCGGGCGGCCGGGACGCCCTGCCCGGCGGCCGTCTCCTCCAGTGTCCGCAGGTCCGGCAGCGGGCCGCTGACGATGGTCTCCTCGGGGCTGTTGACGCAGGCCAGGGCGAGGGCGGGGGAGCCGGTCCGGCGCAGCAGGGCCTCGGTGTCGGCCTCTCCGGCGCCGACCAGCGTCATCCCGCCCGCACAGCGGGCCAGTTGACGGGCCAGTAGACAGGCGATCCGAGCGCCCTCGGGGACCTCGAACACACCGGCCGCGGTGAGGGCGGCGATTTCCCCGAAACTCACCCCGAGCACCTGGTCGGGCACCAGGCCGGTGGCGCACAGTGCGCGGTGCACCGCCACCGAGGAGCAGAACAGCGCGAGTTGGGGGGTGCCGACGCTTTCGGCGGCGAGTTCACGGCCGGTGGGCGGCGCATCGCTCAGCAATGCCTTGGCCAGTGGCCCGATATCGAATTCCTCGCCGACTTCCTCGGCTTCTTCGAATACCTCGCGCACCGCTTTTCGTACGGTTGTGTGAGTGCGTAGTGCCCGAACGAGCGGACTTACCGCGAAGTCGCCCTGCCCGGGAAAGACATGGACGATCCGGGGCGGTGTCGAGTGTTTTTTTCCATGGGTGGTCGCGGTGACGTCACGCATTTCCACATCCAATTTCCGGTCGTTTCCGGTCGGTGTTATGCCATTCAACAACCCTCACCGGACCCGTGGTCCACGTTTCGGGTCCGGGTCTGTTGAAAGGGGTGAACGCGCAGGCGGCGCGGCGTCTCAGGAGTGCTGAGAGGGTGACGTCACGGCGAACGCACGGTGCAACACCGCGGTCGCCACCGGGAGATTCCGGAACGGCGTGAGCAGCTGACGCAGCCGGCCCGCGGCGAGATCCGCGGCCCCGGACCGCAGATGGACATATTGGTCCAGGAACGAATTCCAGGACGCACAGGCCTCTTCCACATGGCCGAGACCCATGAGTATTTCCGCGTGCTGGGCAAAACTCAGCGCCATGCCCCGGTGGTCCTGGTCGGACCGGCGGGCCAGCGAGTTGGCCAGGGCGGCGCGCGCGGCCGGCAGGTCGCCCGTGTGTCGGAGGACCTCGGCGGTCTGGAATTCCAACGAGCCGGATGAATACGCGGTGAAGGGTTCTGCCGCGCCGGCACCCTCGCCCCGGGCCAGCGCGTTCTCGGCCCGGCCGAGCGACTCCCGCGCGGCCCGGTGCCGCCCGCAGGCCGCCTGCGCCACGGCGAGTTGGGACAGCAGGAACGCCCGGGCCGGACCGCCGGACGCCCGGGTGGCGGCCGCCGCCTCGGCCGCGGACAGGGCGATCCGCCGGTGCCCCAACGCGAGCCCCTGGGCGCTCAGCCCGCGCAGGACGACGGCGCGCGCCGTGGCGTCCCCGGACTCGTCGGCGAGCCGCAGAGCGGTGGAGAAGTGGCGCTGGGCGAGCCCGTGCACGGACGCGTCCTGATACATCCGGGCGAGCAGGAACGACAGCCGGGACGCCTCCACCAGCAGCCCGCGGCGCTGATCGTGGCCCTCCCGCTCGCGCAGCAGCGGAGCGATGTCGTCCGCGAGGTACGCGGCCAGCGCCGAGCGCGCCCGCCGCCCGCCGTGCGCGTCGAAGGAGGCGGAGTAGAAGCGCACCGCGAGCCGGACCACCCCGAGGTCGTCCCCGGCGTCCTGCTCCCCGCGCGGCGCCGGAGGCATCGGCGCCCGGCCCGCCGACCCGGCCGCGACCTTCGCCAACTCCGCTTCCCGGTACGGCAGCATCCGGGCCGAGGCCCGGCGGGCGGGGTCGTTCTCCATGCTGCACAGCTCGGTGAGGGCGGTGCTGATCGGGATGCCGGAAAGGGGGAGCCGCCCGCCCGCCGGTGCGGACGGCTCCCCGACGAGCCCCGCCGCGGCGGGGGAGACCGAGCGGCCCAGCCGACGGGTCAGTGCCTCGGCGATCAACTCCGGCACCGGTGGCGCCGGGTGGGTCCCGCTGAGCCAGTGCGCGACGGCCGTGCGGTCGTAATTCAGGTCGAGGTCTATTTCCGCAGCGAGGGCATTGACCGTGCGCGCCAGCGCCGCCTGCGTCCAGCGGGCCTCTGCCAGCAGGGCCCGCAAATTCTGATTGCGGCGGCGTGACGGCGACACCTACGGCTCCCGGCGCGGCGGTTCGGGTTCCGGACCGGCAGCCCCACCCGCATCATTCCGCGTCAATTCCACGGTTGCGCCGTGGCCGCGTGGACGAGGGCAACCGGAGAAACGGAAGGGACCAAAGAAGTTCATGGGGAGTGATGTCCGTACCTGGTCGTGCCGTTGTGCCTGATTGGATTCCTACCCACGGCGGGCGGGGCCCTCGGGGGTGTCCGCGTAATTCTTTCGGGGCAGTCTTCCCGTGGCCGGAAAGGCGCCTTGCGGACCATCGAGCCGTAGCCAACAACCGTCCACCAACGGAACCATGAATCGAGCCGGGGCGGAACGCCTGATCGCGGTGGGAAGCGTGAACGTGTTGAAAGGCCCGCGATCCCGGGCGACTCCCGAGCCGGAAAGCCCGACCAGTGAGCGAGGCACACAGATCATGACGCCCCCGCGCCGCCCCAACCGTATGCTCGCGGCACTGTTGGCCGAGGCCGACTGGACCGCCAGGGACCTCGCCCGCGCCGTCAACGCCCTCGGCAGCGCCCAAGGTCTCCGGCTGCGCTACGACCGCACGTCGGTGGCCCGTTGGCTGGGCGGGGCACGCCCCCGCCCCCCGGTCGGACACCTGATCGGCCAGGCGCTGAGCCGCCGCCTCGGCCGCCGCCTGACACCCCAGGACGCCGGGTTCCCCGACCCCGACCTCACCGGCGGCGCGCTCGGTTCCGCGCTGCACGGCGGCGACCCCGTCCACCGGCTGGCCGCCCTCTGCCGCGCCGAGGCGGACCCCGCCCGCAGGGCCGAGCTGGCCCGCGCCGTCCTCTCCGCCCCGCCACCCGTCGTCACCGACTGGGGGCGCCGACCCGTGGCCCTGCCCCCGGCCGACCCGCGCGCCCCCCAGGCATCCGCCGCGGCCCCCGTACGGCTGGAGGTCGTGGCGGCCCGCAGCGTCCTGCTGGGGGAGCGGCACGGCGGCGCCCACGGCCGGTCCGCGCTGGCGGGGTATCTGGCCACGGACGTGGTGCCGCTGCTCACCGCCCCGGCGCATCAGGCGGTCCGGCGCGCCCTCCTCACCGGCGCCGCCCACCTGACCCTCCTCCTGGCCGGCCGCACCTCGGAGACGGGCCACCCGGCCCTCGCCCAGCACTACTACGACATCGCCCTCGAACTCGCCCGCGCCGCCGGCGACCTGGGCTCCTACGCGATCGTGCTGCGCTGCCTGAGCGTGCAGGCGCACCAGTTCGGCGACCACCACCAGGCCCTCGCGCTCGGCGAGGCCGCCACCGAGATAGCCGGGTCGGCGGTACCCAGCGCCGTCCGCGCCTACCTCTACGCCGGGCGCGCCGTCGTCCGGGCCGGCGCCGGCGAGAGCCGCGCCGCGGCCGCCGACCTGCTCGCCGCGGAACAGCACCTGGCGCGCGCCACCGGCCCCGAGGGCCCCTTCACCAGCTACCCGGAGACCGCACTGCGCTACCAGCGCGCCGAGGTCCTCTCATGCCTCGGCGACCACAAGGCCGCCCTGAGCGAACTGGAGAACTCCCTCGCCAGTCGGCCGGCCGACCACCACAAGGCCCGCACCCTGCTGCACGCCCAGCTCGCGCACACCCTGCTCGCCCTGCACGACGTCGACGCGGCCGTGGACCACTCCTTCCAGGCTCTGCGCCACCACCGGCAGCTCGCCGCCGGGTCCGTGCACGGCACCCTGCCGCGGCTGGCCCACCGCCTTGCGCCCTACCAGCGCAACCCCCATGTCAAGGCATTCCGGGAACGTCTGCGCACGACGGCCCGATGACGGCCGCACCGGAGTCCTCGCTCCCCGTCCCGCGCCGGCGCACGTCCGCCGAGCGGTGCTCCTCCCCCTCGCCCTCCGCAGGCAGCGCGGATAAGCGGCCCAGCAACGCCATCGCCATGTCCACAGGATCGGTCACAAGGCAATAAGGGGCAGGAGAGCCCGCATTTCGAATCCCGGCGCGCCCACCCGGTCGCACTGTTCACCCGGAAGCACGCAACCCACCCGCCCCACCGGACCACGCCCCGGCCGTCCGGAACTCCGCCCCGGCGCAGGTAAATTACCCGTGCCCCCGTGCAGCAGGCCGCCACCACCGCACCGTTGCGCCGCGCGTGCCGGACCGCTCAGCACACGGTCCCGTCCACGGCGCCCGACGCCGCCCGATCCGGATGGGCCCGCACGAGCGGCAGCCCCAGGGCGCGGGTGGCGTGGACGGCGATCGCGGAGTGCCGGGCCGACAGCGCCCCGGCGGGGAGGAGCGTGGAGACGGCTCCGCGGGCTTCGTTGCAGGGCGCGTCGGGGTCGTTCTGCACGTGTTCGCAGACCCGCAGGACGCGGTCGCCGAGGACGACGATCCGTAACTGGTGCCGGCGCCCATGGCGATCGACATTGCGGGCGTCCTCGGACAGCAGCCAGGACTGACCGAGGTCGGCGTAGAAGTCGGCGACCTCGAAAAGCCGTTGAACGCCCGTGATGTGGAAGACGTGCTCGCCGCCGACGCCGGTCGTGGGCCGGGCCCAGACATCACGCCCCAGTGCGACGAAGGCATCGAGCACCTCCGCACGGCTCGGAGCGTCCAGGGCGAGGGTCGGGGCGTGCGGGATGCCCGCCAGCGCCCTAACCGTCGGACGGTGCGCCGCTTGTCGGTGGCGGCCCGCCAGGCAGCGATGTCCGCCCCGCCGATGGTGGCGGTGTCGGTCGTGCGTAGCACGCCCTGGAAGCCCTCGAACCGGGTGCGGTCGGCCGGCGGGATCTCGTAGACGATCAGGGTGTCCGGTGCGACGCGCGGACGGTCCCGACCCGGCTCAAGGAGCAGGCTGCGACCGTTGGTTGTCGCGCGACCCGGGCCGCCCGTCATGAAGGGGCGGGCGTCCGGCACCGGGGCGCCCTGCTCGGTGGAGCGGTGGTCGGTCATCACCACGACGGTCCCGGCTGCGTCCATCGGAGCTCCACCCGACACGGCTCCCACCCACCCCTCGGCGCGCGGCGGGCGGAGCGCCCCGTTGGTCCGCTTCCCGGCACCGCCGTGGACGGGTGACGGAAGGTCACCCCGTCACCCCGTCATCGGGGTGCCGCGGTGCCGGTAAGCGTCGCTCGCGGTCGGTAGGCGGCGCCGCGGGACGCGCGTCAGCGGTCCGCGGCGCCGAGGGTGGCGAACAGGCCGCGGGCTTCCGTGCCGTCGGCCGACTGCCAGACACCGGTGAGGGAACCCAGGCACTCCGGGACGGTGCCCGCACGGCCGGTGGCGCCCTCCTGGGCCAGCGGTTCCAGCACGCGCCCGATGTGCAGGGCGAGGGTGGCGGGAGCGTGCCCCGGCCGCCTGTCGGCCGCCGCCTCTGTGATGGTGTCCAGGGTGAGGTCGGTGCCGTCCGGCCCGCTGACGACGGTCGCCGGGCCCACCATCCGCAACGCACCGATCGCGGCTGCCTCGACGCCCTCACCGAGGTAGTGGCGGACCGACTCGTCCCGGGCGTCGGAGGCGTCCTGTGCCTGCGGTTCGGCGCGTCCCTGGAAGAGGGCGAGCAACTCGGCGGCGAGCACCGGGTCGTGGGCCCCGTCGTAGATCCAGCGCCGGCCCAGTATGCCGTGCTCCAGGGTGCCGACGAGGCCCTGCTCGGCACCGTCGAGCGGTGCCCCGCGGTAGGTGAGCGGGACGAAGTAGGAGACCGGCGCGTCACCGGACCGGTCGGTGACCACCAGGCACTCGATTCCCACCTCGCCCTGCGGATCGTCCAGCCGGAAGCCGCCCACCCGGGCCAGCTGCGGCTCCCGGCCGGTGCCGCGGTACCAGGGCCGGCTCGGGAGCCAGGTGGTGAGCAGCTCCAATTTGGTGGGTTTGAGGGTGGTGTTGTGTATGACAGCCATGCCCCCTTTTACCATCCTCCGTCAGCGGCCGTGCCGGGGGCCGATGCGGCGAGGCGGTGCTGGTCAGGCGGTCAGGCGGTCCCGCGGGCCTGTCCCAGGCTGTCGCGACAGCACCGCACGAAGTCCTGCACGACCGCGTTGGTGTCGTCCGCCGGCGCCCAGGCGACGGCCACCCGACTGGGACTGACACCGGTGACCGGGCGATAGGTGACGCCGGGCCGGGCGTAGAAACGGGACGCGGACTCGGGAGCGAGCGCGATGCCGTAGCCGTTGGCGATCGCGCTGAGCCAGTCGTCCGGCTGGTCGGTGACCGCGCCGACGCGGACCGGGCGGCCCCCGCGTTCGTCGGCGGCCAACCAGTGGTCCCGCCAGCCGCCCGTCTCCGCCGGAGCGGCCACGAACGGCTCGTCCCAGAGTTCCCGGAACGGGATGACCTCACGGGAGGCCAGGGGGTGCGCGTCGGCGAGCGCCACCCAGCGCGGCTCGGTGAGCAGCGGCACGAGGTGCACCGCGTCCTGGCCGGGGAACGGCAGCCGCACCAGGGCGACATCGACCTCCGCATCGGCCAGCCCGGCGGACGGGTTGGACCATGCGGCCTGCCGCATCTCCGCGCGCCAGCCCGGCCGGCGTCGCGCGAACTCCGCGACGATGCGCGGCGTCGCCTCGTTGGCGCCACTGGCTACGAAACCGACCCGCAGCACGCGCTGCGCCCGGCTCGCCGCGGCCTTGGTCTCCCGCAGCGTCCGCTCCCAGTCGGCCAGCAGCGCGGGCACCCGCTCGGCCAGGGCACGCCCCGCCGCCGTCAACGCCATACCGGTCCGGGACCGGGTGAACAGGAGCACCCCGAGCTGCGCCTCCAACTGCTTGATCTGCTTGGTCAGCGCCGGCTGGGACACGAACAGGCGCTGTGCGGCATGGGTCAGGCTGCCGTCCTCCGCCACGGCGACGAAGTAACGCAACAGCCGGGTGTCGACATCCATGCCGTCAGGTTATAGCCGCAGGTATTGGACGTCGGGCGACGGCACGACGAGCCTGGTCACCGGGCCCGGTGGCGCTGTGTGGCCGTGACCGGCCGGCGGACCTGCCGCCTCGGGGGCTCGGAACGGTATCGGAAAGGGAGGCGTCGGCTCATGGACATGGCCTACGTGATCATCACCGTCATCACGATCGCGGCGAACGCGGGGATCGCGGTCGCGGACCTGGCGAGGGCCGAGTTCGTGCTCGCCAACTCCGCCGCGGTGGGGGTGCCGCGGTCCTGGCTCCCGTGGCTGGGCGCCCTCAAGGGCGCCGGAGCGGTGGGCCTCCTGCTGGGGCTCCTGGGAGTGGGGCCGCTCGGCACGGCCGCCGCCGGGGGACTGGTCCTCTTCTTCGTCGGTGCGGTCGTCGCACACGTCCGGGTACGCGCCTACGCGACCTTGGCCGGGCCCGCCGGGTACCTGGGACTGGCCGTCGCCACCCTCGTCCTGGCGGTCCTGCGTTAGGGGCTGTCCGATGGGGAATGGCCGGGGCCACGGCGCCTGGCACGTCAGGAGGATTTCAGTGTCGGGCCTTATCAGTAAGGCGAGTTGGGCGGGGGCGGGCCGCTACTTCTCCAGGAGTGTCAGCAGCAGGGTGACCACGACGACGCCGATGCCGAGGGCGGCACCGAGCACCGGGTCGTGGTAGGCGAGGTAGACGGCCAGGCCGCCGAGTACGAGCGCGAGGGCAGTGCGAGTGTCCATGTCCTCAGGTCCCGTCGAGGCCGCCGGAAATTTCAGCCGTCGGCCGTGAAAAGAATCCGGGCGTCGACTCGTCCTCCTAGCGAGCCCGGGGCCACGGCTGCGGTTCCCGGTCAGTGGAGAGGACGACACATGAGGCAGCTCTCAGGGGGCGGCGACGACTCCGGGGAGGCGCACCGCCGGCTGTCGAAGGTACGCGAGGCCGAGCTGATGGAGGAGGCGTTACGCACCATCGAGCCGCGGCTGATCTCCTCGGTCACGCGGATCACGCGCGACTACCACCTGGCCCAGGACATCACCCAGGAGACCTGCATCGCGGTCCTCCAGGAGTTCCGTCGCGGCACCAAGTTCGAGAAGCCGGTCATCGTCTTCGCGACCGTGGTCGCCCGGAACAAGCTCCGGGACCACTGGCGCAAGGCGTCCTCGGGAGAGCGGCTCTACGACGAACCACCCGAACACGCACGGCAGTTGGGGGCCGGCGCGGCCATCGGCCTGGAATACCTGGAGCTGCTGGAGTCGGTGAAGGCGGCGATCGCCAACGAACGGCAGGCCGCGGTCTGGGAACTCACCCACGTCTGGGGCCTGAAGGGCATCGAGATCGCCGAGCTGTTGGAGATCTCGTCGGCGACGGTCAGCCGTGAACTGGCCGCGGCCGAGGCGAAGGCCAGGCGCTGCCGGGACGACGACGAGCCGGCGCCGGCGTAGGTCACGTCCCGGGCTCGCGGCGGTCGCCGCACGCGGCCGCCGCGCCCGACTTCCGCGCCGTGCCCGGACCGGACTGTGCCCCGGAGCCACGGGACGGACGTTGCCGAATCAGACCGTGGCACCGGGGTCGGACCGATCCGACCCAAGAGTTCTTGAGGGAAGGGTATCCATGATGAACAGCCATTCCTCTCCGCACGAGAGGATGCTGGCCTACCTCCGAGAGGGGGACCAGCTAATGCCCCCGGGCGCGCGCGGAGCACGTTCGGGGGAAACTCTGTATGACAAGGTGTCAGCGGCAGCCGAGCCGTCCGGCGCTGCCTCGAACCACCTTGAACCCCCCGACCCGTCGCCCGAAGCCTGGTACGAGGACGGGCTCGACGCGGTACTGGGGCGATCGGTGGTGAAGTGGTGAGAGGCGCCCGCCACGCACCGGATGTCAACTGCGCCGTTCGCATGCTGGTCGTGGTCGCCGGCTCCGGCATGCCTGTGCCACCACAGCGGTTGCTCGTCTAGAGCGGCGGTGCGACGGGTGGCGCGGCCAACATGGGGGGACTGGCCGCACCGCTCGCGCCCGTCGCCGGCAGGCATCCACCCGGTCCCACCGTGAGTGGGTGCCGCCGCCGCTACCGGTCGGCCGCTGGCGGAACCAGTCCGTCGGCCACCAGCCCGGCGAGCACCGCTTCGCCCAGTGCCTGGACGGCCGACTGCGGCCGGACCATCACCGTGATCTCCTTGATCCGGCCGTCCTGGGTCGCGTCCTCGTCGTGGTGCAGCAGGTCGATGCCGTGGATCTGCTTGCCGTTGACGGTGGCACGGAAGAGCAGCACGGAGGAGGGGGCCGTCGTGCCGTCCACGCTGGTCTGGGAGCTGCCGGCGAAGTCGCCGACGTAGTGGAAGTCCTCGAAGGTGCGCAGCAGCACGGTGAACAGGCCCATGACCGCCGGCTTGCCTTCGAAGGGCCGGAACTTCACCGGGCTGTAGAGACGGATGTCGTCGGTGAACAGCGCCTCCAGGGCCGCGAGATCGCGGTTCTCGACGGCGGTGCGGAAGCGTGCGGCGACTGTGGTCACGGTTGGTCCCCATTCCTGGTCGTCCTTCCGGCGCGTCGCGTGCGCGGCCGGCCCGCGCCCTGCACCGGATCCCTGACTACTCATAAAATTGAGTAGTCAGAAGCATGAGTACCATGCGGGCGCCCCCCTGGGTAGGGGGAGTTCATCGCGAGGGACGGGGTGGGCCGGCGCGCTCCGTCGCGGAATCCATCAAGTGGCCGCGTCGCCCCCGCCGTTGAAATGTGATGCGGACCACGTCCGTTATGTCGGATTACCGGGTCTCCCCGCCCCGCCATGATGCCTGGGAACCAAGCAACCCAGGAACGGAGTTGGCACGTGGACGACAGTCAAAGAGTCGGTTCGTGGCGGGAACTCGGCAGACGTTTCGGTACCGCAGCGGTGCTGGCCGGGGGCGTGCTGATCGGCGCCGTCAACATCTATCTCGCCGCGAGCCTGTTGCCGACGGCGGTCGCAGACATCGGCGGTGAACGCCTCTACGCATGGAATGCGACCGTCTTCCTGACCGCCCAGGTCGTCGCGACCATGCTCGTGAGCCGAACCCTCTCCCGCTACGGCGATATCGGCTCCTACCTGATCGGATTCGGCGTCTTCGCCGTCGGGTCGGCGGTGTGCGCGGCCAGTCCGGCGATGCCCGTGCTGCTGGTCGGCCGCGGTGCGCAAGGACTGGGGGCGGGCCTGCTGACCGGTCTGGGGTTCGCCTTGGTCTACTCGGCGCTGCCGCGTCATCTGTGGGCGCGGGGCAGCGCGTTGATCTCCGCCATGTTCGGCCTGGGCAACTTCGTCGGTCCGGCTCTGGGCGGGCTCTTCGCCCAGTTCGGCTCCTGGCGACTGGCGTTCGTCGTGTTGGCCGTCGCCTCGGGAGCGATGGCGGTGTTCGTCCCTCGTGTGCTGCCGAGGAGCGGCCGGGACGGGGCGGACCCGGCTGAAGTGCCGCTGAGCGCCCTGGTGTTGGTCGTGGGGGCCGCGGGCGCCGTGAGCGTCGCCGGAATCCTCGCGAACAAGGTCCTGATGGTGGCGTTCATCGCGTTGGCACTGATGCTGGTGACGGCGTTCGTGGTGACGGAGCAGCGGAGTCGGGTCCGAGTCCTGCCGCGTCAGACCTACCGGGCCGGATCCGCGTTGCGGTGGGTCTACCTGACCATCGTGTTCCTCGCGGCCGGCGTCGCGGTGGAGATCTTCCTGCCGCTGTTCGGCCAGCGCATGGGCGGACTGCCGCCGGTCGCTGCCGGGTTCTTCGGGGCGGCGTTGTCGCTGGGCTGGTCGGCGAGCCAGGTCGTCAGCTCCTCGGCGCGCCGGCGACGGACGGTCCGGCGGCTGCGGGTGGCGGGCCCCGCTCTCCTCGCGGCCGGCCTCGCCGTGCTCGCTCTCCTGCAACAGCGCGACGCGCCACTGCTCCTGGTCCTCGCATGGCTGCCCGTGCTGCTCCTCGCCGGCACGGGGATCGGCCTGGCCATGCCCCACCTGTCCGTTGCCGCGATGAGCAGCACACCGGACAAGGCGGAGGGGGAGAAGGCCGCCGCGGCGATCGCGACCGTGCTGACGATGGCGACGGCGTTCGGCGCGGCGGTCGCCGGCCTCCTGGTCAACCTGGGCGGCCCGACGATGCTCACCTCCGCGCGCTACCTGCTGTTCGGTTTCGCCGCCCTCTCCGCCCTCGGAGTGGCCACCGCGCTGCGCGCCGACCACCTTGCTCGACTGACGGAGCGGCGGCGCGAGTCGGGAGCCGAGGCCGGAGGCCACCAACGGCGCAGGTGACGGACAATGCCGGGATGACCCGACCCAGAATCCGTGTCGCTGCCTACGTGATCCGGTATCGCGCCGTTCCCGAACTCCTGGTGTTCGACCACATCGGGATGCCGGAGGCCGGCACCCAGGTCCCGGCGGGCGGAGTCGAACCAGGCGAAGGGCGAGAGGCGGCGGTGCTGCGAGAGGTTGCCGAGGAGACCGGTCTGCGGTCGGCCACCGTGGTCCGGCAGATCGCCGTGGAGGACAAGCCCCACCCCGACACGGGAGCGCCACGACGAACCAGCTTCCTCCACCTCCGGGCGCCCGCAGACACTCCCGATGCGTGGGAACACCGCGTCCACGGCGACGGCGACGACGCCGGCCTCGCCTTCGCCTGCCGGTTCCTCCCCCTTCCCCTGGAGCAACCACTGGCCGACGCTCAGGACGTCTGGCTGGGCCGCATCGACCCGCGCTGGAGCACCGTCACCGGCGACGGCCGGTAGTACGGTCGCCGAACCCGGACGTCGAGTCCGCACGGCGAATGGAGCGGCCCGGGGGAGGGGGTCCGGGCCCTGGTGTCCGTGACGTACGCCGAGGTCGCGGTGGCCTCGGCGTACCGTCCGTCACGGCGAGATCAGCGGTTCGGCCCGGTAGGCCCGGTGCAGCAGCTCGACGAAGGGCGGCGCCGCGGGCAGCGGCACCGAGCCGATCCGGTGCACCGGCACTCCCGGCGTCCACGAGTTCATCACCACGGCGCCGGCCAACCCCGGCAGCGCGTCGAGGGTGATCTCCTGGTCGCGCTGCGGGACCCCGAGGCGATCCAGTCGGCGGCGGACGATGCCCATCGTCGTTCCGCCCAACACCGCGGCCTCGGGCCACACCACGGCCTCACCGTCCCAGAAGGCCAGGTTCCAGATCGTCCCCTCGCTGAGCCGTCCCCGCCGGTCCACGAAGACGGCGTCGTCGAAGCCCTCCGCGACGGCCCGGCGCAGGAAGTAGGTCTTGGCGACCTCGCCGACGTGCTTCACGGCCGGGAGGACACGTTCGTGGGCGACGGGCGCCAGCGCGAGCGGACCCTCCGGTGCGGACGCCGGCGGTCGCGTCCGGACCAGCAGCTCGGGCGCCCCCTCGCCGCCGCCCCGGGTGAACTCGCCCGCAGGTGAGAAGACCGTGGCCGTCAGCGAGAGGTCGGCCGGCCCGGACTCCAGCGCGGCACGCAGCCAGGACCGCACCCGGTCGTCCGGCAACGCCCGGCCGAACAACTCCAGCGAGGCGGTGCGCAGTCGCTCCAGATGGAGATCCAGGCCCCGCACCCGGCCCCCGCGCACCTGCAGGGCGGTGAAGTGGGCATAGCCGGCGAACGCCAGCGGCGCCAGGTCCGCCGCGGTCGCCGTCCGACCGTTGAGTTGAACGACGAAGCCCGTCACATCAGTTGACATCGCTAACCGCTCCCAGGTTCCGTTCCGACGTCGTGGTCACACCGACACCGTAGGATCTGACATCGATGTGAGATGCAAGTGCCGGTGACGGGGATCACGTGACGATGAAGATCGGGGATCTGGCGCGGGCCACCGGCGTCAGTCCACGCCTGCTGCGCTATTACGAGGAACAGGGGCTGCTCACCGCACACCGCGCGGGCAGCGGCGGCCACCGCCGGTACGCCGAGGACGCCCCGGCCGTGGTGGGGCACATCAGGGCCCTGCTCGCCGCCGGACTGACGACCCGCGTCATCCGCGAGCTGCTGCCCTGTGTCGTGGGGCCGGGCCCGGAGTTCGAACACTGCGCGGCCGGCACGCTGCGGGAGCAACTCCGCGGCCTGGAGGACAAGATCACCACCCTGCAGGACGCCCGGTCCGCGCTCAGCGGGATCCTCGCCACCACCGTGCCGTCGGAGGGCCACGAGGGATAGCGGGAACCCGCTCGGCACGGTCGGGTCGGCGCCTTTCCGCCCAGCCACCGGCGCTGGGCCGGGCGGGTGACCCGCGGGCGGCCTGCGGATGCGATCAGCGGGGCGCCTGCTTAGCGTCGGGAGGGCCGCGCGTCTCACGTGTGGGGACATGGCCTGGGCGTACGGGCGCAAGAGGTGCGCCGGCACGCACGCGCGGGACGGACACCGTTCTGATGAGGAGACGCGTCATGCCCGCTCGTACGCTCAAGGACAAGGTCGTCGTGGTCGGCGGGGCCTCCAGGAACCTCGGGGGCCTGATCAGCCGGCAGCTCGGTGAGCACGGCGCGAAGGTCGTGGTGCACTACAACAGCGACTCCTCCCGCTCCGACGCGGAGGAGACGGCCGCCGCGGTCAAGCAGGCGGGCGGGGACGCGGTGACGCACCAGGCGGACCTGACGCGGGTGGCCGGCGTCGAGGGGCTCTTCGACGCCGCGATCGACGCGTTCGGGCGGGTGGACGCCAGCGTGAACACCGCGGGCATGGTGATCAAGAAGCCGGTGACCGAGACCTCGGAGGCCGAGTACGACCGGATGTTCGCGGTGAACTCCAAGGCCGCGTACTTCATGATGCGCGAGGCCGCCAAGCGCATCGACCGCGACGGCTCGATCGTCACCGTGGTCACCTCGCTGCTGGCCGCCTACACCGGCCTGTACTCCGTGTACGCCGGCAGCAAGTCCCCGGTCGAGCACTTCACCCGCGCCCTGTCGAAGGAGCTCTTCGGCCGCAACATCAGCGTCAACAACATCGCCCCCGGGCCGATGGACACCTCGTTCTTCTATCCGGCCGAGACCGACGACTCCGTCGCCTACCACAAGTCCTCGTCCATGAACGGCGAGCTGACCAGGATCGAGGACATCGCGCCCCATGTGATCTTCCTGCTCACCGAGGGCTGGTGGCTCAACGGGCAGACCCTCTTCGTCAACGGCGGGTACACCACCCGCTGATCTCGCCCTGCAGGCGGCCGAACCGGTGCCGCGGGCGACCTCGACGAACTCCTCTCCCGGGTCGGGGAGTCCATGGCCGATACCTGGGGCGGAGATCGCGGCCGCCTGGAAGTGTATGCCATTGGCAAGTATTGCAAAGCGCAAGAAAAACTACGTATAGCTCTCATCAAGCATGCCGTGATGGCGCGTCAGCGAGGGCGATGCGTGGTGAAGCTGGTGCCGGTGGAACGCGACCGCCCCGGCACGGGGACCAGTGTGGTCGGCGCCGCTGCCCGCGTACCGTGAAAGGAGCGACGGTGGTGGTACGACGCGGTGCCCGTAAGGAAGCCGAACGGATCGCGGCGGTGGCCGCGGAGCAATTGCTGAAGGTGGGCACGGCCCTGCGCCGGTCTCCCACGACCTCGGACCTGCGGGCGGTGTACGGACCGATCAGAGTGTCAATGACACGCCCTACCGCGAGCGCTGGGCCCATGACCGGGTCGTCCGCTCCACGCACGGCGTGAACTGTACCGGTTCGTGTTCGTGGAAGGTGTACGTCAAGGACGGCGTCATCACCTGGGAGACCCAGGAGACGGACTACCCGTCAGTGGGCCCGGACCGGCCCGAGTACGAGCCGCGCGGCTGCCCCCGGGGCGCCTCGTTCTCCTGGTACACCTACTCGCCGACCCGGGTGCGCTACCCGCATGTGCGCGGGGTGCTGCTGGAGCTCTACCGCGAGGCGCGCAGGCGCCTGGGGGACCCGGTGGCGGCCTGGGCCGAGATCACCGGGGACCCCGCCAGGCGACGCCGATATCAGTCGGCCCGGGGCAAGGGCGGCCTGGTGCGCGTCGGATGGGACGAGGCCCTGAGATCGCGGCCGCCGCCCACGTCCACACCATCGCCGCCCACGGCCCGGACCGGGTCGCCGGCTTCTCGCCGATCCCCGCCATGTCGATGGCCTCGCACGCGGTCGGCGCGCGGTTCATGGCGCTGATCGGCGCGCCGATGGTCTCCTTCTACGACTGGTACGCCGACCTGCCCATCGCCTCGCCGCAGGTCTTCGGCGACCAGACGGACGTACCGAGTCCGGCGACTGGTGGGACGCGGCCTATCTGATGCTGTGGGGCTCCAACGTGCCGGTGACCCGCACCCCGGACGCGCACTGGATGGCCGAGGCCCGCTACCGGGGCCAGAAGGTGGTCGTGGTCTCCCCGGACTACGCGGACGCGACGAAGTTCGCGGACGAGTGGCTGCACCCGCACCCCGGCACCGACGGCGCGCTGGCCATGGCCAAGGGACATGTGGTCCTCGCCGAGTGCTTCGTCCGACGGCAGGTCCCGTATTTCACCGAGTACGTCAAGCAGTTCACCGATCTGCCGTTCCTGGTCGAACTCCAGGAGCAGGACGGCGAGTTCGTCCCCGGGAAGTTCCTCACCGCCGCGGACCTGGGGCTCGACACGGACGACGAGGCGGCGGCGTCCTGGAAGCCGGTGCTGCTCGACGCGGCCTCCGGGCGGCCCGTCGTCCCCAACGGCACCCTCGGCGACCGCTGGTCCAAGGGCGGCACCGGCCGCTGGAACCTCGACCTGGGCGGGATCGAGCCCGCGCTGTCCTTCCTCCAGGAGGGCGGGGACCGCGCCCGGGTGCTGCTGCCGTGCTTCGACGACCCCGGCGTCGTGCCGCGCGGCGTCCCGGTGCGAGAGATCGCCGGACGCCGGGTGACCACCGTCTTCGACCTGCTGCTCGCCCAGTACGGCGTCGCCCGGCCCGGACTGCCGGGTGACTGGCCCGAGGGCTACGACGACGCCACCCGGCCCTACACCCCGGCCTGGCAGGAGACGATCACCTCGGTGCCCGCCGCGGCGGTGGTCCGCGCGGCACGCGAGTTCGCGCACACGGCGGAGAAGACCCGTGGCCGCTGCATGATCGTCATGGGGGCCGGCACCAACCACTGGTTCCACTCCGACACCATCTACCGGTCCTTCCTCACGCTGCTGCTGCTCACCGGCTGCCAGGGCGTGAACGGCGGTGGCTGGGCCCACTACGTGGGGCAGGAGAAGGTCCGCCCGTACGCCGGCTGGCAACAGGTCCAGTCCGCGGCCGACTGGGTGCGCCCGGCCCGCCAGATGGCCGGCACGCCCTACTGGTACCTGCACACCGACCAGTGGCGCTACGACGGCCAGGACGCCGGTGCGTTGGCCGCACCGACCGCCCGCGGGACGTTCGCCGGACAGCACACCGCCGATCTGGTGGCCCGCTCGATGCGACTGGGCTGGATGCCGTCCGCCCCCGCCTTCACCGCCAACCCGCTGGACCTCGGTCGGCGGGCGCACGACTCGGGCCACGAACCGGGCGAGTGGGCCGCCGCCGAACTCGCCGCGGGGCGTCTGGCCTTGCGCCGCATCAACCTCGGCGAGGAACGGGACCCGGACATCGCCCGCGGCGTCGGCATGGACGAGCCCTCCGTCGAGGCGATGTACCGACTGCTGGCCCTCGCCAAGTACGAGGACCGGTACGTCATCCCCACCGGTTACGCGGCCGACGGCGATCGGGATGCCGACCTCGACGGGCTCGGCTGCCGCCTGGACGGACAGGGTGGGCCGGGCATGTACGAGGCGGAGTCCTTCCACGCGCCACCGGTGGCCGCCACCGGGGCGCCGGCGGGCCGATCGGGCGGGCGGATCAACCTGCTGAACTGGAACGGCCGGGGCCGGCCACGCGGCCTCTTCCCGCCCCGCGACACGGACGGCGGCAGCCGATGAACCGCCACCGGGCCGTGCACCAGGCCGCCGCCCTGCTCCTCTCCTATCCCGGACCCGACTGGCCGCAGCGGGTCGCCCAGGTCACCGCGGTGCTCACCCGACTGCGCTGCCCCGAGGCCGATCTGTTGCTCGGCTTCTGTCGCGGCGCGGCCCAGGACCCGCCCCTCGACCTGGCCGCGCGCTATGTGACCACCTTCGACCGGAGCCGCCGCCGCACCCTCCACCTCACCCACTACACCGACGGCGACACCCGCCGTCGCGGCGCCTCCCTGGCCGGGCTCAAGTCCCACTATCGCGCCCATGGTTGGGAACCCGACGGCGGCGAACTCCCCGACTTCCTCCCCGCCATGCTCGAATTCGCCGCCCGCTGTCCGCAGGCCGGCACCCCCCTGCTCCACCAGTACCGCGGTGCGGTGGAGCTGCTCGCCCAGGCACTCGACGCCCACCGCAGCCCCTACGCCGACGTCCTGCGAGCCGTCCGGTCCACGCTGCCCGCCGGCCCGCGCCCGATGCCCGCACCGGACGACAGCGCCCCCGTTCCCTTCCCGATCCTGACCGCCCCGGGCGACGAAGGAGTCCGTCGGTGACCACGCACGTGCGCATCGCCCTGTGGGGCGCCCGCACCCCGTGCAGCCGCCGGCAGAAAAAGGGGCCGATCAGCCCTTGCCCGCGGCCCTGTCGAGGAGGGTGGCGAGGATCGGTCCCGGGTCGGTCCACAGCAGGGAGCCGCCCGCCCCCGGTACGACATGGCGGCGCGCGCCGGGAATCCGGGTGGCGAGGCGGGCCCCGTGGTCGGGGGAGTGACTGGCGTCGTGTGCGCCGTACCAGAGGTCCACCGGGACGGTGATCCGGTCGAGGGCGAACGGCCAGCGGCTCATGGCGAGTACGGCGTCGCGGGCATATCCGGCGGCGGCTCCCTGGGCGAAGCCCTCGTCGAGGGCCCGGCGGTACGCGGCGTCGAACCCGGGATCCTGGTACACGGCCAGGTCGCACGCCGGGCTGTTGGTCCGCACCAGGTGTGCCATCGCGTCCGCCGTGAAGCCGGCGAAGAACTCCTCGGCGCCCCTCGGGTCGGCGGCGGTGCGTTCGACGAGTTCCCGCAGGTGTGCGGGCACGGCCGCGGCGAATCCGGTCGCCGCGGGCTCGTCGGGCTGCCGGCCCTCGTCGGCCGGTGCGCCCGATACGGCCGCCGGTACGACGGCCGATGCGACATCGTCCGCCCCCGAGACGACGGCCACCGCGGCGACCACGTCCGCCTCCGCGCAGGCCAACGCGAACGGCGCGCCCTGCGAGTTGCCGACCACCGGTGGACGCCCCAGGCCGCGCCGCGCCGCCAAGTGCCGGACGTCCGCGGCGAAATCGGCGAAGGTCCGCCCCGGGTGCGGGGTCGAGGCACCGAGTCCGGGGCGGTCCAGGGACACCAGTCGCAGCCCCCGTGCGGCCACCACGTCCGGTCCGAAGCCGAGCCAACGGCTCGTCGCCGCTCCCGGACACAGCAGCACCGGAACACCGTCCTCGGGTCCCCACTCGGCCCAGCCCACCAACCGCCCATCGGGCAGCGGGGTTTCTCCGAGTCGGGCGGGGGCGGTCACATATCTGTTCATGATCGCCATCATGACGGCCGGCCGGTCCTCGCCGCACGCGAGTTCCGGCCGGCCCCCGTGCCCCTCGGCCGGGGCGGTGGTCCGTCGGGCCGTCAGCCGGTGCCGCGGTCGACGGAGTCCATGAAGTCCAGCATCCTGCGGTTGACCACCTGCGGATGGTCGATCTGCGGTCCGTGGCCGGTGCCGGAGACGATCTCCGCGCGCGCTCCCGCTATCAGGCGCGGGACGCGCTCCACCTGCCGCTTCGGGTGCACCAGGAGACTGCGCTTGCCGAGCACCAGGTAGAGCGGGGTGCGGATGGTGGCCAGCTCGGCGTCGGAGAGGGGGAGCGGGGCCGGGCGACGGATGCGGAAGGCCCGGACGCCCTTCCTGATCATCGTGCGCAGCTCCGGCACGACGAGCACCGGCTGCTCCAACCAGGCCGCCAGGCGGGGACGCAGCGCCTTCGGGGCGGAGGTCGCGAAGAGGCTGACGAAGATCCAGACGAAGAAGCGCAGCCCCACCTTCTCCAGGCCACCGGGGTCGAGCAACGTCACCGAGGCCAGCCGGCCGGCCCCGCGGTGTGCCTGGTTCAGGGCGAGCCAGCCGCCGTAGGAGGAGCCGACCAGGTGGACGCGGTCGAGGCCGAGCGCGGCGAGCGACTCGTCCAACCACTGTGCGGCGCGCTCGGGTTGGTGCATGGGCACGCGGTGCACGCTGCGTCCGGGGTCGCCCGGGGTGTCGAGCGCGTACACCGGGCGCTCGGCGCTGAGGGCGGGGGTGTTCGGATACCACATGGCGGAGCAGGATCCCGAGCCGTGCACGAGGACGACGGGGGTGCGGGAGCGGGCGGCGGGGTCGGCCGGTTCGTACCGGTAGACCTGGGTGGTGCCGAAGGAGGTCTCGACCTCCTGCTCCGCGGCCGCGGGCACCCCCAGGGCGTAGAGCGCGTCGCACGCCGCGAAGTACTCCTCGCGCAGCGCGTCGCTGACATAGCGGCCGATGTCGGCCTGGGGACGGGCAGTGGTCTGGGACACGGCCACCTCCGGGGATCCGTTGTTCTCGGTCTTCGTGATACGAACGTACCACGAAGTTGGTACGGCTGTATCATCAAAATTGCCCCGCGTTGAGCGGGGCCCACACCGAAGCGACTGACGAGGGAAGACGCGGCTGATGCCCAAGCGCGTGGACCATGACGAACGACGTACCGAGATCGCCGAGGCGCTGCTCCGGGTCGCGGGGCGACGCGGACTGCACGCCGTGGGGATGCGGGACGTGGCGGCCGAGGCGGGCGTGTCACTGCGGCTGGTGCAGTACTACTTCGAGACCAAGGAGAAGCTGCTGCTGCACGGACTGCGACAGCTGACCGAGCGGTTCGGGGAACGCGTCGCAACGCAGGTCAGGGCCGCGGGCGACCACCCGGGGCCGCGCACGGTGATCGAGGCGCTCCTGATGGCGTCCCTGCCCCTCGACGAGGAGAGCCGGGTCTTCCATCTCGTCTACACCTCGTACGCGGTGCTGTCCGTGACCGACCGGGCACTCGCCGAGCAGCCCTTCATCCGGGATCCCGAGGCCGCCGAGGAGCGGCTTACCGCACTCCTGGGGCAGGCCGAGGAAGCGGGCCTGACCCGCCCCGGGGTGGACGCCCGCATCGAGGCCGTCGGCCTGCTCGCGCTCTCCGCGGGGCTGGGCACCAGCATCCTGGTCGGCCAGCGCAGCGCGCGGACCGCCGCCGACGTCCTGGACCGCCATCTGGACCGGATCTTTAAGGACCGCGGCGGCAGTTCGCTGGCGGAGCGGATCGCGCGGTGACGCCGCCGGGGCGACGCCCGCGGCGGCCCGACCGGCCCGGCCCGACGTCTCCGCTCAACCTCCCTGCTCAACCTCCCTGCTCTTGCTCGGCCGTGGCGGAGGTGCTGCCTCCGTAGACGCACAGCCCGTAGATGGCCAGCACGTCCAGCGCGATGATCATCACCGACCACACCGGGTAGGCGGGGATGAAGAACATCTGGGCGAAGGCGTTCAGCCCCAGCACCGCCACACCGAACCAACGGGCGGCTTCCGAGCGCTTGGTGAGCACGCCGACGGCCGCGGCCGCCTGCAGGATCGCCAGCGCGAGCATCAGCCAGCCAAATGCCTGCATGTCTCCCAGGACCAGTGCGACATTGCCCAGGAAGATGTGGGAGTTGACGATCGCCGCGATGCCGTCGAGGCCGTTGAACAGGGCCAGCAACCCCAACATGACCCCGGCGAACATCACCAGGCCGTGGCGGTCCGCTGTCTGTGGTGCGGTCGTTCTCCCGCCGTAGCCCGGGTGCGGTGTTCCGGCGGGGTGACCTGCTGCTGATGCCATGGGAACCTCCGTGAGTGAAGGGCGGCGCGGCACGTGGTCCCGGGGCCGGCCGGCCGGCGACCACGGCATCGGCCGGGCCGCGTCGTCGAACTTCCGTGCCGCCGCCGGGACTTCGGTCGGAAGCATCGCCGCACCACCGGCGACGGTGACCCGGCGTCCGATGTCGGTGACCCTCGGCGGATGCGGCTCGGCGGCCGGACGCGACCGCGGGCGGGCAGCCGTCCATTTCAGCGTGGCAGGGACGGTCCGGAGCCGCCAGGCGAGCCGCCCGCGCGGCCCCGAGCGGACCGCGCGCCACGGACCCTCACTGCTGCGGGTGCCGCCAGCGGGTGTCCAGCTCCGCCCACTCCTTCTCCCACTGGGCGTAGCGCCTGCGGTTCAGCAGACGGACACCGGCCTTCTCCGCGCCGTAGAGCAGCAGACCGGTGCCGGACGCGACGACGGTGCCCGCCACCACGCTCTCGGCCAGGGAGTCGGTCGGGGTGCCCGGGTCCCGCACCAGCTTCCCGCTCCGGTCCAGCCAGACCGTCGTGTGGTCCCCGACGTGGACGCCGGTCGCCACGACCGTCTCGCCCGTCCGCACGCTGCGGTCCGCTGCCGTCCAGCGCACAGTCGTCTGCACCCGGCTGCCCGTGCCGGTACCGCTGTCGACGTTTACCCGGGCCGCGGGTTCCTTCGTCACCACCGCGGAGACCGGCTGCCAGTCGGCGCTCTGCCGATGGGCCGCCGCGTCCACCACACTGCCGGCCACCACCCCCGCGGTCGGGGCCGCCACGGCGATCAGCACGCCCGTGGCCAGGACCAGCCAGGATTGCGCTACGTCCGTACCCCGCCGGAGCGGGCCGTGCCGCCAGGGCGGACGGAGCTTCCCAAGAGGCATCACACACCCCCTTTGCCTGCACTTCGAGCGTCCCACACCTGGCCGCCCGACCCCACATCGCAGCGGTACCCACCCTGCGGAACCGGCCGGAAAAGCCGATCGTGGAAGGGGAGCGGAACCTGTCCGAGGAGTGCGGAACCCTAGGGAGCCGCCGTGATCACCGCAGTGCGCCTGCCCAGGCGCCACGCCACCCGCTCGGCGAAGCCGGGGCCGCCGCGGGAGCCGCCCAAGCCGTCGGCCCAGCCGAAGCCTCCGCTGTGGCGGCCGTGGTTGCTGCCGATCGTGCTGCTGGTGGTGTTCGTCCTCCTGCTCAGCCGGGCGCACAACCCCGCGGGCCCCGCCCTCACCTACAGCGCGTTCCTGGGCAAGGTGGAAGCCGGGCAGGTCAGGACCGTCGACATCGACGACAAGGGCAGCGTCAACGGCAAGCTCAAGGACGGCCGCGAATTCACCACCCGGATCCCCACCGCGCTCGGCAACACCGGGCTGGCCCAGCAGCTCCGCGCCAAGAACGTCGACGTCACCGCCTCCAGCAGCGAAGGCGGCAGCTGGGTGGGGCTGCTGGCCGCGGTGCTCCTGCCGCTGCTGCTCCTCGGCGCGCTGTTCCTGTGGACCGGCCGCCAGGCCGCGCGCACCCTCACCGGCGGGCTCAGCGGCATCGGCCGCTCCCGGGCCAAGATCATCGAGGCCGAGCGCCCCACCACCCGCTTCGACGACGTCGCCGGATACGAGGGCGTCAAGCAGGAGATCAGCGAGATCGTGGACTTCCTGCGCCACCCCGAGCGGTACGCGGTGGTCGGCGCCCAGGGGCCGCGCGGGGTGCTGATGGTTGGCCCGCCCGGCACCGGCAAGACGCTGATCGCCCGGGCCGTCGCCGGCGAGGCGGCGGTGCCGTTCCTGTCGGTGACCGGATCGGCGTTCGTGGAGATGTTCGTCGGCGTCGGCGCCTCCCGGGTCCGCGACCTCTTCGACGAGGCCCGCAAACGCGCGCCGTCGATCATCTTCATCGACGAGATCGACGCCGTCGGCAGCCGCCGCGGCGGCATCCGGCTGGGCGGCAACGACGAACGCGAGCAGACCCTCAACCAACTCCTGGCCGAGATGGACGGCTTCGACCAGAGCAGCGGCATCGTGGTACTCGCCGCCACCAACCGCCCCGAGGCCCTCGACCCGGCGCTGCTCCGGCCCGGCCGCTTCGACCGGCACGTCACCGTCCCGCTGCCCAACCAGGCCGAGCGGGCCGCGATCCTCGCCGTCCACGCCCGCGGCAAGAAACCGGGACCCGACGTCGACTGGGACGTCGTCGCCCGGGCCACCCCCGGCTTCTCCGGCGCCGACCTCGCCAACCTCCTCAACGAGGCCGCGATCCACGCCGTCCGCGCGGGCAACACCGTCATCTCCGCCCAGGACCTCGACGACGCCCGGGACCGGGTCCTGCTCGGGCGCCGGGAGTCCTCCAACGCCCTGCTCCCCGAGGAGCGGCACGCCGTCGCCGTCCACGAGTCGGGCCACGCCCTCGTGGCCGCGCTGTGCGAACACGCCGACCCGGTCGCCAAGGTGACCATCCTGCCCTCCGGCCCCGTACTGGGCGCCACCGAACAACTCCCGGAAGCCGAGCGGCACCTCTACACCGAGGGCTACCTCAACGACCTGCTGGCCGTCCGCCTCGGCGGCCGGGCCGCCGAACTCGTGATCTTCGGCGAGGGCTCGACCGGCGCCGCCGACGACCTGGCCGGCGCCACCCAGATCGCCGGTCGCATGGTCCGCGACTTCGGCCTCTCCCCGGCCCTCGGCCCGATCGGCTACGCCACCACCGGCACGCCGCACCGCCTCGGCGACGAAGCCCCCGGCGAGGCCCTGCACCGCCCCTACTCGGAGCAGACCCAGCGCCTGATCGACGAGGAGATCGCCCGCCTGGTCCGCGACGCGGAACAGCGCGCCACCACCCTGCTCCGCGACCACCGGGCGGCCCTGGAACGCCTCGCCGACCTGCTCACCACCCGCGAGACGGTCGACGGCGCGGTCGTCCACGACGTCCTGCGCCGAGCGCCGGGGGCCTCTCCGGACCACCACGAACCGGGGCCCGAAGCCGACCGGTTCTGACCCGGTCCCCTCCCGCACCGGGGCGCCCTCCCGGCGTTCCCGCCGCTCCGGCCCCGCGGTCAGGGCGACGACGCGGGGGAGTCCGCGTACCGCAGCAGCGCCCCGGCGCCGTCCCGCAGCCGCAGCCACCGCTCGGGCACCAGGACCAGTTCCGCGCCCGTCCCCACCAGGGCCCGGGCCAGGGCGGCGTCCGCATGCTCCCGGCGGACGGCGCGCACGCCGTACGACCGCAACTCGCCCTCCGTCAGCGCCAGATGCGCCGGCTCCGGCCCCACCCACAGCACCGGCGGCGCCGAGTGCCCGCGGTCGTTCAGGAAGAGCGTGCCGACCTGGCCGCGCTGCAGTGCCGCAACCGTGTCCGCCAGCCCCTCGGCGGCCGCCCCGCGGCGCGCCCGCTGAGCGAGGAGGGCTCCCACCAGCGCCTGGTCGTGCGCGGCCATTCGCCCCCGGAACAGCCGCTCCAACCACCCCTCCAGCAGGGCCCGGCCCGGCCGCGGTACGCCGCCCGCGTCGACCGTCGTGACACGGCCGCGCAGCCGTCCCGGCAGCCGGCGGGCCAGGATGCCGCGCGCCCAGGTGTCACCGGCGAGCACCAGCGTCTCGGCGCCGATCCGAAGCGCCTGCGCGGCCAGCAGGCGGCCGAGCCGCTCCGCTCCGCGCGGCCAGTCGGCGACCGGCACCCGCTCGTCGAGCCGTTCCCCGGGCGTGACCCTGGTCAGCGGCCACCGGCCCGCCTCGGCCTCGACGTGGACACGCCCCGCGGCCTCCACCGTGTGGCGCCCCGTGTAGTGGACGTACACGGCCAGGTACGGGATCTCCGGCGCGTGCTGGGCGATCAGGGGCATGGTGTCGGGCAGCGCCCCGAAGTGCGCGGTGTCGTGGACGGGCGGATCCGGGAGCTCGCCCCGGAGCACCAGCGCGCCGTGCGCGGTGAACAGCGCCTGGCCGTGCGCCCCGGGGACATCGGCGTCACAGCCGACCGTGCCGCCCACGGCGGTGATCGAGTCCTCGTCGGCGCCCTCGGCCACCAAGGTGTCGCGCAACCGCCGCCAGCGCAGTGCGAGGGCGACGTCCGGATCGCCGCCGGTGCCCTCCCGCGAGGTGTCCACATAGACGGACACGAACGGGCCCGGCTGTTTGTAGAGCGGTTCCAGGAAGGTGAGTCGCATCGCCACCACCACGACGGCCTGAGGGCGCGGCACCACGCCCTACCGACCCGAACCGGGCCCGGCCGGGTGGAGCCGCCGCCGCTCACCTCCAGCATGCGCCCGCCCGGCCACGGCGAGCGAGAATCGACGTGAGGGCACCCGCGCGGATGCCGCCCTCTTCAGAGCCCGTATCCGCCCGGTGCCGGGAAGGAGAGGTCCCCATGTTGTTCTGGTACGGCCACCACGGTGGCGCCGGGTGGGGCTGGCTCGCGGCCACGGTCGGCATGGTCCTGTTCTGGGCACTGGTGATCACGGTCGGCATCCTGCTCTTCCGCGCCCTGGTCCGTCCCGGCCCGTCCGGCTGGGGCGGGCCCGGCCGCCGCTATCCCGGTTGGCACCACGAAGGTCCCCCGCCCGGCGGGGCGCCCACGGCGGAGCAGATCCTCGCCGAGCGCTACGCCCGAGGGGAGATCGAGGACGAGGAGTACCAGCGGCGGCTGGCCGTGCTCCGCTCCGCACCGGGCGGACCGAAGCAACCGGACGCCCCGGGACCGTGACCGCGACGCGTCCCACCCGCCCGGGCAGCACGGGCGGCGCTCAGGTTCCGCGCTCTCCCCGGCCCCAGGGCCGGCTCCTCAGTGCTGTAGCTGCGCCTTGAGGAGCACGATCACCAGGCCGAGGATCAGGTTCACGACGGCCGAGGCCACCACCAGGGCCCGCGAGGCCCCGGCGCGGGTCGCGGCCCTGGTCGCCCAGCCGATCTGCTCGGCCACGGCGACGGCGAGCGCGAACCACGCGGTGTCCTGGAGGCTCAACCGCAGCAGCGGGCTGATCGCCACCGCGACGGCCGGTGCCAGCGCCGCCTGCGCGATCGGCCACTCGTGGACCGCCACATGCCGGACCCTGTGCCACGTCAGGTGCCGGTAGGTCGCCAGCTCGCCGACGAGCCGCGCGTAGACGTGCGCGATCCAGAAGACCAGCCCCGTGACGAGCAGCAGGAGCACCAGTCCCACCCGGGGGAACGGTCCGAACGTGGCGGCGCCGGCCACGACGGACGCGGCCTGGAGGGAGCCGTAGACCGCACCGTCGTAGTCGGTGGGTACCGCCGGCGGCTCCTCCGGCCGCCGGAGGGCTTCCCGGCTCTGGTCGTCCGCGCCTGCACCATCCGCCATGCCCCACAGAATCGCCGCGGACCCCCCGGCCCGCACGGCGGGCTCGTGCGGCGTCGGACCATGGGGGTGAAAGGTCGCCCGACGGCGGCCGGACCGCTCAGTGGTCGCCCGGCGCCGGACCACGGGGCACGGCGAAGGCGGTGAGCGCCGCGGCGCCCGGCTCCAGGCGGGCCCATCCGCCGGGCAGCGCCAGCACCGCCACCGCCGAGGTGGGGAACTTCCCGCCGGCCCGCTCCAGCGCCTCACCGTCCCCCTCCTCGCCGGCCAGCGCCAGGACCAGGTCCTGCACGGCCGGCTGGTGGCCGATCACCAACGCGGTCCGGCACCGCTCCGGGATCCCGCTCAGCACCTGCAGCACGGCGGACGCGCTCGCCGCGTAGATCCGGGGCTCGAAGACCACGTCCGGGGCCACGGGGGCCACCGGGGCCGCATGGTCCCCTCGGGTCGCCGGTGGCGCGTACTCCGGCTGGAGCTCCCCGGCGACCAACTCCCAGGTCTCTCGGGTCCGCCGGGACGTCGAGCAGATCACCAGGTCGGGCACGCAGCGCTGCTGCCGCAACCACCGGCCGACCGCCGGCGCGTCCCGCCGTCCCCGGCCCGAGAGCGGCCGCTCGTGATCGGAAACACCCTCCGGCCAGGCGGACTTCGCGTGCCGCAGCACGATCAGGCGGGTGGACGTGTCATCGGAGGCATGCATGCAACAACTCGCTGGAGTAGGGACGACCCCCGCAGGCTACCCGGCCCGGCGCGGCACTGTCCCGGGCATCCGCAGCACCGCTCGGCCCGCCGCCCGGCCGCCGCCGTCGCGGTGCCGCACTGCTTCCGCCCGGCCCGCTACTTCTGCGCGTGCGACCCCAGATAGAACAGCAGGGCCATGAACCCCAGGAGGAGATGGCTCCCGGCGATGTAGAGGAAGACCCGCACGGACGCCCCGCGTTCCTTCCGGGCCTCCGACATCCCGCCGCCGAAGGAGGGATCGGGCGCGGACGACGCCGCGTCGGTGGGCCGTCCGGTGCTGTGGTCGTCGGTCATGGTGTGCTCGTGCTGTCCGTATCCGGGAGCCGGGCAGCGCGGTCGTGGTCGGTGGGACCGGCGGACCTGCCCGTCCCCGTCCCCCGCCCGTGGCCGTCCCCCAGGCATGAGAGAAGAATGGCGAAACCCCGCAAGTCTAGGACACGGCGGGGAGCCGACGGGGCTCGATGCGCTCCTCCACCGCCGCGTCGCCGTCGCGCGTGACGATATAGGCGCCCTTGCCCGGGACCTCGGTCACGGCCTCGACCAGCTCGGTGCCGCGGTAGACCAGCCCCACGCCGTCATCCGTGCAGTGCGCCACCGGCAGGGTGCCGTCCGCCACCAGCCGGTGGGTCAGCGGCCGGCGGCCCCGGTCGACGTCGTAGTGGACGCCGTTGCCGTAGGGCAGGAAGCCGAGGGCGTCGGTGACGGGCCGCAGCTCCGGTCCGAACGAGTCGGTCGCGCCCCCTTGGAACCAGCACAGGGAACCCGCGCTCACCCCGCTCAGCACGACCCCGGCTTCCCATGCCCGCCGCATGACGCGGTCCAGCCCGTGCACGCGCCACACGGCCAGCAGATTGGCGACCGAGCCGCCCATGACCCAGACGACGTCCTGATCGAGGACGGCGCCCTCGACGTCGTCGAGGTTCGGCATGGGGAACAGGTGCAGCGGCGTCAGGTCGAACCCGGCCACCCGGGCGGCCTCGGTCATCCGGGAGGTGAAGTGCTCGGCGTCCCCGATGGCCGTGCCGACGTACATGACGCGGGGGCGGCGGCCGTGGGCGCCGGAGAGCTCGACGGCGTGGTGCACCAGGGAGTTGAACGTCACCATGGTGCGGCCACCCGTGCGGTGCCCTCCGGAGGTGGCGAGAACGGTCGGCGTCGGTGCGGTCATGATCACGACCCTACTGGTGGGCGCCGGGGCGGTGCCACGGCCCCGTGCCGGGAAAAAAGAGGTGGCCCCGTCGCCCCGGTCCGGGAGAAAGTGCCTGCGATCCGTGCGGAGTTCGTGAGTCCGGGAGGCGGGAGAGCTGTGGTGACCGGGGCGGTGCTGTCGGTGGGCGGCGAAGTGCACGTCACGTTGGTGAAGGCGGGGCGGACCAAGGTGCGGTACCCCGCGACCGTCGTGTACGACGACGGTGTGCACGCCGTCGTACGGGCCCTCTGGGCGCGGCCCACCGCCCGGGACTTCGGTTTCGTCCGGTTCGAGCCGGGCGATGTCTTCACCGAGCACTACTGGCGCGACCGCTGGTACGCGGTCAAGGAGGTCCGGGCCGGCGACGGCACGGTCAAGGGCTGGTACTGCGATGTGACGCGCCCCGCGGAGATCGGCCCGGACGGCATCGCGGTCGAGGACCTGGACCTGGACCTGTGGCAGTCGGCGGACGGCGCGACCGTGCTCCGCCTGGACGAGGACGAATTCGCGCAGAGCGGCATCGAGCACCGCGATCCGGCCGCGGCGGCCCGGGCGCGGCAGTCCCTGGACACCCTCGAAGACCTCGCCCGCGCCGGAAAGTTGGGCACGCTCTGACCCGGCCGGCCCGCCCGCCGCCGGTCCGTCGACTTGCGCAACGGCCGAAGCTGTGCCTGGTGCCTGGTGCCTGGTGCCTGGTGCCTGGTGCCTGGTGTCGTGGTGTCGATGTCGGTGCGGAGGCCCGTGCGCGGCGCCGTCGGCCCACTCCGTTGCCGCGGTCGGAACGGTGTCGTCAGGAGCCCGTGACGGCGGTATCGGCGCAGGTCACCGCCGTTGCGGCGATGCCTGGCCGGGCGCTGGCCGGCACATGGCGCGGGGCGGTGGCCTGGGCGCACCGATTGCCTGGTCGGCGGGCCGGGCTCACAGTGGGAGGCAGCGTGGAAGGAGCGGGGGCGGTCTCACGGAGGAGTACCGCTATGACTGAGGCACTCTCCCGCCGGGAGCAATTCCTCCTGGCACAGATCGAACAGGACCTGCGGGCGGAGGACACGGAGCTGGACCGGCGCCTGACGACCATGCGCTGGGACGTCCCGCCGCCGCAGGAACCGCAGTCGGAAGGGCAGGGCGGCGCTCCTGCCGTGCGTGCGCTGGGCGTGCTGTTGCGGGGCCTGTTGGCCTCGGCCGCCACGGCCTCCGTGACGGCGATGACCTCGGTGTGCGCGTCGCTCTGGGGCCTCACGCTGGCCTGCCTGGCCCGGCTCGTGGACCGGTGGGCGAGGCCGTTGAGCACGGACGATCCGGAGCCGGCGGACTGACCGCGGGACCACAGGCGAGCGCCGACGGTCGAAGGGGCAACCGCGTCAACGGCCGAGGGCCCTGCGCAGCTCCTCCTTGTTCATCGACGACCGGCCGTCGATGTGCCGCCGCCTGGCCTCCTCGTACAGCTGGTCCTTCGTGGGCCCCTGGGCGCCCTGGTGCGAGCGCTCGCCGCCGCGCTGCGAGGCGGACTTGGGGTCCTGGGTCGAGACCCGGCTCGCGGTCCGGGACTCGCCGGCACGCGCCCGTTCCTTGTTCACCGTCCGCGCCGCGATCTCCTTGGCCCGCTCGGGGGACTCGCCCCTCCGCTCCGCGCTCTCCTTGATGTGTTCGTACTGACGCTCACGCTTCCTGCTCGAACCGGCGGGCATGGGAATCTCCTCGCTCTGTCTGTGGTGTCCGGGACCGGCGGCGTCGGCCGGCGCCGAAGGACGTCCGGGGCCTGCGGTCCGGTTTCTGCCTGGTGTCCGGCCTGTGCCTGGCGCCGGTGTCGCGCGACCGCGATGCCCGGGCGCCGCGCCTGACCGGCGGGCAGTGCCCCGCATCAGTTCACCGCCGATGGTGTGGCGGCGCTACTCCAGGCGGCGTCCGAGGGGGCTGGCCGGGCGATGCGCCGTGTAGGGGGACGTGGGGCTTCACGCGCGAGGAGTGGGGAGGACCTCGAAACCGCTCAGGCGCTCCGGCTCCTCGTCCCGCACCTCGACCTCCGTCACGGCCGAGGCCGGGGGCCCCTGGTGCGCCCAGTCGACCATCCTCGTGACGCGGTCCTCAGGGCCTTCGAAGACCGCCTCGACGTCCCCGCCGGGCAGGTTGCGCACCCACCCGGTGACGCCCTGTGCAACAGCGTTCTGGCGGCAGGTGTCCCGGAAGAAGACTCCCTGCACCCGTCCGGACACGATGACGTGCTTCCGCACCATGGGCAGGACTGTAGGGCAACGGGCCGGGCGGGAGTACGACACCGCGGCGACCGGCGTGCCTCCGGCTGCCTGCCGGACTGTCCGCCGGGGGCGGCCGAGGGCCTGGACGGGGTCGTCCAGGCCCTCGGCGAGGAGGTGGGGAAGCGTCACCGCTCGGTGCCGGCCGGCGTCACGTGTTTGGTGTAGGCCGCGTCGAGATCGCGGACCTCGACGGAGGCGTGCACGGTCAGCTGCGTCGCCGCTGCCGTGTGGGCGCGTACCAGGTCCAGCACCGCCTGGCCGAGTGCGGTCTTGGTCTCCGTGGTGCGGCCCGGCAGGATCGCGAAGTCCACGTGGATCAGGGCCTGTCGGGGAGCGTCATGGGCGATGACCACCTCCTCGACGCAGCGGAAACGGGTCTTGCAGCTCTCGATGGTGATGCCGTCGACGGTCTTCGCGGCGAGCGCGTGCAGCTCGTGCGCAAAGCGGCGGGTGTCGAGGAACTCCCGCAGGGTCGCGTCGTGGTCGACGAGGATGTGCGGCATGGGGATTTCCTTCCGAGGGGGCGGGTGGGGGGGGTGGTGCGGAGGGATGGCGTGGCCGGGGCGTCAGTGGACCGCCCAGCCGCGGTTGCGGAGGGCCTCGGTGAGTGGGCGTGCCACGTCCGGGGCGACCTTGAGCCGTACGGAGCCGGACGGGGCCGACGGGGACCGGGGGCCCGGCACCGTCGCGCCCTCCAGGTCGAGCCCCTCCAGGTGCAGTTGCGCCTCGTCCACGTCGTCGAGGAGCCGGGCGAGCGGCCGGCCGTGGTCGCCGAGGGCGACCGAGAGCACGGTGTGGGGGTGTGCCGCGGTGCCGCCGTACGAGGGCGCGATGCGGGCACGCCCCTCGACGCCGCGGCGCAGCAGCGCGGTCAGGTCCGCCAGTGCGTCGGCCGTGGCGTCCGGCTCCCGGTCGGCGGCGGACAGGCGGGACAGGGCGTGCGCGGCGGTCGCCAGGTCCGCGCTGAGTTCGGTCAGCAGCGGGGTGAGGGCGGCGGCGTTGGCGGCGAGGATGTCGGCCCAGAGCCCGGCGTCGCCGGACGCGACCCGGGTGGCGTGACCCATGCCGCGCCCGGCGAGCCGGACCGCGTACTCCTCGCCGTCCCGCAGCCGGGCGGCGGTGAGCGCCGCCATGAGGTGGGGGAGGTGGGAGACCAGGGCCACGGCGCGGTCGTGGTCGGGCGGATCCAGCAGCACCGGCACGGCGCCGCAGAGCGAGACGAGTTCCAGCGCGCGGTTGAGGGCGGACTCACGGGTCTCCGGGGTGGGGGTGAGCACCCAGTGGCGGTCCTGGAAGAGGTCGGCGCGGGCCGCGAGCGGGCCGGAGCGTTCCCGGCCGGCCAGCGGGTGCCCGCCGATCAGGGTGGTGGTGTCGCAGCCGAGGGCCAGGCACTCGGCGTGCGGCAGGGCCTTGACGCTCGCCACGTCGGTGTAGACGCGGGCCAGTCCGGCCTTCTGGTGGTCGGCGACGGCCCGGGCGGTGTGCGACGGCGGGACGGCGATCACGGCGACATCCGCCGGTTCGGACGGGGGCCCGGGGATGCCGGCGCCGCGCGCGGCGGCGATCCGGACGCGGTCGGCATCGTGGTCGATCAGATGGGTGGTCACTCCGCGTGCGGTCAGTGCCAGGGCGATGGAAGTACCGATGAGACCGGTGCCGACGACTGCGGCGGTGTCCAAGGTGGCGCTCCTCGGCCGTGAGGGGGGCGGGTGGCAGAGCAGGGCGGTGTGCGGGTGTCCCGGGCCCGGCCGGGACGGCGGACGGGCGGGCCCGGGACGGTCGGTGCGCGGTTCAGCGGTCGGCCGGGGCCGGTGCCGCGGGCTCCTGGGCCGGAGCCGGTCTGCCGGTCACCCGCCGGACCAGCGACGGGTTGACGACCATCACCAGGTTGCCGAGGAGGATCAGCGCGACGCCCGCCAGGTCCCGGGCCGTCCAGGTGAACTTCTCGAAGACCGTGGACAGCAGCAGCGCCACGATCGGGAAGAGCACCATCGCGTAGGCGGCGCGTTCACCGCCGATCCTGCCGAGCAGGGTGAGATAGGCGCCGAAGCCCACCACCGACCCGAAGACGGCGAGATAGAGCAGCGAGCCGGTGTACTTCAGGGTGGGCTGGAACAGCGCGCCGCCCCCGAAGATCGCGGCGAACGGTGCCATCAGCAGCGCCCCGTACGCCATGGCGTAGCCGGTGCCCTGCACCACCGGGACGCCCGCCGCCTGGGTCTTGCCGGAGACCACATTGCCCAGGCAGAAGACCAGGGTGCCGATCACCGAGAGGACGACGCCCTGGCCCGAACCGGAGGACAGGCCGAAGTTCTGGAACTCCGGCCAGAACACCGTGACGATCCCCAACAGCCCGACGCCCCCGCCGACCAGCATCTTCGCGGTGATGGTGCGCCGGAAGAAGACCCGGGCGAAGACCATGTTCACCAACAGGGACATGGCGAAGATGATCGACACCAGACCGGTGGTCAGATGCTGTTCGGCGAAGTAGAAGCAGACGAAGTTGGTGGAGAACATCAGCGCGCCCATGAGGACGAACTGGCCGTGTACCCGCAGCGGATAGCGCAGCGGCAACCCGCGCAACCGGGCCCAGGCCAGCAGGATCACGGCGGCCAGCGCGAAGCGGTAGGCGATCGATGCCGTGGGGTGCATGTCGCCCAGCTGCCCCTTGATGGCCAGCCAGGTGGAGCCCCAGATCAACACCGTCACGACATACAGGACGGCGTTCATCCGCAGCTCCGTTCCAGCAGCCCGGCCAGCCGGCGGGCGCCCTCGGCCACTTGATCCGGCGTCAAGTAGCTGAGGGAGAGGCGCATTTGGTGACGGCCGCCGTCACCCTCGGGATAGAAGTAGCTCATCGGTGTCCAGATCACTCCGTGCTCGCGGGCGGACTCTTCCAGCAGTGCATTGTCCGCCGGAACCGGGAGGTTCAGGGTGAGAAAGAAGCCACCCGCCGGAGAGTTCCAGCTGATTCCGGCCGCCTCGCGCCGGTCCCGGGGCAGCAGCCGGTCGAGGTTGTCGAGCAGGATCCGCAGGTTGGACTGGTAGAAGTCGGCGGCCGGCTTGTTGGCCTCCCTCAGCCGGTAGTCGTGGCTGACCAGCATGCCGCCGATGACCGCCTGGCTGAGCGCCGGGGTGTTCACCGTCACCATGCCCTTGATCTTCGACAGTTCGTCGGCCAGCAGGGTGCGGCTGCCGTCCGGGGCCTGAACCTGCTGGTCGGCGATCACATAGCCGACCCGGGCGCCGGGGAAGCAGGTCTTGGCGAACGAACCGAGATAGATCACCCGCTGCCGGTCGTCCAGCGCCTTGAGCGTGGGCAGGCCGCTGCCCGTCGGCGTGAAGAACCCGTACGGGTTGTCCTCCAGGACGAGCAGGTCCTCGGCGTCCGCCGCCGCCAGCAGCCGGCGGCGCCCGGCGACCGGCAGACAGGTGCCGGTCGGGTTGGAGAAGTCGGGCACCACGTAGAACGCCCGCGGCCGCTTCCCGGCGGCGCGCAGCTCGGCGACCGTCCGCCGCAGGACGTCCGGATCACACCCCTCCGGGCCCTCCGGGACGTGCACGGTCTCGATGTCCAGCAGCCGGGCGGCGCCGGTGATGCCGACGTAGCACGGCGAGGACACCAGCAGGACGTCCGCGGGGTCGGCGAACAGGGCGCGCAGGACGAGGAACATCCCCTCCTGGGCGCCCACCGTGACCACCAGGGACTCCGGGGCAGCGGTGATGCCCTCGTCGTTGCGCAGGGCGCGGGCGACCAGTTCGTGGATCTGGCCGTTGGTGCGCCCGTACTGGAAGAGCAGGGTGCGGACCTGGTCCGGGGAGCAGCCGCGCTCCTCGGTGAGGTACCGCTGGTAGGCGGTGAGGTAGTCGCCGATCTGCTCGACCTCGAACAGCCCCTCGTACGGGCGGCCGGGGCCGAAGGAGATCGCCTCCGGGTAGCGGGAGGTGACCTCGTTGAGGAAGTTCATCACCTCCATCAGCGGATCGGCGAGCGAACCGTGCAGGCCCTGGGCCGGCAGCACGGTGGTGGGAGGTTCCTGGCTCACCTGGCGTCCTCCCACAGGACCGGGCAGAAGTCCGGGTCGCTGTAGTCGGGGTTGCCGTTGGCGTCCTTCCGGACGAGCACGTCGTTGTTGTAGACCACCAGGTCGCCGTCGGTCAGCTGGTAGGGGCGCCACTGGTTGGTGCGGTCCTGGAGGTGGAAGGAGATGGCGCGACGGGGCCGGTCGCTGACGTTGTAGCCGCTGCCGTGGTAGGTGCGGCAGTGGTGGAAGCTGATGTGTCCCTTGGGGATGGTCACGGGCACCTTGCGGACCTCCGCGTTGTTGAAGGCGGCGTTCTCCGCAAGCATGTCCTCCAGCTCGGAGCGGTCGCGATCGGCGAAGTGGCGACTGGTGGAATCGTCGCCGCCGGTCTCCTTCCAACGGTGGCTGCCGTCCACCATCGTGATGGTCCCCATCTCCTCGCCGCAGTCGTGGAAGGGGATGAAGGCGGTGAGCATCTCGTCGGAGGAGCAGGTCTGCCAGTAGTGGCGGTCGAAGTGCCAGGGCACGATGTTGCGCTCGTCGTCCATCCGCTGCGGCTTGTGGATCAGGGTGCTGTTCCACAGCCGTATCTGGCCGGTCTGCGCGATCCGCGCCGCGACCGCCGCGATGAGCGGCTTGGAGAGGATGGAGCGGATGGTGTCGTCCTCGTAGAAGATGTAGTCGTTGTGCCGGTGCACATCGCCCTTCTCCGGCTCCCAGTAGGCCAGCCGCGGCGGTCGGGTCGGCAGGGTGCGGTCCCGGTGGCCGGCGTAGAAGCGGTCGGCCGCGGAGTCCAGCAGATCGACCTCCTCGTCGGTGAGCAGCTTCTTGGACAGGTACCAGCCGTGCTCCTGGTAGAACTGCACCTCCTCCTCGGTCGGCAGCAGTTCCTGCTCGGCGGGGGTCAGCGTGAAGCGGGTGTCGTTCGGAGCGGTGTCGGTCATGCCAATTCCCTGTCGTCGTCGGTGAGGTGAGGGGAAAGGTGTGCGGAGCGGTGGAGCAGGTCCGGGGCGATCGCGTCGAGGCGGGGCCGGCCGGTCAGCGCCATCGCCTCTTCCAGTTCTTCCCGGAGGGCGGACAGGACCCGCGTGGCGCCGGCCTCGCCGTCGACGGCCAGGCCCCACAGGACGGGGCGGCCGACCAGGACCGCGCGGGCCCCGAGCGCCAGCGCCTTGAGCACGTCCGTCCCGCGGCGGACGCCGCCGTCGACGAGGACGTCGCATCGGTCCCCGGCCGCCGCGACCACCTCCGGGAGCGCCTCCAACGCCGGTACGGCACCGTCGAGTTGGCGTCCGCCGTGGGTGGAGACGATCAGACCCGCCACCCCGAGTCCGGCCGCCCGCCGGGCGTCCTCCGCGGTCAGGACACCCTTGAGCACCAGTGGCAGATCGGTCAGCGACCGCAGCCACGCCAGGTCGTCCCAGGTGAACGCGGCGTCGTGGTGCCGGGCGGCGTGTGCGGCGAGCGTGGAGCTGCCGGAACTGCCCTGGTACAGCCCGGGATCGTGGTCCTCGTCGAGGTTGGCGGGCCGGATGTGCGGCGGCAGCCGGAAGCCGTTGCGCAGATCGCGCTCCCGACGGGCCATCCGCGGGGTGTCGACGGTGACCACCAGGGCCTGGTAGCCGGCGGCTTCGGCCCGGCGCACCAGGGAGGCGGTGACCTCCCGGTGGCGCATCACGTACAGCTGGAGCCACAGCGGTCCGGCGGCGGCCCCCGCGATCTCCTCCAGCGGGATGCTGGAGAAGGTGCTGGCGATGGTGAGCGCGCCCACCGTGCCGGCCGCGCGCACGGTGGCGGTTTCGCCGTCCGGGTGGACCAGTTGGTGGTAGGCCATGGGCGCGATGCCCACCGGAAACGCCACCGGACGGCCGAGCAGGGTGGTCGCCGTATCGCAGCGGGAGACGTCGACCAGGGCGCGGGGACGCAGTCGGTAGCGGTCGTAGGCCGCACGGTCCTCGCGCAGGGTGACCTCGTCGCCGCTGCCGCCGGCGATGTAGTCCCACACCGGCCGGTCGAGCCGGGCGCGGGCCGCCGATGCGTAGTCCCGCGGGTTCAGCAGCAGTTCGGGCCGGGTGGCGCGGGAGGCGGTCGGCGCGGTCACCCGCCGACCCTCGCCGCGGCGCCCGCCGGTACGGCGCTGTCGGCGCGCTCCCGCTCGACGGCCTCGTAGAGGGCCTTGATGTTGCCGCTGCCGAAGGTGCGGGCGTCGAGCCGCTGGATCAGCTCGAAGAACACCGTGCGGCGGGCGTAGGGGGAGCGGGTGAAGACCTGCACCAGCTGGCCCCACTCGTCCCGGTCGGCCAGCAGGCCGAGGTCCTGGAGGACCGCCGGGTCGATGCCCACCTCGATGCCGCGTGCGGCCAGCGAGGCGTAGTAGCCGGCCGGGGTGGAGAGCAACTCCACGCCGGAGTTGCGGAGTTCGCGGGCGGCGGTGACGATGTCGTCGGTGCCGTAGGCGACGTGCTGGACGCCCGGGCCGTCGAAGCCGTCGAGGAAGTCGTTGAGCTGTCCGCGGTTGCTGGTCGGGTCGGGCTCCACCATGGTGAAGGTGATGCCCCGGGTCGCGTCCTGGACGACCTTGGAGGCCATGGCCTGGCCGCCGACGACGATGTACTCGTCGTAGGTGTGCTTCAGTCCGAGCGCCCGCCCGTAGAAGTCGACCATGGTGTCCAGCGAGCCGGGGCGCAGGCACATGGCGAGGTGGTCGACGGAGCGCAGCAGCCCGGGGTCGGGCGCTCCGTCGTCGACGGGCAGGTACCGCTGCGGCAGGAACGGCCCTTCGGGGTCGTCGCGCTGGACGAAGGTGTGCACCAGGTCGTTGGTCGCGGCGATGGTGGCCCGGACGACCCGGCCGCCGGCGTCCTCGAACGTCTCGGGCTCGGACACCGCGTCGGCGCCCGCGGCCACCGCAGCCGCGAAGTCGCCGGCCGCGTCGGTGGACCGCAGGGCCACGTCCCGCACGCCGTCGCCGTGCTTGCGGACGAAGTGCGAAGCGGCGTGGTCGGCGTGCAGGGCCGAGGTCAGCACCAGGCGGACCCCGCCGTGGGCCAGGACCAGCGAGCGGGCGCCGGCGAGCCCGGTGAGCGGGCCGGCCTCGGCCACCACACGGAATCCGTAGGTGCCGCAGTAGTAGTGGGATGCCTGGTTGACGTCTCCGACGAAGAACTCGACGTGGTCGACGGAATGGGCGGTCACACTGATCCAATCTCTCGTGCGGGAGGGTGTGGTGGCGCACCGGACCGCCCCGCGGCGGAACGCAGCGGGGAGCCGGCCACGAGGTCAGGGCGAGGAGTTCGCCGGTGTCCCCGCCGCTTCGGCGAGGGCCCGGAAGACGTAGCAGGCCGAGGTGGCGCCGGGATCCTGGTGGCCGATGCTGCGCAGCCCCAGGTAGGAGGCCCGGCCCTTCCGGGCCTGGAGCGGGATGGTGGCCTGCATGCCGGCCTCGGCGGCCCGGGCCGCGGCGCACGCGGCGGCGGGCAGGCCGGCGCCGGCCTCCGCGGCGGCCCTGAAGGCGCCGATCGCGGGGGAGCAGGCATCGATCATGGTCTTGTCGCCGGGCACCGCCGCGCCCAGGCGCTGCATGGTGGCCAGCGCGGCGGTGAGGCCGGCGGCGAACCGGCGGGTGCCGACCTCGGGCTCGGTGCCGAGGGCCGCTCCCAGCGTGCGGAAGGCGCCCCCGTACAGCGGCCCGGAGGCACCTCCGACGGTCGAGATCAGCGTCTCGCCCGCGGCGGACAGTGCCGCGCCGGGCGAGGCGGGCGGTGGTGACGGGGCGTCGAGGGCGACGCGCACCGCGCTGAAGCCACGGGCCATGTTGGCCCCGTGATCCCCGTCCCCGATGGCGGAGTCGAGGTGGATGAGGTGGTCCCGGTGCTGATGCATGGCCGTGCTGACGCGCCGCAGCCAGTCGAGAACGAGGGAGTGGTCCAGCGCGTCCCGACCGGGCGCATCCGCACGGTCGTGTAACGTGCCGCGGTCCCTCTCAGGCTCCCGCATGGCAGGTGCTCCTTCGATCCCCCGTGCCGCAGCAATCGACGGCTACTGGATTACCAACGCATTACCGAAAGGCGTTCGGCATTACCGAATGCCGATAGGAAGCAAAACGCAGTGCCCCCGGTTGCGTCAAGGTTTTCTCGTGCAAGCGAGCGGAGGCTTAACGGATCGGAAGGTGAACGGCGGCCGATGGAAGGCGAGTTGGTGAACCAGGGGTGACGTGGGGGAGCGGCGGGCTCGGGCGGGGTGGGGGCGGCGGGGTGGGGGCGGCGGGGTGGGCGTCGATCGGGTGCACCCGCCGGCCGTCGGCCCCGTGGCCCGTGTCCGGTGGCCCGTTCATCCGACGCGCGGGCTCAATCGCAGGCCCGCAGGCCGGCGTTGCGCGGCGCGCCGAGATCCCTCGACAGGCTGCGAGCGACCTCCCGCACCGAAATGGCGTGTTCCTGGCGTGCGTTTTCGGCCAACAGCCTCTCGATCGGGCCCACCAGCCCCAGCCCGCCGACCACCTCACCGGTGCGGTCGAAGACCGGCGCCGCGATCCCCGCGTCGCCGAGCGTCAACTCGTTCTCGTCCACCGCGTATCCGGTCTCCCGCACCCGGTCCAACTGCGCCTGGAGCTCCGCCGGATCGTCGAGACTGGAGCCGGTGACCCGCGGCAACTCGCCCGTCAGCAGTGCGGTACGGCGTTCGGCGGGCAGGAAGGCCGCGACGGCCTTGCCCAGCGCACAGGCGTTCCACGGCAGACTGGCCCCCGTCTCCAGGACCTGCATCGCGCCGCCCGGCCGGAACGCATGGTGCACCACCAGCACATGACCATCCATCAGAATGCCGGTCCACACGGCCGCGTCCGCCTGGGTGGCGAGCCGGTCGGCCCAGGTCGCCGCGCGGGTGCGCAGCTCGTGCGAGTCCAGGTAGGCGTTGCCCAGCGTCACCAGTCCGGGCCCCAGTTGGTACTTGCCGGACTCGCGGTCCTGGACGACCAGCCCCTCCGCCTCCAGGGTGCGCAGCAACGCGTGGGCGGTCGGCTTGGCGACTCCGATCCGGTCGGCCAGTTCCGTCACGCCCAACCGCGGGGTCGCCGTGGCGAGTTCCCGCAGCACATGGATCGCCCTGTGCACCGCCTGGACCATGAACCGCTCCTCGGTCAGTATTGCTGAACGGCGTTCCGAACCGTAGGGTCCTCGTTCATGACACCGCTGGTTGGCATCGTACTTGTGTCGCACCGTGCGGAGATCGCCCTGGGTGTACGGTCCCTGGTCGCCGAGATGGCCGGCGCCGAGGTCATGGTGGCCGCGGCGGGCGGCACCGACGACGGCGGTTCCGGTACGAGCTACGCCCGCATCCGGGACGCCCTGCACAGCACCGCCACCGATGCCGGAGTACTGGTTCTGCCGGACCTCGGCAGCTCGGTGCTCACCACGCGCCTGGTGTTGGACGACCACCCCGGCATCCGTGCCGTCCTCGCCGACGCCCCGTTCGTCGAGGGTGCCGTCGCCGCCGCCGTCACCGCCGCGACGGGCGCCGCCCTGCCCACCGTCGCCGAGGCCGCGGAGCAGGCCCGCCGCATCAGCAAGTTCTGACGGGAGCAGCGGACCGCACGGACCACCGACGCCGCCCCCGCGCCGCCGAGCCGCATCCGTCGCCGGCCGGGGCCGAGGAAGTCGACTCCAGCACGGCCTGCGCCAGGCACCCGGGACCGACGCGCTCCTGGAGCGAGCGGCCCACGAGGGCCTGATCGAACTCGTCGGCGGCATCGACCCCGCGGGATTCGACGCCGACCCCGACCAGCTGGACACCGTCTTCGGCCTCGCCGAACGCCACCGCCTCGGGGTGGACATCCATCTGCACGACCGCGGCGACCGGGGCCTGGCACCGCTGCGCGAGATCATCGCCCGCACCCGGGCCCTCGACATGGGCGGCCACGTCACCGTCAGCCACGTCTTCTGTGTGCCCGAACTGGCGCCCCGGGAGCTCGACGCGCTGGCCGGGGAACTGGCCGCGGCCGGCGTCTCCCTGACCACGGTGGCCCTCGACTCCACCTCGGTCCTGCCCCACCGGCGGCTGCGCGCCCACGGGGTGCGGGTCGGCATCGGCTCCGACGGCGTACGCGATGCCTGGAGCCCGTTCGGCACCGCGGACATGCCGCACCGCGCGCATCTCCTCGGCTACTGCACCGGTGCCCGTCTCGACGAGGAACTCGACGCGTGCTACCTGGCCGCCGCCCACGACGGGGCCGCCCTCCTCGGGCTGCCGACGGCCGACTTCGCGCCAGGTGCGCCCGCCGACTTCCTCCTCGTCGACGGCGCATGCCTGGCCCAGGCAGTGGTGGACGTGCCGCGTCGCCGGATGGTCGTACGGGCCGGCCGGGTGGTCGCCTGCGACGGGGTCCTCTGCTGACGGACCGCCCGCCGCACCCCACAGCCGGACGAGCCAGGCCGACGGACCCCGGCCCTTCCCGCCCCCTGACGCCCCCTGAACCCTCCCGACGCCTCATCCTCCCGACTCCCTAACCTTCCTTGCTTTCCGCAAAATTCCCTATGGATCTGCGTAGTGGGGAAGGTTAGGGTATTTTTATGAGTGATCGCTTCTACTCCGTCGAGCAGGTGGCCGAGCACCTCGGGCTGCACGTGCGCACCGTCCGCAACTACGTGCGCGACGGGCGACTCCCCGCCGTCCGGATCGGCAAGCAGTACCGCATCGCGCACGAGGACCTGGAGACCTTCACCGGTCGCCCGGTGCCCGCACCCGATGACGGAAAAGCCGTACGGCAGCGGCATACCGAGGTGTCGAGCATCGTGGAGATCGAGGACATCGACTCCAGGACGGTCGACCGCCTGACCTCGCTGCTGATGACCGCGGCCGCGGGTCGCGGCCCGGGGGAGCGTCCGCTGCGGATCGAGACGGTGCATGACCGGGACCGGGCCCGGTTGAAGGTCATCGTCCTGGGCGGAGTGGCCGACACGGCACGGCTGTTGGACTACATGGAGGGGGTGCTCGCTTCATGAGCACGAGCGAGACCGCAGGCGAGGACATGGGGACGAAGAGGGGAACAGGCATGGGAACAGGCATGGGGGCAGGCATGGGGATGAGGCAGGGGGCGGACGCGAGCGTGGGCCTGAGCGCGGACACGAGTGTGCTGTACAAGTCCGAGGCCGGGGCGAAGGAGATCCTGCGGCGCTATCGGGCGGCGCTGGATGCCTGGCCCGTCCCGGCCGAGCACCTGCGGGTGCCGACTCGCCAGGGGGAGACGTTTGTCGTGGTCTCCGGGCCGCCGGACGCACCGCCCGTGGTGCTGCTGCACGGTTCGGGCGCGAACACGTCGATGTGGTGGGGCGATGTCGCCGCCTGGTCCAGGCACTTCCGCACCTACGCCGTGGACGTCATCGGGGAGCCGGGCTTCAGCGCGCCCGCCCGGCCGCCGCTGGCCTCGGACGCCCCCGCACAGTGGTTGGACGACGTGTTGGACGGGCTCGGCATCGCCCGGGCAGCCCTCGTGGCGGCTTCCCTCGGCGGGTGGTGGGCACTGGACTACGCTCGCCGCCGACCGGAGCGGGTGACGCGGCTGGCGCTGCTGTGCCCGGGGGGCCTGGGACGTCAGAAGACGGGCTGGCTGCTCAAGACACTGCTGTTGCGCGCCCTCGGACGCAAGGGCGTCGAGCGTTCGGTGCGCACGACGACCGGCCTGGAAGACCCGAAACACCAGTCCGTCCTCGACACCGTGATCCTCACCTTCACGCACTTCAAGCCGCGGACCGAGCGGCTGCCGGTCGTCCCGGACGAGGAGTTGCGCCGCCTCGCCATGCCGATGTTGGTCATCGCCGGGGAGCGCGACATCCTGTTCGACTCCGCGGAGACCGCCCGGCGGGTGCGCAGGTGCGTACCGCACGCGACGGTGCGCCTCCTGCCGGAGGCCGGACACGCCCTCCTCGGACAGACCGACGCCGTCCTGGAGTTCTTGCGGGGGCCGGCTGCCGGGCGGTAGGCGGCCTGGGGCGGCCATGGAAAACCGGCTGCCGAGGCAGGGACGGCAACAGGTGGAAATGTTGGCATGGCGGTCCTTTACTGCGCGAAGTGCGCCACGCAACTCACCACCGGGGGTCCGGTACGAGGCCGGAGGAAGGGCGAGCGCCACGAGGATGCGGGGCTGTGCGGAGCGATACGGGGCAGCGGCCTCATCGCCAGGTCGCCCACTCCTGCACGGCGAAGCGGTCGCCGACGCGGCGCACTTCGGCTGCGCCCGGCCCGGGGAAATGCGCGGGGAACAACAGGGCGCCCCGGTCCGCGGCCTCCCCGAGCACCCGGCGTCGGGTGTTCTGCGCGCGGGGTTCCAGTAGTCGAAGTCGGCGCGCGGAATGAGGTATTGGGCGTTGGGGAAGGTCGGTCGCCACAGCCAGTCGGCGGTCAGACGGGTGTTCCAACCGACGTGGTTGAGTCCCCAGCCTGCGTGCCGGAGGACGCGGGCGCCATCGGCCACCGGATCGAACGGCGCAGACCCCTGGTCACTGCCCGGTCACTCGATGGGACGCCTGACACCTCACGGTTGTCCGGCCACGGACCTGACCGGCTCGGACGACAGCGGGTCGGGCGTCGGCAGTCATGCGCCCCCTGCGCACCCGCGCACCCCGGAGGCTCTCTGGACGCGCCCGTGCTCCGCCCTTAGCGTCACGCATCGTGACTAGCATCCCGCAGCCTCCTGACATCCTGTCACCAGAGTTCGCGATCGACCCCTACTCGGCGTACCGCGTGCTGCGCGAGCACTATCCGCTGCTGCACCACAAGGGCACCGACAGCTATCTGCTCTCCCGCTACGAGGACGTGGAACGGGCCTTTCGGGAGCCGGTGTTCACCAGTGACAACTACTCCTGGCAGCTCGAACCGGTCCACGGCGGACGCACACTGCCGCAGATGAGCGGTCGCGAACACGCCGTTCGCCGCGCCCTGGTGGCGCCGGCCTTCCGCGGCCGGGAACTGCGCGAGACGTTCCTGCCCCTCATCGAACGGAACGCCCGGGAACTGATCGATGCCTTCCGCGGGGCGGAAGAGGTGGATCTGGTGGCGCAGTTCGCCACCCGCCTCCCGATCAACGTGATCGTCGACATGCTCGGACTGGACCGCGCCGACCACGACCGTTTCCACGGTTGGTACACCGCGGTCGTCGCCTTCATCTCCAACCTCGCCCAGGACCCCGGGATCGCGGCGGCCGGCCGGCACGCGGGCGACGAACTCGCCGCGTATCTGCACCCGGTCATCCGGGAACGGCGTGCCGCGCCCGGCGACGACCTGCTCTCCAGGCTGTGCACCGCCGAGGTCGAGGGCGTCCGGATGACCGACCAGGACATCACCTCGTTCGTCAGCCTGCTGCTGTCCGCGGGCGGCGAAACCTCGGACAAGGCCATCGCCCTGCTCGTCCGCAACCTGCTGGCGCACCCCGATCAGTGGGCCGCGGTACGCGCCGACCGTTCGCTGATACCCGTCGCCTTCGCCGAGACGCTGCGCCACACCCCACCAGTCCAGATGATCATGCGTCAGCCCGCCGAGGACGTCGCGCTCAGCGGCGGGACCGTACCCGCGGGCGCCACCGTCGTCTGCCTGATCGGTGCCGCCAACCGCGACCCCCGCCAGTACTCCGAGCCCGACGCCTTCGACGTCTTCCGCACCGACCTGAACCCGGACAGTGCCTTCAGCGCCGCCGCACAGCACATCGCCTTCGGCCTCGGCCGGCACTTCTGCGTGGGCGCCCTGCTCGCCAGGGCCGAGGTCGAGACCGGGATCAACCAACTCCTCGACGCCTTCCCCGACCTGCGGTTCGCCGACGGCACCGCACCCGGCGACGCCGGCGTCTTCACCCGCGGGCCACAGCAGTTGCGGCTACGCCTGCGGGCCGGCGCGCCCTGACAGGCCCCGCAGTCGGCCGCCGGGGACGCACAGGCATCGCACCGACCGCCTGACCGCCCGGCCGCCCACGGGCCCACCGGGCTCACCCCGGCCACTCCGGCCGTGGGCGGCAGGCAGTCGGCCCGTCCGTCGTTGCGTCGGTCCCCATCGGGGATGTTCGCCCCCCGCGGAACGGCCCTCAGCCGCCCGGCGATGATCCTAGTGTTCGACCATGTCGACACCAGTTGTATCAGTGCAGGCGGTGCCCCAAGACGGCCCTTCCTGGGCAGCGTTGGCTGCCCGCGTGGAAGCGGCCGGATACGACGCACTGCTCACCGCGGACCATCCTGGCGCGGTCGCGTCCCCGTACGTCGCCCTGGCCGCCGCTGCGGCCGTCACCGAGCGCCTCGGCCTTGGCTCCTATGTCTCCCAGGCAGGAATCCGCGAACCGCTGTTGCTCGCCTCCGACGTCGCGACCCTGGACGTTCTCTCCGGTGGACGCGCACGGCTGGGAATGGGAGCCGGCCACACCCCCGCCGAATGGGCCATGTTGGGAAAGGAGCGGCCCGACGTTGCCGGTCGCGTACGCCACTTCGTGGCCGTGGCCGAAACCTGCCGCGCACTCCTCGCGGGCGAGACGGTCACTCTCGACGGCCCCGAAATCCGCGCGCACCGAGCCCGGCTCACCGCCCCCCTGCCGATCCAGCAACCGGTGCCCTTCACCTTCGGCGGCGGCAACTCCACCCTTCTTCGATGGGCCGGAAGGCATGCAGACGTGGTGGCGCTGAGCGGACTGGGCCGCACCCTGTCCGACGGCCACAGCCATGAAGCGCGGTGGAACGGCGAAGACATCGACAAACAAGTGGCCATCATCGAACAAGGAGCCAGCGGCCGGGCGACGGCCCCCGTCCGTGAAGCACTCGTCCAGATCGTCGAGGTCACCGACGACGCCGAGAGTGCCGCACACCGGCTCGCCCAGCTCTACGACACCACCGCCGCCAACGTGCTGGAGTCGCCCTATGCCTGGGTCGGCACGGTGCAGGAGATCGCCACCGCCATAGCCACCCACGAACGCCGGTGGGGCATCACCCGCTACGTCGTCAGGGAGCGCCATCTGGACGGTGCCGACCGCGTCTTCGCCCATCTCTCCCGCGGCCGCTGAGCCTCTCCGCCGACGATCCGTATGAGCACGCCCGCCTGCGCGTTTGAGTAGTTGCGCCGATGCGCGGACCGGCCTCGGCGCATTTGGCTCTGATCCATGAACGCAAACCCGGGTGGACCGCGGCGCGACCCGCGGTGGTGGGTGCCACCGCTGCTGGGCGCGTCCGCGCTCTTCCCCCTGTTCTTCGTCGACTTCTTCTTCTACAGCTTCAGCGTCATGTACACCGACTCGTGCGGCCCCGACCAATGCCCCACGAGCGTGACCATGCCGCTCACCGCGGCACCGGTGCTCTACGGAGCCGGAATCGTGCTCGTCCTGCTGTCGGCACTGCTGCCCTGGTGGCCCGTGATGCGGCCGGCCCGCATCGCACTGGCAGCGACAGGAGTCACGTCCGGCGCAGCCGTGGTGCCGCTGCTGCTCACGATCCACCGCTGAGCCGGCACCGCCCGAGCACTCACCGGCAGCCGCACCACGCGGGGCTGCGACGACCGGCGCGGCGGTCCACCATGGCCCCGACCGGCACCCGCTCCCGCAGCCCCGGCCGTTGCGCGGACGCGGTGCCGGCGGACGGCGTGGCGCTGTGCGCGGAGCGGGCGGCCCGACGGCTGACGCGCGCCGCCTGGGTGCTTGCACGGCCCCGCCATCGGGATCAGAGTGACGAGATCGTATCCGCGTCCGTTATTCCCGGTCTGTCCGTGGCGGTGGAGGAGTGCCCATGCCGGAGTTCGAGCAGTGGGACATCGTCACCGGGGTGGGGCTGACCGCACTCGGCGTCGCGGCCGGGCGGGCACTGGAGACCGAACGTGCCGACCGCCTGGTCAGCGACCCCTACGCCGACGCCTTCCTGGCGGCGGCGGACGCACCGGTGCCGGTGCCGCGGCGCAGGGCGGACGCCGCGCGGCTGTCGGCCGTCGCGCGCGGCATGTGGACCTCGATGGCGGACTACCTCGGCGTCCGCTCCCGGTTCTTCGACCGCTTCCTGATGACGGCGGCGGCCGGTGGCATCACCCAGGTGGTGGTGCCGGCCGCCGGCCTGGACGTGCGGGCCTTCCGGTTGGAGTGGCCGCCGGGCGTCGAGCTGTTCGAGATCGACCAGGCACGGGTGCTGGAGTTCAAGGACGGCGTCCTCGACCGCCTCGGCGCCCGGCCCCGCTGCGGCCGGCAGGTGGTCCCGGTCGATCTGCGGGACGACTGGCCGGCCGCCCTCCGGGACGCCGGCTTCGCCCCCGGCCGGGCGACCGCATGGCTGGCCGAAGGGCTGCTGCCCTTCCTGCCCGCCGCCGCCGAGCGGCTGTTCTTCGACCGCATCGGCCGGCTGTCCGCGCCCGGCAGCCGGCTGGCCGCCGAGCACCTCGCGCCGAGCGTCCGACCGCTCGTCGAGGACCCGGCGTTCCGCGCGGCCACCCGTGCACTGGGCGTCGACCTCGCCGATCTGTGGCACTTCGACGGCAAGGCGGATCCCGGCGGGGCGCTGACCGCCGACGGCTGGGACGTGCGGTCCGTCCCGGTGCACCAGGTCGCCGCCGCGTACCGGCGGGAGCTCCACGGCGTGATGGGGCGCACCGTGGAGCACAGCCGCTTCCTCACCGCCGAGCGGTAGCGCGCGCCGGCGGGGAAGCGCCCCGGCCGAGGCCCGGCCTCAGCGGTCAGACCCGGGCACCGCTCTCCCGCCGGTCGCGTCCGCCGTCGCGCCGCGCCGGGCGGCGGGCCGTCCGCCGCGGCGACGCCCCGTCGTGCCGCTCCAGGACGACCGCCAGCGGGGTCGCGGTGAACACCGACGAATACGTGCCGACGGTGATGCCGATCAGCAGGGCGAGCGCGAAGTCGGTCAGCGAGTCGCCGCCCAGCACGGCGAGCGAGGCCAGGATGAACACCGCTCCCATGCCGGTGTTGACGGTGCGCGGCACGGTCTGCAGCACCGCGGCGTTGGCGAGGTCCGGGAACGGGGTGCCGCGCGCGCCGGCCCGGAGTTCGCGGATGCGGTCGAAGACCACCACCGAGTCGTTGACGGAGTAGCCGATGACGGTCAGCAGGGACGCCAGGAAGACGCCGTCGAGGGACTTGCCCAGCCAGGCGAACACCCCGACGAGGAGGAGGACGTCGTGCGCCATGGCGACGACGGCCGACAGCGCGAAGGTCCACCGGAAGCGCACCGCGAGATAGACCAGCTGCGCGGCGAGGGCGAGACCGAGGGCCACCAGCGCACCGCGGCGCAGTTCGTCGCCCAGGCTCGGGCCGATCAGCTCGTCCCGCACCTTCTCCGCTCCGCCGCCGAGCTCGTCGACCACCCGGTCCGCGGTGCGCAGTTGCGTCGCGGAGAGCCGCTCGGTGCGCACCGTCAGGGCGTCGTCGCCGGAGGTGGTGACCTGGGCCCGGTCCAGGCCCGCGGTGCCGAGCGCGGCGCGGGCCCGCTCGGCGTCCACCGGCTGGGTGGTGGTGTACTCGACCATCCGCCCGCCGGTGAACTCCACGCCGTAGTCGAGACCGCGGACGGCGATGCCGGAGACGGCGAGGAGCAGGGCGGCGCCGCTCAGCGCCAACCAGCGGCGCCGGTGGCGCAGCAGGTCCGGCCGGCGTCGGGCGAGCCAGGACCGGACCCGGCCGAGCCCGGCCAGACCGGTCAGGCGCGGGCGGCGCCGGACCGGCGGCAGCGCCACCGCGCACTCCGCCAGCACCCGGGTGATCAGCAGCGCGCTGACCATCGACGCGGCCACGCCGATGCACAGGGTGACGCCGAAGCCGCGCACCGGCCCGGAGGCGAAGAAGAACAGCAGCACCGCGGCGAGCAGGGTGGTGACGTTGGAATCGGCGATGGCGCTGAAGGCGTTGCGGAAGCCGGCCGCGAGGGCGCTGCGCAGGGTGCGCGGACGCGCGGGGGGACCCGCCGCGTACTCCTCACGGGCGCGTTCGAAGACCAGCACGTTGGCGTCCACGGCCATGCCCACCGCCAGCACGAAACCGGCGAGGCCGGGGAGGGTGAGGGTGGCGCCCAGGGCGAGCAGCGCCGCGTAGGAGATCAGCGCGTAGCAGGCGAGGGCCAGCGTGGCGAGCGCGCCGAGCAGACGGTAGACGACGGTGATGAACACGGCCGTGAGGGCGACCCCGAGGATCGCGGCCTGGGCGCTGGAGGTGATCGCCAGGGCGCCCAGGGTCGGGCCGACGGCGCGCTGTTCGACGATGTCCACCGGCACCGGCAGCGCCCCGCCGTTGATCAGCAGCGCCAGCTCCTGCGCCGCGCGCTGGTCGAAGCCGCCGGTGATCCGCGTCGTCCCGCCGGTGATGCCGACACCGCAGGCCACGGACGATTCGACCTGCGGCGACGAGATGATCTTGCGGTCCAGGACGATGGCCGCGCGGCGGGCCGGATCGTGCGGCGCGGCGCAGGCCGCCGTGCCGGTCAGCCGGGCCCAGGCGCGCTCGCCGGTGCCGCGCAGGCTGAGCCCGACGGACCAGCCGCTGCCGCCCTCGGCGTCGAACTCCGCCTCGGCGCGGTGCACTTCGGCCCCTGTCAGGGCCGGCGGCCCCAGTCGCAGCGGGGTGCCCGTGTCGTCGGGGAGGACGGGGCCGGCGTCGGGGTCGGCGGGGGCGGACCGGGGTCCGGGGCCGGTGCCCAGGACCGGGTGCACGGTGAGCTGGGCGGTGCGTCCGAGGACCGCGGCGGCCTCGTCGGGGTCGTCGAGGCCGGGCAGCTCGACGACGATGCGGTGGTCACCGGCGCGGGCGAGGTGCGGTTCGCTCACCCCGAGGGCGTCCACGCGTCGGCGGAGCACCTCCAGCGTGCGGTCGGTGGCGTCCCGGTCGGCCCGGGCGGTGGGGGAGTCGCGGGTCTCCAGAACGAGTTGGGTGCCTCCGCGCAGATCGAGACCGAGCCGCACGGGCTGGGTCAGCGCGAGGAACGTGGACAGGGCAAGGATCGCGAGCGCGAGCAGCGCCCGCACCCTTGTGGCGCGGGTCAAGATGCCTCCAGCAGGCATGCACGGGCCGCGGGTGCGGCCCCGACGGGTGGATGTGCGGATGAGCTGGAGGCGGGGGCGGGGCGCGGTCCCGGCACCGGCCGGCGTAGGTGGCCGCATCGGCAGTGAGGGTGCCGGGCGGCGCGGTGTGCGGTGCGGGGCGCGACGGGCCCGCGCAGGGGAGCGGGGGCAGGGTGCCGGGCGCCGGCGCGGGGCCCGGGAGGTGACGGATCGTCGGGCAGGCGAGGTGGGGGAGGCCGTGGTCGGCGGTGTCCCGGGGTGCGGTGTGGTGCACGCAGGCCACGCCGGAGGCGGCCGGGTCGGCCGTCGCCGGCGGTGTGCCGGCAAGCCCGGGGAGGAGCAGGACGACCGCGGCCAGGAAGGCGAGCAGGGCGGATCGGCGCCGCCGCGCCATATGAGCAGACACAGTACGCAAACCCTCCCTTAGCGACACTCTGCCATGGATGCCGCTTCCGGTGCCCGCCGAGGCCGGCCCCGGCGCACTGCAGCGCGGAGCGGCGCAGCAGTGGACGGCCGGCGCTCCGGGCGCCCTGCCGTCAACGCACTAGGGTAGAAACGGAAGTTGCGCAACCGCGCGGCAGCACGACGGAAGGTGACCAGGACATGGCGGTGCCGGAGGACTGGATGGGGGCCCCGCCCCAGCAGCCGGTCGATCTGCACACGGACCGGCCGCACGCCGCCCGTGTCTACGACGTGCTGCTCGGCGGCAAGACCAACTATCCGGCGGACCGGGAGGCGGCGGAGAAGACACTGGCGGCGCTGCCCAACGCCGGCACCATCGCCCGCCAGAACCGCACCTTCATGCACCGCGCCGCCCGCTATCTGGCGGTCGAGGCCGGCATCCGGCAGTTCCTGGACATCGGCACCGGCATCCCGACCTCCCCCAACCTCCACGAGATCGTCCAGGCGACCGTTCCGCAGGCCCGCGTCGTCTACGCCGACAACGACCCGATCGTGCTGGCGCATTCACGTGCCCTGCACACCAGTCACCCGCAGGGCCGGACCGCCTACATCCAGGCGGACCTCGGTCGCCCCCAGGAGATCCTGCGCAACCACACGCTGCGGGAGACGCTCGACCTCACCCGGCCCGTGGCCCTGACGCTGATCGCCGTGCTGCACTGGCTCCCGGCGGACTGCGATCCCCACGCCGTCGTCCGGGAACTGCTGGACGAGCTGGCCCCGGGCAGCTTCCTGGCCCTGACGTATGTCACCGGTGACTTCGAGCCGGAGGCGCTGCAGGAGGTCTCGGAGAACTTCGAGGCGAAGGGGTCCCACGTGAACGCCCGGACCAGGGCCGAGGTGCTGCGCTTCTTCGACGGCCTGGACCTCGTGGACCCGGGTCTGACCGTGGTCCACCGCTGGCGCCCCGACGCCGTGGAACTGGGCGCCGACGCCTGGTCCGACGCGGACATCCCGCTCTACGCAGGGGTCGGCCGCAAGGGCTGACCCGCCGCCCCGGCGCCGCCGTCGGGGCGTCACTCCGCGGCCGGCAGCGCCGCCCAGACGGCCTTGCCGGCCGCGGTAAGGGTGGTCCAACCCCACGAGGAGCTGAGGCAGTCGATGATGTGCAGCCCGCGCCCGCTCTGGGCGAGGTGATCGGACTCCCGCAGCACCGGTACGTCCGTACTGTGGTCGCAGACCGTGCACGGGACGAGGTCCCGACAGCGCAGCAGCCCCATCCACGGCGGGCGCGGGGTGGCGCCCCGGGACTGCCTGGGGGACTGGGCGAGCCCGTGGCGCAGGGCGTCGGAGAGCAGCTCCGTGACGACCAGTACGGCGTTGTCGACGAGGGGCTTGAGGTTCCATCCGCTCAGCGTGGCCCCGGTGAACCGACGGGCCTCGGAGGCCGCCCGGCCGTCCGCCGTCAGGGCGCGGGCGACCAGGCCGGAGGCGCGGACGGCGTGCGCGTCGAGCGGGATCTCGCGCGACGCCTGGGCGAGCAGGTGGCCGAGGGGCCGGGTGGGGAAGAAGTCGGCCGTCGTGCCTGCCGGGTGAGTTGTCATCACGAACTTCGTGGCGCCTCTCGGACCTTCGTCGCGGACGGGTGATCCAGAACCACTATCCCCGGCGGTCACTGGCGCTGCAAGTGCATCTGCAATTACATTCGAGTCGAACGTCATTGCATCAGTAAGTGCAGCGGCACGTGCGGCTGCACATGGTGCCTGGTCAGACACCTGAGCACGGAGCAAGGGAGTGGCGTGATGCAGCAGTTCGACAACGGCGTGGCCGCGGACCTGATCGAGGGTGCGGTCTGGAGGAAGAGCCGGCGCAGCGCGCCCGGGGGCGACTGCGTCGAGGTCGCCCGGCTCGCCGACGGCGGCTTCGCCGTCCGCAACTCCCGTGATCCGCACGGGCCGGCGCTGATCTACACCCACGCGGAGCTGGCCGCGTTCGTCGGCGGCGCCAAGGACGGCGACTTCGACGGACTGCTGAGCTGATCCGAGCCGAACCGGGCGGATGCGGGGCGGGCCCACCGCGCGGCGGGCCCGCCCCGGCGACGAGCCGATGGCGCATTTCTGTACCTGACGGCCGGTAAATGCGACACTTGAGGTATCAACACTGTCGCTCACGGGAGTTGGGATGACCGCCATGATGCGGCCGGACGGCGAGCTGTCGATAGCGCGTTACCTGAAGGAGCCGCAGGTGGGGCCCACCGCCGCGCGGATCGTGCTGGGGGCCCAGCTCCGGAGGCTGCGCACGGGTGCCGGCATCTCGCGGGAGGACGCGGGCAAGGCGATCCGTGGTTCTCACGCCAAGATCACCCGACTCGAAAGAGGACAAGTCGGCTTCAAGAGACAGGACTTGGTCGATCTGCTGACGCTGTACCACGTGCTCGCCCCGGAGCGCCGGGACGACTACTTCGAGCTCGCGGACCAGGCCAACTCCGCCGGCTGGTGGCACGAGTACAGCGACGTCCTGGAGGACTGGTTCGAACTCCACCTCGGCCTGGAGGAGGCCGCCGCGCTGATCCGCACCTACCAGGTGCAGTTCCTGCCCGGCCTGCTCCAGACCGAGGAGTACGCCCAGGCCGTCACCCGTATCGGCTACCCCAACGCCCCGCAGGAGAAGGTGGACCGCCTGGTCGCGCTGCGGATGGAGCGCCAGAAGCTGCTGACCAGGACCGATGCCCCGCGGCTGTGGGCGGTGGTGGACGAGGCCGTGCTGCGCCGGCCGTTCGGCGGCACCGAGGTGATGGTCGCCCAGCTCCAGCACCTGCTCAAGGCCGTGCAGATGCCGAACGTCACGCTGCAGATCGCGCCCTTCAGCGTGGGGGCCAACGCGGCGGCCGGCGCGCCGTTCAGCATCCTGCGGTTCGCCGAACCGGAACTGCCCGACAAGGTCTATCTGGAGCAGCTGACCAGCGCTCTGTACCTCGACAAGCAGGAGTCGGTCGACCAGTACACGGCCGTGATGGACCGGCTGTGCACCGAGGCCAACACGCCACAGGAGACCGCCGACTTCCTGCACCGGCTGATCGACCAGCTCGGCTGAGCCGGATACCGGTCACGGCCCCGCGCAGTCGGTGAACCGCACCGCACCGCACCGCCTCGCCCGCCCCCATCATGCGCCCCCGCCCAGGAAGCCGTACCACTCCTCCAGTCGGTCGGCCACCGCCGCCAGGGAGAACTCCGCGGCGATCGCGGTCCGTCCGGCCGCCGCCCGGTGCTCCCGCAGTGCCCCGTCGTCCAGGAGCCGTAGCACCGCCTCGGCCAGCTGTTCCGGCGACCCGTCGGTCACCTCGGCCGCCCCGTGCCGGCGCAGCGCGGCGGCGATCCCGCAGCCCTCCGTGCAGACCACCGGGGTGCCCACGGCCAGCGACTCCAACACGCTCATCGGGAACGGCTCGTCGACGCCGGGCAGCACGTACACGGTGGCCCGTGCCAGGCGCCGCACCGCCGCGTCGTGATCCAGCGCGCCGCCGTACGCCACCACCCCGCCCAGCCCCTGCTCGGCCACCACCTGCCCGACCGCGGCCAACCGCCCCTCGTCCGCGCCGTAGACGGCGAACGACACCTCCGGATGCTTGGCGTGCACCAGCGCCGCCATCCGCACGAACGCCTCCGGCCGCTTGCGGGCCTGGAGACGTGCCAGGAACAGCACCTCGGCAGGGCTCCGCTCGGCACCGCCGGGCTCCGGGATCCGCACGCCGTTCGGCAGCCGCACCAGGCGCGGTCCGCCCGGTCCGAGCACCTCCCGCAGCCCGGCCTCCTCCTCGTCGGTCAGCACCAGCACCGCGGCCGCCCGCCGCAGCAGGGGGACGTAGAGCCGGTCGAAGAGCCTGGCCAGGACCGTTCGACGGGGCTGCACCATGCCGTGCGTCTGCGCCAGGAACGGCCGGTGGCGGGCCACGGCCACCGAGAGCGCCGCCAGCGACACCAGACCGCGCCCGGCGTGCAGCTGGAGCACCTCGGCGCGGCCGACCCGCCGCCACAGCAGCGGCAGCAGACCGGGGTGGAACAGGCCGAGGAGGCCCTGCCCCGGTACGAGGGTGCGGGCGGGCCGGGCGCGCAGCGGCACTCCGTCCACGGTGTCCGGCGGCGGTCCCGCGCCCCGCCACAGCGCGACCAGCTCGACCTCGTGACCCCGCGCGGCCAGTTCGCCGAGCTGACCGGTGGCCACGCTCACCGGACCGCCGTAGGCGCCGTCCCGGCTGACCAGCGTGACGACATGGGTGATCCTCATCGGCCGCCCCCGGCGGTGCGGACGGCTCCCGGCGGCACGTGCGCCTCCGGCCCGCACGGCGGATCCGCCGGTCCGGCGGGAGGCACGGTCCCCCGTGACGCGGCAGCTTCGAACAACCCCATGGCCCCCCACTCGGTCGTCCCGCATGTCCGGCGCGGTCGGCCCCCCGGTACGCGACCGCCTCCGTGATGGAGCTGAACGCTAGAGCACGGTGCGCCGCACGGCTGCGGTTTACCTCATTTGAGGACTGCTGTGGCTTGTTGTCGGCAGGTGTGCTGTGTCCGGATGTCGGCGCGTGCGCGCGGAGGTGGCGCATCACACCGGTGCGCGGCGGAACGCGACCGCTCAGCGCACCCACCACATCAGCGCACCCACCAGATCAGCGCACCGCCGAGGACGAGCAGCAGGCAGACACCGAGGTTGACCACCTTGTGGGCCAGGAACACCGCGGCGAACTCGCGGATCGTCGCGCTCGGCCAGAAGTACGCGGCGGTGGGGGAGCCGACGACCTGGCCGTTGACGCCGGCCTTCCGGGCCATCAACGCGGCCCGGAACGCGTGGTAGTTGTTGGTGACCACCACGCACCGGTAGTCCGGGTTCGCCTCCGCCATGAGCGCCCGGCTGAACCGCAGGTTCTCCTCCGTGGTCCGCGAACGGTCCTCGCGCACGATCCGGTCCGCGGGGAATCCCCGCTCGACGAGGTAGTCGGCCATCGCGTGCGACTCCGGAAGCTTCTCGTCCGGCCCCTGGCCGCCGGAGGTCAGCAGCAGCGGCGCGGACCCGCGGGCCACCAGCCGCTCGTACACCGCGCGCCCCCGCTCCAGCCGGCTCGCCAACAGCGGCGGCACCTTCGACCCGCCGATCAGCCCGGAGCCGAGCACCACCACGTAGTCGGCCTGCCGCCGCACCGGCAACCGCCCGTAGAGGAAGGCGTATCCCACGAAGCAGAGGAAGAGGAACGCCACATAGCCGACCAGCCCGACGGTGGTCGCAGCGATCACCAACAGGCCGGCCGTCTGCCGGACCACCGCGGCGATCAGCAGCGCGATCACGCCGAGAATCCCGAGCCCGGCGAGCAGCGACAGCAGATTGGCCGGGCGGCGGCCCTCTTTGCGCACCATCGTCACGCCGTTGGCGATCAGGAAGCCGGCGAGGACCACCGTCCCGAGCGCCGGCAGTACGAACAGGGCCACGCCGGCGACCAGTCCCCACAGGGGGTGCGACCGGCCGAGGGTGCCGACGACCGCCAACAGCCCGAAGACCACGGCCAGTCCCAGATGGACGGCGTTGCCGAACCGCCGGCGGTCGCGGCGCACGCCGAGGCAGAAGAAGAGGAAGAACAACATCGCGGGGGCATAGGCCAACATGCCCGCATCGTAGACAGCGTGCGTGGGTACATGATCCTTTCGTTACCGGACGCGGACCAGTTGCCGCCGACTCGTGACGCCCGTGCACGGGCCCGGCCCGGAAACGGTCATCGGTGCCCATCCCGGGCATCCGGTGACCAGCAGGCGGACGCACTTATTACAGTGACCGCATCAGACCGGCGATCTATGACCAAGTGAGGTAATCGCGAACATGCCGACCGAAACGTTTGAGTTTCAGGTAGAGGCCCGTCAGTTGCTCCAGCTGATGATCCACTCGATCTACTCGAACAAGGACGTCTTTCTCCGCGAGCTCGTCTCCAACGCCTCCGACGCGCTGGACAAGCTGCGGCTGGCCGCGCTGCGCGACGACGCACTCGACGCCGACGTCTCCGACCTGCACATCGAGCTTGAGATCGACAGGGAGGCCCGCACCCTCACGGTGCGCGACAACGGCATCGGGATGTCGTACGACGAGGTGGGCCAGCTTATCGGCACCATCGCCAACTCGGGCACGGCCGAATTCCTCCGCGAGCTGCGCGAGGCGAAGGACGCGGCCGGCGCCGAGGGGCTGATCGGCCAGTTCGGCGTCGGCTTCTACTCCGGCTTCATGGTGGCGGACGAGGTCACCCTGGTGACGCGGCGTGCGGGCGAGACGAAGGGCACCCGTTGGTCGTCCCGCGGCGAGGGCACGTACACCCTGCAGGAGGTCGACGACGCGCCGCAGGGCACCTCGGTGACGCTGCACCTCAAGCCGGCCGACTCCGACAACCAGCTGCACGACTACACCTCGGTGTGGAAGATCAAGGAGATCGTCAAGCGGTACTCGGACTTCATCACCTGGCCGGTGAAGCTGGTCGGGGAGGCCGCGGGCGAGGGGGACGCGGGCGAGGGGGACGCGCCGGCCGAGCCCGAGACGCTGAACTCGATGAAGGCGCTGTGGGCGCGGTCGCGCGACGAGGTGTCCGAGGACGAGTACCACGAGCTGTACAAGCACATCAGCCACGACTGGCGCGACCCGCTGGAGACCGTCCAGCTGCAGGCAGAGGGGACGTTCGAGTACCAGGCCCTGCTGTTCGTCCCGTCGCACGCCCCGCACGACCTGTTCACGCAGAACTTCCAGCGCGGGCTCCAGCTGTACGTCAAGCGCGTGTTCATCATGGACGACTGCGAGGCGCTGCTGCCGCCGTACCTCCGCTTCGTCAAGGGCGTGGTCGACGCCCAGGACCTCTCGCTCAACGTCTCCCGCGAGATCCTGCAGCAGGACCGGCACATCCTGATGATGCAGCGGCGGCTGACGAAGAAGGTGCTGGCGTCGGTCAAGAGCATGAAGGCCGACGACGCCGAGCGCTACGGCACGTTCTGGCGGGAGTTCGGCGCGGTGCTCAAGGAAGGGCTGGTCACCGACTCCGACAACCGTGACGCGCTGCTCGCGGTGTCGTCGTTCGCGACCACGCACGGCGAGGACGAGCAGGTCACGCTGGAGCAGTACGCACAGCGGATGCCGGACGAGCAGGAGGCCGTCTACTACATCACCGGCGAGTCCCGGCAGAGCATCGACAACTCCCCGCACGTGGAGGCGTTCCGGGAGCGGGGCATCGAGGTGCTGCTGCTCACGGACCCCGTCGACGAGGTGTGGGTCGACGTGGTGGGCGAGTTCCAGGGCAAGCGGCTGCAGTCGATCGCCAAGGGGGAGATCGACCTCGGTGCGCAGGGGGACGAGAAGTCCGAGGGCGAGCGGGAGAAGCAGGCCGAGGAGTTCGCGGGCCTGCTCGGCTGGATGACCGAGCAGTTGGCCGAGGACGTCAAGGAGGTGCGGCTGTCGTCGCGTTTGACGGTGTCGCCGGCCTGCATCGTCGCGGACGCGGACGACCTGACGCCGGCGCTGGAGAACATGTACCGGGCCATGGGGCAGGAGGTGCCGCGCACCAAGCGGATCCTCGAACTCAACCCCGCCCACCAACTGGTGAAGGGCCTGAACCAGGCGCACGGGGAGCGCGAGGACCGCTCCGAGCTCACCGAGACCGCCGAACTGCTCTACTCCTTGGCCGTCTTGGCTGAGGGCGGCCGGCCGGCCGACCCCGCACGCTTCGTGAAGGCGGTGGCGGACCGCCTGGGTCGCAGCCTGTGAGCACGCTCCGCGCATGAGGGCGTCCGCCGGTGGGCTCGATGGCCTGCCGGCGGACGCCCTCCCGCATGCGACGACGCCTATCCCATGCTCTTGGCGCCGTCCAGGGACTCCCGGATGATGTCGGCGTGGCCGGCGTGCTGCGCGGTCTCGGCGACGATGTGCATCAGCACCCGCCGGGCCGACCACTGCGCGCCGGGCTCGAACCAGGGGGCCTTCGGCAGCGGCCAGGCACTGTTCAGGTCGGGCAGGGTGACGACCACGTCGTCGGTCCGGCGGGCCACTTCCTCGTATGCGGCCAGCACACCGGCCAGCGTCTCGCCCGGCAGCATCCGGAACTGGTCCGCCCGGCGGGCCCAGTCGTCCTCGGTCATCGCCGTGAAGTCCGGCATCGCCGACGGACCGTGCAGGATGAAGTCCACCCAGTGCCGCTCGACGGCGGTGACGTGCTTGATCAGGCCGCCCAGGCACAACGCGCTGGCGGTGCTGCGCCGCCCGACCTCCTCGTCGGTGAGGTCACGGGTCGGGAAGCGCAGGAAGTGCCGGTGCTTGGCCAGCGTCTCAAGCCATTCGGCGCGCTCGCCGGTGACGGCCGGGGCCTCGGGCAGGTCGCGGGTGGACGCCTCGGTGTCGGTCATGGTCTCCGCCTTTCGGTGTTCTCGTTCCGCCGATGAGGACCACGTTAGGGACGAAGTAGGTCAGGTTCTGTCCTAGTCGTGACGCGTGAGTGTTCCGGCTGCCGCAGGCGCGGGGCGGCGGCAGTGCGGCGGCCCTCGCGCGCGTCTCCCGCTCCGTGCGACACACGTCCGCCACAAACCCGTGACACATATCCGGGAATCAGACGCCAACCTGAGCTGTTTCCAACCGACATGACCGTTGGAGTTGCCCTCAATCCGATCGACCCCACCAACCAGATCGACGCGAGCGTGCAGCTCGCCAGGGAGGCCGCCGCCGCAGGGCTGCGGTCCGTCTGGTTCGGCCAGACCTTTGGTGCGGACTCGCCCCAGCTCGCCGCGATCGCCGGCCGCGAGGTGCCCGGACTGCACGTCGGGACCTCCGCCATCCCCGTCTTCGGCCGGCACCCGCTGGTCGTCTCCAGCCAGGCGCAGACCGCGCAGGCGGCCACGCACGGCCGCTACCACCTCGGACTCGCCCTCGGTACCAAGCTCCTGACCGAGGGCGGCTTCGGTATCCCCTTCGAACGGCCCATCGCCCACCTGCGGGAATTCCTCACCGCACTGCGGCAGTTGACCGAGACCGGCAGCGCCGACTTCCACGGCGAACTCCTCACCGCGACCACGCCGGTCCCCGCCCGGGTGCCGGGCGCGGAGTCCGGCGTCCCGCTGCTCGTCGCCGCGATGGGCCCGCAGGCGCTGCGGGTCAGCGGCGAGCTGGCGGACGGCATCCTGCCGTACCTCGCCGGCCCCCGTGCCCTCGCCGAACACATCGTCCCGGCCGTCACCGCCGCCGCCGAGGCCGCCGGGCGCCCCGCGCCCCGGATCGTCGCCCTCGTCAACGGCGTGGTCACCGACGACGTCGAAGCGGTCCGGGCCAAGGTCGCCGAGAACCTGAGGTTCTACGAGCAGGTCCCCTCCTACGCCCGGTCCATCGAGCTGTCCGGCGGCCGGCGGGCCGTCGACGTCGCGGTGATCGGCGACGAGAAGGCGGTCGCCGCCGAGGTGCAGCGCTACCGGGACGCCGGGGCGACGGAGGTGGTGTTCGTGGGGACCGAGGTCGCCGGCGACGCCGACCGGCGTCGCACCTGGGAGCTCCTGGGCACCCTGGCGGGCTGACCGGAGACCCCGCCGGAGAAAAGCGGATGCGCCGGCCGCGCGCCGACCGCTACGGTGACGGCATGTCCACGCCCCGAATTTCCTAGCCGAGGAACCGCTTCCACGCCAGAAGTGTGTCCTCGTGCTTTTTCGGAGCGTTACCCCATGATCACCGTTCGCGATGTCGAGCTGCGTGCCGGCGCCCGCCTGCTGCTGTCCGACGTTTCCTTCACCGTCTCGCCCGGCGACCGGATCGGCCTGGTCGGCCGCAACGGCGCGGGCAAGACCACTCTGCTGACCGCGCTCGCGGGACGGGCCGAGCCCGCCGCCGGGACCATCACCCACACCGGCCCGGTCGGCCACCTCGCCCAGGACTCCCGCGCCGCCGACCCGGCCGGGACGGTCCTGGACCGGATCCTCGCCGCCCGCGGGCTGGACACCGCCCTGCGCCGCCTGCGCGCGGCCGAGTCCGCAATGGCCGACGCCGACGACCCCCGCGGGCTGGAGCGGGCGATGGCCGCCTACGCCCGCGCGGAGGCGGCCTTCCAGGCCGGCGGCGGATACGGCGCGGAGGCCGAGGCGGCCCGGGTGGCCGCGGGGCTGGGCCTGCCCGAGCGGGTGCTGACCGGCCCCGTCGGCGCACTGTCCGGCGGCCAGCGGCGCCGCGTCGAGCTGGCCCGCATCCTGTTCGCCGGACACGACGGCACGCTGCTGCTGGACGAGCCCACCAACCACCTCGACGCCGACTCCCTCACCTGGCTCCGCGCCTTCCTCGCCGCTCACCAGGGCGGCCTGGTGGTGATCAGCCACGACACCGGCCTGCTCGCGGACGTCGTCAACCGCGTCGTCCACCTCGATGCCACCCGCGCCACGATCGACCTCCACAACACCGGCTGGGCCGCGTACCTCGCCCAGCGCGCGGCGGACGCCCGACGCCGGACGCGCGAACGGGCCAACGCGGAGCGCAAGGCCGCGGCCCTACACACCCAGGCCGAGAAGATGAAGGCCCGTTCGGCGACCGCCGTGATGGCCAGGAGCATGGCCCGCCGGGCCGACCGCATGCTCGCCGAGCTGGAACCGGCCCACCGGACCGAGAAGGTCGCCAGGATCCGGCTGCCCGAACCGCAGCCCTGCGGCCGGATGCCGCTCGGCGCGATCAGCCTCGCCAAGTCCTACGCCGACCACCAGGTCCTGACCGGAGTGGACCTCGCCGTGGACCGGGGCGCCCGCCTGGTGATCCTGGGCCTGAACGGCGCCGGCAAGACCACCCTGCTGCGGATCCTCGCCGGCGCGGTGGCCCCGGATGCCGGTCGGGTGGTGCACGGTCGGGGACTGCGGATCGGCTACTTCGCCCAGGAGCACGACACCCTCGACGGCGCCCGCACGGTCCGGGAGAACCTCTCCGCCGCCGCTCCGCACCTCACGGACGACGACGTCCGGCGCGTGCTGGGGGCGTTCCTGTTCACCGGGGACGACGCCGACAAACCGGTCGGGGTCCTCTCCGGCGGCGAGAAGACCCGGCTGGCGCTGGCCGGCCTGGTCCACTCCGGGGCCAATGTGCTGCTCCTGGACGAGCCGACCAACAACCTCGACCCCGCCTCGCGCGACGAGGTGCTGGCCGCGGTCGGCTGCTACCCCGGCGCGATCGTGATGGTGACCCATGACGCGGGCGCCATCGACGCCCTGCGCCCCGACCGCGTGCTGCTCCTGCCGGACGCGGACGAGGACCTGTGGAGTGAGGAATACCGGGACTTGGTGGCCCTTTCCTGACTGATCCGGAATTGTCGCGATCAGCCCGTAATCCCCTGGTGTGAACGGGACGGGCCCCGGACCGCATCGGCGGCCGGGGCCCGGGATTCCCTGTCCCTCACCTCACGGCGTGGGCGTGGCGGAGGGCGCGGGCGAGGCCGGCGCCGCGGCCGCCACCTGACGTGCCTCCTTGGTCACCAGGGCGGTGAGCTTCTTCGGCGTCAGCTGGGTCGCCGGGTCGGCGAGGGTGTGCCCGTTGAGCTGCACGACCGGGACCGGCCCCAGCCCCGAGGCGGCGTAGGTCTCCTGGGACTTCTTCACCCATCCCTGGCGCTGGTTGCGGTCCAGGCACAGGTCGAAGGTGTCGTGCTCGATCTTCCCGGCCTTCTTCGCGATCTGCTTGAGGAGCTTGCGGTCCTTCAGGCCATCGGTCTTGGGGTCCGGCTGGTGCTGCCACAGCTGGTCCATGAACTGGGGGAAGCGGCCCTGGTCCTGGGCGCAGGCGGCGGCCTCGGCGGCCTCCTGCGCGCCGGTCCCGCCGTACTGCCGGTCGCTCCCGGTGACCAGCCGGTAGTTGATCTCGACCTGGCCGGACGCGAGGAGCTGCGAGAACGTGCTGGCGTACTGCTGGGCGAAGGCGCGCGACTCCGGGCTCCGCGGGTCCTCGTACACCGTCAGCGTGACCGGGACGGTCGGCTTGACCGGCAGGTCCAGCTTTGTGGCGTCGGACGTGCCCACGGCGCCGGAGGGCGGCTCGACCGTCGTCGCCTCGCCGGCGCGGGAGTACTGGCCGACCACGGTCGCCGCTCCGCAGATCACGGCCAGGCCGACGATCGTCACCGCGTAGTTGCGCCAGTTGCCGCGGGAGCCCTTTCTCGTCGTGTCGCTGCCGTTGTCGTTCTTCTCTGCGGAGGCCACCATGCGCACCCTTTCACCAGGCAGATCTCTGTGCTCGCCGACGGCGTCGTTCGCCGTGCCGCGCCGCCCTCAGCCGTCCCCGCGCGGAGCGGATGGCAGCTGTGGCACCGCACAGTGTGGCAGCTTCCGCTGTCTGCTCCGGGGGCGGGGCCCTGGGCACCCCCGTCCCGGCACCGATGACGGGACAGGGGCTGCCCGCCCCGGCCGGGACCGCGCGAGGCGTGCCGAAGGTCAGGACGCGGCGGCGACCGGTGCGGATTGCGTGAGCCTGCGCAGGGCGAGCAGCCCGCCGATGCCGGGGAGACAGGCGAGGACCAGCGACCGGGCGGTGCGCTGCGGGTCGCAGGCGACGGCTCCGACGGTGAAGAGGTAGGCGCAGCCGTGGAGCGGGCCGGCGAGCGAGGAGACGGCCGGCAGATGGGCCGTCGCGAGGTTGGTCAGGAGGACGCACAGGGAGATCAGTTCGACCGTGGCGGCGGTGCGCAGCGGGCGGCGGGGAGGCGGCGGAACGGGCACGTCATGCTCCTGTGGACGAACCGGGGCGGACGATCATGAGGACGGTCACCGTCGCCCAGAGAAGGTTGAACAGGCCGGTGAACATGGCCAGCCGCGATGTGGCGGCCCGGTCCGTGGCCACCGGTTCCGCACCGTCGAGGGCGGTCAGCAGCGCGTCCTGCCGCGGCAGCACCAGCACGACCAGGACGCCGGTGGCGACCGCGGTCAGGGCGATGGACGTGAGCAGCCAGCCGTCACCGAGGACTCCCATGGCGGAGGCGGTGGCGAAGCCGAACACCGGCACGGCCGTGCCGACCACGGCGTACAACCGGCAGATGCGGTGCAGCAACCGCACGGTGCCCACCGCCTCCGGCCGGCCGGCGCTCCCGTGGCCGCCCGCCCCGGCGCGGCGGACGGCGGGTGGGAACATGCTGGCGGCGACGGTGACCGGGCCGATCGCGACGAGGGCGGCCAGGACGTGCAGCGAGAGCAGGATCTTGGTCATCGGGCGCCGCCGTCACAGGGCGAGCGTCGGGACGGCACCGGTGGCCGACCAGACGGTGCCGCGCCGCTCGTGGGCGAAGATCCGCTCGACGGCGTGTGCCACCCGGGGGCCGATCTCCCGCTCGACGAGATGGAGCGCCAGGTCGAGACCGGAGGTGACGCCGCCGCTGGTGACGAGGTCGCCGTCGTCCACGACCCGGGCATCGATGTGCTCGGTGCCGGTAGAGGCCAGCACCTCCCGGCCCATGTGGTGGGTGTTGACCGGACGCCCCGTGGTGAGCCCCGCCATGGCCAGGATCAGCGAGCCGCCGCAGACCGTCGCGACCAGCGTGTCCGGCCGGGCCAGCGCCGCGCCGACCAGGCGCGGCAGATCGGTGTCGAGGGTGCGGCGCAGGCGGGCCGCAATGGTCCGCGCCCGCTCCTCCTCGCTCAGCCCCGCCGGGTCGCGCAGGTCGCCCACCGCGCCGGGCAGGACCACGAGGTCGGCGCGCTCCGGGTCGAGCGCGGCGGCGGCCCGCAGGGACACGCCCGCCAATCCGCTGGGGACCTCCCGCGGCCCCTCGGCGCTGACCAGCTCGGTGCGGACGGCGCCCGCGGTGAGTTCACCGGCGCAGTGCAGCACCTCGTAGGGCGCGACGACATCCAACGGGTCGAACCCGTCGAACAGGACGAACTGGGCGAGCATGCGGTACCTCTTCTCGTGTCGTGATCACCAGTGCCCGACCCACGGTAGGAAGGCCGGCGAGGCCCGCACAGCGGCTGGAATGACAACTTTCCACGGGTTCTCGCCAACCCGACGACACGCACCTGCGCGGCCGAAATGGCCTGTGACCAGGGACTCTGATCGATGGCGGGAATCCCTCTATGGTGTGGCCATGCATACGGTGGCCATTCTCGTCCTCGACCACGTGGTGCCGTTCGACATGGCGGCACCCCTGGAGATCTTCGGCCGCACCCGGCTGCCCGACGGACGCCGCCCCTACCGGACGCGGGTCTGCGCGCCCTCGCCGCAGGTGCGGACCGAGGGCTTCGCCCTGCACGTCGAGTGGGGACTGGAAGCTCTGGCGGAGGCCGACACCGTCATCGTGCCCGGCTGCTCGGAGCAGGCCCCCGCGCCGCACCCGGAGGCACTGCGGGCACTGCGCGCCGCGGCGGCGGCCGGGACGCGGATCGCCTCGGTGTGCGCGGGGGCCTTCGTGCTGGCCGAAGCGGGCCTGCTGGACGGTCTGCGCGCCACCACGCACTGGGCCGCGGCGGCCGAACTCGCCCGCCGCTACCCGCTCGTCGACGTCCAACCCGATGTGCTCTACGTCGACAACGGCCAGCTGCTCACCTCGGCCGGCGCCGCCGCGAGCATGGACCTGTGCCTGCACATGATCCGGCGCGACCTCGGCTCGGCGGTCGCCGCCGACGCCGCGCGGATGTCCGTCATGCCGTTGGAACGGGAGGGCGGCCAGGCGCAGTTCATCGTCCACGAGCATCCGCCGGTGCCGCAGGGCTCCACGCTCCAGCCGGTCCTCGACTGGATCGAGGACCACCTCGCCCGCGAGATCACCCTCAAGGCGATGGCGAACCGCGCCGGTATGAGCGAGCGGACCTTCAGTCGCCGCTTCCGCGAGCAGACCGGCAGCACCCCGTTGCAGTGGGTGCTCCGGGCCCGGGCGCGCCGGGCCCAGTACCTCCTGGAGAACACCGACCACCCCGTCGAACGCATCGCCCACCAGGCCGGGTTCGGCTCGCCCACCGCCTTCCGCGAACGGTTCCGCAGGGTGGTCGGGACCACCCCGCAGTCCTACCGCACCGCCTTCCAGGGCCGCCCCACCGCATCTCAGGACCGGGGCGGCGTCCAGACGTAGGGCGTGGTGGTGGTCACCGCGTGGAAGCCCAGCCGGCGCAGGATCGGCGCGCTGTCGTCGGAGGCGTCGACCTGGAGGTACCGCACGCCGCGGGCGACGGCGAGTTGGGCGCGGGTGGCGACCAGCGCACGGTAGATGCCCCGGCCGCGCCACTTTGGCAGCGTCGAACCGCCCCACAGGCCGGCGAAGTCGGTGCCCGCACGGAACACCGACCACGCCGCGCAGACCACCTCGCCGCCGGCCTCCGCCACCAGGACGGTGATCTCGTCCGGGGCCGCCGCGACCCGGCTGATCAGGTCGTCGGCCAGCCAGCCCCAGTCCTGGTCCCAGACGGCCGTCTCCATGGCGGCGATGCGGTGCATGTCGGCGTCCGCGGTCACCCGGCGCAGAGCCACGCCGGCCGGGAGGACCGGGGCCGCGGCCATCTCCTCGGCCCGGCCGACGAGGACGGTCTCCCGCTCCTCGGGGACGAAGCCCGCCGCGCGCAGCCGGTCGGTGAGGTCGGCGGGCAGGTCGTGCCCGCGGGTCTTCCACTCCACCGCCTCGCCGCGGGCCGCGAAACAGTCGCGCTGGCGGGCGATCAGCCGGTCCAGTTCGGCACCGCCCACGCCCAGGTCCCGTGGCGCGCTGACGAAGCCGCGGAACTGGCCGACGACCCGCAGCAGCGGGCCGTCCTGCTCATAGGTGACTCCGATGGGAGGGGTGGGCGGCACTCCCCGCATCTGCTCGTCGTAGGCCGCGAGCAAGCCGTCGATATCCGTCACACAAGAGACAGTACGGACGGTGGCAACTGGATTTCCGGGGCCGTCCACGCCGGGCCGGGCGACGGGCGCGGCGGTCGCCGCGATGATCGACACTCACTCAGAACCCCACAGGAGACACGCAGATGACCTTGACCACCGGGATCACGACCCTGGAGACCACGACCGTGCGGGGCCTGCGACTGTCCTACGCGGACCCCGGCGGGCCGGGAACGCCGGTGCTGGCCCTGCACGGGCACTTCGGGCGGGCCCGGGCGTTCGCCGACCTGACCGCCGCGCTGGCACCGGAGTTCCGGGTGATCGCCCTGGAACAGCGTGGCCACGGCCACAGCGCACGCGCCGACGACGTCTCGCCCGACGCCTACGTCGCCGATGCCGCAGCGTTCGTGCGGGCACTGGGGCTGGGGCCGCTGCCGGTGCTCGGCCACTCGATGGGCGGCGTGGTGGCCTTCCGGTTGGCGGCGCACCACCCCGAGCTGGTCCGGGCGCTGGTCGTCGAGGAGGGCGGCGCCCTCAACCGTCGGCCCGCGGTGGCCCATCCGGTCCTGGACGTCCGGGACTGGCCGCGCCGCGCGCCGACCCTGGGCGCCCTGCGCCGCCAGGTCGAGGCGCACGGCATCCCGGACGCGAGCTACTTCCTGGAGAGCGCCGTCGAACGCCCCGACGGCTGGGGATTCCTCTTCGACCACGCGGACATGGTGCGGTCCCAGGAGGCGCTGATCGGCGACTGGTGGCCCGACTGGCTCGCCACCACCTGCCCGGCGCTGCTGTTGCACGGACTGGACAGCTTCGTCCTGCCGACCGCGATGGCCCGGGAGATGGCGGAGCGGCGACCGGCCACCACCCTGCGGGAGTTCCCCGGGTGCGGCCACTGGCTGCACGACGACGATCCGGCCGGATTCGCCGCGGCGGTACGGGAGTTCCTGACCGCGCTGTGAGGCGCGGGGCGGCCCGCGAGGCCGGGCCCGTCGCCCCGCGGGCGTGCTCCGGCCGACGGCTCCTACCGGCCGAGCAGCCCGTCCAGGATGCGGCCGTACAGCCAACGCGCCGACCGGGTCGCCAGGGGGCCCAAGGGCCGCGGGAGCCCGCGCGGGCGCACCTCTCCGCGCCAGACGACGCGGCAACCCCCGGCCCGGGCCTCCACCTCGAACTCCGCCCACCCGGCGACGGCCCGCCCCCGCTTCTCGATCCGGCACCGACCCGCCGTCGCCCCCGCGGCGCCCGCACCGGGCGGCTCCCACCGCACGACGCGCATCACGTCGTCGAACCCGAGCGGACCGAGGCCGGTGCGGGCGACGAACGTCGTCCCCACCCGGGTGGGCGGCGGCGTCGTCACGGTGATCGTGGTCAGCGGCACATGCGCGGAGTGGGCCGCCCAGTGCGTCAGCCGTCGCCAGGCGGCGTCGGGGGAGAGAGGCGCGGTACGTTCGATCCGGAACACTGCCACCGCCCCATGCTACGAGCCGGCGGTCCAACACCCGGCTCCGCCAGCGCCGATGGGTCCGAGAAGAACGTCCGGGAGACCGCGTCGCCGCGCCCGGCCGCCGGAAAGGAACCGCCACCACCATGCGCAACCTCACCGCCCACGGCACGACGGAGGGCTCCCGATGACCGCCGACGACGCCGTACTGCTGCGCACCGAGGGCCGGGCCGCCTACCTCACCCTCAACCGTCCCCGGGCGCTCAACGCCCTCACCCACGCCATGGTCCGCCGGATAGATCAGGCGCTCACGGCGTGGGAGTCCGACCCGGCCGTGGAGACCGTCGTGCTCACCGGGGCCGGCGAGCGCGGCCTGTGCGCCGGCGGCGACATCCGTGCCATCCACGACGACGTCCGCGCCGGGGGCGGCGCGGCCTCGGCCGCTTTCTGGCGCGACGAGTACCGCCTCAACGCCCGCATCGCGCACTACCCCAAGCCCTACGTCGCCCTGATGGACGGCATCGTGATGGGCGGCGGCGTGGGCCTGTCCGGGCACGGCCGCGTCCGCATCGTCACCGAGCGGTCCCGGATCGCCATGCCCGAGACCGGCATCGGGTTCGTCCCCGACGTCGGCGGCACCCACCTCCTCGGCCTGGCACCGGGCGAACTCGGCACCCACCTGGCGCTGACCGGCGGGCAGATCGGCGCCGGCGACGCCCTGCTGTGCGGCCTCGCCGACCACTTCGTGCCCATCGCGTCCCTGCCCCGGCTGATCGCGGACCTCGCCCATGTCCCCGCGCACGAGGCCGTCGGCCGGTACGTCCAGGAGGCGCCGCCGGGCGAACTCGCCGCGCGCCGGCCGTGGATCGACGCCTGCTACGCCGCCGACACCGTCGAGGAGATCCTCCGGCGGCTGCCGACCGACGAGGACCAGGCCGCCAAGGAAGCCGCGGAGACCCTGCACAGCAGGTCGCCGACCTCCCTCAAGGTCACCCTCGCCGCACTGCGCCGGGCCCGCCGCCTGGGCTCCCTGGAACGCGTCCTGGACCAGGAGTACCGGATCTCCTACGCGGCCCTGACCGCTCCCGACCTGGTCGAGGGCATCCGGGCCCAGGTGATCGACAAGGACCGCAACCCCCGGTGGTCCCCGGCCGCGCTGTCCGAGGTGACCGACGCCGACGTCGCCCGCTTCTTCGCCCCGCTCGGCGACCGTGAACTGGGGCTCGCCGCCGAGCCCGCCCCACCCCGGGGCCGCCCGGACGAGGACCGCTGACCGCACCGTCGGCCGGGCGCCCCGGGGCACTCGGCCGACGGGCGCCGGGTCACAACTCCCGCGTCATGAAAGCGCTGTTCGGGTCGGGCCGGTAGTCCGCGAACGGTTCGCAGGGCACGAACCCGAACGTCTCGTCTCGCGCGATGTTCACGATGGACGTGCTCCTTGACGTCGGGGTGGTCGCGGGGCCCCTCCTCTCCCGGCCGCGTCACGGCGCTGAACGGGCACGGCGACGGGCGACGGCCGGGCGCCGCCCGCCCGGGTCACTCGCTTCCGGCGGGCGGCTCCGCGAGCGGGAACAGGACAGCCGTGGGGGCCGTGGGGGAGCGGGCCGGGTGTGCCGCCTGTGCGGGCGGCGGCGCGGCCGTGCCACCGCGGTTCACCCGGCCGGGGCGCGCCGGCGTGCCTGGTGGTGCGCCGCCGTTCACGCTGGTGGCGCAATGTCCCGCCCGTGCGAGCGAAGCCGGAGACCTCGATGCCCCACCCGATACCCGTGTCCGAGGACAGCCGTCCGGAAGTGACCGGCAAGGTCCCCGACGATCTGCTCCGGGTCGGTGACCTGGACCCGGAGACCCTGACGGAACTGCTGGACCTGGCGGCGGCGATGAAGCAGGAGCCGCTGGGGTGGGAGCGCGATCTGCGCGGCGGCGCCATCGGCTGCCTCTTCGAGAAGCCGTCCACCCGGACCCGGGTGTCCCTCGCCACGGCCGCCCAACGGCTCGGCATGTCGGCCATCGTCCTGAACCGCGACGAGATGCAGCTCGGTCACGGCGAGACCGTCGCCGACACCGCGTGCGTCCTGTCGTCGTTCCTCGACGCCGTCACGGTGCGCACCTTCGACCACGCCACGGTCGAGCAGATGGCCGACGCCGCGACGATCCCGGTCGTCAACGCCCTCTCCAACACCCACCACCCGTGCCAGTCCCTGGCCGACCTGCTCGCGCTGCGCGAGCGCTTCGGTGCCCTGGCAGGACTGACCGCGACGTTCCTCGGCGACGGCACGAGCAACACCTGCAACTCCTTCCTCGCGGCGGCTGCGGCGAGCGGAATGCACCTCACCATCGCCAGCCCGCCCGAGTACGCGACCGACGCACACGTCCTCGCCGAGGCCCGCGAAGTGATGGCACAGACCGGCGGTTCGGTCACGCTGACCACCGAGCCGATCGACGCCGTCCGCACCGCGCAGGCCGTCTACGCCGAGGTGTGGGTGCCCATGGACAAACCCCACGAGCGCGAGGAGCGCGCCGCGCGCCTGGCCGCCTACCGGGTGGACGACGCCCTGCTGGCCCGGGCCCCGCGGGAGGCGGTGGCCCTGCACTGCCTTCCCGCCGTCCGCGGGGAGGAGATCACCTCCGCGGTCCTCGACGGCCCCCGGTCCCTGGTCTGGAACCAGGCGGCCAACCGCCTGCCCACGGCCCAGGCGGTCCTCCACACCCTCATCACCACCAACCGTCAGCGCACGGTCTGACCGCCGGCGCGGCGACCCCGGCTAGGTCGTTTCGGGCCCGTCGGGGGAGGCGACGTACTGAGCCACCCCGTTGCCGAGCGACCCGTCGATCGACTGGTTCTCCGTCAGGGTGACGAACACGTTGCGCGGCTCGGTGCCCGCGTACTCCCACGCCAGTTCGGCGATCCGCCGGTAGAGCGCCTGCTTCTGCTCGTCCGTGCGACCCGCACGCAGGGTGATCGCGACGTAGACGATGCCGTCGTCGCGCTGCACGCCGAAGTAAGTGCCGTGGCGCAGCGTGCTGTTGACCCCGTCGTGGCCGACCAGGACCTGGAAGTGGTCGTCCGGCGGGATGCCGATCGTCTCGATCAGGGCGTCGTGCACGGCCCGGCCGAGCGCGCCGAGCCGCTCGCCGTCGGCCCGCAGTGCGTCGATGCGTACGAACGGCATGCCGATTCTCCTCGCGGGGTCGATGCCGGCACGCGGCCGGCGGTGTCGTCAGCGGCGAGTGTACATACTAGTAGTTACAGCGCCCGTGAGAGGCCCGCCTCGTCGAGGTCGAAGGGGGCGGGGGAGCGGCCGTCCCAGATGCGACGGGAGGACTGTTCGGGATAGCGCACGGTTGCCGAGGGGGCGTCCAGGACGCGGGTGAGTTGCCGATCGGGACGGTAGGCGGCCCACCCGGGATCGCCGGTGGTCGCGAAGCGGATCCACGCCTGCTGGAGTTCCCGCGACACCGCGACCGCCTCCGCGGAGGGCGGCTCGCCGAGGAGTTGGCCGCCGACGGGGCTGTCCAGCGTGCCGAAGGCCAGGGGGACGTCGAGGCTGTGGCAGGCGCCCAGGGCGCCTCCGAGGCCGGGGGCGGCCAGTTCCAGCTCGAAGAGGAACGAGGTGCCGCCGGCCGCGACGTTCGCCTCGGCCAGGTGCAGGGACGGCATCCGGAAGAGGGCGTCCGAGTACACCGTCTCCACCAAGGTATCCGGGGTGGCCCGCGGGTGGGCGGCGCGGTAGGCGTCCGCGCCGTCCGGCCCCGGGGCGAAGAGCTCCAGGGCGGTGTCGGCGTCCCGGTCGGTGAACCGGCCCAGCCGCCCGCTCATGACGCTGAACAGCCGGAACTCGTCGCGGGTGTGGCCGACGAGGAGTTCGACCCCGTCCGCGCGACCACTCGACAGCGCGGGCCAGGGCGTCTCGGTGAGGACCTGCCCGTCTATGACGGGGCAGACGGCGACGCCGGTCCGGGCGAGCCGGCCCCAGTGCGGGTGGTGGTCCGCGAGGTCGGTACCGAGGGACGTGACCGCCTCGGCCAGTGCGCCGGGGGTGACGTCGGCGAGGGCGGTGGCGGTGGGCGCCGTGCCCAGTCGGTCCGCGAGGGCGGCGGCGACCCGTGCGGCCAGGGCGGGGGTGCAGTGGTTGCCCGGCACCGAGTGGGCGATGGCGCGTCGGAACAGGCCGCGCGCCGACGTCATCGTCAGCAGGGCGGCGACCGACCCCGCGCCGGCGGACTGTCCGGCGACGGTGACGCGGTCGGGGTCCCCGCCGAAGGCCGCGACGTTCCGCCGCACCCAGTGCAGCGCCGCGATCTGGTCGAGGAGTCCGCGGTTGGCCGGGGCGCCTTCGAACAGCGCGAACCCCTCGGCGCCTACCCGGTAGTTGATGCTCACCACGACGAGCCCCGCGCCGGCCAGCGCCGCCGGGTCGTACATCGGGTCGCCGGAGGTCCCCGAGACGAAGGCGCCGCCGTGGATCCACACCAGCACCGGCAGGCCCGCCGCTCCCGGATCGGGTGTGCAGACGTTGAGCGTCAGCCAGTCCGTGCCGTCCGTCGCAGCTGCCGGAGCCGGCCCGGACTGCGGCGCCGCCGGGCCGAACTCCGTGGCGCGACGCGTCCCCGCCCAACGCGGCGCGGGCCCGGGCGCCGCGAAGCGGAGCGCGCCAACCGGCGGTGGGGCGTAGGGAATTCCGCGGAACACCGCGTTCCCGTGCTGCCGGAACCCCTGCACCGCGCCTTCCGTGGTGCGCACCCTCGACCCTTCGGACATATCGCTTCCCTCCGTCGTTCCGCTCGTGCCTCCCAGGGTTATAAGCCAGCTGTATTATGTCAACCGTATGGAAAAAGAATGCGCGGATCTCACGGTGCCGCACGCCGTGCGGACCGTGCCGCATAAGGTGGCCCACCGTGGAACACGCATCGGACCTGGCGGACGACGACCTCGCGAAGATCGTCTGGGAGAAGACGGAACGGCCCGTGGCCCGGGGAGAGGCCGGCCGCCTGCGGGAACTGGGTTCGGTGCTGACGGACCGGCACGCGACAGCGGTGGAGCGGGCTCGGTCCTACGAGCGCAGCCTGGCCCACATCATGCGGGCGCTCGCGCTCAGCCCCGGCCGGGACAACGTCGCGCAACTGCTGGAACTCCTCAACGAACAGCGCACGTCCACCACGTCCCCCGGCCTCCCGCTGCCCGCCATCGCCTCGTTCCTGGCCGAGGGGCAGCGGGTCGCGGACCTCGCCGAGCTGGTCTTCGACGGGCGTGCCCTCGACCGGCCCGCGGAACTGCGTGCCTGCCTCTTCCACGAACTGGTGCTCCGCGGCGTGGACATCGACGACTTCCTGCCGCTGCGGTTCTGGCCCCTCCGTCGGGCCGGCTATCACCCGCTGAGCTGGCTGCCGGTGGACCGCCGGGCGTTCGAGGCCGACGCCGACTTCCCGAGCCGTTCGACGCACGGCGGCGCCGGCGGCATGGACACCGGGATCCCCGGTGAGGGTCGTATGGACCCGCCGGTACCCCGGACGACCGTGCGCTCCGCGCTGCGCGACACCGCCACCAGCGAGCGGTACGAACAGGTCACCGCGGCGGTGACGGCGGGTGGTTGGGGCGCCGGCGGTGCCTGGGTCTTCGACCTGGACGCACCCGCCGCCCCCGAGGACATCCCCGAGCTGCTCCCCACCCTGCCCCTGGGATGTCTGGACGGGCTCGGTCCCACCGACCGCTTCGAGATCGCGCTCCGCCCCCTCGACGCCGTCTGGCGCCTGCTCTTCGCCACCGCGTCGATGGGAGGCATGTACAGCGACGGCGCGCACGGCGCCTACGGGCGGTTCGCGGCCTGGCAGTCGCTGGCCGGCCTGACGGGAGCACCCAGGGGCGCCGACGCGGACGAGGTGGCACAACGCGCCCTGCACAGCACGTGGTTCCACTTCGAGGCCGACGCGGAGTGGTTCCACAACGAGATCTACGACTACGGCCTCGCCTGCCTCTCACCGGACCGGCGGGGCCTGGCGATCCTCGCCGCGACGGACACCGACTGAGCCGCCCGACGCCGGTTCCCGTCCGCGCGCCGGGGCAGGTCAGGGGATCAGCCGCTGTTCCTTCGCCGCGGCGACCGCGCCGGCCCGGGTGTCGACGCCGAGCTTGGCGTAGATCCGCACCAGGTGCGTCTTGACGGTCGCCTCGCTGATGAACAGGGTACGGGCGATCTCGCGGTTGCCGAGCCCCCGGGCGAGCTGGCCGAGGATGTCCAACTGGCGCTCGGTGAGCGCGGCATGGGGCTTGCGCACGCGCTCCATCACACGGTTGGCCGCGGGCGCGGACAGCACCGCCCGCCCCTCCGCCGCCGCGGCGACCGCCGCGAACAGCTCCTCGGGCCGCTCGGCCTTGAGGAGGTAGCCGGTCGCACCGACCTGGACGGCACGGGTGACATCGGCGTCGGTGTCGTACGTGGTGAGCACCAGGACACGGGTGCCCGGCACCTCGGCGACGATACGACGGGTGGCCTCGATCCCGTCGATGCCGGTGCCGAGGCTGAGGTCCATCAGCACCACGTCCGGACGTTCCTTGGCGGCGATAGCCAGCGCCTCCTCGCCGGTGGCCGCCTCCCCGACGACCTCGATGCCCGGGTCCGCCGACAACAGGGCGCGCAGCCCGGCCCGGACCACCGCGTGGTCGTCGCAGAGCACCAGGCGCACCCGCCGGCCGGGCGCGGCGGCGTCTGCGTCGGGGGAGTGCGGGATGCGGGTCATGCGGGTCGCTCCTCGTCCGGGCCGACCGCCGGACCGCTCGCCCGCAGCGGTACGGCCGCGGACACGACCGTACCGTCACCGGGGTGGGACTCGACGGTCAGTGTGCCGTCGAGCTGCCGCAACCGGACTTCCATGGCGCGCAGGCCGTGGCCCCGATGGGGCGCCGGCCCCTGCGCGCCCTGCTGGCCCGGGGTGAAGCCGCAGCCGTTGTCGGCGATGTCGAGGACCACGTCCTCGTCGAGGTAGCTGAGGGTCAGGACGGCATCGCTGGCGTGCGCGTGCTCGCGCACGTTGGCGACGGCGCCCTGCGCCACCCGCAACAGGCCCGCCTCGACGGCCGGCGGCAGCGGAACGGGGTCGCCGTCGATCCGGAAGCGCACGGTCGGACCGCCCGTCCGCGCGTCCCCCGCGGTGCCCTCGGCGGCCGCCCCGGCGGCGGTCTCGCGGCGGGCCAACGCCCGCAGGGCCTCGGGCAGCCCGCCCCCGCCGGAGAGGTCGGCGGGCGCCAGGTCGTGGACGAACCGGCGTGCCTCGACGAGGTTGCGTTCCGCGATGTCCGAGGCGGTGGTCATGTGCCGGTGGGCCGCCTCCGGGTCAGCCGCCCAGAGCCGCTCGGCGGCCTGGAGCAACATCCGCTGGCTCGACAGTGCCTGGGCGAGCGTGTCGTGGATCTCCAGCGACAGTCGTTCGCGCTCGGCCAGCATGCCGGCCCGCCGCTGGCTGGAGGCCAGTACGCGGCGGGTCCGGACCAGGTCCTCGATGAGCGAGCGTTGCCGGGCCGCCTGCCGCTGCATGTGCGTGAACACCGTCGCGGCCAGGCCGGCGACCACGGGCGGCACGACGATCAGCAGCGGGTCCGGACCGTTGATCCGCACCTGGGCGACCACCACCAGGACCGTCAGCACGGTGACCAACGCGAGCGCGGCCCGCGCCGGAAGCAGTTGCAACGCCGTGTAGACGATCGCCACCGCGCTCCAGGCGAAGCTCGGTGCCTGGAGCACCAGGGCCACCCAGCCCAGGACGAAGACGCCGAGCCAGGCCCGCCGCCACCGGGGTGCGATCGCCCCGTCCACAGCCGGCCTCCCCACGTACGCCACCGCCAGCAGCGTGGTGAGCGCGATCACCCACCAGGTGCCGGGGGCGCCGGGATGATGGGTCAGGAAGCGGGCCATCGCGGCGATCAGCAGCAGGACGAAGGAGGCCGAGATCACCGCCTCCATCCCGCGGCCGGCCAGACCGACCGCGGGGTCCATCCGCGGTTCGCCGTCCGCCGCTCCGGTACGGCCACCGCTCACGTGCTTCACGTCCATCCTTGATTCGTAGCCCGGTTTCCGGCCCCCACCCGTCATCCGATCGGTTGACACCGACGTCATCCATGATGCTCCGCGACGCCATCCGCTCCGCGGACCGCTGCCGGCCCTGCGCCGCCAAGGATGGAAGCACCGCAATCGCTGCGGACCGCGGGGCCGGCCGGCCCCGCGGTCGAGGAAGAGGAGCAGTTCCCATGCAGATGCCGTCCAAGCGGGCCCGGATCATCGGCGGCGCGGCAGTGCTGGCCGCGATCGGTGTGACCGCCGTCGGTGCCGTCGCCGTCGCGGCCCCGGACGCCAACGCCCAGAAGCCGGGCGCGGCCCCGGCCGCCCAGGCGGAGGCCCAGAACGTGGTCGCCACCGACCACCTGACCGTCCACGCCGCCGCCAAGGCGGCGCAGGCCGCGCTGGACGCCGCGGAGAAGGCCGACCAGCACGTGTCGGTGTCCGTGGTGGACCGCAACGGCAACACCGTCGTCACGCTGCGCGGCGACGGCGCCGGCCCGCAGTCGTACAAGGCGGCCGAGGAGAAGGCGTTCACCTCGGTGTCGTGGAACGCGCCCACCTCGGCCCTGGTCAAGCGGCTGGAGCAGGCGCCCACCCTGAAGGACATCCCCGGCACGCTGTTCCTCGCCGGTGGGGCTCCCGTCCAAGCCAAGGGCGCCCCGATCGCGGGCATCGGCGTCGCGGGCGCGCCCAGCGGCGACCTGGACGAGCAGTTCGCCCAGGCCGGCGTCGCCGCGCTCGGCAAGTGACCCGAACCCGCCGGTCGGCGGGTCGACGTCGCCCGTGGCCGAGCAACCGGCCGACACCCGGGCGGAGTTGAGGGGCACATCCGGGGCGCACCCTCCCGCGACAGCGCGGGGCGGAGCGCCCCGGTCTTCTCTTCGGCAGTGCCGCGTGCGAGGCTGTTCGGCAAGATCATTGCGCCGCGCGGCCGCCGGGCCGCCCCACCGCTGGAGGATGCCCGATGAGCCGGAACCGGACCGTACTGGTGACGGGAGCCTCGCGCGGCATCGGCCGGGCGATCGCCGCGGCCTTCGCCGCCGACGGCGACCGGGTCGCCCTGCACTACGCGTCCCGTCGGGCGGCCGCCGAAGACGCCCTGCAGGCCCTGGAGGGCAGCGGCCACGTCCTGATCCAGGGGGACGTCAGCACCCCCGACGGCGCGGCCGCCGTGGTCGCCTCGGCCGTCGAGGCGCTCGGCCCGATCGACGTCCTGGTCAACAACGCCGCGGCCAACGTCCCGCACCCGCTGGACCGCACCTCCTTCGAGGACTGGCAGGACGCCTGGCGGCGCATCGTGGACGTCAATCTGCTGGGCGCGGCGCACGTCACCTACTGCGCGGCCCGGAACATGATCGACCACAAGGTCGAGGGCCGCATCGTCAACATCGGTTCCCGCGGCGCCTTCAAGGGCGAGCCGGACCACCCCGCCTACGGCGCGACGAAGGCCGCCCTGCACGCCATGGGACAGTCGCTCGCCGTCTCCCTCGCGCCGCACGGCATCGCGGTCGCCTCCGTCGCCCCCGGCTTCGTCGCCACCGAACGGGTCGCCGACCGGATCACCGACGCCGTCGAGCAGCAGAGCCCGTTCGGTCGGGTTGCCACCCCCGAGGAGATCGCCGCCGCCGTGAAGTACCTCGCCTCGCCCGAGGCGGTCTGGTCCTCCGGCGCCGTACTGGACGTCAACGGGGCGTCATACCTGCGCTGACTCCGCCGCACCTGACGCACCGGACGGGCGGGTGGCGTAGCCGAGTGCGGTGGGGCTCAGCATCTCCTCGACCACGTCGAGGAGTTCCAGCAGCGCCTCCGCGATCGTGTCCGGCTTCTCGCCGGCCACGATGCGCCGCCCGATCTCGCCGTAGACCAGGGAGTGGAACCAGCCGATCTGACCGGCGACCACGCGGGGCGTCTGATCGTCGGGTGCGGCATCGGTCTCCTCGGCCAGGACGGTGCCGAGCGCCTCGGTCATCTGCCGGCCGAGGTCCTCCAGGCGGGCGGTGAGGGTGGGCGCGGCCCGCATCATCTCGAAGACCCGGCCGAAGCCCGTGGACAGGCCCACCCTGCGGTCGCGTCGCCGCAGTTCGGCGCGGAGCTGTGCGAGGACGGCCCGGGCGGCGGACTCACCGGGCTCGCGGGCGCGGACGATGTCGGCGAGCCGCTGCGGGGACGCCTGGTCCGGCGGCAGGACCAGGTCCTCCTTGGACTCGTAGTAGTTGTAGAGGGTGTTGACGGAGACGTCCGCGGCCGCGGCGACCTCGGCGATGGTGACGCGGTCGAAGCCGCGCTGCACGAAGAGGCCGAGGGCCACTTCGGAGATGCGTTGCCGTGTCTGCCGCTTCTTGCGTTCCCGCAGCCCTTCACCCATGCGGCAACCCTAACCCGGTAGCCGAACCGCACTGCATCTTTGCAGTCCCTTACGGTTTCCTCCGCCCGCGCCCACCCCCCCCCGGCCCGTTAGCCCGTCCGGGTGACTGCGGGCCGTTCGGACCCGGCCTCGTGCGACGTGCGCAAGTCTCGTCCCCGTCGGGATTTCTTCTGTCCGCGGGACTCCGGGTGAAGTCGTGGAGGCGTGGGTTGTCTTGGGCCGTGGCAGCCGATCCGCGTGTGCGGGCGTCCATGGGCGGAGCGGAGTTCGCCGAGCGCGAGGCCGAGGCGCCGGCCGGGCTCGTCCGCGTGCGGGCCGGCACAGAGAGCCCACCGGTACGACGACATGTGGCCCGGCCCGGCGCATCAGGTGCCGGGCCGGGCCACCGCTCAGAAGTCCCAGCTCTGGCTCGCCGCTCCGTTGCAGCTCCAGCTCACCAGGAGTTGGCCGTTCTCGGGCCGGCCGCCCAGGATGTCGAGGCACTTTCCGTTCATCCGGCTACGGATCTCGTTGCCGTTCCGGAACCATCTCTGGTTGCTGCCGCCGTCGCAGTCCCACATGCTCACCGAACCCAGGTCGCCCTGGGCGAAGGCGTAGATCTCAAGGCATTTTCCGTTCAGGCCGGAACGGATCTGCTCGCCGTCCCAGCGCCACTGCTGATTGGTGTTGCCGGTGCAGTCCCACGTCACGGTGGAGGCGCCGTTCTCCTGATGGAACGCGAAGACGTCGGCGCACCTTCCGTTCAGGTTGGACCTGAGCAGCGGTGCCGCGGCGAATGCCGGCGGGCCCGTCAAGGTACCGCCGACTGCGAGCCCGATGGCCGCCAGCAGCGGCAACAGCCGTTTCGCGGTTTTCATGCTTTCCCTCCCTATGGCCGGTGCGCGGTTGCGCTGGCCCCTGTCTAGCCGCTGAGGGTTGTCCGGGGCCGGGACGCGGACGCCGGACAACAACAGCCGGACAACCACCCGCCCCGCATCGCGGCTGCGGAGAGGCTCCAGAAAGGAAGGCCATGCCACGTGCCGAACGCCCGCTGGACTCGGACTCCGGTCCCCTGACAGGGTTCGCGGCCGATCTGCGGAAGTTGCGCGAGGCCGCGGGACGACCGCCCTACCGGGAACTGGCCAAGAGGGCGCACTACTCGTCCACGACGCTGTCGGACGCCGCGGGCGGGCGCACGTTTCCGAGCCTGGGCGTCACGCTGGCGTACGTCGCGGCGTGTCAGGGCGACTGCCACGAGTGGGAGGCCCGATGGCATGCGGTCGCCGCCGAGATCTCGACCTCGACGCCTGACGATCAGGCCGGGGACACCGGCCCGCAGGGCGCACCGTACGCCGGACTGTCGGCGTTCCAACCCGAGGACGCCGACCGGTTCTTCGGGCGCGAGCGGCTGACCGGCGAGGTGCTGGCGAAGGTGCGTGACCGCCGGTTCCTGGTGGTCTTCGGGCCGTCCGGATCGGGGAAATCCTCGCTGTTACGGGCGGGGCTCGTCGCCCGCGTGCGGACATGGGGATGGCCGGCGATGCTCTTCACGCCGGGGCCCCGCCCCATGGAGGAGTGCGCGATCCACCTGGCCGCGGCGACGGGCGAGGCACCCTGCGCGCTGCTGACCGAATTGCGCGACGATCCCGCGACGCTGTACCTGCGGCTGCGGCAGGCCACGATCGACCGCCCCACGGACATCGACACGCTGATCGTGGTCGACCAGTTCGAGGAGGTCTTCACCCTCTGCCGGGATCGGGACGAACGGGACGCCTTCCTCTCCATGTTGATCGCGGCCACCGCGGCGACGACCGGCCGGACCCGGGTGGTACTCGGCGTGCGCGCCGATTTCTACGGCCGCTGTGTCCAGGACCCCCTGCTTGTCGAGGCGATGCGCGACGCGCAGATCGCGGTCGGCCCGATGAGCAGCCAGGAGTTGCGCGAGGCCATCACCCGGCCGGCCGCGCTGGCCGGTTGTACGGTGCCCGGCCCGCTGCTCGCGGCCGTGGTCGCCGACGCGACCGGTCAGCCGGGTGCGTTGCCGCTGGTCTCACACGCGATGGTCGAGACCTGGCGGCGCCGCAGCGGCAGTCGCCTGACCCTGGACGGCTACCTGGCGGCCGGCGGAATCCAGCACGCGCTCGCACAGACCGCGGAGGTCGCGTACCGGGCGTTGTCGCCGGTGCAACAGGACCTCGCCAGAGCGCTGTTCCTCAGGCTGACCGCGCTGGGTGTCGGCACCGAGGACACCAGGCGCCGGATCACCAGGGACGAGCTGGACCCCGGCCCCGACACCGCCTCCGTGCTCGAATCCCTCTCCCGGCAACGGCTGGTGACGCTGGGCGAGGAGTGCGTCGAGATCACCCATGAGGCGATCATCAGGTGCTGGCCGAGGCTGCGCGGCTGGTTGACCGAGGACCGGGACCGACTGCTCCTGCACCGGCAGCTCACGGACGCGACCGCAGACTGGGAGGCGCAGGGCCGCGACCCGCACGCCCTGTACCGGGGCGCCCGCCTCGCCGCGGCACTGGACCTGGCCGCTGCGGACGACAGCCGGCTGACGTCCAGGGAACGGCGCTTCCTCGACGCCAGCAGGGACGCGCAGGCCGGCGAGACGGCGGCGGTCCGACGACGGACGGTCCGCCTGCGGCAACTGGCCACGCTTCTCACCGCGCTGGTGATCGTCGCGGCCACCGCTCTGGCGCTGGCCGTCGGCTCGCGCAGTTCGGCCATTCGGCAGCGCAACGTGGCCATTGCGCGGAAGGTCGCCGCGGACGCGGCCGAGGTTCGGCAGCAGACCCCCGCGCTCGCCGCGCAGCTGAACCTGGCCGCGTACCGACTGGCGGCCACCGACGACGTCCGCGACCAGCTGATGAGCACGTTCGCGACGCCGTACACGAGCCGGCTCACCGGCCACACCTCCGACGTGGTCTCGACCTCCTTCGCCCCGGACAGCACGGTCCTGGCCACCGCCAGTTGGGACCGCACGATCCGGCTGTGGGACGTCGGGAACCCCCATCACCCCGTCCGACTGGCAACTCTGTGCCAGCCGTGGCGACTGCTGGCGGTTGCATTCGGGCAGGGCGGCCGCGTCCTGGCGGCGGCGAGCGAACGAGCGGTCCGGCTGTGGGACGTGACGAACCGGCGAGCGCCCACCGCGTTGAGCACCCTGCCGGATCAGCCGGCCGCGCCGACCTGGGTGGCGTTCCCGCCAGGCGGCGACGTCCTCGCCACCGGCCACACCGACGGCGCGACGCGGCTGTGGAACGTGCGCGATCCCCGGCATCCGTGGCTGCTGGCCGCCTTCCCCGGCCACACCGGCGCGGTCACCTCGGTGGCCTTCAGCCCCGACGGCCGCAGGCTGGCGACCACCGGCGACACCACCGCCAGGCTGTGGGACGTCGCCGATCCCGCGCATCCACGCCACCTCGACGTGCTGCGCGGACACACGGACACGGTGACCTCGGTGGCGTTCGGCCCGGACGGCCGGACCGTGGCGACCGGCAGCTGGGATCACACCGCACGGCTCTGGCACCTCGGCAGCGGCCCGCGGACGCGGCCACCGACCGTTCTGCTCGGCCATTCCACGATCGTCTGGTCGGTGGCGTTCGACCCCGACGGCCGGACGCTCGTCTCGGTCGGCGGATCCACCCTGTTCTGGGATGTCACCGAACCGGCACACCCGAAGCGCGTGAGCACGATTCCCGGTGGGGCCTACCAAGCCGCGTTCAGTCCGGACCGCCACCTGCTCGCCGACTCCGACCGGCTGCTGGACCTGCGGGACCTGTCGCTCGGGACCCACGACGACGTGGTCACGTCGGTGGCGTTCGCCCCTGGCGGCCGCCTGCTCGCCAGCGCCAGTTGGGACGGCACCGCACGCCTGTGGCAGGTCACCGGCGGGCGGGCCCTGTGGCCGCTGGCGGTCCTGCGCGGGCACACCAAGTTCGTCCGGTCCGTGGCGTTCAGCCCGGACGGGCGCACCCTCGTCACGGCGAGCGAGGACACCACCGTCCGCGTCTGGGACGTGACCGATCCGCGGAGACCCCGGCTCACGTCGATCCTCACCCCCGACGCCGGCGAAGTCGCCGGGGCCGGCTTCGGCCCGGACGGTCGCCTGCTGGCCGTGTGGGCGCAACATGCGGCCGGACTGTGGGACCTGACCGATGCCGCCCGTCCCCGGCCGATGAGCCGGCTCGTCGAGGGCGGGCCGGACGTCACGATGGCGTCGTTCCGGCCGGACGGCCGCACGCTGGTGACGAGCACCGGCGAGTCCGGCTCGCTGCGGTTCTGGGACATCAGCGATCCGCGCAGCCCCCGGGAACTCCCGTCCCCCTTCCGCTCCGACCCACTCACCGAGGGCCTGTTCAGCCCCGACAACCGGACCCTGGCCGCCGTCCACCGGACGGACCGGACGATCTGGCTGATCGATATCAGCGACATCCACCGCCCGGCGAAGGCGACACGGCTACGGGCTTCCGGCTCCTGGCTCTACGCACTGGCCTTCTCCGCGGACGGCCGGCGACTGGCAGCCGGCGCCGCGGACGGCAAGGTCCTGCTGTGGGAGGCACACGGCGCCTCGGCTCCCGTCGCCCTCATCGGCCACGCGAATCCGGTACCGGCCGTGGCATTCGGCCCGCACGGCGACACCCTGGCCAGCGGCGGCAACGACTTCACGATCCGGCTGTGGGACACCGGCCTGGACAGGGTCGCCGCCCGCATCTGCGACAGCGCGTACCCACGGATCACGGGCACCGCATGGGCACGGTACTTCGCGGCGGTCGACTTCACCCCGCCCTGCCCGACCACATGACCCCCGTCATCACCCACCCCGAGCGCGAGCGAGAACCGCGTCACCGCCTTGACGGGTGACGGTGCCGATGGCAAGATCGTCACCCGCTGAGCCGGTGACACCAGTACGGACGGGAGAGCGCATGACCGAGATCCGCGACGTCGAGGCGGTCGTCTTCGATGTCCTCGGAACACTGGTCGACGAACCCAGCGGGCTGCGAGGGGCCATTCGCGAGGCGGTCCCCGCTTCCGACGACGCGTCCGTCGACGAACTGCTCACCCTGTGGCAACAGCATGTGGAGCTCGAACAGCAACGCATCGCGCAAGGACACCGCGCATACGCCAACACCGAGATCATCGACGGAGAGGCGGCGCAACGGGTGGCCGACCGTGCCGGCCTCACCGATGCGTCGGCCGTCGCCCGGTTGGCGACAGCGGGTCAGCGCCTGCTCCCCTGGAGCGACTCCGTTGCCGGAGTCGAGCGGCTCGCCCGGCGGTTCCCCGTGCTCGGCCTCTCCAACGCCAGCCGCACCGCCCTGCTGCGCCTCAATGCGCATGCCGGGCTGCGCTGGCACCAAGCCTTGTCCAGCGAAGCCGTCCTGGCCTACAAACCGGCGCAAGAGGTCTACCGGCTCGCCGTCGACACCGCGGGATGCCCACCGGGAAACGTGCTCATGGTGGCCGCCCACGCCTGGGACCTTCGCGGAGCCCAGGCACTGGGCATGCGAACCGCCCACGTCCGGCGACCGGTCGGCGATCCGCCGAAGCACTCCGACGCCTTCGACGGGCAGTTCAACGGACTGGACGAACTCGTCACCGCACTGACGCCGAGGTAGCCGGGCAGGTCCGCATCACTGCGCCCGCGTGACGACGAGGCCGGATCCTATGCTGGTGGTCGTGCAGGTGCTGGGGATGAGCAGCGAGGACGAGATGGTCGCCTCCTTCTTGAGCGGCGAGCTGACCAGCCGGAGGTTCGGCCCGAACCTACGATCCCAACTGGCGGCAGGCGGGCAGGCCGAACAGTTGCTGACGCATCCGGATCTGTCCGACGCCGGGGCGAACTTCGCACGTCGCGCTCTGCTCGCCGCGACGCGCGGGTACGGCGAGAACCGCGACCTGTTCGAGAACTTCCCCGGCCGCGTCACGTGGATCAGGGCACTCCTGTCCGCCGACGAGGCGTCCGGCGTCCGCTACCTCGACTATTCCTACTGGGTCGAACTGTCCGGTGGCAGCCGCCGGCCGACCGACGCGGCCGCACGCATCAAGGCGGGGCGACGGGCGTTCGACGTCCCCAACGAACCGTTCGTCGACGCAGCCCACGCGCTCATCCGAGGCGAGCGGTTTCCTCCGCTCATCTTCGTCGGCGAGAGGCAGGACGCCCTGGTCTGCCTCGAGGGCAACCTGCGCCTGACCGCCAACGCCCTCGCCGGCTTCCCGACCGAGATCGAGTGCCTGATCGGGACCGCACCGGCCATGGGCCGCTGGGCGCACTAGCCCAGACACACCAAGGCAAGCCCGGTCAAAACACCGAACCCGTCTGCAATCTGTGAGTGCTCGGCGGGATCGTCGTGGACGTCCACCACGGGAGCGCCCCGGGAGAGCGGGTGCCTCACGGACGACGTCATCGCGCGTGCCTCTAAGGACGTGCCGTTCCTGCTGGCGGCCGATGTGGTCATCGTGGGCCCGGCCGTGGCCGGCATCTTCGTCGTCCGTGCACTCACCGCGGTGACCCGGCGCCCGCGCGATGCACGTCGGGATACGGCGAACTGCCGGCGAGGCCGATGTGTCGGGGGCTCCTGAGGGGAGTCTGGTCAGCGGCTTCCGTCGCGTTTGAACAGTGTCTCGACTATGCCGTGGGAGTCTGTGGTGTGGGGACGGAGGATCAGCCTGGTCCCTGCGTCGAACACTCCGTAGGTGTAGGGAGGAGGCGTTCCGAGCCAGCTTTCGTCGTGCTCCGCCTGTCCCGGCGCGCACTTTCGGTGGGTGGTCAGGCGCATGGAAGAGATGGTGACCACGTCGCCGGTGAAGTGGGCTCGGGCGGTGAAGTCGTCGCAGACGAGCTTGCCGGTCATCGTCCCGTTCTCGTGGAAGATCCAGGAGACCGTTTTGTCATCTGGGTCGGAGCCCTGTCCTCCATCGTCGAGTTGCGTGTACCAGTACTTCCACCGTGTGCCGAAGAATCCCTGTGCCGGCCGGGTCACGCTGAGGGTTATGTGGTCGCCATGGTCGTTTTTGAGGCCGATGGTGTCGTCGTGACCTTCTTCCTCGGCTTTCTGTTTGGATATGGCCAGGTGTCCGGTGAAGATTTCCTTGAGCTGCCGTTCGAAGGACGTCAGGCTCTGCGGGCAGCCCTCGACGGCCGCCGTCGGGGTGTCCTCTTCGAGCGCGAGGTCGGTGGCTCGCACGTTTGCCGTCATGCGGAAGGGCGTGCAGCCGTAGCTTCCCGCCACGGTGCCGTCGCGGTGGAACTCGACCCAGTTTCTGAGGTACGTCGTCTCTTCGGTGGGAGGTGGCGATTCGAATTTCCGGCCGTCGATCTCGCCGCCGTCGAAGTTCAGGACGGCGCCCACCAGCAAGTCGCCGGGGCCTCCCAGGCGTTGCTTCGTGACATCGGGGTCCTCGCGCCCGACGTCGCAGGCGGTGAACGTCAGCAGCGTGGCCAGCACGGTCACGGTGAGGGCGAGGACTCGGCGAAATGAGCGCATGATCGAAGGACGTCCGATCGAACGGCTCGGTTGCACACGCGTCGAACGTCGCCGAAGAATCCCGGTCGCCGGTCGCCGGTCGCCGGTCGCCGGTCGTCCGTCGCCCGCGTTTGGGGTGCGGCTTATTCACAGGTTCGGGGCTTCGCGTTCCCTCGCTCTGCGCGCCCCGTGTTGGCGACTTCGTGCCCTGCCGCTGGTCGTCTGCCCATGGCAGGCTCGCGTGTTCTGACCTGAGGAGGGCGTATGGCGTTCGCGTGTCCGCGCTGCAAGGAGTCGAGTCAGGTCCTGCATCTGCCGGAGTTCGTCCGGTCGTTGCCGGCGGATTCGGAGTTGCGGGAGAAGTACGGGGAGCCGGCCGAGTACGGCAGGCAGTGGCTGTTCCCCGCGGCGGCCGGCGTGTTGGGCGTGGTGGCGCTGGTGACGGGCGGGTTGGCTGCGGGGCTGCCGTTGCTGGCTGGTGGGGTGGGTGTGGGATTCTGGTTGTCGCACCGGGCGCAGGCGTCGGCGGATGCGCGGGCGGCGTGGTTGCGGTCGCTGTACTGCAGGCGGTGCCCGGCCTTGTTCCTGCCGGAGGAGGCGTTGGCGGCCTGAGTCGCCCACTCCGACACCGGACAGGACGCCGGCTCACTTGGCGCCTTGGTATCGGTAGTCCCTGGGCGGGATGTCATGGGCGGCGCGAAGGGCGATGACCACGCGCTGTTCGGTCAGCCGGACATCGGCTCACCCTTCTTGGTGAAGTCTGAGCATTCGGCAATGATGCGGTGACTGCAGGCGGCAAGGTGCTCAAGGAACTGTCCTTGACTTCACGTCGACATGAGGTTTTACCGTTCCATCATGTCTGATCCAGTACGCACCCCCAGCCTGTTCGAATGCTGCGCCACGGCAGCCGGGTCGGTGCGCGGCATGTTGCGACCACGGCGTTCCGACGAGCGGTTCCTGCGTTCCCTCGGCAATGCGGGACTGCCCACCGCTCAGCGCACCGTCACGGTGACCTCATTGGCGCAGGTACCACGGCCGGTACCGACGGTGGCTGTCGCGGAGGGACGCTTCTCGCCGCTCCGCGTCGCCAACTCGCTGACCTCATTCGTGATCCAACACCCCGAGGCGACCTTCATCGTCGATCCGGGCTTCTGCACCGACGCCGATCGGCGCGCCATCGCGCAGCTGCCGAGAGTCCTGCGGATGGCCGTTCGCCCGCCGGTCGACACCATCCCGACGATCACCGCGCTGCAGCGCGAGCCGCATCTGCCCGCCCCGCAATTCGCGCTGCCGACCCACGCGCACTGGGATCACGTATGCGGGTTGCTCGACCTGCCGGGTCTGCCGGTGTATCTGCACGGCGTCGAGCACGACTGGATCTCACACGGCACGGTCGCTCCTGTCGGCGGCGTGCGCGATTCCCTGAAGGGTCGCACCCTCGTCGAATACGATCTCGACGGCCCGCCGATCCTCACCTTCACCCGCAGTCATGACTTGTTCGACGACGGCAGCGTTGTCCTGGTCGACCTCGCCGGCCACACCCCAGGCAGTATCGGCATCCTCGCCCACACCCCGCGCGGCTGGATCCTGTTGGCGGGCGATGCTGCCTGGCATTCGCTGCAGATCGACGAGATTCGCCAAAAGGCCAGCTACCCCGGCAATTTCGCTGACGTCGACCGCGATCTCACCTTCAAGACCCTGCACCGCCTGCACCTGGCGCGCCACTTCGCCACAGTCGTCCCCACCCACGACCACGACGCGGCGCTCCAGCTCGCGTCGCATGCGGAGCCGGTCGAGCCGTAGCGGTAGCGGTAGCCGTGAGGGACGGAGGCCGCTCGTCGTGGTCCGTCATCGATCCGCTTCCTGGCTCACTCATCCCCACGGTCGCGACTGACCCTCCCGCGCAAGCTCGCAAAATATACCGCGTTGTATATTTGCAATGCATTTCACTTTTGTGCGGCGGGCACCAGTGAGCGGGGCAGAGGCGGGAACGTATGGAGAAACCCTTGGACGGTCTGCGCACGGTGACGGCCGTGCGGTATGTGACCCCGCTGCGGAGCGGCGGCTCCGTCCCCGGTGTCGTCGAGGCCGACGACTTGGGGATGTACGTGGTCAAGTTCACCGGCTCGGCGCAGGGGCGCAAGGCGCTCGTCGCCGAGATCATCGTGGGCGAACTGGCGCGTCACCTCGGGCTGCGGGTGCCGGAGTTGGTGCTGGTGAACTTCGATCCGTCGGTTGCCGCCGAGGAACCGCACCAGGAGGTGCAGGACCTGCTGCACGCCAGTGCGGGACTCAACCTCGGCATGGACTATCTGCCGGGAGCCGCCGACTTCACGCCGGACGCGCCCGGTGTCGACCCGTGGGAGGCCGCCAGGATCCTCTGGCTGGACGCGTTCACCGCGAATGTGGACCGTACGGTGCACAGCTCGAACCTCATGACATGGCCGACTTCCGGACATCACAAGCCCCGTCTGTGGCTCATCGACCACGGCGCGTCGCTGGTGTTCCACCACCGGTGGGAGAGCGCGGCGGATGCGGTCGGCAAGGCGTATGACTTCCGGTCGCACGCACTCGGCTCGCCCGACCTCGACATGGCAGCGGCGGACGCCGAGCTGGCGCACCGGGTGACCCCGCAGCTGCTCCGCCGGGTCACCGCCGCCGTACCGGACGCATGGCTGACCGACGAGCCGGGGTTCGGCACCCCGGACGACGTCCGCGACGCCTACGTGACGCACCTCGCCGCCCGCGCCCGGGTGTCCGCCCGGTGGCTGCCCAAGGGCACGTCGTAGGCGAGGGCGGGAGTGAGATTGAGGGCGAGAGCAGAGGGGGGTAGGGCGGGAGGAGTGGCCGGCACGGCAGATGTGGCCGGCGCGGCAGCGTGTCTTCGGGCGGCAGCAAAAAATGGATCGCACTGTAAAACTGCACTCCATTACACTTTTTGGCGGGCGTGGTCACGGCGTGACGGAGGGTCAGGCGGGCGGCGCGAAGAGGCGGACCGGAAGACAGGGAGAGGCGATATGAGCGGTGTGGGTGGGCGCGAGGCGGCGGTGCGGCGCGTGAACGAGGCCCTGCAGACGTACACGCTGTCCGGCGAGGGCTGGCGGCGCAGTCCTGGCGAGACTTTGCAGTGCGTCCTTGCCGATCTGCTGCACTGGTGCGACGACACCCAGCGCGACTTCGACGCCGCCCTGCGACGGGCCCGCGCCCAGCACGCCGCGGTGGGCGGCGAAGTCACCGGCGACGCCTGACCGCCGGGCCGGGCGCGGGTCCGCCGCGGCGCGAACGGCGCATGAGAACCTCAGGGTGCCGCCTGATGACTCGGAGTGCCGCCCGATGACAAGGAGTTCGCCCGGTGAGCGGTGAGGAACGACCGGAACGTCATGGCCAGGCCGTCGGTGAGGTCGCCCGCAGGGTCTGGACGGAATCGATGTACGCCGCCGCGCGGCCGTGGCCCGGTATCCGGGTGCTGGTCGACCGAAGTCTGCCCCTGGCGCGCCTGTCCGGGATCACCCGCCCGGATGTCTGGCTGGCGGCCGTCGCGCCGTCGGCCGCGCTGTGGCGGTGGTACGGCGTACAGGAGGCCAGGTATCCGGCGTTCGCCCGCCGCTACGAGCACGAGCTGCGGGAGCCGGTGCGCGCCGCGGGGCTTCGGCGCCTGCACGGGTTGGCGTGCGGCGGGCCGCTGATCCTCCAGACCGCCGTCACGCCGATACACCTCAGCCACGCCAGGGTGCTGGCACGGCACTTACGGATCGGCACGTCGGGTGGCCTGCGGGAGGAGGGCGGCGAGGCCGCGTGCCGGCTGGGCGAGGTGTGCCCCGACTGCGGTCGTCACGCCGAGACCTCCGGCGCCACCACGTGCGCGTACTGCCACGCCTCGATGGTGGGTTGACGGGTGGGGACGGACGATCCGGCGGTTGTGCAGGACGAGGCCGGTGTGGTCGAAACGACGCGAAAGGGGGAATTGTTGGCTGTTGCCCTAATGGTGGCGGTCTGCATGCCGAAGGGAAGGTCAGTGAGCGGCAGTGGGTCGCTTGGTTTGATCGAAAGGTTCGGAATGTCACGGATCACTCGGATTACCGCCATGGCTGCGCTCGCGGCCGGAACCGCACTGGGCGGGAGTTCGGCTGCGTTCGCCGACGCCCACGCGGGCGGCGCCGCCGTCCGTTCGCCCGGCGTCATTTCGGGCAACCTCATCCAGATCCCGGTGCACGTTCCCATCAACTTGTGCGGCAACACCGTCAACGTCGTGGCGGTGTTGAACCCGGCCTTCGGCAACATCTGCGTCAACGCCGAGAAGCACCACCGCCATCACCACAAGGGCGGCAAGCGCTAAGGCGATCTCGTTTGGCCATGTGAGCCGCGGTGTCCAGGCGATGGGCCCGCCACGTCCCTTCCGGTCGCTCCGGTCAGGGACGGGGCGGGCCTCGTCGTTCGTGGTCCGGGCCGTTCCGGTGGCTCACGGTGCCGGCTCGTCCGGCGACCGGGCGGCGGGGTCGCGCAGTTCCTCGGCCGCGTCGGAGACCCGTTGCAGCAATTCCAGGAACGTGGACCGCTCTTGGGGGCTCAAGGGCGCCAGGAAGATCTGGTTCATCCGGGCGGTGCGTCCGGAGAGTCTGCGGTGCAGCGCGGTGCCCTCCGCGGTGAGGCGGAGCACGGCGCGCCGGCCGTCCCTGGCGTCGCGGACCTTGTCGAGCAGCCCTCGGGCGGCCAGGCGGCGGACCACCTCGGCGATGGTGGAGCGGTCCAGGCCGACCCGCTCGCCCACCGTCCGCTGGTCGAGGCCGTCCTCGCCGACCAGTGTGTTCAGTACGGCGAACTGCGGGGACGTGACGTCCTCCGACACGATCGTGGTCCACAGCAGCGTGTGCGCCTGCTGCAGCCGCCGGGCCAGATGGCCGGGGTGGGTGCTCAGGTCGAGCGCGGGCACGATGAGTTCCTGTTCCTCTCGCCGATGCTCATAGCACTGAGGGTCTTGCTCGCGGCAACTCATCATGCCACGCTGCTGAACTGCCAGAGATAGTCAGTGCACTGATTATGTGGAGCGGGAGGGGTGGCGGATGGACAAAGTGGTGGCCTCGGCCGCCGAGGCGGTGGCCGATGTGTGCGACGGGGCATCGTTGGCCGTCGGCGGCTTCGGGCTCAGCGGCGTGCCTGAGGTGCTCCTCGGCGCCGTGCACGAGACGGGGGTCGGCGGCCTCGGCGTCGTCTCGAACAACTGCGGTGCGATGGAGCGGGGGTTGGCGGTGCTGCTCGCCGCGGGCCGGATCGCCCGCGTCACCGGCTCGTACATCGGCGCCAACCAGGAATTCGCCCGCCGCTACCTGGCCGGCGAGTTGGAGGTCGAACTGATCCCGCAGGGCACGCTCGCCGAGCGGCTGCGCGCCGGCGGCGCCGGCATACCCGCCTTCTACACCCCCGCCGGCGTCGGCACCCAGGTCGCCGACGGGGGGCTGCCCTGGCGGTACGACGGTGCGGGCGGGGTCGCGGTGGCCTCGCCGCCCAAGGAGGTGCGGGAGTTCGACGGGCGTCGCTACGTGCTGGAGCGGGGGATCCGCACCGACTTCGCGCTCGTCCGGGCCGCCAAAGGGGACCGGCACGGCAACCTGGTCTTCGCCAAGTCCGCCCGGAACTTCAACCCCCTCGCGGCGATGGCCGGACGGATCACCCTCGCCGAGGTGGAGCAGCTGGTCGAGCCCGGCGAGATCGATCCGGACCAGGTCCATCTGCCGGGCATCTTCGTCCAGCGGGTGGTGGCGCTCACCCCGGAACAGGCCGCCGACAAGCAGATCGAACGGCGCACCGTCGCCGCACCGGAAACCGAGGGGAGGGGGAGGCGCTGATGCCGTGGACCCGTGAGGAGATGGCCGCGCGGGCGGCCCGGGAGCTGACGGACGGTCAGTACGTCAACCTCGGCATCGGGCTGCCCACCCTCATCTCCAACTACCTGCCCGACGGGGTGGAAGTGGTCCTGGAGTCGGAGAACGGGGTCCTGGGGACCGGGCCGTACCCCACCGAGGAGCAGCTCGACCCCGACCTCATCAACGCCGGCAAGGAGACGGTCACGGTCCTGCCCGGCGCCGCCTACTTCGACTCCGCGCTCTCTTTCGGCATGATCCGCGGCGGCCACATCGACGTCGCGGTGCTCGGTGCCATGCAGGTGTCCCGGCACGGAGACCTCGCCAACTGGGCCGTCCCCGGCAAGATGATCACCGGTATCGGCGGTGCCATGGATCTCGTGCACGGCGCCCGCACCGTCCTCGTCGCGATGACCCACACGGCCAAGGACGGTGCGGCAAAACTCGTCGCGGAGTGCTCGCTCCCGCTGACCGGACGGGCCTGCGTCGACCGGATCATCACCGATCTCGGTGTGTTCGACATCGGCCCGGACGGCTTCGTCCTCGTCGAACGAGCGCCTGGTGTCACGGTCGAGGAGATCGCGGCGAAGACGGCCGCGCCGCTCCGGATTCCGCGTCGGGCGTGACCGTCGCCCGACGACGCCCGACCGGAGCGTCGAGACGGTGGAATCCGGCCGCCGGTCAGCACAGCATCAAGCCAACGAGCCACGGAAGCAAGGGAGTTCAGTACCCATGGCAGCACCCGCGGCAGCTACGCAAGGCGAGATCGACCGCGAGATCGCGCGGGAACGGGCGGCGTACGAGAAGGCCGTCGCCGAAGGTGCCCCGCGCACGCCGCATCCGGCCCGGAGCTACCCGCCGTACCGGTCCAGCGCGCTGCGCCACCCCCGGCAGCCGCTGGTCGAGGTGGCGGTGCGACAGGATCCCGAGGCCGTCGAACTGGCCTCGCCCGCCTTCGGCCGGACCGACGTCACCGAGCTCGACTGCGACCTGACCCGCCAGCACCGGGGCGCACCGCTCGGCGAACGGATCACCGTCAGCGGCCGGCTGCTGGACCGGTCCGGTCGCCCCGTACGCGGCCAGCTGATCGAGATCTGGCAGGCCAACGCCGCCGGGCGCTATGCCCACCAGCGCGATCAGCACCCGGCGCCGCTCGACCCGAACTTCACCGGCGTCGGCCGGGTGCTCACCGATGACGACGGCGGCTACGCCTTCACCACCATCAAGCCGGGTGCGTACCCCTGGCGGAACCACACCGGAGCCTGGCGGCCCGCCCACATCCACTTCTCGCTCTTCGGGACCGCGTTCACCCAGCGGCTCATCACGCAGATGTACTTCCCCGGTGACCCCCTCTTCCGCCACGACCCGATCCTGCAGTCCGTCACCGACGACGCCGCACGGCAACGGCTCGTCGCCCGCTACGCGCACGACCTGTCGGCACCGGAATGGTCCCTCGGCTACCACTGGGACATCGTTCTCGACGGCCCCACCGCCACCTGGATCGAGGAGGGCCGCTGACGTGACGACCTCCTGTGCGCCGCCCGCGCCGGTCCTCCTGGAGTGCGCATGAGTGACGACCGTGACGAACGTGATGACCGGGCCGGCCGGCAGGACGCGGACGGCGGGGGCGGTCGCGCCGCACATCGCGGCGCCGACGACGTCGGCCTGCTCGACCCGGTGCGGGTGGGCTCGACGGCCGAGGCGACCACCGGCGACACCGCGTTCCTCCAGGCGATGCTGGACGCCGAGGCGGCCCTCACCCGGGCCCAGGCGACCCTCGGCCTGGCGCCCGACGCGGCGGCCCGCGCGGTCACCGAGGCCGCCAGCGCCGACCGGTTCGACGCCCGCGAGCTCGCGCTGCGCGGGCGCGCCGGCGGCAACCCGGTCATCCCGCTGGTCGCCGCACTGACCGCGGCGGTGCCCGCCGCCGATGCGCCCTATGTGCACCGCGGCGCCACCAGCCAGGACATCCTCGACACCGCGTCGATGCTGGTCGCCGACCGCACGATGCGGCCGATCACGGCCGATCTGGAACGCACCGCCGGGACGCTGGCCCGCCTCGCCGCCCGGCACCGCGCCACCCCCATGCCCGGCCGCACCCTCACCCAGCACGCCGTCCCGACGACCTTCGGGCTCAAGGCCGCGGGCTGGCGCGGCCTGGTGCTGGACGCCCGGGACCGGCTCACCGCGGTGCGGCGCTCCCTGCCGGCCCAACTGGGCGGCGCCGCCGGCACCTTGGCGGCCTTCCACGCCTACGCCGAAGCCGAGGGGGCGGCACTGCCGGACGTGGCGGTGCGCCTGCTCGGTGCCTACGCCCGCGAAGTCGCCCTGGCCGAGCCCGTGTTGCCCTGGCACGCCCTGCGCACCCCCGTCGCCGATCTGGCCGGCGCCCTCGCCTTCGCCGTCGGGGCACTCGGCAAGCTCGCCGCCGATGTGCTGGTCCTCTCCCGCACCGAGATCGGCGAGGTGAGCGAGGGCGCCGGCGGCGGATCGTCGGCCATGCCGCACAAGGCGAACCCGGTCCGGGCCACGCTCCTGGCCGCCGCCGCGCGCCGGGCGCCCGCGCTGGCGGCGGTGCTCCACGGCGCGGTCGCCGCGGAGGACGAGCGGCCCGCCGGCGCCTGGCACGCCGAGTGGGAGACCCTGCGGGACCTGCTGCGCCTGGCCGGGGGAGCGGCCCGGGACGCCGCGGAACTCGTCGCGGGCCTGCGCGTGCACCCCGACCGGATGCGCGTGAACCTGGACCTGACCGGCGGACTGGTGGTGTCGGAGCGGCTGACCGCGGTCCTCGCCGCCCGGCTGGGCCGGGCCCGCGCCCGCCGCCTGCTGACCGAAGCCGCGGACACCATCCGTCGTGGTGGCGGGACCCTGGCCGAGGCTCTCTCGGCCGAACCGGCCCTAGCGGGACTGGACCTGGCCTCCCTCACCGACCCCGGCCACTACACGGGCGCGGCGGCGGCCCTCACCGACCGCGCGCTCACCCGAGCGTGAGCCGCCCCGTGCACAAAGGCACTGACGGGCGCAAGGTGCCCGTGCTTACATGGGCGCCATGGTGTCTGCCGACCGGATACTGGCCTTCGCGGCCATGTCCTTCCTGCTGATCGTGGTCCCGGGGCCCAGCGTGCTGTTCGTGATCGGGCGGGCGCTGGCGCAGGGGCGGCGCGCCGCGCTGACGACGGTGGTGGGCAACACCCTGGGCGCCTATGTGCTCATCGTGGCCGTGGCCCTGGGGATCGGGGCCGTCGTGGAGCGCTCCGTCGTGGTCTTCACGGTGCTGAAACTGGCCGGCGCCGCCTATCTGGTCCACCTGGGCATCAAGGCATGGCGGCAACGCCGCTCGCTGCAGGCCGTCTTCCACCCCGACACGGTCGAGCGGAGCGGTCTGCGGACGCTCTGGGAGGGCTTCGCGGTCGGGGTGGCCAACCCCAAGACCATCGTGTTCTTCGCCGCGGTGCTGCCGCAGTTCGTCGACCGCGGCCAGGGGCACGTCGCCGGGCAGATGCTGCTGCTCGGACTGGTCTTCAACGTCATCGCGATGGCCTCCGACAGCGTGTGGGGACTGGTCGCGGCCACCGCGCGGACGTGGTTCGCCCGGTCGCCCCGGCGGCTCTCGCTGGTCGGCGGGGCCGGCGGGCTCACGATGATCGGCCTGGGCGTGACGGTGGCCGTCACGGGCCGCAAGGACTGAGCGGCCCCGCCCGCCCCGCCGCGGCGGGCGTCAGGCGTAGAAGCGGGACAGGCTCTGCAGGACGCAGGCCGGCTTCGTCCCACCCTCGATCTCGACGGTGCCGTCGACGGTGACCTGGACGCCGCCGGGCACGTCGTCGACGGCGGTCAGTCGCGCCGCGAGCCGCAGCCGGGAGCCCACCGGGACGGGCGCGGGGAACCGTACCTTGTTCAGCCCGTAGTTGACCTTGGTGGCGACGCCGTGGACGTCGAGGAGCCCGGTGAACAGCGGGATGAAGAGCGCGAGCGTCAGATGGCCGTGCGCGATCGGCGTCCCGAACGGGCCGTCCTCGGCCCGCTCGGGGTCCACATGGATCCACTGGTGGTCGTCGGTGGCGTCGGCGAAGCCGTTGATCCGGTCCTGGGTGACGGTGATCCAGTCGCTGGTGCCCAGAGCGCTGCCGGCGAGCCGCTTGAGGGCGTCGAGTCCGTTGACGGTGACGGTCATGGAGGTCTCCTGAACGCGGGTGGTGGGGTGGTCAGGCGTTGCCGTGCTCGGCGCGGAGCCGGTGTTTGAGGAGCTTTCCGGCGCTGGTGCGGGGCAGTTCGGCCACCAGCACGAGGGACTTGGGGATCTTGTACTTGGCGAGCCGTCCGCGGAGCGAGGCGAGCAGGTCGTCCGGGCGGGGCGTGGTGCCGGGGCGCGGGACGACGAGTGCCCGGGGCGCTTCGCCCCATGTCGCGTCGGGCACGCCGATGACGGCGCACTCGGCGATGTCGGGGTGGGCGAGCAGGGCGTCCTCCACCTCGGCGGGGTACACGTTCTCGCCGCCCGAGATGATCACGTCCTTGATCCGGTCGACGATGGTGAGGTACCCGTCGGCGTCGATCCGGGCGGCGTCGCCGGTGCGGAACCAGCCGTCGGTGAAGGCGGCGGCGGTCTCCTCCGGCCGTCCCCAGTAGCCCGGCATGACGTGCGGGCCGCGGACCACCACCTCGCCGGTCTCCCCGACGTCCACCGGGCTCAGGTCGGGCCGGACGACGCGTACGTCGGTGAAGAAGTGCGGCACTCCGGCGGAGCCGGCCTTGGCCACCGCGTGTTCGGCGTCCAGGAAGAGGGTGCCGGGGGCCGCCTCGGTCATGCCGTAGCCCTGCCGGAAGGTCAGGCCGCGCGCCTGATAGGCGGCGATGAGGGGGGTGGGGACGGGCGAGCCGCCGCAGTTGAGGAGGCGGAGGCTGGACAGGTTGGCCGTCGCCCAGCGCGGGTGCCGGGCGATCCGGTCGAACATGGTCGGCACCCCGAACATGGCGGTGACCTGGTGCCGTTCGACCAGGTCGAGGGTGCCGCCCGGGTCGAAGGACTCCACCAGTACGCAGCGGCCGCCCTTGAGGAGGACCGGCAGGGCGAGCATGTTCAGCGCCGCGGTGTGGAACAGCGGCGCGGCCACCAGGGCGGTCTCGTCGGCCAGCAGATCGAGGTCGACCAGGACGTTGACGGCGTTCCAGGTGAGGTTGCCGTGGGTGAGCATCGCGCCCTTGGGACGGCCGGTCGTCCCGGAGGTGTACATGAGGAGGGCGAGGTCGTCGTGGGTGACGGGTTCGTCGATCGGGGTGGTGGGGGCGGCGGCGAGCAGGTCCTCGTACGCGGGACCGGCGGCCGGCAGGACCGTCCGCAGGCCGGTCGCGGCGCGGACCGCATCCGCGAGCGGGGCGCAGCCGGGGGAGTGGAGCAGGGCGGCGGCGCCGGAATCCCGTATCTGGTGGGTGAGTTCGGGGGCGGTCAGGCGGGTGTTGAGCGGGACGAAGGCCGTGCCGAGCAGGCCGGCGGCGAAGAGGGTTTCGAGGAAGGAGGGGTGGTTGGGGCCGAGGTAGGCGACGCGGTCGCCGCGGCGGAGACCGGCGGCCCGCAGGGCGTGGGCGAGGCGGGTGGTGCGCTGGTGGAGCTCGCCGTGGGTGACGGTGGTGGAGCCGTGGAGCAGGGCGGTGCGGTGCGGGGTCTTGCGGGCCCGGCGGGCGGGCCAGGACCCCAGTCCGTCGTTGCGCATCACGTCCCCCTTCAGGAGCCGGAGCCGGTGAGTCCCAGCAGCCGGGCGGCATTGGTCTTGAGGATCTTCGGGCGGACCGCGTCCTTGATCGGGAGGTCGGCGAAGTCGGCGAGCCAACGGTCCGGCGTCAGCACCGGGAAGTCGGAGCCGAAGAGCACCTTGTCCTGGAGCAACGAGTTGGCGTACCGGACCAGTTGGGGCGGGAAGTACTTCGGCGACCATCCGGACAGGTCGATGTGGACGCCCGGTTTGTGGGTGGCCACGGCCAGCGCCTCGTCCTGCCACGGGAACGACGGATGGGCCAGGATGACCTTCAGATGCGGGAAGTCGACGGCGACGTCGTCGACGTGCAGCGGGTTGGAGTACTTCAGCCGGATGCCACCGCCACCCGGGACGCCGGCCCCGATGCCGGTCTGGCCGGTGTGGAACAGCGCGATGGTGCCGGTCTCCTCGATCACCTCGTAGAGGCCGTAGGCGAGCCGGTCGTTGGGGAAGAACCCCTGGATGCTGGGGTGGAACTTGAAGCCCCGCACGCCGTACTCCTCGACCAGGCGGCGGGCCTGCCGCACTCCGGCGCGGCCCCGGAAGGGGTCGATGGACGCGAACGGGATCAGCACGTCGGGGTGGGCGGCGGCGGCCTCGGCGACCTCCTCGTTGGGCACCGGGGCGGTGCCGGTGGCGTGTTCGGCGTCCACCGTGAAGATCACCGCGGCCATGCTGCGCTCCCGGTAGTAGGCCGCCGTCTCCTGGAGCGTCGGTTTCCGGGCACCCCGGACCTTGAAGTACGCGCTGGAGGCGTCGTGCAGCTCGGCCGGCAGCGATGCCCGCCCGCGGGCGGAGACCTCGCAGTGGGTGTGCACGTCGATCGCGGTGAGCGAGGCCAGATCGATGCCGGTCATCGGGTCTCCGGGAGCCGGGGGGCGGGGATGCCGACGGTCTGCGGGGTGCGGCCGACCGAGGTGGACCAGGCGGCGGCGATCGTCTCCGGGGTCCAACCGCCGTCGGCGTACGCGGTCGCGACCTCCTGCGGGTGCGACCACAGGGTGAGCTTGTCCCCGCCGATGCCGAGGCACTGTCCGGTGATCCCGCGGGCCGCGTCGGAGGCGAGGAAGGGCACGAGGGCGGCGCAGTCCTCGGGGGTGCCGAACCCCTCGCCCTTGCGCAGCGCGTCCGGCAGCGGCTCGCCGCGCCGCATCGCCTCGACGTACGGGGCGAACGCGGGGATGGTCTCGGTCATGGCGGTGGCGGCGACCGGCACGACGGCGTTGACGGTGATGCCCGATCTGGCCAGTTCCATCGACCAGGTGCGGGCCATGGCCGCGATACCGGCCTTGGCCGCCGCGTAGTTGGTCTGCCCGACGTTGCCGCGCTGGCCCGCGGGCGAGCCGACCAGCACCAGGCTGCCGCCCTCGCCCTGTGCGCGCATGCGGACGGCGGCGGCCCGGGCGCAGGTGAAGGTGCCCCGCAGATGCGTGGTGACGACGGCGTCGAAGTCGTCGTCGGTCATCTTCCACAGCATCCGGTCGCGCAGGATGCCGGCGTTGGTGACCAGTACGTCCAGCCGGCCGAAGGTGTCCACGGCGCGGGCGACCAGTCGGTCGGCGGCCTCGGCGGTCCCGACCGCCACGGTCTCGGCGACCGCCTTCCCGCCCGCCTCGGCGAGGGTGGCAACCGCCCGTCGGGCGACGGCGGCGTCGAGGTCGTTGACGACGACGGCGGCGCCCGCCGCGGCGAGCGCGGTGGCGTAGGCGAGACCGAGCCCGCGGCCGGAGCCGGTGACCACGGCGACCTTGCCGGTGAGATCGACGGATGAGGGGTGCGACACGGTAAGTCCCTTCTCTGAGCGGGGAGTTGCACAATCCGGCGGCGGCGCCGGAGAGCCGGGCTCGATCCGCGCCGAACCGCCATCTGGAAGCTAAGACCAATAATTGTTGACGTCAATGGTTGTCGGCGACATCAGTTTTCGCCATGCTGGGCACACGCACCGCGCACCGGTCCCCGGGGGCCTCGAACAGGGAGCACGCCATCACCAGCCAGCGACCGCACGCCCGCAAGCCGGAACCCGTCGACGCCGACCAACCCTGGATGCGGGGCCTGCACTCCGACACCGGCTATCTCCTCTACCGGCTCGGCCTGCGCTCCGGGCAGCTGTTCAACGCCGCGCTCCAGGAGTCCGGGGTGCGGCTGCGCCACTACGCACTGCTGCGCTACCTCGCCACCGTCGAGGGCGCTCCGCAACGCGAGTTGAGCACCCGCCTCGGCTACGACCCCAGCGCCATCGTCGGCCTCGTCGACGACCTGGCGGCCCTCGGATTCGTCGAGCGCCGCCCCGCACCCGGCGACCGGCGCAGTCGCATCGTGGTCCTCACCGACGACGGCCGGGCGTTCCTGCGCGACACCGACCTGATGAGCCGTCGGGTCACCGACGAACTGCTCCAACCGCTGTCCGAGGACCAACGGCGCACCCTGCACGCGCTCCTGCTGCGCACCTCGGACCCCGACCCGGATCGGCCCGACCCGGCCTGATCCGGCCTGATCTGACGCGCGCGGGCCGCAACGCCGCGGCCACCGTCCCTCCCGCAGTTCCGACCGAGGAGGAAGTCCGCCCGTGAAGCACCGCACCCCCGCCCCGCGCGGCGCCGCCGTCCTGGCCGCCGCCCTGCTCGCCGCCGGCACCCTCGGCGCCACCGCACCGGCGCACGCCGCCGGGCAGCCCGTCCACCTCGAAGGCACGCTGGCCTCCGGCGCCGGCTACGTGCTCGACGTACCGGCCCACTGGCGCGGCACCCTGCTGCTCTTCAGCCACGGATACCGTCCGTCGGGCACCGACAATCCGGCCCAGGACGCTCCCGACGACACCACCAGGAAGCTGCTCCTCGCCGAGGGCTACGCGCTCGCCGGTTCCTCCTACGCCACCACCGGCTGGGCCGTCGAACAGGCCGTGCCCGACCAGCTCGCCACCCTCGACACCTTCGCCACGAAGGTCGGCAGGGCCCGCCGCACCCTCGCCTGGGGCCAGTCCTACGGCGGCCTGGTGACCACCGCCCTCGCCGAACGCCACCCCGACCGCATCGACGGGTCACTGTCCACCTGCGGCCTGGTCCAAGGCGGCGTCGCCAACTGGAACTCCACCCTCGACCCGGTCTTCGCCCTGAAGACGCTGCTCGCCCCCGGCGCGGACATCCCGCTGACCGGCCTGCGCGACCCGGCCCGTGCCCGCGCCGCGGCACGGGCCCTGACCCGCGTCGTCACCCGGGCCCAGGGCAGCGCCACCGGTCGCGCCCGGACCGCCCTGGCCGCCGCCCTGCACAACATCCCCGGCTGGAACGACCCGGCCCAGCCGCGTCCCCGCCCCACCGACTACCCGGCCCAACAGGTCAACCAGTACCAGGCGCTGACCGGCCTGATGGCCATGCCCGCGTTCGTCTGGCGCCAGGAGGCCGAACGCCGAGCCGGCGGCAACATGTCGTGGAACACCGGCGTGAACTACACCGCCATGCTCCGCCACTCCGCCGACCACCAGGAGGTCAAGGCCCTCTACCAGGCCGCCGGACTGTCCCTCGCCCACGATCTCGCCACGCTGGAGCAGGCCCCCAGGCTCGGCGCCGACCCCGCGGCCGTCGCCTACATGGCCGAGAACATCGCCTTCACCGGCAGGCTCCGCACACCCCAACTCGACATCCACACCACCGGTGACGCCCTGATCCCCGTCCAGTCCGAAAGCGCCTACCGGCGCACGGCGGCCACCGCCGGCACCACCGGCCTCCTGCGCCACGCCTACGTGGACAACGCCGGCCACTGCACCTTCACCCCCGCCGAGCGGGTCGCCGCGCTGCACACCGTCGACCGGCGGATCACCACCGGCCACTGGGGCGACACCGGAGCCACCGCCCTCAACGCCGAGGCCCGCCGAATCGACCCCGGCTCCCCGGCTCGCTACCGCCCCTTCGCGCCGGGTCCCTACCCCCGTCCCTTTGACCTCGCCCACCCCACGAACGCCCCGCGCCCGGGGCGCAACTGACGTCTCCTCACTCCACGTGCCCGCAGGCGGAGCAGACGAACTGGCTCTCCTGCGTGGGATTCCCGTCCTCGTCGGTCTCCACCGTCCGGTACATGGTGCCGCCGCACTTGCCGCAGCCTCGGGTCTGAATGAGCTGGCCCATGGTCAGATCCTCCATCGGGGAGCGCGTGCGGCACCCGCCGCGCAGCGCCATCGCGTAGTCGAGCAGGACGAACGCCTCTTGCCGGCCCCGCTCACGAATGGTGATGTCGTCCGCGGTCTCACCCGTCGCCGCGACGCGACCACATCGATAACAGCAGTGCCGGTTACTCTGCGGCCCCGGCTCCAGCATCGGCAAGCCGCAGTCAGGACAGTCCACTGTCGGCCTCCTTGACGAATCCGCACCGCGCGCAGACGGCGATCGGACGCCCGTCCCGATCGCGCTGGCCCCACATGGTGTTCCAGCACTGCGGGCAGCCGCTGGTGTGGATGCCGCGCGGCCCGAGCGGCGGCGGCTCGGGCGTGGACTCCACATAGGCGATGATCAGCGCCCGGTCCCGCTCGCTGTTCCCTGCCATACGTAGCAGGTTCGCCAGCCGCGACCGCGCTTCGTCGGCGAAGATCCCCATGGCGCGGAGGGTATCGGGCGCGCGCCCCCGAAACGACGACCTCCCCCGGAGTGCACTCGAACAGTTGAGATGACCAAGCCGCCCCAGATGTAAGTCAGTTGCTTGACTTACGAACGGGCCCGGCGTTGACTGCTCCCCGACCCCAGGACGAAGGGAGACGGTGGTGAGCCACGACAACGGCGGCCCCGCACGGGCCTATCCGCCGGCCGTACCGGGTGCGTTGGAGGCGCCCGCGGAGTGGGCGGAACTGCGCGCCGCCTGCCCGGTGGCTCCGGTCACCCTGCCCAGCGGTGACCGGGCCGCGCTGCTCACCCGCTACGCCGACGTCAAGCAGGTGCTGTCCGACCCCCGCTGCACCCGCCGGCTCGACGAGATGGTGGCGCACGGGCCCCCCGCCGACCTCAAGGCGAGCATCGGCTTCCCGCTGCCGGTATGGGTCATCTGCGATCTGCTCGGTGTCCCCGAAACCGACCGGGACCGGTTCTCCCGCTGGTCCGACGTGCTGCTCAACCTCGACCGCTACGGGCAGCACGAGATCGACGCCGCCCAGCGGGACTTCCACGCCTATATGGCCGGGCATCTGGAGGCCAGGCGCGCCGAACCGGGAGAGGACCTGCTCAGCTCGCTGCTCACCACGACCGACGCCGACGGCGGGCGGCTGACCGACGACCAACTCGCCGCCACCGGCCAGGCACTGCTGATCGCCGGCCACGAGACCACGGCCAACATGATCGGCAAGATGCTGGCGATGCTGCTCGCCGACCGCCGCCGGTGGGAGCGCCTGGTCGCCGACCGCTCGTTGGTGCGCACCGCGGTGGAGGAGGTGCTGCGGTTCGACGCCAACTCCGGCTTCGGCATGCCCCGTTACGTCACGGAGGACATCGAGGTCGGCGGGACCGTGCTGGCCCGCGGCACGACACTGGTGTGCAGCATGGCCGCGGCCAACCGCGACGAGGAGGCGTTCGCCGGCGCCGCGGGGATGAGCCTGGACCGCAGCCCCAACGCCCACCTCGCCTTCGGCGCCGGCCCGCACTCCTGCCTGGGCCAGGCACTCGCCCGCACCGAACTCCAGGTCGTGCTCGACGTGCTGCTGCGCCGACTGCCCAGCCTCGAACTGGCCGTGGCCCCGGACGCGTTGCGCCGTATCGAGGGGCTGGTCGTCGGCGGCCTGTGCGAGGTGCCGGTCCGGTGGTGAAGGGGTCCGTCAAGGCCGCCCGTTCCGCGGAGACCCGGGAGGCCATCCTCGCCGCGGCGGAGCGCCTGTTCGCCGAGCACGGCGTGTTCGTCGTCTCCAACCGGCAGATCAGCGAGGCGGCCGGGCAGGGCAACAACGCCGCGGTCGGCTACCACTTCGGCACCAAGACCGACCTGATCCGGGCCATCGTCCGCCGGCACGCCGAGCCGATCGACGCGCTGCGGGTGCGCATGCTGGCCAGGGCCGGCGCCTCGCGCGAGGTGCGGGACTGGGTGGCCTGCCTGGTCCGGCCGGGCGCCCAGCACCTGAGCTGCCTGGGCGCCCCGACCTGGTACGCGCGGTTCGCCGCCCAGCTGATGACCGACCCCGTCCTGCGCGAGTTGATGATCGACGAGGCGTTCGGCCCGTCCATCGTGAACAGCCTCGACGGCCTCAACCGGTGCCTGCCCGATCTGCCGCCCGCCGTCCGACTCGAACGCGGCGACATGGCACGGCAGCTGATGGTGCACACGCTCGCCGAGCGGGAACGCGCGCTCGCCGACGGCACTCCCACCGTCCACGCCGACTGGGACGCCTACGCGGACGGGCTCATCGACGCGATCACCGGCCTCTGGCGCGCCCCCGCGACCGCGACCTGACCGCACCCGCATCCGGCCCGGGGCGCCGCAACCGTTCGCCCCGCACCCGCCGTCCGACTGGCGGAGCGACACCACCCGTCCGGCCGTACCGGGTGGCCGGCCCGGCGCGCGGCGGCGGTGCATCGGGGTGAACGCACCACCCATTAGGACGCACTGGGATCGCCAGGCAATGCAGAGATAACGACTATTACGTAACTGGGGGCACCCTAGACATCTCTCCATCATGAGGTCCCGTAATGGATCAGCAGATCGTCCAAATCAAGATCCATCCGGCCATCGGCATAGCCCGGGTCGGCAACAGCGACCAGCCGGCCTTCATAGGGCCGGAGTCGCCGGACGAGCCGCCGCTGGCGCTCGGCTCGTACAAGGACAGCTCAGGCAAGATCATCAAGCAGGCCGCCCGTTTCCGGATCTACGGCTACAACAAGGCGGGCGAGGTCGTCCGCGAACTGAAGCTCGGCCGGGACGACGTCACCGGGATCCGGTGGTCGGTGCACCTGGCCAACAAGAAGGCCGCCTGGTACCAGTTCCACTTCCCGCTCGACATCCCGGAGGCCACCGACCCGGACAAGCTGAAGCCGGACATGCGACGGCGGCGGAACGCCGACGTCACGGGTGCGGACCGCAAGAAGCTCGTCATCGACTCCGGCCGGCAGACCATCGAGGCCCCCCGGAAGCAGCCCTGCACCCTCGCAGGCGAGATCATGGGCAGGCAGGTCACGCTCGGCCAGGCGTACGCCGCATCCGACGGTCGACTGCTCGTGGCCGGCGGCGACGGCACGTCGGCCTCCTGGGACGAGGAACACCACCCGATCTCCGGGGTGGCCAACAACGACACGTGGTACGACAACGTCTCCGACGGTCCGATCACCGCCGAGGTGACCATCGGCGGCGTCACCAGGACCGCCAGTCCGGCCTGGGTCGTCGTCGGCCCGCCCCACTACGCCCCCGGTGTGAAGACCATCCGCACCCTCTACGACCTGCTCTACGACGTGTTCGTCACCGAGCAGACCCTGGAGGTGAAGGACCCGCCCTCCTACCCGGAGGACGTCGAACCGCTGCTGGCCCGCTTCTGCGAACTGCAGTGGGTCAACCACGGCTTCGCCACCCAGTTCGGCTGGAACGGCCCGCACCACTTCCTCGACCCGGCGATGCGCAAGCGTCTCAACGACCCCAGCGAGACCAGCCGGGACCTGCGCCGGCAGATCTACCACCAGATGCGCGACTACGACCGGGACGGGGTCTCGCCCGTACCCTGGCCGTGGATCTACGGCGACGGCATGAGCAGCGGCAAGGCCACCTCCGTCCGCCAGCACCTCACCCTCTCGCCCACCCAGGACCGGATCCTGGCCCAGTGGGCCGACGGCACCTTCGTCCCCGGTCCGCCGTGCACCGGTCACCCCGACGTGGACCAGGCCCCCGTCGCCCAGCAGCCCGGCCTGCTGGACCGCGCCGCACTCGACAACTGCGCCGCCGACGCCTTCCACCCCGGCAGCGAGGTCACCTGGCCGATCCGCCACAAGACCATGTTCTCGGAGCCGTTCCGCATGCTGCACCGCGACGAGGGCACCCCGGAGCCCGACTACGGCGACGAGTTCAAGGTCGCCGAGATGCTGGGCAAGAACGGCCCGCTGCACGCGCAGGGCCCCGGCGACCTCACCCGCTGGATGGCCGCACCGTGGCAGTGCGACACCGCCAGCTGCCGCTTCGGCTATCAGGTGCGGTCCAACCTCGGCCCCCGCTACAGCCCCTACCTGCCCACCTTCTGGCCCGCCCAGATGCCCAACCACGTCCTGAAGAAAGCGGACTTCGACACCGTCAACACCAAGCCGGGCGGTGGCGACGACACCGTCCGGGAGAAGGCGTTCGAGAACCGGGCGGTCTGGCTGCGCGGCCTGAAGGACGCGGAGTACAACAAGCAGCGCCGGCAGATGATCGACGACTGGTACAAGTTCGGCATCGTCGAGCCGCACGAATACACCGTCGGCGACGGCAAGTTCCCCCGGTACATCCAGGTCGAGTCCGAGCCCGGCTACCCGCCGGCCCCCGACCACGCCAACCTCATCAACATCCACGTGCCCGAGGCCGGCGTCCCCCAGCGGGCCGCGGCGGCCGGAACCTGGCGCGGCGCCCTCTCCGCCGAGGCCGTCGAGTCCGCCCTGGTCCGGCAGGCGATCGAGGAGGTCAAGCAGCTGACCGGCTACGACGAGTCGGCGATCGCCGCCGGCTACCTGGAGAAGCTCGACCCGTTCCACGAGAACCAGTGAGTCGAGCACCGGCGAGCCCCGCCCCCGCCTATGACGTGGTGGTCGCGGGCGGCGGCCCGGCCGGCTGCGCCGCCGCGCTCACCCTCGTCCGGGCCGGGCGCCGGGTGCTGCTGGCCGACGCCGGCATCGGGCCGCCGAAGGTCGGCGAGGCGCTGGTCTCCGTCGGCCAGCTGCTGCTGGCCGACCTCGGCGTCGTGCACCCGGTCCTGGACACCGGCCATCTGCCCTGCCACGGCAACCAGTCCGCCTGGGGCTCGTCCGCACTGCACGAGGTGGACGCGCTCCGCGACCCCTACGGCCACGGCTGGCACCTCGACCGCGTGCTGTTCGACCGGCGGCTGCGGGCGGCCACCCGGGCCGCGGGCGCGGAGGTCGCCGAACTCACCGCCGTCCGGCGGCCCGAACGGCAGCCGGACGGCATCTGGCAGGTCCCGCTGCGCGACCGCACCGACCGGGGCGGCGCACGCACGGTCCACTGCCGCTGGCTGATCGACGCCACCGGGCGGGGCGCCGCGCTCGCGGTCCACGCCGGCGCCCGCCGGCGGACCGGCGACCGGCTGACCGCCTTCCACGTCCTCCTCGACCCGGCACGGGACGGCACCACCGACGACCGTTCACTGGTCGAATCCGACCGGGACGGCTGGTGGTACACCGCCCAGCTGCCCTCCCGGCAGCGCCTCGTCGCCTACTTCACCGACCCCGACCTGCCCCTCGCCGCCGTCCGCGGCGTCGAGGGGTTCCGCGACCGACTGCTGGCCACCCGGCACGTATCCCGCCGGGCCCGCCCGCACGGACTGACCGCCCTCCGGCGCCCCCGCCGTGCCCCCGCGCACACCGCCCACCTGGACCGGGTGCACGGGGACGGCTGGACCGCCGCCGGAGACGCGGCCGCCGCCTTCGACCCGCTCAGCTCCCAGGGCATCGTGACCGCCCTCTACACCGGGCTGAGCGCGGGCGAGGCGGTGGACGCCCGACTGCGCGGCGACCGCACGGCACTGGCCGGCTACGCGGCGAAGGTCGCCGATACCCGTGCCGCCTACCAGGACGGCCACCGCGCCGTCCACGCCCAGGAAACCCGATGGGCCGACCGGCCCTTCTGGGCCCGGCGGCACCGCACCTCCCACCCCCACACAACGAAAGGCAACCCCGCGTCATGAGCAACGGAACCGACCCGACCCCGCACGGCGGACACGAGCACATCCACCGCTTCCTGATCCTGGGCAAGGAGAAGCTGTTCTTCTACCACCTCGCCCTGTACAAGGAGACCTCCGGCCACAACTACCAGGCGGTCTTCACCTTCGACATCCAGGACGACGGCGGGCTGCACAAGATGTACCTGGCGGACCTGGAGAAGAACAAGGACCGGCGGGTCTTCTACTCCCTGCGCTGCCCGCACCACTTCGAACTCCCGGAGCTGCAGGACGGCAAGGAGTTCAGGGTCCACCTGGAGCGCGTGGTGGTCAAGGACAACGGCGACCGCGACTTCCAGCAGATGACCACGACGGAGACCCAGGTGAAGTGCCGGCCGGCGGACGTCCTCTCCTTCCGCAAGCTCGGGGGTCTGGACTACCCCGACCACCTGACCTACCTGGTGTTCGGCGAAGGCAACGAGATCCACATCGCCCACCAGCTCGCCCAGCGCCCCAACTGGGACGAGGTCGTCACCGTCGCCGCCAGCCCGGCCATCGACGCGACCACGCTGAAGAAGGTCCCGACCCTCGTCTTCTCCTCGATCGAGGACCCCAAGGGAGTGGTCCAGGAAAGCCCGCTGAAGAAGGACCAGACGTACCAGGGCAAGATCAGCGCGAACGGCCAGACGGTGGAGATCGTCGTCGGCCGCCAGGGCTGGTGGAACCACACCAGCCTCAACAACACCTGACGGCCTCCGGCGGCCGAGCCGCCGTCCCCCGGCCCGGAGCACGACCTCGGTACGGCCCGGGCCGGGCCCCTCTGGTGAACCGTCAGGAGAGGTTCTGCTCGATGGCGGCGATATAGCGCTTGATCGAGTGGTCCCGGACGCCGTCCGCAGCGGGCGCGAAGGCGTCCGCGGTCAGCCCCTTGGCCCGGTCCGCCAGACCGCCGAGCAACCCCATGGAGTCATGCAGCTTGCCGCCCGCGTCGATGTACCTGAGCGCCTCGACATGCGTGAAGACGGGCTCGGGCGGAAGCTGTGGAACGATGTCGTTGTTGTTGACGAACCGGTACATGCGGTTCGTGAAGCCCTTGTTGTAGGCGGCCGCCAGGATGCGGTCGCAGGTGCGGGGCTGCCCGTAGGTGTAGACGCCGTCCGCCTGGAGCCGGGGCTCCTCCAGATACATCCGCGCACCGGCGAGCATGGCGAGCGCACCGCCGAGACTGTGGCCGGTGAACCACACCGTCTGGTTGTCGGTGCGCAGTTCCGCAAGGGTGTCCTTGACCTCGGGGAAGATCGACTGGAGTGCCTCGGCGAAGCCGTAGTGCACATAGCCCGTGGTGGCCGGGCCCGGCCACGGGGGAGTGCTGGCGTCGGACAGCCAGTCACGGATCTGCGCCGGCTCCGTGCCGCGGAAGGCAGTGATGATCATGTGGTCGCTGGCCGCGGTGTATGCCTGGGTGTCTTCGAGCGGGAACGGCGGGGTGAACCGCGTCTGATGGTGGCGCACCTCGTCGAAGCCCCAGGAGCGGGCCTGGGAATCGATGGTGGCCTCGTCCTTGTAGGCGAGATCGGATGCCTGGGCCAGCCAGTAGGCCAACGGGAGGCTGTACCCGGTCGTCGCGTGGTGATCGATCGCGGACGGTGCGGACATGCGGGCTCCTTTCGTGGTGCGCTGTGCTCGCGCCGTGCGGGCGGACCGCCCCGGTGCGAGGTCGGTCCTTTCGTAGTGGCAGCGGACCGGACGACGGCTGTCGCCGCGCCCGTGATCCCTCGAACGGCGTGACGACGGAAAGGTGCTGACGGCGGCGCCCCAAATCGAGCACGCCAACGGCGCCGTCCACGTACGGGTGATGCTCCCGCCGGAGTCCCGTCCGGACTGGTAGAGGTGTGCGTCACCATGACGAATCGCGAGGAGGCGGAGATGTCCGCTGGTGTGTGGACGGACGAGTTGCTCGACCGGATGCGGAAGGCCGGGGACGCGGCGGCCGACGCCGCGATCGAGGAGACCTACGCCTCGGGCGAGCAGGAGCGGGTGCGCCAGGCACTCCACGGATTCGGCAGGAACAGCGACGCGGTGCCGGACGGCCTCCCACCGCAGCTCCAGCGGTACTTCGAGCAGTCGGCCGTCCTGCCGGACTGGGCCGATCCGGCGCTGATGGACCGCGGCCGCAGCCTGCTCGGCCGCTACGAGGCACTGGTCGTCTCGACGCTGCTGTGCGGCTCCCTCCCGCTCTGCTACGGGTGCGGGGACGGGGCCCAGGTCCTCGCGCGCTCGCAGCGCCTGACCTCGGGGGTGTACCGCAGGCTGATGGAGACCTCGCAGTTCGTGGTCGACGTCCTCGACGACGGCGGCCTGGGTCCGCACGGACACGGGCTGCGCTCCGCGCAGAAGATCCGCCTGCTGCACGCCACCATGCGCTACCACGTCGGCCGCCAGGACGACTGGAACAGTGCCTGGGGACTGCCGGTCAACCAGGAGGACCTCGCCGGGACGTTGATGAGTTTCTCGGTCGCCATCCCCAACGGGCTCGTCAGCCTGGGAGTGGACCTTCCGCGTGCGGACCGCGACGCCTTCTTCCACATCTGGCGGGTGATCGGACACGTCCTGGGCGTCGACGACCAGCTCAATCCCGCCGGCTTCGACGACGGTGCCGCGCTCTTCGACACCATCCTCCGGCGCCAGCAGAAGTCCTCGGAGGCCGGCATCGTGCTGACCAAGGCCGTCCTGGACTTCATCCGCGACGTGCTGCCCGGCCCGGCCTTCGCCGGAGTGGGGCCGACGCTGATCCGGCACCTGATCGGCGACCGGGCGGCCGACCTGGTCAAGGTCCCCGCGGCGGACTTGAGCAAACTGGCCCTGCAGGCCGGTTCCGTCGTGAACTTCGGATACGGCAAGGCCGGCGACGGAGTGCCCCTCGCGGCGAAGGCCGCCAGCGAACTGGGACTGGTCGTGTTCAAGGAGGGCCTGCGGATGACCAACAAGGGCCGCCGCTACGAATGGCAGGTCCCCACCGGCCTCACGGAGGCATGACGGCGCCGTCCGTCGCGATGGATCCCCCTCCCTGCCGGGGACGCTCCGGCAGGGGACCGGGCGGTGGCACCAGGACCCGGTCCGCGGGAACGGTGGCACCCCGGGTGGACGAGCCTCCCGTGCCGTGCACCCGGCCCGCCCACACTGCGTTCGAGGAAGTTCTGAGGCGGAGGGCGCCGTAGTGTCGCATGCACGTCTGGTCGTGGGGCTCACCTACAACTTGCGCGGTGAGTCCATGGAGACCTTCGGTGCCGGACCACCCGAGGAGGGGGACGACGCCGAGTTCGACGAGTGGGCGACGGTGCAGACCGTCGCGGCCGTCCTGGAGGAGCTCGGCCACCGGTGTGTGGTGATCGGCTCGCTGCCGGCGCTGATGGCGCGGCTGCTGCGCGGCGAGCGGTGGGACCTCGTCTTCAATCTCGCCGAGGGCCATCACGGATACGCGCGCGAGGCCCAGATCCCGGCTCTGCTGGAGGAGTGGCGCATCCCCGCCACCTTCTCGGACCCGCTGTGCCTGTCCGTGTGTCTGCACAAGCCCACGACGCAACGGCTGCTCCGGCAAGCGGGGGTGGCGGCGGCGCCGTTCACCGTGGTGCGGCGGCCCGACGACCTCGACGCCGTCGATCTGCCGTACCCGCTGTTCGCCAAGCCGGTCGCCGAGGGCACCAGCAAGGGCATCGGGATCGACTCGCGGGTGACCGATCCGCGGCAACTCCACCTGGTCTGCGCCAAGTTGTGGGAGCGCCACGGTCAGCCGGTGATGGTCGAGCGCTATCTTCCGGGACCGGAGTACACCGTCGGTGTCCTCGGGGCCGGTGCGGAGGCCCGGCCGATCGGTGTCTCGCAACCCCTCTTCGACGAGCCGGCGGAGCCGTTCCTGACCGCGCTCAGAAAGCACGACGCGCCGCAGAAACCGGTCCCTGCGCGGCTCCTCGACGACACCACCGCGGCGCGGCGCATCGCCGCACTCGCGGTACAGGCGTGGCGCGCGCTCGGCTGCCGGGACGCCGGCCGGGTGGACCTGCGGTGCGATGCCGCCGGCGAGCCCTACGTCCTGGACGTCAACCCCCTGCCCGGGCTGAGCCCCACCTACTCGCTGCTGCCCCTCCAGTGGGAGAGCGCCGGCGGGACGTACCCCCAGCTCATCGCGCACATCATGGCTTCCGCCGAGCAGCGTCTGCCGGCGGAGACGGCGCCGGCGATCGCCACTGCGCCCGGTGGCACCGGCGTCCGATCCGGCCGGGCGGGATGGCGGTGGCCGAGGGCCTGCCGCGCACGGCCCGGCCCTGCCTATCGGACAGACGACAGGCCCTAGGGCCGGTCCGGCCCGCCCGTGCGCTTCGGGGCCGGGTGCAGGATCAGCGGTAGGTAGACGTCGTCGACGATGTCGGTGATGACGTCGTCCGCCACGGGCGCGCCGAAGAGCAGGAACTCGTTGCGCAGCAGGTCGGTGGCGACCGTGGCGCGCCGGGAGGTGAGGATCCGGGGTTCGATCTCGCCGCGTTCGGCGGCGCGCTCCAGGATGCCGCGAAGGGCCGCCGGGCCGACGGTGTGGACGCTTTCCCGGACCAGCTTGGCGAATTCGGGATCGCGGGTCATCTCGGCCAACAGGCCGCGCAGGATGCCGCCGAGCGGGCTGGCCACCTTGGCGGCGATCTGCCGCATCAGGTCGATCACGTCCGTGCGCAGGGCGCCGGTGTCGGGCGGCTCGATCGAGGCGAGGCCGGCCAACCTGCAGGCATCCATGACCAGTTCGGCGCGTCCGGGCCAGCGTCGGTAGAGGGCGGCCTTGCCGGTGCGGGCCCGGCTGGCCACCCGTTCCATCGTCAGCGCGGCGTAGCCGGTCTCGCTGAGCTCCTCCAGGGCCGCCATCAGGATGGCGTTCTCCAGCTCCGCGCCGCGGCGCCGGGGGCCCTTGCGGTGGTCGGCGGCGGGTGCGGTGGTGGGGTCGGCGTTGGGGGACAGCGTGACTCCTGGAGTTGTCTCGTAGAGGCCGTTGCGTTCTCTATGGGGTCAGTCTATTCTCCCGATTAGAGAACACAGCGTTCTTTAACGCGTGAGAAATCGATTCGGAGTGGACCGATGACCGATATCGCCACGACGCCCCAGGCCACGGATGCGCCTGCCTTCCCCAGTGACCGGACCTGCCCCTACCAGTTACCGGAGGGCTACGCCACGTTGCGGGACACCCCCGGGCCCCTGCACCGGGTGACCCTCTACGACGGCCGCCAGGTATGGGTGGTGACCAAGCACGAGGCGGCCCGCAAGCTGCTCGCCGATCCGCGCCTGTCCTCCAAGCGCACCGATGCCAACTTCCCCGCCACGTCCCCGCGCTTCGAGGTGGTCCGGGAGGGCCGGCCGGCGTTCATCGGCATGGACCCGCCCGAGCACGGCCCCAAGCGGCGGATGACGATCAGCGAGTTCACCGTCAAGCGGATCAAGGGCATGCGCCCGGAGGTCGAGGAGATCGTGCACGGCTTCCTCGACGAGATGCTCGCCTCGGGCCCGCCCGCCGATCTGGTCAGCCAGTTCTCGCTTCCGGTGCCGTCCATGGTGATCTGCCGACTGCTCGGCGTGCCCTACGCCGACCATGACTTCTTCCAGGACGCGAGCAAGCGCCTGGTGCAGGCCACGGACGTGGCGAGCGCCTCCACCGCGCGCCAGGACCTCGTGCGCTACATGGACGCACTCATCACCGCCTGTCAGGCCGAGCCCCGGCCGGGGCTCGTGAGCACCCTGGTCACCGAGCAGCTCGCCAAGGGCGAGATCGACCGTGAGGAACTGGCCTCCACGGCGATGCTGCTGCTCATCGCCGGTCACGAGACGACCGCGTCGATGACCTCCCTCAGCGTGATCACCCTGCTGGAACACCCCGAGCAGTACGCCGCGCTGCGCGAGGACCGCAGCCTCATCCCCGGTGCGGTGGAGGAACTGCTCCGCTACCTGGCCATCGCGGACATCGCCGGCGGGCGCATCGCCCTCGCCGACATCGAGATCGAGGGCCAGCTCATCCGGGCCGGCGAGGGCGTCATCGTCGTCAACTCCATAGCCAACCGCGACGGTTCGGTGTACGAGGACCCCGACTCCTTCGACGTCCGCCGCTCCGCGCGCCACCATCTGTCCTTCGGCTTCGGTGTGCACCAGTGCCTGGGACAGAACCTCGCCCGCCTGGAGCTGGAGGTCATCCTCAACGCGCTGATGGACCGCGTCCCGACGCTCGAACTGGCCGTTCCCGTCGACCGGTTGAAGCTGCGACCGGGCACCACGATCCAGGGCGTCAACGAGCTCCCGGTCACCTGGTGACGGAGCGGAAAGGGGGGAGAGGGATGACCATGCGAGTGAGCGTCGATCGGACGCTCTGCGTCGGTGCCGGGCTGTGCGCACTGACCGCTCCGGGGGTGTTCGACCAGGACGACGAGGGGGTCGTCACGGTGCTGCGGTCCGATCCCGCCGGCGACGACCGGCCGGCGGTCCGCGAGGCCGGCATGCTCTGCCCCTCCCGCGCCGTCCAGGTCGTCGAGGCCGACACGTAGCGGAGGGGCCCGGAGGAGGTCGACGCCGTTCGGCGGGCGGTTCCTTCGGGGCGGGCCGTGCCGGTCGCGCACCCGGCCGGCACCCCGCATCACCCCTCGACGCGCATCAGACCCACCCCTTTCGCGCGGCGTACAGGGCGAGTTGGAAGCGGGTGGTGGCGTCGGCGGCCCGGTTGAGCTGTTCCAGCTGGCGGGAGAGGGTGCGGCGGCTGATGCCGAGGAGTTCGGCGATGGTCTCGTCGGTGACGCCGCTGCCGAGCAGTTCCAGGATCCGGCGCTGGATCGGGCGCAGCGCGGGCGGCACCCGCTCGCCGAAGTGCAGCGGATAGGCGGACCGCCAGGAGGTCTCGAACAGTCCGGTGAGCGCCCGCAGCAGGCTGGACGGGCGGACCAGCAGCATCGAGTCGTTCACGTCGGTGTCGCCGAACGCCAGCGAGACGATGGCCAGCCGCTGGTCGAAGACGCCCAGCTTCACCGGCAGGGACTGGAGTACCCGTGCCTGCTCGCCCGCCGCGATGCACGGTCGGATGTTGCAGGCGTAGTAATCGCTGTTCTCCACCGCGGACTTGGAGTACACGATGCGATAGGAGACACCGCGCTCCAGGTTGCGGATCTCGGTCGGATTGGGCGTGCCGCCGGTGTGCCACGGCGGGGCGTCGAAGCGCAGCACCTCGGAGGTCGCGGCGTCCTCGACCTGGAGGATGCGCTCCACGATCTGTGGCCCGGTGACCACTTCGACGAGGTCGTCGGTGGCTTGCGGGTGCACCTGGCGCCGGTAGGTGCGGTAGGCGTCCATGGCCACCAGATGGGCCTGTTGGAGCTCCTCGGTACGGGCGCTGGCCAGGCGTCCGAGGCCGATGGAGGGTTCGATCGGCGCGATGCCGGCGCGATCGGGACCGTGGCTGGTGGCCAGGCCCAGGTGGATGAGCCGGGCGAGGGTGTGCTCCGCGTCGGCGGGCGTCCGGCCCAGCCGCCGGGCCAGTGCGGCGACGGTGGTGGGGCCGGTGTCCAACATGGCCAGATAGGTGGTGGCCTCGGTTGCCGACAGGCCGAGACGGATGAGGTGGGCCGGCCGGTCGTCGTCGCTCATGGGGGGCTCCGGGCGGGTGGGGGCTGAGGGGGAAACCCCCGCGCTCGCGGACGTGGGGTTGCGAGGCGCGAGGGTCGTGTGGGGCGTCGTTGTCCACCACAGGCTGCCCCGGCGACCCCGCTTGCGACAGCCCTTCGACACCGACCGCGCGGGCCGGTGAAACGCGGTCCCGCCGCACGGTGAACACCCGGTGGATGCCGCCCGACCGGTGCATTGCGCTCGACCGGTGCATTCCGCTGATCCGGTCCGTGCGGGACACCGGATTCCCGCCAGGAGCCATGAGTGTGGGCCCACCGATACCGATGGGCCCACACTCGTCACTCATGCCGCGCCAAGGAACGGGCATCTCCGGAATTCCGGAATCAACTCAACTGTCCGTCATAGTCGGGAAGTCTGAACCCCTTCTCGTAGTGTCCGCCCTCGAAGTCGGTGCTCCGATTACCGACATCGGCGACGAGGGTGTAGCCCTGCGCCTCGTACTTCTTCCGGCAGCCGAGCTTGACCTCGGCCTTGCCGGGGCTGTCGCCGTGCGGCTTGAGGCAGAGGCCGTCGACGGTGTACCCGGCCGACCTGAGCTCCTCGGTCGTGGAGTCCTGCTCGTCGGCGCCGCGATAGGACGCGAACAGCACCGCCGCGCCGTGCTCGTGGGCGTAGACGGTGGCCTTGAGGATCGCCTCGACCGGCTTGCCCCTGTCGTAGTGCGTCGCCAGCGACGTGTTGTCGATGTCCAGGACGGCCGCGGGCTTCTCGCCGCGCGTTCCCTGGGCCAGGCGGTCCTTGAGGTAGTCCTGGAGGGACGCGGCGACCGGCGCGACGTCGCCCAGCCACTCGCTCTCGCTCGGCAGCGCGCCCGGACGGCCGGCCGCCTGCGCCGAGAGGGGCACGGCCAGCAACATGCCCAGCGCCGCCCCCAGCGCAAGGGTGGTCCTCTTCCCCGTGACCATCTTTCCCACCACTCCTTTTCCTGTGTTTTTCAGGTGCTCTTCGTGTGTGCGTTCCGCTCGGTGGTCGACAGGGGAATTCCGGACCGGATCACGGGACATCGCGGCAGCCGTCGTCGTCCGGGGAGGAGAATTCCGGCACCGGAATCCCCGCAGTCACCCGGATCATTGCTACCTGAACCAGCGAACCCGTGGTGTCCACCTCGTGCCAGTGGCCACGATGGGCGCGCAACGCGAAACCGGCCGCGCCGGCCGCCGACTCAGGATTCCCGGGTCTCCGCGTCGTCCGCACCGGCGAAGTGGTCGACCAACTCCCTTGGCGGTGCCGGGACATCGACGGGAACACCGTCGGCGCGCAGTGAGGCGGTGGCGGCGCAGCCGGCGGCCACCGCCTGCCGCGCCGCCACCGGTGAGGTGAGCGTGGGACCGCCCGCGCGCACGAAATCCACGAACTCGGCCACCAGCCGCGGATCGGCCCCACCGTGCCCACCGTCGTCCGAGGGCACCTCGACCACCAGATCGGCGTCCGTGCGGTAGCCGCTGCGTCGGCTGTTCCACACCTTCACGACCGCACCCTCGGTGTCACCGAAGTTCTCCAGCCGGCCGTGGGTGCCGATGACGGTGTAGTTGCGCCAGTAGTCCGGCGTGTAATGGCACTGCTGATACGTGGCGAACACGCCGTTGTCCAGCCGCATGGTCATCATCGAGAGGTCCTCGACGTCGACCACGTCGTTCAGGCCGGTCAGCGAGGCGGGCGGCCAGTTCGTCTCGGGGGCGAACCACTCGGTCAACGTCCGCTCGCCCTGCCCGCCCCGTGCCGTGAGGTCGCCGTAGACGGTCAACCCGCCCATCGCCTGGGTCCGCACGGTGTAACCGCCGGCCAGCCAGTGGATCACGTCGATGTCGTGCGCGCCCTTCTGCAGCAACAGACCAGTGGTGCGGCGCCGGTCCGCATGCCAGTCCTTGAAGTAGAAGTCGCCGCCGTGGCCGACGAAGTGACGGCACCAGACGGCCTTGACCTCGCCGATGACGCCCTCGACGACCAGGTCGCGCATGGTCCGGATGACCGGCATGTGCCGCATGTTGTGCCCCACGTAGAGCCTGGTGCCGGTGCGCCGCGCCGCGTCCAGTACGCGGTCGCATCCCGCGGTGGTGATGGCCAGGGGCTTGTCGACGAAGACCGCGACGCCGGCCTCCAGGAAGGCGACGGCCAACTCCTCGTGGGTGTCGTCCGGCGTCGTCAGGATCACCGCGTCCGGTCCGGCGGCGAGCAACTGGTGGTGGTCGGCGTACCGGGCGGCCTCCGGATACAGCTCCCGACTGCGTTCCCGACGGGCCGCGACCGGGTCGCAGACCGCCACCACCTTCGCCGGCAGGCGCCCGTCGGCGATGTGCCTGCCGAGCGTTCCCCGCATGCCGAGGCCGACGACGGCGAACCGCAGCTCCCTCTGCGGCGGTGTCACCGACGTTTCCGGTGGCCGCGGTTCCTGCTGGTCACTGTGCTCTTGCCGGGTGCGGGACAACGTCATCGGCCTTTCCGTCGGTGGCTGTGGGCTGTGGGCTGTGGGCAGTTGGGGGAGGTGGTGGGAGGGAGGCGGTTGAAGGACCCCCGTGCCCTGTCCGTTTCGCGCGCTTGTGACCGTCGGGGGGCGCCGGTCATGCTGGCGCGGGGCACACCCGAGCTCACCCTCTCAAGGAGTCGCATGTCGTGCACGAGCCGGACGGGACCGCCGCTGCCGCCCGAGGACCGCACGCTGTCGCCCTTCACGGGATACGGCCGCGACCACTGGCTGGCCCTCGCCGACCATCTGCTGGCGGACGTGCATCGGTTCGCCTCCCCTTCCGGTGCGCGCATCGTGCTGCCCGGCAGGCCCTCGTCGTCGGGCGCCGACTCCGACCAACTCGAAGGCTTCGCCCGCACGTTCCTGCTGCTGGCCTTCCGTACCGCGGGCTGCGACGGGCGCGCGCCCGCCGGGCTGCTCCAGTCCTACGCCGAGGGTATCGGCGCCGGCACCGACCCGGGACACCCCGAGGCATGGCCGGTGCTCGGCCAGGAGTGCCGGCAGACGCTCGTCGAGGCGTGCTCCCTGGCGCTCGGTCTGCACCTGACGCGGCCGTGGTTGTGGGACCACTTGCCGGGCGCGGTGCAGGAACGGGTCGTGGAGTGGTTGCAGGGTGCCTGGGGACTGCGGATCCCCGACAACAACTGGCACATGTTCCGGGTGATTGTCGGCGAGTTCCTGGCCGGCGTCGGCGGTGCCCACGACCGCGTCGAGATGGCCGCCGATCTGGCACGCACCGAGGACTTCTACGTGGGCGACGGCTGGTACCGCGACGGCGGCGACGCCCGCACCGCGGACAACTTCGACCACTACAACGGCTGGGCCCTGCACACCTACCCCATCCTGTGGGCCCTGATGGCCGGCGGGAGCGCGGCCGGCGAAGCGGACGGGATCGATCGAGCGGGTGGAGCGGGCCGGACGGGCGGAGCGGGCCGGGCGGGTCGGGACCGCCTGGCGGTTTTCAGGGCGCGGCTGCGGCGGTTCCTGACGGACTATGCGCTGTTCTTCGGGGCGGACGGCGCGCCCGTGCACCAGGGCCGCTCGTTGATCTACCGGTTCGCGGCGGTCACCGCCCCGTGGCTGGGCGCGCTGGTCGACGCGACTCCGCTCGGCCCGGGCCAGACCCGGCGGCTGGCCAGCGGGGCGCTGCGGCACTTCACCGACCGCGGATTCCGCGACCGGCACGGGATCGCCACCCTCGGCTGGTACGGGCCGTATCCGCCGCTGGTGCAGGGCTATTCCGGCCCGGCGTCCCCGTACTGGCTGTCCAAAGCCTTCCTCGGCCTGCTGCTGCCGGCCGACCACCCCTGCTGGACACGGCCGGAGGAGCCGCTCCCCGTCGAACGGGGCGACCGGGTCGCGCCCCTGCCCGTCCCCGGCTTCGTGCTCTCGGCGACCCGCGCGGACGGCATCGTCCGACTCGTCAACCACGGCAGCGACAACTACGCGACGGGCGACCACGGCAGCGGCGAACCGGGACCTGGCGGCCGCGCGGGCGGGCACTACTCGGCGGTGCGTACGGCCGGGGATCCGCACTACTCGCGGTTCGCCTACTCCACGGCGACCGGTCCGTGCCTCGTCCCGGACGACCTTTCCTGCCGCCCGCTGGCCGACAACCACGTCGCGCTGTGCCACCCCGCGTTCGGGCTGTCGCGTCGCACCCGCATCCACCGCCTGCGCCTCCACGACCGCTACGCCGCGTCCTGGCACCAACCCGCCTGGCACCGGCCTGCCTGGCATCCGTCGGCCCGGCACCAACCTGCCCCGCGTCAACCTGCCTGGCCCGACGGCGCAGCGGCCGAGGAGGCCCGGATCGAGACCGCGAGCGTGGTCTGGGGAGCGTACGAACTGCGGGCCCATCTGGTCGACGCGCCCGTGCACCTGCCGCTGCACGACAGCGGCTGGCAGATCGCGGGGGAGCGGCCGCCGCACGTCAGGACCGTCGGCCAGCGCGCCGAGGCAGCCACCGACGGCGGCCTGACCAGCACGTTCGTCTCCCTCGCCGGTCACACCGACGTCGCCGTGGCGACCGCGGAGGGCACCAGTGCCTTCGGTCGCCACACGGCCGTTCCCTACGCCACCGGCCGGCGCACCACGAGCCGGACCGTGCACGTCGCCCTGGTCGGCCTCACCGGGCGGGGCGCGGACCCCGCACCGCCGGCCGTAGGATGCGCGGTCGACGGGACGACGGTCACCGCCGACTTTCCCGACGGCACCTGGGTGCTGGTGGCGCTCGGCGCGGATCCGGCGTGGTCGCCCGTGGTGGGCGGGGTGCCGCTGACCGGATCGGTGCGGTACGCCCGACTGTCCCCGGAGGAGGAACCGGTGGTCGTTCCCGGCTGAGCACAGCTGCCGCAACATGCATAGAAGAGGGCAATCCATGACCGGCCTTTTGCGAACCGGTTGAAAGTATGCGCTCAGTGGGTGAAGGTTCTGGACGAGGATGTTCTGGAATCGGATTGGATGCGTCTGGGTATCGGGTGCGTCTCGGAGTTCGGGCGGCGGATTGCGCGCCCGGCCGTCGCCCGTACGATGCCGGAACTCCGTCCCGTCCGCACCTCATCCGGAAGGCCATCGCGGTATGCCCGTCTTCAGACGCCGCAAAGGCAGCCGTCCCCGCATGCTCCCCGAACTCGACGATGCCGCCCTGGGCCAAGTCCGGCGCCGCGTCGAGACCTGTTGGGACCGCGGTTCGCTCGATACGGCTGTCATGGCCCTGTTGAAGGATGTGCTCGGCGAGGTAGGTGATGACTGGGACCGCAAGGCACACCGCCTGCGCGTGCTCGCCGGATCCGCGGGGCGGGCGCTGCCCAGCATCTGGCGGGAGCACAACCCCCGCAATCCGGATGCCTTGCTGCTGCACGCCTGGTCGGACCTGTTGCAGGCCGGGCAGGAGGGTTCGTCCATCGACCTCGACGCCACCCGGGCGACCTGCCGTCTGGCGGCCGAGCTGGTGCCCGCCGACCCGACGCCCTGGACCCTGCACCTGGCCACGCTCCGCCTGCAGCGGCGCCCGTCCTCCGAACTGTCGGGGATCTGGCGCGAGATCAAGGCCCGCGACCCGTGGAACCGCGAGGCCCATCTCCAGGCACTGGGCTACCTCTCGCCGGACGAGTGCGGCTCCAGCGGCCAGGTGCTGGAACTGCTCGACAGTGTCCGCTCCGCGATGCCCCCGAACGCCCCCGCGGTGGGCCTGGAACTGGCCGCCCTCGTCCGCAGCCACCAGCGGGACATGGGCCCCGGAGGGATGGTGGCCCTCGGTGCGGGCGAGTTCTGGCGCCGGCACGACGCCGTCACGGTGCTCGACCATGCCGCGCACTACTGGCCGGGCCAGGGCTTCCTCCGCCATGCGCAGGCGCTCGCCGACCTGAACCTGCTGGCCTACGCGCTGATCAAGGCCACCCGCCCCGGCGAGGCCGCGAGCGTACTGCGCGCCACCGGCGGTATGGCGGCGCCCTGGCCGTGGAACGCGGAGGGCGAACCGCTGGAGCGGTTCTCCCACTACTACGCGCGCGCCCGCGAGACCGACTGACGAAGACCGTTCCGCACCGGCCGGCTCGGGTCGTCCGGCCGGTGCGGCTCGTGACGCGCCCTCACCTGGAGTGGGTCACACATACGACCCATAGCCGGAACGAGTGGAATAACCGACTCTTTCCCGTGTCTCCCGAATGTCCCGGTCTCTCCCAGGGAATTTTCTCCTGGAAGAGCGTTGGGAGACCCGCATGCGTAAGACCGTCGGCACCGGCCGCTCCGCGGCGACCGGCGGCCGACGCATGCTGTTCTGCCTGGCGTTGTTGGCCTTGTTGTTCACGGCGTTGACCACGGGCTACGCCGATGCGCAGGCACCCCGGGCCGGCCGGTGCGCCGCCCGCGCCGACGCCCCCGCCGACACCAGTGGCGCCCCCGCCCGCAGCAGTTCCGTGGACCGGCCCTGCGACACCACGCACCATGTGCTGACGACGTCGGGGGACGGCGTGCACCACCATCCGGGCAATGGCTTCCGGCGGCTGTGCCACGCGACCGCCTGCCATCTGCGCCCGCATGTCCCAACGGGGCCGAACGGCAAGGCCCTGCGGGAATCCCCTGCCGAGGATCCCCTGACCGCGCCCGGACGCGCCGCCTCCCGGGCCGTCCTCCCGGCCGCCGGCACCGGCCTGCCCTCGCGGGTGACCGTTCTGCGCTGCTGAGCGGGCCCGGTCGCGTACCCACACCCTGCCCCTTCCTTATGAGGGCACCGGTGTCGTCGCGGCCTGCCGCACCAGCGTCCACGATCTTCCGCACCGCAGGAGTTCCGGCATGCCCGCCGACATCTTCGCCGCTCTCGCCGCGCTCGTACGCGCCGAGGCCAGCCGCAACGCACCCCGGTCCGAGCCGAGCCCAACGGCCCCCGCCCCACAGGACGAACCGCCCACACCACCGAACCCGCCCGCCTCGCCGAATCCGGGCACTCCCGTGCCCGCCCAGCACACACCCCCACCGGCCAGACCGGAGCAGGCGACCGCGCCTCCCGCCGCCCCTTCCCCGGCCGGCCGACCCCCGCGCGTCCGGCTGCTGCGCACGCTCCGGCCCCTGCGCGCGCTCTGGGCGCTGCTAGCCGCGGCCGTGCGCCGACGTCGTACCGGTACCACCGAGAACAGTCCGGCGCCCGATTCCTGACGGACCCAACGTTCAGGCATCGCCGGTGGTGGGACGGCGCGACGGGGCAGACAACGGTCACCTCCGTCGCTCCGTCGCTCCGTCCCCCGATCCGCGGCACTTCGGCCGGGGCGGCCCATGGCGTCCGCCAGGGCCGCACGCGGCCGAAATCCGTTTGCCGCCCGGCCCGGACCGTCTCGATAGTGACAGGCCGGAGGTGACGACTATGGACGGCGTGGTGCTGGTGCTCTCGACGCGCGACCTGGTGCCGGACGATCTGGCGGCGTGCACGTGGTCGGGGTCCGTACTGCATCTCGACTCCGTGGCGGCGCAGTTGGCGCGCGCCCGGCTCGGTGCGGTGGACTACCTGGCGATCTGCCCGCCGTCGGGTCTGCCGGTGGCCATCGGAGGAGTGGACTACTCGGTCCGGGAGGGCGCCGGCACGCTGTGGCAGCTGGCGGTGCACCCCGCGCTGCAGTCCTGCGGGATCGGCAGCTACCTGATCGGGGCGGCCGAACAGCGCATCAGGTCACGCGGGCTCGGGTGGGCCGAACTCGCCGTCGAGGAGAGCAATCCCCGGGCGCGGGCGCTGTACGAGCGACTGGGCTATGTCGCCTACGACCGCCGACCCGATGGCTGGGACGAACTGGCGCCGGACGGTTCGGTGCGCCGCTACGAGACGATGTGCACGGTGCTGCGGAAGCAGCTCGCCTGAAGGTCAACCTCCTTAGGGTGGGGAAGAGTTGCCGTCGTCCCCGCCCGTCCCCCGCGCCGTGCCCGTACGGCTCGCGCCGGCCAGGCATAGGAACCGAGCCGAGGTGCCGCGGCAGCTCCAAGGGCTCCGTGGAGCGCACGGAGCTTGCCGTGACCGGTCGACTCCTCGACGGCGCCGCATACGTGCTCAGGCCGTGGGGCGGTAGGTCGTGAGGGTGCCGCCGTGGCTGAAGGTGAGCGTCTCCACCGGGGTGAACGGGCGGGGCCGGAACTGTCCCGCGAAGGCCGGGACGCCGTCGCCGGCGACCACCGGGTACCGCTTGAACAGCAGCTCGTCGATCTCCGGCAGGAGCTGCCCGGCCAGCACGCCACCGCCGCACAGCCAGATGTCGCCGTCGCCGTCCTCGGCCTTGAGCCGGCGCACCAGGCCGATCGGGTCCTCGGCAACCAGTTCCACGGCCGGATCGGCGATGTCGGGGAGGGAACGGGAGACGACGTACTGCCGCAGGTGTGCGTAGGGGCTGGACACCCCGGCGTCCAGGGCGGGCTGGTAGGTGCCCCGTCCCATGAGCACAGTGTCGAAGCGTTTGTTGGGCACGCCGTCCAGCCCGATGTGCGGGCGGATGTGCGTCGGCATGGTCTCGGGCAACTCGGCGCGCAGGTGCTCCACCATGTCCGGCGCCTCCGGGTAGAAGTCGGACTCCCCGCCGGGGCCCGCGATGAAGCCGTCGATGGAGACCGCGACGTAGTACACGAGCTTGCGCATACGGAACCTCAAATCCTTGGGTGACTTCTACCACTTCGAATGTAGTACTTTGTTTGCAGTGACTGGACCGTAGTACTACATGTGGAGTGGTGTCAATCATGGTGCGACGCAATCCGGAGAGAAGGGCGGCGCTGCTCGACGCCGCCATCGAGGTGCTGGCCCGCGAGGGCGCGCGGGGCCTCACGTTCCGCGCGCTCGACGTCCAGGCGGGCGTGCCGGTGGGCACGGCCTCCAACTACTTCGCCAACCGCGACGCGATGCTCACCCAGGCCGGTGAGCGCGTCTACGAGCGACTGGAGCCCGACGAGGCGGTCATCGCCGCCGGGTTGGCGGGGCCGCGCGACCGCGCCCGGGTCACCGAGCTCATGCACGACCTCGTGGAACGGGTGGCCGCGTTCCCCACCGGGTTCCTGGCCCTGCTGGAGCTGCGCCTGGAGGCCATCCGCCGCCCCGAGCTGCGCGAGGTCCTGACCCGTCGGATCCGCTCGGACGTGGACCAGAACATCGGCTACCACCTGAATTCCGGCCTGCCGGGCGACGCGACGATGGTGGTCCTGTTGTACCTGGCCCTCAACTGGCTGATCTTCGAGAGCCTGACCCTGCCCGACCTCTTCTCGGCGGACCAGCGGCAGGACCTGGTCACCGCCCTGGTCGAGCGCCTGCTGGCCGGCCAGCCGGACGCCGGGGAAGCGCGCACGGACCGCTGATCGGCGCGGGCCGGAACTCCGGCTGCGGGATGCGGTGTTGGGCGCGGCCGGCGTTGTCAGTGGGGTGTGCCACGATCGAAGACGTCCGAGCCGGTGCGTGCGGACCGCCGCGCCACAGGCCCGCACGCCGGCACCGCTCCGCCACCCGCAACGCCGTGAAGGGACCCGACCCGTGAGCGACAGCTCCCGCTCCGCGCTTCGCCTCGCGCTGAGCCTCGCCGACCCGGCCACCGCCGACGCACTCGCCGACCGGATGAAGCCGCAGCTGCTCGCCGTCCTGACCGACCGGCTGGGGATGCCGGCGGTGTTGGTGGACGAGCTGCTGGGCGGGGACGCCGGGCAGCTGCGCGCCGCGCTGGAGGCGGACCCGGTGGAATGGCTCGCCGCGGCGGCGGAGACCGGGGATCCGGTGGTCGGGCAGGCGATCTGGCTGGCGGAGTACCGCGACGACGACGGGAGCAAGGTGCGCGCGGTGGCCGAAGCCCCCGGGCTGCTGAGGATCCTTCTGGAGGCCGGCGACTTCAGCGATCCCCGCTGGTACGCCGAGGGCGGCCTGCTCCAGGAGCTGTACGAGACCAGGGGGCCCTTGATGGTTGCGGTCCTGACCAGCGGGTTCGTCGGGCTTTCGGCGGAGGGCCTGGCCGCATTGGGCGCCTATCTGCCGCCCCCGGTCGTCATCGACGCCTGTCTGAGGCTCCTCGCCCTGTGGGGCACCACCGAACCCTTCGTCGAGTGGCTCCGCATGCACGACGAAATCCCCCTCCTGAGCGCCTGGCAGCCACAACTGCCGGACCTGCTGCGCGCGGCCGTCGAGGCACCCGATCCGGAGGCATACCTCCGGCGGCACCGGCCTGCCGGGGAGTGGACCGACCCGGAGCACCTCCACGCACTGGCGCGGGTGCGCTGCGGATACCCCGTGGCCGGGCCCGACGGCCTGGACTGGGCGCTGATCCGGAAGGAGCACGAACGCCTGCCCTTCCGCCGGGAGAACCTCCCCACGACGGATGCCCGGGCCGTCACCCCGCTGCTCCTGCTGGCCCAGTGGGAGGGCTGCCCCGACGTCCTGCTGTGGGAGAGCTTCCGGGAGGATCCGACGGGGACCGCGGAGTACGCCGCCGAGCTGCCCTTCGAGGCGTTCACCGTGTTGTGGACCGACCGCGAGGAGCGCGACGGGGTGCTCCTGCGCGGCCTCGGACGCGGCATCCGCGCGGGCCGGCTGCCCGTGGAGCGGGTGCTGGCCGAAGTGGGCCCGGCCGAAACGGTACTGACCCACCTGCCGCTCGACCACGGACCGACCCGGAAGGCCCTCACGGACCTGCTGGACGCGCTCGGCACCGACCCCGTCAACTGGCTGACGTTCTACGCCCGCATGAGCACGGCCCGCGGCAGCGTCGTCGAACTCGTCGCGGACGCCACCGCCACGCACACCCGCGGCCGGCGGCATACCAGTTGGCCGCGGCCGGCCCCGGCGCAGTTCCCCGCCGCGTCGCCGGAGCACACCCGGTCCACCTTCCTGAAGGTGTTCGCGTGCGCCTGCGAGGAGGCCCGGACGGCGGTCGTGCCCTTCTTCGACGCGCGGGCCGTGCAGCACCTCCTCGCCTTCGGAAACCCGTCGCCCGAGGTCCGCGCTGCGGTGGTGGCCGCCCACGGCCTGTCCGCCCAGGTGGCGATGGCCGGCGGGTGCGCCCGCTCCGACGCGGAGCTGCGGTACCTCCTCGATCTGGACGAACCGGCGGTGGACGCCGCGCTGTTCCGGCACGGTTGCCTCGACCGGGCCGCGTGCGAGCGGCTGTTGGCGGGCCGGCTGCGGGCCGGCGGCAGCCGCCCGGTCCCCGGGGAACTGCTCGCGGTCCTGGACGACCCGGATGCCACCTACGACCGCACCACGCTGACCGCCGGCCTGGGGTCCGGCGATCTCGGTGTGGCCCGCAGCCTCCTCCGACGGCTGCGGTGGCTCCATCTCCCGGCCTCCCGACTGCGGTTGCTGGTCGCGGTGTGGGAGCGCAGCGGTCCCGACTCGGTCCGCGAGATCCTGGCGACGGACCACCTCCCGGACACCCTCCGCCGCCGCACGGAGCAGCTGCTGACGACGCCCGACGGCCTGGAGAGCCTGCGCTGCCAACTCGCCGATGCGGAGTCACCGGCGGCATTGACGGCGTATCTCACCGCGCCGGCCGACCGTCCCCATGAGCGGCTGCGGCGACTCCGCAGCGAGGGCCTGACGCCACCCTGGGAGGCCCTCACCGCGGCGCATGACGCAGGGACGCTCCCGGAGCACCTGGTGAGCGCGCTGTGGGAGTTCCGGGACTGCCCCCGCCCGCTGCTGCTGGCAGGACTGAAAACGCTCCCGGTGTGGGGAGCGGAGTGGATACGCGCCGCTCTCAGCGGCGGCCGGCTCACCCACGCCGACCTCCTGACCCACGCCACCCCCGCCCGCGCCGCCCTGCACAACCTCCAGCGGTACGCCGGCGATCGGCCCGGCGACGAGCCCGACGCGATCGGGCCGCCGCTGCGCGTCCGGGCCGCGGCGCTCACCCAGGAGCATCTGGGCACGAACGTCGACGCCTGGGCGCGCTGCCTCCAGCTGCTGCCGACCTTCGCCGGGAGCCTCCCCGAACTCCTGGCGAAGGCCAACACCCTGACACGGCAGCCGATATGACCTGCTGAGACTGAGGGCATCGCATGCCGTCGTCGGGACGGGTGCCCGGCTCAGGCCAGGCGCCAGGCCACGGCGTACGGCTGGGCGAACTGCGTGATCCGGTGCGCGCGGACGACGATCTGCGCGTCCCCGGCCGGGATGTCGGCCCAACGGACCTGCTCGACGTTGTTGACGCGGTCGAAGCCGGGGTCGGTGTCCATGTTCCCGTGGCGCTCCTGCCCGCCCGCGCGGACGATCAGGTCGAGGTCGTTCTGCAGGGCCGGACCGGGCGGATCCGTCCAGACCAGGGTGACCTTCAGCTGGTGACCGTCGCCCTGCGGGACCGGGACGGTGAACGGACGCTCCTCGTCCTGGGCCAACGCGTCCTCGTCGGTGAACCCCGCCTGGTCGCCGGTATCCGGCAGCACGACGGCCTGTTCCAGATTGACCAGCCCGAAGCCGGAGTTGTTGTTCGGGGACGGGCCGGCCTCGGTGGGCGTGTACTGGCCGGGGAGGTCGTCCGCGCCGTTGATCAGCAGGGCCTTGACCAGCGCGGCGCTCGGATCGGGGGTGCCGTTCTTCACCAGCGCTTCGCGCAGCACCGCCGCGCACCCCGCGATCAGCGGCGTGGCCATGCTCGTCCCGCTGTCGAAGAAGAACGCCGGGTCGTCGGAGACCCCGAACACCGTGCTGAACTTCGCCGCACGCGAGTGGGTCGACAGGATCGAGGTGCCGGGAGCGACGAAGTCGGGTGCGAAGCGGCCTTCCTGTGTGGGCCCCCGGCTGCTGAACGCCGCCATGCCCTCGGGATGGTCCGCCTGCCGGTCGTCGTGGATCGGATTGACCGGGAAGGAGAGCGAGCTCAACTGGCCGTAGGTCAGCGGGATATCAGGACGCAGGCTCTCGCTGGCACCGACGGTGAGGCAGTTCTTGGCCGCGGCCGGTCCGCTGACGGAGGCCGGGCTGATCCGCCCGGTCCGGCCCTGATCGCGGCCGGCGTTGCCCGCGGCGAAGCAGATCACGAGGTTCTTGTTGTCCCAGACCATCTGGTCGATCTCGGCCGACTGCTGGTTGTACGGCAGGCCCGGCAGGGTCGGCCCCCATGAGTTGGTGTGGACCCGAGCCCCGTCCTCGGTGTACGGCGGCTCGAAGAGGTCCTGCAGATCGGTCGGGATGCCGCCCAGGCCACCGTTGTCGTCCAGGAGGGACTGCAGGACGAGGGTCGCTGCCGGCGCGGTGCCGGCGATGCTGCCGCCCATCGTCGCGGAGGTGCCGTCGCCGAGGACCGAACCGGCGACGTGCGTGCCGTGCCCGTTGGGATCGTCGGCCTGATCCGGCGCCGTGCGGCCGAGGGCGATCAAGCGCTTGACCCGGCCCTGGAATGCGGGGTGCACGTCTTGGGCGGAGCCCGTGTCGAGGCCGGTGTCGGCGATGGCCACGACCTGTCCCGCGCCCCGGAATGCCGTGCCGTTGTGCGAGATCCTGGCGTTCAGCAGCTTCCCCGCAACGGAGTTGTACAGCACCATGTCGGGGACTTCCTCGACCTGCCGTATCTCGTCCAGGGAGATCAGCGCGGTCAGGTTCTCCTCCGGAACGGTCATCCGCACCTTCCGCCGGCCGGGTTGGACGCCACCGGCGCCGACCCCGGCGGCCTGCGCGATCCGCTCCTGCACTCCGGCGGTGCCCGGATCGACGTCCTGGTGGAGGACGACATCGATGGTGTGGGTGCGGGCTTGCGCCGCCTCGACCGGTGCGGCGAGTTCGGCGATGCCCGGCCGCAGCCTGCCCGAACGCAGCGACGGGGCGAGCTTGAAGCCCTGGAGATAGATGTCCGCCCAGGCCACGAACGGCAGGGCGCGAACGGCCTCCAGGTCGGACGGCCGGTATCCGCACAGATAGGTACTGTCGGGTACGTATTCGTGGATGACCACACCCAGGTCGGCGAGTTGTTCCTTCTCCGCCGCCGACGGCACATGTGTGGTCTGTACAAGCAGGTAGTTTGATGCCGAAGCATCCTCGGAGACCAGCGATTCGCCGGCCAGCTCTTCGGACTGGACCAATGGGTCAATGGTCACGCCGTTGATGGTGATGCGAGCCACGCCTAGCTCCCAGGTTGCGCACGTATGGCGGCTACCTTCTGGTGGCTACCTTTTTCACTATATAAGCGATATGAGGGGCTGGTGTGAAGGGTTCTTTTTCCATCGGATTCGGTGTCGGTTTCAAGCTTTTGGGCGGTGCGCTCGGCATTCTGCGGCGGTGTCCTCCGGCCGGGGAATTCGCTGGACAGCCACCACGGGCTCCCGGATAGTGCGCCCCATGGCCTCTCTCGTGCGACACCTCACCTTCGACTGCTCCGACGCCTACCGCCTGGGGCAGTTCTGGGCCGCCGTCCTGGACGGTTCGCTGGCCGACGACGACGCCCCGGGGGACCCCGAGGCGGTGGTCACCGCGCCGGGCTCGGCGCTGCTGTTCATCGCGGTGCCCGAGGGCAAGACCGTGAAGAACCGGGTGCACGTGGACCTGCAACCCCAGGACCGGTCGCGGGACGAGGAGGTCGCCCGCGTGCTCGCCCTGGGCGCCACGATGGTGGAGGACCACCGCAAGCCCGACGGAACCGGCTGGGTGACCCTGGCCGATCCCGAGGGCAACGAATTCTGCATCGAACGCAGCGCCGGCGAGCGGGCGGCGCACTCCTGAGCCGAGCCGCGCGGACGGGACGTCAACTCTCCCTTCCTGCGAGCCTCGTACCCGGACGCGCCCACCCTTCCCCAAGCCTTCAACTGCGTTCGAGCAGGGGATCCCTCAATCGCTCCGACTCGGGCTCGCCGCGCCCTCCTTCGCTGCCGCCATGACGGGGCGTCATGTGCCGTTGCGCTGGTCGAGCGCGGTTCGCTCCTTTTCACGACCGTGGACGTGACCGGCCACCCGGAGTTGGAGGGGTGTTCCGTCTACCTAGGCGTTCCGGCAGAACGAGTGGCGGGTGCTGGCGGTGGGGCCGGCGGACCGCCCCCGTCGCACACCGCGGACGACACCCTCGGCGGCCGCGCCGTTCGGATTCCGTTAGGGAACCGGCTGTGTTGCCGACGAGGGGCGGTGCCGGCCGCCACGGTGGAGCGGATCCCGATCGGGCGGAGCACACGAGGAGGAAGGTCCGTGATGGAAGGCCGTGGCGGGACAGTGCCGGGGGTGGCGCGGTGAGCGTGGAGCGCATCGTGGGGCTGCTGGTGGCGGTGGCGCTGGTCGGGCTGCTGGTGGCCGGGGTGAAGTTCCCGGACCGGTTCTGAGCGGATCAGTCCTCGCCCAGTCCGGCCTCTTCCAGGTCCAGGCTCCGTTGCAGTCGGCGCCGGGTGGTGTCGCTGATGTGGTGGTCCGCGTACAGCCGTTGGAGCTGCGTGGATTCGGCGGCTATCACCGTGCGGCGCAGTGCCCGGTAGGTGGTGGCCGAGGCCCAGGAGGCGGGCGTGGTGTCGTCGTCCTGGTCGGCGTCGGCCTGGTCCAGACGGGCCAGCAGACCGCGGCGCAGCTGGTCGATGAGCGCGGTGGGCGCGGCCTCGGCCGCCTCCAGTTCGTCCAGGCAGGACAGGCCGGCCTTGGCGAGACCGGCGCGGGCACGGGCCTCCTCGCGGGCGGTGTGCTCCGGCTCCAGCGCGATCCGGGACCAGCGCACGACGGGTGCGAGGGTGAAGCCCTGCAGGACGAGGGTGAAGACGACCACGCCGGTGGTCAGTACGAGGACCAGCGCACGGTGCGGCAGCGGGCTGCCGTCGTCGGCGGCCAGCGGGATGGACAGCGCGGCGGCCAGCGGCATCACACCGCGGGTGCCGGCCCAGGAGACCACCGCGGGGATGCGCCAGGTGACCGTGCCGTTGCCGCGACGGCGCTGCATGACCGCGGAGAGCGGCAGCACCCCCAGCATCCGCACGGCGATCACGGTGCCGGCGACCGCGAGCACACCGAGCGGCCAGGTGTGCTCGTCGGCGTTCAACTGGCGGACCAGCGCCGGCAGTTCCAGGCCGATGAGGGCGAAGACCACGCTCTCCAGGAGGAAGACCACCGTGCCGTAGACGGCGTGCACCTGGAGCCGGATGGTGGCGTTGGTGAGCTTGTGCCCGGTGCTGCCGAGCACCACCCCCGCGACCACCACCGCGGTGACGCCGGACGCGTGCACGTCCTCGGCCAGGACGTACGAGGCGTACGGGGTGACCAGGGCGATCACGGTCTCCAGTATCGGGTCCTCGGTCCGCCGCCGGATCAGCGCCACCACGGCCGCGACGGCGCCGCCGACCAGTGCCCCGCCGCCGCCCAGGATCAGGAACTGGCCGCCGGCCGCGGGCAGGGCGACGGCGTGGACCGCTATGGCGCTGCCCACCGCCACCTTGAACAGCACCAGGCTGGTGGCGTCGTTGAAGAGGCTCTCGGACTGGACCAGCACCTGTATCCGCGGCGGCAGCGCTATCTTGCGGCCGAGCGCCGTCACGGCGACCGGGTCGGTGCTGGCCAGCACAGAGCCCAGGACGAGGGCCATGGTGGGGGAGAGCGGGGTGACCGCGGCGGCCACCGCTCCCACGGCCGCCGCGGTGGCCAGCACCAGGCCGAAGGCGAGCACCGTCACCGGCCGCCACACGATCCGCAGTTCGCGCCAGGGGATCTCCTCGGCGGAGGCGTACAGCAGCGGAGGCAGCACCACCACGCTGATCACTTCGGGTGCCACCTGGACGTTCCGGAGCCAGGGCAGCAGCCCTATCAGGACGCCGCCGACGACCAGCAGCGAGGGAGCCGGAATGCGCCAGTGGCGCGCGCCGGTGGCCACCAGGGTGGCGAAGATGACGAGGAGGAGGATGGCAGTAAGGTCGGTCACGCGCTCGTCTTTCGCTGGCTCCGGCTGTGGTTGAACCGTCGCCGACCAGACTTCCCGGCACTCCGCGAGGAAACCTACCGGGTTCTATCGGGTCACTGCCACCGTCTGTACGCAGGACGGTCCTCGATGGCGGCGGGCGTCGGGTCGACGGGCATCGCCCGCGGCGACGACGGGGCGCGGGCGTCGGTCAAGGGATCGTGCCGGCGACCACGAGCAGCACCAGGGACAGCAGGAGGACGACCGCGCCGCCGGCGATGAACGCCCGCTCCAGCGCCAGGTGTTCCTGACCCTCGACGACGACGGTACGGGGATCGGCGGGGTCGTAGTGGAGGAGCACCCGATCGCCGTCGCCGAGCGGACGGCGGCGCGTCGGCGTCACGGGGCAGACGATCTCCACCACCCGGTCGTCCTCGGTCGCGAACTGGAGCAGCGGGCGCGGCCGGGCCGACTCGTCGGAGAGCCGCCCCGGGGGCTGCCTGACCAGGGCCGGCACGCACACGCCGGTCCGTTGCACCCGGCGCACCTGCCGGAGCCCGTGCACTCCGGCGAGCATCCCGAGCAGGCCGCCGAACGCGGCGATCCCGGCCAGTACGGCCACGGCCCCTGTGTCCATCGACCCGCCTCCCTCCGGATGCGTCGCGCGCGCCCTAGCCGAGCTCCACCGCCTCGACCGGCTCCGCCACCGGCGCGGCGGGCAGGGAGAGGACCATGGTCAGCCCGCCGCCCGGGGTGTCCTCGGGATCGAGGGTGCCGCCCATCGCCTCGGCCAGGCCGCGGGAGAGCGCGAGGCCCAGTCCCAGGCCGCTGGTGTTGTCCCGGTCGCCGAGCCGCTGGAAGGGGACGAAGATCCGGTCCCGGTCCTCCGGCGGCAGTCCCGGTCCCTGGTCGACGACCCGCAACTCGACGCGTGAGCCGAGGGAGCTGGCGGTGATCAGCACCCGCTGGGACGCGGCACAGTGGCGCACCGCGTTGGTCACGAGGTTGGCGATCACCCGTTCCAGCAGGGGCGGGTCGGCGAGCACGTCGCGGACCTCCGCCAGCCCCTGGAACGCGATCCGCACCGGTGTCGCGGGCAGCGTGGCCAGGGCCAGCGGCAGGACGTCGGCGAAGGCGGTGGGCTGGAGGGACAGGGAGAGCGCGCCGGCGCGGAGCCGGCTCATGTCGAGGAGGTTGTCGACCAGCCGGTTGAGCTCGATGAGCGACTCCTCGGCGGTGGCCAGCAGTTCGTTGCGTTCGGCCGGGGAGAAGACCACGTCCGGGCTGCGCAGGGAGCTGATCGCGGCCCGGCCGCTCGCCAGCGGGGTCCGCAGGTCGTGGCTGACCGCGGCCAGCAGCGCGGTGCGCAGCCGGTCCGCCGCCTTGACGGGTTCCACCTGGGCGGCGGCCTCCATCAGACGGGCGTGGTCGAGCGCGGCGGCGAGGTGGGCGGCGAAGGCGGTCAGCACCCGGTGTTCGGAGGCGGGCAGGCGGCGTCCGCGCAGGACGAGGAGGCGGTCCGGTCCGGCCGGCACCTTCACCAGGTCGTCGCGCTCCTCGTCGGCGTCGGTCTCCTGCCCGGCGCGCGGGACGAGTTCGGCGGACTCCATGCCGAAGGTCTCGCGGGTGCGTTCCAACAGCACCGACACCCCCTGTTCGCCGCGCAGGATGGTGCCGGCCATGGAGGAGAGGGTCTCGGCCTCCGCGGTGGCGCTGGCGGCGCGCCGGGACAGCCGCAGGGAACGGTCCACCAGGGCGGCCACCGTGACCGCGACCAGCGCGAACACCGCCAGCGCCAGGGCGTTGTTGGGCTCGGTGATGGTGAACTCGCCGCTGGGCGGAATGAAGTAGTAGTTGAGCAGCAGGGAGGCGGCGAGCGAGGCGAGCAGTGCCGAGACCACGCCGCCCAGGCAGGCCACACCGACGACGGTGACCATGAAGAGCAGGGCCTCGCTGGTGAGGTTCAGGGCGCCCCGGGTGTGGGTGAGCACGGTGGTCAGGAGGAGGGGGAGGACGAGGCCGGCCACCGGTCCGACGACGCGGCGGGCGTGCGGCAGCTGCCGGCCCGGAACGGGCAGCCGGCGACCACGGCCGGCTCCTTCGTGGGTGACCAAGTGGACGTCGATGTCGCCGGACAACTCGACGGTGTCCTCCCCGATACCGCGAGGTGCCACCAGGCGGGAGAACCAGCTGCGGCGGCTGGTGCCCAGGACGAGCTGGGTGGCGTTCTCGGCGCGGGCGAAGTCCAGCAGCGCGGTGGGGACGTGGTCGCCGACGACCGAGTGATAGCTGCCGCCCAGGCTCTCCACCAGGGCGCGTTGTTTGGCGAGTGCGGCGGGGGAGGCGTAGGCCAGGCCGTCGCTGCGGGCGACGTGCACGGCCAGCAGATCGCCGCCGGAGATGGGGGTGCCCCCTGCTCGAACGGAGTTGAGAGCTCGGGGCCGGTCCGCGATCCGCTCCGCGCGGCGGATCAGCGTCTCGCCCTCCGGCCCGCCGGTGAGCGCCACGACGACGCGTTCGCGGGTCTCCCAGACCGTGCCGATGCCGTGCTCGGACCGGTACTTCTGCAGGGTCTCGTCCACGCGTCCGGCGACCCACAGCAGCGCCAGCTCCCGAAGGGCCGTCAGGTTGCCGATGCGGAAGTAGTGCGCGAGCGCGGCATCGACCTTCTCCGGCTGGTAGATGTTGCCGTGTGCCATGCGCCGGCGCAGTGCCTCGGCGGGCATGTCCACCAGCTCGATCTGATCGGCGCGGCGGACCACGTCGTCGGGCACGGTCTCCCGCTGCGGGACTCCGGTGATCTTCTCCACCACGTCGTTGAGCGACTCCAGGTGTTGGACGTTGACGGTGGTGACCACGTCGATCCCGGCGGCCAGCAACTCGTCGATGTCCTGCCACCGCTTGGCGTTGCGGCCGCCGGGCACGTTGGTGTGCGGCAGTTCGTCGACGAGGGCGACCGCGGGGCGCCGGGCGAGGACCGCGTCGAGGTCCAGCTCGGTGAAGGTCGAGCCGCGATAGGAGCGGTGCAGCCGGGGCACCATCTCCAGCCCGTCGAGCATCTCCTGGGTGTACTGCCGGCCGTGGCACTCGGCGTACGCCACCACCACATCGGTGCCCCGTCTGAGGCGCCGGCGCCCCTCGTCCAGCATCCGGTACGTCTTGCCGACGCCGGGCGCCGCGCCGAGGAACACCTTGAGCTTCCCCGGCCGTGCGTCCGACGCCTCGGCCGCGACCCTGTTCGGCGCCACCGACAGCCCCTCCCTCACCATGCCTGCACGACCCCACGGCGCCTGGTTCGGCGAGGGGAACCTCGGGCGGCCGAGCGGACATGGGTTGCGGCCATGTTCACACCGGCCCGGGCGGGGTGTGGCGGAACGCGGCGATGTTGACGTTTTCCTGATCCCGGCAGCTCAGAGCGTTTGCCGACCGCCGATTCCTGACGCTTCGTCAAGAACTTCCGCGGTGGCGCACGTCGATCAGCAGCACGCCGGCGAAACCGGCCATCAGCAGCAGCGCCAGCAGCGCGGCCAGCATCCCGCCGGGCCCGGCACCGGCGAGCAGCGCGACCGTGCCGACCACCAGAACCGCCACCACGGACGCGGCGATCTTCCAGTCGTCGCCGATGACGAAGGCGTACCAGAAACGGGCGAAGCCCTTGGCCAGGGTCGGGACGTTCACGGGGCTCCTCGGTCGATGCGGTCGGACGCGGTCGGGTGCGGCCGGGGCCCGGCGACGGCCGGCACGATCCGGATCAGCAGCCGGCTGACGGCGAACCAGGCCGCGATCAGCACCGGGATCGCCCAGTCGTGGCCGAGCCACGTGAGGCTCTGCCCGCCGGGTGTGAAGACGCCGAGCCCGGCCACGGCCCAGTAGGTGCCGAAGCCGGCCAACAGCAGTCCGACGCCGTACTTGAGGGTGTTCTCGGGGACGCGGGAGAGCGGTCGGTGGGCGAAGAACCCGGCGACCGCCACACAGACCGCAGCGGCGGCCGCGGTGCCGGCGGCCACCGGCACGTCGTGGGCGCTGGTGCCGAAGGTGATCACGATGAAGACGATCTCCACCCCCTCCAGGAAGACGCCCTTGAGCGAGACCGTGAACGCGAACCAGTCCAGGCCGAAACGGGTGGTCCGGCCGGCGCCCAGGGCCGCGGAGGTCTGCTCGGCGAAGGCCGACTCCTCGTCGTGGTGCGGCTTGAGCCCCGCGCCGCGGAGGACCGCCTTGCGCAGCCACTGCAGGCCGAAGACCAGCAGCAGGGCACCCACGGTCAGTTGGAGCGCCGCCTTGGGCAGCCAGGTGGCCAGCGCATAGCCCGCCGCGACGGTGAAGACCGCGAGGGCCGTGGCGGCGGCCGCGGTGCCGGCCCAGGCGGACTTCCAGCCGCGGGTCATGCCCATCGCCATGACGATGGTCAGCGCCTCCACCGCCTCGACCACCGAGGCGAGAAAGACCGCCGCCACGAGTCCGTATGTCGCGCCCATCCAGGCGCCTCCTCCCACGGGACGGTGCCGGCCCGGGATGCCGCACAGGGGCCGCGCGGGGGCGCGGGCCGCTGTGCCCAGTGTGGCGCGCCCACCGGCCCCGGGCCCACCGCCGCGCAGTTCGCGCTTCCCGTGGCGCCGGCGACCGGTCGTCTCGTCAAGGCCGCGTAAAAGCCGGCGCACGACCGGTCCGCACACGCGTGCCGGCGACTACACCTGAGGTGGAGGTGACCGTCCATGCTGCGCTACCTCACCCGCGACCAGGTCGCCCTCGCCGCCGCGCTGGTGCTCCCGCCGGCCGTCTGCGCGCTGCTGCTGCCCTTCCGGGACCGGATGTCCAACACCAACGCGGCGCTGGTGCTCGTCGTCGTGGTGGTGGCCGTCGCCGTGCTCGGGCACCGCCCGGCCGGCGCGCTGGCCGCACTGTCCGCCGCGGTGTGGTTCGACTTCTTCCTCACCCGGCCCTACGAACGGTTCGCCATCACCAAGTCCGCCGACATCGTCACCGCCGGGCTGCTGCTCGCCGTCGGCGTCGCGGTCTCCCAGCTCGCCGCCCGCACCCGGGAGCTGAAGGTCATCGCCATCACCGACGACGACTACCTGGCACAGATCCACCACACCGCCCGGCTGGTCGAGAGCGCGGCCGGCCCGGACGCCGTGGTCGACCACGTGCGGCGGCAGCTGGTGGGACTGCTGGGGCTGAGCGGCTGCCGGTTCGAGTACGGCACGTTGATCGGACACCCGCCCCGGCTGATGGACGACGGCTCGATCGCCTGGGGCCGCCGCCACTGGGACGCCGACCGGGACGGGCTGCCGCAGGAGGAGGTCGAGCTGCGGGTCAGCCGCGGCGGGCGTTTCCACGGCCGGTTCCTGCTGCAGGGTGCGCCGGGCGCCGCGCCGCCGCTCGCCGCCCGGCTGGTCGCGGTGACGCTGGCCAACCAGGTGGGGGCGGCCTACGAGTCCGTCAGCCCGGTGCGCGCCTGAGGCCGGCGCGGCCCCGGACGTGCCTCCTCCGCCAGCGCCTGGTTCAGCTCCACGACGTTGACGTACGGCTGGCCGAGGAAGCCCAGGTCCCGCCCGTGCAACTGACGGGTGACCAGGCGCCGGACCCGGGCTGGGGTCAGGCGGCGGGCCCGCGCCACGCGCCGGACCTGCTGGTACGCGTACGCCGGGGAGATCGCCGGGTCGAGGCCGGAGCCGCTGCCGGTGACGGCGTCCGCGGGGACGGCCGCCGGGGGCACGCCGTCGAACGCGGCGAGCGCGGCGCGGCGGGCCCGGACGGTCGCGGTGAGCAGCGGATTGGTCGGGCCGAGGTTGCTGGCGCCGGAGTTGCCGGGGTCGTAGCCGCCGGCGGACGGCCGGGGTTGGAACCAACCGGGGTCGGGGCGCGGAACCTCGTGCGGGTCGCCGGGGTGGCGCGCGGGGAGGGCGAAGTTCTGGCCGATCAGGCGCGAGGCCACCGTCGTGCCGTGCGTCGTCAGCAGGGAGCCGTTGGCCTGCTCGGCGAGGCCGGCCTGGGCGATGCCGGTGACGAGGAGGGGGTAGCCGACGCCGGTGAGCACGGTGAGCGCGAGCAGCATCCGCAGCGCCGCCAGATGGTGGCGGAGTGCGGTGGGAAGGGTGGTGCGCGGCATGGATCCCCTTGTGTCTCGTCGTCGGCCGGTCAGCGCAGTCCGGGGATGAACTGGATGAGCAGGTCGAGCAGTTTGATGCCGAGGAACGGCAGGACGAGCCCGCCGAGCCCGTAGACCCAGATGTTGCGGCCGAGGAGTTCGGAGGCGGAGGACGGGCGGTAGCGCACCCCGCGCAGCGCGAGCGGGATCAGCGCGACGATGATCAGCGCGTTGAAGACGATCGCGGAGGTGATCGCCGAGGCCGGGCTGTGCAGCCGCATGATGTTGAGCAGGTCCAGGCCCGGATGGACGCCGGCGAACATCGCCGGGATGATCGCGAAGTACTTGGCGACGTCGTTGGCGATCGAGAAGGTGGTCAACGCGCCCCGGGTGATGAGGAGTTGCTTGCCGATCTCGACGATCTCGATGAGCTTGGTCGGATTGGAGTCGAGGTCGACCATGTTCCCGGCCTCCTTGGCGGCCGAGGTGCCGGTGTTCATCGCCACGCCCACGTCCGCCTGGGCCAGTGCCGGGGCGTCGTTCGTCCCGTCGCCGGTCATCGCGACGAGTTTGCCGCCCTCCTGCTCCCGCCGGATCAGCGCCATCTTGTCCTCGGGGGCGGCCTCGGCGAGGAAGTCGTCCACGCCCGCCTCCTGGGCGATGGCGTGGGCGGTGAGCGGGTTGTCGCCGGTGATCATGACGGTCCTGATGCCCATCCGGCGCAGCTGGTCGAACCGGTCGCGCATGCCCTCCTTGACGACGTCCTTGAGGTGGACGACGCCCAGCACGCGGGCGTCCGACGCCCCGCCGTGCCGGGTCACCTGGCCGACGACCAGCGGCGTCCCGCCGCTCGCGGCGATGCCGTCGACGACCTGCCCGACGTCCGCGGTGGGGTGCCCGCCGTTGTCGCGGACCCAGCGCATCACCGCGGTCGCCGCGCCCTTGCGCAGCGAGCGGCGCTCCCGCGGGTCGTCGAGGTCGACGCCGCTCATCCGGCTCTGCGCGGTGAACGGGACGAAGGCGGCCCCGTCCAGTTCGCCCTCGCTCCGGCCGCGCAGCGCGTACTGCTCCTTGGCGAGGACGACGATGGACCGGCCTTCGGGCGTCTCGTCGGCGATGGAGGACAGCTGGGCGGCGTCGGCGAGTTCCTCGACGCTCACCCCGGGCACCGGCAGGAAGGCCGCGGCCTGCCGGTTGCCCAGGGTGATGGTGCCGGTCTTGTCCAGCAGCAGGGTGTTGACGTCGCCCGCGGCCTCCACCGCGCGCCCCGACATCGCCAGCACGTTGCGCTGGACGAGTCGGTCCATGCCGGCGATGCCGATGGCCGGGAGCAGCGCGCCGATCGTGGTGGGGATGAGCGCCACGACCAGGGCGACGAGGATGACGAGGGTCTGCTCGGCGCCGGCGAAGACGGCGAACGGCTGGAGGGTGACCACGGCGATCAGGAAGATGATGGTGAGGGACGCGAGCAGGATGTTGAGCGCGATCTCGTTCGGCGTCCGCTGCCGGGCCGCCCCCTCGACCAGGGCGATCATCCGGTCGATGAAGGTCTCCCCGGGCTTGGCGGTGATCTCGACCACGATCCGGTCCGAGAGCACCTTCGTGCCGCCCGTGACCGCCGACCGGTCGCCGCCCGACTCCCGGATCACCGGCGCCGACTCCCCGGTGATGGCCGACTCGTCGACGCTCGCGATGCCCTCGACGACATCGCCGTCGCCCGGGACGAGCTGACCGGCCTCGACGACCACGTGGTCGCCCAACCGCAGTGCGGTGCCCGGCACTTCCTCCTCGGCCGGGTCGGTCGCGCCGGGCCGCCAGTCGGTGAGCCGGCGCGCCGTCGTGGTGGTCTTGGTGCGTCGCAGCGCCGCCGCCTGGGCCTTGCCGCGGCCCTCCGCCACCGCCTCGGCGAGATTGGCGAAGACGGCCGTCAGCCACAGCCAGGCCGTGATCACCCAGGCGAAGACGCCGGGCGTCCAGATCGCCGACAGCGTGGTCAGCGCCGCCCCGACCTCCACCACGAACATCACCGGGTTGTGGAGCATCATCCGGGGATCCAGCTTCCGCAGCGCGTCGGGGAGGGAGCGGACCAGCTGCCGGGGGTCCAGCAGCCCGCCCGCGACCCGCCGGGGTGGGCGGCCGGTGCTCGGCGGGGTGGCGGAGGGAACGGCGGGCGAGGACATCAGCGCAGACCCTCCGCGAGGGGCCCCAGCGCCAGCGCCGGGAAGTACGTCAGACCGACCACGATCAGGATCACCCCGGTCAACAGCCCGATGAACTGCGGCCGGTGGGTGGGCAGGGTGCCCGCGGTGACCGGCACCGGCTGCTGCCCGGCGAGCGAGCCGGCCAGCGCCAGCACGAACACCATCGGCAGGAACCGGCCCAGCAGCATCACCACGCCGAGGACCGTGTTGTACCAGACCGTGTCGGCGCTCAGCCCGGCGAACGCCGAGCCGTTGTTGTTGGCCGCCGACGCCAGTGCGTACAGCACCTCGGAGAAGCCGTGCGCCCCCGGGTTGAGCATGGCCGCCCGCTCGCCGGGGAACGCCATGGCCAGTCCCGCGCCGACGAGGACCAGCGCGGGCGTGGTCAGGATGTAGAGGGAGGCGTACCGCATCTCCCGGCCGCGCAGCTTCTTGCCCAGGTACTCCGGGGTGCGGCCGACCATCAGCCCGGCGACGAAGACCGCCACCACCGCCAGGATCAGGATTCCGTAGAGCCCGGAGCCGGTGCCGCCGGGCGCGATCTCCCCCAACATCATGTTGAAGATCGTCATCCCGCCGCCGCCCGGAGTGTACGAGTCGTGGGCGGAGTTGACCGCTCCGCACGACGTGAGGGTGGTCGAGACCGCGAACAGCGCCGAGGACCAGATGCCGAACCGGGTCTCCTTGCCCTCCGTCATCGCCCCGGCCGCGTGCCCGGCCGGACTGCTGACGCGGTACAGCTCGTTGGCGGTCACCAGGACCACCGAGGCGGCCCAGAGCAGCACCATCACGGTGACGACGGCGTAGCCCTGGCGGACGTCGCCGACCATCGCCCCGAAGGTCCGCGGCAACGAGAACGGGATCACCAGCAGCAGATAGATCTCGATCAGATTGGTCAGCCCGCTGGGATTCTCGAAGGGATGCGCGGAGTTGGCGTTGAAGAAGCCGCCGCCGTTGGTGCCCAGCAGCTTGATCGTCTCCTGCGAGGCGACCGGCCCGCCGGGCAGGCTCTGCCGGCCGCCGGCGAGGGTGGCGACGGCATGGGCCCCGTGGAAGTTCTGGATGACGCCGGCGGCCACCAGCACGACCGCGAAGACGAAGGAGATCGGCAGCAGCACCCGCAGCACCAGCCGGGTCAGGTCCACCCAGAAGTTCCCGACGCGATCGGTGCGTTTCCGGGTGAAGCCGCGGATCAGCGTGGCCACCACGGCGATGCCCACGGCCGCGGAGACGAAGTTCTGCACCGCCAGCCCGGCCATCTGCACGAGGTGGCCCATCGTCGTCTCGCCGGCGTACGCCTGCCAGTTGGTGTTGGTGACGAACGACGCCGCGGTGTTGAACGCCAGGTCCGCCGGCACCGGCCTGCGGCCCAGGGAGAGCAGGAGATGGTCCTGGAGCCGCAGGAACGCGTACAGGAACAGCGTCGACACGAAGGAGAAGGCCAGGAGGCTGCGCAGATAGACCGGCCACCGCTGGTCGACGTCCCCGTTCACCCCGCCCGCCCGGTAGACCAGGGCCTCGCTCCGCCAGTGGCGGTCGGTGGTCAGGACGTGCGCCAGGGCGCCGCCCAGCGGCCGGTGCGAGAGCGCCAGCGCCGCGACCAGGACGGCTGCTTGGAGCCAGCCGGCCGCGGTGTCGCCCATCGGGGATCTCCCTAGAACTTCTCGGGAAAGATCAGGCAGAGGATGAGGTAGATCACCAGTCCGGCGGCGACGATCAGACCGATGATGTTCTCCACGGTCACCGGCGTCCGACCCCCTTGGCAGCCAGGCCGATCAGGGCGAAGACCGCGGCCGTCAGGCCGACATAGGCAACGTCCGACATGGGTGCGGCACCCCGCAAGTCGTCAGGGGCGGGAGACTCGTCCCGTCCGGTATGTAGGTATATGCCAATTTCTGACGGTATATCAGGTCGAGCGCGTCGGCCGCTTGCCGCGCCGGGGACGTCCGGGCGCGGAGCTCGGCAGGCTGAGCGTCACCGTGAAGGCCGACCCCCTGCCGGAGGTCCGCAGCGACCCGTCCATCGCCTCGGCCAGGTCGCGCGACAGCCGCAGCGCCAGACTGTCCGCACGGGAACCGGACCGCCCCGCGGCCGCCGCACCCTCGCCACCGGACCCGTCCGCCACCCGGATCGCCACCCGGCCGTCGTGGGTCTCCGCGGTGACCACGGGCGGCCGGCCCGGCGGGCTGTGGCGCAGCGCATCGGCCGCCAGAGCGGTCAACGCACGGGTGAGCAGCGCGGCATCGGCGATCACATCGGGCAGGTACTCCGGCAGCCGCAGCACGATCGAGTGGCCACCGGGCCCCAGGTCGTCCAGTGCCGCACCCCACGCCTCGTTCAGATCGACCGGGCGGAGGGAGAGATCCAGCGCCCCGGCGTGCAGCCGGCTCAGGTCGTCCAGGTCGGTGACCAGCTGCGCCGCCCGGTGCACGGCAGCGCGTGCGGTCTCCAGCAGCCGCCGCTCGTCCGGGGCCCGCTCCCCGCCGCGCCGCCGCAGCCGCCCCAGCGCGTCCTCGGCGGTGCGCAGCGGCGCGCGCAGATCGCGGCCGGCGGCCAGCAGGAGGGAGGCCCGGGTGCGTTCGGCGTCGGCGAGCGGATCTCCGACGCCGGCGGGCCCGGCGATCCGGCCCCGGGCATGCGCGAGCCCCAGCTCGGCGGCGCACGCGTCGAGCAGCCGCCGGTCCTGCGAACTCAGCCCCGGCCCCCGGGCGGCCAGCGTCAGGAGGTCGTCCACCGGGCTCTCCACCTCCGCCTCGTACGGCCGCTCCGGCGGGTGGTCGCCGGCGCTGGCGACCACGTACCAGCGCGGCACCGGCGACGCCCGGGGGTCCCGTTCGAGCAGGCTCACCGCACTCAGCCCGAAGTTCTCCCGGATCATCTCCACCAGCGCCGGCAGGTCCTGGCCGCGCAGCACGCCCGCGGCCAGGCGGCTCAGCGTCCGGGCCTCCGCGATCGCCCGCGCGGCCTGCCGGGTGTGCCGGGCCGCCGCCCCCGCCGCGGTCCCGACCAGCACGGCCGTGACGACGAACACGACCAGCGCGACGATCTCGTCGGGACGCTCGATGTCGAAGGAGTGCACCGGGGCGATGAAGGAGTAGTCCGCCAGCAGCGCCGCGGCGACCGCGGCCAGCAACGCCGGCACGACCCCGCCCACCAACGCCACCACCACGACCACCAGCAGATAGAGCACCAGTGCGCCGGCCAGGCCCATCGGGCCCCGCACCACGGTGAGCAGCAGCGTCAACAGGGGCAGCAGGACCACCGCGCCGGCCGCGGCAGCGCCGAGGCGCCGCGGACCCATGCCGTTGCCCGGACGCGGCAGCCGCAGCGCGGCGGACGCCGCGGCCTCCTCGTGCGTGACGATGTGCACGTCGATGGGGCTGGACCCCTTGATCGTCCGCTCGCCCACGCCCGCCCGCAGCAGCGACGCCACCCGGCCGTGCCGACTCGCGCCCAGCACGATCTGGGTGACGTTCTCCGCCTCCGCGAACTGCAACAGCGCCTCGACCACATCCTCGCCGGTGGTCTGGTGGAAGCTGCCGCCGAGCGACTCCAGCAGCGTGCGCTGGGCGTCCAGCACCGACGGATCGACGTGGGTCAGCCCGTCCTCCGGGACCACATGGAGCGCCAGCAACTCCGTGCCCGGCGTGCGGGCACTGATCCGCGCGGCCCGCCGGATCAGCGTCTCGCCCTCCGGGCCGCCGTTGAGGGCGACCAGGATGCGCTCCCGGGTCTCCCACGGGGCGACGATCCCGTGCTCGGCGCGGTACCGCTGGAGCCCCTCCTCCACCCGGTCGGCGAGCCACAGCAGCGCGATCTCCCGCAGCGCGGTGAGGTTGCCGACCCGGAAGTAGTGGGTGAGGGCGGACTCGATACGGTCCGCCGGATAGATGTCGCCGTGCACCATCCGCCGGCGCAGCACCTCCGGCGGCAGGTCGACCAGCTCGATCTGGTCCGCCCGGCGCGCCACCTCGTCGGGCAGGGTCTCCCGCTGCCGCACTCCGGTGATCTGCCGGACCACGTCGTTCAACGACTCCAGGTGCTGCACGTTGAGCGTGGTGACGACGTCGATGCCGGCGTCCAGGAGCTCCTCCACGTCCTGCCACCGCTTGGCGTTGCGGGTCCCCGGGACGTTGGAGTGGGCGAGTTCGTCGACCAGCGCCACCTGCGGGCGGCGGGCCAGCACCGCGTCCGGATCCATCTCGGTGAACCGCGCCCCGCGATGCCGCAGCGCGCGCCGGGGGATCGTCTCCAGCCCCTCGGCCATGGCCGCCGTCGGCCGCCTGCCGTGCGGCTCGACGAAGCCCACCACGACCTCCGTGCCCAACGCCCGCAGCCGTTGTCCCTCCGCGAGCATCGCGTACGTCTTGCCGACCCCGGGGGCGGCCCCGAGGAAGATCCGCAACCGTCCACGTGCCACCGGCGGACTCCCAGCTCAACCCCCCTGCCTCGGGTGTCCTTCCATGATGCGCCCGCGGTCCGGTCGAGGGCGGGACCGCGGCCCCGGACGCGCCCTCGACCGGCCGATGGGGGTGGGCGGCACGAGCCGCCCACCCCCGTGGTGTCAGGCCGTCACCGGGCGCGCCGCCGGGCCGCCCGCGGTGATCCGGCCGGTGCGGTGCAGGCCGTAGAGCGCCGCACCGCACGCCAGGCCCAGCACCGTCAGGGCGAGCCAGGGCAGCGCCGACAGGCCCGCCGCCCGAGCGGCGTCGAGCGCCGCCCCGGTCAGCAGATTGCCCACGGTGATGCCCACGCCGCACAGGGTGTTGTAGAGCCCGTAGTGCGTGGCGACGAGACGGTTGCCGGACAGCCAGAGGATGGTGTCCATCTCGAACGGATAGGTGATCATCGTGCCCAGCGCGAGCAGCAGCGCGGCCAACACCGGCGGCCCGGCGGCCAGCGCCCAGCGCCCGACCCCCTCGCCCGGCACGGGCACCGCACTCGCCGCCAACAGCGGTACGAAGGCGAGGCCCATCGCCGTCAGTCCCCAGGCCAGTGCCTGCCCCTGGGCCAGGCGGGCCCGGCACCAGGCGGTGACCTTGGTCTGGCCGAAGATCGTGCCCAGCCCGGACGCGGCGAAGAGCAGCGCGACCGCCACCGTGCCGAACTCCCCGTTCCCGCCCAGTCGTCGGACCTCCAGGGGCAGTGCCAGATACACCTGGAACGACAGCACATAGGAGCCGATCATGGCGCCGGAGAACAGCACGAACGGACGGTTGGCCAGTACCGCGCGCCACTGGCGCAGCACGCCCTCGCGGCCCTCGGACGCCGGCCCGCCCGCGTTGCCGCGGCGGGCGGGCAGGGCACGGATCTGCACCGCGCTCAGCAGCGCGAAGACCGCGGCCGACACCAGGCAGGTCACCTTGAAGTCCAGGCCGGTGAGGACCATGCCGACGAGCGGACCGAGCAGGATGCCGGCCTGGTAGAAGACGTTGAACAGGGCGAACGCCTCCACCCTGCGCTCACCCGCGTCGGCGGCCAGGTAGGCGCGCACCGCCGGGTTGAACAGCGCACCGGCCAATCCGGTGGCCGCGGACGCGGCGAGCAGCGCCGGCAGGGACTCCACCAGCCCGAGCGCCGCGAACCCGACGGTGCGCAGCAGGCAGCCGGCGACGATCAGCGGCTTGTAGCCCAGCCGGTCGGCGAGCGTCCCACCCAGCAGGAACATCCCCTGCTGACTGAAGTTGCGGACGCCCAACACCAGTCCGACCGTCCACCCGGCCAGTCCGAGCGTCCCCGACAGATGCTGTGCCAGATACGGCATCAGCATGTAGAAGCCGAGGTTGATGGTGAACTGGTTGAGCAGCAGCAACTGCACGCTCCGGTCGTAGGAGCGAGCCTGGCGGAGCACCTCCTTCACCGGGCCGCACCGCCCTTGGGCGCGGACTCCGTGCCGGCCCGGAGCGACAGCGGATCCACCACGGTCGTGCAGCGGGTCCAGCGGGTGACCTCCTTCTCGTCCGGCCGGCCGATCACCTCCGGTGCGGCGGCCGGCGGAGCGTCCAACAGGCCGTGCTCCGCGCAGTATCGGTCGTCGTAGATCGTTTCGAGATAGCGCTGGGGGCCGTCCGGGAAGACCGCGACGATGCGGGTGCCCGGGCCGCTGGTGCGGGCCAGCCACCCCGCCGTGAGCGCGACCGCGCCGACGCTCCACCCGCCGGTGGCGTAGTGCGAGGCGGCCAGGCGCCGGCAGGTCCACATGGCCTCGGCCGGCGCCACCCAGTGGACCTCGTCGAAGCGGTCGTAGGCGACGTTGCGGGGGAAGATGCTCGACCCCAGACCGCGCATCAGCCGCGGGCGGGCCGGCTGGCCGAAGATCGTCGAACCGACGGTGTCGACACCGACCACCCGTAGCGCCGGATAGAGACTGCGCAGCACCCCGGAGAGGCCGGCGGAGTGCCCACCGGTACCGACACTGCACACCAGGACGTCGATGTGGCCGAGTCCGGAGGCGAGTTCCAGGGCGAGCGGGGTGTAGGCGGCGACGTTGTCGGGGTTGTGGTACTGGTCGGGGCACCAGGCACCGGGGTGTTCGGCGAGCAGGGCACGGCCCCGGTCGCGGCGGGCCTGCTGCCAGCCGCCGGTCGGATGGGGCTCGGTGACGATGTCCACCCGGGCCCCGTGCGCCGTCAACAGCCGTGCCATCGACGGCTCCAGACCAGGGTCGGTGACCAGGGTGACGGGATGGCCGTGCACCATGCCGGCCAGGGCGAGCCCCAGGCCGAGCGTGCCGCTGGTGGACTCGATGATCCGGCCACCGGGGCGCAGATCGCCGCGTGCCCTGGCCCGTTCCACCATGTGCAGGGCCGGGCGGTCCTTGATGCCGCCGGGGTTGAATCCCTCCAGCTTGGCCCAGAAGCCGGTGCCGGGCGGGCAGAGCGGTTCGGAGACGTGCAGCAGGGGGGTGTTGCCGACCAGTCCGGGGAGGGACGGGCGGGCGAGGGGAGCGTTGGTGCTGAGCAGAGAGGTCATGGCGTCTTCTCGTTCGTCGGAGTGCGTCATGTGCTCATCTCGCGTACCGGGCAGGCGGGTTGGGTGCACGGGCCCGGTCCCGCCGGTCGCGATACGCGGCAGCCGGCCGGCTCGGAGGCTGCGGGGGCGGCCTCTAGATGCGCCACCGGCAGGTGACGGAGAGGGGATATCGGCCGCCCGGCCCGTCGTCGTCCGGACCGCGCGCCAACCGGCCGGCCGGTGGCACGGCCTCCGCCGCCGCCGGCACGCACCGGTCCTGGGGGCTCCGGTCCGCCGGGCGGGGCCCGGGGCGTTGGTTCTGCGGCGCGAGGGCCGCGACCGCTTCCGGCACGTGGCAGGACGGCGCGGCGCGCGACGCGTCGACGGCGTCCGCCCGCGGACCGCCCGGAGCCGCGGGGCCGAGGGCCGAACGGGCGCCGGTGGCGGAGGGGCCGGGAGCGGTGCGGTGTGCGGCGACCGCATCGAACGGACACCCCAGCGCCAGCAACAGCAGCCCGCCGATGAGGACGAGCGGTAACCGGCGCAGGACCGGACCGCGAAGTCGGGGGTGGGGCACAGTGCCTCCGTGCACGGACGGCCGTCGGCGCGACAACACGCGGCGGCGGGCGGATCGTTGAGGGCGTGACGCACCCGGCGTCCGGCCCGACGGGGGAGCGGACGGCCGGACGGGCACGGCGAACCGGGGCGTGCCCGGCGGCGCCGTGCGGACGCGCGTCGGGGCAGGACCCATCGGCCCGGGCGGAGCGCCGGGACGGGACCGGAGCGGGTGCCGGAGCCGGCCGTGCCGGGGCTAGATCAACAGAACCGCGGTGCGCGCCGTGGCAGCCTGCGACGGCGTCATGGAGTGCGTTGCGTGCGTCTCAACGGTGCGCTGGATCCCGGTGGTCGGCGCGGCGCCGCAACGGTCCAGCGGAGACTGGTGGGGAGCGGTCAGCGCCGCTCCCTGCGGAGGCTGTCCGGACAGGCAGGAACCCGAAGGGTGGCCGTCCGGCCGTTCGTCGTGCCGCTGACCGGGATCGGCCACCGACCCGCCCGGCACCGTCGCGACCGTGACCTTGCCGGCGGACGGCGGGAGCCCGGCCTCGGCGACCGGGGCGGAGACATGGCCCGCGCCGCTCTCGGCGCCCAGCCCGTGCATGAGCACGAGGGCGAGCAGCGCCGCGAACAGACACAGCAGTCGCACCGGACCCGCCGAGCGGCGAGTCCGCCGCATGCCGAGGGGCGACCGCGCCGTGACCATGCCGTGAGCGTAACGCCTGGGACGACACCCCGGTACGGCACCGGACGGCCAGCGGCGACAACCGGCCACACAACGGCCGGACCGCATGGGGACTCGTCAGACGTGCGGGTCGCCGCGCGAGCCGCCGGCGGGCCCGGCCGGCACTGAGCACCGCGCGGCGAGCCGTCTCACGGATGCATCCGGGCGCCCTTGATCACCTTGTCGACCGCGTTCCGCGGCCCGTAGACGGCCAGGCCCACCAGATCCAGCTGATCGCCCGGGACGGCGCGCACCGCCGCGCGGTTGTCGCGGTCGTTGCCGGTGGCGAAGAGGTCGGAGGTGAACACCGACCGGGGCAGGGCGCGGGCGAGCGCACGGCCGTGCGCCGCGGTCAGCGTCTCCTTGTCCGCTTCGAAGACCAGGACGGGCTGGCGGAACATCGGCAGATACGGGGTGCCGTCGGCATCGGCATACGGTTCGCCGAGCACTTCGGGCAGTTCCGTGCCCAGACCGCTGACCAGGAAGGCGGTCACGTTCAGTCGCTGCCACGGTTACAGATCGCTCCGCAGCACAACGGCGATCTTGGTGTCGAAACGTACCTGCGGCCCCGGCTCGCGGTCGGCCGCGGTCCGGCCGCGCCGGGCGTGGCCCACACGTTGCGCGACCTCCTCGACGACCGGCTGCGCCCGGGGGTCTCCCTGGACGAGGCCGCCAGGCTGCTGCACGCCCATCCCACCCACCTGGTGCGGGCGTTCGGCGCGGCCTTCGGCATCGCTCCGCACCAGTACCTGATGGCTCGCCGGGTCGAGCTGGCCCGCAGGCTCCTGTTAGACGGCCGGACGCCGACCGCGGTGGCGGCCGAGACCGGCTTCTACGACCAGTCCCATCTGACCCGGCACTTCAAGCGGATCCTGGGCGTCACCCCGGGACGCTACGCCCGCGCCGCCCCCGTCCACCGGCGCTGACCACGGGCCGCGTACGGCCCCCGCACACCACCGCCCACCGTGCCCACCGCGCCGCCCGCGACCGGTGGGGCCGCGGGTACCCGGTGGGCTGGCAACTCGACCTCGCCTTGGGCTTGTTGAACGGTGCCTCCCTCACACCGTGGGCGGTGTGAGGGCCGCGATCGGGGCGAGCCGGTAGGCGTCCTTGTCGGCGATCACGCGGCCCGCGGTGGGCGGGGGAAAGTGGGTCCCCAGCAGCGTCGTTTCGCTGCCGGCCAGTGAGGAGAGCAGCGAGCGGCGGGTGGCCCGGGCCTGTTCGGGGTTGATGTCGACGCAGCTGCCGAGAGCGGGGTGGGCGAACTGGACGGGGTGGTGCAGGCAGTCGCCGGTGATCAGCGCCGAGGCGCCGTGACTGCTGATCCCGACCGCGACGTGGCCGGGGGTGTGCCCCGGCGTGGGGACCAGGCGCAGACCGGCGGCGATGTCGATGCCCTGGGGCGGAACGTCCACGAGGTCGAGCAGTCCGGCGTCCTCGACCGGGTGCACCGAGTCGCGGAACATCTGCCGACGCGGCTCGTCCATCGCGTACCCGGCCCAGAACTCCCGCTCGGCGCGGGAGACGACATAGCGGGCGTTGGGGAAGGTGGGGACCCAGGCGCCGTCGTGTGCCCGGGTGTTCCAGCCGACGTGGTCGGCGTGGAGATGGGTCAGGACGACCAGGTCGACGAGGTCCGGGGCGAATCCCGCGGCCGTGAGGCGCTGGAGGTAGTCGGTGTGCAGGTCGTGCCAGGCGGGGTTCGCCCGGGTCTTCCCGTTGCCGATCCCGGTGTCGACCAGAACCCGCAGGCCGCCGAGGGTGAACGCGAAACTGTGGCTGGCGAGCCGCAGTACGCCGTTCTGATCCGCGAAGTCGGGCTGCAGCCAGTCATGTTGCGCGACCACCTCCGGGGTCGCTTCGGGCAGCAACCAGGGCCCGGTCTCCGGCGGCAGGCCGACCTCGTCGATGCGATGGATGGTCAGGTCGCCCACGGTCCAGGACGGGACGGCGGCAGGGTTGGTCGCCTCGGTGGGCGGGGTGGTGAGCATCGTCGTTTCCTCCTGCGCGCGGCGGGGTGGGGGTGGTGGGGTTCGGCACTGGTGGGGGGAGATGGAGCCGTAAAAGCAATCTGTTTGCGTTAACGAGATCATAGGGTCTATCGTGCCGCTAACGCAAACAGTTAGCGTTTAGGAATCGACGTGTCGGAGCTCCGGCGGCTGTGGGTCACCGGTGTCGCGGTCCGATGCGCTGCACGCGCTGGAACGCGTTGCACGCACTGGATTGCACTGCGCCGATCCGATCACCTCCGGCCCGTTACGGCCAGCTCTGACGCGCCCCGACCCGACCAGACCAGGAGACGACGCCCATGTCCCATCCCCTCACCGACCTCGCGCCCCCGGAGGCCGCCCGTTGGGCCGCGCGTGCCGGACTTCCGCTGCCCGCCGACCGCCATGCGGCGGTGGCCGCCACCGCCCAGCACATCCACGCCGTCGTCTCGGTACTGCGGGAACTGGATTTCGCCGACACCCTGCCCGCCGCCTCCTACCGCGCGGGGGAGGGGAAGTCCGATGCAGCCGTATGAGCTGTCCGTCGCCGACGCGGCCGAGGCGATCCGCGCCCGACGGCTGTCGCCCGTCGAGCTGGTGGACTCGGTGCTCGACCGCATCGAACGGGTCGAACCGCACCTGCACGCCTACGTGGCGGTGACCGCCGAGCAGGCCCGCAGATCCGCGCGCGCGGCCGAACGGGAAGCCGCCGACGGCAGCTTCCGCGGGCCGCTGCACGGGATTCCGATGGGGTTGAAGGACCTGATCGACGTCGCCGGCACCGCGACCACGGCCAGCTCACGGGTCCGGTCCGGCCACCGCGCGGAGGCCGACAGCACGGTCGCCGCGCGCCTGGCGGCGGCCGGCGCGGTGCTGGTCGGCAAGACCCACACCCATGAGTTCGCCTACGGCCTGATCACCCCGCAGACACACAACGCCCGGGACCAGGGCCGGGTCGCCGGTGGCTCCAGCGGCGGATCGGCCGTCGCCGTGGCCGCCGGCGCCGCCGGCTTCACCCTGGGCACCGACACCGGGGGATCGATCCGGGTACCCGCCGCACTCAACGGGGTCGTCGGCCTGAAGCCGACGTACGGCCTCGTCCCCCGGCACGGCGTCACCGCACTGTCCTGGTCGCTGGACCACGTCGGCCCCCTGACCCGCACCGTCGAGGACGCGGCCCTGGTCCTGCCCGCGCTGGCCGGACACGATCCGCGCGACCCCGCCTCGCTGGTGACCTATCCCGCCGACCAACGGCCGCCCCGCGGCACCGACCTCACCGGGGTGCGCGTCGGAGTCCCCCGCAACTACTACTTCGACCAGGTCACGACGGACGTCGAGACCGCGGTCCGGCGCGCCATCGACCGGCTGGAAGACCTCGGCGCACGGCTCGTCGAGGTCGAGATCCCGATGACGCGCTACATCCGGGCAACCCAGTGGGGGCTGATGGTTCCCGAGGCCACCGCGTACCACGAGCGGACCTTGCGCACGGTCCCCGACCGCTACACGGAGGACGTCCGTCTGCTCCTCGAAGCCGGCGAACTGCTGCCCGCCGGGGACTACTTGCGCGCCCAACGTGCGCGGACGATGATGCGGCAGGCATGGACGGGCCTGTTCGACGAGGTCGATGTGATCGCCGCGCCCACCGTGTCCACCGTCGCCGTACCGGCCGGCCAGGACACGATCACCTGGCCCGACGGCACGGTGGAGAGCGTCTCCGACGCCTATGTGCGCCTCTCCGCGCCCGCCAACCTCACCGGGGTGCCGTCGCTGTCCGTACCGGTGGGCCACGACCCGGCGGGCCTGCCGATCGGCATGCAGTTGCTCGGGCCGCCCCTCGGGGAGTCCGAGCTGCTGCGGGTGGGGCACGCCTACGAGCAGTCCGAGCCCGCCCGTGCCCTCGCACCGGTGGCCTGAGGCGGGATACGGGTCATCGTGCTAGAAGCAACCGCTTTGCGTTAAGGATTAGGGTGGTGACATGAGTCCCCGACCGATGGCGCGCCCCGGCGGGCGCAGTGCCCGCGTGCAGGAGGCGGTCCACACCGCCGTGCGCGAGCTGGAGTCCGAGGTGGGCCGCGACGCGTTGACGGTGCCGCTGGTCGCCGCGCGGGCCGGAGTCACCCCGTCGACGATCTACCGCCGCTGGGGCGATCTGCGGGAGTTGCTCTCCGACGTGGCCGTCGAGCGCCTGCGCCCGGAGGCGCCGCCGGAGAACCACGGCGGGCTGGCCTCCGATCTGACGGTCTGGGCCGAGCACTTCCTCGACGAGATGGCGTCACCGTCCGGCCGTGCGTACATCCGCGACGCACTGCTCGGCGACCCGGACGGCAGCAACGCCGGCCAGTGCTCGGCCTACGCGGCCGACCAGGTCGAGGTGATCCTCGCCCGGGCCGCCGCGCGCGGCGAACGCGCACCCGAAGCCGAGACGGTCCTCGACCACGTGGTGGCCCCCATGATGTACCGCATCCTCTTCCGCCCCGGCGGCCTGGACGCGGCATACGCCCGCCACCTGGTGGCCGGGGTCCTCGACGCGACGGGGTAGCGAGACCACTGCGGCCGCTCCTCGTCCACGCCCGGGCGGCGGGCGAGGAGCGGCCGTGCGTGGCCCGGTCAGGCGTGGGTCTTGGCGAGCAGTTCGAGGATCTCGTCGGTGGTGCCGCGCTCGCCGACGCGGGGGAAGATCTTCTCGATGCTGTGCCGGTGGGCGTCCGCGTCCAGGTCCGTCACGGCGTCGGTGGCCAGGCTGAGGTGGTAACCGTGCTCGTGCGCGGCACGTGCGGTGGACTCCACGCCGATGCTGGTGGCGACCCCCGTCAGCACGATCTGTGTGACGCCGCGGCGGCGCAGGTGCAGGTCGAGGTCGGTGCCGTAGAAGGCCGACCAGTTGCGCTTGGTGACGGTGATGTCCCCCGGGTGGCCGGCGAGTTCGGGGACGATCTCGTCCCAGCCGGCGGGCATGGTGTGGTTGTGGCGGGGCGTCTCGGCCCGTCCCGGGGTGGCGTCGGCGCCGTCGGAGGAGGAGGTGACCCGGACCAGGACGACCGGCAGCGCACGGGCGCGGAAGGACTTGGCGAGCCGGGCGGTCCGCTCGATGACGTCGCCGATGGCGTGCGGGGTGCCGGGCAGAGCCCGGAGTCCGTTCTGCAGGTCGATGACGACCAAGGCGGTCCTGGGGTCAAGGGTGGTGACAGTCATGGTCGGTGCTCTCTCGGTGTGTTGGGTCGCCGTCTGGGGCGTGGGGTGGGCGTGGTGGTAGGTGGGGGCGGGCCGCCAAGGGCCCACCTGCGGACGGTGGATCAGCGGCCGGCCCGGCGCGGCCGGGGCGTGTCGGCGGCGTTGCCGTCGGCGGCAGGAGGGCGGCCGATGCGGTGCAGCGAGCGGTCGGCGACGCTGACGACGAGGAACACGGCGGCGACGGCGAGCAACAGCCAACTGAGGTGGTGCAGTCCCTCGGTGGTGGCGCCGTGTCGGAAGAACGCGGCGTTGGCGGCGGAAGCGGCCAGCGCGCCGAGGTACATGAAGGTGCGCAGCAGCCCGGCCGACGAGCCCATCCGGGCCGGATCTGCCTGGGCGTACAGGGTGTTCTGGTTGGCCAGGCCGTTGAGGCCCTGCGGGATGCCGATGACGGCGCCGATGAGCGCCAGCAACCACAGCGGGCTCGACCCGTCAGCGAGCAACAGGGCGGCGCAGCCGACGAGTTGGACCACCGATCCGACGACCAGCTTGCCGCGCACCGCGGCGCGCCGCCCGGTGATCGCGGTGATCGCCACGGCCGCCGCCGACATCGGCAACAGCACCAGCCCGGCCGACCGGGCGCTGAGCGACCGTCCCTCCTCCAGCCACTGGCTGTAGCCGTACAGGAAGGCGTAGGCCGTGGTGTAGGCCAGCAGTTGACGCCCGTAGGTGGCCAGCAGCGGAGCATTGCCGCGCAGCACCCGCAGGTCGATGAAGGGCTCGGACGTGCGCAGTTCCCGCAGGGCGAAGACGAGGCCCGCCGCCAGGCCGATCAGCGGCAGGTACCAGGTGGCGGCCCGCGGATTCATCAGGAACAGCATGAAGGCGGTCAGGGTGAGCGCGAACAGGGCCATCCCGGCGACGTCCGTGCGCTGCGCCGCCCGCACGTCGGCGGTCTCCTTCAGGTCGGCCGACCGTGGCAGGTACCGTGCACCCAGAACCAGACAGGCCACGGACAGCGGCACGTTGATCCCGAAGATCAGGTGCCAGCCGCCCGCGGCGATCAGCAGCCCGCCCAGGGTCGGGCCGATCACGGCGATGACCTGTCCGCAGACCGACAGGGCGGCAAGGGTGCCGCTGGGGCTGCGCAGGCCCGTCCGGTCGGACTCGGCGCGCAGCAGGAACATCGACGCCGGATAGGCCGCGGACGTCCCGAATCCCAGCAACACCCGGGAGAGGACCAGCACCCACAGGTTCGGGGCGAACACGCCCAACAGACCGGCCAGGCCCACCAGCGCGGTGCCCGTCAGATACCACAGGCGCGGTCCGTAGGAGTCCACCAGGCGCCCGATCACCGGTTGTCCGACGGCGGTGGCCAGGTACAACGCCGAGACCAGCCAGGCGGTTTGTGAGGGCGGGGCGCCGAATGCCTGCCCGATCGGGATCAGGGCCACGGCGAGCATGGACGAGTTGATCGGGTTCAGGATCGAGCCCAGGATCATCGGCGCGATCAACTGCCGCCGGAAGCCGCCGGGGTCCGTGGCGTGCCGCGCCGCGCGTATGCGCGAGGAGAGCCGCGTCATGTCTGGGCCCCCTGGGGCCGTGCGGCCGGTTCGGCGCGGAGGCGATCGATGCTCTCGCTCATGTTCTGCACGCTAAATATATTCAACCTGGACTGTCAATATTTACTTGATCAATTGCGGTTGATGAAAGGCGCGCGGCGACGGATGTCGGCGGGGGTGGGGGCGGGGGCGGAGATGGAGGCGGCCTTGGGTTGACCGAGGCAAAAAGTGAATCGGTTGCACTTTCTCATTCGTTGCACCTAGTGTGGAAGTGCGGATGACCCGCACCCCGGAGCAAGGGAAAGGGCCCAACCATGACGACCAGCCCCCGCATCGCGATCATCGGTGGCGGACCGGCCGGACTGCTCTGCGCACGCGTCCTCCAGGGACACGGCATCGAGCCGACCGTCTACGACGCGGACACCGCGGTGGACTCCCGGGACCCGGGAGGCACGCTCGACCTGCACGCCGACGCCGGCCAGATAGCCCTCGAAGACGCCGGCCTGATGGACGCCTTCACCGCGCTGGCGCGCACCGAAGGGCAGGTCAAGAGTCGCCGCGACCACCGCGGCACCGTCCTAGCCGAGTTCGTCCCCGCCGAGGGCGACACGGCCGCGCCCGAGATCGACCGCGGCCAACTGCGGGCGATGCTCCACCACCACCTGCGGCCGGGCACCGTCCGGTGGGGGCACCGGCTGCTCCGGGCCGCGCCGCTCGGCGGCGGGGTGCACCGCCTGGCGTTCGCCAACGGCGTCAGTGCGGAGGCGGACCTCGTCATCGGAGCCGACGGTGCCTGGTCCCGGGTGCGCCCCCTGCTCACCGACGCGGCGCCGCAGTACATGGGCGTCGCCTTCCTGGACGCCAGGTTCGACGACGTCGATACCCGACACCCCGAGATCGCGGCGATCGTCGGCGACGGGCACATGTTCGCCAACGACAACGACGGCCGCGCGGTGATCGTCCAGCGCAACAGCAACGGCGTGGTCCGCGGCTACGTGGCGTTCCGCGCCGAGCCCGACTGGCACGACAGGGCCGGCCTGGACCTCACCGACCGCGCGGCCGTCCGGTCCCACCTCCTGCGGGAGTTCGCCCACTGGTCCGCGGAGATGCGCCCGCTGCTCGTCGACAACGACGGCGACTACGTCCCCCGCTCCTTCTGGGCGCTGCCCGCTCCGCTGACCTGGGACCGCGTACCCGGCGTCACCCTGATCGGCGACGCCGCCCACCTCATGGCCCCTTTCGGCGGCCACGGGACGAACCTCGCCCTGCTCGACGGCGCGGAACTCGCCCACGCCCTCGCCGAAGAAGCCACGATCGACGATGCGCTCGCACGCTACGAGGCGACGATGTTCCGGCGCTCCGCAGAACTGGCTGTGGGCGCCAACGAAGGACTCAGGCGGTTCTTCGCCACCACCGCGCCGGACGCGCCGCACCTGCCGCCGGACCACGCCCAGGAACACCGCAACTACGAGGCCGGGGCGGCGGAATACCGGCGCCGACGGGCCGATGGCGAGCGCGCGGTGGGCACCGGCGGCGTCGCGTAGCGACTGGCGACGGGGCGCGGAGCCCCGGTGCGAGGTCGGAAAGCCGAACGACCCGGCTCAGCTCTCGGCGCGGTGAGAGTTCCCGGCGTTCCCGGCGTTCTCTGCGTTCGCGGTGTTCTCCGCGGACGTCCCGTCACCGGCTCCCGACCAGCCGTGTTCGAGCAGGTCGAAGGCCCGGTTGACGGCGGCCTCGGGGTCCGGGCTGTCGTGGCCGAGGTCGCGGGCCGCCAGGGCGAAGTGGGCGAGCGCCCGGCAGATCGGGTCGTCGGCGGGCGCGCCGATCTCGTCGGCGATCGCCGACGCCAGCTCGATCTCGTGCTGCATCCACATGCGGCGGGAGTAGGCGCGCAGCGCCGGGGTGGCGTCGACGAGTTCCAGCAGCTGGGTGAAGCGCGGGTCGGCGTGCTCGCCCTTGGGGATCCGGGAGCGCAGGACGTGGTCGCGCAGGGCGCGGGGCACGGACTGCCCGGCCGGGCGCTCCCGAACGGCGGCCAGCAGGGCCGCCTTGAGCTCGTCGCCCTCGTCGAAGACCAGCGCCTCCTTGCTCGGAAAGTGCTTGAACAGCGTGGTGGTGGAGACGTCGGCGGCATCGGCGATGTCCCGGATGCCCACCTGGTCGTAACCGTGCTCCGCGAAGAGCCGCAGGGCGGCATCGGCCAGTGCCTGGCGGGTGGCGGCCTTCTTACGCTCGCGCCGTCCCAGTGGTGGGCGCTCGCCCGCGGTCTCGGTCATGGCGCCATCATACGAGCAGGGTGACCGGGGCAAAGAGTTGCACGGTTCAACCCACTGCCGGGGTGTCCTTCGCCTCGCTCCGGACCGTCGTCCTCACAACCCGAGGACGCGAGGCTCGCGGGGAACGCCCGATTCGAGCAGGGCCCGCAACGGTGTGGCGAGATCGCGTGGGGAGAACAGGTCCGGACCGCGACAGGCGGCGATCTCCTCCGGGGTCCACCACGTCGCACCGCTGATGTGCTCCGCCGCGCGTTCTTCCTCGCTCAGGGTGCCGCGCGGCGCGAACCAGGCGGTGCGGACCAGGAAGTAGTCGTTGACCACGCCGTCATAGCCGGGCGCGTAATCGGGGCCCAGGACTTCCTGGTGCCAGACATGCGGTGGCTCGGCGCGGTCCCTTTCCCACTCCAGGCCCACCTCCTCGCGCAGTTCGCGACGCAGCGCGGACAGTGGTCCTTCGTGCCGCTCGACCCTGCCGCCGGGGGCGGCCCAGACCGTCGTCCCCGTCTCCGGCAGCAGGTGTCCGCACAGCAGGAGGCGGTCGGCGTCGTCGAGGACGAGAGCGCGGACCGAGTGACGCAGTTTCAGCGGTGGCATCGGACAACACCCATCCCTTGCTCCTCGGTCGGAATCCCGGTCAGTCGTACGCGGTGTCGATGACGCAGAAGATGTTGCCGTCGGGGTCGGCGAGCACGATGAAGTCGGCGTCGTCCGGATAGCTGTCCCAGTCGACGCGTCGGGCGCCCAGCGACACCAGTCGCTCCACCTCGGCGGCTTGATCGGCGGCGTCCTCGGCGTACAGGTCGAGGTGGATCCGCGGGCGTTCCTGGACCGGCGACTCACTGAGGCCGAGTGACAGCTGAACGCCGGCCCCTTCCTTCGGTACCAGGACGACCCAGTCGTCTTCCCTCTCCTCGCGCGGGACGTATCCCAGGGCGGCCGTCCAGAACGCGGCCGCACGGGGGACGTCTGCGACGCCCAACACCACGGATCCGACTCTCAGCATGGGTTGATGATGCCGTACGGTGACGCTCCTGGGTACCGGGCGTGCGCCTGGCGTCTCCATCCCCACGACTGCGCCGTGGGGAACCCCAGGAGTCCCAGGGTCCCCAGGCGGTGTCAGTCGACCAATCTGTCGTCCACGTCCATGGTGGGTCGAACGGTGACCCGAACCATGGGGCCGGACCTAGCGGTTCTGTGCCCACCACACCGCGAGGCCGATGACCGCGGTGCCGCACGCGTACGAAGCACCGCGCAAGAAGTTCGTGGCAACGAGCCGACCGTAGCGGCGCCATGGGTTCGGGAAGCGGGTGGATGTCTGCGGACGGCCCTCCATTGTCTGCATCGGGAGCCCCTCTCGTGAACGCGGAGAACAGCGACGGTTCCACACGGGGAGCCCTGATCGGGCGGCGTCGGTCGCCGGACTTCTGCGCCCGGGCTCCCTTGCGTTGGGTAAGAGCTTACGAGGTTGTGCGCTTGTGAATGCGTCGTGCTGTCCGGCGCGTCCCCGGGGAATTCGTCGAATGGCGGCGAAAGACCGTCGTGAGGGGTGCTGGAGGCGACTCGGGAGGGGGTGTCGGGGGTGTCCGAGAGTGCCTGAGAGTGCCTGGGGGTGTAGCAGTCGCGCCGGGTGCGGCCGTGAGCGTGAGTGCGGCGCGGCCAACCTCGCTGTTTCCAGGGGGACTTGAAAGTCCACGTGGGGAGCCGTGGCACAGTGCCGAGGGTCGCCCCTTCCCAACTGCGCTGGAGGGGCACGCCAGTCGGGGCGCCGGCCGGTCGTCCGCAGCGCGCGCACTGTCGCCGCGTCGCGGTCATCGGCGAGGCCCTCGCGGACGGCCGACGGCGGACGGCAGCGCCTGTGCGCCTAGTTCTTCCCTATCTTCCCCGTCTTAACCTTTTGAGGCTTCTGTCACGTTTATTCGTGGTTGTCTTGGGGTTCCGTGGGCTCGTCGGGTGCCGCGGTGGAGTGAGCGGGTCGGGTGAGGGCGTGGATGACCTGCGGGACCAGGTCGTGGGTGTGGTGTGCGGTGCCGTGGATGAGCCGCTGTGCGGTCAGGCCCTCGAAGAGGGCGACGAGCAGGCGGGTCAGGTCCGCGGTGGGGACGGCCGGCGCCTCGCCGCTCCGGGCGAGCGTCGCCGTCAGCACCTCCGTCAGGCCCTGGTTGAGGCGTTCCTCGTGGGTCGCGAGTTCCTGGGCGACGGCGGGGTTGCGCGCCGCATGCAGGGTGAACTCCATGGAGACCAGGAACCATTGCCGTTCTCGGTGAGTGCGACCCGCTATGCGTTCCTGGAGCTGGACGAGCGGGTGCTTGCCCTGCTCGGGGTGGGCCGCCGCGTCCGCGAGCTCCGCCAGCAGCCGGTCGGTGTGGCCGTCGTAGAGGGTGAGGAAGAGCTCTTCCTTGTCGCGGTAGTTGGAGTAGAAGGCGCCGCGGGTCAGACCTGCGCGATCGACGATGTCGCTGATCGAGGTGGCGTGGAAGCCCTTCTCGGTGAACAGGGCCCAGGCGCTCTCGGTGAGGGCGGCGCGGGTGAGCGGGCGACGCTTGGTCGGTGACTTGGGCACGGCGGGGTCCTTCGGTGCTGCCCGCGGGGGCGGCGGTCGATCGAGGTCAGTCCTGCTGAGCGTAGTCGTCGTAGAAGCCGCGCCCGGTCTTCACTCCCAGGTGTCCGGCGTCGACGTAGCGCTGGAGCAGCTCGCGCGGGCCGGCGGGCAGGGCGGGGTTCTCCGCCGCGTAGTGGTTCTCGATGTCCAGGACGACGTCGAGGCCGACGCGGTCCATCGCGCGGAACGGGCCGGCGGTCAGGCCGGTGTTGATGCGCCACATCGCGTCGATGTCCTGGGGCGTGGACACGCCCTCGGCGACGACGGCCAGGGACTCCCGCTTGATGGCGGCCCAGATGCGGTTGAAGATGAAGCCGGTGCTCTCGCGGTGGGCCTCGAAGGGGAAGACCCCGTAGTGCGGCAGCTCCCGCAGGAGCAGGTCCAGGACGGCGCGGTCGGTGCGTCCGCTGGACATCAGGTCGACGGCCGGCTGCCGGGGTGGCATGTAGAAGTGCATGTTGAGTACGCGCTCGGGGCGGGCCACGTCGTCGATGAACTGGCTGGTCGGGTAGGACGAGGAGTTGCTCGCCAGGATCGCGTCGGCGTCCGCGGCGGCGTCCAGCTCGGCGAAGATGTGCCGCTTCAGCTCCAGGCGCTCGGGTACCGCCTCGATCACCAGCCAGGCGCCGGCCAGTGCCTCGGCCAGGTCGGTGGTGGCGGTCGCGGTACCGGGCTGTCCGCCCTCGATGTGTGCGGCGGTGTCGGCCGCGTTCTGTGCGACGTATGCCTGGGCCGCCTGCCCTGCCTCCGCCGCGGGGTCGTAGATCCGGACCCGGCCGCCGCGGGTGGCGAACATCAGGGCGATCCGTCGGCCCAGTGTGCCGGCGCCGACGACGGCGACCGGCCGCTCGTGGATGTCCGTGGGGAGGGTGAACGTCATGGCTGTCTTCTTCCTGTGCGGGGCGGCCGGGTCGGTCCGGGGCCGGTTCGCTCCGGGTTTGCGGCCATCATCCATCAGATACACAGTGTATCCGATACATGGTGTATGCAAATTGGGCGGCCGCTCCGCATCGTCACCGATCTCGCGCTGGCGCCCGCGCGTCCGGTCCGCGACTGTCTCGCCCGCCGGGCGGGTGCGGGTGCCTAGGTGTCGGCCCCGAACCCCCTTGATGCGGGAGGGGGTTCGGGGCCGGTGCGGGGATGTGGGTGTGGGGCGTCGTGTCGAGCGCTTCACTCGTGGCCGGGGGTGTGGGCGTCGGTGTGGCTGCCGCCCGGCTCTAGCCGCCGTCGCGGTCGCCGTCGCCGTCGTCCTCGCCGTCGCGCTGTGCCAGCAGGGCGGGGAGGAATCCGGGGAAGGCGCGGTCGAATTCCTCCAGGCGCAAGGTGTTCATGCGTGAGGTGCCGGCGTAGTACTGGCGGATGAGGCCGGCCTCGCGGAGCACGTGGAAGTGGTGGGTGGCGGTGGACTTGCTGACCGGGAGGTCGAAGGAGCCGCAGGCGAAGTCGCGGTGGTTGGTGTGGAGCTGGCGGACGATGCTGCGGCGTACGGGATCGACCAGCGCCTCCAGTACCTGCTGGAGGGTGATGGTGGTGATGTCCGGGTGCGGCGGGGTGCGATCCCTGCCGGCTCGCTCTGCTGCCGTCATTGCCTGGTGACCTCCCGCGCACATGGTACGACATCGATCAAACTTTGATCATCGTCAAGGTTTGATGACCGTCGAAGTTTGACAGGCATCGTACTTTGGGCTTGAGTGGGGCTCGGCGGCGCAACCAGGCGCCGCCCTCACGGAGCGGAAGGACGATCTGCCATGGCCAGAACGGTGCGGTTCCACGAAGTCGGCGGGCCCGAGGTGCTGCGGCTGGAGGACGTGGAGGTCGGCGAACCCGGCCCCGACGAGGTGGCCATCCGGGTCGAGGCGATCGGCCTCAACCGCGCCGAGGTGATGTTCCGCAGTGGCCAGTACATCGAACCCGTCAAGCAGTTCCCCACCGGGCTCGGCTCGGAGGCCGCGGGGGTGATCGACGCCGTCGGCGCGCACGTGACCGGATTCGAGATCGGCGCGCCGGTCAGCGTGGTGCCCGCGTTCTCGATGAACGACTACGGCGTCTACGGGGAGCGTGTGATCGTCCCCGCCGCCGCGGTGGTGCACCGCCCCGAGGGGCTCGACGCCGTCGCGGGCGCGGCGGTGTGGATGCCCTACCTGACGTCGTACGGCGCCCTGGTGGAGGTCGGCGCGCTGCGCGCCGGGGACACGGTCGTGATCACCGCGGCCTCCAGCAGCGTGGGCCTGGCCGCGATCCAGACCGCCCTGCGCGTCGGGGCGGTGCCGATCGCCACCACCCGTGCCGCGGCCAAGAAGGACGCCCTGCTCGCGGCGGGCGCGGCGCACGTGGTCGTCACCGAGGAGGAGGACGTGGTGGCGCGCGTGCTCGACCTGACCGGCGGCCGGGGCGCCGAGCTCGTCTTCGACGCGATCGCCGGCCCCGGCGTACTGGAACTGGCCAAGGCGGTCGCAGCCGGTGGCACGCTGATGGAATACGGCGTGCTGAGCGGCGAGCCGACCCCCTACCCGGGCTTCGCCCTCGGGATGCCCGCGCTGAACATGCGCACCTACACCCTCTTCGAGACCACCGGCGACCCGCAACGGCTGCGCCGGGGCGAGGCGTTCGTCGCCTCCGGCCTGCGCTCGGGGGCGTTCCGGCCCGTCGTGGACCGGGTCTTCGACCTGGACGAGATCGTCGAGGCGCACCGCTACATGGAGGCGGGGACCCAGGTCGGCAAGATCGTCGTCCGGGTCGACCAGTAAGGGACCGGACCGGGGGGAGCGCGTCGCCGGTGCCCGGCGGGGGAGCGGTCGGCGTCCCGGCGGGACCCGTGCGGTGATCGCCCGGTTGGCGGGACGGATTGTTGGGCCGCGGTCGGCCGGGGTACCTCGCATGGGGTTGCCGACCGCGCACCCGAGACACCGAAGCGAAGGAGCCGCTGTGAAGTTCGGTGTATCGACCTTCCTCACCGACCAGGGCATCGCGCCGGCCGCACTGGGGCGTGCCGCGGAGGAGCGGGGCTTCGACTCCCTGTTCATCGCCGAGCACACCCACATCCCGGTGGACCGCCGCACGCCGTACCCGCGCGGCGGGGAACTGCCCGAGATGTACTACCGCACCCTCGATCCGTTCGTCGCGCTCGCCTCGGTCGCCTCGGTCACCGAGCGGCTCCTGCTGGGCACCGGCATCGCGCTGGTGGCCCAGCGGGACCCGCTCGTCACGGCCAAGGAAGTGGCGTCGCTGGACCTGGTCTCCGGCGGGCGGGCGGTCTTCGGCGTCGGCGTCGGCTGGAACAAGGAGGAGATGGCCAACCACGGCACGGACCCGCGGACCAGGGGCCGTCTGGTGGACGAGCGGCTGCGGGCCATCCGGGAGCTGTGGACGCGGGAAAAGGCCGAGTTCCACGGGGAGTTCGTGGACTTCGATCCCGTCTACTCCTGGCCCAAGCCGGTCCGGCGACCGCACCCGCCGATCTACGTGGGCGGTGGCGAGGGCGCCTTCCACCGGGTGGCCGCGCTCGGCGACGCCTGGTTGGCCAACAGTGTCTCGCCCGCGGAACTGGGGCCGCAGATCGAGCGGCTGCGGAGCCTCGCCGACCGGGACGTGCCGGTGACCGTCTACGCGGTGCCGCCGGACCCGGAGGTCGTCGAGCGGTACGCACCGCTGGGCGTGGAACGGGCCCTGTTCTACCTGCCGACGGTGCCGGAGGCCGAGACGCTGGCGCACCTCGACCGGTTCGCCGAGGTCGCCGGGCGCTTCCGGTGAGCCGGACGGGGCAGTGGTGCCGGCGATGACCGGCGGGCGGGCCCGGGAGCGCTTCGCGGCGGCCCGGGTCGCCCGTCTGGCCACCGTCGACGACCTGGGCCGTCCCCATCTCGTGCCGGTGGTGTTCGCGGTGACCGGCGACACCCTCGCCTTCGCCGTGGATCACAAGCCCAAGCGGACCACCGAGCTCAAGCGGCTGGCCAACATCCGTCGCCGCCCCGGGGTCTGCCTGCTCGCCGACGCCTACGACGAGGACTGGGACCGCCTGTGGTGGGCACGGGCGGACGGTACGGCCACCGTGCTGCCGCCGGCCGACGCCTCGGAGGTGTCCGCGGGGTATGTGCGGCTGCTGATGGAGAAGTACCGCGCGCAGTACGCCGGCCGTCGGCCGGCCGGACCCGTGGTGGCGGTGGCGGTGGCCCGCTGGTCCGGCTGGCAGGCCACATGAGGAGGCCGGGCCGGGGGGATGAACCACCCCGGCCCGGCCGGTGAGTGACGGTGCGTCAGCCCGCCGCCCGGGGCTCCGCCGGGCGGCGGGTCCTGCGGTGGATGCCGACCGCCGCGGCGAGGCAGAGCACGGCGATCGCGCAGAGCACCAGCGGGACGGCCCGGACGCCGGCCACCTGGATCACCCCGCCCAGCGCGGGCCCCGCCGCGACGCCCCCGACCATCGACGCCGCGATGACATAGGCCCCGGCGCGGCGCGCGGTGGGCACCGTACGGGTCAACCAGGGCAGTCCGGTGGGGAAGATCGGGGCGATGAACAGGCCGACGCCCGCGTACATATAAGGGGCCAGTGCCGGCAGCGCGGCGGCGGCCAGGCAGACCGCCATGCCGGCGCAGCTGGCCATGATGATCGCGGCCTCGGAGTAGCGGAGCGTGAGGGGGACGACCAGGAACCGACCCACCGTCATCATCAGCCAGTACACCGAGGTGGCGGAGGCGGCGAAGCCCGCGCCGAAGCCGACCGTCTCCAGGTGGGTCGGCTCCCAGCCGCCCACCCCGGCCTCGACGCCGACGTGCAGGACGTAGAGCGTCACGAACGCCGCCATCAGCCAGGCCAGCGAACGGCCCAGGGGAGCGGACACCGCCCCGCCGTCGCCGGCGGAGACGGCGGGCCGGGGCGGGTCGGTGTTGCTGACGCCCTTGAGGAAGAGCAGCAGCAGCGCCGAGAGCACACCGAACGCGCCGAAGACGAACGGGTACCGATCCGGGCCGACGGCGCCGATGACGATCGGACCGCCGACCGCCCCGATGCCGAAGAAGGCATTGAGGACGTTGAGCATCGCCGTGCTGCGCCGGCCGAATCCCACCGCGAAGAGCTGGTTGAGGCCGTAGTCGATGCCGCCGAAGCCGAGTCCGGCGCCCAGCGCGGCGGCCAGCGCCACCGGCCAGGACGGGGCCAGCGCGAAGCCCGCGGTACCGACCGCCATCAGCAGGTACGAGGCTCCCAACAGGGCGCGGTTGCCGACTCTGCCGTGCACGCGGTTGAAGGCGAGCACCCCGCACACACCGCCGATGAAGTGGGCGCTCAGGCCGAGCCCGGCCGCCGCCGGGGTGAGGCCGAAGGAGGTGCGCAACGCGGGGATGGCGGGCCCGTAGAAGGACTGCAGCGCACCGATCAGCGCGAAGCCCGCACAGGACGCCACCAGCGCCACGGTGCTGAACATCCGGAACTCGGGGGCGTGCGGGGGCAGCGGGGCGGTGTCGGTGTGCCGTCCGTCGCGGTTCCTCTTGTCGGCGGTTCCGGTTGCCGGGAGCTCGCTCATCGGGCCTTTCCTCAAGGGTTGTTGAACCGGGACACGATCTCATGGGCGAACGCCATGATCGTGCCCTGCGGACTGATTCCCGTCACGCCGGGGAGCACGCTGGCGTCGCACACCCCCAGACCCCGGAAACCGTGCGGGCGGCCGTCGGCGTCGCACACTCCACCGCGGTCGGCCGCCCCCATCGCGGCCGAGGCCATGCCGTGCACCGAGACCAGTTCCCAGTCCCGCGGACGCACCCGGCGGCAGAACTCCTCGGCGTCGGCGGGCGAGTGCAGCGCGGGGGCCGCGGCCACCGGCGGCGTCAGCTCGGTCGCGCCCGCCGCGAACAGCAACGCGGCGCCCTTGCGGAAGGCGTCGCACAGCGCACCGTGGTCCACCGCGGTCATCGCGTGGCGCAGCAGCAGACCACCGCCGGGGACGGCGCGTACCGCGGCGGTCCCGTGCAGCCGCACCTGCGTGGTGAAGACACCCAGGTGGTCGAAGTCGGCCAGAAGGCGTCGGGTGTCCGGGGCCGGACGGCCGGCGAGCGCCGCGGCCAGGCTGCCGCGGGAGACATTGGCCGGCATGATCAGCACGCCCTGGTCGCCGAACTCCTTCAGCTGCGCGGTGAAGATGGTGCCGCGGTCGGCGTGCACCGGCTCCGGGAAGCGGGCGATGGTCCGCAGGTTGACGTGCAGGGAGAGCCGGCGGCCCGCGGCGCGGTGCTGGATCCGGCTGTGCTGGAGCAGCGCGGGGGTGCCCAGCGGACCGGCTGCCAGGAACACCGCACGGGCCCGGTAGACGGTCCGGGCGCCGTCCGGGCCGACGGCCAGCACCCCGCGGGCGGTGCGCCCGTCGTGCAGCACGCGCACCACCCGGGTGCCCGGGCGGATCTCCGCGCCCAACGCCTCGGCCTGCGGCAGATAGCTGACGGTCATGCTCTGCTTGGCGCCGCTGGTGCAGCCGGTCGTGCAGCGGTTGCGGTGCAGACAGTCGCGCACCGCGCGGTCGGCGTGCTGCCAGTCCCACGACAGCCGTTCCGCGCCGGCCGCCAGGAGCTGCGAGTCGCGGTTGCCCGCACCGTGCGGCTGGGTGAGGACGCCCAGGCGGGTGGTCACCGTCTTGAGATGGACCTCCAGGTCCTGCGCCCGGTAGCCGTCGATGCCCGACTGCGCCGCCCAGCGGGCCAGGAGGTGGGGCGGCGGCTCCCACAGCAGCCCGCCGTTGACCAGGGTCGTCCCGCCGACGCAGCGGCCCTCGCCGTACGCGATGGTGGGGGTGCCGAAGATCGGGGTCAGGCCCCCGTTGCGGTAGAGGCGGCGCATGTTGCCGGCCTGGCTGGCCGCGGCGAGGTCGGCCGTGCCGACCCGGGGGCCCTCCTCCAGAACGGTCACCTGCCGCCCCGCGGCGGCCAGTTCGCGCGCCGCGACGCTGCCGCCGGCCCCCGAGCCGACCACCACCACGTCCGTCTCGACGATCCGTCCCCGCCTAATGGTGCGCACGGGCGCCACCTCGTTCCTCCTCGTCCGCCCGGCCGTCGAGCGCGCCCAACAGGGCCAGTGCGGTGCTGGCCCGGACGATCTCGGCGAAGCCGGGCAGGGCGGCCACGGACCGCATGCCCCGCCGGCCCTCCTCCGCCGACGCGCCGCGCAGCGAGCGTCGCGCGGCGACCCGGAAGGCCAGCGGCAGCAGCCGCAGCGCGGTCGCGTAGCCGGCGCGGTAGGGCGCCGGAAGGGTCGCCAGCGTGCCCAGGACGTGGGCCTCGGCCGCCGCCAGGGCGCCCGGCTCGCGCAACCAGGGGTACTGGCGCTGCCAGTAGGCCCGCAGGCCGCTGGCGTGCAGAGCGGCCCGCATCAGCGCACCGCCTTCGCCGCGGAGACCTTCTCCCGCACGAAGTCGGTCAGCAGCCGGCGCACCCCACGGCTCAGCACGTCGCCCAGGGCGCGCAGGAAGATCTGGACCTCCTCCTCGCCCGCCACCAGCGGTGGCGAGACGATCAGCGCGATGCGCTGGTTGGAGCCGAAGAACGTCAGGATGTTGTGGTCCCGGTAGAGGGCGGCGATCACCGCCCCGGTCAGCAACTTGGCTGTGACCTGCGGGTCCTTGGCCAACGAGAGCGGGATCAGGTCCCGCACCGCCTTGGGCAGCGTCGGCCCCTGCCGCAGGTACACGCCGTGCAGGGCGCCCCGGCCGGCCACCGAGGCCACCAGAACGGAGTGGCGCGCGGGGAGGGCGGCCAGGCCCGCCGACAGCAGTTCGCCCAGTTTCCGGGCGCGGCCGGGGAAGTCCTCCTCGCCCTGCCACCCCTGGCGCGCGACGTCCACGACCGCCTGGCACCGCTCGAACTCAAGCTCCAGCAGCGCGGCGTCCAGCGGGCGCTGCTGGACATCGCCGCCCAGCCGGAACTGGAGCGCTGCTCTGACGTGTTGTGGATGCTGCGCTACCTCATGCCGCACGGCGCCGCCCGCCCGATCATGGGAGAGCGGAAGCTCGGCGAACGCCCCATCCAGGAATCCTGGGACCTGGCACTGGGCACCCACCAGCGCGCGCTCATCGAGCTGGGCTACGAGGGCGTCAGCATCGAGCAGGTCCTCGAACAACGCCTGCGGCGCACGGCCTACGGCCCACAGGCCACCACGGCGACGGTCCTGGAAACCGTCGAGGACGCGGCACGGTACTTGCGCAGCCGCCGGCTCGCCGACGAACTGGGCACCCGCGCCCTGGAGGTGCTGGCCGCCGAACGCAACGTCGACGGCGCACCCGAGGTTCTCCGCCGGGTACGCCGGCTGCTGTCGCACTACCGCACCAGCGAACCGGTGCTGCCGCAGTGGATCGAGTCCTTCGTCAAGACCGGGTACGCGCACTACTGCACGCTGTTGCCGACGGCCTGCACCGACGACGACGCCACGGTCCGCCAGGTGGCGGCCATGCTGGGCTTCCTGTTCAGCATGGAGGGCCTGGCGCTGTCGCTCGGCTGCGACCGGACCCAACTGGAGCTGGCGGTCAGCCAGTCACACCCCGAGGACCCGTCCAAGACGGCACTGCTGTGGGCGGCCCGGACCCAGCTCGGCCACCTCTCCCGCGCCGACCTGCGGGCCAAGTGCGACGCACTGCTCGGCAACCCCCTGGTGGTGCCCGCCTACCCGCGCTACCTCAGCGGCCTCCTGCACGCCCTGGAGCCCGTCCCCGGCCTCACCGACTTCGTCGTGGAAGCGGTGTCGAACGCCTTCGGGCGACTGCCCGACCCGGTGCTCCTGCCGTGGCTGCCGACCCTGATCGGCACCCTGCGCTCGGACGGCGCCGAGCTGGCCCCGTTGCTGATCCGCGAGGCCGGACGGATCTTCCCCGGCCGACTCGCGGCGCTCGACACCTGGACACCACCGTGGCGAAGCCAACCGGAGGAGCACACCGCCCAACCGACACCGGGCGCGGACACCGGCCGCGGCGTCACCCTCCTCGCCGCCCACCCAGCGACGTGCGACGCCCTGGCGGGCCTGCTCGGCTGCGACGGCACCGGGCAGACCGCGCCACCCGCCCCGCACGGCGCGGCACTGACCAGGGCCCACCCGGACACGGCCATCGCACTGGAGGCACTGCTGGCCGGCCGATGACTCCGCCGGGAGCAGGCCCCCGGCCGCGGCCCCTGTCGGGGTGTCCGAACCCACGGGCGCCCCGAGCACGAGGCCCCGGCCATCGTCACGGCCAGGACCCCACGCATGCGCTGTCCGGTGCCCGAGGTGGTCAGAAGCCGGGCGCTCCCGGTACGCGGTGCGGAATCGGGACCGTACTCTTCCCCAGGCCGGCGTTCTGGCTGGCGGACGCCTCGCAGGTGAGGTCCCGTGTCGGCAGCTTTCCGGTGCTCAGATAGGCGTTGACGGCGCGGTTGGCGCAGGCGCGCGGGTCCCCGGAATAGACGCCGTGGCCCTCGCCGCCCTCGACGTACACCATGCGCGAAGCCGTCAGAGCGCGGTGCATGCCCAGACCGCTGACCAGAGGTGTCTGGGGATCCCACTGGTTCTGGACGGTGAGGAGACGGACATCGTTGTGCACGGTCGTGACGGGCTCGGCCGGCCCGGTCCAGAAGGGGCACGGCGTGATGTTGGAGCCGAAGTCGCCGTACAGCGGGTGCCTGGCCTTGTCCTGGATCGCATCACGGCGGTACTGGTCGACGCGACGCGGCCAGGCCGCGGTGTCGCCACAGACGACGGACCAGAACACCGCGGAGCCGTTGTCGACCGGTGGCTGCGGGTCGGCTTCTCCGGGGCTCCGCGGGGCCGGTGCGCCGTCCAGCCCCACGATGCGGTGCGAGGTGGGCTTCCCCTCGGCGGCAGCCTTGAGCGCGGCGACGGTCTCGGCGGCCTCGATCGGACTGAAGAACTGGGGACGCAGACCGGCACGGAGGTCGTCCCCGCTGAGCTTCTGGTTCTCATACGGGATGGGGTCGCGGTCGGCTCGGGCGACCAGGTCCCAGAACGACGCCTTGACCGCGGTGGGTGTGCTCCCGAGGTGATAGGTCCGGTCGCGCTGAGCGGTCCACTTCGTCCATCGGGTGAACGCCGGCTCGGCGCCCTCCGCCCACACCTGGATCATGCCGCGCCAGACCCGGGCGGGGTCGACCGCGCTGTCGAGTACGAAGCGGTCGGTCCGCTGGGGGAACATCTGCGTGTAGACGGCGCCGAGGTAGGTGCCGTACGAGAAGCCCAGGTAGGAGATCTTCTTCTCGCCCAGTACGGCGCGGATGACGTCCATGTCACGGGCGGTGTTGCGGGTGGTGATGTGCCGGAGCATGTCGCCGTTCTCGGTGCGGCACTTCTCGGCGACGGACCGTGCCCACGTCACATCATGGTTGAACGTCTCGGGCCGGTAGGGGTGTTCGACCTTTCGCTCCGCGGCCGTCAGGCCGCAGGTGACGGGGGTGCTCCGGCCCACTCCGCGGGGGTCGAACCCGATCAGGTCGTAGCGCTCGCGGACGTCCTTGGGCATCGTGTCGTTCATCGCGACCGGCATGGCCAGGCCGTTGGCGCCGGGCCCACCGGGATTGAACAGGATCGCGCCGTGCCGCGCGGCCGAGCCGTCGGCCTTCATCCGGGAGATGGCCAGCTTGATGGTCCTGCCGGTGGGCCGGCTGTAGTCGAGCGGCACGTCGATCGTCGCGCACTGGTACGCGGCGGGCGTCGAGGTGTCGCAACGGTGCCAGGCGGGGCGCTGGTTGTGGAACCCGTGCAGCGGGTCCGCGGCGGATGCCTGCGCCGGGGCCAGGGCGGGGACCAGCGTTGCCGTGACCCCCACTGCCAGCACGGCCGCTGAGCGTCGTATTCGCACGAAATGCCTTCCTTCCCGTCAACTTGCCGGAAAGCACGACCATTTCGTACGAGCAAGTGCCGACGAATCCTCCTCCAGGGCCATCTTGGTCCGACTCCAGGCGGACTCCGGCCCCCGGCGGCCGGCCGGATCAGGCGGCATCACGTCGGATCGGGCCGGATCAGCGAGGGGTGTGCGAGCCGTCAAGATCCGAGCCCGCCAGATCCGAACGAGAGCTCGGAGGGGCCACTCGGCGTTGGGCTATGAAGGCGAGCAGCCGCTGTACGGCCTGGTCCTGAGCCCAACGGGGCTCCTCCACCGCGACGCGTTGCGCGGCGTAGATGCGCACCATTTCCGACCGCACATAGTGTCCATGCGCATGTTCCTCAAGGAGGTGGGCGTCGCACAGTTCGTTGAGATGGCGGCGGGTGCCCTCGACGTCCCCGCCGACCAGCACGCTGGCGTGGTGGTCGCCGACGCACGGGCCGGGGTGCAGACCCAGGAAGCGGAAGAGCCGGGCAGCGTTGCTCGACAGGGCGCGGTAGCTCAGGTAGAGACATGCCTCCATGGCCAGATCGGCGTCGTGCGTGGACAGTTCCTGCAGGCGGCGGCGCTCGTCGGCCAGCTTCTGCGTCCAGCACGCCAACGACCACTCGGGGTGCGCCATCAGGCGGGCGGCGGCGATGCGCAGCGCCAGCGGCAGCCGGTCGCACCACTCGACGAGTGCCCCGGCGGCCGCCGTGTCTGCCTCGACACGCTGCCGCCCCAGCGTGTTGTGCAGCAGTTGCAGCCCCTCCGCGGAGGTGAGCGGACCCACTGTGACCAGCGTGGCGCCGTCGCGCACCACCAGTCCGTTCAGCCGCCGTCGGCTGGTCACAATCGCCAGACAGCCCGGCGTCGCGGGCAGCAGGGGGCGTGCCTGTTCGGCGGTGCCGGCGTTGTCCAGCACAACGAGCATCCGGCGGCCGGCGAGCAGCGAACGGTAGAGCGCCGACGCCTCCGTCACGGACTCGGGGATGTCCGCATCCGGGACGCCCAGGGACTGCAGGAACGCGGTGAGCACGGTGCCTGGCCGCATCGGGGGCCGCTCGAAGCCCCGCAGGTCCGCGAAGAACTGCCCGTCGGGGAACCTCTCCTTGTGGTGGCGTGCCCACTGCACCGCGAGGGACGTCTTGCCGGCCCCGCCCGCGCCGGCGAGCACCACGCACTCCGGCCGAGGAACCCGGTCCAGATGCTGGTCGAGCATCGCGATCTCCCGTTCACGACCGCAGAAGTCCGGTACGACGGGCGGCAGTTGGGCGATGCGCGGGTGGCGTGGGCCCCGCAGGTGGTCGCAGACATACGGGGCGACGTAGGGCGCCGCCCTGCCCGGGCCCGGGCACGCTGTCACGGCAGGCGCCGGGGGCGGTCCCGCGGACTTCGAACGCCGAGCGTCGCTCGGCACGCGGTTGTGACCGCCCCCGAGGACCGCCAGGTACGCCTCGCTGAGCGCTGGGCCGGGATCGATGCCCAACTGCTCCTTCAGATGGCGGCGGGCCCGGTGGTAGTGGTCGAGGGCCTCGGCCTGCCGACCGGTTGCCTGCAGGGCCCGCATCAGCAACGCGGTCAGCTCCTCGTGCAGCGGATGCTCCGCGATCCATCCGGTGAACTCCGTGACCAGTTCCCGGTGTCGGCCGAGCAACAGCAGCCGTCCGCCCAGTTCCTGCAGCGCGGCCAGCCGTGCCTGCGACAGGCCGACGCCCAGTGTCTGCCGCACCCGCTCGCTGGGCACGTCCGCCAGCGCCTCGCCCCGCCACAGGCCCAGGGCCTGGCGCAGCAGCGCGACGGCGGCCCAGGGTTCGGCTGACCGGGCGTCGGCGACCAGGCACCGGAAGCGGTGTGCGTCCACCGAGTCTGGATCGGCGAGCAAGACGTAACCCGGCCCCTGAGTGGCGATTTCGGCATGGCCCGCCAACAGGCGCCGCAGCCGGTGCACATGGTTGTGGACCACGCCTCGCGCCCGGGCCGGCGGATCCCCGTCCCATGCCAGGTCGATCAGCCGGCTCACCGGGACCACCTGATTGACCTCGCTGACCAGCGCCGCGATCACGGTACGGATGCGCCCCGTTCCCAGGGCCAGTGACAGGCCCCGGTCCGTCTGGATCTCCACCGGTCCTAGGAGTCGCAACTCAACCATCTTGCCCTCTGATGCATAGCGCGGAACGGGGCTCCCCCTGCACGCCCCGGGGCAATTAAAGACCACGCAAATGATGGCGGGGTGACAGCCTCCGCTGTGCTCCCACTCTTGGACGTCTTCGGTGCGCCCGGGACCGGCCGGAACGGGTGCCGTGGCGGTCCGGTGGCTGAAGGCGGGCCGCGTGAGCGCGCTATGAGCCGTTCGTGAGCGGCGCCGTCGACCCTGGTGTTCGTGCCGGGCCTCGGCTCCTTCCGTCGACCGGTCCTGCCCTCCGCTCCAGCGGAGAAGGTCAACACGCCATTGACCGAGAAGTGCGAAAAGAACGAGAAGTACGAAAAGAACGAGGAGAACGATGTCCACTCCGGGTGTCCTGAAGAAGAGCGTGGCAGCGATGGCCTTGGGCGCCGCGCTCACCGTGGCGGGCGCCGCCTTCCCGGCAACCGCCACGGCCGCCCCGGTCGCCGCCGCGGCGGCCGCAGGCGATTCGCCGGTCAGCGGCAGCGCCAACGTGAATTTCAACATCGACGTGCTCGGCATCGCGAACAAGATCGAGGCGTCGATCAAGACCGCCCAGAACCGCGAAGGCTTCGTCAAGAACCTGCGGGAATCGGCGTTCTACGCGGCCGGAGGCCAGTACAACGTCATGGTGATGAACCTCAGCCAGGGCTACGAGGACCACCTCAACGGCGTGAAGGCATACGGTTCCGCCACTTACGACGGTGTGGTCTACGGCATCTGGGTCTTCGAGGACGGCGAGTTCACGAACCTCGGTGACGGGGGTTACATCAACTGGGCGTTCCGGGGTTGGTACGACCGCCCGAACAACGGCGGTTATGTGAAGTTCTCCCGCCCCTGATCCCACCGCGGGACCAACTTGCCCTCATGGCCAGGTCGATGACGGTACATCGGATCCCCCGCACTTCCGGTTGACTCGTCATCGACCCTTCAACTGCGCCCCGTCGATCGCCTGATCGGCGGGGCGCAGTGCTGCGCACGCGACGCCGATCACCGCGATGTGCACCGCCCGGCTAGCTTGCTAGGATGCTAGCATCGCGCTTGTGGGTGATGAGGAAGTCAAGCAGTTCAACGTGTACCTGCCGATCGGACTGATCAAGCAGGTCAAGTACCACGCCATCGAGTCGGGGATGTCGCTGTCGGCGCTGGCTGCCGAAGCGCTGCGCGCCTACCTCGCCGACGTCGAGGGCACAGACAACGAGCGAGCGACGGAGAAGGAGAGCTGATATGGCGACCGAAGGAATCGAGGCCGTGCATTTGACGACCCACAACTGGGGCAGGGCGGCGAAGTTCTTCCAGTCGCTGGGCTACGAGTTGGAGTTCTCGACCGACCACAACTCCGGTCAGCTCCGCAACGGCGACGGGCCGTACGTCTTTATCGCCGAGGTCCCCGAAGACCAAGAGCCCCAGACGCAGATCGTGCTGAAGGTGGCGGACGCGGACGCGTTCCGCCCCGATCCGGCCGTCGAGGTGGTCACACCGTTCGAGGACACCCACTACGGAACCAAGGAGATGACCGTTCGCGACCCCGACGGGCGACTGTGGAGCCTCCAGGCACCCGCCCAGAACTGACCACAACCGCAACGGAAGGGAACACCATGACAGGCGAGCCGACCGGGACACCGGACAACACCGCGCTGCGGACCGCCCTCTGGCGAGCCCTGCACGTCCAGGTCGACCCACCACCCCATGTGCTCGACGACGAGATCGGCCTCCAACTGGCGGCCCCCGACGACGACTGGCGCAGCCGCCCCGACATGGACCCGGACGCCACCAGGGGATTCCGAGCGGCCATCGTGGCCCGCGCTCGCTTCATCGAGGACCTGGTCGCCGAGCAGGTCGACCACGACGTCACCCAGTACGTCATCCTGGGAGCCGGCCTGGACACCTTTGCCCAGCGCCGGCCGGAGGTCGCCTCCCGCCTACGGGTCTTCGAGGTCGACCAGCCCGCCACCCAGGCATGGAAACGTCGCCGCCTGGCCGAACTCGGCTACGACATCCCCGACTGGCTGCATCTGGTGCCGGTCGACTTCGAGGCGAGCGAAGACTGGCTGGAACAGCTGACCGTTGCCGGCTTCGATCCCAGCCGACCGGCGGTCATCGTCTCCACCGGCGTCACCATGTACCTCACCAAGGACGCCACCGCGGCCACTCTCCGCCAGGTCGCCGGGCTGGCACCCGGCTCGACGCTCGCCATGACCTTCCTGCTGCCGCCCGAACTCATCGACGACGCGGACCGCCGCGGCCTCCGGACGAGCAAGGAAGGCGCACAGGCATCCGGCACCCCGTTCATCAGCTTCTACACCCCGCCCGAGATGCTGGCACTGGCCGGTGGAGCCGGCTTCGGTGAGGCCCGCCACGTGTCGGGAGGTTCGCTCGCCGAGCGCTACTTCGCCGCTCGCACCGACGGCCTCCGCCCGTCGAGCGGAGAGGACTTCCTGCTGGCCAACACCTGACCGTTCGTCAACACCGCCTGACCCAAGAAGCCGGAGGCGCGTCCTCACGAAATGGTCTTCAAGGTGAAGGTAGTCGGGTGGCTTCGAGGGCGATGCCATCACCCCACCACGACCGATGTTCTATTCTGTTCGTCGGCTGAAGGGGGCGGTAGGTGGCCGACGTCGTAGACCTGATCTGCTACCCCATCAAGGGGTGTGCGGGCACGTCCGTGGGTGATGCGCTTCTCACGCCGGCGGGCCTCCAGCACGACCGCAGCTTCATGGTCATCAGCGAGGACGGGGTCTACCGCACCCAGCGCCGCCACCCCCGCCTCGCCCTGGTCCGGCCCACGGTCAGCGCCGACGGCAGCCGGCTCACGCTCGACTCGACCGACACAACGAGCGGTCACGGCAAGGTGCGCCTCGACGTCACCACATCCGCGCCACGACGCGACGTCGACCTGTTCGGCGCCACCTTCCAGGGAATCGACCAGGGTGACGAAGTCGCCGCCTGGCTCTCGGAGTTCCTCGGCACCCCCAGCCGCCTGGTCCGCGTGCCGCCGGAGCACGACAGGATCGCTGACGGCTTGACCCCCGGCCCCTCCGGCTATGCCGACAGCAGCGCCGTACACCTGCTGTCCCGCTCGTCCCTCACCCTCCTCAACCGGCGGATGGTCGAGCAAGGCACCCCGCCCCTGCCCATGAATCGCTTCCGACCGAACATCGTCGTCGACAGCGGCTCCGGCCAAGGCCGTGGCCACGGCAGTGACAGCGGAGACTGGGCGGCCGTACCGCACACCGAGGACCGCGCACGCCGCATCAGCATCGGCGGTGCCGAACTGGGCTATGCCAAGCTCGCGGTGCGCTGCGCGGTCACCCTGGTCGATCAGGCGGCCGGGGTGCGGCAGAAGCGGGAACCGCTGCGTACGCTCGCAAGCTACCGGCGAGCGGCGAGCGGAGGCGTGGTGTTCGGCGCGAAATTCTCCGTGGTGCGGCCGGGGAAGCTGTCCGTTGGCGATGAGGTGGTCGTCCATGAGTGGGGCGACGCCGAACTGTGAGAACCCCTCCTGCGACGCGTTCAGGCGTCGCCAGCAGATGACTGCGCCGCGGCCCACGGCCGCCCCGCCGATCTGGTGCACGTCGGCTCCGTGGCCGGCCACAGTCTCCACCCCGGTTGGTCGGTCTACTGCGCCACCAAGTCCGCCGTGGCCCACCCGACCGGCAACCCGCGTGCCGAACTGGGCGCCCGCGGCGTCCGCGTGAAGAACATCGAACCCGGCGTCACCATCACGGAACTGGGCCACGACATGCGGGACATCACCCTGCAGACCGCCCTGGCCCGCACGCGGACCGACCTCCGCCCGCTCACCGCAGAGGACATCGCCGACACCATCGCCTTCGCCGTCTCCGCCCCCGCACACGTCAACGTCGCCGAACTGGCCGTCGTCCCCGTCCAACCGGGCTGATCGGTCGCCCGCCCTCCCGGACACCGGCAATGGACGTAGCGGCCCGGACCACTTAGAGGTCCTAACAGAAGTGGTTGATCATGTGACTGCTGGCCTATTTGCTCGTTGGTCTGGTCGTGGGGAAACGTCAGTCGCGGCCGTGGATCGTGTCGGATGAACTGTGGGCGTTGGTCGAGCCGTTGCTGCCCAAGCCGGGGCCGAAGCTGGTTGAGGGGCGGCCGAGGGTGCCGGACCGGCAGGCGTTGTGCGGGATCCTGTTCGTGCTGCACACCGGCATCCAGTGGGAGTACCTGCCGCAGGAGCTGGGCTTTGGTTCGGGTATGACCTGCTGGCGGCGGCTGGCCGCCTGGAATGCCGCCGGGGTGTGGGACCAGCTGCATGTGCTGCTGTTGAAGAAGCTGCGGTCGGCGAAGAAGCTGGACTGGTCCCGGGCGGTGATCGACTCTTCCCATGTGCGGGCGGCCCGTAGGGGCCCAAAAGCGGTCCCAGTCCGGTCGATCGCGCACGGCCGGGCAGCAAGCACCACGTCGTCACCGACGCCCAAGGCATCCCGCTCGCGGTGTCGCTGACCGGCGGCAACCGCAACGACGTCACCCAACTCCTGCCCCTGCTCGACAAGATCCCCCCTGTCGCCGGGGTTGTCGGCCGACCCCGGCACCGACCCGACGCACTGCTCGCCGACCGCGGCTACGACCACGACAAGTACCGGCGTCTGCTGTGGCAGCGCGGCATCCGTCCCGTGATCGCGCGGCGAGGCGAGCCACACGGCTCCGGCCTGGGCATCTTCCGATATGTCGTCGAACGAACCATCGCCTGGCTGCACGGCTTCCGACGCCTGCGCATCCGATGGGAGCGACGGGACGACATCCATGAAGCCTTCCTCGGACTCGCTACATGTCTCATCACCTACAGACACGTCCAACGCCTTTGTTAGGACCTCTTAGCGTTCGGCGCATGACAGAGCGACGTGCGATCCTCAGTGGCTCGACCTTCGAGGAGCAGATCGGCTACGCCCGTGCCGTGATCGACGGTGACTGGGTGCACGTGTCCGGGACGACCGGGTTCGACTACTCCACCATGACGATCTCGGACGACGTGGTGGCGCAGGCCGAGCAGTGCCTGCGGAACATCGAGGCCGCGCTGGCCGAGGCGAAGTGCACCTTCGCCGACGTGGTCCGGGTGCGCTATCTGCTGCCCGACCGCGCGGACTTCGAGCCCTGCTGGCCGGTCCTCCGCCGTTGCTTCGGGGAGGTCCGGCCGGCCGCCACGATGATGGTGTGCGGGCTCGCCGATCCCCGTATGAAGATCGAGATCGAGGTGTACGCACGACGGGCCACCACCGCCTGAGCAGCAGTTCGCGGATGCCTGGTTGCGGACCCGGTAAACGGGGCGTTCCGTGACGTCTGGTTGGTCCCTTCGCGCCTTGTGTGCGGGTGCTGTGCGGTGTCCCTCGGCGCTGCCGACCTGGTGGGGGGACCTGATCGAGACCTGTCTGCTTGCGTGAGGTGACGTCGGGCATGGCCGGCGCGCACCCCGCCACCTCACCGGCCGCCCATTCCTGATGCGTGCGGCATCGACCGCAGGCAAGGCCGCCCCTTCAAATGCAAGTAATGGGAAGGGAAAAGAATTGTCATGTCCATTCAACGCGCGTAGCGCAGGCCCCGACATGTGCGGTTTCCTCGAAAGGAGTCTCTCCAACCCCCCACATCTCAGGAGACCTTGATGCCTCGCGCTGCCCTCGGCCTGTCGGCCGCCGCCGTTATCGTCGTCGGCCTGTCCGCCGCCCCGGCGCTCGCCGAACCGCCGGCCCCGCCGTCGACATCGACCGCCCGCGCCGAGCTGACGGCCCTGACCGTCGCCACCCCGCACTCCATGGATGGCTACGCCCGCGACAAGTTCTCCATATGGGCCAAGCAGCCCGACGGTTGCACCACCCGCCAGGAGGTCCTCGCCCGCGACGGCAAGGACGTCCAGGACAAGCCGGGCAGCTGTCAGCCGGCCAGCGGTTCGTGGTACTCCGCGTATGACGACGCCACCGTCACCGATGTCGCGCAGGCCACCATCGACCACATGGTGCCCCTCGCCGAAGCCTGGCGCTCCGGCGCCGACACGTGGACCGCCGACCAGCGCAAGGCGTTCGGCAACGATCTGAAGGACCCTCAGCTGCTGATCGCCTCGGAGTCCTCCAACAGCTCCAAGAGCGACAGCGGCCCGGCCGACTGGAAGCCGACCAACCACGCCTTCTGGTGCACGTACGCCAAGGACTACACCCACATCAAGTCCGTCTGGAAGTTGACCACGACCGACGGTGAGAAGAAGGCGCTGGCCTCGATGCTCGACACCTGCACCAACTGACCCGACGGTGACTCGCCTCCCGCACATGCCATGGGGCTCGGCCGGTGCGGGAGGCGTTGCGCAGGAGACCTTCAGGACCGCCCGGCAGGGTTCCCTCCCATCGAGTCCCGTCGCCACGGGGCTACGGCACCTCTCATCCAGTGCCTCCGTCACGGGACTGGGGAAACGCCCGCCCCGCCCGCCACGGCGTCGGGCCCCGACGCCGTGCACCGTAGGGCGGATTCGGCTACGGCAGGGTGGAACGGCCCACCGCGGCCCGGAAGTAGTGACCCTGTTCCAGGTCGTCTATGAGTCCGTGATGGGTCGGCTGCCATCCCAGTAGTTCGCGGGTCAGTGCACTGGACGTCGGGGAGTCGGCCCCGAAGAAGGCGCCCAGCCAGCCGAAGTGCCGCTCCGCGTCCTCGGGGGCGACGGACGCCACCGGGAGGCCGAGATGCCGGCCGATCGCGTCGGCGATGGTACGGACCGGTACCGCCTGTTCGGCGACTCCATGCAGCACCGACCCCGCCGGAGCCTCCTCCAGCGCCAGCCGGAACAGGCGCGCGGCATCGCTGCGGTGCACGGCACACCAGCGGTTCGACCCGTCACCGACGTATCCCGACACGCCCCTGTCGCGGGCGATATCGATGAGGGTCTTCACGAAGCCGTGGTCGCCTTCACCGTGCACCGACGGCGCCAGCCGCAGCACTGACGAGCGGACCCCGCGCGCGGTGAGGGCGAGCGTGGCCTGCGCCGAGGGAGCTCTCAGGGCCCCGATCGAGTCGGCAACGGGGACGTCCCGTTCGGTCACCACCCGTCCTTCGGCGATCCCCAGCGTGCCGGAAGCGACGACCAGGGGTCGGTCGGATCCCTCCAGCGCGGCACCGAGCGTCTCGATGGCACGCAGATCGGTGTGCGCCGCGTGCTCGTACCGCGAGAAGTGGTGGATGAAGGCGAGGTGGATGACCCCGTCGGACGCGGCGGCGCCGGCGCGCAGGCTGTCCAGGTCTTCCAGTGTGCCGCGGTGCACCTGCGCCCCGGCGGCAGTCAGCCGCTCGGCCGAGGCGTCCGAGCGCGCGAGCCCGAGGACCTGGTGGCCCGCGCCGATGAGTTCGGGAACGACGGCGGACCCGATGAAACCGGATGCGCCGGTGACGAATACACGCATGAGCAGAACTCCCAGCACTTCATAGCCCTCTGCGCAGGGTGCGCCGAGGATGGACCGATGTCAGTCACTGACATCAAAGGTAGCACCGATGTCAGTGACTGTCATCGAGTAAGATTCGGGACATGAGTCGATGGGAGCCCAACGCGCGTGGCCGACTTGAGCAGGCGGCATTGGAGCTCTACAGCGAGCGCGGGTACGAACAGACCACCGTGGCGGAGATCGCCAAGCGTGCGGGGCTGACGGAGCGGACGTTCTTCCGGTACTTCCCCGACAAGCGCGAGGTGCTGTTCGCCGGCGCCGGCACACTCCAGGAGCTCTTCGTCGACACCGTCGCCGAGGCGCCTGACGCCGCGGCGCCGATCGACGCGGTGGCCGCGGCCCTCGATGCCGCCGCGGCACAGTTCCAGGGGCGCTTCGACAGGGTTCGCCGCCGGCAAGCCGTCATCGCCGCCAACGCCGAGCTCCAGGAACGCGAACTGATCAAGTTCGCCTCGTTGTCCGCGGCACTCTCCGACACTCTGCGCCGCCGCGGCGTGGGAGAGCCGGCCGCGAGCCTGACGGCCGAGGCGGGCATCGCCGTGTTCAAGATCGCGTTCGAGCGCTGGGTCGAGCAATCCGGCGACCGGGACTTCGCGCACCTCATCCGGGAGTCGCTCGCCGAACTCAAAGCCGTGGCCGCGGGCGCCTGACTCCGTCGCCGGGCGCCGCCGCCCGCGCAAGAGCCGCGCGCTCGACGCCGGGACCACTCGCGGCAGGCGCCTCATCGCCCGGGCCCCGCGTCATCTGCGCAAAAATCCGTTCGCCGTGATCCGCGGTGAGTCGCCGGCGTCCTGAAACGTGGCCGTCGACGATCCCAGGGCGTCGTGCGGCGCGGATGTGACGCCGTGTTCGTGCACTGTGACGAGGCGTACGGCGCCGCGGTGAAGTGCCGTCCCCTGTTGGGGAGTTCGTGCCCGAACCACCGTCCCGTCCGCCCTTGCCGAGCTGAGGGTTCGTCAGTGGTCCGTACCGGTCATCGTGTCGGTGATGAGGCCGGCGAGCTGGTGCAGTCGTGCGGTGAGCGCGTGCCGCTCCTGCGGTGTGAAGCGGGACAGTGCCTGGGCCTGGCGGGTGCGCAGCTCGGTGCGCATGGCGGTGAGTCGTCGGGTGCCGTCGTCGGTGAGCCGGATGAGGACCTGCCGTTCGTCCTGGTCGGAGCGGCGACGGGTGATCACGCCATGGGCTTCGAGTTGTTTGAGCATCCGCGTGGCGGTGGGGACGCTGATGTCCGCGTTGGCGGCGAGCTTGCTGACGGGTAGGCCCGCGCCCCGGGAATCCTCCGTCAGGAGGTCGAGCAGGGCCAGCTGGGCCATGGAGAGTCCGGTCGCGGACCGCCCGACGGTGGCGGCCCGTGACCGGCGCATGGCGTAGAACAGCTGGTCAGCGGCGCGCGCCAGCTCCTCGATGCCCCCTTGGTCGGAGGCCGGGGCTGGGCTGTCGTCGGCGACGCCCTTGCTCGTCTCTCGCATGATTGTTAGCTTACTCAATGAATTCATTAGCAAGCTAAGTAATAGGGAGCTAAGGATCATGGATCGCCCCGGCCGCATCGACGTCCACCAGCACATCGTCCCGCCTCTGTGGGCCGGCGCCCTCGCCGCGCGTGGCCTGGACTCCGGAGGCTGGCCCATCCCGGACTGGAGCCCGAGCGGCGCGATCGCGATGATGGACCAACAGGGCATCGCCACCGGCGTGCTCTCGGTCACCGCACCCGGCGTCCACCTCGACGGCGACGCCGAAGCCCGCACCCTGGCCCGCGCCGTCAACGAGTACGGTGCCGAGGTCGTCAAGGACCGCCCCGACCGCTTCGGTCACTTCGCCAGCGTCCCGCTGCCCGATGTCGACGCAGCCCTCGCCGAGGTCGCCTACGCACTGGACACCCTGCACGCCGACGGAGTCGTGCTGATGTCCAACGTCCACGGCCGCTACCTGGGCGACCCGGACTTCGAGCCCCTGTGGGCCGAACTCGACCGACGCCAGACCACCGTCTTCGTGCACCCCGCCCAGCCGCCGATGCCGCGGTTGCCCGGCACCCCCGCCCCGCTCGCCGACTATGTCTTCGACACCACCCGCACCGCCCTCGACCTGGTGCTCAACGGCGTCATGCGCCGCTACCCGAACGTGCGCGTCATCCTCTCCCACGGCGGCGGCTTCCTGCCTTACGCCGCCTACCGGTTCGCCGGCCTGGCCTCCATCGCCGTCGACCCGGAGCGCAACGACGAGGACGTCCTCCGCGATCTGAAGCGCTTCTTCTTCGACACCGCCCTGACCGCCAGTCCCAGTGCCCTGCCCGCCCTGCTCGCCTTCGCCGAGCCAGGCCACGTCCTCTACGGCAGCGACTGGCCCTTCGCGCCCCAGGAGGCCGGCACCTACTACAACCATCACCTGGAGACCTACCCCCACTACGCGCCCGGTCAGGTCGAGGCCATCGACCGGGGCAACGCCGAAGCGCTCTTTCCGCGCCTCGCCGGCCCGTCTCTCTCCGCGGCGGTCGACGTGCGCTGATCCTCGGCCGATGCGCCGTGCTCAGCGAACGCCCGCAGGCGGAGCTTGGGTGCGGTGGCGTCCGCGAGCCGCTGCAGGCGGTTGTCCCCCGCGGCGAGGACTGTGTGCGTGGCCTTTCGTTGTTTCCGGGGCCCGTCAGCTTCACCGTGGTCAGGTACCCGGCCGGCATCGTCGCGACGACGAAGCGTTCGGAGGTCGGCCCGAGCAGGCCGATCTGGTGGACGTGGGCCTCCAGGCCGCCCGCGGCGTCGGCGTCACTCTCGAACTCGGGGAGCGCCTCGTGCAGTCTCGCGACGGTGGCCACCCTGCCGGCGAAGCAGCCGTTGAGAACGTCGCAGTCGACGGACCTCCGCAGGAGTCAGGGGCGGGTGACTGGATCCTGGAGTCGGCAGAGGGCTTCCACACCATGGACCCGACCCCGGCCGGAGACCCGGTCCGCCGGCCACAGCAGTGACTCCGGCTCTCATTCCTGGTCTCGCAGGTTCGCGTGGAGGAGTTCGTGCAGGCGGCTTCGGGTGAAGTTGCGGCCGTGACCCGGGTGGACGGCGGACACGTCCAGGTCCAAGAGGTGTTGCAGGCTTCGGCGGTAGGCGGACCGGTCCGATTCCGGGAGGTCGTCGATGAGGTCGCCGTTGTAGATCACATCGCCGGAGTACAGCACCCCGGTGTGCGTTTCGTGCAGGGCGATGCACCCCGGTGTGTGGCCGGGCAGGTGGATGACGGTCAGCTGTCGGCCGCCGAGGTCGATGACGTCCCCGTCGTGCAACTGTTGGGTCACCTCCAGGGGAGCCACCTGGTAGGTGCGAGGGTCGTAGGTCGGGTGCGGAAGTGCGTTGATCAGCAGGTTCGGTGGGGGGTCTGCCGCGGCGTCGAGGCCGAGTCGGTCGTAGAGCTCGATGCCGAACAGGCTCGCCGCAACCCCTTCCGCCAGCGCTCCGGCGGCAGCGGTGTGGGCGGCCTGTTCGCGGAACTCATGGGCGCCGCCGACGTGGTCGAGGTGGGCGTGGGTGAGAACGACCAGCGGATCCCGCGTGAACATCTGCGGGATCTCCTGGCGTAGGGCGGCGACGCCCAGGCCGGCGTCCACGACGAGGTCGCGATCGGTTCCGCGCAACCACCACAGGTTGGCCCGCAGCAGCTTGTCGACGTGCGGTTCGGTGATCCGGACGATTCCGTCGTCCAGTTCGTGCAGCTCAAACCAGTGAGCCGGAACCGGCAGGTCGTGCGTCGCGGTCGCCGGGTCCGCCCCGGGAGCAGAAACAGTCATGCCGAGGATCCCATCAGGCCCCTCGTCGGCCGAGCAAGAGATTTGGGTTCGGGTGTGGAATTCGGGGACGGCGATGGTGTCGACGCGGGACGCCCAGGGGCCGGGATCGAGGGTGTGGGTGGGATCGAGGAGAAGTGGGCGGCCGGCACGGGTCAGTTCGCTCAGGCCGGGCAGGTCCGCGCCGGTCGAGCATCCGCACGACCTGCCCGACCAGGCCGTTCGCGCGGTGTTCGGTGGACGGCTCGGTGCGGCGCTCCAGGACGAGCGGCCGCGCACCAGGCAAGGGGCGCCGACGCCCCGTCAGGACTTCGGGCGGCGTCCGCTGCGGCGGGGTGCCGGCTCCGCGCCGTCCAGCAGCGCCGCCCGCCGCTCCTCGCCGTGCGTCTCGACCTGCACCACGATCCGGCGCAACATCTCGGCGGTCCGTCGGCACTCCTCGGCGTCGAGCCGTTGGGTGACGAAGACCTCCTCCGCGTTGAACTGGGGGAACAGACGGTGCATCAGCGCCTCGCCCTCCGTGGTGAGACCGAGCAGCACCAACCGGCCGTCCTCGGGGTGGCCAGCCCGCCTGACCAGGCCGCGGGACTCCAGGGTGCGGGCGACGCCGGTCAGGGTGCCCTTGGAGATCCCGACCTCCTCCGCGACGTATCGGGTCTCCGACTCGCCCCAGATCCAGATCACCCACAGCACGACGAACGCGGTCCAGGTCAGATCCGAACCGCGCAGTACGGAATTCTCCAGATGTTGCCGGACGGCCGCGGCCACCCGATGGATGTTGGCCACCACGGCCATCTGGTCGTGCCCGATCGGGACGCCGCCGAGCTTGGCTTCGACGAGCTTCTCGGCCTCGATGATGGAGCGTTGGCCTGGCACGGGACCCTCCTCTTCGTCGCCGGCGTACGGCCCGGCCGTGAGGCGCGCGCCGGACCGTACGGAGCCAAATTGTAGAAGTGCCCTGCTTTTGACCGGTCTTGGCTCGCGCCCGCAGAGGAGGAAATCAGGCGTTCGCCGCAGTCGGCGACCTGCGGGGGCCGCACCGGCAGACCGGTCGCGACTGCTCGCGAACGTCTGCGCTACGGTTGGGGCCTGCCGTGCAGGTCAGGAGGAGGGCCCGCTCCAGTAGGCGTCGTCCCACTGCGACACGTCCGGGCTGAACTTCACCTCGACCGGATTGGCGGCCTCTGGCGGCAGTGAGAAGGCGTACTTGCCGATGACCGTCCCGTTGGGCGGGACGGCGCCGGTGATGACCTTCTGCCGGCCGCTTCCGTCGATCACCAGCTGTGCCGAGATCCCGTCCGCGTCCTTGACGTCCGGCATTCCGGTCTCGACGCCCACGCGCCGGGAGCCGGTGTTGACCACCGTGACGGTGACCTCCACGGCCTTGTTGCCCTTGGCGTGGCCGTTGGCGAACTCGTCCGGGGTGAACGGCGTCGGCTTGGACACCGTGACCTTCAGGCCATTGCCGAAGGTGTACGCCTCGCCGAAGGAGAGGTGCCGCTTCTTCTCCTCGGCCGCCTTCGACTCCTCGGCCTCCTTGACTTCCTTGATCTCCGAGCGTGCGCCATCGACGGCGTGCTTGACCACCACCGCGGTGAACACCGCGCTGCCGACCGCGATCAGCAGGCCGACGATGCCCAGGGCGAGACCGGCGACGGCCATGCCCTTGTTGGTCGCACGACCCTTGCGGGCGTGGCTCAGCCCCACGGCGCCGAAGATCACAGCCAGCAGGGCAGGGAGCCAGGACAACCAGAACAGGAAGACGAACACGCCGAGAACCACGCCGACCAGGCCGAGCACCAGGGCGGTGATGCCCATGCCGTTACGGGGTTGGCCGATGTGCGTCGGGTACGTCGCAGGGGGCACGTCGACGGATTGGTGTGCCGGTGGGGCCCACGGGTTGTGGTCCTGTGGCTCGCGACCCGTGGTCGTGGAGCCGTCGGGAGGAGTGGGCGTAGTCATGCGGTTCCTTCACACGAGTCTCTGAACTGGGAGATTACCAGAACATTTTCCCTATTATTTACCCCTGATGGTCGATATCGGTCGAGCTGTTTACTCGTTCGGAAGGGGGGCGTGGGCGGGCGCGGCGTGGCCGTGCCTGGGCGCGGCCAGGCACGGCACGACGGCACGGCACGGCACGGCACCGCACGGCGCTTCGCCTGGCGTGAGCCGAGACGGTCGGCAGGTGCGGTCGAGCGCAGGCGGTCAGGTGGGGGGGGGCAGATGCCGAGGGCGGACCGGGGCTTCGTCCGGCCGGTTCAGGAAGGTGCGCCGGCCAGAACTTCCACTGTGCCCGTGTCGAGCGAGTAGTAGGCGCCGACCACGGCAAGGGCCCCCTTGGCCACGAGGGGGGCGAGGTCCTGGTTGGCGCGCAGCTCGGTCGCGGTCAACTTGACCTGTGCACGGGCCATGGTGTCGACGGGGTCTGCGCCTCCTTCCCGGACCGTCTGTTCGTACGCGGGCTGCAGTGCCTCGACGATCGTCTGCAGATTGCCGGCCAGCGGTTTGTCGTCGTGGAGGGATGCGTATGCGGCCTTGACGGCGCCGCAGCGCTGATGTCCGAGGACCACGATGAGCGGGGTGCCGCTCGTCATCGGCCCGTACTCGACGGAACCGGTGACCACCGGGCCGACCGCCGCCCCGCCCGTGCGCATCACATACAGGTCGCCCAGTCCCGTGTCGAAGAGGAGCTCGGGCGGCACCCGGGAGTCGATGCACGAGAGGATCGAACCGAAGGGCTCCTGCGTCTGGGAGACCAGCTGACGCCGATTCGGATCCCGGTCGGGGTGTTGGAGGTCTCCGCTCACCCAGCGCTTGTTGCCTTCCATCAGTCGCGCGAATGCCGTGGCCGGAGTGGTCGGCCGGGGTGACGACGAAGCGCCGGTCGCCGACGGCGCGGCGCTCGTCGACGCGCACCCGGCGAGCGCGAGCGTGGCACCCGCGAGCCCGCCGGCCAACAGCGCTCTACGATCCAGATGTCCCGCACCAGTCATCGCTCGTCGTTCCCCTCGATGTCGCCCGGGCCCTGCCCTGCTTCTTGACCAGGGCAATTGTTCAGCGGGGCGGGGTGACGCGACGGCAGGCGCACGCGGGCACGGGAGGGGTTGCCACCGACGGCCGAGGGCGGGTACCGGCGGCGCGTGGACGTGGGCGGCCGCCCCCGGCTTCGTCGGCACCGCTGCGGCCCGCACTCTCGTCACGCCCTCATGGCCTTCGCCTTCCGACGAAATACCGGGTGGAGGTCTGCGCACGGTGTGAGACTGCTGCCATGACCATGCACCTCATCTCCGTCATCGGCAGCAGCCCTGGTGTCGGCAAGTCCACCCTGTGCCGTGCGATAGCCGAGTGGCTCGGCAACACCGGCGCATCGGTGGACCACTTCGAGGAGGCCGACATCCTCACACGGTCCGCCTTCCGGCCCGTGGCCGAAGAGTTCGCCGGTGGGGACGGAACCGTCCGGCCTGCGACCTTGGTCGAGTGCACGCGCGCCTACGTCGCCGAGTCACTCGCGGCGGGCAAGGACTACCTGGTGACCGATGCCCTGCTGCCGTTCATCCCGTCCCTCGTGGCATGGGGGCACGACGAGGGGACTCTCGTCCACGTCATGGGTGAGCTGGCCCGGGCTGTGGAGCCGGCCCAGGTCACCGTGGTGTACGTCCATGACGATCCGGCCACGGCGCTGCGGCGTGCGGTCGAGCGAGAGGGCGATGCCTGGGAGGACTGGTACGTACGGAAGCTCGCCGGGTCCCCTGGTACTCGGGCTGTTCACGACCTCGCGTCGGCCGCCGCTCATCTCCGCTACGAGGCCGACCTGACCCGTCGTCTGCTCGCACGGACCCCGTGGCACGTGTTGGGCGTGGACGTAGGAGATCTCGACGCTCAGGAAACGTATGCCCATGCCCGGGGCCGCCTGGTGGAGGTGCTGGGCCGGTAGTTCGTCCAGTACGTCCCCGATGCCGGCCGGCCGTGCGGGAAAATCGGGTGAGCGGGGCCCGGGCCGTGATTAGGGTCGGGTCTCATGCATTCCCGTCCCGCTTCCATCAGCGACGATGCCATCGCCCGTGCGATCGCCGGGCATTGGCCGGCGAAGACACCCGAGATCGCGGAGGTCGTCTATCTGCCCTGGGGTTTCGGCGCGCATCACTGGCGAGTGGCCGGTGGCGGCACCGCCTTGTTCGTGACGTGGGACGAGTTGGGGCCCAGGCATACCGCGGAGTCGCTGGAAGCCGCGTATGCGGGGGCGGCGGCGCTCGCGGCGGGCGGGCTGGAGGTGGTGTGCGCACCGCTGCCGCATCGGGCCGGGCGGTTCACCGTCGAGGCCGCGGGTGGGGCGCTCAGCGTGACGCCGTGGTTGGACGGGCGGACTCCGACGGAGGCGGAGGCGTGCGAGCCGGGCCATGTCCGTGGGGTTGTCGCCGCGTTGGCCGCGTTGCATGACGCCGAGCCTCCGGGGGGATTGCGGGACTGGGCTCCGCGGGTCGCGCCGTCGTTCGCCGCCGCTTTGCGGGCCAGGACCACGCGGCCGTGGACGTCCGGTCCGCTGGGGGAGGAGGCCAGGGCCGCGCTGGCCGCGCGCGGCGAGGAGATCGGACGCTGGACGGCCCGCTATCACGAACTGGCGGACAGCGCGCTCGCCGGCCGGGAGGGGTGGGTGCCGACGCACGGCGAGCCGCACTACGCCAACCAGCTCGTCGGCGCCTTCGGCCTACGACTGGTCGACTGGGAATCGCTGGTGCTCGCACCGCGCGAGCGGGACTACGGCGATCTGCTCGCCGCCGGTGCCCGCCTGCGTCACGATCCGGCGATGGTCGAGTTGTTCGCGCTCGATTGGCGATTGTCGGAGATCGCGGAGTACGCGCGGTGGTTCGCCTCGCCGCACACCGGCGGCGAGGACGACCGCACGGCGTTGGAAGGGCTGTTCGAGGAACTGTCGGCGTCGGAGTGAGTGCGGCTGTCCTGCCGCGGTGTGCGCGTGCGTGCACGTGGCGTTGGTGCGGCCGGCCGGCCGGTGGTGGTCAGCCGGCTGCGGGAAGGTGGACCTCGAAGCGGCATCCGCCGGGCACGTTGGACACCGCGGCGCGGCCCTGGTGGGCCTCCACGATGCCGCGCACGATGGCCAGGCCCAGCCCCGCCCCGGCGGGCGGGGTCCGGGCGTGGGTGCCGCGCCAGCCGGTGTCGAAGACCCGGGGCAGGTCTTCCGGGGGGATGCCGCCACAGCCGTCGGTCACGGACAGGACGACGCCGGTGGCCTGGCGCCGGGCGGAGACCGCGACGGTGCCGTCGGCGGGGGTCCGGCGGATGGCGTTGATCAGCAGGTTGCCCAGTACGCGGGACATCTCGCGGCCGTCGACCTCGATCGGCACGGGATCGACGCCGTCCCCGACCAGTCGCACGCCGTGTTCCCTGGCGAGTGCGTCCACGCCGGCGATCGCTTCCCCGACGAGGTCGTAGGCCGACATGCGGGTGGGGGCCAGGGTGAGGACGCCGGCCTGGATGCGGGAGAGCTCGAAGAGGTCGCCGACCATGGTGCCCATCCGCTCGACCTCCGTGCGGATGCGGATGTGGTAGACGCCGGGGTCGTCGACCACGCCGTCCTCCAGCGCCTCGGCCATCGCCTGCAGGCCGGCCAATGGGGTGCGCAGATCGTGGGAGATCCAGGCGACCAGTTCCCGGCGCGAGGCTTCCAGGGTCCGCTCGCGCTCCCGGGATTCGGTGAGCCTGGCGCTGGTGGCGGCCAGTTCGCGGCTCAGCTGGGCGAGTTCGGCCGTGGGCGCGGTGGCGGGCGGGGTGAAGCGGCCGTCGTCCCCCAGGGCTCGGGCGGCCTCGGCCAGTGCGCGGCTTCCCTTGACGACGCGGCGGCCGAGGACGAGGGCCACCGTCATGGAGACGACCGCCGCCATGGCGCAGACCGTCGTCACGACCCACAGGTCGTGATCGGACAGCAGCATGGCCCAGGAGACCAGGAGCGTTCCGGCGAGCATCGCGGCCACCGTGACGGCGGCGACCACGGCCAGGGACAGGGTGACCGATCGGTTCCGGAGCAGCCGCAGGGCGGCCGTGCCGACCAGTCCGGCGGCGCCCGCGCCGACCGCCGCGTACAGCGCGATGAGCAGCGCGTCACCGATCATCGTGGGCTCCTCGCTCGTCGGCGCCTTCCGGCGGTGGGGCGGCGTCGAAGCGGTAGCCCACGCCCCACACCGTGCTGATCAGGTGCGGGCGGGCCGGGTCGTCCTCGATCTTCTCGCGCAGTCGCCGTACGTGGACGGTCACGGTGGACAGATCGCCGAACTCCCAGCCCCACACCCGGCGCATCAGCTCCTCCCGGCTCGTCGCCCGCCCGGGGTTCCGCAGGAAGAACTCCAGCAGGTCGAACTCCCGTATTGTCAGGGCGAGTTCGTTTCCGTCGCGGGTGGCGCGTCGGCCGGCCGGGTCCAGGCTGAGCGGTCCGGCCCGCAGCCACGGCTCCGACCGTGCCGTCCGGGCGGTGGCCGGTACGCCGGCGCGGCGCAGTACCGACTGCACCCGCAGGACGAGTTCGCGGGGGCTGAAGGGCTTGGTGACGTAGTCGTCCGCTCCGAACTCCAGGCCCAGGATGCGGTCCTCCTCGTCGCCGCGCGCGGTGAGCATGATCACCGGGAGTGGGCCCTGCTCGCGGATGCGCCGGCAGACCTCCAGCCCGTCCATGCCTGGCAGCATCAGGTCCAGCACCACCAGGTCGGGTGGCTGGGCGGTGGCCCGGGCCACGGCGGTCGGGCCGTCGGCGATCGTCTCGACCGCGAAGCCCGCCCGGTCCAGATAGCCGGCCACGACTTCGGAGACGGTGGGGTCGTCGTCCACGACGAGTACGCGTTTCACCTCACCGAGTCTTGCATCCTCTTTCGGTGGCCGGCCGCGAAGGCCCGGGACGTCAGCGTTCCGTAAGGTGAGCAAGTCCTTTATGTACCTTTTGCTCTCGTAGGGTGAGGCGGGTGAGTGAGACATCCCCTTCCCCTTCACGGGTCGACGTCGTGCTGCCCTGCCTCGCCGGGGCCCAGGCACTGCCGTGGGTGCCGGACCGCATTGCGCAGGGCCGGCGCGCGACCGACATCGCGGCGGCCGCCCAACCCCACGCACCGACGCCCGCCACCGGCCGCCCCGCACCCGCAGAACCGCGTGACCCCTGGACGGACCAGCCCTACGCGCACGCCCTGCGCACCGGCAGTGGCCCCCTCTTCCTGCGCCGCCTGTCACCGTCGGACAGCGCGCAGGGCCCCGGTTGGCGGGGCGATCTGCTGCCCCTGGACGTCGAGCGCTGGTGCGCCGTGCCCGACGCGGCCGACTCCAGCGTGCTGCGGCGCTGCACCGGCCCCGTCCTCGACGCCGGCTGCGGCCCCGGACGCCTGGTGGCCGCGCTGAGCGCCCAAGGCGTCCCGGCGCTGGGCATCGACGTCAGCCCGACCGCCGTGGCGTGCACCCGCCGCCTGGGGGGCCGGGCCGTGCGACGGTCCGTCTTCGACCGCCTGCCGCAGGAGGGCCGGTGGGGCACCGTCCTGCTCATGGACGGCAACATCGGCATCGGTGGCGATCCGATCGGCCTGCTCGACCGCCTGCGCACCGTGGTCGCCCCGGGTGGACGCCTGCTGGCCGAGGCGGCCCCCCACGACGTGGACGAGCGCCTCACCGCGCGCGTCGAGGACGCCCGGGGCCGCCACGGCCGCCCGTTCCCCTGGGCCCGTCTGGGCACCAACGCCCTGCTGCATGCCGCCGACGCGACGGGTTGGCTCCCGACCGGCCGATGGGCGGTCGACGGCCGTCCCTTCGTGGCACTGCGCCGATCGGGCCCGGAGCGGATGCCGAACGGCGGCCCGCGAGCTGGCTGTTCTTCCTGACGGACCGCGGCGCGTGCCGGGCCGGGCCGGGCCGCGTCAGTTCAATGCAGGTCCACCTGGAAGGGATGACGGTGATCGGCAGGGCAGGTGAAGATCCGCAGGTCTCCGGAGCGGCCGACGACGACTCCTGTCTCCGCATCGCTGGCCATGGTGAACAGCAGCGTCAGGTCCGTGCCGCAGTCACCGCAGGCGAACACTGCCGGGTACGTCAGGTGCCAGGTCGGCCAGCCGCCGAGCTTCCAGCCGGCGACGCGGGTGATGACATCACTGCCGTCAGCGATCGCACCGACCAGTTCCTCCAGTTGCGGGCGGAGGTCCGCAGGCAGTTCTTCACGGTAGGGGAAGTCGGTCAGATGCCGAGCGGTGAGGGTGCATGCCCGGGGCAGATAGCCGTCCTCGTCGTAGCGCGAGGGCGACGGCGGGGTCGTCAACCGGCTCGTCACCTCAGCGGCCCGACGCCATCGCATCTCGACCACAGGGCTGGTGTCGGCCTGTTGGGCCGGCGGATCCCAGTGTTCGTTGGGACACCAAAGGATCTGCAAGAGGTCGAAGTCGGCGGGCCACCAGGGCCCCGGCGCGTCTCGTCGGAAGATCTGGGCGACCGGCACCATCGCCGTGGCAGGTGCGCCGTCAGGGCTGTCCACGTCGGGCAGGGAGCACTCCGGCCACGGTTCGTCACTCGGCCACAGGAGCGGGCCGCCGATCGAGCTGTGCCGGGGGTCCGGCTCGCCACGCTCGGGACAGAGCACCACGGCGTCGCGCGCGTAGGGAGCGAGCGCGGGCAGTGCGGTGAGTATCGCTTCGGTCGATGGTCTGGAGCTGTGCGTCATCATGTCTTCCGGTCAGCCGGCGGGAAATCGCTCGAAGCGTAACGGCCGGCTGTGACAGTGGCTTCCCGCTCAGGACTCCTCCTCCCACAACGGATGCTCCCGCCTGGCCCAGGCGCGCGAGACATGGCCGGTGCGCAGCCCGCGGCGGGCCTCCGGATCGCGGGCCGCCATCCACACATGGCCGATGACGAGGACACCGATGAGCAGGGCGATCCAGTCGTGGACGAAGGTCGCCCCGGTCCGCCAGAGCAGCGGCACCAGGATCGGGAACCACAGGATCAGACCGGTACCGATCATGACGAGCGCGGCTCCGGCGACCAACGCCGCATACAGCTTCTGCCCGGCGTTGAACTTTCCCGACGGACGGTGGTGCCCGCGCAGGGCCGCTCTCACCCAGCCGCGGTCCTGCGGGCCGAACCGGTTCAACCGGCCCAGATCCGCCCGGAAGGCCCGTGAGACCAGCCCCGCCAGCAACGGTGCCGGCAGGGCGATCCCCGCCCACTCGTGCAGGGTGACCAGCAGGCTGCGGCGACCGACGAGTTCGGCCAGGTAGGGCACGTACAGGCAGGCCGCGGTGAGCAGCATGATGCCCATCAGCGCCGCCGTGGACCGGTGCACCCACCGCTCCGCGGCGGTGAACCGCCGCAGCCTCTCCGCATGGCGCACCGGGGCCGGCCGTTCAGTCAATGCTGGCATCGTCCCGCCCGTTCGATCGGCCGACCCAGGCGTCCACGTCGTACCCGCGCTCTTCCCAATAGCCGGGCTGCACACGGTCGGTGACCGTGATGCCGGACAGCCACTTCGCCGACTTGTAGAAGTACATCGGCGCGGCGTACAGCCGGACCGGCCCGCCGTGCGCGTGCGTCACCGGCCGGTCGTCCATCGCGTAGGCGACCAGCATGTCGGGCCGCCGGGCCTGGTCCAGGGTCAGGCTCTCGGTGTACACGCCGTCGAAGCAGGTGAACCGCACGGCCTTGGCGCCCGGCTTCACCCCCGCCGCGTCGAGCAGATGGGACAGCCGCACGCCCGTGAACGGCGTCCGTGGCACCCGCCAGCCGGTGACGCACTGCACGTCCTTGACCGTCCGGGTGCGCGGCAGACCCTGAAGGTCCGCCAGCGTGTACGCCGTCGGACGCGCGACGAGCCCGTCCACAGTGAGGCGGTAGTCGGCGGCGGTACGTTGCGGGACCGAGGGGGCCACCGAGTAGAACCGGAAGTCACCGGAGCCGGGCAGCAGGCCCGTGATGCCGGTGGGATCCTTCTCGCGCACGCCGGCGAACACCCCGTTGAGGCTGTCCTGCAGCGGCGCCCCGACCGCCACGCCCACGGCGCCGAGCCCGAGCATTCCCAGGACCAGTCGCCGACCGACGGGCCTGCCTTGCCTTTCACTGACCATGCGACCAGCACAACACCGGTTCGGGGCCGCCGACCACCCCTCGCGCCCGACCGTCAGCGATTCGTAAGACCCGGAGCCGCTGCCTGCCGCAGCAGGCGCAGCCCCGGGAGCAGCAGGTGGGTCCGCCCGCTCGGGGGGTGGCGTGTGCGGGGAGTGGCGTTGGGCCGGCGCTGTTTGGGGCGCTGGCGCGGGCGGGACGGGACGGCGCCTCCATGGGCGCGGGGCGGCGGTCGGCTTGCCCCGCGGACGACGTCAGGAGCTCGTCAGGACGACGAGTTGCCGGGTCGCCCGGGTCATCGCGACGTAGCGATCGACCGCACCTTCGATGCCCGTGCCGAACTCCTCCGGGTCGACGAGGACAACCAGGTCGAACTCCAGCCCCTTCGTCAGTTCCGGGGCCAGCGACCGCACCCGGGACGTCGCCCGGAACGTGGGATCGCCGATGACGCAGGCGATCCCGTCCGCATGCGCGGCCAGCCAGGCGTCGAGGACCGAGTCCCGGTCCGCAACGGATGCGTGGGCGACGGGCACGCCGCTGCTGCGGATGGAGGTCGGCACATTGGCATCCGGCAACTCGGCCCGGATGACCAGCTCGGCCTCCGACATGACCTCTTCCGGCGTCCGGTAGTTGATGCTCAGGGCGGTCACCTCGACCCGGTCGAGCCCGATCCGCTCCAGTCGTTGCTGCCACGACTCGGTGAACCCGTGCCTGGCCTGGGCGCGGTCCCCGACGATGGTGAAGCTCCGGGACGGACACCGCGACAGCAGCATCTGCCACTCCGCGTCGGTCAGTTCCTGCGCCTCGTCCACGACGATGTGCGCGAACGGGCCGGCGAGGCGGTCCGGATCGATGCCGGGCAGGGCGGTCCGGTCGATCAGTCTGTCCTGTAGGTCCTGCCCGCGCAGCATGGTCACCGCGCCCTCACCGTCGTCATCCGCCGCCAGCACATCGGCGATGACGTCGGCCATGCGGGCGCGCTCGGCTTCGGCAGCGGCCTGCTGCCGGCGGGTGCGTCGCGCCGCCTCCGGGTCGCCGAGCCGCTGCCGCGCCGCGTCCAGGAGCGGCAGGTCGGACACCGTCCATGCCTGGGGCGTCTCCTTGCGCTGCAGCGTGCGCACCTCGTCGCGGCTGAGCCAGGGAGCGCACATCCGCAGATACGCCGGCACCGACCACAGGTCCCCGACGAGGTCGGTCGCTTCGAGCAGCGGCCAGGCACGGTGGAGGGTGGTGACCAGCTCCTCGTCGTGCCTGAGCGAGCGTCGGAACAGGTCGGGCGGGACATCGCCGTCGAGCTTGTCCAGCAGGATCGTGACCAGCTCGTCCCAGATCTGCTCGCGCGCCTCGTTGTGCGGGGTGCCTGGATCCGGCGCGTCGAACGCCTCGGCCCAGTCGTCGGCGCTCAGTCGGATGTCGGCCCAGTCGGTCGTGACCGTCATCCCCTCGGCCGGCGGCTCCTCGTAGAACCTGACGGCCGCCTCGATCGCCTCGACCATGCCCGCGGACGACTTCAGTCGGGCGACCTCCGGGTCGGCCTCGACCGCCGCTCCGGCCCCCTCGGCGACGAGGTCCCGCACCGTGCAGGTCTGCACCCCCTCCTCCCCGAGACTGGGCAGGACGTCCTCGACGTAGGCCAGGTAGGGCTGGTGCGGACCGACGAACAACACGCCGCCCCGACGGTGGCCGAGGCGCGGGTCGGAGTAGAGAAGGTGGGCGGTGCGATGCAGGGCGACGACCGTCTTGCCCGTGCCCGGGCCGCCGTCGACGACGAGAGCGCCCCGGGAACCCGCCCGAATGATGGCGTCCTGGTCGGCCTGGATGGTGGCGAGCACGTCGCGCATCCGGGACGACCGGGTGCTGCCCAGGCTGGCGATGAAGGCGGACTGGTCGTCGAGCGCGGCGTGCCCGTCCAGTCCGTCGGCGGTGAACACCTCGTCCCAGTAGTCGCTGATCCGGCCGCCGGTCCAGCGGTACCTGCGGCGGCTGGCCAGACCCATCGGGTTGGCGTGGGTCGCCGCGAAGAACGGTGCGGCAGCCGGGGAGCGCCAGTCGACCAGCAGCCGACGCCCCGCGCTGTCGGTGAGGCCGAGCCGTCCGATGTACACGGGCTCGGGGTCGTCCGCGCCGACGACGCGCCCCAGGCACAGATCCAGGCCGAAGCGCCGCAGGGCACGCAGGCGCCCGGTCAGCCGCTGGACCTCCGCGTCCCGGTCCATGGCCTGCCGGCCGACGCCGCCGGGCGCCTTCAGCTCGGCGTCGAGGCGGTCGGACAGTTCGGCCATCGACTGCTCAAGGCTCTCCGCGATGGCCGCGAAGTGCCGTTCGTCGGCGGCGATCAGGGTCGGGTCGGCCTTGGAGGAGAGGCGGTCGGGAAGGTCGAACGCGCTGGTGGTCAGGGGACTCATCTCACCGGCTCCGATAAAAACACGCACTTCGTAAAGCTCCCATTGCCGAAGGTTCTGGCCGAGGTCAGCGATTGTGCGGCATGACTGGGGCCTTGCCGCAAGACCCCCCGTGCGCTATACGTTGAGAGTGGCAAGGAGTGGGTACGCCCTTCTGCCGTGATCGTCCGTTCCGGACAGACAAGCCCTTCACGAGGCGCGACGCGCCGCATGCGGTGCTGCCTGACGCCCGAAAGCCCTCGGCTGACGGCAGGCAAGGCGCTCGGCCCATGCCGCCGACGGCCCCGATGCGGGCCGGACACCACTCAGCGCAAGGCGCGATCCAACGCGTCCCGGTGAGCGAAGTCGGAGACGTCCCGGACAGCCGGCCCGAGCCGGAGGTACTGCCCACACACATGGGCGACCTCGTGGATCCGTGCGCCGGGAGCCGCCAGATCCCAGTCGATGAAGGCCACCGGGCGCAAGGCGCCGTCGACCGGCCGATAGACCGTGTTCTTGGGCGAGAGGTCGTTATGGCATACGACCTCGTGCGACCCGGCCAGTGCCGTGCCCGCCGTCAGGCCATTGTGACTGCCATCACACCCCTCCGCTGTCACGATCGCCCGGCCTGCGATGTCCTCACAGCGTCAGGTCGAACTGAACGGAGGTGGGTCGTGGTGGCGCGAGTGGTGGTCGTCGGGGCGGGCTACGCAGGAGTGATGGCCGCGAACCGACTGGCGGCCGTGGGACGGTCCGGCGTGGACGTCACGGTGGTCAACCCGCGACCGGATTTCGTCGAACGCATCCGGCTGCACGAGCACGCAGCGGGCGCGCCCCGCGCGATACGGCCGCTGCGCGGGCTGTTGCGCCCCGACGTGCGACTGCGGGTGCGGCGGCGGACACGATCGCCGAGCGATCCGTGCGGCTCGACGACGGCGGCGCGCTCGACTTCGACTATCTGCTGTACGCGGTGGGCAGCACGGCCGCCCGCGGCATGACCGGGTCCGAGCACGCCTGGAGCATCGCCGACCTCGACGGTGCCGAGTCGTTGCGCACCCGGCTGCGGCAGCTGCCCGCACAGGCACCCGTCGTCATCGTGGGCGGCGGCCTGACCGGGATCGAGAGCGCCGCCGAAATCGCCTACCGGTACCCGTCCTTGGACATCGCGCTGGTCTCCCGGTCGGTCGCCGCCGGGCTGCCCGCATCCAGTCGCGCCCGCATTCACGACAAGCTCGCCAACGCCGGGGTTGCGCTGCACACCGGACTGCGGGTCACCGCAATCCGCGCGGGCGGCGTCGACACCGACGGCGGCCGGCTGCCCAGCGACTGCACGGTCTGGGCGGGCTCGTTGGCCGTACCGGACCTGGCGCTGCGCAGTGGCCTTCCGGTGGCCGCCGACGGCCGTCTGCGCACCGACGACGCCTTGGTGTGCCTGCACCATCGACGGATCGTCGGAGTCGGCGACGCCGTCGCGCCACCCGCGCACGTGGGGGCGCACCTGCGGATGAGCTGCCAGGCGGCGTTGCCCATGGGCGCCCACGGCGCGGACACGGTGCTCGCGATGATCCGAGGGCAACAACCGTCGTCCGTGTCGATCGGCATGACCGGACAGGCGATCAGCCTCGGGCGGCGGGACGGCTTCATCCAGGCCGCGCATCGGGACGACACCCCCGCGGCGTTCGCGCTGTCCGGCCGGGCGGCGGCCGTGGTCAAGGAACGCGTCTGCCGCTTCACCGTCACCTCGATGCGGTTTCCGCGCGCCTACCGGTGGCTTCCCGGCGCGACGCCATCAGTGCCTGTGCCGCCCCCGGTCGCAGCCTGATGAGCGGGAAGAACTCCCGGGCAGACTGGGCGCATGGCCCGATCCGCCCAGCACCACACGGAATACGTCGAAGCGAAAGGAACAGCATCATGAAGGCCGTCATCGTGTGCACCTCCGTGTCCCACGGCAACACCAAGAGGGTCGCCGACGCCATGGGTCAGGTGCTCCAGGCCCGGGTCGTCGCCCCCGAACAGGTCGATATGGCAGAACTCGCCACCTGCGACCTGGTGGGATTCGGCTCCGGGATCTTCATGCAGAACGTCCATCCGCAGCTGCGCCAGTTCGTCCAGGCACTCCCGACGGGTGCACGGCGCAACGCGTTCGTGTTCACCACCAGCGGGCTTCCCGCACTGCGGGTCCGGCCCTTCACCCGCCCCCTCGTGCGGCTCCTCCAGCAGAGGGGCTTCGAGGTGCGCGACACCTTCTCGTGCCGCGGCTTCGACACCTCGTTTCCGTTCAAGCTCGTCGGCGGCATCAAAAGCGGACGTCCCAACGGCGCCGATCTGGTGGCGGCGCGTACCTTCGCCGAAGGGCTGCGCGATCGGATCGGCGCCGCCTCCTGACCGGCACGGTCCAACCGCCCCCTCCGCGCCCTGTGTTGTGCGTCACATCGACCTCATGTCACGTATGGGCGGCCAGCTTCCATCTGGTGGTCGTCAGCAGCGCATCAAGGAGGGCGGAACGATGAACGCACAGCAGGGCACCGGCACGGAGACCGCGCACCGGGTGGTGGTTCTGGGAGCGGGTTACGCGGGCATGGCCGCGGCCGTTCAGCTCGCGGCCCGCACCAAGCGACGCCAGGGCGTGCAGGTGACCGTGGTCAACGCGCAGGAGCGGTTCACCGAGCGCCTGCGGCTGCACATGACGGCGACCGGGCAGGAACTCGCCGAGCTGAGCATCCCGGAGGTGCTGGAGGGCACGGGCGCACGGTTCGTGCGCGGCTGGGTGACGGCGGTGGACGCGGACGCGAAGACCGTGCGGATCGACGACCACCGAGTCCTGCACTACGACACGCTGGTCTATGGGTTGGGCACGGTGGCCGACACCTCGGCGGTGCCGGGTGTCGAGGACCACGCGTACTCCCTGAGCACCGTCCAGGAGGCCGAGTTGCTGGCCGACCGGCTCGGGAGGCTCGGCGGCGGCACGGTGGCGGTGGTCGGCAGCGGGCTGACCGGCGTCGAATCGGCCGCCGAGATCGCCGAACGGTACCCGGAGTTGAACGTCGTGCTGCTGGGCCGCCAGGAGCCCGGCGCGACGATGAACGCGAAGGCCGCGGCGTATCTGCGGGCCGCGCTCGGCCGGCTCGGCGTCCAGGTGCGCGCCGGCGTCGAGGTGGCGAAGGTGCTGCCCGACTCGGTCGAGTTGGCGGGCGGGGAGAGCATCGCCGCCGAGGCGGTGTTGTGGACGAGCGGTACGCGGGTGTCGCCGCTGGCGGCAGCCGCCGGATTGGCCGTCGACGAGCGCGGACGCGTCGTCACCGACGCCACGCTGCGCTCGGTGTCCCACCCCGAGGTGTACGCGATCGGCGACGCGGCAGCGATCCGCCAGGGATACGGCGTCATGCACGGCACCTGCCAGGGCGGCATGCCGACCGGTGTGCACGCCGCGACCTCGATCGACCGCGTTCTCAAAGGCAAGCAGCCCAAGCCGTTCCGCTTCGGCTACTACCACACGCCGGTGAGCCTGGGCCGGGGCGACGCCGTGGTGCAGTTCACCCACCCCGACGACAGTCCGCGCCGGATCTGCCTGACCGGCCGCATGGCGGTCCGGTACAAGGAGACGGTGACCGCCTCGCCCTGGCCGACCTACGGCCGTATGAAGAAGATGCCCGCCTCGGGCGCGTTCTGGCCCCGTGGGGGCCGCTTCACCCGCACCCAGGAGACCCGGTGACCAACCCCGCAACCCACCCCGACCAGCAGGTCTTCCACGAGCACCGCAACCTGCTGTTCTCCGTGGCCTACCGTCTCCTCGGCACCGCGGCCGATGCCGAGGACGCGGTCCAGGACGCCTGGATCAAGTGGTCTGCCGCGGACCGCTCGCAGGTGGCCGACCCCAAGGCGTACCTGACGCGGATCGTGTCGAACCTTGCACTGGAACGCCTGCGCTCCACCCGGCACAAGCGGGAGACCTATGTGGGGCCGTGGCTGCCGGAGCCCATCCTCACCGGAGGGGACGCCTCCGAGGCCGTCATGGATGCCGAGTCGGTGTCGATGGCCATGCTGGTGGTGTTGGAGACGCTCAGCCCGCTCGAACGCGCGGTGTTCGTGTTGAAGGAGGTCTTCGACTTCAGTCACGCCGAGATCGCGGAAGCGGTGGAGCGTTCCGAGGCCGCGGTGCGACAGGCCGCACACCGCGCCCGCGAGCACGTGCGGGCCCGGCGACCGCGCTTCGCCGCGGACCGGTCGCGGCAGCGCGAGGCCACCGAGCGGTTCTTCGCCGCCGCGACCGGCGGCGACGTCAACGCCCTGTTGGAACTGCTGTCCCCGGACGTCACCCTGTGGACCGACGGCGGCGGCAAAGTCCGCCAGGCACTTCGCCCGGTCGTGGGCGCGGCCACGGTGGCCGCCTGGTTCGCGGCCATCGGCACCGTCACCTACCAGGGCATCGACCCCGCCGACATGAAGGCCGAACTCGCCGAGATCAACGGCGGGTTGGGCATGGTGTTCAGCGCCCCGGACCGCGTGATCGCCACCGTCACCTTCGACTTCGACACCGACGGCCGCATCATCGCCCTCCACAACGTGGCCAACCCCGACAAGCTCCAGGCCGTCGCCGACGGCACCCCCTACGACATGGGGACGCGATGAGCAGCCGAACTCCGTGATCAGACGCCGGGCCACCGCCGGGCCCGGCGGGACGGCCGACTACGATCACTTGACGTGTGCGGCGATGCTCCGTGCGCACTCCATCGACTCGGCATGCACGGTGTCCACTTCCAGGTCGTACTCCACGCCCTGGTGGACCGCCTCCGCCTGGGACGCGGCCATCCCGATGATGCGGTCGCCTCGTGCCACCTCGCGGCCCGCGGCGACCGCACCGTCACACCTCACGCCGACCCACAACACCGGGAGTTCGCCCAGGGCTTTCCGCCAACGTTGCTGTGAGTCCGCTCCGCCCAGGAAGACCTCGTCGACGATGACCCGGGCGCCCGCTCGGGCCATCGCGGCCACCCCTTCGAGCCAGGCGGCCTCCAGCGCGCGGAACTCCGGCCCGACGACCACTTCTCCGTCCGACGCGAACTCGATACCGCCGTCCGACGTCTGCATGGACGCCGGCATGGCCTCGACCAGCGTGTCCGTCCCGAGCGCCAGCCACGGATCCGGCAGGACCGCCTGCAGACACCGGACGATCCCGGACTTCCCGGAGCTGGAACCACCATTGAGAACGATCACCTGAGTCATCACCGCGCCACAGTAGAGGCGCCGGAGCAACACGCGAAACGGATTTCGCGCACCTCGGGCACCTGCCACAACGCGCCGGAGCCGGTGACTTCGGCGGCTCGGCCGTACCCTAGGCCGTGTCCACACCGGGCGGCACGGGTGTGGCCTGGTGGTAGTACATCCGCCAGCCCGCCCCCTCGTCCCTCTTGCGCCAGATCGAGCTACGCCTGGTCCTGACATCGCCGAGTACGGTCTCGAAGGTCAGATGCACCAGGCCCGGGGCGAGCCGCACGCCTGAGATGTCCGAGGGCTCGTAACGGGGAGCATCCGGCGAACGGCCCGGACGACTGGACAGCTCGGCGACCATGGCCTCGTACGTCCACCGCCGCCCCGATCCGCCGACCTCCACGAACTCCGGGTCCAGGAGCCGGCGGACGCGCTCCCGCGAGGCGCGGACCCCTGGGTCCATGAGCTGCAACTCGCCCGCGATCGCCTGGTTCACGTCGTCTGTCGCACTGTCCATGGACATATCCTCCCCGGGTCCACCCGCTCCGCCGCAACCCCATTCGTCGGCCGTCACGTCGGGGCCGGCGCGATCCACGGGAGCGCGGTCCCCGCGACGTGCGGTAGCTCGGCCTGCCGTTGCCTGTCCTGGTCCGATTCGGCGACGCGGTGGCGCTCGGTCACGGGACCAGGACGACGATGCCCAGGCCGCGTGACTGGGACGCCGCGGTGAGTGCCGCGGTGGGGTCGTCGAGCCCGACGACCGTGATGTCGAGTGCCGAGAGGTCGATCACGCCGCCGCGGACCATCGACCACACGTCGAGGATGGTCGCGTCGCGGCATATCCACGATCCGCGCAGCGTCAACCGCCGGTGCATGAAGTCGCCGTACGGGATCGGCAGGTCCTGGCGTACTCCGCCGACGAGGACCCAGGAGCCGTCCGGGCGCAACGCGTCGTACCCGGCCATCGTCGGGCCCGGGCTCGGCACCGCGCCGAGCGTGTCGACGACCGCGTCGACCGGCCCGGCCGCCGCCGCGATCGCGCTCCCGTCGGTCGCGCGGTCGCCGCTGAGCGGCACGGGCAGCACGCGCGCATCGAGGCCCGCGAGTGCGGCGAGCGAGTCGCGGTCGCGTCCGACCGCGACGACCGCCGCGGCGCCGCGGGCGAGTGCGACGAGCACGGCCGCCGCCCCGAGTTGACCGGTCGCGCCGACCACGGCGACGACGTGCCCCGCGCGCACGGATGCCCGGTCGATCGCTTCGGCCGCGATGCTCAGCCAGGGCAGGAACGCGAGCCGCTCGGGCGCCGGGTAGGCGTCCGCGCCGGGCAGGGCGACCAGGGTCCGCTCCGGCTGTACCGCCCGTTCGGCGTACAGTCCGTCACGCCACACCTCGCGTATCCGCTCGGTGGTCGGTGTGGCGCGGCCGGCACCGCCGATCCCGGTCCAGGCCAGCAACGCCTCTTCCGGGTGGGCAAGGCGCCCGGACCGGAACAGCCCATTGGCGACGACGACATCGTCCGGCCGCACTCCGAACACGTCGTCAGCGGTGGCCGTCACCCGACCGATCCCACAGGCCCCCAGTACGATCGGGGTCGGGAAGCCACCGCGTCCTCCGGCCACGAGGACGTCGGTGTACGCAGGGATGTGTGCGGCGAGGACGTCGAGCGTCGCGCCGCCGCCGCGGAGCGGGGGGTCGGGCAACTCCGCGAGGTGCAGGCCGCTTTGGGGTGTGGTCATCTGCCATGCCTTCATGGCTGTGTAGTCCACACGAGGCGAGGGGCGGTATCCAGACATGCCTGATGGTGGAACCAGGAGTACCAGGAAGAGCGCCGGACGGGAGGACGCGGCGGCGGTCGCGCGGCGCGAGCTCGGAGCGTTCCTGCGGGCGCGGCGCGAGCGGATCGGCCCGGCCGACGTGGGGCTTCCGGAATCGGCCCGCCGCCGCACGCCCGGTCTGCGGCGGGAGGAGCTGGCGGTGCTGGCGGGGGTGAGCACGACCTGGTACGCGTATGTGGAGCAGGGCCGGGACGTGCGCCCGTCCGATCAGGTCCTGGCGGCGATCGCGGACACCCTGCGGCTCGGGCCGGAGGAGCGGGCTCATCTCCGCGCGCTGGCCGAGGGGGCCGCCGGTCAGCGGCGCTCCGTCGGCCGCGAGGACTCCCGTCCGCCCGTGGTCGAGACCGTCGCTCCCGAGGTCGCCGCGGTCCCCGCGCTCGTCGCTCCCGCCCCGGCCTACGTCACCGGGGCCGCCGCCGACGTGCTGGTCTGGAACGCCGCCGCCGCGGAGTTCTTCCCGGGACTGGTCCGACGACGGGACGCCGACCGTCCCAACCTCGCACGCTGGGTGTTCCTCGATCCCGAGGCCAGGCACGTACTGGTCGACTGGGAGTCGGTGGCGCAGTCGGTACTGGCCAGGCTCCGGACGAACGCCGGTCGGCACCCGGGCGACGAGCGGTTCCGCCGGCTCGCCGCGGAGCTGCGCGCCGGCAGCGCCGAGGCGGACGCATGGTGGCCCCGGTACGACATCGCCGGGCACCGCACCGGCAGCAAGCGCGTCCGGCACCCCTCCCGCGGCGATCTGACCCTCGGCCATGCGGCGTTCACCGTCGCCGATGCCCCGGAACAGGTTCTCGTCGTCTACTCCTCACCGTAGCGACGCTGGGGCGGGCGGTGGTCGGACCGGAGCCGGCGGCACGGCTCACCGTGGCGGCGGGATCGCCTCCGCGGCGCGCAGTCCCTCGATCGCGGCGGCGTCGAAGCCGAGTTCGCCGAGGACGTCCTCGGTGTGCTCTCCGAGGTCCGGGGCGGGCCGCGGCGGGACCTTCCGCTCCTGGTCGAGCCGTACGGGGCTGTCGATGGTGAGGTGGGGGGCGGCGCCGTCCGACTCGATCGGCACGAGGACTCCGTTGGCCTTGAGCTGCGGGTCGGCCGCGCTCTCCTCCAGTGTCTGGACGACTCCGTAGGTGAGCCCGGCGGAGTCGAGCAGTGTGCGCCACTCGGCCAGCGGGCGCCTGGCGAACGCCTGGTCCAGCAGCGCGACGATGTCGGCGGAGTGCACGTGCCGGCTCGCGGAGTCCTTGAAGCGCGGGTCCTCCGCCGCCTCGGGATGGCCGATCGCCCGGAGGAACAGCGGCACCTGCTTGTCCTCGTTGACGAAGGCCAGCAGCAGCCAGCGGTTGTCGGCGGTGCGGTAGGTGTTCGCCAGCGCGTTGGGCGGGTGCAGTCGGTCCACCGGGCGCGGGTTCCTGGCGCCGACCAGGAGGGCCTGCAGCCAGACACCCGCCGCCCAGGCACCCTCGGCGATCAGGGAGGCGGTGACCCGAGCGCCCCGGCCGGTCTTCTCACGCCGGTACAGCGCGGTCATGATCCCGGCGAACAGGGTGACCGCCGTCGAGTGGTCGCCCGCGCCGGAGACGTTGATCGCGGGCGGGGCGTCGCTCTGGCGGGTGAGGTCCATCAGCCCGGTGCGCGCCCAGTAGGCGGTCGCGTCGAAGCCGGGCAGGTGGGCGTCCGGTCCCGTCTCGCCGAAGCCGGTGACGTCCGCGTAGATCAGGCGGCCGTTGAGCGGCGCCAGGTCCTCGTACTCCACGCCCAGTCTGGCCCGCACCGGCGGGGGGAAGTTCGTGACCAGCACGTCGGCCCACCGCACCAGGGCTTCGAGGACCGGCCGGGCGCCGGGGGACTTCAGGTTCAGCTCGATGCTGCGCTTGTTGCGGTTGTCCAGCTGCCAGGCGTAGTTGACGCCCTCGACCCGCGGGTTCGGCGGCATGCGGCTGAAGGCCCGGTAGGTGTCGCCGACGCGCGGCGGCTCGACCTTGACGACGTCGGCGCCGAAGTCGCCCAGCACGGTGGCCGCGGCGGGCCCGGCGATGAAACTGGCCAGGTCGACGACGTGGAGTCCCTGCAGCAGCGGTGTGTCGTCCATGGCTGCTCCCTCAACGGCCGGCGCCCGGAGTCGGCGGCACGAAGGCGCTGTAGCCGGTGATGTCGCGGCCGACGATCAGTGCCTGCACCGTGTCGGTGCCCTCGTAGGTGTCGATGGCCTCGATGTCGCACAGGTGCCTGGCCACGTGGTAGTCGAGGATGATGCCGTTGCCGCCGAGCATGTCGCGGGCATCGGCGAGGATGGCCCGGGCGCGCTCGGTGTAGTGCATCTTGGCCAGGGCGACCCGCGGCATCGAGAACTTGCCCTCGTCCATGAGCTGGCTGAGCCGGTACTGCATGCACAGCATGTCGGTGATGTCGGCCAGCATCCGCGACAGCCGGTACTGGATGAGTTGGAACGCCGCCAGCGGTATCCCGAACTGCTTGCGCTGCTTGGCGTAGGCCAGTGCGGTCTCGTAGCCGGCGATGGCGGCGCCGATCGCCTCCCAGGCCACGCAGAAGCGCGAGGCCAGCAGGACCTTCTCGGTGTCCCGGAAGGTGTGGACGTCGGCCAGGCGGTTCTCGGCGGGCACGCGGACGTCGGTGAGGGAGATCTGCGCGTTCTGCACGCAGCGCAACGCCGTCTTGCCGGTGATGACCTCGGCCTCGAAGCCGGGGGTGCCCTTCTCGACGACATAGCCCCCGACGTGGCCGTCCTCGCCGCGGGCCCAGATGATCACGTAGTCGGCGAAGGTCGCATTGCCGATCCACCGCTTGTGCCCGTTGAGTACGTAGGCGTCGCCGTCCTTGCGCGCGGTCGTCTCCAGCTTGACCGCGTCCGTGCCGTGGGCGGGTTCGGTCAGGCCGAAGGCGCCGATCTTCTCCAGGCGCGCCATCGGCGGCAGGAAGCGTGCACGTTGCTCGTCCGAGCCGAGCAGGGCGATCGACATCATGGCCAGGGCCGCGTGCACCCCGGTGAAGGTGGAGATGCTCAGATCACCGCGGGCCAGCTCCAGGATCACCACGCCGGCCGTCACATTGCTGAATCCCGGGCACCCGTAGCCCTTGATCTGCAAGCCGGAGATGCCCAGTTGCGCGAGCTTGGGAACCAACTCGTGGGGAAACTCGGCCCGTTCCCAGTAGGGGTTGATGATGGGGGTGACCTCCTGGTCCATGAAGTCCCGGACCTTCCGGCGGAGGGCCTTCTGCTCGTCGTCCAACAGGTCGTTCAGCAGGTAGTAGTCCGTGTAGTCGGACCCGCCCAGTACGGGCGGCTGGACGACCGGATGCCCGTTCCCGGGGCCGACGGTGGTGAGGTCGACGGGTGCCATCGTGTTCTGAGGTATCGCGCTCATGGGTACGGTGCTCCTCTCCGGATTCCCCTCCCCGTTCCGGTGGTCCTTCGGGATCAGGCTAGAGAGCGTCGGGCGAGAAGCCATCGGACGCCGGGTACGACCTTTCCCGGGGGAGTGGTGCCGACCGCACGAATCACCCACCGTAGCGCTGCCGCGACAGAAGGCGTCGAGGTGCTCCATGCGTGCTCGTGGGAACCGGATTACGCTGGTCACATGCCCGTGGGTGACGCCGAGGCCACGGAGCGACTGGCGGTCGTGGCATCGGCGGTGGGGGCGAACGCCCCGGAGGTCAGCCGGGATGTGTGGGAACACCTGCTGGCCGAGATCCCGCAGCTCAGAGGCGACGAGGCGATCCTCGGCCTGCTGCGGGCGAGCGTCTCGGAGAACGTCGTCACCCTGCTGCACATCTTTGAACACGACATCTTCCTGGAAGACGCCGAAGCGCCTGTGGCGGCGGTGGAGTACGCCCGCCGCCTGGCCCAGCGGAACATCCCCATCAGCGCGCTCGTCAGGGCGTACCGCATAGGCCATCTACGTTTCCTGCAGTGGTGCCTCGACGAACTCCACCGCCGGTGCGCCGACGAGAACGTCTCCGCCCGCACCACTCGACGCATGTTGGCGGTGAGCTTCGACTACATCGACCGGGTCACCGAGCAGGTCATCGAGGTCTACCAACTCGAACGCGACCGCTGGCTGCTGGGCCAGACCGCCGCCCGGACCGGTCGGGTGCGGGAGATCCTCGACGGCGATCCCGCGGTCCCCGACCGCACCGATTCGGTGCTCGGGTACCGGTTGCGGCAGCACCACGTCGGCCTGGTGCTGTGGCTGCCTGAACGGTGCCACGGCGGGGCGGCGCTGGCCCGCCTCGACCGGCTCACCGGGAAGATCGCGGCCGAGCTGAACTGCGCCGGCGAGCCCCTGTTCGTGGCTCGCGACGAGGCGCTTGCCTGGGCCTGGCTGCCGTTCGGCACACGCGGCGAGATCGCCTGGCCCGCGCTGGCGGACACGGTGGAGGGCGGCGATCCCACCGCACGCGTCTGCGCGGGCGAGGTGGGGTCCGGCATCGACGGTTTCCGGCGCACCCACCGACAGGCACTGCGTGCACAGGAACTCGCGCTGGCCGCCGCCACGGGCCTCCGGGTCACCGCCTACCCCGAGTTCGCTCCGATCGCCCTGATGTGCCAGGACATCGACAGCACCCGGGCCTGGGTGTGGAACGTCCTCGGCGACCTCGCCACCGACGACGAGCACTCGGCGCGGCTGCGGGAGACACTGCAGATCTTCCTGGCCACCGGCGGCAGCTACACCGCGACCGCCGGCCACCAGATCCTGCACAAGAACACCGTTCAGTACCGCATCCGCAAGGCCGAGGAGACCATGGGGCATTCGGTCCACGAGCGCCCCACCGAACTGGGGATGGCGCTGCTCGCCTGCCGCTGCCTCGGCTCCCCGATCCTCCGGCCCGCCGGTGGCGACGTCGCCCCGACCCAGGCGCGGGGCGACCAGGGGAAACGTACGGGCCCCACGGGGCGAGCATGAAGTTCGCCGGAGGTCGGAGGTCGGACGCCGGACGCCTGATGCCCGACGTTGGACGCCCGACGCCTGGTGCAGTACCCAGGCAGGACCGCCGTCCCGCATCGACCGCCAGTCGGTCCCGTCGACTGCGACGTTAGGATCACTTGCCGGCCGCTGCCACCAGACAGCGCCGGACAGCGCCAAGACAGCGGCAAGACAGAGCCAGACAGGGCCGGGCAGGCCCGGGGCCCGGGCAGAACACGGGGGACGCCATCGTGACGGAGACGGGAAAGATCGAGCTGTCGTACACGCCGACGGTCGAGGACTTCAAGGAGGCGTTGGGGGCGCGGGCCAGAACGTCGAAATCCGCCCGCCGGACGCGCTGGCTGCTGGCCGCGACGGGCGTCTGCCTGACCGTCGCGACGGTGCTGGGGTTGGCGCAGAAGGGCAGACTGGATGTGCCGCTGATCATCGGGCTGGCGGTGTTCGTCGTGATCATGCTGGGGCAGACCGGTCTGCAGGCCCGCGGCTTCCACCGGCTCGCGGCCGCCAAGGGCGAGCAGCGCATCGTCGTCGACGCGTCCGGTGTCACCGTCTCGACGGCCCAGGCAACCCATTCCCTCTCCTGGCCGGCGACGCCCCGCTACGTCGAAACCCCGGGGATTTTCCTCTTGTTGAGCGGGGACGAGAACGCTTCGACCATGACGCTGCTGCCCAAGCGCGGACTCGGCGCTGCGACTGATGTCGATCGGCTGCGCGCCGTCCTGGATCAGTACTCGGTCCGGGCAGGTGCGGAGCGGAACCGTCCTCGCCCTTGAGACCCGGCGCTTGAGGCCCGTCCTGTGACGCCCCGGCTCGCGGGTCGGCCTGGACCGTATCCGCCAGTCTGCCCCCCTGACCTGCCACGTTACGGGTGTAGGCGGACCATTTCCCACCTGCTCGTCGTCTCCGGAGACCGTCTCATGCCCGCACGAACCGTCCTGATCCTGCAACACGTCGAAGTCGAGAAGCCCGGCATGATCCTCGACGCCCTGGACGGCAGCGGCCTCGGCATCGACATCCGCAACCTGATCGACGTTCCGGGAGCCTCGGCCAAGGACCTGCCTGCGGTGTCGGAGCTGGCGGGGCTCGTCGTGATGGGTGGCCCCATGAACGCCGACGACCTGGCCGGCCATCCGGCCCTGAAGGTGGAGCGCGAGCTTTTGGCCGACGCACTCCGGCACGGGGTTCCGACGCTGGGGGTATGTCTCGGGGCCCAACTTCTCGCTCGTGCCCGGGGCCTGGTGGTACGTCCCGGCAGCGAGCTCGGTCGGAGCAGCGAGATCGGCTGGGCGCCGCTGCTCGACGTGGACCGCGACGACCCCGTTGTCGGCCCGCTGGCCGACGCCCCCGGGGTACTGCACTGGCACGGTGACCGCATCGTCCCCGATCCCGGGACCCGCGTCCTCGCCCGTACCGACTCCACCGAGTGCCAGGCGTTCCGAGCCGGCCCGGTCGCCTGGGGCCTGCAGTTCCACCTGGAGGTCACGCCGCGCCTCCTCGACGACTGGCTCGCCGAACCCGCCTTCGCAACCGAAGCCGAGGAAGCTCTCGGTGCCGACGCCGTCGACAGGCTACGAGCCGACGCCCGCGCCGCCGCACCGGCTCTGCGCCCGCTGGCCGAGCGGAGCCTGGCCCATCTGCGGAGCCTCTTCGAGGCACACACCGATCGTTAGCGGCCAACTGCCCGCCAACTGCCCGCCAGCCGCCGGCCAATGAAGGTGGCTGTGCGGAGGCTGCGCATGCTGCGATGGGGGAACCCCGAGCCCGCCCCCATCAGCTCCGACCGCAGCCCCGCTCGCCGGTGCCCGCTGCCGCATCCGCCGCCGCGGTGACCACCGCATGGCGCAGCCGCAGCACATCCCGGCGTGCGAGCGCGTCGGTGAGCGTGCCGTCCGGGCCCATCTCCACCGCGGCGTTGGTCCGGTTGATCCTTCGGATCAGCGTCTCCAGGGTGTCCAGCACCTCACCGGCCTCGGCCAACAACTGGGCCGCATCCTCGGCGGGCGTCTCCCCTTCCTGGTACCGCGCGGTGCTGACGACGCGGGCCCGCAACTGCTCCACACGGCGCGTCGCCTCGGCGCGTTCTGCCAGTGCCTCAGCCAGCTTCACTGTCTGTACGTCCTGTCCTTCGTCAGTTCGCATGAGTATAGGGACGGCCACAGGCAGGTACGCACCTGGATTTTCGCTCCGGGGCGGCCCGAACCAGGCACCGGAGCCTCGTGACACGCGGAGCCGTGCCGGTGTCTGACTGTGCGGAGGGAAGCGTCGTCCGAGCGGCGGGGCTCCGGCCATGCTCCGGCGCTGCGGTGGAGCACTCACACGGCGCAATCGTGTCGCCCGGGAGAGCGCTGTTGTGGGCGCGTCGCGTTTTGCGGCAGTGGCGTGGGCAATGCCTTCGGGGCCGCGGACCGGTCCGCAGCGACCGTCCGTTGTGAACTTGCCCCTGGAGTGCCATGAGCACGGTTGTTGCCCGCAGCATGTCCGTGTCCGTTCCCTCAGCCCTTATCGGCCCCCTCCTCGTCTTCGTGCTGCTCGACGGGTTCATCCAGGGCAGCGTCGTCTCCCTGCTGCCCGTCATCCGCGACGCGTTGCACACCACCACCGGCCCGGCGATGTGGATCACCGCGGCACAGTTCCTGTCCGCCGCGGTGTGCGTACCGGCCTTCGGGCGCCTGGGCGATCTGTACGGCCACCGCCGCATGCTGCGGGTCGCGCTGGGGTCGATCACCCTCGGCTCCGTGCTGTGTGCCTTGGCGCCGACCCTGGCTCTCTTCCTCACCGGCCGAGTCCTGCTCGGTCCGCTCAGTGCCCTGCTTCCCTTGTCCGTGGGACTGGTGCGGGACCGACTGGACACCGCGGCCAGCCGTCGTGCGATCAGTCTGCTCGCCGCGGCGCTCATCCTCGGGGCGACGGCCGGTACGGCAACGGCGGGGCCCCTGGCGTCCGTTGCCGGCGGTGGCCGCACGGTGCTGTGGAACCTGGTGGTGCTGGCCGGCGCGGGTTTCGTGCTCGCCCTCACCCCTCGCATCGCGGAGACCGGACGGCTGGCGAGCGGCAGGATGGACTGGACGGGGGCCGTTCTGCTGGGCCTCGGCCTCACGCTGCTGCTCGGCTCCATCGCCCAAGGCACCACGAGGGGTTGGGGCTCCCCGCTGGTCGTAGGGGGCCTGCTTCTCGCGCCGATGGCCCTGGGGCTGTGGGTGCGTTCCTCGCTGCGGAGCCGTGAACCCCTGGTCGACGTGCGGGCGATGGCGAGCCGCGCCATCGCACCGGCCTTCGCCTGTGGTTTCACCGCGGGCGTCGTGATCCTCGGCGGGCAAGGCATCACCGTCGCCTTCCTCGACGCCGCCCCCGAGAAGGCCGGCTACGGCTTCGGCCTGCCGCACTGGCAGATCGGCCTGTGGATCGCGGTCCCGGCCCTGATCAGCTTCCTGGCCGCCGGTGCGTCGGCTTCCGTCGGCCATCGACTGGGCTACCGCACCATGCTCGCCCTCGCCTTCCTCCTCGTCGGCGCCGGATTCGGGGTGCAGATCGTGGGGCACGCCGTCATGGCGACGTGGTACGGCGGACACCTGCTCTCGGGCGTGGGCGTCGGTCTTGCGGTCAGTGGGTTGCCCACAGTCATCACCGAGGGCAGCCCACAGGACCGGGCGGCGGCGTCGACCGCCGTCTACTACAACCTCAAGACGGCCGGCGGCAGCGTCGCCGGAGCCGCGGCGGCCGCGGTCTTCAGCGGCCTGTTGATCCAGTCCACGCATCAACCGTCGCTGACGGCCTACCTGTTGCTGTGGAGCGTGTGCGGCGTCCTTGCGTTGGCGTCGGCGGCCCTGATCCGCCTCACGCCGCACACATGACAGTGCCGTGGCGTCCCCTCGGCGGTCGGCCGCTGGCGGTGCCGGGTGACCGCCGCCAGGCATCGAATCATCGGGCATATTTCGCATATCGGTTTCCCTCCGAGGTGTGGTGTGCGAAATCGACGATGAATACCGCAATTTCTGCCCGATCCCGGGCAGGAATATGGACGTTCCGTCGTTTGTCGACCTAGGGTGATCGCTCATGATCACCCTGCACGCGATAGGGACCTTCGCCCTGATAGTGGGTCTTCTCACCCTCACGCCCGGACTGGATACCGCGCTCATCCTGCGCACCGCGGCGCTCGGGCGCCGTCGTCGAGCCTGGGGCGTGGTCCTTGGCATCCAGTGCGGCACGCTGGCCTGGGGCGCACTCACCTCGCTCGGTGTGACCGCGCTGCTGACTGCCTCTCACCTCGCCTACGAGACTCTTCGTTGGGTGGGCGCCGCCTACCTGGTGTGGATGGGCGGCAGGATGCTGTGGGCCACTCGGCGCAAGGCGTCGAGCGAGAGCCCGCAGACATCGGAGACCGGGGATGCGGCCGCGACTGGAACTACGAGGAAGGGCAAGGCCGGGCGGGGGGCCGGCGATACCCTGCTCGGCGGTTGGCGACAGGGCGTCGTGACCAATCTGCTCAACCCGAAGATGGGCGCCTTCTATGTCGCGGTGCTCCCGCAGTTCATGCCCGCCGGCGCCCCGCACCCTGCGCTGGGCGTGCTCCTGGCCGGTGTGCACATCCTCTTGGCCGTCGGCTGGGCCTGTGCGCTGATCGCCTTCGCGCACATGGTCCGAGACCGTCTGCAACGCCCCTCGGCCCGCCGCTGCCTCGACCGCATCACCGGCACGGTCATCGCCGCCTTCGGCATCCGGCTCGCACTCGGGCAGTGAGGCACCGGGCGGCGCAATCGCACGTCCACCAACAGCCGCCGAACCGACAACCCGTGCACCACCCGAAGCGAAAGGACAGCCGCATGCGCGTGCTCCCCACCGACACCGAGGCCGTGGTCTTCGACTGCGACGGTCTGCTGGTCAACACCGAAGTCTGCTGGACCGTTGCGGAGACCGCGATCTTCGCGGAGCACGGCCATCCCTTCGGCCATGAGCAGAAAGCCCTGGTCATCGGCCGCACCGTCGAGGCCGCGGCGGAGTCCATGGCCCAGTACCTCGGTTGCCCCGGCGACGGCGCCGAAATCGCTGCCGAACTCCTCGAAAGAGTCCGCAAGGAGCTCTCCCGAGGGGCCGCGGCCCTTCCGGGGGCGGCGGAACTCGTGCGCGCCTGTCGGGCGGCCGTACCCGTCGCCGTGGCCAGCAACAGCCCCCGGGAACTGCTGGACGTGGCGCTGTGGTCGGCCGGCCTCGCCGACTGTTTCCCGCACTCGTTCGCCGCCGACGAGGTACGTTCCCCCAAGCCCGCACCGGAGCTCTACCTCACGGCGTGCGAGACACTCGGCGCGGCCCCTACGCGCTCCGTCGCCTTCGAGGATTCGGCAACGGGCATCGCGGCGGCACGCGCTGCCGGGCTCCACGTCGCCGTCGTACCGTCCCTGCCGGGCGGCGACCTCGACCACGACTGGCTCGGCACCAGCCTGGCCGACCCCGAACTACAGGACTGGGCAAGGGAGTTGCGGCGCGGAAGTGCCTGACGCCCCTCTCCTTGAGCGCACGAGCAGTCGTGTTCGACGAGTTGCCGCATGTCGATCGTCCCGGGTGGTCGAAGCAGCCGAAGCGCCAGGGGCCGCAGTGCGCGACCAGGTGGCTAATCCGGCTCCGCCCCGGCATCTCGGCTGTCGCGCCGGGCCGCGCGTGGGGGATCGGCCACACGTTGGAGAGCCGTTTTGAAGGCGGCGTACTCGTGCTTGCCCAGTGCCTTGGCGTGGCGTGCCTCGATCGTGTGCATGATGGCGGCGGCGGCCTCCATCTGGAGCAGGCCGCGTTCGGTGGGATGGATCAGCTTGGCGCGGCGGTCCGCGGGGTCGGGTCGGCGCTCGACGTAGCCCAGGCGTTCGAGGCTGTCGATGAGGGAGCCGATGACCTGCTTGTGCTGGCCGGAGGCGCGGGCGAGTTCGCTGGCACGGATGCCGTCCGCGCGCAGATGGGCGAGGACGGCGCCGGAGCGGGGCTGGATGTCGTCGAAGCCCTGCTCGGCGAGCCTGGTGAACAACTCGCGCTGAACGGAGAAGAGGATCCGGGCGGCGAGCACGCCGAGGTCCGGTTCCGCAGCCTGGTGCCCGGTCAATGTCTCTCCCTTCGCGCCGGCTGCCCACCACCGGGCCGCGTGGCCAGCGATCTTAGTCGGCCGAACGGTGGCTCCGGGCAGCGCTGTGAGAACTCCGGGCGGTGCCGCCCCGACCGATGCTTGCGCTCCAGAGGGGCGAGGTATAGCTTCGAATAGTCACTAATCTTGACTATCAAGATTAGTGACCAATGAGGCTGTGGCTCAACCCTCAAAGGAGCGGAAGATGAGCGAGCGCAGCAAGTTCCTGGAGTCCGTCACCCGGGAGAACGCCGCCGTGGTGCTGGTCGATCACCAGGTGGGCCTGCTGTCCGGCGTCCGAGACATCCCGGTCGGAGAACTGAAGCACAACGTGGTGGCGCTGGCACGGGCGGCGACCACACTCGGTATCCCTCTGGTGGTCACCACCACGGCGGCCGAGAGCATGTGGGGGCCGACCACCCCCGAACTGGTCGAGGCGCTGCCGGCCGGGCAGAAGATCATCGACCGCAGTACGGTCAATGCCTGGCACGACGACCGTGTCCGCGGGGCCATCGAAGCCACCGGGCGGCAGAAGCTGATCTTCGCCGGGGTGTCGCTGGAGGTGTGCGCTGCGCTGCCCGCGATCTCGGCGACGGCCGCCGGGCTCGACGCGTACGTCGCCGTGGACGCCTCCGGAACCTTCAGCCAGGCGAAGCGGGAGGCGGGCCTGCTCCGCATGCAGCAGGCGGGCGTCATCGTCAGCGACTACGCGACCCTCATGGTCGAGGCGCTGGCCGACAACGCCTCGCCCGAATCCGCTGCCGTCTACGCCGCCCTCGACATGCCGTTCGCCGTCCTGGTCGGCCAGATCTCCGCGGCCTACCAGACATAGGGGCTCACGCCGGCCGGCCGTCAGCTTGCCGCCGTTCCCGGCCTCCGGTCAGGGTTCAGGGCGGGGGAGCGGGTGCCACCTGCGGTTTTCCGGCACTCCAACCCGCCGGTAACTTCTGGATCGGCTGCCCTGCCCTGCCCCGTGACCGGCCCGCTCAGCGTTCTTCTGCGCATCACCGGCATCACATGCGACAGCGTGTTCTCCCCGCCCGGGTACGCCTATCGGTTCGACCTCACCTCGTGGGGCTGGATCCACCTCGTGATCGGAGTGCCACTCTTCGTCGTCGGCGTCGGGATTCTGCTCGACAAGGGATGGGCGCGTGCCAACAGTGCGTCGGCACCTCAGGCGTACTTGCGCAGTTCGGGCCAGATCGCGCCCCAGGGACGGCGGGGATCGGTGCAGACATAGACGTGACCGCCCCATTCGATGTTGTGCACGCCGTCGGGGTTGGCGAGGGTGGCGGCCACCCGGACGTGCCGGAAGTACCGGTGCAGGTGGGCGGCGTAGCCGGGGGCGTAGTCGGGGCCGGGGGCGACGGCCACCACGGTTGTAGCGTGCGGGTTGACCGGCCCCCACCACCAGTTGGTGTTCTGGGCGCCGGCGGCGGTGGGCAGTCCGGCGCTGCGTCCCAGCTCGTTGACGGCGCCGGCCTCGCCGTAGTCCGCCGCGAAGACCACCGCGTTGGAGCGCTGTCCGGCCGGGAGCCCCACGTCCGGCGCTTCCGCTGTCCCTGACATCCCCGTCATCCCTGCCGCCCCCGGTCCTCGGCCCCCGGCGCGCACGGCTCGCGGGCCGCTCGTACCTTACGCATCCGGTCCGCGTGCGGTGAAGCGCCCCCCGGCCGGCGCTTCCGGGCGGCGGGGCAACAGCGGTCACCGGAGGGTCGGTTGGTGACGGGGGCGGTTTGTGCGGGGGAGTCGGGGCTCGTCGCGGGGGCGTGTCAGAGGAAGTGCCCGTTGGTGAGGTAGGGCGCCGGGACGGGCATCCCGCGGACGGCGAGATAGCCCTCGTGCGCGATGTCCAGTCGGGCCGCGAGGCCGACGTCGATCGCCCACTCGTTGGGGGTGGTGATGCAGTTGACCAGGGTTTTTCCCCGCGATGCGGCCAGGGCTTCCCACAGCAGCTGCTGTGCGACCTCCGGGTGCGCGGCGGCCAGTAGCGCGGCCCGGCCATGGTCGTCGATGTAGGCGTACCCCGGCTTCGCCGCGTTCCGGGACACGACCAGCCGTGTGGAGTCGAGCGGTTGGCCGTGTTCGTGTCGGTGCCCCGTCGGTGCCGCCGAGGAACGGGGCCGGTGGGGGCGGCAATTGCGGAAAACCGCAGTGCGGTCGGGTGGTGAACCGCATGGTGCGGGCCTGGCGCGCTGCCTAGCGTGGACCGCATGATCACCATGTTGGCTTCCGCGCCGCTTCCCGCATCCTCTGCCGAACCGGCCGGCGGCATCGCCGGGTGGGCCGTCGACGTCATGGGCGCCCTCGGTGCCGCCGGCGCCGGGCTGACCAACCTCGTTGACACCGTGTTGCCGTTCATCCCCAGTGAGGTCGTCCTCCCCGTCGCCGGATTCGCGGCCGGGCAGGGGCGGCTGAATCTGTGGGCCGTCATCGTCTGGACCACCGTCGGCTCTCTGGTCGGCTCCTGGATCGTCTATGGGGTGGGTGCTCTCCTGGGGCGCGACCGCACTCGTGCGCTCGCCGCCCGCATTCCCCTCGTCCGGCCGCACGAGATCGACCGGGCCGAGGCGTGGTTCGAACGGCGCGGTCGCGCCGCGGTGTTGCTGGCGCGCATGGTGCCGGTGGTGCGCAGCCTGATCTCCGTTCCGGCCGGGATCCAACGCATGCCGCTGCCGGCCTTCACCGCCCTGACGGCCGCCGGCAGCCTGGTGTGGAACACCGCGTTCGTCCTGTGGGGATACTGGCTGGGCGACAACTGGCGGCTGGTGGAGGAGTACGGGGGAATGGTGTCCAAGGTGGTGGTGGCGGTGGCCGTGCTGGCCGTCGGCCGTTGGTTCGTGGTGCGGCTGCGTCGCCGCCCGAGCGCCCGGCACCGCGCATGAGGCAGGTGCGGGTGGTCGCCGGTCTCGTGCTCGGCACCGTCTCGGTGTGCGTCGCCCTCGCCGCCCTGGCCGCCTGGGGCGTGGCGCGGTGCAGCGGGCCGGTGGTCGCGGCGGCCGCACTGGAGCAGCGGAGAGTGGCCATGCTGTTCGGCGGGGAGCCCGCCGGCGCGGAAGGCATCGAGCCGCGACGGGCCGCCGGGTATCTGTGGTGCCGCATTCCCGTCGGGCTGCTCGGTGGCGGGGCATTGTTCCTGCTGGTGGTGGGCGGTTGGACGGCCGGTTCCGGGCTGTCGCGCTGGCTGGCGGGCCACGATGTCGACGGTATGCGCCCGACCTGGCCGATCGTCGGGTACCTCCTGACCGCCGGCCTGCTCCTGCTCTTCTTGGACCTGGCGGGACTGGCCACCGTCGTCGAGTGGGAACGGCGGCTGGTGCGCCGCTTCCTCGGCCCGGACGAACTGGCCCGGATGCGCCGCCGGATCGACGAACTGGCCGCCACCCGATCGGGGATCGTGGAAGCCGTGGACGCCGAACGGCGCCGGATCGAGCGCGACTTGCACGACGGACTGCAACAGCGCCTGGTCGTGGTGGCGCTGCTGCTCGGACGAGCGCGTCGCAAGGACAGCGCGGAACTGTACCGGCAGGCACAGGCCGAGGCCGAGCGGGCGGTCGAGGAGCTGCGTCAGGTGGCCTGGCGCGTCTATCCCGCCACGCTGGACGCGTCGGGGCTGCGCGAGGCCCTGTCCCAGGACGCCGAACGGTCGCCCGTCCCGGTCCGCATCAGCGGCGACCTGGCGCGGCGCCCGGCCCCGGCCGTGGAGACCGCCGCCTACTTTGCGGTGCGCGAGGCCCTCACCAACGCCGCCAAGCACGCCGGTGCCAGCCGGATCGATGTGGAGATCGACCAGGAGGCCGACCTGGTGCGCGTATCGGTACGCGACGACGGATGCGGCGGCGCCGATCCCGCGGGGCCGGGACTGGCCGGGTTGGCACGCCGGATCCGTGCCCTGGACGGACATCTGAGCGTGCAAAGCCCGACGGGCGGTCCCACGCGGGTGGTTGCGGAGCTGCCGTGCGCTTGATGATTGCCGAGGACTCGGCGCTGCTGCGCGAGGGCCTGGTCCATCTGTTGGCCGACGAGGGGCACGAGGTGGCCGCCGCGGTCGGCGACGCGGACGCGCTGTTGGCCGCGGTTGCCGCCGGGCCACCGGACGTCGCCGTCGTGGACGTGCGCATGCCGCCCCGTCACACCGACGAGGGACTGTGGGCCGCGTTGCGGCTGCGGGCCGAACACCCCCGGGTGGGGGTGCTGGTGCTGTCGCAGTACGTCGAGCCCAGGTACGCCGCGGAGTTGCTGACGGCAGACACCCGGGGCCTGGGGTACCTGCTGAAGGACCGGGTCGCGCGGGTGGAGGAGTTCCTGTCCGCGCTGGAGCGGGTGAACGAGGGGGAGACGGTGTTCGACCCCGAGGTGGTGCGCCGCATGCTGACCCGCTCACGCCACGCCGACGAACTCGGCCTGCTGACCGACCGTGAACAGGCCGTGCTGGCCCTCATGGCCCAAGGACACACCAACACCGCCATCGCCGGGCGCCTGTTCGTGTCCACCAGCGCGGTGGAGAAGTACACCAACGCGGTGTTCGACAAGCTGCGGTTGCCGCGGGACAGCGGCACCAACCGCCGGGTGTTGGCGGTCCTGCGCTTCCTCGGGAGCTAAAACCTGTCGTTGCGCTGGTCGCGGCGGTGTTGTCGGGGCGCCGCGACCCAGCGGCGCCCCCCTGCGGTGACGTGCTGCGCGATCATGCGAAGCTGCCTTGGAATCCTTTCAAATTTTGGGTGATTAGGGGAGCTTGCGCAGGGGAAGCGGTACTTTCTTCGGTGCTTATAGGGGATGACCGCCTATCGGGGAATGATCCAACTTTCGTTGACATCCGCTCGGCCGGGGTGGTTGAGTCGAATGCGCCAGCGAGTCCCCCTGGGGGTTGCCGAACCACCATGAACGATTGCGCCGACACGTGATTCCCAGGTGTCCGTGAGCGGCCCGGCCGCCTCCGACAGGGGTTTCCCCTCTCCTCAACTCAGTGACGGCTTCGGAGTGTTGTGTGCGCCAGCGCAGGTGTGATCCGCCGCAGGGGACGGTGCCGTCGGCTGTTCCGGGTCTTGCGGCCTCAGGGAAGGGAGCAGGGCGTGCCTGAGGTGCGGAAGACCGTCCGGGAAACGGCCCGGGACGCCGTGGACGACGGTGCCCGGCGATTCGACAGACCGGCGACCGAGGCGGCGCACCTCGTGGTGGACGGTGGCCGGCAGTTGGAGCGCCGCGGCCCGTTGACCGTCGCCGTGGCAGGCGACAAGTCGGTGAGTCACCGGGCGCTGCTGGCGGCCCTGTTACCCGGCGCCCCCGCCGTCCTCACCGTCCACAACGCCAACTCGGGTGGCGCGGTACGGGCGTTGCTGCCCGCGCTGCGTGCGTTGGGGCTGCGGGTGGACGACGAGGGGGGCGGCACGCTCGTCGTGCGCCGTGGCGCGGTGCCCGTCCCGCAGGCGGTTCGCGCGCACTCCGGCATCACTGCCTGGCCCGCGGACGTGCCGTATCTGGAGACCGGCGGATCCAGCGCCGCGGCGCGACTGCTGATCGGGCTGTTGGCCGGGACCGGAACCCGTGCGGTGGTGGACGGCGACGAGGTGTTGCGCCACCGGCCGATGGAGTGGATCGTCGATCCGCTGGTCGAACTCGGGGCGGAAGTAGACTACTTGGGCGAGGTCGGGCGCTTACCCGTGCTGGTGCGGGCACCGGTGTGCCGGTCCGCGGCGGTGGAGTTGTCCGTGGGAAGTGCCCAGGCACGCTCCGCGGTGCTGCTCGCCGTGGCCGCGGCCAGGCTCCCGGCCACCGTGCGGCACCCGGTCCGTTCGCGTGACCACACCGAGCGGATGCTCGCCGCGTTCGGTGCGGGACTGCACGAGCGCGACCGCACGATCACCTGGGACGGCGGGCCGTACACCGTCCCGTCCGTCATCGACGTGCCTGCCGACCCCTCCCTCGCGGCGTATCCCGTGGCAGCCCATCTGATGTGGGGCGATGGCGCCGAGCTGCGCGTCCCGGGTGTCTGCCTCAACCCGACCCGGCTGGGGTTCTTCGAGGTCCTGCGGCGGGCCGGTGCCGACATCTCGTACGAGGACGAACGGCGTACCAGTGGTGGTGAGCCGATCGGAACGGTGGTGGCCAGGGGCGGACTGGAGGGGCTGGAGTCGGTGCGGGTCGACGATCCCGCCCTGCTGCACGCACTGATCGACGAGGTGCCGCTGCTCGCCGTGGTCGCCGCTCTCCTGCCCGGCACGTCGAGGATCGGGTGCGCCGAGGAACTGCGGTTCAAGGAGACCGACCGGTTGACGACGACGGCGCGCATGGTCGGTGCGTTCGGGGCCCGGGTCGAGGTGGAGGCGGACGGCCTGACGGTCCGCGGCGGAGCCGCCCTGCGCGCCGGCACCGTGCCCGGCTTCGAGGACCACCGCATCGCGATGGCCGCCGCGACCCTGGCGATGTGCCTCCCCGGACGCACGACCGTGCGCGGCGGCGCCTGCCACCACACGTCATTTCCCGACTTCGCCGACGTGCAACGTGCCGTCGGCGCCCGGATCGTGGAGGACAGTCAGCGATGACCGACTTGGTGACCGACGCGGCGGCCGGTGTGCGGGGAAGGAGGGACGGCGCCGGCGCCGTGGAGGCGCGGTCCACCGGCAGCACGCTCGGCCCCGAATTCAGCACCGGCAGCGGCCCCTGGCTCCACACCGAGGACGGCACCGCCTGGTTCGACGGCACGTCCGGCAGCGGCGCGGCGACCCTCGGCCATCAGCACCCCGAGGTGACCGCCGCCGCGGTCGCCCAGCTCGACCGCCTGACCCACACCGGCTGCAAGGTCGGCTCGGACGCCCGGACGCGCATGGTCGAACGGATCGGCGCGCTGTCGCCGTACCGGGAGCCCGCGGTGCTGCCCACCGCGACCGGGGCCGAGGCGGTGGAGTCCGCGCTGAAGATCGCCCGGGCGGCCACCGGACACCAGGCGGTGGTGGCCTTCCGGCACGGCTATCACGGCAAGACCGCCGGAGCGCTGGCCCTGACCTGGCGCCCGGAGTTCAAGACCTACAGCGCACCGCAACCCGACCATGTCGTCACCGCGGAGCTTCCCGACCCCCGCGCCGGCGACCAGGCGGACGGCATGGCCCGCTTCGCGGCCGGTCTCGCCGCCGCGCTGGACGCCGCCGATCGCCGTGGCGGCACCGCGGCGGTGGTCCTCGAACCCGTCCAGGTGACCGAAGGGGTGCTCCCCGTATCCAGCGCGATCCTCGACGAGATCGCGCGGCAGACGCACTCCCGGGGCGCGCTGCTGGTGTTGGACGAGATCTACACGGGGCTGGGGCGGGCCGGGCGGCTGTTCACCGCCGAGCTGATGACCCGGACCCCGGATCTGACGCTGCTCGGCAAGACGCTGGGCAACGGCTTCCCGATCGCCGCCGTGGTGGGGGAGCGGGCGGTGCTGGACGCACTGCCGCCGAGCGTGCAGACCTCCACCTTCTCCGGCCATCCCGTCTCCTGCGCCGCGGCCGCCGCGGTCGTCGACATCGTCGAGCGGCAGGACGTGGCGGGCCGGGCGCGGGCGCTCGGTGAGCGGCTGCGGGCCGACCTGACGGAACTGGCCGCCCGCCACCCGTGGATGCACGCCGTCCGCACCGTCGGGGCGCTGGCCGCCTTCGACTGCGTACCCGACGGGCGGTTCGATCCTGCCCTGGCCAAGGCCGTCACCGGTGCTGCGCTGCGGGAGCGGCTGCTGCTGTTCGGCGGCGGCCCGGAGGGCGCCTCGGTCAAGATCGTCCCGCCGGCCCTCCTGGAGGAGGCGGACTACCGCTGGCTGGTGGAGCGGATCGCGACGGCGGTGACGCAGGCGGAGCAGGCGGACGGGAGCGGTCGAACATGACGTTCCAGCAGCTCCAGAAGGACGTGCTGGATCCGGGCCTGTGCACCGTGTGCGGGGCCTGCGAACTCGCCTGTCCGGCCGGGGTGATCGGCTTCGACGGACTGGACCCCGTGGTCACCACGGAGTCCTGGACCGCCGCCGACTGCGCGGACTGCTCCGACTGCCTCGACGTCTGCCCGGGAGCCGACCCCGGCACGCCGGCGGCCGAGGAGCGCCTGTTCGGCCGCACTCGCACCCCGCGGGAACGCTGGATCGGCGTCTTCTCCGAGGTGGTCGCCGGGCACGCCCTGGACCCGGTGGTCTACGAGACGTCAGCCAGCGGCGGCAGCCTGACCGCCCTCCTCCAGACCGCCATGCACAGGCTGGAGGTGACGGCGGTGCTCTCGATGGGGCGGGACGAGAAGGAGCCCTGGCGGGCCGCACCGGCCCTGGTGCGGGACCCGGACGGCCTGGTGGAGACCGCCCAGTCGACCTACCAACTCGCCCCGTACTTAGGTGCGTTACGCCCCCTGATGATCGAGGAGCCCGACGCCCGGGTCGCCATGTCCGGGGTGGCCTGCCACATCCAGGCGATGCGCAAGCTCCAGGCGATGGACACCGAGGTGGGCCGCTGGGCGCGCGAGCACGTGGTGCTGCTGGTCGAACCGGCCTGTTCCTCCAGTACCCGCCCCGAAGGAACCGCCGCCGTGATCCGCGAGCGGGCGGGCGTCCCCCTGGACTCCGTGGTCCGGCTGCGCTACCGCGACGGCGCCTACCCCGGTGACATCGCCATCCGCACCGACGACGGAGCGGACCACCGGGTGGAATTCTGGCGCGCGGTGCGGGACTTCGCGGGGAACAAGACACACCGCTGCCTGTCCTGCGGTGACTGGATGTCCGGGCTGGCCGACATCAGTGTCAGCGACGGCGATCCGAACATCTTCGCCGCGAGCGTGACCGGCGCCGAACAGCCCAAGCACGGGCGGGTGTTCATCCGCACCCGGGCCGGCGCCCGAGCGGTCGCCGCGGCGCGGGAGCACGGACTGCTCGCCGACGAGCCGGTCGATCTGGCCGGGCTCAACCTCGGACTGGAGCGCAAGCGCAACCGCCGGGCGTCCTACGAGCGGTCCGGCAAACCGGTGCCGCTGGGACCGATACCCGGGTATCAGGAGGAGCTGGAGATCGTGCCCGACGAGAAGTGGATCGCGGCCCCGGAGCAGGAGGAAGACAGGTGACCGCGGTGCGCGGAATCCCCACCGGGGGCCGGACAACGGGACCGGACGCCGTCCGGCAGCCCACCCCCACCACCTTGGTGGTACGGCAGTTGGTCGCGGACGGGGCGGCCGAACCGCTGACGGAGCAGGTGCACAGGGAACCGCCCGGCCGCGGCGAGCTGCGGTTGCGCGCCGAGTGGAGCCTGGTCAGCCCCGGCACCGAACTGCACTACCTGGACCGCAGCGCACGGACCGGCGAGCGCTTCCCCCTCGGCTACTGCTCGGCCGGGGTGGTGGACGCGGTCGGCCCCCAGGCCCCCGGATACGCCCCCGGAGACCGCGTCATCGCGATGGGCTGGGGCGAGGCCGTGCACAGCGAAGCGGTCACCGTCCCCTACCGGCTGTGCCGCCATGTCCCCCACGACCTGGACCTGGCGGACGCGGTGGTGGCCGGCCTGGCGGCGACGGCCGTGCACGCGGTGGACCGGGCGGTGCTGGCAGCCGACGACGAGGTGGTCGTGGTCGGCGCGGGCATGGTCGGGCAGTTGGTCGCCCAGACCGCGGCGGCCCGCGGGATACCGGTCACCCTGGTCGATCTCCGCCCCGAGCGGCTGCGCACGGCGGCGGCGCTCGGCCTGAACCCGGGCGACGGCGGAAGCTTCTTCGCGACGGACCCCCCGCAGGCGCGCCCGACGGGCGGCCGGTGCGTCTTCCTGTGCGGCACCGGCGACGCGGGCGAGGTGATCGCGGCGGCGGCCCGCTGGGCGGACCGGGCGCCGGGCCGGCCGAGGCTGGTCGGCGTGGGCCGCTTCGCCGCCCACATCGACTTCAGCGTGGAACTGGGCAACCTCGACATCCGCTACGCCGCCCGCTGCGGCGCCGGCTACCGGGACGCGGCCTACGCACGCGGCCTGCGCGACGTGACGGCCCCGGCCGGCGAGGGCACGGTCACCGAGAACCTCCAGCGGGCCCTGGACCTGATCGACATCGGTGCCATCCGCCCCCGGGAGATGGGGCTGCCGCGCCTGCCCCTGGACCACGCGGCACAGGCGTACGCGGAACTGCGCGAGCGGCCCGCGCACCCCGCCGTCCTCCTCGGCTACGGCCCGCACGAGGGCAGGGGGACGCCGTGACCGAGGACACCCCGGTGTCCGAAGCGGCCTTCGGGCACCGGCCGTTCCCCACCGCGCAGCAGGCGGGCACGCTCGTCCACCGCTTCCTGGAGCAGGCCGCGGCACACCCCGAACGCGAGGCCGTGGTCACCCCCGACGCTCGCTGGACCTACCGCGAGACCGCGGGGCGCTCGGCCCGGGTCGCCACCGCGCTGTCCGCGGCCGGCCTGCGGCCCGGTGACCGCGTCGGCCTGCTCTTCTCGCACGGCGCGGAGATGATCGCCGCCCTGCTCGGTGTGTTGCGCGCCGGCATGTCCTACGTGCCGCTGGACGCCTCCTACCCGGAATCCCGGCTCGGCCACATGGCCGACGACGCCGGCATCCGCGCGCTGGTCGCCCTCGCCGCCAACGCGCCGCTCGCCGACCGGTTGGCCGGCACCCGACCGGTGCTGGCATACGAGGATCTGGTGCCGACGGAGGGCACGGACCCGTCCGGTGCCGACGCGGCGGACGGGCCCGACCTGCCGGCGCCACCGGTGGGCCCGGACAGCGAGGCGTATGTGCTCTACACCTCCGGCTCCACCGGGCGGCCCAAGCCCGTCGCACAGATCCACCGCAACGTGCTGCACCACACCCGGGTCTGGACCGACGGCCTGGGCATCGGCCCGCTGGACCGGGTCACCCTCCAGTCCGCCTACAGCTGGGACTCCGCGGTCCAGGACACCTTCGCCGCGCTGCTCAACGGCGCCGCGCTGTACCCGGTCGACCTCAAGTCCCTCGGCATCACGGGCCTGTTGGAGTGGATGGCCGCCGAACGCGTCACGGTCTACCACTCCACGCTCCCCGTCTTCCGGGCACTGGTCCGGGCCATGGCATCGCGCGCCACCGAACTGCCCGGGATGCGGATGCTCGCGCTCGGCGGCGACACCCTGCACCTGGCCGATCTCGACGCCGCCCGGCGGTCCTTCGGGAGGCACTGCCGGGTCGCCGGCGCCTACGGCTCCACCGAGTGCTCCTGCGCCCTGCTCCGGGTCGCCGACCGGAACTACCGGCCCCCCACCGGAGTGTTCCCGCTCGGGTTCGCGGTGGCGGAGACGGAAGTACGGCTGGAGGACGCCGAGGGGCGCGTGGTGCCGGGACCGGGCGAGGGCGAGATCGTCGTCGAGAGCCCCTACCTCGCACCGGGCGCGGTCGCGGACGGCCGCACCTACCGCACCGGCGACCTCGCCCGGCGGCTCGACGACGGCACACTGCTGCTGATCGGGCGCCGCGACTTCCAGGTGAAGATCTCCGGGATCCGGGTGGAGACCGGCGAGGTGGAGAGCGCGCTCAAGGACCTTCCCCAGGTGACCGAGGCGGTCGTGATGCCGTTCGACGACCGGTCGGGGGAGCGGCAGCTCGCCGCCTATCTCGTGACGGCCGACGGCGCACGCCCCGAGCCGTCGGCGCTGCGGGCCGCACTGCGCGGCACCCTGCCCGCCCACGCCGTACCGGCCGCATTCGTCTTCCTGGCGGCACTGCCGCTGACGCCCAACCACAAGATCGACCGCGCCGCGCTGCCGCCCGCGCTCAGCGCGGCAGACCCCGGCCGGACCACCGAAGGGCCCGGCAGCGCCGGCCCTGCGGCAGCCGGACCGTTGGCGCGGGCGGTGGCCCAGGCATGGTGCGAGGCACTGGGCACCGACACCGTCGGCCCGGACGACAACTTCTTCGACCTGGGCGGAACCTCGCTGCGGATGGCCGCCGTGCACGAACGGCTCACCCGCACCGTCGCGCCCGACCTGCGAATGACCGACCTGTACCGGGCCCCCACCCTCCGCAGCCTGGTGGGGCTCATCGGCGGCGACGACCGGCAGGACTCCGCGGCGGGCGCCGCCCGAGGAGCCCGCCGCCGCACCGCCCACGGCGGCCGCCGCGCCGCGGCCCGTACCCGCAACGCTTCGTCCCTCTCGAACGACCGGCAACCAGGAGGCACTTGTGACTGACCGTCCCCGCGGTGAGACGGCCGCCACGGCGACCCCCGCCGACACCGCCCCAGACGGCCGGATCGCCCTCGTCGGCCTGGACTGCCGACTGCCCGGCGCGCGCAACCACACGGAGTTCTGGCACAACCTGGTGGCGGGCACCACCCACATCACCGACCTGGACGAGGAACAGCTGCAGGCCGCCGGAGTGGCCCCGGAGACGTACGCCAACTCCCGTTACGTGCCGCGCGCCTCGGTCCTGGAGGACACCGACCTCTTCGACGCCTCGTTCTTCTACCTCAGTGCCCGCGAGGCCGAGCGGATGGACCCGCAGCTGCGACTCTTCCTCCAGTCCTCCTGGTCCGCACTGGAGCACAGCGGCCACGACTCCGAGCAGTACCCCGGCCGCATCGGCGTCTTCGCCGGCGCCCTCAGCAGCACCTACCTCCTCCACAACGTGCTGACCGGGGAACGCGGCTTCGACGGCTCGCTGCCCCGGATGCGCGAGGACCTGGCCACGCTGATGGGCAACGACCCCAACTACCTCGCCACCAGGGCCTCCTACCACCTCAACCTCACCGGCCCGAGCATCTCGGTACAGACCGCCTGCTCCACCTCGCTGGTGGCCGTGCACCTGGCGATGCAGAGCCTGCTGACGCAGGAGTGCGACGTGGCACTGGCCGGCGGGGCGGCGCTGCGCTTCCCGCAGGAGGCCGGATACCTCCACGAGACCGACGGGATCACCTCGGCAACCGGGACCGTGCGCCCCTTCGACACGGCGGCCGACGGCACCCTCTTCGGCAACGGCATCGGAGTCGTCGTCCTCAAGCGGCTGGAGGACGCGCTCGCCGAGGGCGACACCATCTGGGCGGTGCTGCGCGGCTCCGCGGTCGGCAACGACGGCGCCGACCGCGTCGGTTACACCGCGCCGGGCGTCGCAGGCCAGGCCGCCGTACTGGCCGAGGCGCTCGCGGTCGCCGACGTGGACCCCGCGACCGTCAGCTACCTGGAGGCGCACGGCACCGGCACCAAGATGGGCGACCCCATCGAACTGGCCGCCGTGGCACAGTCCTACCAGGTCGCCGGCGCACCACCGCTGACCATCGGATCGGTCAAGGCCAACCTCGGCCACCTCAGCACCGCGGCCGGTGTCACCGGACTGATCAAGTGCGCCCTGATGCTGCACCACCGCACACTGGTCCCCACGCCGCACTTCACCGCATGGAACCCCCAGTGCGCCGTGGCGGGCACCCGCTTCCGGATCGGCACGCGCACCGAACCCTGGCGGTCCGCGGACGGCGGACCGCTGCGCTGCGCCATCACCTCCACCGGCATGGGCGGCACCACCGCGCACGTCGTCCTGGAGGAGGCCCCGGCGGCGGACCCGGCCACCCGGGGCGCCGCGCCCGCACCGCCGGTGGTGCTGCTGCCGGTCTCCGCCAAGTCCCCGGCCGCGCTGGAGACCGCGCGCCGGGAGCTGGCCGACCACCTCGAAGCACCCGCCCAGGAGGCCGGGCCCGCGGCCGGCGACACCGCGGTGGACCACACCGGCGCCCTCGGTGACACCGCCCTCGACGACACCGCGTACACCCTCGCCACCGGCCGCCGCACCTTCAACTACCGCGCCGTGATCACCGCCCCCGACCGGGCAACGGCCGTGCGCGCCCTGCGCACCGCCGACCCGCGCTTCACCCACCAGGACTCCGGGCAGCCCGCCGATCGCCCGGTGGTCCTGCTCCTCCCCGGCCAGGGCGCCCAGCACCCCGGCATGGGGCAGGGCTGGTACGCACACCTGCCGGTCTTCCGCGCGGCACTCGACGAATGCGCCGAACTCCTCGCCCCGCACCTCGGCCTGGACCTGCGGGACGCCCTCTACCCCCGGCTCCGCGGATACCAGGGCGAGCCCCATGACGTGGGCCGCACCCGGCTCACCCAACCCGCCCTGTTCGCCGTCGAGTACGCGCTCGCCCGGCAGTGGTCGGCCTGGGGCGTGCGCCCGGCCGCCCTGATCGGGCACAGCGTCGGCGAGTACGTGGCCGCCACCCTCGCCGGGGTGTTCCGGCTGCCCGACGCGCTGCGGGTGATCGCCGAGCGCGGCCGGCTCATGGACGAGCTGCCCGGCGGGGTGATGGCCGCGGTGATGCTCCCGCCGCAGGAGCTGGCCGCATACCTCGACGGCGGCGAGGTCGCGCTCGCCGCCGTCAACGAGCCGGCCGTGTGCACCGTCGCCGGACCCAAGGAAGCCGTGCGCGAGCTGACCACCCGGCTGACCGCCGACGGCGTCGCCCACCGCAAGGTCGTCACCTCGCACGCCTTCCACTCGGCGATGATGGACCCCGTGGTCGGCCCGTTCACCGAGCTGCTGCGCGGCGTCGAACTGGGCCGCCCCCAGACCCCGTTCCTCTCCAACCGCACCGGCACCTGGATACGCGACGAGGAGGCGCAGGACCCGGAGTACTGGGCCGGGCAGCTGCGCGAGACCGTACGGTTCGCCGACTGCCTCAGCACGGTGCTCGCCGACGGCGACCACGTCTTCCTGGAGGTCGGGCCCGGCCAGACGCTGGCCACCTTCACCCGCCGGCACCCGGACCGCGAGACCGGTGTGCCGGTCATCACCTCCGCGGCCCGCGGCCGGGACGCCGGTGCCGATCTGACCGCGGTGACCGCCGCACTCGGCCGGCTGTGGGCAGCCGGCCTCACCGTGGACTGGCAGGGCTACTACGCCGACCGCGAGCGGGCCCGGGTACCCCTGCCCACCTACCCCTTCGAAGGGACCCGCTACTGGGTCGAACCCGGCAGCGGGACCCTCACCGGCACCGGCAACGGCGCGCGCACGGTGCGCAAACTGCCGCTGGACCAGTGGTTCTCCACCCCCGTGTGGCGACCGGCCGTCGGCACCCTCGACGCCACCGCCGAACCGATCGCCGACCCCGTACTGCTCTTCGCCGACGCCCAGGGCACCGCGGCACGGCTGGCCCGGCACGCCTTCGCGGGCGAGGTCCTCACCGTCACCGCCGGCACCGACTACCGACGCGACGGCGACACCTGGACCCTGCGGCCGGACTCCGAGGACGACCACGCCCGGCTCATCGGCGACCTGCTCGCCGAGGACCGCCTCCCGGACCGCATCGTGCACGCCTGGTCCACCGCCCCCCTGCCCCCCGAACGCGGGAAGGAACGCTTCGAACAGGCCCAGCGCAACGGCCTCTACAGCCTGATGGCCCTGGTCAAGGCGGTCAGTGCGCACGGCGTCACCCAGCCCCTGCAACTGGACCTGGTCAGCGCCGGCGGCTACGCCATCAGCCCCGCCGAGCCCGAACCGGTCGCCGAACTGGCCCCCCTCGCCGTCGCCGCCCGCGTCATCGGCCAGGAACACGGCAACATCGGCTCCCGCCACTTCGACCTCCCCGCCACCCCCGACGACCGCTCGCTGCGCGCCCTGGCCTCCGAACTCGCCGGACTGCGCCGCCCCGAGGTCGCCACCACCCTGCGCGGCGCCACCCGCTGGATCGCCGACCTGGAACCGATCCGCGCCGACTGGACCGCCAAGGCCGCCTCCCGACTGCGCGACGGCGGCGTCTACCTGATCACCGGCGGACTCGGCGAGATCGGCTCCACCATCGCGCACTGGCTGCGCCGCGAATGCCCCGGCGCCCGACTGGCACTGCTCACCCGCGATCCGCTGCCACCGCGCGAGAGCTGGGACGGCCGGCTCGCCGAACACGACGCGGACGACCCGACCGCACTGCGGATCACCCGGCTGCGGGCCCTGGCCGCCGAGGGCGACGAGCCGTTCCTGGTCCACGCCGACGTCGCCGACGAGGACGCGCTGCGGGACGCCGTGCACCAGGTCACCGCACACTTCGGCACGCTCGACGGCGTGGTGCACGCGGCCGGACTGCCCAGCGAACAGTGGGACCGGGCGATCACCGCGGCCAGCGTCGAGCAGTGCCAATGGCACTTCGCGCCCAAGGCACACGGCCAGATCGCGCTGGAGAAGGTCCTCGCCGACCACCCGGTGGACTTCTGCCTGTTGTTGTCCTCCTTGGCCGGGGTCCTCGGCGGGCTGCGGCTGCTCGGCTACGGCGCCGCCAACCACTTCATGGACGCAGCCGCCGAACGGGCCAACCGCGGTCTGGACCGCACCGTGTGGATCAGCGCCGCCTGGGACGTCTGGCAGCACCACCAGGACGAGAAGCGGGCGATCTCCGCGATCGGCCGCAGCATGGACGACAAGGCGATCCAGCCCGAGGAGGGCCTGGAGGCCATCCGCCGGCTGCTGACGCTCCGCGACGTCTCCCACGTCGCCGTCTCCACCTGGGACATCGCACACCGACTGGACCAGTGGGTGCGCGACGAGCGGATCGCCCGGCCCACGGCCGGCGGGGCCACCGGCACCGTCACCGGCGAGGGCGCGCAGGGCGGGGCCGCCGACGACCTGACCGAGCAGGTGGCGCGCCTGGTCCGCGGGGCGCTGGGCCGTGAGGACATGCCGCTGGACGGGGACATCTTCGAGTTCGGCGGTGACTCGCTGCTGATCGTGCGTCTGCTGTCCGACATCCGGGAGCAGTTCTCGGCCGAGGTGCCGCTCGCCGATGTGCTGGGGGAACCGACGCCGAGGGCACTGGCCCGATGCGTACAGGAGCGGATCGACGCCCGGGCACAGGCACCGGCGGCGACCGACGGCGACGACATCGAGGCGCTGGCCGCGGAACTGGCCGGACTCGACCCCGACGAGGTCGAACGACTGCTGGCCGAAGCCCAACAGGAAACCACCCAGCAGGCAGCCGCCCAGCAGCCAGTCACCCAGCAAGAAGCCCCCCGGCAGGGCGGGACCGGCCAGGAACAGGAGCGCTGACCGTGGACTTCAGCCTGATCTTCTTCTCCGGCGACGAGAAGAACAAGTACCGCTTCGTGCTCGACGCGGCCCGCTACGCCGACGAGAACGGCTTCACCGCGATCTGGACCCCCGAGCGGCACTTCCACCGCTTCGGCGGCCTCTACCCCAACCCCTCGGTGCTCGGCGCCGGCCTGGCGATGGCCACCCAGCGCCTGCAGATCCGGGCCGGCAGCGTCATCCTGCCGCTGCACAGCCCGATCCGGGTGGCCGAGGAGTGGGCGGTGGTCGACAACCTCTCCCGCGGTCGCGCCGGCATCGCGCTGGCCACCGGCTTCAGCCCGTTGGACTTCGCCATCAAACCGGACGGCTGGCAGGACCGCCGGCAGCGGACCTTCGACGCGGTCACCACCATCCGCGAACTGTGGGAGGGCGCACCGGTCTACGTCCAGGACGGCCTGGGCAACCACGTCGAGGTGGAACTGCATCCGCAGCCCGTACAGCCCGAACTCCCCATCTGGCTCACCTGCACCAAGAGCCGGGAGACCTTCGAGACGGCCGGACGGCTCGGCTGCAACGTGCTGACCGCGCTCATCGACATGACCAACGAGGAGCTGGAGGAGAAGCTCGCCCTCTACTACGAAACCCTCGAACAGTACGGGCACGACCCCGAGAGCACCACCGTCACGCTGATGCTGCACACCTTCATCGGCACCGACCTGGAAGAGGTGCGCGAGACCGTCCGGCCGCCGTTCAGCGACTACCTGCGGTCGTTCTTCACCGTCATCGACTCCCAGAAGAAGAACCTCGCACCGGGAGCGGGCGTGCGGGACATCTCGGCCGGCGACCAGGACGAGCTGATCAAGTTCGCCTTCGACAAGTACTTCGAGAAGGGCGCGCTGCTCGGCACCCCGGACTCCTGCACCAAGGTCGTCGACCGCTTCCAGGGCATGGGCGTGGACGAGATCGCCTGCCTGATCGACTTCGGCGTCGACGAAGCCCTCGTCATGGAGAGCCTGAGCCACCTCAACGAACTCCGGAGGCGCTACGCATGACCGCCGACCTCGCGGCCCGACTCGCCGCACTCACCCCCGAGCAGCGGGCCCGCCTCCGCGCCCGCCTGCCCCGCGCACGAGCCGCCCGGCACCAGCTGACCCCCGGTCAGCTGCGGCTGTGGGAGACCAGGCAGTGGGTGGCCGATCGCCCGGTGGACGTGGTCTGCCAGGCAGTCCACCTCACCGGCGCCCCGGTCGACCTCGACCTGCTCGCCGCGCGCGTGAACGGCTTCGTCGCGGCCCACGAGGCGCTGCGCACCACCTTCGAAAGCGACGGGGACGGGGCCGCGGTGCGCCCGGTCGTGCACGCGCAGCTGCCCCCGCGGATGATCCGCACCCGCTGCCCGGGAGCCGAGGAGGCCCACGCGCTCGCCCGCGAACTGGCCGCCGAGCCCTTCGACCTGGGCAACGGCCCCCTGCTGCGGGTGGCCCTCGCCCAGGGGCCGACGGCCGACCAGGCATGGCTGCTGGTGGTGGTCCCCAACCTCGTCTTCGACGCCTGGTCGTTCGAGCTGCTGCTGGACGAACTGGCCCGGCCCGCGGACACCGACCCGCCCGTCGCGCCGGCCTTCAGCGCCTTCGCGCACGAGCAGCGCGGCTGGCTGGAGAGCCCGGCGGGCCGGGCGGCGGCCGCGTACTGGGCGTCCGAGGTCGCCGACGCCCCGCCGCCGCTGCCCACCGACCGGCCGCGCCCGGCAGGCACCGGTCGGTCGGGCGCCCGGGTGTCCTTCGCGGTGTCCCGCACGGTCGCCGAGGGCATCCTGGCGGCCGCGCAGCGCGAAGCGGCCACCGCCTACACCGGATGGCTCGCCGTCGCCTGGGCCGCGCTCGCCGAACACGGCGGCCGCGACGACCTGCTGCTCGGCACGTTCACCGCGGGCCGGGACCGGCCCGGCGGCACCGACGTCGTCGGCTATCTCCTCAACGTGCTGCCGGTACGGCTGCGGGACGCCGGCGACGGCTCGCACGCCGCCCGTACCCGGGCCGCCCGCGCCGCGACCAGGGCCGGACTCGCGCACGCCGCCTACCCCGGCGAACTGATCGCCGAAGCGCGCAGGGTGCCGGGCACCCACCCCCTGTTGGACGCCGTCTTCGTCTTCGACAACCTGGGGGAGGCCACCCGGGAGATCCAGGGCGCCCAGGTGGCCACCGCCGACCTGGACAAGGGCACCGCACGCTACGACCTGACGCTTGCCGTCTACCCCGGCCCGGATGGTGCCGACGGCTGGCTGGAGTACGACACCGAGCTGTACGAGGAGAGCACCGCGCGGCGGATCGTCGAGCGGTTCACGGCACTCGCCGAGCAGGCCGCCCGCGGCGCGGTGGAGACCCGGCCCGGCGAAGGGGGACCGGCATGATCACCGCACGGCTCTGCGCCCCCGCCTATGAGCTGGGCGAGTACGCCGCCCCCGTGACCGAGCTGCCGGAGCTCCAGGCCGACCCCCGCATCGCGGCCGAACTGACCGCCCCCAAAGCCGGGTTCGCCACCTACCGCTGGTCGGACGCACCCGTCGTGGAGCTGATGGCCGCCGCCGTCCAGCGCACCCTGGGCGAGGCCGGGATCCCGGGCGACGAGGTCGATCTCGTCCTGCTGGCCACCGACTCGCTGCCGGGCGGCCGCGCGGCACACCGCGACGTCGCCGAACTCCTCGCCGAGGCCGGACTGACCCGCGCCACGGCCGGCACCCTCGGCCTGATGGACTGCGCCACCGCCATGGCCGCCCTCGGCACCGCCGCCTCCCTCGTCCGGGACGGCAGCGCGCGCCACGTCCTGGTGGTCTCCGGAGACGTGGCCGACCACGCCACCGGCGGCGAGCGGGTCGTGGCGGGGGGAGTGGCCATCGCGAGCGACGCGGCGGCCTGCGCGCTGGTGTCCGCCACCGCCGCGGGCCTTCCGATCCTGGGGCTGGCCCACCACACCTCGGCCGCCCCCGGCACCGGCGGCGGGGCGCGACAGGAGCTGACCGCGAAGGTCACCGCACACCGCGAGCTGTTCGCCCGCCTGGCGGCACACCACCCGCACCGCCCCGAGAGCGTCCGCGCCGTCCTGCCCAGCAACTTCGCCCGCATGGCGCTGGAGATCTATCTCTCCGACGTCGGCTACGGCGGGGACAAGCTCGCCCTGGGCAACGTGGGGCGGATCGCGCACTGCCTGGGCAGCGACCCGCTGATCAACCTCGCCGACCGGCTCGCCGACGCTACACCCGCCGGGCCGGGGACGAAGGACGGCACCGGTGCGGAACACCTGGTGCTGCTCGGCGCGGGAATCTCGCACCTGGCGGCCGTACTGCTGGACGCGCGACCGCTGCCCGACGCCTCGGAGGGAGCCTTCTGAGCGGCAACCGCCCGCACCACACGGGTGCCGGAGGGGGCACGACGAGCGCCGCCTATCTCAACGGTTGCGCCGCCGCGCTGGGCGATCTGCGCAGGAAGGTGGCCGAACTGCCGGAATACGCCTCGGAACCGCCCCGTCCGGGCGCCGGGTTCGACACGTACCGGCTCGCGCGGGGCGGCCTGCCGGACCTGCTGCGCCCGGCCCTGAAGGACGCGCTGGCCGCTGCGGGGACGCCCCCGGCGGCGGTGGACACCGTCCTGTTCGCCACCGAGTCGCTGCCCGGGGGCGAGGCGTCCCAGACCGCCGTCGCCCAGCTCCTCGGCGACCTGGGGATGTCCCACGCCTACCCGTTGACGCTCGGCCTCGCCGACTGTTCCACGGCCACCGCGGCCCTCACCGTCGCGGCGGCGCTGGTCGGTTCGGGCGCGGCGGGGACCGTGGCGGTGGTCTCGGGAGATCTGGTGCGCACGGTGCTGCCGGGCGGCCGGGTCCTCCTCGGCGGCTCGGCGGTCGCCAGCGACGGGGCCGCCGCGGCCGTCGTCTCCGCCCGACGGCACGGGTGGGAGATCCTCGGCGGTGCCCGTCAGGTCTCCTACGACCTCTTCGGACCGAGCCCCGCCGCGCACCGCCTCGGGGCCCAACTCGCGGCGTATCAGGGCCTGTTCGAGGACCTGTGGTCGGCCACCGGGCTGACCCCGCCGGAGGTCGCCGCGGTCCTGCCCAGCAACCTCGCCGCGGACACCCTGCGGCTGTTCCTGGGCGAGGCCGGCTTCGCACCCCGGCAGCTCTACCAGGACAACGTGGGGCGGATCGCGCACTGCCTGGGCAGCGATCCGCTGATCAATCTCATCGATCGTACGGAAGCGGGAACCACGAGGGGCGCGTACCCCGTGGTCGCCCTGCTGGGATCAAGTGCGGCACATCTCGCCGCCGTTCTGCTACGCGCCGTGGAGGACTGAAACAACATGACACCTGTCGAGGAGAGGATCGCCGCCCTCTGGCGGGAGGTGCTGGGCCCGGACCTGGCGTCCGGTACCGTCATCGGCGTCGAGGACGACTTCTTCACCCTGGGCGGTACGTCCATGCAGGCGATGGCCCTGGTGCAGCGGCTGCGCGAGGAGTTCGGGGTCGCCGTGGGACTGAGCGCGCTGCTGGCGGACGCCACGCCGGGCGGGATCGGCGCCGCGGTCACGGCAGCCGGGGGAGCCCTCCGGTCATGAGGTTGGAGTCCGTGGCCGCCCTGCGCACCTTGCCGCCGCGCACACGGGTGGTGATGGCCGCCAACCTGGTCAGCTCGGTGGGCACCGGCCTCGTGCAGCCCTTTCTCGTCCTGTACCTGACCCGGGTGCGCGGGCTGCCCGTGGGCACCGCCACCGCCGTCATCTCGGTGATCTCGGTGGCGTCCCTGGTCGGCGGCCCGGTGGCGGGACGCCTCGCCGACGGCTTCGGCATCCGGCCCACGGCGGCCGCGGCGATGGCCACCGCCGCCGTGGGCACCGCCGGATTCGCGCTGGTGACGGAGGTGTCGGGCGCCGTACTCGCCGGCCTGACCTACGGCCTGGCCTACGGCGCCATGCTCTCCGTGTGGAACGTCGTCATCGCCCGGAGCACACAGGGCGAGAGCCGCTCCGCCGCCTTCGGGCTGCAGTTCGTCGCGCTCAACGTCGGGGTCGGGCTCGGCGGAGTGCTGGGCGGAATCTTCGCCTCGACCGCGGATCCCGGCCGCTTCCAACTGCTCTACGTGTGCGACGGCCTGTCGTTCCTGGTGGCCGGGGCGTTGTTGGTCCTCGCGCTCGGCGGGCGGCGGGCCCCGTCGCCGTCCGACCACGACACCGTCCCCGAGGCCGGCACCGGCGCGCGCGGCTACGGTGTGGTGCTGCGCGACCGGGCCCTGCTCAAGGTCCTGGCGCTCACCGTCGCGCTGATGGTCGTCGGGTACGGGCAGTTGGAGTCCAGCATCCCGGGACTGGTCGCGGTGCAGGGCATGGACGCCCGCATCATGGCGTGGGCGTTCGTGGCCAACACCTGCTGCATCGTGCTGATCCAGGCCGTCGCCGTCACCCGGATCTCCCGGACGCCGCCCGCCGCGCTGCTCGCCGCCACCGCCACCAGCTGGGCAGGCTGCTGGCTGTTGCTGCTCCTGGCGGCGGCCGGCGCCGGCACGGCCGTCGAAGCGGCCCTGGTCATCGGCGCGTTGGCGGTCTTCGCCGTCGGCGAGGCGCTGCTCGCCGTCGCCCTGCCCACGCTGGTCAACAGCCTGGCCCCCGAGGTGTTCCGCGGCCGCTACAACGGCGCCTACTCCGCGGCCATGTCCACCGGCCTGGTGATCGGCCCGCTGCTGGGCGGAGCGCTCCTCGGCGCGGAACAGACCTGGCTGCTGCCGGTGGTACTGGGCCTGGGGTGCGTGATGTGTGCCGGTTGCGCGGTGTTGCTGGGCCGCCGGTCGCCCCGGGCACCCGCGGCGGCGCAGCCGGCACCCGAGGTGTACGACACCGGCGGTCACGAAGTTCCGTACCGGGTGGAGCAGTTGGAGGGTGGAGAGGTGCGATGACCGACGGACAGGGCCACGGCGACGGCCGCGGCACGATGCACGGGGTCTTCCGGCAGCGGGCCGCGGAGCACCCGGACGCCCTCGCACTGATCCACCGCGACACCACCGTGAGCTACCGGACGCTGGACCGGGCCTCGGACGCCTTCGCGGCCGAACTGGCCGACGCCGGAGTGGGCGCCGGCGACGTGGTGCCGGTGCTGATGCCGCGGTCGCCGAGGTTCGTGGCGGTCGTGCTCGCGGTGCTCAAACGGGGCGCCGCCTACGCGGCCATGGACCCGCGCTGGCCCCGTTCGCGGGTGGCGGAGCTGGTGGCGCAGGCCGACGCCCCGCTGATCGCCGCGGCCCCGGACCAGTCCGAGGGCTGGTCGCGCCCGGTATGGGTCCCCGAGGCGGACCTCGCACGGGTGGCCGCCGCGCCCGCCCCGCGCCTGGACGCCCCACCCGTCGAGGAGACCGACACCGCGTGCGTCTTCTTCACCTCCGGCAGCACCGGTCGCCCGAAGGGGGTGCGCTCGCCGCACGCCGGGACGGTACGGCTGTTCGGCCCGGACCGCTTCATGGCCGTCGGCCCCGGCACGGTCATGTCGCAGGCCGCCCCGCTGCCCTGGGACGCCGCCTCCTTGGAACTGTGGTCGATGCTGCTCAGCGGCGGCACCAGCGTCCTGATCGACGAGCCCTATCTGACCGCGGACGGTCTGCGCACCCTGGTCCGCGACACCGGGCTGAACACCCTCTGGCTCACCGCCTCGGTCTTCCACATGCTCGTCGAGGAGGACCTCGACTGCTTCGACGGGATACGGCAGCTGCTGGCCGGAGGCGAACGGCTCTCCCCCGCCCACGTCCGTCGATTCGTCGCGGCACACCCCGGCACCGCCCTGGTGAACGGCTACGGGCCCGCCGAGTCCACGGTCTTCGCCACGACCCACCGCATCACGCCCGAGGACTGCGCCACGGGAGCGGACATCCCGGTGGGCCGCCCGGTGCCCCGTACCGAGGTGTTCGTCCTGGACGAGCGGTCGCGCCCGTGTCCGCCGGGCACGACCGGCGAGATCTGCGTGACCGGCGCCGGCCTGGCGAACGGATACCTGGCCGACCCCGAGCAGACCGCCAAGAGCTTCGCCGACATCGACCTCGGCGCCGGCGGCCCGCGCCGGACGTACCGGACCGGCGACCTCGGCCGCTTCTCGGCCGACGGAGTGCTGCACTACGCGGGACGTGCCGACCGCCAGGTCAAGGTCCGCGGGCACCGCATCGAGCCGGGCGAGGTGGAAGCCCGGGTCGCCGAACTCCCCGGAGTGCGCCGCTGCGTCGTCATCCCGCTCATGGCGGAGGGCGCCTGCGTGGGGCTGGCCGCCGCCTACACCTGCGCGGACGGGCGGCCCGTGGGCGAGGACACGGTCCGCACCGCGCTGGCCGCGCACCTGCCCGAGTACCTGATGCCCCGGACCCTCACCGCCGTGGACCGCTTCCCGCTGACCGGCAACGGCAAGCTGGACACCGAGGCCCTGCTGGAACGGGTGACGCGGGACGCGGGCCCCCGGGCCCCGGCCGCTCCGCAGCCCCGCCCCGACGACCGTTCGACCGCGGGCCTGGTGGCGGGCGCCTTCGCCGAGGCCCTGCACACCGACGGCACCGTTCCCTACGACACCTCGTTCTTCGCGATGGGCGGTGACTCCCTGGACGGCGCCCGCCTGTGCGTCCGGATCGGCGCCCGCACCGGCGTCCCCGTGCCGCCCTCCGTCTTCGTCGCCGGCCCGACCGTGCGGGAGTTGGCGCAGTGGATCGAGGCCCGTACCGAAACGGCGCGCACACCCGCCCCCGAGGACCGCCCGGCGCCCGGCGAGCCGCTGCCGCTGCTGCCCACGCAGAGCGGATTCCTCTTCGAGCAACAGCTCGACCCGACCGACACCTCCGCCCACTGCGAGCTGATCTGGCGGGTGACCGGGGACTTCGCCCCGGAGGCATTCCGCGCCGCGGTGGCCGACGTGCACCGGCGACACCAGTCGCTGCACGCCCGGTACGTCTTCGACCGACGGCCCGTCGCACTGCTCGACGAGCGGATCACACCGGTCCAGGCGACGGAACTGGCCCCGGCGGCGCACCAGGACGCGGCCCTGGCAGCCGTCCGCGCCACGCTCGGCCGGCCCCTGGACATCGGCACGGGCGAGAACTGGCGGTGCGTCATCGCGCCCGAAGCAGCCGGTCGCGCATGGCTGCTGGGCATCGTCGTCCACCACATCGCCTTCGACGGCGCCTCGATCCGCCCGCTGGCCGACGACCTCTCGGCCGCCTACGCCGCCCGCCTGCGGCACCGGGCCCCGGACACCGCGCCCCCGCCCTCCCTGGCAGCCGTCCTCGCTGGCGCCCGCGCCCAGGTCGACGAGACCGGGCTGGCGGAACAGCGCACCTTCTGGCGCGACGAGGCGACCGGCGTACCTCCGCTGACCGTGCCCGGCCCCGACGACGGTGACACCCGATCCCGGCCCACCTTCCGGCTGACGGCCGCCGAATGGGCCGCACTTGAGGCGCGTGCCCACGGCTGGGGCAGCACCCGCTTCGCCGTGGCGCTCGCGGCCTACGCCGAAGCGCTCGCCCTGGTCTCCGGTGACCGGGACCTGGCGATCGGCGCACCGATCGCCAAGCGCTACCACCCGGACACCGCAGACGCCGTAGGCTGCCTCATCGACGTCCTCTGCTTCCGCATGCGCCCGGCCGGCGACGGTACGGCGGACCGCGTGCCGGCACTCCTGGCAGGCGTGCACGCGGCACTGGCCGCCCAGGACGTGCCGTTCGAGGAGGTCGTACGGATGGCCGCCGACCCCGCCCGCGACCGCTCCCGCCACCCGCTGTTCCAGACCCTGTTCGCCCTGCAGAGCGCCCCACCCCGCAACCTCGCGCTCGACGGCTGCGAAACCGTCGCCCTGGGACCCCGGGCCGACCGCGCCCTGCACGAGCTGGAAGTCGAGGTGTGGCCCGAGCACGACGGCGGTGCGGAGGTGGTGTTCGGACACCGGCCCGGCACCGCCGCCCGGTTCGTGGTGGACGTGGCGGTGGCCTACCGCCGGTTGCTCCGGGAGCTGGCCACCAGGGCGGACCGCACATGAGCGAGCGCCCCGCCCCCGCGCGCCGGGCAGCCGCCGGCGAGGACCCGGCCCGGCACGGCGCGCGCCTGCACGAGCTGGACGGCGACATCATCCGGCTGATCCAACGGCGCGCCCACGAGGACCGCCTGCTGCAGGACGCGCGCCGTGCCGCCGGCGCCGCGCGGACGGACCTGGCAGGGGAGAACGCCGTACTGCGCCGCTACCAGGAAGCACTGGGACCGGCCGGCGCCCAACTGGCCCTGCTCCTGATCGGCCTGACCCGCCACCGGGACCAGGCGGCCGGCGGCCGGCCGGAGCGGCCGTCACACGAGCCCTGACCCCTGACGAAGGAGAAGGTATGGCAGCGCCCCGACGCGGTTTCGCGGACTACCAGTTCGAGATCTACCTCAAGGGCCTGGAGGACCAGGTACCCCCCTTCACCACGGACCTGTCGGCCTTGGAGGACGCGGCCCGCGACCGGATCGACCCACAGCCGTACGGGTACGTCGCGGGCGCGGCCGGTACCGGGGCCACCGCCCGGGCCAACCGCGCCGCGTTCGACGCCCACCGCATCGTTCCGCGCATGCTGCGCGACGCCGCCCCCCGCGACCTGCGCACCACCGTCCTCGGCAGCGAACTGGCCGCCCCGGTACTGCTCGCCCCCATCGGCGTGCAGTCCGCCCTCCACCCCGAAGGCGAACTGGCCACCGCCCGGGCGGCCGAGGCCACCGGGATCGCCATGGTGCTCAGCACCGCCTCCTCGCACACCATCGAGGAGGTCGCCGAGGCCAACGGCACCGGACAGCGCTGGTTCCAGCTGTACTGGCCGCACGACGAGGAGGTGACCGCGAGCATCCTCGCCCGGGCCCGCGCGACGGGCTACACCACGCTCGTGGTCACGCTGGACACCTGGCAGCTGGCCTGGCGCCCGCACGACCTGGACCAGGCGTACCTGCCGTTCCTCCGCGGCAACGGCGTGGCCATCCCGCTGTCCGACCCGGTCTTCCGCTCCCGCCTCGACCGCCCCGTCGAGGAGGACCCGCGCGCGGCGGCCATGCAGTGGCTTCCGATCTTCAGCGGCACGGCACACACCTGGGACGAACTGGGCTTCCTGCGCGAGCACTGGGACGGCCCGATCGTGCTCAAGGGCATCCTGCACCCCCAGGACGCCCGCCGCGCCGTGGCCGCCGGCATGGACGGCGTCGTGGTCTCCAACCACGGCGGGCGCCAGGTGGACGGAGCGGTCGCGGCCCTCGACGCCCTCGTCGACGTCGTGGCCGAGGTCGGCGGCGAGACGGAGGTGCTCTTCGACTCCGGGATCCGCAGCGGCGCGGACGCCTTCAAGGCCCTGGCCCTGGGCGCCCGCGCCGTACTGCTCGGCCGCCCCTACGTGTACGGCCTGGCCCTCGGCGGCACCGACGGAGTGCGGCACGTCGTCCGCAGCCTCCTCGCCGACCTGGACCTGACGATGGGACTCGTCGGATGCACGCGGGTGGCGCAGATCGGCCCGGACACACTGCATCGCCCCGCGTCGGCGGGAGGGGAGGCACGACGGTGAAACGACCGTTACCCCGGGCCCGCCGGCTGACCGCGGCCGTCACCACCGTCCTCGCCCTGGCCGTGCCCCCGCTCCTCACCCACACGACCGCCTCCCCGGCCCACGCCGCAGCTCCCGGCCCCCGAGCCACCGACGGCCTCGCCGCCGCCTCGACAGCGGCCGGGCAGTGGCCCCCGGACACCGGCCGGGGCCCCTGCGAGGTCCGCAGGACCACCGACGTCGGCGCCACGATGCGGGACGGCACCGTCCTGCGCGCCGACGTCTACCGGCCGCTGACCGGCGACAAGGTCCCGGTCATCCTGATGCGGACCCAATACGGCAAGGCGGACGCCGAGGTGCAGCCGTCGAGCTACCAGTCCCCGCAGTGGTTCGCCTCGCACTGCTACCTCGTCGTCATACAGGACGTGCGCGGCCAGTACGCCTCGGACGGCGACTTCTACGAGTTCGCCAACGAGGGCAAGGACGGCTACGACAGCGTGGAGTGGGCCGCCCGACTGCCCGGCTCCAACGGCAGGGTGGGCATGTACGGCTCCTCCTACGTCGGGGCCACCCAGTGGCTCGCCGCCGCGGAGCGCCCGCCACATCTGAAGACGATCGTGCCGGCCCTGACCTCCGACGACTACGACGACGGCTGGACCTATGAGGGCGGCGCGTTCCGGCTGAACTTCGTCATCCCGTGGGCCATGCGCAAGATCGTCCCCTCGGCCGCCGCCAACCGGCGCGACTGGGCCACCTACCACCAGGTCAACCGCGACTACCAGGACGTCAACGGCTGGCTGGGCGCGGCACCGTACAACGCCTTCCGGCCCTTCCACCCCGGTGATCCGAAGGTCGCCCCGTACTTCTTCGACTGGATCAAGCACCGCACCTACGACGACTACTGGCGCCGATGGGCCCCCAAGGAACACCACCCGAAGATCGACATCCCGGTGCTCAACTACGCGGGCTGGTACGACGCCTTCCTGGACGGCTCGGTCAAGAACTACCAGGGCATGGTGGCGCGGGCCGGCTCGCCGGCGGCCCGCGCCAACCAGCGGCTGGTCATCGGCCCCTGGGACCACACCGGTTGGGGCCGCCCGACCAGCGCGCCCGCCCCCCTCCTCAAGGCCGTCGGCCCGGCCGGCAACAGCCCCATCAACGAGATGATGCTCGCCTGGTGGGACCACCACCTCAAAGGCAGGGACAACGGCGTCGGGCGCAACGGCGTCGACTACTTCGTCATGGGCGCCGACAAGTGGCGCACCGCCCCCACCTGGCCGCTGCCGCAGACCCGTTGGCAGGACTACTACCTGGGCAGCACCGGCCACGCCGCGGGCAACACCCAGGACGGCACGCTCTCCACCACACCACCGGGCCGGCACCACGGCGCACCGGCCGACCACTACACCTACGACCCGCGCAACCCCGTCCCCAGCGTCGGCGGCCACTCCTGCTGCACGGCCGCGATCAGCACCCAGGGCCCGTACGACCAACAGCAGATCGAACAGCGCCCGGACATCGCCGTCTACACGAGCGAGCCGCTGGCACGGGACACCGAGGTCACCGGACCGATCACGGTGAAGCTGTACGCCACCTCATCGGCCCCGGACACCGACTGGACCGCCAAACTGGTCGACGTGCACCCCGACGGCACGGCCGTCAATCTCAACAGCGGCATCGTGCGCGCCAGTTACCGGAAATCCTCGACCGCGCCCACCCCCATCGTCCCGGGCAAGGTGTACGCCTACACCATCAAGGTGTGGCCGACCAGCAACCTCTTCCGGCAGGGCCACCGGATCCGGCTGGACATCTCCTCCAGCGACTACCCCCAGTACGACCCGAACCCCAACACCGGCAGCTGGCTGGGGCAGTCCACGGCCCGCCGCACGGCGCACCAGACCGTGCTCCACGACGCCGCGCACCCGTCCAAGGTCACCCTCCCGGTGATCCCGGACGGCGGCCCGGAACAGGGCAGCGACACACCACCGCAAAAGTAGGGTCGGCGGTGCCCGCGCCGACGCAGAGGCAACCCACGGCAACCGAAACGACGGAAAGGCAAGGCATGCACCACGTACGCCGGGCCCGCACGGCCGACTACCCCACTCTCGTGGAGTGCGTCCAGCAGTGGTGGGGCGACTCCCGCACCCCCGAACAGGCCCGGGAGCTCTCCCTGTTGCTGCCGCGGCTCTTCCTCCAGCACTTCGCCGCCACCAGTCTGGTCCTGGAGGACGCGATCGGCATCCGGGCCTTTCTGGTCGGCTTCCACTCCGCCGACGACGAACAGCAGGCATACATCCACTTCGTCGGCGTCGACCCGCAGCTGCGCCAGCAGGGCATCGCCCGCAGGCTCTACACCCGCTTCTTCGAGCGCGCGGCGGCGGCCGGCCGCACCGAGGTGCGTGCCATCACCTCACCGCAGAACACCGGCTCCATCGCCTTCCACAAGGCCATGGGCTTCGAACTGGACCCCGGCGACCTGGAGTCGGCCGGACTACCGGTCCACAGCGACTACGACGGCCCCGGGCAGCACCGTGTGGTCTTCCGCAGGAAGCTCGGCTCGTCGAGCGCCGACACCCTGCGGCCCTTCACGACACGCCCGGCGGGGCCGGAGGACTTCGACACCATCGTCGGGGTGGTCGACGACTGGTGGGGCCGCCCCGCCTCCCGCGACCTGACACGGGTCTTCGTCGACCACTTCTTCGCGACCAGCCTGATCGCCGAACGCGACGGCGAACTGGCCGGCTTCGTCATCGGCTTCCTCTCGCCGTCCAAGCCCAAGGAGGCGTACATCCACTTCACGGGCGTCGCCCCCGCCTGGCGCCGCTCCGGCCTGGGCCGCTACCTCTACGAGCGGTTCTTCGAGATGGCCCGCGCCGACGGCCGCACCCTCGTCAAGGCGATCACCTCGCCCCAGAACGCCCGCTCCATCGCCTTCCACAACGCCATGGGCTTCACCAACTCCGCCCCGATCACCGACTACGACGGCCCGTCGCTGCACCGGGTCGCCTTCACCCGCTCCCTCTGACCGGCGCACCGAGGCCGACCCGGACCGCCACCGTGCCGTCCGGGTCGGCCGCGGCGCCAAGGGGGGCCGAAGCGCCGTCGGCCCTGCCCGTACAGCGGGAAGCTGCGCGGGCAGCCGGTACCGAGAGACGATGTCGGTGGAGGAGTCCTGCGCTTCACGTGAGGAGCGGGTAGCCATGCGGTCGCCCTTCCGCTCAGCTGCTGCGGCCTGCCCGAGCGGCCGTCGGGGACCCTTCACGCTGCTGCAGTGCCTTCCTTTCGTGATCGCGCTGCTCGTCGTCGCCATTGAGCTCTCGCCCGCGCACTTCCTGTACACCGGCCCCCTACTCACCGCGACGCCGGCGCTGGCCGCGGTGACGATGGGCCCGAAAGGCACCCTCGCGTCGGCTGCCCTGGCCCTGCTGGTCAGCATCACCACGGCCACCTACAACCAGGCATGGGGGAGCCAGCAGGTCTACACGAACCTGTTGGCCCTGTCGCTGGTGTCCCTGGCCGGCATCACGATGAGTAGCGCCGCCCATACCCGCAGGCAGAACGAACTCGACCAGGTCCGCCGCATCGCCGAGGCGGCACAGACCGTCCTGCTGCGGCCCGTACCCGCCCGACTGGGCCCGATCCGGGCGGCGAGCATGTACCTCGCCGCCGAGACCGGGGCGCAGATCGGCGGCGATCTCTACGAAGCCGTGCAAACCCGGTACGGCGTCCGCCTGATCGTGGGAGACGTCCGGGGCAAGGGGCTGCCCGCGGTCCGCTCGGCCGCCGCCGTACTGGGCGCGTTCCGGGAGGCAGTCCACTATGAGGACGAACTTGCGGAGGTCATGGACCACTGCGCCGCCGCGCTGCGACGGGAGTCCGCCGGGCCGGACCCCCACGGACACGTTCCGCACGCCGAAGGCTTCGTCACCGCACTCCTGGCGCAGGTGCCCGACACCTGCGTGATCGAACTGGTCAACCGTGGCCATCCGCCTCCCTTGCTGCTGCGCCGGGGCGTGGTCCACGCCCTGATGCCGTCCGCGCCCCAGCCGCCCTTGGGCCTGGAGGACCTCGTCACCGGCCCGCACGACACCGCGGAGAGCTATCCGTTCGCACCGGGTGACCGCCTGTTGTTGCATACCGACGGCGTGATCGAAGCCCGCAACCCTCGCAACGAGTTCTTCGACCTGCCCGAGGCCATGGGAACGGTGCAGGCCCCCACCCCGCCGGAGTTCCTGACACAACTGCACCGTGCGCTGATCCACCACACGCACGGCCACCTGGCGGACGACGCGGCCATGCTCCTGATCGAACGGCTCGACACCGATCACCACGCGCCCGCGTCCACCTGACATGGGACGGCGACGGCCGGAGCGGGCGCCACCCTCGTCAACGCGTGGTCGCGTGACACGCGAACGAGTGGAAGCGGTGGGTCGGGAGCCGCAATCCTGTGTGGCACACCAGCGCGATGCGGCCCCGCCCGCCCTCGTCCGCCTCGGCCCACACGGCTACCCCACCTCCACCACCGTCCCGGTCGCACCCTGGCAGGAGCACGGTGCCCGCCGCGTCGTCAACCAGTGCCCGGCCCTGGCGGTTCGTCCCCAACACCACGGGTGACTGCCACCCGGTCGACCCTCATGACGACGACCTGCCCCGCGCCGTGCCGCGAGGTAGTCCTCAACCACCACTCTGGCGCGAAGTAGTTGGCGGCCACGGGATGACGTGTCGCCCGTTCACTCCTCGGACAGCCCCAGCCTGTCGTGCAGGCGGCGCAGCGGGGGCGGCGCCCACCAGTTGGCGCGCCCCGCGAGCCGCATCGCGGCCGGCACGAGGACGCCGCGCACCAGCGTGGCGTCGAGCAGCACGGCCAGCGCCAGGCCCACGCCCAGCAGCTTCAGGAAGGTGATCCCGGACGTCGCCAGCGCGATCATGACGACGGCGACGAGCGCGGCCGCGGCGCTGAACAGGCGTCCGGTGCGTTCCAGTCCGATGGCGACGGCCAGGGTGTTGTCCCCGGTCTCCGCGTACACCTCCTTGATCCGCGACAGCAGGAACACCTCGTAGTCCATGGACAGTCCGAAGGCGACGCAGAACATCAGTACCGGCATGGTGATCTCCACCGAACCGGTCACCGTGAAACCGCCCACCAGGGCGCGCAGGTGACCCTCCTGGAAGACGTAGACCATGGCGCCGAACGTCGCCGACAGACTGAGCACATTGAGCAGTACGGCCTTGACCGGGATCAGCACGCTGCCGGTGAACAGGAACAGCAGCACCATGGTCGTGGCGCCGATGATCAGCATGGCCACGGGGAGTCGACTGACGAGCGTGCCACGGGTGTCCTGGAGCACCGCGGCGTCACCGCCCACGAGCACCGGGCCCGGTGCGCGGTCCGTCCGCAACCGTTCGACCAGCGCGGTCCCGGCGGAGGAGTACGGCTCGACCGAGGGCACCACCGACAGCCAGCTGGCGCCACCGGCGGCGAAGGAGGCCGAGGCGGCGGAGGGGGGCGCCACCTGCCGCCCCGCGACGTAGGAGCCGGTGGCGGTGTCCACCCGGGCCACGCCCGGCAGGCCCGACAACCGGGTGGCATAGGCGGCGACCCGCTCACGGTCCCGGGAGCTGTCGCTGACGGTGGGCAGCACCACGGACAGCGCGGAGGACTCGCGACTGGCGAACTCCTCCCGCACGAACTGCGCCGTACGGTGCGCGGGCGCGTCGGCGGGCAGCACCCGGTCGTCGACCATGCCGAAGGAGACCCGGGTGAACGGCAGCCCCAGCACCACCAGGACGGCGACCACGGCGACCGCGCACAGCACCGGCCGCCGCATGACCGCGGAGGCGAGCCGCTGCCAGAAGGCGCCGTTCTCGGCGGCCGGCGCCGCCCCCATCCCCTGATCGCCGCCCGGTCGCGGTCCGCGCCGGAACAGCCGGCGTACGTCCAGCGCGTCGATCCGCGGGCCGAGCAGTCCCAACGCCGCGGGCAGCACCACCAGCGCAGCGAAGGCCGCGAGCGTCACCACCGCCACGCCCGCGTAGGCGAAGGAGCGCAGGAAGTACAGCGGGAAGACCAGCAGGGCGGAGAGCGAGAGGGCCACCGTCAGCGCGGAGAACAGCACCGTGCGCCCGGCCGTGCGGACGCTCTGCGCGACCGCTTCGGTGGTGCCGAGGCCGCGGGCCAGCTCCTCCCGGTACCGGGTGACGATGAACAGGCTGTAGTCGATGGCCAGTCCCAGCCCCAGCGCCGTGGTGATGTTGGTCGCGAAGATGGACACCGAGGTCAGCTCGGAGAGCACCCGCAGGACGACGAACGTGCCCAGGATGGAGAACACCCCGATGAGCAGCGGCAGGACGGCTGCCGCCGCACTACCGAACACGAAGAGCAGAATGAGCAGGATGACCGGTGCCGCATACGCCTCGGCCCGGAAGAGGTCCTGCTGGCTGCGCTTTTGGACCTCCACCGCGACCTGAGCGAACCCGGTTGCGGAGACCTGCAGTACTCCCTGCCGGCCGGTGACACGGGGGGAGAGTTTCTTCGCGGTCGTCCGCACCTGGTCCTCGTCGCCGCCCAGTCGCAGGAGCACCAGCGCCGAACGCCCGTCGCGGGCCTTCAGCGGAGCCGCCGAGTCGTGCGGAACGGTCCAGTACGAGGTGACGGACAGTACGCCGGGCTCCTGGGCGAGCCGCCTGGTGAGGTCCCGCCCGGCGGTCGCGGTCCGTGGCTCGTCGACCGGTCCCGGGGCGCGGGCCAGAAGTGCCAGGTTGGGGACGCCTGTTCCGAAGCGGCCGGTGAGGAACGTCTCGGCTTTGGTCGACTCCGCCGCCCGGTCGGTGAAGCCTCCGCTGGACAGGCGGTCGGTGACATCCCCGCCGATCGGGACCGCGGCGGCCATGGCCAGCAGCACGACCAGCAGCACCGGTACCCGCAGGCGGACCACGAGGCGTCCGAGAGCGGCGAGCCGGGAGCGTCCGGCCGGTGACCCGGGCAGGAATCCGGGTGGCAGGTCTTCGGTCGCGGTGGTGGTGCTGGTGGGTCTGGGCACGGTGATTCCTGTGGATCGGCTCGGAGCCGTGTCCCCTGCGCGGGGTCAGACGCCGAGGAGCAGAACCGCGTACAGGGTCAGCCCGGGGCCGAAGGCCAAGGCCAGGCCGTACCGCTCGGGTGCCAGCGGAGACCGGTGCTGCAACTCCTCCACCACGAGCGGCAGGCCCGCGGAGGCGCAGTTGCCGTGTTCCTGCAGCACGTGCCGGGAGGCGGCCAGGGTTTCGGGCGGCAGGCCGAGGCTGCTCTCGGTGGCGTCGAGGATGCGCGGCCCGCCGGGGTGGACCGCCCACCAGTCGACGTCGGTGAGGCTGATCGAGTGACGGAACAGCAGGTCGCCGACCATGGTCGGCAGATGGCGTTCGAGCACCTCGGGCACGCGGGGTGACAGGCCCATCCGGAAGCCGTGGTCGCCGACCGTGAGCGACATGTAGTCCTCGTGCTCGGTATCGGTCTGCGCGACGACGTCGATGATCTTCAGGCCGTGGCCGACCCCGGTGGGCAGCTCGGGCTGGATGACGGTGGCCGTGACGGCATCGCCGAAGAGCGCGTTCACCAACTGCTGGGAGGCGTCCCAGGGCGGCGGCTGCAGGTGCAACGACGACAGTTCCGCGTTCACGAGCACGGCTGACCGCTTCTGGGTGCGGACGAAGTTGGCGCATGCGGCCAGGGCCGGCAGGGCCGCCAGGCAGCCCATGTGCCCCACCAGGAGACGCTGCACCGTCGACGGCATCCCCACGTCCCGTGCCAGTCGGGTGTCCAGGCCCGGTGCGGCGTATCCGGTGGAGGAGGTCACGCATATCAGGCCGACGTCGGCCGGGTCGGTGCAGGTCTCGGTCAGGGCCGACGCCACGGCGTCCTTGCACAGCGGAAGCGCCTCTTCCTGGTAGCGGCACATCCGTGCGGCCGTGGACCAGTGCTTGACGTCGTCGAGCAGCGGGCTCACCGCCACATGCCGTCGTGAAATGCCCGAACAGGCGGCGATCCGGTCGATGAGCCGTTGCTTGGCGTCGTTGCCCTCCAGGAGGGCGTACTCCTCTTGGCTGTAGGAGATCGCAGGTAGGGCCACCGCAACTCCGGTCACCACTGCCGAACCGCATCCGCCGCCCATACGCCTGCCCACCTTCCGCAGTCATGCTGATACGTACGGTAATCATACCGGCGAGAGGTGGGGGCGCCACGCGTGACCAGGCGCCCGCGCCGCGACCCCGCCGCCAGGCACCGCCACCCCCGGGGGAGCGGCCTGCTGTGACTGGCGTTCGCCGTCCAGTCCGCTCAAGGTGGGTGGAGCGCCTGACTTGATAGGCAAGTCACCACTTGCCTACGGTGTTGCGCATGGCGGAGGATGTCTTCAAGGCGCTGGCCGACCCCACCCGTCGGCGCATCCTCGACGAGTTGGTGGAGCGGGATGGCCAGACGCTGTTCGAGATATGCGCGCGGCTGGTGACGAAGCACGGTCTGGGCCTGTCCCGCCAGGCGATCAGTCAGCACCTGGCCGTACTGGAATCCGCAGGTCTGGTTCATTCGCGGCGCGAAGGCCGCTACAAGTTCCACGACTTGAACACCGAACCCCTGGAGCGCATCGTGACCCGATGGCTCAGGCCCGATACGCCGGAGAGCGCCCCATGAGGATCCACCTGACCAGCGTCTTCGTCGACGACCAGGAAAAGGCCATGCGCTTCTACACCGACGTGCTGGGCTTTGTGAAGAAGAATGACGTGCCGCTCGGCGAGGCCCGGTGGCTGACCGTGGTCTCACCGGAACATCCCGAGGGGACCGAACTGCTGCTGGAGCCCTCCGGCCATCCCGCCGTGCAGCCGTACACATCGGCGCTGGTCCAGGACGGCATTCCGGCCGCCTCCTTCGCCGTGGACGACGTGCACGCGGAGTTCGACCGGCTGCACGGGCTCGGAGTGCGCTTCACCCAAGAGCCGTTGGCGATGGGCACGGTCACCACGGCGGTCTTCGACGACACCTGCGGCAATCTGATCCAGATCGTCCACACCAGGTAGGGCGCCGGCCGACTGCCCGGGCGCGCTGGTGCGAGTCGGCCCCAAGCGCGTCGATCGACCGCAGCGACCGCGGCAGGCACGCTATTTGATGATCCGTCATGGCTGCCGGTGCGCCTGTGGATTGCACTACCGGCATCCGAACGGGGCAGTGCATGCGGGTCGTTGGCCGGGGTGGCGGGGCCGAAGTGGCGCTGTGGCTCCACCCGGTGGGAGCACTGCACGCGATGACCCAGCGCATCTCCGACGTCGAGCTCGCCGCGCAACCCGCCGCGTACTGGACGGGAGCGGCATACGGGGCCCTGGTCGCATCCATCGCGGCATCGACGACGCCGATTACGTGACCGCCCTGAAGGTGCTGCGACAGATGATCCGCAACACCGGCGTCAGCCTGGCGTAGGTCGGGTCCCCCCGCCCGCCGCCCCCTGCCGAGGGGCGGCTTCCGGGGCGCTGGGAGGGGTCAGCCGGCGGGGGTGTGGAGGATGCCGTTGATGAGCACGTTCAGGCTCCAGGCGTCGCGGTCGCCGGGGGAGAACAGGGCGTGGCGCAGTGAGGTGATCATCGGGTAGCGGTCGGCGGGCAGGGCGGCGTAGCGCTGGTCGGCTGCGGTGATGGTGGCCTCTTCGTCCGCGCCCTTGGTGTTGTAGGCGCTCTGTTCGGTGGCGGCTGCGGCGGTGTGGAGCCAGAGGAGGTCGACGGCCCAGGCGGCGGTGGTGTCGTCGAGGCCGCCCTCTTTGAGCAGGGCGAGCATGCGGTCCAGGATGAGCAGGACGTTGTCGCCGGTGGGGATGGCGCCGAGGGCGACGGTGGCCAGGCCCTCGTGGCGGCTCATGGCCTCGATGGCGGCGGTGGCCAGTGCCTGGAGCTGTTGCTGCCAGGTGCCTTCCGCGGTCAGCGGCACATGGCCGAGGGCTTCGTCGAGCATGGCGGCCATGAGGTCGTCGCGGTTGGCGACGTAGACGTAGAGCGAGGCGGGGCCGGTGTCGAGTTCCTTGGCGACCCGGCGCATGGTCAGGGCGTCCAGGCCGTCGCGGTCGAGGATCTCCAGGCCGGTGCGCACGATGACGTCGCGGCTGAGGGGGGCCTTGGCGGGCCGCGCGCGGCGGCTGATCGGCTGCGTGCTCATGAGGAAATCCTAGCCCCGGAGCGAACGCCGTTTGACACGAACATCGTTCGTTGCTTACCTTCACGACGAACGATGTTCGCGACGAACAAGGTTCGTCTCATTTTTGGATGTGCTCCATGACCAGCACCATCGCCCCGCCGAGCCCGACCGGGGCCCTTTCCCCCGCACGGCGCCGGGCGATCCTCGCCGTGATCCTGGCGGCCGAGGTCCTCGACCTGATCGACGCCACCCTCACCAACCTCGCCGCCCCGACCATCACCGCCTCCCTTCGCGGCGGACCGTCCCTCGTCCAGTGGCTCGGCGCCTCCTACGCCCTGGCCCTGGGCGTGCTCCTGGTCGTCGGCGGCCGCCTCGGCGACAAGCTCGGACGTCGCCGTGTCTTCCTGACGGGCCTGGCCGGGTTCACCGCGGCCTCCGTCGTCTGCGGCCTGGCCGTCAGCCCGGCCATGCTGATCACCGCCCGCCTGGTGCAGGGAGCCTTCGGCGCCCTGCTGATCCCGCAGGGCTTCGGCATCCTCGGCGCCGTCTTCCCTCGCGACCAGATCGGCAGGGCATTCAGCGCCTTCGGCCCCGTCCTGGGCCTCTCGGCGGTCGGCGGGCCGATCCTGGCCGCCGCTCTGATCGACACCGACCCCTTCGGGCTCGGCTGGCGCTCGATGTTCCTGATCAACATCGTGCTCGGCGGCGCCGCCCTCCTGGCCGCCCACCGCCTCCTGCCCCGTGACACCGGTGACCGCACCGTCGCGATCGACACCGCCGGCTCACTGCTCCTGGCCGGAGCCATGTCCACCCTGCTGTACGGGCTGATCGACGGGTCCGCCCACGACTGGCGCCCGGCCGCCCGGGCCGCACTCGTCGCCGGAGCGGTGTTCTTCACCCTCTTCGCCCGCCGCCAGACCACCGCCGCGAACCCGCTGATCCAGCCCTCCCTCTTCCGTAACCGCGGCTTCGTCTCCGGGCTGGTCCTGGGCATCGCCTTCTTCGCCGCCGTCGCCGGCCTGCTGTACGTGGTCTCCCTGTTCCTCCAGGGCGGCCTGGGCTACCCGCCCCTGCGCACCGCCCTGACCGGCAGTGCCCCCATGGCCGCCGGCATCGTCATCGCCTCGATCGCCTGCCACCGGCTCATCGGCAAGCTCGGCCGCACCCTCGTGCTGATCGGTCTGCTCACCACCCTCGCCGGCACACTCGGCCTGTGGGCCGCCGTCCACACCCAGGCCACCGCCACCGGCCCGACCACGATCGTCCCTGCCGTCCTGGTGATCGGGCTCGGCATGGGCGCCTGCTTCGGCACCGTCTACGACATCACTCTCGGCGACGTCACCCCCGCTGAGGCGGGCTCCGGATCAGGATCCCTGACCGCGGTGCAGCAACTCGCCAACGCGCTCGGGGCCGCCGCCGTCACCACCGTCTACTTCCACGACTCGGCGCGCCCCGCCCATGCCATGACCACCAGCCTGCTGATCGTGGTCGGCGTCACCCTCCTGTGCTGCTGCCTGGTCCGCCTGCTTCCCCGCGCCGCCCAGCCACAGCACCACTGAACTGTCCCCACATCACCTGACCAGCAGAAAGAAGCAAGCATCATGATTCTGATCACCGGAGGCCGCGGCGCGGTCGCCACCCACCTGACGAGCCTGCTGCACCGCGAGGGCCGGCCCGTCCGGCTCGGCTCCGCCCACCCCGAGTCCCTCACCCCGCCCGCGGGCGTCCGCACCGTCCGCCTCGACCTCACCGACCCGGCGACCTTCCCCACCGCCCTGACCGGCATCACCAGCGTCTTCCTCTACGCCACCCCCGACCACATCACCGACTTCATCGACCGCGCCCACCAGGCCGGAGTCACCCATGTCGTGCTGCTGTCCTCCTCCAGCGTGCTGAGCCCCGACCCTGACAGCGACCCGCTCGCCAAGTCCCACCTCGACGTGGAACAGGCCCTGCTCGCCTCGCCGATCACCACCACCATCCTGCGGCCCGGCTCCTTCGCCGCCAACGCCGGTGCCTGGGCCTGGCCGGTCAAGGCTGGACGCCCCGTCAGCCTGCCCTTCCCCGGTGCCCACAACGACCCCATCCACGAGAAGGACGTCGCGGAAGCCGCCCACGCCGCCCTCACCGACCCCCGCCACCACGGCGGTCGGTTCGTCCTCACCGGCCCCGAGTCGATGACCTTCGCCCAGCAGATCGACCAGCTCAGCACCGTCACCGGCCGGCCCATCACGATCAACCGCGTCACCCGTGAGGAATGGAAGCGGGAGATGGCCGACTACATCCCCGCCGTCTACGCCGACGCCCTGCTGAACTGGTGGGAGTCCCACGACGGCAAGCCCGTCGCCGTCACCGGGACCGTCGAGGAACTCACCGGTCACCCCGCCCGTTCCTTCACCACCTGGGCCACCGACCACACCGCCGACTTCACCACCTCTTGAGCCCACCGGCGAAGAACCCTGCGCGGCCCACCGCGGTCCCCTCAGACCGTCGAGGCCAGCCTGTGCAGGGTTCTGGCCGAGGGGGATCCGGGGGCGGCCGTGATCAGGACGACCTCCTGATCGTCCTCGGGGATGAGGAGTACGTCGCAGTTCAACCGAAGGCTGCCCGCCGTCGGGTGGTCGAGGGTCTTGGTGCGGTGACCGGGGGCGTGGACCGGGCGGGTCTCCCAGATCTGGCCGAACTCCTCGCTGCCGACGTGCAGTTCGGCCAGCAGGGCGGCGAGCTTCGGGTCGTGCGGATAGCGGTCGGCGGCCCGGCGCAGCCGTGCCACCACGATGTGCCCGAACTCCTCGGCGCTGGAGCTCTCGGGCATCCGCCCTTCCCCGAGGAACCGGCGTCGGGCCAGGTTCGTCGTTCCCCGTCCGAGGTCGCCGCCCAGCAGGGCACGGGCCAGTGGGTTCCAGGCGACGACGCCGTAAGCCGCGTCGGTGACGATCGCGCCGGTCTCCGGCAGACGCTCCAACATCCGGGCCACGTGCGGCCGTACGCGCCGTACGGCGCCGGTGGCGGGCGGCGGCGCGCTCGTTCCGGCCAGACGGAACAGATGACTGCGCTCGCGTCGCGGCAGCCGCGGAGCACGTGGACCGGCTCGACGTGCTGGTCAACAACGCGGGCATCTCGCCCTCGCTCGCCCCGCCGACCGAGACCGGCACGGACGACCTCCGGCGCACGTACGAGACCAACGTGTTCGGGGTCGTCGCGGTCACCAACTCCTTCCTGCCCCTCCTGCGACGCTCCCCGCACCCCCGGATCGTCAACGCCTCCAGCGGAACCGGATCGCTGACCTGGAGCACGAACCCGAACCCCCAGTTCGCCAGCGGCCGCGGCGGCGCGGCCGCGTACCGGTCGTCGAAGGCCGCCCTCAACGCCCTCACCGTCCTGTACGCCCAGACGCTGGCCGAGGAGGGTTTCAAGGTCAACGCGCTCGCCCCCGGCCTGCGGGCCACCGACCTCAACCCTCGGGCGGCCTCGGCGGGCGGGGACCCGGCGGAGGCTGCGGCGGGAGCCGTCCGGCTGGCACTCCTGCCGGACGACGGGCCGACCGGCGCGTTCTTCTCCTGGGACGGCACACCCGTGCCGTGGTGAACGCGGGACGGCCCTCCTCTACCCGCTGGCCCAGGGCGCCACCGGCCCCGCTCGCACTCCGGAGCGCGGCGAGGGCCTTCACCGCCCGGCGCCCTTCACGAGGCGGTGCCGGGGGTTTCGGGGTGCTCCGCTTCGGCCGCGGCCGCCGTCGCGATCCGCGCCACGACGCTGTCGGCCAACGCCTCGGCCGCCCGGCGATCGACGCCCCGATGGGTCGCCTGTTCCACGATGTGCGTTCTGACCAGCGCCAATTCGCCGGGATCCAGCGCGATCAGCTTGTGTTGCGCCGTGTCCGGTGCCCGGCGCAGCAGCCTGCGCACACCGGCCCGGCCGCGCGCCAACAGGCCCTCCGTGGCCCGGTCCACCGTCCGGCGGGCCGCCTGATCGAGGACGAGCCAGACAACCGGCGTGACCAGCGCGGACACTTCGGCATAGCCGAACCCGAGCGGCTCCCGCTTCTGCCCGCCCCCGGTGAGGGTGCGGATGACCCGCTCGTCGTCCAACGTCCGCAGGCTGTCGACGAGCGGCAACTCGTGGGCCGCGTGCTCTGCCACCACTTCGCGCACCAGATCGCGCACATACAGCACAGTGCAACCCCCGTACGTAGCAGTCCAGTTCCTTGCCTTGTATTGCAGCACTGAAGAGGGAACGTAGGGTACCCCCGGGGGACACGGTGACGGACCGTGGCACAAGACGGCGCCGCCACCAGCCATGCCATCAGCCATCGGCTGTTGACAGGACCAAGTGACTCAACGCACCTACCGCTGCCGCTGTAGCAGGGGGAGTGCGGGCAGCGCATGCGTCGTCATGCGGTCCGCTTCGTCGTGGCCTCCGCCAGTCGCCGCAGGGAGTTTTGGGCCGCTGGGCGAATCGTGCGCGCGGAGCCGAGCAGATGGAGGGCGCGTGCGCGCCGTTCGCTGATCATGTTCTCGACGTGGGTGCGGGCGCCGGTGACGGTCAGGATGTTGCGGATCTGGGTGGCGTCCGCCGCGGTGAGGTGGGGGTTGCCGATCAGGCGGCGGAGGACGGTGGCATGGGCCGGTGACGCGTCGCGCAGGGCGAGGGCGACCAGCATGGTGTGCTTGCCCTCGCGCAGGTCCTCGACGTGGGACTTGCCCGTCACCTTCGGGTTGCCGAAGACACCCAGCAGGTCGTCGCGCAGCTGGAAGGCTTCGCCCAGCGGCACGGCGTAGTCGGTCAGTTCACGCAGGAGCCGTGCCGGGGCGCCGCCGAGGACGGCACCGATGTGGAGGGGGCTTTCGCAGGTGTACTTGGCGGTCTTGTAGCGGATGATGGCCAGGGCGCGTTCCAGGTCGGGAGTGGGGCATCCGGTGGCGGTGACGTCCAGGTACTGGCCGTAGATCACCTCGGTGCGCATGGTGTTCAGTACAGGCTGCAGCGCGGTGAGTTGACTGTGCGTCAGTCCAGCTGTGTGCACCAGTTCATCGGCCCAGGTCAGGGCGAGATCGCCGATGAGGAGTGCGCAGGAGGTCCCCAGGCGCTCGGCGAGCGGGCCAGGGCGGTGTGCCGCATGGTGGGCAGCCAGGGTGCGGTGAACGGTCGGCGCGCCGCGACGGGTGGCGCTGTCGTCGATGATGTCGTCGTGGATGAGGCAGAAGGCATGGAACATCTCCAGACCGGCCGCCACCCTCACCACCGGCTTCGGTAGCGGCGTGGCGGTGGCCGCCTGCCAGCCGAGCGCGCACAGCATGGGCCGCAGGCGTTTTACCCCGGCGGACAGGAATTCCTCCAGTGTGCGGGCCGCCTGATCGGGGAGGTTGCGGGCTGCGGCAGCGGCGGTCTTCTCCTGAAGGAACTGGCGGAGCACGGTGTCGACGTCGTGGCGCAGGCCGTCGAGATCCGGCGGCGTGGGGGAGGAGCGGACGGGGACGGTGGCGGTCACGGGTGGTCACCTGCCTCGGCGGTGTCGGGGTGGGGCTTCGTCGTCGGCTCGGCTGCGCTTGTCGGGGTCGGGGCTTCGCCGCTGACCAGGGTGAGGGCGTCGTCGAGGAGGGCGTCGACGATGCGGCTCTCCGGCACGGTCCTGATGACTTGGCCATGACGGTAGATCTGGCCTTTGCCGTTGCCGCAGGAGACGCCGAGGTCGGCTTCGCGTGATTCGCCCGGGCCGTTGACGACGCAGCCCATCACGGCGATGCGCAGGGGATGCGGAAAGCCGTCGAATGCGGCTGCTACCTGGGCGGCGAGCTTGTGGATGTCGACCTGCAACCTGCCGCAGCCGGGGCAGGAGACGATCTCCAGCCTGCGGGGGCGCAGGCCCAGGGAGGCCAGGATGTGGCAGCCCGCCGTGACCTGCTCGACCGGGTCGGCCGACAGCGAGACGCGGAGGGTGTCCCCGATGCCCTCGGACAGCAGGATTCCGAACGCGACGGCCGACTTGACGGCGCGCCCTGCAAGGTGGGACCGGCCTCGGTCACCCCCAGGTGCAGCGGGTAGTCGCAGCGGCTCGCGAGGAGCCGGTTCGCGGCGATCACCGTGAGCGGGTCGTGGTGCTTGACCGCGATCTTCAGATCCTGGAATCCGTGGTCCTCGAACAGCGAGCACTCCCACAGTGCGGACTCCACCAGTGCCTGCGGCGTCGCGGCGCCGTGCTTGGCGAGCAGACGGCCGTCCAGGGAACCGGCGTTGACACCGATGCGGATCGGCACCCCGGCCGCCGAGGCCGCCAGGGCGATCTCGGCAATCCGTCCGTCGAAGCGCTTGATGTTGCCCGGGTTGACGCGGACCGCCGCGCAGCCGGCATCGAGGGCGGCGAAGACGTAGCGGGGCTGGAAGTGGATGTCGGCGATCACCGGGATCGGCGACTTCGCCACGATCGCGGGCAGTGCCGCGGCGTCGTCCTGCGTGGGGACGGCGACCCGCACGATGTCACAGCCGGCCGCGGTGATCGCGGCGATCTGCCGCAACGTGGCGTCCACATCGGCCGTGTTGGTGGTGGTCATGGTCTGCACGCTGACCGGTGCGCCGCCGCCGACGGGTACGGTCCCGACGTGGATCTGCCGGGAGCGGCGGCGCACCGGAACCTGCGACGAGGGCGGAGCGGCCGGGCCGTGATCGAAGGTGGTCATCCAGCACCTCCGTGCCTCTGAAGGGATGAGAGCCTGTGCGCGGGCCGGTTGGCGGTTGCCGTGCGGACTGCCTGTACGACACCGGGGGCGTCCAGACCGGCCTGGGCGAGGAGCTGGTCGCGGGGGCCGTGCGGGATGAAGGCCCGCGGCAGGCCGAGTATGTGCACGGGCGTGGTGATGCCGTGGTCCCGGCACTGTTGCGCCAGGGCCGCACCGACTCCGCCGGTCCGTACGCCGTCCTCGATGCTCACCACCACCTGGTGGCGGGCCGCCAGCGACGGCAGGGCGGGGTTGACGGGCAGGACCCAGCGGGGATCCGCGACCGTGCAGCCGATGCCGTGCTCACGTTCCAGGATGCCCGCGGCCTCCACCGCCGCCCGCGCGAGAGGCCCGACCGGCACCAGCAGCACATCCAGCGGCCGGCCCTTGCCGCGGTGCAGGATGTCGACGCCGTCCATCGACGCCACGGCCTCGATGGGCGCGCCCGCGGTGGCCTTGGGCAGGCGCACGACAGTCGGCCCCTCGTCCCAGGCAACCGCCTCGGCGAGGAGCGCGGGCAGTTGGGCGGCCTCCCGAGGTGCGGCGAGGCGCAGGCCGGGGACCATGGACAGCAGGCTCAGGTCCCACATACCGTGATGCGAGGGACCGTCCGGGCCGGTGATCCCGGCCCTGTCCAGCACGAACGTGACCGGCAGCCGGTGCAGGGCGACATCGAGCAGCACCTGGTCGAACGCCCGGTTCACAAACGTCGCGTAGATCGCGACGACCGGGTGCAGGCCCCCCATCGCCTGACCGGCCGCGGACGTCACGGCGTGCTGTTCGGCGATGCCGACGTCGAAGACCCGCTGGGGGAAGCGTTCCCGCATCGGCCCGAGACCGGTTGGCTGCAGCATCGCCGCACTCACCGCCACCACCTCCGGATGCGCAGCGGCCAGCTCGGCCAGGGCCTGCCCGAACACGCTCGTCCACGAGCGTGTCGAACTCCTCGTGCCGCAGGGTGCGGTGGCCGGGACGACCGCGTTGACGGTGTGCAGGCAGTCCACCGTGTCCGTCTCGCTGGGCCGGTGTCCCTTGCCCTTGACGGTCGCCCGGCCAGGGCACCGACGGTGGGCGCGTACGAGCGGCCGTTGTCGTTGAGCACCGCGACCACCGGACGGTCCTGTGGTCCGCCTGTCGCACGCACCCGCTCCACCAGGAACTGGCGGATCTCGTGTGCCAGCAACGGTAGTTGGGCGGCGGGAAGCGCACGCAGCACGCCCGGGTCGGCCACTCGCTCCAACAGCGACAAAGGGCTGTCCGACAGGGTCGTCGCCATCCCGTGCTCCTTCCGCGACAGCGCTGCGTTTCAGCCACCGGCCGCGTGCAACTTCCAGGAGACCCGGAACACCGCAGTCGGCGGAAGTCAATCCCGCCGCCAAGTGCGTGAACCTGTTGAAAGGATTCCCAATGGAGTTGTCAACCCGGCTCGGTGACTCGCTGTGAGCGAGTCAGACGAGTGCAACAGGGCTTGGCGGCGCCGTGATCTCGAAGGGACGGCCGTCACGCATGAGGGCCCACAGGACGTTCAGGCGGCGCCTGGCGAGGGCGATGATCGCCTGCCTGTGGCCCTTGCCCTCGGCTCTCTTACGCTCGTAGAACGCCTTGGAGACGGGGCAGGAGCGGGCGGCGACCATGGCGGACATGTAGAAGACCCGCAGCAGGCGACGGCAGTAGCGCCGTGGCCGACGCATGTTGCCACTGATGCGTCCGGAGTCCTTCGGGACCGGGGCAAGGCCAGCGACGCCGGCGAGGCGGTCGGAGCTGCCGAAGACGCTGAGGTCGCCACCGGTGTGGGCGATGAACTCGGCGCCCAGGACGGGGCCGATGCCGGGCATGCTCAGGATGACCTCAGCGTGCGGGTGGTCGCGAAACCGGCCCTCGATCAGGGCATCGGTCTCGGCGATCTCCTCATCGAGGGCCATCACCTCCCTCGCGAGCTTGGCCACCACGGCGGCGGCCATCTTCTCCCCTGCGACGGCGGTGCGCTGGGCCTCGGCGGCCTCCACCGCGGTGGACGCGACGAGCCGGTAGTTGCGGACCTTCCGGTTCTTCAACCAGGTCGCCAGCCGGGTCCTCCCGATGCGCCGAAGGGCGGCCGGCGTCTGGTACTGGGTCAGCAGCACCAGGCCCGCCTTGGACGTCTTGTAGTCGAAGGCGCGTTCCAGGGCGGGGAAGTACTCCAGCATCTGGGCCCGCAGCCGATTGATCGCCCGGGTGCGGTCGGCGGCCAGGTCCAAGCGACGCGAGGTGAGGATCCGCAGGTCGACGGCGATGTCGTCGCCCCGGTGCAGCGGTTCGAGGTCGCGGCGCATGCGGGCCTGGTCGGCGATGACGAAGGCGTCCTTCGCATCGCTCTTGCCATCGCCCCGGTAGGAGCCGGAGGCGTGGTGGACGGTGCGGCCGGGGATGTAAAGGACCTGCTGCCCGTTGTCGGTCAGCAGCGCGATCATCAGCGCGGCCCCGCCGGCGTTGAGGTCGATCGCCCAGGTCACCGGGCCACCCTCACTCAACTCCACTACGTCGGCGATCAGTTGAAGCAACGTGGCCTCGTCGTTGTCCACCCGCCGCGACAGCCGGCGCTTGCCGTCCGCGTCGATCACCGTGCAGTGGTGCTGGGCTTTGCCCGCATCCGTACCGGCCCACAGTTCGGGCACGGCCACCTCCGAAGTCGTTCCAGTTCATGGCCCAGCAGACGACCTCGCCAGCGTGTCCTTACCAAGCGATCTTGTCGCGCGCATCCCAATGAGTGGTCGAGTCGTCGCGGGGTGTCGGGCGGCCAATCCTTTCAAGCCACCACAGGGCTGGAGACATCAAGCCACACCCGGCATCCCTGGGTCTCCCGATCCTACGAGTGACCGGAATCAACCCGCCTACAACGTAAGGATGCATCCGGCGAAAGGCCGCAAGGCCCGGCAGCGCAGCGCGCGGAGCTGATCCCGCCCCGACGCAACACGCCTGACCAGGCGCGATACGAGAACCCGACGAGGTCGGCGGCATGTACGCGCACAGTGATGGCGCGCCCCGCTCACCAGCAGCCCACTCGACCGCCCGTTCCCGCCATCGAACATGCGCGCCCGTTGTGGAGAGACTACTGCTGTGCGGAAGCCTGGCGCAGATGGCGGCTCACGTCGCCGACCAGGTTGATGCGGACCTGTCGCTCCACGAAGCGCCACCGCCCGGCACCGCGCTCGAAGCGGTCGTGGTACCGACCGCCGGCGATGGGTTGCAGCGGCAGGTCGGGCAGCGCCTGCAACACGGTGACGTACGAACGCGAGACCGCCGTGCCCGCCTGTTCGTCGACCTCGATGGCGACGTTGCTGATGACATGTTGGGTGCGCGGCGTGCCGTCTGCGTACACGATCAGAGTGTCCCGGAACATCTTCTCGATCGCGTCCCGCCCGCTCACCGCCTCGCCGCTGCCTGTGAAGGTGGCGGCGGTGAGAAGGACGCCGAGACCTGCGAAGTCGCCGTCGTCCACGAGCTCGGCATAACGTGCGATCAGGTTCTCGATGGCCCGGCAGCTCGACAGGGGATCGGCGGGCATGCGGATGGATGCGGACATGGTCTCCCCCAAGCGAAGACGGGCGATCTGCCAAGACGGACGATCTACGGAGGCAGACGATCTGCGGTGTGCCGGCCGCAGTGACAACAGGGCTGCAAAGGGGCGGTGGTGACACGTAGCTTGCCATGCCGTCGTCCCTGTCCCGGTGCGCGGGCACCGGCATGATCCACGCCGCATCGCCACTGCGCCGGCAGGCCGCCTCGCGCTCAGGGACGCGCAACAGCCCTGACTCCCGGGATGATTCATCGTGTAGGGAGTTCTTCGACCCGTGCCAGCACAGACATGGGTTGTCCGCTTCCTTCGGGGGTCCCGCAGATGAACGAAGCCAGCACGGTCGGCAACGACGCCACCGGCCGGGCGACCGGGGCGTTCATAGAGGTCTTCGATGTCGGGTACGACGAGATCGCCGCCGCCGTCGACAAGAGTCCCGCGGCCGTTCGCCAGATCGCCCACCGTGCCCGCCAGCACGTCGATGCCCGCCGCCCCGCCAGGCCGTCTCCGCGGACAAGAGCACCCGGCTCGTGGTGCGCCGATTGCCGAGAACGGTGACGTACGCGCGCGTGCGGGACTCGTCCGCGCCGCATGCCCACGACGTGTGGTTGCGACAGTGACCGCCGTCGTGGGCATGCTCGCCTACCCGGAGCCACCCCGTTGACTGTGGGCCCCGTTGACTGTGGCTCGTCCTCAGTGCGTTTCCGCTCCCGCCGCCTCGGGGGACGCCACTGCGGCCTGCATCGCCATCCCGTCCACGTAGGAGTGCTTCTCCTTCACCGCGCCGTTCTCGACCACAACGAAGTCCGCGAGATCGACGTCGACCGCGGCACCGGACACCGACGTCCCGGTCAGCTTCCACTGGACGACCCAGAAGTCCTCACCGGTGCGCAGCGAGACGAATGTGAAGGCCAAGTCCGGGACGAGCGCGAACATTCCGGCCACCGCCTCGCGGACGGCGGCCCGCCCTCGCACCGGGGCCTGCCCCGAGTGCAGATGGAACACCGAGTCAGCAGTGTGGAGTTCGGCGATGCGGTCGGGATCGCGGGCCTCCCAACAGGCGTGGTAGCGCTCGAACACCTCACGCGTGGCAGCGGTCATGGTGGTCCTCCATCTCGATGAGAAGCGGGGTACACCGCATGCAACGTCCCCGGGGGGCCGCACGTCAAGGTTGTGCGGCCGTGGGAAATGGCGACGGGGGACGCCGGTACGGATGGCGCGGGCGGCGCCAGGGAACTCGGCGGGATGCGTCGCGGAGTGTCTGGTGAACGCTCTCGCCACCCCCTGAACCACCGTGACCTCAGGGTCGGCCTACTCGTTGTGCACTGGAGGGCGCCTTGTAGGGGAGGTTAAGGATGGCCTGGATCTGCCCTTTGTGCAGCAGTGCGGACGCTGTGCCCTACATCAAGAGCCCACCCGACGGTCTCTATCCGTTGCCGTGCCTGGACTGTAAGCGGAGCGTCGCGGTCGGGCACGCCCCGCTCGCCGAGTTGGTGGGCTGTGCGCCGTGCAGCACCGACGGCTGCACCGGTGTGGTCAGTGACCGGTTTCAGTACGGTGCGCAGGCGCAGCTCATCGGAGTGGTCGAGGGGCGCTGTTCGGTGTGCGGCCAGCGAAAACCGCGCAAGGTGAAACGGGCCGCGACGAGGGGCGGCCGTCGCCATGCGATACCCGATCCGAGAACGCGCATGCCGTCCTGAACGACACAGACCCGAGGGGGCAATGATGACTCCTGCCTGTCCCACCTGCGAGCAGCCGATGCAACTCAACCAGGCGTCGGGGAATGTGCCCGCCGGCGTGTGGTGGCTCTGCTGTGGCAATGTCATGAGGCGGTTCGAGGGCGAGTACGAGATGCCGGTCGACCATCCGCTACGTCGCATGGGGATCGTGCGATGAGTTGTGGACGGCACAGCGGAATGCAGGAAGACGAGCCGGACGACAACCAGCAAAGGGAAGGCACGGGCACCCACCGTGCCGAGCGGGGCGATGTCGACTCCGAGTAGCTGAACGGGGGGCCGCGGTGAAGCCGCCGCGGCCCCGCTACGGGCCCTTTACGGCCCCGTCGATCCCGGGCGGGGAACAGGGGATCGGGAAGGTGCCCGAAGTGGAGTGAAGGGCTGCACCACCGTGCGGCAGCGGCGACGTGACCTGGTCAGTCCTGGGGGAGCGGGGGGTCGAGCAGGTGGGGGCCGTTGTTGCGGACGTTGTTGACCGCGGTGTTGACGGCCCGGGCGTCGAGGTCTCCGTGCGCGGGCGTGGTCAGCAACGCCAGGAGTTCGTCATTGTCGTGGTGTGCGGGGTCCAGCCACTCGTCGTAGTGATCCGGCGCGATCGCCAACGGCATGCGGGGATGGATGCGGCCCGCTGCGTCGGTGGCCTCGGTGGTGATGATGGTGCAGGTGGTCCGCCACGCCGCCGGATCGTCGTCCGATGCCACACCGGGATCGCGCCAGAACTCGTACAGGCCCGCCAGTGCCATCACTTGCCCGTCCTCGGGGGTGATGAAGTACGGCTGCTTCCGGGGCTTCGCCGTAGCTCCCCCGCCGGCCGGGAGCGCCTGCCACTCGTAGAAGCCGTCGGCGGGCAGCAGACAACGTCGCTTGGCGAACGCCCGGCGGTAGGCGGGCTTCTCATGCACCGTCTCCACCCGCGCATTGATCATCTTCGCGCCCACGCCCAGGCTCTTCGCCCATGACGGCACCAGACCCCAGCGCAGCGCACGCAACTGCCGTTCCACCGCTCCCGTGCCGCGGTCCAGGCGTTCCAGCACGGTCCATACGTCGTCGGTCGGTGCGACGTTCCAACTCGGCGCGACGAGGTCCGAAGGATCCCACTGGGTGACCTGGAACAGGCCGACCAGGTCCTGAGGGCTGCGGGTGGCTACGAATCGACCGCACATGGCGTCCACGATGCCATGGCCCGGCGACCGGCAGCGGTAAGGGATGCGGCCGTGGCGGCCGTCCCGGCACGGCACTCCACCGCCGGGCCACCTGGGCGGGAGGCCGGGTGGCCCGGCGGTGGAGGCGCCTCAGCGTAGGCGCCTCAGGGGACTCGGTGCCCGCGCGGATCGAGCGGGGTGAGGACGCCGAGGCGCTCCTCGATCCGCTGAGCTGCGTCCAGACAGAGGTCCTCGCGATACATCCCTGCCATGATCTGGACGCCCTGCGGCAGCCCGGACGCGACCCCGGTGGGTACGGCCACGGCCGGCACCCCCACATACGTCGACGCGGTCACCAACCGCATCGGCGCGAAGGTCGCATCGCGCTCCTCCAGCGTCCGGGGCACCACCGGCTCCGGAATCGGCTGTGTGGACACCGGCCCGATCAGCAGGGGGCAGCGCTCGAAGAGGTGGGCCCAGGCACGCTGGACGCCGAGGCGCACGCCGGTCTGCCGGAGGTACTCCTCCAGCCCGACGGCCGGGTGGCGTTGGGCGTCCAGCTCGATGTGGCGGGCGCTGTCGTCGGTGAGCAGCCGCCTGAGCATGGGCCAGGCCAGGGAGAACTCGGCCCGCAGCAGCGTGTCGTAGCCGTCGAGGGCGTCCTGCAGCCGCGGCACCTCCACCTCCTCGACGGGGTGGCCGGCGTCTTCCAGGGCTGCTGCCGCCGCCTCGATCGCCGCGCGCACGTCCGGGTGGACGTCACCCCGGCCGCCGGGGTCGGTCACCACGCCGACCCGCACCGGTGCGTTGGGCCGCGGCCCGTACAGCGGGGCCGGAACGGCCCGCGGGTCCTGCGGGTCCGTCCCGGCGAGCACCTCGTAGGCCGCCCGCAGGTCCGCCACGGTCCGGGCCAGCGGCCCGTCCACGGGGAAGAGTTGGTGGCCCAGGACCGGCTCCTGGTCGCTCATCCGGTGGTCGGCCGGGAACCGCCCGTAGCTCGGTTTGAGCCCCGCGACACCGTTGAACGTCGCCGGGTTGCGCACCGACCCGCCGGAGTCGTTGCCCAGGCCCAGCGCCGCCATGCCGGTCGCCACCGCGACCGCGTCGCCGCCGCTGGTGCCGCCGGGAGTGCGTTGCGGGTCCCACGGGTTGACGGTGTCCCCGAACAGTTGGCTGACCGTGTGCAGTCCCGCAAGCGCCAGGTCGGGCATGTTGGTGCGTCCGATCGGAATCGCCCCGGCCGCGCGCAGCCGTCGCACCGGGGGCGCGTCCGCCTGCGCGACCCAGTCGCGGAAGTACGGCACGCCGTGTGTGGTCGCCGATCCGGCGACGTGGATGTTCTCCTTCACCGTGAACGGCACTCCGGCCAACGGGCCGAGCTGCTCACCGGCGGCCCGCCGCCGGTCGGTCTCCAGCGCCGCCTGTCGGGCACTTTCCGCCAGCAGTCGGGTCACCGCGTTCACCTGCGGGTTCACCGTGGCGATCCGCTCCAGATGTGCCGCCACGGCCTCCGTCGCGGACACCTCTCCGGACGCCACCAGCTTCGCCAGTTCCGACGCCCCCAGCGACCACAGTTCGTTCGCCCCCATCGGGCCTCCCTTCGTTTCGAGCAGCAAAGATACAGATCTGTATCTGGATACGGAATTGAATATCGCAACCCCGGGGCGTCGTAAGATGCCTGCGTGACACCCCAACGCAAGCGCCTGACCCGCGAAGAGAGCCGGCAGCAGACCCGCGGCCGCCTGGTGGCCGCCGCCGCCGAGCTGTTCACCGAACGCGGTGTCAACGGCACCTCCGTCGAGCAGATCGCCGAGCGCGCCGGCTACACCCGCGGCGCCTTCTACGGGAACTTCGAGGACAAGAACGCCCTCGTCGCCGAACTGCTCCAGAACCGCACACACCACGAAGTCGAGGAAGTACGCGCTCTCACCGAGGACGCCACCTCCCTCACCGACGCCCTCGACAGGCTCCGGGCCTGGAACCGCGACCGCGCCGAGCACCTGCCCCAATGGCTCGCCCTGCGCATGGAACTCGTCCTGCACGCCCTGCGGAACGACGAGCTGCGTCCGCTGCTGGCCGAACGCGAACTGCTCGCCCGCAACGCCCACGCCACCGGTCTGGAGCAGGCGTTCGCCTCCCACGGCGTCCAAGCGCCCGCGGACCCCGCGTTCCTCGCCCTGATCGTCCACGCCCTGGAGGACGGCCTGCTCATCCAGCGCCTGCTGACCCCCGACGGCATCCCGGGCGACGTCGTCGTGGACGCCTTCGACCTGCTTCTGCGCTCCTGGACCGCACTCGCACAGCAGCCGGCCCCGGAGGCCAAGGGGCAGAACCCGCCGTCAGATCCCGTCTAGCACCGAGGTCCCCTCTGGGGTGATGACCTCGGCGTCCGTAGCGGCGGGCGCGTTCCGCCCGGGACGCGGCGAGGATCCACCAACAGCAGGCGGTGACCGCGACGTCAGCGACGCCAGCGACGCCAGCGGTGAAAGCTGAGTACGCGTACTCATGCGTGTGGCCCTGCCGACCCGAAAGGTAGGGGCGGAGGTTCTGGGATGAAGGAGACCGTGGTGGCCTGGTGGCGCCGAGTCCGCCGCCGGTGGACTCAGGCGAGCGGACTGCTGCTGGCGTTCGCGCTGGTGGGGCTGACGACAGTGTGTTCCCGCCGGCCGTCGAAGAGGAAGCTGCGGGCGCAGGCCACGGCGCCCGCAGCGCAATCCCGCCGGGCGGAGGAGGAGCGGAAGATACGCGCCCTGATTGAGCGCCTCACCGCCGTCGAGGGTCTGGAGCACGTGTTCACGCGCTTCACCGACTGCTGCGCCAGGCCCTACAACGGCTCGATCTTCGAGAACAACCCGTCGCCGTATGCCCTCACGTGTGACATGGGGGCCGTCGCCTACTTCGGTGTCCGGGGGACATCACCGACGTGTTGCCTCGGATCCGCGCCGCCGGGATCGCGAACTGGGGGCCGCAGGACGGCGAGCGGCGGGACGCGCCATACGCGGTCGGCACCGTGAACTATGCGCTGGACTACCACCGTCATCGCGGTCGCTACCCGGAGGGCGGGCCGATGCCCGCGCCGACCCTCGAAGCCCCCGGCCTCCGGATCGACTGGGACCGGCCGGATGCACCGCTGCCGAACCGCGTCGAGGAGCCCGCCCCATGCCCACCGGCCGGCTCCGGCGGGATCTACCGGCGTTGCTCGATCACTCCGGAGGACCCGATGACCCCGATGGCCGTGGCGACCGCGCGGGCCCGGTACGGCACCGTCATGACCTTCAGCGTCGGTGGCTACGGCTCCTCCGCGTACAAGTACTTCACCGTGCCCCGCCCGAAGTGACCCGCCACAGCGGAGCATTGCCCTTCGGCGTCACCGATGGCGTCGGCCGTCCCTGACGCCGAACGAACATCGATGAGAGCGCTCGACTTGCCCTGCGACGAGAAGCCTCCTCGCCTTTCCTCCGGCATCTCCGGCGAGGGCCAGTGTTGAAGGCCGGGTCGGGCTGACTCTGGCTGATCCTGATGGATAGTCAACTTGTTGCGTCGTGCGGTGTTTGTGCAGATCGATCAGCGTGGGCACGAGCGGTGGCAGCCGGTCCTCGCCAGACGGGTGGTGGTGGTCGGCGAGCCGGGCGATGACCTCAGCGGGCTTCGGGCGGCTCGCGGGATCGTGATCCAGGCAGCGGGTGACGATGTCGGCCAGGCGGGGCGGCAACAGGTCGAGGGAGCGTGGCGTGAGAAGAACTCCTCGGCGGGCTACTCCGTGATACCGTATAGCGGTACTCGGTGCTGCGCAGTACTGGGCGGTTCGAAGAGGAGGCCCGCGATAGACGACCTGACGGAGATGTTGAAGGGCACGCTTGAGGGCTGCGTGCTTCACATCATCGACAGCGAGGAGACCTACGGATACGCCATCACGCGTCGGCTGAATGAACTCGGCTTCGCCGACGTCGTCGAGGGGACGGTCTACACCATCTTGCTGCGGCTGGAGAAGAACGGGCTCGTTCAGGTGACGAAACGACCATCCGGGGTGGGTCCGCCGCGCAAGTTCTATGCGCTCAACGATGCGGGGCGCGAAGAACTCGGGAGGTTCTGGGCGAAGTGGGAGTACCTCTCCTCACGAATCGACAAGCTCAAGGAGGGCGGGAAATGAATTTCTGGGAGACCATTACCGGCAGCGACCTCACCAGAGAATGGAAGGCGTTTGAGGCCCGGGCCGAGGCGTTGCCGCCCGACCACCGGGCGGCGTGGGGACAGATCAAGGTTCACCTCTCCCCCTACTCGGACTTCACCGGTCGCAACCTGATGCCGATTCTCGACGGCGCCCTGGGGCTGCTCGAGGAAACAGCGGCGGATGGGCAGAGCATTCAAGAGGTGCTGGGCGACGACGTCCAGGGCTTCTGTGCGGCGCTGGCCGGCGGAGAAGGGGCTCGCAGCTATCGCGACCGGTGGCGCGAGCAGTTGAACCGGAACGTCGCAAGGAAACTGGGCCAGCTAGGAGGCTGACGTGGGCATCCAAGAAATCCTTGAGGGCAAGAAGCAGTGGCGAGCGCACATGGCGCGGGTCAAGGCGCTCCCGCCGGATTATCAAATCGCCTACAAGGAGATTCAGAAGTACTTCTTCAAGGTCGGACCGGTCGACTTGCCCGACGGGCCCCTACTCTCAGGGATTGTCGACTTCTTCGAGGAGGGCGTCGCGGCTGACAAGGGGGTCCTGGAACTCATCGGCAACGATGTCGCTGCCTTCTGCGACGACCTGGTCAAGGACTCCCGCACCTACGCGGACATCTATCAGGAGTCCATCAGCCGGAAACCCGGCACGGCCGGGAAGTAGGACCGACCTGCGGAACGGAGGAGGACCGACCTGCAGAACATAGGGGGTGGACACCGGTCACAGTGCGCTGCCGGCCTGCCAGTCGGACCAGGACAGGTTCCATCCGTTGAGGCCGTTCTCCGGTTTGACGGTCTGCTCGGGCGAGTTCTTGACGACGACAACGTCGCCGACGAGTGACTGGTCGAAGAACCACTTGCCCGGGGTCTCACCCCCGCCGCCCTTGTTGTCCCGCAAGCCGACGCAACCGTGGCTGGTGCCGGTACGACCGAAGACCGACGGATTTCCCCAGTAGTTGCCGTGCAGGAAGGTGCCCGAGGCCGACAGCCGCATCGCGTGCGGCACATCCGGAATGTCGTAGGAGTCCCCAGGGTTGCTGAAGCCGACGGTCGAGCCGTCCATCCGGGTCTGCGCGAGCTTCTCCGAGATCACCATCTGACCGTTGTAGGTCGGGTTCTTCGGGCTGCCACCGGAGATCGGCACGGACTTGATCGCCTTGCCGTCCCGAACCACCGTCATGGTCTGGGTGTGCATGTCGACGGTGGAGACTTGGGACCGGCCGATGGTGAAGGTCACCGTCCTGGACTGCACGCCGGTGAGGTTGCCGCCGCCCTTCACACCCTCCAGGTCGATCTTCATCGTGACCTTGGAGCCGGCCTTCCAGTACTCCTGGGGACGGAAGTCCAGGCGCTGAGCACCGAACCAGTGCCCGACGACCTGCTGGCCGCTGCTGGAGGTCACCGTGATGTGGGACTGGACGTTCTTCCTGTCGGCGATCGACTTGTCGAAGTTGAAGGACACCGGCATGCCGACGCCGACGGTCTTGCCGTCGTCGGGGGTGTAGGAGGCGGTGAAGCTGTGCTTGGCGGAGACCGTGGTGAACGTGGCGTTCTCGGTGGCCGTCCGGCCTTTGTCGTCCTTGGCGTTGGCGACCAGCTTGTACTTGGTGCCGCGCGCCAGCTGGGCCGACGGCTTCCAGGAGGTGCCGTCGGCGGCTATCGCTCCCTTGACTGTGGCGCCGTTGTCCACCTGGACCAGCCGCACGTCGGTCAGCCTGCCGCCACTGACTCTCACACCGGTGCTGAGACCGGCGTCGACGGCGCCGTCCTGCGCCGAGACCTTGAACTTGATGCCGGACGTGTCCTTGGCCCCTTCGTCGCCGCCCGCCCCGCCGCTCCCGCCGCACCCGGACAAGGCCATCGCGCCCATTGCGATCAGCGCCGAGGTGGTGAGTAGGCCGCGCTTCTGCCGGGCGCGGAGCGGTGCACCAGGCTGCGGCTGCCCCACCGGCAGGGGCAGCCGACGGCGCAGCGTACGCAACCGAGCAGGCGCGGGGTTGTCGGAAGGTGTCACGAGCAGCTCCATACAGGGCGGGGAGGACGGCGGCCAGGACTGGCTATGCGATGTCTGTGGCCAACCGTAGGGAGAGCTTCTAAACCGGTCTCTTACGACTCGGGGCCAGCGCCCCGCCCACGAGGTTCTTCGCTCTGGAACCGTTCCTCTCACCCTTGCGACCGCGGTGGAACACCGACTGGAAGATCAGGAGGATGCGGTGGCCCGGTCAGTTGTTGCAGACCAGGGCGGGCCGGGCCAACGCGCAGATGGCCCGGCGGTGCGGCTGGCCAAGGCCGCCGATGCGTTGCGGCCTGGCGGCGCCCTCGCGGTCATCGCCACACACCATGTGGCGGGCGGCAGCGAGGAGTTCTTCGTCGAGGTCCAGGACTGCTACGAGCGCTTCGACCCGGCCACCCCTCCGGGACTGCGGCTTCCGGCAGCAGACGACGTCGACACCTCTGACTACACGGACGAGGTCGCAGACAGTGGCCGGTTCGGACCGGCCGTCTCCCGGCGATACGCGTGGGATCTGACGTACACCACGGGGGAATATCTGGAGGTGCTGCGGACCTACTCGGGCCACCGAGCGCTGCCTCCAGCGGCGAGGGAAGGGCTGCTGGGGTGCATCGCCGCACTGATCGACGCGCGGTACGGAGGCCGGGTCACCAAGCGCTACCTCACGGAACTGCGGGTGTCGCGTAGGCCAAGCCGCACACCGCAGTCGTTCTGAAACGGCCGGTCGGCGCCACACACCGCAACGGTTCGCCGGGCGGACTGGCGAACCGTCACGAGTTGTCGGGGGCTAGTTGGCCGGAGACACGTAGCCGCTGATCGCCATGTTCCAGTACGAGCTGTCGCCCACCGCACCGCTGTATGGGCCGTCGTGGTGGACGGAGGAGGACGCAGGGTCGTTGGTGACCTCGTTGCCGCCTATGCTCTCGATGGTCCCGTCGGGGTTGACCGCCGTGACGATGGCAACGTGATCGGCGTACCCGTTGCCGTTGTAGTTGAAGACGACTGCGTCACCGACATGGGGATCCGGGTGCAGTCCTGCACCGTACTGTCCGAAGCTGCCGGCTGCCGGCGTCAGTCCGTTGACGTTGAAGCCCGCCTGCGCCCAGACCCAGGACGCGAAGTCGGCGCACCAGTTCTCCGGCGAGCCTCCTGCGCCGGTGCAGCTGGAGTTGTACCCCTGTGCGCCGGTGCTGTTCGCGTCACAGGCATGATGGTCGAGATTCGCGTTCGCGACCGTGACGATGTCGTCGGTTGTGGCCGATGCCGGGCCTGCGGCCAGCATCAGGGACGGTACTGCCAGGGCTGCAACCACCATGCCCTTGACGAGGGGATTCCGCACCTTCCGGAATGTCATGACTTGCCTCTCTGTCTCAGCCGGATTGGCACGTGTCCGCGGTGAGCCGGCGCCACTGCTCGGCTGCCGGCCAGGCAGCCCGAAGGCAGAGCGCGCGTCTCAGGCATTGCGCACCGCGAAGACGTCAGGAAGGACGGTAGAAAGGCTCGATGGAATCGTCGTGAAAGGCCCGGGGGGGGGGGAGAGAGAGGCAGATGCGAGTGCGGGAGCTGCCGCTGACCGAACTATCCGAATTCCGCGGGTCGTTGGTCAGCTTGGTGACACTCCAGTGGTCCTCGTCGGCTGCGGGCCCTTCCACGGACATTGGTGGGTACGCATCTGATGTCTGCCACACACGCCGACGGGGAGTCGGAGGCGAAGAGGCGCCGGGCCTCTCTTTCCTTCGACTCCCCGTGGGTGAGCGAGGTGCTCGTCAGGTGCTACTTGGCGCGAATCTTGAACGGCAGGTTCTGGTAGTAGAACGACGTGTTGCCGGCACCCACCGACACACCCGCTTCCACGTTGACCAGGGGAGCGTCTCCCGCGACGGCCACACGCATCCGGTACACGGCGGTGGCGCCGGGTGCCAGCGGCTTCTTCGCGGTCGGGATCAGCTCGGCGCCCATGCCTGGGTCGCAGCCGCCGGGCACCAGCGAGACGCGCTGCCACCCCTGGCCGGGCACGTACTGCTGCAGCACCAGGTCCTTGGGGGTCAGGGCGCGGCCGTCGCTCTGACCGTAGGCGAAGTACTCGGCGTTGAGTGCCGGGTAGGCTCGCTTGGTGGTGTTCTTGACCGTGAGCTCGAACTCCTTCGCCGCACCGCCACGCACCAGGCTGGCACCGCGCGGCCAGCCCGTGACCGTGGTGGTGGGCCGGTCGACGACGGTGTTGCGCGTCGGGGCGCGGTAGGTGTGGCCGTGGCCGTCGTTGACCGAAGCGGTCACGGCCAGACGGCCGGGACGGTCGATGGCCTGGACCCGGAGAGCCACCGTGGCGGGGTGGTCGGGGCTTGCTGCCACCGAGAGGGGGAACGAGAACGCCCCCTTGTCCGGCTGTTCGGTGCCGGTGGGTTGGACGTCCAGATCGACCCAGCGGTGGCTCTTCTCGTCATAACGCTGCATCAGAAGAGAAGCCGCGATGAAGCCTTGCGTGGTGACGTCCAGACGGACAGTGCCCTTGGAGACCGGGGTGCGCAGGGTGAGGTTCGAGGACGCCCAGAGGCCGATCGGCGCCTCCGGAGCGAGGTTGTAGGCGAGCTGCTGGGCCGCATCTCCGGTGACGGCCGGGGCCGGACTGCCGGTCGGGCCCGTGCCTGGAGCCGTCTCCGCCCCCACTGCGGCGTTCGTCCGCGTTGCCGCAGCCATGGGCGCCGTTGCGGCGGCACCGCAGCTCGGCGCGGACCGTGCCCCCGCAGGCGCCGCCGCGGTGGCCGCTTGCCCAGGTGCCGCGGCCGCGATCAGCAGGGCCAGTCCGCCGACCACCGCCGCTGCGGAGCCGGCGGTCGCCTTCCGCGCTCTCACGGACCGTTGCGCCTTACGTGTCATATTGCCCCCACTTCGTGCCGGACGCACGGGTGTGCGTCTCTACGGGTGAGGAGTCGATGCTGCAGCACAGGGTTCCCGCAAGTTAATGAAATGGCGCATTTTGATAGGGAAGTTGCGTCTTCGGGCTGACTTGCGATCCTCGACGTTCATGCAGCGTCTGGGCATTATCGACGATGCGACCAGGCGCAACCACCCGCTCTTGTGGCCGCTATCCGTCGTCGCCGCCCTCTGTCGTCGATCACGTTGCGTTGCGAGGCTGGAAGCCCTCGATCGATCGGACTCGGACCGGATGCGGGCTGCTCTGACGGGCCTTGGCCGATCCGCCGGCCGACGTGCTTCTCGGCGAAGCGCATCGGCGGCGAACCAGCAGGGACCAGCAAGGGGACGGGACGCCTCCCGTTCGCTATGTCGTGCCGGAGAGCGGCTTCTGGAGCTGGCGTGACATCCCATGACCGGCAATCACGCTGATGCCGAACTGTGTGCTGCCGGCGAGCGATTCCGTGCACGGCCGCAGTGGCTCGATCGTGGCGTTGTGGTGGGGCGGGCAGAAGAAAGGGGATGGTGACTCGGGAGGAGGTGTCGCCGCCTTCGGGGTTGATGACGCGGCGCATGGTGGAGACCCGGCGTCCGCCGGTCCAGAGGGCCATGAGGTCGCCGATGTTGACGACGAAGCTGCCGGGGATGACGGGGACGTCACGCCAGTCGTCCTTCCCCTGGCGGACTTGGAGGCCGCCGCGGTCGTCTTCTGGGTAGAGGATGGCCAGGCTACCGAAGTCGGTGTGCGCGCCGCGGCGCAGTTGGCTGGGGAGTGGGGATCGACCTGCGGGGGGGGGAGAGAGTTGGCGGCGACGGACGAGCCGTGGTGGTCGAACTTGCCCTTGAAGAAATTCTCGTCGACGCCGAGTGCGAGGGCGGACAGGCATGGCGTGCCCGAGGACCTCGTCGACCGGGAGGAAACGCGACCGATCGGGCGGGTGGTGGGCGGCCCGATCGGATAGTGGTTGGCGGCCGGGTTGGCGGGTGTGGCGCCGGGTGAGAGGCGCGTTGGCCTTCATCAGTGCGGGGATGAGGGCATAGGCGGCTATGGGGACGACGATCGCGGTCAGGGTCAGGGTCAGGGTCAGGGTCAGGGTCAGGGTCAGCGTCCGCAGCAGCAGCGGCAGGTGGGCGGTGAGCGGGCCGAGCAGCCCGAGGGCGAGCGTGATGGTGGGGTAGGCGGCCAGCCAGGTGATCAGCGCCCGGCGGTGGATCGACGGAGCGGCGGCGGTGGTGGTGGCCGGCACGTTCGAGGACATGGTCCTTTGCCTCCGTGTCTGGAGGCGGGAGGAGGATCGCGTTGGCCGTGGCGGAGTCCGATCCCCGGCGTTATCGGAGCATGGGCGACGCGTACGACCGCCTGATGCTGGAGCTCATTCTCGGCGCGATCGTCCTTGGTGAGGCGGCTGTCGGACTCCGGTCGGAGCTTGCGGACTTGACGCGCAGTCCTTCGTTGGTGCTGGTTCGTGACTTGCGTCGTTATGGGGTGCGGGGTGGCCGCCCCGCGTGCGGTCAGTCCGTGCACGTGGTGGCCCTGCGTTACGCCGGGGCGCTGGAGGGGCGTCGTGGGGAGCACGTCCTGTTCGAGAATCTCCACCTCGGCGAACGTGTCGGCCAGCACGCGTGCGGTGAGCAGGCCGGCGATGCCTGCTCCGACCACCAGGGCCCGTCGTCGTGGCAGGTGCGGTCGGAGCGTCATGAGCCGGACCATGGTCAGTGCTCCTTGAGGAGATCGGTGGCGAGGGCCGACTCGCCCGGGGGAACCAGCCGCGAGTACCGTGCGCAGGTCCGGCTCCAGTGCAGGTAGCCGCTCATGGCGGAGCGCATCGCATCGGCCATCCGGCTTGCGACGTCGGCGTCCTGCCCCGCCCCGGGGGCGGTCAGTCGGCGCTCCAGGGTGCGGAACTCCTCGCACCAGGACGTGATCATCCGTTGGATCTCCCGGATGCTGGTGCGGCGGTCACAGCCCTGTTCGTGCTCGATGACGAGCGCCAGGTTGTGGAGATCGCCGCGGGACTCCTCCTTCTCCAGGGAGTGCACGTCGTTGAGGGTGTCCACGACGTCCGCGGTGATGTCCAGCATTCGGCGCACCACAGGATGGGCGTAGAGGCGGTGGGGGAGTTCGAAGCCGTATGCCTTCTGACTGAGGTCCAACATGGCGTAGACAAAGCCCGACCTGCGGCGCAGGGCGAAGTGCTCGGCCCGGGTCGGGATGCGGCGGTGCGCACGGTTGTCGGCCTCCTGCGGGTAGGCGTCGAGATACCACTGCCAGTGCTGCCCGGTGCGCTCCAGCCAACCTGGTGTGGCGCCGTGGGCCAGGCGGCGCCACACCTCCGCGAACGCCGTGACCAGCGGACCGGCGTGCGGCGGGGAGGAGCCTTCGGAGGCGATGACAGCGGTGAAGTCGCGGCAGACGACGTCGACTTGGTCCGGCTGATCGGCCAGGGGGCTGTCGATGTGATCGTCCAGGAAGGTGGCCACCACGACTGCGTCCACCGTCAGGTCCAGCTGGTCCCGACTCGCCCCGGGGCACCAGGTGGCCATCAGCCCGGCGATGTCCCAGCGGAGGAAGCGCCGCTCGTCGACGGGGTGGGTCACCAGGTTCTGGCGGCGGCACCAGGCAAGGCTGCGGTGCCGTGCCGCTTCGACGTCGGGGCTGACGCGCGGCGAAAACGGGAGGACGAACACGGTGTCCTGCGGCATGGTGTTGCTTCTTCCGGACGGGGAGCACCCGAGCGAGGCGGTCGGGACTGCGCTGTCGGCCGACGACAGTGCATGGGCCCCGCGGGCTTGGGGTGAGCAGATGAAGCCGGCCCGCCGACTGAGATGGGCGGGCGGTGCGCTTCCACGGGGTCCGGTGCCTGGTGGCGGCGGAAGGCGATTCCGTCGCGACAGCGTGACTGTAGGGAAGGCGCGCCCTTGGGAACGCCCGACGAGGCCAGTGATGGTGTATGGACCACTCAACTTGCCGTGTCCCGGTGCGACAAGCCTGTTCGGGGGGCGTACGACTGCCGGGTGAGGCAAACGGCGCAGGCGTCGGCGCCCGCACCGGGCAACGTCGGCGCCGGCGCAACAGATTGGGCGGTGGTTTGCCGTCCGTGGTCGATCACGCGAGTCGGGCGCAGTCGAGGACCCACCCCTGCCTCTCCCGAGCGACGGCGGCCACCTCAGGTCGGCGGGTCCCACCGGGCAGCCCTGGCGCTTTCCCGCGTTGCAGGGAAGGGGCCGCGGGCGGCGGCGTGGGCAGGGGCGAGACGGCGTCCGTCGCCCGCGATGGGGTGACGAACCGGCCCTCCTGCCGGGCATGCTTAGCGGCTAGGGTCTGTCCGATGGGCCAGGGTCGGACAGACCCTGGGCCCGACGGCCGACCGACATTGAGCACATCGATGACGAGAGGGGCCCATGGCCGAAAGAGCGAGCCGTGCCGACGCCGGTGTGCAGCCGGCGCACACCAACGTCAAGGTGTTGGTGACCGACCTGGACGGCACCCTGCTGGGAGGCGACGAGGACGGCCGGCGTCGATTACGCCGGGCGTTGGAGCGTCACCCGGAGATCACGGTCGTCTTCGCGACCGGCCGCGGACTGTCGTCCGTCCAGGCCCTGCTCCACCGCGATCAGCTCGTTCCGCCGCCCCGGTGGATCATCGCGGACGTCGGGGCGAGCGTCGTCGATGCCACCGACATGAGCCACGTCGACGTCCTGGAAGCCCAGCTCCGTGCGGGCTGGCCGGGCCACGACCGGGTCCGCGCGGCCCTCGCCCGCCGGTTCCCGCAGCTCACCTACCAAGACGGCGTGGCTCAGGAAGGCCGCTGCTCGTACTACCTGCCCCCGCAACACCTCACCCAACATCTCACGGCGGCCGTCGAGGAGTTGGGCTGCTCGTGGACATACTCCGACGGTCGCTACCTCGACGTCCTTCCGCCCCAGGCAGGCAAGGGTCCGGCAGTCCGCCAGCTGGCCCGCAAACTCCAGTGGCCCACCACCCGGATCCTGGTGGCCGGAGACTCCCTCAACGACCTCTCGATGTTCGGCCTCGGCACCCACGGAGTGGTCGTCGGCAACGCCGAGCCGGGGCTGTCCGCACAAGTACCCACGACCGACCGCGTGTACCGGACCGAGCTCCATGGCGCCGCCGCGATCCTCTCCGCCCTGGAACGCCTCGGGTGGGTACGGGACTTTGCACCGGTGGTCATCGGGTATCACCGCCCGCCGCTGCACTGGACCCGCGGCCAGTGGCACCGGCCCATGAGCCCCAACGGAATCCTCCCGACCCTGACCTCCGCCCTCGCCGACGGCAGCCCACACGCCTCCGCCGCGATCTGGGCCGCCGCCCTCGTCCAGGACGATCCAGCAGGCGTCCCGGCCGGCATCCCAACGGGCGAATCGGCCGACGAATCGGCCAGTGTCCCCACCGGCGACCCGTCCGGTGTCCCCACCGGCGCACCTGAACCCCCCACCCACCTTCCCATGGCGTTCCTGCCGGTGCCGACCCGACGGTGGGCGGGTTACTTCCACGGCGCGTGCAAGGAAACGCTGTGGCCCGCGCTGATGTCCCAACCGCACCTCATCCGCCACACGACGTCCCAGTGGGCCGACTACGAGGCGTTCAACGAGGACTTCGCCCGCCACCTCAGTACGCACGCGGAACACGGAGGGACGGTCTGGTTGCACGACTACAACCTCTGGCTGGTCCCGGGCATCCTCCGGTCCCAACGGCCCGACCTGCACATCGGCCTGTTCCACCACACGCCCTTCCCCCACCCGGACGTCTTCCGGCAGCTCCCGGTCGCCGAACAGCTGCGCTCCTCCCTCGCCCAACTGGACTGGGCCGGCTTCCACACCACCTCCTCCGCTCGCCACTTCCAGGACCTCCTCGCCGACGCCACCCACCCGCCGCGCACCGGCGTCCACCCCCTGGGAATCGATCGCCAGGGCGTCGCCACCCTGGCCCTTTCCCGCTCGCCCCGTCCCGCCTGCGACGACGACACCCTGCTGGTCCTGTCCGTCGAACGCCTCGACTACGCCAAGGCCCCGGTCCAGAAGATCCGCGCCATCGCCACGCTCCTCGAAGCGCGCCCCGATCTACGCGGCCGACTCCGCTTCCGCCTGATCTGCCCGCCGCCGGAGCCGGGCATCCACGCCTACGACGCCACCCGCGCCGAGCTCGAAGACGCCATCGACACGCTTAACGCCCGCTTCACTGCGCGCGGTTGGTCCCCGATCGACTACCACCCCTGCTCCCTGCCGTTTCCCGAGGTCGTCGACCACTACCTGGCGGCCGACGTGTTCTGGGTGACCTCGCTCGCCGACGGTATGAACCTCACCGCGCAGGAGTACATCGTCGCCAAGGCCGCCACCGGACGTTCGGGCGCACTCGTCCTGTCCCGAGAGGCCGGGGCCGCCGAACACTTCGGCGCAGCCGCCCTGCTCACCGACCCGCACAGCCCACAGGACCTGGTCGACGCCCTGAGCCAGGCCCTGGACATGACTCCCGCCCAGCGCGAGGCACACACCGCGGGCCTCGCCGCCCTGCTCACCACTCCGTCGCCCGCTGCCTGGGCCCGTAGCATCATCGCCGGCATCCAACGAGCACGCGGGCCCCACCAGGAAGCATCCGGATAGCGGTCCGGCTTCCGGCGCGCTGGCCTCTGCTGCTGGTCGTCCGGCCGACCGGTCGACGTCCGCCGGGAGACGCCCACGCACGCCTCCGAGGCAGGGGCAGGCAGGGGCAGGGGCCACGGTCGGGGCAGGAGGATGGAGGAAGGGGAAGGGCGGGGTGCTCGATAGCTCCAACACCCCACCCCTTTCCGTAGGTTCACAATCAAAGGGTGCCGGGGGGCCGGCCATGTTTCACGAGGTTCGTGCGGCGGGACGTTGGTGCTCAACCGGAGACGAGGTCGCGGGTGAGGGAGGGGATATCCGGTGTGCCTGCCAGGGCCATGGCTTGGGCCAGCTCCGCGGTGAGCTCGGTGAGCAGCCGTTGCGGAGTCAGGTCGGCCGCCTTCTCCAACTGCGCTTCTCCCACTCCTTGTTGGTCGACGTTGGCCAGGAGGTGTTCCGGCGGGACGGTCTCCCATACGCTCGGGCCGGTGCGGTATTTCTGCCCGACGACGGGGGTGTCCGCGGTCAGGACGACGGCTTTGGCCCCGGCCTGCCGCGCACGGTCCAGCAGTTCCACGGTCAGCTGTCTGTCGCGCAGCACGTACGCCTGCACCCACCATGGGCCGGAGTCCGCCAGGGGCGCCGAGCTGCTGTCTACACTTGGCCGGGCTACCGCGTGGCCGTGGGCTCGCAGTGCTGCCTGATGAGCTCAAAGGAGCGGAGACGGTGGCGGAGGTCGTAGACGGGTGTGGTCAGCATGAGTTCGTCTGCTCCGGTCTCACCGGCCAGCTGGGCCAGCCGGCCCACGACGCTCTCGGGCGTCCCGATGGCCTGCTGGGCGCGGAAGCCGGCCAGGGCCTGTCGCTCCTGTTCCGTGAAGGGGTGGGCGGTCGCCTCCTCAGGAGTGGGGAAGGGGATCTCGCTCATGCCCTTGAGGAGCCCTGCCTTGACGACGCTCATCGGCCCGATGTGCCACGCCGCCTCCTCCTCCGTCTCGGCGCACACCGTCTCCACGCACAGCAGCACTCGGGGCTGTGCGCACCACCGGGACGGGGTGAAATCGGCCCGGTAGCGTTCCAGCACTGCCTGGGTGTTCTGCGGCCTGATGTGGTGTGCGACGGCGATCGGCAGGCCGAGTTCCGCGGCGAGGGCCGCGCCCGCGGTGCTGGAGGCCAGCAGCCAGGGTTCCGGCAGCGGGCCGAGGGCGACTTCGTCGACCAGGAACGACAGGATCGCGGCCACGTCGTCGTGGTACTCCGCATCCGTCGTCGGGCCGGCTCCGCGGCGCAGCGCCCGTGCCGTGGCATCGTCGAACGTGCCGGGGCCGCGGCCCACTCCCAGGTCGATGCGGTCCGGGTGCAAGGCGGCCAGTGTGCCGAACTGTTCCGCGAGGGTGAGGGGTGCGTGGTTGGGTGCCAGTACTCCGCCCGAACCGAGCCGGATGGTCGAGGTCGATGCGGCGGCGTGCGCGATCAACACGACGGGCGGGAATGCGCCGATGGCGGGGGAGTGGTGGTGCTCGGCGTACCAGATCCGGTGGTAGTCCAGCCGGTCCAGTCCCTGTGCGAAGGCGGCGGTGTCGCGCAGGGTGTCCACGGCTCGGGTGCCGGACTGGACCATTGCGACTTCCAGCGCTGAAAGCGGTACATCGATCATGCCGTCAGCATAGGGAACGACTGTTCGGTGAGGGGTTGGAGGTGCGTGCTGCGCACCGCGCAGGTCGGTTTGTGGGGCGTGGCACTGCGAAGAGGGCGGGATCCTCGATGACGACGGCAGCGGATTCCTCTTCCCCGAGCGCAGCAGCCAATCGACGTACCGTCAGCGTGCGCTTCCGTAGGGCTCGGTGGGGTGCTTCCTGCGCGAATGCCGATGAAACTCGGTTGGCAGCTCGGCGCCGTGGTCGCCGGATGGGCACCCGAAGGGCTGCTCGACACCTACGACGCCGAGCGTCGTCCCCTGGGTGCCTGGGTCTCCGACACCACCGACGCTGCCGCCGTCGCCGGCCTCGAAGCCGCCCTGCACCGTTGGGCCGGCGCGCCGCTCGACGCCGCGACCGACGCTTCCCGGCCGGTGGGGAACGCGTCGCGGAACACGCGGTAGCGCACGCCGTCCCGCCGCTGCCCGTCCCGGAAGGTGCTGCTGTGCGGTTCCCCTGTTGCCGGGTGAGCGCGCGTGCCCGACCGGTGCCGGGGCGGGCGTGACAGTCCCCGCCCCGGCACCGCGCGGTTACTTGGGCGTCAGCCCTCCACGCCGTAGTACTGCGCGAGGAACCCGGTCACCTCCTCCGCGTGCGGCAGCAGCTCGGGCAGGTGCGCGGACAGGGCGGTGCGCACGGCCTCGGCGAGCTCGTCGCGACCGGTGGCCGCGGCCTTGACGTACGGGTCGAGACGGCGGATGAGTTCGTAGTTGCTCTCCACGTCGAGCTCCCGCATGGTGCGCTCCAGCGGCGGGGCGCCGGCGGGCGGTACGGGCGGCAGGAGCCGGCTGACGAAGGTGACGCGGTGCATCACCCGCCAGCACGGCGGCTTGCGGTCCGACTGACGGGCCTGGCGCAGGGCCGCGGCGTTGGGGTCGGCGGTGCTCTCCAGCCACTTCGGGTCGACGACCTTGTGGAAGAAGGTGTCGAAGTGCTCGGTGTCCTCGCCGAGGTAGAAGCTGAGGAACCGGTAGGCGTCGACCTTGCCGGGGGCGTTGACCGGGTTGCCGTCGCTGTCGTAGACGGGCTTGCGACCGGCGTCGTACTTCTGGAGGTTGCCCGACGGCGCGCAGGTGACGTCCAGCCCGAAGGAGCGGGTGGCCTGCCTGCCGCGGGCCCGGGTGGCGGTCATGCCGCCCCCGAGCGACGCGTCGAGCTGGGCGCTGATCCCCACGCCCATGACGTCGAAGGACGTGCCGACGGAGGCGCCCACCGAGCCGGACAGCGAGTACGAGCCGGAGGTCGTCTCGCTGACGGCGTCGGCGGTCTCGGTGGTCTCGGCGAAGAAGCCGCCGTCGGCCGTCCACACATAGGTGTTGATCAGGTCGCGGCGGGAGAAGCCCTCACCGGTGCGGCCGCCGGCCGCGTCCTGCGCCGGGGCTGGTGAAGCATCGCCGCCGATCGCGCCGCCGAGCACCCGGCCGGCCCGTTCGGCGGTGGCGTCGGGGGTGTGGGGCTCGGTGGAGACGGTCTCGTAGTAGCCCCGCAGGCGCTGCTGTTCCCGCTGGATGCGGCGCTTGATCGCGTATGCCTCGCGCGGCTTGTAGTAGCTGTACTCGCCGTGCTCCCGGGCGCCTGCGTAGTCCGGGTCGAGGACCTTGCCGCGTTCGTCGTAGCCGACGGCACCGTCCAGGGTGCCCTGCTTGGTGTAGCGCGGGTTGAGGGGGAACGGGACGACGTTCCAGTCCTTGGGGATGTCGGGGTTGGGCTGGATGCGGTAGGCGACCAGGGCGCCGCTGTGCGCGAGGCGCAGCGCGAACACGTCGGCCGTCTGGGACTGGACGACGGCGAAGCCGGTGTTGACGGGGACGTAGCGCCGGCCCAGTGCCGCGTTGAGCGGCTTCAGGGGATCCTCCCAGCTGCCCGCGAGGTCGACCTGCATGGCGCGGGTGGTGTTCTGACCCTGCGAGACCGCGGTCTCGTCGGCCCAGGTGTGGGAGAACTCCAGGCTGCCGCGCACGCCCGCGGACACCTTGGCCTTCGCCATCGACTTGGCGACGCCGAACCCCAGTGGGGCGGTGATCATCCACATGTCGACGTCGACCTCGTTGGACAGGGCGAAGGAGAAGGCGGCGTCCACGCTGCGCTCCTTGGCCGACGACAGCGAGTGCACGACCTCCTCGGCCTCGGTGAACTTCACCGAGGAGACACTGTCGTACGTCGCGCGCTCGGGATCGATCGTGTTCGGGGTGAGGTTCTCCGACGGTACGGGCGGCGCGCCCTCGACGTAGCCGATCAGCTGCGGGTCGAACTGCACCTGGCTGACCCACTCGCTGACCAGGTCGCCCACCTTGTAGCCGGTGACCAGATGCCAGCGGCCGTCGCGCAGGTAGCCGTACGCGCGCTTGAGGACGCCGAACGCCTCGCCCTTGGCCGAGTACTGCATGTCGGCGTACTCACCGACGGCCGGAGCGCCGGAGATCGTCTCGTGGAACGGCGTGCGCATCGCGGCGAGAGCCGAACGGACCTGCGCCGTGTCGCTGGAGACGGGCGCGGTGGACAGCACGGCCGCCGGGCGGCGCGGGGCCTCGGGCAGCGTCAGATGGTTGCCGCGCAGCCCCTCGTCCTGGACGAGCCCGGCACCCTCGTCGGTGGAGGCGCGGTCGAACGACCAGGAGGCGAGCAGGTCCTCCTTCTCGCCCCGGAGCCGGGTGAAGAGGTTGTCGAGGACCTGCTCCTGGGTGCGGGCCGTGCGCCAGATGCGGACCTCCTCCAGGACGCCGTGGAACGGCTGGGTCACCCGGTCCTCCGCGAGCCGTGCGCCCAGGGTGAACGCGCGGTCTCCGTAGCCGGCGAAGTCCGTGTTCGCCAGCGGGTCGCAGGCCACCGAGACGCCGTTGCGGTACAGGCGCAAGAGGCTGCCGCGCGGGTCCGGGTTGCGGGTCCAGCGGGCGCCGCGCAGCCGGGCGGTGTGCGAACCGGTGGCGTCGGCGGCGGTGTTGCCCGCGTTCTCCTCGAAGCGCCAGTGCGCGGTCATACCGCGATCGCGCGCCGAGACCGGCGTGCCGAGCCGGGCCGCGTCCCGCGCGGTGCCCCACACCCGGGCCTCGGAGACGATGCCGGTCAGGGCGTGGGTCTCCAGGCCGTCGAGGGCCCGGCCGATGTCGAGGGTGCCGGCGTTGCCCCTGGCGCCGGGGCCCTCGTACCGGGCGGTGCCGGCTTCGCCGCCGTCGATGAAGAAGCGGACGTCCTGCCACTCCTGGACGTCGACCGACTCCACCAGCTCGATGTTCTGCTTGACGGGCTTGCCGTCGGGGCCGGCCGCGGTGATCTCCTTCGTGCCCTTGCGTTCCTGCATCGACCGCCCGCTCTTGCGGACGACGGCGAGCCGGTGGAACGCCCCGGCCCGCACGGCCTCGGAGGAGGTGAACCGCACCAGCTTGCCGTCGGGTTCCTCGAAGCCGAACTCCAGCCTGCCGTCGGGCAGCACCAGCAGCCGGTACGGAACGCTGCCGCCGGCGCCGTCGGCCGCGCGGCCCTTGGACAGCAGGCCCTGCGTGGTGCCGAGGGCGTCGACGCGGCAGAAGACCTCCAGGGTGAGGTCGTCGGCGATGTCGAGCGCGTCGTTGTCGGGCGCCTCCACGTACCCGCCGTCGGCCAACTCGACGGCCCAGGACTGCTCGTGGGCGGCGGCGAGATGGGCCCATTCGTGCGGGGCGAAGGTGGCGCGGCTGGCCACCAGTTGGTCGCCGGCCCCCGCGACGATCCGGTACGCCGTGTCCGCTGCCCGGTCGATGGCGGCGGGCGCGGTCGTGGTGGTGACGCCGCCGCGCAGGTGGACGTGCCGGTCGTGCCCGGAACGGTCCAGGACACCGGGCTTGCCACCCACCTGGGCGAGCGGATCGCCGCAGGGCCAGTAGCCGGCGAGCCCGGCCTCCTGGCCGGTCAGCCGCCGGTTCTTCAGGTCCCGGACCTCGGCCAGGGTGCGGGCGGTGCCCCAGAGCCTGACCTCGTCCATCTCGACCGCGGCGTAGTCGGGCACCCAGCCGGCGAAGGAGCTGCCGAAGCTGAAGAGGCCGTCTCCCTGGTAGGTGCCCGACGCGACGCGCCGGGCTTCCTCGACGCCGTCCTTGAAGATCACCTGTTCCCGGGTCGGCGCGTCGAACGCGCAGGCCCAGTGGTGCCAGTCGGTGTCGTCGTTGCCGTAGTTGGTGGTGACGTCGTCGCCGTAGAACCCGAACCTGAAGGCGCTGGTCTCGGTGAGACCGATGTGCAGGGCGTTCCGCGTGCTGCCGTGTGACGTCCCGTGACCGATGACGTACTGGGCCTTGCCGTCCCACTTCGTCGTGCGGCGCGCCCAGAACTCCACGGTGAAGGACTGGCCGGCGAGGCTGAAGCCGTTCTCGGTCAGCGCGACGCCGCTCTTGCCGTCGAAGGCCAGGGCGGGCACGGCGGTGGCGGACGGAGCGAGCAGGCCCAGCGTGTACGGGACCTCACCGGTGCCGGCGTGGACGATCCTGGCCGCCCCGGACACCTCCTCGGGGTTGACCCACGCCTCCAGGGTCAGGTCACCGCTCGCCGTGATCCGCTCCAGGTGCTCCTGCGGCAGGGTGAGGACGTTCTCCCGGCCGTCGAAGGAGTACGCCCGGCCGGGCTTGTCCGCGCGCCAGCGGCAGCCGTGTCCGGCGACGAGGTCCGAGACCTCGCCCAGTGGGACCTCCCGCGCCGTGCCCGGGTCGGCCAGCACCAGCCGGGAGCCCACGGAGAGCGGTACGCCGGGGCGGTTGGAGGAGGCGCGGCGGTCGTCGTAGCGCAGCCGCTGTACGGACTCGCCCGGCTGCGGCTCGGGGCCGCCCTCACCGGCGTCCAGCCGGAGCGACGTGGCGCCGGGCGGGTACTCGGCCTCCGTGAGGTAGAGGTGGCCGCCGACCGTGACGGGCGTACGGGCGGGCACGGTGACGGAGAGGGGTTCGGCGAGCCGGAGGACGCCCCCGGCGACGTCGCCGGCCCGGCCGCCCGACAGGAGTCTTGTGGTCGCGTCGAACGACTTGACCACGCCGACCGTGACGGGCTCCTCCGGGGTCCCGTTGACGATCGCGGCGAAGTCGGCGGCCCGGCGCGGCAGCCCCCGCCAGGTCTCGCGCTCCGCACCCCGCTCGATGGCCATGTCGCACAGGCCGGGACCGTCACCTGCCGTGACCCGGATCGTCACCGAGTCCAGACCGGTGCCCGAGTCGCGGGCGGTGAAGGTGACTCCCTGCCCGTCGCCCGTCATCAGCCGGCGGGAGGCGCGCACGACCGTGGTGTCGTAATAGGTGGCGAAGAACTGCCCGCTGGCGCCGCGGAAGTAGAGCACGACGTTGCCGGTGGCGCTGTCCAGCAGATACGGCCGGTCGGCCGAGCGGGCGAAGGCCAGCAGCGCGCCGGACGAGCTCAGGCCGGTGCGGTCGAGGGAGAGCTGGGGCATGGGCAGCGCGATGTCGTCGTCGCCCTTGAGACCTCCGGTGAGCCGGGCGAGCTCGTCGCGCGCGGCCGTCAGCTCCGCCTGGTGCACCGCGATCTCGCGGCGGCGCCGCTCCAGCAGCTCGTGCTGGGGCCGCAGTTCGGCGAGCTGGGCGTCGAGCGCCTCCACGCGCCTGCCCGCGTCGCGGATGTCGGAGTGCCCGAACTCGTGGAGGGCGACCCGCTCGAAGGCGATCAGCCCCTCGCCGGACTCGGTGACCGGGGCGAGGTCGTACTGGACGACGCGGTCGCCGAGCCGGTCGGGCGCGCACACCGCCTTCTTGCTGTGTCGGTTGACGACGGTGCTGCAGCCGTCGCTCCGCTCGTCTATGTGGAAGTGGGTGTTCCAGGCGGTGGTGTTCCGCGGCCACACGATCAGGGGCGCGTCGTTGTCCTGGCGCTCACCGGCGACGTTCATGTCCTTGCCGGTGTGCGGATTGTGCAGGTGGTAAGGCGTGGGGCCGCTCCAGGAGGCCCCCGGGGGAACCAAGACGGCCCACAGCGCCGACTTCGCGTCCTTGTCGGAGGTCCTGATGAGCGGCGGTTCGCTCCCGGCACCGTCGTCCCGCACGGCGAGGTACTGCGGCTGTCCGTCCCGGGTGTTCTTGAAGCGGAGCCGGCACGTCCAGCCGCCGATGTCCTGCCACCTGGCGTAGTACCCCTCGCGCAGGCGCTCCAGTTCCGGCACGTCGGAGGTCCGCCGGGCAAGGTCGGCGACCTCGCTCTCCTTGGCCGCGATGTCCTGGACCAACTGCCGGATCCGGCCGTCCAGTTCGCTGATGGTCTCGACGTCGGCGCTGCCGTCCGGCGCGGCGAGCACCGGCAGCGCCAGCTCGTCGGGGATCTGGGCGAGTCGTCCGTCGCGCCCCACGCCGAGGTCGATCGTCGCCAGGTACGACTCGCCCGTCTCCGCACCGGTCCTCGGGTCGGGGCCGGAGGTGGCGTACGACAGTAGGACCCGGGCCTGACGCTTGGCGGGCCGGGGCTCCCGGTCGTAGCCCGTGGTGGTCTCCTCCTGCTGGTGGTAGAGGACGGCTGCCAGGCCCGAGACGGTCTGCCGGCCGGCGACGGCGAAACTGTCGCGGCGCACACCGGGGTGGTCACCGATGGGGGTCTGGGAGGTCACCCACCGGGGGCCGCCGAGGAGTTCGCCGTGGTGGGCGTGGTCGGTCTGGTCGTGCAGCCGGGTGCCCGAGCCCTCGTCGAAGCGGTAGTACGCGACGAGGCCGGGATCGTTGCCGATGAGGCGGACGCTCTTGTCACGCGTGAGTTCGTCCTGGGTGCGGACGCGGTCCCAGATCCGAACCTCGTCCAACTCCGCCCGGGCGCCGCCGAACCACAGGGCCTTGCCCAGCAGCAGCGGGCCGGCGCCGGCGTAGGCGCCGTCCGCGGTACGGGTGCCGACCTCGGCCCCGTCGCGGTAGACGGTCTGGCGGCGCGTGGCGTGCTCGAAGACGCAGGCCCAGTGGTGCCAGGCGGTGTCGTCACCCGTTACGTCGGTGTTGAAGTCGTCGGCGAAGAAGGAGAAGGCGAAGCGATCGTCGGCCCGGAAGCCGATGTGCAGGGAGTTGTGGGCGGTGCCGGCGGCGTCGCCGTGGCCCACGAGGTACTCCTCGCGGCCGGTCGCGGTGCGCCGCGCCCAGAACTCGACCGTGAAGTCACGGCCGGCGAGCTCGGGCCCCTCGGCGACGCGCACCTGGGCGTCGCCCTCGCCGAACGCCAGTGCGGTCTCCGCATGGCCTTCGGTGCTCACGACGGGTATCAGGGGCATACCGGTGAACGGGCAGGTGCCGGGGGCCGGTTCGTAGACCGCGTCCTGGTGGGCCGGGTCCGGACTGGTCCATGCCTGGGTGCCCTGGAGGTTGAACAAGCCGTCGTGGCCCTGTTCGACGTTGAAGGAGTCGATGCGGCCCGTGGCGTCGTTGTGCGCGAAGACCTGCCAGCGTTGGCGCCCGTGGACGGCGGTGGGCACGAGCAGGGCGGTGAAGTGCCCGCCGGTCAGGTTGCGGACGAAGGACAGTTCCTGTGTGGGCTCGTGGAAGGGGCGGCCTTCCATGTCGGCCGTGCCCAGACTGTCCTTGGCCGAGTCCGGGCGGGTCTTGTGCCGGCTGCGACGGTAGCGGGCCTCCAGGACGGGCTTGAGCTCCCCGCCGACGAGCAGGAACCGGTCGCACAGGAGGGTGTCCGCGACCAGCGGCACCTTGGCGCCCGCGCGGTCGGTGACGTAGTCGCCGCGCTCCGGATCGCCGGAGGATCCGCCGCCGGCCAGCTTGTGGACGGCGTCGGGGTGGGCCGCGCCGATGGACTGGCGCAGCACGACGATGTGCGTACCGTCCGAGAGGGCGTGGAAGGGCGCGGCGGCCGTGAGCCTCGCCGTGGTGGAGAGGACGGGGTCCACTTCCTCCTCGTTCAGCCGCTCGCCGGCGGCCGCCTCCAAGCGCCCGCCGTTCTTCACCACGGGTAACGAGGTGGCCCCTGCGACGGCGAACCCGGTGTCCGTGATCTCGGAGGGGAAGCGCAGCGGCAGCGGGTTCTCCGACCAGTAGGCGGCATCCAGTTCGCCCTTGGCCTCGTCGTGGTGCGCAAGATCGAGAACCGTGTAGACCAGGCGCCGTTGGTCGTCCATCGCCAGGGCCACCGTGGTGCCCTGGTGGCGCACGGTGGTGGTGTGTACGTAAGTGCGGTCGCTGTAGACCTTGAGCAGGTGCTGTTCGCCGGACAAGGGCAGAACTCTCCTAAGAGAAGGATCATGTGAAGCAGCGAGAAAACCCTCGCTGACCTGCGCCGATTCCCCGCAGGCGCAGCGATCACACGATTTACCGAAGCGACCGGACCGTCAAGGAAGGTATTGCGCCACCGCCGGGAGTCAGCGCCCCTGCGGCGGGCGAGGCGGACGGTGCGCCGGTGGCCGAGCCCGTCCGGACTCGGCAGCCCGCCGGGCCGCGGGCCGCCGCTCCGCACCTCGTGCGGTTCCCCAACCACCCGCTCGATGCGGTGCAGTTGGCCGGAAGGGGGCTTTCCGGGGCGATGGGGGAGCGGCGATGCGGGAGTGTTCCGCGGCGTCGGCCACATCGGGCGCACCGGAGCGGACCCGGCCGGGCCGCGTCCGCACCGCACCACTGCGGCCTGGATGACTGCGCGCAGGCCCGCGGAACGCACCAGCGCCGCGACTCTGAGCGACGGCACGGCGACGTGCTGCCTGGCCCGGCAGGGCCGCCCGCCGGTCCGATCGGTTGTCCGGAAGCCGCTCGGAAGCCGCTCGGACGCATTCTCCGTGGACCGGGGGAACGACCACGCCCCGTCTGACGTCTGCATGGGCAGCGCAGCATGCGTCCGCGACATGCGTCAGCGGGTGCCGCAGTCGGCCTGCCTGGCTCTTGAGGGAGCACGGCCGAAGGCAGATAGGGTGAGGACGACGACTGCGACGACGTGAACGTGGCAGATCCGGCGGAGGGCAGGCAGTGTCGGACGAGGGGCGGCTCATCGCCGGACGCTATCGGCTCATCGAGCAGATCGGCCGTGGCGGCATGGGCACGGTGTGGCGGGTGCAGGACGAGGTCCTGGGCCGCCAGGTGGCGCTGAAGCGGCTGCACGCGCAGCCGCAGATGTCCGATGACCAACTCGCCACGCTCTACGAGCGGATGCGCCGTGAGGCGCGCAGTGCCGCCCGGATCGTGCATCCCAACGTGGTCGTCGTCCACGACGTCGTGGACGACGCGGGCCAACCCTGCATCGTCATGGAGTATGTGCCGGCCGTCACGCTCAGCGATCTCCTCGGGCAGCAGGGAACCATTCCGCCGGCGGAGGCGGCCCGCATCGGGTTGGCCATGGTCGCCGCCCTGAGGGCCGCGCATGCCGCAGGCGTACTGCATCGCGACGTCAAGCCGGGCAACGTCCTGCTCGGTGCCGAGGGCCGGGTGGTGCTCACCGACTTCGGCATCGCGATGACCGCCGACGCCTCGACCCTGACCAAGACCGGCGAGATGGTGGGGTCCATCCTCTACATGGCGCCGGAACGCATACGCGGGCGGAAGCCCGGACCGGCTTCGGACCTGTGGGCACTGGGCGCCACGCTGTACCAGGCAGTGGAGGGTCGGCCGCCGTTCCACCGGCCCACCGCGATGGAGGCCGCGTACGCCATCGCCGTCGACCCGCTGGAGCCCATGAGGCAGGCCGGTCCACTGGAACCGCTCATCTCGGCCTTGCTGTCCAAGGATCCGGACGAACGGCCGTCGGCGGAGCAGACCGGACGGGCCCTGCGGTCCGCACGATTCGGGGAACCGGCCGTCCCGACCGCATCGGCCGTCCCGACCGCGGTGACTGGGCCGACGGCGGTGACTGGGCCGACCGCGGTGACTGGGCCGACCGCGGTGACTGGGCCGATGGCGGTGACCGGGGCGAACGGACCGATCGTGGCCCCGGCCCCGGATTCCGCTGCGGTCCCGTCCGCCGGCCAGGACGGCAAGGTCCCGGCTCGCCCCTCGGACGCGGAGGGACAGACGGTACCGAGCGACCCCGCCCGGATCGATGGCGGCGGGGAACGGCGACGGGGCAGCAGGCGCCGCGTTCTCGTCATGACCACCGTCACCGCGACGGCAGCGGCCGCGGCCATCACGGGCGCGCTCTACGCGACCTCGGACCGGGGTACCGACACACCCGCCGCCGGCGTCCCGGAGAACCCCTCCCCGGTCGCCTCCTCGTCCGTGCCACCGCCCATGCCCGAGGGCTTCCACCAGGTCAGCGGGATCGGCGCCGCCTTCCGTGTGCCGGACGACTGGAAGGTCATCAAGCAGTCGGGCGAGTCCGTCACCTACGGCGACAAGTCGGGCCGGGCCGGCCTCACGGTGGGGATGGTGCAGCCCGCCGGTTCGAACCCCCTGCCGCACTTCACGGACATGGAGACGAACACGAAGGTCAACTACCGCGTGTACCGGAGGCTGCGCATGCAGCAGACCGCGTTCCGGGAGCAGCCGGCCGTCGTGTGGGAGTTCACGTTCCAGGGGCGGGCACGCTCCTACCGCGGCATCAAGCTCGGCTTCGGCCGCGAGGGCGGCCGGGAGTACGACATCTACCTCTCAGCGCCGGAAACCGAGTGGGACGCCTACCGCCCTGTCTTCGACAAGGTCACGGACGCATTCGCGCCGATCGGGCGCTGAATCCCTGACGCGGGCGGGGATCACCGTCCCGTCATCAAGGCGGTCGGGCATGAGATTCCGCGCCCGAGTGGGGGCGAGAACGGGAGATCGTCGGCGGGCCGTCAGGTGCTCTCCGCCGCCGGGCGCAAGCGGTCCAGCAGGGCGTAGAGCGTCGTGCTCTCGACGTCGCTCAGGGCGTCGAGGGCGCCGTGTGTCTCCTGCATCTCCTCGCGCACGCGGCGGATGATCTCGCGACCCGCGTCGGTCGCGACGACGTTCTTCACCCGGCGGTCCGCGGGGTCGGCCGCACGGCGGACCAGCGCGCGGGCCTCCAGGCGGTCCACGATCCCCGTGACGTTCGACGCGTCGCAGGCCAGCACGGCAGCGAGGCCGCGCATCGGCAGCGGGTCGTCGAGCTGGGCGAGGACCTTGGCCTGGGTGGCGGTGAGGCCGTGGTGGGCCGCGGTGGTCGCGAAATCTCGCCACTGGGCGGTGCCGATGGCGGCGAGCAGCTCCAGCAGTTGGAGCTTGGTCGGGGCCTGTGGGGCGGTGGCACTCATGGTGGGAGCGTACCCAAGATGCTTCACATCATCAATTGTTTACTTGACCGCCTGAACTATTGAGGTCTACCGTCGTCTACGGAATCGCTTGACCACCTGAAATATCTACGAGCTGAAGCACTGAGAAGGTCCCGCCAGCTATGAGCCACGTCGTGTCCGCCCCCGCCGCCGGGCAGCGGAACGAGACGATCATCGTCTTCGCCCTGAGCCTCGCCGCCATGGTCGTGTCGATGATGCAGACCCTGCCCGTCCCGATCCTGGGCCTGATCCGAAATGACCTCGGCGCCTCGGCCGCCGATGTCAGCTGGGTGACCACCGCCACCCTGCTGTCCGCCGCCGTGTGCACCCCGCTGCTCGGCCGGTTCGGCGACCAGCACGGCAAGAAGCCCACCCTGGTGGCCGTGCTCGTCGTCATGGTCGTCGGCTCCGTCGTCGCCGCGGTCGCGAGCTCGCTGCCGCTGCTGATCCTGGGCCGGGTGCTCCAGGGAGCCGCCACCGCGATCTTCCCGCTGGCCCTTTCCGTCCTGCGGGAAGAGGTCCGGCCGCAGAAGCTGCCCGGCGCCATGGCCCTGGTCAGCGGCACCCTCGCGTTCGGCAGCGGGCTCGCGCTCGTCGCCACCGGCCTGCTCACCTCCGGGGCCGACGCGGACTACCGCAACGCCTTCTGGATGGCCACCGGCTTCGCGGTCCTCGCCCTGCTCGCCGTCGTCCTCCTGGTCCCGGCGACCCGGCACAAGAGCGGCGGACGCACGGACTTCCTCGGTGCCCTCACCCTCGGCACAGCCCTGCTGCTGCTCCTGCTGCCGATCTCCCAGGGGCACGAGTGGGGCTGGGCCTCCGGTCGTACGCTGGGCGCCTTCGCCGGCGCGGCCGTCATGATCGCGGTCTGGGTCCTGACCGAGCTCAAGGTCCGCGAACCGCTCGTCGACATGCGGATGTTCATCCACCGCCCGGTCCTGATGGCCAACCTCGCCGGCATCCTCGTCGGCTTCGGCATGTTCGCGAACTTCCTCGGTGTCTCCTACCTGGTGCAGATGCCCAAGGCCCTCACCGGCTTCGGCTTCGACGCGTCCATCCTGCGCGCATCCGTCCAGTTCCTGCTGCCCGGAGCGGTCATCTCCCTGCTCGCCTCGCCCGTCGGCGGCCGGCTCGTCCGCCATCGCGGCCCCCGGCTCGCGCTCGGCATGGCCGCCATATGCGGAAGCCTCGGCTTCGGCTGGCTGGCGCTGGACCACGCCCACACCGCCTCGGTGATCGGAGCCGGCCTCCTGACCGGCGCGGCCGTCAGCTTCGGCTACGCCGCCATGCCCGCCGTCATCATGGCGAGCGTCCCGCACCACCAAAGCGGCATCGCCAACGGCATCAACTCGATATCCCGCTCCACCGGCAGTGCGATCGGCAGCGCCATCGTCACCACCATCCTGGCGTCCAGGACGATCGAGCACCTGCCGGCGGGCGTTCCGCCGCTGCCCGCCGAGTCCGGCTTCACCCTCACCTTCGGGATCGGGGCCGTCGCGTTCGTGCTGGTCGCGGTGATCAGCTGGCTCGGCCTGCGCGCGCCGCGCGACCCCCGGGCAGCCGAGGCGGATCCGGCACGTGCGGGAAACTTGTCAACTCCGACTGCTGAAACGGCCGTTGCCGAACAGGCCGCGGAGCCCGCGGTCCCGGCCGAAGCCGTCCTGGCCGAAGCCGTCCTGGCCGATGCCGTACCGGCCGAAGCCGTCCTGGCCGATGCCGTACCGGGCGAAGCTGTCCTGGCCGATGCCGTTCCGGCCGGGGCCGGGTTCCACGGCCTGGTTCGGGACGCCGCCGGCGAGGTGCTGGGCGGTGCCGCCCTCACCCTCATCGCGCCGGACGGTCGGCAGGTGGGCCGCACGCTCTCCCAGCCCGACGGCCGGTACGCCCTGCACGCACCGGCCGGTGGCCCGTATGTCCTGATCGCCGCCGCCGACGGCCACCAGCCGCAGGCCGCCCCGGTCACGGCGGGGGCCGCCCCGGTCGCGTACGGCATCAGGCTTCCCCGCGCCGCAGGAGCGGCCGGCGCGCAGGTGCGGGGCACCGTGAGTGCCGGAGAGGGCGGCCGTCCGCTGCCCGATGCCCGGCTGACGCTGGTCGACGCCGCCGGGAACGTCGTGCGCACCACCCTCACCGACGCCGAGGGCGCGTACGCCTTCACCGACGTGACCGCGGGCGACTACTCGCTCATCGCCAGTGGCTACCCGCCCGTGGCGTCGCCGCTGGCCGTCGAGGGCCACGGCACGGACGGCTTCGACGTGCACCTGGTGCACCCCTAGGCCGATACCTACCGAATATCCACTGACGTCCACTGATACGCACAAGGAGCATCCCGATGGCCATCTCCACATCCTCCGCCTCCCGCGCGGCCGAGATACTCTCCCGGCCCGTCACGCTGAACGGCCTGACCGTCCCGAACCGCATCGTGATGGCGCCGATGACGCGGATGTTCTCCCCGGGCGGTGTGCCCGGCGAAGACGTGTGCTCGTACTACGCCCGTCGTGCCGCTGCCGGCGTGGGCCTGATCGTCACCGAGGGGACCTACGTCGGCCACGAGTCCGCGGGACAGAGCGACCGGGTGCCCCGCTTCCACGGTGAGGAGCAGCTGGCGGGGTGGGCGAAGGTCGCCGAGGCCGTGCACGAGGCGGGCGGCACGATCGTGCCGCAGCTGTGGCACATCGGCATGGTGCGCAAGCAGGGCGAGCCGCCCTACGCCGACGCCCCTGCCGTCGGTCCCTCCGGCATCCGCGTCGACGGCACCGAGGGCACCGGCAAGGCGATGACCCGGGGCGACCTGGACGATGTCATCGGCGCCTTCGTCGAAGCCGCCGTGGCCGCCGAGCGGATCGGCTTCGACGGCGTCGAACTGCACGGCGCCCACGGCTACCTCCTCGACCAGTTCCTGTGGGCCGGCACGAACCGCCGTACCGACGCCTACGGCGGCGACCTGGTGGCCCGTACGAAGTTCGCGGCCGAGATCGTGGCCGCGGTCCGTGAGAGCGTCTCGGCCGACTTCCCGGTGATCTTCCGTTACTCGCAGTGGAAGCAGGAGGCATACGACGCGAGGCTCGCCGAGACCCCGGAGGAGCTGGAGGCGATCCTGGCCCCGCTCGCCGCGGCCGGCGTCGACGCCTTCCACGCCTCCACCCGGCGCTACTGGCTGCCGGAGTTCGACGACGCGGACCTGAACCTGGCGGGCTGGACCAAGAAGCTCACCGGCAGGCCCACCATCACCGTCGGCTCGGTCGGCCTCGACGGCGACTTCCTCCGTGCGTTCGCAGGTGAGGGCGCCGCGGTCGGCAGCATCGACAACCTCCTCGACCGCATGGAGCGCGACGAGTTCGACCTGGTCGCCGTCGGCCGCGCCCTGCTCCAGGACCCGGAGTGGGCGGCGAAGGTCCTGACCGGCCGCTTCGGCGAACTGCACCCGTATGACGCGGCGGCGCTGAAGACGCTGAGCTAGGCGGGCCGGCCTGGCCCGTCCACGGGAGGGGATCCGCGCGAACGCCTTCCGCAGACGACGCCACGGCGGCAGACATGGCAGCCGCACCTGACGCAGGGCACCGGTGGTCTCACCGGTGCCCTGCTGCCGTTCCGAGGCGTGCCGCGACCACGCCCGGCCGCGGTGTGCCGTCGGGCGACCAAAACGGGGCCCAAGTCCCGGATCGTGGAACCGAGTTCAGCACCCGAAGCGCCGGCCGGATTCAGGGCGGATTGCGATGCCCGTCGGAAGCCTGATGTACCCCGTGCTGTCCCGGGGCGCCCGAGGGAACCCGACACCGGCACGTCATGCCTCTTGGCGCGAGCGTCAGAGCTGGTCAGGCGTCCACACGCAAACGAAATGCCACGTGAGAGACTTAGCTCATCATTCCCAGAGAATTCGGAACGTATGGCGAGAGACCCGGACGGCATAACTGACCCCCCTGGCGCCCAGCATGGGGTTCGGGTGAAACCGCGACCTCTGGTGGCTGCGGGGACAGGGCTGTGTGTCGCGCTGCTGTTGGCCGCACTGTCGCTTCTGCTGCTCTCGGCGGCCCAGCATCTGCGTTCTCTTCAGGGCGGCGTGCAGGCCCCAGCGACGCTGCACGAGGCCGGTTCGTGCATATTGGGCGATTGCCGGGTCGAGTTCGAGGCCAACGGGCGGACCGTGGTCGCGAACCTGCCGGTGGGCAGCAGCGGCGGCAAGAGAAGCGTCGGCGACCGTATGACCGTCCGGTACCAGGCGGACGATCCGCGGGTGGTCGCCCGCGAAGACGATGTCGACGGCAGTGGGGTGGTGCTGTTGGCGATGACGGCGGGTGTCGGGGCCCTGGCCTTCCTGCTGCTGTCGGTCATGGCAGCGGTCCAAGTGGTACGCCGGCGGCTTTCTCGACGCTAGAGGTTGTCCGGTGGGTCAAGGCGTCCGGTGCAGAACTCCCACCCCGGACTCCCTGGCGGCCGCACGCCGTCCGGACCGGCAGTCGAACGGAGTGTTACGTCGTTACAGGGCGAAGGTTCTCTCATGCGGCACTCGTTCTGCGCCTGGCGGGACCCCGTCAGTGTCCGTGCGTGCGCCGGCGGGAGGCGTTCGCCTGCCACTCGCGGCCGATGGAACGCATCAGCGCCGGGTACACCCCGAGGTAACGGAAGGGCTTGATGGCGGCCATGTAGAGGGTTCCGAACGGCCCGTTCGGCTTCACCAGGACGGCCATCTGGCCGCGGTAGCCGCCGGATCCGTCCGGGACCCAGCCGATGTGCATCACCGCGTGCACGGTCTTGTTGGCCATCTCGGCGGCCCACTCGTCGTCCCGCTGGTAGAGGGAGGTGAACGGGGAGGCGCCGAGGTCGGGGCCCTGGGGGCCCTGGCGAAGGTCTGCCGGCATCCGGTCGCGCAGGGAGGGCAGTCGGGTGCCGATGCCGCTGCCGGCCGTGTCCCAGCCGAGCAGTGCTCCGAGCTTCCAGCGGACGGCGAAGAGCGCGTGGGAGACGAGACCTTCTCCCTTCACCCCGCCGACGAGTCCTTCGGCGGTCTGGCGGACCAGCCAGGCGAGGTCGTCGGGGCCGCCGGGGGTGGGCAGCGCCCATACGTCCTCCACCGTGAAGTCCTCGGCGATCTCGTGGACCCGCCAGGGGCGGTCGGTGTGGGCAGTGCGGGGAAGTCGCATGAGTAGACCCCTGTCCGTGATCTATACGGTGGCGTATAGATCGAGCGTAGAACCATCTATACGCCCCCGTATACTCAGTGGGGACGTGAGGAGGCACACATCATGGGCGCGACCCGCACGCCACGGGGTAAGTGGATCGAGGAAGGACTGCGCGCACTCGTCGCAGGCGGCCCCGAAGCGGTCCGGATCGAGGCGCTGGCGCAGGCGCTCGGCGTCAGCAAGGGGGGCTTCTACGGATACTTCCGCAATCGGGACGCGCTGCTCACCGAAATGCTCGACACCTGGGAGTACGAGGTCACCGAGAGCGTGATCGAGCAGGTCGAGAGCGGCGGGGGAGACGCCAGGGCCAGGCTGGCGCGACTGTTCGGCATCGTCGCCGCCGCCGCTGACGGGCCGGTGCGGGGCACCACCGCCGACATAGCGATCCGTGACTGGGCCCGCCGCGACGCGGCCGTCGCCGAGCGCCTGCGCCGCGTCGACAATCGCCGTATGGACTACCTGCGTTCGCTGTTCTCTTCCTTCTGCCCCGACGAGGACGAGGTCGAGATCCGCTGCCTGATCTCCGTCTCGGTGCGCATCGGCAACCACTTCTATGCCGCCGACAACGGCCGGCGCAGCCGCGCGGAAGTGATGGAGCTGATCAGGCAACGGCTGTTGACCTAGGGCGCTTCTGACGGATCTCCGCGGCGTCGCGGTGCCTGGCGCGCGCTGAAGCGGGTGGCGATCGGGCCGTGGGCAGGTCGCCGTGCACCCTGTAGCGTGTAATGTATGGACAGCGAAAATGACCCTTACGAGTTGCGGGTGGGTGTGCCCTCCGTCGAGGTCTTCCGGCGGCTGCGGAACGATGCCGGGCTCTCCGACAAAGCCCCCGAGGCGGTGGCACTCGCCCTGCCCAACACGTGGTACGGGGTGGTCCTCCACCATGAGGGCGAGCCCATCGGCATGGGGCGGATCGTCGGTGACGGTGGTACCGCTTTCCAGATCGTCGACATCTGTGTGCATCCCGCGCATCAGGGGCGTGGCCTCGGCAGACGCATCATGGTTGCACTGACCGAGGAACTGGAGTGCCGGGCGCCCGCCACCGCCTATGTCTCGCTGATCGCGGACGGGCCGGCGCGCTTCCTCTACGAGAAGTTCGGCTTCGCGGACACCGCCAGGCACGACTCGGTCGACATGTACCGCCTGATGGGCGCGAGTTGACGGCTTCGCGCTCGGATGGGGCGTACCAGGCAGGGCCTCCGGAACTCAGGCAGGGGCCAGGGCGGCCGGTCCCGGCGGCCGGTCGCCCTGCTGCCGGGAGCCGGACGCTGTCCGCTGCAGCAAGAGCGTTCCACGCCGCGGCCGCGATGACGAAGCGGGCGTGGAACGCGGTGCTTCAGCCGCTCACCTCGAATCCGGCGGCCCGGTGGGCGGCTTCGGCACGTGCCACGGCTTCGCGCCGGTCGGCCCCGACGGCCAGCACGTACCCCTGGCGGCTCCCGGACCCGTCCAGCGGGCCAAGACGCTGACCAGGCCGTACGGTGGTCCGCGCGGTCATGACGCCAGGCATGGCGCGTACCGCGTCCAGATCGCCGACGGACCGTACGGCCGTGTTCTGCTCGGCGAAGAACCTGATGGCAGCACCGCCGCCGACGGCCGGCCGGCGGGGTGGCGCTGCCGCCCCCAGGATTCCGGCGGCCGTGGCGGCGGCCAGTCGGACACCGGTGACCAACTCCACCATCTCCCAGATCTGGTCGCCGCCGAAGCGCGTCTGGGTCTCGATGATGACGGGCGAGCCGTCCGCCTGCAGCATCACCTCGGTATGCGCAGGGCCCCATCGGTGACCGAGCGCGTCCAGCAGCGCGGTGACCGTGGCCACCACACGCTCCGCAGGTCCGGAACCGAGATCAGCCGGCATCTGGTGCCCCACCTCGACGAAGGACGGCGGGCCCGAGGTGAGCTTCTCGGTGACCGCCACCACTTCGTGCGCACCGTCCAGCGTGAGCGTCTCGACGCTCATCTCCCGCCCGGTGACATACGCTTCGGCGACCAGCGGAACGCCCGCCGCCGCGGCGCGCCGCCAGCCGGCGGGAAGTTCCCTCGGTTCGCGGACCAGCGTCACCCCTCGGCTGCCCGAGCCGTCCGAGGGCTTGAGGACGACGGGAGCCCCCAACTCCCGCTGAAAGGCGTCGGCTTCGGCGAGGCTGCCGCAGAGGCGGTACGGCACGGACGGCAGGCCGTGCTCGTCGAGCAGCGCACGCATACGGGCCTTGTCCCGGCTGCGTACGACCGCGGGCGCGGGGTTGTGGGCGAGGCCCAGGAACTCGCCGATTCGGGCGGCGGTGAGCAGCTGCGACTCCGCGAAGGACAGGACGGCGTCGAAGGGGGCGCCGGTGCTGTGCAGGAACTCGGCCGCCGCCCGGACGGGGCCCTCCTCCAGATGTTCCTGGACCAACAGGGTGTCGGCGCGCCGTGTCTGGAGTTCGCTGAGGTTCGCCCGCTCCTGGACGAGGGTGATCCGCACGTCGAGGTCGGCGATCGAGCGGAAGCCCGAGTCCTTGCCGCCGATGAGCAGGAGATGGGGGCGGTGGGGGCGGTGAGGGCGTCCGGACTGTTCGGGTTCGGTCCGCTCGGGTGTCTGTGGCCGGGTGTGAATCAGGTCGTCCATGTCCCAGATTCTCCTGATGTCCTGGTCCAGCTCGGACATCCGGGCTGCTGTCAGCTCGATCGAGAGCGTCTGCCAGTGGCCCTGCGCCGCCGTGCCCACCTGCTTGCCGGGGGAGTGGTACACGGCGTGCGTGGAGTAGGCGGGCAGCGCCGTCACACGGTCGAGGGCGTGCAGGCCCGTGAAGACCCCGGTCGTCCGGGGGAAAGGTGTCACGATGCCGAACGGCCGGTCGAACTTCTCGCCCAGGTCGGGCTGTTCGCCGCGCAGCACGGCAACGTAGGCGGCCATGAAGGAGACGCCGTGCGCCTGGTGGAGCACCCGGGCGCGGTGGCCGCCCGGGCGGATGCCCACCTCCAGCAGCCGGGGCCCGGCAGGTGTGAGGATGAACTCGACATGCGCGGCGCACAGGCGAAGGCCCATGGCTCGTACGGCATGGACGGCGAGTTCGGCCATCCGGATCCGGTCCTGGGCCGGGGCCAGGCTCGGGGCGAACCGGGCGAAGTGATGGAAGTCCGCGCCGCCCAGATCGGCCCCGGTCAGCACGTCGACCACCGGACCGGGCCAGGCGTTGCCCTCGCGGTCGACGACGAGGTCCACCGAGTGGTTGCTGCCGGTGAGGAACTCCTCGACCTGGAGGGCGCGGAAGGAGTCCGGCAGCCCCTTGTCGCGGACGTGCCCGTCGACGCCGTCCCGGATGTGCCGGAAGGCTTCGGCGGCGGCCTCGGGGCCGGGCACGGGTACGACGAAGAGACTGGAGTAGAGCGCCGCCGGTTTGACCACCACGGGCCAGCCGTGGTGTCGCCCGAACTCCACGACGTCCGCGGGAGATCGGACGCTTGCGAAGGACCCGGTGCTCTCCTGACCGATGCGTTCGACGAACAGCCGACGCATCAGGTGCTTGGAACGCAGCTCGGCCACTTCCTCCGCCGGAACCGCCGGCAACCCGAGGGCCGTACAGAGCCGGGCGTAGTGCTCGACATATGCCTCACGGAGATTGAGGACAGACACCGACGGGTCCTGCTTGAGCTCGGCGGCGAGGGTGTCGATCCCCTCTCCCGGGTCCCAGCGCCACACCACGTCGAAGGCGTCGTCGGCCGCACACCAGCCGTGCGATGTGGTGTCGCGGATCAACCCGACCCGGTATCCCGCCTCACGGAGCGGCTCGAACTCGCCGTAGCGGGCATTGCCCAGGAACAGCACCAGCGGCGGTGGGGTCAACACGCGGCCTCCGAGTCGTCGAATCCGTATCGCACCGAGGTGAACGCCCCTGCCAGGGCCGCCACTTGACCGGCGACATGGGCGGTTGCGGTGGCTCCTTCGGTGTGCGCGGCCCGGGCCATGAGCTCGGCCAGCCGCCACATCTCCGGCTGGCGCATGCCCCGCCGGGTGACCTCCTGCACGCCCAGTCGGAGCACCACCCGCCCGTCCACCGGGCGGGCGTTGAGCATCACGCCACAGTGCATCAGCCGGGCGGCCAGGGCGTACGGATCCGCGTCGTCGTGCTGCCGACCGCCCTCGACCAGGAGCACATGACTGGCGCTGGGGCCCGTCGCGCCCGGCGGGTGGTGGACCGCGAAGCCCGACTCGCCCAGTGCGCAGGCGAGGGCGGCCTGGTTGGCGAGCATCTGCCGGGTGTACGCGGAGGCGTGGACGCCCATCTCCAACGTCGTCACATAGTTCGCCAGTGTGGGGCCGGTCTGTTGGGAGGAGACCAACGCCAGTCCCAGGCGCTCGGAGAAGCCCTGGCCCAGCGCGGCGTCGGCGAAGGCGACCAGTCCCTTGTGGGCTCCGGGGAAGCTCTTGTGCGTGTTGCCCTGCAGCAGGTCACAGCCCTCGGCCAGGGGATCCTGGAACCGGCCGCCGGCGATCAGGCCGAGGGTGTGCGAGGCGTCGTACGCCAGCAGCGCGCCGTCTCCGATGACGGCACGCAGTTCACGGACCGGCAGCGGCGCCAGCGGCACCCCGTGGTCGAGGAAGACCATGGCGCCCGGATGTGCCCGCCAGACCTGGGCGAACGCGGCGAGGTCGACCGTTCCGGCGGAGGCGCACCAGGGCAGGTACCGGCCGTCGCGGCCCATCGACTCCAGCAGCGGCTGGGTCGCGAAGTGCCCGCCGTTGGCCGGCGCGATGGAGTAGACCGTCGAGCCGGGAGCCGTCAGCAGCGCGAACACCGAGATCGTCGCGTGCAGGCCGGACAGCGGCCGGAAGTCCACCCAGGCCGCGCCGAGCAGCTGCCGGGCGGTATCGGAGGCGGCGCGCTCCAATGCGTCGACGCCCGGATAGGCCGCCGAGAGCAGGCCCGAGCGCAGCAGCGGGTCGAGTCCCCGGCGTTCCTGCTCGTGTCCGATCAGATAGCGGTCCGCGAGCGGGCCGTGCAGCATGGCGCGGGCCGTACACGAGAGCACGTTCTCGAACGCGGCCAGATTGACCGTGGTGGTGAGGCGTCCGACGTCGTCGTGCACGGCCGTGAGGAGGCCGCCCGCCGGGTCCGTACGGCCGCCGGCCCGGTGCGGGGAACGCACCGGACCGGCGGCGGCAAGCTCCGTCATCAGCCCTCGCCCCGCATGGCACCCGCCGCGTCCCACCGCTCACGGAAGGACAGGGCAGCCTTGAGGTAGTCCTCCGGTGTGTACCCCCGGGCGAACTCCTCCACGATCGCCGCACCGTCGAACCCGTACGACCCGAGCTTCTCCAGCGACTCCCAGAGGGGGAGATCACCCGCGCCGATGGGGATGTGGGTGTGGTCGGAGCCCTTGATGTCGGCGATGTGCGCGGTACGGACGTAGGGGGCGACCGTGGCCAGCGCCTCGTCGAAGTCGCCCCGGGGCCGGTGCACGGTGGCGAGATGGGGGATGTCCAGGGTCATCCACGTGCCGGTGCTCTCGCACAGCGTGACGTGTTCCTCCGGGGAGAACACCACATAGCGGGGCCGGTCGGCGCCCATGTTCTCCATGCACAGCAGCACTCCGGTGCGATCCAGCAGGGGCCGCACCCGGTCGAGCGAGGAGCGCAGGACGTCGAGCAGGACGGTGTTGGGGCGGCGGCCGGTGTATCCCGGGTGGTAGGTCACGCGGTCCACGCCGAGGTCGGCGGCGAGGTGTACCGCGCGGCGCAGGAAGTGCACGGACTCGGTCCGCTCCGCCTCGTCGGCCGCGCATAAGTCGGTGTGCGGCCCGTACCAGGCAGCGTGGACGGACACGTCCAGCCCGCGCTCGGTGATGACGGAACGCATGCCGTCCACGATCTTCTCGTACTCCTGGGCCGTGGCCCCGAAGAGCACCTCCTGCGCTTCCTCGGCGATCTCGAACTCGATGTCGGTGAAATGGTCGGCCAGGAAGTCCAGGTGTCCCACGATGTCCGCGGGGTTGTCCCAGATGTTGGTGGAGAAGCCGATGCGGGGGCGGGCGGGGGAGGGGGACTTGGTGTCCGGAACGTCAGTCATGGGACGGTCCTTTCGGCAGGGGGCGGGGGCTCGGGGCCGGCAGGGCGGGATCGGCGAAGAAGTCGACCAGGAGCATGTCCCGGACAGCGAGGTCGGTGCCGGGGGCGACGCCGACCGGGGAGGCGTCGTGGAGGACCCGCCGGTCGTCGAGGATGATCGACTCCCAGGGCGCGGTGAGTTGGGACTGGTAGACGAGGCGCCGGTCGAGGTCGTAGATGCGGGACTGGGCGCCGTGGACGCCGGCGCGGCGGATGAGCACCTGGCCGACGTAGCGGTGCCCGTCCTGGTGCATGCCCTCCGGAGCCGGATCGCCCTCCGCACCGGGGACGGCCGTCACCCGGATCTGGTGGATGCCGCAGGCGTTGATGTCCTGATGGGGGCCGGGCAGCTGGTCGTGGAGCGCACCCACGATGGCACGCAGTGCCAGGCTGGTGGCCACCGCGTCGTCCAGGGGCGCGAAGTGCCGGGGCACTCCACCGCTGAGCTTGTTCACGGTCTTGGCCTGCAAGAAAGGGCCGTGCGAGACCTGTTGCAGCCCGTCCTGGGAGAGGTGGAATTTCCCGTAGCGGCGAAACCGGTAAGGTCGTTCGGCTTTCACATACGCATCGGCGGGCAGTGCGTTCCAAGAGCTGACAAAATGGCTGACGGTGTCCGATGGAATGCCGTCGAGTGCGGCCCGGATCAGGTCCGGACGGTGGTGCACGAAGGCTTGGGGGGTTAATTCACCCTGGGATTCCCGTGGTTGGGTCCGGGTGAGGGCGTCGGGCGCGTAGGGGGGCATGGCTTCCTCGTCTTTTTGACTGCCTTTCAGGTCTGGGTGTCCGGCAGGCCGACGACCAGCACGCCCGGCCCTTCGCCCATCACGAGGCGACAGCTCAGCCGACTGTTCGGGCGGCGCTGAACGGCGGTGTAGTCCAACATGTCGTCTTCGTCGGCATCGAGGCCGGGCGGAGCCGGTCCCTCGACGGCCTCCACGAATACATGGCAGGTCGCGCAGATCAGGCGACCGCCGCACTGGCCGTCGATTCCGTCGATTCCGTTGTCGACTGCGGCTTCCATGACGCTTGTGCCGCTGGGGACATCCAGCACCGACTGATGTCCGTTGGCATCGGAGAACGTTACCTGGGCCATGGGACCACCTTTTTCCTGTCCGGTTTCGCAACCAGACCTATGGCCACGGCAGAAAAGCCGGGCGTGGCGCGAATGAAGGCTGTTGGCACTCAGTGCCAAGATCGTATGGGTCGGGTGAGGCGCCTGTCAATGAATTCGATCGGTGCGGAATGTCAAACTCCCCGTAAAGAAAGGGAAGTTGGGGCGAGGCGAACTGAGCGCGGTGTCGCGGGCGTGCTTCGGACGTGCTTCCCGGCAGGTGTCCTCGCGCCTTTTCAGCGCGCTTCGGAGGGAAACGGGACCGGCGTTGCCGCCGCGTCCGCCCCCGGCGATGGTGTGGGTTTTCCCGACCACAGTGCGCCGAGCGTCGCCACGGCGAACAGAGCCATGAGTACGGCCCACGCCCAAGGCCCCAGCGGCAGCAGGAGGCTCACCAGGAGGACGGGACCGAAGACTTTCTGGGACGTCATTCCCATGCTGAACATGGCGAGGTATTGCCCACGCGCCTCGGCGGGGGAGAGGAGGTAGGACAACTCCCAACTCGCCACCGAATGAAGGTTTTCCCCCAGGGTCATGGCCGCCACGGCGCCGAGCGCGGCAACCAGCGAGGCCCACATGGGAAGCTCCTCGGCCAGCGCGAAAAGAGCGCAACCGGCGGCCAGCGTCAATGCCGTGCATTTCACCAGTCGACGGGCGCCCTGAGCGTCTTTCGCAAAGCGGGGAACTGCGGCCTGGAGCAGGACGGTGAGTGTGGTGTTGACGGTGAGAAGCACGGGCGACCAGGCATGGGCCAGATCCGTACGCTGTATCACCCAGACCGGCAGCAGGACGATCAGCGCCGTGTCGTAGAGGGACAGAATGCCGTTCGAGGCGGTGAACACCAAAAAGCGCACATCGCGAAAGGGTGTCGGTGCCCTGGAGGGCGGGCTCCCGCTCCCCGCGTGTCCCTGCGGTCCGCCCCCGTTCCCCGCGCCCTTGCGTGGTGTCAGAGCGGAGTCACAGGCCACCTTGACCGACCACAGCACCAGTGCCGCGATGGCGAGGAAGGAGAGGGCGTTGACCAGGAAGATCGTGGTGAAGGCGGCCCGTGAGGGAAAGCCGAGCACGGCGCTGGCGCCGAGCAGGCCGACGCTGAGCCCGATGTTGCGGACCGCCCGAATCGACGCCAGCGTACGGGTCCGCTCCTGCTGGCCGGCCACGGCGGCCGCGATCACCTGGAGCAGGGGGGAGCAGGCCCGGTCCGCCGCGTAGAGCACACAGGTCAGGACGGCATAACCAGAGAGATCGGTGATCAGGGGGTATAACGCATAACCCGCGCCGCGGAGGCACATGAGCAGTACGTAAGTGCGTACCGCGCCATGACGATCCGCGACCCGGCCCAAGGGGACCGGGCTGAGCAGACCGAACACCGCGGCAATGGACAGGGTGGTCGCGACACGGGACGCGGGGAGTCCCGCCACGCTCACGAAGTAGAGCGTGGCGGAGGCCATAAAGAGGCCATTGCCGGTGGAGTCGATCAGCGCGCCGGCGACCAGGATCCGGCTGCCCCGGTTGGCCGGCATAAGGGTCTGTCTCATATAAGCGAAGGTCTTCAAGAATTTTGCCTCCCCGTGGCCATTCGAGCCGGCCTGGAACCCTCAGGTCCCCTCCCGCTGCCCCCGCACCGGTGCCTCAACCCCCGTTCTGCACACGATGATCGCCGGGCGACTTTAGCGCGGCCCGGCGGCTCCGGCAATCTAGTTGCACAGTGAAGTTGACTGACTGGTTTGTCGTTGGGTTCCCCTCTCGCCCGAGACGGATCCGGGCTGTTGGGAAGTGACTGGAAGTGGCTGGGAGGTGACTCCGGCATCCGGTGTGACGCCGAAACTGTGGTCTTCGCGACAGAATCGAGGCGTTGACGGTGCCGAGCCTCCGCGTGGCAAACTCGCGGTGCCGAAGTCGAATGCGGGGAGAGTCCGTTGAGCAATGCCGTCGCAGCGGACCGGGCCCTGCTGAGAAGTGTGCGAGGGGCGCTGTCGCTGTCCGGCCGAACCGCCACACGGGGGACGTCAACGCATGAACATGCCACCACTGAACATGCCACCATCGCCACCTGGAACAGTGCGGACCGACGGATCATCCGTCCAGATCGGCGCTCTCGTTCCGCTCACCCGGCCCGGCTGGGTGGAGGCAGGTCAACACCTGCTCGCCGGACTCGAATTGGCCGTTGACGAAGTCAATGACGCCGGCGGCATCGTTGGAAGACCACTGGAGCTGGTGGTCCGGGACACCGCGGCCGATCCACAGCGGGCCGCGGCGGCCGTAGACGAATTGGCTCGCCTGGGTGTGGCTGCCTTGGCGGGGGAGTACCACAGCGTCGTCGCGCGCGCCGCTGCCGCCAGGGCGGACGCCCTCGGCCTGCCGTTCCTCTGCTCGTCAGCGGTTCTCGACGCGCTCACCGAAGAGCCGACGGACTGGGTCGCCCGCCTCGCCCCGGCCCAGTCCCGCGGCTGGCAGACCTACGCGGACTTCCTCCTCGGCGCGGGCCACAGTCGCCTCGTCGTCGCAGCCCAGCCGAGCGTCTACTGGGCATCTGGGACACGCATTCTGCGGGACTGCTTCGCGGCACGCGGCGGCACCGTCATCGCACTCGACGCGGGCACGCTCTCTCCCACGGCCCTGTGCGACGAACTTGTCGACAGCGGTGCGACGGCCCTTCTCCTTCTGGTCGGTCACCCGGAGCCGGCCGTGCCGATCGTCAAGGCTGTCCGCCGCGACCAGCGCCTGGCCGACATCCTGATCGGGGCTCCGGCCGGGCAACCGGAGTTCGCCGAATGGGCGACATCGCTGGGCGACGACGGCGCCGCGATCCCGTTCTTGCGCTACCTGCCCGAGCGCCTCGGCCCACTCGGTGCACGGGTCGAGAAGGCCCTGCGCGAGCGGCTGGGCGTAGCGCCCTCCTTCGTCGCCTTCGAGGGCTACGACACGGTCGCCGTCCTCGCGGACGTACTGCGTTCGCACGGCACGGACCGGGCACGCACCGCCGAATCCTGGCCGCGCGTCGCCGTCGAAGGCACCCGAGGGAAGATCCAGTTCTTCCGCACGTCAGGCATCGACGTTTGGCAGTGGGCTTGGCCGCCCATCCAAGTCGTCGATCGAGACCCGGCGCAACCGGATCGCTTTCGAGTCCTCCACACCGGCTGACAGCCAGCCGGCCGGCCTTCACTGTCCTGGCCCCTCGGGATTCCGCCCGCCGGCGACCAGCCGCTCCTGCAGACGTGCGTGGCGGAACTGATAGACGGAGCCTTCCTGGCGCATGACACCGCGTTGGTGGGCGTCGTCGAGGAACCGCATCAGACGCCAGGGGAGTTTGCCGCGCAGGGCGAGCCTGGCATGGGTCACCTGGTAGGCGCCCCACCGTGACGCGATGATCGCCCACAGGGCGAATGCCATGACGCACTGGGCGATTCTGAAGCTCAACGGGACGTCGTCGTTCACCCGCGACAGCCCGGTCACCTCGTGCACGACGTCGGTGCCGACCAGGACCAGGATCGCCGACACGGCGGCCACGGTGAGCGGGGCACGACGCTCCCGGGCCATCAGGACGGCCGGGCTGACGGATTCCACGTCGACCTGTCTGCGGTCCCAGTAGATGCTCATCATCGCGTTCGGCACGAGGAGACCCAGCGCGACGGCGCAGGCCAGGGCCGTCGGCACGACGGGCACATGCCCTCCCGTGGCGACCCAGGCCACGACGAACATGGTCGCCGTGGCGAGCGACCCCCCGACCGCCACACTGGAGTACTTGGACCGGTAGTGCGGGCGTTTCCTGACCGCTCCGCCACGCCAGAGCGCGACACAGCACATCGCGCCGATCGGGCCCCCTCCGGACCAGACGAAGCCCCACGGCACGGCCCGCCCGCCGACGACGGCGGCCACGATGATCGCCAGGCTGAAGCAGCCCCAGGCGGCTGCCCCGAACGTCCATGCGTTCTCACTGGCGGGCCCGTCCTGCTCCAACTGCCACCAGGCCAGGTCGCGGGTCTTGAGCCGCTTCATGTGCTGGGCCAAGAACACCAGCCAGCGACGGGACTTGGCCTCGTCCCAGCGCCGGGCCCGCCAGGCGAAGGCGTTGCGCGCGGCGGGTTCGCTCCGGAACGCCGTCGACAGCAGCGCATCGAGCAGATGCGCCTCGATCGCCGCCGCGCTCGACAGCCGTGCGGTGTCGACGAGTTCCGCCGGGTCACGGCCGCTCTCCGGGGCGTAGGCGGTACGCGCGAGGCTGAGCAGCAGCGGGCTGGCGAGCGCATCGGCCAGCGGCCCGCGCGACTCGGCCGCCAGGCGATCGAGTACGGGCCGCCACCGGGCCTCGCGCCGGGCGCTGTGCGGCGCGAGCAGATAGCGCCTGACGTCCTCCGGGGCCACCGGCCTGGCCCGCAGCACAGTTGCTGCGTACAGGCCGTCACTGCCGTTGAGCAGCGTCTGGTACTCGTCGGTTCGACAGGTCAGCACGAGCGGGTCGTGGTCCGAAAGTGCCTGGTTGATCTTGGCGAGGGCTTCGGCCCGGCGGCGTTGCGGTAGCTCGTCCAGGCCGTCGAGCACGGGCAGGATCAGCCCGGCGTCGATCAGTCGGCCGGCGTTCGCGGCGGCCGTCGCTCCGCTGCCCAGAACCGGGTACTCCTCGCCCAGTCGGCGGGGCAACCAGTTGGTCAGGTGCTCGGCCGCCGGATCCCACGATCCGATGGACAGCAGCACCGGGATCGGATCGCCGACCGCTCGATGCGCGAGCAGTTCATGGACCAGCAGCACGGCCATGGTCGTCTTACCCGCCCCCGCGGAACCGAGGATCACCAACCGTCGTGGTGTCGGCAGTTGGCGGTACCGGTCCGCGAACCGGGTGGCGGACCAGGCGCCCTGCCCTCCGGCCATTTCCCATGCGATCGGCAACGGCGCAGCCCCGAACAGCCCGCGCACCGCCGCCTCCGCCTTCCACTGTCCGGCCACTGCCCGGGCCAGCCGCTGAGCCAGCCGTTCCACTTCGTCCGGTGGGGCATCGCTGTGGTGGACGTGGATCTCCCCCGCCTGCACGACGCTCTCGGCGTTGCCGGAGAACTCGTTGTGCACCTCACCGCTCATGCCGTGATGGTCGCACCAATCGGCCGCAGTGGTACAGGAAATGACGCTGCACCAGATGTCACAACGGCTCGTCGTGGCGCCCGCCTCTTCGTCGAGATCCACCCGGCCGTCGGCCGTGGTTCGAGTCCGGAACCGTAGGAGACAGAGGCAACGTCGTCAGCAACTCGCGGCGGACACATGGCGTGCCAACTCCGCGGCCAGGCGCCGCATGACCGTGTGGTTGGCGCGCCGCATCGTGGCGCGGACGGCAGGGGCCAACAGCCGTTCGGCGAGAGGGGCGCGCGTCCAGGCGTAGGTGAACGAGATGCGGCTCCCGCCCGTCGACAGCGGTTCGATGGTGTAGGTGCCGTGGGCCAGGCGCCGGCCGGCGGCGCTGATGTTGCGTTCGACGATGCGTCGCGGCGCCTCCGCCTCGACGACTTCGATGATGACGTCGGACTTCACGCCGCCCAGCGCCGCGGTGACGGTGGCGCGTGAACCGATACCGCGGCCGGGGCCGTCGTAGCGCCAGTCGGTCAGATAGTGGTCGGTGAATCGCTCGTGGTGAGCCATGACATCGAGGAAGTCGTAGACCTGCGCGGGCGTCTGCGGTACGTCGATCGACACGGTGACAGACTTCATGTACCACACGGTACATCCGCCATGTACCTGTCGGTACGCTCTGGTTGTGGTGAAGAAAGGCGACGCGCAGGGACAGCAATTCACCGCAGCTCCCGACCGGTACACGGTCGGTCGCGACAGCAGGTTGGAGACCCGGCATTGCGGGGCCGGGTCTCCAACGCGGTCCGCTTCCCTACACGCCGGCCCGGCCGGCTGCGAGCACTACCTGTACCGGTAGCGGATCCGGCCGCGGGTGAGGTCGTAGGGGCTGAGTTCCACGAGCACCCGGTCGTAGGGGAGGATCTTGATGTAGTTCTTCCGGATCTTCCCGCTGATATGGGCGAGCACCATGTGCCCGTTCTGGAGCTCCACCTTGAAGGTGGCGTTGCGCAGGCACTCGATGACGGTGCCTTCGACTTCTATGCACCCTGCTGCTTTTGTCATGATCGCTCACTTCTCCCGTTCTGCGACGGGGTGTTCGGTAGGAAACGCACGTGGTGTGCGGCCGGGCGCGACGCGGTCGCCGGCCGCGGTGTGGCGGAGTGTCATCTGCGCACGAGCTCCAGGGTGCCGGCCGTGCGCCGGGCGCCGATGCCCTCGAACAGGGCGGTGGCCGCCGCGTTGGCCTCGTCCACCTCGGCCCATGCCGCGGAGACCCCGGAATGGTGCAGCGAACCCAGCGCGTGGGCCAGCAGCGCCCGGGCGATACCGCGGCGATGCCGGTCGGCCCGGACGGCGATCAGCCCGATCCGTGGCTGTCGGATCAGCGGCGCCACCCGGACCAGTCCCACGTACTCGTCGGAGTGCCGTGCCACCGCGTACTTCGACGGATCGACCAGGGTGGTCCCGGCCGGGCGGGGCAGCACCTCGGCCGGCATCCTCCGCCATCCGACGGTGGCCTCGACCTCGTCGCGGATGACGCGGTCCAGGGCACGCAGCGGGCCTTCCTCCGCTTGACCGGCGGGCACGATCGTCACGCCCGACGGGGGCCGCACCGAGCCGAGCCCGCTGACGTGCGGGTCGGTGGGCACGAGATAGCCCCACTCGCGGCGTGCGACGGCGAAACCGGCCCGCTCCCAGGCGGACCTGGAGTCGTGGTCGGCCTCGTCGACGACGGCGTACAGGGCAGTGGGCAGGTCCGCCAGCATCGCGGCGGCGATGCGGTCGAAGACCGCGCCGTGCCACGCGTCGATGCTGATGAAGAGCCGGCCGTCGGGTCGGCGCGCAGCGTCGCCGCGGCCGACCGTCAGATCGTCCTCCACGGCATGCCACTGCATGTCCGAAACCCGCGTGACCATGACCGCGCGGTCGCCCGCGCTCGAAGTGGAATGCACAAGATTCATAGATGTTGCCTCTCGGGAGTGCCTTGTCCGAGGCGCTCCCGGCGACACCTACGTCAATCGCCCACCGTGACGAAAAGGGGGAGCACCCACATGGATACAGCCTTCATGGGTCTCACCTCCTTGCGTTCTCTCACGGCTGCCCAGACGGTACCAGCGGGCGTCGGCCGGCCCAACCCAATTAAAGCCAAGCGGCTTGAGCCCGCGCGGCTGTCGTCGCAGTTGGTGCAGCTGGTGCAGCTGGTGAAGTCGATGATCAGGCGAGGGCGTTCGCCGTCGGAGAGCTTCGCAAGTTCTGCTGACCCGGCCGGGTGATATGGCGTTAAGAGGCCCGAAGCGGAGGAATTCCTCTCATCGAATCCACTCCACCTCGGGGCGTCCTCGCCACCACCTCACGCGTGTCCCGTGCGCACACCGACGCCGCCCGCGAACGGAAAGAGAGGAAGGACCTGCCATGCGGCACCATTTCCGCATCCTGACCGTCTCCGCCATGCTCACCGTGCTCACCTTCGGATGTGCCGCCCTGGCCCAGGCCGAGGGTTCGGGCGAAAAGCCCCGGCTCAAGAGCGTCCTCACCAACGTCCCGGTCGTCGGCCACGTTGTCGACGGGCTTGATGAAGAGGCGTATTGAGGACGACGCCTCCGGACGCGATCGGAACCCACAGGGGCCCGTGCCGTGGGGGTTTGGGTCAGCCGTGCTCGGGAGTGGACCATTCGACGAACTGGATGATCACGCCGTTGGGGTCGGTGACCTGGAACAGGGTTTCGCCCCAGGGTTCCTGGCGCAGCGGCATGGTGATCTCGATTCCCCGCGTCGCGCAGTCGCTTCTCCTGCTCTGCCAGGCCGCTGTCGAGGGCGAAGGCCAGGATCAGGCCGTCGGCGTGCCGGTCGCGCTGTTCGGGCGGCAGCACCTGGATGCCGCGGGCGAGCAGTACGACATCGACCGCGTCGGGCGACGCCGTTGCCGCCCGGCGCCCCGGTGAATCAGCGCTGGGCGCACCGCGTGGCGCCTTCGCCGACGCCGTGGCCGCCCAGGACCCGGTCGCCGGGTTCTCCGGCCAGCAATTCGCCCGCATGATCGCTGGCAGCTCCACCCTGACCACCTGTCTGCACGGTCTGCAGGCAGGCGAAACCCCCCGAGACTCGGACTCGGGGGGCTGGGTGGCGTGCGGCACGGGGGCTGGGTCGGGTCAGCGAAGTCCCGCCTGTCGTCGGGCGTGCGGCACGCACTTTCGCCGGACCGGGCGAGACGGCCGGCCCGGCCGTATCACAGGGCGCCGCGACGCCACTCCCGCAGGAGCAGGTATCCGAGGTAGGCGCCGCCCAGCGCCATCGTCCAGATGCCGACCGGCAACTTGCCGAAGAGTGGGGCGTTCTGGGCCGCCAGGTCGGCGAGCACGAGCAGCAGCGCGCCGGAGAGTGCGGAGAGCGCCAGGTGCGGGCCGCTGCCGCGGGTGATCCGCTTGACGATCTGCGGTGCGGTCAGCGCGATGAACGAGATCGGGCCGGCGACCGTGACGGCCCCGGCCGACAGCACGATGGTGAGCAGCACGGCCCCGGTGAAGGCGCGTTCCGGGCGCGCTCCCAGGGCCGCCGCCGTGGTGTCGCCCATCTCGCTGAGGCCCAGGGGGCGGGAGAGCAGCGCGGCGCACGGCACACAGAGCAGCAGCACCACGCCGATGGTCGCCGCGTCGTCCCAGGAGCGTGCGGTGAGGCTGCCGTTGAGGTACGAGCTGAGCACGGTGGCCTGGTCGCGCTCGATGGCGTAGACGATGTACTGGATGAACGCCGTCGCCATGGCCGAGACCCCGATGCCCGCGATGACCAGACGACTGGGGTTGCGGAATCCGCTGCCGGTCGACACGTACACCACCGCCATCGCCGCCAGCGCTCCGCCCAGTGCGCCCAACGCGACCGGCACGTCAGGGAAGAGCAGGGCGACCAGCGCGGCGCCCGCGCCGGCCCCCGGGCCGAGGCCGATGACGTCCGGGCTGCCCAGCGGATTGCGGGTCACCGACTGGAAGAGGGCACCGGACAGGCCGAAGGCGGCACCGGCGGCCACCGCCACGGTCAACCGCGGTCCGCGCAGTCGGTCCAGGACGAAGGAGTCCACGCCGGTGGCGTTGCCGGACAGTGCCGACGGCAGGTCCGGCAGGGCGATGCCCAGGCGGCCGACGGTGAGGGTGGCGAGGCACGCGGCGAGCAGCGCCACGCTCAGGGCGAGGCCGACCCAGACCATGCGGACCGGGACCCGCAGGGCGATCTCCGGCCCGAGCCTGATGAGGAGTTTGCGACTGCCGGGGCGGGGCCGCTGAACCGTACGGGAGACGGTCGTGGACGACGTGGCGGTGGTGGGGGTCATGAGCTGGCTCGCATTCTGCGAACGGCGATCAGAAGGGCGGGGGCGCCGGCGAACGCGGTGACAACACCGACCATCAATTCCTGCGGGCGTACCAGGAGCCTTCCGATGACGTCGGCCGCCAGAAGGAGGGTCGGGCCGAGCACGGCACTCAGGGCGAGCTGCCGCCGCACGTCGGCTCCCAGGAGGGCCCGGGCCAGGTGCGGCACCGCGAGTCCGACGAAGGCGATCGGTCCCGCGGCCGCGGTCGCGGCGGCGCTCAGCACGGTGGCCGTCAGCAGCGCGACGGCCTTGACCCGCTCCGGGCGGGCGCCGAGGGACGTCGCGGAATCCTCGCCCAGCGCGACGATGTTCAGTCCGCGGCCGAGGAACAGGGCGACGGCGAATCCGGCGACGGCCAACGGCAGCACGCTCAGCACGGCGTCCCAGTCATGGCCGCCGAGCGCACCGACCACCCAGTAGCGGTAGCTGTCGAAGACCTGCGGGCGGCTGAGGGTGACGGCCTGGATGAAGGCGCTCAGCACGGCGGTGAGCACCGCGCCGCCCAGCACCAGCCGGACCGGGTTCAGCCCCCTGCCGAGGGTCCCGATGACGTAGATGAAGACTCCGGTCAGCAGTGCGCCGGGCAGTGACCACAGCAGCGTCTGCGTCTGCCCGGAGACGCCGGCGAACGCGGTGGCGGCCACCACGCTCGCGGCGGCTCCGGTGTTGACGCCCAGCAAGCCCGGCTCGGCCAGTGGGTTGCGGGTCACCGTCTGCATCAGGACACCCGCCACGGCCAGGCCGAGGCCCACCACGATGCCCAGCGCGGTGCGCGGATAGCGGCTCTCGACGACGGTGGTGGTGTAGGCATCGGCGTGGCCGGTGACGGCCTCCCAGACCTGCCCCGGGGGCAGGATCTTGCTGCCGAACATGATGCTGGCGATGCAGACGAGGGCCAGGACGGCCAGGGCCAGGAGCAGTACGACGGTCGTGCGCCGGGCCGGCCGGCGCACGGCGGTCCGTTGCTCCGCGGTGTCGATGGTGGCGACCATGTGTCAACCGTCCCGCGGCGTTACTTGCCGGCCTTCTTCACCGCGCTGTCGATCAGCGGCAGGTAGCGCTTGATGCTGTAGGGCACGGTCAGCGGGTTGATCATGGAGGAGGCGGTGACGAAGGAGTTGTCCGAACTGGCCACCACGGCACCCTTCTTGATGGCCGGCATGGCGGCGTACAGCGACTGGCCCTCGGTCTCCCGACGGGTCTTGTCGTCGGAGTAGAAGGTGAAGAGGACGTCGCTCTTGTTCAGCTTGTCGGCGTTCTCCAGGCCGATGAGGGAGGAGGCGGTGCCGTCGGTCTCCTTGAAGGTGTTGACCACCGGGTCGACCCGGAGCCCGAGGGACTTGACCATTTCCACCCGCTGCTCAGCGGGCTTGAACACGCCCAGGGTGCCCGGCCCCGAGGTGTAGATGTAGGAGAAGGTCACGTTCTTGTAGTTCGGGCGGGACGCGGCGGCGTCGGCGAGCTGCTTCTTGATGCCCTTGATCAGCTCGGTGCCCTTCTCGGGCTGCCCGACGGCCTTGGCGACGGTGTTGATCTGCTCGTCCCAGCGAGTGCTCCATGCCTTGTCCGGGTACGCCACCGTCGGCGCGATGTCCTTGAGGACGTCGTACTGCTTGGCCGTGATGCCCGACCACGGCGCCAGGATCAGGTCCGGGGCCAGTTCGGTGATCGCCTCGATGTCGAGCTGGTCGCCGCCCTTGAACTGCTTGGGCAGGGGGTCTCCGGCCTTCTTCACCGCGTCCTTGACCCAGGGCAGGTAGCCGGACTTGTCGCTGCCCCAGGCGTACTCCTCCACGCCGACCGGCGTGTGGCCAAGAGCGATGGCCGTCTCGGCCGAGCCCTGGCCGAGCGTGACGATCCGCTTGGGCTCCTTCTTGATGGTGGCCGTGCCCAGCGCACTCTTGATCGACACCGGGAAGGCACCGTGGCTGCCGCCCGCGGCCTCGGCGTCACCCTTGCCTCCGTCGCCGCACGCGCTGGTGACCAACAGCAACGAGGTCGCCGCCGCGGCAGTGAAGAGACGGCGCGTTATCCGGCGCGAGGCGATGGTCATGCGAGGTCCTTTTCCTGGGCGGTACTGCTTGCGGCCCAATTTGCCTGTGGTTGAGAACTCATCCGGACGGTGCGGGACGTGCCCCGACCTCCCCGAATACTTAGGTGAGCCTAACTTAATGTCGATCTCGCCTCCACCCCTACCCTCCCCACACGCGGCCCCGGGCCCGCCCGGCACGACGTGAGGCGGACGAAAGGGGGCTGCCATCTCCGCCGGAAGCGCGGTGGAGTGTGGGCGTCCGATGCCGCCGTGCCTGCTGCCTGGCGTCTCCCGCATGCGCGTGCACGGGTGCGTCACCGGCAACCGAACGCCCACCGCCGGATGTGATCCCTCACTCGCTCCTCTCCACCGGGGGCGCCGGCCGGTACCCGGGCGCCTGCCGCCACCGCCAACCTGACTCCCGCAGCGCACTGGCGCGTTGCACGAGCGCGTCGATCCGCGATGCCGCCTCGGGCGCTTCCCAGTAGTGCTGGGACGCCGTCGTCTGGTCGGGATGCTTGCGATAGAGGACGCTCGGCTCCGCTATGAACTCGCCGGGTGCCACGGCCTCCGCGGCAAGGAGCAGGGCGACCGTCTCGGCTCCGGACAGCGCCTGCCAGCCGCCGAGCGCCAACACCAGGCGGCGGTGCGCGGCGAAGGTGGTCGCCTGAACGGACAGGCGCCGCTCCAGCACCTCGTGGTAGAGGCGGGCGGGCTCCAAGGCGCCACCCGCAGGGTCGCAGGGACCCAGTGCCGTGCTCCCGTCCTCGTGGAGGTCGATGCAGGCGGACACGCACCAGGGGACGCGTTCCAGGGTCTCGATGTCCCGCTCCAGCGCGCCCGGCAGCAGCACGTCATCCGCGTCCAACGTCCGGAACAGGTCCCCCCTCGCGCGCGCGAGGGCGTGCGTGCGTGTCACCGCTATGCGCGCCCGCAGTCCCGTCCCGCAGGTGATCCGAGGGTCGTCGGGCAGGCTCTGCGCGGGGATTCCCGAGGTGCCGTCCTCCTGTACGCACCACTCCCATTGCCAGTCATCCGGGAGCTTTTGTTCGCGCAGGGATTCGTAGGTGTCACCGATGAAGTGGTGGCCGCCTTCGTGTACGGCGGTGATGACGCTGATGGTTCGCATGGAGGGGTCCTGTCGGAGAGGGGTTGGCCCGTCCGCGATCATGACATGGACCACTCGCCGAGGATTTTCTCCGGGTACCCGGTGCGGCTGTCCGTCCGTGCACGAAGCCCGCGGCGGCCCGGGAGCGACTGAACGCAGCCGCCGCTGGCCGTGGCCCCGCACGCCGACCGCTCAGGCGCGCCGGAGCGTCGCGGTGGCGATCTCCAGGAAGTCCCGCAGCAGCTTCTCGGGCCGGTCCGCGACAACGGCCAGACACGTCTCGATCCCGGGTGCGTCGGTGACGGGGAGGTGCACGAGGTCGGGGCGGGAGTAGTAGTGCTTGGTCAGGTTGATCTTGGTGGTGCGTGTCCTTCTGGCGCTGCGTGCGTTGATGGAGTGTGACGCCAGATGAAATCGCTGCTGTTCGTGGCGAGTTGGAAGAATTCGCGGCTGAGGTGTTCGAGCCTTTCGCGAGGGATGGGCAGCGTTGGTGGGGGCAGGTCTACCTGCGGGGATTGCTGACCGACGGCAAACGCAAGTCGGTGGAGCCCATGGCCGCCCGGCTTGGGGCCGACGGCAATCGGCAGGCGCTGGCCCACTTCATCACCACAAGCCCGTGGGATCCGTCCCATGTCCGAGCCAAGCTCGCCTGGAAGATGGAAACCGCCATCCGGCCGACCGCTGCGATCTTCGACGACACCGGATTCCTCAAAGACGGGACTGCCTCGGCATGCGTGTCTTCGCAGTACACCGGCACGGCAGGCAAGGTCACCAACTGCCAGGTCGGGGTCTCGCTGCACCTGGCGTCCGACCACGCCTCCGCTGCCGTGGACTGGCGGCTGTTCCTGCCCGAGACCTGGGATCCCGCCTCGCCGAAGGCCGACTCGGACAAGACTGCGCGGCGTAGCGCCTGCGGCATCCCCGCCGACGTCGGGCATGTGGAGAAGTGGCAGTTGGCCTTGGACATGCTCGATGAGACCCGCTCGTGGGGAATCGAGGTGCCGCTGGCCATCGCGGATGCCGGATACGGCGACTGCGCGGCGTTCCGGCTCGGCCTTAACGATCGCGGACTGAACTATGTCGTGGGGATCTCCACCACGCTGTCGGCTCACCTGGGCGATGCCGTGCCGGTGACACCGGCCTACCAGGGGAACGGACGTCCCCCGGTGGCGAAGTACCCGGACAAGCCCAGGTCGGTCAAAGAACTGGTGATCGCAGTGGGCCGGAAGGCGGCGCGGCCGGTGTCGTGGCGGGAGGGCTCCCGGCCCGGACGGGGCCGCTTGGGCCTCAAACGGATGTACTCACGGTTCGTGGCCCTGCGGATCCGGCCCGCCGGACGCGAGATTCGCCAGGCCACCGAAGGGCCGGAGTGCTGGCTGCTGGCCGAATGGCCCACCACCGAGCCGGAGCCGGTGCAGTTCTGGTTGTCCGACCTACCCGCCGACTTCCCGCTGACCACCCTGGTGAGGCTGGCCAAGCTCCGCTGGAGGATCGAGCACGACTACCGCGAGATGAAGCAGGCCCTGGGCCTGGCCCACTTCGAGGGCCGCACTTGGAACGGCTGGCACCACCACGTCACCCTCGTCTCCGCAGCCCACGCCTTCTGCACCCTGCAACGACTGGCCACATCCCCAAAAGACACGGCGCCGGCCTGAGCCTCTACACAGTCATCCGCGACATGCAGACACTCCTCGCAACCTGGGCCGGCGCCTGCCCCACCTGCCACCGCGACATACCCACACCCGCACCAACCTGACCAAGCACTAGTAGGACCGTGCGACGCCCAGCGGGATGAGTGCGATGTTGCGTCCGGAGGCGATGAGCTCGAACTTCTCCTCCAGCGTCAACGTCCGCCGCTGCGGGGTGTCGAGCATCCGCTCGCCGTCGAGGTCCGCGGAGGTGAGCTCCTGACGGCACGCCAGCGGATGTGCCGCGGGTATGCAGGCGACCCTGGGCTCGTGACCGATGGGAACGATGCGCAAGCCCGTCTCGTCGAACGGCCGCCGCAGATAACCGACTTGGGCGCGACCGTCCCGCAGTGGACGGTCCTGCTCCCACCAGCGTGCCGGGACGACGTCGATCTCGACGTCCGGGTGGCGCGACGTGAACGCCCGGATCGCATCCGACACATGCAGCCCGGGGGAGAAGGCGACCGCGAGCCGTTGGACGCCCTCATCGACGTCATGGACGCGCCGGACCGCCGCGGCGATGGACGGGAGGATCTGCTGCGCCTCCTCGTAGAGTTGTTCGCCGGCGGCGGTCAGTTCCACGCTGCGGGTGGTCCGCACGAACAGCGGACACCCCAACTCCTGCTCCAGGGACTTGATTTGACGGCTGAGCGCCGGCTGGGCGATGTAGAGCTGTTCCGCCGCCCGGCCGAAGTGCCGGTGCTCGGCCACCGAGGCGAAGTAACGGAGTTTGCGCAGATCGAGATCCATACCCTGAAGGTATCTCATGCGTCCATTTAGCAGTGATCGTCCCTGATGGCAAACGCACAGGTCACAATGCAAGAGCCCCGGAGCGAACCAGGGCTCTTGCTCTACCCGTGCTGACTGTGTGCTGACCTGTAGTCGCCTGTCACCACCCCGGGAAACCCGTCCCGTGCTGGGTCGCTGCTGATCTGTTGTGCGGTCCGTCTCGGGCGCGGTGGTGAGGCGGCGCTCGGTCCACAGCAACAAGGGCGGGAACACCAGCAGGATGAAGGCGGTGCGCAGGCCATGGACCCAGGCCGGCTCGTCGGCCTCGCCGAGCCACACGACGGCGAGAACGGCACCGGCCCGGGCGTAGCCCCTGCGGATGTTCCGGGCCTGGGGTCCTGTGCGGGGTGTGGATTCATGAGGGTGGCTCCTTGGTTCCGGGCCTGGAGTCGTGCCACCGGAGCTCGTCTGCGGCCACCACCCCTCCGTCTCGCTGATCTCGCATGGTGAGGAGGAGCAGACGGGTCCTTGACGGCCCGAACTCACAGCTTCCAGCGGGTCGGCCGCCTGGGCGAGGGACAGGCAGAGGAAGCCGCGCAGAGCCGGGCTGGTGCGTACGGGGGCGGGTCCCGCGGCGGGCGGGCAGGACGCAGTCTTCCGCGCACGCCTTGCCGAGCAGCACCTGTCTGGACAACGGCGGCCGGTCGTACGGACAGTGGAGCACGTCCCCGACGACAGCCGGCCTGCCGTCGAAGTCCTCCTCGCGCGGTGTCCCGGCGGTCCGCGGCCCTGCCGGCGAGGCGCTGGCGACGACGATCCGGCCGCCCTTCGGGTCACCCTTCACCGGCACCGGGCAAGCCGTCGCGGTGCGCAGCAGAGGTTCGCGTCGGCCGTCCGGGACGGGCGGGGCGTATACCAGGGCCTCGTCGTCGCGCGGCTCGGACACGGATGGAGCGAGGAAGGCGCACTGGGCAGATCCCTGGCATCGGTTGAAATCCACTGCGACCTGCATGTCAGGTCGTTCCCTACCTTTCTTCGTGGGTTGATCCGGGTCATTCGTAAGATCGGGACACCCAGGGATGCCGGGTGTGGCTGTCCTCTCGTCCGTCTGTGTCTTTCCTACCTCTCACCGGTTGGCGGCGCAGGCTGTGCTGCTTCATTTCAGGATTCCATCGCCTGTGGACGATCGCTGTGGGGGCAACCCGGAGCGCCTGCGCGGTGAGGCGTCCTTCGCCGCGCTGTGCGGGGTCAGCCCTGTGGAGCCTTCCTCGGGCAGTCGGCAGTACCGTCGCCTCAAACCCGGCGCGAGATTGTCCGGTGCCTCGTGGCCGGTTGCCAGGCCCTGTGACGCCCGGACGCCGGTGAGGGATAGCCCGGAATTCCTCCGGGTCGCGTTACCGGGATGGACTTTTGATGGGGAGTCATGTGCTGCGCGTTACGTGAGCCTGAGGGACCGGATGGGAGCGAGGGTTGGTGTGCTCTCTTCCGGCGAAGGGTATTCGCGTCCAGAACAGCCGGATCTCAACTGAAGATCCACTTGATCGCTTAGGTGAAGGCGTTCGCCGCGAAGGCGAACGGAGTCATCCGTGTCCGCCTTCTTTCCTCGTCGGTAGCGCATTTTTCCCGTCAAGACGGGATTTTCGGGCTCTTTGGGGCAAGCGGTGCAATCATTCTGAAAGGCCATGGCGTCCTGGCGCTGGAACCGCTGGAGGGCGTGGGGGGTCAGGCTGCTTGCGATGTCGAAGAGCGTGGAGAACATCTCGGAGCTCTTTCTTTCTCGTGATTGCCGGGTGCCCGGTGGGTGCTTCGGGCGAAACGATCGCCCCCGACCCGCCCGCTGTGGGAAATCCGTAGAAGTCCGCAAGATTTCTGCGGGTTAGCCGCAGGAAATTGAACTTTTAACCGTCCGTTGTGGGAATTCCGTCGGTTGACAAGATTGGTCACTACATCGGAAGGTGAATACATCCACTGGGGCGGCAAAGAAGCCATGTTTTCCCCGTGCGCGAAAGGCTATGCAGAAGATGGGGGTCCTGTGCGAGTGGTCCTGGCCGAGGATCATCCGACCGTACGAGCTGGAACCCGGGCGTTCCTGGAGCCTGAGGGCTTCATCGTGGTCGGGGAGGCCGCCTGCGAACGGGAGGCGTTGGAGATCGTCTCCGAGCAGCAGCCCGATGTGCTGATGCTGGACATGAAGCTGCAGTCGGGGCTGGCGCTCAAGGCCATTCCCCAATTCCTCGCCGCCGCACCGGAGATGGGAATTCTCGTGCAGAGCTGCTACGAGGACCGTGCCATCATCTGCGGGGCGCTGGCCGCGGGTGCCGCAGGCTATCTGCTGAAGAGCAGTCCCGTGTCCGAACTGGTCCTGGCGGTACGGACGGTGGCGTCGGGAGAACGGTACGTACAGCCCTCGCTCGGTGCCGGGCTGGCCCGTGCCCAGGGCCGGGAGCCGGAACTGCAACTGCGGGAGCGGCAGGTCCTGGGCCTGCTCGCCGAGGGGCACACCAACCGTGAGGTGGCCGCGCGGCTGACGGTCAGCGTCCGCACGGTGGAGAGCGTCAGGGCCGCTCTGCGCGCCCGGCTGGGCCTGGTCTCCAGGGCCGACCTCGTCGCGTACGCCCGGCAGAACCGCTCCGCCGATGTGTAGCGGAACAGCCCGGCCGGCCACCGCACAACAGTCGCTCGCCCTGGGCACACTCGGTGGCTTGTGCATCGCGGTGAGCCTGGTCAGCGTCGTGGGCTACACGGCCAACCTCCTCACCGACGGCCACTTGCCGCCCAGGTCGGTCTCGGCCCCGAGCGTCGCCCTGGCCACCGGCGTCCTCGCGCTGCTGACCTGCGGGCTGCGGCGGGCCCGCCGGCTGCTGATCATGATCTGCTGCGGATTCACGGTCCTGAGCGTGGACCGGCTGGTGCACTCCGCACCGATGGACCACGCGGCCATGGGGTTCCTGCTGGCGGCATGCGCGTACGCCGTCCCGGCCTGGCCCGAGATGAAGGTGGTCCTCAGCCGGGGACGCGCCAGTGCCATGGTGGAGCGGCAGGAGCACCATGCGGGCCTGCTCGCGGGCGAGTTGCACGACGAAGTCCTCCAGTTGCTGGCACTGACCCAGCGGCGCCTCGACGCGGCCCGCGCACTGGACGACCCCGGTGCGCTGCGTGCGGCGATGGAGGACGCGTCCCGCACCCTCGACGAACAGGCCGGCACGCTGCGCCGCATCATCGCCACAGTGAGCCCGGCAGCCGTCCAAGGGATGGGGCTCGCCGAGTCGGTCACCTCCCTCGCCCGACAGGTCGCCGACGAGAACGGGCTCGTGGTGGACGTGGACGTCCAGGGCGACCGGCCCCATGCGTGTACAGGGGACAACGGCGTGAATCTTGCCGTCTACCGGGTCGCCCAGGAAGCGCTCACCAACGTGGTCAAGCATGCCGACGCCCGGCACATCACCCTTGCCCTCACATGCCGCGACGACGGCATCAGCCTCACCGTCACCGACGACGGACGCGGCCTCGGACCGAACCCGCCGAGAGCCACCGAGGGGTACGGCATGCAGGGCATGCGCTGGCGCTGCGAAGCGTACGGCGGCACATTCAGCGCCAGAACCGCCGGCGCCGCCGGCGCGGTCGTCCGGGCCGTGTTCCCCCTGCGCAACTGCCGGAAAACCCGGGCGTCCTAGCCGGCCTGCCGCGCCGGCGCCGGCCTGCCCCTGGCCCGCACAGGCCGGCCAGGGGCAGGATCGATCCGGCAAACGCTTCTTGCCCGTGTGCGCTCGCACGCCCGGCGACGCCTGGACCGCCGGGCTCCTGGGCGTCGGGAACAAGTCCCTGGACCACTTCGACACCATCCCGGGGATCGGGCGGCTCACTGCCGAGACCATCATCGCCGAAACCGGCGGGGGCAGGGTCCGCTGGCTCACAGCCAGGCGCCTGGCGTCATGGGCCGGGGTCCCAGACCGCGGGCGGGATCAGGCCGAGCGGCGTCGGCGGCGCAGGTGAAGGACCGCCGCGCCCGAAACCGCCAGGGCTGCCGCGCCGGAGGCGGCCGGGAGCCAGGAGCGGGAAGGTGCGGTGGCGGCCTGGTCCTCGGCGAGGGCGTAGCCGCCCGCGAGACCCTTGCGGTCGTAGGCCGAGCCGGGGAGCTTGTCGCCGTAGCGCCTGGCGACGAGTTGCTGGTACGCCGTGAGTGAGACGCGGGGCTTGCCTTGCAGGGCTGTCCGGGCTTCCTTGTTGAGCGGCTCGACGGAGCCGCTGCCGGTCAGCCGGTACCAACCGTGGATCTGCGGCTCCATGAAGGTCTGCGCCTGGTCCGTGCCACGCTCGGCGGCGCTGATGTCCGCGTCGCCGTCGCGGATGCCGGCCAGTTGCCAGGCATGGCCACCTTGCCCCGGGGCGAGCAGGACGGCGGCCTGACGGCCGTTGGCGGCCGAGACGCGGGAGGCGAGGTAGGACAGCCTCAGGGCCGCGCCGGCGGTGGCCTTGGTCTTGCCGGCGACGAACTCGGGCGACAGCTCGTAGAAGGGGACCGGCTTCTTGAGGTCGAAGCCGGGTGCGGCGGCAGGAGGCTGTGCGAGGCTGCGCGGGGCGCCGGCCGTGCCGCCGTCCGGGGTGTCGGCCGTGCTGCCGCCCGGGGCGCTGCGCTCGGCCGCAGCCGTCAGGAAGCGGGCGACGGTGTCGCGGAGCTGGCCGGAGCGCAGCACCTTCTGAGCGGCGGTGAAGTCGGTCGCCTCGGGGGTGGTGGGTCCGTCGGCAGCCTGCGCGGGAACGATTCCGCAGAGGGCGGCGACGGCAGTGGCGGCACACAGGGTGGCGGCGCGTCTGGTTGCATGGTGCACGATGGGTCGTTTCCTCTGGTCGTTCTAGCCGTGTATGCCGATGCGCGTGTGGGTCCACCGGAAGGAGTTGTTTCCGGAGTAGGTGGAGTAGTTCCACCAGGTGTAGGTCTTCGTGGTGGGCCAGGGGTCGCCGACCGCGATCATGTTGCTGGTGCTGTCGTAGCCGTAGATGACGTTCATGTGGCCGCCGCCGGAGTTCCAGCCGATACGGACGGCGAACGGGCGCCCGTTCGCGATCTCGGTCCGGGTCTCGCCGAAGGAAGCGTTGCGGTAGAGGTCGTTGCCACTGTTGCGGAAGCCCATGTTGCGGAGGCCGTTGGCCATGTCGCCGAGGGTGGCGGGGCGGTTGTTGCAGTCCAGCCGGTTGTTCTGGGCGGCCAGGCGGCAGAAGTCGTACTGGTTGTAGCGGGTGTAGCCCCAGAAGTTGGCTATGGTCAGGCCGGTGGCGTCCCAGCACCACTGGTCCTTGACCTGCTTCTGCATGCTGATGTCGAGGGCGTTCCGGCCGGTGGGATTGCCGGTGGGCTGGTCGGTGGGCTGGGTGGAGGTGCAGACCGGCAGCCTCCCGGTGTTCTCCCGGATGAACGCGTCGGCGATGTAGTACTTGCCGGACCAGATCCAGCGGGAGTTGTTCTCGACGACGTCGCCGGTGATACGGCAGGTCATCGGGATCTGGTCGCCGACCCAGGACTTTCCGGTGATGCCGGCCGAAAGTGATGGCTGGGAGCGCTGGTTGACGGTGCTGAAGTTGCCTCGCCCGCCGGTGACCGTGCCGGTGGCGCTGGCCTGGGCCTGGGGGGAGATGCCCAGCAGAAGTCCGCCGGACAGGACGGCGGCGCCGGTCGTGGCCAGAAGTGCCTTTTTGCGCCGTGACGTAGGGGCGGCGTGTGTGCGCGTCGATATGCGGGTTGATCTACGGAATCTGTGCATGGGGCTTCTTCTCTTGCTGATCAGTGCGGGCGGATACGGCCTCGCCGCAGCCAGAAGGCGGCGAGGCCGTTGCCGGTGAAGAACGCTCTTCGGGGACCGATCGGGCGGATCAGTACTGGATGGTGTGGTTGTAGAGGACGTTGCGGGCCTTCGCTCCGCTGTCCAGGCCGTACGCGGGCCGGTCGGTGAGGAAGTACTCACGGAAGGTGGACTGGCGCTCGCGGGACATCATGGTGTTGCTCTTCGTCCAGCCGCCGTCGACCTGGGACCACAGGTCGACCAGCGCGGTGGCGACCCGGGCCTCGCAGGCGTCGCCCCAGTCGATGCCGCGCGTGGTGCGGTCGTTGGCGAGGCTCATGGAGCTGCCGTTGCCCCACGTCATGACGGTGTCCTTGAAGGTGTGGAACGCCACGGCGTCGGCGAAGCCCTCGGTCCAGCCACAGGTGGTGGAGGAGGTGCGGTTGACGTAGTGGGGCGAGCAGTTGGTGACGTACGGCCACCATCCGTTGTAGAGCTTGCCCATGAGGGAGTGGCCGGCCTCGTGGACGGTGGTGTGGCCGGAGTCGGGGTCGTTGTCCGCGAGGTGGACCTTGTCGTCGCGGTTCGTCCAGTACGTACCGTCCTGGGAGCCCGGATACCACTGGACGGTGATCGGGGAGCAGCGGCCGTCCCTCTCGTTGCTCGTCCAGCAGGTGCTGGTCGAACCCCGGTCCCACCAGAGCTTGTTGAGGGTGTCGAAGGCATGCCAGGCACGGCTCTGGCCGCTGTTGGCGTAGACGGTGCCCAGGCTCTTGTTGCCCGAGACGTTGCTGAGGGCGTTCGAGGTGGTCGAGTAGCGGCGGTTGTATCCGTCGACGACCGACCACATGCTGCCGGCCTGGGTCTGGAACTCTGCCCAGACCTGGGAGGTGACGGAAGTGCTCGGCATGTAGCAGAGCTTGAACGTGCCATCTCCGTTGCCGGTCAGACCCGTGGCGAGCTTCTGCGTACTGCCGCCTGCGGTCGCCCTGCCCCAGAGGGTGACATTGGCGTTGCTGACCGGCAGATCCCGGTCGGCCTTGCGGTTCCAGCTACCGCCCTCGGAGGACTGGAAGCGGTTGCGCAGAGTGCCGCTGACGCAGACCGGGGCGTAGGGCTTGCCGGGGGCGGCGGCCTGTGGGGGAGTGCTCGGCGCGGCCGGGGCGGCGGCGCCCGGGCGTGCCGGGCGTTCGTGCGCCGTGGGCCCGCCGGCCGGAGTCGCGTCGGCCTTGGTCACGGACATGCCCGTGGTGGTGGAGCCCTTGGCCTTGCCGATGGTCAGTTCCACCGAGGCGTGACCGGCGCGGCGCGGATCGGGGCGGTCGATGTCGCTGATGTCCGCCTGGATCTGGGCGGGGCCTGCGGCGACGGCCTTGACCTCGAGCTGGAGGGTGCGGGTGCCCGGGGTGAGGGTCAGGGTCTGGCTGGTGCGCTGGCCGAAGAGGTCCGTCGTGGGAGTGGTGAGGGCGGGGTTCCGGTCGACGATCCGCAGGGCGGGCGGCAGTTGGAGGGAGAGGCCGGCGCGCTTGACGTCGGTCTGCGCCGTGACGGCCACGGTGAGGGTGGTCCGCTCGCCGATGGCGGGAAGGCGCTCGAGGGAGGCGGTGACGCCGAGACAGCTCGACGGCGCTTCGGATTTCACGTCCGCGGGGCGGACCGTGCAGCTGTCTGCCGGGGCGGGGGTGACCGCATAGGCGGACGGTAAGGCGATGGTGGCGATGCAGGCACCAATGCCGCCCGCTGCGACCAGCGCCGCGGGTCTCGGTATTCGTATTCGGAACATGGGTATGCCTTTCTGCGGCGTGCACGACGGGTCCGGTGCACGCCGATTCGAATCGTGGGGGGTGTGGGTGGGCGCTGCCGCGAATGTCAATCACTGGTAAACGGCAGTGCCTTGAGTGAAAACTCGCCGAGACTTTACGTCATGCGGATTGCGCATGTCACATTTGGCATAACAACTGCACGATGTGAAAGGCGAATAGACGCTATGTCACCTGCGATTTTGCGGTAAACCCGCAATAAATGAAGGACTTGGGGAGCGCGACCGGAACGCGTCGGCGCGACGGTCGGCCCGCCAGGATGGAAAAGCCGTTCAGTGACGTGACGGTTCCTCGGCGGGCCCCACGCTCGCACAGCCACCCACACGGCAACGGGGGCTCACCTCCCCGGCGTTGCCGTGTGGGCTGAGCGTCGGTGTGTCAGTGGTGCCGGGGCCCGCTGCCGCCGGACTGGTCCTTGTCACCCGGTTTCGTGTCGTCCTGCGAAGTGCCCGGCTGGGGGATACGTATGGCTCCCTTGCCGTGTGCGAGTTGCACCTCGCGCTGCACCTTGGGCATCGGCAGGCGCATCGCGAGCGCCGGTACGCCGCCGATCTTCAGATACGGCATGACCCAGCCCTCCAGGTCGACTCCCGCGAACAGCTTCCAGTCCACGTCGGCCGCGGCCTTGCCCTCGGTCGACCCGCTGGCACCGCCCCCGACCTCGGTGCGCACGTACGGCGCGGCGACGTCGCCCTTCACGCCCACGCTGCCGTAGAGGCCGAGGTTCGCCTCGGTGCCGAACCGGACCTTTGCGTTGACCGCGGCCGAGGCGCTCGCCTTCAGCGTCGCGGGCGTGAAGCCGACCTTGGCCTCGGGCTGCCATCCTTCGCGCAGACCGAACGCGGAGCCGAGGGCGAAGTCGCCCTTCACCGGGTCCTGTTGGACGTCCAGGCTCGCCTTGCCGTCGGCGTCGATCAGGACGTAGCAGGTGAGGTCGATGTTGACGGTGACCGGAAGTTCACCGATGTAGAAGGTCGGGTTGGCGTGCAGGACGACGAACGGCACCCGCACCGGCTTGCCGTTGGTCGTGGGGGCCGTCCGCCCCTTGAAGTGGAATCCCGAGGACCAGTCACCGCTCAGCCGCAGGCCGGCCCCCGACGGGCCGTCACCGGAACCGCGGCCGTAGTAGTTGAAGTCGACCTCGGGCGCGAGCTGGACGAAGCCCTTGAGCGACGCCTTGGTGGGGCTTTCCACCCCTGCCCCCTTCGCGTCCTTCTCCGTGTCGACCGTGGTGTCGACGTCGACGCGCAGGCTGCCGAAGGGCAGTTTGAGGCCCTCGGGTCCGGCGTGGACGTTGCCGCGCTTGGCCCAGGAGAACTTCACTCCCGGGACGAGCGAATCGGCCTTGAAGCCGGATGGGTCGACGGGCAGCTTGTTCTTGACCTTGACGTCGCCCAGCACCGTGGAGAGATCGACCGGGGCGGTACGGACCTCGGTGCCCTTCGAGGTCTTCTTCTCCACCTTCGTGACCTTGGCCAGGACGCCCTTGGGCGCGCCGGGCACGGGTTTGCTGGCGACGATGTCGCCCACGGCGACGGGCTTCTTCGCCGCAGGCGTCGCCGACGCCCCCGGCGTACCGGACGCGCTCGGGGTGGCCCGCGCGACGGGCTGGGAGATGACGGCGCGCCCGCTGTTCCGGTCGATGGAGTCGACCTTCACCGCCGACTTCTGCGCCTTGATGCCGCCGCCTGCCGGAATGGCCACCGCGCTGGGCTCGGCTCCCTTGGGGGAGGGTTCGTCGCGGCTGAAGTCGATCTTGGGGCGAGGGCTGTTCTCTCTGGTGTTCGCCGCCTCGTCCGAGGCGTTGGTGGAGCCGCTTCCCCATGACGAGCAGCCGGCCAGGGCGAGTGAGAGGGAGGTGAGCAGCACTGGTGCCAGTGCCGCTCTTCTGCGGAGGTTGCGCATAGTGGATCCTCGTGGATTGGTGTGAGGGGTCTGTTTTCCCTGCAAGAGGGCGGGAACATGTCACGTCAGGGCATGGGCGGAACCTCTCGTTCGGCAGGGCCGGCGGGTCACTTCGCCCCCGCCGCCAGGGCTTCGAGGTGCACGGCCGCGGCCGTGGCGCCCCCCGCGGCGCGGAACGACGCGCGCACCCTCCCGGCCGCCTCCCGGCAGTCGGGCTCGCTGAGGACGGTGTCCAGCGCCGCGCCCAGGGTTTCGGCAGTCACCCGGTTGAACCGGACCCGTACGCCCGCCCCGGCGTCCGTCACCTGGGCGGCGACGGCGGGCTGGTCGTCCCGGATGGGTGCGACGACCAGAGGGAGGCCGTACCACAGCGCCTCGCACACGGTGTTGTGCCCGCCGTGGCAGATCACCGCGTCGCACCGTTCCAGCAGGGCCAGTTGAGGAACGCGTGGCCGGACCAGCACCCGGTCGGCGAACTCCGGCACCGTGCCCGTCGGGTCGACGATCACCGCCTGCGCCCGGTCCGGCCGTCCACGCACCGCCTCGGCACACGCGGTGAGGAAGCGGGGCGCCGCCTCGGCGTTGGCCGTGCCGAGGGTGATCAGCACGGTGGGCGTCCGGGGGACGAGCCGGTGCCAGGGGAAGTCGTCCGCGGTCGGCCGGGCGGCGAGCGACGGGCCGACGAACCGGACCTGTTCGCCGGCGGACGGGACCGGCCCGGCCAGGGCCTCGGTGCTGAAGGCCAGCACCAGCCGGTCGGACAGTCGGGGGTCCGCGGTGTTCGAAGGGTCGCCGATCCGCCGCCGCAGCTCACCGATCAGCCCGGCGATCCAGGAGTCGACCTTCGGCAGGCCGGACAGCGAGGTGAAGCCCGCCGTGGTGGTCGCCGAGGTGGCCCACACCAGCCCCAGCCGCTCGGCCACGAGGCCGCCGGCGACGGCCTGCTGATCGGCCACCAGGACGTCCGGCCGGAACTCGCCAATGGCCGCCCGCACTCCGGGCGCCATGTGCTCGGCGAGCGGCCCGAGGAACCGCTCCCACAGGAACTTCAGCGCCGCCGGGCCGCGGAGCGAGGGCGGCCGCAGCAGGGCGGGGTCGGCCAGGTCCGGGGAAGAACACCGGAACACGGTCGCGCCGTGGCCCACCAGCGGTCCCACGACCTCCGGCAGACCGGCCCAGGCCACCTGATGCCCGCGCCGGACCAGCGCGGCGGCGACGCCGACCGTGGGGTTGACGTGCCCGGCCAGGGGCGGCACCACGAAGAGGAAGCGGCTCACCGGATCACGTCCCCGGCTGCCGGCAGGGCGTGTGCGCGCGGATCCACCCGAGGATCAGGTCACCGGTCAGCTCCGTGGCGCCGACCAGGACCCAGTGCTCCTGGTCCGGCACCACGACGGTGCGGCATCGCGGCAGCAGTGACCGGAACCAGTCCGCCTGTGCGGCGAGTTCGGACTCGGCCCCGTAGAGGGCCAGCACCGGGCAGTCCACCGCGCGGACGGCGTCCTCGTCGAGCACCTGGCTGGCGGGGACGTCCCGCACCGTGGTGGTGGAGTGCAGCAGCCGGGCGGCCGACCGGATGCGCTTGGTCACGTGCTTGCCGTGCTTCTCGACGAGTTCCTCGAAGAGGCCGTCGCGGGCGAGCTCCTCCGCCCCGCGCGCGAGGTTGTCCGCCATCTTGCGGGACCAGGCGCCGGTGGCCGGCTCCGACTCGATCATCGAGACGCTGGCCACCCGGCCGCGATGCCGCGCCGCGTGGCCGAACGCGATGGTGCCGCCGTAGGAGTTGCCCACCAGGTGCACGGGGCCCACCGGGTCCAGCCGGTCGAGCAGGGCCTCCAGGTCGTCGAGGTGGTCCTCCAACCGGTAGCCGGCCGACGGCCGTTCGCTGAGGCCCTGCCCCCGCAGGTCGTACATGATCACGTCGATCCCGGCGGCGGCGAACCTGGGCGCCAGGGTGAAGTAGTAGCTGATGAGGCTGTCGATGAGCATCCCGTGGATGAGCACCACGGTGGGCGGCGGGGCCGTGCCGGTCGTCGTCCGCGCGGGCATCCGTTCCACGTGTACCGCAAGGCCGTTGGCGTCGATCATGGCCATGGGTCACCGCTCCTCGGCGGCCCGCAGGCAGCCGGTGATGTGCTCGACGAGCTGTCCGACCGTCAGGTCGATGATCTCCTCCAGCCCGAGCCCGGCCAGGTACTCGGCGAAGTTCACCAGCTCCCCGTAGCGCGCCTGGAGGTGGCCGCCGAGGGTGACCAGGTCGATGCTCTCCAGGTCCAGGTCGTCGTGGAACCGGGTGTCCATGGTGATCCCGGCGTCCACCACGCCCCCGTACTCGCCGAGGACGGCGTGGAGCATGCCGCCCACCTCCTCGAACACAGCCTCCTCGAACACGGCCTTGGGGGTCGCGGCGGTCGGCGCCGCCTGACTGCTGTTCACTTGGATGCTCCTCGCGTTGCCGGTCCAGCGCACTCCGCGGACCTGTGGTTCCGGCCGGGGGTCCGGGGGTTGTCCCCCGGGGAAACGCAGTACTGCCGACTCTCCTGTCGTTCGTCTTCCGGCCGGGCGTCCCCGGGGGCCGGACCCGTGGTCCACGCGACCACGTACTCCCTCTCCGGCAGGCCCTGCGGGTTGGTGACGGTGCGGCAGCGCACCGGGTACCGGCGGCCACTCACGGCCACCACCAGGGCGTCCGCCCGTGCCTCGGTCACGGCGAAGTCCTTCGGCCGTCCCCGCAGCCCGGTGCCCTCGGCCTTGGACACCGCCTCCTTCGCCGCCCAGAACCGGGTGAACCACAGCGGCTGCGGTTCACCGGTCCGGAAGCACAGCGCGACGAGGAGCTCGCGTTCGGCGGGGCCGAGGGCGGTGGCCAGGGTCCCCGGGGGCCGGTGGGCGACTTCCTCGACGTCGATGCCGACCGGCGCAGGGAGCCCGTCCGTGCCGCGCGGCCGGACCAGTGCGACCGCGGCCTCGGCCCGGTGCGCCAGCGAGACGTCGAGGGCGGGCAGGACCCGGCCGTGCACACCGGTCACCCGCGGTCGGCCGGACGCGTCGTTGTCCACCCGGATCTCGGCGGGGAAGACCGGCCCTTCGCCGTGCTCCCACAGCCACCGGCGGACCGCGTCCTTGGCCGCGATGCGGCCGAGCAGCCACTGGCGGCGGCCGGACGGCGGGCGCCGCTCATGGTCCTCGCGCTCGGCGGTGCCCAGGTGCCGCCGCATCACGAGGTCGCGGGACGCGAGGTCGTGGCACCCGTCGAACAGGAGCATCCAGCCGCCCGGTTGCACCGCGGAGAGGGCGTGCTGCTCGGGGAACCGTTCCTGCGCCTTGGTGTCCGTGCGGCTGTCGAACCGGTGGTCCTGCCAGCCGCCGATCTCCGCCCAGACATGGCCGTCCATGAGCAGCTGCACGTCCGCCCCCACCGTGGCGTCGGTGACCGAGACGATCCTGATGAGGCACTCGACCCGGGTGCCGGGCGACGGGTGCGGGCCGAAGAACCGGATGTGCCGCACGCGGACGGGGAACACCAGGGTCCGCTCGGTCAGGGTGGTGAGGATCCAGTAGCCGAGCAGCTGCCCCACGCTGTCGAGCAGGGCGCCCGGCGCGGACGGCGCGGTGAGCACGCCGCGCACATGCGCGTCGCCGACCGCCGTCAGCTCGGTGACGCCCTGGAACGCCGGGCCGTGGAACATCCAGCGGTCCCGGTACAGTTGCCCGGCCGTGATCCCGGGGGCCCGTTCCTCCTCGGGGGCCCACCGCCAGGGCCGGGGCGCGCCGCCGGGGTACCGGTCCGCGAGTTCCACCTCGCCGTGCGCGTACGCGCCGAACGTCACACCGGCCCGGCCGGTCCCGCACGTCTCGACGGTCACGGGCACGTCGACGGCGGGGGCCGCGGCCACCCAGCGGTTCAGCCGCACCTCGTGCACCGCCACCGCGGTCGCCCCGGGCCGGGCCCGTTCGGCGTGCTCCATCATGTGGTGCACCACGGTCGTGGCCGGGACGACCGGCCACCGGTCGGCCTCGTCGGGCCAGCCGGGGCGCTGTGCGAAGAAGCAGTGGTCGCGCAGGTACGGCATGGTGTCCGTGGACACCCGCAGCAGGGTGCGGACCGTGGACGCCGCCGCGGCGCGGGACACCGCGACGGCCACCTCGGCGGTGTCCTTCAGCAGGGCCCGAAGCTCGGCGTCCAGCGGTGATCCGTCCGGGACGGGCGGCACCGCGCCGGAGTCCGTTCCCTGCCGGGCGGCGAGCGCCGAGCGCACCGCGGCCACCGTCTCCCGGTCCAGGGACACCAGCTTCCCGCCCAGGTCCAGCCGCGCGGGCGGCATCCGGCCGGCGTGGCCGCCACCGTCCACCGAGACCCCGGTGGACGGGTCGCCGCCGACCGTCCACAGCGCCGTGGCGACCCGGAGCAGCTGCGCCATCCCACCCCGGTGCGGGGAGTTGGCCGACACCACGAGGTGGGGGAGTCCGCGCAGGATGTTCTCGACGAGCGAGCCCACCTGGCCCGTACCGGCCTGGACGAAGACCCGGAAGCCGGCCGTGTACATGGCCTCGATCAGCGGGCGGAAGCGGACGGGCTCCAGCAGGTGGCGCACGAAGAGCTCCCGTACCTGGTCCTCGGTGCCCGGGTACTCCGCGGCGGTGGTCGCCGACCAGACGGGCACGGTCGGCCGGCGCAGCTCGAACAGGCCCGCGTAGTGCCGGATCTGGCCGAGGTAGGGGGCCAGCATCGGGGTGTGGAAGCCCGAGCGGAACGGCAGGACCTGCCCGATGACGCCGCGTTGCCGGAAGTGCCTTACCAGGTCCTTCACTTGGCCGGGCGGGCCGCAGACCATCGACTGCTCCGGAGCGTTGTCGTGCGACAGCACCACATCGGGACGGTCGGCGAGCACGGCGGTGACCTGCTCGGCCGGTGCGCCCAGCGCGGCGAAGGACAGCCCGGCCACCCGCACCTGGTCCGGGTCGAAGGAGCGGGTGAACTCGTCGACCGCGTCCCCGGCGTACAGCCCGGCGGTGGCCATGGCCGTCCACTCGCCGATGCTGTGGCCCGCGACGGCGTCGGGCACGATGTCCATCCGGCGCAGCGCGGCATCCAGCACCCGCCCCACGGCGATGACCGAGGCCCCGTGCCGTCCGACGTCCGCCACATCGGCCCCGGACCCGCCGAACCCCGTGGGCAGCAGCGCCGCGAGGCCGAACCGTTCGACGACGTCGCCGATCCGGGGTCTGAACTCGGCCTCCAGACCGGGGAAGACGAAGGCCAGCCGCCCGCCCGCAGAGCCGCCGAGCAGCGGCTCCGGGGAGAACCACACATCGCCGCGCCCGCGCCAGGGAGCGCCCTTGGCCACCGCTTTCCGAGCCAGGGCGAGGCGCTTGGCGTCCGGGGCGACGACGCCCAGCCGGGCGCGCCCGTCGTGGGAGGGCCGTCGTGCGCGGACGGCGGCGTCCTCGGCGTCCAGCAGCGCGGCGAGCTCCTCCGAGGTGTCGGCGGCCAGCCGCAGCACCTGTTCCGGTTCGCGGACCTCCACCGCCGGACGGTCCGGGCGGCATTCCGGACTGGGGACCGCTTCGATCACCACATGGGCGTTGATGCCGCCGAAGCCGAAGGCGTTGACGCCCGCCCGCCGGGTCCGCCCGTCGCCGGTCTCCCAGTCCCGCGCCGCGGCGATCGTCCGGAAGCGGGTACGGGCCAGGGCCGGGTGCGGCTCCTCGCAGTGGAGGGTCGGCGGCAGTACGCCGTGGTGCACCGCGAGCGCGGCCTTGACGAGACCGGCCACGCCGGCGGCCGGCATGGTGTGCCCGATCATCGACTTCACCGACCCGAGCACGGGCCGGTCCTTGCCGTCGGACGGGCCGAACACCTCGGCCAGGGTGGCCAGTTCGGCCGCGTCCCCCGAGGGGGTGGCGGTCCCGTGCGCCTCCAGCAGCCCGACCGACCCCGGTGCGGCGGGATCCAGCCCCGCCTCGCGCCAGGCCGCCCGTACCGCCTTCACCTGGCCCGAGGGGTCGGGGTTGACGAGGCTGCCGCTGCGGCCGTCGCTGGCCACGCCGGTGCCGCGGACGACGGCGTAGACGCGGTCGCCGTCGCGCAGCGCGTCGGAGAGGCGCTTGAGGGCCACCACGCCGGTGCCCTCGCCGATCAACAGGCCGTCCGCGTCCCGGTGGAACGGGCGGATCCGCTGGCTCGGCGACATCGCGCGCAGCCGGGAGAACAGGGACCACAGTGTGATGTCGTGACAGTGGTGGACCCCGCCCGCCAGCACCAGATCGCAGCGGCCCGAGGCCAGTTCGCCGACCGCCTGGTCGACCGCGACCAGCGAGGACGCGCAGGCGGCGTCCACCGTGTACGCCGGGCCGCGCAGGTCGAGCCGGTTGGCCACCCGGGAGGCGGTCAGGTTGGGCACCAGGTTGATCGCCTGCTCGGGCTCGTCCGGTCCCAGCTGCCGCGTGTACGCCCGCCGGACCCGCTCCAGCAGGGCGGCGTCCAGTTCGGGCAGCAACTCCGCGAGGGTGCACACCAGTTGGTTGGACGTCTGGACGGACTGGGTGCCCCGCGCCATCCCGGGGGACAGATAGCCGCCCCGGCCCAGAATCACCCCGATCCGGTCCCGGTCCGGCAGCCGTGCCTCGCCGCCCGCGTCGGAGATGGCCTCGGCGGCCACGTGCAGCGCGATGAGCTGTTCCGGCTCGGTGCCGGGCACCGAGTTGGGCATGATCCCGAACCGGGTCGCCTCCACCTCGGCCAGCTCGTCGACGAATCCGCCGCGACGGCAGTACACCCGGTCCGAGCGGCCGCCGGCGGCCGCCGGGTCGTAGAAGGAGGGGTCCCAGCGCCCGGACGGGACCTCGGCGATCGCGTCGGTTCCGGCCGTCAGATTGCGCCAGTACGTCGCGAGGTCCGGCGCGCCGGGGAAGAGGACCGCCATGCCGACGATGGCGACGGCGGGCCGGCCGGACGGCGTGTGATGCGTGCTCATTCTCACCAGCCCGTTGCGGTGTAGACCACGGCGTCGGCCGATTCCTCGCCCCAGGCGAGCTCGCGCAGCAGGCACAGCGCCCCCTCCTCGGGGTCGATGAGTCCGACGCCGCGCCGCGCGTACTCCCGGGCGAGCTCGGGGGTCACCATGCCCGCGTGCTCCCCGTCCGGCGCCCAGGGCCCCCAGTGCACCGTCAGCGTGCGGGATTTGGACTTCTCCGCCCACCGGCCACCGAGGGACTGCAGGGCGTCGTTGGCGGCCGCGTAGTCCGCCTGGCCGCGGTTGCCGAGAACGGCCGCGACGCTGCCGAAGAACACGACGAACCGGGGAGTTCGCGGCAGCTCGTCCAGCGCCGCCAGCAGGGTGCGCGCGCCGTCGACCTTGGTGGTGTAGACCCGGCGGAAGGAGTCGGGGTCCTTCTCGGCCAGGACCCGGTCCTCGATGATCCCGGCCGCATACACCACGCCGTCCAGCCGGCCGTGTTCGGCGTGGACGTCCGCCACCAGGCGGCGCACCGCCTCGGGGTCCCGGACGTCCACCGTGTGGTAGCGCACCGGGCTGCCCAGGTCCCGCAGCGTGCCGAGGGTGCGGCGGACCTCCCGCCGGGCCAGGATCTCCGAGACCTCCCGTTCGATCCCGGCCGGGGAGCGTTCCCCCTGTTTCGAGAGGACGCCGTCGGCCAGGGCGGCCCGCAGCGCGGCCCGGTCCGGCGCCTGCCGGGTGGCCGCGCCCTCGGGGGCGTCCGGCAGGTCGGTCCGGCCGGCCAGTTCGATCCGGCAGCGGGAGGCCGCCGCCAGCGTCGCGGCGACCCGGGCGGAGATGCCCCGGGCCCCGCCGATCAGCAGCACCACCGAGTCCCGGTGCAGGCCGATGGCGGCCGCCTCGGCCGTACCGTCCCCGGCCGGGCCCGCGCCGCGGTCGCCCAGGGCGCCGAGGCCGGCGGCCGCGGTTTCGAGACCGGACCGGACGCCGTCCGGCGACCGCAGCACCACCGGGGCCGGCTCCTCGGCCGTCAACTCGCCCACCAGCGCGGCTGCCATCTCGGCGGCCGTCAGCTGCGGGGCCAGCTCGACGAACCGGGCGAGGGTGTCCGGGTACTCCCGCGCGACGGTCCGGAACATGCCCCGCAGCCCGTCCGCCCGTCCGCCGGTCCCGGCGTGGACTTCCGCGTCGGCGGCGGGCGCGGCCGCGAGCAGCCAGCGCGGCCCGCACCGCAGCGCGGCCTGGAACACCGGGAAGGACTCGGGCAGCAGCGGCCCGCCGCCGTCCTGCGACAGCGCCTCCAGGTGGAACACCCCGTCCAGCGGGCCGTCCGCGTCCGTGAGCACGTGGTCCGACGGCAGGGCGACCGCCTCCGCGCCGCGGGCGCCCAGCAGCGCGGCCAGCGCGTCCGGCACCGGTCCAGCCCCGCCCAGCAGGGCGAACCGTGTCCCCTCCAGCACCGCGAAGTCCCCGTCGGGGGACGGGAGACGGAGGCTGCGCAGCACCAGCCTGCCGGGCGCCTCGCCGGTGACGACCGGACCGGGATCCTCCGCAGGGGCGGGGATCCGCTGCGCGGGAGTCGTTCCTCCGCCGGGCAGCCGCTCCTCCAGCAGCCCGGCGATACCGGACGCCGTGCGGGCCTTGGAGACCGCTTCCAGCTCCGCGTCGTCGAGCCGGGGCAGCTCCGTCCCGCCGGCGCCGAAGCCCAGGCGTGCGGCCAGCTCGCCGACGATCTCGACCCGTTTGATCGAGTCGATGCTCAGGTCGGCCTCCAGGTCGAGACCGGGCTCGATCATGTCAAGGGGATAGCCGGTGCGTTCGCTGATGATGTCCAGGACGGTCGCCAGCACGTTCGCCGGTGCCGTGGGTGCCGCCGCCGGGGACATCACGGGACCGGCAACGGGAGCGGGCTCCGCCGCGGCCGGCGGGAGCACACCCGGCCGGAGCGCGCCTGGTGGGAGCACAGTCGGCACCGGCGTCGGTGCGACCGGCGGCACATCCGCCGCCCCGCCGAGATACGTCAGCAGCACGTCGCGCTGCGCCGCAACCAACTCCCGGCTGGTGCGCAGGAATTCATGGACCATCCGGTCACGGTCGTCCGCCGTGTCACCGTCCTGGGCCCGGATCACTGTCATCTCCTCCATCGGTATGCGTCGGGCGGGTGCGAGCGAGCCGGGCAGCAGGCCGCCGTCCCGGGTGCGTGTCAGCTGCCCGTTGACGGTCCAGCCGGGTGCCGCGGGGCAGGTTCCCGGGACGGCTTCGACGCTGTCGCGCCCGCGGTGTGTCCAGCCGGTACGGACGGGGACGCCGGCGACGGCGAGCCGGGCGAGCAGGCCCAGGAAGCCGCGCAGTCCGGGGCCTTCGGGCCCCTCGCACCCCGCCGCGGTGTGCGGACGGTCGCCGAGGATCCGGCCCACCAGGCCCGTCAGCACCGAACCCGGCCCGGCCTCCACGAAGATCCGGACGCCGGCCTCGTACATCTGCTCGATCTGCTGCGCGAAGCGCACGGGGGAACCGATCTGGGCCGCCAACTCGGCCCGTATCCCGTCCGGATGACCGGGATGGACGGCGGCCGTCCGGTTCGCCCACACCGGTATCTCCGGTACGGTCACGTGCCGGGTGGCGAGAACCTCGGCGAACCGCTCACCGGCCGGAGCCACCAGGGGACTGTGGAAGGCGCATGCCACCGGCACGGTCTTGGCGCCCACGCCCCGCTCGCGCAGGCGGCGCACCGCCGCCCCGACCTCCTCGACGGGACCGGAAATCACGGTCTGCCGCGGTGCGTTGTGGTTCGCGACCACCACCCGTCCGGCCAGCCCGGCCGCCCGCAGCTCCTCGGCGACGTCCTGGTGTCCGGCCGCCACGGCGGCCATGGTCCCCGGCTCCGCGCCGGCGGCGGCCAGGATCGCCTCCGCGCGCGCCGCGCTTAGCTCCAGCAGCGTCTCCGCGTCGAACGCCCCGGCCGCGCACAGCGCGACCAGTTCGCCGTAGCTGTGCCCGGCCACCGTCGCGGGCCTGACGCCGGCCCGGCCCAGCAGCTCGGACACGGTCAGCCCCATGACGCCCAGCGCGGGCTGGGCGGTCCTGGTGTCGGTGACCCGGGCCCGCCGTGCCTCCTCGGTAGCGGGGTCGAAGGCGGTCGGCGGGAAGATGACGTCCGCCCACGCGCCGCCGGCCCGCAGATACCGCTGGACCTCCGGGAAGGCGATGAACAACTCGGCCAGCATGTCCGGCCGTTGGCTCCCCTGGCCGGGGAAGAGGAACGCCAACTCGCCGTCCGAGCCGTCCGACCTATCCGGTCCGTCCGGCCCTGCACCGTAGACCCCCGTCCGGGGATCGTGCTCGCCCTCCCAGGCCCGCCCCAGCAGCCCGGGCAACTCGTCCAGGTCACGGGCCACGACCGCCGCCCAGGCCGGCTTCCTGGACGCGTCGGCGCGCCGGGCGGCGCTCAGCGCCAGGTCGCGCAGCCGCCAGGAACGGCCCTGCCGGTCGTTCTCCGCGATCAGCTCCAGCAGTCGGCCGATCTCCCGGGTGGCCTCCGCCCGGTCGGCGCCGTGGAAGACGAACAGCTCCGCCGGCCAGGCGTCGAGCCCGTGCCGGGGCGGCGGTCCAGCCTCGTGCCCGCGCAGCACCACGTGGAAATTGGTGCCGCCGAAGCCGAACGCGCTGACCCCGGCGACCCGCTCACCGGGCGCGGCCGCCCACGGGCGGGCGACGGTGTGGAAGGCGAACGGGCTGCTCTCCGCCTCCCAGGCCGGGTTGGGCCGGGTCAGCTGCGCCGTGGGCGGCCTGACCCCGGTGTGCAGGGCCAGGGCCGTCTTGATCAGGCCGGCCAGTCCGGCCGCGCACTTGGTGTGCCCGATCTGGGACTTCACCGAGCCGAGCGCGCATCCGCCCGGCGCCGCCCCGGCCTCGGTGAACACCTCGGTGAGCGTGGTGAGTTCGGTACGGTCGCCGACCACCGTCCCGGTGCCGTGCGCCTCCAGCAGGCCGACCTCGGCCGGGGAGATTCCGGCGTGGCGGTAGGCCCGTTCCAGCGCCGCCCGCTGGCCCTCCGGGCGGGGTGCCGTCAGTCCCAGGGACCTGCCGTCGCTCGAACTTCCGACGCCCTTGACGACCGCGTAGACGCGGTCGCCGTCCCGCTCCGCGTCCGTCAGCCGCTTGAGGACGATGCAGGCGACGCCCTCGCCGAGCGCGATACCGTCCGCCGCGCTGTCGAAGGTGCGGGAGCGGCCGGTCGGCGACAGCGCGTGCACCGAGGAGAACAGCACATAGTCGTTGATCCCGTTGTGCAGGTCCGCGCCTCCGCACAGGACGAGGTCGCTGGTGCCGGCGGACAGTTCCTTGCACGCCACGTCCACCGCGGCCAGCGAGGAGGCGCAGGCCGCGTCCACGGTGAAGTTCGCGCCGCCGAGGTCGAGCCGGTTGGCGATCCGCCCGGCGATGACGTTGGCCAGCATGCCCGGGAACGAGTCCTCGGTCAGCCGCGGGAGTTGCTCGTCCAGCCCGGGGGGCAGTTCCCCCGCGTAGGCGGGGAGCACCGTGCGCACGGTGGTGGCGTTCGACAGGTCGCTGCCCGCCTCGGCCCCGAACACGACCGAGGCCCTGGAGCGGTCGAAGGGGCGCTCCTCGTAGCCGGCGTCGTGCAGCGCCTGCCGCGCGGCCTCCAGCGCGAGCAGCTGCACCGGCTCGATGCTGCCGAGCGAGGACGGCGGGATGCCGTAGCGCAGCGGGTCGAAGGGGATGTCCGGCAGGAAGCCGCCCCACTTCGACGCCGTGCGGGCGCCGTCTGCATCGGGCGCGTAGTGCAGCTCCGGGTCCCAGCGCTCCGGTGGCACCTCGCCGACCGCGTCGATGCCCGCGACCACGTTCGCCCAGTAGGCGGCCAGGTCCGGCGCGCCGGGGAACATGCAGGCCATGCCGACCACGGCGATGTCGAGCGGGTCCGGGACGCGCTCCGGGGCGTCCTGAGGGAACCCCTCGCGCAGCCGCCGGGCACGCGCGGCGAAGAAGCCGGCGGCCTCCGCGCTGACGGCGGCGTGCAGTTCGGGGACGGTGGTGGCCGCGGACCGCAGCACGGCCACCTGGCCGGCCATGAACATGCCCTCGGTCAGCTGCCGGGACTCGTCCACCTCCGTGAGCGACTCACCGGTCCGCTCCACGCCCTTGCTGGCGATCCTCAGCCGCCCGACGTTGAGCTGTTCCAGCCGCTCCCATGCCTGCCGCTCCGGGACGCCCCGCTCCCGCAACTCCTCCTTGGCGCCGCGGAATTCGTCGGTGAACGGGCTGCTCACGCAGCGCGTGACATGCCCGGGTGCGGTCTCCAGCAGTTCGGTCCGCCGTGCCGCCAGGACCTGCCGCTGGAAGGACGGCCGCACGGCACCCCGGTCCACCGCCTCCTCGGTGAACAGGTACGCGGTGCCCATGAGCAGTCCGACGGCCACTCCGCGGGCGGTCAGCGGCGCGGCGAGCGCGGCCACCATCGCGGCCGACCGTTTGTCGTGCACGCCGCCGGCGAAGAACACCCGCAGCTCCGCGGGGTCCGCGCCCTCGACCGTGTCCAGGAACTCCTCCAGTACCTCGGCCTGTGCCTCCCACAGTGCGAAGCTGCTCCGCGGTCCGACGTGGCCGCCGCACTCCGAGCCCTCGAAGACGAACTTGCGCGCGCCCGCGTCCAGGAACTGCCGGAGCAGCCCGGGCGAGGGCACATGCAGGAAGGCGTCGACGCCTGCTGCCTCCAGCTCGGCCGCCTGCGCGGGCCGACCGCCCGCGATGACGGCGCAGGAGGGCCTGATCTTCCGGACGAGCTCCAGCTGCGCCGTCTTGACCTGCGCTGGTGCGAAGCCGAGGATGCCCACGCCCCAGGGGCGTCCGCCCAGTTCGTCGCGGGTCTGCTCCAGCAGGGTCCGGGTCTCCACCGGCCCGGCGAGGGCCAGCGCGAGGAACGGCAGCCCGCCGTGGCCGGCGACGGTGGCGGCGAACCCGGCTCGGTCGCTGACCCTGGTCATGGGCCCCTGGGCGATGGGCAGCGCAGTGCCCAGCGCGCGGCTCATCGGGGATCTGCGGAGCAGCGCGTCCGCGGCGGCGTCGTCGCGCACGGCCTCCCGGATGGCGGCGGTGACACCGCGGACGGCCGTGCCCACATCGCCCCAGCGCCGCGCGAACGAGGAAGCCAGGAATCCGTCCTGGCCCACAGGGAGCAGCCGGGTCCGGGGATCGTCCGCGCCCAGCAGCCGGGCGACTTCGCCGGGCTCGTCCGGCAGGGGCGGTGCGTCCGGTCCCCGGCGGCGCAGCACCCGGTGGCCGGCGGCCACCACGGTCTCCGAGCCGTCCATGGCCCGGACGGCAGTCGCCGCCTCCTCCGGGACGCCGGATTCGTCGAGCAGCGCCAGCTGGGTGTCCAGGACGACCCCTGCCGCACCGCCGACGACGGCGGCCGCGGCGGTGTGCGGCCCGATGCCCCCGCAGGCCCAGACGGGCAGGCCGAGCTCCGGGTCCGCCACCAGCTGCTGGAGGAGGACGAAGGTGCTCAGCTCGCCGACCCGTCCGGCGGCCTCGTTCCCCCGGGCGACGAGACCGTGCGCCCCAGCGCGCGCGGCCGCGAGGGCCTCCTCGTAGCCGGTGACCTCGGCCAGGACGCGATGCCGGCCGGCAGCGAGGTCGCCCGGGGTCAACCCGGCGTCCGCGTCGAGCAACACGGTGTGCACGCCCCCGTCGGCCGCCAGGTCCTCCGGCCCGAGTGCGCATCCCGCCCCGACGCGCACTCCGAAGGGGCCCGGCACCCATTGCCGCACCAGTCGGAGGGCCGCGCGGGCCGCGCGGCGGCGGCCCCTTCCGAGATCGAGCACGCCCAGACCGCCGGCCCGGCAGACCGCCGCTACCAGACGTGGATCGGGTTCGCCGAACGGGCTGACGCCCAGGATTATTTCTGTGGACACGGGCACTCCGGGAGGCAAGAGGGTCGTTCGGGAGCACCGGGAACGCGCGGGAGCGCCGGGCGTCCCAGGGCCGGAGGGACGCCGCGATCGGTGCCGGTGAGATGAGTCGAGAGGTGTGCGACGGTCAGCAGTCGCCACGAAGAGAAAGCGGCCCAACTTCCCCGGTGGGCCTGGCTGGATCATTGCACGACGGAATGCGAATGGAATAGTCCGTTCAGCGCTGTCCCGTGAATGGCGTACATCACATCCGCGATCGGGTCAGTATTGGTTGCGGGAAACCCGCAAGGAGATTGCGGTAGGCCCGCAACAGGTGCGGAATTACCGCAGAATTAGTCCGTACCAGCCGCGACGAGTGGCTCAACTCTGCTGGAAACATTGGTAGTTGACTTCCTGTCAGATCAGAGTTGAATTCCGTTCGGAAATTCCTCCGAATCCGGGGTTGTTATTCCGGATCTTTGTGCGAGGATTCCTGCTGTCCGGCTCGAAAAGGGCCGGATGGAGAAAGGAGTCCTGTGAAATCACTGACGCTCAGATCTGCTGCCGGGATGGTCGCCTCCCTGGCGGTGTCGGCCGCGCTGGTGCCGACGTCCACCGCGGGGGCTGCGGCCCGGCCCGGGGGCATGGACAGGGCGACGGCCCAATCCTTCGGCCGTATCGCGGGTGTCGTGCTCACCGGCCGTACGGCGGCGATCGTCGACGGGAAGGCGCAGGGGCACACCACCCCGCCGCCCACGAAGAAGGTGCGCCTTTCCTCCGCGATGGCGCGTTCGGAGAAGTCCGTGGTGGCCTCGCTGCACCAGCGTAAGAAGAAGCTCAAGGCCCTGGGTGAGGCGTACTCCGCCGGCGACACCCGGGTCGCGGTGGACCGGACCGGCGTCGACGGCAAGAAAGCCACGGTGCGGGTGACCGAGACCACGCAGCTGACCTACCAGAAGATCCGGGGTGACGAGCCGGGCACCACCGGCTTCCAGGCCCACCACGAGCTGAGCTTCGCCGCCGCCGGCAACGGGGCGTGGGAGCTGACCGGCATCAAGGCTCTGGACGAGATGCCGCAGATCAACGCACCCGCACCCACGGCGCCCGAGGTGAAGGCCGCAGCGGGCGCGGGCGACATGCCGAACGCACCCGAGGCGAGTGTCTGGCCGTTCCCCAAGCGGCTGCCGAAGGACACGAAGACCGGCCTCGACTACAAGGCGATGGCCGACTACGCCGAGAAGTACTGGAAGAACTACAACCCGGCCTACCGGTCGTACCCCCTGGGGACCGGCGGGGACTGCACGAACTTCGTCAGCCAGGCGTTGAAGGCGGGCGGTTGGAAGCACGCCCCCGGCAAGGCCGGTGACTACACGAAGTGGTGGTACGGGTCCGACACCCAGTCGGATTCCTGGACCGGCGTCAACGAGTGGTCCTGGTTCGCGCAGAACTCGCATCGGGTGAAGCCGCTGAAGTACGCCTACCAGATGGAGGTCGGGGACGTCCTCCAGGCGGACTTCGACCGTGACGGGTCCAAGGACCACACGATGCTGGTGACCTACCGCGACGCTCTCGGCACCCCCTATCTGACGTACCACTCCTTCGACACCTACCGGCGGTCGATGCTGAGCCTCTCGGTGATGCTGCCGTTCACCAAGTGGTACGCGTACCGCACCTGATGCGTACGGCGGGCGGCGTGGTGGTCCTGGTGACCGGGACCACCCTCATGCTCGGGCTGCTGTCGGGCTGCGGATCCGGTGAGGACGGGGCCGGGAAGAGGACCGCGTTCCCTCCCTCCGCCCGTCCCTCGTCCGCCCCTCCGTCCGTTTCACCGACCCCCGCCCCGTCCGGGGCGAAGACGGTGAACCCGCAGGAGAAGCGGGGCGGAAAGGTACGGATCCTGGGCGACGGTTCGACGTCCTCCACCGGCCCGCAGCCGCACCAGCCCAAGCCGGTGAAGCTCAAACCGGGCGAGAAGCCACCACAGTTCGTGGTGTTCTCCTGGGACGGCGCCCTCCAGGGCGACGAAGAGCAGTTCTCGCACTTCCGTGAGGTCGCCAAGGAGAACAACGCGCAGATGACGTTCTTCCTCACCGGGACCTATCTGCTGCCCAAGTCAATGGCGTCGAAATACCGACCACCGCAGCACAAACGCGGCGAAATGGCGATCTCGTACGCCACCGACCAGCACATCAGGGACACCCTGGAACAGCTGCGCGGCGCCTGGCTGGAGGGCAATGAGATCGGCACGCACTTCAACGGGCACTTCTGCGGCGCCAAGGGAGGCGGCGACTGGAGCGTCGCCGAGTGGAAGAGCGAGATCGAGCAGTCCTACTCCTTCGTCGAGAACTGGAAGACCAATACCGGATACAAGGACCTTCCCCCACTGCCCTTCGACTACCGGAAGGAGCTGGCCGGCGGCCGGGCTCCCTGCCTGGAGGGCCAGAAGAACCTGCTGAAGGCCGCCAAGTCCTTCGGCTGGCGCTATGACGCCAGTTCGCCGGGCGACTTCCAGATCTGGCCGTCCAAGAACGACGGCATCTGGAACTTCCCGCTGCAACTCGTCCCTTACCCCGGGACCGAGCGGCAGGTCCTCTCCATGGACTTCAACTTCCTCTACAACCAGTCCGGCGACAGCACCCAGGGCGATCCGGCCAAGTACGAGCAGTGGCGCAAGCTGACCAGGGACAGCTATCTCAACGGTTTCGAACGCGTCTACCACGGCAGCCGCGCGCCGCTGTTCATCGGCAACCACTTCGAGGACTGGAACGGCGGCATCTATCTGAAGGCCGTCGAGGACGTCGTGAAGTCGGTGTGCAAACGCGACGGCGTGCGCTGCGTGACCTTCAAGCAGCTCACCGACTGGCTGGACGTCCAGGACCCCCAGGTCCTGTCGAAGATGCGCGAGTTGGACCCGGCACAGTCCCCGGACTGGAAGTCCCTGGTCAAGTAACTCCCCTCCCCCTGCCCAACCCCCCACCACCCTGTGAGGTACCCCCATGCCCCCGCACAAGAGATCGTTCCGCGCCCTCGCCTGCACCGCCTCGGCGCTGGCCCTGGCCGTGACGGCAGGCACCGCCTCCGCGTCCGCGGCCCCGGCCCCGGCTGATGCGAAGGTCGGGAAGATCGTCACCAGCGGCTGGAACAACTGGTCCTGCAAGCCGTCCGCCGCCCATCCCAACCCCGTCGTCCTCCTCCACGGCACCTGGGCCAACCAGCTGGACACCTGGTTCCTCCTGGCTCCGGAACTGGCTGCCCAGGGCTACTGCGTCTACTCCCTCGACTACGGCAAGTTGCCCTACATGCCGGGGTTCAACGGCCAGGGGCCGATAGTCAAGTCGGCAGGAGAGGTGTCCGATTTCGTGGACAAGGTCCTCAAGTCCACGGGTACGAAGAAGGTGGACATCGTCGGTCACTCCCAAGGCGGCGGCCCCCTGCCCCGCTACTACTTGGAGTTCATGAACGGCGCCGCCAAGGTCGACAAGCTCATCGGCCTGGCTCCGGACAACCACGGCGCGACCGCCTCCGGGCTGGGCACCCTCGCGCGCAAGGTTCCCGGCGTGAGCAAGGTGCTGTCCCTTGCCGTCCCCGGCGTGGAGGACCAGATCGTCGGCTCCGAGTTCCTGAAGAAGCTGAACTCCAAGCCGGACACCGTGCCCGGAGTGACGTACACGGTGATCTCGACCAAGTACGACGAGATCGCCACGCCCTACAAGTCGCAGCAGCTCTCGGGCCCGAACGTGCGCAACGTCGTGGTCCAGGACCTGTGCAAGCTCGACGTCTCCGAGCACATTGCGCTGGGCCTGGTCGACCGCATCGCCTTCCACGAGGTGAAGAACGCGCTCGACCCGACGCACGCGACCCCCACCACCTGCGCCTCCGCCGTCAGCTGACCTCGTCGGCCGGCACAAGTCGGTTCCCTCCCCCTTGTAAGGAAGCTCCATGTCCGTACGCACAAGAACGCTCCGCGTCCTCGCCGGTGCCGTCTCGGCGCTGGCGCTGGCCCTGTCCTTCGGCTCAGCCTCCGCATCCGCTGCCCCGGCCGACGCGAAGACCGGCAAGTCCGAGAAAACCGGCAAGTCCGAGAAGACCGTCACCAGCGGCTGGAACAACTGGTCCTGCAGGCCGTCCGCCGCCCACTCCCAGCCCGTCGTCCTGATGCACGGCACCTTCGGCAACTCCTGGGACAACTGGCTCGTGCTGGCTCCGTACCTGGTCAAGCGAGGCTACTGCGTCTACTCGCTGGACTATGGGCAGAAGGCCGGGGTGCCGCTCTTCAACGGCCTCGGGCCGATCGAGAAGTCGGCCCAGCAACTGTCCGCGTTCGTGGACAAGGTCCGGAAGTCGACCGGTGCCGAGAAGGTGGACCTGGTCGGCCACTCCCAGGGCGGCGGCCCGCTGCCGCGCTACTACCTCAACTTCCTGGACGGCGCCGCCAAGGTCGGCAAACTCGTGGGCATCGCCCCCGACAACCACGGCACCACCGTCTCGGGGATGTCCCGCCTCGTGGACACCGTCCCCGGCGCACGCAAGGTCTTCTCCCTCACCCTGCCCGGGGTGGAGGACCAGCTGGTGGGTTCGGAGTTCCTCAAGAAGCTGAACTCCAAGCCCGACACCGTGCCGGGGGTGGAGTACACGGTGATCTCGACCAAGTACGACGAGATCGCCACGCCCTACAAGTCGCAGCAGCTCTCGGGCCCGGACGTCCGTAACGTCGTCCTCCAGGACCTGTGCAAGCTCGACATCTCCGAGCACGCCGCGATCGGCACGATCGACCGCGTCGCCTTCCACGAGGTGGCCAACGCGCTTGACCCGGCGCACGCCACCCCCACCACCTGCAGGTCGGCCGTCAGCTGACGCACCTCCCGTACCGGCCCGGCCGCTCCCCCCACGGCGGCCGGGCCCCTGCCCTGTTGCCGGACGGTCCAGTGATCATTCGCCCCCGCCTGTACGAACTCCAGCCCCGGACGCGGGAAGTCCCGCCCGTCGGGTCACGATTCCGCCCCGCCTATCCCCGCCCGAGCCGGACGGGATTCAGACGCTGGGTACCGTCGTGGCGCCAGACGCTGGGGCTGCTCGGCTCCGCCGTCACCATCATGGCCGGACTGCTGACCGTCATGTACCTGCGCACCGGGATACCCGCCGACCTCAACGCCTTCGCCACTCAGCAGGCCAACGTCTACTACTGGGCCGACGGCAGTGAGATGGCCCGCACCGGCGAGGTCGACCGGCAGGACACACCGCTGGATCAGGTGCCCGAAACGGTCCGCTGGGCGACGCTGGCCGCGGAGAACGAGACGTTCTACTCCGACAGCGGGATCTCTCCCAGCGGCATGGTCCGCGCGGTCTCCAGGATGGTCACCGGGGGCGACACCCAGGGCGGTTCGACCATCACCCAGCAGTACGTGAAGAACGCCTACCTCAACCAGGAACAGACCTTCACACGCAAGCTCACTGAGATGATCATCGCGATCAAGCTCGACAACAAGATGAGCAAGGACAAGATCCTTGAGCAGTACCTCAACACCAGCTGGTACGGGCGCGGTACCTACGGCATCCAGCGGGCCGCCCACGCCTACTACGGCAAGGACGTCTCGCAGCTGAACGTGAGCGAGGGCGCTTTCCTGGCGTCCCTGCTCAAGGGGGCCGCGCTCTACGACCCGGCGGCCGGCGCCGAGAACCACAAGCGCGCGGTGGAGCGCTGGAGCTGGGTCCTGGACCGGATGGTGGCCATCGGCAAGCTCTCCCAGCAGGAGCGCGCGCAGTACACGCACTTCCCTGAGCCGATCGCCCCGCCCAAAGTCACCGGGCTGACCGGCCAGACCGGCTACCTCGTCGAGACGGCCCGCGCCTATCTGCTGGCTCACTCCCACGTCTCCGAGCGGGAATTCGCGCTCGGTGGCTACCAGATCCGCACCACCTTCGAGAAGAAGCGGATGGCAGCGCTCACCCGGGCGGTCGAGCAGGCGCGGGACGGTCTGGCCCCGGACCGGCGCGCGGCCGATCGCGATGTGCGCATCGGGGCCGCGTCGGTGACCACCGACGGACGCGTCGTCGCCCTGTACGGCGGGCCGGACTACCTCAAACAAGGCTTCAACGACGCCAATTCGTCCGTCGTGCCGGCGGGCAGCGCCTTCACCCCCTTCGTCTACGCGGCTGCCTTGCGCGACGGGGTGCAATGCGAGCGCGGCACGTCCCGCACACCCGTGACCCCGGCGACGCTCTACAACGGCGACAACAAGGTCTCGCTGCACACCCCGGAGGGCCCCTACTGGGACCGCTCGGGGAAGATCGTCAGAGCGGTCAACGACGACGACAGGTCCTGGGGGAGGATCTCACTCCAGGACGCCGTCGCCCAGTCGGTCAACACCCCCATGATGCAGCTAGGCATGGACGTGGGGCTGGACCAGGTCGGCAAGGTGGGCGTGCAGGCGGGCCTGCTGGAGAGCAGCCTCGGAGAAAAACTGCCGTCGTTCTCGCTCGGCACCTCCACGCCCAGCGCCATCCGCATGGCCGACGCCTATGCCACTTTCGCCGCCAAGGGCCGGCACACCGATCCGTACTCGGTCGCCGGACTCCGGCGCAACGGCGCCGACGTGCCCGTGGAGCGGCCGGAGCCCGAACAGGCCCTGCCGCCGCACGTGGCGGGGGCCGTGGACGACGCGCTGCGCGAGGCGGTCCGTAAGGGCACGGCGCAGCCGGCACAGGCCGCCGGGCCCGGCACGGCCGGCAAGACCGGCACCGCGCAGGACAACAAGTCTGCGTGGTACGTCGGTTACCGCGACTCTCTGTCGACCGCGGTCTCGCTCGCCCGTATCGACCCAAGGACGCAGGAGCTACTCCCGCTGGACGGCGTCGGAGGAACACCCAAGGGCACGGTGGGCAGTTCGCTGCCGATCGAGCTGTGGAAACGCTATATGACCGCAGCGTAGGAGACTGGCCAAGCTGCATCATTGAGAACTTTTCGGTACCTGCGCGCGGCTCGCCGACGGCAATGAGAACGACGAGGACGGTGAAGAGGTGGTGCTGCAGGCCCCCTGCATGGCCCTGTGTCTGCTGGCCGGGAGAATCGTGCAGCTCACCGGGGGCAGGACCCGACGCGAAATCGTCCGGTGCCTCAACCGCTACGCTGCCCGGGAGGTCTTCCACCGGATCCGGCCCGCACAGCCATGCCCCCGCTATAGGGGCATGTCGGCCTGGACAGATCCGATTTCATGGATCTCGATCGCCCCGCCCGGTTGACGCTCGTCCAAGCGGTGACCGGCGATCGCCCTTCCACGAGGGCTTCCGGACTGCCGTGGGGTCCGGTGGCGGGACGCCGCTGTCCAGGTGGACGGCCAGACCGGTGACGGCATCGGCTGTGCGGGCGGTGTGCGCGACAACAGCGGCGAGGGCCCTGGTGCGGGGGCGGACGGGGGGCTCGGCGAGCATCTGGTCCAGTACGGCGTGGGCGTGGCTGATCGCCGTGCCGTGTGCACGGTGCGGCGTCGTCGGGCGCGTTCGGTGGTGCCGGCCTCCTGGATCCGGGGTAGCAGCAGGAGGTAGCCGGCGATGGCGTCGTACGCGTCCGCTGTGGCTGTGCGCAGTTCGAGGTCCCGGTGCCGGGGCCGGAGCAGATGTCCGAAGACGAGCACGACGGCGCAGCCGATGACGGTCTCCTACAGGCGCGCAGGTACCAGCCCTGGCACACCCGCGTGGGTGAGCCGTTCGGTGAGCAGCAGGATGGCGGTGGTCGGGAAACAGGTCTGCCAGGCGTAGTTGCGGATCACGCCCAGGGACAGGCAGGCGCCGAGGACGGCCAGGACGGCCGTGTCGGCCCAGCCACGAGGGAGGCAGCGATGCCGATGCACAGCCCCGAGCGGACGGCGTAGGCCCAGGAGGGCCCGGAGCCCAGGGTGCGCCGGATGCGTACCGCGTCGCCGCGCGGGCTCCAGGCGTCGTCGGGCATGCCGAGGTGGCTGTCGTGGGGCGTCGCGGGCCGGCCGGGACCGGTCGCCGCGAACGCCTACCGTACGGCCTGGCCGCCGCCCTGACCTGCTACAAGAAGCTCGCGAAACTCGCCACGTGAGACACCCTCTAATGCCGGATCAGGCAACGTTTGCCCTGTTGACGGTTTGTCATAGCCGTTGGGCGGGGGCGATACCGCTGCGACGTCGGCGGTGTGGAAGGCTGATCCGATGTCTGTAACCCTCCGCCACTTGGACGCCCGGCTCTTCCCTGCCTGGCTTGAGCGCAGTCGAGCCGAGTACGCCAAAGATCTTGTTGCTGCCGGGCAGACGCCCGAGGATGCTCACCGGCATGCGAACGAAAGCATGGCCCGCTCTTTTCCCTCCGGTGCACCGGGCTCGGGGCACGTGGTCTTCGACGTGGTCGATGACGCCGGGGTAGCCGTCGGCTACCTCTGGATCGGGCCAGACACGAGCGACGACGCCGGTGCCTGGTGGATCTGGGACATCGTGATCGACGCCGACAAGCGGGGTCGGGGCTTCGGGCGCATGGCTATGACCCTCGGTGAGGAATATGCCCGGGCGCAGGGCGCTCATACCCTTGGTCTCAGCGTCTTTGGGTTCAACACGGGTGCGCGCGGCCTTTACGAGTCGCTTGGCTACGAGACGACCTCAGTCAAAATGCGCAAGCGACTCAGCTGAGGTTCAGGCAACGTTCGCTCGCTCGACGAGGGCGCGTAGGCGTCGGTCGTCGGCGTGGTCCGTGCCGTCAGGGGTGAAGTAGCGCAGGGCTGGGAACTGGGCCTCGTCGGGTGGGACCGCCGCATTGCGGCAGCGTTCCCCTCCTCAGAACCGGACATGCCCGCGGCCACTGGAGCGGCCTGACGACCTCCGGTGAGGGGGATGCCCCAGGGTGAGGAGGAGCACCTTCGACGGCCTACAATTGAAGAGTTCTTCAATTGGTTAATTTCGTTGATTTATAGATGGTGCAGAGTTCGGAGGTCGGGGTGAGTGAGTTCGTCGAGGCGCTGCTGGAGCGTGTCCGGAAGGCCCGAGCGGACCTGGTGGCTGCCCGGAAGGCCGACGATGTGTATGCCGTCACGGTGGCGCTGGGTGAGCTGGACGATGCGGAGCGGCTGGCCCGCGAGCACGGGTTCGACACCGAGGCGGCAGGAGCGGACGAGGGATGATCGGGATGCCGGTCCCGCTGTATGAGGCGAAGGCGGAGTTCTTCCGCATGCTCGGGCACCCGGTGCGGATCCGGGTGTTGGAGCTGCTGCAGGATGGCCCGAAGCCGGTGCGCGACCTGCTGGCCGCGGTGGAGATCGAGCCGTCGAACCTGGCGCAGCAGTTGGCGGTGCTGCGCCGCTCCGGCATTGTCACCGCGTCCCGCACCGGGTCTACGGTGGTGTACGAGCTGGCGGGTGGTGACGTGGCTGAGTTGCTAGCGGCGGCGCGTCGGATCTTGTCCGATCTGCTGGTGGTTCGGCAGGACGTGCTGGACGGGCCGCGCGCCACGGAACCGGCACAGTGAGGCGCGGCCGCTGGTTGTGGCCCTGGCGCAGGGGCGAGCCTGCAGCGGTGGTGGAGCATGTGCCGCGCCCGGTGCAGCGTCACGTTGTCTCGGTGCCGGTCGGTCCGGAGACGGTGACGCGAGCCCGTAAGGCAGTGGCCAAGCTCTTGCCCGAGGTCGGCGTCGTGACGGGCTCCGCGTTCGCCGACGCGGTGCTGTTGGTGGTCAGCGAGCTGGTCGTGAACGTGCTGCGCCACGCATCGCGCTCACCGGTGGCCGACGTGGGGATAGGTGTCGGGTCAGGGCGTCTGATCGTCAGCGTCGCGGACGCAGAGCCACGCCTGCCCGACCTCGAACCGGACGCGCTGGGGGCGGGACTGCAGCTGGTGGCCGAGCTGGCCGCGGAATACGACGGCGATCTCAGCGCGGAACCGGCCGCGGGCCAAGACGGCAAGGTGATCCTCGTCCGGTTCCGTATGCCTTCGTCATGGCCCTACCCGCACAGGAACGCGGAGATCACAGGAAGCAGGGAGGAAACTCGGTGAATGATCAGGCGACCGACCCGCCGGCGGGCAAGCGGAGCGAAGCGAAATCCTCGGGCGAGCGGCGCAGAAGGCTGGCCTGGCGTTGGTGACAGTGGTGCCCACGCTGAACCGGGTTCCCGCGCTGCTGCGGGAGCGGGACCGCCTCGCGGCCGGGGAATTGCTGCTGCTGTCCCAGCAGGTGCGGCTGTTGGAGTACGACCCGGCCGACTGGGATGCGTGTGTACGCGCTGACAAACGGCTGCTGCGGGGGTGCGCCCGGGTGCTGGCGGTGTGGGATGGCACGGTGTCCAACGGCCGTGACACCACTGCCCACTTGGTGGCCTATGCCCGCAGCTGCGGGATTGACGTCGAGGTGCTGTGGCCCGACGGAGCCGAGCGTGTGTCGATGACCGGAGAGGAGTCGTCATGACGGCCCGGACATCGTCTCGTTCTCGCCCGGTCGAGCTGAGTCGGGGTGAGGCACTGCAGCTGCTGGCGCAGGCGCCGCTGGGGCGGGTGGTGTTCTCCTACCAGGCTTTGCCCGCGATCCGCCCGGTCAACCATCTCGTGGAGGACGGCGGCGATGTCGTCATCCGTACGCATACCGGTGCTGCGTTGCTCGGCCGCGCGGCGATGGGCGAGGTGGTGGCCTATGAGGCCGACGACCTCGATCCGGTGACCGGGACCGGCTGGAGTGTGGTGGTCACCGGCACCGCGAGCCGCGTTGTGGATCCGGTCGAGCTCGCCCACTATCGGGCCGTGCTGACGCCTTGGGCGGATACCGAGATGGAGCATGTGGTGCGGATCCGGACCGACATCGTGACCGGGTTCCGGCTGGTGCGCGGGGAGGCGGGTTCGTGAGCGGTCACAGGTCGTTGCCGGCGTAGGAGAGATTGAAGCTCTTGTTGGTCAGAGGGAAGTCCGGGACGATCGTGTCGTTGAGGGCGACCGGCAGGGCGGGCCAGTTGAAGAACGACGGGTCGACGGGCTTGACCCGCTTGAGGGTGCCGTCGTCGGCGAGTTCGACACGGGTGGTGATGGTGCCGCGCCAGCCTTCGACGAGGCCGACACCGGTGAAGGCGTTTTCGCTGGGCACCGCGGGCGGTGTGAGAACCGCGCCGGTGGCGACGTTGTCTGTGAGTTGCCGGATCAGCGTGAGGGAGGCGTCGATCTCTTCGGCGCGGACCAGGAAGCGGGCCAGGACGTCGCCGCTGGTGTGGACGGGGACGTTGGTGGGGCGGCCGTGCGGGGTGAAGGGGTGGGCGATCCGGGCGTCCAGGGGTAGGCCGCTGGCTCGGGCGACGTAGCCGAGGCAGCCGATGTCGCGTGCGGCGCCGGTGTGCAGGACGGCGGTGCCGGCGAAGCGGTCGTGGACGGTGGAGTGACTGAGCGCCAGCCTGACGATTTCGCGGATGTCGTCACCGATGGCGTCCATCCGGTCGGGGCTGGGCAAGGTGCGCAGTGTGCTGCCGCCGAGTACTACGCCGCCGCGCAGCAGACGGTGTCCGGTGATCTCCCTGTTGAGGCGAAGGAGTTGTTCGCGTACGCGTTGGGCGTGGGCGTTGAGGATGCCGTATCCGACGTCGTTGCAGAGCATGCCGAGGTCGGCGACGTGGTTGTGGAGGCGTTCGAGTTCGAGCAGGAGGGCGCGGGCGCACTGGGCCTGCTCGGGGACGGTTGTGCCGGTGGCCTCCTCGACGGCGAGGCAGTAGGCGAGGGCGTGGCCGACGGCGGTATCGCCGCTGATGCGTTCGGCCAGCGGCAGCCCGGCGGCGATGCTGCGGCCCTGGAAGAGTCTTTCGATGCCTTTGTGAACGAACCAGAGGCGGGCCTTGAGTTTGAGGATGGTCTCGCCGACGACGGAGAAGCGGAAGTGGCCGGGTTCGATGAGGCCGGCGTGCACCGGGCCGACGGGGATCTCGTAGACGCCGTCGCCGGTGACTTCCAGGAAGGGGTAGGGCCCTTCCTGTTCGGCGAAGGCGGGCGGGGCCCCGGCCTCGGGGTGCATGGGGTACCAGCCCTTGGGCCAGTGGAAGTGGCGGACCAGGCGGCGGGGCAGTGGGTGGTGGACAGGCACGACGCCGTGCAGGTCGCGCATCTCACGTTCGAACCGGCCGGCAGGGAAGGAAAGATGGGCCAGGCTGGGCACCTCTGGCTGGGCGGGATCGAGGCGCACGTGCAGCTCGATGCGGGTGTCGGGCGGACCGGAGACGAAGAGGTAGACGAGGCGCACGGTGTCCTCGTCGTGGTGGGCGGCGACCAGGGCCAGTCGATGACCCTCGCGCAGCATCTCCTCGGCTCGTTTGGGTAGTTCGGCGGCGTGGATGTCATGGGCGGTGCGCATCGATCACTGCCTTTCAAGGACGGCGGCGGCCTGGGAGAGCAGGTGACCGAGCGGGCCGGTGGCGATGCCGAGTGCGGCGCAGGCGGTAAGGCCGAGAGCCAGGGGCCACAGCGAGGACGGGCTCTCTTCGACGACCGTGTCCCGGGCGGGGGAGGGGCCGAGCAGCAGGTGAGCGGTGCGGGTGGCCAGTGCGGCGAAGGCGGTCAGGGCCAGCAGCAGGGCGGCGGCCACGGTCCAGCCGATGCCTGCGCCGGCGGCGAATCCGGCGTGGGCGATGCCCAGTTCGGAGGCGAAGAGACTAAAGGGTGGGAAGCCCAGCAGCGCCACCACCGCGAGTCCGAACACTGCCCCGAGCCAGGGCGATTGGGCGAACAGCCCGTGTACTCGCCCGATCTTCGATGTCTCGCGCAGCTGCAGGATCCGGCCGGAGGCGCAGAAGGCGGTGGCCTTGGCGAGCCCGTGTCCGGCGATGTGCAGCAGCGCGGCTGTCAGGGCGAGCGGGCTGCCCACGGCCGTGGCCAGGGCGATCAGGCTCATGTGCTCCATGCTCGAATAGGCCAGCATCCGCTTGTAGTCGCGTTGGGCCAGCAGCAAGGCAGCGGCGAGTGCGAGGGTGAGCAGGGCGATTCCGGCCAGCAGCACGCGGGTGAAGTCCGGGCCGAGGGCGGCGTTCGCGATGACCCGGTAGCGCAGGATCGCGGCGAATGCGACGGACAGCAGGACTCCCGACATCAGCGCCGAGACCGGGGCGGGGGCCTGGCTGTGCGCGTCGGGCAGCCAGGCATGGAGTGGTACCAGGCCCGCTTTGGCGCCGTAGCCGAGGACGACCAGGGTGATGCCGAGCCGGGTGACGGCCGGATCGAGGCGGTCGGCGCGGGCCACCAGGGTCGGCCAGTCCAGCGCCCACGCCTCCGCGACACCTGCCTGCCGGGCGGCGTAGTAGACGAGCACGGTCCCCAGAAAGGCCAGCGCGATGCCGGCTGAGCAGATCACCACGTACTTCCACGCGGCCTCCACGGAGGTACGCGTACGGCGGTGGCCGACGAGGAAGGCAGTGACGATGGTGGTCGCCTCGATCGCCACCCACAGCACCCCGAGGTTCGCGGTGACCACGGCCAGGCACATCGCGGCGAGGAAGGCATGGATGAGTGCGTGGTAGCTCCTCCAAGCGCTCGATCGTGCTTGAGCAGAGGAGCCCCCCATCGCGGTTCGGTCGGTGGCCTGCCGGGCGGCGCGCTCGCCCATCAGAAAGGCGGGCCCCGAAGCGCAGGCGACGAGCGCGACGGCGCCAACCACCAACAGCATCCACGCGGTCAACGCGTCCGCGCGGAGCAGGCCGGAGTATGCGATCACGGCTGGGCCGTGCCTGACCTGTGCGGCCAGCAGTGCAGCGCAGGTGACGATCACCACCGGAGAGGCCAGGCCGGCCCAGTCTCCCACCTGGCTCCGGCGCGCGGGGAATGCAGCCGACTGCTCTCCGGGCGCGGGGGCGTCTCCCCCCTGCCCTGTATGAGGCGTTCCCTCCGTGACGAGGCCGGTGAGCGCGTACCCAGCGGCTACCACCGCGGGCACGGCGATGGGCGCGGTGAGCAGCAGCACGGTGGTGGCGGGCTCTTGTAGAAGGCGCAACATCAGTCGTGCAGCTCCCGCAGGTCGTCGATGTCGGTGGTGCCGAACGCCTCCCGCACCCGGACGGTGAGAAGTTGGAGGACGAGTACGGCAAGCAACACGTCGAAGGAGACGCCGAGTTCGACGATCAGCGGTACACCGGAGGCGGCCAGGAAGGCAGTTGCGGTGATGCCGTTGTCCAGGAGCAGGAATCCGACCACCTGGGCGAGTGCCCGGCGCCGGGTCACCAGCACGAAGAAGCCGATCAGCACCACGGCCAGGCCGACCGGCAGCGCACGGGTGGCGGGGGTGGGGTCGAGCTCGACCAGCGGCCGGGCCACGGCGTAGGCGAGCAGCGTGAGCGCGGCCGCGGTCAGCAGCGAGGCCGCCACGTTCACCAGCGGCTGCGTCTCGCGCACCTCCTCGCTCTCTCCGCGGCCGGCGACCAACGCATTGAGCGCCCGCCGGATCAGATACGGCAGCAAAGCGGCCCTCAGCGCCCCGATCCCGGCGGCTACCACGATCAGGTTCCAGCGATCCTCGCGCAGCCCGAGCAGCAGAGCGATCGCCGCGAGGGCGATGCCTTGCAGGGCGAAGAGCCGTACGATCGCGGTGAGTTCGCGCCGCCACAGCACGACCACGGCCGCCAGCAGGAACGCCCCGCAGGCGAGATCGAGCAGTTGGGTGAACGGGCTCTGGCTCATCATTCTCCGCCCAGGAAGTACGAAGAGGTCACCGCGAGTACAGCCAGCAGGAAGGATCCGGCCAGGAGTTCGGGGACACGGAAGAGCCGGAGCTTGGCCCAGAACACCTCGGCCGCCGCCAGTACCGTTCCCAGCACGGTGACCTTGAGCACCATCACCAGCGCAGCGAGCAGTACTGCCGCCAGGGAGGGGGTGGTGGCAATGCCCCACGGGGCGAACAGCGAGGTCAGCAGCCCTAGCAGCACGGTCAGTCGCAGCTGCGCGCCGAACTCGACCAGGGCCAGGTCGGGGCCAGCGTATTCGAGGACCATCGCCTCGTGGACCATGGTCAGCTCCAGGTGGGTCGAGGGGTTGTCCACCGGTAGCCGCCCTGTCTCGGCCAGCACCGCGACCGCGAGCGCGGCGATGGCCAGGAGCCCGGCCGGGGAGCCCAGCCGAGCGGGCTGGTCGACCGCTCCTGCGACGATGATCGGCAAGTTCGTCGACCCGGCCGGTATCGACAGGGCGAACACCGCCATCAGGATGGTTGGTTCCACCAGCGCGGCAATGGTCATCTCACGGGAGGCACCCATACCGCCGAACGCGGTGCCGGTGTCCAATCCGGCCAACGCCAGCGCGAGTGTGCCCAGAGCCAGCAGCGCCACCACCACGATCAGATCCGCCCGGATGCTGACCGGAGTGTCCGTGGACACCAGCGGAACCAACACGGCGAGCACGAGCGAGGTGGCGACCAGCAGCAACGGCGCCCAACGGAAAGCGGGACCCGTCCCGACCGGGGTGATCGCCTCCTTGCGGCACAGCTTGCGCACGTCCCGCCACGGTTGGAGTACCCCGGCTCCGGCCCGCCCCTCCAGGCGGGCCCGGGTCTGCCGCATCAGTCCCGTCAGCAACGGCGCCCCGGCTACCACCGCAACCAGTTGCACCGCGACTGCCACGTACCCCATGGATACTTTCACCAGCCCACCACCAGTACGAGTAGCAGGGCCACCAGACCAAAGAAGCCGTAGCCGAGGTAGACGTGCACACTGCCGCCCGCCAGCCGCCGCGCCGACCGCCCAGCAGCGGCCAGAAGTTCAAGGACCGGCCGGTACAGGCGGTGCTCGATCCGGTCCGGCACCCGGTTGCGGAACTTCACCCACTCCACCAGATACACCGACTCGCGCGCATGCGTGACGTCCACGTCCTGCTCCGGAGCGAGCACGTCGTCGAAGACCCGCTGCAACGGCTCGGCGAACGAGGTGGCCGTATAGGCCATCCGCGCAGTAGGCGCGCCGCCCCCGCAATCCCACAGCCTCGCCCGCACACGCCGCTGCCTGTGCCGCCCCGCCCACCGGACCGTCGCCACGACCGCGCCGAGCGCGACCACGAGGGCCCCGACCACCCATAGCGGGGAGAACACAGCAGACACCTCGTCCAGACGCACCCGCAGCCCACCGCCGGAGACCGGTTGGGTCCCGGCATATCCGGCCGCTTCCACCGCCCGGTCCAGGCCCTCGCCCAAAAGCCCTGGCACCAGGGCCAACGCGGCGCACAGGGCCGCGAGCAGCCCCATCCCGATCAGCATCGGCGGTGGCGACTCCTTGGCCGCGGCGGCCTGTTCACCGCGCGGTCGGGCGAAGAACCCCACTCCGAGGGCCTTGACGAACACCGCAGCCGCCAGCCCCGCCGACAACGCGATCACCGCCACCGCGAGCGGCAGGACGATGGCCATCGTCACCCCGGGCACGGCCAGCCCGTGGATCATCGACTGCAGCAGCAGCCATTCGCTGATGAAGCCGTTGCCCGGCGGCAGCACCACCGCCCCCAAGGCACCGACCGCGAACAGCCCCGCGGTGACGGGCATCCGGGCCCGCAGCCCGCCCAGCGCGTCCAAGTCCCGCACCCCGGTCGCCCGCAGCACCGACCCCGCCGCACCGAACAACAGGGCCTTGAACGCGGAGTGGTTGACCACGTGCAGCAACGCGGCCGCCAACGCCAGCCCCGCCAGCGCCTCGTTCCCCGCATGGGCGAACAGTCCGGCCGCCCCCACCCCCAGGACAACGAGCCCCATGTTCTCGCTGGTCGAGTACGCCAGCAGTCGCTTCAGATCCGACGCCATCGCGGCTTGCAAAATCCCGTAGACCGCCGACACCCCGCCCATGGCCATCACCAGCAGCCACCACCACACCGGCCCGCCGCCCAACAGATCGAACCCGACCCGCACCAACCCGTAGACGCCGAGGTTGACCATCGCCGCACTCATCAGCGCCGAAACCGCGCTGGGCGCCTCAGGGTGCGCCCGGGGCAGCCAGGCGTGCAGCGGCACCAGACCCGCCTTGGAGGTGAACGCCACCGCCGTCAGCACGAAGACCAGCCCGCGCACGGTGGGCGACATCGCCGCCGTGCCCGACCGCAGAGCCGTAAACGTCTCGCCCCCAGCCCCAGCCGCGTACACCATGAGGCCGGCCAGTAGCAGAACGAGGCCCAGCTGCGTCATCACTGCGTACCAGACCGCCGCCCCTCGCACCGCGGCCCGGCCACGGTGCTCCGCCAGGACAAGCAACAAAGAAGCCAGCGCCATCAGCTCCCACAACAGCACGAACGTCGACACCGAGGCCGCTGCGGGCACCAGCACCAGGCTCAGCGCGAACAGCGGCAGCACCGCTTGGGCCCCTCGCGAGCCGAATCCGTGTGAGCCGTGCCCGGCCACGTAGCCGGCGCCGTAGACCGCTACCGCCACCACCACCGCACCGGCCACGGCCATGAACAGCCCGGACAGTGCGTCCGCCGCCAGATGCACACCAGCCAGCGGCAGCAGCCCCGGTAGCCGGGCCGACCAGCGGCTTCCGCCCAGTGCAGCCACACCCGATGCACCACCGGCCACCCCCACACCCGCCGTCAACGCCCCCACCGCCCAGCCGCGCATCCGCGGTGGCAGGGCCAGCCCGGCCAGCATGCCCGCCACGCCGGACACGGAGGCCGTCGTCAGGGCGGCCGGCACCATGCTCACCGCCCGGTCACCCTCCGCAGTGCCGCCACGATCTCCTGCGGCTCCGGCGGGCACCCGGGCACCGCCAGATCCACCGGTACGACATCCGCGACGGCACCCTCGACGCCGTAACCACCTGTGAACTCGCCGCAGTTGATCGCGCAGTCCCCGACGGCGACCACCAGTCGAGGCTCGGGCATCGCCGCGACCGTCCGACGCAACGGCTCGGCCATATTCCGCGTCACCGGCCCGGTCACCAGCGCCACATCCGCGTGCCGGGGCGAAGCCACCAGCCGGGCCCCGTACCGCTCGGCGTCATACACCGGATTAAAGGCCGCCGCGATCTCGATCTCGCAGCCGTTGCAGGAACCCGCGTCCACACAGCGCACCTGCACCGAACCACCCAACTCCTGTGCCGCGGGCGGACGCTCGCCCTCCGGTCTGGGCGGAGCGGGCTCGGCCACCCGCCCGGTGTCACGGATCTTGCGCAGCAGACTCATGAACGTCCCTCCCGATCACTGGTGAGGACTTGCTTCTGCGGGTGACTAACGCATCTTCCTGAAGCAGCAGTTACGCCACTTTCCCCATGCTTTGCCGGACTTTGCGTCGTCTTGCCGGGCGAGCATGTGCCCCAGGGGCCACGGGCCCGCGGGGCGAAGGCGGCCGCCTCCCGCTGTCAGTGCGCTGTCCATCCTGCGAGGAGACGGCCGCCGGTCCAGGGCCGCTGCTACGGCGGCGGGCTCTCGGCCTGCGCCGCCCGCAGATCGGCAAGCAACTCGGCCTGCCCGGCAAGCACTCCGGACAAGATGGTCCGTGCGACCTTGAGCAGTTCCGCCACCTGCGGGGTGGTCAGGGAGTAGTACACGGTCGCCCCCTCCTTGCGGGTCGTCACCAGATTCGCCCGGCGCAACACCGCAAGCTGCTGTGACAGGTGCGACGGCTCGATCCCCACCTCGGGCAGCATCTCCGCCACTGCGTGCTCACGCTCGCTCAGCAGCTCCAGGACCCGAATGCGCGCCGGATGCCCCAGCGTTTTGAAGAACTCCGCCTTCAGTTGGTACAGCGGCGTACTCATCGCATCGCCACCTCCCCGCCACAGCAGCACAGTCGCACCGGCCAGTCCCGGTCCTCGGCGCATCGCATCCATCCACTCGTCAACAACATGACCCCATCCTCGCGCGCAGCAACGGCCACGCCGAATCCACGCACGAGAACGGAGAGCCACCCGAATCCAGCAGTGACGAACTCAGCAATTGCTAAGATTAGCAATTCCACATGTTGCATGAGGGAGGCTTGCGTGAGAATCACCCCGCTGCGCGGACTGGGTGTTGCCTGGCTGAAGTGCCCCGCATGCCGCCTCAAATGCCGTCCCACCGCTGTCGGTCCGAACGACCAATGCCCCCGGTGCGGGCACACCCGCATGCTGAAGCTCTCCTTCGGTGGACGACGCACCGCCCCCGCCACGGGTACCGATCGCAGCTAACACCCGCACCCCCGTCCCTGTGACCGCACCCGGCTCGGGACGTGAAGGTGGCATGTTGCGCTCGGCTCGCTGGGGAGAGGACATCTCTCGGCGACGGTCGAACCCTGACCTCCCATGGCGCTGATGGCCTGGCCACGCTGGAACTGCTCGCCAGTGGGGTCGCTCTCCACTCCACTGGGCAGCCCGTTCCGTCAGCGGAAGCCGCGATGGTTCCCGTTGAGGTGCACCTCACCGGCCAGGAGATCGCCGCCGAAGACGTCGTTGACGATCAAGACGGTGATGTCGTAACGGTCCCCAGCGGGGTTGTCCGGATGCCAGTCGGCCTGGTCGTCGGGCGAGCAGATGTCGGCGGCCAGCTGCCGCGCAGCGCCTTGTCGAGTTCGGGCAGGATCCAAGGAATCATGCTCACACCATGGCGACCACCACTGACCTCGCAGATCCCGGAAGTCAGGCCGGTCTCATGACGGTTGCCGTCAGGGGTTCAGCCCTGCCACCCGTCAGTGCGCCACTTCTGCAGCCCCTCGGCATCCTCGCGCCGCATCCCGTGGGCGGCCAGTGCAGCGGCCAAGTCACTGTGCACGCGAACGGACGGGCAGTCGCCCCCGGGCACGAGGGAGCCGTCGGCCGGGATCGCGGCCAGTTCCAGGCTCCGGCCGTTGTCGGCGAGCCTGCGGGCGGCGTCCGTGACGGCCAGCTGCCCCTCGGCGGACCAGCCGCGCAGCTGGGTGAGGTCGACGACGACCGGACCGGTGCCGCGGGCCAACGCCCAACCAACCGCTCCGGTGAGCCGAGGCGCGGCCTCCCTGCCCAGGTAGCCCGCGACGGAAAGGATGCCAAGGCTCTGCTTGGCGGTGTAGTGCCACTCGATGGTCATGTCGTGAACTTCCTTGCAGGTAACGCCGATTCACAGGGGCAGGGAGATCCAGATGGCCTTGCCTTGGCCGTCCGTATCGGCACGTACGAAGGCGGTGCCGCACAGGTCGTGGGTGAGTTCCATGACGGTGGCCAGTCCGCCGCGCCCGGTGCGGATCCCTGCGTCGTACAGCCGCGGCTGGTACGGATGACGGTCATGGACGGCGAAGGCCAGCCAGTCCGCGGCGGCCGCGTAGATCACCGTCACCTGCGGAGAGACCTCGGCAGCGTGCCGGATGCTGTTGGTGACCAGTTCACTCAGTATCAGCAAAGCCGGCCCGACACTGGGATGGTGGCCGCTGATGCGCCATTCGAACAGGACCTGTTCGGCGGTCTCGCGCGCCAGCCGGACCGCGGAAGGCAGCGCCGGCGCGCTCAGCACGGACAGCGCGTGCGGGTGCGGCAGCGCTTCGAGCTGGCCGTACATCACGCCTCCGCGCGGGCCAGACGGAATCCGTTCACCGTCTTGGGATGGATGCGCAGCAGGGTGTCGTGCGGGCCGTGACTCCAGCCGGTGAGCGTGCGCCGGTAGTGGGCGGCCACGTCGGGGTCGGTGATCACCTCCGCCGGTCCGGCGAGTGTGACGCTCCAGCCGGTGCCGGTCGCCGCACGGACCTCGTCCACCTGGTACGTCGCCGTCGCGGGGACCGCGGCGGCCGGCGCGGGAGTGCGCACCACCAGACGGCCGTACTCCCACGTGTGCCGCCCTGGGCGTACAACGGTCTGGTCCCGCTGCGCGTACACCAGCCGCCCCAGCGCGCTGCCTTCGACCAGCCACAGTGCCTCGGCACCGGATACCTCGACCATGCGCAGGGCTGCAGGGGGCGTGCTCATCGGACGGTTTCCTCGCTGCTGATCCGGGACTTCTGGGCGGGGAGGGGAAGCAGGACGCCGACGGACTCCAGGTAGGTGCGGGTGCCCTGGATCGCCTCCGGCGTGGTCGCGTACTCGCGTCCTTCCAGGCACAGCAGCTCCAGCGCGCCGACCGAGTCCAGGACCGCGCGCTGTCCGGGGCGTATCCCGGAGGCCATCACCACGATGCCGCGCCGGCCCAGCTTCTCGACCGCGTCCTTGAGGACGAGAGCGCCCGTGGCATCGATGGTGGTCACGCGGGACATACCCAGGATGACGACGCGGGCGTCGGCGGTCTCGGCCAGCTCCAGCAGGAAGCGGTGGGCGGCGGCGAAGAACAGCGGCCCGTCGATGCGGTAAGCGACGACGTGCTCGGCGAGCAGCGCGTGCTCCTCGGCATCGTCGTCACGCCGATCGAGCGGTACCCGGTCTAGGCGGGCTTGCTTGGCGACCGCGCGCAGGGCGAGAGCGCCCGCGACCACCAGGCCGATGATCACGGCGTAGACGAGATCGAAGGCGAGCGTGGCCAGGGCGGTCAGCACGAGGATCAGCGCGTCGGAGCGGGTGGCCTTGGCCATCGCCTTGAGCGAGCCGACCTCGACCATGCGGATCGCGGTGGCCAGCAGCACACCCGCGAGCGCGGCGAGCGGGATCTTGGAGACAAGCGGCGCGGCCGCGAAGACGATCGCAGCGAGAATCGCGGCGTGGGTGAACGCGGCGAGCCGGGATCCTGCGCCGGAACGGACGTTGACCGCGGTCCGCGCGATCGCACCGGTCGCCGGCACACCGCCGAACAGCGGTGCGGCGATGTTGGCCAGGCCCTGGCCGAAGAGTTCACGGTCCGCATCGTGCTTCTGGCCCGCCGTCATACCGTCGGCGACCGAGGCCGACAGCAGGGACTCCAGGGCAGCCAGCGCCGCCACCGCCACCGCCGGCGCGAGCAGCGAGCCGAGCCCACCGGGGTCGAGGAAGGCGAGCGAAGGCGCAGGCAGCCCGGCCGGCAGGTCGCCGATCGGCTTCGCCGCGTCCAGGCCGACGAGCTGCGCCACGATGGTGGCCGCGATCACCGCGAGGATCGAAAAGGGGACGGTCGGCCGCCACCGGCCCCCGATCAACATGACGGCGGCCACCGCGCCGGCGAACGCCACCGCAGTCCAGTTCGGGGCCTTGACGAACTCCTCCACAGCGCGCCAGGTGACCACCAGCACGCGGTCGCCTTCCGGCTTGGACACGCCCAGGGCATTCGGGATCTGCTGCAGCCCGATCACGCACGCGATGCCGAGCGTGAACCCCTCCACGACCGGCGCGGGCACGTACTGCATGTACTTGCCCGCCTTCAGCACCGCCAGCGCAACGAGCATCACGCCCGCCATCAGCCCGACGGTCAGCACACCGGTCGGCCCGTGCTGGCCGACGATCGGCACCAGCACCACCGTCATCGCACCTGTCGGCCCGGACACCTGCAGATTCGATCCACCGAACACCGCCGCCAGCGCCCCCGCGACCACGGCAGTCGCAAGCCCCGCCTGCGCACCGAGCCCGGAGGAGACACCGAAACCGAGCGCGAGTGGCAACGCGACGATCGCCACCGTCAAGCCGGCCAGCAGATCCCGGCGCGGGTCCCGGCACATCTCCGCCAGATCAGCGCGAGCGGGCAACAGCGCGATGAGCCGACCTCGAACCCTGCCCAGTGACCACTTCATCGCGGGGAGACCCCGGATTCCCGCAGCTCCGCCAGCAGCTCGTTCTTCCCGACCAACAGTTCGGTCAGGATCCGGCGCGCCACCCGCATCAGCTCGGCGACATCCCCGCTCGCAAGCGCATACACGACGGTCGACCCCTCGCGCTGGGACGTGACGATGCCCGAACGGCGCAACACCGCTAGCTGCTGCGACAGACTGGAGGGCTCGACCTCGATGGCGGCCAGCAGAGCACGCACCGGCATCGGCCCGTCCTGCAGCAGCTCCAACACGCGTATACGCACCGGATGCCCCAGCATCCGAAAGAACTCGGCCTTGGCCTGATACAGCGGAACGGACACGACCCTCAGCTTCCCCGACAGCGCCCCACCCGGGACAGACACAGAAGGCTGTGCCCGCGGCTACCTACGGGCACAGCCAGGACACCATCTAATGAATTGCGAAATTTTGCAATTCTGCATCCGATTGCCGCCCCGGCGATTGCTCCACGGACAGGACCGCGAGCCGGGCGATGGGGGACGTGTCGACCAGTGACCGCACTGCGGTCGCCCGCCACTAGCCGCGGATCATGCTTTCTTCACCACGCTGGACTTGAGCTGCATCGCTCCGAAGCCCTCGATCCTGCAGTCGATGTCGTGGCCGGCGACGCCCTCGACCAGCCGAATGTTGCGCACCTTGGTACCGGCCTTGATCCCCGAGGGGCTCCCCTTGACCTTGAGGGCCTTGACGACCACCACGGTGTCGCCGTCCTGCAGCACGTTGCCGACGGCGTCCTTGACGACCTGCCCGCCGGGAGCGCCCCCGCCCTCCGCGCCGCTCTCCGCGGGAACCCATTCATGGCCGCACTCCGGGCACACGACAAGGGCGTTCATTTCATAGGTGTACTCACACGAGCACTTCGGACAGGGAGGAATGTTCTCGGTCATCCCGCCAGCGTATCCGGGCCCGAGGGCCCCTCCCGACGGGCGAGACCACAGCGCTGGCGCCGAGAAATCGAGAGGGCCCCGCGCCCGATAGGTAGACGGCGCATCCCGATGCCGATCGTCGAATGGGTCACCCCGCCCGCCGCCGAGAACGCCTGACAGCCCACCGCGTCAGGCCGAGTCGGACCCTGCCCCGGCAACACGTGGCCCGGACCGTGTGCGACAACCCGCAACCCGGCAAAGGACCCCTCACCGTGTTCGGCGGCCGGTGGGCCAAGCAGACCCTGGACATCGTCACCGCCATGCCCAGCCGCGGCGACACGGTCGTCGGCAACGACGTCTGGTTCGGCTACCGGGCGACCGACATGCCCGGCGTGCGGATCGGCGACGGCGCCATCATCGCCGCCGGCGCCATGGTCACCACCGACGTTCCGCCCTACGCGATCGTCGGCGGCAACCCGGCTCGACCGATCCGGCAGCGCTTCGCCGACGCCGACATCGAGCGGCTGCTGCGCGCCGCGTGGTGGGACTGGCCCGCCGACCTGGTCGCCGAACACGTCCGCACCATCATGGCCGGAACCCCGGCCGACATCGAACGCATCGCCATCGAGGACGGATTGGGGAAGCCCCTTTGAGTCATGTGAACCAGGTATCAATCGTCAGGAAGGGTATTGGACGCGACGGACGACCGCCCCGAGACTCGATGCATGATCGTCATCACCACTCCGACCGGCCAGATCGGCGGCCGGCTCCTGGAGCTCCTCCTCACCGAGACCCGTACGCGCGGCGAAGAACTGCGCGTCATCGTGCGCGACCCCGGGAAGCTCCTCGACGCGGTCCGCGCCCACGTCGACGTCGTCACCGGCTCGCACGACGACCCCGAGGTCGTCGACCGGGCCTTCGCCGGCGCGGACGCCGTCTTCTGGCTGGTTCCTTCGGGCACACAGGCACCGAGCCTGGAAGCCATGTACTCCGGGTTCACCCGCGCCGCCGCGAAGGCGTTCACCACCCACGGAGTCGGCCACGTCGTAGGCGTCTCGGCGCTCGGCCGCGGCACCCCCTTCGCCGGCCGCGCCGGGCACGTGACCGCGTCGCTGGCCATGGACGACCTCATCGCCGGCACCGGCGTGGCCTACCGGGCGCTCGCCAACCCGACGTTCTTCGACAACCTGCTGTGGCAGGTGGCCTCGATCCGCGACCACGGCGTGTTCACCGAGACCGTCGCCGCCGACCGCAAGGCACCGAGGGCCGCCACCCGCGACATCGCCGCGGCCGCGGCCGGCCTGCTGCTCGACCGCTCGTGGACCGGGACGGGCGAGGTCCCGGTGCTGGGCCCCGAGGACCTCTCGCCCAACGACCTGGCGCGCACCATGTCCGACGTGCTCGGCCGCCCCATCCGCTACGAACGGCAGACGCTCGACGCGTTCCGCACCGCACTCGCCGGACGCGGCATGGAGGACGCAATCGCACAGGGCTACCTCGACATGATGCGGGCCAAGGACGACGGCCTCGACGACGGGGTGCCGCGCACCCCGCAGACCGCGAGCCCGACGACCTTCCGCGAGTGGTGCGAGCAGGTCCTCAAGCCGGCGGTGCAGGCATGAGCGCCGGGACCGCCCTCGTCGTCGGGGCCTCCCGGACCCTCGGGCTCGGCCTGGCCACCGAGTACGCACGCCGCGGTTGGGACGTCATCGGGACCGTCCGGGGCGATCAGCGCACCGGCCTCCACGACCTGGCCGACGCGTCCGACGGTCGCGTCACCGTCGAGACGCTGGACATGACGGAGCCGGAGCAGATCGCCGCGCTGCGCGAACGCCTCGCGGACCGCACCCTCGACCTGCTGTTCGTCAACGCCGGCATCGCGCGGGGCGACATCCCCGTCGGCGAGGTCCCGACGGAGATGTTCGTCGAGGTCATGGTCACCAATGCGCTCAGCCCGATGCGCGTGGTCGAGTCCTTCCGCTCGCTGGTCGCGCCGACCGGGACCATCGGCGTGATGTCCTCGCGCCAAGGCAGCCTCAACCTGAACACCAGGGGCGGTCAGGACGTCTACCGCGCCAGCAAGTCCGCCCTGAACCAACTGATGCGCAGCTACGCCGTCCGGTACGCCGACGCCGCACACACACTGCTGCTCATGTGCCCCGGCCATGTCCGCACCGAACTCGGCGGCCCCCAGGCGCCGTTGACCATCGACCAGTCCATCCCGGGCGTCGCGGACACGATCGACCGCCACCGTGGCGAACCGGGCCTGAAGTTCCTCAACCACCAGGGCCAGCCCGTGCCCTGGTAGCAGCCGCTGCAGCCGCCCGCCGGTCGGGCGGCGACCACCACCGCACGGGCCGGTCACGGATCGGTGAGCTCCCGGAGTCTGCGGGCGAGCGTGGCGCGCTCCGGTTCGTTGCCGACGAGGTCGAGGGCGGCCCGGTAGGCGGCGGCTGCCTCCGTCCTGCGGCCCAGTCTCCGCAACAGGTCGGCCCGTGTTGCGGGAAGCAGGTGGTAGCCGCGCAGCTCGTCGGCCCCGGTGAGCTCGTCCAGGACGACGAGGCCCGCCTCGGGGCCGTCGCGCATGGCCAGGGCCACGGCCCGGTTCAGGGCGACGAGCGGCGACGGCTCGATCTGCAGCAGCACGTCGTAGAGCGCGACGATCTGCGGCCAGTCGGTCGTCTCGAAGGCCGTCGCCTCGTCGTGCAGCGCCGCGATCGCCGCCTGCACCGCGTACGGTCCGACGCCGGGGCCGGTCAGGGCCGGCACGACGAGCCGCTGCCCCTCGGCGATACGGTCGACGTCCCACAGGGCGCGGTCCTGGTCTTCGAGCAGCACCTGGCCCCCGGCCGCGTCGATCCTGGCCGCGCGCCGGGCGTCGGTAAGCAGGAGCAGCGCGAGCAGACCGGTCACCTCGCGTTCCCGGGGGAGCAGCCGGTGCAGGATCCGGGCGAGCCGGATGGCCTCGTCGGCCAGGTCGGGGCGCAGCAGGTCGGTGCCGGAGCTGGCCGCGTACCCCTCGGTGAAGACGAGGTAGACGACCCGGAGCACGCCGGGCAGCCGCGCGGGCAGCTCGTCCGGCCCCGGGACGCGGAACGGGATGCGCGCACTGCGGATCTTGCGTTTCGCGCGCACGATGCGCTGGGCCATCGTCGCGGTGGGCACCAGAAACGCCCGGGCGACCTCGGGCGTGGTCAGGCCCGCCAGGAACCGCAACGTCAGCGCGGTCTGCGCCTCCGCGGAGAGCGCCGGGTGACAGCAGGTGAAGAAGAGCTGCAGCCGCTCGTCGGGGATGTCGTCGAAGCCGGCCTCAGCGGGGACCACGGGGGCCGCCCGGTCGCTCTCCACCTGCAGTATCGCCAGCCGCTCCGCGTATGCGCGGTCGCGCCGGATCCGGTCGATGGCCTTGCGGCGTGCCGTGGTGAGCAGCCAGGCCAGTGGCTTGTCCGGTACCCCGTCGACCGGCCACCGCTGCAGCGCGGCCTCGATCGCCTCGGAGGCGGTCTCCTCGGCCAGGTCGAGATCTCCGAACCGGGCGGCGAGGAGAGCGAGCAGCCGGCCCCGGTCTTCGCGGAACACCGCCTCCACGGAGCGGGCCGCTCGCTGCTCGTTCACGGCTGGACCGGCTCCCAGACCGTGCGGACCTCGACGGTGCCGAACCGGGCCCCCGGGCACCGGGCCGCCCAGTCGAGCGCCGCGTCGAGATCGGGAACATCGATCAGGTAGTAGCCGCCGACGATCTCCCGGGTCTCGGCGAACGGCCCGTCCGTCACCACGCGCTCACCGTTCACGCGGACGTGCACGGTGGTCGCGGTCGAGATGTCCAGGGCGTTGCCGTCCAGCTTGACGCCGGCGTCGGAGACCGCCTTGTCGAACGCCATGAAATCCTCCACGGTCGGTCCCTCGGCCGGCCGCTCCTCGGTGGAGTCGGGTGACAGGGTGTTGATCAGCAACAGGTACTTCACGGTGTGCTCCTCGTGCATCGGATGGTTGCGCAGGGATGACGAACGGCCGGACGGAGAATCGACAGGCCGACCGGAAAATCTCGTGGGGATCCTGTCGTGGATCTTCGACCACCGGGAGTACCACCGCATGCCGCCGAATACCGTCGAGTACTGCTGGCGCTGCTCCGCACTCCGCACCCCTCGCTCCGCACCCCTCGCTCCTCGCTCAGAGCCTGGCGGACAGCGCGAGAAAGTCATCGACTTCGCCCTGGAGGCATGGCGGGACGTCGTCCATGGCGGCGACGATCAGACGAAGCGCACGAGCGGCCTGCGGTGCCCCGGCCCACGCTGCCCGGTCTCTGGTCAGGACGGTCGAGAGCAGGTCGCCTTCGTACAGGTCGCCTTCGACCAGCGGATCGGCACGGAGCACGTCGACGGCGCGGGGCAGCAGGTGGGGCAGGCCGATGTTCTGCCGGATCAGCAACCGGAGGTCCTCGGGGCCGAGCGCGCTGACCGGTCTGCGCCGCACAGCATGCACCGCGGCAGTGAGCCGAGTGGCGCCGGCGGGCGGGTCCGGCCAGCGGTCGCCCTCGATCTCCTCCAACGAAAGAGACCCGTGTTTCGATCCAGTCATCTACCGATTATCCCCCACCAAGATGACAACAGAATCGAATTCCCATTCACTGCCAAGTCGGGCTGTGATGAGGGAAGTTGAGTGGCGCGGCAGGGTGCGCATTCACCGGTACAGATGCTCCGGGCTGGCCGTTCGTCGACTGTGGATTCGACTTTGACGAGTATCGCCATCTTCACACGTCATGGTGAAACGGCTAGTTACTTGCCCCTGAAAAAGGGTTTGGGCTGGTGAGGGGGTCGGAGCTGTTGGAGGGCACCAGTCCGACGGCTACCCATTGGCCCCTGCCTCACCGGCTGAGGGTGGTCATCCGCTGGAGGTTGTAGGCGAAGACTCCCAGTCCGGCCCAGGTCTGGGCGCCGGTCAGGCGGCGGAGGCGGGTGCGGCGGAAGCCGAAGCCGCGTTTGAGATGGCTGATGCGGGCCTCGATACCGACTCTCCAGTTGCGCATACGCCGGAACGGGCGACTTCGTTCGTACTCACGCCGTGCCTTGCCGGGTCTTCCAGCGCGTTGGAGGCCGATCCGCTGGACGCCGAGTTCGGCCAGGGCCTGGTCGTTGGCCGCGAAGCCAAAGCCTCGGTCGGCGACGACCGTGCCCGGTGGGCGGCCGGTCAGCGTGGTGACGCGCTCCACCGACGGCACCAACTGCGGTGCGTCGGGTGGGTTCCCGCGCTGGACCTTGTGGTCGACGACGAAGCCACGTTCGTCCTCGGCCACCAGTGCCGTGTAGCCGAACTGGGTGGGGTGCTGGGGCTTGCCCTTGCGGATCGGCCGGGCATCAGGGTCGGCCAACGAGACCAACCGGTCGGGAATCGTGCGGATGCCCACCAGCCGCAAAGCGGTCTGCTCCAAGAGCCGACGGGTGCCCGCCGCAGCCTCGGCCAGCTCACCCACCAGATGCGCCAGCCGTCCCGAAGGCCGTTTGCCCAGCGCACGCAGAGCGTTCCGCTCCACCACAACCACGTCCCGCAGGGTTGCGCGAGCGACAGCGGCGATCTCACCGGTGAGTCGGTCGATCTCGCCCAGCGCCTGACCGGTGCGCCGCCGTAGCGTGCGCGAGATCTCCTTCAGCCGGCGCCCCGCAGACCGGCTGCGATCCCGGAAGGACGTGCGCCTGGCCGCACCCGCAGCCGCGATCCGACGCACCAGCCGACCCAGCTTACGTACCCCGTGCTCCAGCAGATCGGCGTCCGTGGGATGGTCGATATCGGCTTCGATCACCGTGGTGTCGATGCGCAGCTTGCGGCATCGCAGCAGCTTGTCCTCCGCCAGCTTGCCCAGCAACGCGGCGTTGAGCTGCTCCGCGGTCTGGACTCCGCTGCGGCGCACCAGCTTGATCAACGTGGTCGGGTGTGGCACCGGGGACGTCAGCGGGATCCGACAGAACCGCCGCCAGCTCAACGAGTCCGCGACCTCACGGCACAGCGTCTCGTACCCGAGCTGGTAGCGGTGCTTGAGGTACAGCAGCCGCAGCAGTGTCTCGACCGGGATCGACGGCCGCCCCAGCCGCTCGGCGAACACCGCGCGCCACGGGGCGATGAATCGCTCGTCGTCCAGATACGCATCGATCCCGGCCAACTCGGAGGGCATCTGACGAGCTTGCTCCGGCAGCACCTCCCACCAGGGATCCTGCACTCCCGCGACACGCAACATCGCCCCACCCCCAGCCACAACGCCCCGCCTCCACTGTCGCGGCCAAGGAGCCGCTCTCACCAGCTCTCCCCAGAGGTCAACCCAACGCCGATCCAGACTTCTTCAGGGGCAAGTAGTTAGATGCGGAGACCGACGAGGGCCCCGAGGTTTGTTTCGTCTCCCGTGTCCTGGTTGGTGCCGGCGTCGGCAGATGCGGCAGAAGCTGCCCCCAACGAGAACAGGACGGTCAACAGCGGAACTGCGACGAGTTGAAGGATGCGACGACTACGCACGGGACCTCCGGGGAGTATGCGAATGCCCAGCAAGGGATTGCGCGTCATGGGGAATTCCCATGCTTGCAGAGACGATTTAGTGTTCCCTGGCTCTTCGGTGGGTCGAGTGTAGCGGTTGCTTCCCGCGCAATTGATTATCCGCGGCTGCTCCGTTTCATGAGCCACTCCGCGGCAATGGCCGTGGCGGCAGCGTGGTCACGACGAGCCACGGTTGCGGCCGCCGAGAGCCCCGACAGTGCCTTCCTCGGATCTCCTACGTGGAACGGGGTCATCGAGGCGGCCCAGTCGGCGCTTGCGCTCATGACGCGCTAGCCGGCTATCGGCATCGATGTCCAAACCGTCGTCCACGCGCGTGTTCCTCGGAGGGAAACCCGGAAACTCCCTGCAGTGTCACTGCCCAACCCGTCCGTCGATGCGCTCGCGCAACAGGTCGGCGTGCCCGCAGTGACGGGCGTACTCCTCGATCCGGTGCACCAACAGTTCCCGAACCGCGATGCCGTCCTTCCCCAGGCGCTCACTCAGATCCGGATGCTCGGCCAGTGCGGCATCGGTCGCAGCCTGCTCGCGGGCCAGTGCGGCGTACGCGGCGTCGACCTCCGTCTGCTCGGCGACAGCCCCGTCGAAGTCCCCGTCGTGCTCGTCATACAGCTTCGGTAGTGGTTCAGCATCGCTGATCCAGTTACGCCAGTCCCGTTCCGTCTCGGCGAGGTGCCGGAGCAGGCCGAGCAGCGACATCGACGACGGCGGAACCGATCGGCGGGACAGCTGCTCCGCATCCAGACCTTCGCACTTCATCCGCAAGGTGATGCGGTAGTTCGTCAGGAAGTCCTTCAGCGTGGCAAGCTCGCCGTCCGGACTGACCCCTTCACTGTTGCGGGGGTCGTCGTCCGGGTCAACCCACATGTCGGGGTAAACGGTTGCCCGGCTCCATCGTGCAGGTAGGTCACTCATGGCTCCATGTTCGTCCGTGGGGGTCCGAGCTCGCCAGCGAGTATCTTCACGTTGTGCGCGAGGGGGCGGGGGACGATGTCGTCGATCCGGCCGGGGTCGAGCGCGACGCGCGGCAAGGCGCACGACCGTTGCGGCCGGGCCGGTTCATCCGGCGATGGAGCCCAAACCTGTTCGCACGAGAGCCTGTTGATGGGCGAGACTGGCGCGCGATGACTGAACGACCATGTGGTGTTGAAGCAATCTTTCGGACGACGAGCGGTCGTGTGCGGGGCAGAAGGGACAGCGACGGCATCACCGCCGTGCTCGGTGTCCCGTACGCGGCCCCGCCGTTCGGCGACCGCCGGTTCCGCGCGCCGCAACCGGCGCCTGCCTGGGACGGGGTCCGGGACTGCACGGCCTTCGGCCCCATCGCCCCGCAGTCGGCGGAGCTGCCCGGAGCGCCGGTATGGCGCCCGGGCGACGAGGACATCCTCACCGTCAATGTGTGGGTGCCTGAGCGTGCGGACGGTGGCGCGCTGCCGGTGTTCTTCTGGATCCACGGCGGCGCCTACACCTTCGGTTCCTCCGCCCAGCCCGACTTCGACGGGGCGGCCCTGGCCCGCGCCGGACTGGCCGTCGTCAGCTGCAACTACAGGGTGGGCTTCGAGGGTTTCGGTCAGGTACCCGGGCTTCCCGACAACCGCGGGCTGCTGGACCAGGCTGCCGCGCTGCGCTGGGTCCGGGAGAACATCGCGGCCTTCGGCGGCGACCCCGGGAACGTCACCGTCGCCGGGCACTCCTCCGGGGGCGGCTCGGTGGCCTGTCTGATGGCCATGGACCAGACACGGGGCCTGTTCCGGCGGGCCATCGCCCACAGCGTGCCCAGTGCCTTCTTCACAGTCGAGCTCGCAGCGGCGGTCACTGGGCGGATCGCGGCGGAGGCCGGGGTTGCCCCGACGGCGGACGGACTGCTGTCGGTGCCGCCCGAGGCTCTGGTGGCCGCGTGCGACAAGACCACTGTGAACTGCGGGAGCGACCCCGTCACGGCGATCCACGCCTTTGACCCGGTGATCTTCCAACCCGTCGTCGACGGCGAAGTGTTGCCCGTGGATCCGCTGCGCGCGCTCGCCTCAGGGGCGGCGCGGGAGGTGGACCTGCTGGTGTGCCACACGTTGGAGGAATACTGGTTCCTCCACACGGTGGGAGCCGTGCGGGAGGTCACCACCGAGGCGGAACTGGCGGACTTCGCCGCGTCCCTGCGCCTCTCGGCCCACCTGGTCGACGGTTACCGCGCAGTGATGCCGGACGCCCCGGTACTCGACCGCTACCTCGCGATCTTCGGCGACGCGCGGTTCGGCGAGTACACCACCCGCCTCGCCGAGCAGCACGCGAGCGCCGGCGGCCGGGCGTATCTGGCCCGCTTCGCCCGCAGGCGCGGAGCGGCCAGGCCCTGGCACACCGCGGACATTCCCTTCGCCTTCGGCAACCTGGACGCCGTCGGCGCAGACTTCCTCATCGGTGGTGTCCCCGACGACCACGACCGTGCCCTGTCCCGCCGCATGCTCCGCTCCTGGGCCGACTTCGCGGCCACCGGTGACCCGGGCTGGCCGGCGGTCACCGTCGGCGCGACGCCGGTCAAGTCATGGGCCGTCCCCGGTGACCACTTGACCGCCGACGATGCGTCCGCGCGCCGGGACTTGTGGCGCGACGTCCGGTTCGACCTGCTGCGGTCTGGGCAGACCGCCGGGCGTCGTGCGGGTGGGGATTCCGGCGCCTGAGGCCACTGCGTTCCCGTCCGGAACCTGAAGGCGAGCGCGTCGGTCGCCCTCATCGATGCTGGCCATGCCCGAAGAGCGTGGCCGGCATCAGTGAGCCGGGGAAAGGAAGGCGCGTTCACGTTGCGCAAATTCCGATGCGCGCCCGGAAATCGGCGGTGTCCGGGAATGGGACATCAGTGAAAATGGCCGTCTCGGACAGCCGGCTCGTCAGCTCGTTACAGGATTTCGATGGCGGTGACCTTCGGCGGACGGTTCGGGAACGTGATGTCGTGCCACCGTTCGATTTTCACCGAATCGCCGTTCTCGTCGTAGTAGATCAAGTCGTTGTCGCCCGTGGAGATCCTGTCGACCCACCACTCGTCGAAGTCGGTCCTCCCGCGGTTCGCGTAGCAGTCCACGCTGTCGCGGCCGCCGCTGCCGAATTTCCAAATCGGGCGCTCGTTAGGGTGTTTGGTGCGTTCAACGTGAGTGTCGGGTGACGCGGCTGTCGTCCTTTTATGGCGTGGGGTGACGCGATCAGCGGGGCAGGGCGGAAACGGGGGCGCAAGGGTGAGGGGGAAGAGCGGCCACGGCGGCAACGGCCGGGCAGGAGTGGAGGCTTGAGGCGTTGCGGTCAACTCGACAGGACGTAGGGGCCGATCATGACTGCCGCGAAGAGCAGCAGGAGCCCTCCCACTATGGCCGCCACGAGGAGGACGGCCTTCATCGCGGTCTCTGCGGCCCGGTGGTCGCGGGCGGGCTGCACGGGGGCAGGGCGGTTGTCTGCGTGTTCAGTCACTGAGCCATCCTGCACATCGCGGCGCCCGCAGGCCATCGGTAGAAGTACTCATGTGATCGGGCTCGTCGGCTCGAAGGCGCACGATCCGCATCGGCGACACGCGGCATGATCTGTGTCAGCGCGCGGAGAGGTTCGGGTCACCCGCCGGGCCGGCGCTGAGCGGTCGGTCCGACGTCCCGTGTGACGCAAGCGGACAGGTCCCGGTGGAGCGGTCATGACTGCGGCGGTCATGACCGCACCGGGGCCTGTCCTGTCGTCCTCTGCACCGTCATGCCCGGGGAATCACCCGGGCGTTCTGCTCTGCCGGGAGTGGTGCGGCTACTGATCCGACTCGGCCGGGGCGACGATCGGGAAGGAGGGGTCGGGGGCGGTCAGGTAGCCGAACACCGTGTCCGCGTATTCCTGCTTGCCCTCGGGGATCTGGACGACGCCGTCGCGCACGGCGGCGTCGAAGGCGTTGGTGAAGCCCGTGGGGCCGTACATCAGGCCGTTGAGGGCCTCGCGGGACAGTTTGATCACGGTCTGTGGCGTTCCGGCGAACCGGTCCTTGCCGGGTACGTAGACCAGGACGCCGTTGCGCAGCGTCGTGGTGCAGGTCTCCTCCTCGGCGCCGCCGACCAGCCACTGGAGCACGATCGGGTCGTGTTGTTCGCGGGCGGCCGTGGGGCCGTCGACGGTCCGGGCCAGGGTCGAGAAGTACTGCTCCAGGCTCATGCTGAGGACGAGGTCGCCGACCTCCTGGTTGGCGGGCCGTTCGATGCCGTTGGCGAGTTCGTCGGCGCCGGTGAGGAAGAAGTTGCGCCAGGTGCCGTTCTCGGAGCCGTAGCCGAGCTGGGTCAGGGCCTTCTGTTGGAGTTCCTTGGCCGATGTGTTGTCCGCGGGGTGGCCGAAGATCACGTGGTTGAGCAGCTCGACGGCCCAGCGGTACTCGTGGCGGTCGTACGCCTGTTGTGCCTTGGCGACGACGGCGTCGACGCCGCCCATGGCCTCCACGTAGTGCACGCCCGCCTTGGCCGGGGGGAGGTTCCACAGATGGGCGGGGTTGCCGTCGAACCAGCCCATGTACCGCTGGTAGACGGCCTTGAGGTCATGGCTGAGGGAGCCGTAGTAGCCGCGCGCGTACCAGTGGGCGGTGAGGGCCTCGGGCAGTTCGAGGTCTTCGGCGATCTCGATCCCCGTCCTGCCCGCGTTGATCAGCCGCAGCGACTGGTCGTTGAGGTAGGCGTAGACGTCCCGCTGGATGCTCAGGTAATCGACGATGTTTGTGGGGTTGTCCGCCGTGCGCCAGCGGGGCCAGTGGTGGGAGGCGAACTCGACGTCGGTGTGCTCGCCGAAGGTCTGGATCGTCTCGGTGAGGTACTTCGACCAGGCATGGGCGTCGCGGACCTGGGCGCCGCGCAGGGTGAGGAGGTTGTGCAGGGTGTGGGTGGCGTTCTCCGCGGCACACAGGGCGCGGGCCTGCGGGAGGTAGACGTTCATCTCGGCCGGGGCCTCGGTACCGGGCGTGAGCTGGAAGACCAGCCGGATGCCGTCGATGAGCTGTCGGTGGAGGCCGGGCCGCCAGGGGATGAGGTCCTTGGCGGACCACTGGTCGCGGGGCACGGAGGCGGTGCCGCTGCCGCCGATGCTGACGTTCGGCGGGACGAGGGTGACCTCGCCGGTGGAGATGGTCAGCCCGAGGCCGGCGCCGACCTGCCCGTGCGGGCCCTTGTCGAGCTTGGCCGCGTACATGTACTCCGAGCGGCGGGCCATGGCCGGACCGGCGTAGACGTTCTCGCTGACGGCGTGCTCCAGGAAGCCGTCGGGCGCGATGATGGGGATGTCGGAGTCGATCACGTCGTCGCGCTCGTGGAACAGGCCGCGGGCACCACCGAAGTGGTCGACATGACTGTGGGTGTAGATGATGCCGACGATCGGCCGCTGGCTTCCGGTGGTGTCCCGGTAGAGCTTGAGCGCCCACTGAGCGGTCTCGTAGCTGGCGAGCGGGTCGATGACGACGATGCCCGAATCGCCCTCGATGATGGTCATGTTGGACAGGTCGTACCCGCGGACCTGGTAGATCGCGCCGTGCTCGTACGACGTGACCTGGAAGAGCCCGGCCTGGGCGGTGAGCAGCCCCTGGCGCCACAGGCTCGCGTTGACGGTCGGCGGAGCCTCGGAGTCGCTCAGGAAGTCGTAGGCCGCGAAGTTCCACACCGTCCGGTCTCCCTGGCGGCGGGCCGGGATCGCGGGGACCGAGGGCAGCGCGAGCAGACCCCGCTGGGCATCCTCGAAGTCCTCGGAGTTCGGTGGGATCGTCTCGACGATCCTCCGGTTGGCCTCGGCAACAGTGGGGTCGACGTCGATCGGCTCGGAGAACTCGGGCATGCGACAGCCTCCTCGGGCACACGGGACCGCCGCGCGCCGTAGGCGTAAGGGGTCAGAACGCGGCCGAGGCTAGGCAGGGCCGCAAATCGCCTACAAGGCGAGCGAACCGGCCAGAAAACGACAATGTGGCCGATCCGCCGTGGCGTTCGGGGCGGCGGATCTCCGGCCGACGTGTGCCCAGGCACGTTCCTGTCCAGGGTGGACACCGTTTCAGCAGCACGGACCGCTCAAACCTTGAACAAGTTGCGGCCCGCGAGCCCGTGGGGCGGGTTCCGGACAGGCAGCGGGCCGGCTCAGGCCCGGCCGGGTGTCGGGCGCAGGACCAGGGAGACGAAGCCCCAGGTGTCCCGGTAGCCGCGCAGCCATTCGGAGCGACGGGTCGTGGCCGTTGCGAGCGCGTGCGCGCTGTCCACATCGGCAGGGTGGTCCAGGGCCCAGGTGGCAAGCGAACCCCAGCAGGCCCACTCGTAGTCGTCCAACTCACGACGGGTGCTGACGTGACCGTCGACAGGCGTCCAGCCGTCGGCGACGACACGGTCCACAGTTGTCGCCAGGTCGGTGAAGTTCCCCAGCATCTCGACGGCCTCCGGCGACGGCGGGCGGTCCCAGAACCCCTCACCGACGAGGACACGGCCACCGGGAGCCAGGTGCTTGCGGGCTGCCGCGAGGGTGGGGAGCAGGCCCCCGAAGGCATGCGTGGCCCCGAAGCTGAGGACCACGTCGAACGGTTCGGCGGAAACGAAGTCCTCGGCCTTCTGGTGGTGCAGGACCAGGCGGTCCTGGACGCCGCGGTCGAGCGCCGCGGCGGCCGCCTGGGCCAGGGCGTCCGCGGACACGTCCACGCCCTCGGCATGGAGGTCCGGTCGTGTGGCCAGGGCACGCAGGAGCCATTCCCCTCCACCGCACCCGAGGTCGAGCACCCGCTCGTCGCCCCTCGGGAGCCCGCGTTGCAGCAGCCGGTGTACCGAGTCGTCGTCGAGCGGAGACTTGATCGGATGCTCGGCGTGCGCGATCTTCGAGATCTGTTCACGGTTCATCAGCGCAGCCTGACAGCGACAGAGATGGCGCGCACCTCGATTTCGTCGATGCGCCGCTGCCTGCGCCGCCCGGCCGAGGACCGGCGCCGGGCGGTCGTACCCGGGCCGTGCTACCCGGTCAACGCCGCGTGCAGTGGTGCCAGCAGGGAGAGGTCGTCGGTGGTGACGGTGAGGTGGGTGGCGCCGGCGGACCGCCATGCCTGGGCGAGCGACCGCCAGGTGTCCGGCCGGCCTGGGACGGGCCGAAGACGGGCCTCCGTGCCGAAGGCGGCCCAGTCACGGCCGGCTTCGGTCACCGCGGTGCGCAGCTCGGCGATGAGCGCGGCGCCGCGGTTGACGCGGTTGGCGAGCAGCCCGGACATGGTGAAGCCGTCGGCGAGGGTGGCGATCCGGCGCAGCGCGCCCGGTCTGCCTCCGGTGCGCAGGGTGCCGCCGCCCATCCAGAGCGGTATCCGGCGCGGCCGGGGGGTGACGGTGACGCCGGTGAACGCGACGTGCTCGCCGGCGAAATCCGCTGCCGGCCGGGTCCACAGCAGGCGCAGCGCACGGACCTGTTCCTCGAACAGCGCCGCGCGGGTTCCCGGAACGGTGCCGAGGGCGGCGGACTCGGCGGGATCGAACCCCATGGCGACGCCCAGCCGCAGTCGGTCGCCGCTGAGGTGGGCCAACTGCGCGGCCTGCTTGGCGGCGAGCACCACCGGGCGGTGCGGCAGGATCGTCATCGCGGTGGCCAGTTCGATCCGGGTGGTGACCGCCGCCAGGAACGCCACCAGTGTCAGGCTCTCGTAGGCGGGAGTGCTGGACACCAGGTGTTCCGGGACGGAGAGGTGGTCGTATCCGAGGTGTTCCGCGGTCACGGCGAACTCGCGGAGCTCGACGGGCGAGAGGGCGGTGGGAACGGTCCAGCCGAGGCGCAGCGTCATTTGCGGAAGGTCTCCGGGTCGGCGGCGGAGAGAAAGACGGCACGAGGGCGTTCGGCGGGCAGCAACTGGGAGTTGAGGAGGCGGCGGACGGCCTTCTCCCCGCCGGCCAAGGAGTCGGTGACCGACAGATGGACGTCGAGCACCTGTGTGCCGCCCTCGTTCACCACCTTGGGCAGGCAGTGCACCACCCCCGGGATGGCGTGGGCGGCCTGCCGGACGGTGTTCAGCGAGACCTTCTCGCCACGCAGCACCACGAAGTCCGACAGGCGCCCGTGGAAGGTCAGATAGCCCTCGTCGATCGAGAAGGCGTCCCCGGTGGCGATGGTCCGCGGTCCCAGCAGGACTCTGCCGCTGTGGTCCCCGACCCGTCGCAGCAGTACGGTGTCGGATTCCACCACCAGTTCGCCCACGTCGCCCTGCACCTCGCGCAGCGACGCGCGCACCCCGGGCAGCGGCCGGCCGACCGAGCCGTACCGGTGCGCGGGCTCGGCGTGCGCGGCCAGGGTCGACACGCGCGGCCCGGCCTCGGTGAGCCCGTAGGTCAGATACAGCTCCGAGGACGGTCGTGCGGCCAGCAGGTCCGCCACCTCCGCGGGCGCGAGCCGGTCCCCGCCGACCGTCAGCGCCCGCAGGCCGGATGGCAAGGGCCCGGGGTCGGCCAACAGTTGGCGGGCGATCGTCGGTGTCACCGACGAGTGGGTGACCCCGTGCGCGGTGATCGCGTCGCGGTAGGCGCCCGGCGAGAACGGCGGCCCGTCGAGCACCAGTCGCGCCGTGGTCACGTACGCGGCGAACGCCTGCGCCACCAGGGCGTAGGAGTAGTACAGCGGCAGGTTCACCAGCAGTGTGTCGGCCGCGGTGATGCCCGTGGCCTCGGCGTGCAGACGCGCGTTGTGCAGCAGCGAAGGCACGTGGTGCACGCACGCGCTGAACATCCCCGAGGTGCCGGAGGTGGACAGCAGGATCTCGCCCGGACGGTACGGAGTGGCGCGGTGCCCGGTCGGTACGGCGCACGCGCCGCCCACCGGCGCCTGCGGTTCCGCGCCCGTCAGTCGGGTGGTCACCACCACGCCGGCCCCGACGTGCCCTGCCAGTGCCCGGACCCGCTGCCATGGCGTGCTCGGAGGCACGGCCAGCGGCACCAGGCCCAGCAGCAACGACGCGAGCTGCACACGCAGCAGTTCGACTCCGTTGGCCAGGCAGAGCACGACCGCGTCGCCCGGTGCGAGGCCCAGCCCGGCCAGGTCCGCCAACACGTCGTCCACCCCGGCCGGCGCGCCGGCGTCCGTGCCGGCCGCGGTGGCGCGGACCCGGGTCAGGAAGTCGGCCACCGCGGACCGGGTGAAGCCGTTCACCGGCCCTCCCCGGCACTGGTCAGGACCAGACAGTGGCACAACTCCCGGTCTCCCGCGATGGATTGCAGGCCGACTAGGAGGACGTGCCGGGCGTGGCCGTCGGCGAGCCATCTGGCGATCACGGTGAACGCCACGGGGGCGGCTGTGTCGGGGTGCGCCGCCAGCAGCAGCGACGGACCGCGCAGCCCGTGGCGCAGGGCGGGCAGCCCGGCCAGTACCCCCGGATTCGCTCCGGCGAAGCGTAGCGGCGAGACCCGGGAGCGCGGTACCGAGTCGGCGATGCGGCGTATCGTCCGCTCGCTCCCGGTCGCGCTCATGACCAGGACCGCGGTGTCGTCGGTGGCGTCGGCCACCAGCTCGGCACAGCCCGACAGCGCCTGTTCCACGGTCTCGGCGACCAGCCAGGCAGCGGGGTCGGCATAGAAGGACGGTTTGTTCCTCGTGTACGCGGCCGGGTCCTCGGCGACCACCGTCGCCGAACCCAGGACCCGTGTGCCCGGCGGCACGTGTGTCACACCCCCACCCCTTCGAACAGCAGACACGTGTTGAACCCGCCGAACCCCAACGTCAGGCTCAATCCGGCGCCGGCGCCCACAGGTTGTGCCGATTCCGTGGCCAGCCGCACCGGTGCCACCGGATCGCGGAGCCCGACCACCGGCGGAACCCGTCGGTGCCGCAGCGCCAGTACCGTCGCCACGGCCTCGATGGCCCCGGTGGCGCCCAGGCTGTGCCCGAACGCCCCCTTGGTGGCGAACGTCAACGGGCCGTACTCGCCGAACAGTTGCAGCAGGCTGCGCGCCTCGACCTCGTCGTTGAGCGGGGTGCCGGTCCCGTGTGCGTTGACCACCGCGACGTCCGCGGGTGCCAGGCCCGCGGATGCCAGGCAGCGTTCCACCGCGCGTACCACGGAGCGTCCGGACGGGTCCGGTGCGGTGAGCCCGGCGGCGTCGTTGGCCGCGCCGGCCCCGTGCAGTCGGGCGTACACCCGGGCGCCGCGCTCCCGGGCGGAGTCGGGGTGCTCGACCACCACGAACGCCGCGCCCTCGCCCAGCAGCATGCCGTCGCGTGCCCGGTCGAACGCCCGCATGCCGGTCGGGCTCATCGTGCCCAGCGCGGAATGCCCGAGCCGCTTGGCCTCGGTGACCACGTCCACCCCGCCCGCCACGCACACCCGCCGCTCGCCCGAGCGCACCAGGGCGTGCGCGATGGCGATCGCGTCCGATCCCGCGGAACACGCGGTCATGACACACACCGGCGTGCCCGGGTGCCCGATGCCCGCCGCCGCGTCGTCGGCCCAGGCGTGCAGCGTCGGTTCCGCCTCGTCCAACGAGGCACCGAAGCTGGTGCCCAGTACCAGGCCGACCTCGGCGTCGGTCGTGGACAGACCGGCGTCCGCGAACGCGGCGCGCAGCGCCCGCCCGGCGAGCAGCCGTTGCCGCTTGCCCGCAGGCGTCCCATAGGGCAGCGACTCGATGACGGCCGCGGCGGTGTTGCGCAGCGGGTGCGGCGAGTCCACGGGCGCCAGACCGGAGTCCCCTGCGCACAGCCGCTCCCACACCGCCTCCAGGCCCCGGCCCAGGGGAGTGTCCCAGGCCAGCCCGGTGATCACCGGGGTCACCACGGCCGGGCCCTCGCGGGATCGACCGTCACCCGGCTCATCGCGCCGCGGAACCCGGCGACGGATCGACCCTCGACGGTCACCGCGGCGGAGAAGGTGAAGGTGTGGCCGGAGAGCCGGTCCGCGCGTACGTCGAGCACGACCTGGTCGCCGGGCACGACCGGGGCGAGGAAACGGGACTTGACCGTGCCGACCAGGGTCACCTCGTCGTCGGCGAGCGGGGCGTTGCTCAACTGGTAGAGCAGCACGCCGGATTGGGCGAAAGCCTGCATGGTGTGGCTGCCGGGCAGGATCACCCCCGGGGTCAGGCCGCGCTCGGGCAGGTGCCCGGACAGTGCGCTCATCTCGGCCGAGACGGCGAACATGCTGCGCAGGAACACGCCGGGCTCATGGTCCAGGACCCGGTCGATGAACAGTCGCGGATGGCGTCCGCGCACCAGGGCGGCGATCGCCGAGGTACCCAGCGGCCGAGCCGCGCGGACCGCCGCGGGAGGGGGTGCCGATTGGTCGGTGTGCGGCATCCGGGACGATTCCTCTCAGAGTCTGTCGCAGCGGCGCCGGCAGGGGTACCGCGCGCCGGGTGTCGGGGTCGACGGCGGCGAAGACGAGGTCGCCGGTCACCAGCGGGGTGCGGACGCCGTCCTCCTCCTCGCGCAGCAGCCTCACCGCCAGCGCGAACCAGGCCGCGCCGACGTGGTCGACTCGGGTGTCCGCGACGATCACATCGCGGTACACGGCGCTGTTGAGGTAGGTCACCCGCAGGTCGGCGGCCACCAGGTCGACGCCCGCCGCGCTGAAGGCGGTCAGACCCGCGTGGTGCGCTTCGAGGTGTTCGGTGCCTGCGGTTTCCATCAGTGAGGTGTAGCGGGAGAAGTGCACGATCCCGGTCGCGTCGGTGTCGACGTGCTCGATCCGGGTGCGGAACTCCGCGCTCATCGCAGCGCCCGGGCGCCCGTCGCCACCCGGTCCGCGATCTCGTCGGCCTGTGTCGTGGTGGCGATCAGCGGCAGCACGATCCGCAGCGTGGGGTGGACGTAGCGCCGGCCGCCCGAGCGTTTCCCCGCGCCCGCCATGAACTCCGCGTACACACCCGCTTCGATGAGCGCCCTGCGCAGCTCGCCGATCCGGTCCGCCGCCGCGGCGGTCAGCTCCACTCCGAGCATCGCCCCGGTGCCGCGGACCTCGGTGAACACGTCAGGGTGGCGGCCCACCAGGGTGGCGTCGAGATACTCGGCCAGGTGCACGCCGACCTCGGCCGACCGTCGCAGCAGCCCTTCGGACCCGATGTGTTCGATGCCGTCACGGATCACCGCACAGTTCAGTGGCCGAAGATCGGAGGTGGTCACGGCGCCGGAGGAGCGGACGGCCAGATCCTTGCGGGCGATCACCATCGACGTGGACACCGCGCCCATGCCGAGGAACTTGCCGATGACGGTGATGTCGGTGGGCACCGGCCCGTCCGCGTCGCGCATCGCGAACCAGTCACCGGTCTTGGCGAACGTCAATACCTCGTCGGCCACGAGCAGCACGTCCTCTTGCGCGCACCGCCGCGCGAGTTCGCGCAGGTAGCCGGGCGGAGGCAGCAGAATGCCCGCGTCGCCCTGGATCGGTTCGACCACTACGGCGAGCAGCCGGTCGGCAGACGCGGCGAAGTACTCCGCCAGGGCTTCGGGGTCGCCGAACGGGATGTGCGCGACCCGTACGCCGTACGGGCCGGCGGTGTCCGGCGCGGGCAGTCCGGCGCGGTAGTACCTGCGGTTGAGCAGTTGCACCAGCCCACCGGTCCAGCCGTGCCAGGCACCCTGGAAGGCCAGGATGGTGTCGCGCCGCACCTTGCCCGGTCGGTGGCGCAGTCGCCGGCCGTCGAACCGCGACTCCAGCACGAGCCGTAATGCCAACTCGTTGCCCTCCGAGCCGGAGTTGCGTCCGCTGACGTGGTACCGCCCCGTGGGGAAGTGGTCGGTCCACAGCCCGCCGGGGCCGAAGAGCCGGTCGAGGAGTTCCGCGCGTTCCCACGACCCCAGTTCGTCGGTGACGTTACCGACCGCGGTGCTGCGGGTCAGCGCCGCGCGGACCACGGGGTGGTCGCCGCCCAGGGTCGCGCTGGCGTAGCCGCCGCTGGCGTCCAGCAGCCGTAGCCGTCTGCCCCGCCCCGCCGGGCTCAGGTCGACCATGTCGAGCTCCAGTCCGCGTCCGCCCACGCAGGCGAACGGCAGCCGTGCCGCCCCGTAGTGGTTCAGATGCAGGTCCCTGCCGCGCGACAGCACACCGGTGGGGTCCCCGGCGCGGTCGGTCCGGGCGACCGGGGCCGTGCTCACGTGGTGGCCGGGGGGTGGACGGCCCCCGACAGCCGCTCGACCAGCGCGAGTACATCGCCGAGGGTGGACAACTGGCCGGTGGCAACGGCCTCGTCGGGGATGTCGATGTCGAACGCCTCCTCACACTGCACGCGCAGTTCCACGAATCCGAGTGAGTCCATGCCGTAGCTTTCGCGAAGGCTGTCGTTGAGCCGCATCTGGTCGATGGGCACCTCCACCAGCACATCGGAGTGCAGAATGCGTTTGATGGTCTGCAACGGGTTCATCAGGATTTTCCCCTCTGGGTGGGTTCATCCAAAAGGCCACGGCCGGCGTCCGGAACGTGGGAAAGAAAGATGAGATCGCGGCGGCATTCGGGCCGGAGGTGAGCCGGCCCCGAACGGAGACAAGGCGGTACCGGCCATTCATGCTTATCGAAGCTAGATGAGCCTCCCTTCGCCTGTCAATGCGGTCTCCGGGTTTACTCGCAATTTGCGTACGAGTGCTGGCGCCGGCAAGGGCTTTGCACATGAGTTCGGCGATGTTTCGGCCGCTCGCGTTCGGCGGTGGACATATCTGTGGAACAGAATCCCTCGACCTGTCCCCGGTGCCTGTGGATCCAGCGCGGAGGGCCCCTGCCGGAGGTGGTTGAGCGGGGTTTCGAGTCGATTGGTATGCACTTTTTGCACCATTTGTCACATATCTCCACCTGGCTCAGATGGCGCTTGTGGTGATGAATCGCCCCTGACTAGCCTTAAGTTGCCTATTTGCCTACCTGATGGACGCGCGGTGCGGGACGGGTGGGCAACGGGTACCCGGGCGCCCGGTGACACCACCGGGTTTCACGCCCGGAATCCCCTGTGATCCACGGCAAGCGCATCATGTGATTGCGCCGCCCATTCCCCTCTCTTTCCGGTGGCCGAATTACGCCCGATCGCACGGCCGTCGGTGGACTCTTTCGAAGGAGCCATGAAAAGTCATGAGTATCTCCCCGGGCGCCCTGTGCGGCGTCACTCTGTTTGTCGGCGGTCCGATCCAGCACGCCTTGGTACCCGGCGGAATGGCGACGCCGATTCGGGAATGCCTGAGTCGGACCATCGACCAGTCGCGGCAGGCCGGCGCCACCGTGCTGTCCGCGCACGTGGCGGAGCGGTTCGGCGCCGACACCGCCTCGTTCACCCCCGAAGAGGTGTCCGTGCGCGACTACGCGTGGATGTGCGAGTGCGATGTCTTCGTGCCGGTACTGCCGGTGCTCGACGGCACCCTGCTGCGCACGGACGGCACGCACATCGAGCTGGGGTGGGCCAGCGCACTGGGCCGCCCCATCGTGGGGATCACCGACCAACCCTTCGCCGAGTCGGCCAGTCACCTGCTCAAGGGGCTCGCCCAGGTCGCCGTCGCCACGTTCTTCTCCGCCGAAGAGATCGCCGCGGATCCGACACTGCTGGTCGACGGCGTGCTCGCGGCGCTGGGCCGGACGAGGACGGCGGTCTGACATGGCGACCGCGACACATCTGCTGGGGATGGACCTGGCCAATCCGGTCGTGGTCGGCTCCGGTCTGCTCACCGACCAGGAACGCAACATCCGCAGACTGCTGCATTCCGGCGCGGGCGCGGTGGTCACCAAGACCATCCACCCCAACCCGCCAACGGGCCTGGACGAGCGCATCATCCGCCTGCCCACCGGAATGATCAACAGCACCACCTACTCCAAACGGTCCGTCGACCACTGGGTGGGCATCCTGCACGACCTGGCACGGGACCGGCTCCCGGTCATCGCGTCGCTGCACGCCGACAGCCCTGCGGAACTGGCCGAGTTGGCGACCCGGGTGGAGGCAGCCGGCTGCCGCGCACTGGAGCTCGGCATCTCCTGCCTCAATGAGAAGGACGGTCTCGACGACGCTCCCGAGCGGGTGTACGCCTATACCTCGGCGGTCCGCGCCGCGACCCGGGTGCCGTTCTCGGTGAAGCTGGCCAGCGGCGAGGGCCTGCATGCCCGGGCACTGGCCGCCGCCCGAGCCGGCGCGGACGCGGTGACCATCAGCGACACCCTGCCCGCCGCCGCCGTGCACCCGGAGACCGGCGACCTCCGCCTCGGCGGTGTGTTCGGCTACTCGGGACCGGGCATCAAGCCGCTCGTACTGGCCTCACTGTGGAAGCTGCGCAGCGCCGGGTTCTCCCTGCCCTTGATGGGTTCCGGGGGCGTGCAGTCGGGCCGGGACGTCCACGACTATCTCGGGGTCGGCGCGGTGGCGGTCCAGGTCTACACCGCGCTGCACACCGACATGAACCTCACGCTCACCCGGATCGTGGCCGAGGCCACCGGACCGGGAAAGACCGACCACAGCTGCGAACCCGTCGTCGGAGCGGACCGGTCCGGGCAGGTGCGGTCATGACCTCCCGATCGACCGGGGCGCAACTATGGGACCTGAGCAGCGCCGAGATCCTGGCGGCCACCGCCGGGCGGACCGTGGTGTGGCCGGTGGGGTCCATCGAACAGCACGGCCCGCACCTGCCGCTGTCCGTGGACACGCTCCTGGCCGACGCCTTCGCCCGGCAGATCGCCAGCGAACTGAACGCCCTGACCCTGCCGGCGCAGTCCATCGCGGCGCGGTCGTTGCCGCAGAGCGGGGGAGGACTGGCCTTTCCCGGCACCGTCCATGTGCGCGGTCGGTCCCTGCTGGCCTTCCTGGAGGACGCACTGGAGTCCTTGTGCGCCCTGCCGTGGCGCCGGTTGCTGGTCGTCAACGGCCACTTCGAGAACGAGCCGTTCCTGTTCGAGGCCCTCGACGAGGTGGGCCGACGGCCGGTCGCCGCGGGCAAGGAGTTCGTCGCGCTGAGCTGGTGGAGCCTGGTCGACGCGGACTGGCTGGCGGGGCGGGTGCCGCTCTTCCCGGGGTGGCACGCCGAGCACGCGGGCATCACCGAGACCAGCCTGATGCTCCACCTCCGTCCGGACCTGGTCCGGCCCGCACGGCCCGACCACGCCGACCCGCCCCGCCCGGGCATCTACCTCCACCCCGTCGATGTGGACCGCACGACCAACCAAGGCGTCCTGTCGAGCACTTCGGACGCCACCGCCGCCCTGGGCGAGGAACTCTTCCGGCACGTGGTCTCGGCCGCGGTCGCCCTGATGTCCGAGGGCAAGGGACTGCTGCGCGAGGAGAAGACATGACCACACCCACCCTCTGCGTGTGCAACGCCGTCGACACGCTGTACGACTTCGCCGTCCGTGCCGACGACGTCGACGCGTTGCTGTCGGAGTGCTACGCCCAACAGGACCAGGCCCTGTTCTGGGGGCCGTTGGACAAGATGCTGATCACCTACGAACCGATCGGAGACCTGGACTGGCAGCGGAAGTTCCTGGGGCTCGACGGTGTGGTGAACCTCAGCCCGGCGGGCCGCACCGGCTCGCTGTTCGCCGACACGCTCGCCGACCCCGGACTGATGGCCGCCGTCGTCGCGCACGCGGGGCCGGGCCGCAGGCTCCGGCTGATCCCGCACACCACCACCACCGACCTGTGGCGGTTCGTCGAGGTCCTGCGCACCCGGCACGGCGTGGTGGTCGAGTTGCCGGAGAGCTCGCCACAGCAGGGCCTGCGCGATCTGTTGGACACCAAGACCGGCCTGCGCGACCTGGCCACCGACCTCGGCATGATCGACGGGCCCTGCCGCATCCCGCCCGGTACGCACTGCTCCGGGAAGCACGAGGTGCCCGAGGCGGTGCAGGGCATGCTCACGACAGGCATGCCGTGCATCGTCAAGGCGGACCGCGGCGAGGCGAGCCTCGGCCTGCTGATCTTCCGGCCGGGCGACGACGACATCACCGAGCGCCTGGCGGCGAGCACGTTCTACGACGAAGATCCGGTGGTGGTCGAGGAGTTCCTCGACGGCGACATCGGCTTCCCGTCCGTGGAGTACATGGTGCCCGCCGACGCCCCGCCCCACCTGTGCTACACCACCGACATGCTGTTCGAGGGCGCCACACACCTGCGCGGCAACGTCACCGCGCGGGAACTGCGTGACCGATGGTGGTACCGCCCGCTGACCGAGGGCGGACTCCGGCTGGCCGAGGAGATGCAACGGCGAGGCTACCGCGGGCGCTTCGGCATCGACTCGATCGCCCGCGACGGCGTCGTCTACATGCACGACCTCAACGCCCGCCGCACCGGGTCGAGCCATGTGCACGAATTCGGCGCGCACCTCATCGGCCCGGACTACCTCGACACCCACGCGGTCGGCAACTACGACTTCTACGGACTTCCGGCCGGGCTGGATCTGCCGGAAGTGCTGCGCCTGCTCGGACGGCTGGTGGCCTCGCCCCGACACGCCGACCGGGGAGTGGTTCCCACCGAGCTGACGGATCTGCCAACTGGCAGACTGAGCTGCATGTTCTACGCCTCAAGCCTGGCCGAGTTGCACGATCTGATCGTCGGAGCGAGGACGGCCCTGGGCCTCGACCGGTGACCAGCACGACGCCTGTGGTCGGAGCCCGGCGCTGGCTGGTGCTGGCCGTCGTGCTGTTGTGCTTCCTGCCCGCGGCCGTGGACGTCACCATCCTCACCATCACCGTCCCGACTCTCGCCCACGAACTGCACGCGTCCCCGCCCGAAGTGCTGTGGACAGTGGACGTGTACTCGCTCCTGATGGTCGGACTGGTGCTGGTCAGCGGTCCGTTGGGCGACCGTATCGGACACCAGCGGCTGCTGTTGGCCGGGTTGGTGGTCTTCAGCGCGGCCTCGGTACTGTGCGCGATGGCACCGGGGCCGCTGGCCCTGATCGGTGCCCGGGCACTGCTGGCGGTCGGCGCCTCGATGATCATCCCGGCCACGCTGGCGCTCATCCGGCAGACCTTCGGCGACGGACGCGACCACGCGGTGGCCATCGGGGCGTGGAGCGCGGTCGCCGCCGGAGCCTCGGCGCTGGGACCGGTGGTGGGCGGCTTCCTGCTCCAGCACTTCTGGTGGGGCTCGATCTTCCTGGTCAACCTGCCGATCGTGGCGCTGGCCCTGCCCGCGGTGGCGCTGCTGCTGCGCAACCAGGTCGAGTCCGCACGGCAACCCTGGGAAGCCACCTCGCCCCTCCTGTCGATCGTGGGGTTCCTGGGCTGCGCCTACACCATCATCGCCTTCACCCACGACGGCGTCGGCGCACTGGAGTTGGCCCTGCCGGGCGCCTTGGGCCTGACCGCACTGGTCCTGTTCGTGCGACGGCAGCAGCGCCTGCCGCACCCGATGCTGGACCTGTCCCTGTTCCGCCTGCCCGGACTGCGCGCCGGCGTGGTGGCCTCGGTGCTGCCGGTGCTGGTGATGGTCGGCTTCGAACTTCAACTGGTGCAGTACCTGCAGTTCGTCAAGGGACTGTCGGCGGAGGGCGCCGCACTGTATCTGATCCCGATGCCGGTGGCCGCGACGGTGGCGGGCCCGGTGGGCGGAATGGTCCTCTCCCGTCTGGGACGACCGCGGGTGGACGTGCCCGCCGGCCTGCTGCTCGCGGCGGCCGGCTACGTCCTGGTCGCCTCCGGCACGGTGGTCCCGCTCGGCCTGGCACTGATCGGGTTCGGTCATGGACTGGTCCAGATGGTCGCCTCGAACCTGATCATGGCCACCGCGCCCTCCTCCCAGGCGGGTGCCGCGGCGGGCATCGAGTCCGTCTCCTATGAGGCCGGCGCCGGCCTGGGCATCGCCATCTTCGGCACGGTCACCGCGGTGGCCTACCGATCGTCGCTCCCGCCGGGTGTGTCGACGTCCCCACTGGAAGCAGGCGACTCCCCGGAAACGGCTCGGGCCTTCGCCGAGGCGTTCCACACCACCACGTGGTTGGCCGCCGCCCTCACCCTGGCCACGGTCTTCCTGGCCACCCCGAAATCACCAGCAGCCCACACGTCGCCCGAGGCCGCCGAGTAACTGCTCGTTCCCGTCCGGGGCGCGGTGCTCCGGCCGGCGGCGGTCAGTCGTCGAGGCGGCGGAGGACCTGCCTGAACTCGCCGTTCTCGATCAGGCCGGTGAGGACCCGGGTCATGTTGCCGATGCCGGCGTCGCGGACGATCAGCCCGTCCGAGCACCAGAAGTAGCGGCCTCCCAGCGCCTCGCCGCTCGCGGCCCAGCGCCTCATCAGAACCTCGACCTCGGCGACGGTGAACAGGGTCGCACCCCACCGCGAGCCGTCCCGCAGCCGCACCTCGACGTCGACGTTGTGCACGGTCTCCGGGTTCTCACCGGCATCCGGCAGGAACGCGGCCTCGAACTGTTCCGTGCGGACGCGGTACCAGGGACCGTCCCAACCCTCCGGTGGTGTGCTCTCGCTCGTCTGACGAGTGTGCCAGGTCGGGGCCCGCCCACCTCGACCGCCCTGACCAGGCACGCTTCCGGGCGCGAACGACGACCGGTACCCGAGGACACCGGGCGGCCGGACCGGAGGAACCGGTCGGCCGCGCCGGCGACGAAGGAGTCCCGGGTTCTGCCGCGGGCCTGCCGCACTGCCCGGACGATGCCCGGGCCCCATCGCCGGGGGCTCAGGCGGCGAAGTCGTCGATCGCCTCGGCGAGGTCGTCCCCGGTCAGGGGCTGCTGCACGGCGCTGAGCAGTCGCGCCACGGCAGGCAGGGCGCTCTGCTGGTTGGCGAGAACCACGCTCACGTGGTCCCGGTCCGGTATGAGGACCATGGCGGACCGGTAGCCGGGAAGCCGTCCGTTGAGATACATCTGGCCCGACAGCCCCAGTGCCCACCCGAGCCCGTAGGTCATGGGGTCGTCGGATCGGGTGCGCGGCCGACGGATCTCCTCCAGGAGGTCCCGGTCGGCGAGCAGGCCCTCGCCGACGGCCAGCAGCTCCGACACCGACGACCACAGGCCCCCGCTGGGCCGACGGGTGCGCGGGTAGCGCAGCGGCGGGAGTTCGGTCGTGCCGTCCCACCCGGTGACGGACGCCGGCGAGGTCCCGAAGCCGGTTCGTGCCAGGCCCCACGGGGTGAGGAGCCGCGCCTGCAACGCGCTCTCGTACGTCGTGCCGCTCAGGGCCGCAAGGATTGAACCGGCCAGGAAGTAGTTGCCGTTGTAGTAGGACCACCGTGCGCCGGGCTCCCGCTCGTTCCCGGCGCGGACCACGAGCCGGGCGGCTTCCAGCAGCCCGCCGTCCCCGTCGCCCAGCGCCGCCGCGGTCGCTCCGTCCACCGATTCGCGCAGCCCCGACACCTGACCCAGGATCTGCTCGACGGTGAGGCTCGGGTCGGCCCGCCAGTCCGGTGCCAGGTCGGGGAGCAGTTCGATGACGGGGGTGTCCAACGCGATGCCCTGCTCCCGCAGTGCGCGGACCAGCGTCGTGGAGGTGAAGACCTTCGTCAACGACGCGATCCGGAAACACGAATCCGCCGTGACCGCGACCGGCCCGTGGGTGGCCGTGGTGCGTGCGCCCGCCGTGGAGGCGCCTGCCACCATCGCCGGGACATCGCGAAGACCTGTCTGCTCTGCCATCAACTCATCAAGATTCACAGTGCGCATGGTATTGACAGCGTTCCGGACCGACGGACGCGGTATCACCGGCCAGGAGAACGCCCCGGGTGGCGGATCCGGAGGCAGGTGAACCGGAGGAGCCGGGAAGGCGCGCTCGACGATGCAGCCGGTCTCTCCGAACTAGGCGTCCACGTCGGGCCGTTGTGGTGGCCACCCCTGGGTGGGGTCCTCGGCGAGCAAGGGCCGGAGCGCGCCGAGCAGCGCGCCGATGCAGCTGTCGCGGAGCTCGGTGCGGGTGCAGGTCTCGCGGGTGAGCCAGTCGACGCAGAGGACCTGGACGAAGACCAGCCAGCTCTTCAGGACGGCGGAGACCGCCTCGCGGGCGCTCTCCCGGGCAAGCGGGACCACGGCCAGCAGCCGGGTACGGAGTGCGTCCAACTCGTTCGTCATGATCGACTGGATCACCGGGTCGCCCGCCAGGACCCGGTTGACGGCGAGGACGGCCTGACGGTTGGCGATGAAGTAGTCGAGGTGGACGTCCATCCCCTGGATGAGCTGCTCCACCAGGGAGTCGGCGGGGTCGAGCCGGGTGTCGGCGAGCAGTTGGTCCGCCGCCTGTTGGTAGACGACCGCGAAGAGGGCGTGCTTGCTGGGGAAGTGGCGGTAGAGCAGGGCCCGGGAGACACCGGCCTCTTTGGCGACGTCCTCCATCAGCACCTCGTCGTACGGGCGCGCGGCGAAGAGCTGCGCTCCGACGGTGAGGAGCTGGGCGCGGCGGTCGGCGGGGCTCAGTCGTTGGCGGGGAGACACGAACGCAGACTACTTGACATGTGTCTACTAGCGCACCCAATCTAGTAGACACATGTCAACTAAGGCTCCACCGAAACGGGTTGGGAGGGGTCATGGCAAGAACTCTGCGGGTACTCACGCAACTGTCGGGCTGGGCCTGCGTGCTGATCGGCCTGTACCACGTACTGCTCGGCAACGCGGCGATCCCCGGGGCGGGTTCCGCCGGCACGACGGTCGACAGCTGGGGCCGGTTCATGGGGGCCAGCTTCGTCGGCTACGGGCTGGCCTGGCTCTGGGCCGCGCGGCAGCGGCCCATTCCGGCTCAGGCAGTGCGGTGGCTGGCCGGCGTCCTCCTGTTGGGCGGCGCGGGGCGGCTGCTCTCGCTCGCCCTGTACGGCTGGCCGCACTGGTTCCAGATCCCGCTGGCGGTGATCGAACTCGTCCTGCCGCCGGTCTTCTTCTGGCTGGCAGCCGCGGAGGAACGAGCGCTGCACGGCGGCGCGGAGACCGTGCCCGCCGGACGGTGAACGGTGTGTGCCACACGGTGCTCGGGTTCTCCAGCGGCCCCTTCCGGTGGAACATCTCTTCAGGTTCTGCCGCCACTCGGGCATCGCTACGGTGAGTGCATGAGCCGTCGCGAAGTGGGCGATTACATCAGCCGGATCCTCAAGTCCGCCACCAAGTCGTGGCATGACGACCAGGAGACCGTGGCATGTGATCGCTGCTGCACTCCCCTTCAGTTCACCGGTCGGGAGCGGCAGTCGATCGTGGAAGTCCGGTCCCACTGCCCCAAATGCACGGGGGGAGTGGACCTGCACCCACCACAGAGGGAGTGAGGGGGCGGCGGCCGGGCGCGTCCACCCCCCCTGGCCCTGGCCCTGGCGCGGTGTCGCGGTCGGTTGGTCAGTCGTCGTGGAGGAGACGTCGGGCGCAGGGGTCTGCGTGTGTACTGCGGGACTCGGGGTCGAAGAGGGCGGCGTGACGCAGGTGTTCGGCGAGTGAGGCGACGGCCGTCGAGGCGGCATGGTCCCGCACGCCCCAGGCCAGCAGGTGGTGGCGGCGGGCCCAGGGGTCCTGGAGTGCGCATACCTCAAGTGGCTGGTCGGGGTCGATGACGGGCCGCGGTACGACGGCGAGTCCGACGCCGGCGGCGGCGAGGGCCACGAGGACGTTGAGGTTGGCGACGGTGGTGCGGTAGCGCACCACCGGGGCGTGCGGCACGAGGTGTCGCTCGATCCAACGGCGCAGCGAGGAATCGGCGTTGAGCCCGATCAGCGGGTGCTCGGCGACCTCGCTGTAGGCCAGCGCGGTCCGCCCGGCCAGGATGCCGCCGGCCTGGCCGATCACCACGAGGGAGTCGTCGCCGAGCGGCTCCATGTGCAGGCCGCAGTCGCGGGTCTCGTCGTCCAGGACCACCCCCAGGTCGGCCTCCCCGTCGGCGAGCATCCGCACGGTCTGGGGGGTACGGCTCTCGGACACCGTGACGTCGACGTCCGGGTGTGCGCGGAGGAACGAGACGAGGGCTCGGGGGACGAGCCGGTGCATCGCGGAGCCGCCGCCCAACAGGACCAGGGGAGCGGTGGGGGAGCGGGTGTAGCTCGCGACGGCGCTTTCCAGTCGCGCGGTCTGGGCGAGCACGTCCCGTGCGTGCCGCGCCAGGGTCGTCCCGGCGGGTGTGGGCCGCACACCCCGCCGGCCGCGGATCAGCAGCGGCACACCGGCGTGGTGTTCCAGGGAGCGGACTCTGGCGCTGGCCGAGGGCAGGCTCAGGTGCATCCGGTGGGCGCCCGCCGTGATCGACCCCTCGGTCACGATGTGGAGGAAGAGCCGCAGGTCGTCCAGGTCGTAGCGCATCGTCTCAGCCTACGGCGCAGCCTTAGGCTGGGTACGCCGATTACGCATTGTGGACGCGCTGGCCACGGGGCGATGCTCGGGGCTGTGATCAATACTTTGCTCGTTCTTCTGACCGGCGTCGCTGCCGGGGCCCTGAACGCCATCGGCGGTGGGGGCACGTTCGTCGCGCTGCCCGCTCTGGTCGCGTTCGGCCTGCCACCGGTGACCGCGAACGCGTTGTCCCGGGTCGCCCTCGTGCCGGGCGCGGTGGCCAGCGCATGGGTCTACCGACGCGAACTCACCCCGGTCGGAGGGGCGTCCACGAAGGCGCTGACGGTGGTCAGCATGGTCGGCGGTGGCGTCGGCGCCGGCCTGTTGATGGCACTGCCGGCATCGTCGTTCGACGCCGCGGCGCCCTGGCTGCTCGCCACCGCCACCCTGATCCTCGCCTTCGGACGCCGCCTCCCGCAGGCGCTGAGCGCCCTGTTGGGCCGCCCGGTCAGCATGAGCTCCCGAGCCGTCCTGATCGGTCAGTTCTTCCTCGCCATGTACGGCGGATACTTCGGCGGTGCCGTAGGTATCACGATGCTGGCGCTGTGGAGCATCGGACTCGGACTCGACGCCGCGGCCAGCAACCCGATGCGGGTCGTGCAGCTCGCGGCCGTCTTCCTCAGCGCGGGCATACTGTTCCTCTTCGCCTCGGACATACTGAGCGCTCCGCTCATCCTCGCGGCCATGCTGATCGGCGCGGTGTTCGGCGGCTGGGCCGGCGCCCACCTCGCCCGCCGGCTGTCCGCCGCGCTGCTGCGGGGCATCATCCTGGCCATCGCCGTGATCATGACGGTCATGTACTTCCTGCGCGGCTGACCACGCGAGGAGCGTCTGACCCGCTCGGAGGAGAGAGATGGTCGTCCCACCGTCGTCCGGCACACCATCCGCCGGCGTCCGGGTACAGCGGCACCTCGCCGTGCGTGCTCTGGTCCTCGCGCTCCTGCTCGGCCTCACGGGCGAGGTGCTGCTGACCGTTCTCGTCGTGCTCGTCGGGATCGGGCTCCTGGTGCTCATGACGGAGTGAGCAGGGGACCGCCGGCCCGAGGGGAAGGCGGTCGCCCGCGGCGTACCCGGGTGTCTCAGAGCACCAGTTCCTCCACTTCGGCCGAGACCGGTTCGAAGCGCACCGGCAGGCTGCTGATCCCGGTCAGGAGGTTGGAGTAGATCCGGTGGACCGGCCCGGAGATCTCGAATCCGGTGGTGAAGTCGCGGAGCGCGAGCAGCATTTCGGAGATCTCCACCCTCGCCAGGTACGCGCCGATGCAGTAGTGCGGGCCGTGTCCGAAGGCGATGTGCTTGTTCGGCGACCGGTCGATGAGGAACCGGTCCGGGTCGGCGAAGACCCGCTCGTCACGGTTGCCCGAGACGTTCCACACCGTCACCACGTCGCCCGCCGGAACCGGGGTGCCGTGGATCTCCGTGTCCTGTACGACGGTCCGGCCGAAGTGCATGGTCGGTGAGGCCCAGCGCAGCACCTCTTCGGTTGCCTGCTTGGCGGACACCTCGCCGCTCTTGAACGCGGCCCACTGGTCCGGATTGGCGCTGAAGCTGTGCACGGCGTCGATCATCGCCAGGCGACTGGTCGCGTCCCCGCCGAGGATCAGGCTGTAGCAGTTCAGGACGATCTCGTCCTCGCTGAGCGGTTCGCCGTCGATGGTGCTGTTGGCCAGCACGCTGACCACGTCGTCCTGTGGTGCGATGCGGCGCTCTTCCACCAGGCCGAGGAAGTACTGCAGGATGTTGTTGCGGGCGGCGTCGGCCGCCTCGGAGTACTCGCCCTGGTCGTCCGAGCTGATGGCGGACTTGGTCAGGGTGAGCAGGTAGTCCCGGTCCTGAGGGGGAATGCCGAGCAGATCGCAGATGGTGGCCATCGGGATCTTGCTCGCGACCTCCAGCGCGAAGTCGCATCCGCCGCGGTCCACCGCGGCGGCCAGCAGCGTCCGGGTGGTCCGGCGGACATGCTCGCCGATCCGGCTCAGCACACGAGGCGAGAACGCCTGGAGCAGCACGTTGCGCAGCTCCTTGTGCCGGTGCCCGTCGGTCACCGGCACCATCAGGCCGGCCGCCGAGTCGCCTTCGCCGAGCAGGGTGATCAGGACGTTGCCGCGCTCCGAGGTGAAGGTGGTGTTGTCCCGGTAGAGGGCGACGATGTCGTCGTAGCGGCTGAGCACCCAGAAGCCGGGGCTGTTCCCGACCGCGGGATGCCGGTAGAGGGGCCGGCTCGCCCGCAGGGTGCGCCAGTAGTCGCTCAGGTCGTGGTCCGCGAACGTCTGGGGGTCCCCCAGATTCACCCGGGACAGGTCGTCCGGTGTGGCGCGGCGGGGCAGGTCTTCCACGGGCTTGACCTCCAGTTCGAACCGGTGGGGCGGATCAGAGGGCGAAGGACCGGGTTCGTGACAGCCGGGGGTCGCCCGGCCGCAGGAACAGCGCGCGGTTCTTCGTGTCGAGGACGACGGCGCAGACGGTGCGCTCCCGACGGATGTTGCCGTCGTCGCCGACGCAGATCGGTGGTTGGGAGAGCAGCGCGAAGTGCTCCTCGGGATGCGCGTTCGCGGGCAGGGCCCGCAGGCCGGTCTCGGCTGCCCGGAGCCGGCGGAGCGAGGAGTTGCGGGCGAAGACGTTCAGCTCGTCCCGGGTGGTGAAGTCCGGGGCGAGGAAGTGGTTGGTGTGCACCGACTCCTGCCCCGTCGTCACCCGGTACTCGTCGCCGATGACCTCCACCCAGGCGGTGGTGGCGGCGTCGGCGAGGACGAGGGTGCGGGAGCTGGCCAGGGGAAGCGCACGCAGTACCGCGATGGCCGACTCCACCGACGTCGCGGTGTCGAGGAGGTGGCGGATGGCCAGGTACGGCGGGACGCCCGGACCCCAGCGCCCGCCGAGGACCAGGTTCAAACCCACGGCCAGGCCATGGGAGTTGACGCCGAGGTAGCCGAGCAGCCCGGCGAAGCTCAGCACCAGGGCCCGGCGGTCGCCGTGGCCGACTTCGAGCACCGCGATCCGGTCGTCGAGATTCCCGTTGAGGTCCACGGTCTGCGCCAGCACCCCCGGCCGGGCGTAGGTGGTGCAGTCGCCTCGGGCGGGGATCCGCTGGTAGCCCATGATCTCGCGCCGCAGTTGCAGCAGGGTGGCCTCGTCCAGGGTCAGCCCCGCGCCGGCCGCGAGTCCGGTGATCTCGTCGGCCAGGTGGGGCGTCGCACGGGCGATCTCCGCCCGGTGGGCGGCGAGGGTGCCGGACAGCCCGGCGACCGACACGGCGGTGGGCAGCAGGTGGTTGAGCCGGGCGACGCCGTCGTCGAGGAAGTCGCGCAGCTGCTCCTTGAGGGCGGCGCCGTGCGCGAAGCCGGCGGCGTACGGCTCGCCGTGGGCGATGACGTGCGCCACCGGCAGGGGCGTTGTCACCGCGCGGCCACCCGGGCGGTCAGCCGCTCGCGCACCGAGGGCCATTCGCCGCGCAGGACGCTGTAGTAGACGGCGTCGCGGCGGGTACCGTCCGGCATCGGGTTGAAGCTGCGCAGGATGCCTTCCTCGGTGGCGCCGATGTTCCGCAGGGCGCGGCGGGCCTGCTCGTTGCGCTGGTCGGTCTTGAACTCCACCCGCTCGGCGCCCAGCCGTTCGAAGGCGTTGTGCAGCAGCAGGAGTTTGGCGTGGCGGTTGATTCCCGCGCCGCGGAAGTCCCGGCCGAGCCAGGACCAGCCGATCTCCAGCCGGCGGTCGGCTTCCGACAGGTTTCCGTAGCTCATCGACCCGGCGGTGCGGCCGGTGGTCAGGTCGGTGATGTGGAAGACGACGCGCCGGCCGGCGGCATGGTCGGCGATCATGGTGTCGAAGAAGGTCTCGAAGGACGCCTCATCGGTGACCAGCGCGACGAAGTAGCGCCAAATGGCCGGGTCCATGGCCACCGACCGGATGCCCTCCCGGTCGGTGGTGGTGATCGGCCGCAGGCGGACGACGCCGTCGTCCAGGACGGTCGCGGCGCGTTCGTGCCAGTTCATCTGGATGCCTCCGTGGTCGCTCCGCCGCTCGGGGCGGAGTGGGGTGCCTCCCGCTCGCGGGGGAGAGGGACTCGCGCGGAGCAGGGCAGGGACAGCCGTTCCGCCGTCGAGGCGGAACGGTGTCCACTGCCAACTGCCCACAGAAAAATACAAGTTGACGTGCGGGTGGATGGTGGTGAGGGGGCAGGTGACGTCGCGTTCGGTGGTTCACCGGGGTGCGGACATCGCCGCGGTGCGGCTCAGTGCACCTCGGCGTGCCGGGACAGTGCGGTGACGACCTGCCCGAGGGTGCGCATCGCGGCGAGGTCGTGTTCGGTGAAGTGGTGCAGCCCGACCTGGACCCGGTCGCACACCGAGGTCAGGAACAGCACCTTGTTCAGCGAGGTGAGGCCGAGGTGTTCGAGATCCGCGTCGGGGTCGATGGCCTCGGGCGGCAGGTCCTGCGGCAGGACCTGGGCCAACGCGGAGCGGGCCGCCGTTTCGATCGCGTCAGGCACGAATTCCCTCCTCGGGGTCGACGACGAGGCCGCGGTACCGCGCCTCGATCTCCTTGCGACGGGGCTTGAACTGGGAGCTGAGCAGCCCGTTGTCGATGGTGAACCGCTCCGCCAGAACGGCCTTGGCGAGCTGTTCGTCGTGGTCGAGGGCGGCGTTGGCCTCCTGCAGCGCCGCCGCGACCAGCGCGGTGTCCATCGGGTACGTGCTGGGGGAGACGATGGCGACGAGCTGCCGCTGGGACGGGTTGGTCACCACGCAGTCCTCGATCGCCGGATGGGTCTTGAGGCGTTCCTCGATCCGCCGCACGACGATCTTCTTGCCGTTCTCCAGCACGATCACGTCGTCGGCCCGGCCGTGCACGAACAGATAGCCGTCCTCGTCGAGATGGCCGACGTCACCTGTGCGCACGACCCCGCCGGGCCGGAACATCTTCTCCGAGTCGCCCGCTTCCGCGTGCTCGTAGCGGGTGGCCACCGGATGTTCGCTGCGGACGTGGATCACGCCGTCCGCGTCGATGAGGACCTCCTTTCCCGGCAGCACCCGGCCGACACTGCCCGGCCGGTGCCCGCCGGGATGGTTCTTGGTCACGATGCAGGTTTCGTTGAGCCCGTAGCCCTCGAAGATCGGCAACCCGGCTTCGGTGAAGTACCGCAGGGTGGCCGGGTTCGCGGGCGCCGAGCCGGTCCAGAGGTAGCGGATCCGGTCGCCGAAGACCTCGGTGGCCAGGTCGGCGGGCGGGGCCCCGGTGCGGGCGGTGCCGGCCTGCATGTGGGTGCGCACCGTCTCGTAGAAGCCGGGCACGCCCATCACCACCGTCGGCCGCGTCGTGCGCAGGGTGGCGAACGCCGCTTCGTAGGTGCTGATCGTCAAGTCGTGGCCGAACACGAGCGCCGAGTACACCCAGTAGCGCTGCTGGAGCAGGGAGAGCGGGAGGAAGACGAAGAGGTCGTCGCCGGGGCCGTGGGCGAAGATCTCCTGCACCGCGGCGAGCGAGCTGTCGATGCTTCCCGCACTGGCCAGCAGCGACTTGGCGGGGCCGCTGCTGCCGGAGGTGAACTTCAGCGCCGGGGCCTCGCCGGGTTCCCACGGCACCGTCGGCAGCTCCGCCTTCACGGGGGCGAGCCCGCGCAGCTCGGTGATCGGGCGCACCCGCTCGGCCGTCTCGTGCTGGTCGGTGAAGAGCACCGCGAGGCCGTAGCGGGCGGCGAGTTCGGCCCCGGTCGAGTCGAACTTGCCCGGGTCGAATCCGGCGGTCACCGCCTTGATCCGCAGTGCGGCCAGATCGAGCAGCACCCACTCCAGCGAGTTCGCCGCGAGGACGCCGATCCGGTCGCCCGGCCGGACGCCCAGGTCGAGCAGGTGCCCGGCGACCCGGCCCGACATCTCCCAGACCTCGGTCAGGTCCCATGACTCCAGGGCACCGAGCCGGGCCACGGAAAGGCGGTTGCCCGGCTTAGGGGGACCGCTGATCACCTGGTTGACGACGCTCATGCGGCCCGTCCGATCCGCGCGGCCATGGCCCGCACCGTGTTGAGCCGGACCAGCTCCGAGAGGGGAATGGTGACCTTGTACCGCTTGCGCACCCCGGCCAGGATGCGTGCCGCGGCGAGCGAGTCGGCGCCGAGTTCGGTCAGCGGGGTCAGCGCGTCCACCTCGGGCAGCTTGAGCACGCCCGCCCACAGCTCGGCCAGTTCCTGTTCGACGCCCTCCGCCAGTGCGGTGTCGCCGGACGGGGCGGGCTCGGCGGGGAGCGCCTCGGCCGTGGCCAGCTGCGACCGGTCGACCTTGCCGTTCGCGGTCAGTGGCAGGTGCTCGTGCCACACCACGGCGGACGGCACCATGTACGCGGGCAGTTGCTCGTGCAGCGCCGCGCGCAGCGCGTCCTCCAGGCGTCGCCGCTCGCCGTCGGGCACCGGATGATCCCCCTCGCCCGGCACCAGGTGCGCGACCAACTGGTCGCCGTGGCTGCCGGGCCGGCGGACCACCACCGCCTGCCGGACGCCGGGCAGCGCGACCAGGCGCGTCTCGATCTCGCCCGGTTCGATGCGGTAGCCGTTGAGCTTGATCTGGAAGTCCGCGCGGCCGAGGATGTCGATCTCCCCGGACGGCAGATAGCGACCGCGGTCGCCGGTGCGGTACAGCCGCACCCCCCGACGCCGGTCGTGGTGGAACTTCTCGCCGGTCGCCCGCTCGTCCTTCCAGTACCCGCGGGCCAGGCCGGTGCCCGCGGCGAAGATCTCGCCGGGTACCCAGTCCGGCAGGTCCAGGCCGTCCTCGTCGAGTACGTACGCCGTGTTGTTGTCGTTGGGCCGCCCGTAGGGAATCGGCTGCGAGCCGTCGTCGTCCGGACCGATCGGGTGGACGACGTTCCAGATCGTCGTCTCGGTCGGACCGCCGAGCGCGACCACGTCGAGATCCGGCAGGCTCGCGCGCAGCGCCGCCGGGAGTTCCGCCGGGATCCGGTCGCCGCTCATCATCACCAACCGCAGGTCGGCGAGGGGCGCGAGGCCGTCCGCGCGTGCCTGGTCGTGCAGCAGCGTCACGATCTGCGGCACCGAGTTCCACACCGTGACCCTTCCGCGCTCGCACATCGCCAGCCAGTGCGCGGGGTCGGCGGCCCGGTCGTGGTCGGGCATGACCAGCGCGGCACCGACGGAGAGCGCCCCGAACACGTCGTAGACGGAGAGGTCGAAGCTGAACGCGCTGATCGCGAACAGCCGGTCGTGCGGACCGACGCCGAAACGGCGGCTGCAGTCCGCGACGACGTTGGCCACGCTGCGGTGGCTGACCATGACGCCCTTGGGCGTGCCGGCCGTGCCCGATGTCGGCAGTACGTAGGCGAGGTCGTCGGGGTTCGCCCCGGGGAGGGGGGAGGGGGCCGGCCCGTCGCCGGGTGCGGTGTCGCGGTCCAGCGCCAGCACCGGGCGGCGGTCGGCCGGGTCGCTCCAGCCGGCGTTGGTGAGCACGCACCGCACCTCGCCGCCGTCGAGCAGCTCCTGCTGCCGGCGCGCGGGCAGATCGGCGTCGACGGGCAGATAGGCCGCGCCCGCCAGGAGGGTGCCCATGATGCCGACGATCTGCTCGGGGCCCCGCGTCATGACCAGGCCGACGAGCTCCTCACGGCCCACGCCGTGGTCGCGCAGCCAGGTCGCCACGGCACAGGCCCGCCGATACAGCTCGGCGTAGCTGAGCTCACCGGTCGAGGTGATCACCGCCGGCGCCCGGGGAGCGCGGCGCACCTGGGCGGCGAACGGCGCGTGCAGCAGCTCCAGCGGCCGTGGCCGCTCGGTGTCGTTGGCGGCGCCTCGGCGCGCCCGCTGGTCGGCGGGGAGCAGGTCGAACCAGTGGTTGTGCCACTCACCGCCGTCGGCGAGCCGGTCGAGCAGGCGCTGGTACCCCTGCGCCAGATCGTCCAGCAGGCCCGGTGGGAACAGCTCGTCGACGCCGTCGAGTTGGACGACCACGCCGCCGTGCTGCTCCATGGCGAACACGTTCAGCCAGGTCTGCGGTGTCTGGCTGACGGTGTGCACCTCGGGCCCGAACAGCTCCAGCGCGGAACCGTCCACGTCCGCGAGCGGATAGCCGATGGCGCTGTTGAAGGTGAACGGCATGCGTGGCTGCCCGCCGCTGCGCAGGCCCAGTTCCCGCAGCACCTCGACGCCGGAGAAGTGGCGGTTGTCCACGTCGGTGCGCAGCCGCTCCTGGAGTGCCTTGGCCCGCTCGGCGAACGGCACGCCGCGGTCCAGCTCGGCCGAGACGAGGACCGGGTCGCTGTACTGCCCGATCGACTCCAGGATGCGGGGGTGGATCGGCGGCCGGTTGGCCACCGTGGTGGTCAGCGTGAACCGCGGGCCGGCGCCCCAGCACGCCAGCGTCTCGGCATAGGCGGCGAACAACAGCCCGGACGGGGTGACACCGGCCGCGGCGGCGTGTTCCTTGAGGACCGTCCAGCGGGGCGCCGGCACCCGCACGACCCGCTGGGTGAAGCGCGGTGTGGTGATCGCGGAGGGGCTCTTGGCCAGCGGGAGTTCCGGGTGCCCGTACAAGGTGCCGCTCTCCAGCCGCTCCAGCCAGTACGCCTTGGCCCGGGCGTAGGGCCTGCGGGTACGGGCGGCCTCCAGCGCGGTCACATAGGACTCGAAGGAGGCTTCCTCGTCGACCGGTGGCCGCTCCTGCCGGTAGTGCGCCCACCACTCGCGGAAGAACAGGAACATGCTGATCCCGTCCATGACCAGGCCGTCGTGCCCGACATGCAGCAGCATGCGGTCCCCGGCCAGCAGCGACACCTCGGCCGCCAGCAGCGGGGCCTGGACGGTCGGCAGCATCCGGTGGGTCCAGCGCGCGCGTTGCGCGGCCAGTCCGGTCCCGTCGTCGTCCCGCAGGTCGACCTGGTCGATGCGGACCCGCACCGGCGGCTGCCGGACCTGGGTCTGTGCCGGGGTGAACCGGGAGCGCAGGCAGTCGTGCCGCGTGACCACGGCGTCGAGCGCGTCCTGGAGCCGGTCGACGTCCCAGCGCCCCTCGATCTCGTGGTAGACGTAACTGGCCACGTTGCCCAGCTCGAACACCTCGTCACGGCCGGCGAGATAGCCCCGTTGCAACGGCGTCAGCGCGAACCCGGGGTCCGGGGTGAGATGGGCCAACAGCTCGGCCTTGACGGCCTTGATCCGGCCGACGAGATCGGCGTCCACGCGCTCGCGCGGCCCCTGCAGCCGCAGGTCCTGGCCGGCCGCGACGAGGTTCAGACCGCGGGCGCCGACCTCCTCCAACACCGCCAGGTAGTCGCTCATCGGGCCACCTCCTGGGCCAGGTCGCGGCCGAGCGTGCCGATGTTCCGCTCGGAGAGCAGCTCCGCCATCGGTATGTCGAGGTCCAGTCGTTCCAGGATCTGGTACTGCACCGCGACCGCCTGCAACGAGGACGCGCCGAGTTCGAGCAGGGTCTTGTCGGCCACCACGGCCTCCGCGGGCAGGCCGAGCGTCGTGCGGACCAGGTCGGCGAGCCAGGGCAGCGGGTCCGGTGCCACCTCCGCCGGCTGCGCGGAGGTCGGCTCGGCGGCGAAGAACACCTGCCCGCTCAGGTCCACTTCGGTCCCGGCCGGAACCAGGTCCACGGTGGTGGGCCAGGCCGGCTCGCGCTCGCCGAGCAGCGCGGCGAGGCGCCCGGCGAAGCGCGGCATGACCGGTGTGGCGACCCTGGACAGCAGCCGGGCCGCGGCGACTTCCAACGCCATCGCCGTACGGTTCTCCGACTGCCAGCCGGCCGCGTCGGCGAGCCCCGCCTCACGCCCGGCGAACGCCCGCGCGTCGGTGACGATGCCCTCCAGCTCGGCGGTGGCCGCCCGCAGGGAGAACCCGTCCTGGCCCAGGTGCGCCGTCACGGCCGCCAGGCGCCTGCCGAGCCGGGCGTAGAACGCGGTGTGCTCGGGCGTCCAGGTCCCGGCGTCCGGCACCACACCGCCGTAGCGCGCCTTCAGCCGCCGGTCGAGGTCGTCGAGCCAGCCCTGCCAGCCCTCGATCAGCACCTCGCGCACGGTCGCGGTGTAGGCGTCCCGCTCGAAGTTGGTGCGCTCGCCCTCCGGGCGCGTACGGGAGAGGTAGAACCGCACCGCGTCCACCGTCTCCGGGCACAGCAGGTCCTTGCCCCACACCGCGTGCCGCCGGCTGGTGGAGAACTTCTGGTCGTCCAGCAGATAGAACTCGTTGACGTGGTAGTCGATGTCCGGCTGCCAGTGCGGGAACGCCAGCTGGTACAGCACCGGGTAGAGGATCGCGTGGTAGAAGCTGTTGTCGTAGCCGAAGAAGTGGACGATCTTCCAGTCCTGCTCCGGCTTGTGCGCCTGCCACTGCTCGCCGATCCGGGCGCCGAGCTGTCCGATGCCGTGCAGGAAGCCGTACGACATCTCCGGCCACACCCAGATCACCTGGTCATCGGCGTCCCGCGGGGGGACGCCCCACTGCGCGGGGTGGGTCAGCGGCAGATCGAAGGTCTCCCGGGCGAAGACCCGTTGGGCCAGTTCGCGCAGCCGGGCGGGGACCCGGCCGAGTTGGTGGTGCCGGGCGACGTCCTCGCGGAACTCGTGCAGCGCCAGCGCGTGCCGGGCCAGACCCTCGGCCCGCACCGTGTCCGAGTGCCGGCTCCGTGCCTCGACGAGGTCGGCGACGGTGTTGGGCTCGCCGCACTCCTCGCAGATGTTGCCGTTGGTGCCGGCCTCGCAGGACGGGCAGGTACCGGACACATCGACCTCGTAGAGGTAGCGGCCGGTCTTCCCGTCGAACAGCGCCGGCAGTTCGCGCCGGGCCACCTGGCCGGACGTCTCCAACGCGGCGAAGAAGTCGCGCAGGCCCTGACGGTATCCGGCGTCCGTGCGGGTCACCGTGAACTGGTCGGGCCGGATGTCCATCGACTCCAGCGTCCTGGCGATCTCGGCGCCGTAGTGCGCGGCGACCTGCTCGGGAGTGCTCCCCTCCTGCGCCGCCTTGGCAACCACATAGCTCTGGTGGTCGTCGCTGCCGGTCAGATGCCAGGCCCGCACCCCGTTCATGCGCTGGAACCGGACGAACGCGTCCGCGCCGAGGTACGGCCCGGACAGGTGCCCCAGGTGCAGGTCGCCGTTGGGGGTCGGCGGGGTGGAGAAGACGAACACCGGACGCTCCCCGAAACGCCGCCGGTCGGGACGCGCGGCCACCTCGCCGGCGTGCCGGGGCTCGCGCCAGTAGCAGGTCACGAACACCACGTCGCCGTCACCGGTGTTGTCGATCACGTGGGTCTCGAACGGGTCGAACTTGACGACGGTGCCCGGGCCCACCGGATGGCGCGCCCCGTCCACCACGATCTCGCCGGTGCCGGACACGATGACGAACATCTCGATCTCGTCGTGCTGGTGCGGCTCGGAGCGCCCGCCCGGCGGCACCCGGCCCCACCCCGCACCCAACCCGGCGACACCGGGCAGGTCGATCGTGCTCATGTCGATCCCGAAGGCATCGCTGAGCGTCGCGGGGTCGAAGGTGTCGATTCTCAACGCAGACTCCCCTTCACACTCTGGTCGATCAACTGGACCGCCTCGGCGGCGATGGCCGGGGCGAGGCGATATCCGGATCCGTTGGCCGCGCCTGCGAACACCACCCGGCCGTCCGGGTCGAGCCGGCGCAGCAAGGGCTGCCGGGACGTGCTGTAGGCGTCGCAGAAGACGCGACCGGTCGTGCAGCGCGAGGCGAGCGAGGGCGCGTAGCGGCCCAGGCATGCGCGGGCCTGCTCCACGTCGTGCGCGGCCAGACCGACGCCGACCCGGTCGGGATCGACGTCCCAGTCCTGACAGGTGTAGCTGAACAGCCAGTGCCCGCGGTAGGCCAGCGGGAGCAGGAAGGCGTCCTCGTCGTGGAAGACGACCGCCCGGTCCTTCTCGTCCGCGGGGTGCTCGATGTGCAGGGCGACGATCCGCTTGACCCGGGCTCCCAGCGGCGCCACCCGCTCGGCCCACGCGGGCTCGCCCAGCCACGGTCCCGGCGCCAACACCACCCGGTCGACCGTCAACCGCTCACCCGTGCCGAGTCCGAGCCGCACACCGCCCTCGTCGGGCTCCAACGCGGTGACCCGGACCCCCTCGCGCACGTCGACGCGCGGGCGCAACTCGCAGACCAGTGCCTGGACCAGGCGGTGCACATCGGCGTACTGCGCGCCCGGGACGTCCCACACCGACGTACTCGGTGGTACGCGGACCTCGGCGCCACAGGCGTCGAGCGCGGCCGGGGCGTCGTCCCGGCGGACCGGTCGGGCGTAGATCCTCTCCAACTCGTCGCGGTCGGCCCGCGACACCAGCGACATGCCGACCGGGTGGATCGGCACGCCGGGCCGGTCGGCCCTGAGCTTCTCGTAGAACTCCTGGCTGTATTCCGACATGCGGCGCACGCGCTCGGTCGTGCCGCGGGGGAAGTGCAGTCCGGCCGAGCGTCTGCTGGCGCCGCAGCCCACCTGATCCCGGTCCAGGAGCAGCACCGTGCTCGCCGGGTGCTCGTGGACGATCCGTCGGGCCACCAGGCAGCCGATGATGCCGCCACCGATCACCGCGACCGTGCCCAGACTCATCTCACACCCTCCCTCGCAACTCGCCCTCCTCGCTGCCTTCGTCCGCCCATGCGACGAAGGAGGAGAGTTGTTCTTCCCGCTGCACACCGCGCAGACGGTCGACGATGCGCTGGCTGCGCCACGCCAGCAGGCTCAGGTTCTTGTCGGCGAGACCGCGTTGGGCGGGGGTCGCGTTCTGGACGAAGATGTTGCGGTCCGGCGGGCCGTCCCAGCGCACCGCGAAGTCCCGGTCCACCTGGTACTCGCCGTTGTCGCACTCCAGCCGGTCGGTCAGGGGCGCCAGCAGGTCCAGCAGTCCGGAGCGGAAGCCGGTGGACCAGACGATCACGTCGGCGGTCACGCGCTGCGGCTGGTCGGGGCGGTCGCTGTTGACCACCGTCAGCTCCCAGCCCGCACCGGCCCTGGCCACGCGGGTGATCTCACGGTTCGGGTACAGCCGGACCAGGCCGGGCGAGCGCGCGATGAACCGGTGGTGGTAGATGCGCTGGTATATCGCGCGCAGCGTCGGCTCGGAGATGCCGTCGCTGGACAGGACGTTCTCCTGGTTGATCCGCTCACGGGTCGCGCGTTCCAGGCCGTAGAAGTACTCCGAATAGCACGGCATGTAGTAGTCGTTGGTGAACGGCGAGTCGTCGATCGGCAGGAAGTTGCGGCGTCGGGAGAACCACGAGACCCGGCTGGGCAGTTGGTCGCCCTCGCGGGAGATCAGGTCGAGGTACGCCTCGGCGCCCGACTGCCCGCCGCCCACCACCACGACGCGCTTGCCGCCGAGGTCGACGGCCCGCTCGACGAAGTCGCACACATGGAACTGGCTGCGGGAGTGCCCGGCTTGTGCGGCCGGCGGGATCCAGGGCCGGTTGCCGACGCCCACGGCGATGTTGTCCGCGGTCAGCACCCGCTCGTCGGTGTGCACCCGGAAGACACCGTCGAAGTCGATCGACTGCACCTCCTCCCCGAAGACGATGTTCTTCATCCGCCAGCTCGCCCACTCCAGGTAGTTGCGGAACTCCGCTCGCGGCACGGCGTCGAACTGGGCGTTGACGAAGTGGTAGATCCGCCCTTGGTCGTGCAGGTAGTTGAGGAAGGAGAACTTGCTGGTCGGATCGGCCAGGCTGACCAGGTCCTTGAGCATCGTGACCTGGAGTGTGGTGCCGGGGATCTGCTGACCGTCGTGCCAGCTGAAGGCTTCCTTGCGGTCGAGGAACAGGCTCGGCAGGTCGCGGTGCGGACAGAGCAGCGCGGCCAGGCTGAGGTTGGCCGGTCCGACACCGATGCCGAGCACACTGTGGTGGTTGTTGTCGATCATGGTGCGTCGCCCCCGTTTCCGGTCAAGGACTTCGTGAGTCCGGTGGCGCTCCCGCTGGCGTGTGGGGAGGACGGCCGACGGAGCGCCGGGCAGGCGCCGGGCCACGGCTTCGCGGGCACGTCGGCCGGTGTCCGCGGCGCTCTTCGTGCGCTGCCGCGCACCGCGTGCCTGAGCCGTAATCGGGTCATGGGAACTGGCCTTTCAGGACGGGGATGCGGGCGTTGAACGAGGGGTGGTGACCCTCGTGGACGGGCGCCGCGGTCACCGCGGAGGCCACGCCGACGGTGATCGCGGTGGCCAGGGCGCGGCCGGGGCACCGGTGGGCTCCCCGGCCGAAGGTGAACACCTGCGGATCCGCCCGGCCCGGGCGGAAGGCGTGCGGATCGGGATTGGCCAGCGGGTCGCGGTTGGCCGCGGCGAGCAACAGCACGATCGTCGAGCCCGCCGGGACGTGGTGACCGGCGACGGTGGTGTCACCGGCCGCGAACCGACGGGTGTTCTGGATGGGCGCGTCGTGCCGGACCACCTCCGCGACGAAGGCCGCCAGATCGTCCGGTCGGCCGTGCCGGGCCAGCGCGAGCAAGGTGTTGCCGACCAACCCCGCGGTGGCGTCATAGGTCTGTGAGAGCAGACCGATCACATTGGCCAGGAGCGGGGCGGGCTGCGGCCAACCATCACGCGCGGACAAGCGAACCAGTGCGCCGAGCAGACCGCCGCCCCCGGCCCGCAGGTGCGGGCCGAGCAGGTCCAGCAGACGCCCGGCCGCTACGGCCGCGGCGGCCTGGTCCTCGGCGGTGGCCGAGGCCGGAATGCAGCGGACGAAGTCGCCGATCAGCCGGGCCGCCTCGACCGGGACGTCCCCGCCCGCGCCCAACAGCGCGGCCACCACCCGTACGGGCACGCCGAACTGCAGGTCCCACCAGCCGGTCGCACGGGCGGCCTGCTCCCCGGCCAGTGCGACGACCTGTTCCTCGGTGACCGTGTCCAGCGCCGCGATCAGGCTCCGCCTGCGCTGCGCCTGCGCGGCACCGTCGGTCATCCGGACCAGCTCGCCGAACACGTCGCCGGCCGGGGTGCCCACGATGCCGCGCGGCACCGGCTCGGCGCTCGGCCGGACCCCGAGGACCGGATCGGCGAGCACCTCGGACACCGCCGCCGCGCCGGCCGCCACCCACAGCCCGCTGTCGGCGTCACGGCCGAAGGGCCGCTCGGCCACCAGATCGGCGTAGAACGGATAGGGGTCGGGGTGGGTGGCCGCCGCGTCGAGCGTCGCCGGACCCGACCGCGTCACGATTCCCCCCGGGGCGTCCGGTCCGGATCGATCGCCGCCGCGATGATCGCCCGCTGGACCTCCGACGAGCCCTCGTAGATCCGCAGCGACCTGATCTGTCGGTACAGCCGTTCCAACAGGCTGTCGTGGACCAGTCCGGCCGCGCCGAAGACCTGCACCGCGCTGTCCACGATCTGCTGCGCGGCCTCGGTGGCGTAGAGCTTGGCCACCGAGGAGTGCCGGGCGTAGCGGGGACTGCCCCGGTCGATCTCCCAGGCAGACCGGGCCACCAGCAGCGCGGCCGCGTCGAGCTTGACCTCCATCTCGGCGAAGGCGGCGCGCACGGTCGGCAGATCGAACAGCTTCCCGCCCTGCATGGGCCGCTCCCGAGACCTGGCCAACGCCGCGTCGGCGGCCCGGCGCGCGAAGCCGAGCGCGGCGGCGCCGACCGTCATCCGGAACCGGCCCAGCACCTCCATCGCGATCGGGTACCCGCCACCACGGGCGCCGAGCAGTGCCTCCGGCGGCAACGCACAGTCGTCGAAGACCAGATGGCCGAGGGCTCGCGGGGCGATCATCGGCACCGGCTCGACGCGCAGACCGGGGGTGTCCGAGGGGACGAGGAACGCGCTGAGCCCGAACGCGCCCGGCCCCGGGCCGGTCCGCGCGATCACCGTGTACACATCGGCGATGCCCGCGTTGGCGATCCACGCCTTGGCACCGTTGAGCAGCCAGCCGGATGCGGTCTCGCGCGCCGCCAGTCCGATCGCGGCGACGTCCGAACCCGCGCCCTCCTCCGACACCGCGAAGGCGCCGCACAGGGTGCCGGCGGCCAGTCCCGGCAGATACCGGCGGCGCTGCTCGTCGGTGCCGAACCGGCGGAGCGGGGTGGCCGACAGTGCCTGGATGGAGAACGCGTAGTCGGCGAGGTCGTCGGCGTAGGCCAGCGCCTCCCGGGCCAGGCACAGTGCGCGGTAGTCGTCGGGGCCACCGTCGAGGAACGCCAGCCAACCTCCGTCCCCGAGCGCGCGCAGGATCCGCCGGCCGACCGCGTCCGGCCGCCCGGCGCCGGCCAGCACCTCCCGCTGCTCGGCACACCAGGTCACCAGGCGTTGGGCCAGCTCGCGGTGGTGGTCCTCGTACAGGGGCAGGGCGAGGAGATGGGTGTCGAAGGTGCTGGGGACGGTGGTGGGGGAGGGCATCAGATGATCACGTCCGCGGACTCGTGCCGGGCGAGGCCGGCCACCAGTTCGTGCTCGATGAAGTAGGCGAAGGAGGCGTAACCGCGCCAGATGCGCCGCCAGTGCGCCGGCACCGCGTCGGTCCCGGACAACTGCGCCACGTCGTGCAGATAGGCGATGATGAGCTCGGCCGACTGGCGCGCGTGGCCGGCGGAGACGTTGTCGATGGACAGATGCGCCTCCTCGTAGGCCACGTCGAAGCCGTGGTGGCGCAGCTTCTGCATCTCGTGCATGCGCATGGTGCCCAGTCCGAACATCTCGATGCCCAGGTTGTAGCCGAGGATCTCGTCGTAGCGGGAGTCCGGGAACAGCGCGAGACTGAGCTGGAACAGCGAGAACCCGTAGAGGTGGTCGGGCAGTTCGTCCTGGTCGAGGAAGGCGGCCTCGCGCAGGTGGGGCACCTCGATCCCCATGCTCGCGAGCACCTGGTAGATCAGCGTGATGTGGTTCTTGGTGATGTCGCCGCGGCCCATCTCGTCGGCGTAGATCGAGTACAGCATGCCGTCGCTGCGGCGGGTGAAGCGGCCCGTTGCGCCGATGCGGTGCGCCCACGCGCCGTCGATCATGCTGCCGAGCGCGAAGGTCTTCTGACCGAAGACGACCTCGTCGCGGTCCGGGATCTCGGTCAGCGGCCGGTACGGGTCGACCAGCTTGTCCCAGTAGATGCGGTCGACGCGTGCGTTGAGCGCCGAGGGCGAGTAGTCGAACCAGCTCGCGTCGGTGAGGACGCCGTCGCCGCCGTGGGTGAACAGCAGCTCGGCGCGGGCCAGTCCCTCCTCGGCGTGGGCGCGCGCGAGGGCCAGGGCGTTGGGGAAGTTCTCGATGTTGACCAGCCGGTGCAGGAAGTCGCGGTCGTCGTTGCGGACCGCGGCCTTCAGACGCACGTCGGGCGGGGGCGCGCCGATCGCTTCCGTCAGCGCGCGTGCGGCCTCGTCACCGGCCGTGTTCGGGGTGAGTGCGACGTCGGGCAGCTCCCCGGCCGCGATCGCCGCGGCCCACTGCTCGAAGACCGCCGCCTCCCGCGCGTCGAAGATGCCGAACATGGGGCCGCCGAACTTGATGGCCCGCAGGAAGCGGCAGCCACCCGCACGCGGCTGCAACTGGCGTGAGCTCCGGAAGTCGTCGACGAACGCGGTCAGGTCGAAGTCGGGATCGGCGAAGCGCTCGGTCAGCGGCCGGCCGCCGACGCGGACGTTGCGGTGCTGCTTGCCCGCGAACGGGGCGTGCCTGGCCACGATCCGCGCGACCTGCGCGTCGAGCGAGAGGCCGGCGTGCCAGGCGGCGACGTCGACGAGCAGCCGTGCGTGCTCCGACTCCCTGGCCAGTGCCTGTCCGACCGCGGCCGCCACTCTGCTTCTGACCGGCGCCGGGGCCAGTGCGAGGTAGTCGGCGAGGGCGGCCCGCAGATCCGCTGCGTCGAGCATGGGCCGCGTGCCGAGCAGCAGTTCGTCGATGCCGAGAGCCGCCACGACGTAGTGGGTGCCGACCACCTCGGGCAGGAACGTCGCGGGCAGCCTGGCCAGGCTCAGGTAGTAGGCGCCGTGCCATGCGGTGAGCGGGCGCGCCTCGGCCCGCTGGAGGAAGTCCGGGGCCGTGACGTCCGGCAGGTAGACGCCCAGTTCCTCCAGGGCATGCCCGCGCACCTGGTGCAGGGCGCGCCGCGGATTTCCCTCGCCGCGCCAGGCGAACTGATGGCGTATCAGGTCGTTGACCGCGGCCGAAGGCTGGGTGGCGGGCTGGGACACCGAGTCCAGCCAGCAGCCGCCGATCAGCGCCAGGGGCGCCCGCTGGGCCACCACGGCCTCGCGCACCCGGGGTTCGGCGTCGCGCAGCGGTTGCAGCATCGTGGTGATCTGCCGACGCACCTGGGCCGTCCGCTCGGCGATCCGGTCGGCCCCGCGCGCCTCCGCTGCGTGATCGGAGGGCCCCCGCGCACAGGTGGAGAAACCATTCAGCACATGCCGGGCGAGGAGGAACACCACCTCCGACTCCTGGTCGCCGACCAGACGGTGGTAGACGGCCTCAGGGCCCGCGGCGATCACCTCGCCGGCCGCCGCGACGGCAGCCGGGTCGAACTCGGAAGTGGACAGGGGCGCTACGACGAACGTGTCGGGCAGGGCGAAAGCAGACATGGATACCTCCGGACACTGGCCTCGGACGGGTGCGGATCAGGGCCGTGGTGGGGCCTTGCGCAGCAACATGGCGGCGCGGGAACCCGGCACGCTCGCGGCGAGCAGGTAGTACCCGCCCGGCTCGGTGCGGCGGTCGACGAGATTGATCAGCGGGTCGGCGGCGAAGCAGTGGCCGGTCCTGGCGGTGTTGGTGGTGTCGAGTTGCGCGGGCGTGAATCCGGCCAAACGTTCCTTCATCACGACGATCGGCACGTAGAGGTTGTTGTGCAACACGCCGGCCAGGTCGCCCGGGACCAGTCCGTGCGGAGCCAGCAGAAGGTCGTTGACCTGCCGCGACAGGTCCGCGCTGATTTCGTTGTGCCACTCCAGCGCCCCGGGGTCCTGTGCACTCGCCGAGCCCAGGACCTCGTACTCGCCCGGGTGCGCGGTGACCAGGCACCCGGCGGCACCGTCGCTGAAGAGGGCGAAGTTCTCCATCCGGGCGGACTCCGAGGCACAGCGGTCCGCGGTGATCACCAGGACGTTGCGGTACGCGCCGCTTCGGACCAGGGCCTCGGCCACACCGAGCCCGCTCACCAGATTGGTGCAGCGGTTGAGGGTCAGGCCGAGGAACGGGCAGTCGAGGCCGAGGCCGTTCAGGACCGTCTCCATGAACCCGCCATGGGTGTGCGCGTCGCCGGGGAACCGCGTCGAGCACACCACCAGGAAGTCCACGTCCGCAGAGCCGACGACCGCCTTGCCGGCCTCGACGACCAACTCCTCCAACGCTCTCTCGGTGCGATGGACCGTGCCCCAACCCCACAGCCCGGCGTCCGGCTGCATGCCGTACTCCCGGGCACGCGCGGCGAAGCCGGGAATCTCGTGATGTTCCTGCTCGATCTCGCCGAGCACATAGCCGGGGGAGAGGAGGTGGACGGGGGTCATGACCCGCTCGGCAGAGCGTTGGGTTCGGTGGGGCCCAGTGCCGACGTGGCGGAGCCGAACGTGCCGGGCCCCGTTGGTTCGGCTGCCGCGTCCAGCACCGCGGTCGACGCCACCCGCGGCACCGCCGGTGCGGGGAGCAGCACCTCCGCACCGGCCTGGGAGCCTGCCTGGAGGCGGTGGGCGGCGTCGTCGAGGTCGGCGCGCCCGTGGAAGAAGTGGTCCGCTAATCGATGCAGTTCGGCAAACGCGACGGCATTACTGTGTTGGTCGGTCATGCTTCCCTTTCTCATTCGCTGCCGGGGCTTAAATCAGTTCGACCGGCAACGCCTCCGCCGCGCGGCGGATTACTTCGGTGACCGCTTCGGGGTGGTCCTCGAAAAAGAAGTGCCCACCCGTCGCCCAGCGCGTTTCAGGCTTCCCCGTGCACTCCCGCGTCCAGTCCACCAGGTCATCTCGGTGGACCAGCGGATCGTCCTCACCATTGACGAGCGAGACGCCGAACGGCAGCGCGGCGGCGGGGCGATACCGGTACCTCGCGACCATTTCGAAGTCGGCACGGATGTCGGGGAGTATGAAGTCCTGAAGTTCCGGGTCGGCCAGAATCTCCGGCCGCAACCCGCCGTAGACGGCGAGCGCTTCGGTGAGGCTCTGCCCGCTGAGCCCCGCCACCTCGACCATCCGCGCCGTCGGATGCAAACTCGGCGCCACACAGCCGGAAGCGATCAGATGCGCGGGCCGGTTGCCGAGCCTGCGGGCCACCTCAAAGGCGATCAGTCCCCCGAGGCTGTGCCCGAACAGCAGGAACGGGCCGGTGCGTTGCGCGGCGATCAGCTCGGCGACCCTGTCGCATACGGTGTCGATATCGGTCCGCTCGGGCGGAGTGACCGCGACCAGCGCGGTCACTCCGGCCAACGCCTCCTGCCATTCCACAAACGCCTGCGCCCGGCCACCGGCATGCGCAAAGCAGTAGGTACGGGGCCACCCCGATGGCACGGCACGGGCCATGTCGAACCACGATTCCACCGGTGTTCCTCGCTTCTGTCGCACAACAAGGTCGTGGTCAGTGCAGCGAACTCTGGCGCACACTCATCGGTCGACCGCGGGTCGACTGGCGGATGATCCGGGCACCGATTATTGATGGCCGCAGCACATACTTGTCAAGACGTAGCAACCGTGTTTGTAAAGCTTCGGAGAAGACTCCAAGTCAGCAAATTCCGGCCACGGAGAGGAATGCGCAACCGGAATCCAGGAGTAGAGATCAAGCCATGATCAAAACGCCCACAGGCACACCACAAGACGAAACATCCGTCGACGATCGACGTGAACCCCGCAGGTCGATGGCCGGCGGACGGCCGCCACCCGGTCAGTCACCCCGCGTTCCCCTGCGGTTCCCGCACCACGCGAGCCGGCAGGGCGGCGCCCGCACAAGTCCACAAGATGGCTTGGTCGTTCGCTTGACAGCCTGGCGACGACGGAGCGCAGGCAGTACGCCCCGCTACGGCGGTGGCATCGACCGATGCCTCCAAGTCACCTCGCCCACTGCCTGCACGCGTTGCGCCAGCGGTCCCCGGCGCCGTCCGCTGCCTTTGGACGCGCCCCTAACGCCAGAACGCGCCTGCCGACGCCGCCACACGCAGCCCCTGCTCGTGACCGGCACGAGCCGACGCCTCCCGCACTGCCGGGTCGAGCACGTCCGGGCCGATCGCCGACGCCGCGGCGTCGTCCGGGCGGATCACCGTGACCCTCGCCCCCCGCTCACGCAACGCGGCCACCTGCTCGTCGAGGTCGGAGTTGCCGGGAATCTGCATGACCTGGAGCACGAGGATCCGCTCGCATCCCGCAGCGACATCGGCGTTCTCCGCCGTGCGGGTACTGCCGTCGATGTAGCGACGCCCGTCGATCGTGACGGGTGGCCAGGCTCCGGGAACGGCGGAACTCGCCGCCACGGCATCCACGAGATCGACGCCCGAAGCCGCGTCAAACACCCGCTCCACACCGGTCTCCCCGTCCACGGCCACGATCCTCAGCCCGGACTCGGGCCAACTGCGGGACGGCAGCCGGGCCTCGATCACGGCGCGCCGCTCGGCTTCCGTGATGGTCGGCGCCGCCAGTGCCATTGCTCCGATCCGACGCCGCACGTCGAGGGCGTCCGTGGCGCCGTCGTGCGCATCGAGCAACAGCATCAAGCGGTCGTCGGCGTCGAGGACGGGCGACAGTTCGGGAGCCTGAAGGGCCGGATCGACCTGGCGGGCGAGCAGATCTCCGAGCGGGAGTCCGCTGGTGATCTGTGCGGCCACCGTCGACCCGGCAGAGGTGCCGACGACCACATCCGCATCCAGGACGTCGACGCCTCCTTCGAGAAGCCCGGCCAACAGTCCCGTTTGCCACGCCACTCCCGCCACACCGCCGCTGCCGAGCACCAGCCCACGTCGAGTCATCCGGCGATGATATGCCTGGAATGCGGGTGTGGGAATGGGGCGCACGACCGGCGTGGATCACGTCCCGTCAGCTTTGCTGCCGGCTCGAGTTCGGTCCGATGCGACGCGAAAACACCTTATGTAGGGCATGAGTTGGCCAATAGTCGGCCTCCAGACGGTCAGAAAACGGCATGGACATCTTTTGTTCATCACCAGCGTCTACCCGCATAGACCGTGCGGCTGCTGCCATGGCGCCACGTGCCCGGGACCCTGCCGGGCCATCCCCCACATGGAGCACCCATGCGATCGAAGAAACGACTCTCCTCTGCGATAACGGCCGTCGCGCTCACCGTCGCCGGATTCACCCTCACCACCGGCAGCGCCCACGCAGCCACCTGCTCCCAGTCGTACCTGCCGCTGCCCGACGCCGCTTGCCAGCCCGGTGCCTACAACCCCGACGTCACCCAGTCCACGATCCAGTCGACGATCTGTGTGCCTGGTTGGACCAAGACCGTTCGCCCGCCGGTCTCCTACACCACCCCCCTCAAGATCAAGCAGATCGGCGAGTACGGCTACTCCGACACCAACACCGCCGACTACGAGGAAGACCACCTCGTCCCCCTCGAACTGGGCGGCGCACCGCGCGACCCGAAGAACCTGTGGCCCGAGCCCCGCTACGGCGATGAGCCGGCGGCCAGCAAGGACTCCGTGGAGAACCAGCTGAAGACGGCGGTGTGCGACGGCACCGTCCAACTCGACGCCGCACGCAGCGCCATCGCCACCGACTGGACCACCGCCCCGTCCAAGGTCGGCATCGGCTGACCCGGGATTGACGGGTAGGACCTCCGTCCGGCGCTGACGGCCGCGGAAGGTGGCCGTCAGCGCCAGCCGCAACAACGCGGCGACCTGCCGAAATCACCGCCCTGGCAACGGTGTTGGGGAGTCGGCCGGCTCCGCGGCGAACCACAGCCCATCGGTCAGCGAGGCCGGCGGCGCGGCCACCGGCGGCGCTGTCACAGCCCGCCGGTGCCGGACAGCCTGTCACCGCCACCGCCACCGCCACCGCCACCGCCACCGCGACCACCACCTCGCCCTCGATCGCTGCGCTGATCCGCGCGGACAACTGCCGGTCCGGATCCAGGGCGCCGACCGCTCCGCCTTCGGCAACGGATTCAGGCCGTGGCCGCGCGCAGGCTTGTGCCCGGGCGCGGGCCGATGAGTACCCGGGACAGTAGGCGTGGGTCGGCCAGTGTCAGGGGCCCCGCAGTCATGTGGAAGAGGCCGGAGAAGGCGGTGTAGAGCTGCGGATCGTGAGGGACGGTGTCGATCAGGCGGTTCATGAACCAGTTGCCGGCCTTGACGGGCCAGGCGGTCCGTGACCTTTCCCAGGCACGGTCGGGGATGGTTGCCATCAGCCATGAGGAGGCGGTGATGCGCGCCAGCCGCTGCTGGAAGACCCGCCCGTCGAGTGGAGTGCGGGTGCGCCGCCCGCGGAGCATCTGCTCCAGGAGGCGCGCTTCGAGGGCGGCGACGGTCATGCCCTGCCCGTAGGCGGGGTTGAAGGCGCACACCGAGTCCCCCAGGGCGATCAGCCCGTCAGGCCAGCGGGCAAGGCGGTGGTAGGCGACCCTGCGGTTGACCGTACGGGCGTAGCGGCGCACGGCGGAAGTGGGGGTGAGGGGGGCGATGACGTCGGCGATGGGACCGCGCAACGTCTTGGCGTAGGCGAGGAAGTCCTCGTCGTCGTGCGGCAGTTGAGTCCCGTTGGCGCCGTGCAGGGTGACGTGGAGTGCCTTGTTCTCGATCTGGATCGCGTAGCAGCCCTTGTGGAAGTCGGGGGCGCGCAGGGGTTGCAGCACGCCCATCCATGAGGGCGGGGCCTGTCCTTCCGGGAAGGAGTAGGTGCGTGAGGCGTAGCCGACCTGGGCGTCGACGGTCGTCACACGGGGGCTGGGCAGACCGAGGGCGGCCAGCCATCGCGGCAGATGGGAGGAACGACCCGAGGCGTCCACCACGAGGTCGGCGGCGATCTCCTCCTCGCCGTCGCCGTCGCCGTCCTTGACGCGCACACCGACGACCTTGCCGGGGCCGGCGGTGCGCAGCCCGGTGACGGTCAGCCCGTCTCGTAACGTGACGGGCTCCAACGCCCCCACCCGGCGACGCAGGGCGTGCTCCAGGAAGGGGCGGGAGAACGTCTGGATCGGCATGCCCATCGGTGTGGGTGGCGGGGTTCCGTTGGGCAGCACGGCGCACAGACCTTCGCCCCAGTCCCACACCGGCGCACCGGCCTGCTCCAGCTCGGCCCGGAGCCCGGGGAAATACCCCTCGAACACCTCGGCCCCAAGGGCCAGCAGGCCATGGACGTGGTGTCCCTGCGGCGCCCCGGCCCTGGGCGCGGACCCGCGGGGAAGCGTGTCGCGTTCGATGACGGTGACGGCCTCGCAGCTGTCGGCCAGGACACGGGCGGCGGCAAGACCCGCCATGCCCGCCCCGATCACCACCGCATGTCGAACGCCCCTACCCATGCGCATGCTGCTCCCTTCCCACCACGGGTCGAACCCCACTGTTCCAGGGGCCTTCCCTGCCCCGATGGGCCGACGGATATGCCGAAAGGCGTGAGCATCTGGAAACGCTCCGTCAGCACGGAAGCAAGGGGGCGCAGTCTCGGCACCGTGAGCGCCGTCGCGCTCGACAGCCTGGCTTCTGTCGCGCGGGGCCACAGACCGGCCCGCGCCGATTCCGGCAGTCGATCGGGCATCCGGGGGAGCGGCCGCGTAGCGGCGCGCTGAGGGGGAAGATATCGGCCGCCACTCCACGCGACGGGAGCTCCCGACATGACGATCAGTCACCGCGCCATCGGTTCCGGCGCGCACAAGGTCCTGGTGCTGCACGACTGGTTCGGCACCAGCGCGGCCTGGGGCCCGTTCCTCGATTACCTGGACCCGAAGGAGTTCGCCTACGCCTTCCTCGACTACCGCGGCTACGGAGACCGGCGGGACGTGGACGGCCGGTTCACCCTCGCCGAGATCGCCGCGGACGCGCTCGACCTGGCCGACCAACTGGGCTGGGACACGTTCTCCGTGATCGGGCACTCGATGGGCGGCAAGGCAGCACAACGCATCCTGGTCGAGGCGCCGCGCCGCGTCCGCAAACTGGTCGGGGTCGCCCCGGTCCCGGCGAGTGCCTACGTACTGGAGGGCGATGCGTACGACCTCTTCCACGGTGCGGCGCAGAACCCGCCCAACCGGCGGGCCATCCTCGACCTGGTCACCGGCCACCGGGCGTGCGACCGCTGGCTGGACGCCATGACGGCACGCTCGGTCGACGTCTCCCGGCCGGAGGCCGTCGCCGCCTACCTGACCGACTGGACCACCCAGGACTTCGCAGCCAAAGTCGCCGGCAACACCCTCCCGGTGAAGGTCTTCATCGGCGAACACGACCTCGCCCTCAACGCCGAGGCGATGCGCCGCACCTGGCTGACCCACTACCCACAGGCAGAACTGGAGACGCTGCCCAACTCCGGCCACTACCCGATGTACGAACTCCCCGTGGCCTTCGCAACCGCCCTGGAAGCCTTCCTGCGCGCCTGATCACCAGGCGCGGCACGACCCCGCCGGGCTCATCGGGCAGCGGGCCCCCGACGTTTCCGTCGAGGGCTGCACCTGCCATCCCTTCTCGGGTGGTTCATGGGCTGTTCTGCCGTTCCAGGGGCAGTCGCGTGCCATGCTGCTTTTTGGCTTTGCCGATGCCGATGACTGCTTACTGGCGATGGGGGAAACCCGTGGCCGAACGCCAGAACGGAACCGTGAAGTGGTTCACCGATGAAAAGGGATACGGCTTCATCACGCCGGAATCCGGGCCCGATCTGTACGTTCATTTCCGGGCGATCGAGGGAAACGGCTTCAAGTCCCTGAAGGACGGGCAGAAGGTCTCCTTCGAAGCCGTTCAGGGGCACAAGGGGATGCAGGCCGACCGGGTCCGCTCGGAGTAGGCGCCCCTCTGGGACGGTGACGGGCCCGTACGGGGGTCAGCTGATCGGCTGGCCCCGGTGCGGGCCCGCTGTCCTGCTCATGTCCGACCGCGGTCGCGGCAGCGCCTGGTCACCGGCGACCTCCTCGACGGATTCGGGCCGGCATCGGTGACCACGGAGGTGATCGGGCGGGGTGCTGCGCCAGGCGACACCTCCGGGAACCGGCGTCGGGGCGCGCGAGGGCCCGCCCCGCCCCGCCCCGCCCCGCCCCGGCTGCCTCGAGACCTTGATCACCCATGCGGGTGAGATCCCCGGGAACGCCGGGCCACGTGGCCCGAGTCTTGGTGAAGTGTCGACCGCAGGGATTCTCTGCTTGTTGGCGCAATGGGTCGGGAATTCCCTGAAAGTCATTCGCTTTCACCGACCCCTGACGAAGTAAGGCATTGCCACCGAGGAGCGGCCGGCCGATGGGACTCCGATCTGCCCCGCATGCCCCGGGGCGGTCGTGAATTCATCGCGAGGGAGCATGAGATGGCAGTGGAGCACGAGTCTGTTGGCTTACCTCGTCCGAGGGATCGGCAAGCCCGCCGGTACGCGGGAATCTCCGTCGCGGTGGTGGAGGAGGCCCCGGTCATCCGCCGCGGAATCCCGCCGATGTTCGCATCCACTCCCGAGATCCGGTCGATACGGTGTTTCTCGGAGATGCCGGCGGTCGACGAGCTGTCCGGTTACGACGTGCTCGTCCTCGGTTTCCACTCGCGGCGGGACCTGGGCCTGCTGCGGCTGGCCCATGACCTGGCCGTCGTCTGCCGTGTGGTGCTGCTGTGCACATCGGTCACCACGGCGGCTGCCCTGGCCCTGCTCGATGCCGGAGCCGACGGCTATCTGACCACGGACGCCGACGCGAAGGCATTCCGGGAGGCCGTGCTGCGCGTGGCCCGCGGCCACACCTATCTGCACCGGCCGGTGGCGGACCTGATTCGCGGCAACAGCAGCCCGGTCACCCCGAAACTGGCACCGCGGGAGGCGGAGTTGCTCGGCTATCTGGCCATCGGGCTCACCCACGCGCAGGCAGCCCGTCGGATGGGCGTGGCCGTCGGAACGGTGGAGACATACGTCCGCCGGATCCGAACGAAGTGCGCCATCTCCGGACCCATGCGCCTGGCCCGCGTCGCCAGAGAGGCGCGGCTGCAACTGATGCTCGGCTGCCAGCCGAACTGATGGCGGTCAAGTCCCCGATTCCAGGACGTCGGGCGCGACATCATCACTAGGCTTTCGTCCCACCGTTCTCACGCGCCCCGGACGGCAGCCGCGTTGTAGGAGCAACGGATATCGACAGTGGCCGGACCGACCGGATTCGGCCACTCCGGTCCGTCGTGTGGGCACTGACAAGTCCTCAGTTGTGTGGACTCACCCTTAGCCTCGATTCACCGGCCCGGTTCTGACGTGATCATTTCTGTGTTCTCGGGGAGGTGGCTGGTTGGAGGGCATGCGGTACCCGCTGGTCTGCCCAGCTTTTCCACATGGGTTTCGGTCGGGCCTTCGCGGGCGGATGAACAGGGTCGGTCACGCTGTTGGGGGCGCATGGGCGGCAGTGAAAAGTTCGGTGAACGCGTCGCGCCAGCGCCACTGTTCGGGCAGGTGCAGCGTCAGGCGTCGGGCTGACCGTGCCAGGCGGGCGGGAACGTGAATCAGGTGTGCGCGGAGGGTGGCGGTGGTGGCCTTGCTGTGGAAGACGGAGGCCAGTGCTCCGGCGCTTCGTAGCAGGTTGTGGGTGAGGGCCCACAGGGTCAGCCAGGCGGCGTTGGCGTTGAAGTGTCCGGAGGGCAGGTGCGCGAGGGGCCGGCCTTGCCGTCGGCGATGACCTGCTCGATGACCGCGTGGTGGCGGTGCTGCTGTTCGGCCTGGAGGGTTTCGAAGGGGCTGTCGGTGAAGAACGGGTGGTAGCGCCAGGTGGGGAACAGCTCGCCCTGCTCGCCGACGGTGGCAGGTTTGGCCAGGTCACGCACGCGCCGCACGATCAGTCGGGCGGTGACGTGCTCGGCTTTCTTCCGGCCGGTGAAGGCGGTGTAGGCGCCGATCTCGGCGACTTCCGCGTCCGAGATCAGCTCGCCGGTGTCGGGATCGACGACGGCCCTGGGATAGCGGATCGGCTGCCAGGCATCGTCGGGGATGGTGGCGACGGCCCGTTTGATGGACGGGTTCATGCCGCAGGCCAGGGAGAAGTGGGCGCCGGCCCGGCGGCAGGCAGCGACCACATCGGCGTTGTAGAACTGCGAATCGGCCCGCAGGATGCGGATGCCGGTGCAGCCGGCCTCGCCAGCGGTGGCCAGGGCCTCGGTGACCAGCCGCTCGGCGCCGCGGGAGTCGGCCGCCTTGCCCTGCCGCAGTCGGACCGCGGCGATCACCGGCCGCGCTGTCGGGGTGCAGATCGTGGCCAGCAACGGGTGCAGGGTACGTATCCCTTTGAACCGGCCGACCTGGGCGCCCTGCTTGGCGGGGCCGAATACGCGCTTATGGGTGGAGTCGACGTCGATGAAGGCGACTTGGTCGGCGCCGGGCAGCAGCGGGGTGTGCAAGGCCAGGTTCCGCAGGAACTTCCGGTGCACCGCGTGGAGTTGCAGAGCATGGCCGTGGGTGAAGGAGCGCAGGAACGTGCCCAGTGTCGAAGGAGCACGGATCCCCGAGAACGCCGCCGGTATGGCGCCGTGCCGCAGCCGGTCCGCGTCCTCGATGCTGTCCGCTCCCGCGCACATCGCCGCCACCAGCGAGGTCACCTTCGCAACCGGGTTCGCCCCACCGCTGTTGTCCGCGCCGTCGATCCGTACCGTGGCGCGGACCAGCTGTGAAAGCCGTCCCCGCTCGGCAAGACGCATCACCGGGACCAGACCAGCGTCCGCGACCAGATTCCGATCGTCGAACACGGCACAGACCGCCGAAGCGGCATGGGAAGATTGCATCTCGCGGATGTTCTCTCGATCTGTGGACTTGGGACTGTAGGAAGAACCATCATCCCAGGTCAGAGAGCATCCGCGTTCTCATGTCCGGGCTCTGGACCGGCCATTGATCGGTGAATCGAGGCTTAGTCGGACGTACCGATAATCATGATTACTCCCGGCCGTGACGTCCGCGACCTTTGGGGGGCTGATTCCGATGGAGCTGGCGGCGTTCTACCTCGCCCACTGTCTGGCCGATCCGGACTTCTACGACACCGCGCAGCGCTGGGACGACTCCGCAAGCCGATTCACGAGGGCCGGTGCCGAGCCGCCCGTCGGCTGGCAGCGGAGCGAGCAGGGGCTCTGGGTGCTCCAACTCCCGCCCGACCACCGACTTCCCGAGCAAGGCTGGAAGGTCCATGTCTCGACGGGCCTGGACCATGCAGAGGAGGTGTTGGACGTGGTGTGGGACCACTGCGTCGAGCGCCGGATCGCCTTCAAGTTCCTGCGCAGCCGGCAAGTTCTGCAACTGACCAACGCCAAGTACGCCGACCGCGGATCCAGCGGCAAGTTCTGCACGATCTACCCGGACTCCGCCGAAGAGTTGTCGGGGGTGCTCACCGAGCTGGGCGAGGCGCTCGACGGCCGGCCCGGTCCGTACGTCCTCAGCGACCTCCGATGGCGCACCGGCCCCCTGTTCGTGCGGTACGGCGCCTTCCAGCACCACACCTGTCGCGGCCGGAACGGCGAGCCGGTCCCGGCGCTGACCGATCCACGGACCGGGCAACTGGTGCCGGACACCCGCGGGCCGGCCTTCCGCGTGCCGCCGTGGGTCGAGCCGCCCCCCTTCCTGGCCGAGGCGATGGCCGCGCGCAACAACGACGCCGGCACGTTCCCGTACCAGGTGCAGAAGGCGTTGCACTTCTCCAACGCGGGCGGCGTCTACCTCGCGACCGATCCGGACACCGGGCGGAGCGTGGTGCTCAAGGAGGCCCGCCCGCTGGCCGGGTTGGACACCGACGGGGTGGACGCGGTGGCGCGGCTCCGGCACGAGCACGCCATCCTCGACCGGCTCGCCGGACTGGCCGTGGTGCCCCGGGTACTCGGGGACTTCACCTGTTGGGAACACCACTTCCTGGTCCAGGAACACATCGAGGGGGAGACCCTGACCCAGGCGGCGGCCGGCCGGCATCCGTACATCACGCCCGAGCCGTCGGCCCGGGAGATCGCGGAGTTCGCCGCCTGGGCGGTGGAGGTCGTCGGGAAGGTGCGCGCCGCGCTGAGCGCGATCCACTCCCGGGGCGTCGTGGTGGGCGACGTCCACCCCTCCAACATCCTGTTGCGTCCGGACGGCAGCGTCGTGCTGGTCGACTTCGAGCTGGCGCTGCCCATCGGCGCCGCGGACCGTCCGACGTTGGGTGCGCCCGGGTTCGTTCCCCCGGAGGGCTGCACCGGCCCGGCCATCGACCACTACGGGCTCGCCGCCACGGCGTTGTGGGTGTTCGTGTCCGTCGCGCCCGTGCTGCAGACCGGGAACCCCGGCAAGTCCGAGCTCTTCCTCCGGGTGCTGGTCGACCGCTTCGGAGTCCCCGAGCCCTTCGTCGCCGGCCTGCGCCGCGACCTTCGGCCTCAGCACCAGCACGAGACCTCCGGAACGACGGTCGACCACCGGAACCACCCCGTTCTCCAGGCACTCGGCGACCCGAAGCCGGAGGACTGGCCGCAACTGCGGCGGTCCATCGCCGAGGGCATCCTGGCGGCGGCCACCCCGCAGCGATCCGACCGGCTGTTCCCAGGTGACGTCGAGCAGTTCCGCACCGGCGGATTCAACATCGCGCACGGCGCGGCCGGTGTGCTGCTCGCCCTGGCCGAGGCCGGTCTGCCGCCCGACCCCGAGCATGTCGACTGGCTGATCCGCGCGGTGAAGCGCTGGGAGGCGCCCCAGCCCGGCTTCTACGACGGGCTGCACGGAATCGCCTACGTCCTCGACCGGTTGGGGCACCGCGTCCCCGCACTGGCCGTCCTGGACCGGGCGATGGATCTGATGGATGCCCAACCGCCCCTCGCCGGCCTCCACTCCGGGCTCGCCGGAATCGGGCTGAACCTGCTGTACTTCGGCACCGCGGACGCCGACTGCCGACGCCGGGCACTGACGATCGCCGAGCGTCTGGCCGACACAGTGCGCACCGGCACACTGCGGCCGGACCGGCCCACCGCCGCCGGGCTGATGTACGGGTCGACCGGCGTCGCCCTGTTCTTCCTGCACTGCTTCCGCGCCACGTCGGACCCGGAGTTCCTCGACCTGGCGTGGGCCGCGCTGCACCGGGACCTGGCAGACTGCGAGACCGGCCCGGGCGGCACCTTGCAGGTCCGCGAGCAGCACCGGTTGATGCCCCATCTGGGCATCGGTACCGCCGGCATGGCCCCGGTGCTGGGCGAACTGCTCCGGCAGCGCGACGATGCCCGACTCGCCCACGCGTACGAGCGGATCCGCCATACCTGCCGGGCCGAGTCCGGGATCTTCCCAGGGCTGTTCACCGGCCACGCCGGGGTGCTGGCGTCCCTGGCGGCCACCGGCTCCCGTCCCGCTCTGGACGACCCTGCCGTGCGCACGCACCTGCACCGGCTGTCCTGGTACGCCGAGATCCGCCACGGCCGGCTGCTCTTCCCGGGCGAACAGCTCTACCGGTTCTCCACGGACCTGGCGACCGGGGCGGCAGGAGTACTGCTCGCGCTCACCGCGGTCTTCGACGGCCGCCACGACTTCCTGCCCTTCCTGCCGGCGGACACCGCCGCGCCCCGGCAGACCCAGACCTGCGATCCCGCAGGAACGACCAGAGGAAAAGAGAGGAGGTGAACTGCCATGGCCATGATCCTGGAGCTTCAGGAGCTCGAGACCCCGCACGGTCCCTCGCTCGCCCCGAGCAACGTGCTGAGCACGCTTCTCCACGGCCGCGCCTGTGTGTGACACATCCCGCGACGCATAACGCAACGCCCTACGTCACACACCGCGTGACGCGTCGCTGATCACAGGACCGCTGGGTGGGGCAGGCCATCGCATCGCCCCACCCAGTGGCCGCCGTCGCCACCGGACGCAGCCGGTGGCCCGCACCAGCCGCCCCGCCCGATCCGGTCGATTCCCCTTTCCTGATGGCCCCGATCTCGCGATGGCCCCGATCTCCCCGATCCGTACGGAGGCCGCAGTGCCTGACCGGTTCCGGTTCCCGCCCACACCGACCCGCCCGGAGTTCAACGAGATCGGCGGGATCGGCTTCACCGACCCGTACCAGTGGCTGGAGGAGGACAGCGACGCAACGCTCGCCTGGGAGGCGGCGCAGGACCGGCTCGCCCGCGACCTGCTGCACACCGACCCGCCCTGGAGCCTGGCGCTCGCCACCGCCCGACGGTTCAACGCAAGTGCACTGCACCACCGCCCGCCGGAACTCCACGGGCGCCGCTGGTTCGTGGAGCACGTGCCCGAGGGCCACGCGCTGCCGGTGCTCGACGTCGCCGATTCCCCCGATGTGTCGACGACGTCAGCATCGGCCCGCCGTGTGCTGGATCTCGCCGTGGAGACCGCGGGACTGCCCCTGCACGAGCCGGCCACCATGCAGTGGCAGCCGTCGCCCGACGGCGGGTTGCTCGCCTACCAGTTCTCCGGCCCCGGTCGGGAATCGCTGTTCCGTGTCCGCGACGTGGATTCCGGTGAGGTCCTGGTCGACGGGTTGCCCGAGGCAGGCGTCTACCGGGTCGGCTGGCTGCCGGACGGTCGACGGTTCTTCGTCGTGGTCGTCGACGGGGAGCGGCCGCACCGCTGCCCGGGCCTCTTCCAGGTCACCCTCGCCGCGTCCGGCTCGCGGCCGACCGTCTGTCGCCAGGACCTGCCGTCGGAGTTCCCGGCCCGCGGGGTGAGTGTCTCCGCCGACGGCCGGTGGGCGCTGGCCCATGGCCCCGGCAGGCCGTACTACGTACGCGACCTCACGGCGTCCGACGCGGAGTGGCGGCCGTTCCTCCAGGACTCCCGCTCGGTGTTCCGCGGCGGGATCGTCGGCGACGAGTTCATCGCGGTCACCGACGACGGCGCACCGCGCGGAAGGGTCGTCGCCCTGCCGCTGTCCGGCCCGGGCCGGGACCGCAGCGGCTGGCGCGAGCTCCTCCCACCGGGCGACACGGTGTTGTTCTCGATCACCCCGGTGGGCCGGGAACTGGTCCTGGCCGAACTCGCGAACGGCGCGACCCGGCTGCGCCGGATCTCCTGCCAGGGCGCACCCCTGGGCGAAATCCCACTCCCCGAACCGGGGATGGCATGGCCGGGCGGAGGCCGGGACGGTGGACTGGTCACACCGGCCGGCAACGGTTGCACCTTCGCCTTCTCCTCCCTCACCCGGTCTCCGGCGGCCTATCGGTACGATCTGGCCACCGAGAGGCTGGTGCCGCTCAGCGAGCCGCGAGCCGTCGTCGCGGATGCCGTGACCCGCAGCGGAACCGCACACAGCGCCGACGGAACCGTGATCCCGTACAAGATCGTCGCCCGCGCCGACGTCGATCTCGGCACGCCGCAACCGCTCATCGTCAGTGGCTACGGCGCCCTCAACATCGCCTGGCTACCGGCCTACCTGTTCGCGCTGCCCGCAGCCTGGGTCGAACTGGGCGGCGTCTACGTCCACGCGCACCTGCGCGGCGGCGGGGAGTTCGGCACCGACTGGTGGCACGCGGCCCGCCGCGACACCAAGCAGCGCACGTTCGACGATCTGCACGCGGTGGCCACCGACCTGATCCGCCACGGCCACACCACACCGGGTCGGCTCGGCGTCTTCGGCTACTCGATCAGCGCCCTGACCGCAGTCGTCGCGGTGACCCAGCGCCCCGACCTGTACCGGGCGTGCGTGGCCGCGCTCCCCGTACTGGACCTCCTGCGCTGCAGGCGGGATCCGGTCACCATGGCCGACATCGTCTCCGTGGACTTCGGGGACCCGGACGACCCCACCGACGCGGCCGTCCTGCACCGCTACTCCCCGTACCACCAGGTGCGCGACGCCGTCGACTACCCGGCCGTACTCCTCGACTGCGGCTCCGCCGACCGCAGTTGTCCCGCCTGGCACGGTCGCAAGATGGCAGCCCGCCTCCAACGGGCCACGTCCGCAGGGCATCCGGTACTGCTGAGGATCCGGCAGGCCGGACATACCGTGGAGACCTCGCCGGACGATGCGCTACTGCGGGAGGCCGAGCACCTGGCCTTCCTGATCGGCGAGCTCGGCCTCGACGTCGCTCACGAGGATTTTCCTGCTGGGACTAGGCGGATGGGGAAGTGGGCGCGCCGGAACGGCACCGCCACGCCGTAGCGCGCGGCCTCGTCGGGATCGGCGGACTCGGCGAAGTCGCGCACCAGGCTCTGCTTGACCGCGAACACGGCGTCGCTGTCGAGATAGGGACTGTCGGCCACGAACATGTGTGTGGTCAGCGGGGTGAAACCGGGGGCGTCCGCGATGAGGTGCACGTGCGCCGGGCGGTAGGGATGGCGTCGGCTGGCCTGGAGCAGCCGGCCGACCGGTCCGTCGATCGGGATCGGATAATGCGAGGGCACCACGGTGCGGAACCAGAAGCCGCCCTCGTCGTCGGTGCGGAACAGACCTCGACCGTTGCCGGCCGGCTGGACGCCCGGCTGCTGCACGTCGTAGAAGCCGTTCTCGTCGCACTGCCACACATCGACGACGGCACCCGGCACCGGCACCCCTTCGAGGTCGGTCACGGTGCCGGTGATGACACAGGGGGCGCCGGTGCCGACCTCGTCGATGGAGTCGCCGAGTTCTCGACGGGGCGACTCGGTCATGTGGAAGGGGCCCAGGACCGTGCCCTCGGTGCCGTGCGCTTCGCCGTTGATGGTCTCGACCAGCATCGACACCCCGAATACGTCGGAGAGCAGCACGAACTCCTGCCTGCTGTCGTCACACATCCGGCCGACGGCGGTGAGGAAGGCGATGGCGCTCTCCCACTCGGCCATCGTCGGCCGCAGCTCCTGCACCAGCGCATGGAGGTGCCGGGCGACCGCGCCCACGACCTCGCGCAGGCGCGGATCGGGGGTGTCGGCGAAACTCGCCAGCACGGCATCGATCGCGGTGTGCTCCTTGTAGTCCACGGTGTACTCCCCTTCGCCACGTAGGTGGTCGATGAACCGGTCGGCCACGTGGGCCGTCCGGTCGTCGACGTGGTGGTGGATCGTGGGCTCGCCGTCGTCCCGGACGCGCAGGGGCGATCCGCCGAGTCCTGCTTCAAGGAACGGTTGCCGGCCTCCAAGAGTGACGATCGGTTCCGGTCTCGTGTGCAGCACCGGTACCGACCACGGACAGGTCGGTACCGGTGCTGCACACCGCTCACCCGTACACCGTCGACCGCGCCTCGGCATAGGCCGCGCGGATGCGGCGGCCGGCGGTGTCATCGGACGGGGCGGTGACCCGCCGTGCCGCAGCGAGCGGCCAGTGCGGCGGCTCGGGAGTGCCGGCAAGGGCCCAGGCGGCCTGGCGGGCGGCGCCGAGTGCCACGTACTCCTCGGGTTCGGGCACGGTGACCGGGGTGCCGAAGATCTCCGCGGCGATCTCGCCGACCACCGGTGCCTTGGCCGCACCGCCGATGATGAACACCCTCCGGGCGCTGACGTCCTGGGCCCGCAGTCTGTCGAGGGCATCGGCCATGTTGCAGAGCATGCCCTCGACGGCTGCCCGGGCCAGGTTCGGCGGGTGCATGTTCGCCTTGCGCAGGCCCATCAGGCTGCCGGCGGCGTCCGGGAGGTTGGGGGTGCGTTCGCCGCCGAGGTAGGGGAGGAACACCAGGCCGCCGGCGCCGGGTTCGGCCTCGCGGGCGAGCGGCCCGAGGCCGTCGAGGGTGATGTCGAGCATGCGGGCCGTGGAGCTGAGGACCCGGGCGGCGTTGAGGGTGCAGACCAGGGGGAGGTAGCGGCCGGTGGCGTCGGCGAAGCCGGCGACCGCGCCGGTGGGATCGCTGGTGGGGTGGTCGGAGAGGGCGAAGGCGGTGCCGCTGGTGCCCAGGGAGATCACCACGTCGCCTGGCTCGATGCCCAGGCCCAGGGCTGCCCCCATGTTGTCGCCGGTCCCCGCCGCCACCAGGGCGCCGTCCGGGGTGCGCCCGGCAACCTCCAACGGACCCAGTACGCGGGGGAGTTGGGGGGTACGGCCGTCGAAGGCGCGGGACAGCAGATCGTGGCGGTAGGCGCCGTGGGCGGGCGACCAGTAGCCGGTTCCGGAGGCGTCGCCGCGGTCGGTGACGGGCTCGGCGGCGGAGCCCGGCCCGCCGCACAGCTGCCACGTCAGCCAGTCGTGCGGCAGCAGCACCCGCGCGGTGCGGTTGGCGCGCTCCGGTTCGTGCTCGGCCAGCCAGCGCAGCTTGGCGACGGTGAGGGCCGCGACCGGTACGGTGCCGACCGCCTCGGCCCACTTCTCCGGTCCGCCCAGTTCGTCGACGAGATCCGCGGCGGCCCGCGCCGAGCGGGTGTCGTTCCACAACAGCGCGTCGCGCACCGGCTGTCCGGCCGTGTCCAGGGCCACCAGGCCGTGCTGCTGGCCGGCGACCGCCACCGCGTCGACGTGTTCCAGGAGGCCGCCGCCGGCTTCGCGGAGCGCCTGCCACCAGGCGCCGGGGTCGACTTCGGTTGCGTCGGGGTGGGCGGCGCGGCCTCGATGGAGGATCTTCCCGGTGTCGGCGTCGCAGACGACGACCTTGCAGGACTGGGTAGAGGAGTCCACCCCGGCAACTGTGGGCATGGCGAAGGCGCTTCCGTGCAATGAGTCGGGACGGTGGGGGTCAGGCTTGCGGGCAGATTTGGATCTTGCGGCCAGTGCCCTGGCGGAAGGTCTGGAGGGCGGTGCCGAAGTCCTCCAGGGGGTAGCGGTGGGTGATCATGGTGTCGGCGTCGATGACGCCCTTCGCCATGAGGTCGACGGCCCGTCCGAAGCTGTGCAGGACGGCCATCGAGCCGACGATGGTGATCTCGTCGTTGTAGACCTTGAACGGGGAGAAGGACGCCGCGGCTGCGGACGGTGCGACGCCGAACTGTTGGAAGGTGCCGCCGCGGCGGACCCGGGTGAGGCCGTCCTCGATGACGGGGATGGCGCCGGTGCAGTCGATGACGGTCTCCCATCCCTGCGGGCGGCCCAGCTGTGCGGCGCTGACCGCCGTGGCGTCCGCGCCGAGTTGTTCGGCGACCCGCAGGCGGTCGGTGTTGAGGTCCACGACCGACAGGGATGCCGCGCCGGCGGTTCGGGCGAGCTGAAGCATCATCAGGCCCATGGTGCCGGCGCCGTAGATGAGGTAGTGGTCGCCCAGGCGGCGGGGAAGCACGTCGAAGCCGCGCACCGCGCAGGACAGCGGCTCGATCAGAGTGCCCTGGGAGACTTCGATGTTCTCGGGCAGGCGGTAGCAGTTGGCTGCCGGTACTTTGACGTACTCGGCCATGGCGCCGTCCACGGTGTCCCCGATGGCGCCCCAGTTCTCGCAGAGGTTGCCGCGGCCGATGGCGCAGAAGTGGCAGGCGCCGCAGAACAGGGAGGGGTCGACGGCGACCTGTTCGCCTATGCGCAGGCCGGTGACGCCGGTGCCCAGCGCGAGGACTTCGCCGGTGAATTCGTGGCCGGGGATGATCGGGTAGGGGGTGGGGGCGAATTCCCCGTCGACGATGTGTGCGTCGGTGCCGCAGATGCCGACGGCGGCGGGGGCTATGACGACCTCGCCTGGGCCCGGGGTGGGATCGGCGACGGTGGTGACCTCGTAGTGCCCGGGAGTGTGGACGACGACAGCACGCATGGGGCGGGGCCTTTCTCGGGGAGGGATGTGCTCGGGGAATGCCGGAGCCCGGCTCCGGCTCGGACGGCTCGGCTCAGCCGCGGGGATCGACGGTGCGGACCTGCACGCCGAGGTCCCGGACGGGCCGGAGTTCGCTCTCCGGGGTGTCGGCGTCGGTGACCAGCAGGTCGTAGCCGCCGACGTCGCCGTACGGGTAGGTCGCGGTGCGGCCGAACTTGCTGTGGTCGACGGCCAGTACGGAGCGGTCGGCGGCCTGCAGATACGCCTGCTTGGTCTCCGCGTACTCGCGGACCGGGTGGAAGAGCCGGCCGTCGCGGATCGAGGTCGCGGTCACGAACGCGATGGAGGCGCGGATGTCGTGGAGCTGGCGGCGGGCCTGCGGGCCGGCGCAGGACTCGAAGTCCTCGTAGTAGCGGTCGCCGAGGAGCGTCACCTCGGCCGGTGCGGCCGACAGCAGGTAGGTGATCCGCAACGAGTTGGTGATCACACGGATGCCCTGGACGGTGGCGAGCCGGCGGGCGAGCGGGAAGAGGGTGGAGCCGCAGTCGATCAACACCGTGTCGCCGGGGGAGACCTCCTGTGCGAGGGCGTCGGCGATGGCGGACTTGATCTCGACGTTGGCGTGCTCGCGAAAGCGCAGGGCGCTTTCCATGGCGACGTTGGAGAAGGCCGTCGCCACGCCGCGGCCCTTGCGCAGCAACTGCCGCTCGTGGAGGTTGTCGAGATCGCGGTGCATGGTCATCACGCTGACGCGCATCCGCTCGGCGAGATCGGCGATGCGGATCTCGCCTTCCTCGGCGACATGGCGCAGCACCGTCTGCCGGCGCTCCTCTACCTCGGCCTCGGAGCCGCGACTCGGTCGCATGGTGGGCATCCCGTTCCTTCCTCGGCGGTCGTGTCCGCCGCGCTCGCACTCTAAGACATCACACACTTTATGTGAAGCTCTTGAAATTTTCTGAGAGGTTGTTCAGTCTGATGGCCATCCACGGGCGCATGCCCGGCCCATCAGGAGGTCTCCCGTGCTCCACCCACCCCAAAAGCGCGAACCGTCGCCGCCCCGCCCCGCCGTCCTCGGCATCCCCCGAGCCCTGATCTGGGGCTATGTCGGCGTGCTGCTCTTCATGGTCGGCGACGGCGTGGAGACCAGTTATCTGCCGACCTTCTTCAAGACCGACCTCGGCTTCGCGGAGGCGAGCGTCGGCATCATCTTCACGGTGTACGGAGTCACCGCGGCGGTGGGCGCGTTCCTGGCGGGCGGGCTCTGTGACCTGTGGGGGCCCCGCCGGGTGATGATGGCCGGCGCCGCCTGCTGGGCCGTCTGCCACACCCTGATGCTCGCGGTCGCCGTGCCCGCCCACTCCTACTGGCTGATCCTCTTCACCTACGGCCTGCGCGGCTTCGGCTATCCGCTGTTCGCCTACGGGTTCATGGTCTGGATCATGGCGGGTGCGCCGGAGCGACAACTCGGCAAGGCGCTCGGCTGGTTCTGGTTCTGCTTCACCATGGGCTACCCGGTCCTCGGCTCCGCGTTGGTCTCGCTCCTCAAGCCCACGATCGGCTTCTACCACACCCTGTGGGTGTCCCTCGCCATGATCGTCGCGGGCGCCCTGGTCGTGCTGCTCCTGCTGCGCGAACGCACCGGTTTCCAGGGCCTGTCCAGGGAGCCGGAGCGACACGGACTGTCGCGCACCTTCCTGGGCTGCTTCACCGTGATGTTCACCAAGCCGAGCGTCGGCATGGGTGCCCTGGTCCGACTCATCAACACCACCTCGCAGTTCGGCGTCTGGGTCTTCATCCCGCTCTTCCTGGTCGACCGGATCGGCTTCAGCGCACAGGAGTGGGCGTCACTGCTGATCGTGATGATGGTCAGCAACCTGGCCTGCGTGGTGCTCTTCGGTGCGCTCGGCGACCGGTGGAGTCGGCGCAAGACCGTCGCCTGGCTCGGCGGCGCGGTCTCGGCCCTCGCCTGCCTGGCGCTGTACTACGTACCCCAGGCCGCGGGCCACGACTACCCGCTCGTCGCTGTCGCCGCGGGTGCACTGGGCGTCGGCATGGCCGGCTACGTCCCCCTGCCTCCGCTCATGACCTCGCAGGATCCGGAGCGCAAGGGCCAGATCATGTCGGCCTACACGCTGGGCGCCGGCGCCAGCATGGCCTTGGGTCCACTCATCGGCACGCTCTTCATCGGCTCGATCGGTATCGGGGGAGTCATGTGGATCTACGCCGTCCTGCATCTGATCAGCACTGTCCTCGTACTGACCATGAAGACGCCGGGGACGCGCGCGGAGCCCGCCGCGCCCGTCGCCGCGCCGCCGAGGGAACGGCAGCCGGTCGAGCGTTGACGGCGATGCGCGGCGATCCCCGAGGGAGGGAAAATGGGGCTAAATGTCACTTATCTCCCCATATAGACAATCGCTGTCGCACTCAGGGGTGCCGAATCCGGAGCCGGGTGTGCGTGGACGCACCGCCTCCGTCCGCGTCCCGTCTCACAGGTAGTCGAGGATGTCGAGGTTGTTGGCGACGGTGGAGGTCGGGGTGTGGAGGATGGCGTCGAACGCGTCGAGGACGGGGGTGTGGAGGTAGGCGCTTTGGATCCGGATGCGGTCGGGGCCCGGGGAGACGTCGGCGTTTCCACGGGCCTCCGGGCGTGCCTGGTGGAGATCGGCGATGCTGAGCCCGAGTTCGGCGTCGGCGAAGGCGGCTTCGATGCTTCCCGGCTCGGCCGGCTCCAGCGGGGTGGCGGCGACGGTGAAGCCGAAGCGGGTGTTCTCGTCGCGGGGCATGTCCGCGGTGTGTCCGGTGGTGCTCGTCAGGCCGAGGGCGACGTAGTCGTCGCCGAGTGCACGGTGCAGGTGCTGGCCCATGGGGAGTCCCGTCAGGTGGCCGTCGAAGGAGACCGGTGTCTTCTGGATGTGGGCGTTGTGCGCGGCCAGCACGACGCGGGTCCCGGGTGCGAAGCGCTCCAGGTGCCACAGGACCGACTCCGCCATGTAGGCGTCGCGGGCCGAGGTGTCGGCGGTCAGCCCCTTTCCGGCGAAGAGGTCGGCCATGGCGCGGAAGGTGTAGTCGCCGTGGCAGGCGCCTTCGAGGCGTCGCACGGCGATGTCGTAGCTCTGCTGGTCGCTGCGGGAGACATACAGCGGTTCGACGGAGCGGAAACGGATGAGCAGGCGCGTCAGGATCGCGCTGAGCGCGTCCTGTTCGGCGGTGGCCAGGCGTGCCCAGGCGGGTGCGGCGACGGCCCCGGAGCCACCGGCGAACGATCCGGAGATCCGCATCGCCTCCTGAATTGCCGGCAGGGTCTCGGGATCGATCCGGCGCAGGTAGTCGGCGACCGGGGCCAGGGCGGGAAGCAAGGACCCGCCGGCCGCGGGGATGTCGACGCCCGCGAAGCGCACCGGCCGTGAGGCCGTGCGGTTGTGCCGGCGCATCCAGCGCAGCGGCTCCTCGGCTCCCACGGGGATCGCCGCGGCGAGGTGGGCCGACAGGTCATCGTCCGTTCCTTCGCCCTGGACCCAGGCATCGAGGGGGATGCCTTCGCTGAAGCCGTATTCGAAGGCGAGGACGGTGAAGCCGCAGCGCTCGACCAGGAAGCGCAGGATGCGTTCGCGCATGTGGGCGAACTCGTTGATGAAGTGGGAGCTTTCGCCGATCGCGACGACCCGGGCGTCGCCGATGACGGCGCGCAGCGGCTCCAGTTCGTCGAGCGGCGCCTCGGGGTCGAGGTGGGTGAGCGGATGGGCATGGGTGCGCAGCCAGTCGGCGAAGGGGGTGTGGTGGGGGGCGGCAGGCATGTTGGTGGCTTGACTTTCGGTGTGGGAAGGGGTGGGAACGCCGGTAGGGGACCGTTCAACGGTCCGTCGTGGTGCGGGGCGGGGTGTGCCCGGCCGCGGCGTTCTCCAGTTCGTCGATGCTGCCGGACATGATCGTGCGGAGGTGTTCGGTGATCTGCTGGAGCGGCCAGTCCCACCAGGCCAGTGCGAGCAGGCGGTTGATGTCGGCGTCGCTGTAGCGGCGGCGGATGAGGCGGGCGGGGTTGCCGCCGACGATGCCGTAGTCGGGGACGTCGTCGACGACGACGGAGCCGGCGGCGATGATCGCTCCGTGGCCGATGCGGACGCCGGGCATCACCATGGACCGGTATCCGAACCAGACGTCATGGCCGACCACGGTGTCGCCCCGTCCGGTCAGGCCGCTGATGAGGTCGAAGTGCTCGGACCAGGACCCGCCCATGATGGGGAAGGGGAACGTCGAGGGGCCGTCCATGCGGTGGTTGGCGCCGTTCATGATGAACCGCACGCCCTCGCCCAGCGCGCAGAACTTCCCGATGACCAGCTTTTCCGGGCCGTAGTGGTACAGCACGTTGCGGGTCTCGAACGCGGTCGGGTCGTCGGGGTCGTCGTAGTAGGAGAACTCTCCCACCTCGATCAGCGGCGAGGTGATCAGCGGCTTGAGCAGCACCACCCGGGGCTGTTCGGGCATCGGGTGCACCACGGTCGGATCGGCGGGAACAGGCGGCGTCACGAAGTGTTTCCTCTCTGAAGGGATGTCTGCGGGGCCGGAGGGCCCTCAGCACGCGGTGGCAGCTGTGGCGGTCGCCTGCACGGCCAGGTGGGCGCCCCGCCAGCGCCGACGCAGTCGGCGATCGTGGCTGACGATGACGAGGGCGCCGTCGTACCCGGCCAGAGCGGTTTCCAACTCCTCGACGAGGGCGGGCGAGAGATGGTTGGTGGGTTCGTCGAGCAACAGGACGTCGGACGGCTCGCTGAGCAATCGCGCCAGGGCGAGACGTTGCAGCTGCCCGGTGGACAGCCGGCCGACCGGCACCGTGAGCTGGTCGCGGTCGAACAGGCCGAGGGACAGCAGCCGTTCGGCGTGTCCGTCGGCCTCCCCCGCCCGTCCACGGGCGAAGGCGGCCAGCACGGTCTCGTCCGCTCTTCCGGGTCGCGGCTCCTGGGGGAGATGGCCGACCCTGCCGCGGCAGGTGACGCTCCCGCTGTCGGGGGTGACGTCCCCGGCCAGGACGCGGAGCAGGGTGCTCTTGCCCGCACCGTTCGGCCCCGTGATCAGTAGGCGCTGGCCCGCCGTGACGGTCAGACTGGTGCGGGCGAGCCGGTCCGTGACGGCGATGCCGGCGGCGTCGAGCACGACGCCCTGCAGACCACGGGCCCGCAGTACGGGGGTGAAGCGCAGCGGCTCCGGCGGGGCCGGGACCGGGTCGGCCAGGAGGCGACGCAGCCGTTCCTCGGCGTTGCGGACCCGGCTGGCCAGCGACTGCTGCACCCGGCCGCCCGCCCGGTCGTAGGCCAACTTGTTGCCGTCCTTCATCGGACGGCCCGGGGCCACCTGGCGGGCGGTGGTCGCGGCGGCCTCGCGGAGCCGGTCGATGTCGGCCCGCCACCGGTCGTGTGCCTGGGCCCAGCGCTGCCGGGCAGCGGCCTTCTCGGCGAGGTAGCCGGTGTAGCCGTTGCCGTACCGCACGACGCGGCGCCGATCGGCGTCCACCTCCAGCAGGCTGGTGGCGACCCGTTCGAGGAAGAGCCGGTCGTGGGAGACCGCCACCGTGGTACCCCGTCGGGTGCGCAGGTGTTCCTCCAGCCATTGCAGGGCGCCGTCGTCGAGATGGTTGGTCGGCTCGTCGAGCAGCAGCACCTCCGGCGCAGCCGCCAGCACGGCCGCCAGCCGCAGTCTGACCCGCTCTCCGCCGGACAGGCTGCCCACGGCACGGTCGCGGCCCACCAGGCCCAGACCGAGACCGTGCAGAGCGCGTTCCACGCGGGCGTCGGCGTCGTAGCCGCCGCGCAACTCGAAGACCGTCATCAGCTCGCCGTACTCGGCCAGGCCCGACGCGTCGCCGTCGGCCATCGCGGCCTCCAGGCGGCGCATGCGCCGCTCGACGGTGCGTAGATCGCTCAGGGCCCGGTCGATGACCTGCTGGACGGTCGTCTGCGGCGCCATCCGCTCGTCCTGGGAGAGATAGCCCACGCCGCCGGCGGCCTGGACGACGACCTCGCCCTGATCGGGGCGTTCACGACCGGCGAGCAGGCGCAGCAAGGTGGTCTTGCCGGATCCGTTCTCGCCGATGATCCCGGTGCGCTCGCCCGCGGCGAGCGAGCAGGTCACCGAGTCAAGGACGGGCTTGCCGTCGAAGGACTTGCTGACGGCGAGCGCACTGATCTGTGTAGGCATACGGGGACTCCAGAGCATTCGAGAACGAGGCGGCCGTCCTGGGCCGCATGGCCGGGTGAATGCTTTGGAAGAACATCGATCACTCCACTAGTGCGACAACTGCTGCTTTAAGATGTTGCCATAACGTTGTCCCTCCGAGCAACGGACTATTCAGCGATGACCCCCACCGACCCAGAACCAGAAGACGCCGGCCCGCCGACCCGGCGCCGCCCGGGCGGCCGCACCGCCCGCATTCGTCGACAGGTGCTCGACGCGGTCCTCACCGAGCTCGGCGAACACGGCTACGACGGGCTCACCACCGACACCGTCGCCGCCCGCGCCGGTGTGCACCGCACCACGGTGTACCGGCGCTGGGGCGACGTCGGCGGCCTGCTCGCCGACGTCCTCGACGCGGCGAGCGACGATGACTGGCAACCACCGGACACCGGCTCGTTGGAAGCCGACCTGACCGCACTGAACGAGGAGATCCAGAGCGCCCTGACCGCCCAACCGCCGATCGTGACCGCACTGATCGCCGCCTCGTTCCGCTCCGAGAAGGCCGCCCACGCCCAACAGCGGCTCTGGGAGGACCGGTACGCGCGCTGCGAGATCGTCGTCGACAGGGCCGTCCGGCGCGGCGAACTCCCCCCGCACACCGACGCTCGGCGGCTGCTCGTCGCCGCCACCGCGCCGCTGTACCACCACCTGGTGCTGCTGCGCACCCCCCTCGACCCGCAACTGCCCCGCCAGGCAGCCAGAACCGCCGCCCTCGCCGCGGGCGCCGGTGCCTTCGCCGAACCCCCGTCGGCGAGCGACACCTGAACGGGACTTCAGCAGCTCCGTACCTCCTCCGAGGCTCGAACGCCATGCCCGGGAACCACACGGCCTCGACCGCGCCGGACGCCGGGTGGTCGAGACCGTGCGGAGCGGGTCAGCGGATCCAGGCGCCGGTGAGGGCCTGAACGGCCGAGCCGTCGCAGTCGGCGAGCTTGGTGCCGACGAACTCGCGGGCCCATGCGGAGGTCTGGATCCGGAAGGCCGGGCGGTCGCCGGTCAGGGCCTCGACGATCGGGGCGGCGGCCTCGGCCGGTGTCTGGGCGTTGCCGAAGGACTGCTGGGTACGGGCGATGTATGCCTGGAGAGCCGGGGCGTAGGGCCCGGCCGCGGTGAGCAGGGCGTCGACGTCCAGGCCGAGGTTGGCGACGAACTCACTGGCCACCGCGCCCGGTTCGACCACGGCGACATCGACGCCGACGGTGGCTGCGACGGGGGCGAGGGACTCCATGAAGCCCTCGACGGCGAACTTGGCCGCGCAGTACGCCTCGTTGAAGGGCTGACCCACGACGCCGCCCACGCTGGTGACGGTGATCACGCGGCCCCGGGAGGCGCGCAGGTGGGGGAGTGTGGCGCGGGTGGTGGCCACCACGCCGAAGAAGTTGACCTCCATGGCGGTGCGCACGTCGTCGACGCCGCCCTGTTCGATGGTGCCGATCTGGGCGGCGCCGGCGTTGTTGACCAGTGCGTCGAGGTGGCCGTGCTCGGCGATCACCTCGTCCAGGCAGGCGGCGATGGTTGCGTGATCGACCACGTCCAGGCGCTTGACCTGGATGCGGTCGGCGACCCCGTGCTCGGCGGCGGCCCGCAGCAGGGCCTCCGCCTTGGTGGTGTCGCGCATGGTGGCGATGGTGGTCCAGCCGGCCCGGGCGGTCGCGACGGCGGCGGCCAGGCCGATGCCGGAGGAGGTGCCGGTGATCAGGACGGTCTTGGGGGTGGTCATCGAGGGTTCTCCTCATCTCGGGCAAGCGGGTGCCGGGGAAGTAACCGGGGAGTTCTCCGGTTACTTCCAGACGGTAACCGGGGGACTCTCCGGTTGTCCAGGTAGACTGGCCCTCCTGACGAAGGGAGACGTCGTGACCGCCCACCCGAGCCCGCTGCGCGCCGATGCCCGCCGCAACCGGGAACGCATCCTGGAAGCCGCCGTCCGCGCCTTCTCCGAGAAGGGCGCGGACGTCCCGCTCGACGCGATCGCCAAGGCCGCGGGCGTCGGCTCGGGCACCCTCTACCGGCACTTCCCCACGCGAGAGGCGCTGGTCGAGGCGGCCTACCGCAACGAGCTGGCTCGGGTCTGCGACAGCGTCACGCAGCTACTGGCCGCATTCCCGCCCGACCGGGCGATGCGCCTGTGGATGGACAAGTTCATCGACTATCTGGCCGCCAAACAGGGCATGGCGGAAGCCCTGCGGGCCGCCGTCGCCTCCGGCGCGGACCCGTTCGCCGAGTCGCTCGACAAGCTCACCACCGCGCTCAGCGACCTGCTGCACGCCGGCGCCGAGGCCGGTCTCCTGCGCGCCGACATCGACCCCCTCGACGTCGGCCTCAGCCTCTCCGGCGTCGCACTGGTCACCGGCGCTCCCGCCCAACGTGAACGAGCCGGACGCCTCCTCGACCTGCTCCTCGACGGCCTTCGCTACGGGACACACCGGTAGCTCCCATCGCAGGAGCCGTGTCTGTTACGGCGATCGGCGAAGGGAATATGGGTGGCCCCGGCGCCAACCCCGTGGCTAACCTCGCCACTTATGAACCAGCGGCAGCGCACAAAGCCCTTCCGGGGCCGCCCCGGAACGACTCCGGTCGGTGACACCGCCCGGGTGAAGGCGCTGTTGCCTGCGGAAGTCGCCCCGGCACGAGGCGACCGCGAGGGTGCCGGCCCGCTCTCCTTGGCATCCGTTTAAGCGGTATCCGTTTGGGCGGCACTCGTTCAACGGCGAAGCCGAGGGCGTCGGCCTGCCCCTGGCCACAGGGGCCTCCCCGTGCGCGACGGGGTCAAGTCGGACCTCCGCGAGGATCACGGCACGAGCTGCTCACCGTCGGCCCGGACGAGCGTCGGCCGCTCTCCTGAATGGGCCGCTGCCCGCGCGGCAGCGAGGACAACGCCCCGCGGACGCACCGCGATTGACCTCGCCGCGAGCCACCGCCGCAAGCGTCGCTCGACCCGTTGGACGCCGGCCGGACCCGCTACCGTCCGCCGCTGCCCCCACCCACCCCTTCTCTGATCGGAGCACCACCATGTCCACCACCACCCGCCGCATCGCGATCGTCGGGGCGGGCCTCGGCGGCCTCGTCTGCGCCCGCACACTGCAACAGCGCGGCATGCCCGTCACCGTCTTCGAGCGCGAGGCCACCCCCGACTCCCGCTCGCAGGGGGGCACCCTCGACATCCGTGACGACACCGGTCAGGTGGGCCTGCGTGCCGCCGGACTCTTCGATCGGTTCCTCGCGCTCTCCCGGCCCGAGGGGCAGGAAATGCGCCTCATGGACCGATCGGCCACCCTGCTGCGCCACCACCGGCCCGAGCCCGGCGACACCGGTGCCCCGGAGGTCGACCGAGGACAGCTGCGTGCCCTCCTGCTCAACTCCCTCACCCCGGGCACCGTGCGTTGGGGCCACTCGGTCGACCGGGCCGTCCCGCTGCCCGACGGCACCGTCCGCCTGGCATTCACCCACGGCGCCGCCGAGGAGTTCGACCTGGTCGTCGGTGCGGACGGCGCCTGGTCGCAGGTGCGCCCCGCCCTCTCGGACGCCCAACCCGCCTACACCGGCGTGACGTTCGTCGAGGCCCACTTCGACGACGTCGACCGCCGCTTCCCCGCCATCGCCGCACGGGCCGGCCAGGGCGCCATGTGGGCCAAGGCAGGGTGCCTGAGCCTGATGGCCCAGCGCAACGCCGGCGACCACCTCCGCGTCTACATCGGCTTCCGCGGCCCGCTCGACTGGCACCAGGGCATCGACCTGGCCGATACCGAGGGCGTGCGCGCCCATGTGCTGGGCATGTTCGAGGGCTTCGACGAGGGCCTGCGCGACCTGATGCGGCACAACGACGGCGCGTTCATCAACCGGCCCGTGTTCGTCCTCCCGGTGCCGCACACCTGGAACCGCATCCCTGGCGTCACGCTGCTCGGCGACGCCGCCCACCTGATGCCTCCCGTCGGCGTCGGCGCCAACCTCGCCATGCTCGACGGCGCCGAACTCGCCCAGGCCCTCGCCGACCGCCCCGACATCGACGACGCGGTCGCCGCGTACGAGAGCGTCATGCTGCCCCGGTCCAACGGCCAGGCCGCCACCACCGCGGACCTTCTCGCGGCCCTCATGCCCGACACCGACTCCACCGAGCCGGCGTTCCCCGACGTGCTCGGCTAGGGCCTGTCGTCGGGCCGTGGGATGTCGCCCTGCAGTTGGTGGACGGCGCGGACCAGGGGCGCGAGCACGGGCTCGGTGGCCGCCTGGTCCAGGGCCTTGCGCAGGGCGGTGTTGTGGGTGGGGCGGGCCTCCTCCAACAGGCGCAGGCCGTCGTCGGTGACGTCGGTGTAGATGCCGCGGCGGTCGGTGGGGCACAGGTAGCGCGAGAGCAGCCCGCGGTCCTCCAGCCGGGTCACCAGTCGGGTGGTGGCGCTCTGGCTCAGGACGACGGAGTCGGCGACCTGGCGCATCTGCAGGTGTCCGCCCTCGCCGTCGTGCTGGCGGCTGAGCACGTCCAGCAGCGAGTACTCGCGTGCGCTCAGCCGGTGCTCGGTCTGCAGCGCGCGTTCGACGCTGCCCTCGATACGTCCGTGCAGCAGTGAGAGCGCCGACCAGCTGTGCGCCAGTGCGGTCATCGCCGGGTCGGTGGCGGTCATGAGCGGCTCCCCGGGTCGGGTGGTGCGAGCGGAGGCACCGGCAGGAGACCTGCCCCCTATCACGCACACCACTATACCCGCGTTTGCCACTAGCCAGCGTGTGCAATTATTGTTGATGCGTGTAAGGCGCTTGCGCATCTTTTTCTCGGCACGTCAAAGGACCCTCGTCATGCCGCTCGCACTGCTGGCCCTGGCCATCGGGGCCTTCGGAATCGGCACCACGGAATTCGTGATCATGGGGTTGCTGCCCCAGGTCGGAGCGGACCTCGGAGTGTCCGTACCGACGGCCGGCTTCCTGGTCACCGGCTACGCCCTCGGCGTCATGATCGGCGCACCGATCATGACCGTCCTCGGTACCAGGATCTCCCGCAAGAACATGCTCATGCTGCTCATGGGCCTGTTCATCCTCGGCAACCTCATCTCCGCCGTCGCCCCGGTCTTCGCCGTCATGCTGATCGGCCGCGTGGTGGCCTCGCTGGCCCACGGTGCCTTCTTCGGCATCGGCTCCGTCGTCGCCGCCGAACTGGTGGCGCCGGAGAAGAAGGCCGGCGCCATCTCGATGATGTTCACCGGCCTGACCGTGGCCAACGTCGTCGGCGTGCCCCTGGGTACGTACGTGGGCCAGAGCGCCGGCTGGCGGGTGACCTTCCTGATCGTCGCCGCCCTCGGCGTACTCGGCCTGGCCGGTGTCGCCAAGCTCGTACCCGACGTGCCCAAGCCGGCGGGCGTGCAACTGCGGCACGAGGCCGCCGCCTTCAAGAACACCCAGGTCATCCTGGCCATGGCGATGACGGTCCTCGGCTTCGGAGGCGTGTTCGCCGCGATCACCTACATCGCGCCGATGATGACCGGGGTCGGCGGCTTCGCGGAGTCCTCCGTCACCTGGCTGATGGTGGTCTTCGGGCTCGGCATGGTGGCCGGCAACCTCATCGGCGGCCGTTTCGCGGACCGCAAGCTCATGCCCATGCTCTACACCGCCCTGGGCGGCCTGGCGTTGGTCCTGCTGCTGTTCACCTTCCTGGCCTCCGGCAAGTCCGCATCCGTGGTCGCCGTCTTCCTCATCGGCGCGCTCGGTTTCGCCACCGTCCCGCCGCTGCAGAAGCGCGTCCTGGACCAGGCCCACGGCGCGCCGACGCTGGCCTCGGCGGCCAACATCGGCGCCTTCAACCTGGGCAACGCCCTGTCCGCCTGGCTCGGCGGCCTGGTGATCTCCGCCGGCCTCGGCTACACCGCGCCCAACGCCGTCGGGGCCGTCCTGGCCGCTGCCGCTCTGGTGCTGGCCGTCGTCTCGCACCGGCTCGAACTGCGGCGCCCCCGCACCACCGTGGCCGCCGATCACGGCGCCGCTCCCGTCGCGGCCGGAGCCGTCCGCTCCTGATCCCCCGTACCCGCGCCACACCGGCCGCGAATCCCCTCCCCATTCGATACAAGGAAGTTCCCATGAGCACCACCACCGTGGCCCCGCTGACCGCCACCGACGCCGACACCCTCGTCCTGGCCGCCCGCCGCGCCGCCGAGGAGGCGGGTGTCCCCGTCAGCGTCACCGTCCTCGACGCCGGCGGCAACCTGCTGGCCTTCCGTCGCGACGAGCGCGCCGTGCTGATCTCCGGCGAAACCAGCACGGCAAAGGCGTACACCGCCCTGCAGTTGAACGCGCCGACGGCCGACCTGGTCGACCTGGTCAAGCCGGACGGGCCCTTCCACTCCCTGCCCACTGCGCTGGGCAAGCCGCTGCTGTTCATCGCCGGTGGCGTGCCGATCCACCGCGACGGGCAGCTCGTCGGCGCCCTCGGCCTCGGCGGTGGCGCCCCCGAGCAGGACCACGGCTTCGCCCGGACCGCCCTCCGGGCCCTCTGACCCATCCCTTCAACGGACCGGCGGTGGCCGGCACCGGCCGGCTACCACCCACTCCGTCCCCTGGCACCACAGCACCGAAGAAAGGCCCCCGATGACCTCCGTACCGAACGTGACGCTCAACAACGGCGTGACCATGCCGCAGCTGGGCTTCGGCGTCTTCCAGGTACCCGACGAGGAGACCACCGCCGCGGTCGCCAGCGCCCTGGAGGCCGGCTACCGCAGCATCGACACGGCCGCGATCTACGGCAACGAGCGCGGTGTCGGCAAGGCCGTCGCCGCCTCCGGCCTGCCCCGCGAGGAGCTGTTCGTCACGACCAAGCTGTGGAACGCCGATCAGGGCCACGACCAGACCCTGGCCGCTTTCGACGCCTCGCTGGACAAGCTCGGCCTCGACCACGTCGACCTGTACCTCATCCACTGGCCCACCCCGGCCCGCGACCTGTACGTGGAGACCTACCGGGCGCTGGAGAAGATCGTGGCCGACGGACGTGCCCGCGCCATCGGCGTCTCGAACTTCCAGATCCCGCACCTGCAGCGGCTTCTGGAGCACACCGGAATCACCCCGGCCGTCAACCAGGTGGAGCTGCACCCCGGCCTCCAGCAGACCGCGTTGCGCGCCTTCCACGCCGAGCACGGCATCGCCACCGAGGCGTGGAGCCCCCTGGCCCAGGGTGCGGTCCTCGGGGACGAGGCGATCGTGCGAATCGCCGAAGCGCATGGCGTAACCCCGGCACAGGTCGTCCTGCGCTGGCACCTGCAGACCGGCAACATCGTGATCCCCAAGTCCGTCACCCCCGAGCGCATCCGGCAGAACCTCGACGTCTTCGGCTTCGCGCTCACCGACGCCGACCTGGCCGCCCTCGCGGGCCTCGACCGGGGGCTGCGCACCGGCCCGGACCCCGACACCCTCAACTGACACCGAACGGTCCCGGAGCGCCCGTCCACACAGGACGGGCGCTCCGGGACGCGCACACCTTCGCAGCAGCTCCCTAGCCTCCAAGAGGGGAACGCTTCATGCAGATCGATCTCTCCGGCCGTACCGCTCTGGTCACCGGCTCCACCCAGGGCATCGGCCACGCCATCGCCACCGGCCTGGCCCGCGCGGGTGCCCGCGTCGTCGTCAACGGTCGCGGCGAGGAGCGCGTCGCGGACGCCGTCCGCACCGTAAGTGCCGACTCCGGCAGTGACGATGTCATCGGCGCCGTGGGCGACCTGGCGACGGAGCGGGGCACCGCTGCCGTACTGGAGGCCGCGCCCTCGGTCGACATCCTCGTCAACAACCTCGGGATCTTCGGCTCCGCCCCACCGCTGGAGATCGACGACGCCGAGTGGCGCCGCTACTTCGAGGTCAACGTCCTCTCCGCCGTCCGACTCATCCGCGCCTACCTGCCCGGCATGAAGGAACGGGGCTGGGGGCGCGTCCTCAACCTCGCCAGCGACTCGGCCGTGGTCATCCCCGCCGAAATGATCCATTACGGCATGACGAAGACCTCGCTGCTCGCGGTCAGCCGCGGGTTCGCCAAGGACGCCGCCGGCACCGGCGTCACCGTCAACTCCGTCATCGCCGGACCGACCCATACCGGCGGCGTCGAAGGGTTCGTCCGCGAGCTCGTCGGCGACGAGCTGCCCTGGGACGAGGCGCAGCACGAGTTCATGGTCAGGTACCGCCCACAGTCCCTGCTGCAGCGCCTCATCGAGCCCGAGGAGATCGCCAACCTGGTCGTCTACCTCGCCTCGCCCCACGCCTCCGCCACCACCGGCGGCGCCGTGCGCGTCGACGGCGGCTACGTCGACTCCATCCTGCCCTGAGTCGGGCCCCGGCCACAGGGCGTTTCCGCAGCTCGCGACGGCCTGGGGGCGCTCTCCGCATTGCTCCCGAACGCTGCTAATGCGCGCTTGCATTAATCGGCGTCTGCAAGTATCTTCGTTTGCAGGCAAGGCCGCGAAAGGGCGCATGGGGGAGGCGCCGAGCGGCCACCACCCACGCACAAAGGGAACCCCTGATGAGCCTCACCCACCTGCTGCCCGGTTCGCTGGGCTTCGGCACCGCCCCCATGGGCAACATGTTCCGCGCCATCCCCGAGGACGAGGCGCAGGCCACCCTGCAGGCCGCCTGGGACCAGGGCATCCGCTACTACGACACCGCCCCGTTCTACGGCGCGGGCCTGGCCGAGATACGACTCGGCCAGATGCTGTCCCAGCAGCCGCGGGACTCCTTCGTCCTGTCCACGAAGGTCGGCCGGGTCATCCACGACGAGGTCGAGGACCCCGCCACCCGCGACCTGGGCGAGAAGGGCGGCCTCTTCGAGCACGGCCGACCCAACAAGATGACCGGCGACTACAGCGCCGACGCCACCAAGCGCTCCATCGAGGACAGCCTCAAGCGGCTGAACACCGACCGGTTGGACATCGTCTGGGTGCACGACATCGCCCAGGACTTCCACGGCGACCGCTGGCTCGCCCAGTTCGAGACCGCCCGCACCGGTGCCTTCCGGGTCCTGGACGACCTGCGCGACCAGGGCGTGATCAAGGCATGGGGCCTGGGCGTCAACCGCGTGGAGCCCGTCGAGCTCACCCTCGCCCTGGACGAGCCGCGCCCCGACGGATTCCTCCTGGCCGGCCGCTACACCCTGCTGGACCACCGGCAGGCGCTGCAGCGGCTGCTGCCCGCGGCACAGGAGCAGGGCGTCGACATGGTCGTCGGCGGCCCCTACAGCTCCGGCGTCCTGGCCGGCGGTACCCACTTCGAGTACCAGGAGACCCCGGCCCACATCCTGGAGACCGTCCGGCGCATCCGGGAACTGGCCGAGCGGCACGGCGTGTCCGTCAAGGCGGCCGCGCTGCAGTTCGTTCTCGCCCACCCGGCCACCGCCGCCGCGATCCCCGGCGCCACCCGCCCCTCCCGCATCGCCGAGGACCTCGGCGCCCTGCGCGAGGAGATCCCCGCCGGCTTCTGGCACGACCTGCGGGAGACCGGTCTGCTCGACCAGGCCGCCCCGCTCCCGGCCGGCGCCTGACCGGCCCGTCCCCCCCCGCAACACCCCAACCCCGCGCACGAAGGACCCCACCATGGCATCCACTTCCGTGAGCCGCGTCGTCCATGCCTCCCCCGAGGCGGTCTGGAACCTGATCGGCGGCTTCCACTCCCTGCCCGGCAGGCCGGAGGCCGCCGAGGTCCAGTGGAGCGGACGCTTCGTCCCCGAGGGCGTCAGCGACGAGGAGGCCGAAGCCCTCTTCGCCGGCATCTACCGGGACGGCCTCGACGCCCTGGCCGCGGCAATCGAAACGCGCTGACCGAGGGCCTGTGCCATCCCGCCACAGGCCAACCGCCCGCGCGGCCTTCCCCATCGCCGGCGGATCAGCAACATCACCCGGACCACCGGTCTGGGTTTTCATCGAAGGCCGGGCAGGAAGGATGCCTCGATCCGCCGTCGGATCCACCAGGTGGAGGAGGAAGGCAGACGATGGCCTCAGACGAGCTGTTCGCGCTGGATCAGGTGACCGTGCGGCGTGGTCGTGCGGTGCTGCTGGACGAGGTGACCTGCCGGCTCTCCGCGGGGGTGTGCACCGCGCTGATGGGACCGTCCGGGGCGGGCAAGTCCACCCTGCTGCGGCTGCTCAACCGGCTGGAGGAACCCACCGCCGGCCAGGTGCGCCTCCACGGCCGCCCCCTCCCCGACGGCGACGTCCTCGCCCTGCGGCGCCGGGTCGGGCTGGTCGGACAGCAGCCGGTCCTGCTCACCGACCACGTGCCGGACGAACTGCGCGTGGGCCGCCCCGACCTGACCGAAGGCCAGGCGCGGACGCTGCTGGAGCAGGTCGGCCTGCCCGCCGCCATGCTCACCCGCCAGACGGCCGGGCTGTCCGGCGGCGAGGCCCAACGCCTCTGCCTGGCCAGGGCGCTCGCGGTCGGCCCCGAGGTGCTGCTGCTGGACGAACCCACCTCAGCGCTGGACGCGGCCAGCGCCAAAGCCGTCGAGCAAACGGTGCGCCGCCTGGTGGCCGCAGGGCTGACCGTCATCCTGGCCAGCCACAACATCGCGCAGGCCCGCCGGATCGCCGACGAGGTCCTGGTGCTGCGGGCCGGGAAACCGGTGGCCCACGGAGCCGCCGCGGACATCGACTACCTCAAGGAGGAGTCATGAACCCCGCCGTCCCCACCTGGGCCGGAGTCGCCGCTTCGGCCGCACTGGTCCTGCTGGCCGTGGCGGTGGCCTGGCACGGTCGGCTGCGCCTGGCCCGTGACATCGCCATCGCCGCGACCCGCGCCGGTGTCCAACTGGCCGCCGTGGGAGCGGTGTTGCTGCTGGTCTTCCAGCACACCGGCCTGGTCGGGGCGAGCGGCTGGCTCGCCCTGATGGTGCTCGTCGCCGGCCAGGTCGCCGCCCGCCGCGCCCGGGGCCTGCCCCGCGCGCTGCCCATCGCCACCGCCGCGATCGCCGCCGGAGCCGCCGCGACGCTCGGCGCCCTGCTCGCCCTCGGCGTGATCGCCGCCCAGGCCCGGGTGGTGATCCCCGTCGGAGGCATGGTGGTCTCCGGCGCCATGCAGGCCACCGCCCTGGTCCTGATCCGCCTACGGGACGAAGCCCGCACCGCGCGGCCCGCCATCGAGGCCCGCCTCTCCCTCGGGCTGCCGGCCACCGACGCCTTCGCGCCCTACCTGCGCACCACCCTGCGCACCGCGCTGATCCCGGCCGTCGACTCCACCAAGACCGTCGGCCTGATCAGCCTGCCCGGTGCGATGACCGGCCTCATCCTGGCCGGCGTCGACCCGTTCACCGCCATCCGCTACCAGATCGTCGTGATGTACATGCTGCTCGCCGCAGCCGCCCTCGCCTCGCTCACCGCCGGCCGCCTGGCCGAACGCGCCCTGTTCGACGACGCCCACCGGCTGCGCCCCCTCACCACCGAGCCCCGGCGGGAACGCGCATGACGGACACCCAGCTCCGTTCGCCTACGTCCACGTATGCTCACCGCGGGCTGTCCGGGCTGTCCGGGCCACAGTCGACACCGCCTCAGGCTCCCGGCAGGGGAGGGGCGTCTGCTCGACAACCACCGCTGACTGCACGCCCGTACGCGCTGCTCAGGCATCGACAACGCCTCCCCGTCGGGGCGGAACCTGGCCGCTACGCCCTGCCCTTGGAGCGGGCCAGATGCCTCCAGCCGTCGCCCGTGGCGAACGCCGCCACCAGGTCGGCGCCGCGCGCCGCCAGAAGGCGCCGGCGCTCCCAGCGCGAACGCGGCCGGACGCTTCCCCGGGTGCCCTGCGGTGGTTGCGCGAGAGCGGTGAGGCGCCGACCGGCCTGGGCGAGGTCTGCCAGGATGCGTTCCCGATGGCGCTCGTTGCGCGCGCTGCGCAGCGCGGTGTACAAGCCCTCGATCTCTGCCACGGCCGCTCCGACGTGCAGATTGGTGCTGCCTGTCGACGACATCCCGCCCCCCGTCACGTATGACCTCCTTGATACGAGCTATGAGCCGACGTGGGAGACACTTGCCCAACTGCGCAACCCTGCAACCCTGATGGGTGACACGAAGACGTGTGGGGAGCGTTCCGCCGGATGTCCTTCTTGTGAACACCGAGCCGTCTGCCGATTTGTCGACTGGTCCGGGTCCGGGTATCGGGGAGCGATGAGGAGGCCGTGACGCCACGTTGACGGGGGTGGTGTGGTCTGCCGAAGCGAGGGCGAGGGATCAAGGGTGTCGTTGGCCTGCCCGGCGGCCGCGGGCCGGGTTAGGGTGTTTGCATGGATGCGCAAGTCGGGGCGTGGGATTCAGCCGGTGCGGAGCGGGCGATCGCGGTTCTCAAGGCGGTGGCGGATCCGACGCGCTACCGGCTGTTGTGGGCGTTGAGCCGACAGGAGTTTCCGGTGGGGAGCCTGGCGGAGATGGCGGGCGCCCATGTGGCCGCCATCTCCCAGCACCTTGCCAAGCTGAGGGCGGCGGGGCTGGTGGTGTCCCGCCGTGAGGGGACACGGATCTACTACCGGGCGGCGGGACCGCATGTGCGGGGGCTGCTGGAGGAGGCGGCCCTGGTGGCGTCGGCGCCGTCCGGAGGCGGGGCGACGGGTGACGCGGACGAGGCGGTGGAGGCCGCCGCCGCGGAGCAGCCGATACGGGCGGTTCGCCCGGTGCGGGCCCGGCGGCCCGTGACCGAGCAGTAGCAGCGGCCGCTAGCCGGCCTTGTCCGGTTCGACCCGGCGGTATTCGCGGGGGCCTGCGTCGTAGGCGTAGAGCTCGGCGTAGCGGCCCCAGTCGGTGGCGGTCTCCAACTGCTCGTCGACCTGTTCGCTGGTGTAGTGGTGGGCGAGCAGGTCCCGGAAGAAGCCGGCCCGGAGGGTTCCGTCGGGATTCTGTTGCAGGCTGGTGGCGATGAGCCGGACGAGGGGGAGGTCGGCCGCGGCCTCGGCGAAGATCTGCTTGGAGTGCTGAACGTCGGCGCCGGCGAACGCGGTGCCCCGTTCGGTGAGGACGAGGTCGTCCTCGCTGATCTTGCCGAGGCCGAGGAGTTCGAGCGAGTCGACGAGGGGGAGAACGTCGTCGATCTCCAGACCCAGCTCCTCGGCCAGGTCGGCCAGGTCGCAGGCGCCGCCGCGGTGGGCGACCATCTCGGCGAGGCCCGAGAGACCGTCGACGCTGGCTTGCGGCAGCGGGGTGTTGCCGACGGTCCGCTTTTCGGATTCGGGGGTTTCGGTGCGGCCCGGGAGACGGGTTTCCTTGGGGCGGCCGGTCATGGTGCGGTAGACGCGGTCGATGAGGCCCTCGAAGCCGGTGGAGTCGCGGTCGCGAGGGCGATCGAGGGCGACGTCGAAGGTTTCCCGGATGGTGCCGGGCCGGGAGCCGAGGACGATGATGCGGTCGGCCATGAGGACGGCCTCTTCGATGTTGTGGGTGACCACGACGATGGCGCGGGTGGGGAACTGGCCCGATTCCCACAGCTCCATCAGCTCGCCGCGGAGGTTCTCGGCGGTGAGGACGTCGAGCGCGGAGAAGGGCTCGTCCATCATCAGGACGTCGGGTTCGACGACCAGGGCGCGGGCGAAGCCGACGCGCTGGCGCATGCCGCCGGAGAGCTCCTTGGGGTAGGCGGTCTCGAAACCGTCGAGACCGATGAGGTCGATGGCCTGGAGGGCGGCCTCGGAGCGCCGGTCTGCCGGGACGCCGCGCGCTTCGAGGCCGAGCTCGACGTTCTGCTGGACGGTGAGCCAGGGCAGCAGCGCGAAGGTCTGGAAGACCATGGCGGTGCCCGGGTTGGCGCCCGTCAGGGGCGTGCCCCGGTACGCGACGGTGCCGGTGCTGGGCGGGATGAGGCCGGCCAGGCAGCGCAGCAGGGTGGACTTGCCCGAGCCGGACTTGCCGAGCAGGGCGACGATCTCGCCGGCGCGGACGGTGAGATCGATACCGGAGAGGACGGGCAGTTCGCCGTCGGCGCCCGCGTAGGACTTGGTGACGGCCTCGGCGGTGAGCAGGACATCGCCGTCGGCTGCTCTCGCCGGCCGGTACGCGGCGGTGGTGCGGCGGGCGCGGAGGTTGCGCAGCGTGCTCAGCAGCATGGGACGTCCTCGCTGGTTCGGGCGGTGGCTTCGCCGGGGCGGTCAGGTGGTGTAGCGGGTTTCGGCGAGCCGGTGGAGTCGGCGCCAGAAGAGGCGGTTGAGCCCCACGACGTAGAGGCTCATCACGGCCACGCCCGCGAGCAGGTGCGGATAGTTGCCGTCGGCGGTGGCGTGGGAGATGTAGGCGCCCAGGCCGGTGGCGGTCAGGGTGGTGGTCCCGAAGGGAACGATCTCGGAGACGATCGAGGCGTTCCAGGCACCGCCGGAGGCCGTGATCCCGCCGGTGACGTACGAGGGGAAGATCCCGGGCAGGATCAGCCGTCGCCACCGCTGCCAACCGCGGACGCCCAGGTCGTCCATGGCCTCGCGGAGGTCGGTGGGGATGGACATGGCTCCCGCGATGGTGTTGAAGAGGATGTACCACTGAGCGCCCAGGGCCATCAGCAGCACACCGCCCACATCGAGCGAGAGCCCGGTCCTGAGGAAGAACCACACGGCGAGCGGGAAGAGGAAGTTGGCCGGGAAGCTCGCCAGGACCTGCACCAGGGGCTGGGCGATGCGGGTCAGTCTCGGGGAGAAGCCGATGTGCACACCGATGGGCACCCAGACGAGGGTGGCCCCCACCACGACCACGATCACCCTGGCCAGGGTCGCCAGGCCCAGCAGCAACGGTTCCCCGAAGACCCCCAGCCCGCTCCGATCGCGGAGATAGCCCAGGAGGTCGGCCAACCCCCACAGGATCAGGCCGCCCGCGACGACGGCGAACGCGATGTCGCCGGTACGCCGGTGGCGCGGGGAAACGGTCAGGGGCCGGTCGTCGATGCCGAAGATCCGCCCCGCCCGGGCCAGGCCGCGCCCGAGCGGGCGCAGCAGGCGTCCGAGCAGGTGGGGCCAGTGAGAGCGGCGCAGGAAGTCCAGGATGACGCTGCGCTGGATCTCGCTGGCCTCGGACTGCTCGTACTTGAACTTCTCGATCCAGGCGGTGAGCGGTCGCCAGAAGAAGAAGTTGACCCCGACGACCATCACGGTCATGGCCAAGATGGCCCAGCCGATTTTCCCGAGGTCGCCGTCGATGATGGCCGCGCCCGCGTAGGAGCCGATGCCGGGGAGCGCGAAGTTCTTGTTGCCGACGCTGATGGCCTCGGAGGCGACGAGGAAGAACCAGCCGCCGCCGAAGCTCATCATCCCGTTCCACACCAGCCCGATGGCCCCGGCCGGCAGCTCGACCTTCCAGAAGCGCATCCACCGCGTGAAGCGGAACGAGCGGGAAAGCTCGTCCAGTTCGCGGGGGAGCGAGGTCAGCGAGTGGTAGAACCCGAAGGTCATGTTCCACGCCTGCGAGGTGAAGATCGCGAAGATCGACGCACACTCCAGACCCACCATCGAGCCGGGGAACAGGGCGACGAACCCGGCCACCGCCACGGTGAGGAAGCCGAGCACCGGCACGGACTGGAGGATGTCCAGGGCCGGGATCAGGATCCGTTCCAGGCGCCTGCTGCGGGCTGCTGCCAGGGCGTAGACGAAGGTGAAGACGGTGGAGAGCGCGAGCGCGACGAACATCCGCAGCAGACTGCGCGCAGCGTAGTAGGGCAGTTGCCAGGGGTCGGTGTCGATCTTGGCGGACTGGCTGGTGGAGAAGCGGACGGTGGTGCCCTGGCCCACCCGCACGGTCATGTACAGCAGGACCAGCACCGCGGCCGCCACCGCGATGTCGACCCAGGTCATACGGGACATCCGGCCTGCCAGCCGCGACGGCAGCGACTTCCGCGAGACGGCCGGACTGGTCCGGAACGACGACATGACAGCAACCTCCGACCGCACGGTGGACATCGATGCTCTCGCACGGCGCCCCGGGCGGGCACGCCGGCGGCGCGAGTGAGGGAAATGCGCCCCGGTAGGGGGACGGGCCAGGCGGGCGCGCAACGCCCGCGCCACGTCGCGCGAGGCCGGCGCGGCGCTGCCGCCGGGCGGCACCGGGCGAGGGTCGGGAGGCGGGGCGGTCCTGGGCGTGATGGGGCGTCAGCGGTTGCCGGCGAGGCAGCGCGGACTGGGTGGGTCGTCGCCCATGGCTGCCTCCCTTCGGCGCCGGTTGCTCGGGCCCTGGGGCCCTGGGGCCCGTCCGTGAGGGAGGGGCCTGAACGCGAGAAGTGTGCCCGTTATTGCATCAATGTGCAAATATGGAAGGGGTGGTTGCGTGGTTTCCGTTGCGGTCTCCGGGACCCGGGCAAGGTTGCGCCAAGTAGTTGCGTCGATATGCAAGTAGAGTGCACACTCGTAGAGGTTTACGAAGGGCACCTCGTTCGGTGAGGCGTCTTCACGGACACAGGCCACTGACCCCACGACGTCGAGAGACGCCCAGGGTCAGGACAGGTCTCCCCGGCCTAAGGGGTGACCCCAAGTGGCTACCCCGCCAAGGGGGTTACGCCGTGGAGTGCCAAAGCTCTGACGAGTTGGGGTGAGCCGGCCGCATGCGGTCCGGTCCGCTCCTTGCCGGTCCGTCACGGCGCTCGGGCGCCCCAGCCGGGAGGAGGCGAGAGACATGGATGACCATTGCAGTAGTCCGGGCCACAGTCGGCCCCGTACCCACCTGTCCTCGTTGACCTCCGGTACGCGGTAACCACCTCCCCTGCGCGTCCGCGCATCACAGACCTCGTACGTCACCCGTGCGGCACCACGCCGCCTCGGGTTCTCGTGCTGCCCGCTCGCAGGGGGGATCGCTGCTGCGTGCCCCAATCCTCCCCCGGACGGGGGGCCGGGAGGCTGTCATGACCGACCTGACCACCACCAGCACCACCACCCCACCCGTTCCGGCACCCCGCACCGCCGTGCTCGACGACGCCCACGTCGGCGACATCCGTGGCGCGCTCGGCACCATCAAGCTGGACGACAACGCCCCACGAACGGGACTGTCCGCCAAACTCAAGACGCTGCTCGCGATCGTCGGCCCCGGCCTGATCGTCATGGTCGGCGACAACGACGCGGGCGCCGCACCTACCTGCTGGCCGCCATGATCCTCGTGATCGTCCGCATCGTGCAGCTCGCCGTCGCCCACTGACGTCCCCGGGCGGCGGTCACCTCACCGCCGCCGCCCGGGGCACCCTGCGGGCTCGCCGCCGCACCGGCCCGCGGCATTCCCGACCACACCCGTTCACCGCTGCCCGGCCGTGCCCACGGCTTCAGCACGCGTGGCCCCACGGAGGTGTCCCCATGTCCGTCCTCACCACCCTCGCCATCCGCCGCCCCGAGCACCGCGCGGCCCTCACAGCCGCGTTCGCCGTGCTGGCCCGAGCCTCCCGGCGGATCACCGACGGCGCCCTCGACAACACCGTCCTGCAGGGCCTCTCCGCCGAGGGGACGGCCCCTCGACGGGTACCGGCGCCCGGCGCCGACACCACCTGCGCGCCCACTGGCACACGATGACCGGCCCCGACGGCCGGCGCCACATCGAAGCAGTCTGGCGCCGGACGTCCTGACCCCGTCGACCCAGCGCCCTCGGCACAAAGGAGAAGCCAAGATGTCCTTCCCCACCAACCTGCTGCTCAACTCCGTCGAGAGGCTCGCCGCAGTCTCCCCGAACACCACCGGAGACGGTACCCGGCGCGGTGTCGCGCACGTGCAGTGCGACACCCCGGCCGCGCCACGCGTCCGGGCCCGGCTCGCCCAGGCGTTCACCGGTCCGGACATCCAGCTGACCGACCTGGCCGGCCGGAGCGGCACGGCCGACACGACTCATCTGGAGGCCGCCTTCGCCACCCACGGGCCGGTCACCGCCGCCCTGACCCAGCTCCTCTCGCTGGTGTGGCTGGAGCCCGCCGTCAGCAGCCTGCACTGGCACCTGGACCAACACGAGGCAGCCCACTGCGACCGCACCGACACGCCCCAGGCACCCGTCCACACCGTGCAGGACCTCGTGGTCGACCTGGGCTGCCGCTGTGTCTCCGTCGACGGACGGCGGATCCGGTTGACCGGTATGGAGTTCGAACTCCTCGCTCACTTCATCGCCCACCCGCAGCGGTTCTTCAGCCACGACCGGCTGATGGAACTCGTCTGGCAACAGTCCGCCCCATATGCCCGGCAGACCCTCGCCAGGCACGTCACCGCCCTGCGGCAGAAGCTCGGAACCCGCTACGGAGCCATCATCACCACGACGCCGGACGGCTACCTGTGCGACCCCACCGCACCGGCGCTCTGAACCCGGTGGGCGGCGCAGCGGGAGGCTACGTCGCGTCGATGTCCATGGGTGGGTGCCTGGGCGGTGTGCCTTGTGCGTCCTTCGTCAAGTTCACTCGGGGCGGCGCTGCTTCAGGTGCCGCGGTGGCATCCGCCGGGCGGCGGACCGCTTCCACGACCGCGGCCAACTCGGCCCTCGGGTCCAGGGCGTTGCGGATCTCCTCCAGAGGCAGGGCGTCGCCCTCCAGGAGATGCTTGCGCACGAATGTCTTCGGGTGGAGGTCTTCGAACTCGAAGTCCTTGAACTGCGGCCCCAGTTCGGAGCGGATCTCCTGCTTGGCACTGTCGGACGCCGCCCGCACCTTGCGCAGGAGATCCGCTGTCTTCTGGATGAACTCCGGCAGTTTGTCCGGGCCGAAGAGGGCTACGGCGACGACTGCGATCACGGCCAGTTTCACGAAGCTCAGATCGCCGAACATGCAGCACTCCCCGCATCCGTCGCCGTCCGGGCGCCCGACCGCCGTCGAACGTCCGCCCGCGCCAATATTTCGTCAGTTGCGCAACCAATGAAATCATGGCGCGGGCCCCGAAGGCTTCCAGGCCCGGTCTACGGCCGTGGCCGCCTCGGTGTCGCCTTGTTGTACGTGCCCCTCGGGCCGGGGACGTTCGCCGTCACCCGGCCGTCCTCGGCGAGCACCACGATGGTGTCGCCCTCGCCGAGTGACAGCGGTGCGGTCTTGGAGGGGTTGAGGACGACCCCGTAGGTCGGTGGTTCGTCGCTGTGCCGGGCGAGCCGGTAGCCGATGGCGGTCTCTCCGCGCTGCCGGGCGGCCTCGATGACGGTCGCGAAGTTCGCCGTGGTGCCCGGGGTGAGATAGCTGGTGGCCGACTTGAGGTAGATCTCCGAACCTTCCGGGTCGAAGAGGTCGGTGAACACGGCGTGCAGGTCGCGGTCCTCGGTGAGCTGGGTCAGCAGAAGGCTGATGATCTTGGTGCTGACGATGAAGTCGTCCGCCTTGGTGACCTGGGCGATCTCGCGGTTGGCGTCGCTGTTCATCTCGGTGACGATCGAGTACGGATGGGTGGACCGGAGGGCGATGTCGCGCAGGTGGAGCAGGGTCACCAGGGTGCGGTCGTCGGAGCGTTCGGGGGCGATGTCGTCGTCGGTGAGGACGATGATGTGGCGGTAGTGGTCCAGCCCCAGGGACTCCAGGGACGGCCGGAGGGTCGGCTCGCAGAGCTTGTATCCCACCGTGAGGTTCTCCAGCTGGTCCCGGAAGTCGTCGGCGGGGCGCCGCGAGGCCGCGATGTCGATCAGTGAACCGGGCTCCACCAGGCGGTCGAGCAACCTGATGATTTTGGCGCCCCGGGAGTTCCAACCGATGACAAGGGTGCGGTCGGAGACCGGCGGCCGGTCGGCGGGCGGGGCGATCGCCGGCACGACGATGTCCGGGCGGGTGTCCGCCAGCCGGATGAGGATGTCGTCCTCGGCGACCACGAGCACCTGGTCGTCGCGGCCGATGACGGTGCCCATCGGGGGGTTGATGAGGGTCTCGCCGTCGGCTCTGCGCAGGCCGACCGGAATGCCGAGGTCGAAGCGGTTGAGGGCTTGCCCGTAGGTGGCGCCGGCCAGCGCGGTCGCGGCGTACGGATAGAACTCGTTGCCGACGAAGCTGAGCAGTTCGTCGAAGACGGTGGACAGGCCGGACTGCCGGTGCGACTGCACGATGAGGCGGACGGCGATGTCGTCGGCGTCGATCACCAGCGCGTCGTCGCCCGCGGCCAGTCGGGCCGCCGCCAGGTTCGGGGAGTTCTGCACGGCCGCCACGATGTTCGGGCGGGCCCCCTTCCATCGGCGGCTGTTGAGGAGCAGCAGCACCTTGATGACGTCGGTGTCGCTGTCGTCCCCGACCGGCGGCAGCACCATGATGGACTTGGCCGCGTCCAGGCTCACCAGTTCCAGGTCGGCACGCTGGAGGGGACTTCCGGAGCGGCAGATCACCCGCGTGCGACCGGTCTCCGGGATCCGTCGGCGGATCTCGTCCTCCATCGCGAACTTGTCACGGTCGGCGAGGATCACCACACAGGAGCGCCGTTGGCTCTGGTTGGCCTCCACCAGCTCCGCGATGACCGTGAAGACCTGTTCCGACCAGCCGAGCACGATGGTGTGCCCGTGCTCGATCAGCCGTGACTTGCCTTTGCGTAACTCCTGGATCCTGGTTTCGAGGCCGGTGGTCAGCACACCGATGAGGGCGCTGACGATGAAGATCCCGCCGATCGTCACCGTCAGCATCAGGCCCAGGAACACCGGCCCACCGGTGTCGCCGCCCATCGTGCCGGGATCGAGGGTACGCAGCAGGCTCATCCAGGCCACGCCCGGCCAGCCGCCGTTCTTCTCGGTGTCCGAGTCGGTGAAGACCACCACCAACACGGTCACCACGGCGATCAGCGCGACCGAGGCCAGGCCCAGCCAGCCGATCAGGGCCGGCGTCCCCCGGTCCATCGTGCCGTCGAACCAGTACCGCAAGCGGTCCCGTAGTCTCGCACGCACTACAGAAGACCTTCCCCTCCCTCGATGTGGCCGCCGTACTCCTGCGACCTCGTCAAATCTACTGATACAAAGTCAAGTTGACTCAGTGTCAAATCCCACCCTCGTCGTTCGGATCGCGTTCCTCGCTGTGACACCTCTGCACGGCGACGCTCGCAGCTCACCCGTACGAGAGGTTGGAACAGGGGTTGTCGTCGGCGGAGCGGACCTTGTCCGACACCGCCGAGGGCACGTGGCCGGAGGCGTCGGACGCGCCGGCGTGCGGGTCGTTCGCGTACGACTGGCCGAGGGTGACGCTGATGCCGGGGGCGCCGGAGGCGGTGGCCTGCTGGACGTCGGCGCCCGGGAAGAGACGTGCGAGCGTGCGGGCCTGACTGTCCCGCCCGGGCCCGTAGGCGATCACCGTGGTGGCGTGGTCCTGGGACGGGGCGGTGGCGGTGCCGGTGACGGTGAAGCCCGCGGTCTTCAGCTCGTCGGCGGCGCTCGCGGCCAGCCCCGCGACCCGGGTGCCGTTGTAGACCACGACGCTGATGCCCGCTCCGGACACCGGGGCACCGGTGCTTGCCGACCGGGCCGAGCTCTTCCCGTGGCGGGACCTGCCGCTGGCGTCCTGGCCGTCGATGGTGCGGTCCGCCCTGAGCGCCGCCCACAGGGCGTCCGCGTCCGGGTGCACGATGGCGACCCGTGCGCCCTGGTAGCGCCAGGGCATGGTGACGAACTTGGTGTTGTGCAGGTCGATGTCCTTCAGCGACATCGCGAACGAGATCAGTTTGTTCGCGGTGCCCAGTCCCGGGTCGACGGTCATCGACTCGGCGGCGGCGTTCGCCAGCGGCAGCAGCGTCGAGGGGTTCACGCCCTGCGACTTGATCTTCTTGATGAGGCTGGAGACGAACGCCTGCTGGCGCTTGATCCGCCCCATGTCCGAGCCGTCGCCGATGCCGTGTCGGATGCGCACGTAGTCCAGGGCCCGCTGCCCCGAGACCGTCTGCGGTCCCTTGGGGAAGATGACCTTCCCCGGCGCGGCGCGGTTGGGGTTGAGATCGCCCTGACGGATGTCCTTGGGCAGGCACACGGGCACACCGCCGACGGCGGAGGTCATCCTCGAAAAACCCTCGAAGTCGACGACCACGGTGTGGTCCACGCGCAGCCCGGTCAGCCTCTCGACCGTGTTCTGCGTACAGGCGGGATTGCCCTTCGCCGTCTGCCCGATGGTGAACGCGGCATTGAACATGACGTTGTGCTGCGGCTGGGTCCACGTCCCGCCCGGCAGCTTGCAGGGCGGGATGTCGACCAGGGTGTCGCGGGGGAGGGACACGGCGACCGCGTGCTGGCTGTCGCCGTAGACATGCAGCAGGAACGCGGTGTCGGAGCGCCCCACGTCGCCCTCCCCGCCACCGAGCCTGCTGTTGCCGCCCGCCCGCGAGTCGGAGCCGATGACCAGCACATTGCTGCCGCCGGCGCCCGCGGCGGGCCGGTTGTCGCTCACCCCGTCCGCGCCGAAGGTGGTGATGTTCCCGTTCAGCTGGAGGTAGACGCACCCGGCCCCGACGACGAGCAGGACGAGGACGGAGAGCGTGAACGCGGCGGCTAACCGCAGTTTGCTGCGCTTGCGGCGGCGCCGCCCCCGCCCGGGCTCGTCGCTGCGCCGCCGCCTCCGGCCGGGCCCGTCAGCGCGGGGCCTGGTTCGCTCTTCGAGGCTGCGTGTCACGTGTGCGCCCTTGTCCGTGCGGTTCTTGCAGGGAAGAGGGCTCACCCTCGACCAGGGTTGTACAGTTGCGCAATATAGCAAGTGAAATGCGGAGTCCGGCCCGCCGGCCGATGACTCCGACGAGCGAGAGAGGCGGCGGCGATGCTGCGCAACGGACTGGAGCCATGGCACCTGCTGATCGTGGCAATCGTGGTGATCGTCCTCTTCGGCTCCAAGAAACTGCCGGACAGCGCCCGCGCACTGGGCAAGTCACTGCGGATCCTCAAGAGCGAGGCCAAGGCGATGAAGGAGGACGGCGCCTCGACCGCCCCCCAGCAGCCCGGCCCCCCGACCCCGCCGGAACCGGAGCCGCGCACCATCCATGCCGCGCCCGGCAGCCCGGCCACCGGGCGCGCCGAGCCCGTCCACCCGGCCGGCGAGCCCGCGCCGGCCGCCTCCCCCACGCAGGCCGGCCCCGGACCCTCCGCCTGAAATCCACCCGGACGAGTAGGTCAACCCGAACGAGTACGTCAGGAGGCGGCACCGCCGGCGCGTCGGCGCGCAGGACCGCGCGGTGCCATGCGGTCAGGAGCGGCGTGCGGCGGGCCGGACCGTCATGGTGGTCAAAGCCTGCCACCCCGTCGCCCGGGCCCAGGGCTCTGCGACGGTGACCACGAGATCGACCACCGGGTCCTTGACGTCGGCGTAGGTCGCGAGGTCCGCAACGGCCTCGGCCAGCAGCTGCTTGAAACGGGCGTAGGCCGGCACCGCCTCGGGATGGGCGCGCAACCAGTCACGGAAGAGGAGGGCCAGCCGCTCGTTGGGGGAACCGACCACACGGACATGGAGGTTGACGTCCGGTTCCCGGGAACCGCGCCGGGTCCACAGCCGCTTCGTCCACCGCGCCGGATCGTCGTCACTGCCCGCGGGAACGTGGTCCTGCCGGTAGGGAGCGCGTACGAAGCCGTGGCCGGCAAGCGCTTCGTCGAACGTGCCCTCCACCTCCTCCAGGTCGTGGACACTGACCTGGAGATCGAGGACGGGTTTGGCCGCCATGCCGGGCACCGCCGTGCTGCCGATGTGTTCGACGTGGACCGCGAGGGGCTGAAGCGACACATAGAGCTCGTCCGCGAGGCCCTCGGCCCGGCGCGCCCAGGCGGGATCGGGTGCAACCACGACGAGGTCGAGTGGGATGTCCTTACGCACGGGGCGATCGTATCGACCCGGTGCCCACTGCTGGCCGGACCCCCATCTCCTCTCTCCCGTCTCCTCTCCTCTGCTCCCCTATCTCCTCTACGCGATGGGGGTCTTGCGCCCGCTGAAACGTTCGCCGACGGGACGGCCATGCCCTCCGGGGGCGCCGTGCCGAAATGCACCGAGCGTGGTTTCGCATCGCCTGGGGCGTTGCCTGGAGTGCTCACCCGCACCTGCTGGGCCGTGTCGCACGCTCGCCGTGCCCGGCCACCGGAGTCAAGTCGCGGCCCACCAGGTTCAAACAGACACGCGATACCTCCGTAATGGGTTTCCCAAGCTTTCTTGAAGTCCGGCTCCCTGGCTTGTTAGGCAAGGCTTGCCTGCCTTACGTTCTGTGCGCTTCCCCCGTGCACGTCAGAGCGGAGACCCCATGTCCAGCGCGCATATCGCCCTTCTGGGAGCTATCGCAGGTTTCACCATCTATCTCGGACTTCCCCTCGGCCGCCTGCGTACTCCCACACCCCGCCTCAAGGCAGGGCTGAACGCGATGGCCATCGGCATCCTGACCTTCCTTGTCTGGGACGTTCTGACCCATGCCTGGGACCCCATCGACGCCGCGCTGGGCAAACACGACTGGGAGACGGTCGCGACCGGAGGCGGCACGCTGGCCGTGGGCCTGACGATCGGACTGGCCGGCCTCGTGCACTACGACAGTTGGCTCGGCCGCCGCCGGGCCGCCACCGCACAGTCGGCGGACCCGGGCGCGGTGACCACCGAGCTGCCCCGGAAGAACCGCAGCCAGGCGGGCTCGCTCGCGCTGATGATCGCCACTGGTATCGGCCTGCACAACTTCGCCGAGGGGCTGGCCATCGGGAACTCCGCCGCCCAGGGCGAACTCTCCCTCGCCGTCCTGCTGATCATCGGGTTCGGACTGCACAACGCCACCGAGGGCTTCGGCATCGTCGCGCCGCTGGCCGCCGAAGGCGAACGGCCTTCCTGGCTCACGCTGCTCGGGCTCGGTCTGATCGGCGGCGGTCCCACCTTCCTGGGGACCATCGTCGGCCAGCACCTGGTCAACGACACCCTCTCGATCGCCTTCCTCGGCCTGGCCGCGGGTTCGATCCTCTACGTCGTCATCGAACTGCTGGCGGTGGCCCGCAGGAGCGGACAGAAGATCCTCACGACCTGGTGCATCCTTCTCGGCCTGCTGCTCGGCTTCGCCACGGACGCCGTCGTCACGGCAGCGGGCGCCTAACCGGATTCCCAGGCGTGCCACCTGGCTCCTGTCGTCCGCACTCCTGTCGTCCGCGCTCCAGGCGGGCGCAGGCCAGGCAGGCGCACTCCAGACACGCGGGTGACGGGAGCCAGGGCGTTCGAGGGCCGATGTGTCTGGGCAGGTCACCGTGGGCCGAAGTGCGCGGTTGCCAGGTCGTGACCGTCGGCCGAGGTCAGGCGGATGTGGGACAGCGTGGCGGCGTTCAAGGAGGCCGGACCGCCCCAGTAGCCGTCCCCCTCCTGCAGGCGGAAGTTGCCGAGTCGGACGGTCGAGCCATCGGTACGCTCCAGCAGGCACGTGACCGTCCCGCTGTACGGGTTTCCGGCGTCGGCGAGATCGACGGACATGAAGATCCAGCCCGGTGATCCGGGATGGGCGTAGACGTGACCGGCCGTCTGCCCGTGCCCCGCACCGGTTCCGGTCAGCTGCGCATGCAGCACCCCCGGCACGGTTTGGGTGGACTGGGCGGAGCCGGCCACGACGTCTTCGATGGCGCTGCCCAGTGCCCAGCCGCCGAACCCGAAGCCGAGGGCGAGTACGGCCACGGCGGAGGCGACCCTGACCCGTATGCCCCTGCGGAACCCTGCGCGCCTGGCCCGGAGGCTGCGCGCACTCTCGCGTCCGTCCCGCGCCGCCCCGGCCTGGGCCAGCCGCCGCGCCACCCGGGCCTCGAAGCCGGCCGGCGGCTCGCTTCCGGGCAGCAGACCGAGCAGCCCGTCGCCGACGAGGGCCAGCTGCCCGACGTACTCCCGGCATTCCGCGCAGCGGTCAAGATGGGCCGTCGCCTCGGCCCGTTCCCGGCCCGAGAGCACGCCCAGGGCCAGCTCGGCGCCGGCCTGGCGCAGCTGTTCGCAGGACAGGTCCTCAGTCATGGCCGCCTCGCTTCGGAGACGTGGGATGCGGGTTCATGGATGTCGGGAGTGCGGGGGAGGGGCGTGTGGGGTCCGGCGAGGTGAGTGTGGCCCGCAGTTTGCCCATCGCGGTTCTGATCCGGGTCTTGGCGGTGCCCAGGGGGATGTGCTCCCAGTCGGCGATCTGCTGGGCGGTCATCCCGTAGAGGCCCGCCATGACCAGGGCGCGGCGCTGTCCGCCGGGCAGCTGTGCCACCGCGGCCCGCAGGGTGGCCGACGCCTCGTGCGCGAGCGCCTGCTGCTCGGGGGTGTCGGTCACCGCGTCCAGGAGCGCGTCGAGATCCTCGGGGGCCACCGGCGCCGGTCGGCGCGACCGGACGGCGTCGATGGCGAGGTTGTGTGCGATGGTCGTCAGCCAGGCGGTCACCGAACCCCGACGGGAGTCGTAGACCTGGGCGTGCCGCCACGCGCGCTCGAACGTCTGCTGGGCGATGTCCTCGGCGAGCTGCGGATCACGGGTGACCGCGAGGGCCACACCGAAAACCGTGTGTTGGAAACGCCGTACGAAGGTGACGGCGAGCTCCGGGTCACCGGTGGCCAGGCCAGCCAGCAGCGCCTCGTCCGAGATACGTCCGACCGGGAGCTGCAACCACTGCATACCCTTCGGTACGGTCCGTCCCGGCCGCGGGATTGCCTGGCGGCGACGGAAGACCACGCATCCATTCTCCCTCCCTGCCACCCCCGCCAGGAGCCGTGATCGCCCGGTGGGGAGGGCGCGGAACTGTCTGGGCTACGCCGTGTGCACGGACGAGTCGGAGCGGGTGACCGGAGTGGCGGGAGGCCGCCCCCTCGGCCCGCCCCGCCAGGCGCCGAAGGCGACGATGAACGCCACCTCGGTGACGAGGGCCAGGACCCCGTAAGGGGGTTCCCAACCTTCCTCTCCTGGTAATGCGGCAGCCCCACCGTGCGGGACAGCGCGAAGCCCAGGATCATGCCGCCGCTGACCAGCGTCCCCAGTAGCCATGCGGACATCGGCTTCCGCCGCGCGAGCCCCGCGGCGGCGACGAGCAGCCCGCCACAGGCCAGTTCGGGCTCGGGCGGAGGGACCGGAGTCATCGCCGTACCGGCAACGACCAGTCGTGGCAAGGGAGTTGTGGCGGGGCTCATGGTGGCGCCTCGGCCCGTGGTCGGTCGCCGGTCCCGTGCAGCCGGTAGAGCCGTGCATACGCCGCACTGTGCGCGAGCAGTTGAGGATGCGTCCCGCGGGCGGTGACACGCCCCTGCTCCAAGAGCACGATCCGGGTGGCGTCGCGGACGGTGAGCAGGTTGTGGGACACCAGAATCGTCGTGCGTCCGCGCATCAACAGACGCAAGGGCCGCAGGATGCGCCGGCAGGATTCCGCGTCGAGGCCGGTGGTCGGCTCGTCGAGGATGAGGACGGGCGCGTCGCGGACCATGGCGCGGGCGATGACCAGGCGCTGCCGCTGCCCGCCGGAGAGCAGCCGACCACGTTGACCGACCACGGTGCGGTAGCCGTCGGGGAGTTGGCTGATGAAGCCGTGTGCGTCTGCGGCACGGGCCGCCGCGACGATCTCCGCGTCGCTCACGTCGGGCCGGCCGTAGGCGATGTTGTCGCGCACCGTGCCGTGGAAGACCAGGGTTTCCTGGAGCAGTACGGCGAGGTTGTCCCGGAGGTCGTCCAGGCTCAGATCGCGAAGGTCGTGCCCGTCGAGGCGAATGGTTCCGTGGTCCGGGTCGTAGAAGCGCAGCAGCAGCTTGGCGGCGGTCGACTTTCCGGCACCGCTGGCGCCTACCAGTGCCAGGGTCTCGCCGGGTGCCACGCGGAACGAGACTCCCGAAAGGGCCGGCCGGGCCGTCCCCGGGTAGCGGAAGGAGACGTCGTCGAACTCGATCTCACCGCGGCTGCGACCGAGTCTTGGGGGAGCCGCGGCCTGGACGACCTGCGGTCGCTGATCGAGCAGTTCGACGATCCGCTCTGCCGCGGCGGACGCCGAGTAGAAGGTGTTGCTGAGGCCGGATATGCCGCGGATGGGGCCGTAGAGCCGGCTCAGCAGCGTGAGGAAGACCATCAGGCCGCCCAGGGTGAGGCGACCCCGCATCAGTTCCCAGGTCCCCAGGCCCATCACCAGCAGCGCGCCGACCAGCTCGATGACGTCGACGACGGTGTCGTACACGGCGTCGATGCGGGCGGACGCCATGGCGGCCCGGAACCGGCCGAGGCTCTCGCGTTCGAAGCGGCCGTGCTCCCAGCGCTGCCGGTTGTACGCCTGCACGAGGGCGATATTGCCCAGCGCCTCCTCGGTCACCGCGCTGAGCGAACCGCTGCGCCGCCGCCGTTCCCGCGCCGCGGCCCTGATCCGTCGGGAGAAGCGTCGGGCGGTGAACCAGAACATCGGGGCGATGACGAGGGCGAGCAGCGTCAGGTCCCAGCTCAGGAAGAACAGCACACCGAGGAAGACCCCCAGTCGGACGACCTGCGCGAGGGCGTTCACGATTCCGGAGAGGAGGAAGGTCTCGACCGCGTCGACGTCACCGGTCACCCTGGAGAGCACGTCGCCGAGCCGTCGCCGCTCGAAGAACCCGAGTGACAGCCCCTCGACATGGCGGAACAGATCCGACCGCAGCGCCAGCAGGAACCGCTCGCTGACCCAGGTGGAGGTCATGTCGTCCGCGAAGGCGAGAGCCCCGGCCAGGAGGGTGAAGCCCAGGTAGGCGAGGGCGATCGGCACGAGGAGGTGCAGGTTGCGGGGGATCAGCAGGTCGTCGATGACGATCTTGAACAGCCAGATCTCGGCGGCGTCGACGACAGGCCCCAGCACGACGAAGGCCAGGATCCCCACGAACCAACGGCGACCGCCGCGCGTGTACGGCCAAAAGCGCCGGAACACCTCACCCAGTGCCACCGGCGGAGCGGCCTCGACGACTGCCTCCATGCCCTCTGACGGGCCGGAGCCGGGCAGCAACTGCCTGGCCATCCACCGCCAACCCCTCGCCGCCGCACCAGGCGTGCTCTCCCCGTCCGCGCCTTCGCTCCGGGCGTCACCGCGGGGACGAGGGCTCGGCCGGGTGCGGCTCATGTCGTCTCACCGACTCGCGCGGCCGGGCAGGGCGCCCGGCCGCTGTGGAGCATGACGAGCGCTCAGTACCTCCCTTCACGGTCCCGGTCGTGATCACGGTCACCGTGGCGGCCGTGGTCGCGACCGTGCCGCCGACGACGGTCACGGTCTCGGTCGTCACGGTCCCGATGCCTGCCCCTGCCCGTGCGGTCACGATGGCTACGGCCCAGTGCGGGAGTGAGGGTGGCGAAGATGCCCATGACGGCCCCCTTTCTTCAGCCGCGAATCTCCATCAACCCTCCATACGGCACAGCGGCGCAAAGGGATTGACCCCAGCCCCGCCCCAGGCCCGCCGGCTCATGGCTGCTCTCCGGACCGGTTGAGCGCCATCGGGAACACCCGCTTGAGAATCGCTCTGCACACCCGGTTGCTGTGCGTCACGGCATGTTCGAGGGGGACGAGGTGGCACCCCATCCTGCGTTTCGACTCGTAGGCGGTCTGTGTCAGGTTGATCTCGGTCATCCCCGAGCGGATGGCTTCCTCGATGCCGCGGTAGTAGGTGACCTGGTAGAGCCGCAGTTCACGCGAGCAGGTGTAATCGATGCCGATACGGAACGCGACCGAGTTCTTCTCCCCGAAGAGGCAGATGAGGAACCCCACCAGGCGGTTCCCCTGCCAGCAGGTGATCGCCTTGGCCGAGATCCTCGGGTCGGTGGAGAGCAGGGTCATGAATTCCGGTGTCCAGACGTCCAGCCGGCTCTCCGCACGGTCGAGTACCGCTTCGTAGAGCGGCATCATGGCCGGTACGAGATCATCGAAGCGCTCACGCACCTCGAAGGTCGCGTCGTCGTGCTCGGAAAACCTCGCCAGATTGCGCCGGGCGGTGCTCCGCCCGTTCCTCGACAGGGACGAGACGAATTCTTCGAAGGTCTTGGCGTGCAGAGTGATCCGAGCATCGGGCATTCCCGGCGCGCGAAAGAAACCCGCGCTGTCCAGGGCCGGTCCCAGCCACTCCATGTCCGTCTGCGGGAAGTCCTTGAGCACGGTCCACCGGGTGCCCGCCGCAGCAGCCAGTTGTTGCACCGCCTTCACCAGCAGATGCGGGGCCTCCGCATGGAGTCCGGGCTCACGCAGGACCCTCCCTTCTCCCAGGAGGTTTCCACACACCAACATCCCCACGCGCAGCGGTCTTCCCATGATGCGGTGCAGCGGCCGCAACGCCTTTCGACCCTGGTTCCCCAATGCGTCTTCGAGAGCCAGTGCGCGGAAGACGCAGGTGGGCAACACGGCCCCTACGCGCTGTCCTTGTCGGAGTACGAGGTATCGATAGGCATCCGGGCCGATTCCGGTCCGCTCCATGGCCTGGAACAACGCGTATTCGTAGAGCGGGTCGTCGGGAGGCGCGAGGTTCCGCCAGACATCCTCGGGGATCTCGGAGACACTGTCGGCCACCTCGACCTGCCATTGGGCGTCCGAGCCCACGGCCGTGCGTTCAGGGCTGGTCACCGCAGTCCTCCAAAGGTGCCACGGACCGGTCCTGGCACTCGATGACCTCGGCGTCCGGGCCGAAGACCCCGTGCAGCATCTTGGTCACGGTGTCCGTCATGGCCCGGCCGGCGACGGGTTCCAGAAGATCCGCCATACCGGGTACCCCGAGATCGAAGCGGGCGCCGAACCGGACCGTGCTCCCCTCCGGGAGCTGCGCGATCGACCAGCCACCGGAAAGGGCGTGCAGGTCGCCGTCGATGAGTTCGAAGTCGATCCGCAGGCGCGGCTTGTCCAGGCGGTCCCGCTCCCGCCACTTGAGAATCCCGCCGGCGAAGTCGACTTCCCATGTGGAGATCCGGTCGTGGTCGGGGCCGTCCGCAAGGGAGACGGAGTGCACGACGTCGGAATGCCGTGGGAAGCTGGCGAAATCCGAGAGTGAGTCGAATACCTTCCTCGGCTGTCCACCGGGAATGTGAAGAGCAACGCGGACCTCGCGCACTGCACCCCCAAACTTTCCGAGCCACGGATAAGAGAAGGCATGATCTTCGGCGGCCTGGCGCGAGTCGGGGAGATCAACGCAAACCGGGCGCGGCGTTCCCGTGGGAATTGCGGTCGATGGGACGGTTTCTTTCCTGTCGGAGGCGGCGGCACTCCCCATCGTCGCGGGGAACGGCGCCACACGTTGCCATGCCGTCATGCTAGGACCCGAAGAGGGGCGTACGCCTGCCGGGAGCTGCGGTCTTGCGCCATCCGGCGGACGACCCGCGGAAGGCGGGACGAAGGGAAAGAACTGCTCCGGGATATCGGTGTGCCAGGTGCGCACATTCCGTGTGGCGCTCGCGTCGGGTGGCTTCTCCGGTGGTGGCCTGTGCGGCACCTCCATAGCATGTTCCTCGGTTCCTGAAGTAACGCTGCGCTACGTCCGATCGTGTTCCGGCCGCCTCCGCGGCCGGAAGTGAACCGTGGGTATCTCTCTCTTCTCAGTGCCTCGGGCCCGCGCCGCATGCCCGTTCTCGCGTGGAGAATTCCCGATGGAAGGACACAACACCCATGTGGCAGATCGAGGAGGGGAACCGAAAACCGTACCCGCGGCCGGAAAAGTCGTCGCTGAACGTTCTCCTCACCGGCGCGACCGGAGTGGTGGGAAGGGCGCTGTTGCCGTACCTCGATACGCACGACGTCACCTGTCTCGTCCACGTGACCGCGTTGAACGCGCCCGGAGTGAAGACGGTGTGCGGAGACATCAGACAACCCTGCCTGGGGCTGTCCCGTAGAGAATGCGAGGAACTCTCCGCGACGATCGATGTGGTGGTGCATGCCGCGGCCGACACCAGCTTCGACGGCAAGTCCGATCTGGTCGAAACCAATGTCGCGGGCACCGAGCGGATCGTCGAACTCGCCCGGCAGGCCGAGGCGCGACTGGTGTACATCAGCAGCGCGTTCTCCGCCGTGGGCGCGGGTGGCCAATCGGCTGCACCGGCGTACGCCAGGAGCAAAGCGCAGGCCGAGGAGGTCGTGCGGGCCAGTGGCCTGTCGGCGGTCGTCGTCCGGCCCTCGGTCATCGTCGGCGACTCCCGAACCGGTCACATCGCCAAGCACCAGGGGTTTCACCACCTGTTGGGAGCGATGATGCGCGGCCAGCTTCCCCTCGTCCCGCTGGACCCCACCCGGCTGCTCGACTTCGTTCCCCAGGACGTCGTGGCGAAGTGCATCGCCGAACTCCTGGAGAACGAGTTCGAGCGGACGGAGGTGTGGCTGACGGCCGGATCGCGCGCCCTGCAAGTGGGCCACATCGCCGACGAGATCCAGGCCGCCGCGGCGGCACTGGGGCGCCCCGTCCCCGCCACCCGCTTCGTCGACGAGGACCTGTACGAGCGGCTCATCGTGCCGGTGTTCCTCAAGGCCGTGCCGGCGCCGACCCGGAGGATGATCAAAACCTTCGCCGAGCAGCTGAGCCCCTACGTCGCCGACCGCGGCCCGTTCCCCAGCGATGTGGAGGAACTACCCGACCAGGTGAAGACGTTGCGTGCCTCCATGTACAGATGGGCGGATGTCAGCGGCTTTCATCCTCGCAACGCGGCGGGAGCGGCACGGTGAGCCCGGCGGAGAAGGGACGAGCGCGGGCGGTCGCGCTCGACCACCTCCGTGATCACGTCAATCGCGGCCACGCCCGGATCGCCTCCCTGCTCGGCCTGCCGTTGGAGGTGCGTTCGGCCGGTGCCCTGGTGTACGACGAGGAGGACACCGCCTACCTCGACTGCGGCGGGTACGGGGTGTTCCTTCTGGGGCACCGCCACCCGGACGTCGTCGACGCCGTCGCGGCACAGTTGGGCAGACATCCGCTGCCGACGCGTGCACTGATCGAACCCAACGTGGCCTCCGCGGCACAGGCACTGACCTCGGTGGCACCCGCCGGCCTGCAGTACGCCTTCTTCATCAACTCGGGTACCGAGTCAGTCGAGTTGGCCATCAAGCTCGCCCGCGCCAACGGCTGCCGTCGAGTGATCGCCGCCGAGGGCGGCTTCCACGGAAAGACGCTGGGGGCGCTCAGCGCCACGGGCAACAAGCGATACCGCGCCGGTCTCGAACCCCTGCTGCCGGGCGTGGAGTTCGTCCCGTTCGGCGACGCGGAGGCCCTGAAGGCCGCACTGGCGAGCGACGCGACGCGGGCCTGCGTGCTGCTGGAACCGGTACAGGCCGAAGGCGGGGTGCGCATTCCTCCCACGGGCTACCTCAGACACGTGCGGGAGCTGTGCGACGAGTTCCACGCCCTGCTCGCCATGGACGAGATCCAGTCCGGACTCGGCCGCCTCGGATCCTGGTGGGGGTGCGACGAGGAAGACGTGCGCCCGGACGTGCTGACCACGGGCAAGGTGCTCAGCGGCGGGGTCGTGCCGGTCGCCGCGACCTTGGCCACGCCCGAGGTCTACGAAGTGCTCAACCAGGACCCGTTGCTCCACTCCTCGACCTACGGCGGCAATCCCCTCGCGGCCGTGGCCGCTGCCACGACGATCGACGTGCTGCGGCGGGACCGTCTGGTGGAACAGGCAAGGACACTCGGGGGCCGGCTTCTGCCGCAGGTCACCGACGCGCTCGCCGCCGCCGGTCCGACCCTCGTCCGGGAGGTCCGCGGGCGCGGACTGCTCATCGGAATCGAGTTCACCTCCGAAGCGCCGGCCGGGCTGTTCCTGACCCATATGCTCCGGGAGCGCGTACTGACCTCGTACACGCTCAACGCCAGCAGGGTGATCCGCCTGACCCCGCCGGCGATCCTGGAACCCGACCACGTCTGCTGGCTGTTGCGGTCCCTGGAGCGATCCGCCGTGGCGCTGGCCGGCGGGTGAACCGCGCCGGGGCGCGCCTCCCCGGCGCCGGGCGGTTCACGCGCCCAGACTGACGTGGATGGCGGCGGCGAGTTCGGTGACGCCGGCGTCTCTGAGCGCGCTGTAGTGATCCGCGTCGAGGTTGACCACCGTCGGAGGTGCGGCGCGATAGCCGGACCAGAATTCGATGAACGAGCCTTCGTCACCAGTGGCGTTGAAGACGGTGACCGGTACGTGGAGCTGTCGTTCGGCCAGTTCGTGGCCGTCGTACTGGAACTCGTACGTGCGCGCGACGATGCGGGTGATCCGGCGGATCAACTGCTCGTCCAGCGCGGGGAGCAGCTGGTGGATGAAGGCGACGAAGCTGTCCTCGTCGGAGGCCGCCGCCAGACACCGGTCGAGCTGGGGCCCGGCGACGCACCCGGCGAAGACGGAGAACAGGATCGTCAGGTAGGCCGGGTTGGCGTACGACGCCTGACGCCCGTAGCGGTGGGTGTTGGCGTAGTGCACCTTCGGGTTGCCGGGGCAGAGCAGCAGCAGGTTGTCCACAAGTTGGCCGGACTGCTCCAGCTGCCATGCGGCCTCGAAGGCGACCCGGGCGCCGAACGAGTAGCCCCACAGGGTGTACGGGCCGACGTCCTGCACGCGCCGGATCTCGGCGAGGTCGGCAGCGGCCATCTCGCGGATGGTCGGGTAGGGCTCCTCACCGGCGTTGACGCCGTGTGCCTGGATTCCGTGAACGGCGCGGTCCATGCCCGCCTGCCGTGCGAGCAGGCGTAGGTTCATCGGGTAGCCGCCCAGTCCGGGCCAGCAGAAGACGGGCCGGCCGAGGCCCTCGCCGTGCAGTGACACCAGCCGGGAGGACGGGCGGGCGGTGCAGTCGGTGATGCGGGCGGCGAGGTCGGCCAGCCTCGGGTGCTCGAAGACGACCTGCAGCGGGAGCCGGGTGCCGAACCGGCGGTTGATCGTCAGGACCAGCTCGACGGCGGTGAGCGAGTCGCCGCCGCAGGCGAAGAAGTCGTCCTCGATCGAGACGTTGTCGCACTTCAGGGCCCTGCCCCACGCCTCGGCGAGCCACTTCTCATGCCGGGTGACGGGGGCGACGTACGGGGTGGTGCGGTCCGCCGACCGCACCTGACCTGAGGCGGTGAGTGCCTTGACGTCGACCTTGCCGTTGGCCGTCAGCGGCAACCTGTCGAGCACCAGGACCCGGTCGGGGACCATGTAGTCGGGCAGGATGCGGATCAGATCGTCCTTGACGATCTCGGCCGGTCCCTTCATGTGGACGGTGTCCTCGCGCATGTCCTCGCTGCGGAGCTGCTCGTCGCTGACTGCGCCGCCGAGGAAGAAGTACGAGGCGCCGACAGGTATGCCGCAGGAGGACAGGATGTCGTCGATGCGCTGGGCGGCGGGCAGCGGATGGCCCGTCTTCGAGCTGTACCCCGAGGACATCAGGCCCAGATGCAGACCGTTGCGTTGCAGGTGGTGGAGTTTCCTGCCCAGCACCACGTACTCCAGCCACGGCTGGTCGGCGCGGCTGACGGCCGTGATGCCGAAGCTTGCTCGCCGATAGACCTGCTGGTTGATCGCGATGACATGCTTCGGCAGCACCAGTTCATCCGATATGCGCGCCAATTCACCGTCGACGTAGTGGTATTGGCCCGCAGGCAGGTCCTCGACGCGTCCTGGATGGGGTTGGACATAGAGGTCGGTGGAGTCGGGCCACGGTTCCCCACCGGCGGGGCGGATGGCGAACGTGCCCAGGTAGTGGTCCTCGTCGGACACGTCCAGGAGGGCCTTGACGGACCCGTCGAGGGCCAGCGGCTCGATGGCCAGGCCGTACTCCGGCAGCACCTGCTCGAAGAGCCCGACCATGTGTCCGGCCTCTACCTCCAGCACTTCCTGGATGTTGTTCCTGTACACCGGTTCAATGGCTCGCCTGCAGCCGAGGAAGTGGACCAGCAGAAGGCCCTTTGACCCATGGGAAGGGGGACCGATCCGCACCAGGGCGTGCTCGACGGGGTGGTAGTAGTACGTGCCTGCCTCAAGTCCCGCTGCTCCGCCGCCGGTTTCCAGGTACAGCTGCGTGGCGTACAAGGCTCCCGGCGAGGCGTAGGCGTACTTCGGCAGCAGCCGCTGGTCGCTGTGGAAGGCGCCGAACCAGCGCAGCAACGCGCCCAGTTCCGCGAAGGTCAGCTCGTCCAGTCCTCGGGACCGGCCGCGGACCACGCGCTCGGCGAGCAGGGCCAGCAGCGTGGACCGGGTGACCGGGGCGCCGTCGTAGAAGCGGTAGGTCTTGCGGGCGAAGACCTCTCTGCGCTGCCGGGGCGTCTCCTGTCTGCCGGGCAACTCCAGCACGCTCCTGCCGGCGAGCTGCTCACGGTGGCGCAGACCCGGGTTGGACAGCTGCGCCCTGACCTGAAGCCGACTGGCCTTGGACTGGTGGTGGGCACCGTGGTTCCCCTGGTCCATCAGCGCCGCTTCCTTGGGATTCAGCTCCACACAGGCAACCAGGCTCGCCGAGCCGGTGCGCTGGTTGTCGGTGACGACCACCGCCGCGCGCCGGACCCAGGTGTGTTCCTCGACGGCGAGGGCGACCTCGTCGAGTTCGACGCGGCAGCCGCGCACTTTGACCTGGTTGTCGACCCGGCCGGCGAACTGGATGGTGCCGTCCGGGCACCAGTACGCGAGATCACCCGTGCGGTACAGACGCTCGGTGGAGGCGAACGGCGAGATGATGAAGCGCTCTTGAGTCTGTTGGGGTTGGTTCAGGTATCCGCGCGCCAGTTGGGTGCCGGCGATGTACAGCTCGCCGGTCTCCTCGATGCCCACCGGCGCCAGGTTGGCGTCGAGGATGAAGCACTGGGTGTCGCCGACCGGCGCCCCGATCGGCACGCTGCCCGTGCCGTCACCGTCCGCGTCCCGGTCTATCGGATAGGCGGTGGCGTTGATGGTGGCCTCCGTCGGTCCGTACAGATTGACCAGCGAAACCCACGGAAGCTCGTCGGCCAGAGCATGGGCGAGCCGCCACGACAGCGCCTCGCCCCCGGAGAACACCCGCCGCAGCGAGGTGCAGCGGCCGAACTCCTCGGTGTCCAAGAGCGCTTGCAGCAGTGTGGGCACGCACTGCAAGGTGGTCACCTGGTGCCTGACGACCGCGGCGACCAGCGCCGGCGGGTCCCGATAGATGCCTTGTGCGCCCATCACCACCCGGCCGCCGACGGCCGGGGCGAGGATCTCCCACTGCGCCGCGTCGAAACTCATCGGTGTCTTCTGCAACACGGTGTTGTCCTGGCCCAGATACCCGTAGACGCGCATCGACCGCATCTGGCAAGCGATGCTGCGGTGCTCGATCATCACGCCCTTCGGCCTGCCGGTGCTGCCCGAGGTGTAGATGACGTACGCCAGCGCGTCCGACCGCACCGGCACCGGGGCGAGCGTGGTGCAGCAGCTCCGAACGTCGGCCGGGGTGACGATCCGGGTGCCTGCCGGGGCCAGTTCGGCCAGCTGGGCCGCCAGGTGACCCTGCGTCACGATGATGCGCGTCTGACTGTCGTCGATCATGTAGCGCAGCCGCTCCTCCGGGTACTCCGGCGACAGCGGCAGATATGCGGCGCCGGCGAACAGAATGCCCCACACACCGACCATCAGCTCCAGGGACGGCTCGACGAACACCCCGACGCTCGCCTCCAGGCCCGCACCGAGTTGACCGAGAAACACCGCCAACCGACGGGCCGAATCAGCCAGCTCGCGGTACGTCAGGCACCGATCGCCGCAGACCACCGCGATGGCATCGGGCTGCGCCTCGACCTGCTGCTTCAACAGACCGGGCAGGCAACCCGTGGCGGTGTGGTCGATCGGTGCGCGATGCGGTGCGGTCTTCACGGTCTTCCTCTGCCGGCCGAGAACTGTGGGGACGGGGCCGATGCCGGCTCTCCGGCCACCGCCCGGGGCGATTCCTGCTGGGGCCCGGCGAACACGAGGGCCACGACGACAGGCACGACGACAGGCAAGGCGCCGATCGGGTGCAAGGGCTCCACCCCGCGGAGGACGGTGGCGGCGCGTGGCCTGGTGAACCCCAGGACAGACACCGGCAACGAGGGGACTCGGCCGGTGCCCTGGAAGCAGAGCGCGAAGGCGAACAGCGTCCCCGTGACCGCGGTGTGCGCGAGCCCGGCCACCCTGCCGCGCGGCGCCACCGCCCGGTGGGCATGGTGCCGGGCGTCGTTGACGCCGCTTCGCGGCCCAGCGCCGGCTGTCCCCTGCGCACCAGGGCTGTCACGCCCGACGTACGGGTGGTGGGCGGCCCCGGACAACAGGCAGTGGACGGCGCCGATGTTCAACGCCGCCGACACCCAGGCATGCCGCCATCACGCCCCGCGCCATGGAACCCTCGCCGTCGCAAGCAGCACGGAGCTGTCGGGAAGCGCCGGCACCGTGGGGTTCCGAAGCTGTCGACCGGACGCCGGCGGCTCCGTCGTGACCAGGAAGGCGCTGACCCGCATCCGGGACACCAGCGCCGTCGGCCCGCCGACGAGCCCGCCATCGGCCATCTGCCAAGGGTCCGGGTCCTGTGCCCGGACCGGGCAGGCCGCACAGGGACGTGACCGACAGTGCACATCTACGCACGACACCATCTCCGATGAGCCGGGAGTGCGCCGGAACGCCGAACGGCCCTGGTTGCCAGTCGTCCCACGTGGTGGGAACCCACGGGGACGACGAGTCGGAAAGGCATTGGCACGCGACCTTGCCTCGGTATGAGGTCGCACCTCTGCCCCCGGCGTCGACGTGGCGATCCCGCCCGGACGCCGCTCTCGGGGACCCTCGAGCCGCATGTGCGGCTGAGGCGCGATGAGCCTTCACCAGATATCCAGGCACTCAGCCGGGTGTCCGTTCCCTCAGGGGAACTTCACTTATGTCAACCATACGCTCGACGGGCCCAAGCCTCATGCTGTGGGCTTCTCCCGAATCGGCGGCCGGGCGCGGCGGCGTCGACCTGCGCGGAGAGTTGGAGCGGATGCCGCCGGCGGCCGGGCGGTCGCTGCTCAGGGCGACTGGGGCGTCGTGCGAGTCGAGGGCGGGCAACCTTCGGGACACGGAGTCCAGTTGGGTGGATCACCGATCGCGGAAAGTCGATATGCAGCAGGTTGCGGCGGGCCTCGAACGCCCATCAAGGGGGAGCGGGGGCACGAACTTTCCGGTACGTATCGGCACCTCGCTGCGCGTGTCTGTGGTCTGCCATCCGGCGACCGCGAGGACGGCCTCGTTGTGCGTGAGCTCGCGGACGTGATCGTCGTAGTGCGGCATGGAGCAGTCGCCCCCTGGCCGACCCACATGAATAAATGAAACCATGTTCATGCATTCCTGTACGGTGGTGGCGTTGGATGCTGTCCGCCCGTCTCCGTAAGGACCTCGCTTCGATGCCTTCCCGGTCTGCCACCCTCACTCGCTCAGCCTCCGCCGGGGAGACGAGCGTGCGCGGCACGGCGGCGCCCAGGCGCCGCACCCGGATCTTCGCGCTGCCCGAGGCCCGCTGGGCGGCCGCGGCGCTGGTGCTCTTCCTGGTCGGCCTGCCGCTGTATCTGCTGGCGGCGCCGGCGTGGACCTGGGGGCCGCTGTTCGCCCTGACCTACGCCGCCGGGGGCTGGGAGCCCGGCTGGGCGGGCCTTCAGGCGCTCAAGGAGAAGACCCTGGACGTGGACCTGCTCATGGTCGTCGCGGCACTGGGCGCGGCGGCGATCGGGCAAGTACTGGACGGTGCACTGCTGATCGTCATCTTTGCCACCTCCGGCGCCCTGGAGGCGATCGCCACCGCCCGCACCGCGGACTCCGTCCGCGGCCTGCTCGACCTCGCGCCCGCGACCGCGACCCGCCTGGGCGACGACGGAGCGCAGGAGGCGGTGCGTACCGAGCAGCTGCGCGTGGGCGACATCATCCTGGTGCGGCCCGGAGAGCGGGTGGGCGCCGACGGCCAGGTGCTGGACGGCGCGAGCGAGGTCGATCAGGCGACCATCACCGGCGAGCCCATGCCGGTGGCGAAGGAGACCGGGGACGAGGTGTTCGCCGGCACCCTGAACGGCACCGGCGCGCTGCGGGTCAAGGTCGAGCGCGACCCCTCCGACTCGGTGATCGCCCGCATCGTGGCCATGGTCGAGGAAGCCTCCGAGACCAAGGCGCCGACCCAGCTGTTCATCGAGAAGGTCGAGCAGCGGTATTCGATCGGCATGGTCGCCGCCACGATCGCGCTGTTCGTCCTGCCGCTCCTGTTCGGCGCCGCCCTGCAGCCCACCCTGCTGCGGGCGATGACCTTCATGATCGTCGCCTCGCCGTGCGCGGTGGTGCTCGCGACCATGCCGCCGTTGCTCTCGGCCATCGCCAACGCCGGACGCCACGGCGTGCTGGTCAAGTCGGCGGTCGTGATGGAACGGCTCGGCCAGATCGACGCGGTCGCACTGGACAAGACCGGCACCCTGACCGAGGGCACCCCGCGGGTGACCGACATCCGCCCGCTGGCCGGCTCCGGCCTGGACGAGAAGGGGCTGCTACGACTGGCGGCAGCGGCCGAGCACCCCAGCGAACACCCGCTGGCCCGCGCCGTCGTGGACGCCGCCCGCACCCGCGACCTGGACATCCCCCCGGTTGAGGACTTCACCTCCGCCCCCGGCAGCGGAGTCACCGCCACCGTCGAGGGCAAGGCCGTCGCGGTCGGCAGTCCAGCCCGCCTGCTGAAGACCCGAACCGACCAGGCAGCCGCAACGGTGGTTGCCCAGCTGGAGGACGAGGGGCGCACGGCCGTCCTGGTCGAGGTCGGGGACGCCCCGGTCGGGGTGCTGGGCATCGCCGACCGGCTGCGCGAGGAGGCCGCCGCCACCGTCGCCTCCCTCGCCACCCTCACCGGCCGTGCGCCGGCGCTGGTCACCGGCGACAACCCGCGGGCCGCCACCCGCCTGGCACGGGAGGTCGGCATCACCGACGTCCGCGCGGGGCTCCTGCCGCAGGACAAGGTCGCAGCCGTCAGGGAGTGGGAACAGGCCGGGCGCCAGGTCCTCGTGGTCGGCGACGGCGTCAACGACGCTCCCGCACTGGCCGCTGCCCACACCGGCATCGCCATGGGCCGCGCCGGCTCCGACCTCGCCCTGGAAACCGCCGACGCCGTCGTGGTCCGCGACGAACTGGCCACCATCCCCACCGTCGTCCAACTCTCCCGCCGCGCCCGCCGTTTGGTGGTGCAGAACCTGGCCATCGCCGCGACCTTCATCACCGGCCTGGTCGTCTGGGACCTGGCAGGCACCCTGCCGCTGCCGCTCGGCGTCGCGGGCCACGAAGGCTCCACCGTCATCGTCGGCCTCAACGGCCTGCGCCTGCTCGCGGAAGCCTCCTGGCGCCGCGCCCGTGGCGGGAACGGTCAGTAGGTGGCGGCGAGGGCGAGCAGAGGTGGGGTGGGGGCGAGCGGAAGCGAGTGCCTGGCCGGTCGATGCGCAGTGTCCGGGCTGCCGCCACCACCGCGTCCGACGCGCCGCCCGCACCGTGGCTCGCATCGGGTGGCCGCTCGGCCGTCTTCCCGTTGAGCGGCACGCTCGTGGTGGGTCAGGCCCCGGGCGCCGCTGGGGACGTCTGCCAAGCCGCTGAGGACCCTCCGAGCGCGTACCGATCGGGTTGCGGTCGAGCCGGCGGAATGGGCCGTCGGCAGCCGGCTCGTTGAGGGGCGGATTCCCCGTATGTGGCGCTCGCCACGTGCCTGAACGGACGTGGTCGCGGCCCCTGTCAGGGCGCGGCTTCGTCGTGGCGAAGGCTGCGGAACACCGCGGGGGTCGTCCAGCCGCGCAGCGTGGCGTGGATCGTCGAAGGGAACGCGGCCTGTGCCGTGGAGGCGTCGAGGGCCCCGGTGAGTTCGAGTGTCACAAGCCCGTGCAGCGTCACCCAGACGGAGACTGCGATCGATGTCGCCTCGCCGTCGAGGACGGACGCGGTCACGGCGCGGTCGATCGCGGCGATGAGCGGTTGGACGGGGTCACGGGTACCGACCGCTCCTGACGGCTCGAAGGATTGCACGCCGCCGAACAGCACCGCGTACAGGTGACGGTGTTCGCGTCCCCATCGGCGGTACGCGGTGGCCAGTGCGTAGAGGTCGGCGAGGGGATCCTCGGAGGTGGGCGCGGCCGTCAGGGCCTGGAACAGGCCGGCGACGGCCCTGTCGCGTACCGCCGCGATCAGTCCGTCCTTCCCGCCGAACAGGGAGTACACCGCCGCTGTCGAGGCATCGGCGGCCATGGCGACGGCGCGGACGGTGACCGACTCCTGCGGGTGGGTGGCGAGCATCTCGGTTGCGCGCTCCACGAGTCGCTCTTTCACGGTCTCGTCGTTCGTTCTCGGCCTACCCATGTCGAGAAGCCTACCCTCTTTGATAACGTCGTTTCGAAACAGCGTTATGAAACCTGGGGGTCCGTTCGCCATGCCCACGTCCGTCATACGTCTCGCCCGTTTCGCCGGGCGCCTACTGCTGGCACTGGCCGCCGTCGCCGCGCTGGTCGTCGTCTTCCTCGCTTCGATCGTCGTCACGGACGGAGCGGGCTCGGGGATCGCCGCATGGTTGGCGGCCGTTGGGGTCGGGAGCCTCGCCGCACTGTGGCGGGGGCGGCGGCGCCGGGCGTCGCGCCTCCTGCCGTTCCTGCCGGTGGTTGTCGCGGCAGCGTTGACGGCGTCGGTCTGCATCCCGACCGCGCCCACTGCCCGGCGGTACCCGCCCGCCCTGCCCTTCGTGGCCACCCAGCACTGGCGCCTGCCCACCGGCAGCCAGGTCGCGGTGTACCACTACCCGCCCGCGAAACCAGGCACCCGGCATCCCGTCCCGTTCGTCTACCTCAACGGCGGACCGGTCCGCGGCATCTCCCTGCTCGACCACCGGTTCCTGCAACTCCTGGCGCATCAGGGCTACGACGTCTACGCCTACGAACCGGCCGGCGCCGGACGGAGCGACCTGCTTCCCATGGGGCAGTACTCGATCTCCAGGTCGGTCCGTGACCTCGCCGCCTTCGTCGACCGCCTGGGCAAGGGGAGGGTCGACATCCTCGGCTTCTCCTCGGGCGGGGTCGTACTCACGCGAGCCCTGGCCGATCCGCACGTCGCCGCGCGCCTGCACCGGGCGGTCATCGCCGAACCCGGCCCGATGGACGGCCCCACCGCGCAGATCACCGGGCACCAGGGCCAACCATCCGCCCGCGGGCTCGCGCCCACCATGACCGGCCCGCGGTCGACACGCGTCCCCCGGTACGCCGTCGCATTCGGCCTGATGCGACTCGGGCTCCTCACCCCGGACACCGGGCTGGTCGGACAGGCTGAGGGCGACAACGCGTTCACCGCCGCCGACCTCGGCAGCGACACCGCATCCGCCTACTGCGCACGCGATGCGCACCGCATCCCGACCGAGGACGCCGCGCGGAACTTCTCCTTCAGCCCCGCCGCCAGCCTCCGCATCCAGCAGACGGTGAAGGACGCCCCTTCCCTCGCCCCGCAGTTGAGGCGTTCCCGGACGCCCGCGATGCTGATGATCGCCGAGTGCTCCTCCCAGGTCCGTCAGTGGGAGACCGCCGTCCTCGCCAACGACCCCGCCGTCCAACGCACGCAGTTCATGCCCGGAGTCGGGCACCACATCTGGAACGGTCTGGACGACAACAACGATCGAGCCGCCGCCGTCATCACCGCCTTCCTCCAAGGCAAGCCGGCACCGTTGCCGAACCATCCGTCCCGCGACGAGATCCCTGCCTTCCTCCGCGACCACCGGTGATGCCCCTGTGTCGTCCGCAGGGGGAGGAATGCGGAGGACAGCAGTCCCGTGGGCCGGACACACTGCAGAAATGACCGATCACGATCGAGGCGTTCCGGCCTACCGGATTCCTCAGGCACAGTGGCAGACGGCCTCGATGTTGTTGCCGTCGGGATCGCGGACGAAGGCCCCGTAGTAGGAGTCGTGGTACTCGGGCCAGAGGCGCGGCGCGTGCAGGACTTCGGCACCCACCGCCAGGGCCGCGGCGTGGAAGGCGTCCACGGTGGCGCGGTCGGCTGCGGTGAAGGCGATGTGGACTTCGCGCGGGGGCTCAAAGTCCTGTGCCGGGACGAGCCACAGCGGGTGCCCCGTGACGCCGAAGCTGATGTTCGCGCCGAACCGCTTCTTGCGCTCGCCGCCGAGCGGGGCCAGCACGGCATCGTAGAAGGCGGCGCTGGCCGCGACGTCGTTCACCTGGATGGCGATGTGATCGAGCATGCGCCAACCTTGCAGGGGAGCAAGGGAGTTGTCGCGTGAATTACTCCGGCTCGTCGGTCGGTCGCACCGTCGCCTCACTCCTGAAGACAACCCCCAGTGGCCCCCGGATCCGGCTACCGTTCAGCGGCAGCCGGATCCGGACGCCTCCACGAGCACCTCCCCGGCCGCCGTCCGCACGTACAGCACCGACCGTCCGGCCCTCCGCCGCTCCACCAGTCCCGCGTCCAGCAGCACCCGCAGATGCCGTCCCACTGACCCCAGCCCCTGCCCGGTCACGGCGACCAGCTGGGTCGTGCTCAGGGGAGTCCCGAGCAGCACCAGCAAGCCGGCCCGCGCAGTCCCGATGAGCGCCCCGAGCCCGGCCGGGACGGCCCGCCGGTCGTGGTCCTCGGCGAGCACCCCGAGACACGAGTAGACGACGGCGTACCGCTCGCGTCCCTCCCACGACACCCACCCGGCCCGTGGCGTCACGGGCATGAACAGCAACTCTGCCCCGGCGGCGATCTCCCGCGGCGGATACGCGTTGAGGTTGACCTGGAACCGGCTCTCCCCGAGCCACCGCGTCCCCGGCCGCAGCGAGTCCAACACCGCTGCCCAACCGCCCTGGCTCACCCGGGCCGTCCGCGCGACCACGTCGGCCTCCAGGACGCGCCGCCGACGCTCCCAGTACGGCCGTACGGACTCCTCCCAGACGTACGTCAGGAGCGCGGTCGCCCGCTCGGGCAGGTCGTCCCGCTCCAGGGCGGCGGGGAGCGGGCCGCGCAGGGACACCCGGAGGTCGGCGCGCGCCTCCCCGGCCCCGGCCGCCCGCACTCGGGCCACGGTCTCCTCGAAGCTCTCCCCGACGCACGAGGTGGGGCAGACGAAGTCGGCGATCCAGGACGTGCCGAGTGCCGCCCGCACGAGCAGCGCGGTCACCGGGTCGGCCGCGAGGCGCGCGCGGTAGCCGGGCAGGTGCGCGCGCAGCCAGGACGCCTCGCCCGGATGGGCGCCGACGCCCGTGTGCAGCAGCTTCAGGCTCGCGAAGGTCTCGGCGAACGGAGAGAGCACGAACCGGCTGCGGGCGAGGGTGTCGGTGTCGATCTGCCACAACCCCATGCGCACGTACGACCTTTCGCGTGTCGGCGAAACAGTGAACACGGCCCCCGGGCCGCTCCGAGACTCCCACCCATGCGAAGTTACCGAACCCTGTTCCGCACCCTGGAGTTCACCCCGTTCCTGCTCTCCTTCGCGGCCTTCGCCGCGGCGCAGACGATCGGCGGTCTGGCCCTCGGCACGCTGGTCTTCCGGGCCACCGGCTCCCCGCTCCTGTCGGCGGTGAGCATGTTCGGCCCGCAGCTGGCGCAGTTGCTCGGGGCCGCGTTCCTGCTCTCGGGCGCCGACCGCCTGCCCCCGCGCGCGATCCTGTCCGGCCTCGCCCTCGCCTTCGCGGCCGGTACCGCGGTGTTGGCGCTGCCCGGCCTTCCGGTCGCGGCGGTCTTCGCGGTCCTCCTGGCCCAGGGACTGGTCGCGTCCCTGGGCGGGGGAGTGCGCTCCGGACTGCTGAACGAGATCCTCACGAAAGACGGCTATGTCCTGGGCCGTTCGGTGTTCAACATGCTCTGGGGTCTGATGCAGGTGGCCGGTTTCGCGACGGGCGGCGCGCTGCTGACGCTGCTGGCCCCGCGGACGTGCCTGCTCCTGGCGGCGGCGCTGTACGTGATGTCGGCCCTCGCCACCCGCCTGGGCCTCACGGCCCGCCCGCCGCGCTCCTCCGGCCGCCCGTCCGTCTCGGCGACCTGGCGCATCAACGGCCTCCTGTGGTCCTCACACCCCCGCCGCCTCACCTACCTGGGCCTGTGGATCCCCAACGGCCTGGTCGTCGGCTGCGAGTCGCTCTACATCTCCTACGACCCCGGGGCGGCCGGGACGCTGTTCGCGTGCGCGGCGCTGGGCATGTTCGTCGGTGACGTGGCGGTGGGCCGCCTGGTGCCGCCCGCGTTGCGCCCCCGCCTCGCGGTCCCGCTGCGCCTGCTGCTGGCGGCTCCGTACCTGTTCTTCGTGCTACGGCCGGGAGTGACGTTGGCGGCCGTGGCCGTCGCCGTCGCCTCCGTGGGCTTCGGCGCGAGCCTGGTCCTGCAGGAACGCCTGATGTCGCTCACTCCCGACGACCTCGCGGGCCAAGCCCTCGGCCTGCACTTCGTCGGCATGTCCACCCTCCAGGGCGTCGGCGCGGCCCTCGCGGGCACGGCGGCCCAACTGACCTCCCCGGCCGCGGCGATGACGGTGCTGGCGGTCGGATCGGTCACCGTGACCCTGACCCTCGCGGCGCTGGGCAGGCACGAGGCGCAGCGGCGCGGCTCGGTGTCCGTGCGGGGGTAGCCCCAGCGGGCGGCGACGGCGTGGACGGGGGCCTGCTGGGTCGTGTCGGCGAGATCGCGGCGCGCGCGTTCCAGGCGTGAGTTGCGGATGCTGCCGGCCGCCGTGTCGTCTTCGCTTCGCGGCCGACCAGGACCGGCCGACCACCCACAACCGCCGCACCTTCCGTTCAGAGCACAGACAGCAGTCGGGGGTGCCTGTACTGCGGGATGTCCGGTACCGCGTCATCCGGCGGTCGGCACGGGTCGGCTGCCAGTAAGGTCGGCAGCTCCACAAAGCATCCACAAAGTGGCTGGCTACTCTCTCCGGGCATCGTGTCGCAGGGATGGGCAGGCCGTCCGTTGCACACCAAAGGAGGCATCGTGCGCGTTCTCTCCCGTCTCATGAGGACGGCGGCACCGGCACGGACCCGGCCGTCGAGCCCGCAAGGCACATCGGGGCAGGCAGGCGGTGGGCGAGTCTCGCGTGCGGGCACCCGACGGCTGGTGGTGTGGGGCCTGCTCAGTGTGGCACTGGCCCTGATCGGCTGGATGGTCATCCTCGGACTGACCCTGAAGAGCCACGCCAGGGTCCGCCACTGGGACACCGCCTGGGTCGGGCTGGACGCCATGGAAGTGGTCGGCCTGCTGCTCACCGGCGCACTGACCTGGTACCGGCGCACCGCAGCGGGCCCCGTCGCCTCGGCGACCGCGATGCTCTTCGCGCTGGACGCCTGGTTCGACGTCACCACCGCCGCCAAGGGCAGCGACCATCTCACCGCGGTCGCCATGGCCGTCTGCTGCGAACTTCCCCTGGCCATCGGGCTCGTCCTGATCAGCGTTCTGGCCGCGCGCTGGAAGGCTTCCCCCGCGCCCCTCACCCTGGGCCGCGGCGCCCCGCACGCCCCGGACCACGGCCCGTGCTCCGGCGATGGGCAACGCCGGGAGCCCGGCATCGGCCGCGCCATGACAGGCGACGCCTGCTCCTTGCGACCCCGGCGCGCGCCCGAGCAGACCGGACCGTAGGCCGCCGTCACGACCCCGTGAGGGCTCGCGTCAGGAGGCGGCACGGCTGCCCGGATGAGGGGCGGTCGGGGCGGTGGCGCATGATGGCGGGCGTCGATGTGGGCGGTGAGCGGAGGCGGAATGGGTATCGAGGCCGGTGCCGGACGGGTATTGGTGGTGGACGACGATGCCGCGATCCGGCGTTCGCTGGGGCGCGGCCTGCGGTTGAACGGCTTCACCGTCGATCTGGCGGACGGCGGCCGTGCCGCGCTGGAGCGGGCGGCGGCCCAGGCACCCGACGCCATGGTGCTGGACATCTCGATGCCCGACCTCGACGGCATCGCGGTGTGCCGACGCCTGCGGACCGAGGGCAATGACATACCGGTCCTGATGCTGTCCGCGTTGGACGAGGTCGCGGACCGGGTGGCCGGCCTGCAGGCCGGCGGGGACGACTACCTCGTCAAGCCGTTCGCCCTCGACGAGCTGGTGCTGCGCCTGCACGCGCTGCTGCGCCGGCGGCCGCCGGCCGCCACCGACACGGTGCGGGTCGGTGGACTGGTGCTGGACACGGCGGCGCGGACCGTCCGTCTCGACGGTCGACAGCGGGAGCTGACCCGGCGGGAGTTCGCCCTGCTGGAGGTGCTGGCCCGCAACGCGGGGCTGGTCCTCAGCCGCGACCAGCTGCTGGAGCGGGTGTGGGGGTACGACTTCGACGTGCGCAGTGACGCCGTGGACACGTTCGTGAGCTATCTGCGGCGCAAGCTGGAGGCGGACGGACGGCCCAGGATCATCCACACGGTGCGCGGTGTGGGCTTCGTCCTGCGCGACCAGCAGCCGGACGCGGCGACGGACACGCCGTGAGGCTGTCCACCCGAATCGCGCTCGTGGTGGGCGCCGTCGTACCGCTGCTCGTGGTGGCCTCGGGGTGGCTGCTCGTGGACCTGGTGAGCAGGGACCTGCACGCGCAGGCCGACCAGCGGCTCACCGAGCGCGCCCACGACGTGGCGGCGGTTGCCCGGGGGCTGCTGCGCGCCGCCTCCCAGGACCGCCCGCGGGCCGAACATGCCCGCCAACGGAAGCTGTACAGCGCGGCCCTGGACGTCGGCATCCGGTTGCAGGGACCGGACCGTACCGTGCAGGACGGCCCGCAGCCGGATCCGTCCGTACGGCTGCCGACGACGCCCGGCAAGCCGGTCAGCGTCCATGCGCGGGGCACAACCTGGCGCGTGCTGGCCCAGCGGATCAGCGGCAAGGAGCCGGGCGTGCGGGGAACGCTGTGGCTGTTCTCCCCCGACTCCGTCAACCAGGCCCAGATCCAACTCGTGCGCGGCCGGGTGGTCACCGTCGCGCTGCTCGCCGCCCCGGCGTCCGCGGGCCTGGCCTGGGCGCTGGCCGCCGGCGCCGCCCGGCCGCTGCGGCGGCTGCAGCGGCGCACCAGCGGTCTCGATCCCCGTACCAGCGACGTCCGTTTGGAACACCGCCCGACCCGGATCACCGAGGTCGACGACCTCGCGCACACCGTGCAGACCGTTCTGGCCCGCTACGACGAACAGGCCGCCCGGACCGCCGAGGCACTGGCGACGGCCCGCTCCTTCTCCGCCGCGGCCTCCCACGAACTGCGCACGCCGCTGACGAGCATGCAGACCAGCCTGGACATCCTCGACGCCTTCCAGGACCTCGACGTCCAGGACCGGGCGGAAACGGTGGAGGACCTGCGGCGCGGCCACGCCCGCCTACTGGGGCTGCTGGTGATGTTGCGGGCGCTGGCCCAGGGGGACCTGGTCGAGGCGGACGCGTTCGCACCCGTCGATCTTGCCGAGCTCACGGACGCCGCCGTGGCCGACTTCCGCCGCGCGCATCCCGACGCGGACGTGCAGGCGGAGTGCACCACGGGGCTGGTGGTGCACGGCTGGCAGCCGGGGCTGCGGTCGCTGGTGGACAACCTCCTGGCCAACGCCCTGACACACGGCCGGTCCGCCGACGGCCGGGCCTGCATCGCGGTGGCCCTGCGGGCATCCGACGACGGGGGCGCCCCGGCGGCCGTGCTCACCGTGGACGACCAGGGGCCCGGGGTGCCGCCGGAGCAGCGGCAGACGATCTTCGAACGGTTCCATCGACGCGCCGAGAGTCCCGGGTCCGGCCTCGGGCTCACTCTGGTCGCCCAGCAGGCCGAGCTGCACCACGCGCACCTGGAGGTGCGGACGCCCCCGGGTGGTCCAGGAGCCCGCATCGAGGTCGCCTTCCCCCTCACCCGCCCGGGCCTGGACGGTACCGCGGTACCGCACCGGGACTGGCTGGCGGACACTCACCACCGTCGACAGGAAATCCACAAAAACCGTCCCTAAGGTGCTCCTTGTGCGGAACGGCGGCGTTCACGCCACGAGGAGGACGTATGACCGTGCTGACCACGGAGACCGCGACCGTGCGCTGCCACGAGGAGGTCCGGGACCGGCCACCGGCCGCCCGCACGGCCGACACGGTGGTCGCCATACTCGCCGTGACCCTGCTCTCCCTGGCCCTCGCCCTGTGCGGGGCCCTGATCGCCGAGGACGGCAGCGGCGTGCGCGACGAAGGGCCCGCCACCGACACCTCGCACGGCAGCTGACCCGGTCACAAAGAAACCACAAGGTCGGCTCCTACCTTCGCTCGCACCCGGCCCACCACGTGCCCTTGGCGCAACGGGCCTTCGCAGAGCACAGCGATCGGAGAGAAACATGCGCGGACGCAGGACGACGATGACCGCGGCCTTGGCCGCCCTGGCCCTGGCGGGATCGGTGGCGGCAGGTGCCCCCGCGTACGCCGCGGAGACCACGGCGCCGGCAGCCACCGCCACCGCCCACGCCAAGGGCCCGAAGGGCGACGGCGCCAAGGCACTGTGCCGGCGGGTGCCGAAGCTGGAGAAGCGGATCGAGAAGCGGATCACGCGCATGGAGGCGGGTGCCGGCACCCGTGGCTCGATCACGTACCTGGAGCAGCGCATCGCCAACGCGAAGAAGACCGACCACCAGGCCATCGCCACGTTCCTCGGCGACCGCCTCACCACCCGCAAGGCGCTGCTGCCGCTGCTGAAGCAGAAGCAGACCGACCTCAAGGCCGTCGCCACCTGGTGCGGCACCCACCACAACGGCACGTCGGCCGCGGCCTCGTGAACCGCCGCCGCAGCCTGCCCGCCGCCCTGCTGACCGCGGCCCTCGCGATGCCCCTGCTCGCCACGGCGGCCTGTTCCCCGTCGTCGGCATCGGGCAGCGCGGCCCCGGCCGCCAGCAGCACGGCCACCCCGCAGGACCAGCTCCCGCAGCTGCGGAAGAAGGTCGACGACGCCCAGCACGCCGTCGCCTCGGCGGACGCCAACGGCAACGCCGACGACTCCGGCAACTGAACCGGGACAGTCGCCCGTGCCGCTCCGCGAACCCGCGAGCGGCCCGGGCGACGCCCCTCACCTGCCCCAGATCCTCCGGTACGCCGCGCGATACCCGGGCGGGTCCCAGGTCGTCGCCCCCTGGCTGTTGGCGGCCGTGGCGATGTGCACGGGGGCGACGTATCCGCTGGCGGGCGCGCCGGCGAAGGCGCGGTTGAGCTCGTCGAGGATCTGCCAGCCCTGCTGGGCGAACGGCTCGGGCACGGTGGCCGCCTGGAACTGCCGGCTGTTGATGCGCTGGAACGCGGACGGATCGCCGTCGCCCGCACCGATGTTGAAGGGGGCCCCGCCGCCCTTTCGCCGCGCGGCGCGCAGGGCCGGGGCGGCGTCGGAGAAGTACACGTCGTTGACGGCCACCGAGTGGGTCCAGGCATCCGGGAAACGCGAGAGGAGCGAGGCGACCTCCAGCGGGGTTCGGCTGCTGCTGTCCGGGATCGGGATGTTCTCCTCCGTCAGCACCCGCACGCCGGGGCAGGTGGCGAGTTCCTTCGCGATCAGGGTGGACTTGGTCTCGGCGAACGGGATCGAGGCATCGGTGAACACGACCACCCCGGCGTGACCGTGGGAGTGTGCGATGACCCAGTCCGCACTGGCCTTCGCGACGTCCTCGACCCTGGTGGTGACGTTGGTGAAGAGCGCGGGATGTCGGCTCGGACCGGGGGAGCCGACCGCGTGCCAGCCGACGAGCGGGATGTGGTGCGCGGCGGCCCTGGCGACCTGAGTCGACGTCAGGTCCGGGTCGAAGCCGCCGATGACGATGCCGGCGGGCCGGAGGCCGACGGCCTGGTCGAAGGCGGCCTGGATCCCCGTGGGGGTGCCCTGGCCGTCGATCACCCGGAGGTTCCAGCCGATGGCCCGGGCGGCTTCCTGCACCCCCTTGGCGGCGCCCGCGACGCCGGGGTTGGTCATGGTCTGCGCGACGTAGACGACGTCCTTGCCGGTGGCCGCCCGGGGGCCGTCGGCGGGACCGGGCGTCGCGGGAGCGGTCTGCTCGGCCTGCGCAACGGCCGCTGCGGCGCGGGCCTGGGCGGCGGGGCAGCCGGGTCGCGCCGGGCTCGGCGCGACGGATCCACCGCCGACCGACGCGCCGCGCTGGCAGCCGACGAGGACGAGACTGCCGGTGAGCACCGCGGCCGCCACCGACACGGCGACGGCACTGCCCAGGGCGGGCCGGCGCGGCGCGGGCACGCGGACGCCTCGCGCGGCGGTGGGGAGAGGGTGACCGGTGGGCGTCACGAGATGACCTTGGGTGGGTCGGGGAGAGCCCGTGGAGGTTCCTTCGGGCGCTGCCGCACCTGCCGGCGCGCGGTGTAGCCGGCCAGGCCGACGGCGACGAGCAGGGTGGCGCCGTTGAACAGCGGGATGGCCCAGAAGCGGGCGCCCAACTGACCGATGCCGGCGAGCCCGATGGCGAGGACCACGACGGCGACCAGAGTGCCCACCGCGTTGGCCCGGCCGGGCCTGATCGTGGTGGAGCCGAGCAGCGCACCGACGAAGGCGGGCAGCAGATAGTCCAGTCCGACGCTGGGATTGCCGACCCGCTGCTGTGCGGCGAGCAGGACACCGGCGGTGCCGACGACCAGACCCGACCCGACGAAGGCGTGGACGACGTAGCGCCGGGTGGGGATGCCGACCAGTTCGGCGGCGCGGGGATTGGAGCCGATGACGTAGAGGTACCGGCCGAGCGGCAGCCGTTCCAGCAGCAGCCACAACAGGGCGGTGAGGAGCAGGACGTAGCAGGCGGACACCGGCAGGCCGAGGAATCTGGAGTCGTACAGGTCGGTGAAGGCGGCCGGCAGGCCGTGCGGGCCGGGGACGATCCGGGCACCGTCGGTGACCCAGCCGGTGACGGCGTAGAGGATGCTGCCGGTGCCGAGGGTGGCGATGAAGGAGTCGATCCGCGCGAATTCGACGACCATGCCGTTGAAGGCGCCGACGACCGCACCACCGAGCACCACCACGAGGCAGGCGAGCGGCCAGGGCCAGGCATCGACGGCGATGAGCTGCATGGCCATCACGTGCGCGAGGCCCAGACCGTAGCCGATGGACAGGTCGAACTTGGCGGTGGCGATGGGGATCGTCGCGCCGAGCGCGAGGACGGCCGGGATCGACTGGTTGGACAGGATCGCGGAGATGTTGTCCACGGTGGGATAGGTGTCGGGCAGGGCGAGGGAGAAGACCAGGAACAGCAGGGCGGCCAGGGCCAGGAGGCCGTAGACGCCGAGGAGGTGCCCGAACCGGCGGCCCGGCGGGCGACGGGGGGAGCGGATCACGGGCCCGTGGTCCCGGTGAGCGCGGGCATGGCGGAGGAAGCCCGGGTCAGGGCGCCGACGGTGAGGGCATCGCCGGTCAGCTCCGTCGTCACCACCCCACGGACGAACACCAGGGCCCGATGGCACACGTCGGTGACCTCCTCGAAGTCGGTGGACAGCAGCAGGACGGCGAGACCGTCGGCCAACGCGTCCCGGAGCAGGCGGTAGACCGCCGTTTTGGCGCCGACGTCCACCCCGGCGGTCGGCTCTTCGAGGATCAGCAGTCTGCGGTGCGTCCCGAGCCATCGGCCGACCATGACCTTCTGCTGGTTCCCCCCGGACAGGGTGGAGATCGGCGCTTCGCTGTCCCGGGGGTACACCGCGAACCGGGCCATCAGGGCGTCGGCCTCGGCCCGCTCGCGCCGGGGGCCGGTCCAGTGGAGGGCCGGCAGGCCCCTCGCCCGTGGGTTGGCCAGGAGGTTCTCCCGCACGGTCAACTCGGCGGCGCAGCCCTCTTCCTGACGGTCGCTGCTCACGAAGCCGACCCCGGAGCCGACCGCGGCCGCGACCGACCCCGGTCGGTAGGGACGTCCGTCGAGCAGGGCCCGTCCGCCGAGGAGGCGTCCGGCGCCGGCGAGGGCGCGGCCCAACTCCAGGTGTCCGGCGCCGGTGAGTCCCACCATGCCGAGGATCTCCCCGGCGCGCAGCTCCAGGCTGACCGGTGCGGTGTCGGCGGTCCGTACGCGGTCGAGGCTCAGGACGGTGCGGCCGGTGGCGGGGGCGAGGCGGTAGCCGCCGGGTTCGTGGCCCACGATGTCGTGCACCAGCTGTGCCGGACTATGGCCGGCGAGCGGGCCGTGGCGGACCAGGCGGCCGTCGCGCAGGACGGCGAAGGCATCGGCGACCTTGTACACCTCGTCGAGCCGGTGGGTGACGTAGACCAGGGCGTGCCCCTGGTCGCGCAGCGCGTGCAGTACGTCGAAGAGCCGGGCGCAGTCCGCTGCCGGAAGACTGGCCGTCGGTTCGTCGAGGACGATGACGCCGGCCCGGGTGGACAGCGCCCGGGCGATGGCCACCAGGGAACGCTCGGCCCGCGGGAGGTCGGCGAGGGGGGTGCGCGGGTCGAGGTGGGCGGCGATGATGCCCAGCGCCTCGGTGCAGCGCTCACGGGTCCGCCGCCAGGACAGCAGGCCGGCGCGGCGGGCGTAGCCGGCGCCCAGGGCGATGTTCTCGGCGACCGTCATCCACTCGACCAGTCCGAGGTCCTGGTGGATGAAGGACATGGCGCGGGTGGCCGCTTCGGTGCCGAGCGGGTGGCCGGCCACAGTGACCTCGCCGTGGTCCGCGCGGTGGACGCCGGCGAGGATCTTGATGAGGGTGGACTTTCCCGCGCCGTTGGGACCGAGCAGGGCGAGGATGCTGCCGGAGCGGATGTCGAGGTCGACGGCGTCCAGCGCGAGGGTGCCGCCGAACCGCTTGCTCAGGCCGCGGATCCGGACCAGCGGCTCTGGGCCGCGGGGCGCGGGAGGGCGGTGGTCGGGAGTGTCGGGCACGGACTTCTCCGGGGATCGGCCGCTCGGTGCACTGCCGGCATCCGGCACCGCATTGGCGCATGCTACGGCTCCCGTCGTCCTCCCCTCGGCTTCCATGCCGGAGGGGCCGTCGCGCGGTGTCCCGATTGGCGGAGGCCCACCCGCGCAGCCCGTCCACCCGGCGGCATCGCTCAGAGGGCGGGAACGTCGTCGAAGTACGCCGCCACGGTGTCGGGTCTCCCGCCGGCCAACTGCAGGGCGCACTCGGCCCAGATGACCTTGCCGGTGGCGGTGTAGCGGGTGCCCCATGCCTGGGCGAGCTGCGCGACGAGGAACAGACCGCGGCCGCCCTCGTCGGTGGTCGCCGCGTGGCGCAGATGCGGGGCGGTGCTGCTGGCGTCGGACACCTCGCAGGTCAGGGCGCGGTCGTAGAGCAGGCGTACCTGGATCGGGGCGGTGCCGTAGCGGATGGCGTTGGTGACCAGCTCGCTGAGCACCAGTTCGGCGGCGAAGGACACCTCGTCCAGTCCCCATGCGGCCAGTTGACGCGTCACGGCGGCGCGGATGCCGGAGACCAGGGCCGGGTCGGAGGTCAGTGTCCAGGTGGCGATCCGGTGCGCGTCCAGCGCGTGGGTACGGGCCACCAGGAGGGCTATGTCGTCGGTGGGCCGGCGGGGCACCACCGTCCGTAGGACTTCCGCGCAGGTGTCCTCGGGCGGGCGGTTCGGGTGGGACAGCGCCCGGCGCAGTTGGTCGAAGGCGGTGTCGAGGTCGCGGCGGCGGTCCTCGACCAGCCCGTCGGTGTACAGCACGAGCTGACTGCCTTCGGGGAGGTGGAATTCGACGGTCTCGAAGGGGAGGCCGCCCAGCCCCAGCGGCGGTCCGGCGGGCAGGTCGGGGAAGGCGACGGCGCCGTCGGGGTGGACCAGCGCGGGGGGCGGATGGCCGGCCCGGGCCATGCAGCACTGCTGGGAGGTGGGGTCGTAGACGGCGTACAGGCAGGTCGCGCCGATGATGCGGGTCACCCCGTCGGCATCCTCGCCGCCCTCGTCCCGGTCGAGGCGCGCCACGAGGTTGTCGAGACAGGTGAGGACCTCGTCCGGGGCCAGCTCCAGTTCGGCGAAGTTGCGCGCCGCCGTGCGCAGTCGGCCCATGGTGGCGGCGGCGTGCAGTCCGTGGCCGACGACGTCCCCGACGACCAGGGCGACGCGGCTGCTGGAGAGGGGGATGACGTCGTACCAGTCTCCGCCGACCCCGGATTCGGCGGGCAGATAGCGATGGGCGACCTCGACGGCGTTCTGCTCGGGGAAGCTGTGCGGCAGCAGACTGTGCTGGAGCGCCAGCACCATGTTGTGTTCGCGGGTGTAGCGGCGGGCGTTGTCGATGCAGATGGCGGCACGGGTGGCGAGTTCCTGGGCCAGCGAACGGTCGTCGTCTCCGAAGGGCGCGGGATCCCGCGAGCGGTAGAAGCTCGCCACGCCCAGGGCGATGCCGCGGGCGATGAGCGGAACGGCGATCAGGGAGTGGACGTTGTGGTCGAGGAGGCGCTGGGCATGCCCGGGATCCTGGGCGATCCAGCCCGCGGCGGTCCTCAGCTCCGGTTCCAGTACCGACCGCCCGCTGGCCAGGCAGCGGAGTTGGGGAGTCGTGGCCCGGAGGCTGATCGGCTCACCGGCCGGGTAGAAGGGGCAGTCCTCGCGGTAGCCGTGGAGCACGACGCGGTGGAGGCCGGTGCGCGGGTCGGTCGGCTCGTCGCCGCGCAGCACCGCCTGGGGAAGTTCGATGGTGACGAAGTCGGCCAGGCGGGGCACGGCCATCTCGGCGAGTTCGTGGGCGGTGCGGCTCACGTCCAGGGTGGTGCCGATGCGGGTGCTGGCCTCGGAGAGCAGTTCCAGTCGGCGTCGGGCCGCCACGGCGTACTTCCCGACGCCCGGCTCGCCGACCAGCACCAGCCCGCTCGCCGTGTGCGCGGAGGCGGCCTCGGCGGTTCCGGGCGGATGCGTCGTCGTGGCCGCCCTCCGGGCCGCGGTGCCGGGAACGGGCCACAGCCGCGGGAGCGCGGGCTCGGGGCTGCGCTCCGCCGGGGGGCCGGGTGAGGTCTCGGGCAAGGTCCCGGTTACGGCGGGGACGGCGACGGGCTGGTGCGGCGTGGAGAGGACGGCTTCGATGGCGATGCCCTCGACCCCGGAAGCGCTGGTGACCGGTCGGCTGAGCAGCGTCACCCGTCGCCCGCCGGGGAGGGGCACTTCCATGGCCGCCCGCTGGGCCAGGGCGATCAGATCGGCGGCCTTCTCCTGGAGGATCATCTGGTCCCGCCGGTCCAGCACGCTCTCGGTGAGCTCGCCCGGCTGACCGTCGCCGGTCGGCGTGCGGTGCCTGGCATCGAGGTATGCCTGGAGCAGGGTGCGCTCCCGCGTCGAGCTCTGCTCCAGCAGGCGTCGTTCGATCGCGCCGGCCGCCTTGCGGATCACGGTGGCCAGCGCCGCGTCCACGTCGGTGAGCGGATAGCCCAGGCACAGCACGCCCTCGATGCGACCGCTGAGCAGGTCCCGGACCGGGATCGCCGAGCAGGCGTTGGACTGGGAGCGTTCGGCGAAGTGCTCGGCACCGTAGACGTTGATCAGCTGCCGTTCGGCGAGCGCCAGACCGATGCCGTTGGTCCCGCCGAACTCCTCGGCGAACACATAGCCCGGCACGCTCTGGATCGCGGCCAGCCGTCTGACCTGGGACGGCTTGCCGAAGCGGCGTTGCAGCACGGCTCCGCGGCCGTCGGCGAGGGACACGTTCATGTCCCGGTCCGTGAACAGCTCCTGCAGCCGATCCAGTACCGGCTCGGCCGCGCGGACGAGCCGGCCCTCCAGATCGAGGTCGGAGCGGTAGGGGAGTGCGCATCCCGCCGGGGAGAGCCCCAGGGCGAGGGAGCGCTCCCAGGAATTCAAGATCGGACTTCGTACGGCCTCGTCGACCGACTCGCCCCGAAGGAACTGGTCACGGGCGCGCGCGGGACCGAGGTCGATTCCCACGAGCCCCATCCGAATCACTTCCCTTGCGGTACGTGCCGCAGGACCGCCAGTCACCCTCCCGCCATCTGCCCGGAGCAGCTGTACCGTTCGCTCCGATTGTAGGGCTTTTTCGGGGGACGGTGCTGGTCAGAGGGGAGGTGGGGGCGTCACAGAACGGCGACCGGGGTGACGGGCGAGCCGGTGCCGCCAGGGACGTTCAGCGGAGCCACCAGCAGCAGGAAGACATGGCGGCCCGCCTCCGCACAGGCAGTCGAGAGCGCCTCGAGGTCGAGGTTGTCCAGCAGCGGCACTCCCATGGCCGCGATCGCCAGCGCGTGGACCGGAGAGTGCACGCCCTCGACCGGCGAGGGCCGGACATCGCTGTCGCCGTCGCCGCCGAGCAGGGCGATCCCGCGCGAGGCGAGCAGCGGCAGGGCGTCCACGTGGAAGCCGGCGCTCGCCGCGTCGGGGTTCCAGGCGCCCCGTTCGCGGCGGCGGCGGATGCTGCCGGTCCGCAGCAGCACCGCGTCGCCGTCGCCGATCGTCACGTCCAAGGCCCGCTCCGCAGCGGCGACGTCCTCGGAGTGCACCGCTCGGGCGGGCTCCAGCCACGCGTTGCCCACGACGGTCGGCAGGTCGAGCAGCACCCCTCGGGTCACCAGGGGGCCGAGCGCCGCCACGGCCCCGAACCGGGCGCCTTGGGAGTCGACGAGTTCGCCCGCGGGGCGGCCGTCGTAGAGCTGTCCGCGGTAGGCGATGTGGGAGAGCGCGTCCAGGTGGCTGACGGCCTTGCCGTGGTAGTCGACGGCGAGGAAGTCCTTGTGCGTGGTGGGTTCCGGGGCCTCGACATCGCCGAGGTCGGACATGAAGTGCAATGCGGGCCTGCTGTTGTCCGGGCCGGCGGACGTGTCCCACGGGCGCGCCAGCGGGATCACCGCGCCGTCCCGGACCAGGGCGGCGGCCCGCCGTACGTGGTCCGGGGTCACCCGGTTCCAGGCGCCGCGGTCGGCCGGTGTCCAGCGGCCCCACGTGCGGACCGCCGAGAAGAGCGCGTCGAACTCCCGGCGCGTGACGGCGGGTCCGTTGCCGGCACCGGTCGGCGGGGGAGACGGGGCGTCGCTGGGGTTGCCGGTCATCTGCTGTTCACCGCTCCAGGGTGGCGGGACCGTCGTCCGGCGGCACCGTGCCACCTTCCCCAGCATGTCCCCTCCGCGCGGCGCCCCGCATGTGATCGCCGGGGAATTCGCCGACAGGAAACGGACGACCATAGGCGACGGAAAGTAATGCCATTGGCGGGGCATCTCAAAGTTTTCACCAAATTGAATTCACCTCATTGGTGGGATGAATGGCCGTCCGGATGCCGCTGATCAGGGCCTGGGCTGGCTCGTCGGCCGCAACTGGCCGAATATTTCGGCGTTTTGTGGCGGCGTCGAACCTTTGCATCCGCCATGAATTTTTCGCGGAAAGTAACTTTTTCGTCACTGGCTATTTGCAGGGGCCGGAAAGCTCCCTACTCTGAGGCAACTTTCCGGCCAGCTGTTTTGAAAGGCCCCCCTCATGGCAAGCGTTGACGAGATCACGCCACTGCAGGCACGCCCACCAGGCACCCTGCGCAGGGATGTAGGACTGATCGGCCTGATGTGGGCCTCGGTCGGCTCCATCATCGGATCCGGATGGCTCTACGGTGCCCAGAAGGCCGTAGTCGTAGCAGGCCCGTCCGCGATCATCTCCTGGAGCATCGGCGCCGTCGCGATCGTGCTCCTGGCCCTGGTGCACGCCGAGCTCGGTGGCCTCTTCCCCGTGGCCGGCGGTACCGCGCGTTACCCGCACTACGCCTTCGGCGGCCTGGCCGGCATGTCCTTCGGCTGGTTCTCCTGGCTCCAGGCGGCGACAGTGGCCCCGATCGAGGTCGAAGCCATGATCGGCTACGCCGGGCACTGGTCGTGGGCCAAGAGCCTCCAACACGCCAACGGAACCCTCACGGCCAGCGGCTTCGTCGTCGCGGTCGTCCTGATGGCGATCTTCGTCGCGGTGAACTTCCTGGGTGTGAAGGTGCTGGCCCACACCAACAGCGCCGCCACCTGGTGGAAGATCGCCGTACCCCTCGGGGCGATCTTCGTCATCGCGGCGACCAACTTCCACCCGCACAACTTCACCTCGCACGGCTTCGCCCCGTTCGGTGCCAAGGGCGTGCTCAGCGCCATCAGCACCAGCGGCATCATCTTCGCGCTGCTCGGCTTCGAGCAGGCCATCCAGCTCGCGGGCGAGAGCCGCAACCCCAAGCGCGACCTGCCGCGCGCCACCATCGGCTCGGTCGTGATCGGCGCCGTCATCTACACCCTGCTCCAGGTCGTCTACATCGGCGCGCTGCCGCTGGCGTCCTTCGCACACGGGTGGGCCAAGCTGGACTACGCCGGCATCAGCGGCCCCTGGGCCGGCCTGGCCACCGTGGTGGGGCTGGGCTGGCTGGGCTGGGTCCTGTACGCGGACGCCATCATCTCCCCCGGTGGCACCGGCCTGATCTACACCACCTCCACCTCGCGGATCTCCTACGGCCTGAGCAAGAACGGCTACGCCCCCCGACTGTTCGAGAAGGCCGACGGCCGCGGGGTGCCGTGGTTCGGACTGATCATCTCCTTCGTCACCGGCGTGATCTGCTTCCTGCCCTTCCCCAGCTGGCAGGAGCTGGTCTCCTTCATCACCTCGGCGAGCGTCCTGATGTACGCCGGTGCGCCGCTGGCGTTCGGTGTGTTCCGCGACCGTCTGCCGCACCATCAGCGTCCGTACCGCCTGCCCGGCGGCAAGGTGATCGCGCCGCTGTCCTTCGCCGTGGCGAGCCTGATCATCTACTGGGCCGGCTGGACCACCCTGGAACGGCTCGGCTGGGCCATCGTGATCGGCTACGTCCTGCTCGGCAGCTACGCCTGGTACGCCACGAAGAAGCAGCTGCCGAACGCTCCGCGCCTGGACTGGAAGGCCGCGCGGTGGCTCCCGGTGTACCTCGTCGGCATGGGCATCATCTCCTGGCAGGGCGGCTTCGGCGGCCAGGGCCACATCCCGCTGTGGTGGGACATGGCGATCGTCACGGTGTTCTCGGTGGGCATCTACTACTGGGCCCTCGCCTCCGCGGTCCCGGCCGAGGCGATCGAGCAGAACATCGAGGAGGTCGCGGTCGTGGACGAGGGCGGCCACTGACCCCAACTCGCCCTGAGGCAAAGGAAAGCCGATGAGCCCGGCCGGCCACCCCGGCCGGGCTCATCGGCTTTTGCCGCCAGGCACCAGGACATCCGGCCACCACGTGCCCACCACCACGCGCGATTCCCCACACCTCGGCGTCAATCCCCAACTCGCCACCCCTGCAATGCCTTTGGACCCGTGATTCGCCGCTACGGAACCCCATCCGCATCGAATTCCCATGCGCCGATGAGCACCTCGAACGCCCCGTTCCCGCCTTGCTGAAACCGCACGCAGCGCTTCGCGCGGCGGCGAGCCGGGTGGTGGGCCGTCTGCCCGGTGGCCGGGCGCCGTTGGGAAACGCGGTCGGCCGCTGTGTCAGGTGTGCGGCGTGCGGAGCGCGAGGAGGGCCATGTCGTCGTGACCATCGCTGGGGTGGTGGTCGGCCAGGACCTGGACGAAGTCCTGCAGGGGGAGCGCCGCGTGCTCGCTGGCGAGGGCGGCCAGGAGGTCCATTCCCGTCTCGACCGAGTGCGAGGGATGTTCGAAGAGCCCGTCGGTGAAGAAGAGCAGCGTCGAGCCGCCCGGCACGAGGTGGGTGTGGTCGTTGCGGGTCTGGGTCGTGTCGATGCCGAGGGGCAGGTCGGGAGCGGCGTACAAGTAGCGGGCTCGGGTGTCGGGGGTGAGCAGCAGGGGTGGGGGATGTCCCGCGGTGCTCCAGCGCACTGCCCAGGCACCCGGCCGGGCGCGTTCGATGTGGGCGAGGCATGCGGTGGTGACTGGCTGGTCGGTGACGGCCTGGAGGGCTTGGTCGAGGCGGGTGAGCACAGCGCTGGGCGGGGTGCGCTGGTCGTAGAGCAGGGCTCGCAGCATGTTGCGGATCTGGGCCATGGCGGCCGCGGCCTGCAGGTCGTGGCCGACGACATCGCCGATGACGGCGGCACAGACATGGTCGGGGAGCAGCAGGGCGTCGTACCAGTCCCCACCGATATGGCCGGGGGTGCTGGCCGGACGGTAGGCCGCGGCGGCGTCGAAGGGCCGCAGGTCGGGCAGGCGCGGCAGCAGGAGACGTTGGAACTGCTCGGCGTCGAGGCGGGTTTGCTCGTAGAGACGGGCGTCGTCGATGGCCAGGCTCGCGGCGCGGGCGAGCGCGACGATCAGGGTTTCGTCGTGCTCGTCGAAGGGCTGGCCGTCGCGTCGTTCGGCGACGTAGAGGTCCCCGTAGATGGTGCCGCGGGTGGTGATCGCGGCCCCGAGCAGGGTGCGCAGGTGGGGGTGGCCGGGTGGGAAGCCGGCCGATGCGGGGTGGGCGGCGATGTCCTCGACGCGTAGCGATTCGGGGTGGGTGATCAGGTGCCCCAGCAGGCCGCGGCCGCGTGGGAACTCCACATCGGCCAGGTCGGCCCGTTCCTGCTCGGACAGGCCGACGGGGATGAACTGTGCGAGGTACTGGCCATGCTCGTCGAGCACCCCGAGCGCGCCGTAGCGGGCGCCGACGAGTTCCATCGCGGTGTCGACGATCAGCTGCAGTACGACGGGCAGGTCGACGTTCCGGCTGAGGACCGCCTCGTAGAGGTCGTGCAACCGGTCCTGTGCCCGGGCCAGCGATCGGAGCTGGTCCGCGATCAGCTCGAGTTCGACGCCCAGACGTAGCCGCCGGGGCTCCTCCGGCGGCTGGGACTCGTTCCGTTTGCTCGGCATCACCGGCGCCCGTTCGTGTGTCGTGAGGTTTTGATGGCCTTGAATCCGTAGGCGTCGGTGTCTGTCCGGATCGAGGCGACCTTGGAAGTGAGCCGGTCGGTGATCGCAGCGCGCACGCGGGGATCGGTGAAGGTCATGTCCCACTGGCTGAACTGTGGGCGCCGGGGGGGGGGCCGTGGGGTCCGTGGGTTTCCGCAGCCGATAGCGTTCCTTGGCCGATGTCGTTCCTTACGAAGCTCAGTGCGGTTTTTGTGGCTGGCTACATGGTTCGGTCGATGGTGCGCATCCGTGGCGACACGGCCGAGGGGCATGTCGCCGACAGGCATATCCTGCTGCGCCGGGTGCGCGCATGCCGCCTTGATTGAGCCGTTCGCGTCCCCCTGCACGCGAGTGGCGCTGTCCGGTCGGCCCGAAGCACTGGATCGAGCACGGCAAGCGGTCCAGGCGCCGGCCGAACCGCTCGATGGCGGACGGGTTGCGGCATGCCTGTGGCTCACGGGGGCCTGGCTCTGCCTACCCGAAGGCGGCATCAGGCCCTACCAGCTGACCGAGGAACTCGACGCCATCGCCACCCCGCCCGCCGCCCGCGTCCCCTGCCGGTCGGCGTTGCCGCCGAGGGCTGGACGGCAGCCGGTTCCCCGGTGGAGGGACGGGGCCTGACGGTCGATCACGTCGATGCGTACCCGGACTGCCGCAGGACCCGATGCCGACCGGGAGGTCCGTCCTGTGTGTAGGTCGTGTAACAGTCATCGATGCACGGCTGCAACACAAGTGACGAATCGTCGAGAAGTGCTCGGCATAGCTTCTGGAGCGCCAACCGATGACCAGCGACATCAACGGAGCCAGGAAGCCATGAACCGTACCTCGACGACCAGCACCTTCCGAAGGAGGGCGGTCCTCGCGGCCGGCCTTGCCGGTGCCGCCGCGCTCGGCCTGTCCGCCACCGCACAGGCGGCGAACGGCGCGGTCCCCGCTGCCCCCACGAAGGCCGTGCGCACGGCTGTCACCCCGTACGTGATCAACCACTTCGGTGAGGAGAACGCCGACACCGGGCGTGCCGAGCGCCGCCCGCGGGATCTGGTGCTCTCCGAGTTCACCAGCATCCACCAGGTCGACTGGAAGCAGTGGGGCGCGAAGGAGGCCGTCGGCACCGGGCAGGTCACCGGCACCTGGTGCCTCGACACCTGCCTGACCAAGCCGCTGAAGGCGACCATAAGCCTCTCCGACCCCAAGGTCGTCAACGGCAAGCGGGTGTACTCCGCCTTCACCCTGAAGCTGGCCGGGCAGCAGGGGACGTACGACTCCGAGGATCTGCAGGGCAAGCGCCCGCTCGCCACCCGCTGAGCGCCGGCGCGACCGTCGACGCGCACGAAGGGTCCCGATGCACAGCCCCACGGCCATCGTCACGGCCTGCGCACTGGCGCTGGTGATGGCCGTGGGCATCGCCGGGTGCGGCGGCCCGGACCAGCCACAGGTCCAGGGCCCCGCTCCCACACGGAGCCCGGCCGCCGGCCCGGTGTACGTCTCCGACACCATGGGGCACCCGCTGATCCGCCCCACGCGCCTGAGCCTGACCGAGTTCACCTCGCTGTCCCACCTGAAGTGGCGGGACTGGGGGCAGCCGAAGGCCGTGGCCACCGGTGAGGTGAGCGGCATGTGGTGCATCCCCCGGGGGGACTTGAACCATACGTACACGCCGGTGATGCGGGGCGAATTGCGGCTGCCGTAGCCGTCGGTTCGAGCCTTGGGCGGGGCGCGATACAGATGGGAACGGGCATGACGTGCGGTTCGCCGGATCCATGGTCACCGTCGAGGGCGTGTGCCACCTCTCGTAGCCATTGATCGCGGGCACCGCACGGCGACTTTGCAGCTCGGTGGTGAGCGGGCACGAGCAAACGTTCCCGCTCACCACCTTGAGTTCAGCGTGCACGCCGACAGGGGCGGTTCAGCGGCACATGGCACTGCCGGACCTCGGGGCTCCGGGGTGGACGCGTTCTCAGCGGCTGCCCTTCAGTTCGGCCAGGGCTGCGGCGACGGTGTCGGCGTAGATCTTGCCGCCGCCGGGGACGGGGTGGATGTCGTCGTTGGCGAGGAGGTCGGTGTGGCTGGAGACGGCCTGGTCCCAGTCGGCGACGGCGACATGGGAGGAGTTCTTCGCGGCCACGTCCTTGACGGCCTGGTTGACCTCGTCCTGCCAGCCCTGTTGCGGAGCGTGCACGGTGACCAGCCCGCCAGCCGCGTCCCCAACCTCCCAGGGCAATACACCTAGGCATGGTCGGCCGGACACCGGTTGACCAGGCTCGCTCTCGTGTCAGGCGCCGAGCTCGTACCAACAGATGTGCATCGTCACGTTCGTGTCTGCGCTCGCCACTTCGTCGATGTCCGAGATCCAGACGGACACGCTGGAGCCCTTAGCCACCGGAACCGACACGTTTCCGAAGACCCCCTGTGTGTTCTGCTGGGTCTTCTTCCCGTGCGCGACGAGGTCGAAGTAGTACGTGATCCCCGGAGTCCCGACATACACCCGGTGCTTGCGCCCGTGCTTCTCGTCGTCGCTGAACCACTCGTAGCTCGCGGCCTCGACCACGAGGAATCCGTCCTTGTCGGCCTTCTTGGTCCACTTGCTGTGCTCACGCGGCTTCGTCGCCGTCTTCGCGTAATTCGACCGCACGGGACTCGCGGTGAACAGAGCGGTTCCGAATGACACCTTCCCGTTGGTGGTGAGGGGACCGTTGGCGATGAGCTCGCCCTGACCGGCAGTGGCACCGGCCTTCGCGGTGAGCGCGCCGTACACGGTGAGCTGTCCACCGCTCTGCGGGATGCTCACCCCGGCCGTGCCCTGGAAGGCCAGGGAGCTCTTGACGGCGATGCCGCTGCCGACGGCCGTGGGGTGCTCCAGGTTCGCGGCCTTCAGGGTCTTGTCGGCCTTCACCGTCACCGTGTCGTTGGCCTGGATCGGGCCGTTCGCCGTCAGGGTCTTGTCCGCGGCCACCGTCACGCTGTCGTTCGCCTGGATCGGGCCGTTCGCCGTCAGGGTCTTGTTCGCAGCCACCGTCACGCTGTCGTTGGCCGTGATGGTGCGATTGGCGGTGAGGGGGCCGTTCACGATGAGCTGGGCCATGACGGTGACGTCCTCCTCGAAGGTGGTGTGGCCGTGGAGGGTGGTGGTCTTGTTGCTGCTGTCCGCGGTGAGGGTCTGGGGAACGTTGATCCTCTTGGCGGTGAGTTCCTTGGCCACGATGGTGGGTTCTTTGACGGTGACCGTGGTGGACAGGTAGTGGTGCTGGTCGAATTCCTTGGTGTCCGGGTTCGGCGTTCGCGCGTCGAGGACGAATGTGGTGGTGTCGGTGATCCCTTCGATCTGCACGCTCTGGCCGGTCACCTGCTGGGGGTCCCGGCCGTCGTAGGACAGCCAGTACTCGGTCTCGTGTTCGCTGCCTTCCCAGCGCAGCGTCGCGGTGCCGTTGTTGGGGATCTGTGGTTGTTCGCAGGAGAAGGCGCGGAAGAAGAAGAAATCGTCCACGGCCTTGGTGATCGACACGGTCCAGTCCTCCTCGTCGAGTTGGTTCGTCGCGGTGGACGCGGTGAGGGCCAGCGACGCTTCGCCGGGCAGGCGGCCGACCGGGATGGCGTCGAGGATGAGGGTGAAGTGGGCGGTGTCGGTGAAGACGAATTTCCCGCCCGGGCCCGACGGCGTGCAGACGTAGGTGGCCCGGTCGCCGCTGGTGGTGATGCTCCAGCTCCGGCCGCTGCTGGAGTGCTTGTAGTCGATGTTCCCGGGGTTGCTGGTGAGGTCGGTGTTGGTGTCGCCCACGGGGAGGGTGACGGTGATCCGGGTGCATTCGACATCCGGGATGCCTGCGGTCTTGGTGAACCTGAGCCGGATGACGCCGAGTTTGGTCTTGCTGGCGGTGGAGACCGCGAGGGGCGTGGGGTCGTCGGGCACGGCCTCCAGCAGCCGATCGGCAGTGATAGTGCGGGAGTTCATGGGGACTCCTGAGGCGAGTCAGCGTGGAGCGGGAACCTGCGGGGGCCGGGTCAGGCGATGACGGTGACGTCTCCTTCGGCGCGGGTGGTGAGCGCCTGCGTGCTGGCGTCGTCGCTCCGGGCGAGGAACGTGTCGGTACCGCCTTCCCGGACCGCGATCCGGCCGGTGGCGGTGAGGCTTGTGGCCTCGATGTCGGGGTCGGTGACGGTCACGGTGGTGGACTGGTAGTGGTGGACGGTCTGGGCTGACGAGTTGGTCGTCTGAGCGTCCAGGACGAACGTGGTCGTGCGGCTGAGCCCGGCGAACCCGGGCAGGTCGGCCGTGTCGAAGCTGCAGTCCCGGGCGGCGGGCACGCTGATCCTCTCGGTCCGGTCGTCCCAGGAGAGGTGGTACTCGGTGTTCTCCGGGCTGCCCGTCCAGTGCAGGGTGACGTGTTCGCCGTTGCCGACGCGGGTCTGCTCACTGGAGAAGTTCTCGAAGACGAAGGCGCTGTCGGCCTTCTCGAACCCGTCCAGGCTTGTGGTGTGGTGGTCCTCGCCGCCGTCGGCGATCACCGTCTGCTTGATCCCGAGAGTGGCTGCGCCGGGTGTCTGGTTGACCGGGATGTTGGACAGGATCAGGGTGAATTCGCGGGAGCCGTCGAAGACCGCCTCCCCCTCGTCCGGGGTGCACACGAAGGTCACGGTGTCGTCGTCGGAGCGCGTCTGAGCGCCTTGGTTGATCAGGAAGCGCCTGACGACGGCGTAGCCCTCGTTCGACGGATCGACGACGGTGAGAATCCTCAGGAAGCGGGCGTGCAGTGGCGGATCGAAGACGCGCTCGATGCGCGAGGTGTCCTGGACGGGATCCGTGTCGAGGTCGTCCCAGATCAGTCCGTCCATGGACGACTGCAGACGCAGCATCTGCACCTTGTAGCGGTGGTCGATCCCGGTCCCGATGTCCAGGTTGACGATGTCCTGGCCGACCCCGTAGTCGACGACCAGGGCGGAGTCCTTCGGAACGAGTCCGTCGGTTTTGTAGTAGAGGTCGTCCCGCGGGTCGAAGATGTTGGCGAACTCGTGGCCGGGAGCCTCACCCCATTCGGGAGCGGTCGGCACGGGGGCAGCAGGCAGCCGGAGGACGGACCACGTCGCGCCGGTGCTGTCACGCGGGTAGTCGTCGATGAGCATGTAGTTGGCGCGCGGTTCGTCGTTGACCAGGTCCGTGGCCGCACCCCCGCGGGGCAGCGACACGCTGATCCCCGTACAGGTCACGTTCGGGGCCGCGGCGGGTTTGGCGAAGGTCAGGAAGATGCTGCCGCGCCGGACCTCGGTGGGCGTCGAGACCATGAAGCGCGTGGGCGGGGTGGTCTGTGAGGTGACCGGCAGTGGTGCGTCGGAGGTGGTGGGATGCACGGTAGGTCCTCCCGGGGCGGAGACGCCCGGACTTCGAGAATCGGGGTAGTCAGGGGCGAGCGACGGCAGGAAGGCGGACGGCAGGTACCGGCTCGTGGCGGTGGCCGGATCCGGACGGATCAGGACCGGCCGTCGGGCGCCCGCCGAAGTGCGAGCGGCAGGTCTGTGCCGCGGCGGGTGTACGTCCCGGAGCCGGTGGCCGTCTCGTCGGTGATACGCACGGTGACGGTGTCGGGTGAGCCGGTCAGCGGGATGCGGTCGAGGATGAGGGTGAACGTCGCGGTGTCGTCGAAGACGGCTTCGTGGCGCGGGTTCTCCGGGGTGCAGACGAAGACGGTCCGGTCGCTGTGGGAAGTGCTCTTGCGGATGTGCCAGGTACGGCCGCGCGGGGCGGCGTACGTGGCGTCGATGCGGTCGGGCCGGTTGGTGAGGGCCTTGGGCCCGTTGCCGGTCGGGACCTCGACGGTGATGCCGCGGCAGCCGGCGTTCGTCCGCACGGCTTCGGGGTCGCGGGTGACCGCGATCTCCAGCCGGCCCTGGCGGGGATGGCCGGGGGCGGCCTGGGTCAGTACGGGCGGGAACGTGGTCAGCGTGTAGCGCAGGGGTGCCGTGACGGCGGGCTCGGTCATGCGGTGACAGTCTCCTGATGACTCGTCAGGAACGGGACGTGGGCTCCTGGCCGGTCTGCTGCGTGGCGGGGCGGAGCTGGAGGTAACCGGCGCGCGCGGTGGGCATCGCGTCGTCGGGGTGGACGAGGTGGTCGGCCGGGATCAGCGGGCGCTCGTCCCAGTCGAGGTGCTCGGTCTCGGTGGCCTGCGGCTGGGCCCAGCTCCAGGTGCCGTGGCGTGCCGAGAGCGGCGGGACGACCAGGGCCGCGTCGTCGGGGGCACAGGTGGCCCGGAAGGCTCGCATGCCGAAGGTGCCGTCGGCGTCGGTGGTGAGCCGCAGTCGCAGGTAACGGGCGGGGACCGGGGTGGCGAGGGCGTGGTCGTTGGCCGGCTGCCGAGCGTCGAAGGCCCGTGGCTCCCAACTACCTTCGTCGCCGGTGACGGACGACTCCAGGACCGGGGTGCCTGGCCAGTCGCCGCCTCCGGCGGTTCCGGTGTGGAGGGAGTACCCGGTGAGCTGCTGGGCGGAGCCGAAGTCCAGGGTGATGGTGCTGCCGGCCGCCGGAACGTCCAGGCTGCGGAACTCCGCCGCAGGCGACGCGCCGTCGGAGATGTTGCTCAGCGGATGGTCCGGGTCCTCGGTCATGGTGGTGGTGTGGCTTCGCCGGTTGCGGGTGGTGGCGAGGAGCGGGTTGAGGCGGAAGGAGGCACGGACGGCGGCGAGTGCCTGGTGGACGCGCTCCGGGTCGGGCCGCAGCGAGTGGACCGGGAGGATGTCGGTGGTGGCGTGGACCGGCAGGTGAGGGTGGGCGAGCAGGGTGACGTGACGCGTGAACGGGCGGGTGGTGGGCCGGGCGGGCAGGGCGAGGTCGCTGCCGTTGGTGGTCGCCCGGAGGTAGTCGTGGTCGGCGGCGGGATCGAGGGCGCGCAGCAGTCCGTAGTCGACCGGTTGTCCGGGATCGGAGCCGAAGTAGCCGATGAGCCCGTCGTCGAGGGCGTGCGGGTCGCCCAGCCGGATCGCCCAGTTCTCGTCGTCCTCTGTGCCGCCGGACGGGTTCAGAACGGTGTCCCAGGACGGATCGGCCGGTAGCGGGTGGTGCAGTTCGATGTCCAGAGTGGCGTGGACGAGCGCGACGGGACGTCCGATGAGGAGGCCGGGCAGCCGGTTGTCCTCGGCTGCGGGGTCGGCGATGGCGCGAAGGCTCTTGTCGATGGTGGCGACCAGGGCTTCGAAGGCACCGGCGGAGTCGTCGCGATCGAGCAGGCCGGTCAGGAAGCCGGCCAGCTGCGGGTGATCGGTGGTGAACCGGGGGTCGGTGCGACCGGTGTACGGGGAGTGCGGGAGCGGCGTGTAGGCGGTGTCCCGGGTGCCGTCGCTCAGGGCGATGGCCCGCAGTTCGCCCAGGGCCTGCCCGGTCGGGCCGTACACGCCCAGGGTCTGGTCTAGGTAGTTGACCAGGAGCAGGCCGGCGAGGCCGTCGGCCTGGCCGGACGGCGCCTCGGTGATCGCCAGTCGGGTGTCCTGGAGGATGCGGGGCGGGAGCTGGACGAACCGTTCGGGGTTGATCAGCTTGGGCTTCTCGGGCTCCTTGTAGAGGTCACGGGTGGGGGTCGCCGAGGGGGCCTTCAAGGGATACTGGTCGTACCAGTTGCCGCCCTCGCCCGAGGTGACCAGGTCGGCGCAGCGGCCGAAACGGTCGACGATGCGCAGGTCGGTGAGGAAGAACTGGCCCGCGCGTACGGGCTGGAAGCGCTTCTGGTGGGGTCCTCCGGCCGGGTCGGGCACGTGGTTCTGCTCCCCGGCGAGGGCGGCGACCCCGGGCTCGGTGGGCACTTGGGCGCCACCGTCGAGTTGCAGCAGCCAGTCGTTGAAGCCGTCGAGCGTCTGGGACAGGATGTCCAGCGGTTCGAGCTCCCTGCGCAGTGCGGCCAGGCCCGCGGTGTCGGCGCTGGGGTAATCGGCCCGGTAGCGGGCCAGTTGTTCGCGCAGCACGTAGACGGTGGTGGGGGCGAGGTAGGCGCGGGAGCGGAAGAGCCGGTTGAGGACGTCGCCTTCGCTCTCGAAGTCGGCTTCCAAGGTGCCGGTGCCGTTCCAGAGGTAGCTGTAGGAGTCCAGTCCGCTGCCGGGCGGGGGCGCGGTGAAAGTCCAGTGGTAGCCGTCGGCGGTGTGGTACGGAGTCGGGAAGTAGTTCACCTTCCACATCAGCAGCATCGGCAGCCAGGGCTGGCGCCATGGCGCGCAGTACTCGGCCAATGGGCCCCTGGTATGGGTGGCGGGGTTCTGGGTGATGGTGTGCAGGGCGGTGTGGGCGTTGTCGGGGGTGCGTGCGGCCTCGTCGAGGAGGGCGAACTCCTTGAGCAGGTCCGCGCAGGCGGCGGGCAGTCCGGTGATGCCGGGGTCGGGCGGGCTGGCGGGCGGTTCCGTCCAGTCCGCGCCGATCTTGACCGCGGTGAGCAGGTGGGAAGGCAGCCGGCAGGGCAGCGGGTTGTCGCGGTCGCGGGTGAGCGGGACGGTGCCACCGCCGGTGCCTTCGATGAGGACGACGGGGTCGGACGGCTTGTAGAAGCTCTCCTGGGGGAGCCGCTTGAGCTGGAGGTGGTCGGCCAGGCCCTTCGCTGTGGCCCACGCGTCGATGGCGTCCTGGAGGTCCTGTCCGTCCGCCGCCTCGGGCATGTGGTGCCGGAGTTCGGCGAGCCGTGCCAGGGCCTCGTCGGCCTGTTGCGCCGGGCCGTCGTTGGCGGGGTTGAGCAGTCGGTCGCATTCGTCGTTGAACTCCGGGGGCAGGTCGTCCGGGCGTTCACCAGGGGGCAGATTCCGCAGCCAGTGCAGTGCCCAGACCCGCCACTGGTCTTCCGTCAGGTGTCGCAGGACGTGGTCGTACTCGGCCTGGGCCGCGTTGAGTTCGTCCAAGGGGAACGGCTCGTCGTCCGCCGTACCCGAGCGTCCTGAGGCGGGCTCCCGGTCGTCGCGGGGGACGATCTGCCAGGTGTGGCCGCCGTCGCTGCCGGAGAACCAGCTGCGGTGGGTGACCTCGGCCAGGTCGCGGTCACCGTCGGCACCGTCGAAGGTGTCCAGCGTGCCGTGGTAGAGCGCGCTGAAGAGCTGGGCGGTGTGCGACGAGCGGGTCTGGTGGCCGATCAGGGTGGTTGCGGCCTCGCCGGTGCTGTGCCCGAACGCGATCTTGATGTGTGTGGCGTCGGGACGGTCGTCTTCGGGGGCTTCGCCTGCGCGCTGCCATTCCAGGCCGAGTGCGGTGCCGTGGTACAGGCTTCGCCTCGTCTGTGGGGCGGCGGTGACCTCGAAGCGCCGCACGGCGACGGGCCCGGGCCCGGCCTCCAGCATCCGCAGCTGGACGTAGCGGGCGGTGACCGGCTGCTCGGGCGTGTACTCGATGACCGGGGTGCCGGCGTCGAAGTCCTGGTGGTGGGCGGACGGCCAGTCCGTACCGTCCACGGAGGTCTGCACACGCACGGCGGGCAGCGGGTGCCGATCGTCGGGGTCGCCCACCAGCACGCGCAGCGAGGTGACCTGCTGGACGCTGCCGAGGTCGACGGTGATGCGGTCCGAGCGGTCGGGTGCCCTCTCGCTCAGGTAGTAGGTGTCGTCCTGGTGGTCGAGGACGTTCGCCACGTCGTGCCCGGCCGCGGTGCCCATGCCGCCCTGGACGGTGGCGGTGCGCCCGGCCATGGTCCAGCCGAGGGCGGCGATGACGTCGGCGGCCACGTTGACGTCGGCGTCCGGGGGCAGCAGCCCGGGGATGCCGGCCGCGACGTTGAGGATGTCCTTGTCGGTGTCGCTGTACCAGCCGACGACCAGGTAGCTCAGGGTGGCGTCGGGCGGGTAACTGTCGCCGTGGGCCGGGTCCTTGAGGTCCTGGAGGTCGTCGTGGAGGGAGAAGACGTTCTCGTGGTAGGGCTCGAAGGCGGCGAAGCTGGGCAGGCCCGCGCCCACGGCGGTCAGGAACGGCTCCCGGACCCCCGGCGGTTCCTGCCAGGGGCCGTCGGCGAGTTTGTGGACGCGGCCGAGCCAGTCGACCTCGGGGGCATCCGTCCTGCGCGGGTTGACGAAGCTGTTGATCACATCGTTGTCGTCCCACAGTTCTCCGTCGTCGTCGGAGTACAGGTAGTCGCTGTGCACGACCCAGCCGACGGCCTTGGGGACACCGCGCACCCAGGAGTAGCGGACGACCAGCCAGCGGTTGGGCACCAGGGGGAAGTGGGTGTCCCCGTCGCCCTCGGCCACGAAGCCGTCGGTGAGCGCTTCCGGCAACTCCCACTGGACGTGCACGCCCTCGAAGGTCTCGTCCCCGCCGACCTCCTTGGCCCCGCTGAACGCCTCCGGTTCGGCGGCGCCTCGGCCCTCGGCGTCCGGCAGGGTGCCGAGCATACGGTCGAAGCTCGGCTGGTAGCGGTGGAACGGATGCAGGGTGCGCACCTTCCGGTTGGCCAGCAGGGCGTGGACCTGGACGGGCACGATCAGGTCGGTGTCGCTCACGCGGTCTCCTCGGCGGTGGGCGCAGGCAGCAGGAACTGCTCCAGCGGGGCGTTGACGAGTTCCAGGGCGAGCTGGCCGGGCGACAGCTCGCCGTCCGCGCCGCAGGCGGCGGACAGCGCCGCGACGAAGCCGTCCGTGCCGTGGAGGTCGAGGACATCCGGCAGGGCGCCGGGACGGCCGGGGCGCAGGTGGTCGAAGACGGTGCGCCCGCTCGCCGGGTCGGGGAACTCGGTGCCGGTGGGGTAGCCGATGTCGTCGCCAGCCAAGTGGCGCAGGCTGACGCGCTGTTCGGAGTCGATGCCGAAGTGGATGCCCTGGCCGGGCTCGCGGATGGTGACGCTGTCCGGGACGTCGTCCCACAGCACCAGCAGGATGTCGGGTGCCAGGTGGTCGCGACGCAGCTCGCGGACCTGCTCGCCGCCCCGGGTGGCCAGCAGGTCGAAGACGGGCCAGGCGCGGACCAGCTCGGAGTTGATCAGGAGCCCGGCCGCCGGGAACGGACTGCCGGGAGCGCGGGCCAGCCGCTCGCGCAGCAGCGGGTCGAGATCGCGGTCGACGGAGGTATGGACACCGACGTCGGTCGCGCCGGCCACCAGTGCCTGGATCCAGACCTCGTCGATGCGGAAGGCCCGCAGGCTCTCCGGTGGCAGCAGGCGCGGGTCGGGTACCAGGTGGTTGAACGGCACGCCGCGCAGCAGGGCGAGCCGCTCCAGCCACTCGGGCATGGTGGGGGTGCTCGCGGTGACCACCGCACCGAGCGACTGCCGGGCGCGCGGGTCGGCGAGCAGCGCGGCTGGTTCGGCGCGGGCGGTGCGCGCCGCTGGTACGGGAGCCGGTTCGGGGCGCAGGTCGGCTCGCAGGGCCTGGACCAGGCGGCGTCCCAAGCCGGCCGAGGAGAGTTCGCTCAGTGCCCTGGTGGCGGGCCGGGCGTCGGGGTCGTGCCGGGCGCGTTGGGGGTCACTGCCGAGCGCGGCCAAGGTGGCGGCGCGGTCGGACAGTGCGCGCCGCGCTGCGACCGCCTCGGCGCTGTAGTCGGGATCGGCGAGCGCGATGGTGCGGCCGAGCGTCCACGCCGCCGCGTAGCTGACGTCGAACACGCCGTACTCGCGGTCGTAGATCAGCGCGTGGTCGGCGGTGGTGTGCGGGCCGTCGAGGGCCGCGGTGGGCAGGGGCGGCGTGGTGAGCGGGCTGAACGGGCCCCGGTACCAGGCGTAGGTGGCTTCCCCCGCCAGGGTGCGGTGGGCGACGGCGCTGTAGCCGTGGTGCAGCCGGGTGCGTGCGTACTGCTCCTCGGGCGTGGCCGCCGGGCCGGATGCGGGAGCATGGCGCAGCGCGAGGTTCTCCGGGTCCTCGGCGCCAGGAGCGACGAGGCCGCGTAACAGCGTGCCGGGGTCGAGGGTGCCGTCGGGGGCGTTGGTGAACGACCAGGACCACAGGCTGCACAGCCGTACGTGCTCGCTGTCGGGAAGGCTGCCGGGGGCCAGGCGACCCAGGTGGCCTTCCAGGGAGACCAGGTGTACGGCGTAGGTGCCGGGGCTGCGGGGGAAGCGGTTGGCGGCGACGACGGCGTACTCGCCTTCGGTCAGCACCTCGCCGTCGTCGCGGAGCTGGGGCGCGATACGCACGTCGCGCACGTGAGTGAGGTGGGAGAGCTCGTCCTCGCGTGGAACGACCGCGTGGAAGACGTCGACCGGCACGTCGATCGTGCGGCAGGGCAGGTCGTCGTCGATGTCTCCGGACAGCTCCGGTCCGACGGTGCCCGCTTCGGCGGGGTTGCGGAGTTGGCCGATGGGGCGGGTGGTGAACTCGCCCTTGGCGTCGGGGTCGTCGACGGCCTCGCCCTCGGCGAGGACCAGCAGCGCCAGCCAGGGCTCGGGGACCGCGGCCCGTCCCAGCAACTGGCGCTCCCAGGGGAGGATCGCCCGGTTGAGCGTGATGTGCGGCAGGACGTGGGTGTAACGGCCTGCTGCTCCGGCCGCGGGGTAGGTGGCGTGGACGGAGGTGGGGTCGAGGTGGAACCGGGCCGCGCGGATCTCGTAGCGGCCCTCGGCTCTGGGCAGTTCGGCCGTGGCGTCGACAGGCCGGCCGTCCTTGGTCAGGCGGTGTTCCACCGTGATGGTGTAGCGACCGGCGGTGGTCGCGGGTGCGAGGTGGTCGTAGAACGTGACGTTCAGGTCGGGGCGGGCGGGCACGGCGGTCACCTCGCGGCTTCGGTCAGGAGCGGGGCATCGGTCAGGGTGGTGCCGATCAGCCGGGCGGTGCGGGTCAGTGGGCCGTCGCTGCCGGGGGCCAGGCCGAGTGCGGTGAGCGCGTTGTGCGCCCGGGTGCGCCGGCCCACGGTCCCGGTCTCGGGATCGGCATCGTCGAGGGTGTCGCCGATCAGCGCGATGCTGTGGGGGTCGGCGACCGGGGAGGGGCCGGCCACCGTCTCGTCACGCAGCGGCATCCGGCCCGGCGGCAGGCCGTCGACGTCCAGGGCCTCGGCGGGTACCGGTCCGATGCCGGGGAGGGGCTCGCGGGTCGGTTCGGGTACCTGGATGGTCAGCCCGGTCAGACAGTCGTCGACCAGGCCGGGCTTGTTGAGCGCCTGGTTGGGGTTGGCGAGCGGCTTGCCCCACAGCGCCTGCGGCAGGCCCTCGCGGGTGGCGGTGACCGTCCAGCGGGCACGTTCCCAGCAGTACTGGTCGCCGCGCTGGTCCAGGATCCGGACAACCTGCTCGGAGACGACGCCGGTCAGCCTCATCGGGCGGATGTCGATCCGGGCGTCGTCGCTGCCCGCGAAGAGCTCGCCGTTGAGGGTGATCTTCGAGGCGGGCAGCGCGGATTCGACGGCCGCGGTGAACCCGTCGATGCGCACCAGCTCCGGTTCGGCGGCCGCCGTACGGGCCTCGGACTCGGCCTGGGTGACGTCCGGCAGCTCGCAGCCCTGCTTCAGGACGGTGCGGGAGGGCGCGGGCAGCTGGACGTGGAAGTCCTCCCAGTCCGCCGGGGGAGCACCCTTGCGGTCGGAGCCGAAGCCGAGGGTGAAGGTGATGAACCAGACCTTCACCCGGGCCCTGCCGCCGACCGGCGGCAGCCACAGTTGGAGGTCGACCCCGACCTCCAGAGAGATGCGTATCCGCACGAACAGCACCTTGACGGTGGCGGCGACGCCGATGCTCAGGCCCAGCGCCAGGTCGGCGTAGAACGGCTTCCACTGCACCAGCGCGTGTACGTAAGCGGTGAACCAGGCCCGCAGGTTGATGCCGTGCCCGTTGTCGTAGACGGCGGCCAGCTCACCGCCGGCCATGAACGCCCCGTCGGTCAGCGCCGCGTACGCCTGGGCCCGGATGGACACCGGGCCGCGCTCCCACAGCAAGCCGATGCGCGGCGGCTTCGGGTAGTACGCCGGCACCCGGAACTGGGGGTGGTAGCCGCCGGCCGAGAGGACGAAGCCCTTGCGGATCCCCTGGGCGGGCAGGTCCTTGCCCCACACGTAGAAGGAGATCCCGCCGGTGAGGGTCGCCTGCGGATCGAGGATGTACGAGCCCCCGGCGATCACGGTGTCCATGGAGAAGCGGCCGAGCGCGGAGTCGTAGGCGAAGACGAAGTCGACGATCACCTTGCCGAGCGGGCCGCCCAGGGACAGGCCGAGGTCCGCGGCCGGCGCGGACGCCCTGCTCTCCTCGGGAATGGTGGTGGGTGGCAGTGCCAGTGTGGTGCGTCCTGCCAGCATGGCCTTCCAGCCGGCCTCGCCCCACTCCACCAGGGCGATCGCCCTGGCCTGGATGAACCGGTAGACGGTGAACTCCATGCCGCCCGCCACCCAGTACTGGCCCTGGGCCGGGGTCACCCAGCCGCCCGGGCCGACCAGTTCGTTCATCGCCTGGGCCGGAGTGAGCTTCTCGACCTCGCCGCCGGGCACGGCCGGGCGGGCGCCCAGCCGGTTGACCAGCGGGAAGTGGTTGACCTCGCTGGTCGTGGGGATGCGCACGGTGCTGTTGATGCCGAAGCCGAGGGCGATCCCGGTGAAGGTGACCGGGCCGACGCTGAACAGGCCGTTGACGCGGTTCCTGCCGGCCACGAGTTCGGCGTAGGCGAAGATCGAGTCCCAGCCCGCCCGGTTGCGGGCCCAACTACCGGCCAGCTGCAGGCTGATGAGGTCCTGGATCTCGATCCGGCCCGTGGCGGCGAAGGCCAGCTCGAACTTCGGGCCCAGGTCGAGGCGGGTGAACGCTCCGGCGATGGCCACCTTGGGCGGGCCCGGGCGCTCCAGGGCCACGCTAGCGCCGCGCAGCTCCGGGGTGACGTTCCAGTCCTTGTCCACCCCCAGCCCGAGCCCCAGGAGTTCCACCGTCAGCGGGCCCACTGCCATGGTGGCGTCCAGCGCGACGAAGAGACGGCCGAAGGCGTAGCCGAGTCCGGCGCGGTGGAAGCGGACCGGGCCGATGGCGAACCCGCCCAGGTCCTGATCCTTGGCGGGCTCGCCCTTCTCCGCTGCCCGCTCACGGCCCAGTACGACGGTTCCGCTGCCGGTCGGTGCGTCCGGACGTCGGACCAGGGTCAGCAGCGCCACGCCCCCGGCGGTGATCGACGCACTTATGGTCGTGCCGCGCTGCAGAGGCTGCTCCAGCAGCACGAGGGGCAGTCCCCGACGTTCCCCCGGCAGGCCCTCCATGAGCAGGTTCAGCCTCTTGAGCTCGTCCACCGGCAACTGACGGGCCGCGTAGACGAAATGAACCGTGTCCACCACCAGATCGCGACTCGCTGGAATGCGCTCGCCCAGCAGAGGGAGATCCGACGCCCTGGCCTGCACCTTGCCTTGGACGGCCACCAGCCTCGTGGCCGATGCCCCGCTCAACGTCGGCACCGATACCAGCACCAGCCTCACAAAACCCACTTCAGCCGACATCGCCAGCGAACCCTGCTTTGAGGTTCCGGCTGGGAAGCGGTACAGGCACGAGGCGGCATGGAAGGCCGGAACAAGAGCCGCTACGTCCGTAGGGACGTCGATCCCCATGGCGCCGGCCACGAGAGCCAAGCTCAGGGCCTCACCGTCGTCCCCCAGAGATGCGCTCAGTTCCCAGGCTCCTGAGCTCGGCTTGTCGATGGTGCCCTGGAACGCGAGCAGGATGCGTTCGCCTTCGTCGCCACTCTGCGCGGGCGCCTCCAGGACCAGGCGCGCTGTGTACTCCTGGTCATACCCGTGGCCGCCGGACCGCTTGGTCAGTGCCGCGGTGACGTCAAGGTCGGCGGTGATGTCGCCCAGTTGGAGCCGGGTGTCCACCTCCACCCGGAACCCGGAGCTTCCGACACTCCTGTCATACGCCAGCGCAAGGCGCACCACGGCGATGTCCTTCAAGAAGGGCGGCAGGTCGGCGCCGAAGAGCCCGAAGAACGCCTCAGCGATGTTCCCCTCCCTTCCGGACTCGGGCTCCACGATGAACTCAAAGCTCTTCTGTCCCGCGTCGAAATCGAGCATGCAGGTGATGAGGAGCGGTTCCCCACCCTGGACGGGGAGCTCCGCCTGGGCATAGATCTCGCGGACGGCAGCCCCATCCAGCATGCGGATCTCGTAGACCAACAGGAGGTCCTGCAATCCGATGTCGCTGAGGACCGATGCCACGGGATGGTCCTTCAGCGACACGGCGATCTGGACACCGATGATTTCGGCGTCGTCAGCCACGGATTCCGATCCATCGCCGGCAAAGAACCACAAGGAGATCGCCGGCGCATCCGGGGCAATGGTTCCGCCGAGACGCAGATTTTCCGCATCCGGATCGATTCCCGTGAGGCTTTCCCCGACGGCTAACCAGTCTGCGAGAGCCTTGACATTCACCGCATTCTTGAGGTCCCCCAACTCGTCCGGGAGCCCATCAGGAAGAGCCAGCTCCTGCCCCGAAGAAATGCCGTTCAGCCATTCCCGGAGCATGCCGACAGTCATCGCCACAACGCATTCCTCCCGAACATTTGACCAAGCAGGGCGCGGGCCACGGTAAGCATTGAACGCGAAGCGCCAGCGAACAGTACCAGCGCCAGAATCAATCCACATCGGAGGTAATTGAGTCAGGCGGAAGGCGGTAACCTTTGACGCTTTTGTCGATTTTCGCAACAGAATCTAACTATTGAGCACTATATTGGCATTCAAGGTGATCGAGCAGCCCTGATCCCCTCAAGGCGACCATGGATCTGTATCGAAATAAATCGAAAAGCGGCTTCTGAAGAGCGACGAGTCGGTAGCTGAACGTCACGCGATGGCGTCCAAAAACAGCCTCTCGCCTTCTCGGTGAGGCTGGGGCACGATGTGGTTCCGCTCTATTCGCCTGCACCTTTGACAATTCGGGAGGCGGCCGCGCGTGCCCGTGAAGAAACGTCCTCGGAATCCGGAGCCTGAAACGAATCTCCGGCACGGTGGAAAAATGTCTGGCACCTGCCCTCGATGCCGCTACGCGAGGAACAAGAAAGCCGGAGGAAAGCTGCTCCATGGCATCCCGGAGGTGACCGACAGCAAGCAGTTACGCGAGGTCCTCGTCAAGATTGATCACAATCTCAGGCAGGACGAGGCGCTGATGAAGGATGAAGCCGCGTCTTTCATCATGGGTGTACTGGAGGCAAAAATCGGCGGGAAGGAGTACTTCCTCGTCGCCTCCAGCGGGCGGAATCCGGATCCATGGATCGAGAAAAAGCACCTAGACGGCATCACCTATCACCCAGGAGCCTGGGAAACGGTGAATCCACAGGTACCCGAACGTCACACGGGTTGGTGGACCGTCCGAAACGAGAACGTAGATCTGGACACGAGCATACGTAGCGTGTCAAATCCGTGTGCCGCTATCAAACTCCTTCTCGGACTGGGCAGAAAAAAACCTGCATGGAAGTCCGTCGAATATCTGCGCATGAGTGAGATGGTGTTCGTCGGCCGCGCAGCGGACGACCCCAGCAAGCGGCAGTGGCACGGAAAGGGCGCCACAAGCTCATGGACCGCCCACTCCTGCGACGCATGCGAGGCTCGCATCCCGTACCTGATCTGCGATGTCCCCGCCAACCAGATAGTCGACTGACTTATCGCAACCTCCGAAAGAGAAAACTCCTCCGCAGAGAAAACTGCTCCACACCCCGTCGCGCCCTGCGCGGCGGGGTGTCCGGGATGCATACGCACGTGCCGATGCCCACCCCAGACGCGTTCCGGCTCTGCGCCAGCTTCGCGGGACACCCGTGGTCACCGGCCCGATCGTCGACGGCAACGGCGTGCGCGGTGCCCGGATGGAGCGCGGCGAGCGGCAGCTGGTGGCGTTGACGACGCAGGTCGACGAGGTGATCGTCCTGACCGCCCCGCACCTCGTCGAGGAGTTCGGCCACCGGGACTGGGAGAGCCGGGCTTGTCGCCGCCACAACGTAGTTGTTCCGGCGCCCAAGCTCGCCTATTTCGGGGAGGAGTGAGCCTGCACCTGCCGTATCGAACAGGTTCTCGGCCGCTTGCTGTGAGGGCACTGGAACGGCTCAATCGCCGTTGACGCACCCCCGTAGCACCTTCTCCCGCGGCGTGAGCACCACGACACCGCCCCCGCCACTGCCCCCGACGCCGCCTGGTACGTCCGCGACCCCACCAACACCCCGACCACCAGGAGCAAGAAGAACAAGAAGGCCAAGCGCTACCTCTACCGCTTCGAAGCCGCCCTCCCCGAAACCTTCCACATCCCCGTACGCGACCTCGGCTACCGACCCGTGTGGGACTACCGCATCGACCAACTCGGTATCCAGGACTCCCACTCAGGCACCCTCCTCATCGACGGCACCCGGTATTGCCCCGACGTCCCCCACCCCCGGTCACCACCACAGCCGACCTCCTGCGCCACAGAGTCGACAAACCCACCCGGCATGCCCGCGTAAACACCCGCACCGCCTACCGGCTACGCCCCAAAGCCGCCCCCGACCACCGCGGCGCCCGCCGCCTGCTGTGCCCCGCCACCGACACCCACCCCACCGTCGCTTGCCCGATCAGTGGTCGGGCCGCGGGTGGTAGCCGAAGCCGCCCTTGTAGGTGGGCGCGGCTGCTTCCTTCTCGGAGTGGCAGGTGACCAGCGTGGCGTCCAGGTCTAGGACCAGACCCGGTATCTCGCGTCCGCCGGCTCGGACGGCAGGTATGCCGCGCTGTTCAGCGGCCTGCAGCCAGGCCGTCTCCCGTGCGGTGGCACGGGCAGACCGCAGCCGGGCGAGCACTGCGTCATCGATCCCGGCGAGCAGCCGCCACGCGGTGGGCGTGGACGCCACCACGCCGAATACCTCGCTCTGATCGCGCAGTACGGCCAGGTCCGAGATCGTCTCGCCGCCATCGGCGAGCGTCACCGCGAGGTCCACAGCGATCTGACCCGGATCGTGCCCTGTCCCGCGCGGCCGCAGTGGCCCCAGCGCAGTGGAGTACGCGGGCGTCAGCCCGGTCGCCTCGGCGAGATCGGTCAGCAGCCGGGTCCCGGCGTGCCCGACCAGCCCGAACCGTCCGTGCTGGCATAGAGCTTGGGACGCGAGCCGATCGTCTGCACGTAGAAAGTGCCTTCCGTTTGGGTCGACAGAACCCCTCGAAAAGGTTCATCATCCCTGCTCAGAAGGCACTTTCGCATCCGCGGCACGGGTGGCTGACCTCACCCAACTGAAAAGCCGAGGCTAGTCGGTCTCGCCTTGTGAGGCTCCCAACGCCGTGAGGATGTCGCGGACGGTGTGGTCGAAGAGTGGGGCGGGGTCGGTCAGGGCGAAGTCGAGGTGGCCGAAGACCTCCACGGCCACGGCTCCGTACAGGCGGGCCCAGCAGGAGACGAAGACGTAGATGATCTCCAGGGGCACGGGTGCCGGAGAGGTGCTCGCGTACCTCCTCCAACTGGACGGTCCAGGTCGGGTCGAGGTCGGCGGGTGGGTTGATGTTTCCGTGGTGCCACAGCTGGACCATCAGGTCCAGGACGACGCCGCCGAAGCGCCAGCTGGGGTCGTGTGCGGCGGCGCCGGGTGCGGTGTCGGCGTCCGTGAGCGGCTTGGCGAACAGCAGCCCGAACTCCTGGGGGTGGGCCAGTGCCCAGCGGCGCAATTCGCGGCACACTTCGTCCAGTTGTCGCCCTGGATCGGAGGCGGGGTGGCGGTCGCGGGCGGCTGCCAGGGTCGTGGCCAACTCGTCGTAGAGGGACGAGGCCAGTGCCTGGATCAGGTCCCGGTGTGTGGTGTAGTAGCGATAGAGGCCGGGTGCGGTCATGTCCATTTCGCGGGCGATGGCCCGCAGCGTGACGGCGGCCGGGCCTTCCTCGACCAGGAGCCGTCTGCCGGTGGTCAGGATCTCGGTCAGCGCCTCTTCGCGGACGCGGTGACGGCGCCTGCCTGTGGGGGTTCCCGGAGTGCTCGGCACGGTGACCCGTCTGCCTTCCGCTTGACAAAGTTAACGCCTATCACTTTACCTTCTCCCGAAAGTTAACGGTGTTAGCAATCTCTTCGGGGGAGCGTCATGAAGTACGGCATCGTCCTCACCTACACAGTCACCGAGCGGTGGTTGGCGCTGTCGCGCGAGCAGCGCAACGCGATGCGTGCGGCGCATCTGGAGCCGGTCTTCGCCGCCTACGCGGACCGTGTGACGGCCCGTTTCTTCGACGCCGAGGCGTTCACCGGGCGGGTCTCGGACTTCGCCGTGCTGGAGACCGAGGATCTGGGCGCGTACTACTTCCTCGTCGAGGCCCTGCGCGACACCCCTGTCATCAGCGAGGGCTACCTCACCTTCGCCGACATCTTCCTCGGCGTCGAGGACGGCTTCCAGGCGTACGAGCAGGCCCTGTCGCACGGGGCCGGATCCCGGTGACCGCGCCCAAGGGACACGAGCGGCGCTGGCCGATGCGACTGCTGCGGGGCACGGCCGTGCTGGTGCTCCTGGACACGCTCGTACAGGCGGCTCTGGCCGGTCTGTTCGTCACCGGGGATCTGGATCTGCTGGCCTGGCACGCGGCCAATGCCGGCGTGCTGAGCGCGCTCACAGTGGTCCAGACCGTGCTCGCGGTGGTGGTGTGGCGTCGGCTGCGCGGACCCGGCTGGCCCGCCGCTGCCAGCGCGATGCTCGTCGCCCTGGTAAGCGTGCAGCAGGGATTGGGAGAGGCGCGGATACTGGCCGGGCACATGCCTGTGGGCATGGCGATCTTCGGCTGCGCGACGGCCTTGACGTACTGGGCGTTCGCCGCGCGCATCCAGCCCTCGGTGCAGGTCGGCCAGTGCGTGGGGGTGGCCGAGTGAGAGCCCGCGGTGTGAGTCGGCGTGGATTCCTGGGGCTGGCCGCCGGTGCCGGTGCGGCGGTGACGGTGGGCGCAGCCGGCTGGTCCCATCTCGCCGGGGCGTCGACCGGACGGATCCTGGCCAGTAGAGGGTTGTTGCCCAAGCCGTTCGGTGTTCCGCTGCCGGTACCACCGGTGGCCCGACCGGTGCGCAGTGAGCGGGGCGCGGACGTCTATGACGTCGAGCAGCGCGAGAGCCGCATCGAGATCCTGCCCGGCCGCAAGACCACGGTGTGGGGGTACGACGGGATCTTCCCCGGCCCGACTTTCGACACCCGCTCGGGGCGCAGGACTGTGATCCAGGTGCACAACAACCTCACCGTCCCCACCGTCACGCATCTGCACGGCGGCGTCACCCCGCCGGGGTCCGACGGCTACCCCACCGACCTGCTGCTGCCCGCCGGCCGTTGCTCACCCGGCCAGGCACACCAGGCGCACAACGGCATGGCGGCCAGCCATGGTGGTCGGATGGCCTTCGGCTCCCGCCGCTACGTCTACCCGCTACCGCAGAGGGCGGCGACCCTCTGGTACCACGACCACCGCATGGACTTCAGCGCCCCACAGGTCTGGCGCGGCCTGGCCGGCTTCTTCCTCATCGGCGACGAGGAAGAGGACCGCCTCCCCCTGCCCGGCGGCAACCGCGACATCCCGCTGATGCTGTGCGACCGGTCCTTCGAGGAAGACGGCTCCTTCCGCTACCCCACCCACAGCCACGACGCCTTCCCCGACGGGGTGCTCGGCGACGTCCAACTCGTCAACGGGGCACCCTGGCCCGTCCTGGAGGTGTCCGCCACCCGCTACCGCTTCCGCCTGCTCAACGCCTCCAACGCCCGCCGCTACCAACTCCGCCTGGAAGCCGAAGAAGGCAAGCCTGGGCGGTTCGTCCAGATCGGCAGCGACGGCGGACTGCTGGCCGCACCCAAGCCTCACAGCACGCTCGACATGGCGCCCGGCGAACGGTTCGACGTCGTCGTCGACTTCGCCGACCACCCCGTCGGCAGCCGGATCACGCTGCGCAACACGGCGGGCGAAGGAGGCATGCGCAACGTCATGCGTTTCCACGTCGTGCGCAAGGAGAAGGACGACAGCCGCATACCGGCCCGCCTGTCCACCTCCTTCGAGAAGCTCACACCGAGCTCGGCGATGCCGGTGCGGGTCTTCGACTTCCGCCGGACGAACGCCGGTGACGACGACCGGCAGGTGTGGACCATCAACGGCCAGCCGTTCAGCACCGATGCGGTCCTGGCGTCACCGCGGCTGGGGAGTGTGGAGCGGTGGCGCTTCAGCAGCGACTTCCACCACCCCGTCCATGTGCACCTGGCCCAGTTCCAGGTCCTCGCCCGGGGCGGCAGGCCCCCGGCTGCCGGGGACGCAGGCTGGAAGGACACGGTGGATGTCCGCCCCTACGAGGTGGTGGAAGTGCTCGCGCGCTTCGCCGGGTACAAAGGGCGCTACATGCTGCACTGCCACAACCTCGAACACGAGGACATGGCCATGATGGCCAACTTCCAAGTCATCTGAGCTCGGTCAGGGGCGTGCCACCCGGCCAGAAGCCCCGCAGGCCGAGGTCGACGAGCGACCGCTGGTGCTTGTGGTGATGTCGCGGGCAGGCTTGGTGAAGACGCACGAGGCGACGAGACCGGGGCGTCGGCTCCATGCTCCGATCCCATGCATGACGGGCGGCTGACCAGGCATGTGGCACGGTGGCCTACCGGGTGGGCGTCACAGGCCTGGCAGCGGCGGGTGGCCACTCGGTCGGTGTTGCCTTCGGTGGCGTACAGCGGTTGGGATTCCGAGGTGCGGGACCAGGTGTCCGGAACGGGGCCGGCCACCCAGCCGAATTTCGGGGCGTAGATCTCGCTGGTGGAAAGGTTGTCGCAGCTGGGAGGACGGCGTTCCCAGCAGGCGACGCATTGATGGTGTTGGGGCGGGCTGCCCATGCCCGGTGGCCCGCTCCATCACCGGCCTGACTTCCGACCCTGAGGACGTCACTCCGCTGTGCGGGTCCGCTGTCGAGGTCACCAAGGTCTGAAGATCCCCCTGCAGTGGTGTTGCCATCCGAACCGGATGAGCAGGGGAGGCGTCACATCGGCACAGTGAAGTGGCTTGAGGCAAGGGCAGTTGGCCCGGCTTGCGCCCCAGCTGATCCTGTGCCTCGTGCGAGGAAATGGAAACGGCGTGACGAGCAGAATGTGCAGACGGCACTATCGCGTGCTGCCCCGGTTGTGGTTGTGGCTGGTCGTCCTGCCTGGTGTGTTGACGGCTTGTGCGGGTGGCGCTGGCCCACACGGTGCCTCAGCGTCAGGGGACTCCTCGATGGTGGCCACCATCGTGTCGGCCGTGACCGGGCCGGACGGGACGGCGCGGATCACCATTCGGGGTGCGCGCACGGGTGGTGCCACCGTGAGCTGGGGGTGATTCCTTCACTCTGCGGCTGGATGTCGCGACCTATCAGGTGCAGTGACGCAGGAGCCGGGACCGATCGAACGTAAGGCAGCCGGTGCGCCTCTCGTAGGAGAACGCACACCGGCCGTCTGACGGGCCCGGGTCAGTGCTTGCGAGCCTTGAGGCTGTGCGGGTTGAAGGACCAGATTCCGCGGCCGTGCGTGGCGGCGTAGAGGTTGCCGTCGGGGCCGGGGCGGAGCTGGAGGACGGCCGTGGTGGGCAGGCCGTCGCCGAGGACCTGCCATTCGTGGGAACCGGGGGCACGGTAGAAGACCGCGAGGTCGGTGCCCAGGGTCAGGCCACCGTTCGGCAGGAGCTTGACCGTGTCGGTGGGGACGTCGGGGAGGTTCGCCGAGATGTCCTTCCAGTCGGCTCCGCCGTTGGTGGACTCGAAGACGTGGCCGGTGCCGGCGCCGGGGCCCTCGGTCCACTTGCGTGAGAAGCCGTTGACGGCCACGAAGACATGGTCGGCGTTGGCCGGGTCGACCTCGAAGCCGGAGATGTAGCGGTTGGGGACGGTGCCGTCGATGGGAAGGCCGAGCTGGTGCCAGCCGGTGCCGTCCGCCTTGCCGACGGCGATGCCGCGGGTGAAGCCCTGGCTGTCGCACGGTCCGCACCAGCCGGCGTAGACGGTGCCGCCGGAGGAGGCGACCGCGGTGGCCACATGGCCTTCACCGAGGTCGAAGGCGCTGGTCCACTCCTTGCCACTGCGGATGGCGAAGCCCTTGGTCTGCACCCACACATGGCGGCCGCCGGCGATCCAGGTGGCGGCGTTCTTGGCGTCCGCGGCGATGGGGGCGATGAAGCGGGCGCCCTTGCCGCCCAGGTCCTTGTCGGGAGGCGCCACCTCGTACTCGGTGGCCTTGGTGGGATCGGTGGACCAAGCGCCGTTGTTCACACCGCAGTTCTGGGTGACCCACATATCGAGGTAGACGTACTCGGCGGCGATGTTGCAGCCGTTGGCGGGATCGACGATGGTGTCGGCGCCGTCGCCGCCGAAGTTCGACCCCATGATCTTGTCGCGGCCGCGCAGGATCGACTGGCCGTTGTCCTGCAGACCACCACTGACCGAGACTCCGCCGTACTGGCGGTCCCTGCCGACGCCCACGGAGTAGTACTGGAGGGTGTCGATGGTTCCGTCGTTGAGCGACTGCCAGTCCTTGGCGTGGCCGGCGGAGTCGACCGCGCCGTTGAGGGGGCGGCGGTAGATGCCGCCGTCGTTGCCGGCGTACACCCAGGGCTTGCCGTGATACGAGCCGATCCCCACGGCGTGCTGGTCGGAGTGGGTGGTCGGGAAGCAGTCGCCGGTCTGCTTGGCCGGATCGATGTTCCAGCAGGGGAAGGGGAAGTTCCAGTACGGACCGGGGGTGGTCCAGGTGTTGCCGCCGTTCTTGGTCTCGAAGACCTCCTCCAGGCCGAGGTAGAGGTGGTCGGCGTTGGTGGGGTCGACCTGGAGGAACTGGTTGTACCAGGACTGGATGCCCGGTTGGTAGCCCGCACTCTGGAGCGCGGAACCGGACGCCTTGAGCTTGGTGTAGTCCGCGATCGTCGTCCACGGTCCGAAAGGGGAGCCGTTCTTGGAGACGTAGACGCCCTTCAGGCCGCTGTCCGGGTTGCTGCTCAGCTGCTTCGGGGACTGGTCGATGGCGTAGAGGCGGGAGCCGTCGGCCGCGGCGGCGAAGGTCACATTGCCCACGTCGTCGCTGCTGGTGGGCAGATCGCCCAGCGCCCCGGCCCGCTGCCAGCGGCCGTCCTGCTTGGCGTACAGGCCGTTGTACGTGTCACCGCCGCGCCACCCCACCGCGAGCAGGACCCGGCTGGGGTCCTTCGGGTCCACCGCTATGTCATTGGCGATGTTCTTGTACGGCGCGCTCGGATCACCGGCCTTGGAACCACCTGGCAGATAGTCCGGGTTCGGGGCGAACTCCAACTTCCACGGCTCGGAGAGCTTCGCGGCCGAGTGGGACCACACACCACGGCTGGTGGCGGCCCATACGCGGTCGCCCGCGAAGCGCAGCGCGTGGATGACGGTGCTCTCCAGCTCCGCACCGCCTACCCGGTTGCCAGGTCGGAAGGTGCCGTGGTGTGGGTCGTTGAGGACGTAGATGCCCGTGCCGACGAAGGAGGTGGCGCCGGTGTTGGACTCGCCGGTGGCGTACCAGAGCCGTTGGGAGCCGTCCAGCGCGAGCGTGCCGGTGGACAGCGAGGGCAGTTGGTCGGCGATCGGCTGCCACTGTCCACCGCCGGTACGGGACCGGAACACGCCGCCATTGGCACCGCCGGCGTAGACGTAGCCCTGGTCGTCAGCCGCGATACCCGTGATTCGTCCGGTGACCTGACCCGCGCCGCCACTCGAATTGGAGTTGACGTCGCGGTACCGGGGGTCGTCCGCGTTGTAAGGCCGCTTGGTGACGTGGTTCCACGCACCGGGCGTGTGGCGCATGGACTGTATCTGCTGCCAGGCGGCTCCGTATGCACCGGGCGCGATCACACCAGGCGCCGTACGGGCCTCGGTGAACTGGGCGGTGGCCTCAGCCGAGTTCTCGGCCTCGTCGCCTCCGTCTTCTCCGCCCCCTGCTGTGAGACCGGGCGCGATGAGGCCGTTGAATTGTCCTGAACGCGCGAGTTTCGCGTGCCGATGGCCTATCTCGGCCTGATGACGCACGTTCCAGGGCTTGGGCTTGCTGTTTCCTGTTGCTGTCGCCGCGAAGGACTGGGTTCCGGCCAGCCCGAGTGCGGCAGCTATGACGGTGCAGCTCACGAACCGTCTCCGCTGCCGATGCCGATGGGGCATCATGCGCTCTCCTCCCCGTCACGGGCACAGGGTGGTGCCCGATAACTGGGGGAGATCTTGGCGTGCTCGCGTCAGAGACGGATACGGGTCGTTACCAAAAATGGTCTGAAGTTTGCAATTGGCGTGATTTTGGGTGTGCTGAACGAGAGGAAGGGACCGTCGGTCAGGTCGGCATGGCGCCCGGTCGGTGCCGGCGCCCAGCTGGGATCGGGGCCGCGCCGGCACCACTTGAGTTCGGGGCAGCGGTCAGCGCGCGGTGCGCAGGGGAAGGGGGCCCGCGGCGGCCGAGTCGGGTGCCGAGGTCGTGTGTGGCCTGCTGTGCCTTTACCGGGCCGCCGCTGACGGCGAGGCCGCCCGCGGTGTACAGGGCCTCGTTGAATGGTTGGCCGCCTGTCGGAGCCTTGCCGACGGCGAAGACGGAGACTGCCTTGCCGTCGATGACGGAGGCGGAGAGGTAGTCGCCGACCATGCTGCCCTGGGAGGTGCTGGCTATCTGGTTCAGCGGCATCGGTCCCGCGACGGTTTGGGCCGTGCTCCAGGTGGAGCCGCCGTTGGTGGAGGAGAGGTAGCCGACCTCCAACTGGCAGGTGGACGCGGAGCAGTTGGCCTCGGGGTAGAAGTAGTAGTGGAGGCCGATCTTGGCCGTGCTGCCGGAGGTGGCGTGGTCGACGCCGAGGCCGGGGATGAAGTGGTCGGCGCCGGAGGTGGTTGCGTCGATGGGGATCCTGGTGACGGCAGGCCAGCTGGTGCCGTTGGTCGAGGTGGCGTAGACGATGTCGTTGGCGGGGCAGCCGGAGCGGAAGCGGCAGTCCTGCCAGGCCACGTAGATTCTTCCGGAGGCGTCGATCTCCGCGCTGGGTAGACCTTCGCCGTCCCGCAGGTTGCCAGCTACGGCGTGCGAGCGGACGTTGGCCACCAACGAGGTCGAGCTCCAGGGAAGCATGCCGTGCTGCCAGGCGGCGCCGCCGTCGGTCGAGGTGTTCCAGCCGATGTCGGACGCGCCCCCATCCGTGAACCGGCCGACCTGGGACGAGCTCACGATCGTGTTGCCGTAGGCGAAGGTGTCGGGCTCCAGCTCGGTGGCGTGCTGGCTGGAGGAGTTGGTGAAGGGGTCGCTGCTGACCTGGGTCAAAGTCGTCTGGGGAGAGGGTTTGTGGAAGTTCGAGGTGCCGGAGGTGAACGCGGCAGCCGGCTGGGTGGCGATCGGGATTCCGGTGAGCGCGCAGGTGGCGGCCGTTGTGACGAGGGTGGCGAGCCGTCGGCTGCCGCGTACGCGTGATCTGCGGGGTGTGCGTGAACTGCTTGGCAAGCAGGGCTCCCCTGTCGTTGGTGGGAGGCCACGTAGGTACGTGCGGCGTGCGGGGAAGTGCTGGGGTTGCGCGTTGGTGAGCCGTCAGGGCGTGCCAGTGGGTTGGCCGCCGGCAGGATCGCGAGGTGCTGCTGCGCGCGGGCGCACAAAGCGGCAGTGTGGTCCTGTGCATGACACGCCGCAAGGAGGGGCGGGGTCATGGTTCGGGAAAGGGACACCGCCCCGGCGCCTTCCTCGCCCCCGTCGATGCGCTGTCGGACGGGTTTACCCTGAGTGAACTGCCCCGTGGCGGCTGCCAGTTGGCGGTGGGCTAGGAGCGTGTCTCAGTCACCAGCCACCAGTGCGCCTTGGGCGTGAATCTCGTGGCATGGGTGGGGCGCCGGGGAGTCCGGCGCCCCACCCATGCCACTTCCTCGGACACGCCTGTTAGCCTCTCCATACCAAACCTTTTGGTATGGAGGAGAGGTCAAGGTGGGTGCGGAGAGGTCGGCGTGGCTGGACGAGGGCTTGACGTTGCTGGCGGAGCAGGGTGCGCCCGCGGTGACGCTGGATCGGCTGTGTGAGCGCGTGGGCATGTCGAAGGGCGCCTTCTATCACCACTTCGGATCGATGCCGAAGTATCGGATCCGATTGCTCGACCACTTCGAGGCCAAGTGCACCACGGCGATCATCAATGGAGTTGAAGCGTCCGACACGCTTCCGGCCCGGGAGCGGCTGGCCAGGCTCCTGGCTGAAGTGACCAAGGACGCCGGCCCGCCGCTGGAGATGGCGATGCGGGCCTGGGCGAAACAGGATCCCGAGGCGGCGCGGGTGCAGGAGCGTGTCGACGCAACCCGCATGGGATATCTGCGGGATCTGTGCGAACAGGCCGGCCATGGCAGACCGGATCAAGTGGCCAAGATGCTCTATCTGATGTTGGTCGGGGCGGAGCACCTCACGCCCCCGCTTCCGAAGCCAGAGTTGCGCGGCATGTACGAGCTGCTGATGCCGCTCCTGGACCGGTCGGCCTCCTGACCTCGTCGGCGATCGAGATTGATCCCTCACCCGACGTTCCCGGAAGGAACACTGCGTCATGAATGTCTCCGCCCGCCCGGAATCCCGTACATCCAACGCCAGAGGTCTCCACCTCTGGGTTCCCCGCCTGATGCTCGCTGCCGCGGCGGTGCACATGATGGTGGGCGTCATCGCCTCGTACTCGCACTGGAGCGGCATCGTCTCCGACGGACTGTGGAACACCGTCCGCAACGACAACTACACCCGCATGATGGCCCTTTGGTTCATGATCAGCGGAGTTGCCTTCTTCGGCCTTGGGCTCCTTTCCAGAAGAGCCGTGATCGCCGTAGGCGCGATGCCCGTGGAGACCGGATGGATCCTGCTGGCACTCGGAATCCCGGTGGCCGTAATGGAACCGGTCTCAGGTGGCTGGTCACTGATTGCCATCGGCGTGCTGGCGGTGGTGGCGTCGCGGCGCGACAGTGGCATGACGGACCTCGACCGATCGGGCGGTCGACGAGCGGGAGGAACGCTCGCTCCAGGCGCGGCCCCACTCAATACCGCGCCCTCTGAATAAGTGCTCTGCACCAGTATCTCGACTTTCGACGTCTTCGCAGGCGCGATGGCATGCGCTTGATCGGCCGGTCTGCGGCGGTTGCGGACTGATCGCTCGGGACTCCAGTACGCCGAAACGATCCTGACCACCCGAAGGCCCCGATTGACTTCCGCTCACAGGGCCGAGCGGAGGCAAGCGCGCACGGATGGACGCTCAGCGGCGGAGGGTAGCGTCCAACAGGCGGGTCAGTTCGCCAATGCGTCCGCCGCCGGTCGGTGCCACCGGATAGCGCTTGAGCACGTCGACGAGGGCCGGGGTCGCGTGGCGCACCGCCTTCGTGACACATTCGTCGCCGACGGCCCGATCGCCACCGGCGACGAGCTCGGCCGCCCTGGCGGCGTGCGCTGCCGACCCGAGAATGTGCTTGACCTGGGTGGCGTTCGGCAACGGGTGCAAGTAGGCGGCGCCCGCCGCCGCCATCGCCGCACGCGCTGCCTCGGCTGCGGCGGCGTCCGCTTCCTTGGCTGCCTTGAGCGCCGCCCAAGCCGCGTCGCGCAGCGCTTTCCCGCGCGTTCCGCCGCTGGCGAACTCCCGTGCGGTGTTGACCGCGTAGCGAGGTCGCGTGTCGTTCGGCCGCTCCGCCTCGAAGATCTCAAGCGCCTCCTGTGCACACGCCTCGGCGAAGGCGGTGACCTCGCGCAGATCCTCCATGCTCAGAACGAACTCAGCCGCTTCGGTTGCCATGGCTCCATCTTGCTCGACCTTCGCCGCTTTCACAGGCGTGATGGGGTGCGCCTGATCGGGTGTGCAGTGGTTACGGGCTGATCGCCCGGAACGGCAGAGAAGCATCGGCGGTGATGTTGCCGCCTCCGAAGAGGAGCCCGCCGATGCGTCCGGACGTGACGTTACCGGCCTCGCTGCTGGCGGTGCTGGAGAATCTGCGGTGGGTGTTCACCGCGCCAAGCTCCGCCGCGTGATCATCGCGGCCCGATTTTCACCCATCCGCCAGGCCAGACCCACCGACGCCGAAATCCGCGCCGTCCAACACGCCTGGGCCCAAGCAGGCATCAGCGACGCTGCGTGACCGCATCAGGCATGTCGGAACGTCGAAAGCCGAGCCAGTATGCGGTTCGTGATCATTCATGCGGGATGGTCTCGGCATGAGTGGTGGCGATGGGTTGTTCGAGGTCGAACCGGTCGAGAAGAAGCAGCCGCAAGGTCGTCCGGCATCCGTGGACAAGACGTTCCGGGACTTCGACCCACACCAGGTCCTGCTGCTGCCCCCGTCGCTGGACGACTGGCTGCCTGAGGATCATCTCGCCCGGTTCGTTGCCGACCTGGTCGACGAGGTACTTGACCTTTCCCCGATCCTGGCGGACTACACCGAGAAGCGCGGCTACCCGCCCTACGATCCACGGTTGATGGTGCGGCTGCTGATCTACGGGTACAGCACCGGTACTCGTTCTTCGCGGGCGATCGAGCGTCGTTGCGTCGATGATGTCGCGATCCGGTTCCTGGCTGCCGACCAGGCCCCGAACTTCCGCTCGATCGCCCGGTTCCGCCGCCGCCACTTGGATGCGCTGGCCGACCTGTTCACCCAGTCGCTGCACCTCGCGCAGAAGTTGGGCATGGTCAAGATGGGCCGCGTCGCGCTGGACGGCACGAAGCTGAAAGCGAACGCCTCCACACACAAGGCGATGAGCTACGGCCGCCTGGTCGACAAAGAAGAGCAGATCGAGGCTGAGATCGCCGAGTTGGAGGCGAAGGCCCGAGGTTTGCTGGCCGACGTCAAGGCCACCGACGACGCCGAGAGCCAGGTCTTCGGCGTCGACGGCAACGAGGCGGACCTGCCAGCCGAGCTGGACCGGCGGGAGAAGCGGCTCGCGAAGCTGCAGGCCGCCCGCGCGCAGATCGAGGCCGAGACCGCCGACAAGGCCCGTCGCCACGCAGAAGACAAAGAACGCCGCCGCCAGCAGCGCGCCGGTACCAGCGATGAGCAGGCTGTCGCTGACGCCGGCGAGAAGGCCGCCGCGAAGGCACGACCGAAACCCAAGGCCCAGGCGAACTTCACCGACCCTGACTCGCGGATCACGAAGAACAGCGACGGCGCCTACATCCAGGCATACAACGCCCAGGCCGTCGTCGACGAGCAGCATCAGGTCATCACAGCCGCCGACATCACCACCAACGCCTCGGACGCGCTGAACTACACCACCATGCTGGACCAGTCCACCGCCAACACCGGCATCCACCCCAAGCACGTCTTGGTCGACGCCGGATACTGCTCCGAGACCAACCTCGAAGCCGCACGGGACCGCCAACTCGACTGCGACACCAGCACGTTCATGGCCACCGGCCGTCTGCCTACAGCCGCCGCAAGGCCATCATCGAACCCGTATTCGGCCAAATCGTGACCTGCCACAGCGACCGCCAACTTCTTCTCCGGGGCGAGGACGGAGCCCGCGGCGAGTGGCGACTGCTGGCCGCCTGCCACCACCTCCGCAAGGTCTCCCGGCACGCCGGAACCACCAGCCTCGCCGCCCTGGCCGGCTGACCGACCGAGCCTCGCAGCTCGTCACCGGCCCCCACCCGGTCGCCCCCCCCACGACCCGCACCCCGACCGCCCTCACGGCTGTCCGTGGGGCGGCAGCGACCGACCCAAACAATCACGGCCGCCAGCCGCTCACCTGTTACCGAGACACGCTCCTAGCGGACAGAGTCGTCGGCGCCTCAGGTGCGGGGAATGCCGACTGCTCCGGATGTGTCAGTGACTTTGTGTAAGTCCTTCAGGTCGTTGCGCCTTCACCCTCGTCACCGACCCACAAACCGAGCACGTCCTTGCAGCCGTCCATGTCGACGCCGACGGCCAGGTGGACCGGCTTGGAGACCACCGCCCCGGACCGGATCTCGACCCACGGCGCATCGATGTAGATGATCGGCCAGATCGCATCCAGCGGGCGGTTCTGCCAGGCCGCGAGTTCGTCGGCGACCGCATCGGTGACCTTGCTGATCAGGTCCGGTGAGACCTCGACGCCGTAACAGCCGGCCAGGTGGGAGCGGATGTCGCGCACGCTCATGCCGCGGGCGTACAGGGAGAGGATCTGCTCGTTGAAACCCGCCAGGCGCCGTGCGTGCTTGGGCACCAGCCTCGGCTCGAACGAGCCGTTGCGATCCCGGGGCACGGCGACCGTGACCGCACCTGCGTCGGTGAGCACGGTCTTCGCCGAGGTCCCGTTGCGGCTGTTACCCGACCCACGGCCGACCGGATCATGCTTCTCATAGCCCAGGTGCTCGGTCATCTCGACGTCCAAGGCCCGCTCCAGCACGGCCCGGGTGACCTCGGTCAGCAACCCGCCTTCGCCCAGCAGGGATGCTCCCGAGGCATCGGCGCGGTCCATCAGCCGCTCGACGACCTCGTCCACCAGCTTGTCCTCGACCTGCTCGACGGCCGGGGTCTTCTCGTTGTCCGTCATGCTCTGTCCGTCCCGGCTGGCCAGGGCCCGAGGCCGAGCCTCGGCCAGCCTGTCACATCACGGACTTACACGATCTTTCAGACACACTCGACGGCAGCCGAGCGCCGCGCCTGGTCCGGCAGCAGGGCGCCACCAGGGCCGGACCGTGGACTGGCGCAAGGGTTCCAAAGCCGCAATGAGCTCGACGCCGAGCCGCTGTCACGACACGGGAGGCACCTCAGAGCCACGATGGGAGGGGAAGGTGAGATGCCATGAGGATCGTGCCCCGCCGTTGGAATGCCGAGGTCATGGCCATGGTGGCGGTTCTGGTTGTGGCTGGTGCCGAGCTGCTGGTGCTCGTTCTCGCCACTCCCGGGCAGCGCCCTGTGATCAGTGGCGTGCTGCTGGGCTCCGCCGCTGCCGTGTTGGTGGTGTTCGGTGAGGTGTGGCACGTGCTGCGCAGACGCGGTCGGCGGGGCCGGCTTCCGCGACATCCACGGCCGAGTGGCGAGGCGTGGTTCAGCGCCGAGGCGCTGGAAGGCTTCCCGGCCGACGGCGTCCGGCGGTGGCTGGTGGGCCCCGATGCTCTTGATCCGAATCGGTTCTACGCAGCCTGGATGCTGGCCGGCCATGGCCGTGACGTGCGGTGGATCGTCCGGCATCTGGATCTGCCGGAGGAGGCCGTGCGTCTGCTTGTCGAGGCTGCTCGCGAGTGCGGAGGTGCCGGCTGCTGACGCCGCTGCGGGAGAGTCGGTCAGGTGCTGCCGAGCTGGATCGCCTTGAGGAGCAGGAGCAGTGCGCTGAGGATCAGGTAGCCGCGCAGTGCGGTCATGCCGAGTCGGGTGCCGGTGGACCATCGCACGGGCTTGAGGAGCGCCAGCGGTGGCATGCGCCAGGCGAGTTTCTCGGCGTGTGACATCACGGGAGCCGGGGGTGCGGGCGTGCGGCGGCGGGTGACCCGCAGGGCGATGGCGGTGGCGGTCAGGGCTGTGACCAGGGCGATCGCGAGCCAGATGGTGAGCTGGGCGACGTTGATGGCGGGGAAGAGCGTGGTGGCCATCAGTGTGCCGGAGAGCATGAGAAGGACGGAAATGATGACGGTGGCGAGCACGTTCAGCCAGCGGCGGTTGACCCAGGGGCCGAGGACTTCGGGGTCGTTGCACAGCAGGAGCAGGAAGACGCTGGCGGAGGGCAGTAGCAGTCCTGCGAGGGCTTGGACGGCCTCGGTGATCAGGCCCAGTGGGGCGCCGGGGATGAGGACGATGGCGGCGGCCACCAGGACCAGCAGGCTGTAGGAGGCGTAGAAGGGCTTGGCTTCGCGGAAGCCGCGGTGCAGGGAGTGGCGGAGGTTGAAGACGTCGCCGAAGGCGTAGCTGGTGGCCAGGGTCACGGCTGCGGCGCCGATGATGCTGGCGTCCAACAGCACGATGGCGAACAGCGTGCCGAGGATGTTGTCATGGCGGGCCAGGGCTTCGGCGACTCCGGCGGCGTCGGTGAAGTTGCCGTGTGCGCTGGTTCCCCGGGCGGCGAAGTCGGCGATCACGATCAGGGCCGCGGCGCCGAGCACGACGACGAGGGAGCCGATGACGGTGTCGGCGCGTTCGTAGCCGATGAAGCGGGGGGTGATGCGCTTGTCGATCACGTTGGACTGCTGGAAGAACAGCTGCCAGGGGGCGACGGTGGTGCCCACGATCGCGATGATCAGAAGGACCGCCTCGCTGCTGATGCCGCCCTGGATGCCGGGTACGACGAAGTTGCGCGCGGCATGGGCCCACCGGGGGTGTGACATCAAGGTGAGCGGGATCAGCAACAGGCTGGCGGCGATGAAGGCGAACATGGCGCGCTCCCAGCGGCGGAAGGAGCCGCTGGCGGTCACGGCGATCAGTACGACGGCGGCGATGGGCACGACGACGTAGTCCGAGACGCCGAGGTAGCCGGCGGCCAGCGAGATGCCGATGAACTCGGTCACGAGGGTCAGGAAGTTCAACAGGAACAGGTCGCCGACGCTGAACCAGCCCCAGAAGCGGCCGAATCGTTCGATGATCAGGCGCGCGTGGCCGACGCCGGTCACCGCGCCCAGCCGCACCACCATCTCCTGATTGACGATCAGGACGGGGATGAGGAGGAGCAGGACCCACAGCAGGGAGTAGCCGTAGTTCTGGCCGGCCTGGGCGTAGGTGGCGATGCCGCCGGCATCGTTGTCGCCGACCATCACGATGATGCCGGGGCCGACGATCGCCAGGAGGGTCAGCAGTCGGGCTTTGAACCCGGGGCGTTCCTCGGGGTGTTCGTGCGGGACGCGGCCGAAGGCGCCTTGGATGTCGCCGAGGTGGGCCTCGTCGAGGACGGCACTGGTTCTCGGCGGGCGGGCCGTGCGTGCCGGGTGGGCGACGGTCTTCTTCGCTGGGCGCTCGGTGCGGCGCTCCGACGGTGGCGGTGGCGGTGGCTTCGGCTCCGCTGGGCGTGGCTTCTGGGGTACGCGGGGGTGGTCGGGTTGGCTGGGGGGAGTGGGGTGCTGTGGGCCTGGGCGGGCCGACGGTGCCGGGCGGCCGGGCCCTTCCGGTCGGCTCGGCGGCTCTGGAGGGGGCGGAGGCTTTGGGCGGTCGGGCCGTTCCGGGTGATCCGGGGCACCATGAGGCCGGTCGTGGTCACTCATGAGTGGGGCGGTGTGTCGTGCGGCGGCGGGCCGGGGGTTGGCTCGTCCGCGTGGTGGGGCGGGCGCGGGGCGGGCTCGCGCCGGCGCCAGTCCTCGGGGATGACGGCGTCCAGCACGTCGTCGACCGTGATGACGCCGAGGATGCGGTCTTCGTCGTCGACCACCGGCACCGTGAGCAGGTTGTAGTCGGTCATGAGCAGGGCGACGTCCTCGACGTCGGTGTCGGGGCCGGCCCGTACCGGATCGCGGTCCACGACATCTTCCAGTGGGGCCTTCGGATCGGCCTGGAGCAGTTCCACGAGGGTGATGACGCCGAGCAGCTGCTTCTCTTCCCCGACGAGGTAGACACTGGTCAGAGCCTCGGGCTGCAGGGTCCGCGCCTCGCCCGCTGCCCGTAGTGCTTCGGCGACCCTGGCACTGCCCGTCGCGGTGAGGACATCGAGCGCCATGAGCCCGCCCGCGCTGGAAGGGTTGAAGCCCATCAGGGTCAGCACCTTGGTGCGCTGTCCGGCCGGGAGGGCGTCCAGGACCGGTTGTCTGCGGGCCTGTGGCAGCTCGTTGATGGCATCCGCGGCGTCGTCGGCGCGCATCCGGGCGATGACCTGGGCGATCTCGGCGTCGGTCCGCTCGCGCAGCAGCCGGAGCTGCGAGTCCGGCTCCAGCTCCTCGAACACGTCGGCTTCCAGCTCGGGGTCGGCGTGCACGGTCTGGAGGATCTCGTGCGACTCGGTGCGGTTGGCCTCCTCCAGCAGATCGGCGAGGTCCGCGGGCTTGAGCCGCCCCAGGCGCGCGAACGGCCCGCGCACCCGGGCGGACCGCGTGTGCCCGATCAGCGGCTCGAAGGACTTCCAGTCCCGCCAGTCGGGCTGCCCGCCGCGTCCGCCCATGACGCCCCGCAAGCGCGGCGGCCGGCGTGTGTCCAGGCAGGTGACCATCCACCCGTCGGGCCGCTGCTCCAACTCGATGTCGTACGCCCGAACCAGTTCGACGTCGGCCACGTCAATCACCCGGTGACCGAGCACGTCGGCGCGCAGCAGCACCTCCCCCTCACGCCGCTCGAAGTGCCGCAGGTCGACCCGCGGGCTGACTAGAGTGATCCGCTGCCCCTCCAGGTCGGCCACCTGCTCCGCCGGCAGGAAGACCTCGCGCCCGCCCACACGTGCCACCAGGCCGGTGACCAGCGGGTAGTCCCGGCCACGCAGCCGGACGATGAGATCGGACAGGCGGCCGACCACCTCGCCGTCGCCGCCTACCAGCGGCCGCCGAAGAAGACCGGCCAGATGCACGACACGCTCCACACTCCCAAACTAGGCACAACGTGCATGATCGGAACGGCAGGAGCTGCGGCGCGCCTGCGCAAGCCCTCCAGCGGCCCAGCACCGCACCGTCCCCTCGGCGGCTGCCGGCTCCAGCCCGAAGCCGCGGGAGCTACGGTTGCGCGGCTCCGCCTGGTTCGCGTACGAATTCACGGTCGTCGGCGTCGTAGTCGAACAGCTCGCCGTAGCGGCCCCAGTCGATGGCGACGTCCAGCTGGCGGCGGGCCTCTTCGGCGGAGAAGCCGCGTTGCAGCAGATCGAGGAAGAAGCTCTCGCGCAGGGTGCCGTCGTCGGTGGCGGCCAGCGCCTGGGTGATGGCGCGTACGAGTGGGGCGCGGGTGGCGGCCAGGCGGGCGAAGCGCTGTTTGCTGGTGAGGATGTCGGCGGCGGTGAACTCGCGGCCTTCGTCGGTGAGGGCGAGGCGGGCGTCGCTGACGGTGGCCAGGCCCAGCATCACGGCGGCGTCCACGAGCGGCAGGAGGTCGTCGATCTCGAAGTTGAGTTCGTCGGAGATCTCGGCCAGGCCGTCTTCGCCACCCCGGGCGAGCAGGATCTCCAGCAGACCGGCCAGCCCGCCCACCGATGCCTGGGGCAGCGGGACCGTGGTCGGGGTGGCCGCCGGTCGCGCCGCCTTCTCACCGGCCACGGCCGGCTCGGGGGGCCGCTCCTCACGGCCGGTGAGCAGTCCGTAGACGTTGTCGACGAGGGTTTCGAAGGCGGGGGTGCGGCGGTCGCGGGGGCGGGGCAGGCCGACGGTGAGCTCGGCGAGGATGCGGCCCGGGTTGGAGGACAGCACCAGGATGCGGTCCGCCAGCAGAACGGCCTCCTCGATGTTGTGGGTGACGATCAGGATCGACTTCACCGGGGCCTCATGGCCCTCCCACAGGCCCACCAGCTCGCTGCGCAGGTTCTCCGAGGTCAGCACGTCCAGGGCGGAGAACGGTTCGTCCATCAGCAGCGCGTCCGGCTCGACGACCAGCGCGCGGGCGAAACCGACCCGCTGGCGCATCCCACCGGACAGCTCTTTGGGGTACGCGCCCTCGAAGCCGTCCAGACCGATCAGGTCGATCGCCTTGAGCGCGCGCTCCCGCCGCTCTTCCCGGCCGACTCCGCGGGCCCGCAGGCTCAGCTCCACGTTCTGCTGCACCGTCAGCCAGGGCAGCAGCGCAAAGGACTGGAAGACCATCGCCACCCCCGGGTTGGCGGCGTTGAGCGGGGTGCCGCGGTAGGCCACGCTGCCCGACGAGGGGCTGATCAGTCCCGCGGCGCAGCGCAGCAAGGTGGACTTGCCGGATCCGGACTTGCCCAGCAGGGCCACGATCTCGCCCTCGGCCAGGTGGAAGCTCACGCCCTCCAGCACCGGCAGTGCGCGCCCGTCGGGAGTGGAGAACGTCTTGGTGACCGAGTCGGCCTCGATGATGACCGGCCGGCTCCCGCCGTCCGTGTGGGTGCTGGGCTGGGCGGTGGTCATGGCGTCAGCCTCCCTGGAAGAAGGGCTTGTGTCGGGTCACATCGCGTAACGGGATTCGGCCAGCCGGTAAAGGCGCCGCCACAGCAGTCGGTTGAGTCCGACCACGTACACGGCCATCACCACGATGCCGACCAGGATCTTGGGGAAGTCGCCGGTGCTGGTGGCCTGGGCGATGTACGCGCCGAGACCGGTGGCGGTGAGGTGGTGCTGCCCGTAGGCGACGACCTCGGCGACGATCGAGGCGTTCCAGGCCCCGCCCGCCGCGGTGATACCGCCGGTCACGTAGTACGGGAAGATCGCGGGCAGGATGAACGACCCCCACCGCAGCGCGCCGCCGACCTGGAAGCCGGTCATCGCCTCGCGCAGGTCGGAGGGGATCGCCGAGGCCCCGGCGATCACGTTGAACAGGATGTACCACTGCGCGCCCAGGGCCATCAGCAGCACCGAGCCGATGTCCAGCGAAATGCCCCAGGCCACGAACAGGGCAGTGGCGAACGGGAACAGGAAGTTCGCGGGGAAGCTCGCCAGCACCTGGACCACCGGCTGTGCGAAGCGCGTGACCTTCGGGTTCATGCCGATCCACACACCGATCGGCACCCACACGACCGTGGCGACGATCAGCAGGAGCACCACCCGGCCGAAGGTGGCTGCCCCGACAGCGAAGGCATGCCCGAACTCCCCCAGCCCCACCGTCGACTGCACATAGCCCAATGCCTTCCAGGCCCCGAAGAGGACGAGCACGGCCACCGCACCGGCGAAGAACACATCCCCGGTCCGTTCGCGCACCGCCGGGCGCGCCAGGGGGTGCTCCGCCAGCCCGAACGGCCGCGTCCACCGCTCCAGCGCCCGGCCCGCGGGCCGCAGCGGACGCCCGATCAACTCCGGCACGCTGGAGCGTCGCAGCAGATCCAGCACCAGGCTGCGGGGCCGCTCGGCGGCCTCGGACTCCTCCACCCGGAACCGCTCCGACCACGCCACCATCGGCCGCCAGAACACCACGTTCACGCCGATGACCATCAGCACCATCACCGCGACCGCGATGCCGACCCCGCCGAGATCGCCCTTGCTGATCGCCGCGGCGGCGTACGAGCCCATGCCGGGCAGCGCATAGGTGTGGTTCAGGACGCTGATGGACTCCGAGGCGGCGAGGAAGAACCAGGCCCCGCCGAAGCTCATCATCCCGTTCCACACCAGCGGGATCATCCCCGAGGGCACGTCGAGCTGCCAGAACCGCTGCCACTTCGTCAACCGCATCACCCGCGAGCCCTCGTCCAGATCGCGCGGCTGCGACGTGAGCGAGTAGTAGAACGCGAACGTCATGTTCCACGCCATCGCCGTGAAGATCGCGAAAATCGACGCGCACTCAAGGCCGAGCTCGGAACCGGGGAAGAGGTTGATGAACGCGGTCACGGTGACGGAGAGGAATCCGAGCACCGGCACCGACTGCAGGATGTCCAGCACCGGCAGCAGAACCCTCTCCGCCCGCCGCAGACGCGCCGCCGCCGTGGCGTAGACGAAGGTGAACAGGACGGAGGCGACGAGGGCGGCGAACATCCGCAGCAGCGAGCGCATCGCGTAGTACGGCAGATGCGACGGATCCGTGGAGACCGAGGACGGCGCCTGGCCCGGCAGGAACGGCGCGTTCAGGCCGGGCGCGAGCCTCAGCAGCCCGTACAGCAGCGCCACCAGCGCGGCCGCGACCAGCACATCCACCCACCGCAGACCGGGCCGCCGCCACACCGCCCGCGAGGGAAAACCACCCTCACCCGCCACCGGCACCACCTCCGTCTCCCGCACGCGCGCCCAGCGCCCATGCGGGAGACAGCGAACCACCCCCGGGAAACTTCAGGAATCACCCCGGCGGAGAACGGACGAACACCTACCGGACAGCGGAACGCACCCCGGCCCATGGCCAGCGCGCCACACGCGACGGGTCGTACGCGCGACCGTAGGAGGCCCCGGCCGTGTGTGCCACCGTCCGCCGGCTCCGGGAGGGGTATGCGCAGTCTTATCTCCTCAGCATTGATCACCAGGGCTGTCCGGCTCTGGCGGCGTGGCGTGCGCCGCCAGGTGCAGGACGGTGGCGAGCAGGGACGGCAGGTGCGGGTTGGTGGTGCGGAAGAGTGTGCGGTTGCCGTCACGGCGTACCGTGACCAGGCCCGCCGCCCGCAGCCGGGCCAGGCTCTGGGAGACGGCGGCGTAGTGTGCGCCGACGCGCTCCGTCAGCTCCCCGACCGAGAGTTCCTGTAGTGCCAGGGCCTGCAGCAGCTGGATCCGGATAGGTCCGGCCAGCGTCTTCAACATGGCGACCATGGCGCCGACTTCGGTATCCGCGAAAGGCGAGGTTGCCGTGCGGACGGGGAGGAGCACCACGTCAGGCTCCCGGACAGCATGCATCGGCCGCGCCCCTTCCCTGCTGGTGCGCCTGGGTGTCGGGTGTCGGGGTGCGGCACTGGTGCCAGTGCAGATCGCGGACGTACGGCACGCGGGAGAGCTGGTCGACGAGGTGGTCCAGGGGGCCGGTATCCGGACCGTCCAGGGCAACCGTCGCTCGCAGGTAGACGGTGGCACCGTGTCGGATGGCGTGCAGGGCCTGAAGGTGGGCGCCGGGTCTGCTGAGGGCCAGCACGCACAGCGCGCGTATCTTGGCTGCCGCCTGGTGGTCGCAGTGGATATGGATCGTGGCGAGAGTCGGGGCCGGGGTGGTGGGCGGCCCGCTCTTCTTCGCATGCGTACGGGGCAGGAATCGCATGGGTACCTCGTGAGTGACTTCCGGTCGGGAAGCGGTGGGAGGGGAAGGGGGTCAGGCGGTGTTCCCGGAGCGGTTTCCGGGCACCAGCTGAGGGTTCAACGCGTAGCCGATCCGACGCACGGTGCGGATCAGCGCCCGGTGGTCGGGCCCGAGCTTGCGACGCAGGCGGGCGATGTGGACGTCTACGGTGCGCAGATCGCCCATGGGCGCCTGCTGCCATACCAGTTCCATCAGCCGGCGGCGAGTGTGGACGCGGTCGGGGTAGGCGGCGAGATGGGCGATCAGCTCGAACTCCATGCAGGTGAGGGAGAGTTGGCGACCATCGACGGAGGCGCGACGGATCGCGCAGTCGATGACGAGGCTGTTCACGCGGTACACGGGAGCCTGGGGCGGCTCCGAGGCCGCGTGTGCGTGCGGTGACTGCGGGACGGGCCAGGGCGTGGCACGCCCCCGCGGTGCGGGTGCAGGTGCGGTCGCTCGGTCGTGGTGGACACGGTCAGCAGTGCGGTGGCGCAGCGCCATGTCGTCTCCTGTCGGCTCGGTGTGTTGACGACAGTCGTGGTGGGGGCGTCGGGCTCCGGCGGCGGCGCCTACTTCGGGCGCTGGCGGCATGGCGGGGAGCGGCCGTCTGTCAGAGGAACGGTCCGGATGGGGCGAGGGGCGCCCTGACGTCCCCGGGGTAGGGAAGAACGTGCGGATTCCTACGGATGTGGCGTTCGCGGAGCCGCTAGTGCCACGTGGCTTCGAGGTGGGGTCGGCCATCGGGGCCGGTGACGGTGTGCCAGTGAGCGTGCGGCCGAGTGGGTCGCTCCCGGCAGGTGGCCCCGGCTGCGGATGCCTGACCGGGGAGTGCGCGGAGAACGGTGCTGTCGAGAGGGCTGTCGGCGATGCGCCGTACCACTGCGGAGAGAAAGCCGAGGATGGCGCGGCCGGTGTGCCAACGGTGGGTGGAGGGGCGGTGGATGTGGACAGCGGTGAAGACGGACATGCGGGAGTCACCTCCGTAAGGCGGCGCGCTGTCGGCGTAGGACAGGCGTGGCCGGGGCGGGTGAACGATTCAGTGGTGTGCGGGCTTCAGCACCCGCGTGGCGCTACGGACCGTGTCAGCCTCGGGTGGCCGAGGCGGCGGCTTCGGTGATGCGCTCGGCCGCGGGCAGTGGCAGGTCGGCGAAGCGGGCGAGCCAGTGGGCGTCGTGGCCCTGCTGGGCGAGGAGGTAGGCCAGGTGCACGCGTGGCTCGTAGCGGGCGTGCGGGTCGCGCGGGCAGGGGCAGGTACTGGGGCCGTCGAGCAGGTAGTCCCGCTCGGTGCCGTCGTACAGGGCCAGGTGCACACGCGGACAGATGTGGCCGGTGGCATTCGGGCCGGGCCCGTTGTCGGTGATGTGGTGGTGCCGTCGGGCCGGTGCGGTGAGCTTGGTGAGGTGCGGGAGAAGACGCATGGGGCCCTCCCTTCTCCGCGAGGGGTTGGTGGGGTGGCGGCGGGCGGGGAGGTCCCGCCGCCACCCCGACACGGGAGTGGTCAGTTTCCGACGTGCGTGGGTCAGCTGCCGAGGGCGACCTGGACGATCTTGATGACGACCAGGACCATCGCGATCAGCAGGTAGGTGCGCAGGGCGCCCATGCCGATCTTGCGGCCGGTGGACATGACCGGCCGGGTCAGCGTCTCCAGCGGCGGCATCCGCCAGTTGTCGCGGCCGGTGCGGTCGATGGGGTCTTCCTTGGTGGCGGTGCGCTGGCGGGTGAAGGCGTAGCCGGCGGCCAGCACCCCGGCGACGCCGCAGCCGGCCATGATGTCGAGGATGGCGCCCGCGCTGATGTCGGGGAAGAGCACCGAGGCGGTCAGGATGATCGACAGCGTCACCAGGACGCCGACGACCGCCGCGGTGAAGGCGTTGGTCTTGGGTCCGTTCACCCACGGTCCGAGGACCTGCTTGTCGTTGCAGAGCAGCAGCAGGAAGACGGAGGCGGAGGGCAGCAGGACGCCGGCGAGGGTCTGCACCCCCTGGGTGAGCAGACCGAGCGGGGAGCCGGGGATCAGCACGATGGTGGCCGCGATGGCGACCAGGCCGGCGTAGACGGCGTAGAAGCCCTTGGCGCCCTTGACCCCCCGGTGCAGGGAGTGCTTCATCCCGAACACGTCACCGATCGCGTACGCGGTGGACAGCGACACCGCGAACGCGCCGATGATCGAGGCGTCCAGCAGGGCGATCGCGAAGAGGACACCGGCGACCTTGCCGGCCTTGGCCGAGATGCCGGTGATCAGGCCCGCGGTGTCGGTGAAGTTCCCGAACCCCTTCGTCCCGGCGAACGCTGCCGCCACCAGGCCCATCAGGGCGGCCGCGCCGACGATCACGACCGCGATACCGATCCACAGGTCGGCCTTCTCGTATTTCATGAAGCGCGGGGTGATGCGCTTGTCGATCACGTACGACTGCTGAAAGAACAGCTGCCAGGGTGCCACCGTAGTGCCCACGATGCCGATGATCAGCAGCATGACGGTGGCCAGCTCGCCGCTGCCGCCGGGGATGACCGGGGTCACGAAGTCGTGGGCCATCTGCGAGGTCTTGGGGTGGAGCATGAAGTAGAGCGGGACCAGGAGCAGCGAGGCGGCGCACAGGGTCACGGCGATCCGCTCGAAGCGGCGGAAGGAGCCGGTGAACGCGGAGGCGATGATGATGGCGGCGGCCAGGATCACCGAGGCGGCCTTCGGTAGCCCCAGATAGTCGGCGGCCATGGTGATGCCGATGAACTCGGTCACCAGCGTCAGCGCGTTGAGCAGGAACAGGTCGATGACGGAGAACGCGCCCCAGAACTTCCCGAACCGCTCCAGGATGAGGCGGGCGTGCCCGACGCCGGTGACGGCGCCGAGACGCAGCACCATCTCCTGGTTGACGTACAGGACGGGGATGAGCAGGAGCAGGGTCCACAGCAGCTGGGTGCCGTAGTTCTGACCGGCCTGACCGTAGGTGGCGAAGGCGCCGGCGTCGTTGTCACCGACCATCACGATCAGGCCGGGCCCGACGATCGCCAGCAGCGTCTTGAGCTTGGCGGACAGGCCCCGGCGCTCGCCGGTGTCGTCGTGCTTGATGGTGCCGAGCGCACCGCGGATGTCGCCCACGTGCGCGTCGTCGAGGACTGCGCTGCGCGGTGCGGGAATGGTCTTTTCGTTGATCACGTTGGTCATGGCGGGCCTCCCAATTCCCCCGTTGGGGAGCGGCGTTGAGGGCGCGCGGGAGCCATCCCCCTGCGAGCGCGCAGCCCGGACACCCGAGGCAGCCCAAGAGGCCGCACCGGTGTCAGGAACGGGGATGCGAGTGCGCGCGGGAGAGGTGGTTACCGCGTACCGGAGGTCGAGAAAGGCATACGAATCCGGATGACGGGCCTACTGTGGCCCGGACTACTGCAACTGCAGTCCATGTCTCTCGCCTCCTCCCGGCCGGAGCGCACGTGGGCGCTGGACGACGCGGCAAGGAGCGGACCAGCCCCGATGACTGGTTCACCCCAACTCGTCAGAGCTTTGGCACTGCACGGCGTATTCCACCTGTGGGGGAAGCCACTTGGGGTCACCCCTTAGGCCGGGGAGACCTGTCCTGAACCTGGGCGTCTCTCGACGTCGTGGGGTCAGTGGCCTGTGTCCGTGCAGACGCCTCACCGAACGAGGTGCCTTCTTCAAACCTCCAGAAGCATAGCGGCATAGTTGCGAAATAGCGCAACTACTTGGCGAAGTCTTGACACACCTCGTAACGGAACATGTTCCCGGCCCCAGTCGGCTTCTCCCTGTGGCGGAGTGGGCGCCCGCGTCGCCTCTGTGGCCTTGCGGGGCGAGGCTCCCGCTGGTTGGTCCGTGCCTGGTCTGGATCTGGCCTCAATCACTGGAAGTCGAGAAGGCTCTCGAAGGCGGTCCATCACGTGGGCGCCGCCTGTGCCCGGCTCATGCCCAACCAGGGCGTGGGTCATAAGGTCCTGGCAGGCCAACTGGCCGGCGGACATTGCGATCGGAGGGGCAGGCTGGCCGTGGGCGTGGCGTCTGTTCAGTTCTTGCGTGCGGTTACGGGCGCGGAGGAGGGGTGTTCTCCGCTGTCTGAGGTGGGCATGCCGATGGCGACCTGGTTGGCGCTCCGGCTGGCTGGCTTGTGTTCGGCGCCTGTCTGGGCCCGCAGCGGCCGATCCTGCCACGCGTCTTGCTGCACCGACGCAGAAGTGACCTCCACCAGCTCGGCGATTTCCCCCTGGAGGCGCCATCGGTCCGCTGTGTGGCCGACCACGTTCTCCTTGATGTGGGGCGGGATCTCCCTCAAGCTCACGGACTCCGGTACGACGCCGGCGGCCGCTGCCTCGACCCGCCGGCGATCCCCTCATGAAGCTCCGCGCCGGGGCGCCGAGTGACGGCTGTTGCCGACGAGTCGGCCGACCCCATGACCTCGACGTTGCCCAGCTGACTCAAAAGTGCGCCTGGCGCTGCAGGGCCCCGCCGGGAGGTCCTGGACGCCCCACGGAACCCGGCGAGTGGGGCCCGCCCTGCGCCGGCCCCTGGACGGCGCCCGAGCGCCGCTGCCTGGTCCGGCAGCAGGCGAGGTAGGTACTCGCCACGGGGGAGCAGTCTGCGGATACCCGGATCGTGTAAGTGGACGGTTCGTGAGTTGATGTTCGTTTCGAAGTGAGACTTGGGGCAGGTGTGCTGGCCGCGGTGCCGGCTACTGTCGCCGGGTGAAGCAGCCGGTGTCGGCTTCGGTGAGGATGCCGAGTTTGACCAGGCGCTTCTGCTTGGCCCGGGTGCCTTCGACGTTCTTCGGCAGCGGTTCATGGCCAAGGGCCTGGCAGGCGTCCTTGGCCCGCAGGGGGGCGGTCGACTCGTTGAAGGCGGCGAGGATGTGCGGGTAGTCCGGGTGCTCGGGCAGTTCGGGCGGGGATGCGGGGAGCCGGTCGGCGAGGCTGGTGACGGTCTTGCGGGTGATCGCGAGGTGCGCGAGGTGTGTCTCGGCCTCCCTCAGCCGGGTCTGCAGGTCGTCGATCTGCGTGCGAAGGTCGTCAGCCAGGGCCCGGGCGGCTTCCTCTTGCAGGTCCAGTGCCTCAAGGAGGGGGCGAACGTTCACGCGCTCACCGCCTCCTCGCGCCAGATGGAGGTGTTCGTGCCGGTGAGACGGCGGATCATGACATGGGACATCGCCCGATAGACGCGGGAGGCGGACGAGGCGGTGAGGTGCTCGTCGTCACGGACCAGGCGTCGGTGCAGTATCAGGATCCCGTAGGTCTGCTCGACTCTCCACCGCTTCGGTTGCGGCAGGAATCCCCGGTAGCGGGGGGCGCGTTCGACGATCTCGACGTCGATGCCCAGGCCGGCGCCGTGTTCGACGACCTGGTTCTTGAAGCCCTGGTCGACCAGGGCTTTGCGGACGGTGTCGCCGGTGTGCTCGGCGACCTGGTCCAGCAGGGCGATGCCCGCGGTGTTGTCGTGGACGTTCGCGGCGAGGACGGCGACCGCGATGACCAGGCCGAGGACGTCAACTGCCACGCCGCGTTTGCGGCCCGGTACCCGTTTGGCCGGATCGTAGCCGGTCGTGGCGGCGGGGACCCCGACGGCCGCGTGGACACTCTGGGTGTCCAGCACCACCAGGGTCGGGTCCTCTCATCGTCGGGCGCGTTCACGGACCTGGCAGCGCAGGAGTTCATGGATGACCTGGTCGGTTCCATCGTCCCGCCAGGCGGCGAAGTAGTAGTACGTCGCACTCTTTCTGCGGCAGGTCGTGCGGGAGGTGGGCCCACTGGCAGCCGGTCCGCCCCTGATAGAGGATCGCGTTCACGATCTCCCGCATGTCGTAAGCGCCCTGATGACCGCTGACCGAGCGGTGCCGGTCCTTCCACGCGGTGATCACCGGCTCGATCAACGACCACTGCTCGTCCGATAAGTCGCTGGGGTACGGCTTGCGTTCACTCACCCCGCCAACCCCAGCAGACCCCGCACCACGAATCCGCGGATTCCGCCCCCGCCTCACACCATCAGACGACCACAGAACGACTCAAAGACTCACGAACCGTCCTCTTAACTCTGGCTATGGCAGCGGCGTACCGCCAAGTCGCGGTGCTGGCGTCAGCGGCTCGAACCGGCGGTGGACGTGGACTACTGGTGCCAGGTGTGTTTGAGCATGGTGAGCATGTCGAGGAAGAGCGCGAAGCTGCGGTCGACCCGCTCTCGGTCGCCGGTGGCGAGCAGATCGAGCTGCAGGCCACGGGCCTGCGCCACGATCACCGAGGCCACGAGGGTAGCCCGCGCGGGAGGGCATCCCTCTGCCTCGACCAGACTCTCCATCAGTTTCAGGGAGTCGTGGACGACCTGCTGGAGGTAGTGCCCGTAGCGTTCCGGCTGCCGCACCGCTTGCGCGTAGACCTCGAAGAGCAAACGGTAGACGGGCAAGTGCTGCGAGGCAGTCGAACGCTGCCACCAGTAAGCCAGGTTGCCGGTGCTGTTGGGCGAGCTGGTGACGTCCGCGGCGTCGGCCATGCGCGTTCGCAGTCGCTGGATCACCTCGGTGACCAGGTTCTCCTTGGAGCCGAAGTGATGGAGCAAGGTGCCGTGGCTCACTCCGACTGCCGTGGCCAGGGGACGCATGGCCAGGTCGGCGAGCCCGTGCTCCAGCACGTAGGCGGCGACGTCGTCCAGCAGTTCGGGGCGTCGGTGCTGGTAGCGAAGTTGCCGGCCATCGATGTGTTCTGCTGCCACCCGCACGACGGTACACAGACTGCGCGCCGGTGAGCGAACCTCACTCCCAAATAGATTGACCAGTTGGTCGAGCTAATTTACGGTGAGCGGCATGGGGAACGACGTCGCCCGCCTGCACCACGTTGGCCACATCGTCAGCAACATGGCGCAGGCACTCACCCTCTACCAGCGTCTGGGTTTCCGGGTGCCACCGCCCAGCTATCCCACCATGGCAGCCCGAAAGGGCGCGGCCCCCCAACCCTTTGGTGCCGCGAACACCCATGCCGACTTCCCGCGCAGCTTTGTCGAGCTTGCGACCTACGTGCAGGAGGACGGTGTCCACCACCTACCGCACGACGCACACCTCGTTCCCCTCCAAGCGCCACCGGAGGTGCTGCCGAGGCTGATCGAACAGATCGGCCGAACCAGCGCCAACCTGGCAGTGTTCCTCGACCGCTTCGAGGGTCTGCATATTCTCATGTTCTCCTCACCCGATATCGATGCGGCTGCCGCGCGGCTGACCGAGACCGGTGTAGGGCACGGCGGGGTGCACACCGTGACACGCCCGGTGCAGCACAGGGGCGAAGCCCGGACGGAGGTCGTCCGCTACCTGGAGATCAGCAGTAACGAGATCGGCGCGAAGCCGGGCTGTGTCACGGAGGGGCGGGTCGGCGTCGTCGCGGACCTGGACCCGGACATCCAGGGCACCCGGCAACTCGACCACCCCAATGGCGCCCTCGACCTCATCGGGACCATGCTCTGCATCGCGGACGACCAACTCACCGCCGTGCAACGACGTTACGAGGACTACCTCGACCAGCCGGCACGGACGGACGGGCCGGCGCACGTCTTCGACCTCGATAACGCCACGCTCACTCTCGTACCCGACTCCCAGCTCGCAACCGTCCTACCAGGCGAACACCCCGCCGCACTTCCCGCGTTCGTGGGATACACGGTCGCTGTGCACGACATCGCTCTCACCCGAGACCTGCTACGGCGCAACGGATTTCCCTTGCGGCACTCGGCATCCGGCGACCTCTTCGTGCCCTCCACCGCAGCTCTTGGCGCCGCAATCGCCTTCCGCCAGGCGACACCCCATACGACTGAGGCGGGGACCTGATTCACGACCGCAGTCCGGTCCGGCTGGTTACCGGTTCGGCCAGCGGTCCGCGTTCCACGACTGGTTCATGCGGCGATCCCTTCGGGGCGTGAGCAGCCTCAGTCGATCCGCAAAAGCCGGGAAGATCTCAGACACTCGTGCGTCGTATGTGCAGGTGGCCATTGCGGGGGAAGGAGGGCGGCGCTGCGGGCAGGATGCTGTCGAAGTCGTACCGGCATTTCTGCGCGACCCGGCACGATGCCAGGTTGTCCACCTGGTGCAGGAGTTTGAGACGCTCCAGCCCGTCGGCTTCGAAGGTGTCGAAGGCCCAGCTGGTGAGTGCCTCCAGAGTGCGGGGGGCCACTCCCCGCCCGCGAGCGTGCGCCGCGGTCCAGTAGCCCACCTCGGCCTCCGGTTTGCCGGAGATGACTTCCTTGAGGAGCACGTTGCCCACCAACTGTCCGCGAACTGAACCGGGTTGTTCCTCAAGGACGGCGAAGCCGAACCGGTTCCCCGCTGCCCAGCCCCGCTGCTGGGCCTGCACCCACCTTGCCCCGTCAGTATCGTTGTCCACGACAGAGCTTGCCCACTGGCGCAATGCGCGATCCCGGCTCACCTCGATCAATGCGGCAACGTCCGCCATGCGCCAGGGGCGAAGAAAGAGAGCGGGAGAGGCCGACGTCGCGGCCACCTGAAGGACGACGGGGGCATTCACCAACCGATCATGTGCGACGGCGTTTTCACCCGAGGCCAGCCGTGTCCGGTCCATGTCGCCTTGCGACCGCCCCGTCAGTGCTGTGTCCGGACGCGCAGAGCTTGGACGGACCAGTCGATGACTGGAGCCGGGCTCTCCGGGGCCGGCCAGCCGTTGACCACTGCGAGCAGTTGGAGGTATCGCTCCCTGCGGGGGTCGTTCACGCTCTCCAGCCGAGTCGCCAGCCGATGGCGAAGCTCGACGTCGTCGGGGCGGCCGAGGAGGTGCGCGTAGTGCGCCGTGAACGCCGCGACGATCGGATCGGCCTGGGGCGAGGCCGGGTCGATGCCGGCGATCAGGGCCGGGCCGGCCTGGTCACGGACGGCTGCGGTGATGTCGCGGCGCGGGCCCATCGTGTCGCTTCGGGCCTGCTCGACTGCCTGGTCCTCGGCCATCCGCCGCATGGCGGCGCGGAAATCCGGGTCCAGGGATATTTCGGCCAACTCCACCCATGCCTGGACCTGCTCCGCCTCCGGGTTGTCGGGCAGCTCGGGGGTCATTGAGCGCATGATCCCCGCGAATGCGGGGGCGGCGTCAAGACCGCCGAAGACGGCATCGAGGAAATCGCCGATCAGACGTCGGCGTTCGTCCTCGGAGAGCTGGGCCAGCCGGTGCATGAGTTCCGTCTCCTCAGGTGTGGACCCGCGCTCGGCCACCGCCGTCAGCACCGCGCGTCGCAGGCGCAGGACGCGGATCTGCACTGCCAGTGCTTCGGCGTGCGCCGCGGCGACCTCGGGAAGCGAGAGCTCGCGGTCCACGACCTTGCGGATCGTGGGAAGGTCCAGTCCCAGCTCGCGCAGGGTCCGCACGAGGTCCAGGCGTGCGACGGCGTCGATGTTGTAGAGGCGGTAGCCGGCCGGGCTGCGGTCCGTCGGCGCCACGATTCCGCGATCGGAGTAGAACCGAATGGTCTTGACCGTGAGGCCGGTCCGCCGAGCGAGCTCGCCGATCGAATAGAGCGTGTTGCCGTCCATGCCCCCACCTTTGCGTCTCCCCCTACTGGAGACTCAAGTCCCTTCGCCTGCCAGCAGGCAACCACTCCTCATCCACAAGTCTTGACAATTTCTCGCAGGAAGGTGCTGGTAGAGACAGCAGCCAGCAGGGCTCTGGTCACGTGCTTGGGTATCAAGGATTGTGCTCCGGAGTGGTGTCAAGGTTGTGCAGACGGGTTCCATCAGGGCCGTACACGTTGAGCACGTAGCCCTGATCGAGGCGCACGCCTTCCTGGGCCAGGAAGGACGTCAGCTTGTTGGCGAAGCCGTCGACGTTGTCGTAGCCGGCCTTCTTGAACCGTTCCGACTTTCCTGCCGGTGGTTTGCTGGCCGGTGATCAGTCGGCTCGTGGTCCTGTGTCAGCGTAGTGGGCTGCCTCGTATGCGGTGGGGCTGATCATGCCCAGAGTGGAGTGCAGACGGCGGTTGTTGTACCACTCGACCCAGGCGGCGGTGGCGTACTCGACGTCGGAGACCGATCTCCAGGGGCCGTCGTGGAAGACCTTGGTGCGGATGCACTCGGACTTGTAGAGGCCGTTGATCGTCTCCATGAGCGCGTTGTCGTAGGCGTCCCCGACGCTGCCGATCGAGGGTCTTATGCCCTCGATCCTCAGGTGCTCGGTAAACCGCACACTCGTATATTGCGACCCGGCATCGGAGTGGTGGATCAACTGGCCCCGTCCGACGGGGTTGCCCTCGTGGCCGCGGCGCCACAGCGCCATCCGCAGCGGCACGTCGACCAGCTCCACATCCCGCTTGATGGAAGCGTGCCAGCCCACGATCTTCTGGGAGAAGCAGTCCACGATGAACGCCACGTAGGTGAACGACTGGTACGTGCGGACGTAGGTGAAGTCGGTGATCCACTTCCGGTCCGGGGCCTCGGCGGTGAAGTCCCTGTTCAGCAGGTCCGCCGCCCGGGTGTCGGCCGGGTTGGGAACGGTGGTTCTGGGTCTCTTCCCGCGCACGACGCCGGCCAGGCCGAGCGAGCGCATGGCGCGGTCGACGGCCCCGAACCCGGCCTCGGGCAGCAGGGTTCGGCGGATGAGGGCCAGCATCTTGCGCCGCCCATAGAGTCCTTCCGGGGCCAGCACGCGCTGCCCGGCCGAGCTGGTGGTGAAGGCCAGCTGGCGGATGGCGTCCTCGACCAGCGCGTCACTTATGGTGCGGGCCGCGGGTCTGTTCGTGTCTGCGGCCGGGGCGCACCAGGCCCGCAAGGTTCGTGCCGCGATCTTCAGCCCCGCGGTATTGAGGGCGATGAGGATCGACTCGACGGCGTGACCGACCGCCTTCATCTGGTCGATGAAGGCCACGATCAGCGGTTTCGGGGGTCGGTGAAAGTCGGCCCGGGGCGCGGTTCCGGCCTTTCGACCGGCCCGTTTCCCCGGACCGCTTCCCGAACCCGGCGGGCACCTCTCAATGCACCGGGCTCTCCACAAGCCCCGGAAAGAGCCGCGTGTTGGACGTTCTCATCCCGTGACAGGCCAGGGAGTCGGGATAACGGAACCCCGATAGCGGTAGCGAGTCGTGCCTACCTTCTCGGGATCGAACAGCTCCCTGTTCTCACTGGCGGGCCACCATCCACCGCCGCAGTAACGGTTGCGGATTTCCTTCCAGGTGGACCGGCGGTGTTTGCGCCGCATCCATCGCCATACCGTCTGCCACACGTAGTGGCTCAAGTAGGCGAAGGTCACGGAGGACACCCCGGGCCGGAAGTAGGCACACCAGCCCCGCAACGCCATATTCAGTCGACGCAGCAGGTCGTCCAACGGTTGATTCACTTCGACCTCTCGGCACAGCGTCTTCACTTTCCGCTTCACGGCCTGGACGGCCTTCTTTGCGGGGTATGTATAGACGTAGTGCTGGCTGGTTCCTCTCTTGCGGTGGCGCTGGAGGTGCCACCCGAGAAAATCCAGCCCTTCCTCGATATGGGTGATCAAGGTCTTCTCCGGTGATAGGCGCAACCTCATCGTGGACAAGACCTCTGCGATCTCCTCGCGCAGAACTTCGGCATCCGCTCGGGAACCGAATACCATCAGGCACCAGTCGTCCGCGTATCGCACAAGGCGATAGGTGGGCAGACCGTGACGGTGTCGTCTGGCTCGTTCCAGCTTCCCAGCTCCGGGGCCTCCTGGCGCCTGGGCGATGTACTCGTCCAGGACGGAAAGCGCCACGTTGCTGAGCAAAGGCGAGAGGATCGACCCCTGTGGGGTTCCGGCAGTGGTCTCCCGCAGCAGGCGGTCCTCACCGAGGATGCCCGCCTTGAGGAATGCCTTCACCAGGTCCAGTACGCGCTTGTCTCCAACTCGACGCCGCACGCGGTCCATCAGGGCCGAATGTGAAATCTCGTCGAAGCAGGCCGTGATGTCACCCTCAACGATCCACTCATAATTGCGTGGTCGCGAGGCGAGGTAGCGCACCTCGGCTACCGCGTCATGGGCCCGGCGATTCGGACGGAACCCGTAGGAGCACGGGAGAAAATCCGCCTCGAAAATCGGCTCCAACACCAGCTTCAATGATGCCTGGGCCACCCGGTCGGCGATGGTCGCGATCCCCAGGCGGCGAAGTTTCCCACCTGCCTTCGGGATCATGCGCTCCCGAACCGGAAGCGGGCGGAAACTACGGTCCTTCAACTGCGACCGCAGAGCGTCGAGAAAATCCCCGACCCCTGCCCGGCCTCGACCGAACGAGCCGTTCGTCCGTCCACGCCAGCCGTGCGGGCACCCTTGTTACCCGCACCCGATCCCAGGCCACTAGAAGAAAGCCGGGATCGGCAACGAGGTTGTAGAGGTCGTCGAACCTGCGATGAGGATCATCACGAGCCCAACGGTGCAGCTTGGTCTGGATATTCAGTACCCGTCGCTCCGCCATATATACGGCGTGCTCCAGTTCGTCGGTATTCACCAGCGAAAACCTCCCGATATTCCAGCAGCCTCGACTGCTGACTTGCTGGCCCCCTTGGCCCTGCAGCCGTCTCTCACGGCCTCCACGGCGGGTCGTCACGCCCGCGACTACTACGGGGCCTCCGCCCCATCCCACGGTCCTCAGCCGGCAACGGACCTGCCCGCCCCCGAAATGGCTATCCGGCAGGAGGGCGACCGCGGATGGTTCCCACGTTCACCATGTGATCGATCGGTCAGGTAGGTGCCCAGCTCTACCCCGGCAGCATCGCCACGTCTACGCCGCAGACCTTCGACGTGGCCTCCCCACCGACGGAACTAAACGGCTTCGGAGTTGAGGACCGGCCCGAAAGGCCCAGCCCTCACGCACTGCGCACCGGCCCATATCCACCAGATTTGACCCGGCTTCGCTGTTACGGGGCGTCAACCACTGGTTCGCTCTCGCTACACCTTCTGACCTCGCCGAACGGGCCCGCACCGTCTGGCAGTTCCGGCACGTCCCGCTGTCGTCGGGGCCGCTTGCCACCCTCCCCGGCGTTCCCCGGATCGGGCTGCCCCCAGGCTTCGATCAGGCCGCTGCGACGGCCCGACGGGTGTGGTCTTTCACCACCTCTCGATCAACATCGCGCCTCGTGGCGCACAGTTCCCCCGCGAAGAAAATCGTCGCGGACTTGAGGACCTCGTTGACCTCACGCAGCCGCTTGTTCTCCGCCCGCAGCCTGCGCAGCTCTTCCCGCTCGTCCGTACTCACGCCCGCGGCCTGCCCGTTGTCGATCTCGTGCTGGGTGACCCACCGCCGCACCGACTCCCGTGAGACACCGAGTGATTCGGCGACCTGGACGTGGAGGGCGCGCTCGGTGGAGTACTCCGAGCGATGTTCCGTCACCAGACGCACAGCCTGGCTACGAAGCGCGGGGGCAATCTTCTTGGGCATGGTGCCCATCCTCTCTGCTAGCTCACAACGGAGCGGCAGAGAAGTCGGAACGGTTCATCTTGTGGGTCCACACGCTCAGCACAAGTACGCCCTTGTGGTCCTTCGTGTGCTGGATGCCGTAGACGTCGGCATCTCCTCCGGCCTTGCGGTAGCGGTCAGCCAGTTCGGTGCCGGTCCGTGAGGGAGTCTCGGTGGTGATCGGCGGGCCCGATGGACGGGCGTCGTCGGCGACATCACAACCTGTGAGCAGAACGGCGGTAGCCAGAAAGAGAACGGGCAGGATGCGTTTCATCACGCCAGTCTTCCCATGGTGAGGGACGGCAGCGCGAGGACGGTGATCGCCATTGGCGCCGTGCCCCGAAGTCTGATTCCAGGAACAGGTACTGCGCACCATCTCGTCCGTCATGGTGGCGGCTTCTCCTTCGCCGATCGGACTCCGCGAGGCTCGGCGGTCAGCCGAGCGAGGACGACCGTAGATGAATCGGGCACAACACCCAACCGGGCAATTCGCCTTATAAGTAATTTACGGGACGGGTATTGATTGTTCGCCTATGTGGCTGGTCACGGTTGCGTCATCGACGAACACGAACCCGTAACGGATCAAGAATAAACCGGCCGTATGGGCGGTTTTCGTGTGGCTGGGAGGGCTGTAGCGTGCCGATTCCCACGGTCCAGCTTCGACGGATCGAGCCTCGGTGGATGTCGTCCGCCAGGGCCCCGGTCCATTCACGGCGCCAATTTCCAACGCACCAACGGGACTCCAGTACGTCGGTCCTCGTGGGTGTGATGCCTGGCGGCGTTGAGGGAACCCATGACGCATCCGCACGGCCGGCCTGAACAACGGTGCGGAGCTGATGATCTGGGCCAACCTCACCGTGCCTCCCAGCAGTTCGGGAATCCGGTCGCCACCGTCTGGCTGGAGGGCGGCAAGTGGGACGTGTGGTACGCACGCCAGGGCAGCAACCCCGAGTGGAACACCGTCTTGTACGTCCGTCAGCAGCCCGCCAACGCAATCACGGTGCACATCAAGGACCTCACCGACGACTCGATCACGCGCGGCTACGTCCAGCCCTCCTGGTGCATGACCAGCGTGCAATTCGGATTCGAGCCGCGAGTCGGCGAACCCGGCCTGGCCGTGAACTCCCTCTCCTACGGCTCGGCGGCGGTGGCGGCGAGCATCGGGCGCGCTCGTGAGTGAGACAAGGGGCCAGAGCAGGTCCAGGTGCCGACCGAAACCGCCACATCAAGGCCGGACCCAATCATCGCTTTCAGCAACAAGGACTGGAATGGATGGCTGACGAGCAAGGAACCACCGCCCGGGGGATCTACACCTCCCAAGCCGGTATCGGCACGTGGCTTCAGCTGTGGCGGGAAGAGCGACTCTTCCAGGCGGAGGAGCTCACACCGGCAAGCTCGAAGGACGAGAATCGCACCGCCGTCGTCAGGATGTTCCCGTATCCCTCCGGCGATCTCCACATGGGGCACGCCGAGGTATGCAGCATCAGTGACACTCCGGCCCGCTTCGCCCGCATGCGCGCCCAGATCCGCTTGGGCCCACACGCAGTGAAGGCCCGGTGAATCCACCGGGCCTTCACATCTGAGTAGCGGGGACAGGATTTGAACCTGCGACCTCTGGGTTATGAGCCCAGCGAGCTACCGAGCTGCTCCACCCCGCGACGGCACGATGAACTGTACGGCACTGAGCCGGATCAACCGAATCGACGTCAGGTCGGTGTGACCAGGAGAAAGCGCCGGCCGGCGAGCACACTCCATCAACCGTCCCTGACCAGACTGCAGCTGGCGGAGGCGGACCCGCTGGAGGCGGGGACCGAAGAGTCGGCCCCGCTCCACTCGACGGCACGGTGATGCCGGGGCGACCGTCATCGCGACCGCCGCTGGCCTACAGAGTTGGGTGTCGGTCGCTGCCGGGTCGGCAGTGGCAAACTGATCAACGATCGGCATGGCGAGCGTCAGGCATGTATCGCTCGACGTGGGAGGGGACTTGGTGCGGATCTCACACCTTCTTGGGGGCTTCAGGCGGGTTGGACGTTGGTGGCCACCAGAAACCCTCCCCAAGGGTGCTGAGGGCCACCGTGGCTCAACTCCACCGTGTAGTTGACGGCCTGGCCCCGGTGATATTCCTCCGCCCTGCGTTCGTTGGGGCAGGTGAAGTTCAGGATCGCGCCGCCGTTGTCGGGCTTGATCTGCCCGTGGGGCGATCCCTTGGAACAGTCGACGAGCACGGTGCCCCGAGTGGACTCCAGGGCAAGCCGCGGGGCTGGGCAGTCTCGAGCGTGGTCGTAGTTGCAGCCGAGGCGGGGGCCGGAGCGTGGGTAGAGCGCGAAGGGCTGCCCGTGGTCGTCGACGATCGTGGTGCCGTGGCGTCCGGCACACAGCCAGTCGATCTCAAGGTGCCACAGGATCTCGTCGCCGCCGGAAGCGGGCGTGATGATGAACTCCTCGACATCGGTGGCGCTCACCGAGAAGGGGAAATCCGCGTCCTCGGCCCGCAACTGGGGCGTGGCCTCGTTGAGGTCGGTGCTGAAATGCCGCGGCGCCACCCTGCGGAAGGTGGGGGCTGTAATGAGGCCATGGCATGCCCGGCGGGCGGGACGACGGGACAGGACCACTGGGCGCATCCCTCGCAGCATCACCGCCCGCCCGGTCAGGCTGCTCTCCACGGTGACCCGGAAGGAGCCCTCACGGACCATCACCTCGGGCGGGTCCGTATCCACCAGGACCGTCTGCTCGTCGTAGGGGTCGTACCTGTCCGAGCGGTCCACGGTGACGATGAGCGGGCTCTCGGTGTCCGCGAGGCCGTCACCCGGCAGATGGAGGTGCACCCCGCCGCTGATCGTCCCCGCTTGTACGACGGCTCCCTGCCGCCCTCCGTTCACCTGGTTCTCGATGTTCCCGGTCTGTCCGTCGCTCATCCATCCCCCTGCCGTGACCGGACCTCACCCCCATCGTGAGGTACACCCAACTGCGCTGCGTCCACAGACAGTTCACCACTCTCGGTCCCGGTCGTCACTCCGGCGGCGGACAGACACCGTACCGCCGCGAAGCCGGAGGGTGGCCCTCCCGTCCCGGGTAGCCGATTTCAGGCGCCTGGCAACCGCCGCGACCCGCCCGGGGCAGCTGCTCTGCGGCTACCCGTGGGCTGTGGTGTGCGGATTCGGTCGCGGATGCTGGTCATCCGCGACGGCCGCTGCCATCGTGGGAGGGGGAGATCTCCGCCCGGAGATGGCGGGATATCGGCCGCTGCTCGGGCGTGTATCGGGTCTGCGGGGCGAGGTATCGACTCTGTAGGGCCGTGTATCAGTGGTGTGTCGGTGGCGTATCCGTGCTGGACGCGGCACCGGTAACGGGCCGGGCGGTGCCGCTGATCGGCCGGGCGCGGGTCAGGTCGGTGGGTGTTCGGGGAGCCGTAGGGTGGCGATCGCGCCCCCGTCGGCCGCGTTGGCGAAGTCCAGTCCAGCACCGATGACGTGCGCCTGGCCGAGGGCGATGGTCAGCCCCAGACCGTGGCCGCGGCCGCGTTCCCGGGCGCCGGTACGGAACCGCTGCGGACCGTCCGCCAGCAGCGCGTCGGGGAAGCCAGGGCCGTGGTCGCGTACGGTGACGACCGCCCCCGACACCCTGACCTCGACCGGCGGCCGGCCGTGCCGGTGGGCGTTGGCCACCAGGTTGGCCACGATGCGGTCCAACCTTCTGGGATCGGTGTCGACCACGGCCCTGCCGGTGACCCGCACCTCGGCCTCAAGCCCCGTCCGCCGCACGCAGTCCTCGACCAGCGGGCCCAGCGGGCACGGCGCGAGATCGGCCTGCTCCGCACCCGCGTCCAGCCGAGAGATCTCCAGCAACTCCTCGATCAGTGTGCGCAGGACCCGCACCCGGTCCCGTACGTAGTCGGCGGCCTCACCCTCCGGCAGCAGCTCGGCCGAGGTGACCAGGCCCATCAGCGGGGTGCGCAGCTCGTGTGCGACGTCGGCGGTGAACTGCTGCTCGCTGCGCAGCCGTTGCTGTAGCGAGGCGGCCATCGAGTGCACCGCGGTGGAGATCTCCGCGATCTCGTCGCCCGGCCGGTCGCCCGCGCCGATGCGTGCGTCCAGGTCGCCGTCCGCGATCCGCCGCGCCGTCCCTGCGGCGTACCGCAGCCGCCGGGCCAGCCGTTCCGCGCTCAGTGCGCCCAGCGGCAGCACGGCACCGACGGCGATCAGCCCGGCCAGGCCCGTGGTGGCGTCCAGCAGCTTGAGATTGCGCAGGTCGGCACGCATGTCGACGTCGACGCAGAGCATCCGGTCGCCGATCGGTCGCGCGGCCCACATCACCGGCCCGTACGGGTTCCGGCCGAACGGAAGGAGCCGTGCAGGCATCCCGCGTCCCCTCAGCAGGCGCACAACCCGCCGCCAGCACCATCCCCGCGGACGCCAGCCCAGCCAGGGCCAGGGTGGAAACAGGGACGGACAGCCGTCGACCGAAGCACAGCATCGGAAATCCAGCAATCAGGGCCTTCGAGGCCATACGAAACACGCGCCCGGCGCCGCGGTGCTCGCCGCCGGGCTCGGCATCGTCGGCTCCCTCGAATACGTCCGCCTGGTGGGCCTGCGCCGATGGGACGGGGCCGTGCTGTGCACGGTGAGCCTCGCGCTGCCGTTCCTGGCGTGGCTGCTGCCGGACCGGCTTACGCTCTCCGCGGCAGGCGTGCTGTTCTGCCTGGCCGTGCTGCCGGCCGTACTGGCACAGGACGCGGCACACGGTGCCGGACGCGCCGCCAGGACGGTGTTCGGGCTGATCTGGCTGCCGGTCGCGCTGAGCCGACTGGTGCCGCTGGCCGACGTGGCCGTCGCGGTGTGCGTCGCGGTCGCCTTCGCCGACGTTGGCGGGTGGTGCGGCGGACGGGCCCTGGGGCGGCGCGGGCCGCTGGCCCGGCGGCTGTCCGGGCTCTCTCCCGCCAAGACCTGGGGCGGCCTGGTCGGATCGGCGGCGCTGGCCGCCCTGGCGCTGTGGGCGCTGGGGGAGTGGACACCGCTGCGCTGGCTGGCGGTGACCTGCGGATGCGCTGTCGGGGACCTACTGGAATCCATGATCAAACGCGGGGCGGGTGTCAAGGACGCGGGCCGCTGGCTCCCGGGCTTCGGCGGGCTGCTGGACCGTATCGACTCCTTGCTCGTCACCCTGCTCCTGTTGGGAGTTACCTTATGAACAAAGACACCGCCGCGAGACCATCGGCGGAGAATGCGTGGGACGCCCCACTGGACGTCACAAAAGACCGGGTCGGCCAAAAGACCAGTGACATCCGGTCTTGCGACGATCGGCGGACGCGTCTTCCGACGAGCCGAACGGATGCACAGGGCGCCGGCGACACCCGAATAAGAGGTCCTAACAAAGGCGTTGGACGTGTCTGTAGGTGATGAGACATGTAGCGAGCCCGAGGAAGGCTTCATGGATGTCGTCCCGTCGCTCCCATCGGATGCGCAGGCGTCGGAAGCCGTGCAGCCAGGCGATCGTTCGTTCGACGACATATCGGAAGATGCCCAGGCCGGAGCCGTGTGGCTCGCCTCGCCGCGCGATCACGGGACGGATGCCGCGCTGCCACAGCAGACGCCGGTACTTGTCGTGGTCGTAGCCACGGTCGGCGAACAGTGCGTCGGGCCGGTGCCGGGGTCGGCCGACAACCCCGGCGACAGGGGGGATCTTGTCGAGCAGGGGCAGGAGTTGGGTGACGTCGTTACGGTTGCCGCCGGTCAGCGACACCGCGAGCGGGATGCCTTGGGCGTCGGTGACGACGTGGTGCTTGCTGCCCGGCCGAGCGCGATCGACCGGACTGGGACCGCTTTGGGCCCCTACGGGCCGCCCGCACATGGGAAGAGTCGATCACCGCCCGGGACCAGTCCAGCTTCTTCGCCGACCGCAGCTTCTTCAACAGCAGCACATGCAGCTGGTCCCACACCCCGGCGGCATTCCAGGCGGCCAGCCGCCGCCAGCAGGTCATACCCGAACCAAAGCCCAGCTCCTGCGGCAGGTACTCCCACTGGATGCCGGTGTGCAGCACGAACAGGATCCCGCACAACGCCTGCCGGTCCGGCACCCTCGGCCGCCCCTCAACCAGCTTCGGCCCCGGCTTGGGCAGCAACGGCTCGACCAACGCCCACAGTTCATCCGACACGATCCACGGCCGCGACTGACGTTTCCCCACGACCAGACCAACGAGCAAATAGGCCAGCAGTCACATGATCAACCACTTCTGTTAGGACCTCTAAGACCGGGCCTGCCGAGTATTCTCCGGGCCGGACTGCGCCGGTGGTTCTGGCGGATATTCCTCTTCTTCACCGGCGGCGTCACGATCGAAGGAAAACTGCCGAAAGGCGGCTGTGTCGTGGTCGCCAATCATTCCTCGCACGCGGATACCGCCGCGCTGCTCTCCGCGTTAGACGCCAGGCACGCGCCACGAGTTGCGGCCGCCTCCGATTACTGGTTCAAGAACTGGCCGCGGCGCGTGCTGTGTTCCGTGCTGACCGCCGCCTTTCCGGTGCGCAGACACGGCGGCGGATGCACCGACCTCCGGACCGGCGCCGGGCCGATGCTGCGGGCCGGCCACGCGGTGGTGCTGTTCCCCGAGGGGACGCGGGGAGGCGGCCGGGCCGGTGTGTTCCACCGCGGCCCGTTCAAGCTGGCCGACTCCCTGGACGTGCCGGTGGTGCCCGTCGCGCTGTGCGGTGCCTCCGAACTGCTGCCCAAGGGCGGAAAGTTGAACCCGCGCCCCATCCGGGTGCGGATCGGCGCGCCGATGCGGGGTGCTTCGGCCGACCAGGCGCGTGCCGAGGTGCTCGCCCTGACCGACGCGTACCAGGAGCGGGACAGCCGACTGCGGCGCCGCATCGCCCGCATCGCGGTCGGCCGCTGGGGGCTGGCGCTGGCCGCCGCCTGGTCGTTCGCGGAGGCGCTGAGCTGGCCGCTGCTGCCCGAACTGGCGCTGGCCATACTGTGCGTGGCCGCTCCGCGCGCGGGGCTGCGGCTGACGGTGAGCGCCGCGCTGGCCAGCGTCGTGGGCGGCGCGGTGGGGCTCGCGCTCTACGCCGGTACGAGCGTGCAGCTGCCGCAGCCGTTGACGACGGATCGTATGCACACCGCCGTCCAGCACGAGCTACGCGCCGAGGGCGCCCGCGCGGTACGTCACCAGCCGGCCAGCGGCATCCCGTACAAGGTCTATACCTCCGAGGCCGGCCACGCCGGGATTCCGGTGGGGGACTGGGCCCTGCAGTCCGCCGTGGCACGCGGTCAGCGCATCGTCATGCTGGGGCTGGTACTGACCCTGATCGGTTCGGTCGTCCAGCGCTGGCGGCGTTTCTATCCGCACTGTCTGGTGTTGCTGGCGGTGGCCTTCACGGCGCTGTTCGCCTGGGTGATCAGCATGTGGAGCTGAGCGCGGTGGGTCCGTGCCGACGTCCGGACCCACCCGCCGCCGTACCCGCCCGACCGCCCCAACTCGGGGCCCCCGGGGACCGGTTGACGGCCACCTTCGGCCGCCACCGGCCCCCGGCCGCGCCGAGCCCGTTCCGACCGTCGAAGGAGCCGTACCGCTGATGTCCGTTTCCCCTTCTCCCGCGGCGGGGACCGCCTCGCCCGCGGCCCGGCCACCGTCACCGCCGCCCGTAGCGCGGGCACGTCGCGTCCTGGCCCTCACCAGTCTCGGCGTGTTCATCGTCTTCCTCGACACCACGGTCGTGAACGTCGCCTTCGACACCGTCAGTCGCAGCTTCGACGCCCCCGTCAGCCGCCTGGTGTGGGTGCTCAACGCCTATACGCTGCTCTTCGCCGCCTTCCTGATCCCGGCCGGACAACTGGCCGACCAGTTCGGCCGCAAGCGCCTCTTCCAGACCGGGCTGCTGGGCTTCGCGCTCGCCAGCGCCCTGTGCGGGACCGCCCCGACGCTCGGCGTCCTCGTCGCCGCCCGCGCCGCGCAGGGCATCTTCGGTGCCGTCATCGTCCCGGCCTCCCTGGCGCTGCTGCTGCCCGCCTTCCCGCCCGAGCGCCGCGCCACGGCCATCAGCACCTGGGGAGCGATGGCAGCGGTCGCCACGGCGATCGGCCCGACGCTGGGGGCGCTGCTCATCCACGGCATGAGCTGGCGCTGGGTGTTCTGGCTCAACGTGCCCATCTGCCTGTTCGCCGCGCTGTGGGGCGTCCGCTCGCTGTCGGAGAGCCGGCGACCGGCCGCGCGCGGCGTCCCCGACCCGGTGGGTGTCGCGATCGTCGCGGTCGCGCCCGCCCTGTTCAGCTTCGCCATCGTCTACGGGCCGCGCCTGGGGTGGCTGGACGCACGGGTGTGGGGAGCGTTCGCGCTGGGCGTCGCGCTGATTCCGGCACTGGTCTACCGGAGCCGTCGCGCCGCGCTTCCCGCGCTGGATCTGAGCCTGTTCCGCATCCGGAACTTCCAGGCGTCCAACCTGGCCACGCTGGTCTTCTCGGTCGCCTTCTTCGCCTTTCTGCTCTCCAGCCTGCTGTTCCTCCAGACCGTCTGGCACTACTCCGTACTGCGCTCCGCGCTCGCCGTCAGCCCCAGCGCCCTGATCACCGCGGTCGTCGCGTCACAGGCCGGACGGCTGAACGACCGTTTCGGCTATCGTGCCGTCTTCGCCGCCGGAGCCCTGTGCTACAGCCTGGGCACCGCTGCCCTCGCCCTGCGCACGGGCACCACGGCTCATTGGGCGACGCACTGGCTGCCCACCTTGATCCTCAACGGCATCGGCGTCGGGCTGGCCCTGTCGACCCTCAACAACGCGGCGGCCCATGCCCTGCCTGCCGAGCGCTTCGGTGTGGGCACCGCGATCAACAACACCTTCCGGCAGTTGGGCGCCGTACTGGGAGTCAGCATCTTCACCGCGGTTCTGGGAACGCCGGCGGCCGGTGACCTCCTGGGCAGCTACCACCGCGTGTGGTGGGTCCTCGCCGCCTTCCCGGCCGTCAGCGCCGTGCTGTACACCGTGGCCCACCGTGAGCAGAAAGGCTGAGCGGACCGAGGAGACGGGGGCGACCGAAGAGACCGAAGAGATCGGGAAGCGACGGTCGGGTGCGGAGTGGACCGGCCACCTGTCGGCGAGCTCCCGGTGAGTCCAGGACGCAGTGCAGGCCCGGTGGCGTCCACCGGGCCTGCACTGCTGAGCGGCGGGGCTCTGCGGGGCCGGGGGAGCGGTCAGCGGAACCGGTTGATCGCGTCGATGTGCTGGGCACGCAGCTCCTCGTCGCGCACGCCCAGGCCCTCGGTCGGGGCCAGGCACAACACGCCGACCTTGCCCTGGTGGACGTTGCGGTGCACGTCGTGGACGGCGAGCGCGGTGTCGGCCAGCGGGTAGGCGCAGGAGAGGGTGGGGTGGATCTTCCCCTTGGCGACGAGGCGGTTTGCCTCCCACGCCTCGCGGTAGTTGGCGAAGTGGGTGCCGACGATGCGCTTGAGGTGCATCCACAGATAGCGGTTGTCGAACTCGTGACGGTAGCCGGAGGTGGAGGCACAGGTGACGATCGTGCCGCCCCGGCGGGTGACGTAGACGGAGGCGCCGAAGGTCTCCCGACCGGGGTGCTCGAAGACGATGTCCACGTCCTCGCCGCCGGTCAACTCCCGGATGCGGCCGCCAAACCGCTTCCACTCCCGCGGGTTCTGGGTGTGCTCGTCGCTCCAGAAGCGGTAGTCCTCGGCGGAGCGGTCGATGATCGCCTCCGCGCCCATGGACCGGCACACCTCGGCCTTGCGCTGGTTGGACACCACACAGACCGGGTTGGCCCCGCCGGCGAGGGCGAGCTGGGTGGCGTACGAACCCAGACCGCCGCTGGCGCCCCAGATCAGCACGTTGTCGCCCTGCTTCATCCCGGCGCCGTTGCGGGAGACCAGCTGGCGGTAGGCGGTGGAGTTCACCAGACCCGGCGCGGCGGCCTCCTCCCAGGTGAGGTGGGCGGCCTTGGGCATCAGCTGGTTGGCCTTGACCAGGGCTATCTCGGCCAGGCCGCCGAAGTTGGTCTCGAAGCCCCAGATCCGCTGGGCCGGGTCGAGCATGGTGTCGTCGTGCCCGTCCGCGCTCTCCAGCTCCACCGACAGACAGTGCGCCACGACCTCGTCGCCGGGCTTCCAGACGTTCACTCCCGGGCCGGTGCGCAGCACCACGCCGGCCAGGTCGGAGCCGAGGACGTGGTACGGCAGGTCGTGGCGGGCGGCCAGTGGCGAGGTGCGCCCGTAGCGCTCCAGGAAGCCGAAGGTCGGCAGCGGTTCGAAGATGGACGACCACACGGTGTTGTAGTTGACCGAACTGGCCATCACCGCGACCAGGGCCTCGCCGGGCCCCAGTTCGGGCACCGGCACCTCGTCGACGCGCAGTGACTTGCGCGGGTCCTTGTCCGCGCTGGTCATGCCGCGGAACATCTCGGTGTCCTCTTTGTGGACGGTCACGGCCCGGAAGGACTCGGGCAGGGGCAGCGCGGCGATGTCCTCGGGCGCGCGGTCGGGTGTGCTGATCGCGGCGAGCAACTCGCTCAGGGCATGGCTGTCGGGCATGGCGGATCGGATCCTTTCGAGCGTTTCGTCAGGTCGTGCGGGAAGGGTGGCGAGGCGCTCCGGCGGGGACGGCGGCGGGTGCGCGCGGGGTGCGGCTCGCCTTCTTCGACAGGGCCGAAGCCGCCGTGGGAGCGGGCGAGTTCAACGGGATGCCGCGTCCTCCAGCCCGGCACCGTGCTCCACGGCCGAGTGCAGCCGGGCGTAGGGCCCTGCGGCGGCCAGCAGCTGGTCGTGGGTGCCCTGCTCGACGATGCGGCCGCCTTCCATGACGAGGATCAGGTCCGCGTCGCGGATGGTGGAGAGGCGGTGCGCGATGACGAAGCTGGTGCGGCCCGCGCGCAGCGAGTGCATCGCGCGTTGGATGAGCGCCTCCGTGCGGGTGTCGACGGAGCTGGTCGCCTCGTCCAGGAGCAGGATCGAGGGCCGGGCCAGGAAGGCCCGCGCGATGGTGACGAGCTGCTTCTCGCCCGCGCTGATATTGGTCGACTCCTCGTCCAGTACGGTGTCGTAGCCGTCCGGCAGGGTGCGGATGAAGCGGTCGGCGCAGGTCGCGCGGGCGGCGGCCACGATCTCCGCGCGGGTGGCGTCGGGGCGTCCGTAGGCGATGTTCTCGGCGATGGTGCCGGAGAAGAGCCAGGCGTCCTGGAGCACCAGGCCGATGTGGGAGCGCAGGTCCTCGCGGGTCAGGGTGGTGATGTCCGTGCCGTCGAGGAGGATGCGCCCGCTGTCGATTTCGTAGAAGCGCATGAGGAGGTTGCCCAGGGTGGTCTTGCCGGCGCCGGTCGGACCGACGACCGCCACGGTCCGGCCGGGTTCGACGGTGAGGGAGAGGTCCTCGATGAGCGGGGTGCCGGGGGAGTAGCGGAAGTGGACCTTCTCGAACTCGACATGTCCGCCGACCGTGTCCAGACGTGCGGGGTGGTCGGAGTCGGGTCGCTGCTCGTCCGCGTCCAGGAGCTCCTGGATCCGCTCCGCGGAGGCGAGGGCGGACTGCAGGCGGGCGGCGATGCCGGCGACCTCGACGATCGGTTGGCTGAACTGCCGGGAGTAGAGGATGAACGCCTGGACGTCACCGATGGACAGGGTCCCGGCGACCACGCGCAGCGCGCCGACGACCGCCACCACGACATAGCCGAGGTTGGAGACGAACATCATCGACGGCTCGATGGCGCCGGAGACGAACTGGGCCCGTGCACCGGCGCGGTAGAGGGCTTCGTTGTGCTCGTCGAAGGCGCGCTCGGCCTGCTCGCGCCGCCCGAAGCCCTTGACCAGCGCGTGACCGGTGTAGACCTCCTCGACATGGGCGTTCAGCGCTCCGGTGGCGGACCACTGACGGGCGAACCGCGGCTGTGCGCGCTTGCTGATCCGGGCCGTGAGCACGACCGACACCGGCAGACAGGCCAGCATGATCAGTGCCAGCAGCGGCGAGATGACGAGCATCAGCACCAGCATGCTCAGCACGGAGAACACCGCCGTGATCAGCTGGCTGAGGGTCTGCTGGAGGGTCTGCTGGAGGTTGTCGACGTCATTGGTCACCCGGCTGAGCACCTCACCCGCCGGATGGCGGTCGAAGTACCGCAGCGGCAGGCGGGCGAGCTTGGCCTCCACGGACCGGCGCAGCGCGAAGACCACACGCTGCACGACGGCCGAGACCAGCCGGCCCTGGAAGAGGGTGAGCAAGGAGGAGGTGACGAAGAGCACCAGCGCGAACAGCAGCACCCGGGCGATCGCGTCGAAGTCGACTCCGCCGGATCCGTGGGTGTGCCGGATGCCGTCGAAGACCAGGTCGGTGGCCCTGCCGAGGAGTATCGGGCCCGCCGCGTTGAGCGCGACGCCGCCGATCCCGAGGGCGACCGCCACGGAAACCAGGGCACGGTGCGGTCGCAGGAGGCCCAGCAGGTGGCGGGCGGGGCTGCGCCGCCCGCGGCTAGAGCTGTCCGCCGAGACCATGGACGGCCTCCTGAGGGGTCGTGGTGGCTTCGGCGTCCGGGGCGGAGCCGCCGTAGTGGTCGGTGGTGATCGCGGTGAGCTGGGACCTGGCGATCTCCCGATACGCCGTACTGGTACGCAGCAGTTCCTGGTGCGTACCGGTGGCGGCGACCCGGCCCGCGTCCAGGACCACGATGCGCTGCGCGTGCTGGACGGTGCTGACGCGCTGGGCGACGGTGAGCACCGTCGCCCGGGAGATCTCCGGTTCCAGGGCGGCCCGCAGCGCGGCGTCCGTGGCGTAGTCCAGTGCGGAGAAACAGTCGTCGAAGAGATAGACGGCCGGCCTGCGCAGCAGGGTGCGGGCGATCGCCAGACGCTGGCGCTGTCCGCCGGACACATTGGTGCCGCCCTGCGTGATCGGCGCATTCAGCCCCTCGGGCAGGAGCTGTACGAAGTCCCGGGCCTGCGCGATCTCCAGCGCGTGCCAGAGCTCGGCGTCGGTGGCATCGGGGTTGCCGAACCGCAGATTGCTGGCGACGGTGCCGGAGAAGAGGTACGCCCGCTGCGGGACGAAGCCGACGGTGCGGCGCAACGCCTCCGCGTCCAGGCTGCGGACGTCCACGCCGCCGATGTGGACGGAGCCCTCGGTGGCGTCGAAGTGCCGCAGTACGAGGTTGAGCAGGGTGGTCTTGCCGCTGCCGGTGCTGCCGAGGATCGCCACCGTCTCGCCGGGGCCGGCGCTCAGATCGATCCCGCTCAGCACCGGCTCCTTGGCTCCCGGGTACCGGAACCCGGCACCGCGCAGGGCCAGTTGGCCGGTAGCGGGCACGGTGCGCACGGGTCGGGGCGGCGTCGTCACGCTCGGCTCGGTCGTCAGTACCTGCTGGATGCGCTCGGCCGAGACCCTCGCCCGCGGCATCGCCAGGCACACGAAGGTCACCATCACCACCGACATCATGATCAGCGTCAGATAGCTCAGGAACGCGCTGAGCGCACCGAACCGCATCGCCCCGGCGTCGATGCGATGGGCGCCGAACCACACCACCGCCGCCATGAAGGCGTTCAGGACCAGCAGCACGACGGGGACGATGGTGGCCAGCAGCCGGCCTACCCGCAACGAGATGTCACACAATTCGGAATTGGTTCGGCCGAATCTCTCGCCTTCGTGTCCGTCGCGCACGAAAGCCCGCACGACGCGGACTCCCGTGATGCGTTCGCGCAGCAGGCCGTTGACGCGGTCCAGGTATTTCTGCATCCGGTCGTAGAACGGGTCGGTGCGGCCGAGAATGAGACCAAAGGACATTCCCACGGCCACCATCAGTGCCACCAGGAGCAGTGAGAGCGGAATGTCCTGCTGGAGTGCGAGCACGATGCTGCCCAGACACATCAGGGGCGCCGACACGGCGACGCCGAACGCGGACAGCGCCAGCATCTGTACCTGTTGGACGTCGTTGACGGTGCGCGTCATCAGCGACGGGGTGCCGAACTGTCCGACCTCACGGGCGGAGAAGTCCAACACCCGGCGGAAGACCGCCGAGCGCAGGTCGCGGCCCATCGCCATGGCCGTACGCGCGCTCAGCGCCACCGCGCCCACCGACGCCGCGATCTGCACCAGCGCAACGGCCAGCATGCCCAGCCCGGTCCGGACGATGTAGCCGCTGTCGGCCTCGATCACGCCGTGGTCGATGACGGCGGCACCGAGCGTCGGCAGGGCCAGGGTGGCCAGGATCTGCGCCAGTTGCAGCAGTCCCAGCAGGGCAACGGCGCGCCGGTGGGGACGCAGTCGGGTTCGCAGGAATCTGAGCAGCACCGGGCGACGCTCCAGGAGAAGGGCAGGTCCGGTCGACGGCACGGATGAGGCGCCCACCGGGCCTGGACAGGGCACGTCCGGACAGTGCAGCGCACCGCGCACCGGAAAATCCGTAGTGTCCTGACGGCAGGTGCCGCGGGGCCGTACCGGATCCGGCGACCGCGCTCTCCAACAGGCCGCGGGCACCCGAGGATTGGCACTCCGGAATTCCGTAGTGTTACTGGATTTTCTTGACACCGTGACCGGCCGCTTGGAAGCGTGCGCTTACCCGGCGTCCCGACCGCGGCGTTTTCTGACGCCATTCGACGCCATTCGAGGTCAAGAGTTCACGCAGCAGACACGGCTCTGCGTTTGGGCGGTCTGTTCTATGCGGAGGAAAGGAATGAGATGTCCAAGCGTGCGCTGATCACCGGAATTACCGGCCAGGACGGCTCCTACCTGGCGGAGCACCTGCTCGCACAGGGTTACCAGGTCTGGGGCCTGATACGCGGTCAGGCCAATCCCCGGAAGTCGCGGGTCAGCCGGCTGGTCTCCGACCTGAACTTCGTCGACGGTGACCTGATGGACCAGGCCAGCCTGGTGTCAGCCGTCGACGAGGTGCAGCCCGACGAGATCTACAACCTCGGTGCCATCTCCTTCGTGCCGATGTCCTGGCAGCAGGCCGAGCTCGTCACCGAGGTCAACGGCATGGGTGTGCTGCGCATGCTGGAGGCGATCCGCATGGTCAGCGGCCTGAACGGCTCGCGGAGCAGCGACGGCGGTCAGATCCGCTTCTACCAGGCGTCCTCGTCGGAGATGTTCGGCAAGGTCGCCGAGACCCCGCAGTGCGAGACCACCATCTTCCGGCCGCGCAGCCCGTACGGCGTCGCGAAGACCTACGGGCACTTCATCACCCGCAACTACCGTGAGTCCTTCGGTATGTACGCGGTCTCCGGCATGCTGTTCAACCACGAATCGCCGCGCCGCGGAGCGGAGTTCGTGACCCGGAAGATCTCCCTCGCGGTGGCCCGCATCAAGCTCGGCTACCAGGACAAGATGTCCCTGGGCAACCTCGACGCCGTACGCGACTGGGGTTTCGCCGGAGACTACGTTCGCGCCATGCACCTGATGCTGCAGCAGGACGAGCCCGGCGACTACGTGATCGGGACCGGCCAGATGCACTCGGTCCGCGACGCCGTCCGCATCGCCTTCGAGCATGTGAACCTGAACTGGGAGGACTACGTCAGCATCGACCCCTCGCTGGTGCGCCCGGCCGAGGTGGAGATCCTGTGCGCGGACGCCGAGCGCGCCCGCACCCAGCTGGGTTGGGAGCCCAGCGTCGACTTCCCCGAGCTGATGCGCATGATGGTCGACGCCGACCTGCGCCAGACCTCCCGCGAGCGGGAGTTCGGGGATCTGCTGCTGGCCGGCAGCTGGTAGTCCGGCCGGAGCGTACGGGATACCTCGGTGAGCGGGGTGTGCCCCGGGTGTATCCCGTAACGCTGCGGCGCGGCGCGGTCGTCAGAAGGAGGAGGGGCCGGTGCGATGACGCGGACCGTGGCGGAAGGGCTCCGGCCCGGTACTGCCGCCCGGCGCGGGACCCGCTCGGGTCGCGGCCGGCGGCGCAGGAGGGGGGAGGTGAAGCAGCCGGGTTCACAGCGATCGACTGAACACCCGTCAAAAGGCAAGGAGTTGACACGCCGGGGCGTGTTGCTCCCGTGCTATTCAGTGGATCATGTACTCTGACGCACATGAGACATCACTCTTTAGGGTGATTTACAGATCGATGTGGTGACGCCCAATCACATCCGCTGTGTCTCCTGAGGTGCGAGGAGTCCTATGGTGCGGAGCCGGAGCTTAGATCCTGATTTAGGCAGCGCCTTGGTCGGCCGAGCCGATGTCGTCAGAGAGCTCAATCGCTCCGCCCGCAACGCGTATTCCGGCCGTGCATGCTCTGCGGTCGTGACCGGCCCGGCCGGAATCGGCAAGTCCGCTCTGCTGCGCGCCTTCCTCACCGGAGACGCCTGTCGGCACGCGACGGTTCTCCAGGGCACCTGCGAAGAGGGCGCTGCGGGAGATTCCTTCAGCGGGATACGCGCCTTGCTCGGTCCCGCCGCACAAGGCATCCCCCTGGAAGCGGCCAGGTGCCGCGCCCTCCCCGCACTCGCCCCCGGTGCGCTGGCGGGCGAGCCACCGCACGCTCCCGTCGTCCAGCGCGCGTTCCACGACCTGCACCGCCTCACGACGCAACGGCTGAGCCGCCGACCGCTCGTCCTGGCCCTGGACGACGTGCAGCACTGCGACGAACTCTCGCTGCGCTGGCTGGACTTCGTGCTGCGCCGGTCCGACGGCCTGCCGCTGCTCATCGTCCTCACCCAGCAGTCCGGGGCCGCCCTCTCCCGCCGCGTCCCGGTCCGCCACGCCCTGGCGGACCTGGCCGCCCACTGCCGCACCACGACGCTGCGCCTGCGGCCGCTGACCGAGGCGGATGTCGCCGCAGTCGTCAGGGCGTTCTTCCCGGTACCCGCCGCACCCGTCTTCGTCACCCGCGCCCGGGTCGCGACCGGCGGCAACCCCCGCCTCCTGGGCCGGCTGCTGCACGAACTTCGGGCCGAGGGCGCCGGTCCGGGAGTGGGTGGCGCCGACCGGATCGCCGAGACCGGCGGACGCGTCCTGGCGCGCTGGGCACGCGAACTCCTGGACCGCCAGCCACCCTGGGTCGGCGAGGTCGCGCGGGCGGTGGCGGTCCTCGGAGAGCGGGGTGCCGACCACGTCGGCCCCCTGGCCGCCGTCCCCTCCGCCGTCGTCGAGGACGCCCTGACGGTGCTGCGCGAGGCCGGGCTGGTGCCCGGCGGCAGGCACCTGGCGGACGGCGCGGTGCGCGCGGCGGTGCTGGCGACCCTGGACACCCAGGCGCTGTCGGGCCTGCGTGCGCGGGCGGCGCTGCTCCTGAGCGACGCCGGCCGGCCCGCCGAAGAGGTCGCCGAGCACCTCCTGCGGCTGCCGTCGATCTGCGCACCGTGGATGCCCGGTGTCCTGCTGGAGGCCGCGGCCCGCGCCGAGGAGCGCGGCGCCCCGGAGACCGCTGCCCGCTATCTGTACCGGGTACTGGAAGTGGACCCCGACAGCGTGGAGGTCCGCGTCCGATTGGCCAGGGCACTGACCGAGACCGACCCGCCCGAGGCCGTCGGCCTGCTCCGCGAAGCGCTGGCACCGAGCATCGACGTGCGCACCCGGGCGCGGATCGCCGCGCAGTTCGGCACCACCGGCCTGGCCGCGCGCGAGGGCTGCGTCGCCCTGGGCCTCCTGGAAGACGTCCTGGACACGCTCGACGCCGAACTCGGCCCCGACCCCCTGCCGGCCGACCAGGAACTGCGCACGCTCGTCGAGTCGGTGTTCCTGATCGTCGGCACGCACGGCCGCAACACGTTCGCCGCGACCCAGAAGGGGGCGGCGGCGATGACCTTGCCCGAGGGCGACACCCCCGCCCAGTGCCAGAAGCTGGCGGCCATGGCCGTACTGACCGCACTCGACGGCCGGCCCCCCGAACCCGCCGTGCAGCGCGCCGTGCGCGCCATCTCCAGCCCCCGACTGCTCCTGGAGAGCTGGACCCTGATCAACTCGGCGTTCGTCCTCGGCCTCGCCGACCGCGCCGAGGAGGCCCTGGACGCACTGGACCGCGTCCTGCGGCACGGCCGGAACAACTCTGCCGTGTGGACCTACGCCCTGGCCCTGTCCACCCGCGCCATGCTCCAGCACGGCCTGGGCGCCCTCCCGGACGCGCTCGGGGACGCCAGAACGGCGGTCCAGATCAGCGGCGCGGAACGCTGGGGCGACACCATGGTCCTGCCGCGCCTGGCCCTGGCGAGCGTACTGGTGGACCGCGGTGAGGCCGCGTCCGCCGAGCGGCTGCTGGCCGGCACCGAGCCCGCCTGGCGTGAGCAGTACGTGTGGACCTACTACCGCTATCTGATGGCCCACGGCCGCGCCCGCCACGCCTTGGGGGACGCGGAGGGCGCACTGGCGCTGTTCCGTGAGTGCGGCAGGGCACTGGAGGAAGCCGAGGTGCGCCACGCGGCATACGTGCCCTGGTGGGCGGAGGCCGCCTGCGTACTCGCGGAACTGGGCCGCCCCGAGGAGGCCCAGGAGCCCGCCGCGCACGGCACGCGGCTCGCGGAGCAGTGGGGCACCCCCCGCGTCCTCGGCATGGCCGCCCTGGCCCGCGGCGTGGCCACCCCCGGCGAGGAGGGTGTGCAGCTGCTGGGCGAGGCGGTGCGCGAACTCTCCGCCTCACCGGCCCGCGTCGAACACGCCCGCGCCGAACTCGTCCTGGGCAAGGCGCTGTTGACGGAAGGCGATCGACGCGCCGCCCGTGAGCACCTGCGCGCCGCGGCCGGCCTCGCCCAGCGCTGCGGCGCGCTCGCGCTGGGCCAGGACGCCCGCGCGGCCCTGGTGGCCGCGGGCGGCCGCATGCGGAAGATGACCACCTCGCCCCTCGACCTGCTCACCAGCATGGAACGCAAGGTCGCCAGTCTCGCCGCCGGCGGCGCCGGGAACCGCTCGATCGCCCAGTCGCTCTACGTCAGCGTACGCACCGTCGAAATGCATCTGACCAGCGTGTACCGCAAGTTGGACGTCGCCGAGCGGGCCCAGCTCGGCGATGTCCTCCGCTCCTCGGGCGTCCGCGAAGCACGGGCCTCACGATCGGCGCCGCGGCCGGGTGGACGGGATTGAGGGCGAGCCGAGCGGGAGGGTGTCGGTGACGGGACTGAACGGCGAACAGTACGGGGGGATCGTCTGGGCGGGGAGTCGGCGCACCGACCTTCCCCTGCTCGAACGCGAGGCGGAACAAGCACAGTTGAAGGACGTGGTGGCCTCCCTCGGCGAAGGCCGCCCGGCCGTCGTCTCGGTGACCGGCCGCCCCGGCTTCGGCCACAACGCCCTGCTGCGCTGGACCGCCCGGCTCGCCGAGGAGCGCTCGGTACGCGTCCTGCGCGCCAGCGGATCCCTGACCGAACGCGACCTGCGACACGGAGCCGTGCTCCAACTCCTCTCCCCGTTGGGGGAGGTGGCCGAACGCCCGCTGAGGGTGCTGCGCGAGCACCACGAGCCGGACGGCCTGCCGGGCCTCCTCGAACTCCTGCACACCGTCCGCCGGACACCCACACTCGTCACCGTCGAGGACGCGCAGTGGCTGGACCCGGCCTCCCTGCACTGGCTACAAGCCCTGGTGCGTCGCCTGTCCACGGGACTCCCGCTCGCGCTGCTCATCGGCCGCACCGGCGTGGACCCGCACGGCCCCGACTGGCTGGCCGACACCGCCCCCTCCGCACAGCTGACCCGCCACCTCACCGTCCACGGACTGAGCCCCCGCGCGGTCGCCACCCTCGCCGAAATGATCTTCGGCGTCGCCTGCGACGAGACGTTCGCCGCCGCGGCCGTCCAGGCGGCCTACGGCAACCCCGCCGTACTGCACGCGGCACTGCACTGCCTCGCCGACGCCGGCCACCGCCCCACCGCCGACGTCGTTCCACAGCTGCGCACCGTGATCACCGGCATCATCGGCGACCGCGCCGGGCGCGCCCTGCGGGGGCTGACCGACGAGTCCACCGCCGTCCTGCGCGCGCTGGCCGTCGCCGGCGACCTGCTGGACTTCACCCTGATCTGCAACCTGGCCGGGCTGCGCAGCGTACGCGAAACCCGGCTGCGCTCGGCGCTGGAAACCGCCGGCTTCACCGTCCCCGACGGCGCCTACGAACGCATCCGCCTGCCCGTCGTCCGGGCCCGCATCCTGGAGGACACGCCCGCCGCCGAACGCGGCCGCCTGTATGCCGGCGCCGCCCGCCTCGCCTACCGGGCCGGCGCCGCCGACGAGGACATCGCCGGCCTCCTCCTCCACGCACCCCCCATCGGCGAGTCCTGGGCGGTCCACGCGCTGCAGGGCGGCTTCGACGCCGCCGTGCGCCGCAGCGACGACATCACCCGCTCCCTTCCCCATGCACCCTCCGGCGGCGAGCCCTGGGGCGTGCACGCACTGCGGGGCAGCTTCGGCACCGCCGTGCGCCGCAGCGAGTTCGCCCGGGCCGCCGCCTGCCTCAACCGCGCCCTCGACGAGCCCCAACACCCCGTGCGGCGCGCACAGATCAGCCTCGACCTGGCCAGCGCCGAGGCCGCGTCCGCCCCCGTGGCGAGCGACCGTCGGCTCGCCGCCGTCGTGAACAGCCCGGGCGAGGGCGAGCCCTGGTCCCACGTGCGGTTACAGGCACTGGACATGGGCCTGGCCCGCGGGGACGACTCCTGGGGCCGCCGCGTCGCCACCCAGGCCCTGGCCAGCGCCCAGGGCAGCGAACGCGACGACCTGATCGCGCTGTACTGGTACGCCGCCCAGTCCCGGCCCGAGGCCACCGACATCTCCACCAACGGCGTCCCCGCCCTGCCCGAACACCCCCTCGCCCCCGCCCAGGCAGGCATCCGTGCCGCCCAGCTCACCGCACGCGGCCAGCACCGCGAACAGGCCGCACAACTGGCCCGCCGTGCCCTGGAAGCAGGCCCCGCCGCACCCGTCATGCCCCGCCTGGAAGCCGCCAGAGCACTGTGGCTCACCGACGCCGCCGGCGAAGCCGAGGAACACCTCGACGCCATCGTCGCCGAACTGGGCCGCCGCCACCGCCGTCCCGCGCTCGCCCGCGCCCTGGCCCTGAGCGCCGGACTGCACCTGCGCGGCGGCCGCCTGGACGCCGCCGAACACGCCGCGGACGCCGCCGAACGGGTACTGCCCGCCGCAGCCTGGCACCCCCTCGCCGCCCCGCACCTCCTGGCCATCCGCAGCATCATCGCCGTGGAGACCCACCAACACGACGTGGCCCGTGCCCTGACCGGCGCCCCCATACCGCCCGGCGCCGAATCCAGCGTCCACTGGCCCCTGCTCCTGCACGCCCGCGCCCGGGTGGCCGCCGACGAAGGACGCTGGGCCGAGGCCGTCGAGCTGTTCAAGGAGGGCGGACGCTGGCTGCTGCGCAGGCAGTGGGTCAACCCCGCCGTGCTGCCCTGGCGTTCGCTGGCCGCCAGAGTCCTGATCACGCTCGGCGACCGGGAACAGGCCCGGCGCCTGATCGACGAGGAACTCACCCTCGCCCGCCGCTGGGGCGCCCCCAGCGCAGTGGGCCTGGCCCATCTCTGCGCCGGATCCCTCGACGCCCCCGGACCGGCCGCCGGTTCCGGCGGATCCACCGGCATCGCGCGCTGGCCCAACCAACTGGCCTACGCCTGGGGCCTGGCCGACCTCGCCACGGAGGAGGCCACCAAGGGCGACCACACCATCGCCGCCCGGCTGCTGACCGAACTGTCCGGCCACCGCGTCACCCGCACCTCCAGCCGCCTGGCCGAACGCGCACGGTGGCTGGCCACCCGGCTGGAACAGACCGCCACCCCCAACGAGTTCACCTCCTCCAAGGAGTGGGCCGCCCTCACACCCGCCGAGCGGCAGACCGCCGAACTGGCCGGCCGCGGCCTGGGCAACCGCGAGATCGCCGAGCAGCTCTCGGTGAGCCGACGCACCGTCGAACTACGGCTGAGCAGTACGTACAAAAAACTGGGCATCACCTCACGCGAGGAACTTCTCGCACGGAGCAGGCCCACGGAAAGGACATGACCGATGCTGTACGAGCGGGAATCCGAACTGGCACGCATCGACGCCGCAGTGCGTCAGGCGCAGGCGGGCAGACCCTCCGTACTCCTCCTGACCGGGCCCCTGGGCATCGGCCGGTCCACGCTCCTCCAGGAGGCCGGCGCCTCGCCGCCGGGCGACTTACGCGTGTTACGGGCCAACGCCGCCCCCATGGAGCAGGACTTCGCCTTCGGCATCGTCCATCAACTCCTCGGCCCCCTCCTGGGCGACGCCCCCTTCGCCCCCGGCGACCACGACACCGACGGCGCCCAGGCGGTCCCGGCCGGCGGCCTCCCCACCCTCGGCGACCACGACGCCCCCGTCTCCGAAGCCGTGCTGCACGGCCTGCGGTCGCTGCTGGCCGACGTCTGCGCAACCACCCCCGTACTCCTCCTCATCGACGATCTGCAGTGGGTGGACCTGCCCTCCCTGCGCTGGCTCGCCTACCTGGTCCGCCGCGCACACGGGATGCGCCTCGCCCTCGTGTGCACCCTGCGGGACGGCGACCCGCGGGCCCAGCACCCGCTCGTCGGCGACCTCGCCGACGCCGGAGAGGTCCTGCGTCCCGCCCCGCTCTCGCTCGACGGCACCCGAGCCCTGATCCGGCACCACCTGGGCGAACCCGCCGAGGACCGCTACGCCCAGGCTTGCCACGACACCTGCGCCGGCAACCCGCTCTTCCTCCGGTCCGTCCTGCGCGAACAGGCCCTCGACGGCCACCGGCCCACCGCCGACCAGGCCGACCGGGCCCGCACCTCGCGCCCCGCCCAGCTCCGCGATCGGCTGGCCGGCTGCCTCCACACCCAGCCCGGCCCCGTACGCGACGTGGCCGCGGCCATCGCCGCGTTCGGCGACCACGGCGAGCCCGACCTCATCCAACGCCATGCGCGACTGGACACCATCAGCTATCAGCGCGCCCTGCGGGCCCTGCGCCTCCTCGGCCTGCTCGCCCCCCACGACACGCCGCGCTTCCTCCACCGCGTCGTGGGCGACGCCGTCGAATCCACCCTCACCATCGCCGAATGCGAACGCTCCCGGGACGCGGCGGCCGAAATCCTCCACCAGGCCGGCCGCCCGGCCGAGCATGTCGCAGAGCTGCTGATGACCGTCACCGCCACCCACCGCCCATGGGCCAGCGGGGTCCTGCGGACGGCAGCGGAAGCCGCACTGCGCTGCGGTGCGCCGGACGCCGCCGCCCGCTACCTGCGGCGCGCGCTGCTGGAGAGCAGCGTGGGCGACAGCGAACGCGCACGCCTGCTGATCGACCTGGCCAAAGCCGAACGCGGCAGCGACCCCGTCGCCTGCGAACGCCACATCAGCCAGGCCGTCCGCCTGCTGTCGTCGGCCACCGACCGGGCCGTCGCCACCTTGCTGATCCCGCCCAGCTTCCTCGGCGAGGCAACCTCCTCCATGGTGGACCTGCTGCGCGAAGTCTCCGAGGACTTCGCGCCCACGGCGCCGCACCAGGGGAGTCCCCGCGAGATCGCCCTGCGCCTGGAGGCGCGTCTGTGGCACGCCGGGCACGAGAACCCGGCGGAGCTGACCGGCGCGGTGGCACGCCTGCGCTCACTGGGCACCACACCCCCCTTGGAGAGCAGTGGCGCCCGCGAACTGGCAGCCGTACTGATCAACGCGGGGGTCCTCTCAAGCGCCCTGCCGGCACCGGACATCGCAGCCCTGGCCGAACAGATCCTGGAGCGCGAGCCGGTGACCTCGGCGCGTGCCCGCACCGCACTGCCGCTGGTCGTGCTGGCCCTGTACGCCGCCGACGCGGTGGAAGGCATCAAGGTGTCCTGCGAGTCGCACACCGACCCGCTGCACGCGGGGGTGCACGCCGAGAACGCCCTGCTCCAGCTCGCCCGCGGGCACCTGACCCAGGCCCACGAACTGGCCGACCGGGCCGCCGCACTGGCCGACGCGGACTGGCGCGAGCCGACCGCGGTCATCCGGGCCGCGGTGGCCATGGAATCCGGCAACGTCCAGCTGGTCGAACGCCTCCTGAAGGACTCCGGGAAGCGCTGGCCGGCCAGCCTCGCCACGACGGTCATGCGGCAACTGCTCGGGGCCTCGCTCGACACCCGCCGTGGCCACGATGCCGACGCCCTCAAATCCCTCCTGGCCTGCGGCCGGCAGCTGGAAGCGGCCGGCTGGCGCAACTCCGTCCTCTTCCCCTGGCGGCCCCGCGCCATCGTCCTCCACCACCACCTGGGTGAGGCCCGGCCGGCCATGGCGCTGGCCGACGAGGAACTGGCCTGGGCGCGACGGTGGGCGGCGCCCGCCGCTCTGGGCCGCGCACTGCGCCTGAACGCCCTCCTGCCCGGCGGAGGGGGCGTCTCCGCACTGCGCGAGTCCGCCGAGGTCCTGCGCGCGTCCTCCAACACGCTCGAACTGTCCCGCACCTTGCTCCAGTTGGGCCGCACGTTGGAAGGCGGCAAGGAGGCGCAGACGGTGCTGCGCGAAGCCGTTGACCTCACCACCGCCTGCGGCGCACCCTGGTTGACCGAACGCGCCCGTGCGGCCCTGGGAGCCGCCGCTCCCAGTCAGGAGGCTCCGCTCACCCGTGGTGAGCGCCAGGTCGTCTCGTTGGTGCGCCGCGGCCTGACCAATCAGGAGATCGGCGAGGAACTGGGCGTGAGCACCCGTGCGGTGGAGAAGCGTCTGACGTCGTGCTACCGCAAGTTGGGCGTCGCGGGGCGACGCGAGCTGCTGGAGCGGGCGGAGCGGGCGCAGGGCGATTGCGTCGCGCTGAGCAAGCCGTGACGAAAGCCGCTCACGGCCAGGGGATACCGGCGGTAATCGGTTCGGGTGTTCGGGGGGCCGAAAGATCGCGGCGGGACCGTACCGTGCGGAGTGTCCGACCGCAGGATTAGGGGTGGGGGGCGGGTGAGCGTTGACGCTCGTCCGGATCGATCCTTAGTGTCGATTGTGCAGGGGAGTTCGGAATTCCTGCTCGGCGGATGCCGGGCCATCGGATCCCCTGGCCTACTTGATTCTCTGGATTTCCCCTTCTCGTTCGATCTCTCCTGATTCCTGGTGTGCAAGCGGGGGTTGGAAAGGATGTCGGTCCCTTGAGGATTTCTGCTCTGGTGGACTCTCTGCAGCTGTCGACAGACCACAGTGCGGCCGGTACGGCCGGTACCGCGGTCCGGGGGGAGGAGCGGCCGAGCGTGTGCATATCCGTACTGGACCCAGCGCTGACGATCCGTCAGGCCAATCAAGACTTCTTCCACCAATTCGCGACCCCCGCCGAGGATTCCGCGGACGTGCTCGCCCCACTGCCCTCCGATTCCTCGACGACGGCACCCGACGTCTTCGGGCGCAATTTCCGCGAGCTGGTGCACCCCAGCGTGCGGCAGCCGCTCATGCGGCAGTTCGAGCGGCTGCTGGAGGGGCGCCGGGACCGGTTCGCCACGCAGGTGGTGGCGCTGCGGCCGACCGGCGACGTGTTCAACGGCAGCCTCACGGCCGCCGCCGTGCGCGGCTACGGCCCCGACCCCACCGCGGTTCTCGTGGTGATGCGGTCGGGCGAGAGCGCTGAGGACGATGCGGTGGTGGCACCGCGAAGGAAACTTCTCAGCGAGATCGACGCACGAATTCTGGAAGGAATCGCGGCGGGCCTGTCCACGATTCCGCTGGCGTCCCGGCTGTATCTCAGCCAGCACGGTGTGGAGTATCACGTCACCGGACTGCTGCGGAAACTGAAGGCCCCGAACCGCGCGGCCCTGGTCTCCCGCGCCTATGCGATGGGCGTGTTGACGGTGGGGACCTGGCCGCCCCGTGTCGTGGACGACTTCATCAAGTAGTACCCCGCTCCGCATTCTGAGGGTTCGCCGTGCGGACGCGGGCCGAGGTCCGGCTTCGGGACCTGGCCCGTGCGGAAGGCGAGCCGAGTAGGTACCAGGCGCCGGGAGTGCCGCCGAGGATCCGCGGCACCCCGGCCCGTCCGTGTGCGGCGGGGCCGGGGCCCTGCCGACTCTACGGAATTCCATGGCCACCCCCATAGAGACTGGGTGCGTGGCGTGCGGGAAGTCGAGCTGCCTTGTGCAGGGCACGCAGAAAACTCAGTCGCAGTGGAACAGCCGTCCCCCAGTGCCGGATGCCCACATCGAAATCCTCTGCTGCCCGACGGTCTTGAGATGGGTTGGAACGTGGCGAACATGGATCAGGAACAGAAGCTCCGCGACTACCTGAAGCGGGCCAGCGCCGATCTGCGGCGCTCCCGACAGCGGGTGGGCGAGTTGGAGGCGGCGGCCCGCGAGCCGATCGCGATCGTGGGCATGAGCTGTCGTTTCCCGGGGGGCGTGAGCAGCCCCGAAGAGCTCTGGTCCCTGCTCGCCGACGACGGGGACGGCATCACGCCTTCCCCCGATGACCGCGGCTGGGAGATGCTGACCGAGGACCCCGGGCAGTTCTCCGGCGGATTCCTCCACGACGCGGCCGAGTTCGACGCCTCCTTCTTCGGGATCTCCCCCCGCGAGGCCCTCGCCATGGACCCGCAGCAGCGCCTGCTGCTGGAGTCCTCCTGGGAAGCCTTCGAGCGGGCCGGTATCGACCCGGCATCGGTCCGGGGCGGGCGGACAGGCATGTTCGTCGGGGCGATGCCCCAGGAGTACCGGGTGGGTCCGGACGACGATGTCCAGGGCTTCGCCCTGACGGGCACCACCACCAGCGTCATCTCGGGCCGACTCGCGTACTTCTTCGGCACCGTGGGCCCGGCGGTCACCGTCGACACCGCCTGCTCGTCCTCCCTGGTGGCCCTGCACCTGGCCGCCCACTCGCTGCGTCAGGGCGAGTGCTCCCTGGCGCTGGCCGCGGGCGTCACCGTGATGTCCAGCCCCACCACCTTCGTGGAGTTCAGTCGCCAGGGCGGGCTCGCCGCCGACGGGCGCTGCCGCTCCTTCGCCGACTCCGCGGGCGGCACCGGCTGGGCCGAGGGCGTCGGCGTCCTGGTGCTGGAGCGCCTCTCGGTGGCCCGCCGCAACGGGCACCAGGTCCTGGCCGTCATCCGGGGCTCCGCCGTCAACCAGGACGGCGCCTCCAACGGCCTGACCGCGCCCAACGGCCCCTCGCAGCAACGGGTCATCGAGCAGGCGCTGGTCAGCGCGCGGCTCTCGGCCGACGAGATCGACGTCGTCGAGGCGCACGGGACCGGCACCGCGCTGGGCGACCCGGTCGAGGCCCAGGCCCTGCTGGCGACCTACGGTCAGGGCCGGGACGCCGAACACCCCCTGCTGCTGGGCTCCGTGAAGTCCAACCTCGGCCACACCCAGGCGGCGGCCGGCATGGCCGGCGTCATCAAGATGGTGCTGGCCATGCGGCACGGCCTGCTCCCGCGCACCCTCCACGTGGACGTGCCGTCCTCGCACGTCGACTGGACCCAGGGGGCCGTGCGCCTGCTCACCGAGCCGGTCGCCTGGCCGCAGGGCGAACAGCCGCGCCGCGCCGGCATCTCCTCGTTCGGGCTCAGCGGCACCAACGCGCACACGATCCTGGAGGAGGCCCCGGCCGCCCCGTCGCCCGAGGCCGGCCAGGAGGACACGGCACTCCCGGCCGCAGCCGCACCCGTGGCGCCGGGCGCCGTCCCGTGGCTCGTCTCCGGCCGCACCCGCGAGGCGCTGCGCGCCCAGGCGGCGCGGCTGCTCGCACACCTCACGTCCCACCCCGACCTCGCACCCGCCGACGTGGCCTACTCCCTGGCCACGGCCCGCTCCGGCCTCGAACACCGCGCCGCGTTCACCGCGGCCGACCTGGACCGGGCCCGCGCAGCCCTCACCGCGCTCGCCGACGGCATACCGAACCCCGGCCTGGTGCAGGACACCGCCCGGACCCGGTCCAAGCTCGCCTTCCTCTTCGCGGGCCAGGGCTCCCAGCGGCCCGGCATGGGACGGGAACTGGCCGCCCGCTTCCCCGTCTTCGCCACCGCCCTCGACGAGGTCCTCGGCCACCTCGACCAGGGCCTCGAACGCCCCCTGAAGGACGTGCTGTTCGCCGCCGAGGGCACCCCCGAGGCCGCCCTCCTCGACCAGACCGGCTACGCCCAACCCGCGCTCTTCGCGATCGAGGTCGCCCTCTACCGGCTCGCCGAGTCCTTCGGCATCAAGCCGGACTTCCTCACCGGGCACTCCATCGGCGAGATCGCCGCGGCGCACGTGGCCGGGGTCTTCACCGTGGCCGACGCCGCCGCCCTGGTGCTCGCCCGAGGCCGCCTGATGCAGGCGCTGCCCGAAGGCGGCGCCATGGTCTCCCTCGAAGCCACCGAGGAGGAGGTCCTGCCCCAGCTGGCGGACCGGCAGGACCGCGTCTCGATCGCCGCGGTCAACGGTCCCGCCGCCGTCGTGATCGCCGGCCGGACCGACGAAGTCGACGCCGTCGCCGAGCACTTCGGCGCGCTGGGCCGCAGGACCAAGCGGCTGCGCGTCTCGCACGCCTTCCACTCGCCGCTCATGGAGCCCATGCTGGCGGACTTCCGCGCCGCCGTCTCCCGGCTCACCCCGCAGGCACCCGTCATCCCGGTCGTCTCCGGCCTGACCGGGACCCTCGCCACGGTGGAGCAGCTGACCTCCCCCGAGTACTGGGTGAACCACGCCCGGCACGCCGTACGGTTCGCCGACGCCCTCGACTGGCTCCACGGCCACGGCGCCGCCACCTTCCTGGAGCTGGGGCCCGACGGCGTCCTGTCCGCCATGGCCCAGACCTGCCTGGCCGCGACCGGCGCCACCGACGCCGCGGACGGCGTCCCCGCCACGCTCGCCGTACTGCGCCCGGGCCGCCCCGAGGCCGAGACCCTCACCGCCGCGCTGGCGGGCCTGCACACCCGCGGCGCGGCCGTCCAGTGGGAGCCCTACTTCCAGGGCACCGGCGCCCGGCGCACCGACCTGCCCACCTACGCCTTCCAACGCCGGCGCTACTGGCCCAAGAGCCTGCCCGCGACCGGCGGTGACGTGCGCGCCGCCGGCCTGGGCGCGGCGCACCACCCGCTGCTGACCGCGGCCGTGTCGGTCGCCAACTCCGACGGCCTGCTGCTGACCGGCCGGCTGTCGCAGCGCACCCACCCCTGGCTCGCCGACCACGCCGTGCGCGGCACGGTGCTGCTGCCGGGCACCGCCTTCCTGGAGCTGGCCGTACGCGCCGGGGACGAGGCCGGCTGCGGTCGCGTGGAGGAACTCACGCTGGCCGCCCCCCTGCTGCTGCCCGAGGAGGGCGGCGTCCAGGTGCAGGTCTGGGTGGGCAGCCCCGACGAGTCCGGCCGCCGCGCCGTCAGCGTCCACTCCCGCCCCGACGGTCCGGAGGAACTCCCCTGGACCCAGCACGCCGCCGGCACCCTCGTGACCGGCGAGCACCACGCCGACTTCGACGCCACCGCCTGGCCGCCCGCCGACGCACAGCCGCTGGACCTCGACGGCTTCTACGACCGCCTGGCCGACACCGGCTTCGCATACGGCCCCCTCTTCCAGGGCCTGCACGCCGCCTGGCGCCGCGGCGACGACGTCTACGCCGAGGTGACCCTGCCCGAGGCGGATGGCTCCGACGCCGAGTCCGCCGCGTCGTTCGCGATCCACCCGGCCCTCCTGGACGCCGCGCTGCACGCCGCGGCCTTCGCCGACCTGGGCGAGCACGCCCGCGGCGGCCTGCCCTTCTCGTGGCAGGACGTGACCCTGCACGCCAGTGGGGCGACGACGGTCCGGGTGAAGCTGACCCCGGCCGGCGACGACGCGGTGGCGATCGCCGTCGCCGACACCGCCGGCGACCCTGTCGCCTCCATCGGCTCGCTCGTCCTGCGCACCGTGCCCGACGAGCAGCTCGACGCCGCCAACTCCCTCGCCCGCGAGGCCCTGTTCGAGCTGCGCTGGACCGCATCGCCGCAGGACGCCGAGGCCGCGCCCGCCTCCGTCGCCGTCCTCGGCCCGGACCCCTTCGGCCTGGAGCAGGCCCTCGCGTCGCCGGACCGCACCGTCACCGCGCTGCCCGGCCCGGACGCCGACACCCCTGCCCCGGACGTCGTCCTCGCCCCCGTCCCGGGTGCGGCCGACGCCGTCGGTGACGAGGTCGTCGCCTCCGTGCACGACCGCACCGCCCACGTCCTGGAGCTCCTGCGGACCTGGCTGGAGAACGAGCGGTACGCCGCCTCCCGGCTGGTCCTCGTCACGCGCGGCGCCGTCGCCACCGACCCCCGGCAGGCGCCGGACCCGGTGGCCGCCGCCGTCTGGGGCCTGGTGCGAGCCGCGCAGAGCGAACACCCCGGCCGCTTCGCGCTGTTGGACCTCGACCCCGCCTCCGCCGCGCCCGCCGCGCAACCGCTGCTGCAGGCCCTGGCACTGTCCTCGGACGAGCCGCAGACCGCCGTCCGCGGCACCGCCGTGCTCACCGCGCGGCTCGCCCGCGCCCGGGCGGCGCAGCACGCCACCGAGTGGGACCCCGAGGGCACCGTGCTCCTCACCGGAGCCACTGGCGGCCTCGGCCGCGTGCTGGCCCGACACCTCGTCACCGAGCGCGGCGTACGGCACCTGCTGCTCGCCAGCCGCCGCGGCGCCGACGCCGAGGGCGCCCGGGAGCTGGTGGCCGAACTCACCGGCCACGGCGCGCAGGTGGCCCTCGCCTCCTGCGACCTGGCCGACCGCGCCGCCGTGGACCGGCTGCTGGCCGACGTGCCCGTCGAGCACCCCGTCACCGCCGTCGTGCACAGCGCCGGCGCCCTCGACGACGGCGTGATCGAGTCGCTCACCCCCGAGCGGATCAGTGCGGTACTGCGGCCCAAGGCCGACGCCGTCTGGCACCTCCACGAGGCCACCCGCGACCTGGACCTGGCGGCCTTCGTCGTCTTCTCCTCCCTCTCCGGCACCGTGGGCGCGGCCGGCCAGGGCAACTACGCCGCCGCGAACGCCTTCCTCGACGCGCTCGTCCAATTACGCCGTACCCAGGGCCTGCCGGGACTCTCCCTGGCCTGGGGCCCGTGGGAGCCCACCGGCGGAATGACCGGCGGTCTGACGGACGAGGACCTCGCCCGCCTGGCCCGGATGGGCACCCCCGCGCTCACCGCGGAACAGGGCACCGTCCTCTTCGACGCCGCCACCGCCATGGACGCCGCCGTCCTGCTGCCGACCCGGCTCGACCTGTCCGTCCTGCGCCTCCAGGGCGAGGTGCCGCCGCTGTGGCGCGGCCTGATCCGCACCCCGGCCCGCCGCTCGGTGGTCTCCGGCTCGGAGACGGCCGTCACCCTCGTGCAGCAGTTGTCCCGGCTCGCGGAGACCGACCGCCGTGAGGTGGTCCTGGACCTCGTGGCCGGTCAGGTGGCCGCCGTACTCGGCCACGCCGGCACCGCCGACATCGACGCCCGGCGCCCGCTGCGGGAGCTGGGCTTCGACTCGTTGACCGCCGTCGAACTGCGCAACCGGCTCAGCGCGGCCACCGGCCTGCGCACCGCCGCCACCGTCATCTTCGACTACCCGACCGTCGACGCCCTCGCCACGCACGTACTGGCCGAACTCATGGGCTCCGAGGTCGCCACCGCGACCGGCGCCCCGCGCGCCGCCGCCGACGAGGATCCCATCGTCATCGTCGGCATGAGCTGCCGCTACCCGGGCGGTGTCGACTCGCCCGAGGACCTGTGGCGACTGGTCAGCGAGGGCACCGACGCCATCTCGGGCCTGCCCACCGACCGGGGCTGGGACCTGGACGCGCTCTACGACCCGGACCCGGACCGCACCGGCACGTCCTACTCCCGCTTCGGCGGATTCCTGCACACCGCCGCCGACTTCGACCCCGCCTTCTTCGGCATGAGCCCCCGCGAGGCCCTGGCCACCGACTCCCAGCAGCGGCTGCTGCTCGAAGCGTCCTGGGAGGCCGTCGAGCGCGCGGGCATCGACCCGACGTCCCTGCGCGGCAGCCGGACCGGCGTGTTCGCGGGCGTGATGTACAACGACTACGCCACGGTCCTCGGCGGCGGGCAGTTCGAGGGCCACCAGGGCAGCGGCACCGCCCCGAGTGTCGCCTCCGGGCGCATCTCCTACACCCTCGGGCTGGAAGGCCCCGCCGTCACCGTCGACACCGCCTGCTCGTCCTCGCTGGTCGCCATGCACTGGGCGATGCAGGCGCTGCGCGCGGGGGAGTGCTCGCTCGCCCTGGCCGGCGGCGTCACCGTGATGTCGACGCCCGGCGCCCTCATCGAGTTCTCCCGGCAGCGCGGTCTGTCCCCGGACGGCCGCTGCAAGGCGTTCGGCGACGGCGCCGACGGTGTCGGCTGGTCCGAGGGCGTCGGCGTCCTCGTCCTGGAACGCCTCTCCGACGCCCGCCGCAACGGGCACCAGGTGCTGGCGGTGGTCCGCGGCTCCGCCGTCAACCAGGACGGCGCCTCCAACGGCCTGACCGCACCCAACGGCCCCTCCCAACAGCGGGTGATCCGGCAGGCGCTGTCCGCCGCCGGCCTGTCCGTCACGGACATCGACGCGGTCGAGGGCCACGGCACCGGCACCACCCTCGGCGACCCCATCGAGGCCCAGGCCCTGCTCGCCACCTACGGCCAGGACCGCGACGCCGAACGGCCGCTGCTGCTGGGCTCGGTGAAGTCCAACATCGGCCACACCCAGGCCGCGGCCGGCGTCGCCGGCGTCATCAAGATGGTCCTGGCGATGCGCCACGGCGTGCTGCCCCGTACCCTCCACGCCGACGAGCCGTCCTCGCACGTGGAGTGGGACTCCGGAGCGGTGCGCCTGCTCACCGAGGAGACCCCCTGGCCGCAGGCCGACCGGCCGCGCCGCGCCGCCATCTCCTCCTTCGGCTTCAGCGGCACCAACGCCCACCTCATCGTCGAGGAGCCGTCGGCCGCCCCCGACCAGCGCGAACAGCCGGCGCACACCCCCGTCGTCGTGCCCTGGACGCTGTCGGGCAAGAGCCGGGCGGCGCTTTTGGACCAGGCCGCCCGCCTGCGGTCCTTCCTCGACGAGCGCGCCACCCTCGACCCGGCCGACGTCGCGCTCTCCCTTGCCACCACCCGCTCGGCGTTCGACCAGCGCGCCGTCGTCACCGGCGACCGCGACGAACTGCTGCGTGCGCTGGCCGACCTGGCCGCCGACCGGCCCACCTCCGCAGTCACCGAGGGCGAGATCGGCGGCGCGGGCAAGCTGACCGTGCTGTTCGCCGGCCAGGGCAGCCAGCGCCCAGGCGCCGGCCGTGAACTCGCCGCCCGCTTCCCCGCGTTCGCCCAGGCCCTCGACGAGGTGACCGCGGCCCTCGACCCGCACCTGGACCGCCCCCTCAAGGACGTCCTGTTCGCCCCGGAGGGCAGCCCCGAGGCGGCGCTGCTGGACCGCACCGAGTGGACCCAGCCGGCCCTGTTCGCCATCGAGGTCGCGCTCTACCGGCTGCTGCGGACCTGGGGGATACGCCCCGACGTCCTGCTGGGCCACTCGGTCGGCGAGATCGCCGCCGCACACGTCGCGGGCGTCCTGCCGCTCCCCGACGCGGCCCGCCTGGTCGCCGCACGGGCGCGGCTGATGCAGGAACTGCCCGCCGGCGGCGCGATGTTCTCCCTGGAAGCCACCGAGGACGAGGTCGCCCCGCTGCTCGCCGGCCGCGAGCACGAGGTGTCCCTCGCCGCCGTCAACGGCCCCCGCGCCGTCGTCGTCGCCGGCGACCTGACCGCGACCGAGGAGATCGCCGCCCACTTCGCCGCACAGGGCCGCAAGACCAAGCGCCTGAAGGTCAGCCACGCCTTCCACTCGCCGCTGATGGAGCCCGCGCTGGACGGCCTGCGCGAGGTCGCCGAGCAGCTCACCTACGGCGCACCGGAGGTCACCGTCATCTCCGGCCTCACCGGCCGGGCCGCCACCGAAGAGGAACTGCGCTCCGCCGACTACTGGGTCGCGCACGCCCGCGGCACCGTCCGCTTCGCCGACACGGTGCGCGCCGCACACGCCTGCGGATCCGGCACCTTCCTCGAACTCGGCCCCGACAGCGCGCTGTCGGCCCCCGCCCACGACACCCTGGGCGACGACACCGCGGCGGACTTCGTCCCGCTGCTGCGCGCCGGGCGCGACGAGGAGCGCTGTGCGGCCACCGCACTGGCCCGCCTGCACGTGCGCGGCGTCACCGTGGACTGGTCCGGGTACCTCGCCGGCACCGGTGCACGCACGGTCGATCTGCCCACCTACGCCTTCCAGCACGAGCGCTACTGGCCCGAGCCGGCCCCGGCCCGCCTCGCGCAGGCCGCCGCCGACCCCGCGGACGCCGAGCTGTGGGGCGCCGTCGAACGGGGCGACGCGGCCGAACTGGCCGCCCTCCTCGGGCTGCGCGACGAACAGCACGCCTCCCTGTACGCGCTGCTGCCCGCGCTGTCCTCCTGGCGCCAGCACCGGCACGAGAAGGCGCTGCTGGACTCCACCCGCTACCAGGTCGCCTGGCGCCCCGTGACGGCCGCCGCCGCGCCCGTGCTCGACGGCACCTGGCTGCTCGTCACCGCCGACGGCATCGACAGCGACGAGATCCTGCACGCGCTGCGCGGCCACGGCGCCCAGTTCGAGACGCTCGTCCTGGACGACGCCTGCCGCGACCGCGTCGAACTCGCCGCCCGGCTCCACGCCGCAACCGCCGAGGGCGGCGCCTGCTCCGGCATCCTGTCCCTGCTCCCGCTCGCCGACCGGCCCGGCACCGAGGCCGGCGCCGAGCCGCCCACCGGGCTCGCGCTGAGCCTCGTCCTGACCCAGGCACTGGTCGACTCCGACCTCGCCGCCCCGCTGTGGACCCTGACCCGCGGCGCCGTCACCACCGGCTCCGACGACCCGCTCACCAACCCCCTCCAGGCGGCGGTCTGGGGACTGGGCCGGGTCGCCGCCCTGGAGCACCCGCAGCTGTGGAGCGGCCTGATCGACCTGCCGGCCGCCCTCGACGCACCCGCCACCCAGCACCTGGTCAGCGCGCTGGCCGCACGGGGCGGCGAGGACCAGATCGCCATCCGGGCCACCGGAGCGCTCGGCCGGCGCCTGGTGCGGCACCCGCAGGCCGAACTGCCGCCCGCCGACGCCTTCACCGCGCCGCACGGCACCGTGCTCGTCACCGGCGGCACCGGAGCGCTCGGCGCCGAGGTGGCCCGCTGGCTGGCCCGCAGCGGCGCCGACCACCTCCTCCTCACCAGCCGCCGCGGCCCCGACGCCCCCGGTGCCGCCGAACTCGCCGCGGAAATCGAGGAGTTGGGGGCCGAGGTCACCATCGCGGCCTGCGACACCGCCGACCGCGGCGCGCTGGCCGCACTCCTGGCCGCCGTCCCCGCGCAGCACCCGCTGACCGGCGTCGTGCACGCGGCCGGCGTCGGCCAGAACGCCGCCCTCACCGAAACCCCCCTGGACGTCGCCGCGCAGGCGATGGCCGCCAAGATGCTCGGCGCCGCCCACCTCGACAGCCTCCTGGACGGCCACGACCTGGACTTCTTCGTCCTGGTCTCCTCGATCGCCGGAGTGTGGGGCAGCGCCGGACAGAGCGCCTACGCCGCCGCCAACGCCTACCTCGACGCCCTGGCCGAGCACCGCGCGGCCCGCGGCCTGCCCGCCACCTCCGTGGCCTGGGGCCCCTGGGCCGAGGCCGGAATGGCCACCCACGAGGCCATCACCGACGAACTGCACAAGCGCGGACTGCGCTTCCTCGCCCCCGCGAACGCCCTCACCGAACTGCGGCGCGCCGTCGTCCACAAGGACGTCACGGTCACGGTCGCCGACATCGACTGGGAGCGCTACCACCCCGTCTTCACCGCCACCCGCCCGAGCGCCCTCTTCGACGAACTGGCCGAGGTCCAGGCCCTCGCGCACGCCGACGACACGAGCGCCGCGCCCGAGTTCGCCGCGCGCCTGCGGGGCCTCGACGAGGACGAGCAGACCCGGCTGCTGGCCGACCTGGTGCGCGCCGAGGCGGCCATCGCCCTCGGCCACGACTCGGCGGACGCCATCCCGGAGCGGCGGGCCTTCCGCGACGCCGGCTTCGACTCGCTGACCGCCGTGGAACTGCGCAAGCGGCTGGCCGCCCTCACGGGCCTGGCCCTGCCCGCCACCCTCGTCTTCGACTACCCGACCCCCGCCGTCCTCGCCCGTCACCTGCGCGAGGAACTCCTCGGCACCGGCGGCAACGCGGCCGCGACCGTGGTCGCCGCGCCGGGGGCCTTCGACGAGCCCATCGCCATCGTCGGCATGAGTTGCCGCTTCCCCGGCGGCGTCCGTTCCCCGCGGCACCTGTGGGACCTGGTCAGCGAAGGCGTGGACGCCATCTCCGACTTCCCCGTCAACCGCGGCTGGAACACCGACCTCTACCACCCCGACCCGGACAACCCCGGCACGACCTACTCCACCCAGGGCGGCTTCCTCCACGACGCGGGGGAGTTCGACGCCACCTTCTTCGGCATCTCGCCCCGCGAAGCGCTGTCGATGGACCCCCAGCAGCGGCTGCTGCTGGAAACCACCTGGGAGGCGTTCGAGCACGCCGGCATCGACCCCACCACCGTCCACGGCACCCCGACCGGGACCTTCATCGGCTCCACCTACCAGGAGTACGGACTCGGCATCGAGGACGGCTCCGCCGGCCACCTGGTGACCGGCACCAGCCCCAGCGTGCTCTCCGGGCGCCTGGCCTACCTCTTCGGCCTCGAAGGGCCGGCGGTCACCGTCGACACCGCCTGCTCGTCCTCCCTGGTAGCCCTGCACCTGGCCTGCCAGTCCCTGCGCAACGGCGAGAGCTCCCTGGCCCTGGCCGGCGGCGCGACCGTGATGACCAACCCCAACCCGTTCGTCGCCTTCAGCCGGCAGCGGGCCCTGGCCGGCGACGGCCGCTGCAAGGCGTTCTCCGACGGCGCCGACGGCATGACCCTCGCCGAAGGCGTCGGCGTGCTCGTCCTGGAGCGCCTCTCCGACGCCCAGCGCAACGGACACGAGATCCTCGCCGTCGTCCGCGGCTCGGCCATCAACCAGGACGGTGCCTCCAACGGCCTGTCCGCCCCCAACGGCCCCTCCCAGCAGCGCGTCATCCGCCAGGCCCTGGCCAACTCGGGGCTGGCCCCGAAGGACATCGACGCGGTCGAGGCGCACGGCACCGGCACCGCGCTCGGCGACCCCATCGAGGCGCAGGCCCTGTTCGCCACCTACGGCCAGGACCGCGACCCGCAGCACCCGCTGCTGCTGGGCTCGGTGAAGTCCAACATCGGCCACACCCAGTCGGCGGCCGGCGTCGCCGGCGTCATCAAGATGGTCCTGGCCCTGCGCCGGGGAGCGCTGCCGCGCACCCTGCACGCGGACGCCCCCTCCAGCCACATCGACTGGACCCCCGGCACCGTCGCCCTGCTGCACCAACCCGCCGACTGGCCCGAGGGCGAACGCCCGCGCCGCTGCGCGGTCTCCTCCTTCGGCATCAGCGGGACCAACGCCCACACCATCCTCGAAGAGGCCCCCCGCCCGCAGGAGGCGGCCGCCGAACGGCCGGTGCCGCCGGCCGGCGACGCCATCCCCTGGATGCTGTCCGCCCGCACCCCGGGCGCGCTGCGCGCCCAGGCCACCCGGCTCGCCGCCCACCTCGACGACGAACCGACCCCCGACGCCCTCGACGTCGGCCACTCCCTGGTGACCGCGCGCACCGTCTTCGACCACCGCGCCGTCGTCGTCGGCACCGACGACCTGACCCGGCGCGCGGCCCTCGACGCCCTCGCCACCGGCGGCTCCGCGCCCGGCGTCGTCCAGGGCACGGCGGACATCGACGGCAGGACCGTCTTCGTCTTCCCCGGCCAGGGCTCCCAGTGGGTCGGCATGGGAGCGCGGCTCCTCGACGAGTCGCCGGTCTTCGCCGAGCGCCTGACCGAGTGCGCCGCGGCCCTCTCGGAGTTCACCGACTGGTCGCTGCTGGACGTCCTGCGACAGGCACCGGGCGCACCGACGCTGGAGCGCGTCGACGTCGTCCAGCCCGCCTCCTTCGCCGTCATGGTCTCGCTGGCCGCACTGTGGACCTCCTACGGCATCACCCCCGACGCGGTGGTCGGCCACTCGCAGGGCGAGATCGCCGCGGCGGCCGTCGCCGGGGCACTCTCCCTGGAGGACGCGGCCCGCGTCGTCGCGCTGCGCAGCCAGGCCATCGCCCGCGGACTGGCCGGATCCGGCGGCATGCTGTCCGTCCCGCTGCCCGCCGCCGACGTCGAAGCGCGCCTGGCCGCCTACGAGGACCTGTCGATCGCCGCGGTCAACGGCCCCGGGGCCACCGTCGTCTCGGGCGCCGTCGCCCCGCTGGAGGCACTCCAGGCCGAACTGGTCGCCGAGGACGTCCGCGCCAAGCGCATCGCCGTGGACTACGCCTCGCACTCCGCGCAGGTCGAGCGGGTGCGGGAGGAACTGCACACCGTCCTGGCCCCGGTCCGCCCGCGCCCGGCACAGGTGCCGTTCTTCTCCACCGTCACCGGAGACTGGCTCGACACCACCACCATGGACGCCGACTACTGGTACACCAACCTGCGCCAGACCGTCCGCTTCCAACCCGCCATCGGCGAACTCCTCGCCCAGGAGCACCGCTTCTTCATCGAGGTCAGTTCGCACCCCGTACTCGCCATGGGCATCCAGGCGACCGCCGAGGAAGCCGGCGGCACGGCCGCGGTGCTCGGCACGCTCCGGCGCGACGCGGGCGGCACCGACCGCTTTCTGACGTCCCTGGCCGAAGCCTTCGTCCGGGGCGCGGGCGCCGACTGGTCCGCCGTCTTCGCCGACACCGGCGCCCGCCGGGTGCCGCTGCCCACCTACGCCTTCCAGCGCGAACAGCTGTGGGCGATCCCCGACCGGTCCTCGGACCGGCCCGAAGCCGACCCGGTGGACGCGGAGTTCTGGACGGCGGTGGAAGAGGCCGACGTCGACTCCCTCGCCTCCCGCCTGCGCCTGGACCGCGCCGCCCTGGAGCCCGTCCTCCCTGCCCTGTCCGACTGGCGCCGGCGCCGGCGCGACCTGGCGGCCGTCGACGCCTGGCGCTACCGCGCCACCTGGCAGCCGCTGGCCGCACTGCCCGCGGCGGCGCTGACGGGCACCTGGCTCGTCGTCACCCCCGAGGGCACCCCCGGCGACGACCTCACCGGTGCCCTCGCCACGCACGGCGCCGACACCCGGACCCTCGTCCTGGACGACGCCTGCACGGACCGCGCGACGCTGGCCGCGCGCCTGGCCGACCTCGACGGCACCGCGGACCTCGCGGGCGTGGTGTCCCTGCTGGCCGCCGCCGACGGGCCGAGCCCGCACCACCCGGCGCTGCGCCGCGCGACGGCCCTGACCGTCGCGCTCGTACAGGCACTCGGCGACGCCGGATTCGACGCGCCGCTGTGGTGCCTGACCCAGGGCGCCGTCTCCACCGGCCGCGCCGACCGGCTCACCCACCCCGACCAGGCCCAGATCCTCGGCCTCGGCTGGACCGCCGCCCTCGAACACCCCCAGCGCTGGGGCGGCCTGGTCGACCTGCCCGAGGAACTGGACCGGCGGGCCGCCGAGCGCCTGGCCGCGGTCCTGACCGGCCGCACCGGCGAGGACCAACTCGCCGTCCGCGCCTCGGGCGTCCTCGCCCGCCGCGTCGTGCGCGCCACCCCCGCGGACTCCGCTCCGGCCCGTCCCTGGACGGCGCGGGGCACCACCCTGGTCACCGGCGGCACCGGCACCCTCGCCCCGCACCTGGCCCGCTGGCTCGCCCGGCAGGGCGCCGAACACGTCGTGCTCACCAGCCGCCGCGGCCCGGCGGCCCCCGGATCCGACGAACTCGTCCGCGAACTGGCCGAGTTGGGCTGCGAGGCGAGCGTCGTCGCCTGCGACCTGACCGACCGCGACGCGGTCGCCGGGATGCTCGACACGCTGGCGGCCGAGGGCCGCACCGTACGCACCGTCGTGCACACCGCCGTCACCATCGAACTGGCGACGCTGGACGAGACGACCCTCGACGACTTCGCGAAGGTCATGGACGCCAAGGTCAACGGCGCCCGGCACCTGGACGAACTCCTCGGCGACGACCTCGACGCCTTCGTCCTGTACTCCTCCACCGCCGGCATGTGGGGCAGCGGCGCCCACGCCGCCTACGTCGCCGGCAACGCCCACCTCAACGCCCTGGCCGAACAGCGCCGCGTCCGCGGCGCCCGGGCCACCGCCGTCTCCTGGGGCATCTGGGCCGACGACCTCAAGCTCGGCCGCGTCGACCCCGGCCAGATCCGCCGCAGCGGACTGGTCTTCATGGACCCCGAACTGGCCCTCACCGGCCTGCGCCAGGCCCTCGACGACGACGAGACGCACCTGGCCGTCGCCGACGTGGACTGGGAGCGCTACTACCCCGTCTACACCTCCGCGCGCCCCACCCACCTCTTCGACGACCTGCCCGAAGTCCAGCGGCTCACGGAGAACACCGGCCGGACCGCCGAGTCCGGCAGCGAGTTCGCCGACCGGCTGCGCGGGCTGGCCGCCGTCGAGCAGGACCGGCTCCTGCTGGACCTCGTCCGCGGCGAGGCCGCCACCGCGCTCGGCCACGCCTCACCCGACGTGCTCTCCGAACGACGCGCCTTCCGCGACGTCGGCTTCGACTCGCTGACCGCCGTCGACCTGCGCAACCGGATCGCCGCCGTGACCGGGCTCGCCCTGCCGAGCACCATGGTCTTCGACCACCCCAACCCGCTCGCACTCGTCGCCTTCCTGCGCGAGTCCCTCGCCGGGTCCGCCACCGGAACCGCCGCTCCGACCACGTACACCGCCGCCGCCGACGACGAGCCCATCGCCATCATCGGCATGAGCTGCCGCTACCCCGGCGGCGTCGGCTCACCGGAGGACCTGTGGCGGCTGGTCGCCGAAGGGGGCGACGCCACCGGCGAGTTCCCCACCGACCGCGGCTGGGACGCCGAGGGCCTCTACGACCCCGACCCCGACCGGTCCGGCCACACCTACTCGACCCGGGGCGGCTTCCTCCACGAGGCCGCCGACTTCGACGCCTCCTTCTTCGGCATCTCGCCCCGCGAGGCGCTCGCCATGGACCCCCAGCAGCGGCTGCTGCTGGAGACCTCCTGGGAGGCCATGGAGCGCGCCGGGATCGACCCCGCCACCCTGCGCGGCAGCAGCACCGGCACCTTCATCGGCGCCAGCTACCAGGACTACGGAGCCACCGGCGCGAGCCCGGAAGGCGCCGAAGGACACCTGATCACCGGCACCATCTCCAGCGTCCTGTCCGGCCGGCTCTCCTACACCTACGGCTTCGAGGGCCCGGCCGTCTCCCTCGACACCGCCTGCTCCTCCTCCCTCGTCGCCCTGCACCTGGCCTGCCAGTCCCTGCGCAACGGCGAGAGCTCCCTGGCCCTCGCGGGCGGCGTCAGCATCATGTCCACCCCCGGCGCGTTCGTCGGCTTCAGCCGACAGCGCGCGATGGCGCCCGACGGTCGCTGCAAGGCGTACTCCGACCAGGCCGACGGCATGAGCCTGGCCGAAGGCGTCGGCCTGGTCCTCGTCGAACGGCTCTGTGACGCCCGCCGCAACGGGCACCGGGTCCTGGCCGTCATCCGGGGCTCCGCCGTCAACCAGGACGGCGCGTCCAACGGCCTGACCGCCCCCAACGGCCCGTCCCAGCAGCGCGTCATCGGCCAGGCCCTGGCCAACGCCAAGGTGGAGCCCGACAGCGTCGACGTCGTCGACGGCCACGGCACCGGCACCGCCCTCGGCGACCCCATCGAGGCGCAGGCCCTGCTGGCCACCTACGGCCAGGGCCGCGACCCCGAGCACCCGCTGCTGCTGGGCTCGGTGAAGTCCAACATCGGCCACACCCAGATGGCGTCCGGCGTCGCCAGTGTCATCAAGATGGTCATGGCCATGCGCCACGGCACCGTGCCGCGGAGCCTGCACATCGACCGGCCCTCCTCGCACGTCGACTGGAGCTCCGGCGCCCTCCACCTGCTCACCGAGCCGCTGCCCTGGCCGAGCACCGGACACCCGCGCCGCGCGGGCGTCTCCTCCTTCGGGCTCAGCGGCACCAACGTCCACACCATCCTCGAACAGGCCCCGGAGGACAGCCCCGAGGACACCACCGACACCGCACCGGCCCGTCCGGTCGATGCCACCCCCGTTCCGGTGCTCCTGTCGGGACACACCGAAGCGGCCCTGCGCGCCCAGGCCGGGCGGCTCCTGACCCACCTCGCCGACCACCCCGACCTGCCGCTCACCGACCTCGCCCTCTCCCTCGCCACCTCCCGGGGCGCCCTGGAGCACCGCGCGGCCGTCGTCACCGACGACCCCGACGCGCTCACCCGCGCCCTGACCGCGCTGCGCGACGCGACCCCCGACGCCGGGCCGCTCACCGGCCGCCCGGACCACGGCCGGCTGGCCTTCCTCTTCACCGGCCAGGGCAGCCAGCGCCCCGGCATGGGCCGCGAGCTCTACGACCACCACCCGGTCTACGCCCAGGCACTGGACGCCGTACTGACTCGCTTCGACCTCGAACTCGACCGTCCGCTGCGGGAGATCCTCTTCGCCACCCCGGGCTCGCCCGAGGCCGCGCTGCTGGACGACACCGGCTACACCCAGCCCGCCCTCTTCGCCCTCGAAGTGGCCCTGTTCCGCCTCGCCGAGTCCTGGGGCCTGCGCCCCGACTACGTCGCGGGCCACTCCATCGGAGAGTTCGCCGCCGCACACGCCGCCGGAGTCCTCTCCCTGGAGGACGCCTGCACCCTGGTCGCCGCCCGCGGCCGGCTGATGGCCGCACTGCCCACGGGCGGTGCCATGGCCTCCGTCGAAGCCACCGAGGACGAAGTGACGGCCGTGCTCTCCCCGTACGGGGGACGGGCCGCGGTCGCCGCCGTCAACACCCCGACCTCCCTGGTCGTCTCGGGCGACGAGGAAGCGGTGCTCGCCGTCGCCGGGTACTTCGCGGAGCGGGGCCGCCGCACCAAGCGGCTGCGCGTCAGCCACGCCTTCCACTCGCCGCACATGGACCCGATGCTGGCGGACTTCGCCCGCGCCATCCGCTCCGTCACCTGCCACGCACCCACCGTGCCGCTGGTGTCCACCGTCACCGGCACGCTCCTGGCGCACGAGGCACTCGCCGCGCCGGAGTACTGGACCGGGCAGGTCCGCGGCACCGTCCGCTTCGCCGACGCCGTCCGGCACCTCACCGAGCACGGCGTGCGGACCTTCTTCGAGCTCGGCCCGGACGCGGTGCTCAGCGGCGCGGTCCGCGAGGGCACCGACGAACAGACCCGTGCCACCGCCGTCCCGGCACTGCGCCGGGACCGGCCCGAGGCCCCCGCACTGACCACGGCACTGGCCCAACTCCACCTGCACGGAGCGCAGGTCGACTGGAACGCCGTGTTCGCGGGCAGCGGAGCCCGCCCGATCGACCTGCCCACCTACCCCTTCCAGCGCGAGCGCTACTGGCCCGAGGCGACCACCGGGAGCGCCGCACCCGGCCACCCCGCCGACGCGGCGGACGCGGACTTCTGGTCGGCCGTCGAGCGGGCGGACCTGGCGTCCCTGGGATCGTCGCTGGACCTGGACGACGACACCCTCACCGCCGTCGTGCCCGCCCTCTCCTCCTGGCGGCGCCGCAGCCGGGAGCGCTCCACCGTCGACGGCTGGCGCTACCGGACCACCTGGAAGCGCCTCACCGGCCCGGCCGCCGCACGGCCCGCCGGGACCTGGCTGGTGCTCGCACCGGCCGACGGCGAGTCGGCGTGGCTCGACCCGGTCGCCGACGTCCTGGGCGCCGACGCCGTACGGCTTCTCGTCACCGCCCCACAGCGCCAGGACCTGACCGAACGCCTGGCCCAACTGGTCGACGAGCACGGCGAGTTCGCGGGCGTGCTGTCCCTGCTGGCCACGGCCGGCGACGGCGCCGAGAGCACCGCCGACGCCGCCACCGCGGGCCTGCTGCTGACGGCAACCGCCTTCCAGGCCCTGGGCGACGCGGGCATCGAGGCACCCCTGTGGTGCGCGACCCGCACCGCCGTGGCCGTGGACCGCACCGAACACCCGGCCCGCCCCGCCCAGTCCGCCGTCTGGGGCCTGGGCAGAGTGGCCGCACTGGAGCACCCGCAACGCTGGGGCGGCCTGATCGACCTGCCCGACGCGCTCGACGACGGCACCCTGCGCCGCCTGGCCGCCGTCCTCACCGACAGCGCCGGCGAGGACCAGATCGCCGTGCGCAGCACCGCGGCGTTCGCCCGCCGGCTGGTCCACCACCGGGCCGCACCGGCCCCCGAGGCGGGCACGTTCAGCCCCACCGGCACCGTGCTCGTCACCGGTGGCACCGGCGCCCTCGGCGGCCACGTCGCCCGATGGCTGGCCGAGGCCGGCGCCCCGCGCCTGCTGCTGGTCAGCCGCCGCGGCGCCGACGCCCCCGGTGCCGCCGAACTCGTCGCGGACCTCGAAAGCGCGGGAGCCGAGGTCACCCTCGCGGCCTGCGACACCGCGGACCGCGACGCGCTCACCGCCGTACTGGCCGCGATCCCCGACGCGCACCCGCTCACCGCGGTGTTCCACACCGCCGGCACCGTCGACGACGGCACTCTGGACACGCTCACCCCCGAGCAGTTCGCCACCGTCCTGCGCGCCAAGGTCACCGCCACGCTCAACCTGCACGAGGCGACCCGCGACCAGGAACTGAGCGCGTTCGTGCTCTTCTCCTCCATCGCCGGCACCCTCGGCGCACCCGGCCAGGGCAACTACGCGGCCGCCAACGCCTTCCTCGACGCCTTCGCCGAACAGCGCCGCGCCCACGGCCTGCCCGCCACCTCGGTGGCCTGGGGCCCCTGGGCCGAGACCGGCATGGCGGCCGACGGCACCGGCGTCCAGGAACGGATCCGCCGCGGCGGCTTCGCCCCCCTGCCACCCCGCCTCGCCCTCACCGCCCTGCGGCGGGCGATCGAGCACGGCACCCCCACGCTGACCGTCGCGGACATCGACTGGTCGCGCTACGCGGAGGTGTTCACCGCACTGCGCCCCAGCCCCCTCGTCGGCGACCTGCCCGCACTGCAGCGGGCCACCCCGACCGCCGGGACACCGCAGGCCACCCTCCAGGAACCGGCCCTGCGCCAGCGGCTCGCCGGACTCTCCCCGGCCGCGCGCCCGAGCTTCGTCCTGGACCTGGTGCGCACCCGGGTGGCGGCGGTCCTCGGACACTCCGGCACCTCGGACATCGGCGCCGACCGCGCCTTCAGCGACCTCGGCTTCGACTCGCTGACCACCGTGGAGCTGCGCAACACCCTCACCGCCACCACCGGTCTGAAACTGCCCGCGACCCTCGTCTACGACTACCCGACCCCGACCGCACTCGCCGACTTCCTGCTCGCCGAACTCCTCGGCACGCTGCCCGCGTCGGACACCGACACCCCGGCTCCGGCCGGCCGCGCGGCGGACGACGACCCCATCGTCGTCGTCGGCATGAACTGCCGCTTCCCCGGCGGCGTCCGGTCCCCCGAGGACCTCTGGCGACTGCTGAGCCGCGGCGAGGACGCGATCAGCGGCTTCCCCGCGGACCGCGGCTGGGACCTCGACGCGCTCGCCCAGGGCGCCTCCGCCACCCTCGAAGGCGGCTTCCTGGACGGCGTCGGCCTCTTCGACGCCGGCTTCTTCGGCATCTCGCCCCGCGAGGCGCTGGCCATGGACCCCCAGCAGCGACTGCTGCTGGAGACCTCGTGGGAGGCGTTCGAGCGCGCCGGCATCGACGCCACCACCCTGCGCGGCAGCCGCACCGGCGTGTTCGTCGGCACCAACGGCCAGGACTACGCCACGCTCCTGCGCCAGGGCACCGGCACCGCCGACCTCCGTGGCCACGTCGCCACCGGCAACACCGCCAGTGTCATGTCCGGCCGTCTGTCCTACGCCTTCGGCCTGGAGGGCCCGGCCGTCACCGTCGACACCGCCTGCTCCTCCGCGCTGGTCGCCCTGCACATGGCCGCAGGCGCGCTGCGCAACGGCGAGTGCACCCTCGCCCTGGCCGGCGGTGTCTCGGTGATGTCCAGCCCCGGCTCCTTCACCGAGTTCACCGTCCAGGGCGGACTGGCCCCCGACGGACGCTGCAAGCCCTTCGCCGACGCGGCCGACGGCACCAGCTGGTCCGAGGGCGTGGGCGTCCTCGTCCTGGAACGGCTGTCCGACGCCCGCCGCAACGGCCATGACATTTGGGGCATCGTGCGCGGCACCGCCGTCAACCAGGACGGCGCCTCCAACGGGCTGACCGCGCCCAGCGGACGGGCCCAGCAGCGCGCCATCCGCCAGGCCCTCGCCGACGCCCGCCTCACCCCCGCCGACGTCGACGTCGTCGAGGCCCACGGCACCGGCACCACCCTCGGCGACCCCATCGAGGCAGGCGCCCTCATGGCCGCCTACGGGCAGGACAGGCAACACCCGCTGCTGCTCGGCGCAGTCAAGTCCAACCTGGGCCACACCCAGGCCGCCGCCGGCGTCGCCGGCACCATCAAGGTGCTCGTGGCGATGCGCCACGGCGTGCTGCCCAAGACCCTGCACATCGACGCCCCGTCCTCGCACGTCGACTGGAGCGACGGCACGGTCGCGCTCGTCACCGAGCAGCAGGAATGGCCCGAGACCGGGCACGCCCGACGGGCCGGTGTCTCCGCCTTCGGCGTCAGCGGCACCAACGCGCACGTCATCCTCGAACAGGCACCGGACACCGAGGAACCGGTGGCACCGGAACCCACCACGGTGGCGCCGGGCCTCGTGCCCTGGCCGGTGTCGGGCAAGACCGCGGCCGCACTGACGGCACAGATCGAGCGGGTCTCGGCCCTGACCGACGCGTCACCGCTCGACGTGGGCCACTCCCTCGCCACCGGCCGTTCCGCGTTCGCCCACCGCGCGGTCCTCACCGCCGACGCGGCGGGCGTACGGGAACTCGCCCGCGGTGTCGCCCAGGAGACCGACGGGAAGCTGGCCGTGCTGTTCTCCGGCCAGGGCGCCCAGCGGGTCGGCATGGGCCGGGAGCTGTACGGCAGGTTCCCGGTGTTCGCGGCGGCGCTGGACGAGGTGCTGGCGCACTTCGAGACCGGGACCGTGGCGGAGACCCCGTTGCGGGAGGTGATGTTCGGCGGGGCGGAGGGCCTGGACGAGACCGGGTTCACCCAGCCGGCGTTGTTCGTCATCGAAGTGGCGCTGTTCCGGCTCGCCGAGTCCCTCGGCGTCCGGCCGGACTTCGTGGCCGGGCACTCGATCGGCGAGATCGCGGCCGCGCACGTCGCGGGGGTGTTCTCACTCGCGGACGCCTGTGCGCTGGTGGCGGCCCGGGCGCGCCTGATGCAGGCGCTGCCGCCGGGCGGGGCGATGGTGGCCGTCCAGGCCGCCGAGAACGAGGTCGGGCCGCGGCTGGTCGACGGGGTGTCGATCGCGGCGGTCAACGGCCCCGAGGCGGTCGTCCTCGCCGGAGCCGAGGCCGAAGTGCTGCGGATCGCCGGGGGGTTGGCGGACGAAGGACGCAAGACACAGCGCCTCGCGGTGAGCCACGCCTTCCATTCGCCGTTGATGGAGCCGATGCTGGAGGAGTTCCGGCGGGTGGCCGAGGGCCTGTCGTACGAGGCTCCGCGGATCCCGCTCGTGTCCAACGTGACCGGGCAGCTCGCCGCCGAGGAACTGCTGTGCTCGCCCGGGTACTGGGTGCGGCACGTACGGGAGACCGTGCGGTTCGCGGACGGCGTGCGAACGCTGGCCGCCGAAGGCGCCGCCGTCTTCCTGGAGCTGGGCCCGGACGGGGTGCTGACGGCGATGGCCCAGCACACCCTCGACGCGACCGCGACCGTCGTGCCGATGCTGTGCAAGGACCGGCCCGAGGAGACCGCGCTGGTCACCGCGCTCGCCCACCTGTACGTCGTGGGCGTCGGGGTGGACTGGTCGGGAATCTTCGCCGGCACCGGCGCCCGCCGCACGGACCTGCCCACCTACCCCTTCCAGCAGCAGTGGTTCTGGCCGGAGGCCGGGGCGACCCAGCCCCGTCAGGACGGCCCGCAGGACTCCGTGGACGCCGAGTTCTGGGACGCCGTGGAACGCGCGGACCTCCCGTCGCTCTCGGCCGGCCTCGAACTGGACGACGCCGCACTGTCGGCCCTCGTGCCCGCCCTGTCCGCCTGGCGCCGCAAGCGCGTCGAACGTTCGACCGTCGACGGCTGGCGCTACCGGGTGACCTTCACCCCGTTGGCCGGCACCGCACCGGGCACCCTCACCGGACGGTGGCTGGCGCTCGTCCCGACGGGCGGCACCGCCGACGTGTGGACCGCCACCGTCCTCGCGGCCCTCGGCGAGTCCGCCGTCATCGTCGAGACCGACCCGACCGACCGTGCCGCACTGGGCGGGACGCTCGCCCAACTCGCCGCAGACGACACCGAGTTCACGGGTGTGGTCTCGCTTCTCGCGGCCCCGTTCAGCGACGCCATCCCCGCCGGACCGGCCTGGCCGAACGAGGCGGTGGCGGCACTGGCGGACGCCGGAATCGACGCCCCGCTGTGGTGCGTCACCCGCGACGCGGTGACGGTGGGCCGCGCGGAGACCGAGGTCAGCCCCGCCCAGGCGACGGTCTGGGGAATCGGCCGGGTCGCCGCGCTGGACCACCCGGACCGCTGGGGCGGCCTGGTCGACGTGCCGCAGGTGCTCGACCGGCGCGCGGCCGAAAGGCTCCGCGCCGTCCTCACGGGCATCGGCGACGAGGACCAGGTGGCGCTGCGGTCCTCCGGTCTCTTCGGACGACGGCTGGTGCGCGCCGCGCACGACGGCACCGCGACCCCGTGGCGCCCGACCGGCACGGTCCTGATCGTCGGCCCGACGGCCGGCGCCGGCGGACACTGCGCCCGCTGGCTCGCCGAGCAGGGCGCCCAGCACCTGCTGCTGGCCGACCCCACCGCACCCGACACGGCACCGGCGCGCGCCGAACTCGACGACCTGGCCGTACCCGTGACGGTGCTCGACTGCGCCCCGTCCGACGGCGAGGCGCTGCTGACCGCGCTCGCCGCGCTGCCGGCAGGGGCGCCCCTGACCGCCGTCGTGTACGCCGAGGAGCCGTCCGACGCCGAGGAGCCCGACGCCGCACCGGCCGCGCTGCGCGCCGACGTGACGAACCTGGCCGAGGTGGCCGAGGTGGCCGCCGGCGACCGTCCCCTGGACGCGTTCGTCCTCTTCTCCTCGATCGCCGGGACCTGGGGTGCCGGTGGCCGGGCCGTCGAGGCCGCGGCCGGAGCCCAACTCGACGCCCTGGCCGGCACGTTGCGCACCCGCGGGCTGCCTGCCGTGACGGTCGCCTGGGGCGGCTGGGCCGGCACCGCGTCCGACGGCCTGGCCGCTCACCTCAGGGCCAACGGGCTGCCGCCGATCGACCCCGCACGGGCCCTGACCGCGCTCGCCGGCTCGCTCGGCACCGACACCTCCTCGGTGACGGTCGCCGACGTCCGGTGGGACCGGTTCGCGCCCGCCTTCACCCGCAACCGGCGCAGCGCCCTGTTCACCGAGCTGCCCGAGGCCCGCGAGGCGCTGGCCCGGCCGGACACCACCGAGCCGGGCACCGCGGACACCGCGACCGGCCTGCGGGCCGAACTCGCCGCCCGCCCGGACGCGGAACGCACCGAGGTCCTGTCGGCCCTCGTCCGTACCCAGGTCGCCGCGGTGCTCGGGTTCGCCGACGCCGACGCGGTACCCTCCGGCCAGCCGTTCCGGGACCTCGGCTTCGACTCGCTGACCGGCGTCGACCTGCGCAACCAGCTCACCACCGCGACCGGCCTGGCGCTGCCCGCGACCCTCGTCTTCGACTACCCCACCGCCGAGGCGCTCGCCGGCCACCTGCGGGCCGAGCTCCTCGGCGAGGAGACGCAGGAACTCCGCGTGGCGACGCGGGCGAGGGACTTCGACACCGCCGAGGACCCGGTCGTCATCGTCGGCATGAGCTGCCGCTACCCGGGCGGGGTCCGCTCGCCCGAGGACCTGTGGCAGCTGGTCATGGGCGAGGCCGACGCCATCGGAGGCTTCCCCACGGACCGCGGCTGGGATCTGGACCGGCTGCTGCACGGCGACCGGGACGGCCGCGGCCGGACCGTCACCGGCGAAGGCGGATTCCTCTACGACGTCGCGGACTTCGACCCCGGATTCTTCGGGATCTCACCGCGCGAGGCGATGGTGATGGACCCGCAGCAGCGCATCCTCCTGGAAGCCACCTGGGAGGCCCTGGAGCGCACCGGCATCGACCCCGCCCAGCTGCGGGGCGGCGACACCGGCGTGTTCATCGGCGGCGGATCGGGCGACTACCGGCCCGAGGCCGGCCAACTCGGCCACGCGCAGACCGCGCAGTCGGCGAGCCTGCTCTCCGGCCGGGTGGCCTACCACTTCGGCCTCGAAGGCCCCTCCGTCAGCGTCGACACGGCCTGCTCGTCGTCCCTGGTGGCGCTCCACCTGGCCGCCCAGGCCCTGCGGGCGGGCGAGTGCTCGCTCGCGCTCACCGGCGGTGTGACGGTGATGTCCAGCCCGGTGAACTTCGTCGAGTTCGGCGAGATGGGAGCCCTCGCGACGGACGGCCGCTGCCGGCCCTTCGCATCCGCAGCGGGCGGCACCGGCTGGTCCGAGGGCGTGGGCGTCCTCGTCCTGGAACGGCTCTCGGACGCCCGCCGCAACGGGCACCAGATCCTCGCGGTGCTGCGCGGCTCGGCCGTCAACCAGGACGGCGCCAGCAACGGCCTCACCGCGCCCAACGGCCCCTCGCAGCGCCGGGTCATCCAGCGGGCGCTGGCCAACGCGGGGCTGGCCCCGGCCGACGTGGACGCCGTGGAGGCGCACGGCACCGGAACCACCCTGGGCGACCCCATCGAGGCGCAGGCGCTGCTGGCCACGTACGGACAGGGCCGCGACCAGCAACTGCCGCTGCTGCTCGGGTCGGTGAAGTCCAACATCGGCCACACCCAGGCAGCCGCCGGCGTCGCCGGTGTGATCAAGATGGTGCTGGCGATGCGCCACGGCGTGCTGCCCAGGTCCCTGCACATCGACGAGCCCTCGGCGCACGTCGACTGGACAGCCGGAGCCGTCGAACTGTTGGCGGAGGCGGCCGACTGGCCGCGTACCGGACGCCCGCGCCGGGCCGGAATCTCGGCGTTCGGCGCCAGCGGCACCAACTCCCACGTGATCATCGAGCAGCCCGCGGAGATCCCGGCCGACGAGCCCACGCGCCCCCACGGGGCGGGCGGCCCGCTGCCGGTCCCCGTGACGGGCACCGTACCGGAAGCGCTGCGGGCCCAGGCCCGACAGCTGCACGCCTACGTGGCCGCCCGACCCGACCTCACCGTCGCCGAGTTCGCGCTGTCCACGGCCACCACCCGGTCGGCCTTCACCCACCGGGCCGCGGTCCTCGCCGACGACCGCGCGGCACTGCTCACCGGCCTGGCCGCGCTCGCCGACGGACTCGACACCCCCCAGGTCCTGCACGGCCGGGCGGCGGAGCGCCGGGGCAAGCTCGCGGTGCTGTTCTCCGGCCAGGGCTCGCAGCGCGTGGGCATGGGCCGGGAACTCCACGCCCGCTACCCGGTGTTCGCCGAGGCCCTCGACGCGGTCACCGCACGCCTGGACACGGAACTGGAACTCCCGCTGCGAGACGTCATGTTCGAGGACGCGGAGCGGCTGGACGAGACGCGCTTCACCCAGCCCGCGCTGTTCGCCATCGAGGTGGCGCTGTTCCGCCTGGTCGAATCCTGGGGCATCCGCCCGGACTTCACCGCCGGGCACTCCGTCGGTGAGATCGCCGCCGCGCACGTGGCCGGCGTCCTCTCCCTGGACGACGCCTGCCGTCTGGTGGCCGCTCGGGCCCGGCTGATGAACGCCCTGCCCACGGGCGGCGCCATGGTCGCCGTACAGGCAACCGAGGAGGAGATCCGGCCGCACCTGACCGACGGCGCCTCCCTCGCGGCGGTCAACGGACCGCGGTCGGTGGTCCTCTCCGGCGACGAGGACGTCGTGGTCGGCATCGCGGAGAAGCTCACCGCGGACGGGCGAAAGACTACGCGTTTGCGGGTGAGCCATGCGTTTCACTCCGTGCACATGGATGCCATGCTCCAGGACTTCCGACGCGTCGCCCGCAGCGTCGACTACCACGCCCCGGCGATCCCGATCGTGTCCAACGTGACCGGCGAGGTGGCCACCGAACAGCAGGTGTGCGACCCGGACTACTGGGTGCGCCACGTCCGCGAGGCGGTCCGCTTCGGCGACGGGGTGCGCACCCTGGCCGACCGCGGCGTGACCACCTTCCTGGAGCTCGGCCCCGACGGCACGCTCTGCGCCATGGCCCAGGACACCCTGGACACCCTGCCCGCGCAGCCGGTCACCGTACCGGCGCTGCGCCGGGACCGCGGCGAGCAGGAGTCCGTGGTCGGCGCCCTCGCCCGGCTGTACGTCGACGGAGCCGCCCCCGACTGGGACGCTGTGTTCGACGGGACCGCGACCGCGCCCCGCCGCACCGACCTGCCCACCTACCCCTTCCAGCACCAGCGGTACTGGCCGGCCACCCAGCCGGCCGCCGACCCGGTCGCGCCGGGCGCTGCGGACGACGGCTTCTGGTCGGCGGTGCGCGAGGCCGACTTCACCGCGCTGGAGACGACCCTGAACGTCGACGGCGACGCCCTGGCCAAGGTGCTGCCCGCGCTCGCGGACTGGCGCCGCCGTCGGGACGAGGAACACCTCGTCGACGGCTGGCGGCAGCAGATCACCTGGCAGCCGCTGACCCGGCGACCCGGCCGCACCCCGGCCGGCACCTGGCTCGCCGTGCTGCCGGCCGGTCACCCCGACGACCCCTGGGCCGCCGACGCCGTCGCCGCCCTGGGCCCGGACACCGTACGCCTGGCAGCACCCGGGCCCGACCGCGCGGCGCTGGCCGCACAGCTGCGCCAACTGGCCGACGACGGACACGAGTTCACCGGAGTGGTGTCCCTGCTCGCCCTCGCCTCCGCACCCGCACACGGTGCGGAAGCCCCCGAGGCGCTGGCCCTGACCACCGCCCTGTTCCAGGCACTCGGCGACGCGGACCTCGCCGCACCCCTGTGGTGCGTCACCCGCGGCGCGGTCGCCACCACGCCCGCCGAGCCGGTACCCGGGCTCGCCCAGTCAGCCCTCTGGGGTCTGGGCCGGGTCGCCGCCCTGGAGCACCCGCAGCGCTGGGGCGGTCTGATCGACCTGCCCGACGCGCTCGACGAGCGGTCCGCGGCCCGCTTCGCCGAAACCCTCGCGGCGCCCGGCGACGAGGACCAGATCGCGATCCGGCCCTCCGCCGTCCTCGGCCGCCGGCTGGTCCCCGTACCGGCCGCAGCCGGCACGCAGGAGTGGAACCCCACCGGCACCGTCCTGATCACCGGCGGCACCGGAGCCCTGGGCGCCCACGTGGCACGCCGGCTCGCCGAGGCCGGCGCCCGGCACCTGCTGCTCGTCAGCCGCCGGGGCGCCGACGCCCCCGGCGCGGACGGACTGCGGGCCGAACTCACCGCCCTGGGCGCCGAGGTCACCCTCACCGCCTGCGACGCCGCGGACCGCGACGCGCTCGCCGAGGTGCTCGCCGCGATCCCCGACGAGGCCCCGCTGACCGGTGTGATCCACACCGCGGGCGTCCTGGACGACGGGATCCTCGACAGCCTCACCCCGGACCGCTACGAGGCCGTCTTCCGCGCCAAGGCCGCCTCGGCCCTGGCCCTGCACGACCTCACCCGGGACCTGGACCTGGCCGTGTTCGCGCTGTTCTCCTCGTCCTCCGGAGCGGTCGGCAACGCCGGCCAGGCCAACTACGCCGCCGCCAACGCCTACCTCGACGCGCTCGCCGAACGGCGCCGCGCCCAGGGCCTGGCCGCGACCTCGCTCGCCTGGGGCGTGTGGGGCGGCGACGGAATGGCCGCCGACCACCGGGCGGCGGAGGCGGCCCGGCGCACCGGCATCCGTCCGCTGGACCCGGACCTCGCCGTCGTGGCGCTGCGCCGGGCCGTCATGGACGGGCGGCCCACCGAGGTCGTCGCCGACATCGAACGCGACCGGTTCGTCCGCTCCTTCACCGCCGTCCGGCCCAGCCCGCTGCTCGGCGAGCCGGCCGTCACCGAGCACCGGACGGCAGGGGACACCGGCGAGGGCACCACCGGCGACGCACTGCGCGAAGAGCTCGCCGGCCTGTCGCCCGCCAAGCGCACCCGGGCCGTACTGGACCTGGTCCGCCGCCGGGCCGCGGCCGTGCTCGGGCACCCCACCACCGACGCGGTGGGCGCCGACCGGGCCTTCCGCGACCTCGGATTCGACTCCCTCAGCGCCGTCGAACTGCGCAACCAACTCGGCGCCGCGACCGGACTGCCCCTGACCGCCACGCTCGTCTTCGACCACCCCAACCCCGCCGAACTGGCGGACCACCTCCTCGACCAGCTCCTCCCCGACCAGAAGCCAGGGCAGGACACCGGCGACAACGCCCCGGACTCCGCCGGCATCCGCGCGCTGCTCGCCTCCGTCTCCCTGAACCAGCTGCGGGAGATCGGCGTACTCGAACCCCTGATGAAGCTGGCCGCGGAGCAGTCCGCGGCGGCGGGCGGCGAGGCCGCTCCCGAGACGGCAGCGGACGCCTACGACGAGTCGATCGACGCGATGGACGTCGCCGACCTGGTGCAGGCGGCACTAGAGCGCAACTCCTCCCAAGAGCGTTGACAGAGCGGAAAGAGCGGATCATGACCACATCCAGTGAAAGTGTCGTCGCAGCCCTCCGCGCCTCGCTGAAGGAAGCCGAGCACCTGCGCCGACAGAACCACAAGCTCGTCGCCGCGGCCACGGAACCGATCGCGATCGTGGCGATGGCCTGCCGGTACCCGGGCGGCGTGCAGTCGCCCGAGGACCTGTGGGAGCTCCTGGCCGCGGGCAAGGACGCGATCGGCGCGTTCCCCACGGACCGCGGCTGGGACCTGGACGCCCTGCGGGACGCCGGGGTCGACGCGCGCGGCAACGCCGTCAGCCAGGAAGGGGGCTTCCTCGACGGCGTGGGGGACTTCGACGCCGGGTTCTTCGGCATCTCCCCGCGCGAGGCCGTCACCATGGACCCGCAGCAGCGGCTGCTGCTGGAGACCTCCTGGGAGGCCGTCGAGCGCGCCGGCATCGACCCGACCACCCTGCGCGGCAGCCGCACCGGCGTCTTCGTCGGCACCAACGGCCAGGACTACGCCTACCTGCTGGTGCGCTCGCTGGCCGACGCCACCGGCGACATCGGCACCGGAATCGCCGCCAGCGCCACGTCCGGCCGGCTCTCCTACACGCTGGGCCTGGAAGGCCCGGCGGTGACCGTCGACACGGCGTGCTCCTCCTCGCTCGTCGCCCTGCACACGGCGACCCACGCCCTGCGGGCCGAGGAGTGCTCGCTGGCCCTGGTCGGCGGAGTGAACGTGATGTCGTCCCCCGGCTCCCTGATGGAGTTCAGCCGGCAGGGCGGGCTGGCGGCCATCGGCCGGTGCAAGGCGTTCTCCGACGACGCCGACGGCACCGGCTGGTCCGAAGGCGTCGGCGTCCTCGTCATGGAGCGGCTGTCCGACGCCCGCCGCAACGGGCACCCGGTGCTCGCCGTCGTGCGGGGCTCGGCCGTCAACCAGGACGGCGCCTCCAACGGCTTCACCGCCCCCAGCGGCCCGGCGCAGCAGCGGGTGATCCGGCAGGCGCTGGCCGGCGCCGGTCTCTCGCCCTCGGACGTGGACCTGGTCGAGGCGCACGGCACGGGCACGCCGCTGGGCGACCCGATCGAGGCCCGGGCGCTGCTGGCCACCTACGGCCAGGACCGCGACCCCGAACGCCCGCTGTTCCTCGGCTCGGTGAAGTCCAACCTCGGCCACACACAGGCCGCGGCGGGAGTGGCGGGGATCATCAAGGTGATCCTGGCGCTGCGCAACGGTGTGCTGCCCCAGACGCTCCACGTGGACGAGCCGTCCTCGCACGTGGACTGGTCGTCCGGTGCGGTGGAGCTGCTGACGGAGTCCCGGGAGTGGCCCGGGGCCGACCGGCCGTGGCGGGCGGGGGTGTCGTCGTTCGGCATCAGCGGCACCAACGCCCACGTCATCATCGAACAGGCGGAGCAGGCCGAGGAGCCGGCAACGGATCCGGCATGGGCGCCCGACGTCGTGCCGTGGCTGGTGTCCGCCAAGTCCGAAGAGGCACTGGCGGCCCAGATCGAGCGGATCTCCACGCACAGCGGCGCGCTGTCACCGGTGGACGTCGGCTGCTCGCTCGCCGCGGGCCGTTCGGTCTTCGAGCACCGCGCGGTGCTCCTGGCGCAGGGCCTTGACGGCGAGCTGTCCGAGGCGGCCCGCGGCCGTGCGGAGCAGGACCGCTCGCTCGCGGTGCTGTTCTCGGGACAGGGCGCGCAGCGGGTCGGGATGGGCCGGGAGCTGTACGCCCGGTACCCGGTCTTCGCCGAGGCGCTGGACGCGGTCCTGGAGCGGTTCGACGGGGAGCTGCGCGATCTGCGTGCGGTGATGTTCGGTGACGCGGAGGGTCTGGACGAGACGGGGTTCACCCAGCCGGCGTTGTTCGCGGTCGAGGTGGCGTTGTTCCGGTTGGTGGAGTCCTGGGGAGTGCAGCCGGACTTCGTGGCGGGGCACTCGATCGGTGAGATCTCCGCGGCGCATGTGGCGGGGGTGTTGTCGCTGGAGGATGCGTGTGTGCTGGTGGCGGCGCGGGCCCGGCTGATGCAGGCGCTGCCTGGGGGCGGGGCGATGGTTGCGGTCCGGGCCACCGAGGACGAGGTGCGTCCGCGGCTGGTCGACGGGGTGTCGATCGCGGCGGTCAACGGCCCCGAGGCGGTGGTGCTGGCCGGGGAGGAGTCCCAGGTTCTGCGGATCTCCGAGGAACTGGCGGGCGAGGGGCGCAAGACACGGCGGCTGTCGGTGAGCCATGCCTTCCACTCGGCGTTGATGGAGCCGATGGTGGAGGAGTTCCGGCGGGTGGCCGAGGGCCTGTCGTACGCGGCGCCGCAGATCCCGATCGTCTCGAACGTGACCGGGGAGCTCGCCTCCGCGGAGTCGGTGCGTTCGCCCGGCTATTGGGTGCGGCATGTGCGGGAGACGGTGCGTTTCGCGGACGGTGTCCGTGCCCTTGAGGCCGAAGGTGCCTCGGTCTTCCTGGAGTTGGGTCCGGACGGTGTGTTGACGGCCATGGCGCAGGATGGTGCGGACGACGCCGCGGTGTTCGTCAGTGCGCTGCGCAAGGACCGTGCCGAGGAGTCGGCGCTGGTGACGGCGTTGGCGCGGCTGCATGTCGTGGGTGTGGGGGTGGACTGGGCGGCATGGTTCGCGGGCACGGGTGCCCGCCGTGTGGACCTGCCGACCTATCCCTTCCAGCACGAGCGGTACTGGCCCCGGCCCGCCGCGTTCTCCGGGGACGACGTCACCGGCGCGGGGCTCCTCCCGGCAGGGCACCCCCTGCTGGGCGCGACGGTGCCACTGGGGGGCTCGGGCGGGCTGCTGCTCACCGGCAGGCTGTCCACGCGCACCCATCCCTGGCTGCTGGACCACGTGGTGGACGGAGCGTGCGTCTTCCCCGCCGCAGGCTTCCTCGAACTCGCCGTCCGCGCGGGCGACCAGGTCGGCTGCGACCGCGTCGGCACGCTCGCACTCACCGAGCCGCTCGTACTGGCCGGGGACGACGCCGTGCTCCTCCAAGTGTGGCTCGGCGCCCCCGACGAGGACGGCCTGCGCGAGGTACGCGTGTCCTCGCGGGCCGCGGACTGCGCAGACCGGCCGTGGACGGACCACGCCCACGGCAGCCTGACTCCCGCAGGGCCGACAGGAGCACCAGGAACCGGGCGGATGGCCGACGGGGCAGCGGAGTTCGACGCCTCGGTGTGGCCCCCGAGCGGTGCCGAGGCGACGGACCCGGCCGACGATGACCAGGACGTCGCACACGGCCCGGTGTTCCGGACCGTCCGCGCGCTGTGGCGTCACGGCGACCAGACCTTCGTCGAGGCCGCGCTGCCCGACCAGGTGGACGACGCGGCGGACTTCGGCCTGCACCCGGCGCTGCTGGAAGCGGTGACGCGGGCGGCCGCAGGCGACGACGACCTCGCGCCTGCCGCCTGGCACGGGGTCGAACTGCACGCCAGCGGGGCCTCGGCGGTGCGCATCCGCCTCGCGAGGACCGGCCGGGACACGTACTCCGTCGCCGTCGCGGACGTCATGGGTGCCCCCGTCCTGTCGGTGGACTCACTGGTCCTGGAGGCTCCCAAGCCCCTCGGGCAGCCGGCCGGCAGCGCGGGTGCGGAAGAGGGGGCCTTGCTCCGGCTGGACTGGGTGCCGGCCGCCCCGGCACCGGGCGACGGCCAGGCGCGGAGCGTGACGCTCGGCGCCGCGGGACTGGCGTCGCTGGTGGACGTGCCCGAACTGGTCGTGGTTCCGGTGTCGGGCAGCGGTGACGACGTCCCCGCCGCGGTGCACGAACGGACCGCATGGGCACTGGAGTTGATGCAGGAGTGGCTGGCGGGCGAGCGGTTCGCCGCCGCCCGGCTGGTGTTCGTGACCGACGGCGCGGTCTCCGGCGAGGACCTGGCCGCCGCGGCGGTGTGGGGACTGGTGGCATCGGCACAGTCGGAACACCCGGACCGGTTCGCCCTGGTGGACACGCCGGACGCGGCCCTCCCGCCCGCACTGCCGGGCCTCCTCGCCGCCGGTGACGCCCAGTTCCTCGTACGCGACGACGCGCTGCACGTGGCCAGGCTGGCCCGGCTCACCACACCGGACGACGCCACCCCCCGCCGCCCCGCCTGGGACCCGGACGGCACGACGCTGATCACCGGTGGTACGGGTGGCCTGGGGGCCCTCCTGGCCCGGCACCTCGTGACCCGGCACGGGGCCAAGCACCTCCTCCTGGTGAGTCGCAGCGGCGAGGCCGCACCGGGGGCCACCGCACTGCGCACCGAGTTGACCGCACTCGGTGCCGACGTGACGATCACCGCCTGCGACACCGCCGACCGGACCGCGCTCGGGCGGGTGCTGGACGCCCTCACCCGTCCGCTGACCGCGGTGGTCCACACCGCCGGCGTGCTGGACGACGGCGTGGTCACCTCGCTGACCGCGGAGCGGCTGTCGGGCGTGCTGCGCCCGAAGGTGGACGCGGCCTGGCACCTGCACGACCTCACCCGGGAGATGGAGCTCGGGGCGTTCGTCGTCTTCTCCTCGGTCTCCGGCACCATCGGCGCCGCCGGCCAGGCCAACTACGCCGCGGGCAACGTCTTCCTCGACGCCCTGGCCAGGCACCGCGCCGCCCGGGGCCTGCCCGCCCAGTCCCTCGCGTGGGGCGCGTGGGCACAGGCGAGCGGCATGACGGGGGCACTGACCGACACGGACCTGCAGCGCATCGCGGCCACCGGCGTGCCGCCGCTCTCCGCCGCACAGGGGCTGGCGCTGTTCGACGCCGCCACCGCCACGGACGAGCCCCACCTCGTCCCCGTCGGGCCGGTCGCCACCGGCACCCGCGTCCGCGGTGCCGTACCCCCGGTGCTTCGGGGCCTGCTCAAGGGCGCCCGGCGGACCGCCGCCAACTCCGCACCCGGAGCCGACGCCCCCGCCGCGCTCGCCCGCCGCCTGGCGGAGGCTCGGCCGGAGGACCAGCCCCGCCTGCTGACCGACCTGGTACGGACCGAGGCCGCCGCCGTGCTCGGGCACGCCTCGGCCAAGGCGGTCGAGGCCCGGCGTGAGTTCCACGACCTGGGCTTCGACTCGCTGACCGCTGTCGAACTGCGCAACCGCCTGGCCGCCGCGACGGGACTGCGGCTGACCGCCACCCTCGTCTTCGACTACCCCACCCCCCTCGCCCTGGCCGAGCACCTCGTCCCGCAGCTCGTGGACGAGGCCCCGGCCGTCACGGGCCCGGCCCTGCTCGCCGAGCTCGAACGACTCGACTCCGCACTCGCCGCCGGCGCGCCCGACGCCCGCACACGGACCGCCGTGTCCAACCGCCTGTCACAGATCCTGGACAAGTGGCGGGGCGACGCCGCCGAGCAGCACGGATCGGGGGTCGCCGACCGGCTCGAATCCGCCAGCGCGGTGGAAGTCCTCGCCTTCATCGACAACGAACTCGGGCGTCACAGCGACCGCTGAACCCGGCCCCTCTTTACACGGAAGGTTCCTCTCCATGCCGAACGACCGCGAGCTCGTTGACTACCTGAAGTGGGTCACGAACGACTTGCACCAGACCCGCCAACGGCTTCGTGAGGCCGAGTCCGCCCAACACGAGCCCATCGCCATCGTCGGGATGTCCTGCCGTCTGCCGGGCGGAGTGCGGTCACCCGAGGAACTCTGGCAGTTGCTCAGCGAAGGACGCGACGGCATCTCGGAGTTCCCCGCCGACCGCGGCTGGGACCTGAGCTCGCTCACCGGCGGGGGCGGCGGCAGCAGCACGACGACCGAAGGCGGCTTCGTGGACGCCGCCGCGTTCGACGCGGCCTTCTTCGGCATCTCGCCCCGCGAGGCCATGGCCATGGACCCCCAGCAGCGCATCCTGCTGGAAACCTCCTGGGAAGCCCTGGAGCGCGCCGGCATCGACCCGGTGTCCCTGCGGGGCACCGACACCGGTGTCTTCGTCGGAACGAACGGCGTCGACTACACCAACGTCGTGCTGAACTCCCGCGAGGACGTCGAAGGGCACGCCAGCACCGGCCTGGCGGGCAGTGTCCTGTCCGGGCGGCTGTCCTACACCTTCGGCCTGGAGGGCCCGGCCGTCACCGTCGACACCGCCTGCTCCTCCTCGCTCGTCTCCCTGCACCTGGCGGCCCACGCACTGCGCTCGGGCGAGTGCACACTCGCCCTGGCCGGCGGTGTGACGGTGCTGTCGTCGCCGATGAGCTTCGCCGGATTCAGCCGGCAGGGCGGACTGGCCGCGGACGGTCGGTGCAAGGCGTTCGCCGATGCGGCCGACGGCACCGGCTGGTCCGAAGGCGTGGGTCTGCTGGTGCTGGAGCGGCTGTCCGACGCCCGCCGTCACGGGCACGAGATCCTCGCCGTCGTCCGGGGCTCGGCCGTCAACCAGGACGGCGCCTCCAACGGCCTGACCGCGCCCAACGGCCCCTCCCAACAGCGGGTGATCCAGCAGGCACTGGCCAACGCCGGGCTGTCGACCGGTGACGTGGACGCCGTGGAGGCGCACGGCACCGGCACCACCCTCGGCGACCCGATCGAGGCCCAGGCCCTGCTGGCCACCTACGGCCAGGGGCGGGACCCCGAACGCCCGCTGCTGCTGGGCTCGGTGAAGTCCAACCTCGGCCACACGCAGGCGGCGGCGGGGGTGGCGGGGATCCTGAAGGTGGTCCTGGCGATGCGGCACGGGGTGCTGCCGCCGACCTTGCACGTGGACGCACCGTCGTCGCACGTCGACTGGTCCTCCGGTGCGGTAAAACTGCTGACGGAGTCCCAGGAGTGGCCCAAGTCCGGCCGGCCGTGGCGGGCGGGCGTGTCGTCGTTCGGGATCAGCGGCACCAACGCCCACGTCATCATCGAACAGGCACCGGTTGCCGAGGAGAGCGACGACGAGGACGGCGAGGGGGCGCCGACCGTACCGGCCGTGGCGCCGTCGACCGTGCCGTGGCCGGTCTCCGCGCGCACCGAGGACGCGCTGGCCGCGCAGATCGCGCAGATCACCGCGCTGTCCGACCACGCTCCGACCGACCTGGGCTTCTCGCTGGCCACTTCCCGCGCGCACCTGGAGCACCGCGCGGTGCTCCTGGCCGGGGACGACGGAACCGTCGAGGTCGCACGCGGCCTCGCCCAGGACACCGACGGCAAGGTGGCCGTGCTGTTCTCCGGGCAGGGCGCGCAGCGGGTCGGTATGGGTCGGGAGTTGTACGGCAGGTTCCCGGTGTTCGCGGCGGCGTTGGACGCGGTGTTGGCGCAGTTCGGAGGTGAGCTGCGGGAGCTGCGTCCGGTGATGTTCGGGGACGCCGAGGGGCTGGACCGGACCGGGTTCACACAGCCCGCACTGTTCGCCGTCGAGGTGGCGCTGTTCCGGCTGGTGGAGTCCTGGGGCGTCCGCCCGGACTTCGTCGCCGGGCATTCGATCGGCGAGATCGCGGCGGCGCACGTGGCCGGGGTGCTGTCCCTGGAGGATGCCTGTGCGTTGGTGGCGGCACGGGCGCGGTTGATGCAGGCGTTGCCCGCGGGCGGGGCGATGGTCGCCGTCCGGGCCACGGCGGACGAGGTGCGTCCGCGGCTGGTCGACGGGGTGTCGATCGCGGCGGTCAACGGTCCCGAGGCGGTCGTCCTCGCCGGCGACGAAACCGAAGTGCTCCGGATTTCGGGGGAGTTGGCGGCCGAGGGGCACAAGACGCAACGCCTCGCGGTGAGCCACGCCTTCCACTCGGCGTTGATGGAGCCGATGCTGGAGGACTTCCGGCAGGTCGCGGAGACACTGTCGTTCAAGGCGCCGGAGATCCCCATGGTCTCCAACGTGACCGGGGCAGTGGCTTCCGAGGAGCTGGTGTGCTCGCCCGACTACTGGGTGCGCCACGTGCGGGAGACGGTGCGTTTCGCGGACGGCGTCCGTGCCCTTGAGGCCGAAGGCGCGTCGGTCTTCCTGGAGTTGGGCCCGGACGGCGTGCTGACGGCGATGGCGCAGCACGGTGCCGACGAGACCGCGGTGTTCGTCAGTGCGCTGCGCAAGGACCGCCCTGAAGAGTCGGCGTTGTCCACGGCGTTGGCGCGGCTGCACGTCACGGGTGTGGCGGTGGACTGGGCCGCGTGGTACACGGGCACCGGTGCCCGCCGTGTGGACCTGCCCACCTACCCCTTCCAGCACGAGCGGTACTGGCCCCGGCCGGCCGTGCTCTCCGGGGACGTGACCGGCGCCGGGCTCCTCCCGGCCGAACACCCGCTGCTGGGCGTGACCCTCACTCTTGCCGACTCCGGCGAGGTGCTGTTCACGGGCAGGCTGTCGTTGCAGGCGTACCCGTGGCTGGCCGACCACAAGATGGGGGGCAACGTCCTCTTCCCGGCCACCGGATTCCTGGAACTGGCCACCCGCGCCGGTGACCAGGTCGGCTGCGACCGGGTCGAGGACTTCGCCCTGCTCGCGCCCCTGTCGCTCACCGAAGACGCCGCCGCGCAGGTCCAGGTGCTGGTGGGCGCCCCCGACGAGGCGGGAGCCCGGACGGTCTCGGTGCACTCGCGAGCCGACGGTCCCGCCGACCAGCCCTGGGTCCAGCACGCGCACGGCACCCTGACCAGCGGTGAGCGGATAGCGGACCTCGGCTCCGCGGTCTGGCCGCCGCAGGACGCCGTGGTCGTGGACCTGGCGGACTTCTACGACGGGACCGAGTACGGTCCGGCGTTCCAGGGCCTGCGCGCCGCGTGGCGGCGCGGGGACGAGTTCTTCGTCGAAGCCGCGCTGCCGGCCCAGGTCGCCGAGGAGGCCGCGTCCTTCGGGATCCATCCGGCGCTGCTGGACGCGGTGCTCCAGTCCCACCGGCTGACCGGGGTCGGCAGCGACCAGGAACTCCTCCTGCCGTTCGCCTGGCGGGGTGTGTCGCTGCACGCCGGGGGAGCCGCGGTGCTGCGGGCCAGAGTGGTGAAGACCGGCGACGACTCGGTGTCCCTCGCTGCCGTCGACCCCGCAGGCGCTCCCGTACTGTCCGCCGAAGCGTTCGTACTCCGCGGCCGATCCGCCGCCGCGGCAAACCCGTTGGGCGCGCAACGCCGCGCGGAGTACGACTCCTTGCTGTCGTTGGACTGGGTGGCGGCGCCCGAGGTGCAGACCGCCGAGGTCCGGTGCGTGTCGTGGGGAGCCGACGAGCTGGGTGCGGGTGCGTCGGTCGCGTCCCTGGCGGACCTGACGGGGGACGAGGACCTCGTGCTGGTCCCGGTGTCCGGCGGGGCGGGGGACGACGTGCCCGCCGTGGCGCACGAACTCACCTCCCGGGCCCTGGGCCTGCTCCAGGAGTGGGTGGGCCGGGAGGAGCCCGCAGCCGCGCGCCTGGTGTTCGTCACCCGCGGCGCCGTGTCCACCGTCGAGGGCGAGCCCGTACGGGATGTGGCCGCGGCCGCGGTGTGGGGCCTGGTGCGTGCGGCGCAGTCGGAGCACCCCGGGCGGATCGTGCTGCTGGACCTCGAAGACGGGCAGGACAGGGCGGTCACCGAGGTGCTCGGGGACCTGCCGGGCCTGCTGGCCACCGACGACGCCCAGTTCGCGGTCCGGGACGGCGCCGTCCGGGTGGCGCGGCTGGCCCCGCTGGGCAGCAGCGCGGGGCTGTTGCCGCCCGCCGGGGCATCGTGGCGGCTGGACAGCGCGGCCAAGGGCAGCCTGGACAACCTGTTCCTCGCGCCCTGCCCGGAGGTCCTGGAACCCCTCACCGAGGGCCGGGTCCGCATCCGGGTCCAGGCCGCCGGCCTCAACTTCCGTGACGTCCTGGACGCCCTGGGCATGTACCCGGGCGAAGCCGCACCGCTCGGCGCCGAGGCCGCCGGTGTGGTCACCGAGACCGGGCCCGGCGTGCGCGGACTGCACCCCGGGGACCACGTGACCGGCCTGGTCCTCGGCGGTTTCGGCCCGGAAGCCGTCGCCGACGAGCGGCTGCTGACCCGCATCCCCGACGGCTGGTCGGCCGCCCAGGCCGCCTCCGTACCGCTGGTCTTCCTGACCGCGTACTACGCCCTGAAGGACCTCGCCGATCTCCGCCCCGGCCAGTCGATCCTGGTGCACGCGGGTGCCGGTGGTGTCGGCATGGCGGCGATCCAGCTGGCCCGGCACCTCGGTGCCGAGGTGTTCGCCACGGCCGGCGAGGGAAAGTGGGACGCGCTGCGCGAGCTCGGTGTCGCCGACGACCACATCGCCTCCTCCCGTACGACCGACTTCGAGGAGCGCTTCCGGACGGTCACCGGTGGCCGCGGCGTGGACGTGGTCCTCAACGCCCTCACCGGTGACATCGTCGACGCCTCCCTGCGGTTGACCGCCCCGGGCGGCCACTTCCTGGAAATGGGCCAGACGGACGTCCGCGATCCCGGGGCCGCCGACGGAGTGCACTACCGCGCCTTCGACCTCGCGGAAGCGGGCCCGGAGCGCACCCGGGACATGCTCGGCGCGCTGCTGGAGCTGTTCGCCCAGGGCGCGTTGCGCCCGCTGCCGGTGACGACCTGGGACGTGCGGCGGGCGCCGCAGGCGTTCCGGTTCATGAGCCGGGCACAGCACATCGGGAAGATCGCGCTGACCCTGCCGCGAGCCTGGGACCCGGACGGCACGGTGCTGATCACCGGCGGGACCGGGGGACTGGCCGATGAACTCGCCCGGCATCTGGTGACCGAGCGGGGCATGCGCCACCTGCTGCTGGTCAGCCGCAGTGGCCCGGACGCCCCCGGCGCCGCCGACCTGCAGGAGGAACTGGCCGCCCACGGCGCCGAGGTGACCGTGCGGGCCTGTGACACGGCCGACCGGGCGGCGGTCGAGGCGCTGGTGGCCGCCGTGCCGACCGCGCACCCGCTGACCGCGGTGATCCACGCCGCCGGCATCCTCGACGGTGCCGAGGTGGCGTCGTTGACGCCCGAGCGGCTGTCGGCCGTCCTGCGTCCGAAGGTGGACGCGGCCTGGCACCTGCACGAAGCGACCAAGGACCGCGACCTCGCGGCGTTCGTGCTGTACTCGTCCGTCTCCGGCGTGCTCGGCACCGCGGGACAGAGCAACCACGCCGCCGGCAATGCCTTCCTCGACGCGCTGGCCCGCCACCGCACGGCGCAGGGCCTGCCCGCCCAGTCCCTCGCGTGGGGCGCCTGGGCGAAGAAGGACGGCACCGCACAGGGCACGTCCGCCACCGAACCGGAGCGGATCGCGTCCCTCGACGTGCCGCCGCTGTCGGCCGAGCGGGGTCTGGCACTGTTCGACGCCGCCACCGCGACCGACGGCGCGCACCTCGTCCCGGTCGGGCCCCTGGCCACCGGGACCCGGGCCCGCGGCGCCGTGCCGCCGGTGCTGCGGGGCCTGGTCAAGGGCGCCCGCCGTGCGGCCGCGGTCTCCGCCGGCGGCGCCGAAACCGCCCTGCGACTGACCCGGCAGCTGACGGAGCTGACCCCGGACGAGCGGATCGCCTTCACCGTCGACCTCGTACGGACCGAGGCCGCCGCCGTGCTCGGGCACGCCTCCGCCAAGGCGATCGACGCCCGGCGGGACTTCAACGACCTGGGCTTCGACTCGCTGACCGCCGTCGAACTGCGCAACCGGCTCTCCACGGCCACCGGCCTGCGACTGCCCGCCACCCTGGTCTTCGACTACCCCAACCCCACCGCGCTCGCCGGCCACCTCGTCGCCGAACTCCTCGACGAGCACCGGGCGACCCACGCCCCCACCGCGATCCGCACGGCGTCCGCCGACGATCCGGTGGTCATCGTCGGCATGGCCTGCCGGCTGCCCGGTGGCGTGCGGTCCCCGGAGGACCTGTGGCGCCTCGTCGTCGACGGGCGCGACGGCATCTCCGCCTACCCGACGGACCGGGGCTGGGACCTGGAGACCCTGCTGGGCGGCGCGGAGGGCGACCAGGGCCGCAGTTCCGCGTCCAGGGGCGGCTTCCTGGACGGCCTCGCCGACTTCGACGCCCCCTTCTTCGGCATCTCGCCCCGCGAGGCCATGGCGATGGACCCGCAGCAGCGGCTGATGCTGGAGACCTCCTGGGAGGCCGTCGAGCGGGCCGGTATCGACCCGGTGTCGCTGCACGGCACCGAGACCGGCGTCTTCGTCGGCACCAGCGGTGCCGACTACGCCAGCATCCTGATGAACTCCAGCGAGGACGTCGAGGCCCACGCCAGCACCGGCCTCGCCAGCAGCGTCCTGTCCGGCCGGATCTCCTACACGTTCGGCCTGGAGGGCCCGGCCCTCACCGTCGACACCGCGTGCTCCTCCTCGCTCGTCTCGCTCCACCTGGCGGCCCACGCACTGCGCAACGGCGAGTGCTCGCTCGCCCTGGCCGGTGGCGTGACGCTGCTGTCCACACCGATGAGCATCGCCGGATTCAGCCGGCAGGGCGCGCTGGCGTCGGACGGCTACTGCAAGGCGTTCTCCGACGACGCCGACGGCACGAGCTGGGCCGAGGGCGTGGGCGTCGTCGTCCTGGAGCGGCTGTCCGACGCCCGCCGCAACGGCCACGAGATCCTCGCCGTGGTGCGCGGCTCGGCCATGAACCAGGACGGCGCGTCCAACGGCCTGACGGCCCCCAACGGCCCGTCCCAGCAGCACGTCATCCGCCAGGCCCTGGCCAACGCCGGGCTCTCGACGGGCGAGGTGGACGCCGTCGAGGCGCACGGCACCGGCACCTCGCTCGGCGACCCGATCGAGGCGCAGGCGCTGCTCGCCACCTACGGCCAGGACCGGGCCCAGGGACAGCCGCTGCTGCTGGGCTCGCTCAAGTCGAACATCGGTCACACCATGGCGGCGGCCGGCGTCTCCGGCGTCATCAAGATGGTCATGGCGCTGCGGCACGGCGTGCTGCCGCGCTCCCTCCACATCGGCACGCCCTCCTCGCACGTCGACTGGACGGCGGGGGACGTCGAACTCCTCACGGAGCAGCGGGACTGGCCGGACACCGGACGCCCGCGCCGCGGCGCCATCTCCTCCTTCGGTATGAGCGGCACCAACGCCCACGCCATCCTCGAACAGGCACCGGCCGACGCCGAGCCGACGGACCGGGACACCCCGGCCGTCGAGCCCCAGGCCGTCCCGTGGCTCGTCTCGGGCAAGGCCCCCGAGGCGCTGGACGACGGGATCGAGCAGCTCCGGGACTGGGTCGGCGAGCGGCCGGAACTCGCGCCGCTCGACGTGGGCTACTCACTGGCCACCGGACGGCCGGTCTTCACGCACCGCGCGGTGCTGCTGGCCGGGGACGAGGTGGCGCGCGGCACGGCCGAGGACCACTCGCTGGCGATGCTCTTCCCGGGCCAGGGCGGGCAGCGGGTCGGGATGGGGCGCGAGCTGTGCGGCCGGTTCCCGGTGTTCGCCGAGGCCCTGGACGCGGTACTGGCCCACTTCGACGACCGGGTGCGGGAGGTGATGCTCACCGACGCCGAACGGCTGGACCAGACCGAGTTCACCCAGCCGGCCATGTTCGCCATCCAGGTGGCGCTGTTCCGGCTCGTCGAATCCTGGGGCGTCCGGCCCGACTTCGTCGGCGGGCACTCCTTCGGCGAGATCGCCGCGGCGCACGTTTCCGGGGTCCTCCCGCTGGCGGACGCCTGCACCCTGGTGGCCGCCCGCGGGCGGCTGATGAACACCCTTGAGGGCCAGGGCGCCATCATGGTGGCGATCCAGGCGAGCGAGAAGGAGGCGACCGCGCGGCTCGTCGACGGTGTCTCGATCGCGGCGGTCAACGGACCGGAGTCCGTCGTCATCGCCGGCAACGGACCCGCCACGCAGCGCATCACCGAGGCATTCGCCGCCGAGGGCCGCAAGACACGGCAGGTGGCGGTGCAGGTCGCCGGCCACTGCCCGCTGATGGACCCGATCCTGGACGACTTCCGCCAGGTGGCCGAGGGCCTCACCTACCAGGAGCCGCGCATTCCCCTGGTCTCGACCGTGACCGGCGAGCGCGCCTCGGACGACCTGATGCGCTGCGCCGACTACTGGGTCCGCAACGTCCGTGAACCCGTCCGCTTCGCCGACGCGGTAGGCACCCTGGCCGCCGAGGACGTCACGGCCTTCCTGGAGCTGGGCCTCGACGGAGCACTGACCGGCATGGTGCCGCACAACGTGGACGGCACCGTCGTCGCCGTCAGCGCCCTGCGCAAGGACCGCCCCGAGGAGACGGCCCTGCTCACCACCCTCGCGCAGCTGCACGTCGCCGGAGTCGACGCGAACTGGGCCAGGATCTTCGACGGCACCGGTGCGCGCCGCGCCGAACTGCCCACCTACCCGTTCCAGGGCCATCGCTACTGGCCGAAGCCGAGGGCACTGGGGGGCGATGTGACCTCCGCGGGCCTGCTGCCCACCGAGCACCCGCTGCTCGGCGCGGCGGTCCCGCTGGCGGACGGCGGCGGCATGCTGTTCACCAGCCGTCTGTCGACGGATGCCCACCCCTGGCTGAGGGACCACGTGGCGGGCGGCGCGACCGTCTTCCCGGCCTCCGGCTTCGTCGAACTGGCCGTCCGGGCCGGCGATCAGTTCGGCTGCGACCGTCTCGCCGAACTCGCCCTCGACGCACCGCTGGTGCTCACCGACGGCGCGGCCCTGGTGCTCCAGGTGTGGCTCGGCGCCCCCGACGACGAGGGCGACCGGCAGATCCGGTTCTACTCACGGCCGCAGGCCACGCCGGACGAACCGTGGCTCCAACACGCCACCGGCACCCTGACCACCGGCGAGCACACCGCGGACTTCGACGCGTCCGCCTGGCCGCCCGGCGACGCCTCCGAGGTCGACGTGGACGACCACTACGACGGGACGGAGTTCGGCGCCGCCTTCCACGGGCTGCAAGCGGTCTGGGTCCGCGGCGACGACACGTTCGTCGAGGCGGAACTCCCCGACGGCCTCGTCCCCGACGCCCCGTCCTTCGGCCTGCACCCCGCCCTGCTCGAAGCGGCCCTGCACGCCACCGCCTTCAGCGACGTGGGCGACAAGGAGCACCTCTCCTACGCCGCTTCCTGGCAGGACGTGTCGCTGCACGCCTCCGGTGCCGCGGCGGTACGGGCCCGGATCACGAGGACCGGTGCGGACTCGGTCAGCCTCACGGCGGTCGACGCCGCCGGGGAACCCGTCCTGTCGGCCCGCAACCTCACGCTGCGCGCCCTGGCGGAAGCACCCAAGCGGGCGGCCCGCGGCCAGCGGGACCGGCTGCTGCGCCTGGAGTGGGTCCCGGCACCGCACACGGAGGACGTACCCGCGCTCCGGAGCACCGTCCTGGCGCCCCTGGGGACCGCGTCGCTCACCGACATCACAGGCACCCCGGACCTGGTCGTGGTGCCCGTGCCCCGCGCGGAAGACGGCTTCCCCGCGGCCGTGCACGAGCTCACGACCCAGGCCCTGCTCCTGGTGCAGGAGTGGATCGCCGAGGAACGCTTCACCGCCTCCCAGCTGGTGTTCCTGACGTGTGGTGCGGTGGACGGCGGTGACCTCGCCGGTTCCGCCCTCTGGGGCCTGGTGCGCTCGACGATCGCGGAACACCCCGGCCGCTTCGTCCTGGCCGACGTGGAGGAGATGGACGAGAACGGCGCCGGCGACGACCTGGCGCTGCTCGTCGCGGCCCTGCCCGGCCTGCTGCCCTCCGCCGAGACCCAGTTCGTCGTGCGCGACAAGGCGGTGCTCATGGGGCGGCTGGCGTGGCTGCCCACCGACGCCGAGACACGGCCGGTGCAGTGGGACCCCGAGGGGACCGTACTGATCACCGGTGGTACCGGCGGCCTGGGCATCGAACTGGCCCGGTGGCTCGCCGCCAACGGCACCCGGCACCTGGTGCTGGTCAGCCGCAGCGGCCCGAAGGCTTCCGGAGCGGACGAACTCGCAGAAGAACTGAGGGAGTTGGGCGCACTGCCCACGATCGCGGCCTGCGACACGGCGGACCCGGACGCGCTCGCCGGACTCCTGGCCGCCATCCCCGCAGAGCACCCGCTGACCGCGATCGTCCACCTCGCCGGCGTCCTCGACGACGGCGTGGTGACCGCGCTGACCCCTGAGCGCCTGACGCCGGTGCTGCGCCCGAAGGTGGACGCCGCCTGGCATCTGCACGAGGCCACCAAGGACCTCAACCTGGCCGCGTTCATCATGTTCTCCTCCGTCTCCGGTGTGCTGGGTGCCCCGGGCGTGGCCAACTACGCGTCCGCCAACGCCTTCCTCGACGGCCTGGTCCGGCACCGCGCCGCCCTGGGCCTGCCGGGCCAGTCGCTGGTATGGGGCCACTGGGACGGCGGCGGCATGGCCGAATCGCTGAACCAAGCCACCGTGGCGCGCATGCGGCTCAACGGCATGGCGCCGGTCTCCATCGAGGAGGGCATGGAGCTGTTCGACAGCGCTCGCGGCTACGCCGAGCCCGTCGTGATGGCGGCGGGCCTGACCCCCGGCGCCAAGGTCCCGGCGGGGGAGATTCCCCCGATGTTCCGCGGCCTGGTCCGCCAGAGCAGGCGGACCGCCTCGAACGCCACGCACACGTCCGGTACCCCGGCCACCTTCGCCCAGCGACTGCTGGAGCTGCCGGAAGGGGAGCGCGTCGGCCACCTCGTCGACCTCGTCCGCAGCGAGGCCGCCCTCATCCTCGGCTACGCGTCCGCGGCGGAGATCGAGCCCCGCCGGGACTTCTACGAGCTCGGCATCGACTCGCTGACCTCGATCGAACTGCGCAACCGGCTCGGCACGGCCACCGGACTGCAACTGCCCGCGACGCTGGTCTTCGACACCAAGACACCTGCCGGCCTCGGCGCACGGCTGCGCAGCGAATTCTCCGTACAGCCCGGACTCGCCGGCGCCGGGACCGAGGGGGGCCTGCTCCTGGGCGGGCCGGAACCCGACTCGCTGGAGCGGATGTTCATCGACGCCATGGACAACGGCATGTTCCCGGAGGCCAGGCTCATGCTGCGGGCCCTGACCGGCCTGCGCAAGAACTTCGAGAACACCGCCGAACTGGAGGAACTGCCGCCGCCGACCACGCTCGCCGAAGGCCCCGCCGAACCGCGGATGATCTGCATCGCCACACCCACCGCCAACGGCGGCGTCCACGAGTACGCCCGGTTCGCCGCACCCTTCCGGGGCGAACGGCACGTCAACGCGGTGCCCCTGGTCGGCTTCGCCGCCGGGGAACGGCTGCCGACCACGGTGGCGACCGCGGTCAGGAGCATCGCGGAAAGCGTACTGAGCGCGAGCGACGGCAAGCCCTTCATCCTGACCGGGCACTCCTCCGGCGGGACCTACGCCTACGCCGTCGCCGGTCTGTTGGAGGCCACCTGGGGCATCAAGCCCGAAGCCGTGGTGCTGCTGGACTCGGTCAGCATCCAGCACGACGACCAGGAGGGCATCGACTACGACCGGCTGTTGCACCACAACTTCGTGGTCGACGAGGAATCGCCGGTGCGCATCACGAACTCCAGGCTGTCCGGCATGGCACGGTGGATGAACCTGCTCAGCCAACTCGAGGTGTCGCACACCACCGCCCCCGTGCTGGTCGTCCGTGCCACCCAGGAGAGCGTCGGCCTGGAGGCCGTCGCGGCCGCCGCGGCAGAGGAGACGAAGAGCAAGGCGTTCCCGACGGCCGAGGTGCGCCTCGTGCAGGCCGACCACTTCTCCATGGTCCGCGACGACGCCCCTCAGACCGCGCGGATCGTCAAGGAATGGCTCGACACCCTCGGCGACGCGTAACCACGGCACACATCTGACCGGCGTACAGGAACAGCACGTCACGGCGGGCGGCCACCGGGCCGCCCGCCGCGGCGCGTTCCGGCACCCACCCCATCCGCACATCCCGGCACTCAACTACAAAAACCCGCAGTCCACCTTCTGGAAGATGGTGGGGTACCGGTCGGACGTGCGTGTCGACGCTCTGTTTTCCAAGTCCGGCATTCCACCGAACGATTGGCGTCCTGATGTCGAACGAGGAGAAGCTGCGCGAGTACCTCAAGCGCGCAATCGCAGACCTTCACGAGACTCGTCAGCAATTGGACGAGACGGAGGCGAAGCAGCGGGAGCCGATCGCGATCGTCTCGATGGCCTGCCGCTTCCCCGGCGGCGTCCGCGCGCCGGAAGAGCTCTGGGCGCTGCTGCGCGACGGAGTCGACGCGATCTCCTCCTTCCCCCGCAACCGCGGCTGGGACCTGGAAGCGCTCTACCACCCCGACCCGGCCCACCAGGGCACCGCCTACGCCCGCGAGGGCGGATTCCTGCACGAGGCAGGCGAGTTCGACCCCGCCTTCTTCGGGATATCCCCGCGCGAGGCGCTCGCCATGGACCCCCAGCAGCGACTGCTGCTGGAAACCGCCTGGGAAGCCGTCGAGGACGCCGGCATCGACCCGCACTCCCTCGCGGGCAGCCGCACCGGCGTCTTCGTCGGCACCGGCCACGGCGGGTACGACGCCGAAGGAGGCCAACGCGCCGACGAGGTCGGCGGACACCTGCTGACCGGCAACCACATCAGCATCGCCTCCGGCCGGATCTCCTACGTCCTCGGCCTCGAAGGCCCCGCACTGACCGTGGACACGGCCTGTTCCTCGTCACTGGTCGCCCTGCACCTGGCCATGCACGCGCTGCGACGCGGCGAGTGCACCATGGCCCTGGTAGGCGGCGCGACCGTGATGTCCACACCACAGCTGTTCGTGGAGTTCTCCCGCCAGCGCGGCCTGGCCCCCGACGGCCGCTGCAAGCCGTTCGCGTCGGCCGCCGACGGCACCGGCTGGAGCGAGGGCGTCGGACTGCTGCTGGTGGAACGGCTCAGCGACGCCGTGCGCAACGGCCACCCCGTACTCGCCGTGCTGAAGGGCTCGGCCGTCAACCAGGACGGCGCCTCCAACGGCCTGACCGCCCCCAACGGCCCCTCCCAGCAACGCGTCATCCGCCAGGCACTGGCCGGCACGGGCCTGGCCGCCTCGGACATCGACGCCGTGGAGGCGCACGGCACCGGCACCACCCTCGGCGACCCCATCGAGGCGCACGCCCTGCTGGCCACGTACGGGCAGCAGCGCCCCGCGGACCGGCCCGTGCTGATCGGCTCCATGAAGTCCAACATCGGGCACACCCAGGCCGCCGCCGGTGTCGCGGGCGTGATGAAGATGGTCCTGGCGATGCGGCACGGGCAACTGCCCAGGTCCCTGCACCTGGACGAGCCCACCGGGCACGTCGACTGGAGCGAGGGCCATGCCAGGCTCCTCACCGAGGCCGAGCCCTGGCCGAGCACCGATCGGCCCCGCCGCGCCGCGGTCTCCTCCTTCGGCATCAGCGGCACCAACGCCCACGTCATCCTGGAACAGGCGCCCGCCCACGAGGCCGAAGCCGCCCCCGAGCCGGCCGTCCGATCGGGCACGCTGCCCTGGATCCTGTCCGCCCGCACCGAAGCGGCCCTGCGCGCCCAGGCCGAACGCCTCGGCCGCCACGTACGGGACCGTGCCGACCTCGAACCGGCCGCCGTCGCCCACGCCCTGGTGGACACCCGGGCCCTGATGGAACACCGCGCGGTACTCGTCGCGGACGACCGAGAGGCGTTCCTGGACGGCCTGGACGCCCTGGCCACCGGCCGCACCGCCACCGGCCTGGTCAGCGGCGTCGCGGCCCAGACCGCCACCGCGTTCCTCTTCACCGGGCAGGGCTCCCAGCGCCCGGGCATGGGGCGCGAACTGCACGCCGCACACCCCGAGTTCGCGGCGGCCTTCGACGCGGTGTGCGCCGAGCTCGACCCGCACCTGGACCGGCCGCTGCGCGACGTGGTCTTCGCCGACGAAGGCAGCGCCGACGCCGCCCTCCTGGACCGGACCGCCTACACCCAGGCCGCCCTCTTCGCACTGGAAACCGCCCTGTTCCGGCTCGTCGAATCCTGGGGCGTGGCGCCCCGGTTCGTCGCCGGCCACTCCATCGGCGAGATCACCGCCGCCCACGTCAGCGGCGTACTGACCCTCCAGGACGCCGCGCGACTGGTCGCCGCGCGGGGCACCCTCATGCAGGCACTGCCCGAAGGCGGCGCCATGGTGGCGATCCAGGCCACCGAGGAGGAGATCCGGGACAGCCTCGCGGACTACGAGGGGAAGGTCTCCGTCGCCGCCGCCAACGGGCCCGACTCCACCGTCATCTCGGGCGACGAACAGGCCGTGACCGAGATCGCGGCGCACTGGGCGGCCCAGGACCGCCGCACCAAACGCCTGCGGGTCAGCCACGCCTTCCACTCCCCGCACATGGACGGCATGCTGGAGGACTTCCGGTCCGTCGCCCGCGGCCTGACCTTCCACGCGCCCCGCATCCCCGTGGTGTCCACGGTGACCGGCGAGCTCGCCACCGAAGACGAACTGTGCTCGCCCGACTACTGGGTCCGGCAGGTCCGCGAAGCGGTCCGCTTCTGCGCCGCCGTGCGCACCCTCGAAGCCGAGGGCGTCACCATCTTCGTGGAGATCGGCCCCGACGGCGTCCTCACCCCCATGGTCCAGGACTGCCTGACCACCCTCGACGAGCCCGTCCCCCCTGTCCTCGTCTCCCTCCTGCGCACCGGCCGCCCGGAAGCCTCCACCCTCACCACGGGCATCGCCACCGCCTTCGCGCACGGCGTCCACGTCGACTGGTCCGCCTGCCTCGGCGCCCGCAACGCTCCCCACGTGCGACTGCCCACCTACGCCTTCCAGCGCCAGTGGTACTGGCTGGACCCGGCCGACCCCGAGCCGGCGGAAGCGGCCGACGCAGTGGCGGGCGAGGCCGGATTCTGGGCCGCCGTCGAACGCGAGGACCTCCAGGAACTGTCGGCCGTCCTCGCCATCGACGGCAGCGACGCGGACTCCCTCGGCAGCCTCCTGCCCACCCTCTCGTCCTGGCACCGACAGCGCCGGATCCAGGCCGCCGCGGACCGCTTCGGCTACCGCACCCACTGGACCCCGCGCACCGCCTCCAACGGCCCCGCCGCCACGGGCCACTGGCTCGTCGTCCTGCCCGACGGTGCCGCCGCCGATCCGTGGACCGCCCGTCTTCTGGACGCCCTGCGCGACCAGGGCCTGCACATCGACGTACGGGAACTGCCCGACACCGACGAGCCCGGCGACACCCTCGCCCGACCCGACGCCCCCCTCGACGGCGTGCTCTCCCTGCTGGCCCTCGACGAACGACCCCACCCGCACCTGCCCTCCGTACCCCGTGGCGTGGCCGCCGCCACCGCCCTGCTGCGCGCCCTGGAGACCGCAGGCATCCAGGCACCGTTGTGGTGCGTGACCCGCGGCGCCGTCGCCGTCGACCGGCACGAGGCACTCACCCACCCCGTACAGGCCCAGACATGGGGCCTGGGCCGGGTTGCCGCGCTGGAGTCCCCGCAGACCTGGGGCGGGCTCGTCGACCTCCCCGAGAACCTGGACGGGCGGACCGTCGCCGCGCTGCTGCGCACCCTCGCGGGGGAGGAGGACCAGGTCGCGATCCGCCCGGCCGGGGTCCTCACCCGCCGCCTGGAACGGGTCACCCCCGGCGACACCGACGCCCCGTGGCACACCCACGGCACCGTCCTGGTCACCGGCGGCACCGGCGCCCTCGGCACCCACCTCGCCCACTGGCTGGTCGACGCCGGGGCCCAACACCTCGTGCTCACCAGCCGCCGCGGCCCACAGGCCCCCGGCGCACCGGAACTCGCGGCCGCACTCACCGACCGCGGCGTCGAGGTGACCCTGGCCGCCTGCGACGCCGCCGACCGCGACGCCCTGGCGGCCGTCCTCGCGGACATCCCGCCCCACCTGCCGCTCACCGGCGTCGTCCACGCCGCGGGCGTGCTCGACGACGGCGTGCTGGACGCGCTCACCCCCGAGCGCTTCGAGACCGTGCTGCGCCCCAAGGCGCAGGCCGCGCAGAACCTGCACGAACTCACCCGGGACCTGGACCTGGACCACTTCGTGCTGTTCTCCTCCATCGTCGGCGTCCTGGGCAATGCCGGCCAGGCCAACTACGCCGCCGCCAACGCCTACCTGGACGCCCTCGCCGAGCACCGCCACCGGCAGGGGCTCCCGGCCACCTCCGTGTCCTGGGGTCCCTGGGCGGGCGACGGCATGGCCACCGACAGCGACGCCGCCGACCGGATGCGCCGCGACGGGCTGCCGCCCATGCCCCCGGCCCCCGCGCTCGCCGCCCTGCGCCAGGCCCTCGCCCAGGGCATGACGCACCTGACCGTGGCCGACATCGACTGGAGCGCCTACGCCCCCGCCCTGACCGCCGTCCGCCCCAGCCCCCTCATCGGCGACCTGCCCGAGGCCCGCCGCGCGGTCCGCCCCGCGGACGGCCCGCGCGGGGAAGCCTCCCCCCTTCGCGACCGGATCGGTGCACTGCCGCCCGCCGAACAGGAACAGGCGTTCCTGGCCATGGTCAGGGAAGAGGCCGCCAAGGTCCTCGGCCACCCCTCACCGGACACCGTCGAGGCCCAACGCGCCTTCCGCGAGCAGGGGTTCGACTCGCTGATGGCGGTCGACCTGCGCAACCGGCTCTCCGCCGCGACGGGCCTGCGGTTGCCCACCACCCTGCTGTTCGACCACCCCACTTCCGTCGCGGTCGCCGCGTACCTGCGCGCCGAGGTCCTCGGCGCCGCGGGCCCCGCCACGGTCGTGCGGGCGTCGGCCGCCGCCCTCGACGAACCGGTGGCGATCGTCGGCATGGCCTGCCGCTTCCCCGGCGGCGTGGACTCCCCCGCGGCCCTGTGGCGGCTCCTGGCCGAGGGCGGCGACGCCATCACCCCCATGCCCGCCGACCGCGGCTGGGACCTGGACCGGGTCTTCCACCCCGACCCCGACCACCAGGGCACCAGCTACGCCCGCGGTGGCGGCTTCCTGGACGGCGTGGCCGGCTTCGACGCGGACTTCTTCGGCATCTCGCCGCGCGAGGCCCTCGCCATGGACCCGCAGCAGCGGCTGCTCCTGGAGACCACCTGGGAGGTGCTCGAACAGGCCGGAATCGACCCGGAGTCCCTGCGCGGCAGCAGCACCGGTGTCTTCGCCGGCACCAACACCCAGGACTACGGCACGGTGCTGGACACCGCACAGGACGAGGCAAGCGGGCACCGGCTCACCGGCAACGCGATGAGCGTCGTCTCGGGCCGGGTCTCCTACACCTTCGGCTTCGAAGGACCGGCCATGACGGTGGACACGGCGTGCTCCTCCTCGCTGGTGGCCCTGCACATGGCGGCGCAGTCGCTGCGCCAGGGCGAGTGCTCGCTGGCGGTGGCGGGCGGCGTGACGGTGATGTCCACGCCGTCCTCCTTCGTGGAGTTCGCCCGGCAGCGTGGGCTGGCCCCCGACGGCCGCTGCAAGCCGTTCGCGTCGGCCGCCGACGGCACCGGCTGGAGCGAGGGCGTCGGCCTGCTGCTGGTGGAGCGGCTGTCCGACGCCCGCCGCAACGGCCACCAGATCCTCGCCGTCGTCCGCGGCTCGGCCGTCAACCAGGACGGCGCGTCCAACGGCCTGAGCGCACCCAGCGGCCCCTCCCAGCAGCGAGTGATCCGACAGGCCCTGGCCAACGCCCAGCTGGCCGCCTCCGAAGTCGACGCCGTGGAGGCGCACGGCACGGGTACCACGCTCGGCGACCCGATCGAGGCCCAGGCACTGCTGGCCACCTACGGGCAGGAGCACCCGCCGGAGCAGCCGTTGCTGCTGGGCGCGGTGAAGTCCAACCTCGGACACACCCAGGCCGCCGCCGGTGTGGCGGGCGTGATGAAGATGGTGCTGGCGATGCGGCACGGAATGCTGCCGCGCACCCTGCACGTCGACGAACCCACCGGGCACGTCGACTGGACCGCCGGCGCCGTCGAACTGCTCACCGAGAACACGGACTGGCCCGAGACCGGCCACCCGCGACGGGCCGCCGTCTCCGCGTTCGGCATCAGCGGTACCAACGCACACGTGGTCCTGGAACTGCCCCCGGCCACGGAACCCGCAGCACCCGCCGCCACCCCCGACGGCACGGACGCCACCCCTGGAGGGACGGTACCGCTGCTGCTCTCCGCCAAGAGCGAGAGCGCCCTGCGCTCCCAGGCGGCCCGACTCCACTTCCACCTCGACCGCGAGGCCGCGCCCCGGCTCACGGACGTCTCCCACACGCTGACGCACCGCACGGCCTTCGCCCACCGCGCGGCCGTCCGCGCCCACGACCACGGCGCCACGCTGCGGGCCCTGACCGCACTCGCCGCGGGCGAGGCCGACCCCGCCCTGGACACCGGCACGGCCCACCCCGGCCGGGACGCCGTCCTCTTCTCCGGCCAAGGGGCACAACGCCTCGGCATGGGCCGCGAGTTGTACGGCCGCCATCCGGTCTTCGCGGCGACGTTCGACGCGGTCTGCGCCGCCCTGGACGAGCACCTGGACCGCCCCCTGCGGGACGTGGTGTGGGGCGAGGACGCGGAAGCGCTGAACCAGACGGCCTACGCCCAGGCCGGACTGTTCGCCATCGAGGTGGCCCTGTTCCGGCTCGTGGAGTCCTGGGGCGTCAGCCCGCAGTACGTGGCCGGACACTCCGTGGGCGAGATCGCCGCCGCGCATGTCGCCGGGGTGTTCTCCCTGGCCGATGCCTGTGCACTGGTGGCGGCTCGCGGACGGCTGATGCAGGCGCTGCCCGCCGGCGGCGCGATGATGGCGCTCCAGGCCACCGAGGAGGAGGTGCTCCCGCACCTGACCGACGACGTCGCGATCGCCGCCGTGAACGGCCCCCGGGCCACCGTGGTCTCCGGCACCGAGGCCGCCGTGCTCACGCTCGCCGCGCACGTCGAAGCGGAGGGCCGCAAGGCCACCCGACTGCGGGTCTCGCACGCCTTCCACTCGCCGCTGATGGAACCGATGCTGGCCGACTTCCGCGCCGTCGCCGAGGGCCTGTCCTACGGCGCGCCGGAACTGTCCGTCGTCTCGAACGTGACCGGCGAACTCGCCACCCCGGACCAACTGCGCACCCCCGAGTACTGGGTGACCCACGTGCGCGCCGCGGTGCGCTTCGCCGACGGCATCCGCGCCCTGAGCGCGCAGGGCGTGACGCGCTTCCTGGAACTGGGCCCCGACGGCACGCTCACGGCCATGGCCCGCGAGTCGCTCCAGGACGGTGACACCGCCGACCGGAGCGCTTCCGAGGGGCCCGTCCTCGTCACCGCCCTGCGCCGGGACCGCCCCGAGGAGGCCACCCTCCTCGCGGCCCTGACCCAACTGCACGTGCGCGGCGCCGAGATCGACTGGACCTCGTTCCCGGCCGACCGGGACGCGCACACCGTCGACCTGCCGACGTACGCCTTCCAGCACCAGCGGTACTGGCCGACGCCCGACCACACCCGCACCGGGGACATCGGCGCCGTCGGCCTCGAAGCGGCCGGGCACCCGCTGTTGAGCGCCGCCGTGGAACTGCCCGACGGCGACGGCGTGCTGTTCACCACGCGCCTGTCGCTCGCCTCCCACCCGTGGCTGGCCGGGCACGCCATCATGGGCTCGGTCCTGCTGCCGGGCACGGCCTTCGTCGAACTCGCGGTCCGCGCCGCCGACGAGGTGGGCTGCGACCGCGTCGACGAACTGACCCTGGCCGCCCCGCTGGTCCTGCCCGAGCACGGCGGCGTGCACCTCCAGCTGCACGTGGGCCCCGCCGACGAGGCGGGCCGCCGCACCTTCAGCGCACGCTCCAGGGTCGAGGGCGACGGGGACCACCCGTGGGTGCAGCACGCCACCGGCGCACTCGCCGTCGACCCGCGGCCGGCCGCCACCGACGCCGACTTCGCCGCGGCGCCCTGGCCGCCCGCCGACGCCGAGCCCGTCGACCTGACCGACTTCTACCCCCGCCTGGCCGACCGCGGATTCGACTACGGCCCGCACTTCCAGGGCCTGCGCGCCGCATGGCGCCGTGGCGACGAGGTCTTCGCCGACGTCGCCCTGCCGGTCGCCGCCGAAGGCGAAGCACCGTCCTACGGCCTGCACCCGGCGCTGCTCGACGCGGCCCTGCACGTCGTGACGTTCAACGGCGTCGAGCAGAACGTCGTGCCGTTCGCCTGGGAGGGTGTCTCGCTGCACGCCTCCGGCGCCGCGGCGGTACGGGTCCGGGTCACCCGCCACGGCGGCGACACGGTATCCGTGGACGTCGCCGACACCGCGGGCGGACCCGTCGCCTCCATCGGCGCTCTCGTCGTGCGGCAGGTCTCCGCCGACCAGTGGGACAGCGGCACGAACCCGGTCGGCCGCGACGCGCTGTTCCGCGTCCAGTGGAACCCCGTACGCCTGCCCCCGGCCGGCGCAGCGGAGTTCGTCGCCGCGATCGGCGTCCCCGAGGGCTCGTCGGCCGAGTGGTCCGCGGACCTGGTCGAGCACCACGCGGATCTGGACTCCCTGGCCGCATCCGGCCGGGCGCACGGCACGGTGTTGGTGCCGGTGACGGCCGCCCCCGACGGACCCGACACGGTGGAGTCCGTCCACGCCATTACCGCGCGGGCGCTGGACACGATGCAGTCGTGGCTGGCGGACGACCGGTTCGCCACCTCGCGCCTGGTGTTCGTCACGCGCGGCGCGGTCGCCGGTGTGGACCTCGCGGCCGCCGCGGTGTGGGGCCTGGTGCGGTCGGCGCAGTCGGAGAACCCGGGCCGCTTCGGCCTGGTGGACCTGGACGAGGATGCCGAAGTGGCAGTCCTGCCAAGGGCGTTGGCGTCGGACGAGCCGCAGCTGTCGCTGCGCGGCGGCGAGGCGCTGGCCCCGCGACTGGCCCGCGCCCAGGCGCAGCAGGCCCATGTCTGGGACGCGGCCGGCACGGTCCTGATCACCGGCGGTACGGGTGGTCTGGGGCGTACGATGGCCCGGCATCTGGTGGTCGAGCACGGGGTGCGGAGCCTGCTGCTGGTGAGCCGTCGCGGTCCGGCAGCGGAGGGGGCCGAGGAACTGGTCGCCGAACTGGCCGAGCACGGTGCGCAGGCCGTCGTGGAGGCGTGTGACGTCTCCGATGCGGTGGCTGTAGCGGACCTGATCGACCGTCATGCTCCTTCGGCCGTGGTGCATACGGCCGGCGTGTTGGACGACGGTGTGGTGGCGTCGTTGACGCCGGAGCGGTTGGCTGCGGTGTTGCGTCCGAAGGTGGATGCGGCGTGGCATCTGCACGAGGCCACCAGGGGCAGGGACTTGGACGCGTTCGTGGTGTTCTCGTCCGTGGCCGGCACGATCGGCAGTTCCGGCCAGGCCAACTACGCGGCGGGCAACGCCTTCTTGGACGGTTTGGCGCAGCACCGTCGTGCGGCGGGTCTGCCTGCGGTGTCGTTGGCGTGGGGTCCCTGGACCCAGGACAGCGGCATGACCGGTACCCTCACCGACGCCGATCTGCAGCGCATCGCCCGCCAGGGAATGCCCCCGCTCTCCGCCGAGCAGGGCGTCGCCCTCTTCGACGCCGCACTGGCGGCCGGGGACGCCCACATGCTCCCGGTGCGCTTCGACCTGGCGGGCCTGCGCGAGCAGGGAGAGGTGCCCGCACTGTTGCGCGGCCTGATCAGGACCCGCGCCCGGCGCTCGACGGTGGCCGGCTCGACCGCTGTCGCCGGCCTGGTGGGGCGCCTGTCCCAACTGGGCGCGGTGGAACGGCGCGAGGCGCTGCTGGACCTGGTGCGCGCCCAGATCGCCGTGGTCCTGGGCCACGCGAACCCGCAGACCGTCGACCCGGACCGGGCCTTCCAGGACCTCGGCTTCGACTCGCTGACCGCGGTCGAGCTGCGCAACCGGCTCAACGACGCGACCGGCATGCGCCTTTCGTCCACCGCCGTCTTCGACTACCCCACGGCCGGCACGCTCGTCGACTTCCTGCTCGACGAGTTGTTCGACGCGCAGGAGGAGGTCGAGCTGCCGACGGGGCCGTCACCGGCGGGTGCCGCGGACGACCCGGTGGTGATCGTCGGCATGAGCTGCCGCTACCCGGGAGGCGTCGCCTCGCCCGAGGACCTGTGGCGGCTGGTGTCCGAGGGCGTGGACGCGATCTCGGACTTCCCCACCGACCGTGGTTGGGACGTGGCGGCCCTCCACAACCCGGACCCCGAGGCGTTCGGTACCTCGTACACGCGCTCCGGTGGCTTCCTGCACCAGGCCGCGGAGTTCGACCCCGAGTTCTTCGGGATGAGCCCCCGGGAAGCGCTGGCGACGGACTCGCAGCAGCGGCTGCTGCTGGAAACGACCTGGGAGGCCATCGAGCGCACCGGTATCGACCCGTCGTCGCTGCGCGGCAGCCGGACCGGTGTCTTCGCGGGCGTGATGTACACCGACTACGAAGACCTCCTCGTCGGCGACCAGTTCGAGGGCTTCCGCAGCAACGGCAGCGCGGCAAGCATCGCCTCCGGCCGGGTGTCCTACACCTTCGGTTTCGAGGGTCCGGCGGTCACGGTGGACACCGCGTGCTCGTCGTCGCTGGTGGCGTTGCACCTGGCGGCGCAGGCGCTGCGGGCGGGGGAGTGCTCGCTGGCGCTCGCCGGTGGTGTGACGGTGATGTCCACCCCGACGACGTTCGTGGAGTTCTCGCGTCAGCGCGGACTGGCGGCGGACGGGCGCTGCAAGGCGTTCTCCGACGCGGCCGACGGTGTCGGCTGGGGCGAGGGCGTCGGCATGCTCGTGCTGGAGCGCCTGTCGGACGCGCGCCGCAACGGGCACCGGGTGCTGGCGGTGGTGCGTGGTTCCGCGGTGAACCAGGACGGTGCGTCGAACGGGTTGACCGCGCCGAACGGCCCGTCGCAGCAGCGGGTGATCCGGCAGGCGTTGGCCAGCGCGGGTCTGTCGGCGGCGGACGTGGACGCGGTCGAGGCGCACGGTACGGGTACGACGCTGGGTGACCCGATCGAGGCGCAGGCGCTGCTGGCCACCTACGGTCGCGAGCGGCCGGAGGACCGGCCGCTGCTGGTGGGTACGGTCAAGTCCAACGTCGGTCATGCGCAGGCGGCTTCCGGCGTCGCCGGTGTCATCAAGATGGTGTTGGCGATGCGGCACGGTGTGCTGCCCCGGACGCTGCACGTCGACCAGCCGTCGACGCACGTGGACTGGAACGCCGGCGCCGTGGAGTTGCTGACGTCCCAGACGCAGTGGCCGCGGGGCGACGGGCCGCGTCGCGCGGGCGTCTCCTCCTTCGGGGTCAGCGGGACGAACGCGCACGTCATCCTGGAGCAGCCCGAGCCGATCGCGGACGATGCCGTACCGGACGCGGCCGAAGACGAGCCCGGCGCGCTGGCGTGGGTGCTCTCCGCCAGGAACGAGGCCGCGCTGCGCGGCCAGGCGGCACGCCTGCTGTCGCTCGTCGCCGGCCGTGATGCGCGGTCCGCACGGGACATCGGCCACTCGCTGGTGACCGGACGGACGAGCTTCCCCCATCGCGCCGTGGTGTGGGGACAGGACCGCGAGGCGCTGGTGCTCGCCCTGTCCGCACTCGCCGTGGGCGAGGCCGACGCAGGTCTGGCGGAGGGCACCTCCGGCGGGGGGAAGACGGCCTTCCTGTTCTCGGGCCAGGGTTCGCAACGCCTGGGAATGGGCCGTGAGCTGCATGCTCGTCACCCGGTCTTCGCGGAGGCGTTCGATGCGGTGTGTGCCGCGTTGGACGAGCATCTGGAGCGCCCCCTGCGGGATGTGGTGTGGGGCGAGGACGCGGAGCTGTTGAACCAGACGGCCTACGCCCAGGCCGGGTTGTTCGCGATCGAGGTGGCGCTGTACCGGTTGGCGGAGTCGTGGGGCGCTCGCGCCGACTTCGTGACGGGGCATTCGATCGGTGAAGTCGCCGCGGCGCACGTGGCGGGCGTCTTCTCCCTGCCGGATGCGTGTGCGCTGGTGGCGGCCCGGGGCCGGCTGATGCAGGCGCTGCCGGCCGGTGGCGCGATGGTGGCCGTCAGGGCGACGGAGCAGGAGGTCCTGCCGCACCTGACGGAGACGGTGTCGATCGCGGCGATCAACGGCCCGACGTCGGTGGTGGTCTCCGGCGCCGAGGAGACGGTCCGCTCGATCGCGGCGCACTTCGAGGGGGAGGGCCGCAAGACCACCAGGCTGCGGGTCTCGCACGCCTTCCACTCACCGCTCATGGAACCGATGCTGGCCGACTTTCGCGCGGTGGTGGCACGGCTGTCCATCGGCACGCCGACGATCCCCGTCGTCTCGAACCTGACGGGCCGGATCGCCGAGCCCGAACAGCTCGGCCAGGCCGACTACTGGGTCCGGCACGTCCGCGAAGCGGTGCGCTTCGCGGACGGGGTGGCGGCTCTGCACGCAGAGGGGGTGACGCGCTTCCTCGAACTCGGCCCGGACGGCGTGCTGTCGGCGATGGCACAGGAGTCGTTACCGGACGACGCCGAGCTCGCTCCCGCACTGCGCAAGGGCCGGCCGGAGGAGACGGGACTGCTGGGCGCCCTGGCGCAGCTGTACGTCCGGGGCGCCAGCGTGGACTGGGCGGCGCTGTACGCCGGTACGGGTGCGCGGTGGGTCGATCTGCCGACGTACGCGTTCCAGCACGAGCGGTTCTGGCCGTCGGGTCGGGTGGCGCGCTCGGGAGATGTGCGGTTCGCGGGCCTGGATTCCGCGGAGCATCCGCTGCTCGGCGCGGCGGTGCAACTGGCCGGCTCGGGAGGGCTGTTGTTCACCGGTCGGCTGTCGCTCTCCGCGCATCCGTGGCTGGCGGATCACGTGGTGCTGGGGTCCGTGCTGGTGCCCGGCACGGCGCTGGTGGAACTGGTGCTGCGGGCAGCCGACGAGGTCGGCTGTGACCTGCTGGAGGAACTGACGTTGGCCGCGCCGCTGGTGCTGCCCGCATCGGGCAGCGGCGTACAGGTACAGGTGTGGCTGGGCGAACCGGATGGTTCGGGCCGCCGGTCGGCGTCGGTACATGCGCGTGAGGGCGAGGGCCCCTGGACACTGCACGCCAGCGGCGTGGTGACCTCCGGGGCCGAAGCGGTCGCCTTCGACCTCGCGGAATGGCCCCCCAAGGGCGCGGAGCCGGTGGACGTGGCGGACTGCTACGGCACACTCGCCGATGCCGGGCTCACGTACGGACCGGTGTTCCGGGGCCTGCGTGCGGCGTGGAAGCGCGGCGAGGAGGTCTACGCCGACGTGAGCCTTCCGGAAGGCACGGAGGGCCGCGCCTACGGACTGCACCCCGCACTCTTCGACGCCGCTCTGCACGCGGCGGCGTCGGGCGGCGTGGAAGCGGGCGGAGTCCCCTTCGCGTGGACCGGAGTCTGCCTGCACGCCTCCGGAGCCTCCCACCTCCGTGTCCGGATCCGTGGCACGGCCAACGGGATGTCGGTCGCGATGGCGGACACCTCCGGCGCGCCGGTGGCCTCCGTGGAGTCGCTGGTGGTGCGTCCGCTCTCGGCCGGGCAGGTGCAGGCCGCCGGCCGGGACGCCCTCTTCAAGGTCGACTGGGCGCCCGTCCCGCTCACTGACGAACGCGTCGAGCTCGGCACCGCTCCGGACGGCGAGCCACTGTCGGACCTCGGGGAGCTGGAGACCCTGGCGGGAGCGACCGTGCCCGGGACGGTCCTGGTCGCACCGCCCGCCGACGGCGGCGACGTGGTGGAGTCCGTGCATCGCACGGCCGCCTGGGCCTTGGATCTGGTCCAGTCCTGGCTGGCCGAGGAGCGGTTCGCCTCCTCGCGCCTGGTGTTCGTGACGCGTGGCGCGGTGTCCGGTGCGGATCTCGCGGCCGGCGCCGTCCAGGGCCTGGTGCGGTCGGCGCAGTCGGAGAACCCCGGCCGCTTCGGCCTGGTGGACCTGGACGACGACGCCGATGTGACCGTGCTGGCGCAAGGGCTCGCGACCGACGAGCCCGAACTGCTGGTGCGGGGCGGCGAAGTGCTGGCACCGCGACTGGCCCGGACCCAGTCCGAGCACACGATGACCTGGGACACCTCCGGCACGGTTCTGATCACTGGTGGCACCGGTGGCCTGGGGCGCGCTGTCGCGCGGCATCTGGTGGCCGCGCATGGGCTGCGGAGTCTGCTGCTGGTCAGTCGGAGCGGCCAGGCTGCCGAGGGGGCCGCGGAGCTCGTGGCCGAGCTCCGCGGCGGCGACGCCGAAGTGGCCGTCGAGGCGTGCGATGTGTCGGACCCGGCGGCGGTGGCTGATCTGCTGGCGCGGTATCGGATCGGTGCGGTGGTGCATACGGCCGGTGTGCTGGACGACGGTGTGGTGGAGTCGTTGACCGCGGAGCGGTTGGCTGCGGTGCTGCGTCCGAAGGTGGATGCGGCGTGGCATCTGCACGAGGCGACCAGGCATCTGGACCTGGACGCGTTCGTGGTGTTCTCGTCCGTGGCGGGGGCGTTCGGCAGTTCCGGTCAGGGGAACTACGCGGCGGGCAACGCGTTCTTGGACGCGTTGGCGCGGCATCGTCGTGCGGCGGGTCTGCCCGCGGTGTCGTTGGCGTGGGGCCCGTGGTCCCAGGACAGCGGGATGACCGGTGCGCTGACCGATGCGGACGTGCAGCGGATCGCCCGTCAGGGCATGCCGCCGCTGTCCGTCGAGGAGGGACTGGCGCTCTTCGACGCCGCGCTCGGTACCACCGAGCCCGCACCGTTGCCCGTCCGCCTGGACCTCGCGGCGCTCCGCGCGCAGGGCGAGCCGCAGGCACTGCTGCGCGGCCTGATCCGTACGCGGACCCGCCGATCCGGCGCCGTCGAGGCATCCGACATCGCGCAGCGCCTGACCGGGCTGTCCGCGGCGGAGCGGCGCGAGGCACTGCTCGATGTCGTACGTGCCCAGATCGCGACGGTCCTGGGCCACGCGAGCCCTGAGACGGTCGACCCGGACCGGGCCTTCCAGGACCTCGGCTTCGACTCCCTGACCGCCATCGAACTCCGCAACCTGCTGGGCAGGACCACCGGACTGCGGCTCCCGGCGACGGCCGTGTTCGACTATCCGACGGCCGACGCCCTGGCCGGCCACCTCCTGGACGAGCTGTTCGGCGCGGAGACCGAGACGCCGCTCCCGGTGTCCGCCCTCCCGTCCCTGACGGACGACCCCGTGGTGATCGTCGGCATGAGCTGCCGCTTCCCCGGCGGCGTCGCCTCGCCCGAGGACCTGTGGCGGCTGGTGTCCGAGGGCGTGGACGCGGTGTCCGACTTCCCCACCGACCGCGGTTGGGAGATCGACGACACCTACGACCCCGACCGCGAGGGCGCCATCGCCACCCGCTCCGGTGGCTTCCTCCACCGGGCCGCGGAGTTCGACCCCGAGTTCTTCGGGATGAGCCCCCGAGAGGCCCTGACCACCGACGCCCAGCAGCGGCTGCTGCTGGAGACGACCTGGGAGGCGCTGGAGCGCGCCGGTATGGACCCGGCCACCCTGCGCGGCAGCCGTACCGGAGTCTTCGCCGGCGTGATGTACCACGACTACTCGACGCTGCTGTCCGGCCGCGAGTTCGAGGGCTACCAGGGCAGCGGCAGCGCGGGCAGTGTCGCCTCCGGCCGGGTGTCCTACACGTTCGGCTTCGAAGGCCCCGCCATCACGGTGGACACGGCGTGCTCGTCGTCGCTGGTGGCCCTGCACCTGGCCGCGCAGTCGCTGCGCCAGGGCGAGTGCTCGCTGGCGCTCGCGGGCGGTGTGACGGTGATGTCGACCCCGGCGACGTTCGTGGAGTTCTCCCGCCAGGGCGGGCTCTCCCAGGATGGTCGCTGCAAGGCGTTCGCCGATGGGGCCGACGGGGTCGGCTGGGGTGAGGGCGTCGGAATCCTGGTGCTGGAGCGCCTGTCCGACGCGCGCCGCAACGGACACCGGATTCTGGCGACGGTGCGGGGCAGCGCGGTGAATCAGGACGGCGCGTCGAACGGGTTGACGGCGCCGAACGGTCCGTCGCAGCAGCGGGTCATTCGACAGGCGTTGGCGAGTGCGGGTCTGTCTGCCGCGGAGGTGGATGCGGTGGAGGCGCACGGTACGGGTACGACGTTGGGCGACCCGATCGAGGCGCAGGCGCTGTTGGCCACCTACGGTCAGGGGCGGTCGGCTGATCGGCCGCTGTTGTTGGGCTCGGTCAAGTCGAACATCGGTCATGCGCAGGCGGCTTCGGGTGTCGCGGGAGTGATCAAGATGGTGTTGGCGATGCGTCATGGTGTGCTTCCGCGGACGCTGCATGTGGATGAACCGTCGTCGCATGTGGATTGGGACGCCGGTGCCGTCGCACTGCTGACGTCCGCGGTGGAGTGGCGGCAGGGGGACGGGCCACGCCGTGCGGGCGTCTCCTCCTTCGGCATCAGTGGCACGAACGCGCATGTGATCCTGGAACAGCCCGAACCGGTCGCCGCCGTCCCCGAGCCGGAGGAGGCCGCCGACGCATCGACCGGCACGCCGGTTCCGGTGCTGCTGTCGGGTCGGAGCGAGCCGGCGCTGCGGGCCCAGGCGGCACGACTGCTGTCCCGGCTGGCCGACGGCGAACCGGAGCTGCGGGCCACGGATGTCGCCTACGCGCTGGCGACGGGCCGCTCGGCCTTCCAGCACCGCGCGGTGATACTGGCCGAGGACCGGAAGGGCCTGCTGCGCTCGTTGTCCGCCCTGGCCGAGGGCCGCAGCGAGGCGGCCGTGGTGGCGCAGGACCGTGCCGGCACGGGCAAGCTGGCCTTCTTGTTCTCGGGTCAGGGGTCCCAACGCCTCGGCATGGGGCGTGAGTTGTACGGCCGCCATCCGGTCTTCGCGGAGGCGTTCGACGCGGTCTGCGGCGCACTGGACGAGCATCTGGACCGCCCCCTGCGGGACGTGGTGTGGGGCGAGGACGCGGAAGCGCTGAACCAGACGGCCTACGCCCAGGCAGGCTTGTTCGCGATCGAGGTGGCGCTGTACCGCCTGCTGGAGTCGTGGGGCGTGCGCCCGGCCCAGCTGCTGGGGCACTCCGTCGGGGAAATCGCCGTGGCGCACGTCGCGGGGGTCTTCTCCCTGCCGGATGCGTGTGCGCTGGTGGCGGCCCGGGGCCGGCTGATGCAGGCGCTGCCGGCCGGTGGCGCGATGGTGGCCGTCCGGGCCACGGAGCAGGAGGTCCTGCCGCACCTGACGGAGGAGGTGTCGATCGCGGCGATCAACGGCCCGACGTCGGTGGTGGTCTCCGGCGCCGAGGACGCGGTGCTCGCCATCGCGACGCACTTCGAGGGGGAGGGCCGCAAGACCACCAGGCTGCGGGTCTCGCACGCCTTCCACTCACCGCTCATGGAACCGATGCTGGCCGACTTCCGCGCCGTCGCCGACCGCATGACGTACCACGCGCCGCGCATCCCCGTGATCTCGAACGTCACCGGCGAGCCCGCCGCGGAGGAACAGCTGTGTTCCGCCGGGTACTGGGTGAGTCATGTCCGTGAAGCAGTGCGGTTCGCCGACGGGGTCGGCGCGCTGGAAGCCCAGGGCGTCTCGGCGTACCTGGAGCTCGGCCCGGACGGCGCCCTCGCCGCGCTCGCAGCGGAGTCCGCCGCGGACGATTCGGTACTGACCCCGGTACTGCGCAAGGACCGGCCGGAGGCACCGGCACTCCTCACGGCCGTGGCGCGACTGCATGCCTGCGGCGTACCCGTCGACTGGTCCGCCGTCTTCGCCGGTACGGGTGCGCGGTGGGTGGATCTGCCGACGTACGCGTTCCAGCACGAGCGGTACTGGCCGTCGGGCCGGGTGGCGCGCTCGGGTGATGTGCGGTTCGCGGGCCTGGATTCCGCGGAGCATCCGCTGCTCGGTGCGGCCGTCGAACTGGCCGGCTCGGACGGGGTGTTGTTCACCGGCCGACTCTCGGTCTCCGCGCATCCGTGGCTGGCGGATCATGTGGTGATGGGGTCCGTGCTGGTGCCCGGCACGGCGCTGGTGGAACTGGCGCTGCGGGCGGCCCACGGGGTGGACTGCGGTGCGGTGGAGGAGCTGACGCTCGCTGCCCCGCTGGTGCTGCCTGCGGCGGACGGCGCGGTCCAGGTGCAGGTGCGGGTGGGCGAGCCCGATGACGGGGGTCGCCGGCCGGTGTCGGTGCACGGACGTGCGGGAGCGGAGCCGTGGACCCTGCATGCCGACGGTGTCCTGGCCCCGGCCGCCGAGGCGCCGGCGTTCGATGCCCGGATGTGGCCCCCGCAGGGCTCCGAGCCGCTTGACCTGACGGGCTGCTACGAGCAGTTCGCCGATGCCGGGTTCGCCTACGGCCCGGTGTTCCGGGGACTGCGGGCAGCCTGGAAGTCGGGCGACGACGTCTATGCGGAGGTCGGACTTCCGGAGGGCACCGACGGCGGCGCCTACGGCCTGCACCCGGCGCTCTTCGATGCGGCGCTGCACGCGGCGCTGCTGGACGGCGCAGGAGCGGAGGAGCGGGGTGTCCCCTTCTCGTGGAGCGGGGTGTCCCTGCACGCGTCCGGTGCCTCCCGGGTGAGGGTCCGCATCCGCGCCACCGCGCACGGCACGTCGATCGCGATCGCGGACACGACGGGCGCTCCGGTGGCTTCGGTAGGAGCCCTGACCGCGCGTCCGATCACCGCCGGGCAGCTGCAGAGCGGCGGCGATTCCCTCTTCAAGGTCGACTGGACCGATGGCCACCTCACGGCCGAGCCGACGAGTTCCCTCGCCATGCTCGGCAAGGACGCCGAAGGCATCCTCGACGCGCTCTCGCTCCGGACCCACACGGATCTCGACGAGATCGCCAAGGCCGACGCCCCCGACCTGCTGCTCGTTCCGCCGACGACCGGGACCCACTCCGACAGCACCGTGGAGTCCGTCCATGCCGCGGCAGCCGGGGCGCTGGAGATGATCCAGTCGTGGCTGGCGGAGGAGCGGTTCGCCTCCTCGCGCCTGGTGTTCGTGACGCGCGGCGCGGTGTCCGGCGCGGATCTCGCGGGCGCGGCGGTGTGGGGTCTGGTGCGGTCGGCGCAGTCGGAGAACCCCGGACGCTTCGGCCTCGTGGACGTGGCGGACAACGCCGAAGTGACCCTCGTTCCCAAGGCGTTGGCCTCGGACGAGCCGCAGCTGCTGGTGCGCGGCGAGCAGGTCCTCGCCGCACGGCTGGCCCGGGTGGAACGGCCGGCCGAACCCGCAGCCGGGGTCCCATGGGATCCGTCCGGGACGGTTCTGATCACGGGTGGTACCGGCGGCCTGGGGCGCATCGTTGCGCGGCATCTGGTGGCTGTGCACGGGGTGCGGAGTCTGTTGTTGGTCAGTCGCCGTGGGCCGGCCGCCGAAGGTGTCGGTGACTTCGTCGCCGAACTCGCGCGGCATGGCGCGGAGGCGGTTGTCGAGGCGTGCGATGTGTCGGACGCCGCGGCAGTGACTGACCTGATGGTCCGTCATGCACCCTCAGCGGTGGTGCATACGGCCGGTGTCCTGGACGACGGTGTGGTGGAGTCGTTGACCGCGGAGCGGTTGGCTGCGGTGTTGCGTCCGAAGGTGGATGCGGCGTGGCATCTGCACGAGGCGACCAGGCATCTGGACCTGGACGCGTTCGTGGTGTTCTCGTCCGTGGCGGGCACTGTCGGTAGCCCCGGTCAGGGGAACTATGCGGCGGGCAACGCGTTCTTGGACGCGTTGGCGGTTCATCGTCGTGCGGCGGGTCTGCCTGCGGTGTCGTTGGCGTGGGGTCCGTGGTCCCAGGACAGCGGGATGACCGGTGCCCTCACCGACGCCGACGTGCAGCGTATGGCTCGTCAGGGGATGCCGCCGCTGTCCGTCGAGGAGGGTCTGGCGCTCTTCGACACCGCGCTCGGGACGGCCGAGCCCACCACGCTCCCCGTCCGCTTGGACCGCGCCGCGCTCCGCGCACAGGGCGAGCCCCAGGCACTGCTGCGCGGCCTGATCCGTACCCCGGGCCGGCGCGCGGCCGTGACCACGGCCGCGACGGACGGCGACGCGGCAGCTGCCTTCGCGCGGCGGCTGACCGGCCTGTCCGCGGCAGAGGGGCGCGAGGTCGTACTGGACGCCGTGGGCGGCCAGGTCGCGACGGTCCTCGGGCACGCCAGGGGCACGGAGATCGACCCGGACCGCGCCTTCCTGGACATCGGCTTCGACTCGCTGACCGCGGTCGAACTCCGCAACGGCCTGAGCGCCCTCACCGGAATCCGCCTGCCGGCGACCCTGCTCTTCGACTACCCGACGCCGGCGGAGCTGGTCGACCACCTCCACGCCCGGATCGCCCCCGAGCCGGCCTCCGGCCCGGAGGAGCTCCTGGGTGAGCTCGAACGGCTGGAGAAGACCTTCGGCGGGCTCGACGTCACGGAGGAGGTCCACGAGCAGATAGCGGGTCGCCTGGAGGTCCTCCGGGCGAAGTGGGACGCCCTGCGGGAGACCCCCGCGGCAGCCGGGCGGGACGACTCCCGGTCCGATCAGGACTTCGACTTCGAGTCGGCCTCCGACGAGGAGGTCTTCGACCTCCTGGACAACGAGATCGGCCTGTCCTGAACCGCGGGAACCACACACGACGCCCCTCCCGGCAGTGCGCCGGGAGGGGCGTCGTGTTGTGCAGTCCGTGCGGGACTCTCGGGCTGTGGGCCGGACGGCCGGGCGACAGCCGGCCGGTCAGTCGACGAGCAGTGTCTCCCGCAGCCGCTCCAGATCCTGCTTGTTCAGGCCCAGCCCGTCGCGCAGATACGCGTCGAAGGAGCCGAAGCGGGCCGTGACCTCGTCGAAGGCCGTGTTCAGGTACGTGGCCCTGGCGTCCAGGACCGGCTTGAGGCGGGCGGCCATCTCCGGGGTCTGCTCGGCGAGGGTGGCGGCGTTCCGCTCCGCGAGGTAGTCGTTGGTGGCCAGGTAGTCCCGCATGACCGTGTCGCGGTCCACACCCAGGGCCGTGAGCAGGGCGGCGTTGCCCCAGCCCGTACGGTCCTTGCCGCCCTCGCAGTGGTAGACCAGCGGGGAGAAGCCGGAGGAGCCGGCGAGAAGGAACAGCGATCGGTAGGCGTCGAGCGCGGAGGGTTTGGAGACGAGCCACCGGTAGGTGTCGGTCATCATCCGCTCGGATGCCGCGGCTGTCGGGGGCAGGTCACCCTTGAGGTCCTCGCCCAGGACATCGGCGGCGATGTAGCGCGCGCCCGCGGGTACGCGGTCCGGGCCCTCGGCGCGCTCGCCCGGCATGCGCAGGTCGACGTCCGTACGGATGCCCAGACGCTGGAGCTTGGCCAGGTCGGCGTCGGAGAGGCCGTGCAGGCCGTTGGAGCGGTACAGCACACCCATCTTCACCCACCGGCCGTCGGTGGTGCGGTAGCCGCCCGCGTCGCGGAAGTTGGGCGCACTCTCAAGGTGCAGTGAGCGGTCGGCGAGGGTGAGCGGGTCTCCCTGGTCGGGAACGAGGCGGAACCACTGCCGGTCGGCGGCGGGCAGTCCGCGTACGGTGACGCTGGCCTCGGGCCCGCCATGGGCCACGGCTCTGTCGCCGACGTAGACGGTGACCGAACCGACCGCGGGCGCCTTCCAGGCCACGGTGAACGAGCCGTCCGTCTGCTGGGTGACCTTGGCGTCGGTGAACGGAATGCCGTGTGCGGCAACCGATGCCTGCGGCGCGTGCCGGGCCGGCGCTCCGGCGGGCGCGGTGCGGGGCTGGGCCGCGGCGAGAGGGGCGGTGAGTCCCACCGCCGACACGGCGGCCACGAACGATAAGGCGATGTGGCGGGCGGCTTGCACCGCCGCCGAGGAATTGGAGTCCATGACAGGAACTTACGGCCTGAAATGATGCGGAATTTTCTAGTTTCAGCACAGTGCGCCGGCCCCCGTTGGCAGGGGGCCGGCGCACGCCGTGGATGCCGGATTCAGCCGACGGGCGGGTGCGGGATCTCCGGAGCGGACCCGCACCCACCCGACCCGGCCGTCAACTCTCCGCGTCCATCAGCTGGAAGAGCTCCTCGTCGCTGGCCGATGTCAGGTCCAGTGCCCCGTCGCGACCGGCGCCCGTACCCTCGCCGGTCCCCGTCGTCGCGGCCGCCACCGCCTTCAACCGCGCCACCGTCTCCTCCGAGACCTCCGCGCCGGTGGTGAGCAGGGCCTCCAACTCGGCCACGACCGACTCCACATCGCGCAGGGGGGCGGGCCGCGCCGTGCTGCGCTCACGTACGAGTCGGACCACCGCTTTCGGGGTGGGGAAGTCGTACACGAGGGTGGCGGGCAGCCGCAGGTCCGTGGCCGCGATGAGGCGGTTGCGCAGCTCGACCGCGTTCACCGAGTTGATGCCCATCTCCTTGAAGGTACGGCTGCCCTCCTCGCCGCGCGTCTCCTGGCCGCCGAGCACGGCCGAGGTCTCGTCGAGGACCAGGGCCAGTACGAGTGCGTTCTGCTCGGCCTCGTCGAGGCCGGAAAGGCGGGCGTCCAGCCCCGGCGGTTCCTCACCGGCGGCCGCCCCGTCCGCGCCGACCGGGGCACCCCCGAAGCCGGTGGCATCCGCGACGCCCCAGTCGGCGGACGGGCCCGCCGTTCCCCCCGGAGTCGGCGCCAGCCAGAACCGCCGCCGCTGGAACGCGTACGTCGGCAGCGGCGCGGGCCGGGCCCCGGGCAGCACCGCGTCCCAGTCGACGGGGACGCCATGGGCGTGCACCCGGGCGACCGCGGTGAGCAGGGCAGGCCGATCCGGCACCGCGGCCTGCAGACTCGGCATCACGGCGGTCCCGGGCTGCGGGGCGGCCGACTCCATGCACTCGTCGATCATCGGCGTGAGCACCGGGTCGACACCCAGCTCCAGGAACCCGGTGACGCGCTCGTCCCGGAGCCGGTCGATCGCGTCCTTGAAACGTACGGACTGCCGCACGTGCCGCACCCAGTGGTCCGGGTCCTGTGCCTCCTCGTCGGTCAAGGGGCGGCCGGTGACGGTGGAGACGAGCGGCACGGTGGGCGCGGCATAGGACAGCGCGCGGGCGACCGCGCGGAACTCCTCCAGCATCGGATCCATCAGCGGTGAATGGGCCGCGACGGGCACCCCGATCCGCCGGGTCTTGTGACCTGCGGCGCGGAGCCGGTCGGTGAGCGCCACGAGCGGGGCCTCGGCGCCCGAGAGCACCACGGAGTTCGGCCCGTTGACGGCGGCGATCGATACCCGGTCCCGCGACTCCGCCAGCCACGGCAGCACTTCGTCCTCCGTGATGCGTATCGCCACCGTCGCACCACCGGACGGCAGCGTGCCCATGAGCCTGCCGCGGGCCGCCACCAGGGCGCACGCGTCCTGAAGGGAGAGCACACCGGCGACATGGGCGGCGGAGATCTCGCCGGCCGAGTGACCCACCAGGTGAGCGGGGACCACACCCCAGGACTCGAACAGCCGGTACAGGGCCACCTGGATGGCGAAGAGCGCGGGCGTGGTGTAGGTGATGTCGTCGAGAAGGGCCGCCTCGTCGGAGTCGGGAGCCGCCCACATCACCGAGGTCAGTGGCCGCGCCAGCAGGGGATCCATGGTGTCGCACACCTCGCGCAGCGCCTGCCCGAAGGCGGGGAACGCCGCGGCCGCCGCCCGTCCCATGCCGGGGCGCTGGTTGCCCTGCCCGGGGAAGGCGAAGGCCAGCCCGCCCGGTGCGGCATCGTGCGGGACGACGCCGGCGGCGCGCTCACCACGCCCGAATTCCGCTGTCGCAGCGAGCAGTTGGTCCCGGTCGGAACCGGTGACGACGGCCCGGTGCCGGTGCAGGCTGCGGGTGGTGGTCAGGGCGTGGGCGACATCCTGGGCACGCAGCTCCGGGTGGGCCGCCATGTGCTCGGCCAGGCGCCGCGCCTGTGTGCGCAGCGCCACCCGGCTCCGGGCGGACAGCACCCAGGGCACGGCCGGGTCGTCGGCCGGCTCCGGGACCCGCGTCGGCCCCGACGCACCCCGTGCCTCCTGCGCGATCTCCCCCGGTGCCTCCTCCAGGATCACGTGCGCATTGGTCCCGGTGAGCCCGAACGAGGACACCCCCGCCCGGCGCGTGCGTCCGCTCTCCCGCGGCCAGGGCCGGGCCTCGGTCAGCAGCCGCACCGAACCGGCGGACCAGTCCACCTTGGCCGAGGGGGTGTCCACGTGCAGCGTCCGTGGCAGGACGCCGTGGTCCAGCGCGAGCACGGTCTTGATGACCCCGACGACTCCGGCGGCGGCCTGCGTGTGCCCGACGTTCGACTTCACCGACCCCAGCCACAACGGCCGGTCCCCGGGCCGCTGTTGGCCGTACGTGGCCAGCAGGGCCTGGGCCTCGATGGGGTCGCCTAGAGGAGTGCCGGTGCCGTGCCCTTCCAGGGCGTCCACGTCCTGCGGTGTCAGTCCGGCGTCGGCCAGGGCCTGACGGATGACGCGCTGCTGCGCGGGCCCGCTCGGGGCGGTGAGCCCGTTGGAGGCGCCGTCCTGATTCACGGCCGAGCCCCGTACGAGCGCCAGGACACGGTGTCCGTTGCGCCGGGCGTCGCTCAGCCGCTCCAGCAGCAGCAACCCCGCGCCCTCCGACCACGCGGACCCGTTCGCGGCGTCGGCGTACGCCTTGGAGCGGGAGTCGGGGGAGAGCGCGCGCAGCCGGGCGAAGTGCGCGAAGGGCGTCGGGGTCGCCATGACGGTGACGCCGCCGGCCAGCGCCAGGTCGGTCTCGCCCGACCGCAGGGACCGGCAGGCCAGGTGCAGGGCGACGAGGGAGGACGACGAGGCGGTGTCGACCGTTATCGCGGGGCCTTCGAACCCGTAGGTGTAGGCGATGCGCCCCGAGATCGCGCTACCGGCGGCCCCGGTGGTGAGCATGCTCTCCCATGGGCTGGGCGTGGCGGACGCGATGGCACCGTAGCCGCGGTCCATCGCGCCCGCGAACACGCCCGTACGGCTTCCCCGCAGTGACTCCGGGGCGATACCGGCACGCTCGACGGTCTCCCAGGCAGTCTCCAGCAGCAGGCGCTGCTGCGGATCGATCGCCGCCGCCTCCCGGTCGGACAGGCCGAAGAAGCCGGCGTCGAAGTCGCCCGCGTCGTGCAGGAATCCGCCTTCGCGGGCGTAGCAGGTACCCGGCCGGTCGGGATCGTCGTCGAAGAGCCGGTCCAGGTCCCAGCCGCGGTCCTCGGGGAAGGGGGACATGGCGTCGGTCCCCTCGGCGAGCAGCTCCCACAGGGCCTCGGGGGAGCCGGCCCCGCCCGGCAGCCGGCAGGCCATGCCGATGATGGCCACCGGATCGGCGTCGTCCGCCGGGGTCCGCAACGGCTCCTCCGGGGATGCCTGCTCCTGCTCGGCCAGGAGGCGCGCGACGGCCCGCGGGGTGGGGAAGTCGAAAGCCAACGTGGTCGGGAGCGGCAGCCCGGTCTCCTCCCGCAGCAGATTCCGCAGCCGCATCGCGCGGATGGAATCGAGGCCGAGCTGACGGAAGTCGGCCTCCGGGGAGAAGGAGACGGACACGCCGTCGCTCCCGAGCAACCGACCGACGCAGTCGCGTACGAGTTCCAGCGCCTCCTCGACCGTGTACGGCGGGAGCGCGCCGAGCCGAGCCGGCACGGACACCGTCCCGAGGCCGGCGAGCAGCCGGTCGAGCGCCCGACGGTCGAGCTTCCCGGCGGGGGAGAGGGGAAGCTCGGGCACGGAGACCAGTTCGAGGGGGATCTTGTGGTCGGCGAGGCCCAGCCGGTGCAGGAACGCGGTCACTTCGCTCAGGCCGATCGTGCGGTCCGCGCGGTCGGTCACGACCAGGCACGGGAACTCCCCGAGCCGGTCGTCCGGTGCGCCGGCCACGGCCAGCGGGCCCAGTCCCGCGAGACCCGCGAGCAGTCCCTCGACCTCGCCGGCGCTGAACTTCCGGCCGCCGCTGTTGATCAGGTCGGCCGCCCGGCCGTGGAGTACCACCACTCCGTCCGCGCCGACGGCCGCGAGATCGCCGGTGCGCAGCCAGCCGTCCTCGGTGAGGGCCGAGCGGGTCAGTTCCGGCTCGCGGAAATAGCCGCGGAACAGTCCGGGCCCCCGGTAGTGGAGTTCACCCGTCTCGCCCGCCGCGCACACCTCGCCGTGCTCGTCGACGACCCGGAGGTCCACGCCGGGGATCGGCCGGCCCACGCTGCCGTCGGGGTCCTGGGCCCGGGTACGGGAGCCGGTGCCGATCTCGGACATGCCCCATACCACGACCAGTTCGCAGTCGAGGACGGCGCGTACCCGGGCGGCGAGCGCGGGCGCGAGGGCGGCCCCCGCCGTACGCACCTGGTGCGGCGCGAAGCCCGTCGGCCCGTCCGCCCTGGCGAGCCGCGCGAGGACATCCTGCAGTTGCGCGGGCACGGCGAAGACGACGCGGGGCGCGTGCTCCCGTGCCAGCTCCAGGAAGCGCTCCACGTCCCACCGGGTGAGCAGCACCTGTCCGCAGGTGGCGAGCAGCGCCGCGTGCACGGCCTGGAGACCGAACAGATGGGTCATCGGGCAGGCCGTGAGGACCGTACCGGAAAAGGCGTCGGCGTCCTCGGCGACGACGGCTGCGGTGTTCGACAGCAGACCGTCGTGGCTGTGCACACAGAGCTTGGGCCGCGCGGAGACCGTGCCGGACGAGGGGATCAGGACGAGCGGCAGGTCGGGGGTGACGTCCACCGGCCGGGGCCGGTCGCCCGCCCAGGCCGCCAGCAGCCCGTCCAGCGACCCGGCACCCGCTGCCTGGCACTCCGCCTCCGACGCGCCGGTCAGCAGCACACCGCGCAGTGACGGGACGCCCTCCCCGAGCGAACGCGTCGTCGTCGCACCCCCGCTCCCGGCGGCCGACAGGACGAGCAGGACGGGTTCCGCCCGGGCCAGCAGCGCCTGGAGCTCCGGGACCGTCGTGCCCTGGTGGACGGGCAGCAGCACCGCACCGACGGCCGCGACGGCCAGATGCAGCGTCTGCAGCTCCCAGCAGTTCGGGAGTTGTACCGCGACGACCTCGCCGGGCGAGACCCCGGACTCCTGTAGGCCGCGGGCCAGCGCGTCGACGTCCGCCCGCCACTGCGCCCAGGTCCACGAGCGGTCCCCGTCGACCAAGGCCGGGGAGTCGGGAGCGGATCCCACGGCGGCCTCGAAGACCTCGGGCAGCGTGTAGCCGCCCAGTAGCTCCGCCGTGTCGGCGGGCGGCTGGATCACGTAATCATCTGCGTGGACGGGCACCATCACTCCCGGATCTCAAGCACTCTCGTCAAAGTTGGGGACAACGTCGGGGCCGGCCCCGGGCTGCTGCCCGGGGCCGGCCTCAACCCTCGTGCACGGTGATCGCGCGGGACGGGCACAGGCCACTCGCCAGTCGGGCCGCGGACTCCTGGTCGGCGCCGGGATCGGCGAGGAGGGTGACGAGTCCGTCATCGTCCTGGTCGAAGAGCGCGGGCGCGTTGAGCACGCACTGGCCCGCCCCCACACAGCGGTCGCGGGCAACGGTGATTCGCATGTCGATATCTCTCCTGGTCTCTCCTGCGGTGAACGTGGGCCGCCCGGTGATCGGGTGGCACGCGCCGGCGGGCGGCGGGGCCCGGCGGCTACCAGCGGACCGGAAGCTCGTGCAGCCCGTAGAGCACGCTGTCGTACTTGATGCCCAACCCGTCCACCGGAACGTCGAGTTGGAGGTTGGGGATACGCTCGAAGAGCTTCCGGTAGGCGACCTCCATCTCGACCCGCACCAGGTTCTGCCCCAGGCACTGGTGCACGCCGTAGCCGAAGGCCACGTGGCTGCGTGCGGACCGGGAGGGGTCGAACTGGTGGGGGCATTCGAAGACGCTCTCGTCGTGGTTGGCCGCAGCGACCAGCGGCACGATGCCCTCGCCCGCCTTGACGAGCTGACCGGCGATCTCCACGTCCTCGACCGCCACCCGCAGGGACACCAAGTCGGCGACGGAGTGGAAGCGCAGTGTCTCCTCCACGGCCCGGTCGTCATGGATCCACTGGGGGTGTGTCAGCAGCGTGACCACGCCGAGCGCGATGTTGTTGGCGGTGGTCTCGTGGCCGGCGATGAGCAGCAGCATCAGCACACCCGACAGCTCGTGGGGGGCGATCGCGCCGTTGGCCAGCAGACGGCTCACCAGGTCGTCGCCGGGCCACTTCTCCTTGATGGAGATCAGTCGGCTGATGTAGCGCAGCAGTTCCTTGCCGGCCGTCATGCGCTGCTCTTCGGTGGAGCCGCGGAGGGAGACCAGCACGCGGGTCCTGGACTCGAAGAAGTCGCGGTCCGTGGGCGGTACTCCGAGCAGTGCGGAGATCACCAGGGAGGGGATGGGCAGCGCGTAGTCGGCAACGAGGTCCGCGGTGTTGCCCGCGGCCAGCATCTCGTCCAGACGCGCCTCCACCGTGCGTTCGATCGCCGGCCGCATCGCGCGTACCCGCCGTACGGTGAACTCCGGGATCAGGGCCTTGCGGAACCGATCGTGCTCGGGGGAGTCCATCCCCACGAACCAGCCCGGGATCTGATCCTGCTTGGGCACTCCCGCGGTCTCCCCGACGTTGGGGAATCCCTCGTGCTCGGGGTTGGAGCTGATCTTGGGGTTGGTCAGTACGGCGCGGACGTCCTCGTGGCGGGTGACCAGCCACACCCGCTTGCCGTCGGGCAGGTGCGTGAGGACCAGCCCCGGCCGGTTGCGGTAGTCGGCGTAGTCGGGCGGTGGGAACGGCACGCCGGGCTGGCGCAGCGGAAAGTCGACCACCGCCGGATCCGTCACGTCGCCGGCCGGAGCTGCCTGGGCCGAGACCGGGCAGGTTCGCGGCACGGCCGGGCCTGTGTGCTTCATGGGTGGGTATCCCCTCTCGAACGGTCCGTCAGCTGGCGCCGTAGAACGCACGGATCCGGTCGATCACGAAGTCCTGTTCCGCGGGCGTGAGTTCGGTGTGCGTGGGCAGGTACAGCCCGTCCTCGGCGAAGGCGTTCGCCTTGAGCGAGGGCCAGTCCGGATGGAAGTACATGGGCTGCCGGCTCATCGGCTTGAAGAACAGCCGGGTTTCGATCGACTCACCGGCGAGGAACTCCCGCAGCTCCTCGCGGCGTTCGGCCCGCAGGTCGTACATCCACAGCACGTCCCGCGGTGGCATCAGCGTGATCCCGGGGACATCGGCCAGCCCCTCGTCGTAGCGCCGCTCGATGCCACGCCGGATTTCGAGGATGTCGTCGAGCCGCTCGGTCTGCGCCAGCGCGACGGCGGCCTGCATGGCCGTCATCCGGAAGTTGTAGGCCACCTTCTTGTGCAGGAAGCTGTGGTCCTTGGTGAAGGCCATGGCCCGCAAATGCGCCATCTGGTCCGCCAGTTTGGGATCGTCGGTGAGGCAGATGCCCCCCTCGCCCGACGTGATGATCTTGTTGGCGAACAGCGAGTAGCAGGCGATGTCCCCGGTCGGCCGGACGCCGTGCGCCTCGGCACTGTCCTCCACGACCTTCAGGTTGTACTGGAACGCGAGGTCCATGATGGCGTCCATGTCGCAGCGCCGCCCGTAGATGTGGACGGGCATGACGACCTTCGTCCGCGACGTGATCTTCTCCTCGATGCGGGAGACGTCGATGTTGAGGTCGTCCCCGCAGTCGACGAAGACCGGCGTCGCACCGGTGTACGTCACCGCCCACGCGGAGGCCACCATCGTGAACTCCGGGACGATCACCTCATCGCCCGGTCCGACCCCCAGGGCACGAAGCGCCAAGGTCAGTGCGGTCGTCCCGGACGAACAGGCCACGCCGTGCGCGGACGCGTTGTAATCGGCGAAGGCCCGCTCGAAACGCCGGACCATGGGCCCCTGCGACGATATCCACCCGTCCTCGACCGTGGCGGTCAGGTACTCTAGCTCCCGCCCGGTCAACGCGGGCCGGGACACAGGGTATTTGAACGACATCCGCTACCTCATCCTCCTCGTACTTCCACACGTCCGATACGCGCCCACGGGCGCATTCACCGCGATGTCTCGGCCAGGGCCGGCAGCCCGAGGATCAGATCGGCGGCGGCCGTCCGACCGCCCGCCGCCCGCTGCAGCGCACCGAGCCGCTCCGCCTTCCGGCGGAAGGAGGGGGTCTCCAGTACGCGGGTCAACTTGTCGACCACGTCGTTGACGTCCATGCCTCGCGGGCGGTCGAGGGTCAGGCTGATCCCGAAGTCCTGGCCGCGCACCGCCTGGTCGTAGCAGTCGACCCACAAGGGCCGGACCACCAGCGGCTTCCCGAAGTACATGCCCTCGTTGTAGCCATTGCCGCCGGCATGCGTGAAGAACACCTTCACGTTGGGGTGCGCGAGCACGTCCAGTTGAGACGGCACCCAGCTTTCGATCCGCAGATTCCCCGGCAGGGTCTCCTTCGGCGGCAGCAGGTGCTGCTGTGCCGACGGCAGCTTCCACAACACCTGATGCCGTCCGTCGAGGCGCCGGGCCACCTCCACCATCGAACTGACCTGATCCCGCGTCAGCCGGGTGATCGTTCCGAATCCCGCATAGACCACCGACGACTGTGCGTCCAACCAGCCCGACAGCTCCTCGTCGTCCGGAGCCTCCGGCAGCGGCGGCACCATCGTCCCGACCAGCCGCATCTTCCGCGGCACCCGAACGGGATAGTCCAGCTCGGCGATCGAATTGCACAGCACCAGCTCGGCGCTCTCGATCCGCGCCATCGGGCTGATCGACGGCAGACCGTGTTCCTTGCGCCGCTGGGCGTCCTGCGCCAGCACCTTGCCCATCTGCGGCGAGAGGAACATCGCCAGGGTCCGCCACTTGAACAACTGGTTCCTGAGCTGCTGGGCCAGTGTCATGCGACGCGGCAGACCGGTGTGCGGAACGGGAAAGCCCCACGGCGTGTACCCCTTTCCGAACGGAGTGAACGCCGTCAGCACGTTGCTGGGTGCGAAGGGCACGCTCAGCACGAACGGAATCCGCCGGGCGATGGCCAACTCGATGCCGAAGCCACTGATGCAGTCGATGACCATCAACGCCGGCTTGACCTCGTCGACGATCGCCGCGAGCCTCCGGAACTTCGCGTCCTGCGCCGCCGGCACGAACGACTGCCGGATCACCGCCCGATGCGCCTTGAACCGCGACGACTGCGTGATTTCCCGGTAGACCTCGTCGCCCCACGTCACCGCCGACAGCTCGCTGACGACCTCCCCCAGCGAGGCGAATTCCACCGGGGAGCCCGCCGAAATCCCCTTCACGTCCTCGCGTCGCGGCTCGTCGGTGGCGAACCACAGGTCCGGTACGTTCCGGCGGGAGAGTTCCTCGGCGAGCACGAGCAGCGGATTGGCCAGCCCACTCTCCGGAAGGCTGACGAAGAGGATCGGCCGTCGGGCGGAGTCCATGGATTCCCTTTCACGATGACTGGCGGAGGTTGTGCGAGCCCACCCGCATGCGGATCGACTGGCCGCACCCCTCTGTGATCTCACGCCACCCACCGGAAAATCCGTAGACCGTCCCGCCCTTCGGGCGAACGACGGGAGTTTGACGACAGGCCCTAGCGCGCGGTCTTGACGTCCTCCGCGATGATCCGCTCGATGTTCCGCTCGGCCAAAGCCGTGATGGTCACGAACGGGTTGACCCCGATCGACCCCGGGATGAGCGCGCCGTCGGTGACGTAGAGGTTGCGGTAGCCCGCGACCCGGCCGTACCCGTCGGTGGCCTTGCCCAGGACGCAGCCGCCGAGCGGGTGGTAGCAGAAGTCGTCGGAGAAGTTCTTCAGCTGCGGCCCGAACAGGTCGTAGCGGTACATCGTCGTGTTGGCCTTGTTGATCCGGTCGAACAGCGACTTCGCGGCCTCGACCGCGGGCGCGTTCTGCTCCCGGGTCCAGCGCAGCACCGCCCGGTCGGTGGCCTTGTCGTAGACGAAGGTGCCGCGCTCGGGGTTCTTGGTGATCGCCAGATAGAGGCTCACCCAGGTCTCCAGACCGGCCGGCATCGGCGCGATCTCCGCGAAGACCGGGGCGGCGGGGTTGTCCCAGTCGTCGATCCCCAGGGCGGGGATCGACGACTGGTGGGCACCTGTGGGATTCCACACGTGGTTGGCCCGTCCGGTCATGATGTTGCCGTTGGGGCCCCAACCCTCCCCGACCTCGGCGTTGAGGTGGGGCAGCGCGCCGGTGTCCCGGGCCCGCACCAGCAGCTCGGTCGAACCGAGGCTGCCGGCGCCGAGGAACAGGTGACGGCAGGCGATCTCCTTGTGGGTGATGACCGTGCCGTTGGCGTCGCTCTGGTCCACGGACAGCACGTAACTGCCGTCCGCCTGCTGCCGGATCGCGGTGACCCGGTGCAGGGTCTCGATGGTGACCTTTCCGGTGCCGAGTGCGGCGGCCAGATAGGTCTTGTCCAGGCTCTGCTTGCCGTGGTTGTTGCCGTAGATGACCTCGCCCGCCAGCGCGGACTTGGGCGCCTCACCGGTCGCCTCGCGCCGCATGTGGTCGAAGTCGTAGACGTTGGGGACGAAGGTGGTGTTCAGGCCCGCCTTGCCGGCCTGCTCGCGCGAGACCCGCGCGAACTTGTACCACTCCGTCTCCTCGAACCAGGCCGGATCGATGTGGTTCACCTTCAGCGCGGCGTTGGCGCGCGGGAAGTACCGCTCGTACATCTGCGCGGCGTCCACCTGCGGCAGCACTTCCTCGAAGTACGCGCGCTTCGGGACGACGGCCATGCCGCCGTTGACCAGCGAGCCGCCGCCGACGCCCCGCCCCACGTACACCGACATCTGGTCGAAGTGCACCTTGTCCAGCACACCCGCGTACGGGTCGATGTCCCGGTTGATCACGTCCAGCCACAGGAACGAGCCCAGCGGGGCCTCGGTGCGCGACTTGAACCAGCTGGAGCGGCGGTCGGGCTTGAGCATTCCGCAGAAGACGTTGCCGTCGTCCGCGGGCGTGTTCCACAGCTGGCCCATTTCGAGCATGAGCGTCGGCATCCCGGCCTCGCCGAGCCGCAGTGCGGACACCGCGGCGCCGTACCCCGTACCGATCACCACGGCCGGGACGAACGAGCCGCTGTCGGCGCGCGGAGCCCGCTTGTCGGCGGCCGTGGCACGCGGGGCGGCGGAGATCGTGGTCATGCCGGCGACGGCGGCGCCACTGAGGGCCGCCAGTCCGAGCAGACGGCGCCGTGACAGATGCTGGTTCTGCTGGTTCTCGAACACGTTGAGGGTACCTGGCCTTCGCCGACAGGAATTGTCCCCGCAGGGCTGATCCGCGGGGGCCGTCCCGAGGGGAATCGCGGGCCGTCCAGCAGCCCGAGCCGCCGCGCGCCACCATCCTGAGCGCCAAAGACTGCGGGAAATGACAGAGATGTGACGGCCGCTGGCCGACTAGAATGCGCCGCCCTTCCAGAGCGCCGCCAGGTCGCAGGCACCCCGCGTGCCGGCTCCTGGAGCTGAGAAACAGGCACGGTCGACGGGCGCTCGACCGCGCACTATCGGCCACCTCGCCGGGCGGGCTTCGTGGCGCTGAACCACTCGACTTGCGCGTGTATCGGCTTGATCAAAAGATGAGTTAGCGCAGCATAGCGGACACTTTGCGCTGCGGATTCCCGCGTGCTGCACGGCAACGGACCGCTCGGCGCGCAGTAGGTGGGTGGCGCAAAAGGATCTCTGCGCCGCCAGCGGTTTCGACCAACATCACTACCCGCTGGTTCACTTGCGGAACAGGAGCTTCTCGTCACCCGATCGGGTGATTCCGAGGGCTCCTTCTTGATGCGTGCGCCCCCATGGAAGGGACCAGGATGTCGATCGCAGTGGACCCGCAGCAGCCCGAGCAGCCGACCGGCCGGGCACAGCTCAGCCTCGGGATCGCCGCTGCGCGGAACCTGGCGACCACCACCAAGACCGTCCCGCAGATGCAGGGCACCAGCTCGCGCTGGCTGCTGCGCACGCTGCCGTGGGTGGAGGTCAAGGGCGGCGCGTACCGGGTCAACCGACGCCTGGTGTACGAGGTCGGCGACGGCCGGGTCACCTTCGTCCAGGAGGGGAGCACGGTCCGGGTCGTCCCGGCAGAGCTCGGGGAACTTCCGCTGCTGCGCGGTTTCGAGGACGACAGGACGCTGCGGGCGCTCGCCGACCGCTGCCGCCGGCAGCAGTACGGCCCCGGCCAGGTGATCGCCGAACAGGGCGGGGCCGTCGACCACGTCTATCTGATCGTGCACGGCAAGGTGGAGAAGGTCGGCACCGGAAACTACGGCGAGCAGACCCGCCGCGGTGTGCTGTCCGACGGCGGCTTCTTCGGCGGACAGGCGGTGGCCGAGGAGCCGGGGGAGTGGGAGTTCACGGCGCGCGCGATGACGGCGTGCACGGTGCTGGCCCTGCCCCGGGCCGCGTACGAGGAAGTGGCCGACCGTGACGACCAGTTGCGGGCCCACGTCCGGCAGCGCGAGGCGGAGAAGGGGCGCCCGCAGAACAAGAAGGGCGAGGCGAACATCGCACTCGCCGCGGGCCACACCGGTGAGCCGGTGATCCCGGGGACCTTCGTCGACTACGAACTCCGGCCCCGCGAGTACGAGCTGAGCGTGGCCCAGACGATTCTGCGGGTGCACACCCGGGTCGCCGACCTCTACAACGACCCGATGGACCAGATCGAGCAGCAGCTGCGACTGACCATCGAGGCCCTGCGCGAACGCCAGGAGTCCGAGCTGGTCAACAACCCCGAGTTCGGACTGCTGCACAACGCCGACTACAGCCAGCGCATCTCCACCCACTCCGGCCCGCCCACGCCGGACGACATGGACGAACTGCTGAGCATGCGGCGCGGGACCAAGGCGTTCTTCGCGCACCCGCGTGCCATCGCCGCCCTCGGCCGCGAATGCAACAAGCGGGGCCTGGCGTTCGACAGCGCGGATGTCGCCGGCCACCCGGTGCCCGCCTGGCGCGGCGTGCCGATCCTTCCCTGCGGCAAGATCCCCGTCTCGGACGCGGGCACCTCCGCCATCCTCGCCATGCGCCTGGGGGAGGCGGAGGAAGGGGTGGTCGGCCTGCGCCAGACAGGCATCCCCGACGAGTACGAGCCGGGCCTCAACGTGCGGTTCATGGGCATCAACGACCAGGCCCTGATCTCCTACCTGGTCAGTACCTACTACTCGGCGGCCGTTCTCGTGCCCGACGCGCTGGGCGTCCTGGAGAACGTCGAGGTCTTCCACACCCCGTCCTGACGTAGACGGCGCGAACGGAGAGCAGAACCGGTGTCACAGCTGTCCCGGATGGCCGCACCCCTGGCTCGCCACCATGTGGCGCGACTCGCGGCCACCCTCCTCACCCACAGCCAGGGAATCCGCCCGCCCGCTCCGAAGACGCTGCCGGGAACCGTCCGCCACCAGGCGCGCACCGCCGTGCCCACCGGACCGACCGGGATCGGCACCTCCGCGGCCCGCATCGCGGCCAGGAGGGCGACCAGCAAGGCACCGGACACGACGGGCGGAGCGGGCACCGGCGTCCCCGAGCTGTACTGTCCGCCCGCGATACGGGACGACCAGGCGCTCGGCCAGGAGGTCAACGACCGGCTGGTCGACTGGGCGGAGGAGGTCGGCCTCTACGCCGGGCGCCTCGCACGCGTACGCGCGACCGACTTCGGGCGCCTGATGATGCTGGCCCACCCCGACAGCGACGACCCGGACCGTCTGCTGGCCGCCGCCAAATGTGCGCTGGCGGAGTGGGCCACGGACGACTACTACTGCGACGACGAGACCATGGGCTCGCGGACCGATCTCCTCGGCTCGCACCTCGGCCCCGCCTACGCGGCCCTCGACCCCGCCCACCTCCCGGCCGGCCACGCACCCGCATGGGAACGGGACCTGGCCGACGACCCCGTCCGGGTCGCCCTGCGCTCGGGGCTGCGCGACCTGGCCAGGTACGCGGACCCCTCCCAGGTGGCCCGGCTCCGCCATGAGGTCGCGGTCCTCTTCGTGGGGTACGGGCAGGAGGGTTCCTGGCGCTCCCGCGGCCATATGCCCACCGTCCACGAATATCTGGCGCACCGTCAGATCAACAGCTTCCTGCCCTGCATCGCACTGGTCGACGTGGTCGGCGGCTACTCGGTGGCGGCCTCCGAGTACGCCGATCCGCGGGTCCGCCGCGCCGTGACGAGGGCCGCCACGGCCAGCACGCTCGTCAACGACCTGTACTCGATGGCGAAGGAAGACCACTCCTCGGGCGTGGAGTTCAACCTGCCCAGCGTGATCGCCGCCGAGGAGCGGTGCTCGCCGCGCGAGGCGGTCGAACGCAGCGTGGAGATCCACGACGAGCTGGTCCGCACCTTCGAGGCGGAGGCCGCGGCCCTCGTCCTCACCGGATCGCCGCAGCTGCGCCACTTCCTCGCGGGCGTATGGGCCTGGCTCGGCGGCAACCGTGAATGGCACAGCGGAAGCCTCCGCTACCACGACGCCTGAGCCCGACCCTCCCCCTTTGTTGCCACCCACGCGGTCCTTCCGCATGCAGTCAAGGAGCCTCCCCATGACCACCGCCCCCCTCTCTGCCGCGGCCCCCGTGCTGCGCACGGCCTACCAGCAGTCCGTTGCGGACTACTGGAACAACGAGAAGGACCCGGTCAACCTGAGCCTGGGCGACGTCGACGGCCTGTACCACCACCACTACGGGCTCGGCGACTACGACCCCTCCGTCCTGGAGGGCCCCGAGGACACCCGCGACGCACGCATCGTCGAGGAACTGCACCGACTGGAATCGGCACAGGCCGACACCCTCCTCGACCACCTCGGCCCGATCGCCCCCGGGCACCGCCTCCTCGACGCCGGATGCGGCCGGGGCGGCAGCAGCATCATGGCCAACGCGCGCTTCGGCTGCCAGGTCGACGGTGTGTCCATCTCCCAGGCCCAGGTCGACTTCGCCAACGGCCAGGCCCACAAGCGGGGCGTGGACGACAAGGTGCGCTACCACTTCCGCAACATGCTGGACACCGGCTTCCCGACCGGAGCCTTTCAGGGCATCTGGAACAACGAGTCCACCATGTACGTGGACCTGTTCCAGCTCTTCTCCGAGCACGCGCGCCAACTGGCCTTCGGCGGTCGCTACGTCGTCATCACGGGCTGCTACAACGACGTGACCGGCGGCCGTTCCAAGGCGGTCAGCCGGATCGACGAGCACTACACCTGCAACATCCACCCCCGCAGTGCCTACTTCAAGGCGATGGCCGCCAACGGCCTCGTCCCCATCAACGTCGTCGACCTCACGTCGGCCACGATCCCGTACTGGGAGCTGCGCGCCCAGTCCTCCCTCGCCACTGGCGTCGAAGACCCGTTCCTGACCGCATACCGCGAAGGCAGCTTCCACTACCTCCTCATCGCCGCCGACCGCGTCTGACGCCTTCCGACGGCGTCCGACCGTGTCTGGCTGCGTGTCCGGGGCCTGACCTGCGAGACCGCCTGCCGCAGGACACCCGGCCAGCCACCCGGTGCCGGGGCGGGCGGTGCGGACAGCCTCGGCGCCGTCCCCCTCCCCGGCCACACAAGGAGTGCCTGTTCGGTGAGCGCCGTCATCCCACCACCCCGCACCACCACCGGACTGCTGCCACCGCAACAACTCACCCGCACCGAGGACGGCGAACAGCTGCACGCCCTGCTGTGGCGGGCGGGTGCGGGCTGGCGGATGATCAGCAGCGCCGTACTCGGCGGCGGACTGGGGGAGCGCGCCTGGGTCCTCAACGCCCAGGTGTCCCACGGCTACCGACGCACCGACCCCGACCGGCACCTCGCCGATCTCGCTGCCGAGGCCCACATGGAGGGGCCGGGGGTCGGGCTCATGACGGCCGCCGACGTCCGGGCCTACGGCCACGCACACGACGGAGGCGTCGAGGCCACCGCCACCGCGGGGCTGGGCGTACGGGGCTGGGCCGCCTCCCCGGCCCAGGGCGCGATCACGCCCGCCCGCCCCGGCACGATCAACATCGTCGTCGCGCTCCCCGTGGCGCTGACCGACGCTGCGCTGGTCAACGCGGTCGTCACCGCCACCGAAGCCAAGGTCCAGGCCCTGCTGAACACGGGCCACGACTGCTCCGGAACGCCCACCGACGCCGTGTGCATCGCGGCCCGCGCACCGTGCCCGGGCGAAGAACCCCACGCCTTCGCAGGTCCCCGCTCACTGTGGGGTGCCCGCCTGGCCCGAGCCGTCCACCGCGCCGTGCGGACCGCTGTGCACGCGCCGTGACGCCCGGCCGGCACTGAAATCCCCGGGCGCTCGCCGCCGCATGCACCCGCGCAGCGCGTACGCATGACGCCCTGAAGCGATCAATCACCCCATACGTCACTCCCGCATGGATACCCGCATGGATACCCGCATGGATAGGGGAAAATGTCCGAACTTCCCCTGTCCTCGGCCGCCGATACGCACCACAGTCACAGCTGTCCGAAAGCCGCTGCCGTCTTCCCCCGTCAGCGACCTCGTGCTGTTGCGGCCCTTCCCAGGAAGGGCCACGCCCTGTCGGCGCAGGGCAACACCCGCGAGGCGCCTTCCAGTTCGGCGATACCGGCAGCTGCTCCCCACACTCACCGACGAGAGGGCAGCACATGTCGACCACGACACGATGGATCCTGACGTTCGACTCCTCCTGCGGCACCTGTTCGGCGGTCTCGTCCGCCGTCGCCGGGGCCAGCAGGGGCAAGTTGGAGGTGATGCCGCTGACCGACGCAGCGGTACGACGGTGGCGCGCGGAAGCCATGGGCCCCGACCCCGTGTGGGCGCCGACCCTGTTGCGGGTGACCGGCGGCTCGGCCCGCGCCTGGACCGGCCCCCGGATGACCCCGCCACTGGTGCGTCGGCTGGGGGTGCGGGCGACCGGTCGCGTGCTGGTGGCGCTGGGCGAGCTGCGCCACGCGGCCCGCACCGGGCGGAACGTTCCGGCCGCGGACTCCGCCGTACAGCAGGCTCGCGCCGGCGTGAGCCGCAAGCGGTTCCTGCTGCTCGCGGGCGGCGTCAGCACAGCGGTCGGCATCACCGCCGCCGGACGGACACCGGCATTCGCGCGCTCGGCAGACACCGAAGCCCGTGCCTGGGTCGCCGCGCACCGAGACACATTGCCGCGCACCTACGCCGACATCGCCCCACTTCCCTCGGCGGTGCGGCAGGCGGTGCTGGTGGAGTTGTCCCCGACGGAGCGCAGCCGGGTGTGGACCGAGCACCTGACGACGTTCCGGGCCGCCCATCCGTCCCTGACCGCGCAGCAGAGCCGCGTCCTTCAGGACGCACTCGCCCTGGCAGGCTCCGAGGCCACGTTCGCGGCAGGTGAGCCGACCAAGGGCTCGGCACTCCAACGCCGTATCTCGGCGGTGGAGGCAGCGGCGAAGGAGACGTTCGGCGTGGCGGACAGCGCGGCACTGCTGGTCACGCTCGGCCCCGCCGGCGCCACCCAGGCACACAGCGGCCGGAGCCGGACGGCCGCCGGCATCCAGGACACCTGCAACTGCAGCACCACGTCGGTGTGGTGCACCGTGTGGGAGGGCCCGCACTGCAACTGCTGCTTCTGCGGCGTGACCTCGGGCTGCGGCTTCCTCGGCCTGTACCAGTGCAACGGAACCTGCACCAAGTGACCGACCCGGACGGGGTTCCGAGGACGGCCACTCGGGGCACACCATACGAGCATGAAGATTCCCGACCGCCGGATCGAACTGTTCACCGGCACCGGCACCGAAACAGGCACCGACAGCGAGCACCGATTCAGCGGCCCCGCGACCGGCGACGAGCGAAGCATGCTGGTGGCCATGCTGGACGCCCAGCGCGCCACCCTGAAGCTGAAGTGCTCCGGACTGGGACCGGAGTTGGCCGTGCGCTCCGTGCCCCCCTCCTCGCTCTCCCTCCTCGGCCTCGTCAGGCACCTCGCCGACGTGGAACGCCGCTGGTTCCGAGCCGTGCTCGCCGGCCACGACGTCGAACTGCGCTTCTCCTCCACGGACGTCCCCGAGGGCGACTTCGACGGCGCGGGCCCCGGGGCCGTCGAGGAGTCCTGGGCGGCCTGGCACGCCGAGGTCGCTTTCGCGGAGGCATGCGTCGCCGATGCCCCGCATCTCGACATCGAGGGTCAGGATCCCTGGCGGGGCACGGTCTCCCTGCGCTGGGTACTCATCCACATGATCGAGGAGTACGCTCGCCACAACGGACACGCCGACCTGATCCGCGAACGGATCGACGGAGCGGTCGGGGTGTGACCCCGAGCGGCCGTCCGGCCCGGCCCGGCATCGACGAGATCGAGCACGCTCGGCCGCCGGCGCGACAGAGGCGGGAATCCCCACATCATCACGAGGGTTGCACGACACATCAGCAACAGTCGTGTGAAGGGCTCTCCGTGCGCGCCATACAGATCGATCAATTCGGCACCCCCGACGTTCTCACCCTCGTCGAGGCTCCCCGACCTGAACCAGGCCCTGGAGAGGTACTGATCCGGACCATCGCGACCAGCATCAATCCCGTCGACGACAAGACCCGAGAAGGAGCCATCGGCGCAGGGACGCCCCCGCTGCCGATGACGCTCGGCTGGGACCTGGCCGGCGTCGTGGTCGACGGGGGAGACAGCGAGCTGCGCGCAGGGGAACGCGTCATCGCCATGTCGCATCAGCTCAGCTCCGGACGGGGCACCTGGGCCGACCTGGTCGCACTCCCCACAAAGGCCGTGGCCGCCGCGCCGCAGGCGGTCAGTCTGGTCGAGGCCGCGACTCTGCCGCTCCCCGGGCTGACGGCCTGGCAGACCCTGAACTGGCTTGCGGTGTCTGCCGGCGAACGGCTGCTGATTGCCGGTGCCGCCGGTGCGGTCGGCGGGCTGGCACTCCAGATGGCCCGGGCACGAGGCGTCGAGGTCGATGCGCTGGTCTCTCGTGACACGCAGGTGGCCTTCGCCCGCGACCACGGCGCGGGCGTTGTCGCCACCGACCCCGACGCGTTTCAGGACCGCAGTTACGACGCGGTCTTCGACACCTTCGGGGCTTTCCTGACCGAGACTGTGAAGGACGGCGGCCGGTACGCCTCGATCGCCACCCAAGCCGGTCCGGTCCCTGACCTGTCCTCACGAGGAGTGCGCACCACCGTCAACCAAGTGCACGAGGACGGCACCGGGTTGAGCGCACTGACCAAGCTCGTCGACGACGGCTCACTGCGGTTGCGTGTGCACTCCGCTTACGGCCTGCAGGACATCCGAGCTGCGCACCAACGCTTCCTCCAGGGCAACTTGTCCGGCAAGATCGCCATGACCTTCTGACCACGCCCACGCCCATGCCCATGCATGCCCATGGCCCTCCGGCACCCGCCCCGGGCCTGACGCTCCCCGAACCCTCGCCGAGCCCGGATGAGGATGGCAGCGAGGGGGAGGGGAGAGAGACGTACTGGTGACGGCGGGAGCGGACACCGCCTCACGCGAGGTGTTCGGAAGCCGCCCGTCAGGTCAGGGCACGTCAGGTCAACTCCTCGGCAAGCAGGTCCATCAACAGTGCGTCCTGCCAGAGTCCCGTCTGGTGGTCGCGCCCGTACGCGCGCATGATCCCCACCGGCCTGAACCCGACCTTGCCGTAACTGCGGATCGCCGCGGTGTTGGCCGCAGCAGGATCGATGGTCAGCCGGTGATGGCCGCACTCCCGCACCAGCCACCTGGCCAGTGTGCGCACCGCGTCGGTACCCAGCCCCTTCCCGTGATGTCGTGCGGTCAGGAAGATGTCGATGCCGGCACGGCGGAACTCGGGATCGGTCTCTTCCTCGAACTGCACCGCACCGATGACCTCGCCCTCGAAGACGATGGCGAGCATGCCCTCGTAGTCTTCCGGGGGAGACCACCACGCCGCGACTTCCGGCTCTCTCACGATCCCGTCGAGAACCTCACCCTCGCCGTCTCCCACCGGCCGCAGTACGACGTCATCCCCACGCAGCTCCATACCTCCATTATCCCTCGGCAACGAGACCCCTGGTCTAGGGGTTGGGACCATCCCGCGTTTCCATGAAGACCCTGGTCAAGGCCGTGGGGTCGCCGGAAGAAGGTGACTGGGACCGACGCGCGGGTTCGCCACCAGCCTCCCCAGTGATGCCCAGATCACGACGCATCGCCTCTCGCATGGCGTCTATCAAGGACCACAGCGCATGTTGTGCGTCAGCGGCCGATGGCAGGCTTTCGTCTGGCCGGTGATTGCCCTGCTCCAGGCGTTTGACCTGTCCATGGACCCGGGCCAGTGTCTCGTTCAGCTCGTGAGCCGGGGCAATCACGGCCTCGGACGCAATCATCAGGGCCTCGGACCATCGGTCACGGTAGGCGTCCTTGGTTTCTTCCAGCGCCCGCATGTCCCCGTCCCCGGGCGTACGGTCGCGCATGACGTACAGGTGACGGCTGAGGGCCGTGGCAAACTGCCGTGCGTCCCGGTGCAGTTCCGAATAGCAGCTCCGTCGGAGTTCACGGTTCTGCAGATGGAGACGACCGCAGCTCGCCACCTCGGTCGGCCTCCCTACACTGAAAGTCCGCCGACACGGTCTGACTCGACGGCCTCTCGCACCCCGTCGGCTTCTCACCCCCCCGTCATCTGCGTGACGACCCGGGACGGCACCTCTTCTCCTCCCGCGCCCTGTGACCCGTCATCGCACCCGGCGGCCATGTGGTCGGCATGCGACGTCCGCTCGTCGCCGTCCGCCGCCCATCCGAGAGCCCCATGTGAGGACTGCAAGGCCCGGCACGCGGTCGAGTGCGGCATCGATCGCCTCAAGAGACATCGAGCCGTGGCCACCAGGTACGACAAACTCGCGGTCCGCTACGAGGCTGCCGTCCTCGTTGCCGCCGTCAACGAGTGGTCGTGACGTACTGGTCCGACGACAACTCGAACACCCGGACTCGCCGGCCGCCGGCGGGATTGACGGTCTCGCGGACCGGGTGCATCCCCAGTTTGGTCATGATCCGTTCGGAGGCGTCGTTGCCCACTTGAGTGATGCTGACGATCCGCTCCAGCCCTCGCTCTTCGAATCCGAACCGTACAGCGGCCGCAGCGGCCTCGGTGGCCAAGCCCTGCCCCCAGTGGGAACGTCCCAGTCGCCAGCCGACCTCAACCGCCGGCAGTACCTCCGGCAAGAAGCCGGGTACCGAAAGGCCGGTGAACCCGGCCAGCTCGCCAGTCGACCGGATCTCCACGGCGAACAGGCCGAAGCCCTGTGACTCCCACTCGCGCTCCCATGCCTGGATCCCTCCGCGAGTCTGCTGTTCGTCACGGACGCTGCCGTCACGGATCCACCGCATGACCTCGGGGTCGGCATTGACGGCAGCCATGGGCGCAACGTCTTCCTCGCGCCAGCGACGCAGGATCAAACGGGGAGTCTCAAGCGTGACCATCCCATCATTCTGGATCAGAAAATGGGCCCTCCGCCATCCTCGCCAGGCACTTTCGAAACACGCCCTTGCACCCCCTCACCTGCTGGGACGCATCAGCATCCGTCACGACGTCCCCCTGCCTTGGCTGATTCCGCTGGTCGAGTGCCCGTGGAACGCCCCGGCCGTCACCGGAAGCAGCGGCCGCAGCCGGGCCTCGGGCTGGGGACCAGTCGACATTGAGCGCTCCATGCACCCGTGGGGCGTGCTCGTTCCGGCCCGAGCAACCTTTGTGAGCGCCGGGTGGTCTTGTCGGATGCCGAGGGCGGGGGTGGGGGCGGGGCGGTGAGTGTCCTCGTCGACGTGCCGGCATAGGGACAGAAGCAGATTCGCCGAGTGCCTGAGTGAGGGTGGAGATGACGAACCTGAACAACGTCGTCACGTGGGTGGACGCACGCGAGAGGCTGCCTCGGAGCGGAACACCGGTGGCAGCCGCGATCACGGGCCGGTATCCAGCCGACAGCTCGGCTGATTCCGATGCGGCGTTGGGCGAGGAATTCTGGTTGGTGATGCCGATGTACTTCACGACTCTGCACTGGAGCGAGGACGGGGCGGAGCACAGGGACTGCTTCGTCGACTCCGACGGGGTTGTCCGTCTGCCCTATGGCCTTGCCAGCGCTGAAACCGTGACGCACTGGGCTGAGCTGCCCACCCTGCCAGGTGGGATGACGCGCCTTGTTCTTGGGGAGGGCGTGCAGCCGGCTCTCCAGAACGCATGGGGCACTCGTCCCGCAACCTGACCCAGAGCCTGCTCGGAAGCCTCGCGCGAGGCGGATACGGGCCCTTGATCTCGCGTCAGCCCGGCCTGTTGCGGCAGCGCACGCCGAGGCTGAACCCTCAGTGGCGGCGGTGATTGCCGGATTGACCATCAGGGCGAGGTTCGTCGTCCACCACCGCCCGCCACCTCCTCGCCGAACCCATGGGCACAACTACGGCCACAAGAGAGCTGTGGGACACCGCAGTTGTGGACAACAAGCAATCCGTCGAGCGGGCGCGGGTCAGCGGCGGTGAAGACAGTACGCACGACCGAAAGTCTCACGGGTGTTCCGTGCGCACCGCTGAACTCCGTTGAGGCAGCGTACCTTTGTGATCTCCGGTCAATTTTCCACTGTTCTCGGAAGCCCATTGCCCTGGAGCGCACTCCAGCACAGAATGCGCGTGACAAATCCGGAGTGGCGGAGGGGAACCGACGCCGTGGACCTCCGGACACAGAACTGAGAGGACCCCCACATGTATCGACCTCTCGTCGGCACCCTGGCCACCGCCGTGCTGGGAGCCGCCGCGTTGGTGACCGCCGCCGCCCCGGCGGGCGCGGCCCCGGTCGGCGCCGCCGCGCACCACAAGCCCAAGCCGCCGCGGACCCAGGCCGTCGACTTCGCGGGCACGGTGGCGCTGGACGACTGTTCCGGATCGATCGTCAAGATGCCCACCTCGCAGCCGAACGACCCGGCGCTGGTGATGACCAACGGCCACTGCCTGGAGAGCGGGATGCCCACCGCTGGCCAGGTGATAGTCGACCAACCTTCCAGTCGCAGCTTCACCGTCCTGGACAAGTCGGCCGGCGACCTGGGCTCGATCCAGGCCACCAAGGTCTCCTACGCGACCATGACCGACACCGACGTGACGCTCTACGAGACCGGCTCGACCTACGCGCAGATCGAGCAGAAGTACGGGATCAAGCCGCTGGAGCTCTCCACCGACCACCCCACCAAGGGGGCCGGGATCAGCGTCGTCTCCGGCTACTGGAAGAAGACGTACACCTGCAGCATCGACGGGTTCGCGCCCACGCTGAAGGAGGGCGACTGGACCTGGAAGGATTCGGTCCGCTACACCCGGGAGTGCAACGTGATCGGTGGCACCTCCGGTTCGCCGGTGATCGACAACTCCACCGGCAAGGTCACCGCCATCAACAACACCATCAACGAGAACGGTGAGCGCTGCACCGTCAACAACCCGTGCGAGGTGGACGAGAACGGCAACGTCACCGTCCATAACGGCATCGGCTACGCCGAGGAGACCTACGGCATCCCCAAGTGCTTCGGCACCGGCAACAAGCTCGACCTGAACGCCGCGGGCTGCACCCTGCCCAAGCCGTCGAGCCTCCGTCACTGACGGACGGCTGCTGACGGAATCCGCGCTCGACGGACGCGGGCAGTGAGGAACCAGGTCCCGTGCGTGCATCGCGTGCACGGGACCTGGCCGTGGGGGCGGGGGAGGGGCGGACCTGATCAGCGCTCCAAAAGCTGCATGCCGGCTTCATGGTGGGTGGCGCCTGCGGCCGCGGGGAGGCTGTTGAGCTTCTCGATGTGCGCGGCGGCCAACTCGATCCGGTCGGCTGCGGTGTTCTCCTCCACACGGTCGACCCGCTTGGTGCCGGGGAGGGGCGCGATGTCCCCGTCCTGGGCCAGCAACCGGGCCAGGGTGACCCGCGCCGGCGTGGCATCCGCCTCCGCCGCGCCGGCCGCCACCTCGTCGGCGATCCGCAGGTTGCGTCGGAAGTTCCCGCCGGTGAACAGCGGGTTGTCACGGCGGAAGTCACCTTCGGCGAAGGCGGTTTCGGAGCGTACCTCGCCGGTCAGGAAGCCGCGCCCCAACGGCGCGAACGGCACCAGGCCGATGCACGGCTCTCGCAACGGCGGCGGCACCCGCGCCTCCAGGTGCTGGGCCCACAGCGAGTACTCCGACTGGACTGCGGCGAGGGGACGCACCGCATGGGCGCGCCGGATCGTCTCGGGCCCGGCCTCGGACATGCGGACACGCCCGAAGAGCAGCCGGCACCCTGCGACGCACCACACACCGCCGGCTACGCACGCCACCGCCGTCCACCCGCCGCACGAACCAGGACGACGAATGGGAGGCTGCTCCCGATCTTCGGCCTTTACGGCAGACTGCTGCGATGGACGTCTACGAATCCCTTGTCGACGTGGTCGGCAACACCCCGCTGGTACGTCTCAACCGGATCACCGCGGGCCTTTCCACGCCGATCTACGCGAAGTTGGAGTACGTCAACCCGGGCGGAAGCGTCAAGGACCGCATCGCGCTGTCCATGGTGCGGGCGGCCGAGGACGCCGGACTGCTGCGACCGGGCGGCACCATCGTCGAGACCACCTCGGGCAACACCGGGGTCGGCCTGGCCATGGTGGCAGCCCAGCGCGGCTACCGCTGTGTGTTCACCCTGCCGGAGAAGAGCAGCGCCGAGAAAGTGGCGGTGCTGCGCGCCTACGGTGCGCAGGTGGTGGTCTGCCCCGGCGACGTGCCCCGCGAGCACCCCGACCACCCCAGGTCGGCGGCGGAGCGGATCGCCCGGACCACGGCCGGCGCATGGCTGGTCGACCAGTACAACAACCCCGCCAACCCCCGCGCGCACCACGGCAGTACCGGCCCGGAGCTGTGGCGACAGACCGAGGGCCGCATCACACATCTGGTGGCGGGTGTCGGTACCGGTGGCACGATCAGCGGCACGGGCGGCTACCTCAAGGAGGTGAGCGGCGGCCGGGTCCAGGTGATCGGCGCAGACCCGGAAGCATCCGTCTACTCGGGCGGGCCCGGCACCGCGTACGCCGTGGAGAGCATCGGCCTGTTCCGTCACCCCGAGACGGTGGACGACTCCTGGCCGGAGTCGTTCCACACCGATGTGGTGGATCGCTTCGAGCGGATCAACGACCGCGACTCACTGCTGACCGCCCGCCGACTGGCCCGCGAGGAGGGGCTGTTGGTGGGCGCGTCCGCAGGGACCGCGGTGGCCGCCGCGCTCCGGGTCGCCGCCGGGCTCGGCCCCGACGACCTGATGGTCGTGGTGATCCCGGACTCCGGCCGCAACTACCTGAGCAAGGTGTACGACGACGAGTGGCTGCGCGAGCAGATCGGCGACGACCTCCCGGCCGGTGGCGCGCAGGAGGCCGACCGAATCGACCCTGAGCCGAGGTCACCAGACACGTGAGCCGAGGTCGCTGGAGATTGACATGCCGTCATCTGAGCCTGGCCGCACCGTACTTCACTTTCGGTGTGACTGGGCCGGTTGGTGACTGCCTCGGTGAGGTGCTCGTCGCCCGCGTCCCGGCGTCGGCGCCCGCCGAGCCCTCGACACCCTGCTCGACTCCCTCGGCGAGGCCGTCACCCTCGTCGCGCACGGGCACAGGCGGCTCGGCCGCATCCTCGGGCGCCCCTCGGCCGCGCCGCGCCCGTCAAAGTGGAGGGGACACGCGCCGCCACCCCGTCACATGGCCGTCCGGCGGAGCACGGTGTCGATGATGAGGTCGATCTCCCGGGGGCTCGGGGGCTCGCCGGTGAGCAGAAAGCTCTGCAGTATCAGCGCGGGACCGGTGCGGGCGGCCAGCGGGTGGACGATCTCGGGGCCGAACTCGCCGCTGTGCACGCCCGCGCGCAGGATGGCTTCGATGCGTTCCAGGCGTGGCGTGATGATCCTCTCGGCGAACATGGCACGCAGTTCCGGCTCGTGCAGCATGTCGACGATGAACTCGATGCCCGGGATGAGGGTTCTGCCCGACAGTACGTCGTTGAAGGCGCCCAGGGCGCCGGCGAGGTTGTCCCGGGTGGAGTGCTCCGGGTTCGGTTCGGGCAGCGGGGGCAGGGCGTAGCGCAGGGCGTCCAGAACCAGGGGCTGCTTGCCGGGCCAGCGCCGGTAGAGCGCGGCCTTGCCTGTGCCGGCACGGGTGGCGATGCCGTCCATGGTGAGTCGGCCGTAGCCGTTCGCGGCCAGCTCGTCGAGCGTCGCGACGTATATCGCGTGCTCCAGTTCCGTACCCCGGCGGCGGCCGGGCGTCGCACTCTCTGCCATGGGTCCGACAGTAGACGCTGACGTTCCCTTCTGCCTACACTCGCTTTAGTGAACAACCTCGTCTACTAGAAGAGGTGAGGGTTGAATGACCGATCTGCACACCGCGCATGACCACCAAGGCGGCCAGGAGCCGGCATTGGACTTCGAGGCGATGTACCAGGGGCGCGAGGTCGCCTTCGGGGCGGACGGCGAGCGCCGGACGGACCTGATCCCCTGGCAACTGGACGCCCCCCAGCCACTGGTCGTCGAGCTGGAGGCGGCGGGTGAAATCACCGGGCCGGTTCTGGAATGCGGCTGCGGCCTCGGGGACAACGCCTTGTTCCTGGCCGGCCGCGGCCATCAGGTGACCGCCTTCGACGCCGCCCCCTCCGCGATCGAGCGCAGCCGGGCCAAGGCCGTCGCCGCCGGCAGCCCGGTGACCTTCATGGTCGCCGACGCGACGGAACTGCAGGCCAGCGGCGTCCCTGGCGGCTTCCGCACGGTCGTCGACAGCGCCATGCTGCACTGCCTGGACGCCGAGCAGCGACGGGCGTACCTGGCTGGACTGCGTCAGGTGTGTGCCCCCGGCGCAACGCTTCATGTCCTCTGCTTCAGCGGCGAGTTGGCCGCTCATCTGCAGATGCCGGCCGCCACGGACGAGCGCAGCCTGCGCGAGGCCCTCCGCGACGACTGGACGATCCGACGCATGGAGTCCCGCCACTACACCACCGGTTTGACCCACCAGGAGTGGCAGAAGTTGGCGCCTGCCGTCTCGGGCGGCTCGGAGCAGGGCGACCTCGTGGCCGTCGACGAGAACGACAGGGTCCTCCTGCCCTTCTGGCGGATCACCGCTGAACTGACGTGATCGACCGCAGCCAGGCTCGGGGGGCTTTCTCGGCACGCCCGAGGAAGCCCCCCCGGGGGCATTGCTCTCCGTGGTCATGGCCGGGGCGGACGTCCGCAGTCAGATGCTCCCCCGGGCCTGGATCTGCCCGGGATCGACATCGCCTCCGTGTCCCGTGACTTTTGGTGCCGCGCGGTCGACGTGGGGATCGCGACCCGGCGCAGCCCGTGACCGCCGTGCCAGCCCCGCCGCCGACAACTCTTCCTTCCTTGACAAAAATATTTGTCGGATGCAGCCTGGAGCAGTGCTGGAAGTCGCTGTGATCGAAGAACCCGCGGCGGCCGAGGCGTCCCTGGACCCGATACGGTCCCGGATCCTCGCCGCCCTCGCCGAGCCGGGTTCGGCCGCCATGCTGGCCGGCCGCCTCGGACTGCCCCGGCAGAAGGTCAACTACCACGTGAAGGAGCTGGAGCGGCACGGGCTGGTCGAACTGGCCGAGGAACGCCGCAAGGGCAACGTCACCGAGCGGATCTACCGCGCCACCGCCGCCTCCTACGTGATTTCCCCCAGCGCCCTGGCCGCCGTCAGCCCCGATCCGGCGCGGTCGCCGGACCAGCTTTCCGCCCGCTGGCTGCTGGCGCTCGGATCCCGGCTGGTGCAGGAGGTGGGAGCGCTGCTGACCGGTGCCGCCCGGGCCCGCAAGCGGGTCGCCACCTTCGCCGTCGACGCCGAGGTGCGGTTCGCCTCCGCGGCCGACCGGACGGCCTTCGCGGACGAGCTGACCCGGGCCGTGACGGCCCTCGTCGGCCGCTACCACGACGAGTCCGCCCCAGGGGGCCGCAGCCACCGGGTCGTCGTCGGCCTCCACCAGATCCCCGCACCACAGCTCACCGACAAGGACGCGCAGACCGATCCGCAACAGCCCCGGGGGACCGACGCAACGGAATCCGGAGCAGGACAGGACCACCGACCATGACGCACCCATTCGAGATCGAGCTGGAGTCGACCCTGCCGGCGAGCCCGCAGCAGGTCTGGGACGCCATCGCCACCGGACCCGGGATCGACTCCTGGTTCATGGGCCGCAACGAAGTGGAGCCGCGCGAGGGCGGCACCGCGGCCATGGACACCGGTGGCCACCGGGAGGAGGCGGTGGTCACCGCCTACGAACCTGGTACGCGATTCGCCACCCGTACGGGCACCGGCGAGGATGGCCGGTTCATGGCCTTCGAGTACCTCATCGAGGGTCGGGACCAGGGCAGCACCGTGCTGCGCGTGGTCCACAGCGGCCTGCTGGGCGACGACTGGGAGGACGAGTACGACGCATTGCGCCGCGGCTGGCCCTTCCACCTCCACACCCTGCGCGAGTACCTGACGCACTTCCCCGGCCGCACCGCCGTCCCCGTCTTCGCCCTGGCGATGCCGCAGGAGCAGTCGCCACGAGAGGTGACGGCGGCACTCACCCGCGCCCTGTCGCTGCCGGCCTCGATGTCCGCGGGCACGCCGGTACACGCGCAGCCGGCGGGCCTGCCGCCGCTGAACGGCGAGGTGGTCTGGGCGGACGACGAACGCTTCGCGATCCGGACCGACGACGGGCTCTACGCCTTCCACCACGGCACCGGCGGGCCGGTGTTGATGTTCCACCACCTGTTCGGCGCCGACACGGACGGTGCCGAGACCGCCTGGCAGAAGTGGCTGACCGGGCTTCTCGCCTGACCCCCCACAGCACACGACGCGTCCGCCCGGACAAGCTCCCGGCGAACCCCGTCACGCGAGCCGCCGCAGGAACCGCCGCCCCGGCGGCGGCTCCCCGACCCCTTACCGCCGGACGCTTCGGCCCGTCATGCCCGAGCGCATGCCGAGCACCGGACACCGCACACGAGAGAGCACGGAGTCACCCATGCGCACCCTGATCAGTACCGCCTTCATCTCGCTCGACGGCGTCGTCGAGGCCCCGGGCGGCGAGCCCGGCTACCGCAACTCCGGCTGGACCTTCAAGGACATCGAGTTCGTCCCCGAAGCGTTCGAGATCAAAGGGCGGGAGCAGCAGGAAGCCACCGCGATGCTGTTGGGTCGAACCAGCTACGAGGCGTTCAGCCCCGTCTGGCCGGACATGGAGGAGTTCGCGCACTACAGGACGATGCCGAAGTACGTCGTCTCCACCACCCTCACCGACCAGGACCTGGTGGCGAACTGGGGCCGGACCACCGTGCTCCGCTCGCTCGACGAGGTCGCTGCCCTGAAGGAGACCGAGGGCGGCCCGATCATCGTCCACGGCAGCGCCACCCTGAACCACGGCCTCTCCGACGCGGGCCTGATCGACCGCTACCACCTGCTCGTCTACCCCCTGCTGCTCGGCGCCGGAAAGCGCCTGTTCAGCACCACGGACAAGGACACCCAGAAGCTGAAGCTGGTCGAGCACGAGGTCTACAGCAACGGCCTGCAGAAGCAGGTCCTCGACGTCGTCCGCTGACCGGCGCCGGCGGACGCGCTGCACAGCGGCGACGCGATCGAAGCCGGCAGGTCAGGGCCCCGCGGTATGACGGCTGCGGGGCCCGGCGGCCGGCGGGGAAGTCACGATGGCAGCATGACGACCTTGCCGAACTTCCCCGGACCGGCCAACCGGGCGTAGGCGTCGGAGCAACGGTCCAACGGGAAGGCCACGTCGACAGGCACCCGCAGCCGGCCCTCGGCCAGCAGCGGGACGACGCGGGTGCGCACCGTGGCCGCGAGGAGCGCCTTCTCCGCGGGGGAGCGGCCTCGGATGGTGGTGCCGATCAGCTGGGCGCGCGCAAGCATCAGGTCGAACATCCGCAACGGTGCCACCGCCCCGCCCTGAACGCCCACGACGAGGACCTTCCCCCGAGTGCGCAAGAGTGCGACCCGCCGCAAGCAGTCCTCCCCGCCGACCAGTTCGACGACGACGTCATACGGCGCCCGTCCGCCCTCCTGACCGGGGAGCACCACCTCTACGGAGCTGCCGGCGGGGGCAAGTTCCTTCAGTCGGCCGTGTAGTTCGGCCCGGCGCGCACTTGCCACGACATGGGCGCCGGAAGCGGCGGCCACCTGCACCATGGCGGTGCCGACGCCACCCGCGGCCCCGGTGACCAGAACCCGATCCCCTGCGCGCACCCCGGCCTGGACCACCAGCGCGTCCCATGCGGTGCTGAACGCCTCCGGGAAACCTGCCGCCTCCTGCCAGGACAACCCGGCGGGTACCGGCAGCAGCACGTCGGCGGGCACCGCGATCCGCTCGGCGTGGCCACCGCCGCCCACGAGGGCCATGACCCGGTCGCCGACGCTCACTCCCGTGACCCCCGCACCGACCTGCTCGACCTCACCGGCGATTTCCAGCCCGGGGATGTCGGCCGGCCAGCCTGGTGGTGCCGGGTAGTCACCCCGGGCCTGCTGAAGGTCGGCCGCGTTGAGCCCCGCGGCGTGCACCCGCATGGTCACCAGGCCGGGCCCGACCACCGGATCCGCGCGCTGTTCGAGCCGGAACGCACCCTTACCGTCGATCACCACTGCTCGCATGCCGGCGAATCTACTCTCCCGGTGCGGCGCGCCAGCAGGAGGCATGCCCCGGGCCGCACCACCGGAGAATCGGCGCGATACCGCTCCCCGCGGATCCCTTGCCGGCGACGTGGTTCGGGACGCCGACGCATGGGTATCCGCCGCTGCCGTCACCGGAGTTGAAGCTCATGCGTCGGATACGGCCTGGGCCCTGGCCGCCGGTGCGGTTCTCTCCTACCGTCGCGGTATCCCGCGCAAGCTGAACCCGTGCTCTCTCGCGGGAAACGCCAAGTCCTCGTTGAGGGACATGCTGAGAGTTTCCGGCTCCGCCCAGTACGAGTAGTTCAGTGACTTCTTGAGGGTCGCGAGGACACTCGCCTCTTCTTTCATGACCTTGTCGCTGCAGGTGTGCTGCGTCGTCAGTTCCGCTTCGTCGAAGTAGAGATGGGTGCCGGTGAACGTGGCTTCGGCGGTGAAGTCGTTGCAGCCGAGTTTGCCGCTCACCTGGCCGTTGTCGTGGAAGTCGAAGTACATCTGGTCGCCGGCGGCGAATTCCGGGCCGTGCTCGTCGTAGAAGGTGGTGTCGACGAGCTGCCACCTGATCTGGAAGAAGTCCGCGCGCCTTGCCTGTGCGAGCTGGATGTCGTGGCCCTGTTGGTTCTTCATGTGCAGTTCGCGGGAGTATCCGGGGGTGTGCTTCGTGGAAAGCGACAGCTCGCCGCTGAAGGCGGCTTTCACCTTCTTCTCGAAGTCTGCCAGTGTCGGATCGGCGGCGATGTCCTCCGGGTGGCACGGGCCCGGACCTTCCGACGGAGGGGCGGGGGAGCGGGAGGGGGCGGGCAGGGGAGTCACCTCCTTGCCCAACGTGAGGTGTGTCGCCGTCACTTCGGCTTGCGCGTGGAAGGGCGTGCAGCCGTAACTGCCCGATGCCGTGCCGTCGTCGTGAAGGGCAATCCATCCCCTGGCCTGGCTCGGCAGGGTCTCCTCATGGCCATCGATCGAGAAAGCCTGGATCGCCCAGACGCCTCCCGACAGCAGCCCCCCGGCACCCGCCGGCCGCGGCATCGCCGGCGACGGGGTGGCCGAGGCGCCGGCCGACGCGTCGCCGTCCCGCCGGCCGGCAGCGGGCGGCGCACCCTCGCACGCGGAGAGCGCGAGGAGCGTCGCTGCGCCGGCTGCGACGGTTGCGAGGGAGGCTCTTCGAGGCAAAGACATGAGAGGGAAGACGCAAGATCGTCCTGCCTGGTTCCGGATCAGTCGCGCATGCAGCCCACTCGACGGGCTCCGGCCGAGCTCATTGCTCGTTGGTCGGGCCCATGCCTGGCCGCCCCTCTGCCGGTTTGGCCGGTCGCCGACCTACTTGACGTCCGCCGGGAGTTCGACCGGGTACTCCGCGTCGAAGTCGGCGGAGAGGGAGACGGCCTGCCAGGCTTCGGCCTCGGCGATCTGCTGCCGCGAGTAGTCGAGCGCCATCCGGGCCGCGTTCGCGCCCAGGAGCAGGTGACTGGGGAGGTGCTCGCGCTTGACCACGCGCACCAGGATTCCGGCGGCGCGGTCCGGATCGCCGGCGATCCGGCTGCCGCGGACCCGGTCGGTGAAGGCGCCGACGGTCGCCTGGTATTCCGGCGGGACGTCCTGGACGTCCATGGAGGAGCCGGCCCAGTCCGTGGCGAAGCCGCTGGGTTCGACGACCAGATAGCGGATGCCGAACGGCGCGGTCTCGGTGGCGAGTACGCGGGTGAGGCCGTCGATGGCGAACTTGGCCGCCTGGTAGGAGCCCAGGCCGGAGCTGCCGCCCACCCGGCCACCGATGGAGGAGAACTGGACGACGATGCCGCCGCCCTGTGCCTTGAGCAGGGGAAGTGCGGCCTTGGAGACGTTGTACACGCCCCAGAAGTTCGTCTCGAACTGGCGGCGGAAGTCGTCCTCCGGAGCGGTCTCGACCGGGGCGACGTTCGCATAGCCGGCGTTGTTGACGATCACGTCGATGCGGCCGAAGCGGTCGCGGGCGGTGTCGAGCGCGGCCGTGGCTGAGGCGGCGTCGGTCACGTCGAGCGCGACCGGGAGGACCTTGTCACCGAACCGTTCGGCCAGGTCGGCGAGGTGTTCCGGCCTGCGCGCCGTGGCGACGACCTGGTCGCCCGCTTCCAGGGCGGCGACCGTGAGGGAGCGGCCGAAGCCGCGGGACGAACCGGTGATGAACCACGTCTGGGTTGCCATGGCGTTAGCAAAACACGGTTGCGTTAATACCGCAACCCGGTTGCGCTAGGGTGTCCGCATGGTCAGCCGCAGTCAGCCCACACGCGCCCGGAGTCCCGAAGCCAAGCGCGCCCGCGAGGCCGCGATCCTCGACGCGGCGGCCCGACTGGCCACGGCGAACGGCATCCGATCGGTGACGTTGACCGACATCGCCGCGGAGGTCGGCATGCACAAGTCGGCGATGCTCCGCTACTTCGAGACCCGGGAAGAGATCTACCTCCGCCTGGCCGCCGCCGGGTGGGAGGAGTGGTCGCGGGCGGTGCGCGAACAGCTCGCCGACGTGGCGTCCGACGCGGACGGCAACCACCCCGCGGACGCTCTGAGCGGCCCGGACCAGGCGCCCGGCCGGCACGCGATCGCCGGTCTGCTGGCCGAGTCGCTGGTGGCGCGGCCGCTGTTCTGCGACCTGCTCGCCCACACGCCCATGAATCTGGAACGCAACGTCTCCCTGGACAACGTCCGATCCTTCAAGCTGACCGCCCTCGCCGAGTTCGCGGCCGTGAGTGAGGCACTGCGCCGGGTGGCCGCGCTGAACCCGGCGCAGGCCGGCAACGTCGTCGCCACGGCCACGGCGATGGCCGGAGCGCTGTGGCAGATGGCCGCCCCGGGAACCGAACTGCGCCGCCTCTACGAGTCCGACCCGGATCTCGCCCACGCCGTCGTCGACGTAGCCCCCCGGCTGACCGACATCCTGAGCGCACTGATCCTCGGCTACCGCGCCGGCGGGCATAAGATCCCCCGTCGTTAGGGCACAGCGCGGACCGATGTCACGGCCGAGGCTACGTGCAGAAGTGCGAGGAGATCGGAGCCGTCGCGCTTGCTGCCTGAGGCCGGCACCTGGGCCAACGGCGACTCACCTGGAGACCTGCCGGCCCTGCACGGCCCTCACTCGGATCGTTGCCGCTGAGGGAGAGTCCGATCGCTGTGACCGCCAGGGGACGTCACCTCAGCCCTGGCGGCCTCCGCCGCCGGCCGATGCGCACGTCCGGAGGCGCGTCGCCGGTCGGTTGGGGTCGGGCCCCAACTCGCCGGGCCGGACCGCACAGGGCCGCGCCATGTATTCCAGGCATGAACGGCCAAGGCGCTGGTCGCGTTCTGCGCGCGGGAGCGCGGCGGGATCCTCGCCTGCGTCGATGCCGGGCGGGAGCGCACGCACGGCACACGGTGCCGGTGACGTCGCGCTCCCGAACCGGTCTGCGCTTGTCAGTGGTTCTCGGCCGTCGTCCGGTACGGTGCCGCGGCCTGCTTCGCCGCGTAGAGGAGAGCGGGCTTCATCTTTGGCCAGAAGTAGCTGTCCTGGCACGAGAACGCCGGGGTGAACCCTGAGCAGTTGCGGCCGTCACTGTCACCTATCTCGATGGTGAGACTGGCCAGTCCCAGCTTGTCGTACGTCCAGTCGTCGGTGCCTCCGGACGCGTCGTAGAGGATCTCGCCGGCCTGCCCGGACTGGTATCCGGTGAGCGAACCGAGCCGTCCGGCGAGCGCGCGCAGCGCGGCGTCGTTGCCGGTGTGGATGGTGTGGTCGGCCTCCCAGGGGAGCAGGACCATGCTCGCGTCGCTGTGCAGGCTGATCATCAGGCCCTTGGCGGTGACCGGCGCCGGGTCACTGTCGCCGGTGCCCGTGCGCACGGCCGGGTACAGCTGGCGGAACAGGCCCTCCAACGCGGTGTTCTCCGGTTCGGAGTCGGCGGCGGGGCCGAGGTAGATCTCGCTGCACGGCTCGGTGGAGGTGCCCTCGCCGCCCCAGTGGGTGCCCGCGTTGCGGTTGAGGTCCACGCCGACCTGGCCGTTCACGTCGCAACTGCCGCCTTTGGAGTCATCGGCGTTCTTGCGCTGGAGGATGGGGTTGTCCCCGCCCTGGGCGACGATGTCGACGCCGTCCGGGTTGGTGATCGGGACCACCCACATCTCGGTGGAGTCCATCAGCGCGGTGATGTCGGGGTCCTTGCCGTAGTCGTTGGTCAGGGTGTCGATCCAGCGCCAGGACACCTCGCCCGTGGTGAGTTCCCGCGCATGGATCTGGCTCATCAGGAAGAAACGCGGCTTGGGCGCCTGGGGGTTGAGTTGGCAGTCGCCCTGCTTCATCTTGGTGATGCAGATGGCCTTGAGGTCGCGACCGCCACGCCCGTTCTGTTTGAGCCAGGACTTCCCGTAGGTGACGACCTTGGCCATGTCCGGGTGCTGCGCGGCGACTTGGTCGAGGTGGGCGTAGTGCGCGTCAACGGTGTGGTAGCCGCCGTCGTAAGTGTCGTCGACGCCGCCGCCCGTGCGGGCCGCGCGCGGCTGGTGGGCAAGGGGCTTGTGCATCGTCTCGACGGCCGTCGGGGAGAAGCCGAGCCGGCGCAGCCCACTCGCCGTCGACGGGTCGCCCATCACGAACAGGTCGTCACCCTGACGCCGCTCGATCAGGTCGTATCCGGCGGAGATCAGCTTCTGCGCGTCCCGCCGGTCATGGGTGGGGACACGGTAGACGACCACGGTGCGTTCGCCGGACGCGTGGGTCTTCTGCGGCGCCCGGGCGAGGGCTGACGGGGACATCGGGGACAGGGCCGTGAGAGCCAGGACCATCGCTGCCGCAGCCGTGGTCACGAGGCTTTTCCGGGGCATGACATGGCCTTCCGTGGGGGGTGAGGGGCATCGGCATGCGGACGGGACGCGGCCTTCGCGCACGCCTCGCCCGCGCCGGCTTCCGGAAAGCCGGACTATGGGGCACTCCGGTCGCCTTGGCTGATGCCATTGGGCCAATCGGAGGCATGATGCCCTGCACCTGCCCTGTGGAGAAGGGGAATTCCCGGACATCCTTGAGGCCGAAGTCGTCGAACCTGTCCGGGAGTTCGGCGGCGGCCACCCGCGATGCGGGGATGCGCGCGAACCCGGCGTCCCGCGACGCCGTCCCTCGCGAACGCCCCTCAGAATCCGCGGCAGAACCGGCGGCGGAACCCGCGGCGGGGAGTGCCTGGAGCCGCGTGGAGGCATGGTGGACGGCCGGGCCCGGCCCGGCCGTCGTGCGCGTCGTCACTCACCTCGACCGCTCACTCACCTCGCAGCTCACACCGCGACCGCTCACCGCGACCGCTCACTCATCGCATCGAGACGGCGGCGTTCATCTCCCACATCAGGACTTCCGCGCCCTCCGGGCCGGCGGTGATGCGCTGTCCTTCGGCGCGCGTGACGCGCCCCGCGTCTCCCGTGGCCAGCGGCCCGGCGCCTTCCAGCCCGACGCTGCCCCGGGCGACGAAGAGGTGCGCGAACGGGGCGGTGACGATCTGGAGCGTCTCACCGGGACGCATCCGGCTGACGTGCAGCGCAGCGTGCTTCTGGCGGATGCCGATCGCCCGCTGGTCGGCGTGCTGGGACATGCCGGAGGCCAGGGTGGTCCAACCTCCGCGAGCGAGTTCGTCGTTGATGTCGAGCTGCTCGTAGCCGGGGCGGATGCCGGCCTCGTCGGGGATCACCCACATCTGGATGAAGTGGACCGGGTCCTGGTGCTCGGGTCGGCCGGTCAGGGTCCACGAGTCGTTCTTCTCGCTGTGCAGGATGCCGGTACCGGCGCTCATCCGCTGAGCCAGGCCCGGGTAGATCACGCCGTTGTGGCCCTCGGAATCCTGGTGGACGAGGTTGCCGTCGAGCACCCAGGTGACGATTTCCATGTCCCGGTGCGGATGGGTGTCGAAGCCGGTGCCCGGCGCGACGATGTCGTCATTGGAGACCAGCAGCAGCCCGAAGTGGGTGTTGTCGGGGTTCCAGTGGTGCGAGAACGAGAAGGAGTGGTGGGAATCCAGCCACCCGGCCCGGGTGTGGAAGCGCTCGTCGGCGCGACGGACGTCGAGGGTCGAAGCCATCGTGCGGTCCTTTCTGGCTGGTGCAGGCGGTCTCGGGCCTGCGGTTCTGGGGCTGAGGTCGGGTGTCGGTGGCCCGACGGGAGAGATCCTCTCTCACTTGGTTGAATCATAAACAAAATGCGGGGGTGGGGGTATTCCACGACATCGGACCGGGGCGTCCGACCAGGGCGTGGGGCCGGGATCCGGGACCGCGGTCAGTAGACGATCGACACGATCCGGCAGGCGGCTTCGGCCAGGTCACGCTCGCCGTCGACGCGGGCGTGGGCGCGGGCCGTGGCCGGCTGGGTGCCGCGGGTGCACAGACGCCACGCGGTCTCCGTGTCCAGACGGACCAGGGCGGTGGGACGGGCGGTGCGCGGCTCGGCCAGTGACCAGCGGGGCCCGGTGGCCGTGACGGTCCAGGTGCCGCCGGCAGATCCGTCGACCCGCACCTGGATCTGCGTGCCGACCGGCGCTCGGACCTCGTGCAGGGTGTGGGGCAGGGCCCGCATGAAGGTGTCCAGGACCACGGACAAGAACCGCGGATCGGGGTCGGTGTCCTGGCCGACGGCATGGCGGATCTGCTGGCGGTGGGTCCAGAACTCGGTGAAGTCCCGGGCGCTGTCCAGCCACATCGGCGCCGGGTCGACGCCGGCCCAGGACACGCCCAGCGACGATGCATCGGGGTCGGTGCGCTCGAAGAACCGGGCCACCTGCCCGTCCGTCAGGCCGACGGTATCGACGAGCGCGGCCGGGCTCACCCGCGCGCAGGCATCCACCCATCTGCTTCCCTGGTCCAGTCGATGGGTGCCAGGCCGCGGAGCGTGGCCATCAGCGCGGCGTGTTCCGGAGCGAACAGCGAGCGGGCGTCGAGCGGGCGTCGATCGGGGGGCCGAGCCAGGAACGGCTCTCCAGGTGAGGGGCGGGGAGTACATGACCAGATCCTGCCGGTCGAATGACCTGATGGCTGCCGAAAATCCCTTTCGGGCACTGCCCGGCCGGTAACGGTGCTGCGGCGTTCACGAACCCCCGTCGGGGGTGGGGAAGACGACCCGGACGGTCAGTCCGCCGTCCGGATTGGCCTCGGCGTCGATGCGGGCCCGGTGGGCGCGGGCGATCGAGGCGACGATGGACAGGCCCAGGCCGGCGCCCTCGCCGCGCGCGTGCCGGCGTTCTTCCAGGCGGCGGAAGGGCTCGAAGAGGTACGGGACGGTTTCCGGCGGCACTTGGGGGCCGGTGTTGGTGACCTCCAAGGTCCGGCCGCGCGCGGTGACCGTGACGTGCCCGCCGTCGTGGTTGTGGCGGAGGGCGTTGCCGACGAGGTTGTGCACGAGGTGCGTCAGCAGTACCGGGTCGCCCTGCACCGTCACGGGTGCGGTCTCGGTCCGGACGGTGAGGCCACGGTCGCGGACCTGCTGCGATGCGGTGTGCTCGGCGGTCACGGACCGGACGAGTCCGTCGAGGGCGACCGGTTCGTGGTGGTCCAGACCCTGGTCGGAGACGGAGAGCAGCAGCAGGCCCTCGACGAGCCGTTCGCTGCTGTCGGCGACCTCGATGAGCTTACGGCGGATGCGTGCGACGGCCTCCGGGTCGGAGGTGGCCAGTCCGATCTCCGCCGCCGCCCGCTGCACCGCCAGCGAGGTGCGCAGCTCGTGCGCGGCGTTCGCGGCGAACCGCTTCTGCGCGCCGACGAGGTGTTCCAGGCGGTCGAGCATGGCGTCGAAGGTGTCGGCGAGTCGTTTCAGCTCACCGTCGGGGGCGTCCAGCGCGATGCGCTCGTGGAGGTTCTCCCCGGACAGTCGCTGTGCGGTGCGGGTGATCACTCCGACGGGGCGCAGCACCCGCCCGGCCATCCACCAGGCCAGCACCACCGAAATGACGGCGAAGACGGCCAGGGTGATCAGGGAAATGGTCAACAGCTCGTTCTGGGTGGCCTGTTCGGCGGCTCGGGTGAACGTCCTGACGGCCTCGGCGGCCTCCGCGTCGCCCTGGGCGGGAACGGGGCCTGGAGAGGCGAGTTCGGCCGACGCGTAGGGGGAAGGGGCGGCGCCCCCGGGAATCTCGTCGGGGCGCCGCGCCACCGCCGTACTGATCGTGGTGTACAGCCCTTGGGCCACGAGGAAGTTGATCAGGCCGATGAGCATGGCTCCGGCCAGTACCAGCAGTCCGCCGTAGAGCGCGGTCAGCCGCGCCCGCTCGCCACCGGGCAGCCGCATACGTCGGACGCGCGGCATGGAAGGCCCGGTCACCTGGCTCCGCCGATGCGGTAGCCGTGGCCGGGCACGGTGTCGATGACCGAGGGCTCGCCGAGTTTGGCGCGGAGCTTGCTCAAGGTGACCCGGACGGCGTTGGTGCGGTAGCTGGTGTTCTCCTCCCAGACCCGATCGATCAGGTCGTCGCCGCTGACGACGGCCCCCTCGGAGCGCATCAGCACCTCCAGCACCCCGAACTCCTTGCGGGACAGCGCGAGGTAGCGGCCGTCGCGGAATGCCTGCCGGCGGGCCGTGTCCAAGGTGAGGCCCGACCGCTCGATGATCGGCGGCAGGGCGGGCCGGGCGCGGCGGCCCAGGGCCAGGACGCGGGCGAGCAGCTCCTCGTAGGCGAAGGGCTTGGCGAGGTAGTCGTCCGCGCCCAGGCCGAGCCCTTCGACCCGCTCGCGGATTGAGCCGGCGGCCGTGAGCATCAGGACGCGTGTCAGCAGGCGCGCCTCGACGACCTGGCGGCATACCTCGTCGCCGTGCAGGCCGGGCAGGTCACGGTCGAGGACGAGCACGTCGTAGTCGCCCAGGAGCAGCCGATCCAGAGCCGTGCGACCGTCGTGCGCGACGTCGACGGCCAGGGCATCGCGCCGCAGCCCCTCGGCGACCATCTCCGCGAGGAATTCCTCGTCCTCCACGACAAGTACACGCATGACATCCACGTATACCCGAAAGCGGCATTTCGTCGGCATAAACCTCTTCGCTGAGAGAAACGAAATGCGGGCGCGTGCCAGCCTCCGTGCCGTCGATCACTCGTTCTCGGACACGGAGGAATTCCATGGTGAACATCAGGCACGGTATGGCGGCTGCGCTCGTCACCGGAGTGACATTGCTCGCGGTCAGCTGCACCGGAGGCGGCGCGGGCGCCGGCAAGGACAACGGTGTGCAGGGCTCGGACGTATCGGGAAAGGGCGCGAAGGCGGACGACGCCTACACATACCGTCAGTGCCTGCGCGAACACGGCGCGAAGGTGGACGAGCCCAAAGACGGCCAGGCCATGGGCATCCAGGGGGACGACAAGAGCATCAAGAAGGCCATGGACGCGTGCAAGGACCTGCCCGGTGCCGGAAAGGAAATGACTCAGGAAGAGCAGGAGAAGGCCCTCGACCAGGCCGTCAAGTTCGCGAAATGCATGCGTGAGCACGGTGTCGACATGCCGGACCCACAGCTCAAGGACGGCAAGCTGACCGCGATGCGCGGGGACACCGACGTGAGCAAGGACAAGCTCGAAAAGGCCCAGAAGGCGTGCAATGACAACGGGCAGTGAGCGTAGGCGTCCGGCCAGAAGGTACGTGATCGCCTCGCTGGTCGTGGCGAGCGCACTGGTCGGCGGGGCGGCCGTCGCCTCGGTGAGCGGTGACGACGGCAAGGGCCAGGAGCGGCGCACGGACGGCCTGCCGCAGAAGACCGACACGATCAAGCGGCAGGACCTGAGCAGCCGCACCCAGGTGGACGGAACCCTCGGCTACTCCAAGGAGCGCAAGCTGAACGGCGGAGCGCAGGGCACGGTGACATGGCTCCCGGACACCGGCGCCGTGGTCAAGCGGAACGAGGCGCTCTACGAGGTCGACGGCAGCAAGGTCTGGCTGCTGTACGGCGAGCGGCCCATGTACCGGAAGCTGAAGGCCGGGGACAAGGGGCCGGACGTCCGGCAGCTGAAGCAGAACCTCCGTGACCTCGGCTTCGGAGCCGCCCTGACCATGGACGACGAGTTCACCTCCGGTACCGCGGAGGCACTCAAGCGCTGGCAGAAGTCCCACGGCCTGAAGCAGACCGGTCAGACGGGTCCGGAGCAGATCGCCTTCACGTCGAGCTCGCTACGGGTCAAGAAGAAGGAGGCGGCCGCCGGCGACCAGACCGGTCCCGGCCGCCCGGTGCTGACCGTCACCGGGGCCGAGCGCGAGGTACAGATCAAGCTCGACGTCGCCGATGCCGCGCTCGCCGAGCCCGGCACCCCTGTGGAGATCACCCTCCCAGGGGGCGACAAGGCCAAGGGAAAGGTCGCCTCCGTCGACCGCAGTGCCAGCTCGGACCAGAAGGACCAGGGCGGCGGCGGGCAGGACCAGTCCGCCAAGGTCACCGCACGGGTGACCTTCGCCGACCCGTCGCAGGTCAAGGGCATCGACCAGGCCCCGGTCACCGTCGAGCTCAAGGGCGAGACGCACCAGAAGGTGCTGACCGTCCCGGTCAACGCGCTGCTCGCGCTGCCCGCCGGCGGCTTCGGCGTCCAGGTCGTGGAAGGCGGAAAGGCCCGCGAGATTCCCGTCAAGCTCGGCCTGTTCGGACAGGGAAGGGTCGAGATCAGCGGATCGGGCCTGGAGGAAGGCATGAAGGTCGGAGTGCCCCACACATGACCACCGTCGTCGAACTGAACCAGGTCACCAAGGAGTACCCGGGCGGGGTCGCGGCGCTGCGCGGGGTGGATCTGCACATCGAACGCGGGGAACTGCTCGCGATCGTCGGGCCGTCCGGGTCGGGCAAGTCCACCCTCCTGCACATCGTCGGCACCCTGGACCGTCCGACCGCCGGCACCGTCGCCCTCGCCGGCCACGACGTCGCGGCCCTTTCCGACCGTCGGCTGTCCGCACTGCGCGCCCGGCACATCGGCTTCGTCTTCCAGTCCTTCCACCTCGTGGCCGGGGTGAGCGCACGGGACAACGTCGCCGAGGGCCTGCTCTACTCCGGCCTGGCGCGGGCCGAGCGCCGCAGGCGCGCGGCCACGGCCCTGGAACGCGTCGGGCTCGGGGACCGGATGCACCACCGCCCGCACGAGCTGTCCGGCGGACAGCGACAGCGGGTGGCCATCGCCAGGGCGGTGGTGGGGGAGCCGGACCTGTTGCTGGCGGACGAGCCCACCGGAGCCCTGGACTCCGCCTCCGGCGAGGCCGTCATGCAGCTGCTGCACGACCTCAACGGCGACGGCGCCACCATCGCGGTGATCACCCACGACGGCGGGATCGCCGGCGCCCTTCCCCGCCAGGTGCGCATCCGCGACGGCCAGGTCGTCGAGGACACGGGCACGAGGGCGCCGCTGCCGGCAGGAGGCGAGGTACCGTGCCACGCGACCGACTGACCCCCGCCCGCCTCGGCCCCCGCGACGTGGTGCACGTCGGCTCGGCGGGGCTGCGCTCCCGGCCGATGCGGGTCGTGCTGTCCGCACTGGGTATCGCCATCGGCATCGCCACGATGATCGCGGTGGTCGGCATCTCCGCCTCCAGCAAGGCCCAACTGCTCCAGCAGCTCGACACGTTGGGAACCAACATGCTGAAGGTGGCCCCCGGCCAGGACATGTTCAGCGGTGAGAAGGCCAAACTGCCCAAGGACGCGCCCGGCATGATCGGCCGGATCCCCGGCGTCGAACACGTCGGTGCGATCGGCGACGTGAAACCGACGGTCCGACGCAGCGAGAAGATCCCGAAGAGCGACACGAGCGGCCTGTCCGTGAAGGCCGCCGGCGAGAGCCTGCTGAAGGCTCTGCGCGGCACGGTCCGTGCCGGCACCTGGCTCAACGACGCGAACGGACGCTACCCCTCGGTGGTACTCGGCAGCGTCGCCGCCGAACGCCTGGGCATCACCGTGCCCGGCCAGCAAGTCCTCATCGGCAAGCAGTACTTCACGGTCATCGGCATCCTCGACCCGCTTCCCCTGGCACCCGAGATCGAACGGGCGGCACTGGTGGGCTGGCAGGCCGCCGGCACCCACCTGGACTTCGACGGCCACCCCACCCAGATCTACGAACGCTCCACCGACACCTCCGTCGAGTCGGTCCACAAGCTGCTCGCACGCGCCACCGACCCGCAGAACCCGCAGAACGTCGAGATCTCCAACCCGTCCGCAACCCTTCAGGCCAAGGCCGCCACCGAGGGCGCGTTCGACAGCCTGCTGCTCGGACTGGGCGGTGTGGCACTGCTGGTCGGCGGCGTCGGCGTGGCCAACACCATGATCATTTCGGTGTTGGAACGCCGCCACGAGATCGGCCTGCGCCGCTCCCTGGGCGCCACCCGCGGCCAGATCCGCATCCAGTTCGTCACCGAGTCACTGCTGCTGTCCGGACTCGGCGGCCTGGCCGGAGTGGTGCTGGGCGCCGCGGCCACGTACGTGTTCGCCGCATCGGGCGGCATGCCCTGGGCGATCCCCCCATGGGCGGTGGGCGGTGGCTTCGCCGCCACCCTGCTCATCGGCTCCGTGGCCGGACTCTACCCGGCAGTCCGTGCCGCCCGGCTCCCACCGACCCTCGCCCTCCAGGCAGGGTAGGTACACCGATCGCCGCGCGCCCGAGGCTGTCTGCGCGCACACCGCCGCAGACAGCCCCGGGCACGGCTTCCTGCCTGTGCCCGTCGTCCGCGCCTACAGCAGGCAAGGCCGCCTCGGCGGCGGCTACCGGCCCTGCGCATCGCGGAGAGCCGTGCGGCCCAGGACATCCGCCGCCCCGTCGTCCGCGATCCGGTCGCGGATATGGTCGCCCGTGACCGCCGCCGTACCCTGCCGGAACTGCACCACTTCTGCGGACAGTTGGGAGTCCCCCCATGAGCGAACAGCACCCCGACCAACAACTCCACCTACTCCACCAACTCCAGCAGCCCGAGAAGCCCTTCCTGTACGTCGTCGTGTGCGCGGCCGGCATCGCCGGCGACGTCGGCGAGCTGATCACGGCCGCCCAGGAGGCGAACTGGGACGTCGGCGTCATCGCCACCCCGCAGGGGCTTCGCTTCATCGACGCACCCGTCGTCGAGGCCCAGACCCGCCATCCGATCCGCTCTGCCTGGCGCACACCCGGCGAGCCGCGCCCGCTGCCGCCCGCCGACGCCATCGCGGTCGCCCCGGCGACCTTCAACACGATCAACAAATGGGCCGCCGGCATCTCCGACACCCTGGCCGTCGGCATCCTGTGCGAGGCATACGGCCTCGGCATCCCCACCGCCGTCCTGCCCTACCTGAACTCCGCCCAGGCCGCCCACCCCGCCTACCACCAGAGCCTGGAGCGCCTGGGCGAGATGGGCGTCCTGATCGGCTCATACCAACCGCACCCGCCGAAGGCCGGCGACGGCGCGGATCGCTTCCGGTGGGAGGAGGCACTGGAACTGCTCGCCATGGAGATGCCGGTACGGGCGTGACTCCCGCCGTCGGGGCCGGGCCGGTTCGGGTCCGATCGGGAGCCAGTTCGGGGCGTCTCGCCCGCCCGCCTGGCGCCGTGTGCCTGGGCCGATCGATCCCCGACGCCGTGGGGCGCGATAGCGGGGCGATAGGAGGAGACCGCGACGGCTTGCGGTCAACGGGCCCGGCTACCTGCACGTGGCACGTGCCATTCGCAGACTCTCGCCCGCGATGCCACCACACGATCGCGAGCGAGGCCGGCGAGGAGGCGTTGCGGAACTCCGGGACTGGTACCGGGAGCCCGATCCGCTGCCCTACGGCTCGGGACCGCTGTCGGCCCCGACAGCACCCTGCCTGTGGTTGCCGCTGGGCGTCGCCGTGGGGTGGTAAGGAGCACCCCTGCTCGATCGACTGCCTGTGCTGTCGGTTCGATACGCCTTCGTGGTGCGGGCGGGCTCGCGGTACGAGTTCAGCTGGTGCTGAGGTTTAGCGGGCCGGGAACGTGTAGGTGTAGCCCTGGGCGTCCAGTTGGTCGAGCAGCTTGGCGAGTGCCGCGACAGTCTGTGAGCGGTTGCCGCCGCCGTCGTGCATCAGGACGATCGAGCCCGGGTGCAGGTTCCGGTTGATGTTGTCCAGGATGTTCGCGACGCCCGGTCGTTTCCAGTCGTTGGAGTCGTCGCTCCAGCCGATGGGGCGGAGTCCGTGTTGCGCGGCGATGTTGCGGATGACGGGTTTGAAGTCGCCGCCGGGTGCGCGGTAGTACCAGAGTTTGGCGCCGGGGCCGGCCGCGTCGGCTATTTCCTGTTGGGCGTCGGCGATCTCGTGGATGTTGTAGTCCAACGGCATGCTGCTCTGCTGCTCGTTGTGGTGGACGGAGTGGTCGCACAGTCGGTGACCGGCGGCGACTATCGACTTGGTGAGGTAGGGGTAGCGCTGTGCGTGCGGGCCTATCTGGCAGAACGTGGCCTTGGCGTGGTGCTGGGCCAGCAGCGCCAGTACCTGCGGTGTCCAGCGGGGGTCCGGGCCGTCGTCGAAGGTCAGCGCGACCGACTTGCCGCCGTCCTGGGTTTTGAACTGGAGCGCGTTGCTCACGGTGAACCCGCTCGATGAGCCGGGGAGAGCGCTGGCCGGGCCACTGGGCGAGGCGGTGGCCGGGGAGGAGGGGGTGGCGGGAGATGAGGATGACGGCGTGGTGACGTTCGGTGCCGAGGGTGAGGCGCTGTGCGACGAGGGCGGGGTGGCCGAGCCGGCGGCGACGAGGGACCGGGGTGCCGAGGTGGACGTCGGCCCGGCTGTCGACGATGTCGGTGCCGCATGTATTGCCTGTGCCGTATGCGTTCCGTATGCGGCCAGGGTGGCTCCGGTGAGCGCTACCGCAACGGCGGCTGCCACCTTCTTTGCGCTGGTCAATGCCACAGCGGGTCCCTCCAACGGCATCCCGGCGGGTATGCCTGTTCAGCGGTGACGGGTAGTGGTGTGTCGCACACGGCAGGCAGCGGGGGAGCGGGCCGTGTGGTGGCCCTCGTGGGCTCGGGCCGCGGCGATGGATCCGGCGGCCGACGCACCTACTCCTGGTTCCCTAGATCCCTCACTTTGGGTGACGAATCAGATGCGATTGGTCCGTTTTGTGCGTTATGTCGATAACGTTAGAGGAATTCCGAGCCGCAACCCAGGGGCTCCCTGTGTGATCTGCATCCCCTTCAGGCTCGCGGTGATGCGAGGCGCGCCCTCCCCTCCCGAGACCTCGGATGAGAGGGCGCGGGGCGGGGGAGGGGGGCGTCGGCGCTGGCTCCGGCGCGCACACGCGTCGCCAACTCTCCCGACTCGGCGACGCCACCGGCCAACCCCGGCGCCACCGGATAGGCCAGGCACTGCTGGCTGGCGACGCGACCCATGTCCACCCGCCGACCGGCAGTCAACGGCCCTACCTCGACCGGCAGTCAACGGCTGAACCTTGACTGGTGGGCAGTGCCTGAAGCTTGACTGTGGTGGGCGATGGCTCAACCTCGGCGTGCAGGATGCCGCCCTCGGTCTCGGCGTGCCGGACGTCTTGGGCCTCGGTGCGTCGGACGCCTTCAACTTCGGCGCGTCGGGCGGCTTCGGCATCGGCTCGCGCCCGATCCGGGGCCGGTGCCGTCGGCGGGGCCGCGCCGTGACAGAATCCGCTAAATGGGATTTTTCAAGCGAAACGCCAAGCCGGATAGTGCCCCGACGCAAGGTTGCGATGCGGAGGGGTTGAGCACGTTGCTTTTGCAGGGCGAAGACATGATCGACCAGTTGGCCCGCGCGCACATGTCCTGGGGGCTGGGCTCGGCGGACCGGTGGGGACTCGATCAGCGAAACGGGACCATCACCTGGACCTTCCCCGACAAAACCGCTACCGCGCAAGCCCAGATCCTCGGCAGCTGGAGCCCTACCGCTTCCTCTTGGCAGTGGGCGTGGGCCAACGACAGCATCCTGCCCGAGCTGAGCCAAGACGCCTGCACCGTTCGTGACTGGGCCGCCGCTCACGGCCACGATGCCCTTGCGGCTCAACAGGTCGAGGCCGACGAGCAGATGGCAGGCACGCTCGCGGCTCTGTCTGTCCGGATCACCGAGGCGACGGGCTTCTACCGCGGCGTCGGCGCCACGTCGATCGTGATGATCACGTTCGGGCCGGTCACCCTGGTCGCCCAGGACGGCAGCACGTCAACCTTCACGATCGATATCGAGTAGCAACTGCCGCCTGGAGCAACGAACCCGGTGCGGTTGTCACCGTTGGGGTCTTCGACGGCTGCTCTGTACCGCAGACGCGCTGTCGCCCTGTGCCGACCGCGCGGCAGCAGTCCGTTCGCCGACCTGCTGCCGCGCCGCCGCGCGGCCGGCCGCCGAACCGGCTCGCCCGGCATCGTCGTCGACCGGTGCCCAACCTCGCGGGGGGAGATGGCTCTACGGCCTGGGTCGGGTCTATTCCGGGGGTTCACTCAGGCGTACGGCGAGGGCGGCGATGTCGTCGTCGAGGCGTCCTTTGCAGTAGTGGAGGAGGTCGCGGTGGAGAGCTGTGAGCAGCTCACGGGGTGGTGTCGGGGGTTGTCGGCGCATCCAGGCCGCCAGGGGGAAGAATTCGCCGTCGCGGGCGCGGGCTTCGGTGACTCCGTCGGTGTAGAGGAGCAGCAGGTCGCCGGGGGAGAAGTCGAAGGTGTCGATGGTGTAGTGATCGCCGATGAGTCCTGCGAGGTTGAGTAGGGGTGAGGGGGTGGTGGGTTCGAGGGTGCGTAGTTTCCCGTGGTTGAGGAGCAAGGGTGGGGGGTGTCCGCAGTTGAGGATCTCGATCCGTCCGCCCTCGTGTGGCATTTCGGCGAGGAGGGCGGTGGCGAAGCGCTCCATCGGCCCCTCGGGAGGGAAGGCGGCGTTGTAGCGGGTGCTGCTGGCGTCCAGCCGGCGCGCCACGTTGACCATGTCGGCCTCGCCGTAGGCTGCCTCTCGGAAGGAGTTGACGATCGCGGCGGCTGCTCCGACTGCGGGTAGGCCCTTGCCTCGTACGTCGCCGATGAGCAGCCTGACGCCGTATGGGGTGTCGATCACTTCGTAGAAGTCTCCGCCGATGCGGGCTTCTGCCGCGGCTGCCAGGTATAGGGAGTCGATTTCGACGCTTCCGAAGCGGCGTGGCATCGGGCTGAGTACTACCTGTTGTGCTGCGTCGGCGACCAGTCGTAGCTGGAAGAGGGTTCGCTCGCGTTGGAGTCGGATGTGGCTTCCGTATGCGGCGGCGACGGTGACGGCGATGATGCCTGCGGCTGTCCACCATGTTCCCAGGCCGGGGAAGACGATGCTCAGGCCGATCATCAAGAAGAGGCAGACGGTCCCCAGGAGGACGGTGGGGAGTACTGGCCACATGGCGGCGGCGAGGGCCGGTGCGGCGGGTAGGAGGCGGCTGAAGGCCATTTCGGGGGGAGTGGTGTATGCCAGGCTGGCGATGACGACGGTCAGGACGACCGGCGAGAGTCGCACAAGCCTCCACCGGCCGCCTCGAAGGAGCCGCCGCCGTCCAGACTCGATCACACGCCACAGAATATCTACACAAAGAGAACAAATCGCTCTGGTGGGTCGGAGTCGGCCACCTGTTATCGGCCGGCCTGGGTGAGATGCGGCACCACGATCCCGGCCTCGGCAGCGACTTCACCGGCCAGGGCGCTGGAACGGGATCGGCCCGAGTGCAGTGCGCTCCGGCGCGGCGCGGGCGGGCCGAGGGCGTGTGCCGCCCGGAGGCTGACCGAGTGGACCGCGCACTTCGACCGGTCCAGCTAGCCCCGGCACCGAGTTCGTCGAGGATAACGCGGTGCAGCCGGGCCCAGGCCCGGTACCGGCTCCATTGGGTGAAGCGCCGGTAGACCGTTGCCGGCACGGCCCGAAGATGGGCGGACCGTGCCAGGACGCGACAGGGCAGACTGCCGATGCGCCCGCACCCCGGCCTTTGACCATCCGACCAGCGCGTGTGCCGAACGCCACCGGCCAGCCTGAACAGCGGGAGGCCGCCTTGCCGGACGCCGGCGAGGCCACAGCGAGAAAGCCGGCACCACAGCAGCAAGAGCTCGACGCCCGGCCGCCGCGCTGGTCGAGACCGGCCGGATACTCACCGTCCTGGACGGCTTCGGCGAGATCGCCGATGGCCTGCGGCGCCCCGCACTGCAGGCGCTCAACGCCACCACCCTTCCCCTGCTGCTGACGAGCCGTCCGTCCGAGTACGCCGCCGCAGTGGCGGAGACCGGGTGCTCGCCTCCGCAGCCGAGGTGGAACTGACCGATCTCACCCTGAATGACCTGGTCTACTATCTGCCGCGCACCACGCGCGAGGCTCGCGGCGGGAACCCTGCGGCGACGTCCTGGGATCCCGTGCTGAACGAGTTGCGCGAGCGACCGGGTAGTCGGGCCGCCGCCAACCTCGCCGCGGTGCTGACCACTCCGCTGATGGTCACCCTCGCCCGCGCCGTCTACAGCGACACCCCCGACCACGACCCGGCCGCGCTCCTCGACACCCGGCGCTTTCGCACCCCCGAGGAGTTGGAGGACCACCTCCTCGACAACTTCACCGCCACCGTCTACCGCCCTCGGCCCGGGCACCACCCCGGCAGCGGGTCGCGCCGCACCTTCGACCCGGAACGTGCCCAGTACTGGCTCGGCTACCTGGCCCACCACCTGACCCGCCTGGACACCCCCGACCTGGAGTGGTGGCGGCTGGGGCACGGACTGCGCCGGGTTCCCCGCACGCTGGTGACCTCGCTGGTGATCTGCGTGGCCATCGGGCTGGTCGACGGCGTGGTCGGCACCCTCTTCGACTCCTTCGCCTTCCAACTCGCGGACGGGCTGGTGGCGGGGCTCCTCGGCGGGCTCCTCTTCGGCATCGCCTACTGGTTCATGGTCGCGGCCAAGGACACCGCCGTGGAACCGTCCGGGTACCTGCGCCCCCTATCGGCGGGTGTCGGCTCAAGAGGGCCTTGTCCCAGCCGAGGTGCCGGAGGGTGTCGTTGTGGATGTTCATTCCCGAACGGCAGTGTCTCGGCGATTGGTTTGTCTCCGTCATGGCCGATGACGTCGCGGTCGATCGTGACGATGTGGGCGGAGACTGCCGGCGAGTCTGAGAGCGAGGTCGGTCTTCCAGGCACCGCTCGGCCCGGTCATCAGCAGATCGCGGCCAGCGACGTCGACGATGGCGGCGTGGCACAGGCGGCATCCGTGGCGGCGGCCACCGTGGATGAGGCTTCGAGCAGAACCCGGTTGAGCCAGGCGGAGGTGCTGGTGCCGAGGATCTCGTTGATCAGGATGTGGTTGCCGTCGCGCAGGACGAACCGCCCGTCGTTGTACCGGGTGAACCAAGGCTGTCATGCTTTCGCGAGGACGGCGATCGGGCCCCGGGCGAAGGTCAGGCCTTCGTGAGGACGAAGAACAGGAAGCACAGGAACTTGCCCGACTGCTTCTGCGCGAACACCTCGGGAAACCGTTCGCGGGCGCCGGGTGCCGGGGCCGGTTCGCTGATGACGTCGATCTGGAAGCCGGCCGCAGTGAACGCGTCGGTGATCGCGTGCAGCGGCCGGTCCCAGAAGGTCATCAGGTGTTTGGCGCCGCCGAGTTCCCACATCTCGGAGGTGGAGCGGGTCGCGAAGTAGTCGGTTCCGCGCGGTGCCGCCATCTGGCTGACGAAGGGGTGGTTGACGGACAGGATGAGCCGGCCGCCGGGCTTCAGCACGCGCCGCAGTTCGGCCAGGGCCGTCGTCCAGTCCTCCAGGTAGTGCAGGACCAGGGAGGCGACGACGTCGTCGAACCCGGCGTCGGCGAACGGCAGCGGGCCGCCCAGTTCGGCGCGTTCCAGCACCACGTCGTCGCCGAGCCGTCGTCGGGCCAGCGCCAGCATCCCGGCGCTGGAGTCGAAGCCGGCCACGGCGGCGCCCCGCTCACGCAGGGCCTCGGCGACGGGGCCGGCGCCGCAGCCGGCATCCAGGATCCGGCGGCCCGTCACGTCGCCGGCCAGGTCCACGATCGCGGGGCGCGCGTAGTAGGCGTTGATGAGGCTGGTCTCGTTCTCGGCCGCGTACGCCTCGGCGAAGCGGTCGTAGTCGTTCGTGCTCTCCCCGGGCCCCAGGGGAGCCTCGATGGGACTGATCCAGGACACCGACCTGGGCGCTGGGGCGCTGGCCGACCCGTCGGGACTTTCGGGAGCGGCGGGTCCGCCGGTCGTTCGGTTCGGCATGGTTGACCTCGTTCGTTCGGGCCGCGGTGGGTGTGGGTGGGAGTTCCGCAGAGCGGTCGCTCGGCCCTCCTTGGGCCGTGAAGGGCACAGCGGCACACTGGATGAGTGATTGTGATTTGTCAATCACTCGTGGTGCGGCTCTTCAGCGTGCTGTCAGCTGTTCAGTAGGCTGCCGGTCATGACTGAACGTCGGCCCGCGACCGACGCGGAGGCGAAGGCACTCGCCTCCGCGCTCCGCCTGCGCATCCTGCGCATCTGCGTGCGGGAGCCGCGCACGAACAAGGAGATCGCGGCGATCCTCGGCCGTGACCCGGCCAGCGTGCTGCACCACACCAGGACGTTGGTGCGCACTGGCTTCCTGGCGGCCCAAGAGGAACGGCGCGGCGCGCGCGGTGCACGGGAGATCCCGTATCTGGCGACGCGCAAGACCTGGCGCATCGAGGCGCCCGCACAGGACCGGTCGATGCTCGACGCGTTCCTGGAGGAACTTGCCCTCGTCCCCGCGGCCGAGGCTGAGGGCACCAGGATGGCGCTGCGCCTGCCGCCGCCACAGATGGAAGAGTTCCGCACCCGGCTCCAGGATCTGCTGGAGGAGTTCGCCGCCCGCCCGGATGACCCGGCTGCGCCGGCCTGGTCGCTCTTCCTGGTGGTGCACCCCGACCCGAACCGGCCCTGACGACGGCTACCGCGGCTTCGAGGCCCGGACCGACTGGATCGCGCTGAACACTTTCGTCCGCGCGCTGCTCGCCATCGAACTGAGCAGCTTCGCCCCACCGACGCACTCGCGGCCAAGTCCAACACCGACGTCGGGCCCCCGCCACACCCAGCCCGCTGAACGTACCGCCGTCCCGGCGCCGACCGGGACGGCGGCCCAACGCCGCTCCCTCTAAAACCGGTTCCGATCCTCCCCGGCCCCCGTGATGGCGGCACTGCTGCGCCGCACGCTCGACGGCTGCCGCGATGACCGCGCGGCGCCCTCGTTCTAGGCGTGACGTCTCAGGACGTTGATTCCACGACGTCCTCCATGGACGGTCGCCGGCGCGGCGGTGCGAACTTTTCGATGGCCGCCGGGGTGACGGGGGTGAAGAAGTTGACGAGGTTGCCGTCGGGGTCGCGGAACAGCAGGGACCGGTTGCCCCAGGGCATCGTGGTGGGCTCGGTGACGAAGTCGGTGACGAAGCCGGTCAGGTTCTGGTGAACGCGGTCCACGTCGTCGACGAGGAACTCGGTGATCACGCTGTGGTTGTCCGCCGGGCGGGCGGAGCCCGGGGCGAACAGCGGGACGGTGCGGGTGCCGGCGATCGCGAGGGTGGCGCCCGGGGTCCTGAGTTCGGCGAAGTCCTCGGTGGCCCACGTCGTCAGTGCTCCCATGGCTCGCTCGTAGAACTCGACGAGGCGCGCTACGTCGCTGGTGATGATGCGGACCGAGACGAAGTTCATGGGGATCTCCTTGGTTGTGTTGGAGGCGTGTACGTCGCAGGCTAGGAGAAATAGTGGACAGAATCGGTCCTGTATCCGCGCTAGGTTGTGCACATGCCTCGACCCACTGGCCGCGTGCTGACACTCCTGGAACTGCTGCAGTCGGGCGGTACCCGGACGGTGGCCGAACTCGCCGACCGACTCGGCGTCGAAGGGCGCACCGTGCGGCGCTATGTGGACCAACTGATCGACCTGGACGTGCCCGTGGAATCGGTGCGCGGCCGCTACGGCGGGTACCGGCTCGCCCCCGGGTACCGTCTGCCTCCGCTCATGCTCAGCGACGACGAGGCACTGGCCGTGCTGCTCGGCCTGATCGCCGGCCGCTGGGCAGGGTTGACGACGACGGAACGCACGGCAAGCGAGACGGCATCGGCGAAGATCCGGCGGGTGCTGCCCAAGCACATCGCCCGCCGGCTCGACACGCTCCTGGAGGCTCTCGCCTTCACTGATCAGCCCGGCGAGTTCGACACCCCGGACTCCGAGGCCCTGCTCACCCTCGCCGATGCGGTGCGCCACCGACGCCCGGTCTCGATCCGCTACACCGACCGCGACGGACGGCGCAGCGAACGCACACTGCACGCATACGGGATCGTCGCCCATGAAGGCCGGTGGTATGTCACGGGCAAGGACGCCCAGATCGACGAGAACCGAACCTTCCGGCTCGATCGCATCGCAGACGCGCGGACCCTGCCCGGCTCATTCGAAGCGCCCATGGTTCCGGGACCGGCGCAGCGCGTGTTGTCAGGGTTCGCCACGGCCGAGTACCGGCATGAGGTGACCTTGCGGATCCACGGGACAGTTGAGCAGATCCGGGCCCGCCTTCCCGCCAGCGTTGCGACCCTGGAGGAGTGCACGCCCGTGGCAAGCGCGGACCGGGGGACCGAGCGCTGGCTGCGCGTCGAGCTGCGGGCGGAGCGGCTCGACTGGTTGCCTCCGGTACTCGCCTCACTCGACCGGCCGTTCGTCATCGAGCGCCCCGATGAACTGCGCGACCTCGTCACCGTGCTCGCCGATCGCCTCACGTCCTACGCCCGCCAAGCCTGACAGCGAGAGATGGCGCACCTAGGGCGCGTCTTCAAATGATCTTGAGTGGTGGATCATGGTTGGGTGATACGTCGTCATGAACTGTCCGATGCCGAGTGGGAGTTTGTCCGGCCCTTGTTGCCTGAGTCGTTGCGGGGCAGGAAGCGGCTGGACGATCGGACCGTGCTCAACGGGATCGTGTGGAAGTTCCGTACCGGCACGGCTTGGCGTGATGTCCCGGAGCGGTATGGACCGTGGGCCACGCTGCACACCCGTTTTCGCAGGTGGGCCCTGGACGGCACGTTCGAGCGAATGCTGCGGGAGGCCCAGGCGAGGGCGGACGCGGCCGGGGACATCGACTGGCTCGTGTCGGTGGACTCCACCGTGGTCCGCGCCCACCAGCACGCTGCCGGGGCCCGAAAAGGGGGCTGCGCGAGCCCGCACTCGGACGGTCCAGGGGCGGTCTGACCAGCAAGATCCATCTGGCGTGCGACGCCCTGGGCCGCCCGCTCGCCTTCACTGTCACCAGTGGCAACACCAACGACTGCACCCAGTTCACCGCCGTGATGGAGGCGATTCGGGTTCCCGGGTCGGTCTCGGACGGCCACGGGTCCGGCCCGCCCACGTCCTGGGCGACAAGGGCTACAGCTCGAAGGCCATCCGCGCCTGGCTCCGGCGGCGCGGCATCGGCCACACCATCCCCGAACGGGCCGACCAGATCCGTAACCGGCTCAGGCGCGGCAGCCGGGGCGGACGCCCGCCGGCCTTCGACAGGCAGCTCTACAAGCAGCGCAACGTGGTCGAACGCTGCTTCAACCGGTTGAAGCAATGGCGTGGCATCGCCACCCGCTACGACAAAACCGTCGAGTCCTATCAAGCAGCCGTCACCCTCGCATCGCTCCTGATGTGGGCGTGACATTTGAAGACAACTCCTAGGCACCCCCGCGCCACCAGTGGTCGGCGACGGCGGTCAGCGCTTACGCGGGTGGGGGTGCTCCGCCCACCTGGCGGTGCCGCGCAGTTGGACGAGGCTCTTCCCGGCACGGACGGGAGTGCTCCGTCCGCGACTGTCGGTGCCATGGGCGGGACGAACTCTTCCCCACGCGGGTGGGGGTGCTTCAGTTGATCCGTGGCCTGGCCGCTCACCGGGCTGCCGTGGGCGTGTATAGCCGTGCGCCGGTTCCGGGTCCGCGTCGTCTATACGCTGCCGGTGTCCGAACAGGACGTGTGACGGCCCCTGCCCGGACACCGGCGTCAGTGGCCCTCTGGGTACGCGTCGTCGTCGTGCCAGCCGACGTCGCGGTCCTCATCGGGCAGGCCGTTCACCTCGTCTTCGGTGACGACTTCGCTGGCCTCGTCCATGGCACTCATGATGCTGGCGCTCTGGCCTGGAACGGTGGCGACACGGCCAGTTCGAGCGCCGGCGCATGGCGGTCCGCCATCATGGGTCAACCGATGTGCGTGCACGAACGGTTGGTGGCCTCCGCGTCCATCGGCCATTCACCACCTGGTCACGAGACGGTTTACAGCCCGCTGTCGGCGTCGGACATCGCGCAGGTTTACGGCACTCCCATGTCTCCCTACATCTGGAGCTGGTACGCAGCCTGACCTACGGGTCGCCGGTGTCCCGCGGCCGTCTCCTTGGCCACGGGACACCGGCGACCGCATCGGCGGGCAACGCCTACAGCCTGCCGGCCCTGAACAGTGAACCGGCGGGCCTGCCCCACACCCGGTTCGCGGTGCCCGGGGCCGGCTGTCCAGCCGAATCCGAATCAAGCCTTTGGTGACGCCCGCTCACATCCCCGGATCCTCATCACCTGGCCTGCATCGGCTCACTGCGCCGCCCCCGGTGCCTCGTCGGCCTACCGCCAGTTGTGGCGGCCGTGCCGCCATCCGCGGGAGCCGCCGTGGTCGTGCCGCCATCCCTCGCTCCGGAAACCCTCACCGCCGTGCCGCCATCCGTCACGGTCGTGGTGGTAGCCGAGGTGACGGCCGTGGTAGCCACGGTGATGGCCGTGGTCGTAGCCACGGTCCGCGGCGGAGGCGGGAAGTGCGCCGACTCCGAGGACCGCGCCAGCTACGAGTACGGCGGCGGCGATGCGCTTGCTGTAGGACATGAACGAATCCCTTCCTCGCGCAATACGGCGAGGGCCTCGCCGATTACGACATGGATCTGCCGGCTGGTTACCGGTATAGGGGATCTTTCTGGTCAATCACCCCAAAGCGTCTCGGACGCGCTGCAAGTTACCAATGCGGAACAATGTCCTGATTCTTCCTCGATGCTGTCTGACGCCGGCGCGGCATCGGCGACGGAGGTTGCGACGGTCCACCCGGGCGCTGTTCTCAGCCATTGCAGGCAAAGAACAGGGCAGACATGCAGTACGCGGGTGTGTCGTCGTCCGCGGGATTCGATGACATGCGGCAGCAGTCTTGACCGCGCGTCCGCGTCATTGGGAGGCGGCCTCGTGCACGACACCGTCACTCTCGCCGACGATCCCGACCTCGCCCACCTGATCGACCTCATCGACATCCTTCCGCGTCCGTCGGTGACGAGCTTCTGGGGCGAAGGCGACCACAACATCGCGTCCAAGATCGGATATCGGTTCGAGGAGATCCTCAGTGGCAGGGGAGGCGTGGCAGACGTCGACTGCCACGCGGTGTACGTCCTGAAGTACCTCGGGCACGGCAACAAGCACATCCCCGAGGACCACATCGCTCGCCACCTGACCGGGGCCCACGGTCTGCCCGCCGCCGGCCACGCGTGGGTGGAGGACGCCACACGCACCGCATGGACCCTGGCCACTCGATACAGCCTCCGACGCCGGCGAGGCGCCCGCTCGACTCCCGGCAAGGCGTGGATCGAGGAATGAAGCCTCGTGGCGGCCACGACAAAGACGCCGAGACCACCGGTCGGTAGGTAACCGCGATCGGAAGACCGGGCGGTGCGCGAAGGCGTACGGTACGGGCGGAAGGAGGCACTCATGGACGCCACTCTCAAGACCGTCATCGGCGGGGAACTCGTGGAGCTGCCCGGCACCATCGCCGCGATCCGCGCCACCATGACAACCGACCAGGCCACGGAGTTCGACCGGGAGATCGAGCACCTGCCGGCGGCCGAACTGCCAGCCGCCCTGGTGCGTTGGGCCCTGGCCGGCACGGGGGCTGACGACGAGGACGAAGCCCTCTTCGAGCGCCTGGCCCGCGGCGAAGACATCGGCGCCGTCGACGCCGGACCGGGCGCGGAGGTCGCGTGATCTACCGCCTGCAGTACGCCCCACCCGCCGACGAGGCCCGCCGTTCGATGCCGCGGTCGTTGAGGATCTCCTTCGACGCGGGGATGCAGAAGCTGGCTGCTGATCCATACGGACACGGCTCGACCCCGGTCAAAGCCGACGCGGACCGCCGTGAGGCCACGGTGAGCGGAGTCGTGGTCCGCTACTACGTCAGCACCGCGGTGTTGACGGTCACCGTCGTACGTGCCGTCTACGTCTGACGCCGGCGCCGTGCCAGCCGCGGCGCAGGCCACGGTCGCGCTGACAGCGCTGGAAACGGTGCCGGTCCAGGCCGGCCTGCTGCAGGCTGCCGCCGTGCTGCTGGTGAAGGGCCCCGTCAGCGAGAACGAAGCCGACCCGACCAGTGGAGAGGCATCACAGCCGACGGTCGGCGCACGCCGGCTCGGGTCCCGGCTTCCACCAGGCGCCGGGGAACAGCACTGGTGGCAGGGCAGTCCGCAGCTGCCAGGTCGAAGGATTCCCGGTAGCGGGTCGGCCTCGCCCGCGTCGCGCCGCACCAGGCCCGGTTGGCCGCCAAGGCCCCGCAAGAGCAGCACGTGGAAGGCGAAGCGGCGCGCCCACACTGCGGCCGCGCATGGCGATGGCCGGGAGCCGGCCTGGGCTCGTTGCAGCCCGGTCACGGCATGGTCGGCGCTGCGGAGTATGAGTGAGGGGCCTGAACCGACCGGCTCAGGCCTCTTCAGCCCCATCCGCGGGGGACGGATGCGATGGACGCATCACGTCAACGAACCACCGGCGACGACGGTTACGGAGTCCAGGTCAGACCAGCGGTGCGCGGACCGCACCACCTGCGCTGAGCCCGTACGAGCATCACCACAGCTACCGCCAGGCCCACGCCGCGAGCAGGACGACGCCGGCCACGAGGGCCAGAGCGATCAGCGCCGGCCGACGGGTGCGGCCCGGCCCGGCGGTGACCGCAACGAAGGCGACGGAGAACACGCCGACCAGGACCAGGACAGCAACCCACGCCGTCAGGTACGGGGACGCACCTGCGACATGGAAGGCCCAGGTGACTGTCCGACCCAACACCACCCAGGCTCCCGCAGTCAGCAGTGCCCAGATGACGACGAGCTCTCCGTCATATTGCCCACGGTCTACGTAGCCGGGTGATGGGGGCGCAATCAAGCTGGGTCCGGCTTTGTTCACGGATCGGGAGGCACCCGGGGCGAGGTCGGCAGCGGCACCGTGTGCGCTGGGACAACGGCGAGACGCCGCTGTACGAGGGCACGAGGGCACGACGGCACGGGAGCTGGGGAACCGGTGCCCCCTGGTATCCCCCTGACCGGATGTGCTTGGCCGACAACCCACTTCTGGCGACGGCTTGAAGACGGCGAGAATTCCGCGTGTTCGTGCCTGTGTACCGGGACCCACCAAGGGGGAGCTGTGGCAGGGAAGTCGCGCGCGAGAAGACTGACAGCCGTGCTGGGCGCGGTGACAGCGGCAGTGCTGATGCTGCCGTCGTCGGCGTCCGCCCAGCAGGCCGATGACCACGCCGCCGCGCGGGCGGCATTGAGCAAGTTCCAGGCGGCCGGGGGTCCCGGGGCCGGGATCCTCGCCGGCAGCGGCCCCGACTTCTGGACCTACTCCGCCGGTACGGCCGTCATCAACACGAACACGCCCATCCGGCCGGCCGACCACTACCGCATCGGGAGCCAGACCAAGAGCTTCACCGCGGCGGTGGTGATGCAGCTCGTCGACGAGGGCAAGGTCTCCCTCGACGCACCGATCGAGAAGTACCTTCCCGGAGTGGTCGACGGCAACGGCTACGACGGGAACACCATCACGGTGCGGCAACTGCTGCAGCACACCAGCGGAATCCCGACCAACACCACGACGGCCCCGGAGGCCAACCCGGACGGTACCTTCACCCTGGCCGCACTGGTGCGGGACGGGCTCAAGCATCCCCCGGCCTCAGCGCCGGGCGCGGAGTGGCACTACTCCAACACCAATTACGAAATCCTCGGCCTTCTCATCGAGAAGGTCACCGGTTCACCGGTGGCGCAGGTGATCACGAGCCGGATCATCCAGCCGCTCAATCTCACCCAGACCACGTTCCCTGCCGCAGGCAACCGCGCCGTGGCCGAGCCGGCGGTGCACGGGTACAACGGCGTTCGTATCGGCCCGTTCTTCTTCTGGACGGACGTACTGACGGCATTCGAGCCGTCCATCTACAGCACCGCAGGCGCGATGATCTCCACGGAACAGGACATCAGCACCTTCTACCAGGCGCTGATCGGCGGCAGGGTCGTGTCACCGGCGAGCCTGGCCGAGATGAAGAAGGCCAGGGACATCGCCCCCGGCCTCGGCTACGGACTCGGTCTGATCAAGCACCCCCTGCCCTGCGGCGGTGTGGCCTGGGGGCACGACGGCGATGTGACGGGCTACTACACGCAGACCATGGTCACCGAGGACGGCCGCCACGCCGCCGTGGTGACCAATGCGCTCACCCCTCTCAGTAACCCCGTCCAGCCGTTGTACGAGCTGCTCGACACGGCGCTGTGCGAGAAGTGAGCGCCACTGCGCGATGAACCTGACATCCCGGACCGGGGCTGTCTGCGGACAGACAGCCCCGGTCCGGCGGCCGCTGTCCTGGCCGGCTGTCTGGCGGCAGGCTGTGTACCGGTTGAGGGACGAGGTCCGGATGGTCGCCGAGGGGCGATGTGCCCTTCTCCTCCGACACGGCCCGCACGGGGCCCCGTTGTATCCCTTACGTGTGCGCCGTCCTTACGTATGTGTGCGGCGCATCCGGGCGGCACAGAGCCGGGTTCCCCAGGGGGCGCGGCAGCCGACTGCTGAGGGATCGGTGCGGGCTGGGCAGGTTCAGTCATCCGCTCGTCGACGCCGGCCTCAGGTCGTGCCCCTCCAGTGAGTGCGTCGCTCACTGACTGGACGCGACTGAGCTGCGTGAGGATCACCGGCGCCGAGATTCCGACGATGACAGCCGTGTACGCGCCACTGATCTGGCCCGTGGTACCGAAGAGCACCGCGGCCCCGGCACCCTTCGCGCCGTGGACCACCGCCGCGACAGGATCGGCGACGGGGTCGAAATACGGTGGGAACCGTGGCGATTCGCCCTCCTGCCCGGGCGGTCACAGCAGGTAGGCGCGGCGGTCCGCTTGCCGGTCGAGGAACCGGGCGTAGACGTCCAGAAGCCCGCGCAACGTCTCCCGTCGCCCCCGGAAGGATCAGCGTCGGCACAGTCACGGCTTCCCCCGGGTGATTCGGACGGATGGCTGAGTTCCGACCTCAACGGGATCCTACGGAAATTTGGGAATCACCAGTCATACGGTCGTCCTTGATTTCCGAAGGAGTCGAGGTGGTGACCATGCACGACCAGAGCCCGCTGCGAGCCGAGACTTGGCCGATGTCTCGAACCTGCCCCTTCTCCCTGCCGCCGGACTACGCCAGCCTGCGCGAGCACCCCGGCCTGCCCAGGCTGACGGGTCCGAGCGGACGCACCGTGTTCGTCGCCGCACGCCATGAAGACGTCCGCGCCGTGCTCGGCGACGCCCGGTTCAGCTCCGACCGCTCGCACCCGGACTTCCCGTGGATGCGCGTCGGCGAGACCGTGTTCCCCGGCTTCAGGCCCTCGCTGATCGAGATGGACCCACCCGAGCACGGCCCCGCTCGTCGTGCGGTCGCCGGCGAGTTCGCCATCGGCCGCATGCGAGAACTGCGCCCCAAGGTCCAGTGCATCGTCGACGGTCTGCTCGACGATGTACTGGCCGGCGCCGAGTCCGCCGACCTGGTGTCCGCGCTGGCCGTGCCGATGTCCGGTCTGGTGCTGTGTGAGCTGCTCGGCATCCCGACCAGTGACCGGCAGGAGTTCACCACCAACACCACGGTGCTGACGGCCCACGACTCCGCTGATGCGGATCGCGCCGAGTCCTTCCGCTCTCTGATCGCGTACTTCGACGCGCTGTGCGCCACCAAGATGACCGAGCGGCCCGAGGACCTGCTGGGCAGGCTGGCGGGCCACCAGCTCTTCAGCGGCGACGAGAGCCGCTGGGCCATGGTCGAACTGTGCATACTCCTGGTCGTCGCGGGCCTGGAGACCACCGCCACGATGACCGCACTCGGGGTCCTGGCTCTCCTCGAACACCCCGACCAGCTCGCCCTCCTCACCGCCGACCCGGGCCTGACCCCGGCGGCGGTGGAGGAACTGCTGCGGTTCTTCTCCGTCGCCGAGCTGTCCCTGATACGTCGCGCCACGGCGGACGTCGAGGTCGGCGGCACTCTGGTACGGACGGGTGAGGGTGTCGCCGCCCTGTCCGCCGCCGCCAACCGCGACCCCGCGGCCTTCGCCGACCCGGACGCGTTCGATGTCACCAGGGACAATCGCAGGCACCTGGCTTTTGGCTGGGGACCGCACCAGTGCCTCGGCAGGAATCTGGCCCGGCTGGAGCTGCGCATCGTCCTCGACACTCTTTTCCGGCGCATCCCCACTCTGCGCCTGGCCACGCCACGCGACGAACTGCGCTACGTCAACGGCTCCGCGTTCTCGGTATCGGTACTCCCGGTCACTTGGTGACGGAGACAAAAAGCGCCGGCCGTCAGCCATGCGTTTACCGAGTTGCGGGAGAGGTGGTTCATTTCGCGCCGGTCAAATTTGGGCAGGGGTATGGACCGCGCCGCGTTTTCCGGACGAAGGGCTTGCGGTCATGGCGGTTCATGTGGCGGCCTGCTCGTTCAGGTGCATTTCCATGACTTGCTTGTGTAATCTGATATTTGAGTTTCGGGTAGGGGTGAGTTGTCCCGCTGCCCGGTAATCGAGCGGCGCCACTGGTCGAACTCGTGGCCTGCGATTTTGGCCGTTCTCCGCGGATGGCCCGGCGACGGTCAAAGGGAGTGCTCGCCGAGGGATGGCCCGTGCGACGGAATGGTTGCCTCGCTTTTGGCGGGCAGCGGAATTCGGCGGGATCTGCTCCGCGTCACGGTAGTGGTGGAAATTCTTGACAACAGGTCGAAGTTTCTATCGAAAGTCCCAGATTTTGGTCGGTTGGAGGTGTTGTGTGGAATGAGTCTGGGCGCTAATCATGGTGATGCACCTCGATTTATCGGCGTTTGGTTAGATGGTCGCGAGTTCGGTGAATGATTTTGCGTCCATGGTGGCCGACAAAGTCCAAACTTCTCTGGGAGGGCACCGGATGCCGGGCGAATCGATTGCGATTGTGGGAATGGCGTGCCGCTACCCGGGCGGAATAGCCGACCCGGAAGGGCTCTGGCAGGTGGCCAGGGACGGGATCGACGCGATCGGCGAGTTACCGGACGACCGGGGCTGGGACCTGGCGGCCCTCTACGATCCCGACCCGGACCGGCCCGGTACCTCCTACGTCCGGCACGGCGGCTTCCTCTACGACGCCGGCCATTTCGACGCCGAGTTCTTCGGGCTCTCCGCCCGCGAGGCGTTGACCACCGATCCGCAGCAGCGCCTCCTGCTCACGACGGCGTGGGAGGCCCTGGAGAACGCGGCCATCGATCCCACCTCGCTGCGGGGCAGCCGCACGGCCGTGTTCGCCGGCTCGATGATGCACGACTACGCGCCCCGGGTGCATACCGTCCCGGACGGGCTGGAGGGGTACCTGATCACCGGGAACACCTCCAGCGTGGTGTCCGGCCGAGTGGCCTACGTGCTCGGCCTCACCGGCCCCGCGGTCACGGTGGACACCGGCTGCTCCTCGTCGTTGGTGACCACTCATCTCGCGGTGCAGTCGCTGCGTCTCGGCGAGTGCGACCTGGCCCTGTCCGGCGGGGTGACGGTGATGGCGACCCCGGAGATGTTCGTGGAGTTCTCGCGGCTGCGGGGCCTCGCCCCGGACGGCCGGTGCAAGCCGTTCTCCGTGACGGCGGACGGTACGGCCTGGTCCGAGGGCGTCGGAATGCTGGTGCTGGAACGGCTCTCCGACGCCCTGCGGCACGGGCACACCGTGCACGCGCTGGTGCGCGGCACCGCGGTCAACTCGGACGGGGCCTCCAACGGGCTCTCCGCACCCAGCGGGCCGGCTCAGGAACGGGTGTTGCGGGCGGCGCTGGCCGACGCCGGACTGTCCGAGGCGGACGTCGACGCGGTGGAGGCGCACGGCACGGGCACCAGGCTCGGCGACCCGATCGAGGCACGGGCGCTGCTGGCGGTGCACGGCCCGCAGCGGGCGCGCTCGCTGCTGGTGGGGTCGGTCAAGTCGAACATCGGGCACACGCAGGCCGCTGCCGGGGTGGCGGGCATCCTGAAGATGGTGCACGCCACGCGCGACGGCGTGCTGCCGCGCATCCTGCACCTGACCGAACCCAGCCCGCACGTGGACTGGGAGTCCGGCAGGGTCACCCCGCTCGCGGAGGACACGCCGTGGCCGGAGACCGGACTCCCGCGCCGGGTTGGGGTGTCCTCGTTCGGCATCAGCGGCACCAATGCCCATGTGATCCTGGAACAGGCGCCGGAACCCGCGCCCGCCGCGGCACCGCGACCGGCGTCCGCGGTGCCGCTGCTGCTGTCCGCACGGTCGGCGGAGGCGCTGCGGGAGCAGGCCGGCCGGCTGGCCGAGCGGCTCCGCCCGGACCGGGTCGGTCTGCTGGACGCCGGGTTCACGCTGGCGACCGGCCGGGCCAGGTTCGAGCACCGGGCCGCCGTCCTCGGCCGGGACCGGGACTCGTTGGTGCACGGACTGGACGCGCTCGCCGAGGGCGGTTCGGCACCGGGCACGGTCGTCGGGTCACCCTGCCGGGACACCGGTCCGGTGCTGTTGTTCCCCGGCCAGGGCACGCAGTGGACCGGGATGGCCACGGGACTGCTGGAGTCCAGCCCGGTCTTCGCCGGGCACATGGCGGCCTGTCAGGACGCGATGGCGCCGTACGTGGACTGGAACCTGGGCGACGTGCTCACCGACGCGGACGCGCTGCTCCGGGTGGACGTGGTGCAGCCCGCGCTGTGGGCGGTCATGGTGTCGCTGGCCGGACTCTGGCGGGCACACGGGGTGCGGCCGGCCGCGGTGGTGGGCCACTCCCAGGGCGAGATCGCGGCCGCGACCGTAGCCGGCGCGCTGTCCCTGGACGACGGGGCGCGGATCGTCACGCTGCGCAGCCGGGCACTGCGGGCGCTCTCCGGTACGGGCCGGATGCTGTCGGTGGGGCTGCCGAGAGCGGCGGTCGAAGAGTCGATGGCCCGCTGGGGCGAGGATCTCTCGGTGGCCGCGGTCAACGGGCCGCGCTCGACGGTGGTCTCGGGCGCCGTCCAGGCGGTCGAACAGTTCGCCGCCGCCCTGGTCGCCGAGGACATACGGGCGAGCCTGTTGCCGGTGGACTACGCCTCGCATTCGGCGCAGGTCGAACTGCTGCGTGCGGAGCTGCGCGAACTGCTGGCGCCGGTGACTCCGATGGCGGCCGAGGTTCCCTTCCACTCGACCGTGACCGGCGGTCCGGTGGACACCACCGGGCTGGACGCGGACTACTGGTACCGCAACCTGCGCGCCACGGTCGAGTTCGAGGCGACGGTGCGCGGGCTGGTCGTCGCCGGGCACACCACGTTCCTGGAGTCGAGCCCGCATCCGGTGCTCGCCGGCGGCGTGCGGCAGATCCTCGAAGACCACCAGGAGGACCACGACGGGGGCGGCGTGGTGCTGGAGACCCTGAAACGGGACGACGGTGATGCCGACCGCTTCCTGCTGGCGGTGGCCGAGGCAGCCGTGCACGGTGTGGACGTGCACTGGAACGGGCTGTTCGACGACGCCCGGAGTGTGGGGCTGCCGACCTACCCGTTCCGCCAGCAGCGGTACTGGATGCTGCCCACCGCCGCGTCCGGGCCCGTCGCCGGGCATCCGATGCTGGACTCGGTGGTCCAGCTCGCCGGCGGTGGCCTGGTCGCCACCTGTCGGCTCTCTCTCGCCCGGCACCCCTGGCTGGCCGAGCACGAGGTGCGCGGCACCGTGCTGCTGCCCGGGGCCGCGTTCGTCGAACTGGCGCTGCACGCGGGTGAGCGGGCGGGGCTGCCGATGCTGGACGAGCTGGTGCTGGAGAGCCCACTGGTGCTGCCCGAGCGGGGCGAGACCGAGTTGCAGATCGCGATCGGCGAGACGGGTCCGGGCACGCTGGCGATGTACGCCCGGTCCGCGCCGGACGCGCCGTGGACCCGGTACGCGACGGGGACGCTCCGGGCCGCGGGGTCCGCCGGCGCGACCCTGGCGGAGTGGCCGCCGGCCGGTGCCGAGGAGATCGACCTCGACGGCGAGTACGCACGGCTCGACGAGCGAGGTTACGAGTACGGGCCGGCCTTCCAGGGGTTGCGGCGGGCCTGGCGGCTCGGTGCGGAGCGCTGGGCCGAGGTCGAACTTCCGGTCGATCCCGGGCGGTTCGGCCTGCACCCGGCCCTGCTCGACACCGCATTGCACCCGCTGCTGCTGGATGCGGGGGACGCGCCGGTGAGGTTGCCGTTCTCCTGGAGCGGGGTCGCACTCCATGCGGTCGGAGCCACAGCGTTGCGGGTGCGGCTGAGTCCGCAGGGCAACGACTCGTTCGCCGTGGCGCTCGCCGACGCGGCGGGGGAAGCGGTGGCCACGATCAGCGCGCTCGCGCTCCGCCCGTGGGGCCTGTGCGGTCGGGGGCGGCGGGCGTGGACCGGGCGCTGCACCGGCTGGACTGGGTGTCGGTTGCGCGGCGGCCCACCCCGGCGATCGTGGACGCGCCGATCGTGGACGTGGCCGGGCCGGAGGAAGCACTGGCGCGGGTCCGCGAGTTTTTGGGCGCCGACGACGAGAAGGCGACGGACGGTCCCCTGATCGTGCGGACCCGTGGTGCGGTCGCGGTCGCCCCGGAGGACGACCAGGACCCCGACGCCGCGGCGGTCTGGGGCTTGGTCCGCACGGCAGGACCGAACATCCCGGCCGGTTCGTGCTGGTCGACCTGGACCGCCCTGGCGACCCCGAGGACGCCGACTCCGCCCTGGAGCTGGCGTTGGGCACCGGTGAGCCGGAGATCGCCATCCGGGGCGGGCAGGTGTTCGCGCCGCGGCTGGCTCGGGTGACGCGGACGGGGGACCGGCCCGCCCTCGCCGGAGGCACGGTGTTGATCACAGGCGGGACCGGCGTACTCGGCCGGGAGTTGGCCCGGCACCTGGTCACCGAGCACGGGGTGCGGCACCTGGTGTTGGCGGGACGGCGGGGCGGCACGGCGGCGCTCGACTCCGGTCTTGAGGACCTGACCGGCACCGCCGAGATCACGGTCGTGGCATGCGACGTCGCCGACCGGGCCGCCCTCGCGGAGCTGCTGGCGGCGATCCCCGCGCACCGCCCGCTGACCGCGGTGATCCACGCCGCCGGGGTGCTGGACGACGGCACGGTGCGCTCCCTCACCGCCGAACGGCTCGACGCGGTGCTGCGACCGAAGGTCGAGGGTGCGCGCAACCTGCACGAACTGACCGAGCACCTTGACCTGGCCGCGTTCGTGCTGTTCTCCTCCGTAGCCGGTGTCCTCGGCACGCCGGGGCAGGCGAATTACGCGGCCGCCAACGCGTGGCTGGACGGGCTGGCGCAGCACCGCCGCTCGCGGGGACTGTCCGCTTCGTCGATGGCGTGGGGACTTTGGGCGCAGGACACCGGCATGACCGGGCGGCTGGGCGACACCGACCGGGCCCGGCTGCGGCGAACCGGGCTCGTGCCGATGTCCCGCGAACACGGGCTCGCACTGTTCGACGCGGCGCTGGGCACCGACCTGGCGTGCACCGTGCCCGCCCGTTTCGACCTGGCCAACGTGTGTGCGGCAGGTCCGGAGCGGGCTCCGGTGTGGGCCGGGCTGCTCGGCGTCCGGCGGAGCGCGGCCCGGCCGGCCGCCGTGGCCGCGGCGCCCGTGTTCGTCTCCGGTGGCGAGCGGTCGGTGCTCGATCTCGTGCTGGCCACGGTGGGCTCCGTGCTCGGCGTAGAGCACCGGGTGGACCCGACGCGGGCGTTCCGCGACATCGGCTTCGACTCGCTGTCCGGGGTGGAGCTGCGCAACCGGCTCACCGCCGCGACCGGGGTGCGGCTCCCCGCGACCGCGGTGTTCGACCACCCCACCCCCACGGCCCTGGCCGGGTACCTGTCCGGGCAGCTCCCCGACGCGATACCCGGCGGCCGGACACCGGTCGCCGGGCCCGGCCCGCACGACATGGACGACCCGGTGGTGCTGGTCGGCGCGAGCTGCCGCTTTCCCGGCGGGGTGTCCACCATGGACGAGCTGTGGGCGCTGCTGGCCGCCGGGCGGGACGCGATCACCGAGTTCCCGGCAGATCGCGGCTGGAACCTGGACGAGGTCTACCACCCGGAGCCGGGCCGTGGCGGGCGCAGCTACGTGCGGCACGGCGGCTTCCTGGACGGGATCGCCGAGTTCGACAACGGCTTCTTCGGCGTCGCCCCGGCCGAGGCGGTCTCGATGGACCCGCAGCAGCGCATCCTGCTGGAACTGGTCTGGCACGCGCTGGAAGACGCCGGGATCGACCCGACCGCGTTGCGGGGCACCCGCACCGGTGTCTACCTCGGGCTGATGGGCAACGACTATGCGCGCCGCGCGCACCGGACGCCCGAGGACCTCACCGGCGACGTTTCGATCGGCAACGCGGGCAGCGTCGCGTCGGGGCGGCTGGCCTACACGTTCGGCTTCCACGGCCCGGCGATCACGGTGGACACGGCGTGTTCCTCCGCGCTGGTGGCGCTGCACCAGGCCGCGCAGGCGCTGCGGGCCGGTGAGTGCACGGTCGCGCTGGCGGGTGGCATCACGGTGCTCACCACGCCGACGCTGTTCGTGGAGTTCTCCCAGGTGGGGGTGCTCGCCCCGGATGGCCGGTGCAAACCGTTCGACGCGGCCGCGGAGGGCACCGCGTGGAGCGAGGGCGCCGGCCTGCTGGTGATGGAGCGGCTTTCCACCGCGCGCGAACGGGGCCACCGGGTGCTCGCCGTGCTGCGCGGCTCGGCACTCAACTCCGACGGCGCGTCCAACGGGCTGACCGCGCCGAACGGATCGGCCCAGCAGCGGGTGATCCGGGACGCGTTGGCCGTCGCGGGCCTGGCGCCCGGCGAGGTGGACGCGGTGGAGGCGCACGGCACCGGCACCCCACTCGGCGACCCGATCGAGGCCACCGCGCTGCTGGCGACCTACGGGCAGGACCGGGTACCGGTGTTCGCGGCGGCCCTCCAGGAGATCGCCGCCGAACTGGACCCGCTGCTGGACCGGCCACTCGCCGAGATCCTCCGGGACGGACCCGGTGAACGCACCGACCATGCGCAGGCCGCGGTGTTCGCGGTTCAGGTGGCGGTGTTCCGGCTGCTCACCACGATGGGGGTGCGGCCGGACGCGGTGGCCGGGCACTCGGTCGGCGAGCTCGCCGCAGCGCACGCCGCGGGCGTGTTCTCGCTGGCCGACGCCTGCACACTGGTGGCCGCGCGCGGGCGGCTGATGCGCGAACTCGGTGGCGAGGGCGCGATGGTGGCGGTCCAGGTACCGGAAGCCGACGTGCCGGAACTGCTACGCGGCCGCGAGGACCGGGTGGCGCTGGCCGCGGTGAACGGGCCCGCCTCGGTGGTGCTCGCCGGGGACGCGGACGCAGTCCGGGAGATCTCGCAGCGGGTGGCCCACGTGCACCACCTGGCGGTGCGGCACGCGTTCCACTCCCACCACATGGACCCGGTTCTGGACCCCTTCCGGGAGGTGCTGGCCGGACTGGACTTCCGGACACCGGTGATTCCGGTCGTCTCCTCGGTGACCGGCGCACGGGTCACCGAAGAGCTTCGTGACCCGGAGTACTGGGTCCGGCATGCGCGGGAACCGGTGCGCTTCCACGACTGCCTGCGCGCTCTGGACGCGGCGGGCACCAGCACCTACCTGGAGCTGGGACCGGGCGCGACGCTCAGCGCGCTCGGCCAGGAGGCGCTGGGCGGGGACGGTTTCCTGCCGGTGCTACGGCCGGACGCCGACGAGGTGCACGGCCTGCTGACGGCGTTGGCGACCGCGCACACCCGGGGGGTCGACGTGGACTGGGCGGCCTGGTGCGCGGGCGGGCGGGCCGTGCCCCTGCCCGGCTACGCGTTCACCCGGCAGCGGTTCTGGCTGCCCGACGACGACGGGGCCCCCGCCGACCCTCTGCTGCACGGTGTCGAGTGGCCGCTGCTGCCCGTCCCCGGCCCGGTCGCCGACGCGCCGGGGCCGTGGCTGGTGGTGGCCCCGCCGGGCGCGGACTGGGACCGGCTCACCGAGGACGTGGCGGGCGTGCTGGGCGAAGGGACCCGCACCGTGCGCGGCGACGCCGTGGACGGCGAGCACTGGGACCGGCTGCTGCCCGACCTGCCGGGCGGCGGCATCGTGTCCCTCCTGGCGATGGCCGAGGACTCGGACACGCCGCGGGTGCCGACCGGCCTGGCCGCCACCCTGGCGCTGCTGCGGGCGCTGCTGTCCAGAGGCGCGGATACGCCCCTGTGATCGATCACCAGCGGCGCCGTGCGGGCCGACACGGCGGACACCGTGCGAATCCGGAGCAGGCCGCCGTGTGCGGGTTGGTCCGGGTCGCGGGCATGGAAGCGCCCCGGCTGCACGGCGGCCTGGTGGACCTGCCGTTGCGACCGGCCGCGGGGGACCTGGCCGCGCTGCCCGCCGCGCTGGCTGCCAGAGACGAGATCGCGATCCGGGACGGGCTGCTGTACGCCAGGCGACTGGTCCCGGTGCCCCGCACCGAACCCGCCACGACGGAGCCCATCGGCACCGTGCTGGTCACCGGGGGACTGGGCGGCATCGGCGCGCACGTCGCCCGCCGGCTGGCGGCCCGGGGCGCGGAACGCCTGCTGCTGGTCGGCCGCCGGGGCGTGGAGACCCCTGGCGCGACGGAACTGCGCGCCGAACTCACCGCGCTGGGTACCGAGGTCGAAATCGCCGGCTGCGACGTGGCGGACCGCGAGGCGCTGGCCGGGCTGCTCGCCGGGCGGTCGCTCACCGGTGTGGTGCACGCCGCCGGGGTGCTTGACGACGGGGTGCTGGAGGCGCTGTCCGAGGCCCGGCTGGCGCGGGTGTTCGCGGCGAAGGCGGATGGCGCGCGGTTCCTGCACGAGCTGACCGCCGGCCATCCGCTGCGCTTCTTCGTGCTGTGCTCCTCGCTGGCCGGCACCGCAGGCTCGCCGGGGCAGGGCAACTACGCCGCGGCCAACGCCGTCGTGGATGCGCTGGCAGCCCATCGACAGGCCGGCGGCCTGCCCGCGACGAGCCTGGCTTGGGGCCCCTGGCTGGACACCGGGATGACCACGTCCTGGCCTGTCGGCTCGCGGTCGGACAGCGGCGCCACGCCGATGCCCGCCGACCGGGCGCTCGACGCGCTGGAGCGGGCACTGTCCGGCGGTGCGGCGCAGTACGCGGTCGGTGCCGTGGACTGGCCGCGGTTCGCCGCCGCACGGCCGGGGCGCCTGTGCTCCGGACTGCCAGGTGTGGGCGCGGACACCGTGCCCGAACCCGCGAGCGCGTTGCGGGAGCGGCTGGCGGCCACCGCGCCGCAGCGGCGGTCGTTGGTGCTGCTGGAGCTGGTCACCGCCCGGGTCGCCGTCGTTTCGGGCCGGCCGGCCGAAGACCTGGACGCGCACCGGCCGTTCCAGGAGCTGGGCCTGGACTCGCTGGCCGGGGTCCGGCTGCGCAACCTGCTCGGCGCGGACACCGGAGTGCCGCTGGCGGCCTCCGCGGTCTACGACCACCCCACCGCCGCCGCGCTGGCCCGGTACCTCGGCGACGCGCTCGGTGTCGACGAGGGCGACCCGGCCGAGCGGGTCGTACTGGACCGCCTGAGGGAGCTGGAGGCAGCCCTGCTCCGGCGGCGCCCGTCCGCGCCCGTCTCCGAGGAGATCACTACGACACTGCGGCGACTGCTGCGCAGCCAGGAAGACGGCACCGCCGACGAGCGGGCCGCGGTGCCCGACCTGAGCGGCGCCACGGACGACGAGATGTTCACGCTGATCGACGGAGTGCTCGACGACGCGATATCGGACACCGGTCGCACTGCCGGCCGTGCCACGGAGAGGAGCTAGCCCATGTCAGTGCCAAGCCGCCCACCGACCACCGTGCTTGACAACCCGCTGCACGCCCTGCTCGACCGGGAGGTGCTCGCGAACCCCTACCCGTTGTTCGAGCGGTGGCGAGAGCAAGGTCCGCTTTGGACGTCGGACGGTTCCCTGCTGCTGAGCGACCACGACAACTGTCTGGCGGTGCTCAAGAGCCACAAGACCATGGGCAGTGACACGTTCAACGCGCCGGGGATGCGGGAACTCTTCGGCGACCGCGGCGACGAGCCGGTGCTCAACTCGATCTTCTTCATGGACGATCCCGGACACGGGCGGCAGCGGAACCTGGTCAGCAAGGCATTCACGCCACGGATCACCGCGCGCTTCGAGCCGTGGATCCGCGAGATCGTGGACGAACTGCTCCGCGACTGCCTGGCCGACGGCGAGTTCGACGGCGTGCAGGACCTGGCCGCGGTGCTCTCGCTGCGGGTCATCGCGACTCTCCTGGGCATCCCGGGCGAGGACATCCCGATGCTGCGGGAGTGGTCCAGCGACATGGCGCTGTCCACGGAGCTGCCCACGCTGGTGGCCAGCTTCCACTCCGCCGCGATGTTCGACCGCGAGGAACTCGTCCGCATCATCCGCACCACCACCGAACTGCACGGCTACTTCGCGAACCTCATCCACAAGCGCCGCCGCAACCCCGGCGAGGACCTCATCTCCAGCCTGCTCTCCACGCAGGAGGACGGGCGCGGGCTGAGCCGACGTGAGGTGACGAACGTCGTGGTGACCGTGTTCACCGCGGCCCACGAGTCCACCACGAACCTGATCACCAACGGCCTGCTCGCGATGTCGCGCCACCCGGAGCAGTTCCAACTGCTCCGGCAGGACCCGGCGATCGTCGGCGACGTGGTCAGCGAGGCGCTGCGCTACGACTGCCCGATCATGCTGACCGGTCGTGTCGTGCTGCGGTCCGACCGGATCAACGGCCTCGACATCCCCGAGGGCTCGGTGGTCACCCTGGTCCTCGCGTCCGGCAACCGGGACGAGCGGGTGCACCCGAGGGCGGGTCGGTTCATCGCGGACCGGAAGCCGGCCGTGATGAACCTCGCCTTCGGCGCCGGCGCGCACTTCTGCCTCGGCAGCAGCCTGGCCCGGCTGGAGGCGGAGATCGTGTTCGGTGAGCTGGCTCGCCGGCTGCGCGGCTTCCACGTGCACGAGGACTCACTGAGCTACCGCAGGCACGTGGTCGTCCGCGGCCTCGACACCGAACGGATCACCTTCCAACTCTGACCCGCCGTCCGTCGCAGGGAGTCGTTCATGCCCGATGAAGTCAGCACGCTCCGGCAATATCTGAAAAGGGTTACCACCGATCTGTTACGCACCCGGGAGGAGTTGCGTGACGCGACCGAGCAGTCCGCCGAGCCGATCGCGGTGATCGGCATGTCGTGCCGGCTGCCCGGCGACGTGGCCTCGCCTGCCCAGCTGTGGGACCTGGTGGCCGCGGGCACGGACGCCATTTCGGCTTTCCCCACGGACCGGCACTGGCCGATCGAGGAGCTCTACGACGCCGATCCGGAGTCCCAGCAGGCGCGGCGGTCCTACGTGCGCGAGGGCGGCTTCCTCAGCGGGGCGGGCGATTTCGACCCCGCGTTCTTCGGGATCTCCCCGCGCGAGGCGCTGGTGATGGACCCGCAGCAGCGGTTGGTGCTGGAGCTGGCCTGGGAGGCATTGGAGTCCGCGGGCATCCTGCCGGACTCGCTGGTGGGCGAGCGGGCCGGGGTCTTCGTCGGCGCGTCCAGCAACGACTACGAGATGCTCTGGCAAGGCACCGACCAGTTCTCCCAGTACGGCATCACCGGCAACACCATGAGCGTGATCTCGGGCCGGATCAGCTACGCCTTGGGCCTCCACGGCCCGGCCCTCACCGTGGACACCGCCTGCTCGCCCTCCCTGGTCGCCACCCACCTCGCGATGCGGGCCCTGCGCGCCGGCGAGTGCCCGATCGCGCTGGCGGGCGGTGTGACGGTGCTGAGCACTCCGGAGACGTTCGTCGAGTTCTGCGGCCAGGGCGTCACCTCCCGGGACGCTCGGATCAAGGCGTTCGCGGCCGGGGCGAACGGCTCGATCTGGGCCGAGGGGGCGGGTCTTCTGGTACTGGAGCGGCTGTCCGACGCGCGGCGGCACGGCCATCAGGTGCTCGCGGTGCTGCGCGGCTCGGCGGTCAACTCCGACGGCACCAGCAACGGGCTCTCCGCACCCAACGGCACCGCCCAGCAGGAGGTGATCCGTACCGCGCTCGCCGACGCCGGACTGTCCACCCAGGACGTCGACGTGGTCGAGGCGCACGGCACCGGCACCCCGCTCGGCGACCCGGTGGAGGGCACCGCGCTGGTGGCGACCTACGGCCGGAACCGGCCGCCCGGCCAGCCGCTGCTGCTGGGCTCGCTGAAGTCCAACATCGGCCATACGCAGGCCGCGGCCGGTGTGGCCGGCATGATCAAGATGATCATGGCGATGCGGCACGGTCTCGCGCCGAAGACGCTGCACGTGGACAGCCCCACCCCGAAGGTGGACTGGGGAGTGGACGGGGTCAGCGTGCTCGCCGATGCGATGCCCTGGCCGGAGACCGGTCGAGCGCGCCGCGCCGCCGTCTCCTCCTTCGGGATCAGCGGCACCAACGCCCATGTCGTGCTGGAACAGCACGTCGAGCCGGAGGCCCCGGAGCCCGACGTGCCGTCCGCCGGTCTGGTGTGGACGGTGTCGGGCCGGACCGAGGACGCGCTGCGGGCCCAGGCGACCCGGCTGCTGGCCTTCGTCGAGTCCGACGACGCTCCCTCCGCCGAGGGGCTGGCGCACGCGTTGGCCACCCGCCGCACCCACTTCCGCCACCGGCTGGCAGTGCCCGGCCGGGACCTTGCCGAACTCACCTCCGCGCTGCGCGGCCACCTCGACACCGGCCGGGTCCCCGACGTCGCGGTGGGCGCTGCGGCCGGCGGCGGGACGTGCATGCTGTTCACCGGCCAGGGCGCGCAGCGGCCCGGTATGGGGCGGCAGCTCGCCGCCTCCTTCCCGGCGTTCGCCGAGGCGTTCGACGAGGTGTGCGAGCTGTTCGACCGGGAGCTGGCGACTCCGCTGGGGACCGTGATCGAGAGCGAACCGGACCTGCTCGACCGCACCGACTACGCCCAGGCCGCCCTGTTCGCGGTGGAGGTCGCGCTGTTCCGGCTGATGCACTCCTGGGGTGTGCGCCCGGACCTGCTGCTGGGACATTCGATCGGGGAGATCAGCGCGGCGCACGTGGCCGGGGTGTGGTCGCTGCCGGACGCGGTCCGGCTGGTGGCCGCCAGAGGCCGCCTGATGGCCGCGCTGCCCAAGGGCGGCGCGATGCTGTCCGTGCAGGGCACCGAGCAGGACTTGGCCCCCTGGCTGGCGGGGCGCGCGCAGCGGGTGTCCGTCGCGGCGGTGAACGCCTCGGACACGGTGGTCGTCTCCGGTGCGGACGAAGACATCACGGAACTGGAGGCCGACTGGGCGGGCCGGGGACGGCGGACCCGGCGGCTGCGGGTCAGCCACGCGTTCCACTCGCCGCTGATGGAGCCGATGCTGGCCGAATTCGGCACGGTTCTGGCCGGGTTGACGGCGCACGAACCGGAAATCCCGGTGATATCCAACCTCACCGGGGAGATGGCCACGGCGGAGCAGTTGCGCTCGCCGGAGTACTGGACCGCGCACGTCCGGCAGGCGGTGCGGTTCCACGACGGGCTGCGCACCGCACGCGAGGCCGGTGCACGCGTCCTGCTCGAACTGGGACCGGGCGCGGTGCTTTCCGCGCTGGCCGGGCGGGATGCCGGGCCGGACGAGGCGAGGGTGCCCACCCTGCGCGGGGCCGATCGTGACGAGACCAAGGACGTGCTGCTCGCCCTCGGCGCGCTGCACACGCAAGGCGTGGAGGTGGACTGGCCCGCCGTGCTGCCCGCCGCGCCCGCCAGGACGGCGGACCTGCCCGCCTACGCGTTCCAGCACGAGAGGTACTGGCTGGTGCCCGACGGGAACGGGCTGAACCTGCGTTCCAGCGGGCTGCTCCCGGTGGGCCACCCGCTGCTGGGCGCCATGCTGTCCGCCGCCGAAGGCGACGGCGTAGTGCTCACCGGCAGGCTGTCCTTACAGTCGCACTCCTGGCTGGGGGGCCACCGGGTGCGCGGCATCCCCCTGCTGGCCGGCACCGGCTTCGTGGAACTGGCGCTGGCCGCGGGCGAGCACGTCGGCTGTGACCTGCTCGAACAGCTGACCGTCGAGGCGCCGCTGGTCCTGCCGGAGCACGGCGGGGTATCGGTGCAGGTGGTGGTGGGCAACACCGAGGAGACCGGCCGCCGCCCGGTGCGGTTGTACTCCCGACAGGAGGGCGTCGGCCAGGCAGAGCCGGGCCCCTGGCGGTCACACGCCTTCGGCTACCTGGGCATCCGCACCGCGACGCCGGACACGACCCTCGCGCACTGGCCGCCGCGGGATGTGTGGGAGATCCCGGTCGCGGACGTCTATGACGAGGTGGTGGAGGGCAGGCACTTCCGCTACGAGGGCGCGTTCCGAGGTCTGCGGACCCTGTGGCAACGCGACCACCCCGACGGGAGCTCGGAGATGTTCGCCGAGGTCGCCCTGCCCGCCGAAGCGGCCGGGGACGCGAAGCGCTACAGCCTGCATCCGGCGCTGCTGGACGCGGCACTGCACGCGGTCGGTCTCGGCCCGCAGCTGGACGGGATCGACGAGGGCAGCGGCTCGATGCCGTTCTCGTGGTCGGGGCTGTCGCTGTTTCGGGCCGGAGCCTCGATGGTGCGGGTGCACGCCACCGGCGGGAACGGTGACGTGGCGATCACGCTGGCGGACGAGACCGGTGCCACCGTGGCCACGGTGGACTCCCTGGTGTTCCGGCCGCTGCCCGCCGATGAGTCCTACCTGCTGGGACCGGCCGAGGACGGCGCGGAACTGCTGGCACAGGACTGGGTGCCCGTGCGCCGGCCCTCCGCAGTGGACGATTCCGGTGGGTGGCACGAACCTGGGATCGGTCGGCTCGACCTCGCGACGCTGGCGGACGCGGAGGACCCGGTGCCGCCGGTGGTGGTGCTACGCCCGGCCCGTCCCGCCGGGGACGACGTCACCGCACGGGTCCGCGCCGCGCTCACCGAGCTGACCGGGCACCTGCGAGTGTGGCTCACCGACCAGCGGTTCGCCGGTTCGCTGCTGGTGGTCTGCACCGAGCGCGCGCTCGGCGCGCGTGCGGGCGACGAACCCGACCTGGCACTGTCCGCGGCCTATGGGCTGGCTCGCTCGGCACAGAACGAGTACCCCGGTCGCCTCCTGCTGGTCGACGTCGACGAGCCGACCGACACCGCGTTGCGCGACGCGGTCGCCGTCGCGTCCGCGGCCCGTGAGCCCCAGGTGGCGCTGCGCGCGGGCGAGTTGCTGGTGCCCCGGCTGCACCGCGACGACGGTTCGGCTCAGAGCGACGGCGGCCCGGCCGCCCGCACGCCCGATCCCGACGGCACCGTGCTGATCACCGGTGGACTCGGGTCGCTGGGCCGCTCGCTGGCCCGGCATCTGGCAAGCCGGGGCGCCCGCAGGCTGCTGCTCCTCTCGCGCCGCGGCGCGCAGAGCCCCGGCGCCGCGGAACTGGTCGCCGAACTCGGCGAGCTCGGCGCGCACGCCGAGCTGGCGCGCGGCGACGTCGCCCGGCGGGACGACGTGGCCCGGGTGCTGGCCGAGGTGCCCGCGGCACACCCGCTCACCGCCGTGGTCCATGCGGCCGGTGTGCTGGACGACGGCATGGTGGAGTCGCTGACCGATGGGCAAGTGGAGAACGTGCTGGCGCCGAAGTCGACGGAGCCTGGCACCTGCACGAGTTGACCCGGGAGCTCGATCTCGTCGGGTTCACGTGTTTCTCCTCCGCCGCCGGCGTGTTCGGCACCGCGGGCCAGGGGGCTTACGCCGCGGCGAACGCCTTCCTGGGCGCGCTCATGAACCAGCGGGCCGCCGCCGGGCTCCCGGCCCGCTCGCTGGGCTGGGGCCTGTGGGCGCCGGACAGCGGGACCAGCACGACCGACGGGATCGGCGCCGGGCTGGCCGCCGCGGACCGGGCCCGCATGGACCGCACCGGGATCCGCGCGCTGACCGTCGAGCAGGGCCTGGCCCTCTGGGACACCGCGACCGGCTCGGACAGGGTCCACCTGGTGCCCATCGGGCTGGATCTGGTCACCGTGGCCGGTCTGGGAGAGGAGGGCATTCCGCCGTTGCTGCGCGATCTGGTCCGCCCGGCCCGTCGCCGGCGCTCCGCGCGGTCCGCAGCGCCCGCCGAGTCCCCGGCGGACCTGGCCCGCAGGCTGGGCAGGCTGAGCCCCACCGAACGGGACCGGCAGGTCCTCAACCTGGTGCTCGGGCAGATCGCGGCCGTGCTCGGCTACCCGTCCGCGGACGGGGTGCCCGCGGACGGTCCGTTCGGAGACCTCGGATTCGACTCACTGAGTTCGGTCGAGCTGCGCAACCGGCTCAACACCGCCACGGGTCTGAACCTGCCCGCCACATTGGTGTTCGACCACCCCACTCCGGCCATCCTCGCGGCGCACCTCGGTACGGAGGTCGCGCCGGATGCCGCCGGCGAGGAGGAACCGGCGGACGGCCCTGCCGAGCGCGGCCCGGATCAGCTCTCCGGACTCGCGCAGGCGGTAGAGGAGGCGCTGGCCGGCGAGAACGCGCAGCGCGACGCGCTGCGCGGACAACTGCGGGCGGCGCTGCGCGCGTTGGACGGCGAGCCGGGGCTCGGGGTGGACGAGCTGAGCTCGGCCTCCGTGGACCAGCTCTACGCCTTCGTGGACCGGGAACTCGGCGATGCGTGAACCAGCAGCCGGGGCCGCCCGACCGGAGAGGAAGCGAAAGCCGTGGGCGAGGATCCGAAGCTCGTCAAGTACTTCCAGCGGGTCACCGCGGAACTCCAGCGCACCCGGGAGCGGTTGCGGGAGCTGGAGAACCCCGTCGACGACCCGGTGGCCGTGGTCGGCATGGGCTGCCGGTTCGGCGGTGGGATCGGCTCGCCGGAGGAGCTGTGGGAACTGCTCGCCGCGGAGCGGGACGTGATCACTGGGTTCCTGGCCGGCCGCGGCTGGACCGAAGACCAGATCTACCACCCGGAACCGGGCACGCCGGGCCGCTCCTACGTCCGGCACGGTGCCTTCCTCGACGACGCGGCCGACTTTGATTCCGAGTTCTTCGGCATCTCGCCGCGCGAGGCGCTCAGCATGGACCCGCAGCAGCGGATCGCGCTGGAGGTCAGCTGGCAGGCGCTGGAGTCCGCCGGTATCGACCCGGCCGGGCTGCGCGGCAGCCGCACCGGCGTGTTCCTCGGACTGTCCAACGCGGACTACGCCACGGCGGTCCGCGAGATGCCCGAGGACGTGCTGGGTCAGCTCTCCATCGGCAACGCCGGCAGCGTGACCTCCGGTCGGCTGGCCTATGTGTTCGGCCTGCAGGGGCCCGTGCTCACGGTGGACACCGCCTGTTCCTCGTCCCTGGTCGGGATCCACCTGGCCGTGCAGTCGCTGCGCGCGGGCGAGTGCACCCTGGCGCTCGCGGGCGGGGTGACCATCCAGCCCGCTGCTGTTCATCGACTACGCCCGGCAGCGCGCCTTGGCGCCGGACGGGCGGTGCAAGCCCTTCTCCTCGGCCGCCGACGGCACCGCGTGGGGCGAGGGTGCCGGGATGCTGGTGCTGGTGCTGGAGAAGCTTTCCGACGCGCGTCGCAACCACCACCCGGTGCTCGCGCTGCTGCGCGGATCGGCGATCAACTCCGATGGCACCTCCTCCGGGCTGACCGCCCCGAACGGAACCGCGCAGCAGCAGGTGATCGCCGACGTGCTCGCTTCGGCCGGCCTGTCGCCCGCGGACGTCGACGCGGTGGAGGCGCACGGCACGGGTACCGCGCTCGGCGACCCGATCGAGGCGCAGGCGCTGTTGGCCGGGTACGGCCGCCACCGCGGCGACCGGCCGCCGCTGCTGGTCGGCGCGGTGAAGTCGAACCTCGCCCACACCCAGGCCGCAGCCGGAGTCGCCGGTGTGGTGAAGATGGTGCTGGCCATGCGGCACAGCACGCTGCCCAGGACCCTGCACATCGGCACGGCGACCCCCCGGGTCGACTGGGCGCAGGGCGGGGTCGAACTGCTCACCAGCGCAGTCCCGTGGCCGCGCGACGGGCGTCCCCGGCGGGCGGGCGTGTCCGCGTTCGGAGTCGGCGGTACCAATGCCCACGTGATCCTGGAGGACCCAGGGCCCGACCCGGACACCGAGCCCGGCGACCGGGCCGTCCCACCACTGCTGGCCTGGACCCTGTCGGGCAGGACCGAACAGGCGCTGTCCGCGCAGGCGGCCGCGCTGCACGCGTACCTCGACCGGGCGCACCCGGATCTGCTGGACCTGTCGTGGTCGCTGGCCACCGCCCGGGCGCACCTGCCGCACCGCGCGGTGGTGTTCGGCTCCCGCCCGGCCGACCTCGCCGCGGGCCTGACCGCGCTGAGCACGGGCCGGAACGACACCGGGAGCGCCACGGCGGTGGTCTCCGGCACCGCCGTGCGCAACGGCACCACCGCGTTCCTGTACCCGCACGAGTGCACCCCGGCCGTGGTGCGCGCGTTGGCCACGCAGTACGCCGAGGCCGAGCCGTTCGCCGAGCACCTCTCCGCATGTGCGGCCACGCTGGTCGGCTGGTCGGCTGGTCGGCTGGTCGGCTGGTCTCTGACGGACGTGCTTCGCGGCGACCCGGACGTGCCACCACTGGACCGGCCGGACGTGTTGGCCCCGGCCACGCTGGCCGTGCTGACCGGCGTGACACGCACGTGGTGCGCGTCCGGGGTGCGCCCGGCGGCGTTGGCGGGACACGGATCCGGCCGGCTGGCCGCGTCCTGGGCGGTCGGGTGGCTGTCCCTGTCCTCGGCGCTGCGGATCGCGGCCGGGTGTCCCGCGGGCGTTGAACCCGACGTCGTGGAGGTCCCGCCCCCCCCGCGCCCGGTGTGCCGGTGCTGTGCGGGGACACCGGCCGTTGGCTGCGGGACCGTCCGGCCGAGGACGACTACCGCACGGTGCCGGCTGCCGAATCCGGCCTGGCTGCCCGCGAGCTGCGGGCCGACGGTCATCGACTGCTGCTCGTGTTCGGTGGGGACACCGCGGGCATGGCCGCCGCGCTGTCCGACGGTCCCGCCGTGCTGGCCGTGCCGGAGGAGACGGAGAGCGCGGTGACCGGTTCAGCGGCGCTCGTGCGCGCGCTGGGCCGCGCGCACGTGATGGGCGCGGCGGTGGACTGGCGTGTCGTCCTGGCCGGCGCCGGTGCGCGGCGTATCCCGTTGCCCGGCTACGCTTTCCAGCGCAGCCGGTACTGGATCGAGCGCGAGTGGACCATGCCGCTGCTGCTCTCCGACGACCCCGGGACGCGCGAGCCCGATCGGCGCTCGCCCGCGGCTCTGCTGTGGGCACTGCCCGAGCAGGAGCGCAGCGGCCACGTCGAGACGATGGTTCGTGAGTGCCTGAACCGGGCGCTGGGCAACGGACCGGATGACCAGGTCGACGCCGAGGCCACGTTCCGCGATCTCGGGATGGACTCGCTGGGCGCGGAGGATCTGCGCGATCAACTCACCACCGGTGCCGGTGTGGAGATCGAACTCGCCGACGTGCTGAACTATCCCACGGTGGTCGATCTCACCGAGCGCGTGCTGGAAAAGCTGGCCGCCCGCGCCGAGGAGGGCACGCTCGACGAGATCGCGGGGACCGCCCGGTCCGGGAATGAGGTCCCGGAATCCGGCACCGGGCCGGTGGACCCGGCGCCCGAGAACGCCGACGAAAGCGACGGCAGCCTGGCCTCGTTCTACATCCGGGCGATCCGCACCGGCCGGATCAACGTCGCCCTCCGCCTGGCCCGCGCGGCCTCCGAGACCCGCGACACGTTCGACCAGGACGATCCGCGCGATCTCGCCGAACTGCGCCAGGTGGGGGCGGGCGCGGGTGGCCCCACGATCGTCGGCCTCACCCCGCCGATCTTCCCCAACCTGGACCTGCCCTACTCCTACCTGCACGCCGGGCTGGACCCCGCGTCCGACGTGTGGTCGCTGTGGTCGCCCGGATTCGCGGGTGAGGCTCCGCTGCCCGCCGACCGTGCCGCCCTGCTGCGGATGTTGGCGAAACCGCTGCGCCGTGAGCTGGCCGGCACCCCGTTGATCATCGCGGGCTACTCCTCGGGCGGCTGGCTGGCGCACGAACTGGCCACGTACCTGGAGCGGACCGGCGTCCCCGTCACCGCGCTGCTGCTGCTGGACTCGTACCTGCCGGAGGAGGAGATGGACCAGACCGAGACCCGCAGCGAGTTCATGCGTGAGCAGATCCGACGACGTGACCTCATGGGCATGTCGCTCGACCGTCCGGACCGGACAGTGACCACCAGCGGCCAGATCGCGGCGATGGGCGGCTACAGCAGGATCTTCAGCGGATGGCGGCCCGGCCCGCTCAAGGCGCCGATCCTGCACCTGCTCGCCAGCGAGGTCGTCGCGGGTATGCCCACCAGCTCGGAGGACCACCCGTTCCCGGCCGAACTGGCGCACCGCGTGCGCACGCTGCCCGGCGATCACTTCACCATCCTGTCCCAGCACGCCGACCTGATCTCAGAGAACCTGCACGACTGGCTGACGGAGGTGCAGCCCGCATGACGAACGTTCCCGATCTTCCCGACGCCGCAGAGGCACTGGAGCACTTCCCCTTCGACGACGGCCGCGGCATCGAGGTCAACGAGCGGTTCCGGGAGCTGCGGCAGCGCAAGGGGCTGCTCCGGGTGCGGCTCGCCCACGGTGAACCCACCTGGCTGGTCACCCGCTACGCGGACGCCCGACTGGTGCTGGGCGATGCGCGGTTCAGCCGCGCGATGTCGGTCGGCCGGGACTACCCGCGCCAGGAAGAGGCGACGGAACTGGCCGGGCTGGTCATCCTGGATGCCCCCGAACACACCCGGCTGCGCAAGCTGTTGCTCCAAGCCCTCAGCAGATCCCGTATGGAAGCGCTGCGCCCGACGCTGCGCGCGGCGGCGGACGATCTGCTGTCGTCGGCGATGAACGCCGGGCCGGGCATGGACATCGTGGTGGACTACGCGCAGCAGATGGGCGTGCTGTCCTTCTGCGCCCTGCTCGGCGTGCCGGCCTCGGACCGGGAGGTGTTCGAGTCGACCGGCGCGGCGCTGCTCCCCGGCAGCGCCGTCGGCCCCGAGGACAGGATGCGGCGGTTCGGTGCCCTGCGCACCTGCACCGAGCAGCTCATCGCCGAGCGTCGGGCCCGCCCCCGCGACGACCTGATGTCGGCGATGATCCAGGCCCGGGACGAGGAGGACCGGCTCACCGACACCGAGCTGATCGACCTGGTCTTCAGCCTGCTGCTGGCCAGGTTCGAGACGATCATCACCCAGATTCCGAACTGCGTCTACGTTCTCACGCGGGGCGACCGTGCGCTCTGGAACCGGCTGCGAGCGAATCCGGCCGAGCTGCCGGCGGCGGTCGAGGAACTGCTGCGCAACAACGCCTCGGCCGGTGCCGGCATGTTCGTCCGCTACGCGCGGGAGGACGTCGGCGTCGGCGGCACGCTGGTGCGCGCGGGCGAAGCCCTGACCGTCGTCAACGAGTCGGCCAACCACGACCCGGCCCGATTCGAGGACCCCGACGCGATCGACTTCACCCGGCCACCCGGTGGACACCTCACCTTCGGTCATGGCGCGCACTACTGCGCCGGCGCCCAACTCGGGCGCATCGACCTCCAGGAGGGACTGGGGGTGCTGCTCACCAGGACCCCGGAGCTGACCGTCCGCGACATCACGTGGAGGGAACGGCCGCACATCCGGGGGGCGGTGGCGATGCGCGTGACCTGGCAGGGCGGCCCGGAATGACCGCCACCGGCACCGGGGAAGCGGGGTCGCCAGTGCTGGACCCGCAGTACGTCACGCTGTGCGGTAGGCGGCGGGCGTGATGCCGTAGGTGCGGGTGAACCATCGAGTGAGGTGGGCCTGGTCGGCGAAGCCGGCCTCGGCGGCAGCCCCTCGGGCCAGGGCCGGGTTGTCCACGACCGGGGTGTCGAAGAGCGGCAGCCCGGCCGTGCCGGGCGCCGCGTCGGCGAGTATGCCCCGGACCTGGTCTTCGCCCAGGTGCAGCATCCGGTAGCGGTAGCCGTCGCGGACGGCCGACTGCCCGTCGTGAGGGTCGTCCGGATTGAACGCCATGGCCAGCCCAGCCGCGCTGACGTGCCGCCCTCCCCTGCACACGAAAGACTGCGCACCGTCATCGGTCACTCCGAACGAGTACGTGTCGTGGGCGTGCATCGGATACGCGTACCGCTCGAAGCGGGCGTCCAGGGCTTCCGGCGCGAGCCCGGGAACCCGCCAGTAGGCGGCGCGCTCTCCGGAAGGCGTCATGTCCCCGTTGTCCCGCACGAGCGTGCAAGCCCCTGCCCCCGCCCAGGGCGCACGCTGGACTCATCGCCTCCATCAGCGAAGGAACCACACGCATGACCGAGAACGCCTCGACAGCACCGGTGAGCCCCGACCAGACGGAGGAGGTGCGCCTGGCCGTCTACCGCGGATTCGCCCGCACCGGACGCGCACCGAGCGTGCCGGAACTCTCCGCGCTCACCGCACTCGCCCCCGACCGGATACGCCAGGAACTGCGCACCCTCCACGCACGCCACGATCTGGTCCTGGACCCGCAGGACGACGACCAGATCGTGATGGCCCACCCGGCACGAGCGCGGCTACGTCATGGATCTGCCCACCCTGTGGCGCTTCGCCAGCGACTGGTACACCGGCCGCCTGGACCCGGGCTACACCCGCCGCGATCCCGCCGCCGCCAGCGCCTACTTCGCCGAAGTCGGGTTGCGCGGCTCGTTCTGGGGCCTGCCCGACTGAGATCCGTATGCCGCTCTGCGCTCAGCGCGGAGCCAAGCCCGCCCGCCCGGCGTCCAGTGCGTGACCTCCACCATCGTCATGAAGGACGCGGTCCAGGACAGACCGCTGCCCGAGGGGCCACGGTCCTCGACTGACATCGGGATCGTATGCGACCACCGACACGGGGAGCGGTATGGCCAACCTGGTCTACAAGCGGGTGTCGACCGACCAGCAATCGACCACCCGGCAGAACCTCGTTCTGGACGAGGCCGGGATCGAGGACCCGGTCGCCTTCGAGGAACAGGCCGGCTCCTCCAGCCGCCTCCACCCGCTGGAACGGCCGGAGTTCGGCGAACTGCTCACGTACGCGCGGCCGGGCGATACCGTGCACCTCTCCGAGATGTTCCGCCTCGTGCGCGGCACCGGACACATCCTCGACGTGCTCGACGTCCTGCACCGCGACCGCCTCGCCCAGCGCATCCACGACGGCGCGTTCTCCGCGATGGACCTCACCGCCCGCCCCCCCGCGCACCGGCGAGCTGTTGTTCACGAACCGCGTCAGCAACCTCGCGGCTCGCGCAGGGCGCTGAGCGGACCCATCAGGATCAAGTACTGGCGGCTTTTCGGCTTACCTCGGCGCTACCCGGGTGAGCACCCGGCCGGACCAGACGTCGATCACCACCTGGTGGTGGTGCGGGCGTGCGGCTGGCGTGCCGGCGGCGTAGTTCTTGTCGACCTGTGCTGCCTCGGCCGCGTTCGGCTTGGCATTCGTGCAGGACGTGCCGGGGCCGTGGCCGGACATGAGCTCTGAGCAGGGCCCGCTGTAGTCGTCGGGCAGCCCGAGGATGTGCCCGGTTTCGTGCGCCGCGATCCGGGTCGTGTCGTAGCCCTCGTCGACCGCCTGCTGGCCCAGCTGCACGTCACCGTTGCCGCCGGGGAAGATCGGCCCCAACGTGGTCTGCGGCCACCCGCTGGTCGCCTCGTAGAGGTAGTCGGCCGAGCCGGGGGTGCTCGCCGGCTCCAAGCGCACGTTGTGCACCGCGTCGTTCCAGTTCTGCACGGCTTGCTTGATCGGGTCCGCCCACTGACCGGCACCACTGGCGTCGTAGGTCAAGGTGACCACAGAGGGGGTTGCGTGCGCCGCGGGGTGCGCCGACGGGGCACCGACCGTAGTGCTCAACATGGCTGGGATGAGCGCCGTCAGGGCGGCTATTCGCTTGATCATCAGGCTGGTACGCCTCCTTGAGTTTCAGTTGCTGCCCGCAGTAAACGAGTTCGTCGCGAACACGACAACCTCCCTGTCAGTGATCGAGCCCAGTCGCCGTCAAGTTGGCTCAAAGTACGCAGGAGTTGCCAATGGGCGGGATGGGGCCCGCGCCGTGGGCGGACCGGCTGTCCGAACTCGCTGCTCGGCCCCTGCATGATCACCGGCCGGGGGTGCAATCCACAGCGGGCCCTGCATATGGGAGGCAGGGCGCACACTGGCTCACCTCGGGAGCGGCGGGCCGGATGCGCTCTGGCGAAGGCTGCGGAATCGCTGAGTCGGCCGAGTGCATGCGGTCGGCGACTGCGGCCTCGTCCAGATCCGGCCTCATCACCGCCGGGGAACTGCGCCGCCCACTCCTCGTCCAGGGCAGCGGAGGGCGCCAACTCCTGCTTGAGCTCCCGCGAAACGCGATGCCACAGCTCCATGCGCAGATTCGTCGCGACCTGCCGCGGCCGCCGTGCGACCGGGTAGCTGCGCACCACCTCCCACAGCGAGGCGATCACCAGCTGTGCCACGTCCTCGCTGCTCTCGCCGTCACGCAGACAGCGGCGCATCATGCGCTGCGCGCACGGGAGCATCGTCTGGACCAGGACGCGGGCGGCCAGTTCGGCCTCCCGCCCGTCGCTTGCGTTCACCCGGTGCAGCAGGACGCCCATCCATGCGTCGTTGAATTCCGGTCCGTCGCGGTCGGAGCGTTCCCGCAGTAGGGCGCACAGCTGGCCCAGAGCGGCGGGGGCTTGGTCCTCCTCCAGTACGCCGGCGGTGAGCATCCAGGAGCGCACCCGTTCGGCGTTGCCGCGGTCGGCGCACAGCCACTCCCACTCGGTATTCAGACGTGTGACCAACGTCGGCTGTACGGCGTCCACGGCAGGCTCCTTTCGGATCGATTGCCGTGAACTCTGCTCAGCACCCCTTACCAAACTGCTTGCCTTAAAGGAGGAAAGACGCAGGTCAATTGGGCTAACCAGTGGGGTATCCGCGCTGCCGGGCGTGGGTATCCGCCTGCGGGGCCTTCCGGAGGGCGGTTCGTGGCGTATTCAGGCAGTGCTGCGGTCGGAAGCGGGACCCGTCACTCCTGACGCGTCAGGCCCTGGAGGGCCTCACCCCACGTCACGCAGTCGACGGCGCAACTCTTGCGCCCCCTGTCACCCCCGTGGCCCGGCCGCCGGCGCCCCTCGGGCCTGTCCCGTGATCACGTGACCGGACAGTCAGTCCCTAAGGGGTGAGGGTGGCATGGGGCCGGAGAAGCTATGAACGTGCGCGGATGCTAGCTTCTTTTCCCGTGATGGGGCACCAGGACAAGACCAGGGCGGCCTACGACGGGGTCGTCGAGCTGTATGCGTCGATGTTCGCTAATCGGTTGGAGACGCAGCCGTTCGCGCGGAACATGATCGGCACCTTCGCCGAGCTGGTGCGTGGGACGGGGAACCCGCGGGCAGTCGACGTCGGGTGCGGACCTGGACATCTGACAGCCATGCTGCACGACTTGGGGCTGGACGCCTTCGGGCTCGACCTCTCCCCGGCCATGGTGGACCATGCCCGGCGGGCCCATCCTGCGCTGCGGTTCGAGGAGGCGCGGATGGAGAACCTGCCGGTCAAGGACGGCGCGCTCGGCGGTGTGCTGGCCCACTATTCGATGATCCATACCCCGCCGGGGGAATTGCCCGCGCTGCTTGCCGAGCAGGTGCGTGTTTTGGTGCCAGGGGGTCTGCTGCTGGTCTCGTTCTTCGGGACCGATGGGCCGGAGCCGGTCCGCTTCGACCACAAGGTGGCGCCCGCCTATAGCTGGCCGGTGGACCGGTTCGCGGAGCTGTTGGCCGGGGCCGGTCTGGACGTGTTCGCCCGGCTGCTCCACGACCCTGCCTCAGAACGGGGCTTCCTCGATGCCCACTTGCTGGCCCGCCTCCCCTAGGGCCCTGCTGCAGGCCATCGGCCGCGATGGCGGGCGAACTATGCGCGCAGTTGGAGGGGCGCGGCGGCCCGCTACTCCATCTCGCTGCTCCGGTCCGCGGAGGTCAGGACATTCTGACCGCTCGTTGGACTGGCCGACGCCGCGCGGATGCAGACCTGGACCGGTATCACCGTGCGTTCCGTCGTGGGTTCCACTGTGCGTACCAGGTCCTTCCGGAGCATGGGTGGATCCATACAGGTCAGGGCATAGGGGTATGCGGTCGGTGCCGCTGACACCTCTTCCTCAGGAGGAGGAAGAGGCTTTTCCTCCGTTTCGGGCCCCGTCGGGCGGTGCGTGGGCCGGTAGGCATCGAGTCAGCTCTCCCCACGGCTTGTTGTCTGCTGCTCGGCAGCGTTGCCGGGCAGCAGACGGCCGCCACTGACAGCCGGAGCGGAAGGCGCTAGTAGTGCTTGGTCAGGTTGGTGCGGGTGTGGGTATGTCGCGGTGGCAGGTGGGGCAGGCGCCGGCCCAGGTTGCGAGGAGTGTCTGCATTTCGCGGATGACTGTGTAGAGGCTCAGGCCGGCGCCGTGTCTTTTGGGGATGTGGCCAGTCGTTGCAGGGTGCAGAAGGCGTGGGCTGCGGAGACGAGGGTGACGTGGTGGTGCCAGCCGTTCCAAGTGCGGCCCTCGAAGTGGGCCAGGCCCAGGGCCTGCTTCATCTCGCGGTAGTCGTGCTCGATCCTCCAGCGGAGCTTGGCCAGCCTCACCAGGGTGGTCAGCGGGAAGTCGGCGGGTAGGTCGGACAACCAGAACTGCACCGGCTCCGGCTCGGTGGTGGGCCATTCGGCCAGCAGCCAGCACTCCGGCAGCTCCGGCCCTTCGGTGGCCTGGCGAATCTCGCGTCCGGCGGGCCGGATCCGCAGGGCCACGAACCGTGAGTACATCCGTTTGAGGCCCAAGCGGCCCCGTCCGGGCCGGGAGCCCTCCCGCCACGACACCGGCCGCGCCGCCTTCCGGCCCACTGCGATCACCAGTTCTTTGACCGACCTGGGCTTGTCCGGGTACTTCGCCACCGGGGGACGTCCGTTCCCCTGGTAGGCCGGTGTCACCGGCACGGCATCGCCCAGGTGAGCCGACAGCGTGGTGGAGATCCCCACGACATAGTTCAGTCCGCGATCGTTAAGGCCGAGCCGGAACGCCGCGCAGTCGCCGTATCCGGCATCCGCGATGGCCAGCGGCACCTCGATTCCCCACGAGCGGGTCTCATCGAGCATGTCCAAGGCCAACTGCCACTTCTCCACATGCCTGACGTCGGCGGGGATGCCGCAGGCGCTACGCCGCGCAGTCTTGTCCGAGTCGGCCTTCGGCGAGGCGGGATCCCAGGTCTCGGGCAGGAACAGCCGCCAGTCCACGGCAGCGGAGGCGTGGTCGGACGCCAGGTGCAGCGAGACCCCGACCTGGCAGTTGGTGACCTTGCCTGCCGTGCCGGTGTACTGCGAAGACACGCATGCCGAGGCAGTCCCGTCTTTGAGGAATCCGGTGTCGTCGAAGATCGCAGCGGTCGGCCGGATGGCGGTTTCCATCTTCCAGGCGAGCTTGGCTCGGACATGGGACGGATCCCACGGGCTTGTGGTGATGAAGTGGGCCAGCGCCTGCCGATTGCCGTCGGCCCCAAGCCGGGCGGCCATGGGCTCCACCGACTTGCGTTTGCCGTCGGTCAGCAATCCCCGCAGGTAGACCTGCCCCCACCAACGCTGCCCATCCCTCGCGAAAGGCTCGAACACCTCAGCCGCGAATTCTTCCAACTCGCCACGAACAGCAGCGATTTCATCTGGCGTCACACTCCATCAACGCACGCAGCGCCAGAAGGACACGCACCACCAAGATCAACCTGACCAAGCACTACTAGAAGAGTGAGACTTTTCGGACGGAAGATCGCGCTGCCGCCGGTGTGGAGATTCGAGCCTGCGGCTCCGCTGCACCCAGCCAGCACTCGGTCCGATCGGCCACCACGGCACGGTCCTCCTCATTGCTGGTACACCTCGTGCAGCGATGCGCCCCGGAACGTGGCCATCGGCCATGACGCTCTCCGTTGGCCGAACGGCCCTCAACCACGATGCCCGAGACCGTCCATCCGCTCAGGGCCAACCTGTTCGCCCCCATAGGAAACAACACGATGTACGCCGCGCCGGCAGCGGTAGCACCGCTGGTGCTGCGGGCGGCACTGCCGACACCGGCTGCTTTACCCGGCGACAGTAGCCGACACCGCGGCCAGCACACCTGTCCCAAGCCTCACTTCGAAACGGACATCAACTCGCGAACCGTCCACTTGGAGGACGTTCATGCCGACGACGTGTGGATTTGACCGTTCTATCGCCCGCCCGGGATCATCCTTTTAGGGCTGCTTGCCCCCAATGCTCTGAGGTGGCGGTGACTGTCAGCCTCGCGTTTCGTTACACCTCGACCGGAAAGATCCTGTCCAGTTCGAATTCGCGAGGAGCACCCGCTTCAGGTCACTCCGACGAGCGATAGCCCGCTGCAACTCCCTGCCGTATCAGTGCTGTCATGACGACTGAGCCGCCCCGCAAGCCCTATCCGAGCGACCTGTCCGATGCCCGCTGGGCCTTGATGGAGCCGACGCTGACTGACTGGCGCACAGAGCGGCAGAAGAACTCACTCAACCTCGGCGGCAAAGTCACCGACCTGCGGGAAGTCCTCAACGCAATCCTCTATGTCAATCGGACTGGGATCCCCTGGCGTTACCTGCCGCACGACTTCCCACCGCACACCACGGTGTTCGCCTACTTCAGTGCCTGGACCGCCGATGGAACCATTGAGAAACTCGGCGTCCACCTGCACCGTCTCGTCCGTGAGCAGGAAGGACGCGCCGCCGAGCCAACTGCCTGCGTCATCGACGCCCAGAGCGTGAAAACGGCCCCCAGCGTCCTCACAAACACCCAAGGCACCGACGCCGGCAAGAAGATCGTGGGCCGCAAACGCAGCATCGTCACAGACACCCTCGGCCTGTTGCTGCTGGTCATGGTCACCGCCGCCAGCGTCTCCGACAACCAGGCAGGCAAACAACTCCTCACCCAACTCGCCACCAGACACCCCACCATCACCAAGGCATGGGTCGACGCCGGCTACAAGAACCAGGCCATCGAACACGGCGCCGTCCTCGGCATCGACGTCGAGGTCGTGCCGCGAAACACCCAAGTCAAAGGCTTCTCCGTGCTACCGCGGCGCTGGGTGGTGGAGCGAAGTTTTGGCTGGCTCATGATGCACCGCCGCCTGGCCCGCGACTATGAGACCAAACCCGAACACTCCGAGAGCATGATCCGCCTCGCCATGCTCTCCAACCTCGCCAAACGAGCAACCGGCGAAACGACCACAACCTGGCACAATCCATGAACTAACACGCACCCGAACGGGACGACCTCTTAGAGGTCCTAACAGAAGTGGTTGATCATGTGACTGCTGGCCTATTTGCTCGTTGGTCTGGTCGTGGGGAAACGTCAGTCGCGGCCGTGGATCGTGTCGGATGAACTGTGGGCGTTGGTCGAGCCGTTGCTGCCCAAGCCGGGGCCGAAGCTGGTTGAGGGGCGGCCGAGGGTGCCGGACCGGCAGGCGTTGTGCGGGATCCTGTTCGTGCTGCACACCGGCATCCAGTGGGAGTACCTGCCGCAGGAGCTGGGCTTTGGTTCGGGTATGACCTGCTGGCGGCGGCTGGCCGCCTGGAATGCCGCCGGGGTGTGGGACCAGCTGCATGTGCTGCTGTTGAAGAAGCTGCGGTCGGCGAAGAAGCTGGACTGGTCCCGGGCGGTGATCGACTCTTCCCATGTGCGGGCGGCCCGTAGGGGCCCAAAAGCGGTCCCAGTCCGGTCGATCGCGCACGGCCGGGCAGCAAGCACCACGTCGTCACCGACGCCCAAGGCATCCCGCTCGCGGTGTCGCTGACCGGCGGCAACCGCAACGACGTCACCCAGCTCCTGCCTCTGCTCGACAAGATCCCCCCTGTCGCCGGGGTTGTCGGCCGGCCCCGTCACCGGCCCGACGCACTGCTCGCCGACCGTGGCTACGACCACGACAAGTACCGGCGTCTGCTGTGGCAGCGCGGCATCCGTCCCGTGATCGCGCGGCGAGGCGAGCCACACGGCTCCGGCCTGGGCGTCTTCCGATATGTCGTCGAACGAACCATCGCCTGGCTGCACGGCTTCCGTCGCCTGCGCATCCGATGGGAGCGACGGGACGACCTCCATGAAGCCTTCCTCGGACTCGCTACATGTCTCATCACCTACAGACACGTCCAACGCCTTTGTTAGGACCTCTTAGGACCTCTTACTCCAGGACTTGTTGCGGTGACGGCTGGCGTGACATGCTCAGAGCCATGATCAAGAGAATCGAGTCCTCCGTCCGCCGATGAGCGAGACGACCGGGATAGGACTGCCCGGATCACCGACAGCACTGTTCGACCACGCGCTCCGGCTACGTCAGTTGGCTCCAGGTGAGCCGCTTCCGCGCGACGGGGAACCATATCCCGACGACGGGTTGCACCGTCGTCGGCAAGGCCCAAAGACGCCTAAGGACCGGCACTCGGTCGGCAAGGACGTGGCGGCCATCCTGGACGCGCATTTCGCGCGGGCCTGCGCTGTTCCCAGCGAATTGGCCGATGCCTTCCACGACGTCTACATCCCGATTCACCACAACGAGCACATCGCCGCCGCGGCTCAGCGGGCAGACAGGGAACGCGTTCGCCAAACGGGCCGCTGGCTGGTTCGACACGGGACCGATCGATGCTCGGTCACCGTTGGGCTTGCACTGGTCGCTGCCGCGGGAACGGCCGACGACATCCCGATGATTCAGGTGATCGGGCTGCTCTCCAACCACTTTGGGCCACTGGCGGCGTACGCTTTCGAACGTCAGCCAGGAGGAGTCGAGGCCCTGCTCTGGCTTGCCGAGCGAGTGACCGGCTGGGGACGCGTCTACGTCGTTGAAGCTCTCTGCAGACTCGACGACCCAGCGGCCCGACCATGGCTGCTGCGTAGAGCCTGTGACGGCGACTTCCTCAACGGATACTTCGCCGGCAAGGTCGCCACAGTCGCCAAACTCCATGAGGCACTGGCAGAACTCGACACCGACAGCGAGATGGTCGACCACATCGGCCGGCTGCTCCATCTGATGAGCGACTGCGGGGGGATGGGACTCACCCTCGCTCACTACCCCCACGCGAGCGCGGTCCTGGAAGCCCATGCTCGCCATGTGGGTTCGCTCAGCCCGACCATCGAGCGCTACTCCACGATCGCGGTGCTCACTCAGCACCTGATGACGAAGTCTCCCGAGGCTTCAGGATGCACTGCAGCGCAGCAGGAAGCATTCCGGGCGGCATACCTCGACGTGCTCGACCAAGCGGAGTGGACCCACGCTGCACGCGCCGGTCTCGAGGCGGATGACAACCGGATGCGGTGGCTCGCTGACCACCGGGCGCCACAGTTGAGGCTGCGTGCGTTCCCCGATCGAGTGCCGGATGTCGAGGAATAACGCACGCCAGGAATAAGTGGCCTCCGCCAGTAGACCCTTCGAAGAGGTAGGTGGTGGGGGAGGGCCAGTGGGTGATGGAGTAGCCGATCTCCAAGGTGTCCGCAGACATGGGGGTGTCGTTGACCTCCAGCACTGTGCCGTCCGTGCTCTTGGTCGACCGCACGATGCGCAGAGGTGGGATGCCCTTGGATAGATCGAGCCGTTCGGCCTCGGCCGGGGTGGGCATGCGGGCGCCTACGGTTTCTTCCCATCACGCCTCCTTCGTTCCGGGGGCGAGGGGGAGTACGGCGACGAAGCGGGTTCCGGCCGCGGGTGGGGTCTCGCTCAGGGTGAGGGTGCCGTGGTGGTTGTGGGCGATTTCGCGGGCGATGGCGAGGCCGAGGCCGGTACCTCCGCTGGTCCGGTTGCGGGAGGCGTCGAGGCGGGTGAACCGCTCGAAGATCTTCTCGCGGTGTTCGGCGGGAATGCCGGGGCCGTCGTCGCGGACTTCGATCAGGGCGGTGGCGTCCTGGGCGGAGACCGTGACCAGGACGCGACTGCGGGCGTGGCGCACGGCGTTGTCGAGGAGGTTGCGCAGCAGGCGCTCCAGCTGTCGCGCATCGCCGTGGACGGTGACGTCGTCGCTCGCCGGGCAGTCGATGTGGACGGAGGCGGGGGCGTGCCGGCGTGCCTGTGCGGCTGCCTTGTGGGTCAGGGCTCCCAGTTCGACGGGGCGGGCGGTGTGCGGTGTGCGGTTGTCGAGGTCGGCGAGCAGGAGCAGGTCTTCGGTGAGCTGCTCAAGACGTGTGGCGTCGCTGAGGGTGCCGCGGATGATCTCGGGCCAGTTGGTGTGGTCGGGGTAGTGCAGGGCCACTTCGAGGCCTGCTCGCAGCGCGGCGAGCGGGGTGCGCAGTTCGTGGGAGGCGTCGGCGGTGAAACGTCGCTGCTGCTCGGCGGCTTGTTCCAGCCGGTCCAGGGTGTCGTTGGTGGTGGCGGCCAGCCGGGCGATCTCGTCGCGGCGGGGTGGGACGGGGACGCGCAGGCTCAGGTCGCGGCTGGTGATGGTGCGCAGGCGCTGCTGGATGCCCTCCACGGGGCGCAGGGCCCGTGAGGTGGTGGTCCACACGATCAGGGCGACCAGGAGGACCGCCGCGGGAAGGCCGAAGTACAGCACGTGGTCGACGGCGGCGACGGCCTCTTCGGCCTCCTCGGGGGTGACGAGGATGTGCAGGGTGAGGTTCTCGACGGGGGCGCTCGGCCGGCCGTCGAGCAGGCCGCGGCCTTGGAAGGCCGACGACACCACCCTGATGTCGCGGCCGGCGAGTTGTTTGCTGCCCGGCCGGGCAGCGCCGCTGACGGTGCCCAGGTGGAGGTCCCGCTCGATGGCGACGGTTTTTCCCGGCGGGTCAGGGTGCACCCCGAGGGGGTCGGGTACGAAAGGCTCCAGGTCGGGGTCGCCTTCGACGAACCGGCCCGCAGGGTCGACGATCACCCAGGTGTAGGGGGTGTCAAAGAGGACCGGGTCGCTGCCGTAGCCGTGCTTGTAGCGCTGCTCGATGACGTCCAGGCTGGCTCTGGCCCGGTTGTGGGTGTCGCCCATTTTCGAGGCGTAGACCTCATCGCGGAGCCACAAGGCGCCGGCGGTGAAAGCCAGGGCGGCGGTGAGGGCCGCGGCCAGGGCGGCGCGGAGGCGGATCGGCAGGCGCTTACCGAGCATCGTCGATCAGCCGGTAGCCGACACCGCGCACCGTATGGATGGTGGAGCGGCCGAAGGGAACGTCGATCTTGCGGCGCAGCGCCCTGATGTGGACGTCGATGATGTTGCTGACGGCCTGGTGATGGGCGTCCCAGACCTGCTCCAGCAGGTCGACGCGGCTCACCACTTCGCCGGCCCGGAGCCCGAGGTAGGCCAGGACGGCGAACTCCTTGGCCGTCAGCTCGATCTCGGTCCCGCCGCGGTGGCACCGGCGGGTGGCCGGGTCGAGGTGCAGGTCTCCGATCTGCACGGCGGGCTGGTGCACGGGGCCGCCGCGGCGGATCAGCGCCCGTAGCCGGGCCAGGAGCACCACGTAGGAGAACGGCTTGGCCAGGTAGTCGTCGGCTCCGGTGTCCAGGGCCTCCGCCTCGTCGTACTCACCGTTCTTGGCGGTGAGCATCAGGATCGGGGTGCGGATGTCCTCGCGTCGCAGCCGGTCGCAGACCCGGTACCCGTTCAGGCCGGGGAGCATGATGTCCAGGATGATCGCCTGGTAGGGCTGCTGCCGGGCCATCCAGAGGCCGTGGCGGCCGTCATGGCACACATCGACGGCGTAGCCCTCGTGCTCCAGGCCGCGGCGGAGCACGGAAGCCAGCCGCTCCTCGTCCTCGACCACCAGCACGCGCATGCCGCAATCGTGCCATGGGTGCGCATCCCCACATGAAGATCGCTTCATGCGGCTTCATCGCCGCTTCATGCCGGTCGGCCGACGGTGGACGCCCCTGTCCGCGTCCCGCAGGAGTGCCTGGTGTCCACCCCCGCCCCGTCCCGCCCTCGCCCCCGCCTGTCCGCGGACCCGGTGCCGTCCCGCGGCGGTGACACCCACCGGCGACGCACCGGCCGCCCCCACCTCCTGGCACTGCTGTTCTTCGCCGGCTACGCCGCGCTGTCGGTCACCAAGCACCTCCAGCTCCGTTCCACCGGCTACGACCTGGGCATCTTCGAGCAGGCCGTACGCGCCTACGCTCAGCTGCGCACCCCCGTCTCCGAACTCAAGGGCGCCGGCTACAACCTCCTCGGTGACCACTTCCACCCGATCCTGGCCACCCTCGCCCCGCTCTACCGGCTCTTCCCGACCCCGCTGACCCTGCTCACCGCCCAGGCCGCCCTGCTCGCGCTGTCCGTCGTCCCCGTCACCCGGCTGGCGATCCGCACCACCACCCCGCGGCTCGGCACCGCGATCGGCATCGCCTACGGCCTGTCCTGGGGCCTGCAGAAAGCCGTCGCCTTCGACTTCCACGAAATAGCCTTCGCGGTCCCCCTGCTCGCCTTCTGCCTGGAATGCCTGGCCCTGCGCCACTGGCGCACCGCCGCGGCCTGGGCGGCACCACTGGTCCTGGTCAAGGAAGACCTACCGCTGACCGTCACCGCGATCGGCCTCTACATCCTGCTGTCCGGCCGTCGCCGACTGGGCACTGCCGTACTTGCCTACGGAGTACTGTCCGGCCTGTTGATCGTGCTGGTCGCCATCCCGGCCTTCAACCCCGACGGCCACTACGACTACCTCCATACCGCCACCCAGGCCACCGGCGATCCGCTCACCCGGCTGCTCCTGCCACCGCAGAAACTCGGCACGCTCCTCGCGCTGCTCGCTCCGACCGCGTTCCTGGCCCTGCGCTCACCGCTGATCCTCCTCGCGCTGCCCACGCTCGCCTGGCGCTTCTGGTCGACGAATCCGGCATATTGGGGACTGGGCTACCACTACAGCGCCGTCCTGATGCCCATCGTCTTCCTCGCCTTCGCCGACGCACTGGGCAGGCTGAACCGGCCCAGGCTGGTCACACAGGCCGTGGCCGTCAGTGTCACGTCAAGCCTGCTGGCGCTTCCGTTCCTGCCCCTGCGGGATCTGGCCGGCCCCGCATGGCGGCCCAGCCCCTGGGCCGACGCGGCCCGCCAGGTCATGGCCGCCGTACCCGACGGTGCCGAGATCGCAGCCGTCAACTACCTCGCTCCGCAGCTCACTTCGCGGGCCTGCGTCTACCGGTTCCCACAGGTCTTGGACACCAGCACCAAGCCGGAGTGGCTGCTGATCAGCGACCCCGCCCGTGGTGGCATGCCTGACTTTGCATGGGAGCTGTCCCGCCTGCCGGAGCTTCCGTCGCTCGGCTACCGCTTGGTCATGGAGCGATCCGGCATCCAGCTCTACCGGCTCGCCGACCGATGACCGGCCAACCCCACGACGATGAATCCTGGTGGGGCCTCACCCCGCGGGGCTTCGAGCAGTGCCTGTGGCTGCGCCGCACGCTGCCCGAACTCGTCGATCCCGCGCCGGCCGTGCGCACCTCGCAGTACCGGCGCTCCCAGGACACCGCGACCCTTGCCTTACCCGGCCTGCCGAGCGAGATGACTGCGGCGCTGAACGAACAGCACTACGGTGACGCCACCTACATGACCAAACGCGAGCTGTTCGCCACCTACCCCGAAGGCGCCGACGACATGATTTGCGGTCCTTCGTGAAGGTGTAGGCGGTGCACCGCTTTGGCGCGCCGGGCCAAGGGGCGGGCAGTCCTGCGCAGGCGGTGCCGTTTCCCTCCAGTTGGAGTGCCTGGCCTGTCGTAGATGTGCCCCGTGATCGAGGAGACGTCGCCCGAGCGGAGAGAGCGGTCCACAAGACGGAGGCACGCTGCCCCGAAGAAGGCGAAAGGTGGTGGCGGACTGTTGCGTTCGTCTGCGCGCACTGATGGCGGAGGGCACCGTGGTCTCGCGTGCCGGTTACCACACTCTGGGGATGAGGCGGGGAGTGGTGGCGGCGTAGTCGGTGTAATCGGGGCCGAGATGGTGGATGAGGATGGTGTCTTCGGTATGGATGCGGTACAGCAGTGCGGCCAGGGTGCTGCCGGTGAGTACCAGCCAGGCGGGGACGTCGTTGAGCACTGTGGCGGCGCCAGCCACGGCGAGCAGGCCGCCCGTGTAGGAAGGGTGGCGCACATACCGGTAGGGGCCGGTGCGGATGACGGGCTGGTCGTCGCGGACGTCGATGGTGGCGCGGAAGTGGGTGCCGAGGGTACGCACGGCCCACCAGCGCACGGCGAGGCCGGCCCATACGGCAGGGAGAGCGACGAGGGCCGCCGTTGTGCGGTCGCCGACCAGGGGCACGGTCGGCCTGCGCCAAGCGAGTGCAACCGCGCCGGCTTCGCCGAGTACGCCCATACCGAGCAGGACGAGAGTGCTGCGCCGTTCCGACGCCAACGGCCTGCTGCCGCTCCCGCGTCGCCTGGCCATCCAAGCGGCCTCCACCCCGTACCAGGTGGCGCAGGTCAACCCGGCGACAGTCCAGACGCCGACCCGCCAGTTCATCATCTTTCGTTCCTTTTCATCGTGATGCGGTTAACGTTCGATCATGCGCGAGAATCTGCACTGTCGGCCCTTTCGTGAGGAGGACCTGCACCTGCTCGACGGCGTCGCCGAGGACCCCACGGTGCTCGGCCCGTACGCGTGGACGGGCTTCAGCAGTGGACTGCGTCGCCGCTGGGCGGAAACGGGACTGCTGACCGACGACGGCGGAGCGCTGGCCGTGGTGGACCAGGGCGAGCCGGTCGGAGTGGTCTCCTGGCGGAAGGCGGCCTACAACGCCGCCTCTCACGCCTGGAACATCGGGCTGTGCATGCTGCCTGAAGAACGTCGCAGGGGAAGCGGTGAGCAGGCGGCCCGGTGGCTGGTTCACTACCTGTTCGCGCACACCCAGACCAACCGCCTGGAGGCGCACATCGACGCCGAGAACATTCCGTCGCGCACGGGGATCGAGAAGGTCGGCTTCGTCTATGAGGGCATGGCGCGCGGCGCCGCGTTCCGCAACGGGGCCTGGCGGGACGTGTGCCTGTACGGCCTGTTGCGTGAGGACCTCCGCCCGGCATAACCCATGTCCGCGCGGTAATGAGGCGCAGCCGCCGCCCACTCGCCTGCGCCCCGTACCAGCAGCGCGGTAGCCAACCTGCCTGGCTCCCCGGTCACGTTGGCGCGCACAGGCGGGCCGCCGTCTCGCGGTCAGGGGGACGGGCGGGCAACGGTGGCACCACGAGCGTGGACTTGTTGGTCAGCTGCGTATCCGCCAGCTTGGCAAGTGGCACCGGGCTGATCCGCGGCGATGTCACCGGGTACGGGGACGCCTCGTACACCACCACCTCGTGATCAACGCCGTACGCCCCCGCCAACCGCTCGGCCAGCAGCGCTGCGCCGACGCGCGCGTCGAAATCCGGGTCGCGGTCGGTCATGCCGATCACACCGACCTGCCAGAGCACGAGCAGGCTGGTGGCGTCGAAGACACGCCGGCGCAGTAGGAAGTCGCTCGCCTCGAAACTCTGGCAACCGCACGTCCCCGGATCCAACCCAAGGTCGGCGAACAGCCAGTCCTCCGCGGAGGAGCCGGCGAGCATCCGCGCGGGGATCCCTTCCAGCCGTGCTCTGCGCACAGCCTCGTGCCCCGGATAGGCGAATACTCCAGGGTGCCCGTAGAAAGCGCAGCACACCAACCGCTCCCGGCGGACCTCGGACAGGATCTCCTGCACCATCTCCTCGTACGACTCCGACCGGTGCTTGCCCTTGGCGTAGAAGCCCGCCAGCGTGCGCACCGACGGGTTCAGCCGTTCAAGGTAGCCGATGACCATGGGGTCACCGACCAGGCACAGCACCGTATCGGCCTGTTCGAGACATGCCTTCGCCTCCAGCGTCAGATCGCCGACGGCCCGGTAACCGGTCCCAACGACGATGAGCTCCGCCCTTCCGTTGGTCACAGTCACCGGGCCACCGACCTCTCGATGTTCGAATCCACCGCGTGCCGTCGCTCAGTTCTCCTCGTCCGGCGCGTAGATGATGATGATGTGGGCGTCGGGCTGCTCCTTCACCGAGGTGTGGTCGGCCATCATCGACCGCACCTGCTCCGCATCACCTGACAGCACCGCCTGCCGCTCCTGCTCCGACAGCCGAGACGCGGCCAGGTACTGTGCCGGCGCCTCGCTGAACGCGTGCTGCTTGGCAACGTCCGTCGCGAGGTCTTCCATGAACTCCACCACCGCAGGGGACATGACTCCTCCTCGGGTTAGGAATGGCTTCGGACACAGCCATTGCACCCCGCGCCCACCCACCCCGCCACCGCAATCCCTTCCCCGACAACACCGTCACCCGAACGGTGCAGCACCCTCCATCCGGTGTGCGGTCGGCACGAACCCGCGCAGGCACTGAAGACGCACGTGGTGACCGACCCCGAGGTCCCCGACTCACGAAGTTGCTGCGCGTGCCGATCCCGGCCGGGGACCGGGTCAGCCCTGGCGGCCCGGGGCGCCGCTCATCAATTGGCGACGTCACTGAAGGAAGTCAGGACTCCACTCGGAGTGCGTGACCGTCCAGGTCACTGGATGCGGGGTGGGCGCCGCGCTCTTCGGGTGCTCCAAGCACTACGGCCAGGTGCCAACGGGCAGGCCGAGCTGTTGCGGGGTCCGTTCGGCACCTGCGGTCAACGTCGTGCGCCTCGGACCAGTTCGTGCGCCGAGAATCTGCGTCGCGGTCACCACACCCGCAGGACGTGCATCTGCGCCGAGCACGGCCCCGAGTCGCGTCACGCCTCCGGCCGGCTCGTGTGCCGCCCCTGCATCTCCGGGGATGCCCACACCCATTTTCGGAGATCCCTATCAACCGGCCACGACACGCGTCCGATCGGCCACGCCCTGCCACCGGCCGGCTGCCCCGTGGCCGATGGCCGGAATCCCGGAGTCGGCCATCGGCCACGGCTGAGCGTGGCCGATGTACCCGATGGTCATCGGTCATGGCGCAGGCGCGCCTGCCCAACCGCGTGGAGCTGCGGGTATCCGCTGCGGGGTAAGCACGTGCGTAATCGGGCGGCGTCCCTGGGAACGAGCGGAGCGCGGCCAGCGGGAGCAGTTCACGGAACGGGCGACAGAACAAGAGGCGGCCCGCAGATGGCGTGGCCAGCCCTGAGGACAGCTCAACTACTCGTGATCAGAGCTGCGCCCAGAGTGCCGATGATCAAAAACGGCCCGAAGGCCAGTGTGCTCTTGCGGTGTCCGCGCCGGGTGAGCAGGAGCACAACCGCCATCGTGGCGCCCAGGAGATAAGTCAAGAGGAGCGCGAGGACTGCGGCCTGCCGGCTGCGCCACCCGAGCATCGCACCGAGAGAGAGCGCCAGCTTCGCGTCGCCCAGCCCCATCCCGCACAGCGCGAGCACGGTGAACAACCCTCCAGCCGCAGCCGCGACGGTCACGGCGCGCAGAAGGCTCCCGGCCTCCTGGTGAGCGGATGCGACGGTGAGCAACACCAGCGTGCCGACGGCGGCAGCCAGCGTCAGAAGGTTCGGCAGTCGTTGCACCGCGCTGTCGATCAGCAGAAGGCCGGCGCCGAGAAGCGCGATCCAGTACTGGGCAGCGGCGTACCAACCGGCGGCGCCACCGGCCGCGACCACAGCGAACGCGGCGGCGGTGGTGAGCTCCGGCAGCCAGGGCGCACACAGCCGGGCACGGCAGTTGGGGCAGTGGCCGCCGGGAGGCAGCAGCCGCAGCGCGTGCGGGCCCCACGCCGGCACCGGCCGCGGTGAGCAGGCCGGGCAAGTGACGCCGGCGGGCTGCCCGGCCGGGACGGCGAGAGCGACAACGACCGGGCGCAGTCCAACTCCGGCCACAAGGCCCACAAGTGCGGCCAGCAGCTGGTTGAGCATGCGGCGTCCCTCTCATGCTGCGCCCCCGGTGGGCGGCGCCCGGGTCGGTCAGGCGGACTTGCTGAGCTGGGCCAGGATTTCGGCGGTGGACTCCTCCATGTCGACGCCCAATTCCATGTTCAGGGTGTCGAGTTTCTCCGCGGCCCGCTCCAGCGCGTCGTAGTCGCCGAGGGCGGCGTAGGTGCGGAACAGAACGCGGTAGAGGTTCTCCATCTCGGGTGCCGCGTCCAGCCCCTTGGCGGCCGCCCATAGCGCGCCGCGCGGATCGCCCTGCGCCAGGCAGTGCTCGGCCAGGTCCGCTGCGGCGTCCACGATCGCGGAAATCATGTCCTGGGCCTGGTGCTCGGCCCAGGCGTAGCGCCGGCTGTTGACGCCGGAGAACGGCCGGCCCCGCACGAGTTCGAGCGCGGCGCGCAGCCGGGCTGCGGCCTGAGGGCCGGGGCTCTTGACGGCTGCTGCGGTCAGGCGCTGGAAGTGGTGCCAGTCGGAGTCGACCGTCGGGGCCAGGGCGTAGCGGGCGTCGCTGGTGGTGGCGATGGGCGGGAAGAAGGGGTTGCCGTCTTCATCGGTGCCCAGCCAGGTCCGCAGGCGGCTCACGGTGGCGTTGCGGTACTTGCGGGCAGTCTCCCGGCCGGGCCACATCGCTTCGTCCACCGCATGGTGATCCAGGTTCGGGTGCAGCACCAGCCAGGCGGCCAGCTCGATGCAGGTCCGCTGGCGCTTGGACTCGATGCTGCCCCGGGCACCCACGATGTCCACGGGCCCCAGCATCCGCACCACGGGGCCGTCGCCCGCGGTGTCGTCCACCGCAACCTCGGGCTCCGGCGTCTCCTTCGTCAGCGCGACATGTGCGTGTACGGCCGGGCTGTGGTGCCGTGCCGCAGCCGTGGAAGAGCCGGACGGCGTGGACTCGTCCACCTCGCCGGTGTCGAACAAGCCGTTCTCACGCTCGCTCCCGGTGTCGCCTCCAGCTCCATCCGCCTCCTCACTGGCCGGTTCGTCTTCGTAGACGGCGAACTGGGCCATCAGGCTCGGCACCCGGGCAGGGGAGCTGGTCGGTGCCGCCGCGGGGGGAGCGACGGGCGCGGTTGCGGGATTATCCGCCTGTGCCGTGAACCGCGGCAGGTCTGGGACGGCCTTGGGGGGAGTGGCGACGGGCTGTGGGGCAGGGACATCGTCATTGCGGGTAGTCGCCAGAACCTCCAAGGCGTAGGCGTAATCCTCATCGCTCAGGGCTTGGACGTTGCACGAGACCTCTACCTCGGTGCCCGGCAACCGCAGCGTGATCGGCCCGGCCGCCGTATCAGCATCCACCACCTGGGCTCCAGGCAGGGCGCCAGCACCGATGCGGGTGGTCACCAGCGCGGTCGCCGACCGCGGATAGTCGGCAACGACCTGCCGCAGCTCGTCAAGTTCCGCGCCCGCAACGTCATCGGCATCGGCGAGCAAGAGGTGCGGGCTCCACGCAGCGGCGGTCTCCTCCCCGGTCCGTGCGTGACGCAGGCCAGGTGCCCCAAGGATGGCCAGGGCACGCTGCTGTTCGGTGTGATGCGCCCGGATAGTGACCAGCGCGTCGGAGATGTCCGCATGCTCGATGACCCGCTCAGGCAACTCCTCGGGCAGGCCGGGCGCCGACTGGCCGATGGTGGAGAGGGTGAGGTGGTCGGCGAACTCGCTGGCCGCCAACTCCAGGGCCAGCGTGCGCAGCACCCTGTGCCGGTCGGGCCCGGTCAGGTGCAGGTGACCGGCGGTCTCCAGATCGAGCAGGATCAGGTGCCCCTGCTCGTCCCACCCGAGGGAAGCCAGCGTCGGGAAGGGGGATTCGACGTCGTCAGTCTGCTCCTGGGGCAGAAGTGCGCCCCCGCGAGTCGGGCAGGTCCACCGCTGCAGCGCTTCGGGGGCTGCGGTGAAGGGCGGCACGGGGGCGGCCGGTTCGGTCAGGTGCAGCACGATTTCGCGGGGGCCGATCACCACGGCGGACAGCGGCGGCAGCTCCCGGTCGGCGGCGGTGAGATGGACTGCGGCGGTACGCAGGGCACCGTCGAGCATGGTGGTGTCCAGGGCCGTCTCAGCAGTGCGCAGGTTCTGCTCGGCGGCTGCGGCCCCGTCTTCAGGCAGGGCGATGCGGCGGCCGCGGTGGCGGCGGCGCTGCTGGAGGATGCGGCGGGTGGCGAGGGTGGACAGGAGAGCTGCGGCCAGGACGCCGCCACCGATCGCGGCCGCGGCCGCCGGAGTGACACGGCTGTCGCCGTCCAGCCGAGATGCCGTGCTCGGCGTCGAGACAGCAGGGGAGGGGACCTCAGCATCGCTGTGCGGGCCGGTGGACGCGGACGTGGCGGGCTGCGGTGCTGGTGTGCCCTTCTCGGAGGCGCGGCCATCGGACTGCGCACCGGCGCCAGCACCCTCGTCGCCAGCTTGCCGATGCGGGGAAGCAGGCGTGGTTGTGGCACCACGGACGTGGTTGTGCACTTCGCCGTTGCCCTGGTGGCCATCTCGGTGTCCGCTTCCGGTGTGCTCCTTGGGCGGCGTGGGGGTGGGAGCGGCGTGCTGGGTGGGGAGGTCGAGTTGCTGTCCGGGATAGATCAGGTCCGGGTCCTGGATCTCCTGGCGATTGGCCTTGTAGAGGTCGGTCCACCGGTCACCGCCGCCGAGTTTCTTGTCCGCGATCTCGTACAGCGAGTCCCCGGAAGCCACGGTGTACGTCTCGTGCTGCGCCTGCTTCTTGCCGGTGCCGGCACCGGCGTCGACGACGCGGGTCGTGGCATCCTGCGGGGACGGGCCGGTATGGGCGTCGGCAGGGAGGCGGACGACGGTGTCGGCTGGCAGCGTCGCGGTGTCGGGCAAGTGCGGGTTCAGCGCGCGAAGTTCGCTGTGGCGGCGGCCGTTGCCCAGGTAGTGCTCGGCCAGGTCCCCGACCGTCTCACCGGTCGCCCCCACCACGTGGGTGGGCCCGTCGTGCGTTGGCGCGGCCTGCTGCTGGGGAACAGCGGCAGTCGCCTGCGGTGCGGGGGTGTGGGTGGCGGTCGCGACGGGTGCGGCCGTGGCGGTGGCGGGTGCGGCCAGCGCGGTCGCCGGCGGCAGGAAGAGCAGTCCGCCCAGCAGGACCGCGGCCAGGCGCTGCGGCGCGGCCAGCCCTCGGATCCGCGCCGCCGGCCGCCGACGCAGCAGCGCTCCCGCCTCTACCAGGAGGGAGAGGACAAACCAGCCCCACAGTGCCCAGCAGATGAGGGTGATGACGGTGAAGAGCACTTCTCCGCCGTCATCCGGCGCGAGGAGTCCTTGCCCGAGGCCGTCCAGCGTCGGAAGGCCGGCCGGCAGGGTGCCCACCTGCACCAGGACCAGCGGGATGCCCGCCACGAGGGCGAGCAGGGCGAGCAGGCTCCCGGTGAAGCGGGCAGCGGTCAGCGGCCACGGACGGCGCGGCGACAACGGGTGGGGCATGGTTAGTCTCCGACCTGGTGGACGAGCTGGGCGGTGCCGTGTCCGGTGACGGGCAGGGTGGGGCGCCCGACGCTGGCCAGCAGAAGGCAGTGATACGTGTCAGGACGGTCACCGCAAGACGCCGTCCCCCGTCCTCGACCGTGACGCTTCCCTCGACGCCGGCCTGCCGCAGGAAGCTGCGGGCGGCGGAGGTGGCGGCGTCAGGATCCACCACGACGGTGCCGCCGGGGATGGCCTTGCCAGCGTCGATCTGCTGCCCGCCGGCCCGCGCTGCGGCATTGGCGACGTCGTCCGCGTGCGCGGACGCTTTCAGCTGCCCGCCCGCGTCGACGACGAGGGCGAGGAGGGCGAGGAAAACGCCGGCGGCCACGACCCAGAACAACGTCGACGACCCACGCTCACCGTCCACGCCGCTGGGGAGGCGGAGGCGCAGCGTACGGCGGAGCCGCCCGGGGACGAAGTGCCGCATCGTGCCTACCTCCGTGTCGGAAAAGGCGTGCGTTCGCCAGTGACTTCTGCTGCTGGTCATGTCCACTGCCTGGTCAGGGCGTTCACCGGATGGAGTGAAGTACGTGACGAATCTCTAAGAATCATGGAAGTCTTTCGATAATCCTGAAACATGAGCTCTCCGGGTGAACTGGCGCAGTCATGACTCTGGCCGTGGTGCGGAACCTCGCCGCACCCCGCGCCATGCAGTCGGACGTTGACGCCGAGGACTTCGAGCAAGAGATCGTCGACCAGTACGCGTTGGCGCTTGCAGCGACCGGCGCGGTGGACAGCACGGTGGACTTCAGTTGCCGCGCCGTCGTGGACTTCGTTCGGTTCTGTGAGCGCCGCCTGTGGACCCTCGGCGTCGAGGAAGCGGACCGCTATCTGGTGTTTCTGCGCCGGGAGCGGGGCTTGAGACCCTCGACCGTCCAGGCCTACGCCGGAGCAATCGTCCGCTTCTACGACTTCGCGATCAGCCGCTACCAGGGCGATATCCACGCGCTGACGGGCTGCGTCATGACGCAACCGATCGATGAGTTCAACCGGCCGGCCAGAGCCAACCTGTCGCGCGTTCGTGTACCGCCCAGCCGGGAGGAAGTGGAGGCGCTGTTCACCCAGTGGGCTGCTGCGCTGCCCAGCGCGCGCAAGTACCTTCCGGCGGCGCGGGACTACATGGCGGCGTCGCTGTGGCGACGCGGAGGGCTGAGGATCCGCGAGTCGGCGATGCTGGACATCCGCGACTGGCGGCCCGATCTGGGGCATTGGGGCAAGCTGCACATCCGGTTCGCCAAGGGCAGCCGCGGCCGCGGTCCGAAGACCCGTCTGATCCCTGCCATCGACGGCATCGACGCGTTGATGAGTTGGTGGCTCACTGACGTTCGCCACCAGTTTGCTGACGATTGGACGAATCCGGACGCCCCGCTGTTGCCCAGCGAGCGACGCGACGAGCTCACCGGCTCCTGCTGCCGGATTGGCACAGACGCACTGCGCTCGGGGCTGGCCGGGGCGGTGCAACGGTGGTTGCCCGAGTGGGGCGGGTTGCTGACCCCGCACGGGCTGCGACACTACTGTGCCTCGGCGCTGTACGAGCGGGGAATGGACCTCAAGGCGATCCAGGACCTGCTCGGTCACAACTGGCTGTCGACGACCTCGCATTACATCCATGTGCCGAATCAACACATTGAGAACGAGTGGATACAGGCCAACGACCGGACCGCGCTGCGGTTGCAGGTGTGAGCCGAAGGAGCCCACGATGCGGTGGAACTTGCGCATGAAGGCGGCGGAGGCCGGGATCTGGCAGGCGACCCAGATGCGCCGTCGGCTGGCCGAGGCCGGCCTGGAGATCAGCGCGGGAAAAATGTCGATGCTGTGGTCTCGGACTCCGACCACGATCCGACTGGACGACCTCGAGGTGCTGTGCTCCGTCTTGGACTGCACCCCGTGCGATCTGCTGGTGCCGACCGGGACTGCGGCCGCAGCCCGCGACGAACAGCCGTCACCCCGGGCTGCGGGCGAGACCTCGGATAGCCCGGCACCCATCGTGCCGGCCTCAGGCCGTCCCCGGACAAGGCCTCCGTTGTGAGCAGGCCCGTCGCCAGTCTGTGCAAGGTCTGCCGGGCCCTCCCGGAGGCGATCTTGAACACCGGGTACTGCTTTGGCTGCTGGCCCGGCGGGCCGGTGACCCCGCCTCCGTGCCTGCTCTGCGGATCGATGGACTACTACAACACCGGTAAGTGCAGGCGCTGCCACCTCTACGGGACGCCAGCGGTGGAATCCTGCCCGCACTGTCTGGCCTGGGGCACCACCCGTAAGTGGAAATGGCTGTGCCAGGCCTGCCACAGCTGGCGCCAGGCGAACCCCACCCAGGCGCCCTGCCCGACCTGCGGGACCATCGCCCATCTGCACCAGGAGATAGGCATCTGCCGACTGTGTTTCGCCCACGCCCGGAACATGATCCATGTCCTGGGCCGCTTCGACCCGGTGGAGGCCAACCGGCAAGGTCAGCAGTTGTTCTTCGCCGGACTTACCTGGCAAAAGGGGTCCTCGCGCACGGCTCGGCGCGCCGAGCAACGGGCTCGCAACGGTCCCTCGCAGGTCCCTACGAACATGACGAAGCAGCAAAAGACGCTGTTCGAACAGCCCTTGCCGCTCACCGACCGCGACTACATCACCGCCTCTCGCTACGAACAGACCACACTGTTCGCAGCTCAGCGGGACCACACCAAACTTCGGCAACGGGACTTCCCATGGCCGACGGACACCGCGCTGCTGCTCAGGCTGTGGAAGCTTGCCGACCAGCGCTCCGCCAGACTCGGCTGGAGTGCACCGGTCAGGATGCGCTGCCGCGCTGGCCTGCGGATCGCGCTGGGCCTGCAGGACACCCCCGGCGCCCCGATCCCCCTGACCAGCCTGGATTTCCTCACCGAGATCAACCTGACGTCCAAGCACGTCGCCGCCGTCCTTGACGAGGCAGGTCTCCTCATAGACGACCGCGAGAGAGCCCTGGACCGCTGGATCGAGGAACGTCTGGCCGGCCTGCCCGAACAGATGACCAGTGAAGTGCGCATCTGGTACCAGGTCATGGTCACCGGCCGGAGCAAGCCGCCCAGAAGACGACCCCGAAACGCTGGCACGATCCGTCTGCATTTCTCCTGGGCACTGCCAGTCCTCGCAGCCTGGGCCGCCGACGGCCACACCACCCTGCGAACGATCACCCGCGAACACGTCGCCACGGCCCTGGCAGACAGCGATCACCCCTCCCGCACCGGGCAAGGCCTGCGCTCGATGTTCCAACTCCTCAAGCAGGACCACGTTCTGTTCGCCGATCCCACCTACCGGATGCGCCTGGGCTACCACCCGACGCGCGAACCACTGCCAGTCAAAACCGCTGCCATCAACGCCCTGCTCGATCCCTCCAACCCCGCCCGCGCCGCAGTCGCCGCCATCGTTGCCTTCCACGGACTGCACACCGGCCAGGTGCGGGACCTCAAACTCGTCGACATAAGCGCCGGTTGGCTGCACATCGATGGACGTAAGATCCCGCTGGCTGTCCCGGTCCGCGAACGCGTCGCGGCCTACCTCAACTACCGCAACACCACCTGGCCGAACACCGCCAACCCTCACCTGTTCATCAACCGCCGCAGTGCCATGGAACTGCGCAGCGTCGGCAAGCGCTGGATCAAGTTGCTCCTTGGCCCCGACGTCAGCTGCCGATCGATCCGCGAAGACCGGATCCTCGCCGAGGCCCTGGCCACTCGCGGAGACGCACGGCGCCTGCAGGACATGTTCGGCCTCTCGATCAACGCCAGTCTCCGCTACACGAACGTTGTCGACCACCCCGGATTCGTCGACGAGGGGTGAACCCAAGCATCCGTGCGTGCTCATAGCCCAGCACCCACACTTCGGTTCGCACTCCACGACCCTTCAGAATTCCCGAACCCAAGAGCCTTGTCGGCGTACTGGTCGACAACGCTGATGGCTGTGGCCGTGAGCGTCTTGGATCCGGGCAGGCCCGGCACGGTCAGCTGTGAGAGAGGGATGGTGCAGGTGACGGTCGCGGTCACACTCGCGGCCTGGCCCGCAGGCGCGGCGAAGTCACTGGTGTCGATGCGGATGGAGCGGCTGGTGCAGTTGCGGTCTTGCTGCCGCAGCGCGGCCTCGGCGGCGGCTTGACCGCGGGCCTGAGCGATATCGGCATCCGCCGCCTGAGAGGCTGCGCGGGCTGCGGAGTTGGCGGCGCCTTCCACAGAGTTATCGAAGATGCCGGCCAGGCCGTAGGCAGCCAGCAGCCCCAGAAACGGGATCAGCACCGCCACGCAGATGACGGTCTCCAGGGTGTAGGTGCCGCGATCCTGCCGCCACCCGCCCCGCACCCGCCAACGCTTGGGTTCCTGAGTCATCCGCCTACGCTCCAACGCTCTACTGGCACTTCGGCACTCTTGGTCACCTGTGGCCGCCACCCGGGCACCAGCGACAGGCTGCTGCCGGTGACCGTGACTCTCACTCGGTCTGTGGTGGTGCCGCTGGTGGAAATTCCGGCGTCCTGCAGGACGTGGATATGGGAGAGCCAGGCGCGGGCGCGGGTGGTGCCGTCGGCGGGGGTGGCTTTGTAGGCGGCGCCGGCGGTGGCGGCCTTGCGGGCAGCGGTCAGGGCGGCTTCCTGCGCGAGGTACCACATGCCCAGTTGCAGGCCGGTGCACAGCACGAGCATGACGATCGGCGCGAGGATGGTGAACTCCAGCGTCCCCATCCCCGCGTCGCTCTTCGCTCTCGCGGCTATGCGCCGCAACCCTCCTCGGGCAGAGTCGGGCATTTTAGAACGCGCTCTGGAAGTTGCTCCGCAGGCTGTCGAACTTGCCCTTGAACGCTAGGGCGTGTCTCTTCGATCAGGTAGCTCGTTGTTCTGGTCATGCTCAGCAGGGGGGATCTGACCGACGACGAGTGGGCCGTGCTGGAGCCGCTGTTGCCGGTGAGTAACAACCGGTGTGGCCGCTGGCGGGACCACCGCCAGGTGGTCAACGGGACCATTCACCGGCTCAGCACCGGGGTGCAGTGGCGTGAGCTGCCTGAACGCTTCGGCCCGTGGAAAACCGTGCACAAGCGCCACTTGCTGTGGTCGGCCGACGGCACTTGGGAGATGTTGCTCCAGCACGTCCTGGCCCTTGCTGACGCCGAGGGGAACATCGACTGGGACATCAATGTCGATTCCACCTCGGTGCGTGCCCACCAGCACGCCGCCGGAGCGCCCAAGCAGGCGCCGCCGGCACCGCCCAGCTCTTCAAAAGGGGCTCCAGAAAGATCGGTTCCGGTGTCGACCGCGGTGAGTCTGCGGCTCCTGCTGGAGGAGGCGGTGCGGCAGGCGAGGCCCTCGGCCGCTCCCGTGGCGGTCTGACCACGAAGATTCACCTAGCGGCGGAGGGGAAGTGCCGCCCGCTATCGATGGTCATCACGCCGGGGCAGCGGGCGGACTGCACCCAGTTCGAACTGGTCATGGAGAAGATCTGCGTGCCCCGCAGGGGGCGTGGCCGTCCGCGTCGCACCCCTGCCAGCGTGAGCGCGGATAAGGCGTACAGCAACCGCAAGATCCGCTCCTACCTCCGTAAGCGCGGCATCCGGCACGGTGATCCCGGAGAAGAAGGACCACAAGGCCGCCCGCCTGCGGCGGGGTTCACGTGGCGGACGGCCCCCGGGCTTCGACAAGGAACGGTACAAAGACCGCAACACGGTGGAGCGGGCCATCGGGAAGCTGAAGCAGTTCAGAGCCGTGGCCACCCGGTATGACAAGCGCGGATACGTCTACCTCGGCCCCGTCACCGCTGCAGCAGTCGTCATCTGGCTCCGCTCGTGATCGGCCGGAGCCTCTGGGGGGGCGACAATGGGTGTTCGAACCGGGGTGCACAGCAGTGTTCGCCCGTTCCATGTCAGGAGGAGCTATGCAACGGGGCGAAGTCTGGCGGGCCGATTTCGGCGAGCGGCGCCTGGTCGTGCTGCTCTCGGGGGAAGAAGCATCCGAGTTCCGGGCGATGCAGGTCGTCGCTCCTGCGGGCACCGAGCTCAGCGGTATGGCCGCTGAGCTGGCAGTAGGAGCCTGCGAAGGATCCCCTCTTGAAGGCGTGTTGCGGGTTGCACTTCCGCGTCCAGGCCTGATCCCCTGCACGTGGCTGGTCACCCTCACCCGGGAAGACCTGATCGAGCGGGTGGGAGCCCTGTCGTCCGCGAAGCTCGGTGAGCTCCAGGATCTCCTCCGCCTCGGAGGACTTGAGTAGGCGCTCGTGGGACAGCGGTCACCCGCTACGACTGGCGCATACGTCCAGCCCGTCACCGCCTCCGCACTCCTCCTCTCCGATCATGATCGGAGAGACGCGACCTAGTAATCACACGGCATGAGCAAAGGCGATACTGGATTGACGCCTGAGATCCCCGCGAATTGGGAGAGGACGCGAGTCCTTCCCGTAGGCGCGCGGGCCACGATGCCCGGCGTCGAAACCGGCACGTACGGCGCGGTGGAGGACCTGGCCCGCAACCGCGTGAACCTGAACTAGGTGATCACGCACTGGCCGGACATGCTGAAGGTCGCCGGTTCCCTGGTCACCAACCAGTTCCGCGCCTACGACCTGCTGCGCATGTTCGGCCGCGACGGCCGCCCCACCCCGCTTGGGGCGGCGTTCGCGGAGTACGGGCGGATCGCCAAGACCGAACGCCTGCTGCGGGTGGTCGACCCGGTGGACGACACCTACCGCAGGCAGATGAACCGGCAACTCACCGTGCAGGAGTCCCGCCACAAGCTCGCCCGGGACGTGTGCCACGGCAGGCGCGGAACCATCCACCAGGCGTACCGCGACGGCATGGAGGACCAGCTCGGCGCGCTCGGCCTGGTCCTCAACGCCATCGTGCTCTGGACAACCCGCTATATCGACGCCGCCGTCGCCCAGCTGAAAGCCGAGGGCCACGAGATCTGGGACGAGGACATCGCCCGGCTCTCCCCGTTCAAGCACCGCAACCTGAACCTGCTCGGCCGCTACAGCTTCACCGCCTCGACCCCGGCCGCCGGCGCCCTGTGCCCGCTGCGCGACCCGGATGCCCCAGAGCTGGACGAAGACGACGACGGCGGGCAGGAGTGAGTATCGGGAGCTGATCGGATCAATCCGTGACGGGCAGGCACTCGGCGAGCAGAGCGACGACGTCACGCCAGGCTCGCTGTGCGTGCCGTGGGTGGTAGCCGACGCCGGGACGCACGGTGTGGTCGACCGGTGGATGGTGGAAGGCGTGCAGGGCTCCTCCGTAGACCACGAGGCGCCAGTCGACGCCTGCGGCCTGCATCTCTGCGGTGAACGCGTCCCGTTGGGCGGGCGCCATGATCGGGTCTTCCGACCCGACCCCGGCCCACACCGGGCAGCGGATGCGCGCCGCCTCGCCCGGTCGGCCCGTGATCAGCCCGTTGACTGTCGCGATCGCGCGCAGGTTGACGCCGTCGCGCCCGAGTTCCAGCGCGATGGCGCCCCCGGTGCCGTAGCCGACGGCGGCTATCCGGTCGGGGTCGGTTCGCGGTTCGGTGCGCAACACGTCGAGCGCCGCGTGGCCGATGCCTCGCATCCGGTCGGGGTCGGCGAGCAGCGGCATGCAGCGGGCCAGCATCTCCTCGGGGTCCCCCAAATAGCGCCCACCGTGAAGGTCGAAGGCCATCGCTACATATCCCAGCTCCGCGAGCGCATCGGCTCGGCGGCGCTCGACGTCGCTGAGCCCCGTGCCCTCTGGTCCGAGCAGCACCGCGGGCCGGCGGTCGACACCGGCCGGGAGTGCGAGGTGCCCGATCATCGTCAAACCGTCGGCCGGATACTCGACCGTGCGCGTCGTAATCGTTGTCATGAGTCTGGACGGTAATGCCCGTTGCGCCCGCTCGGGGTGGTGTTCACCGATGGCAGACAGCAGTCTGTCCCGACTGCAACACCCGGACGCGCCTGCTGCCTGTCGTCATTCGATGGCGAGCTCAAGCGGTCAGCGCATCACTGCTGTTCAGGAGGTCAGCGTAGACCTCCTCCGGAGTGCGGTAGTCGTGGGTCTTGCGCGGACGGTGGTTGAGTTCGTGAGCGATGGTGTCCAGGTCGGCCTGGCTGAACGTCCGGAGGTCGGCGCCCTTGAAGGACGCCGGCGCCGACGGCACGCCACCGTGCTGCACTGCCTGGTCGAGGTCGACCGGCCGCCTGGAGGGCCGCCGTCCCCGCGGTGCGCGCCGCCCTGGTCCGGGTGGAGCTCGGCGTGTTCTATCTCGCCGCCGCCGCGACCGCCGCGACCGCCGCGGAGCGCCCCGGCGCCGTCCCGGCAGGCCCGGCCCGGCGGCACTGGCCACCCTCGCGCTGCGCCGCGCCCTGCCCGCCCCGCGGTCGGCCAACCGGCCTTCGCCGCTGTCCTGTTCGTCGGCCAGGTGCTGTTCGACCTGCTGACGCTGGTGGGGCGCACCTGCGTCGACCTCGCTGGCGACCTGCCGGCCGTCCTGGACTACCTGCGCGGACTCGTCGCGCCCTCACCCGCCCTGCCGGCGCGCCGCCCGCGCCCGGCCCGGACGCCGCCGCGTCCGCGCCCGGGGTCGACGACGGCGAGGGTGATCCGGCCGTTGGTGGGGAACTCGACCCGGCTGGGGGCCTGTTGGGCCCGGTCCCGGAGGTGTGCGCCGGGGTGCCTGTCGGAAGCGCCTGTTAACTGTTGAGGCTGCCTGTACGGAACGGTGTGCCCCGGAGCGGGTATCGACCCCGGGGACACCATGAGGAGGGACCGGTCACGCCTTGGACTTCTCCGGGCTGGCCGAGGTCGGCGCTGGCGTCACGGGGGTGGGCGCGACGGGGCGACGCGTGGTTCCCAGGTGCCATAGGAGGGTGAGGACGGTGATGCTGGCAGCCACCGGCCCCAGTTCGGTCGGGGCAAGACCGAACCACTGCTGTGCCAGCCCGCCGAAGCCGCCGCCGAGGGCGACGCCGATGTAGAGCGCGGAGGAGTTGAGACCGAGCAGGACCGGCGCGGCGGCGGGGCTGAGGGCGATGAGCCGGTGCTGCTGCGGGACGACGATGACGCCGACACTCACGCCCCAGACCGCCGCCCAGGCCAGGGTGGGCGCGAGGGCGCGCGTCGCCAGCGGGGTCAGTGCCAGGGCGAGAGCCGCGAGGGCGAGGGAGCAGGTGAGGACGCGGGCGGAGTCGTGACGGTCGACCAGGCGTCCGGCGGTGATGTTCCCGGCCAGGGTGCCGACGCCCCAGGCCAGCAGGATCAGGGTCAGTAGCGACTCGTTGCCGCCGGTGGCGTCCCGCAGGGCCGGGGCGATGTAGGTGTAGAGGGTGTAGGCACCGAGGAAAGCGAGGGAGGTGACCGTCAGCAGTGCCAGTACGCGGCCCTGCTTGAGCGGACGCAGACGGTCGGGCAGGGAGGAGGCGGGGAGCGTCACGCTGGGGAGGCCGACGATGATGCCGGCGATCGCCAGCAGGCTGATCCCGGCGACGGCCCACAGGGTGATGTGCCAGTCGGTGCGGCCGATCAGCGTGCCGAGTGGCAGGCCCAGCGCGGTCGCCAAGGTCAGGCCGCCCATCACGAAGGCCAGGGCCCGACCACGGCGTTCGGGCGGAGCGATGGCCGCCGCGGTGCTGGAGGCAGCGGAGGTGATGATGCCCGCTCCCACGGCGGTAACGATCCGGGCGGCCATCACCACCTCGTAACTGGTGCCCAAGGCGGTGACAGCGTTGCCGATCACGAACACACCCAATGCGATCAGCAATGCCGATCGCCGATCCAGGCCGCTGGTGAGGGCTCCCATCACCGGCGCCGACAACGCCAGTGTCAAGGCGAAGACCGTCACCAGCTGACCGGCCGCCGGGGTGGGCACTGCAAGGTCGGTAGCGATGGAGGGGAGCAGGCCCGCGATGACGTAGCCGTCGGTGCCGACGGCGAACGTCGCCAGGGCCAGGGGAAGGAGTCGTTTCAACAAGGATCGTTCCGCCTTTCCGGAGTCCCGCGTAGGTAGGTGATCGGCACTGTAAGCAATGCATGGATGCTTGTCCATGTATCAATGAGTGGATAAGCTTCGGTCCTGGCACGGACGGAGGGAAGCGATGCGTGAGGTGTCCCAGCCGGCGACCGAGGCGATCCGGATGGTGGAGGTGCTGCGTGCACTGGCCGATCCGGTGCGACTGGAGATCGTCCAACGGCTCGCCGCGACCGGCGAGGAGAGCTGCAACGCCATCGGCGGCGACCTGGACGTTCACCAGACGACGCTGTCCCACCACTACCGGGTGCTACGCGAGGCGGGAGTCACCTGGACAACCGTCAAGGGCCGATCTCGGCTGGTGCGGCTTCGCCGTGACGACCTGGACGCGTTGTTCCCCGGCCTGCTCGACTCCGTACTGAACGGAGCTCGCCGCACGCACTCAGCCGTCTAGAGCCTGTTGTGAAAGTGCTCCTGCCGCCACAGCTCGATGTCCGATTGCCGCCAGCACGGTCCGTCGCGGTTGATCACACTGGCGGCATGACAGCTTCTTCCCCAACCGACTCGGTAACCGTCCTCACGGGCATGTATGCAGCTGAGGCTGAGTACTTGGCAGCCGGAGGCCCAGGCGCGGCTTCGTTCGACCTGCTTGCTCCGTTCTTCGCGCCTGACGTCGTGCTACATCAAGCCGATGCTCTGCCTTATGGCGGAACCTGGCATGGGCGCTCAGGCATGGAACGGTTCTTCCTCGCGATGAGCCAGGTGTGGCAGTCATTCGAGATGACGGAGCAAGAGTTCCTCGCCGTCGGCGAGACTGCGGTGGTTCTCACTCAGGTCTGCGCTCGCACTCGCTCCACTGGGCGGGAGCTCGCCTTCCCGATCCTGCAGACGCTCAAGTTCAAGGACGGGCGAATCGTTGAAATTCGACCTTTCTACTGGGACACGGAAGCGATCGCTGGCGCCTGCGCAGCGGTGCCACCAACCAAGTGAAGCCGTCTGTGCGGTTCCTGGTCACAGCCACTCGTTGAGAACTGCGACCAGCGCGGTCGCCTCGTAGCGGACGGCGAGCTTGATGCCCCTATGGATGCCAACCAGCTGATCTTGGCTCAGAAGCCGTATCTCAACCGATCATGGAACGCGCAGGTCGAACAGGTTTCCCGCCAGGGTGATCTTCCCGTTGCGCGTGCATGAGGACAGGGCCCCTCGGTAGCTCGGGGATGCGAATCTGACCGAGCAATGCCGGGAGGCCCTGGTGTCGTTGTTGTACGCGTCCGAGCCTGTCCAGTTCAACTCGGTTGCCCCATCGTGTGATTGCCTCGCGCATGTGTACGGCAATGCGGCCGATCACCCCGATCGGGTGCGCCGGTATCCGTCGGACATGACGGATGCGGAGTGGGCAGCCATCCGGCCTTTACTGCCTGTGCCGGCCTGGCTCCAGGGCAGAGGTGGGCAGCCGGAAGGCTACTGCCATCGCCAGATGCTGGACGCGATCCGCTACCTGGTCGCGGGCGGGATCTCGTGGCGGGCGATGCCCGCGGACTTCCCGGCCTGGGGCCGGGTCTACGCCTTCTTCCGCCGCTGGCGCGAGCACGGGTTGATCACCGAGTTCCACGACCGGCTGCGCGGGAAGGTCCGTGAACGCGAAGGCCGCCAGACCGAGCCCACGGCAGGAATCATCGACGCGCAGTCGGTGCGGGCTGCCGCGACCGTGCCGCCCGCCTCACGCGGCTACGACGGCGGGAAGAAAGTGCCGGGCCGCAAGCGGCACATCGTGACCGACTGCCTCGGCCTGCTCCTGGTCGTCGCGGTCACCGCCGCGAACATCGGCGACCGGGACGCCGCGGCGGGCCTGCTGACCCGGCTGCACCGTCTGCACCGCGACATCACCCTCGTCTGGGCCGACGGCGGCTACACCGGCAGCCTCGTCGACTGGTGCCGGGACAAACTCGCCCTGGCCCTGCAGATCGTCAAGCGCACCGACGACATGACAGGGTTCGTGGCACTCCCCAGACGCTGGATGGCAGAGCGCACGTTCGCCTGGTTGATGAACTCCCGCCGTCTGGCCCGTGATTACGAAACTCTGCCCGCTACCAGCGAGGCGGTGACCCGGTGGTCGATGGTCACGCGGATGGGCCGGCGTCTGGCGCGGCCACGGGCCGCCGGCCGGCGCTGAACATCCCCGACGTCTCCTGCAGCAGCCACCCGCGCTCCGCCAGAGGCCTGGACTTCGAGCGCACCCCCTCGACTTTCGCCGGCGTCGCCTCAAGGCCCAGCCCCACCGCGATCTCCCTGGCCTTCACCGGCCCCTTGCACGCTGATCGCTGCTCCTCCAGCACGCCCAGAGTCCGCTGGTAGTCCGGTGCCAGCACCGTCACCGGCAGCCCCTCCCGCCAAGGCGGGACGGTCGAGCCCGGCACCGGTGAGGGCACCGTTTCCTGCTCTGCCTCGCTCACGGCAGTAGCCTCGGCCGCGGAGGCGGCCAACGCCTCGACCAGCTCTTCCCGCGCGATCCCTCGCCGGTCCAACTCGATCTCCGCGGCCTCCAACACCTCAGCCAGCCACGCGACTTCCTCCCGCAGACCCTCCACCCGCACGCGGGCAGCCGCCTCCCGCTCCTCCAGCATTCCCAGCACCGACGCCACCGCGCACCCCTCGGTCATGAAGCGGACACAAGACGCCGCATGCCTCCCTCACCCCGAGCGAAACTATCCCTGACCAGCAGAAATCAAGGGATCACGTTCGGTTGAGATACGGCTTCTGAGGCTGGTGGGTTGTTGTGGGTGGCTTCTGCGTCTCAAGGGTCGGGGTGTTTTGCCTGGTCAGGTGGGGTTGGGTGTGGTTTTGCGCGGGGCAAGGAGGAGCGTTTCGGCAGCTGAGGATTCCGTCATCGGTGCGGGATGGGTACGCCTGCGGAGCGGAGTTTGGTCTCGGTGAGCGCGGTCAGTCGGGCTGCGATCGGTGCCTGGTCCCCGCGGTGGTTGTTGATCAGCCGGTACTGGGTGGAAGCCTTGCTCCATGCCTGCCGGCTGGTGGGATTCCCCAACAGTGTGGGGTTGGCGAGGTAGTGGTCGGCCATGGCGGTCGCCAGTTCTTCGATTCTCGGATCGTCCGGTTCCCAGGTCTCGGCCTCCCAGCCACGCTTGGTCAGGTCGATGCTCTCGGGGTCGTCGAGCCGGTGTTCCAGCTGGGTCAGGAAGCCGTCGAAGCCCGCCGGCACCAGCGCCCGGGCCAGTACCAGGGCCTCGCGTTGCGCGGCCACGTAGTCGGGGCTGAAGCCGAGGCCGGGCATCCGGTCCAGAATCGCGCAGGCGCGGTCGGGCAACAGGGCCCGGTCGCCGTCGGCGAGCCGGTGCAGCGTGTCCCGGCGGGCGACCAACTCATCGATGCGTTCGGTGAGCTGCCGCTCGACGTCGACGAGCGCGGCGCCGAACCGCGCGGTGTCGGCGTCGAGCATGGGCCCGATCTCGGCCAGTGGTACGCCTGCGGCGGCCAACGTCCGTACCTGCGCCAGCTGCAGCAGCTCGCCGGATCCGTACCGCCGATAGCCCGAGCTGTCGCGTTCCGGCTCCGCGACCAGGCCGAGCTTGTGGTAGCGCCGCACGGTCTTCACCGTGATGTCGACGAACGCCGCCGCCTGCCCGATCGTGACTCCGTTCCTCATCGGCCCAGCTTGCCGCAGAACACCTCGTCGACGAAACGCTGTTGGGCGGTCTGGAATGCCGGTGCTATCGACAGGTCGGCGTCGTCCACGCAGGTCAGCCCGGCGGTCAGGGTCTTGCTGCCGTCGGGTGTGCTGTACATCAGCGCCACCGAGCCCATGGTGGCGCCGTTGTGGTGGAAGACGGTGCCGCCACCCGGGCCCGTGTCCTGCGCGAACACCCCCAGGCCGTAGCCGACGGTCGCCTCCGGCGTGCGCATCTCGGTCAGCAGCTCGGCCGGCAGGAGCCTGCCGCCCATGAGTGCGGAGAAGTACGTGTGCAGGTCCCGAGTGGTCGAGATCATGTCGCCGCCGGCCGAAACCCAGGAGGGGTTGTGCCGGGTGACATCGACCGTCTTCTCCTGCCCGGCGTCCTCGTAGCGGTAGTAGCTGTGGTTGTGGGGCTCGGGGATCTCCGGCGAGGCGCCCGGCGCCACGGTGCCGGTCATCCGCAACGGCCCCAGGATCAGCCGCTGCAGCTCCTCGGCGAACGCACGGCCGGTGACCCTCTCGATCACCAGCCGGGCCAGCACGTAGTTGGTGTTGGCGTAGCTCCAGCCGGTCCCCGGCGCAAACCGTGCCGGCTTGGACAACGACAGCCGCACCAACTCTTCGGGCAGGTAGGTGTGGAATCGGTTGTCCACCCACTCCTTGCCCTGCCAGGGGACCCCCAGCGTGATCGTCCCGTCCTCGTAGAGCTCGCCGGTGTGGTTGAAGATCCCGCTGGTGTGCTGCAGCAGCATCCGCACCGTGATCCGCCGGTCCAGGCCGAACTCGGGCAGGTAGCCACCGGCCGGGACGTCCAGGCCGATCCTGCCCTCGGCCACCAGCAGGAGCACCAAGGTCGCAACGAAGTTCTTGGTGCTGCTGCCGATGCGGAAGTGCCCGTTGATCAGCGCCTTGCCGCTCTGACCCAGCTCCCGCGCCCCGGCGCTGCCGACCCACTCCCCTTGCTCGTCGTTCACCCGGAGCTGGACCCCGAGGAAACCGGACTCGACCAACTCCTCGATCGTCTTCTGCAGCTCCGGACGGTCCTGCACGTGGCCGGAAAGGTTGGTGGACATGTTGCTCCTTCACATCGGTTGTGCCCGGGGCGGCGTCGTGCCGCTGCGACGAGCTTTCACCCTGCCCCAAGGTCAACCTCAACTGTGATCCACCCCACAGTCGCTTCCAGTCGGCGCGATTGTCAGCGAGACCCCCCAGTCTCGACGCCAGATCCTGACCGCCACACTGCGGCGGAGGGCCGTCAGCATCGGCCAGCGCCTCCGCCGCGGGGTTTCATAGATGGTCGCTCAACGCCGCGAAGTCAAGGGTCGTCAGACAGCCGTCAAGGGGCTTGCGGACGCGGTGTTGGGCCTGAGCTGGAAGGGGGCCGGGGCAAGTGGGACCGGGTAGACCAGGGCGATACGTCGAGATCGCCAATGAGATGCCGAGGTCCCCTTCCGCGGCCGGTCCATCGTCGCCCTCACTCGTTCCGTCACGGTCGCTGATGGCGTCTTCGCCCAGGGCATCTGGGCGAGTTGACGCAGGTGATCCCGTTCGAGCTCGTGGACGCCGCTCTGGCTGAGACCGGCCGGACGGAGCGTCGGGTGCGGATGCTGCTGTCCCGGGTCGGTATGTACTTCGCCCTCGCGCCGGGGCTGTTCGGGCATGTCGGTGCTCGTCTGGTGTGGCAGAAGCTGATCAGCGGCCTGGCCGGACCGAGGGTTCCGGTCCCGTCGGAGAAGGCCCTTCGAGACCTACGACGCCGGATCGATGTGGCCCCGCTCAAGGCGTTGTTCGAGAGGCTGGCGGTCCTGCTGGTGCGGCCGTTCACGCCGGGCACCCGGTCCGGGCCGTGGCGGACCGTCGCTGCATCGATCAACGCATGGAGCACGCGCGGCAGGGGGAGGTGGAGTGTAAGAGGTCCTAACAAAGGCGTTGGACGTGTCTGTAGGTGATGAGACATGTAGCGAGTCCGAGGAAGGCTTCATGGAGGTCGTCCCGTCGCTCCCATCGGATGCGCAGGCGACGGAAGCCGTGCAGCCAGGCGATGGTTCGTTCGACGACATATCGGAAGACGCCCAGGCCGGAGCCGTGTGGCTCGCCTCGCCGCGCGATCACGGGACGGATGCCGCGCTGCCACAGCAGACGCCGGTACTTGTCGTGGTCGTAGCCACGGTCGGCGAGCAGTGCGTCGGGCCGGTGACGGGGCCGGCCGACAACCCCGGCGACAGGGGGGATCTTGTCGAGCAGAGGCAGGAGCTGGGTGACGTCGTTGCGGTTGCCGCCGGTCAGCGACACCGCGAGCGGGATGCCTTGGGCGTCGGTGACGACGTGGTGCTTGCTGCCCGGCCGTGCGCGATCGACCGGACTGGGACCGCTTTGGGCCCCTACGGGCCGCCCGCACATGGGAAGAGTCGATCACCGCCCGGGACCAGTCCAGCTTCTTCGCCGACCGCAGCTTCTTCAACAGCAGCACATGCAGCTGGTCCCACACCCCGGCGGCATTCCAGGCGGCCAGCCGCCGCCAGCAGGTCATACCCGAACCAAAGCCCAGCTCCTGCGGCAGGTACTCCCACTGGATGCCGGTGTGCAGCACGAACAGGATCCCGCACAACGCCTGCCGGTCCGGCACCCTCGGCCGCCCCTCAACCAGCTTCGGCCCCGGCTTGGGCAGCAACGGCTCGACCAACGCCCACAGTTCATCCGACACGATCCACGGCCGCGACTGATGTTTCCCCACGACCAGACCAACGAGCAAATAGGCCAGCAGTCACATGATCAACCACTTCTGTTAGGACCTCTAAGCGGGGCGCAGCGCATCGAAGGCTCCGGCATGTGAGGCGGCCGACTCCGGCATGCGTTCTGTGAGCCGGACCCGCGGATCGTCGCGCGGTGGGAGGCAGAATGCGCCGAGGCACGCGAAGGGATTCCTCAGCCGACCCGGAACCCACGCTCGCGCCGGCGGATAAAGCACGGCCGGACGCCGACGGCCAGTGCCTCGATCGCGTCCCAGCGGGAGACCTGCGGCATCCTGGCACCGCGCACGACGCCCTGGCCGTGGTGCACGGCGAGCGGCTGCGGATCCGCACTGACGCCCATCGCGACTTCGGCTGGTTGTCGGTGGCGGGTGCGAGGCTGTGGGAATGGACGAGCTGATGCGCGGCCGGGCCTACGGCGCGGACCACGATGACCCCGCCTCGGGCCTCAGCCGGGCCACGTCTACCGGGAACTGGTCGGCGGCCCACTGGACGGACCCCTGCTCGACCTCCTGCTCGACGTGACCGGCTGCACCCGCAGCGAGCTGGAGAACGGCGCGAGGCTGATCACCGAGATCGGCGCGTACGGGCCGGGCGGGCGTGCCCTGTACACGATGCGACCGGCGGACCCGCACCGCGGGGACTGGGGCGGCGAGATCCCTGACCGGCTTGCGTGAGGGGAATCTCTGAATTCGGCTCTGGCCGCAGTTCCGTGAATGATCTTCAAGTGGCCAACCACTGGTCGAGCTTGACAACTCCGAGCAGATCGACCGCGAGCTACCTGCCAGCTCGACAAGATCAGTCACGGAATCGCGGCCAGAGCCCTGCATTCGGCCAGGGCTACTCGTCGCGCCTACTCGCTTCGCTGCGTAACGGAGTGGGGAGCGTGCGTGAGCACGCGCTCCGGAAGATGGGCCTCGTCCGAGGTGGCCGGGAGGCCCCTCCGCGGGAGCCGGAGTGGCTTGCCGGAGGGTCTCCCGTTCCGTGCCGGGGGCAGGCCGGGTCAGACGGTGCGGCCGAAGTAGGCGGCGAGCCGGTCGAGGACCGGTGCATCGTCGGGTGCGGGCTTGGACGGGGCGAACATGCCGGTCTGGCCGCGGATCTCGTCGGGGTAGTTGCCGTACCAGCGGTCGTATGCGGCCTTCACGGTGTCGGGGTCGCCGGTGCGGTCCTGGCCGGTTGCGGTGGCCAGGTCCCAGCCGTGCAGGACGGCCTCCAGCAGGTGGAGATCCGCGATCCGCGGCCCCATGCCGCCGCCGGGCAGCGGCATCTGCTGCTCCAGCGCCCCGTCTGCCTGCCAGGCGGCCAGGACGTCCTTCGCGCCCTTGGCGTAGACCTCACCGGGTTGCTGGCCGTCGATCTGGTCCTGGGCGAAGAGGGAGAAGTCGGGGCCGCCGCCCTGGGCGAGGATGACGTAGTACGGGTTGCCGGCCACGAGGTGGTTGGCCAGGGCCCGCACGTCGAAGTCGCCGCACGGGGTGGGCTGCCCGTACTGGGTCGAGGTGACGTTGCTGAGCAGCTGCGTGGTGTGGGTCAGGGCCTTTTCCAGCAGCTGGATGTCCTGGGACACGGTGGTTGCGCCTCTCCGTGGGATGGGTTGGGAAGCCTGCGCGGCGAAGGGGCCGCGAGGCTCGCTGGCTGGCACCTGTGCGAAGCACGGGCAGATGCGCCGGCAACTGGAGAGTGCACCAGAATGCGGACAGAGAGTGTCCGCATTGAGTTCGTCGGGAGATGTGATCCGATCTGAGTGCCCAGGCTGTGACTCCCGCCGTGCGGGTGGGGAGAGCCATCGAGCAGGTGTGGGGCCGGTCCTGAAGAGGGGCGGCCGTTTTCAACGAGCGCCATCATGCGCGGCGGGCGTGGAACACCCCGGGGCGGCAGGGTGGATGTCCGCTGTCGTCCCATCGAGGCGTTTGACAGCGAACCCAGTGGTTCGGGCTTCCTCGCCGTCGAACCTCGTCGTGTGAGGTAGATGCGCCGGGGGCTGGGTGGTTGTACCGGCTGGGGTGGAGTCCGAGGGGCCGTGCGGGCTGCGATCCCTCGTGGTCGGGATCGGCTCTCAGCCGTTCTGGCTGCACTGGCACGGCGGTGAGCGCGAGCGGCGGCACGCCCCGGACTACTTCCTGCGCCGCGCGGACGGCTCGGTGGTGGTGGCCAACGTCCGTGCCGACGACCGGATCGCCCCGCAGGATGCTGAGGCCGTGCCGTGCTCGAAGTTGCAGACCGATCAGCCGGGGCGCCGGTCCTGCGCTTGCTGGGGGTGGTCTGCGGTTCCAGAGCCTGGCCTGGTGGAGAAGACCTCTCGCCAGTGCTCGGCCGATGTGACCAGGTCTTGGCCGACATGGGTGAGGAACCGTCCCATGTCGGCGAGTCGCATGCCGGCGGGTGTGGTGGCGCCGAGTGTCCGGGCGCCCTGGTGGGCGGCCTCGGCGAGCAGTGCGTTGGTGTTGGCGCTGGCGAGCATGGCCCGGAACCAGACGTCGTCGTCGATGGCATAGCGTTCGTGGCGCTTTCCGGGGTCGCGTTCGCGCCGGATGAGTTCTTGCTCTTCCAGGTAGTGCACGGCCAGGGAGATCGATGCGGGGCTGACCCGCAGGCGCTGCACCAGTTCTGCCGCGGTGCGGCTGCCGGTGTCAGCGGCGTACAGGCAGCCGAGCAGTCTGGCTGCCATCTTCGGCAGTCCCGTCCGGACGAGCAGTGCGGTGAACTGTTCCTCGAAGTCGCGCACTACCTCCCGGTCGCGTCCGTGGGCGTCGGTCTCGGCCGGCGGCGCCGGTGTCGGGGCGGGTGCGCGGCGGCGGGCGCGCCGCTCGGTGGCCCGGTGCGCCTGGTCCGCCCGGTAGCCGGTGGGTCCGCCGTTGCGGGTGACCTCCCTGGTGATGGTCGAGGTCGGCCGGTCCAGGCTCCTGGCGATCTCGGCGTAGGCGAGCCCTTCGGCCAGTCCCTCCGCGATGCTCCGGCGTTCCTGGTGGCTGAGCCTGCCTCCTGGCATCGGTGTTCTCCCCGTCTCGATCTGTCTAGGTCCCGTCCGTCGATCAGTGTGCGTTCACACCCATCTCATTGCAACAAGCGATGGACTGCAGTGCATTCAACATCAAGGTCATTGCAACGATCGCGAGCCTTTCACCTGCGTAAATGCCAAACTCTGCCTATGTGTGAGTTGACTGAATATCGAACGCAACATAGCTTTCAGTGTGTACCGAACACCGATTGCGAGGCGGCCGACACCGCCTCGCGAACCCGAGAGGAACAACGTCATGCACAAGATCCAGGACGCTCTTGAGCAGGTAGTGGCCGAGGGCCTGCCCGGCATCGTTGCCGAGGTCCGCGACGGCGACCGGAACTGGTTCGGCACGGCCGGGGTGGCCGACGCCGAGACCGGGCGCGCACGCACCCAGGGCGAGCAGTTCCCCATCGGCAGCCTCACCAAGGCGTTCACCGCCACCATGACCTTCAAGCTCGTGGACGAATACCGACTGCGTCTGGACGACACCGTGGAACAGTGGCTGCCCGGTCTGGTCCAGGGAAACGGCAACGACGGCAGCCTCATCACCGTCAGGCACCTGCTGCAGCAGACCAGCGGCATCGTCAACTACGCCTTCGACGACCCGGACATGATGGACCGCTACGTCACCACCGCGTACCTCACCCACCGCTTCGACAAGTGGACCCCCGAGCAGCTGATACAGATCGCCATGAAGTACCCGCCCTACTTCGCGCCGGGCACCGCCTTCCGCTACTCCAACGCCAACTACATGCTCCTCGGCCTGATCATCGAGCGGGCCAGCGGCTGCACCTTCGCCGAGGAACTCTCCCGGCTGATCCTCCGCCCGCTCGGCCTGACGGGGACCTACCTTCCCGGCACCCAGACCACCATCAGCGGGCCACACCCCCGGCTGTACACGAAGCTGCCGGCCGGCGACCCCGACGCCAAGGTCTACGACGTGACCGAATGGGACTCGTCGCTGGGCTGGGCTGCCGGCGGCATCGTCTCCACCACCGGCGACCTTGGCCGCTTCTTCAGCGCCCTGCTCGGCGGCGAACTCTTCTCGCCCGCCCTGCAGGCCGAGATGTGGGCCACCGTCTCGACCGAAGGTGCGGGCTGGATCCCCAACACCAGGTACGGCATGGGCACCTTCGAGCAGACCTTGCCTAACGGCGTCACCGTCTTCGGCGGCGGTGGCGCACTCAACGGCTCCTGGACCTACGTGATGGGCACCCGCGACGGCAAGCGCCTGGCCGTCTGCAACGTGAACGGCGACTGGGACAACCCGATCGCCGCGTTCTTCAAGGTACTGGAAACGGAATTCCTCCCCGCCGAAACCCGCTGACGCACCCGACCGCGTTCAGCGCCCTCCGCCGGGCTTTCGGCCGTCCCGGGTCGGTCCGCCGGCCAACCCGGGACGGTTCAGTCCAGCAGCGGGCGCCGCCGTCGCTCGCGTACGGCATCGATATACGCGACCTCGACGTAGGGTCCCGCACACTCCACCCCAGCCAGTGCGGCCATCCAACATCCCAGCGCGTTCACCTCACACACCCAGGGCCTGTCCTGCGGATCATGCCTGGGATGCGGCACGCTCGGGTAGGTGGGCGACTGTCATCCGAGCTGTGCCGAGGCGGACTTGCAAGCCCTCGGGAATGAATCTCAGGATCTCGTGGCTGTCGAGCACTCGTTCGTCGGCCGTGGACGCCCAGGTGCCGGCGGTGTACTTGGTCAGGAGTGACGCGACGTCGTGTATGGGCGAGATCGTCACGTGTGCCCACGACTGGCACGGTCACGAGAGGCGGCTTGGTCCCTTGTCCGTGCTGTCTTTTACGGCATGGGGCCGGCCTCTTCGTCGAGGAGTTCCTCTTCGCTCAACTCGACCTTGAACGGGTGGCCTTCAGGGTCCGGCATCATCACCGACCGCAGGTCGCTGGGTTCGTCGTCGAGAAGTTTGGCGCCGAGGGAAACGAGCCGTCGTACCTCGTTGGTGAGCGTGCCGCATAGCGCCCCGACACTGTGGGTTCTTCTCTTGTTTGGGGTGGGTATGGTGGGATGCAGCTCTCTGAGCTGGTGTGCCTGCCTGAGTCTGAGATTGATCTTGTTGTGAGTGGTCTCGATGATGGGTTGGCTGTGAGCTGGAACTGTGCTGATGGTGTATCCCGTGGTGGCTCTGAGCTGCGGAGCCTTGGTGTGTTTGAGATTCCCTGGTGTTGTTGAGAACCCTTATAGGGGCGGTTCATGCCGGGAGGTTTCCAGGAGAGCGCCCTGCGGGAGGTTGCCGACGGTCAGGACGTCATCGTCGCCCTGGTTTGAGCTTGTTCTTTAACCTTCGGGCTGGTTGCTCAGTGGGACAAAATTGCGATGCGTGCCGGCAGCATGCCGGTCAGACTCGCGGGCATGACTGCGAAGATCACTCGTATCAACCCCGAGCAGCTGCATGAGACGCCCGGCTATCACCACATCACCGTGGTGGAGACCGGTCGTACGGCCTACCTGGCGGGGCAGTGCCCGCTCGACCGGAGCGGTTCCCTCGTCGGTTCCGGATCGCTTGAGCTGCAAGTCGACCAGGTTGTCGCGAACGCACTCGCCGCCTTGGCTGCGGTGGATGCAGAGCCGCAACACGTGGTGCGCTCGGTGATCTACGTGCGGAGCGACGACAGAGAGGAGCTGGGCGTCGCTTGGCGTCGGCTCACCGACTCAGCCCTCGGTCCGGCGTTCACCACCGCCAGCACGCTGTTGGGTTTTGCGCAACTCGGCTTCACGGGGCAGCTCGTTGAGGTGGACCTCACCGTGGCGCTGCCCGACTGAACCTCTGCGGCTCCAGGTGTCGGACGGCGCCTCGAACGGGGTAGCCCGCCCGGGGATTCGCCGGACGTGGGAGCGGCCTTCGTCTGATCATGTGCTCCGACCAAGGTGCACGTGACCACGACGAAGGCCGTGAGGGTGAGTCTGCTGCCTGATGCCGGCCGGAGGGAAGCGTTCGCGGAAGCGTCACGCTTCCGGGGCGAGTTCTACCGGTAGTTTGTTGACGGCGGAGTGTGTCTGCGCTATTGCTCCTTGTAGGGGGTGTGGTGTCATGACCGCTCGTGTTCCGTGCCCGCCAGCGCCGGGTCCGCTGGAAGGCTATGCCGCTCGCTTCGACGACTTGTTCGGCACGCTGGCTCAACGCAGAGGATTCCGGCAGTACTTGACGGGCCTGCTCGCACCGCGGGATCGGAACAAGACACTGACGTCTTTAGCGGGCGCCGAGCCGGTCGTCGGGGCCCAGCACCGTGCCGTGCAGCGTCTGCAGTTCTTCCTGTCGGAGTCGACATGGGACTGCGAACGGGTCAACGACCGGCGCCTGGAACTTCTTCTGGATGACCCCGCGACCGCGCCGCACGAACAGGGTGTGCTGGTCATCGACGACTCCGGCGACCGCAAGGACGGGACAGCGACCGCACACGTGGGCCACCAGTGGCTGGGCCGGTACGGCAAGACCGACAACGGTGTGGTCACCGTGACCACCCTGTGGGCCGACGAGCGCCTGTACTACCCACTGCACGCGGTGCCCTACACCCCGGCCCACCACTTCCCCAAGGGCAAGAACGACCCCGCCTTCCGCACAAAATGGCGGATCGCCGCTGCCCTGGCAGGCCAGGCGCAAGCCGCGGGCATCGCGTTCCGCGCAGCGGTCGCGGACTGCGCCTACGGCGACGTGGACGCCTTCCGCGGCGAACTGAGCCAAGCAGGGGTGCCGTTCGTCATGGCCCTCAAACGCCGTCGCGGGGTGTGGGCCTACGGCGACCAGGCATACACCCCCCTCGACGCTGCCCGGAGCCTGGCGTGGAACGGTCCGGACGACCCCCGCGACTGGAGCCCGGTCACCCGCACTTTCCGCGACGGACACACCGTTACCTGGTGGGCCGCCGACGCCACGTTGGGATGGTGGGGCCCGGAGGGAACAACACGGCTGGTAGTGGCCACCACCGACCCAGCCACACTGCCGGACAAGGGCACCTGGTACCTGGCCACCGACCTGCCCCGGCCACAGGGCCCGCGGGCGGCTGACAGCCCCTACCCGCCGGCCGACCTCGCCGAAGTCGTCCGCATCTACGCCGTCCGCAACTGGATCGAGCAAAGCTACAAACAAGTCAAGGACGAACTCGGCTGGGCCGACTTCCAAGTACGCTCCGATACCGCGATCCGCCGCCACCAGACCCTGGTCAACTGCGCGTTCTCCTTCTGCTGGGACGCCTGGTTCGACCAACCAGACCCACCCGAACCCCCACCGGAGTCTCCAACCGACGCAACAGACCGCCGCAACGAGCGGACAGAGAGGGGGGCCACCCCCTTCCCACCAGCCTCAACCACCCTGCTGGCCCAAGGCGATTCGCACAGTCCGCAGCTGGCTGACTCCGTCGATCACCTTACGGCGCTGGTGGCAGGCATGGTCCAACGAACCACCCCCCAACCAACTACAGGCACTGATCGATGCGGTCACCACAGGCAGACCCATCAACCTCTACCACCCTGATTAACAAACTACCGCTAGCCATCGTCCTGCTTGGTTGCCGTCTGGTCCTGTGCGCCGCAGGGCCGCGCTGTCGGCGGCGGGCGGAGTGTGTTCCGTCGACTCTTCGCTCGCCGAGCTCGACCGGATAGCGATCGGCGAACGGCTTTTCCTGGACAGGCCGCTGGCGCTCGTGGCAGCGGCTCCTGGCCAGGGGGAGAACCGGGCGGGCAAGACGACGCTGCTGCGTGTCCTGGCGGGCGACATGGAGTCGTTGACCGGAGTACGGAAGGACATGCTGGGCGGGGGCGTTGAGGATGCCTCCAGGCGGCTCCGGGATCCGTCCGCCGCCCGTGCCCCCCCTGGCGCAGGTGCGCGAGTCCGGTATGGATCTCGCCCGGCTCATGCGCTCAGTCGCTCCAGCGGTCGTGGATCTCGCTCAGCGTCGCGAACCACACGTCGTCGTGCTGCCGTGTGTGGCGGATGAATCGCTCCAGCATCGTGATCGCGTGTGCCCGCCCGCTCACGAGGCCGTGCACGGTGAGGGTCACGACGCCGCCGGGCTCGTTCTCGTAGGCGTAGTCGAAGGTGTCCCGCCACCGCGCGAAGACCCCCTCGGTCGACATGAGCCCGGCGAGCATCCCGGGGACGTGGTCGAGTGCGGGGACGTCGTCCATGTACCAGGACACGGGCAGTTCGAGCACCGAGCTGGGCGGACCGAACTCGTGGGGTTCCTCGCGGTGAACCACGACGGGGCGCGGCCGGTAGGGGATGAAGTCGCGGCCCATCAACGAGCTGTCCCAGGCGAAGCCGAACTCCTCGAGGATGCCGAGTGTGGAGTCGGAGAAGTCCCAGGCCGGTGAACGGTACCCGCGGGGGCGCTGGCCGACGATCTTCTCGTGCTGGCTGAGCTGCAACTCCATCAGCCGCCGTTCCTCCCGCTCGGTGAGCGAGGGCACCGACTCGTGGTACGCGCCGTGCGCGGCGATCTCGTGCCCGTGGTCGAGCACCGACCGGATGCTGTCCGGGAAGGTGATCAACGTGTGCCCAGGTGTGCACCAGGTCGTCGGGATCTGGTACTTCCCGAACAGCGCGAGCAGGCGCGGGGCGCCCACCTCGACGTCGAAATCTCCGCGTGACAGAAACGCGGGGCTGAGCTTGGATGTGTCTCCGTTGGGCGCGCACTGCGCGTCGAAGTCGACGCCGATGTTGACGGCGAGACGCTTACCTTCGGGCAGGTTGAGCGGCATGGAGGCTCTTTCGTCGGGTGCCGGGGGCTTGGTCGTCGTGTTCCCACCAACACCGCCTTCGAGCACGCGTATTCCCCTCAAAGCGACGTCGCAACGAGGTCAGCAACCACCTACACGGCCGCATGCTGCCCACACGCCGTCACCACCGCTGACGGTTACGAGCTACTCGACCAACACGCCATCACCAACCAGCACACAGCATCACCGATCAAGAGATGTGACACAGCTTCTGAGGCGAATTCAGGGTCCTCTCGTTTTATTGAATGGGTGTCGGTCGATCGACAAGCTCTCGGCGCTCCACCGCAGCTTGCGCTGCTAACCCAGTGCCGTTGCAACGTGCGTCGTCCCCGGCGCCTAGCATCCCGCATCCCGCGGTCCACTCCTCGCGAATCCCCGTCAGAACCTGCTTTGAGCTGGGCAGTCAGTGATTTTCGCGAGAACTGGATCGGGCGGGGTCAGACGGCGACGGTAGCGCCTGCCACGTCCAGCCGGACGTGGCAGCAACCGAGACCGAGAGAGACGACGATGACCATCCCGACCCGCCGTCAGGTGCCTGTGCAGTCGGCCCTGCCCTACCTGACCACCCCCACCCCGGCCGCCACCCCGACGCCCACGGGGCCGGCTTTCACCGTGCCGCCCCCTCTGGAGGCCCTCCAGGGGCAGGTAGGTGGTCTGCTACCCGGGCCTGCCGCAGGGGGCCCGCTGGAAGCTGTCGGTGCTGGTGTTGCCCTTGAGGATCATCTGCCGTCCGTCGGCGGCCCGGAGACGGAGAACCGTGGTGGACGTTCCGGGCCAGCTGTGGTCGGCGATGATCTCGGCTGGCCCGGTCATGCGGGTTATCGCGCCCCTGTTCACGGGCGGCGCAGGAGGGCGAGGGCCTGGGCAACGACCTGGTCGGGTTTGAGCGTGGTGGTGTCGATCACGTCGGCCCGCTCGCCCAGCCAGGTCGTGTACGCCTGTTCGTAGTCGTCGAGCTTGCGGCGCCGGAAGGCGCGGACCTTCTCGCTGCGCTCTTCGCTATCAGGGAACTCCATGCTGGCCTCGATGCGGGCCCGGATGGTGTCGGAATCGGCGTGTAGGAGGAGGTGGCGGATCTCGGCGCCACCCTTGGCCAGGGCGACGAAGATCTCGTCGGGGTAGTCGCGGCGCAGCAGCGTCATCGGGGCAATGACCGGGCCACCCTGGGTGTAGTGGTCCAGTTCGGCACAGACGCCCGCGACCAGGGTGCGCCACATAGGGTAGTCCTGGGAGTCCTTCTGCTGGCTGGGGTGGTCTCCGATGCTCTTGCGCAGCAGGAAGCCGACCTCCTCGGGGTCGGTCACCAGGCTGTTGGCGAGTTGCTGGTGGAGTAGAGCGGCGGTGGTGCTCTTGCCGCCTCCGAAGGGGCCGTTGATCCAGACGATCATGCGCTTCGATCTCGCTCTTGTCGGTGCTGATAGCCGGCCGTGTATCGGTCCGGCCGGATGCGGTTACTGCTGGTGGTTGGTGCCGTTGTGGTGTGGCAGGAGGGGAACGCGGTGCTGGTGGTAGGCGACGTGGAACCTGTCCGTGTGCACGACCCGCAGCCGGTCCTGTTCCGGGAACGGCTCCTCGGGCAGCGTGAGGGTGACCGTGTTCCGGCCTGGGGTGGCGGCCAGGACAGCGTGATCGTAGGATCCGCGCCGGGTGGAGCGGGGCCGCAGATGGACGGCGAACAGGCCCCGGGCCCGCTCGGGGAAGGTGACATGAACGTCGGTCGGTTGACCTGGGAACAGCGCCGGCGGGGCGTCGGCGTCGAGGGGGCGCAGGGTTGACGGGAGGCTGAGGGCGGGCCCGCACTTGGGGCATCGCAGAGTGTGTAGATCGGTGAGTCCGGGGGGACTGGTCAGGTGTTCAAACGCCCGTGGCGCGCGGCAGCCACTGCAGGTGGGAGCGGGGGACCAGCGCGTCGTGTGGTGGTGGGCGCGGGAGGCGATGAGCTGGCGGGAGAACGCGCCGCCGCGGGTGCGGCTGAGGATCCCGAGCACGGCGTGCCCCCAGCGGAGGCTCAGCTCCTCGATGCGGTCCTCCCACGCCTCGTCCGGGCTACGGACGGCGGCCAGGAGCACGTCCAAGGCTGCCTGGTGGTGGGAGGTCATCTCCTCCAGGCAGGCGGACAGGTCCGCGTCGGGGCGCCGGCCGAGGGATACGAGCAACCCGCGTTCGAGGGCTTCGGCGTTGGCCAGCCGTACGCGCCAGCGGTCCAGGGTTCCGGTATCGGCCCGCGCGCGGCTGCTCGCGGGCGGCGATGGGGCGGGCGGCGTGCCCGTGTCGTCGGGTGCGTGGAGCTGTTGTTCGGGGTCACCCAGCAGGATTGCCGAGGGGCCGCGGACGCCCCGGCGGTGGCCGTTGGTGTCCAGCAGGGTGGCGATCTGGCCGAGCAGGGCGCCGGAGTGCAGAGTCGCGGCGGTGAGAAGGGGCTCGTGGCCGCTGGTGGTCAGATCACCGCGGAGCAGCCCGAGGACCGCCTGCGGATGGCCCTCCACGGCGTCCAGGGCGAGGTTCACATCGGACGGATATTGCTCGGCCTCGCCGAGGGTGATCGCGTTGCACACGAACAAGCCCAGGAAGCGGGTGCGCAGGTCGTGCGGTGCGACGGGGCGGGTGCGGCCGCTCGGATCGGTCTTGCATGTTGTGGGCGTGCACCCGCCGGCCAGCAACGTCCCGTCGAGGGTGTGTTCGGCCGGTCCGCTGAGTCCGCACAGCGTCACGGCGCCGAGGGAGGCATGCGCGGCGGAGCCGTCGGCGTCGACCAGGAGGCTGTCCCAGATGAGGGACAGGACATCGGCCATGGTGCTGCGCTGTTCGGGGTGCTCGGCGGTCAGGATGAGGGTCAGGCCGGTGGTGCCGTCCAGGATGGTGCCCTGACAGGCTCGCCACTCTCGCCCTCGGTGGCGGGCTCTGCCGGAGGTTCGGGTCCGGGTAGGTGCGCAGGATGCTCGACCACCATGCGGCGCGCTCCCGTTCGGCGGGCCGCAGGACGGGCACGGATCCCTCCTCCAACAGCCCGGCAGCCTCGGGCAGTTGGTTGATCCACTGGTGTCGGTCCGGCAAGTGGGACATCAGCGGACCTGCTGGTCGGCGGGCGTGATCAGAGCGCGGAGCGTGTAGGGGGCGGCCACGCCCTGCGTCATGCGGCCGGCGATCTGGCGTGCGGCCGTCATGCCGCGCTGGTGACGGAGGTTGGTGAGCTGGTGCTGGTAGAGCCAGGCTCGGTCCGCGAGCGCGTCGAGGGTCTGCTGCGGGGTGCGGTGTTGGGTGAACTCCGCCAAGGTCTGGGTCCGGGTGGGACGTCCGAGGGCGGCGAGGTGGGCTGTAACGCGCTGGTCGGTGCCCTTGCCAAGGAACAGCGGCCGCGGGCCGTCGGCGAACGCCGCCCGGCGGTAGGCCGCGTCGATATCCGTGAGTGGGTTGGAGCCGTCCGGGTGCAGCAGCAGGCGCACGAGCCGGCCGCCGGGACGCAGGACGCGCGGCGCCTCTTCGACGGCGAGCAGCGGATCGGCGGCGAACTGCAACACCTCGTGCTCGACGACGACGTCGGCGCCGTGGTCGGGCAGTGGGAGCATCAGCGCGTCGGCTTCGACGACGTGGATGCCGGGCAGGTTCGCGTGTTTCAGGTGGGCGGCCATGGCGGGGGAGGGCTCGGCGGCCCAGTACGCCGCGGGGCCGTGTCCGGCGAGCTGCCGGGTGATCCGCCCGGTGCCTGCGCCTCAGCGCCTCGTGTTGCTCGTGAAGGCCGTCGCGGTGGGCGGCCTTTGTGCTGCGGCCTGGCGCTGGACCTGGCCGGGCGGGCGGCGGGTTGAGGCGTGAAGTTCGGGGAGCCGGGCATCATCTGAGTTCGGTTTAGAAAAGCGGCCTTGGGGGTGGTCGAATGGCGGCAGGGTTACCGCCTACCGCGGGAGAAGGCGGCACCACAGGAGACAACGGCTCCGGCCCTCCGGACGCCGAGCCGGCCCCCAGGGGCGACGGCGAGCCGCCCGCGTCGAACCGTAGAGGCAGCACAGGCGACGCTCCCCCGACGGCCGGTGCTGCCTCGGCCCCCGCACCGGATGACGACGAGGCAGCACCCGCGGCGGCAGGCGCACGCATGGCGGGCTGGCTGCGCACCATACCCGGGCTGGCAGCCTCCACCATCGTCACCACCCTGGCGGCGGCCGCCGCCACAGCCGTGTTCACGGGAGCGGTGCACCTGTGGCCCGCCTCGTCGAAGGTCTCCCTGTCCGCGGAAACCGACCCCATGCGTCTCGATGCCGAAGGGGATCTCATCCAGCTCGTGCCCGCCGCGCGGTTCGACGGCACTGAACCGCGGGAAGGGTGCGCGGGTTTCTGGAACTGGGCGCGAGCCCGGGACAGCGTGGACGAGGGCCGGACGACCATGCAGCTGACGGTGACCAATAGCGGCTCGAACACCGCTCTGATCACCGGCATACGGGCAGAGGTGGTCTCCCGCCGACCTGCCTCCCACGTCGTCGTGACCGAGTGCACTACCCAGGGCGAGGCGAAGGTGCACTCGGTGAACATCGATCTCGACAAGCCACAGCCCCGCGGCTTCTACGACAAGGCGGGCAAGAGCGTGCCACCCGACTTCACCGTGCCCGCCGGGGACCTGGAGACTTTCCTGGTCACAGCCCGGATCACGCACGGTGCGGCGCAGTGGAAACTCGCGGTCGACCTGGTGGAGGACGGCCAAAAGCGCACCGTCGTCATACAGGACGGCGGAAAGCTGTTCACCACGATGACCCGCCCCACCGATGCGACCGTCTGGGAGCTGAACCCCCACAGCGGCCGTTGGTTCAGGCCCGACGGGAGCGGTGCCGCGACAGTACAGCCGAGCGGGACGTCATGAAGGCGCGGACCCCTCGACGTCCGACGGGCGGACGAGCGCTCGCCGCTGTCCTGGCCGCGGCAGCGGCGGCGGGAGTACTCCTGTCCCTCATCGTGCTCCGGCTCGGACAGGACGGCTCCGGCTCTGCAAGCCCCGCCCAGCCGGTGACCGCGCCCCGTCTGCATGCGCTGCCCGGGACGGTGGCAGGGGAACGGGTCACCACGGTCGCGGCCGGCATCGGCAGCGTGGCGTACGGGACGTTGAACGGCGACGTCTACCTCTCGTCCGGGCACTCCGCACCACGGCGGCTCACGGGCCTCAAGGGCCGCGTGGTGAAGCTCGCCTTCGACCCCGGCGGCCGGTGGCTCGCCGCCGCCAGCCTCAACGAGCTCGCCGTCATGGACACGGCCCATCCCTCCGCCCCCGTCGCCCAGCGCCCTGTCCGGACCTCCATCGCCCTGGGCGCCGGCCTGATCAGGCCGAACCAGCTCGCCATCGACCGCACCGGCCGCCTGGTCGCCCTCCAAACGGACTCGATCGGCGTCTACGACATGCACGGCAACGGCTCACCGCACTGGCTGGACGACACCCCCGCGTGCGAGGCCGGCGCCCGCGACCTGGCCTTCGTCGGCAGCGAGCTGATCACCGCGCTCGACTCCTGCGCGATCATCTGGAACGCCGCCACGCTACGCATGGAACAGCAGGTGCAATTTCCCGGTACGGGCATCTCCCTGGTCGGCCACGACCGCATCCTCTACGGCTCGTTCACCCACGCGCTGCTGCTGGACTACCGTCGCACCAGCCCGCTGCCCAGTGCCGCCACCGCTCCCGGGCAGCCGCCCCCGGTGCTCAGCGGCACCATCGCCGACAAGACCATCAGCACCTGGCACAGCCCGATCCAGCCGGTCGCTGACGACGGCCGTATAGCGGCGGTCCTACAGGGCACGTGGCTCTTCTTCTGGGAGCCCACCGCCCACCGCATCCTGCCCGTCGTCCCCCTGCCCTTCCCCGCCTTCTGCCCAAACACAACGAAGCCTAGGCTGCCTGCGGCGTTCACCACATCCTTCTCCCCGGACCACAAAAGGGTGCTGATCTCGGGTTACTGCCCGCCGCCGAACATGGACGAGGACACCGACGAGGGCCAGCGCCGTGCGACGTACCGGCACTGGGAAGTCGACTATCCATCGCGGTGAGGGAGCGCGCCCGTCCGACCCACGGGCGCAGGGAGTGATGGGGGCTTCCACCACACCCACCTCGACCACTGGTTGAAACAACGCACTGGGGCGGACTGCCACGGTTTCACCGTGGTCCTCGCCGGCGATGAGACTGCGGGACCTCTTGGCGGAGCGTCACTCCGTGGCCTGAAGCACGTCGGCAGCCGAGCAGGGGTCGACGTCCACGTCGCACGCTGGGACGCAGTGCGCAGCAGGCTGAATCGCGGCCAGGGTTGGCCGCGGGTCCGCTGGCCGGCGGCCAATCCCGGCCGGCCAGCGGGCGGATCCCGGTGCGACCGGTAAGGCGAGCCTGTGATCCGGGGGCCGTACCGGATGAGGCGGTGCGCGGTTGTGGCCCTGCCCCGTGTCCAGGATCACGGGGCAGGGCCCCTCTACCAAGCACTGGCGGCCGACCCGCCCGAGCGCCGTCCTGGAGCCTGTGCGGAGTCGTGATCAACGCTGGCTCCGCGACGTAAGAAGTTGATCTGGCCTCACGCGTCATGGAGGTCGTGAAAGGCTCGCCGGATGGACTATGCGTTCGATGCTCCTCCCGTTGACCGTGAGCTCCTGGACTTCGCTGTTCGCCTGGCCGGTCGTGCTGGGCAGATGTCCGCGGAGGGATTCTTCGGTGGTGACTGGCGCAGCCGTCGCAAGGAGGACGACAGCGAGGTCACCGAGATCGACGTGGCGGTTGAGGAGTTGATCCGAGCCGAGCTGAGTAGCCGGGTGCCGGACGACGGAATCTTCGGTGAGGAGGGAGGTGCGACCAGCGGGTCAACGGGACGGCGTTGGATCATCGACCCCATCAACGGCACCACGTACTTCACTCACCGGTGCCGCTGTTCTCGAACGATCTCGCCTATGAGGACGAGCACGAGCCGGCCATCGGTGTGATCAACATGCCGCTGAGGCAGCAGATGGTGGTGGCGGGCCGTGGTCTGGGCTGCTGGGTGCTGCCGGGTCCGGACCTGGACTTACAGTCGGGCCGCCGCGCTCGGGTCACGGAGCGAACCAGCCTGGGCGGGGCACGGACGCTGATGCACAACCCGGCCGGCTGGCCGGAGGAACTCCTTTCCGCGCTCCACCGCCGGGTCTTCCTGAGCCCATCGACCGGCATGATCGCGGCCCTGGTGACGGGTTGGGCCGACGCGGGCGTCATCGCCGGTCCGCCGATGGGGTACGAGGACGTGGCTCCGATGCCGGTCATCGTCACGGAGGCAGGCGGCAAGGTGACCGATCTGGGAGGGACGTCCGTGCTGCGGGGCGATACGTCGGTGCTGGTCACCAACGGTCGGCTGCATGACCAATTCGTGCAGCTGGTGGAGGACTTGCCGCGCAGTCGCGACTGGCAGGCCCTCGTCGATAGAGATTAGGGCCGGTGCAGGGTCGTGATCAATTGGAGGGGCGGAGGCCGTGGAGCCAGACGATCCGTGCGCGGCGCCGTCGGCGAACCCGACGCCGCTCGGCACGGATGGGGTCGGCCACGCCGGCTTCTTCAACGAGGTCCGACGGTGGTCGGGTTGGTGGATCCGGGGGGGGGACGGATGCAGGGGCGCGGCGAGGAGCTGCGGCGGATCGAGCTGCTGCTCTCCGACGCCCTGCGTGGCCAGAGCGGCGCCGTGCTGGTGCACGGCGAGGCCGGCATTGGCAAGACCGGGCTTCTGGAGCACGCCGCCGCCCGCGCGCAGGGCCTGCGGGTGTTGCGCGTCGAGGGCATCGAGTCAGAGATGGAGCTGGGCTTCAGTGGGCTGCATCAGCTGTTCCTGCCGGTCCTTTAAGGTGCTCGACCGGCTGCCTGGTGCTGCTCCAGCGCACTGTCGCGCTGGAGGGGTTCAGGCGGAGCTGGTTGTCGTGGCCGGCTCGCTCGGGGCCGCCGTCGCGTTCGCCGTCGCGGAGGACGTCGGTACTGACGGCTACGCGATTGTGCTGCACTGCCTGGTGAGGCCGACCTGGCCGTCTGGAGCACCGGCGACGTCGCTGACGTGCTCGTGCTCGCTGCCTTCGCCGGGTGGAGCGCGGTGCGTTCTATCTCGTCGCCGCGACCGCCGCGCGCCGCCCGCGGCGATTCGCCCTCCGGGCTGGTCCGGCTTCGGTGGTACTGGCCACCTTCGCGCTGCGCTGCGCTCTGCCCGCTCTGCCGGCCGCTCCTGGCCGTTCCCGCCGCCTGCTGTCTCGGTGGCCTACGTCTGTGTAGGCCAGTCCTCGGGTGCCTGCCAGCCTCACGGCCCTGTCGCGGCCGGGGCACCGGCCGGACTGGTGCCGACCAGCCCGGGTAGTTGACCGAGCCATGGCTCGAGCGGCCGGGCCGGGTTCAGCAGTCGAAGCGGTGGGTGTAGGGGGTGTGGGGGCAGATGCGGCAGACGAAGAAGTACATTCCGCCGAGGTCGCCCAGGTCCATGCCGTGTCCGAACGTATCGAGGACGGCGGGGTCCGCTTCGGCTTGCCAGGAGGGGACCGCGGCTTCGTCCTGGCGGGGGTCCCGGTCGTCCAGGGGAAGCCAGCGACCGGTGCCCGGTTCGGTTGCGGTGATGCTGAGCAGGTGTTCCATGCGGGTGCCGCAGTCTGTGCAGTCGGGCCAGTTGGGCGGCTGGGTCCATCCGGGATAGCCGCCGACTTTGCTCTGCTGCGTGGTGGCCACCTCGAAGTAGTCGTAGCCCCGTTCCTCCTTCAGGTCCTCGAACCGCTGGCCGAGCAGCTCGCCGAGTCCCTCCGGCAGGTCCCAGTTCGGGTATTCCACTGCCGGTGTGGGGAGAGCGTGCACGGGCGGGGCAGGAACTCCTCGTCCGCGGTGTGCGGGCGGGGCGGTTCCCTGACAGCGGCGCGGGCAGCAGTCAGCGCTGTGCTGCGCCAGGTCAGCCGGGGGTTGGCGGCAGACGCGTCGTCCTCGTGAATGAGCGGGCACCACAGGATCTGCAACAGGTCGGTGCCGGCGGGGAAGACGAGGCCGGGCACGTCTCGCGCGTAGAGCTGGACCACCGGGACCATCGCGACCGGCTCGGGCCCGACGGGCGCGCTGAGCGGCTTGTAGTGGTCCGGTGCGGCGCACATCGGCCAAGGCTCGTCCGCCGGCCACAGCAGTGGCCCGCCCAGGGAGCTGTCCCCTGGGCCCGGCTGCCCGGCCCGGGGGTAGAGGAGGGTGACCTCGCGGGCCGTACCCGTCAACTCCGGAAAGACCGCCTCGACCTCGAAGGGGATCGGCGCCAGCGGCCGGGGCCGGGTGGGCCGGCCCTGAACGGTGCGGTGTTGAGGATGCCTTGACGGCACGGGACCTCCTGCTGCTCGTGACGGTGCGTCACCGACTCTAGGCCCTGCCTTGACAGTCGACGCCCCAGGCCCGGCGCCTCTCCCTGGCCCCAGGCATGGACCTGCACCTGCACCAGTTTGAGTGCTGCCTCACTGAAGGTGCTCACACGGGCTGATGCGGAAGGACGACAGGTACAGACGCATCCGCGGACGCCAGCGGGTCGGCCGGAGCTATGCCGCGATCGGGGAGTCGTCCAGGCCGATGGCTGACGACGGCAGTCGGCAGGGTCGGTAGGTCGGACCGACACATTGGGTCGCCGTGACCGATGCCCGGGGCGGCGACCGTGCCCTAGGTTCGGACCGTCCTCGTCGGTCGCCGCCCGCGCCCCGACGGCCAACCAGCGACAACCGAAAGGCGGCCCATGCGCCGGCTCACCTACTACATCGGCTGCAGCCTCGACGGCTTCATCGCCGGACCGGACGGGGAGACCGACTCCTCCGGCTTCGACGGTGACCTGAAGGACGCGATCCTCACCGAGTACCCCGAGACGATTCCCGGCCACGCCCGTGAGGCACTGGGTCTGGCCGACGTGCCCAACAAGGTCTTCGACACGATCCTGATGGGCCGCGCCACCTACGATCTCGCCCTGCGGATCGGCGTCACCAGCCCCTACCCGCACCTGCGGCAGTACGTCTTCTCCTCCACCCTGCCCCGGACCGACCCCGAGGTGGAGGTGGTGTCGGGGGACCCGGTGGAGCTCGTCCGCGACCTCAAGCGGCAGCCGGGCGCGGGCATCTGGCTGTGCGGCGGGGCGAGCCTGGCCGGGCAATTGCTGGGCGAGATCGACGAACTGGTGGTCAAGCGCTACCCGGTGGTGTTCGGCAGCGGCATCCCGCTGTTCCGCGCCCCCTTCGCCCCCGCCGACTGGCTGCTCCGCGACTCCCGGGTCTTCCTCACCGGCGCCACCTTGACCAGCTACGTCCGACGCTAGGAGCACCGATGCTGTTTCGACCCACGACCGCGGCCGAGGTCGACCGCGTCGCCGCGGTGACGGTCCCCGAACCCGTCGGCTGGATCGACGCCGACCGTTACCGGGATGAGCTCGGGCAGGGAATGTACCGACCGGAGTGGACCTGGGTCGCCGAGGACGGCGACGGCCGGCTGCTGGCCCGCGCCCTGTGGTGGGGCCGGGCGGACAGCGCCCACCCGGTTGCTCTGGACTGCCTGCACGTCGACCCCGGGGCCGGCGACCGGGCCCGGGTGGCGGCCCGGCTGCTCACCGCCGGGCTGCAGGCGTTCGCCGCCGCGGGCGCGCCGAAGCCGCCGCTGTACATCCTGAGGCTGCCGGTCGGTTGGCACGACGACCCGGCGGCCGCGGACGCGGTGGCCTGGCGCCGGACCGCCGCGCGGGCCGCTGGCCTCAGCCACGAGGTGGAGCGGCTGCAGCTGCAGTGGACCAGCGGCGATCCGCTGCCGGGAGGCGAGGGCCGGCTCACCTTCGCCCCGGCCTCCGACGAGGAGTTCCTCGGGATGTTCCGGCGGATCGCGATCGGCAGCCTGGACGACGAGACCCGCCGGAACGTCGCCGCGATGGGCGTCGAGGCGGCCGCCCGAGAGGAGTTGGAGTTCTACCTTGGTTGCCCGGGCGAGCGGGAGTGGTGGCGGCTGGCGTACGGCCCCGACGGGCGGCTCGCCGGACTGGCGATCCCCTCCGCGACGCCTTACGCCCGCAACGTCGGATTCCTCGGCGTGCTGCCCGAGTTCCGCGGCCGCGGCTATGTGGACGACCTGCTCGCCGAGGTCACCCGGAGTCATGCAGGGGCCGGCGCCGAGCTGATCACCGCCACCACCGACACCGGGAACGCACCGATGGCGGCGGCCTTCGCGCGAGCCGGCTACCGGACCACGCAGATCCGGATGATCTGGTCGGCGCCGGTGGCCGATCAGGAGCGAGCGCCGTAGCCGCACCGGCCGCCGGCCGGCCGCCGCCGGCCGTGGGCCGTGGGCTGTTGGCTTGGCCGTGTCGTGTGGCTGCCGGGTGGTCGTGCGCCGAACGCTGTTGCTGTTCGGTTGTCTGGGTGCCGGTGGCCGGTGGCCGGTGGCCGGTGGCCGGTGTGTGGTCGTGGATCGTTGGTGTATGTGCTTGGTTCGGCGCGGTCTCACGGCGGCCGTCGCCTTGCCGGGGCCCGGCGGGCGTTTACGCCGGCCACGTCGATTACATCGGTCTTTCATGCCGGTCGTTCAGGATGGCGGTGGGCTATCCACCAGCAAGAGGGGAACGACAGGTGATTGGGAAGATGAGCAAGATCAGGGCATTACCGGGCTTCGTAGCGGCCTTGGCGCTTACCGGCTCCCTGGGTGCCGCCGCGGCCACCGCGGGCACCGCACATGCCGCCGCGCCTTCCGATCATGCTCAGCAGGCCAAACGCATCTACAACGGCATGCAGATCGCGTTCCCTCCGAACTCGACCGATCTCTTCTGCACCATCGGGGCTGTGGGGACCGACGACCACCAGCGCAAGATAGCCATTTCGGCCGGCCACTGCATCCGGGACACGTCGGGGAAGTACGCCGACCACGAGATCCCGGACGACATCATCCCCGTCGTCGACCGCAACGACACGAAGTACGGTCCGATCGGCTATGTCCGCTACTTCAAGGACCCCGAGGGTTCGCAGACCGGCCATGCCACCAAGGACTACATGGTCATCGAGTTGCTGCCGCAGGTGACGCTCTCCTCCCAGGGGCCGCATCTCAAGCAGACCGGAGTGCTGAAGTACCCCCAAGGGCCGGTCAGCCCGAACGCGATGAAGCCCGCGCTCGACACCGAGCGCCTGCTGACGACCGGCAACAACGAGATCATCACGTCGGGGCAGACAGGGACGTGGTACGGCACCGTCATGAACAACGACAACGGCATCTACCGGGCTCCGGCCGTGAACAAGGCGGGTGACTCGGGCGGCCCGGTGATCTGGCATGTTCCGGGAACCGATCTCCCGTCCCAGGCCAACAAGTTCCAGGCGGCCGGCCCCTGGGCCGGAATCACCAAGGCGATCACCCTGCAGTTGCCGCCCTTCAACTACACCAGCTCGGCGAACATCCTCGCCGACCTGCGCGCCCGCGAGGCCGCCGTCCCCCAGCACGACATCTACGGTGCGGGTTTCGAGGTGACCCCCAACCCGTAATGGCCGTATCGTCCCGAGGAGCCCCCACGAGCCCTATGGGAGGGGGCTCCTCGACGCCGGGGACGAAGGCCCCCCGGCCGCTGCCTCGAAGCTACTGTTCGAGGACTACGACGTTCTCGGCCTGTGGCCCTTTCGCCCCTTGTACCAGGTCGTATTCGACTCTGTCGTTGTCCATGAGGGACTTGAAGCCGTGTGACTGAATTGCGGAGAAGTGCACGAAGACGTCTGGTCCGCCGTCGTCCTGGGCGATGAATCCAAATCCCTTGTCCGCGTTGAACCACTTCACGGTTCCTGTAGCCATTGCATTTCCCTCACGCTCAGTGTCCACTGTTCGACCTATGTTCCCCTGGCCGGGCCGCTACGAATCCTGTGGTCTCTTCGGGTGCGCCGATGGTGCTCTGACCAAACTTCGAACTTGAGGTTGTCGTCTCCCGCCGCCGGTCCGTTGCCGCGCCTCGTCGTCCGTCCGGGCGTCGAGGATCAGGGGCGGGAGATCGGCGCCATGAGCGACTGCGCCGTGCTGTCAGTGGCGGCTGACAGGATGTCGGGCATGACGGTCAAGGACGTGACACGCCACGATGTTGCCGAAGAGGGGATGGAGGGCGCCCTCCAGTGCGGGGTTCGCCGGGCTATCGAGCACTGGTCGGACATGCGACATGGCGGGCGTCCCTTGCGGCAGGGCTGAGGGAGAGGGGGGCGACCTCCTCGATCTCGCCGCCGCCCGCACCCTGGAAGATCCCTCCTTGGACACGCCGATGTCGCGCAAGGCCCTGCTCGCCGCAGCGGAGTGCGCCCTTGGAGAACTGAGCCTTGGCTGCTTCCCCGACGGCGACTGGGACGTCCTCCTCCCACTCGTCGGCGAGCAGGACGCGGATCGGGCCGGTGCTGGTCGGCGCCGTGGTCGTCGGGGCATTGCTCATCGGGGCTGGGCCTTTCCGGGGCGGAAGGGGATGGGGAAGGAGGGTCGGCGGGCGCCTCGGTCGCCTGCGAGCGGCAGCTCGGCCGCCAGGTGCCAGCCGCCGCCGGGGCGGGGCCCGGCGGTCAGCGATCCGCCCAGCGATCCGCCGAGCGCGGCCACCCGCTCGGCCAGGCCGGGCAGCCCCAGCCCACCGGCCCGGTCGCCGCGTTGCTGTGGCCGTCCGGCCGGGGCGCCGTTGCTGACGTCGACGGTGAGCGCGGACGCCGACCGGTCCAGCGTCACGGTCACGTCGGCGTCTGGCGCATGGCGACGCACGTTGGTCAGCGCCTCCACCACGATCCGGTACGCCGTGCCGGAGACCTCGCGGGCGACGTGGTCGAGCAGGCCTGGGGCGAGGGCGAGTTCGGTCCGACCCGCGCTCGACTCGCAAAAGCGCCGCACCAGTTCGGGCACCTCGTCCAGGCCCTTGACCGATTGCCGGGGGGCGCCGTCCTGCTGGTCGTGGAGCATGTGCACGGTGCGGTCCATCGCGGCCAGAGCCCGGAGCCCGGCCTCTTCGACCCGCCGCAACGCGTCGAGCGCGACACCCGGATCGTCCGACCCGAGGAACTGCCCGGTCTGCGCCTGCGCGACCATCTCGCTGACGTCGTGGGCGACGAAGTCATGCAGGTCCCGAGCCAGGTCCAGGCGCTGCCGCCGCCGGGCCTCGGCCACCGAGCTGACCCGCCGGGCGTCCAGCACCCGCAGGTACACCCCGCCCGCCGCCGCGCCGGTCGCCAACAGCGACCACAAGACGCAGGCGCCGACGATGCCGCGGACCGAGCCGGTGCTCCAGGCGCGCAGCACCCACAGGGTCACCGCGAGGTGGGCCAGCGTTCCGGCCGCGATCGCCTGCGGCGGCGGGGCGTGGCGCGCGGTCGGCACCAGCACGGCGGCCAGGGCGACGGCTTCCAGCGTGCCGATCGTGCCCGGCCCGGGGCCGGCCGCTCCGGACGGATGAGCGACCGTCACGCCGAGCGACACCGCGGCGGCGGCTCCGGTCACCCAGGCGATCAGCGGACGCGACCGCGACCGGCCCGCGAAGACGAGCAGCGCCGCCGCGCCGGACAGGACGGCCGGGACCATGATGATCAACACAACCCCGACGGTACGCGTGCGGGCACCGTGCGCGCCTGTGCCTTTCGGCATATCCGCGACCGACCCGCCCGCGATCTCGATGCCTAACGGCATATGTCCGCGCAGGTGGGGGCCTGACCAGGCTTGAGGCATGACAGCGACCCAGTCGGCCCGACCGACCACCGCCCCCACGTCCGAGCGCACGAAGCGGGGCGCCGCGAAGCCGAAGCCGAAGTACGTGCCCGGCACCCCCCGTTGGGCCCAGCTCGCCGCGCACGCGGTCCCACTGGTGGTGCTGCCCTCCAGCATCTGGCGGCTGCTCATGACCGCCGGAGCGGCCGGGGTCGACCACTCCGCGAACCCGGGCTACCGCTCCCAGCTCAGCGACTACCTCTACGTCCTCCTCCTGTCCGCGGTCTGCGAGGGCTCGCGCTGCTGACCCTCGGACTGGTCAAGCCCTGGGGCGCTGATGGCCTGGCCGGTGTTGGTCGGCGCCGTCACCCACGCCTACTACCGCCGCCGCGCCACCACGCAAGGGCGCTGAGATGAGCGAGCTGACGCCCGGTGGTCCTGTCCCGTCGTCCTGTCCGCCGGGCATGCCACGGCCTGATCACAGCCCCCACCTTCCGCAGGGTGGCGCCGCGGCGTTTCAGCACCGATCTCGACGAGGGCGCGCCCCAGTTGCGGGCCGAGGAGGCGGATTTCCCCTTCTCGGTGAGCGCCACCGATGTCGAGGAGTTCATTCTCACGCCCGCTGCCGGCGGCGACGAGATCCTGTGGCACCTTGAGATCGACTGGCTGTGTGCCGGACGCCAGGGCACCACGGTCGTCGACGACCATGGGCAGCCCTTCGCGCTCTACCCACGCCCCGGCCCCCGCCTCGGCTGCTACTACGAACACGCTTACGGCTGCCCGGCCCCGCGGCTTGCCCTGGAGTCCACTGGGGGCACCGTGCTCGTCGGCTGTTTCAAGGGATCGCCCCGCGGGCGGATCAAGCCCGACAACGGCGGCGCGATCCTGGACTTCACCTGCCCCAACGACAGCAGGGCGGGGGAGTACTACCGGGGCCGGTTCGTCAACTACACGGTGGAGTTGATCCACGGCGACCCTCGGAACCCTCGGGAAGCGTTTCTGGGGGTCGCCAGCGTCCAACCCGCTTTGAGAACGCGTACCTGCCCCCGCTGGTCTCGTATCTCAACGTGTTCCTCGCCGGCGCCACCGCTGGGTCGGGGCCTTCCCGGCGCCAGGTCCCGGGTCCCGGCACAGGGTGTTTGCCGGCGCGGACGTCCATCCCGCCGTTGGCCAGCTAAGTGGTCGGTTCCGTAAGTCCTTCGGGGGTTGACGCCTGAGGCCCTCTCGTGCGCGGTGCCGGGTCAGACGTGGGGGTCGGGGGGCAGAGGCCGCGGGCGCAGTCCAGGGTGCCTTCGGGGTTTGCCGGTGGGTAGGCGGCGGTGTCCTCGTCATGGCTGCTGGCTCTGGCTCTGGCTGCTGGCGGTTCTGCTGTGCGTGACCTTTCATGACTGCCCTTCAGGAGCCGCACCCCGGCAAAACAGATGCTCCGGACTGCAGGGCGACGTAATGTGTGATCCCGACTGCTGCCTATTACCTGGCCGTTGGTGCGGCCACAGCTTCGGGAGGGCTTGATGGTTGCGGACATAGTCAGGACGTGGGTGGCGGGCTGGGCCGTGTCCCGGCGGACGCCCCCGCCTGTCGAGAAGCCCTGGGGGTTCTATGTCGAGGTGGCCGGCAACCTCGATGAAGTGGGACGCCATGTCCTGCCCGAGGCCGAGGAGTCGTTGGTCCGCAGTGCCGCGGCCTCGGTGTCCGTGCCGCGGACGTGGATGAAGACGCCCGCGGAGCCGGAGGAGATCGGGTCCTGGCTGCCCCAGGGGTGGGCCTGGGAGGAGAGCGGCCATCTGATGGCCGTTGACCTGATGGCCACGAACCCGGTCGCGCCCCAGGGGTACACCGCGACCGTGGAGACCATGGGAGCCGTCACCTACGCTCGGGTGCTGGATGCTGCGGGCGAGCAGGCGGCCCAGGGGCAGATGGCATCCCTCGGGGAGGCCGTGGTCGTGGACCGGGTGATCACCGAGGAGGCCCATCGGCGGCGCGGGCTGGGCGGCTTCGTGATGCGTACGCTTGCCGACCGTGCCCTGGAGGAGGGCGCGGTCCTTGGCGTTCTCGGCGCGACCGATGCCGGGCGTGCGCTGTACGAGACGCTGGGCTGGAAGAAGCACACGACGCTGGCGGAGTGCGTCTACCGGCCCTGAATCCGGAGCATCGGCCGTACGCGGGGGTCGAATCCCAAGACGCCAACAGCCCCGGACGCTCGCCGCTGCGGCCTTGACGCAGCTGCGGTCAGGGGCGTCTGTCCCCACCCGGTGCTCATGGCATGGGATGCCGTGCCCCGCCACGATGTCTGGGTTCCGCCTCCGCGGCGGGCGGGGCAGGCTGTGGCTTGCCAGTGATCACTTCGGCTGGTCGGTTGGCCTGCCATGCTCGTCCGCACTGCCTGTCCGATAGCCCCAAGTGCCGCTGAACGCCCTGTGGTTGAAGAGGAGGGCCTGCGGCCGTAAGAGCGAGCACCGGCTGCGGGTGCGTGCGCAGGTCGTGCTGCACGCCGCGCGCGGACGCTCCACCGCGCGTATCGCCCGGGAGAGGGGGCTGCACCTGGACACCGTGCGCCGCTGGCGTGGCCGGTTTGCTCAGGCGGGTCTGCCCGGGCTCAAGGGCCGCAGGCGCTGCGGTCGTCCCGCTTCGTTCGCGCCGTTGCAGGCCACCGAGGTCAAGGCGCTGGCCTGCCGGCTGCCTGCCGAGACGGAGTGCCGATCTCCCGTTGGTCGTGTCCGGAACTGGCCTGCGAGGCCATTGCCTGTCAGATCGTGACCGCGGTGTCGCCCTCCACCGTGCGACGCTGGCTGATCGAGGCCGTGCTCAAGCCCTGGCAGCACCGCTCCTGGATCTTCCTCACCGATTCCGACTTCCGCGCCAAGGCCGCCCGGGTGCTGGACCTGTGCGCCCGCACCTGGCAGGGGCAACCCCTCGGCGAGGACGAGTACGTGATCAGCGCGGACGAGAGGACCTCCGTCCAGTGACTGCCGGGCAGCTCGCCGAGGTGCGCAGGCGCGTGCTGGAGAGCGCGTCGCGCCGCGGGCTGTCCGTGGAGTGTGCCGAGACGGTCGCTGATGCGTTGGTGGCCAGGCTGGCGCTCACGTCGGTGGGTGTGGCTGTGGAAAGACGGGAGGATCCGGCTGGCGGCAGCCCCTCGGGCGGAAGGTGGGGGGCATGGCCGCTGACGGATCTCTTCGGGCGTGGTGGGACGAGCGGGTGCTACCGGCCGGCACGACTATGCGTTGCGTGCTGCTGGTCGTCCTGCTGCTGGCACGTGGCGTCCTTTGGTGCCGGTGGCGTTCACCACCGCTGGGTTCAACGAGGGCAGCAGATGCTTGAGTGCGGCCGGTGTCGGCACGGGTGAGGTGCCCCCTGATGACGTTTTCCACGCAGCGCGCACGGGGGTGACGTCGTCTCCGCAGCGCGGCATACCTCGCACGGCAACCGCCCGGGCACTGGTCGGCGCCCGCGCCCTGGCGTGGCTCGTGACCAACACCTCGTGCGTGCCGCCGCTGGTCCTCGTTCAACCGCCGCACCTCGCCCCGTCACCGCCGGGCGGCGAGACATTCGCGTTTCCCTCACATACCTGCCACAACCGTGCCACGATGCGCCAATCAGCACGCATCCAAGGGGGAACCATGCGCACGCGCGCCACCACCGCGATACTCGTCGCACTGCTTCCCGTCGCACTCACCGCATGCAGCGGCACCGACAGCGGCAAGACGCCGAAGAAGCCACCCGTACTCACCACGCCGACCAACCACGCGCCCTCGGCCACCGCCGATCCTGCCCGCGCCGACCTCGAAAAGGCCGTCCGCGCCTACACCGCTGCCTATTTCAAACCGGACGTGACCGCCGCGTACAGCATGATCTCGACGCGTTGCAAAGAGCGGATTTCTCAGGCGTCTCTCGCCGCAAGCCTCGATCGCGCACACGGTATGGCTGTGACCCTCGGGGACGAGGCGAGCGCCGATCGCACCGTCAAGCGCTTTCACATCGACAAGCTCACCGACGACTTGGCTTCAGTCTCGTACGGCGTCGGCGACCCGCGGTACGACCAGCACGACCAGCCGTGGACGCGCGAGGGCGAGCACTGGCGCTACGACTCCTGTTGACGACCGGCCGGCCGGTCGGCCCTGCACGCGCGGGGGTTGTTCCACCTCGCGGTAGAACTCAAGGTGCAGCTCGATGTCGTCCTCACGCCCGCGGGGCTCTTCTTCCTTGCGGCCTGCGGCCTGCGGCCTGCGGCCTGCGGCCTGCGGCCTGCGATGTGGTGGTTCCTGGGGGCGGTTCTTGTGGTGGCCCGCCGGGTCTGATGGTTGGTCCATCGTCCCCGTGCCCGCGTGGGTGGCTCAGACGAGACCGGACGTGAGGAACATCGGTACAGCCGTTGGCGCTGAGAACGATCGTGGTCCGATCGGCGTGAGCGCGCTGACCCGGTTCTCGTACTCTCGACGGGCCTTGCGCTGGGCCGGATCCGCCGGGACGCCCTGGCCTCCGTCGCGCTCCGACCCTGCGCCGCAAGGGTCGGGTCGTCAGCGGCAACTCGTAGGCCGGTAGTGCGGTGAAGAGGCTTAACGAACCGCTGTTCAACAGGCGGCAGAGCACCGCCGGCAGGGCGCCCCACACCGTGCGCCGAGGCCTTCGAGGCCGCGACCCGGTTGGCGGGTGGCTTCCCGGCCGCCGCGGTGTACGCCGCGGCGGCGTCGGCGGTCGCCTGCGTGGGCACGCGATGCTGGTACCGACATGCCGAGAACGAGACTTGATGGACCTTGCCATCGCGCCCCATTCCCATCGGCGGTGCTGTCAGCGGTCGTCGTGCAGGTCCTGGTGCATCTGAGGCTGGTCGTCCTTGTCGTGAGTGAGGGCGTAGAGCTCCACCTGGTTGAACGCCTTCGAGGCCACGCCGAGGATCTCGTCGTACGGATTGACGCCGACGACCTTCTTCGCGCTGCCGCCGCCGAGCCCGCCGACCGTGCTGCTGAAGAGGTTGTGCATGGCGGCGGCGGGCTTGGCCACCAGGTCCACGGCGCTCTTCGGGATGCCGGCCATGTCCGCGTACGTGTCCGTGAAGGCTGCGCGGACCATGGCGAGGAACGGCTCGTAGAACGGCGGCGGGACCATCTGCTCCCTGTGGAACTTCAAGGCCTGCTGCGTCATGACGGTGCAGTCCTCACTCGCCCTCCACTCGTTCTCCCGCTCGGCGCTCCAGATCCGCTCGACCAGGTCGACGTCCTTGGGGATCAGCCACTTCTCGGGAGTGCCGAGGTAGTGGTTGATGTAGTGCCAGGCCGCCACGAACCCCTGCGCGTCCTCCTTGGCCACGTGGACGCCGAGGTTCCTCATCGCCTGGAGGATCTGCACGCTGAAGACGCAGATGGCGCCAGTGGTGTACTTCTGCGAGACCGGCTCGCCCCACCTGACGTAGTCCCACTGCCCGCTCTTCTTGTGCAACTGGCGGACGGAGGCATGGACCAGCCGCACCTTGGTGACGGTCGCCGCCAGGGTGCCGTTGCGCAGGGCGTCCTTGTCACCCATGCCGATGAACAGTCGCGAGGACTGCGACAGCCGCCGGCCCGGACCGTCCGCACCGCCCAGACGCCCGGTCGAACGCAGGGTGAAGGCGCCGGTCGGGGACAGGTACGTGCCGATCAGCCCGACGGTGCCCTGCAACATGGAAGCCACCCCGTGGTGGTGGGCGAAAAAGCCCTCCGCCGCCTCGACATCGGCCTCGCACCAGCCCGGCGGCTCCTGGGAGGCGTCATGCAGGAACTGCGCCAGCCGCTCGGGCAGGCCGGACAGCTCCTCCATGGGCATGTGCGGCTTGAGCGTCCCGATGGTGCGGAAGAGACCGTTGACGCCGTCGACTTCGCGGTTGTCGATGAGGTCGGACACCAGCGCGTCCGCGGCCGGATCACCCTCCTGGTTCGCGGCCTCAAGCTCGGCATGCACGGTCTCCGCAGTCAAAGCCACAGCGTTGCTCCTCTGTCTTCGTGGTCACGGGGTGTTTCACGGCAGGCCAAAGCGCCCTGCGCTGACTTCGGTAGGCGACGACACAGCCGACAGGAGACCCGCCGCGCCCACCGAGAATCTTCCTCGATACTCTGCGTGGCGCCTTGGTCACGAAAGGGTGAGGTAGGCGCATGCGGGGGCGCAACGAGGGCGCACGGCAAGCAATCACTGCTGCTCACCTGGCACGAAACACAGGGCGCTCCATGACGTCCAGTCACCTCACCGTGGAGCGCGGCAGGAGACGAGCGGTGCCCGCGCCCCAGTACGCCCACTCCAGCACGTACTCCTCACGGGCCGCCCCGCGACGGCGAACCCGCGGCCGGGCGCCCTTGCTCTTCACCGGGGCCCGGCGGCCGGCGACGTCGACTCCTCGATGCTGACCTCCAACACCTCATCGAGGCGAGCGCACATCTCGTAGAGCATCCGCCACAGCATCTTCTCTCGAAGATGCACCTCCCGGCGGGCGATCAGCCGGTCGATCGCCTCGGCGGGTGGAGGAAGATCCCGGCATGGACAACTGCGACAGTCATCAGAGCGTGCAATCGCCGCGGTTACGGCCCGGGGATCGGGTGCGGATCGTCTCTCCAGCCAGTCCACCCAGCCGCGAGGGAGTCGCCCGTGGCGTCGAGCTACTGACGTCATGGGGGCTTCGGGTCGAGTTGGGCGAGCACGTCTTCGACCAATGGGGGTATATGGCCGGCCGAGATGAGGATCGCGTCTTCGACCTGAACTCCGCGTTCGGTGACCCGGCAGTCCGCGCGGTGATCGCCACCCGGGGCGGCAAAGGCGCCTACCGCATCGTCGACGACCTGGACATCGACGCCCTGCGGCGCGACCCCAAACCCTTGGTCGGCTTCAGCGACATCACCCACCTCCACCTTGCCCTGTGGGCGCGATGCGGTCTGGCCTCGCTGCATGGCCCGTTCGTCAACTGGAGCGACGAATGGTCCGGGCCGGCGTCGGCCGAAGCCCTTCGCCGCGCGCTGATGACGACCGACCCTGTCATCATCCACCGGGACACCAGCCAGGCCAGCGCGGCGGTCACCGTCGAGGGCACCGCGACCGGTGTCTTGGTCGGCGGCAACCTCGACGCGATCCGCACCGAGGCCGGAGCCGGTCTGCCGAGCCTTGAGGGGGCGATCCTCTTTCTCGAACACCAAAGAGGCACAGGACTGGGAGAGGTCGACCGCGCACTGACCCAGCTGACCCGTACCGGGGCCCTGGAGGGGCTGTGCGGTGTCGCACTCGGCCAGTTCCTCGGCTTCGACCAGGATGCCGATGATCCAACCCTGGGGGGATGGGGCATCGCCGACGTACTGCGCGACCGGCTGACGCGCCTGGGTGTCCCCGTTCTCGGCGGACTCCCTGCCGGACACGGCCTCCACCCTCCGACCATCCCGCTTGGCACTCAGGCCACGATCGACACCGCCGAAGGAACCTTGACGGTTCAGCCGGCCGTCGCCTGACCGTCGACCGCCTTACCCAGCGTGCAAGGCCCACGCAGCGGAGATTGATCGGCCGTCAATCACCGTGTGTGGTCGCCGGGGCGTATCGGCTCCAGGTGCCGCCGGCCTCGGTGACCAAGCCGGTGGCGCTCTTGTCGTGATAGCCGAGTGCCTTCGCGATGACGGGAGTGGGGCCTGCAGGCGAGCTGGCGGATCGCGGAGGCCCTGCCGCGCTGCGGCGGCACGCCGATCTCACGCAAATGAACGTGGAGGCGGACCGGGTTCATCGGCGATCCGGGCTGGCGGCCGGGGAAGAGCCACTGTGAGCTTCTGCCGCTGGCGTAGGGCAGATGCTGGCGGGACAGGATGTATGCCCGCGTCAGGTCCGCAACGGGCTCGGGGTGAGTAGTCGTCAAGACCTGTGGAGGTGCGTGGTCAGCTGATCGTCAGCTGCCATCTGATCTCTCCGTCGTGCCACTGGTCGGTGGGAGTGAGGCCGGCTGCAGTGGCGACGGCGGCGGATGTCTTGTGGTCCGGGTGGATGTGGGCGACGACCCTGTGCACCGGGTGTTTCCGGAGCCAGGCGACGAGTCCTTGGGTGGCTTCGGTGGCGATGCCGCGCTGCTGCCAGGGGGTCCCTACCACCCAGGCGATCTCCGCAGCGGTCCCACGATCGTCGGCGGTGACCGTCGCCTGGACATAGCCGGTCAGGCAGGCCGTGTCGCGGAGCTGGATCACCCAGTTGCACCAGGATTCGCCAGGGCGGGGTGAGCCGGCCACCCAACGTTCGTAGCGGGCGCGAAGGTCCTGGGCGGTGTCCGGGGTGCCGCCGATGAAGGTATGCAGGCCGGGATCGGACAGCACCACGGCCATCTCGTCGGCGTGCTCGACCTGCAGGGGAAGTAAGGCCAGCCGGTCGGTGTGGATGGTTTCGGACTTGAGGGTGATCACGCTGCCTCCTGGTGGGGACGTCCGACGAGTATGCCGCGCTCGAAGCGGGCGCCGGCCCGGACCAGGCGACGAGGTGGGGCCCATGCACCGCCCGCCAGCGGGTCCGCGCGGACCCGACCAGCTTGAACACCATGACCAGACCCGCGACCCTGCTGCCCGCTCCCTTGGCGACCTTGGTGACCTTGGTCCGCAGGCGGACGGTGGCGAAGCCGACTCGATGGGATTGGTGGTCCGCAGATGGATCCAGTGCGGTGCGGGCAAGTCGTAGAAGGCCAGCAGCTCGTCCTGGCTGTCGGTGATCTTCGCGACGCCTTGGGGAACTTCGTCCCGTAGAGCTTCGCGAACACCGTGATGGCCTGCTCGGCGTGCTCGCGGTCCTCCACCCGGAAGTAGCCCTGGCCGACCTGGACCAGGCAGCCCCGAGCAAGGGCCGGGACGTCCGGCTTGAGGACCGGAATCCGGCCCACGCTGCACGCTCGCTCATCAGCACGGCGCACAGGCTGGTGGTGAAGCCCTCCATACCGGAGCCGGCGCCGGAGATGTGCGTGAAGGCGTCGGCCATGCCGGTCAGTTCGGCGACCTCCAGCAGCAGTTCGGGGAAGTGGACCCTGGACAGCATGCCGTCGACCAGCTGACGGAAGGCGGCATGAGCTCGGGCTCGTCGGCCTTGCCGAGCTTGGCCAGCTTCAGCTTCCCGCCCACGACCTCCAGCGCGCTGCCGCCCGGCAGCCCGGCGGCGACCTGGACGTACGCGGCGAGCAGGGCGGAGGCGAGTTCGGCGAGGTGCCCGGCCGGTTCGCTCCCCAGACCGAACGCGGTGAGCCCCTTCGGCTCGGCAGCCGTCCACTTCTCCCCGGCCGGCAGCCTGGCCCGGGGGTCGCCCCAGCGATCGCCGTCCTTGGCGTACACCTCCCGCCGGCACAGGGAACGGTGCAGGTGCTCCAGGCGCCACCGTGCCGGACCGCCTCGTCGAGGCCGACCGGGCCGCCTGGACCGCCGACGTCTCCCGGGTCCTCGGGGCTCTCGCTCGGCCGGAGCTCGGCGTGTTCCCTCTCGCTGTCGCGGCGACCGCCGCACGTCGCCCCGACGCGTTCCCGGCGGGCCCGGCCCCGGCGGTGCTGGCCCTGGCGGTGCTCGCAGCCCTCGTGCTGCGCAGCACGGTTGCGGGCTGGGTCGCGCCCGGCGTTGCCGTCGCTGGGGGCCGCCGTCGCCGTGACGCTCGTGTGCCGCTGTTGGTCGCCGGATCCTGCCGCCGCCCGCCATGCGTCGGCCGCGGCTGTGCCGCCGGGCAGTCGCGCATTGAACACTGCCGCTGTTCGGTCGCCTGGGCGGACTCGTCCGCCGCCGAGTACTTCTTCCGCCCTGTCCGGCCGCAACCTGGCTGACATCCTGAACGAGCAAGCCGAGCACCTGCTGCTGGCCGACGAGCAGGCCGGCGAGCGGCCGGCCGCCCGGTTCCTCGAAAGGGCGGGCCTACTGCGGGAGTCGGCGTGCACCGTCCATGGCGCCGCCGGCGACCCGTTCCGGTGGCGCCGCGCGGCCCGGGGTGCTCTTGCGGCCCTGCTGCGCTGCGACATCGAGGCCGCCGCGCCCGCCTCACCCTCCGAAGAGGGCTGCGCCTGCTTGCCACCTGGGCCGCCGGCGCTCCCGCGGCACGGAAAGCCCACCGACCGACGCCGGATGAGACGGAGCCGGCCACAGCCGCGCAGGTGAAGCACCTGACCACGCTCGCGGAGAACATCGGCAAGGAGCGGTTTGTCTTCGTTCACGTTCAGCAGCAGCGTTTGTCGATAGAGTTTCAACAGCAGTTGACGATCAGCGCGCTCGCAGATGTTCACGGGAACTGACGGCACTGTTGTTCACGGGAACTGACGGCACTGTCGCCAGTGAGGACGTCAGCGCCGATCACTGGGGCGACCAGCGCCTCCGGGGAGTCAGGCACGATAATCTCGGGCCGTGCCCGAGACATCAGTAGCGCAGTTCTATGACGAACTGGCCGACGACTACCACCTGATCTACGCAGACTGGGACACGAGCATCCGTCGACAGGGGGACGCCCTGGACGCACTGATCGGCCAGGATCGCGCGGCGGTGCTCGACTGTTCCTGCGGCATCGGCACGCAGGCCATCGGCCTGGCGCTGCGCGGGCACCGCGTCACCGGGACCGACCTCAGCCCCCGCGCCGCCGCCCGCGCTGCCCGTGAGGCCGCCCGCCGCAGCCTAAGCCTGCGCACGGCCGCCGCCGACATGCGACACCTCCCGTTTCCCGATGGCCAGTTCGACACCGTCGTCTGCGCCGACAACTCGCTGCCTCACCTGCTGACAGAGCAGGATGTGCACGCCGCCCTGGCCGAGATGCGCCGCGTGCTGCGTCCCGACGGCCACCTGCTGATCAGCACACGCCCCTACGACGACCTGCTGCGCGACCGCCCGGCTTCGACGCCTCCACAAGTCCACCGGATCACCGACTGCGCCGACAGCGGGGAACGAACCGTCACCTTCCAGCTCTGGCACTGGCACGACGACGGCGAACACTACGACTTGGAGCACTTCCAACTCCTTCCGGCAGGCGGAGAATGGCGCGTCAAAGTCCGCCGAACCACCTACTGGGCACTCGGCCAGGACCGGCTGGCAAGCCTCGCAGCCGAGGCCGGGTTTGCCGACACCAGGTGGCGGATGCCGCAGGAGACAGGCTTCTTCCAACCACTGCTCGTCGCCCGCGCCGGCGAGTAGGCGATCCCACCGCCCGGCGTAGGGCGGCAGGTGTCAGCCGGCCTTGGCGGGTTCTTCGGCCCGAGCCCGGGTGCTGGCGAGGCAAGAGGAGTCAGTGCCGGTCTCGATGATCGTGCCGCTGAAGGCAAGCCGGTCGACGATGGCCACGCAGGTACGGGGTCCGTGAACGTTTTGGTCCAGCGTGCGCCGTGCGGCGCTTCGTTGTATCCCCGACGCAGTCGGGATGAACTTGGAGGGAGGTTCTTGGGTCGCCGGGCTTACTTGAGCGCGAAAGCGTGAGGGGACAGCAGCATGCTCGGAAAGCGGTGCCCGTCTGGAGGCGTCCAGGGCGGGGTGCCGCAAGACCCGCGCGATATGGCTAAGGCTTGATTGCTTGAAGTCCAATTCCCAGTGGTGCGAGAGACACCCGCCGAAACGACGCCTGAATTCGACGTCCCGCTATGCCCTGGTCGCGGTTGGAGGCCGGGGCAACCTCCATGGTAGGGAACGCCTCTCAGCGAGAGAGGCCAAGGGAATGAGTGGGCGGCCTACGTCGTGCTCGATACGTACAACGAAGACGTACCTCGTCGACAAACACGGCACGGACGCCATCCTCGCTGCAGTCAACCAACTCACCGACGAAGCCCAAGCCCATGTGACCGTCTCGACTGCGCACAAGGTCAAAGGCAGGGAATGGCCGAGTGTGAGAATCGCCGATGACTTCCAATCCCCACCCGGCAGCGACCAACAGGACGACTTCGGAGACCCCATTCCCCGACCCATCGACGATGCCGAAGCCCGCCTCGCCTACGTCGCGGTGACCCGGACGCGCACCCGCCTCGACATCGGCGGTCTCGCCTGGATCGATCAACATGCCGGTGGGATGCAGACAACGGCCGCATCGCCGTTGCCCTGAACAACTCTCAAGAGACGATCCGGTATCACATCGGCCGCATGGAGGTCTTACCAGATCCCAGGGATTCGGCTTCAACTGGCAGTCCAGCTGATGATGGAGGAGATGGGGTCTCCCCGGTGATCCTGACAGATGGAACGGTTTCGATGGTTCCACTTGTTCCGCCGATACGGCGGGTGGGTGCCGGGACAAGGGGCGTGTCCGGGAGTCGGTACTCCACGAGCGTCGCGGCGACCACCGGCAGCAAGCCGCCGGAGCGGGTCCCAATCGGCGCCTGGTGTGCTCCTGGTCACGCTGGCACACGTGCGGCTGAGCTACCGCACGCTGCTCTGGCAACGCTGTACGGGGCGGACCGCTCCGCCGTCTCCGGAGCAATCCGCAAGATCCGCCCACTACACGCCGCTAACGGCTACGCCGTCCCAACCGTCCAGGTGTGCGGCTGCGCATGCTGGAGGACCTGTCCGCCGATGCCGACGCCGAGGGCGTGGAACTGAGTGGAGCACACCAATGCCGAGTTCAAGCAGTGGGGGCCACGGTGACGTTCACCGGCCGCCGCGAGGCCTACGCCGAGACCCACCCCCATCTCGCGATCGCCGGCCTGATCTCCGACGGCTTCGCCCGGCGGGCGACCCGCCGAAAGAACATCATCGAAGAGGTGCTCACTCGTCAGGCGTCCTGCTGGGTTCCCCGCGAATTGTCATATTCAGCACGGAACTTATTTTCGTTCCTCTCTCCTGGAAGTCCGGTCTTGCCGCGGCAATCCTGACGGACCTTCACCAGGCGTGGCCAGATTTCGCATCACACATTCTCTGTCATGCATCTACCGTCAACAGCACTGCCATTCCTTGCGCCTTGTGGGATTTCCACCGCACAAGAACATTGTCATGCCCCCATGGGCTGAAGTCGGGTGCGTGCTCGCTCCACGTCAGACCAGTGGCGCGCGCACCGCCCGTGGTCGCCGCGACCTATTCGACCAGGGTGCCACTTGTGCCACATCCGGCTGACCTTCTCTTCCAGGCCGCGACGTGAACTGCCGTAGGCCGGACTGATGACACGTCGGGTGCCGTTCGGGAAGTCGAGCCGGACGTTTACGGGGCAGTGGTGACCGCAGGGCGAAAGGGGCCCAGGAACCTTGTGGTGCGTCGTGGGGCAAGGCCGGGGTTGGCGTGAGGGTGACAGTGGTGGCGTAGTGCTCGGTGCCGTCCTGGGTCAGGGTGACGGCTACGCGATCGCGGCCCAAGGGGTCTGAGGGGAGTGGGTGGGCCTCGACCCAGCAGGGAGTGTCGTATTCCACGTAGCGGGAGAACGTGTTCTCCATCGCCATCGCCGTCATGGGACGCGTGGGAGTCAGAGCCTGGGCGGCCTGGCGGGCGGCTTCCAGGAGGAGGATCCCGGGGGCGTGATCGAGGGGGTGGTCGAAGAGTATGGGGTGGGCGGTGTCGATCCTCAGCCCCCAGCGGAGAGGATCGTCGCTGGGGGAGAGGACGATGTCGCCCCGGGTGCGGCGGCCGATGTCCCGCGGGGCGATGGGGCAGGAGTGTGCGGGAGTTGGGGCGGCGAGCGCGGCGTCGCTGCGGCCAGCCCGCAGTCGACGGTAGACGGCAGGAGGCTGCACGGTGAAGCGGGTGTCGGCCGTTGCCAGTGGCACGTCATGGCGGACGACGGTGACAGCCAGGGACAGGGCAGCCAGCCGGGTGCCGCGGCGCACCGTTTCCCGGCATTCGACGTGCAAGTTCAGTGGGCCGGACCGGTCGGTGATCTGCGTGGCGTGGGAGGCCAGTTCGTAGCGGTAGTGTTCCCACAACAGGTGGTGGTCGAACGGCACGTCGTAGGCCGTGTGGCAGAGCAGTGGGAACATCTGACGGATGGTCTCGGTAAGCAGCAGTGGATCAACGGGGCTGTGGCCCGTCGTGTAGAAGCTGTGTGTCATGGGCCAATGGGCAGAGATAATAAAGGCGTTGGCACGTATGCGCTGCCAGTCGGTGAGTAAGACCTCGGCGGAATTTGTCTTGTGGACTAATTTCTTCGGAACGAAGGTGGCGGAGCGCGGCGCAGGGTCGGCGCGGACAGCGTTGCGGTGCATGCGGAACTCCCAGGTACCGATGACACGGTGCGAGATGTGCTGAATCGTGCGGATGTGCCTTCTGCGTGGTAGCGCCTTCCTGGGCAACTCTCTTGAGGTGCGGATGGGGTGGCGCGTGGAAGCGGGAAGCTCAATAATCGCCAAGTAGGATAAAGAGCGTTCTCTTTTCTGTCGAGGGGTGTCGAGGGATCAAGGGATGAGACACGTGACACAGGAACGGGCCCTGCGTACCCGTGAGAAACTCTTTCGGGCGGGGGCGGAAGTGTTCGACGAGTTCGGGTACTCCGGCGCGGGCATCAACAAGATCCTGGAGCGGGCCGGGGTTACGACCAGTGCGCTGTACTTCCACTTCGAGTCGAAGGAGGGGCTGGCCAAGGCTGTGATGAACGCTCAGCCACAGGCCATTGAAGGCATGCTCCACTCGGAGGGGCTGCAACGGCTGGTGGACATCACGCTGGTCTGGGCGCAGCGTCTGCAGACCGATCCGGTGCTGCGAGCGGGGGTGCGGCTGTCGGTGGAGCAGGGCGCTTTTGGTGTCCGGGATGCCACCGCCTACCTCAGCTGGCGCGGCATCATGGAGGGTTGCCTTCGGGAGGCCGAACGCAACGGTGAACTGCGGTGCGATCTCGACCTGGAGGAAGTGGCCGAGTTCGTGGTGGGAGCATGTACGGGAGTCCAGCTTTACGCACAGCTAGTGAGTGGCCGTCAGGATCTCCCCAAGCGGACGGTCAGGATGTGGGAACTACTGTTGCCGGGAGTTGCCGTGCCGGAAGCGGCGGCCCGTATGGACTTGGATCCGATGCGGGGAATTTCGGCATGAGGGGCCGATGCGGTGGTTTCTCCTCCTTCTTGATGCCCACTCATCTGGTTTCCGTGGCCGTACGGGGTGTGCGGAAGAAGGCGTCTGGCCGGCTGGAGAGCCGGACAGCGGTGGTGGCAGCCGGAGCTGTCAGGCCAGGAGTCGGGAGATGAGGAACAGGCTGAGATGACTTATGAGCATGGGTTGTTGACCGACAGGGTTGTCATGATTACGGGCGCTTCCAGCGGGATTGGCGCCGCCGCGGCACGGCTGTTCGCGGCCGAGGGAGCCGCGGTGGTGCTGATGGCGCGCCGGGAGGAGCGGCTGCGTATGTTGGCCGGGGAGATCGAGGCACGAGGCGGCCGTGCGGCGGTGGCGGCCGGGAGTGTGACCTGTGAGGACGACGTCGAGAAGGCCGTTGCGACGGCGGTGGAGTGCTTCGGCCACCTGGACGGCGCGTTCAACAACGCAGGCTGGGCCGAGGCGGGAAGACTCCTGCACGAGACGGACAACGAGGTCTTCGACCGCGTTATGGACGTGAATGTACGAGGGGTGTGGAACTGCCTGCGTCATCAGCTTCCGGCCATGCTCGCCTGCGGCCGTGACGCAGCAGTGGTCAACACCTCCAGTGTGGCGGGCCGCCAGGCCACCGGCGCAGGCTCCCCGTACGTCGCCGCCAAGCACGCGGTGCTGGGGCTGACCAGAGCGGCGGCGGCCGAGTACGGCGAGCGCGGGATCCGGGTCAACGCCTTGATGGTGGGCAGTACGCGCACCGAGCTGATGGACGAAGTCCTGGCGGACGCCCCGGCGTTGGAGGCCGCCTTCGTTGCGCGCTCGAGCCAGAAGCGTATGGCCGACCCCGTGGAGATCGCGCAGGCAGCGGTGTGGCTGTGCAGCGACCGGGCGTCTTTCGTGACCGGTGCGGCGGTACCGGTGGACGGCGGTTGGACCGCCGCGTAGAGCACCGCCCGGTACATCGCGCACGCCCTTGTGCGGTGTGGGGGAAGCATCGAAGCTGCCGGCGGGCCCGCGGGTGCGCAGGGCCGGGAAAACGGTCGGATCCGTGTGGGTGTACAGGGCCGCGGCGTGGGGTGGGCAGGTGGAAGGGAGCTGCCGTACGGCTGGAAACGGGCAACCCGTCAAAGTCGCTCGCAAGTACGGCAGGTGAGGCCGCTGTCGATCGCTGTTCTGACTAGTGTCTGATGCCCATCGATACGGCGGTGTGGGCCGGAATATCCAGGATCAGCTGTCCGGCGTCATCATGCTAAGGAGTGGGGATGCCCCCGAGCAGCTCAGGTGCCCGTGAGCGGTCGGTAGATGCGGCTCTGCGTGCCGTCTGGGTGGAGAAACACCGCGAGGGCCTTCCCAGCGGGGCTGCCTGCCGTTGTCGGGGCCGTTGGCCGGGGGTGCGATGAGGCAGGAGAGGGCAGCGCGCACCCGGGCGGCTCTCGTCCGTGCGGCCGCCACGGAGTTCGTCCGGCACGGGTACGCGGGTACATCGCTCAAGCAAGTCTGCGAGGCCGCCGGCGGAACGATGGGGGCGCTCACGTTCCACTTTCCGGCCAAACGGGCGCTGGCCGACGAAGTGTGCGGCCAGGCAGCGGTGCTGACGGAGGCGGCGTTGCTGCGCGTTCGGACAGAGGCGCAGAGCGCGTTGCAGGCGGTCATCGACGCCTCGCACGCACTGGCCGGTCTGCTCACTGCGCAGGAAGTCGTGCTCGCAGCCGCGCGGCTGGCGCGCGAGGGAACGTCCCCGCGCAGGGACTGGCAGGCGTTATGGACCTCGGTACTGAGGGAACTCCTCGACCGGGCCTGGGACGAGGGCATGCTGGCCGTCGAACCGGCACCGGCGGCAGGACTGGTCCAGTGCCTCATGGCAGGTATTGAAGTACATGTGCAGACCGCTGCCTGCCCGGGCAGGCAGCAGCGGCAGGTGGGGGAACAGCTCGCCGCTGCCTGGGCACTGATACTCCCCGGCTTGGCGCGCGCCCCGCACCACACCTATCTGCATCCGGCGGGAACCTCCCGCTGATCGCATCGGAGCGCGAGCGTGCAGGGCTGGACCCACACGGTCCCGGCGGTGGCCGAAATATAGCCGCCGCAAAAAAATAAAGAGAACGTTCTGTACTCTTTGTGGTCCCGGAAGGCGCCGAGGAGGTCGGATGCCGGTGCAAGGAGTGCAGGAGCGCCCGGAGTTGGCCCCGGAAGTCTCGATTGGCGGGTTTGCGGAAGAGGTGTTCAAGAGCCTGCCGCGCGTGGATCAGCGCCGATGGGCGGCTGCCTACCTGCGAGGACTGCTGGTGATGCCGGGGCGCAAGGTGCCGCAGCATTTGGCGGTGACAGTGCCGGACCCGCACACCGCCACCCACTCCCTGCGACGTTTCGTCAATTCCAGTCCGTGGGACTGGAGCGCCCCTCGCGAGGCCCTGGCCTGTATGGCCGCCGAGGCCCTGCCCGTACAGGCGTGGACGATCGGGGCGGCGGTCATACCCAAACGCGGCAGTCATTCGGTGGGTGTGCACCGCCGTTTCGACGCCGACGCAGGGCGGGTCCGCAACTGCCAGATGGGAGTGGGGCTCTTTCTGGCCTCCCATGCGTGGAGCCTCCCCGTCGACTGGCAGATCGCGATCGATCGGGTCTGGTCCGGCGACGCCGAACGCCGCCGCCGCTCTCGTTTGCCGCACGGGGTCGTCGAGCAGCCGCTGTGGGCCTACGCACTCGAATTGATCGACCGGCTCGCTGCTGCGCGTCCGGCGGACCGGACGCCCGTGGTGGCGGGGGCGTGCGACCCCGCTGATGTCACGCAGCTTGCCGCCGCCCTCACCCGGCGAGGCATGGACTTCCTCATTCAAGTGTCTCCGGGGCAGCCCGTGGTGCCACTGTCCGGGCCCGACTCCGGTCCGCTCGGCGCCGAGCAGTGCCTGCGCCGTCACGGTAGGCGGTATCCATTCCCCGCCGTGGCATCGAGCCAGCCGCCGGCGCCGCGTTCGGCACTCGGATCGACCTTGGTGCGGCTGCCATCGGGGAGGCATGGAGTCGCCCGTGCCCGTAGCGTCTACCGGCTGTGGTGGCAGCAGGGGAAGAGCGAGCGCGCGACGAACCGTCTGTGGTTCACCAGTCTCACGGGAGCCGGGCCGGGTGAGTGCCTGTCGCTGCTTCGTCATCTGTCCGCGACCCGTGCCGCGGTACGGAGGTTGAGCGAGGACTTCGGACTGCGGGACTTCGAAGGGCGTTCCTACCCCGGGTGGCACCACCACATGACCTTGGTTTCGGCGGCCTACGCCTACAGGTGTCTGGCGGGTGCCACGCGGCGTGCGGAGCCCGCCTGACCGTGTGCCGCAAGACGCCGGACCAATAGAAAACAGAACGATCTCTTTGCTACCGTGGGAGGCGCACTGGGGCGCTTGAGGCCGTGATGGCCGCTGTTCGTGTGTCTGACACACCGGACGGAGGAGGGACAGTGAGGCACGGGGGACTGCGGGGGCCGCTTATGCGCCATGGCCAGGATCTCGGTGCAGCACTAGGCCTTCGGTCGGGAGCGCGGAGGGTACGGAATTCCGCCCATGACGTTGTTGCCTTCCGGATGTTCATCAGATGGCGGAGAAAGCACTGGCCGGTTTTCGGCCGGGGCGGAGCAGGCTGTCGTTTCGGGCGCGGCCGCAAAGCGTGAGCCGCCGCATTCGGGCAGAGATTCCGGTGCGCCGTCGCTGACCAGATCCTTCTGGAATGAGTGAATCTGGCATCTGAATGTCGCGAGGGGGAGCAGAGATTCATGGGAATGAGTGAACCCGGCCAAGAAAGATCCGGCCAGAGAAAATTCAACTCCATCGTGTACGGGGGTATCTGGCAATGAGCGCAATGAACGTTGAGTCACTGCAATTTGAGGGTGCCCGCACGGCGTGTAGGGCGGCCACAGGTCCGTCGAGGCATCCGGGGTCTTCTGCGGTGGCCACTGTGCCGATCACGCTGCTGTTACCCGCCGACTCGCCACGACTGTCGGGCGAGAACATGGAACACGCCCGCGCCCTCGCGGCCTCGGAAAAGGAGTTTCCGCCGATTGTCGTGCACCGTTCGACGATGCGGGTTATCGACGGAATGCACCGACTGAGGGTGGCGCTGATACGGGGCTGTTCGGAGATCGCGGTCCGCTTCTTCGAGGGTTCCGAGGCTGATGCCTTCGTGCTGGCCGTGGAGTCGAACGTCGGGCACGGACTGCCGCTGACGCTGACCGAGCGGACGGCTGCCGCCGCGCGCATCGTCCTCACCCACCCCCAGTGGTCGGACCGCGCCATCGCTTCGACGACCGGCCTGTCGGCCACCACCGTCGGTGCGTTACGGCGCCGCGAGGGGGTGGGGAGTGTCGCGCCCACCGCTCGTATCGGACGGGACGGCAAGGTCCGCCCGCTGAGCACTGAGGAAGGACGCAGGGCGGCGGGGAAGCTGATCACCGAATCGCCCGACGCGCCACTGCGGGAGATAGCGAAGAAGGCCGGGATCTCACCGGGGACCGTGCGGGACGTGCGCGAGCGGCTGCAAAGAGGGGAGGACCCGGTGCCTGCCACGCGCCGATCGTCGAAGCCCGGGAAGCGGGCACGACTGACGGGCGTGGCGCAGGATCGGCTGGAAGGACGGGGCCAGGTGCACCCCTCTGAACAGTCGCGGTCGCAGCTGGCGGACGGCCCATCCATGCCCACCCCAGGAGGGGCCCTTGAGGAGTTGACCCAGGCGAATCTGGACGTGCTCTTCCGGAATCTGTGCAGGGACCCCTCACTGAGGCATACGGAGATGGGGCGTTTGCTGCTGCGGATGCTCGACATGCAATTGGCGGGTGCTCGGTGCTGGAACGGAATCGCCCAGGCCATTCCGGCGCACCGCACGGAGATGGTGTCTGCCGCGGCCGCTCAATGTGCCCGAGCCTGGGAGGCGTTCGCATCGGAACTGGCATTGCGACGGATTGCTTGAGCAAGTGTGAGGAACGCCCTGGGCGATGCGGGGAAGGTCTCGTCCGGGGCCGATTGCGATATCTGCTTGATCCTTAGGGTGTCACGTGGTCCTGATCGACATCAGGGACAACGTCCAGGCGAAGACCTTGAGTTGCTATAGCGCAGGCCCCTAGGGCCTGTCGTCAAACTCCCGCCTGCCTCGCGACGCCTGGCACGCACGCTCTCTGCGTTGTCGGGCTCATCCCGGTACGCCCGGTACCGGGATGACCCTCCGCCTTGAGATCGCACGCACCAGACGCCGCGAGGCCCGCCCTCCGGGCGAACGACGGGAGTTTGACGACAGCCCCTAGAGCCATCCGGGGCCTGCGCCAGCCTGACCCGTTGCAGAGAAGGGGCGCGGCACCCCCAAGCGATCGTGCCCAGGCACAGGCCCTGGCCCGCTTTGCCGGCGTCGCTCGCCGCCCGTGTCATCCTGACTGCTTGTGAAGGCCCTGAGCCCGGTCGCCGTCGCCGGGCAGTGGGTCGACTTCTGCTCTCGTTGCTGGCTCCTCGCGCGGGGATCTCCTTGGCTCGGGCAGGAGCGGTTGCGTCGGTAGGTACGAGCAGAGCAGCGTGAGGAGTCCGCTGACCTGCCGTTCTACATCGGACGAACTCTCATGTGAGTGCCTGCCGAGGAACTGCCAGATGCTCATCGTCGTTCATCCGGGGACTTCCTGCCACCTCGACTGTCGCGACAAAGAGATGTACCGGCACACCAAGTTCGACCGGATGATCCCCTCGTTCGACGTCGTGGGGGCCCGGCGGTTGCCAGGCCCGCACGACGCATGGGGAAGCCATCCCATCCGTGCGTGACGGGGGACACACATGGATGGGATGGCTGTCTTGGGGCCGGCGTCAGCCGGCCGGGTCACACCTGGCCAGAGGGGCGGGCTCGCCACAACATGACAACCGCTGCCAGCCCTGCCGCGCAGGGGAGTAGACCGGCAATGCCCAGCAGGGGGGACAGGGCCGCATACCCGGTGCTGTCCTTGATGAGGAGATTGAACAGCGCAAGGACGAGCCCGAGGGCGAAGACGACGCTCGCGACAACGGGCACCGACCGCTTCCCCTTCTTCGCCGACCGCAGTGTCCACAGCCACGCCAGGATGCCAACAGCGCCGTTGACGACGAGGTAAATCACCATGGTCTGTTGGTAATTGCTCACCTTCTCGGCGCCGAGTTTAGGATACGCCACGCTGATGTAGTCCGTGTAATCGTCGGTGGCTAACGCGATGAACACGGGGACGAGAATGGTCGTGATCGCCGTGAGCGCCATGCCGGTGTACATGGTTGCGACCGCCTGGCGTGCTTGGGGCGGGACTGACTGCGGTGCTGTGGCTGTGGTCACGAATCCTCCTTGGTAGGTGCGTTATCCGGCATGTTGCTTACCCTCTCGCGCGTTGACCGTTGAGGGATCAGGGAGAACCCTTAGGTATTCCCTGAACCGCTGGGGAGGGATCCCCTAGGGGGCATGAAATCGGCCAATTTCAAGAGGGTGTTTACGAGTGTGCATGGCCTGCAGTGTCTGAGGCATTGAGAGATCGTTCCCCCGTCGGCTGCGTGATCGTTTCCCGGATGGTGGGTTAGCCGGGGCCTGGGGCCTGCGGCTATCTCCAGTTTGGATTCGATCGCTTTCACTTGGGCGGTGAAATATTCGGCCCAGTCGCTTTTGGGGAAGAGGCGGAGGTGCGGGCCGAGGGTGTCGGAGAGCATCCGGCGGAACTGGGCGAGCGGCATTGTCACGTTGAGCCGGCCCATGAGATGACGCGAGTCGGCTGCGCCGCCGGCATCCGCGGCCCGGGGACACGTGGCACCTGGACGAGGCCTTCGTCCGGATCAGCGGCAAGCTCCACTGCCTGGGGCGCGTGGCCGGCCAGGACGGGAACGTCCTCGGCGTTCTCGTGACCGCCAAGCGAGACGCCAGGGCCGCCCAGTGGTTCTTCCGCCGCCTCCTCAGGGATCTTCAGTACGTGCCGCGCGTGGCGGTCGCAGACAAGCTCCGCTCCTCAATCCCTGTCCGCCTTCTCCGATATCTCACCCCGCTTCCGGCTCCGCCGCCACCTGCTCACCGCCCCCGCCTGCCGACGAGCAATGAGCGGCGCTCCACCCCCTGGACGCAGGCTGCCGGCCGCACCCCGGCGACCGCCTGACGACGGCACCCGCCACGCCATCCTGGCCCCAGTACGCCTCAACTCACGCTAGTCAACCGTAAGTTGACACGCCCCGGGTGAACCCACGCTCGACCGGGGCGCCCTCATGGCCGCCAATGCCTTGTCGGAAGCTTCTGACCGTGCCTCAGGGTCCGGTTCCGGGCGGCCTTGTAGCCGGTGATCAACGCCGGGTCGGCATCAGGGTCGCCGTCGTCGAGGCCGACGAATTCCAGGTCGGCCATGGCCTGGAGGCCAGCCGTCCGCAGTTTGGCCGTGAGCTGGTCGTAGCGGCAGACGGTGATCTCCGAGGTGCGTCCGGACCGGGTCGCCGAGACCAACAGCAGACGACCCCGGTCGTCGGTGAGCGCGATCACGAACAGGCCATGGCACTTGTTCTTGCTGGAGTAGTTCTTCCGGTTCTCCTTGCCGGGTCTGCGCCGAGTACGGATGACCGAGCCGTCCAGCAGTACGGCTCCGCCGCCCTTTCGGGCGATCTTCTTCAGGGCGCGGTCCAGGCGTGGGGCGCGGGCGGCCAGCAGGCTGACGACTTCCCGAACCCACCGGGTCACGGTGGTGCGGTGTATGCCGTTGCCGCCGGCCAGATCGCCGGGCCGCTGATCACAGCGCAGTACGGCCAGCACGAGTCCGGCGATCTTCCCCTGGCCGCGGATCGGATTGGCCACGTAGTTGAGGGTGACGCTCGACAGCGGCAGGCGGCGGTATAGACAAGGCCGTCAGGGTCCTCGACGGTGCTCTTCACAGCAAACTCAACTTCCGCTGAGAGGACTCCGGTTACGCCGCATTTCCGCACGGTCACGGCCGCGCGGTGAACCGCCCGTCGCCCCGCTCGTGCAGCCAGCCGCGGTCGGCGAGCTTGGTCATCTTCGCCCGCACCAGCTCCTCCCCCTCGGCCTGGACCTCCTGCAACGTCTTGGCCAACTCCTCTGCAAGCGCGTCCAGTTCACTTCGGCGAGCCGCGATCCGCTCCAGCTCTTGCATACCCACACCCTCCCCGGACATCCCGCCGTACCGGCCCGGCCACGGATCGTAAGAGCGGCAAGGTCCACGGCGCAGCAGAACCCGACAACGGCTCCGGCCGACATGTCAGACGATCTTCAGCGTGGACACCCGCCCGCGACCAGCACGAGTAACCCACTCGACCCTCACACCAGACCCGCAACCTGCAACTTCACGATGCACACCGCTCACTGCTGGTCCTGTCGCCTGGTCATCCTTGAAGTCCTTCGTCGAGCTGCTCTGCCTTGGCAAGGAGGAGTGCCGCGATCTCGCTGTCGGACAGCGCCTCCAGATCGCTCTCCTCGTTCCGGACGAGGGGTTCGGTGGGGGGATGGGACCGTGGCGCTGCGGGCCTCACGCCGGCCCCGGGCGCGGTCACAGACCCGGTCGCCGGGCCGGCTTCCAGCGCGATCTCCATGCGTTCGGCGAGGAACGGCACCAGCGCCTCGATGGTCGGATACCGCCAGCCGACCGTGGCCGGGAGCTTGATACGCAGCGACGTCTGCAACCGCGCACGCAGCTCCAGCGTCCGCATGGAGTCGAATCCCAGGCCGGCCAGCGGCGCCGCCGCATCGATGGGCGCACCCTGCGCCTCCAGCACCTCGGCAGCCAGCTGTGTGACATGCGTGACGAGCAGATGCCGGCGCCGACGGCCTGGCTCGACCTCCAGCAGCCGGCGGCGGATCTCGTCCCCGTCCGCGCCGGCGGTGCTCGTGGGGCGGCGCCACCGCACCGTGCGGTGGCCGTGCGGCACCACACGAAGAAGTCCAACCGCATTTCAGCAGCAGCCTGTTGCAGCTGCCAGGCTGCCGAGGTCAGCAGCCCGGACCGGCCCTCCGGGGAGCCGGCGACGTGCACGACCCCCGCCAGCGGCGGCATGAAATCCGCCACTTGGTCCAGTACGGCGGCCACATCCTGGGGCGTGCCCGCATCGGCGGCCAGCACTTCGACCTGGACGCGTCGGGAGCGCAGCTCCTCCCACGCGGCGTCGTCGCCGTCCGCCACGCTGTGACCCACGAGTGCCAGGTGCCGGGCGCCTTCGTCGGCCAGCCGGCGGGCGGCGGAAAGGCCCGAAGCGCCAGGCTCGCCGGCGATGAGGTAGGTGCCGGCGGCACTGACGGGAGTGTTGCCGGGCACCAGCGTGACCGTCTCGTCGCCGCGCGCCGTGAGCACCAGCTTTCCGACGTGCCGAGCCTGTGCCATGCGGGCGAAGGCCGCCCCCGCCTCGGCGTAGGGAAAGGACGTGACCGGAAGTGCCTCGAACTGCCCGCTTGCGAAGCCGTGTTGCACCACCTCGAACAGCTCGTCGACGATCCGTGGCTGTTCCCACAGTGTCTTTTCCAGGTCGACGGCGAACAGTGAGCGGTTGTCTTTGAAGAACCCCAGCCCGATGGGGCTGTCGTCGTAGATGTCCCGCTTGCCGATCTCGACGAACCGCCCGCCCGGAGCCAGCAGTCCCAGGCTGTGCACCAGCGCCTGGCCGGTGACGGAGTTGAGCACCACATCGACGCCGTAGCCGCCGGTCAGGCGGCGGATCCCGGCGGCGAAGTCCAGGGACCGCGAGTCCAACACATGATCGGGGCTGACGCCCAGTTCGTGCAGCATCCGCCGCTTCTCCTCGGTGCCGGCCGTCGCGAAGACCTCCGCACCGCGCCGCCGTGCAACCATCAGTGCGGCCAGGCCCACTCCGCCGGTGGCGGAGTGGATCAGCACCTTCTCAGCCTCGCGCAGCCGGGCGAGGTACTCCAGCCCGTACACCGCGGTGAGGAAGGCCACAGGGGTGGCGGCCGCCTGCTGGTCGGTCAGGCCCACCGGCCGTGACGTCACCAGGTGTGCCTCGGTCGTGGCGTACGCCGCCAGACCCGAGGTCACCACCGCCATGACCGGGTCCCCGACGTGGCGGCCCTCAACCCCTTCGCCCACCGCGGTGACGCGGCCTGCGCACTCGATACCGAGCGGAACCGACCCGTGGGCACCGGGGTAGGCACCCATGGCCTTGAGCACATCGCTGAAGTTCAGCCCGGCCGCGGTGACCTCGATCTCGACTTGCCCGGGGCCGGGAGGAGTGCGCCGCCACACCGTCGACTCCAGGCTGTCCAGGATTCCGGGCCGCAGCGCCAGGACGCGGTGATTCCCATCCCGCCCGGCGTCGAACGGACGGCGCCGGACTGCCATTTCAGCCAAACCGGAAGCGCGGTGCGGGACGAGGGCCGGCGTGCGACGACCTCCACCACGCAGCACCACGTGCTCCTCGCCGCGGTCGCAGGTGCGCAGCAGCGCGTCGAGGAGACGGGCGGCCTCGTCATCGGCGGGCAGCGGGTCCAGATCGATGAGCGCGGGGAGCGGGGCAGCATGCTCGGCCGCAGCCGCCCCGGCGAGCGCCCACAAGGGGGTCGGGGCGCCCGGGGAGGGCGAGTCCTGTCCCACCACCCGTTGCGCACCACGGGTCAGCAGCGCCAGCCGGGGCGCGCCGTCCATCCCCTCCCGGGCTAGCGCCCGGATGAGGTCAAGTGCCGAGGAGGCACCCGGCAACGGGTGCTGACCTGGCGGGAGCCGGCGGGGCGCGTCAGAGCTGAGCGGGACGTCGTCCAGGCCCCAGGCGTGCACCACGCCCGCACAGGGCTCCGTCTCCTGGCTGCGCAGCTCCTCGAAGAGAGCGGCGAGGTCCTCGCACCGCAGCGGGTCGATCTCGAAGCGGGCGGCGTCCAGCCGCCGGTAGCACTGCCCGGCTCGTACTGTGACACAACGACTGGAACGGGCGGCCAGTTCACCGGCCAGCGCGTCACCCACTCCGGTGCGGTCGGCGAACAGCAGCCACCACCCGGAGCCCGCCGCACGCCTCGTGCCGGTGTCGTCAGCCTCCTGCCAGTGCACCTCGTGCAGGCGCTCGGCGACATCGCCTTCCCTGCCCGCCTCGGGCCGGTTCGGCTGCACACCGGGCACACCGGTCGCCGGGGTGGTGTTCACCTCAGCGGCCGTACGGTCCGCGGGCTGGGGGGCGTAGCGTCGGCGCTCCCACGGGTAGGCCGGAAGATCGATCACGACGCGGGGAAGCTCCACGGGCGCGGCACCGTCGAGGCCCCCTGCGGGATCATGCTCCTGCACCAGCACCGCGTCCGTGGTCTCGCCGGCTGCAAGCGCCTTGAGCGCGTTGAGTGCCAGCTCGCGGTCCGGGGCACTCACCTGGGCGCGCCACTTGTGCCGGGCGCGCCCGGAGGTGACGGAGTACGCGAACGCCGGATAGCTGTCCGCGGGCAGTTCGGCCAGGCGGTGGTGCAGCCGCGCCGCCAGATCACGTACGGCTTCCGGTGTCTTGGCCGACAGCTCGAACCCCTCCACCGGCGTGGTACCGGCCTGTGCCGCCGGCCCGGTGTCCTCGGCCGGGCCGAGGATGAGATGGGCGTTGGTGCCGCCCATGCTGAAGGCGCTGACCGCGACATGGCGGCCGCGCGCATCCCGCGGCCAGGGGGTGAGCTCGGTCGGCACGGTCACGCCGGTGCCGTCGAGGTCGATGAGCGGGTTGAGGGTGGAGAAGTGCGCCAGTGGCGGCACAGCGCCGTGCCGCAAGCACGCAACTGCCTTGAGTAGCGCGGCGATGCCGGCCGCCGACTCCAGGTGGCCCATGTTCGCCTTGACGGTGCCCACGGGCAGTGGGGCGCCGCCGTTCTTGCGGCCCAGCGCGGAGACGATGGCCTCCATCTCGATGGTGTCGCCCATCGACGTGCCGGTGCCGTGCGCCTCCACCAGACCGATGTCGGCCGGGGCCAGCCCCGCGTCCGCCAGCGCCGCCTCCATCAGATTGATCGACGAGAGCACGTTGGGCGCGGTGAACCCGGTCGAGCGGCCGTACTGGTTGACCGCCGAGCCCTTGAGCACGCCCAGGACGCGGTCCCCGTCACGCCGAGCGTCCGACAGGCGCTTGAGGACGACCACTCCGCAGCCCTCACCGCGGGCGAAGCCGTTGGCCCGGGCGTCGAACGCCTTGCACTTGGCGTCCGGTGCCAGCGAACCCAGCGCGTCAAGCTGCTTGGTCATGTGGGGGGACAGCGCGAGGTTGACGCCGCCGGCCAGAGCCACGTCGCACTCCTTGCGGGCGAGCGCCTGCCGGGCGAGGTGGACGGAGACCAGTGACGAGGAGCAGGCGGTGTCCACCGCGATGGCGGGCCCGCCCAGCCCCAGCTCGTAAGCGAGCCGGCCAGCCGCGAAATAGTGCCCGTTGCCCGTCGTCCAGTGGCGGTCGGGGTCGCCGTCCAGCCACTGCCACCAGTCGTGGTTCATGATGCCGACGAACAGACCGGTACGGGCGCCGTCGAGTCGGTCGGCGGGCAGCGCGGCGTTCTCCAGCGCCTCCCAGGCGACCTCCAGCAGCAGCCGGTGCTGCGGGTCCAGGGCCGTGGCCTCCTCGGCACCCATGCCGAAGAACGCGGCGTCGAAGTCCATGACCTCGTCGAGGAATCCGCCACGGGGCACAAGCCGGTCCCACTCCGCGGCGAAGGGCCCTTTGCGCTGCTCGGGCAGCGGCCGCACCATGTCACGGCCCTCGGCCAGCGCCTGCCAGTACGAGTCGAGGTCATCGATGCCACCGGGGAACCGCAGCCCCGCGCCGATGATGGCCAGCGGCTGGCTGCCACCGGCCTCCTCCAGCTGGGCCCGCAGCTTCTTGACCGTGTCCAGCGCCCTGCTCAGCGGGGTGGGGGTGGCGGCGTCGGGCGTGACGTCCATATCCATCAGTCCTTGTCGTCATCGGAGGCCGGGGCGGCGGACAACTGCTCCGCCAGGACGCCGGAGAGAGCGCGTGTACTGCCGTAGGTCCACAGCAGCGTGGGCGAAAGCTTGAGGTCGAACGCTGCTTCGAGCCGGTTGCGCAACTCAAGGCCCATCAGCGAGTCCAGGCCCAGCGCCTTGAAGGGGGTGTCCCGGTCGATGGCCCCGGTCTCCAGGCGCAACACCCGGCCCGCCAGCTCCCGCACCGTGGTCTCCAGCAGCTCGGCCCGGCGCTCGGGCGCGGTCGCGCGCAGTTCGGCCAGGAAGGCACGGCCGGAACCGTCCGCGCCCGGTACGTCCTTGGCCGCCTCCCGCAGCGTGCTCCAGCTCCGCAGGGCGGCAGTGTCCGGATATGCCTCGAACCACTGGCGCACATTGAGCGGTACATAGGAGACGACCTGCTCCTCGCCGGCAAGGAAGCGCTCCAGCGCCTGCCACGCCTCGTGCGTGGTAATGCCGCCCATGCCGCGTTCCGCCAGCCGCGCGCCGCGGTTGGCGTCCTGCGCGGCGAGCCCGGCGTCGGAGAACGGCCCCCACTGCACGCTCAATCCGGGCAGTCCACGTCGGCGGCGGGATACGGCCAGTGCGTCCATGAAGGCGTTGCCTGCCGCATACGCCGCCTGGCCCGCGTTGCCGAACAGGGCGGCGGCCGAGGAGAACAGCACGAAGAAGTCCAGCGGGTCGCCCGCCGTGACGGTGTCGAGGTTACGGGCGCCGGCGGCCTTGGGTGCCAATACCCGTCGCAGCTGCTCGGGCCGCAGCTTCTGGATCGTGGCGTCATCCAGCAGACCGGCGGCGTGCACCACTCCGCGCAGCGGCGGCAGTTGGGCACGCACCCGTTTGAGCGCCTCCTCGTCGGCGATATCTGCCTGGAAGGTGTCCACGCGCACCCCGCCAGTCCGCAGCACCTCGATGCGCGCGGCGGCCTCGGGGTCCGGCGCGGAGCGGCCGACCAGCGCCAGCGCACCGGCTCCCCGCCCGGCCAGGAACTCGGCCAGGGACAGGCCGAGCGCCCCCAGACCACCGCTGATCAGATACGTGCCGTCGGCACGGAAGCGGCCGCCCGGCATCGGCTCCGGCGCCACCGCGCCCGCGGAGTCCGGATCGACGAGCACGGCCGTACCGATGCGGCCGCCTTCCGACAGCGCGCGCCATGCCTTCTGCGCGTCGCCGAAGGAGTACGTCGTCACCGGCGGCGGAGTCAGCCGTCCTTCCGCCACCAGTGCCCAGACCTCGGCCAGCAGCCGGGAGAACCGCTCGGGCCTGCGCACGATGAGTCCGGCCAGGTCCACGGAGACGAAGCTGATGCCCTTGCGGAACGCAGCCAGGCTCACCGAGTGCTTCTCCCGCCCGTCCCGCATGCCGACGTCGAGGAAGTGCCCGTCCTCGGCCAGCACGTCCAGGCCGTGCTCCAGGGCCGCGCCGACGAGGGAGCCCAGGACGGCGTCCACCCCCCGGCCTACGGTCGCCTCGCGCACACCATGGGCCCACGACAGGTCACGGGAGTCGAAGACGCGCTCGATACCCAGCCGGGTGAGATGGTCCCGCTGCTCCGTGCCCGAGGCCGTGGCGATGACCTCGGCACCCAGCACCTGTGCCACCTGGACCGCCGCCAGGCCCGGCCCGCTCGCCGCCTCGTGGATCAGTACGGTCCGTCCCGCGCCCAGCCCGGCCACCTCGTGCAGTGCGTACCAGGCGGCCGTCAGCGCAGAGGGCAGCGCCACGGCAGTGGCCTCGTCCATGTGGCCGGGCAGCGGGAGTGCGTGGTCGGCGCGGAGGATCTGGTACGAGGCGAGCGCACCGGGCGCGCACCCGACCACGCGGTCGCCCTCGGCGAAGCGGGTCACGCCTTCGCCGACACGGGTTACCACACCCGTCGCATCCAGTCCGTAGAGCTCATCGAAGCTTTCGGTGAAACGCGGGACATCGGTGGTACTCACCGCCGCGGCGCGCACAGCGATCTCGATTTCGCCGGGAGCCGGCGCCCGCCGCCCCAGCGGCCGACACTCCAGCGGTTCCGCAGCGCCCAGGCGGGCGGCGGCCAGCCGGAACGGCTGCGGCGGGGTGTGCCAGGCGGGCTCCGATCGCGGATCGGCGGAGCCGTCCGGGCCACGCAGCAGCCGTCCGGCGAAGCGGTCGGTACCACGTAGCGCGACCTGGTCCTCCTCGTCCTCGGCAAGCAGTTCGGCAGCGCAGTCCGCCGCCCACCCCGCCTCGCCCGAGCCCAGGTCGAGCAGCAGCGGCCGCAGCTCCGCGTGCTCGCGGCGCAGTACCCGGCCGAAGCCCCAGTACAGGGCGGAGCCCGCATCGGGCAGGTCGGCGGCGAGCGCCGCCTGCGCGCCGGTGGTGACCACGGCCACGCGCGGCGGCGTGGGCAGCGTCAGACAGGCACGCACCAGTGCGGCCAAACCGAGCAGTCCCTCGCGCTGTGCCTCCAGGCCGTCGTCAGCCCGCGGCGCGAGGAAGGCGACGCCCGTCACCTCACCGGCGGCACAGAGACGTTCGGCCCACACCGCCTCGTTCACCGCGTCGTCCCCGCTGACCACGGCCGTGGCCGTGTGGGCGCCGAGCGCACCCAGCGCGCCGGCCAGCGCGCCGGCCGCATCGATACCGCTGCTGGGCGCGCACACCGCCCACGTACCGTGCACGGTGCCCCGCGGCTCCGCGACGGCACGCGGCCGGGAGGTGAAGACCAGGCGATGGATACGGTCCGTTTCGGCGCCCGCCACCTGGGCGGTGACGGCCAGCGGCGTCAGGCGCAGCCCCTCCATCACGAGCAGGGGCCGGCGGCCGGCGTCGTAGAAGTACACGTCGAACAGCAGGTGGCCGCGGCATACCGCGTACGACCACACCTCCACGACCGGCTCGGCGAGATCCTGGAGCAGGTGAACCCGGCGCACACTGGTCGGCACCACGGCGTCCGCCTCCTCGGCGAGCGGCAGCGACACCTGCATCGCACCGTCCCACAGGGCCGGGTGCAGATCGCGGGCCCGGGCGCCGGCCAGGCACTGTTCGCTCAGGTGCACCTCGGCCAGCGTCTCGCCCTCGCCCCGGCGCACGCCGTTCACCCCGCGGAAGGCCGGTCCGTAGTTCAGGCCCTTGGCGGCGCAGGAGGCGTAGAACTCCTCGGCCTCCATCGGGGAGGCCACCAGCAGGTGTTCGGGGAATCGCGGCACCGCCACCTCAGGGGTGAGTGTGGGCGGCAGGGCACGGGCGACGGCGTGTTCGGTCCAGGCCGTGGCTCCCGGCGGCAGGGAGGCGAGTGTGAAGGACCCGCCTTGGGCGGGCTCGTCGCGCCACTGGACGCTGACCCTGGCCGCGTCCTCGCTCAGGGTGAGGTCGCTGCGGAACGCGATGTCGGCGAGCGCGCCGGGGAGGTCTCCGGTGCGGGCCAGTGCCGTGCGTACGGCGAACGCCAGCATCGCGGCGCCAGGCAGGACGACGGCGTCGTGCACCTGGTGGTCGCGCAGCCAGGGCTGGTCCTCCAGCGCCACCTCCAAGGTTCCTGTCCAGCGATCCTGTTCGGTTACGGACGGAGCCAGCACGATGTCCAGGCCGGGCTGCCGGGCCCCGCGGCGACCGGGCCGGATCCAGTGGGCAGTGCGCTGCCAGGGGTAGCCGGGCGCCGGGGCCCATGCCTTGCGCGGCAGGGAGTTGAACGGTGCAAGTCCCGCCACATAGGCACGGGCGAAGGACTCGCACAGATGCTGCGGCGATCCGCTGTCGCGCCGAAGGGTGGACAGTACCCGCGGGGGAGAGGTGCGCTGTGCCGCCAACTGCTCGATGGCTGGGGTGAGTACGGGGTGCGGGCTGATCTCGACGACATGGGTGACGCCGTCGTCGAAGACCTTGTCCAGTGCGTCGGCGAACGCCACCGGGCGACGCAGGTTGTCCACCCAGTAGCGGGCGTCGAGCTCACAACCGCCCAGCGCCGTCAGCCGCACCGTCGACAGCAACTCGATCGTGCCCTGGCGAGGGGTCACCGGGCCCAGTGCGGCCAGCAGGTCCTCCTCCAGTTCGTCCATCTGCGGGCTGTGCGAGGCGTAGTCCACGTTGACCAGGCGGCAGAACGTGCCCTCCGCCTCCAGGATTTCCTTCAGGACCTGAATCAGCTCGCTGTCGCCGGACAGCACGCAGGAGCTGGGGCCGTTGTTCACCGCCAGCGACACCCCGTGCTCAAAACCCTTGATGGCCGCCCGGGCGCCTTCGACGTCCAGATCCACGGCGAGCATCAGGCCCTTGCCGGACGTACGGCGGGCTATCGCGCTGCGCCGGGCCATCACCAGCGCGGCGTCCTCGTAGGACAGCGCGCCGGCCACCGTGGCGGCGGTGACCTCGCCCTGGCTGTGCCCGATGACCACGTCCGGCTCGACGCCTGCCGCCCGCCACACCTCGGCCAGGCTCACGGAGACGGCCCACAGGGTCGGCTGAAGCATGTCGATGCGCGAGAGCCACTCCTCACCGGCCTCGCCCGCCACGATCTTGACGAGATCCCAGGGGAAGTGCGGCTCAAGCGCCTTGGCACAGCGCTGGATCACCGCGGCGAAGACCGGGTCGGTGGCGAGCAGTTGGCGGCCCATCCCCGCCCACTGCGATCCCTGCCCGGGAAAGACGAAGGCGACACGGCCCGCTTCCTCGGCGGCTCGGCCGCTGACCACACCGGGAAGCTCCTCATCGGGCCCGGCGGCGTAGCGGGTGAGCCGGTCGTGAATCTCTTCGGGGCCGGTGCCGGTGAAGGCCGCCCGGAAGGGGAAGTGGTCGCGCTGCCAGGCCAGGGTGCCCGCCAGGGCGGGCAGCAACGCGGCACCCTGGGCGGCGAGGGCCTCGGCCACCCCCAGCGCCCGCTGCTCCAGCGCCGCCTGCGAGTGCGCGGACAGCGGCAGCACCAGGCGTTCTCCCGCCGTCCCGGAGCACGGTTCGCCTCGCTCGGTGGGCGGTGGACTCATCACGCAGACATGCGCGTTGGTGCCGCCCCATCCAAAGGAGCTGACCCCCGCGAAGAGCCGCCCGTCGGCGGGCAGCGGGAGCCGCTCGCGCACCACGTGCAGATTCAGCTCGTCGAAGGGGATGTCGGGGTTGAGGACCTCGGAGTGCAGACTTGGCGGCACCGTGCGGTGCTTGAGCACGAGCATCGCCTTGACCAGGCCCGCCATACCCGCACAGGCTTCCAGGTGCCCGATGTTGGTCTTGACCGACCCGATGGGCAGCGGCCCCATGGCGCGACTGCGCGGCTGCCCCAGGACGTGGCCGATGACCCCAGCCTCGATGGGGTCGCCGCGCTTGGTGCCGGTGCCGTGGGCCTCCAGGTAAGCGACCTCGTCGACGGGGATGCCCAGCCGGCCGTACACACTGCGCAGCAGGTCTTCCTGGCCGGCCGGGTTCGGGGTGACCAAACTCTCCCCGCCGCCGTCGTTGTTGACCGCCGTCCCCGCGATGACGCCGTGGATGCGGTCGCCGTCCTCCACAGCGCGGGCGAGGGTCTTCACATACAGAGCCACCACGCCCTCGCCGCGGACGAATCCGTTCGCGGAGGCGGAGAAGGTCTGGCAGCGGCCGTCGGGGGACAGTCCGCCGAAGTGTGTCAGGCCGATCATGACGTCGGGGGTCAGCATCACGTTGACCCCGCCCACGACGGCCGCGTCGATCTCCCCCTGCCGCAGGGCCTGTCCGGCCAGGTGCAGCGCCACCAGGGAGGACGAGCAGGCGGTTTCGACGGCCATGCTAGGGCCGGTAAGTCCAAGGAAGTAGGAGACCCGGGCGGCGATGACGTCGAGGGCGGCGCCGACCGCGCTGTGCTGGGTGGCCCCGGCCCCGCGGTCCCTGCGCAGGATCTCGTAGTCGTGCCACTGCGCTCCGACATAGACACCGGTCCGCGAACCCGCCAGCGAGCCGGCCGGTGTTCCGGCGTCCTCCAGCGCCTGCCAGGTCGTCTCCAGCATCAGCCGCTGCTGAGGGTCCAGCGCCTCGGCCTCGCGGGGGGAGATCCCGAAGAAGGTGGCGTCGAACCGGTCGATGCCGGAGAGGAACCCGCCCACGGACTGGATGCGCTTGTGGGGGTCCAACTGGGCCCCACTGTCCCAGCGTTCGGTGGGCACCGGCCCAATGGCATCGTGCTCGTCCAGCAGCCGCTGCCAGAAGGCGCCGATGTCGTCAGCTCCCGGGAAACGCCCCGCCATACCGACGACAGCGAGGAGTCGGGCCGGATCCTGAGTCACATGGTCTGCGTGCATTACCTCTTCCTCGGCTAATTCCTCGGCTGTCGCACGGGACGCTGGGCGGTGGCGTGAACCACTCGTGCGCGAGGTCTCAAATGCGCTGGGGAAAGGGGCGTCGACCGGTGTGGGCGCGATATGCGGATGCTTGGTGCGCCGGCGGTTCTGCTCGCCCATGACGAGCATGCACGGCTGTTCGAGAAAGACGCAACCAGGAAATGGCAGCCGCTGTACCGCGCCAGGCCCGGTAGCCTGTCGCAACAGTTGGCCAGGTCCGGGCCGAACTGTTCAACCATCCACTTCGGGCAGTTGAACGCATGTCGGTGAAGCAGCCGGCGGCACCGCGTTCCACGAATCGGTCGAGTCAGAGAAACGAGCCGGCACACGAAGGGAACTGTCATGGCGGAAATCAAGGTTGTACTGGTTGGCGGCCCTTCCTATTTCCCTGACGACCAACGAGTGCAGTACGCCCCCTCGCTCACCGAGACGTTCAAGAAGCGCTTCCGGAACGGCTATGAGCACTTCGTGCATCAGGGGGCCTTCCACACCGTGGAAGGCGAGGAGCTTCCGGCCCTGGAGTGGACGGCCCGGACAGCCATCGCGGAGTGAGCACGACGCCAACGGCGCCGGGAAGACGGCGTTCCCGTCGCGAGAGCGCCGTCACGGCACATCGGTACCCTCTGTCATCATGATCAACTTCCCCTACCCGCTGCCCTCGGACACCACATCCGAGGTGGACGAACGCGCTGCGGCCGTGGCCCTGCTGCCCGTCGGCAGTTACGAACAGCACGGCCCCCACCTGCCGTTGGTCACCGACACCCTCATCGCGTGTGCCATCGCCGACCGTCTCGCCGCCGCCTACCCCGTCCAGCAACTGCCGCCCCTGACCATCTCGTGCTCGCACGAACACGAGCGCTGGCCCGGCACGGTGAGCATTTCGGCGACCACGCTGCACGCGGTGGTATCCGACATCGCCGCCTCACTGCGCCGCGGCGGCACCACCGCCCTCGTCGTGGTCAACGCCCACGGCGGCAATCACGTCCTGCGCAACACCGTCCAGGAGAGCACGGCGCGCGGAGAGCGGATGGCACTGTTCCCCACCGCGGACGACTGGCGAACAGCGGCCGAGGACGCCGGGATACACACCGACGCGCACAGTGACATGCACGCCGGGGAACTGGAGACCTCCATCCTCTTGCATGTCGGCCCCCAACTGGTCCGTATCGGCCATGAATCGATGGATCACGTCCACGAAGACCGCAGGCACCTGCTCACCCTGGGCATGGATGCCTACACCGCCTCCGGCGTCATCGGCCGCCCCTCGCTGGCCTCGGCGGAGAAGGGACAGCGGCTGCTCGCCGGGCTGACCGAGTCCTTCGCCGACCATCTGAGCGCGCTCGGTGTCCGATGAACCGGCCACTGCTGGAAGCCGAAGAGGCATGGGAGAGGCTGCTGTCCGTCCGCACCGAGTCGCAGGCCGAGGCCGCGGGGTTGTGTCGGCGGCCGGACGGCAGCCGACGGTGGCGGCAGCCCGCCACACCCGAAGCGCACCACCTCGCCGAGGTGTACGCCCCGCTGTGCCTGGCCGGCCCGGGCCTGGTGTTCGCCCAGCTCGGGCAGAGCGTGGACGGATTCATCGCCACCCGCACCGGCCATTCCGACTACGTCACGGGGCAGCAGGACCGCCTGCACCTGCACCGACTGCGCGCCCTGGCCGACGCTGTCATCGTGGGCACCGGTACAGTCGTGTCCGATGACCCGCAGCTGACCGTGCGCGCCTGCCCTGGCCGCAACCCCGTACGGGTCGTCCTCGATCCACGGGGCCGCGCACTGCACCGGGCACCGGGCGCACAACTGTTCACCGATGGCCGTGGCCGGACACTGCGTGTGATCGGCCGGGATGGCCCGGAGGACGACCAGAAGGCGAGCAGTGCGAGCCCGGACGTCCTGCGGGTGCCCTGCGGCGAAGGAGGGTTCGCACCACACAAGGTGCTGGCCGCGCTCGCCGCACGCGGGCTGAGCCGGATCCTGGTCGAGGGCGGCGGCGTGACCGTCTCCCGCTTCCTACACGCCCGCGCCCTGGACCGGCTCTACGTCACGATCGCCCCCGTCCTGCTCGGGGACGGCGTGCCCGGTCTGCGCTTCTCCGGCCCCGACCGTATGGACGGGGCGCTACGCCCCTCGGTCCGCACCTTCGCGCTCGGTGAGGACACCCTCTTCGAACTGGATCTGAGAACCCGTGCGACGCCCGGCCAGGGAACGGACGGCCAGCACCCCGGCGCCAGGCAGGCTTGAGACGAGCGCGAGCACCCCGTACACCACGGAGGCGGCCAGGCCCTGCCGGGCCCCCAGCCCGGCAGCGCCGAACACCAGCGCGCACGCGCCCTCCCGCGGTCCCCATCCGCCCAGACCCACCGGCAGCGCCATCGCCATCAGAGCGAACAGCAGCAGCGGCACCAGCGTCGCTACGGACGCCGTGACCCCCGCCACCCGCGCGGCCATGACGAACAGCCCCAGATGACCAGTCAGCGTCAGCACGGACAGCACCAGCACGCCCGGCAGGACGTCGCGGCCGAACAACCCCACACGCACCTCCGCCAGCACCACGGCCAGCGCCCGTCGCCACCGCGCCGCACCCCACCCCCGCCACAGCACCAGCGCGAGAGCTCCGGCCGACACACCCAGCACGGCCGCGGTCACCGACAGCGGGACCCCTGCCGCGCCGACAACCGCCGGCAGAGACGGTCCAGCCACCAGCGCCAGCAGCCCGGCGGTCACCAGCACCATCTGGCCCGCGCAGCGTTCCAGGACCACGGCCCGCACACCATGGCCCAGCGCCCCGGATTCCTTGCCGTGTCGCATCCCGCGGTACACATCGCCGAGCACGCCTCCGGGCAGTACGGCGTTGAGGAACAGCGACCGGTAGTAGTCCGCCACCGCCGTCCCCAGCGACAGTTCGAGCCCCAGCCGCCGGGCCACCAGACACCACCGCCAGGCAGCGCACACAGTGGTCGGCACACTGACCGCGAACGTGGCCACGACGACCAGGACGTCGATGTGGGCCAGCACCTTCAGGAACTGCGTGCTGCCCACTTCGTACGCCACGGCCACGAGGAGACCGAGGACGGCCGGTATCCGCAACCGCCCCCACAGCGTGCGGGTCACAAGGTCACGCTCCCCAAGGAGCACGGGAGCGCGAGCAGATCACGGTGCCCGACGGTGACCCGCAGCGCACCGGACCGGCACTGGACAAGCCGTCGGCTGACATAGCGCTCGCTGCACCGGGCCAGGGCCGGGCGCTGCGCGCAGGCCGCCGCGACCCAGCCGAGCAGCCACTGTTCGGCCAGACCTGCCTGGTCCGCCCCCAGCCGCCACGGGCTCACACGGGTGTGCACCCGCGCACCGTGCCGCTCGAAGGCAGCCGCCGCCACGTCGACGGCGTCCGGTCCGAGCAGCCGTCGCCCACCGTCGTTGCGGCGCTGGTGGGCGTTGAAGGCGGCGGTGAATTCGGCGTCCAACGGGTCGGCGGGCTCCAGTACGACCTCGCCCACGACGGACAGCGCCAGCAGCACCGGGCAGGCAGCCTCGGCACAGGCCGAGGCGAGTCGGTGCACCTCGTCCTCGGTGAGCAGGTCCAGCAGAGCCGACCCGCACACCAGCGCCGTACCCGCCAGGTCACCCGAGCTCAGCCGGGTGATGTCCCGCTGTTCGGTGGTCACTTCGACACGGCCGCCGTCCGCACTGCGGCGTGGCATCCGCGCACCGACGCGGGCCAGCAGAGCCGGGTCGCGATCACACATGATCCAGCGCTGCGGGCCGCCGAGCCGTGCGGCCAGCCAACGCCCCATCGACCCGGTGCCACAGCCCAGATCGCGGAAGGCAGGCACCTCGCCTGGCCGGCGCACGCGGTCCAGATACGCGCGCAGCGGGCCGAGCAGCTCAGGGGCGCGGGCCGCGGCGTCGGCCGGTTCGCGCAGCGTCAGCCACTGGGAGGCGAAACGGGGGGAGCCGGGGGTGCCGGCCAGGTTCGAATCGGCAGTGGTCATCAGGCCCTCCGGGGCTCGCGGCCGAGGCGGCTGAGCACCTCGGCCAGCCGGCGGGACGTTCCCTGCCAGCCATCCAGCGCGGTTCGTCGCCGTAGTGCCGAGGCCGCCAGCTGACGACGCAACACCGGATCGGTGAGCCAACGGCGCAGCGCCGTGGCGAGCGCGCGCGCATCCTGTGGCGGCACCAGCAGGCCCGGCACACTCCCGTCGCAGGCCCGCCCCAGTGTGTCGGGCACTGCGTCCACCGCCGAGGCCAGTACGGGTACCGCGCGGGCCAGCGCCTCGGTCACCACCATCCCGTACGTCTCAGCACGAGACGGCAGCACCAACAGGTCCGCGGCGGCGTAGCTGCCCGCGAGCCGCTCGCCGGTGCGCACTCCCCCCAGCCGCACCCGACCGGTCAGCCCCAACTCCCCGATGCGTTCACGCAACCGCCCCGTGTACACCGGGTCCCGGTCCCCCGCTCCCACCAGCTCGCAGCGCCACGGAAGTCCGGCGACCGCCGCCAGCGCATCGACCAGCAGATCCTGCCCCTTGCGGGGGATCAGGGCGGCTACGCACAACAGCTGCGGAGTGCCGTGGCTGCCGCGGGCGGGTGGGGCGGGGTCGATGCCCGGCGCGGCGTAGTACACCCGGTTCGGATCAAGCCAGTGACGGTCCGTCAACTGTCTTGCGGCCCACGGGCTGGTCGCGACGACCGCGCTCGCGGCGCGCAGTGTCTCTCCCTCCCGCCGCTCCAGCTCCGCGGCCACGCCGGGCGCCAGCCCTGTTTCGTCGGCCAGCGGGAGGTGCACCAGCACCGCCAGGCGCAGCCGCCGGACCTGTGGCACGACGATCTCGGGCACGCCACAGGCCACCAGGCCGTCCATCAGCACGACGGCACCGTCGGGCAACTTCGCCAGCGCCTCCGCCAGTTCGGCGCCCGCCGCCGTGCCGGCCCGCGGCCAGCGGCCCCGGACCGGCACCTCGTGCACCGACCAGCCCGCCGAGGGCAGCTCCTGGCAGACGCGGCGGTCGTAGACGTTGCCGCCACTGGGAGCAGCCGGGTCGTCCACGCCGGCGGGCAGGACCATGTGCACGGTGGGGGCGGATGCCGCCGCGTGGCCCACGTCCCAGCTCACAGCGGCCGCTCGTAGGACGCCCAGGCGATATGCGACTCGTGCAGCGTCACGGCTATCGAGTCCAGGCCGAGCGCGCCCTTCCCCAGGGCACCGGCCCGTACCCGGTCGGCGATCCGGTCGGCGACGGCCTTGGCCAGGAACTCCGTGGTGGTGTTGACCTCGGCGAAGGCGGGGGCGTCGTCGAGATTGCGGTAGTTGAGCTCGCCGAGCACAGAGCCCAACTCGACGCCGGCCCGCCCGATGTCGACGACGACGTTGTCGACGTCCAGTTCGGCGCGGCGGAAGGTCACGTCCACCACAAAGGTCGCGCCGTGCAGCCGCTGCGCGGGTCCGAAGATCTCGCCGCGGAAGCTGTGCGCGACCATCATGTGATCGCGGACGGTAATGCTGAACAAGGTCACTCTCCGGAGCCAGGGACCGCAGCCGTCTGTTCGTCACAGGTGCGGCCGTAGGTGATGCGATGACACAGGGCAGAGATCTCGCCGTTGGCGATGCGGGGCATTACACGGGGAAGCTCCTCGAAGTCGGATTCACCAGTGAACAGGGCGTCGAACACAGGGTCGCTCAGCAGGTGCAGGGCCAGTGACATCCGGTCCGTGAAGCCGCGGCGGACCCGCCGGCCAGCCGGAACCGCACCCACCTGGCTGCTGCGCAGCACCAGTCGGCGGGAGTGGAAGGCCGCGCCCAGCGGCACACTGACCCGGCGGTCTCCATACCAGCTCAGCTCGATGACCTCGCCTTCCGGGGCGAGCAGTTCAAGGCAGCGGACGAGCCCGGCCTCGGACGCGCTGGCGTGCACGACCAGGTCGCACTCCCCGTTGGCCCCTTCGGGAAGCGCGAAGTCCACTCCGAGCGCCCGGGCGACGGCGGCCCGTGTGGGATCGGCATCGACCAACTGCAGCCGCACGCCCGGGAAACGGCCGAGCAGGGCAGCCACGCAGCAGCCGACCATCCCCGCGCCGACCACCGCGATCCGGTCACCGACCAGCGGTGCCGCGTCCCACAGCGCGTTCACCGCGGTCTCCACCGTCCCGGCGAGCACGGCCCGCTGAGGCGGCACGCCATCCGGCACAGGTGTCACCGCACTCGCCGGGACCACATACCGGGTCTGGTGCGGATAGAGACAGAAGACCGTACGCCCCAGCAGCGCCAAGGCGTCTTCTCCACAGCCCTCTTCGACCACCCCCACATTGAGATAGCCGTATTTCACGGGCCCGGGAAACTCCCCCTCCTGAAAAGGTGCCCGCATCGAAGCCCGCTGGCTCGCGGGAACCCTGCCGTCGAAGACCAGGGTTTCGGTTCCTCGGCTGATGCCCGAATACAGCGTACGGACCAGTACATTTCCCTCATCGGGCGCGGGTACGGACCCCGGGCGGATCTCGCCGAGACCGGGGGAACGGAGCCAGTAGGCGCGGACTGCGCACTCCATCGGCATCCTCCAGAACAACAATGGGCCGACAACTCACGACACGTCGTATCGCCATGGCGACAAGTACCGTAAGCAGCTCCTTCGAACTCCGCCACACTCCGACAGGAGACATGTTGATCACGCAAGACGGCCGCCGCCCGGACGCGTTGATCCGGCAGGCGCTCACCGGAACGGCCGCCCAGCTCGCCCTCCTGGCGCTGCTGGGGTCCACCGTCGGCCTGGGCGCGGTGGGATGGCTGGCCGGAACGGCCGCGGCCGTCACCGTCTGGGCGGTCCTCATACGCGCCCTGCGCAGGTCCGGGGCACTTTCCTTGGGGCCGGCCGACCGCGTGACCGTGGCGCGGGCCACGCTCATCGGCGGCGTACTGGCGCTGGTGGCCGACTCCGGTCCGCACTCGGCACCCCTCGCTCTCGTGGCCCTGTCGGTACCCGCCTTGGTCCTCGACGCGGTCGACGGCAAGGTCGCCCGGCGGACCGAGACGGCCTCGGCTGTGGGAGCGCGTTTCGACATGGAGATCGATGCGCTGCTCATCCTCGTGCTCAGTGTCTTCGTCTCCACCTTCTACGGCGTGTGGGTGTTGGCCATCGGCGCGATGCGGTACGCCTTCGCCGCCTTGGAGCTGACTCTGCCGTGGATGCAGGCGCCGCTGCCGCCGAGTTTCGCCCGTAAGGCCGTGGCTGCTGCCCAGGGGATCGCCCTCGTCCTCGCCGCTTCCACACTCCTGCCGAATCCGTTTGGGGCAGCCGTGGTTGGTCTGTCCCTGGCCCTGCTGGTGTGGTCGTTCGGGCGCGACACCATATGGTTGTGGCAATCCAGCCGTTCCCAACTCGGCTTGCCCCGGCTCCGCCTGGGCGGAACGGGCGAATGATCAACCGCGCGGGTACGATCAAGCGCATGGCAGACCAAGCTCTCGCATTAAACGGTGTTTCGCGGATATCCGGGATCGAGCGGGTGGTGGATGTCCGGATGCCCACCGAGTACGGCGAATTCGTCGCCGTCGGCTATCTGGACCGCAGCACCGGGCAGGAGCAGATAGCCCTGGTCCACGGCGAAATCCAAGAGCATGCGATGCTGACCCGGGTCCATTCGGAATGCCTTACCGGAGACGCCTTCGCTTCCCGGCACTGTGAATGCGGCGATCAGCTTTCCGCCGCGCTTCAGGCCATTGTCGCCGAAGGGCGCGGAATCCTTCTCTACATCCGGGGCCACGAAGGGCGCGGCATCGGCCTGCTGGCCAAGCTCAAGGCGATGAAACTACAGTCCGAGGGCCTCGATACCGTCGAGGCGAATCTGGCACTCGGGCTCCCTGTGGACGCTCGCGATTTCAGCGTGGCCGCCGAGGTTCTCCACGACCTCAACGTGCGCTCCGTCCGCCTGATGTCGAACAACCCGCGAAAGCAGGAAGCGCTGGAGGGAAACGGCATCACAATCGCCGAACGGGTCCCACTGCTGGCGACCCCGCACAAGGAGAACCTCCGCTATCTGCGCACCAAACGGGAGCGCCTGGACCACATCCTTCCGCAGCTGGACGGCTTGGCTGCCCACTGAGACAAGAGCGACGTTCGCCAACCAGCCTGGCCGACACCGCAATCCGGTGCCGGCCACGTCGCTGTGCGCCGTCCGACTGCGGGCGTCACCCGCCTGTGCCGGTCGTCGTCGACGTCATCAGTCGGCACCTCTCCGGGCGGGCGGGGGCACCGCCGGACCGGTCCCACAGCAGAGCCGGATCGCTGCCGGCCCGGTCCAGAATGTCGGCCCGCAGTCGTTGGAGATGGGCCGGGGGCTCAACGCCCAACTCGCGCTGGAGGATGGCATGGAGATTCTGATACGCCTGCAGCGCCTCGATACGGCGGCCCGAACGGTACAGCGCCGTGATCAGCTGGCCGTGGAACCACTCGTGAAGCGGATAGTCGGCCACCAGCGTCCGCAGCTCCGGCAGGTGCTCCTTATGCCGGCCGAGCTGACCGGCGATATCGATCCGCAGCTCCAGTACACGGATCCGCAGTTCCTCCAACCACCCGAGCCGGCCCAGCAGCACACCGCCGACCGGGACGTTGCTCAGCGTCGGGCCGCGCCACAACTCCAGTGCCCGCTCCACCAGGTCGGCCGCTCGCTCCCACGCCCTGGCCGCGAACTCCCGCTGCGCCCGCTGGACCAGCCCTTCCATCGTCAAGGCATCCACTTCGGTGTCGTCCACCTGGAGCCGGTAGCCGGGCGCCTCGGTGAGCAGCAGGTCCCGGCCCGGTTCGGTGACTCGCTCCCCGGCCAGCATCTTGCGCGCGTGGTAGACGTGCGTCTGCAGCGTTCGCAGCGCGCTGCCCGGAGGGCTCTGGCCCCACAGCTCTCGGGCCAGTACATCCACCGCTACCGCCTCGCGGGGCCTGAGCGCCAACAGGGCCAGCAGCTGAGAGATCTTCGGTGCCTTGGGCGCATACGTTCTCCCGTCATCGGTCCTGATTTCGAACGGGCCAAGAAGGTTGAATCGCACGGCGTATGCTCCCGTTCCGGTCCGGTCGGCGTTCTCAGGGCAGCGAAACCGCTGAGAACTGCCGCCGAATTCACCGGCCCCCACGCGGCGCTGGGATCCTGAAAGGAGATGACGAGAGACTAGACCGGGACGCGGCCTGCGGTAAAGACTCTCCTTCGCTGACGTGGTCAGCGCCCGACGCGCCCTCCCGCGGGCGGAAAATGTCCGGCGGCCACAAAGAACTCTATGTATTTCGCGAAGAGTTCTTCAGTCACCGGCGGGCACTGGATACCGCTGTCCAGCAAGGCGGCATCGGTCTCGCTGGTGTCGATGGGCGGGTAGAAGGAATCCGTTTCCGTGACCATGTACTCGAAGGCGTCGAGCAGTGGGGTCACCGCGTTGTCGTGGTCACCGCGTATGCATGCGCTCCACTCTCCCAATTCCTTCTCGGCCAAGGGGTAGCCGAGCGAGCGGAGATATTCAACACAGGTGGCCAGGCTCAGTGCGTTCTGGTTGAACAGATGGAACGTCCGGCCCGCGCTCTCTTCCTGCCGGGAAAGGCCGATGATGGCCGCGCTGGTGTAGTCGACCGGGAGCAGGTGGAACCGCCCACCACCGGTCGCGGGAACGGCGCCCGCCTGCACCATGCCCTTAAGGCTCAGCCAGACGAAGTCCTGTGTCTGGCAGGCACCGTTGATCTGGTCGCCGGAGATCACATGGACCCGGTAGACAGACACCGGCAGGCCGCGATCCCTGGCCAGCTCGATGACCTGCTCCGCCACCCACTTGCTCTGCACATACCCACTGGGCAGTGCCTCGCCGGGGCCCGTCGGGGCGTCGGTGCGCAGCGGTGCGTGACCGTCTCCGCCGCCGGCGAAGACCCCGGCGGTGGACACGTGGTGGACCGGGACGGTGCGGTGCCGGGCGGCCAACCGCAGAATCTCCTGTGTGCCCAGGACGTTGGCCGCCTTGAGATCCGAGTAGGGGCGCAGCCAGTGCACGGCGGCCCCGCAGTGGTAGACGACGTCGACACGGCGTGCCAACTCGTCGAAATCGACTTCGTCCAGCCCAAGGTGATTCTGCGTCAGGTCGCCTGAGTGCACCGTGATCCGCTCGGGATTCACCTCGTCCCAGACGCGGTACCACTCCAGATTGGCACGCAGTCGCTCCCATGCCCGGGCCCCGTCCTCGGCCCGTACCAGGCAGTGGACGCGTCCTCGGGTGGTACGCATCAGGTCACGCAGCATGAACGCCCCGAGGAAGCCGGTCGCGCCGGTGAGCAGGATCTCCTGCGGTTCGTGGACGGTGTGCGCGACCTCGGGGGCGGGCTGGATGTCGGCGTCGAGACGGATGTCCGCGGCGAAGTCCACCGCCGGCGCGGCGGCATGATCCGTCTGCGTACGGGAATCAGCGGTCTCCTGCTCAGCCACCACCTGGGTCAGCAGGAAATGGGCCAGCGCGGCCGGGGTGGGGTAGTCGAAGACCACCGTGGCCCGCAGCTTGGTTGCGGCGAACTCGTTGATGCGGTTGCGCAGCTCGACCGAGGTGAGGGAGTCGAACCCGAGAGCGGTGAAGGATTGCTCGGCGTCGATGCGCCCGGCGTCGGTGTGGCCAAGCACCTCGGCGACCTCCGCGAGCAGCCGGCGGACCAGGAACGCGAGCCGGTCTTCCGGGGCCAGCACGGCCAACTGCTCGGCGAGCGTGCCCCCACCGGTGCCGGTGTTGCGCGCCTTGCCACGGAACGGTGTACGCACCAGGGCACCCAGCACGGTGAGCGGCTTTCCCGGCTGACGTCGCATGGCCGCGATGTCCAGCGGGTTGGCCACCACGGCTGCCCGGTCCAGCTGAAGCGCGCTGTCGAGCATGGCCGGGCCGTCCTGGATCCCGACCGGTTTGAACCCGGCGCGGGCCATGCGCTTGAGATCGGTCTCGTCCAGTTGCCCGGTCATTCCCGAGATCTGTTCCCACAGTCCCCAGGCGACGGAGGTGGCGGACAGGCCGTTGGCCCGGCGGTGCTGGGCCAGGGCGTCCATGAAGACATTGGCAGCGGCGTAGTTGGACTGGCCCGGGCCGCCGATGGTGCCCGCGATGGAGGAGAAGAGGACGAACGCTGTGAGGTGCTGCTGGTCGCGGGTGAGGTCGTGGAGGTTCCAGGCCCCGTCGACCTTCGGGCGCAGCACGGCTTCGAGGCGCTCGGGAGTGAGGGCGTTGAACAGGCCGTCGTCCAGAACACCGGCGGTGTGGACGACACCGGTGAGCGGGTGCTCGTCCGGAATGACGTCCAGGGCAGCCCGGAGCGCGGCCCGGTCGGCGGCGTCGGCCGCGACAACGGTGACCTCAGCCCCCAATCCGGACAGTTCCGCGACGAGTTGGTCGGCACCTTCGGCCTTGAGACCGCGGCGGCTGGTGAGCAGCAGCCGTTTGATGCCGTGTTCGGCAATCAGATGGCGCGCGAAGAGAGCACCGAGCGTACCGGTACCACCGGTGATCAGAGTCGTCCCCTCCGGGTTCCAGGGAGCGGGACGGCGGGCGGCCCGGGCCGTCTGGACCCGCTGGAGGCGAGGGAGGAAGAGGCGGCCCTCGCGGATGGCTGCCTGGGGTTCGCCGCAGATCAGGAGGGCTTGGAGAGCTTCCAGCGGGTGCGGCGTGGCGGAGTCGAGGTCGGCGAGGGTGAGCCGGCCGGGGTGCTCCGACTGCGCCGAGCGCAGCAGGCCCCACAGGGCGGCTCGGGCTGGGGCCAGGTCTTCGGCGCCGTCGGAGGTACTCACGGCTCCTTGGGTGAGGACGATCAACGGGGTGTCGACGAGACGTTCGTCGGCCAGCCAGGCCTGGACGAGAGCGAGCGCGCGCCGGGTGGTGCGGTGGGCAGCGGCCGCCATGTCGTCCACATCAGCGTCAACGACCTCGTCCGTGTCGGCGAACGGAACAACTACAGCTGCCAGTCGAGCGCCGGACTCCACGGCACGGGCCACCGCCGGCACATCCGCGAAGCGCTCCGCCGCTCCGAACAGACCCGGTACGTCTGCTCCCAGCACGCCCCACGCCGCCGCCTCGGCCGGCCGCGGCACGGCCACCGGCGTCCAGTCGAGCTGGAAGAGCGCGTCCGGTGTGGCTTCCCACCCCCCGGCCAGTTGCTCGTGTGGGATTTCGTGGTAGGTGAGGTTGTCGATGGTGAGGAGGGGTTGTCCGGTTTGGTCGGTGAGGAGGGCGGTGGCGGTGTTGTGGCCGGTGCGGGTCAGTCGGATGTGTGCGGTGGTGGCGCCGGTGGCGTGGAGGCGTACGCCGTGCCATTCGGTGGGGAGGAGGAGGGTGCCTTCGCGGGGGAGGAAGGGGTGGTTGAGGAGGGCGGCGTCCAGCAAGGCCGGATGAATCCCGAAGTCACCGGAGCGGCCGATCTGTTTCTCGCTCAGCCGGACCTCGGAGAAGAGATCGTCTCCCTGCTGCCACACGGTCCGTTCGAGGTCGGTGTCCTCGGCCCCCTGTGGCGGCCACTGGCCGAGCGCGGGCACAACCCCGGGAACGGAAAAGGAGAGTCGGGCGTGTGCGTGGCAGGTCCAGGGTGTGTCGTTGTTGTCGGGTCGGGTGTGGATGGTGAGGTTGTGGTGGTTGGTGTGGTCGGGGGTGGTGATGCGGACTTGGAGTTGGATGGCTTGGTGTGGGGGGAGGGTGAGGGGGGTGTGGAGGGTGAGGTGGTCGAGGGTGGTGGCGCCGTGGTGGTCGCCGGCGCGGATGGCGAGTTCGGTGAGGGTTGCTGGGGTGAGGGTGGTGGTGTTGCTCAGGGTGTGGTGGGTGAGCCAGGGGTGGGTGGTGAGGGAGAGGCGGGTGGTGAAGAGGGTTTCGTTGGTTTCGGCGAGGGTGATGGCGGTGCCGAGGAGGGGGTGGCCGGTGTCGGTGAGTCCTATGGCGGCGGCATCGGTTGTTTGCTGTCCGGCTTCCAGCCAGTAGCGGTTGTGTTGGAAGGCGTAGGTGGGGAGATCTACGCGGTGGGCGCCGGTGTTCTCGAAGAGCGCGGCCCAGTTGACGGAGGCGTCATGGGTCCAGGCGCGCGCGACGGAGGCGAGGTAGTGGTGGGGGCCGCCTTCGTTGCGGCGGAGGGTGGGCAGGGCTTGCGTGCGGGGAGCGTTGTGGGCTTCGGCGGTCTGCTCGATGCCGACGGTCATGACGGGGTGGGGGGAGACTTCGACGAAGAGTGCGTCGCCGTCGGCGAGGAGCGCGGCGACGGTTTCCTGGAACCGAACGGGGTGGCGAAGGTTGTCGTACCAGTAGACGGGATCGAGGGCGGTGCCGTCAGCCGGTGCGGCGCTCACCGTCGAGTAGAACGGGATGTGGGCGGCCAGGGGGACGATGCCCGAGAGCGCCTGTGCCAGTTCTGCGCGCAGGTCCTCGACTTGAGCAGAATGGGAGGCGTAGTCGACGGGGATGCGGCGAGCGTGGACGTGATGCGTGGCGCAGTGGGCGAGGAACTCGTCGAGTGCTCGGGCATCGCCGGAGACGACAGTGGTGGTGGGGCCGTTATGGGCGGCGATGGACAGCTGTTGGCCCCAGGACGCGATGAGGTCGGCGGTCCGGTCGGCGGGCAGCGTCAGGGAGGCCATGCCGCCGCGCCCGGTGAGGGTGCGCAGGATCTGGGCTCGGCGGGTGACGATGCGGGCGGCGTCGCGCAGTGTGAGTGCGCCGGCGATGTGGGCGGCGGCGATCTCGCCCTGTGAGGCGCCGATGACGGCGGCCGGTGTGATGCCGTGTGCCTGCCACAGGCGCGTTAGGGAGACCATCACGGCGAAGAGGGCGGGCTGGACGACGTCGACGCGGTCCAGATCCGGGGCTCCGGGTGTCTGCCGCAACACGTCCTGAAGGCTCCAGCCCTCCCAGTCGGTGAACTCGGCCAGGGCGTCTGCGCATTCCTCCAGGTGTTGTGCGAAGAGGGGTGTGGTGTCGAGGAGTTCGGTGGCCATGCCGGTCCACTGGGAGCCCTGTCCGGGGAAGACGAAGACCACCCGCTGCCCGGCTCGGCTGCCGGTGCCCGTGGCGGACGCGACGAGGTTGGGGGCTGGTGTGTCGTTGGCCAGCGCCCGCAGACCTGCGGTGAGTTCTTCCCGGTCGCGGCCTATCACGACTGCGCGATGATCGAGAGCCGAGCGTCCGGCCAGGGTGAATGCCATATCGACGGAGTCGAGTGCGGGATCGGACTCGACCCGACGCAACAGACGTCCCGCCTGGTTCCGCAGTGCCGTGGCGGACTTGGCGGACAGCACCCACGGCAGGGTGTGCGGCGCTACCGGTTCGCCGGCGGCCGGCTCGGTGTCCGCGGCCGGCGCCTCCTCAAGGATCACATGCGCGTTGGTGCCGCTCACTCCGAACGACGAGACCCCCGCGCGCCGTGCCCGCCCGGTATCCGGCCAGGGCCTTGCGTCGGTCAGCAACGCGACCGCCCCTGCCTCCCAGTCCACAAAGGGCGTTGGCTCATCGACATGGAGGGTCTTGGGCAGTACCCCGTGCCGTATGGCCTGGACCATCTTGATCACACCTCCGACACCAGCAGCGGCGACGGAGTGGCCGATGTTCGACTTGAACGACCCCAGATACAGCGGTCGGTCGGCGGGTCGGCCCTGGCCGTAGGTGGCCAACAGCGCCCGCGCCTCGATCGGGTCGCCAAGCCGCGTTCCCGTGCCGTGGGCCTCGACGGCGTCCACGTCGGCCGACGTGAGACGCGCGCCGGCCAGCGCCTCGCGGATGACGCGTTCCTGGGATGGGCCGCTGGGCGCCGTCAGGCCGTTGGATGCACCATCCTGATTGACCGCCGTGCCCCGCACGACGGCCAGCACCTGATGGCCGTTCTTACGCGCATCCGCGAGCCGCTCGACCAGAAGCAGGCCCACCCCCTCGGACCAACTGGTGCCGTCTGCCGCCGCGGCGAAGGACTTGCAGCGTCCGTCGGGCGCCAGCCCGCGCTGCCGCGAGAAGTCGACCATGCCACCCTGCGACCCCCACACCGAGACGCCGCCGGCCAGGGCGAGGTCCGATTCACCCCGGCGCAGCGACTGGACGGCAAGGTGCAGTGAGACCAGCGAGGACGAGCACGCCGTGTCCAGGGAGACCGCGGGGCCTTCGAACCCGAAGAAGTACGACACCCGGCCCGAGGCGACGCTGCTGAGCTTGCTCGTCATGAGATAGCCCTCCAGCTCCTCGGGACCGTTGAGGCCGAGATAGCTCTGTTCCACCAGCCCGGTGAACACACCGGTCCGGCTGCCCTTCAAGGATGCCGGGTCGATACCGGCGTTCTCGAAGGTCTCCCAGGCAGCCTCCAGAAGAAGCCGGTGCTGCGGGTCCATGGCCAGCGCCTCGCGCGGCGAGATACCGAAGAACGCGGCATCGAAGTGCGTCGCACCGCTGACGAACCCGCCTTCGCGGGTGTAGGCGGTACCAGGCTTGTCGGGGTCCGGGTCGTAGATCCGCTCGATATCCCAGCCGCGGTCGGTGGGAATCGGCTCGATGCCGTCGGTGCCGTGCAGAACCATCTGCCACAGCTCATCGGGCGAGGACACACCGCCTGGATAGCGGCAGGCCATCCCCACGATCGCGATCGGTGCCTCGCTGCCGGACTCCAGCTCCGCTACCCGCTGTCGAGTCTTCTGCAGGTCGGCGGTGACCCGCTTGAGGTAGGCAAGCAGCTTCTCTTCGTTGGTGCTCTCTTCGTTGGTGGACTCGGCGTTGGACGCGGTCTCGGACGTGGTGTGGGACATGCGAAGCCTCGGCCTTCCTAGGCGGTCGGAATGAATGCACGGGCGGGCGCCGTGGTGATCACTGCGGCGGGCCGAGCTCGGAGTCGATCAGAGCAAAGATCTCCTCCGCCGTGGCCGATTCGATCGCACCGGCCGCACCGGCCGCACCGGTGGCCCGCGCCGGCCCATCCGCCGCGTCAGCTGCCTCTCGTACCTTCGCCAGCAGGGTTTGCAGACGCACGCTGATCGCACTGTGGTCAAGACCCAGCTCGTCCCACGAACCAGCGGTCAGATCCGTCAAGGACGCCTCCAGCTGCTCCAGTCCAGCGATCAGCGGCGGCCTTGCCGAACTCTCGGGGACCACACGCGCCAGCAGCGCACCAGCGAGTGCGGCGGGGGTCGGATGCTCGAAGATCACCGTTGCGGGCAGCGGCACACCGGCCATCGCATTGAGCCGGTTACGCAGCTCGACCGCCAGGAGCGAGTCGAAGCCCAGCTCCTGAAAGGCCCGGTCCGGATCGATCGCGGCGCTGTCCCGGTACCCCAGAACGGATGCCACCTCAGTACGGATCAGATGCAGGGTCAACTGCTCTTGCTCCTGCGGGGACAGCCCGGACAGGCGGTCGGCGAGCGAGGCGATGGCTCCGGCTGCCGAGCCGGTCGTGGCTGCGGTGCGGCGGACCGGACCCCGAGGACCAGGGAGCTGCATGCCGCCACCGCATCCGGCCGCGGGGACCAGTTGCTCGTGTGGGATTTCGTGGTAGGTGAGGTTGTCGATGGTGAGGAGGGGTTGTCCGGTTTGGTCGGTGAGGAGGGCGGTGGCGGTGTTGTCGCCGGTGCGGGTCAGCCGGATGTGTGCGGTGGTGGCGCCGGTGGCGTGGAGGCGTACGCCGTGCCATTCGGTGGGGAGGAGGAGGGTGCCTTCGCGGGGGAGGAAGGGGTGGTTGAGGAGGGCGGCGTCCAGCAAGGCCGGATGAATCCCAAACCGGGACACGTCCTGAAGTGACTCGGCGAGGTCCTCCACGGGCACCTCCGCCTCGATGACCGCGCCGCTCCCGTCACCGCTCGGCGTCGATGCTGCGATCCAGGCGTCGACGTCGAAGTCACCGCACTCCTCAGTGAGGAGTCGGGCGTGTGCGTGGCAGGTCCAGGGTGTGTCGTTGTTGTCGGGTCGGGTGTGGATGGTGAGGTTGTGGTGGTTGGTGTGGTCGGGGGTGGTGATGCGGACTTGGAGTTGGATGGCTTGGTGTGGGGGGAGGGTGAGGGGGGTGTGGAGGGTGAGGTGGTCGAGGGTGGTGGCGCCGTGGTGGTCGCCGGCGCGGATGGCGAGTTCGGTGAGGGTTGCTGGGGTGAGGGTGGTGGTGTTGCTCAGGGTGTGGTGGGTGAGCCAGGGGTGGGTGGTGAGGGAGAGGCGGGTGGTGAAGAGGGTTTCGTTGGTTTCGGCGAGGGTGATGGCGGTGCCGAGGAGGGGGTGGCCGGTGTCGGTGAGTCCTATGGCGGCGGCATCGGTTGTTTGCTGTCCGGCTTCCAGCCAGTAGCGGTTGTGTTGGAAGGGGTAGGTGGGGAGGTCGGTGTGGTGGGTGTGGGGGAGGAGGGTGTGCCAGTTGGGGGTGGTGCCGGTGGTGTGGAGTTGGGTGAGGGTGGTGGTGAGGGTGTGGGGTTCGGGGTGGTTGTGGCGGAGGGTGGGGTGGGCGTTGATGGTGGGGTTGGTGTTGCGGGTGTGGGTGGTGAGGGTGGTGTCGGGGCCGAGTTCGAGGAGGGTGGTGGTGCCGTGGTGGGTGAGGGTGTGGAGGGCGTCGGCGTAGCGGACGGTGTTGCGGAGTTGGTCGACCCAGTATTGGGGGTTGGTGAGTTCGTTGGTGGTGAGGTTGCCGGTGAGGGTGGAGACGATGGGGATGGTGGGGGTGTGGTAGGTGAGTTCCTGTGTGATGGCGTGGAATTGGTTGAGGATGGGGTCCATGTGGGGGGAGTGGAAGGCGTGGGAGACGGTGAGGCGTTTGGTTTTGTGGCCTTGTTGTTGGAGTGTTTTGGCGATGTGTTGGGCGGTGTGGTGGTCGCCGGATATGACGAGTGAGGTGGGGTCGTTGATGGCGGCGATGCTTAGGTGGTGTTCGTGGCCGGTGAGGTGGGGGGTGAGGTCGTTTTCGGTGGCTTGGATGGCGATCATGGTGCCGCCGGTGGGGAGGGTTTGCATGAGGTGGCCTCGGGCGGTGACGAGGCGGGCGGCGTCGGGGAGGGTGAGGATGCCGGCGATGTGGGCGGCGGTGAGTTCGCCGATGGAGTGTCCGACGAGGATGTCGGGGTGGATGTTGAAGGTGGTGAGGAGGTGGTGGAGGGCGACTTCGAGGGCGAAGAGGGCGGGTTGGGTGTAGGCGGTGTTGTGGAGTTGGTGGCCGGTGGTGATGGTGTGGTGGAGGGGTTGGTCGAGGTAGGGGTCCAGTGCGGTGCAGACGGTGTCGAAGGCTTCGGCGTAGGCGGGGTAGGTGTGGTACAGCTCCATGCCCATACCGACCCGTTGCGCGCCTTGCCCCGTGAAAGCAAAGGCGAGCTTGCCGTCCGTTGGGACCCCCTGCACCACCCCCGCGACCGGCTCGCCCGACGCCAGGGCGCACAGGTTCGCGATGAGTTCGTCGCGGTTGCGTCCGATGACGGCGGCGCGGTGGTCCAGGGCGGTTCGCTTTGTGGCGAGGGTGAAGGCTATATCGATGGGGTCGAGCGAGGGATCGTTCTCGACCCGGCTTAGCAGTCGTGCGGCCTGGTCCCGTACAGCCTTGTCGGTCTTGCCGGACAGCACCCACGGCACCACCGGAACGGGCGCGGGCTCCTCGGTGGCTGTTGCCGTTGTCTCCTCTGCGGGTGCTTGTTCGAGGATGAGGTGTGCGTTGGTGCCGCTGATGCCGAAGGCGGAGATGGCGGCGCGGCGTGGGTGGTTGGTGTGGGGCCAGGGGTGGTTTCGGTGAGGAGGGTGAGGGGGGTGGTGTCCCAGTCGATGTGGTGGGTGGGTTCGTCGATGTGGAGGGTTTGGGGGAGGGTGCCGTGGTGCATGGCCTTGATCATTTTGATGACGCTGGCGATGCCTGCGGCGGCTTGGGTGTGGCCGATGTTGGATTTGAGGGAGCCGAGGTAGAGGGGTTGGTCGGTGGGTCGGTCGTGGCCGTAGGTGGCTTGTAGTGCCTGGGCTTCGATGGGGTCGCCGAGTGTGGTGCCGGTGCCGTGGGCTTCGATGGCGTCGATGTCGGTGGGGGTGAGTCCTGCGTTGGTGAGGGCTTGGCGGATGACGCGTTCTTGGGAGGGGCCGTTGGGGGCGGTCAGTCCGTTGCTGGCGCCGTCCTGGTTGATGGCGGAGCCGCGTAGTACGGCGAGGATGCGGTGGTTGTTCTTGCGGGCGTCGGAGAGGCGTTCGACGAGGAGGAGGCCCACGCCTTCGGACCAGGTTGCGCCGTCGGCGGCCTGGGCGAAGGGTTTGCAGTGGCCGTCGGGTGCCAGTCCGCGCTGGCGGGAGAACTCGATGAATGCCTGGGGGGTGGCCATGACGGTTGCTCCGCCGGCGAGGGCGAGGTCGCATTCGCCGGTGCGGAGGGCGCCTGCGGCCATGTGGAGGGCGACGAGGGAGGAGGAGCAGGCGGTGTCGATGGTGATGGCCGGGCCCTCCAGCCCGAAGACGTACGAGAGCCGACCCGAGGCGACACTGCCCGCGTTGCCGCTTGCCAGCAGACCTTGCAGATCCTCCGGGAAGCTGTGCACCTGAGAGGCGTAGTCGTGGTACATGACGCCGGTGAAGACTCCGGTGCGGCTGCCGCGGAGCTGCGGTGTGGTGATTCCGGCGTTCTCGAAGGTTTCCCAGGCGGTCTCCAGCAGCAGTCGCTGCTGCGGGTCGGTGGCCATTGCCTCCCTCGGGGACATGCCGAAGAACTCCGGGTCGAATTGGTCGGCGTCGTGGAGGAAGCCGCCGTGGCGGGCGTATGAGGTGCCGGGGTGTTCGGGGTCGGGGTGGTAGAGGCTTTCCAGGTCCCAGCCGCGGTTGGTCGGGAACTCGCCGATCGCGTCCCTGCCTTCCGCCACCAGGCGCCACAGGTCGTCGGGCGAGGTGACGCCGCCGGGATAGCGGCAGGCCATGCCGACGATGACGATCGGCTCGTCCACGCCGGCGACCGCAGCGGGCGCCGAGGCCGTCCCGGCGGGGGCGCCCGAGATCTGGGTGGCGAGGTGGGTGGCGAGGGCGGTGGGGTTGGGGTGGTCGAAGACGAGGGTGGTGGGTAGTCGCAGGCCGGTGGCGGTGGAGATCTCGTTGCGGAACTCGACTGCGGTGAGGGAGTCGAAGCCCAGGTCACGAAAGGCCTGTTCGGTGGCGATGGCGTCGGGGTTCGCATGGCCGAGCACCTTGGCGGCGTGGGTACGTACGAGGCTGATCAGCGCACTGTCGCGCTCCGAAGGTGCCAGCCCTGCCAGTCGTTCCGTCGCCGACCGACCGATTTCCTGTCGGGTGGTCGCGCGGCGGGTGGCTGATGGCGCGAGTCCGTGGAGGAGGACGGGGAGGTTGTGTCTGTGTGTGTGGAGGGTGGTGGTGTTGATGGGGGTGAGGGCGAGGGTTGTGTGGGGGGTGGTGTGTGTGGTGTCGAAGAGGGTGAGGGCGTGGTGGGTGGTGAGGGGTTGGATTCCGGTGCGGGTGAGGCGTTGGTGGTCGGTGTGGGTGAGGTGGTGGGTGAGGGTGCTGGTGTCTTGCCAGAGGCCCCAGGCGAGGGAGGTGGCGGGTTGGTTGTTGGTGTGGCGGTGGTGGGCGAGGGCGTCGAGGAAGGTGTTGGCGGCGGCGTAGTTGGCTTGGGCGGGGGTGCCGAGGAGGCCGGCGAGGGAGGAGTAGAGGATGAAGGTTTTGAGGTGGGGGTGGTGTTGGGTGAGTTGGTGGAGGTTCCAGGCTGCGTCGATTTTGGGTTTGAGGACGGTGTGGAGTTGGTGGGGGGTGAGGGTGGTGAGGGGGGCGTCGTCGAGGGTGCCGGCGGTGTGGATGACGGCGGTGAGGGGGTGTTCGGTGGGGATGGTGTCCAGGAGTGCGGCCAGGGCGTCGCGGTTGGCTGCGTCGCAGGCCACGATGGTGGTCTGGGTTCCCAACTGGTGTAGTTCTTCTTGGAGTTCTGCTGCGCCGGGGGTGTTGGGGCCTTGGCGGCTGGTGAGGAGGAGGTGTTGGGCGCCGTGGTGGGTGGCGAGGTGGCGGGCGAGGTGGCTGCCGAGGGTGCCGGTGCCGCCGGTGATCAGGATGGTGCCCTCGCTCCAGTCGGGGGGTGTGGTGGTGGGGTCGGGGGTGGTGCGGGCCAGGCGGGGGATGAGGAACTGGTTGTTGCGGAGGGCGAGTTGTGGCTCGTCCAGGGCCAGGGCGGTGGCCAGGGCGGTGGGTAGGGCGGTGGTGTGGTCGGTGTCGATGAGGTGGATGCGGTCGGGGTGTTCGGTTTGGGCGGTGCGGATCAGGCCCCAGATGGCGGCGTGGGTCAGGTCGGTGACGTCCTCGGTGGGGTTGGTGGCGATGGCGTGGTGGGTGACGATGGTCAGGCGGGTGGCGGCGAACCGGTCGTCGGCCAGCCAGGTCTGCAGTGTCTGAAGGGTGTGGTGGAGGGCGGCGTGGGCTCGCTCGGGTGCGTCCCCGCTCACCGGTCCGTCTTCGGTCAGTGCCAGGATCACCACCGGTGGCGCGTCCGCACCGTCGTCCACCGCCCGCGACAGTGCGTCCAGATCGGTGTAATGACGCCCCGGTTCAAGGTCTGTGCAAGGACCGATGACAGCCCAGGCATCCGAATACGAGGGCGATTCGGACGGTGCCGGTACCGGCCGCCACTCCACATGAAAGAGCCCGTCGCGGACGGCAGGGGCGGCAGCCCGCAGGGTGTCCAGGGACAACGGGCGGGTGGTGACGGCGTCGATGGTGGCGACCGGAGCCCCGGCGCCGTCGGCGATGGTGAGGGAGACGGACTCCGTTCCCGTACGAGTGAGGCGGGCGCGGAGGGTAGAGGCGCCGCCGGCCTGAATTTCGATGCCTGACCAGGCGAAGGGGAGAGCTGCTTCGACGTCGTCGTCCGCGATGCCCGGAAGGAGGGCGTGGAAGGCGGCATCCAGCAGAGCCGGGTGGAGGTGGAAGCGGTCGAGGTCTGCGTGCAATTCGCCGTCGAGGCCGATCTCGGCGTACACGGTGTTCTCGGTGCTGTGCTTCCACGCGCGGCGCAGGCCCTGGAAGGCAGGACCGTACTCGTAACCCTGGTCGGCCAGGCGCTCGTAGCCGCCGGTGAGATCGAGCTCGGTGGCATTGCTCGGCGGCCAGGAAGCGAAGTCGGTGTGGACGGTGGCCGGTGCCGCTGACCTGGCGGTGAGCGTGCCACCGCCGTGCCGCACCCATGCGGCATCCGCGCGCTCGGTCTCGGGACGGGCGTGGATATCGAAGGTGCGGCGCCCCGCTTCGTCCTCGGCGCCGACTGTCAACTGCAGGTGAAGGCCCCCGCGTTCGGGAAGCATCAGTGGCGCGGTGAGGGTGAGCTCCTCGACCTGTCCGGCGCCGACCTGCTCGGCCGCGTGTAGGGCCAGCTCCAGCAGGACGGTTCCGGGAATCAGATGTGTGCCCGCGACCGCGTGATCGAGCAGCCAGGGGTGGCTGTGTAGGGAAAGCCGCCCGGTGAACACGTACTCGTCGCGCTCGGCCAGCGCCACCGTGGCGGCGAGCAAGGGGTGGTCTGTGGGGTTGAGCCCAAGTCCTGTTGCATTGCCCGTGGTTGCAGGGTGGTTGAACCAGTAGCGGTTGTGTTGGAAGGGGTAGGTGGGGAGGTCGGTGTGGTGGGTGTGGGGGAGGAGGGTGTGCCAGTTGGGGGTGGTGCCGGTGGTGTGGAGTTGGGTGAGGGTGGTGGTGAGGGTGTGGGGTTCGGGGTGGTTGTGGCGGAGGGTGGGGTGGGCGTTGATGGTGGGGTTGGTGTTGCGGGTGTGGGTGGTGAGGGTGGTGTCGGGGCCGAGTTCGAGGAGGGTGGTGGTGCCGTGGTGGGTGAGGGTGTGGAGGGCGTCGGCGTAGCGGACGGTGTTGCGGAGTTGGTCGACCCAGTATTGGGGGTTGGTGAGTTCGTTGGTGGTGAGGTTGCCGGTGAGGGTGGAGACGATGGGGATGGTGGGGGTGTGGTAGGTGAGTTCCTGTGTGATGGCGTGGAATTGGTTGAGGATGGGGTCCATGTGGGGGAGTGGAAGGCGTGGGAGACGGTGAGGCGTTTGGTTTTGTGGCCTTGTTGTTGGAGTGTTTTGGCGATGTGTTGGGCGGTGTGGTGGTCGCCGGATATGACGAGTGAGGTGGGGTCGTTGATGGCGGCGATGCTTAGGTGGTGTTCGTGGCCGGTGAGGTGGGGGGTGAGGTCGTTTTCGGTGGCTTGGATGGCGATCATGGTGCCGCCGGTGGGGAGGGTTTGCATGAGGTGGCCTCGGGCGGTGACGAGGCGGGCGGCGTCGGGGAGGGTGAGGATGCCGGCGATGTGGGCGGCGGTGAGTTCGCCGATGGAGTGTCCGACGAGGATGTCGGGGTGGATGTTGAAGGTGGTGAGGAGGTGGTGGAGGGCGACTTCGAGGGCGAAGAGGGCGGGTTGGGTGTAGGCGGTGTTGTGGAGTTGGTGGCCGGTGGTGATGGTGTGGTGGAGGGGTTGGTCGAGGTAGGGGTCCAGTGCGGTGCAGACGGTGTCGAAGGCTTCGGCGTAGGCGGGGTAGGTGTGGTACAGCTCCATGCCCATACCGACCCGTTGCGCGCCTTGCCCCGTGAAAGCAAAGGCGAGCTTGCCGTCCGTTGGGACCCCCTGCACCACCCCCGCGACCGGCTCGCCCGACGCCAGGGCGCACAGGTTCGCGATGAGTTCGTCGCGGTTGCGTCCGATGACGGCGGCGCGGTGGTCCAGGGCGGTTCGCTTTGTGGCGAGGGTGAAGGCTATATCGATGGGGTCGAGCGAGGGATCGTTCTCGACCCGGCTTAGCAGTCGTGCGGCCTGGTCCCGTACAGCCTTGTCGGTCTTGCCGGACAGCACCCACGGCACCACCGGAACGGGCGCGGGCTCCTCGGTGGCTGTTGCCGTTGTCTCCTCTGCGGGTGCTTGTTCGAGGATGAGGTGCGCGTTGGTGCCGCTGATACCGAAGGAGGAGATACCCGCGCGGCGTGGTCGGTCTGTCTCTGGCCAGGCGAGGGCCTCGGTGAGCAGGGAGAGATCGCCTGCGTCCCAGTCGACGTGGTGGCTGGGCTCATCGACGTGGAGGGTCTTGGGCAATACGCCATGGCGTATCGCCTGCACCATTTTGATGACGCTGGCGATGCCTGCGGCGGCTTGGGTGTGGCCGATGTTGGATTTGAGGGAGCCGAGGTAGAGGGGCTGGTTGGCGGGTCGGTCCTGGCCGTAGGTGGCCAGCAGTGCCTGGGCTTCGATGGGGTCCCCGAGGGGCGTACCGGTGCCGTGGGCCTCGACGGCGTCGATATCGGTGGCCACCAGTCCTGCGTTGGCCAGTGCCTGGCGGATGACGCGTTCTTGGGAGGGGCCGTTGGGGGCGGTCAGTCCGTTGCTGGCGCCGTCCTGGTTGATGGCGGAGCCGCGTAGTACGGCGAGGATGCGGTGGTTGTTCTTGCGGGCGTCGGAGAGGCGTTCGACGAGGAGGAGGCCCACGCCTTCGGACCAGGTTGCGCCGTCGGCGGCCTGGGCGAAGGGTTTGCAGTGGCCGTCGGGTGCCAGTCCGCGCTGGCGGGAGAACTCGATGAATGCCTGGGGGGTGGCCATGACGGTTGCTCCGCCGGCGAGGGCGAGGTCGCATTCGCCGGTGCGGAGGGCGCCTGCGGCCATGTGGAGGGCGACGAGGGAGGAGGAGCAGGCGGTGTCGATGGTGATGGCCGGGCCCTCCAGCCCGAAGACGTACGAGAGCCGACCCGAGGCGACACTGCCCGCGATACCACCGACCAGAAAGCCCTCCAACTCCTGAGGGACGGTGTGCGTCTGTGGCGCGTAGTCGTGGTACATGACGCCGGTGAAGACTCCGGTGCGGCTGCCGCGGAGCTGCGGTGTGGTGATTCCGGCGTTCTCGAAGGTTTCCCAGGCGGTCTCCAGCAGCAGTCGCTGCTGCGGGTCGGTGGCCATTGCCTCCCTCGGGGACATGCCGAAGAACTCCGGGTCGAATTGGTCGGCGTCGTGGAGGAAGCCGCCGTGGCGGGCGTATGAGGTGCCGGGGTGTTCGGGGTCGGGGTGGTAGAGGCTTTCCAGGTCCCAGCCGCGGTTGGTCGGGAACTCGCCGATCGCGTCCCTGCCTTCCGCCACCAGGCGCCACAGGTCGTCGGGCGAGGTGACGCCGCCGGGATAGCGGCAGGCCATGCCGACGATGACGATCGGCTCGTCCACGCCGGCGACCGCAGCGGGCGCCGAGGCCGTCCCGGCGGGGGCGCCCGAGATCTGGGTGGCGAGGTGGGTGGCGAGGGCGGTGGGGTTGGGGTGGTCGAAGACGAGGGTGGTGGGTAGTCGCAGGCCGGTGGCGGTGGTGAGTTGGTTGCGGAACTCGACTGCGGTGAGGGAGTCGAAGCCGAGTTCTTGGAAGGAGCGGTCGGCTGCGATGGCGGTGTGGTCGGGGTGTCCGAGGACGGCGGCGGTGTGGGTGCGGACGAGATCGGTCAGTAGGCGGTCCCGTTCGGTGGTCGGAAGGTTCGCCAGGCGTTGGGTCAGTGACGGTCCGGCTTGCTGTTGGGCTGTGGTGCGGCGGGTGGTGGGGGTGAGGTCGCGGAGGAGGGGGGTGGGGTTGTGTTGTTGTCGGAGGGTGGTGGTGTTGATGGGGGTGAGGGCGAGGGTTGTGTGGGGGGTGGTGTGTGTGGTGTCGAAGAGGGTGAGGGCGTGGTGGGTGGTGAGGGGTTGGATTCCGGTGCGGGTGAGGCGTTGGTGGTCGGTGTGGGTGAGGTGGTGGGTGAGGGTGCTGGTGTCTTGCCAGAGGCCCCAGGCGAGGAGGTGGCGGGTTGGTTGTTGGTGTGGCGGTGGTGGGCGAGGGCGTCGAGGAAGGTGTTGGCGGCGGCGTAGTTGGCTTGGGCGGGGGTGCCGAGGAGGCCGGCGAGGGAGGAGTAGAGGATGAAGGTTTTGAGGTGGGGGTGGTGTTGGGTGAGTTGGTGGAGGTTCCAGGCTGCGTCGATTTTGGGTTTGAGGACGGTGTGGAGTTGGTGGGGGGTGAGGGTGGTGAGGGGGGCGTCGTCGAGGGTGCCGGCGGTGTGGATGACGGCGGTGAGGGGTGTTCGGTGGGGATGGTGTCCAGGAGTGCGGCCAGGGCGTCGCGGTTGGCTGCGTCGCAGGCCACGATGGTGGTCTGGGTTCCCAACTGGTGTAGTTCTTCTTGGAGTTCTGCTGCGCCGGGGGTGTTGGGGCCTTGGCGGCTGGTGAGGAGGAGGTGTTGGGCGCCGTGGTGGGTGGCGAGGTGGGTGGCGAGGTGGCTGCCGAGGGTGCCGGTGCCGCCGGTGATCAGGATGGTGCCCTCGCTCCAGTCGGGGGGTGTGGTGGTGGGGTCGGGGGTGGCGCGGGCCAGGCGGGGGATGAGGAACTGGTTGTTGCGGAGGGCGAGTTGTGGCTCGTCCAGGGCCAGGGCGGTGGCCAGGGCGGTGGGTAGGGCGGTGGTGTGGTCGGTGTCGATGAGGTGGATGCGGTCGGGGTGTTCGGTTTGGGCGGTGCGGATCAGGCCCCAGATGGCGGCGTGGGTCAGGTCGGTGACGTCCTCGTCCGGGCTGATGGCGATGGCGTGGTGGGTGACGATGGTCAGGCGGGTGGCGGCGAACCGGTCGTCGGCCAGCCAGGTCTGCAGTGTCTGAAGGGTGTGGTGGAGGGCGGCGTGGGCTCGCTCGGGTACGTCCCCGCTCACCGGTCCGTCTTCGGTCAGTGCCAGGATCACCACCGGTGGCGCGTCCGCACCGTCGTCCACCGCCCGCGACAGTGCGTCCAGATCGGCGTAATGACGCCCCGGTTCAAGGTCTGTGCAAGGACCGATGACAGCCCAGGCATCCGAATACGAGGGCGATTCGGACGGTGCCGGTACCGGCCGCCACTCCACATGAAAGAGCCCGTCGAGCGTGGTCGTCGCCGCGGCCGCGAGGGCGTCCTGCGCAAGGGGTCGGGTGGCAAGCGATTCGACGGTGGCGACGGGAGCGCCGGTCGCATCGGCGATGTCCAGGGCGACCGACTCGGCCCCGGTCCTGGCCAGACGGACGCGCAGTACCGACGCCCCCACGGCATGTACACGGACCCCGGACCAGGCGAACGGCAGGACCGCCGGCGCATCGTCCTCCACCACGCCCGGCAGCAGCGTGTGCAGGGCGGCGTCCAGCATGGCTGGGTGGACACCGAACAGGGCTGCCTCGGCGTGGAGTTCATCGTCAAGTGCGACCTCGGCGAACACCGCGCCGCCGGCCGTGCTCTTCCAGGCGCGCCGTAGGCCCTGGAAGGCCGGTCCGTACTCATAACCCCTCTCCGCCAGGCGCTCGTACGCACCGATCAGATCCACCTCTGTCGCCCCGGCCGGCGGCCAGGACGTCAGGGCGCGGGGCGCAGAGTCTGGAAGTTCGCTGGTTAGCACCCCGCGTGCATGCAGCGTCCACGGCCCGTCTTCGCCCGTATGGTCGAGCCGGGCGTGCACATCGATGCCGCGCTGCCCGCCCTCATCGGCTGAACCAACTGTCAACTGAAGCTGTACGCCACCGTGCTCGGGCAGCACGAGCGGCGCGGCGAGTGCGAGCTCCGTGACCCCGCTGCTCCCGACCTGCTCGGCGGCGTGCAGGGCCAGCTCCAGCAGCCCCGTCCCGGGAACCAACACCGTTCCCGCCACCGCATGATCCGTCAGCCAGGGGTGGGCCTGCCGCGACAGCCGCCCGGTGAACACATACTCGTCCCGCTCCGCCAACCCCACCGCCGCGCCCAGCAGCGGATGGCT